>NZ_CP168138.1:682500-5902350 GCF_041956865.1 Pseudomonas sp. LW8 | reverse complement strand
ACCGTTAATTTCGCTTTTCTTTCAATAACTTGCGTATTGGTTAAAAAACATCCAATCAAATGAGAAAAGAGCTTCTTCTATATAGAAGAAGACTTAAAGGACGCCTTCCTCCTTCAACGCAGCCACCGCGCCTGCCCCCAGACCCAGCACCCGCTGCAGAACCTCTAATGTGTGCTCACCTAATAAAGGAGGCGCATGACGATATTCAACGGGCGTCTCCGACAATCGAATCGGGCTGGCCACCTGAGGCACCATCCCCGCCAATGCATGCGGCAGCTCTATCGCCAGACCGCGCGCCTTCACCTGGGGATCTTTAAACACCTGCGACAGATCATTGATCGGCCCACAAGGCACACCCGCCTGCTCCAGCTGAGCAACCCACTCGGCCGTGGTCTTGAAGACCGTAGCTTGGCGGATCAACGGGATCAGCACCGCGCGGTTCGCTACCCGCAGCTTGTTGGTCGCGAAGCGCGGATCATCCGCCCACTGCGGTTGGCCAGCCACCTCTGCGAACTTGCGGAACTGCCCGTCATTACCCACGGTAAGAATGAAGTCACCATCCGCCGTAGGAAAGTCCTGATAAGGCACGATGTTGGGATGCGCATTTCCCAGACGCTTTGGCGCATTGCCCGTGGTCAGGTAGTTCATCGCCTGGTTCGCCAGACACGCGACCTGCACATCCAGCAACGCCATATCGATGTGCTGGCCGCCACCGTCGTGATCGCGATGAGCCAACGCCGCGAGAATCGCCACCGTTGAATACAGCCCAGTAAGAATATCCGTGAGCGCGACACCGACTTTCACCGGACCGGCGCCCTCATCTCCGTCAGGCCGGCCGGTCAGGCTCATCAAGCCGCCAAGCCCCTGGATCATGAAGTCATACCCTGCGCGCTTCGCGTACGGGCCGGTCTGGCCGAAGCCGGTGATTGAGCAGTAGATCAGATTCGGGTTGAGAACCCTTAGCGACTCATAGTCCAGACCATAGGCCGCCAGACCGCCCACCTTGAAATTCTCGATCAGAATGTCCGACTTCGCCGCCAGGTCGCGCACCAGCTTCTGCCCTTCAGGCCGGGTGAAGTCGATGGTCACCGATTGCTTGTTGCGGTTTGCCGAGAGGTAATAAGCCGCTTCCGATGTGTTCTCGCCGTAAGCGTCTTTAAGAAAGGGCGGGCCCCAGGCGCGGGTGTCATCACCATTGCCCGGGCGCTCGACCTTGATCACCTCGGCGCCCAGGTCGGCGAGGATCTGTCCGGCCCAAGGCCCGGCCAGCACTCGTGATAAATCCAGTACCCGTAGATGCGACAGCGCGCCCATGGTCCGCCCTCCTATTAATAGAACGCCTGCAGACCGGTTTGCGCACGCCCGAGGATCAGCGCGTGAACGTCATGGGTACCTTCATAGGTATTCACCACTTCCAGGTTGACGAGGTGACGGGCCACGCCGAACTCATCGGAGATACCATTGCCACCGAGCATGTCGCGCGCCATCCGCGCAATATCCAGCGACTTGCCGCAGGAGTTGCGCTTCATGATCGAAGTGATTTCAACGGCGGCGGTACCTTCGTCCTTCATCCGGCCCAAGCGCAGGCAACCTTGCAGCGCCAGAGTGATCTCGGTCTGCATGTCGGCGAGTTTCTTCTGTACCAGTTGAGTCGCGGCCAACGGTCGACCGAATTGCTGACGATCCAGAGTGTATTGACGCGCGGTGTGCCAGCAGAACTCGGCGGCGCCCAGCGCGCCCCAGGAAATGCCGTAACGTGCGGAGTTAAGGCAGGTGAAAGGACCTTTCAGGCCACGGACATCCGGGAAGATGTTTTCTTCCGGCACGAACACGTTGTCCATGACGATCTCACCGGTGATCGAAGCGCGCAGGCCGACCTTACCGTGAATCGCCGGAGCGCTCAGACCTTTCCAGCCTTTCTCCAGAACGAATCCACGGATATCGCCGGCATCATCCTTGGCCCAGACCACGAATACGTCAGCGATCGGGCTGTTGGTGATCCACATCTTCGCGCCGGTCAGGCTGTAGCCGCCATCGACCTTGCGCGCCCGGCTGATCATCGCGCCCGGATCGGAACCGTGGTTCGGCTCGGTCAGACCGAAGCAACCGATCCATTCACCGGAAGCCAGTTTCGGCAGGTACTTCTGCTTCTGTGCTTCGGTACCGAATTCGTTGATCGGCACCATCACCAGTGAGGATTGCACGCTCATCATCGAGCGGTAGCCGGAGTCGACGCGCTCGACCTCACGGGCAATCAGGCCGTAGCTGACATAGTTCAGACCGCTGCCACCGTATTGTTCGGGAATGGTCGCACCGAGCAGGCCGACTTCACCCATCTCGCGGAAGATTGCCGGGTCGGTCTTTTCATGACGGAAAGCTTCGAGCACACGCGGGGCGAGACTCTGTTGAGCGAACTGCGCGGCGGTGTCGCGGATCATCCGCTCTTCTTCGGTGAGCTGTTGATCCAGCAGTAGGGGATCGATCCAGTTGAAGCTAGCTTTACCGCCCATGAGTGTGCCCTCGCAATCGGATGAATTAACGTGGCATTGATCCTAGGCGCGGTTCGCCGTCGGGGCAAACGAGGATTTCGCATTTTGTTGTGCTAATTTCTCACTCCGTACCGTCGCGAATAGCCTTTTATGCGACGCATTAGTGAGGTTGACGTACATGCGCAGGAAGATCCCCAGCACCGCCGCCCTGATCAGTTTCGAAGCTGCCGCCCGCCATGAGAGCTTTACCCGTGCTGCTGAAGAACTGTCGCTCACCCAAGGCGCCATTTGCCGACAGATCGCCAGCCTGGAAGATTTCCTCAGCGTGGAACTGTTCCGACGCTCGCGGCGTGGAGTGAAACTGACCGAGGCGGGTCTTTCATATAGCCGTCGGGTGGCGACTCAGCTCGATGCAGTGGAGCGCGACACCCTTTCCGTGATGGGCCAGCAGGGCACCAACGTTATCGAGCTCGCCGTCGTCCCGACCTTCGGCACGCAATGGCTGCTGCCACGCCTTAAGGATTTTCAGCTCAAGCACCCGGAAGTGACCGTCAACCTGACCAACCGCACCCGGCCATTCCTGTTTGCCGACACCGAATTCGATGCCGCGATTTACTTCGGCGACGCCGACTGGTCGGGTACCGAATCCCACAGATTGATGGGCGAGAATCCGATGCCGGTGTGCAGTCCCACCCTACTTGGCAATCGCAAACATCTGACAGCGCAAGCCATCGCTGAACTACCGCTGCTGCAGCAAACCACCCGACCTTACGCCTGGCGCCAATGGTTCAACTCGCAGCAATTGAATATCCCTCGCGACATGACAGGTCCACGCTACGAGCTATTCTCCATGCTTGCCCAGGCAGCCATGCACGACATGGGCGTCGCGCTGATTCCGCCGTTTCTGATTCAGCGCGAGCTGACAGAGAAACGTCTGGTGGTTGCCAACTCTCAAGCGCTTTCCAGCATCAAGGCCTATTACCTGATGATTCCGGAGCGAAAGGTCGAATCGGCATCGCTGAAGGCATTTCGTGACTGGCTGGTAAATCAGGCGCAGAGCTACAGCCTAGAAGAATAAAGGCTTTGCGCAATATCTAACCTCGTAGTCAGAAAAACCAAAGCCCTACAGATATAACTATTTGTCGCTTCTGAGCAGACTGTATCCGAAAGTCGTACAGACGTCCCACAAGCTGCCAAACACGTGGCTTTGAGCCTCTAATGGCGACTCATTGCTGCCTATTCACGCCACCGATGCGAATTTTTTTCAAATTCAGCCAGAATCCTTGCAGGGCACGGCCTGCAAGGGGTTCAACTGGCCATCTGCGACATTCGGTCACGGCATGACTTGTAGTTAATTTTCCGTCACCCGTCATAATCCCTTGAAGGGCATAAAGTTCGCCTGCAAAATGCCGCGCCCCGCCCTGATTCGGCGGGATCGTGCTGATCGGCCGCCCCAGTCGCACCATCCGTAGTGCATGGGTTTACTCAATAAGATCACGCAGGAGATTTGACGTGCACATTGGTGTTCCTCTCGAAACCCAGACCGGTGAAACACGGGTTGCTGCAACCCCGGAAACCATCAAGAAGCTGATCAGCCAAGGCCATAAGGTCACTGTGCAAAGCGGCGCTGGCGTCAAAGCCAGTGTCGTCGACAGTGCCTATGAAGCGGCCGGCGCAAGCATTGGCAGCGCCAATGACGCGTTTGGCGCCGAGCTGATTCTCAAAGTGGTCGCGCCAAGCGATGCCGAATTGCCGCTGATCAAGCGCGGCACGGTGCTCGTGGGCATGCTCAACCCATTCAACAACGAGACCATCGCGAAGATGGCCGAATGCGGCATTACCGCGTTCGCCCTCGAAGCGGCGCCGCGCACCTCGCGGGCGCAGAGTCTTGATGTGTTGTCGTCGCAGGCGAATATCGCCGGCTACAAAGCGGTGTTGCTCGCGGCTCACTATTACCCACGCTTCATGCCGATGCTGATGACTGCTGCGGGTACCGTGAAAGCGGCGCGGGTGCTGATTCTTGGCGCAGGCGTGGCCGGTTTGCAGGCGATTGCCACGGCGAAACGCCTGGGTGCGGTGATCGAAGCGTCCGACGTGCGCCCAGCGGTGAAGGAACAGATCGAATCCCTCGGCGCGAAGTTCGTCGACGTGCCTTACGAGACCGATGAAGAGCGCGAATGCGCCGTCGGTGTCGGCGGTTACGCGCGGCCGATGCCGGCGAGCTGGATGCAACGTCAGGCCCAGGCCGTGCACGAGCGCGCCAAGCAGGCCGATATCGTCATCACCACTGCGCTGATTCCGGGCCGCAAGGCACCGACGCTGCTCAGCGCCGAGACCGTGGCGCAGATGAAGCCGGGCTCGGTGGTCATCGACCTCGCGGCCGCTCAGGGTGGCAACTGTCCGCTGACCGTCGCCGATCAGGTCGTTGTGGAAAACGGTGTGACGATCGTCGGTCCGACCAACCTCGCCGGTGAAGTCGCTGCCGATGCTTCGGCGCTGTACGCACGCAACCTGCTGGACTTCCTCAAGCTGCTGTTCACCAAGGAAGGCCAGTTCGACGTCAACCTCGAAGACGACATCGTCGTCGCGTGCCTGATGTGCCGCGACGGCCAAGTCATCCGCAAAAACGCCTAAGCAGGGATTCAGACGATGGAAGAGCTTATCTCCCCCGGTATCTACAACCTGATCATCTTCGTGCTGGCGATTTATGTCGGTTACCACGTGGTCTGGAACGTTACGCCTGCGCTGCACACGCCGTTGATGGCCGTCACCAACGCGATCTCGGCGATCGTGATCGTCGGCGCCATGCTCGCCGCTGCGCTGACAGTCACGCCTTTGGGCAAGACCATGGGCACGCTGGCTGTGGCACTGGCGGCGGTCAATGTGTTCGGTGGCTTCCTGGTCACTCGCCGCATGCTTGAGATGTTTAAAAAGAAAGCCCCGAAAGCAAAAGAAGAGGCGCCGAAGTAATGAGCATGAATCTCGTGACGACGCTCTACCTGATCGCGTCGATCTGCTTTATCCAGGCCCTCAAAGGCCTGTCGCACCCGACCACCTCGCGGCGCGGCAACCTGTTCGGCATGCTCGGCATGGCACTGGCTATCATCACCACCGTCGGCCTCATCTATAAGTTGGGCGCTGAACTGGCCACGGCTGGCATCGGTTATGTGATCGTCGGCCTGCTGGTCGGCGGCACCGCCGGTTCGATCATGGCCAAGCGCGTTGAAATGACCAAGATGCCGGAACTGGTAGCGTTCATGCACAGCATGATCGGCCTCGCGGCGGTGTTCATTGCCATTGCGGCGGTAGTTGAGCCGCAGTCGTTGGGTATCGTCAAACAGCTGGGCGATGCGATCCCGGCGGGCAACCGTCTGGAGCTGTTCCTCGGTGCGGCAATCGGTGCGATCACTTTCTCCGGTTCGGTGATTGCCTTTGGCAAGCTCTCGGGCAAGTACAAGTTCCGCCTGTTCCAGGGCGCACCGGTACAGTTCAGTGGCCAGCACAAGCTCAATGCGATTCTGGGTCTGGCAACGCTGGTTCTCGGTCTGACTTTCATGTTCACCGGCAACCTTACGGCGTTCGCACTGATGCTGGCCCTGGCGTTCGTGATGGGCGTGCTGATCATCATCCCGATCGGCGGCGCCGACATGCCGGTGGTGGTTTCGATGCTCAACAGCTATTCCGGCTGGGCGGCGGCGGGGATCGGCTTCTCGCTGAACAACTCGATGCTGATCATTGCCGGCTCGCTGGTGGGTTCGAGCGGTGCGATTCTCTCGTACATCATGTGCAAGGCGATGAATCGGTCCTTCTTTAATGTGCTGCTCGGTGGCTTCGGCAATACGGCAGATGCAGGTCCTGCCGGTGCGCAGGAAGCCCGCCCGGTGAAATCCGGCTCGGCTGACGACGCAACCTTCCTGCTGACCAACGCCGACACCGTGATCATCGTCCCGGGTTACGGTCTGGCAGTGGCCCGTGCACAACACGCACTGAAGGAATTGACCGAGAAGCTGACCCATCGCGGCGTAACCGTGAAGTACGCGATTCACCCGGTGGCCGGTCGGATGCCTGGGCACATGAACGTTTTGCTCGCCGAGGCCGAAGTGCCTTACGACCAGGTGTTCGAGATGGAAGACATCAACTCCGAGTTCGGTCAGGCCGACGTGGTGCTGGTGCTCGGCGCGAACGACGTGGTCAACCCGGCCGCGAAGAACGATCCGAAGTCACCGATTGCCGGTATGCCGATTCTCGAAGCGTTCAAGGCCAAGACCATCATCGTCAACAAGCGCTCGATGGCCAGCGGCTATGCCGGTCTGGACAACGAACTGTTCTATCTGGACAAGACCATGATGGTTTTCGGCGATGCGAAGAAAGTCATCGAAGACATGGTCAAAGCGGTCGAGTAATTCACCACTGCAATAGCGAACGCCCCGACTTGTCGGGGCGTTTTTGTTTGCGCCAGACGCTGGACAATTTGCCGCGTTGTTGCAGATCCGGTAACGGTGTTTTACTGCAAACCCGCGAAATAGAGGCCTCGTTTGCGACCTTGGTAGCGGGACAGGCGCCGGCCAAATTCACTAGACTGCGCATCCTGCTACTCGTTGCCCGAGATAATAATCCATGTACCGTGACCGTATTCGCCTGCCTTCGTTGTTGGACAAAGTGATGAGCGCTGCCGACGCCGCTGCTCTGATTGAGGACGGCATGACCGTCGGCATGAGCGGTTTCACCCGCGCCGGCGAAGCCAAGGCCGTTCCCCACGCACTGGCCGAGCGCGCCAAGGTCACGCCGCTGAAGATCAGCCTGATGACTGGCGCCAGCCTGGGCAACGACCTCGACAAGCAACTGACCGAGGCCGGCGTGCTGTCGCGGCGCATGCCGTTTCAGGTCGACAGCACGTTGCGCAAGGCAATCAACGCCGGCGAAGTAATGTTCATTGATCAGCATCTCTCGGAAACCGTAGAGCAACTGCGCAACCAGCAATTGAAGCTGCCGGACATCGCCGTCATCGAGGCAGTCGCCATCACCGAACAAGGCCATATCGTGCCGACCACTTCGGTGGGCAACTCGGCCAGCTTCGCGATCTTCGCCAAACAAGTGATCGTCGAGATCAACCTGGCCCACAACGCCAACCTCGAAGGCCTGCACGACATCTATATCCCGACGTACCGCCCGACGCGGACGCCAATCCCGCTGGTGAAAGTCGACGATCGCATCGGCAGCACGGCGATCCCGATTCCACCGGAGAAGATCGTTGCGATTGTCATCACTCAGCAGTCGGACTCGCCGTCCACAGTGTCGGTACCGGACGTTGATACCAATGCCATTGCCGAACACCTGATCACCTTCTTCAAGCAGGAAGTCGCGGCCGGGCGCATGACCAACAAGCTAGGCCCGCTGCAAGCCGGGATTGGCAACATCGCCAACGCGGTGATGTGCGGCTTGATCGACTCGCCGTTCGAAGACCTCACCATGTACTCGGAAGTGCTGCAGGACTCGACCTTCGACCTGATCGATGCCGGCAAGCTGAGCTTCGCCTCGGGCAGTTCGATCACCCTGTCCGAGCGCCGCAACAGCGACGTGTTCGGCAACCTGGAGAAGTACAAGGACAAACTGATTCTGCGGCCGCAGGAGATCTCCAATCACCCGGAAGTGGTGCGGCGTCTGGGCATCATTGGCATCAACACCGCGCTGGAGTTCGACATCTATGGCAACGTCAACTCCACCCATGTCTGCGGTACGCGGATGATGAACGGCATCGGCGGCTCCGGCGACTTCGCGCGCAATGCGCATCTGGCGGTATTCGTGACCAAATCGATCGCCAAGGGTGGCGCCATCTCCAGCGTGGTGCCGATGGTCAGCCACGTCGACCATACCGAGCATGACGTCGACATTCTGGTGACCGAAGTCGGCCTCGCCGACCTGCGTGGCCTGGCGCCAAGGGAGCGTGCGCGAGTGATCATCGACAACTGTGTGCATCCGGACTTCCGCCAGGCACTGAATGATTACTTCAGCGCTGCCTGTGCAATCGGCGGTCACACCCCGCATATTCTGCGCGAAGCCCTGAGCTGGCATATGAACCTGGAAGAAACTGGGCGCATGCTGGCAGTGTGATCCACACAGATTACCATCGAGGCAAACACAGTTTTGCCTCGAGGGATGCCCGCGAGAAACAGGATCGCAAAAAACTGTACTGCTGTACCGGTCTTTTCCTAGCGCAAACTCCTACTCAACCCCCTGATACGAGCCGAAATGCACCAATCAAGTGCAGACAGGTACAGTTTGCCCAATTTCGACCCGTACACCATCCATAAACAGTTAACTGCTCACTCACAATACAAATGAACTGTATCTACAGAGACTATCCAAACGAGAGGATCATGGGCACCAGTCAAACCACTACCTGATCCCGCCACAAGCGGAAGGATGTCAACCATGGAACGTACACTCAGTTCCGAACTGTTCTTCGAAGACAAAGCTGTAAACACCCAGGCTTCCCTGCCTCTGCGCGTTATCGCCAACCTGATGTTGTGGCAGCGCCGCATCTCCAGCCGCCACCAACTGGCCCGTCTGGATTCGCGTCTGCTGGCCGACGCCGGTATCAGCGAAGCACAACGCTACGAAGAGCTGAGCAAGCCGTTCTGGCGCTAAGCAGCGTCGCTGGCTCTGGTCGTCAGACCCACCGCCAGCAACCCGAATTGCATAAGCAAAACCCGTCGTGGGCAACCACGACGGGTTTTGTCGTTTCAGGGCCTTGAATGCTCTAAAACGCATAACTGAATGAGTACAGGTACAATTCACGAAAGCCTCAGATAACACCAGTACAGTTATGCAGAACCTTTGGAGTATCACTGGCCACCACTGGGCGAACCGGATTTGGCAGCCTAATATCCATGCAGAACGTGGCGAACGTTGCGCAACAGGCGTCTGACTCCTCAGATACCGAGCCACCTCTCACTACGGTTTATCCAAAGGAGTTAAATCATGACCCGTCTTCGCCTGCTCAGTGCCGCCGCCCTGCTGGCCGTGGCTGCCAACGCCAGTGCTACCAGTTTCATCGTCACCACCGACTCGATCGTCGGCGCGCTGAAAGCCACTTCCGACGCCACTTCCGATGTGACCTCCTCGTTCCGTGACGACAAGATCGTCCTCGCCGCCCGCGACGATGCCGCCAGCTTCGTGGCCAGCGAAGGCGATATCCGTGGGGTGAAGCTGGAAAGCGCGCTCGATCACATCCGCCATCAGGCGCCACAACTCAATGCCACCGATGCCCAATTGGCTCAGGCCATTCTGACGCTCTGATCGCTTGCGGTATTGCGGGACACGCCAGCCGTGTCCCGATGTTTCAACGCTGGCTCTGGCCCGGGCATTTGCGCTAGCCTTCAGGCTCGTTAACAGTTGTCGAGTCCCATGCGCTTTCTTCCAACTCTGCTCATCTCTTCTACTTTATTCACCGCCTGCTGGGCGATGTCTGCCAACGCCTTCGATGCTTTCAATGCATCGACCCAAGGTACGGTTGTCAGCGGTTACGCCACCAGCATGGTGTCTTCTGCGCCGTTCGACCGTAAACTGCTGCTCGCCGCCCATGATGACGCGGCCGCCTTCATCGCCAGTGACGGTGAATGGCGAGGCGCATGGCTGGAATCCGCGCTGCATTACCTGCGCAAAACCCGGCCGAAACTTCATGCCAGCGACCTTGAACTGGCAGAAGCAATTCTCGTCCAATAGTTATCCTTGTCCTTCCGGAGTCGTTCCATGCGTAGCCCGCTGATTGCTGCCGCCCTTGGCCTGTTTGTGTTGGCCGATGTGGCCCAGGCGCACACCCTGGTAGCCACCAGTAACATCATCGTTCGTGCCTCCCAGCGCAGCATCGATTTCACCTCCGATACCACCACGTCGATTCGCGATTCGAAAATCATCCGCGAAGCCCACGACGACGCCGCCAGTTTCGTCGCCAGCAACGGCGACATCCGTGGCGCGCACCTCGAAGCCGCTCTCAACACCTTGCGTACACGGGTGCCGGAAGCGCGCGACGCCAGTGACCAGGTACTCGCCGAAGCCATCCTCGCACTGTGAGGTCCGTTGGCGCCTGGCTGCTGGCCGGGGCGTTGTTGCTGCTTGGCAACAGCGCCCACGCCGGCCTGCAATTGCGGCTCAAGACCGAGGGTCTGAGCCCCGCTCAACAACAGGCCAGTCAGGCGCTGATTGATGAGGCCATGGCGAAACTGCCGCCGAGCTTCATCGAGCGGCTGGATCGGCGTATCGATGTCGGCTGGACCGACGACATGCCGGCCAATGCTTACGGGCAGGCGACGCTGGTTGCCGAACTTGATCTGAATCGCAAGCTTCTCGCAGCTCTCACCGATGGCAGCGCGGCGAAAGAGAAAACCAATCGCCCCCACGGCACTGTGCGCCAGGAACTGCTAGCCACAGTGCTGCACGAAATCACGCATATCTACGACCGCGCGCGTTTATGGCCAAGCGCCGAACGCACGTTGATCCAGCGCTGCACCCGACGCTTCAACAGCGCCGGGCTGATCGGTATTCCCGATGAGTGTCGCGGGCAGAACGGTCGGCGCTTCACCATCAGCGATGACCCGCGCCTGCTTGACCTCGCCGGGTGGCAGCAATACGTCGGCCGCCGCGGCGAGCGTGAACAACACAACCGGCAGATCGCGCGCAGCCCGGACCTCTACGAAATTTCCAGTCCCAAGGAATTTGTCGCGGTCAACATGGAGTACTTCCTCCTCGACCCGAGCTACGCCTGCCGCCGCCCGGCGCTGTATCGCTACTACAAGGAACATTTCGGCTGGGCGCCGCCAGCGCAGGACACCTGCAGCAAGAGCTTTGCCTTTCTCAATGCAGGCAATGACTTCGCCAAGCAGCCTCTGGGGCAAGTCGATCCGGAGCGCGTCTACGCGGTCGATTACCTGCTGGCCGAGGCCAATCAGAACTGGGTCAGTCGCTGGGGCCACAGCATGCTGCGCCTGGTGATCTGCGCCCCCGGTCGCCCGCGCGGCCCGGATTGCCGCCTCGACCTCGATCAGCACCTGGTGCTGTCCTATCGCGCCTTCGTTGGCGATGTGCAGCTGTCGAGCTGGGATGGACTGGTCGGCAAATACCCGTCGCGGCTGTTCGTGTTGCCGCTGGCACAGGTGATCGACGAATACACCAAGACCGAGCTGCGCAGCCTCGCTTCAGTGCCGCTGAACCTGTCTCGCGAGGAGATCGAGGGCGTGGTCGAACATGCCGCCGAGATGCACTGGAGTTACGACGGCAATTACTTCTTCCTCTCCAACAACTGCGCGGTGGAAGGCTTGAAACTGTTGCGCAGCGGCAGCAATAACAGCCAACTGGTCGGCCTCGACAGCATCATGCCCAACGGCTTGCTGGAAGTGCTCAAGGGCCGTGGTCTGGCCGACACCAGTGTGCTCGACGATCCGAAAGAAGCGCTGCGTCTGGGTTACCGCTTCGACTCGTTCCGCGATCGCTATCAGGCGATGTTCGATGTATTGAAGAAGCAGCTGCCGATCAAGCAGACCACTGTCGAAGACTGGCTGTCACTCAGCGCTGAACAACGCCGCGAATGGTTCGATCGCGCCGACCTGCGCACCAGCGCGGCCCTGTTGCTGCTGGAGCAAGCCAGTTTCCGCCGGCAGTTGTTGCTGGCCCAGGACGAGGTCAAGCAACGCTACCTCGGTGCCCGCGAGCTGGAAAATGGCGGCATGGACAAAGCCAACGCGACCTTGCAGGAGATTCTCGCCAACAGTGGCTTCCTCAGCCGCCCGGCGGAACTGCTCGACTCCAAAGGTTACGGACTACCGCAACCGAGCGAGTTTGGCCGACTGGAAGCGGAAAGCAGCCAACGGCAGAAGAAGCTGCTCGCCCTGTCCGGCGACCTCGATACTGAAGTGCGCAAGCTGCTCGAACCCAAGCGCGCCGCCGAGATTGCCGCCAGCGAGGCCAACGTCAAGCAGATTGGCGAGCATTTGCGCAAACTGCACAAGGCTTCGGGCGGACTGCAATTGCCCTGAGCACAAAAAAGGCTTCAGAACGCCTGTTCTGAAGCCTTTTGGTTTTCCCCTGCGGCTTTAGACGCGAGCCTTGCGCACGCCTTGGGACAGCGCCGAACACAGACTCAACACGCCATCAATGGCCTGCTCAGGCGTATCGGCACTGGCGATGTGATCGATCAACGCCGAGCCCACCACCACACCGTCAGCCAGACGCGCGATGGCCGCAGCCTGCTCCGGTGTACGGATACCGAAGCCAATGCTGATCGGCAGGTCGGTATGCCGACGCAGACGCGCAACCGCCTCTTCCACGTGTTCCAGAGTCGCTGCACCGGCGCCGGTGACACCCGCGACCGACACGTAGTAGACAAAACCGGAACTACCGTTGAGCACACGCGGCAGGCGCGCGTCGTCGGTGGTCGGCGTGGTCAGGCGGATGAAGTCCAGGCCAGCAGCCTGCGCCGGGTCGCACAGCTCTTCGTTGTGCTCTGGTGGCATGTCGACCACGATCAGGCCATCGACGCCGGCATCCTTGGCTTCTGCGATAAAGCGCTCGACGCCGAATTTGTGGATCGGGTTGAAGTAACCCATCAACACCAGCGGCGTGTCGCTGTTGCCTTCACGGAATTCGCGAACCATTTGCAGGGTTTTCGCCAGATTCTGTTTGGCGCCCAGTGCGCGGATATTGGCCAGCTGGATCGCCGGACCATCGGCCATCGGATCGGTGAACGGCATGCCCAGTTCGATCACGTCGGCACCTGCGGCAGGCAGGCCTTTGAGGATTGCCAGCGAAGTGTCGTAGTCAGGATCACCAGCGGTGACGAAGGTCACCAGCGCGGCGCGGTTCTGTTGCTTGAGGTCGGCAAAGCGGGTTTGCAGGCGGCTCATCAGTGTTTCTCCTGCTGCGACTGTTGCATATGGTGCATTACGGTTTGCATGTCCTTGTCACCACGGCCCGAGAGGTTGACCACCATCAGGTGATCCTTCGGCAGCTTCGGTGCACGTTTGAACACTTCGGCCAGAGCGTGGGCGCTTTCCAGGGCAGGAATGATCCCCTCCAGACGGCAGCATTTGTGGAACGCTTCAAGCGCTTCGTCATCGGTTACCGAGGTGTACTGGACGCGGCCGATGTCATGCAACCAGGCGTGTTCAGGACCGATGCCCGGATAGTCGAGGCCAGCGGAAATCGAGTGGGCGTCGATGATCTGCCCATCGTCGTCCTGCAGCAGGAAGGTGCGGTTACCGTGCAGCACGCCCGGCACACCGCCGTTCAGGCTGGCCGCGTGCTTGCCGGTTTCGATGCCGTAACCGGCGGCTTCGACGCCGATGATCTCCACGCTCTTGTCATCGAGGAACGGGTGGAACAGGCCCATGGCGTTCGAACCGCCACCGATGCATGCCACCAGACTGTCCGGCAGACGACCTTCTTGAGCCTGCAGCTGATCGCGGGTTTCCTTGCCGATGACGGCCTGGAAGTCGCGGACCATTGCTGGATAAGGGTGTGGGCCGGCCACGGTGCCGATCAGGTAGAAGGTGTTGTCGACGTTGGTCACCCAGTCACGCAGGGCTTCGTTCATCGCGTCTTTCAGGGTGCCGGTGCCGGCCACAACCGGAATGACTTCAGCGCCTAGCAGCTTCATGCGGAAGACGTTGGCCTGCTGACGTTCGATGTCGGTGGTGCCCATGTAGATCACGCAATCGAGACCGAAACGCGCAGCAACGGTGGCCGTGGCCACGCCGTGCATGCCGGCGCCGGTCTCGGCGATGATGCGCTTCTTGCCCATGCGCCGCGCCAGCAGGATCTGGCCGATGCAGTTGTTGATCTTGTGCGCGCCGGTGTGATTCAGCTCTTCACGCTTGAGGTAGATCTTGGCGCCGCCGCAGAACTCGGTCAGGCGTTCGGCGAAATACAGCGGGCTCGGACGTCCGACGTAATCACGCTGGAAGTAGGCCAATTCTTCTTTGAATGCCGGATCTTCCTTGGCCGCTTCGTATTCGCGGGCCAGGTCGAGGATCAACGGCATCAGGGTTTCCGCTACATAACGGCCACCGAACGCACCGAACAGGCCGTTGGCGTCAGGGCCGTTACGCAGATCAGAAGTGTTCGAAGTCTGGGTCATGGGTCGCTCCAGGTGAATTCGGTCAGAAGACAATGACGACCACTCTACCCCTGACTTTCCAGGCTGAAAACCGATAAGATCGCCGCAACCTGTCAGGAAAACTCACAGATACCATGAGCCACGACCTTCCCCCGCTCAATGCCTTGCGCGCCTTCGAGGCCACCGCCCGTCTGAACAGCGTCAGTCAGGCTGCCGAGCAGCTGCATGTAACTCACGGCGCGGTCAGCCGCCAGCTGAAAGCGCTTGAAGAACATCTCGGCGTGAGCCTGTTCGTCAAGGACGGGCGCGGCTTGAAACTCACAGATGCCGGCGTGCGTCTGCGCGATTCCAGCGCAGAGGCGTTCGATCGCTTGCGAACTGTTTGTGCGGAATTGACCCAAAGCACTGCCGATGCGCCGTTCGTGCTTGGTTGTTCCGGGAGCCTGCTGGCGCGCTGGTTCATTCCGCGCCTGGGGCGGTTGAATGCCGATTTGCCTGATCTGCGACTGCACCTGTCGGCCGGTGAAGGCGATCTCGACCCTCGGCGCCCGGGACTCGATGCGCTATTGCTGTTCGCCGAGCCACCGTGGCCGGCCGATATGCAGGTCTACGAACTGGCGGCGGAACGCATCGGCCCGGTGATGAGCCCGTTATTCAGCGGTTATCAGAACCTGCACGACGCTCCTGGCGCAGAATTGCTCAAGCAGCCCTTGCTG
The DNA here is from genome assembly GCF_041956865.1 of Pseudomonas sp. LW8. Lineage (NCBI taxonomy): Bacteria > Pseudomonadati > Pseudomonadota > Gammaproteobacteria > Pseudomonadales > Pseudomonadaceae > Pseudomonas > Pseudomonas sp. LW8. The sequence continues at coordinate 5,887,036 of NZ_CP168138.1, read as the reverse complement.
CACACCACCTCTCGCCCGCAAGCCTGGCCCAGCTGGGCACAGCAAAACCACCTCGATTCCAAGGCGTTGAAGCTCGGGCAAGGTTTTGAGCATTTGTATTATTTGCTGGAGGCGGCTGTTGCAGGTCTCGGCGTGGCAATCGCACCGGAGCCGTTAGTAACTGAAGACCTGAAGGCGGGTCGCCTGGTTGCGCCGTGGGGCTTCTGCGAAACCCCGGCGCAACTGGCGTTGTGGCTACCCAAGCGCGCCGCGGACGGGCGCGCCCGGCAACTGGCGCAGTGGCTCAAAAACGAGCTGCGCCAGCCTGATCACTCACCGCGCTTGAACAAAAAGTAGGCAGCGAGCAGACCGATTGCACCGACAGCCACACCGGCTGTGGTCCAAGGATGTTCCTGCGCGTAATCACGAGTGGCAATGCCGGTCTCGCGGGTTTTCACTTTGACTTCTTCGTACGCGTCGCTGAGCAGATGACGGGAATGTTTCAATGCACTTTCGGCATTGCTTTTCAGCGCCTTGAGGGTCTTGCGCGACTCGTCCGAAGCATCGTCTTTCAAGCTTTCCAACGATTTGAGCAGACTCTCGATCTCGGCTTCCATGCTTTGCAACGAGGCTTTACGTAAAGAGGTGTTGGCCATGGTGGCTCTCCTGCATTGGTGATGAGTGGCGTGTGTTGGTTGGGACTTCACCACTTCGAGAAAGTGCAGAAATTCTGAACTTCGGCAGCGCAGAGGCGCCGAAATCAACAGTGCAATTGCCTGCTAGGCTCAATTTCACACGCCATTCCAACCCAAGGAGAACGCCATGAGTGACCATCACACGTACAAGAAAGTCGAGCTGGTCGGTTCGTCCACCACCAGCATCGAAGACGCCATCAACAACGCACTGGCCGAAGCCAACAAAACCCTGCGCAATCTGGAATGGTTTGAAGTGACCGAAACCCGTGGCCACATCGAAAACGGCCAGGTGGCGCACTTTCAGGTAACGCTGAAAGTCGGCTTCAAGATTGCCGCCAGCTGAGTTTGAGCTAGTCTTCTGAACTTGCGCGCTGGCCGAGTGCCATAGGGAATGGCAAAGCGCTACAAGGTGAGCGCATCGGGTGGATGACCCGATGCCCGCCTCATTCAATCCGACCAGGGAGTGCGACCGATGAAGAAGTTCATGTTGGCAGTAGGTTTGTTGAGCCTTGCGGGTGGTGCGTTTGCAGCCGGGAAGCCTTGTGAAGAGCTGAAAAGCGAAATCGCCGCGAAGCTCGACGCCAAAGGCGTATCCGGTTATTCGCTGGAAGTTGTCGACAAGGGTGCGGCCGCTGATGGCGACGTCGTCGGCAGTTGCGAAGGCGGCAGCAAGGACATCGTCTACAAGCGAGGTTGATTGCGCCTGAAATACAAAAGCCGACGTGGATGCGTCGGCTTTTTGGTGGACGATGATTTTCCGGGTAGGAGCTGCGGGACGCTGCGATCTTTTGATCTTGATTTCAAATCATAATCAAAAGATCGCAGCCTCGTTGCACTCGACAGCTCCTACAAGGGTTCGCGTTATCCCTTCATGACTTGGGCCAACAATTCGTAGGAATGGATGCGATCGGCGTGTTCGTAAAGATCACTGGTGAAAATCAGCTCGTCCGCCTGGGTCTGCTCGATCAACACCTCAAGCTTGGCGCGGATCTTCTGCGGGCCGCCGACCATGGCGAGACCGAGGAAATCGCCCACCGCTTCACGTTCATGGGGCAGCCACAGACCGTCCATGGTTTTCACCGGCGGACGCTGCACCAGGCTCTGACCACGCATCAGCGCAAGAATGCGCTGGTACACCGACGTCGCCAGATAATCGGCTTGCTGATCGGTATCCGCTGCCACCAGCGGCACGCCGAGCATCACGTACGGCTTGTCGAGCACCGCCGACGGTTTGAAGTGATTGCGGTAGATGCGGATCGCCTCGTGCATGAAGCGCGGCGCGAAGTGCGAGGCGAAGGCGTAAGGCAAGCCGCGCTCACCCGCCAATTGCGCACTGAACAGGCTTGAGCCGAGCAGCCAGACCGGCACGTTGGTGCCGGTGCCGGGCATGGCGATCACCCGTTGTTCCGGAGTGCGCGGGCCGAGGTAGCGCATCAGTTCGGCAACGTCTTCAGGGAAGTCGTCAGCGCTGCCCGAGCGCTCGCGGCGCAAGGCGCGGGCGGTCATCCGGTCAGAGCCGGGCGCGCGGCCCAGGCCCAAATCGATTCGCCCCGGATACAGGCTCTCGAGGGTGCCGAACTGCTCGGCGATCACCAGCGGCGCATGGTTGGGCAGCATTACCCCGCCAGAACCGACGCGGATCGTCGACGTGCCTCCGGCCAGATAGCCGAGCAACACCGAAGTTGCCGAACTGGCGATGCCGTCCATGTTGTGATGTTCGGCGACCCAGAAGCGCGTGTAGCCGAATTTTTCGGCATGTTGTGCCAGATCCAGCGAGTTGCGCAGCGATTGCGCTGCGCTGCCGTTTTCGCGCACTGGCACCAGGTCGAGGGTGGAAAATTTTACGTCGGACATTTTTTTCATGAACCTGCATCTCCGGGTGGGGAGGCAGGTTTTTCTTGCGAGCGAAAACCTGCCAAATCCATAAGCGTGTTTTATGGAATGAGGGCATATACCCGAGATTCAATAGCAGCGGCGAAATTTCCTACTAAAAAAGTCAACGATTCAGCCAGGCTGAACTTTGTTCCGCCGTCTATCCTCAGAAGCCTTGCTAGTAAAAACCGCGAAGGCGCGGCGTCCCGCGCCACATTTGAGGAGGCAGACATGGCTATCGTGAAAAAGGCATCGGCGCATTGGGAAGGCGATCTGAAAACCGGTCTCGGCTCGATCTCCACCGAAACCGGCGTACTGCGCGAAGCGCCGTACGGCTTCAAGGCGCGCTTTGAAGGCGGCAAGGGTACCAATCCGGAAGAACTGATCGGCGCGGCCCACGCCGGCTGCTTTTCCATGGCGTTTTCGATGATTCTCGGCGATGCCGGCCTGAAGGCAGACAGCATCGACACCAACGCTGAAGTCACCCTCGATCAGGTTGACGGCGGCTTCGCAATCACTGCGGTAAAGCTGATTCTCAAGGCGAAGATTCCAGGCGCAACTCAGCAGCAGTTTGAAGAACTGAGCAACAAGGCCAAGGAAGGTTGCCCGGTTTCCAAGGTGTTGAATGCGAAGATCACGCTTGAGGCTTCGCTGGTCAGCTGATTCGGCGTTTGCAGGGCTGACGCCTTCGCGAGCAGGCTCGCTCCCACAGGGGATTTGTGCACGTCGCGGATCCAGTGTGGGAGCGAGCCTGCTCGCGAAGGCAGTCTAGAAACCTGCTCAGCGGCCGGCAATTAATACAAGGTGTGAGCAAAGTCAGAACCCGCTCCGCAGAATTGTGGTCGAATAATCGACAGCAGCTTCAGCGCACACCCGTGCGCGCTGCCTCAAGGAGCTTCATCGATGAAACGTATTGGCTTGGCGATCCTTTGCAGTGCACTGGCCACTTCCGCTTTCGCAGCCCCCAAGGACTGCGAAAAGCTCAGAAAGGAAATCGAGGTCAAAATTCAGGCGAAAGCGGTCCCAACGTACACCCTGGAAATCATCACGGCGGAGGAGGCGAAGCAGCATGACTCGGCCATGATCGTCGGTACTTGCGAGAACGGCACCAAGCGAATCATCTATCAGAAAAACGATAGCTGATTGCCTATCACGGCACGCAATTGATCTGCCGCTCGTTGGCAACGATCTGCCCCTGACGATTGATCAAGCGTGCACTTGGCGTGAAGGCCAGCGATCGGGCCTCAAGGCGGTAACGCTGCCCGGCCTCGAAGTGTTCATAGGGCACGGTCATGTAACACAGCCGCTCTTGCGGATCGGTATCCATGCCCTGACCACCCCCGAATACTTCGAAGTCAAAGCGCACGGTGAGCTCATGACTACCGGGCGTCACCTGAAAAAACCGTCCGTCGCGCGAGCGCTGTTTATCCAGGCGCTCGGCCATCAGCACCTTGCCGCCGGGGGTAGGCATGGCGAAGTCGACCCAGGCTTTGTCTGGATCGGCCGCCGGCAACGGGCTCTGACAACCGGCGAGCACACTGGCGGCCAGCAATGTCGTCAACTTGCGCATGATCGATATCCTTAGACGGGATTTCCAGCATAGCGCCGATCAACTGCTCTGACAGCCCGCCGGTGTGCCCTGACCGACAACCTTGCGCTGTTCGTCATACAGCTTGGCCCAAGGCCTGAAGCCGATGCTGCCAGCCTGCAGCTGATAGCGCTGGCCGGCGTTGAAGTCCTTGAATTTCACGCTCAACTGGCAATCGCGCCACAGCGGTTCGGCAGTCGGGCCGATATTGGTGGCCTCGACCGGGAATTGATAGCGCACCTTCAGCTCATGGCTGCCGGGCTGCACTTCGAAATAGCGTTTGTCGATGGCCTGGGTGGCATCGACTTGAACGGCTTGCAGCGCCGTGTCGTGTTGGCGAGCGTCAAGATCGATCCAGGCTTGCGAGGGGTCGGGGTCGGGCATTCCGAATCCGGCACAACCGGCCAGCGTCAGCAGGCCTCCTGTCAGCATGAACATGCGCATAGCGGTGCTCCTTGAGGCGGGATAGTCTTGGGGCAGACTTTCCGGGGAATTTCTTATTTTGATCAGGCCGTTTTCCAGCCTTGGGTTACTTGATCGCGTTTTTCCGATTTTGTTTCCGGGTGTGTTGTTTTTGTTGCTCAACGGTTGCGCCAGCGTCAGCTATTACAGCCAGCTCGCCAGCGGCCAGTTGCAATTGCTGCGCGCCCGGGAGCCGGTGGAGAAGGTCATTGCCGACCCCAGCCGCGATGCCAAATTGCGCGCGCATCTGGCTCAATCACAAAAGGCCCGTACCTTTGCCAGCGAGCATCTGCATTTGCCGGATAACCAGAGCTATCGCCTGTACGCCGATATCCATCGCCCCTACGTGGTGTGGAATGTGTTCGCTACTCAAGAGTTCTCCCTGACACCGCAGAATCACTGCTTCCCGATTGCCGGCTGCGTGGCCTATCGCGGCTACTACAGCCAGAGCGCCGCCCGTGGCGAAGCGGCGATTCAACGTTTGCAGGGTATGGATGTGTCGATCGGCGGGGTCGAAGCGTACTCGACGCTCGGCTGGTTCAATGACCCGATCCTCAATTCGATGATGGGCTGGGGCGATGAACGACTGGCCACACTGATCTTTCATGAACTGGCGCACCAGAAGTTCTATGTGAAGGACGACACCGAATTCAACGAGTCATTTGCCACGTTTGTCGAGCAGGAAGGTACGCGGCAATGGCGCGCCTTTCGCGGGCTACCGGCAGAGTCGGATGCCAGGCTCAAGCAGCGTCATCAGTTCATCGAACTGGTACTCGCCACGCGCTCGCGACTGGAGACGCTGTATCCGCAGCCGCTGTCGGTTGAGCAGATGCGTGAGCGCAAAGCAGCTGAATTCGAGCGCTTGCGCCGGGAGTATCAGGTAACGCGCGACAGTCAGTGGGCCGGAGATAAGCGCTATGACGCCTGGGTCAATGCGCCGCTGAACAACGCGCGACTGTTGCCGTTCGGGCTGTATGACCAGTGGGTGCCGGCGTTTGCGGCGCTGTTCAGGCAAATGGATGGGGATTGGCTGAGGTTTTATGCCGAGGTTGAGCGGTTGGGACGGTTGCCGGTTGATGAGCGTAAGGCGGCGCTGGAAGCGCTGGCCCAGTCCTAAGGAACTCGGAGGCATAACGGCTCTTTCGCGAGCAGGCTCGCTCCCACATTGGATCGCGCTGCCTCTGTGGGAGCGAGCCTGCTCGCGAAGGCTATTTCATCAGCGCTGCAAAAACGCCTGATGCAACTCGTCCAAGGTTTCAAAGTGATAAGCCGGCGCCTCGGCATTCAGTTCTTCAAAACTGCCGAACCCATAGCCCACCGCCGCCGCATCCAGGCCATTGCTGCGCGCGCCGATCAGGTCGTGCTTGCGATCACCGATCATCAGGGTCTGTGCCGGGTCCAGACGTTCTTCCTCAAGCAGATGCGCAATCAGCTCAACCTTGTTAGTCCGCGTGCCGTCCAGCTCGCTGCCGTAGATCACTTTGAAGTGGCGGGCGAAGTCGAAGTGCCGGGCGATCTCGCGGGCGAACACCCACGGTTTGGACGTCGCGATGTACAACTGCCGCCCCTGCCCGCTCAAGGTTTCCAGCAACGGCGTCACCCCGTCGAACACCCGATTCTCGTAGAGGCCGGTGACCTTGAAGCGCTCACGGTAGAAATTCACCGCTTCCCAGGCCTTGGCCTCGTCGAAATCGTAAAACTGCATGAACGCTTGCAGCAGCGGCGGGCCGATGAAGTGTTCCAGTTTGCTCAGGTCCGGCTCGTCGATGCCGAGATTGGCCAAGGCAAATTGAATTGAGCGGGTGATGCCCTCACGCGGGTCGGTCAGGGTGCCATCGAGGTCGAACAGTACAGTCTGGTAATGCATGGAAATTCCCGAGCAGGTGTAGGGCGATTCAGAGCTGGTCGTAGCCTTCGGCCAGATGCAGGTCCTTGAGCTTGACGTAATTCGCCGCGCTGTAGGTGAAGAAGGCGTTTTCCTTTTCGGTCAGCGCCCGCACTTGCTTGACCGGGCTGCCGACATACAGGAAGCCGCTCTGCAGGCGCTTGCCCGGCGGCACCAGGCTGCCGGCGCCGATGATCACGTCGTCCTCGACCACGGCACCGTCCATGACGATGCTGCCCATGCCGATCAATACGCGGCTGCCAACGGTGCACCCGTGCAGCATGACCTTGTGGGCGATGGTCACGTCATCGCCGATCAGCAATGGAAAGCCGTCCGGGTTGAACGGGCCGGCGTGGGTGATGTGCAGCACGCAGCCGTCCTGCACGCTGGTGCGCGCACCGATGCGGATGCGGTGCATGTCGCCACGGATCACCGTCAGCGGCCAGACCGAGCTGTCTGCGCCAATTTCGACGTCGCCGATCACCACCGCCGAACCGTCGACGAATGCGCCGTTGCTCAAGCGGGGGGTGTGATTCTGGTATTTGCGAAGGGACACGATTAGTTCTCTCTCTGTCGCCGATAGCTGCGGTGAGTGTCGATTGTAATTAAGATGGGCGCATGTTTCTTCCAGCCAAGGTGCCAACCGTGAGCGTGAACAACCCTCTTTTGCAGTCCTACGACCTGCCGCCGTTCTCCACGATCCGTGCCGAACACGTCCTGCCCGCCATCGAAACCATCCTCGCGGACAACCGCGCCGCCATCGCCGAGATCCTCAAGACCCAGGGCAAGAACCCGACCTGGGCCGGTCTGGTGCTGGCGATGGACGAACTCAACGATCGCCTCGGTGCGGCATGGAGCCCGGTCAGCCATCTTAACGCCGTGTGCAACAGCGCCGAATTGCGTGAAGCCTACGAGTCGTGCCTGCCGGCTCTGAGCGCCTACTCCACCGAGATGGGCCAGAACCGCGAACTGTTCCAGGCGTATGAAGCGCTGGCCAACAGTCCGGAAGCTGCCAGTTTCGACGTCGCGCAAAAAACCATTCTGGAACACGCCCTGCGCGATTTCCGTCTGTCGGGTATCGATCTGCCGGAAGCCGAGCAGAAACGTTACGCCGAAGTGCAGAGCAAGCTGTCCGAGCTCGGCAGCCGCTTCTCCAACCAATTGCTCGACGCCACTCAGGCGTGGACCAAACATATTACCGATGAAGCCGCCCTCGCCGGCCTGACCGATTCAGCCAAGGCGCAAATGGCTGCCGCCGCCCAGGCCAAAGGTCTGGATGGCTGGTTGATCACTCTGGAATTCCCCAGCTATTACGCGGTGATGACCTACGCGCAAGACCGCGCGCTGCGCGAAGAAGTCTACGCCGCCTACTGCACCCGTGCCTCGGATCAAGGCCCGAATGCCGGCCAGAACGACAACGGCCCGGTGATGGAAGAGATCCTCGACCTGCGCCAGGAACTGGCCCGACTGCTGGGCTTCGCCAGTTTCGCCGAGCTGAGCCTGGCGACGAAAATGGCCGAATCCAGCGATCAGGTGCTGAGCTTCCTGCGGGATCTGGCCCAGCGCAGCAAGCCGTTCGCCGCGCAGGATCTGCAACAGCTGCGCGCTTACGCTGCCGAACAGGGCTGCGCCGATCTGCAAAGCTGGGACAGTGGTTTCTACGGTGAAAAACTTCGCGAGCAGCGTTACAGCGTCGCCCAGGAAACCCTGCGTGCCTACTTCCCGATCGATAAGGTCCTGAGCGGTCTGTTCGCCATCGTCCAGCGTTTGTACGGCATCGAGATCGCCGAGCAGAAAGGCTTCGACACCTGGCATCCGGACGTCCGCCTGTTCGAGATCAAGGAAAACGGCCAGCACGTCGGCCGCTTCTTCTTCGACCTGTATGCCCGCGCCAACAAGCGTGGCGGCGCATGGATGGACGGCGCCCGCGACCGTCGTCGCACCGTCGACGGCGTGCTGCAAAGCCCGGTGGCCAATCTGGTGTGCAACTTCACCCCGGCCGACAGCGGCAAGCCTGCGCTGCTGACCCACGATGAAGTGACCACCCTGTTCCACGAGTTCGGCCACGGCCTGCATCACCTGCTGACCCGCGTCGAACACGCTGGCGTATCCGGCATCAACGGCGTGGCCTGGGACGCGGTCGAGCTGCCGAGCCAGTTCATGGAAAACTGGTGCTGGGAGCCGGAAGGCCTCGCGCTGATCTCCGGCCACTACGAGACCGGCGAGCCACTGCCGCAGGACCTGCTGGAAAAAATGCTCGCGGCGAAGAATTTCCAGTCCGGGCTGATGATGGTGCGTCAGCTGGAGTTTTCGCTGTTCGACTTCGAACTGCACGCCACCCACGGCGATAGCCGCAGCGTGGCCCAAGTGCTGGAGGGCGTGCGTGACGAGGTGTCGGTGATGCGTCCACCGGCGTACAACCGCTTCCCTAACAGCTTTGCGCACATTTTCGCCGGCGGTTACGCAGCCGGTTACTACAGCTACAAGTGGGCCGAAGTGTTGTCCGCCGACGCCTTCTCGAAATTCGAGGAGGACGGCGTGCTCAACGCTGAAACCGGTCGTGCGTTCCGCGAAGCGATTCTGGCGCGCGGCGGTTCCCAGGCACCGATGGTGCTGTTCGTCGACTTCCGGGGCCGTGAGCCGTCGATCGACGCGCTGCTTCGCCACAGCGGCCTGAGTGAGGACGCGGCAGCATGAGCGACGGCCCTGTGATCACCAAGAAGCGCTTCATCGCCGGGGCGGTCTGCCCGGCGTGCAGCGAGCCGGACAAGTTGATGATGTGGAACGAAGACGGCGTGCCGCACCGCGAATGCGTGGCCTGCGGTTACTCCGACACGCTCAACGAGCAAGGCCTGTCGGTGCCCAAAGAGCTGGGCACGCGGGTCAATACCAGCGCGCTGAAGCCTGCCGCCGACAAAAAGGTTCAGGCGGTGCAGTTCTTCCCCAACCCCAAGTTGAAGAAAAAGCCCGACGAGCAACAATGACAACGACCGCTGCCTGCCGATCATCGTCGGCAGGTGGCGGTATCTATCCACCACCTTGCCTCTGCGCTTCCTGATTAGGCTGGCCAATCCAGCCCTCTCTCACGGAAGACGCCATGCCTGACACCAACCCACTCCTGCAACATTGGCAGTTGCCGCCCTGGGCGGCGATACGCGCCGAACATCTGCTGCCAGCAGTCGAGCGCATCGTTGCCGACAACCTGCTGATCATCGAAAACGTCATCGCCACTCAGGTCGATCATCCCAACTGGGACGACGTGGTAATTGCCATCGATGAAGCCGATGCGCGCCTGGATGAAACCATGGCGATCATCGAATTCCTCTCGATCAGTCATGCCGATGAGCCCCAGTGGTTGATGCAGGAAGCCCTGAGTACGCACGCCGCGCAGCGTTACAAGACTGCGAAGGCCGGCAATCGACAGTTGCTCCAGGTTTATCAACGATTGGCACAGAGCTCCATAGCCGCTAGCTTCAGTGATGCACGCAAAGCCTCGCTGGCGAAAATCCTGCGCCGGTTTCACTTGGCGGGAAGCGAATTGTCGAGTGCGCAGCGCAAGGATCTGGCGCGATTGAACGGCGAAATCGATCTGCTGGAAAAGCGCTTCATGAGCAACCTCAGATCGGTCAACGCGGCATGGAGCAAGGACATCGACGATGCCGCGCTATTGGCGGGACTGCCGGCCGAAATGCAGGCGCATCTGGCCGCCAATGCCCACAAGGCCGGCCTGCCCGGGTGGCGGCTGACCCTGGATCAGAACACTTACCAACAGGTCATGAGGCGGGCACAACACCGCGGACTGCGCGAGGAGTATTTCAAAGCCTGGTGCACCCGCGCTTCGGATCAGGGGCCACACGCCGGTCGCTTCGATAACGGGCCGGTTTTGCAGACGCTGCTGGCCGCACGTCATGCCAAAGCCCGGCTCTTGGGTTTTGACAACTTTGCCCATCTGCGCCTGCACAACCGTATGGCTACCGGTACCGATCAGGTTGGCCGTTTTCTGCGCCAGCAGATCGCCCGCAATGCCGTGTCACTGGCGGGCGAGACCGATGATTTGCAGGCCTTGGCCCGCGAGCACGGGGTTGAACAGCTACAAGCGTGGGATCACGATTTCCTCGCCGAGCAATTACGCCTGAAGCAGTCCGGCGGCGCGGAGCAGGACCTGCGCGAGTTCTTCGCGCTGCAAGCCACACTGCACAGCCTCTGCCGTTTCAGCGAGCATATGTTCGGTATCAGCATCAGCGAAAATACCGTCCACGAGCGTTTCGCAGAAAATGTTCGCCTGTTCGAAATCAGCGAGCGTCAGCAACCGGTTGGTTACATCTACATCGACCCGTTCCACCGCGACGCGGGCAACGACTATGCCTGGACCGGTGTACTGCGCAATCGACGGATCACCGCCGAAGGCCGACCATTACTGCCGATTGCCTCGCTTCAATGCAATTACCCGGCAGCGGAAAACGGGCAAACGTACCTGCTGGATCCGCAGGATCTGCGCGTTCTGCTGCACGAATTCGGCCATTGCCTGCATCACGTGCTGACGCGTTCGCCGCATTACAACCTGTCCGGCATTTCGCATCTGAGCCGCGACGCTGCCGAGTTTGTCGGGCAACTGTTCGAAAAATGGGCGTTATCCGGGCAATTCCTGCGCTGGCTGGGTACGCATCACCAGAGCGGTGAACGTCTCTCCGAAGCGCAGGCCAATACCGCGTTTTCCGCCACAGGCATCCAGCGCAGCCGGGAGACGGCAATGCTGTTGCTGAACGCGCTGGTCGACTTCGAACTGCACCGCTGTCACGGTGACGGTCGCACTGTTCAGCAAGTAGTCGAGGATGTGCAAAGTGAGTTCGCGCACCTGTCCATCCCGGCCTACTGCCGCTTCGCCAACAGCTGCGATTATCTGGTTACCGGTTATGAGGCTTCGCTGTACGCCTACAAATGGTCGGGTGTGCTGGCGAGCGAGGCGTTCAAGCGCTTCGAACGTGAAGGTCTGTTCAACGAACAGACGGGCCGCGACATGCGCGAACACCTGCTCTCGGGGGACAGGCAGGCACTGCCCGCCGCACTGCAAGCCTTTCTCGGAAAACCCATCGACAACGCGCTATTTCCTGCGCCAGCCGCTTGAGCTGATCAACGCTGAACGTGGGCCGAGTCGAACCAGCTCTTCATCGAACACATGGCGAATGCACTGGTGCTGCATTCGCCATTGATCAAGGCTTCATGCAACCGATCGACATCGGCCTGCATCACGTAGCGCACGCTGTCGTGGAAATGCTGACTGTCACCAAAACCGCCCTCGGTCATTTCCTTGAGCGCCTGCTCTTTACTCCAGCCCTGTACCACCACGCGGTACATCGCCGCCATCAGTCCGGTGCGGTCAGAACCGTGCTTGCAGTGCATGAGCACCGGGCCGTCGGCTTCGGCGGACTGAATCGCGCGCAGAGCCTTGAGCACATCGCTGTCGTCGACGTGATTGGTGCGATACGGCAGTTGCACCTGCTTGATGCCCGGCGCGGAGAGCCAGTCGCTATCAGCGTCAGGCAGGAAGTTGATCACCGTGACGACATGCAGATCGTTCAACAGCGGCACCGCACTGCGGCTGGGCAAGGCGCTGCGATACAGCGTCGGTGACATGCGGAACAGGTTGAACTGCGCCTCAACCGGCTGTGCCCACTCGGCCGGGCGAGATGGCGTGGCGTCGGCCGCCCGGGCGGCAATGCCATGCAACAGTGCAACAAGCGAAAAACATAACGCGGGGAAAAAGCGCACTCGAGACATGCTGGGCTGACCGTTTCGGCAATCTTCATGGGAGGAATTGCAGCTTCGCGTTTGAGCGGTCAACGCGCCGTGAGCCGGCCGTCAAAGAAACGTGAATCGTCGCCGCGCCGGGCTTTTTTCCGTGCAAACGGTTTTTCTTGATGCTTAGCCTGCTACCATTTGTCACATGATGTTGCAGAGGGATCGGCCTTTACCCGACCGAACCCTGATCGTCGCAACGCAAAATTCCTCGAGCTGCTCGCAGAAGCGGCTGACTTCTATGCCTGATGAGGTGCCCCCCATGTCTGATCAAGATCGAGACAACCCGCGGCGTGAGTTCTTGCGCAAATCCCTGACCCTGATTCCGGTGGTCACGCTTGCCGGTACCGGCCTGGGCAGCAGCGTGCTGCAAGCCGCACCTGAAAGCACACCGGCGCCGGCCGCAGCAAAACCGGCCTCTGTCGCTGGTGACTATCAGCCGAGCTTTTTCACCGCTGAAGAATGGGCATTCATCAATGCCGCCGTCGCCCAGTTGATCCCCAACGACGCGCAAGGCCCCGGTGCCCTCGAAGCCGGCGTGCCGGAATACATCGACCGCCAGATGAACACCCCGTACGCCGCCGGTGCCCTGTGGTACATGCAAGGCCCGTTCAATGCCGACGCGGCACCGGAGATGGGCTGGCAGAGCAAACTGGTGCCCAAAGACATCTATCGCCTCGGCATCGCCGCCACGGATCAGTGGGTAAAAGGTTTGAGCGGTAAAACATTTGCCGAGCAAGACAGCGCTACCCGAGACGATTTGCTCAAGCAACTGGAAGCCGGCAAGCCGCAGTTCGATGCGGTGCCGGCGAAGATTTTCTTCAATCTGCTGCTGCAAAACACCAAGGAAGGGTTCTTCTGCGACCCGATCCACGGTGGCAATAAAGGCATGGTCGGCTGGACCATGATCGGTTTCCCCGGCGCCCGCGCCGATTTCATGGATTGGGTGGAACGCAACGAGCAATACCCCTTCCCGGCAGTGTCGATTCGCGGCGAGAGGGCGTAAGCATGGCAACGGTAATGAAGAAGGTTGATGCAGTTATCGTCGGTTTCGGCTGGACGGGCGCGATCATGGCCAAGGAGCTCACCGAGGCGGGCCTCAACGTGCTGGCGCTGGAGCGCGGGCCGATGCAGGACACCTACCCCGACGGCAACTATCCACAGGTGATCGACGAACTCACCTACAGCGTGCGCAAGAAACTCTTTCAGGACATCTCCAAAGAGACGGTGACCATTCGCCACAGCGTCAACGACATCGCCCTGCCCAACCGCCAGTTGGGCGCGTTTTTGCCGGGTAACGGCGTCGGCGGCGCCGGTCTGCACTGGTCGGGCGTGCACTTTCGCGTCGACCCGATCGAGTTGCGTATGCGCAGCCACTACGAAGAACGCTACGGCAAAAGCTTCATCCCCAAAGACATGACCATCCAGGATTTCGGCGTCAGCTATGAAGAGCTGGAACCGTTTTTCGACTTCGCGGAAAAAGTCTTCGGCACCTCCGGCCAGGCCTGGACGGTGAAGGGCCAACTGGTCGGTCAGGGCAAGGGCGGCAACCCATACGCGGCGGATCGTTCCAACCCGTTCCCGCTTGAAGCGCAGAAGAACACCGTATCCGCACAGCTGTTCGGCAAGGCGGCTACAGAAGTCGGTTACAAACCCTACAACCTGCCTTCCGCCAATACTTCCGGGCCGTACACCAATCCCTACGGCGCACAGATGGGGCCGTGCAATTTCTGCGGGTTCTGCAGCGGCTACGTCTGCTACATGTATTCCAAAGCCTCGCCGAACGTGAACATTCTGCCGGCGCTCAAGCCCCTGCCGAATTTCGAGCTGCGGCCCAACTCCCATGTGCTGCGGGTCAACCTCGACAGCAGCAAGTCCAAAGCGACCGGCGTCACCTACATCGACGGCCAGGGCCGCGAGATCGAGCAGCCGGCGGATTTGGTGATCCTCGGCGCATTCCAGTTGCACAACGTGCGTCTGATGCTGCTGTCCGGGATCGGCAAACCGTACGACCCGATCAGCGGCGAAGGCGTGGTCGGGCGTAACTTCGCCTACCAGAACATGGCCACCATCAAGGCCTTCTTCGACAAGGACACCCACACCAACAACTTCATCGGCGCTGGCGGCAACGGCGTGGCGGTGGACGATTTCAACGCCGACAACTTCGACCACGGCCCGCACGGCTTCGTCGGCGGTTCGCCGATGTGGGTCAACCAGGCTGGCAGTCGACCGATTGCCGGCACCTCGAACCCGCCGGGCACACCGGCCTGGGGCAGCGCATGGAAACGCGCCACCGCCGATTACTACACCCACCAGGTGTCGATGGACGCCCACGGCGCGCATCAGTCCTACCGTGGCAACTACCTCGACCTCGATCCGGTGTATCGCGATGCCTACGGCCTGCCGCTGCTGCGCATGACCTTCGACTGGCAGGAAAACGACATCAAGATGAACCGCTTCATGGTCGAGAAAATGGGCAAGATCGCCCAAGCCATGGGCCCGAAAGCCATTGCAGTGATCGGCAAGCAGGTCGGCGATCACTTCAACACCGCCTCGTACCAGACCACCCACCTCAACGGTGGCGCGATCATGGGCACCGATCCGAAGACCAGCGCCCTGAACCGCTATTTGCAGAGCTGGGACGTGCACAACGTATTCGTCCCGGGCGCCTCGGCGTTCCCGCAGGGCCTGGGCTACAACCCGACCGGGCTGGTGGCGGCGCTGACCTACTGGTCGGCAAAAGCGATCCGCGAGCAATACCTGAAAAACCCCGGCCCGCTGGTGCAGGCTTAAGGAGCGATGACCATGAAAACCCTCGTTATCGCCACCGTCGCCCTGCTCGGCAGCACTGCAATTTATGCGGCCGATGTTGATCAAAATCTGATCAAGCAAGGCGAATACCTTGCCCGCGCCGGCGACTGCGTGGCCTGCCACACGGCCAAGGGCGGCAAGCCGTTCGCCGGCGGTCTGCCGATGGAGACGCCGATCGGCACGATCTACTCGACCAACATCACCCCGGACAAGACCGGTCTGGGCGACTACAGCTTCGAAGACTTCGATCAGGCCGTGCGCCACGGTGTGGCCAAAAACGGCAGCACGTTGTACCCGGCGATGCCGTATCCGTCCTACGCGCGGGTCAACCAGGCCGACATGCAAGCGCTGTACGCCTACTTCATGCACGGCGTCGAACCGGTGGCGCAGGAGAACAAGGCCAGCGACATTCCCTGGCCGTTGAGCATGCGCTGGCCGCTGATGGGCTGGCGCTGGCTGTTTGCGCCGAAGGTCGAGGATTACCAGGCCACATCGGCCGATCCGGTGATCGATCGTGGCGCATACCTGGTCGAAGGCCTCGGCCACTGCGGTGCCTGTCATACCCCGCGCGCGCTGACCATGCAGGAAAAATCCCTGAGCGCGGCGGACGGCAGCGAATTCCTCGCCGGCAGTGCACCGCTGGAAGGCTGGATCGCCAAGAGCCTGCGCGGCGATCACAAGGATGGCCTCGGCAGCTGGAGCGAAGAACAACTGGTGCAGTTCCTCAAGACCGGGCGCAGTGATCGCAGCGCAGTGTTCGGCGGCATGAGCGATGTGGTCACCCACAGCATGCAGTACATGAGCGACGCCGACCTCACCGCGATTGCCCGATATCTCAAATCGCTACCGGCCAATGATCCAGCGGATCAGCCGCATCAGTACGATGAGAAAGTCGCCAAAGCGCTGTGGAATGGCGATGACAGCCAGCGTGGCGCGTCGGTGTACATCGACAACTGCGCAGCCTGCCACCGTACCGACGGCCATGGCTACACCCGGGTGTTCCCGGCGCTGGCGGGCAATCCGGTGCTGCAGACGGATGACCCGACATCGCTGATCCACATCGTGCTCAAGGGCGGGACTTTGCCGGCAACGCACACCGCGCCATCGACCTTCACCATGCCCGGTTTCGCCTGGCGCCTGTCGGATCAGGAAGTCGCGGATGTGGTGAGTTTCATTCGTGGCAGCTGGGGCAACAAGGGTGCGCCGGTCAGTGCCAAAGATGTTGCACACCTGCGCAGTGAAGACATGCAAACCACCTCTGGTGATGATCTCGGCCAGGTCACCCAGCACAACTAAGAACTAACCCCCTGCATGATGTCTTCATGCAGGGGGTTTTATTTATGGATGTGTGGCAACTATTTCTGCTTATGGATTAATGATGGCCACATAAGCTTTGGCCAATGCGATCAACTTTGCCTTGTCATCGCGATCAATATCGCCGTCGCCATCGACATCTTTCTTGTTCGTGCGAATGGTGAATGTTTGGCCTTTGTCGGCAGATACCGCCACGACGTAGATCGAATCGACCAGAGTCTCGGTGGAAAGCTCTTGCTCCGCGTTCCAGCCCAGTTCCTTGCGCGCCAGCTGTAGCGAAACAATAGTGTTGGAGTCGGTGATGCTGGGCCGCGTCATTTGCAGAAAAACACCACGTTGATTCAAATAAGACATTCAATTAAATCCCTTTAATTAGTTGGCCGGAGTCTGTTGCCGGGAAGTCCAGAGCCTATATAGCGGATTTGAGTTCAGCAATTGAGCATCTGTATCTTCGATTGTCGTCAATCAGCGAAGATTATCTGACGAACAACTTTACCAACGAGCGGCACCGCAATTTCAATAGCGTCGCTGAACGGTACTGGATCATAGCGCACAGCCTCGGATACTGTATGCATATACAGAGCAGAGGTTCGTTCGATGATCACTTCAGTCCCGCCCCGCGGTCGCGGCACCGCAACCAATCCGCACAACCGCTTTGCGCCGAGTCGTTCGGTGGCCGAGGACGATGGCTGGTATCAGGAAGTGCCAGAGACGCAAAACACCGAAGTGATCATCGAGAAGGCCAAATCGATCATCAGCCGCAACACCTCGCCGGATCTGCCCTTCGACCGTTCGATAAATCCCTATCGCGGCTGCGAACACGGCTGTATCTATTGCTACGCACGCCCCAGCCACGCCTATTGGGACATGTCGCCGGGCCTGGATTTCGAAACCCGGCTGATTGCCAAGACCAATGCCGCCCAGGTCCTCGAGGAACAGCTGAGCAAACCCGGCTATCAATGTGCGCCGATCAATCTCGGCTCCAATACCGACCCGTATCAGCCCATCGAGCGCGAATACAAAATCACCCGTCAGACCCTGGAAGTGCTGCTGCGTTACCGGCATCCGGTGACCATTGTCACCAAAGGTTCGCTGATTCTGCGCGATCTCGATTTGCTGACCGAGTTGGCGCAGCAACGGCTGGTGTCGGTGATGATCAGCCTGACCACCCTGGACGACGAACTTAAACGCATCCTTGAACCGCGCGCCGCTGCGCCCAAGGCACGCTTGCGCGCGATCCGGGTGATGCGCGAAGCAGGCATTCCAGTCGGCGTGCTGTGTTCGCCGATGATTCCGATGATCAATGACAGTGAAATCGAAAGCCTGCTCAACGAGGCCCACGCCGCCGGTGCGCAAAGCGCTGCCTACATGATGCTGCGCCTGCCGCTGGAAGTCGCGCCGCTGTTCGAGGAGTGGTTGCAGGCGCACTATCCGCAACGTGCCGCCCATGTGCTGAGCCTGATCCGCCAGAGTCGCGGCGGTGAACTCTACGACAGTCGATTCGGCGCGCGGATGCGTGGTGAAGGGCCGTTTGCCGACCTGCTCGCACAAAGATTTGCCAAGGCCATCAAAAAGCTTGGCCTGAACAAACGCGAGGGCTATAACCTCGACTGCTCGGCCTTCTGTCCGCCGGGTCGCCAGATGTCGTTGATTTAGCGACAATTGGCTTTGGGTTGACGGGTTGGAATCCTTCCGCCGAAACACGCCGGTCACGTTTTTTGTGACCTGGAACACACGTTCTAGAGCGTTTGATTCAGTTTCAGTTAAGTTTCGGCGGCTACCTTGTTCATCGAGTGACTGACGGGTCGGGATGACCCGGATGGTTTAAACAGCCACTGGCTTCATACCGGAATACCGGGGAAGACTCCCTGAATCCGCACAAGAGGATGAATCATGAGTGACAAGGATAAACAGTCGTTGGCTGCCTCGGCGCAAAGCCCTGAAGCACAATCCGCCGATGCAGCACTGCGACAGATCGTTGATGGCTTTTTACGCTTTCACCATGACGTTTTTCCGCAGCAGGAAGAATTGTTCAAGAAGCTCGCCACCGCTCAGGCGCCCAAGGCGATGTTCATCACTTGCGCCGACTCGCGCATCGTTCCCGAGCTGATCACCCAGAGCTCGCCGGGCGATCTGTTCGTTACCCGTAACGTCGGCAACGTGGTGCCGCCCTACGGTCAGATGAACGGCGGCGTCTCCACCGCGATCGAATACGCGGTACTGGCGCTGGGCGTGCAGCACATCATCATTTGCGGCCACTCCGATTGCGGCGCCATGCGCGCGGTACTCAACCCCGACAGCCTGGAAAAAATGCCGACGGTCAAAGCCTGGCTGCGCCACGCTGAAGTCGCAAAAACCATGGTGCACGACAACTGCAACTGCACCGACGAAAAAGACAGCATGCCGATCCTCACCGAGGAAAACGTCATCGCCCAACTGCAGCACTTGCGTACCCATCCTTCGGTAGCCTCGCGCATGGCGAACGGTCATCTGTTCATCCATGGCTGGGTCTACAACATCGAAACCAGCGAAATCAAAGCTTACGACGCGGACCAGGGTCGTTTCCTGCCTCTCGACGGCAGCCATCCGATTCCTGTGGCGACGCCCAAAGCGCGCTTCTAAATCTTCCCAACAATCTGTGTGGTATGACGCCGGCCGCTGATTCAGCGGTCCGGCCTCGCCACGCCTGAAGAAAACTTCGGGAGAATCGCCATGCGTGCGGCTCAATTGAAAGCTGTGTTGCCACGGGAGCTGCTCGCTTCCGTGGTTGTGTTTCTGGTCGCCCTGCCGCTGTGCATGGGCATCGCGATTGCGTCAGGGCTGCCGCCGGCAAAAGGTCTGATCACCGGCATTATCGGCGGTCTGGTGGTCGGTTGGCTGGCGGGGTCGCCGTTGCAGGTCAGCGGTCCGGCGGCGGGTCTGGCAGTGCTGGTTTTCGAGCTGGTGCGCCAGCATGGCGTCGAGATGCTCGGACCGATCCTGCTGCTCGCCGGTTTTCTGCAACTGGTCGCCGGGCGACTGAAGCTTGGCTGCTGGTTTCGGGTCACGGCGCCAGCGGTGGTCTACGGCATGCTCGCGGGCATTGGCGTGTTGATTGTGCTCTCGCAAATCCATGTGATGCTCGATGCCAAGCCGCAGCCTTCCGGGCTGGACAACCTCACGGCGTTCCCGGCGGCCGTGGCGCAGGCCTTGCCATCGTTGGGCTGGCAGGCGGGTCTGCTCGGCTTGTCGACGATTGCGGTGATGTGGCTGTGGGAAAAATTCCGTCCGCATTCGCTGCGCTTCATTCCCGGCGCATTGCTCGGTGTGGGTTTGGCGACGGTGGCGAGCCTGATGCTGGCGTTGCAGGTCAAGCGCGTTGAGGTACCGGCGAACCTGGCCGAAGCGATCGATTGGCTCAAGCCGGCCGACCTGATGAATCTGGCCGACCCGACACTGCTGGTTGCCGCGTTCGCCGTGGCGTTTATCGCCAGTGCCGAAACACTGCTGTCCGCTGCGGCGGTGGATCGCATGCACAGCGGCGTGCGTTCGGACTTCGACCGTGAACTGTCGGCGCAAGGTGTCGGCAACATGCTCTGCGGTCTGGTCGGCGCGCTGCCGATGACCGGGGTGATCGTGCGCAGTTCGGCCAACGTCCAGGCCGGTGCGACCACACGCTACTCGACGATTTTCCATGGCCTGTGGCTGCTGGCATTCGTGCTGTTGCTGTCGAGCGTGCTGCAAAGCATTCCGGTGGCGAGTCTGGCGGGTGTGCTGGTGTATACCGGCTTCAAGCTGGTCGACCTGAAAGCTTTCCGTGGTCTGGGTCGGTACGGGCGGATGCCGATGTTCACCTACGCCGCTACAGCGTTGGCGATCATCTTCACTGACCTGCTCACCGGTGTGCTGATCGGCTTCGGTCTGACCATGTTGAAGCTGGCATTCAAGGCTTCGCGCCTGAAGATCAGCCTGATCGACCTGCCGCAGGACGGCGAGATGGAATTGCGTCTGGTCGGCGCGGCGACGTTCCTCAAAGTACCGGCGCTGACCCAGGTTCTGGGCAGCATTCCTCACGGCACCACAGTGCATGTGCCGCTCAACAACCTGAGCTACATCGACCATTCGTGCCTGGAGTTGCTTGAGGAATGGGGCCGGGCGAATGCGGCCAAGGGTTCGAAGCTGTTGATCGAATCGCGTGGGTTGAAGCGAAGGCTTGAGGGGCGGGTGCGGACTAACACCGGCATCGGTGCGGCCGGCTAGATAATCCATTGTGAACACAAACCCTGTGGGAGCGAGCCTGCTCGCGAAAGCGGTGTATCAGCCAACAGAGATGTTGAATGATCGACCGCATTCGCGAGCAGGCTCGCTCCCACACTGGATTTATGACACAAGAAAATCAGGCAGCAGGCTGATCCAGCTCAAGCCCCACACCCAACCGGCGGCTCATGCACGGCCAGCGTTTCCACGCCGCGCCAGTGTCCGGACTGCTGAGTTTTTCGCGGTAGGCTTCTACCGACTCCAAAGCAAAACTCTCTTCGTTGAGCATCTCGTCGATCGCGTGATGCACCGCTTCGTCCAGTTGGTTGGCGAATTCCTCACCGATCAATTGGTGAGCAATCAGGTTGGCGACCGTCATGTCCAAGGGGATCAATGGCTGGCCGAAATGCTTGATGTACAGGTCGTTGACCTCTTCGACAAAACGGTGTGCCAGATAGGCCTCGTCGAGCAGGCTGTCCAGGCCGACGTGCCCAGCCATGATCGCCGGCGGCTGGAGGAAATACTGCTCGGCGATCTTCAGCACCGGTTTGATCTGCGATTCGATTCCCGCTTCCCTGGCGACTTCATTGGCTGCATCCAGCAGGTCCGGCACTTCATCGATGTAGGCGGCGACAAAACGTGTCAGCACGCCCTGGGCGTCGGCTTCCGGCAACTGGATCGCCGGGTGCAGGTGAGGCAGCTTGCTTTCCAGCTGACGGGTCAGCAGGCCGGTGTCTTTTTCGTGCTGTTGGGCTTGTTGGATCTGCTCGCGCAATGCGGCGGTGTTCATGAAAACTCCAGGAAACAAGGCAATGAAATAGGGAAGACATAACTTAGCTGGCTTACGAAAAACGCTAAGACGCATTTGTCATAATTATTTCATCCTTGATGCAGCTGCGTTATATCCATTCGCCACCACTCGTCTGCATCCTTCTCCATTCGGGCACTTGAACGCAAGCGCCGGGTGTTTCAGCTCATTTACGTGCCCGGGTTGCAATTCCCGGGCGCTGTCTATACTCGCCAATGAATGGAGTTAGCTGATGACGCCCGACTGCACCCGCAGCAAGGCCCGGCGATTCAAGTTCGTAGTCTGATGCAGCCGCTCCCTTGCCGCAGGCGATACGCCGGCGGGATAACAAGAACGATAAGGGGAACCCGCAATGATGCGACATCCACATGTCTGGATGGGCCTCCTGTTGTGGTCGATTTTCAGCCCGGCCAACGCGGCCTGGACTGTGAATATGGCGCCTGGAGCGACTGAAATCAGTCACGCAGTATTCGACCTGCACATGACCATTTTCTGGATCTGTGTGGTGATCGGGATCATCGTCTTCGGCGCCATGTTCTGGTCGATGATGGTGCACCGCCGCTCTACCGGCCAGGTCGCGGCCAAATTCCACGAAAGCACCGGCGTCGAGATCATGTGGACCATCGTGCCGCTGCTGATCCTGGTGGCCATGGCCGTCCCTGCCACCGCGACGCTGATCAAGATGTACGACACCAGCGAGCCGGACATCGATATCCAGATCACCGGTTATCAGTGGAAGTGGCACTACAAATACTTGGGCCAGGACGTTGAGTTCTTCAGCAACCTGGCCACCCCCGCCGAACAGATTCACAACAAAGAAGCCAAGGGCGAGCACTACCTGCTCGAAGTCGACAAGCCGCTGGTGCTGCCGATCGGCGCCAAGGTGCGCTTTCTGGTGACCTCGGCTGACGTCATTCACTCATGGTGGGTGCCGGCGTTTGCGGTCAAGCGCGACGCGATCCCCGGGTTCGTCAACGAAGCCTGGACGCGCATCGACAAGCCCGGCCTCTACCGTGGCCAGTGCGCCGAATTGTGCGGCAAGGACCATGGCTTCATGCCGATCGTGGTCGAGGTCAAGGAACAGGCCGACTACGAAAAATGGCTCGCCGAGCGCAAGGCCGAGGCCGCGCAGCTCAAAGAACTGACCAGCAAGGAATGGACCCTCGACGAGCTCAAGGAGCGCGGCGACAAGGTTTACCACACCACTTGCGTGGCCTGTCACCAGGCCGAAGGCCAGGGCCTGCCGCCGATGTTCCCGGCACTCAAGGGCTCGAAAATCGCCACCGGGCCGATCAAGGATCACCTGAGCATCGTCTACCACGGCAAACCGGGCACGGCCATGGCGGCGTTCGGCAAACAGCTGTCGGAAGTCGATATCGCAGCGGTCGTGACTTACGAACGTAACGCCTGGGGCAACAACAAGGGCGACATGGTCACGCCAAAAGAAGTGCTGGAGCTGAAACAGGCGGAAAGCAAATGAGCCGGTCAATTGCGTATTCAGTGAACCGGTCGGGGCAGCGCGCCCCGGCCCGCCCCGTCCACTTTCGTGAAGGAGACCGGCCATGAGCGCTGTCATCGATGACCACGGTCACGCCGACCACGCCCACGGCCCCGCCAAAGGCCTGATGCGCTGGGTGCTGACCACCAACCACAAGGACATCGGCACGCTGTACCTGTGGTTTGCCTTCTGCATGTTCCTGCTCGGCGGCTCGTTCGCCATGGTCATTCGCGCCGAGCTGTTCCAGCCCGGCCTGCAGATCGTCCAGCCGGAATTCTTCAACCAGATGACCACCATGCACGGTCTGGTGATGGTCTTTGGTGCAGTGATGCCGGCCTTCGTCGGTCTCGCCAACTGGATGATTCCGCTGATGGTCGGCGCGCCCGACATGGCCCTGCCACGGATGAACAACTTCAGTTTCTGGCTGTTGCCGGCAGCGTTTCTGCTGCTGGTCTCGACGCTGTTCACCCCCGGTGGCGGGCCGAATTTCGGCTGGACGTTCTACGCGCCGCTGTCGACGACTTATGCACCGGAAAGCGTGACGTTCTTCATCTTCGCCATCCACTTGATGGGCATCAGTTCGATCATGGGCGCGATCAACGTAGTCGCGACCATCCTCAACCTGCGCGCACCCGGCATGACCCTGATGAAAATGCCGCTGTTCGTGTGGACCTGGCTGATCACCGCGTTTCTGCTGATCGCAGTGATGCCGGTGCTCGCTGGCTGCGTGACGATGATGCTCATGGACATCCACTTCGGCACCAGTTTCTTCAGTGCTGCCGGCGGTGGTGATCCAGTGCTGTTCCAGCACGTGTTCTGGTTCTTCGGCCACCCCGAGGTGTACATCATGATCCTGCCGGCGTTCGGCGCGGTCAGCCAGATCATCCCGACCTTCGCGCGCAAGCCGCTGTTCGGCTACACCTCGATGGTCTACGCCACGGCGAGCATCGCGTTCCTGTCGTTCATCGTCTGGGCGCACCACATGTTCGTGGTCGGCATCCCGCTGGTGGGCGAGTTGTTCTTCATGTACGCGACCATGCTGATCGCCGTGCCTACGGGTGTGAAAGTGTTCAACTGGGCCAGCACCATGTGGCAGGGCTCGATGACCTTCGAGACGCCGATGCTGTTTGCCGTGGCGTTCGTCATTCTGTTCTCGATCGGTGGTTTTTCCGGGCTGATGCTGGCGATCGCCCCGGCGGACTTCCAGTACCAGGACACCTACTTCGTTGTCGCGCACTTCCACTACGTGCTGGTGCCCGGGGCGATCTTCGGCATCTTCGCCTCGGCCTATTACTGGCTGCCGAAGTGGACCGGGCACATGTACGACGAAACCCTCGGCAAGCTGCATTTCTGGCTGTCGTTCGTGGGCATGAACCTGACCTTTTTTCCGATGCACTTCGTCGGCCTTGCGGGGATGCCGCGACGGATTCCGGATTACAACTTGCAGTTCGCCGATTTCAACATGGTCTCGTCGATCGGCGCGTTCATGTTTGGCGCCACGCAGATCTTCTTCCTGTTCATCGTCATCAAGACCATCCGTGGCGGCGCACCGGCCCCGGCGAAACCATGGGACGGCGCCGAAGGGCTGGAGTGGAGCGTGCCGTCGCCGGCGCCGTATCACACCTTCACCACGCCGCCGGAAGTGAAATGAACACCTCCTGTTTTTTGCAATGTGTGCAGAGGCACAGATCCCCAGTGGATGCTCACAGATCTTCTGTGGATGTACACAGATCCCCCGTGGCGAGGGGATTTATCCCCGTTGGGCTGCGCAGCAGCCCCAAAATCTGCAATCGGGGTGTATCAGGCACACCGCATGCGCCGGGTTTACGACTGCTGCGCAGCCAGTCGGGGATAAATCCCCTCACCACAAAGCATCACCGGCCACCGGGGAACACGAGGGAGGCTGAAAATCATGGCTGACTCGATCTCGCTGAAGAAACTCGTCATCCGCCTGTTGCTGGTGGTGGTGGCGATGTTCGTCTTCGGTTTCGCCTTGGTGCCGATCTACGACGTGATGTGCAAAGCCTTCGGCATCAACGGCAAGACCGGCGGCCAGTATGCGGGCGAGCAAGTGGTCGACACCTCGCGCCAGGTGCGCGTGCAGTTTCTCTCGACCAACACCGCCGACATGCCGTGGGACTTTTACCCGAAACACGACGAGCTGACCGCCAATCCCGGCGCGGTGAACGAGATGGTCTTCATCGCACGCAATCCCACCGACAAACCGATGAGTGCGCAAGCGGTGCCGAGTATTGCGCCGAGCAACGCCGCGGCGTTTTTCCACAAGACCGAATGCTTTTGCTTTACCCAGCAGGTGCTGCAACCCGGTGAACAGATCGAGATGCCGGTGCGTTTCATCGTTGACCGCGACATGCCCAAGGAAGTGAAGCACCTGACGCTGTCCTACACGCTGTTCGATATCACCGCCCGACATCCGCCGGTGGCTGTTAACACTGGCGGTTGAGCGTGGCCGATAAGGAGAACAATAAATGGCAACTCATGAGCATTATTACGTCCCGGCCCAGAGCAAATGGCCGATCATCGCCACGCTCGGGATGTTCGTCACCGTGTACGGCCTCGCCACCTGGTTCAACGATCTCAAGGCCGCACGCCCGGACTCCCACGGCCCGCTGATCTTTTTCGTCGGCGGCCTGCTGCTGGCGTACATGCTGTTCGGCTGGTTCGGTGCGGTGATCAAGGAAAGTCGCGCGGGGCTGTACAGCCCGCAGCTGGACCGCTCGTTCCGCTGGGGCATGAGCTGGTTCATCTTTTCCGAGGTGATGTTCTTCGTCGCCTTCTTCGGCGCGCTGTTCTATGTGCGCCATGTGTCCGGGCCGGCGCTGGGCGGTGAGGGGCCGAAAGGCATCGCGCACATGCTCTGGCCGAACTTCGAATTTGTCTGGCCGCTGCTGCACACACCTGATCCGAAACTGTTCCCGCCGCCAAAAGAAGTCATCAGCCCGTGGGGCCTGCCGCTGATCAACACCATTCTGCTGGTCAGCTCCAGCGTGACCATCACCATCGCCCACCATGCGCTGAAGAAAGGCCATCGCGGCGCACTGAAACTGTGGCTGGCGATCACCGTACTGCTGGGCATCGCGTTCCTCGGTTTCCAGGCCGAGGAATACATCCACGCCTATAAAGAGCTGGGGTTGACCCTCGGCTCGGGCATCTACGGCGCGACGTTCTTCATGCTCACCGGATTCCACGGCGCCCACGTGACCATCGGCACGATCATCCTGTTCGTGATGCTGATGCGCATCATGAAGGGCCACTTCGACAACGAGCACCAGTTCGGTTTCGAGGCGGCGAGCTGGTACTGGCACTTCGTCGATGTGGTGTGGATCGGTTTGTTCTTCTTCGTTTACGTCCTCTGACTGCTGGCGCTACCAGGGCGCATGGGACACCAACTGGCCGCTATAGAAACCCCAGGCCATCAGGCCGACGGTGACCACGGCCAGTGCCACCCGAACACTCAAGGCGATGACCAGGCGATTGGAGCTGCTGTCGTCCTTGACCAGGAAAAACAGGCCGCTGAACAGGCTGACGACCGTGGCAATCAGCATCAGGACGATCGCTGCTTTGAACATGGCAAGACTCCGGGGGACAGGCGATGCAATTGAGTATAGCGATCGCGATGACTGACTTTATGGCGCGCCCATGAAGCGCTTTCGCCCGGGCGTGATTCCCACTGTCGTGGTGGCGCTGTTGCTGCCGCTGATGGTTGCGCTGGGCTTCTGGCAACTGGGCCGGGGCGCGGAGAAAACCGCGCTGCTGGCCAGTTATGCCGAACGTCGCGTGGCCGAACCGCTGGCCAGCAGTGAACTGCTCGGCAACGCCGACCCGGCTTACCGCCGCGTGCGCCTGCACGGCCAGTTCGACCCCGCCCATACCCTGTTGCTCGACAACCGCCAGCGTGGCGGCAAGGTCGGCGTTGAACTGCTGCAACCGTTTCAGGATCAACGCAGCGGTCTCTGGCTGCTGGTCAATCGCGGCTGGCTGCCTTGGCCCGACCGGCGTGTGCCGCCGCAATTCACGACACCCGCCGAGGCGCTGACGCTCGACGCCTGGGTCTATGTCGCCCCCGGCGCAACGTTCCAGTTGCACGCCGATCCGGTCAGCAGTGTCTGGCCGCAAACCATTACCGCCGTCGAGCCGGGCAAATTGTGGCAAACCCTGGAGCGCGACGGCTTCGCCTACGAATTACGCGCCGAACCCGGCCCGGCCAGCTATCAGACCGATTGGCCGGTGGTCGCGATGGGTCCGGAAAAACACCTCGGCTACGCCGTGCAATGGTTCGCCATGGCCACGGCCCTGCTCGGTCTTTACCTCTATTTGGGCTGGCACAACGCAAAGGAGAAACGCCATGGGAAGCGCCATGAATCCACCCAGCATGTCTGAGGCCAAACCCGTTCCCAGCCGCCGGCGCGGGCGCATTCAGTTGTTGCTGATCGTGCTTGGCGTGGTCGGGCCGATGCTGCTCGCGACCGGCATGTACAAATTGCAGTTCTGGGTGCCGGAAGGACGCAGCTATCACGGCGAGCTGATCGGCAACGGCCAGACCCGCGCCGACCTCGGCGTGCAGGCCGATGAGCAGCGCTGGCAGATTCTGGTCACGGCGCCGAAGGATTGTGCCGTCGATTGCCAGCAACTGGTTTATCTGGCGCGGCAGATCCAGATCAGCCTCGGCCGCGAAGCCGGCCGCGCCAGCCACGCCCTCGCCGCCGCGCAACCACTGAGCGCCGATTACGCCGCCAAGCTCGACCGTGAATATCCGCAGCTGCAGCGCTATCCGCTGGATGCCGGGGTGTTCAACAAGACCACCGGCGACAAAGCCGTGCCGCAGCTGTGGATCGTCGACCCACACGGCAATCTGGTGCTGCGTTACGAGCCGAATGTGAAGGGCAAGGATCTGCTTAACGACCTGCGGCATCTGCTGAAACTGTCGAACATCGGATGAGGGCATCGTCATGGCCAAACCTGGATTTCGCCTCGCGCTGTTTGCCACCCTGCTGGCACTGATTGTAGTGCTGCTCGGCGCCTACACCCGCCTGACCCACGCCGGCCTCGGCTGCCCGGACTGGCCAGGCTGCTACGGCTTTATCAGCGTGCCGAAAAGCGAGGCGCAACTGGCCCATGCCGAACTGCACTTCCCTGACGCGCCAGTGGAGGCGCACAAGGGCTGGAACGAGATGATTCACCGCTACTTCGCCGGCACCCTCGGTTTGCTGATTTCAGTGCTGGCCGGGCGCGCCTGGGTCAACCGGCGCCATCCGGGCCAGCCGGTGAAACTGCCGCTGTTTCTGCTGGCGGTGGTCATCGCCCAAGCGGCGTTCGGTATGTGGACGGTGACGCTCAAGCTCTGGCCGCAAGTGGTCACCGGGCACTTGCTCGGCGGCTTTGCCACGTTGAGTCTGCTGTTCCTGCTGACGCTGAGGTTGTCCGGCGTGCTGCCGGCGCTGACGGTACCCAAGCGCCTGCAATATTGGGCGACGGCGGGCCTGCTGCTGGTGATCGGCCAGATCGCCTTGGGCGGCTGGGTCAGTTCCAACTACGCAGCGGTGGCCTGCATCGACTTCCCCACCTGCCACGGCCAATGGCTGCCGCCGGCGGACTTCGCCAACGGTTTCCACCTGACCCAGCACATCGGCCCGAATTATCTCGGCGGACAACTCGATAGCGATGCACGCACGGCGATTCACCTGACTCACCGCATCGGCGCTCTGCTGGTGACGGTCGTGCTGCTCGGTCTGGCGTGGCAGTTGAAAGTGGTGGGCATGACCCGACTGGCCGGGCTGGTGCTGATCGCCCTTGCAGCGCAGATCACCCTCGGCATCAGCAACGTGCTGTTTCATCTGCCGCTGCCGGTGGCCGTCGCCCATAACGCTGGCGGTGCGGCGTTATTGCTGACGCTGGTACTGGTCAATTACCACGCCCGCACCAGCCTGCTGCGGGTGAGCCAACCGGTGCTGGCGCGCTGGCGCTTTAGTGCGCGCAAACCTGCCGTTGCGCCCATCGCATTGAAAGGAGAAACGCCATGGCGAGTCTGACCGGCGAGCGTGCGGCGCAAGCGCTGTGGCGCGATTATCTGGAGCTGACCAAACCGAAAGTCGTGGTGCTGATGCTGATCACCTCGCTGGTCGGCATGTTCCTCGCCACCCGCGCGGGCGTACCGTGGACAGTGCTGGTGTTTGGCAATCTGGGCATCGCCTTGTGTGCCGGTGGTGCGGCGGCGGTCAATCATGTGGTCGATCGGCGTATCGATGCGGTAATGGCGCGCACGCACAAACGTCCCTTGGCCGAAGGCCGGGTTTCACCTGCGGCGGCGCTGACCTTCGCTTTGGTGCTGGCGCTGCTCGGTCAGGCGCTGCTGCTGACTTTCACCAATCAGCTGACCGCGTGGCTGACCCTCGCCTCGCTGCTCGGTTACGCGGTGGTCTACACCGGTTTCCTCAAACGTGCGACGCCGCAGAACATCGTCATCGGCGGCCTCGCTGGCGCCGCGCCACCGCTGCTCGGCTGGACCGCCGCCACCGGCCATGTCAGCGCCGAACCGCTGTTGCTGGTGCTGATCATCTTCGCCTGGACCCCGCCGCATTTCTGGGCGCTGGCGATTCATCGCAAGGAGGAATACGCCAAGGCCGACATTCCGATGCTGCCGGTGACCCATGGCGAGCACTACACCAAAGTGCACATTCTGCTGTACACATTTGCGTTGCTGGCGGTGAGTCTGCTGCCGTACGTGATTCACATGAGCGGCGTGCTGTATCTGGTCTGTGCGCTGGCGTTGGGCGCAAGGTTTCTGCAATGGGCCGTGGTGCTGTACCGTGGCACTCGGCCGCACGCGGCGATCAATACCTTCAAGTACTCTATTTATTACTTGTTCCTGTTGTTCATCGCCCTGCTCGTAGACCACTACTTACTGTTGAACCTATGACCCGAACCCAGAAAACCGTCTTCATCCTCGTCGCCGTGATCGCGCTGATCCTCGGGCTTACCGTGAATAAAGTGCTGAGCGGCAAAGGCCAGGGCGACCCGACTGCGCTGATCGACGCCGGGATCATCCTGCTGCCGCAGAGCCGCAACCTGCCGGACGTGACCATGACCGATCAGGACGGCAAACCGGTTGCAATCGATGAGTTGAAAGGCAAATGGAGTCTGTTGTTCTTCGGCTACACCTTTTGCCCGGACATCTGCCCGACCACCCTGGCGCAACTGCGGCAGATCAAGAGTGAATTGCCGAAAGAGGCTGTGGATAAATTGCAGATCGTGCTGGTCAGCGTTGACCCCAACCGCGATACGCCGAAGCAGTTGAAACAGTATCTGGGCTACTTCGATCCGCAGTTCATTGGCCTGACGCCGACATCGATCGAACAGCTGCAGAAGGTGGCGAACGCGGTGAGTATTCCGTTTATTCCGGCGGATACGAGTAAGCCGAATTACACGGTGGACCATAGCGGCAATCTGGCGGTGATCGGGCCGGATGGTACGCAGCGTGGGTTTATTCGGGCGCCGTTGAATAACACCAAACTGGTGGCGCAATTGCCGGTGATGCTCAACCGCAAATAAACGCAGAAAGCGAAAAGCCCCTCACCCTAACCCTCTCCCAGAGGGAGAGGGGACTGATTGGGGGATGCTGAAGCAATACGCCGACTTGTAAGCGCTGTGCTGAATCCATAATCGACTGGATCTTTCATGTCGATGCATAGCGCCAGACACCTCGGTCGGCCCCCTCTCCCTCTGGGAGAGGGCTGGGGTGAGGGGCAGCTTCAAAGCAGGTCCAAAGCCAGACACCAGACACAAAAAAGGGGACGCCATTGGCGTCCCCTTTTTCATTGCAGCCATCCAAATCAGAACGCCGGCAATACCGCGCCTTTGTACTTCTCGGTAATGAACTGCTTCACTTGCGGGCTGTGCAGTGCAGCCGCCAGTTTCTTCATCGCGTCGCTGTCCTTGTTGTCCGGGCGGGACACGAGGATGTTTACGTATGGCGAGTCGTTGCCTTCGATCACCAGCGCATCCTTGGACGGATCAAGCTTGGCTTCCAGCGCGTAGTTGGTGTTGATCAGCGCCAGATCGACCTGGGTCAGCACGCGCGGAATGGTCGCGGCTTCCAGTTCACGGATCTTCAGGTCTTTCGGATTCTCGGCGATGTCTTTGACGGTCGACAGGATGTTCTTCGAATCCTTGAGCTTGATCACGCCAGCCTTGTCCAGCAGCAACAGCGCACGGCCGCCGTTGGTGGCGTCGTTCGGGATCACCACGTTGGCACCGCCGGGCAGGTCTTTCAGATCCTTGATCTTGCTCGAATATGCGCCCAGTGGCTCCAGATGCACGCCTGTCACAGCGACCAGATCAGTGCCCTTGGCCTTGTTGAACTCATCAAGATATGGCTGGTGCTGGAAGAAGTTGGCGTCGAGGCGTTTTTCCGCGACCTGTACGTTCGGCTGAATGTAGTCGGTGAAGACCTTGACCTTCAGATCCACGCCTTCCTTGGCCAGGGCCGGTTTGACGAACTCGAGGATTTCCGCGTGCGGCACCGGAGTGGCGGCAACGGTCAGGGTCTCGGCGTGGGCCGAAAACGCCGCAACAGCGGCGAAAGCAGCGATCAGTTTTTTCATTCAGCTAACTCCTTGTGAGGGCGCCCGCCAGCGAATGGCCCGCGCCTCTTGATTAAAAAACCGCTTATTTGCGCGAGAAATGCACGACCAGACGGTCGCCAACCATTTGCAGCACTTGCACCAGAATCAACAGCAGCACCACGGTGACGATCATCACGTCGGTCTGGAAACGCTGGTAGCCGAAACGGATCGCCAGGTCGCCCAGACCACCGGCGCCGACCACACCGGCCATCGCCGTGTAGGACACCAGTGTAATCGCTGTCACCGTAATCGCTGCGAAGATGCCCGGACGGGCTTCCGGCAGCAGGGCGTTCATGATGATCTGTCGCGTGGTCGCGCCCATCGACTGGGTCGCTTCGATGATGCCGCGATCGACTTCGCGCAGCGCGGTTTCCACCAGACGCGCGAAGAACGGCGTGGCGCCCACCACCAGCGGCGGGATCGCCCCGGCCACACCCAGCGAGGTGCCGGTGATCAGCACGGTGAACGGGATCATCACAATCAGCAGAATAATGAACGGCAGCGAACGCAAGATGTTCACCACCAGCGACAGCACGGCGTAGAGGCCACGGTTCTCCAGCAACTGACGCGGGCTGCAGAGAAACAGCAGCACCCCCAGCGGCAGGCCGAGCAGCACGGTGAACAGCAGCGAACCGCCGAGCATCAGCATGGTGTCGCCAGTCGCCAGCCAGATTTCGTACCAGTCGATATTGGCGAAGAAACTCATCAGATCAGCCATTAGCGCAACACCTCCATGTGAACGTCAGCGGCGGTGAAGCGGGCGAACGCCGCCTCCATGTCGCCACCGGTGACAGCGAGGGTCAGTTGCCCGTACGGAATGTCTTTGATGCGGTCGATGCGACCGGCGAGGATGCTGTAGTCGACGCCGGTTTCCCGGGCGACGGTGCCGAGCAACGGCGCGTAGGTCGCTTCGCCCTGGAAGGTCAGACGCACGATGCGCCCGGGCACGTGGGCGAAATCGTCACGCTGCTCGCTCTCGTCAATCTGCTCGCTTTCCTGCACGAAACGCTTGGTGGTCGGGTGCTGCGGATGCAGGAACACATCGGCCACCGGCCCCTGCTCGACGATCACGCCAGCGTCCATCACCGCGACCTGATCGCAGACGCGCCGGATCACGTCCATCTCGTGGGTGATCAGGACAATGGTCAGTTTCAGTTCGCGATTGATTTCCGCCAGCAGTTGCAGGACCGATGCGGTGGTCTGCGGGTCGAGGGCGCTGGTGGCCTCGTCGCACAGCAGAATCTTCGGCTTGGTCGCCAGCGCACGGGCGATGCCGACGCGCTGCTTCTGACCGCCGGACAGTTGCGCCGGATACTTTTTCGCGTGGTCGGACAAACCGACCCGCGCCAGCAGCTCGGCCACCCGTTGGTTTATTTCACTGCTCGACAGCTCACCGGCCAGGGTCAGCGGCAGGGCCACGTTGTCGGCGACGGTCTTGGAGGCGAGCAGATTGAAGTGCTGGAAGATCATCCCGACCTGCTGGCGGAAACGGCGCAGGCCGTTGGCGTCCAGTGCGGTGACTTCTTCGCCGTCGACGATGATCTTGCCGCCACTGGAGTCTTCCAGGCGATTGATCAGACGCAGCAGGGTACTTTTGCCCGCACCGGAATGGCCAATCAGGCCGAACACCTGGCCGTTCTCGATGGCGAGACTGGTCGGGTGCAGCGCGGGAATATCCTTACCGGCAACGCGGTAAGTCTTGTGGACGTTTTGAAACTCGATCACGTAGCGAACCTTGTGGGGCGCGTTGGAAAAGGATCAGCGGTTAGCCGGGCGCGCATTTTAGCCTGTCCGTATAGAGGTTCTTAGCATTTATTTCGCAATTAACCTTCAATTTGGCAATAACGCGATCAAAGGTCAGATAAACGGAACGGCTGAAACGCTCATCAGTCACTACTTAAGCGACTTGAAACCCCTGGGTGCCGTGCCCGGGAATCACTCAAGGGTCTTCGGAAGGCATCCGGGGCCAAACGAGGAGTTTACGTCTGATGAGCATCAAAAAGCCTGCACCTGATAAAAGCGAAATGGCCGGGACCGATACCCCGGATCGCGCCAACACCAACGCCAAGCTCGACAGCCTGGAAGAATTCCGTTCCGACGCCACCGGTCAGGCGCTACGCACCAATCAGGGCGTGAAGATCGCCGACAACCAGAACACCCTCAAAGCCGGGCCGCGCGGGCCGTCGCTGCTGGAAGATTTCATCATGCGTGAAAAGATCACGCACTTTGACCATGAGCGCATTCCGGAGCGTATCGTCCATGCGCGCGGTACCGGCGCGCACGGTTTCTTTCAGACTTACGAGAACCATGCAGCACTGACCAAGGCCGGTTTCCTACAGGATCCGGGCAAGAAAACCCCGGTGTTCGTGCGTTTTTCTACGGTGCAGGGGCCACGGGGTTCCGGCGATACCGTGCGTGACGTGCGCGGCTTTGCGGTGAAATTCTTCACCGACGAAGGCAACTTCGACCTGGTCGGCAACAACATGCCGGTGTTCTTCATTCAGGACGCGATCAAGTTCCCGGACTTCGTCCACGCGGTGAAACCCGAGCCGCACAACGAAATCCCGACCGGCGGCTCGGCTCACGATACGTTCTGGGACTTCGTCTCGCTGGTGCCGGAATCGGCGCACATGGTCATCTGGGCGATGTCCGACCGGGCGATCCCGAAAAGCCTGCGCAGCATGCAGGGCTTCGGCGTGCACACCTTCCGCCTGATCAACGCCGAGGGCAAATCACGCTTCGTCAAATTCCACTGGCGCCCTACCGCCGGCACTTGCTCGCTGGTGTGGGACGAGGCGCAGAAGCTCGCCGGTAAGGACACCGACTACCACCGCCGCGACCTGTGGGAAGCGATCGAGATGGGTGATTACCCGGAATGGGAACTGGGCGTGCAGATCGTCGAAGAAGAGAACGAACACGATTTCGACTTCGACATCCTCGACCCGACCAAGATCATCCCCGAAGAAATCGTCCCGATTACGCCGTTGGGCAAAATGACCCTGAACCGCAACCCGGACAACTTCTTCGCCGAAACCGAGCAGGTCGCCTTCTGCCCTGGCCACATCGTGCCGGGTATCGACTTCTCCAATGACCCGTTGCTGCAAGGTCGGCTGTTTTCCTATACCGACACGCAGATCAGCCGACTCGGCGGGCCGAACTTCCATGAGCTGCCGATCAATCGTCCGGTGGCGCCGTTCCACAACGGCCAGCGCGATGCGCAACACCGCACCACCATCGACAAGGGGCGTGCCTCGTACGAGCCGAACTCGATCGACGGCGGTTGGCCAAAAGAAACCCCGCCAGCGGCACAGGACGGTGGTTTCGAGAGCTACCCGGAGCGCATCGACGCAGCGAAGATCCGTCAGCGCAGCGAGTCGTTCAGCGATCACTTCTCCCAGGCCCGCCTGTTCTTCAACAGCATGAGCGACCACGAGAAAGAGCACATCATCGCTGCCTACAGCTTCGAGCTGGGCAAGGTCGAACGTGAGTTCATCCGTGCCCGTGAAGTGAACGAGATCCTCGCCAATATCGACCTGACCCTGGCCAAACGTGTGGCTGAAAACCTTGGTTTGCCGGCACCAGCCAAAGGCACGGTCGAAGTGCGCAAGACCTCGCTGGAGCAATCGCCAGCGCTGAGCCAGGCCAACCTGCTGCCAGGCAACATCAAGACGCGCAAAGTGGCGATTCTCGCGGCCAACGGCGTTGATGCTGCAGCCATCGATGCGATGAAGAAAGCACTTGAAGCCGAAGGCGCCCACGCGAAACTGCTCGGCCCGACCTCGGCGCCAGTGAAGACCGCTGACGGCAAGGCATTGCCGGTGGATGCGTCGATGGAAGGCATGCCTTCAATTGCGTTCGATGCGGTGTTCGTACCGGGTGGCGCGGCGTCGATTACCGCGTTGAGCGGTGACGGCGTGGCGTTGCACTACCTGCTCGAAGCCTACAAGCACCTGAAGGCGATCGCGCTGCACGGCGAGGCCAAGCAATTGCAGGACTTGCTGAAGCTGGATGCGGATGCTGGGCTGCTGCAGGGCGCGGATGTAGGGGCGTTGACCAAACCGTTCTTCGCCGCGATCGGCGAGCATCGGGTCTGGGCGCGGGAGCCTAAGGCCAAGGCTATTCCGGCTTAAGATCTTTATTGGCTGAGAGGACGCTTTCGTGAGCAGGCTCGCTCCCACAGGTACGCTGTTGCACCTGTGGGAGCGAGCCTGCTCGCGAAGCTTTTTATGGCTTGCGCGGGCTTAAAACCATCTGCGCCGGTACCGTGCGCAAGATCTGCTTCTCGATCTGCAAATCAAAATCAGGATCGAGCTTCTTGACTCGCTTGCTCAGCAACGTCGCCAGCCACGGATAATCCGCGGTGCGCGGCGCTTGAATGCTGACGGCGCATTCGTAATTCACCACATCGGCGGCGATCGCATCGAGTTGTCGTTGCAGCTTGTGAATATCGCCGATGTTCAACGCAACAGTGGTGCTCTCGGCGGTCGGGTCGATGACCTTGGCTTTCGGCCTGGCTTCGGCAGCCAGCAGCGCGGCCTCGGCCTTTTCCAGCTCGGCCTTGCGCGCTTCGGTGATCGCGCCGTTGACGCCGCCGGTCAGCGCTGGCGCCTTGGGCATCAGAGCACGGGCGCGGCTGAGCGCGGTGGCGGCAGCGTTGACATCGCCTTTCTGCAGAACGATCTGGCTGCGGCGCAGGTACGCCTCGGCCAGCTGCCGCTGGTACTGCTCAAGGGACTGATCGTTGGGGGTCGCGGCCTGCAACGCGGCCAACTGGTCTTCGGCGGTGGCCAGTTCGCTGCTGGCCAGGCTTTGCTCCAGCTGTGCGATGGCCGTAGCCCGCGCATCGGGGACTTCAGCCACCGGCGGCGTGCTTTGGCAGGCGCCCAGCAGCACTGAAAATGCGACAAGGAGCAGATAACGGGAGGCGAACGGCTTCATTCCTGCGACTCTCTAATTGCGCAAAAAGCGGCCAAGTCTACACCCCACGACGGGGCAGAACAAAACTCAACAGAAACAGCGCGGCTGCCGTCACAACGATAGACGGCCCCGCCGGAGTGTCCTTGAACCACGACAACGCCAGCCCGCCGCACACCGCGAGCATGCCCAGCAGGCTCGCGCCCAAGGCCATCTGCTCCGGCGAACGGGCGTGACGCTGTGCCGCAGCCGCCGGGATGATCAGTAGCGATGTAATCAGCAACACCCCGACGATTTTCATCGCCACGGCGATCACCACCGCGATCAACAGCATCAGCGCCAAGCGCAAACCCGCAACCGGCAAGCCTTCGACCCGCGCCAGTTCTTCGTGCACGGTGACCGCCAGCAGCGGTCGCCACAGCGTCACCAGCAACACCAGCACCGCCGCGGTGCCACCGAGAATCCACGCAAGATCGCTCGGACTGATTGCCAGCAAGTCGCCGAACAGATAGGCCATCAGGTCGATCCGCACTTCATGCATGAAGCTTAGTACCACCAGGCCGAGAGAGAGGGTGCTCGGCGCAAGAATTCCCAATAGTGTGTCGGACGCCAGTGGCTGACGCTGTTGCAGCGTCACCAAGAGCACCGCCAGCAGCAGGCAACCGACCGTCACCGCCACGGTCGGGCTGACGTCCAGCAAAAAGCCCAGTGCCACGCCGAGCAATGCGGCGTGGGACAGGGTATCGCCGAAATAGGCCATGCGCCGCCACACCACAAACGAGCCGAGCGGTCCGGCCACCAGCGCCAGGGCCAGACCTGCAAGCAGGGCGTACAAAAGAAAATCAGCCATGCTTGCAGCCGTCTCCATGAACATGAGGTTGCCCGCCGAGCGGGCCTTTGACCACCGAACCGTGCAGGTCGTGGGCGTGGTCGTGATGGTGGTGATAGATCGCCAGACTCGGCGCGTTCTTGCCGAACAACTCGACAAATGCCGGATCGCCGCTGACCTGCTCGGGATGCCCGGAGCAGCAGACGTGACGATTGAGGCAGACCACCTGATCGGTAGTGCTCATCACCAGATGCAAATCGTGGGACACCATCAGCACGCCGCAACCGTGGCGGTCACGCAGACGGGTGATCAGGCTGTACAGCTCGGCCTGCCCGGCCACGTCGACGCCCTGCACCGGTTCATCCAGCACCAACAGTTCCGGCTCACGCAGCAGTGCCCGAGCCAGCAGCACGCGCTGCATTTCGCCGCCGGAAACGCTCTGCACCGGGCTGTCGATCACGTGTTCGGCGCCAACTTCCTTCAACGCGGCCAAGGCACGCGAACGATCGACGCCAGGCACCAGGCGCAGGAAGCGCAGCACTGACAGCGGCAGCGTCGGGTCAACATGCAGTTTCTGCGGCATGTAACCGACGCGCAATTTCGGCTTGCGCCAGACGCTGCCACTGTTCGGCTTCAACAGCCCGAGCACGGCGCGTACCAGCGTGGTCTTGCCGGCGCCATTGGGGCCGATCAGGGTGACGATCTGCCCCGGTTCGACGCTCAGCTCGATGTTGTCCAGCACGGTCTGCCCGGCAAACGTGACGGCGACCTGTTCCAGACGGATCAGCGCATTGCTCATCAGGCCCCCTGGCAACCGGCGCACAGGCCGACCACTTCGACCGTCTGCGCTTCGACGATGAAACCGACATCTTTGGCGCTGCTGATGATCGCGTCGCTGATCACTTTTTGCTCAAGTTCGATGGCGGCGTGGCACTCGCGGCAGATCAGGAACTGGCCTTGGTGCGCGTGTTCAGGATGCACGCAGCCAACGAAGGCGTTGAGCGACGAGATGCGATGGACCAGGCCGTTTTCGAGCAGGAAATCCAGTGCGCGGTACACGGTAGGCGGCGCGGCGCGGCGGCCGTCCTGCTCGCTGAGCACCGCAAGGATGTCGTAGGCACCCAGCGGCTTGTGACTCTGCCAGACAAGTTCCAGCACGCGGCGGCGCAGGGCAGTCAGACGCAAACCTTTCTGCGCGCACAAGGTATCGGCCTCGGACAGAGCGCTGTGCACGCAATGGGAGTGGTCGTGGGGACGGCTGGCAATCGGTGTAATAGGCATGAGCGGCGACGAGATTTGCTGGAGACGTTATTATGTTACCCGTTCTCGCTTCCTTGAGTGGTCATCGTGTCCCGACTTTTTTCTGTTTTTGTGGCTTGTGTTGCCAGTTTTCTGCTGATCGGTACGGCCCAGGCCGAGGTCAAAGTGCTCACCAGTATCAAACCGTTGCAGCTGATTGCCGCTGCCGTGCAGGACGGCGTGGCGATTCCCGAGGTGCTGCTGCCGCCGGGTGCCTCCCCACACAATTACGCCCTGCGCCCATCCGACGTACGGAAGGTGCAGTCGGTCGATCTGCTCTACTGGATCGGCCCGGACATGGAAGGTTTCCTGCCGCGCGTACTCGGCGGTCGCAGCCTGCCGAGCGTCGCCGTGCAGGATCTGCCGGGGCTCAAGCTGCGGCATTTCGGCGCGGACAACCATTCCCACGCCGAAGAGGCCGATGAGCATGATCACGACCATCGCCCCGGCTCGCTGGACGCACACCTGTGGTTGTCACCGGCCAACGCGCGGGTGATCGCTGACAAAATGGCCGCCGACCTCAGCGCCGCCGACCCGGCCAATGCCCAGCGCTATCAGAGCAATGCCAAAGCCTTCGATGAACGTCTGGATGCGCTGGATCAGCGCTTGAAGACGCGTATGGCCAATGTCGAAGGCAAGCCGTACTTCGTCTTTCACGAGGCCTTTGATTATTTCGAAGACGCTTACGGCCTGAAGCACGCCGGGGTGTTCGCGGTGGCCGCCGAAGTACAGCCCGGCGCCCAGCATGTGGCGGCGATGCGCAAGCGCTTGCAGGAAGTGGGCAAGACCTGTGTGTTCAGCGAGCCGCCGTTGCGTCCGCGCCTGGCGGAAACCCTGGTGGCCGGTTTGCCGGTGAAACTCGCCGAGCTGGATGCGTTGGGTGGTTATACGCCGGCGACGGCTCAGGGCTATGAGCAGGTGCTGGAAAAACTCAGCAATGATCTGGCCGGGTGCCTGGAGTCGCTGTAACAACACAAACCTTGTGGGAGCGAGCCTGCTCGCGAAAGCGGTTGGTCAGTCAGCAAAAATGCTGAACGGGCCGCCGCCTTCGCGAGCAGGCTCGCTCCCACAGGTTCGTGTTTGCTTGGCGAATCTACTCAGAGGGCGAAGGGCAACGGTGTATTGACCTTCTGCCGCTGCGCCAGGCGCTGCTCGAATTCCTGCGGATCGTGAATCAACACGTCCTGCCCGGCGAACTGTTCGGCGGCGATCAAGCGTGACAGCCAGAACCGCACACAGGCCACACGCAACATCGTTGGCCAGAGCTCAGCCTCCGCCGCCGTGAACGGCCGCAGCGCCGCATAGGCACCGAGAAACGCACGCGCACGCGGGCCATCGATCACGCCCTCCTCGTCAGAACACCAGTCATTCAACGCGATCGCCACGTCGTACAGCATCGGCCCCGAGCAGGCGTTGTAGAAGTCGATCAACCCGGTCAGATGGGTGCCTTCGAACATGGCGTTGTCGCGGAACAGATCGGCGTGAATATTGGCGCGAGGTAGCGCAAGAATCTTCTCTTTGCGCTCGGTGATCTCATCCAGCGCCTTTTGCAGCAAGGCACGCGGCTCATCGCTCAGGTGCGAGAGAAATTCAGTGCCCTCCTCCAGCATCCAGTCCAGGCCGCGATCAGTTTTGCGCTTGATCATGCGCTCGCCCTGAGTCGCCAGATGCAGATGTGCCTGCAACTCACCGACCTGGGCGCAATGCTGGGCGTTGGCGACCTTGATGTGCTTGCCCGACAGACGCGGTTGCAGCAACGCCGGCTTGCCTTTGAGTTCACGCAGTGCCACGCCGTCAGTGGTGCGCAGGGCGTAAGGCACCGGCAGATCGGCTTCGTGCAGCACGTCGAGCAGGTCGATGAAGAACGGCATCTCCTGCACCGGGCCGCGCTCGACCAGGGTCAGGACAAACTCGCCCTGCTCCAGACTGATGAAGAAATTGGTGTTTTCGCTGCCGGCGGCGATCCCCTGGAAATCAAGCAGGCGGCCGAGCCCGTAAGGGGCGAGAAAGGTTTCCAGCTCGGGCCGAGCCAGGGGAGTGAACACAGACATGTCTTAACTGCCAGTACGGGCGCCGCAACGGCGGCGCCACAAGTGAATTAAAAATCTACTACCACTCGAATATCTTCCATTCAGGGATCAGCATATCCGGCTGGTCCGAGCGGATGAAGTTGGCATCCGTTCCGTCGGCGCGCACCAGAAAGTACGGCGGCGCGCCCTTCGGCGTGACCTTGATCGCATACAGGAAACCGTTCTGACGGTACTCCTGAATAGTCTTGTCGCCCTCCGTGCGGATGGTGACCTCGGGGTCGCCGCCCGGCGCATCATCCGCCGCAATCGCGGCCAGTGGTGAGACAGCGATCAACCCGACCAGCAGCAAGCGATTTAACGTACGCATGATAACCTTGTCCCTTTGTCGTCAACGGTCCCGCTATTCTAGCGCCGGACCCGCCGAAAAGGTTGATCCTGCTCATGAGCCAAGCCCCCCTCGTCCTGGTGGACGGTTCGTCTTACCTGTACCGCGCCTTTCATGCACTGCCACCACTGACCACGTCCAAAGGCCTGCCGACCGGTGCGGTCAAAGGCGTGCTGAACATGCTCAAGAGTCTGCGCAAGCAGTACCCGGACAGCCCCTTCGCCGTGGTGTTCGACGCCAAGGGCGGAACATTTCGTGACGAGATGTACGCCGAATACAAGGCCAACCGGCCGAGCATGCCCGATGACATGCGCGTGCAGATCGAGCCGCTGCACCAGAGCGTGATCGCCCTCGGCTTCCCGCTGCTGTGCGTGGACGGCGTCGAAGCCGACGACGTGATCGGCACCCTCGCCCGCAGCAGTGCGGCAGCAGATCGCCCGGTGATCATTTCCACCGGTGACAAGGACATGGCGCAACTGGTCGACGGCCACATTACCTTGGTCAACACCATGTCCGGTAGCTCGATGGATGTGGAAGGCGTGAAGGAGAAATTTGGCGTCGCACCGGAGCAGATCATCGATTATCTGGCACTGATGGGCGATTCCTCCGACAACATTCCGGGCGTTCCGGGGATCGGCCCGAAGACGGCGTCCGGCCTGCTGGTCGGCGTCAACGGCGGTCTGACCGAGCTGTACGCCAACCTCGACATCGTGCCGACCCTGCCGATCCGTGGCGCAAAAACCCTGCCGGCCAAGCTCGAAGAGCACAAGGAAATGGCTTTCCTGTCCTATCAACTGGCGACCATCAAGGTCGACGTGCCGCTGGATATCGGCCTCGACGATCTGCAGATGGGTCAGGAAGATCCGGCCAAACTCTACGAGCTGTACACCCTGCTGGAATTCAAGAGCTGGCTCAATGATCTGGATCGCGATGCCAAGCGTCTGGAACTGAGCGCGGCGGCCGAACCTGCGCCCGCCCATGATCTGTTCAGCGCCCCGCAAGCCGAGGCACCTGCTGCCCCTGCCGAAGCCGCCTACGAAACCATCCTCGATCAGGCTCGCTTCGACGTCTGGCTGGAAAAACTGCGCAACGCCAAGCTGATCGCCTTCGACACGGAAACCACCGGCATCGACGCGCAGCGAGCGCAACTGGTCGGTCTGTCGTTCGCCGTACAGGCCAACGAAGCTGCGTACATCCCGCTGACCCACTCCTACATCGGCGTGCCGGAGCAGCTGGATCGCGACACCGTGCTGCGCGCACTCAAGCCGATTCTGGAAGACCCGAGCAAACTCAAGGTTGGCCAGCACGCCAAGTTCGACATGAACATTCTGGCCAACTGCGCCATTGGCGGCGATCAGAGTGAAGGCATCAGCGTGCGCGGCATCGCCTTCGACACTATGCTCGAGTCCTACGTACTCAATTCCACCGCGACCCGTCACGACATGGACAGCCTCGCCCAGAAGTACCTTGACCACACCACGGTGAGCTTCCAGGACATCGCCGGCAAAGGTGCCAAGCAACTGACCTTCGACCAGATCGCTCTGGAACAGGCCGGGCCGTATGCCGCCGAAGACGCCGACATCACTCTGCGCCTGCACCAGATCCTGTTCGACAAGCTCAGCGCGATTCCGAGCCTGGCCAGCGTCTTGACCGACATCGAAATCCCACTGGTACCGGTATTGGCGCGCATCGAACGCCAGGGCGCGTTCGTCGATGCCGAACTGCTCGGCATTCAGAGCATTGAGCTGGGCAACAAAATGGTCGCGCTGGAGCGTGAAGCCTTCGAAATTGCCGGGGAGGAATTCAACCTCGGCTCGCCGAAGCAGCTGGGCGTGATTCTCTATGAAAAGCTCGGCCTGCCGGTGCTGAAGAAAACCGCCAAGGGCCAGCCGTCCACCGCTGAAGAAGTGCTGGCGAAACTCGCCGAAGACGATCACCGCTTGCCGAAGGTGCTGATGGAGCACCGTTCGATGAGCAAGCTGAAAAGCACCTACACCGATCGCCTGCCCGAACAGATCAACCCGCGCACAGGGCGCATCCACACCTCGTATCACCAGGCTGTGGCTTCGACCGGACGCCTGTCCTCCAGTGATCCGAACCTGCAGAACATCCCGGTACGCACTGCCGAAGGCCGGCGCATTCGTCAGGCGTTCGTCGCGCCGAAGGGTTACAAACTGCTGGCGGCGGACTACTCGCAAATCGAGTTGCGGATCATGGCGCACCTGTCCCGCGACGAAGGCCTGATGAACGCCTTTCGCAACAATCTCGACGTGCACACTGCAACCGCTGCCGAAGTATTCAAGGTCGAGCTTGATCAAGTGACCTCGGACCAGCGCCGCAGCGCCAAGGCGATCAACTTCGGTCTGATCTACGGCATGGGCGCGCAGAAGCTCGGCAAGGACATCGGCGTCGACACCAAGACCGCCAAGGCTTACATCGACACCTACTTCGCCCGTTATCCAGGCGTTCGCGAATACATGGAGCGCACTCGTGCGCAGGCGGCGGATCAGGGTTACGTCGAAACTTTCTTCGGTCGTCGCCTGTACTTGCCGGAGATCAACTCGAACAAGCCGCAGGAACGCGCCGCTGCAGAACGCACAGCGATCAACGCGCCGATGCAGGGCACGGCAGCGGATATCATCAAGAAAGCCATGGTCGCAGTGGACAACTGGCTGGCGACGTCGGGGCTGGATGCCCGGGTCATCCTGCAGGTGCACGATGAACTGGTGCTGGAGGTTCGCGAGGATCTGGTCGAGCAGGTCAGTGCCGAAATTCGTACGCACATGAGCGAAGCGGCGAAACTGGATGTGCCGCTGCTGGTGGAAGTTGGCGTGGGCAAC
Organism: Pseudomonas sp. LW8; assembly: GCF_041956865.1. Taxonomy (NCBI): domain Bacteria; kingdom Pseudomonadati; phylum Pseudomonadota; class Gammaproteobacteria; order Pseudomonadales; family Pseudomonadaceae; genus Pseudomonas; species Pseudomonas sp. LW8. The sequence goes on along the minus strand of NZ_CP168138.1, from coordinate 5,843,153 downwards.
AACTGGGATGAGGCGCACTGAGTTTGTAAAGGTGCCGCGACGCGACGTCGCGGCAAGTCCCGTAAACCGGCTTAGAACGATAAATGCTTGAGGCTATTCCAAAGCTTTTTGAAAAAAATCTGAACTAATCTGTCGACCGAACACTCAGAGGTACTGAATGGCTGGTGAAGCCCTTCGATGCTCCTATGTTGTGTTAAGTGTTGGCAGATATCTGAACCCCGCCCTAGCGGTTCGGAACTTGAACCCCGGAACTTCTCCCTCCCCAATGAAGTCCGGGGCTTTTTTTGCCCCAAAACTGGCTGTGATGCCGTCATGCTGCGTTAAAAGCACCGCTAAAAATGCTCATTTAGGTACCCTAAACTCCGCTTTTTAGCGGTGCTTTCACCTTGCCTGACAGCACCACAGTCAGTTTTGAAATTGTCTTACTCGGCTGCCGCCTCGGTGTTTTTGTCTGCCAGTTCCATCCAGTCGGCCAATACGGTGTAGGCCTCTTCCAGGCCCATGCGTTTTGGTGCCGAGAACAGTTGGATGGTGATCGAGTCGCCCCAGCCCTTGCGGATTTCCGACTGTACTTTCAGCAGGGTGTTCTTGGCTGCGCCGTAGGTGAGCTTGTCGGCTTTGGTCAGCAGGATGTGCATCGGCATGCCAGCGGCGACGGCCCAGTCGAGCATCAGCAGGTCGAAGTCGGTCATCGGATGGCGGATGTCCATCATCAGAATCAGACCTTTCAAACTCTCCCGACCACCGAGGTAAGCCTCAAGGTGGCGCTGCCAGTGTTGCTTGAGCGGGATCGGTACTTTTGCATAACCGTAGCCCGGCAGGTCGACCAGACGGCGATCATCGTCTAGCTTGAAGAAGTTCAACAGCTGTGTGCGACCCGGAGTTTTCGAGGTGCGCGCCAGGCTGGCGTGGGTCAGGGTGTTCAGCGCGCTGGATTTGCCGGCGTTGGAACGACCGGCAAACGCCACTTCGAAGCCTTCGTCGTCAGGGCATTGATCGACTTTGGCGGCACTGAGCATGAATGTGGACTGTTGGCACAGGCCGAGGATGGGATTCTTGAGTTGCATGGGATTTCCGATGTGGGCGGCGCCGGGATTGGGCGCGGAACGCGGTGTCGCTTCCGTTTCAGTGACGCCAGTATATAATGCCGCAGATTTTGTGTGTGCTTTGTCCCAGCGAAGGATGAAGCTCACGAGAGCGACAGACTTTGATTGCGCATTAGAACGCAGAACGCTCTCAACCCTGAAAAGGTCGTTTTATGACGAAATGGCTGCTGGCTGCCGGAGTCTTGATGCCGCTTTACAGCGCACAGGCTACACAGGATCCGGAAGCCGTGTACAACCGTGTTTGTGGTGCCTGTCATTCCGGCCAACTACCCATGGCGCCCGCAAGAGGCGATCAGGAAGCTTGGACGCCGAGGTTGGCGAAAGGTATGGGGACGCTGGTGCAACACGTGACCCAGGGTTTCAAGGCGATGCCGCCGCGTGGTTTGTGCATGGACTGCAGTGCCGAGGATTACCAGGCCATCATCCTGTGGATGAGCGAGAGTAAGCCCGGTCCATAACTTAACCCTTAGCCGTAGTTGGATTAGCTGATGAACAAATTGATCGTGAGTCTGCTGTTGACCGTGGGAATTTCAGGTATCGCCCATGCTGCCGGCGATGCCGCAGCAGGCCAGGCCAAAGCTGCCGTTTGCGGGGCCTGCCATGGCCCGGACGGCAACAGCATGGCGCCAAACTTTCCGAAACTGGCAGGTCAGGGTGAACGCTACCTCGACAAGCAATTGCACGACATCAAGTCGGGCAAGCGCGTGGTGCTGGAAATGACCGGGCTGCTGACCAACCTGAATGATCAGGATCTGGCCGACATCGCTGCGTACTTCGCCAGTCAGAAAGGCAGTGTCGGCGCCGCCGATCCGAAGATCGTCGCTCGCGGTGAAGCGCTGTTCCGTGGCGGCAACCTGGAAAAAGGCCTGCCAGCCTGCACCGGTTGCCATTCGCCGAACGGTGCCGGCAATGCCGCCGCAGGCTTCCCGCACCTGGGTGGCCAGCACGCTCAATACATCGCCAAGCAACTGACCGATTTCCGCAAGGAAGACGGCGGTCGCGCCAACGACGGCGACGCGATGACCATGCGCACCATCGCGCGCAAGCTGAGCGACGAAGACATCGCTGCGGTTTCCAGCTACATCCAGGGCCTGCACTGAGGCCCTGAATCGAGGGCTGAACGAGGCGCGCAGCGCCGGCCACGTTAACGCTCGATTAATCCTTCGCAGCAAGTATAAAAAGGGTGGCTTTGGCCGCCCTTTTTTGTGGCCGCTGCCGTTACACTACAGCACTCATGCCCGCCAGGATCTGTGTCGCAACAGGTCGAGCGAGGCGACCCAAATTGTTCAGGAGTAAAGCATGCGTAATCTGATCATCAGCGCCGCCCTCGTCGCTGCCAGCCTGTTCGGCGTCACCGCCCAGGCCGCTGAAGCCCCTGCCGCCCCTTATGTCGAACTGGCCAATCCGGTGCCGGTTGCAAAGCCTGGCAAGATCGAAGTGGTCGAGCTGTTCTGGTACGGCTGCCCGCATTGCTACGCTTTTGAGCCAGTGATCAATCCATGGGTTGAAAAATTGCCGTCCGACGTCAACTTCGTGCGCATTCCCGCCATGTTCGGCGGCCCATGGGACGCTCACGGCCAGATGTTCCTGACTCTGGAAGCCATGGGTGTCGAGCACCAGGTGCACAACGCCGTGTTCAACGCGATCCAGAAAGAACACAAGAAGCTCACCGACAAGAACGACATGGCTGACTTCCTCGCCACTCAAGGCGTGGACAAGGACAAGTTCCTCGCCACTTTCGACTCGTTCGCTATCAAAGGCCAGATCGTCAAGGCCCGTGAGCTGGCGAAGAAGTACGAAATTACTGGCGTGCCAACCATGATCGTCAATGGTAAATACCGCTTCGACATCGGCTCTGCCGGTGGTGCCGAGCAAGCATTGAAGCTGGCCGACGATCTGGTCGCCAAAGAGCGAGCGGCGAACAAGGCTGCTGCCAACTAAGCGCGGCATTCGCCATGCGCCGCTGGAAGTCCGAACGCATCGTTGGCCTGCATGATCCGCAGGTCAACGAGCATCACCTGGCGTCTACGGGCCTGCCCGCAGACCAGCGTCTGCGCTTGCTCAGTTTCAACATTCAGGTCGGCATCAGCACCGAGCGCTACCGGCATTATCTGACCCGCAGCTGGCAGCATCTGCTGCCGCACACCGGGCGTTCCGGCAATCTACAGAAGATCGGTGACCTGCTCGGCGACTTCGATCTGGTCGCCCTGCAGGAAGCCGATGGCGGCAGCCTGCGTTCGGGCTACGTCAATCAGGTCGAACATCTGGCCCATCTCGGCGCCTTTCCCTACTGGTATCAACAACTCAATCGCAACCTCGGTCGACTGGCCCAGCACAGCAATGGCGTGCTCAGTCGCCTGAAGCCGTGGGCGATCGAGGATCATCCGCTGCCCGGCCCGAAAGGTCGCGGCGCGATCCTGCTGCGTTTCGGCGAAGGTCCGGAAGCGTTGGTGGTGGTAATGATGCACCTGGCCCTCGGCGCGCGGACCCGCAGCCTGCAACTGGCCTACATTCGTGATTTGATCAGCGGTTACAAGCATCAGGTGCTGATGGGCGACATGAATACCCATGCCAGCGACCTGCTCGAACACTCGCCATTACGCGATCTCGGCCTGCTGGCCCCGCAGGTGGAAGCGACCTTCCCCAGCTGGCGCCCACAGCGTTGCCTTGATCATATTCTGCTCAGCCCGACTCTGACCCTGGAAAAGGTCGAGGTACTGGCCCAGCCCATTTCCGATCACCTGCCGGTCGCGGTGGAAATTCGTCTGCCGGGTTCGCTCACGGCCGACGCATTGCCCGCGTTGAGCCCTGCCCCTCGCGGAACCTGTGAATGAGCGACGACGCCCAGCGCTGGAAAGAGAAGTACCTCAAGAGCATCGAACAGCAGGACAAGCTCGAACGCCGCTGGGCCGCGCGACTGGACCTGCTGCGGCGCGGTCTGGTGCGCAGCACGCTGGCGGCCGAGGGCACCGACAAGGTCGTCGATCAGTGCATGAAAGAAATGCGCGAAGTCGTGCGCACCGATGACATGGACGCCGGCCTCGCGGCCCTGCTGCCGCGTCTGGAAAAAGCCGTGCTCGACTCCGAGCAGCGCCGTGAGACCCGCATTGATCAGGTCAGCACCGCGCTGACCGCGCTGGTCACCCAGTTGCAGGCTTTGCCGCTGCCGCGCGAAGTCGCGCAACCGCTGAAGAAATTCGCCAAACAACTGGACAGCCGCGTCGGTCAGGCGCGGGAAATGCCACTGCTGCTGAGCGAACTCAGTGGCTTGCAGGGCAAGGCCTTGAGTCAGTTGGAAACGCCTGCCGAGCCGGGTCGGCCGGGGTTGTTGCAGCGTTTGTTTGGTAGTCGCGACGGTGAAGAAGCCGTTGCACCGGCGGCCGACATACCAGCAACACCAGTGCCGCAGCCGGTCGAAGCCCGGCTGCCTGAACCGGAGCCTGCGCAATCGGCACCGGTGGACAACGCGGAGCCAGCGATCGCAGCGCCCGCGACCATCATCGAAACGCCCGCCCAGACCCCGCCTGATGAGCCGCAAATCGTTGCGTTCGCTACGCCTGTGGTCGCCGTTGAAGCCGAGCCAACGCAGGTTGAGCCAGCCGCTGACACCGAGATAACCGTCGCTGCGCAAGCAACCGAGGCGTTCAACCCCGATGAATTGATCCACCCCGGCGATCCCTCGCCGCTGCTCCTCGACAGCCTGCCCTTGCCCGAGCCAATCGCTCAAGCCTTGGCCGCTATCGACCTGGAGCAGTCGGAACACGACATCCTCTTCGCTCTGCCGGATTCCCCGGAGCCGTCCTACAGCTCCGTGGCCAGACACATCGAAGACACGCTGATCGGCCTGCTCGATGACCTGACCCTGCCCGAGCGTCACCGGCCGCAAGCCGAAGCCATGCGCGAACGGCTCAAACACGGGTTGAACTGGTACGAACTGCTGCCGATCCTCGACGATCTTGCAACTTTGATGCTGGCGATTACCGATAGCGGTCAGCACGAATTCGAAGCCTATCTGCAACAGCTCAACGAACGCCTTGAAGCGTTCCAGAGCAACCTGCAAGCGGCCAGCGAAGGGCATGCCGACAACAGCTCGGCGGCGCGGGCCATGGACACGCAGATTCGCGAGCAAGTCGACGGCTTGCAGAGCAGCGTCCAGCAAGCGGCGGACCTCGATGACCTCAAGCATGTGCTGGAGAATCATCTGGAAGGCCTGCTGGGAACGATGGACCAGCACCAGAAGCAGCGCGACGCCCGCGAACAGGAAGTCGCCGCCAGGTTGAAGAGCCTGTCGGAGCGCGTGGCGCATATGGAGCAGGAAGCCTTGGGTTTCCGTGAACACCTTGAAGAGCAGCGGCAGAAAGCCCTGATCGATCCGTTGACCGGCCTGCCCAACCGCGCGGCGTGGAGTGAACGCCTGGAGCATGAAATCCAGCAATGGCAGCAGCACGGCAACACCCTCAGCCTGGCCATGCTCGACCTCGATCACTTCAAGCGGATCAACGACAGCTACGGCCATCTGGCCGGCGACAAAGTGCTGAAGATCATCGCCACGGTGTTGCGCAAACGCCTGCGCGGCTCGGATTTCATCGCCCGTTTCGGCGGTGAAGAGTTCGTGCTGTTGCTGCCGGCGACGCCACCAGCGGTTGGCGCGAAACTGCTGGAAACCCTGCGCGCGGCGATCGAAGCCTGCCCGTTTCATTTCAAAGGCGAGCGAGTGACCATTACGATTTCCATGGGATTGGCATCGTTCAGGGTCGGAGAACACAGCGATCTTGTGTTGAAAAGAGCCGATCAGGCGCTGTATAGGGCAAAAAACGCCGGGCGCAACCGAGTGGAGCTCGGCTAAGGCAATTGTTCCATTTTGTTTAAATCCGCCCGCTGGCGGACTCTGAGCAAATCCGTACGTTACACTGTTGCATTATCGTTTTCAGCGTATCGTCCCCTGCCATGAAATTCCTTGCCCTTGTTGCCTCGCTGCTCGTCCTCGCTGGTTGCGCCAGCGGTCCGCGCTATGACACCAGCCACCCTTCGGCCAATTACGACAGCCGCATCCAGTTCGTTGTGGTGCATTACACCTCGGCGTCGCTGGAGCGTTCGCTGCAATTGCTGACCCATGGCGACGTCAGCAGCCATTACCTGATCGGCGATGACAACAACGCCACAATCTACAAGCTGATGGACGAAAACCAACGGGCCTGGCACGCCGGCGAAAGCCAGTGGCAGGGCCGTACCTGGCTGAACTCCAGTTCCATCGGCATCGAAATCGTCAACCCCGGCTACAAGGACACCCCGACCGGGCGCCTGTGGTATCCGTACAGCGAAGCGCAGATCCAGTCGCTTATTACGCTGCTCAAGGACATCAGCAAACGCAACGGCATCAGCCCGCGGCACATCATCGGTCACAGCGACATCGCGCCGCTGCGCAAGCTTGATCCGGGGCCACTGTTTCCGTGGAAACGTCTCGCCGCCGAAGGCCTTGGCCTGTGGCCGAACGAACAAGCGGTGGCGCGTCAGCAGGCGGTTTTCAACACCAATCCGCTGCCGGAGATCGGCTGGTTCCAGGCGCAACTTGCGCGCCTGGGTTACGACACGCCGCAAACCGGCGAGCTGGACGTCGCCACGCGCCACGTCCTCGCCGCGTTCCAGATGCATTACCGCCCTGCTCGCTTCGACGGGACGCCGGATGCGCAAACCGCGGCACTTCTTCTGGTCCTCAATCAGACAAAATAATGACGCCCGCCCGACGGTCAGGGCGAAATCGCAATCAGCAGCTATAACTCATGGTAATTCTTCGGAAAATCCTTGATGGCTGCGACCCGAGAGACGCTGCGTAGCTGGTTTTATCGCCCTGCTTTTTTGGCGATGATCGCGGCTGTCCTCAGCGCCAGTCTGTTGATCGCCGGCGGTATGTTCGCGGCGATACGCCAGATGGAAATGCGCGAGAGCCAGGAAATGAACGCCCAGGGCGAGCGTTTCCTCGCTCGCCTCGAACAATTGTTCGGCCAGTTGCGCGAAAGTCTCGACGACCTTGAAGCCCAGCCCTTGCGCGGCTGCGACGAAGAAATGATCGCGACCCTGCAGCAAGTCACCTTCAACTACCGCTTCGTCTATGAAGCGGCATATATGGACGCTTCGCGATTCTGCTCCAACCGTCCGCGCCAGGAAGGTCTGTCGTTGGTGCGCGCGCCGGACATTCAGGGCCCGACCTACAGCTATTGGCTGAACACCACCACCGAACCCGATGAAAACCGCGCGGCGCTGATGCTTGGCCGCGGCAACTTCCGTGTCGCTACCTCGCGCGGACATTTGACCGACATGGTCGATCTGTCGCCCGGCAGCAGCCTGCTGGTGGTACTCGATCACGGCACTCGCGCGATTCCGGTGCTCGGCACCGCACAGACCTGGCCACCGACCGAACCCTGGCCACCGAAGAGCCGTGATGCGCTGCAAGTCACGCAAACGCGGCTGATCTATCGCATGCCCACCGACAACCCGGAATATCAATTGGTGCTGATCACGCCGCGCACGGGCATGCACGTCCCGGCTGTGTGGTGGTGGCTGTTGCCGGTGTGCCTGATCGCCGGCGCCGTTGTCGGCTTTCTGACCTTGCTGCTGGTGCGTCAGCGCCAGTCACTGGATGCCGAGCTGCACGGAGCGATCCGCCGGGGTGAGTTGCAGGTGCTATATCAGCCGATCTTCGACCTCGACAGCCGTCACTGCGTCGGCGCCGAAGCGCTGCTGCGCTGGCGGCGCCCGGACGGCACCCTGACCAGCCCCGACCTGTTCATTCCCATGGCGGAGAACACCGGGCAGATCCGGCAGATGACCGACTTCGTGTTGCAGCGTCTGCTCGAACAACTGGGCCAGTTACTGCGCGCCAATCCGCAGCTGTATATCTCGGTGAACCTCGCGGCCTGCGACGTCATGGTGCCGCGCATCGGCCAGGTCATGGCGCGGCTGCTTGCCCTGCACCGTGTCGCCGCGCGGCAGATAGCCTTCGAAGTCACCGAGCGCGGCCTGATCGATGTAGTGGTGGCGCGGGAGAACCTGCAAGCCTTGCGCGACGTTGGCCATCAGGTGCTGATCGATGATTTCGGCACCGGCTATTGCAGCCTTGCCTATCTGCAGACCTTGCCGGTGGACTGCCTGAAGATCGACAAGGCGTTCATCGATGCGCTGGGCCATGACGCGGCGAGCAGCGGCGTCGCTCCGCACATCATTCACATGGCGCAGGCGCTGGATCTGAAAGTGATTGCCGAAGGCATCGAGCTGGAATCCCAGGCAGCGCTGCTCAGCAGTGAGGGGGTCAAGTTCGGTCAGGGCTGGCTGTTCGCCCACGCCTTGAGCGCCGTGCAATTCATCGAACTGATCACCCGAGGTCGACGCCTGGCCGGGCGGCGTATGGACGACGAGGCTTAAACGGCCAGCGCCATGTAGAACTGGGTGCCCTGCCCAGGCCGCGAGTAGACGCCCATGCGCCCGCCGTGCAACTGGACGATTTCCTTGCACAGCGCCAGGCCGAGCCCGGCGCCGCCCTTCTTGCGCCCGACCTGCACGAACGGCTCGAAAATCCGCCCCTGCTGGCCGTAGGCAATGCCTTCGCCATTGTCTTCGACGCTGATGATCACCCGCTCGCCATGGCGGCGCGCCTGCAGACGGATCTGCCCGTCGCGGGCGGTATGGCGCAAGGCGTTGTCGATCAGATTGTCGAGGACGCGATCGAGTTGCGCCTGATCAGCCTGCAACCTCGGCAGCGGGCCTTGAATCTCGACGTTCAGCGCAACACCTTTGGCCGCAGCCACGTCGGCAAAGCGCAGTTGCGCCTGCTCCAGCAGGTCCTCAATGGAACATGGCGCCAGGGTGAGTTTCTGTAGACCGTTCTGGTAGCGCGAGAAATTCAGCAAGTCGTTGATCAATTGCATCAGCCGCTGCATTTCTTCGTTGACCGTATCCAGCAGGTCAGCTTCGCGCGATTCAGCCGGGAATTTCGCCCTCTCGCGAAACAGTCCGAAGGCCATGTGCATGCCTGTGACCGGCGTGCGCAGTTCATGGGAAGCGCGCAAAACAAACTCACTGCGCACGCGCTCGAACGCGCGTTGCTCGGTGACGTCGTGCAGCACCATCACCGCACCGAGAATATGCCCTTGGGTATGACTGACCGGCGTCAGGCTGTAAGTCAGCAGGCGCGATTCGCCATCGACTTCGATGCTCAGATCTTCCGGCGCCCGCTCCAGCGTGCCGCCGCGCAGGACCAATTGCAGTTGTGCATCCAGTTCCGGGCGGCCGAGCGCGGTGCCCAAGCCTTGGCCCAGTCGATCGTCTTCCCAGCCCAACTGGCGCTGAGCAACAGGGTTGAGGTGCTCAAGCTGGCCCTGGCGGTCAATCATCAACAAACCGTCGTCGATGCTGTCGAGCACCGCTTGCAAGCGCTGCTGGCCGGCCAACAGTTCGTCGACATTCATCGCCTGGTGTTCGCGCAACGCCTCGGCCATCAGGCCGAAGCGCCGCGACAGCAGATTGACTTCCATGGCCGTGGAAATCGGCAGAGTCACGTCATAGTTACCCTGGCCGATGTTGTCCGCAGCCTTGGCCAGCGCTTCGATCGGTGCGCCGAAGCGCCGAGCAATGCCCTGCGCCGTGACAAAACCGATGATCAGCACTGCCAGCCCGACCAGGCCAAGCAGCCCGGCTATCAGCAGGGCGCGTTCGCGAGCGGCATGCTGCACCTCATTGATACTGTCCAGCGCGTGCTTGTGCTCAGCAATTAACCCATTACGCAGAATATTGAAGCGCTCGCGGAAATCCGCGCTGGTGCTGGCGTTCTTTGCCGCTTCGGCAGTCACGTCGAATGAGGCGAGGAAGCTCAGGTAATCGGCCTTGGCCTGGCGGAAACCGTAAGGCTGGTCATCGCCCTCCTGCTGTTGGGCGATGCCTTGGTCGAGCAACTCGAAGTAGTGCTGCTTGGACGCTTCGAACGCGACGGGGTCGGGTTTTTCGGCGAGCATGATGATCAATTGATCACCGAGGGTCTGGCGCAGCTTGAGCCCCAGATCCAGGGTGACAAAGTTGCTGCGCACCAGCGCTTCCTGCGACCCGGCCATCTGCATCACGCTGACCAGCCCGAGCAAGAGTCCGAGCAAGGCCACCGTGATCAACGCAGAAATGCTCAGGAACAGGCGCGTGCGCAGCTTGATCGCCAGTTTCATCGCGCAGTGCTCACAGGTTGTACTGCTTGCGTTTGCGATACAGGGTCGAGGCGTCGATGCCGAGGGTTTTCGCCGCTTGATCCAGGGTGCCGGCGGTGGCCAGAACCGCGCCGATGTGCGCTTTCTCCAGCTCGTCCAGGCTCAGTGCCGCGCCGACCCGTGGCGCGTTGTTGGCCGGTTGTTCGGCCATGCCCAGGTGGCTGATTTCCACGCGTTCCTGCGGGCAGATGATGCTAGCTCGCTCGACCACGTTGCGCAGTTCGCGAATGTTGCCCGGCCAGCGATAACCGAGCAGCGCTTCGCGCGCCTCATCGCTAAAGCCGCGCGCTGGGCGTGCGTACTCTTTGACGAAGCGTGCGAGGAAGCGATCGGCAAGGGTCAGGATGTCTTCGGCGCGCTCGCGCAATGGCGGCAGATGCAGGGTGATGACGTTGAGGCGATAGAGCAGGTCTTCGCGGAAACGGCCGTCACGGACCATGTCTTCGAGGTTGAGGTTGGTGGCGGCGAGGATGCGCACATCGGCGCGGCGAGTGACCGGATCGCCTACCCGCTCGTATTCCTTGTCCTGGATGAAGCGCAGCAATTTTGGTTGCAACGTCAGAGGAAAGTCGCCGATCTCGTCGAGAAACAGCGTGCCGCCATCAGCCTGATTAACACGCCCCAAGGTGCTTTCACTGGCACCGGTAAACGCGCCACGACTATGGCCGAACAGTTCGCTTTCCATCAGCTCGGCAGTCAGCGACGGGCAGTTGATAGTGACGCAGGATTTCTTCTCGCGCTTGCTCCAGCCGTGGATCGCACGGGCCAGTTCACCTTTACCCGTACCGGACTCGCCAAGGATAAGAATGTTGGCGTCGGTGCTTGCGACCTGCCGTGCGGTTTCCAGCACGACTTTCATCGCCGGGCTGTGGGAATCGAGACCGTCTTTCGGTTTGCGGATCTCGCCTTCGAGCGCTTCAAGGCGTGCGGAGAGCTGGCGCACTTCCAACTGCTTGGCGGTGGCCAGGCGCAGTTGATCAGGGCTGCACGGCTTGACCAGATAATCGGCGGCGCCAGCCTGGATGGCATCAACCGCGGTGTCGACCGCCGAGTGGGCGGTGACGATCACTACGCGCATCCACGGCGCCTGAATGCGCATCTGTGCAAGAACGTCGAGACCGTTGTCCTCGCCCAGACGCAAATCAAGGAAGCACAGATCGAAGACCTGACGTTGCAGCAAAGCATCGGCCTGGGCCGCGCTATTGGCGGTGGCTACCGTATAGCCTTCGTCTTCGAGGCAATAACGAAACGTACGCAGGATGGCGGATTCATCGTCCACCAGCAGAATGCGGCCTTGTTGCTCAGTGGCAGATTCCATTTTTCCTACGCTCCATAGTGATTAGTCTTGGGTTAGTCCCGGAAAAATCGGGCAAGTTGCATGGTTGATTCTGAACGATACCAGCCATAGGAGGGTAGCTCTCTACTGCCATAACGGCCAATTCATTGATTTCGTTGAGTTTTAAAACATTCGGCGTTTTGCAGGGCAGATCCTGCGTCCTCTTCTGACATCTGCGTACCGGTAGCAATTCCATATCATCGAAATTTCCCACGAAATAATCGTGCATTGCGCACGACCGCAGAAGAGCCATCGTGCAGGATGCGTCGCAGGAAATTTCCGAAGAGTACGTAACTTATTGTTTTTATTGATAATTTCTGACATCAAAAAACTGGCATGCAGGCTGCAATACCTCACTCAGCCCGGGCAGAACAGCACTGCCCCAACAGAACAAGCGTGAGGAACACAGGATGACTCGCCCAATCGCCGCCCAAGTACGTATTTCGCCACTGCAGATCCAGCAAGGTCTGTTCGGTGTACTGGCGTTGCTGATCACCCTGATCGTCTGCCAGCAGTACATGAGCTGGGAAAACAGCCGTAAACCCGAGCCATTGATTTCGATGCAGCACAGCACTCAGACGCACTTCAGTGCCGTGAGCAGCAGCCAGGCTGAAAACGCTTCGATGCACATGATCGATGTCGACCAGGCGCAACCGCTGGATCAATTGCCACGGGAAGAGCGCTGGGTTTTCTAAGTCAGTGAATACATTCGGGCGCGTAGCGCCGGAAACCGGAAACACCCCTAAATAGAGAAGTAAGGAGAATCACCATGTTGAGCTGGGCAATTACATTCTTGATCATTGCCATCATCGCCGCCGTTCTGGGCTTCGGTGGTATCGCGGGCACCGCCACGGGTATCGCCAAGATTCTCTTTGTCGTGTTCCTGGTGATGTTCATCGCTTCCTTCTTCTTTGGCCGTCGCGGCCGAGGTTAACGATGATCGGTCTCAAGACATTGGCCGCCGCCCTGCTTCTGGGCGGCAGTGCCATGGCCATGGCGGCCAATGATGGCCAGACTCGGGTCAACGAACTGCTCGCCTCCGACGCGCAGTACCGTGAAACCTGGGAAGGCGTGATCAAAAAGGAAGAGCGCGTACCGGAATGGGTGATCAACCTGTCCGGCACTTCCGAGCAACAGATGCACGCCGTTACGGAAGATGGTGATCAGTATCTGGTCGGCCCGCTCTGCGAGAGTCAGGACAAGTGCCTGAATCACCGGTTGATCGTGGCCTTCAGCTTCGACAAGGATGACGCCTACGCCATGCTGGTCGATGTGCCGGAAGGTCTGCCGCAAGACAAGTCGCCGACGCGACACGCGACTTATCGCTTCTTCGGCAAACCTGATCAGGGCATGCAGGATCTGCTGATGGAAACCCTGAAGAAAGATCCGAAGTGGTACTGACGCAGGACGCGCAAAGGTTTCGAACACGAAAGCAGCGCCCCGCTGCTTTCCATTGCGCCGCCCGATGAGGGTCGGTGCATGACCAGGGGGCCGGGACGTTCTGACTGATGCAGAGTCGGAGTGACCTACGGGTACAGGGAGTACCTGCGCAAGGGCCGGGTCAGGGTAAAAGCTGCGCCGCAGGTTCGTCGACCCGATGGTCTGACGAATCTGCGCTGGGCTTTGAATCAGCTAAACCATTGATCCAGCGCGCCAATCCCCTTCTTAGAATCGTCGACACTGTGCGGAAAAACATTTCGCGGTGTTTCCTGACGACCGTATATCGACAAAGATCGCGCTCGATTCGTGTGACTCCTAGTCTTTCGATTTGGAGTTTTTCTGGAAATTTCCGCCAATTCCCGCTGTACAAAATTTGACCGCCCTAAGCTGTAATGGCCGGTTCACGGCACTTATGCCGGCTGAAATGTCACAATCGAACCGCTTGGGACGCCAGTTTCAAATGAAAAAGCTCATGCCGATTCGGCATAGGGTAGGCGTTTACGGCATTAGACGGCGCCACCTTGCATCGGAATAGTTGCGCCTTTTTTCGCCTGCCGAAGAGCCGTAAACACGCGCTTCGGGGCACCTTATACGGAGGCAGATGCACAGACTTTTCCGCTGATGAGCGTTCCAGTTCCTGCATGTGCCTGAGTCAAACGCAAGTAAGGGTAAAGATAATGAAGAAGGCAAAAATCAGCCTCGCCTGGCAGATCCTCATCGGTCTGGTTCTGGGGATTGCACTGGGTGCGTTGCTCAATCACTTCAGCGCCGAGAAGGCCTGGTGGATCAGCAACGTCCTGCAACCGGCAGGCGATATCTTTATCCGTCTGATCAAGATGATCGTGATCCCGATCGTCATTTCCTCGCTGATCGTCGGCATCGCTGGCGTGGGCGACGCCAAGAAGCTCGGGCGTATCGGCCTGAAGACGATCATCTATTTCGAGATCGTCACCACCATCGCCATCGTCGTCGGCCTGGTGCTGGCCAACGTGTTCCATCCGGGCACCGGCATCGACATGAGCACCCTGGGCACGGTGGACATCTCCAAGTACCAGGCTACCGCCGCCGAAGTGCAGCATGAACATGCGTTCATCGAAACCATCCTCAACCTGATCCCGTCGAACATCTTCGCGGCCATGGCTCGCGGCGAAATGCTGCCGATCATCTTCTTCTCCGTACTGTTCGGTCTCGGCCTGTCGAGCCTGCAGTCGGACCTGCGCGAGCCGCTGGTAAAGATGTTCCAGGGCGTTTCGGAAAGCATGTTCAAAGTCACCCACATGATCATGAACTACGCTCCGATTGGCGTATTCGCACTGATCGCGGTGACCGTCGCCAACTTCGGCTTCGCTTCGCTGTTGCCGCTGGCAAAACTGGTGATCCTGGTTTATGTCGCCATCGCTTTCTTCGCCTTCGTCGTGCTGGGCCTGATCGCCAAGCTGTTCGGCTTCTCGGTGCTCAAGCTGATGCGCATCTTCAAGGATGAGCTGGTGCTGGCCTACTCCACCGCTTCCTCGGAAACCGTGCTGCCACGGGTAATCGAGAAGATGGAAGCCTATGGCGCACCGAAAGCCATCTGCAGCTTCGTGGTACCGACCGGTTACTCGTTCAACCTCGACGGCTCGACCCTGTACCAGTCGATCGCGGCGATCTTCATTGCCCAGCTCTACGGCATTGACCTGTCGATCAGCCAGCAACTGCTGCTGGTGCTGACCCTGATGGTCACCTCCAAAGGCATCGCCGGTGTACCGGGCGTGTCTTTCGTGGTGCTGCTGGCGACTCTGGGCAGCGTCGGCATCCCGCTTGAAGGCCTGGCGTTCATCGCTGGTGTCGACCGCATCATGGACATGGCGCGTACTGCACTGAACGTGATCGGTAATGCCTTGGCAGTGCTGGTTATCGCGCGCTGGGAAGGCATGTACGACGACGCCAAGGGCGAGCGTTACTGGAACTCCCTGCCGCACTGGCGCAGCAAGGAAAAACTGCCGGCTGGCGAAATCTCGAAGCCGTAACGCAAAACCTTGTGGGAGCGAGCCTGCTCGCGAAGACGGTGCATCAATCTACAGAGATGTTGAACGTTCCTGCCTCTTCGCGAGCAGGCTCGCTCCCACAGTGATTGATGCAAGCCCCACCAATAAACCCCGGATAAATCCGGGGTTTGTCGTTTCTGGTGACCCCGCTATCATTCGCCGCATTCTTCGGGGGATTTGACTGATGCTTAATGGCCTGTGGCTTGGCTTCTTCATCGTGGCAGCCGTGTCGGCGCTGGCGCAGTGGCTGATCGGCGGCAACGCCGGGATCTTTGCGGCGATGGTGGAAAGCATTTTCGCCATGGCCAAGCTGTCGGTCGAAGTCATGGTGCTGCTGTTCGGCACCCTCACCCTGTGGCTGGGCTTTCTGCGCATCGCCGAAAAGGCCGGGATCGTCGAGTGGCTGGCCAAGGTCCTCGGCCCGCTGTTTCTGCGGCTGATGCCGGAAGTCCCGGCCGGCCACCCTGCCCTTGGCCTGATCACGCTGAACTTCGCCGCCAACGGTCTGGGCCTGGACAACGCCGCCACGCCGATCGGCCTGAAAGCCATGAAAGCGCTGCAGGAGCTCAACCCCAGCGCCACCATCGCCAGCAACGCGCAGATCCTGTTTCTGGTGCTCAACGCCTCGTCGCTGACCCTGCTGCCCGTGACCATCTTCATGTACCGCGCCCAGCAAGGCGCGCCGGATCCGACGCTGGTGTTCCTGCCGATTCTGCTGGCGACCAGTTGCTCGACCATCGTCGGCTTCCTCTCCGTTGCCTTCATGCAACGCCTGCGCATCTGGGACCCGGTGGTGCTCGCCTATCTGGTGCCCGGCGCGCTGATTCTCGGCGGCTTCATGGCGCTGCTCGGCACGCTTTCCGCCACTGCGCTGGCGGGATTGTCGTCGATCCTCGGCAATCTCACGTTGTTCGGCTTGATCATGCTGTTCTTGCTGATCGGCGCGCTGCGCAAGGTCAAGGTTTACGAGGCGTTCGTCGAAGGCGCGAAAGAGGGCTTCGATGTGGCGAAGAACCTTTTGCCGTATCTGGTGGCGATGCTCTGTGCGGTTGGCGTGTTGCGCGCCTCTGGTGCGCTGGATTTCGGCCTGGACGGTATTCGGCATCTGGTCGAGTGGGCCGGCTGGGACACGCGCTTCGTCGATGCGTTGCCGACGGCGATGGTCAAACCGTTCTCCGGCAGCGCCGCGCGGGCGATGCTAATCGAGACCATGCAGACTTCCGGCGTCGACAGCTTCCCGGCGCTGGTCGCGGCGACGGTGCAGGGCAGTACCGAAACCACGTTCTATGTGCTGGCGGTGTATTTCGGCGCGGTGGGCATTCAGCGCGCGCGGCATGCGGTGGGGTGTGCGTTGCTGGCGGAGTTTGCTGGTGTGGTTGGCGCTATCGGCGTCTGCTACTGGTTCTTCGGCTAACCACAAATCCACTGTGGGAGCGAGCCTGCTCGCGAAGGCGTCGTGTCAGCCACATCAATGTGAATGACACTCCGCATTCGCGAGCAGGCTCGCTCCCACAGGGGTTGTGTCGGGCTTAAGGTTTTGGGGGGGCGAGCTTTTGGCCTTGGTCGACGGCCCACGCGACGACCTTGGCCGTAAGGCGATCACTGGCCTGGCCAAACCCGGCGACCACCGCTGGCACCTGCACATCATTCAACGACTGGCGCTCTTCAAAACGGCGGCTGGCGAGGATGCGCTGGTCGTAACCACGCACCAGCAACGCATCAACCCGCACCACAACGCCGGCCTGGGTGCCCTGATATTCCGTCTGAAACGCCTGCAAGCTACCGCCCAGTTCCAGATCCGCCTGGAAGTTGCTGTCGTCGGTGCTCAGCAGCGTCACTCGACCATCCCGCGCGAAGCCATCAAGCAAGCGATTGCGCAGCAGCACCGGCGCCGGATCGCTCCAGCGCGAGCCCTTGTAGGAGCTGATCACATCGCCCTGCGGAATCACGGCAATGCTCGGCCGGTTCAGCGCTTCGCTGGCCTGCAATTTATTCAAGCGCAGCGACCACGGCTGAACCGTCGCCGGGCTGGCCGAGGCGGGCGCCGGTGCAGCGGGCAGGCGGTAAACATCCGAAGGTTCCGACTTGGGCAAGATCGAGCACGCGCCGATCAGGGTCAGGCCAGCGCCGAGCAGGGCGATTCGAGTCAGCTTCATGGGGTGAATTCCTTGTTCTTGTCGCTGCCCAGCAGGTAACCGCTGGGATTGGCCTCAAGGCGTTGGGAAATCGCGCGCAGCGAGGTCAGCGTCTCGCGCAGTTCGCGAATCGCCGGGGCCAGGCCGTTGAGGCCCTGCATGCCGTTATCCAGCGAATTCTGGTTTTTGCTGAGCAAGCCATTGATGGTCACGCTGCTTTGCTCCAGCGACTTCATCGCCTGTTCGGCACTGCCCAAGGCCTGCTTGCCCTGATCGTTAAGCAGGCCGTTGGCGTTGCGCATCAACAGTGAGGTCTGCTCGAGCATGCTGCCGGCCTGTTTGCCGACCGTTGCCAGTTGCTGCATGGCTTGCTTGATGTCGCCGCGCTGGTCATTGATGGTGCCGGTGGTCTGTTCCAGATGGGCGAGGGTCTTGCTCACGCGCTCGACGTTTTCCGCGGAGAACATGTTGTTGGCGTTTTGCAGCAGGGCGCTGATGCCGGTCATCAAGTCGCTGCTGTCGTTGAGCAGACGCGAAATAGGCGAGGGCGAGGCGACCAGCGTTGGCAGCTTGCCGTCATGCCCGCGCAATTTCGGGCTCTCTGGCGTACCACCGCTCAGCTGGATGATCGACGTGCCAGTAATGCCGGTCAGTGCCAGCTTGGCCTGGGTGTCTTCCTTGACCGGCGTGTCGCCCGCCAGACGAATCCGCGCCAGCACCCGGCGCGGGTCCTGCGGGTCAAGGCGCAGGCTGACCACGTCACCGACCTTGATCCCGCTGTACTGCACCGAGCTGCCCTTGGACAGACCGCTGACCGCCTCGTTGAACACCACTTCGTAATCCTTGAATTCGGTGTCGACGCTGGACTTTGCCAGAAACAGGCCGAAGAGCAGGGCGCCGGCCACGACGATCACCGTGAACAGGCCGATCAACACATGATGGGCTCGGGTTTCCATATCAGACCTCGTTGAGCAGTTTGGCGGCGTCCAGCGCCGAGCGGCCGCGCGGGCCGTGGAAGTATTCGTGAATCCACGCGTCGGCGGTTTCCGAGACGTCGTCGATAGGGCCGGCAACCAGCACTTTCTTCTGCGCCAGCACCGCCACGCGATCGGTGATGGTGTACAGCGTGTCGAGGTCGTGGGTCACCAGAAACACGCTCAGCCCCAAGGCATCGCGCAGGGTCAGGATCAATTGATCGAACTGCGCCGCGCCAATCGGATCGAGGCCGGCGGTGGGTTCATCGAGAAACAGAATGTCCGGATCCAGCGCCAAAGCCCGCGCCAGCGCCGCGCGCTTGATCATGCCGCCAGACAGCGACGCAGGGTATTTGTCCGCCGCCGACAACGGCAGCCCGGCCAGCGCCAGTTTCACCGCCGCCAGATGCTCGGCGTCGTGACGGCTGAGGCCGGCGTGTTCGATCAGGGGCAGGGCGACGTTCTCGGTCACGGTCAGCGACGAGAACAGCGCGCCTTTCTGGAACAACACACCAAAGCGCCTTTCGATCAGCGAGCGCTCATGCTCGGGCAGATTCGGCAGGTTCTGGCCGAAGACTTTGACCATGCCTTCGCTGGGCCGATTCAGCCCGACAATGCTGCGCAGCAGCACCGATTTGCCGGTACCGGAGCCGCCAACCACGGCGAGGATCTCGCCCTTGTACACGTCCAGATCAAGATTCTCGTGCACGCTCTGCGGGCCGAAGCGATTGCACAGGCCACGGACTTCGATCACCGCCTCCGAGGGCGCGCGGGGTAGACGACTCACCAGCCCATCTCCATGAAAAACAGCGCAGCCACCGCATCGAGCACGATCACCACGAAAATCGACTGCACCACGCTGGAGGTGGTGTGCGCGCCGACCGATTCGGCGCTGCCGCTGACCTTGAAGCCTTCCAGGCAACCGATCGCCGCGATCAGGAAGGCGAAGATCGGCGCCTTCACCAGCCCGACCAGAAAATGCTGAATGCCGATGTCCGATTGCAGCAGCGAGAGGAACATCGCCGGCGAGATGTCCAGCGACACCGCACAAACCACACCGCCGCCGACGATCCCCGAGAGCATCGCCAGAAACGTCAGCATCGGCAGCGCCACCAGCAGCGCCAGCACACGCGGCACCACCAGCAACTCGATCGGGTCGAGGCCGAGGGTGCGGATCGCGTCGATTTCTTCGTTGGCCTTCATCGAGCCGATCTGCGCGGTGAATGCACTGGCGGTGCGCCCGGCCATCAGGATCGCCGTGAGCAACACGCCGAATTCGCGCAGGAACGAGAAGCCGACCAGGTCCACGGTGAAAATCGTCGCGCCGAAACTGGCCAGCACCGTGGCGCCGAGAAATGCCACCACCGCGCCGACCAGAAACGTCAGCAGGGCCACGATCGGTGCGGCGTCGAGGCCGGTCTGCTCGATGTGCGCGATCATCGGCGTAATGCGCCAGCGCTTGGGCCGCAACAGACCACGGGCGATGACTTCGAGAATCAGGCCGACGAAGCCGAGCAGTTGCAGCGTGTCGGTCCAGACCTTGTCCACCGCGCGGCCGATGCGCGTCAGCAGTTGCACGCTGACGCTGACTTCCGGCTCCTTGATCGGCACGCAGAAATCGCTCAGCGAGCAATACACGGTTTGCAGCAAGGCGCGGTCGGCAGTTGAAAGGGTGCAATCGGGGTGTTCGGCGGTTTTGCCCAAGCGCTCGGAACCGAGCAGCTCGACCAGCAATGACGCGCCAGCGGTGTCGAGGGCACCGAGGCCGTTCAGATCGATGGAAGTGTTGGCGTCGTACTGGCCGCGGAGCTTTTCGCTCAGGTGCTTGAGCGCGGTGTAGTGGGCGAGCGTCCAGTCGCCGCTGACCCGCAGACGGGCAGGGCTGAGCGCGGTGTCCAGGTGGGCACTGCCGGGGGTTGGGCTGCTGGTCATAAGCTCCGTGCTTGTACGGCCGTTACGAGATCCTACGTAATAGCACGAACCGGATTACTTTTCTTTGGCCTGTGTGCTGTCGGTGATTGCGAAACGCAGCACGCCGATCAACTGGCCATCCTCGGTCAGCACCCGCACCTGCCACTTGCCCGCCGGGTTGCCGGGGAAATTCTGTTTGTGCGTCCACGCCCGGTAGCCTTCCTTGCGCCCGCCATGGATGTCGAGGGCGATGCGGTCGACCTCTTTGCCGTTGAAGGTCCAGACATGATAAATCCGCTCATCGAGGCCGCGCGGCGCATTGATTGCGGTGTAGGCGTAGAGCCCGCCGCTGCGGATCTGCTCGGCGCTGACAGTATCAAGACTGGCGCCGGGGGTGCGATCCTGCAACTGCGTGCTGATCGCTACGTCGGTCATCCACAGCGTTGCCGGCGGCACCCACGAACGCAGCGCCCAACCGACGCCGCCGATGCCGAAGGTAATGAACAGAATCGCCAGGGCATTGCGCACTGTGCGGATCGGGAAGATCGACGCCAGGCTCGGGAACGACAGCAGGACGGCAATCCCCAGCGCCCATTTGAAACTCTGCGCGGTGGTCAGGTGCATGATCACCGGCAACGCAGTGAGCAGGGCGGCGAACAGGGTCAGGGTGTGCAGCGCGAGAAACGCCCAGCGCCGTGGCGCCAGCCATTTGTAGTACAGCGGATCGACGATGGAGATCAGTGCAGCAACGCTGAGCAGCCCCGTGAAGACAAACTGGCCGCTGTTCCACGTGGTGGTGATGAAAAAGAACGGCAGAACGAAAAACAGGCTTTCCTGATGGATCATCTGCGTCGCGTAGCGCAGCAGCGGCTGGGGAATCTCGCGCTTGAAGATCCGTGTGAACAGCCCGGTCAGGGTGTTTTCCAGCATCAGCCAGATCCAGCTGAGCAGCATGATCACCGTGATCCAGCTGGCCAGACCCTGTTGGCGATCGACGAGGATGAAACTGCCGACCCCGGAAATGAAACCACCCGCCGCGATCAACCCGGGGTAGCGCTTCATCAGCTCGAGAAGGCGCTGGATAAGGAGGGTCAGTTTTGGCATTTTGGCGGTTCACGACGATATGGGGAAAATCCCGGAAAGGTTAACGCCGCATGACCCCTGTGGCGAGGGGATTTATCCCCGATCGGCGGCGCAGCCGTCGTAGATCCTGCGAGCGAATTCTGTCTGGATATACCGAGCGGCCCTTATTGGGGCTGCTGCGCAGCCCATCGGGGATAAATCCCCTCGCCACAAGTGCTCACTCACCACAGGATTAATGGCTTCCAGCAATTTTGTGGCGGCGATACACACGCCAGCCGATCAACATCAGCAGCACCAGACCGACGCCGCCTGCAGCCAGCCACAACACCTGATCATCACTGATCAACGGCTTCTCGATCCGAATATACCCCGGCTGCAGCAACAGCTCGCGCATCGCCTTGTTCGCCGCTTCCAGCGTCACCCCTTGCAGCTCGCGCGCGGGATTGGCAAAGCGGCCATCCTGATAGTCGGCCAGCGCGCTCCAGTAATAGTCAGCCAGTGCGCTGTTGCCCTGCACGGCCCAGGCCTGGTGAGCGATGGCGGCTTGCTTGATGCGGGCGAAGGTGCTCGGGTCGAGGCCGTTTTGCAGCAGGTCGGCCTTGAGGTCATCAAGCACTTGAATGGCTTCGTCGACGTCATCGCGATCCAGGTCAGCGTTGAGGCTCATGAAGCCGACACCGCCGAACACTTCGCGCTCGGCCCACGGCCCGTACGACAAGCCGTGGTTGAGACGAATCTGCCGGTACAGCGCCCAGTCGAGGTAATCCTTGAGAATGTCGAACGTCTGGTCGTACTGATCGTCGAGCACCGGTTCCGGCACCAGCCAGTGCAGCTTGGCGCTGTCGCCGATAAAGCCACGGGTGAGGGTGCGTTCATGGGCGGCACTGGTGCGGATGTCCGGCAGCGGCCGATGTTCGCTCGGCTCGACCGGCTCCAGCTCACCCCAGGTACGCTCAAGATAGGCCGGCAGCAGTTTGTCGAGTTCGCCGACGACGATCAGGGTCATGTTGTTCGGCGCATACCAGGCCTTGCGCACCTTCTCCAGTTGCTCTTGGGTCAGATGGCCGACTTCGGCACGCTGCGGGCATTTCAGTCCCAGCTCGACAGCCAGTTGATTGCTCGCGGTATGGCCGAGGTCCTGACGGTCGAGGAAACGTTGCAGCTTGGTGTAATGCCCGCCGTCCTCACGCTCGACCACTCGTTTCGCCGCGTTGATTGCGTTGTCGTCAATTCGAGTCTGGGTCAGCAGCGCGAGCAGCAGGTCGAGCACCTTGCGCTGGTTTTTCGCCGGGGCCTCGATGACGAACGTGGTGTCGGCGTTGCTGGTGAACGCGTTCCAGTCCCCGCCCAGCGCCTGCATACGCTCTTCCAGACCGCCTTCGCCAGTGGCGTCGATACCGCTGAACAGCAGGTGTTCGAGCAAATGCGGCAGCTCTTTCTCGTCGCAGTCGAAGTCATCCAGGCCGACGCCGACCACCAGCCGGATCGCCACATGCCCACGCTCGGTGCCGGGTTTGAGCATAAGTTGCAAACCGTTGGGCAGCGCATAGCCTTCGACCTGAAACCGATCCAGGGCAAAAGCGGGCAGGGAACCGAGCAACAGACAGGCGAACAACAGGCAACGCATAACAGGCTTCCATACGGCTGATTTGGAGATCCGTGTCGTCAGTCAGGGCCCCATCGCTGGCAAGCCAGCTCCCACAAGGATCTGCGGCGCTTACAAAACCCTGTGGGAGCTGGCTTGCCAGCGATGACGGTCTCAAGGCTGAACCACTGTAACTGACTGGCCCCAGCCCCAGACGTTCAAGGCGAATGCGTAATGTCGGCCATGTCATCCACCGCCAGCGCGCCGGTGTCCGCCGTTTCCAGCACCACATAGGCGCTGCTGCAGAACAAAGAATTGAGCCGTTTCATGTCGGCGATCAACTCCAGATGCAGCGAGCTGGTCTCCAGGCTCTGAACGATCTTGCGTTGCAAACGGCTGACATGCGCATGGGCCAGACGCCGTTCCTGCGCACGAAAGCGGCGTTTCTCCCGTAACAACTGCCGCGCGCTTTCGCGGTCGCCGCTGAGAAACACCGACAGGCCCAGGCGCAGGTTGGCGATCAGTTGCTGTTGCAGCCCGGCAAGATCTTCCAGGCCTTCTTCGGAAAACGAACGACGCTGCGAAGTCTTCTGCTGCTGGATCTTGCGCAGCATGCGCTCGATCAGGTCGGCGGCGAGTTTCAGGTTGATCGCCAGTTCGATGATCTCGGCCCAGCGCCGACTGTCGTGCTCGCCGAGATCCTCGCGGGGCATCTGCGCCAGATACAGCTTGATCGCGCTGTACAGCGCTTCGATGTCGTCGGTCAGTCGGCGCATCTCCTGGGTGACGGCGGTCTGCTTGCCGCGCAACACATCGAGGGAGGCGTCGAGCATGTTGTCGAGCAGATCACCCATGCGCAGGGTTTCCCGCGCGGCATTGGCCAGCGCCAGGCTCGGCGTGACCAGCGCGGTCGGGTCGAGATGGCGTGGTTTGGCGGCGCCGTTGACCTCCGGCCGCTCGGGCAGCAGCCACGCACAAAGCCGCGCCATCGGCCCGACACTGGGCAGCAGGATCAGGCAGCGCGCGGTGTTGTAGAGCAGGTGAAAGCCGATGACCATTTCCTGCGGGCTGAAATCGAGGCTGTCGATCCAGTGCACCAGCGGGTCGAGCACCGGGATGATCAGCAGCAAACCGATCAATTTGTACAACAGACTGCCCAGTGCAACCTGGCGGCCGGCGGCGTTCTGCATGCTGGTGCTCATGAAGGCGAGGATGCCGCTGCCGATGTTGGCGCCGATCACCAGACCGATCGCCACCGGCAAACTGATCACCGCAGCCCCGGCCAGCGTGGCGGTGAGCAGCACGGCGGCGAGGCTGGAGTAGGAAATCATCGCGAACAGGGCGCCAACCAGGGCGTCGAGGAGGATGTCGCCGGTCAGCGAGGCGAAAATCACCTTCACCCCTTGCGCGTGCGTAATCGGCGCGGCGGCCTCGACGATCAATTGCAGGGCGAGAATGATCAGCCCCAGCCCGATCGACACCCGGCCCATCTGCCCGAGCCGCGTCTGTTTGCGCGACAGAAAGAAAATCACCCCGAGGAAAATCAGCAGCGGCGACAGCCATGACAGATCGAGGGTCAGCACCCGCGCCATCAACGCGGTACCGACGTCTGCGCCCAGCATGGTCGCCAGCGCCGGGGTCAGCGCCATCAGACCCTGACCGACAAACGAAGTGACCAGCATCGCCGTGGCGTTGCTGCTCTGCACCATGGCGGTGACGAGAATACCGGCGATGAACGCCAGCCATTTCTTCGACATGTTCTGGCCGATGACATGTCGCAGATTGGTGCCATAAACCCGCAGGATGCCGGTTCGGACGATGTGCGTGCCCCAGATCAACAGGGCGACGGCGGACAACAGATTGAGCAGGGTGAGCATGCAGACCCCCTGTAGTAGCAGCGCCCCAGAGGGGCAAGTGGAAGGCACCGCGCGGTTTCTACGTTCTTGATACTTAAGCTGTAGTTGGCTAACGGCCTCGGCGCCAGCATTGCACAGCTAAAGCGTGGATTGAAACAAAAGTGTCATGAGAAGCGCTTCATACACTCCCATTTAAATCAACGCCGCCCCTGTGGGAGCTGGCTTGCCAGCGATGGCGTCGGCACAACCAACATTGATGTCGCCTGACATTCCGCTATCGCTGGCAAGCCAGCTCCCACAGGGTCCGCGGTGCCTGAATGCTGCACTAACAAATGTGGGAGCGAGCCTGCTCGCGAAAGCGGTGGGCCAGCCAACATTGTTGTCGACTGGCACTCCGTCTTCGCGAGCAGGCTCGCTCCCACAGGGGTGTAGCGTGCTGCCGGGACTACCGGATTATTGGCCCGGAACATCCTTGCGCAGTTTCACCGGATCCTGCTGTTTCTTTTTCCGGGCCATCGCGCCGCGCAGTTTGATGTTGATCGCTTCCACTGCCAGGGAGAACGCCATGGCGAAGTAGACGTAGCCTTTTGGCACGTGCACGTCGAACGATTCGGCGATCAGTACGGTACCGACCACCAGCAGGAAGGACAGCGCGAGCATTTTCAGCGACGGGTGCTTGTCGATGAATTCGCTGATCTTGCCCGACGCCAGCATCATCACCAGCACCGCCACGATGATCGCCGCGACCATCACCGGCACGTGGGAAACCATGCCGACGGCAGTGATCACCGAGTCCAGCGAGAAGACGATATCGATGATCGCGATCTGGATGATGGTGTAGAGGAAGTTGCCGCCCTTGCCCGATGGCGCGTCGTCGCTTTCATCTTCACCTTCCAGCGCGTGGTACATCTCCTGCGAACTCTTCCACAACAGGAACAGGCCACCGAAGAACAGGATCAGGTCGCGGCCGGAAATGCCCTGGCCGAACACTTCGAACAGGTCGGCAGTGAGGCGCATGACCCAGGTAATCGACAGCAGCAACAGGATCCGGGTGACCATGGCCAGGCCAAGACCGAAGATCCGCGTGCGCTGCTGCATGTGTTTCGGCATGCGGCTGACCAGGATCGAAATCATGATGATGTTATCGATACCGAGGACGATTTCCAGGGCGGTCAGGGTAAAAAAGGCAACCCAGATTTCGGGGTTGGTCAGCCAATCCATGTGTATTCCTTTGAGCGAGTGTTAAACCGAAACAGGTCCGGGCTTCAAACCGCGAAGCCGGGACCCGTAACGGTGAGTCTTGGGCTTATAGAGTGCTGAACAGCGGGAAAGTCCCCAACAGCAGTGCAGCAATCAGAATGCAGATACACACCAGGATCGCCCATTTCAGGGTGAAACGCTGGTGATCACCGAAATCGATGCCGGCCAGCGCCACCAACAGATAGGTCGACGGCACCAACGGGCTCAGCAAGTGGACGGGCTGGCCGACGATCGAGGCACGGGCCATTTCCACCGCAGTGATCCCATAGTGGCTGGCCGCTTCGGTCAGCACCGGCAATACACCGTAATAGAACGCATCGTTGGACATGAAGAAGGTGAACGGCATGCTCACCAGCGCCGTAATCACCGCCAGGTACGGGCCGAGGAAATCCGGAATCACCGCCAACAGGCTCTTCGACATCGCATCGACCATGCCGGTGCCCGACAGGATACCGGTGAAGATACCGGCCGCAAAGATCAGCCCGACCACTGCCAGCACGCTGCCGGAATGCGCGGCGACGCGATCCTTCTGCATTTGCAGGCATGGGTAGTTGACGATCATGGCAATACTGAACGCCACCATGAACAGCACCGGCAGCGGCAACAGACCGCCGATCAGCGTGCACATCAGGCCGAAAGTCAGTGCGGCGTTGAACCAGATCAGCTTCGGACGGCGTGCGTCGGGGAATTGCGAGACGCTGATTTCACTGTGATCGATCTCGTCGCCAACCAGGTGCAACTCGCCGAGACGGGCACGTTCACGCTTGCCGTAGAAGTAGGCAATCACCAGGATCGCCAAGACACCGGCGGCCATGGCCGGGATCATCGGTACGAAAATGTCCGAAGGATCCACATGCAGGGCACTAGCCGCGCGGGCGGTCGGACCGCCCCACGGGGTCATGTTCATCACGCCACCGGCGAGGATGATCAGACCGGCCATGATTCGCGGGCTCATGCCGATGCGGCTGTACAGCGGCAGCATCGCGGCCACACAAATCATGTAAGTGGTCGCGCCGTCACCATCGAGGGAAACGACGAGCGCCAGAACGGCGGTACCGACCGAAACTTTCAGCGGGTCGCCCTTGACCAGTTTGAGGATCTTGCGCACGGCCGGGTCGAACAGACCGGAGTCGATCATCAGGGCGAAATACAGAATGGCGAACATCAACATCACGCCGGTCGGCGCCAGTTTGGTGATGCCTTCAAGCATCATCGGGCCGATCTTCGGCGCGAAACCACCGAACAGGGCGAACAGGATCGGGATGATGATCAGGGCGATCAGCGCGGACAGGCGCTTGGTCATGATCAGGAACATGAACGTGATGACCATGGCGAAGCCAAGGAAAGTCAGCATGGGAATACTCCAGGCGTAGCGCGGCTAGTTGAATGAGCGGATCGGGCGGGATCAGCGCAGAACGGGAGGCGCGAGGCGTACGGGCGGAGTGACCAGCAGGAAGCGGGAGAAACGGCGGGTTGCAGAAGACATCAGAATCACCATTGTTGTTGTTAATTGGGCCGGGCCTGTGGAAAAAACACAGGGCTTGGGCCAACCGGTCTGTTGCCGGGAGTGGGGCGATCCTAATCGGGGAAGCTTTCAGCTACCTTTCGCGACCGAAAGCGATGAATGAATGGTCAACCGGCGGTCGGATGCAGCGACAGCCAATGAATACGGGACGACAAGCGATACGAGGGAACGGATAGACAACGCTGGCTGGCAGTCTGGACATATTCGTTATCAGTTCAGTCCAAGCACCTGGTTAAAAAATCGACAGATCCAGCGGCCGCACCGCGCCCATCCAGATCGCGTGTTCGGTGTGGTCGAGCAGGTCGTTGCCAGTGTCCGGATGCAGGAACACCACCAACCCCTTGCGGTTAAGCGCCAGCCACGGCAGCACCTCGCCGATCAGCTCGGGACCGAAAGCCAGTTGGCAGCTCCAGTCGGGGTGCGGCCCCACCGGGCGTTCGTGCACGCGGCCCATTTTCAGCGCAAACAACTGCGCGGCCTGTTCGCACAAGGCCCGCGCCTGGTCGATGGTTTGCGCGTCGAAATAGACATGGGCGTGATAGCCCTTGATCCCTTGCATCGTGTCGCCTCTCAATCGGTTCGAACCCTTGGCTGTTTCCACCGTCACAGGTCATATAGGACAACTATAAGGAAAACAGCCATGAAAAATGCCGAGACCCCAGTGGTCAAAGTGGTGCTTTATGGTGCCATGGCCAGCCTGGGCGGTGCATTGATGGCTGAATTGCTGCGTCGCCAACACGAAGTCATCGCCATTCTCGACGATCTCACCGCACTCGCGCCGCGTCCGGGGTTGCGCACCAAGACCGGCGATCTGTTCGATGCCGAGCGGGTCAATCAAAGCGTCGCCGGCAGCTCGGCGGTGATCTGCCTGCTGGACGCTCCGGGGCTGCCGTTCAACAGCGATCATGTCGAGCGCTCGGTAACGCTGGGGCCGGTCGAACAGGTACTGGCAGTCGACGCGCTGGTCGAAGGTTTGCAACTGGCCAGCGTGCCGCGCCTGTTTCTGGTCGGCAACTTCGGTGTGCTCGACGAGCCTGACAATGACGAGCGTCTGCAACGTCACGCTGCCGAAGAAATCCTCGAGGCGGTACAAAGCAGCTCACTGCGCTGGACCTTGGTCAATGCGCCGCATGGCGTGGCCGGATTGACCATCGAGCACTTCAGTCAGGTCGGCGGCAATCTCGAACCGGGATTGGCCGAACCGCTGGAACGCTTGAACCGTGTCGCGGTGGGGATTGCCGATGAACTGCGGTTGAACCTGCATGTGGGGCAGCATGTGAATTTTGTGGCGGCTTCTGATTCGTAAAAGATCGGACGATCTTTTGCTCTTCACACCGCAATCGAGGGCAGGGCCAGACCGTTAAGCGATTCGGCACTGCTGGCCTGTTCCGCCATTAACCAATCAACAAAATCCTGAATCAACGCACCCCGACGCTTGCGTTGCGGCAACACCACGTAATACCCCAGCCGCGACAGCGTGGTTTCCGCCAGCGGCCGGCACAGCAAACCCTGCACCAGCAAGTTATCCACAAGGTGCCGCCAGCCAATCGCCACGCCTTGTCCGCCGATCGCCGCCTGAATCAGCAAGGTGTAATTGTCGAAGCGCAATTGCCCCGGCGCTGGCGGCGTAGTCAGGCCCAACTGACGAAACAAGCCACTCCAGTCGAACCAGTTGCTGCTGTTTTCCCCACGCAGATGCAGCAGCGGCAATTCCAGCAGGGCCTGCGCGGGCAACGGCAATGAACGCTCCTTGAGCAGCAGCGGGCTGCACACCGGGAACACTTCTTCGCTGAACAGCCAGTGGCTCTCACCCTGCTTGAATCGACCATCGCCAAACAGGATCGCCACGTCGATGTCGGTGCGCAGCATGTTGTGGTTGCGCTCGCTGGTGACCAGGCTGACATCAATGTGCGGATTGGCCTCATGGAAGCGATGCAGGCGCGGCATCAGCCAATAGGCGGCGAAAGCGAAATCCGTGGCCACTTGCAGCACTTCATGTTGCTGCTGAGTGCTGATTGCGCTTAATCCTGCGTCGATATTCTGCAAACCGAGGGCAACTTGCTGGAAAAGCAGGCTGCCCACCTCAGTCAATTCGATGCCCCGGTAGATCCGATCGAACAGGCGTGTGCCGAGCTGCTCCTCCAGACGTTTTATCTGCTGGCTGATAGCCGGTTGCGTGGTGCCAAGCTCAACCGCAGCAGCGGTAAAACTGCGATGGCGGGCCGCCGCTTCAAAAGCGCGCAGCAGATCGAGGGAGAGGTCACCGAGGGCGTCATACATAAGCTGTACTTATCCTAGTCATTGTCCGGCGCGGGCTTTACCGGAACAGGCATGGAATCCATGCTCGATCGAAGCACTCTCGCATAAATATTCAACATGGAATGCCGCGATCACATGAAGCGCAAGAACATTCTTTTCATCATGGCCGATCAAATGGCCGCGCCAATGTTGCCGTTCTACGGCCCATCGCCAATCAAACTGCCGAATCTGTCCCGCCTCGCCGCCCAAGGCGTGGTGTTCGATGCTGCTTATTGCAACAGCCCGCTATGCGCGCCGTCGCGCTTCACCCTGGTCAGCGGCCAGTTGCCGAGCAAGATCGGCGCCTACGACAACGCCGCTGATTTCCCCGCCGACATTCCGACTTACGCGCATTACCTGCGGCGTCTCGGCTACCGCACCGCGCTGTCGGGCAAGATGCATTTCTGCGGGCCGGACCAGCTGCACGGTTATGAAGAACGCCTGACCAGCGATATCTACCCGGCCGATTACGGTTGGGCGGTGAACTGGGACGAGCCGGACGTGCGGCCGAGCTGGTATCACAACATGTCTTCGGTATTACAGGCCGGGCCGTGCGTGCGCACCAATCAGCTGGATTTCGACGAAGAGGTGGTGTTCAAGGCGCAGCAATATCTGTTCGATCACATCCGCGAGGACGGCGACCAGCCGTTCTGCCTGACTGTGTCGATGACCCACCCTCACGATCCGTACACGATTCCCAAGGCTTTCTGGGATCTGTATGACGATGCTGATATCCCGTTGCCTACAGCCTTGAACCAGGACGAACTCGATCCGCACTCGCAACGTCTGCTCAAGGTTTACGACCTGTGGGACAAGCCGCTGCCTGTGGATAAAATCCGCGATGCCCGTCGCGCCTACTTCGGCGCTTGCAGCTATATCGACGCCAATGTCGGCAAACTGCTGCAAACCCTTGAGGAAACCGGGCTGATCGATGACACCGTCATCGTCTTCTCCGGTGACCATGGCGACATGCTCGGCGAGAAGGGCCTCTGGTACAAAATGCACTGGTTCGAGATGGCCGCGCGAGTGCCGCTGCTGATCAGCGCACCGGGACAATTCGAGGCGGGCCGGGTCAGCGCCGCCGTATCCACCGCCGACCTGCTGCCGACCTTCGTGGATCTGGCCGGTGGCACGCTTGAGCCGGGCCTGCCACTGGACGGCCGTTCCTTGCTGCCGCACCTGCAAGGGCAGGGCGGGCATGACGAGGTGTTCGGCGAATACATGGCCGAAGGCACTGTCAGCCCGCTGATGATGATTCGCCGGGGCGCCTACAAATTTATCTACAGCGAAAGCGACCCGTGCCTACTCTTCGATGTGGATAACGATCCGCGCGAAGAAGAAGAGCTGAGCCAATCGCCGCAACATCGTCAGCTGTTCGAGGACTTTCTCGCCGAAGCGCGGGCCAAGTGGGACATTCCGGCAATCCATCGGGACGTACTGGCCAGCCAGCGCCGACGCCGTTTCGTCGCCGATGCGTTAACCATCGGCAAGTTGAAGAGCTGGGATCACCAGCCGCTGGTCGATGCCAGTCAGCAATACATGCGCAACCACATCGACCTTGATGATCTGGAGCGCAAGGCCCGTTATCCACAACCCTGCCAAAACCAAAAATGTTAAGGGGAAGTCCATGCGCAAGTTATCCACAGCTGTCACTGTCGGCCTGATCGCATTGAGCAGCGCCTCGGCCTTCGCCGAGCAAAGTTGCGAAACCGTGAAGATGGCCGATCCGGGCTGGAGCGACATCGCCGCAACCAATGCCATCACCGGGTTTCTGCTGGACGGCATGGGCTATAAGGCCAAAGTCGACACCCTTGCGGTGCCGATCACCTTCGGCGGCTTGAAGGATGGCCAGGTTGACGTGTTCCTCGGCAACTGGATGCCGGCGCAGCAGGGCTTCTATGACAAGTTCGTCGCCACCGGTGATGTGACGCAATTGGCCAAGAACCTGGAAGGCACCGAATTCACCCTCGCCGTCCCCGACTATGTCTGGGAGGCGGGTGTGCATGATTTTGCCGACCTGAACAAATTCGCCGACAAGTTCGACAAGAAAATCTACGGCATCGGTTCGGGGGCGCCGGCGAACATTTCGCTGCAGGAGATCATCAAGAAGAACGACTTCAACATGGGCCAGTGGAAGCTGATCGAGTCCAGCGAACAGGCGATGCTCGCCGAAGTGTCGCGGGCGGTGAAGAAACAGAAATTCGTCACCTTCCTCGGCTGGACCCCGCACCCGATGAACGTGCAACTGAAAATGCGTTACCTCAAGGGCGGCGAAAAATACTTCGGCGATACCGGCAGCGTATTCACCCTGACCCGTAAGGGCTACGCCGAGGCCTGCCCGAATGTGGGTAAATTGCTGACCAATCTGGCGTTCACCCAGGACATGGAGAACAGCATCATGGCCGAGGTGGTGAACAAGAAGGTCAGCAATGCCGAAGCGGCGAAGGCGTGGATCAAGGCCAATCCGGCGGTGCTGGACAAGTGGCTGGACGGGGTGAAGACCGTGGATGGCAAGGATGCGTTGGTGGCGGTGAAGGCCAAGCTTTGATCTCAGGGTTGCTGGAATAGCGTTCGGCTGGAGATTTTTGCCCCCTCACCCCAGCCCTCTCCCCCAAGGGGGCGAGGGGGAAAGGGAGCCGATCGCTGTTGAATCAAAACTTGCGTTCAACGCCGAAATCGCAGGTCGGTGAATCTTCAACAAACAGCTCGGTCAGTCCCCTCTCCCTCAGGGAGAGGGCTAGGGTGAGGGGCTTTTACACCTGACACCCTGATAACCTTGAACAAAACCCCAACCGCGAGGACCCATGGCCTTCCCCAGCCGCCATTCACTTTTTCCTTTCCTGAGCTGGTTGCCACGGCAAACCCGCGCCAGCGTCGGGCGGGACCTGATCGTCGGCCTCAGCGGTGCGATTCTCGCCTTGCCCCAGTCGATTGCCTACGCGCTGATTGCCGGGCTGCCACCGGAATACGGCCTGTATGCGGCGATCATCCCGGTGTTGATCGCCTGCCTGTGGGGTTCGTCATGGCATCTGATCTGCGGCCCGACGGCGGCGATTTCCATCGTGCTGTACGCCAGCGTCAGCCCGCTCGCGGTGCCGGCTTCCGAGGACTACATCACCCTGATCCTGCTGCTGACGTTTCTCGCCGGGATTTTCCAATGGTTGCTCGGCTTGCTGCGCTTTGGCGCACTGGTGAATTTCGTTTCGCATTCGGTGGTGCTCGGCTTCACCCTCGGTGCCGCCGTGGTGATCGCCATCGGGCAATTGCCCAATCTGCTCGGGCTGGAATTGCCGGCCAACACCACAGCGCTCGCCAGCCTGATGGACCTGTTGCGGCATCTGGGGGCTGTGGATAAGCCCTCGCTGATGCTCGGCGTCGCTACAGTGATCGTCGGCGTGGCCCTGAAAAAACTTCTGCCGCGCTGGCCGACGCTGTTGCTCACGCTGGTGCTGGCCAGTCTGCTGGTGTGGATCTGGCCAGCGATGTTCGGCCATGTGCATCTGGTCAGCGCTTTCGTCGGACGCCTGCCGCCGTTCAGTACGCTGCCGCTGGATCTGGAGGTTATCCTGCGCCTGCTGCCAAGCGCGGTGGCAGTGGGCATGCTCGGGCTGGTCACCAGCCTGTCGATTGCCCGCTCGATTTCGGCGCGCTCGCAACAGTTGCTTGATGCCAATCAGGAAGTCCGCGCGCAGGGTTTGTCGAACATCGTCGGTGCGTTCTTTTCCGGGTCGCTCTCAGCCGGATCGTTTACCCGCTCGGGATTGAGTTACGAGGCGGGTGCCTGCTCGCCGCTGGCCGGGGTGTTTTCGGCGCTCTGGGTGGCGCTGTTTGCGGTGTTCGGCGCAGGGCTGATCGCGCACATCCCGATCCCGGCCATGGCCGGCAGCATCCTGTTGATTGCCTGGGGTCTGGTCGATCACCGGGGCATTCGCGCCTTGCTGCGGGTCAGCCGCGCCGAGTTCGTGGTGATGGCCCTGACTTGCCTGGCGACTCTGCTGCTGGAATTGCAGACGGCGATCTACGCCGGGGTGCTGGCGTCATTGTTTTTCTACCTCAAGCGCACCTCGCAACCACGGGTGCAGCATTGGCGCGACGGTGACGACGATGTGTTGCGCGTGGGTGGTTCGATCTTTTTCGGCGCCAGCCATTACCTGCAAGTGCGCCTGCAACGCCTGCATGGCGCACGGGTGGTGATCGAGGCGCAGCAGATCAACTTCATCGATTATTCGGGGGTGGAGATGCTGCATCAGGAAGCGCGACGCCTGCTGGGCCAGGGTCGCAGCCTGACCCTGCGCCGGGCGCGGTCGCCGGTCGTGGAGGAGTTGAGGAAGCTGGAGGGGGCGGAGAAGTGCCCAATCAGGTTTGAGGATTGATCTGATATCGCGGTGGTGATGCGATTCGCGAGCAGGCTCGCTCCCACATTGATCGTATTTCAATGTGGGAGCAAAGCTTAAAGGGCCAGTTGGCGGCGCAGTTCGGCGAGTACCGGCGCGGTATCCGGGCGTACGCCACGCCACAGCCAGAACGCCTCGGCTGCCTGTTCGGCGAGCATGCCCAGACCATCCATCGCCAGCGCCGCGCCGTGCTCAGTGGCCCAGCGGCAGAACGCGGTCGGTTCCTTGCCGTACATCATGTCGTAGCACAGCGTCTGGCCTGGCTCGATCAGGCTTGGCGCAATCGGCGGCACGTCACCGGTCAGGCTGGCGGAGGTGGCGTTGATGATCACGTCCACCGGTTCGCGCAGCCAGTCGAAACCACTGGCCGACACCGGCCCGAGGTCGCAGAACAACTCGGCCAGGAGTTCAGCCTTGTCCACGGTGCGATTGGCGATGATCACCGAGGCCGGCTTCTCCGCCAGCAATGGCTCCAGCGCACCGCGCACCGCGCCGCCAGCGCCGAGCAAAAGGATGCGCTTACCGGTCAGGCTGAACCCGGCATTCACCGTCAGATCGCGGACCAGGCCTGCGCCATCGGTGTTGTCGCCGAGCAGTGAGCCATCGTCCAGTTTGCTCAAGGTGTTCACCGCACCGGCGCGCTGCGCGCGGGCGGTCAGGCTGTTGGCCAGACGGTAGGCGTCTTCCTTGAACGGCACCGTCACATTGGCGCCGCGCCCTTCGCGAAAGAACGCCTTGGCGCAGCCGACAAAATCATCCAGCGGCGCCAGCAGCGTGCTGTAGTCGAGGCGCTGGCCGGTCTGTTCGGCGAACAACTGGTGAATCATCGGCGACTTGCTGTGGCCGATCGGATTACCGAAAACGACGTAACGATCCATCACCCGTCCTCAGGCCTCGGCCAGCCAGTCGCGATCCTGCAGGAAGTAATCGGTCAGGCGCGCTTCTGCGCTGCCCGGCTCGGCCTTCCAGTCATAGCCCCAGCGCACTTGCGGTGGCAGCGACATCAGAATCGATTCAGTGCGGCCACCCGATTGCAGACCGAACAGCGTGCCACGGTCGTAAACCAGGTTGAATTCGACGTAGCGGCCTCGGCGGAATTCCTGGAATTCGCGCTGCTGGGCAGTGAAGGCGTCATTCTTGCGCCGCTGCACGATCGGCAGGTAGGCCTCGATATAAGCATCGCCGATGGCGCGCATGAAGGCGAAACTGGTGTCGAAATCCCACTCGTTCAGATCGTCGAAGAACAGACCGCCAATGCCACGTGGCTCATGACGATGCTTGATATGGAAATAGGTGTCGCACCAGGCCTTGTAACGCGGATAGACGTCCGCACCGAACGGCGCGCAGGCTTGCTCGGCGACGCGGTGCCAATGAATGCAATCTTCCTCAACGCCGTAATACGGGGTCAGGTCGAAACCGCCGCCAAACCACCAGACCGGTTCTTCGCCTTCTTTTTCAGCAATGAAAAAACGCACGTTGGCGTGGGAGGTCGGCACATGCGGGTTGTGCGGGTGGATCACCAGCGACACGCCGAGCGCCTCGAAACCACGCCCGGCCAGTTCCGGCCGATGGGCGCTGGCCGAGGGCGGCAGGCCGCTGCCGAACACGTGGGAAAAATTGACGCCGCCCTTTTCGATCAGCGTGCCGTTTTCCAGCACGCGGGTGCGCCCGCCACCGCCCGCCGGCCGGGTCCAGGCGTCTTCGACGAAGCATTTGCCGCCGTCTTCGGTTTCCAGTGCAGCGCAGATGCGGTCTTGCAGATCGAGCAGATAGGCCTTTACGGCGTCGGTGCGGGTCGTCATGGCTTCACCTTGAATCGGGCGGCGCCCCGGCAGGCGGGCGGCGCAAATGGGCGCGTAGCATACCATCGCAGACCGGCGCGCCGCAGTTGACGAAGATCAAGCAGGGGAGTTGGATAGAGGGCTTAGCAACGACCCAAGGAGAGCAGGCAGATGGCAAAGCGTATCCAGTTCCGCGCCCACGGCGGTCCCGAAGTGCTCGAATATGTTGACTACGAACCCGCTGAACCCGGGCCGAATCAGGTGCGCGTGGCCAACCAGGCGATCGGCCTGAACTTCATCGACACCTATTACCGCAGCGGCCTCTATGCGCCACCTGCCTTGCCGTCCGGCCTGGGTTCGGAAGGCGCCGGCACGGTCGATGCGGTGGGTAGCGAAGTCACCCGTTTCAAGGTCGGCGATCGCGTGGCATACGGCAGCGGCCCACTCGGCGCCTACAGCCAGCTGCATGTTCTGCCGCAGGACAATCTGGTGCACCTGCCCGATGAAATCAGTTTCGAAACTGCCGCCGGGGTCATGCTCAAGGGTCTGACCGTGCAATATCTGCTGCGCCAGACCTACCAACTGCAGGGCGGCGAAACCATTCTGTTCCACGCCGCAGCCGGTGGCGTCGGCTCGCTGGCCTGCCAATGGGCCAAAGCGCTGGGCGTGAAGCTGATCGGCACCGTCAGCTCGAAGGAGAAGGCCGAACTGGCCAAGGCCAACGGCGCCTGGGCCACCATCGACTACAGCCATGAAAACGTTGCCGAGCGCGTGCTGGCGCTGACTGACGGCAAGAAAGTCCCGGTGGTGTATGACGGCGTCGGCAAGGACACCTGGCTCACGTCCCTGGACAGCGTGGCACCACGTGGCCTTGTAGTGAGTTTCGGCAATGCTTCGGGCGCAGTCGACGGCGTCAACCTGGGCATTCTTGCCGCGAAGGGCTCGTTGTACGTCACCCGGCCTACGCTGGCGACCTACGCCAACAACGCCGAGAATCTGCAGCGCATGGCCGACGAGCTGTTCGAGATGATCATCAGCGGCAAGCTGAAGGTCGACATCAGCCAGCGCCATGCATTGGCCGATGCGGCAAAAGCACAAACCGAACTGTCGGCACGGCGCACTACCGGTTCCACGATTCTGTTGCCATAACGCTTCAAGTTGATACTCGGTGAACTCTTCCATGAGTTCGCCGAGTATCTTTCAGCTAGATCAAGTACATCTTCCGGTGAAGTTTCTTCGCCGCTGGCCTACGACCGGAAAACTTCCTGCGCAACTTCTTCGACTCGTATACAAGCCATTTCTCTGCCCACTCTTCGATTATTGGCGGATCAATACTGACGGTTATGAACATCACGATACTCCGGCTGATGCACGTTCATGTTCACTGGCTGATCCAGGGCCATCAGAATTTGCCGCCATTCGGCGGACAACAGCCAATAATCGCCCCGGGCACGCTGCTCGATATGCATGGCGTGCGAAGCGATCGGTGTCAGGCCGAAGCGCTGAAACAGTTGCCGCTGTGGCGATCTGCACAAGGCCGTCACCCCCTGATATCCGCGATCGATCGCCCATTCGGCGGCGGTGGCGAGCAAGCCATTGATCGACACCGGCCGGTGCTGCTGGGAATGGGTAATCAAGCGACTGAATTCGACATGCCGCGCCAATGCCACAGTGGGAGACACATGATGCTGCGCCAGTGAGGCCCATTCGAACGGCGCCGGGGTTGCCCGCAGCACTGCAATGAGTTGATCTCGCTGGTAGAGCAGGAAGTGCGTACTGCGCGAGGTGATCGCCAAGCGGGTTTCCAGCGCCCGGGCTCTGGAGGTGAGCATGTAATGCTGCAATCGCAGGCGAAACTGCCGACCAATGAAACGCTCGAATTCTCCGGCGTCCGACCCCGCCTCAAGAATGGCCACTCGATAGTCGGCCTGTTGATTCTTGAGTGTCTCCTGAAAGCCCTGCAGATAATCCTTGAGGTGTAAATCCGTAATATCCATTACTTCTCCGCAGCCATTAACATTTCGAAGTTGTATCAAGCACATTGAAAGAATGGTTGCTTTTGGAAATCTCGCCACTGCACGCGCTCTGATAATCACGTGGGAAAACTTACAGATATTTCAGACTCAAAGATTCGTCTGACGCATGCAAGAACAATGGCAACGGATAAGTTTTGAACGAATGCAGGAATAAACTGCGGGCATGCGCAGAACTCCTCGTCATAGCGCCGAGGAGTCCGCAAAAAATAAAAAGAATGGCGTCAGTCAGGACGAACGACGTTACCGGTGGCCAGGTCGCGGATCACGCTGGGATTCTTGCGCCCGCCAAGGCTCCCGCCGAGCACCAGATCGACCTGCCCACGGAAATACTGCTCGATGCGCAAACGCGTGCGCGCGGGCGGTCGCCCCTGTGGATTGGCTGATGTCGAGATCAGCGGCCCGACCAGCGAGCACAAGTCGCGCACCTGCGGGTGATCGCTGACTCGCAGCGCCACGGTGTCATGCACGCCTGTGACCCATTCCGGCAACAGGTTCTGGTGCGGCACCAGCCAGGTGTTCGGCCCCGGCCAGGTGCTGGCCATGCGGTCGATCCAGTCCTGCGGGAAGTCCTCGAAGAGGAAATCGAACTGGCGGATATTGTCGGCGACCAGGATCAGCCCTTTGCTCACCGAGCGATTCTTGATCGCCAGCAAGCGGTCCACTGCGTCTTCGTTCCACGGGTCGCAACCCAGCCCCCAGACGGCTTCGGTTGGATAGGCAATCACCGCGCCGGCGCGAACTTCCCGCGCGGCTTGTTGCACACGCCAACTGTTGACCATGAAAAAACTCTCCACAAACAGGTTTCGCGCAGTTTACCGATCTTCATCGTAAAACCTAGCTCGACCGCGCCAACCAGCGACCGTTTTCGCATACCGCACGGCCTTCGATCTCCAGCTCGGTCAACGTTGCCAGCACTTTCGGCAACGCCCAGCCACAGCTCGCGGCCAACGCCTCGCTGGTGTGCGGCGCCGCGTGCAGCAGCGTCAGCAACGGGTGATCGGCCTGCGGAGGCGCTGTGGATAACAACGGTTGCTGCCAGCCGCGCAGGGCTTCGAGGATATGTTCGATAGTCTCCACCAACACCGCCCCGTCGCGAATCAACTGATGACAACCGCGCGCGCCGGGGTGATGGATAGAGCCCGGAATGGCATAAACCTCGCGCCCTTGCTCTGCCGCCAGCCGCGCGGTAATCAACGAACCGCTGGCAACACTGGCCTCGACCACCAGCACGCCAAGGGATAACCCGCTGATGATGCGATTGCGCCGGGGGAAGTTGCTCGCGGTTGGCCCGGCGTCCAGCGGAAACTCCGAGAGCACCGCGCTGCCCGACGCAATCATCGCCTCAGCCAGGCGTTTATTGCGCTGTGGATAAAAATTCTCCAGGCCCGTGCCAAGCACCCCCACGGTCAAGCCGCCAACGTCCAGAGCAGCCTGATGGGCAGCGGCATCGATGCCCAGCGCCAGACCACTGGTGATGACAAAACCGGCCCCGGCCAGACTGCGAGAAAACGCCGCCGCCGTGTCCATGCCCGGGCGCGAAGCGCGGCGGCTGCCGACCATCGCCAGTTGCGGTTTTTCCAGAATCGACGGATCGCCGGCGACGAATAACAGTGGCGGCGGGTCAGGAATCTGCGCCAGCAACGCTGGATAGTCCGCCTGGTCCCACATCAGCAAATGTTGACCGGGGCGCTCTAGCCAGCGCATTGCGTAGCTGGCGCCGTCGCGCACCGTCGGACAACGCCGTGCTTCGGCACACGCCGCCGGCAACCCGAGCGAGCGCCAGGCACTGGCCGGCGCGCTGAGGGCTTTGGACGCCGAGCCGAAGGCTTCGAGCAGTTTGGCAAAACGCTTGGGGCCGATATCCGGCATGCGGTGCAGACGCAGACGCGCCTCCAGTTCCGCCGGGGAAATGGCCGTACTGACAGACAACATGAATGGATCATCCTTGATCGTTCGATGCTCCGAACCATTCGGAACAAGTTGTGGATAACTCTGTTGGTAACTTGTTAAGCAAGCTTACGGATTTCGCACCTTGTCGAGCACCGCCAGCGAGCGTGAAGCATTGAGGACCAGGCCGTAACTGAGTTTGTCGTAGGTGCGGAACACCATCAGCAGGCCGGCTCGTTCATCGGGAATCTTCAACGGCTGGCCAGTGATCCGGTCGCGCACCGTTTCGCCGGTTTTCATCACCGCCAGGACATTGCCTTCGGCCAGACCGTCACGTTTGCCTTTGTTCAGGGTAACCACGTCCATCACACCGATCTGCGTGACGCCGCGTGGCACGTCGATGATCAGGCCGTCGATGGAACGCTTCGGCGCGCTGGGCGTGAACGTTGAATTGATCGAACGTTCTTCACCGCCGAACAAGCGGTCACCGAGGCGCACTTCCTGGGTGGTGCGTTGCAAGGCGAGAGTGGCGACGTCGCCTTCGGTGGCAACAACCTCGCCGCCGCCGATATCGTCGGCGTTGATGCCGAGGAATTCCTTGGTCTGCGGGTCGGTGTAGACCTTGCCCTGGCGGAAGATGCCGTACACCGGCTGCTCCGGATCGAAATGGCCGCGCGCGAAGATGCGATCGCCTGTACCGCTGAGCACCCCTTCGGCATCGCCGGCGACGATGTACGGCGCCTTGTCGAAGTCTTCGGCCTTGTCGACGATGCGGTTGCTCAGCAGAAAGCTGTTGATCGATTTCAGCGGAATGCTCGGAATCGCCTCGGCCACCGGGCTGGTGCGAATTCGTGGCGAGAGCTTGATGGTGCCGCGCGACTCGCCACGATGGACGGTCAGTTGCGGCTGGCCGTTGACGTAGCTGAGGGTCAGCCTGTCGCCGGGATAGATCAGGTTGGGGTTTTCGATCTGCGGATTGGCCCGCCACAGTTGTGGCCACTGCCACGGCTCGCGCAGGTATTTGCCGGAAATGTCCCAGAGCGTGTCCCCGGAAACCACCGTGTATTGCTGTGGAAAACCATCCTTGAGTTGCACTTGCCCTTGCGCGGCGCCGGCCGAAGCCAGAAGCAGCAGGGCGAGTAGTGTTTTCCTCATGCAGTGAATCCCTTTATCATGTGCGTTCGCGTGAATCGTCAGAGCCCCCGTGGCTCGCTTCTGTTTTTCAGAAGCTACGCTTCACAACGGTAGCCTGCATCTTCGGACCCGCCAGGCCATCGACCCGACTTTACTCAACGTGTGCAGCAATCGAAGCCTATGGCCATTTTAAACATCCTCGAATTTCCGGACCCGCGTCTGCGCACTATCGCCAAACCAGTGGCTGTAGTGGACGACGAAGTGCGTCAGTTGGTCGACGACATGTTTGAAACAATGTATGAAGCGCCGGGCATCGGCCTCGCCGCGACCCAGGTCAACGTGCACAAACGTATCGTCGTGATGGACCTGTCCGAAGACCGCACCGAGCCACGGGTGTTCATCAACCCCGAGTTCGAATCGCTGACCGAGGAGATGGACCAGTATCAGGAAGGCTGCCTCTCGGTACCGGGCTTCTACGAAAACGTCGACCGCCCGCAGAAGGTCAAAATCAAGGCGCTGGACCGCGACGGCAAGCCCTATGAGCTGATCGCCGAAGGCCTGCTCGCGGTGTGCATCCAGCACGAATGCGACCACCTCAACGGCAAATTGTTCGTCGATTACCTGTCCACGCTCAAACGCGACCGGATCAAGAAGAAGCTGGAAAAGCTGCACCGCCAGAACGCTTGATGCCCCTCTTCAAAGGCTTGCTGCGGCAAGCCTTTTTCTTTTTATGAGACGCCTTTCATGACTGAGCCACTGCGCATTGTTTTTGCCGGTACCCCGGAATTCGCCGCTGAACACCTCAAGGCCCTGCTGAGCAGCCCGTACGAGATCGTTGCGGTCTACACCCAGCCGGATCGCCCGGCCGGCCGTGGGCAAAAACTGATGCCAAGCCCGGTCAAACAACTGGCCCTGGAAAATAATATCCAGGTGTTGCAGCCGCCGACGTTGCGCAATGCCGAGGCCCAGGCGGAGCTGGCCGCGCTGAAGCCGGACTTGATGGTGGTGGTCGCCTACGGTTTGATCCTGCCGCAAGCGGTGCTGGATATTCCGCGTCTGGGTTGCATCAACAGCCATGCGTCGTTGCTGCCACGCTGGCGCGGTGCGGCGCCGATCCAGCGCGCGGTTGAGCACGGCGACGCCGAAAGCGGTGTAACAGTGATGCGCATGGAAGCCGGCCTCGACACCGGGCCGATGCTGCTCAAGGTCGTCACGCCGATCAGCGCGCAAGACACTGGCGGCACCCTGCATGATCGCCTCGCCGAGATGGGGCCGCCCGCCGTGGTGCAGGCGATTGCCGGTCTGGCTGTCGGCACCCTGCAAGGTGAGGTGCAGAACGACGAGCTCGCCACTTACGCGCACAAACTCAACAAAGACGAAGCACGCATCGACTGGAGCCGTCCGGCGGTGGAGCTGGAACGTCTGGTCCGCGCCTTCAATCCATGGCCGATCACCCACAGCACGCTCAATGGCGAAGCGTTGAAAGTGCTTGCCGCGACCGTGGCCGAAGGCACTGGCGCCCCGGGTGAAATCCTCAGCGCCAGCAAGGACGGCCTGATTGTCGCCTGCGGTGCACAAGCGCTGTGCCTGACCCGCCTGCAATTGCCCGGCGGCAAGGCGCTGAACTTCAGTGACCTGTTCAACAGCCGCCGCGAGAAATTCGCCGTCGGCAGCGTCCTCGGCGCTGCGGTGGAAGCGCAATGAACCCGCGTCTGGCTGCCGCCAAGGCGCTCGCCGCCGTGCTTAGCGGCAAAGCCTCGCTGAACAGCTCCCTGCCGACGCAACTGGACAAGGTCGAGGATCGTGATCGCGGTTTCACTCAGGATCTGGCCTTCGGCACCGCACGCTGGCAGCCACGCCTGTCGGCATTGGCGGAAAAACTCCTGCAGAAACCGTTTAAAGCCGCCGACGCTGATGTCGAGGCGTTGCTGCTGGTCGGTCTGTATCAACTGCTATACACCCGGGTACCGGCCCATGCCGCGATCGGCGAAACCGTCGGTTGTGCCGACAAGCTGAAAAAGCCTTGGGCCAAAGGCCTGCTCAACGCCGTGCTGCGCAATGCCCAGCGCGAAAGCGAGACGATCTTCGCCGAACTGGAACGCGACCCGGTGGTGCGCACGGCCCACCCGCGCTGGCTGCAAAAATCCCTGAAGGCATTTTGGCCCGAGCAGTGGGAAGCGATCTGCGCAGCGAACAACGCGCATCCGCCAATGATCCTGCGGGTCAACCGCCGTCATCACAGCCGCGATGCTTATCTTGCGTTGCTGGGCGAAACCGGGATCGCCGCGACACCGTGCGTTTACAGCC
The DNA here is from genome assembly GCF_041956865.1 of Pseudomonas sp. LW8. Lineage (NCBI taxonomy): Bacteria > Pseudomonadati > Pseudomonadota > Gammaproteobacteria > Pseudomonadales > Pseudomonadaceae > Pseudomonas > Pseudomonas sp. LW8. The sequence continues at coordinate 5,799,833 of NZ_CP168138.1, read as the reverse complement.
GCGACGGCATCGTCCTCGAAGCCGCTGCCGACGTGCGCAGCCTGCCGGGTTTCGCCGAAGGCTGGATCAGCGTGCAGGACGAAGCCGCGCAACTGGCCGCCGACCTGCTCGATCTGGCCCCGGGCCAGCGCGTACTCGACGCCTGTTGCGCCCCTGGCGGCAAGACCTGCCACATCCTTGAAGCCGAACCGGCGTTGGCCGGGGTGGTGGCGGTGGATCTGGAGGCCAAGCGTCTGGTGCGGGTGAAGGAAAACCTCGAGCGCCTCGGCCTCAACGCTGAACTGATCGCCGCCGACGGTCGCGATATCGACAAATGGTGGGACGGCAAACCGTTCCAGCGCATCCTCCTCGACGCGCCATGCTCGGCCACCGGGGTAATTCGTCGCCATCCGGACATCAAGCTGACCCGCCAGCCGGACGACATCGTCGCCCTCGCGCAACTGCAAGGCGAACTGCTCGACGCCATGTGGAAAACCCTCGAAGTCGGCGGCATCCTGCTCTACGCCACGTGCTCGACGCTGCCGACCGAGAACACCGAAGTCATCGCCGCGTTCCTCGCGCGCACCCCCGGTGCCCGTGAACTGGACCTGGCCACAGCGGCGGGAATCAAGCAGCCCCATGGTCGCCAGTTGCTGGCCCAGCAGGGCGGGCATGACGGGTTCTACTACGCCAAGCTGATCAAGATCGCCGCCGCGCGCGGCTAAACGGATTCATGGAGTGACTGGATGAAAATCATCATCCTCGGTGCGGGACAGGTCGGCGGTTCGCTGGCCGAACATTTGGCCAGCGAGGCCAACGACATCACTGTGGTCGACACCGATGGCGAGCGCCTGCGCGACCTCGGCGACCGCCTCGACATCCGCACCGTGCAGGGCCGGGGCTCGCTGCCGTCGGTGCTGCGTCAGGCCGGTGCCGACGACGCTGACATGCTGGTAGCGGTGACCAACAGCGACGAAACCAACATGGTTGCCTGCCAGGTCGCCCACACGCTGTTCCACACGCCGACCAAGATCGCCCGGGTGCGCGAAGCGTCGTACCTCAATCGCGAGGAACAGCTGTTCCAGAACGAAGCGATTCCGGTCGACGTGCTGATCAGTCCCGAGCAAGTCGTAACCAACTACATCAAGCGCCTGATCCAGCATCCCGGCGCCTTGCAGGTGATCGACTTCGCCGAAGGCGCGGCGCAACTGGTAGCGGTGCGCGCCTATTACGGCGGGCCGCTGGTGGGCCAGCAACTGCGCCAGTTGCGCGAGCACATGCCGAACGTCGAAACCCGCGTAGCGGCGATCTTCCGCCGTGACCGGCCGATTTTGCCGCAGGGCGACACGGTGATCGAGGCCGATGACGAGGTGTTCTTCATCGCTGCCCGTGAGGACATTCGCGCGGTGATGAGCGAAATGCGTCGCCTCGACGAAACCTACAAACGCATCGTTATCGCCGGGGGCGGGCAGATCGGCGAGCGCCTGGCCGAGGCCATCGAAAGCCGCTATCAGGTGAAGATCATCGAGATGAGCCCGGCGCGCTGCCGCTACCTCTCCGATACCCTCGACAGCACTGTAGTGTTGCAGGGCAGTGCCTCGGACCGCGATCTGCTGCTGGAAGAGAACATCGCCGACGCCGATATCTTCCTCGCCCTGACCAACGATGACGAAGCCAACATCATGTCGTCGCTGCTGGCGAAACGGCTGGGGGCGAAGAAGGTCATGACGATCATCAACAATCCGGCCTACGTCGACCTGATCCAGGGCGGCGACATTGATATCGCCATCAGCCCGCAACTGGCGACCATCGGCACCTTGCTCGCCCACGTGCGCCGAGGCGATATCGTCAGCGTGCACTCACTGCGGCGCGGCGCGGCGGAAGCGATCGAGGCGATTGCCCACGGTGATGCGAAGTCCAGCAAGGTCATCGGCAAGCCGATCGAGAAGATCGGCCTGCCGCCGGGCACCACCATCGGCGCAGTGATCCGCAACGAGAACGTGATCATCGCCCACGACGACACGGTGATCGAAGCGGGTGACCATGTGATTCTGTTCCTTGTGGATAAAAAGCATATTCGCGATGTGGAAAAGCTGTTTCATGTGGGGTTGAGCTTTTTCTGACCTGAAGACAACGTTGCCCGTGATGGCCCCTTCGCGAGCAGGCTCGCTCCCACAGTGGAATGCATTCCAAATGTGGGAGCGAGCCTGCTCGCGAAAGCGGTTTGACAGACTCGCAGGTTCTCTGACGAACAATAGAAAGGAATCCGCCAATGCTTGAATCCCTGGAAAAAATGCTCGCCAAGGGTGTGGATAACGCGCTGTTGCGCTTCGGTCTGGGCAAGGGTTATCTGGACTTGGGTGAAAACGCCAAGGCTGCCGAGCATTTTCAGCGTTGTGTCGCTTTCGATCCGAAATACTCGGCAGCGTGGAAGCTGCTGGGCAAGGCGCAGCTGGCGCTAGGCGATCACGCCGCTGCGCGTCAGGCCTGGGAACAAGGCCTGGAAGCGGCCCGCGCCCAGGGTGACAAACAGGCCGAGAAGGAGATGACGGTATTCCTGAAAAAGCTTGAGCGGCAGGCGCCTTGAGCTACCGATTGAGCAAGGCGAGCCCGTCTGCATCAACCGTCACCCCATCGAAGTTGCTCAGTACCAGCGCGCCTCGCCCGGCGGACGCTTCTTGAAGCGTTTCATGCTCCACATGTACTGGCTCGGATACGCCGCAACATAACGTTCCACTACCTTGCTCATCGCCGCGCAGGACTCTGCGGTATCGGTGCTGTACATCGCTTCGGGCGCGGCTTCGAGAATGACTTTGTAGCCCGAGCCGTCAGGCAGGCGCAGGGCGTGCAGGAACACACCGACCGCTTTGCCGCCGGCCAACATGTTCGGCACGAATTTGCTGGTCAGCGCCTGAGTTGCGAAGAACGGCACGAAAATCCCGGCGGATTCGGCCGGTTCCGGGTCGGCGGGAATGCCCACGGCACCACCCTTGCGCACTTCCTTGATGACGCTGAGAATGCCTTCCTTGGTCGACGCCGCGACCTTGTTGCCCAGCTGCACGCGCTGTTTGCGCAGCAATTCATCCACTGCCTTGAGCTTCGGCGGACGATAGAAAATGATCGGTTTGCACTGGCTGCAATAGAAGTGGTTGAGCACTTCCCAGTTGCCGAGGTGGCTGGTGATGCCGACCACGCCTTTGCCCGAAGCGAGCGCGTCTTTCAACACATCGAGGCCTTCGACTTCGCGAACCAGATCGATCGAGCGCTGCGCCGGCCAGATCCACGCGCAGGCGCTTTCGGTCAGCGACTTGCCGATGTCCTTCAAACTCTGTCCGACCAGACGCTCACGTTCGGCCGCATCCATCTGCGGAAAACACTTGGACAGGTTGATCCGCACCACGTCGCGGGAACGATTGGGGGTTTTCCACATGATCCAGCCGATCACCGAACCCACGGCCTGCACGGCCCGCCATGGCAGCAGGGCAAACAGCCGCAGAGCGCCTACCAGCAAGGCGCCTTTAAACTTTTCCACAGGTCACTCCTGATCTTTGTGCTGTGCGCGAGGCGGGCATTCTAACCGGCGTTGGCGAGCTGCGCGTAGCGGTCGCAATCCTGGGTGTGGTCCATGACCATGCCCGAGGCCTGCATCAGCGCGTAGCAAATGGTCGGACCGACGAAGGTGAAGCCGGCTTTTTTCAGCGCCTTGCTCATCGCCAGCGCTTCGGGGGTGATCGCCGGGACTTCGCTGCGATCCTTGAAATGATTGATGATCGGTTGGTCGCCCACGAATGACCAGAGCAACGCCACCGGATCCTCCAGCGCCAGCCACGCCTGGGCATTGCGCCGGGCGGCGTTGAGTTTCAGGCGATTGCGGATGATGCCCGGGTCGAGCATCAGTTCGTCGATCTCGGCGTCACTCATCTGCGCCACGCGCTGCACATCGAAGCCGAACAGCACCTGACGGTAACGCTCGCGTTTGCGCAGCACAGTGATCCACGACAACCCGGCCTGGAACCCTTCGAGCAAAAGCAACTCGAACAAACCCTGCGCATCGCGCAGCGGCGTGCCCCACTCCTGATCGTGATAAGCCATGTACAGCGGATCTTCGGTACACCAAAAGCAGCGTGGCATAAGGCTCCAGGGGGCGTGCGCAGCAACGAATCGGGTATACTCCCGCTCTTTAAATCGCAGCCCAAGAAACAGGTGAATTTCGTGAGCCAGCCTACGCCAGCCGTGCGTACCTTCCAAGACTTGATCCTCGCGCTCCAGCAATACTGGGCCGAGCAAGGTTGTGTGGTACTTCAGCCCTACGATATGGAAGTAGGCGCCGGCACTTTCCACACCGCGACCTTCCTGCGCGCCATCGGCCCGGAAACCTGGAACGCCGCGTACGTGCAGCCAAGCCGCCGTCCGACTGACGGCCGTTACGGCGAAAACCCGAACCGTCTGCAGCACTACTACCAGTTCCAGGTCGTGCTCAAGCCGAACCCGGACAATTTCCAGGAACTGTACCTGGGCTCGCTCAAGCATGTCGGCCTCGACCCGCTGGTGCACGACATCCGCTTCGTCGAAGACAACTGGGAATCGCCGACCCTCGGCGCCTGGGGTCTGGGCTGGGAAGTCTGGCTCAATGGCATGGAAGTCACCCAGTTCACCTACTTCCAGCAAGCGGGCGGCATCGAGTGCTACCCGGTGACCGGCGAGATCACCTACGGTCTCGAGCGCCTGGCGATGTACCTGCAAGGCGTCGATTCGGTCTACGACCTGGTCTGGGCTGACGGCCCGTTCGGCAAAGTCACCTACGGCGATGTGTTCCACCAGAACGAAGTGGAGCAATCCACCTACAACTTCGAACACGCCAATGTCGACAAACTGTTCGAGCTGTTCGACTTCTATGAAAGCGAAGCCAAGCGCCTGATCGAACTCGACCAGCCGCTACCGTTGCCGAGCTACGAAATGGTGCTGAAGGCGTCGCACACCTTCAACCTGCTGGATGCGCGCCGGGCAATCTCGGTGACCGCGCGTCAGCAATACATTCTGCGCGTGCGCACCCTGGCGCGTTCCGTTGCGCAAGCCTACCTGCTGGCTCGCGCCAAGCTGGGCTTCCCGATGGCGACCCCGGACCTGCGTGACGAAGTACTGGCCAAGCTGGAGGCTGCACAATGAGTGCGCAAGATTTTCTGGTTGAACTGGGCACCGAAGAACTGCCACCCAAAGCCCTGAACACTTTGGCTGATGCGTTCCTCGCCGGTATCGACAAGGGCCTGCAAGCCGCCGGCCTGAGCTACGAAAGCAAAACCGTTTATGCCGCGCCACGTCGTCTGGCCGTGCTGATCACTGCGCTGGCCACTCAGCAGCCGGATCGCAGCATCAACCTCGATGGCCCGCCACGTCAGGCCGCGTTCGACGCTGATGGCAATCCGACTCAGGCCGCCCTGGGCTTCGCCAAGAAGTGCGGCGTCGAGCTGAGCGAAATCGACCAGAGCGGTCCGAAACTGCGTTATAGCCAGAACATCGCCGGCAAGCCGACCGCGAGCCTGCTGCCGACCATCGTCGAAGATTCGCTGAACGACCTGCCGATTCCGAAACGCATGCGTTGGGGTGCGCGCAAGGAAGAATTCGTGCGTCCGACCCAGTGGCTGGTGATGCTGCTCGGTGACCAGGTCATCGACTGCACGATCCTCGCGCAGAAGGCTGGCCGTGATTCCCGTGGTCACCGTTTCCATCATCCGGAGAGCGTGCGCATCGGTTCGCCGTCGAGCTACCTCGCCGACCTGCGTGCCGCTTACGTATTGGCCGATGCCAACGAGCGTCGCGAGATCATCAGCAAGCGCACCGAAGAGTTGGCCACCCGTCAGGAAGGCACGGCGATCGTGCCACCGGCGCTGCTCGACGAAGTGACTGCGCTGGTTGAATGGCCGGTGCCGCTGGTGTGCTCGTTCGAGGAACGCTTCCTCGACGTACCGCAAGAAGCGCTGATCACCACCATGCAGGACAACCAGAAGTATTTCTGCCTGCTGGATGCCGACGGCAAGTTGCTGCCACGTTTCATTACCGTGGCCAACATCGAAAGCAAAGACCCGCAGCAGATCATCGCCGGTAACGAGAAAGTGGTTCGCCCACGCCTGACCGACGCCGAGTTCTTCTTCAAGCAGGACAAGAAGCAGAAACTCGAAGACTTCAACCTGCGCCTGCAAAACGTGGTGTTCCAGGAAAAACTCGGCAGCGTCTACGACAAGGCCGAGCGCGTTTCCAAACTGGCCGCGTACATCGCCGCACGTATCGGCGGCAACGCCTCGTGGGCTGCCCGTGCGGGCCTGCTGTCGAAGTGCGACCTGGCCACCGAAATGGTCGGCGAGTTCCCGGAGATGCAAGGTGTCGCCGGTTACTACTACGCCCTCAATGACGGCGAGCCGCAGGACGTCGCGCTGGCCTTGAACGAGCAGTACATGCCACGCGGTGCCGGGGCTGAATTACCGGCGACCCTGACCGGTGCAGCTGTCGCCATCGCCGACAAGCTCGACACTCTGGTCGGCATCTTCGGTATCGGCATGCTGCCAACCGGCAGCAAAGACCCTTATGCCCTGCGCCGTGCAGCACTGGGCGTGCTGCGGATCCTGATCGAGAAACAACTGGATCTGGACCTGAACGACGCCGTGGCTTTCGCGGTGAATGCGTTCGGCGGCAAGGTCAAGGCTGCCGGCCTCAACGAAGCCGTGCTGGAATTCATCTTCGACCGCTTGCGTGCGCGTTATGAAGACGAAGGCGTCGACGTCGCCACCTACCTGTCGGTGCGTGCACTGAAGCCGGGTTCGGCGCTGGACTTCGACCAGCGTGTGCAGGCGGTGCAGGCCTTCCGCAAACTGCCGGAAGCGGCAGCGCTGGCGGCGGTGAACAAGCGCGTATCGAACCTGTTGAGCAAAGTCGAAGGCTCGGTACCGACCGTGGTCGAAGCCAAGTATTTCGACAACGCCAACGAGTTCTCGCTGTATTCGGCAATCCAGCAAGCGGATCAGGCCGTGCAGCCAATGGCCGCGGCGCGTCAGTACAACGAATCGCTGGCACGCCTGGCGGCACTGCGCGAGCCGGTCGACGCGTTCTTCGACGCGGTGATGGTCAATGCCGACGATGCCAATGTGCGAGCCAACCGTTACGCGCTGCTGGCGCGTCTGCGTGGCCTGTTCCTCGGTGTTGCCGACATTTCGCTGCTGGGTTGAGGGATTGCTGTTGAAACTGCTGATTCTCGATCGTGACGGCGTGATCAATTACGACTCCGATGCCTACATCAAGTCGGTGGAGGAGTGGATTCCGCTGCCCGGTTCGATCGAAGCGATTGCGCAGTTGAGCAAGGCCGGCTGGACGGTGGCGGTGGCCACCAACCAGTCGGGCATTGCTCGCGGCTATTACGACCTCGCCACCCTCGAGGCCATGCACGCGCGCCTGCGCGAGCTGGTCGCGGCGCAGGGCGGCGAAGTCGGTTTGATCGTGTATTGCCCGCACGGCCCGGACGAAGGTTGCGATTGCCGCAAACCGAAACCGGGAATGCTCAAAACCATTGCCGAGCATTACACGGTGCCGTTGACCAACGTCTGGTTCGTCGGCGACAGCCTTGGTGACCTGGAGGCCGCCAAAGCCGTCGATTCACAGCCAGTTTTGGTGAAGACCGGGAAAGGCGAAAAGACTCAGGGTAAAACCCTGCCGGTTGGCACCCTGATTTTTGACGATCTGGCGGCGATTGCCGCAGAACTTATCCACAACTAGGGTACTTCTGAATTTCCTGGCCAGGGATTGCTCGGGAGTGCGCTTGAACAGTCGGGGCATTGCCCCGTAACGGTAACCGTCGCCATGTCGATACTGCGGGCCTTCAGAATCTTTGTTTTTTACCTGCTGCTGGGCACAACAGCGTTGCTGTGGTGCAGTCTGAGCTTTTTCATCGCGCCGTTTCTGTCCTTCAAGGCGCGCTATCGTTTCATCAACGTGTACTGGTGCCGTTGCGCCCTGTGGCTGACCAAGGTTTTCCTTGGCATCCGCTACGAAATCAAAGGCGCGGAAAACGTGCCTGACCGGCCCTGCGTGATTCAATCGAACCATCAGAGCACTTGGGAGACCTTCTTTCTCTCCGCTTATTTCTCGCCATTGAGCCAAGTGCTCAAGCGCGAATTGCTCTACGTGCCGTTCTTCGGCTGGGCCATGGCAATGCTGCGCCCGATCGCCATTGACCGCGACAACCCGAAGGCCGCGCTCAAACAAGTCGCGGCTAAAGGCGACGAGCTGCTCAAGGACAACGTCTGGGTGCTGATCTTTCCCGAAGGCACACGAGTCCCCTACGGCACTGTCGGAAAATTCTCTCGCAGTGGCAGCGCATTGGCGGTGAATGCGGCGCTTCCGGTGCTGCCGATTGCACACAATGCCGGCAAATTCTGGCCAAAAATCGGCTGGGGCAAACAGGCCGGAGTGATCACCGTGGTCATTGGCGAACCGATGTATGCCGAAGGCAGCGGGCCGCGCGCCATCGCTGATCTGAATGACCGTGTGCAGGCGTGGAACGAGAAGACCCAGCGTGAAATGGGTTCGCTGCCACCGGCGCCACAGGCACCGGCCGCGAGTGACCAGCTGGCTGTCTGAATTTTGTGGATAACCTGTGTACGCTTTTGCTAAAAAAGACCGCAATTGTTCTCTAACTTATTGATTTTCATAGATATTTATAAATTTATGAATTGAACAAAATCCGTGCATAAGTTTTATTCGGATGTAAAAAAACCGGCCGTTATAGCCGGTTTTTTTGTGCCCCTTTTTCATTCAGCAAGCAGCGGCAACTCGATAAGGAAAGTGGTTCCCGCATCGACCACGCTACGACACTCGATCGTACCGCCATGATGATCAATCACGGCTTTGACCATCGACAAACCCAAGCCCACGCCGTCGATGCCTTGGGCCGAAGAGAAACGCCGATACTGGCTGAACAGGTCAGGCAATTCATCGGCGGCAATGCCCTTGCCCTGATCGGTCAATTCGCAGCGCAGCCACTGTCCATCACAGCTGACCTTCAGTTGCACAGTGCTGTCTGCGGGGCTGTACTTGATCGCGTTTTCCAGCAGGTTGAACAGGGCGCGCGTCAGCAATCCCTGATCGGCCAGAATCAGCCGCTCCTGACATTCCTCATCAACTTCGTTGAGTAGCTCGATGCGTTTCTGCTGAGCGATCGGCAGGGCCTGATCCAGCACGTCCAGTACCAGCATGGCGAACAATGTCGGGCGGAACTGGTAGGTCTCGGATTCAGCCCGCGCCAACAAGACAAAACCATCGGTCAGATCCAGCGCGCGGCGCACCTGACGCTCAATCTGCTCGAACAGCGGCGCATCAGCACCCGCCTGATGACGATGCACATCCAGCAGGGCAAGGATCGCCGAATGGGGGGCGCGCAGGTCGTGGGACAGAAAACGCAGCAGGACGCCGCGCTGCTCCTCAGCCGCACGCTCGGCACTCAAGTCCGTCAGGCTGAGCAGCCAACCGATCGGCGTATCGCCGTCGACCGGCAGCAGCGCCGCTCTTTCCAGGCGCAGACTGCGTTCCCTGTGATCGCGAAATTCCAGCAGCGGCAGGGTGGCCAGCGGCGGTCGCGGCGTTGTGGATAATTCCGGATAGCCGAGCCGTGCCAGTTGATCGAGTACGTCATCGCCCACCAGCGGATCCTCGAACAACTCGCGCGCCTTGCGATTGCCCAGCAGGATCTTGCCCAGCGGATCACTGATCAGCGTCGCCACCGGCAGGTATTCCAGGCCATCGGCAATGAACCGCCGGGTGTCGCGGGTGCGGCTCATAGCTTGTTCGAGCGCCATGATCTGGCCCTGCAAACGGTCGGCACCGGTGAAGCGGGTCCGCCGACGTTCAGGGAAGACTTTCGGTTCGCTGTCCAGACGTGCCAGCTCCCAGCCAAAATAGGTCAGCACAACACTCAGGCGTCGCCAGTTCCAGATCAGGTAACCGAACAACATCCCCAAGGCTGCTGGCGTTGGCGACCACCAGTAGCGGACTTCGGCCAGCAGGGCGCTGGCGATCAGCGCACAGGCCATACCGACCAAGGTTACCCACAGCGCCCAACGCGGCCGCCACAGCAATAATCCCAGCACACCCGCGACCATCGCCACGGACAACAGAGCGCCGGGCGCTGGCGACGGATTGTGCAGATTGATCTGGGCGCGATAAGACAACAAGGCAGTCAGCGGCAACAGCACTAGACTTATCCACAACCACTCGCGCACCAGCCGCCGGAACAGACGCTGGACCTGGCTCGGCTCACGACTTTCACGTCGGCGTTGAGGGTTACGCATGAGGCAAAGGGCAGGGCAGTGGATAGGGTTTCATAGGTCTCGGGTCGGAGGCGTAGACCCGAAGAATCATAGCGGACGTCGACCACCGACGGGCTGCTTCTTTCATCGCGGCCAGGGAGTCGCTATTGTCGACATCCCAGCCCCAGCGACAAGGAACACCGCCGATGCGCGTTGCCATTCTGGACGACGAACCCGCCGAACTGCGCCGGGTCGAGCAAACCCTGGAGCAAATGGCCGAAGCTGGCGAGCAGCCGTGGTCACTGCACAGCTTCGAGCGCGGCGAAGACTTGTTGCGCCAGTTGCGCCGGGAAACCTTCGACCTGTTGATTCTCGATTGGCAACTTCCTGATCTCACGGGTCTGGCACTGCTGCGCTGGACCCGCGAACACATGGACGCGCCACCCGCTGCAATCATGCTCACCAGCCGCGATGGCGAGAGCGATATCGTTCAAGCCTTGAATGCCGGGGCCGACGATTATGTCAGCAAGCCGTTTCGCCCCAATGAGTTGAAGGCGAGGGTGGCAGCGGTATTGCGTCGGCATAGCCAACCGCGCAGCGCGGCGGGCGAAATACAGACGTTTCACGATCTGACTTTCGACGACGCCGAACTGACCGTCACCCGTGAAGGCAAACCGATCCTCATGACCGAACGCGAATACCGCTTGGCGCGCTGCCTGTTCAGCAATCTGGGTCGACCATTGTCGCGGGATTATCTGTACGAGCGCTTCTGGCCGAACGAAGAGACGACTTCCTCGCGGCCGTTGGATACGCATATCTACCGATTGCGCAACAAGCTCGGGCTGACAGCGGATCGGGGTTGGCAGTTGCTGACAATTTATGGGTATGGGTATCGGTTGGAGAGTGTCGGCACTGGGAATGAGTGAGGCAAAAAAAACCCCGGCATTGGCCGGGGTTTTTCATGAGCGGATAGCAAACAGGATCAGAAATCCAGGTTGGAAACCGCCAATGCGTTGCTCTCGATGAAGTCTCGGCGAGGTTCGACCGCATCACCCATCAGGGTGTTGAAGATCTGGTCTGCACCGATGGCGTCTTCGATGGTGACTTTCAGCATGCGGCGCACGCTTGGGTCCATGGTGGTTTCCCACAGCTGATCCGGGTTCATTTCGCCCAGACCTTTGTAGCGCTGGATGGTGTGGCGCTTGGTGCTTTCGGCCATCAGCCAGTCGAGGGCTTCCTTGAACTCGGTAACGGCTTTCTTGCGCTCGCCACGCTGGATGTACGCGCCTTCGTCGAGCAGGGTGCTCAATTGCGCGCCCAGGGTGACCACGGTTTTGTAGTCGTTGCTGCCGAAGAAGTCGCGGTTGAAGGTGACGTAATTCGACAGGCCGTGGGAGATCAGTTCGACCTCTGGCAGCCAGACGCCACGCTCGCGATCCTCACGCAGGCTGGCCTTGTAGACCAGGCCCGACTTCTCGTTGGTACGCAGACGGACTTCATACTGCGCCAGCCACTCTTGCATCGCCGCGTGGTCGCCCAGGGTTTCCAGACTGACGGCCGGCAGATAGATGAAGTGCTCGGTCAGCTCCTGAGGGTACAGACGCGACAGACGCTTGAGGGTCTTCATCACCATGCGGAAGTCGTTCACCAGACGTTCCAGCGCTTCGCCGGAAATGCCCGGGGCTTCTTCGTTCAGGTGCAGGCTTGCATCTTCCAGGGCCGACTGCGTCATGTACTCTTCCATGGCGTCGTCGTCTTTGATGTATTGCTCTTGCTTGCCTTTTTTGACTTTGTACAGCGGTGGCTGGGCGATGTAGATGTAGCCACGCTCGATCAGCTCCGGCAGCTGACGGAAGAAGAAGGTCAGCAGCAGGGTACGGATGTGCGAACCGTCGACGTCAGCATCGGTCATGATGATGATGTTGTGATAGCGCAGCTTGTCGATGTTGTACTCTTCGCGACCGATGCCACAGCCCAGAGCGGTGATCAGCGTGCCCACTTCCTGGGACGAGATCATCTTGTCGAAACGCGCCTTCTCGACGTTGAGGATCTTGCCCTTCAACGGCAGGATCGCCTGGGTCTTGCGGTTACGTCCCTGCTTCGCAGAACCGCCCGCGGAGTCACCTTCCACCAGGTACAGTTCGGACAGCGCCGGGTCTTTTTCCTGGCAGTCAGCGAGCTTGCCCGGCAGGCCGGCGATGTCCAGCGCGCCTTTGCGGCGGGTCATTTCACGGGCCTTGCGCGCAGCTTCACGGGCACGGGCGGCGTCGATCATCTTGCCGACCACCAGCTTGGCTTCGTTCGGGTTCTCCAGGAGGAAGTCGGAGAAGTATTTGCCCATCTCCTGTTCCACCGCAGTCTTCACTTCGGAAGACACCAGCTTGTCTTTGGTCTGCGAGCTGAACTTCGGATCCGGCACTTTCACCGAGATGATCGCGGTCAGGCCTTCACGAGCGTCGTCACCGGTGGTGGCGACTTTGTGCTTCTTCGCCAGACCTTCCTGCTCGATGTAGTTGTTCAGGTTACGCGTCAGTGCCGAGCGGAAGCCCACCAGGTGAGTGCCGCCGTCGCGCTGCGGAATGTTGTTGGTGAAGCACAACAGGTTCTCGTTGAAGCTGTCGTTCCATTGCAGGGCGATTTCCACGCCGATGCCGTCTTCACGCTGGATGTTGAAGTGGAACACCTGATTGACCGCAGTCTTGTTGGTGTTCAGGTATTCAACGAACGCACGCAGGCCGCCTTCGTACTTGAACAGCTCTTCCTTGCCGCTGCGCTCGTCCTTGAGGACGATGCCGACACCGGAGTTGAGGAAGGACAGTTCACGAATGCGCTTGGCGAGGATGTCCCAGCTGAAGTGAATGTTCTTGAAGGTTTCGCTGGAAGCCTTGAAGTGGATCTGGGTACCGGTGGTTTCGCTGTCGCCAACGATGGCCATCGGTGCCTGAGGCACGCCGTGGACGTAGGTCTGTTCCCAGATCTTGCCACTGCGGCGAACGGTAAGGACCAGTTCTTCGGACAGCGCGTTCACCACCGACACACCTACGCCGTGCAGACCGCCGGATACTTTGTAGGAGTTGTCGTCGAACTTACCGCCAGCGTGGAGGACGGTCATGATGACCTCTGCGGCGGAAACGCCTTCCTCTTTATGCACGTCTACCGGGATGCCACGACCGTTGTCTTTAACGGTGATGGATTCGTCCGGGTGAATGATGATGCTGATGTCGTCGCAATGGCCGGCGAGGGCTTCGTCGATCGAGTTGTCGACCACCTCGAACACCATGTGGTGCAGACCGCTGCCATCGTCGGTGTCACCAATGTACATACCGGGACGTTTGCGTACGGCATCCAGGCCTTTCAGCACTTTAATGCTCGTTGAGTCGTACGTATTTTCTTCGCTCAATGCCTTCACTCCCGATGGTCGTGGGTCTGGGTGATACGGCCCTGTTCCACGTGGAACAAAGCGACTGGCGTTTCCGTCTGCCAGCCTTCCCTCAGTAATTCGTGATCTACACAGGTGATAAACACCTGGCAGCGTAAGTCTTCCAGCAAGCGGCATAGCGCGCGACGGTGGCTCTCGTCCAGCTCGGACGGCAAGTCATCCACCAGATAAATACACTGTCCGCGACGGGCCTGGCTGACCAGGTGCCCTTGGGCAATCCGCAGTGCACACACCACCAACTTCTGCTGACCCCGGGACAAAATGTCCGCGGCATTGTGTGCGCCCAATCTGAGACGCAAATCAGCTCGTTGCGGTCCGGCCTGGGTGTGCCCCATCTGCTGGTCCCGTTGTACGGAAGCGGCGAGTACGGCGCTCAATTCGCGGTCCTTGTCCCAGCCTCGGTAATAGCTGAGCGTCAAACCCTCGAGCTCAACCAGTTCGCTCAAGGTCTGTTCGAAGACCGGTTTCAAGGCTGTGATGTAAGCGCGGCGGTATTCATCGATTTCAGCGCTGGCCTGGCACAGTTCCCTGTCCCAAACCGCTTGCGAAACGGCGTCAAGTGTACCATGCCGCAGCCAGGAGTTTCTCTGGCGCAGCGCCTTCTGCAAACGCTGCCAAGTGGCCATGAAACGCGGTTCGACGTGGAACACGCCCCAGTCGAGAAACTGCCGGCGAATCTTCGGTGCGCCTTCCAGCAGACGGAAGCTGTCCGGGTTGATCAACTGCAGCGGCAGGATCTCCGCCAGCTGCGCAGCGCTACGGGCGTTCTGGCCGTCGATGCGAATCTGGAACTCGCCCTGACGGTCGCGGGAAATCCCCAGCGCACTGTGTCCGCCTTCAGCCAGCTCAACCTGACCGAATACGGTACAGGCGAGCTGTTCGTACTGAATCACGGGCAACAGCCGCGTGCTGCGAAACGAACGGGCAAGCCCCAGCAGATGAATGGCTTCCAGAACACTGGTTTTGCCGCTGCCGTTGGCGCCGTAAAGAATGTTGATGCGGGGGGAGGGGGAGAAGGTCACCGGGTGCAGATTGCGCACCGCGGTGACCGAAACACGACTTAACGACATTCAGGATCAGCTGATTACAGACGCATCGGCATGACAACGTAAGCCGAATCGTCATTGTCGGACTCTTGCACCAGCGCACTGCTGTTGGAGTCGGACAGGATCAGGCGAACCTGCTCGGTGGTCATCACGCCCAGCACGTCGAGCAGGTAGCTGACGTTGAAGCCGATCTCCAGCGAGCCGCCGTTGTATTCAACGCCCACTTCTTCTTCCGCTTCTTCCTGCTCCGGGTTGTTGGCCTGGATCTTCAACTGACCGCTGGCCAGTTGCAGACGGATACCGCGGTACTTCTCGTTGGACAGAATCGCGGTACGGCTGAACGCTTCACGCAACGCCTGACGATCGCCGAGTACCAGCTTGTCACCACCTTTCGGCAGGACGCGCTCGTAATCCGGGAATTTACCGTCGACCAGTTTCGAGGTGAAAGTAAACTCGCCCGTGGTGGCGCGGATGTGGTGCTGGCCGAGGACGATGCTGACATTGCCATCCGGCTCGGTGAGCAGACGCGCCAGTTCGAGGATACCTTTGCGCGGCACGATCACCTGATGGCGATCCGGCTGACCGATATCGGCCTGCATCGAGCACATCGCCAGACGGTGTCCGTCGGTGGCCACGGCGCGGATCACACCAGCGGAAACTTCCAGCAGCATGCCGTTGAGGTAGTAACGCACGTCCTGCTGGGCCATGGCGAAGCTGGTGCGTTCGATCAGACGACGCAGTTTGCTTTGCTCCAGGCTGCAGGTCAGCGAGCCCGGGCCTTCTTCGACGGTCGGGAAATCGTTGGCCGGCAGGGTCGACAGGGTGAAGCGGCTACGACCGGCCTTTACCACCAGCTTCTGCTCGTCGACCTTGATGTCGATCAGCGCATCGTTGGGCAGGCTTTTGCAGATATCCATCAGCTTGCGCGCCGGCACGGTGATGGAACCGGTTTCGGCCGGCTCTTCGAGTTGCACACGACCGACCAGCTCGACTTCCAGGTCGGTACCGGTCAGTGACAGTTGCTGGCCTTCGACGACCAACAGCACGTTGGACAGTACCGGCAAGGTCTGTCGGCGCTCGACGACGCCTGCGACCAGTTGCAGGGGTTTCAACAGGGCTTCGCGTTGAATGGTGAAATGCATGGTCTAGTCCCTTGCCTTAATAAGCTGCGCTGGTGTTCATCAAGTGGTCAGTGTACGCAGCAGGTTCTTGTAGTCCTCGCGGATGTCCGCGTCGGATTCCTTAAGTTCGTTGATCTTGCGGCAGGCGTGCAGCACGGTGGTGTGGTCGCGGCCGCCAAACACATCGCCGATTTCCGGCAGGCTGTGGTTGGTCAGTTCCTTGGACAACGCCATGGCCACCTGACGCGGACGAGCCACCGAGCGCGAGCGGCGCTTGGACAGCAGGTCGGAAATCTTGATCTTGTAATACTCGGCGACGGTGCGCTGAATGTTATCCACAGAAACAAGTTTGTCCTGCAACGCCAGCAAGTCTTTGAGGGATTCGCGAATCAGCTCGATGGTGATGTCGCGGCCCATGAAGTGCGAGTGAGCGATCACACGTTTCAGCGCGCCTTCCAGCTCACGAACGTTCGAGCGGATGCGCTGGGCGATGAAGAACGCGGCGTCATGGGGCAACTCGACTTTGGCCTGATCGGCCTTCTTCATCAGGATCGCCACGCGGGTTTCCAGCTCAGGCGGCTCGACCGCAACGGTCAGGCCCCAGCCGAAGCGGGATTTGAGGCGTTCTTCAAGGCCTTCGATTTCTTTCGGGTAGCGGTCACTGGTGAGAATGACCTGCTGACCACCTTCAAGCAGCGCGTTGAAGGTGTGGAAAAACTCTTCCTGGGAACGCTCCTTGCGGGCGAAGAACTGAATATCGTCGATCAGCAAGGCGTCCACCGAACGGTAGAAACGCTTGAATTCGTTGATGGCGTTCAGTTGCAGCGCTTTGACCATGTCGGCCACGAAACGCTCGGAATGCAGGTACACGACCTTGGCATTCGGATTCTTCTTTAATAGATGGTTGCCCACTGCGTGCATCAAGTGGGTTTTACCCAGGCCGACGCCACCATAAAGGAACAGCGGGTTATAGCCGTGCTTGGGATTGTCCGCCACCTGCCAGGCCGCTGCACGGGCTAGCTGGTTGGATTTACCTTCAACGAAGTTTTCGAAGGTGAACGTGCGATTCAGGTAACTGGTGTGCTTGAGCGCACCTTCTACCTGCACGGTGCGCTGCTCCGCGCGAACCGGGGCCTGCTGCGAAGCGGCGCCGGCCATCGGGTCGAAGCTGTCGCGGGAAGGTTCTTCGCTGACTTCAGCGGCCTTCTGTGTGGAACGTTTGGCCGGAGCAGGGGCTGGCGTCGGTGCCGGATTGCTCGCTGGCACATTATTGGCCTGCGCCTGAGCAACCTGCGCGGCCGCCAGCGGCGCATTGGGTGCGGCACGAGGTGCCGAGCTGCGCTTGCTGCCTATTAACAAGGACAGCGCCGGCGTCGAGCCATTGCCGTGCTCATCCAGCAGTTCAAGAACGCGGCCCAGGTACTTTTCGTTGACCCAGTCCAGCACGAAACGATTCGGTGCGTAGACGCGCAACTCGTCGCCTTCGGCTTCGACCTGTAGTGGACGGATCCAGGTGTTGAATTGTTGGGCAGGCAGCTCTTCGCGCAAAAGCTCCACGCACTGCTGCCAAAGTTCCACTGACACGGATATCCCCTAAGTTGAAAGCCGGTGAGGCAAAAACAAGCGGCCATTGTAGCGGCGAGCGGTTCACTTATCCACATGCAGGTAGGTCCATCGCCATCATTTATCAATGCGTTAACGCATTAAAAGGCGACCAACGGCACATGAATAAGCCCTGTGGATAAACGCCTCTGAGGGCACTGGACAACTGGGGGTTAAACCCGGTGGATAACCAGCCTGTGGATAACAAGCCCTTTCACACACAGCTTTTCCGATAGCGCAGCACAGGCTGAACACGGTTTTCCACTGTAGTTGTCATTCTCTGTACACCCCGAAGAATAAGGCCCCATGGCAGTTATCCACAGAAGATGGCGTGTCTAGCTTTTACAAGCTTTACAGAAAAGCTTTAAATAATTCCCTTCTTTATTTCTATATCTAGCTGACAGGCTTTCGAGCTCAAACCCTGCCCTGATCTATTTATAAGGAAACGCTGGTTGGAAATTGACCTGAAGGCTTGCTTTCTCTAGAATCCCCGGTCTCTTAAAACGGGGGCCATTCCGGCCCGTTGTGGACGAACCAGGTAACACGACATGAAACGTACTTTCCAACCAAGCACTATCAAACGCGCTCGTACCCACGGTTTCCGTGCTCGCATGGCTACCAAGAACGGCCGCGCAGTCCTGTCGCGTCGTCGCGCCAAAGGTCGTGCGCGTCTGGCAGTTTGATAATCCGGTACTGGAGGTGAGTCAGGACTTCAGTCGGGAAAAGCGTCTGCTTACCCCCCGGCATTTCAAGGCAGTCTTTGACTCCCCTACCGGCAAGGTTCCGGGGAAAAATCTCCTGCTCCTTGCACGCAACAACGATCTTGATCACCCCCGTCTCGGGCTGGTTATCGGGAAAAAGAGCGTAAAGCTCTCCGTTGAGCGCAATCGCCTCAAACGTCTGATGCGCGAATCGTTCCGTCTGCACCAGGATTCACTGGTCGGCTGGGACATCGTTATCGTCGCGCGCAAAGGTTTGGGTGATGTAGAAAACCCCGAATTGATTCAGCATTTCGGCAAACTCTGGAAGCGTCTGGCACGCAACAAGCCCGTTCCGGCAGTCAAAACCGAAACTGTAGGGGTAGACAGTACCGATGCGTAAACTGGCCCTCGTTCCGATCCAGTTTTATCGCTATGCCATTAGTCCTTTAATGGCCAGCCACTGTCGCTTCTACCCCAGTTGTTCCTGCTACGCGTATGAAGCCATTGAAAATCATGGCCTTCTGCGCGGTGGCTGGCTGACCTTTCGTCGTTTAGGTCGCTGTCATCCGTGGAATCCCGGTGGTTATGACCCGGTTCCACCTGTCCCTACCTCCCGTTCTTCTTCGATGGCCGAGTAATCATGGATATCAAACGCACGATCCTGATCGTCGCCCTGGCAATCGTGTCCTACGTCATGGTTCTTAAATGGAACCAGGATTATGGCCAGGCTGCCCTGCCGACTCAGAATGTTGCTTCCAGTACGACTACATCCGGTTTGCCGGACACCGCCACTGGCACAAATGCTGCCAGTGACGATATTCCGCGCGCCGCCAGCGATACCAGCGCACCTGCCGAAACGCCGGTCGCCGCCAGCAAGGATCTGATTCAGGTCAAGACCGATGTGCTCGATCTGGCGATCGATCCACAGGGTGGCGACGTTGCGCAACTGACTCTGCCTTTGTATCCACGTCGTCAGGATCGTCCTGACGTTCCGTTCCAGCTGTTCGATAACGGCGGCGAACGTGTATATCTGGCGCAAAGCGGTCTGATCGGTACCAACGGCCCGGATGCAAACCCGGCCGGTCGTCCGGTTTATTCCTCGGAGAAGAAGGTTTACCAACTGGCTGACGGTCAGGATCAACTCGTCGTTGACCTGAAATTCAGCAAAGACGGCGTCAACTACATCAAGCGTTTCACAATGAAACGTGGCCTGTACGACGTCGCTGTCTCCTACATTGTGGATAACCAGAGCGCTCAGCCCTGGAACGGCGCAATGTTTGCCCAGTTGAAGCGCGACGCCAGCGCTGATCCTTCGTCGACCACTGCTACTGGCACCGCGACTTACCTGGGCGCCGCCCTGTGGACAAGTTCCGAGCCGTACAAGAAAGTGTCGATGAAGGACATGGACAAGGCGCAGCTCAAGGAAACGGTCACCGGTGGTTGGGTAGCCTGGTTGCAGCACTACTTCGTGACCGCGTGGATTCCGGCCAAGGGCGAAAACAACATCGTCCAGACCCGTAAAGACAGCAAAGGCAACTACATCATTGGTTACACCGGTCCGACTCTGACCGCTGCTCCGGGTGCGAAAGTTGAAACCAGTGCTGTGCTGTACGCCGGTCCGAAGAGTCAGGCTGTACTGAAAGAGTTGTCCCCAGGTCTGGAACTGACCGTCGACTACGGCATTCTGTGGTTCATTGCCCAGCCGATCTTCTGGCTGCTGCAACATATCCACGCCATTGTCGGTAACTGGGGATGGTCGATCATCTTCCTGACCATGCTGATCAAAGGGATTTTCTTCCCGCTGTCGGCCGCCAGCTACAAATCGATGGCGCGCATGCGTGCCGTGGCTCCGAAACTGGCTGCGCTGAAAGAGCAACATGGCGATGACCGGCAGAAAATGTCGCAGGCCATGATGGAGCTGTACAAGAAA
Organism: Pseudomonas sp. LW8; assembly: GCF_041956865.1. Taxonomy (NCBI): domain Bacteria; kingdom Pseudomonadati; phylum Pseudomonadota; class Gammaproteobacteria; order Pseudomonadales; family Pseudomonadaceae; genus Pseudomonas; species Pseudomonas sp. LW8. The sequence goes on along the minus strand of NZ_CP168138.1, from coordinate 5,779,726 downwards.
GAGAAGATCAATCCACTGGGCGGCTGCTTGCCGATCCTCGTGCAGATGCCGGTCTTCCTGTCGCTGTACTGGGTTCTGCTGGAAAGCGTGGAAATGCGCCAGGCGCCGTTCATGCTGTGGATCACTGACCTGTCGATCAAGGATCCGTTCTTCATTCTGCCGATCATCATGGGCGCAACCATGTTCATCCAGCAGCAGCTGAACCCGACGCCTCCGGATCCGATGCAGGCGAAGGTCATGAAAATGATGCCAATCATCTTCACCTTCTTCTTCCTGTGGTTCCCGGCGGGCCTGGTACTGTACTGGGTTGTGAACAACTGCCTGTCGATTGCACAACAGTGGTACATCACGCGTAAGATCGAAGCGGCGACGAAAAAAGCCGAGGCGTAACTTGCACTGTGGATAACACCACTCAAAGCGCCCCCTAGTGGGGCGTTTTGCTATCTGCCACTTTTGTCTGGATGCCGCTTTATGAGCACACCCCGTGAAACCATCGCCGCTGTCGCCACCGCTCAAGGGCGCGGCGGTGTGGGCATCGTCCGTATTTCCGGGCCGTTGGCCAGCGTTGCGGCAATAGCCATCAGCGGCCGAGAACTGAAACCACGTTACGCTCATTACGGGCCGTTTTTCAGTGACGACCAGCAGGTGCTGGACGAAGGTCTGGCTTTGTATTTTCCGGGTCCGAACTCGTTTACCGGCGAAGACGTCTTGGAATTGCAGGGCCATGGCGGCCCGATCGTTCTGGACATGTTGCTCAAGCGTTGTCTGGAACTGGGCTGCCGTCTGGCCCGTCCAGGTGAATTCAGCGAGCGCGCCTTCCTCAATGACAAACTCGATCTGGCCCAGGCCGAGGCAATCGCCGATTTGATCGAAGCCAGTTCTGCACAGGCTGCGCGCAATGCATTGCGTTCATTACAGGGTGCGTTTTCCCAGCGTGTGCATAACTTGACCGAGCAACTGATCGGTCTGCGTATCTACGTCGAAGCCGCCATCGACTTCCCGGAAGAGGAAATCGACTTTCTCGCCGACGGTCATGTATTGGGCATGCTCGATAAGGTACGCGATGAGTTATCCACAGTGCTGCGTGAAGCGGGGCAGGGCGCATTGTTGCGTGATGGTATGACCGTCGTCATCGCTGGGCGGCCGAATGCCGGAAAATCCAGCCTGTTGAATGCATTGGCCGGTCGCGAAGCCGCCATCGTCACCGAGATTGCCGGTACTACGCGGGATATCCTGCGCGAACATATCCACATCGACGGGATGCCGTTGCATGTGGTCGATACTGCAGGACTGCGTGACACCGATGATCATGTGGAAAAGATCGGTGTGGAACGGGCGTTGAAAGCCATTGGTGAAGCGGATCGGGTTTTGCTGGTGGTCGATGCGACCGCACCGGAGGCACTGGATCCTTTTGCCTTGTGGCCAGAATTCCTTGAGTCTCGACCGGATCCGGCGAAAGTCACCCTGATCCGTAACAAGTCCGATCTGACCGGTGAAGCGATTGCTCTGGAAACCAGTGACGACGGCCATGTGACCATCAGTCTCAGCGCCAAGTCCGCTGAAGGCCTCGACCTGCTGCGTGATCATCTAAAGGCGTGCATGGGTTACGAGCAGACCTCGGAGAGCAGCTTCAGCGCACGTCGCCGGCATCTGGAGGCACTGCGCCACGCCAGCGCGGCATTGGAACATGGCCGCGCGCAACTGACCCTGGCGGGCGCTGGGGAGTTGCTCGCTGAGGATTTGCGCCAGGCTCAACATTCCCTGGGTGAAATTACCGGGGCGTTCAGTTCTGATGATTTGCTCGGAAGGATTTTCTCCAGCTTCTGCATCGGCAAATAAAGAAAGGGGCTGTGGATAATTCATCCACGGCCCCTTTTTCCATTCACCAGTTATAGGAAACCGTACCGAGCAAAGTACGATCCTCGCCCCAGTAACAGCGACCTGCGTCGTTGCATCCCGAAACGTATTCCTTATCGAACAGGTTCTTCGCGTTCAAATCGACACTCCAGTGTGTATCGATCTGATATCCAACAGCCGCGTCGACCAATGTCACGTCGCCGGCATCCAGTTTTCCGTAGAGAGAAGGCGAAGTGTAGGCAAACGCACTGTCGAAATAACGCACGCCCCCCGCCACATACATGCCTTTCAAATCACTGTCGAGGAAGCGATATTTCGCCCAGACCGAGGCCTGGTTGCGCGGCACGCCGGTCATTTGATGGCCCTTGACCAGCGACGTCGCTGCATCCTTGGTGATCTTTGCATCGGTGTAGGTATAAGCCGCCGTGACATTGAGGTTCTGCGTCAGATTACTGTTGAGTTCCAGCTCCACCCCTTTGGCGCGGCTTTCGCCCACCTGGCGATAGGTTGACGTCGTTGCGTCGAAATAGGTGTCGTCCTTTTTGCGCAGGTCATACACCGAAGCGGTGAAAGCGGTGTCCCAACCAATCGGTTCGTACTTCAAACCCACTTCGTACTGGCTACTGGTGATCGGATCAAGCGGTGCGCCGGCATTGGAAATCTGCTGCACCGGCACGAACGCTGTTGAATAGCTGACATACGGCGTCATGCCGTTGTCGAACTGATACATCACGCCGCCCTGATAGGTGAACTTCTTGTCCTCGGAGCTGATGTTGCTGCCTCGCGCCACCTTGTCGCGGAAGTCACTGTCGACCCAGTCCTGGCGTCCGCCAAGCAAGAACATCCAGTGGTCGTACTTGCTCTGAATCTGTGCATAAACACCCTTCATCTGCTGCTCGAGCAAAGTGTTCTGCACGGCAATTGGCGTGGTCGGATCGCGCAGGTAAACCGGGTTATACACATCGATCGGCCCGACAACGCCGGCATTCCAGTCCTGGTTGAACGAGGTGCGATCGTAGCTGACGCCAAACAGCACGGTGTTTTCCAACTCGCCCGCCTCGAACTTGCCTTCGAGCTGGTTATCCAGCGAATACACCATGGATTTGTTGAAGCGATCGTAAGCGGTCACGTTCAACCGCGTGCCGAAACCGGCGTTGTTCAGATTGCCCGGCCAGGTTTCGTGGCGGGTGATGCGCGACTGCATGTAGCGCGAGTTCTGGCGGAACTGCCAGTCATCGTTGAACGAGTGGCTGAACTCGTAACCGCTGCTCCAGGTTTCCCGTTCGAAGGTATTCCAGTCCGGATCGCCGAGCATCGTGTCTTTGGATAACCGGCCGTTGGGATTGCTCAGCAACGTACCGGCGGCCGGCAGGCCAAGCTCCATGTTGGTGTGGTCTTTCTGGTAGTTGGCCAACAGCGTCAGCGTATTGAAATCGTCGAAATTCAGGGTCAGCGAAGGGGCGACATAAATCCGGTCGTCAGGAACGTGCTCGGTCTGGGTATCGGATTTGCGCCCCAGCATCACCACGCGTCCGAGAACGTTGCCGCTGTCATTGAGCGGGCCGGAGACATCTACGCCGATTTGCCGGCGATTGTTCGAGCCATAGCCCAATTGCACTTCGCCCTGAGGCGCGGCGGTCGGGCGTTTACTGACCAGATTGACCAGACCGCCCGGCGCATTTTCGCCATACAGCAGCGACGACGGGCCACGGAATACCTCGACCCGTTCAAGTCCGTACGGCTCGGTGCTGGTGTCATAGCGATTGCCCTGCACGCGCAGTCCATCGCGCAGCAGACCGTAGCCGTAATCGGTGGCGTTGAAACCACGGATATAGAACAGGTCGCCAGCCAGGCTGTCACCGGCGGCGAACGGTGGGGCGAAGATCCCCGGCACGTAGCCGAGGACGTCGGTGAGAGTCTGGGATTTCTGATCCTTGATCCGCTGCCCGGTCACCACTGACACCGAACGCGGTGTTTGCGACAGCGGCGTACTGGTTTTCGTACCGATCCGGCTGTTTTGCGCCTTGTAGCCGACGTCGGCGGCGTAATCCAGATGCATTGGATTGCCCAACTGCGCATTGATGTTGGTCGGCGCCAGTTCCAGGGCGTCACCGTTGGGCACGTTCTGCAGAATGTAACTGCCGGGTGCTTGTGGCACTGCCTGTAAACCCGAGCCTTGCAGCAATTGAGCGAAACCTTGTTCGACGCTGAAATCGCCATTTAAACCGGCACTGCGCAAGCGGCTGGTCTGCTGCGGCGAGAACGACAAAATCACATTGGCGGCAGCGGCGAACTGGCTCAAGGCACTATCCAGCGGGCCGGCGGCAATGGCGTAACGCTGGGATACCGACGCCGCGAAGGCGCTGTTGCTGATCACCAGACAAGACGCAGCGCTGGCCATCAATAAGCTGCATGCAATGCAATGTGGAGAAAAGCGCTGACGGAACGTGGGAAGACGCATGTGTGGATTAGCCCTAAGGTGGCGAAGAGCCGCGTTTATCGCGATTACCTGTAGGGCCGGGTCAGGGCGAAAAAAGATAACCCTGCTTGAAATTATTTTTCCCCAGGCATTTTTTGATCAAGCGCTATGGCTGATCGAGATCCAGTAACGGCTGAAATAGCGCACGTTGATTGGCAACGAGGCCTGAAGGTTGGCCAGCACTGCGTCGGTCGAATCGAGCCGGAAAGTCCCGGAGACCCGCAGATCCCGGGCGCGGCGATCACAATGCAATACACCACTGCGATAGCGTCCCAACTCCGCGATTACGTCGCCCAGGCGCGCGTCGAGAACGATTAACTGGCCGTTGATCCAGCCGACGTCTGATGGTTGGAAGGGATGACTGAGGCCGATATGTCGACTGTCGAAATCCGCGCCTTCGCCTGCTTTCAGAATGAGCGCAGCAGTGGATGACTGCGCGGGTTGAACGCTGACTCGATCTTCCAGCACCCCAACTCTGGTTGAGCTGGACATCTGATGCACCGAGAACCGGGTGCCCAAAGCTTGAATCCGCCCGTCGCGGGTTTGCACATAAAACGGCCGCTGATCGCCAAGCTTGCCGGTTTGGATGAGGATTTCACCGGCACGCAGTTGAATCAGGCGTTGCGCTGCGTCGAAAGAAACATCGATGGCCGAGTCGGTGTTGAGCTGGATCTGGCTGCCATCGGCCAGGCTGATGGTGCGACGCTGACCCACACCGGTTTTATAGTCGGCCCAAACGTTGCCGAGGGATGTGTGTCGTTGAGCACTCCAGCCAACGAAGCCTGTTCCCGCTGCGAGCAGCAACAGCTTGAGCACCTGCCGGCGGTGCTGACCAGTGTTATTGAGCGCACGTCGTTTCAGATCCTGCGGCAGCGTACCGAGGTGGCGCTGCAATTGTTCCATCTGGTTCCACGCCGCCAGATGCGCTGGATCGCTGTCTATCCACAACTGCCAGGCCTTTTGTTCGGCAAGGCTCGGTGGCTGAGACTGAAACTGCACGTACCAGCTGGCGGCAGTTTCCAATGCCTGACGGTTTGCAGCGGCGGCCATCATGGCTGCGCCATGACCAGGGCGCACTCAGTCAGGGCGCGGATCATGTGTTTTTTTACTGTGGTCAGCGAGACTCTCAATTGCACGGCGATCTGTTGATAAGTCAGTCCGTCGACTTGCGAAAGCATGAAGATCTGCCGTGTTCGCGGACCCAGCCCGGTCAATGCTTTATCCACAGCGATCAGGGTTTCAATGATCAGCGCCCTGTCTTCTTCGCTAATGACTGACGCTTCCGGCCGAGCTGCGAGGGCCTGCAGATAAGCTCTTTCAATCGCCCTGCGTCTATAACGATCGATGACCAGGCCGCGCGCAATAGTCGTCAGGTAATCCCTCGGCTCACGAATATGAGCTGCATTGCGCGCCGCCAGAACTCGCAAAAACGTGTCATGCGCCACATCGGCTGCATCGCAGGCGTTGTGCAGTTTGCCCTTGAGCCAACCATACAGCCACGAATGATGTTGCTCGTAGATTTGCTCGATCGCAGCGGTGTGGGCGGGTAGGGGCATGGGAGAAACTGATGTTTTAATGATAATGGCTATTATTAGCTTCTGTTACGTCCTCTCACAATAGCCTTTTCATTTCCTGCCCTTGGCTTGCCGAGCGTCACTAATCCCTAGCTGACGCTTTTTTTGCGTCCAGAAAAAGACATGTTGGCGATTTTCTGTGGACTAAGACCTGTGAATAACTGCTCCTGAGGTCAGTTGATAAAGGGGGTTGAAAACTGGATATAACCCGCTCTGTGGATAACCACCCCTTTCATCCACAGGCTTACACCGGTTATCCAAGGGCCTCATTGCCACATGAGCACAGGGTTTTTAATCTCTGTACACGCTGAAAAATAAGGTCTGTAGCGATCTATCCACAGAAAAGTGGTTCAGTAAGAATAAACATAAAAACAAAGGTTTTATAAATTTCTCTCTTTTTTATTTTTTTAACCTCGAGTTCTCCACAGCTGGTTAAATTTTGTGCAAAGGGTTCTTTAGAAAGGGCGAAGTCCCTATACTTGCCGACCAGGTCCAGAAACCTGGTTTCAATATTTCCTGAATGACCTACTTAAGCAGGCACGAGGTGCGTGGTGGATTTCCCTTCCCGTTTTGAAGTGATCGTCATCGGCGGCGGTCATGCCGGTACCGAGGCAGCACTGGCGTCAGCACGCATGGGGGCAAAAACCCTGTTGCTGACGCATAACGTGGAAACCCTCGGCGCCATGAGTTGCAACCCGGCCATCGGTGGCATCGGCAAAAGCCATCTGGTCAAGGAAATCGATGCCCTCGGCGGCGCGATGGCCATGGCTACCGATAAGGGCGGCATCCAGTTTCGCGTGTTGAACAGCCGCAAAGGCCCGGCCGTACGGGCGACCCGTGCGCAAGCGGACCGGATTCTCTATAAGGCCGCTGTCCGCGAAATCCTGGAAAACCAGCCAAACCTGTGGATATTTCAACAGGCTGCTGACGACCTGATTGTCGAGCAGGAGCAAGTCCGCGGTGTCGTCACACAGATGGGTCTGCGCTTCTTCGCCGATTCCGTGGTGTTGACCACTGGTACCTTCCTCGGTGGACTTATCCACATTGGTTTGCAGAATTTCTCTGGCGGTCGCGCCGGTGATCCACCGTCGATTGCTCTGGCCCACCGTCTGCGTGAGTTACCATTGCGTGTCGGGCGCCTGAAGACCGGTACACCGCCGCGTATTGATGGCAAATCTGTGGATTTCTCGGTGATGACCGAGCAGCCGGGTGACACTCCGATCCCGGTGATGTCGTTCATGGGCAGCAAGGAGCAGCATCCGCGCCAGGTCAGCTGCTGGATCACCCATACCAATGCCCGTACCCACGAAATCATCGCGGCGAACCTTGATCGTTCGCCGATGTATTCCGCTGCCGGTGAAATCGAAGGTGTCGGCCCGCGTTATTGCCCGTCGATCGAAGACAAGATTCATCGCTTTGCCGACAAGGAAAGCCATCAGGTGTTCATCGAACCGGAAGGTCTGACCACCCATGAGCTGTATCCAAACGGAATATCCACAAGCCTGCCGTTCGACGTGCAATTGCAGATCGTGCAGTCGATCCGCGGTATGGAAAACGCGCACATCGTGCGTCCGGGTTATGCGATCGAGTACGACTACTTCGATCCCCGCGATCTGAAGTACAGCCTGGAAACCAAAGTCATCGGCGGTCTGTTCTTCGCTGGGCAGATCAATGGCACCACCGGTTACGAAGAAGCCGGCGCTCAAGGTCTGCTCGCCGGCGCCAACGCCGCGCTGCGGGCCAAGGGCAAAGAGGCCTGGTGTCCGCGCCGCGATGAAGCGTACATCGGCGTTCTGGTCGACGACCTGATCACCCTCGGTACCCAAGAGCCGTACCGTATGTTCACGTCCCGCGCCGAGTACCGCCTGATTCTGCGCGAAGACAACGCCGACCTGCGTCTGACCGAAAAAGGTCGCGAGCTCGGTCTGGTCGATGACGCGCGCTGGGCGGCCTTCTGCAAGAAACGCGAAAGCATCGAGCTTGAAGAACAGCGTCTGAAAAGCACCTGGGTTCGGCCGAACACCCCGCAGGGCGATGCGATTGCCGAGAAATTCGGCACGCCGCTGACCCACGAATACAACCTGCTCAACCTGTTGAGCCGTCCGGAAATCGACTACGTCGGTCTGGTCGAAGTGACCGGGCAGGGCGCCGAAGATCCACAGGTCGCCGAGCAGGTTGAGATCAAGACCAAGTACGCCGGTTACATCGACCGCCAACAGGACGAAATCGCCCGTCTGCGCGCCAGCGAAGACACGAAATTGCCTGTGGATATCGATTACACCAACATCTCCGGTCTGTCCAAGGAGATCCAGAGCAAGCTCGGCGCCACACGTCCTGAAACGCTGGGCCAGGCTTCGCGGATCCCGGGCGTGACCCCGGCAGCGATTTCGCTGTTGATGATTCATTTGAAAAAACGCGGCGCGGGCCGTCAGTTGGAGCAAAGCGCTTGAGTGCCAAGGTCACTTCGCAACACGCCGAAGAGTTATCCACAGGAGCCCGCGAGCTCGGTGTCAATCTCACAGAAACTCAGCACGCATTGCTGCTGGGTTATCTGGCCCTGTTGATCAAATGGAACCAGGCCTACAACCTGACCGCTGTGCGCGATCCGGACGAAATGGTTTCGCGGCACTTGCTCGATAGTCTCAGCGTGATGTCGTTTATCGAAAACGGTCGCTGGCTCGATGTCGGCAGTGGTGGTGGCATGCCTGGTATTCCGCTGGCGATCCTGTATCCGGACTCGCAGGTGACCTGTCTGGACAGCAATGGCAAGAAAACCCGCTTTCTGACTCAGGTCAAACTGGAGCTGAAGCTGGATAACCTGCAAGTTATCCACAGTCGCGTCGAAGCGTTCCAGCCTGCGCAACCATTCAACGGGATCATTTCCCGGGCCTTCAGCAGCATGGAAAACTTCACCAACTGGACTCGCCACTTGGGCGATGCCGATACACGCTGGCTGGCAATGAAGGGCGTTCATCCGGCCGATGAGCTGGTAGCATTGCCGGCAGATTTCAAACTCGATAGCGAACACGCCCTGGCCGTCCCCGGTTGCCAAGGCCAACGCCATCTGCTGATACTGCGCCGCACGGCATGATTGGGAACACAAGCAAGAATGGCTAAGGTATTCGCGATAGCGAACCAGAAGGGTGGTGTGGGCAAAACCACCACCTGCATCAACCTCGCAGCATCCCTGGTCGCGACCAAGCGACGGGTGCTGTTGATCGATCTCGATCCACAGGGCAACGCCACCATGGGTAGCGGTGTGGATAAACATGGTCTGGAAAACTCGGTCTACGATCTGCTGATCGGTGAATGCGATCTGGGTCAGGCCATGCACTTCTCCGAGCACGGCGGTTATCAATTGCTGCCGGCCAACCGCGATCTGACCGCGGCCGAAGTGGTGCTGCTGGAAATGCAGATGAAGGAAAGCCGTCTGCGCAGCGCGCTGGCGCCGATCCGTGACAACTACGATTACATTTTGATCGACTGCCCACCGTCGCTGTCGATGCTCACACTCAACGCACTGGTCGCCGCTGACGGGGTGATTATCCCCATGCAGTGCGAATACTTTGCGCTGGAAGGTTTGAGCGACCTTGTGGATAACATCAAGCGCATCGCCGAGCTGCTCAATCCGAACCTGAAGGTCGAAGGCCTGCTGCGGACCATGTACGACCCGCGCCTGAGCCTGATGAACGATGTTTCGGCGCAGCTCAAGGAACACTTCGGCGATCAGCTGTACGACACGGTGATCCCGCGCAACATTCGCCTGGCCGAAGCACCGAGCTACGGCATGCCGGCGCTGGCTTACGACAAGCAATCGCGTGGTGCCCTGGCCTATCTGGCTCTGGCAGGCGAGATGGTTCGTCGTCAGCGCAAAAATTCACGCATTGCTGCTGCTCAGCCAACTTAAGGAATCCCCATGGCCGTCAAGAAACGAGGTCTCGGACGTGGACTGGATGCACTGCTGAGTGGTCCGACGGTCAGCGCGCTGGAAGAACAAGCCGCGCAGGCCGACACCCGCGAACTGCAACACCTGCCGCTGGACCTGCTGCAGCGTGGCAAATATCAGCCGCGCCGTGACATGGACCCGCAGGCCCTGGAAGAGCTGGCGCAGTCGATCAAGGCCCAAGGCGTGATGCAGCCGATCGTGGTACGCCCGATTGGCGGCGGTCGCTTCGAGATCATTGCCGGTGAACGTCGCTGGCGCGCCAGTCAGCAGGCCGGGCAGGAAACCATCCCGGCGATGGTCCGCGATGTGCCGGATGAAACCGCCATTGCGATTGCGCTGATCGAGAACATCCAGCGCGAAGATCTCAATCCGATCGAAGAAGCCGTCGCCTTACAGCGCTTGCAGCAGGAATTCCAGCTGACTCAGCAGCAGGTTGCCGAGGCTGTGGGTAAGTCGCGGGTGACTGTGGCTAACCTGTTGCGACTTATTGCACTGCCTGAAGTGATCAAGACAATGCTGTCGCACGGTGACCTGGAAATGGGTCACGCGCGTGCCTTGCTCGGTCTGCCGGACAATCAGCAGGTCGAAGGGGCGCGACATGTTGTCGCACGAGGACTGACTGTGCGCCAAACCGAGGCACTGGTTCGCCAGTGGTTGAGTGGCAAACCGGAGCTTGTGGAAGCTGCAAAACCCGACCCGGATATCGCCCGTCTCGAGCAGCGTTTGGCCGAGCGCCTAGGCTCTGCGGTGCAGATTCGCCATGGCAAGAAGGGCAAAGGCCAATTGGTGATTGGTTATAACTCGCTCGACGAGCTTCAAGGTGTGCTCGCACACATCCGCTGAAACATTTCCTCATGTAGCGCGCAGTCGGAAATCACTACCTGACAGTTGAATAGGGGCAGAACCGCCCCTATACTCTGCGCGCATTTTGTCGGCACAAATTATGCCAAGTTATTGAATTTCGGCAGCCGACCATTGGAGAGCAACTGTGATGGAAACCCGCACGCCAAACCGCTTGCCTTTCCATCGCCTGGCGGTTTTTCCGGTGTTGATGGCTCAATTTGTCATTCTGCTCATTGCCGCTTTGGCGCTCTGGCAATGGCATGGAGTCGTTGCCGGATACTCGGGACTTTGCGGAGGCCTGATAGCCTTGCTGCCCAATGTTTATTTCGCTCACAGGGCATTTCGGTTTTCCGGCGCCCGAGCAGCCCAGTCCATCGTCCGGTCTTTTTATGCCGGCGAGGCAGGCAAACTTATTTTGACGGCAGTGCTGTTTGCACTGGTGTTCGCAGGTGTGAAGCCACTGGCGCCGATCGCAGTATTCGGCGTGTTCGTGCTGACGCAGTCGGTCAGCTGGTTCGCTCCCCTGCTGATGAGAACAAGACTTTCGAGACCTTAGGGCGTTTGAGGCAACCATGGCAGAGACAACCGCTTCGGGCTATATCCAGCACCACTTGCAGAACCTGACTTTCGGTCAGCTACCCAACGGCGGCTGGGGCTTTGCCCACACCGCAGCAGAAGCCAAGGAAATGGGCTTCTGGGCTTTCCACGTCGATACCCTCGGCTGGTCGGTCGCGCTGGGTCTGATCTTCGTTCTTCTTTTCCGCATGGCGGCAAAGAAAGCGACTTCGGGTCAGCCGGGTGCCTTGCAGAACTTCGTTGAAGTATTGGTCGAATTCGTCGATGGCAGCGTGAAAGACAGCTTCCATGGCCGTAGCCCGGTGATTGCACCGCTGGCACTGACCATCTTCGTCTGGGTGTTCCTGATGAACGCCGTCGACCTGGTACCGGTCGACTGGATTCCTCAGCTGGCCATCCTGATCTCCGGCGATGCCCACATCCCGTTCCGCGCCGTGTCGACTACCGACCCGAACGCGACTCTGGGCATGGCGTTCTCGGTGTTCGCACTGATCATTTTCTACAGCATCAAGGTCAAGGGCATCGGTGGCTTCATCGGCGAACTGACCCTGCACCCGTTCGGCAGCAAGAACATCTTCGTTCAGGCCCTGCTGATCCCGGTGAACTTCCTGCTGGAATTCGTCACCCTGATCGCCAAGCCGATCTCTCTGGCTCTGCGTCTGTTCGGCAACATGTATGCCGGCGAGCTGGTGTTCATTCTGATCGCTGTGATGTTCGGCAGCGGCCTGCTCTGGCTCAGCGGCCTGGGCGTTGTTCTGCAGTGGGCGTGGGCTGTATTCCACATCCTGATCATCACCCTGCAGGCGTTCATCTTCATGATGCTGACCATCGTCTACCTGTCGATGGCGCACGAAGAAAACCATTAAGACCAGTCTCGACTAGTCTGATGTTCCTCCCGGTCAAACGGGAGGGAGCTCCTTGCGGGGCAGCTGAAACGATTTGTTTTACCGCTTTAATCTAAAAAACCTAAACCATACGACGTAAAAGTCGGGAGGAAAGATGGAAACTGTAGTTGGTCTAACCGCTATCGCTGTTGCACTGTTGATCGGCCTGGGCGCACTGGGTACCGCAATTGGTTTCGGCCTGCTGGGCGGCAAGTTCCTGGAAGGCGCAGCGCGTCAGCCAGAAATGGTTCCAATGCTGCAAGTAAAAATGTTCATCGTTGCCGGTCTGCTCGACGCCGTAACCATGATCGGTGTTGGTATCGCTCTGTTCTTCACCTTTGCGAACCCGTTCGTTGGTCAGATCGCTGGCTGATTACTCGGATCTTCCGGGTAATTTGGTGTGATGGACAACGTAACTGCGAGGTGTTGGCGTGAACATTAATGCGACCCTGATTGGCCAGTCCGTTGCGTTCCTGATTTTTGTACTGTTCTGCATGAAGTATGTATGGCCTCCGGTCATCGCTGCTCTGCACGAACGTCAAAAGAAGATCGCTGATGGTCTGGACGCTGCCAGCCGTGCAGCTCGCGACCTGGAGTTGGCCCAAGAGAAAGCGGGTCAGCAACTGCGCGAAGCGAAAGCTCAGGCAGCTGAAATCATCGAGCAAGCCAAGAAACGCGGTAACCAGATCGTCGAAGAGGCTGTTGAAAAAGCCCGTATCGACGCTGACCGTGTGAAGGTTCAGGCTCAAGCCGAGATCGAACAGGAACTGAACAGCGTCAAAGACAAGCTGCGTGCCCAAGTGGGCTTGCTGGCTGTTGGCGGCGCCGAGAAGATCCTGGGTGCCACAATCGATCAAAACGCGCACGCAGAGCTGGTTAACCAACTGGCTGCTGAAATCTAAGCGAGGGCGATCATGGCAGAACTGACCACGTTGGCCCGACCTTACGCTAAGGCGGCCTTCGAGCACGCTCAGGCCCACCAGCAACTGGCCAATTGGTCAGCCATGCTCGGCCTGGCAGCAGCGGTGTCGCAAGACGACACCCTGCAGCGCGTGCTCAAGGCCCCGCGACTGACGAGCGCAGAAAAGGCCGCCACGTTCATTGACGTGTGCGGCGACAAGTTTGATGAAAAGGCACGCAATTTCATCAACGTCGTTGCCGAGAACGACCGTCTCCTGCTTCTGCCGGAGATCGCCGCTCTGTTCGACCTGTACAAGGCCGAACAAGAGAAATCGGTAGACGTTGAAGTGACCAGTGCATTTGCATTGAACCAAGAACAGCAAGACAAACTCGCCAAGGTTCTCAGTGCACGACTCAACCGGGAAGTGCGCCTGCAAGTTGCGGAGGACGCTGCCTTGATTGGTGGTGTCGTGATCCGCGCCGGCGACCTGGTTATCGATGGCTCGATTCGCGGCAAAATCGCGAAACTTGCCGAAGCATTGAAATCTTGAGTTTGAAGGGGCAGCAGAGCAATGCAGCAACTCAATCCTTCCGAAATAAGTGAAATTATCAAGGGCCGCATCGACAAGCTCGATGTGACCTCCCAAGCCCGTAACGAAGGCACTGTCGTCAGCGTATCTGACGGCATCGTGCGGATTCACGGTCTGGCCGACGTCATGTACGGCGAGATGATCGAGTTTCCGGGCGGCGTCTACGGTATGGCTCTCAACCTGGAGCAGGACTCCGTAGGTGCCGTGGTATTGGGCTCCTACCAGTCGCTGGCTGAAGGCATGAGCGCCAAGTGCACCGGCCGCATCCTCGAAGTTCCTGTTGGTAAGGAATTGCTGGGCCGCGTAGTCGATGCTCTGGGTAACCCTGTTGACGGCAAAGGTCCACTGGGCAACACCGAGACCGACGCGGTCGAGAAAGTTGCTCCAGGCGTGATCTGGCGTAAGTCGGTAGACCAGCCTGTACAGACTGGCTACAAGGCTGTCGATGCCATGATCCCTGTCGGCCGTGGCCAGCGTGAGCTGATCATCGGTGACCGTCAGATCGGTAAAACCGCTCTGGCGATCGACGCGATCATCAACCAGAAAGACAGCGGCATTTTCTGCGTCTACGTAGCCATCGGTCAGAAGCAATCGACCATCGCCAACGTGGTTCGCAAGCTGGAAGAAAACGGCGCCCTGGCCAACACGATCATCGTGGCTGCCAGTGCTTCGGAATCTCCTGCGCTGCAATTCCTGGCACCGTACTCCGGTTGCACCATGGGTGAATTCTTCCGCGACCGCGGTGAAGACGCGCTGATCGTTTATGACGATCTGTCCAAGCAGGCAGTGGCTTACCGCCAGATTTCCCTGCTGCTGCGCCGTCCACCAGGCCGTGAAGCTTACCCAGGCGACGTGTTCTATCTCCACTCCCGTCTGCTGGAGCGCGCATCCCGCGTTTCGGAAGAATACGTAGAGAAGTTCACCAACGGCGCAGTGACCGGCAAAACCGGTTCCCTGACCGCACTGCCGATCATCGAAACCCAGGCTGGCGACGTTTCCGCGTTCGTTCCGACCAACGTGATTTCCATCACCGACGGTCAGATCTTCCTGGAATCGGCCATGTTCAACTCGGGCATCCGCCCTGCAGTGAACGCCGGTGTTTCGGTATCCCGTGTGGGTGGTGCCGCTCAGACCAAGATCATCAAGAAGCTCTCCGGTGGTATCCGTACCGCTCTGGCTCAGTACCGTGAACTGGCGGCATTCGCTCAGTTCGCTTCTGACCTGGACGAAGCGACCCGCAAGCAACTTGAGCATGGTCAGCGCGTTACCGAGCTGATGAAGCAGAAGCAATACGCACCAATGTCGATCGCTGACATGGCGCTGTCGCTGTATGCCGCTGAGCGTGGGTTCCTGACTGACATTGAAATCGCCAAGGTCGGCAGCTTCGAACAAGCGCTGATTGCTTTCTTCAACCGCGATCACGCCGATTTGATGGCCAAGATCAACGTTAAAGGTGACTTCAATGACGAAATCGACGCTGGCATGAAAGCCGGTATCGAGAAGTTCAAGGCCACCCAAACCTGGTAAGCCGCAGCGGGAGCCGCGAGGCTCCCGCTTGCTAACCTGATAGGTGTTACATGGCAGGCGCAAAAGAGATTCGCAGTAAGATTGCGAGCATCAAAAGCACGCAAAAGATTACCAGCGCCATGGAAAAAGTGGCGGTCAGCAAAATGCGCAAGGCACAAATGCGCATGGCTGCTAGCCGTCCTTATGCGGAGCGTATCCGCCAGGTAATTGGGCATCTGGCCAACGCCAACCCGGAATACCGCCACCCGTTCATGATCGACCGCGAAATCAAGCGCGTCGGTTATGTCGTCGTGAGCAGTGACCGTGGTCTGTGCGGCGGCTTGAACACCAACCTGTTCAAGGCCCTGGTCAAGGACATGGCGTTAAACCGCGAAAACGGCGTCGAGATTGATCTGTGTGTAGTCGGTAGCAAGGGTGCGGCCTTTTTCCGCAACTTCGGCGG
Source organism: Pseudomonas sp. LW8 (assembly GCF_041956865.1). NCBI lineage: Bacteria > Pseudomonadati > Pseudomonadota > Gammaproteobacteria > Pseudomonadales > Pseudomonadaceae > Pseudomonas > Pseudomonas sp. LW8. The sequence goes on along the minus strand of NZ_CP168138.1, from coordinate 5,764,108 downwards.
TAACGTCGTTGCAGCTATCAGCCACCTGGGTGAAGAGCCGTCGATCAATGATCTGATCGGCAGCGTCAAGGTGATGCTGGATGCCTACCTGGACGGCCGTATCGACCGCCTGTCCGTGGTGTCCAACAAGTTCATCAACACCATGACACAACAGCCTACCGTGGAGCAGTTGATTCCACTGGTGGCAACCCCGGATCAGGATCTCAAGCACCACTGGGACTATCTCTACGAACCGGACGCCAAAGAGCTGCTTGACGGCTTGATGGTCCGTTACGTCGAGTCGCAGGTCTACCAGGCGGTGGTCGAGAACAACGCGGCTGAACAGGCTGCGCGGATGATCGCGATGAAGAACGCTACCGACAACGCCGGTGATTTGATCAGCGATTTGCAGCTGATCTACAACAAGGCGCGTCAGGCTGCGATCACCCAAGAGATCTCGGAAATCGTCGGCGGCGCTGCCGCGGTTTAACGGTTCAAATATTCAGAGGATCCAGCTATGAGTAGCGGACGTATCGTTCAAATCATCGGCGCCGTTATCGACGTGGAATTTCCACGCGACAGCGTACCGAGCATCTACAACGCGCTGACTGTACAAAGCGCGGCCGCAACCACCCTGGAAGTTCAGCAGCAGCTGGGCGACGGCGTGGTGCGTACCATTGCGATGGGTTCCACCGAGGGCTTGAAGCGCGGTCTGGAAGTCACCGACTCTGGCGCAGCCATCTCCGTACCGGTCGGTAAAGCGACCCTGGGCCGGATCATGGACGTCCTCGGTAACCCGATCGACGAAGCTGGCCCGATCGACACCGAAGAGCGCTGGGGCATTCACCGCGCAGCACCTTCGTTCGCCGAGCAAGCAGGCGGCAACGACCTGCTGGAAACCGGCATCAAGGTTATCGACCTGGTCTGCCCGTTCGCCAAGGGCGGTAAAGTCGGTCTGTTCGGTGGTGCCGGTGTAGGCAAAACCGTAAACATGATGGAACTGATCCGTAACATCGCCATCGAGCACAGCGGTTATTCCGTGTTCGCCGGTGTGGGTGAGCGTACTCGTGAGGGTAACGACTTCTACCACGAGATGAAGGACTCCAACGTTCTGGACAAAGTGGCACTGGTTTACGGTCAGATGAACGAGCCGCCGGGAAACCGTCTGCGCGTAGCACTGACCGGCCTGACCATGGCCGAGAAGTTCCGTGACGAAGGTAACGACGTTCTGCTGTTCGTCGACAACATCTATCGTTACACCCTGGCCGGTACTGAAGTATCCGCACTGCTGGGCCGTATGCCTTCGGCAGTAGGTTACCAGCCGACCCTGGCTGAAGAGATGGGCGTTCTGCAGGAACGTATCACTTCGACTAAGGAAGGTTCGATCACCTCGATCCAGGCGGTATACGTACCTGCGGACGACTTGACCGACCCGTCGCCAGCGACCACCTTCGCCCACTTGGACGCCACCGTCGTTCTGTCCCGTGACATCGCTTCCCTGGGTATCTACCCGGCGGTAGATCCACTGGATTCGACTTCGCGCCAGCTGGACCCGAACGTGATCGGTCAGGACCACTACGACACCGCTCGCGGCGTTCAGTATGTTCTGCAGCGTTACAAAGAGCTGAAAGACATCATCGCGATCCTGGGTATGGACGAGCTGTCGGAAGCCGACAAACAGTTGGTTAACCGTGCTCGTAAGATCCAGCGCTTCTTGTCGCAGCCGTTCTTCGTGGCTGAAGTCTTCACCGGTGCTTCGGGTAAATACGTTTCCCTGAAAGACACCATTGCTGGCTTCAAAGGCATCCTCAACGGTGACTACGACCACCTGCCAGAACAAGCGTTCTACATGGTTGGCGGCATCGAAGAAGCGATCGAAAAAGCCAAGAAACTGTAATCCCGGCGCCCGGCAACGGGCGCTAATTTAGGTTGAGGCAATCAGATGGCTATGACAGTCCATTGCGATATCGTCAGCGCGGAAGGGGAAATCTTTTCCGGCCTGGTCGAGATGGTGATTGCGCACGGTGCACTGGGTGATCTTGGTATCGCTCTGGGTCACGCGCCGCTGATCACTAATCTCAAGCCGGGTCCGATCCGCCTGATCAAGCAAGGCGGGGAAGCCGAGGTGTTCTACATCTCCGGTGGTTTCCTCGAGGTTCAGCCGAACATGGTCAAGGTACTTGCCGATACCGTGCAACGTGCCGCCGACCTGGATGAAGCTCAGGCTCAGGCAGCTCTCAAGGCTGCCGAGAATGCCCTGAACGAAAAAGGCGCGGACTTCGATTACGGCGCCGCTGCCACTCGTCTGGCCGAGGCTGCAGCCCAGCTGCGCACCGTCCAGCAGATCCGCAAGAAGTTTGGCGGTTAATCCGTCATCCGCTTGTTGTGCGATTGATAAAAAAGGGTAGCCTCGGCTACCCTTTTTTCTTTTCCGAATTCCCACAAACCGGTCGCAGTTGCTGACCACCCAGGATTGGTAGCCAGTCATGTCTCTCGAAATCGTTATCCTCGCGGCCGGTCAAGGCACGCGCATGCGCTCGGCGCTGCCCAAGGTGCTGCACCCGATTGCCGGCAACTCCATGCTCGGCCATGTTATCCACAGCGCTCGGCAACTTGATCCACAACGCATTCACGTGGTGATCGGTCACGGTGCCGATGTGGTGCGTGAGCGGCTGGCAGCTGATGACCTGAATTTCGTGTTGCAGGACAAGCAACTGGGCACTGGCCATGCCACCGCCCAGGCGGTGCCGTTCATTGATGCCGACACCGTGCTGATTCTTTACGGTGATGTGCCGCTGATCGAAGTCGAAACCCTGCAACGTCTGCTCAAGCATGTCGTGCCGGGCCAGATGGGTTTGCTCACTGTCGAGCTGGATGACCCGACCGGTTATGGCCGCATCGTGCGCGATGCCGACGGCAAGGTCGCGGCCATCGTCGAGCACAAAGACGCCAGCGAAGCGCAACGTGCGATCACCGAAGGCAACACCGGCATCCTCGCTGTGCCGGCCAATCGCCTGGCGGACTGGATGAGTCGCCTGTCGAATAACAACGCGCAGGGCGAGTACTACCTCACCGACGTGATCGAAATGGCGGTCAGCGATGGTTTGGTCGTCGCCACCGAACAACCGCACGACCCGATGGAAGTGCAGGGCGCCAACGATCGCAAGCAGCTCTCTGAACTGGAGCGTCATTACCAGTTGCGCGCCGGCCGTCGTCTGATGGCTGAGGGCGTGACCCTGCGTGACCCGGCCCGCTTCGACGTACGCGGCGAAGTCAGCGTCGGTCGCGATGTGCTGATCGACATCAACGTGATCCTCGAAGGCAAGGTCATCATCGAAGACGACGTACAGATCGGCCCGAACTGCGTGATCAAGGACAGCACCCTGCGCAAAGGCGTGGTAATCAAGGCCAACAGTCATATAGAAGGCGCCATTCTCGGTGAAGGCAGTGACGCTGGTCCCTTCGCGCGGTTACGCCCGGGCACTGTGCTCGAAGCGCGCGCCCATGTGGGTAACTTCGTTGAGCTGAAAAATGCACACATGGGCGAAGGTGCCAAGGCTGGCCACCTGACCTATCTGGGCGATGCAGAAATCGGCGCACGCACCAACATCGGCGCCGGCACCATCACCTGCAATTACGATGGCGCGAACAAGTGGAAAACCGTGTTGGGCGCTGACGTTTTCATCGGCTCCAACAACTCGCTGGTCGCCCCTGTGGATATCTCCAACGGTGCAACCACTGCGGCCGGATCGACTATCACGCAAAATGTGGATAACGCTCAGTTGGCGGTAGGCCGAGCCCGCCAGAAGAACATCGACGGCTGGAAGCGGCCGGAAAAAATCAAAAAATCCTGATTTATCCACAATCCCCTGTAGGAGCGAGCCTGCTCGCGAATGCGGTCTCTCAGTCACGTCTTGAGTGGCTAGGACTCCCCTTTCGCGAGCGGGCTCGCCCCACAGTCATTTCAATTTTTCTGAATTTTTCTCCCCGCGTCTTGACGGCAACCTTTCGATAGAGTTTCATTGCTTGCGTTATCTTTCGAATCGAAACTTAAGCTGCCATGTCCAAGCGCAATACTCCTCAACGTCGCCATAACATCCTCGCCTTGCTCAATGAGCAGGGCGAAGTCAGTGTCGACGAGCTGGCCAAGCGTTTCGAAACTTCGGAAGTTACGATTCGCAAGGATCTCGCCGCGCTGGAAACCCATGGTCTATTGCTGCGTCGTTACGGCGGTGCGATCACCATGCCGCAAGAGCTGGTCGCAGAAACGGCGCAGAGTATTTCCAAATACAAACAGGCGATCGCTCGCGCGGCGGTAAAACGCATCCGCGAGCACGCGCGCATCATCATCGACAGCGGCAGCACCACCGCCGCGATGATTCCCGAGCTGGGCCAGCAACCGGGTCTGGTGGTGATGACCAACTCGCTGCATGTTGCCAACGCCTTGAGCGAACTGGAACACGAGCCGGTGCTGCTGATGACCGGTGGCACCTGGGATCCGCACTCGGAATCCTTTCAGGGCCAGGTCGCCGAGCAGGTACTACGCTCTTACGACTTCGACCAACTGTTCATCGGCGCCGACGGTATCGATCTGGTTCGCGGCACCACAACCTTTAACGAGTTGCTCGGCCTCAGCCGGGTGATGGCCGACGTTGCGCGAGAAGTGATCGTCATGGTCGAGGCCGACAAGATCGGTCGCAAGATTCCCAACCTGGAGCTGCCCTGGAGCAGCATCCATACCCTCATTACCGATGATCGCCTGCCCGTCGAGGCACGCGATCAGCTTCAGGCCCGTGGGATCACTTTGATCTGTGCGGCTGTCAGTCAGGAGAAATAACCATGTGTGGCATTGTCGGCGCTGTAGCTGAACGTAATATCACCGCCATCCTTCTCGAAGGCCTGAAGCGCCTCGAATACCGGGGCTATGACAGCGCCGGTGTGGCGGTTTATACCAATGACCAGACCCTGGAACGCATGCGCCGTCCGGGCAAGGTCAGTGAGCTGGAAACCGCCCTGACCGAACAGCCGCTGTCCGGTCGTCTCGGTATCGCCCACACCCGTTGGGCGACCCATGGCGCGCCGTGCGAGCGCAACGCTCACCCGCATTTTTCCGGTGACATTGCAGTGGTGCACAACGGCATCATCGAGAACCACGAAGCTCTGCGCGAACAACTCAAAGCCTTGGGTTACTCTTTCAGCTCGGACACCGACACCGAAGTCATCGCCCACCTGCTGACCCACAAGCTCAAGGAACAACCGGACCTGACTGCCGCGCTCAAAGCGACTGTCAAGGAGCTGCACGGTGCCTACGGTCTGGCGGTGATCAATGCGAGCCAACCGGATCGCCTGGTTGCCGCGCGCAGTGGCAGTCCATTGGTGATCGGCCTGGGTCTGGGCGAGAACTTCCTCGCTTCCGACCAACTCGCTCTGCGTCAGGTCACTGACCGCTTCATGTACCTGGAAGAAGGCGATATCGCTGAAATCCGTCGCGACAGCGTGCAGATCTGGGACGTGAACGGCAACGCTGTCGAGCGCCAGACCGTGCAGTACACCGATGGTGCCGAAGCCGCCGACAAGGGTGAGTTCCGCCATTACATGCTCAAGGAAATCCACGAGCAGCCGGCCGTGGTCCAGCGCACCCTCGAAGGTCGCCTGGGCAACAATCAAGTGCTGGTTGAGGCCTTCGGTCCACAAGCTGCCGAGCTGTTTGCCAAAGTGCGCAACGTGCAGATCGTTGCCTGCGGCACCAGTTATCACGCCGGCATGGTCGCGCGTTACTGGCTCGAAGAACTGGCCGGCATCCCGTGCCAGGTGGAAGTCGCCAGTGAATTCCGTTATCGCAAAGTGGTGGTGCAGCCGGACACGCTGTTCGTGACCATCTCGCAGTCCGGCGAAACCGCTGACACCCTCGCGGCCCTGCGCAATGCCAAGGAGCTGGGCTTCCTCGCCAGCCTGGCGATCTGCAACGTCGGCATCAGCTCGCTGGTGCGTGAATCCGATCTGACCCTGTTGACCCAGGCAGGTCGCGAAATCGGTGTGGCCTCGACCAAAGCCTTCACCACGCAACTGGTCGGCCTGTTGCTGCTGACTTTGTCGCTGGGTCAGGTGCGCGGCACTCTGGCTAACGGCGTCGAAGCAACACTCGTCGAAGAACTGCGTCGCCTGCCGACTCGCCTCGGCGAAGCGCTGGCGATGGACAGCACCGTGGAAAAAATCGCCGAGCTGTTCGCCGAGAAAAACCACACCCTGTTCCTCGGCCGTGGTGCGCAATTCCCGGTAGCAATGGAAGGTGCCTTGAAGCTCAAGGAGATCTCCTACATCCATGCCGAAGCCTACCCGGCCGGCGAGCTCAAACACGGGCCGCTGGCACTTGTGGATAACGACATGCCAGTGGTGACCGTCGCGCCGAACAACGAACTGCTGGAGAAGCTCAAATCCAACCTGCAGGAAGTCCGCGCTCGCGGCGGCGAGTTGATCGTGTTCGCGGATGAGAAGGCTGCGATGACCAACGGCGAAGGCACCCACGTGGTGCAAATGCCGCACATCCACGACATTCTCTCGCCGATCCTTTATACGATCCCGCTGCAACTGCTGTCGTATTACGTCGCCGTGCTCAAGGGTACCGACGTTGATCAGCCGCGCAACCTGGCGAAATCGGTCACCGTGGAATAAGTTATCCACCGTTGATCTACGCTCCCACAATCGCAGCCTCGGCTGCGATTGTCGTATCCGCCGCCGAGGAATCCCATGGACCGCTTTCAGGAAATGCAGATCTTCGTTGTCGTCGCCCAGGAGCAAGGCTTTTCGGCGGCGTCGCGGCGTCTGGGTCTGTCGGCGGCGAGCGTCACCCGGGCCGTAGCGGCGTTGGAGCAGCATATCGGTACGCAGTTGCTGGTGCGTACCACGCGCACCGTGCATCTCACCGAAGCCGGGCAGCGTTATTTCGATGACTGCCGGCGGATTCTTGCCGAGGTGCAGGAGGCCGAGGATTCGGCGGCAGGCAGCCATGCCTTGCCGCGCGGGCAGTTGACGATTACTGCGCCGGTGCTGTTTGGCGATCTGTTCGTGACGCCAGTGATGGCCGATTACCTTTGTCGTTATCCGGATGTGTCGATCAACGCGCTGTTGCTGGACCGGGTCGTCAACATGGTCGAGGAGGGCATTGATGTCGCGGTACGCATCGGTGAGCTGCCGGACAGCAATCAGCATGCGATCCGAGTTGGGGAAGTGCGGCGGGTAATCTGCGCTTCGCCGGGGTTTCTGGCTGAACATGGCCGCCCGGAGCATCCGCAGGCATTGGCCGGGTTGCCGGTGGTGGCGACATCGGCGATCGGTCAGCAACGCAACTGGCCGTTTCTCGACGGCGGTGAAGCACTCAGTGTGCGCACCGAACCGCGCCTGACCGTCACGGCCAATCAGTCGGCGATCACTGCCGCGCGCAAAGGCCTGGGCCTGACGCGAGTGCTGTCGTATCAAGTGGCGGACAAAGTCGCGGCGGGGGAGCTGGAAATCGTCCTCGCCGAGTTTGAATTGCCACCGTTGCCGATCCATGTGGTGTATCAGGGCGGGCGCAAGGCACCGGCGCGGATCCGCAGTTTTGTCGACTTCGCCGTGAAGGCGCTGCGTGAGCATCCAGCCTTGAGTGCTGCGGCGTTATTGCACGAGATGAAATAATCGATTGCAGTGGCTGGTTATTCTGTTGTTCCGGCAACCCATAGATGATGACTCCATCGGCGCGCTCATTCCCGTAGCGACGTCATTTTTCAGCGGAGTCGACCATGCAAGCGATCAAACTCTACAACTTCCCACGTTCCGGTCACGCCCACCGCGTCGAGTTGATGCTGTCGCTGCTGCAACTGCCGACCGAGCTGATCTTCGTCGATCTGGCCAAAGGTGAGCACAAGCAGCCGCAGTACCTGGCGATCAACAGCTTTGGCCAAGTGCCGGCGATTGATGACAACGGCGTGGTGCTGGCCGATTCCAACGCGATTCTGGTTTATCTGGCGCAGAAATATGGCAACGGACGCTGGCTGCCGGCCGACCCGGTGGGCGCAGCGCATGTGCAGCGCTGGTTGTCGGCAGCGGCGGGACCGATTGCCTTTGGCCCGGCGGCGGCACGCCTGATCACGGTGTTTGGTGCGCAACTGAATGCCGAGGAAGTCATTGGCCGTGCGCACAATCTGCTCAAGGTCATGGAGCTGGAACTGGGCAAAACAGCGTATCTGGCGGGCGAAGAGCCGACCATCGCTGACGTGTCTGCCTACAGCTACATTGCGCATGCCCCGGAGGGCAATGTCTCGCTGGACGACTACGCCAACGTTCGCGCCTGGCTGGCACGAGTCGAAGCGTTGCCGGGTTTTGTCGCAATGCCGCGCACGGTGGCCGGGTTGCAGAAAACCGCGTGACCTCCACTCAAGCGTAGGACAGAGCCTTTTCAGCCAGCAGTTCCTGATACAGCTCTGTCCACTTGCGGCCCATTTCATCGGCAGTGAATAACTGCCGATAGCGCGCTTCCGCTTTGACGCCCATCTCGGCGGCACGCTCAGGGTTGTCCCATAGCGTACGCATGGCTTCCCGAAAGGCCTGTGGATTGCTCGGCGGCACCACCAGTCCGGTTTCGTTGTGGATATTGATGAAACTGGTGCCGGTGCCGATTTCGCTGGAGATCATCGGTTTACCGTACATCGCGCCTTCGAGCAACGAAATCCCGAAAGCCTCGGAGCGCAGGTGCGAAGGAAATACGATCGCGTAACTCAATTGCAGCAACGCCACTTTGTCCTGGTCACTCAGACGGCCGAGGAAATGAATATTGCGCAGGCCCAGCGCGGCGGCCTGTGCATGCAGTTCCTGCTCCAGCGGACCGGCACCGACAATCACCACGGGATAATCGATGTCTTTGAGCGCGTCGAGCAGGATGTGCAGGCCCTTGTAATAACGCATCACCCCGACGAACAGAAAAAACTTATCCCCAAGCTGTTGGCGCCAGCGGTTCATGCGTTCGGTATCGGGCTGTGGATAACCTGCTTTATTCAGGCCGTAGGGGATAACGCGGGTCTTGTCCTGAAACTGCTGCAGCACATCGCTGGTGTGCAGATAGTTCGGCGATGCAGCAACGATGCGGTCGGCGCTGGCGAGGAAGCGATTCATCAGTGGCCGATAGAGCTTGAGCAGATGCTTCTGGCGAATGATGTCCGAGTGATAGGTGACCACGCTCGGCTTGTTCACGGCGCTGGCGAAATGCACCAGGTCCATGAACGGCCAGGGGAAGTGATAGTTGATCACGTCGGCTTCGGCGGCCAGCTCACGGAACTGCTTGAACACACTCCAGGAAAAGCCAGTGGAGGCGAACTGGACATCCAGCTTCGCCCGATGTACTTCGTGCTGACCCAGTTGCACCACGGGCGGTGTCGGATTGGTGCTGAGGGTCAGCACTTGCCCATCGATGCCATGCTGAGCGCCGCTTTCGCACAACTGAAAGATGACTTGTTCGATGCCGCCGACCGAATCGGGCAGGTACGTCTTGAAGAAATGAAGAACGCGCATTCAACCTCCCATGGCCTGGCGGTAGGCACCAGCCGTAGCCTGTGCACAACGTTGCCAGGAAAAAAGTGCCGCCTGCTGCAATCCCGCTTCGCGGCAGGCCTGCCAATGCAGCGAGTCGTCGATCAGCCGGCCCATTGCATCACGCAGACCCTCGGCATCGTCCGCTTCAATATAGTTGCCAGCCGCGCCAGCCACTTCCGGCATCGCTGAAGAACGGGTGGTCACCACCGGTGTGCCACTGGCCATGGCTTCCAGCACCGGCAAGCCAAAGCCCTCATACAACGACGGAAATATCAGCGCCCGGGCGCCGGCCAGCAGTTGCGCCAATTGCTCATCGGGCAGATAGCCGAGCAGGCACACGTGGCCGCTGGCCAATGCCTGGCGCAGTGGCTCGCTGAACTGCTCGCGCTGCCATCCGGCCATGCCTGCAATCAACAAGGGAAAGCGCTGGCGCACGGCGTCTGGCAGCAGGGCGTGGGCCTGCAACGCCAGGCTCAGGTTCTTGCGCGGCTCCAGGGTGCCGACACAGAGGAAATATTCCCGTGCCTGGACGGCGTGAGCCTTGAGCACACTGTCGATTTCCTCAAGTGGCCGGGGACGGAAGCGCTCGGACACACCCAACGGCGCCACAACGAATTGCTGTGCAGGGAGATTAAAGTAGGCCTGCGCCTCGTCAGCGATCGCCTGCGAATCGGTCAGAATGACCCGCGCCTGCTCCACGCCGGCGGCCAGACGACGTTCGATTTCCCTCAAACGTGCAGGTGGCTGGGTTTCTGGAAAATGCAGGTGCGTCAGATCATGCAGGGTGATCACGGTCGGGCCGTCGAAGGCCAGCGGCCACAGGCTTGGCTCGTGATAAAGATCAATCTTTTGTGCACGCACCTGATCGAAACGTTTCTGCTCCAGCCAGCGGCGTGCCTGATAGGCCCCGGGAATTTTTCGCAGCAATGGCGTCATGCGCGAGTAGCCGGGCATGGCCGCGTCCGGCAGGGCCGAACTCCAGCCCCATCCGTGAAACAGGCTTACGTCCACATCGGGTTCGCTGCGCAAGGCGTTGACCAGTTCGGCGACGTAGTGGCCAATGCCGGTGCGCGGCGCTTGCAGGATGCGGGCGTTAAGAGCAATGCGCATGCGGCCTCGCTTGCACGCGCAGGGCCTGCTGAACATGGGCAAGGCTGCGTGTCGCCAACTGCTCACTGGCCTCGCGCCAGCCGATCCAGCGCCAGTCAGCGACGTCGCGGGCGGCGGGAAACTGTCCGCTGCGCTGATAGGTTTCGATCAGATCGGCAAGGCTTTGTGGATCCAGCAGATCGAAATACGCCATGAACTCGCCACCGATTTCGCGGAATACCGCGACGTCGCTGCCCATCGCTGGCAAACCGCGCTGCATGGCTTCTACCAGTGGCAGGCCGAAGCCTTCGACAAACGAAGGAAACACCAACGCGCTGGCCTGCGCATAGGCGTATTCGAGGCTGGTGTCGCTCAGGTCATTGAACATGAACAGGCGCCGATTCAGTTCCGGATGATTGCGGATTCGCTCAAGCAGCGCCTCGCATTTCCAGCCGATACGCCCGGCGATGCACAAGCGTGCGGTCGAACCGGCAGCCCAGGCGAGTTCGAAGGCGTCGAGCAGGTACCCATGGTTCTTGCGCGGCTCGATGGTGCTGACCATCAGAAAAACCGCTTCGGTCGCAGTGAACAGGTCACTCAGGCGCGGTTCGACCGTGGCTTCGCTGTGCTGCAGATCGAGCTCGGACCCCAGATAAAAGTAATCGAACCAGCGCTTTTCAGTCTGCTCGGCACCGACTCTGCGTTGCAATTCACCACGCACCTGATCACGCACTGTGGCGGAAATCGCCATGTAGCCATCGGCCGTGCGGGTGATCCAGTCGAACCACTCATTGAAAACTTCGACCAGCCGCGTGTCGTAAAACTGCGGATGCGTCAGCGGAATAAGGTCGTAGATCACCGCGATCATGCCGACGCCGTCGCGTTTGAGCTGCTCGACATGGGCGAAAAAGTCCGAGTGCCAGGATGAATCCAGCAGCACCAGTTGATCGCCCGGGTGGTGTTGAAGCGGCGAGCAACGTTTAAGCAGCTGCCTGCGATTGATCCGTCTGACGAGCCGAATCGGCAGGCCGAGCACGGCAAACTGGGTCAACCGATAGCTGGCGTAAAGGAGCCGCCGCGCCAGTTTCGAAGTGCATAGCGCATCGCGGCGCTGATGCCACTGCCAGAAACGATGGGCGAGGCGCTCCAGGCGTTCACCGAAGGTTTCGAGGCTGTTCCAGAACGGTGTATCGAGTGGCGCCAGTTGCAGCACGCGGTAGAGCTGGCGATTGATCACCACCACCGGCATGCACTCGACGCCGTCAGCGCTGGCGGGCAGCTGCTTGATGACGTTGCGCACCACGCGCTGGATCCCCGAATTGATCTTGGGGTGTTTGAATACGTGAGTGCATTCAACCAAGAGGCGGGTCATGGCGCACGCTCGACAGGCCGGGCCTCGGTGTCGCGGCTGATGGTGGTTTTAGCGTCCAGCCAGGTACAGCCGACGAAGTCTTCCCGACGGCTGTTGATCACCTGGAACACCATCCCGTAGTCACGCCACTCGAAATTGCGATCCAGATGTGAGTCCAGACGCGACAGGCTCAGCGACACCGAATAGTTGCCTTTGCCCAGGCCCATGATGAAGGCGAAGCGATAGGTGAAGCGTTCACCGGCGCGCAGATCGGTCAATGCCTTGTTCAGCCGGTGGGTGTTGATGCCGTACATCATCTGGCCGAGGCGATCCTTGAGAATGAAGCCCAGCACCAGCCGTTCGATGTCCTTGCGCACTTCGACCTGCACTTCGAGCACCACCGGTTGGCCGACTTCGACAGCCTCAATGCTGCGCTGGTTTTCATCGAGCAGGCGTACGCTCAGAATCGCCGCCTCGCCGGTGCCGGAGACCGTTTGCACCTCGCCGCCGGCGAGCGTTTCCTGGCGTACTACCTGACCCTCACGTTCGGCCATCAGCGCATTGTAATAATCGAGAACCGGCTCCGGTTTGCCGCGCATGGCCACGCGCCCATCCTTGAGCAGGATCGCCGAGTCGCAAATCGACTGAATCGCGAAGCGATCATGGGACACGATCAATAACGTCGTGCCGGATTTGCGAAAGCTGCGGATGCGTTCGAAGCTCTTGTGCTGGAAATAGGCATCACCCACCGACAGCGCTTCGTCGACGATCAGGATGTCCGGGCGCCGGGCGGTGGCGACACTGAACGCCAGGCGCATCTGCATGCCACTGGAATAAGTGCGGACCGGGTGGTCGATCGCATCGCCAATTTCAGCGAAGTGCTCGATATCGGGCATCAGGGCCTGGATTTCTTCAAGCTGCATGCCCAGTAACTGACCCGCCATGATTGCGTTCTGCCGACCGGTAAAGTCCGGATGGAAACCCATGCCCAGCTCGAGCAGCGCTGCGACGCGCCCTTGCAATTCAATCTTGCCTTGGGTGGGTTGAGTGGTGCCGGTGATCATTTTCAGCAAGGTGCTTTTGCCTGCTCCGTTGGCGCCGACGATACCCACCGCTTCACCCGGAGCAATCTCGAATTCGACATCTTGCAGTACCCAGTGCTGTTGATGCCGAAGCGGCGAAAACGGAATCAGCCACTCGGCCAGCCGTGCCCAGCGGTTTGGGTATTGCTTATAGGCCTTGCCCAGGCCGGTGACGCGAATATGTCCCATCAGAGTTCATCCACCATTTCGCCGACGCGCTGGCGAAACAGCCGCAGACCGATCAGACAGAACACCACGCCAGTAATGAAAACCGGCAGCAGCGAACTCCATACCGGCCACTGACCGTAGAGAAACAGGTTCTGATAACTGCTGAACAGGTTGGTCAGCGGGTTGAGTTGCAGCAGGCGCTGCACCCATTCCGGCAGAATCGTGATCGGGTAGACGATCGGTGTCAGCCAGAACCAGAACTGCAGGCAGATGCCGAACAACTGGCCGACATCGCGAAAGAACACGTTCAACACGCCAAGGACCATACCCAGCCCGGCGCAGAACATCATTTGCAGAGCAATCAGCGGAATCAGCGCCAGCAGAGCCATCCCTGGCCAGCGCCCGGTGATCAGCAGAAATCCGAGAAACAGGCTGATGATGATGGCGAAATTGATCCCGGCGTTGATTAGCACGATCACCGGCAGGCAGATCCTCGGGAAACTGATTTTCTTCAGCAGATTGGCGTTTTCCAGAAACATGTTCTGACTGCGCAGGGTTATTTCGGAAAACAGTCCCCAGGCCAGCAGACCAGCGCACAGGTAGACGCTGTAGGCCATGCTGTCGTCCACACCCGGTAAACGTGCGCGCATGATCTGGGAAAAGATCACCGTGTAGACAATGATCATCGACAGCGGATTGAAAATCGGCCATAGCGCGCCGAACAGCGAATTGCGATAACGCGCTTGAAACTCGCGCTGCACGCTGCCGAGGATGAATCCACGGTAGCTGTGCAGCGAGCGGTACAGGGAAAGCAGCATTCAGACCGTCCTGCCATATTGATCTTCGAAGCGAACGATATCGTCCTCGCCCAGATATTCGCCGCTTTGCACTTCAATGATGACCAGATCGATCACCCCGGGGTTCTCCAGGCGATGCTTGTGGCCGGCGGCGATGAACGTTGATTCATTCTTGGCGACCAGGGTCGTGCCGGAACCGTTGTTGGTGACCTTGGCCATGCCTTCGACCACCACCCAGTGCTCGTTGCGGTGATGGTGCATCTGCAACGACAACTTGCCACCGGGTTTGACCACGATGCGCTTGATCTTGAAACGCGGGCCTTCCTCCAGAACGGTGTAGGTGCCCCACGGACGGCTGACCGTACGATGCAGGCGATAGGCTTCGTGGGACTTGTCCTTGAGTTGCTTCGCCACGCGGCGTACATCCTGCGCACGGTCGGCATGGGCCACCAGCACCGCATCGGCAGTATCTACAACGATGAGATTATCCACCCCGACAGTCGCCACCAGCCGGCCTTCGCTCTGCACGAAGTTGTTGTGGCTGTCGATGAAGATCGCTTCGCCGCTGGCGCGGTTGTTGTCGGCATCGGCGGGAATCAGCGCGGCGACCGCGCTCCACGAACCGATGTCGCTCCAGTCGAAACCGGCAGGTACCACCACTACTTTTTCCGAGCGCTCCATCAGCGCGTAGTCGATGGAGATGTCGGTGATTTCGGCAAACAGCGTCGGTGACAGCTCCTGTTGCAGGCAGCCGACCGTTTCGACCGGTGCGCTGACGGCCATGCAGGCGCGGGTCTGTTCCAGCAACTCGGGTGCGTGCAGTTGCAGTTCGGCAATGAGCGTCGCGGTGGTGAAGCAGAACATCCCCGAATTCCACAGGAAGTTGCCGCTCTCCAGGTAATGCGTGGCGGTATGCAGGTCGGGTTTCTCGACGAAACGCTGCACCTTGGCCGCGCCTCTGGCGTCCAGCGGCGCACCGGTTTCGATATAACCGAAGCCGGTTTCCGGGGCGGTCGGAACCACGCCGAAGGTCACCAGATAACCGTCCTTCGCCAGATTCACTGCGTGCTCGACCGCACTCTTCAGGGCGTCCTGATTGACGATCAAGTGATCGGCCGGCATCACTACCATGACCGCGTCGTCACCATGCAGCGCCTGCAATGACAGTGCTGCCGCTGCGATCGCCGGTGCGGTATTGCGCCCGCTCGGCTCCAGCAGAAAGTGCCCGCGATGGCGCGACACATGCGCCGCGCAGTAGTGATCCTTGCTCTGGAAGTAATACTCGCGGTTGGTCACCGTGACGATGTCGCCCCAGCCGTCCAGCAACGCCGCCGCACGTTGGTAGGTCTTGCCCAGCAGCGACTGGCCGTCGGGCAGGGCCATGAACGGCTTGGGGTGGCCCTCGCGGGACACCGGCCACAAACGGGTGCCGGCACCGCCGGACAGAATCACCGGAATCAGCATGGCCTACTCCTTGGCGACGCGTTTCATGTCCGCATCCATCATCATGCGGATCAAGGTATCCAGGTCGGTTTTCGGTTTCCAGCCCAGCACACGCTGGGCCTTGGCCGGGTTGCCGAGCAGCACTTCGACTTCGGCCGGGCGGAAAAACGCCGGGTCGATCTTCACGTAGTCACGGTAGTTAAGGCCGACGTGATCGAAGGCAATGCGGCACATTTCGCGCACGGTGGTGGTGACGCCCGTGGCGACCACAAAATCGTCGGGTTTGTCCTGTTGCAGCATCAACCACATGGCCTCGACGTAATCGCCGGCAAAGCCCCAATCGCGCTTGGCGTCAATGTTGCCAAGAGCCAACTCGTGCTGTTTGCCCTGCTTGATGCGCGCGGCAGCGTCAGTGACTTTGCGGGTAACGAATTCGATGCCGCGCAGCGGTGATTCATGGTTGAAGAGGATGCCGCTGCTGGCGTGCAGGTTGAAGCTTTCGCGGTAGTTGACGGTGATCCAGTGGCCGTAGAGCTTGGCTACGCCGTAAGGGCTGCGCGGGTAGAATGGCGTGTTCTCGTCCTGTTGCTCAGCCTGGATCAGGCCGAACATTTCGCTGGTCGAGGCCTGATAAAAACGCGTGTGCGGACTGAACTGACGGATCGCTTCGAGCAGGTGTGTCACGCCCAATCCATCGACGATGCCGGTGGTGACCGGTTGATCCCAGGAGGCGGCGACAAAACTCTGTGCGGCGAGGTTGTAGACTTCGTCCGGTGCCGATTTGATTACCGCACGCTGCACCGAGCAGGCATCGGCCATGTCGCCGTCGAGGTAGACAATGTCGGCTTCGACACCCATCTCGCGCAGGCGCCAGCGTGAATCGCTGCTGCGTCGAGCAACGAGGCCGTGAACCTTGTAACCCTTGTCCAGCAGCAGTTTGGCCAGATAGGCGCCGTCCTGGCCCGTAATCCCGGTAATCAGTGCACTTTTTGTCATTCTTGTCGTACTCGCATCTCCCAGTCGGACAGGATCGCCCGCAGGGATTGTTGTGTGGTGGTGGCTGGCGCCCATCCTGTGGCTTTGGCCAGTTTTGCGTGGCTGCCGCAGACGCGGCGCTGGTCGGCGCGACGCATGCGCGCCGGATCCGGCACCAGTTCAACGTCGACTTCGGCCAGATCGGCCAATTGCTCGATCAGGCTGCGAATGCTTTGCTCGCGGCCCGAGCAGATGTTGTAGACCTGCCCCGGTGTGCCGTTTTCCAGCAATGCGAAATACGCTGCGATCACGTCGCCGACATCAAGAAAATCCCGTGTCACGTCGATATCGCCGACTTGCAATCGCGGCGCTTGCAGACCCTGTCTGATACGGCAGATCTGCCGGGCTGCGCTGGCGATCACGAAGCTGTCTTTTTGCCCGGTGCCGATGTGGTTGAACGGGCGTGCGACCAGCACTGGCCAGCCTTCACTCAGGCCCCATTGCAAGCTGAGGAACTCCGCTGAAAGTTTGCTTACCGCGTACGGATTGCGTGGCAGCGGTGGTTGTTGCTCGGTGATCGGCAGGTGCTGCTCGCCGACTTGCCCGTAAACGTCGCCGGAGCTGACGTACAAAAACGTCCCGGCAAAGCCGCGAGCCTTGAGCGCCTGCAACAGATTGAGGGTGCCGAAGAGATTGATGTCGAGGGTGCGGGCCGGGTCACGAAAGGCTTCCGGCACGAAGGTCTGTCCGGCCAGATGAATGACTGCATCCGGCATCTCGGGCCAAAGGTCGATGAGGCTGTCGGCGTTCGTAAGGTCGTAGGCCGATGCGGCAGGCAGCAGCGCCCACGACGAGCCCGGCGACGCCAGACGAGACTGAATGTGTTGTCCCACGAAGCCGCTGAGGCCCGTGACGAACAGACGTTTTTTCAAACAGCGACCCCTTGGTCATGACTCGCGCCGCTTTCCCGGATGCTTTTGGGATAAGTCTGAAATACAGCGGGGAATATCCGCGCAAACAGCAGGCGAAGCCGTTGTTGTAGTTGTTTGGTTGCCAATCTGTGCCAATTGCTCGGCAATTTCAACCGGGCAAACCGTGACTGGTCAGTTCTCGTCAGCATAGTCCGATTTATTCTCGCCCGGCGGTTCCCGGACTCGCGATGGATGTGTTTAGAATGGCCTTCGTCGCGAGTTGGCCGATTGTTTTCCGGACGCCGCGACGCGGGGTGAAACTGACCACTAAAACAAGAACAGAGACGTGCCCGATGATGACGGACGAGTGCCGGCCCTGCCGACCCGATCCGACGCGCGGCCGTCATAGCATGAAGTCGCCGGGATGGCGCTTCATCGTGGGATGCCATGAATTTCATTCTCTACTCGGACGTCAACGACAGCTCCATCAGTGCCAGTCTGGGGCGTCCGGAATACAGCTATTACTTTGTCCTCAAAGCCTATCGCCCGGTGCTGGAAAGCCTGGGGCGCGTGCACGTGGCCGGATCTGTCGCCGACGTCGATGTGATTTACCGGCAATTGCTCGCCGCAGGTGAAGACACTGTGTTCCTGTCCTTCACCCCACCGCAGAAGACCCCGGTTGATCTGGAATGCCCGACGATTTGCGTGGTGGCCTGGGAGTTCGATTCGATCCCCGATGAACAGTGGGACGACGATCCGCGTCAGGACTGGACACGCATGCTCGCACGCCACGGCCGGGTCATCACTCTGTCGAGCCACACGGCAACGGCCATCCGCCGCGCCATGGGCGAAGCGTTCCCGGTGCTGGTTTTGCCGACGCCGTTGTGGGACAGCTTCGCAACGATTCGTCAGCAACACCAACCCATGCCGGTCAATCCCAGGACTGCACTGGCGATCAAGGGCTGTATTTTCGATTCGCGCACCCTCGGCCTGTCAGCCGATGCGCTGATCCCAACGCCAATCAGCCCTGAAGAGCAGGCTGCACTGGCCGCAGCAATTGAAGCCGCGCGCCCGCCACCGTTGACGTTCAAACGCCGACTGGTCATTGCTCGACATTATCTGCGCCTGTGGGCACTGGACTTGGGACGCGAACAGGCGGAACCGATGCCGCGGGTGAAATTTCTGCACAACTGGTACTGGGAGGGCATTCGCGATCTGCTGCCGGACGCTTTGCATGGCTGGCTGCAACAGCGTTGGCCTGAGGTGTGCGGCGCTGCGCCGGTGCCCGTGATCGAACCGGCGCCACTCGATCTGCCGGACACCTCATCGGTGGTCGAAACCACAGTCGAGGGTGTGGTGTACGTCTCGGTATTCAATCCCAAGGATGGCCGCAAGAACTGGCATCGACTGATCAGCGCATTCTGCTGGGCCTTCCGCGAAACGCCCGACGCGACGCTGGTGCTCAAGATCACCCAGAATGATCTGGCGTCCTATTACAGCGAGTTGATGACCCTGCTGGCGCAACTCACACCGTTCGCCTGTCGGGTCGTGGTGATGCACGGTTACCTCGACGACGCGCAGTACGCCAGGCTCTATCAGGCGGCCAGTTTCTACGTCAACGCGTCACGCTGCGAAGGGCTGTGCCTGCCCTTGATGGAGTTCATGTCCAGCGGTAAACCGGTGATCGCCCCCGATCACACGGCGATGGAAGATTACATCGATGACTCGGTGGCGTTCGTGGTCAGGTCCAGTGAAGAGCTGACGATCTGGCCGCAGGACACGCGGATCATCTACCGCACGCTGCGGCACCGCCCCGACTGGGGCTCGCTGAAAAACGCCTACGAAAACAGCTATCGAATGGCCAAGGCCCAGCCGCAGGAGTATCAGCGGATGTCTGCCGCCGCCGTCGCGCGCATGCAGCAATACTGCGCCTTCGCGCCGGTGCGCAAACGGCTCGCGGAGTTCTTTGCGCTGACAGCAGGCCCCACCGATGCTGCGCCTGTGACGGATAACGCCTCATGCTGATCATCATTCATTCGGAAACCAACCGGCACACCATTGCGCAGAACCTCGGGCGTTCGGAGTACAGCTATTACTTCGTGCTCAAGGAGTATCGTCCGGTGCTCGAACGCATCGGTCGGGTCGTGGAAGTGGCCGATCCGCAGACAGAAGTCGATGCTCTGTATCTGGAGTGTCTGAGCCGTGGCGAGCCTTGCGTGTTTCTGTCGTTCTCGCCGCCGCATCGCACTCCCGTTCACCTGGCCTGTCCGACGCTGCCGGTGTTTGCGTGGGAGTTCAGCACGATCCCCAATGAAGCCTTTGCGGGCGAGCCGCGCAATGACTGGCGTAGCGTCTTGCATGCCTGTGGCGCAGCGATCACCCATTCCAGCTACACGGTCAATGCCGTGCACGAGGCGATGGGTGCCGAGTACCCGATCGTCGCGGTGCCGGCGCCGGTCTGGGACCGCTTTGCTGCCCGTGGCGCGAAAATGCCCGAGCAAGCCCTGGCCGCCGCCTACAGCCTGACGATCAAAGGGCTGGTCGCGGACAGCCGCAACCTCAATCTGAATGCATTCGGGCCGGCGCACCTGCGCAGCGGCGACGGCATCGACTTCGCCGCGCCGGCCTCCGAGCAGACGCTGGTGCTTGACGGAGTGGTTTATACCTCGGTGTTCAATCCCGGTGACGGGCGCAAGAACTGGGAAGACATGCTCAGCGCTTTTTGCGTTAGTTTTCGCGATCTCGAAGACGCGACGCTGGTGCTCAAGCTCACTCACCACGACGCCGAAGAAGCGCTCAGCGATATCCTCCATCATTTGTACAAAAACCAGTCTTACCGTTGCCGCATCGTTCTGATCTACGGTTACCTCGCCGATCCGGACTACGAGCAACTGGTGCAGGCCACGCGGTACGTGGTCAACACCTCCTACGGCGAAGGTCAGTGTCTGCCGCTGATGGAATTCATGTCCTGCGGCAAGCCGGCGGTGGCGCCGCGTACCACGGCGATGATCGATTACCTGAGCACGGAAAATGCCTTTCTCATCGAGTCCACCGACGAGCTGACAGCCTGGCCCCACGACCCGCGCAAAGCCTTCCGAACCCTGCGTTACGTGACCAACTGGAGCTCATTGTGCGAGGCCTATCGGGCCAGTTACGACGTCGCGAAAAACCAGCCGCAGCGCTATGCCGAGATGTCGGCGCAGGCGGTCGTAAGTTTGCAGGCGTTCTGCAGCCAGACTGTGGCTGAACAGCGTTTGCGAGGGTTTCTGACGCAGTTGTTCGAGCATCGTGCGGCTGCCTTGGAAGCCCCCCAAGCATGAACGCCAAGCGCATCATGGACGTTGAAGTCCTGCGTGCGGTCGCGGTGCTCGCGGTGTTGTTCCACCATTTGCCGGACAATCTGTTCACTGACCCGGTGCCGTCGCTTGCCCGGATCCACGAATGGGCGCAGACGTGGTGGGGCGTCGACCTGTTTTTTGCGATCTCCGGTTTTGTCATCGCCCGCAGCTTGATCCCGGTGCTGCAAGGCTGCACGACGGGCCAGGAGCGCTGGCAACAGGTGCGCCATTTCTGGCTGCGCCGGGCTTTTCGCCTGTTGCCTTCGGCCTGGTTATGGCTGGCGGTGATCCTGCTGGCCTGTGTGTTTTTCAATCGATCCGGTGCGTTCGGCACGCTATCCGCCAATCTTCAGGCGACCTTGGCCGGGGTACTGCAATACGCCAATTTCCGCTTCGCCGACAGCTTTTTCCAATACGAATACGGCAGCAGTTTCGTCTACTGGAGCCTGGCGCTGGAGGAGCAGTTCTACCTGCTCTTTCCGTTGCTGATCCTGTTGTTTCGCCGACACCTGGTCTGGGCATTGCTGGCGCTGGTGGCGGTGCAGATTCTGACTGTGCGCACGCCTTTGCTGATGGTAGTACGCACCGATGCGCTGGCCCTTGGCGTGCTGTTGGCGATGTGGAGTGCGCAGCCGGGTTTTCAGCGCTGGCAGCCCTCGTTCTTGCGCCGACCATGGCTTGGCATTTCAGCGTTGATGGTCATTGGAGCGCTGTTGAGCTTCATGGCCACCGACCGTTTTACCCTGGCCAATTATCGGATCGGTTCGATCGCCGTGCTCAGTGCGCTGCTGGTCTGGATCGCCTCGTACAACTGTGACTACCTGATGCCTGCCGGACGCTTGCAGCGGTTGCTGGCATGGATCGGCAGCCGCTCCTACGGTATCTACCTCATTCACATTCCGGCGTATCTATTGGTGCGTGAACTGATCTTTCGCTTGCAGAGCAGTGGCCTGCCGAGCCCCGCCGGACATCCCATCATTACGATGCTGATTGCCTTTGGCCTGATCGCGCTCCTCAGCGAACTCAACTACCGCGTGGTCGAAATGCCGATGCGCAATCGCGGTGCTGCACTGGTCAAGCGCCTCGACACCTCCCGAACTGCAGTTACCTCACCCGGAGCCACCTCATGCTGAGCTTTTTGAAGAAACTCTCGGCGACAACGCCTGCGCAAACTTCGGCAGAACCGGTCGCTGCGGTTGCCGATAAAGTCGATCCGTACATGCTCGGCCTTTACGATGCGAAGCTCAGCGGCTGGTACAACCAGGCAACCCACGAGCTGTACACGGGATTCCCTGTGAGTGCCGACGATACGTTGCTTGATGTCGGCTGCGGTGATGGCGGCAACGTGCACTTCTGCGGTATGCGCGGAGCGAAGATCATTCTTGCCGATATCGATGGGGCCAAGGTCGAGGCCACCCGCCAGCGTCTGAGCGACACGCCGGCCCGGGACATCGAATGCCACATTACCGACTGCAACCCGCTACCGATCGCCGACGCAACGGCGACGCGTGTGGTCTCCACCGAGGTGATCGAGCATGTTGATGATCCCGCGCAGTTTCTTGCCGAACTGGTGCGTGTCGGCAAGCCGGGCGCTTTGTATCTGCTGAGCGTGCCGCATCCCAGCTCCGAGGACCTGCAAAAGGACATCGCCGCGCCGGAGTATTTCCAGAAACCCAATCACATACGCATTATCAGCGAAGACCAGTTCAAGGCCATGGTCAGCGACGCCGGGCTGGAGATCATCAGCCACAGTAAATATGGCTTCTACTGGTCGATGTGGATGATGTTGTTCTGGGAAGCCAAGGTCGATCTCAGCAACCCCGATCACCCGATGCTCGAGCACTGGGCCAATACCTGGCAAGCGGTGCTGGATTCCCCGCGCGGCGCGCAGATCAAGCAGGCGCTGGATGCGGTGGTGGCCAAGAGTCAGGTGATTATCGCGCGCAAGCCTGCGGCATCCCTGTAGGCGCTACGGCACGCTGCGATCTTTTGATCTGGAGTCTTGAAGCTAGATCAAAAGATCGCAGCCTCGTTTCACTCGTCAGCTCCTACACGGTTTTTGTGTAACCTTGCAGCCCTGTGGTTTCAGGGATTTTCAAGGTATGCGGTTGATTGTGTGTCTGTTCCTTGGCGTCTTGCTGGCAGGTTGCGAGCAACACGTCGCGCCGGCCCTCGACCAGCAACTCTACGTCTGGCAGCGCCAATGGACACCGGCGCATGAACCGGCATTGCGTGACAGTCGCGATGATTTCTCGACGCTGCGCGTACTGGCATTGCAGGCCTTTCCCTGCGAGCGGTGGAGCAGGGCGCGGGTTGATCCAGCCTTGTTGAGAGCCGATGGCCGGCCGTTGATTGCAGTGATTCGCCTTGATGGTCAGCTGCAATCACTGGACCAGCAGCAGGTCACCGCGCAGATTCTGCAAGTCATCGCCGATTGGCAGGCGCAGGGCCTCACGTTGAGCGGCGTCGAGATCGATCACGACGCCGGTACAGCACGGCTGCATGCGTATGCCCAATTGCTCAAAGATCTGCGCGCGACCTTGCCGCCATCGTTGCCTTTGAGCATCACCGCACTGCCGGCCTGGCTCGACAGCGCGCACTTGCCGGCGCTGTTGCAGAGCGTCGACAGCAGCGTGCTGCAAGTCCACGCCGTGAGCGATCCGCGACTGGGTCTTTTCGACGCCAGGCAGGCGTTGAAGTGGGCCAAGGCCTGGGCACATGTCAGCGACAAACCGTTCTATCTGGCGCTGCCGGCCTACGGCGTTGCGCTGTTGAGCGATGATGGTGGCGCGCCGGTAGTGGAAAGCGAAGTGCAACTGGAGCGCGGCGGGCAGCGCCGGGAATTGCTCGCCGATCCGCAGCAACTAAGCCAATTGGCCAAAACCTTGCGCGAGGATCCGCCTGAGCATCTGGCCGGGTTGATCTGGTTTCGCTTGCCGCTGACCAACGATCGTCGCGCCTGGAGCCTGACTACTTTGCGCGCCGTGGCGCGGGGCGATGGGCTGAACAGTCAGTTGCGCTTGTCATTCAAAGAGCAGGGTGGACTCTATGACATCCTGCTCGATAACCGCGGCAATCTCGACAGCCCGTGGCCCGCGCAAATTACGCTCAAGGCGCAGGATTGTGCAGGCGCTGATGCGCTCGCCGGTTACTCGTTGCAACAAAGTGCCAATCTGCTTACCTTCACCCGCCTGCGTGACGGCCGCTTGCCGGCGGGCGGGCAGCGCGCTGTCGGTTGGGCGCGTTGTGCACATATTGATCAAGGAGGTTCGCATGTTGACCCGTAACTGGCCCCGCCATCTGCTCTGCCTGAGCCTCAGCCTGCCGCTGGGTTCGGCGCTGGCCTGCGGCCCGGACTTCCCGATGCGCCTGCTCGACAACCGCGCGCAGACCTTGGCCGATTTGCCCGAGGGCAGCTTCAGCTTCGAAATCAGTCGCCTGGGTAAAACCATTGCCGGGCTGAAAAACGTCACCGCAGCGACCCATAACCCCAACGACTATGCCGAAGACAACGCGTCAGAGCTGGCGCGCGAACAGGCTGAGCAGGTGGGCCTGAGCGCTGAGCAATACGCCGTGGTCAAGCGACTGCGCGGGCTCAGCGATGCGCGTCAGGCCGAGGAGCAGGGCGCCAGTCTGCCGGCGGAAATACGTTTGTACGTCGCCGGCGCGGTGGCCTTTGCCACCGGTGATCATCAATTGGCCAGTGAGTATTTCAACAAGGTGCTGGCCCTGCCGGCAGACCAGCGTCCGTTGCGCAGCACGTGGGCGGCGTATTCCCTGGGGCGCATCGCCTTCGCCATGAGCAACGGGGCGCACGACCGCATCGAAGCGCTGGAGCAGGCGCGCGATGCCTTTCGCCAAGCCCGGCAACTGAGCATCGACGGCTTCAGCGATCCGCTGGAACTGGGCGTTGCCAGCCTCGGTGAAGAGGCGCGGGCGTTGCGCAGCGCGGGCGACTGGAGCGGCGCCATCGAACTGTACGAAGCACAGAACCTGCACGGTTCGGCCGTCGGTTACACCTCGCTCAAGCAACTGATGAACGAACTGGCCGAGTTGCCGGAATCTCAACTGGCCAAACTGCTGCAGCAGCCAGCGGTGCAGCAACTGGTCACGGCGTCGCTGGTCAGCCGCCAGGGCTGGTCATTTGGCGAGCAGCCGGCCAACGAAAAGAAATTGGTAACGCTGTTGCAGAACAGCACCCGTGGCAGCCTCGACAATGCCGATCGACTGGCGGCGATGAGTTATCAACAGGGTGACTACGCGTCTGCCAAGGCCTTTCTGGTAAACGCCGGGGACGGCGGGCTGGCCTGGTGGCTGCGGGCAAAACTCGCAGTGCGTGAGGGCGACACGACTGCCGCTGCCGCCGCCTACGCCAAAGCCGCCCAGGCCTTTCCGCAGAATGAAGACTGGGGCTATCGCCGCACGCCGGACTGGGCGTTTGAAACGGTGCAGCCCAAATGTCGGGTCGAGGGCGAAAACGCGATCCTCGCGCTGCAACGCGGCGAATACCTGCAAGCATTCGTGCAGCTGTATCGCAGCAACAGCCTTTACTGGTTCGATGCCGCCACCGTTGCCGAGCGGGTGCTGACGGTCGATGAGCTCAAGCGGTACGTCGATGAGAACGTGCCGGCGCCGCCGCCATTGACGCAGCAAGAGCGCGACAACTATGTGCCGCTGTCGGTGGCCGCCAATCTGCGCAATCTGCTCGGTCGGCGCTTGCTGCGAGAAGGGCGATACGAGGAGGCGGTCGGTTATTTCGCCAGTGACGATCTGCAGCACAAGGCCCGGCTCTATAGCGAGCAACGGCTCAAGGCCGAGTCGGCGTGGTGGCCGAGCAAACGCGCCAGTGCGTTGTACAACGCCGCGTGGACAGCCCGGGAGTGGGGCATGGACATCCTCGGTTATGAGATGGCGCCTGATTACGCCACCTTCGGCGGCAATTACACGCTGGAGAGCACGAAGCTGGATGTCGGCCCGCTGATTTCCACGGCGGAAGTGCAGCGCCAACAGGCCAGCGCCGCGCAACCGGATCAGCGTTATCACTATCGTTTCGTCGCCACGGCACTGGCCAGTCGCGCCGCCGATAACCTGCCGCACACCAGTCAGGCGTTTGCCGCCGTGTTGTGCAACGCGGCCGGCTGGAACAGCAGCCTTGAGGACCAGAGTGCGTTGTATCAGCGCTACGTCAAGGAAGGCCCTTATGTGCCGTGGGCGCAAGACTTCGGCAATCAATGCCCGTACCCGGACTTCGAAAATGCCGACAAGCGTTACGTTACCCAAGTGACCGATGCCGTGCGTGGGACGCTGCGGCCGTACAAGTGGCCGGTGCAGATCGGCGCGATCGTCGTAGTCGCGGCCATCGCGTTACTGCTGATCACCCGTCGTCAGCGCAAGGTACGCAAGGCTTAAGTCTGCTGAAGGAAGCTCAGGCGTACGGCGAAGCCAATCAACAGGCTGCCGAACAACCATTGCTGAACGCGCTGGGCGGTTGGACTGTGTTGCAGCCAACGGCCCAGTGCCGCGCCAGTCAGGGCAACCACGCTGTCGAACAGCAGACCGACGGCGACCAGCACCATGCCAAGCACGGCAAACTGGCTCAGCACCGGCGCGCCGTGACTGACGATGAATTGCGGCAGCAGCACCGAGCAGAACAGCAACGCCTTGGGATTGAGCAGGTTGGTCAGCAAGCCGCGACGGATCGCATCGCGCCACTGGCCGGGAGCAGGTGCCTGCTCTTGGTTTTGCAGACGCGGTACCAGCGAGGTGCGCAAACACTGGATACCGATCCACAACAGATAGGCCGCGCCAGCGATGCGCACCACGTCAAACGTCCACGGCGCCGTTTTGAACAGCGCCGCCAGCCCCAGTGCCGCCAAGGCAACGTGACAGGCGCGGGCGATGGCCAGGCCCAGTGCGGTGGCCAGCGCCGCACCGCGACCTTGCCGAGCACCGGTTTGCAATAGCAGGATCATGTCCGGTCCCGGCAGTAGCAGAACCACAGCCAGCGTCAGAATAAACAGCCAAAGACTTGCCACATCACACCCCGTTTTCGATGTCGATTTTCTCGCGCCAGTCTAGAGCGAGACGGTAGGGCAGGTGCTTGCGTAGTCGGCTTCAATTGTTCACAGCTTTGGCATAACCTGCTGGTTTTCAACCGTCAGACTATCGGGATCTGCCAAAGATGAAACTCGACGCCTATGACCGCAAGATTCTCGCCGCGCTGCAGCGCAACGGGCGCTTGAGCAATGTCGAGCTGGCAGAAGAAATCGGCCTGTCGGCCTCACCGTGTCTGCGGCGGGTGCGCATGCTGGAAGAGGCGGGGGTGATTCGAGGCTACCAGGCCAATCTGGATCGCGATGAAGTCGGGCTTGGGCTGACGGTGTTTGTCGGGGTCAAGGTCGAGCGGCACAACGAAGAACGCGCCGAGGCTTTTTATGCCGCTGTTACTGCGCTGCCTGAGGTGGTCTCAGCGTTTCTGGTGTCCGGCGAATCGGACTTTTTGTTGCAGGTAGTGGTGCCTGACTTGCGCGCTTATGACCGCTTTGTCAGCGCGCACCTGCTGAAACTGCCGGGGGTGAGCGATATTCGCAGCAACTTTGCCATTCACACGGTGAAAGCGCCGGGGGCGTTGCCGTTAGGCCATCTGCCGCTGTAGACCGGGTGGCGCCATTCGCGAGCAGGCTCGCTCCCACGGGGGAACGCATTCCAAAGTGGAAGCGAGCCTGCTCGCGAAGACGGCGGCAAGGTTTGGAACCTACATCTGCGTCGCCATCCCCTCGACATTCATCGCTGCCTGACGCAACGCTTCCGAACGCGTCGGGTGCGGATGGCAGGTCAGGGCAATGTCCTCGGCCGACGCGCTGAACTCCATCGCCACACAAAACTCGCCGATCATCTCGCTCACGCTCGGCCCGACCAGATGCACGCCGAGCACTTCGTCCGTGCGCTCGTCGGCGAGGACTTTGGCAAAGCCCTCGGTTTCGTGATTGATCTTCGCCCGGCTGTTGGCAGTGAAGGGAAACTTGCCGACCTTGTAGGCGCGGCCCTCGGCCTTGAGCTGTTCTTCGGTCTGACCGACGCTGGCCAGTTCCGGTTGGGTGTAAATCACGTTGGGGATCAGCGCGTAATTGACCTCACCGGCCTTGCCGTGGATCTGCTCGACGCAGGCCATGGCCTCGTCTTCAGCCTTGTGCGCGAGCATCGGCCCGGACGTGACGTCGCCGATCACCCAGACCCCGGCGGCTTCGGTGCGATGTTGCTTGTTGGCGAGCATGCCGCGTTTGTCGGTACTGAGGCCGACGTTCTCCAGCCCCAGGCCCTGGGTGTACGGCCGGCGACCGATGGCCACCAGCACATAGTCGGCTTCGATCAGCTCAGCCGTACCACCAGCGGCAGGCTCGACGCTCAGCTGCACGCCTGTGGCGGAGCTGGTGGCGCTGGTGACCTTCGAGCTCAGTTTGAAGGCAATGCCTTGCTTGCTCAGTGCGCGCTGCAAGGTCTTGCCGGCCTCGCCATCGACGCCGGGGCAGATGCGATCAAGGTATTCGACCACGGTGACCTGCGCGCCGAGTCGGCGCCATACCGAACCCAGCTCCAGGCCGATCACCCCGGCACCAATGACCACCAGATGTTTGGGTACTTCACTCAATGACAGCGCGCCGGTGGAATCGAGGATGCGCTGGTTGTCGATCTCGACGCCGGGCAGGGGAGTGGGCTCGGAACCAGTGGCAATAATGATGTCCTTGGCGCTGAGTTCGCTCTTGTTGCCTTGGGCGTCGGTCACCGTCACTTTGCCCGGGCCATCGATATGGCCCCAGCCCTTGATCCAGTCGACCTTGTTCTTGCGAAACAGAAATTCGATGCCCTTGGTCAGGCCGGCGACGCTTTCGTCCTTCTGCTTCATCATCTGCGCGAGGTTCAGCGTCGGTTTGACCTCGATGCCGAGATTGGCGAACTCTGTCCCCACCGCAGCGGCGTACAGCTCCGACGCGTGCAGCAAGGCTTTGGACGGCATGCAGCCGACGTTCAGGCAGGTGCCGCCGAGGGTTGCACGTCCTTCAACGCAAGCGGCCTTGAGCCCGAGCTGGCCGGCGCGGATCGCTGCGTTATAACCGCCAGGGCCGCCGCCCAGAATCACCACGTCATAGTTGCTCATGCGCTTGCTCCAGATTGCTCGATGGGGAAAGCCAAGATTAGTCGCGATAAAAATTATGTGCGTAATATGAGCTTCGTCGAACATTTCGGTCAAGGCTTCAGGCAAGCGACAGCTGCGGCATCTTTGAATAGATGAAATTGTGTACGAATATTTCACAGTGTCCGTTATATCGTAACGCTATGAACGCTGAGCCTACATTTCCGGGGTTTTATGCAAGTCGATCTTGAGTTGGACGCCACGCCAGTCACCGGGCTGCCGCGCTTTCAGCAAGCAGATGCGCAGTCACGCAAATTACGTCGGCTGGCTTATGGACTCGGCGCAGTGGCCGCGTCGGGCTGGGTGCTGGCGTTTTTCGTCGGCCTGTTTGCGCCGCAGTCCCTGTGGTTATCGTTATTGGTCAATCAGAGCGCGGCGTTGCTGGTACTGGTCGCCGGGTTGCAATCGGCGTGGTGGGTGACGCAATGGCGCGCGCGGGTGATGCATCCGCCCGCCTCGCAATCGACCGTCGTGGAAGAGGGCGGCGCAGCCGAGGGCTGGTACGAAAGGCTTCTGGAGCGCTTGAGTCAGCAGAGCCGCCATCTGCTTGGACAAATCGGCGCGCCGACGTTGTGGCTCGGCGGCTGGGCGTTGCTGGTTCTGCTTGGTATTGAGCAGGTGTGGAATCTAACGTTGCCTGCGGCGGCCTTGGGGCTGTCGGCGAGCATCGGTGCGGCATTGGCGTTGTTGCTGGCGTTTGCCCTGCTGGTGCTGGAGCGGCAACTGGCGCAGGTACCGCCGGCGCAATGGCCGGAAGCGGCTGCGCTGGCACAACTGACCCGGGCGGTGATCATCACCCTGTTGATCGGTGCGCTGTGTCTGTTGTTTGCCAGCGAAAGCGCAGTCTGGCCGGTACGCGTGGCGGTGCTCAGCGCAGTCCTGCCAATGTTGGTTACCGTCGAACTGTTGTTGCGCGCGGTGCTGTCTGTTTTCAGCCCGCGCCGCGAACAACTCGAACCGACCCTGCTGGCGCGCAGTTTTATCGCCGATATGCTGCGTTGGCCGCCGCAGCCGTGGCTGGCGTTACAGCATGAAATGCACAACCGTTTCGGCATCGATTTGCGCCAGATCTGGGCCTTCAGTTACATGCGCCGGGCCTTGTTGCCAGTGTTGGCGGTGGTCGCCCTTAGCGGTTGGCTGCTGACCGGCGTACATGAAATTCCCCTGCAAGGTCGCGGCATCTATGAGCGCTTCGGTAAACCGGTACAGGTTTTCGGCCCGGGTTTGCATAGCGGGTTGCCTTGGCCATTGGGGCGTGTGATCTCCGTTGAAAACGGCGTGGTCCATGAACTGGCAACCAGTGTCGGCGACAAGCCAGTCGCCGTGCAGTCCGACTCCGCTGAAGGCCCGGCGCCGCTGACCGCCAACCGTTTGTGGGACGCCAGCCACGTCAATGACAAATCCCAGGTCATCGCCAGCAGCCGCGGCGCGCAACAGGGCCTGCAAATCGTCAACATGGACGTGCGCTTCGTTTATCGCATCGGTTTGAACGACGAGGCGGCACTCGCCGCGACTTATAACAGCGCCGATGTACCGACGCTGATTCGCAGCACCGCCAGCCGCATCCTGGTTCACGATTTTGCCTCGCGCACCCTCGACGGTCTGCTCGGCGACGACAGGGCAGGGCTGGCCGAGGAAATCGGTCGCTCGGTGCAAAGCGATCTGAACAGATTGAACAGTGGTGTAGAGATCCTTGCCACAGTTGTCGAAGCGATTCATCCGCCGGCCGGCGCGGCGAATGCCTATCACAGTGTGCAAGCGGCGCAGATCGGCGCGCAGGCGTTGATCGCTCGCGAACGCGGGGCGGCTGCGCAGGCCACTAACGAGGCGCAGTTGCAGGCGAGCACGGCGCGGGATCAGGCAACGGCCAATGCGCGGGAGATCAATGCCGCCGCGCAGACCGCCGACCTGAAATTCAGCGCTGAACAGAAAGCTTTCGCCAGTGCTGGCCAGGCGTTCGTGCTGGAGCAATACCTCAGCCAGCTCAGTCAGGGCTTGAGTAAAGGCAGGTTGCTGGTGCTCGACCATCGACTTGGCGGGAGCGCAAATGCGCCAACCATCGATCTGCGTACTTTCGCACTGCCGACTGATCCGTCGTCCCCCCGCACCACCGCTCAACCAGGAGCCACCCATTGAGCCAGTCGCCTGTTCATGACGTTCACGACCACAGCGGCCACGACCACGGCCACGGCGGGCATCACCATCATCATCACGGCGAGGTGCCAGAAGCCGGACCAATTCCATGGCGGCGTGTGGCCTGGGCTGCGTTGCTGGTGGCGTTTGCCATTGCCGCCGCGAGTCTGGTGCAGGTGCGCTCCGGCGAAGCCACGGTCATCACGCGTTTCGGAAATCCGTCGCGGGTATTGCTTGATCCCGGTTTGAGCTGGCGCTGGCCTGCGCCGTTCGAAGCGGCGATTCCAGTGGACTTGCGTCTACGTACCACCTCAAGTGGTTTGCAGGACGTCGGCACCAAGGACGGTTTGCGCATCATCGTTCAGGCCTACGTGGCGTGGCAGGTGCAGGGTGATCCTGAACATGTGCAGCGTTTCATGCGTGCCGTGCAGAATCAGCCGGACGAGGCGGCGCGGCAGATTCGCACCTTTGTCGGCTCGGCACTGGAGACCACGGCCAGCAGTTTCGATCTGGCCAATCTGGTCAACACTGATGCCAAACAAGTGCGCATCGGCGATTTTGAAGCGCAGTTGCGTCAGCAGATCGACCAACAGTTGCTCGCCACTTATGGCGTGCGCGTGGTGCAGGTCGGTATCGAGCGGCTGACTTTGCCCTCGGTAACGCTCAGTGCCACGGTCGATCGCATGCGCGCCGAGCGTGAAACCATTGCTACGGAACGTACAGCGATCGGCAAACGCGAAGCGGCGCAAATTCGCTCCGCCGCCGAGCGCGATGCGCGAATCGTCCAGGCTGATGCGACGGTGAAAGCCGCCGACATTGAAGCGCAATCGCGAGTCGAGGCTGCACAGATTTATGGGCGCGCCTACGCCAGTTCGCCGCAGCTTTACAACTTGCTGCGCTCCCTCGATACGCTCGGCACCATCGTCACGCCGGACACCAAATTGATTCTGCGCACCGATGCTGCGCCGTTCCGTGTGTTGGTCGACGGCCCACCGACGCTCGACAACAAAGTCGGATCGCAGCCATGAGCGAAGAAGTTCCACGTGGAACACATGCGTTGAACAGTCCGTGGATTCAGGCCGGCCGTCTGACCTTCATCGCCTTGTATGCGATCACTGTTTTGGCCGCATTAGCATGGGCGGTCTCGAATGTCCGGCAGATTGATCCGCAGGACCGCGCCGTGGTGCTGCACTTCGGCGCACTGGATCGCGTTCAGAATGCCGGACTGTTATGGGCGTGGCCGCAGCCTTTTGAGCAGGTGATTCTGTTGCCGGCGGCGGATCGGATGATTGAGCGCCGAGTGGAAAATCTGTTGCGCAGTGACGAGGCGCTGACGGCTGACCGGGTGGCGTCCTTCGCTACGCCATTGAGCGATGCACTCGCCGGGTCTGGTTATTTATTGACCGGTGACGCCGGCGTAGTGCAACTGGACGTGCGAGTGTTTTACCAAGTCTCCGATCCCTATGCGTTCGTGTTACAGGGCGAACACGTGCTGCCAGCACTCGATCGCTTGGTGACGCGCAGCGCCGTGGCACTGACCGCCGCGCGAGACCTCGACACCATTCTGGTCGCTCGCCCGGAACTGATCGGCGCCGACAATCAGGCGGCCGAGCACCGTGAGCGATTGCGCGGTGATCTGGTGCAAGGCATCAACGCGCGTCTCGCTGAACTGAAGGCGAGCGGGCAGGGCATAGGTATCGAGGTGTCGCGGGTCGATGTGCAATCGAGTCTGCCGGAGCCAGCGATCACTGCTTTCAATGCGGTTCTAACGGCCAGTCAGCAGGCTGACAAAGCAGTGGCTAACGCGCGCACCGATGCCGAGAAACTTGCCCAGTCCGCCAACGAACAGGCAGACCGCACGCTCCAGGTGGCTCACGCGCAGGCAGGCGAGCGTCTTGCAAAAGCCTCAACCGATACCGCAACCGTCATGAGTCTGGCCAAGTCTGCCGACCCGCAAATGCTCCTGCGTCTGTATCGCGAGCGCATACCGAAGATCCTCGGTCAGGCCGGGTCGGTCACCACCGTCAATCCGAAAGACGATTCCCGGTTGATCATTCAAGGAGCCAGTCAATGACCGCGACCACCGCTGCTCCAAGTCTGTTGTCCTCGGCCGAACAACGTCGCGCCGCGCGCCAATTGACCCTGGCGATGCTTGCGCTCGGGCTGCTGGGTCTGGGGCTGGTCTGGCGCTGGATACTCCCGGAGCAAATCGGTGTCAGCCAACTGCTGCTGGGTTTCGCTTCTTTGCTCGTAGCGGTTCCGGTAATGCGTTCGGCCTGGTACAGCCTGCGTTATCCAAGCCTGCACGGCATTACCGATCAATTGATTGCGCTGGCCATGCTCGGTGCCTGGGCGACCGGTGATCTGCTCACTGCGGCGTTGTTGCCGATCATCATGATCTTCGGCCATGTGCTGGAAGAGCGGAGCGTCATCGGTTCTCAGGAAGCGATCAATGCGCTTGGCCGGCTGACCCGCAGCCATGCGCGCAAGCTGCAAGCGGACGGTTCGATCATCGAAGTGGACAACCGCACGCTCAGTGCTGGCGATATTGTCGAGGTGCGGGCCGGTGATCGGGTGCCGGCGGACGGTCGGGTATTGTCCGGCCAGGCGAGTCTCGATACGGCGTCGATTACCGGTGAATCGGTACCGGTGGAAGCGGGCGTGGGCATGCTGGTGTTCGGCGGCGCGATCAACCTCGATGGATTGCTGCGCGTCGAAGTCACCCGCATCGGCGACGAATCCACCTTGGGCAAAGTCATCGCCCTGATGCAAAACGCCGAGCGCTCGAAACCGCCGATCACGCGATTGCTCGAACGCTATGCCGGCAGTTACATGGTGCTGGTCTTGTTGCTGGCGGCGGTGACCTGGTTCGTCACCCATGATGCACAGGCGATGCTCGCGGTGCTGGTGGCGGCGTGTCCGTGTGCGTTGGTGCTGTCGGCGCCGGCCACGGCGATTGCCGGTGTCGCCGTCGCCGCGCGCCACGGGATTCTGATTCGCAGCTCGGCGTTCCTCGAAGAACTTGCCGATCTGACCTCGCTGGTGGTCGACAAGACCGGCACGCTGACTTACGGCACGTTGCGTTTGCAGTCGATCGACAGCCTCAGTGTGGACACTAAAGAAGTGCAGGCGCTGGCCGCCAGTCTTGGCGCGGCGAGCAGTCATCCGGTGAGCCGGGCACTCGCCGGGATGGCCGATCAGGAAGCCTATTGGCCTCTGACCAAAATCCATGAGCGCCAAGGCTTGGGCGTAGTGGCGACGACAGAGAAGGGCGAAGCTGCGCTCGGTCGTCCAGAGTTGTTCGCGCAACTGGGCATCACAACGCCCCTCGTTCCTGAACACGATGGCCCGATTGCCGGCCTGGCTTTGAACGGTGAATTCCTCGCCTGGCTGCTGCTAGCAGACAGCATCAAACCGGAAGCGCGCTTTGCCTTGAGCGAATTGCGCGAACTGGGGCTGGGACGCCAACTCCTGTTGACCGGTGATCGTCAGAGCGTTGCCCTAACCCTGGCGCAGGAAGTCGGGCTGAACGAAGTGCAGGCGCAAGCGCTACCGGAGGACAAACTCAATCGCGTGCTCAAGGAAATCGATCACGGCTTCCGCCCGATGGTGGTCGGTGACGGCATCAACGATTCACTCGCGCTCAAGGCCGGCGTGGTCGGCGTGGCGATGGGCGCTGGCGGGGCCGACATTGCCTTGGCGTCGGCGGACATCGTGTTGATCGGCAGCGACTTGCGTCGCCTCGGTACTTGCGTGCGCTTGAGTCGTCAGTGCCGGCGTACTTTGCAGGTCAATGTGATCATCGGCCTCGGCTGGACCCTGGCGATCGTGGTCTTCGCGGCTTTCGGTTGGCTTGGCGCGGCCGGGGCGATGATCGCGGCGCTGCTGCATAACCTGAGTACCTTGTTGGTGTTGGGCAACGCCGGACGTTTGCTGCGCTTTCAGGAGCCATTGCTCAGGCTCGACCCTCAGGCTAAATGAAAGAAAATTCATCGAACCGCAGAGTACGCAGGCAGTCATCTATCGTAAGGCACGTCGCCTGTGGCGTTCAGCCGATGTGCCGATCACGATAGACAAGGCCGATCGAATCGATAGCCTGCTATTTTTCCAGGTTGGTCTACCCTCAGATCAGACGTCTGAAACAAGGGGGGATTTTCCATGCTCGCGCAACTTCCACCGGCCTTGCAGAACCTGCAGTTACCGCTTCGCCTGCGACTCTGGGACGGCCACGAGTTCAATCTGGGGCCGACGCCCAGCGTAACCATCGTGGTCAAGGACCCGCAGATGGTCACTCAATTCACCCACCCAAGCCTGGATGCGCTGGGTGCGGCGTTCGTCGAAGGCAAACTGGAACTGGAGGGCTCGATCAGCGAGGTCATCCGGGTTTGCGATGAGTTGAGCAATGCGCTGCTCGACGAAGACGAAGACAGTCAGCCGGTGCGCGCGCAACACGACAAGGACACCGACGCCAAAGCCATCTCCTATCATTACGACCTGTCGAATGCCTTTTATCAGCTGTGGCTGGACAGCGACATGGCGTATTCCTGTGCCTATTTCGAAACCGGCAGCGAAACCCTCGAACAGGCTCAGCAAGCCAAATTCCGCCATCTGTGCCGCAAGCTGCGCTTGCAGCCGGGCGAATATTTGCTGGATGTCGGTTGTGGTTGGGGCGGTCTGGCGCGGTATGCGGCGCGAGAGTTTGGCGTCAAAGTGTTCGGTATTACCTTGAGCAAGGAACAATTGGCCCTGGCGCAGGAGCGAGTCAAAGCCGAAGGGCTGGACGATCAGGTCGAACTGCAATTGCTCGACTATCGCGATTTGCCGCAAGACGGCCGCTTCGACAAGGTTGTCAGCGTCGGCATGTTCGAACATGTTGGTCATGCCAATCTCGCCGAGTATTGCGCAACGCTGTTTGGTGCGGTGAAGGAGGGCGGCCTGGTAATGAACCACGGCATTACCGCCAAGCACACCGATGGCCGCCCGGTTGGACGCGGCGCAGGCAACTTCATCGAAAAATACGTGTTTCCCAACGGCGAGTTACCGCACCTGGCGATGATCTCTGCCGAGATCAGTGAAGCCGGGCTGGAAATCGTCGATGTCGAAAGCCTGCGCCTGCATTACGCGCGCACGCTCGATCACTGGAGCGAGCGACTGGAGGACAACCTCGAAGCTGCGGCGAAACTGGTGCCTGAGCAAGCACTGCGTATCTGGCGTCTGTATCTGGCCGGTTGCGCTTATGCCTTCGCGCGGGGCTGGATCAACCTGCATCAGATCCTCGCTGTGAAAGCGCATCCGGATGGCAGCCACGAACTGCCTTGGACCCGCGACGATATCTACCACCCCTGAAACGGGCCACTCAGAGTATCGGCGAAATCAGCCGGGCGATCCGCATGCCGACCTGTTGCAGGCGGTGGATCTCCCG
Source organism: Pseudomonas sp. LW8 (assembly GCF_041956865.1). Taxonomy (NCBI): domain Bacteria; kingdom Pseudomonadati; phylum Pseudomonadota; class Gammaproteobacteria; order Pseudomonadales; family Pseudomonadaceae; genus Pseudomonas; species Pseudomonas sp. LW8. Next base: position 5,727,665 of record NZ_CP168138.1, on the reverse strand, counting down.
GCTTTCTTCTTTGGCCACCTCATCGGCCTGGGCGAAATCGTCATTGAGCATCTGTTCCACGGCGGCGGCGAACTCACTGTCGACGGTCAGCAACATCACTTCGAAATTCAGGCGGAACGAGCGATTATCCAGATTGGCGCTGCCGATGGCGCTGATTTCGCTGTCGATCAACACCACTTTCTGATGCAGGAAACCCGGTCGATAGCGGAACACCCGCACGCCGGCACGCACCGCTTCAAAGGCATACAGGCTTGAGGCGGCATAGACGATGCGATGATCAGGCCGCGACGGCAACAGCAGGCGCACATCGACACCACGCAAAACCGCCAGCCTGAGTGCTGCGAATACCGCTTCGTCCGGGACGAAGTACGGGCTGGTGATCCACACCCGTTGCGTTGCTGCGTGGATGGCTTCGACGAAAAACAGCGAGCAGGTTTCGTAGGCGTCCGCCGGGCCGCTGGCGAGCAATTGGCAAAGCACGCCATCCTCCGGGTACGTATCCGGCAGGATCAACGGCGGCAGGGTACGAGCAGCCCAGAACCAGTCTTCGGCGAACGATTCCTGCATGCAGGCTACCACCGGCCCGCGAACTTTGACGTGGGTGTCACGCCATGGCGCCAGCGGTGGTTTCTCACCCATGTATTCATCGCCGACGTTATGCCCGCCGACAAACCCGACTACGCCATCGACCACGACGATTTTGCGGTGGTTGCGGAAATTGACCTGAAAGCGGTTGAGCCAGCCGCTGCGCGTGGCAAAGGCTTTGACCTCGACGCCGGCATCACGCAACGCTTGCACGTAGTGATGGGGCAGGGCATGGCTGCCAATGCGGTCGTAGAGCAAATGAATCGACACGCCTTCGGCAGCTTTCTTCAACAGCAAATCACGCAAGCGCTGGCCGAGCCGATCGTCGTGAATGATGAAGAACTGGACCAGCACTGCCTCCCTGGCTTGTTCGAGCGCCTGAAATATTGCATCGAAGGTCGCGGTGCCGTTCACCAGCAGTTGCACCTCGTTGTTCGCCAGGCACGGCATGCGCCCCAGTTTCGGCATCGCGCGCAGTGAGGCGTAGGCACTCGAAGCGCGAGCGGCCAGGGCTTCCTCCACCCACGGACGCCAGTTCAGTTCGGAAATGGCCAGGCGCATCTGCTCGTTGGCCTGGCGCCGGGCCTTGATGTAGCCATCGAAGGTGCTGCGACCAAATACCAGATATGGAATAAGCGTGAAGTAGGGAATGAAGATCAACGACAATGCCCAGGCGATCGAGCCTTGCGCTGTGCGCACGGTGAGCACCGCATGGATTGCAGCGATCGAACCGAGTGTGTGCAACAGGGCGATCAGGTAACCGAAAATGTGCGGTCCGAAAAAATCCATGGGGCAGCCTTGCTCCGCGAGATGCAATGCTTAACAGACCATGTTCTGCGGCGAATGTCTCTATTTAATCGGCGCATGAACCGACACAATCGGCCGGCGTCTAACGGCCACAACTGATCAGGAGTTACTCGATGAACGTTCGTCTGCTGGGTTTGGCGCTGGGCCTGGGTTTGGCATTACCGGTGGTTGCGCAGGCACAAATGCTACAGCCGGGGTTGTGGGAAATGTCTTCGAGCAATCTGAAGGTCGATGATCAAGCCATGGACGTGCAATCGATCCTTGGCCAGATTCAAGGCCAGATCACCCCGCAGCAGCGCGCTGCGCTCGAGAAAAACGGCATCAATATTGGCGGCAAGGGGATCCGTGCCTGCCTGACGCCGCAGCAGGTGGCAACCAACGACATCCCGCTGGCCGATCCGCAATCGGGCTGCAAGCAACAGATCACCGAGCGCACCGGCAATCAATGGAAATTCCGCTTCAGCTGCCCGAAAGCCCAAGGCACCGGTGTGGCGACATTCCTCAGTGACCGCGAATTCACCACCGTCGCCAATGGCACCTTCAACGCTATCGGCATCAACCAGAAGGGCAGCCTGGAAACCCGGGCAGTCTGGCTGGGTCAGGATTGCGGCACGGTAAAACCCCGCGCTTAAAACCTCCGACTCCCACAGCTGGAACCCATTCCAACTGTGGGAGCGAGCGTGCTCGCGAATAGATCGGAAGTACACCTCAAGTCATGGCTGACTCAACGCCTTGTACAGCGTATTGAGGTTGTATTCGAACAGCCCGGTAAAGGTGCTCGCCGGTCCACTCGCCGCCAGTGCATCCGAGTACAGCGTGCCACCGATGTGTGCGCCGCTTTCATCCGCGATCTGCTTGAGCAGGCGCGCGTCCTTGATGTTCTCCATGAACACCGCTTTGACCTTCGCCTGGCGAATCTGCGTGATCAGCGCAGCGACTTCGGCGGCGGAGGGTTCGCGTTCGGTGGACAAACCCTGTGGCGCGATAAAGTCGATGCCATAGGCCTGACCCAGATAGCCAAAGGCATCGTGGCTGGTGACGATCTTGCGATTACCCGGCGGCAGCGCGCCGAGTTTGTTTTTGGCTTCGGCGAGCAGGGCATAGATCTGCTTGAGGTAGGTCTGGCTATTGCGCTCGTAGTCAGCCTTGTTGGCCGGGTCGGCGGCGATCAGCGCCTTGGTGATGTTGGCGACGTACAACTCAGCGTTCGCCAGATTGTGCCAGGCGTGTGGATCCGCAACAGTCTCGCCGTCTTCATCGAGCGAACGTGGAATCACCCCGCGACTGGCGCTGATCACCGTCGCCTTGCTGTCGGTGCTGGTCACCAGGCGATCCAGCCAAGGTTCGAAACCCAGGCCGTTCTTGATGATCACTTTGGCTTTGAGCAGCGCCTTGGCATCGTCCGGTGTCGGCTCGTAGGTGTGCGCATCGGCGTCCGCGCCGACCATGTTGGTAATCTGCACGAGCTCGCCGCCGACCTGATGAACCATGTCGGCAAGGATGCTGAAGCTGGTAACCACCGGCAGTTTTTCGGCGGCCGACAAGGACATCGACAGCATCAGGCTGAACAGCACGAATAGAGCGCGCATCGGGAAACACCTCATTGGGATGTGAGCAAAGGCGGGCGGCGCAGCAAACCGTGAACCGGTCCAAACACCACCGACAGCAGATAGCCGGCCCCGGCAACCAGGACGATGGCCGGGCCGCTGGGCAGCGAGTAATAGAACGACACCAGCAAACCGAGCCACACCGACACGCAGCCCATGACGGCGGCGACGGTAATCAGTATCGGCAGATGACGACTCCAGAATCTCGACGCGGCAGCCGGAAGCATCATCAGCCCGACTACCATCAGTGCGCCGATGGCCTGAAAACCGATCACCAGATTCAGCACGACCAGAGTCAGGAACACGCCATGAGCCAGTGGCCCGAGACGACTGACTGTGCGCAAGAACAGCGGGTCGAGTGTGTCCAACAGCAGGGGTTTGTAGATCGCCGCCATGGCCATGAGGCTGATGGCCGAGACCCAAAGCATGCCGGTCAGCGTCGGTCCATCCACGGCTAGCGCCGAACCGAACAGCAAGTGCAGAAGGTCTAGGCGCTTGCCGGCGATGCCAAGGATCAAAACGCCGCTGGCCAGTGAGATCGGATAGATCGCGGCGAGGCTGGCATCTTCTCGCAACCCCGTTCGCCGGGTGATCCAGGCTGCAAGTCCGGCCATGCTCAGACCGGCGCCGAGGCCGCCGAGCGTCAGGGCAGGGAGACTCAAACCGGCAAACCAGAATCCCAGCGCTGCGCCAGGGAGAATGCCGTGGGCGACAGCGTCGCCGATCAGGCTCATCCGTCTGAGAATCAGAAACACGCCCAAGGGCGCCGTGCTGCACGCCAGCACCAGGCCACCGAGCAGGGCGCGGCGCATGAACACGAATTCGCTGAACGGCTGCCAGAAATGGCTGACGGTGGCGAGCATCAGGCGACCTGCATGTGCGGTGTTGTCTGGATCAGTTCTCGGCTGGTTCCGTACACGCAGTGGCCGTTTTTGATCAGCAGCGTATGCGGAACGTGTTCTCGCACCGCCGCCAGGTCATGGCAGACCATGACCAGTGTCCGGCCCTCGGCGTGCCAGTGGTGAATGTGTTGCCAGAGCAGTTGCTGGCCGAGTTCGTCGAGTGCGGCGTGCGGTTCGTCCAGCAACAGCACCGGGGCGTCAGCAAGGCTCAGTCGCGCGAGCAGGGCACGTTGTAGCTCACCGCCGGACAGGGCCATCAACGGGCGCTGTTCGAGTCCACTCAAATGCCAGTCTTCCAATGCGTTTTTCAGTCGCTGCGTGCGCAGCTGTGTCGAGAGCCGACGGCCCCAGAAACCTGCGGCGATGAGCTCTTCGAGGCTGATTGGAAACTGCCGATCCAAATGTTGCTGTTGCGGCAGAAAGGAAATGCCGCTTTGGCGTGGAACAGCCATTTCCACCTTGCCGGCCAAGGGCTTCTGCAAACCGGCGATGACTTTCAGCAGACTGCTTTTGCCGCAGCCGTTGGCGCCGATGATTGCGGTCAGGCTGGCGCTTTCGAACTCAAGACTCAGAGGCGTCGTCAGCGGTTGGCCGGGTGCGCCCCAGACCAAGGATTGGCAACGGATCATTTTTGCTCCGGTCGCCAGCTGCTTTCGGCGACGGCGTCATGGGCATGCAGGCTTTCGGCATGGATCACGCGGATGTGGAATTGGTTGATGCCGGGTGTGCGTTGCAGTGCCAGGTTGAGGCGGCGCGCGGCGTCTTCACAGAACATCAGGTTCTGCCCATTGGCGAGAGCGAATGCTTGCTCGTCGGGTCGCTTTACTGCGGTCTGCACGGCGGTGCCGAGGGCTGCTTCAGCGTCATCGATGATCGCTGTCAGCGGTAGCTCGTCGATGAAATTGTCGAGATGCAGGTGCAGTTGCGCATAGCTGCGCTGGCTGTGCGGAGTGGCTACGATCCCTTTGGTTGAGCCAAGCCATGCCAAAACATCTGCGTGTTGCAGAGCCTTGTTGGCGAAATCGTCGACGAATTGCTGCTGGATCAATTGCCTTGCCAAGGCTGCGGAGCATGGGCACGTCGAGGAATAGGGCAGTTCAATTTTTAGTTCCACGTGGAACATTTGCTGTTTCAGGCTCGCTGAAATGGACGCCGGATAGGATTTCCAGCCGGCCAAGGGGCTGACCAACGCGGGTCGTTTCAGCAACAATTCGGTGTGAATATCCAGATAAGCGCAGGCGGATAGACCTTGATGGCTTGTCAGAAAACACTTGAGTACCTGATGCAGCAAAGCGGGAGAAAGGCTTCGCTGTTCGAGGGTTTCGAGTGCCAGATACAAGCGCGACATGTGAATACCACGCGCTTCACCATCATCGAGACTCACGCCAGCGTCGACTCTGGCGCTGAGGCATTGGCCTTCAAGCACAACGGGTAGAGCAATCCCACGCATGCCTACCCAATCGAGTGGCAGTGCCTGGCGCGCAGATTGGGCGGCGATATCCGGGAGAGTAAGAGCATTCATGGTTGAGACCGTCGTATTGATCTCTATTTACGTTACATTATAACAATCCATTCAGCGATGCTTTTTTCATGAAAAGGATTTCACTAGCAGCCCGTCATCCGGCTGCAAGTGAACCTTGCGCTGCTCCCTCCCGAGCTGGAGAAGCGGTTGATGGTTGTCCAGCCGACACGGCGGGTGTAGCCAACCCAAGCCTCGCCATCGGAGGCAATACCGGTAAAAAAGGTCAATTGGCCGAAGCGGCTGTTGGTTTGCGCCCAATAGCGATGGCCGTTCTTTTCGAACCCTCGCAAATAAAGCGTGGTGCCGACCGTATTGACGCTATAGGCATTGCCGTCGGCGTCTACACATGCCAGCAAATTAGCGCTGCGCGTGCAGTGCGCGAGCGCCGGCATCTGCGCTTGGGCTTGGACGGCCAGCGACATAGCAAAGCTCAAAAGCAGGTATTTCAACCCATTGTTCATTGAGAATTTCCACGATCGGTGCTGCGGCAATTTGCGAAATCTCCTGCGTCGGACTGGCAAGCTCAGGTTGTTATACTATAACATCAACCGCCACCAGCCTGAACTTCCGATCACAATCGTTTGCCTTCATTGTCCCGAGTAAATGGAGCGCAACACGCCAAGCGCACACCTGAAAGCGAAAATCGGCTGCCATTTAAGAGGATTATCCAATGTCATCCAAATTGCCCATCACCGTACTTTCAGGATTTCTCGGCGCCGGAAAAAGTACACTTTTGAATTACGTACTACGTAACCGAGACGGCTTGCGCGTTGCGGTGATCGTTAACGATATGAGCGAAATCAACATCGATGGCAGTGAAGTCCAGCGTGATGTCAGCCTGAACCGCGCTGAGGAAAAACTCATCGAAATGAGCAATGGCTGTATCTGCTGTACGCTACGTGAAGACTTGCTTGAAGAAGTCAGCAAACTCGCCCGCGAGGATCGTTTTGATTACCTGCTGATCGAGTCCACGGGCATTTCCGAACCGCTTCCGGTCGCTGAAACCTTCACCTTCCGCGATGAACAAGGGCAAAGCCTCGCCGACATCGCGCGCCTGGACACCATGGTCACGGTCGTCGACGGCGTGAATTTCCTGCTCGATTACCAAGCGGCCGAAAGCCTTGCCTCTCGCGGCGAGATTCTCGGTGAAGAAGACGAGCGTTCCATCACCGATCTGTTGATCGAGCAGATCGAGTTCGCCGACGTCCTGCTGATCAGCAAAATCGACCTGATCAGCCAGCACGAGCGTGAAGAACTCACCGCCATCCTCAAGCGCCTGAATGCCCAGGCTGAAATCATTCCAATGGTGATGGGCGAAATCCCCCTGGAGAACATTCTCAACACCGGTCGTTTCGATTTCGAGAAAGCCGCACAAGCCCCGGGATGGCTGCAGGAATTGCGCGGTGAGCACGTCCCGGAAACACAGGAATACGGCATCGCCTCGACGGCCTACCGCGCTCGCCGGCCATTTCACCCGCAACGTTTCTTCAGCTTCATTGATCGACCTTGGCTGAACGGCAAGCTGCTGCGCTCCAAAGGCTTCTTCTGGCTCGCCAGCAAACCCACCGATGCCGGTAGCTGGTCCCAGGCAGGCGGCTTGATGCGGCATGGATTCGCCGGTCGCTGGTGGCGTTTCGTGCCAAAGAATCAATGGCCCCAGGATCAGGAAAGCGCCCAGGCGATCATGGGAAACTGGATTCCAAGCGTAGGAGATTGCCGCCAGGAGCTGGTTTTCATCGGTCAGAACATAGATTTCCTACAGCTCTCCGCCGAACTCGATGCCTGTCTGCTGACCGACGAAGAAATGGCCATGGGTGTAGAAGGCTGGCGTTTGCTGCCTGATCCATTCGGCCCGTGGCACGACGAGGCCGCCTGATGCTCGCACTCAAGGATCAGCCGCTTCTTGCCCGTCATCAGTACCAGGGCCTGACCCCGCAAACGTTGACGCGAATCCTCGAAGATCAGACCAATCTCGCCGTCTGGCAACGCCAGCTACCCGTGCACATCGCCGATTTTGCGCAATTGGTGCTGTCGCTCAACGAGCCCTTGGCGGAGTCGCTGTGTCTGGAATTGCCCGACGAAGATGCCGAACCGGATCTCGCCGGTCTGGCTGCAGGGCTGTGTGATCTGCAAGGATTCGAAGGCTTCATGAGCGACCTCAAGTGGCTGATCAGTGCCTTCGCCTGTCTGTTGGGCGCGCGGCGTATCGGCGTGCGTTTGCGCGTGCTGGACAAGGCCATGTGTCCGCGTTTCCACGTCGATCACGTGCCGGTGCGCCTGATCACTACTTACGCTGGCATCGGCAGCCAATGGCTTGAGGAGGGTGCGATGGACCGCGCGCAACTTGGCCAGTCCAATGCCGAACCGCAAGATCCAGCGTCGATTCGTCAGCTCAACAGCGGCGACGTCGCGCTGCTCAAAGGCGAAAAGTGGCACGGCAATGAAGGCTTCGGCCTGATCCATCGTTCGCCGCAACCGGCACCCGGTGAGCGCCGTCTGTTGCTGACCCTCGACTGGCTCGGCTGACACATCAGGGCTTGCGCCAGACGCCCTGGCTCTGGCCTTCGCAATATGGCTTGAGATACGCCGCATCGGTGGCCACGCCGTAATAGTGGATATCCTGGCGATAGGGCATATTGGCGACTTGCGCGTTGCTGCACACGCCGAAAGCGCCGCTCGGGCACTGGTCGACGTATTGCACCTCGACCTTCTGCCCGGCCAGCGTCGGTTGGCAGAAGCCGTCATTGAACAATTTCTGCGGAATCGTCCGGTTCTGCTGACAGACTTTGACGTCGAGCCGTTCGCCCTGTGTGTGCACCACGCAGGCCTCGGCCCACGCTTCACTCGACAGCAGCGCCAACAGCAACGACCATCCCGACCAGCGCATCTTCGATCTCCTCAATAACTGTCCGCAGAAAGTAGCCGCCATGTTGCAGAACATTCCGACCCACGTCATCGCCGGCCCGTTGGGCGCCGGCAAGACCAGCCTGATTCGCCAGTTGCTGGCGCAACGGCCGGCGGACGAACGTTGGGCGGTACTGATCAACGAGTTCGGCCAGATTGGTCTGGACGCCGCGTTGCTGACTCGCGACGACGATGGTATCGCACTGGGTGAGGTGGCCGGGGGCTGCCTGTGTTGCGTCAATGGCGCGCCATTCCAGATCGGCCTTGGCCGCCTGCTGCGCAAGGCCAGGCCGGATCGACTGTTTATCGAGCCATCCGGGCTGGGCCATCCGGCGCAATTGCTCAAGCAACTTAACGAGGCGCCGTGGCTGGGCGTGCTGGCGGTTCAGCCCTGTGTTCTGGTTTTGGACGCTCAGGCATTGCACGCAGGTAGAGCCTTGCCGGACGCCCAGCAGCAAGCGTTGGCCAGCGCGGGGTTGTTGCTGTTGAACAAGGCGGAAGATCTCGATGAAACAGCTCGAGACAGAATCGCCAGCCAGTTGCCGCCCGTCAGGCTGATCTGGACGCAGCAAGCCCAGCTGCCTCTGAGCGAGCTTCCGGGGCTGGCAGTAAAAGCGAACGAAGGCGCAGGGCATCTGCCGCTGCCCACTGGATTGGCACAGCTGCCAGCGCTCTGGAGCGATCCGGCCGAACCGATTTGCCTGAGTCAGGCGCAGGAGGGTGGGTGGAGCATCGGTTGGCGCTGGCATCCGCAGCAGGTATTTGATCAAGCACGCATCGCCTATTGGCTGAGCGCGCTCGACTGGAACCGGGCGAAACTGGTTATCCACAGCACGGATGGCTGGGTTTCGGGCAATGCCCTGGAGCATGCCGAGCTGAGTTGGCAAGCCAGCGAATGGCGAAAAGACTCAAGAATCGAGCTGATCTTCGCTGAACCGCAGAACATCGAACAGCTGCAAGCCGGTTTGGCTGAATGCCGGATTCAGTGAGTCAGCTCAAGGCTTCCACTTGGTATGTTCCTGGCGCCACTGGCTCAGCTCGATGACTTCTGCGCGAGGCTTGTGCACTTCGACCACCGGCGGCGTGTCGTCGAACGGCGCCGGGTAGGGTGCCAGTTCAATCTGCGCACTGTGCGCGCCGAACTGGGTGACGGTGCCGTTGTGGCGGCTTTCGCCAGTCACGGTGAACTCGAAGTTGTAGACCCGCGCCAGTCGTCGGCGACCGTTGGCATCCCTGATCAGCCCGATCTTTTTCAGCGCGACGTTACCGTCCAGCAGCTCGACGCCAACATTGGTGCAATGCTGTTTGACCCGCTCCAGCGCGCGCTCGCGCAAGCCGTGGTTGTGCCATAGCCAGGCACCGGCGGCGGCGAACAGCATCAGCACGAAGATGTTTTCCAGGGTCAGCATCGACATCGAACTCCAAAAGATGGCGTCAGCTTAACTGTCTCGCCGGTCTGTCGTACAGGCTGTGTTTCGTCGCATACTGCGCGGCTTGAATTTCAATCGTTTTACGGAATGACCCGAATGAAACGTACGCCTCATCTGCTCGCCATCCAGTCCCACGTGGTGTTTGGCCACGCCGGCAACAGCGCTGCGGTTTTTCCGATGCAGCGCGTCGGGGTCAACGTCTGGCCGCTCAACACCGTGCAGTTTTCCAACCACACCCAGTATGGTCAGTGGGCCGGTGAAGTGCTGGCACCGCAGCAGATTCCCGAGCTGATCGAAGGCATCGCTGCGATTGGCGAGCTGGGCAATTGCGACGCGGTGCTGTCCGGCTATCTCGGTAGCGCCGCGCAGGGCCGGGCGATTCTCAGCGGTGTGGCGCGGATCAAAGCGGTCAATCCGAAGATGCTGTATCTGTGTGATCCGGTGATGGGCCATCCAGAGAAGGGTTGCAGCGTGCCCACCGAGGTCAGCGATTTCCTTCTCGATGAAGCGGCTGCCGTGGCGGACATCATGTGCCCGAACCAGCTGGAGCTGGACAGTTTTTCCGGGCGCAAGCCGCAGTCGCTGTTCGATTGCCTGGCGATGGCACGTGCGCTGCTGGCGCGCGGGCCGAAAGCGGTTCTGGTCAAGCATCTGGATTATCCGGGCAAACCGGCGGATGGCTTCGAAATGTTGTTGGTGACGGCTGAGGGCAGTTGGCATTTGCGCCGTCCCTTGCTGGCGTTTCCGCGTCAGCCGGTGGGGGTGGGCGACCTAACGTCCGGCCTGTTCCTGGCGCGGGTACTGCTGGGCGACACGCTGTTGGCGGCATTCGAATTCACCGCAGCGGCAGTGCATGAGGTGTTGCTGGAAACCCAGGCGTGCGCCAGTTACGAGCTGCAACTTGTGCGGGCGCAGGATCGCATTGCGCATCCGCGGGTGAAATTCGAGGCGACCGCGATCAGTCTTTAATCTCGTCGTTGTTCAAAAAAGATCGCAGCCTTCTGCAGCTCCTACATGGGTTTGCATTCCAAAATGTAGGAGCTGCCGAAGGCTGCGATCTTTTGCTTTTTGGTCTCAGGCGTCGCCCTTGATCTCCTGATAACGCTTCTCCAGTTCCTGACGAATCTGCCGGCGCTGCTGCGCCTGCATGAAGCGGCGTTTGTCTTCGCTGTTCTGCGGTTGCAACGGCGGCACGGCGGCCGGTTTGCGCTGATCATCCACCGCGACCATGGTGAAGAAGCAGCTGTTGGTGTGGCGCACCGAGCGTTCGCGGATGTTTTCGGTGACCACTTTAATGCCAACTTCCATCGACGTGTTGCCGGTGTAGTTGACCGAGGCCAGGAACGTCACCAGTTCGCCGACATGAATCGGCTCGCGGAAAATCACCTGATCCACGGACAGGGTCACCACGTAGCGCCCGGCATAACGGCTGGCGCAGGCGTAGGCCACTTCGTCGAGGTATTTGAGCAGGGTGCCGCCGTGGACATTGCCAGAGAAGTTGGCCATGTCGGGGGTCATCAGTACCGTCATCGACAGCTGGGCGTTTCCGGGTTCCATAACGTTCTCACGGATCAAGGCTGATTGCAGGAAGCGCCTCTGCGGGCACCTGGTGGCTTTTCAAAAAGCACCGTTATCGGGACGCCGCGCGGCGGGCCGCCGTCACGCCGGTAGCGATCTGTTTCCATATATTGCACCGGCTTCCAGAGCGAAGTCGCGGTGTTAACCTGCAAAAGCCCTGCCCAAGGGCAATTCCTACATTAAAAGCGGATTTTTACCCTGCTCGCGCAGAACGTCTTACGTCTGTCCGCGCGCCTCGTCATCAAGGAGCCTACGCCATGCATGCCATCAGTTTTATTCAGGATCTGGCAGTGATCATGCTGGTCGCGGGCGTGGTAACCGTACTGTTTCATCGTTTCAAACAACCGGTGGTGCTCGGCTACATCGTCGCCGGCTTCATCATCGGCCCGCATACGCCGCCGTTCGGCCTGATTCACGACGAAGAAACCATCAAGACCCTGGCCGAACTCGGGGTGATCTTCCTGATGTTCTGCCTTGGTCTGGAGTTCAGCCTGCGCAAGCTGTTCAAGGTCGGCGCCACGGCGTTCATTGCCGCGTTTCTCGAAATCATCCTGATGATCTGGATCGGCTACGAAATCGGCCGCTGGTTCGACTGGAACACCATGGATTCGTTGTTCCTCGGCGCGATTCTGGCGATCTCCTCAACCACCATCATCGTCAAAGCGCTGAATGACCTGAAGATGAAGAACGAGCGCTTTGCGCAGTTGATCTTCGGTGTACTGATTGTCGAGGACATCCTTGGCATTGGCATCATTGCGTTGCTGTCGAGCATCGCCGTCAGCGGCACGGTGAGCTCGGGGGAAGTGTTTTCCACGGTCGGCAAGCTGTCGCTGTTCATGATCGTCGCGCTGGTCATCGGCATTCTGTTGGTGCCGCGTCTGCTGGCTTATGTGGCGAAATTCGAAAGCAACGAGATGCTGCTGATCACCGTGCTCGGCCTGTGTTTCGGCTTCTGCCTCCTTGTGGTCAAGCTCGAATACAGCATGGTTCTCGGGGCTTTCCTGATCGGTGCGATCATGGCCGAGTCGAAGCAGTTGTTGAAAATCGAGCAGTTGGTCGAGCCGGTTCGCGACTTGTTCAGTGCGATCTTTTTTGTCGCCATCGGCTTGATGCTCGACCCGCTGATTCTCATCGAATACGCCTGGCCGATCGCGGTGATCACCGTGGCCGTGGTGCTGGGCAAGATGTTGTCCTGCGGCCTCGGTGCGTTTATCGCTGGCAACGACGGACGGACCTCACTGCGGGTCGGCATGGGTCTGTCACAGATCGGCGAATTTTCCTTCATCATCGCCGCGCTGGGCATGACCTTGCAGGTGACCAGCAACTTCCTCTACCCGGTCGCTGTAGCCGTGTCGGTGATCACCACACTGCTGACACCGTATCTGATCCGCGCGGCGGATCCGTTGTCGATCAAGCTCTCGGCAGTCGTGCCCAAGCGTCTCGGGCGTGTACTCGGCATGTATGGCGAATGGTTGCGCAGCATCCAGCCGCAAGGTGAGGGCGCGCTACTGGCGTCGATGATCCGACGGATCCTGTTGCAGGTCGGGGTCAATCTGGCGCTGGTGATTGCGATCTTCTTTGCCGGCGCATACTTCGCCGAGCGCATGTCGTTGTGGCTGCAGGACTGGATCAGCGATCCGAGCTGGCAGAAGGCACTGATCTGGGGCGGGGCGTTGCTGGTCTCGCTACCGTTCCTGATTGCGGCTTATCGCAAGCTCAAGGCGCTGTCGATGCTGCTGGCGGAAATGGGCGTCAAGCCGGAGATGGCCGGGCGTCACACGCAGCGAGTGCGCCGGGTGATCGCCGAAGTGATCCCGATTCTCTCGCTGCTGGTGATTTTCCTGCTGTTGGCAGCCTTGTCGGCCAGTATCCTGCCGACCAACAAGCTGCTGGTGCTGATCGCCGTCGTCGCGGCCGCCGTTGCGGCGCTGCTCTGGCGCTGGTTCATCCGCGTGCATACGCGGATGCAGGTGGCCTTGCTGGAAACCCTCGACAACCATAAGGAATCGTCGGGGCATTGACCCACAGGGGCGTTTGGCGGCTCAGCTTTCCAGCCAGACGTCCCGCGCCCAGTGCCACACCGATTCCCAGGTTTCTTCAGCAATCAGTTCTTCTTCGGCCTGCCACAGCACCACGGTGCCGTCTTCTTCGACACAGTAGTAGTCATCGCCGTCCTGACAGATCGGGATCAAGCTGCGATCAACACCCGCGTCCCATGCATTGGCCGCCACGTCCGGCAGATAGGTGCGCGATTGCGGATCAGTGACGGTCACCGGCTCGAGGCTGCCATAGACCACATCGCTGACGGTCAGCAAAAATTCTTTGAAGACGAACGGAATGTCGATGAACAGTTGTTCTTCGATTTCCACCAGCAGGTCTTCGTCAGGCAATTCCAAAGGAACCGGTACGGGTTCGTTGGCTTCGCGCAGTTGTTCGATGATTTCTTCCACGTCCGGGATCCTCTTGCTGAATGGCGCGGTTTATATGGGCCGGTTTATACAGTAGCTCGCCATAGATGCAACCGTGAAATGAAAAACCCCGGCCGAGGCCGGGGTTCTGTTACCGCAAGTGAAGCGCAGCAGGGATCAGCCGTTCTGGCGGATACCGGCGACCAGCCAAGGCTGGTTGTCGCCCTGCGGACGTTCCATGTTCCAGCTTTCGCTGAAGACTTCGCCCTGGTCGAAACGCGAGGTTTTCGACACGCCGGTGAAGGTCAGGGTGGCGATGGTCTTGTCGGCACGATCGTCGACGCCGTCCAGCTGCACCTGCAGGTTGTCGATGTAGGTCGACTGGAAGCCATCGCCCAGATCCGCACGCTCACGCTTGAGGAACTCAAGCATTTGCGGGGTCACGAACTCGGCGATCTTGTCCATTTCGTTGGCGTCCCAGTGCTGCTGCAGCGACTGGAAGTGGCTACGCGCAGCTTCAAGGAAGCGCTCTTCGTTGAACCAGGCCGGTGCGTTGATCACTGGACGGGCGGCAGCCGGAGCAGCCGAACCACCGAAGATCGAACCCATGGCGGCAGGCTTCTGCTCGAACACTTCACGCTGCATCGGCGCGCCGGCCGGAGCGAATTGCTCCTGCTGCTTGCGACGACGGGCGGCGATGAAGCGGAAGATCACGAACGCGATCAGGGCCATGATCAGGATGTCGAAGATCTGCATGCCCTGGAAACCGTCGCCCATGAACATCGACGCGAGCAGGCCACCGGCGGCGATGCCCGCCAATGGGCCGAGCCAGCGCGAAGCACCGCCGGCCTTGGCCGCGGCGCCAGCAGCACCGGCAGCGCCAGCGGTCGCTGCTGCGCCGCCCACGCCTGGAGAAGAGGGAGCCATCTGGCTGGTCTGGTGCGTCGGCGCAGCGCCGGCGCTTTTGCCACCACCAAAGCGCTTGGCGTTGGCGTCGAGGCTCATCGTCAGGCCGATGCACAACGCCATGGCGATGCTAAGAAAACGTTTCATAAAGGGTATTCCCGTTTTGTGGAGACACGCGCGCCATGTTGCACAGCTGAAGTGTTACTGGCTAGCGAGAGAGTGTTTCGGGCTTTTGCCTGACAGGTTGCGTTCAGCTTGGCGAGGCAATCAGCCGATGTACTTTTGTCTGTAGGAAAAGGCGATAGGTTCAGAGGGATTGATGCACTTGCGCCGCATAACCTGTGGGAGCGAGCAGGCTCGCTCCCACATGGGTTCAGTGCCGGTGATTAGATCGCTTCCAGCTTGGCATAGCCGAGCATCAGCCACTTGCTGCCTTCGCTGAAATTCACCTGCACCCGGGCCTGGGCGCCGGAACCTTCGAAGTTGAGGATCACCCCTTCGCCGAAGATCGAGTGACGTACGGCCTGACCGAGCACAAAACCGGTTTCCGGAATCTCGCTGCCGCTGAACAGGCTGCTGCCGCTCATCGACTGGTTGCCGCCGAACGGTCGGCTGACGCTATTGGACAGGCGCACTTCCTGGATCAGGCCTTTGGGCACCTCGCGGACGAAACGCGATACCTTGTTATAGGTTTCGCTGCCGTACAGGCGCCGGGTTTCCGCGTAGGTCATGACCAGATTCTGCATCGCCCGGGTGATACCGACGTAAGCCAGGCGCCGTTCTTCCTCGAGACGACCCGGTTCTTCCAGGCTCATCTTGTGCGGGAACAGGCCTTCTTCCATGCCCACGAGGAACACGTAAGGGAATTCCAGACCTTTGGCGCTGTGCAGGGTCATCAGTTGCACACTGTCTTCGTGCTCGTCGGCCTGAGTATCGCCGGCCTCCAGCGATGCGTGGCCGAGGAATGCCGCCAGTGGCGTGAGTTCTTCGTCCTCTTCGGTGTTCTCGAAGTTACGTGCGGCGCTGACCAGTTCCTCAAGGTTTTCCACCCGGGCCTGGCCTTTCTCACCTTTTTCCGCTTCGTGATAGGCGATGAGGCCGGATTGCTCGATGACGGTTTGCGTCATCAGGTGCAGCGGCATCTCGGCGCACTTGGCGGCGAGGTTCTCGATCAGCTCGATAAACGCACCGAGCGCACTCGCGGCGCGCCCGGTCAGGCCTTTGTTGGCCACCAGTAGGCGCATCGCTTCCCACATCGACACGTCGCTGTGCCGCGCATGCTCGCGAATCGCTTCGACGGTTTTCTCGCCGATGCCCCGGGCCGGCACGTTGATCACCCGCTCCAGCGCCGCGTCGTTGCCGCGACCTTCAAGCAAACGCAGGTAGGCCATGGCGTTCTTGATTTCCGCGCGTTCGAAGAAGCGCTGCCCGCCATAGATGCGGTACGGGATGCGCTCGCGCAGCAGGGCTTCTTCGAGCACCCGCGACTGGGCGTTGGAGCGGTACAGAATCGCGATATCGCTACGGGCCAGACCGGTTTTCAGCGCGCTTTCGATGGTTTCTACCACGTAGCGCGCTTCGTCATGCTCGTTGAACGCGGCGTACAGGTTGATCGCTTCGCCATCGCCACCGTCGGTCCACAGCTCTTTACCGAGACGCCCGGTGTTGTTGGCGATCAGCGCGTTGGCGGCTTTGAGGATACCGGCGGTGGAGCGGTAATTCTGTTCCAGACGAATCGTTTCGGAGTCCGGGAAGTCCGAAGAGTACTGATGGATGTTCTCGATCTTCGCCCCGCGCCAGCCGTAAATCGACTGGTCGTCGTCGCCGACCACCATCAGGCTGTCGCCGCCCTTGCCGAGCAGGCGCAACCAGGCGTACTGCACGGCGTTGGTGTCCTGGAATTCGTCGACCAGAATATGGCGGAAGCGCTTTTGGTAGTGCGCCAGCAGGCCCGGGTGATCGCGCCACAGATCGAGCGCGCGCAGCAGCAGTTCGGAGAAGTCGATCACGCCAGCCCGCAGGCACGCCGCCTCGTAGGCTTCGTAGATGCCGCGCATGGTAGCGAGGAACAGGTCGCCGCTGGCCTGAATGTGTTGCGGTCGCAGACCTTCGTCTTTCTGGCCGTTGATGAACCACTGCGCCTGACGCGCCGGCCAGCGTTGCTCGTCCAGGCCCAGCTCGCGGATCACCCGCTTGACCAGACGTTGCTGGTCATCGCTGTCGAGAATCTGGAAGGTCTGGCTCAGGCCCGCTTCCTGCCAGTGCGCCCGCAGCAAGCGGTGCGCGAGGCCGTGGAAGGTGCCGACCCACATGCCGGCCGGGTTGATGCCCAGCAACTGCTCGATGCGATGGCGCATCTCGGCAGCGGCCTTGTTGGTGAAAGTCACCGACAGGATGGAGTGAGGTGAGGCGTTTTCGACCTGGATCAACCAGGCGATACGGTGCACCAGCACTCGGGTTTTACCGGAACCGGCGCCGGCCAGGACCAACTGACGGCCAACGGGGGCTGCTACGGCCTGGCGTTGGGCATCGTTGAGGGAGTTCAGCAGAAGGGAGAGATCATCGCGCATCGGGGCATTCTAGGGTGCGCCGCAGGCCCGGGCAAACCGTGCGTTGCATTAGCCGATGAAAGTGCTGCCGATGACGACCGGTCGGTCACTGGCTGCAGGCTTCGGCCCGTCTCGCCTGAGGGGTTGCAGCGGTGCGCAAGCGGCGGAAAATTTCCCCGCAATTGTGATCGGCAGCAGTTTGGCATCGGGATCGGCTTGTGTATGCTCCGTCCACGTTTCGGGCGCACGCCCTCCTATAAGAACAAGAACGTTGCCCATGATCCTCAGCGCCGAACTGTCGGGGCCCTCCGTGGACCCCCGGGTGATCCGCAAGCACTATGCCGTCGAAATGGCGGTGGAGCGCACGCGTCTGCTGTATCAGGGCTCGTTGTTGCCCACGCTTTTCATGTTGATCAATGGTCTGGTCTGCGCCGCTTTGCTCTGGAGCCCGCAGCGCTACTTCGTGGTCAGCGTCTGGCTGGTGTGGCTGCTGTCGCTGGTCGCGCTGCGGGTGATTCAGGTGGCCGCGTTCGATTCGGCGATTCCCGATCGTCAGGCCCAGCCGATCTGGTTCCGCATGTTCCTGCTCGGTTCGACCATGACCGGCCTGACGCTGGCGGGAGCCGGCATCGCTCTGGTACCCGCTGACAACTTCATGCAGCAAGCCTGGGTGTTCGGCCTGATCGGCGCGGCAACGCTGTCCGCCAGCGTCGCCTACGCGGTGAGCCTGCCGGCGTTCCTCTCGTTTACCTTGCCGTGCCTGCTGCCAGCGATCGGCTACCTGTTCTGGGGCGGCGACGATCAGGCGCGGGGCTGGGGCTGGCTGGGTCTGATCCTGCTCGGTTCGCTGAGTGTGGTGGCATGGCAGGTCAATCGGCTGATCGACCGTGGATTGCTGCGGCGTTTCCAGAATCAGCACCTGATCGAGCATTTGCAGCAAGCGCAGACGCGCAGCGAACAACTCAATCATGAGCTTGGCAAAGAGATCGAACAGCGCCGCTGTGCCGAGGCGCAATTGCGTGAAGCGCAGGTCGATCTGGAAGATCGCGTGGCCCAGCGCAGCCGCGAACTGGATGCCGCCAATCAGGCCCTGAGCAAAAGCGAAGCGCGCCTGGCGCTGGCGCTCAAGGCCAGTGAGCTCGGATTGTGGGACTGGAATCTGCAGACCGACGAGGTCCATCACACGCAGATTCAGGAACTGTTCGGCCTCGCCCCGGAATACGTCACGGCGCTGCTGCGCGACCTCAAGCCACGACTGCACCCTGAAGATGTGCCGTCACTCAAGTTCGCCCTGGTCGAGCATTTGAAGGGGCGCACCGAGGATTATCAGGTCGAATATCGCCTGCGCCATGGCGACGGCCACTGGGTGTGGATCGAGGACCGTGGCCGTGCCGTGGAGCGCAGCGCCAGCGGCCGGGTGATCCGCATGGTCGGCACTCGCCGCGATATCAGCGCCAGCAAAAGCCTCGAAGAGCAGCAACGGCTGGCGGCCACGGTGTTCGAAGCGGCCAGCGAAGGCATCGTGATTCTTGACCCGAACTACGCGCTGATTGCGATCAATCAGGCTTTTAGCCGGGTCACCGGTTACGAGATCGACGACATGCTCGGGCGCAACGTCGTCGAGTTGCCTTGCAGCCGCGATGCCCATCGCCACTATGTGGCGATCCGTCATGCACTGGAGCAGCACGGCAGTTGGCAGGGTGAGTTGGTGGAAACCCGCAAGAACGGCGAGTTGTACCCGCAGTGGTTGCAGCTCAACGCGGTGCGCGACAGCCGGGGCAATGTCAGCCATATTGTCGGCTTCTTCGCCGACCTCTCGGCACGGCGTGCGTCGGAAGAACGCCTGCGTTATCTGACCCATTACGACGAGCTCACCGGCCTGGCCAACCGTTCACTGTTCCGCGAACGCCTGCACGAAGCCCATCAGCGGGTGCGGCAGGGCGGGCGCCGCAGTCTCGCATTGCTGCACATCAATCTGGATCGTTTCAAATTGCTCAATGACAGCCTCGGCCATGAAGTCGCCGATCAGCTCCTGCAAAAAATGGCCCGGCGGCTGGTCAATGCCTTGCCTGAGGCCGACACCATTGCGCGCTTGTCGGGAGACGAGTTTGCCGTGCTGTTCGATGCCTACGGCAATCTGTCGAGCCTGGCACGGGTAGCGACGCGGTTGTCGGCCAAGCTGCGTTTGCCGCTGAGCGTCGACGGGCATGAACTGGTGGTGAGCGCTTCAATGGGCATCAGCCTGTTGCCGGACAACGCGCGGGAGATTTCCGCGCTGGTCAGCCAGTCGAACATGGCCATGCAGCATGCCAAACATCTGGGCGGCAACAATTTCCAGTTCTTCACCGACAGCCTGCAAGCCAGCACACTCGAACGCTTGCAGTTGGAAAACCACTTGCGCCGAGCCATTGAAGAACAGCAACTGACAGTGTTCTACCAACCCAAACTGTGCCTGCAAACCGGCCGCATGAATGCCGCTGAAGCGCTGGTGCGCTGGGATCATCCGAGCATGGGCCAGGTGCCGCCGGCAGATTTCATTGGCCTGGCCGAAGAGACCGGTCTGATCGGGCCGATCGGCGAATTCGTTTTGCGTCAGGCGTGCTGGCAAGCCTGCGAATGGCAACGGCAGGGGCTGGCGCCGATCCGCGTGTCGGTGAACCTGTCGGTGCATCAGCTGCGTCAGGGCAAGCTGGTCAGTCTGGTCCGGCAAGTGCTGGAAGAAACCGGGCTGGCGCCGCACTACCTCGAGCTGGAGCTGACCGAGAGCCATTTGCTCGACAGCGTCGAACACATCATTGCCACATTCCAGCAACTGCGCGATCTGGGGGTGAAACTGGCGATCGATGATTTCGGTACCGGGTATTCGTCGTTGAGTTACCTCAAGCGCATTCCGGTGGATTACGTGAAGATCGATCAGGCGTTCATTCGCGGCTTGAGCGAGGGCAGTGCGGACGCGGCGATCACTCGCGCGATCATCGCCATGGCTCACGGACTGGCCCTCAAAGTCGTCGCCGAGGGTGTCGAGCGTGAGGATCAGCTGGCATTTCTGCGCGCCGAACGCTGCGACGAAGTGCAAGGTTATCTGATCAGCCGGCCGGTGGACGCTGCCCGTCTGGCCGGGCTTCTGCGTGATCAGGCCAATCCGCAGTAAGGGCTACATGCACCTCAGCGCGCCTGATGCCGGGACATCGAGTTACGCATTGAGCAGGCAAAATGCCCATTCATGTAGTATAACTACAAGCTTGCTACATCCTTGCCCACAAGAAGAGTCCAGCCCCTTGAATCTGCTGCAACACATCGCCCAGTCACGTCACCTGTTACGCAAGTCGGAGCTCAAGGTCGCCGACCACGTGCTGCTTGACCCTGCGGCAGTGATGCACAGTTCCATGGCCGACCTGGCTCACAGCGTCGGCATCAGCGAGCCGACCATCGTGCGTTTCTGCCGCGCGATCGGTTGTTCCGGCTTTCAGGACCTCAAGCTGAAACTGGCGCAAAGCCTGGCCGCCGGCGCCAGCTTCGGCCAGTTCGCGATCCACGAAGATGACTCCGTCGCCGACTACAGCCTGAAGATTTTCGACACCACGCTGCACACCCTGATGGAAGTGCGCGAGAAGCTCGATCCAGTGGAGCTGCAGCGCGCGGTGACGCTGATGTCCCAGGCGCAGCGTGTCGAGTTCTATGGCTTCGGTGCTTCCGGAGCGGTGGCCGCGGATGCACAGCACAAGTTTTTCCGTTTGCTGCTGACCGCGGCGGCGTATTCCGATCCGCACATGCAGGCGATGTCGGCTGTGACGCTGAAGCCGACCGATGTGGCGATCTGTATTTCCCAGTCAGGGCGCTCCAAGGATTTGCTGATCACCGCTAACCTCGTTCGCGAGAGCGGGGCATCGCTGATCACCCTGTGCCCGAGCCAGACGCCGTTGGCCGAACTGTCGACCGTCAATCTGGCGATCGATGTGCATGAAGACACCGAAATCTACACGCCGCTTACCTCGCGAATCGCCCATCTGGTGGTGATCGACGTGCTGGCGATGGGCGTGGCCATGGCGCGCGGGCCGAGCCTGGTCAATCATCTCAAGAGCGTGAAGCGCAGTCTGCGCAGTCTGCGTTTGTCGCCCAAGGCCGTGAAAGCGCTGGACGATTGAGCAAGGTCGTTCCGACCTTGTTCGCGAGCAGGCTCGCTCCCACAGGGGGGCTTCTGAGAACATAAATTCTGGGTCATAACGGGATCAAATGTGGGAGCGAGCCTGCTCGCGAAAGCGTCCTCAACAACAGCACATCCCTGCGCACATTTCATCACATTGTCATCCCCGCGCAGCCAAACCGTCATCCCCCACGCCTATCGTAAAACTCCCGTACTCGCCCTGGGAGACTCGAAATGGCTCAGCCCTACGAAGAACGCAACAGCGCCGCGAAAACCCGTCGTCAGCAGGAAGATCAGCGCCGCATGGAATTTCGCCGCGCAATCGAGGATCGCTTCGAACTTCGCCAGCTTCAGGCCGAGATCGGCGATTTTCCCGAGATCACGCACTGGCAGGCAGCGCCCGCCGCTTCCCGTCGAAACGCTCAACCAGCGCAATAATCTGCGCCCGCTCGCTGCGGATGAACGCCAGGAAGGCGTGCGCCACCGGTGACAGCCGTTTGGCTTTGGCTTGCACCAGGCACCAGCTGCGCATCAGCGGCAACTCTTCGACCGGCAGCTCGACCAGGCCGCCGGTCGCCAGCTCCAGGTTCAGGGCGTGGCGCGTCAGCAGCGCCAGGCCCAGACCCGCCAACACGCATTCGCGCTGAGCTTCGGCGGACGCCACTTCCTGGGTCTGAGTGAAGTGCACGCGTTTTTCCTTGAAGTATTCCTCGCAGGCCAGACGCGTGCCCGAGCCCGGCTCGCGTATCAGCAGCGTGTAAGGCTCCAGATCCTGCAAGCGCAACGGGCCCATGTGTGCCAGCGGATGATCCGGGCGCGCCACGGCGACAATCGGATTATTGAGAAACGGCAGGAATTCCAGGCCCATGTCCTGCGGCACCATCGACATGATCACCAGATCATCACGGTTGTCCGAGAGGCGGCGGATGACCTGGCCACGGTTGACCACGGTCAGCTGCAAATTGACTTCCGGATGCTGGCGCTTGAATGCAGCAAACAGATGCGGCACGAAATATTTGGCGCTCGATTCCACCGCCAGTTTCAGCTGACCCTGCAGTGAACCCTGCATGTCCGACAGTTGCATGTCGAGGTTTTCCAGGCGCCCGAAAATGTCGCGGCTGGCGCGCTGAAGCGCTTCCGCCGCCTCGGTCATGTAGAGTTTTTTGCCGACATAGTCGAACAGCGGCTGGCCAATCAGCTCTTCCAGCTGACGAATCTGTAGGCTCACGGCCGGTTGTGTGAGGGACATTTCCTCGGCGGCGCGGCTGTACGAGCGTAAATCACACACCTCATTGAAGATCTGCAATTGACGCAATGTCATACGCATCAATGACTTACGCATATTTTTCAGGCTCGGTCAGCGGTCAGTTGCTTCAACTATAAGTGTTTGCTTATGCCTGACCCAATTTTTATTCATTTTTGTTAATCCCTCAGCAGCGCTAGTGTGGACCTGCGACTGAATTGAAACATTTGGTCACGCGTCGACCTGGGTCTAGCAGGTCGTGGTGCCACCGGCTCAAGGGAACCTCCAAGTGATAAAAAAGATCCTGATCGCCAACCGTGGTGAGATTGCCGTACGCATCGTACGAGCCTGCGCCGAAATGGGCATTCGCTCGGTTGCGATTTTCTCCGACGCCGATCGCCATGCCTTGCATGTGAAGCGTGCGGACGAGGCCCACAGCGTGGGTGCCGAGCCACTGGCCGGCTATCTGAACCCGCGCAAGCTGGTGAACCTGGCGGTGGAAACCGGCTGCGATGCGCTGCACCCCGGCTACGGCTTCCTTTCGGAAAACGCCGAGCTGGCGGAAATCTGCGCTGAGCGCGGCATCAAATTCATCGGCCCGTCGGCGGAAGTCATCCGGCGCATGGGCGACAAGACCGAAGCGCGCCGCAGCATGATCAAGGCCGGCGTACCGGTGACGCCCGGTACCGAGGGCAACGTCTCCGGCATCGAAGAAGCCTTGGTCGAAGGCGATCGCATCGGTTACCCGGTAATGCTCAAGGCCACCTCCGGTGGTGGCGGTCGCGGTATCCGTCGCTGCAACAGCCGCGAAGAACTCGAACAGAACTTCCCCCGGGTCATCTCCGAAGCCACCAAGGCGTTCGGTTCGGCGGAAGTGTTCCTGGAAAAATGCATCGTCAATCCCAAGCACATTGAAGCGCAGATCCTTGGCGACAGCTTCGGCAATGTCGTGCACCTGTTCGAGCGTGACTGCTCGATCCAGCGCCGCAACCAGAAGCTGATCGAGATCGCGCCGAGCCCGCAGCTGACCCCGGAACAGCGCGCCTACATCGGCGACCTGTCGGTACGTGCAGCCAAGGCTGTGGGCTACGAGAACGCCGGCACCGTGGAGTTCCTGCTCGCCGAGGGCGAGGTGTACTTCATGGAAATGAACACGCGGGTGCAGGTGGAACACACCATCACCGAAGAAATCACCGGCATCGACATCGTCCGCGAACAGATTCGCATCGCTTCCGGCCTGCCGCTATCGGTGAAGCAGGAAGACATTCAGCACCGTGGCTTTGCGTTGCAGTTCCGTATCAACGCCGAAGACCCGAAGAACAACTTCCTGCCGAGTTTCGGCAAGATCACCCGTTACTACGCCCCCGGCGGCCCGGGCGTGCGCACCGACACGGCGATCTATACCGGCTACACCATTCCACCGTTCTACGACTCGATGTGCCTGAAACTGGTGGTCTGGGCGCTGACCTGGGAAGAGGCGATGGACCGTGGCCTGCGCGCCCTCGACGACATGCGTCTGCAGGGCGTGAAGACCACCGCCGCGTACTACCAGGAAATCCTGCGCAACCCGGAATTCCGTAGCGGCCAGTTCAACACCAGCTTCGTTGAAAGCCACCCGGAACTGACCAACTACTCGATCAAGCGCAAACCCGAAGAGCTGGCCCTGGCCATCGCCGCCGCCATCGCCGCCCACGCAGGCCTGTGAGGAATACAAGAATGAGCAAGAAAATCTTCGTAACAGACACCATCCTGCGCGACGCTCACCAATCGCTGCTCGCCACCCGCATGCGCACCGAAGACATGCTGCCGATCTGCGACAAGCTCGACAAGGTCGGCTACTGGTCGCTGGAATGCTGGGGCGGCGCGACGTTCGACGCCTGCGTGCGCTTTCTCAAGGAAGACCCGTGGGAGCGCCTGCGCCAACTGCGTGCGGCGCTGCCCAACACCCGCCTGCAAATGCTCCTGCGCGGGCAGAATCTGCTCGGCTATCGCCACTACAGCGATGACGTGGTCAAAGCTTTCGTCGCCAAAGCAGCGGTGAACGGCATCGACGTGTTCCGCATCTTCGATGCGATGAACGATGTGCGTAACCTGCGCGTTGCCATTGAAGCAGTGAAAGCTGCCGGCAAACATGCGCAAGGCACCATCGCCTACACCACCAGCCCGGTGCACACCATCGACGCTTTCGTCACCCAGGCCAAGCAAATGGAATCCATGGGCTGCGACTCGGTAGCGATCAAGGACATGGCCGGTCTGCTGACCCCGTATGCCACTGGTGAACTGGTGCGTGCTCTGAAAGCCGAGCAGTCGTTGCCGGTGTTCATCCACTCCCACGACACCGCCGGCCTGGCCGCCATGTGCCAGCTCAAGGCGATCGAAAACGGCGCCGATCACATCGATACCGCAATCTCCAGCTTCGCCTCGGGCACCAGCCACCCGGGCACCGAATCAATGGTCGCCGCGCTCAAGGGCACCGAGTACGACACCGGCCTGAATCTGGAGCTGCTCCAGGAAATCGGCCTGTACTTCTATGCCGTACGCAAGAAGTACCACCAGTTCGAAAGCGAATTCACCGCCGTCGATACCCGTGTGCAGGTCAACCAAGTGCCGGGCGGGATGATCTCCAACCTCGCCAACCAGTTGAAAGAGCAGGGCGCTCTGAATCGCATGGGCGAAGTGCTCGCAGAAATCCCGCGCGTACGTGAAGACCTCGGCTTCCCGCCGCTGGTGACCCCAACCTCGCAAATCGTCGGCACCCAGGCGTTTTTCAACGTACTGGCCGGCGAGCGCTACAAGACCATCACCAACGAAGTGAAGCTGTATCTGCAGGGCGGCTACGGCAAGGCACCGGGCGTGGTCAATGAAAAGCTGCGGCGTCAGGCGATCGGCAGCGAAGACGTCATCGACGTGCGCCCGGCCGATCTGCTCAAACCGGAAATGACCAAGCTGCGTGCCGATATCGGCGCACTGGCCAAATCCGAAGAAGACGTACTGACCTTCGCCATGTTCCCGGACATCGGCCGCAAGTTCCTTGAAGAACGCGCCGCCGGCACTCTTACGCCGGAAGTGCTTTTGCCGATCCCGGAAGCGGGCGCCGTTGCCTCGGCGAGCGGCGAAGGTGTGCCGACCGAGTTTGTCATCGATGTGCACGGCGAAACCTACCGCGTCGACATCACTGGTGTCGGCGTCAAGGCCGAGGGCAAGCGCCACTTCTATCTGTCCATCGACGGCATGCCGGAAGAAGTGGTGTTCGAACCGCTCAACGAATTTGTCGGTGGTGGCAGCAGCAAACGCAAACAGGCCTCGGCACCGGGCCATGTCAGCACCACCATGCCGGGCAACATCGTCGATGTGCTGGTCAAGGAGGGCGACACCGTCAAGGCGGGCCAGGCGGTATTGATTACCGAAGCGATGAAGATGGAAACCGAAGTCCAGGCTGCCATTGCCGGCAAGGTCACCGCGATTCACGTGGCCAAGGGCGACCGGGTCAACCCGGGCGAAATCCTCATCGAGATCGAAGGCTGAGATAACAGTCGCGATCCAATGCTTTAAACCTCGGGGGGGCATGTGCTCCCCTTTTTTTGCCTGTGATTTTCCGACCTGTCAGGTCATTGTCAGGGACCGCATGTGGGAGCGAGCCTGCTCGCGAATGCGCCAGGTCAGCCAATAGCATCTTTGTATGATGCACCGCTTTCGCGAGCAGGCTCGCTCCCACAGGAGGCGTGCTTAATGCATCAGAACGCCATGCGCCATTGACCCGCCACGCCATACGATCGGCTGTCATTACCCAGCTCACCCGTTAAGCCCACGCCCAGTGTGTGCGCCGCCGATAGACCAAGGTCGAGCCCCGCATCCACCGCGAGGCTGTTCCGATCCAGTGTCGCCCCGGTCACTTCAAAGCGCTTGCCGCCCTTGCGCAGTTGCTGGCGGGTGTCGCTGTCGATCGCGCCGAAGCTATGTTTCCAGCCTGCGCTCAAGCGCGGGGTCAAATGCATGCCGTTATCCAGCGTATTGATCTGCGCAAGCCGCAGGCCAAAGGTGCTGCTGAAGTTGTCGCGGGTCTGGCCGTAGACTTTCAGTGCCGCGTCGCCGCCCTTTTCGTTGTAGCTGTCGCGCTGATAGCGCTGATAGCCGAGGCTGGCGTAGGGCTCGAGGGTTAAGCGATCCCGGCCCAGATTGAACCCGGCCTCGGCAAATGCTTGCTGAGTATTGGCGTTGTAATTGCCCTTGAGACGATCGCTGAAACCCTTGAACGCTACCCGCCGTGTGCTGCTGCCGTCATGGCTGGCGTAGGTCGCGCCGAGACGCAGCGACAGCGGGCCGTCCTGACGCACGGCATAGGCACCGAGGTGCCAGCTGTCGAGGTCGCCGTCGTACTGGCGGGCATCGAGTTTCGTCTGCGATTTGCCGCCAAGCAGGCCGACATGCCAGTGCTCATCGAGTCGCCAGTCAGCGCCCACGACCAGTCCTTGCGTGGCATGTTGGAGGATGCCGTCAGCGTCGCGGTCAACCTTGCCGCCGTGGCCCAGCGCCTGAACCCACACCCGTCCGGAGTCTTCGTTGCCTGCGGCCTGACGCGATGAACTGCGCGAGCCGTCAGTAGAGCCGGAACGGTTGTCCAGTTGGCGCATCGCCGAGAGCATGCTCGTACTGACCGGCGTGATACTGCTCAGCGTGGCTTTGGCGAGGTTGGCATTGCTGCCTGCGGCGAGTTGATCGAGCGCGATGGGTGCGGTGGTTTTATCGCTGGTCAGCAGTGCGGCGACGGCGGTGTTAATGGGCTTTGCAGGCTCCGACGCGGGCTGTGCGGTGGTTTGTGCAGTTACGATTTCGTCGGGTATCGATGATTCCACCGATGCGGAGTCTTCAATCAAGGTCGCAACTGAGGTCAGGGCGGGGGCTGGAGTTGCGATCCCCGCTGTCATTGAAGCTGGAGCGGGCGTTGTCGCGATCGGTACAGCGGGAGAAGTCGGCTGCTCTGGCTCGATAATACTTCCTGCAAGTGCGCCTGCATTTTCTGTAGGAGCGAGGCTTTCAAGCGGTTCACCATTGCGAGCGTAAGTCAGCCCAACCGATTTCTTGTTGTATTGAGCCGTGGCCGTCATATACGCCAGATCGTTCTCGATCCGGCCAAACTCGCCTTTCACCTCACGGGCTTCGATGATTTTGTATTGGCTGCTCTGCGGATATTCTCCGGGAGCCGAAACAATCTTCAGGGTGGCACCTTCGAGTTGGGCGGTGCCATCGACCTTGATCGTCTGACCACCAGCGGGAGTGACCTCGTAAGCCAATTCGGCGCCAGGCGCCAAGTGCAAATTACCCTTCACTCGTGGTGCGCCAAGCGCTGCATTGACGGTGAGCAGCCCACCCACCTCAAGATTTCCCACCGTGCCTTTACCGGCGAAACTGCCGCCATTCTGGACATACACATCACCCTTGATGCTGCCGAGGTTGGTCAACGCTCCACCGCTGTCGACCAGAACACCTTCATGGAAATCGCCTTTGGAGCTCAATGTCCAGTCGCCTTGGGCGACGAATAACCCATTGAAGTTGCGCGTGTCGTTCAACGTGCCGCCATCCGCAGCATTCAGGAACAACACGTTATCGCCCTTGCCGCCATCCAGCCGGCCAGTGAAGCTTGCCCCGTCTGCAAGGGTGATCAAGTCGTTGACTTCAGTCCCTTTGAACACGGCTTCCGGTGTCGTAAAGGTAATCGGCACTGTGCTCGCGTCGTTGAGAAAACCCTGGAGCCGTTCCAAAGCCTGTTGCTTGGGGTTGGCTTCGGGCTGCTCCGTCGTTTCCATGCTTGGGGGCTGCTCGATTGCTTCAGTGGATTGCTCGGCGTTCGCCAGCGCTACGCCACCCAGCGCCAATGAAATAGCCAGAGCCAGGTGTTTTGGTGCGAATAGGTGTTGAGTGGGCATCAGGTTCGATTTCCGTATCGAGAAAATCCAACTCTATTGCTGCCTGAAAAAAACCGATGTCGGCCGCTTCCCACATCCACGCAGGCGACATCGGATCGTTCTGTGGAAAATCCTCACTGGATTTCGCAAACAATTCTTTTGCGCGGCGCCACTTGTTCTTTTTCCTACAGCTTTCGCTTGAAGACGGCATTTTTATCAGCGTGAAGTTAAATGCTTGTCTGCATTATTTTGCATTTGGTAAGTCAGTAGCGAGCGCTAATGTGCATTTAGTTGCAGATTTGGGGCGTCTTTGGCTGCCAGAATGCACTATATTGCAATTGTCGAAGATTTCTCTTTCTTGAAACGCATTAAAATGCACACGGAATCAACATGTACAACCTGACACTCCAGATCTTCACCGCTGGGCAATGGCACGACGCGATGATTCTTGACTTCGATGATCCGGAAAAAGGCTTCGAAAGCCGCTGCAGTTTTGGCTATGAAGCGGACTATCTGGTGGAAAACATCGAGTTGATCGGGTCGCCTTTTTCCCAAGCCGTGAGTGCCCTGTATCCGCTGGATTGGGAAGGTCGGCGCGCGAAGACGCCGGCCTTTGTCCACGACATCGCACCGGCAGGCGCAGCCAAGCGGTTTCTACTCGCCCGCCTGGGTCAGGAAAGACCCGCCGAGATCAGCGCCGATCTCTTTCTGCTGGGTCGCAGTACACCGGCACCCATTGGCAACATGCGAATAAAGGAATCGGCGGAAGCAGTCGATGACAGGAAGCCGATCGGATTCAAGCGCGAGGAGGTCATTAGCCGCGACAACCGCTTTCTTGAATATGCCTACGAGCTGGGCGCGGCCATCGGTGGCGCGACGGGGGCAGGTGGGGAAGCTCCGAAGCTCTTACTGGCAGAGAACAGCGCCGGGCTTCTGTATCCCGATGCGGTATTGGACGATGAAGAAGTGCGACAGCACTGGTTCGTGAAATTCGCCAGAAACAGGGGCGGGCAGACCGACCAGGACATCCTGCGCAGCGAATTCCATTACTACAAAGCGCTGCAGACATTGGGCATCGCAACCGTCGCGGCAGAAGGCCTGGCCTTGGAAGAGGCGACCAAACCGAGTTTGTGGATGCGGCGTTTTGATCGACAAGTGAAAGATGGGGCGGTGTCGCGTTTCGCCGTCGAATCGATTTATTCGCTGGCTGAAGTGACGACGCCAGGCAGCGCCATGAATCATCTGGAAGTGATCCGCATGCTCGCCGGGCTCTGGAGCAAAGCGGGTCAGGCCAGCCAGATTCCCGGCCTCGTCGCCGATTATCTGCGTCGCGACCTGATCAATAAAATCCTCGGAAACTCAGATAACCACGGTCGTAACACGGCGATCATCCGGCAAGAGAACGCTTTCCAGCTCGCGCCGATTTATGACCTCGCCCCGATGGTCATGGATGACGAAGGCGTGACGCGTACGACCAAATGGCCAAAAGAGTTGGAGCGGGCGGGAGATGTCGATTGGCGAGGTGTCTGCCGCGTATTGGCCGATAACGCAGATCCGCACGATTCGTTGGCGGGGCTGGATGCCTCTGCGCTGTTCGAAGGCCTGCGCGCGGATGCCCGCCGTCTGGCCGCACTGCCGGATATTCTTGCGGCCAGCGGTTTGCCCGCCAGAACCATGAATCACCCGAGCGTTCACCTGAAAAACCTCGAGCAACGTTTGAAAGAGTGGGACCTGCAATGAGTCTGACCGTCCTCGAGCGCACGGCGCTCATCGAAAGCATTCAGCAATCACTGGCCGAAGGCACTCTGGAAATCGGTGACGCCGTGCGCCGTTTACGGGTCGAAGTCACCGGTCTGCATCAGACCCAGTTCGCGAAGATGTGCAAGATTTCTGTGCGCACGCTGGTGCATATCGAACATGGCGAAGGCAATCAGACCCTGAAGTCGCTGAACGCGGTGTTCCGCCCATTCGGCATGAAAATGGGCGTAGTGCGGATTCGCCGGGACACCATTTGAATGCACCTCAACTACGGCGCACATACGCCTTGCCGAAATGCCGCTCCATCCGTGCCTGAATCAGCTCCAGCCCGATCGACATCAGCCAGTAGATGATCGCCGCCGTGGTGAGCATTTCGATGTAGCGATAGCTTGAGCGCCCGTAGGACTGGGCGAGAAACATCACTTCCCAGACGCCCATTACCGAGATCAGCGACGAGTCCTTGAGCATCGAGATGAACTGGTTGGTGGTCGGCGGGATAATCGTGCGCATGGCCTGGGGCAGGGTGATGCGCCAGAAGATCACGCTTTCGCGCAGGCCCAGCGCCAGGGATGCTTCGCGTTGGCCGTGATCGACGCCGAGGATGCCGGCGCGGAAGATTTCGCTCAGGTAGGCGCCATAGTTCAGCGACAGGGCAATGATGCCGGCGACGATGGCGCCGGGGACGATGCCCAGTTGCGGCAGGCCGAGGTAGATCAGCAGGATCTGGATCAGCAATGGCGTGCCGCGAAAGAACGAGGTGTAGAAACTGGCGATGCCAAACGCCACGGCGCTGCTCGACAGGCGCGCCAGCGCGGTGATGAAACCGAGCAGCGACGAGGCGATGATCGAGCAGGCGCACAGAAACAGGGTCAGCGCTGCGCCTTGCAGGAAGCCGTTTGGCGCCAGCTTCAGGCCAACGAGGTTGGGCAGTTTGTCGAGGATGATCGCGAACTTCAGGTCGAAGCTGAGGAAGAATCCGGCGAACAGGCAGAACAGCGCCGCCCACGTCAGGTACAGGCGCGTGCGGAAACCAAAGAGCTTTTGCAGGCGTGTTTCAGCCACCGGTTGCGGTGGCTGTGGCGGGGTCGGAAAAGAAGTCATTGGCTGATATCGGCGCCGATCCATTTCTGCGACAGCTTGCTCAGGGTGCCGTCCTGTTTCAGTTGTGCGAACACCTCGCGTACCTTGGCGTCCCATTGCGGGTCACCCTTTTCGATGGCCACCGAGTTCGGTTCCGAGTACAGCGGTTCGCCGGCCAATTTGAAGCGCTGATCCTGATTCAGGCGCGGCTGTGCGGTGACCAGATTGGTAAGGATTGCATCCAGGCGCACGCCGGCGCCCAGGCCCAGATCCTGGAAGGCGACGTTGTCGGTGTCATAAGGAGCGATCTGCACATCCTCGAACGGATACTGCAACTGCGTATCCTCGGCGCCTTCGATCACCAGATTTTTGTTCAGATAACTTTCGTAGCTGGAGGCGCTGGTCAGGCCGACCTTTTTGCCGCTCAGATCCTTGGCGCTGTGGATGCGATCGTCCTTGGCATTGACCACGATTACCGCTGGCGAGGCGTAGTACTCGACCGGGAAGTCGAACACTTCTGCGCGGGCCTTGCTCGGGGTCATCGAGCAGATGCAGATGTCGTATCGTCCGCTCCAGCGACCGGCGGCGATCACGTCCCAGGACGGCGTTTCAAGACGAAGTTTGACGCCAAGCTTGTCAGCCACCGCTTTGGCAACGTCGACATCGAAACCGTCGAGTTGATTCTGCTCATTGAGAAACGAGAAGGGTGGATAGCTTTCCATGAGCACGCCGACCAGCTCTTTTTTCTGTTCGACGCGGTCCAGCGTCGCGCCGCCGAAGGCTTGGGTGGAGGCCAGAATGGTCAGGCCCAGGGCCAATAGCGGTTGGAGTTTCACAGTCGATTCCTGTTGAAAAAAGAGGTTGTTATTAACCGAGTGGTGCGTATTAAATAGTTATAAGAACGACTCTGATAGTGAGTTATTTTCATAAGCATATGAGTGAAAAGCATATGGGCGCAGCAAGTACGGTCATTCTCGATGGCGGCATGGGCCGTGAACTGCAACGCGCCGGGGCGCCATTTCGCCAGCCCGAGTGGTCGGCACTGGCGCTGAGCGAAGCGCCGCAGGCGGTCGAGGCGGTGCATGCCGCTTACATCAACAGCGGCGCCGACGTGATCACCAGCAACAGTTACGCGGTGGTGCCGTTTCACATTGGCGAGGCGCGCTTTGCGGCTGAAGGCCAGGCGCTTGCGGCACTGGCGGGGGAGTTGGCGCGGCGGGCGGTGCAGGCATCCGGCAAGCCAGTGCGTGTTGCCGGTTCGTTGCCGCCGCTGTTTGGTTCGTATCGTCCGGATCTGTTCGAAGCGGATCGCGTGAGCGAGCTGCTGACGCCGCTGGTCAATGGGCTGGCCTCGCATGTTGATCTGTGGCTGGCGGAAACCCAGAGTTCGATTATCGAGGCACGCGCCATTCACGCCGGGCTGCCGAAGGACGGCAAACCGTTCTGGCTGTCATTCACTCTCAAGGATGAAGACACCGATGAAGTGCCACGCCTGCGCTCCGGTGAGCCGGTAGCCGAAGCGGCTGCGGTGGCGGCTGAACTCGGCGTCGAAACCCTGCTGTTCAACTGCAGTCAGCCTGAAGTGATTGGCGCAGCAATCGACGCGGCGCGCGCAACCTTTGAGCGTCTCGGCGTCATGATCAATATCGGCGCGTATGCCAACGCGTTTCCTCCGCAACCGAAAGAAGCCACGGCCAACGACGGCCTCGACCCGTTGCGTGACGATCTCGATCCGCCGGGGTATCTGCACTGGGCGCTGGACTGGCAACAGCGCGGCGCCAGTCATCTGGGTGGCTGCTGCGGGATCGGCCCGGAGCACATTGCGGTGCTGGCGCAAGAACTGCGTTGTTAAGAAAGACCCCGCCCATTGTGGGAGCGAGCCTGCTCGCGAAAGCGGTCAGTCAGTCAACATCTGCGGTGACTGACACACCGCCTTCGCGAGCAGGCTCGCTCCCACAGGGGTATCCGTGAAGTTCAGCTACGGCATTCGGCCAGACCTTTGAGTTGGCCAGCAGGCGTCTGGTTTTCATCGCTCAGCCAGCGCTCGAATCCCGCATCGATCGCCGGCCATTCCGCATCCAGAATCGAATACCACGCGGTGTCGCGGTTCTGCCCCTTGACCACCATGTGCTGGCGAAACACGCCTTCGAAGCTGAAGCCCAGACGCTCGGCCGCGTATTTGGAGCGGGCGTTGCCGTTGTTGCACTTCCATTCCAGGCGCCGGTAACCCAGCTCGAACGAATATTTGGCCAGCAGGTACACCGCCTCGGTGCTTTTCGGCGAGCGCTGCATTGGCGCACCGAAAGTGACGTGGCCGATTTCGATGCGGCCCTGCGCCGGGACGATCGACATCAGGCTGAGGATGCCTTGGACCTGACCAGTCGCACGGTCGATGATGCTGAAGAAATACGGGTCGCTGTTGGCCGCATGATTGTTCAGCCAGTCGTTGAACGCGCAGCGCTCGCGAAACGGACCGTAAGGCAGATAATCCCAAAGCTTCGGATCGGCACCCGGCCCTTCGAGGGCGGCGTAAAGCTCATCGCCATGACGCGCCGGGTCGAGTTTTTCCAGACGAATGAAACGGCCCTCGAGCAGGGTGGCGGAGGGGGCGGGGACGCCTTTCCAGTCAGCGAGTGAAGCAGTCATGTGCGCGTCTCCTTAAAGGGCTTTACGAAACTGGATGAATCCCGGACGTTCGGCAATGCGCTCGTAGAGCTGGATCGCCGTGGCGTTGGTTTCATGGGTCAGCCAGTGGACTTTGCAGCAACCATCGGCCTTGGCGGTAGCGTAGACATGCTCGATCAACAGCCGACCGACACCGGTGCCACGGGCTTCCGGCACCACCAGCAGATCCTGCAAATAGCAGGAATTTTCGATGCTCCAGTTCGAGCGATGATAGATGTAATGCACCATGCCCAATGCTTTGCCATCGGCCCACGCGAGGGCGGCGTGGGTCGGTTCATTCGGGTCGAGAAAGCGCTGCCAGGTGCTCTGGGTGACGGCGTCCGGCAGTTCGGTGTTGTAGAAGCGCAAATAGGCTTGCCACAACGGCAGCCAGGCATCGTGGTCGTCGGCGCTGACCTGGCGAATGTCGATCTCAGTCATGGTGATTTCCTTAGCGCATCAAGCGGGCGAGGGTTTGATCGTTGGCGTCGGGGCTGGCGGCGAGGCCTTCGCGCACGCCGGCAATGTCTTCAGCGCTGCGGTTCTGGCTGAGCTTGCGTTTGCCTTCGAGGCGGTCGATGGGAATGGCAAACCCGACGATGGCCTTGAGCATGCCGTCGATGTATTCGGCTGGCGCATCGTCCACTGACCATGGCTGGGCGCGGCCCGCTTCGTGACGGTCAGTGAGGGTGCTGACAATGTCGAGCAACCGGCCGCCATCACTGAAGGTCTCGGCCTGGCCGTAGGCGTGCACGGCGATGTAGTTCCAGGTCGGCACGACCTTGCCGTGCTCGGCCTTGCTCGGATAGAAGCCCGGGCTTACGTAGGCGTCTGGTCCGGCGAAGATCAACATCGCCTCGGCGCCGTCACGCAGGTCTTTCCATTGCGGATTGGCCTTGGCCAGATGCCCGTAGAGCGTGCCGTATTCGCCCTGTTCGCGATGCAGCAGCACCGGCACGTGGCTGGCTTGGAGTCCGTTCTCACCGTGGCTGACCAGAATGGCCAGGCGCGTGGCGAGGATCAGTTCGTGCAGTTGGGACAAGTCTTCGATGGCAAAGGCGCGTGGCGTGTACATGGACAGATTTTCCTTGGCGAATGCCTGCATCCTAGGCAGGCTATTGGTTCGTTGTAAGAGCCATTGCCGAGCCATTTCATAGGTCCATTCGCCATGCCTGATCTGCCACCCTTGTCGATGCCTTTCAATCCGGCCGGAATCGAACTCGATCGCCGTCAGGGCCTGAGTCGCCAGCTCTATCAGTCTTTGCGCCTGCGGGTGCTTGATGGACGTCTGGCCAGTGGCACGCGATTGCCGGCCAGCCGTGACCTGGCCTCGGCGCTGGGCATTTCCCGTAACAGCGTGGTGCGCGCCTACGATCAGTTGTATGCCGAGGGCTTTATCGAAGGGCGCGTCGGCGACGGTACTTACGTGGCGCAATTGGCTCAGACAGCCACGTCGAAGAAAAAAATATCCACAAATTCATCCACAGGCTTGTCAACAGGCTTACCCACAGCCTTATCCACAAATTGGCTGGATTTACCTGTGAATTCATCCAGCAAAGTTATCCACAGTGGTGGCTTTTCTCGCATTGAAAAGCACCATTTACCTCGACCACCGAGCGGTCCGCCGCGCGCTTTTCGGGTGGGTGTGCCTGCATTTGATCTGTTCCCGTTCGAGGTCTGGGCCAAGCTGAACGCGGCTTTCTGGCGTAAACCGGATCTGCAGCAGCTGTGTTACGGCGACCCAGCCGGTGACGCGCGGCTGCGCGGCATGATCGCTGCCTATCTGCGCAGCTCGCGGGGCATGCAGTGCGCCGCTGAGCAAATTGTGATCACCAGTGGCGCACAGCAGGGCATCAGCCTTTGTGCACAGTTACTGGTCGAGCCGGGGGACGGTGTGGCGATCGAGAATCCGGGCTATCGCGCCGCCGGGCATGCCTTCGCTGTGGCGGGGGCGAAATTGCATGGGGTGGCGGTAGATAGCGACGGTATCGATTGCAGCGCCATGGCCCGGCTCAGCGATTGTCGGGTGGCTTATGTCACGCCGTCTCATCAGTACCCGACCGGAGTGGTGATGAGTCTGGCCCGGCGTCTGGAATTGCTCGCCTGGGCCGAGCGGGTCGGCGGCTGGATCGTCGAAGACGATTACGACGGCGAGTACCGCTACACCGGCGCACCCCTGGCGCCGTTGGCCGCACTTGATCGTCAGGGGCGTGTGCTCTACGTCGGCACCTTCGGCAAGGTCGCTTTTCCGGCGTTACGCCTTGGTTATCTGGTGCTGCCGCCAGCGCTGGTCGACGCGTTTGCGCAACGCCGCGCCGTCGATGTGCGGCACTCGGAGGTCAGCACCCAAGCGGTGATGGCCGAATTCATGGCTGCCGGGCATTTCCAGCGACATATCCGTCGCATGCGCCGGGCTGCGCTGAGCCGGCGCAACTGCCTGCTCGAAGGCTGGCCGATGATCGCCGGTGTCGGTCAGTTGCCCGCCGTGTCGGCCGGGCTGCACCTGACCGTCGCCGTGGACAGCATCGCGCGCGAGCAGCAATTGATCGCTCAGGCCGCTGATGTCGATGTCGAAATCAACGGCCTGAGCAGCTACTGGTTACCCGACTCGACTACGCCCATGGATCAGCGCGCCGGCCTGGTGCTGGGTTTTGCCGCCGTACCAGAGCCTGCGATCAAAGCGGCGCTGTCGCGTCTGCGGCAGGCTTGGAGAGATTGAAGAACAGCGTTTCGGCGCTGCGAGTGGAAATTTCGCTGCGATGGATTTCTATCAGCCTCTGATTATCCACACCCGTTATTTCGGCGACGCCCCCCATGCGGTGCTGAGCGAGCGTTTTCATATGTCCACGCACAAATGCACCAACGGGCGCGTCGACGCTGCTGTAATGGAAATGCGCATAGCAGAGGACCTTGTCGGTATGCGCATCACGAATCTGATACTCGTCGAGAAAATCGTTCTGATGGCGCCTCAGACGCCGTCGGGTCAGGGTTTTCGAGATGCTCACTTCGCCCTTGTCCTTGAGCCACTCGACCCCGGCAGCTGTTGGCAGTTGTTGCTTGACCAGGCGGATTCGCGTGCTGGTGCCTTTTTGCTCCAGTGTCGTAGCCGCAGCGTCGAGCTTGTGGTTGAGCTCTTCGGACGGTTCATGCAGAGCAGCGGTGAGGTTACTCGCCGTCAGCGCTTCATCGATCGCCGCACCGGCTTTGCGCAACAGGGCGGCGTGGTTGTGGTATTCCTCTTCGACCTCCACTGGAATGCGCGAGCCGCGTTTGAGACGCGCCTCGATGCGCCGATGAAACGCCGCCAGCCCGTCGATCAATGCCTGCCCTTCGCTGATGCTCTTGTTGAGGTTGGGCCTGGCTTTAGGCAACGGTGCAGGCCGTGCACTCTGCTCGACCCAGATACCTGGCGATTCCTCCTTGAATGTCGCGATCACTCTCGTCAGCGCCGTACCGACTTCGACCAGATCGGTGTTCTTGCCGTCGAGGCTTTTTTTCCGCTGGCCGACCAGGGTGCCCTTGTTGCGTGTCTTGATGATCTGCCGATTCGAAGCTGACGTTGCGGGTCTCGACGGACCGGCTTGCGGCACCAGTAGATGCCGGTAGCGCAACAGATCGGCGAGTCGATTGTCGGCGCTTTCCTTGAATGCGACCACGCGCGCCTGCAACTGCTTGAGTCGCTCCGTGTGTATGTGTTCGGAATATTCACTCGCCAGGTCATCGAAACGCTTGTCCACGGAAGCGAACTGTTCGCTCACCTGACTCAGGGCGTCGATGCGTATGCGCAGATCACTGAGGCTTTCATCGGCGCTCAGGTCCCGCGAACTCTGAACGTTCAGCGCAGCATCTTCGAACAGACTGGCCAGCGCTTGTTGTGCCTCGACATGAGCGGTGGAATCGCCGGGTTTGATGCAGGTGTACTGGCCGAGACTGATCTGCAGAGTCTTCAGATCATCCAGCGGGTAGGGCGCCAGGCTGATGTTGTATTTCTGCTTTATCTCCAGGCCATCAGGTCCCAGCCTGGTCAGTTCATCCAGGCAGGCTTCAGCCGACTCCATTTTCTCGATAATGGTTTGAGTGGCATCGTTCAACTGTTCGAACGCAGAGGTGACCGCCTGCGATTCGCCGCGCAGTTCGTCGTCCAGTATCGCCTGCACCCTCAGTACGCGTTGCTGGTAATCCGAAGCGTTATTACTGAGCCACTCCTGCCCCAGAAACAACTGCATGTCCAATCGCTCCGGCATGACCGTGCGGTAGTTGGGAATCGATTGCTTGCAGTTGAGTGTCTTGATCAGCTGAATGTTCGCGGCATATTCGTTGTGCTGTGAATCGAGCGTGGCGAGGTACTGCGCAAGCGCTTGTTCGCGTGCCTGCGCAGGGGCATCGCGCAGGCTGTTGCGTTCGGTATCGAGAAGGCTGCCTTTGCTCTCCATCGTCAAATCGAACGCGGTGATCTGCTCGGACAATACGGCCACCTCCTGGTTTTTTTTGCCTTGCGCCACCTTGCGCCCGTCCTCCAGCCCGCCTCCGCGCAGGCGCAAACGCAGATCTATCACCCATTGGCCATTGGCGGTATAGGCAAGCCTGGGCCCGGCTGGTCGGGTGGGCTGACGCGTATCGACGATGTGCACATCGCCATGCGCGTTGCGCGCGACTTCGAACCAGCGCTCACCGACCCGGGCGTACCATTTGTCTGCGTGGGCGTAGAGGTCTCGGTACGCGCCTTCCCGGGTGGCTGCGCCAAGGGCTTGGGGCTTGCCGACCTCGAACCCGTCCAACAGCGTGGCGAGTGCCGTCGGGGATCGCTTCAGCGCCGTGATGCTGTCGATTGATGTGCCATGGAATTGGGTTAATTGCGGGCCGGTGATATCGGGCTGGCGCAGCGCTTTGACGATTCTGGCGGCAGGTCTGGTCGTCGCTGGGTCCTCTTCGAGCTCCGTGGCCACGGGTGTCGATGGCGCATCGCCCACCGCCGCACGGTGGGCGAGCACCATGCCCAGCGCCAGGAGAATATCGGCGATGGCCGTCCAGGCGATCTTCCCCGATTGCTCGTTGGCGCCGTCGGTGATTTCCTGCAGATCATCCATGATCTGCCAGATCCACGCCGCTGTGCCTACGCTGCGGCCCAGGAACGGCAGCGCGGCATTGAGCATCACCCAGCCGCCCTGTTTCAGCGAGGCCCAGCGTGCTTCGGCATCGGAGACCGACTGCCGGTCGGCTTGAGTGACAAGCGCCTTGACGTTGCGTTCGTGCAGGGTTGCGAGGACATCGCTGGCGATCACCTTAGTGCCCAGCGCGACCGCGCCTGACATATCCAGCGCAGTGGTCGGATTGATCATCAGTTGCGGGATCGTCCACACCGACGGCAGCCTGGCGGTGAAGACGAACTGGCTGTAATTGAAGCGCACATCGTCCGGCAACCAGGCCAGTACCGAGTCACGCAAATGTCGCGAATGCTGGATCGCAAAAAGCAGATTCGCGGGCCCCGGATATTGCAGCAGAGTCTTGTCAAACAGTGGTCGATACAGCACGCACGGCCCTTTGTCGGCATCGCGAGGGCCTATGACATACATGTTGTCGACAGTGTCTGCGGTGGAGCGGCTGCGATGAGCGACGAAGGCCAATGGGCGAATGACGATTTCCTCGCCATCGACGTAGCGTTCCGCGCCAGTGGTGGCGAATGCGGCGACCACGTATCGATAACCCGATTCATCGAGGCCGGCTCTACCCCGGATCTTGTGCTGCAACGCCAGCAATGGCAGCTCAATGCGCAGCTGACTGGTGTAGAGCCCTTGCAACAGCGGCGCTTGCACGGGGTCGTCTAGCAGCATGGCCTTGAGATGCGCCGGGTAGGTCTTGCCGATGTCGACCGTGCTGACCAGTTTTTCCAGAAAAGTCGCGCTCATCCACTCGGGTACCGGGCTGCCATCCTTGTACCGCACAGTCTTGTTGCCCAACGGCAGGCCTGCGAGGTTTTGCAGGGCAAGCTCGGTCAGCGTCCATGTCTGAGCCTGAGTATTTCCCGGCAATACAAACGTGCCCCAGACCACGAGACTGGTGATGGTGATTTCGATGTTGTCGATGTTCACGTCTTTGGCGCCGGGCTGCTCCTTGAGAATCTGTTTGATCAGCGCTGCACGAGTGAACGCCTGCAGGCTGGTGATTTCGCTTTGAAAGGATTTGCCGTTGTTTTCGTGCTGCAGCGTTGTCAGATCCAGCAGGTGCCGGCTGTAACGCGTCTGATCCATGGGCAGTGCGTCGTTCAGCCAGTCCGGAAGCATCGGCTGCAAACGCTCGAAGTGCGCTTCGAGGCGCGGTGTCGGTTGAGCCGGTTTGCCGGCCGTGCCGGTATGCGGATAGACGCGTTTACCAGGGGAATCCTGAAAAAAACTGATTTCGCCCAAGGCATCTGCTTCCATGGAAATCAGCGTGCACGCCTGCTGGTCGAAGAAATTGCCCTGGGGTTCGACCAGCCGCCACTTGAGATCTTCGCCCGAGACGCTTGCGCCATATATCCGCAGCAGAGCCTCGCCGAGTTCCTCCAGTGAGTCGAAACGCTGAAAGCCCTGGGTGACCGCGTGGGTGAGAATCAACTTGCGGTCTGCGATTGTGCCGATCACTACTGCGGCATCGACCAGGGTCAAGTGCGATGGCTTGTCGGAGCTACCGCGATCGAGGTCAATCAGATATGCCTTTGCCGAGTACGGGGCGGGGGCCAGGCGTTGTTGCGGGTCGGGCTGTTTGAAAATCGCCCGGGCCATGGCGATCTCGTCAGCGTCCCAGCCGACGCTGGCATCGACGTTCCACAGGTTGCGCAGTGCCTCGGACAACTGCTGCCAGCGCGGTTGCCCGGGGTAGGTGAACTCGTCCCAGTATTCGACGTGCTGCTCCTTGTAGGCGATGAACAGCAGTGGCGCCAGTTCGTTGAGCAACAGGCCGATGGCATCGATCTTTACCGGCAGATGCGCGGGTGCGGGCATGCCGGGTTGCAGGGTCAGATAATGCTC
This sequence comes from Pseudomonas sp. LW8, assembly GCF_041956865.1. Taxonomy (NCBI): domain Bacteria; kingdom Pseudomonadati; phylum Pseudomonadota; class Gammaproteobacteria; order Pseudomonadales; family Pseudomonadaceae; genus Pseudomonas; species Pseudomonas sp. LW8. Next base: position 5,686,668 of record NZ_CP168138.1, on the reverse strand, counting down.
GCCATCAAGGTACGTCACCGTGGTGCCGGACAGGCCGAGCCGCACCAGGGCGTTGGTCAGCGATCCAGCCTGATACCCGTCGGGTACGACTCGACCATCCACAATGGCCCAGGTGGGTTGCACGACCATCGCCAGACGCGGGTCTATGTCGAGATTCGGATACAGCGTCTTGAGGGCATCGCGCAGCGTTTTTGAAGCGACTTCCTGCAGTGAGGGGCCAGTAACCAGCTGAGTCACGATATCGACGGCACTGGCTTTGGGAATGGCGGTCATGGTGGTTTCCTGCTCTGTCGGGACGCCGCAAGGGCGGCGGAGCAGGGCAAGTTAAAAGGCGCAACAGCGACCCGTGCGGTAGATAAAGCTGCCAGGCAAAAAAAGACCCGCCGAGGCGGGTCTTGAGCAAACGAGCCGGTTTCAGGTCCCGGACTTGATTTTCGTCCACGCTCGCGTGCGTGCGCGTTCGGCATCCCGAGGCAGCGGCTGCAAGGTGTAGAGCGTGCTCATTGCCGCGTCGGTCGGGTACAGGTTCGGGTTGTTGCGAATGGCTGGATCGACCAGGCCGGTGGCGTCCTTGTTCGGGTTCGGATAGCCGACAAAATCGCTGACCGGGGCAATCACCGCCGGTTGCAGCAGATAGTTGATGAAGGTGTAGGCGTCCTCGGTGTTCTTCGCGCCCTTGGGAATGGCGAGCATGTCGAACCAGATCGGCGCGCCTTCTTTGGGCAAGCGCATTTCCACCACCACGCCGTTTTTCGCTTCCTTGGCGCGGTTGGCCGCTTGCGAGAAGCTGCCGGAATAACCGACGGCCACGCAGATGTCGCCGTTGGCGATGTCGGCCATGTACTTGGACGAATGGAAGTAGGTCACGTAAGGACGAATCTTCATCAGCAGCGCTTCGGCCTTGGCGTAATCCGCCGGCTTCTTGCTGTTGGGGTCCAGGCCCAGGTGTTGCAGAGCCAGCGGCAGAATCTCCGACGGTGAGTCGAGCAGGGCGACGCCGCACTGCTTGAGCTTGCTGATGTTCTCTTCCTTGAAGATCAGGTCCCAACTGTCTACCGGCGCGTTATCGCCCAGGGCTGCTTTGATCTTGGCGGGGTTGAAGCCGATCAGAATGGTGCCGTACATGTACGGCACGGCAAATTTGTTTCCAGGATCATTGGCTTCGATCAGCTTCATCAGCTTCGGATCGAGATGATTCCAGTTCGGCAACTTGCTGCGATCAAGCGGCTGGAACACTCCGGCCTCGATCTGCTTGGCGAGGAACACGTTGGACGGCACTACCACGTCATAGCCGGAGTTGCCGGTGAGCAGCTTGGCCTCGAGCGCTTCGTTGGTGTCGAAGATGTCGTAGATCAGTTTGGTCTGGCTGTTCTGTGCCTTGAAGTCGTCCAGCGCCTTGGGCGTGATGTAGTCGAACCAGTTATAAACGCGCAGCGTGCGTTCTTCGGCGTGGGCGCCAGCGCTCAGCATGGCTGCGCACAGCGCCGAGGCGATCAGTCGCTTTTTCATTGTTCGAAACCTTCCAGCACGTTCACTGCGTTGATGCCGATTTCTTCCACCGCGTAGCCACCTTCCATGACGAACAGGGTCGGCTTGCCGAGGGCGGCGATGCGCTTGCCCATGGCCAGGTAATCCGGGCTGTCGAGTTTGAACTGCGAGATCGGATCGTCCTTGAACGTATCGACGCCGAGGGAGACGACAACGATGTCCGCTCCGTAGCGATCAATCTCGTCGCAGGCCTGATCCAGCGCTGCACTCCAGACATCCCAGCCGGAACCGGCCGGCAGCGGATAGTTGAAATTGAACCCTTCACCGGCGCCTTCGCCACGCTCGTCGTCATAGCCGAGGAAGAACGGAAACTCCGCTTCCGGGTGACCGTGGATCGAAGTGAACAGGACGTCGCTGCGTTCATAGAAAATCGACTGAGTGCCGTTGCCGTGGTGGTAGTCGACGTCAAGGATCGCGACTTTCTTGTGGCCCTGATCGAGGAAGGCCTGAGCGGCGATGGCGGCGTTGTTGAGGTAGCAATAACCGCCCATCAAGTCGCTGGCGGCGTGATGTCCCGGCGGACGGCACAGCGCGAAGGCCGCGCGTGCGCCACGCTGGATTTCAGCCTGCGCGGTAAGCGCCACTTGCGCCGCGCTGTAGGCCGCTTGCCAAGTGCCGGCGGTAATCGGCGCGCCGCCGTCGAAGCTGTAATAACCGAGCTGGCCATGCAGGCTGGTCGGTTTGATCGCACGCAGCGTGCGCGCCGGCCAGGTGTAAGGCAGCAAGTCGCCGTCGGTGTTGAACTCGGTCCAGCGTTGCCATGCACCTTTGAAAAATTCCAGATAGTCACGGCTGTGAATGCGCGCGATTGGCTCCAGGCCGAAATCCTTCGGCGCTTCGACCGCCCCGAGGTTTTGCTTCTGCACGCGTTGCAGTACGTGGTCGGCACGCGACGGCATTTCGAAGCACGGCTTGAGCTGGCCATCGATGAGTTCGCAGCGGCCATGGTGCAAGTGGTGATCGTCTGAGTAGATCGTCAGCATTTGTTGTTCTCCGCAAGGCTGATTCGGTGGCTTTCAGTGTTGCGGCGCAGTTTGAATCGGAGAACGTCGGGAGCGGCCAAAAGGGGATCGATATGGCCAAAACCTCTGACCGCAATTCGCCCCTTGTTCATGCAGGCTCATGCCTGAAGTAGACATCAATGCGGTCTGAACTGACTCGGCGCCACGCCACTCCAGCGCACAAATGCATGACGGAAACTCGCGGTCTCGCTGAAGCCCAGCGTCTCGGCGATCCGATAGATCGGCAACTGGTCTTCACACAGCATCTGCTTGGCCCGTTCGAAGCGCAGTTCATCGAGCAGTTCCTGATAGCTGCTGCCCATGTCTTTCAAATGCCGGCGCAGGGTGCGCGGTGAGCACTTCATTTGCTGCGCGAGCCCCTCGAGCCCCGGCGCGGCATTCAATTGTGCGCTGAGCAACTGACGAATCCGCCCCAGCCAGGCCTGACGTCCGGTGAACTCAAGATTCTGCTTGCGGCAACGTTCGGCCATGGCCTGATGAGTGATCGCGTCGGCCAGCGGCAGCGGCTGATCGAGCCAATGGCGGTCGAAGGCGAAGGCGTTGTCTTTGGCCGAGAAGTGCAGTGGCGAGTTAAAGGGTTCGGCATAGCTGTCGCGGTAGTCCGGCGCTGCATGTTCGAAGCGCGTGGCGCGCAGCGGCAGGGAATGGCCGAGCAAGTCGTCGCAGATGACTTTCAGGGACACCAGACAGAATTCGGCGTTGAACACCGCCATCGCCGCGCTTTCACGGTAATCAGCAGCGACGAACCAGACCTGCTCGCCATCGTCTTCCAGGCTCAGTTCGAACAACGTGCCCAACAGCGCCGGATAACGGATCGCCAGCCGCAAAGCGTCACCGAAGGTGGCACAGGTCAGCAGGGCGTAACCGAGCATGCCGTAACAGGACACGTGCATGCGCCGGCCCAATTCGAGGCCAATGTCACGTTTGAGCGCGACCGCGTTGGTGCAGACCTGCATCTCTTGATGGGTGGTGATGCGCGTATCGGCCCGCTGCAGATCCGCCGCAACAATACCGCTGCCAGCCAGCAGCGCCTCGCTCGACAGGCCTTCGGCCTTGAACGTGTTGAGGATCAGCGAGACCGCGTTGAGGGTGGTGAGGTGGGAGTGGAGCATGGGATCTTCCAGCCTGGAGGTGGCTGGGACCCAGCAAGTTGCATGCCGCAGGCCCTCACCCCAGCCCTCTCCCAGAGGGAGAGGGGGCCGAACGGGGGATATTGCAGAACTACACCGACGTGAGACACCGCCGCCGAATCCATAATCGACACTGTTTATCAGGTCGGTGTATAGCGCAAGACAACAGGGTCAGTTCCCTCTCCCTCTGGGAGAGGGTTAGGGTGAGGGGCAATCCAGCGCCGAGCTCAGTTCAACTCACCACACAAATCCAGTTCGATCAATCGGCGCACTTCAGCCGTTTCCAGCCCGGCCCCCAGCAAGCCATGCAACTTGCCGAACGCCGCCTCGCGGGTCATGCCGCCACCGGACAACACGCCAACACCCCGCAAGCGGCTGCCAGCCTCGTAGACATCCAGCTCGACCCCGCCTTCATGGCATTGCGTCACTGCCACCACCACCACGCCGTTATCCCGTGCACGGCCAAGGCTGGCGAGGAACTCGGGGTTATCGCTCGGCCCGGTCCCGCTGCCGTAGCATTCCAGCACCAGACCTTGAATGCCGCTGTCGAGCAGGCCGTCGAGGACTTCGGCACTGATGCCGGGAAACAGCGGCAACACCGCGACTTTCGCCAGTTGCTTCGGCTGGTTGTAGTTCAGCGCGACTGGAATCGAAGGCGCCTTCACACCACCGCCCTGACGCTCCAGGCGTTTGAACGGATGGCGGCCGAAGCTGCGCACTTTCGCGCAGCGGGTCGGCGCCAGCAGTTCGCCGTGAAAGTACAGGTGCACGCCCGGCGCCAGGCCTTGGCCGAGGGCGACCAGCGCGCCGCCGAGGTTTTCCCAGGCATCGCTGTCGGTCACACCCGCTGGCAGCATCGAACCGGTGAAACACACGCGGGCATGCAGACCGAGCAACTGAAAACTCATCGCCGCCGCGCTGTACGCCAGGGTGTCGGTGCCGTGCAGGATCAGCACGCTGTCGCAACCTTGCACATCCACGGCATCGACCACCGCTTCGCGCAGTTGCTGCCAGTAGGCCGGGGTCATGTTGGCGCTGTCGATCAGCGGCGACATTTCCCGAAATTGCCACTGCGGCACTACCAGCTCAGGCTGACTGTGCAGGTAGTCGCGCATCCGCGCTTCGAAACCGGACGCCGGGGCCAGACCGTTGGCGCTGGCCTGCATGCCGATGGTGCCACCGGTGTAGAGCACCATGACGTGTTGAGCGGCGGGATAGGTCGACGAGCTCATAGGATTCTCCGAAACGATGAGGGCCCTGTGGGAGCGAGCCTGCTCGCGAAAGCAGTGTGTCATTCAACAATGATGTTGGCTGAAAGTCCGCCATCGCGAGCAGGCTCACTCCTACAAGTTATTGCATCACAATAACTGACGGGCGCAGGGGATGCGCCCGTCATTCACCTGTCAGCGTTGCGCTGCAGGTACGCCTTGCGGCGCAGTTTCAGTCTGGCCCGCCGTTGCTGGCGGGTTCACCGGCCAGGCGTTGCGATCCAGATCCAGATCGGCGAATTTGCTCGAATCAAACACTGGCTGTTTGACGCCGGCGCGACGCTGCTCATCGTAGTCGCGCATCACCCGCAGGCCGACCTTGAACAGCATGGCCAGGGCCACGAGGTTGACGAAGGCCAGACAGGTCATGGTGATGTCGGCGAAGGCGAACACCGTCGTCAGGTCCTGCATCGAACCCCATACCACCAGCGCCAGCACCAGGCCGCGGAACAGCATCAGCAGGGCGCGGTTGCGGCTGAGGAACTGCAAGCTGTTCTCGCCCAGGTAGTAGTTGTAGAGGATGCAGGTGAAGACGAACAGCGACAGCGCAACGCTGACGAACATGCGGCCCCAGTCACCGACCACGGCCGCCAGCGAGTTCTGGGTCAGGACGATACCGTCACCTTCGAAGCCCGGGGTATAGAAGCCCGACAGCAGGATCAGCAGCGCGGTGCAGGTGCAGATCACGAAGGTGTCGAGGAATACGCTGAAAGCCTGGACCACGCCCTGCGCGCCCGGGTGCTTGACGGCGGCCACGGCCGCGACGTTCGGCGCACTGCCCAGGCCCGCTTCGTTGGCGAACACGCCACGCTTCACGCCCATGACAATGGCGCTGCCGAGCAGGCCGGCAAACGCCGGGTCGAGGCCGAAGGCGCTCTTGAAGATGGTTTCCAGCATGGCCGGCACGTGTTCGATCTGGGTGCCGATCACGTACAGGGTCACGCCGATGTAGGCCAGGGTCTTGATCGGTACCAGCAGGTCGGACACCGAAGCGATGCGCTTGATCCCGCCGATAAAGGTGATGGCCAGCAGCACCGCCAGGACGATACCGGTGTGTTGCGGGTTGAAGTCAAAGGCGTTCTGCAGCGAGTGGGTCACGGTGTAGGACTGCAGGCCGATGAAGGCGAAGCCGTAGGTGACCAGCAGCAGAACGGAGAAGACTATCGCCATGCCTTTGAGCTTTAGCCCGTGCTGGATGTAGTAGGCCGGACCGCCACGGTACAGGCCATCGCCATCGGCGCGCTTGTAGACCTGGGCCAGGGTGCACTCGAAGAAGCTGCTGGACATGCCGACCAGTGCGGTCACCCACATCCAGAACACCGCACCCGGACCACCGAGGGTCACGGCGATGCCGACACCGGCGATGTTGCCTGCACCGACGCGGCCGGCGAGGCTGAGCATCAAGGCCTGGAACGAGCTGAGTTGCCCGGCGCTGCCTTTGAGGCTGTCGCGGAACACCGCGAACATGTGGAAGAAATGACGCAGTTGAACGAAACGCGAGCGAATCGTGAAGTAACTACCGAGCCCGACAATGAGCACGATCAGTACTTTCCCTGAGAGGAAGTCGTTGATGACTTCGAGCATGGATTTATCCTCGCTGTTTTTTGTGGGTGCAAATGCTGGATCGGAGAAACATCGTGTTACACCGGCCTGCGCGCGGCACGACGGGTGAGGCGAAGGTTTCGTCCCGGATCCATATCGCGGGTTTTGTTATTAGTTCGGGTTTCGCATGGGTTATGGCCTCGTTACCGACGACCGCTCACGCGAAGAGGGGCGGCACTATACCGATCAGTGGCGCGCCCGTCTGCACGGTAGTGGTGCAAGCGACGAAACGAGGTTGCTGCAAATCAAAAGATCGCAGCCTTCGGCAGCTCCTACAGGTGCACGTCAATCCTGTAGGAGCTGCCGAAGGCTGCGATCTTGGCGGTATCGAATACACAAAGCATCTAACGTCCTGCCCGCAAAGAAGTTAAAAAAAAGGGCTCGGGGACAAAATCCCCAAGCCCTCAAAAGGTGAGAGGTGTCTAGTCCCTCGACCTGGTGAGCGGTGCTACAAGTTCGCGTCGGCTCAGGCTTTGAGCGGAACCAGACGCGGGGCAATCATGTTTTCCGGGCGCAGGATGTCGGCGAGCATGGCTTCGTCGAGCAGACCTTCTTCGCGCACCAGTTCCAGCACGCCGCGGCCGCTTTCGAGAGCGATACGGGCGATGCGGGTGGCGTTTTTGTAGCCGATGTACGGGTTCAGTGCGGTGACCAGACCGATCGAGTGCTCGACCAGTTCACGGCAGCGCGCTTCGTTGGCGGTGATGCCGACGATGCAGTGCTCGCGCAGCATGTCCATGGCACGTTGCAGCAGGCGGATCGAGTCGAGGATCTTGAAAGCGATCAGCGGCTCCATCACGTTCAGTTGCAGCTGGCCGCCCTCGGCTGCCATGGTCAGCGCCAGATCGTTACCGATGACCTGGAACGCGACCTGGTTCACGGCTTCCGGGATCACCGGGTTGACCTTGCCGGGCATGATCGAGCTGCCTGGCTGACGCGCCGGCAGGTTGATTTCATTGATGCCGGTGCGTGGGCCGCTGGACAGCAGGCGCAGGTCGTTGCAGATCTTCGACAGCTTGACCGCGGTGCGCTTGAGCATGCCGGAGAACAGCACGAACGCGCCCATGTCGGAGGTCGCTTCGATCAGGTCGGCGGCCGGTACCAGCGGTTGCCCGCTGATCAAAGCCAGACGTTGAACAGCCAGTGCCTGATAACGCGGGTCGGCGTTGATGCCGGTGCCGATCGCGGTGCCGCCCAGGTTGACTTCGGTCAGTAGCTCCGGGGCCAGCGTCTTCAGACGCGCGAGGTCTTCGCCCATGGTGGTGGCGAAGGCACGGAATTCCTGGCCGAGGGTCATCGGCACGGCGTCTTGCAGCTGGGTACGGCCCATTTTCAGGACGTGGTCGAACTCTTTGCCCTTGGCCGCGAAGGCCTGAATCAGGCTGTCGAGACTGGCCAGCAGCGCGTCGTGACCCAGCAGCAGACCCAGGCGGATCGCCGTCGGGTAGGCGTCGTTGGTCGACTGCGCCATGTTCACGTCGTCGTTCGGGTGCAGGTACTGGTACTCGCCTTTCTCGTGGCCCATCGCTTCCAGAGCAATGTTGGCGATCACTTCGTTGGCGTTCATGTTGGTGGAGGTGCCGGCGCCACCTTGAATCATGTCGACCACGAACTCTTCGTGGTAATCGCCGCGGATCAATCGCGCACAGGCTTCGCTGATGGCAGCGTGCTTGGCTTCGCTCAGGTGACCCAGCTCGCGGTTGGCGTCAGCGGCGGCCTGTTTGACCATCGCCAGGCCCACAACCAGTTTCGGGTAATGCGAAATCGGAACGCCCGAGAGGCGGAAGTTATTCACCGCTCGCAGGGTCTGGATGCCGTAATACGCATGGGCCGGTACTTCGAGGGCGCCAAGCAGGTCGGTTTCTGTGCGGAAAGATGCAGCGGAGGACATGATAGAAATCATCTCGATAAGGACCCGGTCTGTGCCGGAACGCTGCGAATGCTAGGCTTGTGGGGATTTTTGGGCCAATGCTGTTCAGCACTGCCCTATGCACATTCGGCATAATGCCCGTGTGACGCCGCCTGTGCGGCAGACGTGTGACCTGTTTTGGTGCGTGTCCGGGAGGACGTGATGAATCTGGAAAGCAAATGGCTCGAGGACTTCAGTGCCCTGGCCGCCACCCGCAGCTTCTCTCAGGCGGCCGAACGGCGCTTCGTGACCCAGCCGGCATTCAGTCGGCGGATCCGCAGCCTCGAAGCGGCGCTGGGGCTGACTCTGGTCAATCGCTCGCGCACGCCGGTCGAACTGACGGCGGCGGGGCAGTTGTTTCTGGTGACTGCGCGCACCGTGGTCGAACAACTCGGTGAAGTGCTGCGCCACCTGCATCATCTGGAAGGCGGGCAGGGCGAGGTCATGCAAGTCGCAGCGGCGCACTCGCTGGCGCTAGGCTTTTTCCCGCGCTGGATCGCCCAGTTGCGCAACGAAGGGCTGAACATCGCCACACGGCTGGTGGCGACCAACGTCGGCGACGCCGTGCACGCTTTGCGTGAAGGTGGCTGCGATCTGATGCTGGCGTTCTACGACCCGGATTCGGCGATGCAGATGGACCCGGAGATTTTCCCGTCGCTGCACTTGGGCCAGACCGAGATGCTGCCGGTGTGCGCGGCAGATCTGGATGGCAAACCATTGTTCGATCTGGAAGGCGAGGCGAGTGTGCCGTTGCTGGCTTACAGCGCCGGGGCGTTTCTCGGTCGTTCGGTGAACGGCTTGCTGCGCCAGCGCCAGTTGCGCTTCACCACGATCTACGAAACCGCGATGGCCGACAGCCTGAAAAGCATGGCCCTGGAAGGCCTCGGCATTGCCTGGGTGCCGCAACTGAGCGTACGCGCCGAACTGGCCCGCGGTGAACTGGTGGTGTGCGGCGGCCCGCAATGGCATGTGCCGCTGGAGATCCGCCTGTACCGCTGCGCCCTGGTGCGCAAGGCCAACGTGCGGTTGCTGTGGCGAAAACTAGAAGGTGGCGCCGCACAAAGCGCTTGAAGCTGATGAAGATCGAATGTGGGAGCGAGCCTGCTCGCGAATGCGGAGTTTCAGGCGCTGAGGTATCGTCTGACGCAACGCTTTCGCGAGCAGGCTCGCTCCCACAGGGGGATTTTTGCGGTGTTCTTTCGCTGACCTCAAGGTCAATAAAACCGGGCGTTTCGCTCATTTGACAGATGGTCGTTTCGGGGGCTGTTTATTGCTTTCTTTGCGGTATACTGCGCGGCCTTCGGCCGGCACGTCCGGCCATTTTTCGTACAATCAAGCCACGCAACCTGCGTGGCTTGTTGTTTTATGACGCGCCTGCGGGCGCTCCAGAGAGAAGAGGCGCGACGATGAGTGCACTGGTTGGCGTGATCATGGGCTCCAAGTCCGATTGGTCCACCCTTAGCCACACCGCCGATATGCTGGAAAAGCTCGGCATCCCGTACGAGGTCAAGGTGGTTTCCGCCCACCGCACCCCGGATCTGCTGTTCCAGTACGCCGAAGAGGCTGAAAGCCGCGGCATTGAGGTGATCATCGCCGGTGCCGGTGGCGCAGCCCACTTGCCAGGCATGTGTGCGGCCAAGACCCACCTGCCGGTGCTGGGCGTGCCGGTGCAGTCGGCCATGCTCTCGGGCGTCGATTCGCTGCTGTCGATCGTGCAGATGCCTGCGGGCATTCCGGTTGCCACCCTGGCTATCGGCAAGGCCGGCGCAATCAACGCCGCCCTGCTCTCGGCGAGCATCCTCGGCGCCAAGCACCCGCAATTTCACGCGGTACTGAAAACCTTCCGTGCCGAGCAGACAGACAGCGTCCTGGACAATCCAGACCCACGTATTGCCTGAGGTTGTTGAGATGAAGATCGGTGTAATCGGTGGCGGCCAGTTGGGTCGCATGTTGGCCCTGGCGGGCACTCCGCTGGGCATGAACTTCGCTTTCCTCGACCCTGCGCCGGACGCCTGTGCGGCCGCGCTGGGCGAACACCTGCGGGCCGATTACGGCGATCAGGATCATCTGCGCCAACTGGCCGATGAAGTCGATCTGGTGACCTTCGAATTCGAAAGCGTCCCGGCCGAAACCGTGGCGTTTCTTTCGCAATTCGTGCCGGTCTACCCGAGCGCCGAAGCCCTGCGCATTGCTCGTGACCGCTGGTTCGAAAAGAGCATGTTCAAAGACCTCGGCATTCCGACCCCGGCCTTCGCCGACATCCAGTCGCAAGCCGACCTGGATGCCGCCGTCGCTTCCATCGGTCTGCCGGCCGTGCTGAAAACCCGCACCCTGGGTTATGACGGCAAGGGCCAGAAAGTCCTGCGCAAACCGGAAGACGTGGCGGGTACGTTCGCCGAACTGGGCAGCGTTGCCTGCTTGCTGGAAGGCTTCGTGCCGTTCACCGGCGAAGTGTCGCTGATCGCCGTGCGTGCCCGCGATGGTGAAACGAAGTTCTATCCACTGGTGCACAACACCCACGACAGCGGCATCCTCAAGCTGTCGGTGGCCAGCACCGATCACCCGTTGCAGGCGCTGGCGGAAGATTATTCCAGTCGCGTGCTCAAACACCTCGACTACGTCGGCGTGATGGCTTTTGAGTTTTTCGAAGTCGACGGTGGCCTGAAAGCCAACGAAATCGCCCCGCGCGTGCACAACTCCGGGCACTGGACCACCGAAGGTGCCGAGTGCAGCCAGTTCGAAAACCACCTGCGCGCCGTGGCCGGCCTGCCGCTGGGTTCGACCGCCAAGGTCGGCGAGAGCGCGATGCTCAACTTCATCGGCGTAGTGCCGCCGGTGGAGAAAGTCATCGCTATCGAAGACTGCCACTTGCATCACTACGGCAAAGCTTTCAAGGCCGGACGCAAGGTCGGCCACGCCAACCTGCGCTGCGCTGACATGGCCACGCTGCAAGCGCAGATCATCAAGGTCGAAGCGCTGATCGCCGAGTAAACCAGTTTCATGTGGCCGCGGCGGAACCATTCAGGGGCCGCCGTTCTCTCATGGCAGGATGCGAAACACTGGCTAGTCTTTCGCATATCTTCCAAATCAGAGGGAAATGCCATGGGAATTATCGGAACCATCTTTATCGGCTTGATCGTCGGCCTGCTGGCTCGGTTCCTGAAACCGGGCGATGACAGCATGGGCTGGATCATGACCATCCTGCTCGGTATCGGCGGTTCGCTGGCGGCCACCTACGGCGGCCAGGCTCTGGGCATCTATCAGGCGGGCGAGGGCGCGGGTTTCCTCGGCGCACTGGTCGGCGCTGTCGTGTTGCTGGTGATCTACGGTCTGATCAAAAAGAACTGATCGAAAGCGACAAAGCCCTCTCGGCCAGCGCGGCCGGGAGGGCTAGAATGCGCGGCGACTCACCGTCCATTCCTTTGCCTGCCGAGCACCTTCATGCGCCGTCTTCTGTTGACTCTCCTCTTGCTGGGCAGCTATCTCGCCCACGCCGGCGAACTGCCGGAAACCGACTGGCTGGAACTGATGCCCAAGTCGGATCAAAAGGCCCTCGAGGCCATGCCGGAAATCGACCACAACTCCCCCGAAGCCACCGGCACCTTCACCGAGAAGGGCGGGATGAAGCAGGCCAAAGGTCTGCCAGCGGTGATGTATTCGACGAAAACCGTGGCGTCGATGAACGACAAGCACATCCGCATCGGTGGTTACCCGGTGCCGCTGGAGTCCGATGCCAAGGGCCGCAGCACGCTGTTCTTCCTTGTGCCGTATCCGGGCGCCTGCATCCACGTGCCGCCACCACCGCCGAATCAACTGGTGCTGGTGCGATATCCGAAAGGGTTGAAGCTGGAGGATATCTACACACCGCTTTGGGTGACCGGCACGCTTAAAATCGAAAAGGTCAGTAATGACCTGGCGGATGCGGCGTATGCGCTGGAGGCGGAGAAGGTGCGGGTGGTGCAGGAGGCTGACCTCTAAAGCGCGCCGCACATAAATTTGGGAGCGAGCCTTTGTGGTGAGGGGATTTATCTGTGGTGAAGGGATTTATCTGTGGCGAGGGGATTTATCTGTGGCGAGGGGATTTATCCCCGCTGGACTGCGCAGCAGGCCCCAGCTTTTGATTTAAAAAAAAAGCGGGCGCCGCTTCGCGACCCAGCGGGGATAAATCCCCTCGCCACGGGGCTCTTTGCCCTTTTGTATTGCGCTAGAGCTTAGAGCGGCGTAGCGGCCACGTTGACACCCATCGTATGGCGCGCACCCGGCGCCAGGGTCACCAGATCATCCATCACATTCGCCGTTTCGATGCACAGCATGCGTTGCCAGCCATCGTTGTCCATGTCCGGCAGTGCGGCGGCGCGGTCGATCCACGGGTTCCAGATCACCGCAGTGCGCGAGCCGGTAGAGGTCAGCACGATGCGTCGTTCCCAGGTCGGATCAACGATGCTCAATTGCGGCGGAGCATTGAGGTAGATGCGGTCGGTCTCGCCGGCGAAATGCAGATCGCCGCTCTGGCTGGCCGTGTTCCAGTCGTCCAGGGTCTCGATGTAGTTGAGCCCGGCCACGCCGTCGACATGCACATTACGCACGTCACTCACGGCGAAATAGGTGTGCAGCGCCTGACTCAGCGTGACGCTGTCAGTCCCCCGGTTATGGCTGGTCAGACTGTAATGCAGTTGATCCGCCAGATGCAGGGTCAGGGTCAGATCGACTTCGTGGGGCCAGCCCGGCAGGCCACCTTCCGGGTAGGGCAGCTTGAATTCGACCTTGATGCCGTCAGCCTCTGATTCGATGTTGCCCAACTCCCAGTCCATCGCCCGCACCAGACCGTGCGCGGGGGCCGGCTGCTCGCCGGTATACATGGCCTGCACGCTGCTCGGGTTGCGTTCGAATTTGCCGAACCACGGCCAGCACACCGGCACGCCGGCGCGGATGCTTTTGCCGGTCTTGAACTCGGCCTTGTCGTTGAGCCAGATGATCGGCGGCTGGCCGTCGATCTGATAACTGAGGATGTGCGCGCCTTGCTGGGCCACCAGCACTTCGGCCTTGCCGTGGCGGATGCGCCAGCAGTTCAGTTCATCCTGTTTCACGGCTTCAACGTTGGGCGTGTTCATGGGCAACTCTCGATCAGACACTGGGGACGACTATCGACCGCAAAACGGTCGCGAGGTTTAACGCGCGCGTGGCGGCACCGAACGGGTGCGACCGCTGCCGTCGATGGCGACGAAAACGAAAACCGCTTCGGTGACCTTGCGCCATTCGCTGGAGAGTGGGTCATCGCTCCACACTTCGACCATCATCTGGATCGAGCTGCGGCCGATTTCCAGGGTCTGGGTATAAAAGGACAACTGCGCGCCGACCGCGACCGGGACGAGGAACGCCATGCGGTCGATGGCGACAGTGGCAACGCGGCCACCGGCCACCCGGCTGGCCATGGCGGTGCCGGCCAGATCCATCTGCGCGACCAGCCAGCCGCCGAAAATATCGCCAAAGCCGTTGGTTTCGCGGGGAAGTGCGGTGATTTGCAGGGCCAGGTCGCCCTGTGGGATCGGATCTTCTTGTTCGAGCTCTATCATGCCGAGGGGCCTCTGACCCATGACTCTTCGTGGGTATTGCGAGTGGTAGCCGTCTTCAAGAAAAACGATTCAACACCGAACACACTGCGTTCGTCACGTTTTCCATCAGGCGCCTAAAGGGAAACTCTGCGAAAAAGGCTAAATCCCGAGCAAAGGACGGGCCAACAACGTTTTCGCACAGCAACCTCTTACAAATCCTGCGCAGGTGGCGAGTATATCGGTCGATAGACCCCGCGACGACCACCCGGTTCTGATTTCGACCGTCAATTACGCGCCTCTATGTGCTTTTTCGAACAATTTGCTATGGTGCCGAACCTGTCCAAGCCACCGCCAGCGTTGTTGTGGCGACAGATTCGACTATAAGAGAAGCCCTTGCCATGACCACAGCGCCTTCGAGCCTCGCGCAGCCCGAGCAACCCGCACGACCGTTGACCCGCAATGACTACAAGACTCTGTCGCTGTCCGCCCTTGGCGGGGCGCTGGAGTTCTACGATTTCATCATCTTCGTTTTCTTCGCCACCGTCGTCGGCAAGCTGTTCTTCCCGGCCGACATGCCCGAGTGGCTGCGGTTGATGCAGACCTTCGGCATCTTCGCCGCCGGCTATCTGGCGCGTCCTTTGGGCGGCATCGTCATGGCGCACTTCGGTGACCTGCTGGGGCGCAAGAAGATGTTCACCCTGAGCATTTTCATGATGGCCGTGCCGACGCTGATCATGGGGCTGCTGCCGACCTACGCGCAGATCGGCATCTGGGCACCGATCCTGTTGCTGCTGATGCGGGTGATCCAGGGCGCCGCTATTGGCGGTGAGGTGCCGGGAGCGTGGGTCTTCGTTTCCGAACACGTACCGCAAAAGCACATCGGTTATGCCTGCGGCACGCTCACCAGTGGCCTGACTGCCGGCATCCTCCTCGGCTCGCTGGTCGCCACGGCAATCAACAGCATTTATACGCCAGCCGAAGTGTCGGATTACGCCTGGCGGATCCCGTTCCTGCTCGGCGGCGTGTTCGGCCTGTTCTCGGTGTACCTGCGCCGCTGGCTGCACGAGACACCGGTGTTCGCCGAACTGCAATTGCGCAAGGCACTGGCCGAAGAAGTGCCGTTGCGCGCGGTGCTGCGTGACCATCGCGGCGCCATCGCGATTTCGATGCTGCTGACCTGGCTGCTCTCGGCTGGCGTCGTCGTAGTGATCCTGATGACCCCGACCGTGCTGCAAACGGTCTACCACTTCTCGCCGACCACGGCGCTGCAGGCCAACAGCCTGGCCATCGTCTTCCTCAGCCTCGGCTGCATTGGCGCTGGCGCGCTGGCCGATCGCTTCGGCGCCGGTCGCGTCTTTGTCTTTGGCTGCCTCGGTCTGCTGATCAGCTCCTGGACCTTCTACCACAGCCTCGCCGACCACCCGGACTGGTTGTTCCCGCTGTACGCATTGACCGGCTTGCTGGTCGGCACCATCGGCGCGGTGCCGTACGTGATGGTCAAAGCGTTCCCGCCGGTGGTTCGCTTCAGTGGCCTGTCGTTTTCCTACAACGTCGCGTACGCGATCTTCGGTGGCCTGACGCCAATGGTGGTCAGTCTGCTGCTGAAGGAAAGCGCGATGGGGCCTGCCTACTATGTGGCAGTGCTGTGCGGGATGGGGATTCTGGTAGGCGCCTGGCTCTGGAAGAAGGGGCGCTAAAGCCCAGGATCTACTCCACCAATACCGGCCACTTCGCGAGCAGGCTCGCTCCCACAGTTGGAATGCATTTCAATTGTGGGAGCGAGCCTGCTCGCGAATGGGGACGCCACAAATCATCCAGCAAAACCCGATGCTGGCCTTTCATCCAATTGTCATATTTCAGCCATAGAGTGTTCACATGGCCTGCTGATACTTGGCCCCGACTTAACACACCCTATCTGCTAGGAGTAAGGCATGAAACTGAAGCGTTTGATGGCGGCAATGACTTTTGTCGCTGCTGGCGTTGCGACTGCCAACGCGTTCGCCGCTGTTGACCCTGCTATCCCGAGCTACACCAAGACCACTGGTGTGTCGGGCAACCTGTCCAGCGTCGGTTCCGATACCCTGGCAAACCTCATGACCCTGTGGGCCGAGAACTACAAAAAAGAATACCCGAACGTCAACATCCAGATTCAGGCTGCCGGTTCTTCCACCGCGCCACCTGCACTCACCGAAGGCACCGCTAACCTGGGCCCGATGAGCCGCAAGATGAAGGACAACGAGCTGCAGGCTTTCGAGCAGAAGTACGGCTACAAGCCGACGGCGATCCCGGTTGCCGTGGATGCCCTGGCCGTGTTCGTGCACAAGGACAACCCGATCAAGCACCTGACCATGGCTCAGGTCGATGCGATCTTCTCCTCGACGCGCCTGTGCGGTGCCAAAGCTGACGTCAAGACCTGGGGTGACCTGGGCGTGACCGGTGACCTGGCCAACAAGCCGGTCCAGCTGTTCGGCCGTAACTCGGTGTCCGGCACCTACGGCTACTTCAAGGAAGAAGCCCTGTGCAAAGGTGACTACAAGCCAAACGTCAACGAACAACCAGGTTCGGCGTCGGTGGTGCAGTCGATCAGCAGCTCGCTTAACGGCGTCGGCTACTCGGGCATCGGCTACAAGACCGCCAGCGTGAAAACCGTAGCCCTGGCCAAGAAAGAAGGCGGCGAGTTCATCGAAGACACCGAAGAAAACGCCCTGAACGGCAAGTATCCGCTGTCGCGCTTCCTCTACGTTTACGTCAACAAAGCCCCGAACAAGCCTCTGGCCCCGCTGGAAGCCGAGTTCGTGAAGCTGGTGCTGTCGAAGCAGGGCCAGGAAGTGGTAGTGAAAGACGGCTACATCCCGCTGCCAGCCAAGGTTGCTGCCAAAGCACTGGCTGACCTCGGTCTGCAAGAAGGCGGCGCTGTCGCCAAGAAGTAACACCGCAGATCCGGGGCAACCCCCCGGACCTGCTGGAACCGTGTAGGAGCTGACGAGTGAAACGAGGCTGCGATCTTTTGATCTGGCCTCTGATCGCAAGATCAAAAGATCGCAGCCTCGGTTCCCTCGACAGCTCCTGCACAGGTTTCACAACCTCGAATTCTCGACTCCGCTGCCGGACTTCCGGCTGGCGGATTTGCTGCGTCACTGCACTGTCATCTTTCTGTCATACAGGATCGCTAGGGTGTGCGCATGAATGATCTGGCCAATTCCCCAATGACTACGTCTTCCCCTCCCAAGCGCATTGATTTCAATACGCCTGAGCTGCAACGCAAGCGCCGCATCCGCGCGCTCAAGGATCGCTTCACCCGTTGGTACGTCCTCGTTGGCGGCCTGGCGGTGCTCGCGGCCATCACCCTGATCTTCTTCTTCCTCGCCTACGTCGTTGCGCCACTGTTTCAAGGCGCCGACCTGACCGCGAAAGACTCGATCACCCCGGCCTGGATGCAGGACGCGGGCAAGCCGCTGATGATCTCGCTCGAAGAGCAGAATCAGGTGGCCATGCGTGTATCCGACAAGGGCCAGGCGCTGTTCTTCGATCTCGACAGTGGCGCTGAATTGAGGCGTGTCGATCTGCCGCTGCCTGCGGGCGCCACTGTGACGTCTATTGGCGAAGACCAGCCGGGTCATCCGCTGGTGGCCGTGGGTCTGTCCAACGGTCAGGCGCTGGTGTTCCGTCATACCTATAAAGTCAGCTATCCCGATGGCAAGAAAACCATCAGCCCGGCCATCGAATATCCCTATGGCGAGGCGCCAATTGCGCTGAACGAAAGCGGCGGCGCGCTGGAGCATGTCAGCCTCAACGCCACCGACTCGACGCTGATGCTGGTCGGCTCCACTGGCTCGCAACTCAATGTGCTGTCGCTGACCAGCGAAGAAAACATGATGACCGGCGAAGTCACCAACGAGCAGACGCGCATCGATCTGCCGCAGATGACCGAGCCGGTGAAAAACATCTTCGTCGACCCGCGCCAGCAGTGGCTGTACGTGGTCAACGGTCGTGCTCAGGCCGACGTGTTCAGCCTGCGCGACAAGAGCCTCAACGGGCGCTACAAACTGCTGGAAAACGCTGACGCCCAAGTCACTGCCACCGCGCAGCTGGTCGGCGGTATCTCGCTGATCGTCGGCGATTCCAAGGGCGGTCTGGCCCAGTGGTTCATGGCTCGCGATACCGATGGCGAGCAGCGTCTGAAGCAGATCCGCACCTTCCAGATGGGCACCACGCCGATCGTTGAAATCGCTGCCGAAGAACGCCGCAAAGGCTTCCTCGCCCTTGATGCCAGCGGCAAGCTCGGCGTGTTCCACAGCACCGCACACCGCACGTTGCTGGTCGATCAGGTGGTTGAAGGCCAGGGCCTGTTTGGTCTGTCGCCGCGCGCCAACCGGGTGATCGTCGAAGCCGGCGGCAAGCTGCAACCGCTGCTGCTCGACAACCCGCACCCGGAAGTATCGTGGAGCGCGCTGTGGAGCAAGGTCTGGTACGAGAACTACGACGAGCCTAAATACGTCTGGCAATCGACCGCCGCCAACACCGATTTCGAACCGAAACTGAGCCTGTCGCCGCTGACCTTCGGCACCCTGAAAGCCGCGTTCTACGCCATGCTGCTGGCCGCGCCACTGGCCGTCGCTGCGGCGATCTACACCGCGTACTTCATGGCGCCGGGCATGCGCCGCAAGGTCAAACCGGTGATCGAGCTGATGGAAGCGATGCCGACGGTGATCCTCGGTTTCTTTGCCGGCCTGTTCCTCGCGCCGTACGTAGAAGGCCATCTGCCGGGCATCTTCAGCCTGCTGATGTTGCTGCCGATCGGCATTCTGGTCGCCGGTTTCACCTTCAGCCGCCTGCCCGAGTCGATCCGCCTGAAAGTCCCGGACGGCTGGGAAAGTGCGCTGCTGATTCCGGTGATCCTGTTTGTGGGCTGGCTCTCGCTGTACATGAGCCCGTTCATGGAGAACTGGTTCTTCGGCGGCGACATGCGCATGTGGATCTCCCATGACCTGGGCATCACCTACGACCAGCGCAACGCCCTGGTGGTCGGTCTGGCCATGGGTTTCGCGGTGATCCCGAACATCTACTCGATCGCCGAAGACGCCGTGTTCAGTGTGCCGCGCGGCCTGACCCTGGGTTCGCTGGCCCTGGGTGCGACGCCATGGCAGACCATGACCCGCGTGGTGATCCTGACCGCCAGCCCGGGCATCTTCTCGGCGCTGATGATCGGCATGGGCCGTGCGGTCGGCGAAACCATGATCGTGCTGATGGCCACCGGCAACACCCCGGTGATGGAGATGAACCTGTTCGAAGGCCTGCGCACCCTGGCCGCCAACGTCGCGGTGGAAATGCCCGAGTCGGAAGTCGGCGGCAGCCACTACCGCGTGCTGTTCCTCTCGGCGCTGGTGCTGCTGTTGTTCACCTTCGTCATGAACACCCTGGCAGAACTGATTCGTCAGCGTCTGCGCAAGAAATACTCGTCGCTTTAAGCAAAGGTAGAAGTCTGTGAAACAGAACTCCCTGAAAGGATGGTTCAAGAGCGGCGCCCCGGGCGTCTGGATCAGCGGTGGCGCGGTGTCCATCGCGGTCATCATGACCATTGGCCTGTTGGCGGTGATTGCCGTGCGCGGTCTCGGTCACTTCTGGCCGGCGGACCTGATCCACGCGCATTACGACGTACCGGGCCAGGCCAATCACCTGGTGATCGGCGAAGTGGTGCAGAAAGAAGAAGTGCCGCGCGCACGTCTGAAGAGCGCCGGTCTGCCGGTGCCGGACGAAGGTCCGGAATTCATGACCCGCGAGCTGATCAAGGTCGGCAACCGTGACTTGAACGGTAACGACTTCACCTGGATCGTCGGCGAGTGGCTGACCAAGCAGACCACGCCGCCCGAGCTGATGGCGATCGAGCGTCGCGAGTGGGGCAACTTCTACGGCTACCTGGTCAACGTCAAACAGGATGGCAAGGTCATCGCCGAAGGCGAGGCCGCTTGGCCTGAACTGCAAGCGCGCATCGATCGGGTGAACGATCTTGCGGCTCAACTGAAAACGCTGGAAAAAACCGACATCGGCGCAATCAATGCCGGCCTCGAACGCATCCGACTTCATGGCCGCAAACTGGAGCTGGAAGGCAAACTCGACGCCACCGCACAAGCGGACATGGAGTCCGAGCGCGCCGAGCTGGACGCGCGCTACAAAGACATCGAAGCACGTCTGTCTGATTTGCATGCACAGTTCAACCGCGACGCCTTGACCGCCCGTGACGCCAACGGCAAGGAAATCGAAATCGGTCTGGGCAAAGTGGTTCACGCTTACCAGCCGAACGGCATGAGTACCTTGACCAAGGTCGGCTTCTACTTCAGCAAGATCTGGGAATTCCTCTCCGACGACCCGCGTGAAGCGAACACCGAAGGCGGGATCTTCCCGGCGATCTTCGGCACTGTGATGATGACCCTGATCATGGCGATGATCGTTACACCGTTCGGCGTGCTGGCAGCGGTGTACCTGCGCGAATATGCCAAGCAGAACACCCTGACTCGCGTCATTCGTATCGCGGTGAACAACCTCGCCGGCGTACCGGCGATCGTTTACGGCGTGTTCGGTCTGGGCTTCTTCGTCTACGTGCTGGGTGGTTCGGTCGACCGCTTGTTCTTCCCTGAAGCACTGCCGGCGCCGACCTTTGGTACGCCGGGCCTGCTCTGGGCCTCGCTGACCCTGGCGCTGCTGGCAGTGCCGGTGGTGATTGTGGCGACCGAAGAAGGTCTGGCGCGGATTCCTCGTACCGTGCGTGAAGGCTCGTTGGCCCTCGGCGCGACCAAAGCGGAAACGCTGTGGAAAATCGTTATCCCGATGGCCAGCCCGGCCATGATGACCGGGATGATCCTCGCCGTGGCCCGTGCCGCCGGTGAAGTGGCGCCGCTGATGCTGGTGGGTGTGGTGAAACTGGCGCCGTCGCTGCCGGTGGACGGCAACTACCCGTACCTGCACCTGGACCAGAAGATCATGCACCTGGGCTTCCACATCTATGACGTCGGCTTCCAGAGCCCCAACGTCGAAGCAGCCCGCCCGCTGGTGTACGCCACCGCGCTGCTGCTGGTGCTGGTGATCGCGACGCTGAACCTGTCGGCGGTGTATATCCGCAACCACCTGCGCGAAAAATACAAAGCACTGGATAGCTAAAGCCATTAGCCACAAGCGGCAAGCTACAAGCCGCTTTTGCTCAAACTTGCAGCTTGCAGCCAGAAGCTTGCAGCTACGAACGGAGTGAGACCCATGCAGCACGAAACACACAGCCACGGCATCAACATGTCTGCCCTGGGCCGCGACAAGCAGAGCCTCAACCTGGCGCAGGAAACCGTCGCCATCGAAGTGCCGGGCCTGAGCCTCTACTACGGCGACAAACAGGCACTGTTCGACGTCAGCATGAACATCCCGAAACAGCGCGTGACGGCGTTCATCGGCCCGTCCGGCTGCGGTAAGTCGACGCTGCTGCGTACCTTCAACCGGATGAACGATCTGGTCGACGGCTGCCGTGTCGAGGGCGCGATCAACCTGTACGGCAACAACATCTATCGCAAGGGCGAAGACGTTGCCGAACTGCGTCGTCGCGTCGGCATGGTGTTCCAGAAGCCCAACCCGTTCCCGAAGACCATTTACGAAAACGTGGTCTATGGCCTGCGCATCCAGGGCATCAACAAGAAGCGCATTCTCGATGAAGCCGTTGAGTGGGCGTTGAAAGGCGCAGCACTGTGGGACGAGGTCAAAGACCGCCTGCACGACTCGGCCCTCGGCCTGTCCGGCGGTCAGCAACAGCGTCTGGTGATCGCGCGCACCATCGCGGTTGAGCCGGAAGTGCTGCTGCTCGACGAACCGTGCTCGGCTCTCGACCCAATCTCGACGCTGAAAGTCGAAGAGCTGATCTACGAGCTGAAGTCCAAATTCACCATCGTCATCGTTACCCACAACATGCAACAGGCGGCACGGGTGTCCGACTACACCGCGTTCATGTACATGGGCAAACTGGTGGAATTCGGCGACACCGATACCCTGTTCACCAATCCGGCGAAGAAGCAGACCGAAGACTACATCACCGGTCGCTATGGCTGATTGCAGCAGCTGCACGCCGCAAGCTTCAAGCGGCAAGAAAGAATTGGTGCGATATCAGGACTTATACATAACTGCTTGAAGCTTGCAACTTTCGCGGAGCGAACAATGATTTCCAAAGAAGGCCTTACCCATCACATTTCCGCGCAGTTCAACGCTGAACTGGAGGAAGTGCGCAGCCACCTCCTTGCCATGGGCGGGCTGGTCGAGAAGCAGGTCAACGACGCGGTCACGGCGCTGATCGAGGCCGACTCCGGCCTGGCTCAGCAGGTCCGTGAGATCGACGACCAGATCAACCAGATGGAACGCAACATCGACGAAGAATGCCTGCGCATTCTCGCCCGTCGTCAGCCGGCAGCCTCTGACCTGCGTTTGATCATCAGCATTTCCAAATCGGTGATCGACCTCGAGCGTATCGGCGACGAAGCCACCAAGATCGCCCGCCGCGCCATCCAGTTGTGCGAAGAAGGTGAAGCGCCGCGCGGTTACGTCGAGGTCCGTCACATTGGCGACCAGGTGCGCAACATGGTTCGTGATGCGCTGGACGCCTTCGCGCGTTTTGACGCCGATCTGGCCTTGTCGGTGGCGCAGTACGACAAGATCATCGACCGCGAATACAAAACCGCCCTGCGTGAGCTGGCCACTTACATGATGGAAGACCCGCGCTCTATCTCGCGGGTGCTGAGCATCATCTGGGTCCTGCGTTCACTGGAGCGCATCGGCGATCATGCGCGCAACATCTCCGAACTGGTGATCTATCTGGTGCGCGGCACCGACGTGCGCCACATGGGCCTCAAGCGCATGAAAGAAGAAGTTGAAGGCACAAGCGCTGAAACCGCTAATGTTCCGGGCGAAGCTGACGATAAGTAAGATTGCCTGAGAAAAGCGCCCGGCCCTCTGGCCGGGCGTTTTTGTTTCTGCTTTTCAGAAGCGGATTCGTATTAAAAGCAGCACCCGCGAACGAAAAGTCCCGGCGTGACTGAAGAGTTTTGGCAATGTGCCATCAGCCAGCGTTATGCTTGCCGGGATTTTAATAGGGGTGTTGGATGAGCAAGATCAGTGTGTTGGTCGTGGACGATGCTTCGTTCATTCGTGACCTGGTGAAAAAGTGCCTGCGTAATTACTTCCCGGGGATCCGCACCGAGGACGCCATCAACGGCAAAAAGGCCCAGGCGATGCTGGCCAAAGAGGCTTTCGACCTGGTGCTGTGCGACTGGGAAATGCCGGAAATGTCCGGCCTCGAACTGCTGACCTGGTGCCGCGAGCAGGACAACCTCAAGACCATGCCGTTCGTCATGGTCACCAGCCGTGGTGACAAGGAAAACGTCGTGCAGGCGATTCAGGCCGGCGTATCCGGTTACGTCAGCAAGCCGTTCACCAACGAGCAGCTGCTGACCAAGGTCAAGCAGGCACTGAACAAGGTCGGCAAGCTCGACACCTTGATGAACAGCGCGCCGACCAAGATGAATTCGGCATTCGGCAACGATTCCCTGAGCGCACTGACCGGCGGCAAGCCTGCCGTGGTCGGCGGCGCTGCGGCCAGGCCTGCCGCTGCCGCTACTGCACCCGCTCCAGCCGCTGCGCCGTCGCGCGGTTTGCTCAACAGCCCGCCAGTTCAGGCGCCCGGTGCATCCAAGGCGCCGGTGGGCGGTCGTGGGCAGGGCCAGTTGCGCCTGCCGAGCGGTACCCAGCAATGCGTGATCAAGGCCTTGAGCATCAAGGAGGCGCTGCTGGTAGTGAAGCGCACCGAGACCCTGCCGCAGATCCTCGACAGCGCCGTGCTCGATCTGGAGCAGGGCGACAACGCCGAGATCGCGCGGCTCAATGGTTACCTGCACGCCATCGTCGCCCACGAGCAGAAAGCCGACAGCGACTGGCTGCAACTGACCTTCCGCTTTGTCGACCAGGATGCGCAGAAGCTCGACTACATCTCGCGCCTGATCGCCCGGGGCACGGCGCAGAAGCATTTCGTACCCGGCGCGTAAGCTTCGTCGCCCGATAGGCCGCCTTCGCGAGCAGGCTCGCTCCCACCCTGGAACGCATTCCAAATGTGGGAGCGAGCCTGCTCGCGAAGGGGCCAGCCAAAACACCACTTGTCTCCCGTGCTCTGATCGTTCCCACGCGCAGCAAAGGAATGCCTCAACCGGACGCTCCGTGTCCTCTGTGCAGGGGACGCAGAGCGTCCCGGGCTGCATCCCCACGCAGAGCGTGGGGACGATCATTTGAAACATCTGTCGACTAGCCTGGTCTGTCTCAGCTGCTAGGCTGATTCCCAGGCCTTCCTTCGACAGACTTTTGCCCATGTTCGCGCGCCTGCTGTTTTTCTGCGGTCTCTGCCTGGCCTCCCAGCTGGCGATGGCCATGACCATCTACAAATCCACCGATGCCAACGGCGTGGTCTCGTACAGCGACCGCCCGAGCAAAGGCGCAAAGGTGTTCGTGTTTCAGGACCGTATGGTCGAGCGCCTCGACCGCCAGGTGTACCTGGACATCAAGAAGCAGAAAGGCGTCGACGTGGTGTTTGCGCGCAACGATTTGTACGCGCCGGTCGAGGTTGCCCTGGCCTTCATTGGCACGAGTAATGTGCGCGGCGTGCCCGCGCGGGCGATCCGTCGCGTGCTGCCGCCGCGCAGCAACACACGGCTGGCGCTGCTGACGGCGATCAGCCGTGACCAGCCGCTGGTGTATTCGCCGCAGTTCCAGTATTCGCTGGGCGACCCCGCAGGCACCGCACAGAGCTATCGCTATCCGCTGCCCTGGCGTGGCGGGCCGTTTCGCCTGAGTCAGGGCGCCAACGGCCAATACAGCCACTACGGGCCGAAGAACCGCTACGCCATGGACATCGCCATGCCGGTGGGCACGCCGATCATCGCCGCGCGAGCGGGAGTAGTGGTGAAAACCGAGAATTCCCAGAGCGGGCGCGGTACCGATGCCTCCGGCAATTTCGTCCGGGTGCTGCACGACGACGGCACGATGGGCGTGTACCTGCATCTGAAACAGGGTTCGGTGAGTGTGCGCGAAGGCCAGCGGGTCAAGGTCGGCAGCCCGCTGGCGCTGTCGGGCAACACCGGCAACAGCAGCGGCCCGCACCTGCACTTCGTGGTGCAGCGCAATACCGGAGAGGGGCTGGTGTCGATTCCCTATCAGTTCAACCAGCCACTGGGAGCCTTGCCCAACTTTGCGTTGGGCAAGCAGTAGGCGCGATAGGGTGTTGAGGGTTTTTGTGGCGAGGGGATTTATCCCCGTTGGGCCGCGAAGCGGCCCCAAATATTGCAACTCTGTACTAACTGACTGCATTCAATGGTTTTGGGACGGCTGCGCCGTCCAACGGGGATAAATCCCCTCGCCACAAGAGCCCCCCAAACTCCCATCAATCGAGCATCAACACCTTGGCCAGAACAATCTTCGGCCCTTTCATCTTCTTTATGATGATCCGCAGGCCTTCGACTTCCAGCACTTCTTCCTCTTCCGGCACCCGTTTCAGGGTTTCGTAAACCAGCCCGGCAAGGGTTTCCGCTTCGATGTGATCGAGATCGATGCCCAGCAGACGTTCAACCTTGAACAATGGCGTATCACCGCGCACCAGCAGCTTGCCTGGCTGATAGGCGAGAATGCCGCGCTCTGCCTTGCGGTGCTCGTCCTGGATATCACCGACCAGCACTTCCAGCACGTCTTCCATGGTCAGGTAGCCGATGATGTTGCCGTCAGCCTCCTCGACCACGGCGAAGTGCGAGCCGCCCTTGCGGAACTGCTCCAGCAGCTGCGACAGCGGCATGTGCCGCGATACGCGCTCCAGCGGGCGGGTCAGCTCGGCCAGGTTGAACGACTCGGGAATGTGGTCCAGCGCGGCCAGTTCCAGCAGCAGATCCTTGATGTGCAGCAGGCCGACGAACTCCTGGCGCTCGCTGTCGTACACCGGATAACGGCTGAACTTGTGGCGACGGAACATCGCCAGGATTTCCTTCAGCGGCGCGTTGAATTCGAGGGTGATCAGGTCTTCGCGGGAATTGGCCCAGTCGACCACTTCCAGCTCGCCCATTTCCACCGCCGAAGCCAACACGCGCATGCCCTGATCGCTCGGATCCTGGCCACGGCTGGAGTGCAGGATCAGTTTCAGTTCTTCGCGGCTGTAATGGTGTTCATGGTGCGGGCCGGGTTCACCTTGCCCGGCGATACGCAAAATCGCGTTGGCGCTGGCGTTGAGCAGGTAGATCGCCGGGTACATCGCCCAGTAGAACAGGTACAGCGGCACCGCGGTCCACAGCGACAAAAGCTCGGGTTTGCGGATCGCCCACGACTTGGGCGCCAGCTCGCCGACCACGATGTGCAGGTACGAAATGATGAAGAACGCGGTGAAGAACGACACGCCTTTGATGATCTCGGGCGAGTCGACGCCGACTGCGCTCAGCAGCGGCTCGAGAATATGCGCGAACGCCGGTTCACCGACCCAGCCCAGACCGAGAGAGGCGAGGGTGATGCCGAGCTGACACGCCGACAGGTAGGCATCGAGCTGACTGTGCACGGTGCGCAGGATGTGTCCGCGCCAGCCGTGTTGTTCAGCGATGGCCTCGACCCGGGTCGAGCGCAGTTTGACCATGGCGAATTCCGCCGCAACGAAAAAGCCGTTGAGCAAAACCAGGATCAGAGCAAAAAGAATCATGCCGAAGTCGGCAAAAATGGTTGCGAGGGACAAGCCAGGGGAAGGGTCCATGATGGAGTTTTGCGGGTTCCGTGTGATTCGAAATTAGGGAGAAACAGCGCCTGAAAGGCAGGCACAAGTCAGCCAATGTAGCGGCTGACCGTGCGATTGCCTAGTGGCGTGTGCCGGGCGGCGTCACTCGGTGGCGCTGATCGCCCGTGCGCTGGCCACCTGGGCCGGGGCGAAATGGCAGGTAAACGTGCTGCCGTGGCCGGGCACGCTGCTGATCTCCATTCGCGCGCGGTGGCGCAGCAGCACGTGCTTGACGATGGCCAGGCCGAGGCCGGTCCCCCCGGTGTTGGAGTTGCGGCTGGAATCGACGCGGTAGAAACGCTCGGTCAGGCGCGGCAGGTGTTTGCTGTCGATACCGATGCCGGAATCCTGCACGCTAAGGTGCGCGCCCTGATCGTCGCCCCACCAGCGAATGCGGATGTTGCCTTCGGCCGGAGTGTACTTGACCGCGTTGAACACCAGATTGGAGAACGCGCTGCGCAGCTCGGCCTCGCTGCCCTTGAGCAGCACTGCGGCATTGGCCTCGAGGCTGATGCGCTGGTTCTTTGCCCCGGACAACTGCTGCGCATCGCTGGTGATCGATTGCAGCAAGGTGTCGATCTGCACTGGCTGGTTGTCCGACGGATAGTCGGTGGCTTCCAGCTTGGCCAGCAGCAACAGGTCGTTGAGCAGTGTCTGCATGCGCCCTCCCTGTTGTTGCATCTGTTGCAGGGCTCGGCTCCAGCGCGGGTTCACTTCTTCGACATTGTCCAGCAGGGTTTCCAGATAGCCGCAGATCACCGTGAGCGGTGTGCGCAGCTCGTGGGAGACGTTGGCAATGAAGTCCTTGCGCATCTGTTCCAGCTGATGGATGCGCGTGACATCGCGGACCAGCATCAGGTGTTCATTGTTGCCGTAGCGGGTCAGGTACAGCTGAATGCGCACGCGATCGTTGGTCGGCGAAGGGATTTCCAGTGGCTCGGCAAAGCTGTCCTGCTCGAAGTATTCCTTGAAGCGCGGATGGCGCACCAGGTTGGTCACCGGTTGGCCGCTGTCCTGCGGAGTCTTCAGGCCGAGCAGGGTTTCAGCGGCGCGGTTCCACCATTCGAGATTGCCGTCGCTGTCGAGCATGATGACTGCATCTTTCAGCGCGGCGGTGGATTCCTGCACCCGGTCGATCACCGCTTGCAGACGCCCGCGCACCCGTTGGTCGCGGCGTTGCAGGTGATAGATGCTGTCGAACACCTCGCCCCACAGACCATAGCCATCGGGCGGCGCTTCGTCGGGTTGGTGCTGGCGCAGCCATTCGTGCAGACGCAGCAATTGCTTGAGCGTCCAGGCCAGATAAAGCCCCAGACCCGCCGCGAGGCTCCAGCCGTAATAGCCGGTGATCAGGCCGATCACCAGGCAGGCGGTGACCAGCAACAGCATGTGGCGAATCAGGGTGCCATGCCAGTTTTGATTCACAGAGGCGTCCTTAGCCGCAGCGTCAAGTTTCAAGCTACAAGCTGCAAGTCAGAGCGGCTCGCTGTTTCTTGCCGCTTGTAGCTGAAAGCTTGCAGCTGCTTTCATGCTTTTGTGGAGAACCGGTAGCCGGTGCCGCGCACGGTTTGTACCAGATTTTCGTAAGCGTCGCCGAGGGCCTTGCGCAGGCGCCGGATGTGCACGTCGACGGTGCGCTCTTCGACGTAGACGTTGCCACCCCAGACCTGGTCAAGCAACTGGCCACGGGTGTAGGCGCGTTCCTGATGGGTCATGAAAAATTGCAGCAGGCGGTATTCGGTCGGGCCCATCTCGGCGGGTTTGCCGTCGATGGTCACGCGGTGGCTGATCGGGTCGAGCAGCAGGCCGCCGACTTCGATCGGCGCTTCGCCATCGGTCGGTCCGGCGCGGCGCAGCACAGCCTTGAGGCGGGCGACCAGTTCACGCGGGGAAAACGGTTTGGTGATGTAGTCGTCGGCGCCGACTTCCAGGCCCTGGATCTTGTTGTCCTCTTCGCCCTTGGCGGTGAGCATGATGATCGGGATGTCCCCGGTCAGCTCGTCACGCTTGAGGCGCCGGGCCAGTTCGATGCCCGAGGTGCCGGGCAGCATCCAGTCGAGCAGGATCAGGTCCGGTTTGCGGTCGACGATGATGGCGTGAGCCTGCTGCGAGTTCTCTGCCTCGAGGCAGTCATAGCCGGCCATTTCCAACGCCACGGCGATCATTTCGCGAATGGGCGCTTCGTCGTCGACGATAAGAATGCTCCTGCCAACCATGCCTTAATCCTCTTGTCATTTAACTGTCTTGCGCCGCATTAGATAACGGAATTATTGCAGTCGTGTGACAGTATTTCAGGCCGGCAACATTTGCACCCATCCTCGACTAAGCTCTAAGTCCGAATCCTGACAACCACAAAAGAAGGTTTCCATGACTCAGATGACTGCTTCTTTCAAAGCCCTGCTGATGGCCGCCGCCCTGACATTGCCGGGGCTGGCCATGGCGGCCGATCCGGCGATGGAGAAGGACGGCATGTACACCGACCACAAGGGCATGACCCTGTACACCTTCGCCAAGGACTCCGCTGGCAAGTCCGCGTGTAACGACAAGTGCGCGGCAAACTGGCCGCCGTTGATGGCGCAGGCGGGTGACAAATCCATGGGCGACTGGACGGTGATCAAGCGTGACGACGGCACGATGCAGTGGGCCTACCAGGGCATGCCGTTGTACACCTTCGTGATGGACAAAAAGGCCGGCGACATGACCGGCGACGGCAAAATGGACGGCGCGTGGAAAGTCGCCAAGGCCAAATAGATGCAACCCAGACGCTGTGGGAGCGAGCCTGCTCGCGAAAACGATGTGTCAGTTATCGCAGAGGTGACTGACATGACGCCTTCGCGAGCAGGCTCGCTCCCACAGGTGTCATGCATTAGCGCAGTGCGTAATCCAGCACGATCCCGACAAATATCGCCAACCCTGCCCAGTGGTTGTGCAAGAAGGCCTGGAAGCAGCGCATGCGGTCCTTGCTGCGTGTGTACCAGAACTCCCACGCATAACACCCCGCAGCCACCAGCAGGCCGAGGTGGAACCAGATCCCCAGCTCGAACTTCGACCCGGCCAGAATCAGGCAGCCCAATGACAGCGCCTGCAAGCTGAGGATGATCACCCGATCCGCCTCGCCAAACAGAATCGCCGTGGATTTCACGCCGATCTTCAGGTCGTCATCACGATCGGTCATCGCGTAATAAGTGTCGTAGCCCACCGTCCACAGCAGGTTGGCAATCCACAGCAGCCACGCCGCCGCTGGCAACTCGCCGGTCTCGGCGGTAAAGGCCATCGGCATGCCCCAGGAGAACGCCGCGCCCAGCACCACTTGCGGGTAGTAGGTGTAGCGCTTCATGAACGGGTAAGTGAATGCCAGCGCTAGACCGCCCAGCGACAGCCAGATCGTCGGCGCATTGGTGCACAGCACCAGCAGAAAACTGATGCCCATCAGCACGGCAAAGAACACCAGCGCTTCCTTCGAGCTGATCCGGCCGCTGGCCAGCGGCCGTTGCGCGGTGCGTTTGACGTGGCCGTCGACCTTGCGGTCGGCCCAGTCGTTGATCACGCAGCCGCCGGCACGGGTCAGCACTACGCCAAGAACAAAAATCACCACGTTGGCCAGCGACGGCGAGCCCTTGCCGGCAATCCACAATGCCCACAATGTCGGCCACAGCAGCAGGTAAATGCCGATCGGCTTGTCCATGCGCGTCAACTGAACGAAATCCCAGGCGCGCGGGTTCAGACGGTTGAGGGACTTGAGCAGGCTCTGATACATCAGCAGTTCTCCGGATGGGCGCGGGCGGCGTCCCACAGGCTCGGCAGGAAGATTTCCGCGACCAGCACGCTCAGCGTGCCACGGTCGAAACGCGAACGCCGGCCCCACAGTGCAGGGGCTTGCACCGCTGGCGGCAACCATTGTTCAGGGTAGTGGCAGACTTCAATGGCGCGGCGTTGAAATGCGCGATCGCAAAACAGCAATTCGCCCAGCGAGCGGCTACCCAGTTCATCCATGTGTAAACCATCACCTTGCAGGGCGGCGCGCGAGGCGACGCTGCGGGCAAACACCCAGGCTTCGCCATGACCACGCAAATACACCTCACGCACCCAGCCTTCGCTGCCCTCGGCCAGATCCAGCGCCGCGCATTCATCAGCGCGCAGGGTGTCCCAGCCTTCGAACAACGGCGACACGCTGAAGCCATCCTCGGACAAACGGGTCAAACGGCGGGTCAGCGAACCTTCGTCGAACAACCAGTCCAGGGTCAACGGATCGGGGCGGGGCGTCAGGCGGTCTTGGGTCAGCCAGAGCGGGGCGGGGCAGGCATTTGAATGTTGCACAATGAGTCATTATTGGCCGCAAATGAGGCGGCGAGCTTACCATGGCAGGCGACAGGATTGAGCGGCGCCGGCCGCCGTTGCGCCGAACAGGCTTGCATCTGCGCGGCACCCTCAGTACAAAACGCCCTGAGCAGGATGGCAGCGCAACACCCATCGACCGTCCGCGCCGGCACTACGCCTGAACCCTGAGGAAGTACCTGAATGAAGAAGTGGCAATGTATCGTCTGTGGCCTGATCTATAACGAAGCCGATGGCTGGCCGGATGACGGCATCGCGGCGGGCACCCGCTGGGAAGACGTACCGGCAGACTGGCTGTGCCCCGACTGCGGCGTCGGCAAAATGGACTTCGAAATGATTGAAATCAACTAAGCAAATAGAGGAGTAAGGCATGAGCGCACCAGTCGTCATCATCGGCACCGGGCTTGCGGGCTACAACCTGGCCCGCGAGTTTCGCAAGCTCGACAGCGAAACCCCGCTGCTGCTGATCACCGCCGATGACGGCCGCTCTTACTCCAAGCCGATGCTCTCCACCGGTTTCGGCAAGAACAAGGATGCCGACGGCCTGAGCATGGCCGAGCCCGGCGTCATGGCCGAGCAGTTGAAGGCCGAAGTGCGCACCCACACGCGCATCAGCGGCATCGACGCCGGCCACAAACGCTTGTGGATCGGTGAAGAAGCCGTGCCTTATCGTGATCTGATCCTGGCCTGGGGCGCGGAAACCGTGCGCGTGCCGATCGAAGGCGACGGCGCGGAACTGGTATTTCCGATCAACGATCTGGAAGACTACGCGCGCTTTCGTGCCGCAGCCGCGGGCAAGCGTCGGGTGTTGTTGCTCGGCGCCGGGCTGATCGGCTGTGAATTTGCCAATGACCTGATTCTCGGCGGCTACGAAGTGCAACTGGTCGCGCCGTGCGAACAAGTCATGCCAATGCTTTTGCATCCTGCCGCTGCGGCGGCCGTGCAGGCCGGGCTGGAAAGTATCGGGGCGAAGTTTCACCTCGGCCCGGTGCTGACCCGCCTTGAGCAAGTAGTCGATGGCCTGGAAGCGCACCTGTCCGACGGTCAGATCATCCCGTGCGATGTGGTGGTCTCGGCGATCGGTCTGCGCCCGCGCATCGATCTGGCAGCGGCTGCCGGCGTGCAGATCAATCGCGGCGTGATGGTCGATCGTTACCTGAAGACCTCTCACGCCAACATTTACGCCTTGGGCGATTGCGCCGAAGTCGACGGGCTCAATCTGCTCTACGTGATGCCACTGATGAGCTGCGCGCGCGCGTTGGCGCAAACCCTCGCCGGAAACCCGACCGCGGTCAGCTATGGGCCGATGCCGATCACCGTGAAAACCCCGGTGTGCCCGCTGGTGGTTTCGCCGCCGCCACGGGGCAGCGAAGGCATTTGGAGCGTCGAAGGGCAGGGCGCCGACATCAAAGCGCTGTGCCACAGTGCCGACGGTCAGTTACTCGGATACGCCCTGACCGGCGGGGCAGTCATGGAAAAACTGGCCCTCAACAAACAACTGCCGCCGTTGCTGGCGTAAATGCCGGTCGTTCTGTCGCAAACACCGCTCTTTTGCCCCGACAAAGGTCTTGGGGAGACTGGCGCCGCCGTTGGCGGCGTGCCATTCTCACTCCCGTCTGCCGCAGAGTAGAGCCTGCGGCGCCTTGGGCGCTGTTCCAACGAGAACAGCACGGACATAACAACAAAAAACCGTCAAAGGGGCTTCACTAATGCGTAAACCAGAACTCGCCGCTGCAATCGCCGAAAAGGCAGACCTGACCAAAGAACAGGCCAATCGCGTCCTCAACGCCGTCCTCGAAGAAATCACCGGCGCCCTGCACCGCAAGGACAGCGTGACGCTGGTCGGCTTCGGCACCTTCCTGCAACGCCACCGCGGCGCCCGCACCGGCAAAAACCCGCAGACCGGCGAACCGGTCAAGATCAAGGCCAGCAACACCGTGGCGTTCAAGCCAGGCAAATCGTTGAAAGACAGCGTCAATCCTTGATGGCGGCGTGCTCCCCTGAATGACGGGGAGAACCGCAAATGAAAAATGGGCACACCGATTGCGGTCGGGTGCCCATTTTTTGTGGTTGGAGCATTCGTCTAGATCAGACGGAGAAGAAGTAACGCGTCAGGTGAAAGAAGAGCGGTGCCGCGAAGCATATCGAGTCCATCCAATCGAGGATTCCGCCGTGACCTTTGATCATTGTGCCCCAGTCCTTCGCGCTCAGACTGCGTTTGATAGCGGACATGACCAAGCTGCCTAGCCAGCTTGCGGCAGTCATTGGGACTTAAGCATCGGGCAGCACGCCGACTACTCGGTCATCCGAACGGTTAATCGCAATGGCTTATCCTGGAATTGCTCAATTCGTAGCCTGCCCAAAATTTCATCGTTCGTACTCTGCCCTTTGCATACCAATTCATATTTGAAGACTTTACTTAACCGGGAGTCCGCATATTTACACTCGACTGAAAGCAAGTTCTCGTTCGACCCATGCTCGTCCAGTGGTTCATCTGCCAGGTCATTAATATGTATCCAGACGGCGCTTAAGCCAAGTTTCTCTGGATCCTCAGTCATGTCCATGATCCAGATCTTGATTTCGCTGAGGAGCGTGAGACAGCCCCCAATGCTGGGAAGTAATTTGACGTTGAACTTGGCGGTCTGCGCAGTGGGTTGCCAAGGTTGTTTAAATTTTTTGACTCCAAGGTTGGGGTCTCTTGCGTAGTTTTCTGGCGCGTAACAGTAATATGGGGAAAACGGCTGATAGTACGCTTCGGCGGTGACGCTAAAATTCGCAGGGATGTCCATGTTCAGTGTTGCCGAACTGGAGAACGAATTGCATCCAGTTCCAAATATTATGAAGCTGGCCAATAACAAAGCGCGGATCGAGTGCGTTGCAGTGACGAAGTTTAACTTGGGGGACAACGAGAACATCGGTACTTCCTTGTTGACTGATTAAGTTAAATGAACGAATCAATATCCAGCCGAAACGGCGCGCCAACCGCATGCCCTCCGGTCATCGCGGCGATAGCGGCATCGTGGTCTTCAGCGGCTGGCGGGATCATCGCCAGTTGCTCCTGAACCAGGTTTTCAGGATGGGCGTTCCAGCGCAGCAGACCTTCCTCGACCCATTCGGGCTGGTCGGCATAGCTGCCGTAAACGTCGACCTCGGTGACCCGTTGACTGCGCAGCGCTGTCAGGCGGGCCATGGTCATGCTGATCTTGTCTATTTCCTGATTGAGCATCAGCGTCTTGTGCGCGCGCTCCTGCTCTCGCACGTAAGAACGGTGGTTGTTTTGCAGATCGCGCTTAACGGCCCGCAGCTGTTGCTGAATATTCTCCAGGGCGCTGCTGATCCATTCGTATTCGCGATTGGTCACCAGCGAACGCTTGAGCTGCAGTGCTTCCTGCCAACGGCGCAAGCTGGCCCAGCAGCCGGGGATGTAGCTGCCGACCATTGAGTGGTGACCTGCGGAGAACAACTGCCGCAAAAACGATTCGCGTTCGGGTAAGCCGTTGGTAGCGTGCAGGGCCTTGGCGCAGCCGTGATCGATGATCGTGCTGCAACCCGGTTTCCACAGAATCGACGACTTGTGACCTTCGCCAAATGTCACCGGCATGAAATGACGCAAATCACCGTGATGCCCATAGTCATCTCCCAGTAAGTTGATCATTCCCAGGATCAGAAATGCGAAACCTCCAACTGGATGCAGGGCCACTAGTCCCACGTTGGCCGCATACATTTCCTTCGGCTTGGCGAAAGTATTCATCCATGTGGCGGGGACGCTCGGAACCGGGTCGTTCTGATTGACGATGCGGTGGTGGGCCAATGCTTTGGCGCTTTCGATGAAGGTGGTGTCGCCGGCGCGGGGGGCGCCGTAGGTGTAGAGCACGATTTGCGGGGAGAACTCCAGGTTGCGTCTCAGCATCTCGGACAGGATCAGTGCAACTGCACCGCCCAGACTGTGACCCGTGATCAGCAGCTTTTGCCCGCTGTAGAATTTTTCCAGATAAGTCACGATAAATGGATAAGCCGCCAAAGCGCCACCGTAGAAACCGCGGTGCACTTTGCCTTCTCCTTCGGCAAAGGGAACCTGATAGGCATCGCCGTCACGCCGGCCGTCGGGCCAGATCTCACTGGTACCGCGTACGCTGATCAGGATCAGTTCGTCGTGGTGGCAGATAAAGGCCTGGGTATCAGTACTGTTGTCTTTGTTACGGTCATCGAGACAGTGCAACTTGGCCGGGTGTTCTTGTTCGTCGCCCAACGCGGGGTCATTCACTTCGGGGTAAAGGTTCGGGTCGAACGGCACCACCTCCAGGCGTTTCGAATACGGCACGTCTTCGTACAGTGGGTAGTATTTCTGCGTTTGCGAGTCATCGACCTTCCACAACTCATCGAACTGCGGTAGCGCGTGGCCGAACCAGTTGCCGCTGCTGGGCTGTAGCGGAAAGCTTACCGTGTCGGTCTGCACCGGTTGAGTGTTGGGTTGCTGTCCGAAATCGGTGTAGCTCAGCGTCGCCATCACCGACAGCTGATAAAGGTTGAGCGCGCAGAACGCCTCGCCTGTCGACAGCATTGGCCGTAGCGCTCTCATCGGCCGTACTTCCAGCACATGGTGTTTGTTCGGCAGCAGTGCGACGCCCTTGGGCGGCGGCGGGGAAAACCCCAGCTCGACGGTGGCCATTTCCGCCGGACTCAGGATTGCGTGCAGTCCGCCATCCGCGGCGGTTTTATCGACGAGCGTGAAGTCTCTGGACTTCGCCGCCGATCGCATGAGCTTGTGCGCCGCCCTTTTCGGAGGGTCGCGACGAGCAGCCAGCGGCGGCAGGTGGGCGATGTGTTTTACCAGTTCACTGACTTCGACCTGGCAGTACGCATCGGTTTCGGGCAGGTCCTTGGCCGGATTGGCCTGGGTGCGAGTACCTGTTTTATGGAAGAAGCGGGTCTTTTCGGCGCGGACTTGGAGTTCGGTAATGGGGAGGGGGTAGTCCAGTCTTTTTCTCAAGTCTCGATACAGCGCGTCTGCTCCTTGAAAAGGCTTATTCAGCTTGAGCACTACCGGGCCACAATGGTGGTTGTTTACCTTTGCCCAGCCTTTCGCATCCAGTTTTCCTGTATGAACGGTGTCTTCGTAGTCGGTGATCTCATATGCCAAGCCGGCGTAGGGTGTGCCATCTCCGAACTCATTCACCAATTGAAAACTGGTCGAATGCCCGCGCATCGGGCAGGCGTGGATATCACCTTGCATGAAGGTGGTAACGCTTGTCGGTAAGGATTCAGCGTTCATGGAGTCTCGTCCGTGTTTTCGTTGCAACTTGGATAGATGGTGCAAATCCGTCCATCCACCATTCTGAAGGTGCTGAAGTCTTCATAATTTCCATTGCAATAACCACGCTGGTCCTCATAGCCTTCCCCCATACAGCGCTTCCAGCCACCAGGAACCTGGACCCAAGTGTCCCCCCAACCAGGTTGCTCTTCATTCGCTAGGTTTATTTTCAACCTCACGGTTTTTCCTGGGAGTTGATCCAGTGTGTACGCGCCATGAGGGCGGCTCCGGGCTACATTTCCTTCTTGATCCATTCCTTTACATCTCAACATTTTTATTAGGTTACGCTTGGGGCTGACTGTCCGAAAAAACCACATGCATTCGCCTGTAAACTCACCCAGGCCGTCCTCGTTGAATGTGCCCTTTAGTCGTTCCAGCAACTCTGGACGTACGAAAATCGAGGCGTAGTCCATGCTGAAGTTGCTTCGGCCTTTTCCATAAAAGCCGATGACCTTGATTTCCACTTTGTTGAGCGCCAACGGACAATCGCTGACGGTTTTGTACAACTCGATTTCCGCAGTGCTTACATATTCCATGGTGGGTTTATTGAAGCTCACCCAGAAATCCGGCTTCCCTGGCAAGCGGCAGGTTTCACCCGCTGCGGGCATGTAGATAGCCTTCAGCTCATATTTGAATCCGGGCGGAAAATCCGGAACAAACATAAAGGTGTTCGGGGTCTTCACCGTCGTACAACCCACCAGCAATCCCAGGCAACCACTCAGTATCAACCCTCGTTTCAAGTTCCTCATCGACCTACTTCTCCCTGCCAATACAACGCTTCCTGATATACCCGCTCAAAATGCATCGCCGGATCTTCACCGGGTTTGGGCAGCCATGATTTGCCTGGCCGATATCCCGGTAACTGCAAACTGCGGGTCAGCAAGAAATGCACTTGCTCCGGTTGTTGCCAGCCCCACAAGTGCGTCAGTTGAATCAGGCCCCACAGCCACTCATCGACGTCGAGCTGTTCGGCCAGCGTGGCCATGGCTTCGGTGTGTTCGCCGACCAGGTAACGGCGGGTGTTGTCGAACAGCACGTTGGCGTAGATCAGTTCCGGGGTCGGCGTGTGCAGCCACGGCGGATCCATCGGCAGCGGGTGGTGGCCGGGGTCCGGGTTGTCGATGGCGTTCCATCGTTCTGCGTGCCAATAGCAAACGCTGTTGAATGGCCCGAGAAACGCCGCGCGGTGCTCGGGTTGCAGGTGCGCCAGCGCACGTCCCAGAACCCGGTTGTCATGCACGCGGTACACCGCCTGATTCGGACGTTCGCCGGTTATCAGGCGATCGCGCCAATGCGCCGCCAGCAGATCAAGTTCGACGTGACGGGCACTGGCCAGCCAGCCCCAATTGCGCTCGGGCGTGGCGAGCAAGGTCTGGATCGCGGGATGCTGCGCCGTATCGATCTGCAACAGCAGCGGGCCGGTCGGCACCAGCGACTCGGCCGGCGTGCCGGTGTAGAGCGGACGAAACCGCTCGGTGCCGAGGTCGCGGGTCAACGCAGCGTGCTCTGCGCTGTGGCCGTCGGTGTCGAGCATCAGATACAGATCGCAGCCGGCGCGGGACTGAGCGTGCAACCATTGTTCGACCGGGCTCATGCGACTTCTCCCAGCTCGCACAGACCCGCTGCGCAGGCTTCGCACAGCGGGCAAAAATCCGCTGCCTGCTGGCGGGCGCTGTTGACGATCGACAGCGGCGTGGCGTTGATCGCAGCTGGCAGGCCGGCCTCAACTTGCAGCGGTTGTAGCGGTGCGAGAGCCGGCAGTGGCGCGCCGCCCTGAACGATGGGCACGCTGCTGAAAATCCCGCCGGCATTGATCACGATGTGATGACCGCCCGCTGACAGCGTCAGGCTCATGCCGGCATCGATCACCACGTTGCTTGCCGTGACATGCGCCTGCTGGCCGGCCTGGATCACCAGAGCGCCCAGGGTCTGGCTGCTGGTACCGCTGACCTGCAACAAGTCATCGGCGTTGATTACTGTGCTGCGCAGTCCTTGATGAGTGCGCGAATCCCTGCCCTCGATGAGACTGGTGCTGTCATTGCCGACATGCTCATGGCGGTCGCGAGTGATCAGGCTGCGGCTGTCGTTGAGGATCAGTTGCTCGAGGTCGCGCTGCGCGCGCAGGTAGATCTTCTCCTGCCCGGCGCGATCCTCGATCGACAGTTCGTTGTAGCCGCCATTGCGCGGTGAGCTCTGGCTGCGTAATACCGTGCGGGTTTTACTCGCCGACAAGGGATGGGCGACGGCATTGACCTTGTTGGCGACGCAGCCGGTAATCAGCGGTTGGTCCGGGTCGCCTTCCTGGAAGGTCACGACCACTTCCATGTCGACCCGGGGAATGGTCACCGCACCGAATCCGTCACCTGCCCAACTGGAAGCTACGCGTAACCAGCAGCTGCTTTTTTCGCTGTTGCGTTCAGCGCGATCCCAAGGAAACTCGACACGAACCCTGCCGTATTCATCACAGAAGATCTCTTCTCCGGGAGGCCCGGTAACGCGCGCGGTCTGGCAGACCAGCAAGGGCCTTGGCGCGGGCAAAGGCGGACGGTAAACCACCTCTGCGGGAATGGCCCTGAAGGTATTGCGGTAACCCTGGGAAAAACCATCGGCAGGTTTCGCCTCGCTGCTGAAAGCCTCTTCGAGCACCGCCGGTTGCTTGCCTTCGTGACTGAGACTGACCAGCAGCCACAACTCGTTGCAGTCGGCCCTGGGATGTTCGCTCAGCTCGAACAGGTGACCGCTGCGCAAAATCGGCTGATTGCTTTTGCCTTCAATCCATTGATAGTCGCTGCGATGGCGCTCCAATGCCTGACGCGCCAGCTGTTTGCCGTGCTTCTCGGACTTGATCAGCAGTGGATAGCGATAGTCCTCCAGAGCCGGCGTGAATTCTGCGGTGAAGCGGCTTTCCAGCAGCAGGCTTGGGCGCTTGAGGTCATAGTCGCGGCGGGTGACCGTGCTGGTACGTGTGTTGAAGCCCATGCTCAGGTGGTTGACCACCGGGTGTTCGGCGACCATGCCGCTATCGACCCTGAAGGGTGTGGTGCCCAATTTGCGCGCGAACACCGGGCTGTCGCTGAACACCAGCAAATGCCTGTCGAGCGAATGCTGGTGGTGCCAGGCAATACCCTCTTCGGCGCACAGGCGCTGGATGAACAGGAAGTCGCTTTCGCCGTATTGCGTGCAGTACTCACGAGGCTCACCGGCGGCGACATTGAACGTGAAGTCATCGGCCTGGATGCCATGCCCTTTGAGCACTTGCGCGATGATCTGCGGCACTGTCAGCTGCTGGAAAATCCGCTGGTCGTGGCTCATTTGCAGATAATGCAGCGCCGGTACCACTGACAGCTCATAGCGGGTCAGGCGCTTTCCCGATTCGCCGAGCATGACATTTTCGATCCGCCCGTGAATGCCTTCGCCCGCTAACCCGAATTGCAGAAAAGCAGGCTGGCTGAGCAGGCTTTCCAGATCGAAGTCCGCGTACTCGCTCACCAGCTCGATGCGAAATGCGTACAGCTGACTGATCGCTTCGGTGCCAGTGAACGCGAGCACCTTGAAGTCGTGACGAATGGCCGGGATATGCAGTGAGAATGGCGCGCAGTGGCCTTTGCAGAACATGGGCTTGTCCTTAAGCAAAGTGAGTCAAAGCGCGATACCGTCCTCCCTGATCGCCGCGCATGAAAAGTTGCCAGGGCAAGCTAGCGGCGCGGCAAACTAATTGATGTAAGAAGTATCCCTGAAATTTGTCAGAGTATTCCGGTGTGGAAGTCTTGGTTGGAATGCGAGAAGTGTCTGTAGGACGCGGCTCGGATAACTATCGAAGTGCCAGTATTTGCCGGGGGAGTAAAGTTTCAGAATAATGAAATGCCATCATTATAGTGGCACTTTTTGCATTGATCGTTGTCGCTGCAAACTTCTCGATGGAACCCGGTCATTTTAGGAAGTGTCCTACTTCTATTTTTTTTTGAATTTGGCATGCTGCACGCCGCTCGAGGGTGCGGGCGTCAGGTAAACTCGCCCGGCTGCGGCCGAGGCTCTGGGACAATGGTTTGGCGGGAGCCGGGAAAATGCGCTGATTTATAAACGGCATCAGGGAAACCCCTGCGACATATAGGGCGATCTCCTACAGATCGCAATGAACAGTTCGTCTTGTTGTTTAATCAGATGCTTGCTAGTGGCCATCATAGTGATTACGATGCGCCCACTTGAAAGAGCACATCTCAATTGGATGAGTCGCTGAACTGCTCTTCGATACTGTCCCGCGTTGCTGAAACTCCATTCACGCGCATGACTGTAATCCTTAATAAAGGCCATGGATGTCCTACTCAAGCAAACTTTCCGCCCATTACCTCGAACTCGCAAAAGTCTCTGTTTCCAAAGAGAATTTTGCGGGCGAAGACGTTCGTTTTTCGAGCGAATTCGAGGCGCTGGAAAGTGAGCTGGCCAAGGCTTCGTCGATGCACGAAAGCGGGCAGATCGACTGGCTGAAAATCCGCGAAAACAGCGAAAATCTGCTGCGTACCCAATCCAAGGATCTGCGTGTCGGCGCCTGGCTGACCTGGTCGCTGTACCAGCGCGAATCCTTCCCCGGGCTGCTTGCCGGCCTCGGTCTGCTGCACCATCTGTCGGAAAACAACTGGGCCGACGTCCACCCGCTCAAACCCCGCACCCGTGCCGCCGCGATCGGCTGGCTGGTGCCGCGTCTCGAGCAGGTCATCACCGAAAACATTGCGATCAAAGAGCAGTTGCCGATGTTCCGGCAGCTCTCCGAGCACCTGGCCGGTCTTGAGGCCGCGTGCACTGAACATCTGGGCGATGACGCGCCACTGCTGCTGCCGATCTCCCGCCGCCTGAAAACCATGATCCAGCGTGCCGCCGACAACCAGCCGGCACCCGGCGTGGTGGGCGCGGCGGTGGCGCAGGTCAAGCAGGCCGCGACCCAGTTGCTCACCCCTGGCGCGCCGATCGACAACGAGCGGGATGCGCACAAAGCCCTGCGCGCCCAGCAGGACAGCGCCCGGCCGTTGTGTGCCTGGTGGCTCAAGCAGAAGGCTACCGATCTGCGTGCCCTGCGCCTCAATCGCACGCTGTTGTGGATGACCATCGACGCGGTGCCCGAGCGCAACGCCGAGCAGATCACCGTGCTGCGCGGTCTGCCGCTGGAAAAGCTCAAGCTCTATCAGGACCGTTTCGATCAGGGCAAATACGCCGATCTGCTGGTGGAACTGGAGGCGAGCCTGGCGAAGGCGCCGTTCTGGTTCGATGGCCAGAGGATGGTCTGGGAATGTCTCCAGAACCTCAACGCCGAGCTGGCCATGCGCGAAGTGGAAATCCACTTCGCGCTTTTGATTCAGCGCCTGCCGGGCATCATCGAGTTGCGCTTCCATGACGGCGCGCCGTTTGCCGATCCGTCCACCCGCGCGTGGATCGCCGCCAACGTCATGCCGCATCTGCAAAGCGCCAGCGCGCCGCGCAAGGTCGAAAGCGAGAACGTTGAAACCCAGCCGGCCTGGGAAAAAGCCCTCGAGGAAGTCCAGCCGATTCTGCGCAAGGAAGGTTTGAAGCCGGCCGTGCAGATTCTCAAGCAGGGTCTGCAATCGGCCCACGGTGGCCGTGAACGCTTCTTCTGGCAGTTCAGCCTCGCGCGGCTGTGTTTCCTGGCCAAGAAATACGAACTGGCCAAGAACCAGCTCGAAACCCTCGATCAGACATTACAGGACTCAGGCCTGCACGCCTGGGAGCCCGATCTTGCATTGCAAGTGCTGCACCTGCTGCACAGTTGCTGCGAGTTGTTGCCGCAGAACCACGCCGTACGTGAAAGCAAGGAAGAGATTTATCGCAGGCTGTGCCACCTCGACCTCGAAGTGGTACTCGAATAGGCCCCAGGGCCACAACCGCAAGGAGAAAAGCCATGGCCAAAGAAGGCTCGGTAGCCCCCAAGGAACGCATCAACGTCACCTTCAAACCCGCCACCGGCGGAGCTCAGGAAGAGATTGAACTGCCGCTGAAGCTGCTGGCAATCGGTGACTACACCCACCGCAAGGACGATCGCAAAATCGAAGATCGCAAGCCGATCAGCATCGACAAGATGACCTTCGACGAAGTGTTGGCCAAGCAAGAGCTGGGTCTGACGCTGAGCGTGCCGAACCGTCTGCAGGAAGATGGCGAGGCTGAAGAGCTGGCCGTGCAATTGCGCGTCAATTCGAT
The DNA here is from genome assembly GCF_041956865.1 of Pseudomonas sp. LW8. NCBI lineage: Bacteria > Pseudomonadati > Pseudomonadota > Gammaproteobacteria > Pseudomonadales > Pseudomonadaceae > Pseudomonas > Pseudomonas sp. LW8. Next base: position 5,643,976 of record NZ_CP168138.1, on the reverse strand, counting down.
GAAGGACTTCAACCCGGCCAGCCTGGTCGAGCAAGTGCCTGAGCTGAAAAAACTGATGGAACTGCGCGATGCGCTGGTGGCCCTCAAAGGCCCGCTGGGTAACGCACCTGCGTTCCGTAAAGCGATCGAAGGCGTGCTCGCCGACGACGAATCCCGCGGTCGCGTACTCGGTGAGCTGGGCCTGAACGCCGCAGCCCCGGACGCCTGAGACTCCAGTAGCCAAGGAAGCCAACACAATGAGCACTAGCGCAGCACAAGAGAAGAGCGCCGCCAGCGGCGAATACAGCATTCTCGACAGCATCATCGCCGAAACCCGTCTGACTCCGGACGACGAAGCCTACGACATCGCCAAGCGTGGCGTGTCGGCGTTCATCGAAGAGCTGCTCAAGCCGCAGAACAACGGTGAGCCGGTCAAGAAAGCCATGGTTGACCGCATGATCGCCGAGATCGATGCCAAGCTCAGCCGTCAGATGGACGAGATCCTGCACCACCCGGATTTCCAGGCGCTGGAATCGTCGTGGCGTGGTCTGCAGTTGCTGGTCGACCGCACCAACTTCCGCGAAAACATCAAGATCGAAATCCTCAACGTCTCCAAAGAAGACCTGCTGGACGATTTCGAAGATTCGCCGGAAGTCATGCAGTCGGGCCTGTACAAGCACATCTACACCGCTGAATACGGCCAGTTCGGTGGTCAGCCAGTGGGCGCGATCATCGCCAACTACTACATGTCGCCAAGCTCGCCAGACGTCAAGCTGATGCAGTACGTGGCCAGCGTTTCGTGCATGTCCCACGCGCCGTTCATCGCTGCCGCCGGCCCGAAATTCTTCGGTCTGGAAAGCTTCACCGGCCTGCCGGATCTGAAAGACCTGAAAGATCACTTCGAAGGCCCGCAATTCGCCAAATGGCAGAGCTTCCGTACCTCGGAAGACTCGCGCTACGTTGGCCTGACCGTGCCGCGTTTCCTGCTGCGTAACCCGTACGATCCGGAAGAAAACCCGGTGAAATCGTTCGTGTACAAGGAAACCGTTGCCAACAGCCACGAGCACTACCTGTGGGGCAACACCGCTTACGCGTTCGGCACCAAGCTGACCGACAGCTTCGCCAAATTCCGCTGGTGCCCGAACATCATCGGCCCGCAGAGCGGTGGCGCGGTTGAAGATCTGCCTCTGCACCATTTCGAAAGCATGGGCGAAATCGAAACCAAGATCCCTACCGAAGTATTGGTTTCCGACCGTCGTGAATACGAACTGGCCGAGGAAGGCTTCATCTCCCTGACCATGCGCAAAGGCTCCGACAACGCGGCGTTCTTCTCCGCAAGCTCGGTGCAGAAGCCGAAGTTCTTCGGCATCAGCGCAGAAGGCAAGGCGGCAGAGCTGAACTACAAGCTCGGCACCCAACTGCCGTACATGATGATCGTCAACCGCCTGGCTCACTACTTGAAAGTGCTGCAGCGCGAGCAACTCGGTTCGTGGAAAGAGCGTACCGACCTCGAGCTGGAACTGAACAAGTGGATCCGTCAGTACGTTGCCGACCAGGAAAACCCGAGCGCCGAAGTGCGTGGCCGTCGTCCGCTGCGCGCTGCGCAAGTGATCGTCAGCGACGTTGAAGGCGAGCCGGGCTGGTACCGCGTGAGCTTGAACGTGCGTCCGCACTTCAAGTACATGGGTGCCGATTTCACCCTGTCGCTGGTTGGCAAGCTGGACAAAGAGTAAGAGCGACTCATGGACGGATACGGCAGCCTGTTCGAACGCCTCAACGGCGACGCACAACTACGCAAGGGCAACAGCCTTGAGGCTTGTGCCATGGCGTCAGTGGCTGCCCATCTGGCCAAAATGCTCAGCACCCGGGCCGGCAGCGTGCAAACGCTGGCCGACTACGGGTTGCCCGATCTCAATGACATGCGTCTGAGCCTGCACGACTCCCTGAGTCAGGCACGTCTGGCTATCGAAAACTTCATCGAAGCCTACGAGCCACGCCTGAGCAATGTGCGTGTCATTTCCCTGCCGCGTGACCACGATCAACTTCGCCTGGCCTTCAGTATCGAAGGCCTGCTGGAAGTTGAAGGGTTCAAGCGCCAGGTCAGTTTTTCCGCGCGCCTGGATGGCAGCGGTCAAGTCAAGGTCACCTAAGGAGATCCCCGATGTCTGGCAAACCCGCAGCACGCGTATCCGACCCCACCGCTTGCCCGCTCCCCGGCCACGGCACCAACCCGATCGCCGCCGGTTCCGGCGACGTATTCTTCGACGGCCTCGCGGCCGCCCGCCAAGGCGATGCGTCGGCGTGTGGTGGTGCGATGTCCGGCGGCTTGGCGACCACTGTTCTGATCAACGGCAAACCGGCTGCGACAGTAGGTTCGGTTGGATCTCACGGCAACAAGGTCACGGCTGGGTCCGGGACGGTGATTATTGGCAATTCGCATACGCCAGCGCCGTTTGTGCCGCCAGAGCCTGTTGTTATTCCCGGAGTCTTTAACCGTGTTTTTTCCTTCCATGCAGCGGATGGACAGCCCGTCGAGAACTTGAATTACAGAATGGTTTCTGAGAGTGGATTAGAAAAAGCAGGACGTTCATCGGCGGCCGGTGGCACGGGATGTTTCTCGACGGGTAAACAAGGCGAGATGGTTACCATCTACGTGTCGGCGGAGTAAGCACGTGGAAACCTCTATTGTTATCGATGGCATCGCACATATTTTCGAGACCTCCGATGGTAAAACGGAGTTGAAAATTGAAGGCGAAACTACGCCTAGCGAGGATAAAGAGCCGAAAAAGCTTCCTTTGCCAAGTATGTGGCTGATAACTAGAGGCAATGGCGTGCCTCTCTTCGCGGTAAAGCCGAATGCGACAGATGCACAGTTCAGAATCATGACGGCCGAAAAACTGTATGCGGAAGCCATTCAGTGGTTTGAGCCGTTAGCTGATAATTATCGGGAAAAATCTTGGATAAATCCCGAGTCCAAAGTCGCTGGCACCGATGCATACAATGCATATAAACAATTTACTTGGGCGGAAATTGCCAAGTTTGCAGCTGTTGACAGAATGTCGATTAGCTTCGCCGCTAAAATGCCGGGTGATTGGAAAAACAGTCCGGAGGGCGGTTCTGGATTCTTGTTGGTCATGATCGAGGGCGAACCTTACTGGGCTGACGGTGTAGGGCAAATACCATTCGCTACCGATACATACCGGTTATATCTGGAGGAAACCAAGTCCGTGGAAACGGCTATCAAGAAAACCGTTGAAACCGGCATGGAGTATGGCGATGGTCTTCCTATATTTCCGAAGGAGGACAAAACCAATGAATACGATAACTACATGGTGCTGCGCGGTGCTTTGTGGGCCTCCGAGAACTTTGATCTACGTACGGAAACGGTAAAAGTATTTGTGGGGCGAATGGGCTATCGCGAGAAAGTAATTACGAGCACGGTTTATCTCGGCGTTTCCGACCAGAAGTTGAAAAGCTTCATTACGCAGGGCTCTGTAGATACGTACGGAGAGTGGAAGAGATGATGACGAGAATAGCTGGGAGCTTGCTCGTCCATTTTTTTACCTGCGTAATTTACGTCGTTGTTAATTACTATGGTGTTTCTCTCTATAAATTTTTATTCGGCGGGTTAACGTCCCGTGGTGCTTCCATTGGAATTGCCATGTATATGGTTTTTTACTTATTCATTTTTGTTAATTTGCTCGTTGCTGTAATTCCGAATCGACGTTTTAAGTTGTGTGTTGTGTTTTTTATGGTGGCCTTGATATTGGTTTATCTGCTGCCGCTTTATCCCGTTCGAGCGTTGGCCTATATCGTTCTAACAGGCGGACTTACTACGCTGGCGATATTGGTGGCCGGCAAGTTTGAAAGGTTTTTGTTGGCCCGGGGTGCGAAATGATTTTTTTCGTTTTCCGCTATTAGTGCTTTTGGTCGATTAATTTTTTTAAATCAAACGAATCAATACCCAGGCAGCCAGAAATGTCCTTTAACCACTACTACCAAAGCGAACTCACCGCACTGCGCCAGCTCGGTCGCCGTTTCGCCGAGCGTAGTCCGGCGCTGGCGCCGTATCTGGGGCAGGCCGGGCGGGATCCGGATGTGGAGCGGTTGCTGGAAGGCTTTGCGTTCCTTACCGGGCGTCTGCGCCAGAAGCTCGATGACGAACTGCCGGAGCTCAGCCATTCGCTGATGCAGCTGCTGTGGCCGAACTACATGCGTCCGCTGCCGGCGTTCAGCATTCTGCAGTTTGATCCGCTCAAGCGTTCCGGCCCGGCGCTGCTGGTTGAGCGCGATACGCCGATCGAGAGCAAGCCGATAGAAGACGTGCGCTGCCGCTTCCGCACCTGCTATCCGACCGAAGTCTTGCCGCTGGATCTTGCCGCGCTGAATTACTCGGTGAAGGGCGACGGTTCGCTGCTCAGCCTGCGTCTGGAAATGAGCGCCGACGGCCACCTCGGCGAACTGGAACTGAGCAAGCTGCGCCTGCACTTTGCCGGTGAGCGTTACATCAGCCAGATGCTGTATCTGAGCCTGCTGCGCAACCTCGAAGGCATCGAGCTGATCCCGCTCGACGCCGCCGGCAAGCCGATTGATGGCGTCAGCGGCAAACCGATGGCGTTCAAGATTCCCGGTGATCGGGTCAAACCAGTGGGCTTTGCCGAAGAAGAAGCGTTGATTCCGTATCCGCTGAACACCTTCCGTGGCTATCGCTACCTGCAGGAATATTTCGCCTTCCAGGACAAGTTCCTGTTCGTCGACGTCAACGGTCTGGACATTCTCAAGGCGCTGCCGGAAGACACGCTCAAGCAGATGCGTGGTCTCGAACTGCGCTTCGACATCCGCAAGAGCGGCATCATGCGCATGCGCCCGACCCTCGATAACGTGAAGCTGTTCTGCACGCCGATCGTCAATCTGTTCGAGCACGACGCGCTGCCGATCCGTCTCGATGGCAAGCAGGACGAGTACCTGTTGCTGCCGGCGGAATACGACCTGGAAAACTGCGGTGTGTTCTCGGTGGAAACCGTCACTGGCTGGAAGCCCGGCGGTCTCGGTTATCAGGAATACGTGCCGTTCGAGTCCTTCGAGCACGACCCGAGTTTCGACGTGCCCAACAGCCGTCCGCATTACAGCATTCGCCAGCGTTCGTCCTTATTGCATGACGGCCTCGACACTTACCTGAGCTTCGGCATCCGCCACACCGAAGCCCACGAAACCCTGTCGATCGAGCTGATGTGCACCAACCAGAACCTGCCGAAAAAGCTCAAGCTCGGCGACATCTGCATGGCCAGCGAGCAGACCCCGGAATTCCTCAGTTTCCGCAACATCACCCCGGCCACTCCGAGTTTCGCGCCGCCGCTGAACCGTGACTTCCTGTGGAAGCTGATCAGCAACATGTCGCTTAACTATCTGTCGCTGGCGGACGTCAATGCGTTGAAGGTGATTCTGGAAACCTACGACCTGCCTCGCTACTACGACCAGCACGCGGAAAAGGTCAGCAAGCGCCTGCTCGGCGGCCTCAAGCACATCAAGCATCACCACGTCGACCGCCTGCATCGCGGTCTGCCGGTGCGCGGTTTGCGCACCGAACTGACCATCGACCCGGAAGGCTATATCGGCGAAGGCGACCTGTTCGTCTTCGCTTCGGTTCTCAACGAGTTTTTCGCGCTTTACGCCAGTCTCAATTCATTCCATGAGCTGCGGGTAAAAAGCACACAGGGAGAGGTGTACCAATGGACACCACGTATGGGCCTGCAGCCCCTGCTTTAAGCGGGCTGACCAAGGTAATACGCGAGTACTCGCTGTTTCAGGCCGTGCTGCTGGTGATCGACCGGCTGCGCGAGGCACACCCGCATCTGAGCGAAGACGATCTGTACGACCAGGTCGAGTTCCAGGCCAACCCGAGCCTGGGCTTTCCGCGCAGCGATGTCGATCGCGTCGAGTTTTTCGAAGAACACGGCAAGATGCGCGCGCGCATGCGCTTCAACCTGATCGGCCTGGTCGGCTCCGGTTCGCCGCTGCCAGCGTTCTATGGCGAACAAGCCCTGGGCGACAGCGAGGACGGCAACCCGACGCGCAATTTCCTCGACCTGTTCCACCATCGCCTGCAACGACTGATGCTGCCGATCTGGCGCAAGTACCGCTACCGCGCGAGCTTCCAGAGCGGCGCGATCGATCCCTTCTCGGCGCAACTTTTTGCGCTGATCGGCCTGGGCGGCGACGAGATCCGCAAGGCCAAGGAACTCAACTGGAAACGCCTGCTGCCGTACCTCGGTCTGCTCAGCTTGCGGGCGCACTCGGCGGCGTTGATCGAAGCCGTGCTGCGTTACTACTTCAAGCACGAAGACCTGGTCATCGAGCAGTGCATCGAGCGCCGCGTGGAAATTCTCGAAGAGCAACGCAATCGTTTGGGCCGCGCCAACAGCGTACTCGGCGAAGACCTGGTGCTGGGCGAGCACGTGCGCGACCGCAGCGGCAAATTCCGCATCCACATCACCGAACTCGACTGGCAGCGATTCCATGAATTCCTGCCGATCGGTTTCGGCTACCAGCCGCTCTGCGCGCTGGTGCGGTTCACCTTGCGTGACCCGCTCGATTACGACATCCGCCTGGTCCTGCGCCAGGAAGAAATCCGCGAACTGCGCATCGGTGAGCAGAACGCCTGTCGCCTCGGTTGGACCAGTTGGCTGGGCCGCGAAAAAGCGGACGGCGTGGTGACCCTGGGCAGCAAAATTCATTAAGGACGTGAGCCATGATCAACGTAGACCTGCAACAACTCATCCAGGCGCTGGACGCCGAAACCCGTCGTGATCTGGAGCGTTCGGCCGAGCGTTGCGTCGCCCGGGGCGGCAGCAAGATTCTCGTCGAAGACTTGCTGCTGGGCTTGCTCGAGCGTCCGAACGGCTTGCTGTCGCGCGCGTTGCAAGATGCTGACGTCGACGCCGGTGAACTGACCGCTGCATTGCAATCGCGAGTCGAGCACAGCGCTTCGCGCAACCCGGTGTTCGCCCCGGAACTGGTGCAATGGCTGCAAGACGCGCTGCTGGTGGCCAACCTCGAACTGGGCCAGACCCAGGTCGAAGACGCGGCGCTGATCCTGGCTTTGTTGCGCAACCCGATGCGTTACGCCGGCAGCCGTTATCAGCCGCTGCTCGCCAAGCTGAACATCGATCGCCTGAAGGAATTTGCCCTGTCGCAACAGGAGCAACCGGCGGCCAATGGCAAACCGGCGGCACAGGGCGAATCGCTGTTGCAGCGCTTCACCCACAACCTGACCCAGCAGGCCCGCGACGGCAAACTCGACCCGGTGCTGTGCCGTGACGGCGCGATCCGCCAGATGGTCGACATCCTCGCCCGTCGCCGCAAGAACAACCCGATCGTCGTCGGTGAGGCCGGTGTCGGTAAAACCGCCATCGTCGAAGGCCTCGCTTCGCGCATCGCTGCCGGTGAAGTGCCGCAGGTACTCAAAGGCGTTGAATTACTCTCGCTGGACATGGGCCTGTTGCAGGCCGGCGCCAGCGTCAAAGGTGAATTCGAGCGTCGTTTGAAAGGCGTGATTGATGAGGTCAAAGCCTCGCCAAAACCGATCATTCTGTTTATCGACGAAGCTCACACCCTGATCGGCGCGGGCGGTAATGCCGGCGGTTCCGACGCGGCCAACCTGCTGAAACCCGCGCTGGCCCGTGGCGAACTGCGCACCATCGCCGCGACCACCTGGGCCGAGTACAAGAAATACTTCGAGAAAGACCCGGCGCTGGCCCGTCGTTTCCAGCCTGTGCAACTGCACGAACCGACCGTCAGCGAAGCGGTGACCATTCTGCGTGGTCTGGCTCAGGTCTACGAGAAGAGCCACGGCATCTACCTGCGCGATGACGCGGTGGTGTCCGCTGCTGAATTGTCTGCGCGTTACCTGGCCGGTCGGCAACTGCCGGACAAGGCTGTAGACGTCCTCGACACCGCGTGCGCCCGCGTGCGCATCAGCCTCGCTGCGGCCCCGGAAAGCCTCGAGCGCCTGCGTGGCGAACTGGCTGAAGGCGGCCGTCAGCGTCAGGCCCTGCGCCGCGATGCCGAGGCCGGTCTGCTGATCGACCACGAAGCGCTGGAGGCGCTGGAAGCGCGGCTGGACGAAGCGGAAAGCGAGATGGTTGCGCTCGAGACCCTGTGGACTGAGCAGAAAGAGCTGGCCGAGCGTCTGCTGGAACTGCGTCAGCAACTGGCCAAGGCTCGCGAAGCCGCAGCCGTCGAGCCGACCGTCAGCGTGGAAGAAGACGCCGAAGGCACCGTGATTGAAACTCTGGTCGCCGAAGTCGAAGAAGGCCAAAGCGTCGAAGCGCTGGAAGCCCAATTGCATGAAACCCACGCCGCGTTGACTGCCGCGCAAGTCAAAGAACGCCTGGTCAGCTTCGAAGTCTGCCCGCGTCTGGTTGCCGAAGTGATCAGCGCCTGGACCGGCGTGCCGTTGGCGCAACTGGCCCGCGAGCACAACGCCAAGGTCGCCAGTTTCGCCACCGACCTGCGCACGCGCATCCGTGGTCAGGAACAAGCCGTGCACGCGCTAGATCGTTCGATGCGCGCGACCGCTGCCGGTCTGAACAAGCCTGATGCACCGGTCGGGGTTTTCCTGCTGGTCGGCCCGAGCGGCGTCGGCAAGACCGAAACCGCGCTGGCACTGGCGGACCTGCTGTACGGCGGCGACCGCTTCATCACTACCATCAACATGTCCGAGTTCCAGGAAAAGCACACCGTCTCGCGTCTGATTGGTGCGCCACCGGGCTACGTCGGTTACGGCGAGGGCGGCATGCTCACCGAAGCCGTGCGCCAGAAGCCGTATTCGGTGGTGTTGCTCGATGAAGTCGAGAAGGCTGATCCGGACGTGCTCAACCTGTTCTACCAAATCTTCGACAAAGGCGTGGCCAACGATGGCGAAGGTCGCGAAATCGACTTCCGCAATACGTTGATCCTGATGACCTCGAACCTGGGTAGCGACAAGATCAGCGAACTCTGCGAAGACGGCGCGCGGCCGACCGCCGAAGTGCTCGAAGAAACCATTCGCCCGGTACTCAGCAAACACTTCAAACCGGCGCTGCTGGCGCGGATGAAAGTGGTGCCGTACTACCCGGTGGGCGGCCCGGTGCTGCGCGAGCTGATCGAGATCAAACTCGGCCGTCTCGGCGAGCGCCTGAACCGCCGTCAGCTGGAGTTCAGCTGGTGCCAGAACCTCGTCGATCACCTGTCCGAGCGCTGCACGCAAAGCGAAAGCGGCGCGCGCCTGATCGATCATCTGCTCGATCAACACGTGCTGCCGCTGGTGGCCGATCGTCTGCTTGATGCGATGGCGACCGGCGAGAGCCTCAAGCGTGTGCATGCCACGCTCGACGGCAACTCCAGCGTGACCTGCGAGTTCGTCTGAGGTGGGCGTGATGTTCACTCAGGTGCCGCAGCCACTGGTCTATGCCGAAGCGTTGCTGGCGCAGTTCGCCAGTCTGTCGCGGGCGGCGGACAGTGCTGCGCTGCTGGGTGAATTCGTCCGTGGGTTGGCCGAGCTGAGCGGCTGTGAATTGACGCAGCTGTATCTGCTCGATGCCACCCACACTTGCCTGGGGATGAACGCCGAGTGCCTCGACGGTGCGCTGCAACCGCGTCAGGCGGCGAGCATGCCAGCGGATTACAACGGCGAGCAACTGCTGCAATTCGCCCTGTGCCAGAACCGCGTGGTGTGCCTCGACGACCTGACCGGCAGCCTGCACGAAACCAGTTTTCTACCGGCGGCGAGCACGCCGTGGCAGTCGCTGTTGTGCGTGCCGCTGGTCAATCAGCACAAGTCGGTCGAGGGCTTGCTGCTCTGCGCCAGCCGTCGGCGTACTGACCTTCAGGGTTTTGCCGATTCCCTCGGCCAGCTCGGCTCGTTCGTGCTCGGCCAACTGCATCTGCTGCAACGCCTGCGTCAGCCAGCCGCCGAATCGGCCACCGCCACACGCAGCGTGCCGAGCATCAGCGGCTACGGCCTGATCGGCAAAAGCGCGGCGATGCGCCAGACCTATTCGCTGATCAGCAAGATTCTTCACAGCCCGTACACTGTGCTGTTGCGTGGCGAGACCGGCACCGGCAAGGAGGTGGTGGCGCGGGCGATCCACGATTGCGGCCCGCGTCGCTCCCAGGCGTTCATCGTGCAGAACTGCGCGGCGTTCCCGGAAAACCTGCTGGAAAGCGAACTGTTCGGCTACCGCAAAGGCGCCTTCACCGGCGCCGATCGAGATCGCGCAGGGCTGTTCGACGCGGCCAATGGCGGCACGTTGCTGCTCGATGAAATCGGCGACATGCCGTTGTCGCTGCAAGCGAAGATTCTGCGTGTGTTGCAGGAAGGCGAGATTCGTCCGCTGGGTTCCAACGACACGCACAAGATCGACGTGCGCATCATCGCCGCGACGCACCGTGATCTGGCGGCGCTGGTCAGCGAAGGCAAGTTCCGCGAGGACTTGTACTACCGCCTCGCACAATTCCCGATCGAGCTGCCGGCCCTGCGTCAGCGCGAAGGCGACATCCTCGATCTGGCCCGGCATTTCGCCGAGAAGACCTGCACCTTTCTGCAGCGTGATCCGGTGCGCTGGTCGGATTCGGCGCTGGAGCATCTGTGCGGTTACACCTTCCCCGGCAACGTTCGCGAACTCAAGGCACTGGTCGAGCGCGCGGTATTGCTGTGTGAAGGCGGCGAGTTGCTCGCCGAGCATTTTTCCCTGCGTCTGGAACCGATGCCCGAAGACAACAGCGGCCTGAATCTGCGCGAACGCCTGGAGCAAGTCGAGCGCACATTGCTGCTCGATTGCCTGCGCAAGAACGACGGCAACCAGACCCTCGCGGCCCGCGAACTGGGCCTGCCACGGCGCACGCTGCTGTACCGCCTCGGGCGCCTGAATATCAATTTGGGTGACTTTGATGGTTGAGCTACAGCACTTCTTCGAACCCAACACATACCCTGTGGCGAGGGGATTTATCCCCGTTCGGCTGCGCAGCAGTCGCAGTCCGGTACATACGGTTTCACTGAGAAATCGCGCTGGCAGGTTATGGGGACGCTGCGCACCCCAACGGGGACAAGTCCCCTCGCCACGGGAGGTCGCCGTACCTCCAGGCTATGGCTCAAGGCCCCGATCTAGAGGCTTCGAGCCCACCTCAAAAACTTATTTCAGCGCCGCCCGCAAGGGTCGGCGCTTTGTGCTTTGTCTACACCTGGAGACCCTCTGATGTCTGTTCGTCACTGGCACGCTGTCCTGCTGACCCTCGTCGTTCTATGCGGCCTTGGCGGCTGTAGCGGCAATTACAAATTCAACGACAACGACTATCGCCCGTTGGGTGATCCGCAAGCGGTCAATCGCGGCAAGTGACCGCAAGGAGCATCAAACATGGAATTGGTTTTCGAAATGCTGAACACCAAGCAGTTCGTGCCCACCGAGCTGTGCCAGCGGACCTTCAAGCAGGCCGGCGGCGTGATCGGGCGCGGCGAGGACTGCGACTGGATCATCCCTGACCGCAAGCGGCACCTGTCCAATCATCACGCGATTGTCAGCTACCGCGAGGGCTCGTTCTTCCTCACCGACACCAGCAGCAACGGTGTCCAGGACGGCAGCAGCGGCGCGCGCCTGCACAAGGGCGAGCCGGTGCGCATCGAGCACGGCAGCACCTACATTCTCGGCGACTTCGAGATCCGTGCGCGGCTGGTCCGTGACCCGGCGACCTTCGACGGCGAAGTCGGCCGCCCGCGCGCCGCTGGCAGCATCATTCCGGACGACGCGTTCCTTGACCTCGACCCGCTCAACGCCCTCGAACAGCAAGAGCGCGTGTACTCGGAAATCGACGAACTGCTGTCGCCCACCGCCAAGCCGGAAGACTCCCGTCAGCGTGCCGACTACGCGCGCATCGACATGGAAAGCCTGATGGTCCCGGAGCTGATTGCCGCCCCGGTCGAACCTGAGCCGGCGCCTGCACCGAAAGCCGTCGAGCGTCAGAGCGAAGGTTTCTGGGAACACTTCGGCGCGGCGCTGGGCGTCGACGTCAAAGGCCTCAGCCACGACGAACGCGAAGCGCTGGCGCTGAACGCTGCGCGGCTGCTGCGCCAGAGCATCGGTGGTTTGCAGCAGAGCCTGCGCACCCGCTCGGAGCTGAAAAACGAGCTGCGTCTGGCCCAGACCACCGTGCAGGGCACCAACAAGAACCCGCTGAAATTCGCCGTCGACCCGAGCGAAGCACTGCAGATTCTGTTGCAGCCAAGCAAGCCTGGGCACCTGCCGGCCGAGCAGGCGATCTCCCGCGCATTCCGTGATTTGCAGGCGCACCAAGTGGCTCTGCTGACTGCCAGTCGCGCCGCCGTACGCGGCACGCTGGAGCACTTCTCGCCAGAGCAGCTGACCCTGCGTTTCGAGCGCGACAACAAGCCATTGATTGCAACATCGGGTGGGCGCTGGAGAGCGTTCGGCCGCTATCACCAGGCACTGCGTCAGGACGATGACTGGAGCGAGCGTCTGCTGGCCCGCGACTTTGCCCAGGCCTACGAAGAACAGATCCGCCTGATCTCCACCCTCCACACCGACCACCAAGGATGATGCGCATGTCTCGCCGCTCGACCGCTTTTTTCAAGACGCTGACTGCGCTCACCGTGCTGGTGCTGCTCGCTGGTTGCTCGTCGCTGTCGCCGTACTCGAAAGTGACCAAGATCAACCTCAAGCTGACCGGCAGCGATCAGCTCAATCCGGACCTCAACGGGCGGCCGTCGCCGATCGTCGTGCGCCTGTTCGAACTCAAGCACCCGGTGACCTTCGAGAACGCTGACTTCTTCAGCCTCTACGAACGCGCCAAGGAATCCCTCAACCCGGATCTGGTGGCCAGCGAAGAACTCGAACTGCGCCCGGGTGAAACCGTGGAACTGAAACTCAGCGTAGAGGAGGGCAGCCGTTACGTGGGCATCCTCGCCGCCTATCGCGACCTGCCGGATACCCAGTGGCGCCACACCGTGCAGATCACTCCGCTGGAACTCACCGAGGCTGATCTGACCCTCGATCAGGCCGGTATCCGCAACACCCAACAAGTGCTCGCCAAGGCGGATGACTGATCATGAACACCCATAAAGTCATTTGGCAGGAAGGCATGCTGCTGCGACCGCAGCACTTCCAGCACAACGATCGCTACTACGATCACCAGATGAAAACCCGCACGCAATTGCTCGGTGGCTACACCTGGGGTTTTCTCAACCTGGAAATCGACTTGCAGTTCCTCAACATGGGCAAACTGGTGATCAGTGAAGCCTCGGGGATTCTGCCGGACGGCAGCCTGTTCGAACTTGGTGGCAACACTGAGCCGCTGGCGCTGGACGTGCCGCCGAACACCGGCAACACGCCGATCTATCTGGCGCTGCCGCTGGTCACTGGCAACCACATCGAGGCCCGGCGCCCGGAGCAATCCGACGTGCTCGCGCGCTACACCGCGTATGACGCCGAAGTCGCCGACTCCAACGCCGGCGATGATTCCGCCAGCCAGGTCAGCTGCGGTCGTCCGGACTTCAAACTGTTGCTCGGCGAGCAGCAGAGCGATCAGGCCTACGTGAAGCTGAAAATCTGCGACGTGCTCGACACCACGCCCGACGGCGTGATCAGCCTCGACCCGGATTTCGTCCCGACCTACATTCAGGCCCACGCCTCCAGCTATTTGCTGTCGTGCCTGAAAGAAGTCATCAGCATGCTCAGCCACCGTGGCGACACGATTGCCGAGCGGATTCGCTCCAACGGCAAGGTCGGCGGCGCTGAAGTCGGCGACTTCATGATGTTGCAACTGATCAACCGCACCGAACTGCTGCTGCGTCACTATCTGGGTCTGGAGCAGGTGCATCCGGAAGAGTTGTACCGCACGCTGCTGACCATGCTCGGCGATCTGGCGACCTTCTCCGGCGAGAGCAAACGCCCGCGTCTGGACAGCCGCTATTCCCACGCCGATCAGGGCGCGAGCTTTCGCAAACTGATGGAAGCGATCCGTCAGGTGCTGTCGATGGTGCTCGAACAGCACGCCATCGAACTGATGCTGCAGGCGCGTCAGTACGGCATCATCGTCTCGCCGTTGCACGATCACAAACTGCTCGGCTCGGCCTCGTTCGTGCTGGCAGCCAGTGCCAACTGCGACTCCGAAGAACTGCGTCAGCGCTTGCCGCAGCACCTCAAGGTCGGCCCGGTGGAGCGCATCCGCCAACTGGTCAACCTGCACTTGCCGGGGATCAAGGTCAAACCGTTGCCGGTGGCCCCACGGCAGATCGCGTTCCACTCGAACAAAACCTATTTCATCCTCGAACTCAGTTCCGAAGACCTGGCACAACTCGAGCGCTCCGGCGGTTTCGCGTTCCACGTGTCCGGCGAATTCGCCGAGCTTGAACTGAAATTCTGGGCCATCAGGAACTGACCGACATGATCAAGGAAACGGATTACAACCAGGACGACAAAACCGTCCTGCTCGACCGTCAGGGCCACGGACCGGCATCGAGTCCGCTGACCGACTTCGCCGCGCCGCCGCGTTTCGAGCAACTGGAAGAACGCATGATCTACGCCGCGCGCCTGCGTCCGGCGGAGGCGTTCAACATCAGCCTCAACTCGCTGGTCGCCGCTTCGTCCGATCTGCTCTCGGAAGTGGTGCGTCTCAAGCACAGCGAGACCCGCGAAGATCTGTACGCGCTGAATGAGCGGCTGACCGCCGGGCTGAAGTTGTTCGAAGTGCGCGCCCTGCACAACGGTGCGGAAAGCAGCCAGGTAATGGCCGCGCGTTACGTGCTCTGCACCGTGGTCGACGAAGCCGTCGTGACCACGCCGTGGGGCAACGAAAGCGAGTGGTCGCAGATGAGCCTGCTGAGCAGCTTCCACAACGAAACCTTCGGCGGCGAGAAGTTTTTCCAGCTGCTCGATCGGCTGTCGAAAAACCCGGTCAAGCACCTGCCGATGCTCGAACTGATGTACCTGTGCCTGTCCCTCGGTTTCGAGGGCAAGTACCGCGTGCAGGCGCGCGGCATGCTTGAGCTTGAAGGCATCCGCGACGCCTTGTACCGGCAGATCCGTCAGTTGCGCGGCGACGTGCCGCGCGAGTTGTCGCCGCACTGGGAAGGTCTCAACGATCAGCGCCGCAACCTGGTGCGCATCGTGCCGGCGTGGATGGTGGTGCTCTTTACTCTGGTCTGTCTGGTGGTGATGTATTCGGGCTTCGCCTGGGTCCTGAGCGAACAACGCGACACCGTTCTGCATCCTTATCAGCCGCTTGATCCAGCCGCGGTGCAACCGCAGGCGCAGCCGTAAAACAGGGACGTGTGATGAAAAAGTTTTTCAAGAAAGTCGGCGCCTTCCTGCGCCAGACCTGGGTCTGGACTCTGCTGCTGGTGCTGTTCGTGGCGCTGCTGGTGTGGTTCGTCGGCCCGTTGTTGGCGGTGGATGATTACAAGTTCTGGGAAAGCGCGACCTCGCGTCTGCTGACCATCAGCGTGCTGTTCCTGATCTGGGGCCTGACCATGGTCTTCGTCAGCTGGCGCGCGGGTATCCGCAAGAAAGCCGAGGAAGAAAGCGAGGACGGTCAGGACCGCATTCGCCGCGAAGAGCTGATCGACGAAGAACAGAAAGAGTTGAAGGCGCGTTTCAAGGACGCGCTGAAAACCCTGAAGACGTCGAGCCTGTATCGCGGTCGCAGCGAGCGCTGGCGCAGTGACTTGCCGTGGTACCTGCTGATCGGTCCGCAGGCCTCGGGTAAGACCAGCCTGCTGGACTTTTCCGGTCTGGAATTTCCGATCAACAAGATCGACCGCAAGCTGACCCGCGACACCCTCGGCACCCGTCATTGCGACTGGTATTTCGCTGATCACGGTGTACTGATCGACACCGCCGGGCGTTACACCACTCAACCGGACGCCGAAGTCGACGGCAACGCCTGGACAACACTGCTGGAGCTGCTGCGCAAGCGTCGTCGCGGTCGTCCGTTGAACGGCGTGCTGGTGACCATTCCGGTGGAAACCCTGACCGGCGGTAGCGAGCAGGACATCGAAACCCTCGCACGCCAGGTGCGCAGCCGTTTGCAGGATGTGCATCAGAAACTCCACGTCGATGTGCCGGTGTATCTGGTCCTGAGCAAGGCGGACAAGCTGCTCGGCTTCGACGAATTCTTCGATCAACTGACCCGCGAAGAAAGCGATCAGGTGCTCGGCACCAGTTTCCGCAAGGATCAGGTCGGCACCGACGTCGCGGTTCTGCGCAACGAGTTCGAAGAGCTGCTGCGCCGCCTGAACAGCCAAGTGATCATGCGCATGCACTCCGAGCGCGACACTCAGCGCCGTGGCCGCATTCTCGACTTCCCGCATCAGCTCGGGCAGATCGGCGAGCGCCTGTGCCTGTTCGTCGACATGGCGTTCACCGGCAACCGCTATCAGCGCGCCACGCAACTGCGCGGCTTCTACCTGACCAGCGCGCCGCACCTGACCCAGGAAATGGATTCGACCACCGCCGGCATCGGCGCCAGCCTGGGCATGAACGCCGGTGTGCTGCCGACTCTGCGCAGCGGTCGTTCGCGATTCATCCACCACTTGCTCAGCCAGGTGATTTTCCCCGAGGCCGATCTGGCCGGTCTGGACAAGCGCGAGCGCAGCCGCATTCATTGGGGCCAGCGTGCGCTGTACGTCGGCGCTCTGGCGGCACTGGCACTGTTCGGCATGCTCTGGGCCGGTGGTTTCTCGGCCAACTACGAGCGTCTGGAAAACCTGCGCACGCTGGCGCAGAACTGGACCCAGCAACGCTCGGCCGTGACGCCGCGCGATGACGCCATGGGCGTGCTGAAAGTCCTCGACACCAGCTACGCCGCGACCCAGGTGTTCCCGAACAAGAGCGACGTGTCGTACCACGAGCGTGGCGGCCTGTATCAGGGCGAAGAGATCAACCCGGTGGTGAAAACCGCCTACGAGCGTGAGCTGGAAGCGCAGTTGCTGCCACGGGTGGCGACCATGCTCGAGGGGCAGATCCGCGCCAACATGAAGGACCGCGATCGCCTGCTCAACAGCCTGCGCGCGTACCTGATGCTGAACATGAAGGATCGTCGCGACGCGGCGTGGCTCAAGGACTGGGTCGCCACTGACTGGTCGCAGCGCTACACCGGTAACACTGCGGTGCAGAATGGTCTGAACACGCACCTCGAGCGTTTGCTCAAGCAGCCGTTCATTTATCCGCTGAACGATCAACTGGTCACGCAGGCGCGTCAGGTCCTGCGCAGCGAGTCGTTGGCCAACGTGGTTTACCGCATGCTCCGCGAGCAGGCGCGCAACCTGCCGGACTACCGCTTCAGCCAGCACCTCGGCCCGCAAGGTTCGTTGTTCATCGGCACTGAATACGTGATCCCGGGTTTCTACACCCAGCAGGGTTATCAGCAGTATTTCTCGGTGCAGGGCGCGGCGCTGGTCACCGACATCCTGCGTGACAACTGGGTGCTGGGCGAAGGCGCGGGCATCAGCGACATGGATTTGCGTCGCCTGATGGTCGAGCTTGAGCAGCTGTACTTCCGCGACTACGCCAACTACTGGAGCGAAGCCGTTGGCCAGGTCGCACTGCCACCGATCAGCGACGCTGGCGAAGGCGCCGAGCAACTGGCGGGCCTGACTTCGGCCAACTCGCCGGTCCTCGCGCTGCTCACCGAAGTGCGTGAAAACACCCGCTTCGAAGCCGCGGCTGATCCGGTCGATGAAGCCGGCGAAGCCGCCGATGCGCTGGCCGGACAGAAAGGCAAACTGGGCAAGGTCGGCAAACTCGCCGCCGCTGCCGCCGACAAGGCTTCGGCGCTGAACGTGGCGAAGAACCTGCCGGACACCGCGAAGAAATCCCTGCAACGCCGCTTCGAACCGCTGCATCGTCTGCTCGACGACAACAACGGCCCGGGCGCTGACCTGACGCCAGCGTTCAGCGCGCTCAACGACCTGCAACTGCAACTGGCCGGTCTGGCCCGTTCCAGCACGCCGGAGCAAGCTGCGTTCGAGATGGCCAAGACGCGCATGAGCGGCCAGCGTGATGCGCTGACCAACCTGCGTAATGCCTCAGGTCGTTTGCCGCGTCCGCTGAGCGTGTGGTTCAACGTGCTGGCCGAAGACTCGTGGCGTTTGGTGCTTAACGATGCCTACCAATACCTGAACGGCCGTTATCAGAACGAGCTGTACAGCGTGTACGGCAAAACCATCAGCAAGCGTTATCCGTTCAGCGCCAGCAGCACCAGCGATGTGGCGATCAGCGACTTCCGCGAGTTCTTCCGTGCTCAAGGTACCGTCGACCGCTTCTTCGACAGCTACATGCGTCCATTCGTCAGCGGCGATCCGGGCAACTACCGCATGCGCAGCGTCGACGGTCACAGCCTGCCGGTATCGAAGGTCTACCTCGATCAGATGGCGGCGGCGCAGACCATTCGCCAGAGCTTCTTCTCGATCAACCCGGCCGAGCCGACCGTGCAGTTCAAGCTTGAGCCCTACACCCTCGATCCGGCGGTCAGCCGCTCCGAATTCAAGTTCGGTGACAAGACCATGGAATACCGTCACGGCCCGATCCTGCCAATGACCTTCAAGTGGCCGACCGATGCTGAAGACGGTCGCACCAGCCTGGTCATGGACAAGATGGCCGGGCGTCCGATCGGGATCGAGAAGAACTCCGGCCCATGGTCGCTGTTCCGTCTGTTCGACCTGATGCAGACCGAGTACCTGAACGGTCGCGACGTGCTGGTACTGAAAGCCGACGTGGGCGGCCTGCGCGCCAACTACCTGCTGACCAGCCAGCGCACGCCGAACCCGTTCGACATGGGCGTGCTGCGCACCTTCCGTATGCCGGTGCAGCTCTGATGCTGGTGGCCAGTCCCTGGCGCAGCGCGGCGCGTACCGACCCGGGCAAGGTGCGGGCGCGCAACGAAGATGCCTTCCTCGATTCCCCGCAGCATGGGCTGTGGGTGGTCGCGGACGGCATGGGCGGTCATCAGGGTGGCGACATCGCCAGCCAGTTGATCGTCGCCAGCCTGGCTGAGTTGCCGCAACATGAGGATTTCGACGAACGCCTCAAAGCCATCCGCCAGTGCCTGCACTGGCTGAACCGGCGCTTGGGGCAGGAGTTGACCGTCACCGCCGGGCGTCACGACAGCATCATGGGCAGCACCGTCGTCGCGCTGCTGGTGGAAGGCAATCGCGCGGCCTGCATCTGGGCCGGCGACAGTCGTTGCTACATGTGGCGCGGGCAGCGGCTGTATCAGCTGTCCAAGGACCATTCGCTGCAACAGCAATTGATCGACGAGCAGCAAATGAGCGTCGAACAGGCGGCAGCGCACCCGGCGGCTCAGGCACTCACCCGAGCCGTCGGCGCCGCCGACACACTGACCCTGGATGTGCTTGAACTCGAGGTCTATCCGGGCGATGTGTTTTTGCTCTGCAGCGATGGTTTGTATCAGGGTCTGAGCAGCGATGCCCTCGGCAACGCCCTCAGCCTCAGCGCGCCGCACGTGGCGCTGGAACGTTTGTTCGACGGCGCCCTGCGTGGCGCTGCGCGGGACAACCTGACTGCCGTGGTGATCCGCCAATGAGTGAACTCGAATCGCCCATCGATGACCTGCTGATCAGCGAAGAACAGGCCAGCAACCTGACCTACTTCGCCTTCGCCAAGGGCAACAAGGCCGAACCGTTGCTGGCGCCGACCAAGGCCAGCATCGGTGCGCTGCCGGATGTACTCGCCGGTCGCTACCACCTCGAGCGTCTGCTCGGGGCCGGTGGCATGGGCGCCGTTTACCGGGCGCGGGATCTGCTGCACGAACAGTTCGGCGATCCCGATCCTTACATCGCGCTGAAAATCCTCAGCGAAGAATTTGCCGAATCGCCGGATGCCAGTGCCTTGCTCTACAGCGAGTTCGCCCTGACCCGGCGTCTGCGCCACGACAACGTCGTACGTGCGCACACCTTTGAAGTCGACACCGACTGCCAACGGGCCTTCATCACCATGGAATACATGCGTGGCCTGACCCTGGACAAATTGCTCTGCGAGCGGCCCCTCGGCCTGCCGTGGCAAGAATTGCGCGACATCGTCCTGCCGCTGCTCGACACGCTGGCCTACGCCCACCGTCGCGGCGTGCTGCACGGTGATCTGAAACCGAGCAACGTCATGGTCAGCGAAGACGGCCTGCGCCTTTTCGACTTCGGTCTGGGACAGGCAGAGGAGGGCACCTTGCCCGGTCTGCCGCACCTGAGCCGCGAGCGTTTCAACGCCTGGACCCCGGGCTACGCCGCCCCCGAACTGCTTGAGGGCCAACCATTGTCGGCCAGCGCGGACGTGTACGGCGTGGCCTGCGTGATCTATGAACTGGCGGGCGGCAAACACCCGTTCCGCCGCTTGCCCTCGACCCAGGCCCGCGACGAGCACCTGGAGCGCGAACTGCGCGCCCCAGCCAATCTACCCCAGCACGGCTGGCACGCGCTGCGAACCGCGCTGAGCTTCAACCCGGCAGAACGCACCATCACTGCCCAACAATTGCGTGACGCCTTGGGCGCCACTTCGTCCTGGCTGCAACGTCTGCGACTTCGGGCGTAACGGATGACATTCGAACAGGGAGCACACGATGTTCAACTCAGCTAACGAAACCCACTTCAGCCTCAAGGTCGAAGACTACGTCGGCGACCTGCAAGTGCTGTCCTTCACCGGCACCGAAGGCATCAGCCAGGCGTATCGCTTCGACCTCGAACTGGTCAGCGAAAACCCCGATCTGGACCTCGAACAACTGCTGCACAAGCAGGCGTTTCTGGCATTCGATCCACAGGGCTCGGGCATTCACGGGCAGATCTACCGCGTCGCCCAGGGCGATGCCGGCAAGCGCCTGACCCGCTACAAAGTCTCGATCGTGCCGCAACTGCAATACCTGCATCACCGCACCAACCAGCGCATCTACCAGCAGATGTCGGCGCCGAAAATCATCGCGCTGATCCTTGAAGAGCACGGCATCAAGAGCAACGCCTACAGCTTCCAGCTCAGCCAGCCGTGCCCGGATCGCGACTACTGCGTGCAGTACGACGAAACCGACCTGCATTTCGTCCAGCGCCTGTGCGAAGAAGAGGGCATTCACTACCACTTCCAGCACAGCGAAAAGGCCCACCTGCTGGTGTTCGGCGACGACCAGACCGTGTTCCAGAACCTTGGGCAGCCAACCGCCTACGTGCAGGGCAGCGGCATGGTCGCGGACGAGCCGGTAATCAAAGCCTTCAAACTGCGCTTGGAAACCCGCACCACGCGCACCACTCGCCGTGACTACGACTTCGAAAAACCGCGCCTGCGAATGGAAGCGGCGTACAAACCTGACGGCGACAGCACCGAGCCGGATCTCGAAGATTACGACTACCCCGGCCGCTTCATCGACCGCGCGCGCGGCAAGTTCCTCAGCCAGCGCGCCCTCGAACGCCACCGCGCTGACTACCGCCAGGCGGAAGGCCGCGGCGACCAGACCAGACTGGTCAGCGGCCACTTCATGGAAATGTCCGACCACCCGCGCAGCGAGTGGAACGACCTGTGGCTGCTCACCGAAATCTTCCACGAAGGCAAACAACCGCAAGTCCTCGAAGAAGGCGTGACCAGCGACACCACGGACGAAAAAGACGACTTCCACCAGGGCTACCGCAACACCTTCCTCGCCACCCCATGGGACGTGTTCTACCGCCCGGCCCTCGAACACCCGAAACCGCGCGTACTCGGCAGCCAGACCGCCATGGTCACCGGCCCCAAAGGCGAAGAAATCCACTGCGACCAATACGGCCGCATCAAAGTGCAATTCCACTGGGACCGCGAAGGCCTGGCCGACGACAAAACCAGCTGCTGGCTGCGCGTCTCCAGCTCCTGGGCCGGCGACCGCTATGGCGCCATCAGCATCCCGCGCATCGGCATGGAAGTCCTCGTCACCTTCCTCGAAGGCGACCCCGACCAACCGCTGGTGACCGGCTGCCTGTACCACAAGGAAAACCCGGTGCCGTACGCCTTGCCGGCTAACAAAACCCGCAGTGTGTTCAAAACGCTTAGCTCACCGGGTGGTGGTGGTTATAACGAACTTCGCATTGAAGACAAGAAAGGTGCGGAGCAGATCTACATTCATGCGCAGCGTGACTGGGATGAGAACGTTGAGCATGACCAGAAGATTCGCGTCGGTAATGAACGTCATGACACGGTGGTTAAGAACACCTACACCGAGCTGAAGGCTGAAGAGCACCGCACCACGATCTCTGACCGCAAGATTGAAGCGAAGCTGGATGATCACCTGACGATTGGGCAGAACCAGCATGTGAAGCTCGGGACTGCGCAACTGACCAGCGTGGGGAAAGAGATTCACCTTAAGGCTGGGGACAAGATCGTTATTGAGGCGGGGACAGAGCTGACCATTCTTGGGGGTGGGAGCTTTATCAAGCTGGATGGCGGTGGGGTCACGGTGGTTGGGCCGGTGATCAAGATCAATGCGGGTGGTTCTGCGGGATCGGGGACTGGCATCGGGATTAAACCGCCGGTGCTGCCGGGGGCGGCGGATAAGGATAAGGCGGGGAGTTTGATGGATCAGGCGTTGTTGAATGCACCGCCTGAGAAAGTTAAACCGAAGGCTTTTTTTGTGTTTTCCGAGTGATCGACATGAATCGTGTTTTGAAGAAGAGCAATGGCATCGCGATAGCGGTTTTCACCGCGTCGCTGTTGAGCCTGTTTCATGGCAGCGCTTATGCGGATGAATGCCCGTCCGAGGATTTTTCCCAGTTTCTGCCGGCGTTTTCTGCGAATGCTGAAACCCAGCAGCGTTTGACTGCGATGACGGTGAAGTCGCTGGTGTTGAAACCCGAAGGAGAGGGGCGGACTCTTGAGCCGCAAACGGCGGAGATCAACAGCTCCACATTGGCGTTTCCGCTGATGGCACCTTTAGCCACAGACAAGACAGACGGGGTTGAAGTCGAAATAATCGACGACAGTCACGTCAACGTTGTGGACAAGCGAGCGGGTAACAGCAACATCAAGATTTTCAATTTTTCTCGTCAGGCATGCTGGGTACTCGAGGGCGTCGAGAACTGGTCGATCAATGATAAAGACCTTGTTGAAGGGACCACGCCGACCCTGAGTACCGCCGAGAACTTTTGCTATCAGCGTGCGCGAACTTACGGACGCCTTGGTGGCCTGGACAAATACTCCCTGACGGGAGAACTCTTTGAAGCAGCATTGGAAAACTACCTGTGTGCAGCAGCTTCCGGCGATCCTCAGGCAAGTCTCAGTGCTGCCAGTCTGAGCCTTTCCGGAATGGCATCGCAATTGGAAACAGAGAAGGTCGAAGCCCTGTTCAAGGCCGCCGCTACTACTCTGGCAAGCGGAGCTTCTGCATTGTCCACATTCTATTGTTATGGCAATGACACAGATCCCGAGGGCCCTTGTCAGCATCCTGAAGAAGCAGAAAGGGAATTGATTCGCGCCGCATCGATGGGCTCTTCCGATGCTCAAAATAAACTGGGTGATACATTCGAGACCGGTAGATTGGTAACCAAGGATGCCTCCAGAGCACTGGATTGCTATCGCTTGGCCGCCAGTAAAGGAAATGCCACCGCCCTGAGTAATTTAACCAGATTGAAATCGCAAACCGCTGACGCCACAGAATCCAGCCATTGCTATTGATTTGCAGGATGCAGAAATGACAGAACCATTAGATTTAACGGGTAATTACGAAAGCCGTGGCTACGTGTACAAGATGGGCGGCGATGGCATAAAAACAAATGCGGCCGGTAATAAGTTAATCGACTGCTCGCACATGGTTAATTTGTTGCTAACGGGGGCTGGCTATAAAATCCCGTATCAAGACACACGTGTAATGGTGGACTCCACTTACTACACAACCGTGGTGCCACCCGACGTCAAGAAAGGCGATATCGCTCTTTGGATTAATGAAGATCCGCTGGGTGGTGGAGATAAGTTATTTCATACCGGTATTGTTGTTGACGTTAATCCTACCGGTACTGCAGGCAAGTTCTTCGGCGCGCAGACGAGGAAAGGGCCGTCATTTACTTACTTTGGCACTAAAGATCCGGCCTTCTACTGGCCCATTCCTACAAAATTTCTCAGGGCTAAAGAAGAGTATAGAACCGGCGCAGCGGAACAACCGGCCCCTGCCCCCGCTCCTGCACCAACGCCTGCTGGACCGGAGCCTGTTCTAAACTTTCAATTCCCCATAAGAAAGGCTGATGGGAAACAGTTCGACAGTGCCAATGAACTGTATACCGCCATCGAAAATGAGACCTCAGGTCAATACCTTTTGGGTAGCTATAACTTTTGGCACGGTGGCATTCATATTAGCAATGCCAGTGCATCCTACTGTGTGAAAGACGAGCCCGTACGATGCATGGCGGATGGTGTGGTTGTAGCCTATCGCCTCAACGAAGATTATTTACAGTCGGAGTACGCTGGAGATAAACCGGCCAAGCTTAAATACTCTAATTCTTTCTGCCTGGTTCGGCATGACTACAAGTCGCCCGCTAACCCGGAAGAAGGCCCGAACAAAGGGAAACAAAATAAGCTGGTATTTTTCAGTCTTTATATGCACTTGATGCCCTATAAAGGCTACTTGCCTACAGAGGAGGAGTTGGGTAAGCCGAAGATAAAGTTCACGGTGGGAGATTTTACTGCCCGCAGTGATTCTGAGGAAGGTCCGGAATGCGTGAAGTATGGGCTGATTTCTGCGGGCTCTGTCTTTGAAGTTCTAGAAGAAAAGCTTGCCAGCAACGGTATCACTTACGCCCGAGGTAAGTTGTTAAGTGGCAAGGTGCCTAACAGGAAATTAGGGGAAGAATCCTGGTTTGCTTATAAGAAAGATGGTGTGGCAGTCAAGAATAAAAAAGACACCGCGATCTGGAGCGCAATATTACCGCCGGAACGAACCCGGCCAGGCTATTGGAAGGGGCTGGTTAAGGCTCGTGTCAGCGCCCCGAACGGATTGCCGTTGTTCGCAGCGCCCAAAGCTGTTGCTAACGGTGAAAGTGCTGGTGAACCGCTGGGAGAAATGGCCCTTTGTTTGAACAGTGAAATTAAATTCGACGGCACAAAAGTATTTAATCTGAAGGTTGGAAGTTCTCTGGTTCGGATGGCTGAGTGCACCTGCCTGTCTGGCGGTTTGAGAGGCGCAGGAACGGTTCCGTCAACATTCTGGGCGAGCGTCGAAGATATCGGTAACGGTCGGATGGTCACGTGGGCCGAAGTCACACCTGCCGAATTCGATAAGGTAATTGCTTGCGAAGCAGCGATAAAAGCAGGCCATCCAATAGGGTTTTTAGGCTTGCAGGAGAACCTCGGGAAAGTTGAGGGTTCAATCTCTAGCAAATATCACGCTCATATTGAGATATTCACCAGTGATACCGGCCTCGATAAATTCTTGCAGAATGAAGCTGCCCTGAAAATTGGCATGAGTTACCTGAATCTGCCGGCGGGCACGGTACTTGCCAGTAAGGCGACCACGGGACAGCCTGCGACCCTTGAGTCCAAACATATAGTTCCTATGGGATCGGTCTCTGTGTTCAAGGACTCAAAAGGGGTTGAGTGGTATGAGCCGACCGTTACAGAGAAAGATAAAAAGCTGACGGGCCTGATCAAAAAGGCAGATGTTACCTTTACGTCTGCAGGTGCTCAGTTGATATCTCAACATGATTGGGCAAAGTTGGGATATGCAGTTGTCAAAGAGGGCGATGAGAATTCAGATGGTTTTCTTGATCCGGACTCGATGCCGCCTTTTTTCAAGGAGCTCCATGCGAAACTCGACGCTTTGGGTGACAAAGATGGTGAAGTTACCTCCGCGGACTTGAACTCGGCATTGAAGAATGTGGAGTTCCGGGATAAATGGACAAAGTTGATTGCTTACCACCCCACCGAGTGGCAGGC
The DNA here is from genome assembly GCF_041956865.1 of Pseudomonas sp. LW8. Lineage (NCBI taxonomy): Bacteria > Pseudomonadati > Pseudomonadota > Gammaproteobacteria > Pseudomonadales > Pseudomonadaceae > Pseudomonas > Pseudomonas sp. LW8. The sequence continues at coordinate 5,618,066 of NZ_CP168138.1, read as the reverse complement.
GAAGTCTTCCGAGCCCAAGTGGAGTCGTCTTGATCAATTGCTCGCTGAGTCGCCAAAGTTACTGGAACATGAAAAAGAGCGGATTGACAAGCTTGTTTTTTGGGATGAGCTGGCGGGTGCGTTACAGATGCCTCTTCCGAAACAGGTCTATCATTTTCACCCGATTGCGTTCGTCAATAATTTCATGAAGTTTGCCGTGCCTGGAAAAGGTTGGGCGCACAGTGCGTTTGCCAATTTGCTCGCGAGCGTTGAGTCGAATAATGATTACACTGCTTACAATAGGACCAAGGGTGGACTGAAAGCGTTTTATAAAACTGATTTGACTACGTTGACCATCGCTGAACTACAGCAGAAACAGAAGGACCGGGATATTTTTGCGGCGGGTCGCTATCAAATGGTTCCTGACACGATAAATGGTGCTGTGAAAAAGCTCGAACTTGCTTCCACGCTTAAATTTGACGAAGAGACTCAGGATAAGATTTTTGAGGAATACTTGATAAAAGTTAAGCGCAAGGCATTCATCCAGTATCTGGAAGGCGATGGCGACGTCGAAAAAGCTGCCTATGCCTGGGCCTTGGAATTCGCCTCGGCAGGTGTAAGAAAGGGCAAGACCATTAGCCCGGTGCCGAAGAAAGATGAGCACGGAAACATCGAAATGAAAGACGGCAAACCGGTGATGCTCGCGAGGGTCGCAAGCTTTGAGGGACAGTCGTATTATGCGGGCGACGGTCTCAATACCGCTCACATTTTGCCGGCTGACATGGTTCGTGTTCTCGAGGAGTCAAAAAACAATGGCAAGTAAGTTATCAGCGTCCCGCTTGTTTTGGCTGGGCGCGCTTTTTCTCTTCTCGTGTTTTGCCAAGGCCGATGTGCCGCGGTTCGAAAACTATAAAGTCGACGAAATTTTTAAGGGCCAACATCACGACGCTGTTGCCAGTGATGAAAATAAAAGCTGGGCTGAGGGGCGCAAGAAAGCCATCAAGCAACCCGTAAATTTTGCGGGCCATTATGTTGTTTACGCAAACGGCTGTGGCGGCGGGTCTATCTGTGGCGAAATTCTTGACGTGAAAACGGGGGAGGTTGTTACGTCCTTTCCTAATGCTTATTACATCATCGGAAATGACGGTACCGCACCCTACGCGGCCGTCTACAAGCCAGACAGCAAATTGCTCGAAATTATGGGTGTAGCGGCCGATCCGGAAGTGGATGTAGAGGGTAACGATCTCGAGGAGGGTAACCGGCAGCGCTTCTACGAGTTCGATGGCAAGAAGCTCACTCTGATCGAACTTGTCGATCAGTAAATTTGGTTTATTCCAAGGGGAAAGGTGACGGATGTGCCTCTGGCTAAGTCCGCACCTCCCCTTTCTCCAGCGTGTTCATTTCCTGCGTTGTCGCCATCGACTATCCCTGATGTTGCAACGACCCGTTTGCACTCCTGGGATTCCGGGCGCAGGTGGGAGTAGGGCGGGTAAATTCAGTTCAACCCTTTAGCGGCATCACTAATCGGTCTGACTTGGACGATGCCGGCGTTAGCTGAAACCACCACATTGAGTCCCGTCAACGGTGTCGACACGAAATCAGCCCCAAATCCGGCACGTTTGAAGAGTTGCAGCCGGACTGCGGCGATGGCTTCGTTAACCTGCGCGTCGACAAAAAACGTAAGACGTTGCTCAGCACTTACTGGGGCATGAACGGACCAGATCGATGCATCACCCGACTCACCAAACGCAAAGCCTGAATGACTCAAGGAAGAACCCCGTGAAACGTTTTGTTTTTACCCTGCTGGCCGTGCTACTGCCGGTTTCAGCGGCCTATGCGCAGGATGACTGCAGCCATGTCACCTCAAGCCTGGAAATGGTGCCCTGTTCGGAGGCGGCGAAGAAGGCTGCCGATGCGCAGTTGAACGTCAGCTACAAGCAGTTGATGTCGCGGCTTGAGTCTGACTATCGAGCAGATCCGGCGTTGGGTGCGGAGTACGCGGCGAAGGTTAAAGAGTCGCAACGTGCGTGGTTGAAATTGCGCGATGCTAACTGCCCTTTGGAGGCATTCGAGATCGAGACTGGGATGCCGGCGCATGTGTTCGCGGTTAACTTGTGCATCGCCAGAATGAGTCGCGAGCGCTCGGCGTATCTGGACAAGATTGTCCCTGCGCTTGCATCCGATAAGAGCGCTTCGACGGCACCGACCAGCGACGCTTGCCCCTCGGAGGAGTTCGCGCCTTTCCTGACCGCGTTTTCCGCCAACAGCGAATCACAACGCCGTCTGACTGCAATGACGGTCAAGTCGCTGGTGTTGAAACCGGTAGCTGGGAAGGATCGACGTACCTTTGAGCCTTCGACCTCGGGTGTCAGTGGAACAACCTTCACCTATCCGCTGATGGCTGCAATCACGCCCGGCAAGACACCTGGGGTCGAGATTGAAGAGGTTGATGACAGTCACGTCAACGTGGTGGATAAACGGGCCGGCAACAGCAATATCAAGATCTTCAACTTCTCTCGTCAGGCGTGCTGGGTGCTTGAGGGGATTGAGGATTGGTCGGTCAGCGAGAAGGATCTTGTCGCAACGGATAACCCGGGAATGAGCCGCGCCGAAAACTTTTGTTATCAGCGTGCAGAAGCGTTGGGTGGGCTGGGGTCTCTTGAGCAATACGGGCTGACTGCGGAGCTGATTGAAGCGTCGCTGGAAAATTTTGTGTGTGCTGCAGAGTCGGGCGATGCACAGGCGAGCCTGTCGGCGGCGAGCCTGAGTCTTTCGCAAATGGCATCTCAGTTGGAAACCCCTAAGGTTGAGGCTTTGTTCAAAGCGGCCTCGAAAATACCAAAGGGTGCGCTGGGCTATGCGACGTTTCTTTGTTCGGGAAACTCCACCGACTATAACGGCCCTTGCCTTCATCCCAAGCAGGCAGAAGAGCAGGTTATTCGAGCGATTACCATGGGCTCCACAGACGCGATGAATTATCTGGCTTCTACCTTTGAAGCAGGCGAGTGGGGAACGAAGGATATGTCTCGAGCGTTAGCCTGTTATCAAATGGCGGCTGACAAAGGTGATCAGCTGGGCCTCTTCAACGTGGGGCGATTGGGATCGTCAGCCACGGCGCCCATCAAATCCAGCCACTGCATTTGAATTTCGAGGGCCTGTTTGAGGCGGTTTTGCACAAGTTTTGCCTGAATCCCTCAGGCTAAAACGTTTAACGCTTGAGCATCTGACTCCCCCGATTTTCCTTTAAACTCCCCACCCCCAAGGAACGCGCTCAGGACACGGAATGCCAGCCCCTTCTTCCTCGCTTCGCCCAGCGTTGGTGCTTTGGCTATATGCCGCTGCGATCACGCATATCCTCGCCGGTCTTACCCTGACCTGGGCCGGTGACTCCGGCTTGCTCGATGGCTACCTGCAAGTCCTCGAACTGTCGTTCTGGGGTGCCGATGCGGTTCCCACCGCCGGCCGCGAACAACAAGTCTGGTGGCTCGCGCTGTTCGGCGCGACGTTGCAAAGTTATTCGCTGTACATGTTCGCGCTGGTGCACTTGGGCAATCGCTTGAAAGCTCCGGCCATCTGGGGCTGGTTGATCGCCGGCATCCTGTTATGGGCGCCGCAGGACATGTGGCTCTCGGCGCAACAGCAGGTCTGGTCGCACGTGTGGCTGGATGGTTTAGCTCTGTTGGTGTTGTTGCCGCCGCTGTTTTGGCTGTACAGACATGACCGTCAAAGGAAGGAGTAACAGCGTGAAAGTATTTTCGATTCTTCTCGGTTGCTTGCTCTCTGCTGCTTCATCCGCATTGTTTGCTGGAGAAGCGTGCAACCCAGACAGTTTGTCCAACCCGGACTTGATCACCTGCGGCCAGCAAACCTTCAAGAAAGTCGATGGTGTCTTGAACGAGCAATACAAAAAAGCGCTGTCGACTCTGGCTCCTGCGGAGCAAAGCCACCTGAGAGATGTGCAAAAGAACTGGGTGCGCTTCAAAGAGTCGTTTTGCGAAGAGCTTTACCAAGCTGCGTTGCCGGGTGCTGAGGCGCCAATCGAGAGGCTTGGGTGTCTGGTGCAGACGACCAATGCTCGGCTGGGAGAGTTGATCGCTCTACAGACGGGTTTACTGCTGGATGGTTTTTACAAAGCGGCATCCGCGATTGCAGGGAAGGATCGTGAGAGAAATTTAGCGGCCTCAATCGAGCGGCTGGGAGGGGATCAATTCGATGATCCGCTTTGGAAGAAGTACGCAGAAGGGCACTGCCAGATGGCTAGCCGTCTGTTGCGTGAAGACGTCGCCTACTGCGTGGTGAGGATGCGCTTTCAATTACCCATGAACCGCTAAAGGAATGTTTGGTTTGAAATTTTCGTCTGCATTGTTTTCCGCGATGCTCGTTTTCATTCCTCTGGCGGCTCATAGCGAGGTCACGACCGGGGTTTTTTGCTTTCGCTCCTACGAAGGCAAACCCATAAATTTTGAATTCCGAACCTATTACGACTCTGTCGCCAAATGGAGCGGTGCTGGCGTCAAGTACAGCAAGTCGAAAAAGGCAATCGGGCTGGTTCATCGCAGTACTGAACAAGAAGAACTCGTGTATGGCCGGCCCTACCAGTACACGACAACTTGGGTTGAAGTAGTTGATGGCGCACTGACAGGTGAGTATCAGATGGTCACTCAGGGTGGCCGGGTTGATGCGATGACGTATACGAATTACAAGTCTGCAAAGAAGTATTCGTTTGAAAACGATTACAACGTGGATGCGAAACCTGAAACAGGTTGCCAGTGGTGAAGCAGGGAATATTCAAAAAGGGGACTTAACGTCCCCTTTTTTTTCATTCACCAATCTCGCTACGGCTTGGCCGCCACGCTTCGCACTTCAATGTGATCAAGCGTCCCTTCCACCATCAATCTGACCCCGTCCGCCATCCTACTCAATGCCAATGCAACCGAGCGGCGTGAGCCATCTATGTCGTCCGCAAGGTCCGCAGCGATGATGCTGATGGATAGCAGGTCTTCCGAGGCGTTGGCCAGGAGGGCTTCGGCATCGATGTCCGGGTTCAGGCTGAACAGGCCTTCAGGGCGTGGGGCCTGAGAGAGGTCAGATTTGCCGAAGTGGTGATCGAGGGCGCGTTCGGCGGCTTCATGTAATTTTCTTGAATCGAAGGATTCGTAGGGGGAGGTGTCCTCGGTGTTGGTATTTGAATTGGTCATCGGTGTAAATCCCTTGGAGTAAGAAGAAATTGCTCCCGAATTCGGACTTGCACATCCGGTCACCGAATACCCGATGACGCAGGAAGCCTATCGGTGATCTTCAAGCTCGCCTAGTTCACGGACAGCCCCGCACTTTGCAGGAAACTTCCCATGGATTCGCGGGGCGGAAGATCAAAAGATCGCAGGCTTCGCCAGCTCCTACAGGGATGTGTTTCAACAGGTGTAGGACGTTGCTTGCGGAATCGTGACTTGGCGGTCATCGTGCGGGAAATGGTCTGCATCCTCTTCCAACAGCTTCAGATACTGGCGTTATCGTCCGAATCCCTTACACTGCCCCGGCCGTTCATTTTCCTTTTGAGGCTGTGCGCATGAAATTTCGTTTTCTCCTGTGGATGATGGGTTTGTTGATGGGTAAGGCCAGCCGGACAAATCCTGCGTTCCAGCAGCAGTTGGGTGACAAGGATCTGGTGTTTCAGTTGCAGACGCTGGACGGGAAAGTGGCGCGGCATTTCGTGGTCAAGGATCAGCGCATCACCAGCAAGTCTGGCGTGGTGGCGGAGCCGGCGTTTGCGATTGCGTTTAAAGATGCCGGTTATGGCTTTGCCACAATGCAGGCGAAGAACAAGCAGTTGGCGTTTATGCAGGGGATTCAGGACAAGTCGATCCAGCTCAAGGGCAATCCGGCGCTGGTGATGTGGTTTCAGGGGTTGATGAAGTATTTGAAGCCGAGGAAGGCAAAGGCCAAGGCTTGAGATTTTTTTGGGTTGGCTTCAAGCGAAGCACAATGAAGAATCGTGCGTTCTTTGGCTCGCAAAGTCTTTATTCAGGCCTGTAAAGACGGTCGAACTGTCATTTCTGTCAGGTGCTTTGCTCATCTTCGCGATGCTCTACTCAAGCTCCGGTCCCGTAAAGGACGCCACGCACTTGATGGAGCAAGAACATGACTCAGGCTCAGGACTTGACCACCCCAGGTACCCCCGATCCCTCTTTTGCCCTGAATGGTTTATTGAAATTACCGATACCGGGCATTGCAAGCCATGAGGCTGCGGCCGTTTTGGCCCTTCCCGACGGGAAGTTGCTGGTCGCTCTTCCTCTGGAAGGAAGTGACGCGCTGCTGGCCATCGCCCGATTGAACGAAGACGGTACGCTCGACAAGTCCTTCGGAAGTCATGAGACGGGTTTCGTCGAGATATCTTTGAACGGCGCTAGCATCAGCACCGTGTTTGGGCTCGATGCGTTGCGGGACGGCGGCTGGCTGGTGCGCGTTCAATACTTCACACAGAAGGCCGTCGATGCCGGCCAAGCAATGATCCGCTTGAAAGGCGACGGTGAGCTGGACGATTCGTTCGGCGATAAAGGCGTGAGTTTATTTTCTTTCTACAAGATCCCGGGCTCCACGCTTGCGTCGTCGGCAGGGGCGAAGTCAAGCCAAAAGTCCCCCGCTACAGATGCCTCTACCGTCTCTGCAGTTCAGCAGGCCGATGGCAAAATCGTCCTGCTCCATTTCCTGCTGATCGATGAGCCATGGCCATCGCCCGTCGTGATGCGTCTTTTGGCAAACGGCTCGCTCGATCCATCATTTGACGGCGCGGGGTACGTCTTGGTGGATGTCGGTGCCACCTCGAGCACCGCTGGCGCTATCGCTGTTCAAGCCGATGGCAAAGTATTGGTTTGCGGCGTTTTTCAGAGTGGTGAGACAGCCTCCGGAGTTTTTCTGGCACGTTTGGACGTAGCGGGGAAGCTGGATAAGGATTTCAACAACGGCCAGGCGAAGCTGATTTTCGACGAGGATGGCGAGAGCTCTTTGAACGCTGTTTCGGTGCGCGAAAGTGATGGCAGGATCGTTGCGGTGGGTGACGCCTGGCAAAAGAACGTCCATGGCGGGTTGGTGGTTGTGCTGAACGCCAGCGGAGCATCCAATCTTGTATTCAATAATGGCCAGCCTCTGTTTTCCCCGTTACTGCCAGACGGATTGACGTGGCGGCATACATCACAGCTCGACGGCTCGATCATTGTCGTTGGAGCCGGTGATTCCGCGGTAATTACCGCGCGCTTTCTCGCAGACGGCAAGCTGGACACGGCCTTCAACGGTATTGGCTATACGCTATTCGATAACGTAGCGGGGCCAGTGTTTCCTCATGATCTGGCAATCATGGAGGACGGTCGGATAGTGGTGTCCATGACCCACACCAGCCTTTCTGACCCTTCCCGGGTGGATGGCTGGATCACTCGCTATCTAAGCGCAAACCTGACGAGTGGCACGCTGAATTTTGATCCGTCTTTTGGCGAAAACGGCATTGTCAGATTTCCGCTTGGAGGATTGTCTGAGTTTGACGTAAGAGCGGTATTGGCTCTGCCGGACAACAAGTTGCTGGTGGCTGTTCGTCGACGCAAGGATGGCCTGGAAACGCTGATCGCCCGGCTTCTGGAGGACGGCCAACTGGACCTCGGTTTTGGTGAAGAAAAGACCGGATTCGTCGAGATTTCACTCAAGGACGGTTTGTATATGCACTCGATGCTCGAGTTGACGCCGTTCCCGGATGGCGGTTGGCTCGTTCGTGCCGAGTACCAGAACAATGGGCCTGATGTTTCTGCCGGGCTGGTTGTCGTGAAACAAGACAAAGATGGACGGCTGGATCACAACTTTGCTGACCAGGGTGTGCGTTACATTCCTTATGCGCAGATGGGGAGCGCGGGTCATGGCGACAATGTCTTGCGGCAAGACGAGAAAATCCTGCTGGTCGGCTCCGTCGAAGACGACACTGGCCGTGTGAGCGGCATCGTCATGCGGCTCAATGCGGATGGCTCCGACGACACCACGTTCAATGGCACGGGTTTCGCGCTTGTCGAGCTCGCTGGCATTGCATACCAACACAGTTCTGCGCAGCTGGTCGTGCATCAACCTGACGGCGCTGTGGTGGTTGGTGGCAGCTATAGCGGGCCATCTTCGGGCGCTTACGTCATTCGATTCGACGCTAACGGCAAGATCGACAGGTCATTCGGCGAGAGCGGTAACGGAGTCGTGACCCTCTCAGGTGAGGATGAGATCCACCTGTCCGCCGTTTCAATTGTGGATAGCAAGATTGTTCTTGCAGGGGCTGCCGTAAGGGACGGTGGTATGCGTGGAGTGATTGCGGTACTCACATCCAAAGGTTCCTACAATCTCGTATTCAATAATGGTAAACCGTTGTTATCCGACTTCGTCCCGCAAGGTTTGAGATGGTTGCGCTGTGTAGCGCGACCTGACGGTTCAATCGTCGTCAGCGGCGACACCGGAATCGGAGTCACCGACGATGATCCGAGTGCGATCACGGCGAAGTTTTTGGCGGACGGAACACCGGACCTGTCATTCAACGGCACAGGGTTCAGCATCTTCGACGAGGCCGGGGTCCTGGAGGCTCTTCATGACATGACGGTACTGGGGGACGGCCGAATTGTAGTGGGAGGGTATTTCATTGGAAGCTTCCCGAACCCGCAGGGCTGGGTGATTCGGTACCGCGGTTGATTACGCCAATAATCAACAGTTGGCCGCAACGCACCCGCTCCTGAAGATCGCATCGATCTTGTGGGAGCGGGCTTGCCTGCGAAGCTTTTCAGGCCTGGCTGAACTGCGAAGCCAGTTCACGCAGCAGCACTTCAGCCTCAAGCACTTTGCTGACGACATCGTTGGCTTTGTCACGGCTCAGGCCGACGCGTTCAAGCAGGGCATCCGGAATATCTTCATCCGGCCCGGAGCCAATCCCGCGGCTGCGTAGCAGGCGTACGGCCAGGCAGACGAGGTTCGGGTATTCGGCGTAGGCGCCGTCGTAGCTTGGGTCGTGCTGGAAGCGCAGGGCGGTGGCCAGTTCATCCGGCATGTCCCAGTAGCGCATCAGCCACGAGCCGATCTGTTCACGGCTGATACCGAGCAGGTGTTGCTCGATGTAGCTGTGGCACAGGTGCGGGTTGACCTCCAGGTGGCGGCAGATCAGCGAGAAGTGCGGCGGGAACACGTGGGCCAGCAGCAGGTAACCGAAGTTATGCAGCAGACCGGCCAGATACGTCAGGCCGGCTTCCGGGCGCTGGGCGCGCGGCATGGCGCGGGTCAGGCCTTCGATGACGGCGGCGGTGTAGATCGACTGCTGCCAGTACGGCGTGGTGTGTTGCGGGTGGTCTTTCGGCAGGCTCAGGGTCTTGCCGAGGGCCAAGCCCAGCGCGAGGTTGATCACCAGATCGAAGCCCAGCACGCGGACGATCGCGTCTTCCACCGAACGAATCTTGCCCGGCGAGGCGTAGTACGGTGACGCCGCCCAGCTCACCACTTGCGCGGCCAGCGCCGGGTCGGTTTCAACCACGCCGGTGATGTCGTCGATGGTGGCATTGGGGTCAACGCGCAGCTTGATGATTTTTTGCGCGGTTTCGGCCAGCGGCGGAATCTCGATGGTCGCTTCCAGACGCTGCTGAATGCGCCGCGCGGTGAACGCCTGCACGGCCTGGGTGATTTCCTCGCGGTCATCGTCCGGGCGGTCGAGGTTCGGGCGGATGCTGCTCAGGGCTTCGCCGAAGTTGGCGGCGCTGGCCTTGGTCAGCATCGATTTGAAGTCTTCGCTGCTGATTTCCAGCAGCAGGCCCGGCTCGCCGGAGTTGATCAGCAGCTTCGGCTCGCGCAGCAGGCTTTCTTCGTAGAGGCACGGCGAACTGGTTAGCGCCGGCAGGCCTGGGAGCAGGCTCAGATTGTGTTTGCCGAGCATCTTTTCCAGGCGTTCGGTGGACACGGCTGTGAGTCGGCGACCAGTGAGTTCGGCGAGGCGATTGAGATCCAGCAACTGGCTCTGTGGAAACAGCACCATCAACGCGCCCACGGCGTCGTCCAGCAACACGGCCTGCACTTTGCGCGAGGCATTGAGGCCGTGGTGGTCGAGCACTTCTTCGTAGGCAACGCCCAGCTTGTTGAGCAGCAGCCGAATAACAGACGGAGCTTGCGGAGATTCGGGGACGAGAGCAGCTTCGGTCATGGTCTGTATCCGTTTTTGAAACAATGGCAGGAGTATAACCAGCTCTGTAGGAACGATCCTGCACAAACTGCGACGGTGCTCACACTTGGCCGTATTGCTGCCCATGCCGCAGCCAACGGTCAAGCAATGGGCTGACGTGGGTCGGCCAGCGCTCCAGCAAAGCCTGGGCTGCATCGCGCACGGCGGGCAATAAATCGGCGTCGCGCATCAGGTCGGCGACCTTGAATTGCAGCAGGCCGGTCTGGCGGGTGCCGAGCATTTCCCCGGGGCCGCGCAGTTCGAGGTCCTTTTCGGCGATAACGAAACCGTCGTTGGTCTCGCGCATGATGCCCAGGCGCTGGCGACCGATCTGCGACAGCGGCGGATGGTAGAGCAGTACGCAATGGCTGGCGGCGCTGCCCCGGCCGACGCGACCACGCAACTGGTGCAACTGTGCGAGACCAAGGCGTTCAGGGTTTTCGATGATCATCAGACTGGCGTTGGGCACGTCGACGCCGACTTCGATCACCGTGGTCGCGACCAGCAGTTGCAGGTTGCCGGCCTTGAACTCGGCCATGACGGCGGCTTTCTCTACCGGTTTCATGCGCCCGTGAATCAGCCCGACCTTCAATTCGCCGAGGGCGGCGGTGAGGTCTTCAAACGTGGTTTCGGCGGCCTGGCAGGTCAGCTCTTCCGATTCTTCAATCAGCGTACATACCCAATAGGCCTGACGACCTTCAGCGCAAGCGCTGCGCACCCGTTCGATGACTTCGACGCGGCGGGTGTCGGTGACCAGCACGGTGTTGACCGGGGTACGCCCGGGCGGCAATTCATCGAGGATCGAGGTGTCGAGGTCGGCGTAGGCGCTCATCGCCAGCGTCCGTGGAATCGGTGTGGCGGTCATGATCAGTTGGTGCGGGCACATGCGCCCGCCAACGCCTTTCTGCCGCAGTGCCAGACGCTGTTGCACGCCGAAGCGGTGCTGTTCGTCGATGATCACCAGTGCGAGGTTCTTGAACTGCACTTCGTCCTGGAACAGCGCGTGGGTGCCGACCACCATTGGTGTTCCGCTGGCGATCTGCTCCAGCGCGGCGACGCGGTTTTTGCCTTTGAGCTTGCCGGCCAGCCACGCGACTTCAATGCCAAGCGGTTCGAGCCAGCGCTTGAAGGTGATGAAGTGTTGTTCGGCGAGGATCTCGGTCGGCGCCATCAATGCAACCTGGTAACCGGCCTCCAGCGCTTGCAGTGCGGCGAGGGCGGCAACCACGGTCTTCCCCGCGCCAACGTCACCCTGAATCAGCCGCAACATCGGTTCGTGCTGACTGAGGTCGTAGGCGATTTCGTTGCCGACGCGCTTTTGCGCGCCGGTCGGGTTGAAGCCGAGGTTGGCCAGGTATTTCGGCGGCAGCTTTTTCGCTTTCGGCATCGCTGGGGCGCGCAAGGAACGCATGCTTTCGCGCAGACGTTGCTGTGAAAGTTGGTGCGTCAGCAGTTCTTCGAAAGCGAGACGATGCTGCGCCCAGTGATGGCCAAGGGCGAGTTCATCGACGTCGGCATCGGCGGGCGGGTTGTGCAGGTAACGGATCGCGTCGGCCAGCGGCGCCAGTTGGTAGTCGCGGGCCAGTTCGGTCGGCAGCCAGTCCGGCAGGGTGCTCGGCTTGAGCAGCGTCAAGGTCTGCATGCACAACTGGCGCAGGCGCTGCTGGGTCAGGCCTTCGGTGAGCGGGTAGACCGGGGTCAGGGTTTCATCCACTGGCGGCGGTTCGTCGCCGGTGATGGCGCGGTATTCGGGGTGGTAGATTTCCAGGCCTGAGGCGCCGGGCCGGGCTTCGCCGTAGCAGCGAACCCGCGTGCCACGCTTGAGCCCTTCCTTCTGCGCGTTGCTGAAATGGTAGAAGCGCAGGCTCAGCCCGCCGGTGCCGTCCTGCAAGCGCACGACCAGACTGCGGCGGCGACCCATGACCACGTCGGCACCGCTGACGGTGCCTTCGACCACGGCGTCCTGCCCCGGTCGCAATGCGCCGATCGGCACCACGCGGGTGCGATCCTGATAACGCAGCGGCAAGTGGAAGAGCACGTCCTGCAGATTCTCGAGGCCGACCTTGGCCAGTTTCTCGGCCATGGCTTCGCCGACACCCTTGAGTGCCATCACCGACACTTGCGACAGCTCCGTCATGACGCTCGCTTAACCGGCCGTGACCGGCGCCGCTGGCTTGGCCACCGAGCACAGGCGAATGGAGTCGGCGAGGATCTCGATGGCTTTCGGCCGTGGGAAGCTGGCGCGCCAGGCGATCGCCACGGTGCGGAACGGCACCGGCGCGGTCAGTGGACGCACTTCAATCACGCCGGGGGCGTAGTGATGGCTGTCCACCGCCGACAGCGGCAGGATCGAGATGCCCAGGCCGGACGCGACCATGTGGCGAATGGTTTCCAGCGAGCTGGATTCTACCGTGGTGTGCTTGGCGCCGTCGTTGCCCTTGGTCAGAGTCGGGCAGGCTTCGAGCACCTGATCGCGGAAACAGTGACCTTCACCGAGCAGCAGCAGGCTCTTGTCGTTGAGCAGGCCGGCGTCGATGGATTCTTTCTTGGTCCACGGATGCTGGGCCGGCATGAGCACGTAGAACGGCTCGTCGTAAAGCGGCAGGGTCAGCACGTCGGCTTCATTGAACGGCAGGGCGATGATGATCGCGTCGAGCTCGCCGTTGCGCAGTTTGTCGCGCAGCACGTGGGTGAAGTTTTCTTCGATGTACAACGGCATCTGCGGGGCGACCCGGTGCAGTTGTGGAATCAGATGCGGGAACAGGTACGGGCCGACGGTGTAGATGGCGCCGACTTTCAGCGGTGCGGTCAGCTGGTTCTTGCCGGCCTGGGCCAGTTCGCGAATGCCTTGGGCTTGTTCGAGGACTTTCTGCGCCTGGGCGACGATGCCCTCGCCGACCGGGGTCAGGCGCACGGCGCTTTTGCTGCGCTCGAAAATCAGCACACCGAGTTCGTCTTCAAGTTTTTTCACGCCCACCGACAGCGTCGGCTGACTGACGTGGCAACGCTCGGCGGCATGGCCGAAGTGCTGCTCTTGGGCGAGGGTAACGATGTAGCGTAATTCTGTGAGGGTCATAGCAAGCGTCCATGAAGATGCGCGCCAAGCATACCGGCTGCAATCGATAGACGCACGTTATCAGACTGCGGGCTGAGTGCGACACCGGTCGAGGTCGGTTTGCCGCTGGCAGATATGCAAAAGGCACCTTTCGGTGCCTCTTGGCTTGGTTCTCTCGGCTGGCGGAGAACCTTGTGGGAGCTGGCTTGCCAGCTCCCACAGGTATTGCGGTGCTTCTTAGCGGCGGCGTTCCAGCGAATAAACAAACGGCGCAACAATTTCGATCGAGCCGTTGTTGAGCATGTCGGCCGGAGGCTTGGGCAGCGGTTGCGCGCGGCGGATCATGTCCAGGGTGGCCCGGTCCAGATCAGCGTTGCCAGAGCGGCCCACCAGTTCGAACGACAGCACATTACCTTCGCCATCAACCACGAAACGCAGACGATTCAAGCCTTCCTTGCCCCGCGACTGCGCACTCTGCGGGTACTTCTTGTACTTCTGCAGATGCGCGAGCAGGGCGCCTTGCCAACTGGCCTTGGCCGCGACTTGAGCTGGCGATGGGCCCGGTGCCGGCTGGGCGGATTTCTCCGTCGGTGCCTGGGTCGGCTGGGTATCGGCCGGTTTCTCCTCGGAAGGTTTCTCCTTCGGCGGCTCGGGCAGCTTTTTCTCGACCGGCTTCGGCGGTTTTGGCTTGGGCTTCGGCTTGGGTTTCGGTACCGCGATTTCCGCTTTTGGTGCTTCAGCCAGTTTCGGGATCGGCAACTCTTCAACCGGAGCCGGTGGCTGCGGCGGTGTGACGACTTTCGGCGGAGCCGGCGGTGGCGGGGCAGGCAACGGGGCCAGCTCGACCATCATTGCCTGCGGCGGCAATTCGATGGGCGGGCGGGCGGTCCAGTTCAGCGCCAGCGCGATGGCCAGCGCGTGCACGCCCAGCACCACGGCCAGGCTACCGCTGTAACGCGTCAGCTTATGGCGCGTCGTGATCATTTCTTGGCTGCCGTCTCAAGTCCGACCAGACCGACCTTCAGGTAACCGGCGGCGCGCAGGCTGTCCATCACGCTCATCAGGTCACCGTAATCCACGCCTTTGTCAGCCTGGAAGAAGATCGTGGTGTCTTTCTTGCCCTGGGTCTTGGCGTCGAGGGTGGCGCCGAGGGTTTCGGCTTTCACTTCGTCGTCACCGAGGAACAGGCGCTGGTCCGCTTTCACACTGAGGAACACCGGTTTCTCTGGCCGCGGCGCCGGTTTGGCGGTCGAGGCCGGCAGGTCGACTTTGATGTCCACAGTGGCCAACGGCGCGGCCACCATGAATATGATCAACAGCACCAGCATCACGTCGATGAACGGCGTGACGTTGATTTCGTGGTTCTCGGCCAGATCGTCGTCTGCGCCTTCTTTCAAATGCAGGCCCATGGCCGATTACCCCACTTTAACCATGTGCGGCTGCGAGCTGCGCTCAGGCTGGTGGTCGAGATCGCGGCTGACCAGCAACAGGACTTCTGCCGAGGCATCGGAGACCTGCGCCTTGTAACCGGCGATGGAACGGGCGAAGACGTTGTAGATCACCACAGCAGGAATCGCCGCAACCAGACCCAGTGCAGTGGCCAGCAGCGCTTCAGCGATACCCGGTGCGACAACTGCAAGGTTGGTCGTCTGGGTTTTGGCGATGCCGATGAACGAGTTCATGATGCCCCACACGGTACCGAACAGACCTACGAACGGTGCGGTCGAACCGATGGTGGCGAGGACGCCGGTGCCGCTGCTCATGTTGCGACCGCAGGCAGCAACGAGGCGCTCGAGGCGGAAGCTGACGCGTTCCTTGATGCCTTCTTTCTCGCGGCTGTTGACCGACAGGCGCATCTCTTCAAGCGCGTCATGCACCAGCAGGTTGGCGAGGGTGCCTTCCTTGCCAGCCGTGGCGCTGGCTTCCTTGAGGGTGGTGGCTTTTTTCAGTGCAGCGATTTCGCCACGCAGACGACGCTTGGCGCCCATCAGCTCGAAGCCTTTGGCGATCCAGATAGTCCAGGTGATGATCGAAGCGATGGCCAGACCGATCATCACGATTTTCACGATGATGTCGGCGTTCTGGTACATACCCCACGGCGAAAGGTCGTGGGCCATGCCCAAGGTGTTGTCGGCTTCGAGGGCTTCAGGTGCGTCGGCGGCGTCGACAGCCTGCACCGGATCGGTGGCGGCTGGTGCAGCCGGAGCGGCAGCGGGTGCGCTCTGCTCGGTGGCGGCTGGGGTGGCGGGCGCTTGGGCGTCGGCGAAGGCGGCGGTCGGTGCCAGCATCAGGCTGAGCAACAGAGCCGCGACGGCGCTCCAGGCGCGAGGTCGAGTGGTTGGCGAAGCGGGAGTTTGATTACGTGTCATGCTGGCCGGACCTGAGATAGAAAAACGTTGTTGCTCTTCCAGGCCTCGTGAGGCCGAGAACAAAAGTGGCGTGCATTATTGCAAGTAATTCTTGTTAACAAAAGTAATAGAGTAACTTTTTTTCCTTCATTGCTAGCCGTTCGTCCTGTGCCAGAGCTAGTCTGTGCCTTTCCGATGGGAGTTTTCTGATGTCCGCGCCTTCTGTTTTGATTGCCGGTTGTGGTGATGTCGGCAGTCGTCTGGCCACGCAATTGCTGGCGGCTGGCTGGCAAGTCCATGGCCTGCGCCGCGACGTTTCCAAGCTGCCGGAGGGTGTCATCGGCGTCGCCGGCGACCTGTTCAGCGAAGAGTGCCCGGCGACCTGGCCGGTAGGCGCTGTCGATTATCTGGTGTATTGCGCTGCGGCCACCGATCACGACGAAGAGGGCTATCGCAAAGCTTACGTGCAGGGTTTGCAGAATGTGCTGAGCTGGCTGGGTGACTATGGGCAAGTGCCTGAGCGGCTGATCTTCGTGTCCAGCAGCAGCGTGTACGGCCAGCAGGATGGAGCATGGGTGGATGAGACCTCCGAGACTGTCGCGGCCGGATATTCAGGTCGCTTGATGCTCGAAGCCGAGCAGGTCGCGCTCAATAGCGGCATCCCGGCAAGCGTGCTGCGCCTGACCGGCATTTACGGCCCGGGCCGCGAGTGGCTGTTGACTCAGGTGCGTCGCGGCTATCGCGTGGCTACGGAGCCACCGCTGTATGGCAATCGTATTCATGCCGATGATGCAGCGGGGCTGCTGGCGTTCTTGCTGGAAAAAGACCGCGAGGGCGTCAAGCTGGACGAGCTCTTTATCGGTGTGGATGACGCGCCTGCGCCATTGGCCGAAGTGGTGGGCTGGTTGCGCGAGTACCTGGGTGTGACTGAATGGGCGGACGACGCCAGTGTGCGGCGCACCGGCAGCAAGCGTTGCAGCAATGCGCGGGCGAAAGCGTTGGGGTGGGTGCCGAAGTATCCAAGTTACCGCGAAGGCTATGCAGCGATCCTGGAAGGTCGCTAAAAGCAAAAGATCGCAGCCTTCGGCAGCTCCTTCAGGAAAATGCATTCCAAAGTAGGAGCTGCCGAAGGCTGCGATCTTTTCAGCGGGTTACTGCTTTTCCAGCAACCACTTGCGCTCACCTGCGGCAAACTGCGGTTGCTCATCTGCCAGCGCAGCATTGACTGCCTGCAGAATCTCCAGCTCCTTGCCCTTGCGCACAAAGATCCAGTTGTTGCCCTGGCCATTGAGTTGCAGCCACATGCTGTCGTTGCCATTGCTCATGGACGCGCAATCGCCGGCCAGACACAAGGCATAACGGTCAACGCCCGGCAGGCCGGTCACCTGGCCGTCGGCCTGGAACTGCACGGTGCCGCCTTCACCCTGGCCGCTGGCGATGGTCCAGTTGCCGCCCAGGTATGCTGAGTAGAGCGCGCGTTCGAAGCTGGCACCGATTGGCGCGCCTTCCGGCACGGGGATTTGTGCGCGATCGAAGACTTGTTCGGGTTCGTTGTCGCTGGCAGCTTGTTGCAGGCGCCCGCCGTCGCGTTTCAGTTCGCTGGCGGAGCTGCCGTAGAAGTCGACCTTCCAGGCGCCGGACTCTCCGCCCAGCAGCCGTCCTTCGACGTTCTCAAAACCGTTGGTGTAGCGGGCCTGACCGGCCTTGGTGTTGACGTCCCACTCCAGATTCGGGCCGTAAGCCTGCAGCGCTTCACGCAGGGGACCGCCCTTGGCGGCGGCATCGATCGCCACCTGGTTGATCCAGGTGCCGCTGATGTCACGGTCGGCAGGGTCGCTGGCGCAGCCGCCGAGAAACAGGGCGAGCAGCGAGAGAGCTAGCGCTTTGCGCATGGTGAAATCCTTTCAAAACCTTTTCTTGCGGCAGTCGGCGCGGCGTGAAGGCCGCGCCGTGCGCATCACTCGATGACCAGAATGGCATCCATTTCAACCTGCGCACCCTTCGGCAGGGCGGCCACGCCAATGGCGGCGCGGGCAGGGTATGGCTGGTCGAAGTACTTGCCCATGATCTCGTTGACCTTGGCGAAGTGGCTCAGGTCGGTGAGGAAGATGTTCAGTTTGACGATGTCCTTGAACGAACCGCCGGCAGCTTCGGCCACGGCTTTGAGGTTCTCGAAGACCTGGACGGTCTGGGCTTCGAAGCCCTCAACCAGTTCCATGGTTTTTGGGTCCAGAGGAATCTGGCCCGACATGTACACGGTGTTGCCTGCCTTGATCGCCTGGGAGTAAGTACCGATGGCGGCCGGGGCCTTGTCGCTGGTGATGACGGTTTTGGTCATGTAGGACTCCTTGTAATAGGCAGGTTATGCGCGCATGCGGGTGATGCGGATCACCCCGGTCAAGGCGCGCAGTTTCTTGATCACGCGGGCCAGGTGCACACGGTCGTGGACGCTGACCACCAACTGCACGACGCTGATGCGACCATCGCGTTCGTCCATGCTGATTTTCTCGATATTGCCGTCGGCCGCGTTGACGCTGCTGGCCAGCAGGGCGATCAGGCCGCGCTGGTGTTCCAGCTCGACGCGCAACTCGACGTTGAATTCGCCGGTGACATCCTTGGCCCACGAGAGCTGGATGCATTTTTCCGGGTTGTGCCTGATTTCGCTGATGTTGCGGCAGTTATCCAGGTGCACGACCATGCCTTTGCCCGCCGACAGGTGCCCGACAATCGGGTCGCCCGGGATCGGCGTGCAGCATTTGGCGTAGCTGAGCACCAGGCCTTCGGTACCGCGAATCGCCAGCGGACCTTCCGGGCTCGGCAGCTGCTCACCTTCGCCGAGCAGGCGACGGGCAACGACATAGGCCATGCGGTTGCCCAGGCCGATGTCTTCGAGCAGGTCTTCGATCAGTTCGAGGCGGTACTCGGTAAGCATTGCTTTGACGCGCTCTGCCGGGATCTTCTCCAGGGAGCTGTCGAAACCGTTGAGGACCTTGTTCAGCAGGCGTTCGCCAAGACTGATGGACTCGGAGCGGCGTTGTAGCTTCAGCGCATGACGAATATGTGTGCGTGCCTTGCCGGTGACCACGAAGTTGAGCCACGCCGGGTTCGGCCGTGCGCCGGGAGCGCTGACGATCTCGACCGTGGAGCCGCTTTGCAGCGGTTCCGACAGCGGCGCGAGACGACGATTGATGCGGCAGGCGATGCAGCTGTTGCCGACATCGGTGTGCACTGCGTAGGCAAAGTCGACCGCCGTGGAGCCTTTTGGCAGCTCCATGATCCGGCCTTTGGGCGTGAACACGTAGACCTCGTCCGGGAACAAGTCGATCTTCACGCTTTCGATGAATTCCAGCGAGTTGCCGGCACGTTGTTGCATTTCCAGCACGCCTTTGACCCACTGGCGAGCGCGGGCGTGCGTGCCTTTCGGTTGCTCGTCACCGCTGGATTTGTACAGCCAATGGGCGGCGATGCCGTTGTTGGCCATTTCTTCCATTTCGCGGGTGCGGATCTGGATCTCGATCGGTACACCGTGCATGCCGAACAACGTGGTGTGCAGCGACTGATAGCCGTTGGCCTTGGGGATCGCGATGTAATCCTTGAAGCGCCCTGGCAACGGTTTGTACAAATTATGCACAGCACCCAATACGCGGTAGCAGGTATCGACCTTGTCGACGATGATCCGGAACGCGTAAACGTCCATGATTTCGTTGAAGGCCCGACGCTTGCCGCGCATTTTCTTGTAGATGCCGTAGAGGTGTTTCTGCCGACCGCTGACTTCGCCCTGGATGCCGTCGATGGCGAGGCAATGGCCGAGGGACTCTTCGATCTTGTTGACGATTTCCTTGCGGTTGCCCCGGGCGCGCTTGACCGCCTGGTAGATCCGCGCGGAACGCATCGGGTGCATGGCCTTGAAGCCGAGGTCTTCGAATTCGATGCGGATCGCGTGCATGCCCAGCCGGTTGGCGATGGGTGCGTAGATCTCGAGGGTTTCCTTGGCGATACGCCGGCGTTTTTCGCCGGACAGCACTTCCAGCGTGCGCATGTTGTGCAGACGGTCGGCGAGCTTGACCAGGATCACCCGGATGTCGCGCGCCATGGCCATGGCCATTTTCTGGAAGTTTTCAGCCTGTGCTTCGGCCTTGGTTTCGAAGTTCATCTGGGTCAGTTTGCTGACCCCGTCGACCAGTTCGGCCACGGTTTCACCAAACTGCGCTTGCAGCGCTTCCTTGGCGATACCGGTGTCTTCGATCACGTCATGCAGCATCGCGGCCATCAGGCTCTGATGGTCCATGTGCATGTCGGCAAGTATATTGGCCACGGCAAGAGGATGCGTGACGTACGCCTCACCACTGCGACGGCGTTGACCGTCATGGGCTTGTTCGGCGTAGAAATACGCTCGGCGGACCAGGTTGACCTGGTCGTTGCCGAGGTAGGTCGATAAGCGATCGGCGAGGGCGTCTATGCTCGGCATGATGATTCCTGCCGAAAGCTGTGACCCCGCGCCGTGCTACGTCGACCAGGCATAGGCTTAGACGGCCTCGTTCGACTCGTCCTCGAACGCTGCGAACAGCGGTTCATCCTGGACGATTTCCTGCTCGGCGATGAACTCGTAGCTCATCAGGCCTTCAGCAATTTCACGCAGCGCGACAACGGTCGGCTTGTCGTTTTCCCACTGCACCAATGGCTCTTTGCCGCCGGTGGCCAGTTGACGGGCACGCTTGGTAGAGAGCATGACCAGCTCAAAGCGGTTTTCCACGTGTTCTAGGCAGTCTTCAACGGTTACGCGGGCCATGGTATTCCTCGGAGCGAATGCAATATGCGCGCTGCCCGGTTGGGCGAGCGGACTGAGCAGTTTAAAAAATCACCAGCGATTAGGGAAGCGCTGATTTTTTGACCAGACCCTTCAACGCGCTGCAAGCACCAATGTAAAGCGCTTGCAGGCATTTTGGGAAGTGCTGTTTTAGCCGAGCAATTCAGCCAGCAATTTGCCGAAACGCACTTGCTGGCGTTTCTGTTGCAGCTGATTGGCGCGGAAAATCGCTTTCAGATCGTCCAGCGCGTGGGCGAAATCGTCGTTGATGATCAGGTAATCGTAATCGACGTAATGGCTCATCTCGCTGACCGCTTCGCGCATGCGGCCGTCGATGATCTCGTCGCTGTCCTGGCCGCGGTTGGTCAGGCGCTGGTGCAGGGCTTGCAGCGATGGCGGCAGGATGAAGATCGAGCGCGCTTGCGGCATCAGCTTGCGCACTTGCTCGGCGCCTTGCCAGTCGATTTCCAGAATCAGGTCGTGACCTTCGTCCAGAGTCTGTTGCAAACGGCTTTGCGAGGTGCCGTAGAAGTTGCCGAAGACTTCGGCGCGTTCAAGAAAGTCGCCGTGCTCGCCCATCTTCACGAACTCTTCGCGGGTCACGAAATGGTAGTTCACGCCATCCACTTCGCCCGGGCGCATGGCGCGGGTGGTGTGCGAGACCGAAACGCGGATCTCCGGGTCGGCGTCGGTCAACGCCTTGACCAGACTGCTCTTGCCCGCGCCCGATGGCGCGGAAATGATGTACAGGGTGCCGGTGTGTTGGGTCATGTCAGGGTAGCCTTACTCAATATTCTGCACTTGTTCGCGCATCTGCTCGATCAACACCTTGAGGTTGACGGCGGCCTGGGTGCTGCGCGGGTCGAAGGCTTTGGAGCCCAGTGTGTTGGCCTCGCGGTTGAGCTCCTGCATCAGGAAGTCCAGACGCCGCCCGGCGGCACCACCGGACTTGAGCACCCGGCGGACTTCGATGATGTGAGTGCTCAGGCGATCCAGTTCTTCGGCCACGTCGCTTTTTTGCGCGAGGATGACCATTTCCTGTTCCAGGCGCTGCGGGTCGAGCTCGGCCTTCATGTCGGCAAAGCGGTCGAGGACCTTCTGGCGCTGGGTGGCGAGCATCTGCGGCACCAGTTCACGCAGGGTCACCACGTCTTCTTCGATGGAAGTCAGGCGGTCGTTGATCAAGCGAGCCAGCTCCGCGCCTTCGCGCTCGCGACCAGCCTTCAGATCCTTCAAGCCCTGATTGAACAGCGCCAGCGCTTCGGCGTTCAGCGCTTGCGGGTCGGTCGCATCGGCCACCAGCACGCCGGGCCAGGCCAGCACTTCCAGCGGATTCAGCGCAGCAGGATTCTTGATCAGCCCGGCAACGGTTTCCGCAGCGGCCACCAGTTGTGCGGCGCGTTCGCGGTCCACTTGCAGCGGTTTGCCGGTGCTTTCTTCGGTGAAGCGCAGCGTGCATTCCAGTTTGCCCCGCGACAGGCCCTGACGCAGTGCTTCACGCACGGCGCCTTCGAGGTCGCGAAACGATTCGGGCAAGCGCAGGTGCGGTTCCAGATAGCGGCTGTTGACCGAGCGCAGTTCCCAGCTCAGGGTGCCCTGAACGCCGGCTTTCTCGACGCGGGCGAAGGCGGTCATGCTGTGCACCATGGCGGTGACCTCGCAATGCAGATCGGCGCGAAACGCTGTTTCGCAGGCGCGATTTCAATGAATTTAAGCCGACTGGCAGCAAAGGCGCAGGATTGTAGCGCAGTGCGGCGAATGCGCCCAAACACACGGTGTGACAAAGCGCTGCAGCCCGTCGGTTATGCGCGCTCGAGGGGCTTCGGTCGTCGGCCGGCGGTTTTAACCAGTGCCCACTCGCGGTGCAGCGCTCTATAATGCTCGGCAGTTTTCCGTCCTCAGTACAGGTATCCCTATGAAACGTCCAAGTGGTCGCGCTGCCGATCAGCTCCGCTCGATCCGCATCACCCGCAACTACACCAAACACGCCGAGGGATCCGTACTGGTCGAATTCGGTGATACCAAAGTCATCTGCACCGTCAGCGTCGAAAATGGCGTGCCGCGCTTCCTCAAAGGCCAGGGCCAGGGCTGGTTGACTGCCGAGTACGGCATGCTGCCGCGCGCCACCGGTGAGCGTAACCAGCGTGAGGCCAGCCGTGGCAAGCAGGGCGGTCGTACTCTCGAAATCCAGCGTCTGATCGGCCGCTCCCTGCGCGCGGCGCTGGATATGTCCAAGCTTGGCGACGTGACCCTGTATGTCGATTGCGACGTGATCCAGGCCGATGGCGGTACTCGCACCGCGTCCATCACCGGCGCCATGGTTGCGCTGGTCGATGCCCTGAAAGTGATCAAGAAGCGCGGCGGCCTGAAAGGCGGTGACCCGCTCAAGCAGATGATCGGTGCAGTCTCGGTGGGCATGTATCAGGGCGAGCCGGTGCTGGATCTGGACTATCTTGAAGATTCCGCTGCTGAAACCGACCTGAACGTAGTGATGACCAGCACCGGCGGTTTCATCGAAGTGCAGGGCACTGCTGAAGGCGCGCCGTTCCAGCCTGAAGACTTGAACGCCATGCTGGAACTGGCGAAGAAAGGCATGAACGAGATCTTCGAACTGCAGAAGGCTGCACTGGCCGACTGAGGTTTTCGACCACAAGGAGGACATGATGAGTGACGAGCAAGAGTTGCTGCCCAAACCGAGCCAGGAGGTTCGCCAGTGGGCAATGTTCTGTCACCTGTCCGCCTTGCTGGGGATCTGGATTCCGTTCGGCAATCTGATCGGGCCGTTGATCCTATGGCAGATGAAGCGCGAGAAAGACCCGTTCATCGATGCACAGGGCAAAGAGGCGTTGAATTTTCAGATCACGGTGGCGATAGCCTCAATGATCTGCTTCCTGCTCATGCTGCTGATCATTGGTTTCTTCCTGTTTGGTTTGTTGGCGATCGCCGCACTGGTCCTGACGATCATTGCAGGGGTCAAAGCCAACGAAGGTTTCCCATACAGATATCCGTTCACCTGGCGATTGATCAAGTGAAAGTCTGTTGTATCGCAATATGAAAATACCCCGACTTATCGGGGTATTTTTATTTGTGCAACTTAATAATTGGTTTTTGTTGTAGGACTAGTCTGTTAACGATGTGCGGTTTGGCATTTATTTGCTGATATTCCTCTATTACATCTTTGGTCACAACTGATCGGTCCAGTGCTTATTCCCGTTCTTGTTATTGGCGCGAGCTGGTTGTTAAAGTTGCCCGATGTAATGTTTCGGTTGAAACATTCCGATATGTTCAAGCCATCGATGGCACTTGAATTCCCCAGTAATCAGTGTTGAGAAAATCAGCCGGTTCACCCGTCGAGCCCAGGTAAACGCTCGCCTCGTGAATACTTAGCCAAGAATAATCCACATGATTGAGCTCGATTTCTACGGCACGCTCGTGGCCGCTTCTTTAGTACTGCTGCTCGGACGCGGACTTGTTACGCGTGTCGGCTTTCTGCGAAGTTACAATATTCCTGAACCGGTAGCAGGCGGCCTTGTGGTTGCCGTGCTCCTGTTGATATTGCGCACTTTCGACATTGAAGTCCGCTTCGATACATCATTGCAAACCCCCCTGATGTTGGCTTTCTTTGCCACCATTGGCTTGAGTGCTGACCTTGCCAGTCTGAAGAAGGGCGGCCGCATTGTCGGTATCTTCCTGCTGGCGGTCATTGGCTTGCTGGTGGTGCAGAACGCCATGGGCATCGGGTTGGCAACCCTGCTCGGGCTCGACCCTTTGATGGGCTTGCTGACGGGCTCGATCACGCTGGCCGGCGGCCACGGCACTGGCGCTGCATGGGGCGCGGTGTTCAGCGAGAAATATGGCCTGGCGTCGGCTTCAGAGCTGGCGCTGGCCTCAGCGACGTTCGGTCTGGTGCTGGGTGGTCTGATCGGTGGGCCCGTTGCCCGGTTGCTGATCAAGCGCGTGCAAGTGCCGGGTTGCAATCCGCAACAAGCGCCGCGACTGCCAAGAGGTTTTGAACAGCCAAACAAGGAACGCTCAATCACGCCGTTTTCGTTCGTCGAGACGCTGGCGCTGATTGCCGTCAGCCTGCTCGCTGGCAACCTTCTGAATGGCGTTCTGCATGGCACTGCGTTCGAACTGCCGACGTTTGTTTGCGTGCTGTTTGTAGGTGTGGTGTTGCGCAACAGTCTGTCAGCACTTGGCTTGTATCAGGTGTTCGAGCGTGAAGTTTCCGTGCTCGGCAATGTCAGCCTCTCGCTGTTTCTGGCGATCGCGCTGATGTCGCTGAAGCTTTGGGATCTGGCGGCGTTGGCATTGCCGATCTTCATCATTCTGGCCGTGCAGGCGCTGGTCATGGCGCTGTTCGCGATTTTCGTAACGTTTCGGGTGATGGGCAGCAACTATGATGCCGCCGTACTCGCTGCGGGACACTGCGGCTTTGGGCTGGGTGCCACGCCTACGGCCATTGCCAACATGCAAGCGGTGACGCAGCGCTATGGCCCTTCGCAAATCGCGTTTCTGGTGGTGCCGATGGTAGGAGCGTTCTTCATCGATATCGTTAACGTCATCGTGATCAAGCTGTACCTGGCCTTGCCATTCTTCGCTGCGGTTTAGGAAGCACGGCGCATAAAAATGCCCGCATCTCACGATGCGGGCATTTTCTTTGGCTGCGATACGACGCTTAGATGGTCAGCGTCCAGTCGTAGTCGACGATCAACGGCGCGTGCTGCGAGAACCGTGGCTGACGCGGCAGGCGTGCACTGCGCACCGAGCGACGCAGGCCCGGGGTCAGGATCTGATAATCGAAACGCCAGCCCAGATTGAGCATCTCGGCCTGTTCGTTATCCGGCCACCAGCTGTACTGATCGCCTTCGCGGCTGACTTCGCGCAGCGCATCGACGTAGCCCATGTTGCCGACAATCTCGTCCATCCAGGCGCGTTCCGGCGCCAGGAAGCCTGGAGATTGCTGGCTGTCGCGCCAGTTCTTGATGTCGAGTTTCTGCTGCGCAACGTACAGCGAGCCACAATAAATGTACTCGCGACGTTTGCGTCGCTGTTTGTCCAGGTACTTGCCGAAATCGTCCATGAGCTTGAACTTCTGGTTCAAGTCCTCATCGCCGTTCATCCCCGAAGGAAACAGCAAGGTGGCAATACTGACTTTGTCGAAATCTGCTTGCAGGTAGCGCCCGTAGCGGTCGGCCGTCTCGAAACCGAGACCGCTGATGACAGCCTTCGGTTGCAACCGCGAATACAAAGCCACGCCGCCTTGGGCAGGGACTTCAGCATCGCAGGCATAAAGGAAGTAGCCATCCAGTTGGAAGGCTGGGTCATCCAGTTCAAAGGCGGAGGCACGGGTGTCCTGCAGGCAGATGACGTCGGCATTCTGGGCTTGCAGCCAACTGAGCAAACCGCGCTCGACTGCCGCCTGAATACCATTGACGTTCACACTGATGATCCGCATAAATGGCCCCAAAAATCGCGTGCGTGTATGATACACGGCGTCAAGCTAATTAGCTAAATCCGTGGTATTTGGGGTTTTTTTCATGCAAGCGTATCAGCGCGATTTCATTCGTTTTGCCATCGATCGCGGCGTTTTGCGCTTCGGTGAGTTCACCCTGAAGTCCGGGCGCACCAGTCCCTACTTCTTCAACGCCGGCCTGTTCAACTCGGGTTCGGCCCTGGCGCAGCTGGGGCGTTTCTACGCCGCCGCCATCACCGAGAGCGGCATCCCCTTCGACGTTCTGTTTGGCCCGGCTTATAAAGGTATTCCGCTGGCGGCCACGACCGCCGTTGCGCTGGCCGAGCATCACGATCGTGATCTGCCGTGGTGCTTCAACCGTAAGGAAGCCAAGGCCCACGGCGAGGGCGGCAGCCTGGTTGGCGCGCCGCTGACTGGCGAAGTCTTGATCATCGACGACGTGATCACCGCCGGCACCGCCATTCGTGAAGTGATGCAGATCATCGCTTCCCAAGACGGCGCCAAAGCCGCCGGTGTGCTGATCGCGCTGAACCGCCAGGAGCGTGGCAACGGCGAATTGTCGGCCATCCAGGAAGTCGAGCGTGACTTCGGCATTCCGGTGATCAGCATCGTCTCGCTGAATCAGGTGTTGGAGTTCCTCGCCGACGATCCGCAGCTCAAGCAACACCTCCCAGCCGTGGAAGCGTACCGCGCCCAATTTGGCGTGTGATACGCACCTGTAGGAGCTGCCGAAGGCTGCGATCTTTTGATCTTGTTTTTCAGGATCAAGATCAAAAGATCGTCCGATCGCGGCCCGAGCCTTCGGCAGCTCCTACAGTGGTCTACGCAGTTTTTGCCATTTGATCAGCAGTCTCAGCGCCAGTCCCGCATTGACCAGCGCAAACACCAGCAGCGCTACAACCACCATCACGTACAACGTGCGATCCACATCGAAATCCCACAAATCCAGCGTGCTGCTGTCGATGATGCCAACCGCAGCCGGCAAGTTGACGTAAAACAGCGCCACAAACGCGCACGTCAGTGGCACTGCTTGCCAGCAGAAAGCAGCCATCACCTTGTCTCGACTGCGCTTTCGGCCCTGCGAACCTTTTTGAAATTCATCCTCAGCCAACGCTGCATTAAGCGCCGGCCATGCCAGATTGAACATGAACGTGGTCAGGGTCAGCAGCAAGCCACTGACCGCGACGATGTCACTGAACGGCATTCAGACCCAGCGTTGCACAGAGCAATGCGTGGGAATCTTCGCTGATCTCGAATTGCCCGGCGCTGCCCTTGCGTTTGGTGATGGGTTTGAAGGTCGGCTCGTTCTGGGTGATGAGCATGTTCAATTCATCGCGGATCACGTCCGAGCTGATCACCACCAGAAACACGTTTTGCGCATGCTCGGCGGACTGGATTACGGCGCGCATGCTGTGCTGCAGGATGTCGTCGAGCTGGTTGCGAAAACGCGAAACGGTGTTCTTCAGCAGGGTTTTGCTTTGGCTCTGGGTCAGTTGAAAGATCGTCGAGATCTGCGATTCGGTCGGCAGGGTTTGCCCGAAGTAACTCTGAATGAGATACAGCAGGCGATCCTGCTTGGCTTCGTCGGCCCGGCTGGGCATGCCGCCCTCGACCAGCATTTTCAGGTATTCGGTCAGGCTGGCTTTGGCGATGCGCTCCAGCGCATGGGCGATTTCCGCATCGCCGATGCGCAAGGTCTTTTTCACCGGTTCCTTCTGTTCCTGCTCGAAAGCATCGGCGTCGATCGTGAACGAGATCTGCATGAGTCGCCGCTCCGGTTATTTGTCGCTGGCGGCTGGGTAGGGATCCTGGGGTGCATCTCCTTGGCCGGTGAGCACTTTCCAGCCCTTGAGTGGGTGAGAGGCTTCGGTGAAGTCAGGGCAGGGCGGCATCGAAGTCTGCGAAGGGGCTGAATACTCTCGGCCGCAGTCCACGCAGGCGTAAGTGCCAGCCGAAATGTCACTGCCGTAAGGAACGCTGTTTTTTTGCATGGGAAGATCTCCGTTGGATGAGGGGAAGATCCTATGGAGATTTGTTCTGGAGGGATGTCGGACGTTTCGCTGTGTCGAGTCAGGCGTTTCCTGCGCGCACAAAAAAGATCGCAGCCTTCGTCAGCTCCTACAGAAATTTCGCATCAACGAAATTTGCAGGCGCTGCCGCAGATTGCGATCTCCGGTGTATCAGCGATCAAGGACGCTTGCGATTGCTGATCAGCGTACCCACGCCAGTATCAGTGAAGATTTCCAGCAGAATCGCGTTCGGCACACGACCGTCGATGATCAACGAACTACCTACGCCACCCTGAACCGCTTCCAGTGCGCAGCGGATCTTCGGCAGCATGCCGCCGTAGATCGTGCCATCGGCGATCAGGTCGTCGACCTGCTGCGTGCTCAGGCCGGTCAGCACGGTGCCCGACTTGTCCATCAGGCCGGCAATGTTGGTCAGCAGCATCAGCTTTTCAGCTTTCAGTGCTTCGGCAACCTTGCCCGCCACCAGGTCGGCGTTGATGTTGTACGACTCGCCGTTCTCACCGACGCCAATCGGCGCAATGACCGGGATGAAGTTGCCTTTGACCAGCAGATTCAACAGCTCGGTATTGATGCCGACGACTTCGCCGACGTGGCCGATGTCGATGATTTCCGGCTGGGTCATCTCCGGGGTCTGGCGGGAGACGGTGAGCTTCTTCGCCCGGATCAGCCCGGCATCCTTACCGGTCAGGCCGATGGCGCTGCCGCCATGGCGGTTGATCAGGTTGACGATGCTCTTGTTGACCTGACCGCCAAGGACCATTTCCACCACGTCCATGGTCGCCGCGTCGGTAACGCGCATGCCGTCGACGAAGTGGCTTTCGATCGACAGGCGCTTGAGCAGATCACCGATCTGCGGGCCGCCACCGTGCACCACCACCGGGTTGATGCCCACGGCTTTCATCAGCACGATGTCGCGGGCGAAGCCGGTTTTCAGCTCCTCGCTTTCCATCGCGTTG
Organism: Pseudomonas sp. LW8; assembly: GCF_041956865.1. NCBI lineage: Bacteria > Pseudomonadati > Pseudomonadota > Gammaproteobacteria > Pseudomonadales > Pseudomonadaceae > Pseudomonas > Pseudomonas sp. LW8. The sequence continues at coordinate 5,589,205 of NZ_CP168138.1, read as the reverse complement.
CCGCCGTATTTGATCACCAGGGTCTTGCCGACATAGCGTCGGATGTAAGGCAGCGCTTCGGACAGGACCTTGGCAGTGTTGGCGGCGGCTTCGCGTTCGAGGGTCATTCAGGGCTCCGGGTGGATCAGAACGGTAGTTGGAGATCAGGTGCAACGCGTTTCAGTTGGGCGTGGAACACATCCTTGATGCGCTGCAATTCAGCCTCGTCATCGGCCTCGAAGCGCAGCACCAGCACCGGTGTGGTGTTGGATGCGCGCACCAGGCCCCAGCCTTTGGCGTAATCGACACGCACGCCGTCGATGGTGGTCAGGTCGGCGCCTTCGCCCCACTGAGCATCGTGCAGTGCATCAATGATGCTGAATTTGCTCTCTTCGGTCACATGGATATTGATTTCCGGCGTGGAAATATCGTTCGGGAAGGTCGCAAACAGCTCTTCCGCGGTGGATTTTTCCTTGCTGAGGATCTCCAGCAGACGTGCGGCGCTGTAGATGCCGTCGTCGAAACCGAACCAGCGTTCCTTGAAGAAGATGTGCCCGCTCATTTCGCCGGCCAACAGCGCGCCGGATTGTTTCATTTTCTTTTTGATCAACGAGTGACCGGTCTTCCACATTAGCGGCCGACCGCCGTATTCCTTGATCAATGGCACCAGGCGACGGGTGCATTTGACGTCGAAGATGATTTCCGCGTCCGGGTTACGCGCCACTACGTCGCGAGCGAACAGCATCAGCAGACGATCCGGGTAGACGATACTGCCGGTGTTGGTCACCACGCCAACGCGGTCGCCGTCACCGTCGAAGGCCAGGCCGATATCGGCGTTGGTCTCTTTGACTTTGGCAATCAGGTCTACGAGGTTTTCCGGTTTGCCCGGATCCGGGTGATGGTTCGGGAAGTTGCCGTCGACTTCGCAGAACAGCGGGATGACTTCGCAGTTCAGCGCTTCGATCAGTTGCGGGGCGATCACGCCGGCCGCGCCGTTGCCGCAGTCGACCACGACTTTCAGGCGACGAGCGAGTTTGATGTCCTGGACGATTTCGGTGTTGTAGCGGTCGAGGATTTCGACCTGAGTGACGCTGCCCTGGCCGCTGCTCAGGTCATTGTTCTTGATGCGCTCGTGGAGCACTTGAATCTGCTCGTTGGCGAGGGTGTCGCCGGCGATGACGATTTTGAAGCCGTTGTAGTTCGACGGATTGTGGCTACCGGTGAGCATCACCCCGGACTTGCCGGCCAGCACGTTGGCGGCGTAGTACAGTGCCGGCGTGGGCACCAGGCCGACATCGCTGACGTGGCAACCGCTCTCGGCGATGCCGCGAATGAGTTCCGCGACCAGCTCCGGGCCGGACAGGCGACCGTCACGACCGACCGACACGTTCGGTTCGCCCTGAGCCAGGCTCTGCGAGCCGATGGCGCGACCGATCCAGTAGGCGGTTTCACCGTTGAGGAATTCCGGCACGGTGCCACGAATGTCGTAGGCGCGGAAAATGCTGTCAGGCAGCTTCGGGGCGATCTTGGCGGGGGTGCTCATCTGTGGACATGCTCCATCTCGAAAAGGGCGGGACAGACCGGCGAATGATTCGACGGCAGGCTCAAACTGAAGGGTATGACGGCGTTTTCCACAGAGAGTTCGTGCTATGAAAGGGCCATGACGCCCCGGCTGGCGTGGCTTTCGGCCGGCAAAACCTTGATTTACGGTGTTAAAACCTGCTGCCGATGTAGCGCATTTTTTGTGGCGAGGGGATATATCCCCTCACCACAATAATTTCTATCCGGTTATTTGGTGCCGGTATGGCCAAAACCACCGGTACCGCGCTCGGTCTCGACAAACTCTTCAACCATTTCGAAATGTGCTTGCACTACCGGTACCAGCACCAATTGCGCCAGGCGTTCGCCGACGGTCATGGTGAAGTCGCTCTGGCCGCGGTTCCAGCAGGAGACCATCAGCGGACCCTGGTAATCGGAGTCGATCAGGCCGACCAGATTGCCCAGCACGATGCCGTGTTTGTGGCCCATGCCCGAGCGAGGCAGGATCAGTGCGGCGAGATTCGGGTCGCCGATGTACACCGACAGGCCGGTGGGAATCAGCACGGTTTCACCCGGTTTGATCACGATGTCCTGTTCCAGCATGGCGCGCAGGTCGAGGCCGGCGGAGCCCGGCGTGGCGTATTGCGGCAGCGGGAATTCGGTGCCGATGCGTGGATCGAGGATCTTGGCTTGCAAAGCGTGCATGTAAATTAAACCTGGTTCAGACGTTCGGCGATAAAAGTGACCAGTTGGCGAGCGATCTTGCTCTTGCTGGTCTGGGCGAAAACCGTGGCGTGCAGCTCACGGTCGATGACGCTGCAGGCGTTTTCTTCGCTGTTGAAACCGATGCTCGGGTTGGCGACGTCGTTGGCGACGATCAGATCGAGATTCTTGTCCTTCAGCTTGCGTGCAGCGTAGTCGAGCAGGTGTTCGGTTTCGGCGGCGAAGCCGACACTGAACGGACGGTCGGGACGGGTCGCGATGGTGGCCAGGATGTCCGGGTTACGCACCATTTGCAGGACGAAGCCGTCGCCGCTCGTAGGATCTTTCTTGAGTTTATGCGGAGCTACTACTTCCGGGCGGTAGTCCGCCACCGCTGCCGACGAGATGAACACATCGCAAGGCATGGCCGATTCGCAGGCGGCGAGCATGTCGCGGGCGCTGACCACATCGATCCGCGTCACGCGATCCGGCGTCGGCAGGTGCACCGGGCCGCTGATCAACGTCACACGGGCGCCGGCTTCCACGGCTGCTTCGGCGAGGGCAAAACCCATTTTGCCGGAGCTGTGGTTGGTGATGTAACGCACCGGGTCGATGTTTTCCTGAGTCGGGCCGGCGGTGATCACCACATGCTTGCCGGTCAGGGCCTGGCGCTGGAAGCAATCGGCGGCGAGCAGTGCCAGATCGGTGGCTTCCATCATGCGGCCCATGCCGACGTCGCCGCAGGCCTGGCTGCCCGAGGCCGGGCCGAAAGTCTTCAGGCCACGGCTCTCCAACAGTTGCAGGTTGGCCTGGGTCGCCGGGTCGCGCCACATCGCCTGGTTCATCGCTGGTGCGACGGCAACCACGGCATCAGTGGCCAGCACCAGCGTGGTCAGCAGATCGTTGGCAATGCCTTGGGCCAGACGGGCGATCAGGTCGGCGGTGGCCGGGGCGATCAGCACCAGATCGGCCCATTTCGCCAGCTCGATATGGCCCATGGCGGCTTCGGCGGCAGGGTCGAGCAAGTCGAGGTGAACCGGGTGGCCCGACAGGGCCTGCATGGTCAGCGGGGTAATGAATTCGGCGCCGCCATGGGTCATGACCACGCGCACTTCGGCACCCTGGTCGATCAGGCGGCGAACCAGATCGGCGCTCTTGTAGGCCGCAATGCCGCCGCCGACGCCCAGAACGATGCGTTTCCGATACAGCCGCTGCATAGGTCTGCCTTTCATTTCGTTGATGACGGCGGTGCGATGCCCCTCCCCAGGGTTGAATCGACCGCCAAAAAGATGGGCTACGATATCACAGCGACCGCTACGGAACAGCGGCGCCCACAGACAAGGAGGTGCTATGAGTATTCGCGATTGGCCGGCGGCGGAACGGCCGCGGGAAAGGCTGTTGGAACACGGCGCAGGGAGTCTTTCGGACGCTGAGTTGTTGGCGATTTTTCTGCGCACCGGATTGCCCGGAAAAAGCGCTGTCGACCTCGCCAGACATCTGCTGACGCAATTCGGTGGCCTGCGTTTGCTGCTCGAGGCCGATCAGGACGCATTCAGCAAACAATTGGGCCTCGGCCCGGCCAAGTTCGCCCAGCTGCAAGCCGCGCAGGAAATGAGCAAGCGCCATCTGGCCGAGCGCTCACGGCAGAAACCGGCGCTGGAGAACCCTCAGGTCGTCCGCGATTACCTCAAGGCGATGCTGCGGCATGAGCCGCACGAGGTGTTCGGCTGCCTGTTTCTCGATTCAAAGCACCAGGTGCTGAATTTCGAGGCGCTGTTTCGCGGCTCGATCGACAACACCAGCGTGCATCCTCGGGAGGTGGTGAAGCGCGCGCTGGCCAATAACGCCGCAGCGGTGATCCTGTGTCACAACCACCCGTCCGGCAACACCGATCCGAGTCAGGCCGATCGGCTGCTGACCAAGCTCCTGCAGAAAGCGCTGGAGCTGATTGACGTGCGAGTGCTCGATCACTTCATCATCGGCGACGGCGAGCCGCTGTCGATGGCGGAGTGTGGTTGGATGTAGTTCTCGGCGCCGATTCTGGACCTTGTGGGAGCGAGCCTGCTCGCGAAGGCGTTTTATCAGTCAGCATCATTGTTTGCTGAAAGACCGCTTTCGCGAGCGGGCTCGCTCCCACAGATTGTTTCCATCCACCGGTGTGTCAGGCAGGTTATTTGAGGCTGATCTTGGAATAATCCTGCCGGCCAAACGGGCTGACGGAATAACCCTGAACATCCTTGCGCGTCAAAGCGTAGGCCGTCGGGTGCGCCAGTGGCAGCCACAATGCCTGCTGCTGGATCTGCGCTTGTGCCTGCTCATACAGCTTGGTGCGCACGCCTTGCTCGCTAGTGGTCTTGCCGGCGCTGATCAGCTTGTCCAGATCGGCGTTGCAGTACCGGGCGAAGTTGGTCCCGGACTTCACTGCTGCGCAGGAAAACTGCGGGGTGAGGAAGTTGTCCGGGTCGCCGTTGTCACCGGCCCAGCCCATGAACAGCAGATCATGTTCGCCGGCCTTGGCGCGACGAATCAGCTCGCCCCATTCGATCACACGAATTTCTGCCTGGATGCCGATCTCGGCCAGATCCGACTGCAGCATCTGCGCGCCGAGGCTTGGGTTCGGGTTGAGCAGGCTGCCCGATGGCCGCGTCCAGATCGTGGTCTGGAAGCCGTCCTTCAAGCCGGCCTTGGCCAGCAGCGCCTTGGCCTTGGCCACGTCGTGCGGATAGCCCGGCAGGTTCTTGGCATAGCTCCAGGTGTTCGGTGGGTATGGCCCATTGGCTGCCTCGGCGGTGTCTTCGAACACGGCTTTGATGTAGTTGGCCTTGTCGAAGGCGAGGTTGATCGCCTGGCGCACTTCCGGCTTGTCCAGCGGCGGATGCTGGCTGTTAATGCCCACGAAAGCGGTCATGAACGCGTCAGTCTTTTCGACTTTCAGCGTCGGTTCCTTCAGCGCGGCCTGTACATCCAATGGTTTCGGCGACAGGGCGATCTGGCATTCATTGCGCCGCAGCTTTTGCAGGCGCACGTTGGCGTCCGGCGTGATGGCGAAGATCAACGGGTCGACGGCAGGCTTGCCACGGAAATAGTCCGGATTGGCCTTGTAGCGAATCGCTGCATCTTTTTGGAAGCGATTGAACACGAACGGGCCGGTGCCGATCGGCTGGCTGTTGAGTTTGTCGGTGGCGCCGGCCTTCATCAGTTTGTCAGCGTATTCGGCGGAATAGATCGAGGCGAAACCCATGCTCAGGGTCGCGAGGAAGGTCGAATCCGGATGATCAAGCGTGAAACGCACGGTCAGCGGGTCGAGGGCGTCGATCTTCTTGATCAGGCTTGGCAGTTGCATCGACTGCGCATGGGGGAAGCCGCTCTGCGCGACTTTGTGCCACGGGTTGGCCGGGTCGAGCATGCGGTCGAAGCTGAATTTTACGTCTTCGGCACTCAGCTCGCGGCTCGGCTTGAAGTAATCGGTTGTGTGAAATTTCACCTGCGGGTGCAGTTTGAACACATAGGTGAGGCCGTCGGTGCTGACTTCCCAGCTGTCGGCAAGGCTCGGAATGACCTTGCCGCTGGCGGTGTCGAAATCCACCAGGCGGTTCATCAATACGTCAGCCGAAGCATTGGTGGTGGTCAGTGAGTTGTACTGCACCACGTCGAACCCTTCAGGGCTGGCCTCGGTGCACACGCTCAACGCGGCGGCCTGGGCAAGGGGGCTCAGCAGGAGCGGGGCGAGCAACAGGGGTAGGGCAGCGAGGCGCATGGTCGGTTTCCTTTACAGATCGAAGGCCCATCTGCAAGTGCAGTCTGGAAAAGTCCTACCCTAGAGCTCTGAATTGCAAATGACTATCCCCTTTTTGCATTTTCAGGCGCACTCTTGCGCGGTTTCGAGCGTGGGCCGCCCGATGAAAAGTCTGAATCGCCTGTAGGACGGGATTTCTGCGACGAGTGGTCAAAACTGGCCGCAGCCTTTGCCCAAGGCGTCTGCGGCGGAAAAAATCGCCCTTTTGCCGATTGATTGCACACCGATTGTTGTTGCACCCCGGTCTTTCTGGTATAAAGCAGCGCTCTTTTCTAGGGGCCCGGTTCCTTCACTGTAGGTGTAGCCGGTAAGACCTCTAAAGAAACGCGGCGCCTGGCGCCAAATGACTGAGAGATTAAGCGGCCAACCCATGCCGGGTTGGGCATGTGGTTTTAGAGGGCTGAGGCATGTCGAGAGTATGTCAAGTTACCGGTAAGGGTCCGGTGACTGGGAATAACATTTCCCACGCAAACAACAAAACCCGTCGTCGTTTCCTGCCGAACCTGCAGCATCACCGCTTCTGGGTTGAAGAAGAGAAACGTTTTGTGCGTCTGCGCGTATCTGCCAAAGGCATGCGTATCATCGACAAGCGTGGCATCACTGTCGTGCTCGCCGAACTTCGCCGCGATGGCAAGATTTAAGGGAGCTAATCATGCGTGAATTGATTCGTTTGATCTCGAGCGCCGGTACTGGTCACTTCTACACTACCGACAAGAACAAGCGTACTACCCCGGACAAAATCGAGATCAAGAAATATGATCCGGTTGTTCGCAAGCACGTGATGTACAAGGAAGGCAAAATCAAGTAATTGATTTTTCCTGACTGCGAAAAAGGCCCGTATCGTGAGATACGGGCCTTTTTTTTTGCTTGGATTCTGCGGTGACCGGTTAGGCCTTATCGCTGGCAAGCCAGCTCCCACATTGATTGCCGGTCTTCACAGAACCTGTGTCATGCACAAAACCTGTGGGAGCTGGCTTGCCAGCGATGAGGGCCGATCAGCCAGCAAACATCTCAAGCCTTCTGTTCAAAGATCACATAAACCTTGCGGCAAGCCTCCAGCACTTCCCAGGTTCCGCGAAACCCCGCCGGGATCACGAAGCGATCGCCAACGCGCAAGGTCTTGGCATTGCCATCGCTGTCACGCAATACCGAAACCCCCTGCAGAATCTCGCAGTACTCATTCTCGGTGTAATTCACCGTCCACTGGCCCACCGCGCCTTCCCACACACCAACACCCATTTGCCCACAAGGGCTGTCGTATTGATGAAACACCGCTTGCTCAGGGTCGCCTTTGAGCACTTTCGCCGGGTCCGGGCGATAACGCTCGACTTCGCTGCTGGCGAGGCTGATGTCGACGACGTTCTGGATGTTCATTGTTGTTTTCTCCGTTAATGACGGCGCGTTGGCTGGAATGGGCCAAAGTCTATGTTTATTAAAATGAACACCGCAAGGCCGTATGGCCAGCTTATGTCAAATATATTGAAACAAACCCGGTCGCTGGTTTAGGGTGGCGGGTGCCTCGGGCCGAAAGTGCAGGCTGGCCGGGCAGAATTCTTGAACAGCGCCGCAGCGCTTGCGGTGCTCGTATTCAATAAGAGGAGGACACCCGAATGACCACCCTGACTCGTGCCGACTGGGAACAACGCGCCCGCGATCTGAAAATCGAAGGCCGCGCCTTCCTGAATGGCGAATACACCGACGCCGTTTCCGGCGAAACCTTCGAATGCATCAGCCCGGTCGATGGCCGCTTGCTCGGCAAGATCGCCAGCTGCGACGCCGCCGATGCTGACCGTGCTGTAGAAAACGCCCGCGCCACCTTCAACTCCGGCGTCTGGTCGCGCCTGGCGCCGACCAAACGCAAAGCCACCATGATCCGCTTCGCCAGCCTGCTGAAACAGCACGCCGAAGAACTCGCGCTGCTGGAAACCCTCGACATGGGCAAGCCGATCAGCGATTCGCTGTACATCGACGTGCCGGGTGCGGCGCAGGCGCTGAGCTGGAGCGGTGAAGCGATCGACAAGATCTACGACGAAGTCGCCGCGACCCCGCATGACCAACTGGGCCTGGTGACTCGCGAGCCGGTGGGCGTGGTCGGCGCTATCGTGCCGTGGAACTTCCCGCTGATGATGGCTTGCTGGAAACTCGGCCCGGCGCTGTCGACCGGCAACTCGGTGATCCTCAAGCCGTCGGAAAAGTCGCCGCTGACCGCCATCCGTATCGCTGCGCTGGCCATTGAAGCCGGTATTCCGAAAGGCGTGCTCAATGTGCTGCCGGGCTATGGCCACACCGTCGGCAAGGCGCTGGGTCTGCATAATGATGTCGACACGCTGGTCTTCACCGGCTCGACCAAGATCGCCAAGCAACTGATGGTCTACGCCGGCGAATCGAACATGAAGCGCGTCTGGCTGGAAGCCGGCGGCAAGAGCCCGAACATCGTCTTCGCCGATGCGCCGGATCTGCAGGCCGCCGCTGAATCCGCCGCCAGCGCCATCGCCTTCAACCAGGGCGAAGTCTGCACCGCCGGTTCGCGTCTGCTGGTCGAGCGCTCGATCAAGGACAAATTCCTGCCGATGGTGATCGAGGCGCTGAAAACCTGGAAGCCCGGCAATCCGCTGGACCCGGCGACCAACGTCGGTGCGCTGGTCGATACCCAGCAGATGAACACCGTACTGTCGTACATCGAATCCGGCCATAGCGATGGCGCCAAACTGGTCGCCGGCGGCAAGCGCATCCTCCAGGAGACCGGTGGCACTTACGTCGAGCCAACCATTTTCGATGGTGTGAGCAATGCGATGAAGATTGCTCAGGAAGAGATTTTCGGCCCAGTGTTGTCGGTGATCGCTTTCGATAGCGCCGAAGAAGCCATCCAGATCGCCAACGACACGCCATACGGTCTGGCCGCAGCGGTGTGGACCCAGGACATCTCCAAGGCGCATCTGACTGCCAAGGCCCTGCGCGCCGGTAGCGTGTGGGTCAACCAGTACGATGGCGGCGACATGACCGCGCCGTTCGGTGGCTTCAAGCAGTCGGGCAACGGTCGCGACAAATCGCTGCACGCCTTTGACAAGTACACCGAGCTGAAGGCGACGTGGATCAAGCTGTAAACCGCTAAAGGGAGCCTGATTCAGTCAGGCTCCCGAACCGGACAGAGATCCCCTGTGGGAGCGAGCCTCTGTGGTGAGGGGATTCATCCCCGTTCGGCTGCGAAGCAGTCGCTAAACCATTGCACGCGGTGTACCTGGTACATCGTGGTTGCAGGTTTTGGGGCCGCTGCGCGACCCAACGGGGATAAACCCCTCGCCACAGGGGCTCGCTCCCACAGTGATTTTGTGGTGCATATAAAAATATCCACAGGAGCGTGGAACATGCGGTGGGCGACGTATTTCGCCGTGTTGGCGTCTGTCTTGAGTGTCGGCCTGGCCCTGGGGGTCAGCATGCCGCTGGTGTCGTTGCGTCTGGAGGGCTGGGGCTACGGCTCGTTCGCGATCGGTGTGATGGCAGCCATGCCGGCGATCGGCGTGTTGCTGGGGGCGAAGGTTTCCAGCCATCTCGCTGCGTTTTTCGGCACGGCGAACCTGATGCGCCTGTGCCTGTGGGCCGGGGCATTGTCGATCGGCCTGCTGGCGCTGCTGCCGAGTTATCCGATCTGGTTGCTGCTGCGGTTGCTGATCGGTGTGATCCTGACCATCGTGTTCATCCTCGGCGAGAGCTGGATCAATCAGCTGGTGGTCGAGCAGTGGCGCGGGCGTCTGGTGGCGGTGTATGGCAGCAGCTATGCGCTGAGCCAACTGTCCGGTCCGTTGCTGCTGGGTGCGCTGGGTACCGAGCATGATTACGGTTTCTGGGTCGGGGCCGGTCTGCTGACGCTCTCGCCTTTCCTGCTGCTGGGGCGCAGCGGCGCGCCGAGCAGCGAGGCCAACAGCGTCACGTTTGGTGATCTGTGGGGCTTCGCCCGTGAGCTGCCGGCGATTGCCTGGGCGGTGTCGTTGTTCGCCGCGTTCGAGGCGATGATCCTGACGCTGCTGCCGGTGTATTGTCTGCAACAGGGGTTCACCGCCGAAATCGCGCTGGCCATGGTCAGCACCGTGGTGGTCGGCGATGCGCTGCTGCAATTGCCGATCGGCGCATTGGCCGATTACCTGTCGCGGCGCACGCTGTTCGCTGGTTGCGCGGTGGTGTTGATGCTGTCGAGTCTGGCCATTCCGATGCTGATCGACACGCTGCTGATCTGGCCGCTGTGGGTGCTGTTCGGCGCCAGTGCTGGCGGCTTGTTCACCCTGTCGCTGATTCTGATTGGCGAGCGTTATCGTGACGATGCGCTGGTGCGCGCCAATGCGCATATTGCCCAGTTGTGGGGTGTCGGTTGTCTGGTCGGGCCATTGGCGGCGGGGGCGGGGAGTCAGTGGATCAACGGGCATGCGTTGCCACTGTTGATGGCGGCGGGGGCTTTCGGGTTGGTTATCCTGTTGTTGCGCCAGGGCGCCTTCGGCAAAATCCAGACTGCTTGAGATCAAAAGATCGCAGCCTTCGGCAGCTCCTACAGTTGGAAATGCGTTTGCCCTGTAGGAGCTGCCGAAGGCTGCGATCTTTGCTTTTTACAGCATCCGCTCCAGGCCGACGCTGGTGCTGAACCATGAGTTGAAGCGCCGCCACCAGCTCCCCGGTTCCTTGGTCAGGGTGTGCATCTGGCCGTTGTCTTCGGTGACCCAGACGACCTTGCCGTCCTCGAGTTTCGCCTGATAACTCAAGGTCGGCGCCATGCCTTGCAGTGCCAGTGCGCGCACGTGCTCGGCCAGTTCCGGGCTGTCGACGAGCACGCCGACTTCGGTGTTCCACAGCACCGAGCGCGGGTCGAAATTGAACGAACCGATAAACGATTTGCGTCGATCAAAGATCATCGCCTTGCTGTGCAGGCTGGAATCCGAGCCGCGAAACGACTTGCTGTAGAACACGCGTGGCCCGCTGCCGTAGTTATCCCCAGGCTGGCGGCGCAACTCATAGAGTTTCACCCCGTGTTCAAGCAACGCCTTGCGATAGGGCGCGTAACCGCCATGCACCGCCGGTACGTCGGTAGCCTCCAGCGAATTGGTCAGCAGACTTACTGAGACCCCGGCATCGGCGCGCCCGGTCAGGTACACCAGCCCTGGCTGACCCGGCACGAAGTAGGCGGAAATCATGATCAGCTCTTTGCTGACGCCGGTCAGTTCCGGCGCCAGTTGCGTGGTCAGCAGCAGATGCGGATCGGGTTCGCCCTTGGACAGGACCTTGCTCGGCGCATCCCACAAGGCCTGGTTCCAGGCCCAGATCAGCTCTCTGCGCCAGATGTCCATGCGCGGGTCGGTGGTGAACTTCATCAACTGCTGATACAGCGCGTGGTTCTGCTTGCGGGTTTCTTCCAGCGACTCTTCCAGGCGCGTGCGCGTGTTTTGCAGGTCGGCGGCGGTCGGTTGGCTGGAGAGGAATTCGTCGATCGGCTTGCTCAGCGCGCTGTTCCAGTACTGGTCGAAACTGTGTCCGAGCTGCTCGGCCACCGGGCCGATGCTGAGCATGTCGATGTCGGTGAAATTCAGATTGGGTTCGGCGTCGAAATATTCATCGCCCAGATTGCGCCCGCCGACGATGGCCGCGCTGTTGTCCGCCAGCCACAACTTGTTGTGCATGCGCCGGTGCTGCACGGACAGATTGAACAGTCGCCCGGCCGCGCGTGTTACGCCGGTGCTGCGTCCCAGGTGCAACGGATTGAACAAACGAATCTGGATCTGCGGATGTGCCGCAAGGGTCGCGATGATCTGGTCGAGGCCGTCGCTGGTGGTGTCGTCGAGCAGGATGCGCACGCGCACGCCACGGTCGGCCGCCTTCAACACTTCCTCCACCAGCATCCGCGTGCTGATGCCGTCGTGGACGATGTAGTACTGCAAATCGAGGCTGACCTGGGCGTGACGAATCAGCTCGGCCCTGGCAGTAAACGCCTCGCCGCTGTCGGAGAGCAGGCGAAACCCTGACTGCCCCTTGTAGGGCGCGGCCTGCGCCTGGATCGAACGGCCGAAGCTGGATTGCGAAGCTGGCAAAGCCTGGCTCGGTTCGCGCGGTACATCAAGGCTGGCGCAGCCGCTGAGGAACGAGGCGAGTATCAGTAAAGCGAGTAAGGGCTGTCTGAAGCTCACGTAGGGTCGTTCCGGTTGGCGGCTGAGGTCGGCAATTTGGACGCCGGGCGCGCAAAAAAGGTCAGTCGGTCTCAGCGAGTAATTTGATTGCCGCAGCGCCGACCTTGCGCACCGCTTCTTCGATTTGCGCTGTTGGTTTGGCAGCGTAGTTCATCCGCAAACAATTGCGGTACTTGCCCGAGGCGGAAAAGATGCTGCCGACAGCAATCTGTACGCCCTGATCGTGCAACGCGCGATTCAGTTTCAGCGTGTCGAAACCTTCCGGCAGTTCCACCCAGAGCATGAAGCTGCCCTGCGGGCGACTGGCGCGGGTGCCGGCCGGGAAATAGCGCGTCACCCAGTCGATCATCGCGTCACGATTGCGTTGGTACTGCATGCGCATACGCCGCAAGTGCGGCTCGAAATGGCCGGCCTTGATGAATTCGGCGATAGCGATCTGCGGTTGTGGTGCGGTGGAGCCGGTGCTGATGTATTTCATGTGCAGCACTCGCTCCAGATATCGGCCCGGCGCCACCCAGCCGATGCGCAGCCCCGGCGCCAGGGTCTTGGAGAACGAGCTGCAGAGCAACACGCGGCCGTCTTCGTCGAAGGATTTGATCGTACGCGGGCGCGGGTAGGTATAGGCCAGCTCGCCATACACATCGTCTTCAATGATCGCCACGTCGAAACGCTGGGCCAGGGTCAACAACGCGCGTTTGCGCGACTCGGGCATGACGTAGCCGAGCGGGTTGTTGCAGTTTGGGGTGAGCTGAATGGCCTTGATCGGCCACTGTTCCAGCGCCAGTTCCAGGGCGTCGAGGCTGATCCCGGTGAGCGGGTCGGTGGGAATCTCCAGGGCTTTCATGCCCAGGCCTTTGAGGGTCTGCATGGCGCCGTGAAAACTCGGCGAGTCCACCGCGACGATGTCGCCCGACTCGCAGATCGCATGGATGCTGGTGGACAGCGCTTCGTGGCAGCCAGTGGTGATCACCAGATCGCTGGCGCTCAACTGGCAGCCGGAATCGAGCATCAGGCGCGCGATCTGTTCGCGCAGTTCGAGGTTGCCGTGGATGTTGTCGTAATACAGACCGGGCATGTCCTGCCGCCGACTGATTCGCGCCAGCCCGCGCAGCAGCGGCTTCATGGTAGGTGAGCCGACATCGGGCATGCCCCGACCCAATTGCACGACGTCCTTGCGCGGTACGGCGCGAATGAGTTCCAGCACCTGATCCCATTGCGAAATCTCTACCGGCCGTTGCGCGGGGCGGCCTACTGCGGGCAGCTCCGGCAATTCGCGTCCTACGGGGACAAAATAGCCGGACTTGGGTTTTGGCGTGGCCAGACCGCTGTCTTCAAGCACGCGATACGCCTGCTGCACCGTGCTCAGACTGACTCCGTGTTCGACGCTCAAGGCACGCACCGACGGCAAGCGGTCGCCGGGACGATAGAAGCCTTGTTCGATGCGGGTGCCGAGCAATTCGGCGAGGTTTACATACAGAGTCATGGTGGCCTCGGTGCGTCTTGGTGAAAACCAGTACAGATGCGGCAAAAATCAATCATTCAGTCGGCGAATCGGCAAATCTGTATGGATTTAATACTGGTTCTTTGAGTCTGTAATGGTTTTGCTCGCCCGCGCATCATGGAATCTCTGGCTACCCAAGTAAACAGGAGCAACGAAAATGAACGGCTTGAGCGATGTGCGGCTGACGTTGCACAGTCAGGAACTGGCGGCAGGGCAAAAGGACAACGCGCGCAATCTGCTGCGTAATGCGCCGTCCGGCCTCAGTCGCTGGGAGCTGTTCTGGCATCGTCTGCACACGCGCAAGGCATTGCTCGGCCTGACACCGGAGCAGCTCAAGGATGTCGGGTTGACGCGGGAGCAGGCAAGGGAGGAGGGGTTGAAGCCGTTCTGGCGGATATGAATACCACAGATCGTTCCCACGCTCTGCGTGGGAACGATCCTGATTCGTCAGACCAACTCTTTCAGCCGATGCCACAACATCCCCAACGCCAACAACGGTGAGCGCAAGTGCTTGCCGCCGGGGAAGGTGATGTGCGGCACCTGGGCGAACAGATCAAAGCCGCCGCCATGCTGCCCGCTGATCGCCTCGGCCAGCAGCTTGCCGGCCAAGTGCGTGGCATTCACCCCATGCCCGGAATAGGCCTGGGCGTAATACACATTCGGCTGGTCGACGAGCCGGCCAATCTGCGGCAAGCGGTTGGCACCGATGCCGATCATTCCGCCCCACTGATAATCGATTTTCACCTCGGCCAGTTGCGGGAACACTTCAAGCATCTTCGGTTTCATATAGGCGCCGATGTCTTTCGGATCGCGCCCTGAATAATGGCAGGCGCCACCAAACAACAAACGTCGATCCGCCGAGAGCCGGTAGTAATCGAGCGCCACCCGCTGGTCGCAGACCGCCATGTTCTGCGGCAGCAGGTTGTGCGCCTGCTCTGCGCTCAGCGGTTCGGTGGCGATGATGTAGCTGCCGGCGGGCAGGACCTTGCCGCTCAGTTGCGGGTTGAGGTCATGGAGATAGGCATTGCAGCCCAGCACCAGAGTCTTCGCCCGCACCGAGCCTAGCGCGGTGTGCACCTTCACTTCGGGGCCGTAATCGATGCGCGTCACTGCCGATTGCTCGAACAATTGCACGCCCAGTTGCTGCGCCGCTGCCGCTTCGCCCAGCGCCAGATTCAGCGGGTGCAGATGCCCGGAACCCATGTCGATCAAACCGCCGACATAGCGCTTGGAACCGACCACGGTGTGCATTTCACTGGCCTGCAACAGACGGGTTTCGTAGCGATAACCCAGGCTGCGGAGTTCTTCGGCATCTTCGGCAAAACCGTCGAGATCGGAAGGCTTGTTGGCGAGGTCGCAGTAGCCCCAGGTCAGGTCGCAGGCAATGCCGAAACGCTCAACGCGCCGACGGACAATCTCCACCGCTTCCAGGCCCATGAGTTTCATCTCGCGCACGCCCTCGGCACCGATGACATTGGCGAACTGGTCAAGGCCGTGACCGACACCGCGAATCAACTGCCCGCCGTTGCGACCGCTGGCGCCCCAGCCGATCCGGTGCGCTTCCAGCAACACTACGCTGAAACCGCGTTCGGCCAGTTCCAGCGCCGTGTTCAACCCGGAAAAGCCACCGCCGACCACGCAGACATCCGCCACCACCTCGCCTTGCAGCACGGGATGGTCAGGCTGCTGCAGGCTGCTGGCGGCGTAATAAGAGGCAACGTGGGGTTGGCTCGCGGTGGTCGGGGCGCGGGCGGTCATGGGCATCATCCAACGGCTGAGTGTCGAGAAAATTTGACGGAGCATAAGCCGCGCGCCCGAACGTGGGCAACATCGGTCGGCCTGCGGTGTCTGGATCCGGACTTTTGCGGCACAATCATCAGCCCGCCACTTTGGTCACCGTTTCGATGAGCTGCAACAGTCAGAAAATCCGCACCCTGCGTCAGCAGATCCCCACGTTCGACTGCGTGCCGGGCTGCCACGACTGCTGCGGCCCGGTGACCACGTCGCCCGAGGAAATGGCCCGGCTGCCGCGCAAATCCCGCGCCGAGCAGGATGCCGCGCTGGAAGAACTCAACTGTGTGCACCTGGGGCCGAATGGCTGCACGGTGTATGAAGAGCGGCCGCTGATCTGTCGATTGTTTGGTACGACCAAGACCCTGCCGTGCCCGAACGAGCGGCGGCCGGTGGAGTTGATACATCCACGGGTCGAGAAGCAGATTTTCGAGTACATGGCGGCGAATCGGCAGGTGTTGGTGTAAGCGATCGTTCCCACGCTCTGCGTGGGAATGCCTCTTCGGAAGCTCCGCGTTCGGCCTGTGGGACGCAGAGCGTCCCGGGCTGCATTCCCACGCAGAGCGTGGGAACGATCATTGCGGTGATCAGTCCGGAATCGGCAGGCAAAGGCTCTCTTTCACCTCTTCCATGACGATATAGCTCTTCGATTCACGCACATGTGGCAGCTTCAACAGAATGTCGCCGAGCAGTTTGCGGTACGAGGCCATCTCGGAAATCCGCGCCTTCACCAAATAGTCGAAATCCCCTGACACCAAATGGCACTCCAGCACATGGGGCAGCTTCAGCACCGCGCGTCTGAATTCTTCGAATGTGTCGCCGGATTTGTAGTCGAGGCTGATCTCGACAAACACCAGCAAGCTACCCTTCAAGTGCTGCGGATTGAGCCGGGCGTTGTAGCCCATGATGATCCCCTCGCGCTCCAGGCGCCGCACGCGCTCGGTGCAGGGCGTGGTCGAGAGACCGACCTTTTCCCCGAGTTCGGTAAAGGAAATCCGCCCGTCCGCCTGGAGGATGCGCAGGATGTTGCGGTCGATCTTGTCCAGCTCACGTTTGGTCTGAGTGTTGGTACGCATAGGGGATGCGCCTCCGTGAAAAGGGTTTTTGCCGAGAATTGTCGCCAAATATAGGCGCTTATATAGTGAAAAGCACTGGCATTTCTTTTTTACACTGCGCCCATCATTGCTCTAACAAACAGTTCGGCGAAAAGCCGCGATGAGGGATTGAAAATGCGCGTCATGGTCTTGGGTAGCGGCGTCATCGGTACCGCCAGTGCTTACTATCTGGCCCGTGCCGGGTTTGAAGTGGTGGTGGTCGACCGGCAGCCTGCTGCGGCCATGGAGACCAGTTTCGCCAACGCCGGCCAGGTCTCGCCGGGTTACGCCTCGCCGTGGGCTGCGCCGGGCGTACCGCTCAAAGCGATCAAGTGGCTGCTGCAACGCCACGCGCCGCTGGCGATCAAAGCCACTGCCGACATCGACCAATACCTGTGGATGGCGCAAATGCTGCGCAACTGCACCGCCAGCCGTTACGCGGTGAACAAGGAGCGCATGGTGCGTCTGTCCGAGTACAGCCGCGACTGCCTCGATGAATTGCGCGCCGAAACCGGTATCGCCTACGAAGGCCGCAGCCTCGGCACCACGCAGTTGTTCCGTACTCAGGCGCAACTGGATAACGCCGCCAAAGACATCGCCGTGCTGAAAGAATCCGGCGTGCCCTTTGAAGTCCTCGACCGCGCCGGCATCGCCCGCGTCGAACCGGCTCTGGCAGGCGTGACTGACATTCTCGCTGGCGCGCTGCGTCTGCCCAATGACCAGACCGGCGACTGCCAGATGTTCACCACGCGCCTCGCCGAAATGGCGCGCAAGCTCGGCGTGGAATTCCGTTTTGGCCAGGACATCCAGAAACTCGACTACGCCGGTGATCGAATCAACGGCGTGTGGATTGACGGCAAGCTGGAAACCGCTGACCGCTACGTGCTGGCGCTCGGCAGCTACTCGCCGCAACTGCTCAAGCCGTTGGGCATCAAGGCCCCGGTGTATCCGCTCAAGGGCTACTCGCTGACCGTGCCGATCACCAACCCGGACATGGCGCCAACGTCGACCATTCTCGACGAGACCTACAAGGTCGCGATCACCCGTTTCGACAACCGCATCCGCGTCGGCGGCATGGCCGAGATCGCCGGTTTTGACCTGTCGCTGAACCCGCGTCGGCGCGAAACCCTGGAGATGATCGTCAACGACCTTTATCCTCAGGGCGGCAATCTGGCCGAGGCGAGTTTCTGGACCGGCCTGCGCCCGACCACGCCGGACGGTACGCCGATCGTTGGCGCCACGCCGTTCAAGAATCTGTTCCTCAACACCGGTCACGGCACGCTCGGCTGGACCATGGCCTGCGGTTCCGGCCGTTTGCTCGCCGACCTGATGGCGAAGAAAAAGCCGCAGATCAGCGCCGAAGGCCTCGATATTTCCCGTTACGGCAACCAGACCCAGGAGTCCGCAAAACATGTCAATCCAGCGCCAGCTCACCAATGAGCGCATGAGTCAGATCGTCAGCCACAATGGCACCGTGTATCTGGCCGGGCAGGTCGGCGACGACTTTGACGCCGGAATTGAACAGCAGACCCGCGAGGTGCTCGCCAATATCGAGCGCCTGCTCGATCTGGCCGGGACGGACAAGCAGCATCTGTTGTCGGCGACGATCTACCTGAACGACATTGAAGCGCACTTCGCCGGGATGAACGCGGTGTGGGACCAGTGGCTGCCAAAAGGCGCCGCACCGGCCCGTGCCACCGTCGAAGCGAAGATGGCCAAGCCAAGCATTCTGGTGGAGATATCCATCGTCGCCGCGCTGCCATAACGTTTTACAGATCCCTCTCCCGGTGCTGTTGGCGGTTCACGTCGTCAGTCAGCGCCGGTTTTTCTTCCCATGACCGCCCAGAAGTCTGCCGCCATGCGTCCTGCCCGTGCCCTGATCGACCTCCAAGCCCTGCGCCACAACTACCGAATTGCCCGCGAAGTCACCGGCGCCAAGGCGCTCGCCGTGATCAAGGCGGACGCCTACGGCCATGGCGCGGTACGTTGCGCCCAAGCGCTGGAAGCCGAAGCGGATGGTTTTGCCGTGGCCTGCATCGAAGAAGCATTGGAGCTGCGTGCTGCCGGAATTCGCGCGCCGGTACTGCTGCTGGAAGGCTTCTTCGAAGCCGATGAGCTGGCGTTGATCGTCGAGCATGATTTCTGGTGCGTGGTGCATTCGCTGTGGCAGCTCGAAGCGATCGAACAGGCAGTCCTGAGCAAACCGATCACGGTGTGGCTCAAGCTCGATTCCGGCATGCATCGCGTCGGCCTGCATCCGAAAGATTATCCAGCGGCCTATCAGCGTCTGCTGGCCAGCGGCAAGGTGGCGAAAATCGTGCTTATGAGCCACTTCGCCCGCGCCGATGAACTGCATGCGCAAAGCAGCGCCGAGCAGGTCGCGGTGTTCGAAGCGGCGCGTCAGGGTCTGGCGGCGGAAGTCAGCCTGCGCAACTCGCCAGCCGTGCTCGGTTGGCCAGAAATCCAAAGCGACTGGGTACGCCCGGGCATCATGCTCTACGGCGCGACCCCCTTCGAAGAAGTCAACGCCGTGGCCGAACGCCTGCAACCGGTGATGACCCTCGAATCGAAAGTCATCAGCGTGCGTGAATTGCCGGCCGGCGAACCGATCGGTTATGGCGCCAGATTCATCACCGACAAGCCGATGCGCATCGGCGTGGTCGCCATGGGTTACGCCGACGGTTACCCGCGTCAGGCGCCGACCGGCACGCCGGTGCTGGTGGCCGGCAAACTCAGCCGCCTGCTGGGGCGTGTGTCGATGGACATGCTCTGCATCGACCTGACCGACATACCGGAAGCGGGCCTCGGTTCCAACGTCGAACTGTGGGGCAAAAACATCCTCGCCAGCGATGTGGCGAAGTGGGCCGATACCATCCCGTATCAGATCTTCTGCAACCTGAAACGTGTGCCAAGGCTCTATTCCGAGGGTTGACGCCGCTGCGGGGGCCAAGTGTTGTAAATACTGAACGCTGTCGCCATGATAACGCTCAATATTCTTACAACATCAGGAGGCTCCCGCCTTGGACGTCGGTGAACGACTGCAATCGATCCGCAAGCTCAAAGGGCTTTCCCAGCGTGAACTCGCCAAACGCGCGGGCGTCACCAACAGCACCATTTCGATGATCGAAAAGAACAGCGTCAGCCCATCGATCAGTTCGCTGAGAAAGGTGCTCGGCGGCATTCCCATGTCGATGGTCGAGTTCTTTTCCGAAGAGATCCTGCGGGACCAGCCGACCCAGATCGTCTACAAGGCCAATGAGCTGATCGACATCTCCGACGGCGCCGTGACCATGAAACTGGTCGGCCGCGCCCACCCGAGCCGCGCCATCGCCTTCCTCAACGAAATCTATCCGCCGGGCGCCGACACTGGCGAAGAAATGCTCACCCACGAGGGCGAGGAAACCGGAATTCTGGTCGAAGGCCGCCTCGAACTGGTGGTGGGTCTGGAAACTTTTATCCTCGAAGCCGGCGACAGCTACTATTTTGAAAGTACCAAGCCGCATCGTTTCCGTAACCCGTTCGACGTGCCGGCGCGACTAATCAGCGCAGCCACGCCGGCGAATTTCTAAGCAGAAGGCGCCAAGCCAATACGGCAAAGGCCCCAGAACCGTTTTACCGATGGGCAACAAGACCCCTCTAACCATGGGGTTGTTTCAGTACAGCGGCCTACCCGCTATACTTGCGCCCGCCTGCGAACCGTGGCCGCAGGCGTGAATAGCCACCATTGAGGGTGAACGCGTGAACCTAATTATGAAAATGCTGGCTGCACCAGCAACCGTACTGGCCCTCTGGGCTGTCAGCGCTCAAGCTGCGACAAATGACGACATCGCCAAACGCCTCGAGCCCGTCGGCCAGGTGTGTGTTCAAGGGCAGGAATGCAAGGGTATGGAAGTGGCTGCTACCGCTGGCGGTGGCGGCGGAGCAAAGGCCCCTAAAGACGTGATCGCCAAGCACTGCAACGCTTGTCACGGCACGGGCCTGCTCGGCGCGCCGAAGATCGGCGACAAGGCAGCCTGGAAGGAGCGGGCCGATCATCAGGGTGGTCTGGACGGCATCCTCGCCAAGGCCATCACCGGCATCAACGCCATGCCGCCAAAAGGCACCTGCGCCGATTGCTCCGATGAAGAGCTCAAGGGCGCGATCAAAGAGATGTCCGGTCTGTAATCAGCGCCGGCTTTGAAAAAAAACCGTCTTCGGACGGTTTTTTTGTGTCTGTGGTTTCTGGTTTCCGATTCATTCAGGCCCTGATCCCTCCAAACCAAACACTGTCCTTTGCAGCAAACTCAAGGCAATCTCGGTCTACCCCTATCAATAGAACGGGCGGGAGGCTTCAGATGGTGCAGTTGTGTTCGATCGAACAGGCGGTGGACGACGTGCTGGCGCGTTTGCCTGCGCACATCCACATGGGCCTGCCGCTGGGGTTGGGCAAGCCGAATCACTTCGTTAACGCGCTATACCGGCGCATCAAGGACCTGCCCGAGCGGCAGCTGACGATCTATACCGCGCTGTGCCTCGGTCGGCCGAATCTGGGCGATGGGTTGCAGAAGCGCTTTATCGAGCCTTTCGTCGAACGCGTGTTTGGTGATTATCCGGAGTTTGATTTTCTCGCCGATCTCCAGCATGACAGCCTGCCCGCCAACATCCGAATCCAACAGTTCTTCATGCAGCCGGGCAGTCTGCTCAACAGCGCGCCGGCGCAGCAGGATTACGTCAGCAGCAATTACAGCCATGCTGCCCGCGACATCAATGCGGCGGGCCTGAACCTTGTGGCGCAACTGCTGGCCAGCAACAGTGAGCATCCCGATCGTCTGAGCCTGAGCTGCAACCCGGACATCACCCTCGACCTGCTGCCGATGATCGCCAAGCGCCGCGAAGCGGGGGAGACCATTGTGCTGGTCGGCCAGGTCCATACGGATCTGCCGTACATGCCCGGCGATGCGGAAGTCGATATCGACACGTTTGATCTGCTGATCGACGAAAAGGACAGCAGCACGCTGTTTTCCACGCCGAATATGCCGGTGGGCTTTCAGGATCATTTCATTGGTTTGCACGCCAGTGCGCTGGTGCGCGATGGCGGTACATTGCAAATTGGTATCGGCTCGATGGGGGATGCGTTGACTGCTGCGCTACTCGCGCGGCAGGCCGATAACGCCGGCTATCAGGCGGTGCTGGATGACATCAACCTCAGCCAATGGGCGCAATTGATCCAGCGCGAGGGCGGCACCGCGCCATTTGCCAAAGGCCTTTACGGTTGCAGCGAGATGTTCGTCAACGGGCTGTTGGTATTGGCGGATGCCGGGATCATTCGGCGCAAGGTCTATCCGGATGTGCCGACCCAGGAGCAGGCCAATGCCGGTACCCTCGACGAAGGCGCGCAGCCCGACGGTATCTCGGTGCACGGCGGCTTCTTCCTTGGCCCGCGCAGTTTCTATGAGCGGCTGCGCGAGTTGCCGCAAAGCAAGCTGCTGGAATTCAACATGACCCGTATCAGCTACATCAACGAGCTGTACGGCCAGGAAGAGCTCAAGCGCTTGCAGCGCATCGATGCGCGCTTCATCAACACAGTGTTCACCATGACTCTGCTCGGCGCCGGCGTGGCTGATCAATTGGCAGACGGACGCGTGCTCAGCGGTGTCGGTGGGCAGTACAACTTTGTTGCTCAGGGACACGCACTGGAAGGCGCGAGATCGATGTTGATCCTGCGCAGCTGGCGCGAGTCCGGCGGCGAAGTCAGCTCCAATATCGTCTGGGACTACGGCCACTGCACGATCCCGCGGCACCTGCGCGACATCGTCGTCACCGAGTACGGCATCGCCGACCTGCGCGGTAAGTCCGACGCGTCGGTGATTGAAGCGCTGCTCAATATCAGCGATTCGCGCTTCCAGCCGGGGCTGATCGAACAGGCGCAGAAAGTCGGCAAGCTGCCAAAGGATTTCCGTATCGATCCACGGTTTGCCGATAACACACCGCAACGCTTGCAGGCGATTGCCGCGCGACATCCGAACCTGTTTCCGGAGTATCCGCTGGGCTGTGATTTCACTGTGATCGAACGGGATCTGCTGCGGGCGCTGAACTGGCTGAAGAGCAAGTTCAAGCTGACGGAGATTCTGGAATTGGGCAAGGCAGCGCTGGATGCGCCGGAGGCCTCAACGTTCCCGGAACACCTTGAGCGGATGCAGCTGACCAATCCGGAGGGCCTGAAGGAGGACCTTTTCCAACGCCTGCTGCTCACAGGCCTCAAAGCTACCGCGCAATAACTGCCCACACCAGAACCCACTGTGGGAGCGAGCCTGCTCGCGAAAGCGGTGTGTCATTCACTCAACAGGGTGACTGACACAATGCATTCGCGAGCAGGCTCGCTCCCACAGGGGAAACTCGGTGCCGCTGGTTACTCGATGAAGGTAACGACGCCATCCTTCAGCGATTGCACCCGGGCCAGCGACTCAACGCGGTAGCCCTGCGAGTCCAGTTCGGCGCGGCCGCCCTGGAACGACTTCTCGATGACGATGCCCAGACCGGCAACGGTGGCGCCGGCCTGTTTGATGATCGAGATCAGCGCTTGCGAGGCCTTACCGTTGGCCAGGAAGTCGTCGATGATCAGCACGCGGTCGCTGCTGGTCAGGTGGCGCGGGGAGATGGCCACGGTGCTTTCGGTCTTCTTGGTGAACGAGTAGACGGTCGCCGAGAGCAGGTTTTCAGTCAGGGTCAGCGACTGTTGCTTGCGGGCGAAGATCACCGGCACGCCGAGGTTCAGACCGGTCATGATCGCCGGGGCGATGCCTGAGGCCTCGATGGTGACGATCTTGGTGATCCCGGAATCCTTGAACAGCGCGGCGAATTCGTCACCGATGAGCTTCATCAGGGCCGGGTCGATCTGGTGGTTCAGGAAAGCGTCGACTTTCAGGACCTGATCGGAAAGCACGATGCCTTCTTCGCGGATTTTTTTGTGCAGTGCTTCCACAACAGCTTCCTCTGTTGGCGCGATGGGCGCCGAAGGTAGATTAAAAAGTAGTCGATTCTAGCGCTTTAACATCGCGCGTATATCGGCCAATGCGCTATTGCCACGCACGGCTTTGACTTCAGTCGGGGTGTCGTCGTTGCCTTCCCAGGCCAGATCGTCCGGCGGCAGCTCATCCAGAAAGCGACTCGGCGCGCAGTCGATGATTTCACCGTACTGCTTGCGCTTGGCAGCGAAGGTGAATGCCAGGGTCTGGCGGGCGCGGGTGATGCCCACATAGGCCAGGCGACGCTCTTCTTCGATGGTGTCGGCTTCGATGCTGGAACGATGCGGGAGGATTTCCTCTTCCATGCCCATGATGAACACGTAGGGAAATTCCAGCCCTTTGGACGCATGCAGCGTCATCATCTGCACACCTTCGGCACCGTCCTCTTCTTCCTGCTGGCGCTCGAGCATGTCACGCAGCACCAGTTTGCCGATGGCGTCTTCGACGGTCATTTCGCCGTCTTCGTCTTTCTCGAGGGTGTTTTTCAACGCCTCGATCAGGAACCAGACGTTGCCCATGCGGTAGTCCGCCGCCTTGTCGCTGGAGCTGTTGGTGCGCAGCCAGTTCTCGTAGTCGATGTCCATGACCATGCTGCGCAGCGCCGAAATCGGATCTTCGCCGGCGCACTGCTCGCGGACCTTGTCCATGAAGCGCTTGAAGCGCGCCAGGCGATCGGTGAAGCGGCTGTCGAGATGTTCGCCCAGGCCAATTTCGTCGGTGGCGGCGTACATCGAGATCTTGCGTTCGGTAGCGTAGTTACCGAGCTTTTCCAGGGTGGTCGAGCCGATCTCGCGGCGTGGCACGTTGATCACGCGCAGGAAGGCGTTGTCGTCATCCGGATTGACGATCAGGCGGAAGTAGGCCATCAGGTCCTTCACTTCCTGACGACCGAAGAAGCTGTTGCCGCCGCTCAGGCGATACGGCACTTGGTGGTGCTGCAGCTTCAATTCGATCAGCTTGGCCTGGTAGTTACCGCGATAGAGAATGGCGAAATCGCTGTACGGGCGGTCGGTGCGCAAGTGCAGGCTGAGGATTTCCATGGCCACGCGCTCGGCTTCGGCGTCCTCGTTGCGGCAGCGGATCACGCGGATCTCGTCGCCGTGGCCCATCTCGCTCCACAACTGTTTTTCGAATTCGTGCGGATTGTTCGAGATCAGCACGTTGGCGCAGCGCAGGATGCGGCTGGTGGAGCGGTAGTTCTGCTCGAGCATGACCACTTTCAAGGACGGGTAGTCGTCCTTGAGCAGCATCAGGTTTTCCGGGCGCGCGCCACGCCAGGCATAGATCGACTGGTCGTCGTCGCCGACCACGGTGAACTGGTTGCGCTTGCCGATGAGCATCTTCACCAACAGATACTGGCTGGCGTTGGTGTCCTGGTATTCGTCGACGAGCAGGTACCGCACCTTGTTCTGCCACTTTTCGAGAATGTCGGCGTGTTCTTCGAAGAGCTTTACCGGCAGCAGGATCAGGTCATCGAAGTCCACCGCGTTGAACGCCTTGAGCGTGCGCTGATAGTGGGTGTAGACGATCGCCGCGGTCTGTTCCTTGGGATTGCGCGCGTTTTCCAGGGCCTGGGCGGGCAGGATCAGATCGTTTTTCCAGGCGCCGATCATGTTCTTGATCTCGTCGACGCCGTCGTCGCCTGCGTATTCCTTCTGCATGATGTCGGTCATCAGGGCTTTGACGTCGGTCTCGTCGAAGATCGAGAAACCGGGTTTGTAGCCCAGCCGCGCATGCTCCTTGCGGATGATGTTCAGGCCCAGGTTGTGGAAGGTGCAGACGGTCAGGCCGCGTCCTTCGCCGGCACGCAACAGGGTGCCGACCCGCTCTTTCATTTCGCGCGCGGCCTTGTTGGTAAAGGTCATGGCGACGATGTACTGGGCGCGGATGCCGCAGTTCTGAATCAGGTGCGCGATCTTGCGCGTGATCACGCTGGTCTTGCCGGAGCCAGCACCGGCGAGCACCAATAGAGGGCCGCCGACGTAGTTCACGGCTTCTTGCTGCCGGGGATTGAGTCGGGACATACGAAAATTCGGGAGTCGTTGACGAAATGGGCCGGCATTTTAACAGGCTCAGCGATTTGTGCTGCTCTGTCCGACTTGTGACGCAACACGCGATTCAAATTTGCCGGTTTTGTTACTTTCACGCAGGATGCGCGGGGATTTTGCGGCTAATGTTCTCATTCGTGACACAAAATAACGTTTCGATGCCGTTGTCATCAGACAACGCATTGGTCATTGTTCAGCACACCGGCATAATGCCCCGCCTACATCATTGCAGAGTCTAGGGAGTCAGCTTGTCTACGCCTGTCGAACCCTTGCGTTTGCTGCTACTGGCCGAAGAGCCAGCGTGGACAGCGTTGTTGCGTGAGTGTCTGGCTCCGATGGGGAGCGCGGCGGTGCTGATCAGCGCGCCGAACTGGGATTCGGTCAGCCGCCTGTTCGAAGACAACCGCCACGCGGTACTGCTGACCCTGCCAGCGTTGCAACCGCCGCCCGGTCGTTGCAGCCTGCCGACCGTTCTGCTGCTGGAGCACGAACCGGCCACTGCGCCGGTCGGTGTCAGCGATTGGCTGGTGTTCGACGCTCTCGACGCCGGCATGCTCCAGCGCTGCCTGCGCCATGTGCGCGAGCGCGGCGTGCTGGAAAACACTCTCCAGCGTCTCGCCGAACAGGATCCGCTGACTGGCATCGCCAATCGCCAGGGCTTTCAGACCCTGCTTACTGCGCGTCTTGCCGAAGGCGACGGGCGCGGTCTCGCCCTCGGCCATCTTGATCTCGACAATTTTCGCCATGCCAACGACGCCCTCGGGCATCAGGCCGGGGATCGTCTGATTCTGCAGGTCGTCGCGCGGCTGAAAAGTCAGCTGGAGGCCGGCGATCAACTGGCACGGCTGGGCAGCGATGAATTCGCTCTGCTGATCGATACCCGCCGCGCGCCGCAACGCGCCGAGTGGATGGCCGAACGCATCACTGAGGCGTTGGCCGAACCTTATTGGGTCGACGGCGAGAGCCTGCTGATCGGCTCCAGCCTTGGCATCGCCCATGCCCGTGCCAACGGCGGTGCCGATCCACTGATGTGGCACGCCCATATCGCCATGCAGCAGGCCAAGAGCACGCAGGGCTGCACCTTTCATATTTTCAACGAACGCATCAACCGCAACGCGCGGAGCATGGCCGACCTCGAAAGTGAACTGCGCCGGGCGTTGCGCCGCGATGAGCTGGAACTGCATTACCAGCCACGCCTGAATCTTGAGGACGGCCAGATTGTCGGCCTCGAAGCGCTGGTGCGCTGGCGTCACGGTGAGCGCGGTCTGCTGCCACCGAGTGAATTTGTGCCGCTGGCCGAGCAGAGCGGTCTGATCGTGCCATTGGGTTACTGGGTGATTTCCCGCGCCTTGCGCGACATGCAGGCCTTGCGCGAGCAGGGTCTGCCGGCACTGCACATGGCGATCAACCTGTCGTTCCGACAGTTTCAGGACAGCCAGTTGCTGCCGACGCTCAGCCGTCTGATTGCCGAGCGCGGCGTCGAGGCGCAGTGGCTGGAATTCGAACTGACCGAAACCGCGGTAATGCGGCGCAGCGATCTGGTCAAACAGACCATGGATGCTCTCGGCCGCCTCGGCGTGCGCTTCTCCCTGGACGATTTCGGCACCGGGTTTTCATCATTCGTGCACCTCAACAGCCTGCCCATCACCTTGCTGAAGATCGACAAGAGTTTTGTCGGCGGCATGGAACAGCGCGAAGAGAACCGCAAACTGGTGCACGCGATGATCAACCTTGCGCACAACCTGCATCTGGAAGTGGTCGCCGAGGGCGTCGAAACGCCGGAGCAGCTGGAATTGTTGCGCGGGTTCGGCTGCGATCAGGTGCAGGGTTATCTGATCAGCCGGCCGTTGCCGTTGGATGAGCTGGTGGAATATCTGACCTCGGGATCGAACCAGCAGCCGGCTTTGGAAATCGTCGGTTGATCACGATTGTTGCGGCCGGCACAAATCCCCGTGGGAGCGAGCCTGCTCGCGAAGGCGTTATGTCAGCTGAATGATCTGGGCCTGACACTCGGTCTTCGCGAGCAGGCTCGCTCCCACAAAGGAAACCCTCATTCGGCCTGGGGGATGTTGAAACCTTGAGCTTGCGGCTCGCGCCGAATCATCCGCTTCATCTTCCATTCGAACGCCAGCGTCAGGCTCACCGCCGCACACGCCAGGCCCAGCGCCAATCCCCACCAGACGCCCGTCGGCCCCCAGTTGAGGTGGAACGCCATCCACCACGCCGCCGGTGCGCCAATCAGCCAATAGCAAGCCAGCCCCACGAGAAACGTAGTCTTGGCATCCTTGAGCCCGCGAATACAGCCCATGGCAATCGTCTGCGTGCCGTCGAACAGCTCGAACCACGCCGCTACTGCCAGCAGGCTCACCGCCAGACGGATCACCTCGGCAAACGCCGGGTCATTATGGTCCAGGAACAGGCCGACCAACTGGTTCGGCCACAGCCAGAACACCAGGGCGAAGCCGAGCATCACCACGGCGCCGAAAGCGATACCGACACGCCCGGACATCCGTGCATCGACCAGTTGCCCGGCGCCGTAGTGTTGGCCGACGCGCATGGTGATGGCATAGGACATCCCGGCCGGGACCATGAAGGCCACCGACACGATCTGCAGGGCGATCTGATGCGCACCCATTTGCGTACTGCCCATGGTGCCCATGCACAACGCGGCAAAGGCAAACAGCCCGACTTCCACCGCATAGGTGCCGCCAATCGGCAGGCCCAGGCGCCAGAGTTCTTTCAGGTATTGCCGGTTCGGCCGCGACAGACCGGCGCGCAACGGATAAGCGTCATAAGCCGGATGCCGACGGATATGCCAGGCCAGCGCCAGTGCCATGCAGTTGGCGACAATCGCCGTGACCAGACCGATGCCGGTCAGACCCAGTTGCGGCAGGCCGAACATGCCGGTGATCAGCGCGTAGTTGAGCAGGAAGTTGGCCACCGTGCCGGCGAGGCTGATGACCATCACTGGCGTCGCCCGGCCGATTGCACTGGTAAAGCCGCGCAGAGCCATGAAGCTCAGATAACCGGGCAGGGCGAAGGGCAGGGCGATGAGGAATTGCCCGGCGGCGTTGACGTTGGTTTCGGTCTGGCCAAACAGCAGCAACACCGGTTTGAGGTTCCACAACAGCAGCCCGGCGCCGAGGGCCATCAGCCACGCCAGCCACAACCCGGCCTGCGTCAGCCTCGCCGCGCCGATGATGTCGCCGGCACCCTGACGAATCGCCACCAGTGTGCCGACCGCTGCAATCACGCCGATGCAGAAAATCGACACGAACGAGTAGCTCGCCGCACCGAGGCCGCCACCGGCCAGCGCTTCGGGACTGAGGCGCGCCATCATCAGGGTGTCGGTGAGCACCATCAGCATGTGCGCCAACTGCGAAGCAATCAGCGGCCCCGCCAGCCGCAGAATGGCCCAGAGTTCGGTACGCACAGGATGCTGCATGGTCATCACCACCCAAATATCAGAGGAAGCAGAAGAGCGTCGATTCTCGGCGCTTGGCAGGCTTTGCACAAAGGGATAAAAAGGATGGGTGGCATGATTAATACTCATCCTGAAACGTCCTGCCGAATTGGCTGTATCCCCGCTACTGGAGCTTTTTGCATGTCCCGACGCCTTCCGCCGTTGTATGCCCTGCGCGCATTCGAAGCGGCAGCGCGACACAGCTCGTTCACCCGCGCGGCGGAAGAATTGTCGATCACCCAGAGCGCGGTCAGTCGGCACATGCGCACCCTTGAAGAACACTTCGCCTGCCGGCTGTTTCATCGCAGCGGGCGCAACCTGCAACTGACCGAATCGGCGCGGCTGCTGCTACCCGGAATCCGCGAAGGCTTCGCCGCCCTTGAGCGCGCCTGCAATACCTTGCGCGCCGAGGACGACATCCTGCGCATGAAAGCGCCATCTACCCTGACCATGCGTTGGCTGCTGGCGCGGTTGAGTCGCTTCCGCCATTTGCAGCCGGGCAATGAGGTGCAACTGACCAGCGCGTGGATGGACATTGATTCGGTGGACTTCAACAACGAACCGTTCGATTGCGCGGTGTTGCTCAGTGACGGGCATTTCCCGCCGGACTGGGAAGCGAGCCTGCTGTTTCCCGAGGAATTGATCCCGGTCGGCGCGCCGAACCTGCTCAATGATCAACCTTGGGATGTAGCGCGTCTGGCGACTGCTGAACTGCTGCACCCGACCCCGGATCGCCGCGACTGGCGCAGTTGGCTGGAGCGCATGGGCCTGTCCGATCAGGTTTCGCTCAAGGGCGGGCAAGTGTTCGATACGCTGGAGCTGGGCATGATCGCGGCGGCGCGCGGCTACGGCGTTTCGATGGGGGATCTATTGATGGTTGCCGAAGATGTTGCGCAAGGGCGCTTGAGCCTGCCGTGGCCTACGGCCGTCGCCAGTGGCCTGAATTATTACCTGGTCTGGCCAAAGCCGCGCCCGGGAGGTGAACGTTTGCGCCGCCTCAGCGATTTTCTCCAAGGCGAAGTCCGCGCCATGCAATTGCCGGCGGTAGAGCGCTTGAGCTGAAACGTTCGAGCCGGCACAATGCCACCACTGCGCCATACCCACGCAATGCGCTCAAGTATTCGGTTTTACCGCCGACTACGAGCTTGTGGAACCGTCGTGCCGGTTCCGCGTTACACCCCACTATTAGAATATTTTCCGGGCAATTACCGCGATCAAGGAGGATTCGGTGGCTCGGCCAGGAGCTGTTCATGTCTCAACCTCGTGCTCGGATCGCCTCGCAGCTGGGCCTTGCCCTTGCTGTGATACTGGCGATAGTCATCAGCGGCAGTACGGTGTTCGCCTTGCGTTCGCTGGATTCCGCCAACCTCGCCACCCGTGAAGAGCATCTGGCCAGTGAGGCCCGGCTGCTGGCCGATCAACTGAGTACCTTCCACGGTACGCTGCGCGAAAGCACCCTGCGCCTGAGCGGTCTGTTCGAAAAACGCTTCGGCAGTGGCCTGAGTGTGCACCCCGATCAGCCAGTGACCGTGGCCGGCGTGCAGACCCCGGGTCTGCATCTGGGCAACGAAGTGCTGAACAACAACTTCAAGGAAGTTGACGAGTTCAAGCAGATGACTGCCGGTGTGGCCACGGTATTCGTGCGCAGCGGCGAAGACTTCATTCGCGTCAGCACCAACGTCAGCAAGCAGGACGGCACCCGTGCCATCGGCACCGTGCTCGATCATGCCAACCCGGCCTACGCGAAGTTGATGGCAGGGCAGAGTTATGTCGGCCGCTCGTTGCTGTTCGAGCGCTACTACATGTCGCAGTACACACCGGTGCGCGATGCGGGCGGCAAGATCATCGCCGTGTTGTATGTAGGTTTCGATTACACCGACGCGCAGAACGCGCAGTTCGCCAATCTCAAGCGCTTCCGCATTGGCAAGACCGGCTCGCTGGCCCTGCTCGACGAGCAGAACAAATGGCTGGTGCCGATTGCCGGTGTCGAAAACCTGGATCAAGCCGCCCCGACCATCAACAATCTGGTCAAAACCCCGGGCAAGGGTGAGTTCTGGAGCGACAAGGGCGAGGACTTCTACAGCATCGCCGTGCCGTTCGAAGGTGGCCCTTGGTCGGTGGTGGCGAGCATGCCGAAAGCCGAGATCCGCGCGGTGACCTGGAGCGTCGGTACGCAACTGGCGATCGGCAGCCTGCTGGCGATGTTGCTCGCGGTCGGTTCCGTGGTCTGGCTGCTGCGCAGCAAACTCGCGCCGCTGGGCGATCTGGTGCGTCAGGCTGAGGCCTTGGGTGCTGGTGATCTGAGCGTGCGTCTGAACGTATCGAGCCACGATGAAATCGGGCAGCTGTCCCGCGCGTTCAACCAGATGAGCCAGGCGCTGTCGACCATGGTCGAGCACATCCGCCGCGCTTCGGAAGAGGTCAATAGCCGTGCGCAGGCGCTGTCCGGTTTGTCCGGCGGTGCGTATGAGGGCATGGAGCAGCAGTCGGGCGAAATCACCAGCATGGCCGGCGCCGTGGAAGAGTTCAGCGCGACGTCGTTGAACATCGCCGACAACATGGGCGCGACCCAGCGCCTGGCGCAGGAAAACGCTCAGCAAACGCAGATCGGCCGCAGCTCGATGGAAGAAGCGTCGTCGTCGCTGGAGCAGATCGCCGGTGCGCTGAACAGCACCGCCAGCGTGATCAACACGCTGGGGCAGCGCTCTCAGGAAATCGGCGGAATTGTCGGTGTGATCACCTCGATCGCCGAGCAGACCAACCTGCTGGCACTCAACGCTGCCATCGAAGCCGCGCGTGCCGGTGAACAAGGTCGCGGTTTTGCCGTGGTCGCGGACGAAGTGCGCAGCCTCGCCTCGCGTACCCGTCAGGCGACCGATGAAATCTCCAGCATGATCCACAGCATCCAACAGGAAACCGGCAACGCGATCAGCACTATGGAACAGGGCAACGTGCTGATGCAGGAAGGCCTGTCGCGCAACGCCAATGTCGCCTCGGCGCTGGCGCGGATCGACGAGCAGAGCCGTTCGGCAGGCCAGCAGTTCGCCGCGATCACCACCGCCACTCAGGAGCAGAGCAGCACTGCTACGTTGCTGAGCAGCAATTTGCAGAGCATCGCACTGGCCAACAGTGAGCAGCGTGAGGTGGTGTCGAACCTGGCTGTCACCGCGAAAGAGCTGGAGAAGCTGGCGGCGGATCTGCGTTCCGAGGTTGATCGCTTCCGTTGATGCGTCTTTGAAACAGCTACCGCGAGCAGGCTCGCTCCCACAGTTTTCGGTGTGATTCACAAAGGTTGTGAAATCCGGAAACCCCAGTGGGAGCGAGCCTGCTTGCGAATGCTTTTCTCCCGCCTCTTCTTTGCACTTGCTGAAACGTTTCCGCAGCGCTATAAAAATGGCACAACTCCAATAAAGGCTGCTGCCATGACCCCGCTCAAACTCCTCGTCGCCCTCGGCGCATTCTCTGCCGCTTCTCATGCCATGGCTTGGGACTATGTCCTGCTCGACGCCAACACTCCGGCAAAAAACCGGACGATCACCAGTGAGCAACTCGGTGTAAAAACCGCCAAACCGTTTTCCGTGACCTTGCGTACTCTGCATGGCGGTCGTCAGGAGGGCGTCAGCATCGTCGACATCGATAACGGCACGATGAAACTCTCGGTGGTGCCAACCCGTGGCATGAACGTGTTGCAGGCTTCGGTGGGCGACGTGCGCATGGGCTGGGATTCGCCGGTCAAGGACGTGGTCAACCCAGCGTTCATCGAACTCAACGGTCGCGGTGGTCTGGGCTGGCTGGAAGGCTTCAATGAGCTGGTCACCCGTTGCGGTTACGAGTGGGTTGGCCATCCCGGCATGGACAACGGCGAACTGCTGACCCTGCACGGTCGCGCCGCCAACATCCCGGCCAGCACCGTCACTTTGCACATCGACGAGAAGCCGCCGTATGCCATCACGCTGCGTGGCGAGCTGAAAGAGCAGGCATTCAAGAAAGTCGATTTCTCGGTAGCGACCGAACTGGTCACCGAACCGGGCAGCGCAAGCTTCGCCCTTAACGACACTCTGACCAACAACGGCGACTATGCGAAGGAATATCAGGCGCTGTATCACAGCAATTTCAGCACGCCGTTTCTTGAGCAAGGGGCAAAATTCGCTGCGCCGGTGAAGCAGGTATCGCCGTTCAACGACAAGGCCAAGGGTGACCTGCCCGACTGGCAGACCTATCGCGCGCCAACCAAGGACTACGACGAAACTGTCTACAACGTCGTGCCGTATGCGGACGCCAAGGGTGACACCTTGACTGTGTTGCACAACAAGGCCGGTAGTCTCGGCGTATCCGTTGGCTTCAACACCGAGCAGTTGCCGGTGTTCTCGCTGTGGAAAAACACCGACACCCAGGGGCAGGGCTACGTCACCGGGCTGGAGCCTGGGACGAGTTTTTCCTATAACCGTCGCTATCAGCGGCCGTTGAATCTGGTGCCGACCATCGCCCCAAAACAGCACAAGCAGTTCCAGATCAGCTACAGCCTGTTGGCGGATAAAGCTGCGGTGGATAACGCCTTGAAGCGTGTGACCGATATTCAGGCCGGGCGTGATACCGAAGTGCGTCAGGCACCGCTGGTTGATCTGACCGAGCATTAAGGTGTCGCCGGCCGGTATTGCAGTGCCTCGGCCAGATGCTCGCGGGTAATCGCATCGGCCTGCTCAAGATCCGCCAGTGTGCGCGCGACCTTGAGCAGGCGATGCGCCGAGCGCAGCGACAGGATCAGTCGCTCGCATGCCGCCTCCAGCCATTTCTCGTCAGCTGTGGATAACTTGCAGTGACGCTTGAGCCCCGGCAGATCGAGAAACGCATTGGCACAGCCCTGACGCTTCTGCTGTCGTTCGCGAGCCTCGGCCACCAGAGCCGCAGCGCTGGCGCTGTTTTCGCCGGGCTTGGCTGCCGGATTCAACGCGGTTGCCTCCCGCGCCACGGTCAGGTGCAGATCGATCCGGTCCAGCAGCGGCCCTGACAGCTTGTTGCGATAGCGCTGGACCATGTCCGGTGTGCACGAGCATTTGCCGCTCGGTTCGCCAAGATATCCACAGGGACACGGATTCATCGCGGCAACCAATTGAAATCGCGCGGGGAAACGTACGCGATCCTTGGCCCGCGCGATGACGATATGTCCCGACTCCAAAGGCTCGCGTAAAACTTCCAACACCTTGCGATCAAACTCCGGCAACTCATCGAGAAACAGCACGCCATGGTGGGCGAGGGTGATCTCGCCGGGTTGCGGTTTCGAGCTGCCACCGACCAATGCCGGCCCTGAAGCCGAATGGTGTGGTTGGCGGAAGGGGCGTTGCGGCCAGTGAGTCAGAGGCACCCCGCTGGCGACCGATTGAATCGCTGCCACTTCCAGCGCCTCACATTCGGAAAGCGGTGGCAGTAATCCTGGCAGACGACTGGCCAGCAGCGTCTTGCCGGTTCCCGGAGGCCCGCTGAACAACAAGTTGTGCGCCCCCGCTGCGGCAATCAGCAATGCGCGTTTTGCGGCTGTTTGACCCTGCACTTCGTTGAGGTCGGGATAGGGCTTGGCAGCGTGCATCAAACCATCGGAAACGTAAGGCTCGACCGGCGTGTGCCCATTGAAATGCGCCACCGCTTCCAGCAAATGATCGACCGCAAACACCTTGAGCCCGGATGCCAGGCACGCCTCTTCTGCATTCGCTCGAGGCACCACCAGCGCCCGCCCGGCCTTGCGCGCCGCCAGTGCCGCCGGCAGCACACCACGCACCGGCCGCACGGCACCCGACAGCGCCAACTCGCCCAGACATTCCACCTCGTCCAGGGTCAGGCAGGGCACCTGCACACTGGCCGACAAAATCCCCAAGGCAATCGCCAGATCAAACCGCCCGCCATCCTTGGGCAGATCCGCCGGCGCCAGATTCAGGGTGATCCGCCGCGCCGGAAATTGCAGCCCGGAATTGATGATCGCGCTGCGTACGCGATCCTTGCTCTCCTTCACCGCCGCTTCGGGCAGGCCGACCATGGTCAGCGACGGCAGACCGTTGGCCAGATGGACTTCGACGGTAACAGCGGGGGCTTCCACGCCAATCTGGGCGCGACTGTGGACAATGGAGAGGGACATGGTCGTTCCTTGAGCTGAATCGGGGAGCCGCTTCATGCGGGTTTTTGAAGGGTAGTTGAGCCGGGTTTCGGTGCTGAAATAGAGGTTTACAAGACGTATCCAGACCCGATGGGCTGTCACTGCTTGCCTGAATTAGAGCGTTGACTCTCGCACGGCATTGAAGGATCATCCCATTCGAGGACTGCAACTGCGCATTCGTCGGGACTGGGCACCAGCAAAAGCTCCCCCGCATTTTTGGCAGCAGAGAAAGCTGGTTTCTCTGAAGTAGTGACGACGGGCTAGCCTGTCGGATTCTGAACCCAAGGCCGTAAAGCCAGGAGCTAAAGAATCGCTGCGACTACTCCTCAAAAAATACTTAAAAGGCGTCCATCGGACGCCTTTTTTTATTTCTGATTTGGTGGTGCTCGTGGTATCTGCCCCACTAACGTGCCATGTGCACGTTTTTGCGGGTACCAAGTCACCACGAAGTAACCAAATCCTGTGGCGCGCTCGTGTCGCGGTTCAAGAATCAGTGTTCCCATAGATGTCCTCAGTACCGCGACCCTGTTTCCACATCGTTGTTCTTTGAACTCACAATAGATTTGCGCCCCCGGGACGATCATTTTCGCAACAATCGCTGCTACCCCATCGGCAGTCTGGCAACCATGCTTGAGCAAATCGGCACTATGGGCTTCCCAAATGTGCACTACGCCAAAACCACTATTCGCTCGACGGTGAATACCTACCCGCAGATAAATCTTCCCGCCTGGCAAGCCGAATTTTGGCATATCGGGGATCGTGCCAAAGATGTAACCACCATCTGGATGCTGAACCAGCGTGTTTTCTTTGAGCTTGAGCAAATCAGACAAGAGGGATCCAGAACCAGAGTGTCTGGCGATCAATGTGTATCGCCTGGAACTCGACGAATAGGATCGACCAGCGCAGGCGAAAGCCACCAGCCTAATCACAGCGAAGAGCTCACGGAATCAGGCGCAGACGCTGATGTTTGTAGGGCCATGCCCTAATATTTGTAGGACGCTGGCGAAAGGGGTGTGAAGGTCTTGTATCCGGGAGTCGGATGCTCCAGTTGGCCACTCAACGCAGCCTCTGGAGGCGAAAAAAACGGACCGCAGTGGTATGCGCCCGATTCATCCGGGCGAGGTTCTGAATAAGGATTCATGGAGCCGTTGGGCGTGACTGTCATGGATCTGGCCATGCCCACGAAATGGCTCGAAAGCGAGATCGAAGAGCTTGTGAAATGCCAGCTCAGGATCTGCGCCGATCTGGCAATCAGCCTCGCCATTCAGCTCAACACTACGCCTGAGTTCTGGATGAATCTTCAGTCGACTTACGATTTGCGCAGAGCCCAGCTCCGGCATGCGGGCTCATAGCGATTGCAGCATCCGCGAAGCCCATTTCCACCATGGCCCTGCCCGGGTCGCCCAATCCTCTGCTGAACATTCAGCATCAGATAGCTTAGAAACCTGGGCTTTTTGGCGCAATCGGACGGCGGTCATTAAGGTTGTAGGACGTTGCGGGGATGGTTCAAGGGCTGAAGATCAAAAGATCGCAGCCTTCGGCAGCTCCTACAGGGGACGCGAATTATTCAGCGGGCGGTGTCAGCTTCGCTTCCATCTCGGCAACCTTGGCTTCGAGGCTTTCGAGGCGGGCGCGAGTACGCGCCAGCACTACCATCTGACTATCGAACTCTTCCCGGCTGACCAGATCGAGTTTGCTGAAGGCACTTTGCAGCAGCATTTTGAACTGGCTTTCCATTTCGGCTTTCGGCAGCGGGGTGTCGCCGCTGAAGAGGCGGGAGGCGGTGCCGCTCAGGGCGTCGAGGAAGTCTTTGGGCGCGAGCATGGGAAATGTCCTGGAAACAATGGCCGGCAGTGTATCACGCAGTGTCTATAGTCAATCCCGTTGCACGGATGCACGCTTTTCGCGCAGGGGGACGGACGGTGGCGCACCGTTGTTGTGCGTATCGGCAAAAGCTTTTCTGCCCGAGCGCTTGCAACAGGTGCCAAGCGATTGAAATGCAGGGTTTTTGCCGAGCTGGCAAGGTTTCTGCTTAGTCACCCTCGACCCATGCACTGATGCAGTCGCTGTGACGAATGCAGTGCGGCAGACGAAGCGGGGAGTTTCGTCTGATGCGGTTAGCTGGCGTCAACGATGCGTTACAAAGCCAGGCACTGCGCTTAGACTTGAGACGGGTTTGTTTTCCTGGGGCAAGTCCACCAATTCGGGAGAGAGTTTCATGAAGCTAGTCACTGCCATCATCAAGCCGTTCAAGTTGGACGACGTGCGCGAGTCGCTGTCCGAAATCGGCGTGCAGGGCATTACCGTCACTGAAGTCAAAGGCTTCGGCCGGCAGAAGGGTCACACCGAGCTGTATCGCGGCGCGGAATATGTGGTCGATTTTCTGCCCAAGGTGAAAATCGACGTGGCCATCGACGACAAGGACCTGGATCGGGTTATCGAGGCGATAACCAAAGCGGCCAACACCGGCAAGATCGGTGACGGCAAGATCTTCGTGGTCAATCTGGAACAGGCGATCCGCATCCGTACCGGCGAAACCGATACCGACGCGATCTAAGCGCCGCCACAAACCCAACGCCCCAGGAGAAAACAATATGACTCTGCGTAAATTCGCAGGGCTAGGCGCCCTGTTGTCCATCGTAATGCCCGGCATCGCCATGGCGGCAGACGAAGTGGCAGCGCCAGTCCTCAATTCCGGCGACACCGCCTGGATGCTCACCTCGACAGCGCTCGTGCTGTTCATGACCATCCCCGGTCTGGCGCTGTTCTACGGCGGTATGGTTCGCTCGAAAAACATTCTTTCCGTGCTGATGCAGTGCTTCGCCATTACCGGCCTGATCAGCATCCTGTGGGTCATTTATGGCTACAGCATTGCCTTCGACACCACCGGCATGGAACAGGGCGTCGTCAACTTCAATTCGTTCTTCGGCGGCATGGGCAAGGCGTTCCTCGCTGGTGTCACGCCTTCGAGCATCACCGGCCCGGCGGCGCTGTTCCCTGAGGCGGTGTTCATCACCTTCCAGATGACCTTCGCGATCATCACCCCGGCGCTGATCGTCGGTGCGTTCGCCGAGCGCATGAAGTTCTCCGCGATGCTGATCTTCATGGGCATCTGGTTCACGCTGGTTTATGCACCGATCGCGCACATGGTCTGGTCCGGTAACGGCGGCCTGATGTGGGACTGGGGCGTGCTCGACTTCGCTGGCGGCACCGTGGTGCACATCAACGCCGGTATCGCCGGCCTGGTCGCGTGCCTGGTACTGGGCAAGCGAAAAGGCTTCCCGACCACACCGATGGCTCCGCATAACCTCGGCTACACCCTGATGGGCGCGGCGATGCTGTGGGTCGGCTGGTTCGGCTTCAACGCCGGTTCCGCTGCAGCCGCCAACGGCACTGCCGGTATGGCCATGCTGGTTACCCAGATCGCCACGGCCGCTGCGGCACTGGGCTGGATGTTTGCCGAGTGGGTCACCCACGGCAAGCCAAGCGCACTGGGGATTGCTTCGGGCGTGGTCGCCGGTCTGGTCGCGATCACTCCGGCCGCTGGCACTGTAGGCCCGATGGGTGCACTGGTGATCGGTCTGGCCGCAGGCGTGGTGTGCTTCTTCTGCGCCACCACCCTGAAACGCAAACTCGGCTATGACGACTCCCTGGATGCCTTCGGCGTGCACGGTATCGGCGGTATCCTCGGCGCGATCCTCACTGGTGTGTTTGCCGCACCGGCACTGGGCGGCTTCGGCACCGTGACTGACATCGGCGCGCAGGTCTGGATTCAGATCAAAGGCGTCGGCTTCACGGTGATCTACACCGCGATCGTGACTTTCATCATCCTCAAGGTGCTGGACGCCGTCATGGGTCTGCGCGTAACCGAGGAAGAAGAGTCGGTCGGCCTCGATCTGGCACAACACAACGAACGCGGCTACAACCTGTAAGTACGCGCGATAAAAAAATTGCCCGGTTCGCCGGGCATTTTTTTGTCCGGGATTTGTCATTCAAGGTGCGGCTGAAAGGATTTTTCTTACGGCTTTGGTCGTCTTTACGACGAGGCTTTTTCTGCGGGCAATCGCTTACATCGCTGCAGGAATATTAGGGCCTTTGTTTTTTTTCAGAGCACGCTAGAATGCGCCCCGAACGAGCGGAGAACTGTATGTGGCAACAGACTCTGATAACCCTGCGGGCAAGGCCCCGGGGCTTTCATCTGGTGACGGACGAGTTACTCGCAGGCTTGCCTGAACTCAAGACCTGTCGGGTCGGTCTGTTGCATTTGTGGCTGCAGCACACGTCGGCATCGTTGACCATCAACGAGAACGCCGATCCGGCAGTTCGTCGCGACTTCGAACGATTTTTCAATCGTCTGATCCCACAAGGAACAGACGGCTACGAGCACAACGACGAAGGCCCGGATGATCTCCCGGCGCACTTCAAGGCCAGCGTGCTCGGTTGCCAGATCAGTCTGCCGGTTGCGGCAGGGCGGCTGGCACTGGGTACCTGGCAAGGGATTTATCTGGGCGAGCACCGTGATCATGGCGGTGCCCGTAAAGTCCTCGCCACCTTGCACGGTGAACAGGCATGAGCCGCTGCCGGGCAGCGGCAGAAGATTTTTCAACGGCGGCTTCGACAGCCGCCAAAGCTGGTCTATAACTAATCTGCTTTTGGCAAGTCATGAGGTAGAACATGAGCGACGATGATCTGGAAAACGACGACCTCGAAGTAGGCGACGAAGACGAGGCCGAGGAAGGCCTGGAAGCGGCAGCGGAAGACGTTACCGAAGACGATGGCGGTGACGACACGCCGGCCCCGGCTGCCAAAGGCAAAGCCAAGGCTGCGGTCTCGGTCGACGAGTTGCCGAGCATCGAAGCCAAGAACAAGGAGCGTGACGCCCTGGCCAAGGCCATGGAAGAATTCCTTGCGCGCGGCGGCAAGGTGCAGGAAGTGGAGGCCAACGTGGTCGCCGATCCGCCCAAGAAGCCGGATAACAAGTACGGCAGCCGCCCTATCTGAGGCGCGTCGCTCGCTTGCTGAAAAAGCCCGCCGTCGCTGCGGGCTTTTTTATGCCTGAAATAAATCCGTTGAAAGCAAATGCAGTCCTCTGTGGGAGCGAGCCTGCTCGCGAAGAGGGCATGTCAGCCGACATACATGTTGAATGACACACCGCATTCGCGAGCAGGCTCGCTCCCACAGGGTTTGTGGATTATTTCGAGGTGGCATTCCAGCGGGAGAGGACGACGGGCAATTCGGTCAGGCTGCGAATTTCCGCATCCGGCAAGCGCTCCGCTTCCCAGACCTTGCCCGTCGGGTTGAACCACACCGCGCGCAAGCCTGCCTGCTGAGCGCCGGCAATGTCATCGCCAGGATGATCGCCGACATGCACCGCCGCTGCGGGGCTTACACCGCCGCGCTGCAACGCTTCATGAAACAGCCGCGCATCCGGTTTGGCGATGCCGATGTCTTCGGCGCACAAGGCGAACTTGAAGTAATCCGCCAGCCCCAGCCGACGCACGTCGGCATTGCCATTGGTGACCACGCCGAGGGCGTAATGATTGGCGAGCAGCTCCAGCAGCGGCTCGACCTCCGGGAACACCTCGATCTGATGCCGCGCATGCAGGAACACTTCAAAAGCCTTGTCAGCCAGCTCCGAGGCCTCGCCGTGGGCATACCCGGCTTCTTCCAGCGCATGGAACAGCACACGTCGACGCAGCGCGCTGATGCGGTGCTTGAGCCCCGGTTCGCCCGCCAGCACACGCTCGCGAATCGACCACAAATGCTCCACCGGCACCGCGCCCAGACCCGAGGCATGTTCGCTCAGCCATTCGCGCAACACGGTTTCGGCGCTGGCGATCACCGGAGCGGTGTCCCACAGGGTGTCGTCGAGGTCGAAGGTGATCAACTGAATGCTCATGAATCATCGCCTTTCATGCGTTTGGCCCGGGGATGGGCGCTGTCGTAGATCGCCGCCAGATGCTGGAAGTCGAGGTGGGTATAGATCTGTGTGGTTTTGATATCGGAGTGGCCGAGCAATTCCTGCACCGCGCGCAGATCCTGCGAGGACTCGAGCAAATGGCTGGCGAAGGAGTGCCGGAGCATGTGCGGGTGCAGGTTCTGCCCCAGTTCGCGCTCGCCAGCCAGTTTGACCCGCACCTGAATCGCGCGCGGGCCAAGGCGTCGGCCCTGCTGGCTGACAAATACGGCATCGTCTGCCGGGTTGGTCATTGCGCGTAGCGGCAACCAGTGTTCGAGGGCTTCGCGGGCCTTGGCGCCGACTGGCAGCAGCCGGGTCTTGCTGCCCTTGCCGAGCACCTGAACCATGCCGTCGGCGAGGTCGAGTTGATCGAGATTGAGCCCGGTCAGCTCGGACAGGCGCAGGCCAGAGGAATAGAACAGCTCCAGAATCGCCTGATCGCGCCGGGCGAGAAAATCGTCCTCGACCGCACCTTCCAGCAGCTGCAATGCGCGATCGGTATCAAGGGTTTTCGGCAGGCGTCGTTCGCCTTTCGGCGGGGCCAGGCCGGTGGCCGGGTCGTGGTCGCACAGGCCTTCGCGATTCAAGTAGTGATAGAGCCCGCGCACCGCCGAGAGCAGGCGGGCGAGGCTGCGCGAGGACTGGCCTTGCGCATGCAACCGGGCGATCAGGCTGCGCAGGCGCTGGATATCCAGCGCGGCCCAACTGCCGATGTTCTGCTTGATGCACCAGCCAAGGACTTTATCGAGGTCGCGGCGATAAGCCGACAGGGTGTGCGGCGACACCTGTCGCTCACTGCGCAGATGTTCGCAGTAAGCGTCCAGTTGTCGTTCCATGGTCAGCGTACCGAGCGCAGCGAGCTGTTGACCCGTGGCAGCACGCGGCCCATGACCTCGGCGATGTAGCTCAGGAACAGGGTGCCGACCGAGCTCTTGTAGTGCTGCGGGTCACGGCTGGCGATGGCCAGAATGCCGTGAATGCCCTGATGGCTGATGGCAACCACGGCGGTCGAGCCGATCTGCTGGCGCTGTTCTTCGCCGAAGAGGAAATCCAGCTCATGTTCACGCAGGCTGCCGCTGACGCTTTTGCCTTCGGTGAGCAGGCCACCGATCGCGGTTTGCGCGTCGGCGTGAGTCACCCAGCGGCCGACCGGTGCCGGGTTGTCGCCGAGCAGGATCAGGCTGACGAAAGGCACCTGGAAATCCTGACGCAGGCTGTCCTCAACGCTGATGACCACGTCTTCCAGGGTCGATGCATCCATCAGCGCGAGAATCAGGCGGCGGGTCTTTTCAAACAGGCGATCGTTGTCGCGGGCCACGTCCATCAGATGCGAAAGGCGATGGCGCATCTCGATGTTGCGGTCGCGCAGGATGGTCATCTGCCGTTCG
The DNA here is from genome assembly GCF_041956865.1 of Pseudomonas sp. LW8. Lineage (NCBI taxonomy): Bacteria > Pseudomonadati > Pseudomonadota > Gammaproteobacteria > Pseudomonadales > Pseudomonadaceae > Pseudomonas > Pseudomonas sp. LW8. The sequence goes on along the minus strand of NZ_CP168138.1, from coordinate 5,546,632 downwards.
ACCAGCGACACGGTGTCGCCGCGTCGGTGCGGGATGCGCAACGACGGCAGCAGCTCTTCGTGCTCGACGAAAAAGTCCGGATGAGCCCCCAGGTAGGCGGCAACCGCGGCTGCCTCGAGGCTCTCGGACGCTGATTCGTCGGCTGGTCGGGCGGGTACCTGTGGCTTGTCGGTCATGATTTCTGCTCGCTCAAAGACGCACTTGTCCTTCGTATACACGCACTGCCGGACCGGTCATCAACACCGGTTCGCCCGGGCCGGCCCACTCGATGGACAGACGCCCGCCGGGCAGGTCGATCAACAGCGGCGAATCCATCCACCCCTGACTGATGGCCGCCACCGCCGCCGCACAGGCGCCGGTGCCGCAGGCCTGGGTTTCCCCGGCGCCGCGCTCCCAAACACGCAGTTGCGCGCGATGGCGATCGATGACCTGAAGGAAGCCGACATTGACCCGCGCCGGAAAGCGCGGGTGGTGTTCGATCTTCGGCCCCAGTTCATGCACCGGTGCGCTGTTGATGTCGTCCACGCGAATGACCGCATGGGGATTGCCCATCGACACGGCGGCCAGTTCGACCGTGGTGCCATCGACTTCCAGCTGATAGCTGCTGGCCTGGGCCGGCGCCTGGAATGGAATGTCTGCCGGCACCAGGCGCGGCGCGCCCATGTTGACGCCGATCTGGCCGTCGTTACGCACGTCCAGTTCGATGATGCCGCCCTTGGTCTCGACGCGGATCTGCCGCTTGGCGGTCAGGCGCTTGTCGAGCACGAAGCGGGCGAAGCAGCGCGCACCGTTGCCGCACTGCTCCACTTCCGAGCCGTCGGAGTTGAAGATCCGGTAGCGAAAGTCCACGTCCGGGTTGCTCGGCGCTTCGACGATCAGCAACTGGTCGAAACCGATACCGGTGTGGCGATCGCCCCATTGCTTGGCGTGTTTGGGCTGAATGTGCGCGTGCTGGCTGACCAGGTCGAGGACCATGAAGTCGTTGCCCAGGCCGTGCATTTTGGTAAAACGCAGCAGCATGGGTTACTCCGGCAGCAGGCTTTCGCCGGCAAACAGCTCGGCCACGGTTTCGCGGCGACGCACTTCAAAAACCTGATCACCATCCACCAGCACCTCGGCGGCACGGCCACGGGTGTTGTAGTTGGAGCTCATCACAAAACCGTAGGCGCCGGCCGAATGCACCGCCAGCAGATCGCCTTCTTCCAGCGCCAGCTCGCGGTCCTTGGCGAGGAAGTCGCCGGTTTCGCAGATCGGGCCGACGATGTCGTACTTGCGTGCAGCGCTGTCGCGCGGTTTCACCGCCGTGACGTCCATCCACGCCTGATACAGCGCCGGACGGATGAGGTCGTTCATCGCCGCGTCGACGATGGCGAAATCCTTGTGCTCGGTGTGCTTGAGGTATTCGACCTGCGTCAGCAACACGCCGCCATTGGCAACGATGAAGCGACCCGGTTCGAACACCAGCGCCAGATCACGCCCGTCGAGACGCTCGCGCACGGCTTTGATGTAGTCGGCAGCCAGCGGCGGCTCCTCATCGCGGTAACGCACGCCCAGGCCGCCACCGAGATCGATGTGGCGCAGGTGAATGCCGCAATCGCCCAGACGGTCGACCAGATCGAGCAAGCGATCGAGGGCGTCAATGAATGGCGGCAGGGTGGTCAGTTGCGAACCGATGTGGCAGTCGACACCGACTACTTCCAGGTTCGGCAGATGCGCGGCGCGCACGTACACGTCTTCGGCATCGGCAATGGCGATGCCGAACTTGTTCTCTTTCAGACCGGTGGAAATGTACGGATGGGTGCCGGCATCGACGTCCGGGTTCACGCGCAGCGAAACCGGGGCGCGAACACCCAGCTCGGCGGCGACTACTTGCAGGCGCTCGAGCTCGTCGGTGGATTCGACGTTGAAGCAGTGCACGCCGACTTCGAGGGCGCGGCGCATGTCGTCACGGGTCTTGCCGACGCCGGAGAAAACGATCTTGTCGGCGCTGCCACCAGCGGCCAGTACACGTTCCAGCTCGCCACGGGAAACGATGTCGAAACCGGCGCCGAGACGGGCCAGGACATTCAGTACACCGAGGTTGGAGTTGGCTTTGACCGCGAAGCAGACCAGATGCGGCATGCCGGCCAGCGCATCGGCGTAGGCCAGATACTGCGCTTCGATGTGCGCGCGCGAGTAGACATAGGTGGGCGTGCCGAAGCGGTCGGCGATGGCGGACAGCGCCACACCTTCCGCGAACAGCTCCCCGCCACGGTAGTTAAAAGCGTCCATGGCGATCCCTTAGTAAACGTCGTGCTTGTGAGCCTTGGATGGCTGCTTCTGCGAAGACTGGGCTTGTTCGGCCGGGTCCTGATCGTCATCCGGCAGGTACAGCGGGCCTTTTTGACCACAGGCCGAAACGAGGCAGGCAACCGCGACGAGCGCAGCAAGGGAAGAGATCAGGCGCTTCATGGCGAAATCCTTGAAAATGCGTTAATTGCGCCGGAGTATACCGGCCACCCGGCAGCTTGCCTATGCGAGGGGGTTCCCGTCCGGCGGGGCTCCTGTGATGCGCATCATCCCTGTGGGAGCGAGCCTGCTCGCGAAGGCGTCGGCAAATTCAACAGGCTCGTTGCCTGACACACCGCTTTCGCGAGCAGGCTCGCTCCCACGGGGGCGGTGCTGGATGGGCCGACAGGTGCTTGGTCGTTAATCTTTGCAATCGGTCGGCAGCGTCCGTATCTTTCGGCGCTTGAGCCTGATCAGACATTTTTGAGGTTGCCGCAATGAGTTTGTCCGAAGCCCGTTTCCACGATCTGGTCGATGCTACCCAGCAGACGCTGGAAGATATCTTTGATGACAGCGACCTGGATATCGACCTGGAGAGCTCGGCAGGTGTCTTGACCGTCAAGTTCGAAAATGGCTCGCAGCTGATCTTCAGCCGCCAGGAGCCGTTGCGTCAGCTGTGGCTGGCGGCCGTGTCCGGTGGTTTCCACTTCGACTACGACGAAGAAAGCGAGCGCTGGATGTGCGACAAGAGCGAAGAGCAATTGGGCGAAATGCTTCAGCGCCTCGTAAAGCAGCAGGCTGGCGCCGAATTCGATTTCGAAGGTCTGTGATTCGTGACGGATGCCGCGCCTGTTCGCCCGCCGAAACCGCTCTACAGCAACGTCAGCCCGGCGGTGCCTTCGCCCTGCACGGGTGTGTGTCGACTGGACGAGCAGAAAGTCTGTCTCGGCTGTGCGCGCCACGTCGAGGACATTCGCGAGTGGCGCTCGGCGGATGATCAGCGGCGCCGGGTGATTTGCCAGCAGGCTACCGCACGAAAGTCCCAAGCCTGTTGATATTGTGGCGAGGGGATTTATCCCCGTTGGGTCGCGTAGCGGCCCCAAAATCTATACGGCTGCTGCGCAGCCGAACGGGGATAAATCCCCTCGCCACAAGGGTTTCACCCAGGCAAAAAAGGGCGTGACTTGTATATTTTTTGAGCTGTGATAGTGTCCGCGAACGCCTCAAACCACCGAGGCACGGTGAAAACCCCGTCTTTTTTGGCGGGGTTTTGCTTTTTTTGTGCAGAAGAAAGGAGTCTGCCTGGATCATGACCGCACCTTCCATCACCCTTACCCGTCTGGACGTGCAACGTCTGGAGCGCCTGATCGACAGCCTGAGCGACAAAGACCAGGCTGCGCCGGGCGTGATTGCGCTGCAAACCGAGCTGGACCGCGCCGATACCGTGGTCGGCCACGATGAAGTGCCCGCCGATGTCGTGACCATGAATTCCCGCGTGCATTGCCGCGAAGAAGGCAGTGGCAAGGATTACCACCTGACGCTGGTCTATCCCAAGGACGCCAACGCCGATGAAGGCAAGATTTCCATTCTCGCTCCGGTTGGCAGTGCGCTGCTGGGCCTGAAGGTCGGTCAGCACATCGATTGGCCGGCGCCGGGCGGCAAGTCGCTGAAACTGACCTTGCTGGAAGTGGAATCGCAACCGGTCAACGGCGGCGCCTTTCCCGAATAAATTCCTGCTTCAAACCTGTTCGAGCGCTTCATTCAACGAGCGCTCCAGGTCTGCCTTGTAGCGCAGATACAGATTGCTTGAACTGTGCCCGTCACCGAGCAGACCCGACAGGTCGAGGTCGGTGATGTAGCAGCGATAACGATCGGTCTCGCGACGCTGCTCGACGATCTCCCGGGCGACCACGCTGAACAACTGGTCGCCATGCTCCAGCTCGCTGAATTCCCGCTGATTGCAGTACAAGGTGACCTGCACTTCGCCGGGTGCGGCTTTGCCGATGATTGCCTGCACGTCGTAGAACGGTTTGTTCACCGGGGTCTGCGGTGCTGGTCGGGTTTCGACCCTGCGCGAGCGCCCCGGGCCTGACGGCAACAGCTGGTAATACAAAGTCTCGGGGCTGCCCGCAGGGCCACCGTCCATCGGCAATTGCGCTTCACGGCGGTACTGGATCGATTGCAGAAAACGTTGCAGCGGCACCAGCAGACTCTGCTCGTCGTGGTACGGCAGATGTTGTTGCCACAGCGCATTGAATTCATCCAGCACGTACAGCTCCGCCTGCTGTTCGCTGATGCGATAGAACACCTGAATGCACTCCGGCTGACCCATCGGCAGGATCAGCGCCAGATCGTGATCTTCCAGCGCCATCGGGTCGAGGTGCAGCGGGCTGTAGCGCGGTTGTTCTTCGCCCAGATAATCGAGCAGCGCCGGCAGGGTGGCGAGGGCGACATGGTTGACCTGACCCGGCACCAGCTCCAGCACGTGATAGTGCTGCTGCACCTGAATCAGGTAGCGATGATTCAAGTCACTGAGCAACAGGGTCTGCGCGGTGTCGACGATTTCCTCGACGCGGCGGGCAATGAATTGCGCGCGGTTGTGGCAGAAGCAGCGCACTTTCAGCGAAGGCTGCACCGGGCCGCGCGGCAGGTTGTTGAGGTAATCGCGCAGGCAGTCGAGCAGCGCATGCGGGCCGTCGAAACGATTGACCAGCACTTCGTTCCAGCTGTTGAGCGTGACCTGATCGAGGGTCAGCACCAGATTCTCGCGCACGCCGGCATAGCTCAGCGAGTCGGTGCGTTCGGTGGTCATCAAAATGTTCAGATCACGGTGATGCTTGAGCGGATCGACGCCGACGTTGATCAGCAGCAGCACTTCGCTGGGCACGGCGGCGCGCAGCAAGGGCTCTTCGGCGACGGTGGACAAGGGCAGGGCGATGCATTGCTGCAGGCTGCCGAGCAGGTTGAACAGCTCGAACTCGCTCAAGTCGCTGGTGCCCGGATGCAGGGCCAGGCGCGTACTGCTGTCGATCACGCCGTTGCGGTGGCACCAGGTCAGCAGTTCAAGTAGCTCGCGACTGCGCTTGATCGGCGCGAAATGTTCCCACTCCAGCGCCGTCAGGCTGCCGTTGTACAAACCCCACTGGGTCTGCCCCGGCTCCTTTTTGTTCGGCGACTGCACCAGGGTCAGGGTATCTTCGGCCAGGTCCGGGGCGATGCCCGGATTGATGAACTCGACCTTGTCGGCCTTGCGCTCGAATGCCGCGTAGAGTCGACGGCCAAGCACATTGAGGTCGCGCTTGTTGATCAGGCTGACAGTCTGTTCGCTGCGGGCGAACTGGGTCAGGAAGCGATAGCTGTAGTTGAGTTCGTTGACCAGCGCGCGGCGCTCGGCGCTGACCTGGCGGACTTTCCACTGACTGCGGCTGTCGAGCAGCGCCAGTTGCCGCTGATCCCAGTGCCACTCGCCGGCCAGGCGTTCGAGCAGTGCGCGTTGCCAACCCTGACTGCGGCTGTTGCCGGTGAGCTTGCGGTTGACCTTCAGATACAGCGCACGGCGCACCAGCTCAAGACGTTCCGGTTCGTTGCGGGCGATCAGGTATTCCTCGATACGCCGGTACACGACCATGTATGGGTCAAGCTCATCGAGATCGAGCTGATTGGCGAATACGGCTTTCTTGAAGCGCAGACTCAGGCACTGCACGTGCGGGTGTTCACTGGCGTACACCTCGGTCAGCAGCAGTTTGAGCACAGACTTGTAGGGCGATTCGATGCCTTTGAACAACTGCCACAACCCGGCACCGATGAATTCCCCGGGCGGAATGGTCGCCATCGGCCCGAGATCGAGGGTTTCGTCGGCGCGAATAAAGCGTTTGGACAGCAGGGTGTGGGTGTAAGCGTCGTAGGCTGTTTCTTCATAGACCGGCACCAGCCACCAGATCGGCGTGCGCCCGGCCAGCCAGATCGCTGTGCGATAAAACTCGTCGAGCAGCAGATAGTGCTGGGTGCTGCCGCAGTTTTCCGAACTGAGCTGAGCATCACGTTCGCCTTTTACGAAGCGCGCCGGGTCGATCAGGAAGAAATGCGCTTCGGCACCCTGGCTCGCGGCCCAGGTTTCCAGCAACTGGCATTTCTTGCGTAGCTCGGCGAGTTCGCTTTCGCTCAGATCTGGGGCATGGCAGACCCACACATCCATGTCGCTCTGATCGGCCTGTGCCAGCGTGCCGAGGCTGCCCATCAGGAACAAACCGTGAATCGGTCGCGGCGGGTTGCTGCCATGGCGCGGTTTGTAAGAAAACGAGCGGGTCAGGCGCTGCGCCTCGGTCAGCGCATTGGCGTCCGGCTCATAATTCGAGAGACCGGCCGGCGTACTGCCCGAGACATAGCCGGGCAGCAACGGATGATTGACGTGAAAGAACAGCGGCAACAGCGTCAGCACGCTTTGCTGGCGCGTCGACAAACCTTCGAGGGCGCGGCCGAGGCGGCCTTCATTGAGTTTGAGAAAACGGGCGCGCAGTTGGCTGAGTACCTTGCGGTCGATGCCTTCGTCCAGGTCGGGGCGGATTTCGTGGGTGCGCGTCATGTCAGCTCAAACCGGCTTGCAGGCTCGGACGTAGAGGGTCTCGGAATGGCCGCAGTTTAGCCTCTGCGCAGCAGGAGGTTTAAGCTGAATTTGTTTTTTGACGTCAGATTTTCATCGGCAGTGATCAGGCTGGCCCGCGGAAATCCCGTGGCAGGAGTTTCCGTGGGCAAAGTCGGAAAAAGTCAGGCGGTTTCCTGCTCTCTCAGAATCGTCAGTACGGTCTGCACGTTTTGCGCGGCATCGCGGCCGAGGCTGGTCAGATAACCGCCATCGGGCTGGTCGGTGAGTTCTTTTTCGAAGAGGCGTTTGGCGGCGGCTATGTGTTTCGGGGCAGCGGTCTGATGAATTTTCAGACCTTCCTGGGAACTGTCCAGGTTGAAGAGTGCAAGGACTTCCAGTTCGGCAACCAACTCAGGGGTAAGCGACATAAGGACTCCAGACTTTCTAGGAATTGGACGACAGCGCCTCTAAGGTGAACCCGCTGGTGCAGCATGTCCAGTGCTCGGATCAGGGGATTTTGTCTTGAGGCGAATTCCAGTGTAGTCCGCATAAAAAAGATCGCAGCCTTCGGCAGCTCCTACAGGAGATTGGTGCAGGAGCTGCCGAAGGCTGCGATCTTTTGATCTTAGAGCTTTTCCGGTGGCAGCTCTGGCAATGCGCGCAAGGCCGCTTCATACCATTCGGTGTTGAACGCGCGGTCTTCATCGAGCATCGCGTCAATCTCATAGGCAAGCACGTGAGCCATGAGGTTGAGGATCTCTTCGCGCTCCATACCGACCAGAGTCAGCTTGTTCAATGTCGCCTTGGCCGCTGGGGGGGTGTCGCTTTCGATCTGGTTCTCGATGGCTTCGATCAGCGTCGCTTCGGTGAATGCTTCTTCGTCGTCATCGTTGACGATATCTGTCGGCTCGCTCATGGCAGGCTCCTCAGGGAAAGGCGCCAGTTTACCCGCATTCAGCGGCGTGATGCTGCTGGCGGGAAACGTCGCGGCGATCTATAAACAGGCACTGCCCACCCCGCACGGCCTGGAGGCTCTGTGATGTTCAAGCTCTACGGATTTGCTGTCAGCAACTACTACAACATGGTCAAACTGGCGCTGCTGGAAAAAGGCCTGCCCTTCGAAGAGGTGACGTTCTACCCGGCGCAAACCCCGGAGTCACTGGCGATCAGCCCGCGCGGCAAGGTCCCGGTGCTGGGTGTCGACGCCGGTTATATCAACGAAACCGCGATCATTCTCGAATACCTCGAACAATCACAAAAGGGCACGCCGCTCCTGCCCAGCGATCCGTTCGAGCGCGCGCAGGTATTGGCGATTGCCAAGGAGATCGAGTTGTACATCGAGTTGCCGGGGCGTGCCTGCTATGGCGAGGCGTTTTTCGGTATGACATTGCCGGAGCCGATCAAAGAGAAAACCCGGACCGAGCTGCTGCTGGGCTTCGCCGCGCTGGGCCGTCATGGCCAGTTCGCCCCGTATGTGGCGGGTGACAGCCTGAGCATTGCCGATTTGTATTTCCTCTACAGCGTGCCGCTGGCCTGTGCGGTCGGGCAGAAGCTGTTCGGGATTGATCTGCTGGCCGAGATGCCGCAGGCGAAAGCGCTGCTGGAGCGGTTAGAGCAGAATCCGCATGTGCAGAAGATTGCGGCGGATAAAGACGCGGCCATGCCGGCGTTTTTGGCGATGATTGCTGCCAAGAAGTGAATTTTGTAGCGCTCAGAAGTCAGTCATCGCTGGCAAGCCAGCTCCCACAGGGCTATGGGTCGAACGCAAAATTGTGTTCCACGAAGAACCCTGTGGGAGCGGGCTTGCCCGCTATGCTTCTAGCGGCTGGCGATTAGGGCCTGACCGCGCGCCACCGCAGCCTTGACCTGCGCCGGCGCAGTCCCGCCGATATGATCGCGGGCATTCACCGAGCCTTCCAGGGTCAGCACGGCAAACACGTCCTGCTCGATCTGATCGCTGAACTGACGCAGTTCTTCGAGGCTCATCTCGGCCAGATCCTTGCCGGTGTCGACGCCGTATTTCACCGCGTGGCCAACGATTTCATGGCAATCACGGAACGGCAGGCCACGGCGCACCAGATAATCCGCTAAGTCAGTCGCAGTGGAGAAACCGCGCAGTGCCGCTTCACGCATGATCGCGTGTTTCGGCTTGATCGCCGGGATCATGTCGGCAAACGCGCGCAGCGAATCGCGCAGGGTGTCGGCGGCGTCGAACAGCGGCTCCTTGTCTTCCTGATTGTCCTTGTTGTAGGCCAGCGGCTGGCCCTTCATCAGGGTCAGCAGGCCCATCAGCGCGCCGAAGACGCGGCCGGTCTTGCCGCGTACCAGTTCGGGCACGTCAGGGTTTTTCTTCTGCGGCATGATCGAGCTGCCAGTGCAGAAACGATCCGGCAGATCGATGAACTGGAACTGCGCGCTGGTCCACAGCACCAGCTCTTCGGAGAAACGCGACAGGTGCATCATCGCGATGCTCGCGGCCGAGCAGAATTCGATGGCGAAGTCGCGATCGGAAACGTTGTCCAGCGAGTTGCCGCCGACGGCGTCGAAGCCGAGCAGTTGCGCGGTGTATTCGCGGTCGATCGGGTAGGTGGTGCCGGCCAGCGCGGCGCTGCCCAATGGCATGCGGTTGGTGCGCTTGCGGCAGTCGACCAGACGCTCGTAGTCGCGGCTGAGCATTTCGAACCAGGCCAGCATGTGGTGCCCGAAAGTTACCGGCTGCGCGGTCTGCAAGTGGGTGAAGCCCGGCATGATGCTTGCGGCCTCACGCTCGGCTTGCTCCAGCAGGCCTTTTTGCAGGCGGGTGATCTCGGCGAGGATCAGGTCGATTTCATCGCGCAGCCACAGGCGGATGTCGGTGGCGACCTGGTCGTTGCGGCTGCGCCCGGTGTGGAGCTTTTTACCGGTGACGCCGATGCGGTCGGTCAGGCGTGCTTCGATGTTCATGTGCACGTCTTCGAGGTCGACGCGCCAGTCGAACTGGCCGGCCTCGATTTCGCCCTGAATGGTCTTCAGGCCATCGATGATGCTGTCGCGCTCGGCATCGGTCAGCACGCCGACCTTGGCCAGCATGGTGGCGTGGGCGATCGAGCCCATGATGTCGTGGCGATACAGGCGCTGGTCGAAAGTGACGGAGGCGGTGAAGCGGGCGACGAAGGCGTCGACGGGTTCACTGAAGCGGCCGCCCCAGGACTGATTGGTCTTGTCAGTGCTCATGAATTCGCTCGTATCGGCTTGAAGAAATGGCGTGAAACGCTGGCGCGGATAATAACAGGGTTGCCAATCCTGTCGCTGACACCGGTCGATACGTTTTTTCGCGGATGTGTCAGGCATGTCCGGCGCGGTCCGCAAGGAATTTACAAAAGGATATTTTTTGATTGAGCAATATCGTTCCGACGAACGTCTACAGTGGACATAAGGGTCGGTGCGAATGCGGATCATGCAAAGGTCCGGCCACTGGCTATAAGAAGAGGGGGCGGGTGAGTTGTACAACGGTCACCCACCGCGAGCAACGCAGGAAACACTGGGCTCTGAGCCGTTCGACCCGGACGCTGGCAAATATTGCTGGCCGACGTACGGCACTTTTTGGCGCTCGGGCTAGTCTTAGCGTGGATCGCGGTGACGGAGGTCACTACACCTGTCTACGCTATCCTTGTGCGAGACTCACGCAGGAATCCAGCGCAATATGAATGTCCTGATCGTTGATGACGAACCCCTGGCTCGCGAGCGCCTAAGCCGTATGGTGAGCGAGCTCGAGGGTTACACAGTCCTGGAGCCCAGTGCCACGAATGGCGAGGAGGCGTTAGCGCTGATCGACAGCCACAAGCCGGATATCGTGCTGCTCGATATCCGCATGCCGGGCCTCGATGGCCTGCAGGTTGCTGCCCGACTGTGCGAACGAGAGACGCCGCCGGCCGTGGTGTTTTGCACCAGTCCCGATGAATTTGCCGTGGAAGCCCTGCAGGCCAGCGCCGTGGGCTATGTGGTGAAACCTGTGCGAACCGAACACTTGAATGAAGCCCTGAAGCGGGCTGAACGTCCCAACCGGGCGCAACTCTCGGCCCTGACCCGTCCCGCTGCCGAAAGTGGCAACGGCCCACGCAGCCACATCAGCGCACGGACCCGTAAAGGCATCGAGCTGATTCCGCTGGATCAGGTGGTCTACTTCATCGCCGACCACAAATACGTGACCCTGCGTCACGAAGCCGGCGAGGTGCTGCTCGACGAACCCCTCAAAGCCCTCGAAGACGAATTCGGCGAACGCTTTGTGCGTATCCACCGCAACGCGCTGGTCGCTCGCGACCGCATCGAGCGCTTGCAACGCACCCCACTGGGACATTTCCAGTTGTTCCTCAAAGGCCTCAATGGCGATGCGCTGATTGTCAGTCGGCGGCATGTTGCCGGTGTGCGCAAGATGATGCAGGGGCTGTGACCCGGTCTTCGCCGGGCCTTTCGAGTTCTTTTACCCGGCATGGCAGGCCAGGGAGGCCGCGCCGGTTCTGATTCAGGTCAAAGTGAAATTGACTGAGCTGTTATTATCCGCCGTATCTATTCAGTACGGATTGTTCCATGTCCCCTCGCGAAATCCGCATCGCCACCCGTAAAAGTGCGCTGGCCCTCTGGCAGGCCGAATACGTCAAAGCCCGTCTCGAGGCGGCCCACCCGGGCCTGCTGGTGACGCTGGTGCCCATGGTCAGTCGCGGTGACAAGCTGCTCGACTCGCCACTGTCGAAGATCGGCGGCAAGGGCCTGTTCGTCAAGGAACTGGAAACCGCGCTGCTGGAAAACGAAGCTGATATCGCCGTGCATTCGATGAAAGACGTGCCGATGGACTTCCCGCAAGGCCTGGGCCTGTTTTGCATCTGCGAGCGTGAAGACCCGCGCGATGCTTTCGTCTCCAACACCTACGCCAGTCTTGAAGCGCTGCCTGCCGGTGCCATCGTCGGCACCTCGAGCCTGCGTCGGCAGACGCAATTGCTGGCGCGTCGCCCGGATCTGCAGATCCGGTTCCTGCGTGGCAACGTCAACACCCGTCTGGCCAAGCTCGACGCCGGCGAGTACGACGCGATCATCCTCGCCGCTGCCGGCCTGATCCGCCTGGGTTTCGAAGATCGCATCACTTCGGCGATCAGTGTCGATGACAGCCTGCCGGCCGGTGGCCAGGGCGCGGTCGGCATCGAATGCCGCAGCGCCGACCACGAAATCCACGCCTTGCTCGCGCCTTTGCATCACGCCGATACCGCTTCGCGAGTGAATGCGGAACGCGCCCTCAACAAACATTTGAACGGCGGCTGCCAAGTGCCGATCGCCTGCTACGCCGTGCTTGAAGGCGAGCAGTTGTGGTTGCGCGGTCTGGTCGGTGAGCCGAGCGGCGGCAAGCTTCTCAGTGCCGAAGCCCGGGCGCCGCGTGCCGACGCGGAAACCTTGGGTGTGCAGGTCGCTGAAGACTTGCTCAAGCAAGGCGCTGACGACATTCTCAAAGCTGTCTACGGCGAGGCGGGTCACGAGTGACAGCCTGGCGCCTGCTGCTGACGCGCCCGGCAGACGACTGCGCGGCGCTGGCCGAACAGCTGGCCGGGCACGGGATTTTCAGCAGTTGTCTGCCGCTTTTGGACATTGTTCCGCTGCCGGTCTCTGACACTATTCGCCAAGCGATTTCGCGATTGCCCGCTTGCAGCGCAGTGATCGTGGTCAGCAAACCGGCGGCGCGGATCGCGGTGGACTTGCTCAAGTCTGAAGGCGCGCCGCCATTGAGCATGCCGTGGTTCAGCGTCGGCGCGGCGACCGCAGGCATTCTTCGCGAACACGGTCTCGATGTGAGCTTTCCGGTTGACGGCGATGACAGTGAAGCCTTGTTGCAATTGCCGCGTCTGCGCGAGGCGGTGAGCCAGCCCGGCGCGCAGGTGATGATCCTGCGCGGCGAGGGCGGTCGTGAACTGCTCGCCGAGCGCCTGTGCGCGCTTGGTGCTAGTGTCGAGTATCTGGAGTTGTATCGCCGCGATCTGCCAGCCTACCCGCCAAACGAGCTGCCACGGCGGATCGAAGCGGAACGCTTGAACGGGCTGGTGGTCAGCAGTGGACAGGGTTTCGAGCACCTGCGGCAGATGGCCGGCGATGCCTGGCCGAAGATCGCGCAGTTGCCGTTGTTTGTTCCAAGCCCGAGGGTCGCCGAGCTGGCACGTGCCGCCGGGGCTCAAACAGTTGTGGATTGCCGCGGCGCGAGTGCCGCGGCTTTGCTGACGGCGTTACGGGAATTTCCCGTGCCGTTTTCTAATGCAAAGGATGGATACGTGAGCGAAACAGCCTTGCCAAAAGATGACGTCCAGCCTGCGCTTGATGCCCAGGTTGAAACTCCACCACCGGCCAAAGAGCCGCGCCGAGGCAATGGACTGGCAATTGTCGCCCTGCTGCTCGGCGCCGCCGGTGTCGCCATAGGCGGCTGGGGTGTCTGGCAGGTGCGCCACCTGCAGAACAACACGCAGCAACAGTCAAGTCAGGTGCAGGCGTTGAACGATCAGGCGCAGAGTCTGAAGCTCAACGAACAGCGTCTGACCGAACGCCTGGCGCAGTTGCCCGGTGCGGACGAACTCGCCGAGCGCCAGCGTCTGGTCACGCAACTGCAGGGCGATCAACAGCGTCTCAATCAACGTCTGGAAACCGTCCTCGGCGCCAGCCGCAAGGACTGGCGTCTGGCCGAGGCCGAACACTTGTTGCGTCTGGCCAGCCTGCGCCTTTCAGCGTTGCAGGACATCAGCAGCGCCCAGGCGCTGGTGCAGGGCGCCGATGAAATCCTCCGTGAACAGAACGATCCGGGTTCCTTCGCCGCGCGCGAGCAAGTGGCGAAAACCCTGGTCGCCTTGCGCAGCACCGAACAGCCGGATCGCACCGGGCTGTTCCTGCGCCTTGGCGCTTTGCGCGATCAGGTCATCGACCTCACCGAGCTGGCGCCGGAGTATAAGGATCGCGGCGAGTCGCTGCTGGGGCTGACCGCCGACGGCGATGGCGCCGGTCGCTGGGCGCAGTGGTGGGACAAGGTGTCGCGCTATATCCGCATCGATTTCAACGCTGACAAAAATGTCAAACCGCTACTCGCCGGACAGAGCCTGAGCCAGGTGCGCCTGGCCCTGAGCCTGGCGCTGGAGCAGGCGCAGTGGGCGGCGCTCAACGGTCAGGCGGCGGTGTACACCCAGGCGCTGGCCGAGGCACGCGATGTGCTCAAGGGCAATTTCAACCCGGACAATCCGCAAAGCAAAGTCATGCTTGAACAGGTCTCCGAGCTGAGCAAGGAACCGGTCACCGTCAAGACGCCGGATCTGACCGGCACCTTGAGTGCGGTGCAGGGGTATCTGGAGCGGCGTAACGTCAATGCTGAAGAATCGGTGAAACCGTTTGCCAAACCGGCCGCCAATGCTGCGCAGGAGGCGACCCCATGAAGCGCCTCTATGTAATCGTGTTTCTGGTCATCGCCGCGACGGCAGCGCTGGGCCTGGCGATTGCCGAGCATTCCGGTTACGTGCTGGTGGCGTACAAGAGCTTCCGCTACGAATCGAGCCTGTGGGCGACCTTGGCGGTGATAGCGGTGCTGTGGCTGCTGTTCTGGGGCATCAAGGTGCTGGTCGAGCTGGTGATGACCTCCACCGGCGTGGTCAATCCGTGGTCGCGACGCAATCGCAGCCGCCGCGTGCAAGTGGCGATCGAGCACGGGCAGCTGGATCTGGCTGAAGGTCGCTGGGCCAGCGCGCAACGGCATCTGACCCGCGCGGCGGAAGCCGAGCGCCAGCCATTGCTTTATTACCTCGGCGCCGCACGTGCGGCGAACGAGCAAGGCCAGTACGAAGAAAGCGATCGTTTGCTCGAGCGTGCGCTGGAGCGTCAGCCGCAAGCCGAATTGGCAATTGCCCTCAGTCACGCCCAACTGCAGACCGATCGTGGCGACACCGACGGTGCGCTGGTGACCTTGCAGGCAATGCATGAGCGGCATCCGCGCAGCGCGCAGACGTTGCGTCAATTGCAACGTCTGCATCAGCAGCGTGGCGAATGGTCGGCGGTGATTCGTTTGCTGCCTGAGTTGCGCAAGGACAAAGTGCTGCCGCCGGCAGAACTGGCCGAGCTCGAACGGCGCGCCTGGGGTGAGAACCTCTCGCTGGCAGCGCATCGTGAAGAAGACGGTACGGTGGGTCTGCAATCGCTCAAGCGGGCGTGGGAACAGCTGACTTCGGCGCAGCGTCAGGAAGCACCTTTGGTACTGGCCTATGCCGAGCAATTGCGCCAGCTGGGCGCTCAGGTCGAGGCCGAAGAGGTCCTGCGAGCAGCGCTCAAGCGCAAATACGACAGCCATCTGGCGCGGCTTTATGGTCTGGTTCGTGGCAGTGATCCTGCGCGTCAGTTGCAGACGGCCGAAGGCTGGCTCAAGGAGCACCCGGCCGATCCGAGCCTGCTGCTGACCCTTGGACGCCTGTGTCTGCAAACCAGCCTTTGGGGCAAGGCCCGTGACTATCTGGAAAGCAGTCTGCGCGTGCAGCGCAATCCGGAGACCTGTGCGGAGTTGGCCCGTCTGCTTGCACAGCTTGGCGATACCGAGCGCAGCAATCAGTTGTTCCAGGAAGGTCTGGGGCTGCTTGATGAGCGCCTGCTGGCGGCGCCTCTGCCAGTCCCGGCGAAGGTCTGAAAAGCGAGGGAGGATGCTCCCTCGTGAACTTCGATGACCGAAAATTCCCCTTCTTTGCGCTCGAGAGACAAAGTCCTACAAAGCGCTTCACCGTTTCCTATCGAGCCTGTCGGGTTTTCCCTACACCTGTGGTGAACTGTCGCCAGGCCCTTGCCTTGAAAGGCTGACACGCTTTCCTCTACCGTAACCGTCTGTCTCTACTGTTACGGAAAAGCCATGTCGTTGGCCTGCTCACGCTCCTTGTTCTTCATGGCTTTCATTGCGGGGGCCTTTGCTCTGGGAGCTTCCTATTACCTCGAATACGCGGTCGGACTGACGCCTTGCAGTCTGTGCCTGGTGCAGCGGTTGTTCCTCACATTGCTGTGCATCGGCTGCGGCGTGGCGGCGGTGCATGGCCCCCGGCGCGTTGGCTTATGGTGGTACTGGCTGTTTGCACTCGGCGCAAGTCTGGGTGGTACCACCGCTGCGTGGCGGCAGGTGTTGATCCAGAGTGACTCGATGCTGCAACTGGTCAAATGCTCGCCCACCGTGGAGTCACTGTTCAGCGACCTGCCGTGGATCTGCGCCTTGCAACGGATGTTCAACGGCGGCGCTGATTGTGCGGATATTTCCTGGACGCTATTCGATCTGAGCATCCCCGAATGGAGCCTGCTGTTTTTTGTCGGGGTGTCGATCCTTGCGGTTTATCAGTTGTTGCGTCTGATCTGGAGCGCTCTGCAACGACCGGTCAGCGACGAAGCGTCGCACCACCTGCTGGTCAGGGATTAAACACTTGTATGAACTTTATCTCCTGCGTACCTTGAAGCCATAGGCGTGCGGGCATAATCTGGCCGGCACGTGTCATTGGATTTATGTTGCTCGATGACGCTCTGCCCGATCGTCCACCAGTCAAATCAGAACAGGGGCGCGGGTGTAGAGCAGCATGACCCACAAGGGAAGAGAGATCGCCATGCTCGAAAGTTGTCAGAATGCTCAGGAACGTTGGGGTGGGGTTCATCTGCTGATCGACCGCTGGTTGCAGGAGCGTGAAGAGCTGATCGGCGCCTACGACAAGCTCGGTGCGCAGCCTGATTCGCTGTCCGAGAGCCGCAAGCCTTTGCAGGAATTCTGCGGCGTGCTGGTCGATTACGTATCGGCGGGGCACTTCGAAATCTATGAACAGCTGACTGGCGAAGCCAAGGCGTTCAACGACAAGCGCGGTCTGGAACTCGCCGAGACCATCTATCCGCGCATCGACGTCATTACCGAGAAGCTGCTCGCGTTCAATGATCTGTGCGATGAAGGCAAATGCGTTGCGGAGAAATTCAAGGAATTGGGCGGCTTGCTGCATGAGCGCTTCGAACTTGAAGATTGCCTGATCGAAGTGCTGCACACGGCACACAAGACAGAAGATCCGGTTCAGGCCTGATCCACGTCCTTCATGAAAAACGGTGCGCCCGAAAGCGCACCGTTTTTTTATGCCTGATCAGCTCGTCGCGCCACGCAATTCCACTTCGAAAACCAGAGGCGTGAACGGCGCGATCAGGTCGCCGGCACCGTCGGCGCCATAGGCTTGATCCGATGGAATCACCAGCCGCCATTTCGCCCCCACCGGCATGTTCTGCAAGGCGGTGCGCCAACCGGCGATCACGCTGTCGAGGTTGAACCATTGCGGCTGGGTGTTCTGATCGAACACGGTGCCATCCGGCAGCTTGCCGACATACAGCACCTGCACTTTGCCGTCCGGGCCGGCCTTGGCGCCAGTGCCCGGAACCAGTTCAGTCAGAAGGATGCCATCGGCCAGTTCCTTCACCCCCGGTTTGGCTTTTTCCGCACTGAGAAAGCGTTGCTCGTTTTCCATCGCCGCGTCGCTCGATTGCCGTGATGCCTGCTCGGCATTGCGCGATTCGTGGTCGGCCAGAATCTGTTCGATACGCGCTTCACTCAGCGCCAGCGGCTTGCCCTGATACGCTTGTTGCAGACCTTCGATCAGCGCCTGGATCTGCAACTGCGGCACCTCTTGGCGCAGCCGTTCGCCGAGGCTGGCACCGAGGCTGTAAGCCAGATCATGAGCATCGTTCGCCGTGTTTTTTTCATCGGCATACGCCGTCGAAAAAAACACGCAGAGGGACAAAATAAAGTAGCGCGACATGGGCACTCTCCGACCTGGGATGCGGGAGATTATGCCAGTGCAAACGTCTGCATCGGTGAACTGCTTTTTCCCGCGTACAGAACATTTCGGCTTCGGTGCAACGCAACGGTGCAGATACTGTCAACATGCCCTAGCGGCGGTATCAGCAGAGGTCTAGTATGAGCCGCACTCACGTCAGCCAGGAGGTAAACCATGTCGGCCACCAAGAAGCCTGTAAATACTCCGTTGCACTTACTCCAACAATTGTCGGGCAGCCTGCTCGAGCATTTGGAAAACGCTTGCTCGCAAGCCTTGGCTGATGCTGAAAAACTGCTCGCCAAGCTGGAAAAACAGCGTGGCAAGGCGCAGGAAAAACTGCACAAATCGCGCACCAAGTTGCAGGACGCCGCCACTGCCGGCAAAGCCAAGGCTCAGAACAAAGCCAAGTCTTCCGTGAAAGAACTCGAAGACCTGCTGGACGCTTTGAAAGATCGTCAGTCCGAAACCCGCAGCTACATTCTGCAACTCAAGCGCGATGCTCAGGAAAGCCTGAAACTGGCCCAGGGTGTTGGCCGCGTTCAGGAAGCAGTGGGAAAAGTTCTGTCGTCGCGTTCGGCCAAACCGGCAGCAGCACCAGCGAAGAAAGTCGCTGCTAAACCTGCTGCAAGCAAAGCCCCGGCGAAGACCGCTGCGGCGAAACCTGCTGTTGCGAAAACCGCCACCAAACCAGCGGCCAAGGCGCCAGTGAAAGCGGCTGCCAAACCAGCGGCGAAAACTGCAGCGAAGAAGCCGGCGGCGAGCGCGGCAAAACCGGCGGCTAAAACCACCGCAGCCAAACCTGCTGCAGCCAGGCCAGCAGTGAAAGCCACCCCTGCCAAAGCCGCTGCAAAACCGGCCGCGAGCAAAGCTGCACCGGCGAAAACCGCAGCCGCCAAACCTGCTGCCAAAGCAGCAGCGAAACCAGCAGCAAAACCTGCTGCCAAGACTGCGGCCAAGCCGGCCGCCGCCAAACCTGCTGCGAAAGTGGCGGTAAAACCGGCTGCCAAACCAGCCGCAACATCGGCAGCAAAACCTGCGGCAAAAACCGCTGTGAAACCGGCCGCCAAGCCTGCTGCCAAGCCTGCGACCGCTGCTGCAAAACCGGCCGCCAAGCCAGCCGCAAAACCAGCGGTGAAAAAGCCTGCAGCTGCCAAGCCAGCCGCGACCAAACCGGCCACCGCTCCAGCGGCCAAGCCTGCCACTGCCGCTACCCCGGCTGCTCCAGCTGCGTCGGCACCGTCGTCCGCCGCCCACTCGACCCCTTCGACTGCGCCAGCACCAGCCGCTTCGTCGAACGTCAGCAGCACCCCGACCAGCGGTTCCTAAGTGCCGGTTGCCGCGACGCGCAGCACTTGCAGCGCGTCGCGGTTCAGGCTGGCGGCATTGCCGGCCAGGTCTTCAAGCCAGGTCACCGAACCTGCATCGTTGCGCGTCCACTCTTGCGCCACACCTTCAAGGCGTGAAAGCAAGGTGCGCTCAGCTTCCAGCTCCAGTGATTTGATCTGCTCCCGCATGCCGGCCACCACCGCATCGTCGACGGCCCGCGCTTTCCATTGCAGGCGCAGGGTTCGCAGCGGCTGCACCACTTCGATATCCCACGGCGCGGTCAAGGCCTTGAGTAAGCGTACGCGCGGCTGATCGCAGGCCACCGCGCGCTGCTCCAGCCACAAACCGCACAGCAGCAGGCAGACATTGGCGCCCGCCGTTTGCAATTGCAGGCAGGCATCTTCCACACCCGGGCGGGCGTAGACATCAAGGGCAAAGCTCCACAGGTCAGAGGACATCGTGCTACTCGCGCCAGTTGTGAGCGAAGCTGGTAGACTCCGCCGCCATTATGATCCGACTTCAGAACCTGACTTTACAGCGTGGCCCGCAACGTCTGCTAGAAGACGCCGAGCTGACCCTGCACGCCGGCCACAAAGCCGGCCTCATCGGCGCCAACGGTGCCGGCAAATCCAGCCTGTTCGCCCTGCTGCGCGGCGAGTTGCACCCGGATTCGGGCGACTGCCTGCTGCCGGCCGACTGGCGTATCGCGCACATGCGCCAGGAGGTCGACACCCTCGAACGCCTGGCGGTCGATTATGTGCTCGATGGCGACCTGCGTCTGCGCGAGGTGCAACGCGAGCTTGCCGCCGCCGAGCAGGCCCACGACGGCACCGCGCTGGCGCGCCTGCACGCCGAACTCGACAGCGCCGACGGTTACACCGCCGATGCGCGGGCGCGCAAGCTGCTCGCCGGTCTTGGGTTCACCAATGAGCAGATGGATCGTCAGGTAGGCGATTTCTCCGGTGGCTGGCGGATGCGTCTGAATCTGGCGCAGGCACTGATGTGCCCGTCGGATCTGCTGCTGCTCGACGAACCGACCAACCACTTGGACCTCGATGCGATCATCTGGCTCGAAGAGTGGCTGAAGAGTTATCCGGGCACCTTGCTGCTGATTTCCCACGATCGGGATTTCCTCGACGAAGTGGTCGATCACGTTGCCCATGTCGATCAGCGCAAACTGACCCTCTACCGTGGCGGCTACACCGCGTTCGAGCGCGCCCGTGCCGAGCGTCTGGCCCAGCAGCAACAGGCCTACGAGAAGCAGCAGGCGCAGCGTGCGCACATGGAAAGCTACATCGCCCGTTTCAAGGCGCAAGCGACCAAGGCCCGTCAGGCGCAGAGCCGGATCAAGGCGCTGGAGCGCATGGAAGAGCTGTCGGCGGCCCACGTCGATTCACCGTTCGACTTTGTCTTCCGTGAGTCGACCAAGATCTCCAGTCCGCTGATCGACCTGTCCGATGCACGCCTGGGTTATGGCGACAAGACCATCCTCGAGAAGGTCAAGCTGCAACTGACCCCGGGTGCGCGGATCGGTCTGCTTGGGCCGAACGGCGCGGGTAAATCGACGCTGATCAAGAACCTCGCCGGCGAGCTCGAACCGCTGGCCGGGCGCCTGACCCGTGGCGAAAACACCGTGGTCGGCTACTTCGCCCAGCATCAGCTCGACTCGCTGGACTCCAAGGCCAGCCCGTTGCTGCATTTGCAGCGCCTCGCGCCGGGTGAGCGCGAGCAGACCTTGCGCGATTTCCTCGGCGGCTTCGACTTCCGGGGGGCGCGCATCGATGAGCCGGTGCTGAATTTCTCCGGTGGCGAGAAGGCCCGTCTGGCCCTCGCGCTGATCGCCTGGGAGCGGCCGAACCTGCTGCTGCTCGACGAACCGACCAACCACCTCGATCTGGAAATGCGTCTGGCGCTGACCATGGCCCTGCAGGAATTCAGCGGTGCGGTGCTGGTGGTCTCTCACGATCGGCACTTGCTCAAGAGCACCACCGACAACTTCTATCTGGTCGCTGACGGCAAGGTCGAAGAGTTCGACGGCGATCTCGAAGACTACGCGCGCTGGCTGGTGGAATACCGTCAGCGCAATGCGCCGGTCAGCAACACGCCTGTCAACCCGGACAAGACCGACAAGAAAGCGCAGCGCCAGGCGGCGGCAGCGTTGCGTCAGCAACTGGCGCCGCACAAGCGCGAGGCCGACAAGCTTGAAGCCGAGCTGGGCAAGCTCCACGAGAAACTGGCCAAGGTCGATGCCAGCCTCGGTGACAGCGATATCTACGAGCCGGCGCGCAAGAATGAATTGCGTGATCTGCTCGCCGAACAGGCGAAATTGAAGGTTCGTGAAGCCGAGCTGGAAGAAGCCTGGATGGAAGCGCTGGAAACCCTGGAAAGCATGCAGGCGGAGCTGGAGGCGTTGTCCTGATGGAAGCCTTCAAGCTGCCTTTCTCGGCGGTGTGGGTCGAACCGTTGTGGTTCACCGCGCAGATTCTGCTGATTCTGCTGGCCGGTTACCTGACCCAGCGTTTCGTCGCCAAAGGCCTCACTCGCCTGGGTGAGCGCTATCCGTTTCCGCCGCAGTTGCTGATGCCGCTACGCGGCGTGTTGCGCTGGCTGATCATGGGCAGCGCGCTGCTCTTCGTGCTCGAGCGCCTCGGCGTTTCGGCCACGGTGCTGTGGACGGCGCTGTCGGGATTTGTCGCGGTGGCGGCGGTGGCGTTCTTCGCCATGTGGAGCGTGCTGTCGAACCTGCTCTGCGCGATTCTGATCTTCACCGTCGGGCCGTTCCGCCTCGGCGACGTAGTCGAGCTGGTGGATACCACCGACAAGCCTGGCGTCAAAGGCCGGGTGATCGCGATCAATCTGCTCTACACCACGCTGGTCGAGGCCGAAGAGTTGGGCACCGGCAGCGCCATGGTGCAGGTGCCGAACAGCCTGTTCTTCCAGCGTTCGGTGCGGCGTTGGCGCGGGACCGATGTGTTTCCTTCCAGCGGGTTTGAGAAGTAATTTCTACGTCGTCTGTTCCGACGCCTTCGTCGGAACGCCGCCCGGAGCAGGCTCGCTCCCACATTGGAATCCGTTCCCCCTGTGGGAGCGAGCCTGCTCGCGAAGGGGCCCTCAGCTTCCCGCAATATTTAGCAAAAAACTGGTAGTCATCCACACGAAGCCGCATTAGCTTAGGCATTTGTCACAAGCATCAGCCGAGGTGTGCGATGGAGCTTCAAACATGGCTGGCATTCTTTGCCGCCTGCTGGGTGATCAGCCTGTCCCCGGGCGCGGGCGCCATCGCGTCGATGTCCAGCGGTCTGCAGTACGGATTCTGGCGCGGCTACTGGAACGCACTGGGCCTGCAGATCGGTCTGGCGATGCAGATCGCGATTGTCGGCGCGGGTGTTGGCGCTGTGCTCACCGCTTCGGCCACAGCATTCCACGCGATCAAATGGTTCGGTGTCGCCTATCTGGTTTACCTGGCGATCAAGCAATGGCGGGCGCTGCCCATGGACATGAGCGATGACGCCGCGGTGCGACCGATCGGCAAGCCGCTGGCCCTGGTGTTCCGTGGCTTTCTGGTGAACATCAGCAACCCCAAGGCGTTGGTGTTCATGCTCGCGGTGTTGCCGCAGTTCATCAATCCCCATGCGCCGCTGCTGATTCAGTATGTGGTGATCGGCGTGACCATGGTTTTCGTCGATCTGATTGTGATGGCCGGCTACACCGGACTGGCGTCGAAGGTGCTGCGCCTGTTGCGCACGCCCAAGCAGCAGAAACGCATGAACCGCACCTTTGCCGGGTTATTCATTGGCGCGGCGGCGTTCATGGCGACGTTGCGCAAAGCGGCGGCGTAAACCGCTCGGACAGAAAAAAGGCGACCTCAAGAGGTCGCCTTTTTCATTTCTACCGAGACATCGGGGCAAGCGAGCTTTTGTGGCGAGGGGATTTATCCCCGTTGGACTGCGCAGCAGTCCCAATCGTCTTGAATCAATAGCGAGGGCCGCTTCGCGACCCAACGGGGATAAATCCCCTCGCCACAGAGCCCTTCGCCACAAAAGTCCTCAGATCGGCTCAGCGTAAAATCACCGGCGCCGTATCACGCGGCAGATTATTGCGCTGCGGCGCTTCACGCGGCTGCTCATAACCGTCACCACCACCGAGCTGCATGCTCAGTTGCCCGGCCACGTCCTCTCCCAAGGCCTTCGACACCTCACGCACCACCCGCGGACGGTTCAGCGAGATCTTGATGTCGCGATGGTTCACCAGTTTGGTGTCCTGCGCTTCGCCCATCGCCGTGAAGGCCGAGGTGATCTCGTAGGTCTTGGTATTGATCAGGCTGAAATCCGCCACCAGCGTCAGGCCCAGCACTGCCGAGTAGCTGTCGGTGTGCGCCAGCTCGTTGATGTCCTGGGTGAAATCGATGTCGGACACGGTGCCGAACAGCACGTAGTCGGCGCCTTTGAAGTTGCCGGCCTTGATGCGCTTGATCACGTCATACACGTCGCCTTTGGATGAGGCGGTATACGGCGTGCCCTGCACCAGCTGGAACATGCCGGTACGCAGGATTTCACCCTTGATGTCGCCGGTGAATTTGCGCAACTCACCCTGTTCGATATAGCTGGTGGTCGCTTCGATCTCGTTGTAGCTCGAAGAGCCGCTGGCGCTGTAGTAACTCTCGCGGTGATTGCTCTGCGCCGAAACGATGTGGATGTATTGCTCCACGCGCTCCTGATACGCCAGATCCGTCACCGCCACTTTCGGGGCCGCCTGCGCGCTGAACGCGCAAGCCAGGGCCATCATGCCAATCCATGTGCGCATCGATTAACGCTCCGTGGTTTTGCGGATCTCTTTTTCGTCCATCCACTCGGCCAGACCGCTTTCGACGTCGATCAACTGCAGGCTGAATTTGTAGAAGACGTCCTTGTAGTCGCTGCTGCGCTTGACGATCGAGCTGATCGAGCCTTCGATGCGGTACTTGGCGGCAACCATGTTGCCGGTCTTGGCCACGGTGCTTTTCTTGTACAGACCGCTCTGGTTTTGCAGCTTGAGCTGGTCAACCTGGCTCTGCATTGCATTGTTGTCGCTGGCAAAGCGCGCGACACCGGTCTTCATCAGCTGGGTCTTGATGCTGGTGGTGATTTCGCGGGTGTCGATGTACTCGCTGGTCTTGTTCTTCACATCGTAGACCTGAACCACCGGACGGCCCTGCAGAATGCCGGACTGGGCCAGCGAGCGGGTCATCGACTCGGCGATCATTTGCAGGTCGGTCGAACCGAATTCGTTGGTCACGGTTTCAACAGCCTTGGTGTCGCCGTAGCTGATGTTCTTGCTGCCCAGGGTCGGCGAGGTGTTGGCGCAACCGGAGGCGAGCAGGGCGATGACGGCGATGCAGGAAAAGCGTGCAAACATGAGAAAGCTCTCTCAATCAGAAATAGGGTGGCGGGCTTAAGGCGTCTTGATTTCCAGACGGAAATCCACGGCTTTCGGGGTCGGGGCGATGGCCTGAATGAAGCTGGTCTGGGCGCCGTACATCATCTGGCTTTTCCACACTTCTTCTTCGGCAACCGGGAAACCTTCGGCGCCGAGCCAGGCGAAGCGGTAGTAGAAAATCTTGTTGCTGTTAAGGGTGTTGCTCAACTGCACGTTGACGGTCATGAAGCCGTTTTCACGAGCCACGCGCATGGCGCCGACGACGATGTGTTTCTGCGGGCCCATGGCCACGACTTTGCTCGCGGCGCTGCCCGGCTCTGGTGGTGGCGGGGTGGCGCAGCCTGCCAGCAAGGCGAGGGCGGCGACGGCGATGATCTTCAAGCGCATTGCAAAGACTCCGTTCTTAAGGTTGTTTGAGGCTGGCGACGTTGGTCGCGGCAGCGCTCGGCATTACGTGAGCAGCGATGCCGCCAGCGAATACCTGGTTGCCCACGGCACGCAGGCTGATCACTTGGTAACGCTGGTCGACGGTGACCTTGACCACCGAGCCGCCGACGGCGCTCGGCAGGGTAACCTGATGCTCACCTTTTTTCAGGCGCAGACGCACCACTTGGGTGTTGTCCGGCAGGGTGCGCCATGTACGGGTATCGGCACCTTCGAGCACTGCTGAAGAAATACCCACAGCGAGACCGGCCAGCGGATTGGTTTCGTTGATCTGCTTCTGCGCCACGCCTTTGGTGATCGCGCGCACGGTGGTGCGCACGATGATCCCCGGCATGTCATCACGCAGAGCGCGGCGGGACATGGCGGTGGTGCTGTTCAGTGCGGTCAGGTCGACCTGCTTGCCGTCGACGCCGATCTGCGCAAAAGGCGCGGTGGAGGTGTCCGGTTTGATGATCGGGAACGACAACGGGGTGATCACCACGTTGTTGGAAATCGGCAGCGGCAGCGGTACGCGAATCGAGTCACGGGCCGGGGCCAGACCGCTCTGCACGACGATGAGAATGTCGCTGTCATCGGATTTGGAAGGCTTGTCAAGGTTGACCAGCGCCTGCTCGAGCAGCGGCGTGTTCGGGCGCAATTCGGCAGCCTTGCGATAACCCGGCGCGGCCAGATCCTTCTCGCCCAGGGCTTCGTAAACGAAACCGGCCAGGTAATGGCTGAACGCACTCTGGTAGCTGTTTTTCAGGCCGACCACTTCCGGCGCGTCGAGGCTGGCCACCGGATAACCCTGCAGATCCTTGTACTGGGTCTTGATGCCTTCTTTTTCGGCTTGTTCTTCGCTCTTGAGGTATTCCTTGTCGCGCAGGTCAGCGATCACTGCTTCGCGTTCGTGAGTCTTTTTGATCGCCGTGCGGGCACCATCGAAATCGTTGACCGCCAACAGGTTCAGAGCCATCTGCGTGGTCAGCATGACTTTTTCGTAGTCATAGCCTTCGTAGCGACGCACCTTGTCGTTGACGATGAAGCTGCCGAACTGCGCCAGGTACTTGGCCGAGTCGAGCTTGACCGCGTCTTCCCATTGACCGACCACCTGATCGGCGCTGCCCCACGCGTTCTGGCTGCCTGACAGGTCGCCCTTGGCGCGCAGCAGTTCGCCTTTCTCGAAGTAATAGAGCAGGTCTTTGTCGGTGCCGGTGTTGTTCTTTTCCAGCAGGGTCAGCGCGGCGTCGACGTTGCCGGATGCCAGTTGCTGATTGGTCTGGGCCAGTTCGGAATCGTAGTTGCGAAACGCTGCGCAGCCGGACAACAGCGTGACGGCGCTGAGCGCGAGCAGCATGGGAGCGCGGAATGCCATGGGTACTTCTTCCCTGAGTAACAAAACTTGCAGCCGCGTGTGCTGGTCGGGCTGGTGTGACCTATCGACGGTGGCGCTGGCCTCCTGCCAATTCCTCATGCGTGAGGAGCTTTTGATGCCGGCTCGCTGGGCGAGGGCGCGGCATTATAAACGTGGGGTGATGGCTATGTAATAGCTTTTTGGGTGCATTTTCAGATGCGGTGCCATCACTTCTCCGCAGAAGCGGGTTTATCCGACGCGGGTTTTTGATTCGGTACAAAGGCTGATCCGACGGTATAGACCTGATCCCGGAATACCCGCAGGTGCAGAATCTGGCGGTCCTGGTCGACGCGCATTTCAAAAGGGTGGTCGATGGACGCAGGCGCAAAACGGAAGGTATGCAGGCCTTTCTTCAAGCGCAGGCGGGCGACCAGCGTCTTGTCCGGCAACGCTCGCCATGTGCGGGTGTCGGCTTCTTCGAACGGATCATGCTGAGTGACGATCAACGAGGCTTTCGCCGGGTTGCGCTCGTTTTCCTGCGCTTGGCCGATGGCGGCCATGTTGGCGCGAAACATCGCTCGCGAGATGATTTGCGGCATGTCGTCGCGCAGTGTGCGCATGGACATGTCAGTCACGCTGTTGATCACTACCAACGGCTGTTTGCGACCGTCTACGGTGATATGGCTGAAGTTGGGCGTGACCGCGTCCGGCACCATCACCGGGAATGAAATGGGCGCGATGATGACCAGCGTTTCGTTCAGACGAACCGGGATCGGCACTTGCACTGAGCTGCGAGCCGGAGCCAGGCCACTCTGGATAATCAGCAACACATCGCTTTCATCGGCTTTCGCTGGCGGTTTGTCGAGATTGCGCAGGGCCTTTTGCAGCAAGGGCATATCCGGCCGCAGTTCGATCGCCTGACGATAACCGGCCGCCGCGAGGGCGCGTTCGCCGAGGGCTTCATAGGTGAATCCGGCCAGATAGTGGCTGAACGCACTCTGATAGCCGTTTTTCAGCTCAACGACCTGCGGCGCATCAAGCAAGGCGACCGGGTAGCCTTCCAGTTCCTTGTAATGGAGAACTTTGCCTTGAGCTTTTGCCTGTTCCTCGGCCGCTTCGTATTGCTTTTCACGCTGGCGGGCGATCAATGCTTCGCGTTCGTGGGTTTTCCTGATGTCTGCGCGGGCGCCGGCAAAGTCATTGACGGATAGCTGGTTCAAGGCCATTTGCGTAGTCAACATGACCTTTTCGTAATCGTAGCCTTCATAGCGCCGCAGCTTGTCGTTGACCAGCATCGTGCCCATTTCATCACCGAAACGGGCCAGTAATTTCATCGCGCCGGACGGGTTGGCTTCCTCGCGCTGGAAGATCATCCGGTCGGCATTGCGCCAGGCGTCCTGGCTGTCGGGCAGGGCACTGCCAGCGCTGAGGATCGCGCCTTTTTCCAGGTAATACAGCAGATCCTTGTCTTCCCACGGGTTGTTCATTTCCACCAGTGCCAGAGCCCCGGTCAGATTGCCCCGGGTCATTTGCTCGGTGGTCTGCTGCATTTCAAGATCGTAGTTGCGATAGGCGGCACAACCGCTCAACTGAACAGCGACGCAAAGCAGCAAAACGAACGGAAGACTCCGCATTGAGGTTGATTCCTTGCGCGCAAATGCTCTGGGGCGGGCAGTATAAAGTGGATGGTGGCGAATGGCTGCGATCTTGATCGAGCGTCAATCGGCAGCGGGCAGTGCGGCAATACTCGGCGACAAACGCTGCTGCCGTCTGCCGGGTATTTCCTGCCAATCAAAGCGAAACGCCGACAAAGCTTGAGAGAAATGTCTTCGAAGTGAACAATATGTAACTTCGCATTTCCATTTGAGATTCGTTCATGACTGCCTCGTCCCGATTGCTGGCCTGGCTGCTGTTCCCGTTATTGTCCCTGAGCAGCCTGCCGCTGCTGGCCGATACCGTGGAAGGCGCGCCGCAAGCGTTGCACCTGCTCGATTACATCAGTGCCGATTACCCGCCAACGGTCGCGGCAGGCAAAGTCATCGACGATGGCGAATACCGCGAGCAGCTGGAATTCACTCAGGTTCTGCAAGGCTTGATCACTGCATTGCCGGCCAAACCGGAAAAAGCCGCGCTGGAACAGGGCGTGGAGTTTTTGCACGCCGCCATCAGTGCGAAGCAGGACGGTGCCGATGTCGCCCGTCAGGCCCGACAGCTGGGGGCGAAACTGGCGGTGGCTTATGAAGTCAGCCAGGCACCGATCATCACTCCGGACCCGACACGCGGTGCGCCGTTGTATGCGCAAAATTGCTCGGTGTGCCACGGCGACACTGGTGCTGGCGACGGCCCGGCCGGTGTCGGTCTGACCCCTGCGCCAGCCAACCTGCGCGACGCTGCGCGGATGGATCACCTGAGTCTGTACGCGATCTACAGCACCCTCGGCCAGGGCGTCGAAGGCACCGACATGCCGGCGTTCGCCGATCAGCTCGATGATCGCCAGCGCTGGGATCTGGCCACCTACATCGCCGGCTTCAGCGCCGATGCGGCGGCCGCCAAGTCCGACAAGGTCTACAACATCGCCGACCTGGCCCGCCAGACCCCGGCCGAGGTGCAGGCTGCCGAGGGCGCAGAGGTCGCGGCGACGTTCCGTGCCCAGCGCGCGCAACCGCCGCAGGTCAAGCGCGGTCCGGCGCAGTTGCTCGATTACACCGCCGCCACGCTGGACAAAAGCCTCGCGGCCTACCGCGCCGGTGAACACGATCAGGCCTATGACCTGTCGGTGGCGGCGTATCTGGAAGGCTTCGAACTGGTCGAAAGCTCGCTGGATAACGTCGATGCCAACGTGCGCAAGGACACCGAAAAATCGCTGATGGCGTATCGGCAGTCATTGCAGGATGGTCTGCCGGTCGAGCAGGCCGAACAGCGTCTGGACGCGGCCAAAGCCAAACTCAAGGAATCCGCCGGCCTGCTGGGCAGCGATGGTCTGAGCTGGTCGCTGAGCTTCATCTCCGGCCTGCTGATTCTGCTGCGCGAAGGCCTGGAAGCGATTCTGGTGCTGGCGGCGATCCTCGCCTTCCTGCGCAATACCGGTCAGCAATCGGCAGTACGCAGTGTCAACGTTGGCTGGGGTCTGGCACTGCTGGCAGGTCTGGGTACCTGGGCACTGGCGGCGTACGTCATCGACGTCAGCGGTTCGCAGCGTGAGTTGCTGGAAGGCGCCACCGCGCTGTTTGCCAGCGTCATGGTGTTGTGGCTCGGCGTGTGGATGCATGACCGCCGTCATGCGGCGGCCTGGCAGGATTACATCAAAAGCAGTCTGGTCGGCGGCGGTGGACGTTTCGGCTTTGCGATCCTGGCGTTCTTCTCGGTCTATCGCGAGTTGTTTGAAGTGATCCTGTTCTACGAAACCCTGTGGCTGCAGGCCGGGCCTGCCGGGCACAACGCGGTGCTGGCTGGCGGTGCCACGGCGCTGGTGCTGCTGGTCGGCCTGGCCTGGGTGATTCTGCGCGGCTCGGCGAAACTGCCGCTGACCTTGTTCTTTAGCATCAACGCTGCGCTGTTGTGCGCGCTGTCGGTGGTGTTTGCCGGGCATGGCGTCAAGGCCTTGCAGGAAGCCGGGATCTTCGGCACACGGCCGGTCGCGTTCTTTGAATTCGACTGGCTGGGGATCCATGCCGATGCCTATTCGCTGACCGCGCAGGTGGTGGCGATTGTGGCGATTGCTGTGCTGTATGGGCGCAGTTGGGTGGCGGAGAAGCGTCGGGTTTCGGCTGCATAAAGGCATTCGCTGCGCTCATATTCGCGAGCAGGCTCGCTCCCACAGGTTCGGTATGTATCCTGTGGGAGCGAGCCTGCTCGCGAATTTTTTGGAGGCAAGAACATGCGTGTATGGATCGATGCCGACGCCTGTCCACGGGCGGCGAAGGATCTTGTAGTGAAATTCGCCCTCAAGCGCCAGTTCGAAGTGGTGCTGGTAGCCGGGCAGCCGCAGACCAAGCCGGGGCTGGCCATCGTCAAACTGATCGTGGTGCCGAGCGGGCCGGATGCGGCGGATGATTATCTGGTCGAGCACGCCGTGCCGGGCGAGCTGGTGATCTGCAGCGATATTCCGCTGGCCGATCGGCTGGTCAAGAAGGGCGTGGCGGCACTGGATCCGCGCGGCAAGGAGTTCGATGCGCAGAACATGGGCGAGCGGCTGGCGGTGCGGAATCTGTTCACCGATCTCAGGGAGCAGGGCCAGATGAGCGGCGGCCCGGCGCCGTTTGGCGAGCGCGAGAAGCAGGCGTTTGCCAATGCGCTGGATCGGATTCTCACCCGGCTCACCCGCAAGCCCTGAAAAGATCGCAGCCTGCGGCAGCTCCTACAGGGGCGGTGTATGCCGCAATATCACGGCGCGACACGAAACCTGTAGGAGCTGCCGAAGGCTGCGATTTTTTGATTTCAAGCGTCGTTTTCGTGGGTCAGTTCGAGCACGCGGTCGACCAGTTTGTTGATCCCCGAAGCCGCTTCACTGATGGTCTGCGCCAGCATGTAAGCCGGGGTGGTGACCAGTTTGCGCGCCTTGTCTTCGACGATTTCGGTCACAGCGCACTCTTCGTGGGTGGCGCCCATTTTGTTCATGGCCGCAGCGGTGTCGGCGTCGTTGCCGATGGTGCAAGTCACCCCCGGGCCATAGATTTTCGCCGCCAGTGCCGGTGAGATGCAGATCAGCCCGACCGGTTTGCCCGCTTCGGCAAATGCTTCGGCCAGGGCCAGCACTTCAGGTTGCACGGTGCAGCCGGCGCCTTCGATGGCGAAGTTCGACAGGTTCTTTGCCGCGCCGAAACCGCCGGGCACGATCAGTGCGTCGAAATCCTCGACATCGGCGTCGCGGATATCCTTGACGTTGCCCCGGGCAATCCGCGCCGATTCCACCAGTACGTTGCGCGATTCCGGCATTTCTTCGCCGGTCAGATGGTTGATCACATGCAATTGCGCGATGTTTGGCGCGAAGCACTGCACCTGTGCGCCGCGCTGGTCGAGGCGCAGCAGGGTGATGACACTTTCCTGGATTTCGGCGCCGTCGTACACGCCACTGCCGGACAGGATCACTGCAACTTTTTTGCTCATGGGCTTCTCTCCAGATTCATGGCGCTCAATGTCCCTTAAATCGTCGCGCGTGGCCATAGGGGCATGGCTGACGCGCGCGGGAACAGAGCGCTCTCTCAATGGATCGCAACGGCGGCGGGGTGTTCATTATTTGCCTGGAATGCGCGTGGCAGACGCCAGCGAATGGCTTATTCGGCTGGCGTTTTCGGCCCGGCAGGAGGGGGCGCTTCGGCCTGGCGCAACTGCTCTGCCTCGGCGGCCTTGGCGAGCTGCTCGTCCTGATAGATTTTCTTTGCCAGTTGCGCATTCTTGAAGCGGCGCCGCAGCCACAGGCCCAGCCCGAGGATCAGCAAGGCGCCGAGCACCCACAGCTCGTACTTCTTGATGCTGCCGAGCATGCCTTCCAGCACTGCGCCGAAGTGGTAAGCCGCCGCAGCCAGTGCGGTGGCCCAGATCGCCGCGCCGATACCGTTGAGCAGCAGGTAACGTCCCGGTGGATAACCGGACAGGCCGATCGCCACCGGCATCACAGTGCGCAGGCCATAAACGAAGCGGAAGCTCAGGACCCAGATGTCCGGATGTTTGCGGATGTGCTCCAGCGCGCGGTCGCCCATCATCTGCCAGCGCGGTTTGCGCGCAAGCAATTTGCGCCCGTGCTTGCGCCCCAGGAAGTACCACAGCTGATCACCGGCATAACTGCCGAAGAACGCCACGACCACCACCAGGTTGATGTCCATGTATCCACGGAACGCAAGGAAGCCTGCGAGCACCAGAATGGTTTCGCCTTCGAAGAACGTGCCGAGAAACAAGGCAAAGTAGCCAAAGTCGTGCAGAAATTGTTGGAGCATTGTCTGGGTGCTGGCGAAATGAACGCGCAGCCTAACCCTTCGGGCACATTCATGAAAGTGTCCAAATGTGTCTCGACGTGAACATTTCCTACATCGACAATGGATTGCGGCTACCTGTCACAGAGCACACATAACTGTCATCTGTTAGTCATAATGGCCGTCTATAACTGTCACGCTCGCCCGTTTGCCCGGGCTCAGGAGTCTGCCGTGAGCTTTACCCCCGCCAATCGTCTGTTCCCAGCCACTCGTCTGCGCCGCAATCGTCGTGATGATTTTTCGCGGCGGCTGGTGCGTGAAAACGTATTGACGGTCGATGATCTGATCCTGCCAGTGTTCGTGCTCGACGGTGAAAACCGCCGCGAAGCCGTGGCCTCGATGCCGGGCGTCGAGCGACTGACCATTGATCTGCTGCTTGAAGAAGCGGCGAAATGGGTCGAGCTGGGCATTCCGGCGCTGGCGCTGTTCCCGGTCACGCCGCCTGAACTAAAATCCCTCGATGCTGCCGAAGCGTGGAATCCCGAAGGCATCGCCCAGCGCGCCACTCGCGCCCTGCGTGAGCGGTTCCCGGAGCTGGGCGTGATCACTGACGTGGCGCTGGACCCGTTCACCACCCACGGTCAGGACGGCATTCTCGACGAAGACGGCTACGTGCAGAACGACATCACCGTCGATGCGCTGGTGCGTCAGGCGTTGTCCCACGCCGAAGCCGGCGCGCAGGTCGTGGCGCCATCGGACATGATGGACGGCCGCATCCAGGCGATACGTGAGGCGCTGGAAATTGCCGGCCACGTCAACGTGCGCATCATGGCCTACTCGGCCAAGTACGCCAGCGCCTACTACGGCCCGTTCCGCGATGCCGTGGGTTCGGCGTCGAACCTCGGCAAGGCCAACAAGGCCTCTTATCAGATGGACCCGGCCAACAGCGACGAAGCGCTGCACGAAGTCGGTGCCGACTTGTCCGAAGGTGCGGACATGGTCATGGTCAAGCCGGGCATGCCCTACCTGGACATTCTTTTTCGCGTCAAAGATGCCTTCAAGGTGCCGACCTTCGTCTATCAGGTCAGTGGCGAATACGCCATGCACATGGCCGCTATCCAGAATGGCTGGTTGAGCGAAGCGGTGATCCTCGAGTCACTGACCGCCTTTAAACGTGCCGGTGCAGATGGCATCCTGACTTACTTTGCCGTTCGTGCCGCTCAATTGTTACGAGAGCAGAAATAGCCCTCCCAGGAACATTCCATGAATACCGAAGGACTCACTGAAGTTGCCGTAAAAGAAGCTCAGCCGGTGGTCGAGCAAATCACCGAAACCCCGCCGGAACTGGAGCCTGCGCCACCCGCGCCGGTTGCCGAAACCGCTGTGGCGGTGCCGGCGATCGCCATTCCCGGCCTGGATGACAGCAGCCTGTACATCCACCGCGAGCTTTCGCAATTGCAGTTCAACATCCGCGTGCTGGAACAGGCGCTGGACGAGTCCTACCCGTTGCTGGAGCGGCTGAAGTTCCTGCTGATCTTCTCCAGCAACCTCGACGAATTCTTCGAGATCCGCGTCGCCGGGCTGAAAAAGCAGATCACTTTTGCCCGCGAACAGGCCGGCGCTGACGGCTTGCAGCCGCATCAGGCGCTGGCGCGGATCAGCGAACTGGTTCACGGTCACGTTGACCGCCAGTACGCGATCCTCAACGACATCCTCCTGCCGGAGCTGGAAAAGCATCAGGTGCGCTTCATCCGTCGGCGCAACTGGACGACCAAGCTCAAGACCTGGGTCCGCCGCTATTTCCGCGACGAGATCGCGCCGATCATCACCCCGATCGGCCTCGACCCGACGCACCCGTTCCCGCTGCTGGTGAACAAGAGCCTGAACTTTATCGTCGAGCTCGAAGGCATCGACGCCTTCGGGCGCGACTCCGGTCTGGCGATCATCCCGGCGCCGCGCCTGCTGCCACGGATCATCAAGGTGCCGGAAGAAGTCGGCGGCGCCGGCGACAACTATGTGTTCCTGTCGTCGATGATCCACGCCCACGCCGATGACCTGTTCCAGGGCATGAAGGTGAAAGGCTGCTACCAGTTCCGTCTGACCCGCAACGCCGACCTGGCGCTCGATTCCGAAGACGTCGAAGACCTGGCCCGCGCTCTGCGTGGCGAGTTGTTCTCGCGGCGCTACGGTGACGCGGTGCGTCTGGAAGTCGCCGACACTTGCCCGAAACACCTCTCGGACTACCTGCTCAAGCAGTTCAACCTGAGCGAGACCGAGCTGTATCAGGTCAACGGCCCGGTCAACCTGACGCGTCTGTTCAGCATCACTGGCCTCGATAGTCATCCGGAGCTGCAATACACGCCGTTCACCCCGCAGATCCCGAAACTGCTGCAGAACAGCGAAAACATCTTCAGTGTGGTCAGCAAGCAGGACATCCTCCTGCTGCACCCGTTCGAGTCGTTCACGCCGGTGGTCGACCTGCTGCGTCAGGCCGCGAAAGACCCGCACGTGCTCGCGGTTCGCCAGACCCTGTACCGCTCCGGCGCCAACTCGGAGATCGTCGATGCGCTGGTCGACGCCGCGCGTAACGGCAAGGAAGTCACTGCGGTGATCGAGCTGCGCGCGCGCTTCGACGAAGAATCCAACCTGCAGCTGGCCAGCCGTCTGCAAGCGGCGGGCGCAGTGGTGATCTACGGCGTGGTCGGCTTCAAGACCCACGCCAAGATGATGCTGATCCTGCGTCGTGAGGCTGGCGAGATCGTCCGTTATGCGCATCTCGGTACCGGCAACTACCACGCCGGTAATGCCAAGCTCTACACCGACTACAGCCTGCTGACCTCCGACGACGCCTTGTGCGAGGACGTCGGCAAACTGTTCAGCCAGTTGATCGGCATGGGCAAGACGCTGCGCATGAAAAAGCTGCTGCATGCGCCGTTCACCCTGAAGAAGGGCATGCTCGACATGATTGCCCGCGAAACCCAGTTTGCCCTCGAAGGCAAACCGGCGCACATCATCGCCAAGTTCAACTCGCTGACCGATCCGAAGATCATCCGCGCGCTGTACAAGGCCAGCCAGTCCGGCGTGCGCATCGATCTGGTGGTGCGCGGCATGTGCTGCCTGCGTCCGGGCATCGCCGGGGTCTCGCACAACATTCATGTGCGCTCGATCATTGGCCGCTTCCTCGAGCACACGCGGGTGTTCTACTTCCTCAACGGCGGCGACGAGCAGATGTTCCTCTCCAGCGCCGACTGGATGGAGCGCAACCTCGACAAGCGCGTCGAGACCTGCTTCCCGGTGGAAGGCAAGAAACTGCTGACTCGGGTCAAGAAGGAGCTGGAGCTGTACCTGACCGACAACACCCACAGCTGGAGTTTGCAGTCGGACGGCCGCTACATCCGCAACACACCCACCGGCAACCAGAACCCGCGCAGTGCCCAGGCGACGTTGCTGGAGCGGCTGGGCAGCCCGATATTGCCTGTCAGCAGTTAAGTGCCGAAGGTCAAAAGCCCCTCACCCTAACCCTCTCCCGGAGGGAGAGGGGACTGACCGAGGTGTCTTGCGTCATACACTGACCTGAAATACCTGATCGAACTCTGGCCTCAACGCTAGTACAAATCGGCTCCCTCTCCCTCGGGAGAGGGCTGGGGTGAGGGGAGAGCTACACCGCCGCTCTCAAGCCAAACCCAATAAAAAGGCGATCCTAACGGATCGCCTTTTTTGTGCCAGCCAGTTACTCAGTGCACCGTGAGGACAATTCCAACCCGCGTCAGCCAATCCGCTTCCAGGCCGAAATCCGCCTGGGTCAGCTGATTTTCATCCAGCCAGTTCTCCGGGAATTCCACATCGAGATGGTCGCCATTGGCATGCAGCGCCACCTGCGGCATCGCCTGGGTTCCGCGAATGTGATGGAACAGAATGGCGAACCGCAGCAGCACGCACAGGCGAATCAGCTTGATTCCGTCATCGCCGAATTCGGCGAACTTGTCCTTGGGAATATTGCGCCGGTGCCCGCGCACCAATAGCGCGAGCATCTGCTGATCCTCGCGGGAGAAGCCGGCCAGATCGGAGTGCTCGATCAGGTAGGCACCGTGCTTGTGGTAGTGATAGTGAGCGATGTCGAGGCCGACTTCGTGGACTTTCGCCGCCCAGCCGAGCAGTTCGCGCCAGATGCCGTCATCCAGCTCCCAGTCCACGGCAACCTGATCGAACGCGTGCAGGGCCTTGCGCTCGACCCGCGCCGCCTGTTCCAGATCGACGTGATAGCGCTCCATCAGCGAGGTCAGGGTGCGTTCGCGCACGTCTTCGTGATGATGGCGGCCGAGCAGGTCGTAGAGCACACCTTCACGCAGCGCGCCTTCACAATGATCCATGCGTTGCAGTTCGAGGGCGTCGAAGATCGCTTCGAGAATCGCCAGGCCCGCCGGAAAGATCGCGCGGCGGTCAGGCTTGATGCCTTCGAAATCGATCTTGTCGGCGTCGCCCAGCTTGAACAGTTTGCGCTTGAGCCACGCCAGGCCTTCGGCGTTGACCTCGCCGCTGCCGTGGCCGCCAGCCTTCAGGGCCAGGCCGATGGCGCGAATCGTACCGGAGGAGCCGATGGCTTCATCCCAAGTCAGGCGATGCAGGGCGTGCTCGATGCTCATGATCTCCAGGCGCGCCGCCGTGTAAGCCTGGGCGTAGCGCGCCGGGGTGATCTTGCCGTCCTTGAAGTAGCGCTGGGTGAAACTCACGCAGCCCATTTGCAGGCTTTCGCGCAGCAACGGCTCGAAGCGCTGGCCGATGATGAATTCAGTACTGCCGCCGCCGATGTCGGCGACCAAACGTTTGCCTGGGGTGTCGGCGAGTGTGTGCGAAACGCCGAGATAGATCAGGCGCGCTTCTTCGCGGCCGGAGATGACTTCTACCGTGTGGCCGAGGATTTCTTCGGCGCGGCGGATGAATTCGCCACGATTGCGCGCTTCACGCAGGGCGTTGGTGCCGACGATGCGCACGGCGCCGAGCGGCATACCGTTGATCAGTTGGGCAAAGCGCTTGAGGCAATCGAGGCCGCGCTGCATCGATTCTTCGTTGAGCTGGCGCGCGTCGTCGATGCCGGCGGCCAGTTGCACCTTCTCGCCGAGGCGCTCGAGGATGCGGATTTCGCCGTTCTGGGCCTTGGCCACGACCATGTGAAAGCTGTTGGAGCCCAGGTCGATTGCGGCGATCAGGGACAGATTCTTGGCTTGGGATTGCGGCATGGTCAGGGGGTCTCGGTCGATAACCCCGACATCGTGCCACGATCAAACGCTGGCGCCAACGCGCATGGCTCAAACCGCCGGAGCGCGCACCCCGAACCTGATCGTTCCCACGCTCCGCGTGGGAATGCCTCACCGGACGCTCTGCGTCCGCTTTTGGGACGCGGAGCGTCCCTGGCTGCATTCCCACGCGGAGCGTGGGAACGATCAACAGGACAGAGGGCCTTTCAGGCTGTCGCTTCCACCGTGCCAATAAAGTTCGCCAGCTCGACCGTCTGCGGATTGGCAAACAACACCTTCGGATCGCCCACCTCATGCACCTTGCCATGGTGCATGAACACCAGTTTGTCGCCCACCTCTCGGGCAAAGCGCATCTCGTGGGTGACCATGATCAGCGTCATGCCTTCCTTGGCCAATTGCCGCACCACGCTGAGCACTTCATTGACCAGCTCAGGGTCCAGCGCCGAGGTGATTTCATCGCACAGCAGCACCTTCGGCGACATCGCCAAAGCCCGGGCGATCGCCACCCGTTGCTGCTGACCACCGGACAAACGGTCCGGGAAGGCACCGAATTTCTCCCCGAGCCCGACTCGCTCGAGCATTTCGCGCGCCAGTTCGGCTGCCTTGGCCTTGGGTACTTTCTGCACCACTTGCGGCGCGAGCATGACGTTTTCGCCGACGGTCAGGTGCGGGAACAGGTTGAACTGCTGGAAGACCATGCCGACCTTCTGTCGCAGGCTGCGCAGATCAGCGCGGGCGGCGTCGAGGTATTCGCCGTCGACTTCGATCACGCCATCGTTGATCGATTCCAGGCCGTTGAGCGTGCGCAACAGGGTCGATTTGCCCGAGCCGCTGCGGCCGATGATCGCCACGACCTGGCCTTCCTCGACGCTGAGATCGATGCCTTTGAGTACGTGGTGATCGCCGTAGTATTTATGCAGGGCGGAAATTCTAAGCAGAGGCATGCAGTCTCCTTTCCAGGTAGCGCGCACTGAGGGACAAGGGGTAGCAGAGCAGGAAGTAGCCGAGGGCGACGAGGCCGTAGACCATGAACGGTTCGAACGTGGCATTGGCGAGCATGCCGCCGGTCTTGGTCAGTTCGGTGAAGCCGATGATCGAGGTCACCGCTGTGCCTTTGACCACTTGCACCGAGAAGCCCACGGTCGGCGCCACGGCGATGCGCAGCGCTTGCGGCAGGATCACGTAGCGCAACTGCTCAAGCGGATTGAGCGCCAGGCTCGACGAGGCTTCCCACTGACCGTGGGGAATGGCCTCGACGCAACCGCGCCAGATCTCCGCCAGATAGGCGCTGGTGAACAAGGTCAAAGCGATCGCCGCGGCCATCCACGGCGAAATCTCGATGCCGGCCAGCGCCACGCCGAAGAACACCAGAAACAGTTGCATCAACAGTGGCGTGCCCTGAAACAGCTCGATCCAGGTGCGGGCGATGCTGCTTGGCAGCGTGTTCTTGGAGATGCGCATCACCAGAATCAGCAGGCCGACGAGGCCGCCGCCAATGAACGCCACCAGTGACAGCGCCAGGGTCCATTGCAGGCCGGTGAGCAGGTTGCGCAGGATGTCCCAGAAAGTGAAATCGCTCATTGGCTGCTCCTCGCAATGAACCGACGCCCGAACCAGTTGAGCAACTGGCGGATCAGCAGCGCCATGCACAGATAGATCAGGGTGGTCAGCGCATAGGTTTCAAAGGCGCGGAAGTTGCGCGACTGAATGAAGTTGGCGGCGAAGCTCAATTCTTCCGTGGCGATCTGCGAACACACCGCCGAACCGAGCATGACGATGATGATCTGGCTGCTCAGCGCCGGCCAGACCTTGCCCAGCGCGGGCAGCAGGACGACGTGGCGGAACGCTTCGAAGCGCGTCATCGCCAGTGCCGCAGCCGCTTCCAGTTGCCCGCGCGGAATCGCCTGGATGCCGGCGCGGATGATCTCGGTCGAATAGGCGCCAAGGTTGATCACCATCGCCAGCACTGCCGCCTGCCACTCGGAAATCTGCACGCCGAGCGACGGCAGGCCGAAGAAGATGAAGAACAGTTGCACCAGAAACGGCGTGTTGCGGATCAACTCGACGTAGACGCCGAAGATCGCTGAGAACGGGCGGATCTGCCACGCTCGCACCAGCGCGCCGACAATGCCCACGCCGACCCCGAGCAGCGCGCCGATGGCGGTCAGCTCCAGCGTGAACAGTGCGCCGCGCAGCAGCAGGTCGGTGTTTTCCACCACCGGCATAAAATCGAACTGATAAGCCATGAACGTCTCCCGCGCAGTCGATCAGAGATCGGCCGGCAGCGGCTCTTTCAGCCAGGTCTGCGAGTTCTTTTCCAGTGCGCCGTCAGCCTTGGCGGTGTTGAGGATGTCGTTGACCTTGGCCAGCAACGCCGCTTCGTTCTTGTTCACGCCCACGTAGACCGGGGAATCCTTGAGCTTCACCTTCAGCGCCGGCACGCGCTTGGGGTTCTTCTCGCTGATGGCCACCATCACCACGTTGCCGCTGGCAATCAGATCGACCTGGCCTGCCAGATAAGCAGCGATGGTCGAGTTGTTGTCTTCGAAACGTTTGATGGTCACGCCTTCGGGGGCGACTTTGCTCAGCTCGATGTCTTCGATGGCGCCCCGGGTGACGCTGATGGTCTTGCCCTTGAGGTCGTCGAGGCTGGTGATCGCGGCGTCTGGCGGACCGAACACGGCGAGGTAGAACGGCGCATAGGCGCGGGAGAAGTCGATGACTTTCTCACGCTCGGAGTTTTTGCCGAGGCTGGAAATCACCAGATCGACTTTGCCGGTGGTGAGGAACGGGATGCGGTTGGTGCTGTTGACCGGGGTCAGTTCAAGTTTGACCTTGAGTTGGTCAGCGAGCAGCTTCGCCGTGTCGATATCCAGGCCGCGCGGCTTCATGTCCGGGCCGACCGAGCCGAACGGCGGGAAGTCCTGGGGCACGGCAACTTTCAGCGTGCCGCGTTTGACCACGTCGTCCAGACCGTCGGCGTGAGCGGGGGCCTGGCACAGCAGCAGGCCGGCAAACAGGGAAGCGAGGAGGGCGCTGTAACGCTGGGTCATGGACAATCTCCGGATCGGCGGGAAGTGGTTGCTGCGATCGGACAGAGCATGGGCCGTGCCAACAGGCGGATTTCGCCCCGGCAGGCCGCGGCATCAGCGGCTTGGTTCGGTCTTACTGGTCTGAACAGTCAACTCGGTTTTCGCACTGCGATGGCGCATCGGCAGTTCGCGCCGAACCCCGCTGGGGCACGACTTGCCGGACTTGGCGAATAGCTTTACAACTAGCCGCACCTTGGCCCTGACGCGTCCGCACATCATGAATTCGATCTCCCGCGCCGTACCCGAAGTGGCGCTGCAAGCGATCCGCAAACTGATCACCGAACAGGGCTTCGGTGCCGGCGACGCGTTGCCTTCGCAACGGGATCTGGCGCTGCAACTGGGCGTCAGTCGGGCATCGTTGCGTGAAGCGCTGTCGTCGCTCAGTACACTGGGCGTGGTCAGCATTCAGCCGGGCAAGGGCGTGTTCGTGCAGTCGCCGGTCGAATTGTCGCGCGGCGACAACGCGCCAGGCTGGTCGTTTGCGGCGCAGGCATCGCCGCTGGATATCTTTCAATTGCGCTATGCGCTCGAAGGGTTTGCAGCAGGGCTGGCGGCGGTGACGTTGAGCACGTTCGATCTGGATGCGCTGGAAGACAACGTTGCGGCCATGCGCGAGCAATTGAAGTTCGGCGACTTTGAGGCGGCGGCGAAACTCGACTTCGAATTCCACCGGCGCATCCTTCTCGCCAGCGGCAATCAGGCGATGCTGAGCATCCTCACCGCCAGCGCCGAGATCTTTCTCGAGAGCCAGAAACTGCCGTTCATCCGCGCCGAGCGCGCCATGGAAACCTGGCAGGAACACCGCAAGATCCTCCGCGCACTGGCGCGCCGCGCCTCGGCGGCGGCGCAGAAAGCCATGCAGGAACACGTGCGCAACGCCGCCCTGCGCACTGGAATCGCCTTCATCGCTCCCGCCACGGCGTGACTTGAGCTATACCCAAACTCATCAAGGGCCATAGCAACACTCAATCATCTGCGGCTTCCTGAACAAGGGAAGGGCGGCTATGATGGGCCACGTTTTTTTGCTTACAACCTGGAGAATTCCATGAGCAGCGATCTGATCAAACACGTTAGCGACGCTAGTTTCGAAGCCGACGTACTCAAGGCCGAAGGCGCTGTCCTGGTCGACTACTGGGCTGAATGGTGCGGCCCTTGCAAAATGATCGCACCGGTTCTGGACGAGATTGCCGAGACTTACAAAGGCAAGCTGACCGTCGCCAAACTGAACATCGACGAAAACCAGGAAACCCCGGCCAAGCATGGCGTGCGTGGTATCCCGACGCTGATGCTGTTCAAGAACGGCAACGTTGAAGCGACCAAGGTCGGCGCACTGTCGAAGTCGCAGCTGGCGGCTTTCCTCGACGCCAACATCTGAGCGTCGCAGTAAAACGCTGAAAAAAAGCCCCGCAAATCGCGGGGCTTTTTGCATATTCAGGGCTAGACGCTCCGAAACTCAGGTGGTACATTCGGCCCCGCACTGGTTTCTCCAATGCCCCCTGCTAGCCGTCGCCGACGCATTCCTTTTCGAATTAGTTCGCGATCCTGTCGCCTTCTCCGCGGCGCGGCCTCATTAAGCCAAAAGCTTAATTTCCCCCCCTCCATAAATGATTACGTCATTCCTATATGAATCTGACTGAACTCAAGCAAAAGCCGATTACCGAACTGCTCGAATTGGCCGAACAGATGGGCATAGAAAATATGGCCCGTTCGCGCAAGCAGGACGTGATTTTCTCCCTGCTGAAAAAGCACGCGAAAAGCGGCGAGGAAATCTCCGGTGATGGCGTGCTGGAGATTCTCCAGGACGGCTTCGGCTTCCTGCGCTCCGCAGACGCTTCCTACCTCGCCGGCCCTGACGACATCTACGTCTCGCCGAGCCAGATCCGCCGCTTCAACTTGCGCACCGGTGACACCATCGTTGGCAAGATCCGGCCTCCGAAGGAAGGCGAGCGGTACTTCGCCCTGCTCAAGGTCGACACGATCAACTTCGATCGTCCGGAGAACGCGAAAAACAAGATTCTCTTCGAGAACCTGACGCCGCTGTTCCCGACGGTGCGCATGAAGATGGAAGCCGGCAACGGTTCCACCGAAGACCTCACCGGTCGCGTGATCGACCTGTGTGCACCGATCGGCAAAGGCCAGCGTGGTCTGATCGTCGCACCGCCGAAAGCCGGTAAAACGATCATGCTGCAGAACATCGCAGCGAACATCGCCCGTAACAATCCTGAAGTTCACCTGATCGTGCTGTTGATCGACGAGCGTCCGGAAGAAGTGACCGAAATGCAGCGCACCGTGCGCGGCGAAGTGGTTGCCTCGACCTTCGACGAGCCGCCGACCCGTCACGTGCAGGTTGCTGAAATGGTGATCGAGAAGGCCAAGCGTCTGGTCGAACACAAGAAAGACGTGGTGATCCTGCTCGACTCCATCACCCGTCTGGCCCGTGCCTACAACACCGTGATCCCGAGCTCCGGCAAGGTATTGACCGGTGGTGTCGATGCCCACGCCCTGGAGAAGCCGAAGCGTTTCTTCGGTGCCGCGCGTAACATCGAAGAAGGCGGCTCGCTGACCATTATCGCCACCGCGCTGGTTGAAACCGGCTCGAAGATGGACGAAGTGATCTACGAAGAGTTCAAGGGTACCGGCAACATGGAACTGCCTCTGGATCGCAAGATCGCCGAGAAGCGTGTGTTCCCGGCCATCAACATCAACCGCTCCGGCACCCGCCGCGAAGAGTTGCTGACCGCCGACGACGAACTGCAGCGCATGTGGATTCTGCGCAAGCTGCTGCACCCGATGGACGAAGTCGCCGCCATCGAGTTCCTGGTCGACAAGCTGAAAACGACCAAGACCAACGACGAGTTCTTCTTGTCGATGAAACGCAAGTAATACGCTGGCGTTTCAACAAAGGACGCTCCCGCGAGGGGGCGTTTTTTTTTGCCCCGAAAAATCTCGCGCCCATCACGGATATCTGTTGATGGGCCGATTTTGCGGCGTCGGCAGCGCACTCCCGAGTTGGAGGCCTGCGCCTTCGCCGCAGCGCGGGGGCCACAATCGAGCAATGACGGGCTGCTGTTTGCCCCTCAGAGCAGGTAGGATGTACGCCTATTTTGAGGGTGCCATCGTCAATGAAATTCAAGGATCTTCGGGATTTCGTGCAGCAGCTTGAGCAGCGCGGAGAGTTGAAACGCATCCAGATTCCCGTCTCGCCGGTGCTGGAGA
The DNA here is from genome assembly GCF_041956865.1 of Pseudomonas sp. LW8. Lineage (NCBI taxonomy): Bacteria > Pseudomonadati > Pseudomonadota > Gammaproteobacteria > Pseudomonadales > Pseudomonadaceae > Pseudomonas > Pseudomonas sp. LW8. Next base: position 5,502,978 of record NZ_CP168138.1, on the reverse strand, counting down.
TGACTGAGGTGTGCGATCGCACGTTGCGGGCCAAAGGCCCGGCACTGCTGTTCGAGAAGCCTACCGGTTACGACATTCCGGTGCTCGGCAACCTGTTCGGCACCCCCGAGCGCGTGGCCATGGGCATGGGCGCCGAGTCGGTCAGCGAGCTGCGCGAAATCGGCAAGCTGCTGGCCTTCCTCAAGGAGCCGGAGCCGCCGAAGGGCTTGAAGGACGCGTGGTCGAAACTGCCGATCTTCCGCAAGATCATTTCGATGGCGCCGAAAGTCGTCAAAGACGCGGTGTGCCAGGAAGTGGTCATCGAAGGCGACGATGTCGATCTGGCGATGTTGCCGGTGCAGACCTGCTGGCCCGGCGACGTCGGTCCGCTGATCACTTGGGGCCTGACGGTCACCAAAGGCCCGAACAAGGAACGCCAGAACCTCGGTATCTACCGCCAGCAAGTGATCGGCCGCAACAAGGTGATCATGCGCTGGCTCAGCCATCGTGGCGGCGCTCTCGACTTCCGCGAGTGGTGCGAGAAGCACCCGGGCCAGCCGTTCCCGGTGTCCGTAGCCCTTGGCGCCGATCCGGCAACGATTCTCGGTGCCGTGACGCCAGTGCCGGACAGCCTTTCCGAATATGCTTTCGCAGGGCTCTTGCGCGGCAACCGTACCGAACTGGTCAAGTGCCGTGGCAACGATCTGCAAGTGCCGGCCACCGCCGAAATCATCCTTGAAGGCGTGATTCATCCGGGCGAAATGGCCGACGAAGGCCCGTATGGCGACCACACCGGTTACTACAACGAAGTCGACAGCTTCCCGGTGTTCACCGTCGAGCGCATCACCCACCGGATCAAGCCGATCTATCACAGCACCTACACCGGGCGGCCGCCGGATGAGCCGGCGATTCTCGGCGTGGCGCTGAACGAAGTGTTCGTACCGATTCTGCAGAAGCAGTTCCCGGAGATCACCGACTTCTACCTGCCGCCGGAAGGCTGCTCGTACCGCATGGCCGTGGTGACGATGAAGAAGTCGTATCCGGGGCATGCCAAGCGCGTGATGCTCGGCGTCTGGTCGTTTTTGCGACAGTTCATGTACACCAAGTTCGTTATCGTCACTGACGACGATATCAACGCCCGCGACTGGAACGACGTGATCTGGGCCATCACCACGCGCATGGACCCCAAGCGCGACACGGTGATGATCGACAACACGCCGATCGACTACCTCGACTTCGCTTCGCCGATTTCCGGCCTGGGCTCGAAAATGGGCCTGGATGCCACCCACAAGTGGCCGGGCGAAACCACCCGCGAATGGGGCCGCGTGATCGTCAAGGACGACGCCGTCACCCAACGGATCGATGCCATCTGGAATCAGTTAGGAATAGATTGATGCGTGTAACCCTGCAGCCTTCCGGAGCAGTGCTCGAGATACAGCCCGGTGAGCGGATTCTCGACGGCGCGCGGCGTCTGGGCTATGACTGCCCGCAAAGCTGTCGCAACGGCAATTGCCACGTGTGTGCAGCGCTGCTGGTGGAGGGCCGCGTCGAGCAGGCCGGCAAAGTCCACGACCATGGCGAGTTCTACACCTGCATCGCCGCACCGCTGGAAGACTGCGTGCTGTTGTGGGATGGCGTGCTCGCACTTGGTGAATTGCCGGTGCGCAGCCTGTCGTGTCAGGTCATCGAGTGCCGCGAGGTCGGCGGCGATACCTGGCGCGTGCGTCTGCGGGCACCGGCGGGCAAGCCGCCGCGCTATCACGCCGGGCAATATTTGATGATCGAGCGTGAGAACGGTGAGAAGTCGGCGTTCTCCATGGCTTCGGCACCCCACGGCGGGCGTGATCTGGAAATCCATGTGCTGGCGCGCGAAACCAGTGCGTTGAGCCTGATCGAGCAGCTGCGACGCAACCCGATGGTGCGTGTCGAGCTGCCCTTTGGCGACACCCATCTTGCGGAGCTGCCCGACGGTCCGCTGGTGTTGATCGCCGCCGGCACCGGCATGGGCCAGATTCACAGTCTGATCGAACATTGCCGCGCCGAAGGCTTCAAGCATCCAGTGCATCTGTATTGGGGCGTACGCCGCCCGGAAGATTTTTATCAGATCGAGCACTGGGACGAATGGCTGAAGCTGCCAAATCTGTTCCTGCACAAAGTGGTCAGCGACCAGTGCGGCTGGGAAGGGCGCTGCGGGATGTTGCACGAAGCGGTTTGCGAGGATTTCCCCGATCTGAAGCCGCTGCACGTCTACGCCAGCGGTTCGCCAGCGATGGTTTACGGCACCTTGGATGCGCTGGTCGAGGCGGGGATGGATGCGCATCAGATGCGCGCTGATGTGTTCGCCTATGCGCCGCGCTCTTGAGACTTATAACTTGGTATATAGCCGATCGGTATTTACCTTAAACAGTAAATATCGCTAGGTTATATATGAATCAGGCAATTAATCAGTGGCACTTAATTTGCCTTAAAACATATGTGCCTTATTGTTACAACGGTGCGTTCTATTAAGTAATTCTTCACCCGCGGGGAGCTGAACGCTATTCGCCATGAGCGCCATTGAAAACGCAATTCTGAACCTGGCTTACCCTCCGCGGCTCGATCTTGGGCCGCAGCTGACGCACGAACAACTTCTCGCTTCCATGCAATCGACCATGGCACGCCACAAGGGCGGGCCGGTGTGGCTGTTCGCCTATGGCTCGCTGATCTGGCGGCCGGAATGCACGGCGGTTGAGCGCATGCGCGGTCGCGTGCATGGCTATCATCGCGGCTTGTACCTGTGGTCCCACGAGCATCGGGGTACACCGGAAATGCCCGGTCTGGTGTTCGGTCTGGATCGTGGCGGTTCATGCAGTGGCTTTGCCTACCGCTTGCCGGAAGACAATCTCGATACCGCGCTGTATGCGCTGTGGAAACGCGAGATGCCGTTTCCCTCGTATCGCCCGCACTGGCTCAATTGCCGGCTCGAAGATGGCACTCAGGTGCAGGCTTTGGGATTCGTTCTGGAGCGCCACCTGCCGAGCTACGCCGGCAACTTGCCGGATCATGTGCTCAGCCAGGTGTTCGCCAGCGCCAGCGGGCGTTACGGCACCACTCGCGATTATGTCGAGCAGACCGCGCACGCCCTGCGCAGCCACGCCATGCCGGATCGAAATCTGGAGGCGCGGCTCAAGCGCTGTAAATCACACAGCGATCAGGCGACCGCTTCACGGCTCTGACTGGCGACTTGCTTGTGCCACAGCGTTGGCGCAAGGAAGGCCATCGCCAGCAGGCAAGCGCCGACCAGCAGCACGAAACCGCCATCCCAGCCGAAGTGGTCAACGGTGTAGCCCATCGCCGCACTGGCCGCGACCGAACCCCCCAGATAACCGAACAGACCGGTGAAGCCCGCTGCGGTACCGGCGGCTTTCTTCGGCGCCAGTTCCAGCGCTTGCAGGCCGATCAGCATCACCGGGCCGTAGATCAGGAAGCCGATCGACAGCAGGGCGATCATGTCGACCATCGGATTGCCGGCCGGATTCAGCCAGTACACCAGGGTCGCAACAGTCACCAGGGCCATGAACACCATGCCGGTCAGACCACGGTTGCCACGGAAGATCTTGTCTGACATCCAGCCGCACAGCAGCGTGCCCGGGATGCCTGCCCACTCGTAGAAGAAATAGGCCCATGAGGTTTTATCCACGGTGAAGCCCTTGGCTTCCTTCAGGTACGTCGGCGCCCAGTCCAGCACGCCGTAGCGCAGCAAGTAGACGAAGACGTTGGCCAGAGCGATGTACCAGAGCATTTTGTTGCGCAGCACGTATTTGACGAAGATTTCCTTGGCGCTGAATTCGTCTTCGTGGCTGGCGTCGTAGCCTTCCGGGTAGTCGTTCTTGTACTGCTCGATCGGCGGCAGGCCGACCGATTGCGGGGTGTCACGCATGGTGATGAAGGCGAATACTGCTACGCCAAGTGCGACTGCTGCCGGGACGTAAAACGCCGCGTGCCAGTCATTGAACAGACCCATGCCGATCAGGAACAGCGGGCCGATCAGACCGCCGCCGACGTTATGCGCCACGTTCCACACCGACACCACGCCACCGCGTTCCTTCTGCGACCACCAGTGCACCATGGTCCGCCCGCTCGGCGGCCAGCCCATGCCCTGCGCCCAGCCGTTGATGAACAGGAGGATGAACATCATCGTCACGCTGGACGTTGCCCACGGCGCGAAACCGAAAATGAACATCACCCCGGCCGAGACCAGCAGACCGAACGGCAGGAAGAAGCGCGGGTTGGAACGGTCGGACACCAGGCCCATGAGGAACTTCGACAAACCATACGCAATGGCGATCGCCGACATCGCCAGGCCGAGGTCGCCACGGCTGTAGCCTTCATCGATCAGGTACGGCATGGCCAGGGAGAAGTTCTTGCGCAGCAGGTAGTAACCGGCGTAGCCGATAAAGATACCGGCGAAGATCTGCCAGCGCAGGCGGCGGTAGGTGCTGTCTATTTTTTCTTCAGGCAATGGAGCCTGATGTGCGGCAGGACGAAAGAAAGCAAACATTCAAGAGCTCCAGTTTTCTTGTTTTGACTGCGGATGCGAATGTTACAGTTTCGTTACCGAAAATAGCATCGCTTCACGTCGGCAAAACAGCGGAAATTTGGGCAGATGAGCGTTCCTTTATGAACATGTCGCTCTGAGATAAGAAGGCGGCGCTGAGGGGATGGTGGCTCGGGTGGGTTTCTGCGGTTTGACGTATGGAAGAGGCAGACCTCAACACTAAAGCGATCCGGATGGTTGCTCCGGATCGCTCCATGTTGTTAACGAACCTGAACGACAACCTTGCCCACAGCCTTGCGCTGGCCGAGATCATCGATTGCCTGCGCGGCATTGTTCAGCGGATATACCTGCGATACCAGCGGTTTCAGCTTGCCCTCGGCAAACCAGGCGAACAGCTGCTGAAAGTTGGCTGCGTTGTCCTGGGGCTGGCGTTGGGCAAAAGAACCCCAGAATACGCCGAGCACCGCCGCGCCTTTGAGCAGGGCGAGGTTGACCGGCAGTTCGGGGATGCGTCCGCTGGCGAAGCCGACCACCAGCAGGCGGCCGTTCCAGGCGATGGCGCGGATGGCCTGGTCGAACAGGTCGCCGCCGACCGGGTCGTAGATCACGTCGGCGCCCTGGCCGTCGGTGAGGCGTTTGATCTCGTCCTTGAGGCTGGCTTCGCTGTAATTGATCAGCTCATCGGCGCCGGCAGCCTTGGCCACCGCGAGTTTCTCGGCGCTGCTGGCGGCGGCGATCACGCGGGCACCCATGGCTTTGCCGATCTCCACGGCGGCGAGGCCGACGCCGCCCGACGCGCCGAGCACCAGCAGGGTTTCGCCCGGTTGCAGGTTGGCGCGTTGCTTGAGCGCGTGCATCGAGGTGCCGTAGGTCATGCTGAATGCAGCGGCGATGTTGAAATCCATCGACGGCGGAATCGGCAGGACGTTGTAGCCCGGCACCGCCACCTGCTCGGCAAAACTGCCCCAGCCAGTCAGGGCCATGACCCGGTCGCCGACTTTCAGATGGCTGACCTTTTCCCCGACTTCACGCACCACGCCCGCCGCTTCACCGCCCGGCGAAAACGGGAAGGGCGGTTTGAACTGGTACTTGCCCTCGATGATCAGCGTGTCCGGGAAATTGACTCCGGCAGCGTGCACGTCCAGCAGGATTTCATTCTTCTTCGCGACAGGACTGGCGACGTCTTCCAGCACCAGCGATTCGGCAGGGCCGAAGGCTTTGCACAGCACGGCTTTCATCAGGGCTATTCCTTTGGGAGTGATGGCCGATAAGTGTAGGTGTGTGAATCAACGGGTCAACGAGCATGCCCGGCCCTGATAGTCAGCCATAAGCTTGTGCTTGCGCGGCGGGTCGTTATGCTAGGCCGCAAACCGGATAAGGAGCGAATTGTGAAAGCGTGGATCATGTTATTGCTGGCCCTGTCTCTGCCTGTGGCAGCACTGGCCGAAGAAGCCAAAGAAGGCGAGGCGCCGAAGGTCAATTACATCACCCTGAGCCCGCCGTTCGTCGGCAACTATGGCCTGGACGGCACCGCCAAGCTCAAGGTCTACAAAGCCGATGTGGCATTGCGTGTGACTGGTGAGGAGGCGACCAAACTGGTCAAGGCCAACGAGCCGCTGATCCGCAATCAGCTGGTGGCGTTGTTCACTCAGCAGTCGACCGAGGCGATGGGCAGCATCGAGGGCAAGGAAAAGCTGCGTCAGGAAGCGTTGAAGCAGACCCAGCAGGTCATGAATGACGAGACCGGCAAGCCTGTTGTTGAGGATCTGTTGTTCAACAACCTGATCATTCAGTAAGTCATTCGCTGTCCGGGCAGGCCCCTTCGCGAGCAGGCTCGCTCCCACAGGGTTATTCGGTGAATGCAAAAATGTGCATCACCACCAATCCACTGTGGGAGCGAGCCTGCTCGCGAAAGCTATTTATCAGGCAAAAATGAATCAGGGTTTGAGCGCGATAACTGCCGCCCACTGCTCCGTCGTCACCGGCATCACCGACAACCGCGAGCCCTTCTGCACCAGTGGCATTTCTGCCAGCGCCGTCTGCTGCTTCAGATAATCGAGCTTCAACACCCGCGCAAACGTCTCGACATGCTCGACATCGATCGCGCTCCAGGCATTTTTCTCCGGCGTAGCTTTCGGATCGAAGTAGTGACTGTCTGGCTCCAGCGCCGTCGGATCGGGATACGCTGCTTCGATAATTTTGCCAATCCCGGCAATCCCCGGCTCCGGGCAGCTGGAATGGTAGAAAAAGAACTCGTCACCGACCGCCATCGCCCGCAGGAAATTGCGCGCCTGATAGTTGCGAACCCCGTCCCAGCGCGTCTTGCCGAGCTTTTCCAGGCCCTTGATCGAGAGTTCGTCGGGCTCTGATTTCATCAGCCAGTAGGCCATGTCGTGTGCTCCTGAAGCGGTCATTGGGCAGGTTGTCGGGCAATTTTATGACAAACCGACAGTCGGTTGACGTCAGCGTTTGCGCACAGGTTCACGTTGCCGCAAAATGCCGGCCTTTAAAGCTTGACGCTGCTGCACGGCCTACGAACGGAAACCGCTGCTGTCATCGTGATGATGTGCCTTGAGGGGGGCAATCGATGAAACGCAAACCGGATTTGCTATGGACTTTGGTAATTTTGTTTGGCCTGGGCGTGGTAACCACCGGTTACGCGCAGAGCCTGTGGGCGAACAAGACCGACGCGCCGATTGAAGTGGCGCAACAGGTGCAACAGTCGACCGCTTTCAAACGCTGAACCTGTCTCTTCGACGCCGCTGTTCCATGCGGCGTCTACTCTGCGAAATACCACGCCTTGTCGGTGACCGTGCCTTGTAACGGGACATCCCAGCTCGCCTGCGCCAAACGCTCGACCTTCTGACACTCATGGGCCAGGCCCAGCAGCGTCGGCTTGCGCCAGTTCTTGCGCCGGGCCAGATAGGCGAGGCTGCGATCATAAAATCCGCCGCCCATGCCCAGGCGCCCGCCGACATCGTCAAACCCTACCAGCGGCAACAGCACCAGATCCAGCGCCCAGACCTTGCGTTGCCGAGCCAGATTGACCCGGGGCTCGAGGATGCGGAAACGATTGGGGATCAGCTTTTCGCCGGGGCGGATGCGCTGGAAGACCATTTTCGTTCGTGGCCACGCGCTGAGTACCGGCAGATAAGTTGCCTTGCCGCGACGCTGGGCTTCGCGCAGCAGCAGGCGCGGATCGATTTCACCGTCGGTGGGCAAATACAGAGAGATATGTTTTGCCCGGCGAAAGTGCGGGTCCTGGGCCAATTGGCGGAACAGGCCTTTGGCAGCCTGGCGTTGTTCGCCTGGCGTCAGTGCGCGGCGCGCCTTGCGCAGCAGGCGGCGGAGTTGCGGGCGGGGCAGCAGCGCGGGTTCGGTCATGGTTCGGCTTCGGCAGGTGGATGCAAAAACGTACGCATAAAAAATCCGATGTCGGCATACACCGACATCGGATTTCGAATCAGGCTCCCCGGATGAACCGCTGTCAACTCAGCCCTTGAACCCGAAAGTTCAAGGTGGAAGAAGCAGTAGACTTTAAGGCTTTCCGTCTAGCGGACATGCACACCAGCCCAACGTGCAACTTCCAGGGTAGTGCGAATCGGCTCCGGGACATCGTCAACTGGCAAGCACCCCAGGGAGTGCCGCGAGTATACCTCAAGCTGCCAGGCGAATCAGCCCTTGGCGGTGTTCTGATCGTCGGCCAGGACCAGATCGACACGATCGAGCAAGTCGCGTACCTGTTCGCGGGTCGAACCGCTGGCCTGGATGTCCGGGCGCTCTTCTTTGTGCAACAGGTCGTGGGTGATGTTCAGCGCGGCCATCACGGCAATGCGGTCGGCACCGATGACTTTGCCGCTGCTGCGGATCTCGCGCATCTTGCCGTCCAGGTAGCGGGCGGCACTGACCAGATTGCTGCGTTCTTCCGGCGGGCAGATGATCGAATACTCTTTGTCGAGGATCTGCACGGTAACGCTATTGCTTGAACTCATGAGTCTTGCTCCAGGGCCTTGAGGCGCGAAATCATCGATTCGACCTTACGCCGGGCGATTTCGTTTTTTTCAATGAGGTGAGCGCGTTCCTCGCGCCAGGTTTTTTCCTGAGCTAGTAAGAGTGCGTTTTGACTCTTAAGTTGCTCGACTCGGCCAATCAGCAGTTCGAGTCTGGCCATCAGCGCTTGCAGGTCGGTGTCTTCCATTGGGTCCACGTGTTCGTCTGATGGGTGGTGACTGGCGGACAGCCTTTAATGGTCTTGGCGGGGCTGTCGATGTAGGATACAAGGCCTTCATTCTAGACATAGCGCCGTCTGGCGCCTAGCTGCCCATGACCATTGCGAATTCCCCGTACCAAGCCTTTGCCACCCTGCTGACTGCCAGCGGCCACAACGTCTCGCCTGCCGAACTGCACGGCGTGCTGCTCGGGCGCAGTTGCGCCGGGGCCGGCTTCGATCACGAAGGCTGGCTGATCGACGCCGCCGAACTGCTCGAAGGCGACATCCAGGACAACGTCAGCAACGCTCTGATCGGCCTGCAGGAGATGGTCAAAGGCGAGCTGACCGGCGACGACGTCACTGTCGTGCTGCTGCTGCCGACCGACGATGCACCGCTGGCCGACCGCGCTGCTGCGCTGGGCGAGTGGTGCCAGGGCTTCCTCAGCGGTTTCGGCCTGAACTGCCGCGACAGCAGCATGCTCAGCACCGAAGCCACCGAAGTGCTGCAGGATCTGGCGGCCATTTCCCAGGTGCAGGATGCGCTGGAAGAATCCGAAGACGGCGAAACCGACTACATGGAAGTCATGGAATACCTGCGCGTCGCGCCGCTGCTGCTGTTCTCGGAAACCAAAAAAGCCGATGTGCCGCCAGCCGCCAAGCCGTCGCTGCATTAATCGCGTGCCAGGGAAAGCCATCTGCCCATGACCCATATCCCCAAAGCGGAATACAGCCGTCGCCGCAAGGCCCTGATGGCGCAGATGGAACCCAACAGCATCGCGATCCTGCCCGCCGCCGCGGTGGCCATCCGCAACCGCGACGTCGAGCACGTCTACCGTCAGGACAGCGACTTCCAGTACCTCAGCGGTTTTCCCGAGCCCCAGGCCGTCATCGTCCTGATGCCCGGCCGCGAGCACGGCGAGTACATCCTGTTCTGCCGTGAACGCAATGCCGAGCGCGAATTGTGGGATGGCCTGCGCGCCGGGCAGGAAGGCGCGATCCGCGAGTACGGCGCCGACGACGCCTTTCCGATTACCGACATCGACGACATCCTCCCGGGCCTGATCGAAGGCCGCGACCGGGTGTATTCGGCGATGGGCAGCAACCCTGAATTCGATCGGCATTTGATGGACTGGATCAACGTGATCCGCTCCAAGGCGCACCTCGGCGCGCAGCCGCCGAATGAATTCGTTGCCCTGGATCACCTCCTGCACGACATGCGCCTGTATAAATCGGCGGCAGAAGTGAAGGTGATGCGCGAAGCCGCGCGGATTTCGGCGCAGGCGCATATCCGCGCGATGCAGGCCAGTCGTCCGGGGCTGTATGAATACAGCCTCGAAGCCGAGCTGGATTACGAATTCCGCAAGGGCGGGGCGAAGATGCCGGCCTACGGTTCGATCGTCGCCGCCGGGCGCAACAGCTGCATCCTGCATTACCAGCAAAATGACGCGCTGCTCAAGGACGGCGATCTGGTGTTGATAGACGCTGGTTGCGAGATCGACTGCTACGCCAGCGACATCACCCGCACCTGGCCGGTCAATGGCAGGTTCTCGCCGGAGCAGAAGGCGATCTACGAGTTGGTGCTGGCTTCGCAGGAAGCGGCATTCGCCGAGATTGCCCCCAACAAGCACTGGAACCAGGCGCACGAAGCCACGGTGCGGGTGATCACCGCAGGTCTGGTCAAGCTTGGCTTGTTGCAGGGCGAGGTTGACGAGTTGATCGCCAGCGAAGCCTACAAGGCTTTTTATATGCACCGCGCCGGCCACTGGCTGGGCATGGATGTGCATGACGTCGGCGAGTACAAGGTCGGCGGCGAATGGCGCGTGCTGGAGGTCGGCATGGCGCTGACCGTGGAGCCGGGTATCTACATCGCGGCGGACAATCAGAACGTGGCGAAGAAATGGCGCGGCATTGGCGTGCGCATCGAGGATGACGTGGTCGTGACCCGATCCGGTTGTGAAATCCTCACCAGCGGCGTGCCGAAAACCGTCGCCGAGATCGAAGCGCTGATGGCACAAGCAAGGACACACGCAGCATGAGTCGAGTCAATCTGGCAATCATCGGTGGCGGTCTGGTCGGCGCCAGTCTGGCGTTGGCGTTGCAGGCCGGGGCCAAGGCGCAGGGCTGGAAAATCGTCCTGATCGAACCGTTCGCCCCCGGCGACAACTGGCAGCCGAGCTACGACGCCCGCTCCTCGGCGCTGTCGTTCGGCTCGCGGCAGATTTATCAGCGCTTGGGCGTGTGGCAGGAAATTTCCCGCCGAGCCGAGCCGATCAAACAGATTCACGTCTCTGACCGTGGCCGCTTCTCCACCGCGCGCTTGTCGGCGATGGAAGAGGGTGTGCCAGCGCTCGGTTACGTGGTGGAGAACGCCTGGCTCGGCCAGTGCCTGTGGCAGCACCTCGACAAAGACGTGATCACGTGGCGCTGCCCGGCGGAAGTCACGCGCATGGAGCCGTTGGCCGATGGCTATCGCCTGACCCTCAACGATGAAACCACGCTGGAATGCGATCTCGCGGTGCTCGCCGATGGCGGCCGCTCCGGCTTGCGCGAACAGTTGGGCATCAACGTGCGCAAGCGCCCTTACAACCAGAGCGCGCTGATCGCCAACATCACCCCGAGCGAAGCGCACAACGGCATGGCCTTCGAGCGCTTCACCGACGAGGGGCCGATGGCCCTGCTGCCGTTGCCGGATAATCGCTGCGCCCTGGTGTGGACGCGGCTGGGCATGGACGCGCAGCGTCTGACCGAGTTGAGCGAGCGTGATTTTCTCAGCGAGCTGCAAGGCGTATTCGGTTACCGCCTCGGCACTTTGAAACAGGTCGGCGCACGGCATCTGTATCCGCTGTCGCTGATCGAAGCTGAAGAACAGGTGCGCTCGCATCTGGCCGTGCTCGGCAACGCCGCACACAGCCTGCACCCGATTGCCGGCCAGGGCTTCAACCTGTCGCTGCGTGACGCCGACGCCTTGGCTGCCGCGCTGCTGGCCAGCGACAAGCCGCTGGGCGACTTCGCCACGTTGCAGGCCTATCGCGAACGGCAGCGCCTCGATCAGGACCTGACGGTGGGCTTCTCCGATCAGGTCACGCGCCTGTTCGGCAGCACCCAGCCGCTGGTGTCGCTGGGGCGCAACCTTGGCCTGCTCGGCCTCGACCTGCTGCCACCGGCCAAGCGCTGGTTCGCCCGGCAGGCGATGGGCCTGGGAACCCGTCCGGATGCTTGAGTGGCTGAGCAACACATTCGGCAAGGCACGATTGATGCGCTGGGTAATGACCTGCTACCCGCCATATCTCGGCGCGGGTGTGCGGGTGCGGCACATCAGCGATGACTTTCGCGATGTGCAGGTGTCCATGGGGTTGGGCTGGTACAACCGCAACTATGTCGGCACCCAGTTTGGCGGCAGTCTGTATTCGATGGTCGACCCGTTCTTCATGTTGATGCTCATGGAAAACCTCGGTCCGAAGTACATCGTCTGGGACAAGGCCGCCGACATCGATTTCATTGCGCCGGGCAAAGGCCCGGTGTTCGCCCGGTTCAACATCGACCAGACCCTGCTCGACGAGATCCGCCGGCAGACCGCCAACGGCGAGAAATACCTGCCACAGTTGCAGGTCGACATTCATGACGGCGCTGGCAACCTTGTGGCGCGGGTCGGTAAAACCCTTTACGTGCGGCTCAAGCCGCAAGCGAGACAGGCCTAAAGCATGGAAATGCGCGCAGATGTGCTGATTGTCGGAGCCGGAATGGTCGGCAGCGCCCTGGCGCTGGCGTTACAGGACAGTGGGCTGGAAGTGCTGTTGCTCGACGGTAGCCCGCTGAGTGTCAAACCCTTCGCTGCCGAAGCGGCGTTCGAACCGCGCGTCAGTGCATTGTCGGCGGCGAGCCAGCGCATTCTCGAGCGCCTTGGCGTCTGGGACGGCATCGCCCAGCGGCGCAGCAGCCCGTACACCGACATGCACGTGTGGGACGGCAGCGGCACCGGGCAGATTCATTTCTCGGCGAGCAGCGTGCATGCCGATGTGCTCGGCCACATCGTCGAAAATCGCGTGGTCCAGGATGCGCTGCTCGAGCGTTTGCATGGTTGCGACCTCGGCATGTTGGCCAATGCGCGGCTGGAGCAGATGCGTCGCTCCGGCGATGACTGGCTGCTGACCCTGGCCGACGGCCGCACCTTGCGCGCGCCGCTGGTGATCGCGGCCGATGGCGCCAATTCTGCTGTGCGCCGTCTGACCGGCGTGGCGACCCGCGAGTGGGATTATCTGCATCACGCCATTGTGACGAGCGTGCGCTGCAGCCAGCCGCACCGCAAAACCGCCTGGCAGCGCTTTACCGATCACGGGCCGCTGGCGTTTTTGCCACTGGAGCGTGATGGTCAGCAGGACTGGTGTTCGATCGTCTGGTCGACCACGCCGGGTGAAGCCGAGCGCCTGATGGCACTCGAGGAGACGGCGTTTTGCGCTGAGCTGGAGCGAGCCTTCGAAGGGCGCCTCGGTGAAGTGATCAACGCCGATCCGCATCTGTGCGTGCCGCTGCGTCAGCGCCATGCCAAGCGCTACGTCGCTGAGGGCCTGGCCTTGATCGGTGATGCGGCGCACACCATTCACCCCTTGGCGGGGCAGGGTGTGAACCTTGGATTCCTCGATGCCGCCGTGCTGGCGGAAGTGCTCCTGCAAGCGCATCAGCGCGGTGAGCGACTGGCGGACGTGAAGGTGCTGAGCCGCTACGAGCGTCGGCGCATGCCGCACAATCTGGCGCTGATGGCGGCGATGGAAGGCTTCGAGCGGTTGTTCCAGGCCGACCCCCTGCCGCTGCGCTGGTTGCGCAATGCCGGGTTGAAACTGGTCGAGCAGATGCCCGAGGCGAAGGCGCTGTTTGTGCGCGAGGCGCTGGGGTTGACTGGGGATCTTCCAGCTCTGGCAAAGCCCTGACCGCCTCATTGAGGCTGATGGCCTTCGCGAGCAGGCTCGCTCCCACAGTTGAGATGCATTCCAATGTGGGAGCGAGCCTGCTCGCGAAAGCGTCCGCCCACTTACCGCAGTTTTGAGCCGTGCAACATCTGGTAACGCCTTCCCCCAGTGTTCGATTGTGGTGGTAAATGTGAGTCCTTATCATTTGGCCCACCTTTCCCGACCGTGAGACCACTCCCATGTTGGCACCCAAGCGTCTTCTGACCGCACTGGCTTTGACCCTGATCGGCAGCACCACTGCCCAGGCCGCCGATGAGGTGGTGGTGTACTCGTCGCGCATCGATGAGCTGATCAAACCGGTATTCGATGCCTACACCGCCAAGACCGGGGTGAAGATCAAGTTCATCACCGACAAGGAAGCGCCGCTGATGCAGCGCATCAAGGCCGAGGGCGAAAACGCCACCGCCGACCTGCTGCTCACCGTCGATGCCGGTAACCTGTGGCAGGCCGAGCAGATGGGCATTCTGCAGCCTTTCACCTCGAAAACCATCGACGCCAATATTCCTCAGCAATATCGCTCGTCCACCCACGCCTGGACCGGCCTGAGCCTGCGCGCACGGACCATCGCCTATTCCACCGAGCGGGTGAAGCCGGGCGAACTGACCACCTACGAAGCGCTGGCCGACAAGAACTGGGAAGGCCGCCTGTGCCTGCGCACGGCGAAGAAGGTCTACAACCAGTCGTTGACTGCGACCATGATCGAAGTCCACGGCGCCGAGAAGACCGAGAAAATCCTCAAGGGCTGGGTCAACAACCTGTCCACTGACGTGTTCTCCGATGACGTTGCAGTGCTGGAAGCGATCAACGCCGGGCAGTGTGACGTTGGCATCGTCAACACCTACTACTACGGTCGCCTGCACAAGCAGAAGCCTGAATTGCCGGTGAAGCTGTTCTGGCCGAATCAGGCCGATCGCGGTGTGCATGTGAACCTGTCGGGCATCGGCCTGACCAAACATGCACCGCACCCGGAAGCGGCCAAGGCGCTGGTCGAATGGATGACCACGCCTGAGGCACAGAAGATTTTTGCTGATGTGAACCAGGAATTCCCGGCCAACCCGGCGGTGGCGCCATCGGAAGAAGTGGCGGCGTGGGGCAAGTTTGTTGCTGATACGTTGCCGGTTGAGGTGGCGGGTAAACGTCAGGCCGAGGCGATCCGGATGATGGATCGGGCGGGGTGGAACTGAGGCGTTTCGTGTAACTGTTGATCTTTCAAGATCGCTCCCTCACCCCAGCCCTCTCCCGGAGGGAGAGGGAGCCAACTTGTTGCTTTCGAAACTTGAGTTCGACTCAATATCTCAGGTCGATGTAGTTTGCATGAGCACCTCGGTCAGTTCCCTCTCCCTCCGGGAGAGGGCTAGGGTGAGGGCGGCAATCCCAACCTGAAATACGCAATCCAAGAACACCCCAATCCCTCCAGAGACCCAAAAGTGGCCCACCCCGCCCAACGCCGCTGGTACCCCATCGTCTTCGCCATCGCCGCGCTGGTGTTGTTGCCCCTGAGCGTGTTGCTGCTGTCGTGGCAGACCATCGATCAGCAGATCTGGTCGCACCTGTGGCAAACCCAGATGCCGCGTCTGCTCGGCAATACCCTGACGCTGATCCTCGGCGTCGGTGTCGGCGTGATTCTGCTGGGTGTCAGCCTCGCATGGCTGACCAGCCTCTGTGAATTCCCCGGTCGGCGCTGGCTCGACTGGGCGCTGATGCTGCCCTTCGCCATTCCAGCGTATGTACTGGCGTTCGTTTTCGTCGGCCTGCTCGATTTCGCCGGCCCCGTGCAGTCCCTGTTGCGCGAATGGTTCGGCAGCGGCCTGCGCCTGCCTCGGGTACGGTCCACCGGCGGGGTGATCGTGGTGCTGGTGCTGGTGTTTTATCCCTACGTTTATCTGCTGGCGCGCACCGCGTTTCTGGCTCAGGGCAAAGGTTTGATGGAAGCGGCGCGGGTGCTGGGCCAGTCGCCGTGGCAGGCGTTCTGGCGGGTTGCGCTGCCGATGGCGCGTCCGGCGATTGGCGCGGGCGTGGCGCTGGCGCTGATGGAAACCCTCGCCGATTTTGGCGCGGTGTCGGTGTTCAACTTCGATACCTTCACCACGGCCATCTACAAAACCTGGTACGGCTTTTTCAGCCTGCCCAGCGCTGCGCAACTGGCCAGTCTGTTGCTGCTGGTGGTGATGCTGGTGCTGTACGGCGAGCGCCGGGCACGCGGGGCGAATCGGGCCAGCAACGAGCGGCCACGGGTGAAAGCGCTGTATCACCTGCGGGGAATCAAGGCCTTCGCGGCGACGGGCTGGTGTGGATTGGTGTTCGCCTGCGCCTTCGTCATCCCGGTGCTGCAACTGATCGTCTGGTTCTGGCAGCGTGGACGCTTCGATCTGGATGAGCGTTACGCCGGGCTGATTCTGCACACGCTCTATCTGGGCGCGATGGCGGCGCTGATCACCGTCAGCGTTGCGCTGTTGCTGGCGTTTGCCCGGCGCCTGGCGCCGACCCCAGCCATCAACTCCGGCGTCGGTCTGGCCAATCTCGGCTACGCCTTGCCCGGTTCGGTGCTGGCGGTGTCGATCATGCTTGCCTTCAGTTATCTGGATCGTGAGCTGGTGATTCCGCTTTCGTCATGGCTCGGCGGTGCGGGCAGACCGTTGCTGCTCGGCAGCCTCGCAGCTTTGCTGATGGCGTATCTGGTGCGCTTTATCGCTGTCGCTTACGGGCCGCTGGAAAGCAGTCTGGCGCGTATACGGCCATCTTTGCCCGAAGCGGCACGTAGCCTGGGTGTCAGTGGGCCGCGACTGTTTTTCAAAGTGTATCTGCCGCTCTTGCTGCCCGGCACTTTGAGTGCGGCGTTGCTGGTGTTCGTCGATGTGCTCAAGGAAATGCCCGCGACCCTCCTGATGCGCCCGTTTGGCTGGGACACGCTGGCGGTGCGCATCTTTGAAATGACCAGTGAAGGCGAATGGGCGCGCGCCTCGTTGCCAGCATTGACCCTGGTGCTGGTCGGGCTGTTGCCGGTGATCGGATTGATTCGACGTTCGGCGCACCGAAACTAGGGGGCGTTCTCGATTGGTTTCCCCACCGCGCCGGGTCTGCTGTTGTGCAGGGCAAGACGCGAGAAGCGTGGTTTGGTTGTTCCAAATAAGCTTCGAGCAACGCAGCCCTGCACAACAGCAGGCCCGGCCCTCCGGGTTGTGCCTAAAAGCGAGCCAGCCTGCGTTGCAGGCCTTGAAAAGGGAATACCATTCCCAGCGGCCTGCGCCTTGCCTGGCTCGCTTTTAGGCGACAACGCGGTGGGGAAACCAATTGAGAACGCCCCCGTAGTAGTGAGTCCTACATCATGCGGCTACAATGCGCGGCATTCGGTGCGGTTCGTCTGACAGACCCGTGCGCTGGAATCGGCTGCAAGCCTTATCCATCAAGGCTTTCAGCCGTAAAGCGGCGGTCCGCACCCTCGCCACGCCCGGAAGGAGAAACCCATGGGACAGCGTACGCCTCTGTATGACCTGCACCTCGCGCTCGGCGCGAAGATGGTCGATTTTGGCGGTTGGGACATGCCACTGCATTACGGCTCGCAGGTCGAGGAGCACCACGAAGTGCGCCGCGATTGCGGGGTGTTCGATGTTTCCCATATGACCGTGATCGATGTCACCGGCGCCCAGGCCAAGGCCTGGCTCCAGCATCTGCTGGCCAACGACGTCGAACGTCTGCACCGCCCCGGCCGGGCGTTGTACAGCACCATGCTCAATGAGCGCGGCGGCATCGTCGACGACATGATCGTCTATCGCCTCGACGACGCGTACCGGCTGGTGTTCAACGCCTCGACCCGCGATCAGGATCTGGCCTGGATGAACGCCCAGCTCGGCGCCTACGACGTGCAACTGCACGAGCGCGCCGAGCTGGCGATGCTTGCCATCCAAGGCCCGCAGGCCCGGCACAAGATTGCCGAACTGGTGACCCAGTCCCGCGCCACGCTGATCCAGCAACTCAAACCTTTCGAAGGCGCCATCGACGGCGACTGGTTCATCGCGCGTACCGGTTACACCGGCGAGGATGGCCTGGAAATCTGCCTGCCGGCCAATCAGGCGCCGGGTTTCTTCAACGACCTGGTCGGTGCCGGTATTTCGCCGATCGGCCTTGGCGCTCGCGACACCTTGCGTGTCGAGGCCGGAATGAACCTGTACGGTCAGGACATTCATCAGGACGTTTCACCGCTGGCCTCGAACATGGCCTGGAGCATCGCCTGGGAGCCGGCCTCGCGGCAGTTCATCGGCCGCGCGGCGCTGGAGGCGGAAAAAACCGCCGGCGTGGCGCACAAACTGGTCGGTCTGGTGCTGGAAGAGCGCGGGGTTTTGCGCGCTCACCAAGTGGTTCGCATCGCCGATGTTGGCGAAGGGGAGATCACCAGTGGTAGTTTCTCTCCTACGCTGAGCAAATCGATTGCCCTGGCGCGTGTACCGATGGCGACTGCCGACCGCGCCGAAGTGGAAATCCGTGGCAAGTGGTATCCGGTGCGAGTGGTCAAACCGACCTTCGTGCGCCATGGCAAAACCTTGATCTAACCTTTTCTGGCGGGTATGACCGCTGACCAATTTCCGAGGAACCGAAGATGAGCGATATCCCTGCCGAACTGCGTTTTGCCGAAAGTCATGAATGGGCGCGTCTGGAAACCGACGGCACCGTCACCGTGGGCATCAGCGATCACGCGCAGGAAGCGCTGGGCGACGTGGTGTTCGTCGAGTTGACCGAAGTCGGCAAGGTGTTCGCCGCCGGTGATCAATCCGGCGTGGTCGAGTCGGTGAAAGCCGCCTCCGACATCTACGCCCCGGTCAGCGGTGAAGTCATCGCGATCAACGAGGCGCTGACCGACTCGCCAGAAGAGCTGAATAATGACCCGTACGGCGCGTGGATCTTCAAGCTCCAGCCAAGCGACAAGGCCGAGCTGGACAAGCTGCTGGATGCTGCTGGGTACAAGGCTGCAATCGGCGAGTAAGTTGCCGGCAACACCCAAAGCCCCGATTCGTCGGGGCTTTTTTATGGGCGACGAATATCCCTTTGTGGGAGCGAGCCTGCTCGCGAAAGCGCCATATCAGTCAATGCCAAGGTTTCTGAAACACCGCTTTCGCGAGCAGGCTCGCTCCCACAGGGGCGGCGTGATCTTGAAAATTCGCCTGCTATGCTGGTTTGACCGTGTCGATTGACGCCAAGCGCCAGCCAGGAGAGCCCGTCATGTCCCAGTCGCCGTCCCTGAGCCAGTTACGCGATCCCGAAGCCTTCCTGCGCCGCCACCTTGGCCCGGATGCCGCCGAGCAGCAGGCGATGCTCGACAGCCTCGGCCTGGGCAGTCGTGCCGAGCTGATCGAGCAGACCGTGCCGCCGAGCATTCGCTTCAATCGCGCACTGGATCTGCCGCCGGCCCTCGACGAGCAGACTGCGCTGGCGAAACTGCGCGGTTATGCCGAGCAGAATCAGCTGTTCACCAGCCTGATCGGCATGGGCTATCACGGCACCGTGACGCCGACCGTCATTCTGCGTAACGTGCTGGAAAATCCCGGCTGGTACACCGCGTACACCCCATATCAACCAGAGATCGCCCAGGGCCGGCTCGAAGCCCTGCTGAATTTTCAGCAGCTAACCATCGACCTCACCGGCCTGGAACTGGCCAACGCCTCGCTGCTCGATGAGGCCACCGCAGCGGCCGAAGCCATGGCGTTGGCCAGGCGCGTGGCGAAGTCGAAGAGCAATCTGTTTTTTGTGGATGAAAACTGCCATCCGCAAACCCTCTCCGTGGTGCAGACCCGCGCCGAAGGTTTCGGCTTCGAGCTGGTCGTCGACGCGGTGGATAACCTGGCGCAGCACGAGGTGTTCGGCGCGCTGCTGCAATACCCCGACACCCACGGCGAAATCCGCGATCTCAAACCCTTGATCAACCACCTGCACGCACAACAGGCCCTGGCCTGCGTCGCTACCGATTTGCTCAGCCTGCTGGTGCTGACGCCGCCGGGTGAGTTGGGTGCCGATGTGGTGTTCGGTTCGTCCCAGCGTTTCGGTGTGCCGATGGGTTATGGCGGCCCGCACGCGGCGTTTTTCGCCAGCCGCGAGGAGTACAAACGAGCGATTCCGGGGCGGATCATCGGTGTATCGAAAGATGCTCGCGGCAACGTCGCGCTGCGCATGGCCCTGCAAACCCGCGAGCAACACATCCGCCGCGAGAAAGCCAATTCGAACATCTGCACAGCGCAGGTACTGCTGGCCAATATCGCCAGTTGCTACGCGGTGTATCACGGCCCCGAAGGCTTGAAGCGTATCGCCCAGCGCGTGCATCGCCTGACCTGGCTCCTCGCCGCGGGACTCGAGCGCAACGGCATCAAACGGCTCAACAGGCAGTTCTTCGACACTCTGACGCTGGAGGTCGGCGGTGCGCAAACGGCGATCATCGAAAGCGCTCAGGCGGCGCAGATCAACCTGCGCATTCTCGGTCGCGGCCGTGTCGGTCTGAGTCTGGATGAGACCTGTGATGAACACACCGTGGCGAAACTGTTCGATGTGCTGCTCGGCGCCGATCACGGCCTGAGCGTTGATGCGCTTGATGCGGAGGACATCGCCTCGGGAATTCCCGACGAACTCCAGCGCAGCACGCCGTACCTGCAACATCCGGTGTTCAACGCTCACCACAGCGAAACCGAGATGCTGCGTTACCTCAAACAGCTGGAAAACAAGGATCTGGCGCTCAATCAGTCGATGATTCCGCTCGGTTCCTGCACGATGAAGCTCAACGCCACCAGCGAAATGATCCCGATCACCTGGCCGCAGTTCGCCAATCTGCATCCCTTCGTGCCGAGGGAGCAGGCTGTCGGTTACACACTGATGATCGAAGAACTTGAGCGTTGGCTCTGCGCGATTACCGGTTTCGATGCTATCTGCATGCAGCCCAATTCCGGCGCCCAGGGCGAATACGCCGGGCTCCTGGCGATCCGTAAATATCACGAAAGCCGAGGGGAGGGCGCGCGGGACATCTGCCTGATTCCGTCGTCGGCCCATGGCACCAACCCGGCCTCGGCGCAGATGGCCGGAATGCGTGTAGTCATTGTCGAATGCGATGAGGCGGGCAACGTCGATCTGGATGATTTGCAGCTCAAAGCCGCCGAGGCCGGGAATAAGTTGTCGTGCCTGATGGCGACCTATCCGTCGACCCACGGGGTCTACGAGGAGGGCATCAGCGACATCTGCGCAGTGATCCACCAGCACGGCGGCCAGGTGTACATGGATGGCGCCAATCTCAACGCCCAGGTCGGCCTGGCCAGACCAGCGGACATTGGCGCCGACGTCTCACACATGAACCTGCACAAGACCTTCTGCATTCCCCATGGCGGCGGCGGGCCGGGCATGGGGCCGATCGGCGTTCGTGCGCATCTGGCGCCGTTCGTCGCCAACCATCCGGTGGTGCCGATTGACGGACCGCTGGCACAGAACGGCGCAGTCAGCGCAGCACCGTGGGGCAGTGCGAGCATTTTGCCGATCAGTTGGATGTACATCGCCATGATGGGCCCGCAACTGGCGGACGCCAGTGAGGTGGCGATTCTGGCGGCAAATTATCTGGCGCAGCATCTATCCGGGGCATTCCCGGTGCTTTACGCCGGGCGCAACGGCCGGGTGGCGCATGAATGCATTCTTGATTTGCGCCCACTGAAGGCTCAGACCGGCATCAGCGAGGAAGACGTTGCCAAGCGGCTGATGGATTACGGCTTCCACGCGCCGACCATGTCCTTCCCGGTGCCTGGTACATTGATGGTCGAGCCGACCGAGAGCGAATCCAAGGCAGAACTCGACCGTTTCATCGCTGCGATGCTGAGTATTCGCGCAGAGATCAATGAAGTGCAGAAGGGCAACTGGCCGGGCGAAGACAACCCGCTCAAACGCGCGCCGCATACGCTGGCCGATGTCACTGGGATCTGGGAACGGCCCTACAGCATCGAACAGGGCATTACCCCGGATGCGCACACTCGATTGCACAAATATTGGCCGGCGGTGAATCGGGTGGATAACGTTTACGGGGATCGCAACCTGTATTGCGCGTGTGTCCCGGTGGATGATTACCGCTGATCTCTAAATCCACCGCCGTCCCTGTGGGAGCGAGCCTGCTTGCGAAAGCAATCGTCCAGCCAGCATTTTCGGTGACTGGCTCACCGCTTTCGCGAGCAGGCTCGCTCCCACAGGGTTTTGTATCGGTTTCAGAAGACGGGCAAAAAAATGCCGCTCGATCGAGCGGCATTTTCATCGGCGCAACGTTTATTCGGAAGCCACGGCGTTCTTCGCCAGAATCGCGTTCGCCAGTTCCATGTCCGAAGCCTGCAGGCCCGGGTTGTCGGCGCGGACTTTCTGCATGGCTGCTTCCAGGTACGGGCCACGGATGCCGCCATCGCTGGCGACGAAGCTGCCGGCGTCGTCCTGGGCGGCGACGATCAGCTTGTGATCCTTGAAGGTCAGGTAGGTCGAACCGGTGGTGGCGCCGGAGGAGATGACGTTACGCCAAAAGCTGTCCGCCATGGCCGAACCAACAGGAAGCGACAGCAGGGCCAAGGTGGCGACAGCGAGTTTGAGACGCATGATGAGGTGACTCCTGGGATTGACTACGGCGTTGGATAGCCGATCCCCGATCCAGTTCCGTGCTGAATTATTTCAACTCACTTTGCGGTGTCACCCGCAGCACTTCCTCCACCGTGGTCAGCCCCGCCGCGACTTTCTGCGCGCCGGACAGGCGCAGGCTGCGCATGCCTTCCTTGAATGCCTGACGCCTGATCGCGGTGAGGTCGGTGTCCGGGGTGATCAACGCTTTGAGGCTGTCGCTCAGTTGCATGATTTCGTAGACCCCGGCGCGCCCGCGATAGCCGGTGTCGCGGCATTCCAGGCAACCGATCGCTCGCTGCGCATTGCTCGGCAGCGGCGCTTGCCAGGGCCGGGTCAGGGTTTGCCAGTCTTCATCCTCGAGCGTCAGTGGCGCCTTGCAGTGCGGGCATAACGTGCGCACCAGACGCTGAGCCATAACGCCGAGCACGGTGGCTTTGATCAGGTAATGCGGCACACCGAGTTCGAGCAAACGGCTGATGGCGCTAGGTGCATCGTTGGTGTGCAGGGTGGACAAGACCAAGTGGCCGGTGAGTGCGGCCTGAATCGCCATTTCCGCAGTTTCCAGATCGCGGATCTCGCCGATCATGATGATGTCCGGGTCCTGCCGCATCAGTGCGCGCACCCCGGCGGCGAAAGTCAGCTCAATGTTGTGCTGCACCTGCATCTGGTTGAAGGCCGGCTCGACCATTTCGATCGGGTCTTCGATGGTGCAGAGGTTGACCTCCGGCGTCGCCAGTTTTTTCAGCGTGGTGTACAGAGTGGTGGTCTTGCCCGAACCGGTCGGCCCGGTGACCAGAATGATGCCATTGGGCTGGCGGGTCATGTCCTGCCAGCGGCGCAGGTCGTCGGCGCTGAAACCCAACTGGTCGAAATTCTTCAGCAGCACTTCCGGGTCGAAAATCCGCATGACCATTTTTTCGCCGAACGCTGTCGGCAAGGTCGACAGACGCAATTCCACTTCGCCGCCGTCCGGGGTCTTGGTCTTGACCCGGCCATCCTGGGGTTTGCGCTTTTCCGCGACGTTCATGCGACCAAGGCTTTTCAGGCGACTGACGATCGCCATGGTCACCTGCGGCGGGAATTGATAGACGTTATGCAGCACGCCGTCGATGCGAAAGCGCACGGTGCCGTGCTCGCGGCGCGGTTCGATGTGGATATCGCTGGCGCGCTGCTGGAAGGCGTACTGGAACAGCCAGTCGACGATGTTGACGATGTGCGCGTCGTTGGCGTCCGGTTCCTGGTCGCTGGCGCCGAGATTGAGCAGTTGTTCGAAATTGCCGAGGTTGCCGCCCTGGGCGTCGGCATTGCTGGCGCCGCTGACCGATTTGGCCAGACGAAAGAATTCGACGCTGAAGCGCTGGATGTCGACCGGGTTGGCCACAACGCGTTTGATCGGCAGCTTCAACACGTGGGTCAGGTCGGCTTCCCAACCGCTGACGTAGGGCTGAGCGCTGGCCACGGTGACCGAATCGCGGTCCACGGCGACGGCGAGAATCTTGTGGCGCTGGGCGAAGGCATAGGACATCAGCGGCGTGATCGCCGCGACATTGATTTTCAGCGGATCAATGCGCAAATACGGCTGACCGGCCTGTTGCGCCAGCCACAGGGTCAGGCTTTCCAGATCCAGATGTTTGCCCGGACGGCTGAGGTCGTCGAGTTGCTGGCTGGCGATGAATTCCAGCGGATGCATCTGCCCGTGAGCAGCATGGCGACGGCGGGCATTGAGCGCCTGTTCCGCCGCGTCCTGGCAGATGAAGCCTTGGGCGACCAGTTCCCGTAATACATCGTTGAGGTCCAGCCAGCGGTCCTGAGTGACAAATTGAACGGACATGCGGCTTTCCTTTTTAAGCGTCATGCGCAAAAGGATAGTCGTGGCTCTGCTGACCGTTGGGCCACTACCCGACGAAGCCGTTGCCGGATTTGTCAGCCGGCAGCCTGGGCGGGCGCTTGCCACGCGGCGTCGGCGTTGTGCAGGTCCACCGCGCAGACGCTGATCAGGTTGCGCAGTTTTTCCGCGATCACTTGCGCGCGATGCCAGCTCAGGCCGCTCATGAGCAGATCGATCGACAGCAGATCGTCCTGGCGCTGGACGTTGACCTGCTCCGGCGTCAGAAACTGCAAAGCGAACAGATTCAGCACCCGCACCAGCAGATCCGGCTCGGCCTCGGCAAGGATTCGGTACTGCGCCAGGCAGTGAGCGTTGTTGACGTTCCAGACATCGGCGCGGGCAGGCGCGCTGTTCACGGCTTCAAGATGCGGCATGGCAAATCTCCAGATCAGTGGAGAAATTTTTACATTCGGTGCGGGGTATTTCTTGGCTATGATCGGCGTCTGAACGGATTTATCGAAAGAGTTGATTCGTGAAAGCTGATCATTGAGGATTTTTTATGCACAGCGAACTTGATGCCTACGACCGCAAGATCCTCGCCTTGCTCCAGGAAGACGCTTCGCTGTCGAGCGCGGAGATCGCCGAGCAGGTCGGCTTGTCGCAATCGCCGTGCTGGCGGCGGATTCAGCGGATGAAGGAGGAGGGCATTATTCGCGGTCAGGTGACCTTGCTGGATCGCAAGAAGATCGGCCTGAACACGCAGATCTTTGCCGAGATCAAACTCAACGCTCATGGGCGTTCGAACTTCACTGAATTCACCGAGGCGATTCGCGGCTTTCCGGAAGTGCTGGAGTGTTATGTGCTGATGGGCGCTGTGGATTTCATGTTGCGCATAGTCGCGGCGGACATCGAGGCGTACGAGCGGTTCTTCTTCGAGAAGCTGTCGCTGGTGCCGGGGATACAGGAAGTGAATTCGATCGTGGCGCTTTCTGAAATCAAGTCCACCACCAGCCTGCCGGTCTAGTGCGGATGGCCTTTGTGGCGAGGGGATTTATCCCCGCTGGGCTGCGCAGCAGACCCCGCTTGATCGTGCCCACGCAGAGCGTGGGAACGATCAGGTGGGAAGGTGTTTAGCTGCGCAGGAGGATTTTCCAGGCGCGATTCTGGTACACCGCAATCGCCTGATGCTTGCGTGCATCGAGCAGTTCGTCGGTGATGGTCGGCTCGTTGGCCAGTTGCGCCAGTTTGTTCAGCTCACCGTACAGGCGATCCATTTCCGGGATGTCCAGCACGTTGCGCGCATGGTGCAACCAGACCTGAATGCGTTCGATACGCGGCAGTTGTTCAGCGAGATCTTCCGGCTGCTGCTGATAGCGTTGCAGCTGCAGAGCAGTGGCTTCTTCGCCGAGCAGACGCGGCAGCCAGCTGTGCAGTTGCGCGTCACCCTGACGATTACCGCGAGTGTTGCGGTCGGCGGTCCAGGTCCGGGCCAGCAGCCAGCGTGAAGCGTTCAGCGAGAACTGGCCCCAGCGCGGGTCTTCCAGTTCTTCGAGGAACTGCTCCGGCGCGGCCTTGCGCACGTCTTCGTCTTCGATGCCGACCTGTACCAGTGGACGCCAGTCTTCCAGCAAGGCATCGAGGGCCACGCGCAAATCGTGGGTCGACTGACGCGGCGCAGCCTGGCCGAGGCTGCTGAGCAGGGCGCGCATTTCCGCGAGGTTCTCGACCCAGTCCTGCAGCAGACGCCAGTGGCCGTTGAAGCGATATTGTTCGGCCAGACGCTGGCTGCTGCCGAGCAGATGCCAGCTCAGCGCGGCGAAGGCGTCGTCGAGACGGGTTTCGGTGGTCAGCTGCGGCGCTGGCAGGCTCAGCGAGTAGCTGTTGGCGTCGTGCAGGCGATAACCACGCTCGGCCTTGCTGATATCGCATGGCATCAGCGCCAGGGTTTCGGCCAGTTCGGCAGCCAGTTCCAGCAACGCAGCAGGCTCGCCTTCGCGCAATTCCAGTTCCAGCTCGCAGATTTCTTCTTTCTGCTTGCCGACCACCACGTGACCGAGATCCAGCGCGGCTTCAATGACTACTTTGGTCTTGCCACGGCCCCAGGCGATTTCGGCGCGCTCGCGGACGAAATCGGTGGTGAAGATCGGCTTGAGGGTTTTCTTGTCCAGCTCGGCGAGCGACTCTGGCCAGCATTCGCCGTCGAGTTTCTTCACGTCGAGCTTGGCTTTCGGCAGTTTCCAGTCGTACTCGTTACGCTCGGACAGACCGGCGACGCTCTGGCCACGGGTCTTGAGAGTTTGAATCACTTCGTCACCGTCCTTGCGCAGGCGCAGGGCGACCTTGGCCTGGGCGAGGTCGCGCTCGGGGGTGTCGAAGTACTGGTTCATCAACTCACGGCGTTCCCAGCCACTTTTGTTGCGTTTCTTCAGCAGCGGGTGCTCGCGCAGGGCAGCGAGGGTTTCGCGGCTGACGCGGAGTTTGATTTCAGTTTCTTTTTGCATGGCCGGAACATCCAGAATCGGGAGCGCAGCCGGGGGAATGTGTGGCTGCCAAGGCCGTGCAGTGTACAGGAGTCAAACTTCCTACGCCCTGCGGCGGTTTATTCCGCGCGCCGGATGGTTCTATAGTGGGCCTCAATCCGGGACCTGGAGTCAGTGATGCCATTGCCGTCCATGCAAGACCAGTTCGCCGCGCTGATTGCCGCGCCATCGGTCAGCTGCACCCAACCGAACCTGGACCAGTCCAACCGCGCCGTCATTGATCTGCTGGCGGGCTGGCTCGGTGACCTGGGTTTCAGCTGCGATATCCAGCAGGTCAGCCCCGGCAAATTCAATCTGCTCGCCAGTATCGGCAGCGGCCCCGGCGGCCTGGTGCTGGCCGGGCACAGCGACACCGTGCCTTATGACGACGCGTTGTGGCAGACCGATCCGCTGAAGCTCACTGAAGTCGATGGTCGCTGGGTCGGGCTGGGCAGTTGTGACATGAAGGGCTTCTTCGCGCTGATCATCGAAGCCGTGCGGCCGCTGCTCGATCAGCCGTTCAAGCAACCGCTGCTGATCCTCGCCACCTGCGACGAAGAAAGCTCGATGTCCGGCGCCCGCGCACTGGCCGAGGCCGGGCAGCCGCTGGGCCGCGCGGCGGTGATCGGCGAGCCGACCGGGCTCAAGCCGGTTCGCATGCACAAAGGCATCATGATGGAGCGCATCGACATCCTCGGGCAGAGCGGCCACTCCTCGGATCCGCGCCTGGGCCACAGCGCCCTTGAAGCGATGCACGATGCCATCGGCGAACTGCGCGGTCTGCGTCTGTTGTGGCAGCGTGAATTCAGCAACCCACAGTTCAGCGTGCCGCAACCGACGATGAACTTCGGCTGCATTCATGGCGGCGACAATCCCAATCGCATCTGCGGCCAGTGCTCGCTGGAATTCGACCTGCGGCCGCTGCCGGGCATGGACCCGAGCCTGCTGCGCGCGGAAATCCTGCGCAAGCTCAACCCGGTGGCCGAGCGGCATAAGGTGAAAATCGATTACAAACCGCTGTTCCCGGAAGTGCCGCCGTTCGAGCAGTCCGAAGATGCCGAACTGGTGCGCATCGCTGAAAAGCTCACCGGCCATCGCGCCGAAGCAGTAGCGTTCGGCACCGAAGCGCCTTATCTTCAGCGCCTCGGCTGCGAAACCATCGTCCTCGGCCCCGGCGACATTGCCTGCGCGCATCAACCCGGCGAGTACCTTGAAATGTCACGTTTGCAGCCTACCGTGCATCTGATTCGGCAGTTGATTGAACATTACTGCCTGACGACAGACGAACGATGACGGCCCTGTGTGGGAGCGAGCCTGCTCGCGAAAGCGTTTTGTCAGTCGCCATTGATGAACCTGATCCACCGCTTTCGCGAGCAGGCTCGCTCCCACAGGGTTAAATGTCTTGCATCAACCCGGTAAATTGCCTGCACCCCAACCCGTATTCATGAGGAGAGCGCGCGTGTCGCCAAGCCTGTTCCGACGATAACCATCAGCCCGCTGTGCGTTTTTCGTTTCGCCCCTTTTTTCGGCTGCTCTTTATTACAGGCCCAGGTTCATGCCCGAATACGTCAATTGGCTTCGCCACGCGTCCCCATACATCAATGCCCACCGCGATTGCACCTTCGTCGTCATGCTGCCCGGCGACGGCGTCGAGCATCCGAATTTCGGCAACATCGTCCACGACCTGGTCTTGCTGCACAGTCTTGGCGTGCGTCTGGTGCTGGTGCACGGCTCGCGCCCGCAGATCGAAACCCGCCTCGCCGCCCGTGGCCTGACCCCGCATTACCATCACGGCATGCGCATCACCGATGCCGCGACGCTGGAGTGTGTGATCGATGCGGTCGGCCAGTTGCGCATCGCCATCGAAGCGCGGCTGTCGATGGACATGGCTTCGTCGCCGATGCAGGGCTCGCGCCTGCGCGTGGCCAGCGGCAACCTCGTCACCGCGCGGCCGATCGGTGTGTTGGAAGGTGTCGACTATCACCACACCGGTGAAGTGCGTCGGGTTGATCGCAAGGGCATCAACCGCCTTCTCGACGAGCGCTCGATCGTATTGCTGTCGCCGCTGGGCTATTCGCCGACCGGCGAAATCTTCAACCTTGCCTGCGAAGACGTCGCCACCCGCGCCGCGATTGATCTGGGCGCGGACAAGCTGCTGTTGTTCGGCGCCGAGCTCGGCCTGATCGACGAGAACGGCAAACTGGTCCGCGAACTGCGCCCGCAACAAGTGCCGGCCCATTTGCAGCGCCTCGGCATGAGCAACTATCAAGCGGAGTTGCTCGATGCCGCCGCCGAAGCCTGCCGTGGCGGCGTGGCGCGCAGCCATATCGTCAGTTACGCCGAAGATGGCGCGCTGCTGACGGAGCTGTTCACCCGTGACGGTGGCGGTACGCTGGTGGCGCAGGAGCAGTTCGAACTGGTGCGCGAAGCGGCGATTGAAGACGTCGGCGGTTTGCTCGACCTGATCAGTCCGCTGGAAGAGCAAGGCATTCTGGTGCGCCGCTCGCGGGAAGTGCTGGAGCGCGAGATCGAGCAGTTCAGCGTGGTCGAGCGCGAAGGCATGATCATCGCCTGTGCGGCGCTGTATCAGATTGCCGATTCCGATGCCGGCGAACTGGCGTGTCTGGCGGTGAATCCGGAATACCGCCACGGCGGACGCGGCGACGAATTGCTGGAACGCATCGAAACCCGCGCGCGGGCGCAGGGTTTGAAAACCCTGTTCGTACTCACCACGCGTACTGCGCACTGGTTCCGCGAGCGCGGGTTCGAGCCAAGCAGCGTCGAACGCCTGCCAGCGGCACGGGCGTCGCTGTACAACTATCAGCGTAATTCGAAGATCTTCGAAAAGACCCTCTGAACAACAGCGAGGTCTGTGGCGAGGGGATTTATCCCCGCTGGGTCGCGTAGCGGCCCCCTGTGTTTTCACTTGGAATCGCTGGGGGACTGCTGTGCAGCCCAACGGGGATAAATCCCCTCGCCACTTTCTGCATTCAGTCAGTGATGAATTTGGCGCTGACGTACGGCGAATAATCCGCCAGCACTGTCTCGACCTTGCCCTGTTCCTTCAAGAATTTCGCCGTTTCGGCAATGGCCTTGGCGGTGCCGCCGTCCAGCAGCGCCTTGCTTTGCTGCGCCTTGGCATCCGGGAACGCCGAACCGGCCAGCAGTTCCGGTACATCTGCTGCGTTGGCACCGGTCAATTTGGCGATTTTCTGCACAGGCACCGAGTCGGCCGTCCAGCTGTCTTTGTGCGCGGCGTAATCAGCGAACGAATCCAGGGTGACCTTGGCGAATTTCGCCACGACCTCGGGATGCTTCTCGGCAAAGTCCTTGCGCGCGACCCACACCTCGAAGGTCGGCGCACCCCACTGGCCGACCTGGGCGGCGTCGGTCAGGGTCTTGCCGGTCTTGCGGATCTCGCCTAGCGCCGGCGACCAGACAAACGCACCATCAATGTCGCCACGCTTCCACGCGGCGGCGATTTCCGCCGGTTGCAGGTTGACCACTTTGACTTGCGAAGTATTCAGGCCCCAGTGCTTCAGCGCTCCAAGCAGACTGTAGTGCGAGGTCGACACGAACGGTGTGGCGATGGTTTTACCGATCAGGTCCTGCGGTTTGTCGATGCCGCTGCCGTTGCGCACCACCAATGCTTCGGCGGCATTGATCTGTGCCGAAACGATGAACGCCACGATCGGCAGATTGCGTGAAGCAGCTGCTGCCAGGGGACTTGAGCCAAGGTTGCCTATCTGTACGTCGCCAGAAGCAATGGCAGTGACGACTTCCGGGCCGCTGTTGAAACGACGCCAGTCGATCTTCTCGCCGATGGTTTTTTCATAGACACCATCGGCCTGCGGCACTTTGCTCGGATCGATCCCGGTCTGGTAGCCGACCGTCAGACCGGCGGCATGTGCGGAAAAAGAAAACAGTGCCGACACACAAACTGTAACAAATTGACTTGATAGTGCGCGTTTCGCCATGATGCGTCGCCTTTTCGATGGGATTTGCCGTGTTGGGAGTACGGCAAAGCTAATCGATCTAAAAAAAGGTCAGCAAATACCATTTAGGAATGAGCTTAGGCGCCGATACGCTGTTTCCCGGCGCGGATGGCCATTAATGGGCCATATGCCTGAATGGCATGAAAAAGGACGAATAAATTCTTTTTGGGATTATCAGGAAGTCTTTACGCTGCAGGGACCAAATCACTCGCGATTAGACGATGGTCGTAGACATACAAGGTTACGATTGACTTGGCAGTCACGGTCTGGCGCTAATCGCGAATCTTAGGATTCAGGGCAAATCGACCCCGAACCAGGAACACAAGAATTAGAACGAGAGGAGCGATACATGAACAAGTCCACCTTGGCCCTGGCTGTGGCCGTTGGGGTTATGGCGCAGCAGGCAGGCGCCG
Source organism: Pseudomonas sp. LW8 (assembly GCF_041956865.1). Classification (NCBI taxonomy): domain Bacteria; kingdom Pseudomonadati; phylum Pseudomonadota; class Gammaproteobacteria; order Pseudomonadales; family Pseudomonadaceae; genus Pseudomonas; species Pseudomonas sp. LW8. The sequence goes on along the minus strand of NZ_CP168138.1, from coordinate 5,471,920 downwards.
CCGGTTTCATCGAAGACAGCAAGGCTACTCTGGGTCTGCGTAACTTCTATATCAACACTGACAACCGTAACGGCACTGCCGAACCAAGCCGCAACGAAGAGTGGGGCCAAGGCTTCGATCTGCGTTTCATTTCCGGTTACACCCAAGGCACTGTCGGCTTCGGTATCGATGCCATCGGCCTGTTGGGCGTACGTCTGGATTCGGGCGGCGGCACCAACGGTAACGTTGCCTCCAACGGCACCCCAGGCACTGCTTACGGCGGCACTGTTTTCCCAAGCGAATCCAACGGTCAGGCAGTTGATAACTTCTCCAGCCTGGGCCTGACAGCCAAAGCGAAGATCTCCCAGACCGAACTGAAGCTGGGTACTCTGCAGCCGAAGAACCCGGTCATCGTCACCAACGACGGTCGTTTGCTGCCGCAAACCTGGCAGGGTGGCCAGATCACTTCCGGCGAGATCAAGGACCTGACTCTGGTCGGTGGCCAGATCGAGCACGTGAAAGGTCGTAACTCCAGCAACAATGAACAGCTGTCGATCGGTGGTGCAAACGCACGCACCGCGAACAGCAACAAGTTCATCTACGCCGGTGGTGATTACAAAATCACCAAGGACCTGACTGCCCAGTACTACTACGGCAATCTGGAAAACTTCTACAAGCAGCATTTCCTGGGTCTGGTGCATAACTGGTCGATCGGTCCAGGTGTGTTGAAGTCCGACTTCCGTTACTTCAATAGCTCCGACGACGGCCGTAATGGCGATGAATCTGCCTATTTCAGCAACGGTGCCTACGGCAACAGTTCGCTGGGTAACGGCAAAGGCAAGGTCGACAACAATCTGTACAGCGGCCTGTTCCTGTACACCGTTGCCGGTCACACCTTTGGTGGCGGCTATCAGGTGAGCAACGGCAGCAGCGACTTCCCTTGGCTGAACCAGGGCGACGGTTCGTCGAACTACACCATCACCGACATGCAGATCCAGAAGTTCAACCGTGCCGGCGAGCGCACCTGGCAAGCACGTTACTCCTATGACTTCGCCAAGGTTGGCGTGCCTGGCCTGACCGCAGGCATGGTTTACCTGCGTGGCGACAATGTCGATACCTACGCGAGTCGTGTGCAAACCTCCAATGGCGCTTCCGAGTGGGAACGCGATCTGACCGTGGCGTACGTGGTTCCGGAAGGCCCGTTGAAGAACGTCGGCTTCATGTGGAAAAACGCTTCGTGGCGCACCGACATCGCTGGTCAACGCGACCAGGACGAAAACCGCCTGATCCTCAGCTACTCGATCCCGCTGCTGTAATAGCACTCGAGCAACTGAAGCAAAAAAAAGCCCCGTCCGGCATCGCGCCGGACGGGGCTTTTGCGTTTTCGAGTCAGGCTCACCCCCGTAAGCCCTTCTCGATTTCCCTCTTTGCTGCAACTCAAGGCCTTCTCGAACCTTGCGTTGGATGTTCGTCGCGATGCGGGTCGGTGTCCAATGAACAGATGTTTAATATTCATTAATGATCTAGATATCTAGTTATTTATTCTTTTTCACGCTGATCGATCCCGAGCTACAGTTGTTGTCTCCCATCCCTCATCAGGAGCAGCACCATGAGCCTCAGACTCGGCGACATCGCCCCCGATTTCGAACAGGACTCCAGCGCCGGCAAGATTCGTTTCCACGAATGGCTGGGCGATAGCTGGGGTGTGCTGTTTTCCCATCCGGCGGACTTCACTCCGGTGTGCACCACCGAGCTGGGTTTCACCGCCAAGCTCAAGGATGAATTCAGCCGACGCGGCGTCAAGGCCATCGCGCTGTCGGTCGACCCGGTGGACTCGCACCACAAGTGGATCGAGGACATCAACGAAACCCAGAACACTATCGTCAACTTCCCGATCCTGGCCGATGCCGATCGCAAGGTCTCCGATCTCTACGACCTGATCCACCCGAACGCCAATGACACGCTGACCGTACGTTCGCTGTTCGTCATCGATCCGAACAAGAAGATTCGCCTGACCATCACCTACCCGGCGAGCACCGGGCGTAATTTCCACGAGATTCTGCGGGTGATCGACTCGCTGCAACTCACCGACAACTACAAAGTCGCCACACCGGCTAACTGGCAGGACGGTGAAGAGGTGGTGATCGTGCCGTCGCTCAAGGATGAGGACGAGATCAAGCAGCGCTTCCCCAAAGGTTATCGCGCGGTGAAGCCGTACCTGCGCCTGACGCCGCAGCCGAACAAATAAGATTTGTGGTGCAGTCACCGCCGCTTTCGCGAGCAGGCTCGCTCCCACATTTGCAATGCATTCCCCTGTGGGAGCGAGCCTGCTCGCGAAGGCGTCAGTCCAGGCACTTGAGAATCCAGAATCACAACGCAGGGGAATTTCGGCCGTTTCGACGGCCTTTTTTTTCGCCTGGATTCTGCTTATCTTCATATTTCTTAAACGCATAACCAAATGAATAAATATGATTTATAGATATATAAATCAGCTGGTAAGGTCACTGCCATTCAAGCGAGATCGCAGCCTGCGAATCGCCTGTAACGCTTAAAGGAATCTGCAATGCTGGTCGTCTCACTCGGTGGCAGCCCCAGCCTGCGCTCCCGTTCCGGGGTGCTGCTGGAGCGTTCGCAACGCTGGTTGCAACAGCAAGGCGTGGAAGTGGTGAGTTATCAGGTGCGGGACTTTCCGGCCGAGGATCTGCTCCACGCGCGCTTCGACAGCCCGAAGGTCCTCGACCTGCTGCAACAGATCGCAAATGCCGATGGCCTGCTGATCGCCACGCCGGTTTACAAGGCCTCGTTTTCCGGTGCGCTGAAGACCCTGCTGGATCTGCTCCCCGAGCGTGCCTTGAACCACAAGATTGTCTTGCCGATGGCCACGGGCGGCAGCATCGCCCACATGCTGGTGGTCGATTACGCCCTCAAGCCTGTGCTGTCGGCACTCAAGGCCCAAGAGATGCTTCAGGGCATTTTCGCCGAGGACAGCCAGATCGCTTACGGCGAAGGCAGTGCCGCCGCGCAACTGGCGCCGGCCCTGGAGCAACGGTTACACGAGGCCCTGGACCAGTTCATCGGCGCCATGGCGCGCCGGCCGAAACCGCTGGAGCCAGGCCTGCTGAACGAACGTTTGTTGAGTGCTCGCTGGAGCATTTAAGCCTTATCGAAATTTGAAGTACTGGCCTTACTCGCCCGCCAACGGGCAAGCAGGTGCAGCCACAACCCAACAGCAAAAAGGAGAGCGCTATGCGCACTGTATTTTTGCGTCGTGGTCTGGTCGCTCTGTTTGCTGCGGCTGTCACCTTCGGCGCCATCACCCAAGCTCAAGCCGAGACATTGCGGATCGGTTATCAGAAGTACGGCACGCTGGTGCTGCTGAAAGCCAAAGGCACGCTCGAAAAACGTCTGGCGGCGCAAGGCGTCGACGTGCAATGGACGGAATTCCCTGGCGGCCCGCAGTTGCTCGAAGGCCTCAACGTCGGCTCGATCGATTTCGGCGTGACCGGCGAAACCCCGCCGGTTTTCGCACAGGCCGCTGGCGCGGATCTGCTCTACGTCGCCTATGAACCGCCAGCACCGAACAGCGAAGCGATCCTCGTGCCGAAAGACTCGCCGATCAAATCGGTGGCCGATCTCAAAGGCAAGAAAGTCGCCCTGAACAAAGGCTCCAACGTCCACTACCTGCTGGTGCGCGCGCTGGAAGACGCCGGCCTCAAGTACAGCGATATTCAGACCGTGTTCCTGCCGCCGGCCGATGCCCGCGCTGCGTTCGAACGTGGCAGCGTTGACGCCTGGGTCATCTGGGATCCGTATCAGGCCGCTGCCGAGAAACAACTGCAAGCGCTCACCCTGCGTGACGGCAAAGGCATCGTCGACAACCACCAGTTCTATCTGGCCACAAAACCTTACGCGCAGAAAAATCCCGAGGTGATCAAGACCCTCGTCGAAGAGGTGCGCGCGGTGGGTGAATGGTCGAAATCCAATCCCGAAGACGTGACGCAACAGGTCGCGCCACTGCTTGGCCTGCCGGCGGACATCACCCTGACCTCGGTGAAACGCCAGGGCTACGGCGCGCTGTTCCTGACCCCGGAAGTGGTCGCTGCGCAACAGAAAATCGCCGACACGTTCTTCCAGCTCAAGCTGATTCCCAAGCCGTTGAGCATCAAGGATGTGATCTGGACCCCGCCGGCCGCTGTGGCCCAAAGCTCCCAAGCCCAGTAATTCGAATCCACAAGGAGACCACTCCATGAGCCTCAACATCTTCTGGTTCCTGCCGACCCACGGCGACGGCCATTACCTTGGCACCGCCGAAGGCGCCCGCGCGGTTGATCACGGTTATTTGCAGCAAGTCGCGCAAGCGGCGGACCGTCTGGGTTTTGGCGGGGTGCTGATTCCGACCGGGCGTTCCTGCGAAGACTCGTGGCTGGTGGCAGCCTCGCTGATTCCGGTGACCCAGCGCCTGAAGTTTCTGGTCGCCCTGCGCCCCGGGATCATTTCCCCGACGGTCGCGGCGCGCCAGGCAGCGACGCTGGATCGTTTGTCCGGCGGGCGTGCGCTGTTCAATCTGGTCACCGGTGGCGATCCGGAGGAACTGGCTGGCGATGGTCTGTTCCTCAACCATGAGGAACGCTATCAGGCCTCGGTGGAATTCACCCGCATCTGGCGCCGTGTGCTGGAAGGCGAAACCGTCGATTACGACGGCGAGCACATCAGCGTCAAAGGCGCGAAGCTGCTGTATCCGCCGATCCAGCAACCGCGTCCGCCGCTGTATTTCGGTGGCTCTTCGGAAGCGGCGCAGGATCTGGCGGCCGAGCAGGTCGAGATGGTTCTGACCTGGGGCGAGCCGCCGGCCGCGGTGGCCGAGAAGATCGCACAAGTGCGCGCCAAAGCCGCCAAGCTCGGCCGCACCGTGCGCTTCGGCATTCGTCTGCATGTGATCGTCCGTGAAACCAATGCCGAAGCCTGGCAGGCAGCGGACCGGCTGATCTCGCATCTGGACGACGACACCATCCAACGTGCCCAGGCTTCGCTGGCGCGCTTCGATTCGGTCGGCCAGCAACGCATGGCCGCGCTGCACGGCGGCAGCCGCGACAACCTCGAAGTCAGCCCGAACCTCTGGGCTGGTGTCGGTCTGGTACGTGGCGGTGCCGGTACGGCGCTGGTCGGCGATGGCCCGACCGTGGCAGCGCGGGTCAAGGAATATGCGGATCTGGGCATCGACACCTTCATCTTCTCCGGTTATCCACACCTCGAAGAATCGTATCGGGTAGCCGAACTGCTGTTCCCGCATCTTGACGTTGAACGCCCGGAACTGCCGAAGAGCGCCGGTTATGTCAGCCCGTTCGGCGAGATGGTCGCCAACGACATCCTGCCCAAAGCCGCGTCGCAGAGCTGAGGCGCGGCCATGAACAAATTTATCCACAACCTCGCGCCCTGGGCGTTGCCGGTGTTGCTGCTGGCGGTGTGGCAGTTGTCGGTGTCGGCCGGTTGGTTGTCGACGCGGATTCTGCCGGCACCGGTGGCGGTGATCGAAGCCGGTGTCAGTCTGGTGCGCAGCGGCGAGATCTGGACACACCTGGCGATCAGCGGCTGGCGCGCAGCACTCGGTTTCACCATCGGCGGCAGCATCGGTCTGGTGCTGGGTTTCATCACCGGCCTGTCGAAGTGGGGCGAACGCCTGCTCGACAGCTCGGTGCAGATGATCCGCAACGTGCCGCACCTGGCGCTGATTCCGCTGGTGATCCTGTGGTTCGGCATTGACGAGTCAGCGAAGATTTTCCTCGTGGCGCTGGGCACTTTGTTCCCGATTTACCTCAATACTTACCACGGCATCCGCAACGTCGACCCGGCGTTGGTGGAGATGGCGCGCAGTTATGGTCTGAGCGGTTTCAGCCTGTTCTGGCAGGTGATTCTGCCGGGTGCGTTGCCGTCGATTCTGGTCGGCGTGCGCTTCGCCCTGGGCTTCATGTGGCTGACGTTGATCGTCGCTGAAACGATCTCGGCCAGCTCCGGTATCGGCTATCTGGCGATGAACGCCCGCGAGTTCTTGCAGACCGACGTGGTGGTGCTGGCGATCCTGCTTTACGCGGTGCTCGGCAAACTCGCCGACCTCGCCGCGCGGGGACTTGAGCGCGTGTGGCTACGCTGGCATCCGGCCTATCAGGTTGCCAAGGGAGGTGCGGCATGACTGCTCAACAACCTCCACGCCTGCTGCGCGGGATACCGCTGGCGGTGCGCAACCTGCAGAAAACCTTCGGCTCACGCCAAGTGTTGCGCGACATCGATCTGCACATTCCGGCGGGGCAGTTTGTCGCCGTGGTCGGGCGCAGCGGTTGTGGCAAGAGCACGTTTTTGCGCCTGCTCGCCGGCCTCGATCAACCGACTGGCGGCGAGCTGCTGGCCGGTTCCGCGCCGCTCAGCCAGGCGCGCGACGATACGCGGCTGATGTTCCAGGAAGCGCGGCTGCTGCCGTGGAAAAAGATCATCGACAACGTCGGTCTCGGCCTCAAGGGCAACTGGCGCCAGCAAGCGCTGGATGCACTGGAAGCAGTGGGCCTGGCAGATCGCGCCAATGAGTGGCCGGCAGCATTGTCCGGTGGCCAGAAGCAGCGCGTGGCGTTGGCCCGGGCGCTGATTCACCAGCCGCGTCTGCTGCTGCTCGACGAACCGCTCGGCGCACTGGATGCCCTGACCCGCATCGAGATGCAGCAACTGATCGAACGGCTCTGGCAGCAACACGGTTTTACCGTGCTGCTGGTGACCCATGACGTCAGTGAAGCGGTGGCGATCGCCGATCGGGTGATCCTGATCGAGGACGGCGAAGTCGGTCTCGACCTGCACGTCGAACTGCCGCGCCCCAGGGTGCGTGGCTCGCATCGCCTCGCCGCACTGGAAGCCGAAGTGCTCAACCGTGTTCTGTCCCAGCCCGGCGAACCGCCGGCGCCGGAACCCGTTTCACCCCTGCCTACGCAACTGCGCTGGGCGCAATAACACCTTTATCAACGACAGGAATCAATGCCATGACTATCAAAGCCATCAACGTGCGCAACCAGTTCAAAGGCTCGATCAAGGAAATCGTCCTCGGCGACGTGCTGTCGGAAATCGACGTGCAGACCGCTTCGGGCATCGTCACTTCGGTGATCACTACCCGCTCTGTGAAAGAGCTGGAGCTGGTGGTCGGCAGTGAGGTGATCGCCTTTGTGAAGTCCACCGAGGTGTCCATCGCCAAGTTGTGAGCCGGTGAGCAAAAAACAACCCCGGTGGGTGTGAGCCCTGCGGGGTTTTTTGTGCCTGTCGCGGATTCGGCGGCGCGGCTTTCGCGAGCAGGCTCGCTCCCACAGGGGAACGCATTTCAAATGTGGGAGCGAGCCTGCTCGCGAAAGGGCCGGTGCATGCGCTAGAGATTTCTTTTGGGTAGATACGGCGGAAGGTACAACCCGATATAGGCATCAAACACGCGCATCCCTTCCTCGGCCATGCGCGGGGTGATCTGCCCGTGCTGCTGCACCGAACGTGCATAGACCCGGTCGCCCAGTTCCATCGCCAGGGCAAACACATCGACATCGTCCGGCAGCCTCGGCAACTCGAAATGCTGGTCGAACAGCTTGTGCATCAGGTCGCCCAGTTCGAGGTCGTGCTGGCGGTCGGCCTGTGTCACTTCGGTCAGGCCATGTTGCGCCAGAATCAATTGCCGTGCGGCGGCATCCTGATCGTAGATCTCGAGCATGCGCTGTTCGACCAGTCGCGACAGATCTCGCCAGTCGCGCAAAGCATCATGATCGATCGGTGCTTGCAGGCAAGCGCGGAAGGCTGCGTGGACATCGGCGGTCAGCGCTTCGAGCAGCGCCGGGACGCTGGCGAAAAAGTGATACACGGAGGAGGGCGGAATCTGCGCGCGCTCGGCCACGCTGTAAATCGACAGACTGGCCACGCCCTCCGCCGCCAGCAACGTGCGCGCGGCATCGAGGATCGAATCGATCCGCGCCTGACTGCGGGCACGGGGTTTGCGGACGGTGGCGGGACGCGTCATGGAAGTCTCCTGCGGGGCAGCGGGCATTGTACGAGGCGGCTTGTGCGTTGTCTGCCAGTACCCTGTGGCGAGGGGATTTAGCGAAACGTCGCACCGCCCCGTTCGGCTGCGCAGCAGTCGTAAACCCTGAGAGCCGGGTATTCCTGACACACCGAGTGGGATGGATTTGGAGCTGCTTCGCAACCCAACGGGGATAAATCCCCTCGCCACAGGTTTTGTGTTCGGCCATAAAAAAACGCCGCTGGCTGAATCAGCCAACGGCGTTTTTTGAAGCTGCAAACCGTTTAAACGGTATGCAGATACCAGTTGTACTCAAGGTCGGAGATGGAGTGTTCGAACTCCTCCAGCTCGCTTTCCTTGCAGGCGACGAAGATATCGATGTACTTCGGATCGATGTACTTGGCCATCACCTCGCTGTCGTCCAGCTCGCGCAGGGCATCGCGCAAGTTGTTCGGCAGGCTCTGTTCGTTCTGCTCGTAGCTGTTGCCTTCGACAGGCGCGCCCGGTTCGATCTTGTTGACCAGGCCGTGGTGCACGCCGGCCAGTACCGAAGCCATCAGCAGGTACGGGTTGGCGTCGGCGCCGGCCACGCGGTGCTCGATACGTACGGCATCGGCAGAACCGGTTGGTACGCGAATCGCCACGGTGCGGTTGTCCAGGCCCCAGCACGGCGAGTTCGGTACGTAGAACTGCGCGCCGAAGCGACGGTAGGAGTTGACGTTCGGGCAGAGGAAAGCCATTTGCGCCGGCAGGGTCTCGAGCACACCGCCGATCGCGTGACGCAGCGCGGCGTTCTGCTCGGGATCCTCGCTGGCAAAAATGTTTTTGCCGGCTTTGTCCAGAATCGAAATATGTACGTGCAGACCATTGCCCGCCTGGCCCGGATACGGCTTGGCCATGAAGGTGGTGTCCATTTCATGGTCGTAGGCGATGTTCTTGATCAGACGCTTGAGCAGGACCGCGTAGTCGCAGGCCTTGATCGGGTCGGCGACGTGGTGCAGGTTCACTTCGAACTGCGCCGGGGCACTTTCCTTGACGATCGCGTCGGCCGGGATGCCTTGCTCTTTGGCACCTTCCAGAATGTCCTGGAGGCAGTCGACGTATTCGTCGAGGTCGTCGATCAGGTAGACCTGAGTCGAGTGCGGGCGTTTGCCGGAGATCGGCGAGCGTGGCGGCTGTGGACGGCCGTTCACGTTTTCCTGGTCGATCAGGTAGAACTCGAGTTCGAAGGCGGCGCAGATGGTCAGGCCGAGCTCGTCGAACTTGGTCACCACCTGGCGCAGCACTTCGCGGGGATCGGCGAAGAACGGATCGCCTTCGAGTTCGTGCATGGTCATCAACAGCTGCGCGGTCGGGCGCTTCTGCCATGGCTCGTTGCACAGGGTATCGGGGATCGGATAGCAGATACGATCGGCGTCGCCGATGTCCAGGCCCAGACCGGTGCTTTCCACCGTGGAGCCGTTGATATCCAGAGCAAATAGAGAGGCCGGCAGGTTGATGCCTTTCTCGTAAACCTTGTGGAGGCTGGTGCGTTCGATGCGCTTGCCGCGCACCACACCATTCATATCCGCAATCAGAAGGTCAACGTACAGAACCTCAGGATGTTCCTTAAGGAACGCGTTCGCTTCGTTAAGCTGAACGGCACGCGGGGGTACCGACATGATGCAACACCTTTGTTGTTAAAAATATCAATCATTGATCTTTTCTGGTTTCAGTCAACCCGAACGGCCTGCCGAAGTCAAGCGAGGCCTTTTTTGCCCCGAAAAAGCGCTTGAAGGGCATTTATGGGGCACTTTGGGGCATTTTTTCCAACCTTGAACGTTGGTCTGCTGCGGGCTTGAGCAGGCCGTGTTGTATTTTTTACGGGGGTGTTGTGTAAAAAAATGAACAAGGCTAAGCTCCGGTCAAACCCATAACAGCAATAATACCGGGGTGCTTCATGTCTCGCCTGCCGTTAATCGGCATCACCGACTGCTCGCAACAGTCCGGTCTGCATGCTCATCACATCAGTGGCGATCAATCCGTCCGTAGCGCAGCCAGCAAGGCGCGCAGCCTGTTGACGAGACTCTCGTCAAAATCCGGCAAAACGGCAGCGTCCGATATTCTGGACGTCGGGCACAGCATCCGCTTTATGGCGTCTCCTTCCACTATAGAACTCTTTCCCGCTCAAAGCCCGTGCCGCACTTGGCGCCGTGCTTTTGATTCTGCACGTTTGCAAAGTGCACGGGAAATGCAACGCCAGCGTCAAGGGCAGGTAAGCTCCTCTTTCATTGTCTATGCGCGGTGCCAGGCGTAAGCCGGCACTGCGCGAGCAAGCCCCCTTTAACGCGACGCCGCAAGCGTCAAAATTGCCTGACATCGCGTCAGGAGACTCAGCCCAGAGGCATTTATGAGTAACAACCTCGACCAGCTCACCGATTGGTTGAAAGACCGCAAGATCACAGAAGTCGAATGCATGATCGGCGACTTGACCGGCATTACCCGGGGCAAGATTTCGCCGACCAACAAGTTCATCGCCGAGAAAGGCATGCGTCTGCCGGAGAGCGTGCTGCTGCAGACCGTGACCGGCGATTACGTCGAAGACGACATCTATTACGAACTGCTCGACCCGGCCGACATCGACATGATCTGCCGCCCCGACCAGAACGCCGTGTACCTGGTGCCGTGGGCCATCGAGCCGACCGCGCAGGTGATCCACGACACCTACGACAAGCAAGGCAACCCGATCGAGCTGTCGCCGCGCAACGTCCTCAAGAAAGTCTTGAAGCTGTATGCCGACAAGGGCTGGCAGCCGATCGTGGCGCCGGAAATGGAGTTCTACCTGACCAAGCGCAGCGACGACCCCGACTATCCGTTGCAGCCGCCGATCGGCCGCTCGGGCCGTCCGGAAATCGGCCGGCAGTCGTTCTCCATTGAAGCGGCCAACGAATTCGACCCGCTGTTCGAAGACGTCTACGACTGGTGCGAATTACAGGAGCTGGACCTCGACACGCTGATCCACGAAGACGGCACCGCGCAGATGGAAATCAACTTCCGTCACGGTGACGCCCTGTCGCTGGCCGATCAGATTCTGGTGTTCAAGCGCACCATGCGCGAGGCCGCGCTCAAGCACGATGTCGCTGCGACATTCATGGCCAAGCCGATGACCGGCGAGCCGGGCAGCGCCATGCACCTGCACCAGAGCATCATCGACATTCAGACCGGCAAGAACGTTTTCTCCAACGAAGACGGGACCATGAGCCAGTTGTTCCTGCACCACATCGGTGGCTTGCAGAAGCTGATCCCCGAGCTGTTGCCGCTGTTCGCGCCGAACGTCAACTCGTTCCGCCGCTTCCTTCCGGACACTTCGGCACCGGTAAACGTCGAGTGGGGCGAAGAGAACCGCACCGTCGGCCTACGCGTACCGGATGCCGGCCCGCAGAACCGGCGCGTGGAAAACCGTCTGCCGGGCGCCGACGCCAACCCGTACCTGGCGATCGCCGCGAGCCTGCTCTGCGGTTACATCGGCATGGTCGAGGGCCTGAACCCGAGCGCGCCAGTGGTTGGCCGTGGTTACGAGCGCCGCAACCTGCGCCTGCCGCTGACCATTGAAGACGCGCTGGAGCGTATGGAAAACAGCGCGACCATCGAGAAGTATCTCGGCAAGACCTTCATCACCGGCTACGTCGCGGTCAAGCGCGCCGAGCATGAAAACTTCAAGCGCGTGATCAGTTCCTGGGAGCGTGAGTACCTGCTCTTCGCCGTCTGATACGCCGGGCGCGGCGGCCAGCCGTCGCGCCTTCACCGATAACAAGGAGAATTGGCATGACCAGCAACAACCCGCAAACCCGTGAGTGGCAAGCGCTGAGCAGCGATCACCACCTGGCCCCGTTCAGCGACTTCAAGCAACTGAAAGAGAAGGGCCCGCGGATCATCACCAACGCCAAGGGCGTTTATCTGTGGGACAGCGAAGGCAACAAGATCCTCGACGGCATGGCTGGCCTCTGGTGCGTGGCGATCGGTTACGGTCGCGATGAACTGGCCGATGCCGCCGCCAAACAGATGCGCGAGCTGCCGTACTACAACCTGTTCTTCCAGACCGCACACCCGCCGGCACTGGAACTGGCCAAGGCGATTGCCGACGTGGCGCCAGAAGGCATGAACCACGTGTTCTTCACCGGCTCCGGCTCTGAAGGCAACGACACCATGTTGCGCATGGTCCGTCACTACTGGGCGATCAAAGGCCAGCCGAACAAGAAAGTCATCATCAGCCGCAAGAACGGTTATCACGGTTCGACCGTGGCCGGCGCGAGCCTCGGCGGCATGACTTATATGCACGAGCAGGGCGACCTGCCGATTCCGGGCATCGTCCACATCGCCCAGCCGTATTGGTTCGCCGAGGGTGGTGACATGTCGCCGGAAGAGTTCGGCATCTGGGCGGCCAATCAGCTCGAAGAGAAGATTCTCGAAGTCGGCGTCGACAACGTCGGTGCCTTTATTGCCGAGCCGATCCAGGGTGCCGGCGGCGTGATCATTCCGCCCGACACCTACTGGCCGCGCATCAAGGAAATCCTCGCCAAGTACGACATCCTTTTCGTTGCCGATGAAGTGATCTGCGGTTTTGGCCGTACCGGTGAGTGGTTCGGTAGCGATTTCTACGACCTCAAGCCGCACATGATGACCATCGCCAAAGGCCTGACCTCCGGCTACATCCCGATGGGCGGATTGATCGTGCGTGACTCGGTGGTGGCCGTGCTCAACGAAGGCGGCGATTTCAACCACGGCTTCACTTACTCCGGGCACCCGGTGGCAGCCGCGGTGGGCCTGGAAAACATCCGCATCCTGCGCGACGAAAAAATTATCGAGAACGCCCACAACGAAACGGCACCGTATTTGCAGAAACGTCTGCGCGAGCTGAACGATCACCCGTTGGTGGGTGAAGTTCGCGGCGTCGGTCTGCTGGGGGCGATCGAGCTGGTGCAGGACAAGGCCACGCGCAAGCGTTACGAAGGCAAGGGCGTGGGCATGATCTGCCGGCAGTTCTGCTTCGACAATGGCCTGATCATGCGCGCGGTGGGCGACACCATGATCATCGCGCCGCCGCTGGTGATCAGCAAAGCCGAAATCGATGAGCTGGTTACAAAAGCACGCAAGTGTCTGGACCTGACCCTCAATGCGCTGCAGGCCTAGGTGCTAGGCTTTGGGCGGGGGAGCTGCGGCGCACTCGCTCAAAGCTGTCAGAAAGGCTGGTCTTTTGTTGAAAGACCGCCTCGGATCTTGCCAGACTAGCCGCGGTTCCAGTTGTCCGGGTTCGGCCGCTGAACAAAGTGGTTCAAAAAAGAAAAATTTGGAGCATGACGCATGAAGGCATTAGGTAAAAAGCTAGCTGGCAAGACTCTGCTCGCGCTGTCCATGGCGGGCATGATGGCGGGTGCGGTGCACGCGGACGACAAGGTGCTGCACGTCTACAACTGGTCCGACTATATCGCGCCGGACACCGTGGCCAACTTCGAAAAAGCCACCGGGATCAAAGTCGTCTACGACGTCTTCGACAGTAACGAAACCCTGGAAGCCAAGCTGCTGGCCGGCAAGTCCGGTTACGACATCGTGGTGCCTTCCAACAACTTCCTCGCCAAGCAGATCAAGGCCGGCGTTTACCAGGAGCTGGACAAGTCCAAGCTGCCTAACTGGAAAAACCTCGACGAAGACCTGCTCAAGGCCGTTGGCGACGCCAGCGACCAGGGCAACAAACACGCCTTCCCGTACATGTGGGGCTCGATCGGCATCGGCTACAACCCGGCCAAGGTCAAGGCTGCGCTGGGTATCGACAAGATCGATTCGTGGGACGTGGTGTTCAAGCCGGAAAACATCGAGAAACTCAAAAGCTGCGGCGTGAGCTTCCTCGATGCCCCGACCGAAATGATTCCGGCGGCATTGCACTATCTGGGCAAGCCGACCAACAGCAAGGACAAGGCTGATCTGAAAGCTGCCGAAGACCTGTTCCTGAAGATCCGTCCTTCGGTCGCCTACTTCCACTCTTCCAAGTACATCTCGGACCTGGCCAACGGCAACATCTGCGTCGCCGTCGGTTACTCGGGTGACCTGGAGCAATCCAAGACCCGCGCTCAGGAAGCCGGTGACAAGGTCAAGCTGGCCTACACCATTCCGAAAGAAGGCGCCGGTACTTTCTACGACATGGTCGCCATTCCCAAGGATGCCGAAAACGTCGAAGCCGCCTACAAGTTCATGAACTACCTGCTGGAGCCGCAAGTGATGGCCGGCATCACCAACGCCGTGCGTTTCCCGAACGGCAACAAGGCGGCAACGCCTCTGGTGGACAAGGACATCACCAGCGACCCGAGCATCTATCCTTCGGCTGAAGTGAAGAAGCAACTCTATGCGATCAGCGATCTGGACGCCGCCACGCTGCGTCTGATCACCCGCAGCTGGACCAAGATCAAATCGGGCAAATAAGCCGGTTTGTCGCCACAACCACTGGCCGTCGTCGTCGCGACGGCGGCCAGCGGATAATTAAATGACAGAAAGTTTTGCTGGATCGGTTTTTCGAGGGTAAGTTGCGCGCCGGTTTTGTTGTCGGGCAGCCATGGCTGTCATGCAGCGCGGGGCAACTTGGGCCCAATCAATTTAGAGGACCTCCACTTGCCTGTATTTTCTTCTTTGCGCAAAGCCCTGCTGGCCGCTGCCGGCCTGACAATCGCTGTCGGAGCCCAGGCCGCCGGTACGGTGCATATTTATAACTGGTCCGATTACATCGGCGAATCGACCCTGGCCGACTTCGAGAAAGAGACCGGGATCAAACCGGTCTACGACGTTTTCGACTCCAACGAAACCCTGGAAGGCAAGCTGCTCGCCGGGCGCACCGGTTATGACGTGGTCGTGCCGTCGAACCACTTCCTTGGCAAGCAGATCAAGGCGGGCGCGTTCCAGAAGCTCGACAAGGCGCAGTTGCCGAATTATTCCAACCTCGACCCGGTGCTGCTCAAGCGCCTGGAGCAGAACGATCCCGGCAACCTCTACGCCGTACCGTATCTGTGGGGCACCAACGGCATCGGCTACAACGTCGACAAGGTCAAAGCTGTGCTGGGTATCGACAAGATCGATTCCTGGGCCGTGCTGTTCGAGCCGGAAAACATCAAGAAGCTGCACAGCTGCGGTGTCGCGTTCCTCGATTCGGCTGACGAAATGATGCCGACCATGCTCAATTACCTGGGCCTGAACGCCAACAGCACCAACACCAAGGACTACGAAAAGGCCACCGCCAAGTTGCTCGCGGTGCGTCCATACGTGACCTATTTCCATTCCTCGAAGTACATCGGCGATCTGGCCAACGGCGACATCTGCGTGGCCATCGGTTTCTCCGGCGATATCTTCCAGGCGAAGAACCGTGCCGAGGAAGCCAAGAAGGGCGTCAACATCGCCTATTCGATTCCGAAAGAGGGCGGCGCGCTGTGGTTCGACATGCTGGCGATCCCCAAGGATTCGTCCAACGTCAAAGAGGCCCACGCCTTCATCAATTATTTGCTGAAACCTGAGGTGATCGCCCAGGTCAGTGATTACGTCGGTTACGCCAACCCCAATCCGGGTTCGGACAAGCTGATGGAACAATCCATTCGCACCGATGAAGCGGTTTACCCACCGCAAGCAGTCCTCGACAAGACCTACGTGTCGACCGAGTTGCCAGCCAATATTCAGCGTTTGATGACCCGTAGCTGGACCAAGGTCAAGTCGGGCAAATAACGCACAAACTATCCAGGGTTCGTCTTGCGGGGCGAACTGCTGCTTCTGTTGGGAGTTTCGTAAATGGCAGTTGCCTCCGGCGCCTACAAGAAAGCCCTCGAGGGCGACCAGACACCAAAACAGGTGCTGGTCAAAATCGACCGGGTCACGAAGAAGTTCGACGAGACGATTGCCGTGGACGACGTGTCCCTGGAAATCAAGAAGGGCGAAATTTTTGCTCTGCTCGGCGGTTCGGGATCGGGCAAATCCACCTTGCTACGGATGCTGGCAGGCTTCGAACGGCCCACGGAAGGGCGGATTTTCCTCGACGGCGTCGACATCACCGACATGCCGCCGTACGACCGTCCGATCAACATGATGTTCCAGTCCTACGCTTTGTTCCCGCACATGACCGTGGCGCAGAACATTGCCTTCGGCTTGCAGCAGGACAAGATCCCCAAGGCCGAGATCGACGCCCGCGTGGCCGAGATGCTCAAGCTGGTGCAGATGAGCCAGTACGCCAAGCGCAAGCCGCATCAACTGTCCGGCGGCCAGCGTCAACGCGTGGCCCTGGCCCGTTCGCTGGCCAAGCGGCCGAAGCTGTTGCTGCTCGACGAACCGATGGGCGCACTGGACAAAAAGCTGCGTTCGCAGATGCAGCTGGAACTGGTGGAAATCATCGAGCGCGTCGGCGTGACCTGCGTGATGGTGACCCACGACCAGGAAGAGGCCATGACCATGGCCGAGCGCATCGCGATCATGCACCTGGGCTGGATTGCGCAGATTGGTAGCCCGATTGACATCTACGAAACCCCGACCAGCCGTCTGGTCTGCGAATTCATCGGCAACGTCAACATCTTCGAAGGCGAAGTGATCGACGACGCCGAAGGCCACGCGACCATCACCTGCAAGGACCTCGACCGGCAGATCTACGTCGGCCACGGCATCAGTACCTCGGTGCAGGACAAGTCGGTCACCTACGCGATTCGCCCGGAAAAACTGCTGGTCACCGCCGACATGCCGACCTGCGAGTACAACTGGTCGAGCGGCAAGGTCCACGACATCGCTTATCTGGGCGGGCACTCGGTGTTCTACGTCGAATTGCCGAGCGGCAAACTGGTGCAGTCGTTCGTCGCCAACGCCGAACGTCGCGGCGCGCGTCCGACCTGGGGCGATCAGGTCTACGTGTGGTGGGAAGACGATAGCGGCGTGGTACTTCGCTCATGAACATGCGCAAATTCAAACGCCGTATAAACCGAATCATCCCCAATGGCCGGCAGCTGGTCATCGGGGTGCCGTTCATCTGGCTGTTCCTGTTCTTCATGCTGCCGTTCTTCATCGTTCTGAAGATCAGCTTCGCCGAAGCCGACGTGGCGATCCCGCCGTACACCGAGATCTACACCTACGCCGAGCAGAAGCTGCAACTGCTGCTGAACCTGGGCAACTACGCGTTGCTTGGCGACGACGAACTGTACATCGCCGCCTATCTCGGCTCGCTGAAAATGGCCTTTATCAGCACCGTGCTCTGCCTGCTGATCGGTTACCCGATGGCCTACGCCATCGCCAGCGCGCGCAAGGAGCTGCAAACGGTACTGGTGCTGCTGATCATGATGCCGACCTGGACGGCGATCCTGATCCGCGTGTACGCGTGGATGGGCATCCTCAGCAACAACGGCCTGCTCAACGGCTTCCTGATGAGCATGGGCCTGATCGACGAGCCGCTGCAGATCCTCAACACCAACCTGGCGGTGTACATCGGGATTGTCTATTCGTACCTGCCGTTCATGATCCTGCCGCTGTACGCCAACCTGGTGAAGCACGATCAGAGTCTGCTGGAAGCCGCGTCGGATCTGGGTTCGAGCACCTTCAACAGCTTCTGGAAAATCACCATTCCGCTGTCCAAGAACGGCATCATTGCCGGCTGCATGCTGGTGTTCATTCCCGTGGTCGGCGAGTTCGTGATCCCGGAACTGCTCGGCGGCCCGGAAACCCTGATGATCGGTAAGGTGCTGTGGCAAGAATTCTTCAACAACCGCGACTGGCCGGTGGCGTCCGCCCTGGCGGTGGTGATGCTGGCGATCCTGATTGTGCCGATCATTCTGTTCAACCGCAGTCAGGCCAAGGAAATGGAGGGTAAAGAATGAAGCGCTTCCGTTTCTCCAGCCTGATGCTGGTACTGGGTCTGATCTTCATCTATCTGCCGATGCTGATTCTGGTGATCTACTCGTTCAACGCCTCGAAACTGGTGACGGTATGGGGCGGCTGGTCGATCAAGTGGTACGTCGGCCTGCTCGACAACTCGCAACTGATGGGCTCGGTGCTGCGCTCGCTGGAAATCGCCTGCTACACCGCGGTTGCTGCGGTGGCGCTGGGTACCCTGGCAGCGTTCGTGCTGACGCGCATCACCCGCTTCAAGGGCCGCACGCTGTTTGGCGGCCTGGTGACTGCACCACTGGTGATGCCGGAAGTGATCACCGGTCTGTCGCTGTTGCTGCTGTTCGTGGCCATGGCCCAAATGATCGGCTGGCCGCAGGAGCGCGGCATCGTCACCATCTGGATCGCCCACACCACGTTCTGCGCCGCGTATGTGGCGGTGGTGGTGTCAGCGCGCTTGCGTGAGCTGGACCTGTCGATCGAAGAGGCGGCGATGGACTTGGGCGCGCGGCCGTGGAAGGTGTTCTTCCTGATCACCATCCCGATGATCGCGCCGTCGCTGGCGGCGGGCGGCATGATGTCGTTCGCGCTGTCGCTGGATGACCTGGTGCTGGCGAGCTTCGTGTCCGGCCCGGGTTCGACGACCCTGCCGATGGAAGTGTTCTCGGCGGTGCGCCTGGGCGTGAAGCCGGAAATCAACGCCGTGGCCAGTCTGATTCTGCTGGCGGTGTCGCTGGTGACCTTCCTCGTCTGGTTCTTCAGCCGCCGCGCCGAAGAAGCACGCAAGAAAGCCATCCAGCAAGCCATCGAAGAAAGCGCCGCCGATTCGTGGAAACAACCGGACGCACGCCGCGCGCCAGCGCCGGAAGCGGCCTAAGCAATATCAGGTTGGCCTCAACCCTGCGGCCAACCTGGTTGTAAATGTGGGAGCGAGCCTGCTCGCGAAGACGGAGTGTCAGTCGACTCAGATGTCGGCTGACACAGCGCTTTCGCGAGCAGGCTCGCTCCCACATTTGGAATGCAATCTCCTGTGGGAGCGAGCTTGCTCGCGAAAGGGCCGGTGCAGATTGCATCAATCTATTGCGCAGCCCGCGCAGGCAGCAGCTTCAACGTACTGCGCGTATTCGCCAGCACCTCTTCCTCGCTGAAATGCGCCTGCACATAAATCCCCTCCACATACGCCTCGGCCTGGTCGTCATAGTGGCGGTCCAGCGGCACGCCACTCTGGCCGACCGGATTGATCGTCAGGCTATGGACCGGATCGGCGAAGTCCACCAGGCGTCGGGTCGACGGTCCATAGGTCACCGGCCATGGCGCCGGGCCGATCTTCGCCGAGAGGTTGTTTGGCACTTCGTGGCTGCCCGGCGCCGCGAACGGGCCGACGTTGAACAGGCGATCCAGCGGCTTCTGCTGCCCCAGCGGATGGCCGTGAGTCAGGGTGTGCGCCGCGCCCCACTGCCAACCGGCCACGTTATCGCCGAGGGTCAGTTTCAGATGCGCCATGCTTGCCGCCCACGCCGTGCGCACGACATCGGCGCGGGTTTCTTTGGCCGGCGTGCTGCGATTGTCCCACCACGGTGAGTCCGCCTTGGCCGCCAGGCGTGGCAGCGCTGAGTCGATTACCCGCGTCGACAGCAGTGTTTCGAAGAAGTCATTGCCCAACTCATCGCGCATCGCCGCATCGGCAAGGTCGTAGAGGAATTGGTTGAACAGCGTCGCGCTGACGGAATTCAGCGGATAGTCGCCGGGCCATTGCGCCAATTGCTCGACCAGTTTCAGCTGCGCCGGATCACTCACCACCTCACGCAAAACCGGCAACAGCGGCGCCAACAGACGCGGGCCGTAACCGGTCGTCGTGCCCAGCTGCAGTTG
Source organism: Pseudomonas sp. LW8 (assembly GCF_041956865.1). Lineage (NCBI taxonomy): Bacteria > Pseudomonadati > Pseudomonadota > Gammaproteobacteria > Pseudomonadales > Pseudomonadaceae > Pseudomonas > Pseudomonas sp. LW8. The sequence continues at coordinate 5,452,170 of NZ_CP168138.1, read as the reverse complement.
CTGGTTGGCCTCGTTGCTCCACTTCACCCGGTTGTCGCTGAGCTGACGGTCAAGCTGCTGACCACGATCGGCAAGGTTGTAGTAACCGGGGATCTCCATGCCGGTCGGCGACACGGGCTGGAAGTTGGCCGAGACGATATAGCCGCGCGCCGGGTTCTCTTCCTGCGGGTTGGCGCTGAACGGGTAGTAGCCGTCCTTGTCCGCTTCGGGCGTGCTGCCGTCGAGGATGAAGCCCGGTTGCACCCCGGCCGGACGTTTGGGCAGCAAGGCCGAGGCCCACCAGGCGATATCGCCTTTGGCGTTGGCGTACACCAGATTCAGGCCCGGCGCCTGCACCTTGGCCGCTGCCGCGCGGGCCTTGGCCAAGGTGTCGGCGCGGTTGAGCTGGTAGAAGCCGTCGAGGATCGGGTTAGGTGTTTCGAGGAAGGCCCACCACATCGCGATCGGGGTCTTGCCGGCGGCGCTGCCAAGAGCATCGTTGACGATTGGCCCGTGCGGGGAGTGGCGCAAGGTGAGCGTCACCGGCGCCTGACCCTTTACCTTGATCTGTTGTTCGCTGACGAGCATCTCGGTCCACTGACCGCGATACCAGACTTGATTGGGGTTGTCCGGGTTGACCTTCTCGGCGATCAGGTCGAGATCGTCGTTCTGGAACATGGTCAGGCTCCAGCCGAAATCGAGGTTGTGTCCCAGAAACGCGAACGGCACCAGTGCCTGATGATGGCCGTACAACTCGAAACCCGGCGCCGACAACTGCGCCTCGTACCATACCGACGGCACCGAGAAACGGATATGCGGATCGCCGGCCAGCAATGGCTTGCCACTCTGACTGCGGCTGCCGGCAATCACCCAGGCGTTGCTGCCCTCGAACTGCGGCAGGCCGTTGTCGAGCAGCGCCTGTTCGCTGAGGCGGGCGAGGGCGGTGAGGTCCTGCCAGTCGCCGGCGGCGAGGGCCGGTGCGTGCCGGGTGTGATCGGTGGCCAGAACGCCTTTGGCCTGCCAGTCGAGATCGAAGACATTGAGGTAATCGGCGCCGAGCTGATCGCGCACGTAGGTCAGCAGCGGCTCGGTGCGAAACGCAGCAGCAAAGCTGTAGGCCATGTAGCCGGCGACGCTGATGCTGTCTTCGGCAGTGAACGGCCGCTTGGGGATGCCCAGCACGTCGAACTCGATCGGCGCGGCGTGGGCGTCCTGATATTGGTTGATGCCATCCAGATAGGCTTGCAGGCCCTTCCATGCCGGCGACTGCTTGTCGAGGCTGGCGACGTAACTGGCCGCGCGCTCGCGAATGCGCAGGCTGCGAAACAGTTTGTCGGTGTCGAGCAGTTTCGGCCCTAGCACTTCGGCCAGCTCGCCCCGGGCGAGGCGGCGCATGGCTTCCATCTGGAACAGACGATCCTGCGCGTGCACATAACCGAGGGCGCGATAGAGGTCGGTTTCGTTCTCGGCGCGGATATGCGGCACACCGCGCTCGTCATAGCGCACGGTCACCGAGCCTTGCAGGTTGCGCAGCTCGACCTGGCCCTGGCGCGTCGGCTGCTTGCTGTAGATATACCCGCCGGCGGCGCCGAGCAGGACAACGATGAGCAAGGCAACGACGATCAACGCACGCTTCATGGTGACTCCTTGTGCAGGCGGGAGGGCCGCCCATCGGGCTGCAAACATTTATCACAGAGCATCTGTGCGCTGCAGCGCTGTCCTTGAAAAGTCCGGAATGCCTTACTTCGCGTCCGCCGGCCATGGGCAATAACAACCCACCGCCAAGGTGTGGGTAGCATTGACCGGGCGATCTTCCGTCAGGGCATGCAGGATCGGTTCGATAAAGCTGTTGCTGGAGTTGCAGGTCAAGCCTTCGCTGTACGGGCCGAAGTAGGCGAGTTTGCCGCTGCGATCCCAGATCGCCACGGCAGGGCTGGCGGGGATCTGTTCGGCGCCGGGCAGGACGACGATGGTTTTCAGGCTGGCGAGGGTGGCGGGCAACTGGCCGTGGCTGCCGGGCTTTTGCACGGCGAAGAACTCCACGCCACGCGCGCCGAACTGTTCGACCATCTCGCTCAGGTGCTGTTGATTGCCGACATTGCACGGACAGGCCGGGTCCCAGAAGTGCACGAGGCGGATATTTCCCGGCCCGGCGAGGTTGTCCGGCAGGCGCAGCGGGTCACCGGAAAATACCGCCGTATGTTCGCTGAACGCGCGCAGATAGCGGCCCTGAAACCAGTCATATGCCGCCCACAGCACCCCGGCGCAGATCAGCGCGAGCAGGCTGGCGAACAGTGCGGTGCGGTAGGGCGAACGCATGATTTCGGAATCTGAAAAGGTTGGCTAGCTTGCCATGCTTGCTCCGACAGATGAATATCGCAGGCCGATAAAGTCCGTTTACCGCTTTGGAATGTCCGCATGCCTGATACTTTCGACCCCGATCATTTACGCGCGAGCCTCAAGCCATTGGCCGAGTGGCAGCCGTTATCGGATGAGGCGAAGGATTATCAGCGCTTCTACAAGACCGACTTCGCCGAGCGCGATGTCTGGCGCGGCATGGGTCGTTTCGAAGTCGATGGCTACGAGCTGGTCAGCCATTGCTGGTGGCCGGAGAAGGTCAAGGCGACGCTGTTTCTGCTCCACGGTTATTACGACCACATCGGCCTGTACCGGCATGTGATCGAGTGGGCGCTGGATCAGGATTTCGCCGTGATCGCCTGCGACTTGCCGGGCCATGGTCTGTCGAGCGGGCCACGGGCAAGCATTCGTGATTTCGCTGAATACCAGGACGTGTTGCAGGCGCTGTTCGCTGAAGCGAACTCGATCGCGCTGCCGCAGCCTTGGCATTTGTGCGGGCAAAGCACCGGTGGCGCGATTGTCGTCGATCATCTGCTCAATCATGGCGAGAACAGCCCGGCGCAGGGGCAGGTGATTCTGCTGGCGCCGTTGGTGCGACCAAGGGCGTGGGGCTGGTCGCAGCTGAGTTATTACCTGCTGCGGCCGTTTGTACGCGGTGTGGCGCGACGCTTCAGCGAGAACTCCAACGATCCGGATTTTCTGCCGTTTCTGCTGGCCGATCCGTTGCAGCCAAGACGTCTGCCGACGAAATGGGTGGGCGCGCTGTCGCGCTGGATCATCCGCGTCGAGCACGCGAAAAAAAGTCCGCGACGGCCGCTGATCATTCAGGGGCAGGCGGACATGACTGTCGACTGGCAGCACAATCTGCAGGTGTTGAAATGGAAGTTCGACCGGCCGCAGATTCTGCTGTTGGCCGAGGCACGGCATCACCTGGCCAATGAAACGGCGGAGATGCGTGAGGAGTATTTCGAATTCTTGAGCAAGCGGATCAGGGGCAGGAATCTGTAGCGGCTGTGCGGGTCTCTTCGCGAGCAGGCTCGCTCCCACAGGGAATTCGGGATGCTCACACATTTTGTGTCCACTGATGATCCAATGTGGGAGCGAGCCTGCTCGCGAATGCGATCTTTCAGGCAACGAAGATTATTGGCCGACCGCCAACCCCGCCCGAATCGCCGCCAGTGCCGCCTGGTAGTAAGCCTTGCCCTCGGTCGACTCGGCAAACGTCGCAAACTCTTCCAGCTCTTCATCCGACAAATCGCGATAGACGTAGAGCAACGTGTTGTTCAGATCGGCGCCGATCTGATCCATCAGCCGCTGGCGCTGACCATTCAGCATGCCCTGTGCCTGTCCACCGCCAAGCAATCCCGGAATCATCGAACTCAAGCTGTCCGCTGCCACGCCGGCAATCGCCAGGCTGACCTCGGCGCCAGCCTCACGGGCCGGCAGGGCCTGGGCGAGATGGCCGATGATCAGCAAGCGACTGTCGCTGGCCTGCATCTTCGGCAGGCCCTGGGCATTTTTTGCCAGTTGATCGCGACGGGTTGCGAGCAATTCGGCGGCGACGATTTTCTTGCCCAGTGGTGACTGGAAGAAGGTCAGCGCCGGTTTCGGGTCGGCGAGTTTCTGCCGCAGTTGCGCTTCGGCACGCTGATCCATGGCCTGCGCGGCGAAGCGCTGATTGCTGTTGTTAACCAGCGCCTGAAATACCGCAGGCGGCAGGCTGTTCTGATAGCGCTGCTGGGCGGCGCTCAGGGCATCGTTGAAATGCGCGCGTTGTTCTGGCCAGCCGGCGACCTTGTACAACTGATCGTGGCCGTCCGCCCAGGCGGGCAATACGCAGAACATCAACAGTGAAAAAAGCAAACGGCGCATAGGGACTCCTGTCAGCAGCGGACTATTGTCCGTGCGGTGCCGGTACTTGTCGAGAATTCGTAGCAAGGCGCTGCGTGGCTCTGTCGGATTTGTTGCCGTCGGCATACTATGCGCGCCATGCCGATATCCTCTGAACACCCGCTGCTGTTACGCATTGTCGACGACCTGGCCGAACACGGCTGGTCGCAGCAGAACATCTTCCTGCCCGCCGATCTGACCCGGGCGCTGGCGGCCGAGTGCCGTAAACGTGAAGCCGAGGGTGAGCTGGCGCCGGCGGCGGTCGGACGCGGGCCGTTTTCGGAGATTCGCGAGGGTATTCGCGGCGATCACATCCAGTGGATCGACCCGGGTCAGGCCGACGCCACTGACCGCTACCTGAGCCTGATGGACAGTCTGCGCGAGGCGCTCAATCGTGGCTTGTTTCTGGGGCTTGAAGATTTCGAATGCCATTTCGCCCTGTACGCGCCCGGCGCGTTCTACCTCAAGCACCTCGACCGCTTTCGCGATGATGACCGGCGCATGGTCTCGGCCGTCATCTACCTCAACGAGGCCTGGTTGCCGGAGGACGGTGGCCAGTTGCGCATGTACCTGGGCGAGGAACGTGTGCACGACGTGCAGCCGACCGGCGGCTGCCTGGTGGTGTTTCTCTCCGGCGAAGTGCCCCACGAAGTGTTGCCGGCCCATCGCGAGCGCCTGTCGCTGACTGGCTGGTTCCGTCGCCGTGGCAACGAGCCGTTCTGAACATGGAAAAGATCCTGGTCAGTCGCTGCCTGCTGGGCCATCGCGTGCGCTATGACGGTGGCGCGAGCGGGCCGTTTGATCTGCTCGAGCAGTGGATCGAAGAAGGGCGGGTAGTGCCGTTGTGTCCGGAGGTGGCCGGTGGATTGCCGACGCCGCGGGCGGCGGCGGAGATTCCCGGCGGGCAGGGCGGTGAGGTGCTGGATGGCATTGCCGCAGTCATCACTACTGAGGGCGAGGATGTCAGCGCGCAATTTCTCGAGGGGGCGCGGCAAGCGCTGGAACTGGTGCAAAAGCACGGCATTCGGGTGGCGGTGCTCAAGGCCAACAGCCCCTCTTGCGGGAATCTGTTGACGTATGACGGCACGTTCAGTGGGGTCAAAGTCAGTGGCGAAGGGGTGACGGCGGCGTTGCTCAAGCGTCATGGGGTTCGGGTTTTCAGTGAACTTGAGCTGGTTGAGGCGGCGGTGACTCTGGCGGCTTTGGACTGATCCGCCATCGTTGCCCTCACCCCAGCCCTCTCCCGGGGGGAGAGGGGGCCGACCGAGGTGTCTGGCGCTGTCCATCGACCTGAAAGACCTTGGCGACCAGAGATTCGACAAAGCCATGATCAGTCGATTTCGGATTCGTTATAGCAATCCCAAGTCGGCGTACCTCTAAAGCATCCCCGGATCAGTTCCCTCTCCCTCCGGGAGAGGGTTAGGGTGAGGGGCTCTTACGGTTTCAACCACTTCTCGGACAGCGCCGCCAACCGCCCATCCGCCTTGATCCGTTCCAGCGCGCTCTTGAGGCTGGCCTGAAATGCCGGATTACCCTTCTGAAACGGGATCGCCAACTCGACCGGCGCTGCCGCTTTCGGCTTCGCTTCGGTCAACGCCTGCACCAGCACCATCGGTCGCGGCGTCTCGTCCTTCTTTGCCAGCAACTGCCCGTCGACCTCGCCGTACGGCTCGCTGAAGTCGAAACGATCCTTGAGTTCGGGTGTCAGTGCTATGTGGTTGAGCGCGACATCGTATTTGCCGCTTTCAACGCCCTGGAGCAGGTCGCCCTCGTCGGTGACGATGAAGTCGGCGCGTACATCCAGCTCCTGGGCCAGAAGTTGCCCAAGCTCGACCTCGAACCCCGTGAGGGTGTCGCCTTCCTTGTAATTGAAGGGCGGTGTATTAGCCTCAAGGGCTATGCGCAGCTCGCCACGGTCGTTGACGTCATCAATCAGTTCGGCGTGAGCCAGCGGGCTCAGAAGGGGTAGCAGGCAGATCAGGCCAGGCAGCAAGCGCATGGTCACTCCTTTGAAATCATTATCGCGACGCTCTGATTCAGGCTCGCTTTGCTATGGTTGTCGAGTGCCTTCGACAACGAATGGTCATGAAGTTGTCATGACCGTGCGGATTTTACGGAAAAACTGGAGAAGAAAATGAAAAGCTTTATGTCTCGTGCAGCGTTGGCCGGTGTGCTGATGGGTGTTTCGGTGCTGGCCAGTGCGGCGACGCCAGCGCCGAAGGATGCTGAAGTGTTCATCGTTTCTCCCGAGGACGGCGCCACCGTCTCGCAGGAATTCAAGGTCAAGTTCGGCGTCAAGAACGTCGCGCTGGCCCCGGCGGGTGACACCACCAAGAACACCGGCCACCATCACCTGCTGATCGACGTCGACGACCTGCCGGCCGAAGGCGCGCCGATTCCGACTGACGCTCACCACATGCATTTCGGCAAGGCGCAGACCGAAGCCACGATCAAACTGGCCCCGGGCAAGCACACCTTGCAACTGATCCTCGGCGACAGCGGCCACATGCCGTTCGACCCATCGATCGTTTCGGAAAAAATCACGGTCAACGTGAAATAAAAAAAGGGAGCCTTTCGGGGCTCCCTTTTTTATTCAGCTTCAAGTGGCTAGCTGCAAGCGGCAAGTAAAGGCAAAGCGCTTTCACTTGCCGCTTGTAACTTGCGGCTTGTAGCTGCTTTTAGAAAAGCACCCGACTACGGATAGTACCGTTGACGTGTTGCAGCTTCTCTTGCGCCAGCTCCGAGTATTCGGCATCGACGTCGATCACCACGTAACCGACCTTCTCGTTGGTCTGTAGGAACTGACCGGAGATGTTGATGCCGTTTTCGGCGAAGACCTTGTTGATCTCGCTCATCACACCCGGGATGTTCTCGTGGATGTGCAGCAGGCGGTGCTTGCCAGGGTGAGCCGGCAGGGCCACTTCCGGGAAGTTGACCGACGACACCGAAGTACCGTTGTCGCTGTACTTGACCAGTTTCTCCGCCACTTCCAGACCGATGTTGGCTTGCGCTTCGGCGGTCGAGCCGCCGATGTGCGGGGTCAGGATCACGTTGTCGAGGCCACGCAGCGGGCTTTCGAACTCTTCGTCGTTGGAGCGGGGCTCCACCGGGAACACGTCGATGGCCGCGCCGATCAGGTGCTTGTCCTTGATCGCGTCCGCCAGGGCGTCGAGCTCGACCACGGTGCCACGTGCAGCGTTGATCAGGATGCCGCCCTTCTTGATGGCGCGGATTTCCTTCTCGCCGATCATCCACTGAGTGGCGGCGGTTTCCGGTACGTGCAGGGTGACGATGTCGGACATGCCCAGCAGCTCGTGCAGGTTGTTGACCTGTGTGGCGTTGCCCAGCGGCAGCTTGGTCACGGTGTCATAGAAGAACACTTGCATGCCCAGACCTTCAGCCAGCACCGACAGCTGCGTGCCGATCGAGCCGTAACCGACGATGCCCAGTTTCTTGCCACGGATCTCGAACGAGTTGGCAGCGGACTTGATCCAGCCGCCACGGTGGCAGGAGGCATTTTTCTCAGGGATGCCGCGCAGCAGCAGGATCGCTTCGGCCAGTACCAGCTCGGCTACGGAACGGGTGTTGGAGTACGGTGCGTTGAACACGGCGATACCGCGCTCGCGGGCCGCACTGAGGTCAACCTGGTTGGTGCCGATGCAGAAACAGCCGACCGCGACCAGTTTCTTCGCGTGATCGAAGATCTCTTCGGTCAGTTGCGTGCGCGAGCGGATGCCGATGAAGTGAGCGTCAGCAATCTTTTCCTTGAGCTGGGCTTCCGGCAAGGAACCAGTCAGGTATTCGATGCTGGTGTAGCCCGCCGCCTTGAGGACGTCGACAGCCGATTGGTGGACGCCTTCGAGAAGAAGGAACTTGATCTTGCTCTTATCGAGAGAAGTCTTGCTCATCTGCGTAAACCTGTATCCCGGAGAAAAATGGCAGGGAGGGAGCAGCCTGGAGCTGACCCGCACGGCAACAAAGCCGTCACCGCGGATCTGGCCTTGGGCACTGTCCTGCGGGGTCGGTATGCTAGCATAGCCACCCCGCTAAACACTCATTCCTGCGACGTGAAGCGTTCTCAGGATGACCATGAATTGTTCGAGAGTTCTGTCGATGACCAATCCTGCGCTGATTGATGAACTGAAGACCCTGGTTGAGCCTGGCAAAGTCCTCACCGACGCCGACTCCCTGAACACTTACGGCAAGGATTGGACCAAGCACTTCGCCCCGGCACCGAGCGCCATCGTGTTTCCCAAGACCATCGAGCAAGTGCAGGCCGTGGTGCGTTGGGCCAACACTCACAAGGTTGCGCTGGTGCCATCCGGCGGGCGCACCGGGTTGTCCGCCGCTGCGGTGGCGGCCAATGGTGAAGTGGTGGTTTCGTTCGATTACATGAACCAGATTCTCGACGTCAACCTCACCGATCGCACTGCCGTGTGCCAGCCGGGCGTGGTCACTGAGCATCTGCAGAACGTCGCCGAAGAAAACGGCCTGTACTATCCGGTCGATTTCGCCTCGGCAGGTTCCAGCCAGATTGGCGGCAATATCGGCACCAATGCCGGCGGGATCAAAGTGATTCGCTACGGCATGACCCGCAACTGGGTGGCCGGCATGAAGGTCGTCACCGGCAAGGGCGATGTGCTGGAACTGAACAAGGACCTGATCAAGAACGCCACCGGTTACGACCTGCGTCAGCTGTTCATCGGCGCCGAAGGCACCCTCGGTTTCGTCGTCGAAGCGACCATGCGCCTTGATCGCACGCCGAAAAACCTCACGGCGATGGTCCTCGGTACCGCCGATTTCGATTCGATCATGCCGGTGCTGCATGCCTTCCAGGGCAAACTCGACCTGACGGCGTTCGAATTCTTCTCCGACAAGGCGCTGGCCAAGGTCATGGGCCGTGGCGACGTGCCGGCGCCATTCGACACCGAGTGCCCGTTCTACGCCCTGCTGGAATTCGAAGCGACTACCGAAGAAGTGGCCAACAGCGCGCTGGAAACCTTCGAGCACTGTGTCGAACAAGGCTGGGTACTCGACGGTGTGATGAGCCAGAGCGAAACCCAGCTGCACAATCTGTGGAAGCTGCGCGAGTACATCTCCGAAACCATCTCCCACTGGACGCCGTACAAGAACGACATCTCGGTTACCGTCTCGAAAGTACCGGCGTTCCTGCGCGAAATCGACGCGATCGTTGGCGAGCACTACCCGGATTTCGAAATCGTCTGGTTCGGCCACATCGGCGACGGCAATCTGCACCTGAACATTCTCAAGCCGGAAAACCTGAGCAAGGACGAGTTCTTTGCCAAGTGCGCCACCGTCAACAAGTGGGTGTTCGAAACCGTCGAGAAGTACAACGGCTCGATCTCGGCCGAGCACGGCGTGGGCATGACCAAGCGTGATTACCTGACCTACAGCCGCTCGCCGGCCGAGATCGAGTACATGAAAGCGGTCAAGGCAGTGTTCGACCCGAACGGCATCATGAACCCGGGCAAGATTTTCCCGGTTTGATCGGTAATCTCTGTTGAATCAATAAAGGCAGGAGTCGGTAAATGAGCTATCAGCACCAGTACGTCGACGGCACGGGCATTCACTTCCCGATCGGGAAAGTCGTGTGCATTGGCCGCAATTACGCCGAACACGCCAAGGAACTGGATAACCCGGTGCCGACCGAGCCGCTGCTGTTCATCAAGCCGGGCAGTTGCGTGGTGCCGCTGGAAGGCGGGTTCAGCATTCCGACCGAGCGTGGTTCAGTGCACTACGAAGCGGAAATCGCCGTGTTGATCGGCAAGCCGCTGTCGACCAAACCAAGCCGTGAAGAAGTCCTTGATGCGATCTCCGGTTTCGCCCCGGCGCTGGACCTGACCCTGCGCGACAAGCAGGCCGAGCTGAAAGCCAAGGGCCTGCCGTGGGAAATCGCCAAGTCGTTCGACGGCGCGGCAGTGATCGCGCCGTTCGTGGTCGGCAGCACCTTCGCTGACCTGACCGACATCGGCATCCGCTTGACCATCAACGGCGAAGTGCGCCAGGACGGCAATAGCAGCGCGATGCTCAACCCGATCGTGCCGATGATCCAGCACATGGCCGGCTGCTTCTCGCTGCAGGCCGGCGACGTGATCCTCACCGGCACGCCAGTGGGCGTCGGCCCGCTGAACGTCGGCGATGAAATCGTCCTCGAACTGCCGGGGGCGAGCAGCTTCAGCAGCAGCGTGCGCTAACCGCAGAACCCCTTGCAGGGGGTGAGCTTTGTGGTGAGGGGATAAATCCCCTCACCACAAGTGTGTTGCTGGCAAACGCACACGCCAATCCCGCCATTTCCCGTTTTTTTCACATCCTCTCTGGATAATTCCCGCGATTCTGGCGTCTCAGCCGGCCTCTTTGTGCTATTACCCTTGGCCTGAATTAACGGAACGCATCCCTCGATGGCATCTCGAACTCAGCAGAAATCCCCCTCCCGTTCGCGCTTCGTCCTGCGCTGGTATGTCTGGCTGTTGCTGGTCATCGCCGCAGCCTATGGACTGGCGTTCGCCATGCATTGGGATGATCGCGGCGTGCTGTGGGTGCTGGAGCGCTTCGAGAGCAAGGCCGAGCAAAAGGAGAGTGTGTGGCTGCCGGATTATCAGGTGGTCATCGATGCCAAGCCGCTGCCGGGTATGGAAAAGGACGAAGCTTCGGATCTGGCCTATAACCCGCAGACAAAGACCCTGTTCGCGGTGATGGGCAAGAATGCCTTCCTGGTCGAGCTGACGCTTGAGGGCGACGTGTTGCGCAAGATGCCGTTGGTGGGCTGGAGCAATCCGGAAGGCTTGACGGTCATGGAAAACGGTTTGCTGGCCATTGTCGATGAGCGTGAGCATACGTTGTCGATCATTAAGGTCGATGCCGCGACTCGTGAGCTGAACATCGCCGATTTCCCCAAATACGACCTCGGGCCGTCGAAAGATCAGAACAAGGCGTTTGAGGCCATCACGTGGGATCCGCGCAATCAGCGATTGATTCTGGGGGAGGAACGCCCACCGGCGCTGTTCACGTGGAAAAGCGATGGCGGCCAGACCCTGCAGGGCGACAAGCAAAAACTGGCCAGCGATCAGCTGGATCTGCGCAACCTGTCGGCGCTGGCTGTCGATCCGCGCACTGGCCATCTGCTGGTGCTGTCGGCGGATTCACACCTGTTGCTTGAACTCGACGAGGATGGCAAGCAAGTCAGCTTCATGACGTTGCTTGGGAATTTCAACGGTCTGAAAGACACCATTCCCCGCGCCGAAGGCATGACCATGGATGAGGACGGCACGCTGTACATGGTCAGCGAACCGAACCTGTTCTACCGATTCGAAAAACATCGGTAACTTTCCCTACAGTAATTGCGGAATTGCGCAGTTGTCGTGCGAGGCAAGTGGCCATTAAGCTTCAATTCAGACGGGCGTGATATTTCATCGGCCTGTCATGAATCCGAGCCTGCCTGAATGCGTCGACTTGCCCGCCCCAAACCGCTGATTCTCGTCCTGTTGATGATTGTCCTGATTGCGTTGATCGCGATCGGCCAATACCTGCGTCTGTTCGAGCGCGCCTGGTTCAACCTGCACACGCTGTGGCAACCGGTGAGCAGCGAGGCGATCGGGCTCGACCAGTATCGGGTGACGATCGAGGCGCGGCCGATCGAGGGGCTCGACGATGACGTCTCGGCGCTGACCTACGATCCGGTGCGTAAAAGCCTGTTCACCGTGACCAACAAGAATTCCGAACTGGTCGAATTGTCCCTGGAAGGCAAGATTCTGCGGCGCATCGCTCTGGTGGGGTTTGGCGATCCGGAAGCCGTCGAGTACATCAGTGCCGACACCTACGTGATCACCGACGAGCGTCAGCAACGCCTGATCAAGATCCACCTCGAGGCCGACACCACTTTTCTCGATGCCGAGGATGCCGAGCAAATGACCCTTGGCGTGCACATGTCCGGCAACAAGGGTTTCGAAGGGCTTGCTTATGATTCTGTGGGCAAGCGGCTGTTCGTGGCGAAAGAACGCGACCCGATGCTGATCTACGAAGTCCACGGCTTCCCGCATTTCAAACCGGACAAGACCTACGCGGTGCACGTGATCAACAACCCCAAGCGCGATGCCGGAATGTTTGTGCGTGATCTGTCGAGTCTGCAGTACGACGAGCGCAGCGGGCACTTGCTGGCGCTGTCGGACGAGTCGCGGTTGATTATCGAACTGGATGTCGACGGGCGCCCGTTGAGCACCATGTCGATCAGCGGCGGGCGCCAGGGTTTGCAGAAAACCGTGCCGCAGGCGGAGGGAATTGCAATGGATGATGACGGCACGTTGTACCTGGTGAGCGAGCCGAATCTGTTTTACGTGTTCAAGAAACCCACACCAAACTAACTGACATCACAAAACACTGTGGGAGCGAGCCTGCTCGCGAAGGCGGTTGATCAGTCTCTGAATATGTTGACTGACCCGACGCTTTCGCGAGCAGGCTCGCTCCCACAGGTTTATTTATCAGCCCATGGCAAGTGGGCAGTCTGTTACTCAGCCTTCAGCGTCTTCACGCCTTCACTGGTGCCCAGCAACAACAGATCCGCCGGACGCGCGGCGAACAGGCCGTTGGTGACCACGCCGACGATGGCATTGATCTGTGCTTCCAGCTCCACCGGGTTGGTGATCTGCAGGTTGAACACGTCGAGGATGATGTTGCCGTTGTCGGTCAGCACGCCTTCGCGGTACACCGGGTCGCCGCCCAGTTTCACCAGTTGGCGGGCTACGTGGCTGCGGGCCATCGGGATGACTTCCACCGGCAGCGGGAACTCGCCGAGCACCGGCACCAGTTTGCTGGCGTCGGCGATGCAGATGAAGGTCTTGGCCACGGCGGCGACAATCTTCTCGCGGGTCAGGGCCGCGCCGCCGCCCTTGATCAGGTTCAGGTGCGCATCGCTCTCATCGGCGCCGTCGACGTAGAACTCCAGATCGCTGACGGTATTCAGCTCATACACCGGAATCCCATGGCCCTTGAGGCGCGCGGCGGTGGCTTCGGAGCTGGCGACCGCGCCATCGAACGCGCCCTTGTGCTGGGCCAGGGCGTCGATGAAGCAATTGGCGGTGGAGCCGGTGCCGACGCCGACGATGCTCTTGTCGTCGAGTTTCGGCAGGATGAAGTCGACGGCGGCCTGGGCCACGGCCTGTTTGAGTTGATCCTGGGTCATGCGGGCTCCGGAAGCGGGCAAGGGTTGGGCAGAAAGGCCGGCATTATAGGCCTCGCGGTGGTACAGGGGGAAACAAGCTGTGGCGAGGGGATTTATCCCCGTTCGGCGACGCAGTCGTCGTAAAACCCAGGAACGCGGTGTGACTGAAAAAAAGCAGGGGAGCGCTTCGCACTCCAGCGGGGATAAATCCCCTCACCACAACGGTGCTCACTCAAGATTGGGTTTCCAGACCTTAAAACCACCTGTTTAGTGTGGTCGCCTCGGCAAAAGGCGGGTTAGACTCGCTGGTCCCGCCCAGTCGCCAGTGATGCTTTCCGATGCTCGAACAGTACGTCAAAAAGATCCTCACCTCGCGCGTTTATGACGTTGCCGTAGAAACCCCGCTGCAGAACGCCCGTCAGCTCTCCGAGCGGCTGGGCAATGACATCTGGCTCAAGCGCGAAGACTTGCAGCCAGTGTTCTCGTTCAAGATTCGCGGCGCCTACAACAAGCTGACGCAACTGAGCGACGAAGAGCGCGCCCGCGGCGTGGTCACCGCGTCGGCGGGCAATCATGCGCAGGGTCTGGCTCTGGCGGCGAAAGTGTTGGGCGTCAAAGCCACCATCGTCATGCCCAAGACCACCCCGGAAATCAAAGTTGAAGGCGTGCGTTCGCGCGGCGGCAAAGTGGTGCTGCACGGTGACTCGTTTCCGGAAGCGCTGGCCTATTCGCTGAAACTGGTCGATGAAAAAGGCTACGTCTACATCCACCCGTACGACGATCCGCACACCATTGCCGGGCAGGGCACCGTGGCCATGGAAATCCTGCGTCAGCACCCGCAGCCGCTGGATGCGATTTTCGTCCCGGTCGGCGGTGGCGGCCTGATCGCCGGTATCGCGGCGTACGTGAAATACCTGCGTCCGGACATCAAGGTAATTGGCGTCGAACCGGACGACTCCAACTGCCTGCAAGCGGCAATGGCAGCGGGCGAGCGCGTGGTTCTGCCGACTGTCGGCATCTTCGCCGACGGCGTGGCGGTGGCGCAGATCGGCCAGTACACCTTCGAGATCTGCAAGGATTACGTGGATGAAGTGATTACTGTCAGCACCGACGAGATCTGCGCGGCGATCAAGGATATCTACGACGATACCCGCTCGATCACCGAGCCTGCCGGCGCATTGGGCGTGGCCGGGATCAAGAAGTACGTCGAGCAGCGTGGCGTCAGCGGCCAGACTTTCGTCGCCATCGACTCCGGCGCCAACGTCAATTTTGACCGCCTGCGCCACGTCGCCGAACGCGCCGAACTGGGCGAAGGTCGCGAAGCGATCATCGCCGTGACCATTCCGGAAAAGGCCGGCAGCTTCAAGGCGTTCTGCGAAGCCATCGGCAAGCGCCAGATCACTGAATTCAATTACCGCTACAACACCGGCAGCGAAGCGCACATCTTTGTTGGCGTGCAGACCCACCCGGACAACGATCCGCGCAGCGCCTTGCTGGCGAGCCTGACCGAGCAGGGGTTTCCGGTGCTCGACCTGACCGACAACGAGCTGGCCAAGCTGCACATTCGCCACATGGTCGGTGGCCGCGCCGCGCAGGTGGTCGATGAAGTGGTGCTGCGCTTCGAATTCCCGGAGCGCCCGGGCGCGCTGTTCAACTTCCTCAACAAGCTCGGCGGGCGCTGGAACATCTCGATGTTCCACTACCGCAACCACGGCGCGGCGGACGGGCGTGTGGTCGCCGGCTTGCAAGTGCCGCATGACGAACGTCATCTGGTGCCGGCGGCGCTGGCGGAAATCGGCTATCCATACTGGGATGAAAGCGACAACCCGGCCTATCAGCTGTTTCTTGGCTGAGCGGCTACGCTGATGGGCATGGATCTACGGATGAGAACGACATGGAAACCCTGACCACCCTGAAAGTCCTCCACGTTGCGGCGACCGTGGTTATCCTCGCGAGCGGGCTGGTGCTCGCCGCCCTGACCTGGCGAAATCGCAGCGAAGGGCCGGCCAGTACGATGCGCCGTCCGTGGCTGTTCATCTGGTGTCTGATGCTGATCGGCATGCTCAGCATGCCTTTCACCGGCTGGTGGTTGGTGCACCTGGTGGGCTGGCCGTTGGGCCAATTGTGGATTCTGGGATCCAGCGTGATCTACGCCGTGGCCACGTTCAGTGCGGTCTGGCTGCTGGTCCGGCTGGATCGGTTGTGGACGAGCGGGGTGGGCAATCGCACATTCAATCTGGCGCTGGCGATTGTAAGCAGCGTCGGATTTGTCGCCATAGCGGCGTTGATGGGGGCCAAGCCGGTTTAAGGCTTGAGGCCGAGTTGACCCCCATCGCTGGCTTGCCAGCGATAGCAATCTCAGTCGCGCAACGAAATCACCGGCCAGCCACGCTTCTCGGCCTCGGCCCGCAGATTCGGATCCGGGTCCACCGCCACCGGATTCGTCACCTGCTCCAGCAGCGCCAGATCATTCATCGAATCGCTATAGAAATAGCTGTCCTCGAGCGAATAGCCGGTCTCTTCCAGCCAGCGATTGAGGCGCGTGACCTTGCCTTCGCGGAAGCACGGGATGTCGGTGCTGCGCCCGCTGTAGCGGCCGTCGATCATTTCGCATTCGGTGGCAATCAGGGTTTCCACGCCCAGGCGCACGGCGATCGGTGCCGTCACGAAACGGTTGGTGGCGGTGATGATCACTAGTTTGTCGCCGGCATCGCGGTGCTTCTTCAGCAGCTCCAGTGCCTTGGGCAGCACGATCGGCTCGATGCAGTCGCGCATGTAATCGCTGTGCCATTGCTCAAGCACGGCCATTTCCGTGCGGCCGAGAATTTCCAGGCAGAAGTTCAGGTAGGCGGCGTTGTCCAGCTTGCCGGCCAGGTAATCCTGATAGAACTCGTCGTTACGCGCCTTGTAGGCGATCGGGTCGAGGAAGCCGCGCTCGCACAGATAATCGCCCCAAGCGTGATCGCTGTCGCCGCCCAGAAGGGTGTTGTCCAAATCGAATAAAGCCAGGCGCATTGCAGTTACCCGCTGAAAAGTCAGTAAAAAGGCGACAAGAATACGGTCTTTTCACAAGAGTGCACATAAGGTAGGAACCTTCGTTGCCGCCTGATCAAGCTTTGTGGAACAATGCGGCGACATGCGTTTGCGAGGTTGTTGCCGTGATCGACCCCGATGGTTTCCGCCCCAATGTCGGGATCATTCTGACGAATGACGCCGGCCAGGTGCTATGGGCTCGCCGTATCAATCAGGACGCCTGGCAGTTTCCGCAAGGGGGGATCAACCCCGAGGAGACGCCGGAAGACGCCTTGTACCGCGAGCTGAACGAAGAAGTTGGCCTGGAACGTGAAGATGTTGAAATACTGGCCTGTACCCGAGGCTGGTTGCGCTATCGTTTGCCGCAACGCCTGGTGCGTACCCACAGCCAACCGCTGTGCATCGGCCAGAAACAGAAATGGTTCCTCCTGCGCCTGATCTCCAACGAGCAGCGGGTGCGGATGGATCTGACCGGTAAACCGGAGTTCGATGGCTGGCGCTGGGTCAGCTATTGGTATCCGTTGGGCCAGGTGGTGACATTCAAGCGCGAGGTGTATCGACGCGCTCTCAAAGAGCTTGCCCCGCGCCTTTTAGCGCGCGACTGACGACGGAGTTCGACCCCGAGCCATGCTCAATACGCTGCGCAAGATCGTCCAGGAAGTTAACTCCGCCAAGGATCTCAAGGCGGCGTTGGGGATTATTGTGTTGCGCGTCAAAGAGGCCATGGGCAGCCAGGTCTGCTCGGTCTACCTGCTTGATCCGGAAACCAATCGCTTCGTCCTGATGGCCACCGAGGGCTTGAACAAGCGCTCGATCGGCAAGGTCAGCATGGCCCCCAACGAGGGTCTGGTCGGTCTGGTCGGCACGCGTGAAGAACCCCTGAACCTCGAGAACGCTTCGGTTCACCCGCGCTATCGCTACTTCGCCGAAACCGGTGAAGAGCGTTACGCCTCGTTCCTCGGTGCACCGATCATTCACCACCGCCGCGTCGTCGGCGTGTTGGTCATCCAGCAGAAAGAACGCCGCCAGTTCGACGAAGGTGAAGAAGCCTTCCTCGTGACCATGAGCGCGCAGCTTGCCGGCGTGATCGCCCACGCCGAGGCCACCGGTTCGATCCGTGGTCTGGGCCGGCAGGGCAAGGGCATTCAGGAAGCCAAGTTCGTCGGCGTACCGGGTTCGCCGGGTGCTGCCGTCGGTACCGCCGTGGTCATGCTGCCGCCGGCGGACCTGGACGTGGTGCCGGACAAGACCATCACCGACATCAACGCTGAGCTGGCGCTGTTCAAGACCGCCATCGAAGGCGTGCGCGCCGACATGCGCGCCTTGTCCGCCAAACTCGCGACCCAGCTGCGCCCGGAAGAACGCGCGCTGTTCGACGTCTACCTGATGATGCTCGACGATGCCTCGCTGGGCAGCGAAATCACCACCGTGATCAAGACGGGGCAGTGGGCTCAGGGCGCGCTGCGTCAGGTGGTCACTGAGCACGTCAACCGTTTCGAACTGATGGACGACGCCTACCTGCGCGAGCGTGCTTCGGACGTCAAAGACCTTGGCCGCCGTCTGCTCGCCTATCTGCAGGAAGAGCGCCAGCAGAATCTGGTCTACCCGGAAAAAACCATTCTGGTCAGCGAAGAGCTGACGCCGGCGATGCTCGGCGAGGTGCCGGAAGGCACGCTGGTCGGTCTGGTTTCGGTACTCGGTTCGGGTAACTCTCACGTCGCGATTCTCGCCCGAGCCATGGGCATTCCGACAGTGATGGGCCTGGTCGATCTGCCGTACGCCAAGGTCGACGGCATCGAAATGATCGTCGACGGCACCCGTGGCGAGGTCTACACCAACCCGAGCGAAGTGCTGCGCAAGCAGTTCGCCGAAGTCGTCGAGGAAGAGAAACAACTGGCGCTGGGCCTCGACACCCTGCGCGACCTGCCTTGCGTGACCCTCGATGGCCACCGCATGCCGCTGTGGGTCAACACCGGCCTGCTCGCCGATGTGGCGCGGGCGCAGAAGCGTGGCGCCGAAGGGGTCGGCCTGTACCGCACCGAAGTGCCGTTCATGATCAACCAGCGCTTCCCGAGCGAGAAGGAACAGCTGGCGATCTACCGCGAACAGCTCGCCGCGTTCCACCCGCAACCGGTGACCATGCGCAGCCTCGACATCGGCGGTGACAAATCGCTGTCGTACTTCCCGATCAAGGAAGACAACCCGTTCCTCGGCTGGCGCGGTATCCGCGTCACCCTCGACCACCCGGAAATCTTCCTGGTGCAGACGCGCGCGATGCTCAAGGCCAGCGAAGGCCTGAACAACCTGCGGATTCTGCTGCCGATGATCTCCGGCACTCACGAACTCGAAGAGGCCCTGCACCTGATCCACCGTGCCTGGGGCGAAGTGCGCGACGAAGGCACCGACGTGCCGATGCCGCCGATCGGCGTGATGATCGAGATCCCGGCAGCGGTGTACCAGACCAAGGAACTGGCGCGGATGGTCGACTTCCTCTCCGTCGGCTCCAACGACCTGACCCAGTACCTGCTGGCGGTAGACCGCAACAACCCGCGCGTCGCCGACCTCTACGACTATCTGCACCCGGCGGTGCTGCAAGCCCTGCAAACGGTGGTCACTGACGCCCACGCCGAAGGCAAACCGGTGAGCATCTGCGGCGAGATGGCCGGGGATCCGGCGGCGGCGGTGCTGTTGATGGCGATGGGTTTCGACAGTCTGTCGATGAACGCCACCAACTTGCCGAAGGTGAAGTGGATGTTGCGCCAGGTGAACTTGAGCAAGGCGCAGGAGATGCTGGCGGAACTGATGAAGATCGATAACCCGCAGGTTATCCACAGCTCGCTGCAACTGGCGCTGAAGAATCTCGGGTTGGCCAAGATGAATTCGCCGGTGGTGACCAAGGCTCTCTAAAGATCAAAGGCCCCTCACCCTAGCCCTCCCGAAACGTCGGACCGCCCAGAGGGAGAGGGGACTGATTGGGGGATGCTGCAGAACTCCGTCGACCTGTAAGTGCTTTGCTGAATCCATAATCGACTCGATCTCTCAGGTCGATGTATACCGCAAGGCACTTCGGTCGGCCCCCTCTCCCTCCGGGAGAGGGCTGGGGTGAGGGGCTGCTGTTAGACACAAACCTCAACTTCCCCGAGATGCCCGCCATACGGCCCAAAACTGCGCTCCACCATCCGCCGCGTTCCGTCCGCCTGCACAACCAACGCTGTACTCGCCCGCGTCCCATAACTCTGGCTGGCAATAAACACGCTCGACAGCAACGACTCCGTCGCCATGCCCACCCCGGTATCCGGCAACTCCGCCTCGGGTGCGGTCTGCGCATCGCTCAGCAAGGCCAGCAAGCGCTCAGGCTGCGGATCGTCCAGCACCGCGCTCAACGCCGCCCTGGCCTTGAGCAGTTTCGGCCACGGCGTATCCAGCCCCGCGTTGGATAAACCATAAACTCCAGGCTGCAACATCACCGGCTCTGACGCCCGCGCATTGAAGTGCCACAACTCATGGGCATTGCCCAGCAGCAGATTGAACCCGGCATATTCGGCGGCACGAGCCACCACATCGCTCAAATAATCATCAATCGACAGATCGCCCGCAAGAAACCGCGCCACCAGCTCGCCCCGGGATTTGGTGGCCGGCGGCTGTTGCGGATCGCGAATATTGGTCAGCGCGGCGAAGCGTCCGTTGCTGCCGATCCCCAGCCAGGTGCCGCCAGCTTCAAGATCGCGCCCGGCATGCACCTGTGACGCCTCGGGCCAAGGTGCCAATGGCAGGCTGGGGCGGGCGTAGAACTCGTCGCGGTTGGCCGCGACGATCAGCGGCTGGGCATGGCCCGGGCGCCAGGCGAAAACAATCAGGCACATAAGGTGGTCCTTGTGTGTTTTTTGCCCACTCTACGCATCCGGCGTCCGTGCATCCATCGCCAGTGGAGCAGAAGGCTGCGCATCCGTTAACATGCCGCTCCTGTTTTGCCGATGCGTGCTGGAGACGGTCATGGAATTTCTGCTCTACCTGGCGCTCGGTGCCTGTGCGGGCGTGCTCGCCGGGCTGTTTGGCGTTGGCGGCGGGATCATCATCGTCCCGGTGCTGGTGTTCAGCTTCACCCTGCAGGGTTTCGATCAGTCGATCCTTACGCACCTGGCGGTGGGCACGTCGCTGGCGACGATCATATTCACCTCGGTCAACGCCGTGCGTGAGCATCACCGCCGGGGCGCGGTGCGCTGGGCGATTTTTCGCTGGATGACCGTGGGCATTCTGCTCGGCGCCGGTTTCGGTGCGCTGACCGCAGAAGCGATCTCCGGACCGAACCTGCAAAAGATCATCGGTGTGTTCGCTCTGGTGATCGCCGTGCAACTGGCGCTGGATGTCAAACCCAAGGCCAGCCGAACGGTGCCGGGCAAACTCGGTCTGACCGCTGCCGGTACGGTGATTGGCTGGGCCTCGGCGATTTTCGGCATTGGCGGCGGCTCGCTGACCGTGCCGTTTCTGACCTGGCGCAGCGTGCCGATGCAGCAGGCGGTGGCGACCTCGTCGGCCTGTGGCCTGCCGATTGCCTTGGCCAGCGCGTTAAGTTTCATGATTCTGGGGTGGCACGATCCGTTGTTGCCGGCCCATAGTCTCGGTTTTGTGTATTTGCCGGCATTGTTGGGCATCGCCCTGACCAGCATGGTCTTCGCTCGGCTCGGCGCGCGTCTGGCGCACAGATTGTCGCCGCGCTTGCTGAAAAGGCTGTTCGCCGCTTTGCTGTTCTGCGTGGGTTTGAGCTTTCTGCTCTGACCGCGTGGCAATCCTGGCTTAATCCTGAGGTGGCAGCGTCGCCCGGGAATTTCGCTTTCCACTCTAACAAGGAGTCGCAATGCTGCCTTACCCGCAGATCGACCCGGTGGCCCTGGCCATCGGTCCGCTGAAAATCCACTGGTACGGTCTGATGTACCTGATCGGCATCGGCGGCGCGTGGCTGTTGGCGTCGCGCCGGCTCAACCGCTTCGACCCGACCTGGACCAAGGAGAAACTCTCCGATCTGGTGTTCTGGCTATCGATGGGCGTGATCGTTGGCGGCCGTCTGGGTTACGTGCTGTTCTATGATCTGAGCGCGTACCTGGCCAACCCGACGCTGATTTTCGAAGTGTGGAAGGGCGGCATGTCGTTCCACGGCGGATTCATCGGCGTGATGCTCGCGGCCTTGTGGTTCGGCAAGCGCAATGGCAAGTCGTTCTTCCAGCTCATGGACTTCGTCGCGCCGATGGTGCCGATCGGTCTGGGCGCCGGGCGCATCGGCAACTTCATCAACGCCGAGTTGTGGGGCAAGGCCACCGACGTGCCGTGGGCGATGGTGTTCCCGCCGTTCAGCGATCCGGCGCAGTTGCCGCGCCACCCGTCGCAGCTGTATCAGTTCGCCCTCGAAGGCGTGGCGCTGTTCCTGATCCTGTGGATCTTCTCGCGCAAACCGCGTCCGACCATGGCGGTCTCCGGCATGTTCGCGCTGTTCTACGGCATCTTCCGTTTCATCGTCGAGTTCGTCCGCGTCCCGGATGCTCAGCTCGGCTACTTGGCGTGGAACTGGCTGACCATGGGCCAGGTGCTCTGCGTGCCGATGATTGTCGGCGGGCTGTTGCTGATCTGGCTGGCCTATCGTCGCGCCCCGGCAGCGCCGCTCGCGCCGACGGCTTAAACTACGAACCCCGGCGCGCGACGCCGGGGCTCCAAGGACACAGGTACCTCATGAAGCAATATCTCGAACTGGTCTCGCACGTCATTCAGAACGGCACCAAACAGGCCAACCGCACCGGTATCAACACCATCAGTTTCCCGGGAGCGATGCTGCGTTTCGATCTGCAGGAAGGCTTCCCGGCGATCACCACGCGCAAAATGGCCTTCAAATCGGCCATCGGCGAGATGTGCGGCTTTCTGCGTGGCGTGAACAACGCCGCTGAATTCCGCGCGCTGGGCTGCAAGGTCTGGGACCAGAACGCCAACGAAAACGCGCAGTGGCTGGCCAACCCGTTCCGTCAGGGCGACGACGACCTCGGTGAAATCTACGGCGTGCAATGGCGCAAGTGGCCGGCGTACAAGCAGATCCCGCTGAGCAATACCGCCGCCATCGAACAAACCCTGAGCAACGGCTACAAGCAGATCGCCCAGGGCGAAGAAGACGGCCAGGCCTACGTCGTGCTGTACAAGGCGATCGATCAGGTGCGCCAGTGCGTCGACACGATCATCAACGATCCGGGCAGCCGCCGCATCCTGTTCCACGGCTGGAACGTCGCCCAGCTCGATGAAATGGCCCTGCCGCCATGCCATCTGCTGTACCAGTTCCACCCGAATGTCGAGACCAAAGAGATCTCGCTGACCCTGTACATCCGCTCCAATGATCTGGGCCTGGGCACGCCGTTCAACCTCACCGAAGGCGCCGCACTGCTGAGCCTGATCGGGCGCCTGACCGGTTACACGCCGCGCTGGTTCACCTATTTCATCGGCGATGCGCACGTCTACGAAAACCACCTGGACATGCTCAACGAACAGCTCAAGCGCGAGCCGTTTGCCATGCCGAAACTGAAAATCTCCGACCGCGTGCCGGAGTTTGCCAAGACTGGCGTATATCAGCCGGAGTGGCTGGAATTGGTTGAGCCGAGCGATTTCTCGCTGGAAGGCTATGAGCACCATCCGCCGATGACCGCGCCGATGGCGGTCTAAACCACACCGCAATATCCCTGTGGGAGCGAGCCTGCTCGCGAAGAGGGCGTGTCAGTCACAGATGTGTCGACTGATACACCGCTTTCGCGAGCAGGCTCGCTCCCACATTTGTTTTTGCGGTGTGCTTAGTGGCCGTGGCTACGGCCGACGTGGGAATGCTCAACTTCGGTCGCGACAACCCCGCCACTGACTTCCAGCCGCTGCAAGATCCCGCATTGATCCGCCTCCGGCCCTTCGCCACAGCGTTGGCGCAGGTCGAGCAGTTGTGTCTGCAAGGCCAGCAAGCCATCAATCCGCGCCTTCACATGCTGAATATGTTCGTCGATCAGCGCATTGACGCTCTCGCACTGATCCTGCGGGCTGTCGCGCAGGGCGAGGAGGCTGCGGATTTCTTCGAGGGTCATGTCGAGGGTGCGGCAGTTGCGGATGAAGGTCAGGCGCTCGGCGTGGGCCTGGGTGTAGACGCGATAGTTGCCGTCGCTGCGCGCCGGTTCCGGCAGGAGGTTTTCGCGCTCGTAGTAGCGGATGGTTTCAACCGCACAGTCGGTGAGTTTCGCCAGTTCGCCGATCTTCATGACCGCCATCTCCAAAAGGGTGCTTGACCCTATAGTGGCTACAGGGTCTTTACTTGGCAACAGGCACCTTCATGGACGCGACCAATGAGCGATTCCCTGCACACCCACAAGCCCGGCGACGGTCACGATCACAGTCATAAATTGCAGCCCGTGCATAAACATGCGCATGGCGGCGATTCCTGCTGCTCGTCAAAAGCCGCCGCACCTGCGCGGGTGCAACTGAGCGAAAAGACCAGCGCCGACGCGCGCCTGAGCAGCTTCCGCATCGAGGCAATGGACTGCCCGACCGAGCAGACGCTGATCCAGAACAAACTCGGCAAACTGGCCGGGGTGCAGCAACTGGAATTCAACCTGATCAACCGCGTACTTGGCGTGACCCACAATCTGCCGGGCACCGAGCCGATCACCGAAGCGATCAAGTCCCTCGGCATGCACGCCGAGCCGCTCGAGGCGGGTGTCGACGCGCCAGTACCGGCAGCGGTGAAAAAACACTGGTGGCCATTGGCGCTGTCCGGCTTGACCGCGCTGGGCGCCGAAGTCATTCATTTCACCAGCGCCGCGCCGGACTGGGTGGTGGCAGTCGTTGCGCTGGTGTCGATCCTCAGCGGCGGCCTCGGCACTTATAAAAAGGGCTGGATCGCCCTGAAGAACCGCAATCTCAACATCAATGCGCTGATGAGCATCGCCGTGACGGGCGCGATCCTCATCGGCCAGTGGCCGGAAGCGGCGATGGTGATGTTCCTGTTCACCGTCGCCGAGCTGATTGAGGCGCGCTCGCTGGATCGTGCACGCAATGCGATCAGCGGCTTGATGCAGATGACCCCGGAGCAGGCCACGGTATTGCAGGCTGACGGCAACTGGCGCGAACAAGAGGTAAAAAGCGTCGATCTCGGCGCCCGCGTGCGGGTGAAACCCGGCGAGCGCATCGCGCTGGACGGCGCGGTGGTCAGCGGCAGCTCGACCATCGACCAGGCGCCGATCACCGGCGAAAGCCTGCCGGTGGAAAAAACCGTCGGTGACAAAGTCTTCGCTGGCACCATCAACCAGGCCGGTTCGCTGGAATACACGGTGACCGCTGCGGCGAACAATTCGACCCTGGCGCGGATCATTCACGCCGTCGAACAGGCCCAGGGCGCGCGGGCACCGACGCAGCGCTTCGTTGATCAATTCTCGAAAATCTACACCCCGGCGGTGTTCGTCTTCGCCTTGGCCGTGGCGATCATCCCGCCGTTGTTCATGGGCGCGGCGTGGTTCGACTGGATCTACCGCGCGCTGGTGTTGCTGGTGGTTGCCTGCCCGTGCGCACTGGTGATTTCCACCCCGGTGACCATCGTCAGCGGCCTCGCGGCGGCGGCGCGCAAGGGCATTCTGGTCAAGGGCGGCGTGTATCTGGAGGGCGGCTTCAAGCTTGATTATCTGGCGCTGGACAAGACCGGCACGATCACCCACGGCAAACCGGTGCAGACCGATTACCTGTCACTCGACCCGACGGCCGATGCCAGCGCACCGGCCATCGCCGCCGCGCTGGCCAGGCGCTCCGATCACCCGGTGTCGCTGGCGATTGCCAACGCCGCTGTGGATAAAAACTTCGCCGCGCTTACTGTGGATAACTTCGCCGCGCTGGGCGGGCGGGGCGTCAAAGGCGACATCAACGGCCAGACTTATCACTTGGGCAACCATCGTCTGGTCGAAGAGCTCGGCCTGTGCTCACCGCAGCTGGAAGAAAAGCTGTTCGCCCTGGAAAAGCAGGGCAAATCCGTGGTGCTGCTGCTCGACAGCTCAGGCCCACTGGCACTGTTCGCCGTGGCCGACACGGTCAAGGAAACCAGCCGTGAAGCGATTCGTCAGTTGCATGAACTCGGGGTGAAAACCCTGATGCTGACCGGCGACAACGTCCACACCGCGCAAGCGATTGCCGCCCAGGTCGGCATCGACGAGGCACGCGGCGATTTGCTGCCGACCGACAAGCTGCAAGCCATCGAAGATCTGTACAAGCAGGGCCACCGGGTCGGCATGGTCGGCGACGGCATCAACGACGCGCCGGCACTGGCCCGCGCCGAGATCGGGTTCGCCATGGCCGCCGCCGGCACCGACACCGCGATCGAAACCGCCGATGTCGCCCTGATGGACGACGATCTGCGCAAGATCCCCGCGTTCATCAGCCTGTCGCGCAACACCGCGAGCATCCTGAAACAGAACATCGCACTGGCGCTGGTGATCAAGGCGATCTTTCTTGCGGTAACCTTTGCCGGGCTCGCCACCATGTGGATGGCGGTGTTTGCCGATATGGGTGTGAGCCTGCTGGTGGTGTTCAACGGTTTGCGCCTGCTGCGCAAATAGATGAGGAAAGAGTGTGCTGAGTGCCGAGCTGAAAGCGTTTTACATGGTCGCCCGCCTGGGCAGCATCACGCTGGCGGCGAAAAAACTCGGCCTCAGCCAACCGACCGTGACCACGCAGATCCGCAATCTGGAGAGTCAGTATTCGGTGGAACTGTTCTACCGTGGCGGGCGCCGCTTAAGCGTCAGTGACGAAGGCGCGCGCTTGCTGCCGATGGTCAAGACCCTGTTGCAGCAAGAGGCGGACATCGAGTTTTTCCTGCGCAACAGCGGTCAGGTGCAGGGCACGCTGCGCATTGCCGCGACGGCGCCGTATTACATCCTCGATCTGGTGAAGACCTTCCGCGAGCGTTTGCCGCAGGTGGAAGTGTCGGTGGAAATCGGCAACTCGCAGCAGGTCCTGGAAGCGCTGGAGGATTACCGCGTGGATGTCGCGGCGTCGTCACAGCTGCTCGACGATGCGCGGTTGATTCGCCGGGTACTCGGCACCGATCCGCTGGTGCTGGCGGTGCATCGCAATCATCCGTTGGCCGCGCAGGAACATGTGACGCTGAACGCGCTGGCCGGGCATACGTTGTTGATGCGCGAGCCGGGTTCGACCACGCGGCGGTTGACCGAAGAGTTGCTGGCCAGCGCCGGAGTGAGCTTCGGGCCGCTGCTGGAAATCGGCAGCCGTGAGTCGATCCGCGAAGCGGTGCTGCGCAATATCGGCATCAGCATCATTGCCCGGCAGGAAGTGCCGCATGATCCGCAATTGCGCGTGCTGACCATCGAGAATGCGCCGCAGATTCCGGAGTATCTGTATTGCCTCAAAGAGCGCAAGGGTGCGCGTCTGCCGGCGGCGTTCCTCGGCTTGGCACAAGAGATGTCTCCGGCATGAGACCTTCAATGTCTGAGAAGGCCTCTTCGCGAGCAGGCTCGCTCCCACATTGGATTTGGGTTGTGAACACGATCCCCTGCGGGAGCGAGCCTGCTCGCGAAGGCGTCAGCCCAGGCAAAACACAATCTGAACCAAAATCCCCGAATACCACTATCAGCCGTTTTTGCCTCGTTGCCACATGACGGACGCATTACAACTCTAGGATTGGCCTCATCCGTTTGATGAGGCCTGTCCATGAATCCTGCCATCGCAACTGCCCTGACCAACCCCGGCGCGCCGATGAAAGTGCGCGGCGTGCACAAGCGTTTCGGTGCGTTCACTGCGCTGGATAACGTCTCCCTTGATGTCGCCGCCGGCAAACTGGTGTGTCTGCTCGGCCCGTCGGGCTGTGGCAAGACCACGTTGTTGCGCTGCATCGCCGGGCTGGAGCAGCAGGACAGTGGCGAGCTGTACCTGGGCGATCGCGATGTCTCGCACCTCGCCCCGCAAGCACGGGATTACGGGATTCTGTTCCAGTCCTACGCGCTGTTCCCGAATCTGACGGTCGAGGCGAACATTGCCTACGGCCTCGCCGGCAGCGGTCGCGATGAAGTGCGCCGGCGTGTCGGCCAGATGCTGGAACTGGTCGGCCTCACTGGCAGTGAGAAAAAATACCCCGGCCAACTGTCCGGCGGTCAGCAACAGCGGGTCGCGCTGGCTCGCGCATTGGCGCCGGCACCGTCGCTGCTGTTGCTGGATGAACCGATGTCGGCTCTCGACGCGCGGGTGCGCGAGCATCTGTGCACTGAGCTGCGTCAGCTGCAACGCAACCTCGGCATCACCACGCTGATGGTCACGCACAATCAGGACGAAGCGATGCTGATGGCCGATCGCATCGCGGTCATGAATAACGGCCGCGTCGAGCAGTACGCCACGCCGCAGGAAATCTACAACCGTCCAGCCACGCCGTTCGTGGCCGAGTTTGTCGGCCAGGGCAACTGGCTGCCGTTCCAGCGCAGCAGCGATAGTCACGCCCAGGTCGGCGGGATGAATCTGCGCCTGGCCGAGGGCAGCGTACACGGCGCTTCGGGTCGACTGTTCTGCCGCCCGGAGGCGATCAACGTCAATCCGCTGGTGCACGAAGAAAACCTGTTCCCGGCCAGGGTTCGCGAAATCACTTTCCTCGGCAATCGCTGCCGGATGAGCTTCGAACTTGATCAATTGCCGGGCCACGCACTGCTCGCCGAAATCGCGCCAGAAGCCATGCCGCGCCTCGGCGCCCAGCAGATCATGGTCGCCTTGCCGCCGCGCAGTTTGCAGGTGTTCGCCTGATGAACAGCAACCTCGCGCTGCCGCTACCGCACAAGCAGGTGCGACAGTCTTCGAAAGCCGAGATCGGCGATCGCCTGTTCGTGGTCGGCGGCAAAGTCGTTCTGCTGGTGTTGCTCGGCCTCGCGGTGCTGCTGCCGTTGTTGGCGATCTTCTGGCGCGGCTTCAGCAATGACGCCGGGCAGGGCGGTGGCTGGCTCGCGGCGAAAGAGTTGGTGACCAGTGCCAATTTCCATTGGTTGCTTGGCAACAGCCTGAAAGTGTCCCTCAGCGTTGCGGCCATTGTCGTACCGCTGGCCTACCTGTTTGCCTACGCGCTGCAACGCACGCTGATTCCGGGCAAAGGCATCTGGCGCGGGATCTCCCTGCTGCCGCTGATGGCGCCGTCGATGCTGCCGGGGATTGCGCTGGTCTATCTGTTCGGCAATCAGGGCATGCTGCGTGGGTTGCTCTCGGACAATATCTACGGGTTCTGGGGCATTGTGCTGGGCGAGGTGATCTACACCTTTCCCCATGCGCTGATGATTTTGCTCTCGGCATTGTCGCTGGCCGATGCGCGGCTTTTCGATGCCGCATCGAGCATGGGCGCCAGCCCTGCGAAGGCGTTTCGCAGCATCACCTGGCCGGCGACCCGTCAGGCGGTGTTCGCCGCGTTCTGTCTGGTGTTCACCCTGACCATCACCGATTTCGGCGTGCCGGTGGTGGTCGGTGGCGACTATCAAGTGTTGGCGCTGGAAGCCTACAAAGCCGTGGTCGGCCAGCAGCAATTCGGTCGCGGCGCGTTGATCGGCATGGTGCTGTTGCTGCCGGCGCTGTTCAGTTTCGGTGTCGATGCCTGGTTGCGTCGCCGCCATGGCGACTCCATGAGCGGACGCGCGCAGGTGTTCAAACCGCTGCCGTGCAAGCTGCGCGACGGCTGCTATCTGGCCATTGTTTTGCTGATCAGCGCGGCGTTGATTCTGGTGTTCGGCATGGCGGTGTTTTCGTCGCTGGTGAAGTTCTGGCCGTACAACCTGTCGCTGTCGCTCAACCACTATCAGTTCAACGATACCGCCGGCGGTGGCTGGCTCGCCTACGGCAACAGTCTGAAGATGGCGCTGGGCACGGCGCTGATTGGCAGTGTGCTGATTTTTACCGGCGCCTATCTGATGGAGAAAACCCGCACTCAGCGCGGGCTGAACCTGGCTTTGCGTATGCTCAGCTTCGTGCCGATGGCGGTGCCGGGGCTGGTGCTGGGCCTGGGTTACGTCTTCTTCTTCAACCTCAGCGGCAATCCGCTGCACGTGCTCTACGGGACGATGACGCTGCTGATCGTCTGCACCATTGCGCACTACCTGACCACCGCACAAATGACCGCGACCACCGCGCTGCGCCAGCTCGATGCTGAGTTCGAGGCTGCGGCGCTGTCGCTGAAGGCGCCGCTGTACCGGCATTACCTGCGCGTGACTGTGCCGATCTGCCTGCCGGCGCTGCTGGACATCGTGCGCTACCTGTTCGTCTCGGCGATGACCACGGTTTCCGCCGCGATCTTCCTCTACAGCCCCGACACCATCCTCGCGGCGGTGGCGGTGCTGAACATGGACGATGCCGGCAACGTTGGCGGCGCGGCGGCGATGTCGACCCTGATTCTGTTCACTTCGGCCGGCGTGTCCTTGCTGCTGGCGTGGGCTTCGCGCGGTTTGCTGCGCCGTTCCCAGGCCTGGCGGCAAACCGCGCCCGGTCACTGATTGCAACTCCGTTCAACTCATCTACAGGAAAACGCTCATGTTCAAGCCTATGGCCCTGGCCGCTGCTGTGCTCGCGACTTTCAGCCTGAATGCCTTTGCGGCAAAAACCGAGTTGACGGTGTACACCGCACTCGAAGCCGAACAGTTGAAGTCCTACAAGGACGCTTTCGAAAAGGCCAACCCGGACGTCGAGATCAAGTGGGTGCGCGATTCCACCGGGATCATCACCGCCAAACTACTCGCCGAAAAGGCTCGTCCGCAGGCTGACGCGGTGTGGGGCCTGGCCGCGTCGAGCCTGGCGATTCTCGATCAGCAAGGCATGCTGCAAAGCTATGCACCGAAGGATCTGGCCAAGATCGGCGCGAATTACCGCGACTCCGCCAACCCGCCAGCCTGGGTCGGCATGGATGTGTGGGCCGCGACCATTTGCTTCAACACCGTCGAAGCCGAGAAGCAGGGGCTGAGCAAACCGGTCAGTTGGCAGGACCTGACCAAGCCTGAGTACAAGGGCAAGATCGTCATGCCCAATCCGGCGTCGTCCGGCACCGGTTTCCTCGACGTCAGCGCCTGGCTGCAAACCTTCGGCGAGAAACAGGGCTGGGCCTACATGGACGGCTTGCACCAGAACATCGGCCAGTACGTTCACTCCGGTTCCAAGCCGTGCAAACTGGCGGCGGCGGGGGAGTTTCCGATCGGGATTTCCTTTGAATATCCAGCCGTACAGTTGAAACGCCAGGGCGCGCCACTGGACATCATTCTGCCGAAGGAAGGTCTGGGCTGGGAGATCGAAGCGACGGCGGTGATCAAGGGCACGCCGCATGAAGAGGCAGCGAAAAAACTCGCCGACTTCTCCGCCAGCGCCGAGGCGATGGATCTTTACAAGGAGAACTTCGCCGTGCTCGCCCAGCCGGGGATTGCCAAGCCGCAAACCGAATTGCCAGCCGACTATGAGCAGCGCCTGATCAAGAACGACTTTGCCTGGGCCTCAAAGAATCGCGACGAGATCCTGGCTGAATGGCGCAAGCGGTATGACGGCAAGTCCGAGAAAGTTGTCGCCAAGTAAGATCTTTATCGACTGACAAGGCCTCTTCGCGAGCAGGCTCGCTCCCACAGTTGCAATGCTGTCCCCTGTGGGAGCGAGCCTGCTCGCGAAAGCGGTTTCTCATTCAGAGCACCTCTTCATGACACAACCCAAAGACCTGCTCATCATCGGCGCTGGCATCCTCGGTCTGTCCCACGCCTATGCTGCTGCCAAACGCGGCCTGAAAGTTGCGGTATTCGAACGCACCGCCACGCCCCTCGGCGCTTCGGTGCGCAACTTCGGCCAGGCGCTGGTGACCGGTCAGCCGCCCGGCATCATGCTCGAACTGGCCAAGGCCAGCCGCGAGGTCTGGGG
Source organism: Pseudomonas sp. LW8 (assembly GCF_041956865.1). Lineage (NCBI taxonomy): Bacteria > Pseudomonadati > Pseudomonadota > Gammaproteobacteria > Pseudomonadales > Pseudomonadaceae > Pseudomonas > Pseudomonas sp. LW8. The sequence continues at coordinate 5,420,819 of NZ_CP168138.1, read as the reverse complement.
CGACTGGGCGCAACTTGCCGGCCTGCAGATCAAGCGCAACGGCTCATACCTGTTCGCCCGCAGCGCGGCCGAAGAATACTTGCTCGAAGCCTTCTGCGCCGACCGCGCGGTCGAGCATGGCTACAACGTCGAGCTGCTGCGCGGCGCGGCGTTGCGTGATCTCTATGGCGGCCAGTTCAGCCATCACCGCGCCGCGCTGCACGGTATCGATGATCAGCAGTTGTACTCGCGCGAAGCGATTCCGGCGCTGATCGATTATTTGCGCCGAGATCTGGGCGTCGAGTTTCACTTTTCCACACTGGTGCGCGATGTCGAGCCGGGGCATCTGCACAGCACCGCCGGCAGTTTTACCGCCAAGCAGATCATCATCTGCTCCGGCCACGATTATCAGACCCTGCTGGCCGAGCCGATTGCTGCGCTCAATCCGCAGATCTGTCGTCTGCAAATGCTGCGGGCCAAACCGCAGGTCGATCTCGATCTGCAACACGCCGTGCTCACCGGCCTGAGCTGCGTGCACTACGGCGCTTTCGCCGATTTGCCGCAAGCCGCAGCGGTGCAGGCGCAGATCCTACGTGAACAACCGCACCTGCACGCCAACGGCATTCACTTGCTGATCAGCCCGACACCGTATGGCGAACTGATCATCGGCGATTCGCATCATTACGGCAGCGATGCGTCGCCGTTCAACGCCGAGCAGGTCGACAACTGGATGCTCGAACTCGCCGAGCAGACGCTGGGCTGCCGGGTGCAAGTGGTCGAACGCTGGCAGGGCGTCTATGGTGCTCGTGGGCCTGGTCCGTTTTCTTTCCTGCGCCCGGCACCGGGCCTGAGCGTGGCGCTGATGCACACCGGCGTCGGCATGAGCGTCGGCCCGGCGCTGGCCGAACGCAACATCGCGCAATTACTGGAGGAGGCATGAATCACGAACAGGTGATCGCCCGGGTGTTCGGCCTGTATGAACGCTTCGGCGCCAGCGATTACATCGGCGAACCGGTGTCGCAGCTCGAGCACATGTCCCAGGCCGCAGAATTGGCCATGGCTGAAGGCTGTGACGATGAAGTGGTGCTGGCGGCGTTCTTTCATGACATCGGCCATTTGTGTGCCGAGGGCGCGGAAAACATGGGCGGTTATGGCGTGGTCAGCCATGAACGGCTCGGGGCCGATTATCTGCGTGAGGCAGGTTTCAGCGAACGGCTGGCGCGACTGGTGGAATATCACGTTCAGGCCAAGCGCTATCTGACCTTGCGCGAGCCGGGCTATTACGCACGGTTGAGTGAGGCGAGTCGCAGGACGCTGGAATATCAGGGCGGGGTAATGAGCGCGGCTGAGGCGGATGCGTTCGAGGCTGATCCGTTGTGTGCGCTGAGTCTGCGCATGCGGTGTTGGGATGAGTTGGCGAAGGAGGTTGCGGTGCCGCTGGTGGATCTGAGTGTGTTAAAGCGCAAGGCTGAGAAATTGTTGTCGGCTGAGTGATTGCAGCCCTCACCCCAGCCCTCTCCCGGAGGGAGAGGGAGCTGATCTCCATGCTTTTCAAACCTGAGTTCGACTGGATATCTCAGGTCGGTGTATGACCCAAGAGCAACACAGTCGGCCCCCTCTCCCTCCGGGAGAGGGCTGGGGTGAGGGGGTAGCGATCTAAAGCTCAAGCACCCGATCAACCAACGCCTCAACCTGCTCCTGCCTTTCCGCCTGATTCAACTTCGCCTGCGGATTGAGCGACGACCACTGCGGATGCGCGCGCGCCTTGTTCAGCGCTTCCGGCAACTTGCCTTCGCGCCAGGTCTTGTCCACAGGCGTGGCCACCTGAATGCTGTCCATCGCCGCATGCCCGCGCTGATCCAGGGCCAGCAGCAACTGGCGCTGGCGCAACGCCAACAGGCGCAGCACGGCGTCATCCACTGTCAATTCCCGCTGGCCTTTGATTTTGCCGAGCAGGCGACTGCCATAACTGCGCGCGGTTTGCAGCGCACCGCCGGCGATCGCACCGGCCAACGCCGCCGCGCCAAGGGTAATCCCGCCGACCAGCAAATCCACCCCAGCCCCGGCCGCTGCACCGGCAGCAATGCCGCCGCCGACGCGCACGCCGAGTTGCTTCAGGGTTTCCGGGTTGAACAGATCATCGCCCCAGCGCCCGTCGAGCAACGGCAAGTCACTGGCCGCCGCGTCCTGCGGGCGAAACGCGTAGAGCTTGAGCAGCGCCTCAACGCACTTTTGCTCGCGCTGGCGCACGGCTTTGCGCAGTTCGCTGATCGCCTGTTGTTCCTGCTCGGCTTCGCTGACCACACTGCGTCGGCACGCAGCGCAGTCGATCAGCAATTCGGCAATCAAGCGCGCGGCGCTTTGCTGACGGGCGAGGCGCTGCGCCTGCTGGTCGGCGATCAACCGCTCCAGTTGCGGCCGGGCGTTTTCCAATAGAAGGGCGAGGCTCTCGTACAAGCGCCGCTCGCCATCCTCGGGCGGCGCGACGCTGTCGAAACGTACCAACGCATGCAGCCCCAACCGCGCCAGCGCTTCACGCCAATCGGGTTCGCGATGGTTGGCGCTGCTGACGAAATTCAGCACCGGCAGCAGCGGTTTGCCGCAACTGGCGAGCACCTCCAGCTCGTCGCGGTACTTGGCCAGCACCGGTTCGCGGGCGTCGATCACATACAGACCGGCATCGGAGGCCAGCAGTTGTCGCAGTACCTTGGCTTCCTGTTCGAAACGCTGGCGCGCCTCGCTGCCGTCGAGAAACCGCGCCAGTCGTGCCGGGCCGTCGAGGCGTTCGCCGGGGCATTCCAGACGCTCGAGAAAATCCAGCAGGGCGATCGCATCTTCCAGCCCCGGCGTGTCGTACAGATCGAGCAACGGCTCGCCATCCACCGACAACCGCGCGCCTTCGACATGCCGGGTGGTGCTCGGCCTGTGCGAGACTTCGCCGAAGCCGACGTCACGGGTCAGCGTGCGCAGCAGCGAGGTCTTGCCGACGTTGGTGTGGCCAACCACTGCCAGTTTCAGCGGGGCCTTGCGTGCATCAGTCATGTCCGCTCTCCAGCCAGTTCATCGGCGCGCAATCGGCGAATGGCAGTTCCAGCTGTTGCAGCGCCGCGTGCCAGTCACCCAGACGTTGCCCGTCCAGCGCTTCGCCGGGTGGCGCTTGCAGCAGCCAGATGCGAGTGGCGCTGGCGTTGCGCGCGAGTTCGGCGATCAATGCGAGGCTGCCGCGATCCGGCGAACGTCGCGGATCACAGGCGATGGCCAGCCGCGCCGGCGGGAAGCGACTGAGTTGCTCGAGCAGTTTGTGCCGCGATTCGCGACTGTCGAGGATGCCCGCGTTGCTGACGTTTTTCGGCAGCGCGGGTGGCCACGGACGCTGTTCGTCCAACTCGATCGCCACCAGCAGCGCGCCTTCGCTGGCGCGTTCGCCGATGTTGCTTTCGACGCGATGCAGTTGCGCCGGCTCCGGGTCGTTGACACCAAGGCGCTCGCTGGTCGGCATCAACCGTTCGCGCAGTTGCGCGTAGCCGGGCAGGTTCAGATCCAGGCGCAGCGCGGCTTTGCCGCTGTTCCAGCGCCACAGGCACAACAGCGCGAGCAGCAGGCGCGGCAGCACGCCGTAGACCACCAGCACACCGACCAGCCAGGTTGCCCAGGCTTGTCGTGCGCTTTCAATATCCAGTGCGCCGTCGCCGCTGGCGCGGATCATTTCCTCGGTCGGCACATTGAAGCCGAGCAGCGACGGCAGATAGCCAAGGGCCTGGGTGACATGGATAAAGGTGTCGGCGCCGAGGATCGTGGTTTCCCAGACAAAGCCATAGCGCCGCGTGGCCATCAGCGTCAGCAGCAGAATCAACGCGCTGAGCATCGCCAGCAGCCACAGGCCATTGACCAACGCGCCGAGCGCCCAGCGGTTGAGTTTCTTGCGTTGCAGCAGCAACAGCAGGGCCGGCGCCAGTTGCGCGGCTTTGGTGTCGCGAGCGAATTTTTCGCTGAGCCACAGCCACAAGCGCCCGAGGGTGGCGCCGTGTTCGCCAGCGAAAATCAAGCCCAGCGCCCAGCTCAGCAGCAAAATCATATTGATCCCGAGCAGACTGCCCAGCGCCCAGAACACATTCACCGGCGTCTGCCCAAGTGCGGCGAATGCCAGGCCGGCGCCGCTGAGCACGGCGACAATCATCAACAGCACCAGCGCCAGGCGCGCGCCTTGCAGCCAGTGCTTGAGGGCGGCGGTCAGCCCGTCACGCTCGGCCAGCCATAGCGCCCGGCGCGCAATGCGGCTCGGCAGATCGCCACCAGCGGCGCGGGCCAGACGATTGGCTTCCAGGTCATCCAGCGGCCCCGCGTGTTCTTCGCGCAGGCGGATGGTTTCGGTGAGCCAGAGGTTTTGCAGTGGAGTCAGTTCAGTCACGCGGCGTCCCGTCGCTAAATCGAGCGCTGAGCATAACCGCTGTGGCGCTTATCGGGGTAAGCGCGGCTCTGGTATCCTCGCCGGCATGACTAAATCACTGCCCCTCAGCCTGATCGCAGCCCTCGGTGAAAACCGCGTGATCGGCGTCGACAACAGCATGCCCTGGCACCTGCCGGGGGACTTCAAATACTTCAAGGCGACCACGCTCGGCAAGCCGATCATCATGGGTCGCAAGACCTGGGATTCGCTCGGTCGGCCATTGCCGGGGCGCTTGAACATCGTGGTCAGCCGCCAGACCGATCTGCAGCTCGAAGGCGCCGAGGTCTATCCGTCGCTGGAAGCCGCCGTGGCGCGCGCCGAGGAATGGGCGAAAGCCCAGGGCGTTGATGAACTGATGCTGATTGGCGGCGCGCAGTTGTATGCGCAGGGACTGGCGCAGGCCGATCGGCTGTACCTGACCCGCGTGGCGCTGAGCCCGGAAGGGGATGCGTGGTTTCCGGAGTTTGATCTGAGCGAATGGAAGCTGGTGTCGGATGTACCGAATCCGGCAGAGGGCGATAAACCTGCATATAGCTTTGAGGTTTGGGAGAAAGCCTAACAGCTTCGCGAGCAGGCTCGCTCCCACAGGGGAACGCATTTCAGTGTGGGAGCGAGCCTGCTCGCGAAGAGGCCCGCTCAGTCGCTGAGAAGCTTAAGCCTGGGCCAACTCTGCGTGTTCATCGGCATCCAGCAGCGCTTTATCAGTCTGCTGCATGACCTGACTGGTAATCGCCCCAGCGGTAATCGAGCCACTCACGTTCAACGCGGTGCGACCCATATCGATCAGCGGCTCGACCGAAATCAGCAACGCCACCAGTGACACCGGCAGGCCCATCGCTGGCAGCACGATCAGTGCGGCGAACGTCGCGCCTCCACCCACTCCGGCGACACCGGCCGAACTCAACGTGACAATCGCTACCAGCGTCGCGATCCACAGCGGATCCAGCGGGTTGATGCCGACCGTTGGTGCCACCATCACCGCCAACATCGCCGGGTACAGGCCGGCACACCCGTTCTGGCCGATGGTCGCACCGAACGAGGCAGCGAAACTGGCGACTGACGACGGAATGCCCAGACGACGGGTCTGCGCTTCGATGCTCAGCGGAATGGTTGCCGCGCTGGAGCGGCTGGTGAAGGCGAAGGTCAGCACCGGCCAGATCTTGCGGAAGAAGCGCAGCGGGTTGATCCCGGCGGCCGACACCAGCACGCCGTGCACGACGAACATCAGGCCCAGGCCGATATACGAGACCACGACGAAACTGCCCAGCTTGATGATGTCCTGCAGGTTGGAACCGGCGACCACTTTGGTCATCAGCGCCAGCACACCGTACGGGGTCAGCTTCATCACCAGACGCACCAGACGCATCACCCAGGCTTGCAGGGTGTCGATGGCGTTGATCACTTTCTGACCTTTCTCGACGTCGTCCTTGAGCAGTTGCAGCGCGGCAACCCCGAGGAACGCGGCGAAGATCACCACACTGATGATCGAGGTCGGCTTGGCCCGGGCCAGGTCGGCAAACGGGTTCTGCGGAATGAACGACAGCAGCAGTTGCGGCACATTGAGGTCGGCGACCTTGCCGGCGTAGTCGTTCTGAATGGTTTGCAGGCGCGCCATTTCCTGAGTGCCGGCGATCAGACCTTCAGCGCTGAGGCCGAACAGGTTGGTCAGGCCGATGCCGATCAACGCCGCGATGGCGGTGGTGAACAGAAGCGTGCCGATGGTCAGGAAACTGATCTTGCCCAGCGACGAGGCGTTGTGCAGGCGGGCGACGGCGCTGAGGATCGAAGCGAACACCAGCGGGATCACGATCATTTGCAGCAACTGCACGTAACCGTTGCCGACCAGATCGAACCAGCCGATCGAGGCTTTCAGCACCGGATTGCCGGCACCGTAAATCGTGTGCAGCGCGACGCCGAACGCCACGCCGAGGACCAGTGCGAGCAGGACTTTTTTCGCCAGGCTCCAGGTGGTGTGGCGGGTCTGCGCCAGACCGAAGAGCAGGGCGAGGAACACCAGCAGGTTGAGAATCAGCGGTAGATTCATGAGAACTCCAGTAAAGACTGTGCCAACAGCCATCCGGGGCTGCTGCGAACCGGCAAGCCTAACAGCTTGATTTGCAATGATTTAATACCAAAATGGCTGGGCAACCGTCGTTTTTGGAATAAGCGCGTGTCGCTGTCGGCAATGCAACTGACGCGCAGGGGACGTAAGCGGTCGCTGACAGGCGAGGCTTGTCACAATGATTTGTTAGCGTCGAACTCTTTGCATCGGGGAGTAGCGCTATGAGAATTGCACGCACGTTGTTGGCTATGGCACTGGCGGCTGGCCTTGCTGGCCAGGCATTGGCCACGGACCTCAAGCATTGGCCGGCGGATCAGGCCAAGGCGCTGGACGCGATGATTGCCGCCAACGCCAACAAGGGTAATTACGCGGTGTTCGACATGGACAACACCAGTTACCGCTACGACCTCGAAGAATCCTTGCTGCCGTTCATGGAAAACAAAGGCCTTATTACCCGCGACAAGCTCGACCCCTCGCTGAAACTGATGCCCTTCAAGGACACCGCCGAGCACAAGGAAAGCCTGTTCAGTTATTACTACCGGCTCTGCGAAGTCGACGACATGGTCTGCTACCCGTGGGTGGCGCAGGTATTCTCTGGCTTCACCCTCAAGGAACTCAAGGGCTACGTTGACGAGCTGATGGCTTCGGGCAAACCGGTGCCGGCGACGTATTACGAAGGCGATGTGGTGAAGAAGCTCGATGTCAATCCGCCGAAGATCTTCACTGGCCAGCAGGAGCTGTACAACAAGCTGATGGAGAACGGCATCGAGGTCTACGTGATGACCGCCGCCTCCGAGGAACTGGTGCGTATGGTCGCGGCGGATCCCAAGTACGGTTACAACGTCAAACCGCAGAACGTCATTGGCGTTTCACTGCTGCTCAAGGATCAGAAGACCGGCGAGCTGACCACTGCGCGCAAACAGATCACTGCCGGCAAATATGACGAGAAGGCCAACCTCGGCCTGGAGCTGACGCCGTACCTGTGGACCCCGGCAACGTGGATGGCCGGCAAGCACGCAGCGATCCTGACCTATATCGATGAATGGAAAAAACCGGTGCTGGTCGGCGGCGATACCCCGACGAGCGACGGTTACATGCTGTTCCATGATGTCGACGTGGCCAAGGGCGGCATTCACTTGTGGATCAACCGCAAGGACAAGTACATGACGCAAATCAACGGCATGATGGCCAGGCACGCGGCGGCGCAGGCCAAGGAAGGCTTGCCGGTGACGGCGGACAAGAACTGGGTGATCGTCAAACCGGAAGACATCCAGTAAGCCACGATCGCATGTAGGAGCTGCCGAAGGCTGCGATCTTTTGATCTTGTTTTGGATCGTTCCCACGCTCTGCGTGGGAATGCAGCCCGTGACGCTCTGCGTCACTGGACGCGGAGCGTCCCTTGAGACATTCCCACGCAGAGCGTGGGAACGATCAGCCCCGCACATGGCGGGGCATTTTTGCATCGGCGATTTGACGGTTACAGCCCGTCGAGCATCGCTTTGTTGCGCACCGCGCCCTTGTCGGCACTGGTCGCCAGCAGGGCGTAGGCCTTGAGCGCGGTGGTCACTTTGCGTGGACGCACCTCGACCGGTTTCCAGCCTTTCTTGTCCTGCTCGGCGCGGCGTGCCGCCAGTTCTTCGTCGCTGACCAACAGGTTGATCGAGCGGTTCGGAATGTCGATCAGCACCTTGTCGCCATCCTGCACCAGACCAATCGCGCCGCCGGCCGCAGCCTCTGGCGAAGCGTGACCGATTGACAGGCCGGAAGTACCGCCGGAGAAACGCCCGTCGGTGAGCAGCGCACAGGCTTTGCCCAGACCTTTGGATTTCAGGTAGGACGTCGGGTAGAGCATTTCCTGCATGCCCGGGCCGCCTTTCGGGCCTTCGTAGCGAATGATGACGATGTCGCCTTCCTTCACTTCGTCAGCGAGGATGCCGCGCACGGCGCTGTCCTGACTTTCGAAAATTTTCGCGTTGCCTTCGAAGACGTGGATCGACTCATCGACCCCGGCGGTTTTCACCACGCAACCGTCCTGCGCGATGTTGCCGTACAGCACGGCGAGGCCGCCTTCTTTCGAATAGGCGTGCTCGAAGCTGCGGATGCAGCCGTTTTCACGATCGTCGTCGAGGGTTTCCCAACGGGTCGACTGGCTGAACGCGGTCTGGGTCGGAATGCCCGCAGGACCTGCCTTGAAGAAGTGATGCACGGCTTCGTCGCTGGTCTGGGTAATGTCCCACTTGGCGATGGCTTCTTCCATGCTGCGGCTGTGTACGGTCGGCAGGTCGGTGTGCAGCAGGCCGCCACGGGCCAGCGAACCGAGGATGCTGAAAATGCCGCCGGCGCGGTGCACGTCTTCCATGTGGTACTTCTGGATGTTCGGTGCGACTTTGCACAGCTGCGGCACGCTGCGCGAGAGACGGTCGATGTCGCGCAGGTCAAAATCGATCTCGGCTTCCTGGGCGGCTGCGAGCAAGTGCAGGATGGTGTTGGTCGAACCGCCCATGGCGATGTCGAGCATCATCGCGTTCTCGAACGCCTTGAAGTTGGCGATGTTGCGCGGCAGCACGGAGTCATCGTTCTCGCCGTAGTAACGCTTGCACAGCTCGACGATGGTGCGACCGGCCTGCAGGAACAGCTGTTCGCGGTCGCTGTGAGTGGCCAGAGTGGAACCGTTGCCCGGCAAGGCCAGACCCAGTGCTTCGGTCAGACAGTTCATCGAGTTGGCGGTGAACATGCCGGAGCACGAACCACAGGTTGGACAGGCGCTACGCTCGTACTCGGCGACTTTCTCGTCAGAAGCGCTGGAGTCGGCGGCGATCACCATGGCGTCGACGAGGTCGAGGCCGTGGGAGGCGAGTTTGGTCTTGCCGGCTTCCATCGGGCCACCGGAAACGAAGATCACCGGAATGTTCAGGCGCAGCGCGGCCATCAGCATGCCCGGGGTGATCTTGTCGCAGTTGGAAATGCACACGATAGCGTCGGCGCAGTGGGCATTGACCATGTACTCGACGGAGTCGGCGATGATCTCGCGACTCGGCAGCGAATACAGCATGCCGTCGTGGCCCATGGCGATGCCGTCATCGACGGCGATGGTGTTGAATTCCTTGGCCACGCCACCGGCGCGTTCGATCTCGCGGGCGACCAGCTGACCCAGGTCCTTCAGGTGCACATGCCCCGGGACGAACTGGGTGAACGAGTTGGCGATGGCAATGATCGGCTTCTTGAAGTCGTCATCTTTCATGCCGGTGGCGCGCCACAGTGCGCGGGCGCCGGCCATGTTGCGGCCGTGGGTGGATGTTTTCGAGCGGTAATCTGGCATGGAGCACTCCGGGCGGCTAATCACGTACTAAAGGGGAGTGAGCTTCTGTTGACCTCTGAAACACCCGAAAAATGGCCGTGTGTCCGGAAGCTGCCGATGACGTTGCGGGATCGCCGCTGGTCTCAGCCTGAGCTCATAAACCCGCCGGGGATGAATGGCGATGAATGAGGCGATTCTACACCGCTGGCGTCGCGAGGGAATGGCGCAAAGCGTTGTTCCCCCGCTGAAGAGGCACGCGGGATGACGACTGGCAGGATCAGTGGTCGCCTCCCGGCATCACCGGATTGCTGCGCAGGTCGCTGACGCGACGGCCAATCACGCTGTTGAGCAACAGCGATACGCCGCTCAACACCACGAAGCCGTAACCCAGCGTCGCTTGCAGGTTGGCCGGGCCGAGGCTGATCAAGGCGCTGACCAGCCCGCCACAGATAAAGATGATGGTGCTGCCGGCAGACGCCGATGCGCCGGCATTTTCGGCAAACAGGCTCATGGCGCGGGAGGTAGCCGGTGGCCGGGAAATGGTCGTGCCCACCGTGCAGATGAGCATTGGAATCAGCACCGTCGCAGCTGACAAATCATGGTTGGCGGCCAGATAGAGCATTACCAGTCCCGAGAGCAGGATCAGACTCAGCCCGGTAAAAATCTGCTGTTGCGCATTGATATGCCGGTTCAGCACGCTGGCGAGCACGCCGCCAAAGACATAGGCGGCGCCGTAGATCAGCAGGATCAAGGCGAAATCGTAAGGTGCCATCTGCAGCTGCTCCATGAAGATCAGCGGGGAAATGACGATGAAGGAAAAGTGGCAAGCGAAAGCGAATGCGGAAATCAGCCAACAGCCGACAAATTCGAAATTGCCCAAGACGCGCTGATAGGACTGGATGAAGCCAAGGCGGCTGGGATCATGAGGAGGACGGCTGTTATCGAGCAATCGCCAGGTCTTGATCAGAACTGCTGCGGCCAGGGCGATGAAGACCCAGAAGCTGCCGCGCCAGCCGAGCGTGGCCTGCAGAAACGTGCCCGCCAATGGTGATACCGAAATGAAGATGCCCGTTGCGGTGACCATCAGGATCCGCAGGCGATCACGCTCGTTGCCTTCGAACAGATCCTGCACCAGTGCCTGGGACAGCACGAAGCAACCGCATCCCAGCGCCTGCATCACCCGGAAAATCAGGAACAGCGTGTAGTCATTGCTCAGCACGCAGCCAAGTGCGCCGAGCAGCGACACGCTCATGCCGGCAAGCAGCAGACCTTTGCGCCCGATCACATCTGACAGCGGGCCGATCAATAACTGGGCAAATGCGATGCCCACGGCAAACAGACTGATCGACAGCGCGATGTCGTTAGACGATCGGCCAAAGTGTGCTGCCAACGCCGGAAAGGAAGGCAGCAGCACATCCAGCGGAAACACGCCAAGCAGGATCATCGCCAGCAGCAGGCTGATTGCTCCGCGCTGTTGTCGGCGGGTGGTTGCACGGCTGTGTTTATCCATCGATCAATCCTGCTTTGGCGAAGAGTGTCTGGTTATGGGGCAATGCAAAGAAGCCGGCCTTGTGCAGGGCCTCCACAGTAGGTTTGCAGCCTGCGCGTGCACGAGCGCGGTTGGCCTGCACCGTTGCCGTGCCGCCGACAATCTCCATCACGTCGATCTCGGCAATACCGGCCGAACGCAGGCTTTGTTGCAGCCAGCCTTCATCTGCTTCGAAGAAGATGGAAATGATCTCCACGAGGGTCTTGCTGGCGAACAGGCGTTGACGACTGTTCATCGCAATCCAGAAGTAATGGAAGGCTTCGGCGAAATAGCGGCTGTGCCGGGCTTCGTCGGCAAGGTGATCACGCAACATGTCACTCACACTGGATACCAGCGTGTCGCGGCAGACCTCCAGCAACTCGCGGGCAATGATGGTTTCCGAGACAAATCCCAGCAGGAACCAGGCCAATGCACGGTTTTTCTCCGGCGTGCGCGCGATCAAAGCGTTCATGCGGCTGATCCGCTTCGGAATGACCGGTCGCCGGGTGATGCCGTAGAGCGCAGCGATCTGCTCGGCAATCTGGTTGGAAAACAGCGCGTGGTAGCCCTCGTCGGTATACAGCTGCAGTGCCGCATGTTTCATCGGTAGCGGTATATAAATGGGCAGTTCGCGGTGCACGATGACTTCCACCGCGCGGTTGACGATGCGGTGTTCGAGCAGGGTGGTGTAGTCGAGGAAATACACCAGATGATTGGCGGTAAGGCGGTGCAGGGTTTCGCGACCTTTGGCCTGGATGGCCGGATGCGCCAGATAGGGCACAAAGGCCGGGGGTAACCAGTAGCGGGTTTGCAATTGCTGCTCGACATCGCCCGGTAACCGATAGTCATGGACACTGCTGCGTACCGATGCACGGTTCTCCCAGCCTGGAAGCGTGAATTTGAGCGACCATGACACCGGGGCTTCGCTCTCGTCCATAGCCGTGGGAATCATGACTGTGCTCCGCTGAGCAGATCACGCATTTCCTGGCACATGGCCTGGCCATCGCTTTGTCCGCAACCGACGAAGAACAACGGTTGCTCGGCGCTGTCCGCGATGCCGAGCAGGGTTTCAATCTGTGCGTCGGCAAACGCGCCGGTCAACCAGGTGTTCAACCCCAGCGTCGTCGCTACCAGTTGAAAGGTTTGCGAGAGATGACCGGCCTCGATGAAGGCCATGCGATAGGCACGCGAGTGCTCGTACTTCCACCAGAGACGATCAAACCTTGCAGTGATGAACACGCCCAGTGGCAGGTTGTTGATGAAATGCTGGCCGCCGAGCAATTGACCCAGCTCCGGATCCGGCAGCGCATTGATCCGACTCAGGGCGTGTTCGGCAGGGTGATAGGCGTAGATGCCGGGTTCCAGTCCGCTGACATTTTGCGCCAGGACAAATCCCTCACAGGCGTTCAGTCCGCCGCCGGACGGGCAGCTTCGGCGTGCCTCCAGACCCGGTGCGACCGGATCGTCGTGGGCATTGTCGCGTGGGGGAAGATAGCCGATGGTCAAATACAGCAGCGTGCCAACCTCATCCAGTGTCACCGCTGCACCGGTGTAGGAACGACAGGTTTTGCGCCTCATCAGGGCCTGAGTCAGGCTGTCATCATCAATGGCGCCCGGTACGGGCAGGGTAATCAGGGGCTGCACTGATCGCCGCGCCCGGGTGTCTGCAGGTTCTGGCTTCGCCAGCACTTCGCTGCAGTGCGCCAGATATTGCCTGGACCACTCGTGGATATTCCGAGGCGTATGTGCGCTAGGTATGTTTTGTGTGCCGATGTGATAGATCTTCGACAATTCATCCCAGCCCCAATTCGGACTGTCTATTTTTGAAGTTATTAAAATGCCGGCGTCCAGAAGTTGTGTGTCTATTATGTTGTTCGGGTCAAATATATCAGGGTTGTGTATAAGGCTGGCGAGGCGATGGGAGTATTCAAGATCAAGTTCGTGTTGAGTGTGGTTCTTGTAGTTCCAGACAACTTGTCCAGGCGGGCGCGGCAATATAAAAAGAAAAGGATTGATATACATGGGCTCAGGTCACTCGGGAAAAAGTCTGATGGACGCCAGAGTGCCGGCACTCTCCGGCGTCCAGGCTTACTTAGCGGCCGGTGGCTGCAACCAGAAAGGCCAGGTTGGCGAGTTTGTCTGTTTCGAGATAAATGGTTTTCATGATGTGAACTCCTTGTTCGTTGGTAGTTGAGTCGCTTCGTTGCGACAACTTCATATTAGTTTGTAATCGAATATTGGCAAGCGGATATTAAGTAGGAATATTCCAGTAATTTTGTCGGAGTGATCTTTTGCAGGAGGCTTACTGTGTAGGTTTAATTTCCATGATTGACAGGCATGACGAAACTTCCTGCAAGGCAGCGAGAAAGAAGTTGTAGGAAGAGGGCAGGACACTCATGTCGAGTGTGAAAAAACGGGGGGAGGGCGCGCAAAAAAAACGGGGAGCTCATTGGCTCCCCGGTGTTCAAGCGCAATCAGCTGTTGGGCAGCAGACGGCAGGTGATGCTTTTGATGTAACGGGTTTCAGCGATGGCCGGATGCACCGGATGATCCGGACCCTGACCGCCACGCTCGAGCATCTGGATATTGCGGTCCAGGTGACGGGCACTGGTCAGCAGGATGTTCTGCAGATCATCTTCCGGCAGGTGCATGGAGCACGAAGCACTGACCAGAATGCCGTCCTTGGTCAGCAGGCGCATGGCTTGCTCGTTCAGACGACGGTAGGCGCCTTCGCCATTCTTCATGTCTTTCTTGCGTTTGATGAACGCTGGCGGATCGGCAACGATCACGTCGAAACGCTCTTCGCTGGCTTTCAGTTCCTTCAGCGCTTCAAAGACATCGCCTTCGATGCAGGTCATCTTGTCAGCGAAACCGTTCAGCGCAGCGTTGCGCTCTACACCGTCGAGGGCGAATGCGGAGGCGTCGACGCAGAACACTTCGCTGGCGCCGAACGCGGCGGCCTGCACGCCCCAGCCACCGATATAGCTATAGAGGTCGAGCACGCGTTTGCCTTTGGCGTAGGGTGCCAGGCGCGCGCGGTTCATTCGGTGGTCGTAGAACCAGCCGGTTTTCTGACCTTGAATGACGGGTGCCTCGAACTTCACGCCGTTTTCTTCCAGCGCTACCCACTCCGGCACCAGACCGAACACGGTTTCGACATAACGGTTGAGGCCTTCGGCGTCGCGGGCTGCGGAGTCGTTCTTGAACAGGATGCCGCTTGGCTTGAGCACCTGGGTCAACGCGGCGATCACGTCGTCCTTGTGCGCTTCCATGGTCGCCGAGGCGATCTGCACCACAAGAATGTCGCCGAAACGATCGACCACCAGACCCGGCAGCAGGTCGGAGTCGCCGTAGACCAGACGATAGAACGGCTTGTCGAACAGACGCTCGCGCAACGACAGCGCGACGTTCAGACGGTGCACCAGCAACGACTTGTCGAGTGCCAGTTTGATGTCGCGCGACAGCAGGCGCGCGCAGATCAGGTTGTTCGGGCTCATGGCGACGATGCCCAACGGCTTGCCGCCAGCGGCTTCGAGCACCGCCTGATCGCCGGCCTTGAAGCCGTGCAGAGGCGTGGCGGCCACGTCGATTTCGTTGCTGTAGACCCACAAGTGGCCGTTGCGCAGGCGACGGTCGGCGTTGGCTTTGAGGCGCAGGCTAGGCAGGGACATGACGTCGCTCCGGAAAAAAGAGCGGGAGTATAGCGTGTTGACGCGTGCTCCGGTCTGGCCTGCGATGAAAAGCGGATGGCCCCTTCGCGAGCAGGCTCGCTCCCACACTTGCAATGCATTCACCTGTGGGAGCGAGCCTGCTCGCGAAAGCGATTTCAGCTCTTATGCAGCCAGTGCGTCAATCAGGGCCTGACTGAACGCCGGCACATCATCCGGCTGGCGGCTGCTGATCAGGTTGCCGTCCTTGACCACTTCCTGGTCGACCCAGTTGACCCCGGCATTGACCAGATCGTCCTTGACCGTTTTGTAGCTGGTCATGGTCTTGCCATTGACCAGTCCCGCCGAGATCAGCAACCAGCTGCCGTGGCAGATTACGGCAATCGGCTTGCCCGCCGAAGCGGCAGTCTTGACCAGATGCTGAGCATCCTGGTCGATACGGATGGTGTCGGAATTTTGCACACCACCCGGCAGCAGCACGGCATCGTATTGATCGATGCTCACGGCCTGGAAGGTGTTGGCGACCGGAAAGTCGTCCGCCGGCTTGTCATGGTTCCAGCCTTTGACCGTGCCAGCCTCGGCGGAAAGGATATCGACCTGCACGCCGGCCTGCTCCAGGGCATCCTTGGGGCCGGTCAGTTCGACCTGTTCGAAACCATCGGTAACCAAAATAGCGACGCGTTTGCCATTGAGGGAAGTTGCCATCGGTAAGCTCCTGAGTCTGTGGAGATTTTGCCTTCGCAGCGAACCGTTGAGGTCCGATGCGCCCTACAGATTCCGAAGCCTGGACGCAGATGAAAGTTCCGGCGATGTGTCCATCGGTGTGTCGCCCTGCCGTTTCAGCGGTTAGAATCGCCGCCTGCCCCGGAGTGTGTACTTATGTCCCAAGAGCTGACCACCGAACAGATTCAACAATCGCTGCAAGGCATCAGTGTGCCGGCGCAACCGCAGATCATGGTGGATCTGCAAATGGAGCAGTACATGCCCGATCCGGACCTGGAGGTGATCGCCAAGCTGATCTCCCAGGACCCCGGCCTGTCCGGCGCGCTGCTGAAAATCGTCAACTCGCCGTATTACGGCCTGAGCAACAAGATCACCTCGATCCAGCGTGCGGTGAACCTGTTGGGCAGCCGCTCGATCATCAACCTGATCAACGCGCAGTCGATCAAGGGCGAGATGAACGACGACACCATCGTCACCCTCAACCGTTTCTGGGACACCGCGCAGGATGTGGCGATGACCTGCCTGACCCTGGCCAAGCGCATCGGCACCCAGGCCGGTGACGAAGCCTATGCGTTGGGCCTGTTCCACGATTGCGGCGTGCCATTGATGCTGCAGCGTTTCCCCAATTACATGACCGTGCTGGAAGAGGCCTACGCCAGCGCCAGCCCGGAATGCCGCGTGGTCGATACGGAAAACCGTGTGTTCAACACCAACCACGCCGTGGTCGGTTACTACACGGCCAAGTCCTGGCGCCTGCCGGAGCATGTCAGCGCCGCCATCGCCAACCACCACAACGCGCTGGCGATTTTCAGCGACGAATCGTCGAAGAACAGCCAGCTGAAAAACTTGCTGGCGATTCTGAAAATGGCCGAGCACATCTGCGCCTCTTATCGCGTGCTGGGCAACCAGAGCGAAGATTTCGAGTGGAACGCGGTCGGCCCGCTGGTGCTCGATTACGTCGGTCTGTCGGACTACGACTTCGAAACACTCAAACAAACGATTCGCGACCTCGGCGCGCATTGATCCGAGGACACCATGCCTGAACTGCCGGAAGTCGAAACCACCCGTCGCGGGATCGCACCGCACCTGGAAGGCCAGCGGGTCAGCCGCGTCATCGTCCGCGACCGGCGCCTGCGCTGGCCGATACCCGAAGACCTCGATGTGCGCCTGTCCGGGCAGCGCATCGTGCTGGTGGAGCGGCGCGCCAAATACCTGTTGATCAACGCCGAGATCGGCACGCTGATCAGCCATTTAGGCATGTCGGGCAACCTGCGTCTGGTCGAGGCCGGGTTGCCGGCGTTGAAGCACGAGCACGTCGATATCGAACTGGAATCGGGTCTGGCCCTGCGCTACACCGACCCGCGACGGTTCGGCGCGATGCTGTGGAGCAACGACCCGCTCAATCACGAACTGCTGATTCGCCTCGGACCGGAGCCGCTGACCGATCTGTTCGATGGCGAAAGATTGTTCAAGCTGTCACGCGGGCGCTCGATGGCGGTCAAGCCGTTCATCATGGACAACGCGGTGGTGGTCGGGGTGGGCAATATCTATGCGACCGAAGCGCTGTTCGCCGCCGGCATCGACCCGCGCCGCGAAGCCGGAAGCATTTCCCGCGGGCGTTACTTGAAACTGGCGATCGAGATCAAACGCATCCTCGCCGCCGCCATCGAGCGTGGCGGCACGACATTGCGCGATTTCATTGGCGGCGACGGTCAGCCCGGCTATTTCCAGCAGGAACTGTTTGTCTACGGCCGGGGAGGGCAGCACTGCAAGGTCTGCGGCACCGGTCTGCGTGAAGTGAAGCTCGGTCAGCGCGCCAGCGTGTTTTGCCCGCGCTGCCAGACCTGAAAAAATCCTTGGGTCTATAGTGGGAAGTCTCACTGTTCAGCCCGAAGGATCGTGCCATGAAACTCCTGCAAGTCTTCTTCGTCACGCTGCTGCTGTGTTCCAGTCTGGCTGCTCACGCCTCGGAAAACGGCAGCGGTGACCCGCGATACACCATCCAGAATCCCCCGGCCTACGCCATGCTTGGCGACCTGCTGATTGCCCGACCTTTGCTGGTGGTGGCCACGGTGATCGGTGCGGGAGCGTTTGTGGTGTCGTTGCCGTTTACCGCGCTCGGCGGCGGTGTTGGCGATGCCGGTCAGGCGCTGGTGGTCGACCCGGCGAAAGCGGCGTTTGTGCGGTGTCTGGGGTGTACAGGGGAGGGGTTCGAACAGCGCGAGTGAGCTGATCGGGTTTCAGGGGTGTGGCTGATGGCCCATTCGCGAGCAGGCTCGCTCCCACAGGAGAATGCATTGCAAATGTGGGAGCGAGCCTGCTCGCGAAGAGGGCCGGACGGGCACTGAAGAGATCAGGCCTTGCCGGTGATCTTGCGGTACTTCTCCATCAACTGTTCTTCAGTTTCCGGATGGGCTTCGTCCAGTGGAATGCAATCCACCGGGCAGACCTGCTGGCACTGCGGCTCGTCGTAGTGGCCGACGCACTGGGTGCACAGGTTCGGGTCGATCACGTAGATCTCTTCGCCTTGGGAAATGGCGGCGTTCGGGCACTCGGGTTCGCAGACGTCGCAGTTGATGCAATCGTCGGTGATGATCAGGGACATGCTAACTCCAGCCGGGGCGGCAGGCCCGGGCGCTATAAATCAATGCGCGCAATTGTGCCGCATTGACGCTCGCAGTGCACGCGGGGGCGATCAAGGGCACTCTTTGGCTGCGATCCAGAAACGAAAGGATCGCAGCCTGCGGCAGCTCCTACTTCTTGAAGCGCAGGGTCAGCGCGTCGGCCACGGCCGGGTGGACGAACTTGCTGATATCGCCGCCCAGCGCGGCAATCTCCCGCACCAGCGTCGAGGAAATGAAAGAATAACGCTCCGACGGTGTGAGAAACAGGCTCTCCACATCCGGTGCCAGTTGGCGGTTCATGTTGGCCAGCTGGAATTCGTATTCGAAGTCCGAGACCGCGCGCAGACCACGCAGGAACACATTGGCGTTCTGCTCTTTGGCGAAATGCGCGAGCAGCGTCGAGAAACCGACCACTTCCACGTTCGGCAGGTGTTTGGTGACCTCGCGAGCCAGTTCGACCCGTTGTTCCAGTGGGAACAGCGGGTTCTTTTTCGGGCTGGCGGCGACCGCAATGATCACGTGATCGAACAGGCGCGAGGCGCGTTCGACCAGATCGCCATGGCCCTTGGTAATAGGGTCGAAGGTACCTGGGTACAACACTCGGTTCATCGCGTCGTCCTGGCGGGAGTCCGTTGGGGAGTCGGATGGTATCGCAGCCTTCCCGGTCGGCCAAGTCGCCTGTTGGGTAAGAAAGCACTATAGACGATAGGAATATTCTGCTTTTTCATGGATTTTTCAGCCGATCAGCCAAGGCTGTCGCCAGTTGCGCGGTCAGGCCATACACCGACAACTGCGGGTTGGCGCCGATGCTGGTGGGGAACAGCGAGCCGTCGTGAATCGACAGATTGCTCAGTTGATGATGGCGGCCGAGGCTGTCAGCGACCGCGCTTTTCGGATCTTCACCCATCGCACAACCACCCATCACGTGGGCACTGCCCAGTCGCGTGCGGTACAGCTCCAGGCTCAACCCGTCGATCAGCGAGCGCGCCTCAGCCAGTGTCTTCACATAGCGACCGTCGGCGTGCATCGGCATGACCGATTGCGCGCCTCCGGCGAACTGGATTTCGGCCATGACGTGAAAGGCCCGGCGCAAACCGTCCCAGGCGTACTGCGAAACCTGATAGTCGAGCACCGGCGAGCCGTCGCCGCGCAGCTCCACCGAGCCACCGCTGCTGTCCGGGTGGAAGCCATCGCGCAGCAGCGCCAGCATTGCGTGGGTGTGCGGCAGGTCGGCCATGTGCCGGGCGTTCTCCCGGCCGAAACCACCCAGCAGCGTGGCCGCCAGCGCCGGGTGCAGCGGCGGCACTTCGAGTTTGAAAGCCATCGGCCCGGTGGTGCCGTCCTTCCACTGAAAATGGTCGGAATAGATCGACTGCGGCGCGCCGTAAAACGGATTGACCACCTCGGCGAAACGCGCGGCGGACATGTTCACCGGATGCAGAAAAGTACGCTTGCCCACGCGCTCATGCGGATCCGGTGCGTCGGAGCGCAGCAACAGCGCCGGGCTGTTGATGCCGCCGCCGGCCAGCACGTAATGCCGCGCCTTGACGGTGATGCTGCGCCCGGTCGGCTCGACGCAGCGTTCGTCCATCGCCACGCAATGCAGCCCGGTAACCTTGTCGCCGCTGATCAGCAGCTTCTCCACCCGCGCCAGATACAGCAGCTCGCCGCCCTTTTCCAGCGTCGCCGGGATGGTCGTGACCATCATCGATTGCTTGGCATTGCTCGGGCAGCCCATGCCGCAATAGCCCAGATTCCAGCAGCCGCGCACGTTGCGCGGGATCACGTGCCAGCTGTAGCCGAGTTGCTCGCAGCCTTTGCGGATCACATCGTTGTTGGCATTGGGCGGCACCATCCACGGCGCGACGCCGAGGCGCTGCTCCATTTTTTCGAACCACGGCGCCATCTCTGCCGGACTATGGCCTTTGACGTTGTGCTCGCTGGCCCAGTGCTCGAGGGTCGGCTCGGGTGTGCGGAAGCTCGAGGTCCAGTTGATCAGCGTCGTACCGCCGACCGCGCGGCCCTGCAGGATCGTGATCGCGCCGTCCTTGCTCATGCGCCCGATGCCTTCCTGGTAGAGGCTGCTGTAAGCCTCGTCTTCGAGCAGCTTGAAATCCGAACTGGTCTTCAGCGGGCCTTCTTCGATCAGCAGGACTTTGTAGCCGGCCGCGCTGAGGATCTCTGCCGTGGTGCCGCCGCCGGCGCCACTGCCGATGATCGCCACGTCGGCTTCGAGGGTGAGGTCGTCGCTCAGTTGCGCGCCGTTGTAGGTTTTCCAGCCTCGGGCGAGGCCTTCGCGGAAGGGATCGGGTACGGGCATCGGTCAGGTTCTCTTTATTATTCTGGATGCTGAGGTGATGCAGCAGGCCCCTTCGCGAGCAGGCTCGCTCCCACAGGGGGATGCATTTCAAATGTGGGAGCGAGCCTGCTCGCGAAGGCCGCGCCCTGGTTTCAGACCTTCGGCGGACCGGGATAACCGCAATGCGCCCAGGACTCGGCGCGGTTGTACCAGGCCATCATCACCATCTGCTGCAACGAGCTATGGCCCATGCGCAGCAAGCTCAGTGAACTGTTCTCCCAGCGTTCGAGGAAATGCCGCATCGCCTCAGGGCTGGCGTTTTCCCAACTGCCCCAGATGCCGGTGAGCGGGCCACGGGTCACGGCCATGCCGAGCACATCGAACAGTTGCCGAGTGAGCTTGAGCATTTCCGGCGACAGGTGATCGAGGCTGTAGTCCAGCGACTTCAGCGTGCCGTCTAGCGCTGCGGGCATTTCCCCGGCGGCGACGGCGCCGTCGAGCATCACCGGGATCAGCGCGCGCAGGAACAGCAGATCGCCGTCGCGCAAACTGACGAAACCGTTGGCGCTGACGCTCGACGAGCAGCCAGTGAGGCTGGCGCCAAGGCCGGCGGTGGCGAGAAACGCGCTGGCGCCGAGGCTGAATTTCAGCAGGCCACGGCGCGACAGGGCAGGTGTTTCGGTCAGGCTTGGGTGCATTGTTTTTATTACCCGGCGTCGACGAACGTTTAGCGAATGAACAGCTTCTGAATCAGTTTCTGAATCGATGTGCCGTAGGGTGGGTAGATCAGCCGGGCCGCGTTGAAGCGCTGTTTGATCAGCACGCCCTTGGCCTTGCTGAAGGTCAGGAAACCTTCGTGGCCGTGGTAATGGCCCATGCCCGAGGGGCCGATGCCACCGAAGGGCATATCGTCCTGAGCGACATGCAACAAGGTGTCGTTCAGGCATACGCCGCCGGAATGGGTCTCGTGCAGTACGCGATGCTGTTCGCGTTTGTCGTAGCCAAAGTAGTAAAGAGCCAGAGGACGAGGCCGCTGATTGATGTAAGCGAATGCCTGCTCCAGATCGCGATAAGGCACGATTGGCAGCAACGGGCCGAAGATTTCGTCCTGCATCACCGTCATCTCATCGCTGACATTGAGCAGCACGCTGTGCGGCATGCGTCGGCCCTGGCCTTGTTCGAACAACGGGATCAGCAGCGCGCCCTTGCTGGTCGCGTCGCTGACGTAACCGTTCAGTCGGGCCATCTGGCGTTCGTTGATGATCGCGGTGTAGTCGGCGTTGTCGGCCAGGGTCGGGTAGAAGCCTTTCACAGCCTGACGGTAGGCCTCGACGAAGGCGCCGACGCGGTCTTCCGGCACCAGCACATAGTCGGGCGCGACGCAGGTCTGCCCGGCGTTGAGGGTCTTGCCGAAGGCGATGCGTTCGGCGGCGTCCTTGAGCGGTACGTCTGTGGAGACGATGGCCGGCGACTTGCCGCCCAGTTCCAGGGTGACCGGCGTGAGGTTTTCCGCTGCAGCGCGCATAACGTGTTTGCCGACGCTGGTGGAACCGGTGAACAGCAAGTGATCGAAAGGCAGGCGTGAGAACGCCACGCCGATATCTGCCTCACCCAGCACCACGCAAACCAGGTCTTCGGGAAAGATCCGCGCGAGCAGCTCTTTGAGCAACAGGCCGGTGGCCGGGGTCGATTCGCTGAGCTTGAGCATCACCCGATTGCCCGCCGCCAGGGCGCCGACCATCGGCCCTACGGCCAGATACAGCGGGTAGTTCCACGGCACGATCACACCGACCACGCCCAGCGGCTGGTAAACAACCTTTGCCGAAGCAGGCTGGAAGGCCATGCCGACCTTGCGCCGCGATGGCTTCATCCAGTTCTTCAGATGACGGCTGGCGTAGTGAATGCCGTGCAGGCTCGGCATCAGTTCGGCGAGCAGGGTTTCGTCGACGCTGCGGTGACTGAAATCGGCGCTGATCGCCTCGATCAATGCCTGCCGCTCAGCGCTGAGCAGATCGCGCAAAGCCTTGAGCCATTGCTGACGTTGCGCGGCCGGCGGCATCGGGTTGGCGGCATATGCAGCCCGTTGCGCCTGGAACTGCCGATCGAGGGTTTCAAGAGGCTGTTGCAGGGTTTGCAGGTAGGCAATGTCGGCAGTCATCGCGGGCTCCGGATTTTATTGTAATGGGCACTTTTTAGAGTCTAAGCTCTAGAAAGTCAAACGACTTCCGTGCACGGCAAGGTTTTATCCATTTCCGGTTAGGTCGTAAGATGCGCCGTCTACGCACTCTGAATTAAAGCTCAAGCCATGGCCCCACGAATAAAAACCAGCGAGCGCATCGTTCAGAACAGCCTGGAGCTGTTCAATCAGCAGGGCGAGCGCAGCGTCAGCACCAACCACATCGCCGCGCACATGGAGATTTCTCCGGGCAACCTGTACTACCACTTCCCCAACAAGCAGGCGATCATCGCTGTGTTGTTCAGTGAGTACGAAGCCCTGGTGGACAGCTTTTTGCGTCCGCCTCAGGGTCGCCCGGCGACCGTCGAGGACAAGCGTTTCTATCTCAAGGAACTGCTCTCGGCCATGTGGCGTTACCGTTTTCTGCATCGCGATCTTGAGCATCTGCTCGACAGCGATGCGGAACTGGCCGCGCGTTATCGGCGCTTCTCCCAGCGCTGCGTGATCCAGGGGGCCGCTATCTACGAAGGTTTTGTCGCCGCCGGCATCCTGAAAATGGATCGCGTGCAGATCGAATCGCTGACCCTCAATGCGTGGATCATCCTGACCTCGTGGGTGCGTTTTCTGTGCACCACGCGGGAAAACTCCAACCACCTCAGCGAACAGGCCGTGAAGCGTGGCGTGTATCAGGTGCTGGTGCTTGAGGCAGGGTTTGTCACCGATCAGGCGCGGGATGAAGTCAACGCACTGTTCGACGAATTCTATGTGCCGCTGGCGCAGGCCCTTGAAGACGTGAAATAAACCGTTCAGCCGAATTCCACAGGAGCCCGTTATGTCGATTGCGCAGTTGATCAGCCCACAAGCTTTGGACGTTCGCAAAGAGCAGCCGGGGCTGGTGATTCTCGATTGTCGTTTCGCCCTCGAAGATCCGGATTACGGCCAGCGCAGCTACGCCGAAGGGCATATTGCCGGGGCGAGTTTCGCCGATCTGGAACGGGATCTGAGCGGTAAAGTCGAGAAGGGCGTGACCGGACGTCATCCGTTGCCCGAGCCGGCGGTGTTGATCGAGCGCCTGCAAGCCTGGGGCATCAGCAACGACAGCGATGTGGTTTTGTACGACGACGGCCCGGGTGCATACGCGGCGCGGGCGTGGTGGTTGCTGGCATGGCTGGGCAAGCGCGACGGCGTATTCATTCTCGATGGCGGGCTCAAGGTCTGGCACGCGGCCGGCCTGCCGCTGAGCCTGGATCCGCCGAGCGTGACGTCGGGTAACTTCAGTGGTCAGCCGGACATGAGCCTGTTGCTCAGCGCCGAACAATTGCAGCAGCGCCTCGGCCAGCCAACCCTGACCCTGCTCGACGCCCGCGCCTTGCCGCGCTTCAAGGGCGAAGTGGAACCGATCGATCCGGTCGCCGGGCACATTCCCGGCGCGCAGTGCGCGGCGTTCACCGACAACCTCGGCAGTGATGGACGTTTTTTGCCGGCGGAGCAGCTCAAGCAGCGCTTTGCGGCGAAGCTGGGTGATCGCTCACCGTCGGAACTGGTCGCCTACTGCGGGTCCGGGGTAACGGCGTGTCATAACCTGTTTGCACTGTGCCTGGCTGGCTACCCGCTGGGGGCGCTGTATGCCGGATCGTGGAGCGAGTGGATCAACGAACCGTCGCGCGGCATTGCCACCGGCGAATAAACACAGCGATCTCCTGTAGGAGTGAGCCTGCTCGCGATGGCGGTATGTCTGTGAGTTAAATGCCAACTGACTCACCGCTTTCGCGAGCAGGCTCGCTCCCACATTGAATCAGGTTGTGCCATGCATTTTCATGCCGACACAAATCCCTGTGGGAGCGAGCCTGCTCGCGAAGGCGTCCTGTCAGGCATTGAATTTCCAGACTGACCCACCGCCATCGCGAGCAGGCTCACTCCTGCAAGGGATATGCGGCGTTCATTGACCGAGTGCGGCCAGCCATTGTGGTATGCGCCGCTCCAGGTAATACCCGGGCTGGCGAAACGAGCCGTCGACGAAACCGACATGACCGCCACGCGTTTGCAATTCGAACTGGGTGCAGGCTGACAACTCATCGGCTTGCGGCAGGCTGTGGGGAAATACGAACGGATCATCCGCTGCCTGAATGATCAGCGTCGGCGTGCGGATCTCGCCTAGGTAGTAGCGGCTCGAGGCGCGGCGGTAGTAATCCTCGGCATCGGTGAAACCATGCAGC
Organism: Pseudomonas sp. LW8; assembly: GCF_041956865.1. Classification (NCBI taxonomy): domain Bacteria; kingdom Pseudomonadati; phylum Pseudomonadota; class Gammaproteobacteria; order Pseudomonadales; family Pseudomonadaceae; genus Pseudomonas; species Pseudomonas sp. LW8. The sequence continues at coordinate 5,395,799 of NZ_CP168138.1, read as the reverse complement.
GGCGCGGTGACCCGGCCGTCGAAATCCCAGAACGTACGCATGTTTTCCAGCGAGCCGAGCGCGGCCAGTTTCGCCAGGCCGTCTTCGCGCCCGTCATGCTGGAACTGGCGCTGCTTGTTCTTGATGTAGGCGACCATTTCGCGCATGAAATGCGCCTGATAAACCCGCGAAAACCCCTGGCCGATACGATCGGCACATTGATCGAGGCGGAACGGTACCGACACCGCCACCGCGCCGAGCACACCGCTGTTGCTGCCGGTTTCACCGAGATGCTTGAGCAGCACATTACCGCCCAGCGAATAGCCGACCGCGTACAACGGCGCCAACGGTCGTTTCGCGCGCAGGTGCTGGATGGCTTCGGCAAGGTCTTCGCTGGCGCCGGAGTGGTAGCTGCGCGGCAACAGATTCGGCTCGCCGGAACAACCGCGCCAGTTCAGCGCGACGCTGGCCCAGCCCTGCTCGGCCAAGGCCTTTTGAATGCCCGCCACATAGGGCGAATTGGATGAGCCGGTCAAACCGTGCAGCACCAGTACCAACGGCGCCTCGGCGCTGTGCGGGCCGTGCCAGTCGAGGTCGAGGAAGTCGCCGTCCTCGAGCCACAGGCGTTCGCGTTCGCGCTCGATGTGCACGGTCTTGCGCCACAGCGGACCCCACAGGGTTTGCAGATGCGGATTGCCGAGGCCGAAGGCCGGAACGAAACGCGAGGCGGGAAGCGGGGACGGTGAATGCACGGCAAATCTCGACAGGTCTTGCGTAAAGCGACCGGCGCACAGGGCGGGCTGTCGCTTCTCAACGAAAGCGCCTAACTTGCCACAAAGCCCGGGTCGGCGCGACACATGTCCTCTTCAGCCTGACCGATCGGCGCAACCTCCGGTCCAGGCAGTGGCTGTTGCTCGACACTGGGGCCTACCGTAACCGACACCCAGCGATCAACAGACAAGTGACGGTTCATGGCGAGTTTGATGTCGTCCACCGTCAGCCTCTGCACTTGTTGCATTGTGTAATCCAGATCGAGCGGCAAGTCGTAGCGGTTGATCTCCACGAGTCTGGCCAGAATGTGCCGGTTGCTGGCGCTGGTGAGCACATTTCTGTTGGCCAGCCTGCGCTTGAGGTGCTCGAGTTCCGGGGCGGTCGGCCCTTGCCGAAGAAAATCATTGAGCATCGAGCGCACCAAAGCGACGGTGCTGTCGCTCATGGAGCTACCGGTCTGCAAGGTGACGGTCAGCAACCCGGCGCCACCAGCCCAATTGACGCTGGCGCCATACACGTCATAAACCTGTCCGCGCTTGTGCCGCAGTTCATTCATCAACCGACTGTTGCTGCCTCCGGCGAGAATCTGACTGGCGGCGTACAAGGCGGTGTGATCGGCATGTCGTCGCGGCACGCTGATTTGGGCCAAGGCAATGTGGGTCTGCAGTTGATTCAGTTCCAGGTGACTGGACTGGACGTTTCCGGGTGTTGCCATTGCTGAAGACACCAGCGCGTCAGGAGGCTTGGGCAGGGCATTGCTGATCTGCAGGCTGATCGCTTGTGCCTGGTCCAGAGTGAGGTCGCCGACCAGGGTGATTTGCGCATGTCGGGCAGCGTAATAGCGGCGATGGAAATCCTCCACGGCGGCCCGGGTCACGGCATTGAGGCCCCATTGCGTGCCATAGACCGGAAGGCTGTAGGGGCTGTCCGGCGCAAGCAGTGCCTTGATGCTCTGCGAGGCCAGACCCGCGGCATCGCCTTGCTCTGCGATGAGCGCGGCGCGCAGTTCGTCTTTCACTGGCGGCAGGCGCTGGGCGCTGAGCGATGGCTCGCTGAATATTCGCGTCAACAGATCCATCGCCGGTAGGCGCTTGGCCGGATCGCTGAGGCTGCGCAGGGAGAACACGGCACGGTCGTGATCGATGTCCATTTCCCATTGCGCGCCGAGCCCGTCGAAGGTTTCGACGATGGCGGACAAATCCTTGCCGGGGATACCTTCATTGAGCATGGAAAAGGTCGTGGCAGCCAGGCCCGGCAGGCTACCGTCGCGGGCGCTGCCTGCGGCGAAGCTGACGTGAATATCGAACATCGGCAGATCGCTCGTGCGCACGAACAGCACCTTGGTGCCGGTCAGGGTTTTCCAGCCCCTGATCTGCAATGCGCGCGGCTTGATTTCCAGCGCCTGGACTTCGCTGAGCGATTGCAGGCGCGATGTCCGCGCTTGTTCAGGCTGACCATCAGCGCAAGCCGCCGCAGCCGACAGCCACATCAGGACCAACCCCGTGCGCCTTGAGGACCTGCTCATCGGACGTCCACCTTGCGCACGTGGGCAACGCTGAGACGCTCGGGTGTCAGCCACGTGGCGGCCACTTCGCGGATCTGTTGCGGCGTCACTTTCGCCAATGCAGCTGCATCTTCATCGAGTATTCGCCAAGGCAAGCCGATGGCCTGGAGCCTGGCCAGCTGACGCGCCTGTTCCTGAATCGAATCGCGGGCATACACCTGCTGCGCGATCAGTTGCGTGCGTGCCCGCTCGAGCTCTTCTGCCGACGGTGGTGTGGTGCGCAACGTTTCGATCTGCTCCCACACCCGCGCTTGCGCACCTTCAAGATCGGTCAGCGGCGGATCGGCCAGCTCGGCAGTCAACAGCAGCAGGCTGTCGCCGCGCGTCCGTTCGTCGTAGTGAGTGTCGACACGATTGAGAACGCGGTCGGTAAAAATCAGTTTCTTTTGCAGGCGCGCGCCATGTGCGCCGCCGAGTATCGCGTTGATCAGGCGCAGGGCGTGCACGGTGTGCAGGTCTTTGGTCGTGGCCAGTCCGGGCAGATTGAAAGCCATCAGCAACCGCTCTGCTGGGACATGGCGCTGCAAGGTCAGTCTGCGTTCGCCCGGCACTTTCAGCTCCACGGGCCGTAACAGGCGCGGCACGGGACGATTTGCGAGCGCGCCAAAATAGCGCTCGGCCAGCGGCTGCACGTGTGCGAGCGTGACATCGCCGACGATCACCAGTACGGCGTTGCCCGGCGCATAACGGCTTTGATACCAATGGCGAAGTTCCTTGGCGTCCACGTGCTGCAGGTCGTGCATCCAGCCGATGACTGGCATGCGATAGCTGTTGGCGACATGCGCCTGGCTGGTGAAGTGTTCCAGCGCAGCGGCGTCGACATCGTCGTCGATGCGCAGCTGGCGCTCTTCGCGGATGACTGCCAGTTCGGTTTTCAGGTCGTCGACGTGCAAATCAGCAGTCGTCATCAGGTCGGCCATCAGCTCGAAAACCACGCCCAGATAGCGCGGCGACAAGGTCTGGTAGTAGCCGGTGACGTCCTCGGCGGTGAAGGCATTTTCTTCGGCACCCAGGGATTCCAAAAGACGCGAAGCCTCACCGGCGCAGGTCTTGCGGCTGCCTTTGTAGAGCATGTGTTCAAGAACGTGCGATAGCCCGGCTTGCCCCGGCGCCTCGTCTGCCGAGCCGACCTTGAACCACAAATGCGAAGTGACCAGCGGCGCACGGTGATCCTCGCGCACCAGTACCTGCAAACCGTTTTCCAGGGTGAATTGATGAGTCGGCGGGGGCGTGGCGGCCAGCGTCATGAACGGCGCGAGGCCAAGAAAAAGCAGCATCCGGCTGCAGAGCGTATCCATACGCGAAATCCTCAGTGGTTAACGCAGATTGCGGTAACCACTGTGGCGGACTGCGAGGCACTGGGTGCGGTAACCATCTACCGCACGCTACAGCGCAGTGCGGATGGTTCAAGCGCTGCGCTGCCACAGCGCGTAATACACACGACCGGATTTCTGTTCGCGGTGCAGGCGCCAGTTGCCCGGCAGGCCCAGCGTCGATGGCGCTGTTTCGCTTTCCGTGTAGATCCATGAATCGGCCGCCAGCCATTGGCGCTCTTCCAGCAAAGTACAAACCGCTGGTAACAGGTTCTGGTTGAACGGCGGGTCGAGGAACACCAGATCGAACGGCGTCGCGGCCTGGGTTTCCAGGTAGCGCAGCGCGTCGGCGGTTTGCACCTGGCCGTTGCTGCAACGCAAGGTGCCGAGGTGCTCTTTCAGGCTGGAAACTGCAACGTTGCTGGCGTCCAGCGCCTGGGCCGTGGCCGCGCCTCGGGACAGCGCTTCGAGAAACAGCGCGCCGCTGCCAGCGAACGGGTCGAGCACTTTGGCCCCTTCGACATAGGGCGCGAGCCAGTTGAACAGGGTTTCACGCACGCGATCCGGGGTCGGGCGCAGGCCCGGTGCGTCGGGGAAGTTCAGCTTGCGGCTGCGCCACTGGCCGCCAATGATGCGCAGCTGATTGACGCCGTTGTGCACGTTTTGCACGGGTTTTTTCGGTGCTCGAGTGGCCATTAATGCTCCGGAACCCCGAGCGGTTGCTCGGCAGGTTTATCAGATGGGGCCGGTAACGGCTTTTGCGGCACGGTCGGGCCAGCGGTGACGATGACCATTTTCTCCGTGCTCAGGTGTTTGTTCAGCGCATCGCGGACCTGCTCCACAGTCAGGCTCTGCGACTGCCGCATGAAATCGTCGAGATAGCTCAGTGGCAGATTATAGAAGCCCATCGCGCCGAGCTGGCCAACGATGTCGGCGTTGCTCGCGGTGGACAGCGGGAAGCTGCCGGCCAGTTCGCGCTTGGCATCGTCGAGTTCTTTCTGTGTCGGCCCGGTTTTCAGGTAGTCGGCGAGCACGTCCTGCACCAGTTTCAGGGTGCCTTCGCTCATCTCGGCGCGGGTCTGCAGGTTGATCATGAACGGGCCACGGGCCTGCATCGGGCTGAACGCCGAATACACGCCGTAGGTCAGGCCGCGCTTCTCGCGCACTTCGCTCATCAGGCGCGTACCGAAACCACCGCCGCCGAGGATCTGGTTGCCCAGCGACAGCGCGGCGTAATCCGGATCATCGCGATCGATGCCCAGTTGCGCGAGCATCAGGTTGGTCTGTTTCGAAGGAAACTCGATGTGGTTGACACTGGCCTTCGGCTCCTGCGGCGCAGCGATCTTCGCCAGCGCCGGACCTTTCGGCAGGGCCGAGGAAACCTGATTGGCAATCGCCTCGGCTTCGGCTCGCGACAAATCACCAACCAGCGCAATCACCGCATTGCCGGCGGCGTAGGCCTTGGCATGAAACTCGCGCAATTGCGCCAGGGTGATCTTCGGCACGCTCTGGGCAGTGCCATCGCTGGAATGCGCGTACGGGTGATCGCCGTACAGACGCTTCATCAGCTCCAGGCTGGCGAGTTTGCCGGGGTTCTGTTTCTGGTATTCGAAACCGGCGAGCAGCTGGTTCTTGATGCGCGCGAAGGAATCGGCGGGGAAGGTCGGTTTGCCGACCACATCGGCGAACAGCTTCAACGCCGGTTCACGCTGCTCAGGTGCGCTCAGGCTGCGCAACGAGGCCAGCGCCATGTCCTTGAACGCACCGTTGCCGAAGTCGGCCCCGAGACCTTCAAAGCCCTGGGCGATAGCGCCGACGTCTTTGCCGGCGATGCCTTCGTTGAGCATGGCGTTGGTCAGCACCGCGAGGCCGGGCGCGTTGCCGTCCTGGCTGCTGCCAGCGGCGAAGATCAGGCGCATATCGAACATCGGCAGCTCATGCGCTTCGACGAACAGCACTTTGGCGCCGTCAGCGGTGTTCCAGGTCTGTACATCGAGCTTGCGGCTGGCCGGGGCCTTGCCGTCGAGTTCGGCCAGCGATTGCAGTTTCTGGCTGGTTTTGGCGTTATCCAGGGCTTCGCTGGCGTGGCTGTCAGCGCCGGGCGACAGATACACGGCCGCCGAGCCGATCACCGCGACAGCAATCAGGCCAAGCAGCATCAGGCGTGGGGTTTTGCGCTCACTCATGAGTCGTCTCCAAAGGCAGGACGTGGGCGACGCTGAGACGTTCGCGGGTGAAATACTTTTTCGCGGCGTTCTGGATGTCTTGCGGGGTCACGCTTTCCAGATCGGCCAGTTCGGTGTCCATCAGCTTCCACGACAGGCCGACCGTTTCCAGTTGACCGATCGCGGTGGCCTGGCTGGTGATCGAGTCACGCTCGTAGACCAGGCCGGCGATGACTTGAGCGCGGACGCGTTCCAGCTCTTCGGCAGACGGCGCGGTTGTTTTCAGTTGCTCAAGCAGTTTCCACAAGCCGGCTTCGGCCTGGGCGATGGTCTTTTTCTTCTGCGTATTTGGCGTGGCCGACAGGGTGAACAGGCTGTCGCCACGGGTGTAGGCGTCATAGTCCGACGAGCCGCCGGAGACCAGCTCTTCGCCACGCTCCAGCTGCGTGGGGATGCGCCCGCTGTAGCCGCCGTCGAGCAGCGCGGAGATCAGGCGCAAGGCGTTGACCGAGCGTTTGTCTTCAGCGGTAGCAATGCTCGGCACGTTGAAGCCAAGCATCAGGCTCGGCAGTTGGGTCTGCACGCGCAGGGTGATCTGGCGTTCGCCGGGCTCGGCCAGTTCCAGCGGTTTTTTCGCCGGTGGCACGTCGCGTTTGGCGACCGGGCCGAAGTAGCGCTGGGCGAGGGTTTTCACTTCGTCCGGAGTGACGTCACCGACCACCACCAGTGTGGCGTTGTTCGGCGCGTACCAGGATTGGTACCAGTGGCGCAGTTCCTCGACTTTCATGCGGTCCAGGTCAGCCATCCAGCCGATGGTCGGCGTGTGGTAACCGCTGGCCGGGTAGGCCATGGCCTTGTAGCGCTCGTAAGCCTTGGACATCGGCTTGTCATCGGTGCGCAGGCGGCGCTCTTCCTTGATGACTTCGATTTCCTTGGCGAACTCGTCGGCCGGCAGGCGCAGGTTGGCCATGCGGTCGGCTTCCAGCTCGAAGGCCACGCCAAGACGATCACGGGCCAGCACCTGGTAATAAGCCGTGAAGTCGTCGCTGGTGAACGCGTTCTCTTCGGCGCCAAGGTCGCGCAGGATCAGCGAAGCTTCGCCGGGGCCGACCTTTTCGCTGCCCTTGAACATCATGTGCTCAAGCGCGTGGGACAGACCAGTCTGGCCCGGAGTCTCGTAGCTGGAGCCGACCTTGTACCAGATCTGCGAAACGACCACCGGCGCACGATGGTCTTCGCGCACGACGACCTTGAGGCCGTTGTCGAGGGTGAATTCATGGGTCGGTTGCGGGTCGGCCGCCAAGGCCGAAAGGGGCAGGCAGACTGCGCTGAGCAGTAGGCCAGCAGCGCGGCGGGCTAGAGCATTCATTCGTTTTTCAACCTGTTGGGCTGCCCGCTTGGTCTTAGCGTCGGCGGGCGAGAGGTAGGGCGTGTCATTGATCATTACCAGTACCGCGCCGGCGCCTGATAGTGTGCAGGGCAAGGCGCGAGGAGTGTGGTTTGGTTGTTCCAAATAAACTCCGAGCAACGCAGCCCTGCACACTATCAGGCCCGGCCCTCCGGGTGGCGCCTGAAAACGGGCCATACTGCGTTGCAGTCCTTGGCAAGGAAAGCACATTCCCTGCGGCCTGCGCCTTGTCTGGCCCGTTTTCAGGCGGCCACGCGGTACTGGTAATGATCAATGACACGCCCTAGGATACTGATCCGTTTTACTGGCGGCCACGCCTATCAGGCTTCAGGGTTTGATAAGGCTGTATAGGTTTGCGGCGAAAAGCTGTGTTTTCCCCACTAAACTCCGCGTTTTCGCCGATCTTTGCCGGTTTAGATCAACGTTAATACGATCCTTGAGGTGCCTTCGGTGCCTCGACAAAATGTTGCGCGTGAACAAGCTGGGTGAAACACAGTCTGTTCTGCATCGAATATTTATTTGCCGGGGCGCCCTGTTGGCGCGTCGCTACCGTGAGATAGCCGTCCTCCATGTTTGGTTCCAACGACGACAAGAAGAGCCCAGCTGCGGCTGGCGAGAAGAAAAGCCTGTTCGGATGGCTGCGGAAAAAACCGCAGGAACCCGTCGTCGAACAGCCGCCCGCGATTCCTGAACCGGCCCCCGCGCCAGCTCCTGTAATAGAAGAAGAGCCGGCGCCGATTGTGCTGCCGATCGCCGAGCCGGTGCTGCAACCGGAGGCTGAAGCCGAGCCGGAAGCGCCCGCCGCTCCCGAACTGCCGCTGACGCCCGCCGCCGAGCCGTGGCTGACCTTGCCGGTGGCAGAAGAGCCGGTCGCGCTGGTTGAAGAAGCGGCGCCACATGTGACGCCAGTGATTCCTGCGCCGGTTGCCGAGGTGCCTGCGCAGCCTGTGCCTGAACCGGTTGTCGAGCCTGCGCCGGTCATTTCTGAACCCGCCGCCCCGGTTGTCCCGCCGTCGGAGCCTGCACCGATTGCCGCTGCGCCGGTTGTCGCTCCGGTCGCTCCGGTCGTGCCGGTCGAAGTCCCTGTAGAAGCGCCAGTCGAAACCCCGCGCACCGAAGAAACCAAAGCCGGTTTCTTCGCCCGCCTCAAGCAAGGCCTGTCGAAGACCAGCGCCAGCATCGGCGAGGGCATGGCCAGCCTGTTCCTCGGGCGCAAAACCATCGACGACGATCTGCTCGACGACCTCGAAACCCGTCTGCTCACCGCCGACGTGGGTGTTGAAGCCACCACGCAGATCATTCAGCGCCTGACCCAGAAGGTCGCACGCAAGGAACTGGCAGACGCCGACGCCCTGTACAAATCCCTGCAGGCCGAACTGGCCGCAATGCTCAAACCGGTCGAACAACCGCTGAAAATCGCCTCGCAGAACAAGCCGTTCGTGATTCTGGTGGTAGGCGTCAACGGCGCCGGCAAAACCACCACCATCGGCAAACTGGCGAAGAAGCTGCAACTGGAAGGCAAGAAAGTCATGCTCGCCGCTGGTGACACCTTCCGTGCTGCGGCGGTAGAGCAATTGCAGGTCTGGGGCGAGCGCAACAAGATTCCGGTGATCGCTCAGCACACCGGCGCCGATTCCGCTTCGGTGATCTTCGACGCCGTGCAAGCGGCCAAGGCCCGTGGCATCGATGTGCTGATCGCTGACACCGCCGGTCGCCTGCACACCAAAGACAACCTGATGGAAGAGCTGAAAAAGGTTCGCCGGGTGATCGGCAAGCTCGATGCCGACGCGCCGCATGAAGTGCTGTTGGTGCTCGACGCCGGCACTGGCCAGAACGCGATCAACCAGGCCAAGCAGTTCAATCAGACCGTCGAACTGACCGGCCTGGCCCTGACCAAGCTCGATGGCACTGCCAAGGGCGGGGTGATTTTCGCCCTGGCCAAGCAATTCGGCCTGCCGATCCGCTACATCGGCGTCGGTGAAGGCATCGACGATTTGCGTACCTTTGAAGCCGAACCCTTTGTCCAGGCACTGTTTGCCGAGCGGGAGCGTTCATGATTCGTTTCGAACAGGTCGGTAAACGCTACCCGAACGGTCACGTCGGCTTGCATGAGCTGAGCTTTCGAGTCCGTCGTGGCGAGTTCTTGTTTGTCACCGGCCACTCCGGTGCCGGTAAATCCACGCTGTTGCGCCTGTTGCTGGCAATGGAACGGCCGACCAGCGGCAAATTGCTGCTCGCCGGGCAAGACCTGAGCACTATCAGCAATGCGCAGATTCCATTTCTGCGTCGGCAGATCGGCGTGGTGTTCCAGAATCACCAGTTGTTGTTCGATCGCACGGTGTTCAACAACGTCGCCTTGCCGCTGCAGATCCTCGGCCTGTCCAAGGTCGAGATCGCCAAGCGCGTCGATTCGGCGCTGGAGCGCGTGGCGCTGTCGGATAAATCCGATCTGTACCCGGGCGACCTGTCCACCGGTCAGCAACAGCGCGTCGGCATTGCCCGCGCCATCGTCCACCGCCCGGCCTTGCTGCTGGCGGACGAACCGACCGGTAACCTCGACCCGCGTCTGGCCGCCGAAATCATGGGCGTGTTCGAAGACATCAACCGTCTGGGCACCAGCGTGCTGATCGCCAGTCACGACCTGGCACTGATCGCGCGCATGCGTCATCGCATGCTGACCCTGCAACGCGGCCGCTTGATCGGCGACGGGGAGGCCGGGGTATGAGTGCGACACGCAGTCCGAAGGTTTCCGAGCGCGTGGCCCCGAAAGCCGCCGATCCGCAACCGCAGAAAAAGAAAAAGCACGACGATGACGACGGCCCGGACTTCGCCACGCTGTTTCGCGCCTGGATCGAAAGCCATCGCGCCAGCCTGCTCGACAGTCTGCGCCGTCTCGGCAAACAGCCGATCGGCAGCTTCTTCACCTGCATGGTGATGGCCGTGGCGTTGAGTCTGCCGATGGGGTTGTCGCTGTTGCTCAATAACGTCGAACGTCTCGGCGGTTCCTGGCAGCGCGCGGCGCAGATTTCACTGTACTTGCAACTCGACGCCAGCCCGGAACAAGGCGAAGCGCTGCGTGAGCAGATCAAAGGCATGCCGGGCGTCGCTGATGCCGAATATGTCGGCCGCGATCAGGCGCTGGAAGAATTCCAGCAGCAGTCCGGCCTGGGCGAAGCCCTGCGTGAGCTGCCTGACAACCCTTTGCCGGGTGTGGTGCTGGTGACACCGAACGAAGTCGACAAGCCGACACTCGAAGCATTAAGACAAAAACTTTCCGAGCTGCCGAAGGTACAACAGGCGCAACTTGATCTAGTCTGGGTCGAGCGTCTGGCCGCCATCCTCAAGCTTGGCGACCGCTTTGTCTTCGGTCTGACGGTGCTTTTGGTGTCTGCATTACTTTTGGTGATAGGCAATACCATTCGTCTTCATATTGAAAACCGCCGCACCGAGATAGAAGTGATTAAACTCGTCGGCGGCACTGACAGTTATGTGCGCCGCCCTTTCCTTTATATGGGCGCGTTGTATGGCTTCGGTGCAGGGCTGTTGTCCTGGGGCGTATTGGCGTTCGGCCTGAACTGGCTGAACGATGCGGTGGTCGGACTGGCCGGCTTGTACGGCAGTGATTTCGCCCTGGCCGGTGTGCCAGTGGCCGACGGTCTGTCGCTCTTGCTTGGCGCGGTGCTGTTGGGTTATATCGGTGCATGGATTGCAGTCGCACGTCATCTCAGGGAGCTGGCGCCGAAGTAGAATCTTTTTTGCGCGTGATTGACCTTGCGGTTTTTATGGGAACTTGTACCTGAGTTCCCGGTCAATTTTTCGCAGTGCCGAGAGGCACGAGTATGTGAGTGGGAGGTTTTTTCGTATGACCAATTCTTTGCAACCTGCGTATGCGTTGGTTCCGGGTGCGAACCTGGAAGCCTACGTGCACACCGTCAACAGCATTCCATTGCTGACGCCGGAGCAGGAGCGTGAACTGGCCGAGAGTCTCTACTATGAGCAGGATTTGGGGGCGGCTCGGCAGATGGTGCTCGCCCACCTGCGTTTTGTCGTACACATTGCCCGTAGCTATTCCGGCTACGGTCTGGCTCAGGCTGACCTGATCCAGGAAGGCAACGTCGGCCTGATGAAGGCCGTCAAGCGTTTCAACCCGGAAATGGGTGTGCGTCTGGTGTCGTTCGCCGTGCACTGGATCAAGGCGGAAATTCACGAGTTCATCCTGCGCAACTGGCGCATTGTGAAAGTCGCGACCACCAAGGCCCAGCGCAAGCTGTTCTTCAACCTGCGCAGCCAGAAGAAGCGCCTGGCGTGGCTGAATAACGAGGAAGTCCACCGTGTGGCGGAAAGCCTTGGCGTCGAACCACGTGAAGTGCGCGAGATGGAAAGTCGTCTGACCGGTCACGACATGGCCTTCGACCCGGCTGCCGAAGCCGACGACGACAGTGCTTTCCAGTCTCCGGCCAACTACCTGGAAGACCACCGGTACGACCCGGCGCGTCAACTGGAAGATGCCGACTGGAGCGACAACTCGAACACCAACCTGCACGAAGCACTGGAAGTGCTGGACGAACGCAGCCGTGACATCCTCTACCAGCGCTGGCTGGCGGAAGAGAAAGCCACGCTGCACGATCTGGCGCAGAAGTACAACGTGTCGGCCGAGCGAATCCGTCAGCTCGAAAAGAGCGCGATGAACAAGCTCAAGTTGTCGATCGCCGCTTAACTGGCGAATCCGCAATAAAAAACGCCCCGATCAGCGATGATCGGGGCGTTTTCATTTCTGTTTCAACACAAACCCTGTGGGAGCGAGCCTGCTCGCGAAAGCGGTTTATCAGTGCCATCAATGCAAGCTGACACACCGCTTTCGCGAGCAGGCTCGCTCCCACATTGGAATTTCGGTGTTATTCAGCCCAAGGCGCCCGCCGCGAATCGTTCAGCCCGAGCAAGTAACTGTCGCCGCCCAACTGACTCATCTGCTGCCGAATCCACCCAGCCCGGCGCGATACATAACCGGTCGGATGGCTGGCGCTCCACACCCGTGGATTGGGCAGTACGGCAGCCAGATAACTCGCCTGCTGACGCGACAATGACTTTGCGCTCACACCAAAGTGATGGCGTGCCGCCGCTTCAGCGCCAAATACGCCGTCATCCCACTCGACGCTGTTCAGGTACACCTCGAGAATTCGCTGCTTGGGCCAGAACACCTCGATCAGCGCGGTAAACCACGCTTCCAGGCCTTTGCGCAGATAACTGCGGCCCGACCAGAGAAAGAGGTTTTTCGACACCTGTTGGCTCAAGGTGCTGGCACCGCGAATCGAACCGCCCAGTTCGTTGTGGGCCAGAGCAGCCTGAATCGCGCGCAGATCGAAGCCCCAGTGCTCGGGGAATTTCTGGTCTTCGCCAGCAATTACCGCCACTTTCAGGTCATCGGAGATCTCGTTCCACGGTTTCCAGGTGCGCTGCAGGTCAATCGGCTCGCCGTCGACCCAGGATTCGACCTTGCGCTCGACCATCAGCGCCGTGCCCGGCGGTGGCACGAAGCGAAACACCAGCACCAGCAAGACACTGCCGCCGGCGAACCAGAGCAGAGCCTTCGTGAGACGACGGAAAATTGAACGCAGCATAGAGATGGCTTGGCCGAACCCGTGGAGCGGGCCATTATACAGACCCTGCCGATGGCGTCTGACTGGAGTTCCCCATGCTGCGTGGCTTTTTGATGCTGGCCGCTTTTTTCGGATTCACCGGTGTTGCGCTGGGCGCGTTTGCCGCCCACGGCCTGAAAAACCGCCTGACGCCGGAATACCTGACGATCTTCCACACTGGCGTCACCTACCAACTGGTGCACACGCTCGCACTGTTCGGCGTTGCGCTGCTGGCCACGCAGATTCCAGGGCGGCTGGTCACTTGGGCCGGCGTGTCCTTCACCGTCGGCATTGTGTTGTTCTCCGGCAGCCTGTATCTGCTGACCACCACCGGCATCAGCAAGCTCGGCATCATTACCCCTTTTGGTGGCCTCGCGTTTCTCATCGGTTGGGTTTGCCTCGGCCTCGCCGCCTGGCGCTTGCAGCTAACCGCTTGACGCTTGGTACTGACCTTTAGGTCATGATCGGGCTAGAATGCCAGCCCCTAAAAATGATGGCGGCGTTGTGCATGCGCATTCAGTTGAACGGTGAGTCCTTTGAACTGCCCGACGGTGAAACCGTTGCGGACCTGATCACCCGTCTGGATCTGACCGGACGTCGGGTGGCGGTCGAGCTCAATCTGGACATCGTCCCGCGCAGCCAGCATGCCGACACCACGTTGAACGACGGCGACAACGTCGAAGTGGTCCACGCCATCGGCGGCGGCTGATTGTCCCGGCCCGCAAGGGCACAGAATTCTGCAAGACCCTCACCCTTAAAGAGGATTCCCCATGAGCATCGTTCGTAGCGACAAGCCTTTTGTGCTGGCCGGTCGTACTTACCAGTCGCGTTTGCTGGTCGGTACCGGCAAGTACCGTGACATGGAAGAAACCCGCCAGGCCATCGAAGCCTCGGGTGCCGAAATCGTCACCTTCGCCGTGCGCCGCACCAACCTGGGCCAGATCGAAGGCGAGCCGAACCTGCTCGAAGTGCTGTCGCCGGATCGCTACACCTTCCTGCCGAACACCGCCGGTTGCTACGACGCCATCGAAGCCGTGCGCACCTGCCGCCTGGCGCGTGAGCTGCTCGATGGCCACAATCTGGTGAAGCTGGAAGTGCTGGCCGACCAGAAAACCCTGTTCCCCAACGTGATCGAAACCCTCAAGGCCGCCGAAACCCTGGTCAAGGAAGGCTTCGACGTGATGGTCTACACCAGCGATGACCCGATCATCGCCCGGCAACTGGCGGAAATCGGCTGCATCGCCGTGATGCCGCTGGCCGGTCTGATCGGCTCCGGTCTGGGTATCTGCAATCCGTACAACCTGCAGATCATCCTCGAAGAAGCCAGGATCCCGGTGCTGGTGGATGCGGGTGTCGGTACCGCTTCCGACGCGACCATCGCCATGGAACTGGGTTGCGACGCCGTACTGATGAACTCGGCCATCGCCCACGCCCAGCAACCGGTCATGATGGCGCAAGCCATGCAGCACGCCATCGTTGCCGGTCGCCTGGCGTACCTCGCCGGTCGCATGCCGAAAAAACTCTATGCCAGCGCCTCTTCGCCGCTGGATGGTCTGATCAAGTAAGAGCCATTGATGACTGAATCGAACGACACGCCTGTCCAGCCGGACGAAGGCGACGAGCGCCAACACCGCCGCATCAAGAGTTTCGTGATGCGCGCCGGGCGCATGACCGAAGGCCAGCAACGCGGCCTGGATCAGGGCGCGCCGCTGTATGTGCTGCCGCTGGCCGATGCGCCGGTCGATTACGACCAGGTGTTCGGCCGCTCGGCGCCGCGCTCGCTGGAAATCGGTTTCGGCATGGGCCACTCGCTGCTGGAAATGGCCGCGGCCGCTCCAGAGCAGGATTTCATCGGTGTTGAAGTACACCGTCCGGGTGTCGGCGCGCTGCTCAATGGCGTGCTGACCCAAGGGCTGACCAACCTGCGGGTCTACGATTGTGACGCGATCGAAGTGCTCAATCGCTGCATCGCCGACAACAGCCTCGATCGCCTGATGCTGTTTTTCCCGGATCCGTGGCACAAGAGCCGCCACCACAAGCGCCGCATCGTCCAGGCCTCGTTCGCTGAACTGGTGCGCAGCAAGTTGAAGGTTGGCGGCATTCTGCACATGGCCACCGACTGGGAGCCTTACGCCGAGTACATGCTGGAAGTGATGAACGTCGCCCCGGGGTACCGCAACCTTGCCGAAGACGGCAAATGCGTCCCACGCCCGGCCGAACGCCCGATCACCAAGTTCGAACGCCGTGGCGAACGCCTTGGCCATGGCGTGTGGGATCTGAAGTTCGAAAAGATCGCTTAAGCATCACGCAAAAAAAACTGTGGGAGCGAGCCTGCTCGCGAAAGCGGTCTGACGTTCAACGATGATGTTGGATGTCAAGACGCCTTCGCGAGCAGGCTCGCTCCCACAATTGTTTTGTGTATGAGGAGATTACAGGGGGGCAAGAAATCGAGCGGGCACCTGCTCTGTCAACCAGACGCCATTTTCGGCCTGATAGAACTTGAAGCCCTGTTCTTCCATCTGCTTCGCGGCAACCTTCAGAACGACTGGCGTTCCGTAGCGTTGACCCACGGCCGACGCGGTGGCGATCTCGTCGGACAGATGCACCTGATGGCGTTGTCCTGGAATCAAGCCTTGTCTGTGGATCGAGTCGAGAAAACGCGTCGCTGTTCCGTGGTAGAGCGTTTGCGGTGGCTGTTTCTGCTCGAATTGCAGATCAACGCTTTTCGTCGAGTGGCCTTGAACAGCGCGTATACAGTGGCCATCAGCGGAAATCGTAAAACGCTTCTTGTCACTGCTGGTCACGACGTTTTCAATCAGCTCACGACTTAAATGCCTGCCATCACGCGCCGCGCCGCTGATCAGTGCTTCGATATTTGCCCAGCCTTCCGAATTCAGATTCAGTCCGATCGCCTGAGGCTCGTGACGCAACACGAAGCTAAGAAATTTGCTCGTCTCATCCAGTAGTTTTTTACTCATGAACTTCCCTTTCATTGCGATCAACTGTGGGAGTGAGCCTGCTCGCGATTGCGGACTGACAGTCACCGAAGAGGTTGAATGTCAGACCACTATCGCGAGCAGGCTCACTCCTACATTCGTTTTGGGTGTGCCGAAAGATCAGCGGCGATCAGCAACCACGCCGATCAGCACCAGTACCACCAGCAGCACCGGCGCCAGGCTGTAGTTGTTGAACTGGCTCAGGCCTTTGATCACCCATGGCGTGGCGTAGATCAGCGCGGCGCCGCTGCCGATCAGGCAGAGCAGGGCCATCAGGGGCACGCGCAGGGCGCCGGCGATGCTGCCCAGGCGTTGCTCGACCCAGCCTTTGAAGTCAGCGCCGAACAGCACCAGCAGGCAACCGACCAGCGCCAGGGCGATTTCCGAGAGATTGCTGCGGCTCCAGCGGGAGACGGTGGCCAGCAGGTCGAGTATCAAATCCATGCGTTTTCCCTTTGAGCTGAAGTCAGTTCAGAAATTGTTGCAGCAAATCGTTGAGGAACAGTTGGCCGCGTTCGGTCGCCGCCAGGCGTGACGGTTCGACCTGCAACAGGCCGCTTTGTTCGGCCTCGCGCCGGCCTTCGGCGAGGGTGTCCAGCGACAGGCCGGTGCGTTCCGGATACAGGCGCGATTCGACCCCGGCAGTCAGGCGCAGGGCGTTCATCAGGAACTCGAACGGCATCTCGTCATTGCTCAGGGATTTCTCGCCGGCCTGAAAGCTTTTCGCCGGGTTCAGATAATCCTTCGGCAGGCGGGTTTTCCATGTGCGCACGATGCGCCCGTCCGGGTGGCTCAACTTGCCATGGGCGCCGGCGCCGATGCCGATGAAGTCGCCGAAGCTCCAGTAATTGAGGTTATGCCGCGCAGGGCGACCGGCCTGGGCATACGCCGACACTTCGTACTGCGCGTAACCGTGCTCGGCCAGCAGCGCCTGGCCGGCTTCCTGAATGTCCCACAGCGTGTCGTCTTCCGGCAGCACTGGCGGCTGATTCCAGAACACCGTATTGGGCTCCAGCGTCAGTTGATACCAGGAAATGTGCGTCGGTTTCAGCGCAATGGCTTGGCGCAGATCGCTCAGGGCATCGTCCAGCGACTGATCGGGCAAACCGTGCATCAAGTCGAGGTTGAAGTTATCGAACCCGGCCTGCCGCGCCATGCCCGCCGCACGCACGGCTTCGTCACCGTTGTGGATGCGGCCAAGGGCCTCAAGCTTTTCCTGCTGAAAGCTCTGGATACCGATCGACAGCCGATTGATCCCCAGCTTGCGATAGGCGACAAACTTCTCTTGCTCGAAGGTGCCCGGATTGGCCTCAAGGGTGATTTCGATGTCGGCAGCGAACGGGATGCGTTGTTCGACGCCCGTCAACAAGCGCCCAAGGGCTTCGGCGCTGAACAGGCTCGGCGTCCCGCCACCGAAGAAAATCGAAGTCAGCTCACGGCCATACACCGCATGCAGATCCTGATCGAGATCGGCCAGCAGCGCGTCGACGTATTCCTGCTCCGGCAGCACCGGGCTGGCGGTGTGCGAGTTGAAATCGCAATACGGGCATTTGCGCACACACCACGGGATGTGGATGTACAGCGCCAGGGGCGGCAGAGTTGGCAGCGGCGCCCGAGGCGAGGACGCGGCGCCGCCGATAATCAGCGACGACGCGGAAGAATCAGTGGTCATTTCAAGCCCAGACGCTGGCGCAGCAGATCCATTGCACGGGCGCGGTGGCTGATCTGGTTCTTGTCGGCCGGGCTCAGTTCGGCGCTGGAGCAGCCGCGCTCCGGCACCCAGAACAGTGGGTCATAACCGAAGCCGTGCTCGCCGCTGGCAGCGGTGAGGATGCGCCCGTGCCACAGGCCTTCGCAGAGAATCGGCAGCGGATCATCGGCGTGGCGCACCAGTGCCAATACGCAGACGAACTGCGCGCCGCGCTCGGCTTGCGGCACGTCCTTCAGCGCATCGAGCAGTTTGGCGTTGTTTGCCGCATCGCCCTGGCCGTCGGCGTAACGCGCCGAGTAGATACCCGGCGCACCGCCAAGGAAATCCACCGCCAGCCCGGAATCATCGGCCAGTGCCGGCAGCCCGGAAATGCGCGCGGCGTTGCGGGCCTTGAGAATCGCGTTCTCGACGAACGACAGGCCGGTTTCTTCCGGCTCGACCTTGCTCCATTCGCCAATCGAGCGCAGTTGCACCGAGTCGCCGAGCATGGCCTGAAGTTCTTTGAGTTTGCCGGCGTTATGGCTGGCCAGTACGAGCTGCTTGATGTTCATCATTCGCCGGGAAAGAGTTCTTGGTTGAAGTTGATGGTGTTGATCTTGTCGCCGTTCTGCACCTTGATTTCAAAGGTGCGGGTTTCCTGCTGCGGCACCGGGTACTGGGCGATGTAGTAGATCGCGCCCTGTTCGGTGACCTGGCGAAAGTTCAGCGGCACGCTGTTGCTGGTCAGGTCCTTGATCGTGCCGGTGACGCTGGCGATCACCGGTTTGCCGTCCTTGACCACCGAGACGTTGATCACGCCTTGGTTCTTGCTGCGGATCAGCTCGGCAGCCTTGGCGATGTCCGGTTGCAGGAACGTCGAGTTGAAGGTGTTGTAGTGCACCGTGATGTCGCCGAAGGTTTCCTTGCGCTCACCTTTGATGACGTCCGCCGCCATGGTGCTGGCGCTCAGGCAGGCGGTGAATAACAGCAACGCTAGACGGCTCATGTTCGTGCTCCTTCAAATGCCCTGGCTCAGACCGCGACTCGGGCGTCCGCCAACTGCGGACTGCTGACGCGGTAGATACCGATTTCACCTAACAGATTAGGCCATAGCTTACTGGCCCACCCGTGGCGGTGCTGTTGATCCACGGCAAGCCGATCAATGACCTTGGCGTCACGTTCGCGGCACAACTCTTCGAAGTCCTCGAAGGTGCAGAAGTGAATGTTCGGCGTGTTGTACCAGGTGTAAGGCAGGAATTCCGAGACCGGCATGCGGCCCTTGCTCGCCAGATACCAGCGGCAGCGCCAGTGGCCGAAGTTGGGGAAGGTAATGATGCACTGGCGACCGACCCGGAGCATTTCGTCGAGGATCTTGTCCGGGTAATGCACCGCTTGCAGGGCCTGGGTCATGACGACGATGTCGAAACTGTTGCTGGCAAAATTGCCCAGGCCTTTGTCCAGATCCTGCTCGATGACGTTGATGCCCTTGGCCACGCACTCGGCGATGTTGTCGGCGTCGTTTTCCAGGCCATAACCGGTGACGTTCTTGTTGTCGCGCAGCCAGGTCAGCAGCTCGCCGTCACCGCAACCCAGGTCGAGGACGCGGCTGCCGGCGGGGATCCATTCCTGGATGATTTCCAGATCAGCTCTCATGGCTTTCTCACAACGAAATGCGGTTCATGTAATTGCCGAACGCCTGCAAGTAACGCGGGATCGGAATCAGGAAGGCGTCGTGGCCTTGCGGTGCGTCAATTTCCAGATAGCTGACGTCCTTGCGCGCGGCCATCAGCGCATCCACCAGTTCCCGCGAGCGCGCCGGGGAGAAGCGCCAGTCGGTGGTGAACGACATCACGCAGAACTTGGCCGTGGCGTTTTCGAAGGTTTTCGCCAGATCATCGTCGAAGTTCGCCGCCGGATCGAAGTAGTCCAGCGCTTTGGTCATCAACAGATAAGTGTTGGCATCGAAGCGCCCGGAGAACTCTTCGCCCTGATAACGCAGGTAGCTTTCGACCTGGAACTCGACACTGTGGAAGTCGTAGTTGAGCTTTTCGCTCTTCAGGCCACGGCCGAATTTCTCACCCATGGAATCATCGGACAGATAGGTGATGTGCCCGACCATGCGCGCCAGCATCAGCCCGCGCTTGGGGATCACGCCTGCTTCCTGGAACGAGCCGCCGTGGAATTCCGGATCGGTGAGGATCGCCTGGCGCGCGACTTCGTTGAAGGCGATGTTCTGCGCCGACAGTTTTGGTGCCGAGGCGATGGCCAGGCAGTGCCGCACGCGATCGGGGTAGGTGATGGTCCATTGCAACGCCTGCATGCCGCCGAGGCTGCCGCCGATCACCGCCGCCCACTGGCCGATGCCGAGCAGGTCAGCCAGGCGCGCCTGGCTGTGCACCCAGTCTTCCACGGTGAGCACCGGGAAGTCGGCGCCGAACGGCTTGCCGGTCTCCGGGTTGACGCTGCTCGGGCCGGTGGAGCCGTTGCAGCCGCCGAGGTTGTTCAGGCTGACCACGAAGAATTTGTTGGTGTCGATCGGCTTGCCGGGGCCGATGCAGCTGTCCCACCAACCGGGCTTGCGGTCGTCGACGCTGTGATAACCAGCGGCGTGATGATGACCGGACAGCGCGTGGCAGATCAGCACGGCGTTGCTCGCCTGGGCGTTCAGCGTGCCGTAGGTTTCATAAATCAGGTCATAAGCGGCCAGCGAACGGCCACAGGCCAGCGTCAGCGGTTCGCTGAAATGCGCGGTTTGCGGCGTTACCAGACCAACAGAATCGGCGGGAAAGGCAGTTGGCATCGACCCTGCTCTCGTTGAAATGAGGCGTAAGTCTAAAGACCGGGGGGGTTAGCGGCAAGCAACGATCAGGTCCGGCGTTTTCGCTTCGGACCAAGGTGCAGCCATTCGCGAGCAGGCTCGCTCCCACAGTTGAAATGCATTCCAATGTGGGAGCGAGCCTGCTCGCGAAAAAGGCGACTCGGTCAGTCAGACCGAGCGCACTGGCTTACATCAGCAAACGCAGAATCTCCGGCATCATCGTCATCGCCGCCAGATTGTTGATCACCAGCATGTCGATCAATTTAAGCGCAAGGAAGGCGAAGATCGGCGACAGATCCAGGCCACCAAGGTTCGGCAGGAAGCGGCGGAACGGTGCCAGCGCCGGCTCGCAGATCTGGTTGACCAGCTCAGCGCCCGGATTGTGGCTGCCCGGTGCAACCCACGACAGAATCACGCTGATGATCAGAGCGAAGAAGAAGATCTTCAGGAACAGTGCAGTGACGCCGATCAGCGACCAGATCAACAGTTGCAGCGGGTTGCCGGTGGTGCCGTAGGTCAGCAGCAGGGTCAGCGCCATCAGCAGCAGTTGCACCAGAATCGCCAGCACCAGCGACGACATGTCGAGGCCGAACAGGCTTGGGATGATCCGGCGCAAAGGCTTGAGCAGCGGCTGAGTGGCCTTGACCACGAACTGGCACAGCGGGTTGTAGAAGTTCGCCCGCACCAGTTGCAGGACGAAGCGCAGCAGCACGATCAGCAGGTACAGGCTGCCGAGGGTTTGCAGCACGTAAACCGCTGCGGTGTTCAATCCGATCATGTAAGGCTCCTTTATTTGCCCAGTTGTTCGGCCATTTCGGCCGAGCGGTGCGCGGCGGCGCCGAGTGCGGTTTCAACCAGCGCTTCGAAGCCGCCAGCCTGGAATGATTTGATCGCTGCTTCCGTGGTGCCGTTTGGCGAGGTCACGCGGCGACGCAATTCGGCGGCGTCGACATCGCTGGATACCGCCATGTGCGCGGCGCCCAGAGCAGTCTGCACGGTCAGTTGCTCAGCGATCTCTTGTGGCAGGCCAAGTTTGACGCCGGCGGCGGTCATCGCTTCGATCAACAGGAAAAAATACGCCGGGCCGGAGCCGGACACTGCGGTGACCGCGTCCAGTTGCTGTTCTTCTTCCAGCCACAGGGCGATGCCGACGGCGGACAGCAGCTCTTCGGCTTGCTGACGCTGCTCGGCGGTTACTTCGCTGGTCGCGTACAAACCGCTGACACCCTGACGCAGCAGCGCCGGGGTGTTCGGCATGCAGCGCACGATCGGCTGTTCGCCGAGCCACGCGGTCATGCTTGCGCAGGTAATGCCGGCGGCGATCGACACCACCAGTTGATTCGGTTTCAGGCTTGGGCGAATCGCCTCGCACACGGCTTTCATCGCCTGTGGCTTGACCGCCAGCACGATGACATCGACGCCGTCGATGGCCTGGGCGTTGTCAGCGAAGGTTTCGATGCCGTGTTCGGCGCTGACCTTGGCACGGGTGTCTTCGCCCGGATCGCTGGCGCGGATCTGCGCCGCTTCCAGACCTTTGGCGCGCAAGCCGCCAATCAGACTGGCCGCCATGTTGCCCGCACCGATAAACGCAATACGTGTGTTGCTCATGTGTGGTCCTTATCTGGAAACGTTCAAGACTGGGAGTAATCTCTGGCGCCAAACAGCGCCGTACCGATCCGCACCCAGGTGGCGCCTTGGGCAATGGCCGACTCGAGGTCGTGGCTCATGCCCATGGACAGTGTGTCGAGCGGCAGAGCGAGGCTCGCCTGCAATGTCTGCACGGCGGCGAAGGCAGCGTCCTGTTCAGCGCGCTCTTCGGTCGGCTCGGGAATCGCCATCAGTCCGCGCAATTTCAGCCGGGGCAGGGCGCTGATGGCCTCGGCCAGCGCCGGCAGATCGGCCGGGGTGCAACCGGATTTGCTCGCCTCGCCGCTGACATTGACCTGAATGCAGATGTTCAGGGGCGGCAGTTCGGCCGGGCGCTGCTCGGACAGGCGTTGGGCAATTTTCAGACGATCCACGGAGTGCACCCAGTCGAAATGCTCGGCAATCGCGCGAGTCTTGTTCGATTGAATGGGGCCTATGAAGTGCCAGATCAAGGGCAGGTCGGCCAGCTCCAGCTGTTTGCCCAAGGCTTCCTGCAAGTAGTTCTCGCCGAAGTCGCGCAGCCCGGCGGCATAGGCTTCACGCAGAGCCTGGGCGGGTTTGGTCTTGCTCACGGCGAGCAAATGGATGCTGTTTTCGTCGCGGTGCGCAGCTTTCGCCGCTGCCTGGATGCGCGAACTAACCTGAAGAATGTTGTCTGCTATCGTGGACATCAAGAGGCGCCGGCGGTCTGTAGGTTCGCGGCATTCTACTGGAATTGAGGGACGCTATGGATATCACTGAACTGCTGGCCTTCAGCGCCAAACAGGGCGCTTCCGACCTGCACCTGTCGGCCGGCCTGCCGCCGATGATCCGTGTCGATGGCGACGTGCGACGGATCAATCTGCCGGCGCTGGATCACAAGCAAGTGCACGATCTGATCTACGACATCATGAACGACACCCAGCGCATCGAATTCGAGAAAAATCTGGAAACGGATTTTTCCTTCGATGTGCCCGGCGTGGCGCGCTTTCGGGTCAACGCCTTTAACCAGAACCGTGGCGCCGGCGCGGTGTTCCGCACCATCCCGTCGAAAGTGCTGAGCATGGAAGACCTCGCCATGGGCGATGTTTTCCGCAAGATCACTGATGCGCCGCGCGGGCTGGTGCTGGTCACCGGGCCGACCGGCTCCGGCAAGTCGACCACGCTGGCGGCAATGATCGATTACCTCAACACCCATCGCCATCACCATATTCTCACCATCGAAGATCCTATCGAATTCGTCCATGAATCGCGCAAATGCCTGATCAATCAGCGCGAAGTCCACCGCGATACCCGCAGCTTCGCCACCGCACTGCGCTCGGCCTTGCGTGAAGACCCGGACGTGATTCTGGTCGGCGAGATGCGTGATCTGGAAACCATTCGCCTGGCGCTGACCGCCGCCGAGACCGGGCATCTGGTGTTCGGCACGCTGCACACGACCTCAGCGGCGAAGACCATCGACCGCGTGGTCGACGTGTTTCCCGGCGACGAGAAATCGATGGTGCGTTCGATGCTGTCAGAGTCGTTGCTGGCGGTGGTGTCGCAGACGTTGATCAAGAAGATCGGCGGCGGGCGGGTGGCGGCGCATGAAATCATGCTCGGGACATCGGCGATTCGTAACCTGATCCGCGAGGACAAGGTGGCGCAGATGTATTCGGCGATTCAGACCGGTGGTTCGTTGGGGATGCAGACACTCGATATGTGCCTGAAGGATCTGGTGACCAAGGGCTTGATCAGCCGCGAGCATGCGCGCGAGAAAGCGCGTACGCCGGATAATTTTTGAGGGAGTGATCGTTCCCACGCTCTGCGTGGGAATGCAGCCCGGGACGCTCTGCGTCCCTGCCGAAGCGGACGCGGAGCGTCCATTGAGTCATTCCCACGCGGAGCGCGGGAACGATCGGTATGGTGTTAGCGCTGGACTACGCGCAGTTGCTGTTGTTCTTTCGGCAACACGCGTTTGGCGACGACGTAATGCTTTTCCCAGTACGGCTTGTTCAGCGTGTCGATGCTCACCGCTTTGCCACGGCGCGGGGCGTGGATAAAGCGATCATTGCCCAGGTAGATGGCAACGTGGTTGACCCGACGGCTCTTGATGTTGAAGAAAATCAGATCGCCCGGCTTCAGATCCTTGCGCTCGACTTTCTCGCCGTGACCGCTGGCCATGGCGTTGGAGGTGCGTGGCAGGTCGAAAGTAGCGTCGTTGAACGCGTATTTCACCAGACCGCTGCAATCGAAGCCTTTACTTGGGCTGCTGCCGCCCCAACGATAAGGTGTACCGAGGACGTTTACCGCACGGCTCAGCACATTGCTGCTTTCCTTGCTCGCCATCGGTGGCACCAGCTTGCTGCGGCTCTTGCTGCTCAGCGTGGTGGTCTTGCTCTTGCTGCTTTTGCTCGAAGGAGCCGAAGCATGGGATTTAGGGGTGAAGCCGTTGACGTTGGGAAGACGTTGCTCACGATTGGTGGCGTGGGCGGCCAGTGGCATTAATAGGCAAATAGTCAGCCATGTCTTGAAAAATGGTCGCATTAGGCGTGGCTCATAAGTGATAGCGCGCAACTTTATAACAGCTTTTTTTGTCGTTCCGAGGCCGTTCATCGATTCATTCCGCCGGCCACGGAACCAAAAACGCTCAAAAAGTACGCAATTGTCCGACAGAAGTCAGGTTCTACAAGGGTTTCGCGCTAGCAACGGTAACATTTGCCATACGTCGGCCACCTGTAAAAAAGTCACAAAGAAATGAAGAATATTTATCTATCGAGTGCAATGAGGTCTTAATGAACAGCTATCAGCTACCCCGCGTGAAAGAAAAAGACACTCACAGCAAAGTCATCGGCTACCTGCTGTGGATTTTCGGATTCACTGGCGCGCACCGCTTTTACTACGGCAAACCGGTGACCGGGACGATCTGGTTCTTCACCTTCGGTTTGCTGGGGATTGGCTGGCTGATCGACCTGTTTCTGATCCCGGCGATGGATCGCGAAGCGGATTTGCGCTTTGCTGCCGGGCCGATCGAGTACAACGTCGCGTGGATTCTGCTGACCTTCCTCGGTGTGTTCGGCGTGCACCGGATGTATCAGGGCAAATGGATCAGCGGCTTGCTGTATCTGCTGACCGGCGGGTTGTTCTTTATTGGCGTGCTGTATGACTTCTGGACGCTGAACGATCAGGTGTCGGTGCGCAACGCGCAGAATCGGGGCGCCTTTCAGTAAGCTTTCGCGAGCAGGCTCGCTCCCACAGGAATCATCGCAATACCTGTGGGAGCGAGCCTGCTCGCGAAGGGGTCAACTGGCTATCAAGCCTGGTGCGTAATCCGCCCATCCACCAGCGTATAGCGCACCACGCCCGGCAGACTATGCCCGATGAACGGGCAGTTCTCGCCCTTCGACAGCCATTGTTCACCGGCCACCGTGGATGACTTCGGATCGAACAGCACGATATCCGCCGCACCGCCCACCGCCAGTTTGCCCGCCGGCAGGCGCAGCGCTTCGGCCGGGCCTGCGCTGAGACGTGCCAGCAGCGTCGGCAGATCGAGCAAACCATCCTCAACCAGCGTCATCGCCAGCGGAAGCAGCAACTCAACACTGCTGATGCCCGGCTCGGTGGCGCCGAACGGGGCCAGTTTGGCGTCGCGCTCGTGGGGCTGGTGATGGCTGGAAATGGCCGAGACCACCCCGGACTTCACAGCTTCACGCAGGCCATCGCGATCGGCGCGGGTGCGCAGCGGCGGTTGCACGTGATAGAGGCTGTTGAAGTCGATCAGCGCTTCGTCAGTCAGGATCAGCTGATACAACGCAACATCCGCCGTTACCTTCAAGCCACGGGCCTGCGCTTGGGCAATCAGCGCCACACCGCGCGCACTGGTCAACTGGCTGAAATGCGCACGTACGCCGGTTTGCTCGACCAGCAGCAGATCGCGAGCCAGCGCCACGGTTTCCGCCGTCTCCGGAATCCCCGGCAGGCCAAGGAAACTGGCGACCGCGCCTTCGTGGGCCAGACCGCCCTCGGCCAGATCGTGATCCTGCGAGTTGAAGATCACCGTCAGGTCGAAAGTCGCCGCATATTCCAGCGCCCGGCACAGGGTGCGGCTGTTGCGAAAGCTCTCCAGACCGTTGCCGAACGCCACGCATCCGGCGTCGCGCAAGGCCACCAGTTCGGCCAATTGCTCACCGTCGAGACCTTTGCTCAGCGCGCCGATCGGGAACACCTTGGTGTTGCCGGCTTCGCGGGCGCGGTCGAGGATCAGTTCGGCGACGGCTGAGGTGTCGAGCACCGGTCTGGTCTTCGGCGGGCAGCACAGGCTGGTCACGCCACCGGCAGCGGCGGCGCGGGTTTCGCTGACGATCGAGCCTTTGCGGCTGTAGCCCGGCTCGCGCAGGGCAACGTTGAGGTCGACCAGGCCAGGCGCGGCGACCAGACCTTGGGCATCGATGGTTTCTACTGCGCTGAAACCGGCCGGTGCGGCGCCGAGGGCGACGATCTTGCAGGCTTCAACGTGGATGTCGGTGATTTGATCCAGGCCGCTGCTGGGATCGATGACGCGTGCGCCGAGAATGCTGAGCTTCACTGGGCGTTCTCCTGCTCGAATTGACGTTGCGCAGTCTGCCCGCTCATGGCCATGGACAGCACGGCCATACGAATCGCGATGCCGTAGGTCACTTGATTGAGGATCACCGAGTGCGGGCCGTCGGCCACCGCCGACTCGATCTCCACGCCACGGTTGATCGGCCCCGGGTGCATGA
The DNA here is from genome assembly GCF_041956865.1 of Pseudomonas sp. LW8. Taxonomy (NCBI): domain Bacteria; kingdom Pseudomonadati; phylum Pseudomonadota; class Gammaproteobacteria; order Pseudomonadales; family Pseudomonadaceae; genus Pseudomonas; species Pseudomonas sp. LW8. The sequence continues at coordinate 5,369,094 of NZ_CP168138.1, read as the reverse complement.
CGATGCAATCGGGTTTGGCCCCGGCCAGACGCGCGGTGGTCAGGCCGAACAGGCGGTAGAACTCGCCTTCGCTGGGCAGCAGGCCACCGGTCATGCGTTCACGCTGCAGGCGCAGCATGATCACCACGTCGACGTCTTTCAGGCCTTCAGCCATGTCGGTGTAGACCTTGACGCCGTATTGCTCGATGCCGATCGGCAGCAGGGTTTTCGGCGCGATCACGCGGATATCCGGGCAGCCAAGGGTTTTCAGCGCGAGCATGTTCGAGCGCGCCACCCGCGAATGCAGGATGTCGCCGACGATCGCCACCGAGAGGTTTTCGAAACCGCCCTTGTGCCGACGGATGGTGAGCATGTCGAGCATGCCTTGGGTCGGGTGCGCATGCCGGCCGTCGCCGCCGTTGATGATCGCCACCTGCGGGCAGACATGCTCGGCGATGAAGTGCGCCGCGCCCGAGTCGCCGTGGCGCACGACGAACATGTCGGCGGCCATCGCCTCAAGGTTGCGCAGGGTATCGAGCAGCGTTTCGCCCTTGCTCGCCGACGATGTCGACACGTTCAGGGTGATCACGTCTGCCGACAACCGTTGGGCCGCCAGTTCAAACGTGGTGCGGGTGCGCGTGGAGTTCTCGAAGAACACATTGCACACGGTCTTGCCGCGCAGCAACGGGACTTTCTTCACCGCCCGGGCACCGACTTCAAGGAACGAGTCGGCAGTGTCGAGGATTTCCGTCAGCAACTCGCGGCGCAAACCGTCGAGCGAGAGGAAGTGGCGCAGCTGGCCCTGATCATTGAGCTGCAGCGGGCGCTTGGTATCTAGAGGCGTCATCGCGAGGGGGACTCTCAATAGGGCGGATTAAAGGGTGACGTCTTGCAGTTCGAGCGTCAGCGGCTCGGGGCCGGACAACTTGACCCGCTGGTTGCCGGCCAGGGTCAGGGTGGCGCCGACCACGTTGGGGCGGATCGGCAGCTCGCCGGCGTCCAGGTCCAGCAGGCAGACCAGGGTGACGCTGGCCGGGCGGCCGTAATCGAACAATTCATTCATCGCGGCGCGGATAGTCCGACCGCTCATCAGCACGTCGTCGATCAGCACCAGATGCTGGCCTTCGATCTCGAAGGGCAGGGCGGACGGGCGCACTTGCGGGTGCAGGCCATTCTGGCTGAAGTCATCGCGATAGAAGGACACATCCAGCGTGCCCAGTGGCGCATCGCTGTTCAGTTCCTTGAGCAGCGCCTGAGCGACCCAGATGCCGCCGGTGCGGATGCCGATGTAACGCGGTTCGCTGATGTCACGCTGGGCAAGGTGCGCCTTGAGGCGGGTCGCCATCTGGCTGATCAGATCGGCGGGATTGGGCAGGCTCATGGTTGCTCCTTCGTGATTCCGCGCTGCGTCCTGCTGGACGAAGCTCGGTTTATAACCAAAAGAAAAGCGCCGAAGCGCTTGTCAGGATTCAAACAATGCAGTGTTTTCATCGAGCCAGCCCTGCAGCAGCAGGGCAGCGGCGATGGCGTCCACCGGGTTGTCGCGGTAACTGCCTTTCTGCCCGCCACGCACCAGTCGCTCGCCCTTGGCTTCGAAAGTGGTCAGGCGTTCGTCGTGGGTATAGAAGGGCAGGTTGTAGCGGCCGTTGAGGCGGCGGGCGAATTTCTCGGCGCGCACGCACATGTCGCTCGGCGTGCCGTCCATGTTCAGCGGCAGGCCGACCACCACGGCGTCGGGTTTCCATTCTTTTATCAGCGCTTCGACCTGATCCCAGTTCGGCACGCCGTTCTGCGCTTTCAAAGTGCACAGCTCGCGGGCCTGGCCGGTGATGACCTGGCCGACCGCGACGCCGATCTGTTTGGTGCCGTAGTCGAAGCCGAGAATCAGGCGCAGGGCCATCAGGCGTGACCTGCCTGGCTGGTGAGCAGATTGAGATCGATGCCCAAGTGCCGCGCTGCCGCTTCCAGGCGCAATTCGCTGCGGGTGTTGAACAGTATGTCGGCGTTGAAAGGGCAGGTCAGCCAGGCGTTGTCGGCCAGTTCGGCTTCCAGTTGCCCGGCTTCCCAGCCGGCGTAACCGAGGGTGATCAGGCTCTGCGCGGGGCCGACGCCGTCAGCGATGGCGAACAGCACGTCCTGCGAAGTCGACAGGGCCAGGTCGCCGTCCAGCTGCGCCGTGGCCTGGAACGTTTGGCCCGCCGGGTGCAGGACAAAACCGCGATCGGTCTGCACCGGCCCGCCGATGAAGATCGGCACATCCTGGCAGCGTGCCGGCGGCTCGATGTCCGGGCGCAGCTGTTCGAGGATGTCGGCCAGGTTCAAGTCTTGCGGCCTGTTGACCACCAGCCCCATCGCGCCATTGGCCGTGTGCTCGACGATGTAGGTCAAGGTGTGGGCAAAGTTCGGGTCGGCCATGTGTGGCATGGCGATCAGGAAGTGATGCTTGAGGTAGCTGGGGCTGACGTTTTTCATGAGCGCTAGTGTGGCGTCGCAAGGGCGAACTGACAAGCTGAGGCTTTAAAAGATCGCAGCCTTCGGCAGCTCCTACAGGGTGTACGCAGGCCCACTGTAGGAGCTGCCGAAGGCTGCGATCTTTTGATTTTTCTCTTAATTGCTTGAGAGCTTGTCGCCCCGGGCAAATTTCCAGGTGCGGATGATTTCCAGGCGGTCGATGTCCGACAGATCGCCGGTAAACGGTGCAAACGGCGCGGCCAGGCGGACGATGCGCTGCGCGGCCTGATCGAGCAGCGGCTGGCCGGAGGATTCGAGCACCAGCACCTCATACAGCGAACCGTCGCGGTTGATCGAGACCATCAGGCGCAAATTGCCGTAGATCTGCTTGCGCCGTGCTTCTTCGGGGTAGTTGAGGTTGCCGATGCGCTCGACCTTCTTGCGCCAGTCGTCCTTGTACCAGGCGCCCTTGTCGCGCATGGTCGAGGCCGCGCTCAAGCGATGGATGCGCGGGCGTTTGGCGTACAGCTGTTGTTCCTTGGCCAGCTCTGCTTCGAGGCTGGCGATGTCGCTGGACAACTGCGAGCTGTCGAACACCGGCGCGTCGACGGTCGGTTTGACTTCGGTTTTGCTTTCTTCTTTCTTGGTCGGCGCCTTTTTCGGTTTCGGCGCGACGGTGGTCACCGCTGCCTTCGGTGCGGCTTCCTGCACCACTGGCTTGGCGGCGGGCGGCGGGGTGACCTTTTTGACCTGATTGTCCTGGAAAGGCGCGACTTCAGTGGTCTTGGGCAGGGCCTTCTTATCGAGCGTGCCGCTGCCTTCCTGGTTTTCCTGAGCGAGAAAATCTGCCTTTTCCGGCTTCTTCTCGGCCTTGAAGGTGGCCAGGGTGATTTCCAGGGTTTTGCTGATCTGCTGCGGCTCGACCATGGTGAAGCCGACGCCGAGCAGCAGCGCCAGGTGAATCAGCGCCGCGAGAAACAGGGTAAAACCGAGGCGATCGGCCGGGCGCACGCCACGATGGGCGAGTTCAGCGGGCAGATCGGACGGGAGGGTCATGACAAGAAAACCAACATCGCGTTTTTCAGAGGCTGCGCATGATAACGCAATGTTGGTTTCGCGCCTTGGGCTTCACGCTTCAAGCGACAGGCTGCATGTGACGTACATCAAGCTTGTGGCTTTTTGCCGGCCGCTTGCAGCTTTTTATCGATCGCATCCATCAGCATCCCGCCGATATCAGTGCCGAACGCATTGTCGATTTCGCGGATGCAGGTCGGGCTGGTGACGTTGATTTCGGTCAGGTGCTCGCCGATCACGTCGAGGCCGACAAACAGCAGGCCTTTCTCGCGCAAGGTCGGGCCGACCTGGGCGGCGATCCAGCGATCCTTCTCGGTCAGCGGACGCGCTTCGCCACGGCCACCGGCGGCGAGGTTGCCACGGGTTTCGCCCAGCGCCGGAATCCGCGCCAGGCAGTAATCCACCGGCTCGCCATCGATCATCAGGATGCGCTTGTCGCCATCGACGATCGCCGGCAGGTAACCCTGAATCATGATCTGCTGCTTGCCGTGCAGGGTCAGGGTTTCGAGGATCACCGAGAGGTTCGGGTGGCCGGCGGTGTGGCGGAAGATCGACGAACCGCCCATGCCGTCCAGCGGCTTGAGGATCACGTCACCGTGATGGTCGGCGAACTCACGCAATACGTCCGGGCGGCGGCTGACGATGGTCGGCGGCGTGCACTGCGGAAACAGCGTGGCGAACAGCTTTTCATTGCAGTCGCGCAGGCTCTGCGGCTTGTTCACCACCAGCACGCCGGCGGCTTCGGCCTGTTCCAGCAAGTAAGTGGAGTAGACGAACTCCATGTCGAACGGCGGATCCTTGCGCATCAGGATCACGTCCAGGTCGCTCAGCAGCTTGTCCTGTTCGGCGTCCAGCTCGAACCATTTGTCCGGGTTGGCGAAGACTTTCAGCGGGCTCATCCGCGCCCGCGCCTGGCCTTCGGCCTGATACAGGTCTTTCTGTTCCATGTAGAACAGTTCCCAGCCACGCTTCTGCGCGGCCAGCAGCATGGCCAGCGAGCTATCCTTTTTATAGGAGATGCTGGCGATAGGGTCCATGACAATCCCGACGCGAACGCTCATTGGGTTTTCCTCGAAATTTGGCTACCGGATCGGTATTGAAAAAGTGCCTCCAGAGTGGCGCCGGGCGGGTTTCGGGTCAAGGAAAAACCCGTCGATAGATTGCATCTGGAGACTGTGCTAAAAAGGCTGGCAGATCGCGCCGCCCCATGGGTTTCAAGGGTTTCAGGCCATTATTCACAGCAAAACGGACAATTTGATTCGCAAAGGCGACGGTAGAACCCTCTTATGGAACAGCAGTCCAGCGCCTTGAAGGTCATGGTGATCGACGACTCGAAAACGATTCGCCGCACCGCCGAAACATTGTTGAAGAATGTCGGTTGCGAAGTGATCACCGCCATCGACGGTTTCGATGCGCTGGCGAAGATTGCCGACCACCATCCCGGGATCATCTTTGTCGACATCATGATGCCGCGTCTGGACGGTTATCAGACCTGCGCCCTGATCAAGAACAACAGCGCCTTCAAGGCGACGCCGGTGATCATGCTGTCGTCCAGGGACGGTCTGTTCGACAAGGCCAAGGGGCGGATTGTCGGCTCTGATCAATTTCTGACCAAGCCGTTCAGCAAAGAAGAACTGCTCAACGCGATCCAGGCCCATGTTCCGGGCTTCGCCGCCGTTTTGCCGCAGTAAGACACGCACAGTGACGCTCGGCCAGCGGGCCGGCAGTCGACCAGAAAAATGGGGAAGACCATGGCACGTATCCTGATCGTCGATGATTCGCCGACTGAAATGTACAAACTCACCGGCATGCTCGAAAAGCACGGCCATGAAGTGCTCAAGGCCGAGAACGGCGCCGACGGCGTGGCCCTGGCCCGTCAGGAAAAACCCGACGCGGTGCTGATGGACATCGTCATGCCGGGCCTCAACGGTTTTCAGGCGACCCGGCAGTTGACCAAGGATGCCGACACGGCGCACATCCCGGTGATCATCATCACCACCAAGGATCAGGAAACCGACAAGGTCTGGGGCACCCGCCAGGGCGCCAAGGATTACCTGACCAAACCGGTCGACGAAGACACCCTGATCAAGACCCTGAACAACGTCCTCAACGGCTGATCGCGCGATCATGAACGAATCGCTGACCGCGTTCGAACTGCTCTGGCAGATCGACCAGCGCTGCCGCCTGCTGGCAGCCGACCTGCCGTCGCAAGCGGCGCGCCCGGATCGCTGGAGCGGCATCGGCTTTCGCCTCGGCGAGCATTGGTATGTGGCGCCGATGGGCGAAGTCAGCGAAGTCCTGCATGAACCGCGCTTCACCCAGTTGCCCGGGGTCAAGCCGTGGGTCAAGGGTGTCGCCAATCTGCGCGGGCGGCTGCTGCCGATCATGGACCTGTGCGGGTTCTTCGGCCATGAACTGTCGCCGCTGCGCAAACAACGGCGGGTATTGGTGGTGGAACATGAAGACGTGTTCGCCGGGGTGATGGTCGATGAGGTCATCGGCTTGCAGCATTTCGAACAGGGCAGTTTCGAGCCGCTGTCGATCAGCAAGCGCCAGGGCTCCAAGGCCGAATTCGTCAAAGGCTATTTCCGCCGTGAACAGAACTGGCGGGTGTTCAGCCTGTTCGCACTGGCCAGGTCTCCGGTGTTCATGGGTGTGGCTCTATAGCACGAACAACAGAACCCACGTGGACGCGGGCCATGTGGCAAGGGGTTTATCCCCGTTGGGTCGCGCAGCGGCCCCAAAGACTGCAATGCCTGACACCGTCAGCGCATGCGATATTTTTGCGACTGCTTCGCAGCCGAACGGGGATAAATCCCCTCGTCACAAGGCTCGCTCCCACAAGGGCCATGGCAGGTTTCATAGGCGAGGACCGATGACAAAAGCAAAAACAGGCAAGTCGGCAGAAGCATCGCGCAGTCGCGCACAGATCATCGTGCTGTTTATCGCACTGATCGTGTTCATCATGCTGCTGTTCGCCAACTTCGCGTACCTCAACACCCAGGCGAACTACGACAAGCAGTACATCGGCCATGCCGGCGAACTGCGCGTGCTCTCGCAACGCATCGCCAAGAACGCCACCGAAGCGGCGGCGGGCAAGGCGGCCGCCTTCAAACTGCTCAGTGATGCGCGCAACGATTTTGCCCAGCGCTGGGGCTACCTGAAGAAGGGTGACCCGAACACCGGCCTGCCGCCGGCACCCGTCGCCGTGCGCCCGGAAATGCGCGCGGTGCAGATGGACTGGGAGCGCCTGTTGAAAAACACCGATGCGATCCTCAGCAGCGAACAGACCGTGCTGTCGCTGCATCAGGTCGCCGCGACGCTGGCCGAAACCGTGCCGCAGTTGCAGATCGAATACGAAAAAGTCGTGGAAATCCTGCTCCAGCGCGGCGCTCCGGCGGCGCAGGTGGCAATGGCGCAACGGCAATCGTTGCTTGCCGAACGCATCCTCGGTGCCGTCAACACCGTGCTCGCCGGTGACGAAAACTCGCAGCAGGCCGCCGATGCCTTTGGCCGCGATGCCGCGCGTTTCGGTCTGGTGCTCAACGGCATGTTGCAGGGCAACCCGGCGCTGAAAATCAGCCAGGTCGAAGACCGCGACGCCCGTGCGCGTTTGAGCGAAATTTCCGAGCTGTTCCAGTTCGTTTCCGGCTCCGTGGATGAAATCCTCGAAACCTCGCCAGAGCTGTTCAAGGTGCGCGAATCGGCGAGCAACATCTTCACCCTGTCGCAAACCCTGCTCGACGAAGCCTCACACCTTGCTACAGGTTTCGAGCATCTGGCCGGCGGGCGCAACACCGACACCATTGGCGGCTATGTGCTGGGCTTGCTGGCGCTGGCCTCGATCATCCTCATCGGTCTGGTCATGGTCCGCGAAACCAATCGCCAATTGCGCGAGACCGCCGAGAAGAACGAGCGCAACCAGAACGCGATCATGCGCCTGCTCGACGAAATCGAAGACCTCGCCGATGGCGACCTCACCGTGACCGCTTCGGTGACCGAAGACTTCACCGGCACCATCGCCGACTCGATCAACTATTCCGTCGACCAATTGCGCGATCTGGTGGCGACCATCAACCTCACCGCCGGCCAGGTTGCCGCCGCTGTGCAGGAAACCCAGGCCACCGCCATGCATCTGGCCCAAGCGTCTGAGCAACAGGCCCAGCAGATTTCCGAAGCCTCGACAGCGATCAGCGACATGGCCGAGTCCATCGATCAGGTCTCGGCCAACGCTGCCGAATCGTCGGCGGTGGCCGAGCGTTCCGTGGAAATCGCCAACAAGGGCAACGAGGTGGTGCACAACACCATCCACGGTATGGACAACATCCGCGAACAGATTCAGGACACCGCCAAGCGCATCAAGCGCCTCGGCGAGTCCTCTCAGGAAATCGGCGACATCGTCAGCCTGATCGACGACATCGCCGACCAGACCAACATCCTCGCCCTCAACGCGGCGATCCAGGCATCGATGGCCGGCGACGCCGGGCGCGGTTTTGCCGTGGTTGCCGACGAAGTGCAACGGCTGGCCGAACGTTCGTCCGCCGCGACCCGGCAGATCGAAACCCTGGTGCGGGCGATTCAGGCCGACACCAACGAAGCGGTGATTTCCATGGAACAGACCACCACCGAAGTGGTGCGCGGCGCGCGACTGGCGCAGGATGCCGGTGTGGCTCTGGAAGAAATCGAAGGCGTATCCAAGACCCTCGCGGCGCTGATCCAGAGCATTTCCAACGCGGCGCAGCAGCAGACCTCTTCGGCCGGGCAGATCTCGCTGACGATGAATGTGATCCAGCAGATCACCTCGCAAACCTCGTCGGGGTCCACGGCCACCGCCGAGAGCATCGGCAACCTGGCGAAAATGGCCAGTCAGTTGCGCCGTTCGGTGTCCGGTTTCACCTTGCCGGCGGCGACAGATAAAGCGTGAGTGGAGTGGTTATGGGTGATCGGCACGACTACGTGGCCCTGGAATGGGTCAAGGGCGAAATTGCCGAAACGCTGAGGCTGGCGCATCAGGCGATCGAAGCCGTGCTCGACGATCCGCAGGCCTTTCCCGGTCTGGACGAGTGCCTGGCGTACATTCATCAGGTCCACGGCAGTCTGCAGATGGTCGAATTCTACGGCGCAGCGTTGCTCGCCGAAGAAATGGAACACCTAGTCCAAGCCCTGCAACATCAACGCGTGCCACACCGCGACGAGGCCTTGCACCTGCTGCTGCAAGCCTTGGGGCAACTGCCGCTTTACCTTGACCGCGTGCAGAGCGCCCGCCGCGACCTGCCGCTGGTGGTGTTGCCGCTGATCAACGATCTGCGCAGCGCCCGTGGTGAAAGCCTGCTGGCGGAAACCAGCCTGTTCAGCCCGCCACTGCCCGAGCTGGCGCCGCTCGGCGACGAGGCACTCGCCGCGCTGGAACCGCCCGATCTGCCGAACGTGCTGCGCAAACTGCGGCAGATGCTGCAAATGGCTCTGGTCGGTCTGCTGCGCGAACAGGACGACCAGACGCACCTTGGCTATCTGGCCAAAGTCTTCAGCCGTCTCGAAGCGCTGAGCGGCGACGCGCCGTTGAGCCCTTTGTGGCAAATCGCCTCGGCATTGGTCGAGGGCATGCGCGAGGGCGTCATCGCCAACAGTCCGGCGCTGCGCAGCCTGTTCAAGGACACCGACCAAGAGCTCAAGCGCCTGCTCGAGCAGGGCATCGTCGGGCTCAATCAGCCGGCGCCGGCCGAGCTGCTGAAAAGCCTGTTGTTCTATATTGCCAAAGCCGAACATCCCACCGGGCAGATGCTGACCATGAAAGATCACTACTCCCTGGACGACGCGTTGCCCGACAGCGCGATGGTCGATGAAGAACGCGCACGCCTCGCCGGCCCCGACCGCGATGCCATGCGCTCGGTGCTGGCGGCGCTGTGCGAAGAGCTGGTGCGGGTCAAGGAGCGCCTCGATCTGTTCGTGCGCAGCGACCGCCAGCACGCCTCGGATCTGGACAGCCTGCTCGCGCCGCTGCGGCAGATTGCCGACACCCTCGCGGTGCTTGGTTTCGGCCAGCCGCGCAAAGTCATCATCGACCAACTGGCAGTGGTGCTCAGCCTCGCCCAAGGCCAGCGCGAACCGAACGACGCTATCCTCATGGACGTCGCCGGGGCCTTGCTCTACGTCGAAGCGACGCTGGCCGGCATGGTCGGCACGGTGGAGACGCAAAGCGCCGAAGACGCACGCCTGCCGACCACCGACCTGACGCAGATCCATCAGATCGTGATCAAGGAAGCGCGCATCTGCCTGCAACAGGCCAAGGACATGATCGTCGACTACATCGACGCCGATTGGGACCGCCAGCATCTGCAACCGCTGCCCGAACTGCTGACGCAGGTGCGCGGAGCGCTGGCGATGATTCCGCTGGCCCGCGCGGCGAGTCTGGTCGAGGCCTGCAACGGTTTCATTCGCGAGCATTTGATGCTCGATGCCCACGAACCGGGCTGGGAACAACTCGATCATCTGGCCGATGTGATCAGCAGCCTGGAGTATTACCTCGAACGCCTGAGCGACGACCCGCAGGCGCCCGCCGAGCATCTGCTCGATGTCGCGCAAAACAGCCTTGCCAGCCTCGGCTTCTTTGCCAACGAGCAGCCCGGCGAAGCGCAAGTGCCGGTGCTCGATGAGGTGCTCAGCCCCAGCGAAGCGCAGCTCATGCAGGATCTGCAAACCCTTGACGACCCTGACGTCGTGCAGTCGCTCGCCGAGGTGCTGGCCAGCCCGGTGTCGGCGCTCAACCCGCCGGCGCGCAACACCCCTGACAGCCTGATGCCGCCGCCGACCGATGAAGAACCGGTCGACGATGAACTGCGCGAAGTATTCCTCGAAGAGACCGACGAAGTCCTCGCGGTCCTCCACGAATACCTGCCGCGCTGGACCGCCAATCCGCAGGACCGCGCCGCACTGACCGAACTGCGCCGGGCCTTTCATACCCTGAAGGGCAGCGGGCGCATGGTCCGTGCCTTGGTCCTTGGCGAACTGGCCTGGGCCGTGGAAAATCTGCTCAACCGCGTGCTCGAACAAAGCGTCGAGCCCGGCGCAGTGCTGCGCCAGTTGCTCGGCGACACGCTGTTGCTGCTGCCCGAGTTGATCAACGAATTCGCCACCCAGCGTCAGCGCCAGCGCAACGATGTCGACCAACTCGCCGCCCGCGCCCACGCGTTGGCCAAAGGCGATGAGCCGCTGGCTGCCGAAGACACCGACGACGTCGCCGCGCTCGATCCGCTGCTGCTGGAAATCTTCCGCAAAGAAGCCGAAACCCACCTCGCCAGCCTCAACCGTTTCCTCGATCAGGCCGCCGAACAGGTGCCGTTACCGGCCAGCGACGAGCTGCAACGGGCGCTGCACACGCTCAAGGGCAGTGCCTCGATGGCCGGCGTATTGCCGATGGCCGAACTGGCGGCTTCACTGGATCAACTGGCCCGCGAGTTCAAGGCGCATCAGTTGCCGCTGGATCTGGACGAGGTCGAATTGCTGCTCGAAGCCGAGGGCTTGTTCCGCGTCGGCCTGCGTCAGCTCAAACACGATCCGCTGGCGCCGATTGTCGGTGCGCAGTCGCTGATCAAACGCACCGAGGCGCTGCTCGCCGAGCGCCTGCAAGCCAGCTCCGATGGCGCTGACAGCGGCCTGCGCCTCAAGCGCGATCCGCAACTGATCAACAACTTCCTCGCCCAGGGCATGGACATCCTCCTCGACGCCGAAAACCTCTTGCAGCGCTGGCAGCAACACCCCGGCGAGCGCCAGGAACTCAGCGCCTTGCTCGATGAGCTGACCACTCTGGGCGAGGGCGCGCAACTTGCCGATCTGCTTCCGGTCGATGGCCTCTGCGAAGCTTTGCTCGACCTGTATGGCGCGGTGGAAGAAAGCAGCCTGGCGGTCAGTGAGCGGTTTTTCCACGAGGCGCAACTGGCCCACGAAGCGCTGATCAACATGCTCGACGAGCTCGCTGCCGGCCAGGAAATCACCGCGCAACCGGAGCGGATTCGCGCCTTGCAGGATCTGCTTGACGAAGGTCTCGACCCGGCGGCGATGGGCCTGATCCGCAGCGACGGCAGTCGCACCCTGGATATTCGCGAACTGGGCAGCGCCACCGCGCAATTGCAGCAATCGGTTGCCGCCCTTGAGCCTGACGACGAAATCGTCGAAATCTTCCTCGAAGAGGCGGTGGACATTCTCGACAGCGCCGGGCAAGCCTTGCAGCGCTGGCGCAAGGATCCGGACAACGCCGCGCCGCTGTCGTCATTGCAGCGCGACTTGCACACGCTGAAGGGCGGCGCGCGCATGGCCGAGGTCGAGGCCGTCGGCGACCTTGCCCAGGAACTGGAAAACCTCTACGAAGGGCTGGTCGATCGGCGCTACAACCACAGCGCCGTGCTCGAAGGTTTGTTGCAGCACAGTCATGAGCGGTTGGCGCTGATGCTGGAGCAACTGCAAGCGCATCAAGCGCTGACCCCGGCGCAGGATCTGATCGACGCGATCCGTCAGTTGCGTCAGGGCCAGGCCGCCAGCGAATCTGCCCACGCAGCGGTCGAACATGACAACGCCGGGCATGATCCAGAGTTGCTGGAGATCTTCCTCGAAGAAGGTTTCGACATCATCGAAAGCTCCGGCGCCGCGCTGTTGCGCTGGCAGGCCGAGCCGGGCAACCGTCAGGAAATCGAAACCCTGCTGCGCGATCTGCACACCCTCAAGGGTGGTGCGCGGATGGTCGAAATCGGCCCGATCGGCGACCTCGCCCATGAGCTGGAATTTCTCTACGAAAGTCTCTCTAGCGGTGTGCTGCAACCGTCCGCCGAACTGTTCGCGCTGGTGCAGCGCGGCCATGACCGACTGGCGCAAATGCTCGATGGTGTGCGCGCCGGGCAGCCGTGCCCACCGGCCGATCGGCTGATCAATGCGATCCAGAATTTCAGTCACCCGGTGCAGGTTGAAGCGCCGCCAGCGCCGGCTCCAGTCATCAAGCCCGAGGCCGCGCCGCCGAGCGCCGATGCTGGCGCGGACATGGTCAAGGTCTCGTCCGAACTGCTCGATGAGCTGGTCAATCTGGCCGGGGAAACCTCGATCTTTCGTGGACGGATCGAGCAGCAGGTCAACGATGCGCAGATTGCCCTCAACGAGATGGAAACCACCATCGAGCGTATGCGCGATCAGTTGCGCCGCCTCGACACCGAAACCCAGGGGCGCATTCTCAGCCGCCAGCAAGTCGATGGCGAACGCCTCGGTTATGAAGACTTCGATCCGCTGGAAATGGATCGCCATTCGCAGTTGCAGCAATTGTCGCGGGCGCTGTTCGAATCCGCCTCGGACCTGCTCGACCTCAAGGAAACCCTCGACCGCCGCAATCACGACGCAGAAAACCTGTTGCAACAACAGGGGCGGATCAACACCGAGCTGCAGGAAGGCCTTATGCGTACGCGCATGGTGCCGTTCGAACGCATGGTGCCGCGTCTGAAACGCATCGTTCGTCAGGTCGCCGAAGAGCTGGGCAAGGATGTCGCTTTTGTCGTCGGCAATGCCGATGGCGAGATGGATCGCAATGTGCTGGAACGCATGGCCGCGCCGCTGGAACACATGCTGCGCAACGCCGTCGACCATGGCCTCGAACCCGCCGATGTGCGGCTGGCGGCAGGCAAACCGGCGCAAGGGCAGATCACCCTTGATCTGTCGCGCGAGGGCGGCGACATGGTTTTCGACATCCGCGACGACGGCGCCGGGGTGCCGCTGGAAGCCGTGCGGCGCAAGGCGATCAAACGCGGCTTGCTGGCGCCCGACGCCGAGATCAGCGATCGCGACGTTTTGCAGTTCATCCTCCAGCCGGGGTTTTCCACGGCGGAAAAGATCACCCAGATTTCCGGGCGTGGCGTCGGCATGGACGTAGTCCACGAAGAGGTGCGTCAGCTCGGCGGCAGCATGAGTATCGATTCGGTGCCGGGGCAGGGCGTGCATTTCCGCATTCGCCTGCCGTTCACCGTGTCGGTCAACCGCGCGCTGATGGTGCAGTGCGGCGAGGATCAGTATGCGATTCCGCTGAACACCATCGAAGGCATCGTGCGTGTGTTGCCGAATGATCTGGAAGGGCATTTCCGTCACGATCCACCGAGTTATCAATACGGCGGCCAGCGTTATGAGCTGTGCTATCTCGGCGAGCTGTTGAAGACTGCGCCACGGCCGAAACTGCTCGGGCAGAACCTGCCGTTGCCGGTGCTGCTGGTGCATTGCAACGACCGTCATGTTGCGGTGCTGGTCGACTCCATGGCCGGCACCCGCGAGATCGTGGTCAAGAGTCTCGGCCCGCAGTTCGCGGCGGTGCAGGGCGTGTCGGGGGCGACGATTCTCGGCGACGGCCGGGTGGTGCTGATTCTGGATCTGCTCGCACCGATCCGCGCGATGCAGGCGCGGCTGGCGCAGGAACCGACGCCCACGGAGATCGACAGCGAACCGCACAAGCCGTTGCTGATTATGGTCGTCGATGACTCGGTGACGGTGCGCAAGGTCACCAGCCGTTTGCTCGAGCGCCACGGCATGAACGTGCTGACTGCCAAGGACGGCGTCGATGCGATGCTGCTGCTTGAAGAACATATGCCCGACCTGATGCTGCTCGACATCGAAATGCCGCGCATGGACGGCTTCGAAGTCGCCACCCAGGTGCGCGCCGACGAACGCCTGTGCCACTTGCCGATCATCATGATCACCTCGCGCACCGGGCAGAAACACCGCGACCGCGCCATGGCCATCGGCGTCAACGACTACCTCGGCAAGCCGTATCAGGAATCGGTGTTGCTGGAGAGCATCGCCCAGTGGAGCAAGAAACATGCATGAGCACCGGCACAACCCGCGCACCAGCCAGCTCACCGGGCTGTTGCTGCCGCTGGCCGATCGCAACCTGATCCTGCCCAATGTCGCCATTGCCGAGCTGATCGACTACCAGGCCAGCGCCTTCGATCTCGACACGCCGCCGTGGTACCTGGGCCGGGTGACCTGGCGTGAGCGGCAGATTCCGCTGATCAGTTTCGAATCGGCCTGCGGGCAGAAAATCGTCATCGGCGAACGGGCGCGGATCGTCATTCTGAATGCGCTGGGCGGCTTGCCCGAGCTGAGATTCATCGCCCTGCTGGTGCAGGGGATCCCTCGGTCATACAAGCTGGACAGTCAGTTGAGTTACGTGGATGTGCCGTTGTGTGCACTGGAGCAGGCGGCGGTGCAGGTGGGCGAGCAGGTGGCCAAGGTGCCGGATCTGTTGGGGTTGGAGCAGTTACTGGTGGATGCGGGATTGGCCCGCTGATCCAAGGCTTGACTGATCATTCCCACGCTCCGCGTGGGAATGCAGCCCGGGACGCTCCGCGTCCCATCAAGAGCCGAACGCGGAGCGTCCGTGGAGGCATTCCCACGCAGAGCGTGGGAACGATCAAAAGCCCCTCACCCCAGCCCTCTCCCAAAGGGAGAGGGAGCCGACCGAGGTGTCTCGCGTCCTACATCGACCTGAATGACCGAGTCGATTATGGATTCACTACAACGGGCTCAGGTCAGCGTCATTCCCAAGCATCCCCCAATCGGTTCCCTCTCCCTCCGGGAGAGGGCTAGGGTGAGGGTAGCTTTTGAACGTTACGCTCAGCGTAATGATTCACCGCCCAGCTTGATTGATGCCCTCACCGCACACGCCTAACTTGGCTCCACGACAGCGAACCCCGTGGAGTGAGCATGACAACAACAATTTCCCCCGACTCGCGCTGGACGCGGCGGCGTGACGAGAAGCAGCGCCGGCTCGACAAGGTGCGCGGGCTGGCCGATGGCGCGGTGTTGCCCAGCGACAAGATCGTCGCCGCGCTCGAAGCGCTGATCCACCCAGGCGACCGCGTGGTGCTGGAGGGTAACAACCAGAAGCAGGCGGATTTCCTCTCGCGTTCACTGGCCAAGGCCGACCCGGCCAAGCTCCACGATCTGCACATGATCATGCCCAGCGTCGGCCGCTCCGAGCACCTTGATCTGTTCGAACGCGGCATCGCCCGCAAGCTCGATTTCTCCTTCGCCGGCACCCAGAGCCTGCGCATCAGCCAGTTGCTCGAAGATGGCTTGCTCGAAGTCGGCGCCATTCACACGTACATCGAACTCTACGCCCGCCTCGTCGTGGACCTGATCCCCAACGTTGTGCTCTCGGCCGGCTTCATGGCCGACCGCGCTGGCAACATCTACACCGGCCCGAGCACCGAAGACACCCCCGCACTGATCGAACCGGCGGCGTTCAGCGACGGTATCGTTATCGTCCAGGTCAACCAATTAGTCGATGACGTCAGCGAGCTGCCTCGCGTAGACATCCCGGCGTCGTGGGTCGATTTCGTTGTGGTCGCCGACAAGCCGTTCTACATCGAACCGCTGTTCACCCGCGACCCACGCCACATCAAGCCTGTGCACGTGCTGATGGCGATGATGGCGATTCGCGGGATCTACGAAAAACACAATGTGCAGTCACTCAACCACGGCATCGGTTTCAACACCGCCGCCATCGAACTGATCCTGCCGACCTACGGCGAATCCCTCGGTTTGAAAGGCAAGATCTGCCGCAACTGGACGCTCAACCCGCACCCGACGCTGATCCCGGCGATTGAAAGCGGCTGGGTCGAGAGCGTGCATTGCTTCGGCACCGAACTGGGCATGGAAAACTACATTGCCGCTCGGCCGGATGTGTTCTTCACTGGCCGCGACGGCTCGCTGCGTTCCAACCGCATGGTCTGCCAACTGGCCGGGCAATACGCGGTGGATCTGTTTATCGGCGCGACGTTGCAAGTCGACGGCGACGGCCATTCCTCGACGGTGACTCGGGGCCGTCTCGCCGGTTTCGGTGGTGCGCCAAACATGGGCCACGACCCGCGCGGCCGCCGTCACGGCACCCCGGCGTGGCTGGACATGCGCCACGCCGACGGGCCGCAACCGATGCTCGAACGCGGCAAGAAACTCGTGGTGCAAATGGTCGAGACCTTCCAGGAGGGCGGCAAACCGACCTTTGTCGAAACGCTCGACGCGGTGGAAGTGGCGAAGAAAAGCGGCATGCCGCTGGCGCCGATCATGATCTACGGCGACGACGTCACCCACCTGCTCACCGAAGAAGGCATCGCCTACCTGTACAAGGCGCGCTCGCTGGAAGAGCGCCAGGCGATGATCGCGGCGGTTGCCGGGGTTACCGCCATCGGCCTGCGGCACAACCCGAAAGACACCGAACGCATGCGCCGCGAAGGCCTGATCGCCTTGCCCGAAGACCTCGGCATCCGCCGCACCGACGCCACCCGCGAATTGCTCGCGGCGAAAAGCGTCGCCGATCTGGTCGAGTGGTCCGGTGGCCTGTACAACCCGCCCGCCAAATTCAGGAGCTGGTAATGCACGCATTCAACCTGCAAGCGAAACCGCTGTCCCTGGCTGACCGCTTGGCCGATCTGGCGGTGGACGCGCTGATCGACGAAGCCGATCTGTCGCCGAAACCGGCGCTGGTCGACCGTCGCGGCAATGGCGCACACACCGATCTGCACCTGGGCCTGATGCACGCGTCGGCGCTGGCATTGTGGCCGGCATTCAAGGAAATGGCCGAGGCCGCACAAACCATTGGCGAAGTCGGCTTACCGTTACGCGAAGCGATTGGCCGGATCGGTCGGGAAGGTGAGCAAGCCATGCTCGCGACGACCAACGGCGTCAACACCCATCGCGGCGCGATCTGGGCGCTGGGATTATTGGTGACGGCCGCCGCGCTGCAACCGAAATCCGTCGCCCTGTGTGCCGCCCGCCTGGCACTGCTCGACGACCGCTACGCACCGACACCGCTCAGCCACGGCGCACAAGTCGCCCAGCGTTACGGCGCACGCGGTGCTCGCGAAGAAGCGCAACTGGGCTTCCCGTCCGTGCTGCAACGCGGCCTGCCGCAACTGCAGAAAAGCCGCGCCAACGGCCACGGCGAGCAGAACGCCCGGCTCGATGCGTTGCTGGCGATCATGACCCAGCTGGCCGACACCTGCGTGCTCTACCGTGCCGGGGAAACGGGCCTGCACGCCATGCAGGCCGGCGCGCAAGCGGTACTCGATGCCGGCGGCAGCGCCAGCCTCAGCGGTCGCCGGCGCCTGCACGAACTGGATCAACAACTCATCGCATTGAATGCCTCGCCCGGTGGCGCCGCTGACTTGCTCGCGGCCACGCTGCTGCTCGATCGCATCGAGCGCGACGGCATTGTTCAGGGAGCGTTTTGATGGAAAGCCTATCGTTTGAATTCCCCGCCGGGCAGCCGCCACGCGGGCGGGCGCTGGTCGGCTGTGTCGGCTCGGGGGATCTGGAAGTGCTGATCGAACCGGGTCTGGCCGGCAAACTGACGATCAACGTGCAGACCTCGGTCAACGGCGCGCAGCAGCGCTGGCAACACCTGTTTGCGCGGATGTTCGACGGCACCACGCCGCCGGCGATGGCCATCGATATCCACGATTTCGGCGCGACACCGGGGGTAGTGCGCTTGCGTCTGGAACAGGGTTTCGAGGAGATCGGCCATGACTGACAGCGCAGCGTTGCTGAACAAACACAGTTTCGTCGAACTCGGCGCGCGGCAGCGGGCGCAAGCCTTGCTCGACGCCGGGACCTTTCGCGAACTGCTCGATCCGTTTCAACGGGTCATGTCGCCGTGGCTCGAGCGCCAGGGCGTAGTGCCGCAAGCCGACGACGGCGTGATTATCGCCAAGGGCCGCCTCGACGGTTTGCCAATGGTGATCGCGGCGATTGAGGGCGCGTTTCAGGGCGGCAGCCTCGGTGAAGTCGGCGGGGCGAAGATTGCCGGTGCGCTGGAACTGGCCGCCGAAGACAACCGCAACGGCATCCCCACCCGCGCCGTGTTGCTGCTGGAAACCGGCGGCGTGCGCTTGCAGGAAGCCAATCTAGGGCTGGCGGCGATTGCCGATATTCACGCGGCGATTGTCGATCTGCAGCAATACCAACCGGTGGTCGGCGTGGTCGCCGGCAGTGTCGGTTGCTTCGGCGGCATGTCGATTGCTGCGGCGCTGTGCAGTTATTTGCTGGTGACTCAGGAAGCACGCCTCGGTCTGAACGGCCCGCAGGTGATCGAGCAGGAAGCCGGGATCGAGGAATACGACTCCCGCGACCGGCCCTTCATCTGGAGCCTGACCGGCGGCGAACAGCGTTTCAACACGGGGCTGGTGGACCGTTATGTCGGCGATGATGTGGCGCAGATTCGTCAGCAGGTCGGTGAATTGCTCCAGCAAGGCTTGCCGGCAAAGCCGCGCAGTCAGCGCGCCGAGTGGTTCCTGCAACGCCTCGGCAAGCTGAACACTGACCAGCAAATCGAACCGTCGGTGGTTCGCGATCTGTATCAAGGAGAGCGCTCATGAGCGGTTATTCATTGCGCGGTTTGCACTGGTTCAATGCGCTCAGCGCTGGCGCCAGTGTCGTCGAAGGTTTGCCGCCGTCGTTGAAAGTCGCCGACGCTGAGCTCGGCCGCTTTATCGCCGTGGTCGCCGACCCGGACAATCGTTTTCCCCGCGCCCGCAATGGCGAGGTCGGTCTGCTCGAAGGCTGGGGGCTGGCCAAGGCTGTGGATGACGCGATCAGCGCCGACCGCGACAGCGCGCAGAAGCGCCCGATCATTGCCATCGTCGATGTGCCGAGCCAGGCGTATGGCCGCCGCGAAGAAGCCCTCGGCATTCATCAGGCGCTGGCCGGCGCGGCGGACAGTTATGCCCGTGCGCGTCTGGCCGGGCATCCGGTGATTGCGCTGCTGGTGGGCAAGGCCATGTCGGGGGCGTTTCTGGCCCACGGTTATCAGGCCAATCGCCTGATCGCCCTGCGCGATCCCGGCGTGATGGTCCACGCGATGGGCAAAGCCTCGGCGGCGCGGGTGACCTTGCGCAGTGTCGAGGAACTGGAAGCGCTGGCCTCGAGCGTGCCGCCGATGGCCTACGACATCGACAGCTACGCCAGCCTCGGTCTGCTCTGGGAAACCCTCTCGGTGCAGCAGATCGAACAACCGACGGCGGAAGATCTGGCGCGGGTGAGCGAGTGCCTGAAGCAAGCGATCAGCGATGTGACCAGCACTGATTTGAAAGGGCGCCTTGGTGCGGGCAATCGTGCCGCCTCCAGCCGCGTCCGCGAACTGCTGAGGGCGCAGTGGTGAACCTGCCCCTGGCCCACGATCTGCTCTGGGGCATGACCCCGGCGCAGTTGCCGGCGGATGCGCCGCAGTGGGCGATCGCGGCGCTGGCGGCCGGGCAACCGGTGGTGGTGCGCCGGGCGGTGAGTGCTGACGGTTTTGTCGCGGTCGGCGTTCGTGGTGTGTTGCGTGAACAACGGCTGGCGGCATTTATGGCGCTGGATTCGATTGCCTGTCGGGTCAGTCCCGAAGCCCTTTGTCATATTGAGTGCGAGCGAGATCTGCCGGTGATGCAGGCGCTCAAACAACTGCGGCCGATGCTCGATGACTGCTGTTGGGTCTGGGGTGTCAGCGGCAGTGTCGGGTTTGAATTGGCCAGTGGTTTCAGAGCAATGCATGCGGCCAGTGATCTCGATCTGATTCTGCGTGCGCCGCAGATGATCGGCCGTGATCAGGCGCGCGAACTGGTCGCGCTTTTTGATCAAACTGCGTGCCGGGTCGACATGCAATTGCAGACGCCGTTCGGCGCTGTGGCGTTGCGGGAATGGGCCAGCGGTTCGTCCCGAGTGCTGCTGAAAAATGCTTATCAGGCCTGTCTGGTGACGGATCCGTGGAACCCGCAGGAGCAGGCAGCGTGAGCAGCCTGTTGGTGTTTCCCGGCCAAGGCGCGCAGCAAGCGGGCATGCTCCAGCGTTTGCCAAGGGAAACGCTGGTCGAGGCCAGTGATGTACTGGGCGAAGATGTTGCGCTGCTGGATTCAGCCGAGGCATTGCGCACGACACGAGCGGTTCAGCTGTGCCTGCTGATCGCCGGTGTCGCTGCTTCGCGGCAGTTATTGCAGGATGAACTGACTGCGGATTACGTCGCCGGCCTGTCCATCGGCGCTTATCCGGCGGCGGTGGTGGCGGGGGTCTTGAGTTTCAGCGATGCGCTGCATCTGGTCAGTCTGCGCGGTGAGCTGATGCAACAGGCTTATCCACAGGGCTACGGCATGACCGCGATCATCGGCTTGCAGTTATCCACCGTCGAAACGCTGCTGGCGCAAGTGCACAGCGAAGATGCGCCGGTGTATATGGCCAACATCAACGCCGATAACCAAGTGGTGATTGCCGGCAGCGACAAGGCCATGCAAGCGGTGGCCGAACTGGCACGCAGTCGCGGCGCCGGAGTGGCGAAGCGGCTGGCGGTGAGCGTGCCGTCGCATTGCCCATTGCTGGAAAAACCGGCGCAGGCGCTTGCCGAAGCCTTCGCCAGGGTCGAACTTAAAACGCCACGGATCGGCTATCTCAGCGGCAGCCGCGCCCGCCCTGTGAGCAAAGTCGAAGCGCTGCGAGATGACCTCGCTTTCAACATGTGCCGCGTGGTGGACTGGCGCGGCACCGTGCAAAGCGCCTACGAGCGGGGCGTACGTCTACAGATCGAACTGCCGCCCGGTGCGGTGCTGACCGGGCTGGCGCGCCGGGTGTTCGAGCAAGGTACCGTCACTGCCTTCGACAGTGCCCGCCTCGATACCCTGCAAGCGCTGTTGCGCGAGGAGGGTGGCCGCCAACTCTAAAACCGCCGCGACTCAAGCTTCGAACAACAAAAACAACATTCGACGATGCACTTTGAGGACTACAACAATGATTATTTACGGTGTGGCGTTTCTCGCCTTCTGCACGCTGGTCGGAATCTGGGTCGGTGAACTGCTCGGCAAGCTGATCGGCGTGCCGGCCAATGTCGGCGGTGTCGGTATTGCGATGCTGCTGTTGATCGGCCTGGGCAGCTATCTCTACAAGAGCGGCTGGCTCAAGGGCAAGACCGAGCAGGGCGTGGAGTTCTGGAGCGCGATCTACATTCCCATCGTGGTCGCCATGGCCGCGCAGCAGAATGTCTACGGTGCGCTGAAGGGCGGGCCGATGGCGATTCTTGCCGGCACCCTCGCCGTAGTGATCGCTTTTGCCTTGGTACCGGTGCTCACACGCATGGGCAACAAGCAAGAGACACCGATTGCTCCTGCCAAGACTGCGGGGTAATCGCCATGTACGAATCAATGATGAAAGTGATCACCGGCTACGGTCTGATCAGCGGCTTTTTGATTGTCGGCCTGACCATGTGGGTGTCCTACTGGATGTCCAACACCTTCACCAAGGGCCGTCTGCACGGTTCGGCGATCGCCATTCTGCTCGGGCTGGTGCTGTCGTATATCGGCGGCGCACTCACCGGTGGGCAAAAAGGCGTGGTGGATATTCCCCTGCTGTCCGGCATCGGCCTGCTCGGCGGTGCGATGCTGCGGGATTTCGCGATTGTGGCGACGGCGTTTGGCGTGAGTGTCGATGAGCTCAAACGCGCCGGACTCGTCGGTGTGCTGGCGCTGTTTGTCGGCGTTGGCACCTCGTTCGTCGCCGGGGTCGGCGTGGCGATGGCGTTCGGCTACACCGATGCGGTGAGCCTGACCACCATTGGCGCGGGTGCCGTGACTTACATTGTCGGCCCGGTGACCGGCGCGGCGATTGGTGCCAGTTCCGAGGTGATGGCGCTGTCGATTGCGGCGGGGCTGATCAAGGCGATTCTGGTGATGGTGATGACACCGTTCGTGGCACCGATGATCGGCCTGAACAATCCGCGCAGCGCGGTGATTTTCGGTGGCTTGATGGGCACCTCCAGCGGCGTTGCCGGAGGCCTGGCGGCCACCGATCCGAAGCTGGTGCCGTACGGTTGCCTGACGGCGGCGTTCTACACCGCGCTCGGGTGTCTGCTTGGGCCTTCGCTGTTGTTTCTGGCGATGCGCGGGTTGATGGGTTAGTCAATTTAAGCTGCCCTCACCCTAACCCTCTCCCGGAGGGAGAGGGGACTGACCGAGTTGTTCTGGCGTTATACATCGACCTGAAATTTCTAAGTCGAACTCAGGTTCTGAAAAAGCCCCCGATCTGCTCCCTTTCCCCTCTACCCCTTGGGGGAGAGGGCTGGGGTGAGGGGGTAGCTCTTGATTTTGATCTTGATCTAAACCCCAGCCTGCCGATTGGCATACATCCGACACTCTGCCAGCAACGCCAGCAAATTCGGGTCACGCTCCTTGGCCTTGAGAAACACCACGCCAATGTGCTGCTGCAACCGGTACTTCTCCTGCAACGGAATCAGCTTCACCCGATTCTCGTACACCGCCGCAATCCGCCCCGGCAACAAGGCGTACCCCACCCCTGAGCTGACCATGCTCAGCAGGGTGAAGATGTCATTGACCTGCATCGCCACCTTCGGCTCGAACCCCGCTTGCTTGAATACCCGCACACCGTCCTGATGCGTGGCGAAGCCCTGGGTCAGGG
Source organism: Pseudomonas sp. LW8 (assembly GCF_041956865.1). Taxonomy (NCBI): domain Bacteria; kingdom Pseudomonadati; phylum Pseudomonadota; class Gammaproteobacteria; order Pseudomonadales; family Pseudomonadaceae; genus Pseudomonas; species Pseudomonas sp. LW8. Next base: position 5,346,135 of record NZ_CP168138.1, on the reverse strand, counting down.
TGATGAAGGTTTCATCGCGCACTTCCGCCAGATCGACTTCACTGCGCTGAGCGAATTTTGAATCCGCCGGGGTGGCGAGGAAGATGTCGTCGGAGAACAGCGCAATCTGTTCGCAGTCCGGATCGTTGATGCTGTCGTCCAGCGACACCAGAATCGCGTCGACTTCCATGTTTTTCAGCTTGTAGAGCAGGTCGATGTTCGAGCCGAGGATCAGGTCGATGTTGAGTTCGCTGCGGCGGATTTTCAGGCCCATGATCAGCTGCGGCACGGTCTTCACCGTCAGCGAATACAGCGAGCCGAGCTTGAAACGCTCGGCGGAGAATCCGGCGGCTTCGCGGGTCAGGCGCACGCTGTCGACGACGTCGTTGATCAGCTTCTGCGCACGTTCCTCCAGCACATAAGCGCTTTCCAGCGGCGTCAGGTTGCGTCCTTCGTGTTTGAACAGCGGGCAGCGCAGAGCATTTTCCAAAGAGTGAATGGCGCGGTGCACGCTGACGTTGCTGGTCTGCAGTTCAGCGGCAGCGCGGGCGAGGTTGCCGGTGCGCATGAAGGCGAGGAACACCTCGAGTTTTTTCAGGGTCAATTCTTCGTCGATCAGCATGGCGCGGACTCTTTTTTTTAATGCGCCGATTGTGCCCAATTCCCGCGGGCCGCGCAGGCGAGGTTGAACAGAAACATTGCGCTTTTACGCTCAAGGCCCGAGCCTTGCGCGCTGCGGTAACGAATGTGAGGTGAGCAATACATGTATCACGGGGAAAAACTCAACGCCTGGACCCATCTGGTCGGAGCCATCGCCGCGTTTATCGGCGGCGTGTGGATGCTGGTGATTGCCAGCCTCGACGGCAGTCCGTGGAAGATCGTCAGCGTAGCCATTTACGCCTTCACCTTGCTGGTGCTCTACAGCGCCTCGACCGTGTACCACAGCGTGCGCGGGCGCAAGAAAGCGATTATGAAGAAGGTCGATCATTTCTCGATCTACCTGTTGATCGCCGGCAGCTACACGCCGTTCTGTCTGGTGACGTTACGCGGGCCGTGGGGCTGGACGCTGTTCGGGATTGTCTGGGGGCTGGCGCTGATCGGCATCCTGCAAGAGATCAAACCGCGTTCCGAGGCGCGGATTCTGTCGATCGTGATTTACGCGGTGATGGGCTGGATCGTGCTGGTCGCGGTCAAACCGCTGATTGCCGCACTGGGCACGGCCGGGTTTGCCTGGCTGGCGTCGGGCGGGGTTTTGTATACGGTGGGGATTATCTTTTTTGCCCTGGATCACCGCCTGCGGCATGCCCATGGCATCTGGCATCTGTTCGTGATTGCCGGGAGTCTGCTGCACTTTGTCGCGATTCTGTTTTACGTCCTGTAAATGCAATCCCTGTGGGAGCGAGCCTGCTCGCGAAGGCGTCAGGTCAGCCAACACCTTCGTTGAATGAAACACCGCTTTCGCGAGCAGGCTCGCTCCCACAATAAATCTTCAGTGAACTCTGGTTTTGTGAACACCCTAGATCCAATGTGGGAGCGAGCCTGCTCGCGAAGGGGCCTTAGAAGTCACCCCACAGTTGCTGGGCCACCGCCAACGCCACCACCGGCGCGGTCTCGGTGCGCAACACGCGCGGGCCGAGGCGGGCGGCGTGGAAGCCATTGCCTTTGGCCTGCTCGACTTCGCCATCCGTCAACCCACCTTCCGGTCCGATCAGAAACGCCAGCGTCGCCGGTTTGGCATGGCTGACCAGCGGTTCTGCGACCGGATGCAGCACCAGTTTCAATTCGGCTTCAGTCTGCTTGAGCCAGTCCGCCAGCAATACTGGTGGATGAATCACCGGCACCCGTGAACGCCCGCACTGTTCGCAGGCACTGATCGCCACTTGGCGCCAGTGCAGCAAGCGCTTGTCGGCGCGTTCGTCCTTGAGCCGCACTTCGCAGCGTTCGCTGAAGATCGGCGTGATTTGCGTCACGCCCAGTTCGGTGGCTTTCTGAATCGCCCAGTCCATGCGCTCGCCCCGGGACAGGCCCTGGCCGAGGTGGATCTGCAGCGGCGATTCGACCTGTCCGGCGAATTGCTCGTCGATTTGTACAACCACGCGTTTCTTGCCGACGTCCACCAAGGACCCGCGAAATTCATGGCCGGAACCGTCGAACAACTGCACCGCATCGCCTTCGGCCATGCGCAACACGCGGCTGATGTAATGCGCCTGGGCCTCCGGCAGTTCGTGTTCGCCAGTGCTCAGCGGGGCGTCGATAAAGAAGCGGGACAGTCTCATTTCGGGTCTCTAAAAAATTGGCGCGTAGTCACTGTGGTGAAGAGCTTTTGTGGCGAGGGGATTTATCCCCGTTGGGTGGCGAAGCCGCCCCAAAATCTGCTCACGCGGTGAGTCAGGAGTACCGCGTGTGCTGATTTCACGACTGCTGCGCAGCCGAACGGGGATAAATCCCCTCGCCACAGGGTCCTTCTCGAACCTTTGGTATCGATCAGCCCGGGTCGCGGAATCCCGGATGGAAGTCTTTCGGCACCGCAACACTGACGCTGTCACGCGTAGCAATATCAATACCTTCACTGGCCACTTCGGCCAGAAAGTCGATCTGCTCCGGGGTGATCACATACGGCGGCAGGAAATACACCACGCTGCCCAGTGGCCGCAACAACGCGCCACGTTCAAGCGCATGTTGGAAGACCTTCAAACCGCGACGCTCCTGCCAAGGGTAGGCCTCTTTCGTGGCTTTATCCTTGACCATCTCGATCGCCAGGACCATGCCGGTCTGGCGCACTTCCGACACATTCGGATGATCCACCAGATGCGCGGTCGCCGAGGCCATGCGTTGAGCGAGGGCCTGGTTGTTCTCTATGACGTTGTCCTGCTCGAAGATGTCCAGGGTCGCCAATGCCGCAGCGCAGGCCAGCGGGTTGCCGGTGTAGCTGTGCGAATGGAGGAAGGCGCGCAGGGTCGGGTAGTCGTCGTAGAAGGCGCTGTAGACCTCGTCGGTGGTCAGGCACGCGGCCAGCGGCAGGTAGCCGCCGGTGAGGGCTTTCGACAGGCAGAGGAAGTCCGGGCGGATGCCGGCCTGTTCGCAGGCGAACATCGTTCCGGTGCGGCCGAAGCCGACGGCGATTTCGTCGTGGATCAGGTGCACGCCGTAACGGTCGCAGGCCTCGCGCAACAGCTTGAGGTAGACCGGGTGATACATGCGCATGCCGCCCGCGCCCTGAATCAACGGCTCGACGATCACTGCCGCGACGCTGTCATGATTCTCTGCCAGCGTCTGTCCCATGGCCGCGAACATATTGCGTGAGTGTTCTTCCCAGCTCATGCCGTCGGGCCGGCCGTAGCAATCCGGGCTCGGCACTTTGATGGTGTCCATCAGCAGCGCTTTGTAGGTCTCGGTGAACAGCGGCACATCGCCGACCGCCATCGCCGCCATGGTCTCGCCGTGATAGCTGTTGGTCAGGGTGACGAAGCGCTTCTTGTTCGGTTGGCCGCGATTGAGCCAGTAGTGAAAGCTCATCTTCAGCGCGACTTCGATGCAGGACGAGCCGTTATCGGCGTAGAACACCCGGTTCAGGCCTTGCGGGGTCATCTTCACCAGGCGCTCGGACAGCTCGATCACCGGCTGATGGCTGAAACCGGCAAGGATCACGTGTTCGAGTTGATCGACCTGATCCTTGATGCGCTGGTTGATGCGCGGGTTGGCGTGGCCGAACACGTTGACCCACCAGGAACTGACTGCGTCGAGGTAGCGCTTGCCTTCGAAGTCTTCGAGCCAAACGCCTTCGCCGCGCTTGATCGGGATCAGCGGCAGCTGTTCGTGGTCTTTCATCTGGGTGCAGGGATGCCACAACACCGCGAGATCGCGTTGCATCCACTGGTTATTCAGGCCCATTTACAGTCTCCTCGAGGCGGCTCGCGTCAGGCGCGGGCGAACAATCGCGCAAGCCTATGCAATGCATCGCGCGGGAACAACCCATTGTGTCGATTGAGCTACTTTGTCTGAGCCGATAGACGTCGCTGGCGGCGTTTTGATGGCTAACGTATTCTTCGCGGTTATTTGGGTCGTCTGACCCGCAAACTGCTTTTTCCTACGTGTTTTCCGGAGTTCGCTGAATGTCTGTCGGTTGGCTGCGCGCCTGTGCGCTGGTGATGTTGGGGCTGTTCAGCGTTACGGCGCTGGCCAAGGATAAAACCGCGATCGTGATCGGCGGCGGCCTGTCGGGTCTGACCGCTGCTTACGAACTGCAGAACAAAGGCTGGCAGGTCACCCTGCTGGAAGCCAAACCGAGCCTGGGCGGGCGCTCGGGCATGGCCACCAGCGAGTGGATCGGCAACGACAAGACTCAGCCGGTGCTGAACAAGTACGTGTCGACCTTCAAGCTCGGCACCACGCCGGCGCCGGAATTCGTCCGTACGCCGGGTTATCTGATCGACGGCGATTATTTCTCCGCCGCTGATCTGGCCACCAAACAGCCAGCCACCGCCGATGCGCTCAAGCGCTACCAGAAAACCCTCGACGATCTGGCGCGCTCGATCGACGACCCGCAGAACCCGGCGGCGACCGCCACCCTGCATGCACTGGACCAGATCACCGTATCGAGCTGGCTCGACAAGCAGAACCTGCCGGCCACCGCGCGTCAGTTGATCAACCAGGACATTCGCACCCACTACGACGAACCTTCGCGTCTGTCGCTGCTGTATTTCGCTCAGCAGAACCGCGTCTATCGCGGCGTTTCCGACCGCGACCTGCGCGCCTCGCGTCTGGTCGGCGGCAGCCAGGTCCTGGCCCAGGCCTTCGTCAAACAGATCAAGACCATCAAGACCAGCTCGCCGGTCTCGGCCATCATCCAGGACAAGGACGGTGTGACCGTCAAAGTCGGCAGCGTCGGCTATCAGGCCGACTACGTTGTCCTGGCGGTACCGCTGCGCGCGCTGAACAAGATCGCCCTGACCCCGGCGCTGGATGCCCAGCATCTGGCGGCGATCAAAGGCACCAACTACGGCTGGCGCGACCAGATCATGCTGAAGTTCAAGACGCCAGTGTGGGAAAGCAAATCGCGCATGTCCGGCGAGATCTACAGCAATACCGGTCTGGGCATGCTCTGGATCGAACCGGCACTGAAGGGCGGCGCCAACGTGGTGATCAACCTGTCCGGCGATAACGCCCGTGTGATGCAGGCGTTCGGCGACAAGCAGATGGTCGATCAGGTGCTGATCCGTCTGCACGCGTTTTACCCACAGGCCCGTGGCTCGTTCACCGGTTATGAAATCCGTCGCTACAGCACCGATCCGTCGATGGGCGGCGCCTACCTGGCTTACGGCCCGGGGCAGATCAGCAAGTTCTGGCGCCTGTGGGAACGTCCGCTGCAACGCGTAGCGTTTGCCGGTGAACACACCGACACCTTGTACCCGGGCACTCTGGAAGGCGCACTGCGCACCGGCCAGCGCGCGGCCAGCCAGGTTGAAGATCTGGCGGCAGGCAAGTCGTTCGAACCGGCCAAAGTGGTTCCGGCTGCAGCTGCGGCAGGCGCGGCGGGTGCGGTAGCGGCGAAGAAGGGCAACTTCTTCAGCAACCTGTTCGGCGGTTCGGATGACGAGAAGAAGCCAGAGCCTGTGAAAGCGCCAGAGCCAGCACCTGCTCCGGCCGCTCCAGCGCCTGCACCGACCCCGGCACCTGCGCCAGCGCCGGTGGAAGCACCGAAGCCAGCGGCCCCGGTAAAAGCCGAGCCGGCGAAAAAAGCAGCGGCCAAGCCAGCGGCGAAGAAACCGGCGGCAAAAACCGAAACGAAAAAGCCGGCGGCCAAACCGGCGGCGAAGAAGGCTGAACCGGCGAAGAAGCCAGCGGCCAAGCCTGCTGCAACGACCGAGACCAAGGCGCAGTAAGGCTTTGTTCACATGAAAACGCGGCCCTCGGGTCGCGTTTTTTTTTGCCCTGCGTTTCAGTCCTTCGTCATCCGGTTACGGGACTTACCGGCGTACCGGAGCCTTCCCACAAGATGCTCGGAATGAGGTGATAGCGGCTGCCAGCGCGCCAATTTTATGCTGGAAAAAATTGGAGGCATGCTATGAAAACGCTTATCGCGATACTGGTTTTGATTGCACTTTCCGGATGTAGCAACGGGCAATTTTTCCCCGGCGGCTATGGTTCTGAACTGGCGCACAAGTGCCACATAGACCCCTACAGTGCCGAATGCCTGCAACCGCCGGCAGTACTCCATAACTGATCGGCCATGAATGGCTGGTCAGTCAAAACTCCCACTTGAAGAATTCTGTCCCGTTCGGCAGTTTCCTCAGCCACTTTTGCTTGGGTTTGCGCAGGCGCCCGGGAATGAAACCGAAACGCGCCCAGCGCAGACTGCCCGTGCGCTGGTCGTAAATCACCAGGTTTCCATCGTCCTGCACAGTCATGTATGTGTTGTACCAAAGCGACTTGTCGGTGCTGTGCGTGCTTTCCGCGATCCATAATCGTCGCCTGGAGGGGTCATAAAGAAAGCCGCTGTTGCTGATCACAAACTGCAGCGGCTCGCGCATCTTCTTCGGGTGCAAAGTTGCGCTGTAAGGTTGATTGGCGTCGGCGATCCAGATGATCGCCTCACCGTCCTTGAGCACGAGGTTCCCGTCGCTTTGCAGCATCAGACGAAATCGACCGTTCTCGGATTGCAGGAATTGGCCCGCAGACATCGTTTGATTGGGCGGCAGTACAGACGAACCACTTGCTTGAAAGGGCGTATATCGCAGAGCCATGTTTTCGTGCCTGTTTGAATAATGAAAAGAAGCATCATTCGAGCAGGTTTGAATTGCGCATCAGCGGTACATAGTTATCAGGGTCGAGTTTCGCCGTATGCGTGTGCAGAGATGACGATGGTCAATGCAGCCCCCGTCATTTGTACAAGCGCTCTACGCAGGAATCGCCTTTAATCCTTCCTTAACACCCCGCTCGCAGACTCTTGATCGTATTTATCGATATTTCAAAGCAAAATTTTCCGCTTTAATTCGATAGATAACTCGCTAGTCTTGGTTCGCAGTTCTCACAGGATTTGGGCAATGCAGCTACGTAACTCTTCTTCGCGCTATGGTTGGGTCAGCATCTTCATGCACTGGGGCGTGGCGCTGGCGGTCTTCGGGCTGTTTGCACTGGGTCTGTGGATGGTTGGGCTGGATTACTACAGCACTTGGCGCAAAGACGCGCCGGATCTGCACAAGAGCATCGGTCTGGTGCTGCTTGGTGTGATGGTGTTGCGGGTGCTGTGGCGCTTCATCAGCCCACCGCCGCCAACGCTGCAAAGCTACAGCCGCATGACCCGTATCGGCGCTAAGTTCGGCCACGGGTTTCTGTATCTGGCGCTGTTCGCTGTGATGATTGCCGGTTACCTGATTTCCACCGCAGACGGTGTCGGGATCCCGGTGTTTGGCCTGTTTGAAGTCCCTGCTCTGCTCTCCGGACTACCGGATCAGGCAGATACCGCTGGGGTGATTCATCTGTGGCTGGCGTGGGCACTGGTAATTTTTTCCGGTCTCCATGCGTTGGCAGCATTGAAGCACCACTTTATCGATCGTGATGCGACCCTCACTCGAATGCTCGGTCGCAAAGCCTGAAATTCAACCTCGACTCAAAGGAAAAGAAAGCATGTTGAAAAAGACTCTGGCCGCTCTGGCAATCGGTTCGGCCGTGCTGTCCGCCAACGTAATGGCTGCTGACTATGTAGTAGACAAGGAAGGCCAGCACGCCTTCGTCGACTTCAAGATCAGCCACCTGGGCTACAGCTACATCACCGGTACCTTCAAGGACATCGACGGCAAGTTCAGCTTCGACGCTGCCAAGCCTGAAGACAGCAAGATCGAGTTCAACGTCAACACTGCCAGCGTGTTCACCAACCACGCCGAGCGCGACAAGCACATCGCCAGCGCTGACTTCCTCAACGCCAGCAAGTTCGGCAAGGCTACCTTCGTGTCCACCAGCGTCAAGTCCACCGGTGCCAACACCGCTGACGTGACCGGCGACCTGACCCTGCTGGGCGTGACCAAGCCGGTTGTCGTCAAGGCAACCTTCCTGGGCGAAGGCAAGGATCCATGGGGCGGCTACCGTGCCGGCTTCGAAGGCACCACCACCATCAAGCGCTCCGATTTCGGCAAGCAGAAAGACCTCGGTCCTAAGTCCGACGCGGTCGAGCTGTATGTTTCGTTTGAAGGTGTGAAAGCGAAATAACTTTCGCCGCCACATGAAAACGCCCCCGGTCGAAAGGTCGGGGGCGTTTTTTTTGTCATAACACGCTATTCCTTGTGGGAGCGAGCCTGCTCGCGAAAGCGGTGTGTCAATCGGCAAAGATTCAGCTGACCCGCCGCCTTCGCGAGCAGGCTCGCTCCCACAGGGGTATTGCGGTATGGCAGAGATAATCGAGGTAAAAAAATGCCCCGGCTCTTTCGAGTCGGGGCATTTTCATGGCGGGTTAAAACTCAGCGATTGCGGGTCAGCAGTGCTGGTTTCTCGCCACGCGGGCGGCTTGGCAGTTGATCGAGCTGCTCAGGCGTCGGGAAGCGGTCGGCTTTCGATTCCTTGTGCATGATCTTCGGCCCGTTGCTGCGCGGGTTCTGCACGGCCGGTTCGCTGCGAGGCTGATCGTCACGGGCCGGGCGGCGATTGCGCGGCGCGGATTCGTCGCGGCGACCCTGACCGTCACGCGGTGCGCCATTGCGCGGGCCGCTGCGTTTGGCCGGTGGTGTGCCGGTGCTCGAGCCGTTGCTGTTGCGCGGACCGTTCTGGCGACCCTGGGGCTGACCGCCACGGGGTGCGCCAGCGCCTTGCGCCGGTGCACCCGGACGACGGCCACGGCCGCCGGCAGGAGCGGCTTTCGGCACGTAGTCGACGCGGTTACCGAAGTTATCGATATCGTCGTCGAGGAACTCGTCCGGGGCACGGTCAGCTGCTGCACGCGGTGGCTGGCTCGGGCGCTGTTCGCGGCTCGGGGTGCCTTCGCGCGGTTTCTGCTGACGGGCAGGGCGCTCGCCACGTTCACCGGCCGGTTTTTCCTTGCCCTTGTCTTTGCCTTTGTCCTTGCGACCACCACCACCGCCGCCGCCATTCGGACCGTCGCCACGCGGGCCACGGGAATTGCGCGGGTTGCGGATGTCCGGACGCTCGCGGGCTTCCGGCTTCTCGGCTTCGATGGTGCTGGAGTCGAAGCCCATCAGATCGCCGTCGGCAATCTTCTGCTTGGTCATGCGCTCGATGCTTTTCAGCAGTTTTTCTTCGTCCGGCGCGACCAGCGAGATCGCCTCGCCCGAACGACCGGCGCGGCCGGTACGGCCGATACGGTGCACATAGTCTTCATCGACGTTCGGCAGCTCGAAGTTGACCACATGCGGCAACTGATCGATGTCCAGGCCACGGGCAGCGATGTCGGTGGCAACCAGAATGCGTACTTCGCCGGCCTTGAAGTCGGCCAGGGCTTTGGTGCGCGCGTTCTGGCTCTTGTTACCGTGGATTGCCACAGCCGGCAGGCCGTGTTTGTCCAGGTATTCAGCGAGACGGTTGGCGCCGTGCTTGGTGCGGGTAAAAACCAGTACCTGTTCCCACGCGCCGGCGGTGATCAGGTGCGCCAGCAGCGCACGCTTGTGGCTGGCCGGCAGGCGGAACACGCGTTGTTCGATGCGCTCGACCGTGGTGTTCGGCGGCGTGACTTCGATGCGTTCCGGGTTGTGCAGCAGCTTGCCGGCGAGGTCGGTGATGTCTTTGGAGAAGGTCGCCGAAAACAGCAGGTTCTGGCGCTTGGCCGGCAGACGCGCGAGGACTTTCTTCACGTCGTGGACAAAACCCATGTCGAGCATGCGGTCGGCTTCGTCGAGAACGAGAATTTCCACGTGGGACAGATCGACGCTGCCCTGGCCGGCGAGGTCGAGCAAGCGACCCGGGCAGGCGACGAGAACGTCGACGCCACGGGACATGGCCTGGACCTGCGGGTTCATGCCGACGCCGCCGAAGATGCAGGCGCTGACGAATTTCAGGTCACGGGCGTAGATCTTGAAGCTCTCGTGCACCTGGGCCGCGAGTTCGCGGGTCGGGGTCAGGACCAGCACGCGCGGTTGGCGCGGGCCGTGACGCTGGGATTTGTCCGGGTGACCGTTGGGGAACAACCGCTCCAGAATCGGGAGGGCGAAGCCGCCGGTTTTACCGGTACCTGTCTGAGCCGCCACCATCAGGTCGCGACCTTGCAACACGGCGGGAATGGCCCGCTGTTGCACCGGAGTAGGCTCGGTATAGCCCGCATCTTCGATGGCACGGACTAAAGCCTCGGAGAGACCGAGGGAAGCAAAGGACATGAGTAATCCTGTTTTAGTTAGGGCTTGGCCCAATGGGAGTCTTGCCTGGCGCGAATCACGTTTAAGAGGACGCAATCCCGTCCGGTCCAGCGGCGGTTCCGAAGGCACGTCAGGAGCGCTCGCGCGGGCTGGAAGCTGCGCTGTAGCGGGTCGAGAGGCCTGTTACGGTTCCGGGCGTCCGGGCGTGAGCCTGGCGGGAACGCCGGAGTATAACAGAGCAATCACTGCGCGCTGCTTTCCTGCTGCTCAACGGTTTCGCCGCTGGCCGTAGCCGAGCGCAGTGATGCGCTATCAACAGGCGCGGCACCGTAGCGCGCGCTGAGCTCGGCGTAGGCCGGTTCGCGCTTGAAACGCTTGAGCTCGGCACCGAAACGCTGCACCAGCAAATCCATGCCGGCATTGCGCCGAACTGCAAGAAACTGGCTCTGGCGACTGATAACCGTCGGGTTTTCCGTGATCAGATCGCGAATATCCAGTTCATCGAGCAAATGCTGACCGACGCGGCGATCGGTAATCAACAGGTCGATGCGTCCGCGCACCAGTTTGCCGAAATTGGCTTCATGGGTTGGCGCCGGCTCACGGGTAAACAGGTCCGACTGGCTGAAGTCAGGGCTGTACAGATAACCCGGCGAGGTGCCGATGGTCAGGCCTTTGAGTTGTTCGAGGGTGTTGAATGGATGCGGCCGCTCGTTGGCGTAGAACATCACGAATTCGACGTCGGACAGCGGTTCGCTGGGGTAGAGCAGAGTGGCGTCGCGTTCGGCGCTGTGAAAGATGTCCAGCGCACCGTCGGCTTGACCGGTCTCGAGCATCGACAGGCAGCGCTTCCACGGCAGGAACTGCCATTCCACTTCAATGCCCAGGCGCTGGAACACGATGGCGGTGGTTTCGTAGTCAAGACCGAGGTTTTTACCACCCTGTTCGTAGACGTAAGGCGCCCACGGCTCGGTGACAATACGCAACTTCTCCCCCCGAGCGGCGACGCTCAGGCAAGTCAGAAGAATAACGCTCAGCAGTTGGGCAATAAGGGGCATGGCCTGAGGTTAGTACGCGAAACGCCTGATGAGAAGCTCTGGCATGCATGTTTCGCGCAGACCCCGGGCGCAATGGCCGCGATGGCCTTATTTGCTTGCGGTTTTCAGCAGGTGTTGGTGGACCTTCGCGTGACGCGAACCAAGGATCCGCTTGACCAGGCCGCGACTGAACCAGTCCCTGAGCAAGTGCCTGCAAACCGGCTTGCCGATGCGTTGCTGCTGGTTTTCCAGCGCCTTGTCCCACCAGACCGCTGCACACGCCTGATCGAACTCGTTGGGATGTTCATAGCAGCCGTAAAGGATTTCGCGAATGAACTGACGCAGATGTGCCGGCAGCAGCAACGTGACGAGCTTGTAGAACATCCGCTGCAGTCGCGGTGGTCGAGGCAGTTGCGGTGATACACGTCGGGTGTCGTCCAGTGCAGCCTCGCCGGTCGGGTTGTCGCCATGTTTGGCGACCCAGGCCTGAACCTTGGCCCTGAACAGGTGCTTGCGGCTCCAGTAATGGTGAATCAGATCAGGGCACTTGTTGACGTCCAGCGTGCGGTAGGCGGCCACTGACAGGCAGAACTCTTCGAGGGTGTAGGCGCCCTGTGCCGACGGGAACAGCTCATCGATCAAAGCGATGGAGCGGTCGAGCACGTGAGCGTCCTGGCGGTGCAAGCCGATGACGCCGGAGTTGAGCAGGCGCATGTGATCGTCAGTCAGACCTTTGTCCAGCAGTGTGGCCGACAGCGTGCGGTAGAGCAGGCTCATCTTGTTGTCGCCATAGCGGGCGTAGTAGTCATTGCACAGCAGGGTGCCGGGCTGTACCCGCTCGAACAGTTTGAGCGGCGAGCAGTGGAAGAACGTGTCAGTGTCGATCAACAGCGCCGTTTCATGCTCTTCAAGTACCGAGCGCAAAGCGACATGTTTGATGCGGAAATGATAACCGTGGGGCTCGCTCCATTTCTGGCGCGTTTCGGCGTCCAGCGGGCGAACGCGTACGGGGAGATGTGCATAGGGTTGCGGATTGTCGCTGAAGACCTGGATATCGATCGGGGCATCCGGTGTCTCGCGCAACCACGCCAGAGCACTGGCGATGCTGAAAACAGCTTCCTGATGGTAAGTCTCGGCACCGAAAACCAGATAGACCAGTTGAGGGCGTGTTTTTGTTTGCGCGCAGATCATCGACGACAATATTCCATTTGTGCTTTTCAGTGAAAAGGCCCGGTGAGGGCCTTTTTTATCGCATGGAAAACCTTCAGCGCGGCAGCTTGAGGTTGTTCCAGATCGCCAGGCTAGGTTCGGCCTGGTTCATCGAGTAGAAGTGCAGCCCCGGTGCGCCGCCCTGCAGCAGGCGTTCGCACATTTCGCTGACGACTTGTTCGCCAAAGCTTTGAATGCTTCGCGTGTCGTCGCCGTAGGCTTCCAGTTGCTTGCGGATCCAGCGCGGGATTTCCGCACCGCAGGCATCGGAGAAGCGCGCGAGTTTGCTGTAGTTGGTGATTGGCATGATCCCCGGCACGATCGGCAGATCCACGCCCAGCGCCTGCAAACGGTCGACGAAGTAGAAGTAGCTGTCGGCGTTGAAGAAGTACTGGGTGATCGCGCTGTCGGCACCGGCCTTTGCCTTGCGCACGAAGTTGGCGAGATCGTCTTCGTAGTTGCGTGCTTGCGGATGCATCTCCGGGTAAGCCGCGACTTCGATGTGGAAATGATCGGCGGTTTCTTCACGAATGAATTCCACCAGCTCATTGGCGTGACGCAGCTCACCGCTGGTCATGCCCATGCCGGACGGCAGGTCGCCACGCAGGGCAACGATGCGCTTGATGCCGGCAGCTTTGTATTCGTTCAGCAGGCCGCGCAGGTCGTCCTTGCTGTCACCGACGCACGACAGGTGCGGTGCGGCGGGTACTTTGACTTCGCTTTCCAGTTGCAACACGGTGTTGAGCGTGCGATCACGGGTCGAACCGCCAGCGCCGTAGGTGCAGGAAAAGAAATCAGGATTGTAGGTGGCCAACTGACGGGCAGTGGCAAGCAGCTTTTCTTGCCCGGCATCGGTCTTGGTCGGGAAAAACTCGAAGCTGTAGCGACGGTCTTGGGACATGGTCATACCCTTGGAAACAAGTACCTTCGAGACGCTGCAATCCCGTGTGGGAGCGAGCCTGCTCGCGAAAGAGCTGGGTCAGACAACACGGATGTTGAATGATAAGCCGCCTTCGCGAGCAAGCTCGCTCCCACAGGGAGAGCGAGCATTCAGCGCCTGTTAGTAACGGTAGGCGTGCGGCTTGAACGGGCCTTCGACGGTGACGCCGATGTAGTCAGCCTGTTGCTTGGTCAGTTGGGTGACCACGCCGCCGAAGCCGCGAACCATTTCCAGGGCCACTTCTTCGTCGAGTTTCTTCGGCAGCACTTCAACGGTCAGACGCTCGGCTTTCTGCGCTGGCGACAGGTCGGCGTACTTCTGGCCGAACAGGAAGATCTGTGCCAGAACCTGGTTGGCGAACGAACCGTCCATGATGCGGCTCGGGTGACCGGTGGCGTTGCCCAGGTTCACCAGACGGCCTTCGGCCAGCAGGATCAGGTAATCGTCGTTCTGTGGATCGAAGCTGCCGGCACCGGTGCGGTGAACCTTGTGCACCTGTGGCTTCACTTCTTCCCATGCCCAGTTCTTGCGCATGAAAGCGGTGTCGATTTCGTTGTCGAAGTGACCGATGTTGCAGACCACGGCGCGCTTCTTCAGCGCTTTGAGCATGTTCGCGTCGCAAACATTGACGTTACCGGTGGTGGTCACGATCAGGTCGATCTTGCCCAGCAGCGCTTTGTCGATGCTTGCTTCGGTGCCGTTGTTGATACCGTCGATGAACGGCGAAACCAGTTCAAAACCGTCCATGCACGCCTGCATGGCGCAGATCGGGTCAACTTCGGAAACCTTAACGATCATGCCTTCCTGACGCAGGGACTGGGCCGAGCCCTTGCCCACGTCACCGTAACCGATGACCAGCGCTTGCTTGCCGGACAGCAGGTGGTCGGTGCCGCGCTTGATCGCATCGTTCAGGCTGTGACGGCAGCCGTACTTGTTGTCGTTCTTGGACTTGGTCACCGAGTCGTTGACGTTGATCGCCGGGATCTTCAGCTCGCCCTTGGCCAGCATGTCCAGCAGACGGTGTACGCCAGTGGTGGTTTCTTCGGTCACGCCGTGAACGCGATCCAGCACTTGCGGGTATTTCTTGTGCAGCAGCTCGGTCAGGTCGCCGCCGTCGTCGAGGATCATGTTGGCGTCCCATGGCTGGCCATCCTTGAGGATGGTCTGCTCCAGGCACCACTCGTACTCTTCTTCAGTCTCGCCTTTCCAGGCGAACACCGGGATACCGGCGGCAGCGATAGCGGCAGCGGCCTGATCCTGAGTGGAGAAAATGTTGCAGGACGACCAGCGTACTTCGGCACCCAGGGCAACCAGGGTTTCGATCAGCACGGCGGTCTGAATGGTCATGTGGATGCAGCCGAGGATTTTCGCGCCCTTGAGCGGCTGTTCGGCAGCGTATTTGCGGCGCAGACCCATCAGGGCAGGCATTTCCGATTCGGCGATGATGGTTTCGCGACGGCCCCAGGCAGCCAGGGACATGTCGGCAACTTTGTAATCGGTAAAATCGGCAGGCGTGTTGACAGCGCTCATGAAGAGCCTCCATTCGTAATGTATGCGAATGGGCGCCGTTGTGCGTTTAGTGTCCGGCGTGAGCCGGTCAACGCCCCATCCGAGCCTGACAGGTCGAACCTGCTGCAGCGCCCCTCGGACAGGTGGCGGGAAAACGGTAGCCAATGAACGTTACCGTTTTTTGAAACGGGGGCGATTATAGCCGCCCGGGCTGATCTTCCAAAGGGTTTCTGTCGGCCAGATGAAGATCGCCAATGGCGACCATAGTCGCAGCTGCCTGGAGCCTGACTGAGCAGTCTGCCAAGATGGGCGCATCTTTCGGCAAGCGCTCAGGAGTGAACATGAATTTCCACACCCGCAAATGGGTTAAACCTGAAGACCTCAACCCCAACGGCACCCTGTTCGGCGGCAGCCTGCTGCGCTGGATCGATGAAGAAGCGGCGATCTACGCCATCGTGCAACTGGGCAACCAGCGCGTGGTGACCAAGTACATCTCGGAAATCAACTTCGTCAGCGCCTCGCGCCAGGGCGACATCATCGAACTGGGCATCACCGCCACCGAATTCGGCCGCACCTCGATCACCCTGACCTGCGAAGTGCGCAACAAGATCACCCGCAAGAGCATCCTGACCGTTGAGAAAATGGTGTTCGTCAATCTCGGCGAAGACGGCCTGCCGGCGCCGCACGGGCGTACCGAGATCAAATATGTGAAAGACCAGTTCAAGGATGACGAAGCCGTTCAATAAGATCGGCGGCGCATTCTTCGCGAGCAGGCTCGCTCCCACAGGTACAGCGTGATCCTTGTGGGAGCAAGCCTGCTCGCGAAAGCGGTGCCAATTCAGCGGAGATTCGCCTGCCCACTGAACAGCCATGAAGCGCAACGGTCGTAGCTACATCCCCCCCCACCGGTTGCCACGCCATGACCACCCCCACCAGCGAAAAGACCCCCGACCTCTCGCCCAAGGAGCAGCACGAAGTCGAGAAGAGCCAGCCGCCGCGCGCGGCCGTTCTGCATGAAATCATCCGCACCCAGGGCGACCAGGAACTGGAGCGCAGCATTGCCGCGCTGTGGTGGTCTGCGCTGGCGGCAGGATTGACCATGGGCCTGTCCCTGATGGGCATGGGCCTGCTCAATTCGCGCCTGCCCGACGGCGACGAATTCAAGGTGATCGCCAGCTTCGGCTACTGCGCCGGTTTCCTCGCGGTGATCCTTGCCCGCCAGCAGCTGTTCACCGAAAACACCTTGACCGCCGTGCTGCCGGTGATGACCAAGCCGACGCTGAAGAACTTCCTGCGACTGATCCGTCTGTGGACAGTGGTACTGGTCGGCAACCTCTGCGGGACGATTCTGGTCGCCTACGTGATGCTGGAACTGCCGATTTTCGACAGCAAGACCGACGTCGCCTTCCTCGAGATCGGCCGCAAGGTCATGGAACACAGCGCCAGTCAGATGTTCGCCAAGGGCATCGTCTCCGGCTGGATGATCGCCACCATGGTCTGGATGATCCCGTCCATGGAGAGCGCGAAGATGTGGATCATCATCCTCATTACCTACTTCATGGCGCTGGGCGACTTCACCCATATCGTCGTCGGATCGGCGGAAGTGTCCTATCTGGTGTTTGCCGGCGAGTTGCCGTGGAGTGATTTCTGGGCGGTGTTCGCCGCGCCGACGCTGGCAGGAAATATCATCGGCGGCAGCTTTATCTTCGCGCTGATCAGCCATGCGCAGATTCGCAGCGAAAGCGGTGCGCCGAAGGAATCTGCGGATCAGGCTGTTAAGCCCGATCCGCAGTCGATCAAGAAATGATCAATGGTGAGCTGGCTCAGCCACGCTCGCCGGCTCGTTGCGCGTCGCGTGCTTGACCAGTTTGCCGATGGTCAGGCCCTGCAGCAGGATCGACGACAGCACGACGATGTAGGTGATGCTCAGCAGCAGATCGCGCTCCGGGCCCAGCGGCAGGGCCAGCGCCAGTGCCACCGAAACACCGCCGCGCAAACCGCCCCAAGTGAGGATGCGGATCGTGCCGGCCGGCACTGAGCGCCAGCGCCGCAGCAGCAGGATCGCCGGCGCCACGGTAAGCAGGCGCGACAACAGAATCGCCACCGCCAGCAGACCTGCGGCGGCCATGTGCAGCCAGTTGAACGGCAGCAGCAACAACTCCATGCCGATCAGCGCAAACAGCAGCGCGTTGAGCATGTCATCGAGCAACTCCCAGAAACCGTCCAGATAACGGCGGGTCATGTCGTTCATTGCCAGATTGCGCCCGAGGTTGCCGATGATCAGACCGGCCACCACCATCGCAATCGGCGCCGAGACGTGCAACTCGGTGGACATCGCCGAGCCACCGATCACCAGGGCCAGGGTCAGCATCACGGTGATCTGGTGCTGCTCGACGCTTTTGATCATCCGATAGACCAGATAACCGATCAGCCCGCCGAACAACACACCGCCAATGGCCTCATGGACGAAGAGCATGGCCGTGGCGCTGACGGTCGGGGTTTCGCCCAGTTGCGCGATGCCCAGCAGCACGGTGAAGACCACGACCGCCGTGCCGTCGTTGAACAGTGATTCGCCGACGATGGTGGTTTTCAGTGGCTTCGAAGCGTTGGCGGTACGCAACACGCCGAGTACCGCAATCGGGTCGGTCGGTGAGATCAGCGCGCCGAACAACAGGCAGTAGAGGAAACTCACGTGCCAGCCGAACAGGGCAAAAATGTAGAAGGCCAGGCTGCCGATCACCACGGTGGCGATCAACACGCCGAAGGTCGCCAGCAGGCCGATTGGCCAGCGGTAGCTGCGCAAATCATTGAGGTTGACGTGCAGGGCGCCGGCGAACAGCAGGAACGAGAGCATCCAGTTCATCAGCAGGTCGCCGAAATCGATCTGGCCGATCAGTTGCTGCACGCGGTCTTCGAGGCCGGGAAAGCCGAGGACGCTGAGGCCTTGCAGGAGCAGTGAGAACAGCAGGGCGGTAACCATCACGCCGATGGTCGGCGGCAGGCCGATAAAGCGGAAATTGACGAAGGTCAGGAGGGTGGTGAGGCAGATGAAAGCGGCGACAAGTTCAAGCATCCGGGGTCCTTTGGATGAGGGGTGAATGGAGCGCGACCGGAGGTTGGACGCAGGGGTTTGATGGGGCGGGGTTGGCTGAGGGCACATTCGAATGGCGCGTCATGCTCAACAACCCCCTCACCCCAGGCCTCTCCCGAGGGAGAGGGAGCTGACCGAGGTGTCTGGCGAGGTGCATCGACCTGGACGATCGGGTCGATTATGGATTCAGCAATGCACGTTCAAGTCGGCGTGGGTATCGAGCATCCCCCGATCAGTCCCCTCTCCCTTCGGGAGAGGGCTAGGGTAGGGCTCTATCTGACACACCACGATCAGCCAGTCACATTGACCGCACTCGCCTGCCGACGTTGCAGGTAAATGAACAACAGCGCCGTCAGCACCGTCAGCACGCCAACCAGCGCCCCGGTCCACGGCAGATCCGCCAGATCCGCGCCGCTGGCCACCACCAGCCCGCCAATCCAGGCACCTGCTGCGTTGCCCAGATTGAACGCGCTCTGGTTCAGCGTCGAACCGAGGTTCGGCGCTTCATGCGCTTGATCGATGATCAGCAGCTGCAGAATCGGGCACAGCGCAAAAGCGAAAATTCCCCACAGCACCAGAGTGATCGCCGCCGGAATCACCGCACGGCTGGTCTGGCTGAACGCCGCCAGAATCACCACAACTGCCAGTGCCACGCCGACCAGTGACGGCAGCAAGCGGCTATCGGCCAGACGCCCGCCGAGCATGCTGCCCGCTGTCAGGCCGACGCCGAACAACAGCAGCATCACCGTCACGCCGTGGGGGCTGACGCCAGTGATGTCTTGCAGGATCGGTGCGATATACGTGAACACGCTGAACAGGCTGGTCGAGGCCAGCACGCTCATGCCCAGCGCCAACAAGACGTTGGCCTTGCCCAGCACTTTGAATTCGCTGGCGAGATTGGCCTTGTCCATCGCGATGTGTTTGGGCAACCACAACCATTGCGCCAACGCCGCCACAATGCCAATCACCGACACCGCCCAGAAGGTCGAGCGCCAGCCAGCGTATTGGCCCAGCGCTGTGCCGAGTGGCACGCCGAGCACGTTGGCCAAGGTCAGGCCGGTGAACATCATGGCAATGGCTTGCGCGCGTTTGTTCGGCGCAACCAGGCCGGCCGCAACCACCGAGCCAATGCCGAAAAACGCGCCATGACACAGCGCCGTGACCACGCGCGCCGCCATCAGCGTCGCGTAGTTCGGCGCGAGCGCGCAGAGCACGTTGCCGAGGATGAACATCAGCGTCATGCCCAGCAGTGTCGCTTTGCGCGGCATATTGGCGGTGCCGATCGCCAGGATCGGTGCGCCGAACACCACGCCCAGGGCGTAACCGGTGATCAGCAGCCCGGCATGAGGAATGCTCACCGCCAGATCGCGGGCAACGTCGGGCAGCAGGCCCATGATGACGAATTCGGTGGTGCCGATGCCGAACGCGGCAACGGCGAGTGCAAGCAAAGCGAGGGGCATGCGCAAGGTCTCTGTCGGTAGTCTTGACGCTTTGATCAGGCATACGCGTGCCAGCGACCGTTTTCGAAGAAAGCGGAGCAGGCAGCTTTTATTGGAGTTTTTTGGTGTGCAGCTGAGTACGGCGTGGTGGGTTGCAGTATAAACAGCTGCTGACACATGGCGAATCAATAATCTGACTAATCGACGGCTCACTGGAATTGCCGTGTTATATCCAGCTGAAAGAACCTTTCGGCCGGGCGCTGCTCTTAGCCTGTGGGCAGGTGCTGATCGGCATGCTGGTGATGAAGTTCTGACCGCTCGCCAATTTCTCCAATCGAAAAAAGGACGACGTTATGACAGTGGCTCTGTGGTGTGTGTTGATCGCGATTTTCCTGCCGTACGTGTGCACGATCGTGGCGAAGGCCACCGGCGGTTTCCGCCTCAAGGACAATTACGATCCACGGGACTTTCTCGACAGCGTCGATGGCGTCGCCCGTCGCGCCCACGCCGCGCAACTGAACAGCTTTGAAGTAACGCCCGCGTTTGCCGCTGCGGTGATCGTTGCGCATCTGGTCGGCACTGCGGAGCTGGTGACGGTCAATGTGCTGGCCGTGCTGTTTATCACCAGCCGCCTGCTGTACATCATTTGCTACCTGGCTGACTGGGCTGCACTGCGTTCGGTGGTGTGGTTTATCGGGATGGGGCTGATTGCTTCGTTTTTCTTTGTGTCCATCTGAAAGCAGGCTCAAAAGATCGCAGCCTGCGGCAGCTCCTACAGAGGAATGCATACTCCTGTAGGAGCTGCCGAAGGCTGCGATCTTTTGCCTTTAGGGTTTGTCAGCCACCTGCGGCACTTGCGGCAGCTCTTTTCCTTTAGGCCAGAGCATCCAGATCTGCCCCTGCTGTTTCATGTCCCCGGCCAGTTGCCCGGCCGCATCGCCGGTGCCCCAGAACAGATCCGCGCGCACCTCGCCGGCAATCGCGCCGCCGGTGTCCTGCGCCGCGACCGGGCGCACCAGTGGGGTGCCATCCGGTTTGGTGGTCGACAGCCATAACAGACTGCCCAACGGAATCACCTTGCGATCCACTGCCGCGCTGTAGCCGGCGGTCAATGGCACGTTCAGCGAGCCGCGTGGGCCTTCGTTGCTGTTCGGGTTGCGGGTGAAGAACACGTAGCTCGGGTTGCTGGCCAGCAGTTGCGGAATGCGCGTGGGGTTGGCCTTGGCCCAGTTGCTGATCGCGGTCATGGTCACGTCTTCTTTCTTCAGCTCGCCTTGCTCGACCAGCCAGCGACCGATCGGCCGGTACGGGTGGCCGTTCTGATCGGCGTAAGCGATGCGCAGCTGTTTGCCTTCCTCGGTCTGAATCCGGCCCGAGCCCTGGATCTGCAGAAATTGCAGGTTCATCGGATCAGTCAGATAGGCGACCACTGGCGCTTTCACACCTTTGGATTCAATGGTCGCCGCGTCGTCGTAAGGCTTGAGCACGCGTCCTTCGAGGCGGCCGCGCAGGCGCTTGCCTTTCAATTCCGGGTAGATGCTGTCGAGCGAGACGATGATCATGTCTTCCGGCACGCCATACACCGGCACGTTTGCTGTTGCGGTGGGCGTCAGGCTGCCGGGGTACACCGGTTCGTAGTAGCCGGTGATCAGACCGTTGGGGTTGTCGTTCTCGGCGCGCAGGCCGTAGACATCGAGATTCTGCTTGAGGAATGCACGAATCTCGGCGGCGCTTTGCGGCACATTCGCCGCCGCAGCGCAGGTCGGCCCCCAGACTGCGTCGGCTTTGAGTCGGGTGCACGCGCTGCGCCAGGAACCGAAACCTGCGACCAGATCGCTATCGGAGACCGCGGGCAAGGCTTCCCAAGTTGCGCTGGAATACGTAGCCAGTGCGTGGGTTTTCGGTTTGGCGCTGTCACCGCCAGTGCAACCGGCAAGGATGGCCAGAATCGGGAGGGTGACGATAAGCGGGTGACGCCAGGCCGTGAAGCGGCTGTTCATGGAGTGATTCCTGTGCCGGTTGGCCGAGTGCTCCATGCGCTCGACCAACCCGTATTTTTAATAGGGCTATTGGTGTTTGGCGGTGAGCCGAGGATACTGGCCGCCGATTTCCGCGACCTGAAGCCATCATGACTCTG
The DNA here is from genome assembly GCF_041956865.1 of Pseudomonas sp. LW8. Lineage (NCBI taxonomy): Bacteria > Pseudomonadati > Pseudomonadota > Gammaproteobacteria > Pseudomonadales > Pseudomonadaceae > Pseudomonas > Pseudomonas sp. LW8. Next base: position 5,324,502 of record NZ_CP168138.1, on the reverse strand, counting down.
AAACCAATTGCTGTTGTATTGCTGGCCTGTCTGACCTTGTCCGCCTGTGGCGGCGTCGACCCGAATTCGCCGCTGGGCCAGCGCAAGGCCATCTTCAAGCAGATGCTCAAGACCAGCGAAGACCTCGGCGGCATGTTGCGTGGGCGCATTGCCTTCGACGGACCGAAATTTGCCGAGGGCGCGGTCAGACTTGATGCGTTGGCCCATGAACCGTGGAAGCATTTTCCGCAGGTGCGCGAGGAAGATCACACCAGCGCCAAGGACGATGTCTGGCAGAAACAGGCGCGTTTTCAGCAACTGGCCCGCGCCCTCGAAGCGGCTACCGGTGAACTGGTGGTCGCCAGTCAGGTTCAGCCGTACAAGGCCAGCAATCTCGGACCGGCAGTGCAGAAAGTCGAGGATGCCTGCAGTGCTTGCCATAAAGAGTTTCGCGATCATTGATTCCTGAGGCTGCTGAGTACCTTGTGGCGAGGGGATTCATCCCCGATGGGCTGCGAAGCAGCCCAAAAACCATATAACCGAGTTTTTTCAGTCGGACCCGACCAGTCGAATTTGCGACGGCTTCGCCGCCGGACGGGGATAAATCCCCTCACCACAGGGCTTGGGTTACTTATCGATCTCGTCCAGCGCTTCCTGCAGTTCCTTGCGCGACTCGGCGAGCTTTTCCTTGCGTTTGTTGATCTTCTCCGGATCGCCCTTCTTCATGGCCTTGTCGAGATCCGCCTGACGCTGGCTCACCTCATGCTTGGCCTCAAGCACCTTGTTCTCACGCTCTTTCTTCAGCCCGGCGTCGGTGCAGTGTTCGTTCACTTCGCGCAGTGCGGTTTCCAGGCCTGCCTGCTGCTCCATGTTGCCGCGCGACTTGGCCTGTTCGATCTGATTGATGATGCCCTGCTTCTTGGCAGCGCAACCGGTCAGGCCCGGGCCGTCTTCTTCGGCCATGACCGGGGCGGCCATGACGCCGCAAAGAGTAAGCAGGGCGAGCGGTGCGAGAAATTTCATAAAAGCTCCATGTGCAAAGGCAATCGGGGTGGGAGGGCACTGCGCTGTTGGAGCGTCTGGCCGGCCGTTGGGTTCCCGCCGGGCGGGGATTGCAGGTTCAGAAGCCGTCGATTCCGGCGGCTTTCAGGGTGTCACTCAAAGCCAGTACCTGCGGGTCGCGAAAGAATGCGCTCAGTTGCGCCGCGCGTCCCGGGCCGATACCGGCTTCTGCCTGCCATTGTTCAGTGTCGCGTTGTGCCAGGGCCTGCCACGAATCGTCCAGTTGTGCCTGTCCGGCCGGCGGCATGCCCAGCGCTTTCAACCATCGAGCGAACGGCTGTTGCCGCGCGCCCTGAAAACTGTCGATCAGCCGTGCGCTGCTGCGCTCGCCGAGGCCGGCAATGTTAGCAAGCTCTGACGCATCGAGGGTCAGCCAATCCAGCAGGTGTTTCAGACGGCCTGTTTCCAAAAGTTTCTCCCAAGTGCCGCGACCGACATGCTGCATGGCCAGGCCCTGCTTGCCACTGAGCCAGGTCAGACGCGCGAGAAACTGGCTTTCACACCCCGGCGTCGGTTGCCAGCAGCTCAGGGCGTGGTAGTCGCCAGCATCGGGGATGTTGATGTCCGCCCGTTCGCTGGTGCGCAGCACGACACTGTCGAGGCGCGGAATGGTCAGCCCGGCCAGACTGATTGCCACCTGATCGCCGGGACGGATGTCGAGGGTTTGCCAGCGCTTGAGTGAGCTGACGCTGACCCGTTTGATTTCGCGGGCATCGAGTCTGACCGGCAGCAGTTCCAGCACCGGCGTGATCCGCCCGGTGCGGCCGATCTTGAAATTGACCTTGCGCACTTCGGCCAATGCCTGGGCGAACGGGTATTTCCAGGCGATCGCCCAATACGGCGCGCGAGCCTGCCAGCGTTCGGCGGGTGGCCGTTGGCTCTGGCGCAGCACCACGCCGTCGCTGGCAAAGGGCAGTGGCGAGCGATACCAGTGCTCGCGCCATTTTTGCGCTTCTTCGAATCGGGTGACGGGCTGGGTATAGGGCTCGGTTGTGGCGAACCCCAATGTCTGAAGTTCGGACAATCTTTCCGGCAGCCGCACAGGACCTTGCGGCCAGTCCCAGACAAACAGGCCGATCCCGGCGGCCTGTTCGGCATCGAGGGATTTGCGCCCCATCAGCCCGGCGACGGTGGCGCGGGCATTGACGCTGCCGGACTGTGATTGAACATGTGCATTCAGACGCCAATAGAGTTCGCCCTGTACCAGCAGATCCCGTGGCTGCCTCAACCGTTGCGGAATGGCTGCAATCCTGCGCGCGGAGGCGGTCCAGTCCTGGCCGTTGACCCCGTCACCGCGACTGATCGCCTGCTGCAATATCCCCTGGCGGTAGATCAGCGTGACAGCCACGCCGTCGACCTTGGGCTGCACCCAGACGTTCTGGCGATCACGCAACCAGTGGGCGACGTCTTCGGCTTTGTGCAGCTTGTCCAGACCGGTGTGGGCGATGGGGTGGGTGACCGGGCCGGACGCGGTGTGCAACGGCTGCGGGGATGAGGGTTGGTTGAAACAGGCTTGCCATTCTTTCAGCCGCAGTCGGGACTGGTCATAGAGTTCGTCGCTGATCAATGAACGGCCTTCGCGGTGATAGGCGTCGTCCCATTGGTCGATCCGGTTTTGCAGGGTGGTGATTTCGCGTTGGGCTTGGGAACGATCCCAGTTCGGACAGTTGGCTTGGCTGACAAGGGTGATGAGTGCCAGCAGGAAGGCCAGCAACAGGCGCAGTGTGAAGAGCATCGTTGAGCGTCCTTGCTCGGGGGTAATATTTGAAGGGTAGGTGAGGATTCGAAATGCGTTACCGGGGGTGTTTTTCGAGGTGTTTCCGGATTCTGAATTGACGTTGCATGAGCGGGCGCCTTCGCGAGCAGGCTCGCTCCCGCAGGGATCTCAAAAATCTGTCAGGCATGAAAAAGCCCCGCACGGCGCGAACCGTGCGGGGCTTTCTTGCAGCCAGGGTATTACAGGCCAGCGGCGGAACGCAGGGCGTCGGCGCGGTCGGTTTTTTCCCAGGTGAACGTGGTGAAGCTGTCTTCGCCAACGGTCTTGGTCTGCGGCGCGCGACCGAAGTGGCCGTAGGCTGCGGTTTCCTGGTACATCGGGTGCAGCAGGTCGAGCATGGTGGTGATCGCGTATGGACGCAGGTCGAACACTTCACGCACCAGTTTGATGATCTTGTCATCGCTGATCTTGCCGGTGCCGAAGGTGTTCAACGAGATCGACGTAGGCTGGGCCACACCGATCGCGTAGGACACCTGAATCTCGCAACGCTCGGCAAGGCCGGCCGCAACGATGTTCTTGGCCACGTAACGGCCTGCGTAGGCAGCCGAACGGTCAACCTTCGATGGATCCTTGCCGGAGAACGCGCCGCCGCCGTGACGGGCCATGCCGCCGTAGCTGTCGACGATGATCTTGCGACCGGTCAGACCGCAGTCACCTACCGGGCCGCCAATGATGAACTGGCCGGTCGGGTTGATGTGGAACTGGGTGTCCTTGCTCAGCAGTTCGGCAGGCAGTACGTGCTTGACGATCAGCTCCATTACGCCTTCGCGCAGGTCTTTGTACGACACTTCCGGGTTGTGCTGGGTCGACAGAACCACAGCGTCGATGCCGACAACCTTGCCGCCTTCGTACCGGCAGGTCACTTGCGACTTGGCATCCGGACGCAGCCAAGGCAGCAGGCCCGACTTGCGTGCTTCAGCCTGACGCTGCACCAGCTGGTGCGAGAAGGTGATCGGCGCTGGCATCAAAACGTCGGTTTCGTTGCTGGCGTAGCCGAACATCAGGCCCTGGTCGCCGGCGCCCTGATCTTCAGGCTTGGCGCGGTCAACACCCTGGTTGATGTCAGGGGACTGCTTGCCGATGATGTTCATCACGCCGCAGGTCGCGCCGTCGAAGCCGACTTCGGAGCTGGTGTAGCCGATGTCGCAAATCACGTCACGAACGATCTGCTCCAGGTCGACCCAGGCGCTGGTGGTCACTTCACCGGCAACGATGGCTACGCCGGTCTTGACCAGGGTTTCCACGGCCACGCGAGCGTGTTTGTCCTGGGCAATAATGGCGTCCAGCACCGCATCGGAAATCTGGTCGGCGATTTTGTCCGGATGTCCTTCAGACACGGACTCGGAGGTGAAGAGGGAGTATTCGCTCATCTCGATGTTTTCCTGAATTTACCGATGGTGAGTGTCGCCAGCCGGTCGCTGAAAGTGGCGAACCTGGATCTGGAAACCATTACGTAAGCCTACATAGAGGCTTTCCCCGGGAACGAGTCCCGCAGCGGTGGCCCAACGGGCCAGATCGTCCTGTTCAAACCCCAACCAGAGATCACCGCAGGCCTCCCTGGCCCAACTCTGGTTGTGGCTACATAACTCTGTCACGAGCAGGCTACCGCCCGGTTGCAGCAGATCGGCCATGTGCCTGAGCGCATCGGCCGGAGCGGCGAAATGGTGCAGGACCATGTTCAACACTACGCAATGGGCCTTGAGGCTTGTGCCGTTCAATGCATCGGCCAATTGCAGGCTGACGTTAGCCAGCTGTTCACGTTCACACACCTGACGCGCCAGTTCGAGCATCGCCGGGCTGTTGTCCAGCGCGGTTACGGTGCCGAAACGACGGGCCAGTTCCGGCAGAAAAGCACCATCGCCGGGGCCGACTTCAATGGCCGTGGCTGCACCATCGAAGTTCAGTTTGTCGAGCAGGGCCAGCACGCTGTCACGGTACTGCGGCAGGCCTGCGATCAAATCTTGCTGGGCACGGAATTTCTCCGCGACCCGGGCGAAAAAATCCCGGCTGGCGGCGGCACGCTGACCATGAACCTGCTCGATGCGTGCTTGCACTTCATCGGGCAGATCCAGATTGTCGACTTCTTCCAGCAATGCCGCGTGCAGCTTGCCGCCGAGCAATTCGCTGTGGGGCAGGGCACGACGATAAAAAATTGCGTTGCCCTCACGGCGTGTCGCCACCAGGTCGGCTTGCGCCAGCACCTTGAGGTGATGGCTCATGCCCGACTGGCCGATGCCGAAAATCTGCGCCAGCTCCAGCACGCCAAACGAATCGTTGGCCAGCGCGCGCAATACATTCAGCCGCAGCGGATCGCCGCCGGCCTTGCACAGGGCCGCCAGCTCGTCGCAATCGTCATGGCGAATGGAAGGCACGCGTAAGTTCATAGGGCTGGCAGTCTAGAGACGGGGGCAAGGCACCGCAAGGTCAATATCAAAAAGTTTTGATATTGCTCGATAAATGGCACTTCTCGGCGGACGGCAGTCTCTACAAACGAATAGCGGAAAGGTTTCACCAAGCGAAACCTGTGCTATCGATTGGAAAAACGCCTGCCGATGACTATCTGTCATTGCCCCGAGGCGCATGGGTGAGGGAAAATGCCCTCCTTTTTTCCGTTTCAGTCTATTCACACCCAGGAGATCAGCGATGCCTAGCCGTCGTGAGCGTGCCAACGCCATTCGTGCCCTCAGCATGGATGCCGTGCAAAAAGCCAACAGCGGCCATCCCGGTGCCCCTATGGGTATGGCAGATATTGCCGAAGTGCTGTGGCGCGACTACCTCAAGCACAACCCGAGCAACCCGTCGTTCGCCGACCGTGACCGCTTCGTGCTGTCCAACGGCCACGGCTCGATGTTGATCTACTCGCTGCTGCACCTGACCGGCTACGACCTGTCGATCGACGACCTCAAGCAGTTCCGTCAACTGCACAGCCGCACTCCAGGCCACCCGGAATTCGGTTACACCCCGGGCGTCGAAACCACCACCGGCCCGCTGGGTCAGGGTCTGGCCAACGCCGTCGGTTTCGCTCTGGCTGAAAAAGTCATGGGCGCGCAGTTCAACCGTCCCGGCCACAACATCGTTGATCACCACACCTACGTGTTCCTCGGTGATGGCTGCATGATGGAAGGCATTTCCCACGAGGTCGCCTCCCTGGCCGGCACGCTGGGCCTGGGCAAGCTGATTGCCTTCTACGATGACAACGGCATTTCCATCGACGGTGAAGTCGAAGGCTGGTTCACCGATGACACGCCGAAGCGTTTCGAAGCCTACAACTGGCAGGTGATCCGCAACGTCGACGGCCACGATCCGGAAGAGATCAAGACCGCCATCGAAACCGCACGCAAGAGCGCTCAACCGACGCTGATCTGCTGCAAGACCACCATCGGTTTCGGTTCGCCGAACAAGCAGGGCAAGGAAGATTGCCACGGCGCCCCATTGGGTGACGCAGAAATCGCCCTGACCCGTCAGGCATTGAACTGGAACTACGGCCCGTTCGAAATCCCGGCCGAGATCTATGCCGAGTGGGACGCCAAAGAAGCTGGCCGCGCGGTCGAAGCCGAGTGGGATCAGCGTTTCGCCGCTTACTCCGCTGCATTCCCGACTGAAGCCAACGAGCTGATCCGTCGTCTGAGCGGCGAACTGCCGGCCGACTTCTCGGAAAAAGCCTCGGCTTACATCGCCGAAGTCGCCGCCAAGGGCGAAACCATCGCCAGCCGCAAAGCCAGCCAGAACACCCTCAACGCTTTCGGCCCGCTGCTGCCGGAAATGCTCGGCGGTTCGGCTGACCTCGCCGGCTCCAACCTGACCCTGTGGAAAGGCTGCAAAGGCGTCAGCGCTGAAGACGCCAGCGGCAACTACATGTACTACGGCGTGCGCGAGTTCGGCATGACCGCGATCATGAACGGCGTCGCCCTGCACGGCGGTCTGGTGCCTTACGGCGCGACCTTCCTGATGTTCATGGAATACGCACGCAACGCCGTACGTATGTCTGCTTTGATGAAGAAGCGCGTGATTCACGTGTACACCCACGACTCTATCGGTCTGGGCGAAGACGGCCCGACGCACCAGCCGATCGAGCAATTGACCAGCCTGCGCAGCACGCCGAACCTCGACACCTGGCGTCCAGCCGATGCCGTGGAATCGGCAGTGGCCTGGAAAAACGCGCTGGAGCGCAAGGACGGCCCGTCGGCGCTGATCTTCTCGCGGCAGAACCTGCAGCACCAGGAACGCGACGCTGGCCAGATTGCCAACATCAGCCGTGGTGGTTATGTGCTCAAGGACTGCGCAGGCGAGCCTGAGCTGATCCTGATCGCCACCGGTTCGGAAGTCGGTCTGGCCGTACAGGCCTACGACAAACTGACCGAGCAGGGCCGCAAGGTTCGCGTGGTCTCGATGCCTTGCACCAGCGCGTTCGATGCTCAGGATGCGGAGTACAAGCAGTCGGTTCTGCCATTGCAGGTCAGCGCGCGTATCGCCATCGAAGCGGCCCACGCCGATTTCTGGTTCAAGTACGTGGGTCTGGAAGGTCGTGTGATCGGCATGACCACCTACGGTGAGTCGGCGCCGGCTTCGGCATTGTTCGAAGAGTTCGGCTTCACCCTGGAAAACATCCTCGGTCAGGCTGAAGAGCTGCTGGAAGACTAAGCAGTACGAATGCGGTGGCCCTGGCCGCCGCGTTCCCCTGTAGGAGCTGCCGAAGGCTGCGATCTTTTGATCTTGATCTTAAAAACAAGATCAAAAGATCGCAGCCTCGTTTCACTCGTCAGCTCCTACATGGGGTTGTGTTGTTAGCGAATCTATCGAGAACCCCATGCCTCAACCGCGTCCCTACAAAGTTGCACTCAACGGCTACGGCCGGATTGGTCGTTGCGTCTTGCGGGCGTTGTTCGAGCGCGGCGCTAAGGCCGGGTTTGAAATTGTCGCGATCAACGATCTGGCCGACATGGCCAGCATCGAATACCTGACACGCTTCGACTCCACCCACGGCCGCTTTCCCGGCGAAGTGCGGGTTGAAGGCGATTGTCTGCATATCAATGGCGACTGCGTGAAGGTCCTGCGCAGTGCCACCCCCGAAGGCATCGATTGGGCGTCGCTGGGCGTCGATCTGGTGCTTGAGTGCTCCGGCGCTTACCACACCCGTGCCGATGGCCAGCGTTTTCTCGACGCCGGCGCACCGCGCGTGCTGTTTTCGCAGCCGATGGCCAGCGAAGCGGATGTCGACGCCACCATCGTCTACGGCGTCAATCAGGACTGCCTGACCGGCGACGAACTGCTGGTGTCCAATGCCTCCTGCACGACAAATTGCGGCGTGCCGCTGCTGCGCCTGCTCGATCAGGCGATCGGCCTCGATTACGTGTCGATCACCACGATTCACTCGGCGATGAACGATCAGCCAGTGATCGACGCCTATCACCACGAAGACCTGCGCCGCACGCGTTCGGCGTTCCAGTCGGTGATCCCGGTGTCCACTGGTCTGGCGCGCGGTATCGAGCGCCTGCTGCCGGAACTTGCCGGGCGAATTCAGGCCAAAGCCGTGCGCGTGCCGACAGTCAACGTGTCCTGCCTCGACATCACGATGCAGACCGCCACGGCGACTGACGCCAATGAGGTCAACCGGATCCTGCGCGAAGCCGCCACCAGCGGCCCGCTCAAAGGCCTTCTGGCCTATACCGAGTTACCGCACGCCAGCTGTGATTTCAACCATGACCCACATTCGGCCATCGTCGATGCCAGCCAGACCCGAGTTTCCGGCCCCAAACTGGTGAACATCCTGGCCTGGTTCGACAACGAATGGGGTTTTGCCAACCGAATGCTGGACGTTGCAGACCACTATCTGCAAACAGCAACTTCAAAAAAACCGTAGGAAGTGCGACCCATGACCGTGTTGAAGATGTCCGACCTCGATCTGCAAGGTAAGCGCGTATTGATCCGCGAAGACCTCAACGTCCCCGTCAAGGACGGTGTTGTCACCAGCGACGCGCGCATCCTGGCTTCGCTGCCGACCATCAAGCTGGCCCTGGAAAAAGGCGCGGCAGTGATGGTCTGCTCGCACCTGGGCCGTCCTACCGAAGGCGAATTCTCCGCCGAAAACAGCCTGAAACCTGTCGCCGATTACCTGAGCAAAGCGCTTGGCCGTGAAGTGCCGCTGGTGGCTGACTACCTCGGTGGCGTTGAGGTCAAGGCTGGCGACGTCGTGCTGTTTGAAAACGTACGCTTCAACAAGGGCGAGAAGAAGAACGCCGACGACCTGGCGCAGCAATACGCGGCCCTCTGCGACGTGTTCGTGATGGACGCCTTCGGTACTGCTCACCGCGCCGAGGGTTCGACCCATGGTGTAGCCAAGTTCGCCAAAGTCGCTGCCGCCGGCCCGTTGCTGGCCGCTGAGCTGGATGCACTGGGCAAAGCCCTCGGCGCGCCGGCCAAGCCAATGGCAGCCATCGTTGCCGGCTCCAAGGTGTCGACCAAACTCGACGTGCTGAACAGCCTGAGCCAGATCTGCGATCAACTGATCGTCGGCGGCGGCATCGCCAACACCTTCCTCGCGGCGGCTGGTCACCCGGTCGGCAAGTCGCTGTACGAACCGGACCTGCTCGACACCGCGCGTGAAATCGCTGCCAAAGTCAGCGTACCGTTGCCGGTTGACGTTGTGGTCGCCAAGGAATTTGCCGAAAGCGCTGAAGCGACCGTCAAGCTGATCGCTGACGTGGCGGCTGACGACATGATTCTCGACATCGGTCCGCAAACTGCAGCCAATTTCGCCGAGCTGCTGAAGTCGTCGAAAACCATTCTGTGGAACGGCCCGGTTGGTGTGTTCGAGTTCGATCAGTTCGGCAACGGCACCAAAGTGCTGGCCCAGGCTATCGCCGAAAGCTCGGCATTCTCCATCGCGGGCGGTGGCGACACCCTGGCGGCGATCGATAAATATGGCGTGGCTGAGCAGATCTCCTACATTTCCACCGGTGGTGGCGCGTTCCTCGAATTCGTCGAGGGCAAGGTGCTGCCTGCCGTTGAAGTCCTGGAAAGCCGGGCCAAGGCCTGAGGCCGCCCGTTTGGCCAGGCAAAGGAGTGTTCACATGGTCAAGTCGTTAGCGCTGTTGTTGCTGACCGGTACGCTGGCGGCCTGCGGGAGCACCCCGAAGGCTGACGCGACGCCAGCACCGAGCGAGCCGCAGAAGGGCTGTTATCAGGCCGACTGGCAGGCCGAAACCAACCCGGTGCTGAACAAGCGCTCGGGCCCGGACGGCCTGGACAAATACGAGACGCAAACCCCGGTCAAGGAACATGGTTGTCCTTGACGGGTCTGACTCTTTAACTCAGGGCTGGCGGCGTGCGGCGTCAGTCGAGGAACACGGATGAAAGGCTTGATCGCCATTGCGGCGTTGGCATTGTTGGGTGGTTGCGCGCAGTTGAACCTGTTTCAGTCGTCGGCCCCGGCAGACAACTGGACGACCTGGACCTGCGACAGTCAGGCCAAGGTGTTGTGGCGTTACGCCGATGCCGGACAGAAGGAAGTCGACGTTCGCCTCGGCGGCGGTGATCAGGTCTATCGTCTGAAAGAAGAGCCGGGCGCCTCGGGCACGCTGTACAGCGACGGCATGCTGGCGTTTCACGTCAAGGGTGACGAAGGCCTGGTGTACTGGGTCGCCACCAATGACCTGATTGGCCGTGGTTGCAAGGCGCAGTAATTGACACACCACAGTTCTACTGTGGGAGCGAGCCTGCTCGCGAAAGCGGCCTGGCAGGCACTGCATCAGCGACTGCAAGATTGCTTTCGCGAGCAGGCTCGCTCCCACAGGGGATCTGTGTAGTTCTTGGAATTTGCTTTACCGAATCACCAGACCGGGCCTCAACCCCCGATCTGCATTAACTTGAATAGCCGCCGCCGCTTCGGCAGGCTGGCACGATCAACGACCCTCAACCGGGAGAGACACACACAATGGCACTTATCAGCATGCGCCAGATGCTGGACCACGCAGCCGAGTTCGGCTACGGCGTTCCAGCCTTCAACGTCAACAACCTTGAGCAGATGCGCGCCATCATGGAAGCCGCTGACAAGACTGACTCCCCGGTGATCGTCCAGGCTTCGGCCGGCGCCCGCAAATACGCCGGCGCACCGTTCCTGCGTCACTTGATCCTGGCCGCGATCGAAGAATTCCCGCACATCCCGGTGTGCATGCACCAGGACCATGGCACCAGCCCTGACGTTTGCCAGCGCTCGATTCAACTGGGCTTCAGCTCGGTAATGATGGACGGCTCGCTGGGCGAAGACGGCAAGACCCCGACCGACTACGACTACAACGTCCGCGTTACCCAACAAACCGTGGCCATGGCTCACGCCTGCGGCGTTTCGGTAGAGGGCGAGCTGGGTTGCCTGGGTTCGCTGGAAACCGGTATGGCCGGTGAAGAAGACGGCATCGGCGCTGAAGGCGTTCTGGATCACAGCCAGATGCTGACCGACCCGGAAGAAGCCGCTGACTTCGTCAAGCGCACCCAGGTCGATGCCCTGGCCATCGCCATCGGCACCAGCCACGGTGCCTACAAGTTCACCAAGCCACCAACCGGCGACGTGCTGGCGATCGACCGCATCAAGGAAATCCACAAGCGCATCCCGAACACCCACTTGGTGATGCACGGTTCGTCCTCCGTGCCACAAGAGTGGCTGGCGATCATCAACCAGTACGGCGGCGACATCAAAGAAACCTACGGCGTCCCGGTTGAAGAGATCGTCGAAGGCATCAAGCACGGCGTGCGCAAGGTCAACATCGACACCGACCTGCGCCTGGCCTCTACTGGCGCCATGCGTCGCCTGATGGCCACCAACCCGAGCGAATTCGACCCACGTAAATTCTTCGGCGCCACCGTGACCGCAATGCGCGATGTATGTATCGCACGTTATGAAGCGTTCGGTACTGCCGGTAATGCTTCGAAGATCAAACCGATCTCGCTGGAAGCGATGTACCAGCGTTATCTGAAGGGTGAGTTGAACGCCAAGGTCAACTGAGCCTGAGCGTTGAGCTGATTAAAAAGAAACCCGCCGAGAGGCGGGTTTTTTGTGGGCAACTATTACGCCTGACGAAGTGATTTAAAGTAAGAGCAATTTATAATGCTTCGAAGATTCAGCAGATCTCGCTGGAGGCGATCTATCCGCGTCATCGGAAGAATGAGATAAACGTTGAGGTTAACTGATTTATCCAGTTTTATCGGTAATAAAAAAGTCAGCTTCTTGTGAATTTGATTCCGTATGTCTGGCCGACATTCGGCCCACCTGATTCAACTTTAACTGTACCTTCCAAGTAGCTGTCGGTCCCGTCAGACGATTTCATCTTGATCGAGAGAGAGCTTGGGCCATGGTTAAACTCATCTCTTTTCGTGGCATCTGATTTCGCTTGAAGATTAAAAGACCTGGTGGGTTTTGTATAGGTGCCAGTGACGATGAAATCTAGTCCGCAATAGTCCATGTAGCCTTTGCTTATATTGCCGTTTTGCTGGCCTAGATCGTCAAATTTAAGTGTGGCGGCATGTTGCTCACTAGCGTTGAATACGAAGCCATTGTAAGTTTTCATGATGTTCACCTTCTGCATTCGAGTATTAAAGTCAAATAGGATGTCTCCTGTTGCGTTCATGAGATTAGGCAAGAAAGGCTTGCAGGTAACCTGATATAAATGACAGTTATTTATAATATTTAGCTATGGATGATGCGTGCGAACTTAATTTTTTGATCTGTGGGATGAGCCAGTGAAATAGTCTGCGGGGTTACTGGAGGAGTTCGATGTATCGGCGTGTCCCCTTTATCGGTCCCTTTGTCGATGAAGGTCATAGATGCTATTTAACATTATTCAATAGGTCTGGTGCATGCTGAGCCGTTGGACACCATAGAAAACGTAAAAGCAAAAGTTCAAGATAAAGAGGGTATTTCACCCGATCAGCAACGCCTGATTTTTGCTGGCAAACAGCTCGACGATGGTCGAGCATTGTCTGACTACAAGAAAAAAAGGAGCAGTTCTTGACTTGGTCCTTAGATGGTAGAACGGTAATCACGGCTTCCGCTGTATTGTTTTTTGTGACCGCCGAGCTGTAGATCCGGTTATTGAACGTCCGGTGATGCGGAAAGGATTTTGAAGATCAATCCGATCTCGCTGAGGTGCGATCTTTCGATTTGTCTTTTCAGCATCCAAAACAATCAAAAGATCGTAGCCCGCAGTGGCTCTTACAGGAGGACGTAAGCTACTTGTCGTGATCAATATCCAGTTTGGTAAACGTCACCTGCCCACCCTCACTGGTATAGCCGGTGTTGTCCTGCACATACACGCCGGCCTTGAAGTACAGCGGCTTGTCGCGCCAGGTCGCGCTGATCTGGGAGTCCCACTGATAGCCCGCCGCACTCACGCCCAGCGCACCGCCGGGGCTCAAGTGGATGAGATAGTTGAATTCGCGATCAAGCTTGACGCCGGTGGCGAGGGTGATGACGCGGCTTTCGGCGTCGTCCGGGCGCATGCGCACTTTGATCACCAGATTGCCGGTCTGGGTTTTTTCCTTGTACTGGTATTCGAGCTTGACCATCGGCCGCTGGCTTTCGTACGCGTGAATCTGGCCGATGACGATCTTGCCCGAGCTCGGCACCTTGTTCACCGCGAGGGTGGCGCGCAGCAGGTTGTCGGCGTCCGGGTAGTACCAGTTGCGCAGGGTGCCGTTGCTGTAGGTTTCGCGCAGTTCGGTACGCGGGTAGATGGCGTTTTCGGTTTTCGAGCCAGTCACCGGGGACCAGAAGAACAGGGTGCCGGTGTCGGAATGGAAGTACTGATCCTTGAAGCCATCCACCAGTTTCGAGGTTTCAACGGTGTACGGCGGGCTGCCAACAGGAACGCTGAGGTTCCAGGTTGCGAGGTCGATCATGACGGTTCTTCCAATCAATTCATCCGGAACGCCGGTGCCAGAAGCTCTAGCCCGCGCGTTTTCGGGCGTCTTTATAAGCGTAGCGGCAATTTTTGTTAATGCCCGTCCGGCGATTGCTTGACGTCAAAGTCCTGTCGAAATGCCATCCCGCCCGGTTTTCGGGGGCTGTAGCGGTGACCGTTAGTCGGCTGGGTTGAGCATTGTTTAAATGATGGCGGGATGACAGCTTCTGCTTTCACTGATCCGCGTCTAGAGTGAAGGCTCAGTACGTCTATGGTTTTGCCGGCAACCGGTCCCGATAAGAGAAGCAGCATGGAATGCGCGCAACCCCAGCCAGGTGAAGGCAGCTCGGTCCTTTTGATCGTCGATGATTACCCCGAAAATCTGATCAGCATGCGCGCGTTGCTGCAGCGTCAGGATTGGCACGTGATGACCGCCGCCTCGGGTTTCGAGGCACTGAACCTTTTGCTCGAACACGACATCGACCTGGTCCTGCTCGATGTGCAGATGCCCGGCATGGACGGTTTCGAGGTCGCGCGGCTGATGCGCGGCAGCCAGCGCACGCGGCTGACGCCGATCATTTTCCTCACCGCCAACGAGCAATCTCAGGACGCCGTGATCAAAGGCTATGCCAGCGGCGCGGTGGATTACCTGTTCAAGCCGTTCGATCCGCAAATTCTCAAGCCCAAAGTCCAGGCGCTACTCGAGCACCAGCGCAATCGCCGTGCCCTGCAACGCCTGAGTCATGACCTGGAAGTGGCGCGCGCTTTCAATGCCTCGGTGCTGGACAACGCCGCCGAAGGCATTCTGGTGTTGAGCGAGGACGGCGTGATCCGCTTCGCCAACCCGGCGATTTCGCGACTGCTCAATGCGCCGGTGAAGGATCTGGAAGGCAAGGAGTTTCTCGATTTCCTGCAGAAGCCACATATTCCCCTGTGGGCCGATTCCGAGTTCTACGCCGGCTACCAACGCGGGGAAACCCTGCGCCTGCATGATGCGTTGTTGCGCACCGCGCCTGGGCAGCAAGTGCCGGTGGCCTTGTCCTGCGCACCGCTGCCCTCGGAACAGCATGCGATGGTGGTGACGGTGCTGGACATGTCGGTGGTGCGTCACTTGCACCAGCAACTGGAATTTCAGGCGGTGACCGATCCGCTGACCGGTCTGCTCAACCGGCGCGGGTTCTACCAGACCGTGGAAAACCTGTTGTTGCGCGGCGAACGCAGCGACAGCAGCTGGGTGCTGCTCTACCTCGATCTCGATGGCTTCAAACGGGTCAATGATTCCCTCGGCCATGACGCCGGCGACCGCGTGTTGCGCTGGGTCTCCGAACAATTGAAAGCGTGCCTGCGACCGTTCGATATTCTCGCGCGCATGGGCGGCGATGAATTCACCGCGCTGCTGGATCTGGAGTTTCCCGAGCAAGCGGCGAAGATTGCCGAAAAACTCATCGAACGGGTATCGGTCTGTCAGCAGATTGAAGACCTGGATATCGTTCTTGGCGCCAGTATCGGCATCGCTACTTATCCCGACTGTGGCCGTAACCTCGACGGCTTGCTGCGCGCTTCGGACATTGCCATGTACGAAGCCAAGCGTGCCGGGCGTCAGCAATATCGCTTCTACGATCATGAAATGAACGGTCGCGCACGCTCGCGTCTGATGCTTGAAGACAGCGTGCGCGAGGCCATCGAGAACCGCGATTTCAATCTGGTCTATCAGCCGCAGGTGGCGATCGGCAGCGGGCAGATTCGCGGGTTCGAAGCGTTGCTGCGCTGGCAGCATCCGAGCGTCGGCGACGTGCCGCCGGGGTTGTTTCTGCCGTTGCTGGAAGAGGCGCGCTTGATCAGTCGCCTCGGCAGCTGGATCTATCACCGTGGCGCCGGTCAGCGCAAAGCCTGGGAAGCGCTGTTTGCCGATGATCTGGTGCTCGGCGTGAGCCTGAGCAATACCCAGTTCGGCCTGCCGAATCTGGTCACCGAACTGCGACAGGTCATGGAACGCCATGCGTTGCAACCGCGGCAACTGGAAGTCGAGGTCACCGAAGAAGCGTTGATGCAAAACCCGGACGAAACCCGCAAGCAACTGCGGCTGCTGCGTCATCTCGGGGTGCGCGTGGCGCTGGATGATTTTGGTTCGGGGCCGTGCTCGCTGGCACATCTGCGCGATCTGGAACTGGACACACTGAAGCTCGACCGCCACTTGATCGCGCGCCTGCCGGACTCGCCACGGGATGCGGCGCTGGTGCGCATGGTCATCGACCTGTGCAAGCAATACGGTCTGCTGGTGATTGCCGAAGGAGTGGAAACCCTCGAGCAATATCAGTGGCTGCAAACCCATGGTTGCGAATACGTGCAGGGCTTCCTCGTCGCGCGGCCGTTGATCGCCGAAGACGCGGTCAGCTTCGTTGAACCGTTTGACTGGAGCGCGTTGCCCGGTTGAATTCGCTACACTGGCGGACCTTTTTCGAACCGCGTCGCTCGTCCATGACTGTGTTGAAGTACCTCCAGGCCTACCCCGCACAATTGCAGAATCAGGTGCGCCAACTGATAGCCGAAGGGCGCCTGGGTGAATACCTGGATCAGCGCTATTCAGGGCGACACGACGTGCAGAGCGACAAGGCCTTGTACAGCTACGCGCTGGATCTCAAGCAGCAGTACATGCGTAATGCGCCGGCGATCGACAAAGTGCTGTTCGACAACCGCCTCGACCTGACCCACCGCGCGCTCGGTCTGCACACCACGGTGTCACGGGTGCAGGGCGGCAAGCTCAAGGCCAACAAGGAAATCCGCATCGCCGCGCTGTTCAAGGACGCCGCGCCGGATTTTCTGAAGATGATCGTGGTGCACGAGCTGGCGCACTTCAAGGAATCGGATCACAACAAGGCGTTCTATAAACTGTGCGAGCACATGCTGCCGGGGTATCACCAGATCGAGTTCGATCTGCGTGTGTACCTGACGTGGCGGGATATGCAGGCTTGACCAATCAGGAAGGTGTGGATGGACGTAAGCAAGACCAAAAGCAGTTTCTATCGCCGTTTGTACGTGGCTTATCTGATCGATAGCGGCCTGGCGCCGAGTGTGCCGACGCTGACCGAAGTCACTGGCATGCCGCGACGCACGGCGCAGGACACGATTGCCGCGCTGGCCGATCTGGACATCATCTGCGAGTTCGAACAGGAAGAGGGCGCACGCAATCATGCCGGGCGCTATCGGATTCGCGAGTGGGGAGCGATTGATCGCGGATGGATCGAGCGCAATTTGCGGCAGATAAAAGCGGTGCTGGAATACCCCTGATTCCTGCGGCGCCTGAACTGACGCAATCGCTGGCTTGCCAGCGATGAGGCCCTCAAGAACGACGCATGCCGATATGTGGAATGTCATCCTCAAGATATTCCTCACCCACCACGACAAACCCGTACTTGCCGTAATACCCCTGCAGATGCGCCTGCGCTGACAAATAGATCGGCACCTGCGGCCAGTGCTTTTCGGCCTGCTTCAGCGCCTGTTCCATCATCGCGTGGCCCAGCCCTTTGCCACGGCCGGCGGGCGCGGTCACCACGCGGCCAATCACCACGTCGCCGCCTTGGGATTCCGGATCCAGCAGGCGCAGATAAGCCATCAACTGATCATCCTCCCAGCCCATCAGGTGATGGGTATCGCCCTCCAGATCCTGGCCGTCGAGGTCCGGATAAGCACATTTCTGTTCGACCACGAATACATCAGAGCGCAGCTTCAACGAGGCGTACAACTGCTCTTTGCCCAAATCGCGATGATGTTTGCAGATCCACTCGATTGTCATTTTTCGATTCCTTGACCATGTCGCCCGATACTAAGCGCAGCTGCGCCATATGTCTGTATGGCGCAACAGTCTGTGATAAAGGTCAAAATGCCACCATTCCTTTCTCGCGGCCGCCGAGACTTTGTGTAATCTGCTCAAGAGCACTGCGCACTGGTTCCCATGAGCTAATGTTCAATGCTTGGGTTTTGCCGGTAAGGGGCCTTTGGTTTTGACGTGAAACCACGTCGGGCGGTTGCCCGCTGAGGATGTTCAAGCATGCTGCGATTGCTTCAAGCCGTTGCTTTGATCGGACTGCTGGTGCTGGGCCAGGATGCTGCGGCGCAGAAGCTGCGGCTGGCGTTCGATAATTGGCCGCCGTTTACCGACGATGCGCTGGTCAACGGTGGACTGGCCACCGACATTGTCAGCACCGCACTGGCTCGCGCCGGTTATGCCAGCGGTTACGAACAAGTGCCGTGGGCGCGAGCATTGCTGGGGATTGGCGAGGGGCGTTACGACGTACTGGTCAACGCCTGGTACAACGACGAACGCACGCTGATCGGTCAGTTTTCCGGTGAGTACCTGATCAACCGCATCCGCTTCCTCAAGCGCAAAGACGCACCCATCGACTACAGCAACCTCGAGCAACTGCACACTTACCCGATTGCCGTGGTGCGCGGGTACGCCTATTCCGCCCCTTTCGATGCCGATACGGCGATGCAGAAAGTCCCTGTGCACAACTTCGCCATGGGCGTGCGCATGCTCGCGGCGGATCGGGTCAAGCTGACGCTTGAAGATGAGTACGTAGCGAAGTATTACCTGGCGCGGGAATCGGCCAAGGTACGCAATTCGGTGGAGTTTTTACCCAAGCCGTTGAGTGAGAACAGCCTGCATATTCTGGTCAGCCTGAAGAACCCGCAGCATGAGCAGATCGTCGCCGGGTTTGATCGAGCGATCGAGGCGATGAAGGCTGACGGGACTTATGAGAAGTTATTGCGGCGGCATGGAATGTGAAGGGTGATCCGGCAATTTCTTTGTGGCTGATGACCTCTTCGCGAGCAGGCTCGCTCCCACAATTTGAAATGCATACCCTGTGGGAGCGAGCCTGCTCGCGAACGCGTCGTCTCAGGCGCCGCTGATTTCGGCAGTGTCCTTGATCAAATGCGCCGCCAACGTCCGAAGCGGCCCCAACTGCCGGCAAATCAGCGCCAATTGTGTCTGCACCAGTCGCTGCCCTTCATCGATTTCATCCGGCATCTGCTCCAGCTCATTGGCCAGCGCTTCCTCGTCATCACTCTGAATCGCAATCGGCTGCTTGCTCGCCAAACCATGGGCGATTTCGTCGATGCTGGTCGCCAGTTTCACCCCGGCGCCTTCGATCAGATGCTCCCGCACCTCCGCTGGCAACTGTGTTTCACGGTGCGCGCCGAGCCCTGACAAATAGCTGAGCAACGTGTGCGATAGCACCAGGAAGCGGAAGCCGACATCCGCCTCCTTACGGAAATGCCCCGGTTCCATGAGCATGTTCGCCAGTGTCGTCGACAGCGCCGCGTCAGCGTTATGGGCGTTGCGTCGGGCCAGGCGATAGGCGAGGTCGTCGCTCTTGCCGGCTGCGTATTGCTGCATGATCTGGCGCAGGTAGATGCTGTTGCAGGTCAGGGTGTTGGCCAGCACTTTGTTCAGGCGCCGACCCTGCCAGTCCGGCAGGAACAGGAACACCGCCAGACCCGCGATCAGGCTGCCCAGCAGGGTATCGAACAGCCGTGGCAGGAACAGCCCGTAGCCGTCGCCGACCTGATTGAAGCAGAACAGCACCATGATCGTGATCGCCGCCGTCGCCAGGGTGTAGCGGGTGGTGCGGTTGGTGAAGAACACTACCCCGGCAGCGATGGCGAAGCACGATTGCACCACCGGGTTGGGGAACAGATCGAACAGCGCCCACGCCACCGTCAGGCCAATGGCCGTGCCGATGATCCGCTGGCCGAGTTTGCGCCGGGTGGCGCCGTAGTTCGGCTGGCAGACGAACAGCGTGGTGAGGATGATCCAGTAGCCTTGCGACGGGTGGATCAGGTGCACCATGCCGTAGCCGATGCTCAGTGCCAGCGGCAAGCGCAGGGCATGGCGGAACAGCAGCGAAGTCGGCGTCAGTTGCGTACGCAGGCGAATCCACACGTCCTTGAGATTACGCGGTGAGCGGTCGAGCAGGCTGCTGTCGGTGGCATCCGCCAAGGCATCGGGGTTGCTGGCATCACTGAGCAAGCGATCGAGGGTGCCGAGGTTGGCCGCCAGTGCGCGTAGCGAGCGCAGCAGGCCGCGCCATGCCGGATTGCTCTGGATGCGCAAGTGTTCGAGGGAGGCATGCAGGTCGTTCAGGGCTTCGGCGAAACTGGCGTCATAGATGAACGGCTGGCGCATCTGGATCGATTCGGCCAAGGCCCGGCAGGCCTTGCCTTGCTGGCGCAGCAGGCGCTGGCAGCGAAACAGCACGTCGCTGTGGAAGAACGCCTCGGCCAGCGCGTTATACGGGTAGTGCGAAGAGCTGGCGCGTTCGTGAATATCCTGCGCGAGGAAATACAGCTTCAGATAACGGCTGACTTTCGAGCCCGGTCGACCGTTGCCGACCCGGTGCAGGATGATTTCCTTGGCCGTGTTCAGTGCGGCGACCACGCGGCCATTCTGCTGCGCCAGTTCGAGGCGGCGGGCTTCGACGTCCATCTGCCGGATCGGCTCGAACAGCGAGGATTTCAGCTTCAGGTAAAGTCCCAGTTCGCGGAACAGCCGCGCCAGACTTTGCTGCACCGGTTGATTGGAAAACAGTGCCTGCCACAGCACCGAGAGCAAGCCATACCACGCCGCGCCGGCGACCAGCAGCATCGGTTCGTGCCAGAAATCAGTGACCGCGCCGCCGCGCTGATCAACGCCGATCATCGTGTACACCGACAGAATCAGCGTCGCCGAAGCGATCGCGCCGTAACGCTCGCCCAGCGCACCGAGCATGGTCAGGCCGAAACTGGCCAGTGCCAGGGCCACGGCGAAAATGATCGGGTAGGGAAACAGCAATTCCACCGACAGCGCGGCGATGCTGAAACACACCAGTGTCACCGCGAGGGCGTTGAGACGACCCTGCCAACTGTCGTCGGTTTCGGCCAGGGCGCTGGCGATGATGCCGAGAAACAACGGGATCAGCAGGCCCATTTCATCCTGATACCAACACAGCGCCATGCTGCCGGTCAGGGCGATGAATACCCGCACGCTGTAGCTGAATTTATCCAGCGCCCACAGGCGCCGCAAAGACTGACGAAACGAGGTCGAGGACATGAAGTGCGAAGGCCTTCCGAGGCGATGCCGCTAAATTGAGCCAGTAATGACGCCGACGCAATGGCGCCGAGCACATCTGACAGCAAAAAGTGTTCCTTTTACTTACACCACAAACCATTGTGGGAGCGAGCCTGCTCGCGAAAGCGGAGTGTCATTCAACATTGATGTCGACTGGTACACCGCATTCGCGAGCAGGCTCGCTCCCACAGGGTTTTGTATTTGGCCTTGAGTTAAGCGTACTGCGCGGCGGCGTAACCGGAGGCCCAGGCCCACTGGAAATTGAAACCGCCCAGATGCCCGGTGACGTCGAGCACTTCACCAATGAAGTACAGGCCCGGGCTTTTCAGCGATTCCATGGTCTTGGACGACACCTCGCGGGTGTCGACGCCGCCCAGGGTCACCTCAGCCGTGCGATAGCCTTCAGTCCCCGCCGGCACGACTTTCCAGCTGCCAAGCTTCTCGGCAATCTCCGCCAGTTCGGCGTGGGTGTACTGCTTCATCGGTTTGGAGACAAACCAGTTGTCCGCCAGCAGATTGGCCATCTTCTTGGTGAAGATCTCGCCAAGCAAAGTTTTCAACTCGCTGTTCGGGCGTTCGGCGACTTGCTGTTGCAGCCAGCTCGCGGCGTCGTGATCCGGCAGCAGGTTGATCTCCACCGTGTCGCCGGGCTCCCAGAACGAACTGATCTGCAAGATCGCCGGGCCACTGAGGCCACGATGGGTGAACAGGATGTTCTCGCGAAAGCTCTGCTCGTTGCAGCCGACCAGACAATCCACCGAGGTGCCGGACAGCTCTGTGCACAACTCCTTGAGCTGGTCGGTGATGGTGAACGGCACCAGGCCGGCGCGGGTCGGCAGCAGTTCATGGCCGAACTGTTTGGCGACCTGGTAACCGAAACCGGTGGCGCCCAGGGTCGGAATCGACAGGCCGCCGGTGGCGATCACCAGCGATTGGCACTGGACCTGACCGAGGGTGGTGTCGAGCAGATAACCGCTGTCGGTTTTTTCGATGGTCTGGATTGAGGTGTCCAGGTGCAGCTCGACGCCGGCCTGATCGCATTCATCAAGCAGCAGGCCGAGGATGTCGCTGGATTTGTTATCGCAGAACAGCTGGCCAAGTTTCTTCTCGTGGTACGGCACGCCGTGCTTGCCGACCAGACCGATGAAATCCCACTGGGTGTAACGCGCCAGCGCCGATTTGCAGAAATGCGGATTCTGCGAGAGGAAATTGCTCGGTTCGGTGTACATGTTGGTGAAATTGCAGCGACCGCCGCCGGACATGAGGATTTTCTTGCCGGCCTTGTTCGCGTGGTCGAGCAGCAACACCTGACGCCCGCGCCCGGCGGCGGTCAGGGCGCACATCAAGCCGGCGGCGCCAGCGCCAATGATCACGACTTCGGTAGAGCGCAAAACGGTGTCCTCTTGGTGGGTCGCTACAAAACAAACTGTGGGAGCGAGCCTGCTCGCGAAAGCGTTGTGTCATTCAACAATGATGTCGACTGACAGATTGCATTCGCGAGCAGGCTCGCTCCCACAGGGGATCTCCTATGGATGGAAGATCGCTTACAGAATGCGTACGCGCAACGAGCGGCCCTTGATCTTGCCGTCGTTCAGGCGCTGCAAGGCCTGCATGGCCACGGTGCGCTCGACAGCGACGTAGGCCTGGAAATCGAAGATGGCGATCTTGCCGACCTGCGCACCGGGAATGCCCGCTTCGCCGGTCAGTGCGCCAAGAATGTCGCCCGGGCGCACTTTGTCTTTGCGGCCAGCGCCGATGCACAGGGTGGTCATCGGCGGTTGCAGCGGCGCCAGGCCCTGGGACTTGAGGTTGTCGATCTGATCCCAGTTCAGCGGCGCTTTCTGCAGTTGTTCGATGGCTTGCGCACGATGCGCTTCGGACGGCGCGACCAGACTGATGGCGATGCCTTTCTCGCCGGCACGACCGGTACGGCCAACGCGGTGGATGTGGATTTCCGAATCGCGCGCCAGCTCGACGTTGATCACCATGTCCAGCGCATCGATATCCAGACCACGGGCCGCGACGTCGGTGGCAACCAGCACCGAGGTGCTGCGGTTGGCGAACATTGCCAGCACCTGATCGCGGTCACGCTGTTCCAGATCGCCGTGCAGGCCGACGGCGGAAATGCCTTTGGCGGTCAGGTGATCAACGGTTTCCTGAACTTGCTGCTTGGTGAAGCAGAACGCCACGCAGGACGCTGGACGGAAGTGGTGCAGGACTTTGGTCACCGCGCTCATGCGCTCTTCCGGGGAAATCTCGTAGAAGCGCTGCTCGATCTGCGTGTCGTCGTGGAAGGCTTCAGCCTTGACGGTCTGCGGATCGCGCATGAATTTCGAGGCCAGTTGCTTGATGCCCACCGGGTAGGTCGCGGAGAACAGCAGAGTCTGCCGGCGCTCCGGGGTCTTGATGATGATGTCTTCGATCGCGTCGTAGAAGCCCATGTCGAGCATGCGGTCGGCTTCGTCGAGGATCAGCGTGTTCAGGCCATCGAGCACCAGCGAACCCTTGCGCAAGTGCTGCTGAATGCGCCCCGGGGTGCCGACGATGATGTGCGCGCCGTGCTCCAGCGAAGCGATCTGCGGGCCGAACGAGACGCCGCCGCACAGGGTCAGGACCTTGATGTTGTCTTCGGCGCGGGCCAGACGACGGACTTCCTTGGCCACCTGGTCGGCCAGCTCACGGGTGGGGCAGATCACCAGCGCCTGGCACCCGAAGTAGCGCGGGTTGATCGGGTTGAGCAAGCCGATGCCGAACGCGGCGGTCTTGCCGCTGCCGGTCTTGGCCTGGGCGATCAGGTCCATCCCCTTGAGGATCACCGGCAAGCTCTGCGCCTGGATCGGCGTCATCTGGGCATAACCGAGTGATTCGAGGTTAGCCAGCATGGCGGCGGACAGCGGCAGAGTATTAAAAGCGGTGGCGATGGTGGTCACGGGACTGGCCTGCAAAACAAAATGTCGCGCAGTGTAGCAGCCCCGTGCTGGTTTCCTCGACAGTTCTGGACGAACAGCGATTGAACCCGAGGCAGGGATTACCTGTGGCGAGGGGATTTATCTGTGGCGAGGGGATTTATCCCCGATGGGGTGCGCAGCACCCCCAATACCTGCCACCTCGATTCATCAGGCTGACCGCATCCAACCTTTTTGGGGCTGCTGCGCAACCCAGCGGGGATAAATCCCCTCGCCACAGAAGTCAAAGAACTCCTTCAGCAGAATCAGTGTTCGATGTGTTCTTGTGGACGTTTCGCCCGGCGCCCGTCTTCCTTCGACAGTTGCGAGAAGATCGTCGCCGCCAGCATCGCCATCACGCCGACCGTGACGAAGGTCAGCTGGAACGCACCGAGTACGGTTTCCACGCCATCGTTGCCGACCTTCGCAGTGAAGCCGCCGAGCAGCGCGCCGGCGCAGGCCACGCCGAGGCTCAGCGACAATTGCGCGACCACCGACAGCAGACTGTTGCCGCTGCTGGCGCTGGCATCGTCGAGGTCGATCAGCGTCACCGTATTCATCGCGGTGAATTGCAGCGAGTTGATTGCCCCCAGCACCGCCAGCAGGCATAGCAGCAGCCAGTACGGCGTCTGCTCGCTGACCAGGCCCATGCTCGCCAGCATGATCCCCAACGCCAGGGTGTTGCCGGTGAGCACGATGCGATAGCCGAGGCGTTCGATCAGCGGCCGCGCGACCCACTTGGCGACCATCGCCGCAGCGGCCAGCGGCAACATGCTCATCCCGGCTTGCGAGGGCGAATAGCCCAACGCCACTTGCAACAGCAGCGGAACCAGAAATGGCAGAGCACCGCTGCCCAGTCGCGCGAACAGGTTGCCGAGAATGCCCACGGCGAACGTGCGGGTCTTGAACAGCGAAGGCGCAAACAGCGGATTCTCGATATGCCCGGCGCGCAGCCAGTACGCCGCGAGACAGGCCATGCCGGCGAACAGCAGCAGCATCACCCGCAGGTGCGGCAGGTGCAGTTCGCCAAGACCTTCCATGGCGATGGTGATGAGGATCATCGCTGCGCCGAACAGCAGAAAGCCGAGGCTATCGAAGCGGGTGCGCTCCGTGCCGCGCAGGTCGGGGATGAATTTCCACACCGCGTAGCAACCGATCACCCCGACCGGCAGATTGATCAGGAAGATCCAGTGCCACGTCACGTATTCCACCATCCAGCCGCCCATGGTCGGGCCGATCAGCGGGCCGAGCAGGCCGGGAATGGTGATGAAACCCATGATTCGCACCAGTTCCGAGCGCGGGTACGCACGCAGCACCACCAGCCGCCCGACCGGCAACATCAGCGCACCGCCGAGGCCCTGAATCACCCGCGCACCGATGAGCATGCTCAGGCTGCTGGATAACGCGCATAGCAACGAGCCCAAGCTGAACAGCAGAATCGCGCCGAAGAAGATTTTCTTGGTGCCGAAGCGGTCGGCGATCCAGCCGGAGGCCGGGATCAGCAGGGCCACGGTAAGCATGTAGGCGATGATCACGCCCTGCATGCGCAACGGGTCTTCGGCCAGATCGCTGGCCATGGCCGGCAGCGCGGTATTGAGGATGGTCCCGTCGAGGGACTGCATGAAGAACGCAATGGCGACGACCCACGGCAACCAGCGTGCGGTGATGGCGTCGAGAGGCGGGCGGTTGGGCATGGAACCTCTTGTGGTCTGTTTGATGATCGTTCCCACGCTCTGCGTGGGAATGCCTCAACGGACGCTTTGCGTCCGCTTTTGGCTGGGACGCGGAGCGTCCCGGGCTGCATTCCCACGCGGAGCGTGGGAACGATCGCCGTCAGAGGGTCAGGGTCAACCGGCTGACCAGCGCCCCCGGCAACAGCGATGACGAGGTATTGCGCTGGCTGTACGTACTCGCCGAGAGCAGCAGCTCACGCTCGGTGGTCAACGCTTCCAACTGCGAACCGAGCAGGTTGTAGGCGCTGTCGTCGAAGCGCATGGTGCTGACCGGCGCCTGGATTTCGCCGTTCTCGACCCAGAAGGTCGCGAAACGGGTCATGCCGGTCATGCGCGCCGCCGGTTGATCCGAGTAGTTCAGATACCACAGGTTGCTGATGTACAGCCCGGTGCCCAACTGCTTGAGGATCTCTTGCTGCGACAGATCACCGGCGGCCATGTTCAACGCACTGGGCATCTCGCCGCCGCCCGCACCGTTCGCCGCCAGACCATATTCGGCGGCGCTGCGCGAGCCCACCAGTTGATCGCCGGCCTTGCCCTCGATGATCAGACGCAGATCGCTGCGCGGATAACCCTCGGCGGAAAACGCCGGGCTCAGGGACTCGCTGACTTTTTCATCCAGCGACAGCAACGGGCTGAATGCCTGATCGCCGACGTAGAGCTTCTGTAACGGGCTGCTCTTGCTGGCGATCGATTGCGCCGAGAACCCGCCCCAACTGAGCATGCCCATGATTTCTTCCAGTGCCGCCGGTGCCAGATAGGCGCGGTACTGCCCCGGTGCCAGGGTGCGTAACGGTCGGCCGAGAAACTCCAGCTGTTCGCGTGCCTGGGCGAAACGCCGGGCAAACCCTTCGTCGCTCCAGTCATGCCCGGCGTAGCTGGCCTTCACCGCTTCACCGTTTTCGTGGAACAGGCTGAAGTCGAAATTGAAGCTGTTGGCTTCATGCCAGCCGAACGCGCCAGCGGAACTGGCGAAACCGCGGCTGATCGGACCGGCAGCATAAAAACCGACCAGATCGAGACCTTCAGCGGCGGCGCAGATTTGCCCGACGACATCTTCGGTGTCCGGCAGCGGATGCGCTTGTACGTGCGTGCTCTGCCAGCTGTTGTGATTGAGCAGCAAGTACGGGTCCTGCGGCAGCAGCGGCAAGGTTTCGCGCAATTGTTGCAGGCCTTCGGCGAGGCGTTGCAGATCGGCTTCCTGATCCCCGGACAAGGTGATCTGCAGGTCGGCGTGGCGACCGTCGTTGATCAGTTTCAGGCCGACGTTGGCCTGCTGCACTTGCCCGGCCTGGCGCACCTTGGCGTGATTGAAGCGCACGAACGCCGAGGCTTCGGCGGCGTAGCTGAGCGTGAACTGTTCCGGCTCGCGCACGCTGTCGCGCAGCCAGTTGACCATGACCTTGAAGGCGTCGGACTGACGCTTCGAAATGCTCATCAGGCGTCTCCCCCAAACACATCAATGTTGCTGAATACGCAGGCCGGCGAAGCATGGCCGACGCGAATCACCTGGTTCGGTTCGCCCTTGCCGCAGTTCGGCGTGCCCAGCACCTTGACGGTGCTGGCATCGCCGACGGCGCGCAGGCTCTTCCAGAAGTGCGCGGAAATCGCCCGGTAGTTGGGGTTTTTTACCACGCCTTTCAGTTCACCATGCTCGATCAACTGGCCCCATTCGCAGCCGAACTGGAATTTGTTGCGCGCGTCGTCGATCGACCACGAACGGTTGGTGCTCATCAGAATGCCGTGCTCGATACCGCCGATCATCTGCTCCAGCGTCTGATCGCCCGGCTCGATGTTGAGGTTGGCCATGCGGTCGATCGGCGGCCGGTTCCAACCGCAGGCGCGGCTGTTGGCAACGCCATCGAGGCCGGCGCGATATTGCGACAGCGCTCCGCCCAGTGGTCGCAGCAACAGGCCGTCGCGAATCAGGAATTGTTTGCTCGCCGCGGTGCCGTCGTCGTCATGGCCGTAGCTGGCGAGTTCTTCCGGGATGCCGGGGTCGAAAGTCACGTTGAGCAAATTCGAGCCGTATTGCAGGCTGCCGAAATCGCTGGTCTTGACGAAACTGGTGCCGGCGTAATTGCGCTCATCGCCGAGGATGCGGTCGAGCTCCAGCGGATGACCGATGGACTCGTGGATCTGCAGCATCATCTGATCAGGCATCAGCAGCAGGTCGCGCCGGCCTTGCGGGGTGTTCGGCGCGAGCAGCAGTTGCAGGGCCTGTTCGGCGACTTGCGGGCCGGCACCGACCAGACCGCAGCGGCTGATGACATCGGCGCCACCCTGTTGGCCGAAGTTCTCGCGGCCGAGGCTGCGGGTCTGGCTGTCGTTGCCGTCGTAGGCGGTGACGTCGAGGCTCGGATAGACAAAGCGCTGGGCCTGACGCAATTCGGCGCCGGCGCTGCTCAGGTAGATCTGCTCGACATGGGTGATGCCGATGCTTACCTGCCAATTGACCAGGCGCTTATCCTTGGGCACCGAGGCGGATTCCGCGCCGAGCAGATCGAAGCATTCGCTCAGGGACGGGAAGGGCTGTTCGAGATTGGGTGAAAAATAATCAGCGCGATCGCTGGAAAGCGGCTGCTCGCGCAGATCGAGCAAGGCGTGCGGCTTGAGCCGGCGGGCCTGTTGCTCAGCGCGCTCGAGAGCGGCTTGCAGGCCTTGTTGCGAGAGGTCATTGGTCGCCGCATAGGCTTCGACGCCATTGACCCGGACGGTGAGCATCGCCCCTTCATCGCGACTCAGGCTAGGCGGTTCGGCGACGTTCTTGCGCACCGACAGAAACTGCCCGGACTCGCGCACATACCGCAGGGAAAAAAATTCAGCGCCCGTGCGCAAGGCAGCAAAGCGCTGCTTGAGCTGGGGGTGGATATCGAACATTCGGGAACCTCCTTGTAATGGAGTAGCGGCATGGCGACAGCGGGGAGGGGTGAAACGGTTGCGCGAGGTCTAGAGTAGGCCTGCGTGGGGGTAGGATCAAGTGAAGAGGGGGTGTAGGGGGATTTACTGTGCAGCGGGGAAGTGTGTGTTGCTGTGAGGGCCTCTTCGCGAGCAGGCTCGCTCCCACAGGGGATTTGTGAATGCCACAGATCCAGTGTGGGAGCGAGCCTGCTCGCGAAGGCGGCGCCTCGGTACTACGACTTACTGCGTAACCGGGGTGATATCCCGCATCGGCTTGCCTTTGACCGGTGCGCCGTTCGCGACGTAATAAGCAGCGGTGCTGCGCGGCAGCGGCTTGCGGCCACGGATCTTGTCGGCGATTTTCTCGGCCATCATGATCGTCGGCGCGTTGAGGTTGCCGGTGGTGATGATCGGCATGATCGAGGCATCGACCACGCGCAGGCTCTGCATGCCGTGCACACGACCTTCGCCATCGACCACGGCCATCTCGTCGGTGCCCATCTTGCACGAGCAGGACGGGTGGAACGCGGTTTCGGCGTGCTCGCGGATGAACTTGTCGAGCTGCTCATCGGTTTGCACGTCGATGCCCGGGCTGATTTCGCGGCCACGGAAGGCGTCGAGGGCCGGCTGCTGCATGATCTCGCGGGTCAGGCGAATACCGTCGCGGAACTCCTGCCAGTCCTGCTCGGTGGCCATGTAGTTGAACAGGATGCTCGGGTGCTGGCGCGGATCCTTGGATTTGACCTGGATGCGGCCACGGCTCGGCGAGCGCATGGAACCCATGTGCGCTTGGAAACCGTGTTCTTTCACACCGTTGCTGCCGTTGTAGTTAATCGCTACCGGCAGGAAGTGGTACTGGATGTTCGGCCATTCGAATTCCGGACGCGAACGAATGAAACCGCCGGCCTCGAACTGGTTGCTGGCGCCGATGCCGGTGCCGTTGAACAGCCACTCGGCACCGATCGCCGGCTGGTTGTACCAAAGCAGCGACGGGTACAGCGAAACCGGTTGGGTGCAGGCGTATTGCAGGTACAGCTCGAGGTGATCCTGCAGGTTTTCACCGACGCCCGGCAGATCGTGGACCACCGGGATGTCGAGGCTTTCCAGCAGTTTCGCCGGGCCGACACCGGAGCGCTGCAGAATCTGCGGCGAAGCGATGGCGCCGGAGCACAGCAGGACTTCCTTGCGCGCCTTGGCTTCAACACGTTCTTCAGCGTCGCCGATCAGGTAACGCACGCCGACCGCACGCTTGCCTTCAAAGAGAATCTTGTCGGTCAGGGCGTGGGTGACGATGGTCAGGGTCGAACGTTTTTTGGCGATGTCGAGGTAGCCACGCGCGGTGGAAGCACGGCGGCCGTTCGGCGTCACGGTGCGGTCCATCGGGCCGAAGCCTTCCTGCTGGTAACCGTTGAGGTCTTCGGTACGCGGGTAACCGGCCTGCACGCCAGCTTCAACCATGGCGTGGAACAGCGGGTTGTTGCCGGCTTTCGGCGTGGTCACGCTGACCGGGCCGTCGCCACCGTGGTAATCGTTCGGGCCGATGTCGCGGGTTTCGGCTTTGCGGAAGTACGGCAGGCAATCGAGGTACGACCAGTCTTCCAGCCCCGGCAGTTTCGCCCAACCGTCGTAGTCCATCGCGTTGCCACGGATGTAGCACATGCCGTTGATCAGCGAAGAGCCGCCAAGGCCCTTGCCGCGACCGCATTCCATACGGCGACCGTCCATGTGTGGCTCTGGATCGGTTTCGTAAGCCCAGTTGTAGCGACGCCCCTGCAGCGGGAACGCCAGCGCGGCGGGCATCTGGGTACGGAAGTCGAGGCGGTAGTCAGGGCCGCCTGCTTCGAGCAGCAGAACGGTGACGCCAGCGTCTTCAGTCAGACGGGTCGCAAGTGTGTTACCTGCCGAGCCGGCGCCTATGATGATGTAGTCGTATTCTTGGGACATTGAATGCACCCTCTTTGATAGTGGTCAGGTCGGACCTTGGCGAGTGCTGTGCACTCGAATCGCTGGCAAGCCAGCTCCCTCAGGGATTGGGGGCTGCCACAAATTGGGTGGACGACTCCAAACCTGTGGGAGCGGGCTTGCCCGCGAAGAGGCCTTCGCGAGCAATGCAAATCTCGGGTCTTAGAACACCGAAACGTAATCGCCCAGCTCGACCTGTACCGATTTGATGCGTGTGAAGTTGTTCAGCGAGCTGATCCCGTTCTCACGGCCAACACCCGACTGCTTGTAGCCGCCGACCGGCATTTTTGCGTCGGACTCGCCCCAGGCGTTGATCCAGCAGATACCGGCTTCCAGTTGATGAATCACGCGGTGGGCGCGGTTCAGGTCTTTGGTGACGATACCGGCGGCCAGGCCGAAGTCGGTGTCGTTGGCGCGGCGGATCACTTCTTCTTCGGTTTCGTAGGAGAGGATCGCCATGACCGGACCGAAGATTTCTTCGCGGACGATGGTCATGTCGTCGGTGCAGTCGGTGAACACGGTTGGCGCAACGAATGCGCCTTTGGCGAATTCGCCGTCGGTCAGGCGACCACCGCCGCACAGGACGCGGGCACCTTGTTCCTTACCTTTTTCGATGTAGGCCAGCACGCTTTCCATGTGGGCGAAGCTGACCAGCGGGCCGAAATTGGTGTTTTCGTCTTCCGGGTTGCCGACGCGGATGCGCGCAACGCGCTCAACGATCTTGGCCTCGAACGCGGCTTTCAGATGCGCCGGTACGAATACGCGAGTGCCGTTGGTGCAGACCTGACCGGAGCTGTAGAAGTTGGCCATCATCGCCGTGTCGGCGGCGCGATCGAGGTCGGCGTCGTCGCAGATGATCAGCGGCGACTTGCCGCCCAGTTCCATGGTCACGTCCTTGAGCGACGAAGCCGAGGCGCTGGCCATGACTTTCTTGCCAGTGTCGGTGCCACCGGTGAAGGAGATTTTCTCGATGCGCGGGTGCTCGGTCAGCCAGGTGCCGACTTCGCGGCCGCTGCCGGTCAGGACGTTGAACACGCCGTTCGGTACGCCGGCTTCGGTGTAGATCTCGGCCAGTTTCAGAGTAGTCAGCGAGGTGACTTCGCTTGGCTTGAAGATCATCGCGTTACCGGCCGCCAGGGCTGGAGCGGATTTCCACAGCGCGATCTGGATCGGGTAGTTCCACGCGCCGATACCGGCGACCACGCCCAGCGGCTCGCGACGGGTGTAAACGAAAGAGGTGTCACGCAGAGGAATCTGCTCGCCTTCGATGGCGGGCACCAGGCCTGCGTAGTATTCCAGCACGTCAGCGCCGGTGACGATGTCGACGTACTTGGTTTCGGAGAAGGATTTGCCGGTGTCCAGGGTTTCCAGCGCAGCCAGCTCATCGTTGCGCTCGCGCAGGATGTCAACGGCACGACGCAGGATGCGCGAACGCTCCATGGCGGTCATCGCGGCCCAGATTTTCTGGCCCTTTTCGGCGCTGACCACGGCGCGCTCGACGTCGTCTTTGGTCGCACGTTGCACCAGTGCGAGGACTTCACCGTTCGCCGGGTTGATGGCTTCGAAGGTGGCGTCGCTGCCGGCGTCGGTGTACGCGCCATCGATGTAGAGTTTTTGCAGTTCGAAACGGGCCATAGTGTCCTCGCAAGTGCATTGGTGGTTGGCGTTGACCACCGCGATGACGCTGCGGTGGAGTTCAGGGGCCGAGCATTTTCTGTGTGCTCTAGCTCACCTTCTTGGCCAATTGGAAATCCATGTATTCGTAAGCGATCTGTTGCGCCTGCGCCGTGTCGAAAGCGTCTCCCGACAGCGCGCCGCGCAACCACAAGCCGTCAATCAACGCTGCCAGACCCCGGGCGGCGCTGCGCGCATCTTCGAGCGGCAGCACACGGCGGAACTGGCAGCACAGGTTGGAATACAGACGGTGATCGTTGATCCGCTGCAACCTGTGCAAAGACGGCTGGTGCATGCTGGTGGCCCAGAAGGCCAGCCAGGTTTTCATTGCCGGGCCATTGACCTGGCTGGCGTCGAAGTTGCCTTCGATGATCACCTGCAGATGCGCCCGTGGGCTGTCATCTGCCAGCGCCTGACGGCGCGCGGTGACGCTCTCGCTGAGGGCGGTCATCAGGTACCGCATCGTGGCGGCGATCAGGCCGTTCTTGTCCTGAAAGTAATGACTGATGATGCCATTCGAGACACCGGCCAAACGGGCGATCAGCGCAATGCTGGCGTCCCCCATTCCGACCTGATCGACCGCTTGCAAAGTGGCTTCGATCAATTGTTGGCGGCGGATGGGTTGCATACCGACCTTGGGCATCTTGCACATCTCCTTAGGCCTTCCGAGAGGCGAATGACGCCGATCGGATTGAGGGCCAGTCTATTTTGTTTTGATTGAACGTTCAATCAACAAAGAATAAGATCTGCGACAATTCGTCGCTGCCTACAGAAAATTCCTACGTGTAATGACGATAAAAACCGACACCTGAAACGGCTCGAAACCTGCGTGGGGCATGGCGCGGTTCGCGATTCGAAGGACGTGTTGAAAGGGCAAGACGCTCGGGGTCAGGTTTCGGATGAACGTCCGGCACCTTTGGCCACGAAAGCGAATACGCAGCGCCATTTCGGCAGGTTCGGGCTTTTTTCGGAGTGTCTTTATATCACCCGCCGGTCGGCTGCCAACTAACCGATTGGTCGGGTTCCGTGATGCCTTGTGTTCTTCTCTCGCACTGCCTGGAGCATTTGTGCCATGAGTTCTGCCTCGCTAATAAAGACCCCGCCCGAGAAGGTGACGGTCAACGGTTGGGTGTTCTACACCTCGACCGCGCTGATTCTGTTGTTGACCGCCATTCTGATCATCGCCCCGCAAGAGGCCGGCAGAATGTTGGGCATGGCCCAGGCCTGGTTGTCGCGCAGCTTCGGCTGGTACTACATGGTGGTGATCGCCGCCTACCTGGTGTTCGTGGTCGGTCTGGCGTTTTCCTCGTACGGCAAACTCAAACTGGGCAGCAAGGACGACACCCCGGATTTCAGTTACGGCGCCTGGGCGGGGATGCTGTTCTCGTCGGGCATCGGCATTTCGCTGCTGTACTTCGGCGCGTCCGAGCCGCTGGATCACTACTTCAATCCGCCGGAAGGCACCTCGGCGACGAATATGGCGGCGCGGCAAGCGGTGCAACTGACTTTCCTGCACTGGGGCCTGCACGGCTGGGCGATCTACGCACTGGTCGGCCTGGCCGTGGCGTATTTCGCCTATCGGCATAACCAGCCGCTGGCCCTGCGTTCGGCGCTGTATCCATTGGTCGGCGAGCGTTGGGTCAAAGGCGCTGCCGGGCACGCGGTGGATGGCTTCGGCATGTTCGTGACCCTGCTGGGTCTGGTGACCAACCTGGGGATTGGCTCGCTGCAAGTGTCGTCCGGGCTGGAAAACCTGTTCGGCATGGAGCACAGCAACACCAACCTGCTGATCGTCATCATCGTCATGAGCACCGTGGCGACCATCGCCGCTGTGTCCGGTGTGGAAAACGGCATCCGTCGTCTGTCCAACCTGAACATCGTGCTGTTCAGCGGCCTGCTGATTTTCGTCCTGCTGTTCGGCCCGACCCTGCATCTGCTCAACGGCTTCGTGCAGAACATTGGCGACTATCTCAACGGCGTGGTGCTGAAGACCTTCGACCTGTACGTCTATGAAGGCGACAGCGCCAAGTCCGATCGCTGGTTGGGCCTGTGGACCCTGTTCTACTGGGCGTGGTGGATTTCCTGGGCGCCATTCGTGGGCATGTTCATTGCGCGGATTTCCCGTGGCCGCAGCGTGCGTGAACTGGTCGCTGGCGTGCTGCTGATTCCGCTGGGCTTCACCTTGGCGTGGCTGTCGATCTTCGGCAACTCGGCGCTGGATCTGGTGATGAATCAGGGCGCGGTGGAGCTGGGCAAGACGGCGCTGGAACAGCCGTCGATGGCGATCTATCAGTTGCTTGAGCATTATCCGGCGTCGAAAGTCGTGATTGGTGTGTCGATCTTTGTCGGCTTCGTGCTGTTCCTGACCCCGGCCGACTCCGGCGCGGTGATGATGGCGAATCTTTCCTGCAAGGGCGGCAACGTCGACGAAGACGCGCCGCACTGGCTGCGGATCTTCTGGTCGGTGGTGATCACGCTGGTGACCATCGGCCTGCTGTTCGCCGGCAACTTCGAAGCCATGCAAACCATGGTGGTGCTGGCCGGCCTGCCGTTTTCGGTGGTGCTGATCTGCTTCATGTTCGGCCTGCACAAGGCGATGCGCCAGGACGTGCAGATCGAACAGGAGCAAGCGCAACTGGCCGAGCGCGGACGCCGTGGTTTCAGCGAGCGCCTGACGCAACTGGATCTGCAGCCGAGCCAATCGGTGGTGCAGCGCTTCATGGACAAGCACGTCACTCCGGCGCTGGAAGATGCAGCGGCGCAATTGCGCAATCAGGGCATTGAAGTGCAGACGCTGCTGGGCAAGGCCAAGCGTTGCATGGGCGTGCGGGTCGAGATGGAAGAGGGCAACCCTTTCGTTTACGAAGTGAGCCTGGATGGTTATCTGGCGACCCCGACCGAATCGGCGCAGTCCGATGAAGCGCGTCAGCGTTATTACCGCGCTGAGGTGTATCTGCACAATGGCAGTCAGGACTATGACTTGATGGGCTTCACGCCGGAGCAGATTACGCGGGATGTGCTGGATCAGTTTGAAAGCCATCGGCAGTTGTTGGGGCGGGTTTATAGCTAAAGTCAAAAGCTGACCCTCACCCCAGCCCTCCCGAAACGTCGGACCGCCCGTAGGGAGAGGGAGCCGACTGAGGTGTCTGGCGTTGTACATTGACCTGAAAGATCGAGTCGATTATGGATTCGGTAAAGCAAGATCAGGTCGGTGCAGATCTGCAGCATCCCCCGATCGGTCCCCTCTCCCTCTGGGAGAGGGCTAGGGTGAGGGGCTATTCCTGACCCAACAAAAAGGGATCGCTCACCGCGATCCCTTTTTTTATCCCACCTGGCGCATTACCCCAGATTCTTGCCCAACAACGCGTGATACAACTCGCTGTCGCCGAGAATCCCCACCACATGATTGTTATCGTGCAGCACCAGCTTGTTGCCGGTCTGATAACGGATCTGCAGCGCGTCACGCATGCCGATGTTCGAGTCCACCAGCGTCGGTTTGCGCTCCAGGCCTTCCACCGCTTGCCCCGGTGCCCAGTTCTGCAGGTTCAGCACCGAGCCGTTCTGCCGCGCGCCTTTGATGGTGTTGCCTTCGGCCAGGTCCAGCCACGAGTCGCCGCCCGGATCGAGGCACACCGAGCCGTTGATGCGTTTGCACTTGTCCAGCGTGCGCATCAGGCTGCGGCCGCAGAGCACGTTGAGCGGGTTGGTGTGGGCGACAAAGGTGCGCACATAGTCGTCCGCCGGGTTGAGGACGATTTCCTCCGGCACGCTGTACTGGATGATCCGACCGTCTTTCATGATCGCGATGCGGCTACCCAATTTGAGTGCTTCATCGAGGTCGTGGCTCACAAACACGATGGTCTTGCTCAGCTTGCGTTGCAGCTCCAGCAGTTCATCCTGCAGACCCTGGCGGATCAACGGGTCGAGGGCCGAGAACGGTTCGTCCATCAGCAGAATGTCGGCGTCCATGGCCAGCGCGCGGGCGAGGCCGACGCGCTGCTGCATGCCGCCGGATAGCTCATCAGGCTTCTTGTTGCGCCATTGGGTCAGGCCGACCAGTTCGAGTTTTTCATCGACCAGTTTCTTGCGTTCCTTCTCCGGTCGGCCCTGCATCTCCAGACCGAAACTGATGTTCTCGCGCACTGTCAGCCAAGGCATCAGGGCGAACTTCTGGAACACCATCGCAATGCGCTTGGTGCGCATCATCTTCAGCTCGGCGGGCGTGCAGGAGGCGATGTCGATCTGGCGGTTTTCATGCTCGACGAACAGCTTGCCGCGGCTCACGGTGTTGAGGCCGTTGATGCAGCGCAGCAGGCTCGATTTGCCCGAGCCGGACAGGCCCATCAGCACGCAGATCTCGCCTTTGTTGATGTCCAGCGTGGCTTTTTCCACGCCGACGATCTGACCGGTCTTCTTCAGGATCTCGTTGCGGGTCATGCCCTGATCGAGCAGCTTGAGTGCCTCGCGCGGGTCCTTGGAGAAGATTACGTCGACATCTTCGAAGCGAATTATGCTCATGCGTCACCCCCTACTTTGGCGTCGGGTTGTTTGCAGATACGGTCGAGCATGATCGCCAGCAGTACGATTGCCAGGCCTGCTTCGAAGCCCAGCGCAATATCAGCAGTGTTCAGTGCGTTGACCACCGGTTTGCCGAGTCCGTCGGCGCCGACCAGTGCCGCGATCACCACCATCGACAGCGACAGCATGATGCACTGGGTGATGCCCGCCGCGATGCTCGGCATGGCGTGCGGCAATTCGATCCTTGAGAGCAATTGGCGACGCGAGCAGCCGAAGGCCTTGCCGGCGTCCATCAGTTCTTGCGGGACATCACGGATGCCCAGGTAGGTCAGGCGGATCGGCGCCGCGATGGCGAAGACCACCGTGGAGATCAGGCCCGGTACCACACCCAGCCCGAAGAGGGTCAGGGTAGGAATGAGGTAAACGAAGGTCGGCACGGTCTGCATCAGATCGAGCACCGGCCGCATCATGGTGTAGAACATCGGTTTGTGCGCGGCGACGATGCCCAGCGGCACGCCGATCAACACGCAGACCAGGGTGGCGAACAGCACCTGGGCGAGGGTTTCCATGGTTTCCTGCCAGTACCCCAGGTTGAGGATCAGCAGGAACGAGGCAACCACGAACGCGGTCAGGCCCCACTTGCGTTGAATCAGATGGGCAATGATGGCAATCAGGCCAATCAGCACCAACGGGTTGAACCAGGTCAGCGCAAACGTCACGCCGTGGATCATCGTTTCCAGTGTCACGGCGATTGCGTCGAAGGTGTTGGCGCCGTGTTGCGTCAACCATTCGACGAAGCCCGCGATGTACTGGCCTAAAGGTATTTTCTGATCAATCAGCATGGTAGTGAACGTCCGCATGCAAGGAAATTAACAGCCCGGGCAGGCACGCCTGCCCGGCATAAGCGATGCCCCTCAAATCAAGGCGCGAGCTTGGCTTTCACGGCCTCCAGGCCTGGTTTACCGTCAATGGTGGTCACGCCAGCGAGCCAGGTATCGAGCACCTGTGGATTCTTTTTCAGCCAGGCCTTGGCGGCCGCGTCAGGCTTCATCTTGTCGTCGAGAATGTTGCCCATCAGTTCACTTTCCATGTCGACGGTGAACTCCAGGTTTTTCAACAGCTGACCGACATTGCTGCATTCTTCGGCGTAACCCTTGCGGGTGTTGGTCGCTACGGTGGCTGCGCCGAAATCGGGGCCGAAGAAGTCGTCGCCGCCGGTCAGGTATTGAATCTTGAAGCGCTTGTTCATCGGGTGCGGTGCCCAGCCGAGGAAGACCACGGCGGTGTCGCGCTTCTGCGCCCGGTCGACTTGCGAGAGCATGCCGGCCTCGGAAGATTCGACGATCTTGAAGCCAGCGGTTTTCAGGCCGAAGGCATCCTTGTCGATCATGCTCTGGATCAGCCGATTGCCGTCGTTGCCCGGCTCGATGCCGTAGATCTTGCCGTCGAGTTCTTTCTTGAATTTGGCGATGTCGGCGAAGTCATGCAGGCCTTTGTCGTACAGGGCTTGCGGCACGGCGAGGGTGTATTTGGCACCCTTGAGGTTGGTGCGCACGGTGTCGACGGTGCCGGCATCGCGATACGGCTTGATGTCGTTCTCCATGGTCGGCATCCAGTTACCGAGAAACACGTCCATGTTCTTGCCGTCGGCCAGCGACTTGTAGGTCACGGGCACGGAGATCATGGTGGTCTTGGTCTTGTAGCCGAGGGCGTTGAGTACAACGGAAGTGGTAGCAGTGGTGGCGGTGATGTCGGTCCAGCCGACATCGGAGAAGTTAACGAGGCTGCACTGTGCCGGTTCTGCGGCTTGCGCCAGTAACGGCAGACTCAGCAGGGCGGCCAACAACAACGACGGGGAACCTTTCATGGATGGACTCCTTGGTGTTTTTTTTGGCAGTGTTCCGACTGTGGACCACCGCACTTATGGGTTGCGGTTGGTGGCGTTTTTGAGACAGCTCTACCGCAGCGCCTTGCAATCGAGTCATCCCGATCATGTACCAGTGAAAATCTGACGCCTACAGGGAGGGTCGTATCCAGTACAGGGATGGTCGCTTCCAGT
This sequence comes from Pseudomonas sp. LW8, assembly GCF_041956865.1. NCBI lineage: Bacteria > Pseudomonadati > Pseudomonadota > Gammaproteobacteria > Pseudomonadales > Pseudomonadaceae > Pseudomonas > Pseudomonas sp. LW8. The sequence goes on along the minus strand of NZ_CP168138.1, from coordinate 5,285,892 downwards.
GTCGGTGACGTCGCTTACAGCTTTTTTCCGCCCCCGATGACCTGCTCGACTGCATAAAAACGGCGTATTTGCGGGGCGAAAACGTGACGACGCTGCTGGACATGACTGCGTCGGTGTCAGACGCCGTGCGCGCCGACAAAAGCCCGATGATGCCGGCATTCGGCGGATCGCAGCTTGAGCGTAGCAGCTCCGCCAGCGGGCGCTTTTGCAGCCCGGACCGGTATTCTCAGGAGCTTCGCAGCAATGGCTATCAGCGTTTTCGACCTGTTCAAAATCGGCATCGGCCCTTCCAGTTCCCACACCGTCGGCCCGATGCGCGCCGCCGCACTATTTGTCGAGTCGCTGCGCGGCAAGCATCAACTGGAGCAGGTGCGGCGCATCGAGGTGCAGTTGTTCGGATCGCTATCGGCCACCGGCATCGGCCACGGCAGCGACAACGCGGTGATCATGGGCCTGATGGGCGAGTGGCCGGACGCAATCGACCCGGCGCAGATCGGCCCGCGCATTCAGGCGCTGCGCGAAACCCATACGCTTTTATTGGATGGCCGTCTGGCTGTGCCGTTTGTGTGGGCGCGGGACATGCGCCTGATCGACGAAAACCTGCCATTCCATCCCAACGCCATGACCCTGGTTGCCGAAGGCGAATTCGGTGAGCTGCATCGTGACACCTACTATTCAGTCGGCGGCGGCTTCGTCGTTGATGAGGCGCAAGCGGCCAGCGGTGTGGTCGATCTGGATCGCACCGAATTGCCGTACGACTTCTCCAGTGCGGTCGAGCTGCTGCAGTTGTGCAAAAAACACAACCTGCGCGTCGCCGAGCTGATGATGGCCAATGAAAAGGTCTGGCGCAGCGAAGAAGAGATCCGCGCCGGGCTGATGAAACTGTGGCGGGCGATGCAGGATTGCGTCGAGCAGGGCCTCAAGCACGAAGGCATTCTGCCCGGCGGCTTGAACGTGCGGCGGCGTGCGGCGAAGTTGCACCGCAGCCTGCAAGAGCTGAACAAACCGAACGTCATCGGCTCGACCCTGAGCGCCATGGAGTGGGTCAACCTGTTCGCCCTGGCCGTCAATGAAGAGAATGCCGCTGGCGGGCGTATGGTCACTGCACCGACCAACGGCGCGGCGGGGATCATCCCGGCGGTGCTGCACTACTTCATGAAATTCAGCGAAGCGGTCACCGACGCCAACGTCGTCGACTATTTCCTCGGCGCGGCGGCGGTGGGCATTCTTTGCAAAAAGAATGCGTCGATCTCTGGGGCCGAGGTCGGTTGCCAGGGCGAGGTCGGTTCGGCTTGCGCGATGGCGGCGGCAGGGCTGGCGGAGATTCTCGGCGCCACGCCCGAGCAATTGTGCAACGCGGCGGAAATCGGCCTGGAGCACAATCTGGGCCTGACCTGCGATCCGGTCGGTGGCCTGGTGCAGGTGCCGTGCATCGAGCGCAATGCAATCGCGGCAGTGAAAGCCATCAACGCGGCGCAAATGGCCCTGCGCGGCGACGGGCAGCACTTCATCTCGCTGGACCGGGTGATCCGCACCATGCGCGATACCGGCGCCGATATGCATGACAAATATAAGGAAACTTCGCGCGGTGGCTTGGCGGTCAGTGCGGTTGAGTGCTGAGCCAGCCACACCGAGGTGGATTCTTCGCGAGCAGGCTCGCTCCCACAATAGATCTCCAGGAACACAATATTTGTGAACCCCAGATTCCAGTGTGGGAGCGAGCCTGCTCGCGAAGACGCCAGACCAGTCAAAACTGCTCAACAAAAGAACATCCCGATCCAGTCACGCTACCTTTTGGCGCGTCGCAATCAGACAAGCGTCATTGTCAGTCGTGACTTGTCAGTCGTTAATCGACCGTCCGTCGTCCGTGCTTGCGGTGACACTCTGTGCAAATCCTCTGCAGGCCAGTTCCCACAAGTGCTACCGATCTGCTCACAGGCTGCGCGGCAGGGCTCTCGCGGCATCTGATGGCACTTCGAAATGGCGTGTTCCGAGGTCTCGTATAGACGCGTCGCGAGGTCGTTTTCAGGAGTTATTGAATGGCCGTCCAATTTCAGGCACGGCAATTGCTCTGTCATAACAAAGCCTGCTTTCTCTGTGAGACGCGGGCAATAACAAGAGCCTCCGCCTGAGGCCGCCACCCGCTTTGTGTGAGGAGATACCGCGATGACGTCGTTCAACTCCGGGGCCCAACCCCAGAACCGTGCGCCTCAATCCATCGGCTTTCTGCTGCTGGACAATTTCACGCTGATTTCCCTGGCGTCCGCCGTTGAGCCGCTGCGCATGGCCAACCAGTTGTCCGGTCGCGAGCTGTATCGCTGGAGCACCCTCACCGTCGATGGCGGCCAGGTCTGGGCCAGTGACGGTCTGCAGATCACTCCCGACGCCTCCATGCACAAAGCCCCGCCTCTGGACACTGTGATTGTCTGCGGCGGCATCGGCATTCAACGCACCGTGACCCGTGAACACGTCTCTTGGCTGCAAAGTCAGGCGCGCCAGTCCAAGCGCCTTGGCGCGGTGTGCACCGGCAGTTGGGCGCTGGCCTGCGCGGGTCTGCTCGACGGCTTCGATTGCAGCGTGCACTGGGAATGTCTGGCGGCGATGCAGGAAGCTTTCCCGCGCGTGGCCATGAGCACACGCCTGTTCACCCTCGACCGTAACCGCTTCACCAGTTCCGGCGGTACCGCGCCGCTGGACATGATGCTGCACCTGATCAGCCGCGATCACGGGCGTGAACTGTCGGCAGCGATCTCGGAAATGTTCGTCTACGAGCGCATCCGCAACGAACAGGATCATCAGCGTGTGCCGCTCAAGCACATGCTCGGCACCAATCAGCCGAAGCTGCAGGAAATCGTCGCGTTGATGGAGGCCAATCTGGAAGAGCCGATCGACCTTGATGAGCTGGCAGTGTATGTCGCGGTGTCGCGTCGACAGCTGGAGCGGTTGTTCCAGAAATACCTGCACTGCTCCCCATCGCGCTACTACCTGAAGCTGCGCCTGATCCGCGCCCGGCAACTGCTCAAGCAGACGCCGATGTCGATCATCGAGGTGGCGTCGGTGTGTGGGTTCGTCTCCACGCCGCACTTCTCCAAGTGCTATCGCGAGTACTTCGGCATTCCGCCACGTGACGAGCGCGTCGGCTCCAACACCACCCAGCAGGTAGCCATGCTGCCGCTGCCGCAGGCCATCGTGATGTCGCCGCTGTCGGGGCCGATGTCAGCGCTGAGTCAGGCGCGCAATGAGTCGACGTTTGCCAGCGTAAGGCTGTAGACCGAGTCTGATCGTTCCCACGCAGAGCGTGGGAACGATCAGGTGGGAGCGAGCCTGCTCGCGAAGGGGTTTCTCAGGCGCTGTGGGACTGCTGGTAATCCGCAAGGGCCGGCAACAACTGTTTGTCGATCGCCTGACGCACCGCCGGCTGAATGCTGGCGCCGCTGGTGTACATGTCCTTGACCATCTTGCGCAGTTCGAATGCGCGAACATTGTCCAGGCCACGCACCGCGCACTCACAGGCCTGCTCGGCGGTGGTACCGCTCGGCACCTGAATACCCAAGGCCTTGAGCTGGCCCAACAGATCTTCCTGGTCAATCAAATCGGCGTACATCATTACGCAAATCCTTCTGTGGCAACGGAGGTCTTGGCTCGATTCTGGTGGCCCCGACCGGACGCGGCAAGGGCGTTTTGTCGCGGTGGCCGGGACGACTATGAACAGGTCGTTTTCGGCTAACCAACTGGATTGTCGACTAGGCACACTGGCCTCAGCTCGCTTCACGAAGGTTTGGTCACCCTCGCCTGGCAGCTCCTCAACAGTACCCTCCTCAGCTCCGATCCTGTCACGGCTTGATCGGAGTTTTTTTTGCCTGTGAATCAGCCAGAGATTTGTTGTTCCCGCTGGCGCTTTCGCGAGCAGGCTCGCTCCCACAGAAGACCGCGTTCATTCAGGGGAATGCGGTTAATAGTGGGAGCGAGCCTGCTCGCGAAGAACGATGACGCGGTTCAACGTTGCAACACCAGAATCCGCGACAACAACTCATCCCGGTCGACATAGCAGCCCTGAAAATGCCGCGCCCCGGTCGCTGGATCAAAGGCATTGCGCGCATGCAGCGTGCGGCGGTTGTCAAAGCACCACAATTCGCCCGGCTTGAGCCGCTGCATCAGCCGGAATCGCGGCTCGCGGGTCATCGCAATCAAGCGCCGATAGGCGCGATACAGCAACGGCATCTGCGCCACCGACGTATCGAACGCTCCGCGCAGAAAGTTGGCCATGCGAATCTCCGTCACCCGGCCCAGCGCATCCAAAGCGATGACCGGCGCCAGGCAGCGATAGTCGCTGTGCCGGTCCTTGTTGCGGAACTCCACGGGTATTTCACACAGGGCCTCAAACAGCTGCGGCTCCTCCAGACGCAAGGCTTCGGCGATCGCAAAACCATCGACGAAAATACTCTCGCCACCCTCGGCATCATTCACCAGGCAATGCAGAAATTGCAGCCCCGGTTGCAGCTCGCGAGTCGGCAGATCCGTGTGCAATGGCAGGTTGAAGGCGGTGTAGGCGTTGCTGTCGGCGTCGGCTTTGGATTGCACATTGAACAGCACGCCGAAGTTGCTTTCGCGGATGAACGAAATCCGTTGCGCGATGAGCTTCAGCGAGCCCGGCTCGGTGGGTACGCCGCGCACTTGGGTCAGGCCGATGTCGCGCACGGCGAGCAACCATTGCAGCAGCGCGGCGTTGTCGTTCATCAGCGCGGTGTAGTCGAACACCGGCAACTGCAGATCGCTGTGCCACAAACGGGGCTGCGGTCTGCCGGCCAGGCGTTCGGCGCGGGATTCATCGTCATAGGCATGTGCGCGCAACCAGCCCGGGTCGAAGCGGCTCAGGTGACCGTCCTGCCAGTCGATGCGCAGGCAACCATCGGTGTCGATGCGCGTGGCCAGCGGTTGCAAATCCTCGGCGGCATCGACGCTCTCGAAGACCTGTTCGCGAGTGACGCTGTAGACGCATTGATCACATGGGCAATTGTCGCGCAGCCATACGTGGTGAAACGGGCTGACACGTCCGTCAGCCCATTCGATGACAACGCGATCCGCCAGACCCTGCACGCCACCGAGCGCGCTGATCAACGGATAAGTACGAAAATCGGCAACAGCGACGGCGGTGTTCATGGCGGCTCCTTGGCGATGGGGGGGATTTACCGAGCGGGTGGCAGCGCGATCACGCGGCCGATGTAAGCGGGAGCGGGCAGGTCGGTCTGATCCGCGACGATGGTCTGCAAGCGATGCAACGTATCGGGGCTGAACGGTGCCGAGCGCGGGCCGGCGAGGTCGACGTGCAAAAGCATCTGTTCATTGCCGGCCAACTCTTGCTCATCGCCGACCTTGTGCAGGCTGTGGTAGAGGTGCAGGCGCTTGCTGTCATGGCCGATGATTTGCGTGCGCACTTCCACCTCGGTGTCGAGTTTCACTTCGTGCAGATAATTGAGGTGCAGTTCGAGGGTGAACAGCGAGTGGCCGCTGGCCTCGCGGTTGCTGCTGTCCATGCCGAGGCGGTCCATCAGCGCGTCGGTGGCGTAGCTGAAGATCAGCAGGTAGAAGGCGTCGCGCAGGTGGCCGTTGTAGTCGACCCAGTCGGGGATGATGGTGGTTTGGTAGGTGGTGAGGTGGGGCATGGTTTCGGTTCCAACATTGATGATGACTGGACTGCCGTCTTCGCGAGCAGGCTCGCTCCCACATTGAAATGCGTTTACCTGTGGGAGCGAGCCTGCTCGCGAAGGGGCCGGAAGCGCTTTGCAAGGTCTATTCGCTGAAACTCATTCCGTGCTTCTCTTTGGTGGTCTTCACCGCTTCAAGCACCGCCAGCAAACAATCATCACGATAGCGCTCCAGCGCCGAAATGCTGTGCCGACCGAGCTGATCAGTGGTGCCATCGACCACATCATCGATCAGCTTGTCGGTCAGCTCCGGTGCCGGCAGATACGTCCACGGCAACTGCAACGCCGGACCGAATTGCGACATGAAGTGGCGCATGCCGGCATCGCCGCCGGCCAGGGTGTAGGTCAGGAACGTGCCCATGAACGACCAGCGCAGACCAGCGCCAAAACGGATTGCATCGTCGATCTCGCCGGTCGTCGCGACACCGTCGTTGACCAGGTGCAACGCCTCACGCCACAGCGCTTCAAGCAAGCGATCGGCGATGAAACCCGGCACTTCCTTGCGCACATGCAACGGGCGCATGCCGAGGGATTCGTAGACTTGCATCGCCGCTTGCACCGCTTCCGGCGCGGTATTTTTGCCGCCGACCACTTCCACCAGTGGCAACAGATAAACCGGGTTGAACGGGTGGCCTACCACGCAGCGTTCAGGGTGCGTCGAACTCTCGTAGAACTCGCTGGGCAACAGGCCTGAAGTGCTGGAGCCGATCAGCGCATCGGGCTTGGCCGCGGCGCTGATTTTGCTGTGCAGATCGAGCTTCAGTTCCAGCCGCTCCGGGGCGCTTTCCTGGATGAAGTCGGCGTCACGCACGCATTCCTCGATGGTCGCGACAAAACGCAGACGATCCTGCGAAGCACCCGGCGCCAGGCCGTTCTTCTCCAGCGCGCCCCAGGCATTGGCCACGCGTTGGCGCAATGCCGCCTCAGCGCCGGGCGCCGGATCCCAGGCCACTACATCGAGGCCGTGGGCGAGCGCGCGGGCGACCCAGCCACTGCCGATGACACCGCTACCGAGAGCGGCGAAGGTTTTGATTTCGGTGATAAAGCGCATGGTGATGTCCTGAAGAGTTCGAAGAGCCCTGTAGGAGCTGCCGAAGGCTGCGATCTTTTGATCTTGCTTCTAAAAAATCAAAGTCAAAAGATCGCAGCCTTCGGCAGCTCCTACAGGTGAAATGGGTGATGGATCAGCCGCGCTGGGTCAGTCCCATTTTCTTCCGGCCTTCTGCCGGTGTGAGCACCCGGGCACCGAGGCGGCTGAGGATCTCCGTGGCGCGCTCAACCAATTGGCCATTGGTCGCCAGCACACCTTTGTCCAGCCACAAATTGTCTTCCAGGCCGACCCGCACGTTGCCGCCGAGCAGCACCGCTTGCGCCGCCATCGGCATCTGCATGCGGCCGATGCCGAAGCCGGCCCACACCGCGTCGGCGGGCAGGTTGTCGACCATGGCTTTCATCGTGGTGGTGTCGGCCGGTGCGCCCCACGGGATGCCCAGGCACAGCTGGAACAGCGGGTTGTCGAGCAAGCCTTCCTTGATCATCTGCTTGGCGAACCACAGATGCCCGGTGTCGAAAATCTCCAGTTCGGCCTTCACCCCCAGTTCGGTGATGCGCTTGGCGCCGGCGCGCAGTTGCGCCGGAGTGGATACGTAAATGGTGTCGCCGTCGCCGAAGTTCAGCGTGCCGCAATCGAGGGTGCAGATTTCCGGCAGCAACTGTTCAACGTGGGCGAGACGGGTCAGCGGACCGACCAGATCGGTGTTCGGGCCGAACTCCATCGGCTTCTCGCCAGGTCCGATTTCCAGGTCGCCGCCCATCCCGGCGGTCAGGTTGACGATGATGTCGACGTCCGCCTCGCGGATGCGCTCCATCACTTCGCGGTACAGCGCCACGTCACGGCTGAACTTACCGGTCTGCGGATCGCGCACATGGCAGTGCACCACGGTGGCGCCAGCCTTGGCCGCTTCCACCGCTGCAGCGGCAATCTGTTTCGGGGTGATCGGCACATGTGGACTTTTGGCGGTCGTGTCGCCAGCACCGGTAAGTGCGCAGGTGATGATGACGTCGTGGTTCATGGTGCGTTTCCTTCAGGCGTGATGGGTCTGTCCGCAGCCCGTTGCGGGGCTGCGAAGCGTCGTCAAATTCCCCTCTCCCTTGGGGAGAGGGTCAGGGTGAGGGGCTCTTCAATCGAGGGGTTATTTGCTGGTCAGTTGCAGATTTTCAGCAGCCGGTTTGCCATCGAAAGTCGTCACACCTTCAAGCCAGCGCTGTTTGTCTTCGGGGTGATCCTTGAGCCACTGCTTCGCCGACTCGAAGGCATCCTTGTGATCGAGCAGCGGCTGCATCATCCGGCTCTCGGATTCGGCGGTGAAAGTCAGGTTGGCCAGCAGGCGGCCGATGTTCGGGCATTGCTCGGCGTATTTCGGCGCGGTGACCGTCCACACCGTGGCCATGCCTTCGTTCGGGCCGAGGGCGTCTTCGCTGCCGGTCAGATAGGTCATCTGAATGTTGACGTTCATCGGGTGCGGCGCCCAGCCGAAGAACACCACGGCTTCCTTGCGGCGCACTGCGCGATCGACGGCGGCGAGCATGCCGGCCTCGCTCGATTCGACGAGCTGGAATTTGCCCAGACCAAACTGGTTCTTGGCGATCATCGCTTTGATCTGCGTGTTGGCGCCCGAACCTGGCTCGATGCCGTAGATCTTGCCGCCCAATTCCTTCTCGAATTTGGCGATGTCGGCGAAGGTTTTCAGGCCCTTGTCAGCCAGATAGGTCGGTACGGCGAGAGTGGCGCGGGCATCTTTCAGGCTCGGTGCTTCGAGCACTTTCACCTGATTGGCCTCGACGAACGGCGTGATGGTCTGCGTCATCAGCGGGTTCCAGTAGCCGAGGAACAGGTCCAGACGCTGATCGCGAATCCCGGCAAAGATAATCTGCTGGGAGGCGCTGGTCTGTTTGGTGCTGTAGCCGAGGCCGTCGAGCAGGACCTGGGTCATGGCACTGGTGGCGATCACGTCGGTCCAGTTGACCACGCCCATGCGTACGTTCTTGCAGGAGGCCGGTTCGGCCGCCATTACGCCGGTGCTGAAAAAAGCGGTACCGCTGAGTGCAAGAACGCAGCTGCTGATCAGTCGTTTCATGTCGGGTTCCTCGGCAGTTCGATTATTGTGGTTCCCGGCATCTGCGCGCCGGTGAGGCCAAGTTACGCAGCTATGCACCCGTGAAAGCGCACTGCGGCGACTGGCATTTGCACTGTAGCGACCTGCACGCTTGAACACCGCCGATAATCGGCGTATCAAAGAGCCACGCGACCCGCCAACCGAGTGCGCCCATGTCCCAGGATTTCTACTTTTTGCTGATGCCGGGGTTCTCCGCCATCGGCTTTATTTCCGCGATCGAACCGCTGCGCGTAGCCAACCGCTTTCGCGGCGAGTTGTACCGCTGGCATGTGCTCAGCGCCGATGGCGGCGCGGTACTGGCGAGCAACGGCATGTCGGTCAACGCCGATGCAGCGCTGGAGCCGCTGAAGAAAGGCGCGACCTTGCTGGTGGTGGCCGGCTTCGAACCGCTGAAGTTCATCACGCCGACGCTGGAACACTGGTTGCGCAGGCTGGACAACGACGGCGTAACCCTCGGTGCGATCGACACCGGCAGCTTCGTCCTTGCCGAAGCAGGCCTGCTCGACGGCCATCGCCTGACCCTGCACTGGGAGGCGATCGATGCCTTCAAGGAATCTTATCCACAGCTCAGCGTCACCCAGGAGCTGTTCGAGATCGACCGGCGGCGGATCACCTCGGCGGGAGGTACGGCCTCGATTGATCTGATGCTCGACCTGATCGCCCAGGCCCACGGCCCGCAACTGGCGATTCAGGTCAGCGAGCAGTTTGTGCTCGGGCGCATACGCCCGCGCAAGGATCACCAGCGCATGGAAGTCGCCACGCGTTACGGCATCAGCAACAAGAAACTGGTGCAGGTGATCGGCGAGATGGAACAGCACAGCGAACCACCGCTGACCACGCTGCAACTGGCGGAGTCGATCAAGGTGACCCGGCGGCAACTGGAGCGCTTGTTCCGGCTGCATCTGAACGATACGCCGAGCAATTTCTATCTGCGGTTAAGGCTGGAAAAGGCCCGGCAGTTGCTGCGCCAGACCGACATGAGCGTGCTCGAAGTCAGCATTGCCTGCGGGTTTGAATCGCCGTCGTATTTCACCCGCAGTTATCGCGCGCGTTTCGCCCGCTGCCCCCGGGAAGACCGGCGTACCGCGCAGGCGTGAATGGGGCTTGCATGAAAGCAATGTGGGAGCGAGCCTGCTCGCGAAAGCGGTCTGTCATCCAACACTGATGTTGCCTGACACATTGCATTCGCGAGCAGGCTCGCTCCCACATAATTTCCGGCGCCTGAGAGAGGCTTATTTCTTCACCAACGCCGAGCACGCCGCCTTGTAAGCCTCATGCTGATATTTGTTCAACGTCCCGGGCAGTTCGAAATTGTGCTTCTTGGCCTGGGCATTGATCGTCTGCGGCGACAGCAGCGTTACCTCACAACCATCAAGCAACTGAAACACGCCCTCGATCTTGAACGTCGTCGGCCCACCGGCAAACTCGCCCTTTTTGCTGCGCTTCTTGATCGCAATCCGGTCCACCGAGTTCTCCCGCACAAACGATGCCACCTGCGCCGCGAACCGCCGCACGTTCGCCGCCTCGTCGTCGTCATCCAGAGCAATCTTCTTCGTGGCGAGAGGGACGTGGCTCAACGTCGAACCATCGAGCGCCGCCACGGCGATGATCGCTTCGCTGCCTTTGATTTCAATGCCGCAGATGTTCATGGGAATCCTTAGACTGGCTTAAGAGGTTCAGCTTACAGCTCAAAACACTCACTCCTGCCCAATCGACTCCAAAAACTCCGACCGTTCATCACTCATCCGCGCGACACAGTCATTCTGCGCAATGGTGAAGGCCTTGCTCCCCGCCGTGGACGGGAACGCTTCCACCGCGCAATCCGCATCCCGCGTCTTCAACCACTGCTGCTGGGCGGTTTTCAGTTTGGCGGTGATGTCGGCCAGTTGCGTCGGGTTCTTGCCGTAGGCGGTCTGCATGCGTTCGTTGAGGCTGGCGTAGTTGTCCTTGAGCAGGTCCTCGGCGGTGCTGCGGCTGTAGGCAGAGCATTCCAGGGTCTGGATGTCGTTTTCCACCGCATCGCACGGGTTGTTCTCGGATTCTTCGGCGGCGTGGGCGCCGGTCGCAATCAGTGCCAGGGCGAGGATTATTGATTTCATTGGGGTCGCTCTAATCCGTTGGTAGGTGCAGGCTGCGGCAGATTCTGGCGTAAGCGCGCGGGCTTGAACAGCCAGCCGAGGAGGGCGGCCGACGACCCTTTGTCGCGGATTGACGCTTTCGGCAATTCCCCTGTCGTTTTTGCACCCGGTCGCCCCGGCACCGAGGCATATGCTGGCCCCAAAGCGCCGGCAGACGATTCGGCGCATGAATCGCCAATAAGGGGACGCCTGATGAGCCCAGCCGAATTACACGCCGACAGCATCGTTATCGACGGTCTGATCATTGCCAAATGGAACCGCGAGCTGTTCGAAGACATGCGCAAGGGCGGTCTGACGGCGGCCAACTGCACTGTGTCGGTGTGGGAAGGCTTTCAGGCGACCGTGAACAACATCGCTGCCAGCCAGAAACTGATCCGCGAGAACAGCGACCTGGTGATGCCGGTGCGCACCACCGCCGACATCCGTCGCGCCAAGGAGCAGGGCAAGACCGGCATCCTCTTCGGCTTCCAGAATGCCCACGCTTTCGAAGACCAGATCGGCTATGTCGAGGTGTTCAAGCAGCTCGGCGTTGGCATCGTGCAGATGTGCTACAACACCCAGAATCTGGTCGGCACCGGTTGCTACGAGCGTGACGGCGGCCTGTCGGGTTTTGGTCGCGAGATTGTCGCCGAGATGAACCGCGTCGGCGTCATGTGCGACCTGTCCCACGTCGGTTCCAAGACCTCCGAAGAAGTCATTCTCGAATCGAAAAAACCGGTCTGCTATTCGCACTGCCTGCCGTCGGGTCTCAAAGAGCACCCGCGCAACAAATCCGATGCAGAGTTGAAGTTCATTGCCGACCACGGAGGTTTCGTCGGCGTGACCATGTTCGCGCCGTTCCTCGCCAAGGGCATTGATTCGACCATCGACGATTACGCCGAAGCGATCGAATACACCATGAACATCGTCGGCGAAGACGCCATCGGCATCGGCACCGACTTCACTCAGGGCCACGGTCAGGATTTCTTCGAATACCTGACCCACGACAAGGGCTACGCCCGCCGCCTGACCAGCTTCGGCAAGATCATCAACCCGCTGGGCATCCGTACCGTCGGCGAATTCCCCAACCTCACCGAAACCCTGCTCAAGCGCGGCCATTCCGAGCGCGTGGTGCGCAAGATCATGGGCGAGAACTGGGTCAACGTCCTCAAAGACGTCTGGGGCGAGTAACGCTTTCTCAAGACCGCCGCCGATCTGCGCCCTCTCCCTCTGGGAGAGGGCTGGGGTGAGGGCCGCGGTCAACACTGAATCTAAAATTTTCTGGAGTTAAGTTTCCATGGCCAAGATCGCCCCGCAATTGCCAATCGAAGTCGACAGCGAGACCGGTGTCTGGACCTCCGACGCCCTGCCAATGCTCTACGTGCCACGTCACTTTTTCGTCAACAACCACATGGGCATCGAGGAAGTGCTCGGCGCTGAAGCCTATGCAGAAATCCTCTACAAGGCCGGCTATAAATCCGCCTGGCACTGGTGTGAAAAGGAAGCCGAATGCCACGGCCTGGAAGGCGTTGCGGTGTTCGAGCACTACATGAAGCGCCTGTCGCAGCGCGGCTGGGGCCTGTTCAAGATCCAGGACATCGACCTCGACAAGGGCACCGCCAGCGTCAAGCTCGAGCACTCGGCGTTTGTCTATGTCTACGGCAAGGTCGGGCGCAAGGTCGACTACATGTTCACCGGCTGGTTCGCCGGCGCCATGGATCAGATCCTCGAAGCCCGTGGCAGCAAGATTCGTACTGTGGCCGAACAAGTCTACGGAGGCTCCGAAGAGGGCCACGATGACGGCCTGTTCATCGTCAAGCCGTTGTAAGCCGAGGACCGTGCCATGGCTTTCGAAGCAATGTTCCAGCCGATCCAGATCGGCAAACTGACCATCCGCAACCGCGTGCTCAGCACCGCGCACGCCGAGGTCTACGCGACTGACGGTGGCATGACCACCGACCGCTACGTCAAATACTACGAAGAGAAAGCCAAGGGCGGCATCGGCCTGGCGATCTGTGGCGGTTCGTCCGTGGTGGCGATCGACAGCCCGCAGGAATGGTGGAGTTCGGTCAATCTGTCCACCGACCGGATCATTCCGCACTTCCAGAATCTGGCCGACGCCATGCACAAGCATGGCGCCAAGATCATGATCCAGATTACCCACATGGGCCGTCGCTCGCGCTGGGACGGCTTCAACTGGCCGACCTTGATGTCGCCCTCGGGCATCCGTGAACCGGTGCACCGCGCCACTTGCAAAACCATCGAGCCGGAAGAGATCTGGCGGGTGATCGGCAACTACGCTCAGGCGGCGCGCCGGGCCAAGGCCGGTGGCCTTGATGGTGTCGAACTGTCGGCAGTGCACCAGCACATGATCGACCAGTTCTGGAGCCCGCGCGTCAACAAGCGTACCGACGAATGGGGCGGCACCTTCGAAGGGCGGATGAAGTTCGGCCTGGAAGTCCTCAAAGCCGTGCGCGCCGAGGTCGGTGACGATTTCTGCGTGGGCATGCGCCTGTGCGGTGACGAGTTCCACCCGGACGGCTTGTCCCACGAGGACATGAAGCAGATCGCCAAGTATTACGACGACACCGGCATGCTCGACTTCATCGGCGTGGTCGGCTCGGGTTGCGACACCCACAACACCCTGGCCAACGTCATTCCGAACATGAGTTATCCACCGGAGCCGTTCCTGCATCTGGCTGCCGGGATCAAGGAAGTGGTCAAGGTGCCGGTGCTGCACGCGCAGAACATCAAGGACCCGAACCAGGCCACGCGCATCCTTGAAGGCGGTTACGTCGACATGGTCGGCATGACCCGCGCGCACATCGCCGACCCGCACCTGATCGCCAAGATCAAGATGGGCCAGATCGACCAGATCAAGCAGTGCGTCGGCGCCAACTATTGCATCGACCGCCAGTATCAGGGCCTGGACGTGCTGTGCATCCAGAACGCCGCGACCTCCCGTGAATACATGGGCGTGCCGCACATCATCGAGAAATCCACCGGGCCGAAACGCAAAGTGGTGATCGTTGGTGCCGGCCCGGCCGGGATGGAAGCAGCACGCGTGGCTGCCGAGCGGGGCCACGACGTCACACTGTTCGAGAAAAAAGACTTCATCGGCGGGCAGATCACCACCGCATCGAAAGCACCGCAGCGCGATCAGATTGCCGGCATCACCCGCTGGTTCCAATTGGAGCTGGCGCGGTTGAAAGTCGATCTGCGCCTCGGCACGGCGGCGGACGCCGATACGATCATGGACCTGCGTCCGGATGTCGTGGTGCTGGCGGTCGGTGGTCATCCGTATCTCGAGCAGAACGAACACTGGGGCGCCGCCGAAGGGCTGGTGGTGAGCAGCTGGGACGTGCTCGACGGCAAAGTCGCGCCGGGCAAGAACGTGCTGGTCTACGACACCATTTGCGAGTTCACCGGCATGTCGGTGGCCGACTTCCTCGCCGACAAGGGCAGCCAGGTCGAGATCGTCACCGACGACATCAAACCGGGCGTGGCCATCGGCGGCACATCGTTCCCGACCTACTACCGCAGCATGTACCCGAAAGAAGTGATCATGACCGGCGACATGATGCTGGAGAAGGTCTACCGCGAAGGCGACAAGCTGATCGCGGTGCTGGAGAACGAATACACCGGCGCGAAAGAGGAGCGGGTCGTCGATCAGGTGGTCGTCGAAAACGGCGTACGCCCGGACGAGGAAATCTACTACGCGCTCAAGGACGGCTCGCGCAACAAGGGCCAGATCGACGTCGAAGCGCTGTTCGCGATCCAGCCGCAACCTTCGCTGAGCGAAGCGGGCGACGGCTACTTGCTGTTCCGCATCGGCGACTGCGTGGCGCAGCGTAATACCCACGCCGCGATCTATGACGCACTCAGACTGTGTAAAGACTTTTAAGGCTTGCACATAACCCTGTGGGAGCGAGCCTGCTCGCGAATGCTATCTGTCAGTTGACGCTGATGTCGACTGACCCAGCGCTTTCGCGAGCAGGCTCGCTCCCACAGTAAAGCGGATCGTGTTTCTCCAGGCTGTCTGGTGGGAGCTTCACCATGTTGAACACCCTTCTTCCAATCCTGTTGTTCGCAGCCCTGGGCCTTGCTGTCCTCGGCGCGTTGCGGCGGATGAACATGTGGCGCCGGGGGCGGGCGGCGAAGGTCGATCTGCTCGGCGGTCTGCTGGCCATGCCCAAGCGCTACATGGTCGACCTGCACCACGTCGTCGCGCGGGACAAATACATTGCCAACACCCACGTCGCCACGGCGGGCGGTGCGGTGGCGTCGATTGTGCTGGCCATTCTGGTGCACGGTTTCGGCCTGCATAACCGCATCCTTGGCTACGCCTTGCTGCTGATGTCGGCGGTGATGTTTGTCGGCGCGATCTTCATGTATCTGCGCCGGGTCAATCCACCTGCGCGTCTGTCGAAAGGCCCGTGGATGCGCCTGCCGAAAAGCCTGCTGGCCTTCTCCGCGTCGTTTTTCCTGGTGACCCTGCCGGTGGCGGGAATCCTGCCGGAAAACTTCGGCGGTTGGGTGCTCGCCGCCATCCTCGGTGTTGGCGTGCTGTGGGGCGTGTCGGAGCTGTTCTTCGGCATGACCTGGGGCGGGCCGATGAAGCACGCCTTTGCCGGAGCGCTGCACCTGGCCTGGCACCGTCGCCCGGAACGTTTCGGCGGCGGGCGCTCGACCGGTTTGAAACCGCTGGACCTGAACAATCCCGATGCGCCGCTGGGCGTGGAAAAACCCAAGGATTTCACCTGGAACCAGTTGCTCGGTTTCGACGCCTGCGTGCAGTGCGGCAAGTGCGAAGCAGCGTGCCCGGCTTTCGCCGCCGGCCAGCCGCTGAACCCGAAAAAACTGATTCAGGACATGGTCGTCGGCCTCGCCGGCGGCACTGACGCTAAGTTCGCCGGCAGCCCGTATCCGGGCAAACCAATCGGCGAGCATGGCGGCAATCCGCACCAACCGATCGTCAACGGTCTGGTCGACGCCGAAACCCTGTGGTCGTGCACCACCTGCCGCGCCTGCGTCGAGGAATGCCCGATGATGATCGAGCACGTCGATGCGATCGTCGACATGCGCCGGCATCTGACCCTGGAAAAAGGCGCTACGCCGAACAAGGGCGCCGAAGTCCTCGAAAACCTGATCGCCACCGACAACCCCGGCGGTTTCGCCCCGGGCGGGCGGATGAACTGGGCAGCGGACCTGAACCTCACTCTGCTCAGCGAAAAGAAATCCACCGACGTGCTCTTCTGGGTCGGCGACGGCGCGTTCGACATGCGCAACCAGCGCACCCTGCGTGCCTTCGTCAAAGTGCTGAAGGCAGCGAAAGTCGACTTCGCTGTACTCGGTCTTGAGGAGCGCGACAGCGGAGATGTGGCGCGGCGTCTCGGCGACGAAGCAACGTTCCAGCAGCTCGCCAAACGCAATATCCAGACATTGGCCAAATACAGTTTCAACCGCATCGTCACCTGCGATCCGCACAGTTTCCATGTGCTGAAAAACGAGTACGGCGCCTTCGACGGCAACTATCTGGTGCAGCACCACAGCACCTACATGGCCGAGATCATTCAGGCCGGCGCGCTCAACCTCGGGCAGCACAAAGGCAATAGCGTGACCTATCACGATCCGTGCTACCTGGGCCGCTACAACGGCGAGTACGAAGCGCCGCGCGAAGTGCTGCGTGCCCTCGGCATTGAAGTCAAAGAGATGCAACGGTCCGGCTTCCGCTCGCGCTGCTGCGGCGGCGGTGGCGGCGCGCCGATCACTGACATTCCGGGCAAGCAGCGCATCCCCGACATGCGCATGGAAGACATCCGCGAAACCGGCGCCGAACTGGTGGCGGTGGGTTGTCCACAGTGCACGGCGATGCTCGAAGGCGTGGTCGAGCCGCGTCCGCTGATCAAGGACATCGCCGAACTGGTCGCCGACGCGTTGCTCGAAGACGCCGCGCCAAGCAAGCCTGCCACCCCGGCCAAACGTGAACCTGCGGAGGTGCACTGATGAGCGACATTATCCGCCGCGACCCGCGCGCCGAATGGATTGCGCGTAACCGCCTGCATCCGCTGCACGCGGCGATGCAACCGGCGCAACACAGCTGGATGGGGCCTAACGGCGTCATCCGCAAGAATCTGCACGGCATGGGTTTTATCGGCCCTAACGGCATCAAACGCATTGACCGCAGCGGCGCGCAGCAGGGCGGGGCGGTCAAACGTTCCTCTGCTGTTGAAGTGCAGTTGCCGCTGCATCAGGTACCGGCCCCGGCGTTCTACATCAGTGTGGTGCCGGATATGGTCGGTGGTCGCCTGAGCAGCCACGACCGCGATCTGCTCGGCCTTGCTCACCAACTGGCCGGCACCGATGGTGCGGTGCTCGCCGTGGTGTTCGGCGAGCATAAGGAAAGCGCTTTCGAGACCGCTGGCGTCGATCGCCTGTTGCTGCTCGAAGGCGAGGAATTCAGCGGTTATGCACCGGAACAACGGGTGCAGGGCTTGCGCGCTGTGGATAACCAATTCAACCCGCGTCACTGGTTGCTGCCGGACAGCCGCAGCGGTGGCGGCGAACTCGGCCGGCGCTTTGCTGCTGCACTGGGCGAGCGTCCGGCCACGCGGGTCTGGCAGGTCAAGGATCAGGAGTGCATCGGCCGCGCCGGGGCCGGATTGCAAGATCTGGCGCGTCCGGTGGCGCGGTTGATTCTCGCCGCTGCCGAATGCGCAGAACCGGTCAGCGAAACTCGTCACGAAGCGTTGCCAGTGGAGTTATCCACAAGCGTCGCGCGCAGCTTGTCGCGAATCGAAGATCTTGGTGCCGTGGCGGTGGATCCGGCAGCGATTCCGATGGCCGAAGCGGAGTTCATTTTCTCCGGCGGCAACGGCGTCAAGGATTGGCAGCTGTTTCACGAAACAGCGGCGGCCCTCGGCGCCACCGAAGGCGCTTCGCGGGTTGCGGTGGACGACGGCTTCATGGCGCGCGATCGTCAGGTCGGCGCGTCCGGCACCTGGGTCACTGCGCGGGTCTATGTGGCTGTGGGTATATCTGGCGCAATCCAGCACCTGCAAGGCATTGGCGCCTGCGACAAGGTGGTGGCAATCAACCTTGATCCGGGTTGCGACATGATCAAGCGTGCCGACCTCTCGGTGATCGGCGAAAGCGCAGAGATTCTGCAAGCGTTGATCGAAGCGGTCGCGGCTTACCGCAACGAAGCCAAGCGCGATGCGGCGTAAGGAAACCCTATGAACACGAACGTTATCAGTCTGGTTTCAATCGGCGCTCACCCGACCTCAGGTCGGCCACGGCGCGCCGATCAGGATGCGCGCGCGGTGGAACTGGGCCTGCAATTGGCTGGGGATAACCTGCAAGTGCTGCATGCCGGTGATGTTGCCGAACCGGCCCTGCGTGCCTATCTGGGCATGGGCCTGGAACAACTGCATGTGCTGGAACAACCCGTTGGCGCCGATGCCTTGCCGGCGCTGACCGCGTACCTGCGCGATGCCGGGGCGCAAGTGGTGCTGACCGGTAGCCAGGCGGAAACCGGGGAGGGTTCGGGCATGTTGCCGTTCCTCCTGGCCGAAGGCCTGGGCTGGCCGCTGGTGGTGGGCCTGGCGCAGGTCGAATCGATCGCTGACGGTTCGGCGCTGGTTCTGCAAGCGTTACCGCGCGGGCAGCGACGCCGCTTGAAGGTGAAACTGCCGTTTCTGGCGACTGTGGATAACGCCGCGCCGAAGCCTCGGCAGAGTGCGTATGGCCCGGCACGACGGGGCGAATTGGCCGCCGATGACGTTGAAGTTGTTGAGGACCAATTGTTGGCCGTCGCCACGCTGCAACCGGCCAAGCCACGACCCAAGCGCTTGAAGGTGATCAAGGCCAAGAGCGGCGCCGACCGGATGAAAGCAGCGACAGCTAAGGCCAGTGGTGGCGGTGGGCAGGTGCTCAAAGGCGTCACCGCGCAGGCCGGGGCGGAGGCGATCCTGAAGTTGCTTATTGAAGAGGGCGTTGTCCGCTAGTCACCCTCTTTCAGGCAATACCCCCTGTGGGAGCGAGCCTGCTCGCGAAAGCTATGGGTCAGTCGATACATGTATCAGCTGATAGTCCGCTTTCGCGAGCAGGCTCGCTCCCACATTGGTATTCATTCACAGTCAATCTTTACTGTTTACCCACAATCCCTGTTGGCGAAGCTGTGGATAACGTGTTCGCCCTTGCTCGCACCCCACGCCATTCAAGCCTTTCAGCCATAAGATCAAAAAACGATCAGCGTAACTCACGGATTTCTCGGGCTTTTCGGTCGGTATAAATCGAGAAGTTGCCCCCAATCTCTGTTGGCGCTTCTGTGGATAAGATGTTCGCTATCAGCTGTACGCCATATGGAGCAGGCCTTACATGGGTTTGATCAATTATTGATCAAATGTGATCCCCGGGCGCCGAGAGCTGTTAACGCGAAGGGGTTTTCCCCAGTCACAGGTGTTTTTCCACAGGAGATTGAAAGTTGTCCCCGATCTCTGTTGGCGCTTCTGTGGATAACATGTTCGCTACCCGCTACAGGCCTCTGAATACGTGCTGTGCACGAGTGTGATCAAAAAACGATCAATTGTTTTGAGAAACCGCGATTCAGCATAAGTCACGATTTTTCTTTGCAAATCAGCGGGATATTTTTTGACTCATCCACAGTTACCCCCATTTGCTGTGGGCGGGTATGTGGATAACTTGTTTGCGGAAGGCTGGAGGGCTTGGTGAGTATGGGGGCGGGGGTGGTTGATCGAAAATTGATCAGCTGGAAGATGTAGCGTGGGTCAGGGCGTCTTCGCGAGCAGGCTCGCTCCCACAGGGGAATGCATTCCACCTGTAGGAGCTGCCGCAGGCTGCGATCTTTTGCTCTTGATCAGCCCTGAACCGGTACGCCTTTGAGGTAAGGCGCTGGCTCAGCCCCGAGGTTGTTCAACATCCGCTCGCTGTACCAGTCGACGAAGTTGACCACGCCGAATTCATAGGTTTTGGAGTAAGGCCCCGGCTGGTAAGCGGTGGAGTTGATCCCGCGCTGGTTTTCCTCAGCCAGGCGCCGGTCCTGATCGTTGGTCGCATCCCACACCTGGCGCATGCGCTCGACGTCGTAATCGACACCTTCCACCGCGTCCTTGTGCACCAGCCACTTGGTGGTGACCATGGTTTCCTGGGCGCTGATCGGCCACACGGTGAAGACGATGATGTGATCGCCCATGCAGTGGTTCCACGAGTGCGGCAGGTGCAGGATGCGCATCGAGCCCAGGTCCGGGTTCTTGATGCGGCCCATCAGTTTCGCGCAGCCCTGTTTGCCGTCGAGGGTCATCGACACGGTGCCCTTGAGCAGCGGCATACGCACGATACGGTTGCGCAAGCCGAAACTGGCGTGAGCGTAAGGGATCTTTTCCGCTTCCCAGGCAGCGGCGGAGGCGGCGACGTGATCCTTGAACGCCTGATCGGCGCGCGGGTCGGTGACGTCGTCCCATTCCAGCAGGGTTTTCAACAGTTCCGGGTGCGATGCGTTGCAGTGGTAGCACTCGCGGTTGTTTTCCAGCACCAGTTTCCAGTTGGCCTTTTCCATCAAGGTGGTGGTGATCGCCACCTTGGTGTTCTCCATGTCGTACGGTTCCATGTAATGGTTGAGCGTCGACAGGAAGTCATCGATGGCCGGGGGGTTCTCTGCCAGGCTGATGAAGATGTATCCGCCAGCGGTTTTCACGTTCACCGGTTTCAGGCCGTACTGCTTCATGTCGAAGTCGGCGCCCATCTCGGTGCCGGCGAACAGCAGGCGACCGTCCAGTTCGTAAGTCCACTGGTGGTAATGGCAGACCAGTTTGGCGACTTTGCCTTTTTCACTGGTGCACAGGCGCGAGCCACGGTGGCGGCAGACGTTGTGGAACGCGTGCACAACGCCCTCGGCGCCACGAATGACGATGATCGGGTTCTTGCCGACCTGCAGGGTCAGGTAGTTGCCCTTGGCCGGGATCTCGCAGGTCATGCCGGCGATCAACCATTCCTTTTGGAAGATCTCCTGCATATCGATATCGAACAGGCGCTCGTCGCTGTAGAACGGTTGCGGCAGGGAAAAGGTGCGCTCGCGCTCCTGCAGCATTTGTGCGGTGGCCTTGCGTGCGGGTTCCAGCGGATCGCCCAGGCTTATTTTTGCGGTGACGTCCATCGATGTAATCCTCATGGCCCTCTGCGTGGCCGGCGAAAGTGGCTGATCAGGTGTGCTGCAAAACGGTTGCTACGCAAGGTGTAAAGAAGTCGTCTTGTGTTGGGGCGAGTGTGGGGCCGGCGCTGGGGGGAACCTTATCCATGCGCGACATGGCGCAATCTGTTCCCGACGCGCAAGCCCCGGTGTTCAAGGGCTGGTCGCGATAAGTATGTCAATGTCGCGGATAGGTAAACGCACGGTCTGCGCTATACGCAGAATCGCCGACAAGAGGCCGACAGTCGGCCGTGGAGAACAGCATGTCCAACAGCTTCCTGAATCCGGTCACCACCCAGACCTGGGCCAATGGCCGACACATTGTCCGTTGCGTCAAAGTCATCCAGGAAACCTGGGATGTGCGCACCTTCTGCTTTATGGCCGACCAGCCGATCCTGTTCTTCTTCAAGCCGGGGCAGTTCGTCACCCTGGAGCTGGAAATCGAAGGCCAGCCGATCATGCGCTCCTACACCATCTCCAGCTCGCCGTCGGTGCCGTACAGCTTTTCGGTGACGATCAAACGCGTGCCGGGCGGCAAGGTCTCCAACTGGTTGCACGACACTTTGCATGAAGGTCAGGAGCTGGCGGTGCATGGCCCGGTCGGGCTGTTCAACGCCATCGACTTCCCGAGCCCGAAAGTCCTCTACCTGAGCGGCGGCGTCGGCATCACCCCGTGCATGTCGATGGCGCGCTGGTTCTACGACACCAACGCCAACGTCGACATGACCTTCGTGCACAGCGCACGGTCGCCGAAAGACATCATTTACCACCGCGAACTCGAGCACATGGCTTCGCGGATCGATAACTTCAGCCTGCACCTGATCTGTGAAAAGCACGGCCTCGGTGAGCCATGGGCCGGTTATCGCGGTTATCTGAATCACAAGATGCTCGAACTGATGGTCCCGGACTTCCTCGAACGCGAAGTGTTCTGCTGCGGCCCGACGCCGTACATGACCGCGGTCAAACGCCTGCTGGAAGCGGCCGGCTACGACATGTCGCGCTACCACGAAGAATCCTTCGGCGCCACGCCACCCGAGGCGCGCGCCGACGCGGTGGAACAGGCCGAACAAGCCGCCGATGCGCCGGAAATCGACGCCGCGGATTTGCACCAGGTCGAATTCACCGCCTCCGGCAAAAGCATTCGCGTCGGCCCGGGCGAAACCGTCCACGCAGCCGCCGCCAAACTCGGCCTGATGATCCCGAAAGCCTGCGGCATGGGCATTTGCGGGACATGCAAGGTGATGAAACTGGGCGGCGAAGTGGAGATGGAGCACAACGGCGGGATTACCGAGGATGACGAGGCTGAAGGGTTTATCTTGTCGTGCTGCAGCGTGCCGAAGGGGGATGTGCGGATTGAGTTTTAAATAGGCATGAACTTGGGTCGATCTCCTAAATGAGGAGATCGACCGGGAAAGTGCAATTTCAAATCAGCCCGAACAAAGCGAGCAGGCCGAAGCCCACAAAGGCAAAGCCAAATATTTGCTGGTATTTATTCAGTTTGAGCAGGTCGCGTTTGAGTTTTGGCGGGAAGTTCTTAACGTCTCTTGCGCTGACTTTGCCTTGGGAAATGTACCGTGCGGGTTTTTTGAGGATGCCGAAAATTTCACCCAACATATAAATACGTCCCCCCAGGCCCGCTTGCCATAACATGAGCAAAGACGATGTGATTGAACTGCGTTTCAGGCTATTTAGGATCGTTTCCAGTCTTCTCTTGGCGGTATAAAGTAAAATTCCATTTACCACTAAAAGACCTGTGAAACTCACCAGTGTCATGATCACAATTGGATCTTTTACGATATTGTTAATTTGATCTACGGATGAGCTTATTCCCAGGCACATCATAATTGCAAAAAAAATGAAAACCAGTTTGTATAAAATAATCAGGTTCTTTTTCAGTTTTTTGGGGAAGTTTTCGAAGTCTTTCGCGCAAAGTTTTCCTGTGTGAATGTAAAATTCAGGGTTTCGCATGATGTCGAACACTTCTCCCATCATGTAGATTTTGCCCCAAGGACCTCCGTGCCAAAGCATTATCAGTCTGCTCGAAATAGAACTGTTTGTTAGATGGTTCAATATGGTTTCGGTCTTTGTTTTCGCGACATACAACATCACTCCTATCAAAGTAAATATGCCGACGAAGTCTATGATACCAATCAACAAGAATATTTTCTCTGAAGTACCAAGAGTCATTTAACAGCCTCGTATACTTTCTGTGCGATCCATTCGCCGCCTTTCTCGCCCAAAGTCCCGCCGGCGTAATTTCCGAGTCCTGCGTGCCAGATCTACCGGACGGGATGTCCAAAAAACGATGCGCTGAAATAAAGCAGTGGAGTTGAGATGAAGCTGAAAATTAAGATCCGATCAAATGGCTTTGAATTGAAATGTTTGCCTTGGTCTCCAATGATGATTGAAAAAGTCGTCATCAAAACCGCAAGCATAAACATTGCTGACAAGGGGGCTGCTATTTCCAATCCGTTGAATTCGTACCACTGGGTTTTTCTCTGAATTCTGTAAGGTAACTGAATGCTCTGTTTGTAAATTGCGCGAGCAGCAACGATAAACAAGCATAGGGTCGCCAGGTCGCATATTAGAAGTCCACGCCTTCTCGGTGTAAGGGCAAACCATTTTTTTGGCTGCGGCAGGCGTTTTTCAAACCTGCTGCCACAAACATGACATTTGAAAAGCGTCTTTTTATTTTTGGCACTGCATGTTTTGCATATTTTTGTTCGTGGTTTCATAAAGAAAGACGCTATTTGGTTCTGCTTGGAGTGTTCGCTGGTTTTATATTTGGAAATGTTTGGTCAGGCGACTTATCGAGAATCTTGGTAAATTATCTCAGCAGCATCTTCGCCCAATGTTTCACCTATTATTACCGCTGCAAGAGATCCGACGCCCACCGCTACTGCACCGCAGACCAAGGTGCCAACTCCTCCTGTCGGAACGCCTATTCCCAGACAAATTTTCGCTGCTAGTGGCGCAGTCAAGAGGCGACTGCTGATTGCTCCTCCAACCATGCCACCCATAAAGCTTCCGGTTTCCGTGAATTTCACCTTTTCACACGCCTCGGTATTCCCATGCAGGCACACATCCTGCATCTTCAAGGCCGAGGCGCCACCGCCTACTGCTGTGCCGATCCAGCCGCCATATTTGACGTACTGTGACGCTTGGCTGATAGCCCGAATATGTGTGGCATAACCTGGGTTCTGGCCGATGCCGCCAGCCTTTCTCCAGCGGTGCACAAGGTGAGGATGATCGATGCCGAGAGCGGTCTTGAGGCTCGGGTGATCCGGGAGACCAATGCTTTGCCGCGTGAACCGGTTGAGATGGACGTCCAGTTTTTCCAGCAACTGCGCACGTTGTTTTTTGAACGGCTTCGAGTTCAGGCTGCCTTTTGCGTCCAGCGTATGAACATGCAGCTTCTCAAGATCCGCGAGGACATTTTTTATGCCATCCAGATGATTGGCCGCCATGGCCGTGACGACCCCGATCACTTTTGATTCATAGGCGAGTGCGGTCTGGATCACGCCATAGTGCTGCGCCATGAAATCCGCTTCTTCCACGGTCAGCGGTTCCAGCGTCGCACTGACGAAACGCGCGGTCTGCATCAGCAATGCTTCCTCGTATGTGCATTGCTGATTGTCAGGGTCGCTCAGCACGATCATCGAACCGGCTTTAATCATGTCCGGGGTCGGATTCAAACTTCTGAATCTGGCGATGACATTCGGGTTGGCGGAGGGGAGCAGTTGTGCCTCAAGCTTCTCGGCGACAATGCTTTTCGGCACGATGTAAAAACCCGGCTCCGATGGGGCCGGACGATCTTGCGGCCAGTGCTCGCTGGGGAAGAACTTCAAGTCGTTGATGGGGTGAGGGCTGCGCGCGGTGCTGCTGTTATTAACGCGCGCCACCCTGAGGTTCTGCTGATGAATCGCGCGCAGCAACCTGTCTGGATCGGAGCGCGAGGCAGGCTGCCTGAGCATCGATAACGGGCGTTTTTTCACCGCTTCAGGAACGGCACCTTTGGTGCCGCGTACCAGAACTCTGGATTGGTTCAGAAGATGACGCTGTTCCTGTGCAAAGGCGTCAAGGCCCATGTCCGCTGAAAGGCGGCCGCTGGCGACATCATCGACAATGCCCTTGGCGAAGCGCGCGACCTCCTGATTGAACTGCACGCGCGCACTGCCGAATGCCAGATGACGTGAGCCGACTGTCTGTGCCTGTGCGAGCAGCTTGCCGGCAACGTGTCGAACGTCGCTGAGACCATGGCGCCGATCGCTCAACCTTCTTCGCCCCACGAGGCATGGCCGCTGGTCCCGGCGAGGTGATGCACCCAGCTGATGCCACGATAACGAATGGCGACCTGCTCCTGAGGTTCCGCGTCGTTGTGCAGAATGACGTGGGGCATATCCAGGTTCAGTTCGGTTAGCACCGCACCGTCGATCGAGACAGAAAAGTATTTTTCCTGCTGACCCTGAGGGGAGGTTCGGTAGAAGTTGATCTTGCAGTCGATCTCTTCACGGTTGGCCAGTGCCTGGGCCAGCAGCGGTGAAGATTTGTCGACGACTTTGGTGACAATGACCGGCGCGTGGGTGGCTCGGTGAGAGTTGTCGAGGTTGGCGAGGTTGTGGCTGTACGACAGCACCATGATTTGATCGGTGTGTGCCGCCTGATATCTGTTGCCGACCGAATCAGGCGTTGAGCAGCCTGCCGAAATCAGCCCTTGGGTCTTGCCCATGATCGTCATGTAGCCGGGAATTGCCATCGCGTGCGCTCCTTGAATCGGGAGCGGGCAGTCTATGGCGGGATTTTCGTGCTTTCTGTAGGCCTTGGTGTAGTCCTATTCTGAAAATGCAGGTCTGCGACGCGCAGCCGCTGGGTTGCATTCCCGTGCTGAGCATGGGAATGCAACTAGGGAGGGGAATCAGGCCGACATGACCTCGCGAATATCGCGCGCCAGTTCGCGCACGCGTTCTTCTTCGGTGTCCCAGGAGCACATGAAACGTGCGCCGCCCTTGCCGATGAAGGTATAGAAACGCCAGTTCTTTGCAGTCAACGCAGCGATGGCCGGTTCCGAGAGTTGCAGGAACACTCCATTGGCCTGCACCGGGAACATCAGTTCGACGCCGGGGATGTCGCTGACCAGTTCTGCCAGCAGTTGCGCGCAGTGGTTGGCGTGGCGGGCGTATTTGAGCCAGGCGTCATTTTCCAGAATGCCGACCCACGGTGCCGACAGAAAGCGCATCTTCGACGCCAGTTGCCCGGCCTGCTTGCAGCGGTAGTCGAAGTCTTCGGCCAGTTTGTGGTTGAAGAACAGGATCGCTTCACCCACCGCCATGCCGTTTTTCGTGCCGCCGAAGCACAGCACATCAACGCCGGCTTTCCAGGTCAGATCGGCGGGCGAGCAGCCGAGGAATGCGCAGGCGTTGGAGAACCGCGCGCCGTCCATGTGCAGGTGCAGGCCCAGTTCTTTGCAGGTGGCGCTGATGGCGCGGACTTCTTCCGGGGTGTAGACACTGCCGACTTCGGTGGCTTGAGTCAGGGTCACCACGCGCGGTTTCGGGTAATGGATGTCCTGACGCTTGAGCGCGACTTCACGGATCGATTGCGGGGTGATCTTGCCGTTTTCAGTGCCGGCGATCAGCAGCTTCGAGCCGTTGGAGAAGAATTCCGGAGCGCCGCATTCGTCGGTTTCGACGTGGGCGGTTTCCGAGCAGATCACGCTGTGGTAACTCTGGCACAGCGACGACAGGGCCAGCGAGTTGGCGGCGGTGCCGTTGAAGGCGAAGAACACTTCGCAGTCGGTTTCGAAAAGTTTGCGGAAATGATCGGCCGCGCGGGCGGTCCATTCATCGTCGCCATAAGCGCGCTGGTGGCCGTGGTTGGCCTGTTCCATGGCAGCCCAGGCTTCCGGGCAGATCCCGGAATAGTTGTCGCTGGCGAATTGTTGGCTCTTGTCGGTCATGGCCGGCTTCCGTAATCGAGACTCTTGTGAAGGCTCGTGGTCAATGAGGATGCGCACTTTACCGAAGATCTTCCGGGGAGCACATGCGATGTCGGGTGGGGAAAATTACCAGTTTATGGGCCGATTATGCACCTGAGCCAACGCGACGGCGCCCTGGATCTGCTCAAGTGGCTGGCGTTGCTGAGCATGTTGCTTGATCACCTGCGATATGTCGGCTTCTCCGCCGATTGTTTGTATGTGCCCGGGCGATTGGCGTTTCCATGGTTTTGCCTGGCGATGGCGGCGAATCTGGCACGAGACGGTTCGCGCAAGATGGAATGGCGCTATCTGGGCTGGCTGTTGTTGTTCAGCGCCATCAGCGAAATCCCTTATCGCTTTTATATCCCCGACCCTGACACGTTCAACGTGATGCCGACGCTGGCGCTGGGCCTGCTGGTGGCGCGCGGCTGGCAGGATTCAGCCTCGGTGGCGCGATTGCTCGCACTGGCCGCGCTGGTGGTTGCGGCGGTTTTTTCAGAACGACTGATGTTCGGTTTCTTCGGCGTATTGTTGCCGTTGGCGATGCTGCTGGTGTTCCGCCGACCCTGGTATTTCAGCCTGTTGCCGGGGCTGGTGTGTCTGGCGGCGAACCAATGGCAGGTGCTGCTCGAATCGGCGCGGTTCGGCAACAGCGTGGCGATTCTTGGTCTGGCGACGTGTCTGTTTGCGCCGATGCTGGGAATGTTCTTGTTGCGACATGGGCGACATCTGCAGCCACCACCGATGCGGCGCTGGGCCTATGCGCTGTATCCCGCGCATTTCTTCCTGCTGCTTGCCATCCGCCAAATCATCGCCTGACCCCTGTGGGAGCGAGCCTGCTCGCGAAAGCGGTCTGCCAGCCAACTTCTATGTCGGATGTGCCGGCCTCTTCGCGAGCAGGCTCGCTCCCACAGGGGATCTGCGGCGTTTCGAAGAGGTCATTTCCAGCCATGTCGTAAACGCACCTTTGCGTGGCGTCCGCAGGCATTTGAGCTGTCTGTGCCGGTCATACCATCGCATCAAAGGGCACTGCCATCATTGCCAGTGCCTTACCGAGACGAATGGCGCACAGATGCCGCTGGGAGAGACGCGATGTTCAGCAAGCAAGACCAGATCCAGGGTTACGACGATGCACTGCTGGCGGCGATGAATGCCGAGGAGCAACGTCAGGAAGATCACATCGAGCTGATCGCGTCGGAGAACTACACCAGCAAGCGCGTCATGCAGGCGCAAGGCAGCGGCCTGACCAACAAATACGCCGAAGGCTATCCGGGCAAGCGCTACTACGGCGGCTGCGAGCATGTGGATAAAGTCGAAGCGCTGGCCATCGAACGCGCCAAGCAACTGTTCGGTGCCGACTATGCCAACGTCCAGCCGCACTCCGGCTCCTCGGCCAACAGCGCCGTGTACCTGGCGCTGATCCAGCCGGGTGACACCATCCTCGGCATGAGCCTGGCCCACGGCGGTCACCTGACCCACGGCGCGAAAGTGTCGTCCTCGGGCAAGCTCTACAACGCTGTGCAGTACGGCATCAACACCGACACCGGGCTGATCGACTACGACGAAGTCGAGCGTCTGGCGGTCGAGTGCAAACCGAAAATGATCGTTGCCGGTTTCTCCGCTTACTCAAAGACTCTGGACTTCCCGCGCTTCCGTCAGATCGCCGACAAGGTCGGTGCGCTGCTGTTCGTCGACATGGCCCACGTCGCCGGTCTGGTTGCTGCCGGCCTGTACCCGAACCCGCTGCCGTACGCCGATGTGGTCACCACCACCACGCACAAGACCCTGCGCGGTCCGCGTGGCGGGCTGATCCTGGCCAAGTCCAACGAAGAGATCGAGAAGAAGCTCAACGCCGCCGTTTTCCCCGGCGCCCAGGGCGGTCCGCTGATGCACGTCATCGCCGGTAAAGCGGTGTGCTTCAAGGAAGCGCTGGAACCTGGCTTCAAGGCTTATCAGCAACAAGTGATCGACAACGCCCAGGCGATGGCCAGCGTGTTCATCAAGCGTGGCTACGATGTTGTGTCCGGCGGTACCGACAACCACTTGTTCCTGGTCAGCCTGATCCGTCAGGGCCTGACCGGCAAGGACGCCGATGCCGCGCTGGGCCGTGCCCACATCACGGTGAACAAGAACGCCGTGCCGAACGACCCGCAGTCGCCGTTCGTGACCTCGGGCCTGCGCATCGGCACCCCGGCGGTGACCACGCGCGGCTTCAAGGTCAGCCAGTGCGAAACCCTCGCCGGCTGGATCTGCGACATCCTCGACAACCTCGGCGACGCCGATGTCGAGGCCAATGTCGCCCAGCAGGTCTCGGCCCTGTGCGCAGACTTCCCGGTTTATCGCTGAGTCGGTTTTGGAGTAATGACTATGCAACGCTATTCCGGCTTCGGCCTGTTCAAACACTCGCTCAGCCACCACGAAAACTGGCAGCGCATGTGGCGCACGCCCACCCCGAAAAAAGTCTACGACGTGGTCATCGTCGGCGGCGGCGGGCACGGCCTGGCGACGGCCTACTATCTGGCCAAGGAGCACGGCATCACCAATGTCGCCGTGGTCGAGAAGGGCTGGCTGGGCGGCGGTAACACCGCGCGCAACACCACCATCGTGCGCTCCAACTACCTGTGGGACGAGTCGGCGCACCTCTACGAACACGCGATGAAATTGTGGGAAGGCCTGTCGCAGGATCTCAACTACAACGTGATGTTCTCCCAGCGTGGCGTCTACAACCTGTGCCACACCCTGCAGGACATCCGTGATTCCGAGCGTCGGGTCAGCGCCAACCGCCTCAACGGCGTCGACGGCGAATTGCTCGACGCCAAGCAGGTTGCGGACGAGATTCCGTACCTGGACTGCTCGAAAAACACCCGCTACCCGATCATGGGCGCGACCGTGCAGCGTCGCGGCGGCGTCGCCCGTCACGATGCCGTGGCCTGGGGCTTTGCCCGTGCCGCCGATGCCTTGGGCGTGGACCTGATCCAGCAGACCGAAGTGATCGGTTTCCGCAAGGAAAACGGCGTGTGCATCGGCGTCGAAACCAACAAGGGTTTTATCGGCGCCAAGCGCGTCGGCGTGGTGACGGCCGGTAACTCCGGGCACATGGCCAAGCTTGCCGGTTTCCGCCTGCCGATCGAATCCCACCCGCTGCAAGCGCTGGTGTCCGAGCCGATCAAGCCGATTATCGACAGCGTGATCATGTCCAACGCCGTACACGGTTACATCAGCCAGTCCGACAAGGGCGACCTGGTGATCGGCGCCGGTATCGACGGTTACAACGGCTACGGCCAGCGTGGTTCGTACCCGGTGATCGAACACACCATTCAGGCCATCGTCGAGATGTTCCCGGTGTTGTCCCGCGTACGCATGAACCGCCAGTGGGGCGGCATCGTCGACACCACCCCGGACGCTTGCCCGATCATTTCCAAGACTCCGGTACCAAACATGTTCTTCAACTGCGGTTGGGGCACCGGCGGTTTCAAAGCCACACCTGGCTCGGGCAACGTGTTTGCCGCGAGTCTGGCCAAGGGTGAAATGCACCCATTGGCTGCACCTTTCTCCATCGACCGTTTCCACAACGGTGCGTTGATCGATGAACACGGCGCTGCTGCGGTTGCCCACTAACAGGAGAAATCCCTATGTTGCATATCTTCTGTCCTCACTGCGGCGAACTGCGCTCTGAAGAGGAATTCCACGCATCCGGTCAGGCGCACATCCCGCGTCCGCTGGATCCGAACGCCTGCACCGATGAAGAGTGGGGCGACTACATGTTCTTCCGCGATAACCCGCGCGGTCTGCACCACGAGTTGTGGGACCACGTTGCCGGTTGCCGCCAGTACTTCAACGTCACTCGCGATACCGTGACCTACGAGATTCTCGAGAGCTACAAGATCGGCGAGAAGCCGCAATTCACCGACAAGGCTGGCGCTGCGAAAACAGCCACGACGGCGCTGGGAGAGAAGGTATGAGCCAGACCAATCGCCTGTCCAACGGTGGACGGATCGACCGCAACAAAGTGCTGAGCTTCACCTTCAACGGCCAGACCTACAAAGGCTACGAAGGCGACTCGCTGGCCGCCGCACTGATCGCCAACGGCGTCGACATCATCGGCCGCAGCTTCAAGTATTCGCGCCCTCGCGGCATCTTCGCTGCCGGTTCCGAAGAGCCGAACGCGGTGCTGCAGATCGGTGCCACCGAAGCCACGCAGATTCCCAACGTGCGCGCCACGCAACAGGCGTTGTATCAGGGCCTGGTCGCCACCAGCACCAATGGCTGGCCGAGCGTCAACAACGACATGATGGGGATTCTCGGCAAGGTCGGCGGCAAGCTGATGCCGCCGGGTTTCTACTACAAAACCTTCATGTACCCGCAATCGTTCTGGATGACTTACGAGAAGTACATCCGCAAGGCTGCCGGCCTCGGCCGTTCGCCGACCGAGAACGATCCGGACACCTACGACTACATGAACCAGCACTGCGACGTGCTGATCGTCGGCGCTGGCCCGGCCGGTCTCGCCGCTGCCCTGGCCGCTGCGCGCAGTGGTGCCCGCGTGATTCTGGCCGATGAGCAGGAAGAGTTCGGTGGCAGCCTGCTTGATTCCCGCGAAAGCCTCGACGGCAAACCGGCGATGGAATGGGTCGCCAGTGTCATCGCTGAATTGAAGAACACCCCGGACGTGCTGTTGTTGCCGCGCGCCACGGTCAACGGTTACCACGACCACAACTTCCTGACCATTCACGAACGCCTCACCGATCACCTCGGTGACCGCGCGCCGATCGGACAGGTGCGGCAGCGCATCCACCGTGTCCGCGCCAAGCGCGTGGTGTTGGCGACCGGTGCCCACGAGCGTCCGCTGGTGTACGGCAACAACGACGTGCCGGGCAACATGCTAGCCGGCGCGGTGTCGACCTACGTGCGTCGTTATGGCGTAGCGCCGGGCAAAAAACTGGTGCTGTCGACCAACAACGATCACGCCTATCGCGTCGCTCTGGATTGGCTCGATGCCAGTCTGCAAGTGGTCGCCATCGCTGATGCCCGCAGCAATCCGCGCGGTGCATTGGTCGAAGAAGCGCGCGCCAAAGGCATTCGCATCCTCACCGGCAGCGCCGTCATCGAAGTGCGTGGCAGCAAGCGTGTGACCGCTGCCCGCGTCGCCGCGATTGACGTAAAGGCCCACGCCGTGACCAGTCCGGGCGAATGGCTCGACTGCGACCTGGTGGCCAGCTCCGGCGGTTACAGCCCCGTGGTTCACCTGGCTTCGCACCTCGGTGGCAAACCGGTCTGGCGCGAAGACATTCTCGGTTTCGTACCGGGCGAAGCACCGCAGAAGCGCGTGTGCGTCGGTGGCATCAATGGCGTCTACGCGCTCGGCGATTCGCTGGCCGACGGTTTTGAAGGTGGCGTGCGCGCTGCTGCCGAAGCCGGTTTCCAGACCGTCGAAGGCGTGTTGCCGAAAGCCCTGAGCCGTCTCGAAGAGCCGACCCTGGCGCTGTTCCAGGTGCCGCACGAGAAGAACTCGGCGCGTGCACCGAAGCAATTCGTCGACTTCCAGAACGATGTCACCGCCGGTGGTATCGAATTGGCGACCCGTGAAGGTTTCGAGTCGGTCGAGCACGTCAAACGCTACACCGCGCTGGGCTTCGGCACCGATCAGGGCAAGCTCGGCAACGTCAACGGTCTGGCCATTGCCGCCCGTTCGCTGAACGTGACCATCCCGCAGATGGGCACCACCATGTTCCGTCCGAACTACACGCCGGTGACCTTCGGCGCCGTGGCCGGTCGACACTGCGGGCACATCTTCGAACCGGTGCGCTACACCGCGCTGCATGCCTGGCATGTGAAGAACGGCGCCGAGTTTGAAGACGTCGGTCAGTGGAAGCGTCCCTGGTACTTCCCGAAAAACGGTGAAGACCTGCACGCGGCGGTCAAGCGCGAATGCAAAGCCGTGCGCGACAGCGTTGGCCTGCTCGATGCTTCGACCCTCGGCAAGATCGACATTCAAGGCCCGGATGCCCGCGAGTTTCTCAACCGCGTGTACACCAACGCCTGGACCAAGCTCGACGTGGGCAAGGCTCGCTATGGTTTGATGTGCAAGGAAGACGGCATGGTCTTCGACGACGGTGTGACGGCTTGCCTGGCCGACAACCATTTCGTCATGACCACCACCACCGGCGGCGCGGCTCGCGTGCTGCAATGGCTGGAGCTGTACCACCAGACCGAATGGCCGGATATGAAGGTGTACTTCACCTCCGTTACCGATCACTGGGCGACCATGACCCTGTCCGGGCCGAACAGCCGCAAGCTGCTCAGCGCCGTGACCGACATCGATCTGAGCAACGAAGCGTTCCCGTTCATGACCTGGAAAGAAGGTCTGGTCGGCGACGTGCCGGCGCGGGTGTTCCGTATCTCGTTCACTGGTGAGCTGTCGTACGAAGTCAACGTGCAGGCCGATTATGCGATGGGCGTGCTGGAGAAAATCGTCGAGGCCGGCAAGCAGTACAACCTGACGCCGTACGGCACCGAAACCATGCACGTGCTGCGGGCCGAGAAGGGCTTCATCATCGTCGGCCAGGACACCGACGGCTCGATGACCCCGGACGACCTGAACATGGGCTGGTGTGTCGGTCGCACCAAACCGTTCTCGTGGATCGGCCAGCGCGGCATGAACCGCGAAGATTGCGTGAAAGACCAGCGCAAGCAACTGGTGGGCCTCAAGCCGATCGATCCGACCAAATGGCTGCCGGAAGGTGCGCAGCTGGTGTTCAACACCAAACAGGCGATCCCGATGACCATGGTCGGCCACGTGACCTCCAGCTACGCGCACAACTCCCTCGGTTATTCGTTTGCCATGGGTGTGGTCAAGGGCGGTCTCAAGCGCATGGGCGAGCGGGTGTTCGCACCGCTGGCCGATGGCAGCGTGATCGAGGCGGAGATTGTTTCTTCGGTGTTCTTCGATCCGAAGGGTGATCGCCAGAACATCTGACAACCTCGGGAGCGGTGGGCGGGCGGCTATTCGCGAGCAGGCTCGCTCCCACATTCGATCGCGTTCCCCTGTGGGAGCGAGCCTGCTCGCGAAGGCGGCGGCACAGCAACCACAGGAACCAACAGAATTCAGAAGGTGCTTTATGACCACAGCCAATGTTTACCAGCAACGCCCGACCACCGGCGCCCGTGCCGAGTCGTCGCTGCACCATGCCGACCTCGCCAGCCTGGTCGGCAAGGGCCGCAAGAACGCCGGCGTGATCGTGCGGGAAAAGAAACTCCTCGGCCACCTGACTATTCGTGGCGATGGCCACGATGCCGCATTCGCTGCCGGTGTGCACAAGGCGCTTGGCATTGAATTGCCCGGTGCGCTGAGCGTAATCGTCAAAGGCGAAACCAGCCTGCAATGGATGGGTCCGGACGAATGGCTGCTGATCGTGCCAAGCGGTGAAGAGTTCGCCGCCGAGCAGAAACTGCGCGAAGCGCTGGGCGATCTGCACATTGCCATCGTCAACGTCAGCGGCGGCCAGCAGATTCTCGAATTAAGCGGCCCGAACGTGCGTCAGGTGCTGATGAAATCCACCAGCTATGACGTGCACCCGAACAACTTTCCGGTCGGCAAAGCGGTGGGCACGGTGTTCGCCAAATCGCAGCTGATGATTCGTCATACCGCCGAAGACACCTGGGAACTGCTGATCCGTCGCAGCTTCTCGGATTACTGGTGGTTGTGGTTGCAGGATGCTTCGGCCGAGTACGGCCTCAGCGTTCAGGCCTGACACTGAATGGCCAGTGCCTGCATTTGTGGTGAGGGGATTTATCCCCGTTGGGTGGCGAAGCCGCCCCAAAACCAATCACCTCGGTTCATCAGGTAGATCGAATTCACAGGTTTTGCGACTGCTTCGCAGCCGAACGGTGATAAATCCCCTCACCACAAAAGCCGTGCAGCGCAGGTCAGCCTGGTTCAGAGTTCACTTTGCTCACCGTTGTTGTAACAGGAGTCACCGCACCATGAGCCGCGCCCCAGACACATGGATTCTGACCGCCGACTGTCCCAGCGTCCTCGGCACGGTGGACGCGGTCACGCGTTTTCTGTTCGAGCAGGGCTGTTATGTCACCGAGCACCATTCGTTCGATGACCGCCTCTCCGGGCGTTTCTTCATTCGCGTGGAATTCCGTCAGCCCGACGGCTTCGACGAACAATCCTTCCGCGCCGGGCTGGCCGAGCGCGGGCAGGCGTTCGGCATGCTCTTCGAACTGACCGCACCGAACTACCGGCCGAAAGTGGTGATCATGGTCTCCAAGGCCGATCACTGCCTCAACGACTTGCTCTATCGCCAGCGCATCGGCCAGTTGTCGATGGACGTCGCGGCGGTGGTGTCCAACCATCCGGATCTCAAGCCGTTGGCCGACTGGCACCAGATTCCCTACTACCATTTCCCTCTCGACCCCAATGACAAGCCGGCGCAGGAGCGTCAGGTCTGGCAGGTGATCGAAGAAGCCGGCGCCGAACTGGTGATCCTCGCCCGCTACATGCAGGTGCTATCGCCGGAGCTGTGCCGCAAGCTCGACGGCAAGGCGATCAACATTCATCACTCGCTGTTGCCGGGCTTCAAGGGCGCCAAGCCTTATCACCAGGCTTACAACAAGGGCGTGAAACTGGTGGGCGCGACGGCGCATTACATCAACAACGACCTCGACGAGGGGCCGATCATCGCCCAGGGCGTCGAGGCGGTGGATCACAGTCATTACCCCGAGGATCTGATTGCCAAAGGGCGGGATATCGAAGGCCTGACCTTGGCGCGGGCGGTTGGGTATCACATCGAAAGACGAGTTTTTTTGAACGCCAACAGAACCGTCGTTCTCTAGATCGCTTTCGCGAGCAGGCTCGCTCCCACAGGGTATGCATTCCAATGTGGGAGCGAGCCTGCTCGCGAAGGGGCCGTAACAAACAACGCAAGACCAACAAGCAATACCCGAGCACTCAACGCGCTGCCCAACCGGGGCAACGCAGTTCCATAAAAACAACAGCGAGGTGAAAGCATGTCTGGCAATCGTGGTGTGGTGTATCTCGGCGCTGGCAAGGTCGAAGTACAGAAAATCGACTACCCGAAAATGCAGGACCCGCGCGGTCGCAAGATCGAGCACGGGGTCATTCTCAAAGTGGTCTCGACCAATATCTGCGGCTCCGACCAGCACATGGTGCGCGGCCGGACCACGGCGCAGACCGGTCTGGTGCTGGGTCACGAAATCACCGGCGAGGTGATCGAAAAGGGCTCCGACGTCGAAAACCTGAAGATCGGCGATCTGGTCTCTGTTCCGTTCAACGTAGCTTGCGGGCGCTGCCGTTCCTGCAAGGAGCAACACACCGGCGTCTGCCTGACCGTCAACCCGGCCCGTGCCGGCGGCGCATACGGTTACGTCGACATGGGCGACTGGACCGGTGGCCAGGCTGAATACGTGCTAGTGCCGTACGCCGACTTCAACCTGCTGAAACTGCCGGATCGCGACAAGGCCATGGAGAAAATCCGCGACCTGACCTGCCTCTCCGACATCCTCCCGACCGGCTATCACGGCGCGGTTACTGCCGGCGTCGGTCCGGGC
Source organism: Pseudomonas sp. LW8 (assembly GCF_041956865.1). NCBI lineage: Bacteria > Pseudomonadati > Pseudomonadota > Gammaproteobacteria > Pseudomonadales > Pseudomonadaceae > Pseudomonas > Pseudomonas sp. LW8. The sequence continues at coordinate 5,249,137 of NZ_CP168138.1, read as the reverse complement.
AGCAGCGTTTACATCGCCGGCGCCGGTCCGGTCGGCCTGGCCGCTGCCGCTTCCGCACGTTTGCTCGGTGCGGCGGTGGTGATTGTCGGCGACGTCAACACCATCCGCCTGGCCCACGCCAAGGCCCAGGGCTTTGAGGTCGTCGACCTGTCCAAAGACACCCCGCTGCACGAACAGATCGCCGCGCTGCTGGGCGAGCCGGAAGTCGATTGCGCGGTGGACTGCGTTGGCTTTGAAGCACGCGGCCACGGCCACGACGGCGTCAAGGCCGAAGCCCCGGCCACGGTGCTCAACTCACTGATGGGCGTGGTGCGCGTTGCCGGCAAGATCGGTATCCCCGGCCTGTACGTCACCGAAGATCCGGGCGCCGTCGACGCTGCCGCGAAAATGGGCAGCCTGAGCATCCGCTTCGGCCTGGGCTGGGCCAAATCCCACAGCTTCCACACCGGCCAGACTCCAGTGATGAAGTACAACCGCCAGTTGATGCAGGCGATCATGTGGGACCGCATCAACATTGCCGAAGTGGTCGGCGTGCAAGTGATCAGCCTCGATCAGGCGCCGGAAGGTTACGGCGAGTTCGATGCGGGTGTGCCGAAGAAGTTTGTGATTGATCCGCATAAGTTGTTCAGTGCGGCGTAAGTTCTACCCATGTAAGAAGGGCAGCCGATCGGGCTGCCCTTTTTTGTTCTGAACACGACCAGTTATTTAAAGGCGCATTTGCGGGCGTCACCATCCTTGGTTGCACACTCATCACCGTTCCAATTGCTACCGGTGGCTTGAACCGGAGTGTCGTTTCTGTAGCCAGCCGAGACGCCAAGGTCTGCCTCACCTTCGTATCGGCAGATGACAACTGAATTGGCAGTGTCTTTATCTTTAAGTCGGGCAGAAGTGAAGGTGACATCTTCGGCGCCTTGCGCATGAGTCACTGATATCGTTGGGCAGGTTGCAGCATAGGCAGTACTCATCATGGTCAGACCAAGCAGGGTGCCAGTGACAATTTTCAACTTCATCTTTTCGTACTCCGTTACGTAATTGGAGTGGAGATATTCACTTGCATCGTTATGACTGCCAACTGTCAGATCTGACAGTTGGTTAGTTCCAATCGAAATAAATAGTCGGGTTTTCAGTGTGAAGTCGAATAGTGAAGTGGCTATTCAACGATTGAACAATTCATTTTGGTGAGTGCGTAGAGAAGGGGATGCGCCGCGAGGAACATGCCGCCCAATACCCGGTCAAACCGGCAGTTTCGTCGCCGTTGTCCGGTGGCAGCTTTTTCCCAAGAGGATGTCTGAATGAAGATTTCACGCGGTTTTGCCCTGGCATCGCTCCTGACTCTGGCCGCCGGGCCGGTGTTTGCCGGTTTCAGTTTGAACGACGTGGCCGGTGCGGTAGCGGGGATGCAGGGTGGTGACAAGGCGGCTGCTGCTGCGCCGACCTCGGAGACCGCTGGTTTGTTGAGTGCTCTGAGTGCGCTGGACGTCACGCCGGAGCAGGCCGTTGGCGGTACCAGTGCGATGCTCGGGCTGGCGAAGAATCAGTTGAGCAGCACCGACTATTCGCAACTGGCCAAGGAAGTGCCGGGCATCGACAAGTTGTCCGGTGGCAGCGGCAATCTGGCGGCGCTGGGCGCGTTGCTCGGTTCGTCCGGCAAGTCCGCTGGCCTTGAGAATGCGCTGGGCAATGTCAAAGACAGCAACGACCTGAACAACGCGTTCAGCGCGCTGGGCATGGACAGCGGCATGATCGGCCAGTTTGCCCCGGTGCTGCTGCAATACCTCGGTCAGCAGGGCGTCGGCGGTTCGCTGTTGAGCAGCCTGGGCAGCATCTGGGGTGTCGGCACGGGCACCTGAGTCAGCGGCGCTCGTTGCGCAGCTCGACGATGCGCTGATCCTTTTCGGTCCAGAGCTGGTTGACCCAGTTCTGGACGTGTTGGCGAAAGGCCGGATCTTTCTCGTAATCGCCCTGCCACAGCGTCGGGTCGAGTTCGCGGGTCCTGATGTCGATGATCACTCGCGGCACGTTGCCGCTGATCAGGTCCCAGAAGCCCGGGATTTTTTCCTGCGGATACACCACCGTCACATCGAGCATCGCATCGAGTTGTTCACCCATCGCCGCCAGCACGAACGCCACGCCGCCGGCCTTGGGTTTGAGCAAGTGGTTGAACGGTGATTCCTGCTGGGTGCTTTTCGCCAGGGTGTAGCGCGTGCCTTCCAGATAATTCACCACCGTCACCGGCTGGCGCTTGAACAGCTCGCACGCCGCTTTGGTGATTTCCAGATCCTTGCCCGCCAGCTCGGGGTTCTTTGCCAGAAAGGCTTTGGTGTAGCGCTTCATGAACGGGTAATCCAGCGCCCACCACGCCAAGCCGAGGAACGGCACCCAGATCAGCTCTTTCTTCAGGAAGAACTTGAAGAACGGCGTGCGTCGGTTGAGGGTCTGGATCAGTGCTGGAATGTCGACCCACGATTGATGGTTGCTGACCACCAGATAGGACGTGTCGCGGCGCAGATCGTCGCCGCCGCGAATGTCCCATTGCGTCGGGATGCACAGCCGGAAGATCAGCTTGTCGATCTCGGCCCAGGTCTCGGCAATCCACATCACCGCCCCCGATGCGTAATCCCGCCAGCGCCCGGGTGCGACCAGTTTGAGCAGGGCAAACACCATCAATGGCCCGATCAGGACCAGGGTGTTGAGCAACAGCAGCAGGGTGACGAAACAGCCGGTGAGCAGGCGGCGCATAAGCAACTCTATGAAGTGGCAGGGGCGAGCCATGATAAGCAGCTTCGCGCGACAGGCCAAATCGGCGCTGACGAATGTTTCACTTTTCGCCGGGTATGCTTCGCTCAAGATTGGATCTGAATGCACTGGCCTCTTCGCGAGCAGGCTCGCTCCCACAGGGCAATGCATTTCAATGTGGGAGCGAGCCTGCTCGCGAAGGGGGCCGAGAAGCGAACGAATAACTTGGTGCGTGTCTAAAATCCCAGTTTGCCGCCCTCAATTTCCAAGGAAGCCCCTTACGTGAAATCCCTCCTTGCTCTGTTTGCCCTCGTCGCGCTTCCGGTCATGGCCGCCGAGCCGACGCTGTACGGTCGCTACGAATACATCGCGCTGCCGGAAATCGGTGGCGAAGTGCTCAAGGCCAAGATGGACACCGGCGCGCTGACCGCCTCGCTGTCGGCCAAGGACATCGAGACCTTCACCCGTGATGGCGACGACTGGGTGCGTTTCCGCCTCGCCACCAAGGACGCCAGCAACAAGGTTTTCGAGCACAAGGTCGCGCGGATCAGCAAGATCAAAAGCCGTTCCGACGAGGACGATGAAGAGCGCGACAGCAGCGATGTCGCCAAGCGCCCGGTGGTCGATCTGGAACTGTGCCTGGGCAACGTCAAGCGCACCGTCGAGGTCAATCTGACCGACCGCAGCCACTTCAACTATCCGCTGCTGATCGGCGCCAAGGCTTTGCGTGAGTTCGGCGCGGCGGTCAACCCGGCACGGCGTTACACCGCCGACAAGCCTGACTGCTAAGTGGTCTGATTGACGTAACCCCGGGCTTGGGGCACCGTTCGCGCACTAACTGCCACGGGCTCGGACGCCATGCCGCACATCCTGATTGTCGAAGACGAAGCGGCGATTGCCGACACACTGATTTTTGCCTTGCAGGGCGAGGGGTTCAGCACCACGTGGCTGAACCTCGGCGCGGCGGCGCTGGAGCATCAGCGGCAAACCCCGTCCGACCTGATCATTCTCGATATCGGTCTGCCGGACATCAGTGGCTTCGAGACCTGCAAGCAATTGCGGCGCTTCACGGAAGTGCCGGTGCTGTTTCTCAGCGCCCGCGACGCCGAGATCGACCGCGTGGTGGGTCTGGAGATCGGTGCCGACGATTACGTGGTCAAGCCGTTCAGCCCGCGTGAAGTGGCAGCGCGGGTCAAAGCCATCCTCAAACGCATGGCGCCGCGCGCAACCCTGGAAGCAGGCTCAACGCTGTTTCGCATCGATGCCGAACGCGTACAGATCAGCTATCGCGGCCAGCCGCTGAGCCTGACCCGCCATGAATTCCGCTTGTTGCAATGCTTGCTCGAACAACCCGAGCGGGTGTTCAGCCGCGAGCAATTGCTCGATGCGCTGGGCGTAGCGGCCGATGCCGGTTACGAGCGCAGCATCGACAGCCACATCAAAAGCCTGCGCGCCAAGTTGCGCCTGGTGCGCGCCGAGGCCGAGCCGATCCAGACCCATCGCGGCCTCGGTTACAGCTACAGCCCGGGGCACAGCTGATGTCGCTGGGGCTGCGGATCTTTCTGGTGTACGTGCTGTTTGTCGGCCTGACCGGTTATTTCGTCCTCAACACGGTCATGGAAGAAATCCGCCCCGGCGTGCGTCAGTCCACCGAAGAGACGCTGGTGGACACTGCCAACCTGATGGCAGAAATCCTGCGCGACGATTTCAAGGCCGGCACCCTCAGCGAGAACCGCTGGCCGCAATTGCTCCGCGCCTATGGCGAGCGCCAACCGCAAGCGACCATCTGGGGCTTGCCGAAAAATCAGGTCAACCACCGCATCTACGTCACCGACGCCAAGGGCATCGTCGTGCTCGACTCCAGCGGCGTCGCGGTCGGCCAGGATTATTCGCGCTGGAACGACGTCTACCTGACCCTGCGTGGCGAGTACGGCGCGCGCTCCAGCCGCAGTGTTCCTGACGATCCGAGCTCGTCGGTGATGCACGTCGGTGCGCCGATCCGCGACAACGGCAGGATCATCGGCGTGGTCACCGTGGCCAAGCCCAACAGTTCGTTGCAACCCTACGTCGATCGCACCGAGCGGCGTTTGCTGTTTTACGGCGCCGGACTGATCGGCCTCGGTCTGCTGTTCGGTGCACTGTTGTCGTGGTGGCTGAGCCGTGCGCTACATCGTTTGACCGGTTATGCCCAAGCGGTCAGCGAAGGCCGGCGCGTGGAAGTGCCGCATTATCGCGGCGGCGAACTGGAGCAACTGGCGACTGCGGTCGAGCAGATGCGCACGCAGCTCGAAGGCAAGGCCTACGTCGAGCGTTATGTGCACACCCTGACCCATGAATTGAAAAGTCCGCTGGCGGCGATCCGGGGTGCGGCGGAGTTGCTGCAAAGCGATATGCCACCCGTCCAGCGTTTGCGCTTTGTCAGCAACATCGACAGCGAAAGCGCGCGGATGCAGCAGTTGATCGAGCGCCTGCTCAACCTGGCGCAGGTCGAACAGCGCCAAGGGCTGGAAGAACGGGTGGCAGTACCGCTGGCGCTGTTGGTCGCAGAACTGCTCCAGGCGCAGGCCGCGCGGATCGAGGGCAAACAACTGCGCGTCGAGCAAGCGATCGGCGAGGATCTGCTGTTGATTGGCGAGCCGTTTCTGCTGCGCCAAGCGTTGGGCAATCTGCTGGAAAACGCCTTGGATTTCACACCGGCGCAGGGGCTGTTGCGCTTGAGCGCCGAGCGGGTTGGCGAGCAGATCGAGTTCCGCCTGTTCAACCAGACCACGCCGATTCCCGATTACGCCCTGCCGCGTCTGACCGAACGCTTCTACTCGTTGCCGCGCCCGGACAGCGGACGCAAGAGCACCGGGCTGGGGCTGAACTTCGTTGAAGAAGTGGTCAAGTTGCATGGCGGGGTGATGCGCATTGGCAATGTCGAGGGCGGGGTTGAGGTGGTATTGCGCTTGCCGTGAAACCCAGTTGCTGCCTTCGCGAGCAGGCTCGCTCCCACAGGAGAATGCATTCTCCACACAATCTCCATATTCCCCCCACACTCCCACCACAGCGCATCCCCAGACTCTTCCCATCCAAACAGGGAGAGTCCCATGAACAAGAATCTGACCATCAAGCTCGGCGCGATTGCCTTGTTGATCCTGCTGTTGCTGATACCGCTGTTGATGATCGACGGCATCATCGACGAACGTCAGCAACTGCGCGACGGTGTGCTCGAAGACATCGCGCGCAGCTCCAGTTACAGCCAGCAGCTGACCGGGCCGGTGATGGTAGTGCCGTATCGCAAGGTGGTGCGCACCTGGAAAACCAACGAGAAAACCAACAAGCGCTACGAGGAGATCGGCGAAGCGCGCGGGCGTTTGTACTTTCTGCCGGAGCGCTTCGAGCTCGACGGGCAAGTACAAACCGAACTGCGCAAACGCGGTATTTACGAGGCGCGGCTGTTCCACGCCGACAATCGTATCGACGGGCATTTTTCCCTGCCGGCGCAGTTGGGCATCAAGGAAAATTTTGCCGATTACCAATTCGACGCGCCGTTCCTCGCCGTCGGTATCAGCGATATTCGCGGCATCGAGAACGCGCTGAAACTCGAGCTCGGCGGCCAGCAACTGGACTTCGTGCCAGGCAGCGAAGTGGCCTGGATCGGCGAGGGTGTACACGTCACTCTGCCGGCGCTGGACGCCAGCAAAGCCACGCAATTGACCTTCGGTTTCGACCTGCGTCTGCAAGGCACCGGCTCGCTGCGTGTGGTGCCGGTGGGCAAGACCAGCAGCGTCAGCCTCGCCGCCAATTGGCCGCACCCCAGCTTCGTCGGCAACTTCCTGCCGGCCAAGCGCGAGATCAACGATCAGGGTTTCAGTGCCGACTGGCAGACCTCGTTTTTCTCCACCAACCTGCAAGAGGCAATGGAGCGCTGCGTCGCTGGTGACTGTGATGCACTCAACGGGCGCAGCTTCGGCGTGAGCTTCATCGATCCTGTGGATCAGTACCTGAAGAGCGACCGGGCGATCAAATACGCGCTGCTGTTTATCGTTCTGACCTTCGCCGGTTTCTTCCTCTTCGAAGTGCTCAAGAGCCTGGCGGTGCACCCGGTGCAATATGCCTTGGTCGGTGTCGCGCTGGCGTTCTTTTACCTGCTGCTGTTGTCGCTGTCGGAACACATCGGGTTTGCGCTGGCGTATCTGTTGTCGGCGAGTGGCTGCGTGTTGCTGATCGGCTTCTATGTCAGCCATGTCTTGCGCAGCGCGCGGCATGGCTTGAGTTTTTCGGCCGGGCTGGCGGCGCTGTATGGCTTGCTGTACGGCTTGCTCAGCGCCGAGGATTACGCGCTGTTGATGGGCTCGCTGATGCTGTTCGGTCTGCTCGGGGTGTTCATGGTGCTGACGCGCAAACTGGACTGGTACGGGATTGGTTTGAAGCCGGCCAAGCCGCTGGAATTTGATGTGGAGGCGATGCAATGAGCGGGTTGAGGGCTGAGCGCAGGGAAGTGGCGGTTCTGCTGACGCTGATTGTTGCAGCGCTGCCGCCGGAACCGAGGTGGTGCCATCGCTGGCAAGCCAGCTCCCACAGGATATATGCCGACACACAGGTCAGCGGTCTGTCCCGATTCAATGTGGGAGCTGGCTTGCCAGCGATGGGGGCAGATCAGGCGCCGCAGAATCAGGGCTGGGGCATTGTCGCCACCATGGACGGTCGCTGACTCACTTCAAAATACCAGTTGGCCAGTTGCGGATTGGCTGCACGCCAGTCCATGTCCGGGAAGCGCAGATCCAGATAGCCCAGTGCGCAGGCCACGCTGATCGCCGCGACATCGAAATGGCTGGTCAGCTCGGCAATCGCTTCGTTCTCGAGCACGGCGAGGGCGCGGCGGATCTTGTCGCGCTGGGCGTCGAGCCATTCGTCCCAGTGTTTTTCCACCGGGCGCAGGACAGTTTCATAACGCACCATCACCGAGGCATCCATGATCCCGTCAGCCATCGACGCCAGGGTCAGGCGCCGCCAGCGCGCCGCACCTTCACGGGGGATCAGCGGATTGCCGACGTGCTGCTGATCGAGGTATTCGAGGATGACGCGGCTGTCATGGATGACATTGCCATCGGCCAGACGCAGGGCAGGGATCTTGCTCAGCGGGTTGTCGGCAATCAGCGCCGGGTTCGGGCTGACCGGGCTGAGCACGCAGTCCTGCAGCGCGACACGATCCTGCTGACCGGTTTCGTGCAGCAGCACCATGACTTTGCGGACAAAGGGCGACAGGGTGTTGTGGTACAGGGTCATGCTGGGGGCGGACATGGGCAAGGTCTCGATCAGGACAATGATCGGGCAGCATAGCCTGCTCGCGTCCGGCGCAGAACCCATGTGGGAGCGAGCCTGCTCGCGAAGGCGTCGTGACAGTCGACTTTGATGTTGAATGTCCGGGCGCTTTCGCGAGCAGGCTCGCTCCCACAAGGGATTCTCAGCTTCGCGGCAGAAAACCTTTTATGGCCAGAAATGCCGGCACGCCAAGCCCGACCCAGCTCAACGCATCCCAGATTCCATCCCCCAGCAACGCCGCAAACAGCCCCGCCGCACTGAGCAAGGCGATCACGATCGGTGTGCTGAAAACCTTCCAGAAACTCGACTGACGCGGCTTCATGCCGAGGCCTCCGCCGTTTCCAGAACAGGCTTGGCCGCCTTGCGCCGCACCACCCACAAATACACCCCACTGGCCAACACGATGATCGTCAGCACATCCAGCGTCGCCCAGAGAATCTTCATCGGCATGCCGCCGTAGTCACCAAAGTGCAGTGGCTGCGACATGCCCATGGCGTCCATGTACCACGGCCGTTCGGCCACGGCGGTGACCTGCAAGGTCGTGGCGTCGATCAGCACCGGCGTCAGCAGGTGCGAGGTCAGGTGCGTGCCGCCCTTCATGAATACCGAGTAATGGTGCTCGCTGGAAAAGCGTGTGCCGGGGAAGGCGATGAAATCCGGTTTCATCCCCGGTGCGACTTCCTCGGCGATGTCGAGCAGCCGCGTGGCCGGCGCCAGTTGAGTAAGCGGCGGCGCATCGCGATACGGCGCGATCAGCGTGGTCAACGCGTCGTTGCGCCAGGCAGCGATGAGCAGGTCGGCGCAGGCGCTGATCACTCCGGTCACGCCCACCACCAGGCACCAGGTCAAAGTGACGACGCCGATCAGGTTGTGCAGGTCGAGCCAGCGCAGTCTTGTCGATTTGTCTTGGCGCACGGTTCCGAATTTCAAGCGGCGCATGAACGGCAGGTACAGCACCGTGCCGGACACGATCGCCACGACAAACAACAGACCCATGAACGCCAGCAGCAGCTTGCCCGGCAGCCCGGCGAACATGTCGACGTGCAGACGCAGGATGAACAGCATCAAACCACCGTTGGCCGAAGGGGTTTCCAGCGCTTCGCCAGTGCGCGCATCGAGCATGAAGGTGTGCGAAGAGTTCGGCTCGGTGTCGGCCGTCCTGGCCATGATCGCGAACGCCGCGTTCGGCTCTTCGTCGTCATAACCGAAGTACTGCATGACTTCGCCCGGGCGATGCTTCTGCGCCGCCTCGACCAGTTGCTGCAGGTTGAGTTGCGGCGTGTCGGCCGGCATCTCGCGCAGCTCCGGGGCGTTGCCGAGCAAATGATCGATCTCGTGGCTGAAAATCAGCGGCAGACCGGTCAGCGCCAGCATCAGCAGAAACACCGTGCAGATCAGGCTGGTCCAGGTGTGGATGAACGACCAGCGGCGGATGGTTTTACTTTTCATTGCATGACCTTCAAAAACACCAAAGCCGTCCGGTACGGACGGCCTGGGAACAGGGCCTGTTTCAGCTCACTGGCTTACCACTTGTAAGTGGCGCTGGCGACGACACTGCGCTGGTCGCCGTAGTAGCAGTAGAAGCTGTCGCAGGTGGAAATGTAGTCCTTGTCGAACAGGTTGGTCGCATTCACCGCCAGCGACGCACCTTTGAGGCTGTTGTCCAGACGGCCGAGATCATAATGCACGCTGGCGTCGAACACGGTGTAGGCGTCAGCCTTGCCCAGCCAGGTGTTGGCCTTGTCGCCGTAGGTGTTGCCGGTGTAGCGCACGCCGGCACCAATGCCGAAACCGTCGAGCACGCCGGCGTGCCAGGTGTAGTCGGTCCACAGCGAGGCTTGTTGGTTGGGCATCAGTTGCAGACGATTGCCCTTGTCGATGCCTTTCTGCACTTCGGACTTGGCCAGGGTGTAGGCGGCGATGACTTTGAGGTTGTCAGTCACATCCGACACGGCCTCGAGTTCCAAGCCTTTGACCTTCACTTCGCCGGTCTGGCTGGTCACCGAAACGTTGTTGACGAAGGTGTTCACCGCGACGTTCTTCTGGGTCAGGTCATACACGGCGGCGGTCAGCAGGGTCTTGCTGCCCGGCGGCTGGTATTTGATGCCCAGTTCCCACTGCTTGCCTTCGGTTGGCTTGAGCGAGCCGGTCGAGGTGGCATCGGCGCCCGTGGTCGGCTGGAACGATTCGGCGTAGGACAGGTACGGCACGAAGCCGTTATCGAAGACGTAACTGAGCGCCGCGTTGCCGCTGAATTTCTTGTCACGCTGGGTGTTGGTGGTGTCGCTCTGGTTGATGAATTGGGTGCTGGTGTGCACCCAGTCTTCACGGCCGCCGAGGGTCAGGCGCCACTGATCGAGGGCCATTTGGTCCTGCACGTAGAGGCCGGTCTGGTAGGTCTTCTGGTTGTAGTCGTAAAACGCGGTGGAGCGTGCTGGACGTACGATCGGCTGGCCGTAGATCGGGTTGTTGACGTTGGTTTGCAGACCATCGCCAAAGATCGAGGTGTAGTTGGTGTTGCTGCGCTGGTGATCCAGACCCAGCAGCAAGGTATGGCGAATCTCACCCGTGGCGAAGTCGGCCTGGAAGTTGTTGTCCACGGCAAACTGGCTGATGTCTTCGTCGACGCTGGTGCTGGTGCGGCCGACGTTGCCCTCTGCATCCACGGTGGTGAACGGGTAGGAACCGGGTGTCAGCGACTGGAACGACAGGTCCGACTTGGTGTAGCGCAGGTTCTGTTTGAACTGCCAGACATCGTTCAACCGATGTTCGAAGGCATAACCCAACGCGTAGTAGGTGCGGTCGTAGTATTCCCAATCCGGATCGCCGAGATTTTTGTGATGGGAAATATCACCGAGCGGCGATTTGATTTTGGTGCCCTGAATGGGCAGAAACTGGCTGGTGATGCCGGTGTCGTCGCGGGTGAACTGGCTCAGCAGAGTGAGTTTGGTGTCGTCATCGATGTTCCAGGTCAGGCTCGGCGCGATGTTGTAGCGCTTGTTGTCGACGTGATCGACCTGGGTGCCGCTGTCGCGCACCACGCCGCTGAGGCCATAGAGAAACTGCCCGGCCTCATCGATCTTGCCGGTGCTGGCGAAGTTGATCTGGCGGTGATTGTCGCTGCCGTATTGCAACTGGATTTCGCTGCTGGCTTCAGCGCTCGGGCGGCGGCTGACCATGTCGAGCAAACCGCCCGGCGGGGTCTGGCCGTACACCGACGAAGCCGGGCCACGCAGCAGGGCGAGGCGGTCGAGGTTCCAGGTTTCCTGTTTCGGGTTGGCGTACACGCCTTTGGGCAGCGGCAGGCCATCGAGGAACTGGGTCGGCTCGAAACCACGCACGCGCAGCCAGTCGGCGCGGGTGTCGCTGCCGTAGCTGCTGGCGGTGATGCCCGGCATGTAGCGCACAGCGTCATCGAGGCTGTGCACGCTGCGGTCGTCCATTTGCTGGCGGGTCGCCACCGAGATCGAACGCGGTGCTTCGACCAGCGCAGTGTCGGTCTTGGTGCCGGCGGCGGTGCGGGTCGCAGTGTAGCCTTCGACCGGGCCCCAGGCGCTTTCGAAGTTTTCCACACCGATGACCGAAGTTTCCGGCAGGGCCAGCGTGCCTTCCGGCACGGCCACCAGGGTGTAGGTGCCAGCGCTGCTCTGTTCCAGTTGCAGACCGGTGCCGCGCAAGGCCGCGCGCAGGGCTCCGGCGGCGTCGTACTGGCCGTTGACCGGGGCCGAGGTCTTGCCGGCGGCCAGCGCAGGATTGAGCGACAGAGCGAGGCCGCCCTGGCTGGCGATCTGGTTCAGGGTGGTCGACAGCGGCGCCGCCGGCAGGTTGTAGGCGCGCACGCTGGACGCTTGCTCAGCGGCGAGCAACGGGCTGCTGATCAGCGGCGTGCCGAAAGCGATGGCAAAAGCCAGCAGACTGGGGCGCAACAAGGTGTCTGGCGAACGGGACATACGGCGGCTCCTGAATGGAAATATTTCTCAATTGCCTGTGTGCCGGACGAGATTGGAAAAGTGATAGGGCTCGGTGGAAATTATTTTTTGCAGGAAATGGTTGTGCGGCTGATGGCGCCTTCGCGAGCAGGCTCGCTCCCACAGGTGATCGCATGCCAATGTGGGAGCGAGCCTGCTCGCGAAGGCGGTTTTCCTGCCGACGCATTACTCAGGCTTGATATCAGCCTTCGCCACGGTGACCCAATACGGCGTATGCCGCTCGATCTGCACCGGCAGAGTCGGCAGCAAAGCGCTCAGGGCCTTATCGGTGTCGTGCAACGGAAAGCTGCCGGTAATGCGCAGATCGGCCACTTCCGGCGCCACGCCCAGATGGCCACGACGATAGCGCCCCAGCTCGTGCACCAGATCGCCCAGCCGTGCGTTGTCCACCACCAGCATGCCGCGCGTCCAGGCATCGGCGCCGGGGGCGAGGGCGGCAATCGAGCCCAGCCCGTCACTGCGCAGCAACACCTGCTGGCCTTCGCGCAGAATCTGTTCTTGCGGGTTGGCCTGGGCATGGGCCGCGACCGCCGACTGCAACACGCTCAGGCGGGTGCCATCGTCCTCGCGCTTGACCAGAAACCGCGTGCCCAGCGCGCGCATGCTGCCTTCGCGGGTTTCGACGATAAACGGCCGCGCATCGCCATGCCCGGTCTCGACGAGGATTTCGCCTTCCTGCAACACGATCAAGCGGCGCTCGTCATCGAAATGGACGTCGACCGCGCTGTGGGTATTAAGGTTGAGCAGGGTGCCGTCGGACAGGCGCACGCTGCGCTGTTCACCGGTGGCGGTGCGCTGATCGGCGAGCCAGTAGTCCAGCGGCAGGTAGCGCTCACTGACAAACAGCCCCAGCCCGATAACCACCACGACACTGGCCAGCCCGCTGCCGAGTTTGCGCACGCGGCGGCGAATGCCTTCGCGCGATTGCAGCAACGCACTTCGGGCCGGGCCTTTGGCGACACTGAAGCGCTGATCGAGCATGCCCAACTGACGCCACGCGCGGGCGTGTTCCTCATGGGCCGCATGCCACTTGGCGAATTCCTCGCGCTCCAGCGCGGTGCTCGAATCGAGGGTCAATTGCCAGGCAATTGCCGCGTCCAGCACATGCGCCGGCACCGGGCGCGAACTGGCCGCCGTCATGTCGGCTCACCGTACAGGGCGATGTAGCACTGGCGCAGACCTTGCGCCAGATACTGCCGCACGCGCGGCACTGACACGCCGAGTCTGGCGGCGATTTCGCCGTGGCTGAGGCCGTCGAGGCGGTTATACAGGAAGGCCGCGCGCGCCTTGGTCGACAGCTTGCCGAGCAGCCGGTCGATGGCCTTTAGGTCGTCGAGGATCATTTGCTGTTCTTCCACCGACGGCTGTTCGTCTTCGGGGATCAGCATCAGTTCGGTGAGGTAGGCCTGTTCCAGCGCGGCGCGGCGGAAGTAGTCAAACAACAGGCCTTTGGCGATCGCCACCAGAAACGCCCGAGGTTCGCGCGGCGTCAGCAGTTCGTTGCGGTTGAGCAGGCGCACGAAGGTGTCCTGGCTCAGGTCCTCGGCACGCTGCGGACACGCCACATTGCGCCGCAACCACGCCAGCAGCCAACCGCGATGGTCGCGATACATCGCACCGACGAGCTCACTGTGGGGGTTGGGCACTGACGACACCGGACATCACCGATTGGGAAATGTTAACTAACGAGAATAGTTCGCGATTCTGGCAGAGGTGGGAATGGTTAGCAATTGGCCACTGGTCAGGTGATCTGAAGCAACGCGTTGCCTTGTGGGAGCGAGCCTGCTCGCGAAGGCGGCTGGGGAGGTGCCGAAAAGCTAGAAGGACGGCGCCTGCTGCCGCCGCTTCCACTGGCTCAACCGCTGCTGCAACTGCAACGGACTGTAAATCTGCTGCGCCCGAGCGCGGCTGAACAGAATCAATGCCAACTCCGCCGTGGCCAGCGCATCGGCACTGGCGTTATGCCGCTCGAACACTTCGAGCCGGAACCACTCGATCCACTCATCCAGCCCGGCCTCGCGAATCTGCGCCTGCGGACACAGAAACGGCGCGATATCTGCCACATCCAGAAACACATGCTGCAGCTTATGCCCCAGGTGTTCTTTCACTGCGCGCCCGAGCATGTGCTGATCGAACGGCGCATGAAACGCCAGCACCGGGCTGTCGCCGATGAACTCCAGCAACTCCAGCAACGCTTCCGCCGGGTCGCTGCCTGCGGCAATCGCATTCGGTCCCAAGCCATGAATCAGCACGCTGGGGCTGAGCTTCAATTCGCGACATTGCAGCGTGCGCTCGAACTGCTGACTGAAATCGATCGCGCCGTCCTCGATCACCACCGCGCCGATCGACAGGACCCGATCCTTGCTCATATTCAGGCCGGTGGTTTCCAGGTCCAGCACCACCCAGCGCTGCTCACGCAGGCTGCATTCGCTCAGCTCGGCAAGCGCCGGCAGATTCGCCAGCCGCTGCTGTAGATCCGCCGACACAACGGGGCTGGCCGGGCGCAGCCAGGAAAACAGGCTCATAGCTGATACCGCAAGGTCAGGCTGCTTTGCAGGCGCTGCGCTTGGCGCAGGGATTCACGCAGGATGCGCCGGTCAAGGTGATTGAGGCTGTCGGGATCGACGCGGTTGGAGTACGGCTGGTTCTCCCGGGTCTGGAGCTGATGCTGCTGCATGCGCGTTTGCTGAATGAAGTGATAGGCCTCTTCATACGCCGCGCCGTCGAGCGGCTCGATGACTTGTTTATCGACCAATTGGCGGAAACGCTCGAGGGTGTTGTTGGCGTCGATGCCGTTGGCCAGCGCCAGCAACCGGGCACCGTCGACGAACGGCGTCAGACCCTGAATTTTCAGATCCAGCGTGGCCTTCTCACCGTTCTTGCGTGCCAGCACGAATTCACGGAAGCGCCCAACGGGAGGGCGATTGCGCAGCGCATTTTCGGCGAGCATGCGCTGGAACAGACGGTTGTCACCGACCTGATCGAGGATGCCCCGGCGCAATTGCTCGCAGCCTTGCTCATCGCCCCAGACCACGCGCAGGTCGAAATAAATGCTCGAACCCAGCAGGTTCTCTGGCGTGGCTTCGCGGATGAACGCCGCGAAGCGTCGCGCCCATTCGGCCCGCGACAGACACAGCTCGGGATTGCCGGCCATGATGTTGCCCTTGCACAGGGTAAAGCCGCACTGCGCCAGGCTCTGGTTGATCTGCTGGGCAATCGGCAGCAGCTTGCCGCGTATCTCCGCCGCGTGCGCGGCATCGCGCGCGTCGAAGAGAATGCCGTTGTCCTGGTCGGTGTGCAGCGTCTGCTCGCGCCGGCCCTCGCTGCCGAAACACAGCCAGCTGAACGGCACGCCCGGGTCGCCCTTTTCGGCGAGGGTCAGTTCGATCACCCGACACACCGTGTGATCGTTGAGCAGGGTGATGATGTGAGTGATCTGCGTCGATGACGCGCCGTGGGCGAGCATGCGTTCGACCAGTTGGCCGATCTCGCCGCGCAAGGTCACCAGTTGCTCGATCCGTTGCGCGCTGCGGATGGTCCGGGCCAGGTGCACCAGATCGACCCGTTGCAGGGAGAACAGATCACGCTCGGATACCACACCGCACAGGCGTTGATCCTTGACCAGGCAGACGTGAGCGATGTGCCGCTCAGTCATGGCGATTGCCGCATCGAAGGCGCTGTGATCCGGCGACAGATAAAACGGTGAACGGGTCATGTGCTGTTCGATGGCGTCGCTGAAATCGCCGACACCTTCGGCGACCACATGGCGCAAATCGCGCAGGGTGAAAATCCCCAGCGGCGCCTTGTGCTCATCCACCGCGACGATGCTGCCGACCTGTTGCTCGTGCATCAGCTTCACCGCTTCACGCAGTGGCGTATCGGCGCTGCAAGTCACCGGATGGCGCATCGCAAGTTCACCGAGACGAGTGTTCAGCGAGTATTGGGTGCCGAGGGTTTCCACGGCTTTTTGCTGGACTTGCTGGTTGACCTGATCGAGCAGGCTGCTCACCCCACGCAAGGCGAAATCGCGGAAGGCACTGGAGAGGGCGAACAGTTTGATGAACGCCAGCTTGTTCAGTTGCAGGCAGAAGGTGTCTTCGCCCGCCAGATGTTCGGTGCGCGTGGCGCGCTCACCGAGCAGCGCGGCCAGCGGAAAGCATTCGCCGGTGGTGATTTCGAAGGTGGTTTCGGTGCCGGGCTTGGTGATGTGCTGGCGTTCGCCGACCACCCGACCCTGTTTGACGATATAAAAGTGCTCCACCGGGCCGTCAGCCGGTTTGATGATGCTCTCGCCCTGGGCAAAAAAACGCAGCTGACATTGCTCCACCAGATAGGCGAGGTGGGCGTGTTCCATCTGATTGAAGGGCGGGAAGCGCTGAAGGAATTGCAGGGTGCCCTGAATGTTCTGCAACACCGCGGTTTTCCCTGCCTGGGTGAAGGCGTCCGCTTTGCTCATAACCATTACCGCAGTCTTTTTCGAATTGTTGTTGTCGGATCGTTGCGACCATGGTCGGCCCCGGCGGGCAGGGTGCCCATTGGACGTAAGTCTAGGTTTTGCCACCATTGGCCGATTTTCGGAAATAACCTACGCAAAAGCTCGGAAAAGCTTGCGCTAGCCACTTGGAAAAAATTCCGACGAAGTGCACATTGAAGCGCTGTCCGGTGATGTCTGACGACTTGCCAGGGATTGTTTGAACATTTAGAGAGCGCCATGTCCGACCACGATATTTTGAGCGACGCCGAGCGAGAAGCGCTCAGCGCAGTCATGCTCGAACCCGATCTGCCGCCGCAGCGTGTCCTGATCGTCGACGACGACAAGGACGCCCGCGAGCTGTTGTCGGAGATACTCGCGCTGGACGGCATTCGCTGCATGACCGCAGCCAGCGGTGAAACCGCGCTGAAAATGCTCGATGAAAAGCCTTCGATCGGTCTGGTGATTACCGACCTGCGCATGGGCAATGTCGACGGCCTCGAGCTGATTCGCCAGGTGCGTGAATCGGTACGGGCAGCGATGCCGATCATCATCGTCTCCGGCGATGCCGACGTGAAAGACGCGATCGAAGCGATGCATTTGAGCGTGGTGGATTTTCTGCTCAAGCCGATTGATACGGGCAAGTTGCTTGAGTTGGTGAAGCATGAATTGGGCATTGAGCCCTAGAAGCCCCTCACCCTAACCCTCTCCCAGAGGGAGAGGGGACTGACCGCGGTGAATGTTGGAGGTACACCGACCTGAATTTCATGAGTCGAACTCAGGAATTGAAACTTCCCCAATCTGCTCCCTTTCCCCTCTACCCCTTGGGGGAGAGGGCTGGGGTGAGGGGGATGGATCTCAAGCCCACCACAACAATCCAATCCACCTCACAAACAAAAAGGCCCTGATCTCTCGATCAGGGCCTTTTTCACTTCCAGCGTCAGCGCAAATTACAGACCATTCGCGGCCTTGAACTCACGACGACGACGGTGCAGCACCGGCTCGGTGTAGCCGTTCGGTTGCTTGGTGCCTTCGATGACCAGTTCGACCGCCGCCTGGAAGGCGATGTTGCTGTCGAAGTCCGGTGCCAGCGGGCGATACAGCGGGTCGTTGGCGTTCTGGCGGTCAACCACTGGCGCCATGCGCTTGAGGCTTTCCATCACTTGCTCTTGGCTGACGATACCGTGGCGCAGCCAGTTGGCGATGTGCTGGCTGGAGATCCGCAGCGTCGCACGGTCTTCCATCAGGCCGACGTCGTTGATGTCCGGCACTTTGGAGCAACCGACACCCTGGTCGATCCAGCGCACCACGTAACCGAGAATGCCCTGGGCGTTGTTGTCCAGTTCGTTCTTGATCTGCTCTGGTGTCCAGCTTGGGTTCACTGCCAGTGGAATGGTGAGGATGTCGTCCACCGAGGCGCGCGCACGTTTGGCCAGTTCGGCCTGACGCGCAAACACATCGACCTTGTGGTAGTGCAGCGCGTGCAGCGCAGCGGCAGTCGGCGATGGCACCCAGGCAGTGTTGGCGCCGGCGAGTGGGTGAGCGATTTTCTGCTCAAGCATCGCTGCCATCAGATCCGGCATCGCCCACATGCCTTTACCGATTTGCGCACGACCTTGCAGGCCGGTGCTCAGACCGATGTCGACGTTCCAGTTCTCGTAGGCGCCGATCCACTTCTCGGCCTTCATGTCAGCCTTGCGCACCACTGGGCCGGCCTCCATGGACGTGTGGATTTCGTCGCCGGTACGGTCGAGGAAACCGGTGTTGATGAACACCACGCGCTCGCTGGCCGCCTTGATACAGGCCTTGAGGTTGACCGTGGTGCGGCGCTCCTCGTCCATGATCCCGACTTTCAGGGTGTTGCGCGGCAAGCGCAGGACATCTTCGATACGCCCGAACAGCTCGTTGGTGAACGCCGCTTCTTCCGGGCCGTGCATTTTCGGTTTGACGATGTACACCGAACCGGTGCGGGTGTTGCGCCGCGAAGTGTTGCCGTTGAGGTTGTGCATTGCCGCCAGACAGGTCACCAGACCATCGAGGATACCTTCCGGTACTTCGTTGCCTTGGCTGTCGAGGATCGCATCGATGGTCATCAGATGGCCGACGTTGCGCACGAACAACAGCGAACGACCGTGCAGGGTCACTTCACCGCCATTGGGCGCGGTGTAGGTGCGATCCGGGTTCATGGTGCGGGTGAAGGTCTGGCCGCCCTTGGACACGGATTCCGCGAGGTCGCCCTTCATCAGGCCGAGCCAGTTGCGGTAGATCACCACTTTGTCGTCGGCATCGACGGCGGCCACGGAGTCTTCGCAGTCCATGATCGTGGTCAGCGCCGCTTCCATGAGGATGTCTTTGACGCCGGCGGCATCGGTCTGGCCGACCGGAGTGCTGGCATCGATCTGGATTTCGAAGTGCAGGCCGTTGTGCTTGAGCAGAACGGCGATCGGCGCGTTGGCGTCACCCTGGAAACCGATCAACTGAGCGTCATCGCGCAGGCCGCTGTTGCTGCCGCCCTTGAGCGTCACGACCAGTTTGCCGTCAGCGATCCTGTAGCCGGTCGAATCGACGTGGGAGCCGGCGGCCAGTGGCGCGGCTTCGTCGAGGAAGGCGCGGGCGAAGGCGATGACTTTGTCGCCACGCACCTTGTTGTAGCCTTTGCCTTTTTCCGCGCCACCGTCTTCGCTGATCGCGTCGGTGCCGTAGAGGGCGTCGTACAGCGAACCCCAGCGGGCGTTCGAGGCGTTGAGCGCGAAGCGCGCATTCATCACCGGCACGACCAGTTGCGGGCCGGCGGTGCGGGCGATTTCATCGTCGACGTTTTGCGTCGTCGCCTGGAAATCAGCCGCTTCTGGCAGCAGATAACCGATCTCTTGCAGGAAAGCTTTGTAGGCCACGGCATCGTGCGCCTGGCCGGCATGCTGCTGATGCCAGGCATCGATGCGCGCCTGGAAGTCATCGCGTTTGGCGAGTAGGGCTTTGTTCTTCGGCGCCAGGTCGTGAATGACCTTGTCGGCACCTTCCCAGAATTGTTCGGCGGTGAGGCCGGTACCGGGAATGGCTTCGTTGTTCACGAAGTCGAACAGGACTTTGGCGACCTGCAGGCCACCGACTTGAACGTGTTCAGTCATTGCTTGCCTCACTCTGCTCAGCTATTTCGCTTTTCAGCTCGTCAATTTAACAATGAAGCTTCCGGCCATTTAAACCACAAACCTGCGGACCAGTACATGCCATTGCTGGCGGCTGGGCTAGGACCAATCAACGGCTTGGAGGCCTTGCTGACGGGGCTTTCAGGGTTGCGAAGGGCCTTGGGCAGACATCGATCCAGCGTTATGTAGTGCGCGCTGCGGCATACTACATGATGAGTTGCGCTTGTGAAAATCAGACTAATTACGTCGTTCTGCGACCTCATGACGCATTGCGGTCACGTCGCGGAACGGGATGTTCTCAAAAAAGCATTGGATTGTTCCAGCTAAATATCGAAAGTTGTACACATAATTGCTGTTTGGCTGCTATGGCGCAGTTTGGCGTCTCCCCCTTTGCGATGAGCGAATCTGTGGCGAGGGGATTTATCCCCGTTTGGGTGGCGAAGCCGCCCCCTGCGGTCCGGCTGGCAGACCCAATTGGCAGGACTCACGACTGCTGCGCAGCCGGACGGGGATAAATCCCCTCGCCACAGGTCATCATCTGCCAGCACTGGGTCAGGCTGAATCAAGCCGCTTGCCTATACTTGCCCTTCGATAACAAAAGTCATGACAAGAGGGCTGCGCCATGGACCATCTCGTACTCACCGTTTTCGCCCCGGACAAGCCCGGGCAGGTCGAGCGCATCGCCCAATGCATTGCCGAGCACGGCGGCAACTGGCTGGAAAGCCGCATGTCACGCATGGCCGGGCAGTTCGCCGGGATTCTGCGCGTGGGCGTGCCGGCGGAGGCTTACGACGAACTGGTCGATGCCCTGCAAGCGCTGTCGGCCCATGGCATTCGGGTATTGATTGCCGAAAGCGGAGTGGAGCAGTCCTGCACGTGGAAACCGATCGCCATGGAACTGGTCGGCAATGACCGACCGGGTATCGTTCGTGATATCACTCGCCTGTTGAGCGAGCAGGGCGTGAACTTGGAGCGACTGGTAACTGAAGTGCGCCCGGCGCCGATGAGCAGCGAGCCGCTGTTCCACGCCGAGGCGATTCTCGCGGTACCACTGACGCTGTCGCTGGATGTGTTGCAGGCGCGCCTGGAAACCCTGGCCGATGATCTGATGGTCGAACTGGTGTTACGCACAGAGGTTTAAACGTTCACAGGGTTATTCAGGTTTAACGTGCACCTGCCTGTGGATAACCTGTAGAGACAGACCGCCACGCCACGCCGGCCGTGGCTTTGCGCCCGTTGATCAAAAAACCGCCAACATTCAGTGACTTGCGCACAAACGGCGGGGATCACGCTGTGGATAAGCTTGGGAAGGAACGATGCAGGCCACGAGAACCGTGGCCTGCGGAGGTTTGTGCGTTTTTTGATCAGGCGCGCCGGCGCAAACTTATCCACGCATCAACGCTGTAGACCGCCAGACCGGCCCAGATAAACATGAACGCGACCAGCGTGCTGGACGACAAATGCTCGCCAAACAGCAGCACGGCTTGCAGCAACACCAGCGTCGGCGCGATGTATTGCAGGAAGCCGATGGTGGTGTAGGGCAAGTGGCGGGTGGCGGCGTTGAAACACACCAATGGCACCAGCGTCACCGGGCCGGCAGCCACGAGCCACCAGGCTTCAGAGGTGGTCCAGAAGGCCGGCTGCACACTCGTGGCAGTCTGATTGAACAGCAACCATGCGATCGCGATCGGCACCAGCATCCAGGTTTCCACCACCAGCCCCGGCAACGCCTTGACCGGCGCCTGCTTGCGGATCAGACCGTAGAAGCCGAAAGTCAGCGCCAGCGCCAGCGACACCCACGGCAAGCTGCCGACCTGCCACACCTGCTGCGCCACGCCGATGGCAGCGAGACCGACCGCGACCCACTGCATGCGCCGCAGCCGTTCGCCAAGGATCACCATGCCCAACAGGACGTTGACCAGCGGATTGATGTAGTAACCCAGACTCGCCTCGAGCATGCGGCCGTTGTTCACCGACCAGACATAGGTCAGCCAGTTGGCCGCGATCAGCGTGCCGCTCAGGGCCAGAATCGCCAGGCGTTTTGGATTGTCGAGCAGCTCGCGCAGCCAGCCCGGGTGTTTCCATACCATCAGGAGCAACGCACCGAACAGCGCCGACCACAGCACCCGATGGATGATGATCTCGACGGCCGGGACTTCAGCGATGGCTTTGAAATAGATCGGGAACAGGCCCCAGATGATGTAGGCGCTCAGGCCCAGAATGTACCCGCGACGCGGGTTGGCGGCTTGCATGCAGAATCCTTGCTCAGGCAGCTGACAAAGGAGGGATTGTAAGGAGATTTGTCTGCAAGTGAGTTGTGAATTTGTGAACACCGGACAAATGTAGGAGTGAGCCTGCTCGCGATAGCGTCGGGTCAGCCAACATCAAAGTTGAATGTCCGTCCGCTATCGCGAGCAGGCTCGCTCCCACAGGGTTCAGGTTTGAATCAGAAAAGTTTCAGCGGCTCTTCATTCAGTGCCGCCAGCTGCTCACGCAACGCCAGCACCTGATCGCCCCAGTACCGTTCCGTGCCGAACCACGGAAAGCTGTGCGGGAACGCCGGGTCGTCCCAACGCCGCGCCAGCCAGGCGCTGTAGTGCATCAGGCGCAGGGCGCGCAACGGTTCGATCAGTGCCAGTTCGCGCGGGTCGAAATCATGGAATTCGTTGTAGCCGTCCATCAATTCCGATAGCTGCCCGAGACATTCCTGGCGATCGCCGGCGAGCATCATCCAGATGTCCTGCACCGCCGGGCCCATGCGGCAGTCGTCGAGGTCGACGATGTGGAACATCTCGTCGCGGCACATCATGTTGCCGGGGTGGCAGTCACCGTGCATGCGGATGTTCTGGTGCGGCGTGGCGGCGTAGACATCTTCGACGCGTTTGAGCAGGTCGCGGGCAACCGACTCGTAAGCCGGCAGCAGGCTCTTGGGAATGAAGTTGCCTTCGAGCAGGGTATTCAGCGAGGCATGGCCGAAGTTCTGCACGGCGAGGGCTTCGCGGTACTTGAACGGCTTGGTGCCGCCCACCGCATGCATGCGCCCGAGCAACTGGCCGAGGCGATACAGCTGATCAAGGTTGCCCGGCTCCGGCGCACGGCCCCCACGGCGCGGGAACAGGGTGAAGCGGAAACCGGCGTGCTCATGCAGGGTTTCGCCGTTGTGGATCAGCGGCGCTACTACCGGGATGTCGATGTCGGCCAGTTCGAAAGTGAACTGGTGCTCTTCGAGGATGGCCTCGTTGGTCCAGCGCTGCGGACGATAGAACTTGGCAATCAGCGGCTCGGAGTCTTCGATACCGACCTGATACACACGGTTTTCGTAGCTGTTGAGCGCCAGAATGCGCGCGTCGCTGAGGAAACCGATGCTTTCAACGGCATCCAGGACGAGATCGGGGGTGAGGGTTTCAAACGGGTGGGCCATGCTGACTCCTGCGCGCAGCAGGCTGCTGCGTCCGGCTCGGCATGGTAGCGCAGATGGCAGTGGGGGAGGTGGTTGGTGTCATTGCTGATGCCATCGCTGGCAAGCCAGCTCCCACAGGTTTTGCGCAAGACCTGTGGGAGCTGGCTTGCCAGCGATGAGGGTTTATCAGGCGCCGACGATCCCACCATCCTCGCGAGTAATCGCCATCACCGAAGACCTTGGCTTGCCGTTGGGCAGGTGCTCGGGGAAGGTCGAACCACCGTTTTCGCCCGGATGCTGGATGCCGACAAACAGGGTTTTCTGATCCGGCGAGAAGCTGATTCCGGTCACTTCACAACCCACCGGCCCGACCATGAAACGGCGAATCTCACCGGTCGCAGGATCGGCGCAGAGCATCTGGTTGTTGCCCATCCCGGCGAAGTCGCCAGCGTTGCTCGAATCGCCGTCAGTGAGAATCCACAGGCGTCCGGCCTTGTCGAACCCCAGACCGTCGGGGCTGTTGAACATGTTCTGCGGGGTGATGTTCGATGAGCCACCCTTCGGCGTCCCGGCATGCACGCCCGGGTTGCCGGCGACCACAAACAGATCCCAAGCGAATGTCTTCGAGGCATGGTCATCGCGGTCGGTGCGCCAGCGCAGAATCTGCCCATAGACGTTCTTCTCGCGCGGGTTCGGCCCGCCCACCGGTTGACCGTCTTCGCCACGTTTGGCGTTGTTGGTCAGGGTGCAATAAACCTGGCCGTCCTTGGGGCTGACGACGATCCATTCCGGGCGGTCCATGCGTGTTGCGCCAACCACACTGGCGGCAAGGCGCGCGTGGATCAGCACTTCCGCCTGATCGGCAAACCCGCTGCTGGCGTCGATGCCGTTCTTGCCGTGGGTCAGTTCGATCCACTGGCCCCGGCCTTTCGGGTGATCAGGGTTGCCGTCGCCAGCATCGAATTTGGCTACATACAACGTGCCGTGATCGAGGATGTCGCGGTTGGCTTTCTGATTGCGATGGTTGATGCGGTCGCGGCTGACGAATTTGTAGATGAACTCGCCACGTTCGTCGTCGCCCATGTACACCACAGCGCGACCATCGTCGGTCTCGGCGAGTGCGGCGTTTTCATGCTTGAAGCGGCCCAGCGCGGTGCGTTTGACCGGAGTCGATTGCGGATCGAATGGGTCGATCTCGACCACCCAGCCGTGACGGTTGAGCTCGTTGGGGTTCTTGGCCATGTCGAAGCGCGGGTCGTGCGGGTGCCAGTTGATGTCCTTGCTGCTGGCGACAACGCCGTAGCGCTTTTGCGCGGCATCGAATTGCTGCTGGGCGTTGCTGCTGCCGAAGCAGTCGGTGAAGTTTTCTTCGCAGGTCAGGTAGGTGCCCCAAGGTGTCTTGCCGTTGGCGCAGTTCTGGAACGTGCCGAGGACTTTTTTGCCGTGCTTGTCGGCGGCGGTTTTCATCAAGTCGTGGCCGCGGGCCGGACCGCTGATGCGCAGCGGCGAGTTACCGTGAATCCGACGGTTGTAGCGCGAGCCCTGGACGAATTGCCACTGGCCGTTCTTGCGCTGTACTTCGATCACCGACACGCCTTCGCAGGCCAATGCCTTGCGCACATCCTCAGCCGACTGCGGCATGCCGCCATGCGGATACAGGTAGCGGTAGTTGGTGTATTCGTTGTTGATTGCCATCAGCGCGCGGTTCTTGTCGTCCGGGAAGGCGAACAGGCTCATGCCGTCATTGTTGTCGCCGAACTGCACTTCCTGTGCGGCAGCGGTGCCGTTACCGCTCGGGTCGAAGGCCGGGCCGTTCTTGTGCAGCGGCTGGCCCCAACTGATCAGCACCGAAGACTTGTAGCCCTTGGGCAGGCTGATGGCGTCGGTGGTCGCTGCCGGGATGCTTTCGAAACCGAGCAGGCGGCTGTTGCCGGCGCTGACACTGGCGGCCATGACGCTGCGGCTCAGCAAGTTGCCGCCGAGGAACATCGCCGCGCCGCACAAGGCACCGGCGCTGATGAAACCGCGACGGCTGAGGCCGACCATTTTTTCCAGATCAGTGGATTGGTTTTCTTCTAATAGGCTCACATCAGGCTCCCTGCTTGGTTATGGGCAACACCTTAATGCGGGTCGATGACGCTTTTGTGGCAAGACAAATCAGAGCGGCGTGCCGATCAGCACGTTGGACGGCGCGCATTGCACCTGCACCGAATTGCCGACGTCCAGCCCGTGGCTGCGCAAGTGCAGCGGTTCGGCCAAGGCGCAAAGTGTCTGGCCGTTGGGCAGGGAAATGCGCACCTCGCTGGGACCGTCCTCGGCATCGAGGATGGCTTCGATGGTGCCGCGCAGGACATTGTGTCCGGGCGTGGCCGGCTGATCGGCGCCGAGCAACTCAAGCCAGCCAGCCTTGATCAGCGCCATCACTTCGGTACCGACCTGCAATTCCAGATGCACGGTGCTGTCGTGGGTGATCTGCGCCTCCAGAGCAATGCCTTCGGCCAGTTCAAGGCGGATCAAGTCATTGCGACCCTGCGCCTGAATCGCTGCCACCGTGCCATGTAGCTGATTGCGCGCACTGGTCCTGAGCATCAGCCGCCCGAGCAGGTCGAGATCACTGGCGTCTTCCGCCGCTTCCAGCACCTGTGCCTGCAACGCCTGCAATTTCTGATACAGGCGCAGCACTCGCTCGCCCTCGCTGGACAATCTGGCGCCACCGCCACCCTTGCCGCCCACCACGCGCTCGACCAAGGGTTTCTGCGCCAGGTTGTTCAGCTCATCGATTGCATCCCACGCCGCCTTGTAACTGAGCCCCGCGCTCTTCGCCGCACGGGTGATCGAGCCTTGCTCGGCGATGTGTTGCAGCAGGGCAATGCGCTGCGGGCGGCGGACGATGTGCTGGGACAGCAGGGTGGGCAGGGACATGGCAGAACGCTTCTGGCTCGGGCGATGAGAGGGACGTTGGCCACTTGCAACGCATGAGTCAAGCCTGACGCAAAGCCCCCTGTGGGAGCGAGCCTGCTCGCGAAAGCGGTTTGACCAACAACAGCTTTGTTGAATGTGATGCCCATTCGCGAGCAGGCTCGCTCCCACACGATATCTGTATTCGCTTCAGGTACCGGGCTTCGGCGTACGGGCCAGGCAATACACATCAACCCGCGCCGCACCTGCATTCATCAGCAACCGCGCCAATGCCTGAGCGGTTGCTCCAGTAGTCAGGACGTCGTCAACCAGCGCGCAATGGCGGCCACTGACCTGCGCGTCAGGCGCCAGCGCAAAGGCATTGCGCAAGTTGCGTTTGCGCGCCTTGGCGTCGAGATCCTGCTGGGCGTCGGTGTCGATGACTCGCCGCAGCAGCTGTTCTTCGCACGGCAAATCCAGCGAAACACTCAACCAGCGCGCGAGCATCGCCGCTTGATTGAATCCTCGCCGACGCAGTCGTTTATTCGCCAACGGCACCGGTAGCAACACATCGGGGCGCGGCAAGTCCTCGGCGAAGCGATGCTGCAGGTATTGGCCGAGAACGTCGGCGAGCAGGTGACCAAACGGCCATTTCGCGTTGTGTTTAAACCGTGTAATCAGACTGTCCACGGGGAAGCCATAAACCCAGGGCACGGCGACCTGTTCGAAGGCCGGAGGCTCTAGCAGGCATTCGCCGCAAGTCAGGCCCTCCACCGCCAGTGGCAAAGCGCAGGTCTGGCAGTGACTGCCGAGCCAGGGCAGCTCGGTTTCGCAGGCCTCGCACATTGCCATTTGTGCTTCTGCGGGCTCATCGCACAGCAAACAGGTCTGTACGTTTTTTAAACAGATGTAAACCTGTCCTTGGTGTTGCGGTTGACAGCGCATCGCTCTTCCTTAAATATGCCGAACATCCGTGTAGCGCCTGTGGGTATTCCGTTTCCCCCGGCGCCAGCCAAGCATAACCAAGGAATTGCCCATGAGCGCGAGCACCACCGCCACCCTGCGTCACGATTGGTCTCTGGCCGAAGTCAAAGCACTCTTCGTACAGCCATTCAACGACTTGCTGTTCCAGGCGCAAACGGTGCACCGCGCACATTTCAACGCCAACCGCGTGCAGGTCTCGACACTGCTGTCGATCAAGACCGGTGCCTGCCCGGAAGACTGCAAGTACTGCCCGCAGTCCGGGCACTACAACACCGGGCTGGAAAAAGAAAAACTGATGGAAGTGCAGAAGGTCCTCGAAGAGGCGGCCCGCGCGAAAGCCATTGGTTCGACGCGGTTCTGCATGGGCGCAGCGTGGAAACATCCATCCGCCAAAGACATGCCGTATGTGTTGAAGATGGTTGAAGGAGTAAAAGCCCTCGGCCTGGAAACCTGCATGACCCTCGGCCGTCTCGATCAGGAGCAGACCGAAGCGCTGGCCAAGGCCGGTCTCGATTACTACAACCACAACCTCGACACCTCGCCGGAGTTCTACGGCAGCATCATCACCACCCGTACTTACAGCGAACGTCTGCAGACGCTGGCCTATGTACGCGAGTCGGGAATGAAAATCTGCTCCGGCGGCATTCTTGGTATGGGCGAATCGCTGGACGATCGCGCCAATCTGCTGATCCAGTTGGCCAACCTGCCGGAGCACCCGGAGTCGGTGCCGATCAACATGCTGGTGAAAGTCGCCGGCACGCCGCTGGAAAACGCCGAAGACATCGACCCGTTCGACTTCATCCGCATGCTCGCCGTCGCGCGCATCCTCATGCCGCAATCCCACGTGCGCCTGTCCGCCGGTCGCGAAGCGATGAACGAGCAGATGCAGGCCCTGGCATTTTTCGCCGGCGCCAACTCGATTTTCTACGGCGACAAATTGCTCACCACCGCCAACCCGCAGGCGGACAAGGACATGCAGCTGTTCGCACGCCTCGGTATCCAGCCGGAGGCTCGCGAAGAGCACGCGGATGAAGTGCACCAAGCGGCGATCGAGCAGGCGCTGGTGGAGCAGAAGAGCAGCGAGCAGTTCTATAACGCTGCCATCTAAAAGCTGCACGGATTGCGCTGAAGGAATGCAAAACCCCTGTGGGAGCGAGCCTGCTCGCGAAAGCGGTTTGGCCGCGAATATCCATGTTGGATGTGACGCCCATTCGCGAGCAGGCTCGCTCCCACAGGGGATCTGTGTCATTTGAAAATCGAGGCCTGCATGTCATTCGATCTCGCCGCACGCCTTGCTGCCCGTCGTGCCGACAACCTTTATCGCCACCGCCCGCTGCTCGACTCGCCGCAAGGCCCGCAAGTCGTGGTTGACGGCCAGCCGCTGCTCGCTTTCTGCAACAACGACTATTTGGGCCTGGCCAATCATCCGCAGGTGATCGAAGCCTGGCGCGCCGGCGCTGAACGTTGGGGTGTCGGCGGTGGCGCGTCGCATCTGGTGATCGGCCACAGCAGCCCGCATCACGCGCTGGAAGAAGCGCTCGCCGATCTGACCGGGCGCCCACGTGCACTGCTGTTCACCACCGGCTACATGGCCAACCTCGGCGCGGTCACCGCGCTGGTCGGGCAGGGCGATACGGTGCTCGAAGACCGGCTCAATCACGCTTCGTTGCTGGACGCGGGCCTGTTGTCCGGCGCGCGTTTCAATCGCTATCTGCACAACGACGCCGAAAGTCTGGTCAAGCGCCTGGAGAAAGCCACCGGCAACACGCTGGTGGTCACCGATGGCGTATTCAGCATGGACGGTGACATCGCCGACCTGCCGGCGCTGGCCCGCGCGGCCAAGGCCAAAGGCGCGTGGCTGATGGTCGACGATGCCCACGGCTTCGGCCCATTGGGCGCCAACGGTGGCGGCATCGTCGAGCATTACGGCCTGAGCCAGGACGACGTGCCGGTGCTGGTCGGCACCCTCGGCAAAGCCTTCGGCACCGCCGGGGCCTTTGTCGCTGGCAGCGAAGAGTTGATCGAAAGCCTGATCCAGTTCGCCCGCCCGTACATCTACACCACCAGCCAACCGCCGGCGCTGGCCTGCGCGACGCTGAAAAGCCTCGAGCTGTTGCGCAGCGAACACTGGCGCCGTGAGCATTTGCAGACACTGGTCCGCCAGTTCCGCCACGGCGCCGAGCAGATCGGGCTGGAGCTGATGGACAGCTTCACGCCGATCCAGCCGATCATGATCGGCGATGCCGGCCGCGCGGTGCGGCTGTCGCAAATGCTCCGCGAGCGCGGCTTGATGGTGACCGCAATTCGCCCACCGACCGTGCCGGCCGGCAGCGCGCGGTTGCGCGTCACGCTGACCGCCGCCCACAGCGAGGCGCAGGTGCAACAGTTGCTGGATGGGCTGGCAGATTGTTTCGCCCGATTGTCGTTGGAGCCAAGCCATGCGTAATCGTCTGATCCTGCTGCCCGGCTGGGGCCTCGGCGTGTCGCCGCTGGAACCGCTGGCCGCAGCATTGCGCGGCCTCGACGAACATCTGCAAGTCGAGATCGAACCGCTGCCGGAGCTGGACTCCGCTGACCTTGAAGACTGGCTCGACGAACTCGATGCGCGCATTCCGCAGGAAATCTGGCTTGGTGGCTGGTCTCTGGGCGGCATGCTCGCGTCTGAGTTGGCGGCACGACGCGGCGAGGCGTGCTGCGGGCTGCTGACGCTGGCGAGCAACCCTGCGTTTGTCGCCCATGAGCAGTGGCCGAACGCGATGCCTGGCGAGACCTTCGATGCGTTTCTTGCCGGTTGCCAGGCCGATCCGCGTACCACGCTCAAGCGCTTCGCTCTGCTATGTGCGCAAGGTTCACCAGACCCGCGTGGCTTGTCGCGCTTGCTGCTCGCTGGCGCACCGGCCGCGCTGATGGCAGGGCTGGAGCTGCTCGCGCAACTGGACACACGCCAGGCGTTGCAGGGGTTTCGCGGCCCGCAGTTTCATCTGTTCGGCGGACAGGACGCGCTGGTCCCGGCGGAAGCGGCCGGCGCATTGTTCGCGCTGTTGCCGGATATCGAAATTGGTCTGATCGAACAGGCCAGCCATGCTTTTCTGCTGGAAGACCCGCATGGAGTCGCGGGCGCGATCCAGGCGTTTCTACATGAGTGCGCTGATGACTGATCTGTCCCTTGTGCTGCCTGGGGGCTTGCCCGACAAGCGCCAGGTGGCGGCGTCTTTTTCCCGCGCTGCGGCCAGTTACGACAGCGTCGCCGAGTTTCAGCGTGACGTCGGCACGCAGCTGCTTGAGCGTTTGCCTGGAAGTTTCATGCCGTCGCGGTGGCTCGATCTCGGTTGCGGCACCGGCTATTTCACTCGTGCGCTGGCCTCGCGTTTCACCCAGGGCAGCGGTGTCGCGCTGGACATTGCCGAGGGCATGCTCAATCACGCACGGCCGTTGGGTGGCGCTGAGCATTTCATTGCTGGCGATGCCGAACGGCTGCCGTTGCAGGATGCGAGCGTCGATCTGATTTTCTCCAGCCTTGCAGTGCAGTGGTGCGCCGACTTCGAGGCGGTGCTCAGCGAAGCCTTGCGCGTGCTTAAACCGGGGGGGATTTTTGCGTTTGCTAGTCTTTGTACAGGGACGCTGTTCGAGTTGCGTGAGAGTTGGCAGCAGATCGACGGGCTGGTGCACGTCAATCGCTTCCGCGCCTTCGCCCGCTATGAGCAGTTATGTGCCGGCAGTGGCATGCGCATTTTGGCGCTGCAGAATCAGCCGCACGTGTTGCATTACCCGGATGTGCGCAGCCTGACTCATGAGTTGAAAGCGCTGGGCGCACACAATCTGAATCCCGGCCGGCCGGGCGGTTTGACCGGACGGGCGCGGATTCTCGGGCTGATCGACGCGTACGAGCGGTTCCGTCAGGCGTCGGGGCTGCCGGCAACGTATCAGGTGGTATACGCCGTGTTGGAGAAACCTCTATGAGCGCAGCCTATTTCGTCACCGGTACCGACACCGATGTCGGCAAAACCACCGTTGCTGCCGGATTGCTCCATGCGGCGCGGTCGGCAGGCTTGAGCACGGCGGCGGGCAAACCGGTGGCATCGGGTTGCGACGTCACGCCCAAAGGCTTGCGTAATTCCGATGCCTTGGCGCTGTTGGCCGAATGTTCGTTGCCGCTGACTTATCAACAGGTCAACCCGGTGGCGTTCGAGCCAGCGATCGCTCCGCATCTGGCGGCGCGCGAAGCAGGTGTAGCGCTGACGGTGCAATCGCTGCTGGCGCCGATGCGCGGGATTCTGGCGATGAACGCCGATTTCACCCTGATCGAAGGCGCGGGCGGCTGGCGTGTGCCGTTGGCCGATCAGGACAATCTCTCTGACCTGGCGATTGCACTGAAGCTGCCAGTGATTCTGGTGGTGGGCGTGAGGCTGGGGTGCATCAGTCATGCTTTGCTGACCGCCGAGGCCATTGCCCGCGATGGTCTGCAATTGGCGGGGTGGGTGGCGAATATCATCGATCCGAAAACTTCGCGGCTGGAGGAAAACCTCGCGACCCTGGCCGAGCGCATTCCCGCGCCATGCCTGGGCCGGGTGCCGAAACTCAAGGCGTTGAGCGCCGAAGCGGTCGCCGAGCATTTGCAACTGGATTTGCTCGACTAAGCTTTTGCCTATGAACAGGCACTGTGCCATTAGTGTTTTTGACGGGTGTTTTGCTGGCGCGTCTGCTTCAATGGCGAGCATTGATCCTTTGCAGGGATGAGAGTGACTATGGAAATCTCCGGCAACACAGCTTTTTATGCGGGACTGAGCTCGATTCAGTCCGGGCAGAACCGCGTCGATCAGGCTGCCAGCCAGATCGCCAACAACACTATCGAACGTTCGGTGACCAGCCAGTCGTCCGAAGTGCAGGTCAATCGCCTGCGCGGTGTGGATCGCGCACAAGAATCGGATCTGGCGAGCAATATCGTCGAGCTGTCGCAGGGCAAGATCCAGGCAGAGCTGGGTGTGAAGGTGGCCAAGGCATCCGACGAAGTGCTCGGGACGATCATCGATACCTTCGCCTGATCGAATTTGTTGTAGACCCCGAAACGCCGCGCCCTGTCGCGGCGTTTTTCGTTTAAGTCCTTCTTGCTCAACTAATCTTTTTACAACGCCCGTGGCTTATATCAAGTCGCGGCGATTTGTCGTCTCCGGCATTTGGAGAGCGTGATGACGAACGGCAAAAGATCGATGCTTGACAAGATTTCGGCGTAAACGTATGTTTCAAACAACTGTTTGACCGTCACAACAATTCAACACGGTCGTTCATTCCCGGTTACATCAGCAGAGGTTTATCGCTATGCCTGACTACAAGGCCCCCTTGCGTGATATTCGCTTCGTTCGTGACGAACTGCTCGGCTACGAAGCGCACTATCAGAGCCTGCCAGCGTGCGCAGACGCCACGCCGGACATGGTTGACGCCATCCTCGAGGAAGGCGCCAAGTTTTGTGAGCAGGTACTGGCGCCGCTGAACCGCGTGGGCGACATCGAAGGCTGCACCTGGAGCGAGTCCGGCGTGAAAACCCCGACTGGCTTCAAAGAGGCGTACAAGCAATTCGTCGAAGGCGGCTGGCCAAGCCTGGCGCACGACGTCGAGCACGGCGGTCAGGGCCTGCCTGAGTCGCTGGGTCTGGCGGTGAGCGAAATGGTCGGCGAAGCCAACTGGTCGTGGGGCATGTACCCAGGTCTGTCGCACGGTGCGATGAACACCATCTCCGAGCACGGCACCCCAGAGCAGCAGGAAGCCTATCTGACCAAACTGGTCTCCGGCGAATGGACCGGCACCATGTGCCTGACCGAACCGCACTGCGGCACCGACCTGGGCATGCTGCGCACCAAGGCCGAGCCTCAGGCCGACGGTTCCTACAAAGTTTCCGGCACCAAGATCTTCATCTCGGCCGGCGAACACGACATGGCCGATAACATCGTCCACATCGTACTGGCGCGTCTGCCGGATGCTCCGGCTGGCACCAAAGGCATCTCGCTGTTCATCGTTCCAAAGTTCCTGCCAAACGCCGATGGCACCATTGGCGCGCGCAACGCAGTGAGCTGCGGTTCGCTGGAACACAAGATGGGCATCCACGGCAACGCCACTTGCGTGATGAACTTCGACGGCGCCACCGGTTACCTGATCGGCCCGGCGAACAAAGGTCTGAACTGCATGTTCACCTTTATGAACACCGCTCGCCTCGGTACCGCACTGCAAGGTCTGGCTCACGCCGAAATCGGCTTCCAGGGCGGTCTGAAATACGCTCGTGATCGCCTGCAAATGCGCTCGCTGACTGGCCCGAAAGCACCGGACAAGGCCGCTGACCCGATCATCGTCCACCCGGACGTGCGCCGTATGCTGTTGACCATGAAGGCGTTCGCCGAAGGCAATCGCGCGATGGTCTACTTCACTGCGAAGCAGGTCGACATCGTCAAATACGGCGTTGATGAAGAAGAGAAGAAGAAGGCCGACGCACTGCTGGCGTTCATGACCCCGATCGCCAAAGCGTTCATGACCGAAGTCGGTTTCGAAGCCGCCAACCACGGCGTGCAGATCTACGGCGGCCACGGCTTCATCGCCGAGTGGGGCATGGAGCAGAACGTTCGCGACAGCCGCATTTCGATGCTGTACGAAGGCACCACGGGCATCCAGGCCCTCGACCTGCTCGGCCGCAAAGTGCTGATGACTCAAGGCGAGGCTCTGAAAGGCTTCACCAAGATCGTCCACAAGTTCTGCCAGACCAACGAAGGCAACGAAGCCGTCCAGGAATTCGTCGCGCCGCTGGCTGCACTGAATAAAGAGTGGGGCGAGCTAACCATGAAGGTCGGTATGGCTGCCATGAAAGATCGCGAAGAAGTCGGCGCGGCCTCCGTGGATTACCTGATGTACTCCGGTTATGCCTGCCTGGCCTACTTCTGGGCAGACATGGCACGTCTGGCTGCGGAAAAACTGGCTGCCGGCACCAGCGACGAGGCGTTCTACACCGCCAAGCTGCAAACCGCGCGCTTCTACTTCCAGCGCATCCTGCCGCGTACCCGTACGCACGTGGCCACTATGCTGTCGGGTGCTGGCAACCTGATGGACATGAAGGAAGAAGACTTCGCGCTGGGCTACTAAGCCTTAACGCAGTCTGACGAAAACCGCTGCTCCCGTTAGGGGGCAGCGGTTTTTTTGTTTGCGGATCGCTCAGATAGTCGAGCTTCCGGCCGTTACAGAGACCGTGTGTGATCTGGATCACATTGTATGGGCTTGGCCGCACTTTGCAGGCACAATGCCATCTCTTTGCTATGACGGGTCGGAGCTTACCCTTGCCGCGTTCTTCCGCTGTACGTTTCAGCCATTTCCTGCCATCACTGCTGTTATTGCTTGCGGGGCTGGCGGCTGCGTACGTCAAAGACCTCAGCGTATTCTTCACATCGCTGTTCAACGTCCTGCCGACATTGGTTCTGCTCCTCGGTGGCGCGTATTGCGCGGTGTATCGACGTCAGCGCGAACTGTTTCTGATGCTGACGGTGTACATCGCCTACTTTCTGCTGGACACCCAGACAGATTTCTACCGCGACAACGGCAAGGTCCGCGAAGACGCTGCGGTGGTGTTTCATCTGGTCTGCCTGCTGCTGCCGTTGTTGTTCGGATTATTCGCCGCATGGCAGGAACGTACCCATCTGTTTCAGGACATGGTCGCGCGCTTTGCCGTGCTGCTGGCATTTGGCAGCGTGGCGCTGGGACTGGAGCAAAGTTACCCACAGGCGCTGCTGCTGTGGTTGTCGGAGATCCGCTGGCCGGCGCTGCATGGGGCATGGATGAGTCTCATCCAGTTGTCCTATCCGGTGTTCATCTCGGCCTTCCTGCTTCTGGCCTGGCAATACTGGCGCAACCCGCGCCCGTTGCACGCGGCGCAACTGGTTGGCTTGCTCGGTGTGTTCTGGATGCTGCCGAAGACCTTCATTCTGCCGTTCACCCTGAACATCATGTGCAGCCAGGTGATGCTGATGATCGCCGCCGCCGTTGCGCATGAGGCTTACCAAATGGCCTTCCGCGACGAGCTCACCGGCCTGCCGGGACGACGTGCGCTCAACGAACGTATGCAGCGACTGGGGCGCAACTATGTGCTGGCGATGAGCGACGTCGATCATTTCAAGAAATTCAACGACACCCATGGCCACGATGTCGGTGACCAGGTGCTGCGCCTGGTCGCCAGCAAACTGTCGAAAATCAGCGGTGGCGGTAGGGCGTATCGCTACGGCGGTGAGGAATTTGCCTTGGTGTTCGCAGGCAAGACCCTTGAGGAGTGCATGCCGCACCTGGAAGTGATCCGTGAGTCGATCGCCTCCTACAGCATTCAGTTACGCAACCAGGAAAACCGCCCGCAGGATGATCAGCAAGGTCGCCAGCGCCGTAGCGGTTCCGGGGCTTCGGCGGTGTCGGTGACGGTGAGTATCGGCGTCGCCGAACGTGTCGAGCAACGCACCCCTGAAGAAGTGCTCAAGTCCGCCGACCAGGCGTTGTACAGCGCCAAGGGCGCCGGGCGTAACTGCGTCATGGCATTCGGGCAGAACCGCCGTGGCGCGGTGCGCATGGACACTGCTGCGGGTTGAGTGATGACGGCGCATTCAGCGCCTGCACGATGATTGTCGCGCTTGGTGGCCGGCAGTAGGTTGGAGGAATCTGCTGACGGAGAATCCACCATGCCCGAGTACAAAGCTCCCCTGCGCGACATGCGCTTTCTGATCGATCACGTCTTCGACTTCCACTCCAGCTACGCCAGTCTCGGCGCGCATGACGCCAGCCCGGACATGATCAGCGCGATCCTCGAAGAAGGCGCGAAGTTCTGCGAGAACGTGCTGGCCCCGCTCAATCGCAGCGGCGACGAAGAGGGCTGCCATTTCGACAACGGCGTGGTGACAACGCCTACAGGCTTCAAGCAGGCCTTCGCACAATATGTCGAGGGCGGCTGGCATGGATTGGCGGCCGATCCGGCTTACGGTGGCCAAGGGTTGCCGAGTTCGCTGGGGCTGGTGATCAGCGAGATGGTCGGCTCCAGCAACACGTCCTGGGGCATGTACCCCGGCCTGACCCACGGCGCGATGTCGGCGATCCACGCTCACGGTACCGCCGAGCAGAAAGACACCTACCTGAGCAAACTCACCGCTGGCCAGTGGACCGGCACCATGTGCCTGACCGAAGCCCACTGCGGCACCGATCTGGGCATCATCAAGACCCGCGCGGTGCCACGGGCCGACGGCAGCTACGCGATCACCGGCAGCAAGATTTTCATTTCCGCCGGCGAGCATGACCTGAGCGACAACATCATCCATCTGGTCCTGGCCAAGCTGCCGGACGCACCGGCCGGAACCAAGGGCATTTCCCTGTTTATCGTGCCCAAGTTCCTGCCCGATGCAGCAGGCGAAGCGGGAGAGCGCAATGGCGTTTCCTGCGGCTCGATCGAGCACAAGATGGGCATCAAGGCTTCAGCCACCTGCGTGCTGAATTTCGATGCCGCCACGGGTTACCTGATCGGCGAGCCGAACAAGGGCCTCAACTGCATGTTCACCATGATGAACCACGCGCGGCTTGGTACTGGCATGCAGGGTCTGTGTCTGGGCGAGGCGAGTTTTCAGGGTGCGATCAAGTACGCCAACGACCGCCTACAGATGCGCGCGCTGACCGGCGCCAAGGCCCCGGAAAAACCTGCCGATCCGATC
Organism: Pseudomonas sp. LW8; assembly: GCF_041956865.1. Taxonomy (NCBI): domain Bacteria; kingdom Pseudomonadati; phylum Pseudomonadota; class Gammaproteobacteria; order Pseudomonadales; family Pseudomonadaceae; genus Pseudomonas; species Pseudomonas sp. LW8. The sequence goes on along the minus strand of NZ_CP168138.1, from coordinate 5,212,496 downwards.
ATCGTCCACCCCGATGTGCGGCGCATGTTGCTGACCATGAAAGCCTTCAACGAAGGCAACCGCGCGCTGACCTATTTCACCGCGCAGATGCTCGACGTCGCGCACCTGAGCAGCGACGCCGAGGCGCGTCAGGAGGCTGAAGACCTGTTGGCGTTCCTCACGCCGATCTGCAAGGCGTTCATGACCGACACCGGGCTGGAAGTGACCAATCACGGCATGCAAGTATTCGGCGGCCACGGCTTCATTCGTGAGTGGGGCATGGAGCAAATGGTGCGCGATTGCCGGATTGCGCCGATCTATGAGGGCACCAACGGCATTCAAGCGCTGGACCTGCTTGGGCGCAAGGTGCTGGGCAGTCAGGGCAAGCTGCTGCGGGGCTTTACCAAAATCGTCCACAAGTTCTGCGCAGCGAACGCCGACCACGCGCAATTGGGCAGCTTCGTCGCGCAACTCAACGGGCTCAACCAACAGTGGGGCGACCTGACCATGAAGGTCGGCATGGCGGCCATGAAGAACCCGGACGAAGTCGGCGCTGCATCGGTGGATTACCTGATGTACAGCGGATACATCATCCTGGGCTACCTGTGGCTGCGCATGGCGTTGGTGGCCCAGGCACAGCTGGAGGCGGGCGAGGGTGAGGCTGATTTCCTCAAGGGCAAACTGGCGACGTGCGAGTTCTACTTCAAGCGCTTGCTGCCGCGTACGGCTGCGCATCAGGCGGCGATCGAGGCGGGGAGTGATTGTTTGATGAATTTGCCGGCGCAGGCGTTTGCTTTGTAGGGCAGATCGAAAGATCGCGGCGATCTTTTTCCGGTGACCAAAAATAACAAATCAGTCACCGGTTGACCCTATGTGTCGCAAAAGTTGTTGAGGTACACTCCGGATCAACGAAAACATCATTCCACGAACCACCTGTTTAGATCTTGCGAGGTTTGCCATGGCTGACTACAAAGCGCCGCTGCGCGATATGCGCTTCGTCCTCAATGAAGTGTTCGAAGTCGCCAAACTCTGGGCCGAGCTGCCGGCGCTGGCCGAGACCGTCGACGCCGAAACCGTTGAAGCGATTCTCGAAGAGGCCGGCAAGGTCACCAGCAAAAGCATCGCGCCACTGAGCCGTGCCGCTGACGAGGAAGGTTGCCATTGGGCGGACGGTGCCGTCACCACGCCGGCCGGTTTCCCACAGGCCTATCAGACTTATGCTGAAGGCGGTTGGGTCGGTGTTGGCGGCGATCCGGCCTACGGCGGCATGGGCATGCCCAAAGCCGTGTCGGCGCAGGTCGAAGAAATGGTCAACTCCGCAAGCCTGGCGTTCGGTCTGTATCCGATGCTGACCGCCGGCGCCTGCCTGTCGATCAATGCCCACGCCAGTGAAGAACTGAAAGCTGCGTACCTGCCGAACATGTACGCCGGCATCTGGGCCGGTTCCATGTGCCTGACCGAGCCGCACGCCGGCACCGATCTGGGGATCATTCGCACCAAAGCCGAACCTCAGGCCGACGGTTCCTACAAGGTCAGCGGCACCAAGATCTTCATCACTGGCGGCGAGCACGACCTCACCGAAAACATCATTCACCTGGTACTGGCCAAGCTGCCTGACGCGCCGGCCGGTCCAAAAGGTATTTCGCTGTTCCTGGTGCCGAAGTTCATGGTCAATGCCGACGGCAGCCTCGGTGCGCGTAACCCGGCCAACTGCGGTTCGATCGAGCACAAGATGGGCATTCAGGCCTCGGCGACCTGCGTGATGAACTTCGACGAAGCCGTGGGTTATTTGGTCGGCGAGCCGAACAAAGGCCTGGCGGCGATGTTCACCATGATGAACTACGAGCGCCTGGGTGTTGGTATTCAAGGCCTGGCCACGGGCGAGCGCTCTTATCAGAACGCTGTTGAATACGCGCGCGATCGTCTGCAGAGTCGTTCGCCGACCGGTGCGCAGAACAAGGACAAAGTCGCCGACCCGATCATCGTCCACCCGGACGTGCGACGCATGCTGCTGACCATGAAAGCCTCGAACGAAGGCGGCCGTGCGTTCTCCACGTATGTGGCGATGCAACTGGACACCGCCAAGTTCAGCGAAGACGCGACCACCCGCAAACGCGCGGAAGATCTGGTGGCGCTGCTGACGCCGGTAGCGAAAGCTTTCCTGACCGACCTGGGTCTGGAAACCACCGTCCACGGCCAGCAGATTTTTGGTGGCCACGGCTACATCCGCGAGTGGGGCCAGGAACAACTGGTGCGTGATGTGCGCATCACCCAGATCTACGAAGGCACCAACGGCATTCAGGCGCTGGACCTGGTCGGGCGCAAGATCGTTGGCAGTGGCGGCGCGTTCTACCAGCTGTTCGCTGACGAGATCCGCCATTTCACCGCAACCGCCAGCGCCGATCTGGGCGAGTTCACCAAGCCGTTGAACGATGCCGTCGACACCCTCGACGAGTTGACCGCGTGGCTGCTGGACCGGGCGAAAAACAATCCGAACGAAATCGGCGCGGCCTCGGTCGAATATTTGCAAGCGTTCGGCTACACCGCTTACGCCTACATGTGGGCGTTGATGGCCAAAGCCGCGCTGGGCAAGGAAGCGCAGGAGGATTTCTATGCGAGCAAGCTGGGCACCGCGCGCTTCTATTTCGCCCGCCTGCTGCCGCGTATCCACTCGTTGAGCGCGTCGGTCAAGGCCGGTAGCGAGTCGCTGTTCCTGCTGGATGCGGCACAGTTTTGATCCTGTAGACGTCATGTAAGCATTTGCTTACGTGACGTGCTGCTGTTCTCCCATATCCGTATATTGGATCCACGGCTAATCTACATTTCATGGACGTCGCGCAGGAAGCGCAAAGTAAACAACACGGACACGTAGGATTCTGCCAGGGTGGCGGAGTGAAATGGATGTCAGGGAAACAGTCTGCAAAGCCCCGCTTCGGCGGGGTTTTCTTTTGCCTGAAGAAAAGTTTCAGGCGAGCGGATCGAGGGGCTGCTTGGTTTCGCGATCGATCACCTCTTCAAGCAATGTCCGCAGCAATGCCAACGAGGCCTGCTGGCGTTGTACATCACGGCACACCAGGCCAACTTGCAACGGCACCCGTGGCTCGCTCAGCGGTTTCCACAGCAGATCTTCATCGTCGTATTCCTTTTGCGAACGTCCCGGTAGCACCGTTGCCAGCCTGGTGTGCGGCAGGCTGTCGAGAATCCCCAGCATAGTGTTCAGCTCGGCCTGCACCTGCGGGCGTCGTCCGAGGCTGGTCAGTTGTGCCTGCCAGATCTGTCGGATCTGGAACTCTTCGCCGAGCAGCAACATGGGCAGCTCAGCAGCCTGGCGCATCGAGACCTTCTTGAACTCGCGCAAGGGATGGTCCGCCGGGATGACCAGCGTCAGTTCATCTTCGTACAGCAACACACCGTGCAGACCGGGTTGGCGCGGTGGCAGATAGCTGATGCCGATGTCCAGGGAACCATTGAGCAGACGCCGTTCGATTTCCAGCCCGGTCAGTTCATAGATTTGTACCACCAGATGCGGCTGCGCCTTGCGCACACGCTCGAGCATCTGCGGCACAAGGCTGGTGTGCACCGTTTGCAACACACCGATCGCCAGTGTGCGCAGTGCCTGACCCTTGAAACTACCCAACGCCTCGCGCGCCCGCTGCAAGCCATCGAGCAATGGCAACGCGTGGTTGTACAGCGTATGCGCAGCGAGGGTCGGCAGCAGGCGTTTACTGCTGCGTTCGAACAGGGTTACGTCGAGGTTCTGCTCCAGCTGACGGATCTGTTGCGACAGCGCCGGTTGCGAGATCGACAAGCGCTCAGCCGCACGGCCGACATGGCCTTCTTCGTAGACCGCGACGAAATAACGCAGTTGTTTGAAATCCATAAGTAGCGCTTATCGAAATGGCTGAGAAATCGAAATGGCCTGAAGCCGTTTGCGCGCCTAGTCTAACCGCATTCACAAGGCTTGCAGGGCCAGAAAGCGTGACGAGTTCCATTTGCTTCGTTCGTGATTACATAGGCAGTTCAAAAAACCTCCAGCGAGGTTTTTCCGCATGAATCTGTTCAGTTTGCGGCGTCAGACGCCGAGTCTGGATGACCTCTGCTTCGAGGCGGGGCCATCCGCTATGACCGACCATCTCAATGCCCAACGCCTGATGCCCAGCGTCGATCGGCCGCAACAAGTGTTCGTTCGCGGCCAGGGTTCATGGCTATGGGACAGCAACGATCGCGCCTACCTCGACTTTTCCCAGGCCGGCGGCGCCAACAGCCTTGGCCACAGCCCCACGGCGCTGGTCAAAGCCATCGCCAATCAGGCCCAGGCGCTGATCAATCCAGGCTGCAATCTGCACAATCGCGGCATGCTCAGCCTCGCCGAGCGTCTGTGCGCCAGCACGTCCAGCGAACAGGCGTATCTGCTCAACAGTGGCAGCGAGGCTTGTGAGGCGGCGATCAAACTGGCGCGCAAATGGGGGCAGCTGCATCGCGGCGGCGCCTCGCGGATCATCATGGCTGAGCAGGGTTGTCATGGCCGCAGTCTGGCGACGATTGATCGAGTGCCATTCAACGACCTGCCGGCGCTGCATGCGGCGGTGGACGCGCAGACCGTGGCGATCATGCTGGAGCCGATCCAGAGCGATGCCGGGGTCATTCCCGCGACCGGGCACTACCTCAAAGGGGTCGAGCGACTGTGCCGTGAACTGGGCATTCTGCTGATTCTCGACGAAGTGCAGACCGGTATCGGCCGCTGCGGCAGCTTGCTCGCCGAACAGTCCTACGGTATTCGCGGCGATATCGTCGTGCTCGGCAAAGGCCTCGGCGGCGGCTTGCCGCTGGCGGCCTTGCTGGCGCGAGGCAAGGCCTGTTGTTTCGCCATCGGCGAGCTGAGCGGCACCCATCACGGCAACGCATTGATGACGGCGGCCGGTCTGGTAGTGCTCGACAGCATCCATGACCGCAGCTTTCTCCAGCAGGTTAACGACAGCGGCCAGCATTTGCGCGAAGGCCTTGCGCGACTGGCGCACCGCTACGGCCACGGCGAGTTGCGCGGCCAAGGCCTGTTTTACGGGTTGACGCTGTCCGACGAATGCGCCGACGCCGTCGTCCATGCCGCACTTCACGAAGGCCTGATATTGAACGCCGCGCAGCCTGACTGCCTGCGCTTCACCCCGGCCCTCACTGTCAGCAAAGCCAACATCGACGAAATGCTCCTGCGCCTGGGCCGCGCCTTCTCGCGAGTGCGCACCGCCCAAGTGCAATGTCGCAAGGGCATTGCCGTGTGAGCTGAGCAGCCCCAACCGATTACCCGAACCGTCTCGCGGTATAACGCACGCCCCACGCCTGATTCTTTTGGCGTGGGGCGTTTTTTTGTGGTGCTGGCGATCAAATAGCAAGCGTAATGAACCCTGACGAACGGCGCAGGTCGATTAGCTTGTATGGCTCAAGTGAGCCAACCCCCATTCAGGAGCTGCCCCATGGATTTCATTCGTATCATCATCGCTATTCTGTTGCCGCCACTGGGCGTGTTTCTGCAGGTCGGGTTTGGCGGGGCGTTCTGGCTGAACATTCTGCTGACGCTGTGCGGCTACATTCCGGGGATCGTGCATGCGGTGTATATCATCGCCAAGCGTTGAGTCCAGCGGCGTCTGATCAATAGCTATCGCGGGCAAGCCCGCTCCCACAGTGTTATGAGTGATCACAATTTTTGTGTACACCAAATAACCTGTGGGAGCGGGCTTGCCCGCGATTGGAGCGACGCAGTCTCAAAGTGAGGGCTCAGTCAGTTAGCCCCATCACTCGCCGATAAAACGTCCACTCCTGCTCCAGCGCATGCGCCTGGTTGGCCGCGCGGCGGAAGCCGTGGCGTTCGTCAGGGTAGTAATGCGCCTCGACCGGGATGCCGTTGTGCTCCAGCGCCGCGACCATGTCGCGGGTTTGTTGCGGCACGACCACCGCGTCCAGTTCACCTTGAAAGAAAATCACCGGCACGCGAATGTTGTCTGCGTGCAGCAGTGGCGTGCGGGAGGCATAGCGTTCGGCATCTCCTTCGGGATCGCCGATCAGCCAATCCAGATAATCGCCCTCGAACTTGTGCGTGGCCCGGGCCAACGCGACCGGATCGCTGACGCCGTAGAGGCTGGCGCCTGCGCGGAAAACCTGCCTGAACGCCAGTGCACACAACGTGGTGTAACCACCTGCACTGCCACCGCGAATGAACGCGCGGTCACCATCGATCAAACCTTGGCCAGCGAGATAGCTGACCACCGCGCATGCATCCTCGACATCCACCTCGCCCCAGCGCAGATGCAGCGCTTGGCGATATTCGCGACCATAGCCACTGCTGCCGCGATAGTTGAGGTCGGCGACAGCAAAGCCGCGCTGCGTCCAGTACTGGATGCGCGGGTCGAGTATCGGATAGCACGCCGACGTCGGGCCGCCGTGGATAAACACCACCAGCGGCGGTTTCGCTTCACCGCTCATGGCCGGGTAGAAGAAACCATGCGCCTCGCCGGAGCCGCTCGGATAACGCAAGGTCTGCGGACGGCTGATGCGTTCGGCAGGCAATGGAGCCACGCCGCCAGCGAGGATTTTCACGGCATGCGAGACACGATCAATGGCGATCACTGCCGACGGGCTGGTCGGCGATGCAGCGATGCAATAGATGAATTGTTGATCCATCGCCAAGTGGCGGAAGCGGCTGTAGTCACCGCTGAAATCTTCACTTCCAAGGGCCAGGCGACCGAAACCATCCTCGCTCCAACTGGCTAAAAATTGATCACCGACAGGCAGCCACGTGCAGCCGCCTAGCTGCCACGGCGCGGGCGCGTGATCGGCCGCGACGCTGGCCAGCGCTTTCAGGCCATCGGTCGTTTCGCCCCACGGCTGCCAGTAGCCGTCACGGTCCGTCAGGCAATAGAGCCGCCCATCAGCGTCGAATCGCGGCTGCTGGATCGACTCCTCCATCTGCGTACCGGCAACACAGCGAGGCGCAGAAAAATCGCCTTGCGCGACCATCAAGCGCGTCGAGGTCCACGGCTGATGCGGGCGACTCCACTCGATCCACGCCAGCCGCTGGCCATCGGGGCTGAGCGTTGGTGACGCATAAAAATCCGCACCCTCGGCCAGCACCTGTCGCGTACCGGTCGCCAGATCAATTGCCACCAGGCGATGCCGATCCTGCTGCTCTTCAACCGCCAATACCCGGCCAGCGGCGAATTGCAGATCGCCGTAGCGGCAGTCAGTCGACGTCAGCGCGACCGGCTCGCCATCCAGCGCCTGCCGATACATCTGCTGATCCGCTTCATTGACGAAAACCACCCCGTCAGGCGTCAGACAAAACGCACCACCGCCATATTCGTACACGCGGCTACGCACGCTGAAGCCGTCCGGCGTCAGACGTTTCGCTGCGCCATCGCGCCAATGCCAGATCCGGCATGCGGCATCCTCGGGGCGGTATTCATTCCAGAACACACCATGGGCGCCGAGCTGCAGTCCGGCGAAGTCGGTTCCGGCGGCGACGGCCTGGGCGGCGCTGAAAGGCTCAGCCCTTGGCGATGAGGCGTGAGTTTCGTTCATTGCGAAAGGCCAATTGTTCGATGGTTTGAGTGGCGGTCTCGGCTTCTTCGCGGGCCTTGAGGATCACGCCGTGATGTTCGGACTTGCTGCACACCGGGTCGGCATTACTGGCGTCGCCGGTGAGCATGAACGCCTGGCAGCGGCAGCCGCCGAAGTCTTTTTCTTTCTCGTCGCAAGAGCGGCACGGCTCGGGCATCCAGTCGTAACCGCGAAAACGGTTGAAGCCGAACGAGTCATACCAGATGTGTTGCATGCTGTGATCGCGCACGTTGGGAAACTGCACCGGCATCTGGCGGGCACCATGGCAGGGCAGGGCGGTGCCGTCCGGGGTGACGGTCAGGAAGATGCTGCCCCAGCCGTTCATGCAGGCTTTCGGGCGTTCTTCGTAATAGTCCGGAGTGACGAAAATCAGCTTGCACGGATGCCCTTCGGCTTCCAGCCTGGCCCGGTATTCGTTGGTGATGCGTTCGGCGCGCACCAGTTGCTCCTTGGTCGGCAGCAGGCCAACACGGTTGAGCTGCGCCCAGCCGTAGAACTGGCAAGTGGCGAGTTCGACGAAGTCGGCCTCCAGCGCAATGCACAGTTCGATAATGCGGTCGATCTTGTCGATGTTGTGCCGATGGGTGACGAAGTTCAGCACCATCGGATAACCGTGGGCCTTGACTGCGCGAGCCATTTCCAGCTTTTGCGCAAAGGCCTTTTTCGAACCGGCGAGCAGGTTGTTCACTTGCTCGTCGCTGGCCTGAAAACTGATCTGGATGTGATCGAGCCCGGCCTTTTTGAAGTCGCTGATTTTCTGCTCGGTCAGGCCAATGCCGGAGGTGATCAGGTTGGTGTAGAAACCCAGCTGCCGCGCTTCATGGATCAGTTCGGCCAAGTCCTGACGCACCAGCGGTTCGCCCCCGGAAAAGCCCAATTGCGCCGCGCCCATCTCCCGCGCTTCGCGGAACACCTTGATCCATTGCTCGGTGGTCAGCTCTTTGCCCTGCTCGGCGAAATCCAGTGGGTTCGAGCAATACGGGCATTGCAGCGGGCAGCGGTAGGTCAGCTCGGCGAGCAACCAAAGGGGCAGGCCGACTTCAGGTTTCGGCGGTACTTGCACTGACGAATCAGGCAAGTTCGATCCAGTGCTGCGCACGGGCAACCTCCATGAATTGCTCGATGTCGTCACCGAGCTCGGGCACGCCGGGGAACTGCTCGTCGAGTTTGGCAATGATCGCCGCGACATCGCGTTCACCATCAATCAAGCCGCCGATCAGTGCGGCGCTGTCGTTGAGTTTGATCATGCCTTCAGGGTAGAGCAGCACGTGACCCTTTTGCGCCGGCTCGTATTGGAAGCGATAGCCCGGGCGCCAGCTCGGCACTTTGCTGCGGTCGAAACTCATAAGATGATTCCTTTATGCCAGACCCGTTGTTCGGTCACGCTGTGATACGGCGGACGGTTCAGTTCGTAGGCCATGCTCATGGCATCGAGCATGCTCCAAAGAATGTCCAGTTTGAACTGGAGAATTTCCAGCATGCGCTCCTGGCCTTCGCGGGTCTTGTAGTGCTCGAGGGTGATCGCCAGCCCATGTTCGACGTCACGCCGCGCCTGACCGAGGCGGGTGCGGAAATATTCATAACCGGCCGGGTCGATCCATGGGTAATGCTGCGGCCAACTGTCCAGACGCGACTGGTGGATCTGCGGCGCGAACAGTTCGGTCAGCGAGCTGCTGGCGGCCTCCTGCCAACTGGCGCGACGGGCGAAGTTGACGTAGGCATCGACGGCGAAACGCACGCCGGGCAGCACCAGTTCCTGGGAGCGCAGTTGGTCCGGGTCGAGGCCAACAGCCTGGCCCAGACGCAGCCAGGCTTCGATGCCGCCATCTTCACCGGGGGCGCCGTCGTGGTCGAGCAAGCGCTGAATCCACTCGCGGCGGATTTCCCGATCCGGGCAATTGGCGAGGATCGCTGCGTCCTTCAGGGGAATGTTCACCTGATAGTAGAAGCGGTTGGCGACCCAGCCCTGAATCTGCTCGCGGGTCGCGCGGCCTTCGTACATCGCCACGTGGTAAGGGTGGTAGATGTGGTAGTAGGCGCCCTTGGCGCGCAGGGCCGCTTCGAATTCGGCGGGGGACAGCGGGGTGTCGGTCATTGCGGTTCTCCGGGGAACAACCGTTGGATTCTGTGGTGTCTGTCAGGACGTCATCGCTGGCAAGCCAGCTCCCACAGGTTTTGTGTACGCCACAGAGCCAATGTGGGAGCGAGCTTGCTCGCGAAGTGGCCGGTCGCTACAACACAATACTCATGCCGTCGTACGCTACTTCAACGTCACGCCGCGCCAGTTCGGCACGCTCCGGCGAATCCTCGTCGAGGATCGGGTTGGTGTTGTTGATGTGGATAAGTACCTTGCGCTGCTCGGGCAACTGCTCCAGCACTTCGAGCATACCGCCGGGGCCGTTCTGCGCCAGATGGCCCATCTCGCGACCGGTGCGGGTGCCGACGCCACGGCGCTGCATTTCATCGTCATCCCACAGCGTGCCGTCGACCAGCAGGCAATCGCTGCCCGCCATGATTTCCAGCAACGGCGCATCGACCTTGCCCAGTCCCGGCGCGTAGAACAGCTTGCCGCCAGTGTTGAGGTCTTCAACGATCAAACCGATGTTGTCGCCCGGATGCGGATCGAAGCGGTGCGGCGAATACGGCGGCGCGGCGCTGCGCAACGGCAACGGGGTGAAACGCAGATTCGGGCAGGCGGCTACGGTGAAGCTCTGGTCGAGCTCGATACGGTTCCAGTCCAGCCCGCCGTTCCAGTGGGTGAGCATCTTGAACAGGGGAAAACCGGTGCTCAGGTCTTCCTGAACCATGTCCGTGCACCAGACCTGATGCGGGCATCCTTCGCGCAGACTGAGCAGGCCGGTGGTGTGGTCGATCTGGCTGTCCATCAGGATGATCGCGCTGATGCCGGTGTCGCGCAGCGCCCGGCCCGGTTGCATCGGGGCGAAGCTTTGCAGTTGCGCGCGGATGTCCGGCGAGGCATTGCACAGCACCCAGTTCACGCCGTCATCGGAAATGGCGATGGACGATTGGGTGCGGGCCTTGGCATTCAGGCTGCCGTCGAGAAAGCCTGCGCAGTTGACGCAGTTGCAGTTCCACTGCGGAAAACCGCCACCGGCGGCCGAACCCAGAATCTGGACGAACATGAACGCTCCATCATTTCAACGCGGAAAATAAAACGCCTCGGCGAGCCGAGGCGTTGCACTGCGATTCTGCGTAGGCAGAACTCAGCGGCTGGCGAAGTACATGGTGACTTCGAAGCCGATACGCAGGTCGGTGTAAGCAGGTTTGGTCCAGGCCATGAGATGTCTCCTTCTGAGGGTTGGGATAGCGCTATCCATAGTTATAGTCCACGGCAGCGCGGTGATGTTCCAATTAGTTAGGCGGCTATGTTACTCAAAATTTCAACGCCGTGACCCGTGAATCTTTGAGAAAGCTCCTTGCAGCCTCGGTAATGATCAGTTTGTCACTTGCCACGGCGCGTCCGGCATCGATTCATTGGCCAGGCAATGCCAGCCGCCCTCGGCATTGATCAGGCGCTGCGCAGCGGCCAGCAAAGCCTGGCGATCGAGTTGCCGGATCGCCGTGACCAACTGCTCCCGGTAATCCGACGAATGGCCGGCAAGTTTGCCTTGCCAGAGGAGTTCGGCGGCATCCTTGGTGGACAGTGTGGTGTCGTCGAACTGATCGACGAGGCTTTGACGCTGTTGCTCGAGGCTTGCTTCATCGAACGTTTCGATCAGCGCGGGAATGCCGTTGAAAAACTCTTGAATATATTCGAGCAACTCGGCGGCCGAAGTCGTCGGCGATTGCACGCCAAACACAATCGCGGTCCTGCCGTGCAATTGACGCAGCGCGCTGAACACGGCGTACCCCAATTGCAATTCGACACGCAGGCGCTGATAGAAAGGCGTCTGGTACAACTGAGCCAGAAGGCGCCACGCTGCTTCATCAGCGATGTCGCTGCTGGCAGTCGGGCAGATCAGCAGCAAGGCGTGTTCGCTGGAGGCCGTGTTGATCTGGCTCCAGTGGTACTTGCCTTGGGCGATCGGTGTCACCGGTAGCTGATTGTCCGGTGTGCCGGGAATGCGGCTCAGCGCCAGGCCCAAGGCTGACTGGGTTTGTTGGTTAAGGCCTAGAGCGAGGCCGTCCCAGCGCGAAGTTGTCCACAGCTGATTGGCGTCATCGCTGGTTTCAATCGTGGGCAGGCATTTCTCTGGCAACGCTTCGAGTAGTTGGCGGATCGGCATCGACGGTATCTGCACCTCGTCGCGCGGCGAATCGGCGTCGATCATCGTCAGACATTTCAGCGCATGCTCGAGGATGCTGGGCATCGGTTCCTGTAGTCCGGTCATTTTCAGCAGGCATTGGTTACCTGCGGCGCTGAAAGACAAGTCCACTCCGGCTTCGGACGCATCCTGTCGGGTCTGGCGCAGACTGCGCTGCAATCTTGCGCGCAGATCGGCGCTGGCCGCCGTCTCGACCTGCCAGCGCAGGTAAATCGCGCCCTCATCGCTGTTGTCCGGCAGCGCCTGGCTGAACTGCATCGGCGATCGCTCGCGACGACTGCGCGAGCGATCCTGGGCGAAGGTGCGCAGGCCACGGTGGGCGCTGGTCTGGCCGCGAATCAGCCCGGCGTTTGCCAGTGGCTCGCTGGCTCGCAGAAAAGGATTGGCGGCGGGCAGATGCCAATGATCGCTGAAGTTATCCACAACGCCGATTTCGCGAAGGATGTGCTCAAGTGCGGCAGCGCCGGATTCGGACAGGCCGAATGCTTGCTGCTCAATGTCTAGGCGCGCCAGTTGCAACGCGCCGCTGACTTGCTGCTGGCGCTGAAGCAGGGCCGCGTATTCCTCGCGCCACGGCGTCCAGTCCTGCTGGGCGAAGAAGCGCAGCCAGTCCAGCAGGCGTTCGCGAATGGTATCCAGGCGGTCGCCGCCAGCATTGAATTGAAGATGCAGCAGCGCTTGGCCGGCGAACTGGTAGAGCGGCGTGGCTTTCAGGCTGTCAGCCAGATTCTGTTGATGCAGGTATGCGAGCAATCCACCAGGTTTTGCGCTATTCAACCAATGACAGAGAAAAGCCATCGCCTCGGCGGATGACTCGGGCAACGCGTCGAAAGCGAATAACAGGTTCGCGTGAGCGCCGACCTGTTGATAACTGTTCACTGCCAACGGTGGCGGTGCGGCCTGGGCAACTTTATCCCCAATCGGCAACACTGCTGCGAATTGCTGCGCCAGCTCCCCAAGCTCATCGATACTTTGTGGCCCGACCAGACTCAGGCTCATTTGCCCGGTTCGATAAAAGCGCTGATGGAAGTCTTGCAACGCCGACTGAAACCCTGGCGATTCGACCTGCAAGCTGTCCCGATTACCCGCATGAAACCCACGCAGCGGGTGCTGCGCGGGTAAACCTTCATACAGGGCAAACTGCTGCTGTGCTGTCGGATCCTGCGACCAGGCGACAAATTCCGCCTGCAGCACTTCCCGTTCACGCAGTTGATCGTCCCGATTCATCCGTGGCCGGGCGAGCATGTCTGACAGACGCTCGAGCCCCGCGCTGAAGGACGACACAGGCAACTCGAAGAAAAAATCCGTGGTGCGCTCACGGGTGCTGGCATTTACTTGGCCGCCGTGACGTTGCACGTAGGCCATCAGCCCTTCGTCTGTGGGAAAACGCTCGGTGCCGAGAAACAGTAAGTGCTCAAGAAAATGCGCCAGCCCCGGCCATGCCAATGGCACGTCATGGCTGCCGGCCGCCACGCGCAACGCGGCAGCGCTGCGCTTGAGACCGGGCACGTGGCGCAGGGTCACGCGCAGGCCGTTGGCCAGGGTTTCAGAGTGGGGGCGGAGATGAGTCGGCGCGGGCATGGGCACTTCCAGAACAGTGAAGTGCCCATGCTAGCGGATTAGCGGCGGTTGAGCGCGCCGTAAAGCTCCGGGCGGCGATCGCTGAGATAGCGATTGGCCTGGCGTGAATCGTTCATCAGTTGTCGGTCCAGTTCGCCGACGATCAACGCCTCGTCCAGACCTGCCAGAGCGATGCGGCTGCCGTCCGGCGCGGCAATGCTGCTTTGCCCGCAATACTGGATATCGCCTTCATGTCCGCAGTAATTGGCGTAAGCCACGTAGCACTGGTTTTCGAAGGCGCGGGCACGCACGGTGACATCGGCAACGAAATCGAACGGAATCATGTTGGCCGTCGGCACCACGATCAGCTCGGCGCCGGCCAAGGCCAGGCGCCGCGCGTTTTCCGGGAACTCCAGGTCATAGCAGATCAGGAAGCCGAGCTTCCAGCCGTTCAGCTCAACCACCGGCAAGTCGGAGTCACCGGGGCTGAACATCGACCGATCGAGGTCGCCGAACAGATGCGACTTGCGGTAATTGCACAGGCGCTCGCCGTAGGCGTCGATCAGTTGCACGGCGTTGTAGATCTGCCCGTCGGCGGTGCGCTCGGGGTAGCCGTAGACGATCGCCAGACCCGCAGCCTTGGCAATCCGGCCGATCTGCTGCGCCCATTCACCGTTATAGACCTCGGCCAGCGTGCTGACCGCTTCGGCGCCGATGTTGTAGCCGGTCATGAACATCTCCGGCAGCACCAGCAGATCGGCGCCTTTGGCCTCCATCGCTACTTGATGCAGGCGATGCAGGTTGGCGGCGGGGTCCAGTGGCAGCGGTGGACATTGGTAAACGGCTACGCGCATCGGGGAATCCTCTTACTCGGGCAGGGCGATAGGGCCGATGTCTTTGAACACATCACCCGGTCCCGGGTTCTCTTTATGTGTGGATCCGCCGAAATGTTTCATGATCCCCCACACCGCGTTGAGCGAAGTCTGCACCGCGCCCTCGACCCACGCTGGTGTCCACGACACGTCGTCGCCGGCGATGAAAATCCCGCGCTGTTCGGCCGGCATGTCGTCCTGCATGAAGTGCGCGTACATGCGCTGGTTGTAGCGGTAATGGCCGGGCAGGGCGCCTTTGAAGGCACCGAGGAAATACGGATCGGCTTCCCACGACACGGTGATCGGGTCGCCGATGATCCGCGCGGCGATGTCGACTTTCGGGTAGATCTTTTTCAGTGCGTTCAACGCCAGCTCAACGCGTTTTTCCACCGGATGCGGGAGCATTTTCAACGCGTCGCTCATCCACGAGTACGACAGGCAGATCACCCCCGGCTTGTCGTCGCCGTTGTCGAACAGATAGGTGCCACGGGTCAGGCGATCGGTGAGGGTCATGCTCATCACGTCGCGGCCGGTCTCCGGATCCTTGTCCTTCCAGAATGGCCGGTCGACCATCACGAAGGTTTTCGACGACTGCATGTAGCGCGTGCGGTCGAGGGCCATCCACATCTTCTGCGAGAACAGGGTTTCATCGCATTCGATCTGAGTGGTCAGCAGCCAGCTCTGGCAGGTTGTCAGGACGGCGGCGTATTCGCGGGTGTCACCGTTGTTGTCGGTAACGGCGAAACGGCCCTCCGGTGCGTGAGCAATTTTCTTCACGCCGGAACGCGGCGCGCCACGGTGCAGGGATTTCAGGCTGGTGCCGGCCGGCCAGTGCACGCAGCGCTCCGGCACATGGCGCCAAATGCCCTGTGGCACCTGCTCGACGCCACCGACCACCAGATGTTGGTGATCGTCGCAATTGGTCATCACCACGCGGAAGATTTCCAGCATCGAATTGGGGAAGTCCGAATCCCAGCCGCCGGTGCCGAAACCGACCTGCCCGAACACTTCGCGATGCTGGAACGACAATTTGGCGAAGGCTTTCGAGGTGGCGACGAAGTCATAAAAGGTCCGGTCGTCCCACAGCGGCACCAGCTTGTTCCACAGCTCTTTCAGGCGCGGCACATCGCGATCGCGAATGGCTTGCTGGATATCGGAGAACTGCGAACCTGCTTCCAGCGCATCTGCCCAGGCGTCAGCGACTTCCTGGAACAAAGCAGGAAGATCCTTCAGGCTTTCGGCGTAATAGGTTTCGCCTTCCAGATCGATCACGGTACTGCCCGAAGCACCGGTCAGCGGGTTGGGGAAAGGCTTGGTTTCGAGGCCGAGCTTGTCCACGTAGTGATAGAACGCCGTGGAGGACACTGGAAAGCGCATGCCGCCAAGCTCCGCGACGATGGCGTCGGTACCGTTGAAGGCTTGCGAGCGCAGACGACCGCCGAGTTTCGACGCCTCGTACACCACCGGTTTCAAACCGAGTTTCATCAGTTCATACGCAGCCACCAGACCGGCAATGCCCGCCCCGACAATCGCCACCTCAGCGCCATGGTGCTGCTCGGGAATGCTCCCCAGGCCGGCGGGATGCTCGATCCAGTCGTCAAACGCGAACGGAAAGTCCGGACCGAAAATGGTGACTGGTTTTTTTCCGTCTGCAGGATGGCGGTTGTTCTTGTTCATGGCTGACCTTGTTGACGACCCGACGCAGGATTCGCGTCTGAGTATAGGAAAAGATGTCAGCCATTCTAGGGAGCGTGGAGCGCGTTAATAAGGCGCAATGTGTCGTCATTTTGCCTGATTATTGTGCAGATTGACGATTGCAGGCTGCATACCGACCAAAATGTGGGAGCTAGCCTGCTCGCGAAGAGACTCTGAAATTCACCCGAGAAGCTCGATCAAAATCTTAAACCGGCTGACCCCGATCTATCTTGCTACTCAGAATGATCGACGTCGTGGTCTTCTCCACCCCATCGACGCTGCCAATCTGATCCAGCAACTGATCGAGCTGCTCCGGCGAATCGGTGCGTAACCACGCCACATAATCAAACTCGCCACTCACCGCACACAACTGCTGCACTTGCGCCATCGCACTCAAACGCCGCAACACGTCCTTGCCGGAACGCGGCTGCACCTTGATCCCGACGTACGCCTGCAAGCCACCATCGACCACACGCTGACCAAGACGCACGCCATAACCGGTGATCACTTTGGCCTTTTCCAGGCGGGCCAGACGCGACGTTACCGTCGTGCGAGCAATGCCTAGCTGACGGGCGAGCATGGCCACGCTTTCGCGGGCGTTGATTTGCAGCGCGGCGATTAGCTGGCGGTCGATTTCGTCGAGGATGGGGTGGCGGGTGTCTGGCAAGGTGGGCTCCGATGGCGTGGGCGATGAGATTGCCGATGGTACAGGGTCAAGCGCATTGGGGCATATTTGGAACCCATCGCTCGATGAGAGGGATAACGGCTGTGACGGTTGCTCTTGTCAGGTTCAAGGGCTATGATCGGTACGTCAGCACAGACCGGAACTTTGTAAGCAAAGGGTGTTGATTTCGGTGGCGCAAGCCACTCCTAGCCAGTGAGCGGGATAAGCGGGAAACCGTAAAAGGACAGGCCGATATTTCAGATTTACAGAAAGCCCCGTTGCGCAAGCATCGGGGCTTTTTGCTTTCTCTCACACGGATTTCCCCGCGCTACGCATTTCCAGAATGTAGCGGACGTTATGTGGTTTTCCTTTTGGCAGCTTCGAGCGTCCCCATTCAGCGACCTCGTAGGCGGAAATGATCCGGAGTTTGAGAAAGTTTGTTGTATTTTGCGGCTTGCTGATCGAAAAAAAGACCGCGTAGTCATGCAAATCAAGGCAGTAATAGCGCTGACTGTTTTCGACGTAGAAGGGCACCGCCAGGCCTTTGAAAAAGCGTTTTTGCAGGTAGTCCGTGATCTGGCTGCTGTAGTAGTGGCGGTCCGCACAGAAATACCGAGCTTCTCCTCTGTGTCTTAATGGCTGACCGTGACCTTTGTCATCGGTAAAACAGTGGAACCCGAATTCAAACCTGACGACAAGCTGCTGCTCCGCCACTTCAAATGTCTGTTCAAAAGGCTGTAGATGCGCCATGCAATATCTGCGTCCGCCAATAATCAGGTCTTTCCATTCCATTGTTACTGTCGCCGGACGTATTGATTTATAGGGATTTCCAAGCCCGGTCGCTGATAAGCAGCGACGTCTCGAGAGTATCCCTGCGAAGACATCATCAACAGATGTCTAACCGCTCAAAACCGCAGCTTAGGATCTTTCCTACAGCTCTGGTTAGGTCTTCCGAACATTGCGCCCGCCGAGACGAAACCCAACCACTCGCCCACAAAAAAGCCGCGCATCAAGCGCGGCTTTTCAATTTGGTGGGCCCACACGGACTCGAACCGTGGACCAAAGGATTATGAGTCCTCTGCTCTAACCAACTGAGCTATAGGCCCTCAGTAGGCCGCGGATTATAGCGACGGTTTCGCGGCTGTGCTATCCGAAAAATCCGATACGGTTACATGCAGAAACGTCGCGGCGAATTCGTCCGGGGGCAGCGGCAGGCTGACGATGTAGCCCTGGATCTGTTCACAACCTTCTGCGGCGAGGAATTGTTGTTGCGCCTGGGTTTCCACGCCTTCGGCAATCACGGTGAATTGCATGCTGCGACCGAGCGCGATGATGGCGCGTACGATCGCTGCGTCGTGGGGGTCGTCAGGCAGTCCGCGGACGAAGGACTGGTCGATCTTGAGGATGTCCAGCGGCAGGCGTTTGAGATAGCTGAGCGAGGAGTAGCCGGTGCCGAAGTCATCGATCGCCAGTTGCACGCCGAGGTGTTTGAGCTGGTGCAGCACTGCCAGCGCCTCTTCGGCCTGACTCATGATGAAATTCTCGGTAATTTCCAGTTGCAGTAAATCCGGCCTGAGGCGGTTGTCCTTGAGCAGTTGCTCGATGCGCACCAACAGGTTCGGCTGACGCAGCTGCGCGCCAGCGAGGTTCACCGAGAGCGGCCCCAGCGGTTGGTAGATTCGGCTCCACTCGAACATTTGCCGGCAAGCGGTCTCCAGCACCCAGTCACCGATCTGCAGGATCATGCCGTTCTCTTCGGCCAGCGGAATGAAATGCTCGGGCGGCACGTCGCCGAAGGTTGGGTGGCGCCAGCGAATCAGCGCCTCTGCACCGACCAGACTGTGGTCGACCAGGCTGATTTTCGGTTGGTAACAGAGAAACAGCTCATCGCGCTCGATGGCGCGGCGCAGTTCGTGTTCCAGCGCTACGCGCTCGCTGGCCTGGGCGGTGAGGTCGCGGGTGTAGCTTTCGACGCGGTTACGCCCCTTGGCTTTGGAGCGGTACATCGCCGCGTCGGCGTTTTTCACCAGTGTGGCGACATCGCAGCCGTCGCGGGGATAAAGGCTGGTGCCGATGCTCGCGCTGATAAAAAACTCGTGTTCGCCGGCCTGGAACGGCGCACCGAAGCAGTTGAGCAGTTTCGTCGCGATGTTGTCGGCGTCACTGGCTTGCTGCAAGCCTGGCAACAGGATGATGAATTCGTCACCGCCCAATCGCGCGACCGTGTCGATATCGCGCAATTGTTCTTTCAAGCGCACGGCAATGCCCTTGAGCAACAGGTCGCCGACCGGGTGGCCGAGGCTGTCGTTGATGTGTTTGAAGCGGTCGAGATCGAGAAACAGCACCGCGCCCTGGCCGCCATTTTCCTGCTGGCTGGTCAGGGCCATTTGCAGGCGACTCTCGAACAAGGTGCGGTTGGGCAAACCGGTGAGGGGGTCGTGGTGAGCCTGGTAATCGAGCTTGGCCTGGGCATGCTTGAGGCTGGAAATATCGGCGAACACCGCGACGAAGTGAGTGATGAACTTGTCGCGATTGCGCACGGCGCTGATGGTCAGCCAGCTCGGGTACAGCTCGCCGTTCTTGCGCCGGTTGGAAATCTCGCCTTGCCAGTGGCCTTCGTCAGTCAATTGGTGCCACATCGCCGCGTAGAAAGCGCTGTCATGCAGCCCTGACGCCAGCAAGCGTGGCGTGTGGCCCAGCGCTTCACTTTCGCTGTAACCGGTGATTTCGGTGAATGCGCGATTGACGGCGCTGATGTGTTGTTGAGTATCGGTGATCAACACGCCCTCGGCGGTGCTCTCGAAAACGGTCGCGGCCTGCTGCAGTTTTTCCTGCATGAGATGGCGTTCGGTGATGTCGCGGGCGATGGTCAGCATGCAATCCTCGTCGCCGATCGGCAGCGGTCGACTGGACACTTCGCACAGGCGAATCTGCCCGTCGCTGCGACGGATGTGGCAAGTGAAGTCGCGTACAAGCCCGTCGCGCTTTAGCAGATCGAGCATCTGCTTGCGTTCGTTGAGGTTGACCCAGATACCCAGGTCCAGTGTCGACCGATCCACCGACATGGCGCTGTTGAAACCGGTGATGCGGCTGAAACCTTCGTTAACCTCCAGCAGCAGGCCGTCGCTCTGGCGCGACAGCAACAGGCCGTCGGGCGACGCATGGAAAGCCTTGGCGAATTTTTCTTCAGAGGTTTGCAGTTGCTGTTGGGTTTCCTTGAGCTGGCTGATGTCGCGTACTACAACCACCAGCGCCGGTGTGGTATCGAGGTCGAAGGGCTCGGCGGAAATCAGCCCGGTGAACAGTTGGCCGTTGTTGCGGCGAAAGGGCATTTCCAGATTACGGATGCTGCCGGCCTGCAAACGCTGCAAGAGGCCCGGCCCCACCCCGGGGATGCCCCAGATATTGAGGTTGGTGGCGGTCTGGCCGATCACCTCCTCGGCCCTGAGGCCGATCTGCTCTTCGAAGGCCTCGTTAACCTCCAGCAGGCAGCCGTCGGACAGGCGCGCAATCACCAGAATGTCCGGGCATTGCTCAAACACCGAAGCGAACTTCTGCTCGGACAGCCGCAGCGCTTCTTCGGTGCGTTTGATTTCGCTGATATCGATCATCAACCCGCGCATCACCGGTTCGTGGCCATGCTCGATCAGGCTGACAATGTCGCGCACCCACAGGCAGCGGCCGTCGGCGGTGATCACGCGATAGTCGACGATGTGATCGCGGCCCTGACGCAGCGCTTCCCTGCAATAGTTTTGCGTGCGGGTCAGGTCGGCGGGGTGAATGATGTTGTGCCAGAAACCCGGAATCAGCCAGTGAGACTGTGGATACCCGAGCAGGTCTTCAGCATGGGGCGAAACATAGCTGTAGGTGAAGTCGCTCATCCGCGCTTCCCAGGCAATCGCCGACAAGCTCTCCACCAGGCCACGGTAGTGATATTCGCTGCTGCGCAATTCCTGTTCGAGGTCGATGCGCCGGGAGATTTCCGAGCTCAGGCGACGGTTGATGCGAATCACCACGGCCAGCACCGTCATCAACAACAACAGACCGGGCAGGCCATACATCAGCAGGTCCGACCAGAACGTGCGGTGGTCGAGCACATTACCGACCCAATGTTCCTGAATGCTGCTGATTTCCGCCGGTGTCATGTCGGCCAGGACTTTATCGAGGATGCCCACCAACATTTTGTTATCGCGAGGCACGGCCATTGCCAGTTGATAACGATACGGGGTTTCGCCGCTGACGTAGAGGCCGTCGAGTTTGAGCTGGCGCAGGCTCCACACGCTCGAAGCCAGATCGCCGACCACCGCGTCCACTTCGTCAGTCGCCAGGGCTTGCAGCGCCGAACTGACATTGGGCATGGCCACCAGATTCAGATCGGGATGGTGAGTGCGCAGCAGTTCGTGGGGGGCGTAGTTTTCCACCACGGCGATTTTCAGACCGTACAGGTCGTCGAGTTTGCGCGGCTGGGCCCCGCCGACATGGGCCAGGATGACGATCGGGAAGTCGAGGTACGGCCGGGTAAACGACAGATAGTTCTGGCGCTCCGGCGTGGACATGATTCCCGGCAGCAAATCGATTTTGCCTTTTTTCACCTGCTCCAGCACCACAGTCCAGCTTGCTGGCTCGATGGGCGTCAGCTTGATTGCCAGACGTTCACGGATCACCTCGATATAGTCGGCAGCCAGGCCCTGATAGCGGTTCTGATCGTCACGGAACTCGAAGGGCGGCCACGATGCATCAACACCCAGGCGCAAGTCAGGGTGAGCCGCCAGCCAGCTGCGTTCTTCATCGGTGAGAGTCAGCGCGTCAGCCGTGGCGGTGCAGATCATCAATGACAGCAGAAAAAGCACGGGCGCCAGTCTGGGCATAACGCTCTCGTCAGGGCTTGGGATGATTGTTTCGAGTGTAGACGGGGTACGCGACGGGGAGGGCGGAGCGGGGAATTTAATCTGCCATAAAACAAAACCCCCGGCCTGGGCCGGGGGTTCTGGTATCACTCGTCGAGGAAGGAGCGCAGATGCTCGCTTCGCGTCGGGTGGCGCAGCTTGCGCAGCGCCTTGGCTTCGATCTGACGGATCCGCTCACGCGTTACGTCAAACTGTTTGCCCACCTCTTCGAGCGTGTGGTCGGTGTTCATATCGATACCGAAACGCATGCGTAGTACCTTGGCTTCACGGGCAGTGAGGCCGGACAGCACTTCGCGAGTCGCTTCCTTCAGGCTTTCCACTGTGGCGACATCGATTGGCGACTGCATGGTCGAGTCTTCGATGAAGTCGCCCAGATGGGAGTCTTCGTCATCACCGATCGGGGTTTCCATGGAGATCGGCTCTTTGGCGATCTTCAGTACCTTGCGGATCTTGTCCTCAGGCATTTCCATGCGTTCGCCCAGCTCTTCCGGGGTCGGTTCGCGACCCATTTCCTGCAGCATCTGCCGGGAAATACGGTTGAGCTTGTTGATCGTCTCGATCATGTGCACCGGGATACGGATGGTGCGCGCCTGGTCGGCGATCGAGCGAGTGATCGCCTGACGGATCCACCAGGTGGCATAAGTCGAGAACTTGTAACCGCGACGGTATTCGAACTTGTCCACCGCCTTCATCAGGCCGATGTTGCCTTCCTGGATCAGATCGAGGAATTGCAGGCCGCGGTTGGTGTACTTCTTGGCGATCGAGATCACCAGACGCAGGTTGGCTTCAACCATCTCTTTTTTCGCGCGGCGGGCCTTGGCCTCACCGATCGACATGCGACGGTTGATGTCCTTGATTTCTGCGATGGTCAGGCCGGTCTCGGTTTCCAGCGCAATCAGCTTCTGCTGGCAACGGATGATGTCCGGCTGCACGCGACCGATGGCTTCGGCGTACTTGCTCTTGCCTTTGGCCAGGGCGTCGGACCAGCTTTCGTCGACTTCGTTGCCCGGGAACTGACGCAGGAAATCGGCGCGCGGCATACGTGCATCACGTACGCACAGCTGCATGATCGCGCGCTCTTGCTGACGCAGGCGATCCAGGGCACTGCGTACACGCTCGACCAGGGCTTCGAATTGCTTCGGCACCAGTTTGATCGGCATGAACAGCTCGGCCAGGGCCAGCAACTCGGCAACGGCTGCCTTGTTGTGACGACCGTGCTTTTTCAGGGCCTTGCGGGTGATTTCCATCTGGTCGGCGACGGCACCGAAGCGCTGCGCAGCGATGACCGGATCCGGACCGCTTTCGGCTTCTTCTTCATCGTCGGAAGATTCGGCATCATCGTCGTCGGTATCGTCGTCGGCCTTGACGGCTTTCGGGTCAACCGGCGGCGGCACTTCTGCCGCAGGCGGCGCGATGCCGTCGTCCGGGTCGATATAACCGCTCAGGACGTCGGACAGGCGACCACCTTCGGTGGTGACGCGGGTGTACTCGGAGAGAATGTGGTCAACCGTGCCTGGGAAGTGCGCAATCGCGCTCATCACTTCACGAATGCCTTCTTCGATCCGCTTGGCGATTTCGATTTCGCCTTCACGGGTCAGAAGCTCGACCGTACCCATTTCACGCATGTACATGCGCACCGGGTCAGTGGTGCGACCGATATCGGTCTCCACCGCCGCCAACGCAGCGGCTGCTTCTTCCGCAGCGGCCTCGTCGGTATCGGCGTCGGCCAACATAAGGGCGTCCGCATCCGGAGCACTCTCGTGTACGGGGATCCCCATGTCGTTAATCATGCGGATGATGTCTTCCACCTGCTCCGGATCTGAAATATCCTCGGGCAAGTGGTCGTTGACCTCGGCGTAAGTCAGATACTTCTGCTCACGACCCAGTTTGATCAACTCAATAATACGAGACTGCTGTTGCGCTTTTCCGGACATAACACCCTATCCACTGAAGGTCTTGGCGGGCAAAAAACAAGCCGAGGATTATACCTGAGCTATGACCTCACGCGCCAGTTGAGGTCGGGTTTGATGCGGAAACATTGCGACTTAAAAGGTCGCGCAGTTGATTTTTCTCTTCGACGCTCAGTTCGCTTTGCCGCGCTTTCCTGAGTAACTGTTCGAGATTTCGCTCGCGTTGGCGGGCGGACAAGCTAGTAATGGTGTCGAAAAACTGTTGTTCAAGGTTATCTCCGTCAATCAGCCATTCCTTTTCTGCCAGCGCCTTGAGTAAGCGACCCTGTTCAGTACCGTGCCATCGCGCGATCAGCTGAAATGAGTTTAGCTTGGGATTCTTCTGTACGGCTTCGAGCAGCGCCACAAGCAGCTGGGCGTTGGTCTGATTTTCATCGGCAATGTGCCCGGCGTCTTCGACGCGCTTGGCCAGTTGCGGATGATGGAGCAATGTTCGCAGTGCCGTCAGGGTTGGCGATTCAACGCCAATCGGCGTACGCGGGCGCTGCTGTTCGCGATCGCCACCACGCTTGCCGTTCTTGTCCCACGGTTTCTTGTCCCACTTCTTGCCGCCGGCGCCGGGTTTCTTCGGCGTCCATTCCTGCTGCGGCGCATACATGTCCTGCGCCTGCGGCTGATGGTAGTCGCTGTAGTCCGGCATGGCGTCATAATCGAAGCCCGGATCGTAGGCGGGCGGTGCTTCCTGCGGCGCACTCTGAACCAATTGGCTGACGGTTTCGCTGCTCAGGCCAGTGATTTCGGTCAGGCGCTGACGCATGAGAATACGCAGGTTTGCGCCCGGCACCTTGTCGATCAATGGTGCGGCGAGGGTGGCCATGTGCGCCTTGCCCTCAAGAGAGCGCGGGTCGGATTCTTCGGTCAGTTGCTGGAAAAAATAATCGGCCAGCGGCTGCGCGTGCTGATTGATGCGCGCCTTGAATGCGTCGGTGCCTTCCGCGCGAACCAGGGTGTCCGGGTCTTCGCCTTCGGGCAAAAACAGGAACCGCGCGCGACGACCGTCCTGCAGGCACGGCAGGGTCGCTTCCAGTGCACGCCAGGCTGCGTTGCGGCCGGCCTGGTCGCCGTCGAAGCAGAACAATACGTTCGGGACGACGCGGAACAGGCGCTTGAGGTGTTCTTCGCTGGTCGCGGTACCCAGCGTAGCGACGGCATTGCGCAGGCCTTGCTGGGCGAGGGCGATGACGTCCATGTAGCCCTCGACAACGATGATTTCGTCGAGGTTGCGATTGTTCTTGCGCGCTTCATAGAGGCCGTAGAGTTCCTGGCCTTTATGGAATACCGGTGTTTCCGGTGAGTTCAGGTACTTGGGCTTGTCGTCGCCCAGTACGCGGCCGCCGAAGGCGATGATTCGTCCGCGGGTGTCGCGGATCGGGAACATCACGCGATCGCGGAAGCGATCGTAACGCTTGCCGGTTTCGGCGTTCTCGATCAGCAGGCCGGCTTCGATCATGGCTTTCTGTTGCAGGGTGTCGCTGCTCAGATGCTTGAGCAGGTTGTCCCAGCCCGGCGGCGCAAAACCGAGGCCGAAATCCCGAGCGATCTCGCCCGTCAGCCCGCGCCCCTTGAGGTAATCCACCGCAGCCTTGCGCGACGGATGACTCTTGAGTGCCTGCCGGTAAAAATCAGCGGCGGCGGTCAGCAGCGGGTACAGCGGCGAATCGGTCGGCTGGCGCGGCTTGCGCTCGCGACCGCTTTCTTCGCGGGGGATTTCCATGCCGGCGGCTTTTGCCAGATCTTCGACAGCCTGGGGGAAATCCAGATTGTCGTGATCCATGAGAAAGCCGAGGGCGTTGCCGCCGGCGCCGCAACCGAAGCAGTAATAGAACTGTTTGTCGGGGCTGACGCTGAATGACGGGGTTTTCTCTTTATGGAACGGGCAGCAGGCGGTGTAGTTCTTGCCGGCCTTCTTCAATTGCACGCGCGAGCTGACCACGTCGACGATGTCGGTGCGGTTCAGCAGGTCGTCAATGAAGCTCTGGGGAATCAGCCCGGCCATGGCGTTCTCGTCGTCTGCGCTGCAATAAATCCGTTGCGACAGGCCGTCGGACGCGGGCCATTGCTGGAAACGCACAAAAAGTGCGGCTCGACCGGTGTCGTCTGCGTAATCGCTGTCGGGAAGTGTATCTGCCGAAAATCCACTGACGTTAGTACCTATCAGTCTTCGACTATGTGAAAGTGTTGCGCTGAATCCGCTGACGGCCGATTGTCGACCTCGGATAGCTCAATATAGCGGGCACGCATGCAGGTGCCTTGGGCTGATCGTCGTAAGAGGAATCAGTGGGTGTGCTCGTCAGTAGCCTTGAAAGGCTCGTCAGAAAAGACGTGCACCGCTGGCAAAAGAGCCAGGCCTGACGCGGTGAAGCAGATTTGTCTCGGTCGCATCGGCGGCGTCGACGGTGAAGCATCAAGCGTTTTACGCAAATGCCATTAGCCCGGCTGAGGGCCGGGCTTAGGCAAGAAGCTTGCTACGAACGTCTGTGTATTAGTACAGACGAACGGCGCGGCGCTGTTCGCGCTGAACTTTCTTGGCGTGACGCTTAACAGCGGCTGCTGCCTTGCGCTTACGCTCAGAAGTTGGCTTCTCGTAAAATTCGCGGCTACGAACTTCAGCCAGTACACCGGCTTTTTCGCAGGAGCGCTTGAAACGACGCAGAGCTACGTCGAAGGGTTCGTTCTCTTTTACTTTGACGGCTGGCATCCAGAGCTACCTTCATTCATTACCGGGGTCAACATCCTCGCGGCAAAAGAGCACTTGAAGACGTCGGTTTTTAAGGGTTGCGGATGTTAACCCCTCATCGCTCGGAATGCAAAGCCTCTGATCGAAAACCGCTGGTCGGGGCATCAAGTGGCGACTATTATGCGCGCCTTCGAATTCAGCCTAAACAAGGCGCAAACCCATGCTAGTACTGGGATTAGAAACCTCCTGCGACGAAACCGGCGTCGCATTGTATGACAGTGAACGCGGTCTGCTGGCCGATGCGCTGTTCAGTCAGATAGACCTGCACCGTGTCTATGGCGGTGTGGTGCCGGAGCTGGCCTCGCGTGACCACGTCAAACGCATGCTGCCCTTGATCCGTCAGGTGTTGGCCGAGGCCGACTGTGTGCCGACCGAGATCGACGCAATCGCCTACACCGCAGGTCCTGGCCTGGTCGGCGCGCTGCTGGTCGGTGCATCCTGCGCGCAGGCGCTGGCGTTTGCCTGGGGCATTCCGGCGCTTGGCGTGCACCACATGGAAGGCCACTTGCTGGCGCCGATGCTGGAACCGAAACCGCCGGAATTCCCGTTCGTCGCTTTGTTGGTTTCCGGTGGCCATACGCAGTTGGTTCAGGTCGACGGCATTGGCCAATACAGTCTGCTCGGCGAGACGCTCGACGATGCGGCCGGCGAAGCTTTCGACAAAACCGCGAAGATGATGGGCCTCAATTACCCCGGCGGGCCGGAAATCGCCAAGCTGGCCGAGAAGGGCGTCGCAGGACGTTTCACCTTTCCGCGTCCGATGTGTGATCGCCCGGGTCTGGACTTCAGTTTCAGCGGCTTGAAAACCTTCGCCCTCAATACCTGGCAGCAATGCGTCAGCGCCGGGGACGACGGCGAGCAAGCCCGTTGCGACATCGCGCTGGCGTTCCAGCAGGCCGTGGTGGAGACTTTGACCATCAAGTGCAAGCGCGCCCTGAAACAGGCAGGCATGAAGCGACTGGTGATTGCCGGCGGCGTCAGCGCCAACAAGGCGTTGCGGGTTTCGCTGGAAAAGATGCTCGGCGATATGAAGGGTGATGTGTTCTATGCGCGCCCGGAGTTCTGCACCGACAATGGCGCGATGATCGCATTTGCCGGTTGCCAGCGCCTGAAGGCCGGTCAGCAGGAAAGTCTGGCAATCACCGTGCAGGCACGCTGGCCAATGGAGCAGTTGTCGGCGCTGTAATGAGCGACGCTCATGGACGGCAGTCAGAAATGCCGTTCGCGCCCGGCAAACAGGTCGCGTAGATTGCCGCGATGGCGCCAGACAATCAGCAAGGTCAGCGCGCTCATTGGCAGCAAGGCTTCCGGCTCCTGCCAGGCCAGCAACGGCAGGGTCAGTGGCGTGGCAATCAGCGCCGCCAGCGAGCTGGTGCGGGTCAGGTAAAACGTCAGTAGCCAGGCACATACTGCCAGCAGCGCGGCGGGTGGATACAGGCCGAGCAGCATGCCGGCGGCAGTGGCAACGCCTTTGCCGCCACGAAAGCGAAAGTACAAAGGGAACAGGTGACCGATCACGGCGCATACGCCAATCCAGGCCTGATCCTGCACTGAAAGGCCCGCGCCCGAGGCGATCAGCACCGGCAGCAGGCCTTTGCACAGATCACCGAGCAGGGTCAGGATCGCCAGTTTGCGACCGGCCAGGCGCAGCATGTTGGTGGCGCCGGCATTACCCGAGCCACTCATTCGCGGATCCGGATTTCCGGTCAGGCGGCTGAGCAAAATGGCAAAGGACAGCGAGCCGAGCAGGTAGGCGAGAATCGCCAGTAGCCAAAACATGCTAACTATTCCGGGCGAGGACGCCCTGATTCTAACGGCGCATCGCGCCCTTGTCGTGCAGCGGAGAGAAGTGCTTGGACAGAGTGTTTATCGAGGGCCTGGAAGTCGACACCGTGATCGGTGCCTACGACTGGGAGCGCGGCATCCGTCAGTGCCTGCGTCTTGATCTGAGCTTCGCCTGGGACAATCGCCCGGCCGCCGCCGGTGACGACCTGACCCTGGCGCTCGATTACGCCAGTGTTTCCACGCGCATTCAGGCCTTCGCCGAGCAGGCGCAGTTCCAGCTGGTCGAAACCTTCGCCGAGCGTCTGGTTGAAGTGCTCATGGCCGAATTCAAGATCACCTGGGTGCGACTGAAACTGACCAAGCCGGGCGCCGTTCCAGCGGCCAAGGGTGGTGTGGGTGTGGAGATCGAGCGCGGATGTCGCTGACTCAGGTCTACCTCGGGCTCGGTAGCAATATCGAGCGCGAAACCCATTTGCGCGCCGGTCTCGATGCGCTGGCCACGTTCCTGGTGGATATCCGTTGTTCGGCGGTGTTCGAGAGCCAACCGGTGGGCATCAAGAGCGGGCCGTTCTTCAATTTCGTGGTCTCGGCCTACACCGATCTGCCGTTGATGGAGCTTGACCGCCGCTTGAAATTCATCGAGGCGGACAACGGTCGTTATGCCCCGGATCGCAAAGGTCTGCCGCTGGATATCGACGTGCTGCTGTATGGCGATCTGGTGGGTAATTTCGATGGATTGATGCTGCCGCGTGCTGAAATCCTGAAAAATGCCTTTGTGCTGTGGCCGCTGTCGTTGATTGCGCCGGATCGGGTGCATCCGGGGGTGGGCAAGAGCTTTGCGACGTTGTGGGCCGAGGCGCAGATTGATCAGGTGTTGGCGCCGGTTGCGTTCGAATGGCGGGGGGAGCAGCTCACGCCTTCGGATTTGCGGTGATATCAAATGCGCTTTCGCGAGCAGGCTCGCTCCCACATTGGATCGAGGTCTCATGTGGGAGCGAGCCTGCTCGCGAAGTTTTTTATCAGGCTGTCGCCGCCTCTTTGTAGGCTTTCAACGCCTTCAGTCGTTCCCGCTTCAGCGCTTCACCCAGTTCCGGCCCCTTGAAGCCCTTTTCCAGCAGCGGCTGCACCGCCACCGCTCGCGCAGCTTTCGCCGCTCCGCGCAAATAATCCGCCTGTGGATAACTGCGCTGCTCCAGGCCCTTGCGGCCACGGGCATCCATCTCGCACGCGGCGATAAACTCTTCGAATCGCTGCGGTCGGCGATAGATATCGAAGCTCTGCAGCAACTCCAGCAGCGTCGAGGCTTTCAACTCCAGCGCCCGGTGCCCATGGGTGTGGTACTGCCCCACCAGCAGCGCCAGTTCCTGACAGTCCTTGGGGACCTTGAAGCGCTCGTTGACCGCTTTGATCAGCTTCAGCCCGGTGTGCTCATGGGCGATATGCCTGGGCCACTCATCTTCCGGCGTCAGGCCTTTGCCCAGGTCATGCAGCAGGCAGGCCCAGCGCACCGTCAGTGGTTGTTTGTGCAGGGCTGATTGCTCCAGCACGCTCAGGGTGTGCAGGCCTGTGTCAATTTCCGGGTGATGGGTCTCTGGCTGCGGCACGCCGAACAAGGCGTCGACTTCCGGCAATAGCTCTTTGAGTGCGCCACAGTCGCGCAAGACCTGGATGAACACCTGTGGATGATCTTCCATCAGTGCCCGGGAAATCTCCTTCCAGCTACGTTCGGCAGTCAGCGCCTGCAATTCGCCG
The DNA here is from genome assembly GCF_041956865.1 of Pseudomonas sp. LW8. Taxonomy (NCBI): domain Bacteria; kingdom Pseudomonadati; phylum Pseudomonadota; class Gammaproteobacteria; order Pseudomonadales; family Pseudomonadaceae; genus Pseudomonas; species Pseudomonas sp. LW8. Next base: position 5,182,681 of record NZ_CP168138.1, on the reverse strand, counting down.
GACTCACTCAGCTGGCGCATCAAGTCCATGGTTTCATCGGCGACCGTAAAGCCCAATCCTGCGTAGCGCGCAGCAAAACGGGCAACACGCAGGACACGGAGCGGATCTTCGGCGAATGCCGGGGATACATGGCGCAGGATTCGCGCTTCAAGATCGCGCTGGCCATGGTACGGATCGGTAAGGTTGAGCTGATCGTCCTCGGCCATGGCATTGATCGTCAGGTCGCGGCGAATCAGGTCTTCTTCAAGCGTCACTTCGGGACTTGCGTAGAAGGTGAAGCCGCCGTAACCCCGGCCACTCTTGCGTTCCGTACGGGCGAGGGCATATTCCTCACCGGTTTTGGGGTGCAGAAACACCGGAAAATCGGCGCCAACCGGGCGGTATCCCTTGGCGAGCATTTCCTCCGTGGTGGCGCCCACCACGACTCTGTCGATGTCAGTGACCGGCAACCCCAACAGGCGATCACGTACTGCGCCGCCAACCTTGTAAACCTGCATAAAAAACCTCCGTCAGTCCGACAGGATAACCCTTGCGTCAGACTTTCGGAGGCCGGAACCGGATCAAAGATGAATCACGGCCAGATCGAGCCGGCCGTAATCGCCTTCGCTGTGTTCACTGCGTGGCGGCACGTGATGGGTTTTCATGATCTGGTCGCCTTGCAGGGTTTCCAGATGAATGTCGAAGCCCCAGAGCCGGTGCAGGTGCTTGAGGACTTCTTCGGTGGAGTCGCCCAAGGGTTTGCGGTCGTGCTGCTGATGGCGCAGGGTCAGCGAGCGATCACCGCGCCGATCGATGCTGTAGATCTGCACGTTCGGCTCACGATTGCCGAGGTTGTATTGCGCTGCCAGGGTTTCACGGATGATGCGGTAGCCGCCCTCATCATGAATGGCCGGCACCAGCAAGTCGTCTTTCTGGTCGTCATCGAGAATGCTGAACAGCTTTAGATCACGGATCACCTTGGGCGACAGGTACTGCAGGATGAAGCTCTCATCCTTGAAACTGCTCATGGCGAACTTGATGGTCGACAGCCAGTCGGAACCGGCGATGTCCGGGAACCAGCGGCGATCCTCTTCGGTAGGCTCTTCGCACATGCGCCGAATGTCGCGGTACATGGCGAAACCCAATGCATAGGGGTTGATGCCGCTGTAGTACGGACTGTCAAAGCCAGGCTGAAACACCACGCTGGTGTGCGAGGTGAGGAACTCCATCATGAAACCGTCGGTCACCAGGCCTTCGTCATACAGGTCATTCATCAGCGTGTAATGCCAGAACGTTGCCCAGCCTTCGTTCATGACTTGGGTCTGGCGCTGCGGATAGAAGTACTGGGCGATCTTGCGCACGATGCGCACGATTTCGCGCTGCCAGGGTTCCAGCAGCGGCGCGTGTTTCTCGATGAAATAGAGGATGTTTTCCTGCGGTTCGGCCGGGAAGCGGGCGTTGTCCTTGTCGCTGTATTTGTCCGCGCCTTTGGGAATGGTGCGCCACAGATCATTGATCTGCTTCTGCATGTGCTCTTCGCGATCCTTCTGCCGCCGGCGCTCTTCTTCGGCGGAAATCGGATACGGGCGTTTGTAACGGTCGACACCGTAATTCATCAGGGCATGGCAGGAGTCGAGCAGATCTTCCACGGCATCGATGCCATGGCGCTCCTCGCACTGCATGATGTACTGCTTGGCGAACACTAGGTAATCGATGATTGAACTGGCATCGGTCCAGGTGCGGAACAGGTAGTTGCCCTTGAAAAAACTGTTGTGGCCATAGCAGGCGTGAGCCACCACCAGCGCCTGCATGCAGATGGTGTTTTCTTCCATCAGATAGGCGATGCACGGGTCGGAGTTGATGACGATCTCGTAGGCGAGGCCCATCTGTCCGCGACTGTAGGATTTTTCGGTACTGAGGAAGTGTTTGCCGTAGGACCAGTGGTGGTAACCCAACGGCATGCCCACCGAGGCATAGGCGTCCATCATCTGCTCGGCGGTAATCACTTCGATCTGGTTGGGATAGGTATCCAGCGCGTAACGGGCCGCGATCCGGGCGATTTCGCGGTCGTAGATCTGGATCAGCTCGAATGTCCATTCGGAGCCGGTGGATATGGGTTGGCGCTTCTGCTCTTTGGCGGTCATGTCACTAACCTGCGCTGGAAGAGTTCACGGAAGACCGGATAGATATCTCCGGCCGAGACCAGTTGCTGCTGGGCAAATGTGTCAGAGAAGGCTTCGGCGATGCGTTCGTATTCGTACCACAGGGCCTGATGTTCGCGCGGGGTGATCTCCACATAAGTGTAGTACTGCACAAACGGCATGATCTGGTTGATCAGGATGTCGCGGCAGATCGGCGAATCGTCGTTCCAGTTGTCGCCATCGGAGGCCTGAGCGGCGTAGATGTTCCACTCGTTGCTCGGATAGCGCTCGGCCATGATTTCCTGCATCAGCTTCAGGGCGCTGGAAACAATGGTGCCGCCGGTCTCACGAGAATAGAAAAACTCCTCTTCGTCCACTTCCCGGGCGCTGGTGTGGTGACGGATGAACACCACGTCGATCTTGTCGTAGTTACGCTTGAGAAACAGGTACAGCAGGATGAAAAAGCGCTTGGCGATGTCCTTGGTGGCCTGCGTCATAGAACCGGACACGTCCATCAGGCAGAACATCACTGCTTTGGAACTGGGATTGGGTTGCTTGACCAACAGGTTGTATTTCAAGTCGAAGGTGTCGAGGAACGGCACGCGGTGAATGCGCGCGCTGAGTTTCTCGATTTCAGCTTCGAGTTCCTGAATATCGCCGAAGTTGTCCGGTTCTTCGCGCTTGAGCCGCGCCAGCTCTTCCTTGGCTTCGCGCAGTTTCGCGCGACTGCTGCCGGACAGGGCGATACGACGCGCATGAGCCGAGCGCAACGTGCGGATGATATTGATGCGTGAAGGGTTACCTTCGTTGCTGATCCCGGCGCGGACGGTTTTGAACGTGTCGGTGCCGGTCAGGTTGCGTTTGACCAGATTCGGCAATTCAAGGTCTTCGAACATGAATTCGAGGAACTCTTCCTGAGTGATCTGGAAGACGAACTCGTCCATGCCTTCGCCGGAATTGCCCGCCTTGCCCGGACCGCGTCCACCGCCGCCTCCTGGTGGGCGAGCGATATGTTCACCGGCCGTGAATTCTTTGTTACCGGGATGCACCACGGTCTGCTTGCCGCCGCGTCCGTGATGAAGCACCGGTTCGTCGATGTCGCGACCGGGAATGCTGATCTGTTCACCGTGCTCCATATCGGTGATGGAACGGCGACTGACTGCCTCTTCGACAGCCTTCTTGATGTGGTCACGGTAACGCCGCAGAAAACGCTGACGGTTTACCGTGCTCTTGTTCTTGCCATTGAGGCGTCGGTCGATCACATAGCTCATAAGGCCCCTCCGGGGAGCTTCAAGTTTTGAGCTGCAAGCTGCAAGTGGAAGCGAATGCCCGTGTGTCAGGGTTCACACGCTTTGTTCTTGCAGCTTGTGGCTTATAGCTTGCAGCTGCCTCACTGCGACTTGCGGACCCGCAGGTACCATTCGGACAGCAGGCGTACCTGTTTATCGGTGTAGCCACGTTCAACCATTCGCGTAACGAAGTCGTTGTGTTTCTGCTGATCCTCCTTGCTGGCCTTGGCGTTGAAGCTGATGACGGGCAGCAGGTCTTCGGTGTTGGAGAACATTTTCTTCTCGATGACCACCCGCAGTTTTTCGTAGCTGAGCCAGGTCGGGTTCTTGCCGTTGTTGTTAGCCCGAGCGCGCAGGACGAAGTTGACGATCTCGTTGCGGAAATCCTTCGGATTGCTGATGCCGGCCGGCTTCTCGATTTTTTCCAGCTCTTCGTTCAGGGCTACGCGGTTGAGGATCTCGCCGGTTTCCGGGTCGCGATACTCCTGGTCCTGAATCCAGAAATCCGCGTACAGCACGTAGCGATCGAAGATGTTCTGGCCGTATTCGCTGTAGGACTCCAGATAAGCGGTCTGGATTTCCTTGCCGATAAACTCGATGTAGCGCGGCGCCAGGTATTCCTTCAGATAGCGCAGGTAACGTTCGCGGGTTTCGGCCTGGAACTGTTCCTGTTCGATCTGTTGTTCAAGCACATAGAGCAGGTGCACCGGGTTGGCGGCGATTTCATGCGGATCGAAGTTGAACACCTTGGAGAGGATCTTGAAGGCGAAGCGGGTCGACAGGCCGTTCATGCCTTCGTCGACACCGGCCGAATCGCGGTACTCCTGAATCGACTTGGCCTTCGGATCGGTGTCCTTGAGGTTTTCGCCGTCGTAGACGCGCATCTTCGAATAGATGTTGGAGTTTTCCGGCTCCTTGAGGCGCGACAACACGGTGAACTGCGCGAGCATTTTCAGGGTGTCCGGTGCGCAGTGCGCCTTGGACAGGGAGCTGTTGAAAAGCAGTTTGTCGTAGATCTTCACTTCGTCGCTGACGCGCAGGCAGTACGGCACTTTGACGATGTAGATCCGGTCGATGAACGCCTCGTTGTTCTTGTTGTTGCGGAAGGTGTGCCACTCCGATTCGTTGGAGTGAGCCAGCAGGATGCCGGTAAACGGAATCGCGCCGAGGCCTTCGGTACTGTTGTAGTTGCCCTCCTGGGTAGCAGTCAGCAATGGGTGCAGCACCTTGATCGGCGCCTTGAACATTTCGACGAATTCCATCAAGCCCTGGTTGGCCCGGCACAACGCACCGGAGTAGCTGTAGGCATCGGCGTCGTTCTGCGGGAATTCTTCGAGTTTGCGGATATCGACCTTGCCGACCAGCGCCGAGATGTCCTGGTTGTTCTCGTCACCGGGTTCGGTCTTGGCCACGGCAATCTGATTGAGGATCGACGGGTACAGCTTGACCACGCGGAACTGGCTGATGTCGCCGCCGAATTCGGCCAGGCGCTTGGTCGCCCATGGCGACATGATGGTGTTCAGGTAGCGCCGTGGAATGCCGAAATCTTCCTCGAGGATCGCGCCATCTTCGGTGGCGTTGAACAGACCCAGAGGCGACTCGAAGACCGGCGAGCCCTTGATGGCATAAAAGGGCACTTTCTCCATCAGCTGTTTCAGCTTCTCGGCCAGGGACGATTTACCGCCACCGACGGGGCCGAGTAGATAAAGAATCTGTTTCTTCTCTTCCAGGCCTTGGGCGGCGTGGCGGAAATACGAGACGATCTGGTCGATGCATTCTTCCATCCCGTGGAAGTCTTCAAAGGCCGGATAGCGGCGGATCACCTTGTTGGAGAAGATGCGCGACAGCCTCGAATTGGTCGAAGTGTCGAGCAGTTCCGGTTCGCCGATCGCCATCAACAGACGTTCGGCGGCGGAAACGTAGGCGCTGCGATCGTTTTTGCACAGCTCCAGGTACTCCTGCAGAGAGAGTTCTTCCTGGCGTGTGGATTCGAAGCGTTGTTGGAAGTGGCTAAAGATACTCATGACGTCACCTCGCTCGATACGTGGAGCCGACGCCGGATCACTCAGTCGATGCTGGCAGCAGTCGCTGTGGCAGCTGCTGTTTACCCCCCAGAATTCTCCCACGGTCGACAAACCGCGAAAGCTACTCCCGATGACCCGCGCGCCGGTGTACCGGCTCTCCCCTGTTTTGGATGGCCTGCGCTTAAGGATAGTTGGGAATTCGAGAGGTAAAGGCGAGATACGTAATTAGTTGTGGCAGACCGTTCGTCTGCCGCGCGCAGGCCCACGGCAGCCGGGGCCTGCGCTGCGCAAAAAAATTATTCGGCGGTGCCTTGCGCGGTTTCCGACGGATAAGTCGTACGCCACAGCTCAAAGCCGCCGTCCATGCTGTAAACGTCGGAGAAGCCTTGGCTGACCAGATAGGCGGCTGCGCCCTGGCTGGAATTGCCGTGGTAGCAGACCACGACGGTCGGTGCATCGAGGTCGGCGCCTTGAATGAAAGCGTGCAGGGAATGGTTGTCGAGATGTTTGGAGCCGCTGATGTGCAGCGCGGCAAAGGTCGCCGGATCGCGTACGTCGACTACGACTGCGCCCTGTTCACGCAGGGCCTGCGCCTGTTCCGGGGGGATTCGTTTGAATTCGGTCATGACAAAGTACCTGTTGCTCTACTGAAGGCGCAGTCTAACGCGAGGCGTTGACGGGCGAATCGTTAGGGGTGAGTGGGGCGACTGATGGCGCAAGTCCGCCGTGCTCGTCGCATTTGCATGACAGGCGTTCGCCGCTGTCGACGTTCATAAGCGTCAGGCTGCCGCCCCATACGCATCCGGTGTCCAGCGCGGAAATGCCCGGCTCGTGGATATTGCCCTCGAGCGCGGCCCAGTGACCGAAGATGATGCGCAGGCCTTTGGTCTTGCGCTCCTTGTGCTGAAACCACGGCTTGTAGCCGGGCGGCGCGCTGTCGAGGCCTTCCTTGCTTTTGAGGTCGAGTTTGCCCTCAGCGGTGCAAAAGCGCATGCGCGTGAAGTAATTGGTGATCACCCGCAGCCTATCAATGCCTTTGAGGTCGTTGTCCCATTTCGCCGGTTCATTGCCGTACATACCGTCAAGGTAGGCGGGGAATACGTTGTCGTCACGCAGGGCGGTCTCGACTTCGGCGGCGCACTTCAACGCACGGCGCAGCGACCATTGCGGCGGGATGCCAGCATGGACCATCGCAACATCGCGTGTTTCGTCGTAATGCATCAGCTTTTGCTGGCGCAGCCATTCCATCAATTGCGGGCCGTCGGGAGCCTCGATGATTTCGCGCAGTGTGTCGCTTTTCTTCAGGCGCTCGATCTTCTTCGCGGCGGCCAGCAGGTGCAGGTCGTGATTGCCGAGCACGCAGACCAGCGACTCACGCATGCCAAAGAGAAAACGCAGGGTTTCCAACGACTGCGGGCCACGGTTGACCAGATCGCCGACCAGCCACAGCCGGTCAAGCGCCGGGTCGAAGGCAACTTGTTTGAGCAGGCACTTGAGCGGTTCGAGGCAGCCTTGCAGGTCACCGACGGCATACGTCGTCATCAGTGCAGGGCTCCGGGCACGGCGAGGCGAAACGGTTTGATGACGGCATCGAAATGTTTGCCGTCGTCGGCGAGCATTTGATAAGTGCCCTGCATGGTGCCGACCTTGGTGGTCATCACTGTGCCGCTGGTGTAGACATGGCTCTTGCCTACATTGATCGACGGTTGCTGGCCGACGACGCCTTCACCGCGCACGTGTTCGACATGGCCGTCACCATCGGTGATCACCCAGTGCCGGGACAGAAGCTTGGCCGCAACCTTGCCGTTGTTCTGTACGGTGATGGTGTAGGCGAAGGCGAAACGGTCGTGTTCGGGTTGCGATTGGTCTGGCAGATAGCGGGTGACGACGCTGACATCGACCTGATAACGGGAATCGGACATGCAAGAAGGCCTTAATGAAGCGGAACGCGGGGCGTAGCTGATGGGGAATCAGTCTAGGCAAGTATCGGGCAGTAAACCAGAGTGGTGTGCTGCCCGATAGCGTTCATCGCGGGTCAGTCGGCAGCGGGAGCTGCCGGGACCTGTATCGCGAGCTGGTCGGCCAGGCGCACGAATGCAGCCAGATCCAGCTGCTCGGGACGCAGGCTGCCATCGACGCCGGCGGCTTCGATTTCGGCATTGCTGAGCAATTGCTTGAGGGTGTTGCGCAAGGTTTTGCGGCGCTGATTGAAGGCTTCGCGTACCACGCGCTCCAGCAACTTGTGATCCTTGGCCGGGTGCGGCAGTACCGCGTGGGGCACCAGACGAACGATCGCCGAGTCGACTTTCGGCGGCGGGTTGAATGCGCCCGGGCCGACGTTGAACAGATGTTCCACGCGGCAATGGTACTGGACCATGATCGACAGACGACCCCAGTCACCGCCACCCGGGCCTGCGGCCAGGCGCTCGACCACTTCTTTCTGCAACATGAAGTGCATGTCACGAATGATGCCGGCGTTGTTCAGCAGATGAAAAATCAGCGGCGTGGAGATGTTGTACGGCAGGTTGCCAACCACCCGCAGGCTGTTCGGTGCGGCGTTCAGCGTATTGAAGTCGAACTTCAGCGCATCGCCCTGATGCAGGTTGAAATTACTCATGCCGGCAAACTGCTGATTGAGGATCGGGATCAGATCCTTGTCGAGTTCCACTACGTCGAGTTGCGCGCCGGAGCCGAGCAGGCCCTGCGTCAGCGCACCCTGACCGGGGCCGATTTCCAGCAGGCGATCGTCAGGCTTGGCATGGATGGAGCGCAGGATGCGGTCGATAACGCCGGCATCGTGGAGGAAGTTCTGACCAAAGCGTTTGCGCGCCTTGTGTTGATATTGCTCGTTCATAAACGGGTCTCGGCCATCTGGTAGGCGGTTTCCAGGGCGACTTGCAGGCTGCCGGTGTCGATCCTGCCGCTGCCGGCCAGATCCAGGGCGGTGCCATGGTCGACCGAGGTGCGGATGATCGGCAGGCCCAGCGTCACGTTGACGGCAGCGCCGAAGCCTTTGTACTTGAGCACGGGCAAGCCCTGGTCGTGGTACATCGCCAGCACTGCGTCGCAGTGCTCCAGATATTTGGGGGTAAACAGAGTGTCGGCAGGCAGCGGGCCACGAAGGTCCATGCCCTCGCCGCGCAGGCGCTCTAATGTCGGTTCGATGATGTCGATTTCTTCATGGCCCAGGTGGCCGCCTTCACCGGCATGCGGGTTGAGACCGCAGACCAGGATGCGTGGCCGGGCGATGCCGAATTTGTCTTGCAGGTCGGCGTGCAGGATTCGCGTGACCCGCTCCAGCCGCTCCGGGGTGATCGCGTCGGCAATCTCGCGCAGGGGCAGGTGGGTGGTGACCAGCGCCACGCGCAAACCGCGAGTGGCCAGCATCATCACTACTTGCGCGGTGTGCGTCAGGTCGGCGAGAAATTCAGTGTGTCCAGAGAACGCGATGCCCGACTCGTTGATCACACCTTTGTGCACGGGCGCGGTGATCATCCCTGCGAAATCACCGTTCAGGCATCCGTTGCCGGCGCGGGTCAGGGTTTCGAGGACGAATGCAGCGTTGGCCTTGTCCAGTTGCCCGGCGATTACCGGTGCGCTGAGCGGCGTGTCCCAGACGTACAGGCTGTTGGCCGGTGCTGGAACATCTGGCCACTGCCCCGGCGCGACATCCAGCAGACTGACGGCCAGCCCCAGCTGCGCGGCCCGCTCAAGGAGTAGGTCGCGGCTGGTGATGGCAATCAGGGGATGTGGCTGGGCTTGCGAGGCGAGCAGCAGGCACAGGTCGGGACCGATGCCGGCCGGTTCGCCGGGTGTCAGCGCGAAACGCTTGGGTTTCACTGCGCTGCCTGGTCTGCACCAGGGAGTTTGATCTCTACGTATGCTTCGTCACGGATCTGACGCAGCCAGGTTTGCAGCTCTTCATCGTATTTGCGGTTACGCAGTACAGTCATTGCTTGCTGCTCACGGGCCTGTTCGGTGCCGTCAGTGGCGCGACGGCCAAGGACTTCCAGCACGTGCCAGCCGTATTGGGTCTGGAATGGCTTGGACAGCTGACCTTGTGGGGTCGAAGCCATCACTTCGCGGAATTCCGGTACCAGCACGTTCGGGTCGATCCAGTTCAGGTCGCCGCCGTTGAGGGCGGAACCCGGATCTTCCGAGTAGTTTTTCGCCAGCTCGGCAAAGTCTTCGCCGGCGGTGATGCGGTCATACAACGATTGCACCAGTGCCTTGGTCTTGGCTTCGTCGCGGATCGGGCTCGGCTTGACCAGGATGTGGCGGACATGCACTTCGTCGCGCATCTGCGCTTCGCCGCCACGTTTGCCCAGCAGCTTCAGAATGATGAAGCCGCCCGGCGTGCGCGCAGGCTGAGTGATGTCGCCAACCGCCATGCTGCTCAGCTCACGATCGAACGGAGGTGGCAGTTGTGCGGCTTTACGCCAGCCCATCTCGCCGCCTTCCAGCGCGTTGTCGCTACCGGATTTGGCCACGGCCATCTGACCGAAGTCGGCGCCTTGCTTGAGCTGCTGGTATACATCCATCGCCTGACGATAAGCGCTCTGAATGGCTTCAGAGTTGGCGCTTTCCGGGGTCGGAATCAGGATGTTGGCCAAGTGCAGTTCTTCGGACAGCTGCATCTTACCGAGGTCGGAGGCGAGGAAGTTCTTCACTTCCTGCTCGGACACCTGGATGCGCTCGGCCACACGACGCTGACGCACACGGCTGATGATCATCTCGCGCTTGATCTGATCACGGGCGTCGTCATAGTTCAGGCCGTCACGAGCGAGCGCAGCACGAAACTGATCGACACTCATGTTGTTGCGCTGAGCAATGGTGCCGACAGCCTGGTTCAACTCTTCGTCAGTGATGCGGATGCCCGAGCGTTCGCCGATCTGCAGTTGCAGGTTTTCGACGATCAGACGCTCGAGCACTTGCTGATCGAGCACACCCGGAGGCGGCAGACCGCCACCGCGCTTGGCGATGGTCTGCTGAACTTCGTGAACGCGCTGGTCCAGTTGGCTCTGCATGACCACGTCGTTATCGACGATCGCCACCACTTTATCGATGGACTGTACGGCGGCGTTGGCCGCCGTACCCAGGAACAGCGCGCCCAGCAGCACCGGGCGCAGACAATCAGAAAGCTTGGTCTTCACGTTCACGATAACCTTGAATGCCTTTGTCGAGGAAGCTCTCTACCTTGGCGCCAGTCAGGCCGCCGAGTCCCTTCAGAACAATTTGGAGGAAGATGCCATGGTCGCCTTTTTCGTTTTCCGGGGCGTTCTGACTGTTTTCGTCATAGGCGACCCAGTAACGGTTGATCAGGCGCAGTTTCCAGCAGCAGTTGTCGTATTCGAAACCACCGAAGGCTTCCAGCGTGCGATTGCGGTTGTAGTCGTACTGCCAGCGACTGATGGCGTTCCACTGCGGAACGATCGGCCAGATGACCGAGAAGTCATGCTGCTGGATCTTGTAGTAGTCCTTCACGTAGCCAGGTTGGCCCGGGGTGCCATAGTCGCCACCCCCCACCGACCACTGGCCGGTGTTCTGGTCGTAACGGATCTGGTCATTGCGATAGCGATAGCCAGCGTTGATGACTTTGTTCGGGTTGTCAGCCGGCTGGTAGTGGAACATCGCACTGCCGGAGCGTGGGCTGCGGCTGTCCGGGTCCCAGTTATAATCGGCAGTGGCGCGCCAGTCACGGTTCCAGCGGTATTCATATTCCAGTGCGTACGGCGAAACACTGGATTTGGAGTCTTCACGAGTTTTCGCATCGATACCAGGCAATTGCACTTCGCGATTCTTGAAGTAGTACGCCTGGCCTACGCTGATGCGCTGACGTTCAAATCCGTTTTCTTCGATCCAGCGACTGGTAACGCCCAGCGATAGTTTGTTCTCGTCGCCTACACGGTCGGCGCCGGAGAAGCGATTGTCGCGGAACAGCGAAGAGTAATTGAAGGTGGACTCGCCAGTGTCGAAGACCGGAATGTCTTCCTGATCTGTCTCGGGAACATAGAGGTAGAACAGGCGCGGTTCCAGAGTTTGGCGGTAGTTCTTGCCGAAGTACGACGTATCGCGATCGAAATACAGGCCGCTGTCGATGCTGGCAATCGGGACGCCACGGCTCTGGTTGCTGTCGAACTTGCCATAAAGCTTCTGGTTTTCCGGTGACAGCGCATCAATCTGGGATTTGCCGGTGTTATCCAGATCAAGCTGATACTGCGTGTACTGATACTTCAACGATGGTTTGAGGAAACCATAGGTCCAGTTCATCGGCAGGCTGACGCCCGGCTTCAGATTCAGGCGATCACCGTTGGCGCGGGCCAGACCGGTGATGTTTGTGTCCAGACGACGTTCGGCAATGCCATCTTCATTGATGAAGTCGCCATCACGTAGATCGCGATCGAAACGAACCAGCTCGGTCTCGTAATCGAAATTCAGACCTTCCGGATGGTACGGCAGCTGACCATTGAAGGTGATCTGCGGCAGACGACCATAGGGTGTGATGTTGGAAACGGTAGCCAGCTGATATTGCTGAGCATTCAGGCGTGCGGTGTAGTTGTCGCCACGGTAGCTGACCGCACCCTGCTGATTGACGAAATCATCGCTCTTCACACCAATCTGATCGGTCTGCAGATCCTGGAAGTAATACGGATCGCTGATCTTGGTGTAATCAACTTCTGTGAGCACACGGGAGTCGAGACCGCCCTTGTGCTGCCAGTTGTACATATAGCGGGTGTCTTTGTAGTCGGACTGAAGCTTGCGATCGTCGTTCTCATCATTGAGATACGCCGCACCGAACTGACCTTCACTCGACTTGGTCAGGTAGCGGAACTCGCCCTCCACCAACATGCCGCGCTTGCTCATGTAGCGCGGGTACAACGTGGCGTCGTAGTTCGGCGCCAGGTTGAAGTAGTACGGGGTGACCAGCATGAAGCCGGTGTCGCTGCCCGAACCGATGGTCGGCGGGAGGAAACCTGACTGGCGACGGTCGTCGATCGGGAAGTAGATGTACGGGGTGTACAGAATCGGGATGTCTTTGACGCGCAACGTCACGTTGGTCGCGGTGCCGAAACCGGTCGCCGGGTTCAAGGTGATGTTGTTGCCCTTGAGCTGCCACGCGTTGCTGTTCGGTTCGCACGTGGTGTACGTGCCGTCCTTCAAGCGGATGATCGCGTTTTCGGCACGCTTGGCATACAGCGCGTTACCGCGGATGCGCGATTTGTGCATCACGTATTCGGCGTTGTCGACCTTGGCTTCACCAGTGTCGAGCTGTACATCGGCGTGGTCGCCGACGATCAGCGCGCCGTTGTCGCGGATGCGCACGTTGCCGGCCAGTTCGCCACGGCTCTCGGCCTGATACAGATTGGCCTCGTCGGCTTCGACCTGCATGCTGCCCTGACGCATGATCACGTCACCGGCAAGGCTGGCGACCTGGGTGTCCTGCTCGTAACGCGACGCTTTGGCACCGATGAAGGTCGGCGCGTCACTTTTATTCGTCTTGTCATTCATGCCAGGACGAATCGGTTCGATATAGGAACCAGAGCAGTAAGGACCGGTCTCGGCCAATTGCGCGGCGGTGAGCTTCTCGCGCGGAACCCAGTCGAGGTGACTGTAGTCTTCGCTACGGGATTTCAGGCCACGGCCCTTGGACTCGGTGACCAGTGCGGTTTTCGCGCCAGTGTCGGCGTCGGAACCCTTGTCGGCCGCAGGCTCGCCGGCGGCGCTGACGGCACTGCCGTCATGCACCGGACGCGGCGGCAATGCCGCGGCGGGCGACTTGGGCGCACAGTCCCAGCCCCCCGTAGCCGAGACGGAGCAGTCATACTGCTCGGCGGCAACAACGAATTGACTGGCCAGAGGTTGCATAGCCAGCAGACTGCCGGTTACCAACAATGGAAATTTTTTACGAAACGCGGGGGATTTCAATGCCATCTTATTAGTCCGGGCTTCCTGCGTGCCATCTGCCCGCGGTGTGGGCCGCACGCCTCTCGATGGTCTGAAAAAGATGCTGGATAATAAAGCATGACCCGCTTGACGGCTAGCGCCGTCGGAGACCCTTGCAATGCCTGACCAAGATGTACGCTTGCAACACCTGAAAGTTTGGCTCGATGAGCAGTTGGCAAAGTTGTTTGCCGAGCAGGGCTGGGGCACCGTGCCCCCGGCCACGTTGACCGCGGCCAGCAGCGACGCGAGTTTCCGCCGCTACTTCCGCTGGGAGGGCGATGGTCGCAGCTTCGTCGTGATGGACGCGCCGCCACCCCAGGAAAACTGCAAACCGTTCGTGGATATCGCTTTTTTGCTGGCGAAATCCGGAATTAATGTGCCGAAAATTTACGCCGAAGACCTCGAACGCGGTTTTCTTTTGCTCAATGACCTGGGCAACAAGACCTATCTCGACGTCATCGATGGCGAAAATGCCGACGCGTTATTCCACGATGCCCTGCAAGCGCTGTTGGCTTTTCAACAGTTGCCGATGGTTGCGCCGTTGCCCAGTTACGACGTCGCCTTGTTGCGTCGTGAGCTTGAGTTGTTCCCCGAGTGGTACGTCAAGCATGAGCTGGGCGTCGAGTTCGATGCGGCCCAGCAGCAACAGTGGCAGCACATCAGCGAGCTCTTGATCGACAGCGCGCTGGCGCAGCCGAAAGTGCTGGTGCACCGCGACTACATGCCGCGCAACCTGATGCTCAGCGAGCCGAACCCTGGCGTGCTGGACTTCCAGGACGCGGTGTACGGCCCGGTGACCTACGACGTGACTTGCCTGTTCAAGGACGCTTTCCTCAGCTGGCCGGAAGAACGTGTACGCGGCTGGCTGGAAAGTTATTGGCAGCAAGCCTCGGCACTGGACATTCCTGTGCAAGCTGATTTCGAAGACTTCCTGCGCGCCAGCGACTTGATGGGCGTGCAACGTCACCTGAAAGTCATCGGCATCTTCGCGCGTATCTGCCATCGCGATGGCAAGCCGCGTTATCTGGCCGATGTGCCGCGCTTCTTCTCTTATATAGAAGCAGTGATCGTCCGCCGTCCTGAACTGGCGGAGCTGCAAGCGCTGTTCAGCAGCTTGCGTGCTGGAGCGACGGCATGAAGGCAATGATTCTGGCGGCGGGCAAAGGCGAGCGCATGCGCCCGCTGACCCTGACCACGCCGAAACCGCTGGTGCAGGCCGCTGGCGTGCCGCTGATCGAGTATCACCTGCACGCCCTCGCGGCCGCAGGTTTCAACGAAGTCGTCATCAACCACGCCTGGCTTGGTCAGCAGATCGAGGATCATCTGGGTGACGGTTCGCGTTTCGGCCTGAGTATCCAGTACTCGCCGGAAGGCGAGCCGCTGGAAACCGGTGGCGGGATTTTCCGTGCGCTGCCGTTACTAGGTGACGATGCGTTTCTGGTGGTCAACGGCGACATCTGGACCGATTACGACTTCAGCGTGCTGCACCAGCCGATCAATGGCCTGGCGCATCTGGTGCTGGCGGATAATCCGGCGCATCACCCGAAAGGCGACTTCACTCTCATCGACGGCAAAGTGCAGGACGGCGAGCCTGATGCGCAGACGCTGACTTACAGCGGCATCGCCGTGCTGCATCCGCAGTTGTTCGATGGTTGCAGCGATGGCGCATTCAAGCTCGCGCCGCTGCTGCGCAAGGCCATGGCCAAAGGTGAAGTGACGGGCGAGCGCCTGAAGGGGCATTGGGTGGATGTCGGTACCCACGAGCGTCTGGCCGAAGCCGAAGCCTTGATAAGAGCGAGTCACTGAGATGCTGTGGCCAGGGACTCTGATTGGAGCCGGAGTGGGGTACGCGATTGCCAGCATTCCGGGGGCCATGCTTGGGGCGTTGTTGGGGCAGGCGCTGGATCGGCGCCTGCACTTGCAGAGCTGGGGACACTTACGCGAGAAGCTCGGCGGCCGGCCGATGCTGCGTAACGATGAACTGCTGTTCGTGTTGCTCGGGCGTCTGGCCAAGAGCGACGGGCGCGTCACTGACGGGCATATCCAGCAGGCGCGCAATGAAATGCGCGCGCTGGAAATGAGCGAGCCGGCGACTCGGCGGGCGATTGCCGCGTTCAATCGCGGCAAGTCCGGCAGCGACAATCTGCGCGGCTATCTGCGTCGTTTGAGTGCGCAACCGCACGCGGCCGAAGGTGTGTTGCGCGCCTGTTGGCGAATGGTTTGGGCTGATGGTCGCGCCGGGGTCAGCGAACGCGAGTTGCTGGCGCAGTGGGGCAAGTGGCTCGGCTGGACGTCGCAGCAGGTGCAAGCGCTGGCCAGCGATTACGAGCCGGGCAAGCGGCCGATCGTCAGTGCGGCGGTGAGTTATCAGGAGGCGATGAAGCTGCTTGGGGTGTCGGCGAGCAGCGAGCCGGCACAGATCAAGCGCGCTTACCGGCGTTTGCTCAGTCGCCATCACCCGGACAAGATCGCCGGCAGCGGCGCGACCCCGGCGCAGGTGCGTGATGCGACCGAGCGGACGCGGGAATTGCATAGCGCCTATACGCTGATTCGCGAGCGGCGGGATTTTCGCTAGAAGTTAGATGGGTGTTGCTTGTGCTTGCCCCTTCGCGAGCAGGCTCGCTCCCACATTGAATTGTGCATAGATCCAATGTGGGAGCGAGCCTGCTCGCGAATTAAGGGCGATTCGGTGTGACAGTCAGTCAACAGCCTGAGGATTCAACCAGCCCCGCACCCGCCGAAACAATTGTTCCTGCTCAGCCTTCTTGTCCGGCAACACCTTCAGCGCCACCTGGCTGAACGCCGAGGTCTTCAGGCGCTTGCTCGCCTGCATGCGCTCCAGCGCCGCGTTGCGATCCAGCGCTCTGTCCATGTAGAAAATATCCACCGTCGGCAGCTTCAGCGTCGGCGTCAGTTCAGCGAGTGGCGGCAGGGCTTTGGCCGGTGCTTGCGCGTCAACCATGACCAGTTTCTCCACCTGCGGCGTTTGTCTCTCACTGAGAAAACGCGCCGCCCAGTAGGCGCCGGTGCCGTGACCGAGCACGACAATGCTGCGCGCGCTCTGCTGTTCGGCGTAGGCAATCGCTGCGTCGATGCGTCCGAAAATGCGCTCGGCGTCGGCTTTGGTTTGTTCTTCGCTGGTCTCGGCCACTACCTGTTCGGCGACTTCCGCTTCACCGCCAGCGGCCTGTTCGATCGGTTGTGCGGTGGTGGCGTCTTTGCTTGTGGTTTCCGGGGCTTTCGGCGCGGCGGCCGGTTCGATTACGCGCGGAGCAATGGCGTCGCTTTGCAGATCCGGCAGGGTGATACTCAGGCTGCTCCACTCGGCATCCGGCAATTTGCGTCGCAACGGGCCGATTGCCTGCGGCCAGTCAGCGGTTTCGCCGGCACCGGGAACGATGATCACCGCGCCTTTGGGTTCGGCGCTGTTGGCCGGTTTCCACAGGGCGAGGAAAGTGTCGCTGCCAGCCTGCAGTTGTTGCTGCTCTTGCGCCGGCAGTTTACGTTGCAGTGCGGCGGCCTCTTCCTGGCTACGCTCAAGCAGTGGCTGGCGCTCGGCCGGTTTTTCTTCGGCGGGTTTATCCGTGGCGGCAGGCGCCGGGTCGGCGGCTTCGACGGAAAACGCACAAGGCAGGATCAGCGACAGGCACAATGCTGGCAGTGCCAGGCGGTAGACAGAGGGCATCGGTTATTCCAGGCCAGAAAAGTATCCCGGCAGCCTAATGGGTTGGTCAGAATTTGTCAGTGTATGAGACTTCAATGAAGCGATTTTGCTGCCTGTGGGTTATCGGCTGTTTGTGGTTTCCCTTGATGGGCTGGGCGGCGCCTGCGCCGCCGGGCCATACCGCGCAATTGTCGCCAGAGCAGCAGCAATGGCTGGCGCAGCACAACGAATTGCGCGTCGGCCTGGTGTTGCAGGCGCCTTACGCGACCTACGATCGGCGCTTGCAGCGATTGTCCGGGGCAAATGTCGAGTTGATGAAGCTGCTCGCCAGAACCTTGGGCGTGGAGCTGAGCTGGCGCAACTTCCAGGATCTCGGGGCGCTGGAAAACGCTTTGCGCGAGGGCGAGATCGACATCGCTCCGGGCCTCAGCCAGACCCCGAGCGCGCTGCGCCTCTGGCAGTTTTCCGACACCTACATGCGCGTGCCGCAACTGGTGGTCAGCGATCAGAAAAGCAGCGGCGCGGTCGATCTGGAAAAGCTCGACAGCCAGACCCGCGTCGCCGTGCGCATGCCGAGCAGCACCGCCGATTATCTGCGCAGCAACTATCCGCACTTGAATTTGCAAGGCGTGCCGTTGGAACGTCAGGCCTTGCAGCTGCTGTTGAGTCAGCAAGCCTCCTACGCGGTGGTCGACGAAGCGCAGTTGGGGCGTCTGTCGGTGGAGCCGGAGTTTGCCGAACTGGTGGTGGTCGGCGATATCGGCCTGCCGCAGTTGCTGCGCGTGGCCTCGCGGCGCGATTGGCCGGAACTGGCCGGCATCGTCCAGAGCGCCTTGCGCGCAATACCGGCCAAGGATCTGGAACAACTGCACAACCAATGGCTGCAGCCGAAGTACCCACGGCTGACCGAATCGCCGGGGTTCTGGCAGAACCTCAGCCTGTTGTTCGCGGTGATGCTGCTCAGTTGCGCGGCAATCGTGGTCTGGCAGCGGCGCCAACAACACAGCCTCGAACAACGCTTGCTCAGCGCCCGCGAGGACATCGCGTTGCGCGCGGCCAGTGAAGAGGCGCTGCGGCTGACGCAGTTTTCCATCGATCAAAGCACCGTCGGCATCCTCTGGGTCAATTGGGACAGCCATGTGCGCTACGCCAACCGCGCGGCGGAAAACATGCTCGGCTATCCCTCGGGCGGGCTGATCGAACGGCCGCTGATCGATTTCGAGCCCGGCCTGCACATGGATCGCTGGCTCAATCTGTGGAAGCGTGCACGGGCCAGTGAAGAAGGGCCGCTGAGCTTCGAAACCAGCTGCCTGCGCGCCGATGGCAGTGTGCTGCCGGCGGACGTTTCCCTGAGCTTTCTGCGTTTTCGCGACAGTGAATATCTGGTGGTCTACCTCACCGACGTCACCGACCGCCGCCGCGCGCTCGCCGCTTTGCAGGAAAGCGAGGCGCGCCTGCAAGGCATCGCCGCCAACGTTCCGGGTCTGGTGTTCAGGCTGGAGCGGGCACCGGTCACCGGGCAGATCGACTTTGCCTACATCAGCGAAGGCAGCGAAAGTCTGGTCGGTTATGCGCCGGCAGCCATCGCTCATCGCGACATGGGCTTGCGCAGCCTGGTGCACCCCGATGACAGGGCCAGTTATCACCGTACCCAGGATCAGGCGCTGGACACTGACAGCGACTGGTCGTGGCAGGGCCGCATCGTCACGCGCCAGGGTGAGCAGCGCTGGGCCGAGATCAAGGCAATCACCCGCCAGTTGGAGGACGGCGCCTATGTGTGGGACGGCATCGTCTGGGACATCAGCGAAAGCAAACGCATCGAGCTGGAACTGGCGGCCTCGCGCGAGCAACTGCGCGAATTGTCGGCGCATCTGGAGAGCGTGCGCGAAGAAGAGAAGGCGCGTATCGCCCGGGAAGTCCATGATGAGTTGGGACAGATGCTCACCGTGCTGAAACTGGAGACATCGATGTGCGAATTGGCCTACGCGCAACTCGATCCCGGTCTGAACGAGCGGCTCAACAGCATGAAGCGCCTGATCGCACAGTTATTTCAGCTGGTGCGCGATGTGGCGACCGCGTTGCGTCCGCCGATTCTGGATGCCGGGATTGCCTCGGCGATCGAGTGGCAGGCGCGGCGGTTCGAGGCGCGCACGCAGATTCCGTGTCTGGTGCAGGTGCCGGACAACCTGCCGGCGCTCAGCGATGCCAAAGCGGTGGGGCTGTTCCGGATTCTGCAGGAAGCGCTGACCAACGTGATGCGCCATGCTCAGGCGCACACGGTGGAGCTGACGCTGGTGCTTGCGGGCGATGAATTGTGTCTGACCGTCAGCGATGATGGCGTAGGATTTGTCGCCGCCGAGGGTCGGCCGACCTCGTTTGGTCTGGTCGGCATGCGTGAGCGGGTGCTGATCATGGGCGGGCGGCTGGAGCTTGTGAGTGAGCCGGGGGAGGGCACCAGTCTTCAAGTGTGGGTGCCGGTAAGTGAGGTCTGAAGTTTTGTATTGTGAGTGCTGACACCTTCGCGAGCAGGCTCGCTCCCACAGGGACTGGTGTGTACCTGAAATCTGGAGAACAACGTGATCCGTGTATTGGTAGCTGAAGACCACACCATCGTCCGCGAGGGCATCAAGCAATTGATCGGCTTGGCCAAGGATCTGCAAGTGGTGGGGGAGGCGAGCAATGGCGAGCAACTGCTCGAAACCCTGCGCAGCGTACCTTGCGAGGTGGTGCTGCTGGACATCTCCATGCCCGGGGTCAATGGCCTGGAAGCGATCCCGCGCATTCGGGCGCTGAACAATCCGCCAGCAATTCTGGTGCTGTCGATGCACGACGAAGCGCAAATGGCCGCGCGCGCGTTGAAGGTCGGCGCGGCCGGGTATGCGACCAAGGACAGCGATCCGGCGCTGCTGCTCACGGCGATCCGCAAAGTCGCAGCGGGCGGGCGTTACATTGACCCGGAACTGGCCGACCGCATGGTCTTCGAAGTCGGCCTGACCGATACCCGGCCGCTGCATTCGCTGTTGTCAGAACGCGAATTCTCGGTGTTCGAACGCCTCGCTCAGGGCGCGAACGTCAACGACATCGCCCAGCAACTGGCCTTGAGCAGCAAAACCATCAGCACGCACAAGGCGCGGCTGATGCAGAAGCTCAACATCACCTCGCTGGCGGAGCTGGTGAAATATGCGATGGAGCACAAACTCCTTTGACCCCGCCCGCCCCTGTAGGAGCTGCCGAAGGCTGCGATCTTTTGATCTTATAAACAGCAAGGTCAAAAGATCGCAGCCTTCGGCAGCTCCTACATGAGACCGCGTTGGCATATCTGTTAGCGACAAACGCTTTTGCCTTTACTTGCGGCTCGCCGCTTACCCCTCACCACTGCTTTATCCATTAGCGCCATCCTTGTAGGGCAATCCCTACCCCCAACCTTCCATTGCGCTTAAGCGATTCTCTCCTGCACCCCGATTTGCGTGGCCGCCGCCAGCCACTAGGCTTGATGAACAAGCAGTCATCAACAACAAAGGTGTGGGTATGAGCCAGGTCGATACAAGCGCAGGGACCAGTGATGTGCTGGTCAGCTTTCGTGGTGTGCAGAAGAGCTACGACGGCGAGAACCTGATCGTCAAAGACCTCAACCTGGACATTCGCAAGGGCGAATTTCTTACCCTGCTCGGGCCGTCCGGTTCCGGCAAGACCACCAGCCTGATGATGCTCGCCGGGTTCGAAACGCCGACAGCCGGTGAAATCCTCCTGTCCGGGCGTTCGATCAACAACGTGCCGCCGCACAAGCGCGATATCGGCATGGTGTTCCAGAACTACGCGTTGTTCCCGCACATGACTGTCGCGGAGAACCTTGCTTTCCCGTTGACCGTGCGCGGCTTGAACAAAAGCGATGTCAGCGAGCGGGTGAAGAAAGTCCTCAGCATGGTTCAGCTCGATGCGTTCGCTTCGCGCTATCCGGCGCAGTTGTCCGGCGGTCAGCAGCAGCGTGTGGCACTGGCCCGCGCGCTGGTGTTCGAGCCGCAACTGGTGTTGATGGACGAACCGCTGGGCGCCCTCGACAAGCAACTGCGTGAACACATGCAGATGGAGATCAAGCACCTGCACCAGCGCCTTGGCGTGACCGTGGTCTACGTGACCCACGATCAGGGTGAAGCACTGACCATGTCCGACCGCGTTGCCGTGTTCCATCAAGGCGAGATTCAGCAGATCGCGCCACCGCGCACGCTTTACGAAGAACCGAAAAACACCTTCGTCGCCAACTTCATTGGCGAGAACAACCGCCTCAACGGCCGCCTGCTCAGCCAGAGTGGCGAGCGCTGCGTGGTCGAGTTGGGGCGTGGCGAAAAGGTCGAGGCACTGGCAGTCAACGTTGGCCAGACCGGCGAGCCGGTGACCCTGTCGATCCGTCCGGAGCGCGTCAGCCTCAACGGTTCGAGCGATCAATGCGTCAACCGCTTCTCAGGGAGGGTGGCGGAATTCATCTATCTGGGCGACCACGTCCGGGTGCGCCTGGAAGTCTGCGGCAAGACCGACTTCTTCGTGAAACAACCGATTGCCGAGCTCGATCCTGCGCTCAGCGTCGGCGACGTGGTACCGCTTGGCTGGCAGATCGAGCACGTTCGTGCGCTCGATCCGCTTTTAGAGGCGCACTAAGCGCCCCGGCAATACCAACACCAACCCTGCACGTGGAGAGAACAATAAATGTTGAGATCCCTGAAGTTCACCGCCCTGACTCTGGGCCTGATGGGTGCGACCGGCGCAATGGCCGCCGGCCCGGACTTGACCGTGGTGTCGTTTGGCGGGGCGAACAAGGCGGCGCAAGTCAAAGCCTTCTATGCACCGTGGGAAGCGGCGGGCAACGGCAAGATCGTTGCCGGCGAATACAACGGCGAAATGGCCAAGGTCAAAGCCATGGTCGACACCAAGAGCGTGTCGTGGGATCTGGTCGAAGTTGAATCGCCAGAGCTGTCCCGGGGTTGCGACGAAGACATGTTCGAGCAACTCGACCCGGCCCTGTTCGGCAAGACCGAAGACTACGTCAAAGGCGCCATTCAGCCGTGCGGCGTAGGTTTCTTCGTTTGGTCGACCGTACTGGCGTACAACGCAGACAAGCTGAAAACCGCACCGACCAGTTGGGCGGATTTCTGGGACACCAAGAAATTCCCGGGCAAGCGCGGCCTGCGCAAAGGCGCCAAGTACACCCTCGAATTCGCGCTGATGGCCGATGGCGTGGCGCCCAAAGACGTCTACAAAGAGCTGGCGAGCAAGGGCGGCCAGGATCGCGCCTTCAAGAAGCTCGATGAGCTCAAGCCAAGCATTCAGTGGTGGGAAGCCGGTGCACAACCGCCGCAGTACCTCGCTTCCGGTGACGTGGTGATGAGCTCGGCGTACAACGGTCGCATTGCGGCGGTGCAGAAAGAATCCAACCTGAAAGTGGTATGGAACGGCGGCATCTACGACTTCGACGCCTGGGCCATCCCGAAAGGTCTGGACGCCAAACGCGCCGAAGCGGCGAAGAAGTTCATTGCCTTCTCGGTGCAGCCGCAGCAGCAGAAGACCTACTCGGAAAACATCGCCTACGGCCCGGCCAATACCCAGGCTGTGCCGCTGCTGGCCAAGGATGTCCTGAAAGACATGCCGACCACCCCGGAAAACATCGCCAACCAGGTGCAGATCGACGTCAGCTTCTGGGCTGACAACGGCGAGCAACTGGAGCAGCGTTTCAATTCCTGGGCGGCGAAATAACCACTTATTTACCTGTATGGAGATGGCAAGGGCGCTTTGTGGCGAGGGGATTTATCCCCGTCGGGTTGCGAAG
The DNA here is from genome assembly GCF_041956865.1 of Pseudomonas sp. LW8. NCBI lineage: Bacteria > Pseudomonadati > Pseudomonadota > Gammaproteobacteria > Pseudomonadales > Pseudomonadaceae > Pseudomonas > Pseudomonas sp. LW8. Next base: position 5,159,822 of record NZ_CP168138.1, on the reverse strand, counting down.
CAGCCCCGAAGCCATACCCGCTCGGTGGGTCAGGTAAACCGCATTCTCAGGTTTTACGACTGCTGCGCAGCCGAACGGGGATAAATCCCCTCGCCACAAAGGCTCGCTGCCACAGGAAGGCTCGTTCCCACAGGTAGCAGTGTTTCAACGCAACAGAGGTGGTTCGCCACCTCTGTAACGATCAAAGATTTGCGGAGTACGTCATGGCCATCGCCGTTCCCCTGAACGAGGGCAACAGCCCCACCTTGAAGCAGAAGCTCAAGCACGCCGAGCGGGTCAACCGCTGGAAGGCCCAGGCACTGATTGCGCCGCTGGTGCTGTTTCTGCTGCTGGTGTTTCTGGTGCCGATCGTGGCGCTGCTCTATAAAAGCGTCGGCAACCCGGAAGTGGTTGGCGGCATGCCGCGCACTGTCACTGCCATCGCGAGTTGGGACGGCCGTGGTCTGCCCGCCGAGCCGGTGTACAAGGCGGCCAGCGAAGACCTCGCCGAAGCCCGCAAAAACCAGACGCTGGGCGATCTGTCCAAGCGTTTGAACATGGAGTTGGCCGGCTACCGCAGCCTGCTGACCAAAACCGCCCGGGCGCTGCCGTTCGCCAGCGAACCGGCTTCTTTTAAGGAAGCGCTGGAAGCGCTCGACGAGCGCTGGGGCGATCCGGCTTATTGGCAAGCGGTGAAACGCAACACCAGCAGCATCACTCCGTATTACCTGCTGGCGGCAGTCGATCACCGTATCGATGATCTCGGCGAACTGGCCCCGGCCACCCCGGATCAGGCGATCTACCTCGACATCTTCGCCCGCACCTTCTGGATGGGCCTGGTCATCACCGTGATCTGCTTGCTGCTCGCCTATCCATTGGCCTACCTGCTGGCGAACCTGCCTTCGCGGCAGAGCAATCTGCTGATGATTCTGGTGCTGCTGCCGTTCTGGACTTCGATTCTGGTGCGGGTCGCCGCGTGGATCGTGCTGCTGCAATCCGGCGGCCTGATCAATAGTGCGCTGCTGGCCATGGGCATCATTGATAAACCGCTGGAACTGGTGTTCAACCGCACCGGCGTGTACATCTCGATGGTGCACATTCTGCTGCCGTTCATGATTCTGCCGATCTACAGCGTGATGAAAGGCATCTCGCCCACCTACATGCGCGCGGCGATTTCCCTCGGCTGTCATCCGTTCGCCAGTTTCTGGCGGGTGTACTTCCCGCAGACCTACGCCGGCGTTGGCGCCGGCTGCCTGTTGGTGTTCATCCTCGCCATCGGCTACTACATCACCCCGGCGCTGCTCGGCAGCCCGAACGACCAAATGGTCAGCTACTTCGTCGCTTTCTACACCAACACCAGCATCAACTGGGGCATGGCCACCGCGCTCGGCGGCTTGCTGTTGCTGGCGACCGTGGTGCTTTATCTGATCTACAGCTGGCTGGTCGGCGCCAGTCGCCTGCGCCTGAGCTAAGGGGAATTTGCGATGCTGAGTCCTTACATGTCGCCCATTGAACGGGTGTGGTTCTACAGCCTGCGGATTCTCTGCGGCCTGATCCTGTTGTTCCTGATCCTGCCGGTGCTTGTGATCATTCCGCTGTCGTTCAACTCGGGGAGTTTTCTGGTCTATCCGCTGCAGGGCTTCTCGCTGCAGTGGTACCACGACTTCTTCGCCTCGGCGGAATGGATGCGCGCGCTGAAGAACAGCATCATCGTCGCCCCGGCGGCAACGGTGCTGGCGATGATCTTCGGCACGCTGGCGGCGATTGGCCTGACCCGTGGCGACTTCCCCGGCAAGTCGCTGGTGATGGCGCTGGTGATTTCGCCGATGGTGGTGCCGGTGGTGATCATTGGCGTGGCCAGCTATCTGTTCTTCGCGCCGCTGGGGCTGGGCAACAGCTTCTTCTCACTGATTGTCGTGCATGCGGTATTGGGTGTGCCGTTTGTGATCATCACGGTGTCGGCGACTTTGCAGGGCTTTAATCACAATCTGGTGCGTGCGGCGGCGAGTCTGGGTGCTTCACCCCTGACGGCGTTCCGCCGGGTGACCTTGCCGCTGATTGCGCCGGGAGTGATTTCCGGGGCGCTGTTTGCCTTTGCGACTTCTTTCGATGAAGTGGTGGTGACGCTGTTTCTCGCCGGGCCTGAGCAGGCGACATTGCCTCGGCAGATGTTCAGCGGGATTCGCGAAAACCTCAGTCCGACGATTGCGGCTGCTGCGACGTTGCTGATTGCCTTCTCGGTGATTCTGCTGCTGACCCTGGAATGGCTGCGCGGGCGTAGCGAGAAACTGCGTACTGCGCAGGTCTGAGATCAAGGTCAAAAGCCACCCCTCACCCCAGCCCTCTCCCCAAGGGGGCGAGGGGGAAGGGAGCAGATCTTCGTGGCTTTCGCGGCCGGAGTTCGACTCGGTAATTCAGGTCGATGTATTTCGAGAGTACAACCCGGTCAGTCCCCTCTCCCTCCGGGAGAGGGTTAGGGTGAGGGGCTCTTGATCTTCCTATCCGATCAACCATTCACACCCTGAATAGCAGACAACCCCAAATCCCCAGCTAATCTTGTGCCCAGCTCCCACATCTATAAGAGGCTGCGCACGATGAGTCTGTCCCAGTTCAAAATCGCCCACAAACTGATCACCGGCGCCGCAGCCATCGAACAACTGGCCGCCGAACTCACCCGTCTGGACATCGATAACCCGCTGATCGTCACCGACGCCGCGCTGGTCAAGTCCGGTACTGTCGAACTGGCGCTGGTGCAACTCGGCGGGCGCGAGTACGAGATTTTCGACCGTGTACTGCCCGATCCGGAAATCGCCATCGTCGAAGACTGCATGCGCGCCTATCGCGAAGGCGGGCATGACGGTTTGATCGGCCTTGGCGGTGGCAGCGCCATCGATATTGCCAAAAGTGTCGCCGCCTACGCCGGATATCACGGCGCGCTGGAGGATCTGTTCGGCGTCGACCAAGTCCCGCGCAAAGGCCCGCCGCTGATCGCCATCCCCACCACCGCCGGCACTGGTTCCGAAGTCACCAACGTGGCGATCCTCTCCGACAAGGTCGCGCAGTTGAAGAAAGGCATCGTCAGCGACTATCTCCTACCGGATGTGGCGCTGGTCAGCCCGCAGATGACCCTGACCTGTCCGCGCAGCGTCACTGCTGCCAGTGGCGTCGATGCACTGGTGCACGCTATCGAATCCTATCTGTCGGTGAACGCCTCGCCGATCACCGACTCCCTCGCCATCGGCGCAATCAAGCTGATCGCCAGCGCTCTGCCCAAGGCCTACGCCAACGGCGCCAATCTGCAAGCGCGCGAAGACATGGCCACCGCCAGCCTCATGGCCGGTATGGCGTTCGGTAACGCCGGGGTGGGTGCGGTGCATGCGTTGGCGTATCCGCTGGGCGGGCGCTTCAACATTGCCCACGGTGTCAGCAACGCCTTGCTGCTGCCCTATGTGATGACCTGGAACAAAATGGCCTGTGTCGAACGCATGCAGGATATTGCCGAAGCCATGGGCGTGAAGACCGCGCATCTGAGCGCCAGCGAAGCCGCGGACAAAGCCGTGCACGCCATGACCGACCTGTGCGCGGCGGTGGAAATCCCTGCCGGACTGCGCAGTTTCGGCGTGCCGGAGGAAGCGATCCCAGCGATGGCCGTGGAGGCCGCCGGCATCGAGCGGCTGATGCGCAACAACCCGCGCAAACTCAGCGCCGGCGACATCGAGAAGATCTACCGCGCGGCTTACTGAGGCGCGGGCGCTGAGGGCACATGGCACATCCCAATCATCGCGGTCCCGGTGCGCGCGTGGAAACTTGAGGTATACAATGCGCGCCATCGTGATTTAGCTCAGCACAGGTGCGTCATGCAGCCCTTCGTAATTGCTCCGTCGATCCTCTCCGCCGACTTCGCCCGCCTCGGCGAGGAAGTGGACAACGTTCTCGCCGCCGGCGCCGACTTCGTCCACTTCGATGTCATGGACAACCACTACGTGCCCAACCTGACGATCGGCCCGATGGTCTGCGCGGCGCTGCGCAAGTACGGCGTCACCGCGCCGATCGACGCGCACCTGATGGTCAGCCCGGTGGACCGCATCGTCGGCGACTTCATTGAAGCCGGCGCGACCTACATCACCTTCCACCCGGAAGCCACTTTGCACGTCGATCGCTCGCTGCAACTGATCCGCGAAGGTGGCTGCAAATCCGGTCTGGTGTTCAACCCTGCGACCCCGCTGGACGTGCTCAAGTACGTGATCGACAAGGTCGACATGGTTCTGCTGATGAGCGTCAACCCGGGCTTCGGCGGGCAGAAGTTCATTCCCGGCACCCTCGACAAACTGCGCGAAGCGCGGGCGATCATCGACGCCTCGGGGCGCGACATCCGCCTGGAAATCGACGGCGGCGTCAACGTCAACAACATCCGCGAAATTGCCGCTGCTGGCGCTGACACCTTCGTCGCCGGCTCGGCCATTTTCAACGCGCCGAACTATCAGGAAGTCATCGACAAGATGCGTTCCGAACTGGCGCTGGCGCGCCCATGAGCGGTTTTGAGCAGTTGTTCCCGGGGCAGCTGCCACGGTTGGTGATGTTCGATCTGGATGGCACGCTGATCGATTCGGTTCCCGACCTGGCAGCGGCGGTGGACACCATGCTGCTCTCCCTCGGCCGTCCGCCGGCAGTTATCGAAGCGGTGCGCGAATGGGTCGGCAATGGCGCGCCGGTGCTGGTGCGTCGGGCCTTGGCGGGTGGTATCGATCACTCGGCAGTGGACGACGCTGAAGCCGAGCGTGCACTGGAGATTTTCATGGAGGCGTACGGCGCCAGCCATGAACTGACCGTGGTCTATCCCGGTGTGCGCGACACGCTCAAGTGGCTGCACAAGCAAGGCGTGGCCATGGCGTTGATCACCAACAAGCCGGAGCGCTTCGTCGCGCCGCTGCTCGATCAGATGAAGATCGGGCGCTACTTCAAGTGGATCATCGGCGGCGATACCCTGCCGCAGAAGAAGCCTGACCCGGCGGCGCTGTTTTTCGTGATGAAAATGGCCAACATTCCGGCCTCGCAATCGTTGTTCGTCGGCGACTCGCGCAGTGATGTGCAGGCCGCGAAAGCAGCGGGGGTCAAGTGTGTGGCGCTGAGTTATGGCTACAACCATGGCCGGCCGATTGCCGAGGAATCCCCAGCACTGGTGATCGACGATTTGCGCAAACTAATTCCCGGTTGCCTGGATCTGGCCGGTGGGATAACGTTGCCCGACGCTGTTCAACCCCCTTCTGGAAACGCCATCGTGGTGGTCACCCGCAAACTCTGGATGAAAGTCATCAAGGCCCTGGCCCGTTGGCGTTGGCGCGCCTGACTGATTCTGGCCGGCCGTGCCGGCGCGTTTGCATACCTGACTGATTGCACCTCACCCCACGAGGCACCTTATGAATCGCGAAGAATTCCTGCGTCTGGCCGCTGACGGCTATAACCGCATCCCGTTGGCCTGCGAAACCCTGGCCGACTTCGACACGCCGCTGTCGATCTACCTGAAACTGGCCGACCAGCCCAACTCCTACCTGCTCGAGTCGGTGCAGGGCGGTGAGAAATGGGGCCGTTACTCGATCATCGGCCTGCCGTGCCGCACCGTGCTGCGGGTGCACGACCATCACGTCAGCATCAGCGTTGATGGCGTCGAGACCGAAAGCCACGAGGTTGAAGACCCGCTGGCGTTCGTCGAAACCTTCAAAGCGCGCTACAACGTGCCGACCATCGCCGGCCTGCCGCGCTTCAACGGTGGTCTGGTCGGTTACTTCGGTTATGACTGTGTGCGCTATGTCGAGAAGCGTCTGGGCAAATGCCCGAACCCGGATCCGCTGGGCGTGCCGGACATTCTGCTAATGGTCTCCGACGCCGTTGTGGTGTTCGACAACCTGGCTGGCAAGATGCACGCGATCGTCCTCGCCGACCCTGCGCAGACCGATGCCTTCGAGCAAGGTCAGGCGCGTTTGCAGGAACTGCTCGAGCAACTGCGTCAGCCGATCACCCCGCGTCGTGGCCTGGATTTCAGCAAACAGCAATCGGCTGATCCGGTGTTCCGTTCGAGTTTCACTCAGGACGATTACGAAAAAGCCGTCGACACCATCAAGGAATACATCCTTGCTGGCGACTGCATGCAGGTGGTGCCGTCGCAGCGCATGTCGATCGACTTCAAGGCTGCGCCGATCGATCTGTATCGCGCGCTGCGTTGCTTCAACCCGACGCCGTACATGTACTTCTTCAACTTCGGCGATTTCCACGTCGTCGGCAGTTCGCCGGAAGTGCTGGTGCGCGTCGAAGACAATCTGATCACCGTGCGCCCGATCGCCGGCACGCGCCCACGCGGCGCCACCGAAGAAGCCGATGTGGCGCTGGAGCAGGACCTGCTCTCGGATGACAAGGAGATCGCCGAGCACTTGATGCTGATCGATCTGGGCCGCAACGATACCGGGCGCGTTTCGGAAATCGGTTCGGTGAAGCTCACCGAGAAAATGGTCATCGAGCGTTATTCCAATGTGATGCACATCGTCTCCAACGTCACCGGCCAGTTGAAGTCGGGCCTGACCGCGATGGACGCACTGCGGGCGATCCTGCCGGCGGGTACGTTGTCGGGTGCGCCGAAAATTCGCGCGATGGAAATCATCGACGAACTTGAGCCGGTCAAGCGTGGCGTGTACGGCGGTGCGGTCGGTTACTTCGCCTGGAACGGCAACATGGACACCGCCATTGCCATTCGCACGGCGGTGATCAAGAACGGTGAATTGCACGTGCAGGCCGGCGGCGGCATCGTCGCCGACTCGGTGCCGGCGCTGGAATGGGAAGAAACCCTGAACAAACGCCGCGCGATGTTCCGCGCCGTGGCCCTGGCCGAGCAAACCCCGGACGCCTGATCCACGCAATTTCCCATGTGGGAGCGAGCCTGCTCGCGAAGAGGTGAGTCAGTCACCGTTGATGCTGACTGACCCAGCGCTTTCGCGAGCAGGCTCGCTCCCACATTGGGTTTTGTGTTGAGGCATAAAAAAAGCGGCGCCCTGACAGGCGCCGCTTTTTTGCATCTACGACTCAGAAATCCAGCACAACCCCGACATTCAATCCCTGCTGCTTGAAGTCATCATCCTTGCGGAACGTATAACCCCCACGCAGCGCCAGATCAGCCGTCAGCTTGTGACTGACACCCAGGCTCAAGCGGTTCAGGTGACTCGCCGGTGTGTAGCCTTCAAGGGTGAAGTCATTGGCCGGCAGGGTATTGAGGGCAATGTTGACCTTCTGCACGTCATCTTCGTACTCACGCTCGTGGGCGTATTCGCCATACACCTGGGTTTGCGCGGTGAAGTTGTACTTGCCTTGAATCCCCAGGCCCAGGCGTTTCGAATCGCGGCTCTGGTCATCGAAGGTCAGCGCGGTGGCGCGGTTGCTCTTTTCCGAGTAACCGTCGACATCGACACTGGCGTAATCGGCGCTGACAAACGGCGACAGATGCCATTGGCTGCCCGGTTGCGCAATGTCATAGCCCAGGCGCGTGCTGAACGCCCACAGGCTGCCGTCGGTATCGCCTTTCTCCGCGCCCTCGCTGGCGCCGAGGTCGAACTTGCGCTTGAGGTTGTCGTAGTCGAGTTTGCCGCCGGTCAGCGCCGCGTCGGCCCACCAGCGGTTCTGCTGGAACTGGGCGAACGCGGTGGCCATGTAGCTGTTGAGTTTGTAGTCGGAATCGTTGTGCCCGGCCTCGAGATTCTGCCGGTACAAACCGGCCGCCACGCCCACGCGCCAGGCCTCATTGAGGCGATAGCTGCCGCCGACGTTGAGGTTGTAACCGCTGCCATCGGCGCTGGCGCCGCTGCTTTGGCTGTCGACATCCAGATGCTGTCCGCCGGCCGAGACAATCGCACGCCATTGGCCGACCGCTTGCCAGTTCTCCCAGTCCGCCTGCCATTGGTTGCGCAATTCATCCTGATGCGCGCGCACGGTGCCGTGGGCCATTTCAGGTAGCAGGCTCAATTCCCATGGCGCAGCCAACAGCGAATAGGCGTAATCGGCGATCAGTTTTTGCCCGGATTCGGTCGGGTGTACGCCATCGTTGTAGATCAGCTTGGTCGGATCCGGCGTGGCGCTGTTGATCCCGTAACGGGCGTTTTCCGTGCAGCTATTGCCACTGAAGCAGGTCGCGGTGAGGTTCTGGTCGGTAGCCAGACCAAAGCGTCCGGGATCGGCGAAGACTTCCGAGAGCAGCACCGGAATGTTCAGCGGAATGACTTCGGCGTCGATGCCTTGCAGGCGCGTCACCAACTGACTGTTGAACTGGTTGGCGAGGGTGCTGCTGAACGCTTGCAGCGGCGTGCCGTTCAGAGCAGGTGTCAGGCCCACGTCGGGCAGCAGCCAGACCATCACGTATTTGGCGCCGGCGGTCTGCAGGGTTTGCACGCTATCGGCCAGTCGATCGGCTGCGGCGTTGGCCTGGGGCAGGCTGAGAATGCGGCCCTGGAGGAAATCATTGCCGCCACCGGAAATGTAATACAGCGCATTCGGGTCGGCGCGGAAGCCGTTCGACGGCAGGTAACCGGCGCGGGTGCGTTCGCCGGTGGCAGATTGGGTGGTGATCGAGTCGAGAATCTGGTCGGTGCGATAACCACCGACCGCCCAGTTGTTGCCGTCAGGCTGGCCGTTTTCCGCGCGCACCGCGGAGCTGGAAGAGGCTGTCTGGTCGGCCGAAAAGCCCAGGCGGCCGCCGAGCAACTGGGTGGAATTCAATGAAAAAACTTCGCCGCTGCCATCCTGATACACCGGCCCGGTACGGTTGGTGTAACGCTCGGTGGAGCCCGCCGGGCCGCCCGTGTCGGCGAAGGTGCCGGCATCGTTGAGGCTGTCACCGAAGACGATGAAACTGGAATAAGGATTGGGCGCTGCATTGGCCTGGGCGCAGGCGAGTGCGAGCAAGCAGCTGGCCAGCGGTACAAACAACGTCTGTCTGATCATGAGCAAGTCCGTTTATTTATTGTTGTAGGTGAACGAAACGACAGTACCAAAAACTTTCGGCATTTTGCCATCGGTCGCGAATCCTTCTGCCGTTTTATAACCCGCAGGCCCCGCCATATTGCACGCTCCGCCCAGCTAAGTTACTGTGCCGGAACGTATGAACGAGACCTTCCCCGTGTTGATCACCAGCAAACTCCTGGATCAAGTCATCAAGGCACACGCCCGCTGGCGTTGGCGCGCCTGAATCTTCTCTGCCGGCTCCGCCGGATCTGTATCGCTTTGCCTTCCTTGTCTGTTTGAAATGCCGCTGTGCTGGCGCCCTCTGCGCGTCCGACATCGCGCAGCGCCCTGCGGGCAAGTCATCTGAAGGCTGTCATCAAGTCAGAATTCAAGAGGTTCGAAACGCCATGTTGCTGATGATCGACAACTACGACTCCTTTACCTACAACGTTGTGCAATACCTCGGCGAGCTGGGTGCCGAGGTCAAAGTGGTGCGCAACGACGAACTGACCATCGCCGAAATCGAAGCGCTGAATCCCGAGCGCATCGTGGTTTCCCCGGGGCCGTGCACGCCCACCGAGGCGGGCGTTTCCATCGACGCGATCAAGCACTTCGCCGGCAAACTGCCGATCCTCGGCGTCTGCCTCGGCCACCAGTCCATCGGCCAGGCCTTCGGCGGTGATGTAGTCCGCGCCCGCCAAGTCATGCACGGTAAGACTAGCCCGGTATTCCACGAGGACAAGGGCGTGTTTGCCGGCCTCAATCATCCGCTCACCGTTACCCGTTATCACTCGCTGATCGTCAAGCACGACAGCCTGCCCGATTGCCTCGAGCTGACCGCATGGACCCAGCACGATGACGGCTCGGTCGACGAGATCATGGGCCTGCGTCACAAGACCCTGAACATCGAGGGTGTGCAGTTCCACCCCGAATCGATCCTCACCGAGCAGGGTCATGAACTGTTTGCCAATTTCCTCAAACAAACCGGCGGCACGCGCTAAGGACTTCCCATGAATATCAAGACAGCCCTGAGCCGTATCGTCGAACACCTCGACCTCAGCACCGATGAAATGCGCGATGTGATGCGCGAAATCATGACCGGTCAGTGCACCGAAGCGCAGATCGGCGCGTTCATGATGGCCATGCGCATGAAGAGCGAAAGCATTGACGAAATCGTCGGCGCCGTGTCGGTGATGCGCGAGCTGGCCGATCAGGTCGAGCTGAAAACCCTCGACGGCGTCGTCGATGTGGTTGGCACCGGCGGTGACGGTGCGAATATCTTCAACGTATCGACCGCGTCTTCCTTTGTTGTCGCAGCCGCCGGTTGCACCGTCGCCAAGCACGGCAACCGCGCGGTGTCCGGCAAGAGCGGCAGTGCCGATCTGCTGGAAGCTGCCGGCATTTATCTGAACCTGACCCCGGTGCAGGTCGCGCGCTGCATCGACAACGTCGGCATCGGTTTCATGTTCGCCCAGACTCACCACAAAGCGATGAAGTACGCCGCCGGCCCGCGCCGCGAACTCGGCCTGCGCACGCTGTTCAACATGCTCGGCCCGCTTACGAATCCGGCCGGTGTGAAACATCAGGTAGTCGGCGTGTTCACTCAGGCGCTGTGCCGGCCATTGGCCGAGGTCTTGCAGCGACTGGGCAGCAAACACGTGCTGGTCGTGCATTCGAAGGACGGTCTGGATGAATTCAGCCTCGCCGCGCCGACCTTTGTCGCTGAATTGAAAAACAACGAAATCACTGAGTATTGGGTCGAACCGGAAGACCTCGGCATGAAGAGCCAGAGCCTGCACGGCCTGTCGGTTGAAGGCCCGGAAGCGTCGCTGGCGCTGATCCGTGATGCCCTCGGCAAGCGCAAAACCGAAAACGGCCAGAAAGCTGCCGAGATGATTGTGCTCAATGCCGGTGCGGCGCTGTATGCCGCCGACCTCGCAAGCAGTCTGAAACAAGGTGTGGAGCTGGCGCACGATGCGCTGCACACCGGCCTCGCTCGGGAAAAGCTCGAGGAGCTGGGTGCCTTTACCGCGGTATTCAAAGTGGAGAATGAAGGATGAGTGTACCGACGGTTCTGGAAAACATTCTGGCGCGCAAGGTTGAGGAAGTCGCCGAGCGCAGCGCTCGGGTCAGCCTGAGCGAGCTGGAAAGTCTGGCCAAGGCGGCCGATGCACCCCGTGGTTTTGCCCAGGCTTTGCTGGCGCAAGCGAAGAAGAAGCAACCGGCCGTGATTGCCGAAATCAAAAAGGCTTCGCCGAGCAAAGGCGTGATCCGCGAAGACTTCGTGCCGGCAGACATTGCCAAGAGCTACGAAAAGGGTGGGGCCACCTGTCTGTCGGTGCTGACCGATATCGACTACTTCCAGGGCGCCGATGCCTACCTGCAACAGGCGCGCGCCGCCTGCAAATTGCCGGTGATCCGCAAGGATTTCATGATCGATCCGTACCAGATCGTTGAAGCCCGCGCGCTTGGCGCCGATTGCGTGTTGTTGATCGTCTCCGCCCTGGACGACGTGAAAATGGCCGAGCTGGCCGCCGTGGCCAAAGGCGTCGGTCTCGACGTCTTGGTGGAGGTGCACGACGGTGACGAGCTGGAGCGCGCGCTGAAGACCCTCGACACGCCGCTGGTCGGGGTCAACAACCGCAACCTGCACACATTCGACGTCAGTCTGGAAACCACCCTCGACCTGCTGCCGCGCATCCCGCGCGATCGCCTGGTGATCACCGAGAGCGGCATCCTCAATCGGGCCGACGTCGAGCTGATGGAAATCAGCGATGTGTACTCGTTCCTGGTCGGCGAAGCGTTCATGCGCGCGGAAAATCCGGGCATTGAATTGCAGCGCCTGTTCTTTCCGGAGCGTGGTGTGCCGATCAGTGGTTCGACCCTCGACTGACCGAGTCGACCTCATTCGCGAGCAGGCTCGCTCCCACATTTGGAATGCATTTCCCCCTGTGGGAGCGAGCCTGCTCGCGAAGGGGCGCTAAATTCCGCTAAAGAGATTCAATCTGCCGGAGCTCACCATGTCGCTGCCAACCCCGCTGACCATCGAATCCGGCCTGCAAGCCGAACAGGACTTGCTGGCCTCGGTCTGCGCCGGCGACGCCGAATTCGGCCTGCTGTTCTGGCAACCCACCGATCGCGCGCTGGTCATGCCGCGCCGCCTCAACCGTCTCCCGCATTTCGACCACGCCTGCGAAGTTTCCGCTGCTGCTGGCTGGCCGGTGCTGTTGCGTGAAACCGGCGGTGAGCCCGTCCCGCAATCCGCTGCGACCGTCAACATTGCCTTGGTATATGCCCCGCCTCGCAGCGAAGGCGATCTGAACCGCATCGAAACCGGCTACCGCCGCCTGTGCGATCCGATCTGTCAGTTGCTGGATGAGTTGGGTGGCACCTCGTCGGTCGGGGAAATCGACGGCGCATTCTGCGACGGCCGTTTCAACGTCAATCTCGACGGTCGCAAGATGGTCGGCACCGCCCAGCGCTGGCGCCAGAGTCAGGGAGGCCAGCGTCCGGTTAGCCTGGTGCATGGTGCGATGCTGATGGATGACGAGCGCGAAGCGATGGTTGCTGCGGTCAATCGCTTCAATGAAGCCTGCGGCCTGGATCAGCGGGTGAGGGCGCAAAGCCACATCGCCCTGCATGAGAAATTCAACGCGCCACAGGCATTGGCGCGTCTCGATGAATTGTTTCGTTTGATGCTGGCGCAGATTTACGTCTAGCGCGTGCCGAAGACCACCATGGTCTTGCCTTTCACATCGACCAGGTTGCGTTCTTCCAGATCCTTGAGCACGCGGCCGACCATCTCCCGTGAACAACCGACAATCCGGCCGATCTCCTGGCGGGTGACCTTGATCTGCATGCCGTCCGGGTGAGTCATGGCGTCCGGTTGTTTGCACAACTCCAGCAGGCAGCGGGCGACGCGGCCGGTGACGTCAAAAAATGCCAGGTCGCCGACTTTGCGCGTGGTGTTGCGCAGGCGTTGTGCGATTTGTCCGCTGAGGGCGTAAAGAATGTCTGGATCCTGCTGCGATAACTCGCGGAACTTGGCGTAACTGATTTCTGCGGTTTCACATTCAACCTTGGCACGCACCCAGGCGCTGCGCTCCTGCTCCTGACCTGCCTGCTCGAACAGACCCAGTTCGCCGAAGAAATCCCCGGCGTTCAGGTAAGCGATGATCATCTCGCGACCATCGTCGTCTTCGATGAGGATGGTGACCGAGCCTTTGATGATGAAAAACAGCGTGTCCGAGCGATCCCCGGCGCAGATGATATTGCTCTTGGCCGCGTGACGCCGGCGCTGGCAATGCATCAACAGCTTGTCGATGTTCTTGATTTTGGGTGTGGGGGTAATAGCAACCATGGTTGTATCCCGAAAAGACTGCACGGTGATGTTTGAGTTTTTATGAGGCGCTGAAGGCGGTCGCTACAGAGCTGACGAATTGGCGCCAGCGAATTGGCGCCAGCTTACCAGACACTTCGTCGTAAATTCGAGAAATTACCTACAGCCAGAAAGCATCCGTCCTAGGACGTCGTTCCTGTCGGGACAAAGCGCTGTGCTAAGCTGGCGACCCTTTTTTTACAGTGGAGTCTGGGCGATGAAGGCACGCATCCAATGGGCTGGCGAAGCCATGTTCCTCGGCGAATCCGGCAGCGGTCATGTCGTGGTAATGGACGGCCCGCCGGACGCCGGTGGCCGTAACCTCGGGGTTCGCCCGATGGAAATGCTCTTGCTGGGTGTCGGCGGTTGCAGCAACTTCGACGTGGTCAGCATCCTGAAGAAGTCGCGCCAGGCCGTTGAAAGCTGTGAAGCCTTTCTCGATGCCGAGCGTGCGACTGAAGATCCCAAGGTCTTTACCAAGATCCACATGCACTTCGTGGTCAAGGGCCGGGGCTTGAAAGAAGCTCAGGTCAAGCGCGCCATCGAGCTGTCGGCCGAGAAGTATTGCTCGGCGTCGATCATGCTCGGCGCGGCTGGCGTGGCAATCACCCACGATTATGAAATCGTCGAACTCGGCTGAACCGACATTCAACTATCATAAAAGCAGTGCAGACTCTGGCGATCCCCCGCTGACGTCTGCATAATGCGCCACTTTTTTCAGGGCAGTGATCGGTCAGCCGACGGGTCATCCGCCTGAACAGATAACCAAAATCGCCATCGCGAAGAGGTGTTAACCGTCCTACGCAGGTGCGTTGTTCGCACTTGACGGGCATGCTTGATCACGCGGCCGCGCCGCATACATAGAGAGTTTTTAACGGTGAAAAGCAAACTCAAGCTCCACGGGTTCAATAACCTGACAAAGACCTTGAGCTTCAACATCTATGACATCTGCTACGCGGAAACCCCGCAAGACCAGCAGGCTTACGTTGAGTACATCAATCAAGAGTACAACGCGAAACGCCTGACGCAGATTCTCACAGAAGTTGTCGAGATCATTGGTGCCAACATCCTGAACATCGCCAGTCAGGACTATGAACCCCAGGGCGCCAGCGTCACGATTCTGATTTCGGAAGAGCCGGTAACCCCGACTGACAGCCAGATCGAAGAATCGCCGGGCCCGTTGCCCGAAATTATTCTGGCCCACCTCGACAAGAGCCACATCACGGTGCACACCTATCCGGAAATCCATCCGGACGATGGTATTGCGACCTTCCGTGTGGATATCGACGTGTCGACCTGTGGTGTCATTTCACCGCTCAAAGCGCTCAACTTCCTCATTCACCAGTTCGATTCGGACATCGTGACCGTGGATTACCGTGTGCGCGGTTTCACCCGTGACGTTGAAGGCAACAAGCACTTCATCGACCACGAGATCAACTCGATCCAGAACTACCTCTCCGAAGACACTCGCGACGCGTACCAGATGACCGACGTGAACGTGTACCAGGAAAACCTGTTCCACACCAAAATGCTGCTGAAGAACTTCGAACTGGACAACTACCTGTTCGGCGACGCCACCAGCAACCTATCGCCCGAGCAGCGTGCCCAGGTGACCGACCGTGTGAAACACGAAATGCTGGAAATCTTCTACGCGCGCAACATGCCGACCTAGGATTACCGGACACAAAAAAGGCGACCTCCTGGTCGCCTTTTTCATGCCTCACATAAAACCCCTGTGGGAGCGAGCCTGCTCGCGAAGAGGTCATCAGCACCGACACAGATCTCAGATCCGATACGTACTCTTGGTCATCACCTTCGCCAACAAACTCATGCCGAACTTGACCGGCGCCGGAAAACGAAACCCGCCCGCATCCAGGGCACTTTCCGCATGGTGTTCTTCATCGATGCGCATCTGCTCAAGAATCGCCCGGGACTTCTCGTCCTCGGCCGGCAATAGCTCCAGATGTTCGTTCAAGTGTTTGCAGACCTGATGCTCGGTCGCCGCAACGAAACCAAGGCTGACCTTGTCGCTGATCAGTCCGGCCACCGCGCCGATACCGAACGACATGCCGTAAAACAGTGGATTCAGCACGCTGGTGTGGCTACCCAGCTGATGGATGCGCTGCTCACACCAGACCAGATGATCGATCTCTTCTTCAGCCGCGTGCTCCATGGCTGCGCGTACCTGCGGCAACTTGGCGGTCAGCGCCTGCCCCTGATACAGCGCCTGGGCGCAGACTTCGCCGGTGTGGTTGATGCGCATCAGGCCGGCGACGTGGCGAGTGTCTTCATCGCTCATCTGCGTATCCGGCTGCAGAATCGCTGGCGACGGGCGGTACGGCTGGCCACTGAAGGGCAACAGAGTGCGCATCGCGGCATCGGCTTGCAGCAACAGACGGTCTATGGGCGAGTAGTGACGTTGCGTAGTCATGCTGACCTCCGGGAAGAATCTCGGCGGCCAGTTTAACCGAATCGGCCGGCGAGGGTTTGCGCTGGGTCACTTGCTGCGCGGTCAGGCTTTTTTGTGGGAGCGAGCCTGCTCGCGAAAGCGGATTATCGGATACTGAAGTGTTGAATGTATCGGCGCCTTCGCGAGCAGGCTCGCTCCCACAGTTGGTTGTCGCCAATCAGCCCGGCGGCCAGTTCATCTGGCGCTGACCCAGCACGTGCATATGAATGTGATAGACAGTCTGCCCACCAAGTTCATTGCAGTTCATCACTACGCGGAAGCCTTCTTCGCAACCCAGTTCCAGCGCCAGACGCTGCGCGGTGAACAGGATGTGCCCGGCCAGCGCCTTGTCGTCTTCGGTCAGGTCGTTGAGCGTGCGCACCGGTTTTTTCGGGATTACCAGAAAGTGCACCGGAGCCTGGGGGGCGATGTCGTGGAAGGCCAGAACCTGGTCGTCCTCGTAAATGATCTTCGCCGGGATTTCCCGGTTGATGATCTTGGTGAACAGAGTATCCACTGCTGTTTCTCCGTTGAGTTGGGCTGAATCGAGTGTACCGCTTCGAAGTCGTCTTCCTAGCGGGGGCAGTAAGCTTTGTTGATCATGCCGACGATGGTGCGATTGAGCCAGCGCGAACCCAGCCGCGGCAGGAACGCCAGCCAGCGATTGCGTCGTCCCGGAATGATGATGGCGCGGTTTTTATCCAGTGCGCGTACGGCATGCAGTGCCACTTCTTCCGGACTCATCAGCGAGTGGCTGCTTTCGATCTTTTCGCTACTCATCTGTGCGGTACGGAAGAACGGTGTGCGCGTCGGGCCGGGGCACAGCACCGAAACTTTCACGCCGCTTTGTTTGAGCTCCACGCGCAGGGCTTCGGAAAAATGCAGCACATAGGCTTTGCTGGCGTAGTACGTGCTCATCCATGGGCCGGGGCTGTACGCAGCCACCGAGGCGACATTGAGGATCTGCCCGCCACCCAGCAGCGCCATGCTGTTGCCCACCGCATGACAGAGGCGGGTGAGGGCGAGAATGTTGACCTCGATGAGGTCCTGCTCGGTCATCCAGTCCTGCGCGAGGAATGGCCCGCAAGTGCCGATGCCGGCGCAGTTGACCAGTAGATCGATCTGCCGGTCACCTTCTTCGAGCTCCAGCAAAAAACCGGAAAGGCGCAACGGTTCGCCGAGGTCGCAGGCGCGAAACAATACTTCGACATCGAAGCGCTGGGTCAGCTCGATGGCGATACTTTCCAGCTGATCACGCTGCCGTGCCACCAGAATCAGGCTGCGGCCGCGCCGGGCCAGTGCTTCGGCCATGGCCAGGCCGATGCCGCTGGAAGCACCGGTGATCAGAGCGTAACGGGTCATGCAGTTCTCCATCGCAACAGCTCCGCGCCGGCGACGCGGTTGTCGCGGCAGGGAGCGCTGTTCATTCTTGCGCAGAGTCTACAGGGGCCTGCGCCGGTTCGGCTGCCTCGTCGGCGGAAATCACTGGCGGTTCGACGACCTCAACTTCGTCGGTGGTCACCGCGCCGCTGTCATAGCTGCTCTCCAGATTGCTTTCATATTCTTCCTGCACAGCCGAGAAGCCGCCAAGAAGGCCTCCGGCAAAAATCAGTGCGAAGAATACGATCCATAACGAGCACAGCACTTTGACGGCCGTGCTGTTCGGCGGTGGCGGCGGCCCATAGCGGTTGGCGCCGGTATTGCCGGGTACGACCATCATTACCAGCGGGAAGAAACTGCCGACGAACGGCACCAGATTCAACAGCCACAGCCAGCCCGACCAGCCGATATCGTGCAGGCGCTGAACGCTGAACAGAATGCTGACGATCATGAAGCCGAGGAACAGGAAGACCGCCAGAATGCCGCCGAGGATCAGGCCGGTAGTCGAGTCGCCGCTGACCAGGCCCAGCGCAATCAAGGCAAACACGCCGACGATGGGCAGGGTCACCAGGCTCAAGACCATGGTCCAGGCGAGAAAGCGCAGGCGACCGATCCGGCCTTCGACGCTGAATGGCTTGAGCGTGGCGAATGGCGGCAGGGCTTCACCGACATTGGCGCGCGGTGGGGCGTAAGGCGAGTCCGGTTCCGCCGCCGCTGCAGGGTTATCGTGGACATCCGCCAGATCCAGCTCAATGGTGGTTTCCGCTTCGATCCGCGCATCGATCCCGGTTTTGTTCAATGCCTGCAGATACGTCTGGGCATCGCTGTGGGACAGATCACGTTTGAGGGCGACGGTGCGGCCACTGAACAGGCGCTCGATGGCGGCCACATCGCTTTTGAACAGATCCGCCAGATTCAGTTTGGCGGTGGTGAGGTCGACGCCGGGCTGCAGCGCGCCGTCGAAGACGATCTTGTAACGGGTGTCGCTCATGGCCGAGGCATCCTTGTCGCGATTAGGTTTGCAGTAGTCAGTTCAAGGCCAGTCTGATAGCGACTGGCCGGGGGTATTGCTCAGCGCGGCCAGCGTTCCGGCAGCTGTGCGGCGCGCGCCTGAGCCTGACGATATTCTGCGTCGAGCCGTGCGATCAACTGATCCACGCTTGGCAGGTCACCAATCTGGCCAACACCCTGGCCCGCCGACCACACGGTCTTCCAGGCTTTGGCTTCATCGTTGATCGGCTTGAGCTTGTCGCCGAAGTTCACCTCGCCCTTGCCTTGCAGTGCCGCCATGTCGAAACCGGCCGCCTCCAGGCTCTGGCGCATGAAACTGGCCGGCACTCCCGACACTGCTGGAGTATGAATGATGTCGGCGGCCTTGGCTGTCAGCAGCATGTCTTTGTATGCGTCAGGCGCGTGACTTTCTGTGGTGCCGATAAATCGCGTACCGAAGTAGGCCAAATCCGCACCGAGCAACTGTGCGGCGAGAATCTCATGGCCGTGGTTCAGACATCCTGCAAGCAAGAGTGTCTTGTCGAAGAACTCACGAATCTCGGCAATCAGCGCAAACGGGCTCCAGGTACCAGCATGCCCGCCGGCACCGGCCGCGACGGCAATCAGCCCGTCGACACCGGCTTCAGCGGCTTTCTCGGCATGGCGCCGCGTGGTCACGTCGTGAAACACCAGACCGCCATAGCTGTGCACCGCGTCGACCAGTTCCTTCACCGCGCCGAGGCTGGTGATAACGATCGGCACCTTGTGCTCGACGCAAATGTCCAGATCCGCCTGAAGGCGCGGGTTGCTGTGGTGAACAATCAGGTTCACCGCATAAGGGGCCGGATTATCCAGCGTCGCCAGGCCCGCTTCGATCTGTTCCAGCCAAGCCTTGAACCCACTGCTTTCGCGTTGGTTCAGCGCCGGAAAGCTGCCGACCACACCATTGCGGCAGCAGGCGAGCACCAGTTCCGGATTGGAGATCAGGAACATCGGTGCCGCCACCACGGGCAGACGCAGACGTTGTTCGAGCAAAGCGGGCAGCGACATTGTGAACACCCCGAAGATTTTTATTGATTGAAGTTAGAACGGCTTGACCACGACCAGAATTACGATAGCCAGCAATATCAGAACCGGCACTTCATTGAACCAGCGATAAAAGACATGGCTGCGGGTGTTTTCGCCACGGGCAAAGCGTTTGACCTGCGCGCCGCACATGTGGTGGTAGCCGATCAGCAATACGACCAGGGTCAGTTTGGCGTGGATCCAGCCGCCCTGGCTGAAAAGGCTAGGGTTGAGGTAGATCAGCCAGCCACCGAAGATCAGCGTGGCGATCATCGCCGGGCCCATGATGCCGCGATACAGCTTGCGCTCCATGACGCTGAAGCGTTCCTGGCTGATCGTGTCTGCGCTTTGCGCGTGGTAAACGAACAGGCGCGGCAAGTAGAACAGTCCGGCAAACCAGCAGACGACGCTGACAATGTGAAACGCTTTGAGCCATAGATAGAGCATTTTTGGGTATTCCCTCATTCACGGTAGCCAGATAGTAGAGGCTTGAGCGTCCGCGCGTCACCTTGGCGGTTGTCGCAGGCGCGCGCGGCCCCTATTATCGACGGCTTTCCAGTGGGTTCGTTGAGGGCAGGTTTATGGTCAAGGTCGGTATCGTCGGCGGCACGGGTTACACCGGTGTCGAACTGCTGCGTCTGTTGGCACAGCATCCGCAGGCAGAAGTGGTCGTCATCACTTCCCGATCCGAGGCCGGTCTGGCCGTGGCTGACATGTACCCGAACCTGCGCGGTCACTATGACGGGCTGGCGTTCAGCGTGCCGGACGTGAAAACCCTTGGCGCCTGCAATGTGGTTTTCTTCGCCACGCCACACGGTGTGGCTCACGCCTTGGCAGGCGAGCTGCTGGCGGCGGGCACCAAGGTCATCGACCTGTCCGCCGACTTCCGTCTGCAAGACGCTGATGAATGGGCCAAGTGGTACGGCCAGCCGCACGGCGCACCGGAATTGCTGGACGAAGCGGTCTATGGTCTGCCGGAAGTCAATCGCGAGCAGATCAAGAAAGCGCGCCTGATCGCGGTACCAGGTTGCTATCCGACCGCAACGCAATTGGGTTTCCTGCCATTGCTGGAAGCAGGTCTGGCTGACGCATCGCGTTTGATCGCCGACTGCAAATCCGGTGTCAGTGGTGCCGGGCGTGGCGCGGCTGTAGGTTCTTTGTACTCCGAGACGTCGGAAAGCATGAAGGCCTACGCGGTAAAAGGTCATCGCCACCTGCCGGAAATTCGCCAGGGCCTGCGTCGCGCGGCGGGCAAGGATGTCGGCCTGACCTTCGTCCCGCACCTGACGCCGATGATTCGCGGTATTCACTCCACGCTCTATGCGACCGTAGTCGATCGCTCGGTGGATCTGCAGGCGCTGTTCGAAAAGCGCTACGCCAACGAACCGTTCGTCGATGTAATGCCAGCCGGCAGCCATCCGGAAACCCGTAGCGTGCGCGGCGCCAACGTGTGCCGCATCGCCGTGCATCGTCCACAGGATGGCGATCTGGTGGTGGTACTCTCGGTGATTGACAACCTGGTCAAGGGCGCCTCGGGCCAGGCGGTGCAGAACATGAACATTCTGTTCGGACTGGATGAGCGCTTCGGTCTGTCACACGCCGGTATGCTGCCGTAACGGCCGTCACAGGTCAGGCGCCGCAAGCTTGAAGCTCACCGCTTGAAGCTTGCAGCTGCCTTTCTAATAGTTGACCAATTTTCTAGGACAAGCGGATAATGCGCGTCATCACGCATTATGGCGGCGTAACGCCGGGAGATAGTCAGCATGAGCGTCGAATCCTTCACCCCCACGGCTTTGCAATTCACTCAAGGTGCTGCGCACAAGGTGAAGAGCCTGGTCGATGAAGAGGGGAATGATCGCTTGAAGCTGCGCGTATTTGTTACGGGCGGCGGTTGTTCAGGGTTTCAATACGGTTTCACCTTCGATGAAGACGTGGCTGATGACGACACCATTGTCGAGCGCGAAGGCGTGAGTCTGGTGGTTGATCCGATGAGTTTCCAGTACCTGGCCGGCGCGGAGGTGGACTACCAGGAAGGTCTGGAAGGTTCACGCTTTGTGATCAAGAACCCGAACGCGACAACGACTTGTGGTTGCGGGTCGTCGTTCTCGATCTGATCGCGCTTTACAGCACACAACAAAACGCCGCAGAGCCTTTCGGTTCTGCGGCGTTTTTGTTTCTGAAGGTTATGCCGGGTAGATGGCGCCGAGTACGCGCAGGCCGCGAGCGCCGGTGACGCTTGGCCGATTGGCGGCGATGCCTTCCAGGCAGCAATGGGCGAGCCAGGCGAAGGCCATGGCTTCCACCCAATCCGGATCAACCCCGTGAGTTGCGGTGCTGGCGACTTGGGTATTTGGCAGCAGGTCCGCCAGACGTTTCATCAGCGTGGCGTTGTGCGCGCCGCCGCCACAGACCAGCAGTTCCTGAGTGCCCGATTGAGCGCTTTGTAGCGACTCGACGATGGTCAGCGCCGTAAGTTCGAGCAGCGTGGCCTGAACGTCTTCGGCAGCGAAAGTCGGCAGACGCGATAGATGCTGTTCCAGCCATGGCAGATTGAAGACTTCCCGGCCCGTACTTTTCGGGCCTTTGGTCACGAAGAACGGGTCGCTTAGCAGTGCCTTGAGCAGGGTTGGTTCAACCTTGCCGGTTGCAGCCCATTTGCCATCCCGGTCATAGTTCTCGCCACGTTGCCGGTGAATCCAGGCGTCCATCAGAACATTTCCCGGGCCGCAGTCGAAACCGGCTACAGGTTTGTTCGGCTCAATCAGGCTGAGATTGCTGAATCCGCCGACATTCAAGACTGCCTGGTTACCAGTACGCTCTTCAAACAAAGCTTCGTGAAAGGCTGGTACCAGAGGCGCACCTTGGCCACCCGCTGCGACATCGCGGCTGCGGAAATCACCGACGACGGTAATACCGGTCAACTCAGTCAGCAGGGCTGGATTACCGATCTGCACGGTAAACCCGCGCGCCGGCTCATGGCGAATGGTCTGACCGTGGCTGCCGATAGCGCGGATTGCTTCGGGCTTGAGTTGTTGCTGCGCGAGGAGGGTGTGAATGCCCGACGCGGCAAGTTCGACCCAGTGTTGCTGGGCAATCGCCGAGCGGGCGATCTCGTCGGGGCCGCTGGCGCACAAGCCAAGCAGCTCGGCGCGCAGGGAGTCAGGCATTGGCAGGTAGTGGGTGGCGATCAGTTTGATCGCCGAGGTCTGCTCGATCAGGGCGATGTCCAGCCCGTCGAGACTGGTTCCGGACATCACACCGATATACAGGGCCATGGCTTAGCGCTTGCTCGAAGCCAGCATGGTGGCCTTCTCTTGATCCATGCGCGCCATCAGTGGCTGGCTCTGCGCGAGGAAGCGCGCGCGTTCGGACTTGGCGATCGGATCGGCCATTGGCAGCTTCTGGCCCAGCGGATCGACGTGAACGCCGTTGACCTGGAACTCATAGTGCAAATGCGGGCCGGTGGACAGTCCGGTGGTGCCGATATAGCCAATGACTTGACCTTGCTTGACGCTGCCACCGGTTTTCACGCCTTTGGCAAAGCCTTGCATATGGCCATAGAGCGTACGGTAAGTGTTGCCGTGCTGAATGATCACAGTGTTGCCGTAACCACCACGACGACCGGCCAGCAACACTTTGCCGTCACCGGCAGCCTTGATCGGCGTGCCTCGCGGCGCTGCGTAGTCGACACCTTTGTGGGCGCGGATCTTGTTGAGGATCGGGTGCTTGCGGCCCATGGAAAACTTCGAGCTGATGCGGGCGAAGTCAACAGGGGTGCGGATGAAGGCCTTGCGCATGCTGTTGCCATCGGCAGTGTAATAGCTGCTGTTGCCTTGTTTGTTGGTGTAGCGAACGGCGGTGTAAGTCTTGCCGCGGTTGGTGAAGCGCGCCGACAGGATCGGGCCGGTGCCGACGGCCTTGCCGTTGATGACTTTCTGCTCGTAGATCACATCGAATTCATCGCCCTGACGAATGTCCTGCGCGAAATCGATGTCGTAGCCAAAGACACTGGCCATGTCCATGGTCATGCTGTGAGAAAGGCCGGCGCGGGCTGCGGACTGCGACAGTGAGCTGTTGATGACACCGTGGACGTAGGCAGTGCGAACAGTTGGCTTGGCAGTCACTCGGTTGAACGAATAACCCTTGTCATTCTTGGTCAGGGTGATGGTTTCAACGTCGCTGACCTTGCTGTGCAGGCTGGTCAACTGGCCTTCCGGACTCAGTTCGAACTCGAGTTTCTGGCCACGCTTGAGCTGGCTGAACTGTTTGGCTTGCTTGTCGCTTGCCAGTACTTCGTGCACGGAGGCTGCAGGCAGACCGACTTTTTCAAACAGGGTAGACAGCGTATCGCCTTTGGAAACCACGACTTCACGGTGCCCAGGCTCTTTCGGTTTCTCAGCAGGCGCCACAGGTGCTGGCGCGGTTTCAGCGGTTTGCGCGGCGTTTTCGTCGCTGTTTTCGATTTGGGCGAACGGCGAAGCTGCGGGCTCGTTTGTGGCTTGAGCCGCATCGGCAGCGTCTTGATCTTGTGTCAGTTGTTCAGCAGGACTTTCCAGTTCAAGACTCAGAGTCGTCTTTTTGGCTTCAACATCGCTGGAGGGAAATACCAGCAGCGCCAGGCTGAGAAGGGCGGCGATTCCACTTGCGGCGAGCAGGTGGGTCTTCGGGTAAAGCGGGGGCGCTTTAGACGGTTCTGTGGTCATAGGTAATTTTTGACTTTGAAATAGATGAATTGGAAAAGATGAATGACATGATGAAGATGAAATAACTGTATAAAATATAACCAAATCATCGCTGAAGCAAGTCTACAGACCTCGGGTCTGTGGATTGGTGTCCGTGCGCCGGGCAAAACTTGTAATTGGTGCGCGTTCTTGTATGGTTGGTTCCCTTTGAATCTGAGCCTTGCGGGTCTGTTATGAAGTCGGTTGAAGAGCAGCTAGCGCTGATTAAACGTGGTGCGGAAGAACTGTTGGTCGAGTCCGAGCTGGTCGAGAAGCTCAAGCGCGGCCAACCGCTGCGTATCAAGGCTGGTTTCGATCCAACCGCTCCGGATCTGCATCTGGGTCATACGGTGCTTATTAATAAGCTGCGCCAGTTCCAGGAGCTGGGGCACCAGGTCATCTTCCTTATAGGTGACTTCACCGGGATGATCGGCGATCCAAGTGGCAAAAGCGCAACGCGTCCACCGCTGACGCGTGAACAGGTTCTGGAAAATGCTGAGACTTACAAGACTCAGGTTTTCAAAATCCTTGATCCGGCGAAAACCGAAGTTGCCTTCAACTCCACTTGGATGGACAAGATGGGGCCGGCGGATTTCATTCGCCTGACTTCGCAATACACGGTCGCTCGCATGCTTGAGCGCGATGACTTCGACAAGCGCTACACCACCAACCAGCCAATCGCTATTCACGAATTCCTCTATCCGCTGGTTCAGGGTTATGACTCGGTCGCGCTGCGCGCCGATGTCGAGCTGGGCGGTACCGATCAGAAATTCAACCTGCTGATGGGGCGTGAGTTGCAGCGTGGGTATGGTCAGGAGGCACAGTGCATTCTGACGATGCCATTGCTGGAAGGTCTGGATGGCGTGAAGAAGATGTCCAAGTCGCTGGGCAACTATGTCGGTATCCAGGAAGCACCAGGCGTTATGTACAGCAAGCTGGTTTCCATCCCGGATGCGCTGATGTGGCGTTACTTCGAGTTGCTCAGCTTTCGCTCGATGGATGAGATCAACGCCTTCCGGGCTGACGTCGAAGCTGGAGCGAATCCACGCGACATCAAAATCAAGCTGGCTGAAGAGATCGTTGCGCGCTTCCATGGTGAAGAGGCTGCGGCGAATGCTCACCGAGGCGCCGGCAACCGCATGAAGGATGGCGAGCTTCCAGATGACTTGCCTGAGATCGAGCTGTCTTCGGTTGAGGATATGCCGATCGCTGCCGTCCTTAATAAGGCAGGCCTGGTGAAGAACTCGGCGGCGGCGCGTGATCTGTTGGCGGCGGGCGGAGTCCGGGTCGATGGTGAAGTGGTTGATCGCTCCTTTATATATGTACTGGGCACGACTCACGTCTGTCAGGCCGGCAAGAAGGCTTTTGCACGTATTACGCTGAAATCTGAATAAAGTTGAAATTGGGGTTGACGGCGAATTTTAGAAGTCTATAATTCGCCCCACTTCCGGCGCAGTCGAAACGGAAAACTCCTTGAGATTCAAAGAGTTAAGCGGTTTTCGACAGCGACTTGCTTCAGATCATCGAAGCCTGGAAGGAGTTGAAAGAGCAGTGATGTTTGGCTCTTTTAACGGTTCGATCTTCTCGGTCGAAAGCGGAGAAAAAGAGGTGTTGACAGCAGCGATTAACGCTGTAGAATTCGCCTCCCGCTAACGAGAGATCGGAAGCGCAAGTGGTTGAAGTTGTTGAAGAATTCTTCGAAAACTTCTGAAAATAATCACTTGACAGCAAATGAGGCTGCTGTAGAATGCGCGCCTCGGTTGAGACGAAAGATCTTAACCAACCGCTCTTTAACAACTGAATCAAGCAATTCGTGTGGGTGCTTGTGCAGTCAGACTGATAGTCAACAAGATTATCAGCATCACAAGTTACTCCGCGAGAAATCAAAGATGTAACCAACGATTGCTGAGCCAAGTTTAGGGTTTCTTAAAAACCCAAAGATGTTTGAACTGAAGAGTTTGATCATGGCTCAGATTGAACGCTGGCGGCAGGCCTAACACATGCAAGTCGAGCGGATGAAAGGAGCTTGCTCCTGGATTCAGCGGCGGACGGGTGAGTAATGCCTAGGAATCTGCCTGGTAGTGGGGGACAACGTTTCGAAAGGAACGCTAATACCGCATACGTCCTACGGGAGAAAGCAGGGGACCTTCGGGCCTTGCGCTATCAGATGAGCCTAGGTCGGATTAGCTAGTTGGTGAGGTAATGGCTCACCAAGGCGACGATCCGTAACTGGTCTGAGAGGATGATCAGTCACACTGGAACTGAGACACGGTCCAGACTCCTACGGGAGGCAGCAGTGGGGAATATTGGACAATGGGCGAAAGCCTGATCCAGCCATGCCGCGTGTGTGAAGAAGGTCTTCGGATTGTAAAGCACTTTAAGTTGGGAGGAAGGGTTGTAGATTAATACTCTGCAATTTTGACGTTACCGACAGAATAAGCACCGGCTAACTCTGTGCCAGCAGCCGCGGTAATACAGAGGGTGCAAGCGTTAATCGGAATTACTGGGCGTAAAGCGCGCGTAGGTGGTTTGTTAAGTTGGATGTGAAATCCCCGGGCTCAACCTGGGAACTGCATCCAAAACTGGCAAGCTAGAGTATGGTAGAGGGTGGTGGAATTTCCTGTGTAGCGGTGAAATGCGTAGATATAGGAAGGAACACCAGTGGCGAAGGCGACCACCTGGACTGATACTGACACTGAGGTGCGAAAGCGTGGGGAGCAAACAGGATTAGATACCCTGGTAGTCCACGCCGTAAACGATGTCAACTAGCCGTTGGGAGCCTTGAGCTCTTAGTGGCGCAGCTAACGCATTAAGTTGACCGCCTGGGGAGTACGGCCGCAAGGTTAAAACTCAAATGAATTGACGGGGGCCCGCACAAGCGGTGGAGCATGTGGTTTAATTCGAAGCAACGCGAAGAACCTTACCAGGCCTTGACATCCAATGAACTTTCCAGAGATGGATTGGTGCCTTCGGGAACATTGAGACAGGTGCTGCATGGCTGTCGTCAGCTCGTGTCGTGAGATGTTGGGTTAAGTCCCGTAACGAGCGCAACCCTTGTCCTTAGTTACCAGCACGTAATGGTGGGCACTCTAAGGAGACTGCCGGTGACAAACCGGAGGAAGGTGGGGATGACGTCAAGTCATCATGGCCCTTACGGCCTGGGCTACACACGTGCTACAATGGTCGGTACAAAGGGTTGCCAAGCCGCGAGGTGGAGCTAATCCCATAAAACCGATCGTAGTCCGGATCGCAGTCTGCAACTCGACTGCGTGAAGTCGGAATCGCTAGTAATCGCGAATCAGAATGTCGCGGTGAATACGTTCCCGGGCCTTGTACACACCGCCCGTCACACCATGGGAGTGGGTTGCACCAGAAGTAGCTAGTCTAACCTTCGGGGGGACGGTTACCACGGTGTGATTCATGACTGGGGTGAAGTCGTAACAAGGTAGCCGTAGGGGAACCTGCGGCTGGATCACCTCCTTAATCGACGACATCAGCTGCTGCATGAGCTCCCACACGAATTGCTTGATTCATTGAAGAAGACGATAGAAGCAGCCCGAAATTGGGTCTGTAGCTCAGTTGGTTAGAGCGCACCCCTGATAAGGGTGAGGTCGGCAGTTCGAATCTGCCCAGACCCACCAATTTTGTGTGGGAAACGCCTGTAGAAATACGGGGCCATAGCTCAGCTGGGAGAGCGCCTGCCTTGCACGCAGGAGGTCAGCGGTTCGATCCCGCTTGGCTCCACCACTACTGCTTCTGAAGTTTGAAAGCTTAGAAATGAGCATTCCACCGGTTTGGTGATGAATGTTGATTTCTAGTCTTTGACTAGATCGTTCTTTAAAAATTTGGGTATGTGATAGAAAGATAGACTGAACGTTACTTTCACTGGTAACGGATCAGGCTAAGGTAAAATTTGTGAGTTCTCTTAGTTGAGAAATTCGAATTTTCGGCGAATGTCGTCTTCACAGTATAACCAGATTGCTTGGGGTTATATGGTCAAGTGAAGAAGCGCATACGGTGGATGCCTTGGCAGTCAGAGGCGATGAAAGACGTGGTAGCCTGCGAAAAGCTTCGGGGAGTCGGCAAACAGACTTTGATCCGGAGATGTCTGAATGGGGGAACCCAGCCATCATAAGATGGTTATCTTGTACTGAATACATAGGTGCAAGAGGCGAACCAGGGGAACTGAAACATCTAAGTACCCTGAGGAAAAGAAATCAACCGAGATTCCCTTAGTAGTGGCGAGCGAACGGGGACTAGCCCTTAAGTGGCTTTGAGATTAGCGGAACGCTCTGGAAAGTGCGGCCATAGTGGGTGATAGCCCTGTACGCGAAAATCTCTTGGTCATGAAATCGAGTAGGACGGAGCACGAGAAACTTTGTCTGAATATGGGGGGACCATCCTCCAAGGCTAAATACTACTGACTGACCGATAGTGAACTAGTACCGTGAGGGAAAGGCGAAAAGAACCCCGGAGAGGGGAGTGAAATAGATCCTGAAACCGTATGCGTACAAGCAGTGGGAGCAGACTTTGTTCTGTGACTGCGTACCTTTTGTATAATGGGTCAGCGACTTATTTTCAGTGGCGAGCTTAACCGAATAGGGGAGGCGTAGCGAAAGCGAGTCTTAATAGGGCGTCTAGTCGCTGGGAATAGACCCGAAACCGGGCGATCTATCCATGGGCAGGTTGAAGGTTAGGTAACACTGACTGGAGGACCGAACCGACTACCGTTGAAAAGTTAGCGGATGACCTGTGGATCGGAGTGAAAGGCTAATCAAGCTCGGAGATAGCTGGTTCTCCTCGAAAGCTATTTAGGTAGCGCCTCATGTATCACTGTAGGGGGTAGAGCACTGTTTCGGCTAGGGGGTCATCCCGACTTACCAAACCGATGCAAACTCCGAATACCTACAAGTGCCGAGCATGGGAGACACACGGCGGGTGCTAACGTCCGTCGTGAAAAGGGAAACAACCCAGACCGTCAGCTAAGGTCCCAAAGTTATGGTTAAGTGGGAAACGATGTGGGAAGGCTTAGACAGCTAGGAGGTTGGCTTAGAAGCAGCCACCCTTTAAAGAAAGCGTAATAGCTCACTAGTCGAGTCGGCCTGCGCGGAAGATGTAACGGGGCTCAAACCATACACCGAAGCTACGGGTATCACCTTCGGGTGATGCGGTAGAGGAGCGTTCTGTAAGCCTGTGAAGGTGAGTTGAGAAGCTTGCTGGAGGTATCAGAAGTGCGAATGCTGACATGAGTAACGACAATGGGTGTGAAAAACACCCACGCCGAAAGACCAAGGTTTCCTGCGCAACGTTAATCGACGCAGGGTTAGTCGGTCCCTAAGGCGAGGCTGAAAAGCGTAGTCGATGGAAAACAGGTTAATATTCCTGTACTTCTGGTTATTGCGATGGAGGGACGGAGAAGGCTAGGCCAGCTTGGCGTTGGTTGTCCAAGTTTAAGGTGGTAGGCTGAGATCTTAGGTAAATCCGGGATCTTAAGGCCGAGAGCTGATGACGAGTGTTCTTTTAGAACACGAAGTGGTTGATGCCATGCTTCCAAGAAAAGCTTCTAAGCTTCAGGTAACCAGGAACCGTACCCCAAACCGACACAGGTGGTTGGGTAGAGAATACCAAGGCGCTTGAGAGAACTCGGGTGAAGGAACTAGGCAAAATGGCACCGTAACTTCGGGAGAAGGTGCGCCGGTGAGGGTGAAGGACTTGCTCCGTAAGCTCATGCCGGTCGAAGATACCAGGCCGCTGCGACTGTTTATTAAAAACACAGCACTCTGCAAACACGAAAGTGGACGTATAGGGTGTGACGCCTGCCCGGTGCCGGAAGGTTAATTGATGGGGTTAGCTAACGCGAAGCTCTTGATCGAAGCCCCGGTAAACGGCGGCCGTAACTATAACGGTCCTAAGGTAGCGAAATTCCTTGTCGGGTAAGTTCCGACCTGCACGAATGGCGTAACGATGGCGGCGCTGTCTCCACCCGAGACTCAGTGAAATTGAAATCGCTGTGAAGATGCAGTGTATCCGCGGCTAGACGGAAAGACCCCGTGAACCTTTACTATAGCTTTGCACTGGACTTTGAATTTGCTTGTGTAGGATAGGTGGGAGGCTTTGAAGCGTGGACGCCAGTTCGCGTGGAGCCATCCTTGAAATACCACCCTGGCAACTTTGAGGTTCTAACTCAGGTCCGTTATCCGGATCGAGGACAGTGTATGGTGGGTAGTTTGACTGGGGCGGTCTCCTCCTAAAGAGTAACGGAGGAGTACGAAGGTGCGCTCAGACCGGTCGGAAATCGGTCGTAGAGTATAAAGGCAAAAGCGCGCTTGACTGCGAGACAGACACGTCGAGCAGGTACGAAAGTAGGTCTTAGTGATCCGGTGGTTCTGTATGGAAGGGCCATCGCTCAACGGATAAAAGGTACTCCGGGGATAACAGGCTGATACCGCCCAAGAGTTCATATCGACGGCGGTGTTTGGCACCTCGATGTCGGCTCATCACATCCTGGGGCTGAAGCCGGTCCCAAGGGTATGGCTGTTCGCCATTTAAAGTGGTACGCGAGCTGGGTTTAGAACGTCGTGAGACAGTTCGGTCCCTATCTGCCGTGGACGTTTGAGATTTGAGAGGGGCTGCTCCTAGTACGAGAGGACCGGAGTGGACGAACCTCTGGTGTTCCGGTTGTCACGCCAGTGGCATTGCCGGGTAGCTATGTTCGGGAAAGATAACCGCTGAAAGCATCTAAGCGGGAAACTTGCCTCAAGATGAGATCTCACTGGAACCTTGAGTTCCCTGAAGGGCCGTCGAAGACTACGACGTTGATAGGTTGGGTGTGTAAGCGCTGTGAGGCGTTGAGCTAACCAATACTAATTGCCCGTGAGGCTTGACCATATAACACCCAAGCAATTTGCTGACCTGAAAAGGCACCAGATTGCGGTGTGTGAAGACGAAACGAACCGAAAGTTCGAAACTCACAAACACCTAGCTGTCACATACCCAATTTGCTGAAGCGAGGCCATCTGGTCCCGAGTCAGTACCCGAATTTCTTGACGACCATAGAGCGTTGGAACCACCTGATCCCATCCCGAACTCAGCAGTGAAACGATGCATCGCCGATGGTAGTGTGGGGTTTCCCCATGTGAGAGTAGGTCATCGTCAAGATTAAATTCCGAAACCCCAATTGCGAAAGCAGTTGGGGTTTTGTTTTGCCTGCGAGAAATGTGTCCGCTTGATTTCTATGCAACGGCCCGGGGCATGGCTATTATGCGGGCCTCATTATGAGGCGATACCTGCATGCTGACGTTGTTGAACCTACTGAAGGATGGACGATTCCATTCCGGACAGGACTTGGGCGTTGCCCTGGGAATTAGCCGAAGTGCTGTATGGAAGCAGCTACAACAGCTTGAAGCTGAACTCGGCCTGTCGATCCATAAAGTTCGCGGTCGCGGATATCAATTGTCGGCGCCTCTGATGCTCCTGGATCCACTTGAAATAACCAGGAAGATGCCCGAATGGCCGGTGCGTGTGTTCGACTCCGTCGACTCGACAAATGCCGAAGCTCTGCGCTCCATCAGCGAGGGCGCCCCCGCGCCGTTTTTGGTGCTCGCGGAGCGACAATTGGCAGGCCGTGGTCGTCGAGGCCGCAAGTGGGTGAGCCCATTTGCGGAAAATCTTTATTACAGCCTGGTTCTTCGAATAGATGGCGGCATGCGTCAGCTTGAGGGGTTGAGCCTTGTTGTTGGCTTGGCCGTGATGCAGACCTTGCGAAGCGCCGGCGTGCCCAATGCCGGTTTGAAGTGGCCCAACGATGTTTTGGTGGGTAACAAGAAAATAGCCGGCATCCTGCTCGAACTCGTCGGCGATCCGGCGGATGTATGTCATGTTGTATTGGGTATAGGAATCAACGTGAATATGCAGGTTGCCGATGAGGTCGACCAGCAATGGACTTCTATAAAACTGGAGTCAGGCAAAGCCTGCGATCGCAATGCTCTGGTGGTTGAGTTGAGTAATCAACTCAAAGCTTATACCCATAAACACCAGCTCAACGGGTTCGCAAGTCTGCAGGCAGAATGGGCGGAAAATCATCTGTGGCAGGGTCGATCCGTGTCGTTGATCGCGGGTAACAGCCATATCGATGGGATAGTGCTCGGGATTGATAGCCAAGGCGGGTTGCGCTTGATTGTAGATGGTGTTGAAAAAGTCTTTAGTGGTGGAGAGCTCAGCCTGAGGTTGCGTGATGATTCTTGAGCTTGACTGCGGCAATAGTTTTATCAAATGGCGCGTGCTGGATGCGTCGGCGAGTGGGCTGGTTTCGGAAGGGGTTGTAGATTCCAATCAGGCTTTGCTTGAGAGTCTACGGATCATAAAGCCGCTCTCGCTGCGCAAGTGTCGTTTGGTAAGCGTCAGGACTAACGAGGAAACCAGCGCTTTAACCGAAATGCTTGAGCGCGCGTTCGGTATTCCTATCGTGTGTGCGAAACCCGCCCGCGAGATGTCCGGTGTTCGAAACGGCTATGAAGACTATGAGCGTCTGGGGCTTGATCGCTGGCTGGCGATGCTCGGCGGCTTCCACCTGGCTGCCGGAAGTGCTTGCCTGGTTCTCGATTTCGGTACCGCGGTCACTGCCGATTTTGTCGCGGCTGACGGTGAGCATCTCGGGGGGTTCATTTGTCCTGGTATGCCTTTGATGCGAAACCAGTTGCGCACCCATACCCGTAAAATTCGTTATGGTGATGAAGCAGCAGAGCGCGCCCTTTCCAGTCACGTCCCGGGACGGACCACCGTTGAAGCGGTGGAGCGCGGTTGTTCTTTGATGCTGAGGGGCTTCGTTCTCACTCAATTAGAGCTGGCTCGAGCGTACTGGGGAGAGCAATTCGCCGTCTTTATTACGGGAGGGGATGCCGAGTTGGTTAAAGGCGTCGCGCCTGACGCCAGGGTTGTGCCCGACCTGGTTTTTGTCGGCTTGGCGATGGCTTGTCCCTTGTCTTGAGGTTTATATGCGTTGGTTGTTCCTGCTGCTGGTTGTACTCAATGTTTTTTACTATGTCTGGCATCAGCAGGAAGCGCCCTTGCGAGCCAAAGATGTAACGCCTCTTAATCTGTATCGTGGTTCGCAGCAGGATATCCGTCTGCTGAGCGAAACCGCAGGTGAAGGTCGAAGAGGCGAGGTGGCGCCGCGTCAGCAGTGCTTGTTCCTTGGTGGATTTTCTGACGAAGATTCAATTGCCAGGTTGCAACAGCGTCTGGTGGCGATGAAAGTCAATGTGCAATCCCTGCCGAAAGATGCTGCCGGAAGCGGGTACTGGCTGGCAGCTGCGCCGGACAGCCAGCGTTTGTTGGGCGATCTGCAGTTGCAAAACCTTTCCAAGGAATTCAATGAGTTAAAACATAAAATAATGCTGTGCGAAGGGGTTGCACCTGCTCAATAGTTTGCATAGAATGGCGCCCGCTCCACAGCGAACACCTTAAACGGGATTCGAAGTGAAGCGTGTCAACGCAGCTAACCTCAGGTTTTTAAATGAGAAAATGCTTGACAGGGGTTTGGCATGATATAGAATGCCGGCCTGATTAGGAGGGGTTCCCGAGCGGCCAAAGGGATCAGACTGTAAATCTGACGTCTACGACTTCGAAGGTTCGAATCCTTCTCCCTCCACCAGATTTAAGCGTGAGCTGCAGGCTCCGCGGGTATAGTTTAGTGGTAGAACCTCAGCCTTCCAAGCTGATGATGCGGGTTCGATTCCCGCTACCCGCTCCAAGTTTGCAGGTTGTGCAAAAGGGTTTTGCTCTTGTAGCTCAGTTGGTAGAGCACACCCTTGGTAAGGGTGAGGTCAGCGGTTCAAATCCGCTCAAGAGCTCCATATAACAAGGCAGATATGAAAATATCTGCCTTTGTTTTAATGGTTGATATTGTTTGTCTAATTTCTTCTGTAGAGGGTGATATCGATGGCTAAGGAAAAATTTGATCGTTCCCTGCCCCACGTCAACGTTGGGACCATTGGTCACGTTGACCACGGTAAAACCACTCTGACTGCTGCTCTGACTCGCGTTTGCTCCGAGGTTTTCGGTTCTGCAATCGTTGACTTCGACAAGATCGACAGCGCACCAGAAGAAAAAGCTCGCGGTATCACCATCAACACCGCGCACGTTGAGTACAACTCGAAGATCCGTCACTACGCTCACGTTGACTGCCCAGGTCACGCTGACTACGTGAAGAACATGATCACCGGTGCTGCTCAGATGGACGGCGCTATCCTGGTTTGCTCGGCCGCTGATGGTCCGATGCCGCAAACCCGTGAGCACATCCTGCTGTCCCGTCAGGTTGGCGTTCCGTACATCGTGGTCTTCCTGAACAAGGCTGACCTAGTAGACGATGCTGAGCTGCTGGAACTGGTTGAGATGGAAGTTCGTGACCTGCTGTCGACTTACGACTTCCCGGGCGACGACACTCCGATCATCATCGGTTCGGCTCGTATGGCGCTGGAAGGCAAAGACGACAACGAGATGGGCACCACTGCCGTCAAGAAACTGGTTGAAACTCTGGATGCCTACATCCCAGAGCCAGTTCGTATGATCGATAAGCCATTCCTGATGCCAATCGAAGACGTATTCTCGATCTCGGGTCGCGGTACTGTTGTGACTGGTCGTATCGAGCGCGGTATCGTTCGCGTTCAGGACCCGCTGGAAATCGTTGGTCTGCGTGATACCACCGTTACTACTTGCACCGGTGTTGAAATGTTCCGCAAGCTGCTCGACGAAGGTCGTGCTGGCGAGAACTGCGGCGTTCTGCTGCGTGGTACCAAGCGTGACGACGTTGAGCGTGGCCAGGTTCTGGTCAAGCCAGGTTCGGTCAAGCCGCACACCAAGTTCACCGCAGAAGTTTACGTTCTGAGCAAGGAAGAAGGCGGTCGTCACACTCCGTTCTTCAAAGGCTACCGTCCACAGTTCTACTTCCGTACTACTGACGTGACTGGTAACTGCGAGCTGCCAGAAGGCGTTGAAATGGTAATGCCAGGTGACAACATTCAGATGACTGTTACCCTGATCAAAACCATCGCGATGGAAGACGGTCTGCGTTTCGCTATCCGTGAAGGCGGTCGTACCGTCGGCGCTGGCGTCGTAGCAAAAATCATCGAATAAGCGGTTGTAATGTATTTTTCGGGCCGGCATAATGGTCGGCCTGATTTTGTTTTAGGTCAGTAGCTCAATTGGCAGAGCGACGGTCTCCAAAACCGTAGGTTGGGGGTTCGATTCCCTCCTGACCTGCCAGATTCACTCGGTGTATCTGGCTTTCTTTTCACAGGATCTTCATAGATGACTCCTAAAGCTGAAGCTCAAGGCTCTCGCTTCGATCTGCTCAAGTGGCTTGTAGTAGTCGCTTTAGTGGTTGTTGGCGTTGTTGGCAATCAGTATTACGCTGCTTCGCCGATCCTGTACCGTGTACTCGCTTTGCTTGCCATTGCTGCCGTAGCTGCCTTTGTAGGCCTGCAAACCGCGAAGGGCAAGTCTTTCTTTGTACTGGTTAAGGAAGCTCGCACCGAGATTCGTAAAGTCGTGTGGCCAACTCGCCAAGAAACCACGCAGACCACGCTGATTGTCGTGGCTGTTGTTCTGGTTATGGCGTTGCTGTTGTGGGGTCTTGATTCCCTGCTCGGCTGGCTTGTTTCCTTGATTGTCGGCTAAGGGTGTCCCGTGGCTAAGCGTTGGTATGTTGTGCATGCTTACTCGGGTTACGAGAAGCATGTGATGCGCTCGCTGATCGAGCGCGTAAAGCTGGCTGGCATGGAAGATGGCTTCGGCGAGATTCTGGTTCCCACTGAAGAAGTGGTTGAGATGCGTAACGGCCAGAAGCGCAAAAGCGAACGGAAGTTCTTTCCAGGCTATGTGCTGGTCCAGATGGATATGAACGAGGGTACTTGGCACTTGGTCAAGGATACTCCTCGGGTGATGGGTTTTATCGGCGGTACCGCTGACAAGCCTGCGCCAATTACAGATAAAGAGGCAGAAGCGATTCTGCGTCGCGTTGCTGATGGTAGCGACAAGCCTAAGCCGAAGACATTGTTCGAGCCAGGTGAGACGGTGCGTGTCAACGACGGTCCATTCGCTGATTTCAATGGCGTTGTGGAAGAAGTTAACTACGAAAAGAGCCGGATCCAAGTGGCTGTGCTCATTTTCGGTCGCTCTACTCCGGTGGAGCTCGAGTTCAGTCAGGTCGAGAAGGTCTAACTGGACAAGCAATCCCAACCCCGCAGCCTTAGGCTGTGGGGTTTTGTCGTCACTGGGATAAACGCGCAAGTAACCGGGGAGCCTTTCGAGGCGTTCGAACCCGTAATTGGAGTGCCTCATGGCCAAGAAGATTACCGCTTACATCAAGCTGCAAGTGAAGGCCGCTCAGGCTAACCCAAGTCCACCGGTTGGTCCTGCTCTGGGTCAGCACGGCGTGAACATCATGGAATTCTGCAAGGCTTTCAACGCCCGTACCCAGGGTCTTGAGCCAGGTCTGCCGACTCCAGTGATCATCACTGTCTACAGCGATCGTAGCTTCACTTTCGAAACCAAATCCACCCCTGCTTCGGTTCTGCTGAAGAAGGCGGCCGGTCTGACCAGCGGTTCCGCTCGTCCGAACACCGTTAAGGTTGGCACCGTTACCCGTGCTCAGCTGGAAGAAATCGCGAAAACCAAAAACGCGGATCTGACTGCAGCTGATATGGATGCAGCCGTGCGTACTATCGCCGGTTCTGCTCGTAGCATGGGCCTTAACGTGGAGGGTGTGTAATGGCTAAGCTGACCAAGCGTCAAAAGGCTATCGCCGGCAAAATCGAAGCAGGCAAGGCCTACAACATTGTAGACGCCGCTGCTCTGCTGGCCGAGCTGTCGACTGTCAAGTTCAGCGAGTCGTTCGACGTTGCTGTAAACCTGGGTGTAGACCCGCGTAAATCCGACCAGGTTGTTCGTAGCGCTACTGTGCTGCCACACGGCACTGGCAAGACCGTTCGCGTTGCTGTGTTCACCCAGGGTCCAGCTGCTGAGGCCGCTCTGGCTGCCGGCGCTGATCGTGTAGGTATGGACGACCTGGCTGCCGAAATGAAAGGCGGCGACCTGAACTATGACGTAGTGATCGCATCCCCGGATGCCATGCGCGTTGTAGGTCAGTTGGGTCAGATCCTCGGTCCACGTGGCCTGATGCCTAACCCTAAAGTCGGCACCGTAACTCCAGACGTAGCCAACGCGGTCAAGAACGCCAAGGCTGGTCAGGTTCGTTATCGCACCGACAAAAACGGCATCATCCACACTTCCGTTGGCAAGATCGGCTTCGACGCCGTCAAGCTGAAGGAAAACGTTGAAGCCCTGATCGCTGATCTGAAGCGTATCAAGCCAGCTTCCTCGAAAGGTATTTACGTCAAGCGCGTTACCCTGAGCACCACTATGGGCCCAGGTCTGGTTATCGACCAGAGCTCGCTCGACGCGTAAGACAAAGGTTGGCGCGGATTGCCGCGCCAATTGAAAGATTGGGGTCCCTGCCTGGCGGGGGCTATCCAAGACCGTAGGCGGCGCAAGCCTTAAACCTCAAGCCTACGCAGATGGTGCTCCCGGTTCCTTACCGAATCAGACACCAAAACGACATTCGGTTCCGATCGAATGAAACGGTAACAAGCAGGAGTTAAACCCGTGGCAATTAATCTCGAAGACAAGAAGGCCATCGTCGCTGAAGTCAACGAGGCTGCCAAAGTCGCTCTGTCCGCTGTCGTGGTTGATGCACGTGGCGTAACAGTAGGCGCAATGACCGGACTCCGTAAAGAGGCTCGTGAAGCTGGCGTTTACGTACGTGTTGTACGTAACACCCTGCTCAAGCGCGCTGTTGCTGACACTCAATACAGTGTTCTCAACGACGTGTTCACCGGCCCGACCCTGATTGCATTCTCGAACGAACATCCGGGCGCTGCTGCCCGTATCTTCAAAGAGTTTGCCAAGGGTCAGGACAAGTTCGAGATCAAGGCAGCTGCGTTCGAGGGCAAGTTCCTCGCAGCTAATCAGATCGACGTACTGGCAACTCTGCCGACCCGTGACGAAGCAATTTCTCAGCTGATGAGCGTGATTCAAGGCGCAACCAGCAAATTGGCTCGTACTCTGGCGGCAATTCGCGACCAGAAAGAAGCTGCCGCAGCCTAAGGCTCGTCACTTCTCGCGTTTTTTGTTTATTTCGATGGTCGCGTAGGCCGTCCCCCAATTCAGGAATTGAGTCATGTCTCTGACTAACGAACAAATCATCGAAGCAATCGGCCAGAAATCCGTAGTGGAAATCGTTGAGCTGATCAAAGCGATGGAAGAAACCTTCGGTGTTACCGCTGCTGCCGCTTCGGCTGGCCCAGCTGTAGCTGCTGCTGCTGTTGAAGAGCAAACCGAGTTCAACGTTGTTCTGCTGGAAGCTGGCGAGAAGAAGGTTAACGTGATCAAGGCAGTTCGTGAACTGACCGGTCTGGGCCTGAAAGAAGCCAAAGAGAAAGTAGACGGCGCTCCTCAGGTTGTAGCTGAAGGCGTTTCGAAAGAAGCGGCTGAAGACGCCAAGAAGAAGCTGGAAGAAGCAGGCGCTAAAGTCGAGCTGAAGTAAGCATCGACTTTGCTCCTCCAGCCCGAGCGTCAAGCGACAGGCTGATGGCTGGTGGCTCTTGCCACCGGCCTTTTTCCGTTATTGGCAGCCGACTGGGTCGGTGCTGATAAAGGCGCTGTAACCACCCGATGCGGTGGCGCAAACCATGGGGTTTGCACGATTTTCTGGCTGCTCCCGTCGGGAGGGGCCAAACAAGCAGGTGACCAAGCTGGGGAACGCTGATGGCTTACTCATATACTGAGAAAAAACGTATCCGCAAGGACTTTAGCAAGTTGCCGGACGTCATGGATGTGCCTTACCTCCTGGCCATCCAGCTGGATTCGTATCGTGAATTCTTGCAAGCGGGAGCGACTAAAGATCAGTTCCGCGACGTGGGCCTGCATGCGGCCTTCAAATCCGTTTTCCCGATCATCAGCTACTCCGGCAATGCTGCGCTGGAGTACGTCGGTTATCGCCTGGGCGAACCGGCATTTGATGTCAAAGAATGCGTATTGCGCGGTGTAACTTTCGCCGTACCTTTGCGGGTAAAAGTGCGCCTGATCATTTTCGACAAAGAATCGTCGAACAAAGCGATCAAGGACATCAAAGAGCAAGAAGTCTACATGGGTGAAATCCCCCTGATGACTGAGAACGGTACCTTCGTAATCAACGGTACCGAGCGTGTTATCGTTTCCCAGCTGCACCGTTCCCCGGGCGTGTTCTTCGACCACGACCGCGGCAAGACGCACAGCTCCGGCAAACTGCTGTACTCGGCTCGCATCATTCCTTACCGCGGTTCGTGGCTGGACTTCGAATTCGACCCGAAAGACTGTGTCTTCGTGCGTATCGACCGTCGTCGCAAACTGCCGGCTTCGGTACTGCTGCGCGCACTCGGTTACACCACCGAAGAGGTGCTGGACGCGTTCTATACCACCAACGTATTCCACCTGAGCGGCGAAACCCTCAGCCTGGAACTGGTGCCATCGCGCCTGCGTGGTGAAGTTGCGGTTCTGGACATCCAGGACGAGAAGGGCAAGGTCATCGTTGAGCAAGGCCGCCGTATTACCGCGCGCCACATCAACCAGATCGAGAAAGCCGGTATCAAGACGCTGGACGTGCCACTGGACTACGTCCTCGGCCGCACCACCGCCAAGGCTATCGTGCACCCGGCTACCGGCGAAATCCTGGCCGAATGCAACACCGAGCTGAACACTGAAGTCCTGGCAAAGATCGCCAAGGCCCAGGTGGTTCGCATCGAGACCCTGTACACCAACGACATCGACTGCGGTCCGTTCGTCTCCGACACGCTGAAGATCGACTCCACCAGCAACCAACTGGAAGCGCTGGTCGAGATCTATCGCATGATGCGTCCAGGCGAGCCGCCAACCAAAGACGCTGCCGAGACCCTGTTCAACAACCTGTTCTTCAGCCCTGAGCGTTATGACCTGTCTGCGGTCGGCCGGATGAAGTTCAACCGTCGTATCGGTCGTACCGAGATCGAAGGTTCGGGCGTGCTGTGCAAGGAAGACATCGTCGCGGTCCTGAAGACTCTGGTCGACATCCGCAACGGTAAAGGCATCGTCGATGACATCGACCACCTGGGTAACCGTCGTGTTCGCTGCGTAGGCGAAATGGCCGAGAACCAGTTCCGCGTTGGCCTGGTACGTGTTGAGCGTGCGGTCAAAGAGCGTCTGTCGATGGCTGAAAGCGAAGGCCTGATGCCGCAAGATCTGATCAACGCCAAGCCAGTGGCTGCCGCGGTGAAAGAGTTCTTCGGTTCCAGCCAGCTGTCGCAGTTCATGGACCAGAACAACCCGCTGTCCGAGATCACCCACAAGCGTCGTGTCTCTGCACTCGGCCCTGGCGGTCTGACTCGTGAGCGCGCAGGCTTCGAAGTCCGTGACGTACACCCGACTCACTACGGTCGTGTCTGCCCGATTGAAACGCCGGAAGGTCCGAACATCGGCCTGATCAACTCCCTGGCTGCGTACGCTCGCACCAACCAGTACGGCTTCCTGGAAAGCCCGTACCGCGTGGTGAAAGAGGGTGTGGTCACCGACGAGATCGTGTTCCTGTCCGCTATTGAAGAAGCCGATCACGTGATCGCGCAGGCTTCGGCGACCATGAACGAGCAGAAAGTCCTGATCGACGAACTGGTTGCCGTACGTCACCTGAACGAATTCACCGTCAAGGCGCCGGAAGACGTCACCCTGATGGACGTTTCGCCGAAGCAGGTTGTGTCGGTTGCAGCGTCGCTGATTCCGTTCCTCGAGCACGACGACGCCAACCGTGCGTTGATGGGTTC
The DNA here is from genome assembly GCF_041956865.1 of Pseudomonas sp. LW8. NCBI lineage: Bacteria > Pseudomonadati > Pseudomonadota > Gammaproteobacteria > Pseudomonadales > Pseudomonadaceae > Pseudomonas > Pseudomonas sp. LW8. Next base: position 5,118,995 of record NZ_CP168138.1, on the reverse strand, counting down.
GAACATGCAGCGTCAGGCTGTACCGACTCTGCGCGCTGACAAGCCGCTGGTAGGTACCGGCATGGAGCGTAACGTAGCCCGTGACTCCGGCGTTTGCGTCGTGGCTCGTCGTGGTGGCGTGATCGACTCCGTCGACGCCAGCCGTATCGTGGTTCGTGTTGCCGATGACGAAGTTGAAACCGGTGAAGCCGGTGTCGACATCTACAACCTGACCAAATACACCCGCTCGAACCAGAACACCTGCATCAACCAGCGTCCGCTGGTACGTAAAGGTGATCGGGTTCAGCGTAGCGACATCATGGCCGACGGCCCGTCCACCGACATGGGTGAGCTGGCACTGGGTCAGAACATGCGCATCGCGTTCATGGCATGGAACGGCTTCAACTTCGAAGACTCCATCTGCCTGTCCGAGCGTGTTGTTCAGGAAGACCGTTTCACCACGATCCACATTCAGGAACTGACCTGTGTGGCCCGTGACACCAAGCTTGGCCCAGAGGAAATCACTGCGGACATCCCGAACGTGGGTGAAGCTGCACTGAACAAGCTGGACGAAGCCGGTATCGTTTACGTAGGTGCTGAAGTAGGCGCAGGCGACATTCTGGTGGGTAAGGTCACTCCGAAAGGCGAGACCCAACTGACTCCGGAAGAAAAACTGCTGCGTGCAATCTTCGGTGAAAAAGCCAGCGACGTTAAAGACACCTCCCTGCGCGTGCCAACCGGCACCAAAGGTACTGTCATCGACGTACAGGTCTTCACCCGCGACGGCGTTGAGCGTGATGCTCGTGCACTGTCGATCGAGAAGTCCCAGCTGGACGAGATCCGCAAGGATCTGAACGAAGAGTTCCGCATCGTTGAAGGCGCGACTTTCGAACGTCTGCGTTCCGCACTGGTAGGCCACAAGGCCGAAGGCGGCGCCGGCCTGAAGAAAGGTCAGGACATCACCGACGAAGTACTCGACGGTCTTGAGCACGGCCAGTGGTTCAAACTGCGCATGGCTGAAGATGCGCTGAACGAGCAGCTCGAGAAGGCTCAGGCCTACATCGTTGATCGTCGCCGTCTGCTGGACGACAAGTTCGAAGACAAGAAGCGCAAACTGCAGCAGGGCGATGACCTGGCTCCAGGCGTGCTGAAAATCGTCAAGGTTTACCTGGCAATCCGTCGCCGCATCCAGCCGGGCGACAAGATGGCCGGTCGTCACGGTAACAAGGGTGTGGTCTCCGTGATCATGCCGGTTGAAGACATGCCGCACGATGCCAATGGCACCCCGGTCGACGTAGTCCTCAACCCGCTGGGCGTACCTTCGCGTATGAACGTTGGTCAGATTCTCGAAACCCACCTGGGCCTCGCGGCCAAAGGTCTGGGCGAGAAGATCAACCGGATGGTCGAAGAGCAGCGTAAAGTCGCTGAACTGCGCACTTTCCTGGACGAGATCTACAACCAGATCGGCGGTCGTAACGAAGATCTGGACAGCTTCTCCGATCAGGAAATCCTCGATCTGGCGAACAACCTGCGTGGCGGCGTTCCAATGGCCACTCCAGTGTTCGACGGCGCCAAGGAAAGCGAAATCAAGGCCATGCTGAAACTGGCAGACCTGCCGGAAAGCGGCCAGATGCAGCTGACCGACGGCCGTACCGGCAACAAGTTCGAGCGTCCAGTTACCGTTGGCTACATGTACATGCTGAAGCTGAACCACTTGGTAGACGACAAGATGCACGCGCGTTCTACCGGTTCTTACAGCCTGGTTACCCAGCAGCCGCTGGGTGGTAAGGCGCAGTTCGGTGGTCAGCGTTTCGGGGAGATGGAGGTCTGGGCACTGGAAGCATACGGTGCTGCTTACACTCTGCAAGAAATGCTCACAGTGAAGTCGGACGATGTGAACGGCCGTACCAAGATGTACAAGAACATCGTGGATGGCGATCACCGTATGGAGCCGGGCATGCCCGAGTCCTTCAACGTGTTGATCAAGGAAATTCGTTCCCTCGGCATCGATATCGATCTGGAAACCGAATAACACGTGACGCGAATCGAGAGCGGGGCAGGATTGCCCGCTCTCTGCTCCGCCAGGAGGAAAGGCCTTGAAAGACCTACTGAATTTGCTGAAAAACCAGGGTCAAGTCGAAGAGTTCGACGCCATCCGTATCGGATTGGCCTCGCCGGAGATGATCCGTTCGTGGTCGTTCGGTGAAGTTAAAAAGCCGGAAACCATCAACTACCGTACGTTCAAACCTGAGCGTGACGGCCTGTTCTGCGCCAAGATCTTTGGCCCGGTAAAGGATTACGAGTGCCTGTGCGGTAAGTACAAGCGCTTGAAGCACCGTGGTGTGATCTGCGAGAAGTGCGGCGTTGAAGTTGCACTGGCCAAGGTTCGTCGTGAGCGCATGGCGCACATCGAACTGGCTTCGCCGGTTGCCCACATCTGGTTCCTGAAATCGCTGCCGTCCCGTATCGGCCTGCTGATGGACATGACCCTGCGTGATATCGAGCGCGTTCTCTACTTCGAGAGCTATGTCGTTATCGATCCAGGCATGACCACCCTTGAAAAAGGTCAGCTGCTGAACGACGAGCAGTACTTCGAAGCGCTTGAAGAGTTCGGAGACGATTTCGACGCCCGCATGGGTGCCGAAGCTGTCCGTGAACTGCTGCACGCTATCGACCTGGAGCACGAGATTGGCCGTCTGCGCGAAGAGATTCCGCAAACCAACTCGGAAACCAAGATCAAGAAGCTGTCCAAGCGTCTGAAGTTGATGGAAGCCTTCCAGGGTTCCGGCAACCTGCCAGAGTGGATGGTGCTGACCGTTCTGCCGGTTCTGCCGCCAGATCTGCGTCCACTGGTCCCGCTGGATGGCGGTCGTTTCGCGACCTCCGACCTCAACGATCTGTATCGTCGAGTGATCAACCGTAACAACCGTTTGAAGCGCCTGCTGGATCTGTCGGCTCCGGACATCATCGTGCGCAACGAAAAGCGCATGTTGCAGGAAGCGGTCGATGCATTGCTCGACAACGGTCGTCGTGGTCGCGCTATCACCGGTTCCAACAAGCGTCCTCTGAAATCCCTGGCTGACATGATCAAGGGTAAGCAGGGTCGTTTCCGTCAGAACTTGCTCGGTAAGCGTGTTGACTACTCCGGTCGTTCGGTAATTACCGTAGGCCCGACCCTGCGTCTACACCAGTGCGGTCTGCCGAAGAAGATGGCTCTCGAGCTGTTCAAGCCGTTCATTTTTGGCAAGCTGGAAATGCGTGGTCTGGCGACCACCATCAAAGCGGCCAAGAAAATGGTCGAGCGCGAACTGCCAGAGGTTTGGGACGTTCTCGCTGAAGTGATTCGCGAACACCCGGTTCTTCTCAACCGTGCACCGACCCTTCACCGTCTGGGTATCCAGGCGTTTGAACCGGTACTGATCGAAGGTAAGGCTATCCAGCTGCACCCGCTGGTCTGCGCCGCGTACAACGCCGACTTCGACGGCGACCAAATGGCCGTGCACGTACCGCTGACACTGGAAGCCCAGCTCGAAGCGCGTGCGTTGATGATGTCGACCAACAACATTCTGTCGCCAGCCAACGGTGAGCCAATCATCGTTCCGTCGCAGGACGTTGTATTGGGTCTGTACTACATGACTCGTGAAGCGATCAACGCCAAGGGCGAAGGTCGTGTGTTCGCGGATCTGCAGGAAGTCGACCGTGTGTTCCGTGCCGGCGAAGCTGCACTGCACGCCAAGGTCAAGGTTCGTATCAACGAAACCGTCAACGACCGTGACGGCAACAGCGTGAGCGGTACCCGTATCGTCGACACCACTGTCGGCCGTGCGCTGCTGTTCCAGGTTGTGCCGAAAGGTCTGTCGTTCGACGTCGTCAACCTGCCGATGAAGAAAAAGGCGATCTCCAAGCTGATCAACCAGTGCTACCGCGTGGTTGGTCTGAAAGAGACCGTGATCTTCGCTGACCAGTTGATGTACACCGGTTTCGCTTACTCGACCATCTCCGGCGTTTCGATCGGTGTTAACGACTTCGTTATCCCGGATGAAAAAGCCCGCATCATCGGTGCAGCCACCGACGAAGTGAAAGAGATCGAGAGCCAGTACGCCTCCGGCCTGGTAACCCAGGGCGAGAAGTACAACAAAGTGATCGACCTCTGGTCGAAAGCGAACGACGAAGTTTCCAAGGCGATGATGGCCAACCTCTCGAAAGAGAAAGTCATCGACCGTCACGGCGACGAAGTCGATCAAGAGTCTTTCAACTCGATGTACATGATGGCCGACTCGGGTGCGCGGGGTTCCGCAGCACAGATTCGTCAGCTGGCCGGTATGCGTGGTCTGATGGCCAAGCCGGACGGTTCCATCATTGAAACGCCGATTACTGCGAACTTCCGTGAAGGTTTGAGCGTACTTCAGTACTTCATCTCGACTCACGGTGCTCGTAAAGGTCTGGCGGATACCGCGTTGAAAACTGCGAACTCCGGTTACCTGACTCGTCGTCTGGTAGACGTGGCGCAGGATCTGGTTGTAACCGAGATCGATTGCGGCACTGAACACGGTCTGCTGATGACTCCGCACATTGAAGGCGGTGACGTTGTAGAGCCGTTGGGTGAGCGCGTATTGGGTCGTGTCATTGCCCGTGACGTATTCAAGCCAGGCACCGAGGACGTCATCGTTCCTGCCGGTACTCTGGTAGACGAGAAGTGGGTCGAATTCATCGAGCTGAACAGCATCGACGAAGTGATCGTGCGTTCGCCGATCAGCTGCGAAACCCGCTATGGCATTTGCGCCAAGTGCTACGGCCGTGATCTGGCTCGTGGTCACCAGGTGAACATCGGTGAAGCGGTCGGCGTTATCGCTGCCCAGTCCATCGGTGAGCCGGGTACCCAGCTGACCATGCGTACGTTCCACATCGGTGGTGCGGCAAGCCGTACTTCCGCGGCCGACAGCGTTCAGGTGAAGAATGGCGGTACCGTCCGTCTGCACAACCTGAAGCACGTTGAGCGAGTGGATGGCCATCTGGTTGCTGTGTCCCGTTCCGGTGAGCTGGCAATCGCGGACGATTTCGGTCGTGAGCGCGAGCGTTACAAGCTGCCGTACGGTGCTGTGATTTCGGTTAAAGAAGGTGACAAGGTCGACGCTGGCGCAATCGTGGCCAAGTGGGATCCGCACACTCACCCGATCGTTACCGAAATGAAAGGTACCGTGACCTACGTGGGCATGGAAGAAGGCATTACGATCAAGCGTCAGACTGACGAATTGACCGGTATGACCAACATTGAAGTACTCGACGCGAAAGATCGTCCAGCTGCCGGCAAGGAAATCCGTCCAGCAGTGAAGATGGTCGACGACAACGGCAAGGATCTGTTGCTGCCAGGCACTGACGTTATCGCTCAGTACTTCCTGCCAGCCAACGCCCTGGTCGGTGTGGCTGACGGTGCGAAGATTGCGATCGGTGATGTTATCGCTCGTATCCCGCAGGAAACTTCGAAGACCCGCGACATCACCGGTGGTCTGCCGCGTGTTGCCGACCTGTTTGAAGCGCGTCGTCCGAAAGAAGCGTCGATTCTGGCTGAAGTCAGCGGCACCATCGCGTTCGGTAAAGAGACCAAGGGCAAGCGCCGTCTGGTCATTACCCCGAACGACGGTAGCGATCCGTACGAAGAGCTGATTCCGAAGTGGCGTCACCTGAACGTCTTCGAAGGCGAACAGGTAAACCGCGGCGAAGTTATCTCCGACGGTCCAAGCGATCCGCACGACATCCTGCGTCTGCTGGGTGTGAGCGCGCTGGCCAAGTACATCGTCAACGAGATCCAGGACGTTTATCGTCTGCAAGGCGTGAAGATCAACGACAAGCACATCGAGACCATCCTGCGTCAGATGCTGCGTAAAGTTGAGATCTCCGAGTCCGGCGATTCCAGCTTCATCAAGGGCGACCAGATGGAACTGACTCACGTTCTGGTCGAGAACGAACGTCTGAGCGCGGAAGACAAGTTTGTCTCCAAGTTCACTCGCGTTCTGCTGGGTATCACCAAGGCGTCGTTGTCCACCGAATCGTTCATCTCGGCGGCTTCCTTCCAGGAAACCACTCGCGTACTGACCGAAGCGGCAGTCACCGGCAAGCGCGATTACCTGCGCGGCCTGAAAGAAAACGTAGTCGTGGGTCGTCTGATCCCGGCCGGTACCGGTCTTGCCTATCACAGCGAGCGCAAGCGTCGCCGTGATGCCGACAAGCCGTTGCGCGTAAGCGCCAGTGAAGTGGAAGCTGCACTGACCGAAGCGCTGAACTCGAGCGGTAACTGAGTTCTGCGATAAACGAGAGTGAGGCCCTGATCGCTCCGTTCGTCGAATCGAGACATTAAGTCAAGGTTCGATGGGCGGGGAGGTCGGGGCCTTGCCTTGACTGGAATCAAGATCCTCTTTAGACTCTTGATCCCCTAAATTTGGCGGGAATTCGTTCCTGCCATTTTGCTTTTCTTGCAAGACAATAGCGTCGCAAGACAACAGTGGAGCTAGTAGATGGCAACTATCAACCAGCTGGTACGTCAGCCGCGTAAGCGTATCGTCGAGAAATCCGACGTGCCTGCGCTGCAGAACTGCCCGCAACGTCGTGGCGTGTGCACCCGTGTGTACACCACCACGCCGAAAAAACCTAACTCGGCACTGCGTAAAGTATGCCGTGTGCGTCTGACCAACGGTTTCGAGGTTTCCTCGTACATCGGTGGTGAAGGCCACAACCTGCAAGAGCACAGCGTGGTACTGATCCGCGGCGGTCGTGTAAAAGACTTGCCAGGTGTTCGTTACCACACCGTTCGCGGCTCCTTGGATACTTCCGGCGTTAAAGGCCGTAACCAGGGTCGTTCGAAGTACGGTACCAAGCGTCCGAAGTAATCGGCCGTTTTGCAGATTTTTATTTTATTGAGTCGATAAGAGTAAGGTCGGGCACGCATCCTCTGGATCTGTCCCGAGCTAACCTGAAGACCGCTTGAGGGCTTATCATGCCAAGACGTCGCGTAGCAGCAAAGCGTGAGATTCTGGACGATCCGAAATACGGAAGCCAGATCCTCGCCAAATTCATGAACCACGTTATGGAAAGCGGCAAGAAAGCCGTTGCCGAGCGTATCGTTTATGGTGCCCTGGAAACCGTTGCGGCCCGTAAGGCTGGCACCGATCCCCTGGAACTCTTCGAAAAAGCACTCGACGCCATCGCTCCGCTGGTCGAAGTGAAGTCGCGCCGCGTTGGTGGTGCTACTTACCAGGTTCCGGTCGAGGTTCGTCCTTCCCGTCGTAACGCTCTGGCAATGCGCTGGTTGGTAGACTTCGCCCGTAAGCGCGGCGAGAAGTCTATGGCTCTGCGTTTGGCTGGCGAACTGCTGGATGCTGCTGAAGGTAAAGGTGCTGCTGTTAAGAAGCGTGAAGACGTGCACCGTATGGCCGAAGCTAACAAAGCTTTCTCGCACTACCGCTTCTAATTTTAGCTTCACTAATTTTGCGAGGGCTTTATGGCTCGTACTACTCCGATTAGCCGCTACCGTAACATCGGTATCGTCGCTCACGTGGATGCTGGTAAAACCACCACCACCGAGCGCGTACTGTTTTACACCGGCAAAAGTCACAAAATGGGCGAGGTGCATGATGGCGCCGCGACCACAGACTGGATGGTTCAGGAGCAGGAGCGTGGTATTACCATTACTTCTGCTGCCATTACCGCCTTCTGGAAAGGTTCCGAGAAGCAGTACTCTCACGAGCACCGTTTCAACGTAATCGATACCCCGGGCCACGTTGACTTCACCATTGAAGTTGAGCGTTCCCTGCGCGTACTCGACGGCGCTGTCGTTGTGTTCTGCGGTACTTCGGGTGTTGAGCCACAGTCGGAAACCGTATGGCGTCAAGCCAACAAATACGGCGTTCCACGTCTTGTTTACGTAAACAAGATGGACCGTGCCGGTGCCAACTTCCTGCGCGTGATCGGTCAGATCAAGCAGCGTCTGGGTCACACTCCGGTGCCGATCCAGTTGGCCATCGGTTCCGAAGACAACTTCCAGGGTCAGATCGATCTGATCAACATGCAAGCTGTCTACTGGAACGACTCTGACAAAGGTATGGTTCCTGTTCGCAAGGACATTCCTGCCGAGCTGCAAGAGCTGGCGGAAGAGTGGCGCAACAACATGGTTGAAGCTGCCGCCGAAGCCAACGAAGAGCTGATGAACAAGTACCTGGAAGGCGAAGAGCTGTCGATCGAAGAGATCAAGGCTGCTTTGCGTCAGCGTACTATCGCCGGCGAAATCGTTCTGGCCGTTTGCGGTTCTTCGTTCAAGAACAAGGGCGTTCCCCTGGTTCTCGACGCCGTTATCGACTACCTGCCTGCTCCGACCGACATTCCTGCTATCAAGGGTTCCAACCCTGATAACGAGGAAGAAGAGATGGAGCGTCATGCAGACGACAACGAGCCTTTCGCGGCTCTGGCGTTCAAGATCGCTACCGACCCATTCGTGGGTACTCTGACCTTCGTCCGCGTTTACTCGGGCGTGTTGAACTCCGGCGACGGCGTGATCAACTCGGTCAAAGGCAAGAAAGAGCGCGTGGGTCGTATGGTGCAAATGCACGCAAACGCCCGTGAAGAGATCAAGGAAGTACGCGCTGGTGACATCGCGGCCCTGATCGGCATGAAGGACGTCACCACTGGTGAAACCCTCTGCAACGCTGACAAGCCAATCATCCTGGTTCGCATGGACTTCCCGGAGCCGGTTATTTCGGTTGCCGTAGAGCCTAAGACCAAGGATGACCAGGAAAAAATGGGTATCGCTCTGGGCAAACTTGCTCAGGAAGACCCGTCTTTCCGCGTTAAAACTGATGAAGAGACTGGTCAGACGATCATCTCCGGCATGGGCGAGCTGCACCTGGACATCCTGGTTGACCGGATGCGCCGTGAGTTTAACGTCGAAGCCAACATCGGCAAGCCTCAGGTTTCGTATCGTGAGCGCATCACGAAGAACTGTGAAATCGAAGGCAAGTTCGTTCGTCAGTCCGGTGGTCGCGGCCAGTTCGGTCACTGCTGGATCCGTTTTGCTCCTGCTGACGAAGGTCAGGAAGGTCTGCAATTCGTGAACGAAGTTGTAGGTGGTGTGGTTCCTAAGGAATACATCCCGGCTATCCAGAAGGGTATCGAAGAGCAGATGAAGAACGGCGTTGTTGCCGGCTATCCGCTGATCGGCCTGAAGGCTACCGTGTTCGATGGTTCTTACCACGACGTCGACTCCAACGAGATGGCGTTTAAAGTGGCTGCTTCCATGGCGACCAAGCAACTGGCCCAGAAGGGTGGTGGTGAGTTGCTCGAGCCGATCATGGCGGTAGAGGTTGTTACGCCTGAAGACTATATGGGTGATGTGATGGGCGACCTTAACCGTCGTCGCGGCATGATCCAGGGTATGGAAGACACAGTGTCCGGCAAGGTTATCCGTGCCGAGGTTCCACTGGGTGAGATGTTCGGTTATGCGACCGACGTTCGTTCCATGTCCCAGGGTCGCGCAAGCTACTCTATGGAATTCAAAAAATATGATACGGCTCCGTCGCACATCGTCGAATCCGTAACCAAAAAACAAGGCTGATTCAGCCCCTTTAGGCTAGGAGTTAATTGTCGTGGCTAAAGAAAAATTTGATCGTTCCCTACCGCACGTCAACGTTGGCACCATCGGTCACGTTGACCACGGTAAAACCACTCTGACTGCTGCTCTGACTCGCGTTTGCTCCGAAGTTTTCGGTTCTGCAATCGTTGACTTCGACAAGATCGACAGTGCACCAGAAGAAAAAGCTCGCGGTATCACCATCAACACCGCGCACGTTGAGTACAACTCGAAGATCCGTCACTACGCTCACGTTGACTGCCCAGGTCACGCTGACTACGTGAAGAACATGATCACCGGTGCTGCTCAGATGGACGGCGCTATCCTGGTTTGCTCGGCCGCTGATGGTCCGATGCCGCAAACCCGTGAGCACATCCTGCTGTCTCGTCAGGTTGGCGTTCCGTACATCGTGGTCTTCCTGAACAAGGCTGACCTGGTAGACGACGCTGAGCTGCTGGAACTGGTTGAGATGGAAGTTCGTGACCTGCTGTCGACTTACGACTTCCCGGGCGACGACACTCCGATCATCATCGGTTCGGCTCGTATGGCGCTGGAAGGCAAAGACGACAACGAGATGGGTACCACTGCCGTCAAGAAGCTGGTTGAAACTCTGGATGCCTACATCCCAGAACCAGTTCGTATGATCGACAAGCCATTCCTGATGCCAATCGAAGACGTATTCTCGATCTCGGGTCGCGGTACTGTTGTGACTGGTCGTATCGAGCGCGGTATCGTTCGCGTTCAGGATCCGCTGGAAATCGTTGGTCTGCGTGACACCACCGTTACTACTTGCACCGGTGTTGAAATGTTCCGCAAGCTGCTCGACGAAGGTCGTGCCGGCGAGAACTGCGGCGTTCTGCTGCGTGGTACCAAGCGTGACGACGTTGAGCGTGGCCAGGTTCTGGTCAAGCCAGGTTCGGTCAAGCCGCACACCAAGTTCACCGCAGAAGTTTACGTTCTGAGCAAGGAAGAAGGCGGTCGTCACACTCCGTTCTTCAAAGGCTACCGTCCACAGTTCTACTTCCGTACTACTGACGTGACTGGTAACTGCGAGCTGCCAGAAGGCGTTGAAATGGTAATGCCAGGTGACAACATTCAGATGACTGTTACCCTGATCAAAACCATCGCGATGGAAGATGGTCTGCGTTTCGCTATCCGTGAAGGCGGTCGTACCGTCGGCGCTGGCGTCGTAGCCAAAATCATCGAGTAAGACTTTTAAAGTCAGCTTGATGAGTTGAAAAAGCCCCCGCTCAGCGGGGGCTTTTTTATTGGGTTGACACCTATCGGGGGCGTCTATAGAATTGCGCCTCCTTTTAACGGGCGTATTGCGCCCGGTGGGAATAGCAGCCGGAGTCTGAAATCCAATGCAAAATCAGCAAATCCGTATCAGGTTGAAGGCTTTTGACCATCGCCTGATCGACCAATCAACCCAGGAAATCGTGGAAACCGCGAAACGTACTGGTGCTCAAGTGCGTGGTCCAATTCCACTGCCTACCCGTAAAGAGCGGTTCACCGTTCTGGTTTCCCCGCACGTCAACAAAGACGCGCGTGACCAGTACGAGATCCGCACTCATAAGCGTGTTCTGGACATCGTCCAGCCAACGGATAAAACCGTTGACGCGCTGATGAAGCTTGATCTTGCGGCCGGTGTGGAAGTGCAGATCAGCCTCGGCTAAGACTCGGTCTTGGTCGTGTAACGCTCTGAAATGGGCGGCCATAGCGGGTGAAAGCCCCGTACACTCATGAGGTTTACAACATGACTATTGGTGTAGTCGGTCGTAAATGCGGTATGACCCGTATTTTCACCGAAGAAGGTGTCTCCATTCCGGTCACGGTCATTGAGATCGAGCCGAATCGCGTCACCCAGTTCAAAACTGAAGAGACCGATGGCTATCGTGCAGTGCAAGTCACTGTCGGCGAGCGTCGCGCTTCGCGTGTAACAGCAGCTCAGGCTGGCCACTTCGCTAAAGCGAACGTTGCCGCTGGTCGCACCACCATGGAATTCCGCCTTGAAGAAGGCGAGTACCAGGCTGGCGATCTGATCAACGCTGAAATCTTCGCCGCTGGTCAACTGGTTGATGTAACCGGTCAGTCCAAGGGTAAAGGCTTCCAGGGTACGATCAAGCGTTGGAATTTCCGCGGGCAAGATAACACCCACGGTAACTCCGTATCCCACCGCGTCCCAGGCTCTATCGGCCAGTGCCAGACTCCTGGTCGTGTATTCAAGGGCAAAAAAATGTCCGGTCATATGGGCGCTGAGCGCGTGACCGTGCAGTCCCTGGAAGTAGTGCGCGTGGACGCTGAACGCAATCTGTTGTTGGTCAAGGGTGCTGTTCCTGGCGCTACTGGCGGCAACCTGGTTGTACGTCCAGCAGCCAAGGCTCGCGGTTAAGGGGAAGCTGACATGCAATTAAATGTAAATGACGCTCAAGCGATCGAAGTTTCCGAACTGACATTTGGCGGCGAATTCAACGAGACGCTGGTTCACCAAGCAGTCGTGGCCTACATGGCCGGCGGCCGTCAAGGTAGCAAGCAGCAGAAGACCCGTTCCGACGTTCGTGGTGGCGGCAAGCGCCCATGGCGTCAGAAAGGTACTGGCCGTGCTCGTGCCGGTACTATCCGTAGCCCAATCTGGCGTGGCGGCGGTACCACTTTCGCAGCTCGTCCACAGGATCACTCCCAGAAGCTGAACAAGAAGATGTATCGCGCAGCAATGCGCTCCATCCTTGCTGAGCTGGTGCGTACTGATCGTCTGGTCGTGGTTCAGGATTTCGCTGTTGAAACTCCGAAAACCAAAGATCTGCTGGGCAAACTGAACAACATGAGCCTGACCGACGTTCTGATCGTGTCGGACGCTGTTGATCAGAACCTGTACCTGGCTGCTCGCAACCTGCCGCACGTAGATGTACGTGACGTGCAAGGTTCCGATCCAGTTAGTCTGATCGCATACGACAAGGTGTTGATCACCGTGTCGGCCGTGAAGAAATTCGAGGAGCTGCTGGGATGAACCAGGAACGCGTATTTAAAGTTCTGCTTGGCCCGCACGTTTCCGAGAAGGCTACGGTTCTGGCAGACAAGAAAGGCCAGTTCGTTTTCAAGGTTGCTACTGATGCAACCAAGCTGGAAATCAAGAAGGCCGTCGAAAGCCTGTTCAGCGTGAAAGTAGAGCGCGTCACTACCCTGAACGTTCTGGGTAAGAGCAAGCGCACTGCTCGCGGTCTGGGCAAGCGTAATGACTGGAAGAAGGCAGTTATCTCCCTTCAGCCAGGCCAAGATCTCGATTTCAGCAGCAGTGCTGAGTAAGGAAGGGGTGCATCATGGCAATCGTTAAATGCAAACCGACTTCCCCTGGCCGCCGTTTTGTGGTCAAGGTGGTCAACCAGGAGCTGCATAAAGGCGCTCCTCACGCACCGCTGCTCGAGAAAAAATCGAAGTCTGGTGGTCGTAACAACAATGGCCGTATTACCACTCGTCACATCGGTGGTGGTCATAAGCAGCATTACCGTATGGTCGATTTCCGTCGCAACGACAAAGATGGCATCGTCGCCACTGTCGAGCGTATCGAATACGATCCAAACCGTACTGCTCACATCGCACTGCTGTGCTACGCAGACGGCGAGCGTCGCTACATCATCGCCCCTAAAGGCGTGAGTGCTGGCGACCAGCTGATCGCAGGCGCTCTGGCTCCAATCAAGCCAGGCAACGCTCTGCAACTGCGCAACATTCCAGTCGGTTCTACCGTACACGGCATCGAATTGAAGCCAGGTAAAGGTGCACAGATCGCTCGTTCCGCTGGTGCTTCGGCTCAGCTGATCGCTCGTGAAGGTGTCTACGTGACCCTGCGTCTGCGTTCCGGTGAAATGCGTAAAGTCCTGGCTGAATGCCGTGCGACCCTGGGTGAAGTCTCGAACTCCGAGCACAGCCTGCGTTCGCTGGGTAAAGCTGGTGCCAAACGCTGGCGTGGCGTTCGCCCAACCGTTCGTGGTGTTGCCATGAACCCGGTTGACCACCCACATGGTGGTGGTGAAGGTCGTACCTCTGGTGGTCGTCATCCGGTATCGCCATGGGGCTTCCCGACTAAGGGCGCGAAGACTCGTGGTAATAAGCGTACCGACAAAATGATCGTCCGTCGTCGCAAGTAAATAGAGGGATACGACAGTGCCACGTTCTCTGAAAAAAGGTCCTTTTATTGATCTTCACCTACTGAAGAAGATCGAAGTGGCGGCGGAAAAGAACGATCGCAAACCAATTAAAACCTGGTCGCGTCGTTCGATGATCCTGCCACAAATGGTCGGTCTGACCATCGCAGTACACAACGGTCGTCAGCACGTCCCAGTTCTCGTTAACGAAGACATGGTCGGCCACAAACTGGGCGAGTTCGCCGGTACCCGCAACTATCGCGGGCACGTGGCTGACAAGAAAGCCAAGCGTTAAGGGGTAAGGAAATGGAAGTAGCCGCTAAGTTGTCGGGCGCTCGAATCTCCGCCCAGAAAGCCCGCTTGGTCGCCGACCAGATCCGCGGGAAGAAGGTGGGCGAAGCGCTCAACCTGTTGGCTTTCAGCAGTAAGAAAGCCGCCGAGATCATGAAGAAAGTGCTGGAGTCGGCCGTAGCCAACGCCGAGCATAACGAAGGCGCAGACGTTGATGACCTCAAGGTCAGCACCGTTTTCGTCAACGAAGGGCGTTCGCTGAAGCGCATCATGCCACGTGCCAAAGGCCGTGCTGATCGCATCGTCAAGCGGTCTTGCCATATCACTGTCAAGGTTGCTGACAAGTAACGGAGTCGAAGAGATGGGTCAGAAAGTACATCCCATTGGCATTCGCCTGGGAATCGTCAAGGAGCACACCTCCGTCTGGTACGCAGACGGTCGGACTTATGCGGACTACTTGTTCGCAGATCTGAAAGTGCGTGAGTATCTCCAAGACAAACTAAAAAGCGCGTCCGTAAGCCGTATCGATATCCATCGTCCGGCCCAAACTGCACGCATCACCATCCACACCGCTCGTCCAGGTATCGTTATCGGGAAGAAAGGTGAAGATGTTGAGAAACTGCGTCAGGACCTGACCAAGCAAATGGGTGTGCCTGTGCACATCAATATCGAAGAGATCCGCAAGCCGGAGCTCGACGGTATGCTGGTTGCGCAGAGCGTAGCTCAGCAGCTGGAGCGTCGTGTAATGTTCCGTCGCGCTATGAAGCGCGCTGTACAGAACGCCATGCGCATTGGTGCCAAAGGCATCAAAATCCAAGTGAGCGGTCGTCTCGGCGGTGCTGAAATCGCACGTACTGAATGGTATCGCGAAGGTCGTGTGCCACTGCACACCCTGCGTGCCGACATCGACTATGCCAACTACGAAGCTCACACCACTTACGGTGTGATCGGTGTAAAGGTTTGGATCTTCAAAGGCGAAGTTATTGGTGGTCGCCAAGAAGAACTGAAACCACAAGCACCAGCGCCTCGTAAAAAAGCTGCTAAGTAAGGGGTACGCCAAATGTTGCAACCAAAGCGTACGAAGTTCCGCAAGCAGATGACCGGCCACAACCGTGGTCTGGCACTGCGCGGTAGCAAAGTCAGCTTCGGCGAGTTCGCGCTGAAGTCTGTTGCTCGTGGTCGTCTCACCGCTCGTCAGATCGAGTCAGCGCGTCGTGCTCTGACCCGTCACGTAAAACGTGGCGGCAAGATCTGGATCCGTGTATTCCCGGACAAGCCGATTTCCAAGAAGCCTCTCGAGGTTCGTATGGGTAAAGGTAAGGGTAACGTGGAGTACTGGGTTGCCCAGATTCAGCCAGGCAAAGTCCTGTATGAAATCGAGGGTGTTTCTGAAGAGCTGGCGCGTGAGGCTTTCGCCCTGGCTGCTGCAAAGCTGCCGCTCGCCACCTCCTTTGTTAAACGGACGGTGATGTGATGAAAGCGAATGAACTTCGTGAAAAATCCGCACAGCAGCTGAACGAGCAACTGCTCGGCTTGCTGCGCGACCAGTTCAATCTGCGCATGCAGAAAGCAACTGGCCAGTTGGGGCAGTCTCATCTGCTCTCGCAAGTTAAGCGTGACATCGCTCGCGTGAAGACTGTGCTCAACCAGCAGGCAGGTAAGTGATCATGGCTGAAGCCGAAAAAACTGTCCGTACGCTGACTGGCCGTGTTGTCAGCGACAAGATGGACAAAACCATCACCGTTCTGATCGAGCGTCGCGTAAAGCACCCGATCTACGGTAAATACGTTAAGCGTTCGACTAAGCTGCACGCGCACGACGAAACCAATCAGTGCCACATCGGCGACAAAGTCACTATTCGTGAAACTCGTCCGATGGCCAAGACCAAGTCTTGGGCGCTGGTTGATGTTCTCGAACGCGCTGTGGAAGTCTAAGGGCTAGGGGTCGGAGAAATTATATGATTCAGACTCAATCCATGCTCGATGTGGCCGATAACAGCGGCGCTCGCCGTGTTATGTGCATCAAGGTGCTGGGTGGCTCCCATCGTCGTTACGCTGGTATCGGTGACATCATCAAAGTTACCGTGAAGGAAGCAATTCCTCGCGGTAAAGTGAAAAAAGGCCAAGTGATGACTGCTGTTGTAGTCCGCACTCGTCACGGCGTACGTCGTGCTGATGGCTCCATTATCCGCTTTGATGGCAACGCTGCTGTTCTTCTGAACAACAAGCAAGAGCCGATCGGCACCCGTATCTTTGGGCCAGTGACCCGTGAACTTCGTACTGAGAAGTTCATGAAGATCGTCTCGCTCGCCCCAGAAGTGCTGTAAGGAGATCCGACATGCAAAAGATTCGTCGTGACGACGAGATCATCGTGATCGCCGGCAAAGACAAAGGTAAGCGCGGTAAGGTGCTGAAGGTTCTTGCTGACAACCGTCTGGTTGTTGGTGGTCTGAACCTGGTCAAGCGTCATACCAAGCCTAACCCGATGTCGGGCGTACAGGGCGGTATCGTCGAGAAAGAAGCGCCACTGCACGCTTCCAACGTCGCCATCTTCAACGGCGAAACCAACAAGGCTGACCGCGTTGGTTTCAAAGTAGAAGACGGTAAGAAAATTCGTGTCTTCAAGTCGACCCAAAAAGCGGTTGATGCTTGAACACTGCTAGGTAGAAGACCATGGCACGACTAAAAGAGATTTACCGGAAGGAAATCGCTCCGAAACTTAAGGAAGAACTTAAGCTTTCGAACGTGATGGAAGTTCCGCGCGTTACCAAAATCACCCTGAACATGGGTCTGGGCGAAGCGATCGGCGACAAAAAAGTCATCGAGCACGCTGTTGCTGACCTGGAAAAGATCACCGGCCAGAAAGTCGTTGTGACCTACGCTCGTAAATCCATTGCTGGCTTTAAAGTCCGCGAAGGATGGCCGATCGGCGTCAAAGTGACCCTGCGCCGTGAGCGTATGTACGAGTTCCTGGATCGTCTGCTGTCGATCTCCCTGCCTCGGGTTCGCGACTTCCGCGGCCTGAATGCCAAGTCCTTTGATGGTCGTGGTAACTACAGCATGGGCGTGAAAGAGCAGATCATCTTCCCGGAAATCGACTACGACAAGATCGATGCTCTCCGCGGTCTGGACATTACCCTGACCACCACTGCCAAGAACGATGATGAAGGCCGCGCTCTGCTGCGTGCTTTCAAATTCCCGTTCCGCAACTGATTGGAGTAGGAAAATGGCCAAGAAGAGCATGAAGAACCGTGAGCTGAAGCGTCAGCTCACCGTTGCCAAGTACGCCACCAAGCGTGCAGCGCTGAAAGCTATCATCGTCGATCTGAACGCAAGTCCAGAAGCGCGTTGGGAAGCTACCGTAGCTCTGCAGAAGCAACCACGTGACGCAAGCGCTTCGCGCATGCGTAACCGTTGCCGCCTGACTGGTCGTCCGCACGGCGTGTACCGCAAGTTCGGCCTCGGCCGTAACATGCTGCGTCAAGCTGCAATGCGTGGTGACGTGCCAGGTCTGGTTAAAGCCAGCTGGTAATTGTTGTCAAAGTCTCGATGTTCGGGTTCGCAAGAACCTGACCATCGGTGGCCTTGAATCTGAATCAAGCCCCTTTTGGGGCTTGATTCATTTCTGGGGTGTGTCTAGAATGACCGGCTCGCCTGAGCCCGTGTTTTTCTGCCCGGAAGTTCTCGGCGACAAGTAGTAGCCGCAAGGCTAATTTTTTTGTATTAGGAGCGTCTAGCCCATGAGTATGCAGGACCCGTTAGCGGACATGCTAACTCGAATCCGTAATGCCCAGATGGCTGAAAAGTCTGTCGTAAGCATGCCGTCTTCCACGTTGAAGGCTGCTGTAGCAAAAGTCCTGAAGGACGAAGGTTACATCGCGGATTTTCAGATCACCACCGACGCCAAGCCGTCGCTGTCCATCTCGCTGAAGTACTTCGAAGGCCGTCCGGTTATCGAAGAAGTGAAGCGCGTTAGTCGTCCAGGCCTGCGTCAGTACAAGTCCGTTGAAGATCTGCCGAAAGTTCGTGGCGGTCTTGGCGTGTCTATCGTCTCCACCAACAAAGGTGTGATGACTGATCGTGCTGCGCGCGCTGCCGGTGTCGGCGGCGAAGTTCTTTGCACTGTGTTCTAAGGGGGGATAAGCATGTCTCGCGTCGCTAAGAACCCCGTTAAGCTGCCAGCCGGTGTCGAAGTCAAATTCGCAGGCCAACAGCTTTCGGTGAAGGGTGCCAAGGGCACTCTTGAACTGAACATCCATTCGTCCGTTGAGATCGTTGAAGAAGCTGGTGAGCTGCGTTTCGCTGCTCGCAATGGCGATCAACAAACTCGCGCAATGGCCGGTACCACGCGTGCGTTGGTAAACAACATGGTCCAGGGCGTAAGCCAAGGCTTCGAGCGCAAGCTCCAGCTGGTCGGTGTTGGTTACAAAGCGCAAGCAAAAGGTCAGGTTCTGAACCTGGCTCTTGGCTTCTCGCACCCAGTGGATTACGAACTGCCGGAAGGCATCACCGCTGAGACTCCTAGCCAGACCGATATCCTGATCAAGGGCATCGACAAGCAGCTGGTAGGTCAAGTGGCCGCCGAGATCCGCGACTTCCGTCCACCAGAGCCGTACAAAGGCAAAGGTGTGCGCTACGCGGACGAAGTCGTCCGTCGTAAAGAAGCCAAGAAGAAGTAGGGCATAGCAAATGACCGACAAAAAAGTTACTCGACTGCGTCGCGCTCGCAAAGCACGCCTGAAAATGCACGAACTCGAAGTCGTGCGTCTCTGCGTGTTCCGCTCGTCGCAGCACATCTACGCCCAGGTCATCTCGGCCGACGGCAACAAAGTCCTGGCAAGTGCCTCGACTTTGGATAAAGAACTGCGTGATGGTGCCACTGGCAACATCGACGCGGCCACAAAGGTTGGCCAGCTGGTCGCTACGCGTGCTAAGGCCGCTGGCGTATCGCAAGTGGCTTTCGACCGCTCTGGCTTCAAGTACCATGGCCGCGTTAAAGCGCTGGCTGATGCTGCTCGTGAAGCTGGGCTGGAGTTCTAAGTTATGTCAAATAACGACCAAAAGCGCGACGAAGGCTACATCGAGAAGCTGGTTCAAGTTAACCGCGTAGCCAAAACCGTTAAAGGCGGCCGTATCTTCACTTTCACCGCGTTGACCGTGGTTGGTGATGGTAAAGGGCGTGTTGGCTTCGGCCGTGGCAAGTCGCGTGAAGTGCCTGCTGCGATCCAGAAGGCAATGGAAGCTGCTCGCCGCAACATGATTCAAGTGGACCTGAACGGCACAACTCTGCAGTACGCGATGAAGTCCGCTCACGGCGCTTCGAAGGTGTACATGCAGCCTGCTTCTGAAGGTACCGGTATCATCGCTGGCGGCGCTATGCGTGCTGTCCTCGAAGTTGCTGGCGTTCAGAACGTTCTGGCCAAGTGCTACGGCTCGACTAACCCGGTAAACGTGGTTCACGCCACTTTCAAGGGTCTGAAGGCTATGCAGTCTCCTGAGTCCATCGCTGCCAAGCGTGGCCTGCGTGTTGAGGAGATCAAGTAATCATGGCTACCGTTAAAGTTACGCTGATCAAAAGCATGACCGGCCGCATCCCTAACCACAAACTGTGCGTTAAGGGTCTGGGTCTGCGTCGCATCGGTCACACTGTAGAAGTCCAGGATACTCCCGAGAATCGCGGGATGATCAACAAGGCTTACTACATGCTGCGTGTCGAGGGTTAATCGATGAAACTCAATGATCTGAGTCCAGCGCCGGGTTCCCGTCGCGAAAAGCATCGTCCGGGCCGTGGTATCGGTAGTGGTTTGGGCAAGACTGGTGGCCGTGGTCACAAAGGTCAGACCTCCCGCTCCGGTGGCACCATCGCTCCAGGCTTTGAAGGCGGTCAACAGCCGCTGCATCGTCGTCTGCCTAAGTTCGGTTTCGTTTCCCTGAAAGCCATGGATCGCGCAGAAGTGCGTTTGTCCGAGCTGGCTAAAGTGGAAGGCGACATCGTTACTGTGCAGTCCCTGAAAGATGCCAACGTGATCAACGTCAACGTACAGCGTGTGAAAATCATGCTGTCCGGTGAAGTGACTCGCGCTGTCACTATCGGCAAGGGAATCGGCGCCACCAAAGGTGCGCGTGCGGCTATCGAAGCAGCTGGCGGCAAGTTCGAGGAATAAATGGCTAAGCAAGGTGCTCTCTCTGCGCTCGGCAAAGGCGGTATGTCTGAACTCTGGGCTCGTCTGCGTTTTCTGTTCCTGGCGATTATCGTCTACCGAATAGGCGCACACATCCCGGTTCCAGGTATCAACCCGGACCGACTCGCAGACCTGTTTCGACAGAATGAGGGGACCATTCTTAGCTTGTTCAACATGTTCTCCGGCGGCGCGCTGGAACGGATGAGCATCTTTGCACTGGGGATCATGCCGTACATTTCGGCATCGATCATCATGCAATTGATGACCGCCGTCAGCCCGCAGCTGGAGCAGTTGAAGAAGGAAGGTGAAGCTGGCCGTCGCAAGATTAGCCAGTACACCCGCTACCTCACCGTCGCTCTCGCTCTGGTCCAGGCTATTGGCATGTCCATTGGTCTGGCGGGGCAGGGCGTCGCGTTCACTGGTGACTTTGGCTTCCATTTCGTCGCGGTAACCACATTTGTGGCTGGTGCGATGTTCATGATGTGGCTGGGTGAGCAGATTACTGAGCGTGGTGTTGGCAACGGTATCTCGATGTTGATTTTTTCGGGTATCGTCGCCGGTCTTCCGAGAGCAATCGGGCAGTCTTTCGAGTCTGCGCGTCAGGGTGATATCAACATCTTCGCCCTGGTTGCCATCGGTTTGCTGGCAGTAGCGATTATCGGTTTCGTGGTGTTCATTGAGCGTGGTCAGCGTCGTATCGCTGTTCATTACGCCAAGCGTCAGCAGGGCCGCAAGGTTTTTGCTGCGCAGACAAGCCACTTGCCGCTGAAGGTGAACATGGCCGGTGTTATTCCGGCTATTTTCGCGAGCAGCATTTTGCTGTTCCCGGCTTCGTTGGGTGCCTGGTTCGGTCAGTCTGAAGGTATGGGCTGGTTGCAGGACATCTCGCAGTCGATCGCTCCTGGTCAGCCGTTGAATATTCTGCTGTTTAGTGCAGGGATTATTTTCTTCTGCTTCTTCTATACGGCGTTGATGTTCAATCCGAAAGACGTAGCGGAAAACCTGAAGAAGTCCGGTGCCTTTATTCCGGGCATTCGTCCAGGTGAGCAGTCTGCGCGCTATATTGATGGCGTTCTGACCCGCTTGACCCTGTTCGGTGCTCTTTACATGACGGCCGTGTGCCTGTTGCCCCAATTCCTGGTGGTTGCAGCAAACGTTCCGTTCTACCTTGGCGGGACCTCGTTGCTGATCGTGGTCGTGGTTGTGATGGACTTCATGTCCCAAGTACAATCGCACCTCGTTTCGCACCAGTACGAATCCCTGATGAAGAAAGCCAACCTGAAGGGTTACGGCAGCGGCATGTTGCGCTGAGTACCCATAAGGTTCGAGGAGTTGGTGATGAAAGTTCGTGCATCGGTGAAAAAGCTGTGCCGTAACTGCAAGATTATTCGCCGCGAAGGTGTTGTTCGAGTAATTTGCAGCGCGGAACCGCGTCACAAACAGCGCCAAGGCTGAGTGTGATTGTGCTTCAAGCCCGGTAGCTAGTGCGCTACCGGGTTGATTATTTGTTATTACAGCGATATTATCTCGCGCCCTATTTCTTGGCTTCCGGGGCGTAGGTAGCTGTCAATTGGAGTCCCACTGAATGGCCCGTATTGCAGGCGTTAACATTCCAGATAACAAGCATACTGTTATCTCGCTGACCTACATCTATGGTGTTGGTCGCACTACTGCGCAGAAGATCTGTGCAGTGACTGGGGTAAACCCAGCAGCAAAGATCAAAGATCTGAGCGACGAGCAAATTGAACAGCTGCGTGGCGAAGTGGCGAAGTTCACCACTGAAGGTGACCTGCGTCGCGAAATCAACATGAAAATCAAGCGCTTGATGGACCTCGGTTGCTATCGCGGTCTGCGTCATCGTCGTGGTCTGCCAGTACGCGGTCAGCGTACCAAGACCAACGCGCGTACCCGTAAAGGTCCGCGTAAGCCGATCCGCAAGTAATCGCCCCAGCGAATCGACAGGAATTTAATCATGGCAAAACCTGCTGCTCGTCCTCGTAAAAAAGTTAAAAAGACAGTGGTTGATGGCATCGCCCACATCCATGCATCTTTTAACAACACCATCGTGACCATTACCGACCGTCAAGGTAACGCTCTTTCCTGGGCTACCTCCGGTGGTTCGGGTTTCCGCGGTTCCCGCAAGTCCACCCCGTTCGCTGCTCAAGTAGCTGCTGAACGTGCTGGTCAAGCTGCGCTGGAATACGGCCTGAAAAACCTCGACGTCAACGTCAAGGGTCCAGGTCCAGGTCGTGAATCCGCAGTCCGCGCTTTGAACGGCTGTGGCTACAAGATCGCCAGCATCACCGACGTGACGCCAATCCCGCACAACGGGTGCCGTCCGCCGAAGAAGCGCCGCGTGTAATCCAGGAGATTGTAAAGAATGGCTCGTTACATTGGTCCAAAATGCAAACTCGCTCGTCGCGAAGGCACCGATCTCTTCCTGAAGAGCGGCGTGCGCGCGATCGAATCGAAGTGCAACATTGAAGCAGCACCTGGTATCCACGGCCAGCGCCGCGGTCGCCAGTCCGACTACGGCACCCAACTGCGTGAAAAGCAGAAGGTCCGTCGTATCTACGGCGTTCTCGAGCGTCAGTTCAGCGGCTACTACAAAGAAGCTGCTGGCAAGAAAGGTGCAACCGGTGAAAACCTGCTGCAACTGCTCGAATGCCGTCTGGACAACGTTGTATACCGTATGGGCTTTGGTTCGACTCGTGCCGAATCCCGTCAACTGGTATCGCACAAGTCGATCAGCGTTAACGGTCAGACCGTAAACGTTCCGTCGTATCAGGTTCGTGCTGGTGACGTGGTTGCAGTTCGCGAGAAAGCAAAAAACCAGCTTCGCATTGTCCAAGCTCTCGATCTGTGTGCCCAACGTGGCCGCGTAGAATGGGTAGAAGTAGACACTGAGAAGAAGTCGGGCGTTTTCAAGAACGTTCCTGCTCGCAGTGATCTGTCCGCCGACATCAACGAAAGCCTGATTGTCGAGCTCTACTCCAAGTAAGGGCTAGAAAATAGGTGCATCCATGCAGATTTCGGTAAATGAGTTCCTGACACCCCGCCACATTGATGTGCAGGTTGTCAGTCCAACCCGCGCCAAGATCACTCTCGAGCCTCTCGAGCGTGGTTTTGGCCACACCCTGGGCAACGCGCTGCGCCGCATCCTGTTGTCCTCAATGCCCGGCTGCGCAGTAGTCGAGGCCGAGATTGACGGTGTGCTCCACGAGTACAGCGCCATCGAAGGTGTACAGGAAGACGTAATTGAAATCCTGTTGAACCTTAAAGGTCTGGCCATCAAGCTGCACGGTCGTGACGAAGTTACGCTGACCTTGTCGAAGAAGGGTTCGGGGGTGGTTACCGCTGCCGATATTCAGCTGGATCATGATGTCGAGATCGTTAATCCCGATCACGTAATCGCTAACCTGGCGTCTAACGGCGCCCTGAACATGAAGCTCACCGTAGCTCGTGGTCGTGGTTATGAACCAGCCGACTCGCGTCAGAGCGATGAAGACGAAAGCCGCAGCATCGGTCGCTTGCAGCTCGACTCTTCGTTCAGCCCGGTTCGCCGTATCGCTTACGTGGTGGAAAACGCCCGTGTCGAGCAGCGTACCAACCTGGACAAGCTGGTTATTGATCTGGAAACCAACGGTACCCTGGATCCTGAAGAGGCTATCCGTCGCGCTGCAACCATCCTGCAACAGCAGCTGGCTGCGTTCGTCGACCTCAAAGGTGAAAGTGAGCCGCTGGTTGTCGAGCAGGAAGACGAGATCGATCCGATCCTGCTTCGCCCGGTTGACGATCTGGAACTGACTGTACGTTCGGCTAACTGCCTTAAGGCGGAAAACATCTACTACATCGGCGACCTGATTCAGCGTACCGAAGTAGAGCTGTTGAAGACTCCGAACCTGGGCAAGAAATCCTTGACTGAAATCAAGGACGTTCTGGCCTCCCGCGGTCTGTCCCTCGGCATGCGCCTCGACAACTGGCCGCCTGCAAGTCTTAAGAAGGACGACAAGGCGACTGCCTGATCGTCGTAATCACCGAACGTAGTGTTTGGTAAGGAATGAACCATGCGTCATCGTAAAAGTGGTCGTCACCTGAGCCGCACCAGCTCGCACCGCAAGGCCATGTTCCAAAACATGGCGGTGTCGCTGTTCGAGCACGAGCTGATCAAAACTACTCTGCCAAAAGCCAAAGAACTGCGCCGCGTTGCCGAGCCGCTGATCACTCTGGCCAAGACAGACAGCCTGGCTAACCGCCGTCTGGCTTTCGACCGTACTCGTTCGAAAGCTATCGTTGGTAAGCTCTTCAACGACCTGGGCAAGCGTTACGCTACCCGTGAGGGTGGCTACCTGCGCATCCTCAAGTGCGGTTTCCGCGCTGGCGACAACGCGCCTATGGCGTACGTCGAGTTGGTTGATCGTGCTACTGCTGGCGAAGCTGTATCCGCCGAGTAAGACGTCAGTCTGAAACGAAAAACCGGGCCTAGTGCCCGGTTTTTTGTGTCTGTAAGAAATGCGCCGTCCATACAAGTTTCTGACATGGTTGAACTGCCACTATGTGCCGGGAAAACATAATTAGTAATTATCTATCGATGCTTGCAGGTTAATGAATTTGTAGCTGTAACGTCGATGATCAATACTTCCCGCCAAGCCCATTAGCCGGCAGTTCAAGACTGACAGAGGAAGAAGACCGCATGAGCCAGACCAAGACGCTTACAACCGCCAGTGGCGCGCCAGTCGCTGATAACCAGAATTCCCGTTCCGCCGGCCCACGCGGTCCGCTGCTTCTCGACGATTTCCATCTCATCGAAAAACTCGCGCACTTCAACCGTGAAAACATTCCCGAGCGCCGTGTCCACGCTAAAGGTTCGGGCGCTTACGGTACGTTCACCGTCACCCGTGACATCACGGAATACACCAGTGCCAAGCTGTTTGAATCGGTAGGCAAGCAAACGCCAACCTTTCTGCGCTTTTCTACCGTAGGTGGCGAGCGTGGTTCGGCCGACACTGAGCGCGATCCGCGCGGCTTCGCCTTGAAGTTCTACACCGAGGAAGGCAACTGGGACATCGTTGGCAACAACACGCCAGTGTTCTTCATCCGTGATCCGCTGAAGTTTCCGGACTTTATCCACACGCAAAAGCGTCTGCCGCAAAGCAACTTGAAAAGCGCGCAGATGATGTGGGATTTCTGGTCGCATTCGCCTGAGGCGCTGCACCAGGTCACTATCCTGTTTTCTGATCGTGGCATCCCTGACGGCTATCGCCATATGCACGGCTTCGGCAGCCACACTTACAGCCTGATCAACGCCAAAGGCGAGCGTCACTGGGTGAAGTGGCACTACAAGACCCAGCAAGGCATCAAGAACCTGACGCCGGCCGACGCCGCCCGTTTGGCGGGTACCGACCCGGACTATGCGCAGCGTGACCTGTTCGAAGCCATCGAGCGCGGTGAATTCCCGAAATGGCGCGTGTGCATTCAGATCATGACCGAAGCGCAAGCGGCGGCTCATTATGAGAATCCGTTTGATGTGACCAAGACTTGGTCGCAGAAAGAGTTTCCGTTGATCGAAGTTGGTGAGCTGGAGTTGAACCGCAACCCGATTAACTACTTCGCTGAAGTCGAGCAGGCCGCATTTGGCCCGAGCAACATGGTGCCAGGCGTGGGTCTGTCGCCAGACCGCATGCTGCAAGGTCGCGTATTCGCCTACGCTGACGCGCACCGCTACCGTGTGGGCACCAACCACCAGCAATTGCCGGTGAACGCTCCGCGCAGCCCGGTGAATACTTATCAGCGTGACGGCTCTATGGCGTTCGGCAGCAATGGCGGCGCGGCGCCGAACTATGAACCGAACAGCTACGTTGAGTCGCCGAAGCAAGCGCCGCATTACGCGGAGCCAGCGCTGGCCTTGAGCGGTGCCGCTGATCGCTATGATCACCGCGAAGACACCGACTACTACAGCCATGCCGGTGCCTTGTTCCGCTTGATGAGCGAAGAGCAAAAAGCGCTGCTGGTCAGCAACATTGCCGGTGCGATGGCGGGTGTTTCCAGCGACGTCGTCGATCGCCAGTTGCAGCATTTCTACAAAGCCGATCCAGCGTATGGAGAAGCAATCGCAAAGCTGCTCAGCCTACAGCTTAACGAAGTCTAAACGAGAAGCAGAACCGCCCTCATTTGGGCGGTTTTTGCGTTATTTGGCCTGCTTTTCTCAGAATATCTTCGCTTTTATTGCGTGCGGTGAGTGACCTTCCAGTCAGGTTGGTTCAAACTACAGACTTTCAGGAAGGGAGATGTAGGGCGATGCAAGGCCACCCAGATGTAATCGATTACCTCAATACGTTGCTGACCGGCGAACTGGCCGCGCGTGACCAATATTTCGTTCATTCGCGGATGTATGAGGACTGGGGGTTCACCAAGCTCTACGAGCGAATCAACCACGAGATGGAAGAAGAAGCCGGCCACGCCGATGCATTGATGCGGCGGATTCTGATGCTCGAAGGCACGCCGCGCATGCGTCCGGATGATCTGGACGTCGGCACCACGGTGCCTACGATGCTCGAAGCTGATCTGCGCCTCGAGTACAAAGTCCGCGCTGCGCTGTGCAAAGGCATCGAACTTTGCGAGCAACACAAGGACTACGTCAGTCGCGAAATTCTGCGGGTTCAGCTCAACGACACCGAAGAAGATCACACCTACTGGCTGGAAAAGCAGTTGGGCCTGATCAAGCTGATCGGTCTCGAGAACTACCTGCAATCCCACGCGTCCTGATTGCACCAGCTACAAAAAAGCCCCTGGCACCTCAACGGTGACAGGGGCTTTTTCATGCCTGGCAGTTAAGCCCGATCGCGGATCAGCAGTGGCTTGAGGTAATGGCCGGTGTGAGACTGCTTCATCTCGGCGACTTCCTCCGGCGTACCGGTGGCAATGATCTGCCCGCCCTTGGAACCGCCTTCAGGACCGAGGTCCACCAGCCAGTCAGCGGTCTTGATCACATCGAGGTTGTGCTCGATGACCACCACAGTGTTGCCGTGGTCGCGCAGGCGATGCAGGACGTCGAGCAGCTGCTGGATATCCGCAAAGTGCAAACCGGTGGTTGGCTCGTCGAGGATGTACAGGGTCTTGCCGGTATCGCGTTTGGACAGCTCGCGCGACAACTTGACCCGCTGTGCTTCACCGCCGGACAGGGTCGTCGCCGACTGCCCGAGCTTGATGTAGGACAGGCCGACATCCATCAGCGTTTGCAGCTTGCGCGCCAGTGCCGGCACCGCATCGAAGAACTCCCGTGCTTCCTCGATGGTCATTTCGAGGGTTTCATGGATGCTCTTGCCCTTGTATTTGATCTCAAGGGTTTCGCGGTTGTAGCGCTTGCTCTTGCACACATCGCAGGGCACGTAGATGTCCGGCAGGAAGTGCATTTCCACCTTGATCAGGCCATCACCCTGGCACGCTTCGCAGCGACCGCCCTTGACGTTGAACGAGAAACGCCCCGGGCCGTAACCCCGGGAGCGCGACTCGGGCACGCCGGCAAACAGTTCGCGGATCGGCGTGAACAGCCCGGTGTAGGTCGCGGGGTTGGAGCGCGGCGTACGGCCGATCGGGCTCTGGTCGATATCGACGACTTTGTCGAGATGTTCCAGACCTTTGATGCTGTCATGTGCAGCCGCTTCCAGCGTGGTCGCGCCATTGAGCGCCGTGGCGCTTAGCGGGAACAGCGTGTTGTTGATCAGTGTCGATTTACCCGAACCGGATACGCCAGTCACGCACGTCAGCAGGCCGATCGGGATGTCCAGATCGACATTGCGCAGATTGTTGCCGCGCGCACCCTTGAGCGACAGGTTGAGCTTCTTGTTGCGTGGGGTGCGTTTGGCCGGCACTTCGATCTTCACCCGGCCGGACAGGTATTTGCCGGTCAGCGAATCAGGGTGTGCCATGACTTCGTCCGGCGTGCCCTCGGCAACGATCTGCCCGCCGTGCACACCGGCGCCCGGGCCGATATCGACGACATAGTCAGCCAGACGAATCGCGTCTTCATCATGCTCGACCACGATCACCGTGTTGCCGATATCGCGCAAATGCTTGAGCGTACCGAGCAGCCGGTCGTTGTCGCGCTGATGCAAGCCAATGGATGGTTCATCGAGGATATACAGAACGCCGACCAGGCCGGCGCCAATCTGGCTTGCCAGACGAATCCGTTGCGCCTCGCCACCGGACAATGTGTCGGCACTGCGATCCAGCGACAGATAGTCGAGGCCGACGTTGACCAGAAATTGCAGACGCTCGCGGATTTCCTTGAGGATTTTGTCGGCGATCTCGCCGCGTCGCCCTGTCATCTTCAGCGCACCGAAGTATTCACAGGCATCGCCGATCGGCAGATTGGTCACTGCCGGCAGGGTTTTCTCGCCGACCCAGACGTGCCGGGCTTCGCGGCGCAGACGCGTGCCACGGCAATCCGGGCAGGCCTGATGGCTGAGGAACTTGGCCAGCTCTTCACGCACGCTCGCCGATTCGGTTTCGCGATAGCGACGCTCAAGATTCGGCACGATGCCCTCGAAAGGGTGCGAGCGTTTGACGATGTCGCCACGGTCGTTCAGGTATTT
This sequence comes from Pseudomonas sp. LW8, assembly GCF_041956865.1. Lineage (NCBI taxonomy): Bacteria > Pseudomonadati > Pseudomonadota > Gammaproteobacteria > Pseudomonadales > Pseudomonadaceae > Pseudomonas > Pseudomonas sp. LW8. The sequence continues at coordinate 5,090,195 of NZ_CP168138.1, read as the reverse complement.
GAAGTCGACGTTCTGCGAGCCGCTGCCGTGCAGGATGAACTTCTGCTGCTCGGCGCTCAGGTCGTTGAAGGGCTTGTCCAGACTGAATTTGTAGTGCGAGGCGAGTGAGCCAAGCATCTGGAAGTAATAGACGTTGCGCCGGTCCCAGCCACGGATCGCGCCCTCGGCCAGGGTCAGCTCGCCATTGACCAGACGCTTGATGTCGAAGAACTGCTTCACGCCCAAGCCATCGCAGGTCGGGCAGGCGCCGGCCGGGTTGTTGAAGGAAAACAGCTTGGGTTCCAGCTCGCTGATCGCATGGCCGCAGATCGGGCAGGCGAAGCGTGCGGAGAAGATCATTTCTTCGCCGGGCTCGTCGTCCATCGGCGCGACCAGGGCAATGCCGTCGGCGAGTTTCAGCGCAGTCTCGAAAGACTCGGCCAGACGTTGCTGCAGATCGGCGCGGACCTTGAAGCGGTCAACGATCACATCGATCGAATGCTTCTTCTGTTTATCCAGCTTCGGCAGCTCGTCGAGCTCGCAAATGCGTCCGTTGACCCGGGCGCGGACGAAACCTTGCGCACGCAATTCCTCGAAGACCGACAGGTGTTCGCCCTTGCGCTCGCGGATCACCGGCGCCAGCAGCATGAGTTTGCTGCCTTCCGGCTGCGCCAGCACCAGATCGACCATCTGGCTGACGGTCTGCGCCTCCAGTGGAATGTCGTGATCCGGGCAACGCGGCGTACCCACGCGGGCATAGAGCAAGCGCAAGTAGTCGTAGATTTCGGTGATGGTGCCGACCGTCGAACGCGGGTTGTGCGAGGTCGACTTCTGTTCGATGGAGATCGCCGGCGACAGGCCTTCGATGGTGTCGACGTCGGGTTTTTCCATCATCGACAGGAACTGCCGGGCATAGGCCGACAGCGATTCGACATAGCGGCGCTGACCTTCGGCATACAGCGTGTCGAACGCCAGGGACGACTTGCCGGATCCGGACAGGCCGGTGATGACGATCAGTTTGTCCCGCGGCAGGGTCAGGTCGATGTTCTTCAGGTTGTGGGTACGGGCCCCACGTATCAGGATCTTGTCCAAAGTGGCCTCGCTTGGCGGGCGTCGAAAACGTAGGAGTATACGGGCAAATACTGGATGGATGCACACTATCAAACGAAGGGCGTTTTGCCGTTCATGAAGAGAGTTTCATCTATACGCGTCATAGCGTCGCGATATACCCCGTCTTCCGATGGGACTGGTAGAATCGCCGCCGGTTCACACGAGGTTTTTCCATGCACGATCCCCACAGCGAACGCATGAGTGGCAGCGAGACCCGCGCGGCGAGCGGTCTGGCCCTGGTGTTCGCCTTCCGTATGCTTGGCATGTTCATGGTGTTGCCGGTGCTGGCGACCTATGGCATGGATCTGGCGGGAGCGACCCCGGCCCTGATCGGGCTGGCGATTGGCGCTTACGGTCTGACCCAGGCAATTTTCCAGATTCCGTTCGGGATCATTTCCGACCGCATCGGTCGCCGGCCGGTGATCTACCTCGGCCTGATCGTCTTCGCTCTCGGCAGTGTTCTGGCTTCCCAGGCCGATTCGATCTGGGGCGTGATCGCCGGGCGAATCCTGCAGGGCGCCGGGGCGATTTCCGCAGCGGTGATGGCGCTGCTTTCCGACCTGACCCGCGAGCAGCATCGCACCAAAGCCATGGCGATGATCGGCATGACCATCGGCCTGTCGTTCGCCGTGGCCATGGTGGTCGGGCCGTTACTGACCAGTGCGTTCGGGCTGTCCGGGCTGTTCCTCGCCACTGGCGCCATGGCGCTGGTCGGCATCCTGATCATCATGTTCATGGTGCCGCAATCCACCGGGCCGTTGCAGCACCGTGAGTCCGGCGTCGCCCGGCAGGCACTGATGCCGACGCTCAAGCACCCCGACCTGCTGCGCCTGGATCTGGGCATCTTTGTGTTACATGCCATGTTGATGTCGAGCTTCGTCGCCTTGCCGCTGGCACTGGTGGAAAAAGCCGGTTTGCCCAAGGAACAGCACTGGTGGGTCTACCTCACCGCGCTGCTGATTTCGTTCTTCGCCATGATCCCGTTCATTATCTACGGCGAGAAGAAACGCAAAATGAAACGAGTTTTGCTCGGCGCCGTCATGACATTGATGCTGACTGAACTATTCTTCTGGCAGTTCGGCGACAGCCTGCGTGCTCTGGTGATCGGTACGGTGGTGTTTTTCACCGCGTTCAATCTGCTCGAGGCATCGTTGCCGTCGCTGATCAGCAAGGTTTCACCGGCAGGCGGCAAGGGCACGGCCATGGGCGTGTACTCCACCAGCCAGTTCCTCGGTTCGGCACTCGGCGGGATACTCGGCGGCTGGTTGTTCCAGCATGGCGGTCTGTCGGTTGTGTTCCTCGGATGCGCCGCGCTGGCTGCACTTTGGCTGGCCTTTGCTGTTACCATGCGCGAACCTCCCTACGTGACGAGCCTGCGCTTGCCGTTGTCGCCCGAAGCGATCCGCGAAGCGGGTCTGGTCGAGCGCCTCAAGGCCCTGGTAGGGGTAACAGATGCAGTGATAGTCGCCGAAGAGGCGGCTGTTTACATCAAACTGGACAAAGAATTAGTGGATCGCACCACCCTCGAACGCCTGGTCAACAACCCGGCCGGGGCTGCGTGCGACGCTTAGGAGAACGTTATGGCCCGTGGGGTTAACAAAGTCATATTGGTCGGCACTTGCGGCCAGGATCCCGAAGTTCGCTACCTGCCTAACGGTAATGCCGTGACCAACCTGAGTCTGGCCACCAGCGAACAATGGACCGACAAGCAGACCGGTCAGAAGGTCGAGAAAACCGAGTGGCACCGTGTGTCGATGTTCGGCAAGGTTGCCGAGATCGCTGGCGAATACCTGCGCAAGGGTTCGCAGGTCTACATCGAAGGCAAGTTGCAGACCCGCGAGTGGGAAAAGGACGGCATCAAGCGTTACACCACTGAAATCGTGGTCGACATGCAAGGCACCATGCAACTGCTCGGCGGCCGTCCACAACAGGGCGACCAGCAAGGCGGCGGCAACAACTACCAGCAGCAGGCGCCACGTCAGCAGGCACCGCGCCCGCAGCAGTCGGCTCCACAGCAGCGTTCGGCTCCGCAAGCACCGCAGCAGGCCGCACCGCAACCGGCTCCGGATTTCGACAGCTTCGATGACGATATTCCGTTCTGATTTGCCGCTGTAACCGTCTTGAATGAAAAAGGCCCGTCGCTTAAACGACGGGCCTTTTTTGTTCAGGAAATTCCTGGCTACTCACAATCTCCTGTGGGAGCGAGCCTGCTCGCGAATGCGTCAGATCAGTCGATGCACCTGTAACTGACAGGACGCTTTCGCGAGCAGGCTCGCTCCCACAAGGTAACTTCGTCTTAATCCAGGATCAGGTGCGGCAAAAATCGACTTGAATCCTTGGTGATCAGACTATTGTCTTCACGCACACCAATCCCCGCTGCCTCATCGCCAATCACCCACGAGCCAATCAGCGTGTAGCTGTCGCCAAACTTCGGCAGCGGTGCGAACTCCTGCAGGATGAACGGCGCATCGGTGTAAGGCCCGTCCTCTTTGACGATCAGACCTTCCGTCGTTTGCAGCTCGATGTTGGCGCCTTCGCGGGAAAAGTACGGCTTGCGCACCCAGCCCTTCGGCACCGCACTCTGCGGATTCGGATCAAGGTGCGCAGCGAGCAGATTCGGATGGCCCTTGTGCAATTCCCACAGCAGCGGCAGGGCACCTTTGTTCGACAGAATCGCCTTCCACGCCGGTTCGAAAAACTGCGTATCGCATTCGGCGATCGCTGCGCCGAACGGCTCGTGGAAGATGAATTCCCAGGCGTGCAGCTTGAACAGGTGCGGGATCCAGCGATCCTGCAGATCGACGAAACGACCTTCAGCCGTCAGGCCAATGTCTTCGATATCGATGTGGCGTGATTCGATGCCGACCTTTTCCGCGATCAGCCGCAGGTAATCGGTGGTGCCTTTGTCCTCGACCGAATCCTTCATCGACGCAAAGTAGAACGGCCGCTTCAACTGCAACTCGGCGAAGGCCTGATGCAGCTTGGTGTCGATGCTGTTGAACTGGTCGGCATGCGGCGGCAGCGTGCCACGCTCGATGCACTGTTCCAGCCAGCCCCATTGAAAGGCTGCCGCTTCATAGAGGCTGGTCGGCGTGTCGTAGTTGAGCTCCAGCAGTTTCGCCGGCCCGTTGCCGCTGTAGGAAAAGTCCATGCGACCGTACAGATGCGGATGACCCTCGCGCCAGGAGGTGCGGATCATGTCGTAGTACGCCGCCGGGATACTCAGGCGATCGAGCAACTCCTCGCTGTTGACGACGCGATCCACCAGGTCCATGCACATCTCATGCAGTTCGGTGGTCGGGTCTTCCAGATCGTTTTCGATCTGCGCGAGGCTGAACTGGTAGTAGGCGCTTTCGTCCCAGTACGGTTCGTCGTCGATGGTGTGGAACAGGAAACCGAGGCTTTCAGCGGTGTGTTTCCAGTCGGGGCGCTCGGCGCAGTGGATCTTTTTCATGTCAACTGCTCGAGCGTCCGGAACTGCTGCCCCAGCCACCCCAACCGCTGCGGGCGCTGGACTGGCTGCCGAAACCGCCGCGCGAAGTCGACGACGCAACGTTCACCGGTTTGCTTTTGCTGCTCTCGTAATCCGACTGGCTGCGCGAGGTTGTGTCAGCTCGGCGGTACTGCGTTGAGGTGTTGAACGGCTGGCGCGTTTCGCGATCACGGTAAACGGTGCGTTCGGCGTTGTTGCTCATTGCGTTGCCGATCAGCCATCCGGTCAGCCAGCCATTGCCGCCGCCACCTGAGCCACCGGAATAGTGCGAGCCGCCGTGGCTGGCACTGCTGCTGGTGGTGTCTCCCGCCGGCATTTGCGAATTGGCGATGGCATCGAGATCCTGCGGCGTCTCGGCATTGCCCGGCACTTTGAAGCCGCCGAGTTTCGGCACGAAACGGCCATCGGAATTTTTCTGACACCAGCCAGCGGCAAAGTCTGCGTCGCACTTGGCCTTGTCGTTGTAGGCCGGGGCGATGCGCCGGTGTTCGTTCAGGGCGGCGACGTAGGCGCTGGAGCAGAGATCGGCGGCCAATTCGGCGTCGACACACTGTTCAACGCTCTGGAAGTTGCGCGGCTGATCCAGCGCCGCTGCTTCACCGGAAATCGCCATCGCCACCGATGCGGCGAGGGACAATTGCACGTATTTGCTGCGTTTCATCGAGAGGCTTCCTGCCGGTCAGTGGGACGGGGTCATGCACGCGGCATTGAGCATGCCGACGCTGATCGCCACGGCAGCCACATAGATGCCGGCCGCCACTTCGCCGTTGGCGATGCGCTGGGAAGTGCCCTTGAGCACCAGCCCGGTAGCGACAAACGCCAGCAATTGCACGACGGCGGCGATGACCGCCCAGAGGACGAAGTCGAGCACGTTGACCGAGTAGGCGATCACGTTGCTCGCCGGAATGGCGAAACCGATGATTGCCCCGGACAGGGCAATGGCGGCGGCAGTGTTGCCGGCACGGATCAGCTCGAATTCCTTGTGCGCGGTGATGCGCGTGTAGACGAATTGAAACAGCATGAACAGCAACACGGCGCCGATCAGGTAGACGACGAAACCGACCAGCGCGGTTTTGTTCAGAGAAACGGCCAAGACTTCCAGCATGAAAAACTTCCTTTTTTAGATGGCGCTCAAATCAGTCGTGTACAGCGAGATGCCCAGCGAAGTGCTCAGGCTGACGGTGCCTTCTTCGTCCTGTTCGACGGAGAACAGCAGCAGTTCGCGGCGATCGGTCAGGCCGGTGTCGCGGGCATACAGCATGGCGTGGTGCTTGATGGTGTAGGACTCGTCCGGATTGACCACGTGTTCGGTCATTGGCACCAGTTCAGTCTGATGCAGTTCGGTGCCCCATTCGCGGGCGTATTCAACACCGTCGTGGTTGTAGGTCGGCAGACCGATCAGGCTGTTGGGGCCGGCCAGACGCTGCAGTTCGGCGTCACTGTTGACCGTCACGTAGCTGAGGTAATTGAACAGGGTGACCGACTCGACCTGATCATCGCCGGTGACGTGGATCTGCACCCAGAAATCCTCGTCGTTCATGTAATAGCGGTGCAGTTTGTTGGACTGGCCGAGATCGACCCAGCCGGCGCTCCACACCGCTTGATCGAATGGCACCCGCACCGAAGTCGAGCCTTCCAGCAGCAACGCCAGGGTCGTGTCGAAGCGCACGCCTTTGCCTTGAGCCATGCCCAGTGGGCCGCTGGCGCCGGTGGTCGTTGGCGCAGCGGTCTGCCAATTGCTGGTGCCGAGCAAGTCTTTAAACCATCCCATGGGTACGTTCCTTGAAGCGGGTGGAGGTGTTCGGGTGAAAAAGTGGCGGTAGTGTAACGGGCGAAGCGGTGAACGAGCAGGGGCAATTACGCCGCAAAACCATGTGGGAGCGAGCCTGCTCGCGAATGGGTTGTGTCAGTCACTCGATTATTTGACTGTCACGACGCTTTCGCGAGCAGGCTCGCTCCCACAAGTTACCGTTCAGTCCTTACTGCGCGGACTTCTGCTTCAGCCGCTCAAGGATTGCATTGGCGCTGCCTTCGTTCGGCGTGATGCCGGCGTCGCGCAGTTTGCGTTCCAGGTCGTTGCCGGTGGAGGCGTCGGCCAGTTCGTCTGCGGCGTTCAGTTCGGCAGCGCGTTGCTGCTGCTTGGCTTGCAGGCGGTTCAGGGTGCCGACCGCGGTTTCCAGTTTGCCGTTGGCGCCGCCGCTGGCAATCGAGGCGCTGACCTGGGCTTTCTGCACGCTGTCGCGGGCCTTGGCCATGTCCACTTGCTGGCGCAGGCTCTTGATCCGCGATTCGGCTTTGCTGATGTCTTTGCGCATGTTGTCGGCGTAGGCGCCGAATTCATCGCTGAGTTTCTTCTCGGCAGCAAGGTCGTTGGTCAGGGTCGAAATCGCTTCGGCCACTTCCAGCGCAAGGTCTTCGCGGCCGGCATTCAACGCGGCCACAGCCTTGGCTTCGAGGTCCTTGATCTTGGCGTCGTATTCGCTGACGCGGTCGGCGGCCAGTTTGTGCTTGGCCATGATCGTTACCAGTTCGCGGCGGGCATTGGACAGCGCGGTGTCCGCGTCGCGGATTTCCTGATCGAGGATGCGCAGGGCCTGCTGGTCGGCGATGGCTTCGCCGACTTCATTGGCGCCGCCGCGCAGTGCGGTGAACAACTTGCTCCAGATGGACTGAGTCATTGGATATTCCCTGTTGATTACTTGAAGAAGTGTTCGAAGGCTTCGCTGGCGCGCTGCACGTTGTCGACCAGGGTTTTCACCTCGGTGACGACGTTGGTCAGGCTCGAATCAGCACTGAGGGCGCCGAACATGTTGTAGACGGTCTGCCCGTTCGGCATCGATTCGATCCCGATCGAAGACAGCGGGAACATCTCGCGGCTGCGCAGCACGGCATCGTTGAACGCCTGGACATTGCTGATCGAATCGATGTCCACCAGCACGGTGTCGACGATGATCTGCTGGCCGGCCAGGGCGATGTGAATCGGCAGGCCGCCGAATTCGTTCATTTCCAGCTTGATGCTCGGCTCGGAGCTCTGGATCAGGGACAGCGAAATCTCTTGGGAAGCCACCTCGTCCAGCGCCTTGAGGGCATTGAAGAGGCTGTCGATGGTCCAGTTGTTGCCTGCGCTCATGTATTTCTCCGACATGAAAGAGCCAGCCAGAATCGGTTGGCGTAGCTGTTGCTCCATTTGCTTGAGCAAGCTTCGGTTTTCCGGAAGCACCCAAGTTTCGTGTTTCACATAACCGGCGGCGGCCAGGCCTGCGCGCATCTGCTTCATGTAGAAGCTCGACGGTTTTTTTGCCGACGCCTTGCCACGCTCGCCCTTGGGGCTGGCTGCGGCAGGCGTCGGAGTGCGGCTTGTCATGGCTGGAATCCGGTTATGAGCGTCTCACGCGTGGGCCACACTACAACCAATGCAAAGTGCCATCAATGACTCACGCGTGAGATTTTCATGACAGACGCAAAAAGGCCCGCAACGTGGCGGGCCAGTAGATTGCGCAGTTGTTGCTAGGCGTTGCTGCTCAGGAACTCGTCAGTGGATACCACGCTGGCATAGGCAAAACCCAGCGCCGACATGAATGCTGCGTGCACATGAGCGGCGGGCACCGTCAGGCCATCGAATTCCAGATCACGGCTGGCGCAGGCATCGTGAATCACCGTGACCGCATACCCCATGTCCGCCGCCGCGCGGGTGATGCCATCGACGCACATATGGCTCATGCTGCCGACCACGATCAGGTCGGTGATGCCGTGTTCGTCGAGCACCGCTTTCAGTTCGGTTTCGCGGAACGAGTTGACGAAGTGCTTGAGCACCACCGGTTCGTCGGCGCGGTTGAGCACTTTCGGATGCAGTTTCGCGCCTTCGGAGCCGGGAGTGAAAAACGGCGCGTCTTCGGAGGTGAATTCATGCCGAATGTGTACCACCGGATCGCCCTTTTCGCGGAAGGCTGCGATCAGCCGTGCGGCGTTATCGGCAGCGGCGTCGGCGCCGACCAGCGGCCACTTGCCTTGGGGGAAGTAGTCGTTCTGGATATCGACTACGATGAGCGCTTGCTTGGCCATGGGATTGTCCTCGAGACGGTGATTGGGTGTGGCCTCAGTATTGACGCTGGCCGAGGATTCGAGGATTGGCCGCACCGACAATAGACGGGGGAAAACTGACAATGGCTGCACAAAGAGCCGCCACCGCTGAACTGGGCGTGCTGATTTACCCCGGCGCGCAACTGGCGGCGGTGCACGGTCTGACCGATCTGTTCGCCGTGGCCAATCGCATCGCTGCCGAGTATCAGGCTGTGCAATTGCCCGTGCTGCGGGTCAGTCACTGGCAGGTTGAGGGCGAGCAGCTGCCGACGCGGGTCTATGACAGTCATCCGGGCGACGAGGACGGTTTGCTCGCCGTGCTGATTCCGCCGTCCCTCGGCGGGTTCGATGCGGCGCAGATGACCGTGAGTCTTGCGCAATGGCTGCGCGATCAGCATGCGCGCGGCGCAACCCTTGGTGGTGTTTGTGTGGGCTCGTTGATGCTCGCCGAAAGCGGCTTGCTCGACGGTCGCAGCGCCACCACGCACTGGACCTCGGCCCAGGCTTTCGCCGAGCGTTACCCGAAGATCAAGCTGAAGGCCGACACGCCGATTGTCGACGACGGCGACCTGATCACCACGGCCGGGCTGATGGCCTGGTCGGAATTGGGGTTGCGCTTGGTCGATCGCTTGCTCGGCCCGAGCATCGCCACCGCGACCGCGCGTTTTCTGGTGATGGAACACAGCGACAGCGCCAGTGAATGCGGAAGCAATTTCGCACCGATCCTCAGCCATGGCGACGCGGCGATTCTCAAGGTCCAGCACTGGCTGCAAAGCACCGGGGCGACGGATGTTTCGCTGACGGCGATGGCTGAGCGTGCGGGACTTGAAGAGCGTACTTTCCTGCGCCGATTCCGCGCCGCGACAGGCTTGAAACCGACCGAGTATTGCCAGCACTTGCGGGTCGGCAAGGCGCGGGAAATGCTCGAGTTCACCAATGGCACGATCGACCACATTGCCTGGACGGTGGGCTATCAGGATCCGGGCGCGTTTCGTGCGATCTTCAAGAAGATTACCGGGCTTGGGCCGAGTGAGTACCGGGGGCGGTTTGGTGTGAATCCCGCTCCCAGAACGACGATGAACTAATGTGGGAGCGAGCCTGCTCGCGAAGGCGCTGGATCTACAGAATTGTAGTCGGCTGACACTACGCTTTCGCGAGCAGGCTCGCTCCCACAATGATCGCGGCGAGGGTGAGAGATCGTGCAATTTGCCGGAGTTTTGCGCGCTGTCGTGCAGTTTGAAACAGGCGTGATGCCAGCACAGTCACGGCAAGCTCCCAATTATCGGGCGGTTCGTGGGGATCGCTGATTGGCCTGATCTCTGCAATTTCCTTTGAGAACCCATCGACTGATAAAAGGGGAACGCATGACCCCGACACCCAGCAACAAAATCGTCGTGGCCCATTCGGTGCGTGCCGAGGCGCCGCAACATGAAGTCGAGACCAACAAGGCACTGGCGCGTTGGCTGGCGCAGATTCTCGGCTGCAAATTCGGCGGCAGTTTCGATCCGGCCAAACATCAGGGCCGCGAGCTGTATCTGCTGCCAACGCAAACCATCGTTGGCGCCGCCCACGCTCAAGCGCTGGGCATCAAAGGCCCCGATGACTTGTGGGGCGGTTACGTCGAATACGATTTCATCTGCACCAAAGCCATCAGCCACGGCTTGCGCAGCCATCTGGCGCACGCGCCGCAAGGCTGGTCGCCGCTGTTTTCGGAGCGGGTGCGCAACGTTGTGCTCGACGGTCTCAGCGTATTCGCCCTGGAAGATGCGCGGCCCGCCGCCGAGCATCTGTTGTACGCCGGGCCGATTCGCTTGAAGCCGATTCACGCTTGCGCCGGTCGCGGCCAGGAAGTGATCAAGAGCCTCGACGCGTTCGATGAAATCCTCGCTCGCCCAGAAGCGGAGAGCGTGTTCAGTGACGGCGTAGTGCTGGAGCAGGATTTGCGCAACGTCGTCACCCACAGCGTCGGCCAGTCGTTCATCGGCGGCAAAGTGTTGAGCTACTGTGGTGATCAATACTTGACTGAGGACGGTCAGGGCGAAGAGGTCTACGGCGGCTCGAATCTGCTGGTGGTGCAGGGCGGCTATGACCAATTGCTCGCGCTGGATCTGCCTGACGATGTGCGTCTGGCCATCGAGCAGGCGCAGGTCTTCGACAGTGCCGCCAACGAAGCCTACCCACGCTTCTTCGCCTCGCGGCGCAATTACGATATCGCCCAAGGCCTCGACGCCAGCGGCAACCCGCGCAGCGGCGTGCTCGAACAATCCTGGCGCATGGGTGGTGCCAGCAGCGCTGAAGTGGCGGCGCTGCAAAGCTTCGTCAACGATCCACAGATGCGCGCCATCCGTGTGTCGTCGGTGGAAACCTACATCGATCAGGCGCTGCCGGCGGACGCCATCGAGGTCTATCGCGGCCCGGCGGAAAACAGCGCGTTTCTTCTCAAATATGTGACGGTCCAATCCTATGACGGCTAGAAGCGAATGCATTCAAATCGACATTGATGACGAACAGATGAGCGGGACTTTTCTCAGTCCCAAATCGAAAGTCCCGGGGGTGTTGTTTGTTCACGGTTGGGGCGGCAGTCAGGAACGTGATCTGGAGCGGGCCAAAGGCATCGCCGGCCTGGGTTGCGTATGCCTGACCTTCGACCTGCGCGGGCACACCGGCGGCACAGGAATTCCGCTGACCCGGGTGACCCGTGAAGACAATCTGCGTGACTTGCTGGCGGCCTACGATCGCCTGCTGGCGCACCCGGCGCTGGATACCTCGGCGATCGCCGTGGTCGGCACCAGTTATGGCGGTTATCTGGCCTCGATCCTGACGTCATTGCGCCCGGTGCGCTGGCTGGCGCTGCGCGTGCCGGCGCTGTACCGCGACGAGCAATGGCACACGCCCAAACGCGATCTGGACAAGGCCGATCTGCGCGATTATCGCAATACGCTGGTGCGCGCCGACAGCAATCGCGCCCTGCATGCCTGCTCGCAATTCACTGGCGACGTGCTGTTGGTGGAATCGGAAACCGACGACTTCGTGCCCCACGCGACGATCATGAGTTACCGCGCCGCGTGTCAGCAGACTCACTCATTGACCCACCGGATCATCGATGGCGCCGATCACGCATTGAGTGATCCGGTGTCACAGCAGGCGTACACCTCGATTCTGGTGGACTGGATTACCGAGATGGTGGTGGGGGAGCGGTTGAGCATTATCCAATCCAGATGATCTGTCGCATGTACCGGCCCCTTCGCGAGCAGGCTCGCTCCCACAGGTTGAACGCATTTCAAATGTAGGAGCTGCCGAAGGCTGCGATCTTTTGATCTTGATTCTAATGTGTGGGTTTCTTCTCGATCCGCAGCGCCTTGGCCTTGGCCTCCACCACCAGATACATCACCACCGTGATCAACAGCGGCAGCAGAAAATAAATCGCCCGATACGCCAGCAATCCCGCGACCAGACTGCCGCGCGACGCCTCGTGCTGCAGCAACGCCACGAACACCGCCTCAAGCACACCCAGTCCCGCCGGAATATGCGTGATGACCCCGGCAATCGCGCTGATCAACAGCACGCCAAGCACCAGCGGATAATCCAGTTTGCTCGGCAGCAGAGTGAAGATCACCGCCGCCATCAGCGACCAGTTCAACGCGCCCAAGAGCAATTGCAGCACGGCCATGCGCAGCGACGGCAGGTTGATTTCCACGCCGCGTATCGACCACTCGCGGCGCTTGGAAAACTGACACGCCGCCAGATAGCCGGCGCTGACCAGCAGCAGTAACACACCAACCAGTTGCAGGGCCGAACTGCTGAGTTTCCAGCCCGGCGGCATCGTCACCAGACCGCTGCTGAACACTACGCCAGCGATGGTCATGTAGCCGAACCAGTTGGTTGCCAGGCTCAGGCCGAGAATCTTGGCGATGTTGCCTTTGCTCACGCCCAGCCGCGAATACAGGCGATAGCGCATGGCGATGCCGCCGACCCAGGCGCTGAGATTGAGATTGAAGGCGTAGCTGATGATGCCCACCGGCAGGATCTGCTTCCAGGTCAGGTCTTGCCGAATGTAAGTGCGGCCGATCAGGTCGAAACTGGCGTACACCAGAAAACTCAGCAGGGTCAGGCTGGCGGCGATGATCAGTGTGCGCACCTTGAAATCGGCGAGGGTCTCCAGCACCTCGGCCCATTCGATGCGCGTAGCGAACATCGTCAACAGGACGATCAGCGCGAGGAAAAACAGGATGGTCAGCGGACGTTTCCAGCGGCTCCATTTCGACGGCGCCGCTTGTGTCGAATGGCTATCGGAATGGACTTCGGAATGACTCATGGACGCGCACCTCGGTAAGGCTTCAGACGCGGTTTATGCGCCGGCAGCCAACCGGCCATGGCCGGGAAGTGCCGCAGGAAGTGGAACACCAGAAAGCCCACGGTCATGTGCCAGATGCGCCCGCGCGGCAACAGCTTGGCGTCCATGGACTTGCAGTGGTTCTGGCTGAGGTCTTCGAGGCGTTCGTACAGGTGCTGATTGAATGCGCGGTCGCGGATCAGCACGTTGGCTTCCAGATTCAGCGACAGGCTCAGCGGGTCGAGATTGCTCGAGCCCACGGTGCTCCAGTCTTCGTCGACCAGCGCGACCTTGCCGTGCAGCGGGCGTTGGCAGTATTCGTGAATCTGCACGCCGGCACGCAACAGATAATCGTAGGTCATGCGCGCCGCCAGTTTCGCCACGAGCATGTCCGGCTGGCCCTGCAGGATCAGCCGCACCTCGACGCCACGGCGGGCGGCGTTGCGGATTTCGCGCAGCAAACGGTAGCCGGGAAAGAAGTAGGCGTTGGCGATGATTACCCGGCGCTTGGCCTTGCGCAGCACCTGCAAATACACGTCTTCGATATCGGTGTTGTGTTGATCGTTATCGCGGAACACCAGGCGCACCTGGCCGTCGTGGTCGGTGAAGGCCATTTCCTCCAGACGCTGGCGCCGGCGCTGCCACCAGAACCGCGCGCGCCCGGGACGACCGCTTTGCAGCAGGGCGAAGTGATGGATATCGGCGACCACCGGGCCCTGGATCTCCACCGAATAATCTTGCTTGGCTTCAGGGCCGAAGTCGGCCAGATGATCGCCGGAAAAATTGATCCCGCCGATGAACGCGATCAAGCCGTCGACCACCACGATCTTGCGGTGCAAGCGGCGGAACCAGTTGGTGCGAATGCCGAGGTGCTTGGGCGCCGGATCGAAGATTTGCAGATGCACGCCGGCATCGCTCAAGGCCGACAGATAGCCGGTGCTCAGCTCGCCACAGCCGAAGCCGTCGAGGCTGACCGTGGTGCGCACGCCACGCTGGGCGGCTTCGATGAGGATTTGCTGCAACTCGGCGCCGACCTTGTCTTCGAAAACGATGAAGGTCTCCAGCAGGATTTCGCTCTTGGCTGCGCGCATCGCTTCGAACACGCGGGGGAAATATTCCTCGCCGTTCTCCAGCAGCTCTACGCGGTTATTGCTGTGCCATTGATACTCGACGTCAACGTGGCCGGGCTCGCGCACCGGCGGGTTCAACGGGACCGGGTCGACGGCGGATTTTTCCAGTGGCGCACTGTTCATAGTTCAATCTCCACCGATAACGGTGCGTGGTCGGAAAGGTGGGACCAGGGCCGGTTGGTCAAAACTTTCGGCCGGCTGGCCTTGAGGTTGCGTACGTAGATGCGGTCGAGTCGTAGCGCTGGCAGCCGCGCGGGAAAACTGCGCGCGGGTTTGCCGTACTGCTCGGCGAACACTTCGCGCAGGCCACAGGGCTTGAGCTGCGCATCGGCACGCTGGCGCCAGTCGTTGAAATCGCCAGCGACGATCACCGGAGCGTCGGCGGGCAATTCGGCGAGACGTTGCATCAGCAGATCCAGTTGCGCGTTGCGGTGGCTCTCGCGCAGGCCCAGATGCACGCAGATCGCATGCACTTCGGTGCCGTCGCCAGGCAGGCGCAGCACGCAATGCAACAGGCCGCGGTTCTCATGGCCGCTGATCGACACATCGAGGTTGTCGTGGCGGATGATCTGGAATTTCGACAGCAGCGCATTGCCGTGATCGCCCGCCGGATACACCGCGTTGCGCCCGTAGGCGAATTGCGGCCAGAGGCTGTCGGCGAGAAATTCGTATTGCGGCATCGTCGGCCAGTTGTCGTAGCGTTTCGGATGCTGCTCGTGCGTGCCGTGGACTTCCTGCAGAAACACCACGTCGGCGGCGACGCTGCGCACCGCTTCACGCAGCTCCGGCAGGATGAAGCGCCGGTTCAGTGCGGTGAAGCCCTTGTGGGTGTTGACGGTCAGTACGGTGAAGGTGCGCACCGAGGGCGCAACTACGGAGCCTTCGTCGGTAAAACCGACCGGTTCGGGAATGCTCATGACAGAACTCCTTCTGCGGCAACTTGCCCGGGAGTCGTGGCGAGGTCTTTATCGAGGTCGAAGCGCTGCAACAGGTTGCGTGCGTCGTAGGGCGCGCGGACTTTGATGTCGTTGTCGAAGTAGCAGAACACTTCGCGGGATTTGCGCGCGCGGGGTTTCAGGCGTGGGGCTATCAGGTGGGCGTCCTCTGGCTGTTTACCGTGATGCCAGGCGTCGATGCGCTCGGCCCAGCGCTTGAGCGCTTGCTCGGAATAACCGCTGGCGTAGAGCTCTTCGGCGCCGTGCAGGCGCAGATAGACGAAGTCGCTGGTGAGGTCTTCGCGGTACGGCCATTTGCCGGCGGTGTCGGCAATGACCAGCGCAGTGTTATGGCGCTTGAGCAGGCGCACGAATTCCGGATCGATGAAACTTTCATGACGGATTTCCACGGCGTGGCGCAGCGGCTTCTTGCGCCAGGCTTTGATGCTGGCGTGGCCGGGCAGATGCGAGTCGTGCTGGCGGGCGAGGGCGGCTGCGGCTTGGGTGTCGTGGGGCAGTTGCGCGAGAAACTGGTCGAAACGCTCGGCATCGAACTTGAAGTTCGGCGGAAACTGCCAGAGGATCGGCCCGAGTTTTTCCTTCAGCTCCAACACGCCCGAGGCAAAGAAATTCGCCAGCGGTTTTTCGATTTCGCGCAAACGGCGCACGTGGGTGATGAAGCGCGGCGCCTTCACGCTGAACACGAAGTCATCAGGGGTTTCGGCGTACCACTGGGCGTAACGTTCAGGGCGTTGCAGGGCGTAGAACGATCCATTGATTTCGATGCTGTTGACCGCGCGGGAGGCGAACTGCAATTCGCGCTTCTGCGCCAGTCCCTTCGGGTAGAAATCCCCGCGCCACGGGGCGTAGCGCCAGCCTGAAATACCGATGTGAATCGTCGCCATCCCATCCTCCCGTAGAAAGTCCTCGTGTTGCCGATGTTCTGTGATGACTGCGGCGGGGGCGGGAAAGTTTCGGTGGTGTTACGGACGGTCGCGGGTGAAGCGAAGATCAAGAGCTTACCCCCTCACCCCAACCCTCTCCCCCAAGGGGGCGAGGGGGAAGGGAGCAGATCTTCATGCCTCCTGAAATCGCGTACGACTGTGAAGGGAGCAGATTTTCATGGTCTTCAGGACTTGAGTTCGACTCAAGACGTGCAGTTGATGATTTTGGTCATGCAACTCGGTCGGCTCCCTCTCCTGGGGGAGAGGGCTGGGGTGAGGGGGCTCTTGAACTTGCCGCGCAATTACCGATCAGTTCCTTACCAGGGTCAGCCACGGGAGATCGGAGCTTTGCGCAATTTCAGGATCGCCATTCTGCTGGGAGCGCTGCTGTGCTTGGGCGTCAACACATCGCAAGCCGTCGCGCTACCGGGCGTTCCGGCGGCCGCCGACACGGCGGAAAAACCCGCCGAACCGGAACCGCTGGTGCAGGGCGGTCTGCTCGGGGCGATCAGTACGAGCATCGACGATGTGCAGGAAAAACTCGATCTCAACGAACACCTGGTCGATGCCTGGCGGCTGCGCGCTGACCGCGCGGCGGATGAGGTCGATCGGCTGGTCAAGCAGCCGTCGAACCGCTCGGGCTGGAGCGTGGCCGGGGATTTTCTCACGTTGTCGGGAGTGTGGCTGGGCAGTTTTGCCCTATTGACGGTGCTCGGCAGTCTGTTGGCCAAGCGCCTGCGTGAAGGGCGCTGGTTGCGCACCCGCCAGCGCAGTCAGGATCTGCTCGGCTACGTGCTGCCGTACACCGTGCCGGCGCTGATCTGCCTGCCTTTGACGCTGTATGTCAGCCATTTTCTGCAAGCTTCGGTGGGCCGTGCGCTGGCGCTGTGTCTGGCCTATGCCACCAGCAGCGGTATCTTCTCCACATCGATGTTGTTGTGCGTGGTGGTGATGTTCAACGTCGGGCACAAGCGCGCCGCCGCGCGAATCATCCGTGAATACTGCCCGCGCCCGCTGTTCCTCATCGGCTTTCTCGCCGCGCTCAGCGATGCCCTGACCAGCCCGCAGATCGCCCGGCAACTGGGCGGCAATATCACCAGCAGCATCGCCGTGTTCACCGGGCTGATCGCCTCGGTGATTTTCGGTTTGCTGGTGTTTCGCCTGCGCCGGCCCGTGGCGCATCTGATCCGCAATCGCCCGCTCAGTCAGCGTTTGAAACAACCGTCGCTGCAGGAGTCGCTGCGGATATTTTCCGGGCTGTGGTATTGGCCGATCGTGCTGATGGTGCTGGTCTCGGCAGTCAGCCTGATCGGCATCGGCGAGGACAATCAGAAAGCCCTGCGCTGTGCCTTGTTCACCACCGTGCTGCTGATCGCCACGGTGTTTCTCAGCACGGTGTTGCAGCACCTGTTCAAGTCGCGCAAAGCCGAAGCGATCCAGCGCAGCAGTGCCTACAAGGAACGCTTTCTCAGCCTGTTGCATGCGTTGCTGCGCATCGTCATGGCGATTGTGTTCATCGATATTCTCGGGCGGATCTGGGGCGTGTCGTTGCTCGATTTCGCCCAGAGCAGCACCGTCGGTCGAGCGATCAGCAACGCCTTGAGCAGCATCGGCCTGATCTTCCTGGTGACGTGGCTGCTGTGGGTGGTGCTCGACACGGCGATTCAGGAAGCGCTGAAACCGCCGCTGAGCAAACGCGCGGCACGCCAGCCGAGCACGCGGGTGAAAACCATCCTGCCGCTGCTGCGCAACGCGATCAAAATCATCCTCGTGGTGATCTGCGCGATTACCACCATGGCCAACCTCGGCATCAACGTCGCGCCGCTACTGGCCGGTGCGGGCGTGGTCGGTCTGGCGATCGGTTTCGGTTCGCAGCAACTGGTGCAGGACGTCATCACCGGGTTGTTCATCATCATCGAAGACACCCTGTCGATCGGCGACTGGGTGGTGCTCGATTCCGGCCACGCCGGCACCGTGGAAGGTTTGACCATCCGCACCTTGCGCCTGCGGGACGGCAAGGGTTTTGTGCACTCGGTGCCGTTCGGCCAGATCAAGGCTGTGACCAACCAATCACGCCAGTTCGCCTTCGCATTTTTCTCGGTGCAGTTCACCTACGACACCGATGTCGACAAAGCCATTGAGCTGATTCGCGAGGCCGGTGATTCGATCCGCGAAGACCCGTTCCTCAAGTACAACCTGCAAGGGCCGCTGGATGTGTTTGGCGTGGACAAAATGGACTTGAACGGCGTGGTGTTGACGGCGCAATTTCGCACGGTGTCAGGTGGGCAATATGCGGTGAGCCGCGCGTTCAACCAGCGCTTGAAGAAGCTTGTGGATAACACACCCAATGTGCATTTTGCGCAGACTTATCCACAGCAGGTTCTGTTGCCAAAGCGACAGGAGGAGGGGGCGGTGGTTGCGGGTGAGGTGCCGCAGGAGTCGCGGACCTGACGCCTGTTTGTGTAGAGACAGGGCCGGCGCTTTCGCGAGCAGGCTCGCTCCCACAGGGGCAATGGGATTGGACTGTGGGAGCGAGCCTGCTCGCGAAGACGCCGGTGCGAACACTCTCAATGCCGGATCAGCTTGGCATGCAGTTGTCCCATGGCTATCGGATCCAGCTCTACCCAAACCTGCTGCTTGCCGGCAATCACCGCGGCCACCGGCACCCCATCGCGATACACCAGCCGATTGCTCACCAGCGCCGGCACTTTCACCCCGGGCAACAACGTCCCGGCGAGATTCAATGGATCAACCCCACACACCGCCACCAGGCTGCCGTCCTGCGGGCGTCGGCGTACTTCGCGCAGCAAGGGAATGGCTTCGGGCAAGGCAAACTGCTCGCCAGCCAGACCACTGACAAACCGCCCGCCACGAATCTCGCCCCGCGCCTCCAGACGATGAAAGGTGCGCAGCAATTCCCGCCAACTCGGCAGCCAGTCCGCTTCGCGTTCGAGCAAGCGCCAGAACACCACGCCGTAGCGGTGCAGCAGGGTCATGGCGACGTGTTCGAGTGTCTCGGCGGCATCTGCTGACGAACCCCGGCGCAGCAATGCCCAGCGCCCGGCATCGTCCATGCCGCCGATAAACGCGCCGCGCCCGCGTCGGCTACTGCGCTGCTGGCGCTTGCTTGCCGGCGTGATCAGCGCGCGCAGGCCGGCGAAGCTGTCGGCGTTCACCAAACCTGCGGCGACCAGTTCCTGCAGGGCGATTTCCAGTTCGCTGCGCAGCAGGCGCGCTTCATGAATCAACTCATCGAAAAACAGCGCGCCATGCTGACTCAGCGCCTCAAAGACTTTCTGTGTTTTCGGCGATAACTCGCTCACTGGCGTCTGCTCAGCCAACGCACTCCACAAACCCACCTGACTGCGCGGCAGCAGCACAATCGGTGTACTGCGCAATGCCGAGCCGCTGACTTTCTGCCGTGCACTGATGCGCGTCCACACCAGTTTGCCGTTGCGGCACAGTTCATCCAGCCAGCTCGGCGAATAGTCCTTGAGGCGTGCCGGCAGGATGTCGCTGTCCCATGCCGAGGCTGCCGCCGGATAACCTTCGAACTGGCCGACAATCGCCGGCAGCACCGCACTGCCCTGACCTTGGGTGGCCGGCGTCAGATGCTGCCAGTCGAACAGAAAACGCATGAAGTCCTGCAATGCCACCGGTTCGATTTCCCGGCGCAGGCGCTTGACCGTGTAGCGATGGATGCGCGCGAGCAGATGGCGTTCGCACCATTCTTCAATCGCGCTGTTCGGCGTGAACTGGCCGCGCAAGACGTAGCCTTCACGCTCCAGTCGGGCGAGGGCCTGACTCACTTGCGCGGCGGGCAGGGCGAGCGGCTCGGCGATGGCCGGCAACGGGATTGGCCCAAAGGCGCCGAGACGGGCGCGGATCACTTCGACCAGCGCCTCATCGAATGCCCATGCGTCGTCGAAGCCGGGCAGCACGACTGCTGCGCTTGCCAACGTCGCCTGTGGATAAAGTGCTTGCAGGCAACTCAAGCGTTCGCGGGCCAGCCATAACTGATGCTCGGCGTCGATCTGCAACAGGCAGGCGCGGCCGCTGGCCATCAGCGTTTGCAGCCAGTCCGGCCAACCCACATTGGCGCGGGCTTCGGCATCGCTGATGCAGGCGAGGCTCATCAGCGCTTCGTGCATTTCATCCATGGAATTGGGCGACGGCCAGGCTTCTTCGCGCACCGCCGTGATCGCGTCGGCGTCCAGCGCGCCGAGGTCGTCGGTCGACTGCGGATCGCTCCAGCGTCGGTTGATCACCGCTTGGGTGCGGCGTTCCTCAAGCGGCGCGTCGTCGAGAAACGTGTAGGGGCGGGCGCTGAGGATTTCTGCCGCCAGCGGCGACGGCGCAGGTAAATCCCGGGCGATCAGGCGCACCTCGCCACGCTCCATGCGCCGCAGCAGGGTCAGCCAGCCTTCGCTGTCCATAGCTTCGTGCAGGCAATCGTCGAGGGTCTGTTCCACCAACGGATGTTCGGGGACTTCGCGCTCGCCGGCGAGGTTTTCCAGGCAGGCGATCTGGTCGGGAAACACGCTGGCGATGAGGTCTTCGCTTTTCATCCGTTGCAGTTGCGGAGCGACTTTGCGCCCGCCGGTAAAACGCGGCAACGCCAGCGCCACCCCGGCATTCCAGCGCCAGCGCACGCCGAACAATGGCGCATCAAGCACTGCTTGAATGAGCGTGTGTTCAGCGCTGTTGCTGTGCAGGTAACGCCAGACTTCGTCGAGCTCGAAGCTGTGGCTGGTGGACAGCGACAGCACGATCGCGTCTTCGCTGGCGGCGGCCTGCAACTCGAAGTTGAAGGTGCGGCAGAAACGCTTGCGCAAGGCCAGGCCCCAGGCGCGGTTGATGCGGCTGCCGAACGGCGTGTGAATGATCAGTTGGGTGCCGCCGGACTCGTCGAAAAACCGCTCCATCAACAGCGTGTCCTGCGAGGGCAGGGCGCCGAGGGTTTGCCGCGCGCGCGCCAGATATTCGACCAGTTGCTCGGCGCTGGCGAGGTTGAGGCCGAGTGTGGCGGTCAGCCAGTCGAGCGCCGGTTGCAGATTGCCGGGGCTGGCGCTGAGCAATTCGTCCAACTGCGCTTGCAGGCGCGCGACGGCCGCCGACAGTTCATCACTGCGCCCCGGCGCTTCGCCGAGCCAGAACGGAATGGTCGGCGGCATGCCCTGCGCATCCTCGACCCGCACCTTGCCGCTCTCTACCCGCAGAATGCGATACGAGGTATTGCCGAGCTGGAACACATCGCCGGCGATACTTTCCACGGCGAAATCTTCGTTGACGCTGCCGATGTTCAAGCCCTGGGGTTCTAGCAATACGCTGTAGTCGGCGTTGTCCGGGATGGTGCCGCCACTGGTCACGGCGGTCAGTTGCGCGCCACGCCGGCCACGTAATGTGCGGCTGACGGCGTCGCGGTGCAGGTAGGCGCTGCGGATGCCCTGACGGCCGTTGTAACCCTCGGCGAGCATGCTCAGCAGGGCCTGATAGTGTTTTTCGTCGAGGTCGCGATAGGGCCAGGCTCGGCGGAACATCGCCAGCAACGCGTCCTCCGACCATTCCTGGCAACTGACCTCGGCAATGATCTGCTGCGCCAGCACGTCCAGCGGTTTTTCCGGAATGTGCAGCGTATCCAGCTCGCCCCGGCGCACGCAGTCGAGCAGGGCGGCGCACTCGATCAGGTCGTCGCGGGTGGTGGCGAACAAACGCCCCTTGGGCGTGCCGCCGACCTGGTGTCCGGAGCGACCGACTCGTTGCAGAAACGCAGCAATCGAACGCGGTGAACTGATCTGGCAGACCAGATCGACTTCACCGATATCGATGCCCAGCTCCAGTGATGCAGTGGCGATCAGCACTTGCAGCTCGCCGCATTTGAGGCGCTGTTCCGCATCGAGGCGAAACTCTTTGGCCAGGCTGCCGTGGTGCGCCGCCACGGCCTGCTTGCCGAGGCGCTCGCTCAGATGCCGGCTGAGGCGCTCGGCAAGGCGTCGGGTGTTGACGAAAATCAGCGTGGTGCGGTGCTCGCGAGCGAGTTCTGCGAGGCGCTCGTACACCAGTTCCCAGACATCGTTGGCCATCACTGCCGACAACGGCACCGGCGGCACTTCGATACCCAGGTCTCGTGGGCGGGCGTGGCCAATGTCGACGATTTCGCAGGGGCAATCGTGACCGACCAGAAACCGCGCCACGGCTTCTACCGGTTTCTGCGTCGCGGACAGGCCGATGCGGGTCAGCGGTTCGGCGCACAACGCTTGCAGCCGTTCAAGGCTCAAGGACAGATGACTGCCGCGCTTGCCCGCGGCCATGGCGTGGATTTCGTCAATGATCACCGTGCGCGTGGTGCCGAGCATCTTGCGCCCGGATTCCGAGCCAAGCAGCACGTACAGCGATTCCGGGGTGGTCACGAGAATGTGCGGCGCGGTCTTGCGCATGGCGGCGCGGTCTTTCTGTGGCGTGTCGCCCGTGCGCACGGCGGTGGTGATGGTCAGCTCCGGCAGGCCCATTTCGCGCAAATGCGCGGTAATGCCAGCGAGCGGGTTCTGCAGGTTGATCTGAATGTCGTTGGACAGTGCCTTCAACGGCGAGACATAGACCACCAGGGTTTCGGCGGGCAGACCGTCAGGATGCTCCAGCCCTCGGTGCACAAGCTCATCGAGCACGGCGAGGAACGCGGTCAGGGTCTTGCCCGAACCGGTGGGCGCAGCGATCAGCGTCGAACGGCGCTGGCGAATCAACGGCCACGCACGGGCCTGAGCGGCGGTGACCGCCGGGAAAGTCTTGTTGAACCAGGCGCTGACGGCGGGGTGAAAGCCGGCCAGCGCGCTGTTGGCGGGGAGGGGCAGATTCATGACTGAAGTTATGCGGGCGGGGGCGGGAAGATGCAAGTACCGCTGGGGATCTTCAGCGACAGTCAGGCCCTCATCGTCGGCAAGCCAACTCCCACAGGATTCATGCCTGGCACAAAACTGTGGGAGCTGGCTTGCCAGCGATGAGGCCGGTTGCCTCAATACAAATCCGCGCATCTACACTTTACGGATGACGGTTGCGCACTAAACCCGCAAAATGCAACGATTCCGGCAATTATCGACGACTGTTCCACGAGAACCGTCGCTAAAGCCATCGTTCCAATCAGACTGGGCCTGCTGACTCTATGCGAATGCGCCTTATGTTACTGGGCGGCGGAAATGCCCTTGGGCAGGCGCTGATTCGCCTCGGTGCGGAAGAAGACATCGGTTTCCTCGCCCCCCGCCCGCCCGAAAACGGCTGGGATGCCGCGAGCCTCACCCAATTGCTCGACGACACCCGTCCCGATGCGTTGATCAATCTCGCCTACTATTTCGACTGGTTCCAGGCCGAGAGCGTCAGCGAAAGCCGCATGACTGGCCAGGAACGCGCCATCGAGCGTCTGGCCGAACTGTGCCAGCACCACAACATTGTCCTCGTGCAGCCGTCGAGCTATCGCGTGTTCGACGGCTCGCGGGCCACGGCCTACAGCGAAAAAGACGAACCGGTGCCGCTGGGCCTGCGCGGTCAGGCCTTGTGGCGCATCGAGCAAAGTGTGCGCGCGACCTGCCCGCAACATGTGCTGCTGCGTTTCGGCTGGCTGCTCGACGACAGCCCGGACGGCACCCTCGGACGCTTCCTCGCCCGTGCGGAACAACCCGAAGAGTTGTTGCTGGCCGATGATCGTCGCGGCAATCCGACTCCGGTCGATGACGCCGCGCGAGTGATCATCTCCGTGCTCAAGCAACTCGACTGCGCCGCGCCGCTGTGGGGCACTTACCATTACGCCGGCCACGAAGCGACCACCCCGCTGGCGCTGGGCCAGGCGATTCTCACCGAAGCACGCAGCCTGCATCCGCTGGCGATCGAAGCACCGACTGCGCAGGCACATGCCGCGCGCCCGGACGCCGCCGAAGAGCCGCAACATGCAGTGCTGGCCTGCAAGAAAATTCTCCACACTTTCGGGATCAAACCGCGCGCCTGGCGTGCTGCACTCCCGGGTCTATTGGACAGGTTCTACCGACATGGCTGAAGCAACGGTTCTAATCACTGGCGGAGCCGGATTCATCGGCTCGCACCTGACCGATGCCTTGCTCGCCAAGGGCTATGCGGTACGCGTGCTTGACGATCTGTCGACCGGCAAGCGCAGCAACCTGCCGCTGGACAATTCCAAGGTCGAACTGGTGGTCGGCGATGTCGCCGATGCCGCTTTGGTCGCCCGCGCCATGCAAGGCTGCGACGCTGTCGCGCATCTGGCGGCCGTGGCCTCGGTGCAGGCCTCGGTGGACGATCCGGTGAAAACCCACCAGAGCAATTTCATCGGCACCCTGAATGTCTGCGAAGCCATGCGTCTGGCCGGGGTCAAGCGCGTGGTGTATGCCTCCAGCGCGGCGGTGTACGGCAACAATGGCGAGGGCGAGTCGATTGATGAAGACACGCCAAAAGCGCCGCTGACACCCTACGCCTCGGACAAACTGGCCGGTGAGCAATACTTCGATTTCTACCGTCGCCAGCATGGCCTGGAGCCGGCGATTTTCCGCTTCTTCAACATCTTCGGCCCCCGCCAGGATCCGTCCTCGCCGTATTCCGGGGTGATCAGCATCTTCAGCGAACGTGCGTCGAAAGGTTTGCCGATCACCGTATTTGGCGATGGCGAGCAGACCCGCGATTTTCTTTATGTCGGTGATCTGGTCGATTTGCTGGTGCAGGCGCTGGAAAAGCCTGAAGTGCAGGAGGGCGCGGTCAATGTTGGCTGGAATCAGGCGATGAGCCTGAAGCAGATGCTCGAAGCGTTGAAATCAGTGGTCGGTGAACTGCCGCCCGTGAGTTACGGGCCGGCGCGTTCGGGTGATATCCGCCATTCGCGAGCGGATAACCGACGCTTGCTGCAGCGCTTCGAAATGCCGCCGCAGACGCCGATGAGTGTGGGCTTGGCGCGCTTGCTCGGGCGCTCCTGAGAAGCCCCTCACCCTAGCCCTCTCCCAGGGGGAGAGGGAACTGACTGAGGTGTTTGTGAGAAGTACGCCGACTTGCGATACCCAGTCGAACTCAGGTTTTGAACAACACACAAATCGGCTCCCTCTCCCCCGGGAGAGGGCTGGGGTGAGGGGCCCGGGCCTCCAACGCCCCACATGACTCAGCACCAAATGAAAAAGGCGCCCTGCAACAGGCGCCTTTTTCACGGCCGGAATATCGCTATTCCTGTGGCGAGGGAATGTTATTCCCCGATCGACTGCGTACGGTCGTCGTCAGGTCTGTGCCTGCCCGCCACCAAGCCTCATTCACCACCACGTGAACGTTCAGTAAAAAATCGACTTAGAACTTATAGCCCAAACCGACCATGTAGATGAACGGATCGACATCCACATTCACCCGTGCACGGGTGCCCGGTGCGACGGCGTTGTTCTCGACGGTCGCGCGGGTATCGATATCGATATAGCGCACCTGGGCGTTGAGCATGATGTTGTCGGTGATCATGTAGTCGGCACCGACCTGCCAGGCCAGGCCCCAGGAGTTTTTAGCCTTGAAGTTGCTGAAGCCGTTGGCGCTGGCTTCGCTGCCGACGTGTTCGTCGTAGATCCAGGTGTAGTTGATGCCACCGCCGACATACGGCTGGAAAGCCGATTTCGAATCCAGCGGGTAGTAGACGACGCTGAGGGTCGGCGGCAGGTGTTTCAGGGTGCCGAGCTTGCCGTTGGCGGCGGGCAGGGCGGTGCCCTTGAGCTTGACGTCATGCTCGAACGGCGTGGCTGCCAGCAGCTCGATACCGATGTTGTTGGTGAGCATGTAGGCGAAGTTCAGACCCAGTTGGGTGTCGCTGCTCATGGTCGCCTTGCCGCCCAGATCAGTGCCGCTCAGCGGACCCTGATCGACCTTGACGCTGGAACTGTCGGCCTTCGGGTTGACGGTGATCGCACCGGCGCGCACAAGGATGTCACCGGCTTCGTGGGCGTGGGCTAGCGGGGCTGCGAGCGCGAGGGCAAACAGCGAGGCGCTGAGCAAGGACTTGTTCATGGGGGCTCCGAAAGGACATAAAAATTCGATGTCCTAGGGTACGAAGCCGTCTGATACGGTGTTTTGACTCAGCTCAATGAAACAGTGAAGGGGCGGGGTTTTGTGGAACCTTTGAGGGCCTATTCGCGAGCAGGCTCGCTCCCACCTTGGAATGTGATCACCTGTGGGAGCGAGCCTGCTCGCGAAGACGATAGACCAGCCAATACAAAATTACCGGGAATTACTCCGGCAGTTCATACGCATAAATCTTCTCCGCCTCCATCTGATACCCGGCATCGGCCAGCTCACTGCTCGAGGCTTTCACCTGCAACGGTCCCTCAACCCAATACGGCTGATACAGCTCATCGAGCTTCACGCCCAGTTCGCTTTTCACGTGGACGATCTGGTTCGACGGCGGTGGCGGGACGTGGATGCAGGCGCCGAAATATGGCACCAGCAAGAAGTCCGTGGTGCGCCCCTCTTCGCTGACTTCCAGCGGCACGATGTAACCGGGCAGACGAATGTTCTGCCCGTCGAGGCTCTTCACTACCGGTGCATTGGGCATGTCCTGCTTGGCCGCCGGCGCGGACTCGGCAGAGAGTGCGTCGCCCATCTTCGACAGGTCGTGCAGCGGGGTCATGTTCGGCACTTCCGGCGCGGCGTCCGGCGGGATCATTTCCGACCAGGTCAGGTCTCTCGGCGCCGCCGCCCACACGGGCAGGGCGACCAGCATCAGCAGCGCAAGCAGGGCGCGGGGCATGGTGAACATCCTCATAAACGGATCGACAGGCCATCGGCCAATGATTGGCGATACGCGCGCCAGGCCGGCACGCTGCCCATCAGCAGCGCGGCCGCCAGAATGCCACCGAGCAGCGTCCATTCATACTCGCTCGGCCATGCCAGCGGCAGGTATAAACCGTAATTGGCCTGCACGTACCCTTGCGCAGCGGCGATGCCGACGTACAGCAATGCCAGTCCGGCGATGACTCCAGTCAGCGCCAACGCAAAGGCTTCCAGCACCAGCAGGCTTGCGATGTGCCACGGCCGCGCCCCCACCGAACGCAGAATCGCCATCTCGCGGCGACGTTCGTTGAGGCTGGTGAGAATCGCCGTGAGCATGCCGATCAACCCGGTCAGCACAACGAACAGCGAGACCACGAACAAGGCTTTCTCGGCCGTACTCATCAGGCTCCACAATTCCTGCAAGGCCACGCCCGGGAGGATCGCCAGCATCGGTTCGCCCCGGTATTCATTGATCTCGCGCTGCAAGGCGAAGGTGGAAATCTTGCTGTTGAGGCCGAGCATGAACGCGGTGATCGCTTGCGGCGTGAGGTCCATGTTGCGCGCCTGATCAGCGCTGATCCGCCCGTTGCCGCGCGCCGGCACACCGTTGTGCCAGTCGATGTGGATCGCCTCCATGCCGCCGAGGCTGATGTGCAACGTGCGGTCCACCGGGGTGCCGGTGCGCTGGAGGATGCCGACCACGGTGAACGGTTTGTCGTCGTGCTTGACCAGGCTGATCGCCGCCACGCCATGGGCCAGTACAAGTTGGTCGCCGAGCTTGTAGTGCAGCGCTTCGGCGACTTCGGCACCGAGCACCACTTCGAAAGGATCGGTGGCAAACGCGCGACCGTCGGCCAGCGCCAGGTGTTGCTGGCGCCCGTACTGGTAGTGCTGGAAATAGGCTTCGGTGGTGCCCATCACGCGATAGCCGCGATGGGAATCGCCCAGGGACATGGGGATTGCCCACTTCACTTTCGGGTTGTTGGCGAAGTGTTCAAAGCTGTCCCAACGGATGTTGTTGGTAGCGTTGCCGATGCGGAACACCGAATACAGCAGCAGGTTTACCGACCCCGAACGAGCGCCGACGATGAGGTCAGTACCGCTGATGGTGCTGGCGAAACTGGCCTTGGCTTCGGTGCGCACGCGCTCGACGGCGAGCAGCAGGCACACCGACAGGGCAATGGCAAAGGCGGTGAGCAATGCGGTGAAACGGCGGTTGGCCAAGCTGGCCATGGCCAGACGAAACAGATACATCTCAGACCTCGGCGGACGTGGCGGCGCGATTGAGTTCGGCCAGGGACAGATGACGGTCGAACAGCGGCGCCAGGCTCTGGTCATGGCTGACGAACAACAGACTCGATCCGGCCTCGCGGCACTCGGCAAACAGCAGGCGAATGAAGTTTTCGCGGGCGTCGTAATCCAGCGCCGAGGTCGGTTCGTCGGCGATCACCAGCTCCGGTTGGCCGATCAATGCGCGTGCGGCGGCGACCCGTTGTTGCTGGCCGATGGACAAGGAGTCGGCGCGGCGACCGAGCAGGCTTTCATCCTTCAAACCCAAGTGCGCGAGCAACGTGGCGGCGGCTTGATCGACGCTGCCGTGGCGCTGTTTCGCCCGTTGCGCACGCAGTTTTGAAAAATGACACGGCAACTCAACGTTCTCGCGCACCGAGAGAAACGGCAGCAGGTTGAATTGCTGGAAAATGTAGCCAGTGTGATCGACACGAAACGTATCGCGCTTGCCGGCAGAAAGCTCGGTCAGCTCCTGGCCGAGCAGGCGAATGCTGCCCCGATTGGGCTTCTGCACCCCGCCAAGCAGGCCGAGCAGGGTGGTCTTGCCGCTGCCGCTGGGGCCTTTGAGAAACAGGGTTTCGCCGGCTTCCAGACGAAACGCCGGGATGTCCAGCAGCGGCGGGTGACCGGGCCAGTTGAAGCCAAGGTCGGAAAGTTCGATGAGTGCTTGGGTCATGGCACCGATTTCATGGTTGGACACGGACCTCTGTAGGAGCTGCCGAAGGCTGCGATCTTTGATCGTGATTTTCACAGTCAAAAGATCTCAGCCTTCAGCAGCTCCTACCGGGGATCTTCATTCGCTTCAGAATTTCAGCGCAGCCGATTTCGCCGTCACTTCCGTACCTTGCTGGCCGGTGGCGCTGATCAGTTGTACCTGAATCTTCTGCGTCGCCGGGAAGGTCTTGAAGATGTTCGTCAGGTTCAGCGTGCTCAGCGCGCCCGGTGTGGCGCAGCTGAATTGGTAATGCGCATGGATTTCGCTGTGGTCGTGGTGATGCTCGTGACCGTCCTTGTCCGCTTCATCTTCGTCGTGATCGTCGGCGTCCGGCTTGTCGCCGAACAGCGGGCTTTCCAGTTCCTGGCTGACCACCTTGCAGCCGGCCGCAGCGGGCAGGCTGAACAGGGCCAATGGTTTTTCCAGCTGCGCACGAGCGGCAGCGACTTTGGCCTTGTCGGCATCCGACGTCGCGGCGTGTTCAAAACCCACCAGATTCATCGCCGGGCTTTCCAGCTCCAGCTCCAGGGTCTGACCATCGAGCGCGGCATTCAGGCGACCCACGCCATGTTCGTGAGCGCCGAGGCTGCCGTGCTCATGATCGTGATCGTGCTCATCAACCGCGTGGGCAGCGGCCAGCGGCAACAGGGCAAACGGCAAAGCGAGCAACAGACGACGCATGACGGACTCCGAGAAAAATGAAAAGTTTGTTATGTAATCTTATAACGAAAGTGCGCAGAGTGTGCCCGTGCGCTTGAGATTGCGCAAGACATGGCTAAGCACCGCCCGGGATGAGTTCGCGGGCGGTGCTGGGATTGGATGTCATGCTTGCAGAATCAGAAGCCTGCGCCGGGATAGTCGAACCAATAGTGTCCCGAAAGAACATCGTTGATCAGATTTGCGTCGAGCACGCTCGGGGCATCGCGACTGAAACGCTGTCGCCAAGCCGGAAGCCACCAGTAGTTGATGGCTGTTCCGCGCGGAAATACCACCAGAGTCAGCACCTCCTTATCCATTTTGCCCTGCGTGTAGAGTTGATGACTGCGATCCATCAGGGCCATGTACTGGTCGATTGGCAGTCTGAACATAAGTGCCATGGTGAAGATTTTTTCACTCTGACTGAACGCCGGACTCTGCAGTACCCGCAATGCTTCGCAAGTGTGTGAATTCGGTTGACTCGCTATGCTCTGGCCTTCGGGGGTTGAAAGTATGTCGAAACGATCATCCATGTCTCGCCAGTCGGTTCGGCTATTGCGCTCAAAGTAATCACGAATAACAAGGGTCAGTGGACCTGCAGTTTCCCCGTCAGCGGGACAAGCCGAAAGATCGGCAGGCAACCAGATGCGCCATGCCACGATGAGCAAAAACGGAATTATGAGGAGGAGCGAATAAGGGCGTTTCATTGTGGCGTGCTGTGTTTGTAGCGTCGGAAAATAGTGAAGTCATGGTCGCTGGGATTTGCATTGCCGGTCGCATGGCGAAAACCTGCGTCGTTAACTTCAACTTTTTCCCACCCTGCAGAAATGCATACGCCCTTCGTTAGAACGAAGCCGACATGGCCGCTGGCGTCGGAATAATTCATTGCGTAAGCGCCGACGTCCCCGGGCAACGGCGTGCGCTCGACTTTCCAGCTGTTGAGCAATCGTTGTCCATTCGCCCATTCACCCGCGAGCGGAGGACTAACCTTGGAGAAATATGGCAGGTATTTCGATTTGCCATGTTCAATCAACGCCACGTTGACCCCAATTGCGGTCAGCACGTCGTAGACGAACAGATTGCATTTATTTGTGTTTGGTGGAAATTCCACGCTCTGCCTTAGAGTAGGGTGTGGCAGCGACTTTTTGCTTTTATTCCCTGCCCACTGTGTTGATCCCCGGTGTGACAGCGCCTCCATCAGTATCCTGCGCGG
The DNA here is from genome assembly GCF_041956865.1 of Pseudomonas sp. LW8. Taxonomy (NCBI): domain Bacteria; kingdom Pseudomonadati; phylum Pseudomonadota; class Gammaproteobacteria; order Pseudomonadales; family Pseudomonadaceae; genus Pseudomonas; species Pseudomonas sp. LW8. The sequence continues at coordinate 5,059,492 of NZ_CP168138.1, read as the reverse complement.
CATGTCCTGAATGACGACTTTCACCGTTCGGGTTTCATTTGTACGTTTCACACCATATTCGACTTCGTAGAACGCGTCGTTCGAGACAGCGCCGCTGGTCGTTAGCGGGACTTTTACCCACGGTGATATCGCTACGATCGAAAGAGACTTCCCTGGATTCAACGTAGCAGTGTGCATACCTTTTTTTGTACCGGAGTTCCCCACAATCTGAACCGTCACTTCGTGGGTGTCTCGGGTTTTGATCGACGGTAGTTCCTTGCCCGCGAGCGTTATAGCGATCTGGCCGTTTTTGGATATCAATGAATAAATGCGAGGCCTGTCATCGTTTTGAACGATGTTGTCATCTACGACCTGACCGTCGATAAGCAGCTGAAACTTTACGCCTGGCGGTGGCTGCATCAGAAAGTCTTTAAAGATGAGTTTGATTTCCGATTTCATGACAAATCCTGTGTCAGGGGCTCTTCATAGGCATAGAAAGTCCATTCGGAATCTTCCCCTACCAACAGGGTGTCGTAATCCGAAGCGTTTTTTACCGGGTGTTCGCAGCCTTCGCCTGTGAGGTTGCAAGTGCTGTCTTGTAAAACGGCAACCTTCGCCTTGTCCTTGAGTTTGTAAGCCAAACCTGGCTTTTCCGTGTCATCAAGGCGTTCGATGATGACCTGCAAGTAGCGATAAGAGGTCAGGGCAGCAATCGGTGGCCCCATGTCAATTGGAGCGGGCCGGCCAATTCCTGCGAAACCACTGTGTTGCTGAGTGAGCAGCTTATTGGTCATGGGCGGACAACCGCAGGCGACGTAGTCACCCTCTAGCGCAGCTGGTCCGGCAGGTAAAATCAGCGTTCTTTCACCCACTGCTACGATGGGGCCTTTGCCAGGCCCACAGACCGGACAACTGGCGAGTTGTCCAATGGAAGCGATTATTCTTCCTTCGATATTGAGGTTCTCATTTCCTTCAAGTATCACGCCACCTGTAGAGGTCGGGCCTCCTTTAGAGGCCAGTTTTCGTCCTGAAGACATTGGGAATCCTTCCCGCAAAAAGAGATTAATTTAGCCGATCAACCGGGAATTACCAGATGTGTTTGGCGCCCTTTACTTGGCGTTGCACAAGTCCCGTGGGAGCATGCAGGTCAGAAAAATGCAGGAGCGAACTTGATGTTGCGGATACGCGGAACGGTCGGCGAGGTGCCGGTGGATTTGACGGTGGAGCTGGATGACAGCGATTGGGCCAGGCTGGGTTCGGCGCTGAGCGGGCAGGCGCCGGTCGCGCAGTCCGAGGCAGTGGCGTCGGCCCCGGCGGCGAAGCCGGTGAATCAGGATGATGCGCTGTGGCAGGTGGCCAAAGACTTGCTGCGCAAGGCCGGGCAACTTAGCGGGCCGGATCTGCTCGATCAGTTGGAGGCGCTGACCGGCAGTGCGGTGGCGGGCAAGCGTTTGCTCGTGCGTCTGCGCCACAGTGCCGATGTGAAAGTGGCGAGCGGCGGGGATACGCCGCTCTATAGCTGGATCGGGTAAGGCCTTAATACAGCGCCGCAAACACTTTGCGACGGTAAGCCGTCACCAACGGATGATCATTGCCCAGCAGTTCGAACACCTGCAGCAAGGTCTTGTGCGGCAAGCCTTCGCCGTAGCTGCGGTTGCGGATGAACAGTTTGAGCAAGGCGTCCAGCGCCGCTTCGTATTGCTGGCGCGCCAGTTGCTGGATCGCCAGTTGGTACACCGCTTCATCATCCTGCGGATTTTGCGCCAGGCGGCTTTTCAGGTCGGCGGCGTCCGGCAGGTCGCGGGCGAGGCCGAGGAACTGGATCTGCGCCTTGGCCCCAGCGAGTGCGGCTTTGTGCTCATCGCTCTTGACCGCGTCGAGCACGGTTTGCGCTTCGCCCAGCTCACCGCGTTCGGTCAGGCAGCGTGCGTAAAGGATCAGCGCTTTGGCGTTGGTATTGTCTTCATTGAGAATGGTCACCAGCACCGCTTCCGCCTCGGCGAAGTGACCTTCGTCGAACATCGCTTGGGCCTGTTCGAGCGGGTCGGCAGCAGCCGGTGGCGGCATTTGCACATGTGGTTCGAGCAGGGCGCGCACGGCGGATTCCGGTTGTGCGCCGGCAAAGCCATCGACCGGCTGACCGTCCTTGAACAGCACCACGGTCGGCAGGCTGCGAATGCCGAAGCGGGCGACGATGTCCTGCTCGATGTCGCAGTTGACCTTGGCCAGCAGCAACTCGCCCTGATAGCTCTCGGCAATGCCTTGCAGCATCGGCATCAACGCCTTGCACGGCGCACACCATTCGGCCCAGAAATCCACCAGCACCGGTTTGTTGAAGGAGGCTTCGATCACCGACTGGTCGAAATCGGCAGTCGTGGCGTCGAAGATGTACGGCGTTTGCTCACTCATGGGGGATCTCGTCAAAGCGTGGATGGGGCAACTATAAGGCTTGGTGGGGGGTGGCCGGAAGCGGGGCGGGTCGAGAGGTGTGTTGCATGGGCGGACGCCTTCGCGAGCAGGCTCGCTCCCACAGGGGATTTATGAACGACACAGATCCAGTGTGGGAGCGAGCCTGCTCGCGAAGCTTTTAGCTAGCGCCGTGCATGGTAGAGGCTGACATGTCTGAATTCTTCGGGCTCGGCCAGATCGGGGAGGGTCATCGCCTCGAGAATTTCAATTCGCTCATACAACGGATGCCGAAAATCCCGCACCCGTGAATCCGCCACCAGCGCCTCGCGTCCGCGACTGAGAAACGCGTCGAGCAGCGGCAAGTTCGCCCGGTCGTACAACACGTCGGCGACCAGGATCAGATCGAAGCGATCAGTCTCGGCAAAGAAATCCGTCGAGTAGCTCATCTGCACAGCGTTGAGCTCGGCGTTCGCCTTGCACGCGGAAATCGCCAGCGGATCGAGATCGCAGGCCACCACTTCCAGCGCCCCGGCCTTCACCGCCGCGATACCGGCAATCCCGGAGCCGGCGCCGAAATCCAGCACGCGCTTGCCGCGCACCCACTCTGGAAACTGTGCCAGATAACGCGCCACGGCCAAGCCGCTGGCCCAGCAAAAGCTCCAATAGGGCGGTTCATGCAGGATGCGCTGGGTTTCTTCCTGGCTGAATTCGCGGGCCATGTTGTCGCCATCGATCAACCACAGCTGCAAATCAGTGCCCGGCAACGCACAAGCTTTCAGTCTGGCGTCGCCGAGCAATTCCCCCAAGGCCTGTTGCAGGTCGAGCGGTGCTGTCATGGCGCTTTGACGAATTGCAGCTGGCCCAACGCCTGAGTGGTCGGTTGGGTGATGGTCTGCGACGGTAGATGCAGGATCAGTTGCCCGGACTGGCTGGCGCGCCCGCGCAGCTCGACCCGTGCCCCGGCCGGAAACGCCTCGGGGTTGAACCGCAGGTGAAACGGCAGGATCTGGTTGTTGCCGATCAGGCTGGAACTGGCGAGCAGTTGCTGTGGGCGGTCCTTTTCATCGATCACCAGCAGCGCCAGTTCGACTTCGGCGCCGGCCGGCACCCCTTGCAGGCTGCCGCTCAATTCGCGCTGATGCGCCGGCAGCGGGCCGAGTTCGGCAGCCTCTTTGGCTTTTTTCTGCGCCTGCTGCGGCGCGGGGCCTGGGGTCGGCGGTTGCGGCTTGGGTGCGTCGCTGCCACAGGCCACCAGCAGGCTGAAAAGACTGAGCAGAACGAGCGGACGTAACGGCATTGGAGGCTCCGGCAGAATGAATTCCATGGATCAGACGATCATGCCGTTCTGTATACCGCAAAGCCTATGGCTTGTCTTGCCACGGGGATGCGCTACCATGGCCCTCCCATTTTTTGTTGCCAGCCACCATGCACTGTCCCTTCTGCGGTGCCAACGACACCAAGGTCATCGACTCGCGTCTGGTCGCCGAGGGCGAACAGGTGCGCCGCCGGCGTGAATGCCTGGCCTGCGGCGAACGTTTCACGACGTTCGAGACGGCCGAACTGGTGTTGCCGCGCCTGATCAAAACCGACGGCAGCCGCCAACCGTTCGACGAAGAAAAACTCCGCGCCGGCATGCAGCGCGCGCTGGAGAAACGTCCGGTCAGCGTCGAGCGCCTCGAATCCTCTCTGGTCCACATCAAGCACAAGCTGCGCGCCACCGGCGAACGCGAGGTCAAGTCCCTCGTGGTCGGCGAACTGGTCATGGCCGAGCTGCAAAAGCTCGATGAAGTCGCCTACATCCGTTTCGCTTCGGTGTACAAACGCTTCCAGGACCTCAATGAATTCCGCGAAGAGATCGACCGCCTCGCCCGCGAACCGGTGAAAGAATGACCACCGCCGCCGAGCAGGCGATCCTCGACGCCCATTTCATGGCCCGCGCGCTGGAACTGGCGCGCAAGGGCCACTACACCACTCATCCCAATCCACGAGTCGGTTGCGTGCTGGTGCGTGACGGGCAGATTGTCGGCGAAGGCTGGCATGAGCGCGCCGGCGAACCCCATGCCGAAGTCCACGCCCTGCGCGCCGCCGGCGAGCAGGCCCGGGGCGCGACGGCGTATGTGACCCTCGAACCTTGCAGCCACCATGGCCGCACACCGCCGTGTGCCGATGCCTTGGTGACTGCTGGCGTTGCCCGGGTCGTGGCGGCGATGCGTGATCCCAATCCACAAGTCGCCGGGCGCGGTTTGCAGCGCCTGGCCGAGGCCGGTATCGCCACGGAAAGTGGGGTGCTGGAAGCTGAGGCGCGCAAGCTCAATCAAGGTTTTCTGAAACGCATGGAACATGGCTTGCCGTTCGTGCGGGTCAAGTTGGCCATGAGCCTCGACGGGCGCACGGCGATGGAAAGCGGCGAGAGCCAATGGATCACCGGCCCGGCGGCGCGTTCGGCGGTGCAGCGTTTGCGCGCTGAGGCGGCGGTAGTGCTGACCGGCGCCGACACGGTGCTGGCCGATGGCGCACGCTTGACCGTGCGCGCGGACGAACTCGGTCTGGACAGTGAGCAAACTGCGCTGGCCATGAGCCGCCCGCCATTGCGCGTATTGATCGATGGCCGCCTGCGAGTGCCGCTGGATGCGCCGTTCTTCAAGGCCGGGCCGGCGCTGGTCGCCACTTGTGTCGCGGTCGAGGAGCAATACGCCAATGGCCCGGAATGCCTGATCGTGCCGGGTGCCGACGGCCAGGTCGATCTGCATCAATTGCTCATCGAACTGGCCAATCGAGGCACCAACGAGGTGCTGGTCGAGGCCGGGCCGCGTCTGGCCGGTGCCTTTGCGCAACTGGGGCTGGTCGACGAATTCGTGATCTTCATTGCCGGCAAGTTCCTCGGCTCCACGGCGCGTCCGCTGCTCGACTGGCCGCTGGCGCAGATGAAAGACGCGCCAGAGCTGAAAATCACTGAAATCCGCGCGGTGGGCGATGACTGGCGAGTCACTGCGATCCCTGTCCCTTCAGCCCGCGTATAATTCCCGGCCATTGCGTTAGCGCTGGCCTCGTTCTCAAGGAGAACCCCATGTTCACCGGCATCATCGAATCCATCGGCAGTATCCGCGCACTGACCCCAAAGGGCGGTGATGTACGGGTGCACGTCGCAACCGGCAAGCTCGATCTGAGTGACGTCAAACTCGGCGACAGCATCGCGGTCAACGGCGTTTGCCTGACCGCAGTCGAGTTGCCGGGCGACGGCTTTGCCGCCGACGTCAGCCGCGAAACCCTTGATTGCACCGCCATGAATGACCTGAAAAGCGGCAGCCCGGTCAATCTGGAAAAAGCCCTGACCCCGACCACTCGCCTCGGCGGGCATCTGGTCAGCGGTCACGTCGATGGTGTCGGCGAAGTGGTCTCGCGCAGCGACAACGCCCGCGCCGTGGAATTTCGCATCCGTGCGCCGAAAGAGCTGGCCAAGTACATCGCCCATAAAGGCTCGATCACCGTCGACGGTACCAGCCTGACCGTGAACGAAGTCGATGGCGCCGAATTCATGCTGACGATCATTCCGCACACCCTCAGCGAAACCATCATGGCTTCTTACAAGCCGGGCCGCCGGGTGAACCTGGAGGTCGACTTGCTGGCGCGTTATCTGGAGCGTCTGCTGCTGGGTGACAAGGCTGCAGAAAAGACCGCCGGCAGCACCATCACCGAAAGCTTTCTGGCCCAAAACGGCTACCTCAAATAATTCAAAAGAAGGGGGTGCCTTGTGGCGCTCAATAGCATCGAAGAACTGGTTGAAGACATCCGCCAAGGCAAGATGGTCATCCTCATGGATGACGAAGACCGCGAGAACGAAGGCGACCTGATCATGGCCGCCGAATGCTGCCAGGCCGAACACATCAACTTCATGGCCAAGCACGCCCGTGGCCTGATCTGCATGCCGATGAGTCGCGAGCGCTGCGAACTGTTGAAGCTGCCGCTGATGGCGCCGCGCAACGGTTCCGGTTTCGGCACCAAGTTCACCGTTTCGATCGAAGCCGCCGAAGGCGTGACCACCGGCATCTCCGCCGCCGATCGCGCGCGCACCGTGCAAGCGGCAGCCGCCAAAGACGCCAAGGCTGAAGACATCGTCAGCCCGGGCCACATTTTCCCGCTGATGGCGCAGGCCGGCGGCACCCTCGCTCGCGCCGGCCACACCGAAGCCGCTTGCGACCTGGCGCGCATGGCCGGTTTCGAGCCGAGCGGGGTGATCTGCGAAGTGATGAACGACGACGGCACCATGTCCCGTCGCGCTGAACTCGAAGCATTCGCCGCCGAACACAACATCAAGATCGGCACCATCGCCGACCTGATTCACTACCGGATGATCCACGAACGTACCGTTCAGCGGATTGCCGAGCAGCCGCTGGATAGCGAACTGGGCCAATTCAACCTGGTGACCTATCGTGATTCGGTGGAAGGCGACGTGCACATGGCCCTGACGCTGGGCACTGTCTGCGCTGAGGAGCCGACGCTGGTTCGCGTGCACAACATGGATCCGCTGCGCGATCTGCTGATGGTCAAGCAACCGGGCCGCTGGAGCCTGCGCGCCGCCATGGCTGCGGTCGCCGAGGCCGGCAGCGGTGTGGTGCTGCTGCTCGGTCACCCGCTTGATGGTGACGTGCTGCTGGCGCATATCCGTGAAACCGGCGAGCAGGCAGCGCCGAAAAAACCGACCACCTACAGCATTGTCGGGGCCGGTTCGCAGATCCTGCGTGACCTCGGCGTGCGCAAAATGCGCTTGATGTCGGCACCAATGAAGTTCAATGCGATATCCGGTTTCGATCTGGAAGTTGTAGAATACGTGCCCTCCGAATAATGACCGGCTGTTTCCGGACTCCGATTCGCGGCAAATAATCACTGAGGGACGCGTAGCAGACGCGTCCCGGCTCTTTAAGAGAACTGACGAATGACCCTGAAGACCATCGAAGGTACCTTCATCGCCCCCAAAGGCCGCTACGCTCTGGTAGTGGGCCGCTTCAACAGCTTCGTGGTTGAAAGCCTGGTCAGCGGTGCCGTTGATGCCCTGGTTCGCCACGGCGTGAGCGAAAGCGACATCACCATCATCCGCGCACCGGGCGCCTTCGAAATCCCGCTGGTTGCGCAGAAAGTCGCCCAGAAAGGCGAGTTCGCAGCGATCATCGCCCTTGGCGCGGTCATTCGTGGCGGTACTCCGCACTTCGAATACGTGGCTGGCGAGTGCACCAAAGGCCTGGCCCAGGTCTCCATGGAGTTCGGCGTACCGGTCGCGTTCGGCGTGCTGACCGTTGACTCCATCGAGCAAGCCATCGAACGTTCCGGCACCAAGGCCGGTAACAAAGGTGCCGAAGCTGCCCTGTCCGCTCTGGAAATGGTCAGCCTGCTGGCGCAGTTGGAGGCCAAGTGATTAGCGACGAAAGCGATCGTTTCAACCCGCGCGATCCGAAACCTGCGGACGCCGGCAAGCCGTCGAAAAGCGCCAAGCGTCGCGAAGCCCGTCAGCTCGCGACCCAGGCGCTGTACCAGTGGCACATGGCCCGGCAATCGCTGAACGAGATCGAAGCGCAGTTTCGCGTTGATAACGATTTCACCGATGTTGACGGTGCCTACTTCCGTGAAATCCTTCACGGGGTTCCGCAGTTCAAGACCGAAATCGACACTGCTCTGATGCCGTGCCTGGATCTGGCGATCGAAGAGCTGGACCCGGTTGAACTGGCGGTACTGCGCCTGTCGACCTGGGAACTGCTCAAGCGCGTCGACGTGCCGTACCGCGTTGTGATCAACGAAGGTATCGAACTGGCCAAGGTGTTCGGTTCGACCGACGGCCACAAGTTCGTCAACGGTGTGCTCGACAAGCTGGCCCCGCGCCTGCGTGAAGCTGAAGTGAAGGCGTTCAAGCGCTGATCGGCGCTTGAATACTTTTTCTCGGCCATGGGCGAGTTTGAGCTGATCCGCAATTTCTTCGCCGCCGCGCCTTGTGCGCAGGGCGGCGAGGGCGTTGCTCTGGGGATCGGTGACGACTGCGCCTTGCTGGCAGTTCCCGTTGGGGAACAGCTGGCGGTTTCCACCGATACGCTGGTGGCCGGTGTGCATTTCGCCGACCCCTGCGATCCGTTTCTGCTCGGTCAGCGCTCGCTGGCCGTCGCGGTCAGTGACCTGGCCGCCATGGGCGCCGCGCCCGTTGCCTTTACCCTTGCCCTGACCTTACCGACGGTAACTGCCGATTGGCTGCAAGCCTATGCCCGGGGTTTGAACCGCATGGCGCAAAGCTGCGGCGTTGCCCTGGTCGGCGGCGATACCACGCGCGGGCCGTTGAGCCTGACGGTCACCGTGTTCGGCCGCGTACCCGCTGGCCAGGCCTTGACCCGCAGCGGTGCGCAGGCCGGTGATCTGCTCTGCGTCGGCGGCGAACTGGGCAATGCGGCCGGCGCCTTGCCGCTGGTATTGGCTCAACGTGATGCCGAAGCGCATATCGCCCAGCCGCTGCTCGATCATTACTGGTCGCCACAACCGCAACTGGCGCTCGGTCAGGCCCTGCGCGGCAAGGCCACGGCGGCACTGGACATCTCCGACGGCCTGCTCGCCGATTGCGGGCATATCGCGCTGGCGTCGAAGGTGCGACTTGAGATTGAACGCGAGCGTGTACCGTTGTCGGATGCTTTAGTCGCGTTTCTCGGCCAGCGCGGTGCCGAGCGCGCGGCATTGAGCGGTGGTGATGATTACGTACTGGCCTTCACCTTGCCGTCCGCCGAGTTGCCGGCACTGCTGGCCGACGGCTGGCCGATCCATGTGATCGGGCAAGTGCTGCCGGGCCAGGGCGTGGTGCTGCTGGACCGCGACCGACGCGACATCACTCCGCAGATTCGCGGCTACCAACATTTTCAGGAGACACCGTGACAGATCACCCGAAACAGGTTCCTGCCGAATTCGTGCCTCCTTCGGTCTGGCGCAATCCGTGGCATTTCCTCGCGTTCGGCTTCGGCTCCGGCACGTTGCCAAAAGCCCCGGGCACGTGGGGTTCGCTGGTGGCGCTGCCGTTCATTCCGCTGTGGCAGATGCTGCCCGACTGGGGCTACTGGCTGATGCTCGGCATCACCATGCTGTTCGGCTTCTGGCTGTGCGGGAAAGTCGCTGACGATTTGCGCGTGCACGACCACGAAGGCATCGTCTGGGACGAAATGGTCGGCATGTGGATCACCCTGTGGCTGGTGCCGGAAGGCTGGTACTGGTTGCTCGCGGGTTTTCTGGTGTTCCGCTTCTTCGATATTCTCAAGCCGTGGCCGATCCGCTGGATCGACAAGCATGTGCATGGCGGCGTCGGCATCATGCTCGACGACGTGCTGGCCGGTGTGTTCGCCTGGCTGGCGATGCAAGGGCTGGTATGGGTATTCGCCTGATTCGACTCACGTGAGGAACCACGCAATGCTGCGACGCGGGTTGGCGCTGCTGCTTCTGGCTCTGCTGGGCACGTTCGCCCACGCGCAGGCCGCCGCGCCTGTGCCTGCGGTCATCCACCTGGCCAGCGAAGACTGGGAGGATTACACCGCCGCCGATGGTCACGGTCTGGCCTGGGACGTGTTGCGCAAAGTGTTCGAGCCGGCCGGGGTCAAGCTGGATATTCGCACGGTGCCGTACACCCGTTCGATCGGGCTGGTGCAGTTGAAGGAGGTCGACGCACTGGTCGGCTCCTACCGCGACGAAGCCGAGCATGTGCTGTACCCGCAATCGAAGTTCGATTCTGATCACATCTACGCGCTGGGCCTGGCCAGCAGCCCGCCGCCGACCCTGGCGACCCTGGGCAGATACCGTTTGGCCTGGGTGCGCGGCTACCGTTACGAAAACTACTTGCCGAACATTCAGCGCTTCAACCAGATCGAACGGCGCACCGGCATTCTGCTGATGCTCAAGCAGGGGCGGGCGGATTACTACATCGATGCGCTGACCGAAATTGAAGCGGTCGTGCGCGATGCTGCAGATCCCGCGCAGTTTCGCTATTCGCATCTGGCTGACTTGCCACTGTTTCTCGGTTTCGCCGATACCCCGCAGGCTCGCGCGTTGATGGCGCTGTATGACCGGCGCATGGTGGAACTGGTCAAGAGCGGAGAGTTGAAGCCGGTCTTCGAGAGGTGGAAGCAGCCGTATCCGTTCAACCCGAACTGAAGCCCAACGCAAATCCCTGTAGGAGCTGCGGCACGCTGCGATCTTTTGATCTTGATATCAAGCCAGATCAAAAGATCGCAGCCTCGTTGCACTCGACAGCTCCTACAGGGAGCGGCGGTGCTGGCGGCAGCTGTCATCAAACTTTTTGATGTTTATGCCCGATAATTCAGCCTAAGCGTCTACAGGAACCTGCTGTTACAATGCCGGCCTGCGAATTTTCAGTCTTCTAGATCAGGAGCACATCGGTGCCTGTCGTCTTCGTCGCCGCTTCCAAGCTGCCAACGCCTTTTGCGCAATTCACCATGCACGGCTTTCTCGATGAGAGCACCGGGAGAGAGCACGTCGTGCTGAGCCTCGGTGAAATTGCCGATGGCGCCCCGGTACTCGGTCGCCTGCATTCCGAATGCCTGACCGGCGATGCCTTGTTCAGCCAGCGTTGCGACTGCGGCTCGCAACTGGAAGCCGCGTTGCAGGCGATCGCCCGCGAAGGCCGGGGCGTGCTGCTGTATCTGCGTCAGGAAGGGCGCGGCATCGGTCTGCTGAACAAGATCCGTGCCTACGAGTTGCAGGATGGCGGCGCCGATACCGTGGAAGCCAACGAGCGTCTGGGCTTTGCCGCCGATCAGCGCGACTACGCCATGTGCCTGCCGATGCTCGAACACCTGGGCGTGAAATCCCTGCGCTTGATGACCAACAACCCGCGCAAGGTCAAAGCGCTGACCGACATGGGCATCGTCGTCGCCGAACGCGTGCCGCTGCACACCGGCCACAATCCGCACAACAAACTCTACCTGGCCACCAAGGCCAGCAAGCTCGACCACATGATGGGCAACGAGCATCAGGGCGAGGCCGACCGCGCGTGACCCGCGGCCAGGTGCGGCGGCGGTTGTCGGTGGCCTGGTGGCAATACCTGGCGCTGGCGCTGTTGCCGCTGTTTGTGCTCAACGCGCTGTTCGGTGAAGGCCAGGGCCTGCTGCCGGTGCTGGCGATGCCCTTGTTCATCGCCGGCGTCGCCTCGATGTTTGTCAGCCTGAAGTATTTCGCCCGCTACAAACACGCCCTGATCGCCACGCAAAAAGCCCTCGATACCGCCGAAGAACCCGCCGCCTGGATTGCCCTTGCGGCGCGTCGGCGTACGGCGTTGCTGGTAGCGTCCCTGCCGGCCTGGATTGGCGCACTGGCGGTGTTCGTCGGCCTCGAAGCCGTGCCGTTGATGCTGCTGGCGCTGTCCACCGCCGTGCTGTTCTACCTCTACCGTATTCCGCGTCAACTCGGTTGATGCGTCGCCTGTGGCTGGCGGTTCTGCTGCTCGCCCTGAGCAGTCAGGTTCCGGCCGCATTGCGGGTGGTCAGCCTCGCGCCGTCGCTTTCCGAAATCGTCGTTGAACTGGACTCTGCCGACCTGTTGGTCGGCGTGCTGGATGCGGGCGAGCGGCCGCCGGCAATTGCCGATGTTGCGTCTGTGGGGCGCTACGGTCAGCTCGACATGGAGCGCTTGCTCAGCCTGAAACCGGATTTGCTGCTGCTCTGGCCCGGCAGCGTCGGCGCCGGGCAGCGTGATCAGCTCAAACGTCTGAACATTCCGACCTTCGTCGCCGAGCCGCACAAGTTGACGCAACTGGCGACGCAAATTGAAGCGATCAGCAAACAGCTGGGGCGTCCTGAACGTGGGGCGAAACGAGCGGCCGAATTGCGCGAGCAGCTGAATGATCTGCGCCAGCGTTATCGTCGTGATGTGCCGCTGCGGGTGTTTTATCAGGTCTGGGACAAGCCGCTGTACACCGTCGGGGGAGGGCAGATCATCAGCGATGCGCTTGAGGTGTGCGGCGCGCGCAATATCTTCGCCGAGCTGAATCTGCCGGCACCGCAGGTGAGTATCGAGGCGGTATTGCAGCGTGATCCCGAAGTGATTGTCGCAGGTGATCAGGCGCAGCTAGGGGCGTGGAAGGCCTGGCCGCAGGTGGCGGCGGTCAGGCAGGGGCGGTTGTTGCTGGTCAGTGACAAAGGCCTGGAAAGGCCCAGTGGTCAGATGATCAGTGCGACCGCCAAACTCTGCCAATTGATCGCGCCGGATCGGTAGACCGCATCGCCTGTATTCGCGAGCAGGCTCGCTCCCACACTGGATTTTCGCTGAAAACAAAATGTGTGGCCGCACTCAATCTACTGTGGGAGCGAGCCTGCTCGCGAAGAGGCCTGCCAACCAACACAAATGTCAGTTCAGAGTTCAGGAGTCCAGGTGACCCCGAACATCCATGCCCGACCTTCCTCACGATAGCCATACTGCGCACCTTCATAGCTGTAGTTCGCCCGGCTGTAACCCTTGTCCAGCAGGTTATCCACCTTCAGATCCAGCTTGATCTCACGAGTAAGCGCCCAACTGCTGCGCAGCCCGAGCGTGCCGTAGCCGCCCAGCGACTGGGTGTTGTTCAAGTCGTCGTAACTGCCACTGACCAATTGCCAGCTGGCGCCCACACCCAAGCGATCGAACTGCCGATCCAGATCCCAACTGGCCGTGCGCCGCGCCCGTCGCGCCAGGGTATGCCCGGTATCGCGATCTCGCGGGTCAATGATCGCCACGCCGAGATTGCTCTGCCAGCCAAACAGCTCCTGCTTCAGCGCTGCTTCAAAACCGTTGATGCGCGCTGACGCAACGTTCTGTGGAGGCCTGCCGTCGGCGTAGATAATCGCGTCCTTCAAGTCTATTTGGTAAAGCGAGGCCTCTACACGGCTATTTTCACCGAGCTTGCTGCGCCATTGCAGTTCGTAGCTCTTTGAGGTTTCGGGTTTCAGATCCGGGTTGCTGTAGCTCGGGTAGTACAGGTCGTTGAAGGTTGGCGCGCGGAAACCTTCGCTGTAGCTCAGCAGCACGTCGTTATCCGGATTGAGCGGCAGGGTGAAAGTGCCGCTCCAGGTGTTCTGGCGGCCGAACTGCTGATTGTCGTCGTGGCGCACGCCGATCTCGGTGGAGAAGCTGTCGGCCTGATAGCGATGCTGGATGAACGCTGCGCGGTTCCAGCGGCTGTCTTTGTCGAATGCAGCGTTGCTATTGACGCGATCCTCGTACCAGTCGCCGCCGAGGATCAGACTGTTTTGGGCATTTAGCGTCAGGTCATTCTGCCAATTTACCGAATCGCGATAAGTGTTGAACGAATAGTGTTCGTCGAAGAGTTTATCCAGGGTCTTCTCGCGGTTTTCGGTATGGCCAAACTCGACGCGGGTTTTCCAGCTTTCATTGACCCGCGCATCGACATAACTGGTGATGCTGCTGACATTGAAATCACTATAGGGCTGCTGTTGCACCGATCCGAACGGACTGTCGAATTCGCTCCTGCCACGGTTATCCAGCAGGTTGGCGCCGACTTCGATGTCCTCGTTCAGCGCGTGGCTGAGGCTCAGGCTGAGGGATTTGTTGCGGTAAGCGTCATGGTCGCTGTCGCTTGGATACGACTCGTGGGTACGGTCGATCCCGGCCGTTTCGTCGAGGCTGGCGCCGAGGTTGAAACGGGTCTTCTCGTCGCCGCCGGACAAGCCGAGGCTGCGCTGCCAACTCTGTTGGCTGCCGAAGCCGAAGTGCAGGCGTGGCTGCAAGCCTTGCCCAGTGCCACGTCGGGTGAAGATCTGGATTACCCCGCCAATCGCGTCGCTGCCGTAAATCACCGAGCGTGAACCACGCAGCACTTCGACGCGCTCGATCTGCTCGATGTTCAGATGTTGCAGGTTGCTGTCGCCGGAAGTCGAATTGCCGATGCGCTGGCCATCGACCAGCACCAGGCTCTGCGCCGATTGCGTGCCGCGAATGTAGATCCCCGGCAGACTGCCGCGCCCGCCAGTCTGCGCCACTTGCACGCCGGGCACGCGACGCAGCAGATCGGGCACGTCGCTTGGTAGCAGGCGATCAATGTCTTCGCGGGTGAACACGGTGTTGGCGGCGCTGCTGTCGTTGCGCGCCTCGACCTGACGATTGGCGCTGATCAGCGTGTCCGGCAGCTTCAGCGCCTGATCGCGCTCGAATGTATCGGCAAGGGCGCTGGCGGTTGGCAGCAGGAGGAGGGGCAGGGCGAGGCGCGAGAGGTTCATGGACAGTCCAACGGGAGTTTCAGGTGTACACAAATCAAATGTGGGAGCGAGCCTGCTCGCGAAGGCGGTGTATCAGTCAGTTCGTCTGTGACTGACAGTCCGCTTTCGCGAGCAGGCTCGCTCCCACAAGGGTATTGCGTTTATTGGGCGAGCAATGCCAGGCGCTGGCGAACCGACGCTTCGATCCCGGCCTCATCCAGCCCGCACTCGGCAAGCATCTGCGCCGGTTTCGCATGCTCGACGTAAATGTCCGGCAAGCCCAGATGCAGCATCGACTTGAGGATGTTCTCGCGGGCGAGGAATTCGCTGACCGCGCCACCGGCGCCGCCCATGATTGCGTTCTCTTCGATAGTCACCAGCAACTCGTGGTTGCCGGCGATCTCGCGCACCAGCGCTTCATCCAGCGGTTTGACGAAACGCATGTCGACCACGGTGGCGTCGAGCTTCTCGGCGACTTTCAAGGCTTCGCTCAGTTGCACGCCGAACACCAGCATGGCGACTGTGCTCCCCTGACGACGGACGATGCCCTTGCCGATTTCGATCGCTTCGAGATCTTTTTCGATGACTGCATTCGGCCCGCTGCCACGCGGGTAACGCACTGCCGCCGGGCCGTTGTAGAGGTGGCCGGTGGTGAGCATTTTGCGCAATTCGTTTTCATCGCTCGGGGTCATGATGAGCATGCCCGGGATGCAGCGCAGGTAGGACAGGTCATAGCTGCCAGCGTGGGTCGGGCCGTCTTCGCCAACCAGACCGGCGCGGTCAATGGCGAACAGCACGTCGAGGTTCTGCACCGCGACGTCGTGTACCAGTTGGTCGTAACCGCGTTGCAGGAATGTCGAATAGATCGCCACCACCGGTTTCGCGCCTTCGCAGGCCATGCCGGCAGCGAAAGTGACCGCGTGCTGCTCGGCAATCGCCACATCGAAATAACGCTCGGGGAAGCGCTCGCTGAACGCCACCAGATCCGAGCCTTCCTTCATCGCCGGGGTGATCCCGACCAGACGAGCATCAGCCGCCGCCATGTCGCACAGCCACTCGCCGAACACCGCCGAATACTTCGGCCCGCTGGCGGCTTTCGGCGCAGCGGCCGGGGCGTCCAGAGGTTCGAGTTTGGTGATGGCGTGGTAGCCGATCGGGTCGACTTCCGCCGGGGCGAAGCCTTTGCCTTTCTTGGTGACGATGTGCAGGAACTGCGGGCCTTTGAGATCGCGCATGTTGCGCAGGGTGGCGATCAAGGTTGGCAGATCGTGGCCGTCGATCGGGCCGATGTAGTTCCAGCCCAGCTCTTCGAACAGGGTGCCGGGGACCAGCATGCCTTTGGCATATTCTTCGGTACGACGGGCGATTTCCCAGGCGCCGGGCAGGCGCGAAAGGACTTTCTTGCTGCCCTCGCGCATGCTTGCGTAGGTGCGGCTGGAAAGGATCTTCGCCAGATAATTCGACAGCCCGCCGACGTTGCGCGAGATCGACATATCGTTGTCGTTGAGAATCACCAGCATGTTGGCGTTGACTTCCGGCGCATGGTTGAGCGCCTCGAAGGCCATGCCGGCGGTCAGCGCGCCGTCACCGATCACGGCGATGGCCTTGCGATCGCTATCCTGCAGGCGGGCGGCAATGGCCATGCCCAGCGCGGCGCTGATCGAAGTGCTGGAGTGGCCGACGCCAAAGGTGTCGTACTCGCTCTCGGAGCGGCGCGGGAATGCGGCAATGCCGTCCTTCTGACGCAGGCTGGCCATGCGCTCGCGGCGACCGGTGAGGATCTTGTGCGGATACGCCTGATGCCCGACGTCCCACAGCAGACGGTCGTCCGGGGTGTCGAAGACGTAATGCAGCGCGATGGTCAGCTCGATCACGCCCAGGCCGGCACCGAAATGCCCACCGGTCTGGCCGACCGTGTAGAGCAATTCCAGGCGCAACTCATCGGCCAGGGTTTCCAGCTCGGCTTCGCCTAACCGGCGCAGGCCGTCCGGCGTGTTCGCGCGGTCGAGCAGGGGCGTGGTCGGGCGCTTGCGGGGAATCTCATGAAACGTCGTGGGCATCAGGCGAATCGTTATAGGTATAAAAGATGCGGCAGTTTACCTGATGCATCGGCCCCTGCCCACGCGTTGGTCTTTTTTGGCCGATACGCCGTCAGTTGCGCCGCTCGACGATATACCGCGCCAGCTCGCGCAACGGCTCGGCAGCCGCGTCAAACGGTCGCAGCGCCTGCAGGGCCTGATCGCGCAGTTCCAGAGCGTAGGCCTTGGCAGCGTCGAGGCCGAGCAGGGCCGGGTAGGTCGGTTTGTCCCGGGCAATGTCGGCGCCCTGACGTTTGCCGAGGGTAGCGGTATCGCTTTCCACGTCGAGGATGTCGTCCTGCACCTGAAAGGCCAGGCCGATGGCCTGTGCATAAGTCTGCAATGCCTGCAGCTGATCAGGCTGGGCGCGGCCGCTGGCCAGGGCACCAAGCTTGACGCTGACCTCAATCAGCGCGCCGGTCTTGTGTCGGTGCATCTGTTCCAGGGCTGTTTGATCGAGCTTGAGACCGACCGAACCGAGATCAATGGCCTGGCCACCGACCATGCCCGCCGGACCGGCTGCGTGGGCCAGCGCTGTGACCATCTGCAGACGGATTTCGCTGCTGCATTCGCTCAGGCGCGGGTCGAGCAGGGCGCTGAAGGCCAGGCTCTGCAAGCCGTCACCGGCGAGGATCGCGCAGGCTTCGTCGAATTTCTTGTGGGTCGTCGGCTGGCCGCGACGCAGATCGTCATCGTCCATCGCCGGCAAATCGTCATGCACCAGCGAGTAGGCGTGGATCAACTCGACCGCACAGGCCGCGCCACTGGCCTGTTCAGCCATTGCGCCGAGGGCTTCGCACGCCGCGTAAGCCAGCAACGGGCGCACGCGCTTGCCGCCGTTCATCACGCTGTAGCGCATCGCTTCGTAGAGCCGCGCCAGTTCCGGCAGCGGCGCGTTGAACAGCGTTTCCAGCGCCGCGTTGACCCGGGCCTGACTGCTCGCCGAATACGCCGCGATCATTCTGGCTCATCCGCGTCAAAGGGTTCCTCGGCGAGCTCGCCATCGCGCTCCAGCAGCACCTGCACTTTCTGCTCGGCCTGGGCCAGCGCCGCCTGGCAGTCACGGGTCAGGCCGATGCCCTGCTCGAAAGCGGTCAGCGAGTCTTCCAGCGACAATTCACCGTTCTCCAGACGCTCAACCAGTGTTTGCAGGTCGGCGAGGGATTGTTCGAAATCCAGTGCAGCTTTTTTGCGGGCCATGGCGGCAATTTCCGGTAGACGTTAAACCGGCGCGACACTAGCAGATAGGGGGGGTATGGGCAAATGAGACGCCCCACCCAAAGCCGCGCACATGACCCCGTGGCGAGGGGATTTATCCCCGCTGGGTTGCGTAGCAACCCTAAAACCAGACGACCGATACTCTCAGGAAAATCGAAGTCGCCGGTTTTACGACTGCTGCGCAGCCGAGCGGGTTAAATCCCCTCGTCACAAAGTTAATGTGTTTCGGGGCTGAGGCTTATTCGGCTCATTTTATGAGCCGAATAACTTCGCTATTCGGCTCACGCCCTCTCGAAAGCGAGTTTCCTAGCGTAATCACACATGTATCCGATTGTTAAAAAACTGCCGAATCGCTAATCTTCGCGGCTTCTACGGCCCCGACAGTTGCGGGGCGTTCAGACGAAACGCAGTTCACCGCTGTGAAGTACCGAGGATCGGGTGCAAGGTTTCGTTCAAGGCATGGCAGGAGGCGTCACATGCGTTCATTTCTTTTGCTGCTGATCGGCTTCGCCTGCGCGCCTGTGCTGTGGGCCGCGCCGGCTGCGCAATTGTCCGAGCCGGTCGGCGGCTGGCGTTATCACGGCCTGCTCGATCGTTCGGAAAATTCGCAGGTCGCCTACCCGACGCCGCCGATCGATCGCGGCATTCAGCGCAATCGCACGATGATTCAGGGCCAGCTCAAAGCCCTCGGCCACATGCGCCCGCCGCACACCCTCGCCGTCAACGGCAATCCATTGAATCTGTACACCGATGATCAGGGACGTTTTGCCCGGCCCTACGCATTTGGCGCCGGTTCCAACAGCGTCGAAGTGATCAGCGCCGAGGGCCAGTCGCTCAAGCGCGTGCAATTTTATGAAGCAAATAATCTGCGCACGCCGGCGCAGATTCGTCTTGTCTTGGGATGGGACGACCCGAAAGCCGAGCTGGATCTGCATATTGTCACCCCCGACGGTCAGCATGCCTTTTGGGCACGGCCGGCGCTGAGCAATGGCGGCGGTCTCGACCCGGATGGCGTCGACGGCCCCGGCCCGGAAATGTTCACCATGACCGCGCCGCTGCACGGCACGTATCTGGTCTACGTCAACTATTGGGGCAACTACGGCGATGGTGGCTATAACTTCGAGGAAACCAGTAATCAGAACGAGGTGATCACCTCGCAGATCACCCTGGTGCTCAACGAAAACACCGTCGACGAAAAACGCGAAACCTTCATCGTGCCCCTGCGGGCGATCGGTGATCTGTTGCTGGTCAAGACTTTCAACTATTAAGCATCCCGCCACGGATGAACTCGGATGTTGTGAACATGAGCGATAACACTGTGACTCCAGCTGCCGCGACACCGGCGGCCAAACCTTCGCGGCGCTGGCCGCTGGTCGTGCTCGGCCTGTGCCTGGTGGCCGGTGTGGCGGGCGGTTTCGGCTGGCTGCTGCTCAAGCCCAAAGTGCCGCCGGCGGCACTGGCCAGTGACAGGCTCGGCCTCGGCCGTCCGGATGCCTTGCTCGAAACCCGTTCACTGAGCCAGTTGCCCAAGGACCTGCTGACGGTGCCGTTTCTCAAGGCCACGCTCACCGAGGATTTCGTCTTCTATTACGAAACCCACGCCGATCGCCTCGGCCTGATCGGCAGCCTGCGGCGGATTATCTACGAGCATGACCTGAAGTTGCAGGACAGCCTGATCGAGCAGCTTTTCGATCAACCGGCCGATGTGGCGTTGTGGCGTGGCGCCGATGGCCGCTTGAAGGATTTCCTGCTGGTGATGGATCGCGGCGGATTGGCCAAGCTGCTCGAGCCACTGTCCAAAGTAGCGCTGGATGACACCCAGCTCAGCGTCTTCGGCACTCTCAAAGTCGGCAGCGACGAAGTGCCGCTGTATCAACTCAGCTACAACGCCAGCAAATCACTGCTGTTCGCGTCGCGCGGCGACAAACTGGTGGTGTTGTCCAATCCAGCCAAGTACTACGACCCCGAGAGCGGCGTCTCGGAAGAGTCGGGCCGCGTTTCCGCGCAAGCGCTGGCGGCGTTGCTCAACGGTGAAAAACTCTTCCCCGAAGCGTTCGGCTTGCCAGCGAAGAACCCGGAAACCAAGCAGCGTCTGTCGGTCAATTCCAGCGTGCTCGCGATGGGCTATCAGCGCTTCATCCCGAATTTCGCCGGGCTGCGTTTCGACATGGACGACAAGGGCTGGCACAGCTATCTGGCCATGGATGAACTGGAAAACCAGCCGGACTTCGATTTCAAACCGGTCTGGCAGGCGATGCCGTTGGGGGCGAGCGCTTGCGTGACCCTGCCGGTGGCGGCCGAGCCGCAGAAACCGATATTGATCAAGCTCGGTGCCGATGAAGCTGTTGCGCAAACGCTGACCGAACACGTCGCTGGCGCGGCCGGCCTGTGCTGGTACGCCGATTCGCGGCTGTACACGCCACTGCTGGTCGCCAGCCTCAAAGACGAGGACAGCAGCAAGCTTGATGGTGATCTGGGCAAGTTGTTCGGCTCGATGGTCGGCGCGTTCGAAGCCAACGTCGCCGAAAGCGTATTCCCGGTGATCGACAAGCAGGAAGGCCAGAGCCACGTCTGGCAGCGGCAGGTCAGTTCCAGTTTCGGGCCGTACGCGGCGAAGACCGCCGAGAACCCGGAGGCGATTTCCGGCAAGGCGTTCATGAAAGTCAGCCTCGCCCGTCATGGCTCGACGCTGCTGTTTTCCCTCGACGACAAACTCGTCGATAAAGCCCTCGGCACCCTCGACAAGCGCTTCCCGCCGATGGCCGACGTTTTGCCAAAAGACGTACTGATGCCGATCTACTTCGGCCCGGACGCGATGGCGCAACTGATGCAGCGCGAAACCCTCGACAGCCTGCCGCAGGACATGGAGCCGGTGTTCTACAACGCCGCGCAAACCTACCTGATGCCGAAACTGCGCACCCTTGGCGGCTACGGCAAATATGCCCTGACCCTGCCCGAAGGCAGCGAGCCGGACGGCCACTGGCAATGGCTGCCGCTGGAATGGAAGGCGTTGTGAGCGCACTGATCCGCAGCCTCGGCTTGCTTGCTTTGCTGCTGAGCGCAGGCGCCCGTGCGGTTGAAGCGCCAGCGCTCGACCCGGCGCAATCCCAGGTGTTTCGCGCCTGGTTTGTGCGTATTGCTCAAGAGCAATTGAGCCAAGGCCCAAGCCCGCGCTGGTATCAGCAGGACTGCGCCGGCCTGGTGCGCTTTGCCGCCAACGAAGCGCTGAAAGTCCACGACGACAAATGGCTGCGCAGCAATGGTCTGTCCAATCGCTATCTGCCGCCGGAGCTGGCGCTGAGCGACGCGCAACGCAAACTCGCGCAACAGTGGCAGCAGGGCGGCGGCAAGGTCGGGCCGTACGTCAACGCGATCAAACTGATTCAGTTCAACAGCCACCTGGTCGGCCGCGATGTGGCGCAGGCGCGGCCCGGCGACCTGATGTTTTTCGATCAGGGCGACGATCAGCACCTGATGATCTGGATGGGCCGCTACATCGCCTATCACACCGGCACCACCACCCCCACTGACAACGGCATGCGTTCGGCAAGCCTGCAGCAACTCATGACATGGAAGGACACCCGATGGATACCCGACGCAGCCAACCCCAACTTCATCGGCGTCTATCGACTGAACTTTCTCTCCCAATGACCGGTGCCCGCATGTTGCGTATCTGTTCGCGAATTTCTTTGCTGTTGGCGTTGTTGCTGCCGTTTTCCTGCGTCAACGCCGAAGACTCGGTGGAGCCGAGCAATTACACGCCGGTGGCCGGTGAGAGTTTCTTCCTGCTCGCCGACAGCAGTTTTGCCAGCGACGAGCCGGCGATGGTCCGCCTCGAAGCCCCGGGTCGTGACTACCGGCGCTTTCGCATGGAACCGTACGGCGGCGCCGACATTCGCGTGTATCGCATCGACAAGCCGCTGGATTTCCTCAAGCGCCAGAAGAACCTGCACCGCGTCGTCAGTGACGGCCAGTTCAAGGGCGAAGGTCTGTCCAACACCCTCGCGTATCTGTGGGACAACTGGTATCGCAAATCCCGCCGGGTGATGCAGCGTGCGTTCTCCTACGAGTCGCGCAAGCAGGTCACCGAAGAAGTGCCGGAGCTGAAAATGGGCGAGACCATGGCCGCGCCGACGCCGTACGACGCGCAGCCGCAATTCGCGCTGATCCCGGGTCTGCCGGTGGTCAGCCAGTTCCGTTATCCACTGTGGCAGGCCAAGCCGATTCAGCCGCCGGCCGGGGTCAATCTGGCCGGCTCGTCCAGCGACTTTGTCAGCGTCGCACCGGGCAACGTGTACATCCCGCTGGGCAACCTGAAGCCTGGGCTGTATCTGGTCGAAGCGCTGATCGGCAAGTACCGCGCGACCACCATGGTGTTCGTCTCCAACACCGTCGCGGTAAGCAAGATTGCCGGCGATGAACTGCTGGTCTGGGCCGCGCGCAAACACGAAGGCAGCTCGGTGCCGAAGGTCAACGTGCTGTGGACCGATGGCCTTGGCGTAATGAGCAGCGGTGCTACCGATGCCGATGGTTTGCTACGTCTGAAACACGTCAGCCCGGAGCGTTCGTTCGTCATTGGCGAGGACGAAGAGGGCGGCGTGTTCGTCTCGGAAAACTTCTATTACGACAGCGAAATCTACGACACCAAACTGTATGCCTTCACCGACCGGCCGCTGTATCGTCCGGGCGATTGGGTGTCGCTGAAAATCGTCGGTCGCGAGTTCAAGAATGCCCGTGATTCGGTGCTGCCGGGCGCGGCGGATGTCAGTGTCAGCGTGCTTGATGCCACGGGGACCGAACTGCAAACCCTCAATCTGAAGCTTGATTCGAAAGCAGGTACCCAGGGCCGTTTCCAGTTGCCGGATAACGCCGTGGCCGGTGGTTACGAGATCCGTTTCAACTACAAGGATCAGGCCTACAGCAGTGCTTTCCGCGTTGCCGAATACATCAAGCCGCACTTCGAAATCTCGCTGAATCTGGCCAAGCAGGATTACCGCACCGGTGAGCCGGTGAAAGGCAGTCTGGTGCTGCTCTACCCCGACGGCAAACCGGTGGCCAATGCCAAATTGAGCCTGAGCCTGCGCGCCCAGCAACTGTCGATGGTCGACAACGAGCTGCAATACCTCGGGCAATTTCCGGTGGAGCTGACCAGCACCGAACTGACTACCGACAGCAAAGGCAACGCGACACTGGATCTGCCAGCGGCGGAAAAACCGAGCCGCTACATGCTCACCGTGTTTGCCAGCGACGGCGCGGCGTATCGGGTCAAGACCACCAAGGAAATCCTCATCGACCGTGGCGCGGCAAGTTTTCGCTTGAGCGCGCCGCAACGCTTCAGTGCAGTCGGTGACAAGGTTGCGTTCAGCTACGCCAACGAGGGCGGCACCGAGCAAAGCAAAGCGGTGACCCCAAGCACGTATGGTTGGGTGCGTCTGGAAGATCAGAGCACCGGCGAAGGCAAACTCGCCGCAACGGACAAAGGCTTCAGCCTCGCCTTCGAACGTCCGGGCACCTACAACCTGACGCTGAAGGATCAACACGGTCGCGTCCTCGGCGCCACCGGCCACTCGGTCACCGGCGACGGTGTGAAAGCGGTGCCGGGCACAGTGGAAATCGTCCTCGACAAGCCCGAGTACAAGGCGGGCGAAGAAGCGCTGGCGCTGATCACCTTCCCTGAGCCGGTCAGCGACGCACTGCTGTCGCTGGAGCGCGACAAGGTCGAGGCCACTGCGCTGCTGGCCAAGGGCGCCGACTGGCTGAAGCTGGAAAAACTCAGCGACACCCAATACCGCGCGCGCATTGCGGTGAAAGACAGCTTCGCGCCGAACCTGACCTTCTCCGTGCTCTACACCAAGGGCGGTCAGTACAGCTTTCAGAACGCCGGGATCAAAGTGGTCGCGCCGCAAATCGACGTGGCGATCAGCACCGACAAAGCGGTGTACCTGCCGGGCGATACGGTCACGGTCGACCTGACCACGCAGTTCGCCGGCAAAGCGGTTCCGGCACACTTGACGGTCAGCGTGGTCGACGAAATGGTCTACGCGCTGCAACCGGAAGTCGCGCCGAGCATCGACCAGTTCTTCTATCACCCTCGGCGCAACAACGTGCGCACCAGTGCCAGCCTGTCATTCATCAGCTACGACGTGGCATTGCCGGGTAGCCCCGGCGCCCCGGGTAAAGCCAATCGCAGCGAACGCGGCGTGAAGGTGCTTGAGCGTCCGCGCCGTGAAGACGTCGACACGGCTGCGTGGCAGCCGGAGCTGTTGACCGGTGCCGACGGCAAAACCCGCTTCACCTTCAAGATGCCGGACTCGCTGACCCGCTGGCGCATCACCGCGCGGGCGATTGCCGATGACGGTCAGGTCGGGCAGAAGAAGCAGTTTGTCCGTTCGGAAAAACCGCTGTACCTGAAGTGGAGCGGGCCGAGCAAATTCCGCAAGGGCGATCAGCCGCGGCTGGGCGTGTTTGCGTTCAGTCAGGCGGAGAAACCGGTCAAGGCGGAACTGGTAACTCACTATGCCGGTACCGAACAACGTCTGCCGGTGACTCTGAACAGCGGCATCAATTACCTGCCACTACCGGCGTTCGCTTTGGCCTCTGGCGAGTGGACGGCGGAGTTGGTGCAGGACGGCAAAGTCGCCGATGCCCTGGCTGTGCGCTTGAGTGCCACCGGTGATGGCTGGCAAGTCACGCAAACGCAAAGTCTCGATGTGGTCAGCGGCGATACACCCTTGAGTTTGCCGGCGGATGCCACGGATATTCGCCTGCGTCTGGATGACAGTCCGCAAGCGCTGTTCCGTTCCGCCCTCGATGATCTGCTCAGCTACCCGTACGGCGGCGTCGAGCAGACCGCCAGTCGCTTGCTGCCGCTGAGCATCGCTTATCCATCGCTGGCGTCGAACCCGCAGATTCGCGATCGCTTGCGCCTGATCATGCAGAACAGCCGTCTGCGTCTGGTGCAAATGGCCGGGCCGTCGGCGAGCTTCACCTGGTGGGGCTACGACGGCGAGCCGGATGCATTTCTCACCGCCTATGCCTATTACGCTGACTGGAATGCCAGCCGCGTACTCGACCTGACTCTGCCGCCGGAGCACTGGCAGCGCGTACTCGAGGTGTACGCCAAGCAAGCGCCGAATACGCCATTGCTGCAGCGGGCGCTGATTCTGTCGTTCGCCAAACAGATGCAGCTGCCAGTGAACACGCTGCTCAGCGGTCTGATCGACGATCTGGTCAAGGCAGGTGAAGGCAGTGCCGAAACCTTGCTCGACGACGGCCAGGACAGTCTGGTGATGAACGACCCGGATTCGGCACTTGGTCTGGCGACGGCGCGGGTACTCACTGCATCGTTGGCCACGCAGGCGAAAGTTGCTTTGCCGGAGGCGTTCAATCGGCAACTGGGCGCAGCGCAACAACGTCTGGCCGTCAGCTCGCAGCCCTTCGTTGAAGCACTGAACCTGTCGCTGCAACCTTTCGATCAGGCTCGCGCCACGGCGTTGTTGCAACGTCTGTTGCCGCAGCAGTCGACACTGGAACGTGCGCTGGCGCTGACTTGGCTGCAACGCAGCATCGCTCAGGCTTCGCCGACCATCGCGCTGATGCCGGGTGAGGGCTGGAAGAAAAACTACGGCGCCAGCGGCGAGATGTACTGGACATGGCAAGGCGCGACGCCTTTGCCGAACATACTGAGCGTGTCCGGCACGCAAGAGCGGCCGTTGCGTGCAGCGCTGAGCTTCCAGACTCAACAGCCGCAGGTCGATCCGATGGCCGTGAGCGTCACTCGGCGTCTGTCGCGGCTGGTGCCGGGCGACGAAGCGTTCACCTTCAAACTCGAGCCGGTCGGCACCAAGCCGCTGTCCAGCGACAGCCTGTACCTGGACGAGGTGATCCTCACCAGCAAAGCGCCGAAACCGCTGCGCTACGGCATGCTTGAAGTGCCGCTGCCACCGGGCGCGGATGTCGAGCGCACGACATGGGGCATCAAATTGCAGGGCAAGGACGGCACCGAACCGACCGCGCTCGAGAAAGCGCGTTTCGAACCGGGTCAGTTGGCTTACGCGGTGCCGGTCGATTCATTGAGCGGTGAGTTGCGCCTGCGCCATCTGGTGCGCTTCTCGCAGAAGGGCCAGTTCAACCTGCCGCCGGTACGCTTCAAGCAAGTGTATGCACCGCAGCATCAGGCCCAGGAGGCTAAAGCTGCCCTCGGTCAGGTCACGGTCAACTGACATGCGCCGGCCGCTGTTGTGGCTGCTGATGGGTGTGATGCCTGCGCTGGCGACAGCGCAGGATGAGCCGTTGCGCGTGGCCTATCAGGGCGAGTTGTTGTCGTTGAGTCAGACGCAACTGATCAAGCGCGAACCGTTGCCAGCGTCGCTGGATGCGCCGCTGGGCAGTCTGTGGAAGTTGTTCGTCTACGCCTGGCTGGTGGATACCGGTGCGCGGGAGCCGGCTTATGAATGTCGCGGGCAGTCCAAAGAAGAAGTTTATTGCTGCTCGGCGGGCGGCAAGATCGAGCGGGATCAGGCACTGGTGAAATCCTGCGGTCTGTATTTCGACCCCGCGCGGTTGGGCATTGCAGCGAAGGATTGGCGAGCGTATTGGCAGTCGCGGCAGGCACCGTCGTGGTTGCTGGATTTGCCAGCCGTGCAACCGGCAACAAGGGTTTCGGTTGCCGAGTTATTGAGCGTTCTGGCATTGCTGCCAGCGCAGGATCAGACGCGCCGCGTGCTGCTCGATGTCGTGCTGAACGCGGCGGACGGCAATGTCGTCGGCGAGTTGGGCGGGCGCCTGCGGGTGAAAACCTGGAGCTGGCTCGGCGACCAGGATGCACTATCGCGGCAAGGTGGATTCGCCGGTTGGACCGCCGACGGCGCACCGATCTGGGCGGGTGGACCCGGTACCAGTCAAATGGTTCTGCGGCATTACGGTCAGGCGCTGGCCAGCGTATTACCGACGGCTTGGCTAGCGGACGCGGGGCGTTGTGTGGAAGTCGGGCTGTTCTCGAAATACCCGGTGTCGAAAGTTCTGGCCGGAGATCGTGTTGCCACGTCCGGGCCATTGCGCGGCGACTACCGCGTCGAATTCGCCAACGGCAACACGCTGGACATCCACAGCGATGGCGAATTGTTTCTGCTCAACGACAAACTCGTTGCAAGGCTTGATCGCGAAGAATATGTCGCCCGTGTCCTTGAGCGCGAAGCCAAACCGCAACCCGCCGAAGCCGCCAAGGCGCTGGCCGTAGCGATCCGCACTTATCTGCTGCAAAACGCCACGCGCAACGGTGAATGCCTGAGCATCGACGACAGCAGCAATCGCCAGCGCGTCGCCCCGCGTCCAGCCTCGGCCGAGTCACGCAACATCGCGGCGTGGACGGCGGATCTGGTACTGGCCGGCAGCACCGTCACCTATCACTCCGACCAGCCCGGCCCGGACAAACTCGCCTGGCAGCGAGCCGTCGAGCAAGCGAACGCCGGCCAGCGCTACGACGCGATTCTGCTGCACGCCTATCCACGCGCCAGCCTCAGCCGCTGGGATAACCCGGTCGCCTCCTGCGAAGCATTGCCCGCCGCGCAAGACTGGCTGCAAAAGCAGCGACGCGGCTGGCGTCCTAAGCTCGAAAGCGAAACCGGCTACAACGAAGTCAGCACTTTCGCCGTATGCAAACTCGCCTTCGGCCGGCCCTTCGTCGACCGCGAACGCCAGCGCATATACGTGCGCGGCGTGCTGAGCCTGCAGGATCGCCTCGATCTGACCCACGAATATCTGCACCTGGCCTTCGAAGCACACCCCAACGGCCAGGATGAAACCTACATCGAAGGGCTCGCCCGTCACCTTTTGCTGGAATAGACCATGACACTCCGTTATCCACAGGTCTTGCTGCTGCTCTGTGCCCTCAACGTACTGCCGCAGGCTCACGCCGCCGATGGCGTCAAACTCGACACCCCGGTGGGCGGCTGGCGCAGCGGCGCACCGCAAGGCGAGGGCGAGAGCTTTCGCCAGACCGTCAACTACCCGGCCTCGTCGGTCAACACACCGCTTGGCCAGGCCAATACCGCGAGAATCAGCGGCCAGATCAAAGCCGTGCCGAAAAACAATGAACCCGGGCGCCTGATCGTCAACGGCGTCAGCATGCCGCTGAAAATCGACCCCGCCGGCGGCTTCGATCGCCCGTTCTCCTTCCCCAATGGCAGCAACAGCGTCGAAGTCCGCAGCGCCGACGGCCAGCAACGCCACCGCACGCAATTCCTCAACGCCCGCGGCGGCGCCACCCCGGCCAAACTGCGCGTGTTGCTGGCCTGGGACAGCGACGGCACCGACCTCGATCTCCATCTGATAACCCCCGACGGCGCCCACATCTGGTACGGCAACCGCAGCGCCGCCAACGGCGCCGCCCTCGACGTCGACGTCACCACCGGCTACGGCCCGGAAATCGCCGCCATGCCCGCGCCGATCAAGGGGCAGTATCTGGTGTATGTGAATTATTACGGCGGCGGGTATCGCGGGGATGACGAAGGTGGGGATGCAGCGGTGCAGGCGCTGACCACGGCGCAGGTGACGGTGATTACTGAAGAAGGCACGCCGAGCGAAAAGATGGAGACGTTTGTAGTGCCGATGCGGACGGCGGGGGAGTTGACGTTGGTGAAGTCGTTCAGTTATCCGTGAGGGGAATTTGTCCAACGGGTTGTTGGACAAATTCAGCAACTGTAGCTGGGCGCTCGAACAGCTTACAGATCAGCCAGACTGACCTGCATTCGCTGAGGAGCGGCGAGGCGCTCGTGAACGATGGCGGCAAGTTCGTCATCTTCTTCACTGGCCAACTTATCTTCGGCAGGCGGCTCGCCTCGTTCGGCGGCGCGCTTCAGCGCGTCCTCAATGGGGAATGAGGTTTTGGGCATTTGGTGTTTCCTGCGATATTTGGCGGGACGGTAACCAGTGCATTGGGCGCTATACAAGCTGGAATGCAATTTCAGCAATGGATATGGTTTGTTGCAGGCATTAAAAAGCCGGCTTGTGGCCGGCTTCTCGGGGACTGGCTTGGTTTATTTTTGGTAAACCGCGCCAGCCTTCAAAACGTACATCCGGATCTGCGTCCGGCTGTGGGACTTGGTCAGACGTTGGTCTGCCGCGTCGGGCGTCATTCGAGCCGCTGGGCGGGTCGATGCGCGAATGTGGGGCGCAGGATACTGAGTTTTGCTTTGGATTCCCAGTCTCAAGTGCGGTTTAGAGCGACTGAAGCGCTACAAACTCCGGATTTGTACCGGTTGTCAGGGCCTTTTCGCGGGCAAGCCCGCTCCCACAGGTTCTGGCAAACAATCACAGAAACGGCACCACC
This sequence comes from Pseudomonas sp. LW8, assembly GCF_041956865.1. Lineage (NCBI taxonomy): Bacteria > Pseudomonadati > Pseudomonadota > Gammaproteobacteria > Pseudomonadales > Pseudomonadaceae > Pseudomonas > Pseudomonas sp. LW8. The sequence continues at coordinate 5,030,261 of NZ_CP168138.1, read as the reverse complement.
GGCCGGCGCTTGCCCAGTGTCGACCACCAGAACACCCAGCCAAGAATATGAATCCGCTGCTCTTCGATCTGCGCTGGCCGGAAGACCTCGTCGGGGTATTCGGCGCTGTTGTGGCTGCGCATGCGCAGGCCGTTGCCGGGCATGCGGTGCAGGTATTTGATGCGCAGCATGCCGTCGTGCTCTACGGCGTAGATTTCGCCGTCGACGACCTGGGTCAGGCCGCGGTCGATGGCGACGATGGAGCCGTCTTCGATGCGATCGGCCATGCTGTTGCCGATCATGTGCGCGCAGATGGCGTTGGCGTGCTGGATGTCGAGTTGATCAAGGTGGGCGCGGGGCAGGCGCAGGGATTGGTCGGGGTCGAGGATGACGTGGGTTTTACCGTCGCCGTTGGCGATCGGGGTTTCCTTGAAAAATGCCAGGTCGATGTCGCTGGGGTTGATGACGGTGTAGACGCCGCAGATGGCCTGGGCATCGAACGTGTCGCCATTGCTGGCGGGTGGGTGCAGGCGCGCGACCTCCTTGACGCCTTCCCCGGTTTTCAGCCATTCACTATTGACCGACAACAGGCGTGAGACTTCTTCCATGCGATACGCCGGGACGCCCCGGGTGTACCAGTTATGAACGTTTTGGGCTTCCGTGCCCCAGAACCTTGCGAAATCCGTGGTGCTGATGTTCGCTGCTTCCAGGAGTGCCTTGAATCGTGGACCGCTAGTGTTCTTTCTCATAAACACGGAGTCTACGGCCGTACTAGAGCGGTTTGAATAAACCGGGCGTTCAAAAAAAGCCTGTATTTTGCGACGGGATGTAAGACGTACTTGTGGGAAATTAAACAGATTAAAACTGCATGTAGGAATTTAAACGGTTTGTTTAGTCGGGCTTTTTCAAGAGCCCCTCACCCCAACCCTCTCCCGGAGGGAGAGGGGGCCGACCAAGGTGTATTTCGAGTTACATCGACCTGAACAACCGAGTCGATTATGCAGACGCCAATAACAAAAAACCCCGGAAATCCGGGGTTTTTTCAAGCGTCACGCAAGGCGCAATTGCTTAGCCCTTGTAGGCGGCAACCGACTTGGTGATCGCTTCGCGGGCGGCGTCTGCACCGGCCCAGCCTTCGATCTTGACCCACTTGCCCTTCTCGAGATCCTTGTAGTTCGCGAAGAAGTGCTCGATCTGCTGGATCAGCAGGGGTGGCAGGTCGGTGTATTCCTTCACATCGACGTACAGCTGCGACAGCTTGTCGTGTGGCACGGCGATGACTTTGGCATCGCCGCCGCCGTCGTCGGTCATGTTCAGGATGCCGACCGGACGGGCGCGGATTACCGAGCCTGGAGCAACCGGGTAAGGGGTTACGACCAGCACGTCGAGGGGATCACCGTCGTCAGCCAGGGTGTTCGGGATGTAACCGTAGTTGGCCGGGTAGAACATTGGGGTGGCCATGAAACGGTCAACGAACAGGCAATCGCTGTCTTTGTCGATTTCGTATTTGATCGGCGCGTGGTTGGCCGGGATCTCGATCGCGACGTAGATGTCGTTCGGCAGGTCTTTGCCAGCCGGAATCTTGCTGTAGCTCATTGGGCGTTGCCCCCGTAGTTGACCAAAAACACTTGGCCGGATTGACCAAAAAGTGGCGGCGATTATAGGCACATTCCTACGCCGACGCCACGTACCAGAAGTCGTGCAGAGCTCAGTCGTGCGCCTGATAGACCGGGTCTGTGGCCTGAAGTTGCCGCAGTCTGCCCAACGGATCCTGCCGGTAGAAAAGCTGCAGTTGCAAGTAGACCTGTGGATAAGCCTCGTGCAGCAGATCCGGGGCGCTGAAGAAGTATTCGCTGGTGACGGCGAAGAACTCCGCCGGGTTCTCGGCGGCGTAGGGATCGATGGCGGTTTCGGCGTCTGGATCGTGGTCGAGTTGGCGGTTGAGGTCGTCGTAAGCGGCCTGCATCACTTTGGCCCAGTCGCTGACGCGCATGTCGGCGTGCAGTGGCGGCAGGCCGTTGGCGTCGCCGTTGAGCATATCGAGCTTGTGCGCCAGTTCGTGGATCACCAGGTTGTAGCCTTCCCAGCCACCGCTGGCCTGTACGCCGGGCCAGGCGAGAATCACCGGCCCCTGCTGCCAGGCTTCACCGCTGTGTTCGCCGTCCCACTCATGCTCGACGCCGCTGGCATCGCGATGGCGTTGCGGGCTGAGGAAGTCGTCCGGGTACAGCACGATCTCGTGGAAACCCTGGTACCAGTTCAGATCGCCGAGGTGCAGCAACGGCAACTGCGCCTGGGCGGCGAGCAGCAGGCGTTGCTCCTGATGCAGCTCGACACCGGGCAGGGCGGTCAGGTGTTTGTCGTCGAGAAACAGCACACAGGCTTCGCGCAACCACTGGTCTTCAGCAGCGCTGATGCCATCGAGGAAGGAGAGTTGATGGCGCACCCGTTGCCACAGGTCGTCGGCAATCGGGTGCCTGGCCAAGAGGCGCCGGCGTCGCCAGGCGCTCAGTGACCACATCGGATCAGTGCGATTGCACTTTGGTGCCGCCGAACCGGCTGCGCACCACGCCGATGATCATCGGCACCAGCGACAGCAGAATGATTGCCACCACCAGCAGCGAGAGGTTTTTCTTGATGAACGGCACGTTGCCGAAGAAGTAACCCAGAGTGACCAGACCGCCGACCCAGAGGATGGTGCCGAGCACGCTGAAGCCGAAGAAACGCGGGTACGGCATCCGCGCCACGCCCGCGACGAACGGCGCGAAGGTGCGGATGATCGGCAGGAAACGCGCCATGGTCACGGTTTTGCCGCCGTGCTTGTCGTAGAAATCGTGGGTTTTTTGCAGGTAGTCGCGACGGAAGATTTTCGAGTTCGGGTTGCTGAACAGCTTCTCCCCGGCCGTGCGTCCGATCACGTAGTTGGTACTGTCGCCCATGATCGCCGCCAGCATCAGCAGGCCACCGAGCAGCACCGGATCCATGCCGCCGCCGGCCGCCACTGCGCCAGCGATGAACAGCAGCGAGTCACCCGGCAGGAACGGCATCACCACGAGCCCGGTTTCACAGAAGATCACCATAAACAGGATGGCGTAGATCCATGGCCCATAGTTGTTCACCAGCAAATCGAGATACACATCGAGATGCAGGATAAGGTCGAGCGGGTTGAAATCCATGGGGGCACCTGTATGACGGCCCGACTCGGCAGGCCTGTGCGGATGACTTCGTGTAAGCCTACAGCGGGGTGTAGTTTTTCTTACAAGCCGGAAAGATCGGGATTATACGGTCTGAGCGATGAAAAGCGCGTCGGTTTTGTAGCGGGGAGTGTCGCGAAGTGAGCAATTGTCAGGGAAAAGGTGGCCGTGGCGAGGGAGCGAACTCCCTCATCACCGAAGCCGTTGGAGTCAGAGCTCGTCGCTGATCGGCAGTACGTAGTTCTTGAACTCGGTGTCTTCCTTGAAGCCGATCGATTCGTAGGTTTTCTGCGCCACTTCGTTGTTCGCGCTGGTCGAGACGCGCATGCGCACGGCCTGGGTTTCCTTGGCCATTTTCTTTGCGGTGCGGATCAGGTTGTCAGCGACCAGTTGCCGGCGCGCATCTTCGGCAACGTAGATATCGTTGAGAATCCACACGCGTTTGAGCGACAACGAAGAGAAGCTCGGATAGAGCTGGCAGAAACCCATGAGTTTCTTGTCGTCATCGTCGGCCAGGGCCAGATAGATTACCGACTCTTTGCGGCGCAAGCGCTTTTCGAGGAACGCGCGGGAGGAATCCGGGTAAGGCAGGGAGCCGTAGAACTCGCGATATTTGACGAACAAAGGAGTCAGCAAATCCAGATGTTCGAGGGTCGCTTGAATAATCCGCATGATAGGTCTCGTCTTCAAGTGGCTGTCTTCAACTGCTCTGACGGCGATGGGAAACCCGGGCGGCCGTGCGTCGATCCTGCCTGAAAGCAGCGCAGAAAGGCAATGCGGAAACGGTTCAGGCTGGCGGTGGATCGAGCAGGAAATTGCCTTTCATGTCGACAGCGTCGTCCGCCTCCAATGTGTGCAGCTGAGCTTCATCCTTCAGGTTGACCCCCGACAGCTGCCGCCGACAGGCCTCGCGCATCAGATACAGCAAGCGATGCGCCGCCATGCCGTAGCTCAAACCTTCAAGCCGAACATTGGAAATGCAATTGCGATACGCGTCGGTGAGGCCGACCTTCGGCGCGTAGGTGAAATACAGCCCGAGGCTGTCCGGTGAACTCAAGCCCGGGCGCTCGCCGATCAGCATCACCACCATTTTCGCCCCTAGCAACTGGCCGATCTCGTCACCGATGGCGACGCGGCCCTGTTCCACCAGCACCACCGGTGCCACGGACCAGCCGTCGCCGCTCATCTGCTCTTCCAGGCGCGTCAGGAACGGCAGCGTGTGCCGATGCACCGCCAGCGCCGACAGGCCATCCGCGACGACCATCACCAGATCGACGCCGCCCGGGTGTTCGCTGGCGTAATCGCGTAAGACCTGCGCCGATGCATCGCTGAGCTTGCGCCCCAGATCCGGGCGTTGCAGATAGGTGTGTCGGTCCGGCGCAGCGCTTTGCAGTGCCAGGGTTTCCCGCCCGCGCTCGCTCAGTTGTGCGCGGATTTCGCAGTGATCGAAGGCCAGGTGCACGGCATCGCGGGCCTGGGCGTGGGCAAACTGAAAATCCAGCTGCGCCCGCGTCGGCAGGCTGGTGCCGGTGCGGCCCAGGGCAATCCGCGCCGGGGTCAGACGGCGCAGTTCCAGCCAGGGGTTTTGCGGATCGACCGGTGGTTTTTCCATAAGACTCATCCCAAGTGCGCCAAGGCCTGGCGGAAGGCCGGCGGCAGGTTGTTGCCGAAGCGAACCTTGCCGTCCGCCTGGGTGAAGATGCCCATGTTGGCCAGCCATTGCTCGAACTCCGGCGCCGGTTTCAGGCCCAGGGTCTGGCGGGCGTACAAAGCGTCGTGAAACGAAGTGGTCTGGTAATTGAGCATGATGTCGTCGGAGCCGGGGATGCCCATGATGAAGTTGATCCCGGCGACGCCGAGCAACGTCAGCAGGGTATCCATGTCGTCCTGGTCGGCTTCGGCGTGGTTGGTGTAGCAGATGTCGCAGCCCATCGGCACGCCGAGCAGCTTGCCGCAGAAGTGATCTTCAAGGCCGGCGCGGATGATCTGCTTGCCGTTGTAGAGGTATTCCGGGCCGATAAATCCTACGACGGTGTTCACCAGGAACGGCTTGAAATGTCGCGCCACGGCGTAGGCCCTTGTCTCGCAAGTCTGTTGATCTATGCCGTGGTGGGCGTTGGCCGACAGCGCGCTGCCTTGACCGGTTTCGAAATACATCAGGTTCTGCCCGAGGGTGCCGCGCTTGAGACTCAGGCCGGCGTCGTAGCCTTCCTGCAACACGTTGAGGTTGATGCCGAAACTGGCGTTGGCCGCCTCAGTGCCGGCAATCGACTGGAACACCAGATCCAGCGGCACGCCACGGTTGATCGCCTCGATCGAGGTGGTGACGTGGGTCAGCACGCAGGCTTGAGTCGGGATGTCGTAGCGCTGGATGATTGCGTCGAGCATCTCCAGCATCGCGCAGATCGAAGCGATGCTGTCAGTGGCCGGGTTGACGCCGATCATCGCATCGCCGTTGCCGTAGAGCAGGCCGTCGAGAATGCTCGCGGCGATGCCGGACGGCTCGTCAGTCGGGTGGTTGGGTTGCAGGCGGGTCGACAGGCGCCCGCGCAAACCGAGGGTGCCGCGAAATTGGGTGACCACGCGGATTTTCTGCGCGACCAGCACCAGATCCTGTACACGCATGATCTTCGACACGGCGGCGACCATTTCCGGGGTCAGGCCGGGGGCGAGGGCGCGCAGGCTGGTTTCGTCCGCCGCGTCACTGAGCAGCCAGTCGCGAAAGCCGCCAACGGTCAGGTGACTGACCACGGCGAAGGCTTGTTTGTCGTGGGTGTCGATGATCAGCCGGGTGACTTCGTCGGCTTCGTAGGGGATCAGCGCTTCCTGCAGGAAGTGGGTGAGCGGGATGTCCGCCAGGGCCATTTGCGCGGCCACCCGTTCGCCGTCGTTGAGCGCGGCGACCTCGGCGAGAAAATCCCCCGAGCGGGCGGGGCTGGCCTTGGCCATGACGTCTTTGAGGCTGTCGAAGCGGTAAGTCTGCGCGCCGACCGTGTGAGCAAAACTGGCCATTCAGCGTTCTCCGTGACGGCGCAGAACAGCTCTGCGCCGTGGTTTTCGACAATCAGTGCAAGGCTTGTTCAGCTTTTTGAATCGCCGCGAATTCTTCTTCCGGCGTGCCTGCTACCAAGTGATGCCGACTGTAGAAAGCAAAGTAAGCAATTAACACTCCATAGATGATCGCGGCGCCGATCACCACCCGTGGATCGACGAGGAAACCCGCCACCACGGCGATGCACGCCAGCACCAGCGCCACACCCGAGGTGAAAATGCCGCCCGGCGTGCGATACGGCCGGTCCATTTTGGGGCGCCGGATACGCAGGGTGATGTGTGCGGCCATCATCAGCACATAGGAAATGGTCGCGCCGAACACCGCGACCAGAATCAGCAAATCGCCCTGGCCGGTCAGCGACAGACCAAAGCCGATGATGCCGGGAATCACCAGAGCCAGCACCGGTGCCTTGCTCTTGTTGGTCTGCGACAGTTTGCGCGGCAGATAACCGGCCCGCGACAGCGCGAAGATCTGCCGCGAGTAGGCGTAGATGATCGAGAAGAAACTGGCAATCAGCCCAGCCAGACCGACAAGGTTGACGAAGCTGCCCATCCAGGTCGAGCCACCGTAGGCTTTGCTCAGTGCTTCGACCAGTGGATTACCGGAGGTCAGCAGCGAATTCGCACCAGCGCCGCCAGGGCCGACGATCAGAATCAGCAGGGCAAACATCAGCAGCACCAGCATTGCCCCTATCAGGCCACGCGGCAGATCGCGCTTGGGGTTTTTGGTTTCTTCTGCGGCCAATGGCACGCCTTCGACGGCGAGGAAAAACCAGATCGCATAGGGAATCGCCGCCCACACGCCGACGTAGCCGAACGGCAGAAACGGGCTGGCACCGACCGCAGTGGTCACCGGGATGTCGAGCAGGTTGGCAACGTCGAAGTGCGGCACCATCGCCACCAGAAACACCCCCAGCGCCAGCGCGGCGACGGCGGTAATGATGAACATCAGCTTGAGCGCTTCGCCGACCCCGAAAATGTGGATGGCGATGAAGATGATGTAGAACGCCAGATAGATCATCCAGCCGCCAATACCGAACAGCGACTCGCAGTAGGCGCCGATGAACACCGCGATGGCGGCGGGGGCGATGGCGTACTCGATGAGGATCGCGGTGCCGGTAAGAAACCCGCCCCACGGCCCGAACGCACTGCGGGCGAAACCGTAGCCGCCGCCAGCGGTGGGAATCATCGACGACAATTCGGCCAGGGAAAAACACATGCACAGGTACATGGTCGCCATCAGCAGCGTGGCGAGAAACATGCCGCCCCAGCCACCCTGGGCGAGGCCGAAGTTCCAGCCGGCGTAGTCGCCGGAAATCACATAAGCGACGCCGAGGCCCACCAGCAGGACCCAGCCGGCGGCGCCTTTTTTCAGTTCGCGTTGTTGGAAATAATCGGAGCCGACTTTTTCGAAGTCGACGGTTGAGCCGGTCGCCGGAGCGCCGGCCGGGGATTCGCTTGGCATAGGGTTCACCATTTTTATTGTTTTATTGGCCCGGCTACAGCCAGGAACCTGATCGTTCCCACGCGCAGCATAGGAATGTATCAACGGACGCTCCGCGTTCGGCTTTGAAGGAACGCGGAGCGTCCCGGGCTGGATTCCCACGCAGAGCGTGGGAACGATCAGCATCGCAGGATCAGAAGAATCCCAACGGATTGATGTCGTAGCTCACCAGCAGGTTCTTGGTCTGCTGATAATGGTCGAGCATCATTTTGTGGGTTTCACGCCCGACGCCGGACTTCTTGTAACCGCCGAACGCGGCATGCGCCGGGTACAGGTGGTAGCAGTTGGTCCACACGCGACCGGCCTTGATCGCCCGGCCCATCCGGTAGGCGCGGTTGATGTCGCGGGTCCACAGGCCGGCGCCGAGGCCGAACTCGGTGTCGTTGGCAATCGCCAGGGCTTCGGCTTCGTCCTTGAAGGTGGTGATGCTCACCACCGGGCCGAAGATTTCTTCCTGGAACACGCGCATCTTGTTGGTGCCCTTGAGCAGGGTTGGCTGGATGTAATAACCGGTGGCCAGGCTGCCCTCGAGTTTTTCCACCTTGCCGCCGGTCAGCAGCTCCGCACCTTCGCCCTTGGCGATTTCCAGGTACGAGAGGATCTTGTCGAATTGCTGCTCCGATGCCTGGGCGCCGACCATGGTGTCGGTGTCCAGCGGGTCGCCACGTTTGATCTGGCTGACTTTCTTCATCACTGCCTGCATGAATTCGTCGTAGATCGATTCCTGCACCAGCGCGCGGGAAGGGCAGGTGCACACTTCGCCCTGGTTGAAGAACGCCAGCACCAGGCCTTCGGCGGCTTTTTCGATGAAGCTCGGCTCGGCCTGCATGATGTCTTCGAAGAATATGTTCGGCGACTTGCCGCCCAGTTCCACGGTCGACGGAATGATGTTTTCCGCTGCGCATTTCATGATGTGCGAGCCGACCGGAGTCGAGCCGGTGAAAGCAATTTTGGCGATGCGCTTGCTGGTCGCCAGCGCCTCGCCGGCTTCTTTGCCGAAGCCTTGCACGACGTTGAGCACGCCCGGCGGCAGCAGGTCGCCGATCAGTTCCATCAGCACGCAGATGCCCAGCGGGGTTTGCTCGGCAGGTTTGAGCACCACGCAGTTACCGGCGGCCAGCGCTGGCGCGAGCTTCCACGCGGCCATCAGCAGCGGGAAGTTCCACGGGATGATCTGGCCGACCACGCCCAGCGGTTCATGGATGTGGTAGGCCACGGTGTTGCCGTCGATTTCCGCAGCGCTGCCTTCCTGGGCGCGCAGGCAACCGGCGAAATAACGGAAATGGTCAGCGGCGAGCGGGATGTCGGCGTTGAGGGTTTCGCGGATGGCTTTACCGTTGTCCCAGGTTTCGGTGATCGCCAGCAGTTCGAGATTCTCTTCGATGCGATCGGCGATTTTCAGCAGGATCAGCGATCGCGCCTGCACGGAAGTGGCGCCCCACGCATCGGCGGCGGCGTGGGCAGCGTCCAGCGCCTTGTCGATGTCTTCGGCGGTGGAGCGAGGGAATTCGGCAATTGGCTGGCCATTGACTGGCGAGGTATTGGTGAAGTACTGACCTTTGACCGGCGCGACGAACTCGCCGCCGATGTAGTTGCCGTACTTGCTCTTGAACGAGACTTTGGCGCCGTCAGTACCGGGGTGGGCGTAACGCATGATGATGTTCTCCTTGGCTTTGTACTTATTAGAGAAACGCGCAAGTGCGCTTGCTATAAGCGTAGAGCAAGGCTCGGGCCACTGCCGTGCAGGTCAGGCAAATCAAGGGCTTGGCCGGTTTGTCTCGGACGAGTGGAGTGGTGCTGTGACGGTATCGGTACAGCACGGGTGACAGTTTGTACCGCTTGCGGCACAGCCCGTGACCGGGCGGTCTTGCCAGCATTGCATTGCCGGAGTCGCTGGAGGATGCTGGGCGTCACCTCATGCTTTGGGCCATCGCGCCCCGGGGAGAACAATAAGAAATGCACGACAACCATTTGAGTCGCCATGCCCGCCAGGTTCTCACCGTCACCCAGGGCAAACCGCACCTGCACGGCCCCGGCGCCGATCCATCGATCGCCCGTTCGTGGCTGCGTTGCCTTGAGGACTACCACCTCGATCCTTCTGTGACCATGGCGCCGACCGTGCTCGAGCATGGCCGAGTGCTGGAAAGTCGCGAACGTCTGCAACAAGTGCTGCAAATCGCCGGCACCGAGATGAGCAGCCTGCATCAGCAACTCTCCGGTGCTGGCCATGCGGTGCTGCTGACTGACGCGCGCGGTGTGATCCTCAATTGCGTCACCGCGCCGGCCGAACGGAAGATTTTCGAGCGCGCCGGGCTCTGGCTCGGCGCCGACTGGAGCGAAGCCTGCGAAGGCACCAACGGCATCGGCACCTGCCTGGTCGAGCGTCAGGCGCTGACCATTCACCAGGACGAACACTTTCGCGGCCGCCACACCGGGCTGACCTGTTCGGCGAGCCCGGTGTTCGATCCCCATGGTGAATTGCTGGCGGTACTCGATGTGTCTTCGGCGCGGCCGGACGTCTCGCGGCAGAGCCAGTTCCACACCATGGCGCTGGTCAATCTGTCGGCGAAGATGATTGAGAGCTGCTACTTCCTGCGCTGTTTCGACAATCAGTGGTTGCTGCGCTTTCATCTGCAGGCCGAGTCCGTCGGCCTGTTCAGCGAAGGGCTGCTGGCGTTTGACGGCGAAGGGCGGATCAGCGCAGTCAACCAGAGCGCGCTGAACCTGCTCGGGCATATTCGCGGTGGTTTGCTCGGTAAACCGGTGGAAGCGTTTTTCGATTGTTCGCTGGATGACCTGCTCGGGCGGGCGAGCGCCAACGCCAGTGCCAGTTGGCCACTGCGCACCCGTGATGGCCGGCATCTGTTTGCCGTGTTGCGCGGCGAATCGCGCAAGCCGACAGCCATTGTTCCAGCGCCAATCGCTACTCCAGCGCCACGCCTGTCCGGCATCTGCCTCGGCGATGAAGCGTTGCAGGCGGAATTTCGCAAAGCCCTGCGCGTGTTCGAGCGCGACGTGCCGCTGTTGATCAACGGCGAAACCGGCTCGGGCAAGGAGGCGTTCGCCAAGGCTGTGCACCAGGCCAGCCAGCGCTGCGGCAATGCCTTCGTCGCACTCAATTGCGCGGCCATTCCGGAAAGCCTGATCGAGAGCGAACTGTTCGGCTATCGCGGCGGCAGCTTCACCGGCGCACGCAAGGACGGCATGCGCGGCAAGCTGCAACAGGCAGATGGCGGCACCTTGTTCCTCGACGAAATCGGCGACATGCCACTGGCGTTGCAGACGCGCTTGCTGCGGGTGCTGGAAGATCGGCAAGTGGTGCCGATTGGCGGCGAGCCGCAAGCGGTGGACGTGCGCATCATCAGCGCGACGCACCGCAATCTGCTCGAGCGGGTCGAGGACGGCAGTTTCCGTGAAGACCTGTATTACCGCTTGAACGGCTTGGAAGTGGCGCTGCCGGCATTGCGTGAGCGCAGTGATAAATCGCAGTTGCTGGACTTTCTCCTGGCCGAGGAGGCAGGGGGTGAAACGATCCTGATCGACGAAGCGGCGCGGCAGGCGTTGCTCGCATTCAACTGGCCGGGCAATGTGCGGCAGTTGCGCAATGTCCTGCGTACGCTGGCGGCGTTGTGTGATGGCGGGCGGGTCGGCGTTGAGGATTTGCCGGTGATGATTCGGCAGGCGCGGCCGGCGGTGGTGGCGGCGCAGATCGCCGCCCAGCCACTGGACGACGCCGAGCGTCTTGCATTGCTCAATGCGCTGGAGCAGACGCGCTGGCACATGACCCATACAGCGCAGCAACTGGGCGTAAGCCGCAACACCCTTTATAGAAAACTGCGTAAACACGGAATTGAGCGGCGTGTCAGCTGAAAGCCCTCACCCTAGCCCTCTCCCAGAGGGAGAGGGGACTGACCGAGGTGTTTTGGCGATTTACGCCGACCTGAAATATCGAGCCGAACTAAAAATTTGAAAGCGACCGAGATCGGCTCCCTCTCCCTCGGGAGAGGGCTGGGGTGAGGGGCTGCGGTCTGAAGCCGTGCGCAGATGTAGCCGCCAACCCGTCTCCATCCTTCAGCTAAAGAGTGCCATTTCCCCCTCCCTACGCTAACCTGCGGCCATGTTTTACGAGGTCGACTATGCACATTCATATTCTGGGTATCTGCGGGACTTTCATGGGCTCGATGGCGGTGTTGGCCAAAGAGCTGGGCCATCACGTCACCGGCTCCGACGCCAACGTCTATCCGCCGATGAGCACACAGCTTGAGGCCCAAGGCATTCAGCTGACGCAGGGTTATGACCCGGCGCAGCTCGATCCGGCGCCGGATCTGGTGGTGATCGGCAATGCCATGTCCCGTGGTAACCCGGCGGTGGAATATGTGTTGAACAAAGGCCTGCCGTACGTCTCCGGCCCGCAGTGGCTGGCTGACCACGTGCTGCAAGGTCGCTGGGTATTGGCCGTGGCCGGTACGCATGGCAAAACCACCACCAGCAGCATGCTCGCCTGGGTGCTGGAGCATGCCGGGATGAGCCCGGGTTTCCTCATCGGCGGCGTGCCGCAGAATTTCTCGGTGTCGGCGCGCCTGGGCGGTACGCCGTTCTTTGTGATCGAGGCTGATGAATACGACAGCGCCTTCTTCGACAAGCGCTCGAAATTCGTCCACTACCGTCCACGCACCGCCATCCTTAACAATCTTGAGTTCGATCACGCCGACATTTTTCCCGATCTGCCAGCAATCGAACGTCAGTTCCACCATTTGGTGCGCACCATTCCGAGCGAAGGGCTGGTCATCCACCCGACTACCGAGCCAGCGTTGCAGCGCGTGATCGAGATGGGTTGCTGGACCCCGGTGCAAACCACCGGCGCCGGCGGTCAGTGGCAGGTCAAGCTGCTGAGCGAGGACGGCTCGGCGTTCGAAGTGATGTTCGAAGGCGTGTCCCAGGGCACCGTCGAGTGGGAATTGACCGGTCAACACAACGTCGCCAATGCCTTGGCCGCGCTGGCTGCGGCGCGTCACGTTGGCGTGGTGCCATCGATGGGCATCGCCGGGTTGAGCGCGTTCAAGAACGTCAAACGGCGTATGGAGAAAGTCGCCGAAGTGCGCGGCATCACCATTTACGACGACTTCGCTCATCACCCGACCGCCATCGCTACCACCCTCGACGGCCTGCGCAAACGCATCGGCGACGCGCCACTGATTGCGATCATCGAGCCGCGCTCCAATTCGATGAAGCTCGGCGCCCACCGTGACGGTTTGCCGGACAGTGTGGTCGATGCCGATCAAGTGATCTGGTATGCCCCGGCCAATCTCGGTTGGGATCTCGGCGCCACCGCCGCATTGTGCACGGTGCCGTCGATTGTCAGCGATTCCCTGGAAGGCATCATCGAGCGCGTGAAGAGCCAGGCGCAGCCCGGCACGCACGTAGTGATCATGAGCAACGGCGGCTTCGGCGGCCTGCACGGCAAGCTTGCCGAGGCGCTGCAATGAATACGTTTTCCCAGGCCGGCGGCCCGGAACGCATCACCCTGGCGATGACCGGCGCCTCGGGCGCGCAGTACGGCTTGCGCCTGCTCGATTGCCTGGTGCGCGAAGATCGCGAAGTGCACTTCCTGATCTCCAAGGCTGCGCAACTGGTAATGGCCACCGAGACCGACGTGTCCCTGCCGAACAAGCCGCAGATGATGCAGGCGTTTCTGACCGAATACACCGGCGCCGCTGCCGGGCAGATTCGCGTGTATGGCAAGGAAGACTGGATGTCGCCGGTGGCTTCGGGCTCCGGCGCGCCGGCAGCCATGGTAGTGGTGCCGTGTTCGACCGGCACGCTGTCGGCGATTGCCACCGGCGCCTGCAACAACCTGATCGAACGCGCGGCGGACGTTACGCTGAAAGAGCGCCGCCAGTTGATTCTGGTGCCGCGCGAGGCGCCGTACTCGAGCATCCATCTGGAGCACATGCTCAAGCTGTCGAATCTGGGCGTGACGATTCTGCCGGCCTCGCCGGGCTTCTATCACCAGCCGCAGACCATCGATGATCTGATCGACTTCGTTGTGGCGCGGATTCTCAATCTGCTCGGCATCCCGCAGGACATGCTGCCGCGTTGGGGCGAGCATCACTTGAGCAGCGATGAATAAGCTGCTGGTGCTTGTGCTGGCGCTGCAATTGGGTGGATGCGCTACCGTGCGCACGCTGGATGCGGCCAAACCCGGCGCGCCGGTGGTGTATGCCGGGACGCGGCTGGATTTGTATGCGTTGAACGGCGGGTGTTGTGCGATGGACCGGTTCGGTGCCGAGGCGCCGAGCTATCCGGGAGTGGACCTGCCGGCCAGCGCGTTGCTCGATACGCTGTTGTTGCCGTTGTCGTTGCTCACCGTGATTGGCGTAGGTTTTCAAGCGACTGGTGGATTGTAGCGACTGATCGTTCCCACGCTCTGCGTGGTAACGCATCCTGTGACGCTCCGCGTCACGCTTTTAGGACGCAGAGCGTCCATGGCTGCATTCCCACGCAGAGCGTGGGAATGATCATCATGGGTGGATGGATTATTTGCCTAACTTGCGCAGTTCATCCGATTCGATCACCCGCACCCCATCCTGTTCTTCCAGCGCCAGGCGCCACATCGCTCGCGCCAACTGGCACGCTTCGATGCCGTGGTATTTCCCCGGAATCAGCTTCGACAATGGCCCGGCCAGTTGCTCGACCAGGCGTGGTTCGGTGCGTTCGCCAAGCAACAGCGAAGGTCGGCAAATGGTCAGCTGCGGCCAGTTCTGCGCGCGCAGGGCCTGTTCCATTTCACCTTTGACCCGGTTGTAGAACACCGAGGAATTCGGATCGGCGCCAATCGCACTGATCACGATCAGGTGCCGCGCGCCCATCTCCCGGGCGCGCTTGGCGAACGCCACGACCATGTCCAGATCGACTGCGCGAAAGGCTTCTTCGGAGCCGGCCTGCTTGATAGTGGTGCCGAGGCAGCAGTAGGCGATATCGACCCGGCCACTGAGCTGCGGCAGAAACGCCTGCGGGTCACCGACCGGGTTTTCCAGATGCGGATGCTCGGCCAGCGGCCGGCGCGAAGGGGCGAGGACACGGGTAATGGTTGGTTCGTTGAGCAAACGGTCGAGCAGATGTTCACCGGTCAGTCCGGTGGCTCCGGCAAGCAATACGTGCTGAGGCGTCAAGTACATAGTGTCTCTCCCTTGATACTGTTCAGCTTAGTTGCCTTTTTTCGCCGCGTCGTTCAATGCGCTGCTTTGCAACGCTTTGCGCGCTTGCTGTTTACGCAGCAGTTGCCAGTGCGACAGCACGGTTTTCGGCGCCCAGATCTGCGGCTCCGAGGCTTCGAAACCGTCGGCCAGCTCACGTTCGGCGACGGTGGCCTTGGCCAGTTTGAATGCCTGCTCAAGGTCGTCGGTCTGGTTCAGTGCCTGGGCAAACAGCGCATCGCCGAAATAAGTGAAGTTGGCTTCTTCCGAGCAACCGAACGACACCCGATCGGCGCGCGAGGCAGTCATGATCAGCGTGCGTTCGTCTTTCAGCGCCGGGATGAAACCGCCGGAATAGCACGAAGAAATCACGATGACCTTGTCGCGATGCTTCAGCGGCGCGAGCACGGCGGCGAGTTCATCGGCGGGCAGATCGGCGAGTTCCATGCGCGGCTGGTCGAGCACCAGTTCATGTTCGGCGGTGCCGTGGCTGGTCAGATAAATGAACAGCAGATCTTCCGGCCCGCTGCGTTCGGCGAGGGCTTGCGCGGCGCGGCGCAGGTTTTCGCGAGTGGCCATCGGCCGGTCGCCGAGATGATCGCGATGATTGACCAGGCGGATCTGGCCGTAGGCGCCGAAGCGCGTACTGAGCATGTTGGCGACGTAATCGGATTCACGCAGGAACACGCTTTGCTTGCCGTCGCCACCGAGGGTCAGGGTGTACAACTCGACTGCCGGAGTCGAAGCGGGGATCGCCGCCAGTGCCTCGTCGAGCAGACGACCCTGGGCGAGCAAACCGAGTTCGAGAGTGTCGGGGAGTAATTTGCCGTCGGCGTCGCGTACGCGTTGGCCGTTGATCCAGGTGCCGCTGAGCACGCTGCCATCGGTCAGCACCAGAGTACCGCGTCCTGAATAGCTGTCGTTGTCGAAGCCGCCGATGTAGAAGCTGCCATCGGCAAGGTTCAAACGGCCCTGGCCGGTGAAGCGCCAGTCATTGAATACACCGATGTAATGGCTGCCATCAGCGCCGATCAGTTCGCCCTTGCCGGTCAGCGCGCCTTCCTTGAACTGGCCGAGCCAGACGTCGCCGTCTGCGTTCTCGTAGCGGCCTTTGCCGTGCAATTGATTGTTCTTGAAGCCGCCGACGTAGATATCGCCGTCGGCGCTGTTGTAAGTGCCGTTGCCTTCCAGTTGACCGTTGACGAAATGACCCGTGAACGAATTGCCGCTGGCATCGCCGCGCTGGCCTTCGCCGTTGGGTTTGCCGTGGGCGAACTGGCCTTGATAGGAGCTGCCGTCGTCCATTTCCAGGCGGCCGAGGCCGGAATACTGGTCAGCCTTGAACTCGCCGCGATAGGTCATGCCGTTTTCTTTCAGCGTACCTTCGCCATCGCGCCGGCCCTGCTTGAAACCACCGGCATAACTGCTGGCATTGGTGCTCAGGCTGCCCTGTCCATCAAACAGACCTTGCTGGAACTGGCCGCGATAGACCTCGCCGTTGCTGCCATGCCATTCGCCTTGCCCGTGCCACTGACCCTTGTCGAACTCCCCGGCGTACCAGCTGCCGTTGGGGTAGTCGACGCGGCCCTGACCTTGCAGCAAGCCGTCGACCAGTTCACCGCGATAGCGTCCGCCATCGGGCAGGCGCGCATCCGGCGGCAACAGCGATTCGCCGTCGCCGCAAGCGGTGAGCATCAGGGTCAGGGCAAGGGGTGCAAGTCGAGCGATTGAGCGCATAGCGGGATCCGGGCAATTAGGCGACCGAGTATGCCGCAGCTATGCGTCGCATATATACAGACGTGACGCGAAACAGCGTGCGCTGCTTCGCATCCGGGATGATCAGACGAAGCAGAGTGACAGCGGCTCGGCGATGTAGGCCGGTTTGTCCGAGCCTTCTATCTCCAGTGTCGCGGTGGCCTTGAGCAGCCACTGACCGGGTTTTTTCTCGGTCACTTCGACCATGTCGACCTTCAGTCGGACTTTCGAATTGACCTTGACCGGCTGGATGAAACGCACGCTGTCCAGGCCATAGTTGACGACCATCTTCACGCCTTCGGGCAGCACGAGGATGTCTTCCATCAGTTTCGGCATCAGCGACAGCGACAGGAAACCATGGGCAATCGTGCTGCCAAACGGCGTTTGCGCAGCCTTGACCGGATCGACGTGAATGAACTGAAAATCACCAGTGGCTTCGGCGAACAGGTTGATGCGCTCCTGATCGATGGTGAGCCATTCGGAACGTCCAAGTTCCTTGCCGACATAATCTTTGAGCTCTGCAACTGGAACATAGGGCATTGAGACTCTCCTTGGGTTCATCGGTTTTATAGTTTTTCAGGGGGCGGATTTGACCGGCCTGCGAACCACTGTAGATCATCATGGCGATTTGCTCAGGTCAACCGACCATGCTTTTGGCGAATGCCGGTCCATAGCGCTGGCATGCTTATAATGCCGAGCCCCTGCTGGCTGAAAATGTAAGACGGAGATGTCAGATGTTGTTACGTGGCCTGACCCTGCTGGTGCTGTTCCAACTGCTCGGCACGGCGCTCAATCATTTGCTGTTGCCGATATTGCCGGGGCCGATCATCGGGCTGCTGCTGTTGCTGGTGTTCCTGATCATTCGCGGTGAAGTCGGCGAGCCGCTGAATCAGGCGGCGGGCAGCCTGCTGCGTTATCTGCCGTTGCTGCTGGTGCCGCCAGCGGTGGGCGTGATGGTGTATGCCACGGCGATTGCCGCCGACTTCTGGGCGATCGTCGGCGCGCTGGTGGTCTCGCTGATCCTGTCGATGGCCTTTGCCGGCGTGCTCATGCAACGGCTGGTCAAACGTCATGCGCCGCCGGCGGAGGAATCCTGATGCTGTTCGACTGGCAAGGCGCGTGGACCTCGGTGATTCATCATCCGCTGTTCGGCATTGGCATCACGCTAGGCGCTTATCAACTGGTGCTGGCGGCATTCGAGAAAACCCGCTGGATCTTTCTGCAACCGGTGCTGGTCTCCATGTTGTTGGTGATCGGTGTGCTGGTCGGCTGCGGCCTGACCTACGCGGAGTATCGCAAGAGCACCGAAATCCTCAGCATTCTGCTGGGGCCGGCCACGGTGGCGCTGGCGGTGCCGCTCTACCTGAATCTGCGCCGCATCCGGCAATTGTTCTGGCCGATTTTTACTACTCTGGTGATAGGCGGGGTGGTCGCAACGGGCATGGGCGTGGCGCTGGGCTGGTGGTTCGGTGCCGATCACATGATCCTGATGACCATGGCGCCTAAATCGGTGACGTCGCCGATCGCCATGCTGGTTGCCGAGCAGATCGGCGGTGTGGCGGCGCTGGCAGCGGTGTTTGTATTGATCACCGGGGTCATCGGCGCGATCTTCGGCCCGGCGCTGCTGACCCGCCTCGGCGTGCACAGCCCCGAAGCGCGCGGCATGGCGCTGGGCATGACCGCTCATGCGGTCGGCACGGCGGTGGCGATGCAGGAAAACGATGAGTGCGGCGCGTTCGCCGCGCTGGCAATGAGTCTGATGGGTGTGGCCACGGCGGTGTTCCTGCCGTTGGCGGTGTCGATGGTGGTGTAAGGAAATGTCTATGAGTCTGCCGCTTTTTCCGCTGAACACGGTGCTGTTCCCCGGCTGCAACCTCGATCTGCAGATCTTCGAGGCGCGCTACCTCGACATGATCGGCCGCTGCATGAAGCAGGGCGTCGGTTTCGGTGTGGTGTGCATTCTGGAGGGCAACGAAGTCGGTGTGGCACCAGAAGGTTTCGCAATGGTTGGCTGCGAGGCGCGGATCACCGATTTCCAGCAACAGGACAACGGCCTGCTCGGCATTCGCGTCCAGGGCGGGCGGCGTTTCACGGTGTTGCGCACCGAAGTGCAGCGCGATCAGTTGATCGTCGCCGACGTCGAATGGCTGGACGATGAGCCCGAGCAACCGTTGCAGGACGAGGACGCCGATCTGGTCGCGCTGCTCAAGGCGCTGGCCGAACACCCGATGGTCGAAGCGTTGGACATGGGCACTGAAGCCGCCGGTCAACAGTCACTGGCCAATCAGCTTGCCTACCTGTTGCCGTTCGCCGAAGAAGACAAGATCGATCTGCTGCAACTCGACGACCCTCAGCAACGGCTGGATGCGATCCAGGCATTACTCGACGAGTTGCAGGGCGAACTGTTCGCCTAGTTTCACTTGGAAAACGCATGACTCAACGCGCAAACGAAGATCAGCGCAGGCCCACCCTGGCACGATGTTGAAACCGGCAGCGCACCGTCAGCTCATGTTGACCGGGATGAACAGACCTTCGCGGTCGACGCGCTCTTGCAGATCATTCAGCAGGCTCCATTGATTGCTCACCGAGTTGTAAACCAGCGTGCCTGCTGTGTCGGGTTTGTAACCGATGTGGGTGACGTAGACCCGTGCGGCCAGTTCGTGGCGTTGTTTGTGCTTGTCGATATCTGCCAGCAATGCCTCGACACTGGCGTAGCCACGAGCGTCGATCACATACAGCTGCAACACCTCAAACAGCAGCGAGACTTCATAAATGTTGCCGGCTGACGTCACCACACAGATGGACTCCACCGGGGTGTCATCCAAGATGTCCGGCAACTCCACCGTGACGCTGGCAATGCGCAGGCGGTTGTCCTGGAGCTGAATGTCGGCGCGCGTGACGGTTTCTGTCAGGGTACGGGTGAACAGATTCCATCTCGATGCATTGGCCGTTTTTGCCGCAGCGCCCGGTGTGGCCAGACGCAGGATGCTGTTGCTGGCGAGATAAACGTCGTAAGTCGCGCTTTTGCCTTCGAGCAGATAAATCCCGGTGTGCGACCGCGATTCGATGACCACTTTGCTGTTCTGTGCGCCCAGTGATGGTTTCTCGCTGACCAGCGGGCGGATGAATGGATATTTTCCGTTGCGCCGCTTCAACCAGCTCCGCGAGCTGAGCACTCGGATGCCGGGATTTCTGGCGTCGTCCCGGTAATCGAACGCGGGCACCTGCACGCGGTATGAAACGTTATTCTGCATGACCAGCACGATGTCCCGGGCCAGAAGCGGTGTCGTGACCTTCAGGCTGTTTTGGCCACTGTAGCCCGTCGCGGCGGCAATCGTCTGGATCACGCCTTTGAAGGCCAGCACTCTGGATGGCAGCAGAATCGACAGGCTGATGTTGTTGTAGGTCAGGTGCGTATTGCCCGAAACACCCTGGCGCAATTCCACGCCATAGCTGACCACCACGTCGACGATCTCGCTGTCCTGGTAATCCAGGTAAATCGTACGGGCGCCGGTAGCGTTGCCTGTGGCGACGAATTCGACCCTGTGCTCGGTACGTGCGACGAAGTGGCGCTGCACGTCCTGACCGTCCAGCGCCACCGTGCCACCGTTGACGATTGCCGGGGCGGGTGCCGGCCGTCCGCTGACAGTGACGGCAACCTCGATGTCCTGACTCAACGCTTCACCAGGTCGAGTGGGCAGTTGCGCGCGCAGTTCATAGCCATCGAGAGTGCGGAACACCCACCGAGCATTGTTCAATTGACGCTGACCGTTGACTGTCTGGTAGACGTTTTCAAGGGTCAGCACATGGTCGGGGTCGCTGCCGTCCCTGCCGCGCAAAGAATTGACCACCAGTGAGGTGCCGATGATTTGCCAGCGTTGAATGACCGCCATCGGCCAGCCGAATTCGATCAGGCTCGAATGGTCGCCACACTCGATGATCGTTGTACGTGCATTGGTGTCGGCGATGTAATAGCGATCTTCGCCGCCGCCGCCCTCTATCGTGCACTCGGTACCAGAGATTGCGATCGTGTCGTTGCCGTCGCCGGCGCTGATGCGGTCGTAACCGTTGGCGGAAATCTGGTTGGGCTGGTCATTGCCCGTGATAGTGCTCGTGCCTTTGCGCAAGGTCGCAACGTTTTCAATGGAGGTCAGATGGGCGACTTCGAGGGTGTCGTTCGCAGAGTCCGGGCCGCGAAGTGAGACCTTGCCGGTTTGCAGGTTGACGTCGTGACCGATGTAACGCGTGTCGGTAATCGGGCGGACGCCTTCGAACGCAACCAGGTCGTTGCCCGAGCCGCCATCCAGCACATTGATGTGCGGTGGTTTGCTCGATCGATCCAGTTCCTGATCAGAGACTTCCTGGTAGAACGCATCATTTGTGTCGCCGCCCGTCAGTGCCTTATGGCCGTCGCGGTAGGTGAAGAGGTTGGGCCGCGCCTTGACGCCAACCACGCGGTCGTTGCCATCACCCAGACGCCAGAACACGCCTTTGCCTTTGCCTTCGCCTGGGCTGCCACTGACCATGCCCTTGAGGTTGTCGGGTAATCCGAGGCTCGCGTCGACTGCATCGTCGCCGCCGACGATCACCGCCTGGCTGTCGAGTCTGAACGGCAACTGCCCGGCGCTTTCGTCCCACTGGTAACGCCACAGTTCGACAGGGCGCAGTTCAGCGCGAAACGCGCCATTGACTACCTGTGCGATGGAGTCCTTGTAAGCACCGGCCAGCATGTCTTTCGCCGACAGTTCGAGCTGTTTTCCATAGTCACTGTAAAGCCTGGACAGTTTGAAGCGATCCATCACCTCGGTGTCCAGTTCCTTGCCGGTGAAGGCGAACCATCCCGAGCGCAGACGCTCGAGTGTCGTCAGTTCGATGTAGTCGTCGATATCGTCGACGACCCTGGCGGCCTGATAAATCATCGATCCGCCGATGAGCAGCGCAGCGGCCGCAAGGCCGAGCGGGCCGGCAACGCTGCCGAAGCCGGCCAGCGCGGCGACGCCCAGCACCAGGCTGATACCCGCGCCCGCTACACTCAGGGCACCGCTGAAATAATGATCCTGAGCTTGTTTGCCCGATGTCGCGGCGGCGGCGTTGAAGGATTTGATCGCGTCAACGATGTCGAACGGCAAGGTAATCGCGCTGGCGAACAGTCCCGCACCACGGCTCATGTATTTGCCGATTGAGGTCAGCGCAAAACCCCTCAGCACGTTGCTGCCCTGAGTCAGCATCGCCTGGCCTGTTCTGGTCAGGCCCTGCTCGATGATCAGCGAGCCGAGTTCTGCAGCGATGGATCCGCCGTAGTACAGCATTTCCAGTGCCTCGCCTTTCTTGATCGCATCGGTCAGCGCCATGTAGCTGCTGTAGATGCCAAAGGCTTGCATGCCGACTCCCGCGCCGCTCATCAAATAGCTTTTGCTCTTGTTGATCCAGCCCGGTGCGTTTTCAAACGCGTCCGCACGGTGGATTTCCAGCTTTTGCGCAGCCTTGCCCAGCTTGTTGAGACGATCCATGGCGCTGCCGGAAGCCAGCGGCGTGTCACTGATGAACAGTGGGCCGGCATCCACCGAGCGCTTGCAGGCAATTTCGTAAAACAGCATTGCCGCCATGTCATTGTCGGGGAAATCCACGGCCTGCAAGCGCGACTGCACCTGCGCCGATTGAAAATTGAGTCCGTCGAGAAATGCCTGATCCACGCTCTTCATGTGGGCGTTCGCCGCACTGACCGGTTGACCGTCAATGGTCGCCCCCAGCGCTTGCAATTCGACCCGACTGATCATGATCTCACCGATGCGTAGCAGGCCCAGATGCTTGTCCAGGGCTTTGAGGGTTTTGCGAAGCGACGGATCAATGTCAGGCGCCTGCGTCTGATTGCGCATATGGGTGGGCGGGGCATGGGGATTCGCCGAGACGTCGATGGGGGTAACTTCAAGTGCGCGAACGTGGGCGATATGGGTCGCAGGGACGATGAGTTTCGACACGTATTAATCCTTTAATGGTGTGCATGAGGATGCCGGTCTCCTCTCCGGCGTTGTATGGGCGTGCCCGGTTCAGGGCCAGGCGATGTCGTATGCAAACTCGTTTTTATTGCCTGACAGCCTGAGGATTGGCAGTCCTGCCGCTTCCACTTTGTCGATCAGTCGGTCGTATTGGAATTTGTTGGCGTGCCCGGCATGGGTCGCCGCCTCGATGCGCTCAGCGTCCGCGCCGGCCTGTTCCTTGATGTCTGCGACCCTGGCGCCTTTGCTCAGGTCTGTGTTCAGCAACCAGATACGCTCGGCTGGAACTCCGCTGCGGGTGACCGAAATCAGCCCCTCGAAATCGTCGGAGGGAAACCAGGTCGGCGGGTTCTCACGCGCAGCGGAATTGAACGCCATGTTCTCTTCGTGCGGGACGACTTCCAGATTGCGCGTGTCGAGGGCGTACATGAACATTTCTGTCTGCCGCGTGCGTGAGGACCGATAACCCCGCTCGTGATCCCAGGCGACGGGACTCTCAGGATCAGACCAGTCGGATGAGGAACTGCTGGAATCATCGGCGTCGCTTGCGCCGCTGTCTGAGCTGCTGTCACCCGCGTCGCGCCCCGGATATTTGTGGGTCTGGCTGTTGAAGCGCAGGTATGCGGGATCGGGGGCGCTGGCATACATCTGGCCCTGCTCGAGACTGAACGTCGCGCTGATCGGCTTGTGCGTGGTGGCGCCGGGTTCGTGGTGGTAGCGGGGCAGCATGGTGCCGTCATTCGCCAGCTCGAACGGCGTGCGCTCGTCACCGCGAAACAGTGCCGGGATGTCCGTGCGATACAGGCAATTGTGTTTGTTGCGCAGGTAACCGAGCTGTTTCAACAGCGCCTCGCGGACCTCGGGGGTCAGGCCTTGTTCGGCGTCGTACCAGTCGTGGCGGGCATTGTGCTTGAGGTTGAGCTGCTCGACCGCATCCTTGGCCAATTGCTCAAAGCGTTGCGGGTGGGTGATGTCATTCAACAGGCGCTTGTGCGCCAGTGCCCAGGCTGGAATCGCCAGATGGTTGCTCATCTCCTGCTGCAAGCGGGTCAACTGCCTGGGCAGCAGATTGAACGATTGCAGAAAGGCTTCGCGCTCTGCACGGCTCATCTGCGGATGCAGCCAGCGCAGTGAGTCGCGCAGCAGATCGGTCAGCGGATTTCCGGTGGTTGTGGGATGTGCCCACTGTGGCGGCATGCCGCTGGCCTGAGCTTCGACACGAAAGCGCGCGATGTCCTGGCCCTGCAAGCCATATAGCTGCCAGATCTCATGATCGGTCCACTGTTTGAGGTGGGTCGGCGACGCCGCGAATCCCCCCGACGGAGGATCTACCGGAATGAAATTGCCAAATGAATCCCTGAAGGCGAACAGGGGGGGGTCTGTGCGCGCTGCAAAAAGCGGATGCATTTCGTAGTAACCCTGAGCATCCGGCGAACGCCCCGATGGACTGTAACGGCTTTGATTGATGGGCGTTGTCGCGGGGGCGAGCCGCGCTCGCTTCGGCGCGGGTTGTTCGGTCAGGCGCCAGGTGGGGCTGTCTGCGTTTTTATACAGAGGCGGCCCGGAGGGCACGCGCTCGGTCAGCAACTTGCTGCGCCATGCGCCGGTTTCATCCACGCCGACGTGAGTGGTTTGCAAAGCGCCCTGATATTCGACGTCGACGAACTTTCTGCCAACGACCCAGCGAAATCCATCGGGGTCAGCGGGCTTCATCCCACGCAGAAAAGCCTCTGACAACCAGTAATCGGTTATTGAAGTGGAATGTTCAGAACGATAAGCGCCATGTGCCGGTAACTGGAAGATTTCGATCGCCGGAAGTCTAGGGTTTGCATCGGCGAGGGGGCTGCCGGAAGTTGTTGTGGGCAGCGTCTGGTCGTGACCACCGGTCCTTCTCGATATTTCAACGGCGCTGGCATCGATCAAAGGGCGATGTGGTGCCGGTGCGCGCGGATCAGTTTGATGCGGCGTTGTAACAGGCGTCTTGCGGGGTATCTTTGGACTCATGAATAACTCGACAAAGAATGAATTGATAAATGCCTCGGCAGAACTTCAATGCCGGGTCCGGATAAATATTGATTGTTGGCAAGTGCTCCAGCCGGGCGGATTGAACTCACGGATTTTCTGTTGCGCGAAATACTTCGCCACCGTGTTCCGGCTGGACTATGTAACGCTAGTTTGGCGTCGATTGGGAATGCGGAAATGTCGGTTTTATAACCAGGAAAGTTAACCGGGGGAGAGGAAGTTTGCGTAGGTAATCAACGCCGCTCTTGTCGGAATATTCCAAAAGAGCGGCGTATAAAAAATCTGGCTTGTGAGTTGTCTGTTTTAGTAGGCGTAACGCAACAATGTATGTGGCAAGTGGCGCAGTACGAAGAAGCCGAACAGAGCAACCATCGATGGCAGGATCAGCCACCAGATCTTGAACGGCATTGCATTAAGGGACGCCTGACGTTGGCTCAACCACAGCATCGCAGCACACACGCAACTGGCGAGCATCGCCCCGGCCAGTATGTCGGTTGGCCAGTGCGCGCCCAGATACACCCGCGACAGGGCGATAGAGAGGGCCGGGATGCAGGCAATCAGCAGCCAGGTCAGGCGCATGCGCGGCGGCTGACCGCGCCCGGCCAGCACGCCCAGCGTCAGGAACAGAGCGAACGCGCCAGAAGCGTGGCCGCTGGGCATGCTGTAGGTGGTCAATGGATCGCTGAGCACTTCCGGGCGCACCCGGGCGAAAAAATACTTGGTTCCGGTATTGGCCATTGCGGTGACC
The DNA here is from genome assembly GCF_041956865.1 of Pseudomonas sp. LW8. NCBI lineage: Bacteria > Pseudomonadati > Pseudomonadota > Gammaproteobacteria > Pseudomonadales > Pseudomonadaceae > Pseudomonas > Pseudomonas sp. LW8. Next base: position 5,004,816 of record NZ_CP168138.1, on the reverse strand, counting down.
AACATGGTGGCGCCCGCGAACATTGCCTGGCGCCACTGCTTGCACAGCATCAGCAGAATGACGAGCAGGGCACTGAACAGCAGCATGTTGCGGAATTCGCCGATCAGGGTCAGCGTCACGGCGATTTCGTCCAGCGCTGGCTGGCGGTGCTCCTGCACCAGGGTCATCACGCCGTTGTCGAGCGCGGTGAGGTATGGATAGCCGATGAACAGACCGATCAGGATCAGCAGGCTCATGCCGCCGATCCAGATCGTCGCGCGACGATGGCGGCGCACGCTGCTGTTGACGCTCAGGCCGACCATTACCGCGATGCTGGCAGCCACGATCCCGGCCTCCAGCCAGAAACCTTCAGGCAATGGCAGGCGGAACGCCGCGCCCGTGGCCCAGCCCGGCAACAGATAAGCCAGGCTCCAGCCAGCAGCGGCCAGCAGGCTGACGGCGAAAAAACGCGGGAAGGGCATGTCGCACATCCCGGCGACCATTGGCAGCATTGGTCGTAGCGGGCCGATGAAACGCCCGACCAGCAAGCTGGCGATGCCATAGCGCTGGAAGTACGACTCGGCGCCGGCCATCCATTCCGGGTGATGGCGCAGGCCCGGCAGGCGGCGGATGTTCTGATGGAAATGCCGCCCCAGGAAGTACGAGATCAAGTCGCCGAGGATGCCGCCGAGAAAGCCCAGCAGCAGCGTTTCGCTCAATGACAGCGCGCCACTGCCGGCCAGTACCGCCACGCCGAACAATAGCACCGTGCCCGGCACGATCAGCCCGGCGATCGCCAGACATTCCACGCACGCAACGATGAACACCGCTGCGGCCAACCATTGCGGATTGGCGCCGAGCCATCCAGTGATGCTATCGAGCCATGGGCCCATACAGAAAAACTCCATTCATTCTTTAAGTAATTGTTACGCGTTTCACTGCTGATCCGTGGGAGCGAGCCTGCTCGCGAACGCGGTGTGTCAGGCGTTAGAAGCGTTGGCTGGCACAACCCCTTCGCGAGCAGGCTCGCTCCCACAGGGGGACATCATTTATTTGCGGATTCGGCTTCAGCGCCGGGAAGCAGGCAATAATCCCGGCCTTCGACCTGACCCCGTCGCAGCGGGTTCCGCGTGCACCATTGCGCATACGCAGCGTCAACGAAGCGATACATCAAGTGTTCATCACGGCCCAGCGGGATGCCCAGCCGAGTGGTTTGAATGATCTGCGCGGGTGGCGGTCCCGGGTCCTCGACCAGCAACAGTTCATGATCGAAACGCTTGGCGTCCCACATCGGCACTTTCAAACCCAGCGCCTTGCACAGCAGGGTCTGTCCGGCGCAGAGCTTCTGCGTCGGACGCGGTCGGCCCTGGGCATCGGGATTGTTCAGCAGCATCTGCGCCAGACTCGCCGGACCGCTCACTTCATCGACCCACGGATAGGCGGATTTGATCAGCACCGCATTGCCCGGCCCCTGCGCACTGAAGTTCAGCGAATCACCGCCGCGTGCGTAGTACATATAGATGTGGCCGCCATCCAGAAACAAAGCCTTACGCTTTTCTGTATAGCCGAGCGAGGCGTGGCTGCCTTTTTCCGCGCAGTAATAGGCTTCGGTTTCGATGATTCGCGCACTCAGCCACAGATCGCCGACGCGATGGCGGATGACTTTGCCGAGCAGCGCCTGCGCCAGCACCTGGGCGTCGCGGTCGAAAAAACTGTCCGGCAGGCCCACGGGCAGGCGCGCGGACTCGGGGCAAAGGGGCACGTTGGTCATGATGGGCAAGGTTTATCCAGGCTCAAGAGGTCGTGATGATAACAACGCTGAGCTTAATTACGTCTGAACGCCGGCCAAACGCAGCTCATTTCGACCATCCGCCCGTCACCGCTGTTAGTCCCGGGACGCGGCAGCTATAATCTGCCGCTTTCCTCTTTGCCAAGACCCCAGCAGACCATGACTGAGTCCGTTCTTGACTACATGACCCGATTGGGTCGCGCCGCCCGCGCTGCCTCCAAGGTCATCGGTCGCGCCAGCACCGCGCAGAAAAACCGCGCCTTGCAGGCTGCCGCCAATGCTCTGGACGCTGCGCGCGCCGAGCTGGCCGCCGCCAATGAGCTGGATCTGGCTGCCGGTCGCGCCAACGGTCTGGAGCCGGCGCTGCTGGAGCGTCTGGAACTGACCCCGGCACGCATCGACGGCATGATCGTCGGCTTGCGTCAGGTTGCTGCACTGGCGGATCCGGTCGGCGCGATTCGCGACATGAGCTTCCGTCCGTCGGGTATTCAGGTCGGCAAGATGCGCGTACCGCTGGGCGTGATCGGGATCATCTACGAATCCCGCCCGAACGTGACCATCGATGCCGCCAGCCTCTGCCTGAAGTCCGGCAACGCGACCATCCTGCGCGGTGGCTCCGAGGCAATTCATTCCAATCGCGCGATTGCCGCGTGCATTCAGCGCGGTCTGGCCGAGGCCGAACTGCCCGCCGCCGTGGTGCAAGTGGTGGAAACCACTGACCGTGCCGCTGTCGGCGCGCTGATCAGCATGCCGGAATACGTCGACGTCATCGTGCCCCGTGGTGGCCGTGGCCTGATCGAACGCATCAGCCGTGATGCTCGCGTACCGGTGATCAAGCACCTGGACGGCATCTGCCACGTTTATGTCAGCGAACACGCCGATCTGGCCAAAGCCCAAAGCATCGCCTTCAACGCCAAGACCTACCGTTATGGCATCTGCGGCGCGATGGAAACCCTGCTGGTCGATCAGGCAGTTGCCAGGGATTTCCTGCCTTCGATGGCCGCGCAGTTCCGCGACAAAGGCGTCGAACTGCGTGGTTGCGAGCGCAGCCGGGCGATCATCGAAGCGGTCGCGGCCAGCGAAGACGACTGGCACACCGAGTATCTGGCGCCGATTCTGTCGATTCGCGTGGTCGACGGTCTGGAGCAGGCGATCGAACACATCAACCATTACGGCTCCCATCACACCGACTCGATCGTCAGCGAAAACCTCGCTGACACCCGCCGGTTCGTGGCGGAAGTCGACTCGGCCTCGGTGATGATCAACACGCCGACCTGCTTTGCCGATGGATTTGAATACGGATTGGGTGCCGAGATCGGCATTTCTACTGATAAGCTGCACGCCCGCGGCCCGGTCGGGCTTGAGGGGCTGACCTGCGAGAAGTACATCGTGGTCGGCGATGGCCAGTTGCGCGGCCAGGCGACGGTCTGACTTGACCGACCTCGACCTGAAAGCGCCGCACACCGGCAGCGAGTCGCGCCCGCAACGCATTGGCGTGCTGGGCGGTACGTTCGACCCGGTGCATATCGGCCATTTGCGTGGCGCGCTGGAAGTTGTCGAAGCGCTGGCGCTGGACGAGTTGCGCCTGATGCCGAACGCGCGGCCGCCACATCGCGGGACGCCGCAGGTGTCGGCGCAGGACCGGCTGGCGATGGTCGAGTGCGCGGTGGCCGGATTGCCGCCGCTGGTGGTGGACGCCCGCGAATTGCAGCGGGACAAACCGTCCTGGACCATCGATACCCTGGAGTCGCTGCGCGCAGAGATGCCCGCCGAGACCCAGGTTTTTCTGCTTTTGGGCTGGGACGCATTTTGCGGCCTGCCCACTTGGCACCGCTGGGAAGAGTTGCTCCAGCATTGCCACATCCTGGTGCTACAGCGCCCGGACGCCGACAGCGAACCGCCGGATGCCTTGCGCAACCTGCTGGCAGCGCGTTCGGTGAGCGACCCGCTGGCCCTGAAAGGGCCGAGCGGACAGATTGCATTCGTCTGGCAGACACCGCTCGCGGTTTCCGCCACCCAGATCCGTCAACTGCTGGCCAGCGGTAAGTCGGTAAGTTTCCTGGTGCCCGACGCGGTCCTGGCCTACATCGATGCGCACGGTCTGTACCGTGCGTCGAACTGAACAAGGCGCGCTTCACCGATACGGATCACCGTATCCCCAAGCCGCCGAATACATGAGCAAAACGAGTTACATATGACTGATAAAGATCTACCGAAAGTAAAGCGCAAAGGCACGTTCAAGAGCGCACCACTGCCGGAAGCCGTCAACACCAACGAGCCGCTCAAGGGCGACGAACTGGTCAAGATTGCCGTCGCTGCGCTGGAAGACGTCAAGGCCCAGGACATCCAGATCATCGATGTGCGCGACAAGCAGAGCATCACTGACTACATGATCATCGCCACCGGTACCTCCAATCGCCAGATCAACGCGATGCTGGACAAGGTCCGCGAGGAAGTGAAAAAGCAGGGCGCCAAGCCGCTGGGCGAAGAAGGCAAGGGCGACAGCGATTGGGTACTGCTCGACCTCGATCTGGTGATCGTGCACATGATGACTGCCTCGGCGCGTCAGTTCTACGACCTGGAGCGCCTGTGGGCCGGTGCCGAGCAAAGCCGTGCGGCCGATGCCAAGCACCACAGCCCGGAAAACACCCACGAGCATTTCACCAAGCTCAACAAAGACCAGTTCTAAGGGATTGCTGTGCGACTGCGCCTGATCGCCGTCGGTTCACGCATGCCCAAGTGGGTGGAAGAAGGCTGGCATGAATATGCCAAGCGTCTTCCGTCCGAGCTGGCGCTGGAACTGGTGGAAATTCCGCTCAACACCCGTGGCAAGAATGCCGACGTGGCCCGTTTCATCCGCCAGGAAGGCGAAGCCATGCTGGCCAAGGTCGGGCACAACGAGCGGATCGTCACGCTGGAGGTTCACGGCAAGCCGTGGAGCACCGAGCAACTGGCGGTCGAACTCGATCGCTGGCGCCTGGATTCGCGCACGGTCAACTTCATGGTCGGCGGTCCGGAAGGGCTGGCACCGGAAGTCTGTGCCCGCGCTGACCAGCGCTGGTCGTTGTCGCCGCTGACCTTGCCGCACCCGCTGGTGCGGATCCTGATCGGCGAACAGTTGTACCGTGCCTGGACCGTGTTGTCCGGCCACCCTTACCACAAGTAAGCCTGCCCTCATGTCTCAGCCGATCCGCATCAAGGACCACGAAAAGGACGCCCGTCTGGTGCGCAGCCGTGTCGTGTTCGGTGCGATCGTGATCGTGGCGCTGATCTGTGTGTTGATCGCGCGTCTGTATTACCTGCAGGTCATCCAGTACGAGTACCACTCGACCCTGTCGGAAAACAACCGCGTCCACGTGCAGCCGATTCCGCCGACGCGCGGGCTGATTTTCGACCGCAACGGCGTAGTTGTGGCCGACAACCGGCCGAGCTTCAGCCTGAGCATGACCCGCGAGCGCTCCGGCGACTGGCAGCAGGTGCTCGACGTCATCGTCGAGGTCCTGGAGCTGACGCCCGAGGACCGGGTGATCTTCGAGAAACGCATGCGTCAGGGGCGCCGGCCGTTCGAGCCGGTGCCGATCCTGTTCGAGCTGACCGAAGAGCAGATCGCCCGCATCGCGGTGAACCAGTTCCGCCTGCCCGGGGTGGAAGTGGTCGCGCAACTGGTCCGGCATTACCCGCAGGGCGCGCACTTTGCGCACTCGGTGGGCTACATGGGGCGGATCAACGAGAAAGAGCTGAAGTCGCTGGATCCGGTCAACTACAGCGGCACCCACCACATCGGCAAGACCGGCATCGAGCGTTTCTACGAGCCGGAATTGCACGGTCAGGTCGGTTACGAGGAAGTCGAGACCAACGCCCGTGGCCGCGTATTGCGCGTGCTCAAGCGCACCGATCCGATTCCCGGCAAGGACATCGTCCTGAGCCTCGATATCAAGTTGCAGGAAGCCGCCGAGGCCGCGCTGGGCGGGCGACGTGGCGCGGTGGTGGCGCTCGATCCGAAAACCGGCGAAGTGCTGGCGATGGTCAGTCAGCCGAGTTTCGACCCCAACCTGTTCGTCACCGGTATCAGCTTCAAGGCCTACGCCGAGTTGCGCGATTCCATCGACCGGCCGTTGTTCAACCGCGTGCTGCGCGGTCTGTACCCGCCGGGCTCGACGATCAAACCGGCGGTGGCAATTGCCGGTCTCGACGCTGGCGTAGTCACGGCTTCGAGCCGGGTGTTCGACCCGGGCTATTACATGCTGCCCAACTACGACCACAAGTATCGCAACTGGAATCGCACTGGTGACGGCTTCGTCGACCTCGACACGGCGATCATGCGTTCCAACGACACCTACTTCTATGACCTGGCGCACAAGCTCGGCATCGATCGGCTGTCGACCTATATGAACAAGTTCGGCATCGGCCAGAAGGTCTCGCTGGACATGTTCGAAGAGTCCCCGGGCCTGATGCCGTCCCGCGAATGGAAACGGGCGACGCGCAAGCAGGCGTGGTTCCCCGGCGAAACCCTGATTCTCGGGATCGGCCAGGGCTACATGCAGTCGACGCCGCTGCAACTGGCCCAGGCCACGGCGCTGGTGGCCAACAAGGGCATCTGGAACCGTCCGCACCTGGCCAAGTCCCTCGACGGGGTCAAACCGGTGGATGAAAACCCGATGCCGAACATCATCCTGCGCGACCCGTCCGACTGGAACAAGGTCAACCATGGCATGCAGCAGGTGATGCACGGTGCCCGTGGTACCGCGCGCAAAGCGGCGATCGGCGCGCAATACCGCATCGCCGGCAAGTCCGGTACCGCGCAGGTGGTGGCGATCAAGCAGGGCGAGAAATACGACCGCTCCAAGGTCCAGGAACGCCACCGCGACCACGCGTTGTTTGTCGGCTTCGCCCCGGCCGATGATCCGAAAATCGTCGTGTCGGTGATGGTCGAGAACGGTGAGTCTGGTTCCGGCGTTGCCGCGCCCGTGGTGCGCCAGGTCATGGACGCCTGGTTGCTCGACCAGGACGGCCACCTGAAAGCCGAGTACGCCAGCCCTATCACTGCGGAGGCCCCGGCCCGTGATGAATAACTTCGATCGCATGCTCTCCAGCGAGGATGTGATGCGTCGCCGCGCGACGTTGCTGCAAAGACTGCATATCGATGGCCCGCTGTTGATCCTGTTGCTGATCCTCGCCGCCGGCAGCCTGTTCGTGCTGTATTCGGCCAGCGGCAAGAGCTGGGACCTGCTCGGCAAGCAGGCCACGTCGTTCGGCATCGGTCTGGTGGCGATGATCGTCATCGCCCAGTTCGAGCCGCGTTTCATGGCGCGCTGGGTGCCGCTCGGTTACGTGATCGGCGTGATATTGCTGATCGTCGTCGACATCATGGGCCACAACGCCATGGGCGCCACGCGCTGGATCAACATCCCCGGGGTGATCCGCTTCCAGCCCTCGGAATTCATGAAGATCCTGATGCCGGCGACCATCGCCTGGTATCTGTCCAAACGCACCTTGCCGCCGCAGCTCAAGCACGTCGGCATCAGCCTGATGCTGATCGGCGTGCCGTTCATTCTGATCGTGCGCCAGCCGGATCTCGGTACCTCGCTGCTGATTCTCGCCGGTGGCGCCTTCGTGCTGTTCATGGGCGGCCTGCGCTGGCGCTGGATTCTCAGCGTATTGGCGGCGGCGGTGCCGGTGTCGGTGGCGATGTGGTTCTTCGTCATGCACGACTATCAGAAGCAGCGTGTCCTGACTTTCCTCGACCCGGAAAGCGATCCGCTCGGCACCGGCTGGAACATCATCCAGTCGAAAGCCGCGATCGGTTCCGGTGGCGTATTCGGCAAAGGCTGGCTGCTCGGCACCCAGTCACACCTGGACTTTCTCCCGGAAAGCCACACCGACTTCATCATTGCTGTGCTTGGCGAAGAGTTCGGTCTGGTGGGGATTTGCGCGCTGCTGCTGATCTATCTGTTGTTGATCGGTCGCGGGCTGGTGATCACCGCTCAGGCGCAAACGCTGTTCGGCAAATTGCTCGCCGGCGCGTTGACCATGACTTTTTTTGTTTACGTTTTCGTCAACATCGGTATGGTCAGTGGCCTGTTGCCGGTCGTGGGGGTGCCGTTGCCGTTCATTAGCTACGGAGGAACTTCGCTGGTGACGCTGCTGTCAGCGTTTGGGGTTTTGATGTCGATCCATACCCATCGCAAGTGGATCGCACAGGTTTGAATAAGGTGAAGAGTGCAATGCAAGTAATGCGTGGCTGGGCGACTCGATGCGCGCCGCTGGTTGGCCTGATGGGCCTGCTGGGGAGCGTGCAGGAAGCGCTGGCCGGCGACTATGAAGGCTCGCCGCAGGTGGCCGAATTCGTCGGCGAAATGACCCGCGACTACGGTTTCGCCGGTGAACAACTGATGGGTGTGTTCCGCGAGGCGCAGCGCAAGCAGTCGATTCTCGACGCCATCTCCAGACCCGCCGAACGGGTCAAGCAGTGGAACGAATATCGTCCGATGTTCATCACCGACGCGCGCATCGCCCGTGGTGTCGACTTCTGGCGTCAGCACGAGGCGACCCTGGCCCGTGCCGAGCAGGAATACGGCGTGCCGGCACAAGTGATCGTGTCGATCATCGGCGTCGAGACCTTTTTCGGACGTAATACCGGTAATTTCCGCGTGATCGATGCTTTATCGACCCTCGGCTTCGACTATCCTCCCCGTGCCGAATTTTTCCGCAAGGAACTGCGTGAGTTCCTGCTGCTGGCCCGCGAAGAGCAGGTCGATCCACTGACCCTGAAAGGCTCGTACGCCGGGGCCATGGGCCTGCCGCAGTTCATGCCGAGCAGCTTTCGCGCCTACGCGGTGGATTTCGACGGTGACGGCCACATCAATATCTGGAACAACCCGGACGATGCCATTGGCAGCGTCGCCAGCTACTTCAAGCGTCACGGCTGGGTCGCCGGCGAACCGGTGGTCAGCCGTGCCGATGTACGCGGCGAGCAGGTTGATGAAGGCCTGACTACTGGTATCGAACCGGTGAAAACGGTCGCAGAGTTGCGGGCGCTGGGCTGGTCAAGTCATGATGCGCTGCGCGATGATATGCCGGTTACCGCATTTCGCCTCGAAGGCGACAACGGCCCTGAATACTGGATGGGCCTGCAGAATTTCTACGCGATCACGCGTTATAACCGCAGCGTGATGTACGCCATGGCCGTACATCAACTGTCTGAACAGCTGGTACAAGCACGGGGCGTCAAGTAATGCAGGCATTGCCTAACAATAAACCCCTGAAGCTGGTGGCTTTCGCTGCGTTGGCAGTCCTGGTCGCCAGTTGCACGACCAGCCGCACGCCGACGCAGAAAACCCCGTCCACCGCTGTCCGCGCCCAACCGGGCCTGGACATCAACCGCGCGCACAAAGACGGCGCGCCTTGGTGGGATGTCGATGTTTCGCGCATCCCGGATGCGACACCGACCCTGCACACCGGCCCGTACAAGGCCAATCCGTACACCGTGCTGGGCAAGACCTACTTTCCGTTGCAGGAATCCAAGACCTACGTGGCTTCGGGCACGGCGTCCTGGTACGGCACCAAGTTCCATGGCCAGAACACCGCCAACGGCGAAGTGTATGACCTGTACGGCATGAGTGCCGCGCACAAGACCTTGCCGCTGCCAAGTTACGTTCGGGTGACCAACCTGGACAACAACAAGACCGTGATCCTGCGCGTCAACGACCGTGGGCCGTTCTATTCCGATCGAATCATTGACTTGTCTTATGCTGCGGCGAAGAAGCTCGGCTATGCCGAAACCGGCACCGCACGGGTCAAGGTCGAAGGCATCGATCCGCAGCAGTGGTGGGCGGCCAAGGGCCGTCCGGCGCCGCTGATGCTCAATGAGCCGCAAGTGGCGCAGAATAGCGCCCCGGTCATCACCGCGTCGGCCGGTACCGTCGAGCAATGGACGCCGCCGCCGCAGCAACACGCCGCGGCCGTGGTGCCCGTGCAGATCGATGCAAAAAAAAACGCTTCTGCACCAGCGTCTGGCCAGTATCTGCAGGTGGGCGCGTTCGCCAACCCGGACGCTGCCGAGCTGCTGAGGTCGAAGCTCAGCGGGATGGTGAGCGCGCCGGTGTTCATCAGCTCGATCGTGCGCAATCAGCAGACCCTGCACCGGGTACGCCTGGGGCCGATCGGCTCGCCGGGTGAGATCGCCCAGGTGCAGAACAGTGTGCGGCTGGCCAATCTGGGTTCGCCCAGCGTGGTCACCGAGTAACACGTAGACCTTGATTGACGGTTCACTTGCGGTATTCGGGGGGTGAACCAGGTTGTTGGCTCGTCGAAGAACAAAAGCCCGGCAAGGGTGACTGGAGTGAGCAACTGAACACGCGATGGCCCGTTAGAAGGCTGTCTGAATAAGTTTTGCCTTCGGGCAAGTTTCCATTAGCGATTTCGAGAGACGGATGAACATCACCACCTTTGCCAAACGCCTGTGTCTGCTAGTCCCGCTGCTCCTCTCGCCAGCCGCCTTCGCGGCCGAGATGATGCCGTCGCCACCACAACTGGCCGCCAAGGCCTACGTTCTGATGGACGCCAGCAGCGGCAACGTGCTGGTCGAAAACAACGGCGACCAGCGTCTGCCACCGGCCAGCCTGACCAAGCTGATGACCGCGTACATCGCAACCCTGGAAATCCGTCGCGGTCAGATCGGTGAAAACGATCCGGTGACCGTCAGCGAAAACGCCTGGCGCACCGGCGGTTCGCGGATGTTCATCAAGGTCGGTTCGCAGGTCACTGTCAGCGACCTGCTGCACGGCATCATCATCCAGTCCGGTAACGACGCCAGCGTCGCCCTGGCCGAGCACATCGCCGGCAGCGAAGACGCGTTCGCCGATCTGATGAACAAGACCGTCACCGAACTGGGCATGACCAATACCCACTTCATGAACCCGACCGGTCTGCCAAACCCTGAGCACTACTCGTCGGCGCACGACATGGCGATCCTGGCCCGTGCGATCATCCACGAAGACCCGGCTCACTATGCGATCTACTCGCAGAAAGAGTTCTTCTGGAACGGCATCAAGCAGCCTAACCGCAACCTGCTGCTGTGGCGCGACAAGACCGTTGACGGTCTGAAAACCGGCCACACCGATGAAGCCGGCTACTGCATGGTGTCCTCGGCTGTACGTGATGGCCAGCGCCTGATTGCCGTGGTGTTCGGTACCAACAGCGAAGTGGCTCGCGCCGCTGAAACCCAGAAGTTGCTGACCTATGGTTTCCGCTTCTTCGAAACCCAGACCTTCTACCAGAAGGGCACTGAACTGGCGCAGGCGCCGGTATGGAAAGGCACCACCAGCCAGGTCAAGGCCGGTCTGGCGCAAGACCTGACCATGACTCTGCCAAAAGGCCAGCTGAAGAAGCTCGCTGCCAGCATGACCATGAACCCGCAACTGGTTGCGCCAATCGCCAAGGGCGACGTGATCGGTAAAGTCGAAGTCAAACTGGAAGACAAGGTGGTGCACAGTGCCGACCTGATCGCTCTGGATGGCGTCGAGGAGGGTGGTATCTTCCGCCGCATGTGGGATAGCATCCGTCTATTCTTCTACGGCTTGTTCAACTGATTTTGTGTTGACCTGCATGGCCCCGCCCCGATCCGGTGCGGGGCCATGTGCGTTACCACGGCTTGCGCTATAGAGGCCGTTACGCCATGACCGATACCGAAGTAAAGGCGCCAAAGATCGAATTTCCCCAGACCGATTATCCGATCAAGGTGATCAGTGATACGGGTGTTGGCAACAAAGACAAGATCATCGCGATCGTCCTGAAACACGCGACCATCAATGATGAGCGCATCGACGAGCGTCAAAGCAGCAACGGCAAATACACCACCATCCAGTTGCACATCGTCGCCACCGACCAGGATCAGCTGTACAACATCAACAGCGAACTGCGGGCTTCCGGCATCGTGCACATGGTGTTGTGATGCACGGCACGCTGGGCTTTCGCGAGCTGGGCCAGATGGCTTACGAGCCGGTCTGGCATGCCATGCAGCGCTTTACCAACGAACGCGGCAATGCAGCAGCCGACGAAATCTGGCTCGTCGAACACCCGCCGGTGTTCACTCAGGGCCAGGCCGGCAAGGCCGAACACCTGTTGCTGCCGGGTGATATCCCGGTGGTGCAGGTCGATCGTGGCGGCCAAGTGACTTATCATGGCCCCGGGCAACTGGTGGCTTATCTGTTACTGGATGTGCGTAAGCTGGGTTTCGGCGTGCGTGATCTGGTCAGCCGCATGGAAGCCTGCCTCATCGAACTGCTGGCCAGCTACGGCGTTAGCGCCGCCGCCAAGCCAGATGCTCCCGGCGTATACGTCGATGGAGCGAAAATCGCTTCTCTGGGTTTGCGCATTCGCCACGGTTGTTCCTTTCATGGCCTGGCCCTGAACGTGGATATGAACCTGGAACCGTTTCGACGGATTAATCCCTGCGGCTACGCCGGGCTGGCCATGACCCAGCTGAGCGATCATGCAGGATCGATTGAATTTGCCGAGGTAAGTGCCCGGCTGCGCGCGCAGCTCGTCAAACACCTCGACTATGCTGAGCAGACGACCCTCACGGGCGGAATCGACTGATATGACTACTGATGCAGTGCAAACCATGATCCCGACGCTCGACGTGACCGAGCGCCCGGCCCCGCGTCCCAAGGTTGAAGCCGGCGTCAAGCTGCGCGGCGCCGAGAAGGTTGCACGCATCCCGGTCAAGATCATCCCGACCACCGAACTGCCGAAGAAACCCGACTGGATCCGCGTGCGCATCCCGGTTTCGCCGGAAGTCGATCGCATCAAGAGCCTGCTGCGCAAGCACAAGCTGCACAGTGTCTGCGAAGAAGCCTCCTGCCCGAACCTCGGCGAATGCTTCTCCGGCGGCACCGCAACCTTCATGATCATGGGCGACATCTGCACCCGTCGTTGCCCGTTCTGCGACGTTGGCCACGGTCGTCCGAAGCCACTGGACGTCAACGAGCCGGAAAGCCTGGCCATCGCCATCGCCGACCTCAAGCTCAAGTACGTGGTGATCACCTCGGTTGACCGCGACGACTTGCGTGATGGCGGTGCCCAGCACTTCGCCGACTGCATCCGCGAAATCCGCAAACTGTCGCCGAACGTGCAGCTCGAGACCCTGGTTCCGGATTATCGTGGGCGCATGGATATCGCTCTGGAAATCACCGCCGCCGAGCCGCCGGATGTGTTCAACCACAACCTGGAAACCGTGCCGCGCCTGTACAAGGCTGCGCGTCCGGGTTCGGACTACCAGTGGTCGCTGACTCTGCTGCAACGCTTCAAGCAGATGATGCCGCACATCCCGACCAAGTCCGGCCTGATGCTGGGTCTGGGCGAGACTGACGAGGAAGTCATCGAAGTCATGAAGCGCATGCGCGAACACGACATCGACATGCTGACCCTGGGTCAATACCTGCAACCTTCGCGCAGTCACTTGCCGGTGCAGCGTTTCGTGCACCCGGACACCTTCGCCTGGTTCGCCGAAGAAGGTTACAAGATGGGCTTCAAGAACGTCGCTTCGGGCCCGCTGGTACGTTCCTCGTACCACGCCGACGAGCAGGCGAAGCTGGTCAAGGCCGAGCTGCTGGGTTCCTGATTCACTGCTGATGTAAAAATGCCCGCCAAGGACGGTTCCTCGGCGGGCATTTTTTTGCCTGAGACAAGGGGCTTTTGTTTGTCTCTTCAGCGGACTACTGTGTGTGCATGACTTTACCGCTGGAGCCCATGGATGACCGTTCGACCGAGCCATACCCTTATTGCCCACCGAGCCGTACCGGCGCTGCCATCCGAAGGGACGATTGGCGTCATCGCGCCTGCCGGCCCCGGCACTCTCGACACTGAAAAAGCGCTGCAATGGATGCGCGCGCGCGGCTATGGGCTGAAGGTGTTTCCGGGTGTCTATGAGAAGGACGGCTATCTGGCCGGCAGTGACGACGTACGCCTGCGCGATCTGCACGCGGCATTCGCTGATCCTGAAGTCGACGCGATCATTTGCCTGCGCGGCGGCTACGGCACGCCGCGCCTGCTGGACCGAATCGATTACGACCTGCTCAGCCGGCACGCCAAACCCTTTATCGGCTACAGCGATATCACCGCGCTGCACCTGGCCATCAGTCGCTACGCCGGGTTTGTGACCTTTCACGGGCCGCTGCTCAATGCCGACCTGCTGGGCGACAAGGAACCGCCTACCGTCACCTCATTCTTCGCCATGCTGCGCGGGCAAATGAAGTCAGGGAGTGTGCTCAGCCATCCGGCGGCTTATCCGTTATCAACCGTCGAACCGGGCATCGCTCACGGGCGGTTGCTTGGCGGCAATCTGGCGATGATTGCTGCAACCCTCGGCACGCCCTACGAGATTGATGTCGAAGGCGCAGTTCTGTTCATCGAGGACATCAACGAGCCGCTGTATCGTATTGATCGGCTGCTGACCCAGATGCGTCTGGCCGGCAAGCTGGCCCGACTTCGCGGTGTGCTGGTCGGTGATATCGCCGGGGTGGAGGTCGACGCGCTGAATCGGCTGCTCAAGCAAACCTTTGAGCCGTTACGGATTCCGGTGCTGTCGGGCTGGCGCAGTGGCCATTGCGACCCGAACCTGACACTGCCGTTGGGCGCGCTGGTGCGCCTGGATGCAGGGAAGCAGGAGTTGCTGCTGGAGCAGGATGTGGTAATCAAGGCTGAAACGGTTATTGCCTGACAGTCAGTATTCGCGAGCAGGCTCGCTCCCACATTGGAATACGGTCAACTGTGGGAGCGAGCCTGCTCGCGAAAGCGATACCCGCCATACGGCAGTCTTTCTATTGGGCGCGCAGGCTCTCAAGCAACTTGTGCGTCGGATAACCATCCGCCGGCCAGCCCAGCGCCTGCTGGGCACTGCGAATCGCTTTGCGCGTATTGGCGCCGATAATCCCGTCCGCCGTGCCAGCGTCGTAATTACGCGCGCTCAATAGCGTCTGCAGTTCGATGCGTTCGGTGCGGCTTAGCGGCAGATCATCTTTCGGCCAGTCGCCATTGATCAGGCCCGCTCCTTCGAAACGCTCGGACAACAGGCTCACCGCCAGCGCATACGACGACGAATTGTTGTACTTGAGAATCGCCCGGAAGTTGTCGAGGATCAGGAACGCCGGGCCGCGATAACCGGCTGGCAGCAGCAGGGCAGCGGACAGATGTTCGGAGCCGGCTGGCACCTGCGCACCATTGGGCAGGTTCACACCCAGTTGCCGCCATTCGGCGACGCTTTTGCGAATCGCGCCATCGGCCAGGGTGTAGTTGAAGCCGCTCGGCAATTGCACTTCGAAACCCCACGGCTGGCCACGCTGCCAGCCCGAGCTTTGCAGGTAATGGGCGGTCGAGGCCAGCGCATCGGCCGGGCTGCCCCAGATGTCGCGGCGGCCGTCACCGTCAAAGTCCACGGCGTGGGTGTTGTAAGTGGTCGGAATGAACTGGGTCTGGCCCATCGCGCCGGCCCAGGAACCGAGCATCTTCTCCGGGGTGATATCGCCCTGTTGCAGAATCTGCAGGGCGGCGATCAGTTGCGCGTGAGCAAAGCCCGGACGACGCCCCTCGTAGGCGAGTGTGGCCAGCGAATTGATCACCGACTTGCTGCCCTGGAACTGGCCGAAATTGCTTTCCATGCCCCACACCGACACCAGCGTCTGGCGATCAACGCCATAGCGCTGCTCGATGCTTTGCAGAATGTCGGCGTACTGGTTGATCAACGCCTGGCCTTTGCGTACGCGCAGCGGTGACAGTGCGCCGTCGAGGTATTCCCACACCGGGCGGGAAAACTCCGGCTGACTGCGATCGGCGCGAATCACGCTGGCGTCGAAGCTGATATTGGCAAATGCCTGATCGAACAGCTCGGGGCGAATCCCGGCGGCGAGGGCGTCCTTGCGGAAACCCGCCTGCCATTCGGCAAAGGTCTGGGTCGGTTGAATATCGAGCGGGTCGGCGGACGGCACTACCGGCGGAATGATCGCTGGGGCCGTGGTGACCGGGGCGGCTTGAAGCGGTTGTGCATCGGCGGCGGTGGGTTTTTCCGCGCAGGCGACAAGCAGGATGAAGCTGGAGGCAGCGATCAATTGGCGCACGGGCCAACGACGGGAAAGACTTGTGGGCATGCACAGTTCCAGGGGAAACGAATCAGGTGCAGACCTTAACATGAGCGAGGGGTAGTGCGCTTCAGGCAGCCAGAAAGTAAAAAGCCTCCCGGTTGTCAGACCGGAAGGCTTCGCGGCGGTAGCTGCCTTTGCCCTTGGCTGGTCGTTCCTGGCGGCTGCGGAACAAGGGCTGGGCGACGATGGATTTGGCCTTGTTGGGGCCATGCTTTGCTGGCTTTTTGCTCATGAGGGGTCTCTCGGCGTGGTGGGTTTTGCGCCGGGAATAATCTGCCGATGTGGCGC
Source organism: Pseudomonas sp. LW8 (assembly GCF_041956865.1). NCBI lineage: Bacteria > Pseudomonadati > Pseudomonadota > Gammaproteobacteria > Pseudomonadales > Pseudomonadaceae > Pseudomonas > Pseudomonas sp. LW8. The sequence continues at coordinate 4,988,622 of NZ_CP168138.1, read as the reverse complement.
ATCTGTCCAGTAGCTCATGCGTAGGAATATTCTGGCGCTTTCGCGAGCTGGCTCGCTCCCACATTGGTACGCGGTCAGCTGTGGGAGCGAGCCTGCTCGCGAATGGACGCTACGCGGTCGACTGCCTTATTCGGCAGGCAAAGACAATCGCTGGCCAGCCATCAACAGCGCCAACCGACTCAGGCTCATCCACGGTGAACCCGCCGCCTGGCCCTTGATCTGCGCATCGATGCGCTGCGCTTCGAGCAGCAACTGTGCCCAGCGTTGCGCCGAGTAACGTTGCAGCGCCTTGCTCATCAGCGGCTTGCGCTTGTCCCAGACCGGCGGTTTCGACTGGCTGAAGCATTTGTCCAGTGGCGTGCCCTGGCTGTATTGCAGGGAGATGTTGGCCAGCAGGCGCAACTCCCGCGCCAATGCCCAGAGGATCACCGGCGGCTCGACGCCTTCACCGCGCAGGCCTTCAAGCATGCGCAACGCGTGCGCCGGTTCGCCGTTGAGTACCGCGTCGGTCAGGCCGAACACGTCAAACCGGGCACTGTCGGCCACGGCGGCCTGCACGGTTTCGACGTCGATCTGCCCACCTTCGGCCATCAACTTGAGCTTTTCGATTTCCTGGGCGGCGGCGAGCAGGTTGCCTTCGACACGCGCGGCAATCAATTCGACCGCGTCCTGACTGGCCGACAGGCCTGCCTGGGACAGGCGCTGACGAATCCAGCTCGGCAGCTGATTGGCATCCACCGGCCAAATCTGCACGAACTGGGTCTGTTGGCCTTCGACCAGTGCCTTGCCCCACTTGGTTTTCTGCGCGCTGCCATCGAGCTTCGGCAAGCTGATCAGCAGAACCGTGTCTTCCGCAGGACGTGAGCAATATTCGATCAGCGCGGCGGCGCCTTTGTCGCCAGGCTTACCGGACGGCAGGCGCAGTTCCAACAGGCGTTTTTCGGCGAACAGCGACATGCTTGCGCCGGCCTGCAGCAACGTACCCCAATCGAAATTGGCGTCGGCGGCGAAGACCTGACGTTCGTCGAAACCTTGCTGGCGAGCAGCGGTGCGGATGGCGTCGGCGGCTTCCTGACACAGCAACGGATCATCGCCGCTGATGATGTAGACCGGCGCAAGTGCGCCTTGCAGGTGTTTGCCGAGTTGCGCGGGAGCGAGCTTCATAAGAAAGGGCGAGCGGGGCGCCTGAGCGCCCCGGCCGTCTTACTGCTGCGGGATTTCGAGCGGCGACTGACGCGGAGTTTCCGCCTCAGCCTTCTGCGCCGCTTCCAGCGCATCGGCTTCAGCCTTGGCGCGGTCGTTGGCGGTTTGCTGCAGTTGCTGCAACTGGCCCGGGGTCAGCTGCGACAGGCGCAGCATCATGCGCTGCACCAGCTCGCGACGGATTTCATGACGGGCGTCGTTGGCTTCCTGATCGGAGCCGACGAGGTTGTTGCCGTCGTGAATGAACACCTTCTGCACTTCGAGCTTATCGCTAAGCAGGGACAGGTCTTTGTCGCCGCGGATGTCATAGCTCAGCACAGTGTTGACCTGATACTCGCCTGTGCGCCCGGCACCGGCATAGCTGAGGATGCGCTGGCTTTCCTGCTCGTCAGCCAGATACAGCTTGTACGGCGCGCCGCTGTAAACCTTGACGCCGCTGGACTCCAGCGTCTGACGCAGCTGTCTTACGGTTTCGCCATAAGCGTTACGCGCGCTCAGGTCGATTTCCTTGATCGACAGTTCGTTGGTGCCGGTACCACGCAACTGGAAACCGCAGGCGCTCAGCAGAACGGCGAGGCCCATCACCAGCAGATTGCGTTTGATCATTGTGTTGCTCCCCTTGAAACCAGGTGAGCCGACTCTGCGGCCCGAAAGGTTTTACTGGGTGCCAGGCGAGCCCGGCACCCGATCCAATTTAGCTGGCGACGATGTTGACCAGTTTGCCCGGCACCACGATCACTTTGCGAATGGTCAGGCCATCGACGAAACGCAGCACGTTCTCGTTGATGCGCGCGGCGGCTTCGATCTCTTCGCGAGTGGCACTGGCCGGCATTTCGATCTGCCCGCGCAGCTTGCCGTTGACCTGAATGACCAGGGTCAGGTTGTCCTGCACCAAGGCACTTTCGTCCACGGCCGGCCAGCCTGCATCGATCACCGCATCGGCGTGACCCAACTGCTTCCACAGTTCATGGCTGATGTGCGGGGTGATCGGCGCCAGCAGCAGGGTCACCGCTTCCAGACCTTCGTGCAGCAGCGCGCGGTCCTGTTCGGTGCCTTGGGCGGCTTTTTCCAGCACGTTCATCAGCGTCATTACCTGGGCGATGGCGGTGTTGAATTTGTGGTTCTGGCCGACGTCATGGCTGGCCTGCTTGATCGCCAGGTGAATCGCACGACGCACGGTTTTCTGCTCGTCGCTCAGTGCGGCGATATCCAGTTTGCCCGGCAAGCCCTGGGTGACGTGGGCTTGCGCCAGACGCCAGACGCGCTTGAGGAAGCGGTGCGAGCCTTCTACGCCGGAATCGGACCATTCCGCGCTCATGTCAGGCGGCGAGGCGAACATCATGAACAGACGGCAGGTGTCGGCACCGAACTGGTCGATCATCGACTGCGGGTCGACGCCGTTGTTCTTCGACTTGGCCATCTTCTCGGTACCGCCGATTTCCACCGGCAGGCCGTCGGATTTCAGCTTGGCGCTAATCACCTTGGCTTTGCTGTCACGCTCCAGTTCCACGTCCGCCGGGTTGAACCAGGTGTAAGCGCCATTGGCTTCGCGACGATAGTAAGTCTCGGCGATCACCATGCCCTGGGTCAGCAGGTTCTTAAACGGCTCGTTGGAGCTGACCAGACCTTCGTCACGCATCAGCTTGTGGAAAAAGCGCGCGTAAAGCAGGTGGAGAATGGCGTGTTCGATACCACCGATGTACTGATCCACCGGCAGCCAGTGATCGGCTGCGGATTTCTCCACCAGGCCACCTTCAAAGTGCGGCGAGGCGTAGCGGGCGTAGTACCACGACGACTCGACGAAGGTATCCATGGTGTCGGTTTCGCGCTTGGCCGGCGCGCCGCATTTCGGGCAGCTGCATTCGTAGAACTCGGGCATGCGCGCCAGCGGCGAACCGGCGCCGTCCGGCACCACGTCTTCCGGCAACACGACCGGCAGTTGATCTTCCGGCACCGGCACGTCGCCGCACGCGGCGCAATGGATGATCGGGATCGGGCAGCCCCAGTAGCGCTGGCGGCTGATGCCCCAGTCGCGCAGGCGGAACTGGGTGCGCGAGGCGCCCAGTTGTTTCTTGATCAGGGCTACTTCCATTGCGTCGAACGCGCCGGCGAAGTCGAGGCCGTCAAAGTCGCCGGAGTTGATCAGCGTGCCGTGCTCGCCATAGGCGTCCTGCCACGGCGCCGGGTTGGTGTCACCGGAGCTGGTGCGCACCACCGATTTCACCGGCAGGTTGTATTTGTGAGCGAATTCGAAATCGCGCTCGTCGTGCGCCGGAACCGCCATGACCGCGCCGTCGCCGTAGTGCATCAGCACGTAGTTGGCGACCCATACCGGGAGCTTTTCGCCGGTCAGCGGGTGCTCGACGAACAGGCCGGTCGGCAGGCCTTTCTTTTCCTGGGTGGCGACGTCTGCTTCGGCAACGCTGCCGCCCTTGCATTCAGCGATGAACGCTTGCAGCTCGGGATTGTTCTGCGCGGCCAGGGTGGCCAGCGGGTGCTCGGCAGCGACGGCGACGTAGGTCGCGCCCATCAGGGTGTCCGGACGGGTGGTGAAGACTTTCAGGGTGCCGGCTTCGCCGATCGAATCGACGTTGTACGGGAACTGCACTTCCATGCCACGGGACTTGCCGATCCAGTTGCGCTGCATGGTCTTGACCTGTTCAGGCCAGCCAGTCAGTTCGTCGAGACTTTCCAGCAGCTCGTCGGCGTAAGCGGTGATCTTGAAGTAGTACATCGGGATTTCGCGCTTTTCGATCAGCGCCCCGGAGCGCCAGCCACGGCCGTCGATGACTTGCTCGTTGGCCAGAACGGTCTGGTCGACCGGGTCCCAGTTCACGGTGCCGTTCTTGCGGTAGATCACGCCTTTTTCGAACAGGCGCGTGAACAGCCATTGTTCCCAGCGGTAGTAGTCCGGCTTGCAGGTGGTCACTTCACGGGACCAGTCCACCGCGAGGCCGAGGCTGCGCAGCTGCGACTTCATGTAGGCGATGTTCTCGTAGGTCCACTTGGCGGGCGCTACGTTGTTTTTCATTGCGGCGTTTTCCGCCGGCATGCCGAACGCATCCCAACCCATTGGCTGCAGAACATTCTTGCCCTGCATGCGCTGGTAGCGCGAGATCACGTCGCCAATGGTGTAGTTGCGCACGTGGCCCATGTGCAGCTTGCCGCTGGGGTAAGGGAACATCGACAGGCAGTAGTAGGTTTCCTTGCCTGGCTGTTCACTGACTTCAAAGGACTTTTGCTCATCCCAGAACGACTGGGCGGCGGCTTCGATCTCACGTGGCTGATATTGTTCGTGCATGGCTACTTTTGTACTGGATAGGGGTGGCCTAATCCGCTTCGACGGCTGCATTCGGGATCGCCCGAGTGCGCTGGAAGTGGAATGACAGGAAGCGCCGTAGCATACATGACCGCGCTTGGCCGAGGGAAACCCTGATTACAGCTGTTTGCCCGACCTTTTGGACGACGAGGGCCGTTGGTCGCGGCGTGTAGCCGGTTCGTGCAGCGAAGCTAAGCTCTAATTGGGGAGTGAGTCTTATCTTCAATGAGGTGAGGGATGGTGGAGCAACGGAAAAAGAACGTAACGAAACCCGAGTTGTATGAAAGGTTGATCGATCGTCTGGGCATGGCGCTGGACGCCGTGAAAACCGCTGACCGGCTGCGCGACGAGCGCCCCCTGGAACTGGAATTGCGTGGCTTGAGCCCCGCCGAGTTCAAACTGGTCAAGGCCTATCTGGATCGCAGTGAACGTGAAACGCAGGGATGCCTGTCTCAAGCAGTGAAGCAACTCGATGCAGCACATTCGGCCAAGGTCATCTGGCTCAAGGACAAGGCGCCGCGCAGAGACACCGGCAAGGTGCGCTCTGTACAGGCCAAGTAAGCACATGGCAGGTCAGGAAACGGATCTTTTGCAACAGGATCCCGCCTAATGGTTGTAACGCGTAATCAACACTTTTAGGCTTCGGGCATCTTTGGAGATGCCCGATGCCCTTTCGCTATTTCATCAAACAACTTTTATTGCCGCCCGGCATTCTTTTGCTGCTGTTGCTGGTCGCCTGGTGGCTGCGCCGTTCGCGGCCACGCCTGGCTGGCGTGTGTTTTGCCGTCGGTTTTGGTGGCCTGCTGCTGATGAGCCTGCCGGTGGTCGTGCAGTGGAGCGCCAAGGCGCTGGAACGTGAGCCGCCGCTGGCGCGGTCAGAGTGGACGACGCTGGCGCAACGCGCCGATGCGATTGTGGTGTTGGGCTCGGGGCGCGAGCGCGGTGATCTGGCCTGGGGCGAAGACCAGCCGACCGGCATCGGGCTCGAGCGGCAGCGTTACGCGGCGCGCCTGGCCAAGGCCTCGGGCCTGCCGATTCTGACCAGCGGCGGCCTGCACTACGGCACGCCGCCGACCGAAGCGAAATTGATGGCAGATTCGTTGCGTGATGATTTCGACGTAACGGTACGCTGGCAGGAAGGCGAAAGTCGCACCACATGGGAGAACGCGAAGATGACGGCAGATATCCTCTTGCCGCAAGGGATCAAGCGGGTCGTCGTGGTGACGCAGGCGTGGCACATGCCGCGTGCAGTGTGGAGCTTTGAGCAGGCGGGTTTCGAGGTGGTGCCGGCGCCGGTGGGTTTCCTCGGTACGGATAACGCCCGGCCGTTTGGCGGCTGGTTGCCGGAATTCAAGTCGATCTGGCAGAGCGGGCAATTGCTCAATGAAGCGGTGGGGCAGGTGGGGTACTCGTTGTTTTACCGCTGAAGATCATTGTGGCGAGGGGATTTATCCCCGACGGGGCGCGTAGCGATCCCTCTCTTACCTTCAGAAGAGGGGACTGCTGCGCACTCCAGCGGGGATAAATCCCCTCGTCACATTTCTCAGAGGGTCTTCGACATCCGGCTCGCCATCAGCGCCCAGCCAAACAGCAGCAGGCACAACGCGATCAACGGCCACGAGCGCCATTGCAGATACGGCGTCAGGTCGTGCATCGGTACCACTTCGCCGTACAGCACACCTTGTTCGAACTGCGGAATCTGTTCGGTGATCTGCCCGAACGGGTTGATCAGGCCAGTAACGCCGTTGTTGGTCGCGCGGATCATCCAGCGTCCGGCCTCCAGCGCGCGCATCTGCGCCATCTGTAAATGCTGCAGCGGGCCGATCGACGTGCCGAACCAGGTGTCGTTGCTGATCGTCAGCAGCAGGTCGCTGCGTGCCGACAGGCCGGCGGCGAATTCCGGATAGACCACCTCGTAGCAGATGAACGGTGCAATCTGGTAACCCTTGGCTTGCAAGAGCGCTTGATCCGACGGGCCGCGAGCGAAGTCCGACATCGGCAGGTCGAAGAACGCGATCAAGCCGCGCAACACGTCCTGCAACGGCACGTACTCGCCGAACGGCACCAGTTTCTGCTTCAGGTAAGTGCCGTCGCCTTCGCCGACCACGGTGATGCCGTTGAAGAAGCGCCGCTCGTGATGCACGGTCTGGCGGATCGGCACGCCGGTGATCAACGCTGATTTACGCTCGGCGGCGAAGTTGCCCATCATCGTCAGGTAGCCCTCGGCGGACTCCTTCAACACCGGCACGGCGGTTTCCGGCCAGATCAGCAGATCGACCGGTTTGGAGCGGAAGCTCAGATCACGGTACAGCGCCAGTTGCGCGTTGAGTTCGGCCGGGTCCCATTTCATGCTTTGCGCGACATTGCCCTGAATCGCGGCGACCGTCAGCGGTGCGCCGGACGGGCTGGTCCACGCGTGGCCCTTGAGGGCAATGCCCGCCACCCAAGGCCCCGCCAGAAGTACCAGACCGGCCGCGATGAAACCCTTGCGGCGCGCCTGCAACAAGCGCGGCGCGTTGTAGATCAGCGCTGCGGTCAGTGCCAGAACAAACGAGACCAGCCACATCCCGCCCACCGGCGCGAGCCCGGCCAGCGGGCCGTCGAGCTGGCTGTAACCGGAATAAAGCCATGGGAAACCGGTGAGGAACCAGCCGCGAAAGGCTTCCTGGCCGACCCACAACGCCGCAAACGCCAAGGCATCCGCCAGCGGTGCTTCGTTACGCCGCAACCAGCGCGCCCACAGCCACGCGGGCAGGGCGAAGAACCAGGCAATCGCCGCGGTGAACAGCAGCATCAGGAACCCGGCGAGCAACACCGAAGCGCCGCCGAAATGATGAATGCTGTAATAGATCCAACTGGTGCCGGCACCGAACAGGCCGAAGCCGAAGCACCAGCCACGGCCGAGCGCCTGACGCGGGCTCAGCTCACGCAAACCGGCATAGAACAGACCAACCGCCAGCAATGCCAGCGGCCAGATGTCGAACGGTGCGAGAGCGAATGTGGTGATTGCACCGGCCGCCACGGCCAGCAGGTTACCGGGCCAGCCGGGGCGGGTTGTCCAGCGCATTTCAGTCCTTAGAATTAACGAGCGATAGGCGTCAGTCGCAGCAAGTGAATCCGACGGCTGTCGGCGTTCAGGATGCGGAAACGATAAGCGCCGATTTCAGTGGTTTCGTTGCGTTTTGGCAAGTGCCCGAACGCGCTCATCACCAGGCCGCCGACGGTGTCGAATTCATCGTCGGAGAACTCGCTGTCGAAGAACTCATTGAAGTTCTCGATCGGCGTCAGCGCCTTGATCAGGAAATCACCGCTGGGCAGCGGCTTGATGTAGCTGTCTTCTTCGACGTCGTGCTCGTCCTCGATGTCGCCGACGATCTGCTCAAGCACGTCCTCGATGGTCACCAGACCGGCCACACCGCCGTATTCGTCGATGACGATGGCCATGTGGTTGTGGTTGGCGCGAAACTCACGCAGCAACACGTTCAGACGCTTGGACTCCGGCACGAAGGTGGCCGGGCGCAGCAGGTCCTTGATGTTGAAGCTGTCGCCGTTCTCCTTGAGGATCAGCGGCAGCAGATCCTTGGCCAGCAGCACGCCCATCACGTCGTCATGGCTTTCGCCGATGACCGGATAGCGCGAGTGGGCCGAGTCGACCACGGCGGGGAGGAATTCGCGGGGTGTCTGGGTCGCCTTGATGCTGACCATCTGCGAGCGCGGCACCATGATGTCGCGCACTTGCAGGTCAGCCACTTGGATGGCGCCTTCGACGATGGCCAGCGCTTCGCTGTCCAGCAGTTTGTTCTGATGTGCATCACGCAGCAGCTCGAGGAGCTCCTGACGGTTCTTCGGCTCGTGGGCAAAAGCCTGGGTCAGTTTACCCAGCCATGACTTCTGCCCGTTGCTCGATCGATCTTCGCTCATAGCGATTACTCTGAATCCTTTGTTGTAACGATGGGGGAGTGTTCGGTTTCGTCGTCCGCGTACGGATCGGGATAGCCCAGTTCAGCAAGCAACTCGCGTTCCAGTGCTTCCATTTCCTCGGCTTCGTCGTCATCTATATGGTCGTAACCCAACAGATGCAAGCAGCCGTGAATGACCAGATGTGCCCAGTGCGCCTTTAGTTCCTTGCCCTGCTCGGCGGCTTCGCGTTCGACCACGGCCACGCAGATCACCAGATCGCCGAGCAGCGGGATATCGAGAAACTCGTCAGGCACTTCCGCCGGGAACGACAACACGTTGGTCGCGTAGTCCTTGTGGCGCCAGGTGTGATTGAGCTCGCGGCCTTCTTCCTCGTCGACCAGACGAATGGTCATTTCCGAATCAGCGCTGCGCTGGCGCAGGGCCAGTTCGCACCACTGGCGGAACTCGGCTTCACTCGGCGCGCTGGCCTCAGTGGCGATTTGCAGATCCAGCTCAAGCATCGCGCGAGGCTTCCTTCGCGGCTTCGGCACGGGTTTCGAAGCGCTCGTAGGCCTCGACAATCCGCTGCACCAACGGGTGCCGCACGACGTCCTTGGGCTGGAAGTGGGTGAAGCTGATGCCCGGCACGTCTTTGAGCACTTCGATCACATGGTGCAGCCCGGACTTGGTGCCGCGCGGCAGGTCGACCTGGGTGATGTCGCCGGTGATCACGGCGGTGGAGCCGAAGCCGATGCGCGTGAGGAACATCTTCATCTGCTCGACGGTGGTGTTCTGGCTTTCGTCGAGAATGATGAAGCTGTTGTTCAGCGTACGACCGCGCATGTAGGCCAGCGGCGCGACTTCGATCACCTGTTTCTCGATCAGCTTGGCGACGTATTCGAAACCGAGCATTTCGTACAGCGCGTCGTAGAGCGGGCGCAGGTACGGGTCGATCTTTTGCGACAGATCGCCGGGCAGGAAGCCGAGCTTTTCTCCCGCTTCGACTGCCGGACGCACCAGCAGGATGCGGCGGATCTGCTCGCGCTCCAGCGCATCCACCGCGCAGGCCACGGCCAGATAGGTCTTGCCGGTACCGGCCGGGCCGATGCCGAAGTTGATGTCGTTGCCGAGGATTTCCTTCACGTAGCGCTGCTGATTCAAGCCGCGCGGGCGAATCATGCCTTTCTTGGTGCGCAGGGCGACGGTCGCTTCGGCAGGTGCCGGGTTGTCGATATCTGCTGATTCCTGAATGAACAGGTGCACCAGGTCTGGCGACAGCTCGGTACCCTTGGTTTCCCGGTACAGGCGGCGCAGCAGGTTTTCCGCGGACGTGGTGAGTTTTGGATCGCCAATCAACTCGAACTGGTTTCCGCGATTGCGGATCTCGATGGCCAGGCGCTGTTCGATCAAGCGCAAATGCTCGTCGAATTGCCCGCACAGATTGGCGAAGCGGCGAGCCTCAAAAGGCTCGAGGAGAAAACGATGTGGTTCGATGGGTGCGTTCAAGGTCGTATTTAGCCGCCCTGGGGCAATTAGGATGAAATCAAGGATAACGCCAGTGGCCTGGGTGCGAAAGCTCTTAAATATCGACGCTGCTTTCGAACCCATTCTCTGTGGCTGGCGGGGTCATTTGGTGGTGAGGGGATTTATCCCCGATGGGACGCGAAGCGGTCCTGAAACCATTATCAGAGGTGTATCAGATCACCCGGAGTGCAGGTTTTGGGTCGGCTGCGCCAACCATCGGGGATAAATCCCCTCACCACAGAAGCCCCATCCACAATGCGATGGTGTTATTGAACCAGCGAACCACGCAGCGAGTGCGGTTGCGCGGCGTCGATGTGCACATCGGCGAACTGGCCGATCAGGGTGGGATTGTCGCAGCGGAAGTTGACGATACGGTTATTCTCGGTACGGCCCTGGAGCTCGCCTGGGTCTTTCTTCGAATAATCGGTCACCAGAATGCGCTGGATCGAGCCGACCATTTGTCGGCTGATCTCGAAGCCCTGCTGATTCAGACGATGTTGCAGCGCGTTCAGGCGTTCTTTCTTCAATTCTTCCGGGGTGTCATCTGCCAGATCGGCAGCGGGCGTGCCCGGGCGCTGGCTGTAGACGAACGAGTAGGAGAAATCGAAGCCGACATCGGCAATCAGCTTCATGGTCTGTTCGAAGTCTTTCTCGGTTTCACCGGGGAAGCCGACGATGAAGTCCGAACTGATGCAGATTCCTGGCACCGCAGCGCGCAGTTTGCGCAGCTTGGATTTGTATTCCAGCGCCGTGTGGTTGCGCTTCATCGCCGCGAGAATCCGGTCCGAGCCCGACTGCACTGGCAGGTGCAGGTGCTTGACCAGTTCCGGCACTTCGGCGTGGGCCTGGATCAGGCTGTCGGAGAACTCCAGCGGGTGCGACGTGGTGTAGCGGATGCGGTCGATGCCATCGACAGCGGCGACCACGCGGATCAGTTCGGCCAGGTCGGCCAGGCGACCGTCGTGGGTCTGGCCGCGATAGCCGTTGACGTTCTGCCCGAGCAACGTCACTTCACGCACGCCGTGTTCGGCAAGGTGAATGATTTCCGCGATCACGTCGTCGAACGGCCGGCTGACTTCTTCACCACGGGTATACGGCACCACGCAGAAGGTGCAGTACTTGCTGCAACCTTCCATCACTGACACATAAGCGCTCGGGCCGTCGATACGCGGCTCGGGCAGGTGGTCGAATTTTTCGATTTCCGGAAACGAGACGTCGACCTGCGGCAGCTTGCTGCTGCGCGCGGCGTCGATCATTTCCGGCAGACGGTGCAGGGTCTGCGGGCCGAACACCACGTCAACGTAGGGAGCGCGATCGCGGATCGCCGCGCCTTCCTGACTGGCCACGCAACCGCCGACAGCGATGACCATGTCCGGGTTGGCCAGCTTCAGTTCGCGCCAGCGGCCGAGCTGCGAATACACGCGGTCTTGCGCGCGTTCGCGGATCGAGCAGGTGTTGAGCAGAATCACGTCGGCGTCTTCCGCGCGAGCGGTGACTTCCAGGGCCTGATGTTCGCCCAGCAGATCGACCATGCGCGAGCTGTCGTACTCGTTCATCTGGCAACCGTGGGTTTCGATGTAAAGCTTCTTGGCCATGGATTCGGGTCGTCACGTGATTCAAAGAACCGCGCATTATAGGGAACAAGCCGTCAGGTTCCTACCGCTGTGCGTCCGGTGGCTATGCTATAGTTCGCGCCCTCATTTTTACCCCGATGTTATCCGCCCGCCATGACCAAACGCGAAGCTCCAATCTACAAGGTGATTTTCCTCAACCAGGGCCAGGTGTTCGAAATGTACGCCAAGCAGATCTATCAAAGTGATCTGTGGGGTTTCCTGGAAGTTGAAGAATTCGTCTTTGGCGAGCGTACGCAAATGGTCGTCGATCCGAGCGAAGAAAAGCTCAAGGCGCAATTCGAAGGCGTGGTGCGCAGCTTTGTGCCGATGCATTCGATCGTGCGCATCGATGAAGTCGAACGTCTGGGTACACCGAAAATCAGCGAAGCCCGCGGCGCGGTCGGCAATGTCATGCCGTTTCCGATGCCGATGCCTGAGAAGTAAGCTTCAAGACCGCGTAGCCCCCATTCGCGAGCAGGCTCGCTCCCACAGTAGATCTCCAGTGTTCAGAAGATCCTCTGTGGGAGCGAGCCTGCTCGCGAAGAGGCCAGAAAGGTCGGCGCAAAAATCAGGGAAGAGGTGAAAACGGCGTACGCCCATCGGCGTTCTGCAGTTCCATCAGGTATTTGCGGAAAATCTGCCCGAGCACCTGAGTGGCGGTTTCGAGATCTTCGCGGGACATCTTTTCCGAGACTTCGTCGGCCGTGTCCAGCGCCTCTTCGGCACCGTTGACCGCTGCCATCTTCAGCACGATGTAGGCCTGGATATTGTTGGCCTGCACACCTTCACCGTGGAAGAACATGCTGCCGAGCTTGTATTGCGCCTGGGCGTGGCCTTGCAGCGAGGCCTTTTCGAAATAGCTCAGGGCTTGATTGAGGTCGCGCGGCGCGTTCTTGCCGTCGTAGTAGAACTCACCCAACTCGTATTGCGCTTGCGCGTCCCCTTCGTCCGCCGCTTTCTGGCAGGCGGCCAGTGCCTGCGTGACATCTTGCGGCTGAGTATTGAGGGTGCAACGACCCATCGCCGGGATCAACAACGAGTTGCCGCCTGCTTGTGCATGCGCGAGCAGGGGCTGAAGGAGCAACAGGCAGCCCAATGCAAGGGTGCGGCCGGTGCGGTTCATGGGAATCGACTTACCTCTGAAGGGCACGCGGACCCGTCGAGGGATCCAATAAGCGCGCATTATGAAATAAGCAGGGCCAACCTTACAAAGTCTTTACTCGTTTTTCTGCTGCGTGGGGAATATATCGCCCGATTCGGGCAGGATTTTCGCAGGCACGTCGGAAAAATCGAGCGGATGTAGGCGAAAGCTGACGCTGGCCATAGCCAACGTCAGCGGTACGGCGATTATTTCAATGCGGCGAAGGCGCGCTCGGCAGCGTCCAGCGTCAGTTGCAGCTCGGCTTCGCCATGGGCGATCGAGGTGAAACCGGCTTCGAAAGCGCTCGGCGCCAGGTACACGCCACCTTCCAGCATCAGGTGGAAGAAGCGACCGAACATTGCTGCATCGCTGGCCATCACGTCGTCGAAGGTGACGATGTCATCGGCGCCGCTGAAGTACAGACCGAACATGCCGCCGGCCTGGGTGGTCACGAACGGGATGCCCGCAGCATCGGCACGCTGTTGCAGACCGTCGAGCATGCGCGCGGTGTAGTCGGTCAATTCGGCGTGGAAACCCGGGCGGCTGATCAGACGCAAGGTCGTCAGGCCGGCAGCCATCGCCAGCGGATTACCCGACAACGTACCTGCCTGATACACCGGGCCGAGCGGGGCGATGCGCTGCATGATCTCGCGCTTGCCGCCGAAGCAGCCCACCGGCATGCCGCCGCCGATGATCTTGCCGAACGTGGTCAGGTCCGGCGTCACGCCGTAGTGCGCCTGGGCACCGCCGAGGGCGACGCGGAAACCGGTCATCACTTCGTCAAAAATCAACACCACGCCGTGCTTGTCGCACAGCGAACGCAGGCCTTCGAGGAAGCCCGGCGCTGGCGGCACGCAGTTCATGTTGCCGGCGACCGGCTCGACGATGATGCACGCCACCTCTTCGCCCACTTCGGCGAGCATCGCTTCAACCGCGTCGATGTCGTTGAACGGCAGGGTCAGGGTGTGTTTGGCGAACGCTGCAGGCACGCCGGCCGAGCTCGGTACGCCCTGGGTCAGAGCGCCGGAACCGGCCTTGACCAGCAGGCTGTCGGAGTGGCCGTGGTAGCAGCCTTCGAACTTGATGATGCTGTCGCGACCGGTGTAACCACGGGCCAGTCGGATCGCGCTCATGGTCGCTTCGGTGCCGGAGCTGACCATGCGCACCATCTCCATCGACGGCACCAGCGAGCAGACCAGATCGGCCATCTCGGTTTCCATCGACGTCGGTGCGCCGTAGGACAGGCCGTGTTGCAGCTGATTGCGCACCGCGTCGAGCACGTCCGGATGGCTGTGGCCAAGGATCATCGGCCCCCACGAACCCACGTAATCGACATAACGCTTGTCATCTTCGTCGGTGACGTAAGCGCCTTCGGCGTGTTTGAAGAACAGCGGGGTGCCGCCAACGCTCTTGAACGCGCGCACCGGCGAGTTAACGCCGCCGGGGATGTGTTTCTGAGCATTGGCAAACAGGGTTTCGGAACGAGACATGATCGGGCTCTCAAATCAGATTTTCAGAAGTTCGTTGAAGGCGCGGGCGCGGCGGGTCACTTCGGCGCTGCTCTCGGCGCCGAACAAACCGTGGATCACGGCGAGCAGATCGACACCGTGCTCGACCAGTGGCGCGGCGTTATCGAGGGTGATGCCGCCGATCGCGCAGATCGGCAAGTGCAGCGTGCGCTTGGCTTCGTCGAGCAAGTCGAGGCTGCAACTCGGCGCACCGGGTTTGGTGGTGGAATTGAAGAAGCGGCCGAAGGCGACATAACTCGCACCTTCTTTGGCAGCCTGTTCGGCCAGAGCGATTTGCCCGTGGCAGGTCGAACCGATGATCGCTTTCGAACCGAGCAGGGCGCGGGTCGGCGACAGCGGGCCGTCGGTCTGGCCCAAGTGCACGCCAACGTTGAGGCGCGCTGCCAATTCGGCGTCGTCGTTGATGATCAACTGCGTCTTGTAGCGTTCGCACAAGTTGCGCAGCGTTTCGGCCTCGCGCAGACGGCGGGCCTCGTCGCTGCTCTTGTCGCGGTATTGCAGCAGGGTGACGCCGCCGTCGAGCGCCGCCTCCACGTAAGACAGAAACTTGCCGGCCAGCAACTGGCTGTCGGTAATGGCATACAGGCCACGTAGTTTCATCGGGCAGACCTCACGACGTTACGAGCAGAAATCCAGCGGCAGGCGACGCGGCACGAACTGGCCTTTGCCCAGTTGTTCGGCATCGCGCAAAGTGCGCCAGGTGTAATCCAGCGCACTGCGCACGGCACTGGCCAGGTGTTCGCCCTGAGCCAGGCGACCGGCGAGGGCGCTGGCCAGCGTACAACCGGAGCCGTGATAGCTGCCCGGCAGGCGCTGGCAGATAAAGGTTTCGCGCAGGCCGTCGCGGCTGTACACGCGGTTGTGGATTTCAGTTTCGTCGCCATGGCCGCCGGTGATCAGCAGGTTTTTGACGAATGGCAGGAGTTTTTCTGCGCACTCGTCGGCTGTGCCTTCAGGCAGTTCGGCGAGGATGCGCGCTTCAGGAAGATTGGGCGTGGCAATGATCGACAGCGGCAGCAGACGCTCGCGCATCGCATAGCCGACCTCGTCCTTGCCCAGGCGTCCGCCGCCGCCGGCACGCAGCACCGGGTCGCAGACCACCGGCAGATGCGGGTGCGCCGAGAGCAGTTCGACGACCGTGTCGACCATCTCCAGCGAACCGAGCATGCCCAGTTTCACTGCGGCGACTTCGGAGTCGTTGAGCACGGCGTTGGCCTGGGCCAGTACCCATTCACGGTCGAGGACGCGGAAGTCAGTGACGTTGACGGTGTCTTGCACGGTCAGGGCGGTGACGGCCGGAGCCGCATGGCAACCCTGCGCGAGCAAGGCTTCGATATCTGCCTGCAAGCCGGCGCCACCACTGGGGTCGTGGCCGGAGAGACAGAGGACAACGGGGCGGGAGCTGTAGATATTCATGGTGCGCGAGCTTACCACCAAAGCTGATTTTGGGGTTCAGTACTCACGGTGTTTGCGAGCAGATTGTCGGACAACCCCGCAGTCTTTATTTGGAGCACATTTGTGGCGAGGGGATTTATCCCCGTTGGGCTGCGAAGCGGCCCCAAACCCTGCAATCCGGTTCTTTCTGACACATCTCGCTGGATGGACTGGCGACTGCTTCGCAGCCGAACGGGGATAAATCCCCTCGCCACAATTGGTCATCTATCAAGGAGGCTGTCGTCGCGAGTTGACCAACCCAACAGCTCTATCTCGGTGCTTTGCCCTGGAACGCCCGTTCTAGAGCCGTTGTAGGAAAAATTTCCATGGTGCTCAATGGCCATCAACGGCTATGCTAGGCTGGATCCAAACAATCACAGGTAATACCGGTTTTACGTCTACTCAAAGGGAATGGGGGGCTTCCTGACACAACCGGACGAGCCACGCTGGGGCTTCAATGCGCTATTTGCTGATGTTGCTGTTCTGCTTGCCCCTCATGGCGAGCGCTGTCGAATTCGACGAATTCACCCAAAGCCTGCCACTGGGCCGATCGCTGCAAGTGTTCGAAGACCCGAGCGGTCAGGCGACGATTGCCGACGTCCGCGCGCAAGACGCCGCCGGCCAGTTCAAAGCCCACGACAAAGCCACGCTCAACGCCGGTTACTCGCGTTCGGCGTTCTGGCTGAAGATCGACCTGCATTACCGCCCGAGCAACCCGGCCGCCCAGCGCACCTGGTTGCTGGAACTGGCGTATCCGCCGCTTGATCACCTCGACCTGTACTTGCCTGGCGCTAACGGCGAATACCGACTGGTGCGCCAGACCGGCGATGCCTTGCCCTTCGCCAGTCGCGAGATCCGCCAGAACAACTACCTGTTCGACCTTCCCTTCAAACCGGATCAACAGCAGACGCTGTACCTGCGACTGGCCAGCGAAGGCTCGATCCAGGCGCCGGTGACCTTGTGGTCGAGCAGCGCATACCTCGAAGACCAGCCGGTGCGCCTGTACGTACTCGGCATCATTTATGGCGTGCTGCTGGGGATGCTGGTCTACAACCTGTTCATCTACCTGAGCGTGCGCGACACCAGTTATCTCTATTACATCTTTTACATCGGCTCGTTCGGCCTTTATCAACTGTCGGTGAACGGCGCAGCGGTCGAGTATTTCTGGCCGGACAACCCATGGTGGGCCAACGCCGCGACACCGTTCTTCATCGGTTGCGCCGGGCTGTTCGGCAGCCAGTTCGCCCGCAGTTTCCTGCAGACCAAGACCCACAGCCCCTGGCTGGACCGCTTGCTGATCGGCCTGATTGCCTTCAGTGCGCTGGTGATCGGCCTGTCGCTGATGACCAGTTACGCCCTGGCCCTGCGCCTGGCGACCACACTGGCGCTGACCTTCACCGTGGTGATCTTTGCTGCCGGGATTCTTGCCTGGTGGCGCGGCCTGCGGGTGGCGCGTTACTTCATCATCGCCTGGTCGGCGTTCCTGCTCGGCGGCATCGTCAACACGCTGATGGTGCTGGGACTGCTGCCCAACGTATTCCTGACCATGTACGCCAGCCAGATCGGCTCAGCCATCGAGGTGGCGCTGCTGTCGCTGGCGCTGGCCGATCGCATCAACGCCATGCGCGAACAACAGGCGCAGACCTTGTTCGACGCCGGGCAGAAACTCGAAGTGCTCAACCAGCAACTGGCCCACAGCAACAAGCTCAAGGATGAATTCCTCGCCACGCTGACCCACGAACTGCGCACGCCGATGAACGGCGTGATCGGTTCGCTGGAGCTGATGCAGACCGTCGACCTCAATCCCGAGCTTGAGCAATATCAACAAACCGCCGCCGGTTCTGCTCGCGACATGATGCGCATGGTCAATGGCATCCTCACGCTCACTGAATTGCAGGCCGGCAAACTCAAGGCGACGCCGGGCAGTTTCAGCCTGCGCGCAGTGGTCGAGGCGTTGCGCGTGCAGTTCGAAGGTAATGCAGCGAGCAAGTCGCTGGACTTCAAGGTCGAGGTGCTGCCGACCCTGCCGGATCGCTTGCTCGGCGACAGCGCGAAACTGGCGCAGTGCCTGGAATGCCTGCTGGACAATGCGATCAAGTTCACCCGCGTCGGCGGGCTGGCGTTGCGCGTTACCGGGCGGCCGTCGGCGGATGAGCGCATGGCGCTATCGTTCGCGGTGATCGACACCGGTATCGGTTTCACTGATCTGGGCGAGGCGACCCTGTATCAGCGTTTCTTCCAGCTCGACGGCTCGATGACTCGCGAATACGGCGGCCTGGGGGTGGGTCTGGCGATCTGTCGGCAACTGGTCGAATTGCTCGGCGGCAAACTCACCCATCGTTCCGAGCCGGGACGCGGCAGCCGCTTCCAGCTCGATGTCGAATTCGAACTGCCGGTGATCGAAGCGCCTGCGGATCAGCCGACCCGCGAGTGCATTCGTGCGCCGCAGGACTGCACGGTGCTGCTGGTGGATGACAACAGCGTCAATCAACTGGTCATGCGTGGCATGTTGCTCAAGCTCGGTTTCCGCGTGCGCAGCGCTGACAACGGCGCCGCCGCGCTGGACTGCCTGCAACGGGAAAGTTTCGATGCGGTGCTGATCGATTGCCAGTTGCCCCGCCACGAAGGCGCATCGCTGTGCTGCCAGATCCATGCATTGCCGGGCTGTGCGCACTTGCCGGTATTCATGCTGGCGCTGGGTGCGGATCGCGAGCAATGCGCCCCGGGCGCGCCTATCGACTATCTGCACAAATCGGTCAAATTCGAGGATCTGCAGGCTGCATTACAGCGCCGCGTGCTCAGTTGCTGATGGGGTAAAAGCGCCGCAAAAACGGCGTCTATGACACTTTGTTCAAAAAAGCACCAGTGCTTAACTGGTGCCATTGCTGAACACGGAGCGCCGTCATGAACCTGCATCAGTTCGCCGAAACCCACGAAGTCACCAATCAGCCGCCGTCGCTGGACGGCACCAACCTGTACCGCATCGACCTGCCGCTGCAAGAGTGGTCGCGGCGTTTTGGCGCCGATTGGGCCGAGTCGCGCATCGATGCCTATGGCGCACTCGCGGGTGGGCCTTTGATGGAAGCGGGGTTTCTCGCCAACCAGAACAAACCGGTATTCGCCAGCCATGATCGCTATGGTCATCGCATCGATCTGGTCGAATTTCACCCGGCCTACCACGAGCTGATGCGCACGGCGATCGAACATGGCCTGACCTCGCTGCCGTGGGCGCACCCGCAGGATGGTGCGCATGTTGCCCGCGCTTCGATGACCTATCTGCACAGCCAGGCCGAGGCCGGCAGCGGTTGCCCGTTGACCATGACCTTCGCCAGCGTGCCGGCCCTGCGCTTGCAGCCGGAGCTGGCCGAACAGTGGCTGCCGAAAGTCCTCGCTACCAAATACGATCCGCGCAACGTCGGCATGGCGCACAAGGCTGGCGTGACCATCGGTATGGCGATGACCGAGAAGCAGGGCGGCACCGATGTCCGCGCCAACACCACCAAGGCTTATCCGGTCGGCGCCAGTGGTCCGGGTCAGGCTTATGAACTGGTCGGGCACAAGTGGTTCTGCTCGGCGCCGATGTGCGACGCCTTCCTGACATTGGCGCAAACCGACAAGGGCTTGAGTTGCTTCCTGCTGCCGCGCCATCGCCCGGACGACACGCGCAATCAGTTCTACATCCAGCGTCTGAAAAACAAACTCGGCAACCAGTCCAACGCCTCCAGCGAAGTGGAGTTTCGTGGGGCGCTGGCGTGGATGATCGGCGAAGAAGGGCGCGGCGTGCCGACCATTATCGAAATGGTGGCGATGACCCGCTTCGATTGCATGGTCGGCTCCAGCTCGCTGATGCGTCAGGCGCTGACCCAGGCCAGTCATCACTGCGCGCACCGCAAGGTCGGCGGCAAACTGCTCAGCGAGCAGCCGCTGATGCAAAACGTGCTGGCCGATCTGGCGCTGGAGAGCGAAGCCGCGCTGGCCCTGAGTCTGCGCATGGGCAAGGCGCTCGATCATCTGGATGATCGCCACGAAGCGCAATTCGCGCGGCTGGTGACGGCGGTGGGCAAATACTGGATATGCAAACGTGCGCCAGGAATGATCAACGAGGCCGCCGAATGCATGGGCGGTGCTGGATACGTCGAGGACAGCATCCTGCCGCGCCTGTACCGCGAAGCGCCGGTGAATTCGACGTGGGAAGGGTCGGGGAATGTGCAATGTCTCGACGTGCTGCGCGCATTGTCAAAAGAACCGGGCGTGCTCGATGTGCTGTTCAGCGAACTGGGCGACGGCCATGGCGACAAGCGTCTGGCCGCACATATCCAGCAGTTGCAGGCGCAATTCAAGGACACCAGTGAAATTCAGTATCGAGCGCGGCAACTGACTGAAGACATTGCGCTTGGGTTGCAGGCCAAGCTTCTGTTGGAGGCGGGGAATTCGGCGGTCAGTGATGCTTTCATTGCCAGCCGCCTGAGCGGTGGCGGTCGCGTCTACGGCGGGTTGCCGCGTGGGCTGGACGTCGAAGCCATCGTCGCACGCTCGACCCCTCAGCTTTTCTGACCCACGTCATATCCCCCCTGTGGGAGCGAGCCTGCTCGCGAAAGCGGTGTGTCAGTCGACATCTTTATTGGATGATCCACCGCATTCGCGAGCAGGCTCGCTCCCACAGAGGACATCATTGGTCTGCAGATTTAAGTGTCGCCACAACGCCACTGTTCCCGTGCGTCCACGATGCAGGCAAGATGAAGCTCTGCAAGTCAGAACACAGGAAGCTGATCGTGACCGAAGCGTTTATTGTCGTTCAAACCGCCGAACAAGCCGTGGATCGTCTGGCCGAGCTGCATGAGCGGGCCACCACTGCGCTGAATTCTGCCCTCAAGCGTTACCTCAAGGACCGCGTCGAACCCGACGCCGAACAGCGTGCCCTGTTTCGTTATCCCGAACTGCGTCTGACCTACCACTGCCAGGGCGAAGTGCCGCAGACCACCCGCGCTTACGCCAAGGTGCAGTTGCCCGGTACTTACAGCGTCACCGTCACCCACCCGGCGGCGTTTCGCAAATACCTGCTCGAACAACTGACGCCGTTGATGCACGACTTCACCGTGACCGTCGAAGTCGGCGTCAGCCAGCAGAACATTCCGTATCCGTACGTAGTCGAGCAGGGCGATGAACTGGCCGGTTCCGGCGTCACCGCGGCGGTGCTGGCGCGGGTGTTCCCGAGTACCGATCTGTCCGCCGCGACCGATGGCATTGCCGACGGCCTCTACGACTGGGAAAACACCGATCCGCTGCCACTGGCGCTGTTTGATGCGGCGCGCGTGGACTTCTCGCTGCGCCGTCTGGTGCATTACACCGGCAGCGACTGGCGCCATGTGCAGCCGTGGATTCTGCTGACCAACTACCATCGCTACGTCGATCAGTTCATCGTTCATGGTCTGGAGCAGTTGCGCCGCGACCCGCGCTTCGTGCGCATGGTCCTGCCGGGCAACGTGATCATCGAGAAGAGCATGGATCACGGCGAAGCCTCGGCGATTGCCGCCGGTGTGGTCTGGCACCGGTACCAGATGCCGGCCTATCACCTGATCGCCAGCGACGGCCACGGTGTCACGCTGGTGAACATCGGCGTCGGCCCGTCCAACGCCAAGAACATCACCGATCACCTGGCGGTGCTGCGTCCACATTGCTGGCTGATGATCGGCCACTGCGGTGGCCTGCGTCAGTCGCAGACCATCGGCGATTACGTGCTGGCCCACGCCTACATGCGCCGCGACGGCATTCTCGATCGCGTGGTGCCGCCGAATATTCCGATCCCGGCACTGGCCGAAGTGCAGCTTGCTCTGCAGCAGGCGGCGGCGAATGTCACCGGCGAGAAGGGCGACGACCTGAAAAAACGCCTGCGCACCGGCACGGTCCTGACCTACGACGACCGCAACTGGGAACTGCGCTGGGCTCAGGAACGACCGCTGATCAACCTGTCCCGCGCGGTTGCGGTGGACATGGAAAGCGGCACGATTGCAGCGCAGGGTTATCGCTTGCGGGTGCCGTACGGCACGTTGCTCTGCGTTTCGGACAAGCCGCTGCACAGCGAAATCAAACTGCCGGGCTCGGCCAACGCCTTCTATGAACGCGCGGTCAGCCAGCATTTGAAAATCGGCATCGAAGCGGTGGATCTGCTGCGTACCGAACTCAACTCGCTGCACTCGCGCAAGTTGCGCAGCTTCGACGAGCCGCCATTCCGTTAACGGTTAGTCGTGGTCATTTGGCGGTCGGGGCACTAGCATTGTCAGCCCTGATCGCTAAATGTTCTGTCTCTTATGTCCCGTCCCCCGCGTCCACCTTCGCGCCGTCCCGGTGTGAAGCCGCAATCGTCCTCGCCACGCCGTGTCGCAAAAGCGCCGCCGGCTGAGCCGAAGCTGATCCTGTTCAACAAACCCTTCGATGTGCTGACGCAGTTCAGCGACGGTGAAGGGCGGGCGACGCTCAAGGATTACATCGATGTGCCGGGGATTTATCCGGCCGGACGTCTGGATCGTGACAGCGAAGGTTTGTTGCTGCTGACCAACGACGGCCAGTTGCAGGCGCGCATCGCCGATCCGAAACACAAACTGGCGAAGACCTATTGGGTGCAGGTGGAGGGCGAGCCGACGGCTGAGCAGTTGCAGCGCCTGCGCGATGGCGTCGAGCTGAATGACGGCATGACCCTGCCCGCCCAAGCGCGGCAACTGGCTGAGCCGCAGTTGTGGCCGCGCAATCCGCCGGTACGCTTTCGCGCGACCATACCGACTTCGTGGCTGGAACTGGTGATTCGCGAAGGGCGCAACCGTCAGGTGCGGCGCATGACGGCGGCGGTCGGGCTGCCGACGTTGCGTCTGGTGCGAGTCAGGATTGGCGACTGGACCCTTGAAGGGCTGGATCAGGGCGAGTGGCGGGAAGTGCCGGCGCGCTTATAAGGCGCCGGATTCGATCAGGCCGATCACCACACTCTTGATGATGAACGCGGCCACGCCCAGGCCCAGCACGAAAAACAGAATGAACGAGCCGAACCGCCCGGCCTTGGACTTCTTCGCCAGATCCCAGACGATGAAACCCATGAAAATGATCAGGATGCTGACCAGACCGGTCATCATCCACTCTTCGAACAGTGCTGGATCCATTGGCGATCTCCGGCGCGGACAGGGCTGAAAGGGCGGCGGCGAGTATACGCCATGGTCGGTGGGGTGGCATTGATCTGGGTCTGATCCGCAATTGTTCCCCTCACCCTAACCCTCTCCCGGAGGGAGAGGGGACTGACCGAGGTGTCTGGCGTCTTACATCGACCTGAAATATCGAGTCGATTATGGATTCACAACAGAACTTTCAGGTCGGCGTACTTCTAGAGCATCTCTAGGTCGGCTCCCTCTCCCTCCGGGAGAGGGGATTGACCGAGGTGTCTGGCGTCTTGCATCGACCTGAAATATCGAGTCGATTATGGATTCACAACAGAACTTTCAGGTCGGCGTACTTCTAGAGCATCGCTAGGTCGGCTCCCTCTCCCTCCGGGAGAGGGGACTGACCGAGGTGTCTGGCGTTTTACATCGACCTGAAATATCGAGTCGATTATGGATTCACAACAGAACTTTCAGGTCGCCGTACTTCTAGAGCATCTCTAGGTCGGCTCCCTCTCCCTCCGGGAGAGGGGACTGACCGAGGTGTCTGGCGTTTTACATCGACCTGAAATATCGAGTCGCTTATGGATTCACAACAGAACTTTCAGGTCGGCGTACTTCTAGAGCATCTCTAGGTCGGCTCCCTCTCCCTCCGGGAGAGGGGACTGACCGAGGTGTCTGGCGTCTTACATCGACCTGAATATCGAGTCGATTATGGATTCACAACAGAACTTTCAGGTCGGCGTACTTCTAGAGCATCTCTAGGTCGGCTCCCTCTCCCTCCGGGAGAGGGCTGGGGTGAGGGGCTTTTGCTTAGCTACGCAAATGAGTCAGCGGCAGTTCAGTACTGTTCAAAACCTGGTTCAGCACAAAACTCGACCGCACGCTGGTGACCCCCTCGATCCGCGTCAGATGCCCCAACAGCAACTTTTGATAGTGATCCATATCCGGCACCACCACTTTCAACTGGTAGTCGGCATCCACTCCGGTCACCAGACTGCATTCCAGCACTTGCGGCAACGTGCGGATTGCCGCCTCGAAATTCTCGAAGCGCTCGGGGGTGTGCCGGTCCATGCCGATCAGTACATACGCCGTCAGGCTCAAGCCGAGCATCTTGCGATCGAGCAGCGCCACCTGGCGCGAGATATAGCCATCGTCTTCCAGCTGCTTGACCCGGCGCGAGCAAGGCGAGGGCGACAGACCGATGCGTTCGGCCAGTTCCTGGTTGGAGATACGGGCGTCGCGCTGCAATTCCGCCAAAATACTCAGGTCATACCGGTCAAGTTTGCTCATCAATCTGTCCTTGGTCGTAACTATTGCGGCAGATTATCTATCCAGGGTTAAAAATTGCGCAAGCGGTGTTTAATTGAGCAATTTTCGCAATCCTCTGTCGCAGCCTCAGGCTTATTCTTAACACCAGAATCACTGCTCGGTAACACAGTCCACGCGGCCCGCCCAATCAGGCCCGCCGCGGCCGCCACCCCCACCGGGGATGTGCCGGCCCCCGAGCTGCACACTGTCCAGAAGACGGCGTGAGGTGAGCCGACGTCAAAAGCGTCGAGCCAGGACGAAGTTCTCCAGAAGGGAGGCCGACGGGTCTCCCTTTTTTCTTGCCTGCGATTTCATGTTGGCGCCTCAATAAATAAGTCGCGCGACTGATAACCTGTTGCAGAACCCGATGGGGCTGTTTCGAGTCTCAGCAACAAGCCCTGCCAACGACAGGCTCCCACAGTGAGGAAAAGCATGAATTCGCGCATCTGGCGTCTGGCCGGTGTTGGTTTGCTGTGTGTGGGGGTCAGTGCGCAAGCGCTGGCCGATGAGCCGCAGAATCGCGGGCCGGGCAACGGGCCGCAGAACGACGGGATCATCCGTGGCGACAACAGCCATCAGTTCGAGCACAACGGCCAGCCGCACAACAATGACGGTCAATGGCAGAACCGCAACCGTGTCGATGATCGTCCAGAACCGCCTCGCCAGCCGGGCAACAACCTGCCGATCCAGCCGCGACCCGACGCCGTGCACCAGACTCAGGAGCCGCGTCAGGGTTACTACCGCGACGAGCGCCCGCAGAACGGTTACCACAATCAGCAATGGCAGACGCGGCCACGTCCCGATGACAACCGCTGGCCGGGACGGCCGAACGGTCATGGCAATGGCTGGGGGCCTGGCCCGCAATATCGTCCGGGCCATGTGATCGATCGTTTCCCGGATCGTGATTACCGCGTGCCGTATCGCGGTCAGGATTACTTCTATTCCGGCGGCTACTGGTATCGCCCGCAAGGCCCGCGCTACATCGTCGTGCAGCCGCCGCGCGGGATCCGCATCCAGTATTTGCCGGATTACGCCCGTGAAGTGTGGATCGGCGGCTCGCTGCTGTTCCTCGCCGCCGGCTCGTATTACGCCTATCAAGAGGCGACGCAGGATTACGTGGTGGTCGAGCCGCCGCTGCAGCAACCGCCGCAACCGCAAGCTCAGGGCTATGACGTCGAAGCCTACCCGGCCAACGGCCAGTCACCGCAGCAGGTGCAGCAGGACGGTTACCAGTGCTTTCAGTACGCGGTGCAGCAAAGCGGTTTCGACCCGCGCACCGCGACCTACCAACCGGCGCCCGAAGTGGTTCAGGCCTATCGCCAGGCGCAGGGCAACTGCCTGAGCAGTCGCGGTTACCAAGTCAATTACTGAGTGCGGGCGGCGAGCACCACTTCCTGTGGGTCGGCGTGCACCAGCACCTCGGCCTTCGGATATTCCTTGTGAATCGCCGCCGCCGCTTGATCGCTGATGCCATGGGCGACTGACAGGGTCAGTTCGCCCGGCAATTCCAGGTGCAATTGCACGAACCAGTGGTTGCCCGAGATCCGCGTGCGCAAGTCATGCGCACCGAGCACCCCCGGCACGCTGCACGCCAGTTCGAGCATGTGCTGGCTGACATCGGTCGGCAACTCCTCGTCCATCAACACCGAAAAACTTTCCCGGGCGATCTGGATCGCACTCCAGAAAATGTACACGGCGATCCCCAGCCCAAACCACGCGTCCAGTTGCGCAAAACCCATCCCGGCCAACACCAGCGCGATCAGGATGCTGCCGTTGAGCAGCAGGTCCGAACGGTAATGCAGGGAGTCGGCACGCACGGCGTTGGAGCCGGTCTGCTTGATCACCCGGTGCTGCAACATCAGCAGCGCCGCCGTCAGCAGCAGGGAAAACACGATCACACCGATGCTCAGCCACGGCGCGCCAAGCGGCTCTGGTTTCTGCAAGCGCTCGTAGGCCTGAAACGCGATCAACACCGCGCTGCCACCAATGAACAACGCCTGCGCCATGCCCGCCAGCGATTCGGCTTTGCCGTGGCCATAACGGTGATCGTCATCCGCCGGACGCAGTGCGTAATGCACCGCCAGCAGATTGAGCATCGAGGTGACGCCATCCAGCGCCGAGTCGGTGAGGCCGGCGAGCATGCTCACCGATCCGCTGAGCCACCAGGCAATCGCTTTGGCGACGATCAGCGTGCACGCGACCGCCACCGAGGCGCGGGTCGCCAGCCGCAGCAGGCGGGCGTGTTCGGGGCTGGAGGTCATTGAACGTCCTTGTTCAAGCGGCGGGTTGCAGGCCGAACATCGCCAGTTGCTGAGTGCTGCCCTTGTGCTGGATCAGGCGCGGGTCGTCGAGAGGAAAGTCTTTACCCAGTTCGCTCTCAAGAATCGCCTGCAACTTGTGATTGTCGACCTGCCCGTCAGGGCCGATGGCTTGCTTGAGCTTGGCCGGATCGATCTGCGCGGTGTGGCCCGGTTCGAAATAGATCGCCCCGGTGGCGAAGTCGACGGCAAACGCGATCAGCCCGGGAATGATGTAGAACAGCAGGCCGACGGCATCGAGCACGGCAATCGCCGGGTCGATCTTGCCGTCGATCTGGCCACGGCGGTCCGGGTAGAAAATCGAACCGCACGCCGACAGTTGCGTGAGCAGAGTGGTGACCAGAACACCGCCGATCAGGCGAGAGGGTAAGCGCATGGAAATGTCTCCTGAGTCATCAAATAACGAAGCTTCGTCTTGTGAAGTTAAGACCCTGACGAACGTCAGACAGTTCGTCGTTATACTCGCCGCTCTGTTTGGGAGCCAGCATGATTTCTTTGCCGATCGATGATGTTTTACCCGCCCTGCGTGAAGCCCTCGCGTCACGCCACGAAGCCGTGCTCGAAGCACCGCCCGGCGCCGGTAAGACCACCCGCGTGCCCTTGGCCTTGCTCAACGAAGCCTGGCTGGCCGGGCAGACCATCGTCATGCTCGAACCACGGCGTCTGGCCGCGCGCGCAGCGGCGGAACGTTTGGCCAGCGAGCTCGGCGAGCAGGTCGGTGAAACCGTCGGCTATCGCATCCGCCTCGACAGCAAAGTCGGCCCGAAAACCCGTATCGAAGTGGTCACCGAAGGCATCCTTACCCGGCGCTTGCAGGACGACCCGGCGCTGGAGGGTGTGGGCCTGCTGATCTTCGACGAATTTCATGAACGCAGTCTCGACGCCGATCTGGCGTTGGCGCTCAGTCTGAACGGTCGCGAGCTGTTTCGCGCTGAACAGCCGCTGAAGATTCTGCTGATGTCGGCGACCCTCGAAGGCGAGCGGTTGGCGGGGTTGCTTGATGACGCGCCGATCCTGCGCAGCGAAGGCCGCATGTACCCGGTGACGATGCGCTGGGGCCGGCCGTTCCAACCAGGGGAATACATCGATCAACGCGTTACCCAAACCGTGCTCGAAGCGCTGCACGACGAGACCGGCAGCCTGTTGGTGTTCCTGCCGGGGCAAGCGGAGATCCGTCGCGTGCATCAGCAATTGGCCGACACCATTGGCGAGCGCAAAGACATCTTGCTGTGCCCGTTGCACGGTGAACTCGACCTCAATGCGCAACGCGCGGCAATCGATCCGGCGCCGCCCGGTCAGCGCAAAGTGGTGCTGGCAACCAACATCGCCGAGACCAGCCTGACCATCAACGGCGTGCGCGTGGTCATCGATGCCGGGCTGGCGCGGGTGCCGCGTTTCGACCCGGGCAGCGGCATGACCCGCCTCGACACTCAACGCATCTCCAAGGCCAGCGCCACCCAGCGTGCCGGCCGCGCCGGGCGATTGGAGCCGGGCGTGTGTTATCGCCTGTGGTCACAGGATCAGCACGAACAACTGGCGGCCTATGGCAGCGCGGAAATTCTCTCGGCGGATCTGGCCAGCCTCGCTTTGCAGCTGGGGCGCTGGGGCGTGACCCCGGGCGAACTGGTCTGGCTGGATGTGCCGCCAGCGGCCGCGTATGCGCAAGCGCAGGATCTGCTGCAACGGCTCGGCGCCTTGCACGGCGACACGCTGACGGCCCACGGCCAGGCGATGGCTGAATTGCCGGCGCATCCGCGCATTGCGCATTTGCTGTTGCGCGGTCAGGCATTGGGGCTGGCGGCGATGGCCTGCGATGTGGCGGCGCTGCTCGGCGAGCGCGATATCCTGCGCGGCGCTGGCGCGGATCTGCACAGCCGATTGGTCCTGCTTTCCGGCGAAGAACGTGCCGGTCGTGGGGCGCAGGGCGGGGTGCAACGTGCCCGGCAATTGGCTCGGCAATATCGCGGCTATCTGCGCGGCAAGCCGAGCGAACCGGTAAACGATCCCGAGCATCCACGCTGGCTCGGCGCGCTATTGGCGCTGGCCTACCCGGATCGCGTCGCCCAGCAACGGCGTGCCGGGGGGGCCGAATACCGCTTGGCCAACGGTCGCGCCGCGCTGTTCGCTGAGGCCGACAGCTTGATGAAGCATGAGTGGATTGTCATCGCCGACCTCGGCAGCCGTCAGGGCCAGCGCGAAGAACGCATCTATCTGGCGGCGGATTTCGATCCGGCGCTGTTCGACTCGGTGCTCGCCGAGCAAGTGCGCAGCGTTGACCAACTCGATTGGGATGAACGCGAAGGCGTGCTGCGTGCCGAGCGCCAGCGCAAGGTCGGCGAGCTGATTCTCAGCCGCGAACCGTTGACCGGTCTCGATGAAAACGCGCGCAGTCAGGCGCTGGTCAATCTGGTGCGACGCAAGGGTCTGGAGCTGCTGCCATGGACGCCAGAACTGCGCCAGTGGCAGGCGCGGGTGGCGCTGCTGCGTCAGCTCGATCTGAACACTCAGGACGACAGCCAATGGCCGGATGTCAGCGATGCAGCGCTGCTCAATACCCTGGAAGACTGGCTGATGCCGTATCTGGGCAAGGTCTCGCGGCTGAGCCATTTCGCCAACCTCGACCTGTCGAGCATCGTGCGCAATCTGCTGCCGTGGCCGCTGCCGCAGAAGCTCGACGAACTGGCGCCGCATCATTTGAGCGTGCCGTCGGGTTCATCGATTCGTCTGGATTACAGCGACCATCCACCGATTCTCGCGGTGCGCTTGCAGGAGCTGTTTGGTCTGGCCGATACGCCACGGATTGCCGGCGGCCGGCAAGTGGTCAAGCTGCATCTGCTGTCGCCAGCGCGGCGGCCGGTGCAGGTGACGCAGGACCTGGCCAACTTCTGGCGCAGCACCTATGCCGAGGTGAAGAAGGATCTGAAGGGGCGCTACCCCAAGCATTACTGGCCGGATGATCCGCTGGTGGCTGAAGCCACGGCGCGGGCGAAACCCCGGGGCACCTGACCCGCAATGGCTGCGCGCCATTAGCCCATCCGTGCTAATTGCCCTTGGTTGTTCAGGCTCGCAAAATCGCCGCCTGAACAATAACAAGCCTTGTTGCCTGGCAGCTTGGCCCAAGGAACGGAACTGCCCATGACCTCTTTTTTCAAGCTCAAGAAGTTGATCTTCTTGTCGGCTGCGCTGCTGGCCGCCTCCAATCCGGCCATGGCCGAAGAGCCCAATCCGATTGGAGACTGGTGGATTATCTACGGCAACGGCGTGCCCCAGAAAAACATCATGTACGTCGCCGATGCCACCTCGGTCGTGCCTTCGCAGAAAACCAAAGGCGCGACCATGGTCGCAGTGACCCTGGTGTATGAAGAGCCGGGCAAACCGATGATCGACGTCTACAACCTCGAAGCCCAATGCTCTACGGGCAAGGTGCGTTTTATCAATGGCCAGTCCATCGAGCGCCTCGCCTACACCATGCGTCATCTGAAAGTTGCCAATCAATGGCAGACCCCCGAAGAGTTCTGGGTCCAGCAAGCGCTGAAGTTTGCCTGCGCCCCTGGCAGTCGCGCGAAAAACGACATGGCCGCCGTGGGCAAGATGGAATACCTGCAGATGATCGAGATGCTGCAGCAGATGTTCTTCAAGCTCGCGCCGATTCAGCAAAAGAGCCAGATGATGGACAACATCGACAGCCTGCTCGAACTGAAGAAATAAGCCGGGGCATCCAATGACTTACACACGTTTGTGGCTGGCAACCCTGGTGGCAGGATTGATATTGAGCGGTTGTGGCACTATCGCGCAGAGCCGCTGGGAAGGCCGCGATCTCCAGGAAGCACTGGACCTGTTCGGCACGCCTGATTCGATGAAAAAAGAAATCGGCCCAAATGGCGAACCCTTGGCCGTGCTGACCTGGTACAAGTCCGCGAGCTGGACCACCACCGAAGCGGCTGGCACTTCGATGACCCATACCGGCAACGGCATGGTGTACACCGAGCATTATCAGCAAGTTGGGCACAGTTCCGATTGCAAATTGCAGGCGAAGATCGATCAACAGAAGAAGATTGCACAGTTCCTGATCGAGGACGGGCGAATCCTGCATGGCAAGTGCCTGGGCGTCCGGTTTGTCCCCGGTTACATTCCGCCCGGCTTCTAAGGGCAGAGCGCTCAGGGCGCAGCGGGCAGGAGGAACCGCGCAATCACCGGCATGTGGTCGGAGATGCGCAAGGTATCGTCCTGTCGCACCTGGGCTTGCAGGCGTTTGAGCTTCGGGCTGTAGAACAGATAATCCACCGTGCGATCCGGGCCGTTGAGGCCGGGGTCGTTGGGGTAATGGGTCAGCCATTTGGCCCGGTCGATGCCGCCGGCTTCATTGTTGGTCGGGATCATCGGGTACTTGTCCCACAGCAGATGCAGTTCGCTGTCGGCAGAGTAGGGCGTGCGTCGCTCGACGGGCAGCCGTCGATACTGGCCCAGCGGCAACAGATTGAAATCGCCACCGATCAGCCAGGGCAGGCCCTGGCTTTCATACTTGTCGAGGATTTTGGCCACGGCAGCCACTTGCGCCTGCACGTTGCCGTCCGCCTGGCTGGCGCGCTGCAGATGAGTGTTGAACACGGTCAGTTGTCCGCCATCGCTGAGCGGCAGTTTGACTGCGAGCAAAGCGTCTTTGGGCTGGAACTGGCGGCTGATGAAGTTGCTCGGGGCGACGGGCAGTTGCAGGCGTTCGGCGTGTTCGATGCGATAGCGACTCAACGTCGCCAACTGGCGGCCGACGCTGCCGTAGATGTGGGGCTCGGGGACGAAATCGGCTTTCCAGTCGAAGGCGCTGGTGCTGCACGGGTACAGATCGGCGACACGTTCCTGCAACAGTTTGAGCTGGTTCTGGTAATCGCTGGCCTTGGCGCCGTCGTCGAGCTCCTGCAACAACACCACATCGGGTTGTTCGTCGCGGATCACCCGCGCCACTTCGTCGAGGCTGAAGGCCATGTCTTCGGCGGTCGGCGCTTCGTCGTCGCCCTGAGCCAGGTCATTCCAGAATACGTAGCGCTTGCCGGCGAGGAACTGCACGTTCCAGGTCATGACTCTCAGTGCTTGCCCGGGCACCAGCGTCGGCGCCGTGGTGCTGCAACGGACCGGCAGGGTTTCGCGGGCATCGGGGCGCCAGGTCAGGCTGAACAGCAGTACGCCGAACAGGACGACGGCAAGGATGACGAGGAGCAGGGTGTAGCGCAGCAGACGGGTCATGGCTCGGCTTATAGCGTTACAGAAAGTGGCCCCGAGCATACCTGACGGCAGCGGCGAAGCCCAAGCACGGCGCGGTCAGACCGCGCCGTTACGTTTGTCAGGCAATTCGCTGATCAGCATGAACAGGCGGAACAGCACCACACTGGTGAACAGTTGCAGAAAGCTGTGAGCGCTGTCGATCAGCCCGGCAATCAGCGGATTCTGCGGTTCGGGGTACACCGCCAGCGTCGCGCCCTTGAGCAACCACAACGGAGTCATCACGCAGAGAATGCACAGCAGGATGCGCCAGAAGTGCCCGCGCGTCAGGCGCAGACTTTCCTTCATTGCCTGCAACGGCCCGAGGCCGCGCAGCACCAGCAGGTATTCAGCGAAGGCGAGCATGACCATCAGCATCAGGCCCGGCAGGAAGTACAGCGACAGGCCCAGCAGAATCAGCAAGGTATTGAGCGCGGTCAGCACGGCGAAGCTTGGCCACAGGGTTGCGGCCATCGCCAGCAGGTCGCGGTTGCGCGGCGACTCGCCACGGCTGCGTGCATCGAGAAACAGGATCAGCGCGGCGGTGTACAGGGGATACACCAGCAGGCCGACGATGATGCTGACCCCGGCAAAGGTGTCCGGCCCGGTAGCGTGATCGACCGCCTGCTGCAAGAAAGCTTCGACAATCACCAGCGGCAGGCACAACTGCACGATGCTGCCCAGATGGCGTTTGAAAAAATACAAAGAGTCGCGCAGTACTTCGAGGGCATTCATCAGTCGGTATCGCAGGTCGAAAACAGTGGCTCACTTTAACCGATGCAACGCGGGCCGACACAAACGTAAACATTCGGTAAAGGTCATTGAAACGTTTTGTCACTGTCTCCATTACAGGAGAGCACCCCGCCCAGAGTGGGCGCGGGCACGTTATTACCGGCAATCTACGAGGTCGCCATGAACAGCGAAGAGCAAACCCTGATCGATGGACTGTTTTCCCGACTGCAACAGGCCGAGACGGAGGCAGCCCCGCGCGACGCCCAGGCCGAGGCGCGGATCAAGGAACACCTGACGCGCCAACCGGCGGCAGGTTATTTCATGACCCAGGCGATTCTGGTGCAAGAGGCCGCGCTGAAAAGCCTCGATGAGCAGAACAAGCAACTGACCCAGCAAGTCCAGCGCCTGCAGGCCGAGCTGCAATCGGCCAAGGCCCAGAGTGGCGCACCGGCAGCGAGCGGTAGCGGTGGCTTCCTGTCGAGCATTTTTGGTGGCGGCAATTCACGTCCGGCGCCGAGCCAGAGCGCAGCGCCGTCGTCCTCCGGCGGCTGGCGTGAACCGGCACCGCAGCAGAGCTATCAGACTCCGGCGCCGCAGCAGAACTTCGGCGCCGCGCCGCCCAACTATGCGCAGCAGGCAGCCCCGGCGGCGGGCAGCAGCTTCCTCGGCGGCGCGCTGAAAACCGCCGCTGGCGTGGCCGGTGGTGTGATGCTGGCGCAGGGCATCAGCAGCCTGTTCCACCACAATCAGCAACCGGAAGAAATCGTCGAGGTCATCAAGGAAGAACCGGCGCAGGTCGCCGATCAGAGCAACAACGGCTGGGGCGATGATCAGCGCGTGGCGGACAACGGCTTCTCGGGCAATGACCAGGGCGGTTTCAGCGACGCCGATTACAGCAGCGACAATTCGTCGTTCTTCGATGACGACGACTCTTTCGTCTGACATAGCCTTTCAAGGCTGACATCGACCCATGTGGCGAGGGGATTCATCCCCGCTGGGCTGCGCAGCAGCCCCGCTTTTCCTGATTGAAGCGAGGACTGCTGCGCGGCCCAGCGGGGCGGTGCGACGTTTCGCTAAATCCCCTCACCACAACACCGTTTGTCAGGGACACCTCGGCGCCAGCCGGTGATTATTCGCTGAATCTTTCTCTTGGCTGGCATACTGAGCGCCTTTTTCAGGCCTGATCGCCTGACCCCGCTTCGTGCGCTTGTGCGCCCACAGGAACTCCGGTGAAAAAAATCGCAGTGTTCGCCGATGTGCAGAACCTCTACTACACCGTGCGTCAGGCCTATGGTTGCCACTTCAACTACGCCGCATTGTGGGCGGACATCAGCAAGAACGGGCAGATCGTCGAGGCCTACGCCTACGCGATCGACCGTGGCGACAGCAAGCAGCAGCAGTTTCAGCAGATCCTGCGCAACCTCGGCTTCATCGTGAAGCTCAAGCCCTACATCCAGCGCAGCGACGGCTCGGCCAAGGGTGACTGGGACGTGGGCATTACCCTGGACATCATGGACGCCGCCGACCATGTCGACGAAGTGGTACTGGCCTCCGGTGACGGCGATTTCGACATGCTGCTCGAGCGCATCATCAACAAGCACGGCGTGCAAGCGGTGGCCTACGGCGTCCCCGGCCTGACCGCCAACTCGCTGATCCGCGCCGCCAGCCGTTACGTGCCGATCGAAGGCGCGCTGCTGCTCAAGAGCTGAGCTGAACAATAGATTTGAACGGAGTACACCCCGGTTTGGAACGCATTGCAGTCATCGACTTTGAAACCACCGGCCTGTCGCCGAACAGCAGCTGCCGCGCCACGGAAATCGCCGTGGTCATGCTGGAAAACGGCCGCATCGTCGAGCGTTACCAGAGCCTGATGAACGCCGGCGTGCGCGTCCCCGCGTTCATCGAGCAACTGACCGGCATCAGCAACGCCATGCTGCGCACCGCGCCGCCGGCCGAGCGGGTGATGGAAGAGGTCAACGAATTCGTCGGCTGCACGCCGTTGCTGGCGCACAACGCCTCGTTCGACCAGAAGTTCTGGGATTTCGAACTGGGGCGGATCAAACGCACACGCCTGCAGAATTTCGCCTGTTCACTGCTGCTGGCGCGGCGCCTGATGCCGGCGGCGCCGAATCACAAGCTCGGTACGCTCACCACGTTCGCGCAGTTGCCGCATACCGGCCAGGCTCACCGGGCCATGGCCGATGCCGAGATGGCCGCCAATCTGATGGCGCATTTGGCGGAAGAGTTGCGGGGCAAGCACGGGGTGCGCGAGTTGAATCACGACCTGCTGTGCAAATTGCAGAAAGTCCCCGCAGCGAAAGTTGGCGAGCATTTGCAGCGTTATCGCTGATCCCGGGTACTCCGACTGATCGTTCCCACGCTCTGCGTGGGAATGAAGCCCGGGACGCTCCGCGTCCCTTTCAAAGCCGAACGCAGAGCGTCCGTTGAGGCACTCCCACGCGGAGCGTGGGAACGATCCATGCGGTGTGTCATTCAACGCAACTGTGACTGATACACCGCTTTCGCGAGCAGGCTCGCTCCCACAAGGACCTTGTCGGTCTCAGTTGCTTTCATGCAAAAGTGTACCGGCGCTAAAAACAGGTTTTGTAACTTATTTTTGCTCGTGCGCCTTTCTAGAATAATCCATCCACCGAGCCTGACTGTCGAGCTGCCCATGCCTGCCTTGCGCCGTTTTTCCCTGCCGTTGATCGCTGCGTTTTTTGCGTTGTACGTGATTTGGGGATCGACCTATCTGGTGATTCGCATTGGCGTCGAATACTGGCCGCCGCTGTTGCTGGCCGGGGTGCGCTTCGTCATTGCCGGCAGCTTGATGTACGCCTGGCTGCGCTGGCGCGGTGCTCCTGCGCCGACCTGGGCGCAGTGGAAAGCGGCGGGGCTGGTCGGCATTCTGCTGCTCAGTTTTGGTAATGGCGCGGTCAGCGTGGCCGAGCACACTGGTGTGGCTTCCGGCGTTGCCGCGCTGGCGGTGGCGACGGTGCCACTGTTCACCTTGTTGTTCGGCTACTTCTGGGGCGCGCGCAATACGCGGCTGGAGTGGGCCGGTGTGGCGTTGGGGATTATTGGCATCGCCATGCTCAACATGGGGTCCAACCTGCAATCGAGCCCGCTCGGCGCGATGTTGCTGATCTTCGCGGCGGCGAGCTGGGCGTTCGGTTCGGTATGGAGCAAGCATCTGCCGCTGCCAGCAGGGGCGATGGCCAGTGCGGTGGAAATGCTCGTCGGCGGCGTGGTCTTGCTGATCGGCAGTGCGCTGAGTGGCGAGCACCTGCAAGCCATGCCGCCGCTCGAGGGTTGGCTGGCGCTGGCCTATCTGATCTTCTTTGGCTCGATCATCGCCTTCAATTCCTACATGTATCTGCTCAAACACGTGCGCCCAGCGGCGGCGACCAGTTATGCCTACGTCAACCCGGCGGTGGCGGTGTTGCTCGGTGTGGTGTTTGTCGGCGAGACCATCGGCATCGAAGAAGCGCTGGCGATGCTGGTGATCATCAGCGCTGTGCTGCTGATCAGCCTGCCGCAGTGGCGTCGACCGCCGCAGCTTCCGGTCGAAGAGGCGAAAGCCGTTCCGACGGAAGCGCGTACGAATTAGGGTAAACTGCGCGGCATTGCATCCCCGCGTCATTTTTTCCTACGGTACTCCCATGACTTTCGCCTCCCTTGGCCTGATCGAACCCTTGCTGCGCTCCCTCGAGACGCTCGGCTACCAGACCCCGACGCCGGTGCAGGCGCAAGCCATTCCGGCGGTGCTGGCCGGTCGCGACCTGATGGCAGCGGCCCAGACCGGCACCGGTAAAACTGCCGGTTTCGCTTTGCCGCTGTTGCAGTTGCTGACCATGGAAGGGCCGAAAGTCACCGCCAATTCGGCGCGTGCGCTGATTCTGGTGCCGACCCGCGAGCTGGCCGAGCAGGTCCACGAAGCCGTGCGCCAGTACGCGGAAAACCTGCCGTTGCGCACGTACGCGGTGTACGGCGGTGTCAGCATCAACCCGCAGATGATGAAGCTGCGCGGCGGCGTCGATGTGCTGGTCGCCACACCCGGCCGTTTGATCGACCTGTTCCGCCAGAACGCGCTGAAACTCGATCAACTGCAAACGCTGGTGCTGGATGAAGCCGACCGTATGCTCGACCTGGGCTTCTCCGAAGAACTGGCGAACATTTACCGCATGCTGCCGAAAAAGCGCCAGACCCTGCTGTTTTCCGCGACCTTCTCCGATGACATCCGCCTGCTCGCCGGGCAGATGCTCAATGATCCGCTGAGCGTCGAGGTCAGCCCGCGCAACGTCGCTGCCAACACGGTCAAGCAGTGGATCGTGACGGTGGACAAGAAGCGCAAGGCCGAACTGTTCGTGCACCTGATGCGCAAGAACAAGTGGAAGCAGGTGCTGGTGTTCGCCAAGACCCGCAACGGCGTCGATGCGCTGGTGGAAAAACTTCAGGGCCTCGGTGTGAATGCTGACGGCATCCATGGCGACAAACCGCAGGCCACGCGCCAGCGCGCGCTGGACCGTTTCAAGCTCAGCGAAGTGCAGATTCTGGTCGCGACCGACGTCGCCGCCCGTGGTCTGGACATCGAAGACCTGCCGCTGGTGGTCAACTTCGATCTGCCGATCGTCGCCGAGGATTACATTCACCGCATCGGCCGCACTGGCCGCGCGGGTGCCACCGGTGAGGCGATTTCGCTGGTGTGTGCCGATGAAGTGAACATGCTCTCGGCCATCGAAATGCTGACGCGGCAGAACCTGAAGCGCCAGAACGAGCCGGATTTCGAGCCCGAGCACCGCGTGCCGGACACCGATGCCAGCGGTCAGGTGATCAAGAAACCGAAAAAACCTAAGAAGCCGAAAGCATCGGGCGGTGGCGGTGGAAAACGCAATCTGGGCAAGTGGGTCGACAGCGGCGAGACCTCGGCACCGGAGCCATCGATCAAGCCGGTGCGCAAAGTGCCGGTGTTCAATACTGGGCCGCGCAAGCGCAAGCCGTGATTTGATGAAGCGTTTGTAAGGACGTCTTCGCGAGCAGGCTCGCTCCCACATTGGGGATGCGTTTCCCTGTAGGAGCTGCGGAACGCTGCGATCTTTTGATGTTGATGTTGATTTTTGAAGATCAAAAGATCGCAGCCTCGTTTCACTCGTCAGCTCCTACAGGGGTTTGTGCTTAAGCCACTGCACGATTCCCAGCCCAGCCGCCCGCCCACTGGCAAAACACCCGGTCAGCAAATACCCTCCGGTCGGCGCTTCCCAGTCGAGCATCTCGCCCGCACAAAACACCCCCGGCAGCGCCTTGAGCATCAAGCGCTCATCCATCGCTTCGAACCTTACGCCACCGGCACTGCTGATCGCTTCATCCAGCGGACGGGTTTTCACCAGTGTCAGCGGCAACGCTTTGATCGCTCGCGCCAGGAGCGCCGGATCGGCGAAGGTTTCGGCATCGGTCAGCTCGCGCAACAACGCTGCTTTAACCCCATCAATCCCCACCTGACTGTGCAGATGCTTGGCCATTGAGCGCGAGCCGCGTGGTTTGCTCAGCGCCGCCTGTAATTTATCCACAGGCCGGCCCGGCAGCAGGTCGATGTGGATAACCGCTGCGCCATAGCGATTGATTTCCTCACGAATCGGCGCCGACAGCGCATAGATCAGGCTGCCTTCAATGCCGGTCGCGGTGATCACGCATTCGCCCAAGCGCGGGATGTCGTCGTTCAAACCGATGGCAATGTTTTTCAGCGGCGCGCCGGCGAATTTGCTCACCATCAGCTCGCTCCAGGCCTGCACCTCGAAGCCGCAATTGCTTGGCTGCAACGGTGCCAGATCCACGCCGCGCTGCTCCAGCGGCAACATCCACGCGCCATCCGAGCCCAGGCGCGACCAACTGCCGCCGCCGAGGGCGAGCAGGGTGGCGTCGGGGTTTACGCTGATTTCGCCTTGCGGGCTGGCGATCCGCAGTGCACCGCTTGCGTCCCAGCCGAGCCAGCGATGGCGTGTGTGGATAACCACGCCACCGTCGCGCAGGCGCTTGAGCCAGGCGCGCAACAGCGGGGCGGCTTTCATGTCGGTGGGGAACACGCGGCCGGAGCTGCCGATGAAGGTTTCGATGCCCAGATCGTGAATCCACTGGCACAAGGCATCGGCATCGAATCCGCGTAGCAGCGGGGCGATCTGCGGTGCGCGTTCAGCGTAGCGGGAGAGGAATGCCGGGTAGGCTTCTGAGTGGGTGATGTTCATGCCGCCGACCCCGGCCAGCAGGAACTTGCGCCCGACCGAGGGCATGCCGTCGTACACGTCGACGCGGATTCCGGCCTGGCTCAGCACTTCGGCGGCCATCAGGCCTGCGGGGCCACCGCCGATGATAGCGACGTGGATGTTGGCGGGGGCGGAGTTCTGGGTCATGGCTATGCGCTGCGGTATGGCGGGACAAGGCGCGCATTCTAACAGCGCTGAACCCTGTGGGAGACCCCATGTGGGAGCGAGCCTGCTCGCGAACGCGGTCTGTCAGTCAATTAGATGTTGTGGGTGCTAAAGCTGTCGCGAGCAGGCTCGCTCCCACCGGGGCTGCGGTGTCTTTCGAGGCTGGTTAAAAAACAAACAGTGCGCTGGGCGCCTTGCCCAGCCTGGCCTGCAGTCCCTTTCACTCAGGTTATCCACAGGCAGTTCCACAGCGATTGTGGGTAACGCAGCACGTTTCAATGACAGCCGTGTGAATCCCAGACCCGTTGCGCGCTGTGATGGAGGATGCCGTGGCGGCGGGCGAGGGCGTGGCGATCCTTGCTGTAGCCGCCGCCGATCACCCCGACCACCGGGATGTCGCGGCCCAGGCAGTGGCGCATCACCCGTTCATCACGCTCGGCTACGCCCTCGTCGGTCAGCTGCAGATAACCGAGGGCATCGTCCTTGTGCACATCAACGCCAGCGTCGTAGAGCACCAGATCCGGTTGATACAGCGGCAACAGGTAATTGAGCGTGTCATCGACCACCTGCAGATAGTCGGCATCGCCCATACCTTTGGGCAGCGGAATGTCCCAGTCACTTTCTGCCTTGCGTGCGGGAAAATTCTTCTCGCAGTGCAGGGAAACGGTAATCGCCTCCGGCGTGTCATGCAGAATCCGCGCGGTGCCGTCGCCCTGATGCACGTCGCAATCGAAGATCAGTACGCGATTGACCCGGCCGCTCTGCAACAGGTACTGGCTGATGATCGCCAGGTCATTGAAGATGCAGAAGCCGGCAGGGTAATCGTAGTGAGCGTGATGGGTGCCGCCGGCCAGATGACAGGCCAGACCATGCTCAAGGGCTTGCTCTGCCGCGAGGATCGAACCGCCCACTGCACGCACGGTGCGTCGCGCCAGCGCTTCGTTCCACGGCAGGCCGAGGCGCCGTTGGTCTTCGCGGGACAACTCGCCGCTCATGTAGCGTTCGATATAGCTGCGGTCATGGGCGAGGGCGAGGATGTCGTTGGGGCAGATCTGCGGGCGCAGCAGGTCGGCGTCGCGGGTCAGGCCGCTGTCGACCAGGTGATCGCGCAACAGACGAAACTTGTCCATGGGGAAGCGGTGCTCCGCAGGAAACTCGGGGCTGTAGTCTTCGTGATAGATCAACGGCAAAGGCATGGCTTGTTTCGCGCAGAACCTGGGAAAGAATGAACGATCCTACCAGCGATGTAGACTCAACGGCATGGAAATGGAGGGGACGATGGAGCCGATACTGGAGCTGCAAAGCGCGCGCTTGTTGATGCGTCAATGGCAGGACGAGGATTTGCCGGCATTCGCCGCGATGTGCGCCGATCCGCAGGTGATGCGCTACTTTCCGGCACCGTTGACCCGGCTCGAAAGTGCCGCATTGATCGGCCGCGTGCGCGGACATTTTGCCGAGCACGGCTTTGGCCTGTGGGCGCTGGAGCGCAAGGACACGGGTGAATTCATCGGTTTCACCGGGTTGGGCGTGGTCGGCTTCGATGCGCCGTTTACCCCGGCGGTGGAAATCGGCTGGCGTCTGGCCAAGGAACACTGGGGCCTGGGTTACGCCAGCGAAGCTGCGTGGACCGCACTGCGCGCCGGTTTCGACCAGTTGAAGCTGGAGGAAATCGTCTCGTTTACCGCCGGGCAGAATGCGCAGTCGGAGAAGGTCATGCAGGCGATCGGCATGCATCACGATCCGCAGGATGATTTCGATCACCCCAAGCTTGCGCTCGATCACCCGTTGCGCCGCCATGTTCTGTATCGCATCAGCCGCGAACAATGGCTGCAAACCTTGCATGAATAAGCCGACACGGACGTTTACAATGGCCGCCATCGTATTTGGCCCGTGCCAGAACCTGAATCGTCCGCCGCAGCCAAGACTGCGCGGCCATTGCTTTGTGTGAGGAGAGTCTGAATGAGCCAAGTGCTGGAAGATCTGGTCGATCTGCTGACCCTGGAACCGATCGAAGAAAACCTGTTCCGTGGCCGCAGCCAGGATCTGGGGTTCCGCCAGTTGTTCGGCGGTCAGGTGCTCGGCCAGTCGCTGTCGGCGGCCAGTCAGACGGTGGAAGAAGCGCGTCATGTGCACTCGCTGCACGGTTATTTCCTGCGCCCGGGCGATGCCAAGTTGCCGGTGGTCTATTCGGTTGATCGCGTGCGTGATGGCGGCAGCTTCAGCACTCGCCGCGTGACGGCGATCCAGAAGGGCCACCCGATCTTCACGTGCAGCGCTTCGTTTCAGTACGACGAACAAGGTTTCGAGCATCAGGGCCAGATGCCCGTGGTGGTCGGCCCGGAAAACCTGCCCTCGGAGCTGGAACTGATCCAGCAGCGTGCGCACCTGATTCCGGAGCACATGCGTGAAAAACTGCTGTGTCCGAAACCGATCGAAGTACGCCCGGTCACCGAAAAGGATCCGTACAACCCGCAACCGGCCGATCCGATCAAATATGTGTGGTTCCGCGCCGACGGCGCCTTGGCCGACATCCCGGCGCTGCACAAATACCTGCTGGCGTATGCCTCGGACTTCGGTCTGCTGACCACGTCGATGCTGCCCCACGGCAAGTCGGTCTGGCAGAAGGACATGCAGGTCGCCAGCCTTGATCACGCGCTGTGGTTCCACAACGATCTGCGCGCCGATGACTGGTTGCTCTACGCGATGGACAGCCCGTGGGCCGGCAACTCCCGTGGTTTTTCCCGTGGCAGCGTGTTCAATCGCGCCGGGCAACTGGTCGCTTCGGTGACTCAGGAAGGTCTGATCCGCCATCGCAAGGACTGGGCATGAGCCTGACCGAGGTTCGTCATTGGGTATTCGACATGGACGGCACGTTGACTGTAGCCGTGCATGATTTCGCGGCGATTCGTGTGGCACTGGCGATTCCGCCGGAGGACGACATCCTCACCCACCTCGCCGCGTTGCCGGCGGATGAAGCGGCGGCCAAGCATGCCTGGTTGCTCGAGCATGAACGCGATCTGGCGCTGGGCTCGACCCCGGCCACCGGTGCGGTAGAGCTGGTGCGCGACCTGCATGCGCGCGGTTATCGCCTCGGCATCCTCACGCGCAATGCGCGGGAGCTGGCGCACGTGACGCTGGAGGCGATCGGCCTGGCCGACTGCTTCGCGGTCGAGGATGTGCTGGGTCGCGACGAAGCACCGCCGAAGCCGCATCCCGGCGGTTTGCTGAAACTGGCCGATGCCTGGCAAGTGCCGGCCAGTGACATGGTGATGGTCGGCGATTACCGCTTTGATCTGGATTGCGGTCGAGCAGCGGGGGCGCGGACGGTGTTGGTGAATCTGCCGGATAACCCGTGGCCGGAGTTGACGGATTGGCATGCAAAGGATTGTGTTGAGTTGCGGCGGATGCTGCAGGCCTGAGATCGTTGTTGTCTGATCGGACGCCTTCGCGAGCAGGCTCGCTCCCACAGGGGAATGCGTTCCAACTGTGGCATTTATTCCAAATGTGGGAGCGAGCCTGCTCGCGAAGGGGCCGGTGGATTCAGCAAAAAACTCACTGATCAAACAGCGCCTTCTGCCCCTCCGCCGACGTCAGCATGCCATCCCCGTCATGCCCGACCCCAGGCACCTCCACCAGCCGCTGATTGACCCCCTCAGGATGGCGACGCAGCAAGTAACCGAAATACAGCTTCCCGCGCATCAAGCGGTAAGCCCCTTGCGCCTCGGCCGCGCAGCTCTTGTCCAGCGCTGGATGTTCCGGGTCGACGTCCTGCTGCCCGAGCAGATAAATCACCTCGCGTTTGACGTAAGCGCTCTCGACCTGCAACGGCGTTTGCCCTCCGGCATACACCGGCATGTCCGCCAGCCCGTACTTCCAGCGATTGAAACCCGGGCATTGTGCGTGGTCGAACGCCACTGGCCGCTGCTCGTTGAAGTACGCATAAGAAGAAGGATTGGCCACCACATAGCGCAAGCGAATACCGTTGGCCTTGAGCGCCGGCTGATCCTTGGCCAGCAGGGCGTAACGCTGCACCACCTGACCACCGCCGGAGTGGCCGAAGATCACGATCTGCTTCACGTCCGGAAACTGTTTGCGGTCGCTGAGCCGCGCGACGATTTCGTCCAGCGCCGCGTAGGAACTCAGCGGATTCGGCCCGGTGGACAAGCCGCCGCCCATCCACTCGTTGCCCTGCCAGCGCAGCACCGTCGGCGGCAAGGAATACAGGGTGACGTCGCTTTCATTGAGAAACTGCGGAGCGATCACCAGCGTGTGCGCGGTCTGCCCGGCGAGTTCGGCGGCGCTTTCCGCGCTTTTGCGATAGGTTTCGGCGTTGCGCAGGCGACCGTGAATGACGATCAGCACCCGCTCGATCTTCTCAGGTGCCGGGCCGATGCCCACTGCCATTTCCCCGGCCTTGAGTTGCAGGCGACCGGGGCTGATCGCATCGACGCCGGCCGCTTGCGCGGTGCCGGCGATGAACAGTAACGCCACAAGCCATTTATGCATTTACAGGGTTTTCGCCGCGAAGGTGTCGCACTGGCTTACCTGGCCTTGCGCGAATCCGGTTTTGAACCAGCGCACCCTTTGCGCTGACGTACCGTGGGTAAACGAGTCCGGGACCACACGGCCCTGGCCCTGTTGCTGCAAGCGATCATCGCCGATGGCGTTGGCGGCGTTCAAGGCTTCTTCGATGTCGCCGGGCTCCAGCCAGTTCAGGCGTTTTTGCGCGTTGTATGCCCAGACGCCGGCGAGACAGTCGGCCTGCAATTCCTGGCGAACCAGCAAGCCGCCGTCGCCTTCCATCTGCCGGCCTTGCTGACGCGCCGCCTGCATCTTCGCCGAGACGCCCAGCAGCGTCTGCACATGGTGGCCGACTTCGTGCGCAATCACGTAAGCCTGAGCGAAATCGCCGGCGGCTTTGAAGCGCTGCGACATTTCCTGGAAGAAGGCCATGTCCAGATAGACCTTCTGGTCGGCCGGGCAGTAGAACGGGCCGGTGGCAGAAGTGGCCATGCCGCACGCGGAGTTCACCCGATTGCTGAACAGCACCAGTGTCGGGTCTTTGTATTGGCGTCCGGCCTGCTGGAAGATCGGACCCCAGGTATCTTCGGTGTCGCCGAGGATCGAGCGGACGAATTCAGCCTGTTCATCATTGGCCGGCGGTGCCTGACGGGTTTGCGAGGTGGGCGCCGGTTGTTCCATCTGGCCGGTCAACTGGCCGAGGATCTGCAGCGGGTCCTGGCCGGTGAGCCAGCCGATGCCGACGATCAGCACGATGGCCGTCAGGCTCAGGCCCTTGCCGCCACCGAAGCGCATGCCGCCGCCACCGCCGGCATCATCACCCCGGGCGTCGACGACGTTGTCACTGCGTCGGCCTTTTTTCCATAGCATTTGGGAATCCTCTTTTATTGCCGGTGATGAATCTGCTGGTGATGAGTGTTGCCGCTGTGTGAGTGTGGCGCCAGTCCGGTCGTCCGTCCATGCACACGCGCCCACATGGTGCGGGCCTGGTATTGACGGTCGAGCGGGCCGTGAATTCAATCCCGAGTGGAATTTCTTCCGTTGAATTCATGAACCCGCTGTTTCGACGGCAGTCTGTGATGTTGCACACTGGCCGGACGCCGAAGTGGCGGGAATCTTGCCTCAAGGTTTTGCCTGGCGGCGGTTTCCCGGCGAAGAAGAGTGCAACCTGTGCGGTTGCTGAAAGCTCAGCCGACTATGA
Organism: Pseudomonas sp. LW8; assembly: GCF_041956865.1. NCBI lineage: Bacteria > Pseudomonadati > Pseudomonadota > Gammaproteobacteria > Pseudomonadales > Pseudomonadaceae > Pseudomonas > Pseudomonas sp. LW8. Next base: position 4,944,062 of record NZ_CP168138.1, on the reverse strand, counting down.
TTGCCACAACGATTGCCGCCAGCGCGCACGCTCGCCCGGATTTTTTTTCAGAGATTGCCAATGACCGTCAGCACCCCGCTCTCCGGTGTCAACCAGCCCTTCAAGGGGATCCTGCTGATTGTCGTGGCGACGTTCCTGTTTTCCAGCCACGACGCCTTGTCGAAATACCTCTCCGGTTTTTATCCGATCGTGATGGTGGTGTGGGCGCGCTATGTGGTGCACACCTTGTTGATGGCGGGGATTTTCCTGCCGCAGTCCGGTTTGCGCGTTCTGCGCACCAAGAAGCCGTTATGGCAACTCGCCCGTGCCCTGTGTCTGCTCGGCACCAGCCTGTTTTTCACCACGGCGCTGCTGTACATCCCGCTGGCGGAAGCCACGGCGGTCAACTTTCTCGCGCCGGTACTGGTGACGGCGTTATCGGTGCCGCTGCTCAAGGAACGAGTGACGCGCGGACAGTGGATCGCGGTGATCTGCGGCTTCATCGGCGTGCTGATCATCGTCCACCCGGGCGGCGAACTGTTCACCCCGGCGATCCTGCTGCCGTTCTGCTCGGCGCTGTTCTTCTGCTTCTACCAATTGCTGACGCGCAAGCTCGCCGAAGTGGACAGCCCGACCACCAGCAACTTCTTCGCCGGGCTGTGCAATACCCTGGTGATGAGCGCGCTGGTGCCGTTCTTCTGGCAGGTGCCGACGTTGCCTCATGCCGCGCTGATGCTGGCGCTGGGCAGTTGCGGGATGACGGCGCATCTGTTCCTGACTCAGGCCTTCCGTCACGCAGCACCAGCCTTGCTGGCGCCGTTCGGCTATTGCCAGATCGTCTTTGCCGGGTTGTTGGGCTGGCTGCTGTTCAATCACACACCGAGCGGGTTGACGGTGATCGGTATTGCGGTGATCTGTTGCAGCGGATTGGCGGCGGCGTGGCAGCAGAGCCGGCGCTGAAGAGCGGAATCCCGGTACAACTTGTGGGAGCGAGCCTGCTCGCGAAAGCGGTGTGTCAGTCACCCTGTTCAGTGGCTGACTTGACGCCTTCGCGAGCAGGCTCGCTCCCACAATGGGATGTATGCAGGCAGGTTATTCGGTAATGGTCGGAATCTTGCGCGGTGCCATGAAGTACATCCACGTCAGTGCGAGGAAGTACATCGCCGGGATCAGCGTGAACAGCACTGTGTAGTTATTGTTGGTGACGGTGAGGATGTGGCCGACGATCTGGGTCATGAACATCCCGCCGATCGCCGCGCACATGCCGCCGAAGCCGAACACCGTGCTCATCATGTGCTTGGGCGTGTAGTCCATCACCAGGCTCCAGATGTTCGCAGTCCAGGCCTGATGCGCGCCGATCGCCAGCGAGATCGCCGCCACCGCCACCCACAGGTTCGCCGAGCCGGCGGCCATCACCACGCCGATGATGCAGCAGGCAAACAGCAACATCGACAGCAACCGCGCCTTGATCGAGTTCATGCCGCGACCGATCAGGAACGAGGACAGAATCCCGCCGCCGACACTGCCGAAGTCAGCCGTGACGTAGATGATGATCAGCGGAATACCCATCTGCGTCACGTTGATGCCGAGGTTGTATTGCTGATTGAGAAACGGCGGCAGCCAGTACAGATAGAACCAGAACACCGGCGCGGTCAGCGAGTAGGCGAGGGCGAAGGCCCAGGTGCCGCGCATGCGCAGGATCTTGCTGAACGGCACGCGGGCCTGTTCCGGTTCGACTTGCTGCTGGATGTAATCGAGTTCCGACTGCTTCACCGTCGGGTGATCTTCCGGATTGAAATACTTCAAGCCCCAGAACAACAGCCAGATGCCGCCGAGTGCCGCCATGCACAGGAACGCCGCTTGCCAGCCCCACACATGCAGGACCAGTGGCAGCAGCATCGGCGTGAACATCGCGCCGACGTTGGTGCCGGCGTTGAAGATGCCGGTAGCGACAGCGCGTTCACCGGCCGGGAACCACAGGCGCGTGGTTTTCACACAGGCCGGGTAGTTGGCCGCTTCCGTCAGGCCGAGGATGAAGCGGCAGACCATGAAGCCGACTGCGGAGGTCGCCAGGCCATGGGCACCGGTGGCCAGGCTCCAGAGCAGTACGGCGCAGAAGAACACGCGCTTGACGCCGACCCGGTCGATCAGGCGTCCCTGGAGGACAAACCCGATCGCGTAGCCGACCTGAAACCAGAAGTTGATGTTGGCGTAGTCCATCGCCGTCCAGCTCATTTCCTTGGCGAGGATCGGCTGCATGACGCCGAGGGCGGCGCGGTCGATGTAGTTGAGGGTGGTGGCAAAAAACACCAGCGCCAGCATGCCCCAGCGGGTCTTGCCGACGGCCATGGCGCCGCGGATCTTGTCGCCAATGCCACCCGTGGCAGTGCTCATGGCCGGAGCCATGCGGGAAGTCTGTGAAGGAATCATGTGTTCCACCCGTTTTTGGATTTGTTATTTGGTGTTCTTTTCTGTCGAACACCTTGCCCGGTGGTTAGTGGCCGGACTCGATGTGCAACCGATGTTGGGCAGTGAACAAAAAATCGTCAATTCGCCAAATCGCCTTAGTGTTCGATAATCGCACGCAAAACTAACCGGGTAGTACACTTTAAATTGCTGCGCGCAGGGATGCAGCCAATAATTTCCCTCACTATAAAAACCCATTCCCCGGTAGGAGCTGCCGAAGGTTGTGATCTTTTGATTTTGCTGTTTTGGTAATCAAGATCAAACGATCGCAGCCTTCGGCAGCTCCTACAGTAAAGATAAAGCGGCGCAGTCCGGGAGTTGAAACATGCAGCGTTCCATTGCCACCGTTTCCTTGAGCGGCACCCTGCCGGAAAAACTCGAAGCCATTGCCGCCGCCGGGTTCGACGGCGTGGAGATTTTCGAAAACGACCTCCTGTACTACGACGGCAGTCCCCGGGAAATTAAACAGATGTGCGCCGATCTGGGGATCGCCATCACCCTGTTTCAGCCGTTCCGTGACTTCGAAGGTTGCCGCCGCGATCGCCTGGCGCGCAACCTTGAGCGTGCCGAGCGCAAGTTCGATCTGATGCAGGAACTTGGCACCGACCTGGTGCTGGTCTGCAGCAACGCCTCGCCGGACAGTGTCGGCGATCAACAAATCCTCGTCGATGATTTGCGCCTGTTGGCCGAACGCGCCGGCGCCCGTGGCTTGCGCATCGGTTACGAAGCGCTGGCGTGGGGCCGTCACGTCAATACTTATCAACAGGTCTGGGACATCGTCCGTCAGGCTGATCACTCCAACCTCGGCGTGCTGCTCGACAGCTTCCATACCCTGTCGCTGAAGGGCGATCCCAGCGCGATCGCCGACATTCCCGGCGACAAGATCTTCTTCGTGCAAATGGCCGACGCACCGATCCTGGCCATGGATGTGCTGGAGTGGAGCCGGCATTTCCGTTGTTTCCCGGGGCAGGGCGAATTCGATCTGCCGGGTTTCCTCGCGCCGATCATCAAGAGTGGCTATAGCGGGCCGCTGTCGCTGGAAATCTTCAACGACGGCTTTCGCGCCGCGCCCCCGCGAGCCAACGCCGCCGACGGTTTGCGCTCGCTGCTGTATCTGGAAGAGAAGACCCGTCAGCGTCTCGAGCAGGAAGCGGCGCCGGTGGCCAACCGTGAGATTCTTTTCGAAACGCCGCCGGCCAGCGAATACAACGGCGTGGAATTTCTCGAATTTGCCGTCGATGAAGCGCTGGGCGCTAAGCTCAGTCACTGGCTGCAACGCCTCGGTTTCGCCAAGGCCGGGCAGCATCGCTCCAAGGGTGTCAGCCTGCTGCGTCAGGGCGATATCAACCTGATTCTCAACTCCGAGCCGTATTCGTTCGCCCACAGCTTTTTCGAAGCCCACGGCCCGTCGCTGTGCGCCACGGCGGTGCGGGTCAAGGACAGCGCCAGTGCGCTGGCCCGCGCGGTCGCTTACAAGGGGCAGCCCTATCGCGGCCTGGTCGGGCCGAATGAACTGGAGCTGGCGGCGGTGCGCGCACCGGACGGCAGCCTGATTTATCTGGTCGATGAGGACGCCGACGTGTACGGCACCGATTTCAATCTGTTGCCGGACGCGCAGACCGGCGGCGGCCTCAAGCGTATCGATCACATGGCCATGGCACTGCCGGCGGACAGCCTCGACAGTTGGGTGCTGTTTTACAAAAGCCTGCTGGATTTCGAAGCCGACGATGAAGTGGTCTTGCCCGATCCGTACGGTCTGGTGAAGAGCCGCGCACTGCGCAGCCGCGACAGTTCGATCCGGCTGCCGCTGAACATTTCCGAGAACCGCAACACCGCCATTTCTCATGCGCTGTCGAGTTATCGCGGCTCCGGTGTGCACCACATCGCCTTCGATTGTGACGACATCTTCGCCCAGGTCAGTCGCGCCAAGGAGGCCGGTGTGCCGCTGCTGGACATCCCGCTGAACTATTACGACGACCTCGCGGCGCGTTTCGATTTCGACGATGAGTTTCTCAGCGAACTGGCCTATTACAACGTGCTCTACGACCGTGACGCCCAGGGCGGCGAGTTGTTTCACGTCTACACCGAGCCGTTCGAGGGGCGTTTCTTCTTCGAGATCATCCAGCGCAAGAATGGCTATGCCGGCTACGGCGCGGCCAACGTTGCGGTGCGGCTGGCGGCGATGGCCAAATCCCGCAGCGGTGCGGTGCGTCAGGCGAAGTTGTAGGGAATTCGTAAACGCGGGATTAAACACCGGCTGCGCGGCTTCCTTCACTGTCCCGCGCGGCCCATAATCGCCAGCTTGTGCAGTGATGGCCGTGAGCCCGCGATGACCATGAATTCAGAACTTTCCGCCGCTGCTGTCGAGTCCGACGCAGTGCCGCGCAAGAGTCGCAAGAACAACCCGGAAAAGACCCGCGAAAACATTCTCCAGGAGGCGATCGTCGAGTTCGTCCAGCAGGGCTTGTCCGGTGCCCGCGTCGACGCGATTGCCGAGCGTATCCACACCTCCAAGCGGATGATCTATTACTATTTCGGCAGCAAGGAGCAGTTGTACGTCGAGGTGCTGGAGAAGCTTTACGGCGATATCCGCAGCACGGAAAACCGCCTGCACCTGGACGAACTGCCGCCTGAGCTGGCGATCCGTCGACTGGTGGAATTCACTTTCGATCACCATGACCACAACGTCGATTTCGTGCGCATCGTCAGCATCGAAAATATCCACAACGCCGAGTACGTAAAGCGTTCCGATGCGATCAAGGCGCTGAACAACACGATCCTCGACACCTTGGGCGGGATTCTGCAACGAGGCGCGGACGAAGGTTTGTTCCGGCGTGGCATCGATGCGCTGGACGTGCACCTGCTGATCAGTTCGTTCTGCTTCTATCGCGTGTCGAACCGCCACACGCTGGGAGAAATCTTCCAGATCGACCTGCCGGACGAAACCATCAAGCAGCGCCACCGCGAGATGATCTGCGAATCGGTGTTGCGCTACCTGAAGGCCTGACTCGATCCCCCCTGTGGGAGCGAGCCTGCTCGCGAAGGCGTCGATTCAGTCAACGAACAGGGCGACTGACACACCGCCTTCGCGAGCAGGCTCGCTCCCACAGAGTTACCCTGTTGTTCAGCCACTCATGCTCTGAAAATGCTCAAGCATGCGCTGCGCATCCGGCACCACGCCGCTGAACAATTCAAACGCCTTCACCGCCTGAAACACCGCCATGTTGCCGCCATCCAGGGTGCGGCAGCCCAAGGCGCGGGCGTCGCGCAGCAGTTCGGTTTCCAGCGGGAAATACACAATCTCCGCGACCCACATTGCCTTGCGTAGCAACCCGGCCGGCACCGGTGAACCCGGCAGCTTGGCCATGCCCATCGGCGTGGTGTTGACCAGGCCATCGGCCTGCGCCAGCGCCCCGGGCAAATCCCGTCCCGCCTGCGCGCGACCGGCGCCAAAATGTTGATTCAGATTGTTCGCCAGACTTTCCGCGCGCTCGCGATCGACATCAAAAATCGTCAATTGCCGTACGCCTTCGCTGAGCAGTGCGTGGGCCACCGCCGCGCCAGCCCCGCCGGCGCCCATCTGGACGACACGTTCACGGGCAGCGTCTGTCAGACCCCGGCGAAAGCCCTCGGCGAAACCGAGGCAATCGGTGTTGTGGCCGACACGCTTGCCGTCCTTCAGCACCACGGTGTTGACCGCGCCGATGCCACGGGCTTCCGGCGATAACTCATCGAGCAGCGGGATGACCGCCTGTTTGCACGGGAAAGTGATGTTCAGTCCGGTGTAATTCATCCGCTCCGCCGCTTGCAGCAGGTCGGGCAGGGCCGTGCTGTCGAGGTGCAATTGATCGAGGTCGATGAGCTGGTACAGATAACGCAGGCCCTGCGCATCGCCTTCGTGCTCATGCAGTGCCGGTGTACGTGAAGCCTGAATCCCGGCGCCGATCAGCCCGGCGAGTATCACCTTGGAACGCGACATGGTTCTTACCTCTGCAACCGCTGACTGAAATGCTCCAGCGCCAGGCGATAGCCATGGCTGCCGAACCCGCACATCACCGCCGTGGCAATGCCGGAAACAAACGAGTGATGACGGAACGGCTCGCGGGCATGCACGTTGGACAGATGCACCTCGATCACCGGCAATTCACTGGCGACCAGTGCATCGCGAATCGCCACGGACGTATGCGTCCACGCCGCCGGATTGATCACGATCCCGGCACAACGACCACGCGCGGCGTGAATCCAGTCGAGCAGCTCGCCTTCATGATTGGTCTGGCGAAATTCCACGGTCAGACCGAACTCGTCAGCCGCGCGACCACACAGCGCCGAAATATCCGCCAGGGTTTCATGACCATAAGTCGCCGGCTCGCGGGTGCCGAGCAAGTTCAGGTTCGGGCCGTTAAGCACCAGAACGATAGGGGACATGGGGGTACTCCACTTATTGTTTTTGGCATGGGCCGAGAGGTTCCGGCCTGTGGAGATAAAATGTACTAGATGGTTACATCGGTCAATTGAACAGAAATGACCTTGGCGTTTTATGTTCGGTGATCGCACAGGCAAATTCAGGCGAGCCCTGATTTCAAGACGTAACGACAGCTTTTCTTACGTTTTTTCCGATCATTTCCCAGGTCCCGCCCCCCATGCGCGCTAGCCTTGGATGACCTCCGACAGGTTCGCATGTGGCAACCGGTCGTCGGACTCGAAAGGAAATTCGAGCGCTGGAAATCCATTAACCTAACGGATGGGTTAGCATGAAGGTATGCAGCTACAAAGGAATGTCGATTCGCATCATGTTGAGAGACGAACACTGCCCACCGCACGCCCATGTAGATGCGGGTGCCTGGAATGCCCGCTTCCGGTTCAGCTTCTGGCACAACGAAGTTGATCTGTGGGATGTCGTGCCGCTGTCCCGACGACCACCGCTCGCTGTGCTGAACGGCTTGTGTCTGTCACTTGGACAACCGGCGCACCTGCGTCGAGCACGAGGGATCTGGTGGTCGGGCTTGAAGACCGTTTGTCTCGATAATCAGATATGGGACTGCCAAGCAAACGAAGTGCCCGTGATGAAGCCAGTCACCGACGAGACCTACAGGATCGGATCGGCGCGCTATGAACCCGATGAAGAAAAGGTGCTGCTGTCCTTGATCGGCAAGTTGGAAGGAGTTGAGATCGAATTATGAAAGTCATCAAGGCAAAACCGTCGGTGCATCGCCCCCTGACGGAAGAAATGCTCGATGCCGCCATCACACTTGGCGAAGTACGACAGGCCAATGGTTTGCAGGCCGTGTCAGTGAGCTTCGAAGAATCCTCTTTGGTCATTCGTTTCGAGGACGGCAGCGGTGTTTTGCTTCCGGTGAAGCTGTATCCCGAATTCGCGGGGTTTGAAGCGGGCGATTATGCAAGCCTGACGATCGGCTTCGCCGGCACTGCGCTGTGCCATGAGGGTAAGGATCTGGATATTTCCATTGCCGGAATGATTTCAGCGAGCCCGCCACTTATGCGCATGGCCGCGTCGATCGTCGCCTCGCGCAACGGGCGTCAAAGCAGCGCTGCGAAATCTGCGGCAGCGCGAGCCAATGGCAAAAAAGGCGGGCGTCCACGTAAAACTGATATCGCGCCATAGCACCCACAAAAAAGCCGTCAATCACGACGGCTTTTCCGTATCCGCTACCCGCAATCAACGCCGGGTCAGCAGCACACCGGATTCCATGTGGTGGGTCCACGGGAACTGGTCAAACATCGCGCACTTGGTAATGCGGTGGGTGTCATGCAGCTGGGCGATGTTGGCCGCCAGGGTGTCAGGGTTGCAGGAGATGTAGAGGATGTTGTCGAAGCGTCGTGTCAGCTCGCAGGTGTCCGGGTCCATGCCGGCGCGCGGTGGGTCGACGAAGACGCTGCCGAATTCGTAGCTCTTCAGATCGATGCCGTGCAGGCGGCGGAACGGGCGCACTTCGTTGAGCGCTTCGGTCAGCTCCTCGGCGGACAAACGCACCAGCGTGACGTTATCCACAGCGTTTTCGCTGAGGTTGCTCAGGGCCGCGTTGACCGAAGTCTTGCTGATTTCGGTAGCGAGCACTTTGCGCACGCGCGTCGCCAGCGGCAGGGTGAAGTTGCCGTTGCCGCAGTACAACTCGAGCAGATCGTCGCTGCGATCGCCCAGCGCTTCGTAAGCCCAATTGAGCATCTTCTGGTTCACCGTGCCGTTGGGCTGGGTGAACGCGCCTTCGGGCTGGCGATAGCTGAAGGTGCGGCCGCCGACTTCGAGTTTCTCGACGACATAGTCCTGACCGAGCACTTCGCGCTTGCCCTTGGAGCGGCCGATGATGCTCACGCCGAGATCTGCCGACAGCTTCGTTGCTGCCGCATGCCAGTGCTCGTCCAGCGGACGGTGATAGCACAGGGTGATCATCGCGTCGCCGGCCAGCGTGGTCAGAAATTCGACTTGGAACAGCTTGTGGCTCAGCGCCGAACTGGCTTGCCACGCGGCCTTCAACTGCGGCATCAACTGGTTGATGCGCAGGCTGGCAATCGGGAATTCTTCGATAAGGATCGGCGTGCGCTTGTCGTCCTGGGAGAACATCGCGTAATGGCGTTCGCCGCCCTCGCGCCACAGGCGGAATTCGGCGCGCAGGCGGAAGTTCTGCAGAGGCGAGTCAAACACCGTCGGCTCGGGTGCATCGAACGGTGCCAGCAGATCACGCAAACGCGTGACCTTGGCTTCGAGTTGTTCGGCGTAGGCTTGGGAATCGAAACTCATGCGTTGAACCAACCCAACTTGATCACAAACAGAATCGACAGAATCACCAGTGCCGGGTTCAGCTCACGGGCACGGCCGGACAGCAGCTTGATGGCAGTCCAGGCGATGAAGCCGAAGGCGATACCGTTGGCGATCGAATAGGTGAACGGCATCGCCAGTGCTGTGACCACAACCGGCGCAGCCACGGTGATGTCGTCCCAGTCTATTTCCGCCAGGCCGGAAGTCATCAGCACGGCGACGAACAGCAGCGCTGGCGCAGTGGCGAACGCCGGAACGCTGGCCGCCAGGGGCGAGAAGAACAGCGCCAGCAGGAACAGGATTGCCACGACGATGGCGGTCAGGCCCGTGCGGCCACCGGCACTGACGCCGGCAGCGGATTCGATGTAACTGGTCGTGGTCGAAGTACCCAGCAGCGAGCCGGCCATGGCCGCAGTACTGTCGGCGATCAGCGCGCGGCCCATTTTCGGCATGTGGCCGTCCTTGCCCATCAGGCCGGCGCGCTTGGCGACGCCGATCAGGGTCCCGGAGTTGTCGAACAGGTCGACGAACAGGAAGGCGAAAATCACGCTGACCAGACCGATGTCCAGTGCGCCTTTGATGTCCAGTTGCAGGAAGGTTGGCGCCAGCGACGGCGGCATTGACATGATGCCGCCGAACTCGGTGACGTTCAGTACGATCGAGGCGATGGTCACTGCCAGAATGCCGATCAGCACCGCGCCGCGCACTTTCAGCGCTTCGAGGGCGACGATCACGGCAAAGCCGACGGTGGCCAGAATCGGTGCCGGTTTGGTCAGATCGCCGAGGCCGACCATGGTCGCCGGGTTGCTGACCACGATACCGGCGTTGTGCAGGGCGATCAGCGCCAGGAACAGGCCGATACCGGCGGCAATCGCCGAGCGCAGTGGCAGCGGAATGGCGTTGATGATCCATTCACGGATGCGGAAGATCGACAGCAGAAAGAACAGCACGGCGGAAATGAACACCGCACCCAGCGCCACCTGCCAGGTGTGGCCCATGTGCAGCACCACGGTGTAGGTAAAGAAGGCGTTCAGGCCCATGCCCGGAGCGAGAGCGATCGGGTAGTTGGCGATCAGGCCCATCACGGTCGAGCCGATTGCAGCCGCCAGACAGGTGGCGACGAAGATCGCGCCTTTGTCCATGCCGGTCTCGCCGAGGATGCTCGGGTTGACGAACAGAATGTAAGCCATGGCCAGGAAAGTCGTGACGCCCGCAAGAATTTCGGTGCGCACGTTGGTGTTGTGTGCCTTGAGTTGAAACAGCCTTTCCAGCATGTCTGCTCCCCGTGGCGCGCGTGGCGCCGTGAATGTATCGACCTCAACAGCAAAGCACAGACCGTCGCAAGCGCCTGGAAAATTGTCGTGGGCCGGAAAAAGCCGCGCATCATACCAGCCGCGTGAGGAATTTGGCGGATGTTGGTGTCGATCGTCGGCGAAGTTTTGCGCAGCCGACAACTGCGCCATACTGCGCGCTGATTTTTTGGAGTGGGCAGGCATGCGCAACGGTTGGATCAGGATTTTCGGATGGATTGCAGCACTGCTGCTGACAGCTCCGGCGTTCGCGGCATCGGCGCCGCCACTCTCCGAGGTGAAGGTGATCAAAGTACAGTCACCGTCCTGCGGCCTGGAAGATATTGCCGATAACCAGCCGCAAACCCAATGCAATCACAGCGGGCCGAATATCAAAGTCTTCGTGCTGGAAGTCGGCTATGGCCAGAACCAGCCACACGTGACTCTGGATGGCTTCGAGGTCAACGGCACCCGAGGTCCGGTGTGCGCCTTCGATAATGGCAACCTCACCGAATGCACCCCCGGCAGCAAAACCGTCGGATCTCTTTATACCTTCGATCTGGCCGGAAAACAGGAAGGCACCTTCAACTTCAGCAACACCTCGATCAACGCCCCGCGCAACACGCTTTCGACCCAGCTTTACATCAAGTAACGGCTGTCTGCGAACAGGGTGGGACAAAGCTGACTACGCTTGACTGACTATCCAGCGGAAAGCGCCCATGACTTCCAGAGCCCTGATTGCCCTCGCCGAGGGCATCGACGATTTGCAAAGCGTGACCCTGATCGACGTGCTGCGCCGCGCCGGCATCGAAGTGGTCGCCGCCAGCATCGAAGGCCGACGCATGCTGACCTGCGCGCGCGGCACCCGGCTGACTGCCGACGGCATGCTCATCGATGTACTGGCACAGACTTTTGACCTCATTGTCCTGCCGGGCGGTGCCGTCGGTTCCCGGCATCTGGCGGCGCATCAGCCCTTGCAGCAATTGCTCAAGGACCAAGCCAGCGCCGGCCGCCTGTTCGCCGCCATCGGCGAAGCCCCGGCTGTCGCGCTGCAAGCATCAGGCGTGCTGCGCCAGCGACGCATGACCTGCCTGCCCGGCGCCAGCCATCAACTATCAGGCTGTACGTTTGTTGATCAAGCGGTGGTGGTCGACGGCAACTGCATCACCGCCCAAGGCTCGGGCGCGGCGCTGGAATTTGCCTTGACCCTGGTCGAGCAGCTTGGTGGCAAGGCGTTGCGGGCGAGGGTGGCGGGGGAGTTGATGGCCTGACGGTTCAGCCGTGGGCTGCGAGGGGTTCTATCATTGGTTGCTCACGGTGCTCCGCTTGCCAAAGATCGTAGTCGGTTTGGACGCCTAGCCAAACGCGCGCCTTGCCGATCCCTGCACGCTCAAGTCGTACTGCCAGATCCGGGCTGATCGGCGCGTGTCCGTGCAGTACGCGCGAAAGATGCGGGCGTGCAAAGCCAAGGTGCCGGGCCAATTCGCTCACGCTGATACCAAGCTCGGGCAAGACATCCAGCAGCAGGGTTTCACCGGGGTGTGGCGGGTTGTGCATGGGCATGAGCCTGCCTCCTGTCAGTGGTAGTCCAGATAATCGACCAATTCGATATCCGAACCGACAAAACGAAAGATCACTCGCCAGTTGCCTGAAACGCTGAGCGACCAATATTCGCTCAGCTCACCTTTCAACGGATGCAGGCGCCAGCCGGGCAAGTCCAGGTCTGCGGGAAGCGTCGCTCGATCCATGAACTGCAACATGCGCGAAAGCCGTTTTGCATGGTCGGCACGAATTCCACGAGTCGTACCTGTTTCATAGAAGCCACGAAGGCCTTTGTGCTGAAAGGATTTGATCATGGCGGCGAGTGTAAGGCGATACATTACACCCGGTGCGGTAACTATGTACCGCACGTTGTCGCTTAATGAGTGCTAAGCAGGTGAGTTTTTCCAAAAAACTCAGACCTTCTCTTCCACCGGCACATGCATCCGATCCCGACTCGCCAACGTCGGAAACAGTTTGATCCATGTCCCCGTCACCACCAGCGTGCCGATCCCGCCCATGACCACCGCCGGCACGGTGCCGAACCAGTGGGCGGTGAGGCCGGATTCGAATTCGCCCAACTGGTTCGATGCGCCGATGAACAGGCCGTTGACCGCACTGACCCGGCCGCGCATTTCGTCGGGGGTTTCCAGTTGTACGAACGAGGCGCGGATGACCATGCTGATCATGTCCGCTGCGCCGAGCACCACCAGCACCGCCAGCGAGAACCAGAACGAGGTCGACAGGCCGAACGCGATGGTAGCGACGCCGAAGACGCCGACGGCGGTGAACATCACCCGGCCGACATTGCGTTCCACGGCAAATCGCGCCAGAAACAGCGACATCAGCAACGCACCCACCGCCGGCGCCGAGCGCAACAGGCCAAGGCCCCACGGGCCGGTCAGCAGAATGTCCTTGGCGAACACCGGCAGCAGCGCTGTGGCGCCACCGAGCAACACGGCGAACAGGTCCAGCGAGATCGCTCCGAGGATGTCCGGGCGGCTGCGGATGAAGCGAATCCCTGCCAACAGCGAGTCCAGCGTGGCTTTGCCTTTATTCAATGGCGTCTGGCGTGCCGGTAGGTTGAGCATCAGCGCGCAGGCGATCACGTACAGCAGCACGGTCGGGCCGTAGACCCAGACGCTGCCGAACGCATAGAGCAAACCGCCAAGAGCCGGAGCGACGATAGTGGCCGACTGCTGCGCCGATTGCGCGGCGGCAACTGCACGGGGGAAAAGCGCACTGGGGACGATGCTGGGCAGCAAGGCCTGAGTCGTCGGCATCTCGAACGAACGGGCGGCGCCGAGCAGGAAGGCGAGGATGAAAATCATCTCGCGGGTGACGTGATCGGTGGCGCTGCCGATGGCCAGCGCCAAGGCAATCAATGCCTGCAACGACTGGCAAAGCGCGGCGACCTTGCGCCGATCATAGCGATCGGCAACGTGCCCGGTGTGCAGCATGAAAAGCACGCGCGGGGCGAATTCGACCAGCCCGACCAGGCCCAGATCCAGCACGTTGCCGGTCAGTTGATACAGATTCCAGCCGATCGCCACGGTGAGCATCTGGAAACCGCTGGCGGTGAAAATCCGCGCCAGCCAAAAGGCCATGAATGGACGATGGTGACGTAACAGCAGGGGCTCTTGAATGGGCATCTGAAGGCAGGTCTTGGGCGAGTGAACGGCGAGATTATCACCAGTCTGTAACAGGAAGTTGCTAGGAGAAACAATTCAGTTAGCCAGACATCGATCTTTCATGCTGACAATCAACCCTGTGGTGAGGGGATTTATCTCCGTTGGGTCGCGCAGCGGCCCCAAAAGCTGGAAGCGACGACTGCTGCGCAGCCCAACGGGGATAAATCCCCTCGCCACAGGGGAGTGAGGCAACTTGTCACGCGGCAAACCACCACGCAGTTCATTGGTAAAAATGGGACTACTCTTTCAACGTTGCTTGATCCAGATCAAGACCCCGACCGGAACTGATCTGGCGGCCATTTGGCCAGACTCCCTGCGTTGCGATGGTTGCAAAAAAAGAACGAATCCGAATTCGCCGCACTCCATATCCGTGGGGGCAGTGGTGCAGGCCTCCGGGCCAGCTACCCGTATTACCTGACAGAGGAAGCCATATGTTCGGTTTAGAGGCTCTGGATCTCGCCCGAATTCAGTTCGCGTTCACCATCTCGTTCCACATTCTGTTCCCGGCCATCACCATTGGCCTGGCGAGTTACCTGGCGGTGCTCGAAGGCTTGTGGCTGAAGACCCGCAACGACACCTACCGCGATCTCTACCATTTCTGGTCGAAGATTTTTGCCGTCAACTTCGGCATGGGCGTGGTTTCCGGGCTGGTCATGGCTTATCAGTTCGGCACCAACTGGAGTCGTTTTTCCGACTTCGCCGGTGCCGTCACCGGGCCGTTGCTGACCTATGAAGTGCTCACCGCGTTCTTCCTTGAGGCTGGTTTCCTTGGCGTCATGCTGTTCGGCTGGAACAAGGTCGGGCGCGGCCTGCACTTCTTCTCGACGGTGATGGTAGCGATCGGCACGCTGATTTCGACCTTCTGGATTCTCGCCTCCAACAGCTGGATGCAGACCCCGCAAGGCTTTGAAATCGTCAACGGTCAGGTGATCCCCACCGACTGGCTGGCAATCATCTTCAACCCGTCATTCCCTTACCGGCTGATGCACATGGCCACGGCGGCGTTCGTCGCCACTGCCTTCTTCGTCGGTTCGTCAGCGGCGTGGCACCTGCTGCGCGGCAGAGACAACCCGGCGATCCGCACCATGCTGTCGATGGCCATGTGGATGGCATTGATCGTCGCGCCGATTCAAGCGGTGATCGGCGACTTCCACGGCCTCAATACGCTCAAGCATCAGCCGACAAAAATCGCTGCGATCGAGGGTCACTGGGAAAACCATGGCGACGAAGCGACGCCGCTGATCCTGTTCGGCTGGCCGGACATGAAAGAAGAGCGCACCAAGTTCGCTGTGGAGATTCCCTACCTCGGCAGCCTGATCCTCACGCACTCGCTGGATAAACAAGTACCGGCGCTGAAGGAATTCCCACCGGAAGACCGGCCGAATTCGACCATCGTGTTCTGGTCGTTCCGGATCATGGTCGGCCTCGGTTTCCTGATGATCTTCACCGGTTTGTGGAGTCTGTGGCTGCGCAAACGCGACTCGCTGTATACCTCGCGGCCGTTCCTGCATCTGGCGTTGTGGATGGGGCCGTCCGGCCTGATCGCAATTCTTGCCGGCTGGTTCACCACGGAAATCGGTCGTCAACCGTGGGTGGTCTATGGCCTGATGCGCACCGCAGATGCTTCGTCCAACCACAGCTTCATGCAGATGAGCATCACCCTGATCATGTTCGTAGTGGTGTATTTCGCGCTGTTCGGCGCCGGGCTCGGCTACATGATGCGCCTGGTGCGCAAAGGGCCGAAGATCAGCGAAGGCAGTGAAACGCCGGACGGTGGTCCAGGCAAGAAACGCACCCCGGCGCGTCCGTTGTCCGCAGCCGATGATCCGGCCGAGGGCGAGCACGAAGACAACACTCGCTTGACCAAGGAGATTTGACTCATGGGTATCGATCTTCCGCTGATCTGGGCCGTGATCATCATCTTCGGCATCATGATGTACGTGGTCATGGACGGCTTCGACCTGGGCATCGGCATTCTCTTCCCGTTCGTGCCCGGCAAGACCGATCGCGACGTGATGATGAACACCGTCGCCCCTGTGTGGGACGGCAACGAAACCTGGCTGGTGCTGGGTGGCGCGGCGTTGTTCGGCGCCTTCCCGCTGGCCTATTCGGTGGTGTTGTCGGCGCTGTACCTGCCGCTGATCTTCATGCTCATGGGCCTGATCTTTCGCGGCGTGGCCTTCGAGTTCCGCTTCAAGGCCAAGGATGAAAAACGTCACCTGTGGGACAAGGCATTCATCGGTGGTTCGATCGCGGCGACGTTCTTTCAGGGCGTGGCGCTGGGAGCGTTCATCGATGGTCTGCCGGTGGTCAATCGCCAGTTCGCTGGAGGTTCACTGGATTGGCTGACGCCGTTCACGCTGTTCTGCGGCGCGGCGCTGGTGGTGGCCTATGCCTTGCTCGGCTGCACCTGGCTGATCATGAAAACCGAAGGCAAGTTGCAGGAACAGATGCACGACCTGGCGCGGCCGCTGGCGTTCGTGCTGCTGGCGGTAATCGGTATCGTCAGCCTGTGGACACCCCTGTCGCATCCGGAAATCGCCTCACGCTGGTTCAGCATGCCGAATCTGTTCTGGTTCATGCCGGTGCCGATTCTGGTGCTGGTCACTTTGTACGGCCTGATCCGCGCGGTGGCACGTAACGCCAACTACACGCCGTTCCTGCTGACCCTGGTGCTGATCTTCCTCGGCTACAGTGGCTTGGGCATCAGCCTGTGGCCGAACATCGTGCCGCCGTCGATCTCGATCTGGGACGCCGCCGCGCCGCCGCAAAGTCAGGGCTTCATGCTGGTCGGCACGTTGTTCATCATCCCGTTCATCCTGGGGTATACCTTCTGGAGCTACTACGTGTTCCGCGGCAAGGTCACCCACGAAGATGGTTATCACTAATCCAATTGCTGGGCTTGCCCTGTGGGAGCGAGCCTGCTCGCGAAGGCGTCCGCAGTGACGCCTTGGCTTAACGGAGATCGATGCAATGACCGGCAAACATTCCCTGCACGACATTGAAGAAGCCGAAAAAAAACCGCTGTGGCAGCGGCTCGGCTGGTTGGCCCTGATCTGGGTTGGCAGTGTCGGCGTGTTGTTCATCGCCGCCAGCCTGATGCGCATGTTCATGAATGCCGCGGGTTTGACCACCCACTGAAATATCCCGTCCCGGCGCCTTCGGGTATGGACTTGCGACCCTCCTCACGGAGGGTTTTTTTATGCCGCAGATTTATTTGCGCGCTTTGAGGATGACGAATTTCGGCGTGGCCGCCACTTGCTCGACGCCACGAAACAAGCGCGCCAGTTTGCTGTGATAGCCCAGATGCCGATTGCCGACAATGTACAGCGCACCGCCGACCACCAGCGCCTCGCGCGCCTGCTGGAACATGCGCCAGGCGAGGAAATCGCCGACCACCTGTTGCTGATGGAACGGTGGGTTGCACAGCACCACGTCCAGCGACTGCGGCGCCTGCCCGGCCAGACCATCGCCAGCGCGCACGATGACTTCGCGATCGCCCAATGCCGCGCGCCAGTTCTCGGCAGCCGATTGCACCGCCATGAACGATTCGTCGACCAGCGTGTAATGCGCATCCGGGTTCTGCAAGGCGCTGGCGATTGCCAGAACACCGTTGCCGCAACCGAGATCGGCAACCCGTGCGCTGCCAAGGTTCTTCGGCAGATGCGGCAGAAAAGCGCGAGTGCCGATGTCGAGGCCTTCGCGGCAGAACACATTGGCGTGGTTGAGCAGTTCGATTGCCGGTTCGTCGAGGCGATAGCGAGTCGGATAGGGCGATGTGGCGAGCGCTTTGGTTTCAGGCGTGGCGATCAGCAGTCGGGCTTTCTTCACGGCCAGCGACGCCTGCACCGGGCCAATGTAGCGCTCGAGCAGATCGCCGGCAGCGCGCGGCAGATGCTTGACCATGGCGGCGGCGATCACTTGCGCGCCCGGAGCGAGTTGCCCTTGCAGGCGGATCAACTGCTCTTCCAACAGCGCCAGGGTTTTAGGGACGCGGATCAGCACCCGGTCAAACGGCCCGACCAAGGGCTCACTGGCCGGAATCGGACGAATCGCATCGAACGCCTGGCCATTGCGTAGCAGATTCTTTTCCAGCCCGACGAAACCGAGGAACGAGTCGCCGCTGCTGCTCACCTCGACCTTGCCCAGCAGGCTGATCGCCAAGGCGCCGAAGCTGTCATTGAGCACCAGCACGCGGGTGCTGCTCTGAGGTTGTTCGCTGGCGAGATGATTGAGCAGGTATTCGTCCGCCGCATCGAACGCTTGCAGCGGTTCATTCTGCTGTTCAGGCTGGCGGATCAGGTCGAGCTGGGCGAAAGGCGTTTCGAGCAAGGGCATGGGGCGGGGACTCAGGATATTCGGCAGATATCCCGTTGCCGGCAGATGGTGCGACGGGATCCGACCGAGTGGACTGCGATGCAAGCAGGTTGCGTCATCACTCGGAAAGGCCTGAATGGTACGTTTTTTTGCGCGTAAATACTCGCAGGATTACCGTGCGATATCGCTCGTCAGTCAGATAATCCCGGCACGAGCGGCGGCAATCACTGCGGAAATCTTGTTGCAGACGTTGAATTTTTCGATGACGTTTTGTACGTGATAGTTAACGGTGCGTTCGCTCAGGCTGAGGATTCTCGAAATATCGTGAGCGGTCTTGCCCATGGCGGACAATTTCATGATCTCCAGTTCCCGGGACGATAGCCTCGGTTTGCTGGGTTTGGCCGGTGTGGGAACGGTGCGGGCATACAGGTCACTGAAGTGTCGGTTGGCAAAAAACAGATAACCGTAATGCTCATACAGTTCGAGCGGGCTGATCGGGCAGTGGGTTCGAGCCAGACTGATGATGCTGCACAAACCGCTGGTTTCGTCATGAAAGGCCTGCGACCAGCCATGCTGCAGCCCATTCTGTTTCAACGCCTGCCACAACTCGGGTGCATCGTTGAAGACTCTTTCTTCCCAAACGATGGGTAATATTGAGTGATTGCAATGCGCTATTACCGGATCAATATTGCGAAAGTTCTCTTTGTTGTACTGAATGTTCCATTCTTTAGGGTAGTTATTGATCTGCAAGGCATTCAGGTGGACATCACGATGAGGGGACGTCACTGCTATTGCACAGTAGTTAAAGCCCAGATTCTCGGCAAATCTCAGCAGTATCGGGTACGCCGCTTCAATGCCTTTGGCAAATGTCAGTTGTTTCAATTGTGATTCCTTCCACGTTTCCATGAACTTTGCCTCTGTATCTTGATATCGGGGTGCGGAATGGATCCAAAAGATCCGGCACGAATCGAAGTGTAGGATCTTTCCTGCGAAACGCCTTACATTTTTTCGAGATTGAAACTTTGATGTTTTTTATAAAGTGTTCTTAGCAATACGCGCTGTTATATTTTAACTGCCATCTTAAAGTTATTACTCTAGATCTAACATTGACATCACATCGAATGTGCAGCGCTGATTCTGTCAATATCATTACCGTTGGCAGGTGTTTGGCAGCGCGGTTTTGCGGGACACTGTAGGCAATCGTTTCAAGGAGCGCCTCATGACTGCCAGTACCGAGAAGTACACCACCCAGACCTTGCTCGATGTGCAACCGTTGACGCCGAACCTGTTCACGCTGCGCACCAGCCGCGACCCCGGCTTTCGCTTCCGTGCCGGCCAGTTCGCCCGGCTGGGCGTGAGCAAGGCCGATGGGAGCACGGTCTGGCGCGCCTATTCGATGGTGTCGTCGCCGTTCGACGAGTTTCTCGAGTTCTTTTCCATCGTCGTGCCGGGCGGCGAATTCACCAGTGAGCTGAGCCGGCTCCAGGTCGGCGACAGCTTGATGGTAGAACGCCAGGCGTTCGGCTACCTGACGCTGGATCGCTTTGTCGATGGCCGAGACCTGTGGTTACTGTCCACCGGCACCGGGGTGGCACCGTTTCTGTCGATCCTGCAGGACTTCGAGGTCTGGGAGAAATTCGAGCGGATCATTCTGGTCTACAGCGTGCGGGAGGCGCGGGAACTGGCTTATCAGGAGTTGATCGCCGGGTTGGCGCAACGGGACTATCTGAGCGAATACGCCCACAAGCTGCAATTCATCCCCACTGTGACCCGCGAAGCGCATCCAGGCGCGCTGCAGGGCCGGATTACTACGCTGATTGAAAACGGCGAACTGGAACGCGCGGCGGGCGTTGAGCTCTCGCCAGAGCATTCGCGTGTGATGTTGTGCGGCAACCCGCAGATGATCGACGACACCCGCGCCTTGCTGAAACAGCGCGACATGCGCCTGAGCCTGACGCGCAAGCCGGGGCAGGTTGCGGTGGAAAATTACTGGTAACGAAAACGGCACCCGCGGGTGCCGTTTTGATGACTACCGAATGCCTCAGGGCCGCTCGTTCTGCGCCTTGAGCAGGTCGCGAATTTCGCCCAGCAGTTGTTCTTCCTTGCTCGGGATCGGCGGCGCGGTCGGTGCTACAGCTTCTTCGCGCTTGAGGCGGTTGATGGCTTTGACACCCATGAAAATCGCGAATGCGACAATCACGAAATCCAGCACCGTCTGCAGGAATTTGCCGTAAGCCAGCACCACTGCGGGCGCATCGCCCTGGGCTGCTTTGAGCGTGACAGCCAGATCACTGAAGTCCACCCCACCGATCAACAGGCCAATCGGCGGCATGATCACGTCGCCGACAAACGACGAAACGATTTTGCCAAACGCCGCGCCGATGATGATACCGACGGCCATGTCGACCACATTGCCTTTGACCGCGAAGGCCTTGAACTCGCTAAGCACGCCCATAGTTATTTCCTTGTTACAGATGAGTTTGGTGTTGGCAGTGTAAATCAGCGAAACGCCTCCTGCGCGAAACACCTTCTTACAATGCCCGTTTTTATCGACACATCGATTGACGATTAGTTTGCAAATTGCCAGCAATCGCGCGCGGAATACGCGCTAACCCGCTGACGGGAAAGCCAATTTCTTCAATCATGGTGTTACGTTCTTTCTATTTATGTTCTGCGGCACAGGCCTCTAGCCTTGGTGTGGCGCACCTGGATGCGCCCAATAAAACCAGAGGAACCTGATATGACATCCACTCCTGGACTGGGGGCTTTTCCCTTCCGCCGCACCTTCGGCGTACTGACTGCCGGGCTGCTGACCTTTTCGGTCAACGCCGCTCCGCTGACCCGCGATAACGGCTCGGCAGTCGGTGACAATCAGAACTCGCAAACTGCCGGCGCCAACGGCCCGGTGCTGCTGCAGGATGTGCAACTGATCCAGAAGCTGCAGCGCTTCGATCGTGAACGCATCCCCGAGCGCGTCGTACACGCACGCGGCACCGGCGCTCACGGCACCTTCACCGTGACCGATGACCTCAGCGACCTGAGCAAGGCCAAGGTGTTCGCCGCAGGCCAGAGCACGCCGGTATTCGTGCGTTTCTCGGCGGTGGTGCATGGCAACCATTCCCCGGAAACCCTGCGTGACCCGCGCGGTTTCGCCACCAAGTTCTACACTGCTGACGGCAATTGGGATCTGGTCGGCAACAACTTCCCGACCTTCTTCATCCGCGATGCGATCAAATTCCCGGACATGGTGCACGCCTTCAAGCCCGATCCGCGCACCAACCTCGATGACGATTCGCGCCGGTTCGATTTCTTCTCCCATGTACCGGAAGCCACCCGCACGCTGACCGAGTTGTATTCCAACTACGGCACTCCGGCCAGTTATCGGGAAATGGATGGCAATGGTGTTCATGCCTATAAGCTGATCAATGCCAAGAATGAAGTTCACTACGTGAAGTTTCACTGGAAGAGTCTTCAAGGCATCAAGAATCTCACGCCAAAACAAGTCAGCGAAGTTCAGGGTCAGGATTACAGTCATATGACCAACGACTTGGTCAGTAATATCAACAAGGGCAACTTTCCGAAGTGGGACTTGTACGTGCAGGTTCTCAAGCCACAGGATTTGTCCAAGTTTGATTTCGATCCACTGGATGCAACCAAGATCTGGCCGGGTATTGCCGAGCGCAAAGTTGGACAAATGGTCCTGAACCGTAATCCGGCCAATGTCTTCCAGGAAACCGAACAAGTTGCCATGGCTCCAGCCAACGTAGTTCCGGGTATCGAACCTTCGGAAGACCGCTTGTTGCAGGGGCGAGTGTTCTCTTATGCCGATACGCAGATGTATCGCCTCGGCGCCAACGCTTTGCAATTGCCGATCAACGCACCGAAAACCGCAGTGAACAATGGCAATCAGGATGGTGCGATGAATTTCGGCGCCAGCCAGTCCGGCGTCAACTACCAGCCAAGCCGCCTGCAACCGCGTGAAGAAACGCCAGCGGCGCGTTACAGCCAGTCGGCGCTGTCGGGCAGCACGCAGCAGGCGAAGATCCAGCGTGAGCAGAACTTCAAGCAGGCCGGTGATCTGTATCGCTCGTACAGCAAGCAGGAACGCCGCGACCTGATCGACAGCTTCGGCGGCTCGCTGGCCACCACTGATGACGAGAGCAAGCACATCATCCTGTCGTTCCTGTACAAGGCCGACCCTGAGTACGGCAGCGGTGTGACCGAAGTGGCCAAGGGCGACCTCAACCGCGTGAAAGCATTGGCGGCGAAACTGACCGACTGATAGCGATGCGGCGCACGCGAGGGCCAGTGCGGCCTCGCGTGCGTTGAAGGAGAGAGCCTGATGCGTATTTTTCTTTTTTGGTTGACTGCGTCGCTGTCTTTCACCGCGTGGGCGGCACCGGTCGAGCAGAGCCCCGAGGCGATCAAGGCGCAGTTGCAGGATTACTACTTCGACGCCGCCCGCCGGGGTGATGTGCCGATGCTCGAGACCTTTATCGAGTCCGGCTATTCCCTCGATACCCGCGATAGCAAGGGGTACACCGCGCTGATTCTGGCGGCCTATCACGGTCAGGCGCCGGCGGTTGAACGCCTGCTCGCCGCTGGCGCGGATGCCTGTGCCCAGGACCAGCGGGGCAACACGGCGCTGATGGGCGCGATATTCAAAGGCGAATTACAGATCGCCCGGCGACTGATGGCCAGCGATTGCAGCCCCGACCAGCGTAATGGCGCCGGACAGACAGCGGCGATGTACGCCGGGCTGTTCAAGCGTCTGGAATTGCTTGATGCGTTGAAAGCCAGAGGCGCCGACCTCAATGCCGAGGATCCGCTGGGCAACAGCGCCGCACGTCTGGCCAGCGGCGAAATCCGTACTGCTGCGCCGCGCTGATCGGCGGTGGCTGCGTTATCATCGCGTCTTTTGTTCCGGGGGTTCTGATGGCCAAGGCCAAGCGCATGTACGGCTGCACCGAGTGCGGCGCAACCTTTCCCAAGTGGGCCGGGCAGTGCGGCGAGTGCGGTGCCTGGAACACCCTGACCGAAACCATGATCGAAAGCGGCGGCGCCACGGCACCTACCGGGCGCACCGGTTGGGCTGGCCAGCAGGCGCAGATCAAGACGCTCGCCGAAGTCAGCATCGAAGAGATTCCACGTTTTTCCACCGCCTCCGGTGAGCTCGACCGCGTGCTCGGCGGTGGTCTGGTCGATGGCTCGGTTGTGCTGATCGGCGGTGATCCGGGGATCGGCAAATCGACCATTCTGTTGCAAACCCTGTGCAATCTGGCCAAAAGCATGCCGGCGCTGTACGTCACTGGTGAGGAATCCCAGCAGCAGGTGGCGATGCGCGCCCGCCGTCTCGGCCTGCCGCAGGATCAACTGCGGGTGATGACCGAAACCTGCATCGAAACCATCATTGCCACCGCCCGCCAGGAAAAGCCCAAGGTGATGGTGATCGACTCGATCCAGACCATCTTCACCGAACAACTGCAATCGGCCCCGGGCGGCGTGTCGCAGGTGCGCGAGAGTGCGGCGCTGCTGGTGCGTTACGCCAAACAGAGCGGCACGGCGATCTTCCTCGTCGGCCACGTCACCAAAGAGGGCGCCTTGGCCGGTCCGCGTGTTCTGGAACACATGGTCGATACCGTGCTGTATTTCGAAGGTGAATCCGATGGTCGTCTGCGTCTGCTGCGTGCGGTGAAGAACCGTTTTGGCGCGGTCAACGAATTGGGCGTGTTCGGCATGACCGACAAGGGCCTGAAAGAAGTCTCCAACCCATCGGCGATTTTTCTTACCCGCGCTCAGGAAGAAGTCCCGGGCAGTGTGGTCATGGCGACGTGGGAAGGCACCCGACCGATGCTGGTGGAAGTGCAGGCGCTGGTCGACGACAGCCATCTGGCCAACCCGCGTCGGGTGACGCTGGGCCTGGATCAGAACCGATTGGCTATGTTACTCGCGGTGTTGCACCGCCACGGCGGGATTCCGACCCACGATCAGGACGTCTTCCTCAACGTGGTCGGTGGCGTGAAGGTGCTGGAGACAGCGTCGGATCTGGCGTTGATGGCGGCGGTGATGTCGAGTTTGCGCAATCGGCCGTTACCGCATGATCTGCTGGTGTTCGGCGAAGTCGGCCTGTCCGGCGAGGTGCGCCCGGTGCCAAGCGGGCAGGAGCGGCTGAAAGAAGCGGCCAAGCACGGTTTCAAACGCGCCATCGTGCCGAAGGGTAATGCTCCGAAGGAATCGCCGGCGGGGTTGCAGATCATTGCCGTGACCCGCCTTGAACAAGCACTTGACGCACTGTTTGAGTGAACGCCGAACCTCTGTGGTGAGGGGATTTATCCCCGTTGGGGCGCGTAGCGGCCCTGAAAAAAACGGGTCTGCTGCGCAGCCCAACGGGGATAAATCCCCTCGCCACATAAGTCCCTTCACCACATAGATCCCCCTCACCACAGGGCATTCCAATTCGGGGTTGGGGGTGGCGCTAGATTTCGATCAGCGCACCCAGTTCGCGCTCCAGCTCGGCCTCATCCGCCAGATTCAGTTCGATCAAGCGGCGCAGGCGCTGGATCGATTCCAGGCTGATGTGCCGGCAGATGAACCCCAAGTGGCCGTTTTCCTCGTGGGCCAGACGCACGTCCATTTCTATATCGACGTCTTCGCTCAGATGAATGTCGACTAGGAAGTCCTGCTCTTTATCCCCGAGCCACGGCTCCGGTCGCTCGATCAGCAGGCCCTTGAGCGACAGGTCGATCAACTTGACCGGCCAGATGTACTCGCCCTGTTTCAGCTCGGTTCGGGCATCGAACGCAATACGTTTGAAACGACGTCGATTGGCGGGGTGCTCGCTCATGGCGCAATCCTCATGAAGGTTCGCTGACTATAGACCGCGAATGCGGGCGCCAGCCAATCGCTCAAGCGTCTAGACCTATGTCGGGGTATGGCCTTTGGCGCCGTAAGCGCTAAACTCGGGGTGGCTGTCTTTCTTGTCCACCCTGGCTGGAATAATAAAATGAAAAATAATAATAGCCTGCTGCGCCACTTACCCTGGCTCGTGCTGGCAATCGTAGGAGCGTGCGCCCTGGGCGTAGTGGCATTGCGCCGCGGCGAGGCGATCAACGCCTTGTGGATTGTGGTCGCTGCCGTGGCCATTTATCTGGTTGCGTACCGTTACTACAGTCTGTTCATCGCCAACAACGTGATGCAACTGGATCCGCGTCGGGCCACCCCCGCCGTGCTCAACAACGATGGTCTGGACTACGTGCCGACCAACAAACACATTCTTTTCGGTCACCACTTCGCGGCCATCGCTGGCGCGGGGCCGCTGGTCGGTCCGGTGCTGGCGGCGCAGATGGGGTATCTGCCCGGCACACTCTGGCTGATTGCCGGTGTGGTGCTGGCGGGCGCGGTGCAGGACTTCATGGTCCTGTTCATGTCGACCCGACGCAACGGCCGTTCCCTGGGCGACATGGTGCGTGAAGAGATGGGCCGGATTCCCGGGACCATCGCACTGTTCGGCTGCTTCCTGATCATGATCATCATCCTCGCGGTGCTGGCGCTGATCGTGGTCAAGGCCCTCGCCGAGAGCCCGTGGGGCATCTTCACCGTGATGGCGACCATCCCGATCGCGATGTTCATGGGCATTTACATGCGCTACATCCGCCCGGGCCGCATCGGCGAGATCTCCGTGGTCGGTGTGTTGCTGCTGCTCGGCTCGATCTGGCTGGGCGGGCAGATTGCTGCCGATCCGGTATGGGCCAAAGCCTTCACTTTCACCGGTGTGCAGATTACCTGGATGCTGGTCGGTTACGGTTTTGTCGCCGCGTCGCTGCCAGTGTGGCTGATTCTGGCACCGCGTGACTATCTGTCGACCTTCCTCAAGATCGGCACCATCGTCGCCCTGGCGATCGGTATTCTGGTGACCATGCCCGAGCTGAAAATGCCGGCACTGACCCAGTTCGTCGACGGCACCGGCCCGGTGTGGAAGGGCGGTCTGTTCCCGTTCCTGTTCATCACCATCGCCTGCGGTGCGGTTTCCGGTTTCCACGCGTTGATCTCGTCGGGCACCACGCCGAAGCTTTTGGATAACGAAACCAACGCCCGCTACATCGGTTACGGCGGCATGCTGATGGAATCGTTCGTGGCGATCATGGCCATGGTTGCCGCTTCGGTGATCGAGCCGGGCGTGTACTTCGCCATGAACAGCCCGGCCGCCGTGGTCGGCAGTGATGCCGCGTCAGTGGCGCAAATGGTCACCAGCTGGGGTTTCGCGATTACGCCGGAGGCGCTGCAAGCGGTTGCCCATGATATCGGCGAAACCACCATTCTCGCCCGCGCCGGTGGTGCGCCGACCCTGGCGGTCGGTATTGCGCAGATCCTGCACAGTGTCCTGCCGGGTGAAAACACCATGGCGTTCTGGTACCACTTCGCGATCCTGTTCGAAGCGCTGTTCATCCTCACCGCTGTGGACGCCGGTACCCGTGCCGGGCGTTTCATGCTGCAGGATCTGCTCGGCTCCTTCGTACCGGCGCTGAAACGCACCGAATCCTGGACCGCCAACCTGATCGCCACCGCCGGTTGTGTGGCGATGTGGGGCTGGTTGCTGTATCAGGGCGTGATCGATCCACTGGGCGGCATCAACACCCTGTGGCCATTGTTCGGCATCTCCAACCAGATGCTCGCCGGTATCGCGCTGATGCTCGGCACCGTGGTCCTGATCAAGATGAAGCGCCAGCGCTACATCTGGGTCACCCTGTTGCCGGCCACCTGGCTGTTGATCTGCACCACCACTGCTGGCTTCATCAAGCTGTTCGACGCCAACCCGGCGATCGGCTTCCTGTCCCTGGCCAAGAAGTACAGCGATGCGCTGGCCAACGGTCAGGTGCTGGCGCCGGCGAAAAGCGTCGAGCAGATGCAGCACGTGATCTTCAACGCCTACACCAACGCCACACTCACCGCGCTGTTCCTGTTCGTGGTCTTCAGCATCCTGTTCTATGCGCTCAAGGTCGGCATCGCCGCCTGGGGCAAGAAAGAACGTACGGATAAAGAATCGCCATTCCAGGCCCTGCCGGATGCGTAACCAGAGGATTGCAGCATGTTCAATGACCTGAGTCGCCTCGGTAAATACCTCGGTCAGGCCGCGCGCCTGATGGTCGGCATGCCCGACTACGACACCTACGTCGAGCATATGCAAACCAAACACCCGGACAAACCGGTGATGAGCTACGAGATGTTCTTTCGCGAACGTCAGGAAGCCCGTTACGGTGGCAAGGGTGGGCCGAAGTGCTGTTGAGCTGACAGCATCAAGTTGAGGTAATCCCCTGTGGGAGCGAGCCTGCTCGCGAATACGGAGTGTCAGTTGATGAAGGATATGACTGACACACCGCTTTCGCGACCAGGCTCGCTCCCACATTTGTTTTTGTGTTCTTTTCAGGAGATCGGGTTTTGTCTTCTCCCATTCCGGTAACGGTCCTCAGCGGTTTCCTCGGCGCCGGCAAGACCACCTTGCTGCGCCATTTATTGAAAGCCGAGCACGGTCTGAAAATCGCCGTGATCGAAAACGAATTCAGCGACGCCGGCATCGACACCCAACTGTTGGGTGATGAACCGGTGCAAGTCATGACCCTGGCCAACGGCTGCGTCTGCTGCACCATTCACACCGATCTGACCAAGGCGCTGTACTTGCTGCTCGAGCGCCTGGACAGCGGCGAGATCGCCTTCGATCGTCTGGTGATCGAGTGCACCGGTCTCGCCGATCCGGCACCGGTGGCGCAGACCTTTTTCATCGACGAAGAGCTGCGCGAGCGTTACCTGCTCGACGGCATCATCACCCTGGTCGACGCTGCCCACGCAGACGTGCACCTGACCCAAACCATCGCCCAGGCACAGATCGGTTTCGCCGATCGCTTGCTGGTGAGCAAGACCGATCTGGTCGATGAGTCGACGTTCACCGCGCTGAGCGAACGCCTTACGCGAATCAACCGTCGCGCGCCGATCCGCGTGGTCGAGCATGGCAACATCGACCTGGCTGAACTGCTGGATGTGCGTGGTTTCAACCTCAATGCTGACCTGGGCGGCGGTTTGAGCTTGCGTCCGGTGAGCAAGGCGCCGTCGATCGATCGCATCTCCAGCCTGGTGCTGCGCACCGATCAGGCGCTGGATATCGATCAGCTCAGCGAGTTCATGAACGAGTTGCTGGAAGAGCATGGCAAGCAATTGCTGCGTTACAAAGGCGTGCTGAATATTGCTGGCGAAGATCGGCGCCTGGTGTTTCAGGGTGTGCTGAAACTCTATGGTTTCGACTGGGACACCGAATGGGCCGAGGGCGAGGCGCGGGAGAGTGTGATCGTGTTTATTGCCGATGACTTGCCGGAAGAGAAGATTCGTGCGGGTTTTGCGCGGGTAGCGGCGCGACAAGCCTGATATTTCAACAGCTCAGAGGGCCTCTTCGCGAGCAGGCTCGCTCCCACAGAGGATTGCATTCCTCCTGACAGAATGCGGTCTTTTGTGGGAGCGAGCCTGCTCGCGAAGGCGATCTAGCCGACAGCACAATGCCCATGGTCTGAACCCAGCAGTGTCTGCTCAAGATGATCCAGATGCCGATTCATCAGCCCCTCTGCCTTAGCAGCATCACCTCGCTCCACAACCTCAACCAACGCCAAATGCTCCTGCCACGCGCAACAGCTGCGCGTCGGGCACCGACTCCGCGCAATCGCCAACGACGTCAGCGGCACCAGACTGTGCAGAAAATGCGCCAACGGCACATTAGCCGCCATCCGCGCCAACTGCAGATGAAACTCCCCCGATAACCGAATCGCCGCCCCGCGCCGATCCTGCTCGACGGCGCGCTTCTCGCGCTCTATCAACGTGCGCAAGCAATTCAAATCGTCTGGCTGCGGACGCTGACACGCCAATCGCACCAAGGTGTTCTCAGCCAACCGTCGCGCATGCAAGGTCTGCCGGATCAGCTCCCGATCAGGCGCAGCCACTCGTGGTCGATGATTGGCGCGCAATACCACGATCTGCTCATGGGACAACTGCGTCAGCACCCGTCGTACATCGGCGCGGCCGGCGCCGAACATCGCTTGCAGACTGTCCTCGGTGAACCGGCTGTCTTCATCGATACGCTGCTCGAGAATCGCGTCGAACAGTCGCGGATACAACTCCTCAACCGGCATGCGCAGGCGAGAGACGGGCAGGGCGGTAGAATCGGCATGCGAGGCTGAAGCAAAACTGTTCATGGCCGTTCTCCTGGCAAATCAGGTGGGCAGGTTGTCGTCCGGAATATTCAGCTCAACGCCCATGCGCTGGCCTTCGCGCAGAATGTGCCGACGCATTTCGGCGCTGGCCTGAGCGCTGTTCTTGCTGCGGATCGCGCGGACCACCGCTTCGTTTTCTTCCAGACGTTCGGCCAGATGTTCCGGGGAATTGCGCAACACTTCGGCGCTTTGCTTGAGGGCATTGCTGGTCTGCTGCACCACGCTCTGGAAAATCGGGTTCGAGGTCAGCGTGAACAGTTCTTCGTGGAAGGCGATGTAGGCTCTGACCCCGGCCTCACTGTCACCGGCCTCGAGGGCTTCGCGCATGTCCATCAGGGTCAGGCGCAACTGGCCGACCTCCTTGCTGCTGATCGATTGCGCAACCAGCCCGACAATGAACGGCTCGAGGGTGTAGCGCAGTTGCAGCACATCTTCCAGGCTCGCCCCGGCGACTGCGCTGTCGTGGCTCTGGCTGTCGCTGAGTTGCGCATCGAGGACGACCACGCCTTTGCCCGGCATCGAGCGCACCAGGCCGAGTGTTTCCAGCACGATCACCGCTTCGCGCAGGCTCGGCCGGCTGATGCCCAGCTGTTCGGCCAGTTCACGCTGGCCCGGCAGCATGTCGCCGGAGCGCCACTGGCCTCGGGCCAACGCGGCGCGGAGTTTTTCCACCACTGAATTGACGACGGTTGAAGTTGTAATCACGTATTGGCTCCCTGCGCCGTGCCTGCGCATTGGCAGGCACGGCACTCATTCAGAATTCTTTCGCCGCCGCCGGAGCGACGGTTTTTCGCGGTTGAAAGTTATAGCCCTGTTCGCCGTTGAGCACCTTGTTCGCTCGCTGTACATCGATGTCCTTTTCCCAGCGGGCGATGGCCACGGTGGCGACGCAGTTGCCGATCAGATTGGTCAGCGCGCGGCCGATGCCCATGAACCAGTCCACGGCCAACACCAGCACCAGGCCGACCACGGGAATCGCCGGAATCGCCGTCAGCGTTGCCGCGAGAATCACCAGCGCCGAACCGGGAATGCCGTGGGCGCCTTTGGAGGTGATCAGCGACACCAGCAGAATCGTCAGCAAATCGGTCATCGCCAGCGGTGTGCCGGTGGCATTGGCGATGAACACGATGGCCAGGGTCAGGTAGATCGAGAAGCCGTCGAGGTTGAACGAGTACCCGGTCGGGATCACCAGACCGACCGTCGAGCTGCCGATACCGAGGTGTTCGAGCTTGCGCATGATCTGCGGCAGCACGGCGTCGGAAGAGGCGGTGCCCATGACGATCAGCAGTTCTTCCCGCAGGTACTTGAGCAGCGGCCACATGCGCAGGCCGGAGACGCGCATCACCAGACCGAGGATCAGCGCGACGAAGGCGATGCAGGTCAGGTAGAACAGACCGACCAGACTGCCCAGGTGCTGCAGCGAGTCGAGACCGTATTTGCTGGTGGTGAAGGCGATGGCGCCGAACACGCCGATCGGCGCCAGCCGGACGATCATGCCCATGATGCGGAAAATCACGTGGCTGAGTTCGTTGATCAGTCGCGAAATCCCGGAAGCCGCTTCGCCAACCAGATTCAGCGCACTGCCGAACAGCACCGAGAACAACAGCACTTGCAAGATATTGTTGTCAGCGAAGGCACCGATCACCGAGGTCGGGATCAGGTCCATCAGAAATTGCGTGGTGGTGTGCATGTGCTGGCTGCGCTCGGCGAGGTCGCCCATGTCGGCGCTGGAGAGTTGCTCCAGATGAATGTTCGCGCCGCTGCCAATGCCGGTGCTGAAGGCGAACACCAGGCCGATCACCAGAGCGATGGTGGTCAGCACTTCAAAGTAGATCACCGATTTGAGGCCAATGCGCCCGACCTTCTTCAGATCGCCCGCGCCGCTGATGCCGCTGACCACCACGCAGAACACGATCAGGCCAATCAGCATCTTGATCAGTTTGATGAAGCCATCGCCGAGCGGTTTGAGCTGAGCGGAGTATTCAGGAAGGGTCAGCCCGCAGACGATGCCGAGCATCAGTCCGAGAACCACTTGAAGGAAGATTGAACGCGAGCACCATCTGAGCATGGGAGGAATCCTGGGTCGGTGTCCTGGCTGCCGCACGCGTTGCGCAGCGGATGCAGGACTTAATTATTGTGGTCTTACCGGTATGTCCAGTGCAGGCGCAGTCTAGGCTTGGTTTTTTCCTGATTACAAGGGGGAAACATGAAATTGGCATGACCGGTCTGACCAGTGGCCCCAAACGCGTATAGGAGCTGCCGAAGGCTGCGATCTTTTGATCTTGTTTTTAAAATCCAGATCAAAAGATCGCAGCCTTCGGCAGCTCCTACAGGTGAATTGCAGGCGAAAAAAAACCGGCCAATCACTTGGCCGGTTTTTCATGCTGCTGGTTTAACGTCGCGATTAAGCGCCGTACACCGGCAGTTTCTTGCAGATGGCTTTGACTTTCTCGCGAACGGCATCGATCACCGCTTCGTTGTTCAGGTCAGCCAGGATGTCGCAGATCCAGCCGGCCAGATCTTTGCACTCAGCCTCTTTGAAACCGCGAGTGGTCACAGCCGGAGTACCGAAGCGCAGGCCGGAAGTCACGAACGGCGAGCGTGGATCGTTCGGCACGGAGTTCTTGTTCACGGTGATGAACGCTTTGCCCAGAGCGGCGTCGGCGTCTTTACCGGAGATGTCCTGCTTGATCAGCGACAGCAGGAACAGGTGGTTTTCAGTACCGCCCGAAACCACGTCGAAACCGCGCGCGATGAACACTTCGGCCATGGCCTTGGCGTTCTTCACCACTTGTTGCTGGTAAGCCTTGAACTCAGGCTGCAGCGCTTCCTTGAAGCAGATCGCCTTGGCCGCGATCACGTGCTCCAGCGGGCCACCCTGGGCGCCCGGGAATACTGCGGAGTTGAGCTTCTTCTCGATCTCGGCGTTGGCACGGGCCAGGATCAGACCGCCACGTGGACCGCGCAGGGTCTTGTGCGTGGTGGTGGTCACGACGTCGGCGAACGGTACCGGGTTCGGGTAGACACCAGCGGCAACCAGACCGGCGACGTGAGCCATGTCGACGAACAGGTAGGCGCCAACCTTGTCAGCGATCTCGCGGAAGCGCGGGAAGTCGAGGATCTGCGAGTAGGCCGAGAAACCGGCAACGATCATTTTCGGCTTGTGCTCGACCGCCAGACGCTCGACTTCGTCGTAGTCGATCAGGCCGTTGGCATCGATACCGTATTGAACGGCGTTGTACAGCTTGCCCGAGGAGGAAACGCTGGCGCCGTGGGTCAGGTGACCGCCATGGGCCAGGCTCATGCCCAGAATGGTGTCGCCACCTTGCAGCAGAGCCAGGTAAACAGCGGCGTTGGCTTGGGAACCGGCGTGCGGCTGAACGTTGGCGTAATCGGCGCCGAACAGTTCCTTGGCACGGTCGATGGCCAGTTGCTCAACCACGTCAACATATTCGCAACCACCGTAGTAACGCTTGCCCGGATAGCCTTCGGCGTACTTGTTGGTCAGGACCGAGCCTTGAGCTTCCATCACCGCTGGGCTGGTGTAGTTTTCCGAAGCGATCAGCTCAATGTGTTCTTCCTGACGCTGAGCTTCTTGCTCCATGGCGGCAAAAAGGTCGGCGTCGTACTTGGCAATAGTCAAATCACGGCTGAACATGGCGGTCCTCAAGGATCGGGGGCAGAAAAGGGGGGCATTCTAACCCAACCGCTTTTGGATGACATATGAAACGACGTCATGTCGCAGACAAGTGGCGTTCATGACAGATGTGCGGTGCTTTTGCCGGCCCCTTCGCGAGCAGGCTCGCTCCCACATTTGAGATGCATTCCCCTGCTGCAATGCATTCCCCTGTGGGAGCGAGCCTGCTCGCGAAGGGCGCGCCGCAGATGTTCAGTCGAACATGAACAGCGCATCGTTACAGAACTGCGCTTCAAACCGTCCCGCCGGCATCGGCCGGCCGAACAGATAGCCCTGCACCTCATCGCAACCATGCTCACGCAGGAAGTCCAGTTGCTCATGGGTTTCCACGCCCTCGGCGATCACCGCCAGGTTCAGGCTGTGGGCCATGGCAATGATCGCCCGGGCGATCTGCGCGTCCTGTTCGCCGGACGGCAGGCCGTCGACGAAAGTACGGTCGATCTTCAGCACGTCGATCGGGAATTGCTTGAGGTAGTTGAGCGATGAATAACCGGTGCCGAAGTCATCGACTGCGATGCTCAGGCCGAGGTTCTTCAGCCCGGCAAGAATCTGCATCGCCTCGCTGACTTCGCGCATCAGGATGCTTTCGGTCAGTTCCAGCTCCAGACACGCCGGCGGCAGGCCGGTTTCGCGCAGGATCGTCGCGATTCGCGTGCCCAACTGGCCGTCGGAGAACTGCCGTGCGGAAATGTTCACCGACACCTTCGGCACCCGCACCCGTTGCTGGTGCCAGGTTTTCAGCTGTCGACAGGCCTCGCTGATGACCCAGTCGCCAACGTCCACCACCAGGCCGAGCTCTTCCAGCACCGGAATGAAATCCCCCGGCGGCACCAGCCCGCGACGTGGATGGCGCCAGCGCAGCAGCGCTTCGGCGCCGGTCAGGCGCTTGCCGTCGCCACTGAACTGCGGCTGGTAATACAGGACGAATTCGTTCTGCTCCAGCGCATGGCGCAGATCGCTTTCCAGTTCCAGACGCTCCAGCGCACTGGCGTTCATGTCGGCCTGATAGAACTGGAAGTTGTTCTTGCCGCGTTCCTTGGCGTGGTACATCGCCGTGTCGGCGTTCTTCATCAACTGGCTGAGTTCGTTGCCGTCCTGCGGACTCAGGGCGATGCCGATACTGGCGGTGACGAAGAACTCGCGGCCCTCGAGCACGAACGGCCGCACCAAGCTGGCGAGAATCTGCTCGGCGACATGAATCGCCCGGTTCAGCGCCAGTTCGCGATTGGAGCGATGCTGCAGCAGCAAGGTGAATTCGTCGCCGCCCATGCGCGCCACGGTGTCGTCGTCATCGACGCAGGCCAGCAGGCGCGTGGCCATGTCCTTGAGCATGCGGTCGCCGGCGGCGTGGCCGAGGGAGTCGTTGATCGGTTTGAAACGGTCGAGGTCGAGGAACATCAGCACCACCCACGACTTCTGCCGTTCGGCCGCTTGCAGCGCGGTGTGCAGACGATCCTGGAACAGCGTGCGGTTCGGCAAATGGGTGAGGGCATCGTAATAGGCGAGGCGGTGGATGCGCTGCTCGCTGGCCTTGCGCTCGCTGATGTCGCTGAAGAAACACACGTAGCTGGCCAGATCGCCCTCGTCGTCGAGCACGGCAGTGATGCCGACCCACGCCGGGTAATGCTCGCCGTTACGGCGCTTCATCCATACTTCGCCTTCCCAGGTGCTGTGCTCGTGCAACTGCTTGAGCACGTAGCGCAGGTGCGCATCCTGCTGCTCGTCGACGGTGAGCATGTTCGGCAACTGGTCAAGCACTTCGCCGACGCTGTAGCCGCTGACCCGACTGAACGCTTCGTTGGCCTGAACGATATAACCGGCCGGGTCGGTGATCAGGATTGCCGAAGTCGAGTGCTCGAATACCGTAGCGGCCATGCGCAAATCTTTTTCGGCACGGCGCTGCTGGCTGATATCGCGGCCGACGCCGAGCACGCCTTCGAACGCGCCGTGTTCGTCCCACACCAGCACCAGGCGCAGTTCGATCGGAATCTTGCGGCCATCGGCACGCAGGCAATCGAAGAGGAACAGTTGCGTTTGCACCTGACTGCGCAGCAATGCCAGTTGCTCGGGCTTGTCCAGCGCCTTGCTGACGCGGTCCATCAGCACATGAATGCCGTTCAGTTGCCCGGGATTGGCGATGATCGATTGCCAGCCGTTCTGGAAGATCCATTCGGCGTTGTAGCCAAGCACGGCCTGCACCGACGGGCTGACGTAGTTCAGCGAGAGCTTGCTGTCGGTGGAGAAAATCACGTCGCTGATGCTTTCGGCGAGCATGCGGTAGCGCTGCTCGCTGTCACGCAGCGATTCGCTCGCCTCAATCTGTTCGGTGATGTCCTTGGCGACGCCGATGATCCGCGTGACCTGATCATGCTTGTCCCGCGCCAGCGCCTGTTCACGGATGTCGAAGCGCCGCCACTTGCCGTCGCGATGGCGGAAGCGCAATTGGCATTGCAACAACTGGCTGTAACCGGCGTGACGCTGCAACTGCCGCGAGCGATGGTAATAGTCGGCGTCTTCCGGATGCAGAAGGATTTCCCAGAAGTATTCGCCCATCTGATGCAGTTCAGTGCGGTTGTACCCCAGGGTCTGGCCGAGGTGGTGGTTGCTGAAAATCATCCGCTGGCTGATCACGTCCTGCACATACAGATGATCCGGCACGGTGCGAACCACGTCCGACCAGAAGCCTTCGCGCTCCAGCAACGACAGCTCGATCAGCTTGCGGCTGGTGATGTCGTTGATGCTGAGGATCACCGCTTTATAGTCGTGCTGCTCGCTCGGCAGGCGCAGGACCATCCACAGGTGCTGGTCGCGACCATTGCTGTTGGGCAGTTTGATTTCCAGTTCCAGCTGTTTCTGCTGCTGCAGGACGGCGTCGAGGATCTGCTGACCGATCGCGCACTGCGGATGGCGCTGGCCATCGATCAGCAGTTGCCAGGCATCGTCGCAGGAATGCACATCGAGCAGTTGCAGGGCGACCTGGTTGACCTCGGTGACGCGCATTTCCTGGAGAAGTTGCTGGCGCTGCTGCGGTTGGTCGAGCCAGGCCTTGAGCTGGTCGCTGGTCTGGATCTGCGCCTTGTCGAACATCTGCTTGAGGCCGGACAGGTCAAGCACGCACAAGGCCACGCCGGTGCCTTCGAAAATATCCTGGTAACGCCGCCGGCCTTCATGCACCTGGCGCTGGCGCCGACGCATGTTTAGCAGTGCAATCACCGGCAACATCGAGAACGCCAGGCCGAGCAGGCATTTGCCGATGAACGCCGGCAGCAATTCTTCCAGTACGCGCTGGCGGTCGAACAGCCCGCGCAGTTGCCAGTCGCTGCTGCTCAGCGGCACGGTCAGTACGGTGTTGGCGACATCGTCAGGCGTCAGCCCGCCAGCCTTGACCGAGGGCAGCCCTGCTTCGCGGCTGATGATCTGGTGATTGAGGCGGTTTTCCACCAGCCACAACGGGCGCAGGGCGGTGGCGTCCTGTTTGGTCAGCGAGTCGAAGAAGGTTGGCGTCAGGCGCAAGGCCCAGTAACCGCGACTGCTGCCGCTGGCCTGATGCAACAGCAGGTGCACCACCGAGCCGTCATCGGCATTGCTGAAGTAATGCGCCTGGGCGCGGCTGCGGCGCACCAGTTCGGTCAGGTAATCGGCGTCGGAACTGTCGGTGGCGCTGTCGCTGATGATGCGGCCGGAGGGCGAGAGCAGGGCCATGCTGCGCAGATCGGGCAGCGAACGTTGCAACTTGCGCAGGAGCATCTGCTGTTCGTCGGCGGTTTGCGGTTGTTCGACGATCGGTAGCAGATTGAGGGCGATTTGCGCATTCAGCGCCATGTTCAGGCTGACCTGAGCGGCGAGATCGGCGGTGTAATCGATGGTGTACTGGCGCTGGTTCTTCTGGGTTTCACGCAATTGATCGAGCAGTTGCCAGAACAGCAACGCGAGCAATAACAGCACGAGGGTGGCCAGCGCACCCTTTAATGTCCCGCGCAGGGGCGAGCCGGGCGCCGGTGGGGTGCTGCTCACAGAGGCTGGCGGAGTGACATTGGTCAAGCTGTGATCCTGCGATTTGGCTGGACTGGCGCGACGTGCACTATAAGCCGGACGCCCGAAGGGCGGCTAGCATGCCTTGAGTTGTGGCGAAGTGCCAGCCCCTCTCGGCTGGACTGCCTTCCGGCATTAAGGTAGCTTTGCCGGTTAGACCGGGGGCGTTCCAGCCCCTACAATCAGACTTTTTCCAGCGCGCACGCATTGATTGCGATCAAGTGAACGACGCGCACAGTCTGGCCAGGCATCGCCTGCGCTCCAATCATTCATCTGTCACTGACCCAAGGTTCTCCATGGCTCAATACGTCTTCACCATGCATCGGCTGGGCAAAGTTGTTCCGCCGAAGCGGGAAATCCTCAAGAACATTTCGCTGTCCTTCTTCCCCGGCGCCAAGATCGGCGTGCTCGGCCTCAACGGTTCGGGTAAATCCACGCTGCTGAAAATCATGGCTGGCGTCGACACCGAGTTCGAAGGCGAAGCCCGTCCGATGCCGGACCTGAACATCGGTTACCTGCCGCAAGAGCCGCAGCTCGACCCTGCCAAGACCGTACGTGAAGTGGTCGAGGAAGCGGTCAGCGTGATCAAGGATGCGCAAGCGCGTCTGGACGAGGTCTACGCGGCCTACGCCGACCCGGATGCCGACTTCGACAAGCTTGCTGCTGAACAGGCCAAGCTCGAAGCGATCCTGCAGGCCAGCGACGGCCACAACCTTGAGCGCCAGCTGGAAGTCGCTGCCGATGCACTGCGTCTGCCAGCCTGGGACGCGAAAGTCGAACACCTGTCCGGTGGTGAAAAGCGCCGTGTCGCCCTGTGCCGTCTGCTGCTGTCCGCGCCGGACATGCTGCTGCTCGACGAACCGACCAACCACCTGGATGCCGATTCGGTGGCGTGGCTGGAGCATTTCCTCCATGACTTCCCGGGCACCGTGGTCGCGATCACGCACGACCGTTACTTCCTCGACAACGTCGCCGGCTGGATTCTGGAACTCGACCGCGGCGCGGGCATTCCTTACGAGGGCAACTATTCGGGCTGGCTCGAAGCCAAGTCCGATCGTCTGGCCCAGGAATCCAAGCAGCAGTCGGCTCATGAAAAAGCCATGAAAGAAGAACTGGAGTGGGTGCGCAAAGGCGCCAAGGCCCGCCAGTCGAAATCCAAGGCACGTCTGCAACGCTTCGAAGAAATGCAATCGCAGGAATTCCAGAAGCGCAGCGAAACCAACGAGATCTACATCCCGGCCGGTCCGCGCCTGGGCGACAAGGTCATCGAATTCAAGAACGTCACCAAGGGCTACGGCGATCGCGTGCTGATCGACAACCTGTCGTTCTCCATGCCGAAAGGCGCCATTGTCGGCGTGATCGGTGGTAACGGTGCCGGTAAGTCGACGCTGTTCCGCATGCTGATGGGCAAGGAAACCCCGGATTCGGGCAGCATCGAAATCGGCGAAACCGTGCAATTGGCCTGCGTCGACCAGAGCCGCGAAGACCTCGACGGCAGCAAGACCGTGTTCCAGCAGATTTCCGACGGTTCCGACCAGATCCGCATCGGCAACTACGAGATCCCGTCGCGCACTTACGTCGGCCGCTTCAACTTCAAGGGCGGCGATCAGCAGAAGTTCGTCAAGGATCTGTCCGGCGGTGAGCGCGGTCGTCTGCACCTGGCGCTGACCCTGAAGGAGGGCGGCAACGTCCTGCTGCTCGACGAACCGTCCAACGACCTCGACGTGGAAACCCTGCGTTCGCTGGAAGAAGCCCTGCTGGACTTCCCGGGCGCCGCCATTGTGATCTCCCACGATCGGTGGTTCCTTGACCGTGTCGCCACGCACATCCTGGCGTACGAAGACGACTCGCAAGCGGTGTTCTTCGAAGGCAACTACACCGAGTACGAAGCCGACCGCAAAAAACGCCTCGGCGAAGCAGCGGCCCAGCCTCACCGGGTACGTCACAAGAAACTGGCCTGATTCGGGTTGGTTGCACAAGAGCGGAGCCTTCGGGCTCCGTTTTTTTTGCCCTGGGTTTTTCCTGATAAACCGAGTTGCGGCTTTCGCGAGCAGGCTCGCTCCCACAGGGGTAACGCATTCCAAATGTGGGAGCGAGCCTGCTCGCGAATACGGTGTAACTGTTGGTGCAAGTCTTGGATCTGTGCTCCCCACTCAGGTGCAAAAACGGATCAAATACCCCTCGGATTTATATCCTGTGCACCATTTAATTTCATAACTGCGACATTTTGCTCTGTTCCTGTGCGCAATTCGTTTGTTACAGTCCGGCCCAATCTCCTCCAACGACAATAAATTTGCCGAGACTTTGCCCATGATCGAATCCGTCGAATCCTTCCTTGCGCGCCTGAAAAAACGCGACCCGGATCAACCCGAATTCCACCAGGCTGTCGAAGAAGTCCTGCGCAGTCTGTGGCCGTTTCTTGAAGCCAATCCGCATTACCTGACTTCAGGCATTCTCGAGCGCATCTGCGAGCCCGAGCGCGCGGTGGTGTTTCGCGTGTCGTGGGTCGACGATCAGGGCAAGGTCCAGGTCAATCGCGGTTTCCGCATCCAGATGAACAGCGCCATCGGCCCTTACAAGGGCGGCCTGCGCTTCCATCCATCGGTGAACCTCGGCGTGCTGAAATTCCTCGCCTTCGAGCAGACCTTCAAGAACTCGCTGACCTCCTTGCCCATGGGCGGCGGCAAGGGCGGTTCCGACTTCGATCCGAAGGGCAAGAGCGACGCCGAGGTCATGCGTTTCTGCCAAGCGTTCATGAGCGAGTTGTATCGCCACATCGGCGCCGACGTTGACGTGCCGGCCGGTGACATCGGCGTCGGTGCGCGGGAGATCGGTTTCCTCTTCGGCCAGTACAAGCGCCTGAGCAACCAGTTCACCAGCGTCCTCACCGGCAAGGGCATGACCTACGGCGGCAGCCTGATTCGCCCGGAAGCCACCGGTTTCGGCTGCGTGTACTTCGCCGAGGAGATGCTCAAGCGCCGCGGGCAGGGCGTGGAAGGCAAGCGCGTGGCGATTTCCGGTTCCGGCAACGTTGCTCAGTACGCGGCGCGCAAAGTGATGGACCTGGGCGGCAAAGTGATTTCCCTGTCCGACTCCGAAGGCACGCTGTACTGCGAGGCAGGCTTGAGCGAAGCACAGTGGCTGGCGCTGCTGGAGCTGAAGAA
This sequence comes from Pseudomonas sp. LW8, assembly GCF_041956865.1. Classification (NCBI taxonomy): domain Bacteria; kingdom Pseudomonadati; phylum Pseudomonadota; class Gammaproteobacteria; order Pseudomonadales; family Pseudomonadaceae; genus Pseudomonas; species Pseudomonas sp. LW8. The sequence continues at coordinate 4,903,864 of NZ_CP168138.1, read as the reverse complement.
CATCAAACGCGGGCGCATCAGCGAACTGGCGAACGCCCATGGTCTGGAATTCCGCGCCGGCCAACATCCGTGGTCGCTGCCGTGCGATATCGCGCTGCCCTGCGCGACACAGAACGAACTTGATGCCGAGGCCGCGCGCACGCTGCTGCGCAATGGCTGCGTCTGTGTGGCTGAAGGCGCGAACATGCCGACCACGCTGGAGGCTGTGGATATCTTTATCGAGGCCGGTATTCTGTTCGCACCGGGCAAGGCGTCGAATGCGGGCGGTGTTGCCGTCAGCGGTCTGGAAATGTCGCAGAACGCCATGCGCCTGCTGTGGACGGCGGGCGAGGTGGACAGCAAGCTGCACGCGATCATGCAATCGATCCACCACGCCTGCGTGCATTACGGCGAAGACAACGGTCAGATCAATTACGTCAAAGGCGCGAACATCGCCGGTTTCGTCAAAGTCGCCGATGCGATGTTGGCGCAAGGCGTGGTTTAAGCCGGTTCGATGCGAATCACTTCGATCAGTTGGTCGCCGGCAGGCCGCTGCCATAGCACTTCATCGTTGAGCCGGGCGCCAAGCAAAGCCCGGCCCAGCGGTGAGGCCCAGTTGATCAGGCCCTGACTGGCGTCGGCCTGATCTTCGCCAACCAGTTGCACGCGGTGTTCAGTGTCGTGTTCATCGGCAAAAGTCACCCAGCTACCGATTTGGACCTTGTCGGTGGAGGTCGCAGCGACTGCGACTTGGGCGCTGCTCAGGCGTTGAGTGAAATAGCGCAGATCCCGTTGCAGATCGGCCAGACGTTGCTTGTCGGCCTGCTCGCCCTTGGCCGTTTGCTCGGCGTGCAGGCTTTGCAGCTCGGTGACCTTCGCCTGCAACTGCGCCAGACCTTGCGGGGTGACGTAGTTGGGCTGCGTGCTGACCTGACGTTCGACCGGCTGATCGGCCTGCGCGGCGGCGTTGTCTTCGTTGACGAATGCGCGACTCATGAAGTCCTCCTGTTAAAGGATTTGGGCCATGGTTGCCGGCATTTGGTTTCAACGGATGTCTGCAAGCGACCTATTGCGAGCGATAAGCCCGCCCGACGTCCTGGTCCTTCTGCTGCTGCCAGGCACGTTCGCGCTCATCCCAATGTTCGTTGCGATATTGCTCGCGATCCCTGTTTTCCAGCATCGCCTGACATTGGCGGAAGCCGTCGACCCAGCCGTCGGCGTATTGCTGGTCCTTGAGATAGCGCGGCACATTCTTGCGAAACTCACCGCTGATCGAGCCCGCCGCTTGCCGGCCGCTGACGCAACCGTCATCGAAACCGTCGGCGAAGGCCGGTGGATAACCCTTGGCGATCAAGTCTTCATGGGTGGTCTGGCAACCGCCCAGCGCCAATACAACGCCCAACAATCCCACGTACCGCCACATCGCACTCTCCCGCGCCGATACTCGGCTCATAAGGAAAGTCTAGAAGGGGATTCATGAGGCGGCTGTCGAAGGCCTGTGAAAAATCCATTGCACACCACAAGGCCCCTGTGGGAGCGAGCCTGCTCGCGAAGGCGTCTTGTCAGGCAACACTGCTATTGACTGACCCACCGCTTTCGCGAGCAGGCTCGCTCCCACAGGGAGATTTACACAGGCTCGGGATCAGTAGTGATACCACTTCACTTCAAGCATGACTTCCGTTTCCGGGCTGGCGAGCTGGCTGAATTCACGCTGCGCGCTCAGGCGCAAACCGAGGTTGCGCGACAGCTCCCACTGCTGATTCAGGCTCAGGCTACGGCGCACTTCGCCATTGAAGAAGTAGTCGCCCTTGGCCTCCAGGCTCAGATTGCCCAGCGGGTTTTTCCACAGCACGCCGGTATTGAAGCCACCAGCCGGGGAAACGAACTCGGCGAAGTCGTTGTTGTGTTCCACGCGCACCGTGCCCAGCGCGAAGCCGAGCACGTCTTCGCCCAACTGCCACGTGCCGCCGCCGCCACCGTTGACATGGCTGACCAGCGTCTCGTCATCATGCTTGCCCGGCACCCGCTCAAGGCCACCGGTGACTTGCCACGACAGCGGTTGCAGCAGCTCGTTGCGCGGTGTCAGCGAACGAATGGTCGCCAGGTCCAGTTGCTGCAACTGCCAGTCATTGCCTTCGTACTGACGCAGCTTCAGTTGCAGAATTTCGATCTGCGCGCCGAGGGGGAAGCTTTCGGCGTTGTCATTGAGGTCGTGATAAGCCATGCGCAGGCCATATTCGCCAAAGGCGCGATCGCCTCGCGTACCGAGGCCGGCCTGCCAGGTGCGGGACTCGTGGCCATCTTCGGGCAGACCGGGTTGCGGAATTTCCAGCTCCGGCGCCGGGTTCTTGTTGATCGCCCGCAGCAGTTCGAAACTGCGCTGCGCTCGTTGCGGGTCGCGCTCCTGGCCGTTGGCGCGGTAGCGCTCCAGACGATAGGCGGCGTCGACGATCAACGCCTGACGTGCGCGCGGCAGGGCTTTGAACGTTGGCTCTTGCAGGACTTTTTGATCGGCGCTGACTTTCAGCACCCATTGCTGTTCTTCATCGCTCAACGGTTCGGCGCGGCTGAGCAGTTCACGTTCGCGGGACGGGCGATATTCGATGTGTTCGACCAGCCCGGCCTCTTTCACCGCTTTGACGGTGTCGGTCGGGATTGCGGTCAGCGGGAATTGTTCGGTCAGGCGCAGGCTCGGTCGCGCCACTTGCAGCAATTCCAGCAAGCGATACGAGCAGTTTTCGTCGAAGAAGAAATAGTCGAACTGGATCTGCTTGAGCTCCCACACATGTTCGACCATGCGTGCGGTTTCTTCCTGGGTCAGGTTGAGGCGGTATTCCCACAGGTCGCGGTTTTCCAGGCTGCGGTATTCCGACAATTTTTCCTGATACGGCACCAGCGCAAACAGCCCCGGGTAGCCGCCCATCAAGCCTTTCCAGGCATACAGAATGCTGTTGTCCGAGCCTTCGATGTAGGCACCGAAGTTGATCGCGTAGCTGAGCAGCGAAGTCTTGTCGGCCTGCACATCCGCCTGATCGATGCGCAGCAGGGTGTGGCCGAACATCGACGAAGGGCTGTTGAGATACGCCGCCGGGAAGATCATCACCGCGCTGTGCGGCGAGACGTCCTTGAACCATTGCTTGTATTCGGCGCATTCGGGCGCTGGCAGGTCGGCGAGATTGAGCTGCGCTTTCAGCCAGCGTGTACGCGCCGGGTACACGCATTGTGCGTGTTGCTCGCCGAGACTGGCCGGGGCGTACAGCGCCTGCACGGTGGCGGCCAGTTCGCGGTCCGGATGCTCGTTGCCATCGGACGCGAGAAAGAACTTCTTGTCGCTGACATAGCTGCGCCAGCCGCCGAGTTTGGCGGTTTCGTAATGACCGAGGGAAATCCAGAAGCGGTCGTTGGCCAGTTGCTGCAAACGTTGAGGATCGATGTGAGGCGCGGCGGACAGCGGGGCGCAGACACAGAGCGCCAGCCAGGCAAGGCGTTTGAGCATAGTCGGCAACTTGAACAGGAAAAGAAATAAAAGACCCAAAGAGGGGCGGGCCAAAAAAACAAAACCCGCTTCCCGAAGGAAGCGGGCGGGGTCGAGCTTAAGCCTGAGTTGCGTACTTGGCCAGACGTGGGTCCGATTTCAGTACCGCCAGGGTGTTGGTATGCACGTCTTCAGCGGTCACGTCAGCCTTGCTGAAGATCTGCTGGAAGTGCTCGTGGGTCACTTGCGCGAAGTGCGCGCGATCTTCCGGTGCTACGCCCAGGACCACGGCATAAGTGGTCAGCGCTTCGCCATTGCCTTTGGCCATGTCTTCGGACAGCTCGTTCATCATGCCATTCATGGCGAACCAGGATTTGCCGCCGTAGGTCAGCGATGCGTTGGTCGAGCAACCGTTGGTGCCGGAAGTCATACCGAACGTGGCGTTACCGGAAGTGCCGTTGGTGGTGGAAGCAAGGAAGTGCGCCGGGGTGCCACGCTGACCTTCGAACAGCATGTTGCCCCAACCGCAATCCGGGCCGCCCGGGGCTTGCGCCATTGCGTTGATGGATACAGCGGTGAAGAGAGTACCGAGAAGAATCCGTTTCATAGCTTTGTTCTCTTTATGTGCATACCAATGGACAGGGTTCTGGCCCTTCGCGCTCTGCCCGAGGACAGAACCGAAAGTGTCAGTGGGCCGGTATTAGTTCCAGCCGCGCAGTTTGGAGTTTAGGCACGTTCCAGCGGTTCCGTGATTTTTTGCAAAATATTTGGAATAAACCTCTGATTTATCGGGATGCGTCGGCCGGCCGCGCGCTTGTCTATGCTTTGTCATGTGGCGCGCCTTGCCAGTGGGGCACGGGCAGCGCCAGAATGCCGCTACCTGCCCCGCCTGATTGTTAAGGAAGCCCGATGCCTGATCCTGTTGCTGCCAGCCTGCGTCTTGCGCCCGAAGCGCTGACTCGTCCGTTTTCCGCTGAACAGTTCAGCTTCACTAGCACCAATGATCTGGAGCCCTTTCGCGGTGTGCTCGGCCAGGAACGCGCGGTCGAAGCCTTGCAGTTCGGTGTGGCGATGCCACGCCCCGGTTACAACGTATTCGTCATGGGCGAGCCCGGCACTGGCCGTTTTTCGTTCGTCAAACGCTACCTGAAAGCCGAAGGCAAGCGCCTGCAGACCCCGGCGGACTGGGTCTACGTCAACAACTTCGATGAGCCGCGCGAACCGCGTGCACTGGAGCTGCCATCGGGCACGGCGGCCTCGTTCATCGCTGACATCAACGGCCTGATCGACAACCTGCTGGCGACTTTTCCGGCGGTTTTCGAACACCCGTCCTACCAGCAGAAAAAAAGCGCCATCGACCGCGCCTTCAACCAGCGCTACGACAAGGCGCTGGACATCATCGAGCGCCTGGCCCTGGAAAAAGACGTCGCCCTGTACCGCGACAGCAGCAATATCGCCTTCACGCCGATGCTCGACGGCAAGGCCCTGGACGAAGCCGAATTCGCGCAGTTGCCGGAAGCCGAGCGCGAGCGTTTTCACGATGACATTTCCGGCCTCGAAGAGCGCCTGAACGAAGAACTCGCCAGCCTGCCGCAGTGGAAGCGCGAGTCGAACAATCAACTGCGCCACCTCAATGAAGAAACCATCACCCTGGCCTTGCAGCCGTTGCTGGCGCCGCTGTCGGAGAAGTACGCGGAGAACGCCGGGGTCTGCGGTTACCTGCAAGCGATGCAGGTCTACCTGCTGAAAACCGTGGTCGAACAACTGGTCGACGACAGCAAGACCGACGCCGTCGCGCGCAAGTTGCTGGAGGAACAATACGCACCAAGCCTGGTGGTCGGGCATCCGGCCAGCGGCGGTGCACCGGTGGTATTCGAGCCACATCCGACCTACGAAAACCTGTTCGGCCGCATCGAGTACACCACTGATCAAGGTGCGCTCTACACCACTTACCGGCAGTTGCGTCCGGGTGCGCTGCACCGCGCCAATGGCGGTTTCCTGATTCTCGAAGCGGAAAAAATGCTCAGCGAGCCGTTCGTGTGGGATGCGCTCAAACGCGCCCTGCAATCGCGCAAACTGAAAATGGAGTCGCCGCTGGGCGAGATGGGCCGCTTCGCCACCATGACCCTGAATCCGCAGCACATCCCGCTGCAGGTCAAAGTCATCATCATTGGTGCGCGGCAGCTGTATTACACGCTGCAGGATCTCGATCCGGACTTCCAGGAGATGTTTCGCGTTCTGGTCGACTTCGACGAAGACATCCCGATGGTCGACGAAAGCCTCGAGCAGTTCGCCCAGCTCCTGAAGACGCGTACTTCGGAAGAAGGCATGGCGCCGTTGACCGCCGATGCGGTGGCACGATTGGCGACCTACAGCGCACGGCTGGCCGAGCATCAGGGGCGCTTGTCGGCGCGCATTGGCGATCTGTTCCAACTGGTCAGCGAGGCGGATTTCATTCGCCATCTGGCCGGCGATGAAATGACCGACGCCGGCCATATCGAACGCGCCCTGAAAGCCAAGGCCACCCGCACCGGGCGGGTCTCGGCGCGGATTCTCGACGACATGCTCGCCGGAATCATCCTCATCGACACTGACGGTGCAGCAGTCGGCAAGTGCAACGGGCTGACGGTGCTGGAGGTCGGTGATTCGGCGTTCGGCGTGCCGGCGCGGATTTCCGCCACGGTCTATCCGGGCGGCAGCGGTATCGTCGACATCGAACGTGAGGTCAACCTCGGCCAGCCGATTCACTCCAAAGGCGTGATGATCCTCACCGGTTATCTGGGCAGCCGTTACGCCCAGGAATTCCCGCTGGCGATTTCGGCAAGCATTGCGCTCGAGCAGTCGTACGGTTACGTCGACGGCGACAGTGCATCGCTGGGCGAGGCGTGCACGCTGATTTCGGCACTGTCGAAAACCCCGCTCAAGCAATGTTTTGCCATCACCGGTTCGATCAACCAGTTTGGCGAAGTGCAGGCGGTCGGCGGGGTCAACGAGAAGATCGAAGGCTTCTTCCGCCTCTGCGAAGCACGCGGTCTGACCGGCGAGCAGGGCGCGATCATTCCCCAGGCCAACGTCGCCACGCTGATGCTCGATGAGAAAGTCCTCGCCGCCGTGCGCGCCGGCCAGTTCCACGTGTATGCGGTGCGTCAGGCCGATGAGGCGCTGAGCCTGCTGGTGGGCGAGCCGGCCGGAGAGCCGAACGCCGATGGCGAATTCCCCGAAGGCAGCATCAATGCCCGAGTGGTCGAGCGCCTGCGCGATATCGCCGAGATGATCAGCGAAGAGGACTTGAAAGAGGCCGAGAAGGAGCTGGCGCAGGAGGCTCTCGCCGAAGCCAAACCGGCCTGACAGGCTTGCAATAAACCCTGTGGGAGCGAGCCTGCTCGCGAAAGCGCTGTTTCAGTCGACGAATGAGTTGGCTGATCCATCGTCTTCGCGAGCAGGCTCGCTCCCACAATGCTTTTCCAGATTGATTTCTGCGGGGATCTTCGGGGAATGTGTCACGAGTCTGGCGCCAATATTCACACAATGACCATTCGGCGCCTTCTGGTTCCATTTGGCTTGCGCGGGACACTTTTCTTCTATTCTCAGGTCAAGGATATCGACAGTATCACTGGATCGAGCCAGTCCTCCCATGGGGGCTGAATACCGGCTTTACCGAGGGTCGCCGCCATGTCGCGCAACCTCTGTCTCACCCGTCAATGCCTGGGTCTGGTGACCCGGATCGAATGCGCCGTCAAGCCGCTGGCCGGCGACAACGGCATGTGGACGCTGCTCTTCGCGGCCGGCATGGCCGGCGAACAACCTTCCGCGATCAAAGCCCAAGGCCCTTTTCACGGCCCGGTCGCGGCCGAGTCGATTCTCGACACCATCGTTGAAAGCCTGACCTTGCATGGTTACGAACTGGCCGATGATCCGCAGATCTGGAGCCTGCACCTGCAAGCCCAGTTGCGGCAGATCAACGGCGGCCGTGGGCGCAGCCTCAACGGTTAAGGTGCTGACTGGTCGACCTGCGCCTTGTCGAGCTTGACCTCAAAACCGTATTGCACGGTGGCGAGGTCGGTGCGCTGATAGGTTTCCACGCGAGTCGGGCGACCGTAAAAATAGTGCACGCCGAGTAGCGCCGGGCCTTCTGCACTGGCGTCGTGGCTGACCGAAAGAATCTGCTTGAGGTAGTGGCCACTGTCGTCCTTGACGAAGAAACGCCATTCGTTGGCCGGGAAGGTTTTCAGGTCGACCACCAGCGTGTTGTCCTTGATCGCCAGGCCTTTAGGCAATGACTGCGCGTCGTAGGATTGCTTGGCCACCGTGGCCAGAAATAAAGGCATCGAGCCCACGGCAATCGCCGGGGTTTCCGGAAACAGGTTCAGATCATATGTAATCGTCGCTTGCAGCGGATCGACCTGATACGCCTCGGGCGGCAGTTCGATCGGCTCGTCGAGTTTGCCGCCGCGCTTTTCCGTGAAGAAAGTCACCGGGCTGACGCCGGGATTGAGTTGGTCGCCAAGCAATTCGTCATTGAAGGTGCGGCGGTGGGAAAACTCGATACGCGCCGCGCTCGGCTCTTCCACCGATTGATGAATGCGCACGCCGGCCTTCAATTGTTCTTCCGTCAGGTCCGCGCCTTTGAGCCAGTTGGCGGCGAGATCGTCATACACCACAACTGGCAGGTCCAGCGCCTGCACGGCTTTGGCCGTGGTGTGCGGATTGAAGGTGCGCACCGGCAGGTCCAGGGATTTGCGCGTCACTGTTGCCGAGGAGAAGTCGAGCACACTGACTTCCAGTGTGTCGATCGGGCCGTGGAAATAGACTTTGTTGTAGCGGCGCGGGTGGTCTTTCTCGAAGGCTTGCTGGTCGTCGCTGAGCTGTTTTTCCAGGGTGTCGCTCCAGCTCTTCTGCTTCTGTAACTGCGTCAGTTGCTTCTGGTAAAACTCGACCTGCTCCGGGCTTTCGTTGATCGAACCGGCGCGCACCAGGTATTGGCCACTGGCGTCGCGGGCCTGGACGATCAGCGGATTGATCCGGGTTTCGGCGACTTCTGCCGCGAGCGGCAGGCTGTTGCTGACTTCGACCTCGGCGTAGTTTTTTTCCAGCTTGAGCAGTTTGACGCTGAGATTGTCGTTGCTGCGGGTTTGGCCGACATCTTTCTGCGTCAGGTCGAAGCTGTACAGCCGCCGGGGCGCGATCACTTCGACCTGGCCTTGCAGGCTGACCGGTTGCGGCAGGCTTTTTTTGTCGACGTTGAGGCCATCGATGAACGGGTAGGTCACCGTCAGGTCATCGGGATTGGTCACGTTGGAGCTGGACGGGCTGAGCTGAATGCCGGGGTCGGTCTCCGACCACTCCGGCTGCCAGGCGATCACCCGTTTGTTGCTCAACGTGACCGAATGCCATTCGATGCCGTGCGGGAACAGAAAACCGCCGGGAATGTTCAGGTTGAACGGGAATACCGGTTGCAGATCGGTCAGGTAATCCGAGCTGGCGTCCTTGTGCAGCACGAACAGGCCGTTGATGAACGTATCGACCAGCGCCTGCGGGGTAGGATAGTGCTTGAGCACGGCGAGGGCGTCGGCACCGTATTCGGTATGCGGGGTGATGTCGTCAAGCTTGAGCCTGGCCCGTTCGAGCAACAGCAGCGAACCGCCGAGTTCGGTGATGGCGTCCTTGAGCTTCGGATCGCTGATCGTGTCCAGTGACTGTTCGAAGGAGGCGGTCTTTTCGTCGAGGTTGGCGACGTGCTTTTCATCGCCGGGCGAGCAACCGCCGATGAGCAAGGCGAGGCAGATTCCGGCAGTCGTCAAGGCTGATCGCACATCCATTTCCACGCATCCTGTCCACTGTCATTGGGCTGTCAATGCTTTGGACACTAGCAGAAAAACTTTGTCACACACACGCAGGTGGCGGATTTTCCGGCGGTTTCTGGCTGTCACAGCGGGCTGTTATACTCGCCGCCATTTCCAGCCCCTTGTGTGAGAGTCAATGGAACGCTTTATCGAAAATGCAATGTACGCCACCCGCTGGCTGCTGGCGCCGATCTACATCGGCCTGTCCCTCGGTCTGCTGGCGCTGGCATTGAAGTTCTTCCAGGAAATCATCCATATCCTGCCCAACGTCTTCGCCATGGCTGAATCGGATCTGATTCTGGTGCTGCTGTCGCTGATCGACATGGCGCTGGTGGGCGGTCTGCTGGTAATGGTGATGATTTCCGGCTACGAGAACTTTGTCTCGCAACTGGACATCGACGAAGGCAAAGAGAAGCTCAGCTGGCTGGGCACCATGGACTCGTCGTCGCTGAAGATGAAAGTCGCGGCGTCGATCGTGGCGATTTCCTCGATCCATTTGCTGCGTATCTTCATGGACGCCAAGAACGTCGATCCCGAGCATTTGATGTGGTACGTGATCATTCACATGACTTTTGTGGTATCCGCATTTGCCATGGGTTACCTGGACAAGGTCACCAAGCACTGATCAGCCGATCAAGGCAAAAAAACCGCCCGTCTGTTGCGAAACAGACGGGCGGTTTCGTTTGTGGCTTGTGCTTTCAAGCGCAGCGGCCTATGCCTGTAACGGTGCGATTCGCCACGGTGTGAGGTGCTTCCATGAACCTGCAAGAGTTGAACGCGTTTGCTGTTGCCAGGAAGGTCGATGAGTTGAACCTGATCTCGATGGAGGGTGGCATTTACCTGTTGGAAGCGAGGATGCATGGGGCGGCGTATCCGTTGAGCGATCTCAAGGGCAATATGCTGACGCTGCGCTCAGTGGAGCACGCGCGGGATCTGCTGCATGCCTTTCCGGTACTGCCCTTCAATCTTGTGCACACCTCGGTCCACGACGAAATGTGTGGCCTGGTCGGTGACCTCGATGAAAGCCTGAAAGTGCCGCTCGCCTGGCGCTCGGCCCTGTAGCCCCGGCCCCAAGTCCGGGGTATCTGTGCTAGTCTGCTCGCCCTTTTGGTTCCGGGCGCGCCGGGACGCGCTGTGCACGCACGGCAAGTCCTGTGGCCGTCCGCACAGCGGAGCAGTGTCATGTCCGAAGTAAATCTGTCCACCGACGAAACCCGCGTCAGCTACGGTATCGGCCGTCAACTCGGCGACCAGCTGCGCGACAACCCGCCACCGGGTGTCAGCCTGGACGCGATCCTGGCCGGTCTGACCGACGCTTTCGCCGGCAAGCCAAGCCGTGTTGGCCAGGAAGAAATGTCCGCCAGCTTCAAGGTGATCCGCGAGATCATGCAAGCCGAAGCAGCGGCCAAGGCTGAAGCCGCGGCTGGCGAAGGCCTGGCCTTCCTCGCCGAAAACGCCAAGCGTGACGGCATCACCACCCTGGCTTCCGGCCTGCAATTCGAAGTGCTGACTCAGGGCGACGGCGCCAAGCCGACCCGTGAAGACCAGGTGCGTACGCACTACCACGGCACCCTGATCGACGGCACTGTGTTCGACAGCTCCTACGAGCGCGGCCAGCCTGCAGAATTCCCGGTTGGCGGCGTGATCGCTGGCTGGACCGAAGCGCTGCAACTGATGAATGCCGGCAGCAAATGGCGCCTGTACGTGCCGAGCGAACTGGCTTACGGCGCACAAGGCGTGGGCAGCATCCCGCCGCACAGCGTTCTGGTGTTCGACGTCGAGCTGCTCGACGTTCTGTAATACCGAGCCTGCCTTGATGGCGGGCTGAAAAATGTGGGAGCGAGCTCGCTCGCGAAGGCGGTTTTTCAGTCGACTCATTCGTTGACTGATTTATCGCTTTCGCGAGCAAGCTCGCTCCCACAGGTTTTTTTAATGCTGCTCATATTTCGATCTTGTTGTGCAGCTCATTGGTCGGGCGCAACGCCCGGGCATAGCAGAACAGGAACAGATTGCGCACCAGCTCCTTGAGTACCAGCGGCTCGCTGGAATTGAGGCTGCTGACGTCCAGATCGCCTTGATCCTGCAGCTCATGCAAGGCTTCTTCTTCAAGCACTGCGCAGACTTCGCCGGTTTCCCGATGGAGGATTCTGAGGTACGGGTGTGGGCGATCCAGCCAGGCGTCGATCAAATAAGTCATGGGGCTCATCTCCTTGAAAGGTTTCAATGAGAATAATTCTTATTCATCAAATAGCAAGTGCCTATTGGCGGATCGTGGAGTTTTCCGGGTAAAGGTTGTGTCAGGTCAAAATGGCTGGCTGATGGCCATGCGCGGATTCATTGAGCTGAAGCGGGGAGGGCAAAGCTCCATCCCACGGCTGGCGCAGGATGGATGACGCAAGGCTCAGACTTTTCTGACGAACTCGGATTTGAGCTTCATCGGACCGATGCCGTCGATCTTGCAGTCGATGTCATGATCGCCATCGCACAGGCGGATGTTCTTGACCTTGGTGCCGACCTTGACCACCAGCGACGTGCCTTTGACCTTGAGGTCCTTGATCACGGTGATGGTGTCGCCGTCCTGCAGGACGTTGCCGACCGAATCTTTCTTCACGGCATCATCGGCCGCCACTTCGGCTTCGCCGCTGGCAGACCACTCGTGGGCGCACTCGGGGCAGACCAGTTGGGTGCCGTCTTCGTAGGTGTATTCGGAATTGCATTTCGGGCAGGGTGGCAACGTGCTCACTAAGGTTCCTTGGGTATCAGGAGGGATAAAGGGCGCACATTGTATAGGGTTTTACGCGGAGGAGGGCATAGCGCAGAAACAACTGTGGGAGCGAGCCTGCTCGCGAAACCGCTGTGTCAGTCAACATTGAGTCGATTGGCAGATTGCTTTCGCGAGCAGGCTCGCTCCCACAGGGGATGAATCAGTGCGTGCGGGCGACCGCGAACTCGCTCAGTTCCACCAGCGCATCGCGGTATTCGCTGGCCGGCAGCGCCTCCAGGCACTTGATCGCGCGGGCCACGTAATCGCGGGCCAGTTGCGCGGTGTACTCCAGCGAGCCGGACGCTTCGACGGCGATGCGGATGCTTTCCAGGTCTTCGATCCCGCCTTTCTGGATCGCTTGACGCACCAGTGCCGCCTGCTCGGCTGTACCTTCGCGCATGGTGTAGATCAGCGGCAGGGTTGGCTTGCCTTCGGCCAGATCGTCGCCGACGTTCTTGCCCAGGGTTTCCGCGTCGCCTTTATAGTCGAGCAAGTCATCAACCAGCTGGAACGCCACACCCAGGTGATCGCCGAACGTGCGCAGGGCTTCACTCTGCTCGGCGGTCGCGCCAGCCAGGGCGGCGGCGCTGTGGGTCGAGGCTTCGAAGAGCATCGCGGTCTTGCCGCGGATGACTTCCATGTAGGTTTCTTCGCTGGTGCTGGCGTCACGCACCTTGGACAGCTGCAACACTTCGCCTTCAGCGATGATGCGCGTGGCCTGGGAGAGAATCTTCATCACCGGCATCGAGCCCAGTTCGACCATCATTTCGAACGAGCGCGAATACAGGAAGTCGCCGACCAGCACGCTCGGGGCATTGCCCCACATGGCGTTGGCGGTCGAGCGGCCACGGCGCATGCCGGACATGTCGACGACGTCGTCATGCAGCAAGGTCGCGGTGTGCAGGAATTCGATGGTGGCGGCCAGCAGGCGCATGTCGTCGCCTTCGCGACCCAGGGCCTTGCCACACAGCAACACTAATAAAGGACGCAGGCGTTTGCCGCCGGCCGACGTGATGTAATCGCCGATTTTCGATACCAGCGGCACTCGAGACGTCAGCTGCTTCTTGATGATGCCGTCGACGGCGCTAAAATCGTCCGCCACCGCGCGGTAGAAAGCTTGGGGTTGCATCAGCGAGAGTCGCTCCAGAAGGGTTGCGCGGCATGCTAGGACCCCCGTCCAGACCTGTCAAGGCGCGATGGACGGCCACTTGCGCGAGGCAGATTGCTTGCGTACAATCGCGCACCCTGAACTTCCTGGGCAGCACCTGCCTTACGCAATTGCACTTGGGCCGTTCCAGCCCCATGCAGCCATGCCAGCCAATACCTCTTCTTATAAAGAGCTGGGTGAGCAGGATTATCGGAGAAATACCATGTACGCAGTAATCGTTACCGGCGGTAAGCAATACAAGGTCGCTGAAGGTGAATACCTGAAGATCGAAAAACTGGAAATCGCTACTGGCGAATCCGTGACTTTTGATCGCGTTCTGCTGGTCGCCAACGGCGACGACGTGAACATCGGCGCACCAGTTGTTGCTGGCGCAACCGTCAAGGCTGAAGTGATCTCCCAAGGTCGTCACGATAAAGTCCGCATCATCAAGTTCCGTCGCCGTAAGCACCACATGAAGCGTATGGGCCACCGCCAGTGGTTCACCGAGATCAAAATCACCGGTATTCAGGCTTAATTACAGCCTAATTCCTCACTAGGAGAATTGAACTCATGGCACACAAAAAAGCTGGTGGTAGTACCCGTAACGGTCGCGACTCAGAAGCCAAACGCCTTGGCGTGAAGATGTATGGCGGCCAGGTCATCAAGGCCGGCAACATCATCGTGCGTCAGCGCGGCACCCAATTCCACGCTGGCTACGGCGTTGGCATGGGCAAGGATCACACTCTCTTCGCTAAAATCGAAGGCGTGATCAAGTTCGAAGTAAAGGGCGCCTTCGGTCGTCGTTACGTGAGCGTAATCGCGGCTTAATCGCGAGATCGCTGGAGAAGCCCTGTCTTGCGACGGGGCTTTTTCGTTTGTGGGGTGAGTCTCTTGCAAAGCTGTTTGTATGGGCTGTCGGCGTGCGATGCAGGTCGTGTCTTGGGGTCGCTGCGCTCATTTTTGCAAGAGTCTTATGTCTTGATTGTTTTTCGGCTCGTCCGTACGGCGAGAGGCGTTGGTTATGAAGTTTGTTGATGAAGTATCGATTCGCGTAAAGGCCGGTGACGGTGGCAACGGTGCCATGAGTTTCCGCCGGGAAAAATTCATTGAAAACGGCGGCCCGAACGGCGGTGATGGCGGTGACGGCGGTTCCATCTACATGATGGCCGACGAAAACCTCAATACCCTGGTCGACTACCGTTACACCCGTCACTTCGATGCCGAGCGTGGCTCCAACGGTGGCAGCACCGACTGCACCGGCAAGAAGGGCGAAGACCTGATCCTGCGCGTGCCGGTCGGCACTACCGTGATCGACTCCGCCACCCAGGAAGTCATCGGCGACCTGACCAAGGCTGGTCAGAAACTGATGGTAGTGCAGGGCGGCTGGCACGGTCTGGGTAACACCCGTTTCAAATCCAGTACCAACCGTGCGCCGCGTCAGACTACGCCAGGCAAGCCGGGCGAGCAGCGTGACCTGAAACTGGAAATGAAAGTGCTGGCCGACGTCGGTCTGCTGGGCTTGCCGAACGCCGGTAAAAGTACCTTTATCCGTTCGGTCTCGGCCGCCAAGCCGAAAGTCGCCGACTACCCGTTCACCACACTGGTGCCGAACCTGGGTGTGGTCAGCGTCGATCGCTGGAAAAGCTTCGTCATTGCCGACATTCCGGGCTTGATCGAAGGCGCTTCCGATGGTGCCGGCCTGGGTATTCGCTTCCTCAAGCACCTGGCGCGTACGCGTCTGCTGCTGCACCTCGTCGACATGGCGCCGCTGGATGATTCCAGTGCTCCGGACGCAGCTGAAGTGATCGTCAACGAGCTGATCAAGTTCAGCCCGTCGCTGGCCGAGCGTGATCGCTGGCTGGTGCTGAACAAGTGCGATCAGATCCTTGAAGAAGAGCACGATGCTCGCGTCAAGGAAATCGTCGATCGCCTGGAATGGACTGGTCCGGTGTACGTGATCTCGGCCATCGCCAAGATCGGTACCGAGCGTCTGTGCCACGACATCATGCGTTACATGGAAGACCGTGCCGATCGCCTCGCCGCAGACCCTGCGTACAAGGAAGAGCTGGCCGATCTCGATCAGCGCATCGAAGACGAAGCCCGTGCGCAGTTGCAGGCGCTGGACGACAAGCGTGCCCTGCGTCGCAGTGGCGTGAAGTCGGTCCATGACATCGGCGACGATGACTGGGACGAAGAAGATGTGGATGACGAAGACGGTCCGGAAATCATTTACGTGCGTGACTGATCCGTTGCGATAAACTTGAACGCCGCTCAATCGAGCGGCGTTTTAGTATCCGGAAATCGATCGTTGGTCAGCAATCGCCACGATTAACGTCACGGGCAGTGCCAGGTCGCGCTGCCCTCAAGCTAAGGTTGAAGATGATGCGGAGCAAGGTGACAGGTGCGCAGCGTTGGGTCGTGAAGATCGGCAGCGCTTTGCTGACAGCTGACGGCAAAGGGCTGGATCGCGCGGCAATGAGTGTCTGGGTCGAGCAGATGGTGGCGCTGCATGAGGCGGGCGTCGAGCTGGTGCTGGTGTCCTCCGGGGCGGTAGCGGCCGGCATGAGTCGCTTGGGCTGGACCGCACGACCCAGTGCCATGCACGAGCTCCAGGCGGCCGCTGCAATCGGTCAGATGGGGTTGGTGCAGGCGTGGGAGTCGAGCTTCGCCGAGCATGGCCGGCACACTGCACAGATTCTCCTGACCCACGACGACCTGTCCGACCGCAAGCGCTACCTCAATGCCCGAAGCACCTTGCGTGCACTGGTCGAGCTGAAAGTCATTCCGGTGATCAACGAAAACGACACTGTGGTCACCGATGAAATCCGTTTCGGCGACAACGACACGCTGGCGGCGCTGGTGGCCAATCTGGTCGAGGCCGATCTGCTGGTGATCCTCACTGATCGCGACGGCATGTTCGACGCTGATCCGCGCAACAATCCCGATGCGCAGCTGATTTATGAAGCGCGCGCCGATGATCCGACGCTCGATGCGGTTGCAGGCGGTACCGGTGGTGCGCTGGGGCGCGGCGGCATGCAGACCAAGTTGCGTGCGGCACGCCTGGCAGCGCGTTCCGGTGCGCACACCATCATCGTCGGCGGGCGGCTTGAGCGTGTGCTCGATCGCCTGAAGGCGGGCGAGCGCATTGGCACGCTGCTATCGCCGGAGCGTGGCATGCTCGCGGCGCGCAAGCAGTGGCTGGCCGGTCATCTGCAAACCCGTGGCACTCTGGTGCTGGATGAGGGGGCGGTGTCGGCGTTGTCCAAGGGCAACAAAAGTCTGCTGCCGGTGGGGGTGAAACTGGTTCAGGGCAGTTTCCGTCGCGGTGAGATGGTCGTCTGTGTGGCGCCGGACGGTCGGGAGATCGCTCGGGGTCTGGCCAATTACAGCGCTCTGGAAGCGCAAAAAATCATCGGTCAGTCGTCGGATGCGATTGTCGGTTTGCTCGGTTACATGGCGGAGCCGGAACTGGTTCACCGTGACAACCTGATTCTGGTCTAAGGAAAATTCGATGCGTGTAGCGAAAGGATTGTTGGGCCTGCTGATGGCCATGCCATTGCTGGTCTCGGCCGAGGAAATCGGTCAGGTGTCGACGGTGTTCAAGTTTGTCGGGCCGAATGACCGGATCGTGGTCGAGGCCTTCGACGATCCGAAAGTCGAGGGCGTGACCTGCTACCTGTCTCGCGCCAAGACCGGCGGAGTGAAGGGTGGTCTGGGTCTGGCGGAGGATCGCGCCGAAGCCTCGATTGCCTGTCGTCAGGTCGGGCCGATCAAGTTCAAGGGTGAGTTGAAGGACGGCGACGAGGTGTTCAAGGAGCGCACCTCGCTGGTGTTCAAGACCATGCAGGTGGTGCGTTTCCTCGACAAGAAGCGCAACACGCTGGTGTATCTGGTCTACAGCGATCGCTTGATCGAGGGTAGTCCGCAGAATGCGGTCACGGCCATCCCGATCCTGCCGTGGGTGCCGGTCCAGCAATAAGCGCCACCAATCCGAACTGTGGGGGCGAGCCTGCTCGCGAAGAGGTCATGTCGGTCGATAGAAATATCAACTGGCAGATCGCATTCGCAAGCGGGCTCGCTCCCACAGTTTTTTTGCCTGTAGCTTGTTAAATCACAGGCAATAAAAAACCGACCCTGAGGTCGGTTTTTTAATGACTACGTCGATTAAGCGGCTTCTTTCAGCGCTTTGACGTGGCCATTCAGACGGCTCTTATGACGAGCAGCCTTGTTCTTGTGGATGATGCCTTTATCGGCCATACGGTCGATAACTGGCACAGCCAGAACGTATGCAGCTTGAGCTTTTTCAGCGTCTTTTGCGTCGATGGCCTTAACTACATTCTTGATGTAGGTACGAACCATGGAACGCAGGCTGGCGTTGTGGCTGCGACGCTTCTCAGCCTGTTTTGCACGTTTTTTGGCGGAAGGTGAGTTGGCCACCGTCGAGCTCCTCGAAAGACTTTTTAGGAAATAGCAAACAAAATAGGCCGCGAATCATGCCGATGAAGACTTGTCTTGTCAAGGGCACTTGAATCGTTCCGCTAAGTGGTAGGTATAAAGAGGCGGGATATTTATTTCCGGCGCTTGACCTGTAAACTCGCGAGCTTTGGCTCTGTGCTGTTGCGGCGCGGAGTATCGCACAAGTAGGCGCATTGTTCGCCTGCTGTTTATCGACAGGCACAAACTCTCTCAATGAATCTGCTCAAATCGTTGGCCGCCGTCAGCTCTATCACGATGCTTTCCCGGATTCTGGGTTTTGTTCGTGACACGCTGATCGCGCGGACATTCGGCGCCGGGATGGCCACGGATGCCTTCTTTATTGCTTTCAAACTGCCCAACCTGCTGCGGCGCATCTTTGCCGAAGGGGCTTTCTCCCAGGCGTTCGTGCCGATCCTGGCCGAATATAAAAGCCAGCAGGGCGAAGAGGCGACGCGCACCTTCATTGCCTATGTATCGGGCCTGTTGACGCTGGTGTTGGCGGTTGTGACTGCACTGGGCATGATCGCCGCCCCCTGGGTGATCTGGGCCACGGCGCCCGGTTTTACCGATACCCCGGAAAAATTCCAGCTCACCTCCGATCTGTTGCGGGTGACCTTTCCTTATATATTGCTGATCTCGCTGTCGTCGCTGGCCGGCGCGATTCTGAATACCTGGAACCGCTTCTCGGTGCCGGCCTTCGTACCGACTCTGCTCAACGTCAGCATGATCGTGTTTTCGCTGTTCCTCACGCCGTATTTCGATCCGCCGGTCATGGCTCTTGGCTGGGCGGTGCTGGTAGGTGGTCTGGCGCAGTTGCTGTATCAGCTGCCGCACCTGAAAAAGATCGGCATGCTCGTGCTACCACGCCTGAACCTGCGCGACAGCGGCGTGTGGCGGGTGATGAAGCAGATGCTGCCGGCGATTCTCGGCGTGTCGGTCAGTCAGATTTCGCTGATCATCAACACCATCTTCGCCTCGTTTCTGGTCGCAGGTTCGGTGTCGTGGATGTATTACGCCGACCGCTTGATGGAATTGCCGTCGGGCGTATTGGGCGTGGCGCTCGGCACGATTCTTCTGCCAACGCTGGCCAAGACCTACGCCAGCAAGGATCGCCACGAATACTCGCGGATCCTCGATTGGGGGCTGCGCCTGTGCTTTGTGCTGGTGTTGCCGTGCGCGCTGGCACTGGGGATTCTTGCCGAGCCGCTGACTGTTTCGTTGTTCCAGTACGGTCAGTTCAGTGGCTTTGATGCCGAGATGACCCAGCGTGCACTGATTGCCTATTCGGTCGGCCTGCTCGGGATTATCGTGATCAAAGTGCTGGCGCCGGGCTTTTATGCGCAACAGAACATTCGCACCCCGGTGAAAATCGCAATTTTCACGCTGGTCTGCACGCAGTTGTTCAACCTGGCGCTGATCGGGCCGCTGGCCCACGCCGGCCTTGCCTTGGCGATCAGTGCCGGTGCTTGCCTGAACGCCGGGCTGCTGTTCTACCAACTGCGCAAGCAAAAGATGTATCAACCGCAACCGGGCTGGGGCAAATTCGGCTTCAAGCTGGTCGTTGCGGTGACCGTGATGTCGGCGGTCTTGCTGGCCGGCATGCATTTCATGCCCGCCTGGGATGAGGGCCATATGCTTGAGCGCTTCTTGCGCCTGGGCGCGCTGGTGGTTGCTGGCGTGGTGGCCTATTTCGGTATGTTGTTGCTGTTGGGTTTCCGTCTGCGCGACTTCAATCGCAAGGCCTTGAGCTGAGGTTTCAGCCTTCATGAGCAGGCATGGGCCGGCGGTTTTGTCGGCTCGTTCACTTTGCGTTACGGTGTTGCCTGTCGTCGGCCGTCGGGTGTGGTTATAATCGACCACTTTATGAGCAAGAAGCGCGTTATGCAGCTGGTTCGAGGCCTCCACAACTTGCGCCCCCAGCATCGGGGCTGCGTCGCCACTATTGGCAACTTTGACGGTGTTCACCGTGGTCACCAGGCTATCCTGGCCCGGCTGCGTGAGCGTGCGCTCGAGTTGGGCGTACCCAGCTGCGTGGTGATTTTCGAGCCGCAGCCACGGGAGTTCTTTGCGCCCGATACCGCACCGGCACGTCTGGCGCGGTTGCGCGACAAGCTGCAATTGCTGGCCGCTGAAGGCGTCGACCGGGTGTTGTGCCTGGCTTTCAACCAGCGGCTGAGCAAGCTCAGCGCCAGTGAATTCGTCGATACCATTCTGGTCGATGGCCTTGGCGTGCAGCATCTGGAGGTCGGTGACGATTTCCGTTTCGGTTGCGACCGCCTCGGCGATTTCGATTTTCTGATGCAGGCCGGGCAGGTTCACGGTTTCACCGTCGAAGCGGCGCAAACCGTCGAGCTGGACGGCATTCGCGTCAGCAGCACGCAGGTGCGCAACGCCTTGGCTGCGGCCGATTTTGCCTTGGCCGAACGCTTGCTCGGCCGTCCGTACCGCATCGCCGGTCGCGTGCTGCATGGGCAGAAACTGGCCCGGCAACTGGGCACGCCCACTGCCAACATTCAACTCAAGCGTCGTCGCGTGCCGTTTACCGGGGTGTATCTGGTGAATGTCGACATCGACGGCAAGACCTGGCCCGGCGTCGCCAATATCGGCGTGCGCCCCACGGTGCAAGGAGATGGCAAAGCCCACCTCGAGGTCCATCTGTTAGATTTTGCCGGCGATCTGTATGACCGGCGTTTGACGGTGGTTTTCCACCAAAAGCTGCGTGAAGAGCAGCGCTTCGCCTCTCTGGAGGCATTGAAAACGGCGATCAATGCGGATGTCGCCACCGCCCGTGCACTAGCCGCACCTAGCGCCCATCGCTAATGAAGAGCCTTAAATGACCGACTATAAAGCCACGCTAAACCTTCCGGACACCGCCTTCCCAATGAAGGCCGGCCTGCCACAGCGCGAACCGCAGATCCTGCAGCGCTGGGACAGTATTGGCCTGTACGGAAAGTTGCGCGAGATTGGCAAGGATCGTCCGAAGTTCGTCCTGCACGACGGCCCTCCGTACGCCAACGGCACGATCCACATCGGTCACGCACTGAACAAGATTCTCAAGGACATGATCATCCGCTCGAAAACCCTGTCGGGTTTCGACGCGCCGTACGTCCCGGGCTGGGACTGCCACGGCCTGCCGATCGAGCACAAGGTGGAAGTGACCCACGGCAAGAACCTCGGCGCGGATAAGACCCGCGAGCTGTGCCGTGCCTACGCCACCGAGCAGATCGAAGGGCAGAAGTCCGAGTTCATCCGTCTCGGCGTGCTGGGCGACTTCGCCAATCCGTACAAGACCATGGATTTCAAGAACGAGGCCGGTGAAATCCGCGCCCTCGCCGAAATCGTCAAGGGTGGTTTTGTCTTCAAGGGCCTCAAGCCGGTGAACTGGTGCTTCGATTGCGGTTCGGCTCTGGCTGAAGCGGAAGTCGAGTACGAGAACAAGAAGTCCTCGACCATCGACGTTGCGTTCCCGATCGCCGACGAAGCCAAACTGGCTGCGGCCTTCGGTCTGGCGTCGCTGAGCAAACCTGCTGCGATCGTGATCTGGACCACCACCCCGTGGACCATCCCGGCCAACCAGGCGCTGAACGTGCACCCGGAATTCAACTACGCCCTGGTCGATATCGGCGACAAGCTGCTGGTGCTGGCTGAAGAGCTGGTCGAAGCCTGTCTGGCGCGCTATGGCGTGGAAGGTTCGGTCGTCGCCACCACCACCGGTAAAGAGCTGGAGCTGATCAACTTCCGTCACCCGTTCTATGATCGTCTGTCGCCGGTGTACCTGGCTGACTACGTCGAACTGGGCGCAGGCACCGGCGTGGTTCACTCCGCCCCGGCCTATGGCGTGGACGACTTCGTGACCTGCAAGAAATACGGCATGGTCAACGACGATATCCTCAACCCGGTACAGAGCAACGGCGTGTACGTGCCGTCGCTGGAATTCTTCGGCGGCCAGTTCATCTGGAAGGCCAACCCGGCCATCGTCGAAAAACTGACCGAAGTCGGTGCGCTGATGCACACCACCGTCATCGAACACAGCTACATGCACTGCTGGCGCCACAAGACCCCGCTGATCTACCGCGCTACTGCGCAGTGGTTCATCGGCATGGACAAGGAGCCAACCAGCGGCGACACCCTGCGCGTGCGCTCGCTCAAAGCCATCGAAGACACCAAGTTCGTTCCGGCCTGGGGCCAGGCGCGCCTGCACTCGATGATCGCCAACCGTCCGGACTGGTGCATCTCGCGTCAGCGCAACTGGGGCGTGCCGATCCCGTTCTTCCTCAACAAGGAAAGCGGCGAGCTGCACCCGCGTACCGTCGAGCTGATGGAAGAAGTCGCCAAACGCGTTGAAGTCGAAGGCATCGAAGCCTGGTTCAAACTCGACGCCGCCGAACTGCTGGGCGATGAAGCGCCGCAATACGACAAGATCAGCGACACCCTTGACGTCTGGTTCGACTCCGGCACCACGCACTGGCACGTCCTGCGCGGTTCGCACCCGATGGGCCACGAGAGCGGCCCGCGTGCCGACCTCTACCTGGAAGGTTCCGACCAGCACCGTGGCTGGTTCCACTCGTCCTTGCTCACCGGTTGCGCCATCGACAACCACGCGCCTTATCGCGAGCTGCTGACGCACGGCTTCACCGTGGACGAGTCCGGCCGCAAGATGTCCAAGTCGCTGAAAAACGTGATTGAGCCGAAGAAGATCAACGATACGCTGGGCGCCGACATCATGCGTCTTTGGGTCGCGTCGACCGACTACTCTGGCGAAATCGCTGTGTCGGATCAGATCCTGACCCGCAGCGCCGATGCCTATCGTCGTATCCGTAACACCGCGCGCTTCCTGCTTTCCAACCTGACCGGTTTCAATCCGGCCACCGACCTGCTGCCGGCTGAAGACATGCTGGCGCTGGATCGCTGGGCGGTGGATCGCACGCTGCTGCTGCAACGCGAGTTGCAAGAGCACTACGGCGAATACCGTTTCTGGAACGTGTACTCGAAGATCCACAACTTCTGCGTGCAGGAGCTGGGTGGTTTCTACCTCGACATCATCAAGGACCGCCAGTACACCACCGGTGCCGACAGCAAGGCCCGGCGCTCGTGCCAGACCGCGCTGTTCCACATCTCTGAAGCGCTGGTGCGCTGGATCGCGCCGATCCTCGCCTTCACTGCCGACGAGCTGTGGCAATACCTGCCGGGCGAGCGTAACGAGTCGGTCATGCTCAACACCTGGTACGAAGGCCTGACCGAGCTGCCGGAAGGCTTCGAGCTGGGTCGCGCCTACTGGGATCGCATCATGGAAGTGAAAGTCGCGGTCAACAAAGAGATGGAAATCCAGCGTGCGGCGAAAGCCGTCGGTGGCAACCTGCAGGCCGAAGTGACGCTGTTTGCCGAAGAGGCGCTGAGCGCCGATCTGGCCAAGCTGAGCAACGAGCTGCGCTTTGTCCTGATCACCTCGACTGCCAGCGTCGCGCCATTCGTTCAGGCTCCGGCCGATGCAGTGGCCACCGAAGTCAGCGGTCTGAAACTGAAGATCGTCAAATCGGCGTTCCCGAAATGCGCGCGGTGCTGGCATTGCCGCGAAGACGTCGGCGTGAACCCGGAGCATCCGGAAATCTGCGGTCGTTGCGTCGACAACATCAGCGGTGCTGGCGAGGTTCGTCACTATGCCTGATGCCATTGGCCGTTTCGGACGGCTGAGCTGGCTGTGGTTGAGCCTGCTGGTCCTGGTCATTGACCAGGCCAGCAAGTTCTACTTCGAAGCCAGGCTCGAAATGTTCCAGCAGATCGTGATCATTCCCGATCTGTTCAGCTGGACGCTGGCCTACAACACCGGCGCTGCGTTCAGCTTCCTCGCCGACAGCTCCGGCTGGCAGCGCTGGCTGTTTGCGCTGATCGCCATTGCCGTCAGTGCCGTGCTGGTGGTCTGGCTCAAGCGTTTGGGGCGCAACGACACCTGGCTGGCCGTCGCCCTGGCACTGGTGCTGGGTGGTGCGCTGGGCAACCTGTATGACCGCATCGCCTTGGGCCATGTGATCGACTTCATTCTGGTGCACTGGCAGAACCGCTGGTATTTCCCGGCGTTCAACATTGCCGACAGCGCGATCACCGTAGGCGCGATCATGCTGGCACTGGACATGTTCAAATCGAAGAAAACCGAAGAGGCCGCTCATGACTGAACCGCTATCGACTGAGCAACGCATCGGCCAGAACACCGAAGTCACCCTGCACTTTGCCTTGCGCCTGGAAAACGGTGACACCGTCGACAGTACCTTCGACAAGGCCCCGGCGACGTTCAAGGTCGGCGATGGCAACCTGCTGCCGGGCTTCGAAGCCGCACTGTTCGGCTTCAAGGCCGGCGACAAGCGCACCCTGACCGTCGAGCCGGAAAACGCTTTCGGTCAGCCGAACCCGCAGAACGTGCAGACCATCCCGCGTTCGCAGTTCAACGACATGGAGTTGTCACCGGGTCTGCTGGTGATCTTCAACGATGCGGCCAATACTGAATTGCCAGGTGTGGTGAAGGAATTCGATGACACGCAAGTGACCGTCGACTTCAACCACCCGCTGGCGGGCAAGACGCTGACCTTTGACGTGGAAATCATTTCCGTCAAAGCGATCTAAAAATGCAGGAGTGAGCTTCTGTGGCGAGGGGATTTATCCCCGCTGGGGTGCGAAGCGCCCCCAGACCAGTCAACGGATTCTGAGACAAGTCCGTTGACGGTCTGCGACTGCTAAGCAGCCGAGCGGGGATGAATCCCCTCGCCACAACAAGCAGGTCTCCCACAGTCTGTTTTCCATTGTTTTCGCGCGCAAGACACGAGGCACAGCATGCAAATCAAACTCGCCAACCCCCGTGGCTTCTGCGCCGGTGTGGACCGGGCGATCGAAATCGTCAACCGCGCCCTGGAAGTCTTCGGGCCGCCGATCTATGTGCGTCATGAAGTGGTGCACAACAAGTTCGTCGTCGAAGACCTGCGCAGCCGTGGCGCGATTTTCGTCGAAGAGCTCGATCAGGTGCCCGATGACGTGATCGTCATCTTCAGCGCCCACGGTGTTTCCCAAGCCGTGCGCAACGAAGCTGCAGGTCGTGGCCTGAAAGTCTTCGATGCAACCTGCCCGCTGGTCACCAAGGTGCACATCGAGGTCGCCAAATACAGCCGCGACGGTCGCGAGTGCATCCTGATCGGCCACGCCGGTCACCCGGAAGTTGAAGGCACCATGGGCCAGTACGATGCCAGCAACGGCGGCGCGATCTACCTCGTCGAAGACGAAAAGGACGTGGCCGCATTGCAGGTGCGCGATCCGGAAAGACTCGCTTTCGTGACTCAGACAACCTTGTCGATGGACGACACCAGCCGTGTGATTGATGCCCTGCGCACGCGCTTCCCGGCCATCGGTGGCCCGCGCAAGGACGACATCTGCTACGCCACACAAAACCGCCAGGACGCCGTCAAGCAACTGGCCGACGAGTGCGACGTGGTACTGGTGGTCGGCAGCCCGAACAGCTCCAACTCCAATCGCCTGCGCGAATTGGCTGAGCGTATGGCGACTCCGGCCTACCTGATCGACGGTGCCGAGGACCTGCAACAGAGCTGGTTCGACGGCGTCGAGCGCATCGGTATTACCGCTGGCGCCTCCGCACCGGAAGTGCTGGTCCGGGGCGTGATCCAGCAATTGCAGGCCTGGGGCGCGACTGGTGCCGACGAGCTGGCTGGCCGTGAGGAGAACATCACGTTCTCGATGCCGAAAGAGCTGCGCGTCCGTTCGATCTGACGCTTCTGCCTTTGTCGCACAGCGCCTGCTCGGTTTCCTGACTGTTCAGGCGCACGCGACCGGTTGCCGCCAGCACGATCTGCCGCTGGCTGACCGGCTCGCGCGGCGAGCAGACGTGTATTGTCCCCGCCTGAAATCGCCGTCCCGGCATCAGCGGCTGTCCCAGATGACTGAACCGCACGTAGCGGCTCACCCACCAGTTGCCGACAATCGCCACCTTCGCCTCACTGGCGCGTTCAACCAGCAGCGGATTGCTGCTGTCCTCCGGCCCCTTGCCGCTAAGATCCAGAATGATTCGCCAACCCTGACTCCAGTCGCCGTCAATGCCATGGATCACCACACTTTGATTGTGGGTCATAGCCAGGGTGCGAGCGTGGCGGATGCCCTCGAGCAGCGACTGCGCTGCGTGGTCGCGCTGAGTCGCTTGCTTGAGCGCGGCGAATACCGGGCTGACCAGCAGCAGAACAATTGCGCCAATCGCCAGTCCCATAAGCAGTTCAATCAGGCTGAAACCGTGTTGCGGCATGAAAAATCCCTCCGTGGAATGGTATGAGCAGCGCAATCCGTGCGCCGCGCAGGGCAAATCAGTCGGCGCGTGCCGAGCGAATGTTCTAGCGTGTAAAAGCAGGTATAGCCGACGGCAACGGAGGGCACCGATGGATCTTCGTACAAAAGGTTTCACGCTGGTCGAGTTGCTGGTCGCCATTGCGGTGTTCCTGATACTGATCACGCTGGCGGTGCCGGCCTTTACCCGTACGATCCAGAGCAGCAAGGCGGATACCGAAGTCGGCGACTTGCAGCGGGCAATCAATTTCGCTCGCCTCGAGGCAATCAATCGCGGCGTGACCACGCGTCTGCGTCCGACCGCTGGCGGCAGTGTCTGGACCGGTGAACTGGCGGTCTACGACAGTACTGGCAATCCGGCCAATGTGTTGCGGGTTGTTCCAGCAATGAGCAGTGGCGCGACTCTGACGCTACCCTCAGGAGTGACCGCACTGGATTTCAACAACCTCGGCGGTCTGGCGGCACCGTCGACGGCGGTGGTCATCGGTTACACGCTGGGCACGCAAAGCAGGACGCTGAACGTGTGTTTGAACGGACGCATTCAACTGGGTGGAAATTGCGGATGAGGGCAGGGAGCAAAAACGCACAGGAGGGCATGACGCTGATCGAAGTGCTGGTCGCGTTGCTGATTCTGACCGTCGGGCTGTTGGGCGCAGCGGCGGTGCAGCTCAATGCGCTGAAGTACACCGACAGTTCGCGGATGACCAGTCAGGCCAGTTTCATCGCCTATGACATGATGGATCGCATCCGCGCCAATTCCGGCGCCAACTACACCGTCACGCCACCGACCTCGGGCAATCTCAGTAATGCGCGGGATCAGGATCTCTACGATTTCACCACCAACATCGCCAACTTCGGCGGCCCGACCGCGACGGGCAGCATCACCCTCAATCAGCGGGTCTACACCATCACCATTACCTGGAGCGATGCGCGCGCGGCCAACTCTGCCAGTGCCCAGCGCAGTTTCGTCCTGACCAGCCGGGCGGCGGTCGATCCGGTGGCCACGCCATGAAGCGTGCCAGCCGTGGTTTCGGCCTGATCGAGTTGCTGATTGCCCTGGCTTTGGGGCTGATCGTCGTGCTCGGCGTGGTACAGATTTTCATCGCCGCAAAAAACACTTACGTCAGTCAGAACAGCGCCGCAGCGATGCAGGAAGATGCGCGCTTCGTCCTCAGCAAAATGATTCAGGAAATCCGTATGGTCGGCATGTTCGGCTGCCTCGGCACCATCGTCGACTCCAGCTCAGCAGGGGATTTCAACACTGCGCAACTCATCCCGATCAACTGGGATAACGCCAGTCTCAAGCTGACCATGGTCACCGCCGATGTCGGCAGCGGCGGGGGAACGCCGACCTGGACGGTGATTTCCGATTGTCGCAACAGCGCGGTCGCCTACAGCGGATTGCGCAGCCCGACCACGGGGCAGATCGCGTTCCCGATCCGGCGCCTGATCTACAGCTTCAGCAATAACCAGATCCTCATGGGCACTGGCAGCGGCAATCCGGCGCAGCAAGTGCTGGTGAACAACGTCAGCGCCTTCAACGTCACATTCGGTCTGGCCAGCTCCGCGACCGACGTCGCAGCTTCAACGTACAGCAGCAACCCCGGCGATCCGGCGCGCATCCGCAGCGTGCGCCTGAGCCTGACCCTCACCGACCCGAACAATCGGGTGCGCAATCAAACCTTCAACGTGGTTGCGGCATTGCGCAACCGCTTGCCATGAGGGGGCGGCGATGAGGATTTCCTTGCAACAACGTCAGGCCCAGCGCGGCATGGTCCTGTTGGTGAGCCTGGTGTTTCTGCTGTTGCTCACATTGATCGGTTTGTCCTCGATGCAGAGCGCCAACCTGCAAGAGAAAATGGCCGGCAGCGTAAGCCTGCGCAATCAATCGTTTCAGGCTGCGGAAGCGGCGTTGCGTATCGGCGAAAGTGCGGTGCAGCTGGACAGTTACTCGTTGGCGGTGTGCAGCGGCACGACCCAATGTCTGCCGCCGGCGGAGTCGTCAGTGGTCAGCTCGGCCGGCTTCAATTCGACCTCCGGGGTGACCTGGATCGCCGCCGGTAATGGCTTTTATGGCGTGCAGAACATCGGCACGACCCTGACGGCGGTGAACGTACCAAGTAACACTTCGGCGACGTTGTATCGAGTCACTGCGGTCGGCATCGCCGGCAATTCGCGTAGCGTGGTGGAGAGTGTCTATGCGAAGTATTGAGCGCGGCCTGTCGCTGCTGATCGGCATGCTGCTGAGTTGCTACCTGGCGGCACCGGCCTGGGCTTTCACGCCTTCCGATTCGCCATTGCTGAGCGCGGCTGCGGTGGCGCCAAACGTGATGCTGCTGATCGACGACTCCGGCAGTATGAACAGCATCATCTACGCCGCCGGATTCGACCCGAACGTCAACCGCACTCCCGCCCGGCAGTGCAATGCCTTCCTCGGCTTGTGCTCTGCACTCAACGCGCCGCAGATTACCGGCGACACGGTGTTTCTATCGAGCCTGCCGACTTCCGGGTGCTCGGGAGGCGCCTATGCGTTCTACAACAACAGCGTGGCGCCGTTGTGCCTCAAGCTCCCAGACCCGGTAGGCAACGAGAACACTCGGTATTCCGCCGATTACATTTCCTACATAGTCAGCCTCGCCAACAGCACCGGCACCCGCGACTTCACTACGGGGGCGATTCCCAACGATTACCGGATGAACGTGGCGCGCAACGTTTCCACCGCACTGGTGAGCAGCAACCGCACTTTGCGCATGGGCCTGTCGACATTCAATCCGGCGACCAGCAGCAACCCGGGCAACGGCGGTTTCATCGCTCGCTCAATCACCGATTTGTCACCCGTCGCGGGCAGCGTCACCCAGGCCCAGGCAGACACCAACTACAACGCGCTGATCTCATCGATCAACGGCTTGAACGCCGTGGCCAACACGCCATTGGCCGAGAGCTATTACGAAGTCACGCGCTACATGCGTGGGTTGGCGCCTTACTACAACGGCACGCCGGCGAGCTATACCAGTCCGATTCAATACCGCTGCCAGAAAAACTACGGCGTGGTGATTACCGATGGCTTGCCAACCTATGACCGTACCTTCCCGACCAACGATCCGCTGGGAGGCAGCCGGCTACCGAACTGGGATGGCGTGAATAACGATGGCGACAACCTCAACGGTGACGGTGAAGGCGACACGCTTTATCTGGATGACATCGCCAAATTCGCCTTCGACATCGACATGCGTTCGACCGGTACTGACGCAGCAGGCAAGAGCTGGAACGCGGTGGATTTTCCCAGGCAGAACATGAACACCTACACCGTGGGTTTCGCGGCGGATAACGACATGTTGTCCGACGCCGCCAGTTATGGGCAGGGCAGGTATTACCAGGCGACCGACAGCTCCGGGCTCAATGCGGCGTTATCGTCGGCATTGAGCGATATCACTTCCAAGGCCGGCTCCGGTGGTGCCGGTGTTGCCAGCAGCAGTACGTTGACCAGTGGCAGCAGTTTTTACCAGACAACCTACGATCCCAAGGATTGGCGCGGCACGATCAGGTCGTTCGGCTTTACCTCGACCGGCACGGTAAATACCTCGGCGGCGCAATGGTCGACCGACACCACCATCGTGCCCTCTGCCACAGCGCCGAATTTCCAGTCATGGAACACCTTGAGCAACACGCCCATTGCCTTGGCACTCCTCAACTTTTCCCCGGCGCAGCAGACTACGCTAAATCAGGGGTTGCCCGCCGGAATCAACGGCAATGATCTGGTGGAGTGGAGCAAGGGGACCAACAAGGCCGGGCTCAAAGTGCGCACTGCGCTGCTGGGCGACATCATCAATTCGCCGCTGGTGCTCGCGTCGCCTTCAGACAAGACCGCATCCGATCTGACGGGTGACAGCAGTTACACCAACTACCTGACGACCAAGGCTGCGAACATGAACACCAGTCTGGTAGTGAACGCCAACGACGGTTTCGTCAATGTGATCAATTCGACGAACGGCACCCGCCGTTATGCCTACATGCCCTCCAGCGTGCTGCCTTCGTTGCGGCTGATTGCGGATACCAATTACGTCAACGGCGTCAGCCACAAGTTTCTCGTGGACGGTCAGGTCGGCGTGTTCGATGCGCAGGCCGGCACCACCTGGAGAACGCTGGCCATTGGCGGAACGGGGGCCGGTGGTAAAACCTTCTACGGACTGCAACTGTTCGATGCCTCGGCAGGCAACGTGATCAAGGCACTGTGGGAAGTCAGTGCGCCGGCTACGGCCAACACGGCGAATGCTTTCAATGATCTGGGTTACGCCTACGCCCGTCCGGAAGTCGCACGCTTGGCCAATGGTCGCTGGGCGACATTCATCGCCAATGGTTACGGCAGCAATTCGGGGGTTGCAGCGTTGTATGTGCTGGATGCGCTGGATGGTTCGCTGATCAGGAAAATCGTCATCGACAGCACGGAAACCAGCAACGGTCTATCTTCGGTAAAACTCAGGGTCAATTCTTCGAACGTGGTGCAGGCTGCCTACGCTGGTGACCTGAAGGGGCGTATGTGGAAATTCGACTTGAGCGCACCCGGGGCAGAAAACTGGGGCGTGGCGTTTGCCGGCAAGCCTTTGTTTACAGCCCCGGGTGGGGCAACGCAGCCGATCACTGCGCAACCGCTGCTGGCGGACAACCCACAGGGCGGCAAGCAGGTGTTCTTTGGCACCGGCAAGTTCAACGAGACTGCCGACAAGACCAACAAGGATCTGCAGGCGTTCTATTCAATCTGGGATGCAGAGGGTGGGGCCGGCCAAATCACCGTTAGCAGTTTGCAAGCGCAGGCGATTACCGGCTCGTTCTCCGGCAGTTCCGGGCAGTTTCTGACCACCAGCCAGAATGAAACGACGTATCCGGCAGAGAAAGGCTGGTATCTGCCGCTGGTGTATAACAACGTGCTGACCGGTGAACGCGTGATCAATCAGGCCAGTATTGTATTGGGGCGAGTTGTTTTCACCACTGCCAGCGTCGATACCACCGACCCTTGTTCGAGTTTTGGTACGGGCAGGTTGGTCGAACTCGATGCGTTCAACGGTAAGATGCTCAACTACGCCGTGATCGACACCACCGGCGACCGTTTGGTCGACAGCAACGATACGATATCCAGCGGCGTGATTTTTACCGGCGGCATTCCGACCCTGAACTTCATCTCCGCTAACGGCGAGCGCAAGGGCACGACTGACACCAGCGGCGCGGTCACGGTCATTGTGGAAAAGGGTGGCGGCGGCAGCCGTCGTATCATGTGGCGACAAATCCAGTAAGCGAGAATTTGAGGCATGCGCAGAACCAGCCGAGGTTTTACCCTGATCGAGATCATGATCGTCATCGCGATTATCGGGATCATCCTCACCATCAGTATCCCCAGCTATAACGAATACGTGAAGAAGGGCCGTCGCGCCGAAGTGGTCTCGCTGCTCTCGGAGCAGGCGCAGACCCTCGAACGCTTCTACACCCGCAACAATGTCTACACCGGCGTCACCGGACTGAGCACGGGCAATGATTTCTACACCATCACCCCGACGCTGACCGACCAGACCTTTGTGCTCACCGCGATTCGTAAAACCGGCTCGGCCATGGCCACCGACAAGTGCGGGGATTTCACCCTGACCAACACCGGCGTGCGAAGCATGAACAGCGCGACCACCGGAGTGACCGCCAAGGATTGCTGGGGCCGCTGACGCATTCTTTTTCGGGCGCCTTTTGCGCCCACTGTCTTTTTTACGGTTGGATCAAACATGACCAGGCAACAGCAAGTGGTGATTGTCGGCGGCGGGGTGATTGGCCTGCTCACTGCCTACAATCTCGCCTCCGAAGTGCGCAGCGTGGTGCTGCTGGATCGCTCGAATGTCGGCCAGGAATCGTCCTGGGCTGGCGGCGGCATCGTCTCGCCGTTATACCCGTGGCGCTACAGTCCGGCAGTCACCGCGCTGGCGCATTGGTCGCAGGATTTTTATCCACAGCTCGGCGAGCGCTTGTTTGCTGACACTGGGGTTGATCCTGAAGTGCACACCACTGGTCTGTATTGGTTGGATCTGGACGATGAAGCCGCAGCCATGGCCTGGGCCGCGCGGGAAAATCGGCCGCTGCGGGCTGTGGATATCTCGGCGGCACATGACGCGGTGCCGGTGCTCGGCAGCGGTTTCAGCCGAGCGATCTACATGGCCGATGTCGCCAACGTGCGCAATCCACGGCTGGTCAAATCGCTGAAAGCCGCGCTGCTGGCGCTGCCGAACGTGACGATTCACGAGCAATGCGAAGTCAGTGGTTTCGTCCGCGAGGACGAGCGCGTGGTTGGCGTGCAAACCTCCACTGGGGTGATGAGCGGCGACGAGTTTGTGCTGACGGCGGGGGCGTGGAGCGGCGATCTGCTCAAGACGCTGAACCTGACGCTGCCGGTCGAACCGGTCAAAGGCCAGATGATTCTCTACAAGTGCGCGGCTGATTTCCTGCCGAGCATGGTGCTGGCCAAGGGACGTTATGCGATCCCGCGTCGCGACGGTCACATTCTGATCGGCAGCACGCTGGAGCACGAAGGTTACGACAAGACCCCGACCGATTTAGCGCTGCAAAGCCTCAAGGCCTCGGCGATCGAATTGTTGCCGGCGCTGGCGGACGCCGAAGTGGTCGGGCACTGGGCCGGGCTGCGGCCGGGGTCGCCGGAAGGGGTTCCCTTTATTGGCCGGGTGCCGGGGTTCGAGGGGTTGTGGCTGAACTGCGGGCATTACCGCAACGGGCTGGTGTTGGCGCCGGCGTCGTGTCAGTTGTTTGCTGACGTGATGCTGGGGCGGGCGCCGATTATTGATCCGGCGCCGTATGCGCCTGAGGGCCGGATTTAGTCAGAGGCTGGTAGACCGCCTTCGCGAGCAGGCTCGCTCCCACAGGAATACTCATTCCAAATGTGGGAGCGAGCCTGCTCGCGAAGGGGCCTTCAATCCAGTCCCAATTTCTTCAGCCGATAACGCATCGACCTGAACGACAGACTCAACCGCTGCGCCGCCGCCGTGCGGTTCCAGCGGGTTTCCTCCAGCGCCTGCAAAATCAGCTTCCTCTCGACGCTCTCCAGATAATCCTCAAGATTGTCGACCTGCGTCAGATCGGCCATCGCGCCATCCGCCGTGCAATTGCCTTCGCTCAAACGCAGATCCTGCGCTTCGATCGTGCGGTTTTCACACAAGGTGTGCGCGCGTTCGAGAACATTCTCCAGTTCGCGCACGTTGCCGGGAAAGCGATAGTTCTTCAGCGCCTCCAGCGCTTGCGGGTGCAGGCGCGCTTCGGGTTGTCCGGTGTCTTTGGCCAGGCGCTTGAGTACGTGCATGGCAAGCGCCTCGATGTCGTCGCGGCGTTCGCGCAGGGACGGCACGCGCAGTTCGATGACGTTGAGCCGGTAATACAGATCCTGGCGGAAGCGTTCGGCCGAAACTTCGGCTTCAAGGTCTTTGTGCGTGGCGCAAAGGATGCGTACGTCGACCACCGTTTCTTGCTGGCCGCCGACGCTGCGCACGGCTTTTTCCTGAATCGCCCGCAGCAGTTTTACCTGCATCGACAGCGGCAGGTCGGCGACTTCATCGAGAAACAGAGTGCCGCCATGGGCCGCCTGGAATAGCCCCGGCTTGTCTTCGACGGCACCGGTGAAGCTGCCTTTGCGGTGGCCGAAAAATTCGCTTTCCATCAGTTCCGACGGAATTGCCCCGCAGTTCACCGGCACAAACGGCTGGCTGGCGCGCGGGCCTTGTTCGTGAATCAGACGCGCGACCAGTTCTTTGCCGCTGCCGGATTCACCACTGATGTACACCGGCGCCTGACTGCGTGCGAGCTTGTCGATCTGCTTGCGCAGATTGGCCATCGGCGGCGAATCGCCCAGCAAGCGTCGCTCGATTGCCGTGCTCAAGCCGCCCGCTGTCGGCAGGCGCAGCGCCGAGCTGACCAGTTCACGCAGGCGCGGCAGCTCCACCGGTTTGGTGAGGAAATCGAACGCCCCGGCCTTCAATGCATTGATGGCCGTTTCCAGGCTTCCGTACGCAGTGATCATCGCCACTGGCAGGTTTGGATCGCGTTGCTGAATGTGTTGCACCAGCTCCAGCCCGGTGCCGTCGGGCAGGCGCATGTCGGTCAGGCACAGGTCAAAGTGCTCGCGCTGCAACAGCGCCTGAGCCTCGCCCAGATTGCGTGCGCTGAAGGTCTCGAGTTTCATCCGTCCCAGGGTGATTTCCAGGAGCTCGCGGATATCCGGTTCGTCGTCGACGATTAGAATTTTTTGCCGTGGGCTTGTATTCAACTTTGTTTCCGTCCGTGAGCAAAAGTGATGCAAAAGCAGCCGCCGCCTTGGCGTGATTTGAAGTCTAGGCGTGCCTGGTTGCTTTCGCACAGCTCACGGGACAGATAAAGGCCAAGACCGGTGCCCTGACTGCTCGTAGTGAAGAACGGCTCAAACAGATGCGCCTGTTCATCGGCCGACACGCCGGGGCCGTTGTCCTGCACTTCGAGCACTGCCAATTGGCTGTCGGGGTCGACGAACAGTGCCAGCCAGACGTCGGCCTGCTCGTGCAGTTGGGCACTGTGACGCCAGGCGTTGCGGATCAGATTGTCGAGAATCTGCCGCAGCTGGTTGGGGTCCATCAGTGTGGTGAAATCGCCGGAATTGATTCGCAGATGAATGTGCTGGCGTTCGGTGGCCTGCTCGCGGGTTTCGCCGACGAAGTCTTCCAGCCACGGCTTGAGGTCCAGCCGTTGCGGCGCGCTTTGCTGGCGGCGGGACAGTTGCAGGACGTTTTCGATGACTCGGTTCATGCGCTGGGAGTGGTCTTGAATAATCTGCGTCAGACGTCGATCTGCGCTATCGAGTTCCTCGGACTCGGCCAACAGCTGCGCGGCATGACTGATCGCGCCCAGTGGATTGCGAATTTCATGGGAGATGCCGGCGGTCAAACGCCCGAGCGCAGCGAGCTTGAGTTGCTGGGCTTGTTGGGTGATTTGCGCCAGGTCTTCGAGAAACACCAGTGTCTGCTGGTTCGGACTCTGCTCGAGAGCGATGAAGCTGGGTTGCAGCTCAAGGCCATTGCCGGGGATTTTCAGGCTCTGCGGGCGCAAGGTCGGGTTGTTGCGCCACAGTTGCAGGCGCTCGACGAGTGCTGGCGAATATTCGTCGATCAAATGACCTTGCAGGTGACTATGGCCGAGCAGACTCTGCGCACTGTGATTGGCCAGTTGCACCCGGCGTTGTTCGTCGAGCACCAGAATCCCCGTGCGCATGCGTTGTAGGATCAACGCGTTCAACGCCTCTAGGCTGACCACTTCGCTGGCGCGTTGTTCGGCCAGGTTCTCGCTGACTTCGAGGCGACGAATCAGCCCTTGCACCAGCAGTGAGGCGGCGAAGCACAGCGCGCCGAGGGTGCCGGCTTGCAGGTACGCGTTGGCGCTCAAGGGGCGGCTGAGTCCCAGCAGAAAACTCAGGCCGACAATGCCGATCGCCGCAATGGCGGCAATCAGCAGGCCGATGCGTCGGCGCAGCAGGGTGTTGCTGATCGCCACCGAGACCACCAGCAAATTGCCCAGCGCACTGGCCACGCCGCCGGCCGCGTAGAACAGGCCGCACAACAGCAGCACGTCGACGAGGGCCAGGGTGAACAACTGCGCCGGGCGCCGGGTGTTTTCGAGGAACACCACCAGCAGCATATTGATGATCAGGTACAGCCAGCTGCCGCCGCGCAGCAGATCGTCGTTGGCCGACGTCAGCAGGCGGTTGTCCATGTTGCTGGAGATCAGCAACACCAGAGTGATGCCGACACTTAAACGGTAGAGGTGATAAAGGCGCAGCAGACGCTGCGCCTGTTTCTGGTCGGCGTTGACGGCCTCAGCGACCACTGGCGCCCGGGCCTTGCTCGAGATGAGCCTGGCTGCAATACCACAGTTGCTGGTTGCCCAGCGCGCGGTCGCGCGGCAGGTGCACGCCGCAGTGGGCGCAACGCACCATCGGCGGCGCGTCCTGTTCGCGCGGCGATCGGGCGGACGAGGCGGGGGCCTTGAATTTGCGCCAGAGCCAGATGGCGGCGAAGATCAGGGCAATCCAGAACAATAAACGAAGCATGATGAGCGGCTTTTCGACTGATGATCCGGCAGTTTAGCCAAGGACCCGATCAGCGCACAGCCTATTAAAGCGCGGCAATAAAAAAGGGAGATCCGCAGATCTCCCTTTTTTCGTACAGCCGGTGTGATCAGTCGAACACGCCGAAGGTCATGTAGTTGAACCACGAGCGGTCGGTGTCGCTGGATTCCGGTTCTGGCTCTTCGATCACGTCGCCGTTCTCGTCTTTAGGCTTGAGCTCGTTCGGGATCGCATCTTTCGCGTCCTGGAACTGCTTCTGCACGTCCTGGTTGGCGCGGGTTTCGCCCGGCGGCAGCGGTGGACGCGATTCGATCAGGCCCAAAGTCGCTTTGCTCAGGAACGAACGGTTGTCAGCTTCGGCTACGCGTGGCACGAACTGGCCATCCTCCAGGCTCGGGTGGTCCGGATAGTTGAGCTTCAGGGTTTCCAGGCTGGTGGCCGCCAGATCGTCGAGGTGCAGACGCTGGTAGGCTTCAGTCATCACCGCCAGGCCGTCGCCGACCGATGGGGTTTCCTGGAAGTTTTCTACGACGTACTTGCCACGGTTGGCAGCGGCTACATAAGCCTGACGGGTCAGGTAGTAGTCAGCGACGTGGATTTCGTAGGCGGCCAGCAGGTTGCGCAGATAGATCATGCGCTGCTTGGCGTCCGGCGCGTAGCGGCTGTTCGGGTAGCGGCTGGTCAGTTGCGCGAACTCGTTGTACGAGTCGCGGGCGGCGCCCGGGTCACGCTTGGTCATGTCCAGCGGCAGGAAGCGCGCCAGCAGGCCGACGTCCTGGTCGAACGAAGTCAGACCCTTGAGGTAGTACGCGTAATCCACGTTCGGATGCTGCGGATGCAAACGAATGAATCGCTCGGCGGCAGACTTTGCAGCTTCCGGCTCGGCGTTCTTGTAGTTGGCGTAGATCAACTCCAGCTGAGCCTGATCGGCGTAGCGACCGAACGGATAACGCGACTCCAGAGCCTTCAGCTTGGCTGTGGCGCTGGTGTAGCTGTTGTTGTCCAGGTCAGTCTGAGCCTGCTGATACAGCTCGGCTTCGCTGAGGTTTTCGTCTACGACTTCCTTCGATGAGCAAGCAGCGGTCAATGCGAGGATGGCGATCAGCAGCAGGTGTTTCACTTGCATGGCGGCTTGCGTCCCTATGACGGCCGCTGTCTTGGGCGGGGCCGTCCTGTTATGATGAGCGCCCCGTTGAAAAGCCTCGGGGCAAAAGACGCCGTATTTAACCACAAGCGCGCAGCCGAAACCAAAGGCTGTGCCGACGCCCAGTCCGAGCATGTCCGATAAAATTGAACTTCGCGCAGAGGTGCCGTCCGAATTGGGCGGCCAACGCCTCGATCAAGTCGCCGCCCAACTCTTCGCTGAGCACTCACGCTCGCGCCTTTCCGCCTGGATCAAAGAAGGTCGCCTGACTGTGGACGGGGCGGTGATCCGCCCGCGCGACATTGTGCATGGCGGTGCCGTCCTTGAGCTGACTGCCGAGCAGGAAGCCCAGGGCGAGTGGATCGCCCAGGACATCGAGCTCGACATCGTCTATGAAGACGACGACATCCTGGTGATCAACAAGCCTGCGGGCCTGGTGGTGCACCCGGCCGCCGGTCACGCCGATGGCACCCTGCTCAACGCTTTGTTGCACCATGTGCCGGACATCATCAATGTCCCGCGCGCCGGTATCGTGCATCGTCTGGACAAGGACACCACCGGTCTGATGGTGGTGGCCAAGACCATTCAGGCGCAGACCAAGCTGGTCGCACAATTGCAGAGCCGCAGCGTCAGCCGTATCTACGAGTGCATCGTGATCGGCGTGGTCACCGCCGGCGGCAAGATCAATGCGCCGATCGGTCGTCACGGCCAGCAACGCCAGCGCATGGCAGTGATGGAAGGCGGCAAGCCTGCCGTCAGCCATTACCGCGTGCTCGAGCGTTTCCGTTCGCACACCCACGTGCGGGTGAAACTGGAAACCGGTCGGACCCACCAGATCCGCGTGCACATGGCGCACATCAACTTCCCATTGGTCGGCGATCCTGCGTATGGCGGGCGTTTCCGCATTCCGCCTGCGGCCAACCCGACCATGGTGGAATCGCTCAAGCACTTCCCGCGTCAGGCGCTGCACGCGCGCTTCCTTGAACTCGATCACCCGACGAGCGGTGAGCGCATGAGCTGGGAATCGCCGCTGCCGGAAGATTTCGTCTGGCTGCTGACCCTGCTCAAGCAGGATCGCGAGGCCTTCGTCGGATGAACTGGCTGACGCCGGACTGGCCTGCGCCGGCCAGCGTCAGGGCCTGTGTCACCACCCGCGAGGGTGGTGTCAGCGAGGCGCCGTTCGACAGCCTCAATCTGGGCGATCATGTCGATGATCGCCCGCAAGCGGTGGCCGAAAATCGTCGCCGCTTGACCGAACACTTCTCCATACAGCCTGCCTGGTTGCAGCAAGTGCACGGGATCACCGTTGCGCATGCTGATCCGGGCATCGTTGCGACTGCAGATGCCAGTTGGACGGCAACGCCGGGTATTGCCTGCGCGGCGATGACGGCAGACTGTTTGCCGGCATTGTTCTGCGATCGTGCCGGCACGCGTGTCGCGGCCGCTCATGCCGGTTGGCGTGGTCTGGCGGCGGGCGTGCTTGAGGCAACTCTCGACAGCCTCGATGTTCCTGCTGACGAGGTACTGGTCTGGCTCGGCCCGGCCATTGGCCCCAAAGCCTTTGAAGTCGGTCCGGAAGTACGGGAAGTCTTCATCAATCAACTGCCTGAAGCAGCAGAAGCGTTCGTACCGAGCAACAATGCCGGCAAGTTCATGGCTGATATCTATCTGCTGGCGCGCCTGCGTCTGGCTGAACGGGGTGTCACGGCTGTTTATGGTGGCGGTTTCTGCACCGTGACCGATCCGCGCTTCTTCTCCTATCGCCGTGCGTCGCGCACCGGTCGTTTCGCCTCTCTTGTTTGGCTCACCCGCTAAACTCTCTGATCTGCATCAACTCTCCGACGCTTGAATCTCCCAGAATCGACCGCATCTACAGTGGTATCTGGCAGGTTTCTTTATTCAGGATGGTTTCTTAGGTCCGGCCTGCTCAAAAGGAAGGTGACCCATGCGTATTGACCGTTTAACCAGCAAATTACAGTTGGCCCTGTCCGACGCCCAGTCGTTGGCGGTTGGCCACGATCATCCGGCCATCGAGCCGGCGCACTTGATGCAGGCCATGCTTGAACAGCAGGGCGGTTCGATCAAGCCGTTGCTGATGCAAGTAGGCTTCGACGTCAACAGCTTGCGTAAAGAGCTGACCAAAGAGCTCGATCAACTACCGAAAATCCAGAACCCGACCGGCGACGTCAACATGTCGCAGGATCTGGCGCGTCTGCTCAATCAGGCTGACCGTCTCGCTCAGCAGAAGGGCGACCAGTTCATTTCCAGCGAACTGGTGCTGCTCGCCGCGATGGACGAGAACAGCAAGCTCGGCAAGTTGCTGCTCGGCCAAGGCGTGAGCAAGAAAGCCTTGGAAAACGCGATCAACAACCTGCGTGGTGGCGAAGCGGTAAATGACGCCAACCACGAAGAGTCGCGGCAGGCACTGGATAAATACACCGTCGATCTGACCAAGCGCGCCGAAGAAGGCAAGCTTGATCCGGTGATCGGCCGCGACGACGAAATCCGCCGCACCATTCAGGTTCTGCAACGCCGCACCAAGAACAACCCGGTGCTGATCGGTGAACCTGGCGTGGGTAAAACCGCGATCGCCGAGGGGCTGGCGCAGCGCATCATCAACGGCGAAGTGCCAGACGGCCTTAAAGGCAAGCGCCTGCTGTCGCTGGACATGGGCGCGCTGATTGCCGGCGCCAAGTATCGCGGTGAGTTCGAAGAGCGCCTGAAATCGTTGCTCAACGAACTGTCGAAGCAGGAAGGGCAGATCATTCTGTTCATCGACGAACTGCACACCATGGTCGGCGCCGGTAAAGGCGAAGGCTCGATGGACGCTGGCAACATGCTCAAGCCTGCGCTGGCTCGCGGCGAGCTGCACTGCGTCGGCGCGACCACGCTCAATGAGTACCGCCAATATATAGAGAAGGACGCGGCGCTCGAGCGGCGTTTCCAGAAAGTTCTGGTGGACGAGCCGAGCGAAGAAGACACCATCGCGATTCTGCGTGGCCTCAAGGAGCGTTACGAGGTCCACCACAAAGTGGCGATCACCGATGGCGCGATCATCGCTGCGGCCAAGCTTAGCCATCGCTACATCACGGATCGACAGCTGCCGGACAAGGCCATCGACCTGATCGACGAGGCCGCCAGCCGTATCCGCATGGAAATCGACTCCAAGCCGGAAGTTCTCGATCGTCTGGAGCGGCGCCTGATTCAGTTGAAAGTGGAATCCCAGGCCCTGAAGAAAGAAAGCGACGACGCAGCGAAGAAACGCCTGGAAAAACTCCAGGAAGAAATCGAGCGTCACGAACGTGAGTACTCGGATCTGGAAGAAATCTGGAACTCGGAAAAAGCCGAGGTGCAGGGTTCTGCGCAGATCCAGCAGAAGATCGAACAGTCGCGCCAGGAACTGGAAGCCGCACGGCGCAAAGGCGACCTGAACCGCATGGCCGAGTTGCAGTACGGGGTGATCCCGGATCTGGAACGCAGCCTGCAGATGGTCGACCAGCACGGCAAGAGCGAAAACCAGTTGCTGCGCAGCAAGGTAACTGAGGAAGAGATTGCCGAAGTCGTGTCGAAGTGGACCGGCATCCCGGTGTCGAAAATGCTCGAAGGCGAGCGCGACAAGCTGATGAAGATGGAGAGCCTGTTGCACAAACGGGTAATCGGTCAGGAAGAAGCGGTCGTTGCAGTGGCCAACGCCGTGCGGCGTTCCCGCGCCGGGCTGTCCGACCCGAATCGGCCGAGCGGCTCGTTCATGTTCCTCGGCCCGACCGGTGTCGGTAAAACCGAGCTGTGCAAGGCTTTGGCCGAGTTCCTCTTCGATACTGAAGAGGCGATGGTGCGGATCGACATGTCCGAGTTCATGGAGAAACATTCCGTGGCTCGTCTGATCGGTGCGCCACCAGGCTACGTCGGCTATGAAGAGGGCGGTTACCTGACCGAAGCGGTGCGTCGCAAGCCGTATTCGGTGATCCTCATGGACGAAGTCGAGAAGGCGCACCCGGATGTGTTCAACATCCTCCTGCAAGTGCTTGAGGATGGCCGTCTGACCGACAGTCACGGGCGTACGGTGGACTTCCGCAACACGGTGATCGTGATGACGTCCAACCTCGGGTCGATGCAGATCCAGGAACTGGTCGGTGATCGTGAGGCGCAGCGTGCTGCTGTGATGGACGCGCTGACCTCGCACTTCCGTCCTGAGTTCATCAACCGCGTTGACGAAGTGGTGATCTTCGAGCCGCTGGCGCGGGATCAGATCGCCGGCATTACCGAGATCCAGTTGGGCCGCCTGCGCAGCCGCCTGGCGGAGCGCGAGCTGAAGCTGGAGCTGAGCCCGGAGGCGATGGACAAGCTGATCGCCGTCGGTTACGACCCGGTGTATGGCGCACGTCCTTTGAAACGGGCGATCCAGCGCTGGATCGAAAACCCGCTGGCACAGTTGATCCTGTCGGGTCATTTCATGCCGGGCGACACCGCCACCGGCAAGGTCGAGAACGACGAAATCGTTTTCGGCTAAGCCTCAGCGGCAATGAAACCGGGAAGGCCTCGCATTGCGAGGCCTTTTTTTCGCCAGGCTGTTGAACTCAAAGGAAAAGGCTTGTAAAGTGCGCCCCGCAGTCAGTCACCGGCAGCGTTTCAACCCACCGGGTTGGAATCTGAAATAAGTTGCAAATCATTAACTTGAAAGCAATTTAGGGGGTTGACAGAGGTGTTCTAGGTTGTAGAATAGCGCGCCTCAGACACACGAACGCAGCGATGCGAACGGGTGGCGAGATGCAACAAAGCTTCACCGTTGTAAATTGAAATATGTAGTTCCGTGATAGCTCAGTCGGTAGAGCAAATGACTGTTAATCATTGGGTCCCAGGTTCGAGTCCTGGTCACGGAGCCAATTTCAAACCGGGGTATAGCGCAGTCCGGTAGCGCGCCTGCTTTGGGAGCAGGATGTCAGGAGTTCGAATCCCCTTACCCCGACCATTTTTGGGTCGTTAGCTCAGTTGGTAGAGCAGTTGGCTTTTAACCAATTGGTCGTAGGTTCGAATCCCACACGACCCACCATTTTTGAAACCAGTTTGCGCTGGGATCGAATCTTAAGATCAGAG
This sequence comes from Pseudomonas sp. LW8, assembly GCF_041956865.1. Lineage (NCBI taxonomy): Bacteria > Pseudomonadati > Pseudomonadota > Gammaproteobacteria > Pseudomonadales > Pseudomonadaceae > Pseudomonas > Pseudomonas sp. LW8. Next base: position 4,861,482 of record NZ_CP168138.1, on the reverse strand, counting down.
GCCAAAAGCGCTGATCGAAGAAGGCGATCTTTGAAAGGTCGCCTTTTTTTTACCGGGGTATAGCGCAGTCCGGTAGCGCGCCTGCTTTGGGAGCAGGATGTCAGGAGTTCGAATCCCCTTACCCCGACCATATTGAAAATCCTCGTATCGAAAGATACGGGGATTTTTTTTGCCTGCCGAAAGCTGAATCCCTTCAAGTCGTCATACAACCTGCCGATAGCCCGCTAACACGAGGGGACTGCCAACGCTTCGCCCCTTGATCTGGCCATTACAAGAATAAGGGCGTTCGTCATGTTGCTTCGTCAGTTGAATATTGCTCCCCGGGCTGCCCTGGGATTTGCCCTGATCGCGGTGCTGGTGGCCTTGCTCGGCGTGTTTGCGCTGGGGCAGATGTCGAGCATTCGCGACAGCGAGGTGGCGGTGGAGAACCGCTGGTTGCCGAGCATCCGTGGCGGCGACGAGATCCGCGAACTGATGCTGCGCATCCGCACCATCTCCCTGCGCATGGCGCTCGATCAGGATCCGGCCAATATCGCCACCTATCGCGGCCAGATGGACACCCGCGACAAGGAACTGAGCGAGAAGATCGCCGCCTACGACAAACTGGTCGACACTGCCGAAGGTCAGCAGCTGTATGACCAGTTCAAGAAAACCTTCGCCGCCTATCGCACCGGCATCGCCCAGTCATTCACCCTCGCCGAGCAAGGCAAGCGTGACGAGTTGACCAAATTGTTGCTGGTTGACATGAAGACCGTGGTCGACGGCTCCGGCAAGCAACTCAACGATCTCGCCGATCTGTTCGCCCGCCAGGTCGCCGCCGAAAGCGAGAAGTCCGCCGCGCATTATGAAACCTCGCGGACCATCGTCAGCCTGTTCATTGGTCTGGCAGCGCTGGCCACAGTGGCGCTGGCGATGTTGCTCACGCGCAGTATCGTGCGCCCGCTGAGCAGCGCTGTGGATGCCGCTGAAAGTGTCGCCAAGGGCGATCTCACGCGGCCGATCGAAACCCATGGCAACGACGAAGTCAGCCGCTTGCTCAAAGCCTTGGCGACGATGCAACAGAACCTGCGCGAGACCCTGCAAGGTATCAGCGGCTCAGCCACACAACTGGCCACCGCCGCTGACGAACTGAGCGCCGTCACTGTCGACAGCACCCAAGGCCTGCAAGAGCAGAACAACGAAATTGAACAAGCTGCCACTGCGGTCAACGAGATGACCGCTGCGGTGGAGGAGGTCGCGCGCAACGCGGTGTCGACGTCCGATGCCACGCGCCAGTCCAGTCAATCAGCGCAATTGGGCCAGGAGCGCGTCAGCGAAACCGCCAGCGCGATCAATGCCCTGGCCAGTGATGTGCAAAACACCGGCGAGCTGGTGCAGTCGCTGGCCAATCAATCGCAAGACATCGGCAAGGTTCTGGACGTGATTCGCGCAATCGCTGAGCAGACCAATCTGCTGGCGCTCAACGCTGCCATCGAGGCAGCACGCGCGGGCGAAAGCGGTCGCGGCTTTGCGGTGGTAGCCGATGAGGTGCGCGCGCTGGCGTATCGCACCCAGCAATCGACGCAGGAAATCGAACAGATGGTGCAAGGCATGCGCAGCGGTTCGAGCCAGGCGCTGGAGTCAATGCAGGCCAGCGCATCTCGTGCGGCGAGTACGCTGGTTCTCGCAGAGCGGGCAGGTGAGGCGTTGGTGACGATCACGGCGTCGGTGCACGAGATTCACGAGCGCAACCTCGTGATCGCCAGCGCCGCCGAGGAGCAGGCGCAGGTTGCGCGGGAAGTGGATCGCAATCTGGTGAACATTCGCGACCTGTCGGTGCGTTCGGCTGCGGGGGCTGATCAGACCAGCGCATCGAGCCATGAGCTTTCGCAACTGGCCAATGCGCTGCAGGGCATGGTGCGACGCTTTCAGCTCTGATGAACAGAGATCAATTGCAGGCCTTCGCCTGCTGATTTGCGCACAACACGAAACAATGTGGGAGCGAGCCTGCTCGCGAAGGGGCCGGATCATTCAACGACAGTGTTGACAGACCCACCGCTTTCGCGAGCAGGCTCGCTCCCACAGGTTGGCGCTTTAGTGCAGTTTCAGACGCGGTTCGGTGCCACGACCAATCTTGCTGCCCAGCATCAACATCGCCGTGCGGAACGGCCCGTACAGCGCCATCTGGTGCATGCGGTACAGCGACACATAGAACATCCGCGCCAGCCAGCCTTCGAGCATGACGCTGCCGGTCAGGTTACCCATCAAGTTACCCACAGCAGAAAAACGCGACAGTGAAATCAGCGAGCCGTAGTCGGTGTACTTGTACTCCGGCAGGGTCTTGCCTTCGATGCGCAATTTCAGCGACTTGGCCAGCAGCGACGCCTGTTGGTGTGCCGCTTGTGCCCGTGGCGGCACGTTGCGATCGGTGCCCGGTTGCGGGCAGGCCGCGCAGTCGCCGAAGGCAAAGATGTTTTCGTCGCGAGTGGTTTGCAGAGTCGGCAGCACTTGCAGCTGATTGATGCGGTTGGTCTCCAGACCGTCGATGTCCTTGAGGAAACCCGGTGCGCGAATGCCGGCAGCCCAGACTTTCAGGCTGGCCTTGATCTCGTTGCCATCGGCGGTGATCAGGCTGTCGGCAGTCACTTCGCTGACTGCTGCGTTGGTCATCACATTGACCCCGAGCTTCTCCAGGGTTTTGTGCACCGGCCCGCTGATGCGCTCCGGCAGGGCAGGCAGCACCCGTGGGCCGGCTTCGATCAGCGTGATGTGCATGTTTTCCGGTTTGATCCGGTCCAGACCATAAGCGGCCAATTCATGGGCGGCGTTGTGCAGCTCTGCCGCCAGTTCGACGCCAGTGGCGCCAGCGCCGACGATGGCCACGCTGATCTGCTCGACCACGTCGGTCTGCCCGGCGTGGGCGCGCAGATAATGATTGAGCAATTGCTGGTGGAAGCGCTCAGCCTGTTTGCGTGTATCGAGGAACAGACAATGCTGCGCCGCGCCCTGGGTGCCGAAATCGTTGGTGGTGCTGCCGACGCTGATCACCAGCGAGTCATAAGCCACTTCACGCGCCGGTACCAGCTCGACGCCGTTTTCGTCATAGGTCGCGGCCAACTGGATTTTCTTCTGCGCACGATCAAGCCCGCTCATGCGCCCAAGCTGGAACTCGAAGTGGTTCCATTTCGCCTGGGCGACATAGTTGAGTTCGTCTTCGGAGGAGTTCAGGGAACCGGCGGCCACTTCGTGCAGCAGCGGTTTCCAGATGTGGGTCAGGTTCGCGTCGACCAGCATCACGCTGGCCGTGCCGCGCTTGCCCAGAGTCTTACCCAGACGGGTAGCCAACTCCAGACCGCCGGCGCCGCCGCCGACAATGACAATACGATGGGACATAGGGATAACTCGCAAGGTTTTTAAAGGAAATCGGTGCGGTTACCCGAGGGAGCGCAAGGCAGCTCATAACGTCAGGTAACTGATAAATCGGCTCAACAGGCCCAGACCAATGGTCACTGCCAGCACCAGCACCAGGAGCATCCAAGGCCGGAAAGGCCGGCGCTCGACACGGTGTTGGGACAATTGCAGGTACTCTTCGACATGCTTTTGGTCTTCGGGGTTCAGGCGGCTGGTCATATTTGCCTCGTCAGGTAGACGTTACTGAATGAGCACAGGCTACAGCGGTTTTCAGCCCGGATTGAACGCAGCGTAGCCGCTGCCCGGGACCGGTTCGACGCACACGCTATCGTCGAGGCGAATGATGCCGCTTTGTAACACCCGGGCGGTGATCCCGCCATGCCCGCGCACGGCTTGAAAAGTGCCCGGGCCGAGATTGTTCTGCAAACGTGCGCAGGGCTGACACCAGCCAGTGGTTTCGAGTATCGCTTGCCCGATGCGAAAGCGCCGCCCCTTCAGGCTAAACAAATTGATTCCGCTTATAACGAGATTGCGCCGCAGATCTTCAGGCCGGACCGGCTCGTCATCGGGACGGCCCATCAATGCGTTGATTACCGCCAGGTGCTCCCATTGAATCAGTGTCACCTGTCGCGCATTGCGAACGCCCGGGCGGGCGTGGTCGCCGGTGAGCCCGGCTTCCAGCCGCGCCTCGACCGCCTCGAGCTCAAGCATCGGCCCACGGGATTCTGGACGCACACCGATCCAGCGCACACGACCGGTTTGCGGAACCTCGGCGATCAACTGCTGCAGCGGCGTCACAGGCTGATACCCACGTCGAACACAATGCTGCGGCCGAGGTTGCTGCGCAGAAAGTCCGGTGCGTCGGGGTGGGCGAACAACACGCGGGCGAATGTCGGGCCGACCAGCGACAGCGAGCGCCAGCCCTGACGCAGATATTCGGTCGGTGGCGGGAAATGACTGTTGAGATCGAGCACTTCGCGCTTGAGGCTGGCGAAGGCGATGATGTCCAGTTCACCCAGATCCATGCCGCGTTCCTTGTAGTTGTGCGCCTTCTTGCGCAGGGTTGGCGCCAGGCGCAGGAGAAATTCATTGGCCGGGATGCGTTTGGGCTTGGCTTCGCGGCGCACCAGTTGGCTCAGGGAAAACGCGCTGCGCCGACGCTGCAATTCGTCGCGCCATTCATCATTGAGACGGCGGCCCTCATCGAGGACGAAAAAAACTTCGAAATTGGCATCGCGAAACAACACGTCCGGCGGCTCACCGGCCGGGGCGAATTCGTCGGCGCGGTAGGGGATGTTCAGACCTTGCAGCAGGCGCTGGCAGACCCAACGCTCACGCTCCCATTTGCGGGCATTGGACAGGAACGCGTTGGCTTGCTCGGCCGCGATGGTCAGCAGGCGTAAATAATCTGAATCATCCATAAGCCCAAGCTTAGCGTCCAAATGCGACAAGCAGATAGCTTTGCATCGGCTCAGACATAAACGTCGCGCGATTGCGCCCTTGTAGGAGCTGCCGAAGGCTGCGATCTTTTGCTTTTATAAACAAGATCAAAAGATCGCAGCCTTCGGCAGCTCCTACAAAAAAGCGTGTCGAGTAGCAGGTGAGGGAATCATGATCGGTGCCGAACTGCTTTCAACGGCAAGCCTGACACTCGGCTGGCTGATTTATCTGCCGGCGCTGCTCTGGGCGATCATGCGTGCGCCATGGGTCGAGCTGTTCAGCGACAGTCGTCGGCAGCACTTGCTGTTCGGCACGGTGTTCGCGCTGTTTCTGCTGTGGCTGGTGCGCAGGGATTTCGACACCGGTGTGTCTTACCACTTTATCGGCATGACGGCGGTGACGCTGCTGCTCGATTGGCCGCTGGCGATCGTCGGCGGGCTGGTTGCGCAGATCGGCCTGGTGCTTTTGGGGCGTCAGGACCTGGCTGCGGTGGGCGTCAATGGCGCGTTGCTGATTCTGCTGCCAGTGCTGATCACCGAATGCGTGGCGATTCTGGTCGAGCGTGCGCAGCCACGAAATCCATTCGTTTACATCTTCTGTTCCGGTTTCTTCGCCGCCGCGTTGTCCGGCCTGTTGTGCCTGATCCTCAGCCTGACGCTGCTGTGGTACGACGGCCTCTTCGCCATGCCGGAATGGCTGGAAGATTTCGTCGGCTACCTGTGGTTGCTGCTGTTTCCCGAGGCCTTTATCAACGGCATGGTTGTCAGCGCGTTGGTGGTGTTCTGCCCGGAATGGCTGGAGACCTTCAACCGCACCCGTTACCTTTCGGCGCCGTGGAAGGACGACGATCCGAAGTCTTGATCCACATCAAACCGGCCATGCCGCAGAGATTTCATGCTCGCGCAAATTCCTTCAGGAGCAGTGGCATGGGCGTGTACGAATGGGCGCGGCAGGAAACCCGGCAGAGTCTGGAGCTGGCGCAGGAAGTGGGCTTTGACCCGGGCCTGAGTTTGCGCGCCCTGCTCAGCGCCGTGGTGCAGCAGAGCAAGGCAGTGCGCAATGCCGAAGACCTGGCCGACGAGTTGCGCTTTCTTGCGGAGAACCTCGACGACAGTCAGGACTACGGCTTTATGCGGCCCTGATCAGCGATCAGTGACGCGGATCGAAATCGCCGGAAAACAGCTCGTCCTCGGCATCCGGGGCGACCGGAATCTTGTGTTCTTCCGAGGCCCAGGCGCCGAGGTCGATCAGTTTGCAGCGATCGGAGCAAAACGGACGGAATTTGTTCGCCGGGGTGAATTCGACGGGGGCGCCGCAGGTTGGGCATTCAACGGTTGGAATCTGGCTCATGCTTGGCCTCCGGATAAAGTCAGATAAAAGTGATGCAGACGCTCGACCTCGCTGTGCAGCCAGGCGAGGTCGCGGTCATTGACGATCACGTCGTCGGCACGGCTCACGCGATCTTCACGGCTCGATTGCGCCTTGAGGATCGCCTGCACCTGCGCTTCGCTGGTCTGGTCACGTTGCAAGGTGCGTTCGATCTGCAGTTGTTGCGGCGCATCGATGACCAGAATGCGCTGGGTCATCGCGTATTGCCCGGACTCGATCAGCAACGGTGACACCAGAATCGCGTAAGGCGATTTTGCCTGCGCCAGATGATCATCGATTTCTTCGCCGATCAACGGATGCAGCAGCGCTTCGAGCCAACGCCGCTGTTCAGGGTCTTCAAAAATCAGTTTGCGCAGGGCGGCACGGTCCAGTGTGCCGTCGGCCTGCAACACGCCGGAACCGAAATGCTCGGCGATTTTCGCCAGCGCCGGACGCCCCGGCTCGACTACCCAGCGCGCCGCATGATCAGCGTCCACCACGTGCACGCCGAGGTCGATGAAGTGCTGCGCCGCCGCGCTTTTGCCGCTGCCGATGCCGCCGGTCAGGCCGAGGATCCAGGGTTTTTCCACAGGGGTATTCATTTCAAACCGACAGACTGCCAATAGAAGTCGGTTATTTGACCACCCCAGAGCAAGGCAATCCAGCCGGCAATTGCCAGAAAGGGTCCGAAGGGGATCGGCGTCGAGGTTGCCTGGGCGCGCAGACGCAGCATGACGACGCCCAAAATCGCTCCCACCAAGGATGACAACAGAATTGTCAGCGGCAGAATCTGCCAGCCACCCCAAGCGCCAAGCAAGGCCAACAGCTTGAAATCGCCATGACCGATGCCGTCCTTGCCGGTGAGCAGTTTGAACAGCCAGAACACCGACCACAGCGCCAGATAACCCGCGACTGCGCCCCACAATGCATCGGGCAACGCCACGAACACGCCGAAGCTGTTGACGATCAGCCCCAGCCACAGCAGCGGCAGCACCAGCACATCGGGCAGCAGCTGATGTTCGCAGTCGATCAGACTCATCGCCAGCAAGCCCCACGTCAGCAAAATCAGCAAGCCGGCCGGCCAGCCGAAGCCCAGATGCCAGGCGATGAATGCCGACAGCAGGCCGCAGGCCAGTTCGGTCAGCGGGTAACGTTTACTGATCGGCGCCGAACAGGCCGAGCAGCGCCCGCGCAGCAGCAGATAACTGAGCAGCGGAATGTTTTCCCAAGGGCGGATCCGGTGTCCGCAATGCGGGCACGCGGAGTGCGGCAGCATCAGGTTGTAGGTCGGCACAGGCGTTTCAGTAGGCAGGCCGAGCACATCATGGGCCTGCTGGCGCCAGTCGCGCTCGAGCATTTTCGGCAAGCGCCAGACCACAACATTGAGGAAGCTGCCGACCACCAGCCCGAGCAGCAGCGCGCTGACCACAAAGGCCCGCGGATACACAGCAAACAGTTCTTCGATAGGCATGTCAGATCGCTGAGCCGAGTTGGAAGATCGGCAGGTACATGGCCACCACCAGTCCACCGACGATGACCCCCAGCACCACCATGATGAACGGCTCCATCAGGCTGGTGAGGTTGTCGACCATGTTATCGACTTCCGCTTCATAAAAACCGGCGACCTTGTCGAGCATGTCATCCAGCGCGCCCGATTCCTCGCCGATGGCGGTCATCTGCACCGCCATGTTGGGAAACACACCGGTGCTGCGCATGGAGAAATTCAGTTGCATGCCGGTCGAGACGTCCTGCCGCACCCGCAACACCGCGCGCTTGAACACCACATTGCCGGTGGCACCGGCGACCGAATCCAGTGCTTCCACCAGCGGCACACCGGCTGCGAATGTGGTCGACAGGGTGCGGGCAAAACGTGCGACGGCGGACTTGTACATCAAGGTGCCCACCAGTGGCAGCTTCAACAGCCAGGCATCGCGGCGGTCACGCAGGGCCTGCGATGTCTTCAGCGCGTGGCGAGTGCCGAAAAACGCTGCCACCAGCGCAAAAAGAATCGCCCACCACCACTGCTGCATGAATTCCGACAGGCTGATGATCATCAGGGTGAAGCCCGGCAGTTCGGCGCCGAACCCGGAGAATACCGACTGGAACTGCGGCACCACCTTGACCAGCAGAATGCCTGTTACCACTGCCGCCACCAGCACCACGGCGGTGGGGTAGGTCATGGCTTTTTTGATCTTGGCCTTGAGCGCTTCGCTTTTTTCCTTATAGGTCGCCACACGTTCAAGCAAGGTGTCGAGGGCGCCAGACTGTTCGCCGGCGTCGACCAGATTGCAGTACAACTCGTCGAAGTATTGTGGTTTCTTGCGCAGGGCCGTAGCGAAGCTGTTACCGGCCGCGACCTCCTGTTTGACCTCGTCGACCAGTTTGCGCATGGCCGGATTTTCGAAGCCTTCGCCGATGATGTCGAAGGACTGCAACAGCGGTACACCGGCCTTCATCATCGTTGCCATCTGCCGGGTGAACAGGGCGATGTCCTGCGGTTTGATGCGTTTGCCGAAGGTCAGCAGGGACGCGGATTTCTTGCGCACCTTGCCCGGGTTGATCCCCTGTTTGCGCAGTTGCGCCTTGATCAGTGCGGGGTTCTGTCCGCTCAACTCGCCGCTGACTTTACTGCCTTTGCGGTCCGTGCCTTCCCAGGCGTAAATGCTGACTTTCGCTGCCTTGACCGCCATGTTCAATCCTTGGTGACCCGGTTGATTTCCTCAAGGCTGGTGATGCCTTGCATGGCCTTGTGCAGCCCGGAAGTGCGCAGATCGGCGAAACCGTCGCGGCGCATCTGAATATCGATTTCCAGCGAATTGCCCTCGGCCATGATCAACCGTTGCAGGTCCGGTGTGTTCTTTACCACTTCATAAATCCCCACGCGTCCTTTGTAACCGCCATTGCAGTGATCGCAACCGACCGGCTCGTAGATCGTGAAATGACCGATGCGTTCCTCGGGGAAGCCTTCCTTGAGCAAGGTTTCGTGCGGGATCTCCAGCGGCCGCTTGCAGTGTGCGCACAACTTGCGCGCCAGACGCTGGGCGATGATCAGGCTGACCGAGGTGGCGATGTTGAAACCGGGAATGCCCATGTTGTGCAGGCGTGTCAGGGTTTCCGCTGCGCTATTGGTGTGCAGGGTCGACAGCACCAGGTGGCCGGTCTGCGCAGCCTTGATTGCGATCTCGGCGGTTTCCAGGTCGCGGATCTCGCCGACCATGATCACGTCCGGGTCCTGACGCAGAAACGAGCGCAGCGCTTGGGCAAAGTCCAGCCCTTGGCGGGGATTGACGTTGACCTGATTGATACCTTCCATGTTGATTTCCACCGGATCTTCGGCGGTGGAAATATTGATGTCGACGGTGTTGAGGATGTTCAGCCCGGTGTACAGCGACACGGTTTTACCGGAGCCAGTGGGGCCGGTGACCAGAATCATCCCTTGCGGCTGTTTCAGCGCGGCCAGGTACAAGGCTTTTTGTTCGGCCTCGTAGCCCAGCGCATCGATGCCCATTTGTGCACTGGACGGGTCGAGAATCCGGATCACCACTTTTTCGCCCCACAGAGTCGGCAGGGTGTTGACGCGAAAATCGATGGATTTGCTTTTCGACAGGCGCATTTTGATGCGGCCGTCCTGAGGTTTGCGCCGTTCCGAGATATCCAGACTGGCCATTACCTTCAAGCGCGCGGCAATGCGCCCGGCCAACTGGATCGGCGGCTTGGCGACCTCGCGCAGCATGCCGTCGGTGCGCATGCGCACCCGATAGTTTTTTTCGTAGGGTTCGAAATGCAGGTCGGAAGAGCCGCTTTTGATCGCATCGAGCAGCATCTTGTGCACAAAACGTACGACCGGGGCGTCGTCGGCATCGAGGCCGCCGATCACGTCCTGTTTGTTGTCATCAATGGACTCGACGTCGAGGCCGTCGAGATCGACATCGGCCATTTCCTCCAGGCCCGAGGCATGGCTGTCGAAGAACTTGTCGATGGCGTCGCTGAGCTTGTCGTCCTCCACCAGAATCGCTTCGGTGCTCAGGCCGGTGCTGAACTGGATGTCGCTGATCGCCTGCTGATTGCTTGGGTCGGAAAGGCCCACGAACAGTTTGTTGCCGCGCCGCCACAAGGGCAGGGCGCAGTGCTGACGAACCAGTTTTTCGCTGACCAGGCCCTTGGGCTGAGTCTCTTTGTCGAGGCAATGCAGATCGAGCAGGGCCATGCCGAAATGTTCCGAGGCGATCTCGGCAATTTGCCGGCTGTTGACCAGTTTGTTGTGCACCAGGTAATTGACCAGCGACACGCGATTGCGCTGGGCCTGCGCCCAGGATTGCCGGGCGCTTGTTTCCGTGAGCAGTTCGGCCTGGACCAATTGCTTGGCCAGACCGCTCAGAGCGATGTCATTCATGGGGATTCCGCACGCTTGCCGTTCATGACTTATAGCCTAGTCAAGTGACAGCGCCAAACACGGCCGGTGCAGGTGACAAAAAGTGTCAGATAGTGCGGTTGCGGGTTGTAGGAAACGGCGCAGGCGATTGCGCGCGCCCAGCAGGCGGGGCCTGAAAGGCGTTGGCATGGGCTGTGCTGAGCCTTGTTCAGATCATGAGATTTCGACTCATGCATGGAGCGTGTCTATGAAAAAACAACAAGGTTTCACATTGATCGAGCTGCTGATCGTTGTGGCGATCATCGGCATTCTGGCGACTATCGCCCTGCCGCAGTATTCGAAGTATCAGGCGCGGTCGAAGGTGACGGCGGGGCTGGCGGAGATCAGCGCGATGAAGGTGCCGTTTGAAGACCTGATCAATCAGGGGACAAATCCAAGCTTGGCGGCGGTGAAAGGCGATAACGTCACCACTACCTCCAATTGCGCTCTGACTGCCTCAGGTACCGCTGCAGACGGAGCTGGAACGATTGTATGTACGTTGGCCAACGCGCCAGCGCCTGTATTGGGCAAAACCATCACGCTGACTCGTACGGCGGCCGGCGGCTGGAGTTGTGGCACTACGGTCGCTCCTGACTACTCGCCAAAAGGCTGCGCTGCCAGTGGGACTTGATCCATTTGTTGCACCCAGAATGCCCCGCATCGCGGGGCATTTTCATACCCTGACCACTTAACAAAAGCTCCAATAATTTCAGCAGCTTATGAACTTTCCAAAAAACCGCAACTTGCATGCGAAGATTGAGCGAGTCATGCATTTTGCATGAAAATGAAAATTGGCATTTTTCATAACTCATTGTTTTTAAAAGAATTTATATGGCAAAAAAAGTTGGCACAGCGTTCGCAATATATCCGGTAACCCTGCTGACAAGCGTTACAGCAGACTTCCAGTAAAAACAGGAGTTACTCGTATGAAGAAGTTCGCTATCACTGCCGCTGCTACCGCTCTGACCCTGACCATGGCTGGTGGCGCTTTCGCCCAGTCCGCTCAGGCTACCCAGTCGCCAATGGTTCTGGCTGCCGGTGAAATGACCAAGGCTAAAGAAGAGACTTCCGATACCTGGATCACCACCAAGGTCAAAGCTGATCTAGTCACCGAAAAAGGCATTCCAGGCACTGATATCAAAGTCGAAACCAACAAGGGTGTAGTTTCCCTGTCGTCGACCACTGCGGTAACCGAGTCGCAGAAAGAAGTCGCCGTAGGCATCGCCAAGAAAATCAAAGGCGTTAAAGCGGTCTCCGCTGACGGCCTGAAAGCCGAGTAAGGCAAGACTTCTCGCCTGAACCGGGAGAAGACGCGACAGACGGGCCGAGCAATACGTCTGCCGCAACTTTAGAGTTCATGCGAACGGTCACACGGATGTGACCATTACAGGCCCCGGCACTTGTGTCGGGGCCTGTTCTATTTTGGGCAATACCAATGTGGGAGCGAGCCTGCTCGCGAATGCGTAGTGTCAGCCGACAAGTTCGTCAGTAGACAGACCGTATTCGCGAGCAGGCTCGCTCCCACAGGGTGAATTTCGTTCGGCTTAGTTACCGCGTTTGCTGTTGATCTGCCGCAAGCGATTACCTTCGAAGCGCAGGTACTGGTACATGCCGTTGTTTGGTCCGTAGGTCCATTCCTCGACCTGAAACTCTTCGCGCCGATTGGCACTGCGCTTGTAGCCGAGCACATCGCGACTGACCGGCTCACCACATTTTTGCAGCACTTCGCTGGCGCGGTCGCCGAGGCTGATCAATTGGCTGCCGCAGCGCAATGTATCCGAAGCCGACGCATGGCAGGCGGCGCAGGTCAGAGCGAGCGCCATCAACCAGTTACGCACGGTCATTCGGCATCCAGGTGCATTTGCGTGACCACGCGGCCATCGCTTTCGGCCTCGCCGAGGTTGGCGTCGATGAAGTACACGCGGTCATCCTCGAGCTTGCCCTTGTCGACCAGGTAATCCTTGATGGTGCTGGCGCGGTCCTGGCCCAACTGGCGCAACAGCACCTCGCTGCCACTCCAGAATGCGATCACGCCCTGGCGCATTTTCGCCGTGCGTTCTTCTTTGCCGAGGTCTTTCCATTCTGCCGGTGGCTGGGTTTTCAAGCGGGTGCGGTAGATGCCTTCGAGCAACGCGCCTTTCTCGCTTTCGGGCACTTGCAACAGCGAGGCCTGGGCCGGGACTTTGTCGCCACGGCGCTGGAGCATCTTGTAGTAGTTGTACTGATATTCGCGTTCCAGACGTTGCTCGGCCAGCAGTGGCCCATCGCTGCTCTTCGCGGCCGTGCCTTCGATTTCCAGGCGCAGCGCCGGACGTTCCTTGAGTGCCTGCGACAGTTTCACCAGCGCCGCTTCGGCGTCTTTGCTCAGATCGCTGGAGCCCGGCGCGAAGGACACCGTGCCGAGGTCTTCGGAGCCGCCGCCACTGACCAGCCCGCCGATCATTTTGAACGGTGCGGCGGCCGCTTTGACGATCAAATTGCGCAGGGTTTGCCAGACGATCGGCATCACGCTGAACTGTGGATTATTCAGGTCGCCGGTCACCGGCAATTCGATGGAGATCTTGCCGTCGACGTCCTTGAGCAGGGCGATCGCCAGTTTCAGCGGCAGACTCACTGCATCAGGGCTGTCGACCTTCTCGCCCAGTTGCAGCTGCTCGACGACGACTTTGTTCTCGGCTTTCAGCTGGCCTTTGGTGATCAGGTAGTGCAGATCAAGGTTGAGCCGGCCCTTGCGGATGCGGTAGCCGGCGAATTTGCCGGAGTAGGGCGTCAGGGTCGTCAGTTCGACGCGCTTGAAGCTGGTGGCGATGTCGAGGCTGGCCATCGGGTCGAACGGATTGACCGCACCCTTGATGGTCACCGGCGCATAACGGTCGACCTTGCCTTTGATATCGACGCTGGCCGGCTTCGCCTGACGACTGTCAATGGTGCCGATCTGACCGTTGAGCTGCTGCACGGCGGTGGCGAAATTCGGCGTCAGGCTGAAGTCGGCGAAGTTGGCCGAGCCGTCGTTGATCGCAATCGCGCCGATGTGAATACCCAGCGGTTTGTCCTTTCCTGCCGGTTTGGCTGCGGTGCTTTTTGCTCCGCTGTCGGCCGGTTGCGGGATCAGCAGGTCGTCGACGTTGGTGGTGCGATCGTCGTTGATCATGAAGCGTACATAGGGCTGCAACAGGTTGACCTTGTCGATCGACAGGCTGTCGCCGTGCTGATAGTTGATGCCGTCGACCACTACTTGCTGCCATTTGAGAAAATCGCGGGTCTTGAGCGTATCGAGGGTGTGCAGTTGATCGATCTGCGCGCGGCCGGTGACGCTGAGGGCCAGTGGTTCGGTGCTTTTCAGGTTGACCTTGAGGTCACTGCCGAGCATGCCGCTGCGCAGTTCCAGGCGAATGAACGGGTTGATATAGGACTGCGCGACACGCAGGTCGACGTCCTGGGTTTTCACGTTGAGCTGCGCGTTGACCGGGGCCAGATTGACCGTGCCGTCGGCGCTGATCTTGCCTTGCTTGCCCAGGCCGCTGTCGAGCTTGAGCTTGAAAGGCGAGCCGTTGAGGCTGTCGAAATCCTGCAGATCGACGTTCAGCGGGGTGATGTCCAGCGCTACTGCCGGTTGCGCCGAGCGGTCGGCGAGATGGACCGTGTAGTTGCGCAGTTGCACATCCTTGACCAGCACCTGCCATGGCTTGCTCGGCGCGCTTGGCTCAGGTTTCGGCGAGTCGGCGGCGGCCGGTGTATCCGCCGGTTCGGCAGCGGCTTTGGCAGCCGGTTTCGACGGTTGGCTGGCGAACAGCTTCTGCCAATCCAACTGGCCGTCGGCTTCCAGCGCCGCCCAGGTTTCCAGTTTGTTGCTGCGGATCTTGCCGACCACCACTTGCTGCTTGGCCAGGTCCAGCGAGGTTTCGCTGACGTCGAGGCGTTCGAGCCTGGCCAGCGGACGTCCGTCCGGAGCCTTGATGGCGAACGGCGCAATGCTCACCGCGACGTTGTTCAGCAGCAGTTCGGTCTGTTTCGACAGGTTGAGTTTGTACTCGGTGCTGAGGCTGACCACGCCGTTTTCCAGCACTAGCGGCACGGCGTCGCGCACGTAGGGCCAGAAGGATTTCATCTGGCCATCGGTGACTTTCAGGGTGCCTTCGGAGGTGAACGGGATCAGGCTGAAATTGCCGGTCCAGTCGATCCGCCCGCCAGCGGGGCCGATGGCGACGAGGGTCATGTCGGCGCTGTCCTCGGGCAGGGTACTGAGGTTTTTCAGCTCGAAACTGAGGTCGTCGTAAAGAAATTCGATCGGCTCGCTGGGCCGCATATCCTCGAAATGCACCACGCCGCCGGCCAGTTTGATGTTGTCGATACGCAGCGGGAATGGCTTGGCGTCGGGATCGGCGGGTGTCGGCTCGCTCGGCGGCACGTTGAACAGGCCGAGCAGGTTGAGCTTGCCGTCCTTGGCGAAGAGGATTTCGCTTTTGGGTTTGTCCAGTTCGATGTCGGACAGATGCAGCGCTTTGGTCCACAGGCTGTCGATTTGCAGGTTGGCATAGAGGCGATCGAAGCCGACCTGCTCCTTGCCCGGCTCGCCGATCACCAGCCCCCACAGGGTGACCTCAAGGCTGAAGGGGTTGAGTTCGATGCGCTGCAGATGCGCCGGCATCGTCGCGTAGTTCGCCAGTTGCTGGTTGGCCACGCGCAAGGCAATGCCCGGCAGGATCAAAAACCCCAGCAGGCTGTAGAGGGCCAGGGCTGTCAGCAGTGCGCCAATCGCGCGAATCAATCCTTTGGGCATGTGCGGCTTCATCTGTCTGAATCGGAGTGCCTTGGAGTATGGCACGCGATTCTGGTTCCGAAGTGCTTGATGTGGGACAGGATTGTTCAGAAATTTCTGTAGGAATAGATCTCCCCGGTGGGAGCGAGCCTGCTCGCGAATGCGCTGGTTCAGTGAAAAACAAGTCGACTGACACTGCGCTTTCGCCAGCAGGCTCGCTCCCACAGGGAAATGAAATCGCTCATGCCGGAGGGATCACAGCTGCAAAATCAGTGTCTTCAACGGTGGCTGCTGGTCCCGCGAGGGGAAGTCCGCACCCGGGGTCATCACGCTCCATTCGCGCACCGGGCGACCGGCCTTTTCGGCGCAGCGCAGCACTTGTTCGCGCCAGTCGTCCATGCTGACTTTCGCCAGGTTGTTGCAGCAGATCAGTACGCCGTTGTCGGCGGTGGCCAGCAGCGCGGGTTTGAGCAGGCTCTGATAATCGCGTAGCAGGTCGACGGTGCCGAATGCGCTTTTGGCCCACGCCGGCGGATCGAGCAGGACCAGATCGTATTGGCGCTGTTCGAGGCGCTGATAGCTCGGCAGCTTCTGCCCGCGCCGCACGCTGATCGGCAGGCCAGCGAGCTGGCGGATCGCCGGGAAGTAATCGGACTGAATGAATTGCATCGGCGGCAGTTGCGGGTTGAGCAAACCATTCTCGCGACCGACCGCCAGGTTGCCCTCGGCAAAATCGAGGTTGCACACCTCACGTGCACCGCCGGCCGCTGCACTGAGGCCAACACCACAGGTGTAAGCGAACAGGTTGAGCACGCTTTTGCCTTGCGCGTGATCCTTGACCCAGCCACGGGTGTTGCGCAGGTCGAGGAACAGTAGCGGATCCTGTCCGGCATGACGCCCGCGCACGCGGTAGTTCAGGCCCCATTCATGACCGACCAGATCCGCCAGTGCGGCGTCATCGGCTTTATAGACGCTGTCCTCGCGATCAATCCGCGAGTTGCCACGGGAGCGGTCGTTGTAGACCAGCAGGCTGTCGAAGCCCAGGGTCTGGTTGACCATGGCGTGCAGTTGCAGCAGGTCGTCACGTTCGAGCGTCTGGTGAAAACTCTGCACCAGCAGTTGCGGGCCGTAGCGGTCGATGGTCAGGCCGCCGGCGCCTTCCTGGCTGCCGTGGAACAGCCGATAGCAATCGGTGCCCTGGCTGTGCAGCGCAGCGAGCAGGTCCTGGCGTTGATCGAGGGCGGCGCGCAGCGCCTGATTCAAGGAAGACATGCGGGCGCCTTGCTGAGGGGAATTGGGGCGCGGGAGTTTAACAGTTTGCCGGGGGATCGCGTGATGGCCCTTCGCGAGCGAGCTCGCTGCCACATGTGCAATGCGATCACCTGTGGCAGCGAGCCTGCTCGCGAAGCTATTGATTCAAACGTTTATCAACGAGGTCCTGCACCACACTCGGATCTGCCAGGGTCGAAGTATCGCCAAGGCTGTCGAGCTCATTGCAGGCAATCTTGCGCAGAATCCGCCGCATGATCTTGCCCGAACGGGTCTTGGGCAATGCCGGCGCCCACTGGATCAGGTCAGGTTTGGCGAAGCTGCCGATCTCCTTGCTGACATGCGCCAGCAGGTCTTTCTTCAGCTCTTCGTTGGCCTCGGTGCCGTTCATTGGCGTCACGAATGCGTAGATGCCCTGGCCTTTGACGTCGTGGGGATAACCGACCACGGCGGCTTCGGCGATGCTGTCGTGCAGCACTAGGGCGCTCTCCACTTCGGCGGTGCCGATGCGGTGGCCGGAGACGTTGATCACATCGTCGATGCGTCCGGTAATCCAGTAATCGCCGTCCTCGTCACGGCGGGCGCCGTCGCCGGTGAAGTAATAGCCGGGGTAGGGCTTGAAGTAGGTGTCGATCATCCGCTGCGGATCGCCGTAGACGCTGCGAATCTGCGCCGGCCAGCTGGATTTGATCGCCAGCACGCCGCTGCCGGCGCCTTTGATTTCCTTGCCGGCTTCGTCAAGCAATACCGGTTGCACGCCGAACATCGGTTGCGTCGCGCAGCCGGGTTTGATCCGTTGGGCGCTGACCAGCGGGCTGAGCATGATGCCGCCGGTTTCGGTCTGCCACCAGGTGTCGACGATCGGGCAGCGCTGTTCACCGACAGCATTGAAATACCATTCCCACGCTTCCGGGTTGATCGGCTCACCGACGCTGCCGAGCAATCTGAGGCTGGCGCGCGAAGTTTCCTTCAATGGTCCGGCGCCTTCGCGCATCAGCGCGCGCAGGGCGGTGGGCGCGGTGTAGAAAATGTTGACCTTGTGCTTGTCGATGACCTGCCAGAAGCGCGAACTGCTCGGGTAGCTCGGCACGCCTTCGAACATCAGTGTGGTCGCACCGTTGGCCAGCGGCCCGTAGACGATGTAACTGTGGCCGGTGACCCAGCCGACGTCGGCGGTGCACCAGAACACTTCGCCGTCGCGGTAGTCGAGCACATATTTGAAGGTCATCGCCGCTTGCAGCAGATAGCCGCCGGTAGTGTGCAGCACGCCTTTGGGTTTGCCGGTGCTGCCGGAGGTGTAGAGGATGAACAGCGGATCTTCGGCGTCCATCGGTTCCGGCGGGCAGTCATCGCTGACCTCGCGCACGGCCTGGTGATACCAAAGGTCACGGCCTTCGACCCAATCGACTTGGCCCTGAGTGCGCTCGACGACCACCACGGTGCTGACGTTCGGGCAGCTTTGCAGGGCTTTGTCGACGTTGTTTTTCAGTGGCACGAAGCGGCCGCCACGTACGCCCTCATCGGCGGTGATCACGGTACGGCAGTCGGCGTCGAGAATTCGATCACGCAGGGAATCCGGGGAAAATCCGCCGAACACCACCGAATGAATCGCGCCGATTCGCGCGCAGGCGAGCATGGCGTAGGCGGCTTCGGGGATCATCGGCATGTAGATGCACACCCGGTCGCCTTTCTTTACGCCACGGCTTTTCAGCACGTTGGCCAAACGGCAGACGTGGTGATGGAGTTTGTTGTAAGTGATCTGCGCCGACTCGGCAGGATCGTCGCCTTCCCAGAGCAGGGCGGTCTGCTCGCCGCGTTGCTTGAGGTGACGGTCGATGCAGTTGTAGCTGACGTTGAGCTTGCCGCCGGCAAACCAGGCGGCTTCTCCGGTTTTCAGGTCATAGCGCTGAACGGTCTGCCACGGCGTGCTCCAGTCGAGGAAACGCGTGGCCTGCTCGGCCCAGAAGGCGCTGGGGTGTTCAATCGATTCGCGGTACAGGCGCCGATACTCGTCCTGGCTCAACTGAGCGGCCTGGCGCACGGCATCGGCTTTGGGGAACGTGCTGATATCGAACATGACGGTTCCTTATTCTTGTGGTGCGACACGAATAAAGATGCGCCGAGCGCTGCACAGGTTCAAGTCATGTGCCAAAACAACTGTGGGAGCGAGCCTGCTCGCGAAGGCGGAATGTCAGTCAACGAAGGTGTTGAATGACGAACCGCTTTCGCGAGAAGGCTCGCTCCCACAGGGGAACAGCGTTGTGCCCGAAGGCTTTTATCAGCCGCGATGGCGCCCGCGGAAGTAGTTGATCAGGCCTTGAGTCGAGGCATCGTCAGCCACGGTCTCGTCGCTGCCGACCAGGCGGTTGTAGACGCCTTTGCCCAATTCCTTGCCCAGTTCCACACCCCACTGGTCGAAGGCGTTGATGCCCCAGACCACGCTTTGCACGAACACTTTGTGCTCGTACATCGCAACCAGGGCGCCGAGGCGACGCGGGCTGATGCGTTCGACTACCAAGGTGTTGCTCGGGCGATTGCCCGGGATCACCTTGTGCGGCGCCAGTTTGCGCACGTCGTCTTCGCCCATGCCTTTGTCGCGCAGTTCGGCTTCGGCTTCCGGCAGGGTCTTGCCGAGCATCAGCGCCTGGCTCTGCGACAGGCAGTTGGCGTACAGCCACTGGTGATGATCGGAAACCGGGTTGAAGCTGACGATCGGCACAATGAAGTCGGCCGGGATCAGTTGGGTGCCCTGGTGCAGCAACTGGTGATAAGCGTGCTGACCGTTGCAGCCGACGCCGCCCCAGATCACCGGGCCGGTATCGGTCGACACCGAGGTGCCGTCCTGACGCACGCTCTTGCCATTGGACTCCATGTCCAGCTGTTGCAAGTGCTTGGTGATGTTGCGCAGGTAGTGGTCGTACGGCAGGATCGCGTGGCTCTGCGCACCCCAGAAGTTGCCGTACCACACGCCGAGCAGGGCCAGCAGCACCGGCATGTTCTGTTCGAACGGCGCGGTCTGGAAATGCTGGTCCATGGTGTAGGCACCGGACAGCAATTCCTTGAAGTTGGACATGCCGATGGCCAGGGCGATCGGCAAACCGATCGCCGACCACAGCGAATAACGCCCGCCGACCCAGTCCCACATCGGGAAGATGTTTTCTTCGCGGATACCGAAGGCCACCGCTGCGGCGTTGTTGCTCGATACGGCGATGAAGTGGCGATACAGCTCGGCTTCCGAGCCGCCCTGCGCCAGGTACCAGGCGCGTGCGGCCTGCGCGTTCTTCAGGGTTTCGAGGGTGTTGAACGACTTCGACGAAACGATGAACAGCGTGGTCTCGGCGCGCAGTTTCTGCGTCAGCTCATGGAATTCGCTGCCGTCGATGTTTGCCAGATAGTGGCAACGTACGCCTTTCTGCGCGTAGGACAGCAGCGCTTCGGAGACCAGCTCAGGGCCGAGGAACGAGCCGCCGATGCCAATGTTGACCACGTCGGTGATCGGCTTCTCGGTGTAACCGCGCCACAAGCCATCATGAATTCGGCCAACCAGATCGGTGATCTGGTTCAGCACCTTGTGCACTTCCGGCATCACGTTGACGCCGTTGACCGACAATTTGTCGCCGACCGGGCGGCGCAGGGCGGTGTGCAGTGCCGGGCGGCCTTCGGAGGCATTGACGATTTCGCCGTCGAACAGCGCTTTGATCGCGCCCTTCAGATCGACTTCATTGGCCAGGCCCACGAGCAGGTTGCGGGTCTCGGCGTTGATCAAATTCTTCGAATAATCGAGAAACAGACCGCAGCTACTGAGGGTGAACTGATTGAAACGCTGCGGATCGGCGTTGAAGGCTTCGCGCATGCTGAAATCCTGCATGGCTTGGCGGTGGTCTTTCAACGCTTGCCAGGCGGGCAGAGCGGTAACGTCGTGAGGAGTGCGGTAGTACGCCATCGCTGCGGTTTTCCTTTTTACTTGAACGGCCTTTTGAACACGGTACAGATCAACCACGGGTTTTAGCGCATGGGATCAACTGCGTCGACACGAGATCTGGACACAGGGCGAATACAGTAAACCTCGCGCTGCGTTCTGTCTTGACTTTGTCTGACCAGATCCCTGTACTTTTTTAACATCCGCAGAGGAATCTGGCCGACAAACGGAGGTGCCCGGAAGACTTTCGCCCAACCGGCATGCACCGGAAACACATGTGGGAGCGAGCTTGCTCGCGAAGGCGTGGTGTCAGGCAACTTATAAGTCGCTGATACACCGCCTTCGCGAGCAGGCTCGCTCCCACAGGGAAATTCGTTGCTGCTTAAATCGGGCTATCGAGATTCAGGTGCAGGTTGTCGATCAACCGCGTGGTGCCGAGGAACGCCGCCGCGAGAATCACCAGATCGCGATCCTCCGCCGTCGCCGGACGCAAGGTCAGGCCATGACGGATTTCCAGATAATCCGGACGCAGCCCCGCCGCTTCCAGCACCTGCAACTGCGCAGCGATCAGCGCCGGGTAATCACGCTCACCTTGTTTGATCGATTCGGCGATGCTGCTCAGCACGCGATACACCACCGGTGCCACGGCGCGCTGGTCTTCACTGAGGAAGCCGTTGCGCGACGACAGCGCTAGACCGTCCGCAGCACGTACGGTTGGCTCGCCGATGATCTGGATCGGCATGTTCAGGTCATGCACCAGTGCGCGGATCACCGCCAGTTGCTGGTAATCCTTCTGGCCGAAGATCGCCAGGTCCGGTTGGACCATGTTGAACAGCTTGCTGACTACGGTCGCCACACCTTCGAAGTGCCCCGGACGGCTGGCACCACACAGGCCTTCGGACAATTGCGGCACGCTGACCCGGGTTTGCCCGGCCATGCCGTCCGGGTACATCTCTTCAACCGTCGGCGCGAACAGCAGGTCGCAACCGGCTTCGAGGAGCTTTTCCTGATCGGCGGCGAGGGTGCGCGGGTATTTGTCGAGGTCTTCGCCGGCGCCGAACTGCAGCGGGTTGACGAAAATACTCGCGACGACGAAATCGACTCGCTGCGTAGCCTTGGTGATCAATGCGACGTGGCCGCTGTGCAGGTTGCCCATGGTCGGCACGAAGCCGATGCGCTTGCCTTCACTGCGCGCGCGAGCGACGGCGGCACGCAGTTCGCGTACGGTTTTGACGGTGTTCATGCAGAGAATCCGTGTTCGATGCCGGGAAACGTGGTGGCTTTGACTTCACTGACGTAAGCCTTCAGCGCGGCCTGGATGCTGTCCTGACCTTGCATGAAGTTCTTGACGAATTTGGGGACGCGGCCGCTGATCGACAGGCCGAGCATGTCGTGCAATACCAGTACCTGGCCGTCGGTGGCGTTGCCGGCACCGATACCGATCACCGGAATGCCCACGGCCTGGCTGATTTCTGCCGCCAGTTCGCTCGGCACGCACTCAAGCAAGAGCATGGCCGCACCGGCCTGCTCCAGCGCGATCGCATCGGCACGCATCTGCCGCGCCTGGTTCTCATTGCGGCCCTGCACCTTATAGCCACCAAGGATGTTCACCGCTTGCGGGGTCAGGCCCATGTGCGCACACACCGGCACACCGCGCTCGGCGAGCAGGCGTATCGACTCCGCCAGCCATAGCTGACCTTCAACCTTGACCATGTGCGCGCCGGCCTGCATCAGCATGGCGCTGTTGTTCATGGTCTGTTCGAGGGTGGCGTTGGCCATGAACGGCAGGTCGGCGAGGATCAGGGCATCGCCATTGCCACGCTTGACGCTGGCGACGTGATAGGCCATTTCCGCCGTGGTCACTGGCAGGGTGCTGTCGTGCCCCTGCAGGACCATGCCCAGGGAGTCGCCGACCAGCAGCACTTCGACACCGGCCTCATTGCAGGCATGGGCGAAGGTCGCGTCATAGCAGGTCAGCATGGTGATTTTTTCACCTTTCTGCTTGAGGCTCTGGAGCGTGGTCAGGGTGATGGCTGGCATGTAAAAAATCCTCGTTCAGGCGCTCTGGAAACTGCTGCGAGTCACGCGCGTGATTCTTCATCTACTCAGGCGCACGGTCTTGTGTCGTGCTTTGAAAGGCCTGGATTGCGCCCGTTCATGCCGGGTTGGCGGCAGCGGGACGCCTATAGTCGTGATGAGCCAACAGGAAGTCAATTGCGTGTGTTACCGCCTTGTTACGCGGGCGGTGTTACCGGCGTTACTGATGCGATTCAGCGGCTTGGCGGGCCTGATTGGGGGGATTTTTGTCTGACAAAAACTGGAGATTGGCAGGTGACCTGTGGCGAGGGGATTTATCCCCGTTGGGTCGCGGAGCGGCCCCATGTTTGTATACGGCTTGGTCAGATTTGGGCCTGCTTCGCAGTCCAGCGGGGATAAATCCCCTCGCCACATAACCACATTTCACAGAAGATTTTTGTCAGGGCTGGGAGATGCGTTCAAGGCCGACAAACGGGCAGGCGGCCAGCAGGTCGGGAAGGGCGCGGCCATCGGCGAGACGCAGATCCTGCGGCGCCAGCTCAGCCAAGGGATAGAGAACAAACGCCCGCTCCTGAATCTGGTAATGCGGGATCTTCAGCCGTGGCTCATCGATCAGGCGATCGCCGAACAGCAGAATATCCAGATCCAGCGTGCGTGGCCCCCAGCGCTCAAGACGCTCGCGGCCCTGAGCGTTTTCGATCGCTTGCAAGGCGTCGAGCAGCTCGATCGGTGCGAGCGAGCTGTCGAGGGCGGCGACGGCGTTGGTGTAGCGCGGCTGGCCCGGCAACAGTGAATCGCTTTGATAAAAGGCTGAAACGCCGGCAAGACTCGTCTGCGGCAATTGCCCCAGTGCCGCGATGGCGCTGCGCAACTGGTCGTCCGGGTCAGCGAGGTTGCTGCCCAGACCAATGTAGATGCGTTCCATCGCTTACTCGCCCGTCGCGCTCGAGGCGCCGGCGCGCTTGCGCTTGGAACCGCCGCTGCGGCGACGTTTGCGTGGCGCGCCGCTGGCATCGTCACCCTTGCCGCTGAGGTCGCGGATCATGTTGCGACGCTCGCTGTCGTTGGCGTCCTGATAATCGGTCCACCATTCGCCGAGGCCATCGGTCTCCTCACCGGCGCTTTCACGCAGCAGGAGGAAATCGTAACCGGCGCGGAAACGCGGGTTGTCCAGCAACAGATCGGCGCGTTTGCCACTGCGCCGTGGCAGGCGTTCCTGCATGTCCCAGATTTCGCGGATCGGCATGGTGAAGCGCTTCGGAATCGCGATGCGCTGGCACTGTTCGGCGATCAGCTCGTGAGCGGCTTCCTGCATCGCCGGAATCGGCGGCATGCCACGTTCCTGCAGACGCAACACTCGCGCCGGCAGCGCAGGCCAGAGCAGGGCGGCAAAGAGGAACGCCGGGGTCACCGGTTTGTTCTGCTTGATGCGCAGGTCGGTGTTGGTCAGCGCTTCGCTGATCAGCGTGTGGGTGTATTCCGGGTTGTATTCCAGCGCCTCGGCACTGGCCGGGAACAGCGGGGCGAACAGTTGCAGATCAACCAACATTTCAAAGGTGATCGCGCCGTGCCCGGAGAGGAACAACTTGAGCACTTCTTCGAACAGCCGCGCCGAAGGAATCTCGCGCAGCATCGGCGCCAGCTCACGGATCGGCTGCACGGTGTGCTTCTCGATGCCGAAGTTGAGCTTGGCGGCGAAACGCACGGCCCGCAGCATGCGCACCGGGTCTTCCTGGTAACGCTGCTTCGGGTCGCCGATCAGACGGATCAGGTGATTGCGAATGTCGTGCACGCCATTGGCGTAATCGAGAATGCGCTCGCTGACCGGATCGTAATACAGAGCATTGATGGTGAAGTCGCGGCGTTGCGCGTCTTCTTCCAGGGTGCCGTAGACGTTGTCGCGCAGAATCCGCCCGCTCTCGTTGCGCGAAGACTGGTTGCTGTCTTCCTCGTCTTCGTTGATCGGGTGATTGGCGCGGAAGGTCGCGACTTCAATGATTTCGCGACCGAAATGGATGTGCACCAGTTTGAACCGGCGACCGATGATCCGCGCATTGCGGAATTCGGCACGGACCTGCTCGGGGGTGGCGCTGGTGGCGACGTCGAAATCCTTGGGCGTGATGCCCAACAGCATGTCACGCACGCAACCACCGACCAGATAAGCCTGGTAACCGGCACCTTGCAGGCGTTCGACGATATTCACCGCATAGCGGCTGAACTGCGTTTTCTGCAGCGAATGTTGGCCGCTGTTGAGCACTTCAGGGGTGCTGCGGATGTGTTGCGTACGACGCACGGGAGTTCGGAATGACTGGAACAGCTTCTTCAGCATGGGATGCACTGTTTGAAGGAATGTTCGGCCATACCAAAAGAATGACCGCATGATGGGCGCAGATTCTAGCATTTAGTCGGGGGATGGTGTAGGACGCGGCAGATATGAGCTGCAAGCCCCAAGCTACAAGGGTCCAGCGAGGAAAACGGGGGAATTTCACGGAAGGGAGAAACTACAAGGGGAGCCGAAGCTCCCCAAGAAGTAGTTGCGTGCTCTTTTTATTATTGATTCGGGCTTCTTGTTTTTGTTGAGTGCCCTCGCCACGAAGTGTTTCCTTCGTGACCCTCCCAATCGGGAGCCAAGAGCAAACGGATTGCTTTGGTCGCTGAATTGCAGTGATCTGTCGATCCAACCAGTACAGGCTCTGTCTTAGGACAGTTTTTGTTGTTCTCGGCCTGGTCGTGGGGCAAGCCCCAAATACAACGCCTCTCCAAAAGAATCAGTTAGCTGCGCCTCTCGCCGTCTTGTTTTTATTGTGCGTGAGTCGATTCGTCTTATTTTTATTGTCTTGTGCATTGCTTGTTATTGTTCTTGTATCAAACATATAGCAGGGTGCGTGCCAACTTTTGCCAAGCCCAGTAAAACAAGGGGTTAGGTCGATATAACCGTTTTGCAGGGGCGAAAAAAAGCCGGGGTTTCGTTACCGATAACCCCGGCTTCTGTTACGTGAATCGACTGCGGTAACAGTTTTTTCACATTGTCATGCGTTACCCGCGCACGCGGTGGGTAACGCTCAGCTCTCGCTGGCAACCCCGGTCTTGCGTCGTGGAATGCCCAGACGCTGGCGGCGTTCCCACAGGCATTTGCGGCTGACGCCGAGTTTACGTGCCAGTTCGGTCTCGGTCATGTGGTCCTGATGCTCGAGGACGAAGTGCTGGAAATAGTCTTCCAGCGACAGATCCTCGGTCGGCTCATGGCTGCTGTTGCTGGCGTTACCGCCGGTTTGCGGCGGCAGACCGATGAACTCGTCGTCTTCCAGATCGCTCAGCTCGATGTCGATGCCCAGCAGGTCGGCCGAAATCTCCGGGCTTTCGCTGAGAATCACCGCGCGCTCAACCGCGTTTTCCAGCTCACGCACGTTACCGGGCCACGAATAGTGCCGGATCGCCTGTTCAGCGTCGGCAGCGAATTTCAGGTCGGTGCGATTGATCCGCGCGCTCTGGCGAGCGAGGAAGGCATTGGCGATTTCGTTGACGTCGGCGCCACGCTCGCGCAGCGGCGGCAGCTTCAGGGCAATCACGTGCAGACGGTAATAAAGGTCTTCACGGAACTGGCCGATTTTCGCCAGGCTCTTCAGATCGCGGTGCGTTGCAGCGATCAGGCGCACATCGACTTTCTGCGACTGTACCGAACCTACGCGGCGGATCTCGCCCTCCTGCAGAACCCGCAGCAAGCGAGCCTGGGCTTCGAGGGGCAGTTCGCCGATCTCATCGAGGAACAGGGTGCCGCCGTCCGCCGCTTCGACCAGACCGGCGCGACCGGCGCTGGCGCCGGTGAACGCGCCTTTCTCGTGGCCGAACAGTTCGGACTCGATCAGGCTTTCCGGAATCGCCGCGCAGTTCACCGAGATCATCGGCGCCTTGGCGCGTTTCGACAGATTGTGCAGGGCGCGGGCCACCAGCTCTTTACCGGTGCCGGACTCACCCTGAATCAATACGTTGGAATCGGTTGGCGCGACTTTGCGGATCTTGCTGTACAGGTCCTGCATCGGCGGGCAGGAGCCGATGATGCCGATTTCGCCATTGCTGTTATCCACAGCGGCTTTGCCATTGCCAGCGGCAGGCTTGCTCGCCGTGGCTTCGCCGGCAGCTGGCGCCGACTGACGATCACGCAGGATCCGCGCAACCGCCTGGAGCATTTCATCGTGGTCGAACGGCTTGGCGATGTAATCGACCGCGCCCATTTTCATCGAGTCGACCGCCGAGCGCAGGCTGGCGTAACTGGTCATGATCAGCACCGGTGTGCCTTGCCCGAGCTTGATCAGCTCGGTGCCCGGAGCGCCCGGCAGGCGCAGGTCGCTGACGATCAGATCGAACGTAGGAATGGTGAAGCGTTCTTGTGCTTCCTGCACTGATCCGGCTTCGCTGACCTGGTACTGGTTGCGTTCCAGCAGGCGGCGCAAGGCGGAGCGGATAATGGTTTCGTCTTCGACGATCAAAATGTGCGGCATTGATTCGATACTCTCGACGGTCTCAGTTCACAGCGGACGTCGCTTCGACATGACGCGGTAAGGTCACCCGGATACGGGTGCCGCGTTGGCTTTGTACATCAGCCGGGCTGTCGATGGTGATTTGTCCATAATGCTCTTCAACGATGGAATAGACCAGTGCAAGGCCCAGACCGGTGCCTTCACCCGGATCCTTGGTGGTGAAGAAAGGTTCGAACAATCGATCCATGATGCTCGACGGAATACCGCTGCCTTCGTCTTCGACGATCAGATCGACCGTGTGTTCGCCGGCTTCGCTCTTGACCCGTACCGCACTGTGCGGCGGCGAGGCGTCGCGGGCGTTGGAGAGCAGATTGATCAGCACCTGGGCAAGCCGTTGCGGGTCGCCTTCGACCCAATGATCGGGATCGCACAGGTTGTAGAACTGCACTTCGAAATTGCGCCGGTTCAGCGCCAGCAGGCCGATGGCATCCTGCGCGACTTCGG
Organism: Pseudomonas sp. LW8; assembly: GCF_041956865.1. NCBI lineage: Bacteria > Pseudomonadati > Pseudomonadota > Gammaproteobacteria > Pseudomonadales > Pseudomonadaceae > Pseudomonas > Pseudomonas sp. LW8. The sequence continues at coordinate 4,833,907 of NZ_CP168138.1, read as the reverse complement.
CCAGACACACCGGTTCGTCGTTGTGCTGATGACTGCCGGCATGGGCGAAGCTCATCAGCGACTGGACGATGCGCGAGACGCGTTTGGTCTGCTCGAGAATCTGCCCGCTGATTTCCGTCAGCTCGCCGTCGTCTTCGCGCTCTTCGCGCAGGTTCTGCGCCAGGCAGGCGATGCCGGTGATCGGGTTGCCGATTTCGTGGGCCACCCCCGCTGCGAGTCGACCGATGCTGGCCAGCCGTTCGGAATGCACCAGTTTATCTTCGAGCATCTGCGTTTCGGTCAAATCCTCGACCAGTAACACCAGGCCACTGTTACCCGGTGCCAACGGCTCGTCGATTGCCGCTTTGTGCAGATTCAGCCAGCGGGTCTGACCATCGAGCGCCAGATGCTGTTTGTGCAAATGCTCGTCGGGCAGGTTGATGAAGCCTTGCAGCAACTCTTTCCACGGGTTGGCGATGGTACTCAGACGCGAACCGACCACTCGCTGCGCGGCGATGCCGGTCAGCTCTTCCATGGCCTTGTTCCACATCAGGATCTCCTGATCCTTGGCCAGAGAGCAGACGCCCATCGGCAGTTCCTGCAAGGTCTGGCGGTGGTAGCGGCGCAGGGCGTCGAGCTCGGCGGCCAGGCCGGTGAGGCGCGAGTGGTAATCCTCGAGACGGCTTTCAATGAAGTGAATGTCTTCGGTGACGTAGTTTTCGCCGCCAGCCTTATAGGGCAGGAAGGTTTCCACCATATCCTGCGCAACGCTCGGGCCCATCAGGCCGGACAGGTTGGCCTCGATGCGGTCGCGCAACCGGCGCAAGGCATACGGCCGGCGTTCATCGAAGGGCAGATACAAGTCGCGCAGCGCTTGCTCGACTTCTTTCTGCGCAGCCTTGGCACCCAGCGGCTTGGCCAGTTGCGTGGCGAACTCCTGCGGCGAGGCGGCGTGCAGTTCGCGGCGTTGCGGGCGGCGCACGTTATCCACCGCACAGGCTTCGGCGGCACTGGCTTCTTCCGGGCTGGCATTGGTGAACAGTGAGATCAGGGTGAACATCAACACGTTGGCCGCCAGCGAGGCGATGGCCGCCATGTGCCAACTGGTGTCGTCGAGCACGTAGATCATGTTCAGCAGCGGGATATAGAAACCCTGCAGATTGCCGACCAGCGGCAGCAGCATGGTCACCACCCAGACCGTGATCCCCGCCAGCAGACCGGCAATAAAGCCGCGGCGGTTGGCGGTCGGCCAGTACAGCACCGAGAGCACCCCGGGCAGAAATTGCAGGGTCGCAACAAAAGCGACGATGCCGAGGTTGGCCAGATCCTGTTCGACGCCCAGCATCAGGTAGAAGCCGAAGCCGGCCATGATGATCGCCACGATCAGCGCTCGACGGGTCCATTTCAGCCAGCGGTAGATATTGCCCTCGGCCGGCGGCTGATAGAGCGGCAGCACCAGATGGTTCAGCGCCATGCCCGACAAGGCCAGGGTGGTGACGATGATCAGGCCACTGGCGGCGGACAGGCCACCGACGTAGGCAAGCAAGGCCAACGGTTTGCTGTTGGCGGCGATGCCGATGCCGAGGGTGAAATATTCCGGGTCGGTGGTGGCGCCGAGTTTCAGCCCGGCCCAGAGAATCAGCGGTACGGCAAGACTCATCAACAGCAGAAACAGCGGCAGGCCCCAACTGGCGCTGACCAGCGAGCGCGGGTTGAGGTTTTCCGTAAAGGTCATGTGATACATGTGCGGCATCACGATCGCCGAGGCGAAGAACACCAGCAACAGTGTGCGCCACGGGCCTTCCTGCAACGGCGTGTGCAGGGCGGCGAGGGCGGTCTGGTTTTGCAGCAGCCACAGTTCGAGCTGTTGCGGGCCGTCGAATACGCCATACAGCGCATACAGGCCAACGCCGCCGAGGGCGATCAGTTTGATGATCGATTCGAAGGCAATCGCGAACACCAGCCCTTCGTGTTTCTCGCGCGTGGCGATATGCCGGGAACCGAAGAAAATCGTGAACAGAATGATCAGCGCACAGAACGCCAGCGCCACGCGGCTCTGCACGCGTTCGCCGGTGAGGATGCCGATCGAGTCGGCCACTGCCTGAATCTGCAGGGCAAGCAATGGCAAGACGCCAATCAGCATGAAAATCGTGGTCAGCGCGCCGGCCCAAGTGCTGCGAAAGCGGAAGGCAAACAGATCGGCCAGCGACGACAGTTGATAGGTGCGGGTGATCTTCAGGATCGGATAGAGCAGCACCGGCGCCAGCAGAAACGCACCGGACACGCCGAGATAGCTGGACAGAAAGCCGTAACCGTATTGATAGGCCAGGCCCACCGTGCCGTAGAACGCCCAGGCACTGGCGTAAACCCCCAGCGACAGGGTGTAGGTCAACGGGTGGCGAATGATCGCGCGCGGGATCATGCCCCGTTCGCTGACCCAGGCAACGCCGAACAGCGCCGCCAGGTACGCGGCGCTGATCAGGATCATCTGGGTCAGGCTAAAGCTCATCGGCATCTTTTTGGCTCTGCAGGATGAAGGTCACGACAATCAGGATCAGCCAGAGCAGATAAGGGCGATACCAGGCGCCCGTCGCGTCGATCCACCAATCCATGATGGCGGGGGAGAACAGGTAGATCCCGACGACCAGAAGCAGGACCAAGCGATAGATGTACATCCCGGCCTCTCTTTTTTATGCGCGTGCCCGAAAACGTGCGGCGATGGTAACGGATGGGCGCGCGACTGCAAGTGTCGTCATTGCAGTTGCGCTTCGGGCAGGGTCAGTGTGCGCGGGATCTTGGCAGCATCCCAATGTGCGCTGCCCCAGGCCAGCAGTTCGCGCGGCGAAGCGTGAGCCAGTTCGGTGCCGGGATGCTGCCCCAGCGCGCGCAAGGCGCGCAGTAGCAACGGCGTGGCCTGATCAGCCTCAAGCGGCGGCGAACGATAGGACTTGCCGAGTTTGTTGCCGTCCGGCTGGGTGATCAGTGGCAGGTGCAGATAGCGCGGCTGTTTCAGGCCGAGCAGTTCTTGCAGGTACAGCTGACGCGGCGTCGAATCGAGCAGATCGGCGCCGCGCACAATATCGGTAATGCCTTGCCAGGCGTCGTCGAGCACCACCGCCAATTGATAAGCGTAGAGACCATCGCGCCGACGAATGACGAAGTCGCCGACGTCGCGGCCCAGGTGCTGATGGTATTCGCCCTGCACGCGATCGATGAAGTGGTATTCCAGCTCCGGCACGCGCAGGCGGATCGCGGCGTCGTGCTGATCATGCCCGGCATTGCGGCAAAACCCCGGATAAATCCCGTGATAGGGCTCCAGTTGTTTGCGCGAGCAGGTGCAGGCGTAGGCAAGGCCATGGTTGAACAGGCTGTCGAGCACTTCGGCGTAGGCAGCGTGCCGATCGCTCTGGCGGACCATTTCGCCGTCCCATTCGAAACCGTAGCTTTCCAGCGCCTTGAGAATCGCCGCTTGCGCACCGGGCTCTTCGCGCGGCGGATCGAGATCTTCCATGCGCACCAGCCAGCGCCCACCGACGGAGCGGGCGTCGAGGTAAGACGCCAACGCAGCGACCAGCGAACCGAAGTGCAGGTGGCCACTGGGGGTAGGGGCGAAGCGGCCGATGTAGGCGGGGGATTTGGCAGTCATGGAGGCGATAAAGGCTATTCAGAATTTGAGCAAGTTACCTCTGTGGGAGCGAGCCTGCTCGCGAAAGCTGTGTCAGTCATGAAAGAGTTATCTGAGAGGACGCTTTCGCGAGCAGGCTCGCTCCCACAGAGGCAGACGCAGGTTCCGCGGGCAAAACACAGAAACAAAAACGGAGCGTTCACACGCTCCGTTTTTCGTTCAGGCCGAGATTACTTGCCGACCTGCTTTTCCTTGATTTCCGCCAGGGTCTTGCAGTCGATGCACAGATCCGCGGTCGGACGGGCTTCGAGGCGCTTGACGCCAATCTCGATGCCGCAGGACTCGCACCAGCCGTACTCTTCGTCTTCGATCAACTGCAGGGTCTTGTCGATTTTTTTGATCAGCTTGCGCTCGCGGTCGCGGGCGCGCAGTTCGAGGGAGAACTCTTCTTCCTGGCTGGCACGGTCGGCCGGGTCAGGGAAGTTGGCCGCTTCGTCTTTCATGTGGTCAACCGTACGGTCGACTTCCTGCATCAAGTCCAGTTTCCACTTGTTCAGGATCTTGGTGAAGTGCGCGCGCATCGGAGCGCCCATGTACTCTTCACCCGCCTTCTGAACGTAAGGTTCGAAGCCGCTGATCGACGTTTGCTGCTGTTGCTTTGCTTGGGTGGGCATGAAATGGACCGCCTCTACTCTTGTAATCCATTGCGCAGGATTGCTCCATCACCGACACCTGCCGGCCCTGCGGCTGCAAGCGGGCGAACTTACCAGATCAAATCAGCCTGCGCTACTCCCGGATGTCGAGCCCCCGGCGGGTGGCGCTTGCAGATGTCTGACAAGCCGTGTCTGTGGGAAGGGAGACCTGTTCAATCACTGATTTTAGTCAATCCTGGAGCGTACGTTCAGATCGTTACAGTCCAGCGTTCTTGAGGCTGTGACCTTCACGGGTTCTCGCTCGTTCCGGCAGACAGGTAGAATCGTCTCTTTTTTCCGTCGAAGGCATTCCAATGGCCCCCTACAGTGCGCGCAGTCGTGCGATCGAACCGTTCCATGTGATGGCGCTGCTGGCGCGGGCCAATGAATTGCAGGCCGAAGGCCACGACGTGATCCATCTGGAAATCGGTGAGCCGGACTTCACCACCGCCGAGCCGATCATTCGCGCCGGACAAGCTGCGTTGACGGCGGGCAAGACCCGCTACACCGCCGCCCGTGGCATTCCCGAACTGCGCGAGGCGATCGCCGGTTTCTACCAATCGCGTTACGGCCTGAATATCGACCCACGGCGGATTCTGATCACGCCGGGCGGCTCCGGCGCGTTGTTGCTGGCCAGTGCCCTGTTGGTCGATCCGGGTAAACACTGGCTGCTCGCCGACCCGGGCTACCCGTGCAATCGGCATTTCTTGCGGCTGGTCGAAGGCGCGGCGCAATTGGTGCCGGTCGGGCCGGAGGTGCGTTATCAACTGACCCCGGATCTGGTGGCGCGGCACTGGGACCACGACAGTGTCGGCGCCCTCGTCGCTTCGCCGGCCAACCCGACCGGAACCCTGCTGACCCGTGATGAACTGGGCGGACTGTCCACAGCGATCAAGGCCCGACACGGGCACTTGGTGGTGGATGAGATCTACCACGGCCTGACCTACGGCACTGATGCTGCCAGTGTGCTGGAAGTCGATGACGGCGCTTTTGTCCTCAACAGTTTCTCCAAGTATTTCGGCATGACCGGTTGGCGCCTGGGCTGGCTGGTGGCGCCAGACGCGGCGGTCAGCGAATTGGAAAAGCTTGCGCAGAACCTCTACATCAGCGCGCCGAGCATGGCGCAATACGCTGCGCTGGCCTGTTTCGAGCCCGCCACCATTGCGATTCTCGAAGAGCGCCGCGCCGAGTTTGCGCGCCGTCGCGATTTTCTCCTGCCGGCGCTGCGTGAACTTGGTTTCAACATTGCCGTTGAGCCTGAAGGTGCGTTTTATCTGTACGCCGATATCAGCCGTTTCGGCGGCGATGCCTTCGCGTTCTGCCGGCATTTCCTCGAAACCGAGCACGTCGCCTTTACGCCGGGACTGGATTTCGGTCGTTATCAGGCCGGTCATCACGTGCGCTTCGCTTACACACAAAACCTCGCACGTTTGCAGGAAGCGGTGGAGCGCATCGCGCGCGGCTTGAAGAGCTGGCAAGGCTGATGCGCTTTTATCCTGCTCTGGAAGAAGCGCGGCTGATTCGTCGTTACAAGCGTTTTCTCGCTGATATCGAGACCGTTAGCGGCGAGTTGCTGACCATTCACTGCCCGAATACCGGTTCGATGCTCAATTGCCAGGTCGAGGGCGGGCAGGTCTGGTTCAGCCGCTCCAACGACCCTAAACGCAAGTTGCCCGGCACTTGGGAAATTGGCGAAACACCGCAGGGCCGGCTGTTTTGCGTCAACACCGGGCGGGCGAATGGGCTGGTTGAAGAAGCCTTGCAGGCTGGCGTGATTACCGAGTTGAACGGCTTTACCGCGTTAAAGCGTGAGGTTGCCTACGGACAGGAAAAAAGCCGCATCGACTTCCGCCTCGAATACCCCAGCGGACCGGCGTATGTCGAAGTCAAAAGCGTCACCCTCGGCTTCGACGGCACGGCGGTGGCGGCGTTTCCCGATGCGGTGACCCAGCGCGGCGCCAAACATCTGCGCGAGCTGGCGCATCTGGCGCGCGACGGCATTCGGGCGGTGCAGTTGTACTGCGTGAACCTCACCGGCATCGATGCCGTGCGCCCGGCCGAGGAAATCGATTGGGCTTACGCCGAGGCGCTGCGTGAAGCGGTTGCTTGCGGTGTCGAGGTGTTGGCGTATGGCGTGCGCCTGGACCATGAAGAGATGGTCATCGACCGCCGACTCGACGTGCGGCTCAACGGTTAAACGTCGATCCACACGCCTTGTGTATCCTCCCGGCATTCAATTGCCGTGAGCGACTGCCCGGCGCAGGGGCCGGCGACGCATTCGCCGTTCTCGATCAGAAACAGTGCGCCATGGGTGGCGCACTGGATCAGGCTGTTGCTCGGATCGAGAAACTGGTCGGGCTGCCATTCCAGCCCGACACCCCGGTGCGGGCAGCGATTGAAGTAGACATAGACCTGCCCGCCACGACGCACGGCGAAAAGCTTTTTGCCTTCGATTTCGAAACCGCGACTGCCAGCTTCGGCCAGATCGCTGCCGGCGCAGAGAAACTTCATGGCTATCCTCTAATGTCCGCTCGTGTCTGGATATGTCCGAGCTTGACGTTCAAATGCAAACAATTATCAAATGGCGACCTTCTCCCACAGGGAGTCTGGCCGTTGCCGAGGATACTTGGCTCGCTGCGCCGATGCCCGGGAAACCTTGTTCAAGGAAGCTGTGTATGCGCCTGAAAACCCGCGTTGCCGTGCTGTGCGCCGGCCTTTTGCTCTGCCATCAGGCGGCTGCGGCGGATTTACCGCAACGCTGGGTCAGCGCCGGTGGCGCGCTGTCGGAATGGGTCAGCGCACTGGGCGGCGAGTCGAAGCTGGTGGGGGTCGATACCACCAGCCAGCATCCCGAATCGTTGCAGGCGCTGCCGAGTATTGGTTATCAGCGCAGCCTGTCGGCCGAAGGCATCTTGAGCCTGCGTCCGGACATTCTGATCGGTACCGAAGAAATGGGGCCGCCGCCGGTTCTGGCGCAAGTCAAAGCAGCCAAGGTAAAGGTCGAGTTGTTTTCAGCCCAGCCTGATCTGCCGACGCTGGAAAAGAATGTCACTCATCTGGGCCAGTTGCTCGGTGCGCAAGAGAAGGCTGCGCAGTTGCTGGAGAATTATCAACAGCAGCTCCAGGCGCAGACAGTGCGAGTTGCCCAAGTGCAAACCACACAGAAAGCCCCCGGTGTGTTGCTGCTGCTCGGGCACGCCGGCGGCAAGCCGTTGATCGCCGGCAAGGACACCGCAGCCGATTGGCTGCTGCAACAGGCCGGCGGGCACAACCTTGCTACTCATACCGGCTACAAACCGTTTTCTGTCGAATCCCTCGCCAGCCTCGATCCCGAAGTGCTGGTGTTCGCTGACCGAGCATTGACCGGCGAGGCGGCAAAAGCCGCGTTGTTCAAGGAAAACCCCATCCTCAATTCCAGCCGCGCGGCCAAGAGCGGGCGGGTGATGGAGCTGGACCCGACGCTGCTGGTGGGCGGTCTCGGGCCACGGTTGCCGGCTGCTTTGCAAACCCTGACGGACGGTTTCTACCCGGCCAAGGGCGGCCAATGACCACACTGGTCAAACCCCGTGGCTTGTTCATCGGCCTGACCTTGCTGTGTCTGCTGGCGATCTGGCTGTCGCTGGCATTGGGGCCGGTGAGCCTGCCGTTGTTCGATACCCTGCGCGCGGCGCTGCGTCTGATCGGCGTGCCGCTGGCGCCGGAAGGTCTGGAGCAGGCCGAGCTGATTCTCGGCCAGATCCGCCTGCCGCGAACCTTGCTCGGCTTGGCGGTCGGTGGCGTGCTGGCGCTGTCCGGCGTGGCGATGCAGGGTCTGTTTCGTAATCCGCTGGCGGACCCGGGACTGGTGGGGGTGTCCAGTGGCGCGGCACTCGGCGCGGCGATTGCGATTGTCGGCGGTTCTTTATTCGGCGGCCTGCCGGAGTGGTTCGGGCCGTATCTGTTGTCGGTGTGTGCGTTTCTTGGTGGTCTCGGGGTGACGGCGCTGGTCTATCGGCTGGGCCGGCGCAACGGTCAGACCCACGTGGCGACCATGTTGCTGGCCGGTATCGCGCTGACGGCGCTGGCCAGTTCGGCGGTCGGTCTGTTCACTTATCTGGCCGATGACGCGACGCTGCGCACCCTGACCTTCTGGAACCTGGGCAGCCTCAACGGCGCCAGTTACGCGCGGCTGTGGCCCTTGCTGATCATCACCATCGGCGTGGCGCTGTGGCTGCCGCGTCGGGCCAAGGCATTGAATGCCTTGTTGCTCGGTGAATCCGAGGCCGGTCATCTGGGCATCGATGTCGAACGGCTCAAGCGCGAACTGGTGTTCTGCACCGCGCTGGGTGTCGGCGCGGCGGTGGCCGCTGCGGGCATGATCGGTTTTGTCGGGCTGGTGGTGCCGCATCTGGTGCGCCTGCTGGCCGGCCCGGATCACAAAGTGCTATTGCCAGCCTCGGTGCTGGCGGGTGCGAGCCTGTTATTGCTCGCCGATCTGGTGGCGCGCTTGTCGCTGGCGCCGGCGGAGTTGCCGATCGGCATTGTCACCGCGTTTATCGGCGCGCCGTTCTTCCTTTATCTGCTGCTGCGAGGGCGTGCCTGATGTTGTCCGCGCACGATCTGCATGTCCGCCGTGGCCGCAAAGCGGTGCTCAGTGGGGTTACGCTCGGGCTCGAACCCGGCGAGGTGCTTGGGGTGCTGGGGCCGAACGGCGCCGGGAAAAGCACGTTACTTGGCGCCTTGTGCGGGGAGTTGCTCGCCAGTGACGGCAACGTTTCGCTCGATGGTCAGGCATTGAGCTATTGGAGCGGAACACAGCGGGCACAACGACTGGCGGTGTTGCCGCAGGTGTCGACGCTGGATTTTGCCTTCGCCGTCGAAGAGGTCGTCGGCATGGGCCGTTTGCCGTACCAGACCGGGCGCGTACGTGATGACGAAATCGTCGCGGCAGCGCTGGCCGCCGCCGATGCCGGGCACCTGAGTGGGCGCAGCTATCTGGCGTTGTCAGGTGGCGAGCGTCAGCGCGTGCATCTGGCGCGGGTGCTGGCGCAACTCTGGCCGGGTCAGGCCGGGCAAACCTTGTTGCTCGACGAACCGACATCGATGCTCGATCCGCTGCATCAGCACACCACCTTGCAAGCGGTGCGCGAGTTCGCCGATCGCGGCGCGTCGGTGCTGGTGATCCTGCATGATCTGAATCTTGCGGCGCGCTATTGTGATCGCGTGCTGTTGCTGGAGGAGGGGCGCCCGGTTGCGCTGGATACCCCGCAGCAGGTGCTGCGTCCGGAAACGCTAAAAGCGGTGTTCGGCCTGGAGGTTTTGGTGCAACCGCACCCGGAGCGTGGGCATCCGCTGATCATCGCCCGCTGATCAATCATCGAGGTGTCGCATGCGTGGATTGTGGTTGTTGGCACTGGTGTTGCTCGCGGGGTGTCAGCACGTGGTGGCTCCACCGGTGGGCGGCGATATCCGCGATCTGCGCAGCGGCGAGATGCTCACCGCGCAGCAACTGCTGGTGCGTCTCGCTGAACCTGAGCGTTTGATCATCGGTGAGCAGCACGACAATGCCGATCATCATGCTGCGCAATTATGGCTGTTGCAGTCGCTGGGCAAGCGCCGGGCGCAAGGCAGTCTGCTGCTGGAAATGCTCACGCCGGATCAACAAGCGAAAGTCGATGCGTTGCGCCAGTCGAATTCCGTTGCGGCTGATTTGCCTGCGGCATTGGCCTGGCAGGAGGGCTGGGACTGGAATCTTTACGGGCCGATCGTGCGCTTCGCTCTGACACAGCCATATCCGCTGCTGGCGGCCAATCTCGATGACAGCGAAATCCGCGCGTTTTACCGAAATCCACCTGCGCTGAACGGTCCTCGCAGTAATGCGTTGTCCGTGCAGAACACGTTGCTTGGACAAGTCAGTGAATCTCACTGCGGCTTGCTGCCCGAATCACAGATGCCGGCGATGCTGGCGATTCAGCAACAGCGCGATCGGCGAATGGCCCAACGCATGCTGGCGGCGGCGACGCCTTCGATCCTGCTGGCCGGTGCCTGGCATGCGCGCAAGGATGTCGGCGTGCCGCTGCATCTGCTCGATCTGGGCGCCACCAGGGCGCCGACCGTATTGATGCTGGCCGAGCAGGGCGCTGCGGTAACGGCGGCGATGGCCGATTACGTCTGGTACACGCCGGCCACGCCGACGCCGGATTACTGCGAGCAGATGCGTCAGCAATTCGCCAAATGACTTTTCGGCAGGCAAAAAAAGACCCGGTAAAAACCGGGTCAAATAACCGTGATTAGCCTGATGAGGAGATAATCTGAGAGTCCGAACCAAGGGCTTTTCAGAATATCGACTGATCTCGCGACCAGTTGTGATAATCATAGCGATTCTCATTACCGCGTCAACCGCTGTTTTTGCAAATCTGTAATTTAGTTTTGCGAGTGGTGGTGAGGCCCTGTGAATAAAGGGCTATGCGCTAGGTGCGCTGCGTCGTCAACTGCGTGATCTGGCGATTCAACTGTCCGATGCGCCGAGCCATACCCTCAATCAGGCCATGGGCGATCTTCGGGTTGCTGCGGGTCATGCTCAAAAATTGATCACCGGGAATCAACATCACCGTGCTCGGCTCGGAAGTCACTACCGTGGCGTTGCGCGGCTCGCCGGTAAACAACGCCATGGCGCCGAAAATCTCGTCCTTCGGCACGTCACCGACCTTGTGCCCGTCAACAAATGCCTCAGCATGCCCATCGATAATCACGAAAACATGGTCCGCTGCATCGCCCTGTTGAATCAGCACGGCGCCGGCCTCGACCCGTTTGAAGCCGTTGGTGCTGCGGAACTCCCGGGGTTTCAACTCGGCCACAGCGTGGGCGAGCAGCGCCATTTGCCCGAGCAGATAGCTCAGAAGCTGCTCGGCTCGATCAGGGTCGGCATACAAATGCTGCAAAACCTCTGCGCGACCATAGGGCAGCAGGCGCACAGTGCTGTCGCTGCATACGCGACAGTCGCTCCATTGCTCGCCACGTTGCAGACCGAGCAGATCACCTTCCTGCCAATAGAACAGAGGGCGGCCCGCGATGCAGCCATGCACAACGCCCTCGCTCAGCAAAAACAGCTGATCGTCCGGCAACTGCGCAAACAAATCATCCGTGGCCTCCAGTTCGACAACAGTCGCGCATGGCGATAAATCCTGTAGCCACTGCCCGGGAAGACTCTGCAAGCGATTGATCAATGCGTCGGCGTGGGCCGATTGTTCCCCCAGTAAATACATGGCGTCAGCGCCTGTTCAGTTTTTATGGCGCGCGGAAATGGCTTCGAGCTGCTTGTTCAAGGCGTCCTTGCGCTCGGCAGGGATGTCGTTCCAGTGCACGTCCATCAACGCCCCTTCGATCGCATACAACAACACCTTTGAAGCGCGAAAGCCTCGAGTACGCACGGCCCGGTAGGCATCCACTGCACCGAGGCGACGCAAGTCCGAGGCGCTGTGGATGCCCACGGCATGCAGCCATTGCGCCGATGTCTTGCCAAGATTTTTCAGGTGTTGCAGTTCATCATTCATCAAGCCTCCTTGCGACGGCCGAATGGTGCGTGGGCGAGCTTCTCAGCAGTGTAGCCATCAGTAGGAAAAGCGTGGTTGTTTGGTCGGATTCGACGCAAAAGCTTCTAAGAAAGGGGGGTAAAGGACCTGCGAACGCAGAGGGAAGGGAGGTAAACGATTATCAATGGGGGAGCGAGTCTGCTCGCGAAGAGGGCGTATCAGACACAATCAATATCGACTGACACTACGCCGTCGCGAGCAGGCTCGCTCCCATAGGGGCAAGGCGTGGTGTCAGGAAGATTTCCAGATTTCAGCGAGTGCGATAGCGCAACCGTGTACCGAAATTCATCGACATCAGGATCTCGTCGGCACTCAGCTCCGGCGGGAAGTACGCACCGGAAATCTGTGCATGGGCCAGGCTGGCGCCTTCGAGCGAAGCCTTGCGGAAATCGATGCCACGCAAATCGGCGGAGCGGAAATACGCATCGCGGAAATCCACGCCGTCGGCGTTCAGTTCACGCAGGTCGAGGCCACGGAAATCGCCGCCGGCCATGTCGATCAGACCATCCTGTGGACGTTCTTTGTTGAAGCCTGCAACGTCATCTTTGTGCAGCAGGGCGTAAAGCGGAGTGTCGAGCAGTTTAGGCTGGCTCATGTCAGATCACCTGTTGGTTTTATGACGCCAGTATAGTGCCACTATTTGCCGGCCGTGAAGCGAGCGAGGGCTTCACGGCCGAAATAGTTTTTTACAGGCCCGGCAGGCGCTGACGGATCTGCGCGACCACAGTGTCCAGCGTGCCGGATTCATTGGTCTGCACGCGTTTGCTGCGCAGAATCTCCTCCGGGGTCAGCGCTTCGCGGTTGGCCTGCTGCGCTTCGATCACTGCCAGGGTGGCGTCGGACGGATCCTTCTGATCGGCCTGGCGCATCGCCAGCCAGCTCTCGATTACCGCTTGCGGGGCGTTGCAGTCGAGGATCAGGAACGGCGTGCCGGTGGCTTCGGCAATCTTCGCCGCGTTATCGCGCTGTTCACGCTTGAGGTAAGTCGCGTCGATCACCACCGGGAAGCCGGCGTGCAGGATCACCTCGGCGATTTCATGCAGGCGCGCGTAGGTCGCGGTGCTGGCATCGGCGCTGTAAATGCCGGCCTGCACATCGTTGGCAACAGTCTGCTCGCCGAACAGGCGCTTGCGCTCGACATCGGAACGCAGGCGAATTGCGCCCAGCGCTTCGACCAGGCGCATGGCCACATGGCTCTTGCCGACGGCGGAAACACCGTGGGTAACGGCCATGAAGCGCGAAGGAATGGTGCTGTAGCTTTCCGCCAGGTTGGCGTAGTTGCGGTACTGGCGCAGGGTGGTGGCGCGCTGCACCGCAGTCGCGTCCGCCGGCATGCTGAACAATGCCACCTTGGCCCGCACCAGCGCGCGGTAGGCTTTATAGAAGTTCAGCACTTCCAGGCCCTCATAGTCGCCGGTCAGTTCCAGGTACTGGCTGATGAGGCGACGCGCCAACGATTTCAGGCCACGGTCTTCCAGGTCCATGGCGAGGAAACCGGTGTCGGCCCAGACATCAGTGAAACGGAATGGCTCGTTGAACTCGATGCAGTCGAAGATCACCACATTGCCGTCGATGACCGTGGCGTTGCCCAGGTGAATGTCGCCGTGGCATTCACGGGTGAAACCTTGTGTCTTGCGCTGGGCGAACAGGGGCTTGAGGCGCTCGAAGCTGCTTTCCGCCCAGGCTTTCAATGCCTCAAGTTGCAGCAAATCGTTCTTGTCGCTGAGGAACGGCAGGATCTGCTCGAAATTTTGCGCGACCGGCGCCATCACGCTGTCCGGTGTACCAGCATCGTGTTCGGCCGGGACTTTCGGGGCGTTGAGATGGAAATGGGCGATCTGCTCGGCCAACGCGTCGATGTGCTGAGTGGTCAGTTCGCCATTGGCTTGCAGGGTGCTGAGCAACCCGCTCTGCGGGAACTGGCGCATTTTCAGCACGTATTCGATAGCCGGGCCGTCGCCACCCAGTTGTGGTGCTTCGACGCTGCCGGTGATTGGCAACACGTCGAGATACAAATCAGCGGTCAGACGCTGGTTCAGGCGCAGCTCTTCTGCGCAGAAATGCGCGCGCGCATCGAGGCTGGTGAAATCAAGGAAGCCGAAATTCACTGGCTTCTTCACTTTATAGGCAAAGGGCCCGGTGAGAATCACCCACGAGATGTGGGTTTCGATGACCTGAAACCCTTCGACGGGATGCGGGTAGAGGGCCGGGTTTTGCAGGGCAGCGATCAGGGACTGGCTCACGGGCGATCCTTCAGAGGCGGGGGAATTCGAGGTGGCCATTATGGCTGCTTGCCCGCCTGACGCAAACCTCCGCGCGTGCCTGTTGAGGATCGATAAAGTGCGTATAATCCGCCGCCATGACTCGATCCCGATCCCCCCGTACCAAGAAAAAACCACCAGCCAAGGGCCTCAGCCCATGGTTGAGCTGGGCCATTAAACTCAGCCTGGTCGGCCTTGTAGTGCTGGCCGGCTTTGCCGTTTACCTCGATGCCGTGGTGCAGGAGAAGTTCTCCGGCAAGCGCTGGACCATCCCGGCCAAGGTGTACGCGCGCCCGCTTGAGCTGTTCGTCGGACAGAAGCTCAGCAAGGACGATTTCCTCACCGAACTCGATGCCCTCGGCTATCGCCGCGAAGCCGTGAGCAATGGCCCCGGCGCCGCCGCCGTCAGCGGCAATACGGTTGACCTGAACACTCGTGGCTTCCAGTTCTATGAAGGTCTGGAAAAGCCGCAGCCGGTGCGTGTGCGCTTCTCCGGCGATTACGTCGCCGAACTGTCCTCGACCAACGGTTCGAAACTGTCGGTGGTGCGCCTCGAGCCGCTGATGATCGGCGGCATTTACCCGAAAAATCTCGAAGACCGCATCCTGATCAAACTCGATCAGGTGCCGCCGTACCTGCTCGAAACCCTGATCGCCGTCGAAGACCGCGACTTCTACAGCCATTGGGGCGTGTCGCCGAAATCGATCGCCCGCGCCGTGTGGATCAACACCTCCGGCGGCAAGATGACCCAGGGCGGCAGTACGCTGACCCAGCAGTTGGTGAAGAACTTCTACCTGACCAGCGAACGCAGCCTGACCCGCAAGCTCACCGAAGCGATGATGGCGTTGCTGCTGGAACTGCATTACGACAAGAAGGAAATTCTTGAGGCCTACCTCAACGAAGTCTTCGTCGGTCAGGACGGCCAGCGTGCGGTGCACGGTTTTGGTCTGGCCAGTCAGTTCTTCTTCGGCCAGCCATTGTCCGAGCTGAAACTGCATCAGGTTGCGATGCTGGTCGGCATGGTCAAGGGACCGTCCTACTACAACCCGCGCCGCAACCCGGAACGCGCGCTGGAGCGGCGCAATCTGGTCCTCGACGTGCTGGCGCAGCAAGGCGTGGCAACCCCCGAACAAGTCGAAGCGGCGAAGAAAATGCCGCTCGGTGTGACGACTCGCGGCAAGCTCGCCGACAGCTCGTTCCCGGGCTTTATCGACTTGGTCAAACGCCAGTTGCGCGAAGACTACCGCGACGAAGACTTGACCGAAGAAGGCCTGCGCATCTTCACCAGTTTCGACCCGATTCTGCAGATGAAAGCCGAAGCCTCGGTCAACGACACGTTCAAGCGTCTGGCCGGGCGCAAGGGCTCGGATGACGTCGAAGCGGCGATGGTCGTGACCAACCCGGAAACCGGCGAAGTCCAGGCGATGATCGGCAGCCGTCAGGCCAGTTACGCCGGTTTCAACCGCGCACTCGATGCGGTACGCCCGATCGGCTCGCTGATCAAACCGGCGGTGTATCTGACCGCGCTTGAGAAACCGAGCCAGTACACGCTGACCAGTTGGCTGTCGGACGATCCGCTGTCAGTCAAAGGCGCCAACGGTCAGGTGTGGAAGCCGCAGAACTACGATCGCCGCTCCCACGGTACGGTGTTCCTCTATCAGGGCCTGGCGCATTCCTACAACCTGTCGACCTCGCGCCTGGGCCTGGAAGTCGGCGTGCCGAACGTGCTCAAGACCGTAGGTCGCCTGGGCGTTACCCGTGAATTCCCGGCGTTCCCGTCGATGCTGCTCGGTGCTGGCGGCATGACGCCGATCGAAGTGGCGACCATGTACCAGACGCTGGCCAACGGTGGTTTCAATACGCCGATGCGCGGCATTCGCAGCGTGCTGACCGCCGAGGGCGAGCCGCTCAAGCGTTATCCGTTCCAGATCGAACAGCGCTTCGACCCTGCCTCGATTTACCTGATCCAGAACGCCATGCAGCGGGTGATGCGTGAAGGTACCGGCAGTTCGGTTTATAACGTGCTGCCCAAGACCCTGACACTGGCGGGCAAGACCGGTACCAGTAACGATTCGCGCGACAGCTGGTTTGCCGGTTTCAGTCAGGATCTGCTGGCAGTGGTCTGGCTGGGTCGCGACGACAACGGCAAGACGCCGTTCACCGGGGCCACCGGTGCGCTGCAGGTCTGGACCAGTTTCATGCGCAAGGCCGATCCGCTGCCGCTGGACATGCCGCAGCCGGACAACGTCGTGCAAGCGTGGGTCGATTCGCGCACCGGCCAGGGTTCCGATGCCAACTGCCCCGGCGCGGTGCAGATGCCGTATATTCGCGGCAGCGAGCCGCCACCCGGCGCCGCGTGTGCAAGCGAAACACCTGCCTCGCCGGAATCGGTGATGGACTGGGTCAAGGGCTGGATGAATTAAGCAAAGAGGGTTTCAAGTGAACAAGTGGTTGATTCCAGCGGTGACCGCCGTGGCTTTGCTCAGCGGCTGCTCCACCGTACAGCGTGGTTCGATTCCGGTAGTGGATTCGGGTACGGCCGTGTCCAATAGCGAACGCATCGGCGCCAATGGCGGTTTCCGTCAGACCACGGTCAAGCGCCCGGCGCAGGGCCAGACTCAGGCGATTCCGCAAGGCGATACCGGCGTGGTGGTGATGGTGCCGGGCGGCGGTGCTGCGGTGTCAACACCGATCAGTTCTTCGCCGATCGTCCCGGGGCCTGCATCTGGCGGTATCACGTCGGGGCCGTATAACCCATCGGCGGTTGAGTCGGCACCGATCAACTCCGGCAGCTACAGCATGCCGTCGACGCCAAGTGGCATTCCTTCGGCCAGCAGCGGTGGCGGGCTGTCGGCGGATGAGCAACTGGACGGTCCGGTACTCGCCTTGCTGACCACCGCGCAACAGCAACAGGCCGGCGGCGACCTCAACGGTGCTTCTTCCAGCCTGGAGCGGGCGCAACGTGTCGCCCCCCGTGAGCCACAAGTGCTTTACCGTCTGGCGCAGGTGCGCATGGCCCAGGGCGATGCGCCGCAAGCCGAGCAATTTGCCCGTCGCGCGTTGACCATGGCCAACGGTCGTCCGGATCTGCAAGCCAGCCTGTGGGAAATCATCGCTCAATCTCGTGAGAAACAAGGCGATTCCGCCGGCGCCGCGCTGGCCCGTCAGAAGGCCAAGGTTTCCCTGTGATGGACGTGCGTTTCCCGAAAATCGCCGATCAGCTGTTGTTGATTGAACGCGAGCTGCGCACCCAGGGCTGGTGGGATGAGGTTGAGCCGTCGGTCGAAGCCCTGAGCAGTGTCGAGCCGTTCTCGGTCGACACGCTGGACTTCGAGCAATGGCTGCAATGGATCTTCCTGCCGCGCATGAAGATGATCCTCGAACAGGATCTGCCCTTGCCGAACGCCTCGGGCATTCAGGAAATGGCGGAAATGGTCTTCGCCCAGCGCAACCTTGGCGGCAAGGATCGGCAGTTGCAGGTGCTGCTCAAAGAGTTTGACCTGCTGATCACTGCCTCCCGCTGAGCGCGGTTGTGTAGGAGCTGACGAGTGCAACGAGGCCGCGATCTTTTGATCTTGCTTTGAAACAAGTCAAAAGATCGCAGCCTTCGGCAGCTCCTACACAGCTCCTTCGCAGCGATTACGAGCAATTCTCGGCAATCTGCTTCTTCGCTTCGACGATGCGTTCCTGACGCTGTGTATCGTCGAGCCTGCGCAAATCCCCCTCAACCTCCTCACGCAAGCGCGGATTGTTCTGCAGTTGCGCCAGGTTCGTGCGTGCCTGTTCGCAAAAGGCCTTGAGCTGCGCCTGCTGCTCGGCGACCTGTTTCTTCACCTTGGCATCAATGGCTTTCTGATCGCCGAGTACGCCGCCGCCCGGCAGCGGCGCGGCTTTCGGCGCGGGTGAGGAGGGCGTTTGCACGGTCGTCGCCGGTTGGCCCTGCGGCGGTTGTGCATCGAAATGTGTGACGCCTTGGGCATCGACCCATTTGTAGATTTGAGCGGCCGAGCACCATGGGCTGAGACCGATCAGCAAAGTGAGGAGGAGCGTTCGCATGCTGATTCCTTGGCAAAAATGCGCAATTGACGCTAACAGAGTAGCGCTTTTCAGGTTTTTTCTTGCGTTCTCATGTGCTTACCCACAATTAACCCCACAGACGACTTGACTTGCAGAGGGCGAAACAGAAGAATCCAAAGTCCGCTGTAGAGGGACTGCCAGAAGCAGACCCACTCGGTAGATCATGAGGCGCACATCCGCGCCGACCTGTTACACCCGCAACGCGTTACCTCGCGCTGGGTGGGAAAGGCCCGCAACACTTGGGACGATCCCAATACTTGCTCAGTCAGTGCTGACGTAGTCGGCGACCACCGTCGCTCATGCTCTGCCGAGAAGTAAACCTATTAAGACCCGCCCCTTTTTTGTGGACGGTATTCTGGCGTTTTAGAGGTGAACAACGTGGAGCTTTTATCTGGCGGTGAGATGCTCGTCCGCTTTTTGCGTGACGAAGGCGTCAAATATATCTACGGGTACCCGGGTGGTGCTCTCCTGCATGTTTACGATGCCCTGTTCAAAGAACCGGAAGTGACCCACATCCTGGTTCGTCACGAACAAGCGGCGACCCATATGGCTGACGGCTACGCCCGTGCCACCGGTAAAGCCGGCGTGGTATTGGTGACATCCGGTCCAGGCGCCACAAACGCCATCACCGGTATCGCCACCGCCTATATGGACTCGATTCCGATGGTGATCATTTCCGGTCAGGTGCCAAGCACCATGGTCGGCACCGACGCGTTCCAGGAAACCGACATGATCGGTATCTCCCGGCCGATCGTGAAGCACAGCTTCATGATCAAGCACGCTTCGGAAATCCCGGAAGTCATGAAGAAGGCCTTCTACCTGGCGCAGTCCGGTCGTCCGGGCCCGGTCGTGGTCGACATCCCGAAAGACATGACCAATCCGGCCGAGAAATTCGAATACGTTTTCCCGAAGAAAGCCAAGCTGCGTTCCTACAGCCCGGCCGTTCGCGGTCACTCCGGGCAGATCCGCAAGGCGGCAGAAATGTTGTTGGCGGCCAAGCGCCCGGTGCTGTACTCCGGCGGCGGCGTGATTCTCGGCAATGGCTCCGCGCAACTGACCGAGCTGGCGAAAATGCTCAACCTGCCGGTGACCAACACCTTGATGGGCCTGGGCGCTTTCCCTGGCACTGACCGTCAGTTCATCGGCATGCTCGGCATGCACGGCAGTTACACCGCGAACCTGGCGATGCACCATGCCGATGTGATCCTCGCCGTCGGCGCACGCTTCGACGATCGGGTGATCAACGGCCCGGCGAAATTCTGCCCGAACGCCAAGATCATCCACATCGACATCGACCCGGCGTCGATCTCCAAGACCATCAAGGCTGACGTGCCAATCGTGGGTCCGGTCGAGAGCGTCCTGACCGAAATGGTCGCGATCCTCAAGGAAATCGGCGAGACCCCGAACAAGGAGTCCGTGGCCAGTTGGTGGAAGCAGGTCGATGAATGGCGTGGCGATCGCGGCCTGTTCCCTTATGAAAAGGGCGACGGCAGCAAGATCAAACCGCAGACCGTGATCGAAACCCTCTGCGAAGTGACCAAGGGCGACGCCTTTGTGACCTCCGACGTGGGTCAGCACCAGATGTTCGCTGCGCAGTACTACACGTTCAACAAGCCGAACCGCTGGATCAACTCCGGTGGTCTGGGCACGATGGGCTTCGGTCTGCCAGCCGCGATGGGCATCAAACTGAGCTTCCCGGACGACGACGTTGCCTGCGTCACCGGCGAAGGCAGTATCCAGATGAATATCCAGGAGCTGTCGACCTGCCTGCAATACGGCTTGCCGGTAAAGATCGTCATCCTCAACAACGGTGTGCTGGGCATGGTTCGCCAGTGGCAGGACATGAGCTACGGCAGCCGTCACTCGCACTCCTACATGGAATCGCTGCCCGACTTCATCAAGCTGGCTGAAGCCTACGGCCACGTTGGCGTACGCATCACCGAATCGAAAGATTTGAAGTCGAAGATGGCCGAAGCGTTCGCCATGAAGGATCGCCTGGTGATCATCGATGTTGCGGTCGACACCAGCGAGCACGTCTACCCGATGCAGATCAAAGACGGCTCCATGCGCGATATGTGGCTGAGCAAGACGGAGCGTACTTAATCATGCGGCACATTATTTCCCTGCTTCTGGAAAACGAACCCGGCGCTCTGTCTCGTGTAGTCGGCCTGTTCTCGCAGCGCAACTACAACATCGAAAGCCTGACCGTGGCGCCGACCGAAGACCCGACCCTGTCGCGTCTGACGCTGACCACCGTGGGCCACGATGAAGTGATCGAGCAGATCACCAAAAACCTGAACAAGCTGATCGAAGTGGTCAAGCTGGTGGACCTGTCGGAAAGCGCTCACATCGAGCGTGAACTGATGCTGG
The DNA here is from genome assembly GCF_041956865.1 of Pseudomonas sp. LW8. Lineage (NCBI taxonomy): Bacteria > Pseudomonadati > Pseudomonadota > Gammaproteobacteria > Pseudomonadales > Pseudomonadaceae > Pseudomonas > Pseudomonas sp. LW8. The sequence goes on along the minus strand of NZ_CP168138.1, from coordinate 4,813,332 downwards.
TCAAGGTCAAGGCCACTGGCGCCCAGCGCGCCGAGATCAAACGCACTACCGATATCTACCGTGGGCAGATCGTCGATGTCAGCGCCAGCGTGTATACCGTTCAGTTGACCGGTACCAGCGACAAGCTCGACAGCTTCATTCAGTCCATCGGCACCGCATCGATTCTGGAAACCGTCCGTAGCGGCGTGACCGGCATTGCTCGCGGCGACAAAGTTCTCAGCATCTAAACCAAATTAGCGCATGGCCTGAACGGCCGGATATAAGGGGAAATTCATGAAAGTTTTCTACGATAAAGACTGCGACCTGTCGATCATCCAGGGCAAGAAAGTTGCCATCATCGGTTACGGCTCCCAGGGCCACGCTCAAGCGTGCAACCTGAAAGACTCCGGTGTCGACGTTACCGTCGGTCTGCGTAAAGGTTCGGCCACCGTTGCCAAAGCCGAAGCTCACGGCCTGAAAGTGACCGACGTTGCTTCCGCTGTTGCCGCTGCCGACCTGGTCATGATCCTGACCCCGGACGAGTTCCAGTCCTCGCTGTACAAGAACGAAATCGAGCCGAACATCAAGAAAGGCGCCACCCTGGCCTTCTCCCACGGCTTCGCGATTCACTACAACCAGGTTGTTCCGCGTGCTGACCTCGACGTGATCATGATCGCGCCGAAAGCCCCGGGCCACACCGTGCGTTCCGAGTTCGTCAAAGGCGGCGGTATCCCTGACCTGATCGCGATCTACCAGGACGCCTCGGGCAACGCCAAAAACGTTGCACTGTCCTACGCCGCTGGCGTCGGTGGCGGTCGTACCGGCATCATCGAAACCACCTTCAAGGACGAGACCGAAACCGACCTGTTCGGCGAACAAGCCGTTCTGTGCGGCGGTACCGTTGAACTGGTAAAAGCCGGTTTCGAAACCCTGGTTGAAGCTGGCTACGCGCCGGAGATGGCCTACTTCGAGTGCCTGCACGAACTGAAGCTGATCGTTGACCTCATGTACGAAGGCGGTATCGCCAACATGAACTACTCGATCTCCAACAACGCCGAGTACGGCGAATACGTGACCGGCCCGGAAGTGATCAACGCCGAATCCCGTCAGGCCATGCGCAACGCCCTGAAACGTATTCAGGACGGCGAATACGCCAAAATGTTCATCAGCGAAGGCGCAACCGGCTACCCTTCGATGACCGCCAAGCGTCGTAACAACGCCGCTCACGGTATCGAAATCATCGGCGAGCAACTGCGCTCCATGATGCCGTGGATCGGTGCCAACAAGATCGTCGACAAAGCCAAAAACTAAGTCGTCGTCCCTTGTACGAAAAACGCGGCCTAGGCCGCGTTTTTTCGTTTGGGCCGGTGCTTCTGGTATAAAGCTGCATCGTTTGTGGCCGAACTGTCGTCCTCAAGCCTCTGTCGAATTTTTTCCAAACCGTTGCAAGGTAATGTCCATGAGCGAACGTCCCGAAGAGCCGAACAAGGCTTCCGACGCCGAAAGCCTGCTGCCCATCGATGAACACATCGAAGAAGGGCACGACGCTGAAGGTCGTAAAGTCCGGCATCGTGGTATCTATCTGCTGCCGAACCTGTTCACCACTGCCAACCTGTTCGCAGGCTTCTATTCCATCATCAACTCGATGAGCGCGCAGGCCGCGTTGAGCGCCGGCGACTCGGTGAATGCGAGCAAGTATTTCGCCTTCGCTGCGATCGCGATTTTCGTGGCGATGGTGCTCGACGGTCTCGATGGTCGCGTGGCACGCATGACCAATACGCAAAGTGCTTTCGGCGCCGAGTATGACTCGCTGTCGGACATGGTCGCCTTCGGTGTCGCGCCGGCATTGCTGGCCTTCGGCTGGGCGCTGGGCGATATGGGTAAGGTCGGCTGGATGGTCGCTTTCATTTATGTAGCGGGTGCGGCGTTGCGTCTGGCGCGGTTCAACACCCAGGTTGGCACGGCGGACAAACGTTACTTCATCGGTCTGGCCAGCCCGGCGGCGGCAGGCGTTGTGGCCGGCATTGTCTGGGCGTTCAGCGATTACGGCATTCAGGGTTCGAAGATGTCGTTCCTGGTGGCGTTGATGGTGGCGGCGGCCGGCATGCTGATGGTCAGCAACATCAAGTACAACAGCTTCAAGGAGCTGGATCTGAAAGGTCGCGTGCCGTTCGTGGCGATTCTCGCGGTGGTGCTGGTATTCGCTGTCGTGTTCAGTGATCCGCCGCGCATTCTGCTGCTGGTGTTTCTCGCCTATGCGGCGTCCGGTCCGGTGCAGTATCTGTTGCGTCTTCGTCGTCACAAAAACGCCGAATGATGTAATTTCCCGCATACTCCGCAGTCTATGGGTGCACCTGTCCTCCAAAGCTGCGGAGTTGTCATGTTGATCAAGATCCCCAAAGCATCCGACTGCCATGAGTCGGATGTCACGCCTGAAGCCATTTATCTCTCCCGTCGCCAATTGCTCGGCGCCACTGCTGCCGGTATTGCCGTGAGCAGCCTGCCGCGCTGGGCCAATGCCGCTGATACCCCTCGCTACTCTGATGTTGAATCCGGCAAGGCTCCGGCCTGGTTTGCCGAAAAGCTTCCTTCTACTCAATGGGGTGCGGTCAACGTCAAGGACGAGGCGATCACGCCTTATAAAGACGCCACGAACTACAACAACTTTTATGAATTCGGTACCGGCAAGGGCGATCCCGCGAGGAACGCTGGCGACCTGAAAACCGAACCCTGGAGCGTGGTGATTGACGGGGAGGTGGGTAAGCCGGGGCGTTATGCGCTGGAAGACTTCATGAAACCGTATCAACTGGAGGAACGTATTTATCGTCTGCGCTGCGTCGAGGCGTGGTCGATGGTCATTCCCTGGATCGGCTTTCCCATCTCGGCCTTGCTCAAGCAGGTCGAGCCGACTTCCAAGGCCAAGTACATCCGCTTCGAAACCCTGCAGGATCCCAAGAGCATGCCCGGCCAGCGTTCCGGTTTTGCCTTGATCGACTGGCCGTACGTCGAAGGTTTGCGTCTGGATGAGGCGATGAATCCTTTGGCGATCCTCGCGGTGGGCATGTATGGACGCGAACTGCCGAACCAGAACGGCGCGCCTTTGCGTCTGGTGGTGCCGTGGAAGTACGGCTTCAAAAGCGTGAAATCCATTGTGCGCATCAGTCTGGTCAGCGAGCAGCCGAAGACCACTTGGCAAAGCATTGCTGCCGATGAGTATGGCTTTTATGCGAACGTGAACCCTACGGTCGATCATCCGCGCTGGACCCAGGCGCGCGAGCGGCGCCTGCCGAACAGTCTGTTCAAACCGAATGTGCGCGATACCCAGATGTTCAACGGCTACTCGGATGAAGTCGCTTCTTTATATACAGGGCTCGATCTGCGGAAGAACTACTGATGCGTTATCCGTTCTGGCGAGTGGGCGTGTTCATTGCGGCAGCGATCTGGCCATTGCTGTGGTTCTATCAGGCGTTCGCCGATCTGCTCGGGCCTGATCCAGGCAAGGTGCTGGTTGATCGTCTCGGGCTTGGCACGCTGGTGTTGCTGTTGATTACGTTGAGCATGACGCCGTTGCAAAAGCTGAGCGGCTGGGCGGGGTGGATTGCAGTGCGCCGGCAGTTAGGGCTTTGGTGTTTTGCTTATGTAGCGCTACATCTGTTCAGCTATATGGCGTTTATCCTCGGGTTTGACTGGTCACAGTTGGGCGTTGAGCTACGTAAGCGGCCTTACATCATTGTCGGTGCACTCGGCTTTCTCGGATTGCTGATACTGGCAGTGACGTCGAATCGTTATAGTCAGCGTCGTTTGGGTGCTCGCTGGAAGAAGCTGCATCGCTTGGTTTACGTGATACTTGGGCTGGGTTTGCTGCATATGCTCTGGATCGTGCGGGCCGATCTAGAGGAGTGGGCGATTTATGCCTTTATAGGCGCTGTGCTCTTGCTGCTTCGTGTGCCGCCGGTGATGAGGCGAATCCCGCGTTTAATGGCTAAAAAGCAGAATCTGCAAGAAAAGCGAAATTAACGGTTGACGGCAGATTCCAGAGGTCTATAATTCGCCCACTTCCGGCGCAGTCGAAACGGAAAACTCCTTTAGATTCAAAGAGTTATGCGGTTTTCGACAGCGGCTTGCTTCAGGTCATCGAAGCCTGGAAGGAGTTGAAAGGGCAGTGATGTGTAGTTCTTTTAACGGTTCGATCTTCTCGGTCGAAAGCGGAAAAAAAGAGGTGTTGACAGCAGCGATTAACGCTGTAGAATTCGCCTCCCGCTAACGAGAGATCGGAAGCGCAAGTGGTTGAAGTTGTTGAAGAATTCTTCGAAAACTTCTGAAAATAATCACTTGACAGCAAATGAGGCTGCTGTAGAATGCGCGCCTCGGTTGAGACGAAAGATCTTAACCAAACGCTCTTTAACAACTGAATCAAGCAATTCGTGTGGGTGCTTGTGCAGTCAGACTGATAGTCAACAAGATTATCAGCATCACAAGTTACTCCGCGAGAAATCAAAGATGTAACCAACGATTGCTGAGCCAAGTTTAGGGTTTCTTAAAAACCCAAAGATGTTTGAACTGAAGAGTTTGATCATGGCTCAGATTGAACGCTGGCGGCAGGCCTAACACATGCAAGTCGAGCGGATGAGAGGAGCTTGCTCCTGGATTCAGCGGCGGACGGGTGAGTAATGCCTAGGAATCTGCCTGGTAGTGGGGGACAACGTTTCGAAAGGAACGCTAATACCGCATACGTCCTACGGGAGAAAGCAGGGGACCTTCGGGCCTTGCGCTATCAGATGAGCCTAGGTCGGATTAGCTAGTTGGTGAGGTAATGGCTCACCAAGGCGACGATCCGTAACTGGTCTGAGAGGATGATCAGTCACACTGGAACTGAGACACGGTCCAGACTCCTACGGGAGGCAGCAGTGGGGAATATTGGACAATGGGCGAAAGCCTGATCCAGCCATGCCGCGTGTGTGAAGAAGGTCTTCGGATTGTAAAGCACTTTAAGTTGGGAGGAAGGGTTGTAGATTAATACTCTGCAATTTTGACGTTACCGACAGAATAAGCACCGGCTAACTCTGTGCCAGCAGCCGCGGTAATACAGAGGGTGCAAGCGTTAATCGGAATTACTGGGCGTAAAGCGCGCGTAGGTGGTTTGTTAAGTTGGATGTGAAATCCCCGGGCTCAACCTGGGAACTGCATCCAAAACTGGCAAGCTAGAGTATGGTAGAGGGTGGTGGAATTTCCTGTGTAGCGGTGAAATGCGTAGATATAGGAAGGAACACCAGTGGCGAAGGCGACCACCTGGACTGATACTGACACTGAGGTGCGAAAGCGTGGGGAGCAAACAGGATTAGATACCCTGGTAGTCCACGCCGTAAACGATGTCAACTAGCCGTTGGGAGCCTTGAGCTCTTAGTGGCGCAGCTAACGCATTAAGTTGACCGCCTGGGGAGTACGGCCGCAAGGTTAAAACTCAAATGAATTGACGGGGGCCCGCACAAGCGGTGGAGCATGTGGTTTAATTCGAAGCAACGCGAAGAACCTTACCAGGCCTTGACATCCAATGAACTTTCCAGAGATGGATTGGTGCCTTCGGGAGCATTGAGACAGGTGCTGCATGGCTGTCGTCAGCTCGTGTCGTGAGATGTTGGGTTAAGTCCCGTAACGAGCGCAACCCTTGTCCTTAGTTACCAGCACGTAATGGTGGGCACTCTAAGGAGACTGCCGGTGACAAACCGGAGGAAGGTGGGGATGACGTCAAGTCATCATGGCCCTTACGGCCTGGGCTACACACGTGCTACAATGGTCGGTACAAAGGGTTGCCAAGCCGCGAGGTGGAGCTAATCCCATAAAACCGATCGTAGTCCGGATCGCAGTCTGCAACTCGACTGCGTGAAGTCGGAATCGCTAGTAATCGCGAATCAGAATGTCGCGGTGAATACGTTCCCGGGCCTTGTACACACCGCCCGTCACACCATGGGAGTGGGTTGCACCAGAAGTAGCTAGTCTAACCTTCGGGAGGACGGTTACCACGGTGTGATTCATGACTGGGGTGAAGTCGTAACAAGGTAGCCGTAGGGGAACCTGCGGCTGGATCACCTCCTTAATCGACGACATCAGCTGCTGCATGAGCTCCCACACGAATTGCTTGATTCATTGAAGAAGACGATAGAAGCAGCTTTAAGCTCCAAGCTGATAGCTCTGAGCTAACAGTTACAAGCTCGAAATTGGGTCTGTAGCTCAGTTGGTTAGAGCGCACCCCTGATAAGGGTGAGGTCGGCAGTTCGAATCTGCCCAGACCCACCAATTTTGTTATGGGGCCATAGCTCAGCTGGGAGAGCGCCTGCCTTGCACGCAGGAGGTCAGCGGTTCGATCCCGCTTGGCTCCACCATAAACTGCTTCGAAGTTTGAGAGTTTAGAAATGAATATTCGAGCTGAATATTGATTTCTAGTCTTTTGATTAGATCGTTCTTTAAAAATTTGGGTATGTGATAGAAAGATAGACTGAACGTTACTTTCACTGGTAACGGATCAGGCTAAGGTAAAATTTGTGAGTTCTCTTAATTGAGAAATTCGAATTTTCGGCGAATGTCGTCTTCACAGTATAACCAGATTGCTTGGGGTTATATGGTCAAGTGAAGAAGCGCATACGGTGGATGCCTTGGCAGTCAGAGGCGATGAAAGACGTGGTAGCCTGCGAAAAGCTTCGGGGAGTCGGCAAACAGACTTTGATCCGGAGATGTCTGAATGGGGGAACCCAGCCATCATAAGATGGTTATCTTGTACTGAATACATAGGTGCAAGAGGCGAACCAGGGGAACTGAAACATCTAAGTACCCTGAGGAAAAGAAATCAACCGAGATTCCCTTAGTAGTGGCGAGCGAACGGGGACTAGCCCTTAAGTGGCTTTGAGATTAGCGGAACGCTCTGGAAAGTGCGGCCATAGTGGGTGATAGCCCTGTACGCGAAAATCTCTTAGTCATGAAATCGAGTAGGACGGAGCACGAGAAACTTTGTCTGAATATGGGGGGACCATCCTCCAAGGCTAAATACTACTGACTGACCGATAGTGAACTAGTACCGTGAGGGAAAGGCGAAAAGAACCCCGGAGAGGGGAGTGAAATAGATCCTGAAACCGTATGCGTACAAGCAGTGGGAGCAGACTTTGTTCTGTGACTGCGTACCTTTTGTATAATGGGTCAGCGACTTATTTTCAGTGGCGAGCTTAACCGAATAGGGGAGGCGTAGCGAAAGCGAGTCTTAATAGGGCGTCTAGTCGCTGGGAATAGACCCGAAACCGGGCGATCTATCCATGGGCAGGTTGAAGGTTAGGTAACACTGACTGGAGGACCGAACCGACTACCGTTGAAAAGTTAGCGGATGACCTGTGGATCGGAGTGAAAGGCTAATCAAGCTCGGAGATAGCTGGTTCTCCTCGAAAGCTATTTAGGTAGCGCCTCATGTATCACTGTAGGGGGTAGAGCACTGTTTCGGCTAGGGGGTCATCCCGACTTACCAAACCGATGCAAACTCCGAATACCTACAAGTGCCGAGCATGGGAGACACACGGCGGGTGCTAACGTCCGTCGTGAAAAGGGAAACAACCCAGACCGTCAGCTAAGGTCCCAAAGTTATGGTTAAGTGGGAAACGATGTGGGAAGGCTTAGACAGCTAGGAGGTTGGCTTAGAAGCAGCCACCCTTTAAAGAAAGCGTAATAGCTCACTAGTCGAGTCGGCCTGCGCGGAAGATGTAACGGGGCTCAAACCATACACCGAAGCTACGGGTATCACCTTCGGGTGATGCGGTAGAGGAGCGTTCTGTAAGCCTGTGAAGGTGAGTTGAGAAGCTTGCTGGAGGTATCAGAAGTGCGAATGCTGACATGAGTAACGACAATGGGTGTGAAAAACACCCACGCCGAAAGACCAAGGTTTCCTGCGCAACGTTAATCGACGCAGGGTTAGTCGGTCCCTAAGGCGAGGCTGAAAAGCGTAGTCGATGGAAAACAGGTTAATATTCCTGTACTTCTGGTTATTGCGATGGAGGGACGGAGAAGGCTAGGCCAGCTTGGCGTTGGTTGTCCAAGTTTAAGGTGGTAGGCTGAGATCTTAGGTAAATCCGGGATCTTAAGGCCGAGAGCTGATGACGAGTTACCCTTTGGGTGACGAAGTGGTTGATGCCATGCTTCCAAGAAAAGCTTCTAAGCTTCAGGTAACCAGGAACCGTACCCCAAACCGACACAGGTGGTTGGGTAGAGAATACCAAGGCGCTTGAGAGAACTCGGGTGAAGGAACTAGGCAAAATGGCACCGTAACTTCGGGAGAAGGTGCGCCGGTGAGGGTGAAGGACTTGCTCCGTAAGCTCATGCCGGTCGAAGATACCAGGCCGCTGCGACTGTTTATTAAAAACACAGCACTCTGCAAACACGAAAGTGGACGTATAGGGTGTGACGCCTGCCCGGTGCCGGAAGGTTAATTGATGGGGTTAGCTAACGCGAAGCTCTTGATCGAAGCCCCGGTAAACGGCGGCCGTAACTATAACGGTCCTAAGGTAGCGAAATTCCTTGTCGGGTAAGTTCCGACCTGCACGAATGGCGTAACGATGGCGGCGCTGTCTCCACCCGAGACTCAGTGAAATTGAAATCGCTGTGAAGATGCAGTGTATCCGCGGCTAGACGGAAAGACCCCGTGAACCTTTACTATAGCTTTGCACTGGACTTTGAATTTGCTTGTGTAGGATAGGTGGGAGGCTTTGAAGCGTGGACGCCAGTTCGCGTGGAGCCATCCTTGAAATACCACCCTGGCAACTTTGAGGTTCTAACTCAGGTCCGTTATCCGGATCGAGGACAGTGTATGGTGGGTAGTTTGACTGGGGCGGTCTCCTCCTAAAGAGTAACGGAGGAGTACGAAGGTGCGCTCAGACCGGTCGGAAATCGGTCGTAGAGTATAAAGGCAAAAGCGCGCTTGACTGCGAGACAGACACGTCGAGCAGGTACGAAAGTAGGTCTTAGTGATCCGGTGGTTCTGTATGGAAGGGCCATCGCTCAACGGATAAAAGGTACTCCGGGGATAACAGGCTGATACCGCCCAAGAGTTCATATCGACGGCGGTGTTTGGCACCTCGATGTCGGCTCATCACATCCTGGGGCTGAAGCCGGTCCCAAGGGTATGGCTGTTCGCCATTTAAAGTGGTACGCGAGCTGGGTTTAGAACGTCGTGAGACAGTTCGGTCCCTATCTGCCGTGGACGTTTGAGATTTGAGAGGGGCTGCTCCTAGTACGAGAGGACCGGAGTGGACGAACCTCTGGTGTTCCGGTTGTCACGCCAGTGGCATTGCCGGGTAGCTATGTTCGGGAAAGATAACCGCTGAAAGCATCTAAGCGGGAAACTTGCCTCAAGATGAGATCTCACTGGAACCTTGAGTTCCCTGAAGGGCCGTCGAAGACTACGACGTTGATAGGTTGGGTGTGTAAGCGCTGTGAGGCGTTGAGCTAACCAATACTAATTGCCCGTGAGGCTTGACCATATAACACCCAAGCAATTTGCTGACCTGAAAAGGCACCAGATTGCGGTGTGTGAAGACGAAACGAACCGAAAGTTCGAAACGCACAAACACCTAGCTGTCACATACCCAATTTGCTGAAGCGAGGCCATCCGGTCCCGAGTCAGTACCCGAATTTCTTGACGACCATAGAGCGTTGGAACCACCTGATCCCATCCCGAACTCAGCAGTGAAACGATGCATCGCCGATGGTAGTGTGGGGTTTCCCCATGTGAGAGTAGGTCATCGTCAAGATTAAATTCCGAAACCCCAATTGCGAAAGCAGTTGGGGTTTTGTTTTGCCTGCGAGAAAGTTTCAGCGCTATGGCGAACAAAATTGCACAGTTATTTTCGAAGCAGAACACTAGAATAGCCCCATCTTTATCGGAGCCAGAGCCTGTATGTCAGAATCGGTTGACGCCCCCGGGCTGTCAGATTTACCGCTGGAAGACTTGATAGCCTGCCACGAGTGCGACCTGCTGATGCGCAAGCCGACACTTGCCCATGGTGAGAAAGCACTCTGCCCGCGTTGTGGTTATGAGTTGTACGCCCATCGCCATAACGTGGTGCAGCGCAGCCTCGCCCTGGTGATTGCCGCGTTATTACTTTACGTGCCGGCAAACTTTTTACCCATCATGCAACTCAATATCCTCGGGCAATCCTCGCAGGATACGGTCTGGAGTGGCGTAGTCGGCCTGTTCAGCACCGACATGCAAGGTGTGTCGATCGTCGTCTTCCTTTGCAGCATGGCCATACCGTTACTCAAGTTGTTGTGCCAGCTGTTTGTGTTACTGACGATTCGTTTCGATGTCGGCCGAAGCTACGGTTTGCTGCTCTATCGTATTTACCACCACCTTAGGGACTGGGGCATGCTCGAGGTCTACCTCATGGGCGTCCTCGTCGCGATCGTGAAGCTGGCGGATATGGCAGCAATCACCGTCGGCCTCGGACTGGCATGTTTCATTGGCTTGTTATTGGTGCAAGTCTGGCTGGAGGTGGTGATGTCACCGCATCAGATCTGGCAGGCATTATCAGGAGAGGATGCCCATGCGGGCGATTGATGCGGGCATTCTGGTGTGCACCGAATGCCACGAACTGAACAAGCAGGAAGCTGACGTCGATGAGCAGAGCTGTACCCGCTGCGGCGCGCAGGTTCACGCTCGCCGCCCCAACAGCCTGACCCGCACCTGGGCGCTGTTGATCACGGCAGCCATTATCTATGTTCCGGCGAATGTCTTGCCGATCATGACGGTCAGTTCTCTGGGCCAGGGTGAACCGAGCACTATCATGTCTGGGGTGATTGAACTGGTTCAGCACGGCATGATCCCGATCGCCACCGTGGTGTTCATCGCCAGCATTCTGGTGCCCACGTTCAAACTGGTCGGCATCGCATTGTTGCTGTTTTCCGTGCAGCGCCGGCAGCCATTGTCGGCCCGTCAGCGCATCTGGATGTATCGATTCATCGAGTTCATCGGCCGCTGGTCGATGCTCGATATTTTTGTGATCGCCATTCTCGTGGCGGTCGTCAACTTCGGCCGGATAGCCAGTGTCGAAGCCAATCTGGGCGCCGTCGCCTTCGCCTCTGTGGTGATTCTGACGATGCTCGCCGCAGTTACTTTCGATCCCCGACTGATTTGGGATAACACGGAGTCGGACGACGACCATGACTGATTTGCCTGTAGCGAAAACCCGACCGGCTTCGAACTGGTCGGCCATTTGGGTGCTGCCTCTGATCGCGCTGATCATCGGCGGCTGGCTCGGCTGGCGTGCTTATTCCGAGACCGGTATCGAGATTCAGGTGCGCTTTGAAAGCGGCGAAGGCATCCAGGCCAACAAGACTGAAGTGGTCTACAAAGGCATGCCGGTCGGCAAGGTCAAGACGCTCAAGCTCGACGATGAGGGCAACTCGAAAGGGGTGATCGCCACCATCGAAATGAACAAGGACGTTGAGCAGTACCTGAAGACCAGCACGCGGTTCTGGCTGGTCAAACCGAGCGTGACCCTGGCCGGTATCACTGGTCTGGAGACATTGGTCTCGGGTAACTATGTCGCCATCAGTCCCGGTGAAGGCGAGCCGGTTCGCAAGTTTAAGGCTTTGGCCGAAGAGCCGCCGCTGTCCGACGCCAAGCCCGGTCTGCACCTGACCATCAAGGCCGATCGCCTCGGCTCGTTGAATCGCGGCAGCCCGGTGTTCTACAAACAGATCAAGGTCGGTCAGGTCAAAAGCTACGTGCTGTCCGAGGATCAGAGCACCGTTGAACTTAAGGTGTTCATTGAGCCGACCTACGCCAAACTGGTGCGCAAACATACTCGTTTCTGGAACGCCAGCGGCATCAGCATCGACGCTAACCTTTCCGGCGTGAAAGTGCGCAGCGAATCCCTGGCCAGCATCGTCGCCGGTGGTATCGCGTTCGCGACGCCGGAGAATCGCAAGGACAGTCCGGCGACCGATCCGAGCCTGCCATTCCGTCTCTATGAAGACTTCGACGCTGCCGCTGCCGGCATTCGCGTGAAGGTCAAACTCAGCGATTTCGAGGGCCTGCAAGCCGGTCGCACGCCGGTGATGTACAAAGGCATTCAGGTCGGCAACCTGAAAGCGCTAAAGGTCGATCCGGACCTGAACAGCGCCACAGCCGAGCTGACTCTGGATCCGTTGGCCGAAGACTATCTGGTTGAGGGCACGCAGTTCTGGGTGGTCAAACCGTCGATATCCCTTGCCGGTATTACCGGCCTGGAAGCGCTGGTGAAAGGTAACTACATCGCCGTGCGTCCGGGCGACAAAGGCGCTGCGCCGAAACGCGAATTCGAGGCGCGACCGAAAGCACCACCGCTGGACCTGCGTTCGCCAGGCCTGCATCTGGTGTTGTTTACCGATTCGCTGGGCTCGATCGATGTCGGCAGTCCGATTCTGTACAAGCAGGTCAAGGTCGGTTCGGTGCAGAGCTACCAGTTCTCCCGAACCAAGAAGCAGCTGGTCATCGGCGTGCACATCGAGAAGGAATACGAAAACCTGGTCAACGCCTCGACGCGCTTCTGGAACGTCAGCGGCATTACCCTCACGGGTGGCTTGACCGGCGGCATTCAGGTCAAGAGTGAATCTTTGCAAACGCTGATGGCCGGCGGTATCGCGTTCGAAACGCCGCAAGCCAATGCGCCGTTGAAGAAACGTATCCCGCGCTTCCGTCTGTTCGCCGATCACGATGAGGCGAACAAGAAAGGTGCGGTCATTACCATCAAAGTCGATCGCGCCGACGGTTTGAGCAGCGGTACGCCAGTGCGTTTCAAGGGGCTGGACGTAGGCAAGATTGAAAGCGTCGATCTGACCGATGACATGCAGTCGGTAATCCTCACCGCACGCATCACCGAAGTGCCGGAGAAGATTGCGCGAGTCGGCAGTCAATTCTGGGTGGTCAAGCCGGAACTGGGTCTGATCAAGACGCAGAATCTGGAAACGCTGGTCACGGGCAAATACATCGAAGTCCAGCCGGCGGCGAAGAATCTCGGTCCGCAGAAGAACTTCGTTGCCTTGGCCGAAGCGCCGGAAGTCACCAAGCAGGAAGCGGGTCTGAGTCTGGTGTTGAGCGCCGCACGTCGCGGTTCCTTGAAGCCCGGCGTACCAGTGACTTACCGTGAGATCACCGTCGGAAAGGTGACCGGTTATGAATTGGGCCAGACAGCTGACCGTGTGTTGGTCCACATCCTGATCGAGCCGAAGTACGCGCCTCTGGTGCGCAGCGGCAGCCGTTTCTGGAATACCAGCGGCGTGGGCTTCGATTACGGCTTGTTCAAAGGCGTGACGGTGCGCACCGAATCGCTGGAGACGCTGATTCAGGGTGGCATTGCCTTCGCCACACCGGATGGCGAGCGCATGGGCAATCCGGCGCGGGCCGAGCAGACGTTCCCGTTGTTCGACAAGTTCGAGGATGAATGGCTGACCTGGGCGCCGAAGATTCAGCTGGGTAAGTAGTGGCGCCTATTGAATAGCCTTCGCGAGCAGGCTCGCTCCCACAGGGGAACGCATTCCAATTGTGGGAGCGAGCCTGCTCGCGAAGGGGCCAGCCACATCAACACAAAATCCAGACCATAAAAAAGGGCCGCGATCCCAGCAGATCGCGGCCCTTTTTGCCTTCAGCTAAAGCCGATCAAACCGCATCCAGCTCCGGCTCATCCGCCTGCACATTCAGCGTGGCCTTGACCACATCATGGCGGCGGATGTACTTCCAGTCCGCTTCATCGATGTAGATCCCGGCCGGGCCGCTGCCGCCTTCCAGGTCGATTGCGACACTGGCGCAGACCTGCGGCTTCACACTCGCCAGAATCGGCACGAAGCCTAGTTGCAGACTGGTTTCCAGCAGCGCCGCTTGGTTCTTCTCGTCGATGTCCGCCGCCTCGTCGAGGTAGTACGGCAAACGCACGCGGCCGGCCAGATCGCGATCCATCAAGTGCAGCAACAAGTACATGTTGGTCAGCGCCTTGATGGTCATGGTCGTACCGTTGGAGGCCGCGCCGTCGATGTCGGTGTGGATCACCGGTTGGCCGTTGACCTTGGTGATCTCGAAAGCCAGTTCGAACAAGTCCTTGAGGCCGAGCTGGTTGTGGTTCGCTGCCACCAGCCGCGCCAGATATTCCTTGGCCTCTTCGTTCTTGTTGTCCTGCTCGGCGCTCTGGCTGAGGTCGAACACCGACAGGGTTTCGCCTTCTTCGTACTGCCCGGCGCTGTGGATGATCTGGTCGATGTGCTTGAGTGCTTCCTTATTTGGCGCGAGGACGATGCGGAAGCTCTGCAGGTTGGAAACCTGCCGCTTGTTGATCTCGCGGTTGAACAGCGCCAGTTGATGCTCGAGGCTGTCGTAATCGCTGCGGATGTTGCGCAGAGTGCGGGCGATGTCGGTGACCGCCGCGCGCCGCGCCTTGCCGAGGGTCAGGGCTTCATCGGTGCGGTGCGCGTAAGCGTTGATCAGCAGCGATAGACGCCGCTCCATATCATCTTCGCTGTCGAACTTGGCCACACCTTTCAGACGCACCTGCGCATACAGCGCTTCGATCTGGCCATCGGCACGCAGGAGGCCCTGCCAGCTGTCCTGATAATCGTTGAGCAGCGGCAGCAGGTTGTCCATCGAATCATCGACCGGATCCATGAACGGCGTGCCGAACGGCAGATCCGCTGGCAGCAACTGACGACGACGTAGCGCGTCGTCGAGCGTGCGTTGCTTGGCCTCCATATCGGCGATCTGCCGGCCGACCAGTTGCAGCTTGGCCGACAGTTGCTGGACGCGCTCGGTGAACGCATCGCTGGAGCGCTTGAGTTCGTCCTGCGCGGCTTCCATCTGCGCCAGTTGCTCGAGCTTGTCACTTTCTTCGGCGCTCAGGGTCTGGGTGCGACGGAAATCTTCCAGCGCCTTCTGCGCGTCCAGCACCTGCTGGTACAGCGCTTCGGTCTGGGTCTTGCTCGCGGCGCGGTCGGCGGCCACGGCCTGCTGGGTTTTCAGTTGCTTGAGCTCTTTTTCCAGACGCTCTTTCTGATCGCGCAACGCGGCGCGGTCAGCCAGAGCCTGCAAGGCCGGCGGCTCAATGTGCGAGATGTCGATCGACAGGCCCGGCACTTCGAAGCGCTCGCCCTTGAAGCCATCAAGAATCAGCTCCACGGATTTCACCCACTCACCGTTCTCGTCGAGGGTGATGCCGTGTTCGCCCAGCGGCAGGCTGAACAGCGCGCTGTTGAACAGACGCATCAGGCGCTCGACGTCCTGTTGCGAGAACTCTTCGCGCAGGCGGGCATAGCTGTTGTTATCAGCGTGATCGAGTTGTTGCTTCACCGACTTCAGGCGTTTTTCCAGATCGCGCAGACGCTCTTCGAGATCTTCGGCGCTGAACTGACGCGACTGCGCCAAGGCACCGGCCAGTTCGTCGTGTGCATCCTTGGCGGCGAGCAATTGTTGCTCGAGCACTTTGACGTCATCGACCAGGGCAAAGCGGTTCTTCAGCACCGACAGCTCGCCGAGCCAGCGCTGGATGCCGGAAATTTCCCGCTCCAGACGCATCAGTTCCTGAGTACCACCGCGTTGATCGTTCTGCAGATCGTCCTGCTCGCGACGGTAGTGCTCGGCCTGGATGGTCAGCTCTTCCTTGCGCGCCGTGGCGTAGTCCGACCAGGTGCCGAGCAAGGAATCGAGCAGCGGCGACAGGCGATGCAGTTTGCCGCGCAGCACATCGCGCTGTTTCACGCCGTTGGCCAGCGCTTCAACCAACGGGCCGGCAGCGACCAGCGAGTTGTAGTCCTGCTCCATGCGCCGCACATCGCGGAAGGCTTCTTCGCACGCGGCGATGTAATCGACGCTGCCCGAACGCAGGCTGTGTTCGAAGGCATCGAGGAACAGTTGCTTGAGCTTGGCCGCGGTGATTTCGCGCATGTGCAGCAGGTTGATGAACAACGCGCGGAAGGTCTTCAGGCTTTGCTCGCTGGTGGAGCGCAGCGGGATCAGGGTCAGGTCGAGCGGGATTGACGTGTGGCCGCCAACCAGCAAGCGGCGCAGTTCATCCGGCTTGAGTTCGTAGGCTTTCAGGCCTTCTTTTTCGAGATTGCTGAACAGTTCTTTCTGGCGCAGGCAGGTGTCGTTTTTCTGGTAATGCGCCAGGTCGAGCTTGCCGGCGTAGGCGAAGAACTGGTGCCCGAAACCGCCGCCCGGGCCGCGACCGACCACGCCGATCACGTGGGGGCCGTGGGGCAGGTTGACTTCAACGAGGATGTAACTGGTGTCGGAGGCGAAGTAGAAGCGCCGCGATTGTTCGAGGCTGTACTTGCCGAAACTCATGTCCGACATGCGCGCCAGAATCGGGAACTGCAAGGCGTTGATCGACGCTGATTTACCGAGGTTGTTCGCGCCGTAAACCGACAACGGTTCTTCCAGCGGGAACAGACCGAGGCTGTAACCGGCGGTGTTCAAAAGGGCAAAGCGGCGGATGCCGTAGCGTTCCTGGCTCATGCATCGGACTCCTGTTCTTCGGCAATGGCGCGGGCCAGTGCGTCTTCTTCGCTTTCTTCTTCAAATTCGGAAAGATCGAGCGGATCGTCGGTTTCGAGGAATTTCGCTTCGGCTTCTTCGTCGATCAGCACCGGCGCCGGCAGCGGCAGAACGCTGTGGACGCTGGCTGCCAGGTCGCGGTCCTGCTGTACCGACAGGCACACGTCGAGGAAACGGTGCATCGGCGGCAGGAAGCGGTAGACACCGTTTTCTTCGCCGGCAAAACCGAGCTGGGTCATGCGGCGCATGATTTTTTCTTCGAGTTCTTCAACAGTCTGCACTTCGGCCTGAATGAACAGGTCGCGGTACTTGTCCAGCAGCGACGGCAATTCTTCGCGGCCGAGGCTGCCGCCGTCGAGCACGGCAATCGGGTCGCGGCCCTGATCGGCCAGGTGCTCGACGAGGATGAAGGTGAACAGCGCCAGACGCTGGGCGGTCTTGTTCACCGCTGCGGCGGCCATGTCCGGCACGAAATAGTAGAAGCCACGGGTGTCGCAGACCAGTTCAAAGCCCAGCGCCTTGAACAGCGTGCGGTACTGATCCTGGAAGTTTGACAGTTGTGCGTACAGCTCAGGATCACGGCGGCTGACGTGGTAACCCTTGAACAACTCGCGGAAGATCGGCGCCAGTTGCGACAGTTCGGAAAGATCAAGATGCATTTGGGATGCTCGCAGAATCCTCGGCGGCATTGTCGCTGGCCGAGAGCAGGGCGAAGGAGCGCAGGCTGACCTGATGCTCGTGAGTGTGGTATTCGCGGCGTTCCAGACGCTCGCGCTTGAAGCGTTTTTCCCGCGACAGGCGCGAGAACCAGTAAAGCAATTCGTCGGTGGCGCCGTCCGGTTCCTGCTCCAGCAGCCAGGTCATCAGATCCGGCATCGGCAGGGACTCTTCGCAACGATCGACCATCTCGCGCACGGTGCGGGGGGCACGTGGAGCGTCGCCAGTCTTCTGGGTTTTGTGCGCCTTGGGGAAGCGCGCCGGTTTCGGCTCGAAACGCGCCAGCGCGTAGACGTAGGCTTCGACCTGACTGGCGCTGCCGAGGAAGGTGCTTTGCGGGCGGGTGAACAGTGGCATCGCTGCTTGCGGCACGGCGTCGATGCCCTTACGCCGGATCGCCGCCAGCGCCAGTGCGGCGCCACGGGTCACGGCGTTGTGCCGACGCGCTTCTTCACGCAACGGCAGCAGCAGTTCGCGGGCATGACGCAGGGTCAGTTGCGCGCTGGTCTGCATTTCGAGGATGCGCGCGTGGGTGCGCAGGAGCATGTCGTCATCGACCAGATGGCCGAGGCGCTGCTGTTCGCTGAGCATCTTCAGCAGCACGGTTTCGACCTTGCGCACGCCTTGTTCGAAGGCGCCGTCGGCGTTGACCAGATCAATCATCGGCTCGACGTATTCGTCCCACGTCGCCAGGACCTCGGCGTAACGCTGACGCAGCGGAATCTGCCGGTCGCTGGTCTTCGCCCGTTCGGCGACTGCCACCAGGGCCTGTTCATCGTTGTCGAGTTTCTTCAGTACGTCGCGCACGCGCATGTCGAGCAAACGCAACTGGCGCGCCAGATCGTTGCCGTCACGGACGTCGAAAGCGTCCTGTATATAACCGGCCAGACGCTCAAGGTGACGCAGGTAGGCTTCGATTTCCAGGCACAGACCGAGGCGGTGTTCGCGGCGCAGGTAGGCGAGGAAGTCGTGGATCTGCGCGTTGAGCTCGAAACGGTTCGGGCTTTTCGCCACCGGAACCAGAATATCGAGGCGAATCCACACGTCGAGCAGGCTGGTGATGTCCTGTGGCGTGCTGTCGAGTTGTTGGGCGGCCAGTTGCGTGCGCAGTTCGTTGAGGCTCAGGGTGCCTTGGTCGAAGTGCTCGCACAGTGGCTCCAGAAGTGCCCAGTGTTCAGCGAGGGCGCGCAAGACGCGCTTGGGTTCGATCATCGGAATGGCCGGCTGGTTGGCGATTAAAAGCGGCGATTGTACTGCATCACAGGCGCGGCGATTCACTCTCGGGACGGGCTGTCGCATTCTTTGGCCAAAGGGCAGCGGCGCAGCGCAGCGCGGGGTATCGATCAACAGCGAGCGATCTTGTGCGAAGGGCGGTAGAATCAGCGCACTTTCCGTTATCCACAAGTGGCCGACCTTTGCTTATCGAGTCCCGCCGCCGCGCCTATTTGAACGCCATGCAGGTGGTCAACTGGCTGCCGCGCACCGAACTGCCTTTCGCCGCACCGTCGCGGCCCGAGCTGCTGGAGATGCCCGAGCCTGAGCTTGAGGTACCGGTTGTTCCGGCGCCTCAGGCCGAAGCACCGGCGCAGCCTGCCGCGCGTCAGGCCGAGCGACCGAAAATCGAGGTGCCGCGTCCGTCGCTGGCCAGTACCCGCAACGGCGCCAAACCGGTGGAAGAGATCGACGAGACGCCGGTGGTGGTCAAGCCTGCGCCAGTGCCGCCGCCGCGTTTTGCCCTGCAACTGCTGCGCGCCGGGCGCTGCCTGCTGCTGGTCGAGTTACCCACAGGCGAAGCGTTTCAGAGTCGCGATCCGGCCTACCTGCTGCTCAAGGACATGCTGCGCGCCGCCGGTCTGCCGGATGCGCCGCAGATCGTCGGCGAACCGGTGCGCTGGCCGTGGCTCAATCGCGGTACGCTGGATCAGGGGCCGGAAGCGGCGCGCGACTTCGTGCAGGGTTTCCTCTCGGTGCAGATGGAAGCGGCGCCCTGCGCCTGTCTGTGGCTGATCGGCCTGCCGGCGCTGAAGTTTGCCGGGGAAGCGGACGCCGAAGCGTTCAATAGTGAATTGCAGATCGAAGATCTGGGCCTGGCCTGGGCGATTCCCGGTCTGGAACTGTTAATGGAAGAGCCACAGCGCAAGGCCGCTGTGTGGCAAGCCATGCGTCGGCTGATGGCGCGCTGGAAACAATCCGATGAGTGAGGCTGTAACCTTTCGCCCGATGACCGAGGCGGATCTGGACGCTGTGTTGAAGATCGAATACGCCGCGTACAGCCATCCGTGGACCCGGGGGATTTTTCTCGATGGCCTGGGCAAATACCAGATCTGGCTGATGTTCGAAGGCCAGCAACAGGTTGGCCATGGCGTGGTGCAGATCATTCTTGATGAGGCGCACCTGCTCAATATCACGGTCAAACCGGAAAATCAGGGGCGGGGGTTGGGCCTGACGTTGCTCGAGCATCTGATGTCGCGAGCGTACGCGGCTGAGGCTCGCGAGTGTTTTCTCGAAGTGCGCGACAGCAATACTGCTGCTCTCAAGTTGTATGAGCGGTATGGCTTCAACGAGATCGGCCGGCGTCGCGATTATTATCCGGCGGTGGGTGGGCGTGAAGATGCGGTGGTGATGGCCTGTACCTTGGTGGATTAGGCTCTGTAGGAGCTGCCGAAGGCTGCGATCTTATGATCCTGGTTTTGTAAGATCCAAAGCAAAATCAAAAGATCGCAGCCTTCGGCAGCTCCTACAGGGGGCGAATTTCAAGTTAGCGGATCAGCGCTTGCCATCCAGCGGATCCAGGTCCGCCAGTTCCGCCTCATCCAGCCCGTCGCCGCCGCCGATGTCGTTTTCACTGACCTCGCTCAAATCCCAATCCGCCGGATTGCCCTCGCCGAGTTCATCGGCATCGCGCGCGCCGTCCTCGCGAATCAACGTTTCCGGGCTCAGGTCGTCGTCGGTCGGCTGATGATCATCCACCGAAGCCCCGGTCATACCCGCCTCACGCACTCGCTCAGCCGGCATCAATTTTTCGCGTTCACGCTCGGGCAGCTCATCTCCGATTTTCGCGCTGGGCTCTTCGTCGTCGAAATCCAGCTCGTGCACCGAGCCCATGCGGTCTTCGTTATCGTCGATGGGTTCCGGTTGCACCGCATCATAAGGGCGTCGTGAATCAGTCATGGCAATTCCTCATACTGTGGGCCTTACTGAGTGGACTCACCGGGCGCGCGAGAATTCCAACGAAAACACTTTGCGCTGGCGGCGTGACTTCGACGGGTGGTCGTCTATCAAACCTGCGCATCTTTCTTGAGGCCTTATCCATGCACGATCTACAAGACCTGATTGATAACAACGAGCGTTGGGCTGACGCGATCACCAAGGAAGACCCGGACTTCTTCGCCAAACTGGCGCGCCAGCAGACCCCGGAATATCTATGGATCGGCTGCTCCGACGCACGCGTACCGGCCAACGAAATCGTCGGCATGTTGCCGGGCGATCTGTTCGTACACCGCAACGTCGCCAACGTCGTGCTGCACACCGACCTCAACTGCCTCTCGGTGATCCAGTACGCGGTGGATGTGCTCAAGGTCAAACACATCCTCGTCACCGGCCACTACGGCTGCGGCGGCGTGCGCGCGTCGATGCAGGATCGCCAGTTCGGCCTGATCGACGGCTGGCTGCGGTCGATTCGCGATCTTTATTACGAAAAGCGCGAAGAGCTGGCCAAGCTGGCGACCGAAGAAGAGCAGGTCGATCGCATGTGCGAACTCAACGTGATCCAGCAAGTGGCCAACGTCGCGCATACCAGCATCATCCAGAACGCTTGGCATCGCGGACAGCCGCTGTCGATCCACGGCTGCATCTACGGGATCAAGGACGGCCGCTGGAAAAGTCTCAATACCACCATCAGTGGTTTCGAACAGTTGCCGCCGCAATACCGTTTGCGTCCGGTCGGCGCGCCGTAACCGCGGCGTTCAGTTACGGCCTGGATGCCGCCAGCGCTGTAAAAAGCGCTGGCCTTCAGGCGTGGGTGGTTCGTCGTAACCGGTGATCCAGCCACGGCAGCGCGACGAGCCGCAATCGCAGGCGAACTGGCGTAGCAGTTTGTCTTCGGTCGATGCGTAATCAATGCTCAGATGTTCGCCGCTATGGATATCTTTCAAGGCCCACAGCCACAACTCGCTCATGTCGAGAAATACATTCGGATCGCAGGCGTGTTCCAGCACACCGCAAAAGCGCGGATCGTAAACGTGGATGCCGGTTTGCAACTGACGGGTCTGTCGACAGCGATAGGGCAGCAATTGCCCGGAAATCCGGCACATTCGGCTAATGCGCAGAAACTCGCGGCGCGCGACCACCGCCGTGGCCATGCCACGTTCGTCGTGGATAATCTGAAAGTCCTGGCAGGATGGGAAGCCCAGTCGCACCGGAAGTCCGGCGAACGGATAGATGCCTTCTGTATCGCGTGGAAGGTGCCGGCCCATGGCTTGATTGTTCATAACGATCCTTGTTGTTGAGTGTTGCCTCCGGGTTGTGCCCATGCCCCGCCAGGCGAGGCATGATTGGATCCAAGCGTCGCGCAATTGAAGGTAGCGGTCTACTGTCAAACCTGACAGGCGCGATCACCGCTGGCCCGCGTCAGCATTGGCTGACACGGGGGACTCCAGTAGCGATTACAGAGTTGGTGCGGGCACGGCGGCCGCAGGCAGTGGCGCTTTCAGCTGTTGCAGCTGTGTCTTGATGCGTGGCGTGGCGCACTTGGCAGCCGCTTGTTCAGCGCTGAGGTTGCGGATCGAGGTATAGAACAACTCGCAGGTTTTGACCTTTTGCGTCACCTGCCATGTTTGCGTGCAACTGTTCAGCGTGGCCTGCGCATCGCTGCCCGGTTTGCTGCCCATTGCCGCCTGCCAGCAGGCAGCACTCAAATCCTGGCCCATGACTTTCAAGCCCGCCGCGTCTGCCTTCGCCTGGGCATCGTCGCCGGTATAGCTTTTCGGATCGGCGGCGTACCAGATATAGCTCGGATGATTCGAGCCGAGCACCGGCACATTCACTCCTTCGGCCGGACTGATGCTCGCCAGCCCCAGCACCCCCAAGGTCGGCCCGTATTGTTCCTTGATCCAGTTGCGCACCGGCGCCCCGAACGCAACCATCGGCAGCGTCGCGCCGCTGGCGGTCTGGCTGAACTGCTTGACCAGCGTGGTCTGGTAATCCTTGAAGTAGTCGTAGACATCCTCCAGATCCCCGCCGGCATTGGACGGCGCGGCGATCGGCGCGATGTCGATGATGGTCTGGTAAGCCGGCGTCTGCCCGGCGGGGATGCCGTTATCGGTCAGCAACGTCGCCCAGCGATCGGTGGTGTTCGAGCGCAGATAGTCCTGCGCCTGGGTCAGCGAGTAGTCAGGCGGGAAGTGCAGCAACTCGACGCTCTTGCGATTTTCCAGGGCCATGCCCAGCGGCAGGAACAGATACCAGCTGTAGGCCCACTTGCCATCGGCATTCAGCTTGCTGGCGCCGGCATAAGCCAGGTCGCCGGCGTCGAGCAACGCCGACAGCGGCTTGTCATAGCCGTCCGGCACTCCGGTGATCTCGGCGTAGAGCTGATCGTTGTCGGTTTTCACCAGCACCTTGGCATCGGCGTAACCGTCGCGCTGGACGCTCTGGCTCAGGTAGTGAGCAACGGTCTGCTCCAGCGTCCAGTTGCGAAAGCAGATCACGCTGCAATTGTTGGGGTAGGCGAAGAGGCGGGTGACGCGCTCGGTGCTGCCCAGTTTTACGTCGACATCGGCGTGGACGGCGGCGCTTAGCGTCAGTGCAACGAGGGTAAGTCCTGCGAGTTTGAACATGCTCAGATCCTTTTCAGCGTGGGTTCCCCTCGATTTGGGGGCGCTTCATAGTGGATCAGTGGTGTTTGACAGAAAAGCGGTTGAGTGTGGATTCTTGCCTGAATGCGGTATTACCCAAGCAGCGCACATATTGTTACGGCTGTGCCAACAAGCACGCTGCCTGGTGCGCGTCCGCACTGCTAGACTGCAGCGACATCGAATTTTCCAAGGGTGAGTCATGAAGCCTTCTACTGCTCTCGACATGCAAAGGTCCGCCGTCCGCGAAGTGATCGGGCGCTTTCGCGTGGCCAACCCGCGTGTATTTGGTTCAGCATTGCTGGGGACGGATCTGGACGGTAGCGATCTCGATCTGCTGGTTGACCCGCTGCCCGGCACGACGCTTTTTGATCTGGGCGGACTTCAGGTTGAGCTTGAAGACCTGCTGGGTGTTGCGGTCGAGGTGCTGACCCCCGGCGACCTGCCAGTGAAATTTCGTCAGCAGGTGCTTGATCAGGCGCGACCCGTCTAAAGCAGCGATCAAACCAAGTTTTGAGAGCACCTGCCCTTGAGCAGGTGCGTTTTTATCGACTTACGGCATCACCGGCGACGTATACGCCAATGTCGTCCCCAGCGCCCACAACAACAGCAGCACCAGCGGCGTGTGCACCAGCAGTTGCACGAACGAGAAGCCTATCAAGTCCCGCGCCTTCAACCCGAGCACGCCCAGCAGCGGCAGCATATAGAACGGATTGATCAGGTTCGGCAGGGCTTCGGCGGCGTTGTAGATCTGCACTGCCCAGCCGAGGTGGTATTGCAGGTCATTGGCGACTTGCATCACGTAGGGCGCTTCGATGATCCATTTACCGCCGCCGGACGG
Organism: Pseudomonas sp. LW8; assembly: GCF_041956865.1. Taxonomy (NCBI): domain Bacteria; kingdom Pseudomonadati; phylum Pseudomonadota; class Gammaproteobacteria; order Pseudomonadales; family Pseudomonadaceae; genus Pseudomonas; species Pseudomonas sp. LW8. The sequence goes on along the minus strand of NZ_CP168138.1, from coordinate 4,789,394 downwards.
GATGAAGAAACCGAGAATCGCCGAATACACGCCCATCAGCAGCGCATAGGTGTCGTGGGAGGCGATGCTGACAAAGAAAGTCGAGATGTGATGCGCGAGGGTTTGCGCGTCGGCGCCTTTGACCGTGGTCATCAGCGCGGCGATCGAGCCGTACAGCGGAAACTGGATCAACACGCCAGTGGTGGTCGGCACCGCACGGGCCACCGCATCGAGGAAGCTGCGCGGGCGCCAGTGCAGCAGCGCGCCGAGCATGATGAACAGGAAGTTATAGGTGTTCAGGCCGGAAATCGCAGTGATCGCCGGTTTGGTCGAAAACTCGTGGAATAGCCAGCCCGCCGCCAGAAGCACCAGCACAATGATCAGCAACGGGCTGTGTTCCAGCCATTCACCGGGGCGAGTGCGCGGTTGCAGCGGCGGCAGGTTGAACGCCGGGTCGATGCCGCAGGCCTTGGCGTCGCGTGCCGAGTTCGGCCCGGGCGCGGTGGCGTAGGCGATGATGATCGAGATCACGATCAGCGCCAGCAGCATGACCCCGGATTGCCAGAGAAAAATGGTTTCGGTGAACGGGATTACGCCAGTGATCGACAGGATCGACGGCGGCAGGCTGCCCGGGTTGGCCTGCAACTGTGCGGCCGACGATGACAAGCCCAGCGCCCACACCGCGCCGAGGCCCAGGTAAGCAGCGGCACCGGCGGCGCGGTAATCCATCTTCAGATCGGTGCGGCGGGCGAGGGCGCGTACCAGCAGCCCGCCAAATACCAGCGACAGACCCCAATTGAGCAGGGAGGCGACCATCGAGATCAACGCCACCCAAGCCACGGCGGAGCGGCCGTTTTTCGGGATGCGTGCCAGTTTGTCGATCAGTTTGACTGCGGGCGGAGAGCTGGCGACGACGTAGCCGCCGATCACCACGAAGGCCATCTGCATGGTGAACGGGATCAGGCTCCAGAAGCCGTCGCCGAAGGCCATCGCTGCAGCGGTGGGTTTGGCGCCCATGGCCAGAGTGGCCAGCGCAACGATGATCACGGCCAACGCGGCGAATACCCAGGAATCGGGAAACCAGCGTTCGGCAAAACTGGAACAGCGCAGGGCAAAGCGCGCGGAGCGGCTATCTTCGATATCAACGGCCACAGGAAGTACCTCGGATTTTTTATGGTTATTTTGATCCGTGGGAGCAGTCGCCCGGCTCGACAGCCACAGAGAACCCTGTGGGAGCGAGCCTGCTCGCGAAGACGTCGGCACATTCAGCATCAGGTTGTCTGAACTGACGCTTTCGCGAGCAGGCTCGCTCCCACATGGGCGGCTGGTCGGTGTTGGCGTGGTCCCTTGGACAGGCGCTAACAGTAAATCAAGCGCCGCCCTTTTGTTGAGCAGGTTTTCGCAAACCGAGACTATGGTCTGACGGGTTGTCGATCCGTGCTTTTGCGTAGACCATGGGCGCCTTGGTTTTTGCCGATGCCTGAGTTCTTTGTCATGACTGCCAATTCTCCAGCCCGACCGGCGCCGTTCAGCCGTGCCGACTACAAGACCCTCGGCCTTGCTGCGCTTGGCGGGGCGCTGGAAATCTACGATTTCATCATCTTCGTATTCTTCGCGCTGACCCTGAGTCAGTTGTTCTTCCCCCCGGAAATGCCCGAGTGGCTGCGTTTGCTGCAAAGCTTCGGCATCTTCGTCACCGGTTATCTGGCGCGGCCGTTGGGCGGGATTCTGATGGCGCATTTCGCCGACCGTCTGGGCCGCAAAAAGGTGTTCAGCCTGAGCATCCTGATGATGGCCCTGCCGTGCCTGCTGATCGGGATCATGCCGACCTACGCACAGATCGGCTATTTCGCGCCCTTGCTGTTGCTGGCGCTGCGCATCCTGCAAGGCGCAGCGGTGGGGGGGGAGGTGCCGAGTGCCTGGGTGTTCGTCGCCGAGCATGCGCCTGTCGGCCATCGTGGTTACGCCTTGGGATTTCTGCAGGCCGGCCTGACCTTCGGTTACTTGATCGGCGCACTCACGGCGACCTTCCTGGCGCAGGTTTTCACGCCTGCCGAAATTCTCGATTACGCCTGGCGCTATCCGTTTCTGCTCGGCGGCGTGTTCGGCGTGGTGGGCGTTTATCTGCGCCGCTGGCTCAGCGAAACCCCGGTGTTCATGGCCATGGAAGCGCAGCGCGAGGCGCGGGTCGAGCTGCCGCTGCGCACGGTGCTGCGTGAACATCGTCTGGCCATGCTGCCGGCCATGTTGCTCACCTGTGTGCTGACCTCGGCGGTGGTGGTGTTCGTGGTCATCACCCCGACGATGATGCAGAAAACCTTCGGCATGGCCGCCAGCCACACCTTCGGCCTCAGTGCCTTGGGCATCGTTTTTCTGAATATCGGCTGCGTGATCGCCGGACTGCTGGTCGATCGCATCGGCGCCTGGCGCACGGTCATGCTCTACAGCCTGTTGCTGCCGCTGGGGATTGGCGTGCTGTATGGCTGTCTGATCATCGGCGGCCGTTGGATCGGCATGGCCTATGCGGTCGCCGGCCTGGCTTGTGGGGTAGTGGGCGCGGTGCCTTCGGTGATGGTCGGGTTGTTTCCGGCGCGGATTCGCGTGTCGGGCATTTCTTTCACCTACAACATTGCCTACGCCGCCTGGGCAAGTATCACGCCGCTGTTGCTGATTGGTCTGATGCCGTGGAGCCCATGGATCTGCGTGATCTTCTGTGCAGTGATGGGCGCGGTGGGGGGTGTGACGGCGGCGTATTTCGGTGCGCGCATGCCACGTACCGGACCGTGTCAGGCGGCCGGCGCTGCCTGATCCGCAAGCGCCGGATTATTTTCGACTGACGGGTCTGGAGCTGGCTTCAGAAAAGCTGCGCAAGGCCGATGGCAAGGTTGTATCCGCTAACTACCCTGCCATCGGTGCTTTCCCATGTTCAATAAACGCTTGAAGCAAGAGCTGGCCGCTCTGCGCGAAGAACTGTCCAGCCTTGTACAAGTGAAGGAAAGCCTGGAAAGCGAAATGCTCGCGCTGACCCTTGAGCCCGACGGGCGGATTCGTTCGGTCAACCAGAATTTTCTCGATGAAATGTTCTACAAGAGCCAGGACCTGATCGGCCGGGCAATCGAAGACATCGTCCCGGCCCACGTCAAAACCGACGAATTCCATCAGCGCTTCAAGAACTCGATGAGCCGTGGCGAGCATTTTGCCGGCGCCGTGCGCCTGTTGCGCGGCAATGGCGACGAGGCGTGGCTGCGTTCCATCGTGCAACCGGTGCGCTCGTCCGATGGCCGGATCAGACACATCTCCTTCTACGCCAGCGACCTGACCCGCACCATCGAAGCCTCCCGCGAGCATGAGAACCTGATCGGTGCGCTGGTGCGTTCCACCGCCGTGATTGAATTCGACCTCAACGGCAATGTGCTCAGCGCCAATGATCGCTTCCTCAACGGCATGGGTTACAGCCTGGCGCAGATCAAGGGTAAACATCACCGCACGTTTTGCGCCCCGGAAGAGTACAACAGCGCCGAGTACCAGAACTTCTGGCGGCGCTTGAACAGTGGCGAATTCGTCGCAGGCCGCTTCAAGCGTATCGACAGCCATGGTCGTACGGTGTGGCTGGAAGCGTCCTACAACCCGGTGGTCGATGCCAACGACAGACTGTACAAAGTGGTGAAGTTCGCCACGGTGATCACCGATCAGGTCAACCGCGAGCAGGCGGTTGCCGACGCAGCGAGCATCGCTTACAGCACCTCGCAACAAACCGACAGCACCGCGCAACGGGGCACCACGGTCGTCACCGAAGCGGTGAACGTGATGCGTGATTTGTCGCGGCACATGCAAGCCGCTGGCGAAGGTATCGAGGCGCTCAACGAGCAGTCGCTGGTGATCGGCACGATCGTCAAAACCATCAGCGGCATTGCCGAACAGACCAACCTGCTGGCGCTCAACGCCGCGATCGAAGCCGCCCGGGCCGGCGAGCAGGGCCGTGGTTTTGCCGTGGTCGCGGACGAGGTCCGGCAACTGGCCTCGCGCACCAGCCAGGCGACGGACGAAATCGTCGGCGTGGTACGGCAGAACCAGGAAATGGCCCGCAATGCCGTGGCTCTGATGACCGACGGCAAGCTTCAGGCCGAACAGGGCCTGGCGCTGGCGGCGGAGGCGGGCACGGTGATTGTCGAGATTCAGGACGGTGCGCAGAAAGTGGTGGATGCGGTGGGGCAGTTTGCCAATCAGCTCTCTCACTGATACCGCACTGATCGTTCCCACGCTCTGCGTGGGAATGCCGCCCGGGACGCTCCGCGTTCCTTCGCTGGCGTGACGCAGAGCGTCACAGGATGCATTCCCGCGCAGAGCGTGGGAACGATCACCGAGGGGCAGCGCCGCATCTGCTCGCTCCCACAGGTTCTGTGATTCGCCAGTGACAGCGCTACAATCGGCTCCTTTTCCCCCGGAGCAGATCCCCATGAGCGACTCCCACCGCCGTCCGGTACCCCTGAACAAAGCCTATCGCCTGCTCAATCACGGGCCGACCGTGCTGGTTAGCGCCGCCCATGATGGCCAGCGCAACATCATGGCCGCCGCCTGGGCCATGCCGCTGGATTTCGAACCGCCGAAAGTCGCCGTCGTCCTCGACAAATCCACCTGGACTCGCCAGTTGCTTGAAGCCTCCGGCACCTTTGTGCTGAACGTGCCTTGCGTCAATCAGGCCGATATCGTGCAAACCGTCGGCAATACGTCCGGCCTGGAAATCACCCGCAACCAGGGGCACGACAAATTTCAGGCGTACGGCCTGCACACCTTTGCCGGCGAACAGGTTGAAGCGCCGCTGCTCGAGGGCTGTGTTGCCTGGCTCGAATGCCGCCTGCTGCCAGAGCCGCGCAATCACGAGCAATACGACCTGTTCCTCGCCGAAGTCATCGCCGCCCAGGCCGATGAGCGTGTGTTCAGCGATGGGCGCTGGCATTTCGAAGGGCAGGATGGATTGCGTACCTTGCACCACGTGGCGGGGGGGCATTTCCTGAAGATTGGGGACGGGGTGGATGGCAAGACGTTGGCGGTCTGATTTATTCCTGGGAGAAGGCCTGCTGCTCGACAGGCCTTTTTTCAATGCAGTGTTTCAGTCCCCCAACGCTTCTCCCTCACGCCGAGGATCGGCACCCCCCGTCAAGGTCGCTTTGCCCTGCGCATCCTTCACCCGCACGATCGCTTGGGTGCCGCTGGTCATGTCGATTTCACTGACCGTGTGCCCTTTGTCTTTCAACGCCTGAATCAGCACCGGGCTGAACTGTCCCTGTTCCAGTTCGGTGGGACCGTTGCGGCTGCCGAAGTTGGGCAGGTTGATTGCACTTTGTGCATCGGGGTTCCAGTCGAGCAGGCCGATGGTGGTTTTCGCCACGTATTCGATGATTTGCGAGCCGCCGGGCGAGCCGACCGTGGCGACAAATTCACCAGTGTTGCGATCAAAGATCAGCGTCGGCGCCATCGACGAACGTGGGCGTTTTCCGGGTTCGACGCGGTTGGCGACTTTCTGCCCGTTCTCTTCGGGGATGAACGAGAAGTCGGTCATCTGGTTGTTCAGCAGAAAACCCTGAACCATCAGGTGCGAGCCGAACGCGGCTTCGATGGTGGTGGTCATCGATACTGCGCCGCCGAGATCATCCACCGCCACCACTTGCGAGGTCGAGATGCGCAACGGCGAGCGGTCCGGTGCGTAGGCAACCTGCACGCCCGGCGGTGTGCCCGGTTTGGCGCTGCCCATGCTGCGCTCGCCGATCAGGCTGGCGCGGCTGGCCAGGTAGGCCGGATCGAGCAGACCTTTGACCGGTACCGGGACGAAGTCGGTGTCGGCCACGTATTGCGCACGATCGGCATAGGCCAGACGTTCAGCCTCGGCGATCAGGTGCACTGCTTGCGGCACCGGTTCGATGCCGGCCGGCTTATCGGTTTTCGTTGGTTTGAGCGGGGTCAGCGACAGGCGTGGGTCGCGAGTCTCCAGCGCCTGCAACGTGCCGAGAATCTGCGCCACGGCGATCCCGCCCGACGACGGTGGCGGCATGCCGCAGACCTGCCAACGCTTGTAGTCGGTACACAGCGGCGCGCGCTCCTTGGCCTGATAACGCTGCAAATCGTTCAGCGACAGGCTGCCGGGGTTGGCGTGCTGTTGAACCCTGGCGACGATCTCTTCGGCGATCGGACCTTTGTACAGCGCATCGGCACCTTCGCTGGCGATACGTTTGAACACGGCAGCCAATTTCGGGTTTTGCAGGCGTGTGCCGACAGCTTTGACGCTGCCATCGTCATTGAGGAAGTACGCGGCCATGTCTGGCGACTGGCGTATCAGTGGATCGGCAGTCAGCAGCGAATGCAGGCGCGGGGAAATCGCAAAGCCTTGCTCGGCCAGTTTGATCGCTGGCTCAAACAGCTTCGCCCAAGGCAAGCGACCGTGTTGTCGATGCGCCAGCTCCAGCGCCCGCAATACCCCGGGCGTACCGACCGAGCGCCCGCCGATCTGCGCTTGCGTAAAGGCCATCGGTTTACCGTCAGCCTTCAGGAACAGCTTCTCGGTGGCCCCGGCCGGCGCCGTTTCGCGGCCGTCATAGGTGCGCACCTGCTTGCCATCCCACAACACAATCATCGCCCCGCCACCGATCCCGGAAGACTGCGGCTCAACCAGCGTCAACACCGCCTGCATCGCAATCGCCGCATCAATCGCCGAACCACCCTGACGCAACATCTCCCGCCCGGCTTCGGCCGCGAGTGGATTGGCAGCAGCGGCCATGTGTTTATTGGCATGACGGGTTTGCAGATCAGTGCGGTAACCGGAAGCGGCTTCCGGTGCCAGCGGCAACGAAGAAGAGGGCGGGGCGTTGCATGCGGTGAGGGTCAGAGCGCTGACAAGCAGTGTCAGGGCTGGCAGGTGAAAGCGCTTCAAGGGCTGGGCTGGAAACACGCGGGCTCTCCGTCCGTGGGGTAGAAGTCTTCGGGGACTTTATCGAGTGGGCCGGCGGGGTGCAAACTGCGTGGGGATTACAGCCCTCCCGCTCAGCGGCCGCGCCAATCGATCGGCCGAAAACGATGCCCTTGTGGGAGCGAGCCTGCTCGCGAAAGCGGTAGCTCGGGTGGTGCGATCTTCTTGAGAGTGATGCAGGGTTAGTGAGTCAGAAACTTATTGCTTGAAGCCCGGCAGACCATGGGTAGAGCGCCACTTTTTCACGATTTCGGTAATGCTCTCGGCTGTTTGTTGTTTCATATCCTCGGGCCAATAGATAAGGTCAGTGCCCGCTGGGTGCTCACACAGACGTACAAATTCAAACAACAGCGGATCGAGAATCTCGTCTGGGCTTGTGTTGGCTGCAAGAACAGATTGCACAAATTTCAAGAATTCTGCTTCGGTGTAGTCGGATATGTTAGTCATGACACTCCCAAGTTGTAGTTCCACAGTTACAAATGAAAAGGGCGGCAGGATTCATGTCTTGAACCCAGGTAGTCGATTCGCTTCGCGCCATGCCATGACTGTACGAGCTATTCCGGCAGATGTTGTATCTGCTCCGGGCTCGGGGTAGAAGATCAGGTCTGTTCCAGCGGGGTGGCCGGTCAAAGCCCTGAATTCCGCCAGCAATCTGCCAAGCTCCTTGTCAGACCCACTTCTGTTGACTGCTCTTATATTTTTCACGAAACAGATGAATTCTGATTCTGTGTAGTCAGCTATGCTTTGCTTGGTGCGTTTTCTTATCATTGCTTGAAGCCCGACAGCCCATGGTCACTACGCCATTTCTTCAATGACTCAATGATTCCCTGTGCCGAGTCATCGGCGCCATCTTCAGGGTAAAAAATCAAATCGGATCCTGTTGGGTGTCCACAAATCAAATTGAAGTGAAGAACGAGCTTGCTTTCTTCTTCTTCGCTCCCCTCATTTCCGATAATGCCCTCAAGGATGTTGATGAATTCTTGCTCGGTGTAATCTGACAAATCGTCTTTAATAAGGAATTCCGTTGCCATTGCCTATCTCATGCACGAATCTTGGATGTGTTGAGACGCAATAAATCGTGACAGCCAAAGTTAACTCGACGGCTCGAACCCTCAACGACACGATTTATCAAGAGCCTTTGAACCCCGGCAATCCCTGTGCTTCTCGCCAGTCCCTGACACTTTGCATTACCCCCACAGGGGAGTTATCAGCACCAGGCTCCGGGTAGTAGATCAAGTCCGATCCTGCTGGATGCTCGCTGATTGTCTCGAAGTGCGCCAACAGTAAATCAGCACGATCATCGTTTTCAGCTTCTTCATCCTCTTTCGCGAGCTCTTGTAGTAGCGCGACGAATTCGGCCTCTGTGTATTCAGAAATGCTGGCTTTTAATAAGGTGTCTTTCATATTTGCCTATTCACGCCGGTGTATATCGATATGGTTCCGAGGAGTATTTACTCGAAGGTTATCTAGGTCATATACGCCACCACCCTTGGATATTTTTTCGAGATGGTGAATTTCATAAGACTTTCTACCGCCGACTCTATCGGCTTTACGCACACGTGGCGCCTTACCCTTACGCATGCGACCAACATTCTGTTCAATCAACTCCCCCCCGATGTTGACTCTGCAACAGTTTTCCAAAAGGTTGCTCTGAATGAGTCGAAGTTTTTGAATTCTCGTCCTCGTAGAGAGTTGGCAACGTCTGTTGGAATCGGAACCCCCACGTCCGAATCAGCCCCCGCAAGCCATATCCCCGCCACATCCTCACCCACCCCCGTAACGATCCCAGGCGTCTGCCTCGCCGGCCTTGAATAAACCACATACAACGACTTCAGCCCGGTGTCCGCCGGGAACACCAGAATACAATCCTCGGCCGTTACATCCTCGCCCGGCAGACCCTCAATCTGGCTATCGGTGTTGTCCGGGATCGGGTGGACGAGGATCGGGTCGAGTGCCTCACCGTGGTCGGGATAAACCAGCGGAGGCATCGACCCCAACGGCCCGCGCTGCGGCGTCCAGAGAATGGTGATGCCGTTGAGCTTGGCCTCCATGGCGGTCTTGTCGGCGTTCCACTTGACGTTCACCGTGCGTACGGCGTCGTCGCCAGAGGCGCCGGAGTGGATGCCGTAGACCCGCAGAACACCTTCGGCATCACGACGAAACTGGAAACGCACGCGCGTGGTGGCGCGGCTCATGCGGCGTAGTTCTTCGTCGGTGTGAAGCGTGCCGTCGGCCATTTTGCTCGGCAGCATTCCCAGCACAAAGACGCTGGCCGGCCCGCCGGCGCCACGGATGGCCCAGTTCAGGCGCTGTTGCAAAATCCCGCCGCCGGCCAGACGCCCCAAAGCCAGGTCAGCACCTATCGCCGTCGCGACCGCGGTACTGGCGGAGGGCATGAGCATGGCGCCGGCGACCATGATCTTGCCGAAGTTGCTGGCTGGCTCCTCGGCAGTGCCAGCGTCCGTGCGACACCAGTTGTCCGGCGTGCAGGACTTGGCAAAGACCCTGTCTTCGCGTGGCTTGGGCGCAGGCCACTCATCCTTCTCGATGTACACCGGCTCCGGCGCTTTCGGTGGAAGCAAAGTAAACCAGGCCCTGCCACCGCTATACGGATTTAATAACCAGTCATCGTCGAGAAGGTATTTGTATTGAGGCATGCCAACTCCCTGTATGGCGCTGAATCGAGCCAGGGGAGCTTGTCGGTATAGGAGCGATTCGGGGAGAGAGCGACAGGTGGCTGATGCTACGAAAGATCCGTTTCGTACCAGAGATCTACTTTTTTCTTACGGAGGCATCTGAATTGCATGCAGGGAGCGGGAGGAAAAGGACTTTTCTCGAGGCATAAAAAAACGGCCTACCTTTCGGTAAGCCGTTTTTAGTACTTGGTGGCTACACAGGGACTTGAACCCCGGACCCCAGCATTATGAATGCTATGCTCTAACCAACTGAGCTATGTAGCCAAGTGGCGCGCATTATTCCCCTGAAATGGCAAAGCGTCAAGCGTAAATCGAAAATATTTCTTCCTGTTTTCAACTGCTTATCCTCCAGCCCCGAAAATCGGGGCCGGGGAGGGCGTCAGCGCAGTTGGAATCTGGCGGTATTGGCGCTCAGGGCCTCGCTACCCTGGCTCAAGGTGTCCGCCGCGAGGTTTACGGCGCGTGCACCTTCAAGCAAACGCACCGCCGCTTGATCGACCTGCTGGATATTGCCGCTGACTTCGTCGGCAGTGCTGGCCTGTTCTTCAACCGCTGTGGCGATTTGCGCCAGGGTGTCGGTGACACTCTGTACGGCGCTGGCGATTTCTCCCAGGCGTTCGCCGAGTCCGGTGACCGCTTCGGCATCCGATTGCGCCTGACCACAGGCGGCTTCCATCAGGCTTACCGCTTCGTTGACCGTGGCGCGCAGGCTGTCGACGGTGCCGGCGATCTGCGCGGTGGACGATTGCGTGCGCTGCGAGAGGCTGCGCACCTCGTCGGCGACCACGGCAAAGCCGCGACCCTGTTCGCCGGCGCGGGCGGCTTCGATGGCGGCGTTGAGCGCGAGCAGGTTGGTCTGCTCGGCGACGCCGCGAATGGTGTCCACGACCAGTTGAATCTGCTGGCCTTGCTCGCTGACCCGGCCAAGCGCGGCGGCGGTGTCGTTCAGGCGCTGATTGAGCTGCTGAATGCTCGCCGTGGTGCGCTGGCTGTCGCGGCTGCTGTCGGCGGCGATGCGCCGGGTTTGCTGGGCGCTGCCGGAGGCCTGTTCGCAACTCTGCGCGACGCCTTGCGAGGTGGCGGCCAATTGCGTGGCGGCAGCGGCGATCTGGCTGATCTGCAATTGCTGCGCTTCGACTTCGCTCAGGGCGCCGCTGGAGTGTTGGTTGAGGCTGCGCACCGCGTTGCTCAACTGCGAGGTCTCGTGGTCGACGCCGAGCATGCTGCTGCGCAATTGCACCACAGCGACGTTGAGCGCGGTGCTGATCGCTGCCAGCTCATCGCGCCCCACCACCGGCACTTGCAGGCTCAGGTTACCGTCGCGCAAGGCTTCGGCTAGCAAGGTGATGCCGCTGGCGCTACGGCGGATCGAGGCTTGCAGGCAAACGAACAGGTATAACGCGGCCAACAGCAGGCAACCGAAGATTGCGGCGACAACAATGAACTGGCGGATCGCCGAGCTGTAATACGCATCGAGCCGCTGATCCAGCGCGACCAGGGATTGCTGGCGCAGGGAAGCGAGGTCGGTGAGCAGCGCGTCGAGGCTGCGTTCGAAGTCCTCTGGCTTTAGGTTGATGCTGCCGCCAAACACACCGTCGTCGAGGACTTTCAGGCCGCTGTCGAGGTGTTTCAGGCTGTCGTGATACTGGCCGGCCCAGGCTTGCAGCTCGGCTGGCAGACGCGCCTCCAGCAGGCCGGCGGTTTTCACCAGTTGCTCGCGGGCGTCCCCGATGCGGCTGCGCAGGTCGCGCAACTGCAAGCGGCTCTGCAGGGTGAACTGGCCGGAGACGACCGAAGCCTGGCCGACTGCGGCGAGACGGCCGACCCGCTCGATCAGGTCCGGCGCGTGCTGCGTGGAAATCTGCGTCAGCAGGTAGGTTTCCAGCCACGGTGCAAGGGTCAGGCGATTGTCCATGACGATCTGCTCGCGCAAGGCTTGCAGCGCGCCCAAGGCATTGGTGAAGCGGTCATAACCGTCCGGCCACCAGCCGACACTGCTCAAGCTTTTCGAATCAAGGCCATTGAGTGCGGTTTGCAGCGCCTGAAAGCGCTCGAGGATTGCGCCGTCGGCGCCTTGCTGGTTCAGGGCATTGCCCAGCTCCGTGGTGGCTTGCAGCACCGCCGGTTGCACGCCGTCGAAGGCGGCCATGGCGGCGAGAGTGGCCGGTGTCGGCTGACGATTGGTCTCGGTGGCGCGCCAGCGGGCGGCGCGGTCGCGTTGAGCGGCGAGCAGGTTGTCCAGCGCATCCAGCGCGAGCAGCTGACGCACGCCGGCACGTTCGCCCGAGATCAGATTGAGCTTCTCGCGATAGTCATGGCCTATCATCAACAGGCTGCCGGCCAGCGGCAGAATGAACAGCAGAAACAACAATTGGAATTTACCTGCGAAGCCAAACCGCCCCAGCAATTTGATCCCCGGCGAAAGGAAAGCCTGCATGCCTCATGACTCCTCTGGACACCACGCACCATTGGCGTGCATCGCGAGCTGTTGGCTCACGACCCGTGCCCTCTAAAAGGCCTCGAAAGTTCACCCTCGCCCGCTCTGTAGGCCGGCTCTGTAGCGAAACTTCCCATTGTCGAGCGCCTTTGTAAGGCGATCGTGTTCAAGGGCAGAAGCAAGGCAAGATTCAGACCATGGCGTTGAGCTATCACCTTCGCCACCAGCGATCCCCTGTAGGAGCTGCCGAAGGCTGCGATCTTTTGACTTTGATGCTTAGAAGCAAGATCAAAAGATCGCAGCCTTCGGCAGCTCCTACGCGAGATAGGAATGTTGGTTAGTTAGCTGGCTAAGGGGATAGCGCGAGCGCACCGAAAAATGGCACATTGACGCACCTGCCTGCGGGCACCCATCTGCTGTCCGGAATTTTCCATGGCTATCAGCAACGTCCAGACCGCCGCTGCCTCGGCGACCGCTGCTCCGCAAAGCAGCCCCTTGGTGATGCGCATCATTGGCGCGGTGGCGCTGGCGCATCTGATCAATGACCTGATCCAGTCGGTGCTGCCGTCGATCTACCCAATGCTCAAGGCCAACTATGGCCTGACCTTTACCCAGGTCGGCCTGATCACCTTGACCTTCCAGTTGACCGCGTCTCTGTTGCAGCCGTGGGTCGGGTATCACACTGATCGCCACCCCAAACCGTGGCTGTTACCGGCGGGCACGGTGTGTACCTTGATCGGCATTCTGATGATGTCGGTGGTCGGCAGCTTCCCATTGATTCTGCTGGCGGCGGCGCTGATTGGTATCGGCTCGTCGACCTTTCACCCGGAAGCCTCGCGTGTTGCGCGGCTGGCCTCGGGCGGCCGGTTTGGTCTGGCGCAATCGACCTTTCAGGTCGGCGGCAATGCCGGCTCCGCGTTCGGCCCATTGCTGGCGGCGGCGATCATCATTCCCTTCGGCCAGGGCAATGTGGCGTGGTTCGGTCTGTTCGCGGTGTTTGCGCTGTTCGTGCTGTACCGCATCAGCCGCTGGTACGCCAATCACCTCAACTTGTTCAAGCTCAAGGCCGGCCAAGCCGCGACGCACGGCTTATCGAAGGGCAGGGTGACCAGTGCTTTGGTGGTCCTGGGGCTGCTGGTGTTCTCCAAATATTTCTACATGGCCAGTTTCACCAGCTACTTCACCTTCTACCTGATCGAGAAGTTCGACCTGTCGGTGGCGAGTTCACAATTGCACTTGTTCCTGTTTTTGGGCGCAGTGGCGGCGGGGACGTTCTTCGGCGGACCGATTGGCGACAAGATCGGGCGCAAGGCAGTGATCTGGTTTTCCATCCTGGGGGTGGCGCCATTCACCCTGATCCTGCCGCATGTCGATCTGTTCTGGACCAGCATTCTCAGCGTGGTGATCGGCTTCATTCTGGCGTCGGCATTCTCGGCGATCGTGGTGTACGCGCAGGAACTGGTGCCGGGTAATGTCGGGATGATTGCCGGGATTTTCTTCGGCCTGATGTTCGGTTTCGGCGGGATTGGCGCGGCGCTGCTCGGGCATCTGGCGGATGTGCACGGGATTGAGTACGTGTATTTCCTTTGCTCATTCCTGCCGTTGTTTGGTGTGTTGGCGGTCTTTTTACCGCGTACCAGAAAGGCCTGAACAGACGAATCGAACTGTGGGAGCGAGCCTGCTCGCGAATGGGTGGGTCAGTTGACGAATGCTTAGCTTACACGCCGCATTCGCGAGCAGGCTCTCTCCCACAGGGAAATGTACTCAGTCACTGAATTTCAGGCACAAAAAAGCCGCGTATCAAACGCGGCTTTTTCTTGTGCGGCTGTTGCTTAGACGTTGAAGCGGAAGTGCATCACGTCGCCGTCCTTGACGATGTAATCCTTGCCTTCCAGGCGCCACTTGCCGGCTTCTTTGGCGCCGGCTTCGCCCTTGTACTGGATGAAGTCGTTGTAGGCGATGACTTCGGCACGGATGAAGCCTTTTTCGAAGTCGGTGTGGATCACGCCGGCGGCCTGTGGTGCGGTGGCACCGACCTTGACGGTCCAGGCGCGGACTTCTTCGACACCGGCGGTGAAGTAGGTCTGCAGGTGCAGCATTTCGTAACCGGCGCGGATCACGCGGTTCAGGCCAGGCTCTTCCAGGCCCAGGGCCTCGAGGAACATGTCCTTCTCTTCGCCATCATCGAGCTCGGCGATTTCCGCTTCGATCTTGTTGCACACCGGAACGACCATGGCGCCTTCTTCTTCGGCGATGGCCTTGACCACGTCCAGGTGCGGGTTGTTCTCGAAACCGTCTTCGGCAACGTTGGCGATGTACATGACCGGCTTGGTGGTCAGCAGGTGGAAGCCCTTGATCACGGCTTTCTCATCCGCGCTCATGTTCTTCATCAGGCTGCGTGCCGGTTTGGCTTCGGTGAAGTGCGCGATCAGTTGCTCGAGCAGAGCCTTCTGAACCACGGCGTCCTTGTCACCGCCCTTGGCGTTGCGCGCGACTTTCTGCAGTTGTTTCTCGCAGCTGTCGAGGTCGGCGAAGATCAGTTCAAGGTCGATGATTTCGATGTCGCGTTTCGGGTCGACGCTGTTGGACACGTGGATCACGTTGTCGTCTTCGAAGCAGCGCACCACGTGAGCGATAGCGTCGGTTTCGCGGATGTTGGCCAGGAACTTGTTGCCCAGGCCTTCACCTTTCGAGGCACCGGCGACGAGGCCGGCGATGTCGACGAATTCCATGGTGGTCGGCAGGATGCGCTTGGGATTGACGATGGCCGCCAGCGCTTCCAGGCGCGGATCCGGCATCGGCACGATGCCGCTGTTCGGCTCGATGGTGCAGAAGGGGAAGTTCTCCGCCGCGATACCGGATTTGGTCAGGGCGTTGAACAGGGTGGACTTGCCGACGTTAGGCAGGCCGACGATGCCGCAATTGAATCCCATGGTGTTTCCCCTCGGGTAAAAGTCAGGCCTTCTGGCTGTGCAGGTTTTTCATCGCGCGGTTCCATTCCCCGGCGAGGATATCCGGCAGCACGCCGAGGGCAAAGTCGATGCTGGCATCGAGTTTTTCCTGTTCGGCGCGTGGCGCACGACCCAGGACGAAATTTGAAACCATACTGGCAACGCCCGGGTGGCCGATGCCAAGCCGCAGACGGTAGAACGTATTCTGATTGCCCAGTTGCGCAATGATGTCGCGCAACCCGTTGTGACCGCCATGGCCGCCGCCCTGCTTGAGCTTGGCAACGCCCGGAGGCAAGTCGAGTTCGTCATGCGCCACGAGGATTTCTTCAGGCTTGATGCGGAAGAAACCGGCGAGTGCCGCCACGGCCTGGCCGCTGCGGTTCATGTAGGTGGTGGGAATCAGCAGACGAACATCCTGACCCTGATGCGAGTAGCGCCCGGTCAGGCCGAAATATTTGCGATCGGCCACAAGATTCACATTCTGTGCGTGGGCGATGCGCTCAACAAAAAGGGCCCCTGCGTTATGCCGGGTCTGTTCGTATTCAGCGCCTGGATTTCCCAGGCCAACGATCAGTTTGATGGCAGTCACGATAGGGGCCCTTCCTTGGAGTGGTGGATAACATCGCCCCGATCGGGGAAAGCGGCGAAAGTGGACGAAAAATGCTCATTTACCATGGATGTAAACTCCGCGTTCTCGCCCGCTTTCTCGCTACGTTCCAGTCCGCGATGTTACTTGCTCACTCCGGCATGACAGAGTGAATTACTCTGCTTCGCCTTCTTCGGCAGGTTCTGCAGCAACACGTGGAGCGTGGACGTTGGCAACAGCCTTGTCATCGCCGTGTGCCAGAGCAACGAACTCAACACCTTTAGGAGCTTTGAGGTCCGACAGGTGAATGATGGTGCCGATTTCTGCTTTCGACAGATCGACTTCGATGAACTCAGGCAGATCTTTTGGCAGGCAGGTCACTTCGATTTCAGCAACAACGTGCGAAACTTCGCCGCCTTTCTTCACTGGAGCTTCTTCGCCAACAAAGTGTACAGGCACGATGGCGGTCAGTTTCTGGCCGGCAACAACGCGTACGAAGTCAGCGTGCATCACGTGGCCTTTGGCCGGGTGACGCTGCAGCGCCTTGATGATGACGTTCTGCTTGGTGCCACCAACGTTCAGCTCGATGATGTGGCTGTAAGCCGCTTCGTTTTCGAGCAGTTTGGCAACTTCTTTGGCCAGCATGCTGATGGATTCAGGGGCTTTGTCGCCACCGTAAACAACAGCTGGAACCAGAGCGGCGAGACGACGCAGGCGGCGGCTCGCACCTTTCCCCAGGTCGGAACGCACTTCAGCATTCAGAGTAAAATCGTTCATTTTGTATCTCCAAAATAGCCATGACCGAGTGGCGTTTGCGACCAGCGCCGAACACGGTATGGGCAAAAAAGCCCCGCCCCGACAGGAATGCCGGGGCGGGGCGCTTTTCGTCAACGAGACATTTCGCGAAGGGCAGGGCCCTTAACGGAACATCGCGCTGATCGATTCTTCATTGCTGATGCGGCGAACCGCTTCGGCAACAACCGGTGCGATATCCAGTTGACGGATACGTGCACAGGCTTGTGCTGCAGCGGACAGCGGGATGGTGTTAGTGACCACCAGCTCGTCCAGCACGGAATTTTCGATATTCTCGATGGCCCGGCCCGACAGCACAGGGTGTGTGCAGTAGGCAAAGACCTTGGCTGCGCCATGCTCTTTCAGGGCCTTGGCCGCGTGGCACAGGGTGCCGGCGGTATCGACCATGTCATCGACCAGAATACAGGTACGCCCTTCGACATCACCGATGATATGCATCACTTCAGAGTGATTGGCTTTCTCACGGCGTTTGTCGATGATCCCGAGATCGACGCCCAGCGACTTGGCAACAGCCCGTGCACGCACGACGCCACCAATGTCCGGGGACACGATCATCAGGTTTTCGAAGCGCTGATCTTCGATGTCATCCACCAGAACCGGGGAGCCGTAGATGTTATCTACCGGAATATCGAAGAAGCCCTGAATCTGGTCAGCATGCAGATCAACCGTGAGAACACGGTCGATGCCGACTACGGTAAGCATGTCAGCAACGACTTTCGCGCTGATAGCCACACGTGCGGAACGCGGACGGCGATCCTGACGGGCATAACCAAAATAAGGAATAACAGCAGTGATACGAGTAGCTGAGGAGCGGCGGAAGGCATCAGCCATCACTACCAGTTCCATCAGGTTATCGTTGGTCGGAGCGCAGGTCGGCTGAATAATGAAGACGTCTTTACCGCGAACGTTTTCATTGATCTCGGCTGTGATTTCGCCGTCGGAAAACTTGCCGACAGAGATGTCACCGAGAGGGATATGCAGCTGACGTACGACACGCCGAGCCAGATCGGGGTTGGCATTCCCCGTAAAGACCATCATCTTGGACACGCGCAGTACCTAGAGGCTGAGGGTAACCTGGATGAGTAGAGAAAATGGCAGGGGCGGCTGGATTCGAACCAACGCATGGCAGGATCAAAACCTGCTGCCTTACCGCTTGGCGACGCCCCTGTATCTGTTGCTTTCAAGTGCCGGGCACTTGATTCCTTTAGAGCAGACTTTGCAGCTTGCGATGCAACATCGAAACGTTGCTTCCTTTCGCTACAAACCCTGTAAGGGTCTCTGTCAGAAGGGCCGAGACTTTATCAGCTTCAGCTTTGCTTGGGAAGCCCCCAAACACACAACTTCCAGTTCCGGTGAGCTTTGCTTCGGTAAATTTACCTAACAAATCCAATGCGTTACGTACCTCTGGATAACGCCTTGCTACCACCGGCAAGCAGTCATTTCGACTGTTTCCCTCGGGAACGGGGCGCACTTTAATGGGCGGTGTGTTACGTGTCAACAAAGGATCGGAAAAAATTTCTGCCGTACTAACAGCGACTTGCGGCACGAGCACCAGATACCACGGTTCTTCGGGGTCGACCGGGGTCAGTTTCTCGCCGACGCCCTCGGCAAATGCCGCATGGCCACGGACGAACACTGGTACGTCGGCACCGAGTGACAGGCCCAGTTCCGCCAGACGATCTTCATCCCAGCCCAACTGCCAGAGATGGTTGAGGCCGAGCAAAGTCGTCGCCGCATTCGAACTGCCGCCACCGATGCCGCCGCCCATGGGCAGCACCTTGTCGATCCAGATGTCGATACCGAGCGCGCAGGCGGACTGTTGCTGCAACATCTTCGCCGCGCGCACGATCAGGTTGCTGTCGTGGGGCACGCCGGCGAACTCGGTGTGCAGCTGAATCACGCCGTCATCGCGCACGGCGAAAGTGATTTCATCGCCATAATCGAGGAACTGAAACAGCGTCTGCAATTCGTGATAACCGTCTTCACGGCGACCGAGAATGTGCAGCATCAAGTTGAGTTTGGCCGGCGAGGGCAGGGTCAGGCGTGCAGCGGTCATGCTTTATTGCCCCAACTTGCGCGGTTGCCAGGTCTTGATCACCAGCGTCACGTCGAGATCGGTGCCGTGCAGCTTGATGCGCTCGGGCAGCCAATAACCATTCTGTTCGGTGTAGGCGGTGTATTCGACTTTCCAGCCGTCCTGCTCAAGGCTGGCCAGGCGACTGTCGGCGTCCAGGTTCAAGCGACTCTTGCTTTCCGGCGCTGGCAGGCCGCGAACCCACCAGGCCAGATTCGACACCGGCAATTTCCAGCCCAGTTGCTCTTCGAGCAAGGCTTCAGGAGATTGCGATTCGTAGCGGCCCTGGTTGGCGACTTCCAGCGATACCTTGCCCGGGCGCCCGGTCAGGCGCGCCGCGCCACGACCCAGCGGGCCGGACAGGCGAATGTCGTAGTAGTCCTGACGCTGCAGCCAGAACAGCGTGCCGCTGCCGGAATCCTTCGGCGCGCGGATGCCGATCTTGCCGTCGATCTGCCAGCCATCGAGGCCGGTCAGTTGCTGTTTATTCGCCGCCCACTGGGCCGGGCTGCCGTGGCCCTCGACCGATTCGCGAGTGCCGAAGCCCGAGCAGCCGGCGAGGAGGGCGATGAAGCTGAAAACAATAACGTGGCGCAAAAGCATGGTTTAAAGATTCTCGGATCCGGTCAGGCGCTTGATGGTGCTGCGCAGAATGGTGCTGTCGGGCTGATCCTTGAGGAACTTGCCCCACACTTGTTTGGCTTCGCGCTGATTGCCCTTGGCCCACAGAACCTCGCCAAGGTGCGCGGCGACTTCGTGGTCAGGGAAACGCTCGAGCGCCTGGCGCAGGTATTTCTCCGCGTCGTCCAGATTGCCCAGGCGATAGTTCACCCAGCCGAGGCTGTCGAGAACTGCCGGGTCTTCCGGGTTGATCTGGTGCGCCTGCTCGATCAGCGTTTTTGCTTCAGCGTAGCGGGTGGTGCGATCGGACAAGGTGTAGCCCAGCGCATTCAGCGCCATGGCGTTGTCCGGGTCGCGCTTGATGATCAGGCGCAGGTCTTTCTCCATTTGCGCCAGATCATTGCGTTTTTCCGCGAGCATGGCGCGGGTGTAGAGCAGATTGAGATCGTCCGGGTATTTCTGCAGCGCTTGTTGCAGAACTTTCCAGGCCTTGTCGTCCTGTTTATTGGCCGACAGGGTTTCCGACTCGATCAGATACAGCTGGATCGCGTAATCCGGTTGCTCGTCACGCTCGGCCGCCAGCTTGCTCTGCGCTTCGACGGTTTTGCCGTTGCTCATCAGGATATCGGCCTGACGCAGCTGTGCCGGCAGATAGTCATTGCCCGGGCCGACCTGGGCGTATTCGATGAGCGCGCCTTGCGGGTCATTGCGTTCTTCGGCAATCCGGCCGAGATTCAGATGCGCTGAATCGACGTGGCTTTCGCGAGCGATCAGGTCTTCCAGATAGCCCTTGGCTTCATCCCACGCCTTGGCTTCCAGGCACACCAGTGCCAGCGAGTAACGCAGTTCATCGTCTTCCGGGTATTGCTGAACGAGCGTGGAGAATTCGGCCTTGGCGTCGTCCATGCGGTCCTGTTCGACCAGCATGCGCGCGTAAGTCAGGCGCAGGCGTTTGTCTTCCGGGTATTTCCTGATGCTTTTCTGCAACAGCGGCAGCGCTTCGTCGCCACGGTTGAGCAATTGAAGCAGGCGCGCGCGCAGCAGGATCGGTGCGATCTCGCCATCTTCCGGTGGGTTGTCTTCGAGCAGAGTCAGTGCGCCTTGATTGTCGCCGTCCTGCTGCAACAGCAGAGCCTTGCCGAAAATCAGCTGATTGTTGTTCGGGTGGCGCTGGAGCAAACGGTCGAAGCTTTTCATCAGGCCGTTGCGGGTTTCCTGATCGGTGTCGGCGGCCGACAGCGCGAGGAAATCGAAATGGGTGTCGCCCTTGCCCTGCAGGACTTTCTCCATGTAGACCATGGAGTCGTCGTAACGCCCGGCGCGGGCCAGTTGCACGGCAGCGGCGCGTTGCGCTTCGAGATCGTCCGGGGCATTGCGGGCCCAGATCAGCGCGGTGTCGAGGGCCGGTTGATCGGCGCCCAGATATTCGGCGATGCGGAACGCACGCTCGGAAACGCCCGGATCCTGGGTGTTGATGGCCTGGGTCACGTAATTGTCCAGGGCAATGTCGAAACGATTGCGCTGGCCAGCGAGTTCGGCGCTCAGCAGACTGAACACGGTTTCCTCGCTGAACGAGCCGTAAACCTTGGGCTTTTCAGGTGCGGGCGTGGTGTCTTCGACCGGCGGGGTGCCGTCCGGCGCAACGGGCGCCATGGCCTGGCAGCCGCTGAGGAAGACAAAAGCGAGGAGCAACGCGGAAGATCTATTCATATAGGAAGAGGACGACTAACCTGCGGTCGGATCATCATGACACAAGCCTTCGGCCAAACATAACCGAGACTCAATTGTGGCCATTATAGGGGCTGACGATTGGGACAATAGTCAGCGGTAGTTGTTCTGAATCTTTCGAAGTAGGACAATTGCCGGCTTCACGTCACCACCAGCGACCTTGAATGGCCTTCCTTGCACTCGGTATTAACCACAAGACTGCTTCAGTAGACGTCCGCGAGCGCGTGGCCTTTACCCCTGAGCAGCTGGTGGAGGCCTTGCAGCAGCTCTGCCGACTGACCGACAGCCGCGAAGCCGCGATCCTCTCCACCTGCAATCGCAGTGAGCTTTATATAGAACAGGATCAGCTCTCGGCCGATGTCGTGCTGCGCTGGCTGGCCGATTATCACCATCTGAGCCTCGACGAGCTGCGCGCCAGTGCTTATGTGCATGAAGACGATGCGGCTGTTCGTCACATGATGCGCGTCGCCTCCGGGCTCGACTCGCTGGTGCTGGGCGAACCGCAGATTCTCGGTCAGATGAAATCGGCCTACGCCGTGGCCCGCGAGGCCGGCACCATCGGTCCGCTGCTGGGGCGGTTGTTTCAGGCGACGTTCAATGCCGCCAAGCAGGTGCGTACCGATACTGCGATCGGCGAGAACCCGGTGTCGGTGGCGTTTGCCGCAGTGAGCCTGGCGAAACAGATTTTCAGCGATCTGCAACGCAGCCAGGCGCTGCTGATCGGTGCCGGCGAGACGATTACGCTGGTCGCGCGCCATTTGCATGAGCTGGGGGTCAAGCGCATCGTCGTCGCCAACCGCACGCTGGAGCGCGCCAGTCAGTTGGCCGAGCAGTTCGGCGCTCACGCGGTGCTGCTCTCGGACATTCCGGCGGAACTGGTGCGCAGCGACATCGTCATCAGTTCGACCGCCAGCCAGTTGCCAATCCTCGGCAAGGGTGCGGTGGAAAGTGCGCTGAAGCTGCGCAAGCACAAGCCGATCTTCATGGTCGACATTGCCGTACCGCGGGATATCGAACCGGAAGTCGGCGAGCTCGACGACGTTTATCTGTACAGCGTCGACGATCTCCACGAAGTGGTCGCCGAGAACCTCAAGAGCCGTCAGGGCGCTGCGCAAGCGGCGGAGGAGATGGTCTCGGTCGGCGCCGACGATTTCATGGTGCGCCTGCGCGAACTGGCGGCAGTCGATGTGCTCAAGGCCTATCGTCAACAGAGCGAACGCTTGCGTGACGAGGAATTGCAAAAAGCCCTGCGTCTGCTGGCCAACGGCGGCAACGCCGAAGACGTGCTCGGGCAACTGGCCCGTGGCCTGACCAACAAACTCTTGCATGCGCCCAGCGTGCAATTGAAAAAGCTGTCTGCCGAAGGCCGCCTCGATGCGCTGGCCATGGCCCAGGAACTCTTTGCCCTTGAGGGCTCACCGGATAGTTTTTCGGATAAAAAACCGCAATGAAAGCGTCACTGCTCAACAAGCTGGACATTCTCCAGGACCGTTTCGAGGAACTGACCGCGCTGCTCGGCGACGGTGAAGTCATTGCCGATCAGGCCAAATTCCGCGCCTATTCCAAGGAGTACGCCGAACTCGAACCGGTAGTGGCCGCCTATAAAAAGCTGCTCGGCGTACAAAGCGATCTTGAAGGCGCGCAGGCGCTGCTCAAGGATAACGACCCGGACATGCGCGAAATGGCCGTGGAAGAAGTTCGCGAAGCCAAGGAGTTGCTGGTCACGCTGGAATCCGATCTGCAGCGCATGTTGCTGCCTAAAGATCCGAATGACGGGCGCAACGTCTTCCTCGAAATCCGCGCCGGCACCGGTGGCGACGAGGCGGCGATCTTCTCCGGCGACCTGTTCCGCATGTACTCGCGTTATGCCGAGCGGCGTGGCTGGCGCGTCGAGATCCTCTCGGAAAACGAAGGCGAACACGGTGGCTATAAAGAAGTCATCGCGCGCATTGAAGGCGACAACGTTTACGGCAAGCTGAAATTCGAGTCCGGCGCGCACCGCGTTCAGCGCGTACCCGCCACCGAATCCCAGGGCCGGATCCACACCTCGGCGTGCACCGTGGCAGTGTTGCCGGAGCCGGACGAGCGCGAAGCGATCGAGATCAACCCGGCGGATCTGCGCGTCGACACTTACCGTTCCTCCGGGGCCGGTGGTCAGCACGTCAACACCACCGATTCGGCGATCCGCATTACCCACATCCCGACCGGCACTGTCGTCGAATGCCAGGAAGAGCGCTCCCAGCACAAGAACCGTGCCCGGGCGATGGCGTGGCTGTCGGCCAAGCTCAACGATCAGCAAAACGCAGCGGCGGCCAACGCGATTGCCAGTGAGCGCAAGTTGCTGGTCGGCTCCGGTGATCGTTCCGAGCGTATCCGCACCTACAACTATGCCCAGGGCCGGGTCACCGACCATCGCGTCAACCTGACCCTGTATTCGCTGGATGAAATTCTCGCCGGTGGCGTCGAAGCCGTGATCGAGCCCTTGCTGGCCGAATATCAGGCTGACCAACTCGCAGCGATAGGTGAATAAATGACCATCATCGCCAGCCTGTTGCGCGCCGCCGAGTTGCCGGACTCGCCGACTGCGCGTCTGGACGCTGAATTGCTTCTCGCCGCCGCACTGGGCAAGTCGCGCAGCTTCCTGCATACCTGGCCCGAGCGCATCGTGCCGAGTGAAGCGGCGCTGACCTTTGCCGAGTATTTGCAACGGCGGCGTAGCGGTGAACCGGTGGCCTACATTCTCGGCCAGCAGGGCTTTTGGAAGCTGGATCTGGAAGTCGCGCCGCACACGCTGATTCCGCGTCCTGACACCGAATTGCTGGTGGAGGCAGCCCTTGAGCTGCTGCCGGCAACTCCGGCCAAGGTTCTTGATCTGGGCACCGGCAGTGGCGCGATTGCTTTGGCCTTGGCCAGCGAACGCCCGGCGTGGAAAGTCACTGCCGTGGATCGTGTGCTTGAAGCCGTGGCCTTGGCCGAACGCAATCGCCAGCGTCTGCACCTGAACAACGCTACGGTGCTGAACAGCCATTGGTTCAGCGCACTTGCAGGCCAGCGCTTTCAACTGATCATCAGCAACCCGCCGTACATTGCCGCCGCCGATCCGCATCTGGTCGAGGGCGATGTACGCTTCGAACCGGCCAGTGCGCTGGTCGCCGGTGAAGATGGTCTCGATGATCTGCGTCTGATTGTTGCGCAGGCGCCGGATTATCTTGAAACCGGCGGCTGGCTGATGCTCGAACACGGCTATGATCAGGCCGAAGCCGTGCGTGATCTGCTGCTCACTCGTGGCTTTGAAGAAGTCCACAGCCGCACCGATCTGGGCGGCCATCAACGCATCAGTCTGGGGCGCCTGCCGTGCTGAATGATCAGGAATTGCTGCGCTACAGCCGGCAGATTCTGCTGCAACACATCGACATCGACGGGCAGCTGAAGCTCAAGGCCAGCCGCGTGCTGATCGTCGGCCTCGGCGGCCTCGGCGCGCCAGTGGCGTTGTATCTGGCAGCGGCGGGCGTCGGCGAATTGCATCTGGCGGATTTCGACACGGTCGATCTGACCAATCTGCAACGGCAGATCATTCACGACACCGACAGTGTCGGCATGTCCAAGGTCGACTCGGCGCTCAAGCGCCTGGGCGCGATCAATCCGGAAATTCAACTGGTCGCCCATCGCCAGGCGCTGGACGAGGATTCTCTCGGTGCAGCGGTGGCGGCGGTGGATCTGGTGCTCGATTGCTCGGACAACTTCTCTACCCGCGAGTCGGTTAACGCCGCCTGTGTTGCCGCGTGCAAGCCACTGGTCAGTGGCGCGGCGATTCGTCTAGAAGGGCAGTTGTCGGTGTTCGATCCACGACGTGCCGACAGCCCTTGCTATCACTGCCTGTACGGTCACGGCAGTGAAGCCGAACTGACCTGCAGCGAGGCCGGCGTGGTCGGGCCATTGGTCGGTCTGGTCGGCAGCTTGCAGGCGCTCGAAGCGTTGAAGGTTCTGGTCGGCTTTGGTGAACCATTGGTGGGGCGACTGTTGTTGATCGACGCCTTGGGCTCGCGATTCCGTGAGCTTCGCGTCAAGCGCGATCCGGGCTGCAGCGTCTGTGGCGCCCGCCATGCGTGAAGCGCCGATCGGCGTGTTCGATTCCGGGGTCGGCGGCTTGTCGGTCCTCGGCGAAATCCAGCGCTTGCTGCCCAACGAATCGCTGCTTTATGTCGCCGATTGCGGGAACATTCCTTACGGCGAGAAAACCCCGGAATTCATCCGCGAGCGTTGCAGCGTGATGGCCAGGTTTTTTCGCGAGCAGGGGGCCAAAGCTTTGGTGCTGGCGTGCAATACCGCGACCGTGGCGGGGGTTGCCGATCTGCGTCGCGATTTCCCCGACTGGCCGATTGTCGGCATGGAACCGGCGGTCAAACCGGCCGCAGCGGCCACACGAAGCGGCGTGGTTGGCGTCCTGGCCACGACCGGCACGTTGCAGAGCGCGAAGTTTGCCGCGTTGCTCGATCGCTTCGCGGCTGACATAAAAGTCATCACCCAGCCCTGTCCGGGACTGGTCGAACTGATCGAAACGGGTGATCTGCACAGCGCCGAATTACGCACTTTATTGCAAGGTTACGTCGCTCCATTGCTGGCGCAAAACTGCGACACGATCATTCTTGGCTGTACCCATTATCCCTTCCTAAAGCCGCTACTCAGGTCGATGATCGCCGACGATGTCAGCCTGATCGATACCGGAGATGCCGTGGCCCGGCAGTTGCAACGCTTGCTCGCCGAGCGTGATCTGCTGGCGCAACGTCCGAGCCAGCCGGTGAAGTTCTGGACCAGCGGCGATCCGCAATCTCTCAGAAAAATCCTACCGTTGCTGGGCCAAACTGCGTCGAATGTGCAAAACTTCGACTTGTAAAAAAAATGTGAAATAACTAAAAAAACGCTGAACTTCTGACCAAGCGCGGATTTCTATAGCGACAGCAGCAACTAAAAACCAAACGATCGTTCCGGAAAAGGAAGTTTCAAAGTGAAGCGACTATTCTGCTTGGCCGCGATTGCGGCCGCACTGATGGGGCAAAGCATTACTGCACAAGCCGCTGGCGTTGAATTCGCCGTCGGCGGTACCAGCGATTCGACAATGACGTATCGCTTAGGCATGAATTTCGACTGGGACAAGAGCTGGCTGCAGAGCGACGTGGGTCGCCTGACCGGCTACTGGAGCGGTGCCTACACGTACTGGGAAGGTGACAAGACTTCCAGCAACAACAGCCTGTCGTTCTCACCTGTATTCGTTTACGAGTTTGCCGGCCAGTCGGTCAAGCCATACGTGGAAGCGGGTATCGGCGTGGCGTTCTTCTCCAACACCGAATACGAAAGCAACAACCTGGGCGGCTCCTTCCAGTTTGAAGACCGCATCGGTGTCGGCCTGCGTTTCAACGGCGGCCACGAAGTCGGAATCCGCGCCACGCACTACTCCAACGCCGGCCTGTCCAGCGACAACGATGGTGTAGAAAGCTACGCGCTGCATTACACAATGCCGCTGTAATCCGCCTACGCGGAACCAACGTGGGAGCGAGCCTGCTCGCGAAAGCAGAGTGTCAGCCAATTCAAATGGTGGCTGACACACCGCCTTCGCGAGCAGGCTCGCTCCCACAGTTGTTTCTGCGCCGTCAAAGAAATCAGCGGTAGGCTGTAGCAATTCCCCGGCGCTCTTCGATGCACTCCGGCGCGCCCATTTCAAACTCGCGGCAAATCAGCGGGCGTCGTTCATAGATCGTGCACATCATGCTGTCGCGATCCAGTGCCGCGCACCAGCCGTCGTCCAGACGCAGCATCACTTCGCCGCCCCATTCATCGGTATCGATAAAGCGATCAGGCACGCCGGTGTCGGTGATCAGCATCACTTCGAGCTGGCAGCAGCACGCCGCACAGGTCGAGCAGGTGACCGCCGGTTCGGCGATTTGTGTGTGAGGGATGGTTTTCATCGTGGCAGTGTAAGGCAGTGATCGCGGTGGGTGTGAAAGCGCTGACGGACGCTCACGGCGCCAGACGCCGTGCCATCAAGTGCAACAGCGGGAACAGCCCTGCCCAGAGCAGCCCGATAACGATCAGCGTCGACACTTCGCCGTAAGGGAAATGTACGCCGGCCAGGCGTCCGCCACCGTAGTACGACAACGCCCCGCCCACCGCGCCAAGTGCGCTGGCCAGCCACCATGGCCGCGCGCTCCAGGCCAGGCAGTGGCGCAACGTGGTGGCGAGCAGTGCCCATAGCAGCATCAGCCACAACGGAATCAGCGGTGACGCGTCTGCAAAGCGGAACACGTCGAGGTAACGCAGAACACTGTCCACCGCCGTGCCGACAATCACCACGCACAGTATCAAACGACCTTCTGCCGCCCAACTGCTGATCCAGCGCAGATGAATCACCAGCGCCGCCAGTGCCAGCAACAGCCATAAACTGTTGCCGCCGAGCACGCAGGCCAGCCAGCCGAGCTGAAACAGCACGGCATTGGCGATTCGCTCACGCATCGAAGCGTCCGAGCAGCGGCGCGGTCATCGCCGCCGGTTTGGCCAGCAGCAATTGCGCGGTGCCGATGGTGCGTTCGAGGAACCCGCCCTCGCAATAGCACAGGTAAAACTCCCACAAACGCAGGAAATAATCGTCGTAGCCCAGCTCGCTCAGGCGACCATGGGCGAGGCGAAAGTTCTCGTGCCACAGGCGCAGTGTCTTGGCGTAATGCAGGCCGAAATCTTCCATGTGCAGCAGGTTCATGTCGGTTTCGCGGCCGACCACATCGAGCATCTTGTGCACCGAGGGCAGGGCGCCGCCGGGGAAGATGTAGCGCTGGATGAAGTCGACGCTGCGCTTGGCCTGTTCGTAGCGTTGTTCGCGAATGGTGATCGCCTGGAGCAGCATCAGGCCGTTGCTTTTGAGCAACTGCGCGCATTGTTTAAAGTAGGTCGGCAGGAACCGATGGCCGACCGCTTCGATCATCTCGATCGACACCAGTTTGTCGTACTCG
The DNA here is from genome assembly GCF_041956865.1 of Pseudomonas sp. LW8. Classification (NCBI taxonomy): domain Bacteria; kingdom Pseudomonadati; phylum Pseudomonadota; class Gammaproteobacteria; order Pseudomonadales; family Pseudomonadaceae; genus Pseudomonas; species Pseudomonas sp. LW8. The sequence goes on along the minus strand of NZ_CP168138.1, from coordinate 4,761,547 downwards.
CCGCTGAGGTCGCGGTAGTCCTTGAGCAGCAGGGTGACGCGATCCTGCAAGCCCAGTTGTTCGATGCGCTTGGCAGTGAACGCGAACTGCTCTTTCGACAGCGTCGTAGTGGTCACGCGGCAACCGTAATGCTGCGCTGCGTAAAGGGCCATGCTGCCCCAACCGGTGCCGATTTCCAGCAGGTGGTCGCTGGGTTTGAGCGCGAGTTTCTGGCAGATGCGCTCGAGTTTGTTCAGTTGCGCCTGTTCCAGGGTGTCGCTCGGCGAAAGGAACTGGGCGGCGGAATACATCATGGTCGGGTCGAGAAACTGTTCGAACAGTTCATTGCCGAGGTCGTAGTGCGCGGCGATGTTTTTCTGCGAACCCTTGCGCGTGTTGCGATTGAGCCAGTGCAGCCCTTGTACGAAGGGCCGGCCCAGACGCGCCAGGCCACCTTCCATGGCGTCGAGTACATCGAGATTGCTGACGAACACGCGCACCACAGCAGTCAGGTCCGGCGAACTCCAATAGCCGTGGATGAATGCTTCGCCGGCGCCGATCGAGCCGCTACTGGCGACCATGCCCCACAGGGCCGGGTCGAGTACATGGACTTCGCCGAGCAGGGCGCTGCCCGGAGTGCCGAAAAGCATTTGTTCGCCATCCTCGACGACCATCAATTGTCCGTGTTTGAGCTGGGCCAATTGGCGCAACACGCCACGGCGCAGCAGCGAGCCGGTCAAACCGTTGGTGCTGAAGCGACCGAGCGGCAGGCTAGAGGATTTCATGGTGCGGCTCCTTCGGAGGCACAGTGGCGGTTTTAAAGCTGCCGTCGGCAGCCTGGTGAGGGAAGATCGGCGCGCGCTTGAGCAGCAGTCGCAGTGCTTGCCAATAAATCGCCAAAGCGGTTTTTGCGGTCATCCACGGGAAGCGCCGCAGATAGCGATGCAGGCTGCGACGATCGAGCGGTTCGCGGCGCAGATTCAGTGTGGCGTCGAACAGTTTCTCGTTGCCCTGCCAATCGGCCATGTGCACGCCAAGGCTTTGCGCAGCCGGGCTGAAGCTCATGCGGTATTCGAGGTCGCGGGGCAGAAACGGTGAAACGTGAAACGCCTTGGCTACAGCAAAATGTTGGTGGAAATCCACCAGACTGGTCGGCGTCTGCGCCGGCAACACGTAATGAAAACGCTCGCGCCATGGCGTATTGGTGACTTCACAAACGATCGCCGCCAGTTGTCCGTCGGCTTCATGGCAGTAGAAGAAGCTCACCGGATTGAACGACAGCCCCCAACTGCGCGGCTGGGTCAGCAGGCATACCGCGCCTTGTGGTTCATGACCGATGGCTGCACCGACCTGCTGGCGCACCGCGTCGATCAGGCGTATGCCCTTGCCGGTGAAGGCTTTGAGGTAATCGGTTTCGCGAAACGAGAACGGCGCGAAACGACTGCGCCCCGCCAGCGGCGACAAGGCCAGCACGGCGTCCTGTTCGCTCAGGTCGAGGTAGAGCAAACCGATGCGGTAGCGGAATTCGTGGCGGCGCGGCGCAAAACGTCGGTGGCCGATGACGCCGCTGTAGAGGGCGCTGTTCACAGGGTTTCACCGAACGCGGCGGCTACGCGCAGCCCGCTGACCACGCCATCTTCATGAAAGCCGTTGGCCCAGTAGGCGCCGCAATAATGCGTGTGCTGCTCGCCGTCGAGTTCGCCCCAGCGGTTTTGCGCGGCCGCTGCGGCGAGGGTGTATTGCGGGTGAGCGTAGGTATAGCGGGCCAGCACTTTATCGGGGCTGATGCCGGCAGTCTGGTTGAGGCTGACGCAGAACGTGGTGTCGCTCTCGATGCCCTGCAGGATGTTCATGTTGTAGGTGACCGCCGCGCGGGTATGGCCGGCGCCGCCGAGGCGATAGTTCCAGCTGGCCCAGGCCAGTTTGCGCGTAGGCAGCAGGCGCGTGTCGGTGTGCAGCACGACGTCGTTGTCGGCGTAGAGCAGGGCACCGAGAATCGAACGCTCGGCGTCGCTCGGGTTGGCCAACAGCCTCAGGGCCTGATCGCTGTGACAGGCGAACACCACCTTGTCGAAATGTTCGAGGCCGGCCGGGCTGTGGATAACCACACCATGCTGATTGCGCTCGACGCGGCTGACCGGGCAGGTCAGGCGAATCCTGTCGCTGAACGAAGCGGTCAGCGGCGCGACGTAGGCACTGGAACCGCCTTCGATGACCTGCCACTGCGGCCGATCACTGACCGACAACAGGCCATGATTCTTGAAAAAACGCAGGAAGAATTGCAGCGGGAAATTGAGCATTTCCGCCATTGGCATCGACCAGATCGCCGCGCCCATCGGCACGATGTAGTGCAGGATGAAGCGCTCGCCGTAGCCGCCGGCCTTGAGGTAATCATCGAGCGTGGTATCGGCGGCGATGCGCAGTTCCACCAGGTCGCGCTGGGCTTCTTTGTTGAAGCGCAGAATGTCGCGCAGCATCCCCCAGAACCCGGGCGACAACAGATTGCTGCGCTGGGCGAACAGGCTGTTGAGGTTGTTGCCGTTGTACTCCACGCCAGTGTCCGGGTCGGTTACCGAAAAGCTCATTTCGGTCGGCTTGAACGCCACGCCGAGCTGGTTGAGCAAGCGAATGAAGTTCGGGTAGGTCCAGTCGTTAAACACGATGAAACCGGTGTCGATGGCGAACGATTGCCCAGCCACGCTGACCGGTACGGTGTGGGTGTGGCCGCCGACCCAGTCACTCGCTTCGAACACGGTGATGTCGTGGCGGCGGTTCAGCAGGTAGGCGCAGGTGAGCCCGGCGATACCGCTGCCAATTACGGCGATTTTCATATCGGGTCCCGCTGCGGAGGGTTCTTGCGCACCATGCGTTTGCCGATCGCCAGTTGCGCGCGGGCGGGCAGCTTGGACAGCGGCCACAGCGCGGCCATGAACAGCCCCGGGAAGGCAATTTCCAGCGGACGGTCCTTGAGTTTGGCGAAGATGTGCCGCGCCGCTTTATCTGCGGGCCAGCTCAGCGGCATCGGGAAATCGTTCCTCTCGGTCAGCGGCGTTTCGACAAAACCCGGGCTGATGATGGTGACTTCAATACCTTCATCCGCCAGATCGATGCGCAGCGATTCGAACAGGTAACGCAGCCCGGCCTTCGATGCGCCATAGGCTTCGGCCCGTGGCAGCGGCAGGTAAGTCACCGAGCTGGCCATGCCGACCAGATGCGGCGCGGTGCCTTTGCGCAACAGCGGCAGGGCGGCTTCGATGCAATAGCTGCTGGCGAGCAGATTGGTGCGCACCACGTGCTCGATGATCGACGAATCGAACTGGCGCGCGTCGACATATTCACAGGTGCCGGCGTTGAGAATCACGCTGTCCAGCGAACCCCAGGCCTCGGTGATCTGCTCACCGATTTCGCGCACGGTCTGACTGTTGGTCAGATCGCCGGGCACCACCAGCACCTGGCCCGGATAACGCTGGGACAAGACCTTGAGCGGCGCGGCCGAGCGCGAGCTGACCGCCAGGTGTGCGCCGCTTTTCAGAATGTCCTCACACAAGGCTGCACCGATGCCACTGCTGGCGCCGGTCAACCAATACCGCCGTGGAGGTGTACGACTCATCCCATTCTCCTTTTCAGCCAGGCAATCACCCGGCCCAATATTGGCAAGTGTTCATACAGCAGCGCCCCGGCATCGAAATAATCCCGATGGCGATAAACCTTGTCGCGCCAGAGCAGGTGCGAGCAGCCACCGACCCTGATTTCCCGACCGTTGGCCAGGCGCGGATGGCGATAACTCATGACCCAGCGCAGGTAACCCTCACCTTCGCGGATCTGGTCGAAACCATGAAAATCGAAACGCAGATCGCTGACGTTGGCGTACAGCTCACTGAAGTAATCCCGCAGTTGTGCCAGGCCCTGAACTTCGTGCAGCGGATCGGTGAAATGAATGTCGTCGCTGTACAGCTCGCCGAGGCGATGCAGGTTGTCTTTGTTCAACCCGCAAAACTCGCGGGCGAAGCTGCGCAGGAATTCACTCATCGCTGCCGCCCACAGGCTGGCGCGACGGCAGGTTCTTGAACGCCGTCAGCGCACGCTCGCGTGAAGTGCTGAGGTTGACGATCGGCGCCGGATAACCGGCCACGCCGAACAGTCCTCCGGCTGCCGCCGGATTGTGCACTTCCTTCTTGTTGAGCCCGGCCAGTTCCGGCAACCAGCGCTTGATGAACACGCCTTCGGCATCGAATTTTTCCGACTGGCTCAGCGGGTTGAAAATACGGAAGTACGGCGCTGAGTCGGTGCCGGTCGATGAGCTCCATTGCCAGCCACCGTTGTTGGCCGCCAGGTCGCCGTCGATCAGGTGGCGCATGAAAAAGCGTTCGCCCTCGCGCCAGTCGATCAGCAGGTTTTTCGTCAGGAACATCGCCACGACCATGCGCAGGCGATTGTGCATCCAGCCGGTTTCCAGCAGTTGACGCATCGCCGCGTCGATGATCGGCAGCCCGGTGCGTGCCTCCTGCCAGGCCTTGAGTTCTTCCGGCGCATCGCGCCAGGCCAGCGCCTCGGTTTCCGGGCGGAAGGCGCGATGCCGCGAGACACGTGGGTAGCCGACCAGAATGTGTTTATAGAACTCGCGCCACAGCAGCTCGTTGATCCAGGTCACTGCGCCGACCTTGCCGCTTTCGAACTCGCCCTGATTGCTTTGCAGTGCAGCGTGCAGGCACTGGCGTGGCGAGATCACGCCGGCGGCGAGATACGCCGACAATTGGCTGGTGCCAGGTTTGGCCGGGAAGTCGCGTTCGCTGCGGTAGTAGTCGATCTGCGCGTCGGTGAAGGTGTCGAGGCGGCGCTGCGCCTCATGCTCGCCGGCCGGCCACAGGGCGCGCAGGGATTCTCTCGGCGTGGCGAAGCCTTTTACCGCCTCCGGAATTGCATCGCTGGCGATATCAAGCGCGGCCTGCTTGCCGGGTGCCTTGACCAGTGCCGGCATCGAGCGATGCAGGCGTTCGTAGCAGACTTTGCGAAACTGACTGAACACCTGGAAGTAGGTGCCGGTCTTGGTCAGCACTGTGCCGGGTTTGAACAGCAACTGATCCAGGTAACTGTGGAATTCGATGCCTTCGGCTCGCAACGTTTCGGCCACGGCTTCATCACGGCGGCTTTCGTGAACGCCGTATTCCTCGTTGACGTGCACCGCCTCGATCTTCAAATGCCGGCAGAGTTTGAGCAGCTCCGCCGGTGCCTGATCCCAGTGCGGTGCGCTGCGAATCAACAACGGGATGTTCAGCGCGCCGAGGCTCTGGCTCAGTTCGCGCAAATTGCGCAGCCAGAAATCCACTTTGCACGGCGCATCGTCGTGCGCCAGCCATTGCTGCGGACTCAACAGATACACCGCCACGGTCGGGCCGCGAGCTGCGGCGGCCGCGAGGGCTGTGTTGTCACGTTGGCGCAAGTCGCTGCGCAGCCAGATCAGTTGCATGTGATTAAACCCATCATCAAATCAATCCGCGCTCGAGCAGCGCCTGGTGTGCGGCAAGCGGATCTTCAGCCAGGAACAGGTCGGCAGTCTGGGCGGTGCGTGCGGACAACTCGGTGTGGTGAATGTGCACCGTGGGGCCAGCAATCAAGGTCGGGCAATTGACGTTTGCCAACAGCTTGGGCAACTGCGCCAGTTGCATGGCTTTGCTCGAATACAGCAGCACGCCACGGGCTTGCAGATGCTCGACGGTCAGCGCCAGTTCACCGGCCGGCAGTGGCCAGTCGAACACTTGCACCGGGCAATCGGCACTGCTGATCAGCCATGCGCACAGCCACAGATGTGGCTCCAGCGGCAGGTCGGAATGATTGATCAACAACAGCGGCGCCGAATGCAGCTGACGGTTGTTATGGTAGATGCGTGCGCCGAATTTGCTGCGCAACCAGGAAAAGAAAAACGTCCGTTCCATCTGCGCACCGAACTGGCCCTGCCAGCGCTGTTCGAGCTCGGCCAGCAGCGGCATCAGCAATTGCTCGCACAACGTCCGTGGCGGATACAAGGCGATGGCCTGATTGACGCTGTCATCCAGCGCGCGCTCATTGAGCGAGGTGACCGCCGACAGCAACGTCTGATGCAGACGCTGCCAATCGTTTTCCACGGTTTCCGTGAAGGCCTGCGGCGCATCGAGCAGTGGCTTGACCTGGCTGACCGCAACGCCACGGTTGAGCCAGGTGAGGATGGCCATGATTCGCTGCACATGTTCAGCGCTATACAGTCGATGGCCCTTGGGCGTGCGCTGGGGCACCACCAGGCCGTAGCGACGTTCCCACGCGCGCAGGGTGATGGCGTTGACGCCCGTCTGCCGCGCGACTTCGCGAATCGGCAACCAGCCCTCGTCGAGGGCTTTCTTGAAGTCGGCGCCGAGGTCTTCCTGGGCGCTGCTGTCGGTTTTATCGTTCATTAGATCGCGTTTCGCAGACTGAGGTTTTCCGGATGCGGCTGCAGGTAAACCTGCTGCGCGATGTACGGGTCCGGATGGAGTCGAAAATGGTGTTTGAGCAGCGTCAACGGCACCACGAGCGGCACGATGCCCTGGCGGTACTGACCGATGATCTGCTGCATTTCCTGTTTGTCTTCGGCGCTCAGCGATTGTTTCAAATAACCGCTGAGGTGCAGCAGCACGTTGCAATGGGTGCCGCGAGTGGCGCATTTCTTCAGCGCGGCCATCAGCTCGCTGAAATAGCGCGGGCCGAGTTCGGCGGGATCGCTGTCGGCCATGTTGCCGAGCATCTTGCCGAGGTTTTTGTATTGCAGCGGGTTGTGCGCCATCAGCAGGTACTTGTAGCGCGAATGGAACTCGGTAAGGGCGCGGCGGCTCAGGCCCTCGGCGAGCACTTGTTGCCAGGCGCTGTAGGCCAGGACGCGGGTGATGAAGTTTTCCCGCAGCACCGGATCGTTGAGGCGTCCGGCTTCTTCCACCGGCAGATCCGGATGCTGTGCACAGAATGCCTGCGCATAGATCCCGCGTCCGCCACCGTTCACTGGCGCGCCGTTGTCGTGATAGACCTTGACCCGTTCCAGCCCGCAGGAGGGCGACTGTTGCATGAAGATGTAGCCGGACAGGTCCTGCAACTCGGCGGCCATTTTCTCGCCGTACTCGGCCAGCGGCCTGGTGACGTTGATGGTCCGGTCAACGGTGCCGACTGCCTCGGGTTGTTCAGGGTCGCCGACCAGCCGGATCGGCTCACGGGGAATGCCCATGCCGATAGCAACTTCCGGGCACAGCGGGACGAAATCGAAATATTCGGTAAGGGTACGGCTGCACAGCCGCGATTCCTTGTGCCCACCGTTGTAGCGCACTTCTTCGCCCAACAGGCAGGCGCTGATGGCGATCTTCGGCTTGGACAGGGAAGCAGTAGACATGAGCACCTCGAATCTATACCTGTACAGAGAGTTATCTCTGTACAACTTTTCCTCAGCATAGATCGATGGATGTACAAGTCAAATGATTTGTATAAGATTTTTCTACAGCGCTGAATCTGTGGGAGCGAGCCTGCTCGCGAAAGCGGTGGGTCAGTCAGTGATTTCGTATCCGATACAGCGCTTTCGCGAGCAGGCTCGCTCTCACAAGGGAAATCTATTTCCAGCCCAGTAACCAGTGCTCGCTGTCTTTCAGCACCTGCCAATCCAGTCGCTCGCTACGCTGGGTCAGCACCGCCTGCAATTCAACTTCCAGCACCGTACCTTCCTCGTCGCGGATCAGTTCGGTGACCAGAAAATGTTTTTCGCGATTTTGCGGGTGGGCTGCTGTCCACTTCGACAGCAGCAATTTGCGCGGATTGATGCGATTCATTGCAGGTGTTCGTGCAAGCGACGTGCAGCCTCCTGACCGCTCAGCCAAGCGCCTTCAACGCGGCCCGACAGGCACCAGTCGCCGCAGGCGTACAAGCCCAGGTCGGCGTCGGCCAGCGTGGTCCACTCGTGGCCGATAGCGGGGCGGGCGTAGAGCCAGCGGTGGGCGAGGCTGAAGGTCGGCGCAGGCATGGCGCTGTGCAGCAGTTCGGCGAACGCACCGTGCAGATGTTCGATTACTGCTTCCTTGGAGAGGTCGATGTGTTGCCGGCTCCAGGCGCTGGTTGCATGCAGCACCCAAGTGTCGAGAGTGCTGTCGCGCCCGGGTTTGCTGCGGTTGCGCGCCAGCCAGTCGAGCGGGCTGTCCTGTACGAAGCAGCCTTCGATCGGCGTATCCAGCGGGGTTTCAAATGCGAGGGCGACGGCCCAGGTCGGCTCCATTTTCACCCCGGCAGCGACGCCGGCAAGTTTCGGTGCGGCGGCCAGCAGCGCGGTGGCTTGCGGTGCCGGTGTGGCGATCACCACATGGCTGAAGGGGCCGTGGGTGCAGCCGTCGGCGTCCTGCAGATGCCAGTGTTCTTCGCCGCGATAGACCTCGGTGATGCGGCAGGCAAACTGCACGTCCAGGCCATCGAGCAGGCCACGGGTGATGGCGCTCATGCGCGGCGTGCCGACCCAGCGGGTCTGCTCGTCCGGCGACATGTTCAGTTGGCCGCCCTGGAAGGTGTACAGCTGCGGCGTCCACTCAGCGGCCCAGCCCCGGCTCTGCCAGCGCTGCACTTCGGTGACGAAGCGCCGGTCGCGCGCGGTGAAGTATTGAGCGCCCAAGTCCAGCGAGCCGGCGTCGCTACGCTTGCTCGACATGCGCCCGCCGCTGCCGCGGCTTTTATCGAACAGTTGGACGGTATGCCCGGTCTCTGTCAGAGCCTGAGCGGCGGAGAGCCCGGCGATGCCGGTGCCGATGATTGCGATAGGTACAGTCATAGGGGCCTCGTTTACCTTTCTGTACAGACTACGCCGTCGATGAAACCTGTACAATTCTGTTTTTTGGTATAACTTCTAGCGTTCTCGTTCTGACAGCTTGGCCTATTGTTAAACCATAGAGCCTGCCCGATCGAAAAGATCCCTGCCTATAAAAATAGACTAGTGATCCGGGTTAAACGCCACGCGAGGAAGATGTCATGCACATATTGCTGACCGGCGGTACTGGTTTGATCGGACGTCAGCTCTGCCGGCACTGGCTGGAGCAGGGCCATCGGCTGACGGTGTGGAGTCGCCGCGCGGAAAAAGTCGCGCAGATCTGCGGCGCGCAGGTGCGCGGAATTTCGCGTCTGGAGGACCTCGGCGAAGAGCCGCTGGATGCGATCGTCAATCTCGCCGGCGCGCCGATTGCCGACCGCCCCTGGACCCATCGTCGCAAGGCGTTGCTGTGGAGCAGCCGCATCACCCTGACGGAAACGCTGCTGGCGTGGCTGGAAACTCGCGCGCAGAAACCGTCGCTGCTGATTTCCGGCTCGGCGATCGGCTGGTACGGCGACGGTGGCGAACGCGAGTTGACTGAAGAATCACCGCCGGGCATCGACGACTTCGCCAGTCAGTTGTGCATCGCCTGGGAAGAAACCGCCCTGCGCGCCGAAAACCTCGGCATCCGCGTGGTACTGGTGCGAACCGGTCTGGTGCTGTCGGCTGAGGGCGGCTTTTTGTCGCGGCTGTTGCTGCCGTTCAAGCTCGGGCTGGGCGGGCCTTTGGGCAATGGTCGGCAGTGGATGCCGTGGATTCACATCGACGATCAAATCGCCCTGATTGATTTTCTTCTGCACCGGAATCAGGCGAGCGGTCCTTATAATGCCTGCGCGCCGAAACCTGTGCGCAACCGCGAATTTGCCAAGACCCTGGGCAGTGTGTTGCACCGCCCGGCGTTCATGCCGATGCCGACCCTGGCGCTGAAAGTCATGCTCGGCGAGCTGTCACTGTTATTGCTCGGCGGCCAGCGTGCGACGCCGGCACGCCTGGTGGAAGCGGGGTTCAGCTTCCGCTTTACGGATTTACGCGCGGCTCTGGATGATCTCTCCAGCCGCCTCTGAAATAGGACGTTGCATGACCGATCACGCTTTGCTTCTGGTCAACCTGGGCTCTCCGGCCTCCACCTCGGTGGCCGATGTGCGCAGCTATCTCAATCAATTTCTGATGGACCCCTACGTGATCGACCTGCCATGGCCGCTGCGGCGGCTGCTGGTGTCGCTGATCCTGATCAAGCGTCCCGAGCAATCGGCACACGCCTATGCCTCGATCTGGTGGGAAGAGGGTTCGCCGCTGGTGGTGCTCAGCCGCCGCTTGCAGGAGCAGATGACCCGGACGTGGAAACACGGCCCGGTGGATCTGGCGATGCGTTATGGCGAGCCGTCGATCGAAACCTGTCTGCTGCGTCTGGTCAAAGCGGGACATAAGAAGATCACTCTGGCGCCGCTGTACCCACAGTTCGCCGACAGCACCACGACCACGGTGATCGAAGAAGCCCGCCGCGTGCTGCGCGAGAAGAAACTCGACGTGCAGTTGTCGATCCTGCAACCGTTCTACGATCAGCCGGAATACATCGAGGCACTGGCCGCCAGCGCGCGTCCGCATCTGCAGCAGGATTACGATCATCTGCTGCTGAGCTTTCACGGTTTGCCTGAGCGCCATCTGAGCAAACTCGATCCGACGGGCAATCACTGTCTCAAAGGCGCCGATTGCTGCCAGACCGCCTCGCCGGCGGTATTGGCAACCTGTTATCGCGCGCAGTGTTTCCGTACCGCCGCCGCCTTCGCCAAAAGCATGGGGCTGGCGGACGGCAAATGGTCGGTGTCGTTTCAGTCGCGCCTGGGCCGGGCGAAATGGATCGAGCCGTACACGGAAGCGCGGCTGGATGAACTGGCCAAAAGCGGGACGAAAAAGATTCTGGTGATGTGCCCGGCGTTCGTCGCCGATTGCATCGAGACGCTGGAAGAGATCGGCGATCGCGGCAAGGAACAGTTCCGCGAAGCGGGGGGCGAGGAGTTGGTGCTGGTGCCGTGCCTGAACGACGACCCGCAATGGGCCAAGGCGCTGGCGACCCTCTGCGAAAGAGCGCCGCTGGCCCTTTAAAAACTTCGCGAGCAGGCTCGCTCCCACAGGGGAAATACATTCCAACCTGTGGGAGCGAGCCTGCTCGCGAATGCTATCTGTCAGGCGATGAAGATCTGAAAGCCTTAGATCAGCGGCTCATCCGCCTTCTTCTGCTTCCAGCCATCATTGCCCGGCAGGATCAGGTTCAGCGCAATCGCCACCACCGCGCACAGCGCGATGCCTTTGAGGCCGAAGTCATCAGGACCGGTGCCGGTGCCGACCAGCACGCCGCCGATACCGAACACCAGCGTCACCGAAACAATCACCAGGTTGCGCGCTTCGCCCAGGTCGATCTTGTGACGGATCAGGGTGTTCATGCCCACCGCTGCGATCGAACCGAACAGCAAGCACAGAATCCCCCCCATCACCGGCACCGGAATGCTCTGCAGCAGCGCGCCGAACTTGCCGATGAACGCCAGGGTGATGGCGAAGATCGCCGCCCAGGTCATGATTTTCGGGTTGTAGTTTTTGGTCAGCATCACCGCGCCGGTCACTTCGGCGTAAGTGGTGTTGGGCGGGCCACCGAACAGGCCGGCGGCCGTGGTGGCGATGCCGTCACCGAGCAGGGTGCGATGCAGGCCCGGCTTCTTCAGATAGTCGCGACCGGTCACGCTACCCACGGCAATCACGCCGCCGATGTGTTCGATCGCCGGGGCCAGTGCCACTGGAACGATGAACAGAATCGCCTGCCAGTTGAACTCCGGCGCGGTGAAGTGCGGCAGAGCGAACCATGGCGCTGCAGCAATTTTCGCCGTGTCGACCACGCCGAAATAGAACGACATGGCAAAACCCACCAGCACGCCGGAAATGATCGGCACCAGACGGAAGATGCCTTTGCCGAACACCGCCACGATCAACGTGGTCAGCAGCGCCGGCATGGAAATCATCATCGCCGTCTGATAGTGAATCAGCTCGCTGCCGTCGCCGGCCTTGCCCATCGCCATGTTCGCGGCAATCGGCGCCATGGCCAGGCCGATGGAGATGATCACCGGACCGATCACTACCGGCGGCAGCAAACGGTCAATGAAGCCGGTGCCTTTGATCTTCACGGCGAGGCCGAGGAAGGTGTAGACGAAACCGGCCGCCATCACCCCGCCCATGGTCGCGGCGAGGCCGAACTGGCCCTTGGCGAGAATGATCGGCGTGATGAAAGCGAAGCTCGAGGCCAGGAACACCGGCACCTGACGTCCGGTGACGATCTGGAACAGGATCGTCCCCAGACCCGCGGTAAACAGTGCGACGTTGGGGTCCAGGCCGGTGATCAGCGGCATCAGCACCAAGGCGCCGAAGGCCACGAACAGCATCTGCGCGCCGGACAGCACCGTGCGCCAGAGCGGATCGTTGAACTCTTGCTGCATGGTCACGCGTCCTTCTGCTTGGTGCCGAAGATCTTGTCACCGGCGTCGCCAAGCCCAGGAATGATGTAGCCGTGCTCGTTCAAACGTTCATCGATGGACGCGGTGTAGATGGTCACGTCCGGGTGCGCCTGTTCGACCGCAGCAATGCCTTCCGGCGCGGCCACCAGGACCATGGCGCGGATGTCGCGGCAACCGGCCTTTTTCAGCAGGTCGATGGTGGCAACCATGGAGCTGCCGGTGGCGAGCATCGGGTCGATGATCATCGCCAGACGCTCGTCGATTTCCGGTACCAGTTTTTCCAGATAGGTGTGCGCTTGCAGGGTTTCTTCATTGCGGGCAACGCCCACAGCGGAGACCTTGGCGCCCGGGATCAGGCTGAGCACGCCTTCGAGCATGCCGATACCGGCACGCAGGATCGGCACGACGGTGATCTTCTTGCCGGCGATTTTCTCCACCGACACGGTGCCGCACCAACCGGCAATGTCGTAGGATTCGAGCGGCAGATCTTTTGTAGCTTCATAGGTCAACAGGGCGCCGACTTCCTGAGCGAGCTCGCGGAAATTCTTGGTGCTGATGTCTGCGCGGCGCATCAGGCCGAGTTTATGACGGATCAGCGGATGGCGGATCTCGAGGATGGGCATGGGAAAGGCTCCGGCGGCGGGCAAAAAAACCGGCCTAGATTAATCTATCCGAGGGTGATGTCCTATAGGACATTCTGTACGTTAGTCCATAAGAGCTTGATTCGACCTCGCGGGATGCGTACCTTTGCCCGCTTTTCCAATTCCGCCAACCCCTGGAGAGCGCCATGTCCGCTGATCTCGAGCATATCCGTCAAATCATGCGAGAGGCTGACTGCCTGTACACCGAGTCTGAAGTCGAGGCGGCCATCGCTCGCGTCGGTGCACAAATCAACGAACAACTGGCTGACAGCAATCCGGTGGTGTTCTGCGTGATGAACGGCGGCCTGATCTTCTCCGGCAAACTGCTGACGCATCTGCAATTCCCGCTGGAAGCGTCCTACCTGCACGCGACCCGTTATCGCAACGAAACCAGCGGCGGCGACCTGTTCTGGAAAGCCAAGCCGGAAGTCTCGTTCATCGACCGCGACGTGCTGATCATCGACGACATCCTCGATGAAGGTCACACCCTGGGCGCGATCATCGACTTCTGCAAACACGCCGGCGCACGCAAAGTGCACACCGCCGTGCTGATCGACAAGGACCACGACCGCAAGGCACGTCCTGACCTGAAAGCCGATTTCGTCGGCCTGCCGTGCATCGACCGCTACATCTTCGGTTATGGCATGGACTACAAAGGCTACTGGCGCAACGCCAACGGGATTTACGCCGTTAAAGGCATGTAAGAACCTGCATTGCCCCCTGTGGGAGCGAGCCTGCTCGCGAAGGCGTCGTGTCAGTCAGCATCATTGAAAACTGACACACCGCTTTCGCGAGCAGGCTCGCTCCCACAGTTGTTTTTGTGTGTGCTGATCCTTGCGCGACAGCCATGCTAGAGTGCTCGGCCCCGCCCCCCGGAGCCTGTCATGCGCCTCTTGATCCGCAGTCTCGCCGCCCTGTTGCTGTCCCTCAGCCTGCCGCTGTCCGCCGCGCCGATGCACAGCCAGTTCCTGCCGCCGGACGATCTGACCCTGCGCGACGCTGAACCCGAGCAGCAGCAACTGCTGCAAGTCAGCGAGTATTCGGTGGTGGTCGGTGCGCAGCGCCAGTCCAATCAGCAGCCGATTCCGGTCACCTCATCCTTGTTGATCCGCCTCAAGGGCAAGTCTCTGAACAAAGGCGCGAACATCAACCAGGTGCTGGTGAGTTTCGACGGCGAAAGCAAAAGCCTGAAAAAACCGGCCTACGACGACAAAAGCAAAACCCTGACGCTGTTCTATCCGCTCGCTCAGTACCGCGTGGTGATGGATCTGCTGCGCAACGACACGGTGTATGTGCAGTTCCTCAGTTATGCCAATGGCCATATCTGGGCCGATCTTCATACCGGGGCGATTCGTCCGCGTTGAGCCGGGCGGCCGGGCAAGGGTAAACTGCCCGCCCCGTGTCATGTCTGCGAGCTGGAGTCGGCAATGCGTAAAGATAAGAAACAAGTGATTGGTGACGAGATCGGCGATGAGCAGATCAAGCTGTTCCTCGATTTTGAGCCGGTCGACGCCACTTCGCCGTCGCTGCACAAACTGATCAAGGCCTATCGCGGTTTGCGCATCGATGATTTCGAGCGCTTTCTGGGCTTCTTCGTTGCGGCGGGTTATGACGTTGATGGCAAGGATGAGCAGGGCAAGACCTTTGTTGACCTGATCGCCGATCAGCGCAACGCCCCGGACTACATCGAGCTGATCGAAAAGTCCCGCTCTTAAGATCAAAAGATCGCAGCCTGCGGCAGCTCCTACAGGGTGTAAATCAATCCCGTGTAGGAGCTGCCGAAGGCTGCGATCTTTTGCTTTTCAAGGCCATGAAAAAACGCCCCGATCGGGGCGTTTTTTCATGCCGCAAGATCAAGCGAAGCTTGGCGTCTCGCTGCTTTCTTCAACCAGTTCCAGGGCGATGTTGTTCTGCGTGTTGATCTTGCGATACAGCGCAGCATCGGTTTCCAGAACCTTTTCACGGGCCGGGAAGATCTCGGCCAGTTTGCTTGCCCACTCGCCGGACGCCTTGGCCGGGAAGCACTTCTCGATCAGTTCGAGCATGATCGAAACGGTCACCGACGCGCCTGGCGAAGCGCCGAGCAGGGCGGCGAGGGAGCCGTCCTTCGCCGCGACCAGTTCGGTACCGAACTGCAGGATGCCGCCCTTTTTCGGGTCCTTCTTGATGATCTGCACCCGTTGGCCGGCCACTTCCAGGCGCCAGTCTTCGGCTTTCGCCTGCGGGTAGAAACGGCGCAGCGATTCCAGACGCTGTTCCATTGACTGCATCACTTCGCTGACCAGGTACTTGGTCAGGTCCATGTTGTTTTTCGCCACCGCCAGCATCGGCCCGATGTTGCCAGCGCGCACCGACATTGGCAGGTCCATGAAGGAGCCATGCTTGAGGAACTTGGTGGTGAAACCGGCGTATGGCCCGAACAGCAGGGATTTCTTGCCGTCGACGACGCGAGTGTCGAGGTGCGGCACCGACATCGGTGGCGAACCCACGGCCGCCTGGCTGTAGACCTTGGCCTGGTGGTGCTTGACCACTTCCGGGTTATCGCAACGCAGCCACTGGCCACTGATCGGGAAGCCGCCGAAGCCTTTGCTTTCTTCGATGCCCGACGCCTGCAGCAACGGCAGGGCCGCGCCACCGGCACCGAGGAAGACAAACTTTGCGTCGACTTCGCGGGTGTTGCCGTTGTTGACGTCCTTGATGCTGACGGTCCAGCCGGCGCCGTTACGCTTGAGGCCGGTCACGCGCTTGCAGTATTTGACCTGAGTGTCCGGGGCGCTGCTCAGGTGCTTGAGCAACTGATTGGTCAGGGCGCCGAAGTTGACGTCGGTGCCGTTCATCACACGGGTGGCGGCGAGGACTTCGTCGGGCGAGCGGCCCGGCATCATCAGCGGCATCCACTCGGCCATCTTGCCTTTGTCTTCGGTGTACTCCATGTCGGCAAACGCGTGGTGCTTGCTCAGGACATTGAAGCGCTCCTTGAGGAACGACACACCGCTTTCGCCCTGAACGAAACTCAGGTGCGGTACCGGGCTGATGAAGGATTTGCACGAGCCGAACGTGCCCTTCTTGGTCAGGTACGACCAGAACTGCTTCGACACCTCGAACTGGGTGTTGATGTGCACGGCTTTCTTGATGTCGACGCTGCCATCGGCAGCCTGCGGGGTGTAGTTCAGCTCGCACAGGCCGGCGTGACCGGTACCGGCGTTGTTCCACGGATTGGAACTCTCGGCGGCGCCGGAATCCATCAACTCGACGACTTCCAGCTTGATCGCGGGGTCGAGCTCTTTGAGCAGTACGGCCAGGGTGGCACTCATGATACCGGCCCCTACCAGAACTACGTCGACTGCTTCGTTATGCGCCATTTAACGCGTCTCCCAAATCTGCAGCACCAAATTGTCGGCATGGCTGCCAGGCGTTCCAGGGCAGGTCAGTGGGCCCGGGCTATCCGTGGTCAGGTGGGCCATGTCCGAATCTTCGCAATTTTTCGCAACTTCGACGGATGCGTGCGGCCTGGTTTCAAGCGTTCAATGAACGCATTTTCGCGCAGGGCTGGCAATTCGACTTATGGTCGAGTCATCCGTTTTCGTGCAACCAAATCCGTAGCGGACAGGCTTCAGGCTCCGATGTTCGAGGTATACCCGGTCCTGTGTCGTTGGGCTGTTTCAGACGCTAATGGTGCATGTTCAGACGCAAAACTATTCATTTGCTCGCCACACTCTTGTGAAGTTGTGAAAACCCGTTTTTTTCACGCTCTTTTGAAGACGTGAACCTCAAAAAAGGGCTGCCTTGGCCTGGCACCTGCCCGCTAGGGCAAAACAACGCGGTGGCCGAGCGAATGACAGCTCTGCAGATTCGCGAAAAGCGGGTTTTTGCCGGAAGAACAGGCAAGCGCGCCAACTTCACTCGATCTGTGTGGGCGGCTCTCTGTGGGCGATTTTGATGTCGATGCATGCGCATTGACGCTGTTGCGGGGCCCGATCAGGAGACGTCCTTATAATCGGGGGGAGATTGTAGCGAAGAAATGCGCGCAGTTGCTCGTGTTTAATGACTTTTATTAGGCATCCGGTCAGATGCTCAACTGCACCTGACCCCGTGCGCGCATTTGTCGCGGTACGACCCGGGCGCTGGCGGGCAGCGGCTGGTTCAGCCAGGTCAGGCGGATTTCTTCGATTTCCACCCAGCCGTCGCCCATCGGTTGCAGGCTGCACTGCTTGAAGGCCTGGCAATGACCGTTGCGGTCGAGCAGGGCAAAGCTGCGATGCAGCGGGCGTGGGGCGAACAGCGAGATCAGATAACGCATGGCAGAGTTCCTTGAAGGAGGACTGCTGTGAAGCTTGCCGGTGGGCCGTGACGTCGCGGTGTATGGACGGTGAAGAATGTGTGACAGGAACCGCTTTCGGCGGGGTTTGTCAGACATTTCAGTATTCACTGTGCGACGCTGGTTACGCGCAGTGGCCCACCGCTATACTGCCGGCCTGTTTGTGCCTGATTCTGGAGAGAAGAGCATGTTGCAACGCCTGTTGTTCGGTTTGATCACTGTCGCCGGTTTGACCCTCGCCGGCTGCGCCCACAGCCCGCAACAACTGAATCCGGAGCCGAAGCTGACCACGCAACTGCCAGCGGTCGGTCGCGGCCAGCCTGTCATCGTGCGTGTGGTCGACGGTCGTCCGTCGCCGACCCTCGGTACCCGTGGCGGTCTGTATCCGGAAACCAGCGCCATCACCGTGCAGCGCGAGCAGATCCTGCCGAAGCTGCAGGCCCAGGCCGAAGCTGCCGTACGTCTGCTCGGCTTCACCCCGACCACCAGCGCACCTAACGCGCCGCAGCTGACCGTGACCCTGGCCGAGCTGAAATACCAGTCGCCGAAAGAAGGCATGTACGTGACCGAAGCCACCATCGGCGCGACCTTCCGCTCCGACGTGCAGAACGCCAACCGCCGTTACAGCGGCCGTTACGGTGCGTCGCTGGACCAGCGCTTCGGCATGGCGCCGAATCAGGAGACCAATACCAAACTGGTCAGCGATGTATTGAGTGACGCACTGACGCGTCTGTTCAAGGACCCGACCGTGGGTCAGGTTCTGGCTGAGTAAGTTTTCCGTAGATGTGAAAAAGCCCGGGGCCAGTGATGGTTCCGGGCTTTTTTGTGGATCTGAGATTTGTGTCGTATGGGAAATCGATTCCCCTCACCCCAGCCCTCTCCCGAGGGAGAGGGAGCCGATCGCGTGTGCTTCAAAACCTGAATTCGGCGCGGTATCTCATGTCGGCGTATCTACCGCAAACACCTAGGTCAGTACCCTGTCCCCAAGGAGAGGGAGCCGATCGCGTGTGCTTCAAAACCTGAATTCGGCGCGGTATCTCATGTCGGCGTATCTACCGCAAACACCTCAGTCAGTCCCCTCTCCCTCGGGGAGAGGGCTAGGGTGAGGGTGCTTTTGACGTTCAGGCAGCCTGGGAATAGAAATCAAGCACGCTCACGCCAGTCAACAAATCGGTCTCGGGCAGGTCCGCATGCTGATGCCCGCCCAGCGCGCAATACACCAGCCAGTGCCGATCCTGCACGTTGAAGGCAAGGCTGCCGATCAGGCTTTGCTGGTCGTCGTAAGGAGTGATGAGGTACAGACGATCCTGGTTTTCCGCGTGCAGCATGTCGCATTCCATTCGGGTTTCGAGGCGCGCAGGGTGAAGCATCCACGTGACGATGCCATGACACAGGACAGCCATCGGTCGATTGTCAGGTTATTTGTCGCAAAGGCTGGGGCAGGGCGTCAGGGTTTGGGTAGAATTCGCGCCGCGGTCGTCGGTCTGGCGTCTGCCACACCGGTTAAGTTCGAGGTCTGTGATGTCGCTGCACTTGATGACGCTGTTTACCGCCCATCCCGCCAAGTTGATCAACCTGCTGGCCTTGCTCCTGGCCTTTCCGGGCAGCTGGCTGCTGCACGCGACCCGCCGCCGTGAGCAACGCGCCCAGGCCAGTCTGGCGGCACAGCGCCAGGCGCAGCCCAATGCCGAGCCGATGCTCGATTGGGCGACGTTGCGCATGAACCGGTTTTTCTATCGCTTCGGATTTGCTTGCCTGGGGCTTGCTTTGATCGTCTCCTGGATCAGCACGCGCTTCTGAAAGCAAAAGCAAACCCTGTGGCGAGGGGATTTATCCCCGCTGGACTGCGTAGCAGGCCCCGTTTTTCTCAGGTAAAAACTTGGGAGCGCTGCGCACTCCAACGGGGATAAATCCCCTCGCCACAGCCGTTGCCTACAGCGGCAGTCCAGCCTTGACCCGATACTGATTGCGCACCGGCGTCGCATATTGCAGCACCAGGTACGGACGATGCTCAGCGGGGCACGCATCCAGTCGGCTTTGCCACTCATCCTGCGCCTTGGCCAGTTCGTCAGCCGGGAACACCTCGGCCGCCGTCGGCACATTCAGTTGCGGATCGGCATCCGCCCACTGCGCGTACGCCAGATAATGCACCGGGAACAACCGGTAGCCGCCGAGAATCTGCTTGTCCATCTCGATCGCCAATTGCTTGGTGTCCTCGAACACCTCAGTGATCGGCGCGGCAAAGTTCACGTGGACCCGGCCCTTGTAGCCGGTGATGCCCTTGGCAATGCTCACGTCATCCTCGCCCGGCGCCTTGGCGTAGGTGCCGGTGGTGGCGCGGATGTAGAGTTCGCGGGCCTTGGCCTGGTCGCAGGGGTCGTACTCATAGCTGATCGACACCGGCGTCACGTTGAGCGAGCGGATCACTTCGCCGAACGGCTCGTCCTTGCGGCTCATGTGGAACATCTTGAGGATCGCCGACTCGGTGCGGTCGTCGCCGTCCTTCGCCCGACCTTCAGCCTGAGCAATCCAGATCGAGGCGCAATCGTTGCGGATCGAGTGATTGATGTACGCCGACAGCAATTGATACGCCGCCATTTTTTCGCGACGGCCGGTGATCGAACGGTGGACGATGAAGCTCTTGTTCAAGCGCATCAGGTCACTGACAAACGGCTTCTGCAGCAGGTTGTCGCCAATCGCGATGCGCGGCGTCGGCAGGCCGGCGTGGTACACCGCGTAGTTGACGAAGGCCGGGTCCATGACGATATCCCGGTGGTTGGCGATGAACAGGTAGGCGCTGCCGGACTTGAACTGCTCGACACCGGTATAGGTCACGCCGTCGGTGGCGCGCTCGATGGTGTGGTCGACGTAGAACTCGACTTTGTCCTGTAAGGTAGCCACGGAATTCACGTCGGCAAACTCACGACGCAGCCGATGGGCTATAAGAGGTTTGAGCATCCAGCCGAAGGCACCGGCAAAACGCGGGAAGCGGAAGTGGGTGAGGATATCTAGAAACGCCTTGTCGCCGAGCAGCCTTGCCAGTACCGCAGGTACTTCGCTGTCGTCGTAAGGTCGGATGGCATCGAATTCGCCCATCATGCTCTCTTGTTGGAAACGGCTAGGGTAAGTAAAGGGTTTGATCGAAAACCCGCGGGGCACGGTCTGAAAAGTAGCCAGACAAAAATAGCCCTGCAAATAGACCGGCGATTATACGCACAAGTCACTTGGGAGACCGCGATGCTGGAAGATGCACGGTATGAATGTCCGTATTGCGGTGAGGAAGTCGAGACCACGCTGGATTTGTCCGGCGGCGATCAAACGTATATCGAGGATTGCCAGGTGTGCTGTCGTCCGATCACCTTTGTCCTGCAAGTCCATGAAGACGAGTGGCATCTGGAAGTCTTCAGCGAAAACGAGTGAGGGCCGCGTATGCAGCGCATCTACGAACCGGCGAACCTGATGGAAGGGGAGATGCTCAAGGGCATGCTCGCCAACGAAGGAATCGAGGCGCACCTGATCGGCTGTGATCTGGTGGGCGGTACGGGTGAACTGCCGATCTTCGGCCTGCTCGGGCTGTCGGTGGATAACGATCAGGCCGAATACGCCCGCGAGCTGATCAACTTGTACAATGCCGCGCTGCCGCTGCACGGCGACGAACCGGAGAGCTTCCCCGGGACGCTGGTCTGTTAGGCTGGCGCTGGTTTTATTCAGAGTTATGTTGCCCCATGTGTGGACGTTATGCCCTGTTTCGCTGGAACCGCGACTTTGCGGCCCTGCCAGGTTTTCCCGCCGATCAACAGGCGCAGTGGAACATTTCCCCCAATGATTCGGTGTTGATGCTGCGTGCCGACGAAGGCGGCCAGCGCACGTTGGCCCGTGCGCGCTGGGGCCTGACACCGCCGTGGCTGACCGATCTGTCGAAGACCCCGGCCCATGCTCGCGCCGAAACCGTGGCCGAGCAGCCGATGTTTCGTGAGGCGCTGCGTCTGCGGCGTTGCCTGCTGCCGGCCAACGGTTTCTACGAATGGCGCGGCACCCAGCGCAAGCGACCGTACTGGTTGACGCCGGGGGAGGGCTCATCGTTGTTTTTCGCCGCGATCTGGGAAGCGTATCCGGTGCAGGAACAGGTCTGGCTGAGCACGGCAGTGATCACTCAATCGGCGGCGAGTCAGCGGCGACCGTTGATTCTCGATGAAGCGGGGCAGGCTGCCTGGCTTGATCCCGAAACGCCGCTTCATGTGTTGCAGGGTTTGCTCGCCAGTGAACCGGCGGCGCTGCGTGAGCGGGTGTTGGCGAATCTGGTGAATGATCCGAAGTTGAATGGGCCGGAGTGTTTGACCCCGGCTTGATTTGCGTGGATCAAAAGCCCCTCACCCCAGCCCTCTCCCGGAGGGAGAGGGAGCCGAATGGGGATACTTCAGAGGTACACCGACCTGAACGATCTGTTGTGAATCCATAATCGACTGTTTTTTTCAGGTCGATGTATAGCGCAAGACATCGCGGTCGGTCCCCTCTCCCTCCGGGAGAGGGCTAGGGTGAGGGGCTCTTGATCTTTCAGACCTTGAATTGATTGATCAACCGCCGCTGCTGTTCCGCCAGTTTGGTCAACCCGGCGCTCGCCGAACTCGATTCATCCGCACCGCCGGCCACTTCATTCGCCACCTGACCTATGTTGATCACATTGCGGTTGATGTCGTCGGCCACTGCGCTTTGCTCTTCTGCCGCACTGGCGATCTGCGTGTTCATGTCGTTGATCACCGACACGGCCTGGGTGATCGTTTCCAGCGCTTCGGCCGCTTTCGCCGCGTGTTGCACGCTTTCGTCGGTGCGGTTCTGGCTGTCTTCCATGACGCGCACCACATCGCGGGTGCCCTGTTGCAACTGCTGGATCATGCTCTGGATTTCTTCGGTGGCCTTCTGGGTTTTCTGCGCCAGATTGCGCACCTCGTCGGCGACCACGGCAAAACCGCGACCCTGCTCGCCGGCGCGCGCGGCTTCGATCGCCGCGTTCAGTGCCAGCAGATTGGTCTGTTCAGCGATGCCGCGAATGGCAGTGAGGATGGCGTTGATGTTTTCGCTGTCCTTGGCCAGCGTCTGCACCACCTCGACAGCCTTGCCGATTTCCACCGCCAGTACGCCAATCGAATTCGAGGTGTCGCGGACGATCTGCATGCCCTGGCTGGCGGCCTGATCGGCGTGGCTTGCCGCTTGTGCTGCCTGGGTGGCGTTGCGCGCCACGTCCTGGGCGGTAGCGGTCATTTCCTGCACCGCTGTCGCCACTTGATCGATTTCGGCCATTTGTTTCTGCACGCCGATGTTGGTGCGGATGGCGATGTCGGCGGTGTGTTCCGAGGAATCGCTGACGCTCTGCACCGAGGTCACCACCTGGGTGATCATCGCCTGCAACTTGCCGAGGAAGGTGTTGAAGCCTTTGGCAATCGAGCCCAGTTCATCGCTGCGGTCGCTGCTCAAGCGCCGGGTCAGATCGCCTTCGCCCTGAGCGATGTCATCGAGCATGGCGACCATTTGTTTGAGTGGCCGCGCAATGCCGTGGCCCACCAGCCAGATCACCAGCAGGCCGATGCCGGCGATGATCAGGCCGACCATGGCCATGCCGAAGGTGTCGGATTTGCGCTGGGCATCAAGATCAGCCTGGAGGTTTTGCAGATCGGCCATGACCGCGTTGAGCGGCAATTGCAGCATCAGTGTCCAGCGTGCGTCGGTCTGGCCGATGCCGAACGGCAGGTACAGTTCGATGCGGCCCTTGGCCTGATTCACCGAATAGGTGACCTCGTCGCGCTTGAGGTTGGCGAGATTGCTGGCCTGTTCGGCGTCGAGGATGTCGCTGACTTTTTCGCCGAATTTGCTCGAATCCTTGGTATAGGCAACGATCCGCCCATTGCCGCCGACCAGGGCCATTTCACCGGCGCCGCTGTAAAGCTTATGGTTGGCGGCGAGGAGCATGTCCTGAATGAAGTTCACCGAGAGGTCGGCGCCGACGATGCCTTGGAACGCGCCGTTGACCATGATCGGTTCAATGAACGAGGCGAGCATGACGATCTTGTCGCCGACCTTGTACGGTGCCGGGTCGATCACGCAGGGTTTCTTCGTCTCTTTCGAGCACAGGTAGTACTCGCTGGCGCGCACCCCGGTGGACAAGGTTTTCTGATCGTCGACATCGGCCAGTTTGTCCACGCCCAGACTGCCGTCGGTATTGCGGAACCACCACGGCAGGAAACGTCCATTGGCTGGATCGATACCGACCACGGCGCTGCCGATGTAGGCCGCGTCATTGTGGTCCAGTGCGTTTTTTTCCCAGCCGATGTAGGTGCCGAGAATCTTCGGGTTCTTTTCGACGTTTTCCTTGATCAGGCTGATCAGTTGCTCGCGGCTGACGCTCAGGCGCGGCTGGCCGTCGGCGCCGGTTGTACCGAGCAGGGCGTTGACGCGCACCAGGCCGCCGGCAATCAGCAGCGGCGCTTCGAGTTCGCGCTGGATCTGGCTGACCTGGGTCTGCGCCAGCGAAGTCAGGCGCTGTTCGATGACTTGCTCGAACTGCGCCTGGGTGCGCTGTTGCACCATTTCTTGAGTGCGGGCGCCGGAAAACAGCGCGTACAGCACCAGCGCCGCGACCACGCTGAGAACGATGGCGCCGGCCAGAGCGGCGACGGAAAACTGGATCGACTTGAACTTCATGGGAGCTCCGCACGCAAGAGGACAATCTGCGAGGGATTTATCGGCGGGGTGGGCGCGGCCATGAGAGACGCTGGTCGGAATCGCCGCGCGATGTCGCTGATGGATCGGTGCACGGCGGATTCAATGCGCGTTGAGGAATTTCCAGCCAGTCTTGCGGCCTTAGGTGGATGTACGCGCAATGCGTCCGTTGTATCTGGCGCCAATACAATTAGCCGCCTAGGATACGCCTCAGGTTTTCAGGGAGCTTTTGAATGAACAAGACATTAGTGGTAAGTGCTTTGAGCGCAGCGCTGTTGCTGGCCGGTTGTCAGTCGGTCAACACCACCAGCGGCGGCGCCGTGGGCGTGGAGCGCAAGCAGTACATGTTCAGCATGCTGTCCTCGCAAGAGGTCGATCAGATGTACGCGCAGTCGTATCAGAAGACTGTCGGCGAGGCGTCGAGCAAAGGTGTGCTGGACAAGACCAGCCCGGAAGCCAAACGCGTGCAGACCATCGCCAACCGCTTGATCGCCCAGGCGCCGACCTTCCGCCCGGACGCGGCGCAGTGGCAATGGGAAGTCAATCTGATCAAGAGCGATGAGCTCAACGCCAACTGCGGTCCCGGCGGCAAGATCATTTTCTACACCGGGCTGATCGACAGCCTGAAACTCACCGACGATGAGATCGCTGCGGTCATGGGCCATGAAATCGCCCACGCCCTGCGCGAGCACGGTCGTGAAGCGATGTCCAAGGCATACGGGATGGAGATGGCCAAGCAAGGCGCCGGTGCCTTGTTTGGTCTGGGTCAGGACAGCCTTGCGCTGGCCGACACCGTGGCCAACTACGGCATGACCTTGCCCAACAGCCGCGCCAACGAAAACGAGGCTGACCTGATCGGCCTGGAACTGGCCGCCCGCGCCGGCTACAACCCGAACGCGGCGATCACCCTGTGGGACAAGATGAGCAAGGCTTCCGAAGGCGCGCCACCGGAATTCATGAGCACTCACCCGGCATCCAGCAGCCGCATTGCTGCGTTGCAGGCAGCGATTCCGAAGGTGATGCCGTTGTACGAAAAAGCCCCGAAGTCCTGAGCCAATGATCGTTCCCACGCTCTGCGTGGGAATGCAGCCCGGGACGCTCTGCGTCCCATTGGAACGCGGAGCGTCCCTTGAGGCATTCCCACGCAGAGCGTGGGAACGATCCTTCAAATCCCCTCACCACAGGTTTTGGGTAGTTCAGTAGACGGGGTTAAACCCAGCCACTGCTCTGCATCGCTTTATAAACCGCAACAATCGCCAGAATCATGAACGCCGAAGCCGCGAGGCGGCGGATCAGGGTCAGCGGCAGTTTCTCTGCGGCAAAGTTACCCGCCAGTACCACCGGCACGTTGGCAATCAGCATGCCCACGGTGGTGCCGATGATCACCAGCCAAAGTTCCGGATATTGCGCGGCGAGCATCACCGTGGCGATCTGGGTCTTGTCGCCGATTTCCGCGAGGAAGAACGCGATCAGTGTGGTCAGGAACGGCCCGAACTTGCGCGCCGTGCTGGCCTCGTCGTCATCCATCTTGTCCGGGACCAGCGTCCACAGTGCCGTGGCGGCGAAGCTGGCGGCGAGGATCCAGTGCAGAACGGCGTCGGAGAAGAAACTGCCGACCCAGGCACCTACCGCACCGGCTGCTGCGTGGTTGGCCAAAGTCGCGGCGACAATCCCGGCGATGATCGGCCAGGGTTTGCGAAAGCGAGCGGCGAGAATCAGCGCGAGCAGTTGCGTCTTGTCGCCGATTTCGGCCAAGGCAACGATAGCGGTGGGAACGAGTAACGAGTCCAGCATCAGGGATTTCCTAAGGGGCGGGTCGACACGGCTATGACACGTACAGCCTTCCCGCCCCGGGTAAGGTGTGCGTGTCATAGGTCTTGTCAAACCCTGCGATCCGTCTGGTGCGGACGCTTGGGTCGCATACGCCATGATCTGGGGATCAAGTATGTTGACGTATGCCGGACGAGCTTGGCGCTCGTGGGAGACTACTCCCCTAGGACGGAGCGGATTCTGCCTAGGCAAATCCGATTGGGCAAGAACAAATTTTCAACCGCGCTTGGCCCGGTAAATCCGGAAACCGTTGCCTTCAGCCTTGATCGCACACACGCCCAGGTGCTCCTCGATCAACGGCTGATACTTGAGAAAGCTGTTCGCCACAAGGCGCAGTTCGCCACCGTTTTTCAGATGTTTGGCCGCTTTTCGCAGCAGGTTCTCCGTAGCGAAATAATCGGTGTGCACGCCGACATGGAACGGCGGATTGCTCAGAATCGCGCTCAAACCCATCGGCGCGGCATCGATGCCGTCGCCGGTCAGCACTTCCGCCTCCAGGCCGTTGGCGGCCAGGGTCAGACGGCTGCTGGCGGCGGCGAACGCGTCGACATCCAGCAACGTCACCTGATTGTGCGGATAGCGACGTTTCACCGCAGCCCCGAGCACGCCGGCGCCGCAACCGAAGTCGAGCAGATGGCCGCTCGGCAGTTTGTCCAGATGCTCCAGCAGCAGGGCGCTGCCGCGATCCAGTCGACCGTGGCTGAACACGCCCGGCAAACTGATGACTTTCAACGGCCCTTCGGCCAGGGGCAGTTCGTAGGTCTGCGCAAGACTTTCCAGGGATTTCGCTTCAGGCGCATTGGCCACGGTGACTTGCCAGAGCTGGCAGTGACGGGCGCTGTCGAGTTTGCGCGGCTTGCCAAACGGATTGAGCTGCTTGGATGCGCCTTCGATGCCGCTGCGTTTTTCCCCGACCAGAAACACCTCACGCCCGGCCAGACGCGACGCCACGGCGTTGAGGATGTAATCGGTCAGGTCCTTGGATTTGGGCAGGAACACCACAGCGCTGTCGAACTCGCGCTCCGGGACATTCACGCCGAACTGGCTGCGGCCCTCGAAACGCGCGTTCAGTGCGGCTTGATCGCCAGCGTGCCAGCACCAGCCGAACGCGTTGGGCAGGCGTCCGAGCAAATCATCGGCGGGCAGGCCGGCCAACAGCAGCGAACCCTGGAATAACTCGGCCTGACGAAGCAGTACTTCACTGCGCGGATCCATAACTGCTCCTTGAAAAAAAAGTGCCGCAGTTTATCAACTGACGACCCGCAGCGCCTCACCGCTGAAGAACGCCTGGGCGTTTTCGCTCAGTTGCCCGACGATACGCTGGCGCGCCTCGCGGCTGCCCCAGGCGTTGTGCGGGGTGACGATCAGGCGCGGGATATCGGCGGCGAGCAGCGGATTGCCCAGGGTCGGTGGCTCGACACTCAACACATCGGTGGCCGCACCGCCGAGATGACCGCTGCGCAAAGCGTCGGCCAGCGCCTGCTCATCAATCAGGCCGCCGCGGGCGGTATTGACCACAAATGCGCCGGGCTTCATTGAGGCCAGTTCGCGGGCGCCGATGAAATGCCGGGTGTGCTCGTTGAGCGGGCAGTGCAGGGTCAGGGCGTCGATCTGCGGCAGCAGTTCTTCCAGCGGCAGGCGATCCGGTCGAGCAGGGCGCCCCGGAATCTGTCCGAGCAACACACGCATGCCGAACGCTTCGGCCAATCGCGCCACGGCGCCACCGAGCTCGCCATGCCCGAGCAGGCCGAGGGTTTTGCCTTGCAGTTCGACGATCGGGTAGTCGAGCAGGCAGAACTGTTTCGCCTGCTGCCAGCGGCCTGCGCTCACAGCTTTCTGATAGTCGGCCAGGCGCGTGGCGAGGTTGAGCAGCAGCATGATCGTGTGTTGCGCCACCGACGGCGTGCCGTAAGCCTGGCAATTGCACACGGTGATGCCGTGGGTGCGGGCGGCAGTGAGGTCGACGTTGTTGGTGCCGGTGGCGCTGATCAGGATCAGTTTCAGTTGCGGGTTGGCGGCTATGGCAGCAGCGTCGATCACGACTTTGTTGGTGATCGCCACACTGGCGCCGTGCAGGCGTTCGCTGACCTGTTCCGGCAGAGTCTGGGCGAACAGCTGCAAGTCGCTGAAGCATTCGCGCAACGGACCGAGGTCCAGATCGCCGAGATCCAGCGAAGGGTGATCAAGGAATACCGCGCGGCGCGTGTTCGTCATCAACTGTACCTTTTGTGCTGTGAGCGGAGGGCGTACCCTGCCGAGCCTACCAGATGAAACAATTGGTTACTCGACACCGAGATGCCTTGAACTCTTGTGGGAGCGAGCCTGCTCGCGAAAGCTCTGGCCCAGTCAACATCTCTGTTGGCTTACCCAGCGCTTTCGCGAGCAGGCTCGCTCCCACAGGGAAAGCATTCGGCAATGAGTCCAGTGTGAACATTCGAATCCTGAGGAGCCCCCATGTACTGGACCGAGTTCTTGACCGTTGCCCTGATCCATCTGCTCGCCGTTGCCAGCCCCGGCCCGGACTTTGCCGTGGTCGTGCGCGAGAGCGTGACCCACGGGCGTCGCGCCGGCACCTGGACCGCGCTGGGCGTGGGCTCGGCGATTTTCCTGCATGTCGGCTATTCGTTGCTCGGCATCGGTCTGATCGTGTCGCAATCGATCGTGCTGTTCAACGCGCTGAAGTGGGCCGCCGCCGCGTATCTGCTTTACATCGGCTTCAAGGCCTTGCGCGCGCAACCGGCGAAAACCGTCACCGATGATTTGCACCGGGAAACCGGCGTACGCACCGCGCGGGGCGCGTTTACCTCGGGCTTCGTCACCAACGGTCTGAACCCGAAAGCCACGCTGTTTTTCCTCTCGCTGTTCACCGTGGTGATCAATCCGCACACGCCGCTGGCCGTGCAGGCCGGTTACGGCGTTTACCTGGCGGTGGCGACGGCGATCTGGTTCTGTCTGGTGGCGATGCTGTTCAGCCAACACCGCGTGCGCGCCGGCTTCGCCCGCATGGGCCATTGGTTCGACCGCACCATGGGCGCGGTGCTGATCGCTCTCGGCGTGAAAATCGCGTTCACCGAGATGCACTGACCGGGCCGCATTGTTCTCTTGTAGGAGCTGACGAGTGCAACGAGGCTGCGATCTTTTGATCTTGTCTTTTCATAAGCAAATCAAAAGATCGCAGCCTTCGGCAGCTCCTACAGGGGCCATATCCAATTTCCCGATACCTGGGGTGCTGGCGCAAAGCTAGCATTTGTACGGCTCTGCAAATCATTCCTTTGGCTGATTTGACTGTCATGCAGGCGCACTAGAGTACGAATCTCTCCGCCAACACCGTGCAGTCAGAAAAGGGATTCTTATGTTGCAGACTCGGGTCATTCCGCCGGCCGATGGGGCCTACCAGTATCCATTGCTGATCAAACGGTTGCTGATGTCCGGCGCCCGTTACGAGAAAACCCGCGAAATCATCTACCGCGACCAGTTGCGCTACAGCTATCCGACCCTGATCGAGCGGGTTGCGCGGCTGGCCAACGTGCTGACGGCTGCCGGGGTCAAGGCTGGTGACACCGTGGCGGTGATGGACTGGGACAGCCACCGTTATCTGGAATGCATGTTCGCCATTCCGATGATCGGCGCGGTGATTCACACCATCAATGTGCGTCTGTCGCCAGAACAGATCCTCTACACCATGAACCACGCCGAGGACCGCTTCGTGCTGGTCAACAGCGAGTTCGTCGGGCTGTATCAGGCCATTGCGCCGCAGTTGACCACGGTGGAGAAAACCCTGCTGCTGACCGATCTGCCGGAGAAAACCGCAGAGCTGCCGAACCTCGTCGGCGAATACGAGCAACTGCTGGCCGCTGCCAGCGCGCAATACGATTTCCAGGACTTCGACGAAAACTCGGTCGCCACCACGTTCTACACCACCGGCACCACGGGCAATCCGAAAGGCGTGTATTTCACCCATCGGCAACTGGTGCTGCACACCATCGGCGTGGCGACGATCATGGGTTCGATCGACAGCGTACGGCTGCTCGGCACCAACGATGTGTACATGCCGATCACGCCGATGTTCCATGTCCACGCCTGGGGTTTGCCGTACGTGGCGACCATGCTCGGGCTCAAGCAGGTTTATCCGGGGCGCTACGATCCGGAGTATCTGGTGGAGTTGTGGCGCAAAGAGAAGGTCACCTTTTCCCATTGCGTGCCGACCATCCTGCAGATGCTGCTCAACGCCAAAGCCGCGCAGGGCGCCGACTTCGGCGGCTGGAAGATCGTCATCGGCGGCAGCGCACTCAATCGCAGTCTTTATGAAAACGCCAAGGCCCGTGGCATTCAGCTGACAGCCGCTTACGGCATGTCGGAAACCGGGCCGCTGGTGTCTTGCGCGCACCTCAACGACGAACTGATGGCCGGCAGCGAAGACGAGCGCACCACTTACCGGATCAAGGCTGGCGTGCCGGGGCCGTTGGTCGAAGCGGCGATTGTCGACGGCGACGGCAATTTCCTTCCCGCCGACGGTGAAACCCAGGGCGAACTGGTGCTGCGCGCGCCGTGGCTGACCGAAGGCTATTTCAATGAACCGCAGAAGGGCGCCGAGCTCTGGGCCGGTGGCTGGTTGCACACCGGCGACGTCGCCACGCTCGACAGCATGGGCGTGATTGATATTCGTGATCGCATCAAGGACGTGATCAAGACCGGCGGCGAGTGGATCTCCTCCCTTGACCTCGAAGACCTCATCAGCCGGCATGCGGCGGTACGCGAAGTAGCAGTGGTGGGCATCGCCGATCCGCAGTGGGGCGAGCGCCCGTTTGCCTTGCTGGTGGTCCGCGAAGGGCAGGTGATCGGTGCACGGGAACTGAAGGAACACCTCAAGCCGTTCGTCGAGCTGGGACACTTGAGCAAGTGGGCGATCCCCAGTCAGATCGCCCTTGTTACCGAAATTCCCAAGACCAGCGTCGGCAAGCTCGACAAGAAGCGCATTCGCCTCGACATCACCGAGTGGCAAGCCAACAACAGCACCTTCCTTTCCACACTTTGAGTGCCTGCTGGCGCGCCGAAACCGGCGCGCCAGACCCACCAAGCAAGCGCTTGGCTTGTGAAATCGAAAAAATCAGCCATCCTTGCCCTGCCGACGTGTGTCGGACTGGCGAAAGGACTGTTCCAGAGTGGTTGGCGGCTGCAAATCACACTTTAGAGGGATCAAGCACTACCACCCGCTGGATATAGTCCGCTCAAGGACTTTTTAGAAACGGAGCACACGCACTGATCGGGGCGAGCAACTCTGGAGCGATTTCGGGCAGCCTTGGCGCCCAGTCCTCCACAGCGTTTTTAAAAGTACTCACTGCCATAACAATAATGCACATGGAGTAGCGTCGATGACCTCAGTAAACCAGTTCTGGCGCCGGGCGAAACTGCCTCTGGCGGTCAGTCTTGCCTCCTCGCTCGCCGGGCCTGCATTCGGCGTCAGTTTCAACGTCGGTGAAATCGAAGGCCAGTTCGACTCGTCCCTGTCGATCGGTGCCAGTTGGTCTACTCAGAGCCCGAACAAGAACCTTATCGGCGTCAACAACGGCGGCCGTGGCCTGTCGCAGACTTCCGATGACGGGCACGCCAACTTCAAGAGCGGCGAAACCTTTTCGAAGATCTTCAAGGGCATCCATGACCTTGAATTGAAATACGGCGACACCGGCGTGTTCGTCCGTGGCAAATACTGGTACGACTTCGAACTGAAGGACGAGAGCCGCGAATTCAAGGACATCAGCGACAGCAACCGCAAAGAGGGCGCCAAGTCCTCCGGCGGGCAGATCCTCGACGCCTTCGTCTACCACAACTACGCGATTGCCGATCAGCCGGGCTCCGTGCGTCTGGGCAAGCAGGTAGTGAGCTGGGGTGAAAGTACCTTCATCGGCGGCGGCATCAACTCGATCAACCCGATCGACGTCTCCGCGTTCCGTCGTCCGGGCGCCGAGATCAAGGAAGGCCTGATTCCGGTCAACATGTTCTACGTGTCGCAGAGCCTCACCGATAACCTCTCGGCCGAAGCGTTCTACCAACTGGAATGGGACCAGACCGTCGTCGACAACTGCGGCACCTTCTTCTCCCAGCCGGACATCGTTGCTGACGGTTGCGACAGCAATCTGCGCGTACTGAACAAGCGTTCGCAGATTCCGGCGATCGCTTTGGGGCCGTTGGCCGCCAACGGTGTGAACGTCGACCAAGAAGGCGTGCTGGTGCGCCGTGGGCCGGACCGTGACGCGCGCGACAGCGGGCAGTGGGGCGCGTCCCTCAAATACATGTTCGAGCCACTCGACACCGAGTTCGGCGCCTACTTCATGAACTACCACAGCCGTGCGCCGATCTTCAGTGCAACCGGCGCACCGCAGTCGGTCTACAACACTGCCGCCGCGCTGCCGGGGCCGTTCGCCGCACTCGCACCGCTGCTGGTCGCGGGCAATTCGAATTACTTCATCGAATACCCGGAAGACATTCGTCTCTACGGCCTGAGTTTCTCCACCACCCTGCCTACCGGTACGGCGTGGAGCGGTGAGATCAGCTACCGTCCGAACGCGCCGGTACAACTGAACTCCACCGACATCCTGTTTGCCGGCGTGCGTCCACTGGGCGGCGCGCTGACCAACGCTTCGCTGCTCACTGGCGTGCCGGGTCAGGATCTGCACGGCTATGAGCGCAAGGAAATCACCCAGATCCAGACGACCTTCACGCACTTCTTCGATCAGGTCATGGGCGCCAGCCGTCTGACCCTCGTCGGTGAAGTCGGCGCCACCTACGTCGGTGGCCTGGAAAGCCGTTCCGACAAGCGTTACGGCCGTGATCCGGTCTACGGTCCGGGTGAGTTGCCGGCTACTGGCACAGTCGATACCTGCGCCAACATCCTCAACAACAGCACGATCAACGGCGCCGGTCCCGGTTCGCCGCAGAACAACCGCAGCCGCAATTGCGAAAACGACGGCTTCACCACGTCGATGTCGTGGGGCTACCGTGGTCGGGCGATCTGGGAATACAACGACGTGTTCGCTGGCGTGAACCTGAAGCCGAACGTGGCCTGGTCCCACGACGTCAGCGGTTACTCGCCAGGCCCTGGCGGCAACTTCGAGGAAGGTCGCAAAGCGGTCAGCCTGGGCGTCGACGCCGAATACCAGAACACCTACACCGCGAGCCTGGCTTACACCAATTTCTTCGACGGCAAGTACACCACCGTGGATGACCGCGACTTCGTGGCGCTCAGCTTCGGCGTGAACTTCTAAGCACTGCATTTCAGGACGAACGAATTTATGAAAATAACAAAGAGTCTGTTCCACGCCGGTGTTCTGGGCCTGTCGCTGCTGGCGACCAGTGTCATGGCGGCGGTGCCTGCTGCCGAAGCGGATAAACTGGGCAAGAGCCTGACGCCGATGGGCGCGGAAATGGCCGGTAATGCCGACGGTTCGATCCCGGCCTGGAAACCGCTGCCAAAAAATGCCGGCAGCGTCGACAGCAAGGGCTTCCTGTCCAACCCTTACGCCAGTGAGCAGCCGCTGTTCACCATCACCGCCAAGGATGTCGACAAGTACAAGGACAAGCTTGCGCCGGGCCAGTACGCGATGTTCAAGCGCTACCCGGAAACCTTCAAGATGCCGGTCTATCCGTCCCATCGCGGCGCCACCGTGCCGGATGACGTGTTCGCCGCGATCAAGAAGAACGCCACCAGCACCAACCTGGTGTCCGGCGGCAACGGTCTGGAAAACTTCGATACCGCCGTACCATTCCCGATCCCGAAAACCGGTGTGGAAGTGATCTGGAACCACATCACCCGCTATCGCGGCGGGAGCGTGACCCGTCTGGTGACCCAGGCCACGCCGCAACCGAACGGCTCGTACAGCCTGGTGTACTTCCAGGATCAGTTCGTGTTCCGCGACAAGATGAAGGATTACGATCCGGCGAACCCGGGCAACATCCTGTTCTACTTCAAGCAGAAAGTGACCGCGCCGGCGCGTCTGGCCGGTGGCGTACTGCTGGTGCACGAGACTCTCGACCAGGTCAAAGAGCCACGCTCGGCGTGGGTCTACAACGCCGGGCAGCGTCGTGTGCGCCGTGCACCGCAAGTGTCGTATGACGGCCCGGGTACTGCCGCCGACGGCCTGCGTACCTCGGACAACCTGGACATGTACAACGGCGCGCCGGATCGTTACGACTGGAAGCTCGAAGGCAAGAAAGAGATGTACATCGCCTCCGACAGCTACAAACTCGACGATCCGAAACTGAAGTACTCGGACATCATCAAGGCCGGTCACATCAACCAGGACCTGGCACGCTACGAGCTGCGCCGCGTCTGGCACGTGGTCGCGACCCTGAAGGAAGGCCAGCGCCACATCTACGCCAAGCGTGACTTCTACATCGACGAGGACACCTGGCAGGCAGCGGTCATCGACCACTACGACGGTCGTGGCCAACTGTGGCGTGTAGCCGAGGCACATGCCGAGAACTACTACGACAAGCAAGTGCCGTGGTACGCCCTCGAAACCCTCTACGACCTGCAGTCCGGCCGTTATCTGGCACTGGGCATGAAGAACGAAGAGAAGCAGGCGTATGACTTCGGCTTCACCGCCACCACCAGCGACTTCACCCCGGCCGCTCTGCGTCAGGATGGTGTTCGCTAAACCTGCGTAAACCCGAGGCCGCATCCTCGTGAAAACGCCCCGACCGGTTCGGGGCGTTTTTTTGCGTGCGGTTTCACGCCGCAGCTCCTACACG
Source organism: Pseudomonas sp. LW8 (assembly GCF_041956865.1). NCBI lineage: Bacteria > Pseudomonadati > Pseudomonadota > Gammaproteobacteria > Pseudomonadales > Pseudomonadaceae > Pseudomonas > Pseudomonas sp. LW8. Next base: position 4,726,981 of record NZ_CP168138.1, on the reverse strand, counting down.
GATTCATCGTGGTCGCGATTGGTCGGTGATGCCGGATTTTGGCGGCGCTGTGTAGGCTTTTTGTAGCCATTTGTAGCAGTGACCTTCATTACCTCTTCGTTTAAGGCTAGGCTGCGGACATCTGCAACGCCGCCAATCGCCTTCGAACAAGAGCCGGCCATGACTGATCTGTCCCCACTTCCGGGTCCCGCAAGCATCACCGTCGCAGCACTGGACGGGCGTTTTTTCCGCCCGCCGCTGCCTGATGGCTATGTCTTGCGGCCGCGCCTTTGCCAGCGTCTGCAGGCCGGGCTCGGAGGTCGCTTGCTGCTGGTCAGCGCCCCGGCCGGGTTCGGCAAAAGCTCGCTGGCGGTGGAGTTCTGTCAGAGCCTGCCGGCGCATTGGCAAAGTCTCTGGCTGGGCTTGAGTCCACGTGACAGCGATCCCGGACGTTTTCTTGAGCGCTTGCTCGAAGGTCTGCAGGACTACTTCCCTGCGTTGGGCGCTGGCGCTCTTGGTCTGCTGAAAATGCGTCAGCGTCATCAGCCATTCGCTTTTGAAGAATGGCTCGACGGTCTGCTTGATGAGCTGGCGCTGCATCTCGATCCTGCTGCACCGCTGCTGCTGGTGCTCGACGACTACCACCTCGCCCAAGGGCCGGTGCTGGATCGTTGCCTGCAATTCTTCCTCAATCATCTGCCCGATGGCTTGCTGGTGATGGTCACCAGCCGTCAGCGCCCGGACTGGCATCTGGCGCGTCTGCGCCTGTCGCGGCAGTTGCTCGAGCTGCACGAACAGGATTTGCGCCTGACCCACGACGAGGCCCTGACCTTGCTCGATCGCCACAGCAGCTCACTGCGCGGCGAAGCACTGGAAAGCCTGATCCAGCGCAGCGAAGGCTGGGTCGCCGGCCTGCGCTTCTGGCTGCTGGCGGTGGCCGAGGCGGGCAACGATGCCGCGCTGCCGCAAGCACTGAACGGCGGCGAGGGGTTGATACGCGACTATCTGCTCGAAGAAGTCATCGATTGCTTGCCGGCCGAAGTGCAATCGTTTCTCTACGAAACCGCACCGCAGGAACGCTTTTGCAGCGAGCTGTGCGACGCGGTCCGCGAAGCCCATGACAGCGCGGAAATCCTGCGCTTTCTGCTCGCCCATCAGGTGTTTCTGGTGCCGCTGGACGAGCACGGTCACTGGTACCGCTATCACCATTTGTTTTCTGACTTGTTGCGCAGCCGGCCGATCGCCCAGGCGATGGTGCCCAACGCTACCCTGCATTTGCGCGCCTGCCGCTGGTTCAATGCGCAAGGCCTGCTCGACGAAGCGGTGGAGCAGGCGTTGCGTGCCGGGCATCTCGACGTCGCGGCGAATCTGGTACAGAACCTGTCCGAAGAACAGCTGCTCGCCGAGCAGAACGTCGGCATGCTGCTGCGCTGGAAAATGGACTTGCCCGACAGCCTGCTGATCAGCACGCCACGGCTGATCGTGCTCTACAGCTGGGCGCTGGGGCTGGCCTGTCAGCTCGACGCCGCTGAAGAGCTGGCCAGCCATTTGAGCCGTTTCCTGCCGGCGCCTTCGGCCACTGCGCAGAAATCCATGCTGGCGCAATGGCTGGCGCTGAGCGGGATCATCGCTCGCGGACGCGGCCATCGCGAACTGACTCTGCGCTATTGCAGTGAAGCGCTGGAGAGCCTGCCGGCCAAGCGTTATGGCCAGCGGCTGATGTGCCTGTCGACCTTGTCCAATCTGGCGATCGCCGACGGCGATCTGTGGCGCGCCCGTGGGCTGAACCGTGAATCCCTCGAGCTGGCGCAACGGGTCGGCAATCCATTATTCGAAGCACTGGCGCATTACGACAGGGCGCGGGTTCTGCAATCGCGGGGCGAGATTCTGCGTGCGCTGGATGAAGTGCATCAGGGCCTGGAGCGGCTGCGCGGTCTGTCGCCGCAACGCCTGTACGCCGTGCGCGCGCGGCTGACGTTGTATGAAGGTTTCCTGCTGGCGATGCGTTTGCAGCCGCAGGCTGCACGCGTACGCCTACTCGCCGGCATCGGCGAAGCGCGGGCCTGTCGCGACATCAGCGTGCTGATCGGCCACTGCGTGATTGCCCGCCTCGACGGCGCCAGCGGCGAGTTCGCCAAGGCCTTCGCCGAACTCGCCGAGGCCGAACGCCTGATGCACATCTGGGACGTGCCGCCGATCTACTACCTGGCGATGATCACCCTGGTCAAATGCGAGCTGTGGCTGGCCCAGGGCCGCATTGATCTTGCCGAGGCGTGGCTTGCACGATTGGGCCAGACCTACACCGGCGAACACGCTGCGGCACCACCTGAATTCCATCCGCAACTGCCACTGCATGTGGAGCTGCAACAGGCGCTGCTCGATGTGATTCAGGGGCAACCGATGCTCGCCGAAGGGCGGTTGAACGTGTTGCATGAAAACGGCCAGCGGACCGGGCGGCAGTTGCTCAGTGTGATGGCGTTGACGCAGAAGGTGGCGCTGTTGCTGTCGAGTGGACGCGAGCCCGAGGCGCGCAAGGTGTTGAGTCAGGCACTGGAAGCAGCGGCCGGCGGCGTCTACCAACCCTTTGATGCGCTGCTGAAAAACCATTCCGACTGGTTGCGCGGGCAATTGCAGGCGCTCACTTGCAACGCGGTCGGCCAGCAATTGCTCACGCATTTTCCAACAGCCGCGCCACGCCCGGCTGTGGAAAGCTCCGCTACCGAACAACTCAGCAGCCGCGAACTGGCGGTGCTGCGCCTGATCGCCCAAGGCTGTTCCAATCAGGAAATCAGCGAGCAGTTGTTCATTTCCCTGCACACGGTGAAAACCCACGCCAGCCATATCAACAGCAAGCTGGGGGTCGAGCGGCGTACGCAGGCAGTGGCGCGGGCGAAGGCGTTGGGGTTATTGCTCTAGCGACGGTAAAATTCGCCATCGGCCGTTGCCAACGGCGTTGACCCTGTCCAGGATTTTTCCATGACCACGCCCAGCCCTGCGCTTATCCGCGAAACCTTCCCCGTCGGCCCGCTCCAGTGCAACTGCACGATCATCGGCGACCCACTCACAAAAAAAGCCATCGTCGTCGACCCGGGTGGCAACCCCGACCTGATCATGGCGCGTCTCGATGCCCATGGCCTGAAAGTCGTCAGCATCATCCACACTCACGCGCATCTCGACCACTTTCTCGCTTCAGGGCAGATGAAGGAGAAAACCGGTGCGACCCTGCATCTGCACAAGGAAGACCAGTTCCTTTGGGACAATCTGGAGATGCAATGCCAGATGTTCGGCGTGCCTTACACCCCGGTTCCATCGCCGGATCGTTGGCTGAGCGATGACGAAGAACTCGCCTGCGGTTGCGGCGTGGCCCTGCACACGCCGGGACATACACCCGGTTCCATGAGCTTCTGGTTTTCCGAGGCTAAGCTGTTGATAGCCGGCGACACGCTGTTTCGTCGCGGGGTAGGGCGCACGGATTTGTGGGGTGGCGATCAGGCGACCATCGTGCGTTCAATCAAGCAGCGGCTGTATACGCTGGACGAGGACGCAACGGTTGTCACCGGGCACGGCCCGGACACGCGTCTGGGTGATGAGATGCGCGAGAACCCGTTTGTGCGTGCCTGAATTTTTTGTCACGGGCAGCGGGCGGAATTTTTAGGCATTGTCATGATCCAACGCCCGCGCAGGTCCATTGATTGATCAGTGGCCGCTGCACCACAGAATGCAGAAAACCAGGAGCTCTCCATGTTCACCACGCGTCGTTTGATTATTGTCGCTACTGCCGTGGCCGTGCTGTCCGGCTGCGCCTCGCCTAATCCGTATGACAATCAGGGTCAGGCCGACGGTGGCTCGCAAGGCATGAGCAAAACCGCCAAATACGGTGGCCTTGGTGCACTGGCCGGCGCACTCGCCGGTGCCGCCATCGGTCACGACAACCGTGGCAAGGGCGCCTTGATCGGCGCTGCTGTCGTCGGTGCCTCCGCAGCAGGCTACGGCTACTACGCCGACCAGCAGGAAAAGAAACTGCGCGCGAGCATGGCCAACACTGGCGTTGAAGTGCAGCGGCAGGGCGATCAGATCAAGCTGATCATGCCGGGCAACATCACCTTCGCCACCGATTCGGCGAACATTGCCCCGAGTTTCTACCAGCCGTTGAACAACCTGGCCAACTCGCTGAAGGAGTTCAACCAGAACCAGATCGAAATCGTCGGTTACACCGACAGCACCGGCAGCCGCCAGCACAACATGGACCTGTCACAGCGTCGTGCGCAGAGCGTGGCGACCTACCTGACCTCGCAAGGTGTCAGCGGTGCCAACCTGTCGGCCCGTGGCGCCGGCCCGGATAACCCGATTGCCAGCAACGGCGACGTCAACGGCCGCGCGCAGAACCGCCGCGTTGAAGTCAACCTGAAGGCGATTCCGGGCCAGCAGTATGGTGGTCAGCAGCAACAGCCGGGTACGGTGCAGCAGTATCCATAAGCGATTGCCTGAATGAAGAAATGCCCGATCCTGTGATCGGGTATTTTTTTGTCTGGGCAGTGCCGGCCTCTTCGCGGGCAAGCCCGCTCCCACAGGTATTGGCGGTGGCCACAAAATCTGTGTTCCACACCTGACCCCTGTGGGAGCGGGCTTGCCCGCGAAAAGGCCAGTGTTGTCACCGCAAAATCAGCCGATACAAAAAGCCCCCGGACAACAGCATTGTCCGGAGGCTTTTTGTTGGGCGCGAAACCCGATTACTTCTTCAGACCATAATGCTCATCGAGCATGCCCGGCGAGTTTGGATTCTTCGGTGCATAGTCACGCGGTGGCTCCTGATCGCGCGGTGGCGTCAGGCGTTCGCGAGGTGCTTGCGCTGCGTCGGCGTGCAGGGCGGCGATCAGGCGCTGGCGGGTCTGCTCGTCCAGGGCCAGACGATTGGCGCCCTCGGCGAGGTGGTCCTGCACTTCCTGATAGCTCTGGGTCAGTTTCTTGACCAGCATCGCGGTGCTGTTGAAGTGGGTGACCACTTCGTTCTGATAACTGTCGAAACGCTCCTGGATATCATCCAGTTGACGCTGCGTGCGGCTCGGTGCGGCGTTCGGCGCAACGCGCGCGATCAGGAATCCAATGGCGACACCCACAACCAGGGCAAGAGTCGGTAACAACCAAACTAAGAGCGAGTGTTCCACGAGTCCTTCCTCTATAAACGGCTTTGCTTTACGTTAACGGCTCGAACCTGCGCTGTATACCGCGATTCACTCGCAATAGATTGGCACAGACAATTTGCTAGACGAGTCGACCCGATTCGAGGTCACGGAGTTCCTCCCTTGCTGATGCGTGAAACCCCTGTATTGATTGACGGCCCGGTGGGTCAATTGGAAAGCCTTTACCTGGATAACGAGCAGCCGCGCGGCATCGCGCTGATCTGCCATCCGAACCCGGTGCAGGGCGGCACCATGCTCAACAAGGTTGTCTCGACCCTGCAGCGCACCGCGCGCGATGCAGGCCTGATCACCTTGCGTTTCAACTATCGCGGCGTCGGCGCCAGCCAGGGCACGCACGACATGGGCACCGGTGAAGTCGACGACGCCCAGGCCGCCGCCACATGGCTGCGGGAAAAACACCCGGATCTGCCGCTGACCCTGTTCGGTTTCTCCTTCGGCGGATTTGTTGCAGCAAGTCTCGGCGGCCGTCTCGAAGCCCAGAGCGTGCAGCTTGAGCACCTGTTCATGGTTGCCCCGGCGGTGATGCGTCTGGGTGAACAGGATCAACTGCCGCAGCACGGCGGGTTGACCGTGATCCAGCCGGAAACCGATGAAGTCATCGATCCGCAACTGGTCTACCAGTGGTCGGAACAACTCCAGCGCCCCCATGAGCTGCTGAAAGTGGCAGAATGCGGACACTTTTTTCACGGCAAGCTGACCGATCTCAAGGATCTGCTGCTGCCGCGTCTCTCGAATTGATTGCAGTCTGACAAGCGATTACCCATGACCAACCGTACCCGCATTCTCACCGGCATCACCACCACTGGCACGCCGCACTTGGGCAACTACGCTGGGGCCATTCGCCCGGCAATCCTCGCCAGCCGCGACAGCCAGGCCGATTCGTTCTATTTCCTGGCCGACTACCACGCCCTGATCAAATGCGATGACCCGCTGCGCATCCAGCGCTCGCGTCTGGAAATCGCCGCGACCTGGCTGGCCGGTGGCCTCGATGTCGACCGCGTGACGTTCTACCGCCAGTCCGACATCCCGGAAATCCCCGAGCTGACCTGGCTGCTGACTTGCGTCGCCGCCAAGGGCCTGCTCAACCGTGCGCACGCTTACAAGGCGTCGGTGGACAAAAACGTTGAGACGGGTGAAGACCCGGATGCCGGCATCACCATGGGCCTCTACAGCTATCCGGTGCTGATGGCGGCGGACATCCTGATGTTCAACGCGCACAAGGTGCCGGTCGGTCGCGATCAGATTCAGCACGTGGAAATGGCCCGCGATATCGGTCAGCGTTTCAACCATCTGTTCGGCCAGGGCAAAGAGTTCTTCACCATGCCCGAAGCGCTGATCGAAGAAAGCGTGGCGACGTTGCCGGGCCTCGACGGTCGCAAGATGTCGAAGAGCTACGACAACACCATTCCGTTGTTCAGCAGCGCGAAAGAAATGAAGGACGCGATCTCGCGGATCGTCACCGACTCCAAGGCCCCGGGCGAAGCGAAAGATCCGGACAACTCGCACCTGTTCACTCTGTTCCAGGCCTTCGCCACTCCGGCGCAGGCTGACGAGTTCCGCAGCGAACTGCTCGGTGGTTTGGGCTGGGGTGAGGCGAAGAATCGCCTGTTCCAGTTGCTCGACAATGAGCTGGGCGAGGCGCGCGAGAAGTATCACCAGTTGATCGAGCGTCCTGCGGATCTGGAAGACATTCTGCAGATTGGTGCGAAGAAGGCCCGCGCCGTGGCCACGCCGTTCCTCAATGAATTGCGTGAAGCCGTTGGCCTGCGTTCTTTCGTCAATCAGGTTCAGGTCGCCGCGACCACCAAGAAGAAAGCCGCGAAAGCCGCACGTTTCGTCAGCTTCCGCGAGGACGACGGCAGCTTCCGTTTCCGTCTGCTGGCGGCCGATGGCGAGCAATTGCTGCTGTCGCGCAACTTCGCCGACGGCAAGACTGCCGGCCAGGTGACCAAACAGTTGCAGTCCGGCGAGTCGCTGGATGTGCGTACTGATGACCTGAGCTTCAGCGTCTGGCTGGCCGGTGAGTGCGTGGGCGACAGCCCGGCCTTCGCCGATGCTGCCGCGCGAGACGCCGCCATCGAGGCGTTGCGCGTCGCACTGACTCCAGCTCAAGACTGATCGGCGGCACGACCCGACCAAGGGCCGATTGCCATTCCCACAGGCCGTCGCTACAGTGACGGCCCGTTTTTGTTGCCTTGCTAACGAATTATGACGCCCCTAGAACGATATCAAGCTGATCTGAAACGCCCGGACTTCTTCCATGACGCCGCGCAGGAAACTGCTGTGCGTCACTTGCAGCGTCTGTACGACGACTTGATCGCCGCTGACCAGAACAAGCCGGGTTTGCTCGGCAAGCTGTTTGGCAAAAAGGATCAGGCACCGGTCAAGGGCCTGTATTTCTGGGGCGGCGTCGGTCGCGGCAAGACATACTTGGTCGACACCTTCTTCGAAGCGCTGCCGTTCAAGGAAAAGACCCGCACGCACTTCCACCGCTTCATGAAGCGTGTGCACGAAGAAATGAAGACCCTGGGCGGCGAGAAAAACCCGCTGACCATCATCGCCAAGCGCTTCGCGGCCGAGTCGCGGGTGATCTGCTTCGATGAATTCTTCGTCTCCGACATCACCGACGCGATGATCCTCGGCACGCTGATGGAAGAGCTGTTCAAGAACGGCGTGACCCTGGTCGCGACGTCGAACATCGTGCCGGACGGCCTGTACAAGGATGGCCTGCAACGCGCGCGCTTCCTGCCAGCCATCGCGTTGATCAAGCAGAACACCGAGATCGTCAACGTCGACAGCGGTGTTGACTATCGTCTGCGTCACCTCGAGCAAGCCGAGCTGTTCCACTATCCGCTCGACGAAGCCGCCCACGAAAGCCTGCGCAAGAGCTTCAAGGCACTGACGCCGGAGTGCACGGCAGCGGTGGAAAACGATGTGCTGATCATCGAGAACCGCGAAATCCGCGCTCTGCGCACCTGCGACGACGTGGCCTGGTTCGACTTCCGCGAACTGTGCGACGGCCCGCGCAGCCAGAACGACTACATCGAACTGGGCAAGATCTTCCACGCCGTGCTGCTTAGCGGCGTCGAGCAGATGAGCGTCACCACCGACGACATCGCCCGGCGCTTCATCAACATGGTCGACGAGTTCTACGATCGCAACGTCAAGCTGATCATTTCTGCTGAAGTCGAGTTGAAGGATCTGTACACCGGCGGACGCCTGACCTTCGAGTTTCAGCGCACGCTGAGCCGACTGCTGGAGATGCAATCCCACGAGTTTCTGTCGCGGGCGCACAAGCCTTAAGCGGAGTCTCGGCGACAAAAAAGGGCCTGCGATTGCAGGCCTTTTTTATGCGCTGAAGTTTTTCCCTGTGGGAGCGAGCCTGCTCGCGAAAGCGCAGTGTCAGCAACGTCAATGTTGCAGGTAAGTACGTATTCGCGAGCAGGCTCGCTCCCACATTGGATCGCGCAGTTGAGTTACGCAGCCTGCTGAAACTGTTGCCGATACTGGTTAGGCGACAGTTCGGTGTGCTGGCGGAACAGTCGCGCGAAGAAGCTCGCATCGTCGTAACCGACCTCATAACTGATGGTCTTGATGCTCTTGCGCGTGCCCGAAAGCAAGCCCTTGGCCGTCTCGATGCGCAGGCGCTGCAAGTAGTGCAGCGGTTTGTCGCCGGTGGCGGTCTGGAAGCGGCGCATGAAGTTGCGGATGCTCATGCCGTGCTCGCGGGCGACGTCTTCGAAGCGGAATTTGTCGGCGAAATGTTCTTCGAGCCATTGCTGGATCTGCAGGATGATCACGTCCTGATGCAGCTTCTGCCCACCAAAACCGATACGTCCCGGCGAATAGCTGCGCTGCACTTCGTAGAGAATGTCGCGGGCCACGGCTTGCGCCACGTTCGCGCCGCAGAAGCGTTCGATCAGATAGATATAGAGATCGCATGCCGAGGTAGTACCGCCGGCGCAGTAGAGATTGTCGGCGTCGGTCAGGTGCTTGTCCTGATTCAGATAGACCTTGGGGAAGCGCTCGGCGAAGGCATTGAAGAAGCGCCAGTAGGTGGTCGCTTCCTTGCCGTTGAGCAGCCCGGCTTCGGCGAGCCAGAACACCCCGGTGGCTTCGCCACACAACACCGCGCCGCGCGCATGCTGTTCGCGCAGCCACGGCAGGATTTGCGGGTAACGGCCGCACAGGGTATCGAAGTCGTCCCAGAACGCCGGGAGGATGATCACATCGGCGTTTTCCAGGCCACCGTCGACCGGCATGACCACGTCGCTGAAGCTTTTTACCGGTTTGCCATCCGGGCTGACCAGGCGCGTTTCAAACGCCGGTGTCAGGCCGTGGCCCAGTTGTTTGCCGTAACGCAGGCTGGCCACATGGAAAAAATCCTTGGCTTGCATGAGGGTGTAAGCGAAGACCCGGTCGATGGCCAGGATGCTGACGCGCCGCAAGGGCGGGGAGACGTGCTTAGACATAATTCAACTTTTGTTTTGTTTTTATAAGGGAAAGTGGTCACCAGACGGCTGGATCGTCTTATTTTTTGTCGGATGTGTCCAGTGTCCCGTAGCGGAAGCGGGGCTTAGTCTCTGAGAGCCGAATCCCTCCAACAACAAAGAAAGGTGCCGCATGATCCCTAGAACCCTGTTCAGCCCCGAACACGAATTGTTCCGCGACAGCGTGCGAACTTTCCTCGAAAAAGAGGCCGTGCCGTATCACGCGCAGTGGGAGAAGCAGGGGCACATCGATCGCGCACTGTGGAACAAGGCGGGGGAGGCGGGGATGCTCTGTTCGCATCTGCCGGAAGAGTACGGCGGGCTGGGCGCGGATTTCCTCTACAGCACCGTGGTGATTGAAGAAGTCGGGCGCCTGGGACTGACCGGCATCGGCTTTTCCCTGCACTCGGATATCGTCGCGCCGTACATCCTGCATTACGGCAGCGAAGCGCTGAAGCACAAGTACCTGCCGAAACTGGTCTCAGGGGAAATGGTCACGGCGATCGCCATGACCGAGCCTGGCGCCGGTTCCGACCTGCAAGGGGTGAAAACCACGGCGGTGCTCGACGGTGACGAATATGTGATCAACGGCTCGAAAACCTTTATCACCAACGGCTTTCTGGCTGATCTGGTCATCGTGGTGGCCAAGACCGACCCGAAGGCCGGGGCCAAGGGCACCAGCCTGTTCCTGGTGGAGGCGAATACGCCGGGCTTCGAGAAAGGCAAGCGCCTGGAGAAGGTCGGCATGAAAGCGCAGGACACCTCCGAATTGTTCTTCCAGGACGTGCGCGTGCCGAAGGAGAACCTTCTCGGCCAGGCGGGGGCCGGATTTGCCTATCTGATGCAGGAGTTACCGCAAGAGCGCCTGACCGTGGCGATTGGCGGCCTGGCCTCGGCTGAGGCGGCGTTGCAATGGACGCTGGATTACACCCGCGATCGCAAGGCGTTCGGCAAGGCGATTGCCGATTTCCAGAACACCCGCTTCAAACTGGCCGAAATGGCTACAGAGATCCAGATCGGTCGGGTTTTTGTCGACCGCTGCCTGGAGCTGCATCTGCAAGGCAAACTCGATGTGCCGACGGCGGCGATGGCCAAATATTGGGGCACCGACCTGCAATGCAAAGTGCTCGACGAATGCGTGCAACTGCATGGCGGCTACGGCTTCATGTGGGAATACCCGGTGGCCCGGGCGTGGGCGGATGCGCGGGTGCAGCGGATTTATGCCGGCACCAATGAAATCATGAAAGAGATTATTGCGCGGTCGCTTTGATGATCGTTCCTACGCTCTGCGTGGGAATGCCGCCGGGGACGCTCCGCGTTCCGCTGTTGAGGTAATCCGACTGGCCTCTTCGCGAGCAGGCTCGCTCCCACAGGGGATCACCGTACCTGTGGGAGCGAGCCTGCTCGCGAAGCCTTTGGCGGTCAGTTACGGCGCGGGATTCGGATGATCCTTGTGAATCGCCTCGATCCCGGCCAGCACTTCATCGGACAGTTTCAGATCAAAACTGGCAATGTTGCTGTCCAGTTGCTCAAGCGTCGTTGCGCCAATGATGTTGCTGGTGACGAAGGGTTGCTGGGTCACGAAGGCCAGTGCCATTTGCGCCGGGTCCAGACCGTGTTCACGGGCCAATGCAACGTAACGGCTGCACGCCGCTTCGGATTGCGGGTTGAAATAGCGGCTGAAGCGGCTGTAGAGGCTCAGGCGTCCTTTCGGTGGTCGGGCGCCGCCTTCGTACTTGCCGGAGAGGAAGCCGAACGCCAGTGGCGAATAGGCGAGCAGGCCGCACTGTTCGCGGATGGCGATCTCGGCCAAGCCGACTTCGAAGCTGCGGTTGAGCAGGTTGTACGGGTTCTGGATCGACACTGCACGCGGCCAGCCACGGGCTTCGGCCAAAGCCAGAAAGCGCATGGTGCCCCACGGCGTCTCGTTGGACAGACCGATGTGGCGAATCTTGCCGGCCTTCACCTGTTCGTCGAGGGCTTCGAGGGTGTCTTCCAGCGGCGTCAGGTTGGCTTCGATCTTGTGCTTGTAGCCCAGCTGTCCGAAAAAGTTGGTGCTGCGTTCCGGCCAGTGCAGTTGATACAGATCGATGTAATCGGTCTGCAGGCGCTTGAGACTGCCGTCCAGCGCCTCGGTGATGTGCTGGCGGTTGTGGCGCAGGTTCTTGTCGCGGATGTAGTCGATGGTGTTGCCGGGGCCGGCGATCTTGCTGGCGAGGATCCAGTCGGCACGGTCACCGCGACTCTTGAAGTAATTGCCGATGTAGCGCTCGGTGGTGGCGTAGGTTTCGGCTTTGGGCGGCACCGGATACATTTCGGCAGTGTCGAGGAAATTGATCCCGGCTTCCTTGGCCCTTTCGATCTGGGCGAAGGCTTCAGCTTCAGTGTTTTGCTCGCCCCAGGTCATGGTGCCGAGGCAGATTGCACTCACGTTCAGATCGGTACGGCCTAGCTGGCGATAGTCCATCGGGTGCTCCTTGGGCAAAACAATCATAAAAGCAGGTTGAAAAATTTTTCGCAATCTGCATAATTGCCGACCTCTTTCTGCAGTGGAAGTGATGCGCCGCCGCCGAAGAATCTTGCCGTTGAACGGACGCGCCGACCCGAGCCCCCGAAAGCGTCTGTATCCGGCTGCCTTTGACTTGTCAAAGTACGCACTATTCAGTAAGATCCGCCGTCTTATTTACAGGCGGCCCCTGAGGCTATAAAGAATGAAAACTTTTACTGCTAAACCGGAAACAGTAAAGCGCGACTGGTTTGTCGTCGACGCTGCTGGTCAGACCCTGGGTCGTCTGGCCACCGAAATCGCGAGCCGTCTGCGTGGCAAGCACAAGCCTGAGTACACTCCTCACGTTGACACCGGCGACTACATCGTCGTCATCAACGCCGAGCAGATCCGTGTTACCGGCGCTAAAACCACTGACAAAATGTACTACTCCCACTCCGGTTTCCCGGGCGGCATCAAGTCGATCAACTTTGAAAAGCTGATCGCCAAAGCCCCTGAGCGCGTGATCGAGACCGCGGTTAAAGGCATGCTGCCTAAAAACCCACTGGGTCGCGACATGTACCGTAAGCTGAAAGTCTATGCGGGCGCTGCACACCCTCATACTGCTCAGCAGCCCCAAGAACTGAAGATTTAACGGAATAGTTCATTATGTCGGCGACTCAAAATTACGGCACTGGCCGTCGCAAGACCGCAACCGCACGCGTTTTCCTGCGTCCGGGTACTGGTAACATCTCCATCAACAACCGTTCGCTGGATAACTTCTTCGGCCGCGAAACTGCCCGCATGGTAGTTCGTCAGCCGCTGGAGCTGACCGAGACTGTCGAGAAGTTCGACATCTACGTCACCGTGATCGGCGGTGGTGTAAGTGGTCAGGCTGGCGCAATCCGCCACGGCATCACCCGCGCTCTGATGGACTACGACGAAACCCTGCGTAGCGCTCTGCGCAAAGCTGGCTTCGTTACCCGCGACGCCCGTGAAGTTGAACGTAAGAAAGTTGGTCTGCGTAAAGCGCGTAAGCGTCCGCAGTACTCGAAGCGTTAATTCCGCTTCCACGTTCAAAAAAGAACGCCCGCCTCCTCACGGAAGCGGGCGTTTTTTTATGCGTGCGATTTATCAAAGAATTGCGTTGTGACAACTTGCCACAGCCGTAGACCCCCTATACTCCAAGGCTTGAGGGGTTGATCCCCGGGGAATTAACCTTGTCAGAATTGGGGGTTTTCATTACCATTCGGGCAAAATTTTTATAAGTAACATTTGATTTATTTAGTAGACGCCTGATTTAACAGGCCAAAAAAGCTGATGGGAGAGGACTGAATGAGCAATGACGGCGTGAATGCAGGCCGGCGTCGCTTCCTGGTGGCAGCCACATCCGTGGTGGGTGCTGCAGGAGCGGTGGGGGCTGCGGTCCCGTTCGTGGGGTCATGGTTTCCCAGTGCCAAGGCGAAAGCTGCCGGTGCACCGGTGAAAGTGAATGTCAGCAAAATCGAGCCAGGCCAGCAGATGATTGCTGAATGGCGCGGCCAGCCGGTGTTCATTGTCCGCCGTACCGAGGAAATCCTGGGGAATCTCAAGAAGATCGAGGGTCAGCTCTCCGATCCGACCTCCAAAAACTCCACGCAACCCACTTATGTCGACCCGGAAGTACGCTCGATCAAGCCGGAGATTCTCCTGCTGATCGGGATCTGTACGCACCTGGGTTGCTCACCGACCTTCCGTCCCGAAGTGGCACCTGCGGATCTGGGCAAGGACTGGGTAGGCGGCTATTTCTGCCCGTGCCACGGTTCCCACTACGATCTGGCTGGCCGCGTCTACAAGTCGCAACCTGCGCCTTTGAACCTGCCAGTTCCCCCGCATTCCTATGAGACCGATGAGCTGATTGTCATTGGCGTCGATACGGAGAAAGCGTGATGAGCAAGTTCATGGATTGGGTTGATGCGCGCTTTCCCGCGACCAAAATGTGGGAAGACCATCTCAGCAAATATTACGCACCAAAAAACTTCAACTTCTTCTATTTCTTCGGCTCGCTGGCGCTGCTGGTGCTGGTCAACCAGATCGTTACCGGCGTCTGGCTGACGATGAGCTATACGCCGTCGGCAGAAGAGGCATTTGCTTCCGTCGAATACATCATGCGCGACGTCGAGTACGGTTCGATCCTGCGTCTGCTGCACTCGACCGGCGCTTCGGCGTTTTTCATCGTCGTCTATCTGCACATGTTCCGCGGCCTGCTCTACGGCTCGTACCAGAAGCCGCGCGAGCTGGTCTGGGTGTTCGGCATGCTGATCTACCTGGCGCTGATGGCCGAAGCGTTCATGGGTTACCTGCTGCCGTGGGGCCAGATGTCGTACTGGGGCGCCCAGGTGATCATCTCGCTGTTCGGTGCGATTCCGCTGATCGGCGATGACCTGACCCAGTGGATTCGTGGTGACTATCTGATCTCAGGAATCACCCTGAACCGCTTCTTCGCCTTGCACGTTGTTGCGCTGCCGATCGTGATTCTCGGTCTGGTGGTGTTGCACATTCTGGCGCTGCACGAAGTGGGCTCGAACAACCCTGACGGCGTCGATATCAAGAAGCACAAAGACGAAAACGGCATCCCGCTGGACGGCATCGCGTTCCACCCGTACTACACGGTGAAGGACATTGTCGGCGTCGTGGTGTTCCTGTTCATCTTCTGCTTCATTGTGTTCTTCTTCCCGGAAATGGGCGGCTACTTCCTCGAAAAACCAAACTTCGAGCCGGCTAACCCGTTCAAGACGCCTGAACATATTGCTCCGGTCTGGTACTTCACACCGTTCTACGCAATCCTGCGTGCGGTGCCGGACAAGCTAATGGGCGTTATCGCCATGGGTGCGGCGATTGCGGTGCTGTTCGTGCTGCCATGGCTGGATCGCAGCCCGGTGAGATCGATGCGCTACAAGGGCTGGATGAGCAAAATCTGGCTGGTGGTGTTCTGCATTTCTTTCGTGATTCTCGGCATCCTCGGCGTTCTTGCGCCGACGCCGGGGCGCACGTTGCTGTCGCAGGTCTGCACCTTCCTGTATTTCGCCTACTTCATTCTGATGCCGTTCTACACCCGGCTCGAGAAGACCAAACCGGTTCCGGAAAGGGTGACTGGCTGATGAAAAAGTTATTTCTTGCTCTGATTTTTACTGCGCTGCCTTCCCTGGCTTTTGCTGCCGGGGGCCATGGTCCGGAACTGGAAAGTGTCGATATCGACGTCTCCGACAAAGCCGCCCTGCAGGATGGTGCGCGGACCTTTGCCAACTATTGCATGGGGTGCCACAGCGCCAAGTTCCAGCGTTACGAGCGCGTTGCCGATGACCTCGGCATTCCGCACGAGTTGATGCTGGAGAAGCTGGTATTCACCGGTGCCAAGATTGGCGACCACATGAACATCGGCATGCAGCCGGCCGACGCCAAGACCTGGTTCGGCGCGGCGCCGCCGGACCTGACTCTGGTAGCGCGGGTACGCGGCACCGACTGGCTGTACGGTTACCTGAAGTCGTTCTACGAAGACCCGGCGCGTCCATGGGGCGTGAACAACAAGGTCTTCCCGAACGTCGGCATGCCTAACGTGCTGGTCGGCCTGCAAGGTCGGCAGGTCGTCGGCTGCAAGCAGGTGCAGATCGTCGAGGACGGCAAGAAGCAATACGATCCGCTGACCGGCACGCCGCTGACTCATGAAGCGTGTGATCAGTTGACCATCGTGCCGAAGTCCGGTGCTCTGAACGAAGAGCAGTTCGATGAGAAGGTCAAGAATCTGGTAACCTTCCTGGCTTACTCGGCTAACCCGGTTAAGCTGCAACATCAGCGCATCGGTACTTATGTCTTGCTGTACCTGGCGTTCTTCTTTGTGTTCGCCTACCTGCTCAAGCGTGAATACTGGAAAGACGTGCACTGATACGCTTCAAGCATTGCTGTTAATCGCGCGCGCCCAAGGGCGCCTCCGCTAAAGCAGGGTCTGCTCAGTCAGACCCTGCGGGAGGTGCTCTCTGGGCGCGCGCGTTTTTCCGGTTCCGACAAATTCAACAAGCGAGGAGGATCGCCATGGGCGTGACCAATCGGTTGGCCTGTTACTCCGACCCCGCCGACCACTATTCCCACCGAGTGCGCATCGTGCTTGCAGAGAAGGGTGTCAGCGCCGAAATCATCTACGTGGAAGCGGGCCGCCAGCCGCCTAAACTGATTGAGGTGAACCCTTACGGCAGTCTGCCGACGCTGGTCGATCGTGACCTGGCGTTGTGGGAGTCGACCGTGGTGATGGAGTATCTGGATGAGCGTTACCCGCACCCGCCGCTGATGCCGGTTTATCCGGTGGCGCGGGCCAACAGTCGTCTGCTGATCCACAGGATCCAGCGTGACTGGTGCGGGCTGGTGGATCTGATTCTGGATCCCAAGAGCAAAGAGGCTGCACGGGTCGTGGCGCGCAAGGAACTGCGCGAAAGCCTGACCGGCGTTTCGCCGCTGTTTGCCGACAAACCGTTCTTCCTCAGTGAGGAACAAAGTCTGGTGGATTGCTGCCTATTACCCATACTCTGGCGTTTGCCGATTCTGGGTATTGAACTGCCGCGGCCGGCCAAGCCGCTGCTTGATTATATGGAGCGTCAGTTTGCGCGTGAGGCTTTCCAGGCGAGTCTGTCTGGTGTCGAACGCGATATGCGCTAAGGCTTAAGGAGCCGCTATGAACTCCAGTCGACCTTATCTGGTCCGCGCGCTCTACGAGTGGATTGTGGATAACGATTGCACCCCGCACATGCTGGTCAACTCCGAGTACCCGGCGGTGCAGGTGCCACAGGGTTTTGCCAGTGACGGCCAGATCGTCCTGAACATCTCGCCGAGTGCCGTGCGTCATCTGCACATGGACAACGACGTGGTGACGTTCGAAGGCCGCTTCGGCGGTGTTCCGCACAGTCTCTACGTGCCGATCAGCGCGATCCTGGGCATCTACGCCCGGGAGAACGGCCAGGGCATGGTGTTTGACCTCGAGTTGCCGATGGACGACGAGGAAGACATTGATCCGGATGACGACTCGCCGCCACCGGGCAGCGAGCCGCCACGTCCGAGTGGCCGGCCAAGCTTGAAGGTTGTGAAATAAAAAAAGGCGATCCGGATGGATCGCCTTTTTTGTGCCTGCATTGGTCGTGTAGGAGCTGCCGGAGGCTGCGATCTTTTGATTTTTAAAAGCAAGATCAAAAGATCGCAGCCTCGATGCACTCGTCAGCTCCTGCACAACTCCTGCGTAATCAGGTCAGTCGATGTATTCGAACAGCTTCACGATCTTCTGCACACCGGACACACCCTGAACCAGATTGGTTGCCTGAGTGGCTTCCTGTTTGGTCAGCAGGCCCAGCAGATAGACGATGCCGTTCTCGGTCACGACTTTGATGCGCGAGCCAGGAATGCTGGCGTCGGTGAGCATCTGGGTCTTGATCTTGGTGGTCAGCCACGCGTCGTTCTGGCGCGCGAGCAGGGAGGACGGTTGCAGCACTTGCAGTTCGTTGTGCACCTTCTTCACGCGCTGGACGTTGGCGGCGGCCTGTTCGGCTTTGGCCTTGAGGTCTTCGCGCGGAGTCTGGCCGGCGAGCAGGACCACGCCGTTGAAGCTGGTGATGACAATGTGCGAGTCGTTGTCCAGTGCCGGATCGGCCTTGGCGATGTTCACGCCCGCTTTGGTTTCGATCAGCGAGTCGTCGATCTTGCTGCCGAAGGTGCGCGTGCCACGGTCGTCTTCGATCGGCGCTTCACGGCTGGCATTCACCACCGAGGTGCAGCCGCTGATGCCGAGGCACAGGGTCAAGGCCAGAAGGCCAAGGCGATTAGGGGTCATTCTTCACTCCCGAACAGTTGGCTGTCGATCAGATCGCAAAGGCAATGGATCGCCAGCAAGTGGACTTCCTGAATACGTGCAGTGACGTTGGCCGGTACGCGAATCTCGACGTCCTCGGGCAACAGCAGCGACGCCATGCCGCCGCCATCGCGTCCGGTCAAAGCTACGACAATCATTTCGCGATCATGTGCGGCCTGGATCGCTTGAATAATGTTCGCCGAGTTGCCGCTGGTCGAAATCGCCAGCAATACATCGCCCGGCTGGCCGAGGGCGCGGATCTGCTTGGAGAACACTTCGTTGTAGCTGTAATCGTTGGCGATCGAAGTGATCGTCGAAGTGTCGGTGGTCAGTGCTATTGCCGGCAGACTCGGACGCTCGCGCTCGAAGCGGTTGAGCAGCTCCGAAGAAAAATGCTGGGCATCGCCGGCCGAACCACCGTTGCCGCACGAGAGCATTTTGCCTTCGTTGAGCAGGGCGTTGACCATGATCTGGCTGGCTTGCTCGATGTGCGGTGCAAGTACGTCCATCGCCTGTTGCTTGGTGTCGATACTGGCCTGAAATAGCTGGCGAATTCGGGATTGCATGTCCATCTGTGTGACCTTAAGTGGCGCGGCTGTTCGGCACGTGAATGTGCAGCCGGCAAAGCAAAGAGCAAAATGTGTCGGACGAAAACGGGGCTGGGTGCAGGCAATCAACTGTCGAAAGCATTCTGCAACCAGTTCAGCTGATTCGGGTGGCTGTCGATTGCCACCACATCGAAGCGGCAGGGGGAATTGGCCCAACGCGACTCGCGCTGAAGAAAATACTGTGCTGCAAAGATCAGTTTCTGCTGCTTGCGCTCGTCGATACTGGCGAGCGCGCCACCCCATTGAGTGTTTTTTCTGTAGCGAACTTCAACGAATACTACTGTATCGCCATCAAGCATGACCAGATCAAGCTCGCCGCGTTTGCATAACCAGTTCTGCGCCAGCAGGCGCAGCCCTTGTTGTTGCAGATGTTCGAGCGCCTGGCGCTCGGCATCCTTGCCGCTTTGCGAGCGTGACCTGTCGGGCATCAGCGCGGGGTGTCCGGCAGACGCTGCACCTGACCGCTGACGAACTGTGCCCACGGCAACTGGCGCACAACGCGCTGGGTCTGGGTCATGCCGAGGCTGCCCGACTGACCTTCGATGCGGCTGTCCGGCAGGGCCTTGAGTTGACCCAGGCGCGGTGCCAGGCGATAGGCATCGGCGCCCATGGCGTACAGGCGACCGAGGCTGCCATTGGCTTGCGGCCATTGCGCAGCTACTTGCTGGCGCAGCGGATCGCTGGTTTCCAGCAGCCATGGGGTTTCGCAGAAGCGAATGCCGTTCATGTCGTTGTACTGATTGACGTCGCCGCTGGCGCTGTAGACGTGGGAGGTCGCGTAGACCGGCACGTCACCGGCGTACTGGAAATTCAGGGTCGGCTTGATCTGCTGGGCCTGTTGCGGCGTGGCGGCCAAGAAGATGAATTCGATGTCCTGACGACGCGAAGGCTGCGCGGCGACATTGGTGCCGGCAACATTCTGCAGGCTCTTGGCGCGAGCTTCGCTCTGACGCAGCTGGAACATGTCGGCGATCTGCTGGGCCAGTTGCACCGGCTGATCGACACGCTCGGTGGCAACGATGCTGCCGCCATTGGCTTGCCAGTCCTGGCTGAAGGCACGCAGGACGCGATCGCCCCATTCGCCCTTCGGCACCATGATCGCGGCGCGATGCAGGCCGTCGGCATGAGCGCGACGGGAAACTTCGCGAGCTTCGTCTTCAGCAGCGAGACCGAACTGGAACAACTGCGCCGGACCTTGTTCGCCTTCGCTGTAGTTCAGCGCCAGGGTGGTGATCGGCAGTTGCGGGCGAGTGCTCAGTTGCTTGACCAGTGGTTTTTCCAGCGGGCCGACTACCAGTTGCACGCCGTCAGCCTGAGCCTTGCGATAGAACTCGTCCATCGAGGTCAGCTTCGAGCTGTCGTAGAACTCGATGGCAGGTGGGTTCTGGCCGGCCTGTTGCGCCTGATAATGCGCGGCCATGAAGCCTTCACGCAGCGCTTTGCCGACCGACGCCAACTGGCCGTCCTGTGGCAGCAGCAGGGCGATTTTGCTCAGTGGCTGGCTGGCCAGTTCCTTGAGCTTGGTCAGCGGCAGCGGCAGGTTGATCGCCGCCGGGTGCTTTGGATTCTGCGCACGCCAGTTGTCGATCGCGGCTTGTTGCTGTTCCAGCGTGCCTGCGGTTTTCACCGCTTGCGCCAGTGCCATCCAGCCGCCGAGATCGTCGGTGTTGTTCGGTTGCAATTGATCGGTTGGCAGCGAAGCGATCAGGGTCCAGATCGCTTCGTGGTTCTTGCTCGCCGCTTCGCCTTCCAGCATCGGTGCAATGAACACACGCTCACGGGCAGCGGCCAGCGTCTGGCCATCGGCTTCAAGGGCGCGGGCGTGAACGGTGCCAGTGCGCACTTGCTGCTCTTCCGGCATTTCCCCGAGCTTCTGGAAGCTAGGATGGCTCAGGGCGGTCAGCGCAGCTTTCGGCTGATTGCGCGTCATGGCCAGTTCGGCGGAAAGCGTATTGGCGAAAATCTGCTGGCCTGGCTTGAGTTGCTCCACCGGCACTTGTTGCAGGATTTGCGCGGACTGGCCGGCATTGCCTTGGCGATAAGCCTGGTCTGCTGCGCTCAGGCGCAGCAGGGCGGCTTGTTCCGGGGTTTTAGCCTGGGCAGCCTGTTCGAGCAGTTGCTCGATGCTGGCGTCCGGAGTCCGTGGAAGTTCGCCAAGGCTGGAGGAAGGGGAGCTGGCACACGCGGCCAACAAGGCAGCGAGGCAGAGGGCAGTGAACAGCCGCAGGCAAGCGATCATGTAAGTGTTCCTGATACTCGATCAAATTAGCGTGGAATTGTACCCAAGCACTGGCCGGGGCGCGATGTTACTGGCGTGAATCGGTCAATTTAGCTGGAGTAAATGTTGCGGCAGCGCACAACCGGGCGAAAAACCGCACTCGGCGGGAGCGCATCGCAAGCCTCATGACGCGCTACAATGGCCGCTTTTACCGATCACGAGGTGTGCGCTTTGACTGCTCCAGGTCCTTTGAATTCCGCTGCTGGCTCGCTTTATGTGGTGGCGACGCCCATCGGCAACCTGGACGACATCAGCGCCCGGGCCTTGAAAATCCTGCGTGAAGTGGCGCTGATTGCAGCGGAAGACACCCGGCATTCGGCGCGCCTGATGCAGCACTTCGGCATCGGTACGCCGCTGGCCGCATGTCACGAACACAACGAACGGGATGAGGGTAGCCGCTTTATTACCCGATTGCTGGCGGGCGACAACGTCGCGCTGATCTCCGATGCCGGCACGCCGCTTATCTCCGATCCGGGTTATCACCTGGTGCGTCAGGCCCGTGCCGCCGGCATCAACGTGGTGCCGGTGCCGGGTGCCTGCGCTTTGATCGCGGCGCTGTCGGCGGCGGGATTGCCGTCCGACCGTTTTATCTTCGAAGGTTTCCTGCCGGCCAAGTCGGTCGGACGCAAAGCGCGTCTGGAAGCGGTTAAAGAAGAGCCGCGCACATTGATTTTCTATGAAGCGCCGCATCGCATTCTCGAATGCCTGCAGGATATGGAAGCAGTGTTTGGCGGCGAGCGTCAGGCTCTGCTGGCGCGGGAAATCACCAAAACCTTCGAAACCCTTAAAGGCCTGCCGCTCAGCGAGCTGCGTGCGTTCGTCGAGTCCGACAGCAATCAGCAGCGCGGTGAGTGCGTAGTGCTGGTGGCCGGCTGGACCGCGCCGGAGTCGGAGGACGCGGTCAGCAGCGAAGCCATGCGCATCCTCGATCTGCTATTGGAGGAAATGCCGCTCAAGCGCGCCGCCGCACTGGCAGCGCAAATCACCGGCGAGCGCAAAAACGTGCTGTATCAGGTCGCGCTGGATAAACAGAAAGGCGTGTAAGCCGTCGCCCATGGCGGTCTGGAGGGTTTTAGCGCTTGTTCTTCCGGCGCTCTGCCGTTAACCTTCGCGGCGGAGAGTCGATCGGACAGTCGCTGCCCTCTATGAAAATTAGGGGGGGGAGGAAAGTCCGGGCTCCATAGGGCGAAGTGCCAGGTAATGCCTGGGAGGCGTGAGCCTACGGAAAGTGCCACAGAAAATAACCGCCTAAGCGCGCAAGCGCCGGTAAGGGTGAAAAGGTGCGGTAAGAGCGCACCGCACGTCTGGCAACAGTTCGTGGCTAGGTAAACCCCACTTGGAGCAAGACCAAATAGGGTCCCAAGGCGTGGCCCGCGCTGGGACCGGGTAGGTTGCTAAAGATGTCCAGTGATGGCCATCGTAGACGAATGACTGTTCAAGACAGAACCCGGCTTACAGATCGACTCTCCACCTTTTTCTTTCCCTGCTTGAAACAAAGAAGACGTGGCTGTGTAATATCAGCCGGCCTGGTCTGAAACTTCGGCAGCGGCAAACGCGGTAATAGCCTTTTCCCACCCTGCTTCAATCAACAGCCGAAGCGCCTTTGTAATACCGAAAAAATCTTACTCTTAACAAACTACTTTAACTTTCGAGCGCAGCTTTCAGTGCTGCATCAAGTTATTGACCAAAACTTCACGTCAGATTCTCGTTGAGCCTCCTTTTACGTCGCTAAATCTCCGTTCTGTAAGGCTTTTCCTTTAATCCGCGCCTTGACGGTGTGGTGGGCGCATTCCTATAGTGTGCGCAAGTGGCGGAAAGTGGCATGAAGTGGGTTTTTTGAGCTCAAAACGATAAAAATTGGAGAAACGCTGACGTGTTTCGCGGAGCTAACGCTATCAGTCTCGATGCAAAGGGCCGTCTCGCCATGCCGAGCCGGTACCGTGACGAGCTCGATTCGCGCAGTTCCGGCCAATTGATCGTGACCATTGATGCCGTTGATCCATGCCTGTGTGTCTATCCGCTCGATGAGTGGGAAATTATTGAAACCAAGTTGCGCGCACTCCCTTCGCTTCGCGAAGAGAATCGTCGCCTGCAACGTTTATTGATTGGTAATGCCGTCGACCTCGAACTCGATGGCAGTGGTCGTTTCCTGGTTCCGCCGCGTTTGCGCGAATACGCCAAGCTCGATAAGCGCGCGATGCTGGTCGGCCAACTGAACAAGTTCCAATTGTGGGACGAGGATGCATGGAATGCGGTATCTGCCGCTGACCTTGCTGCTATTCAACAACCGGGCGCGATGCCTGATGAACTGCGTGATTTGATCCTGTGACTATTGATAGCGGCTTTAACCACATCACCGTACTGCTTGACGAAGCCGTCGAGGCTCTCGCCGTACGTCCTGATGGCTGCTATCTGGACGGCACGTTCGGGCGCGGCGGGCACAGTCGGTTGATCCTCAGCCAGCTCGGGCCGGACGGTCGACTCATCGGATTCGACAAGGATCCTCAAGCGATTGCCACCGGGCAAACGCTAGCGGCCGAAGACGGCCGCTTTGTCGTTGTGCAGCGCAGCTTTGCCGAGCTCGGTTCGGTGGTTGCCGAGCAAGGCCTGACCGGCAAGGTCAGCGGCATTCTGCTCGACCTCGGTGTGTCTTCGCCGCAGCTCGATGACGCCGAGCGCGGCTTCAGTTTCCTCAATGACGGGCCGCTGGACATGCGCATGGACCCGTCCCGTGGCATCAGCGCTGCCGAATTCGTCAACACCGCGCCTGTGGAAGAAATCGCCCGGGTGTTCAAGGAATACGGCGAAGAACGTTTCTCCGGGCGTATGGCCCGTGCCGTTGCCGAGCGTCGTGACATCAAGCCGTTCGAGCGCACCGCCGATCTGGCCGAAGTGCTGAAAGTCGCCAACCCGGCGTGGGAAAAGGGCAAGAACCCGGCCACCCGCGCGTTCCAGGGGTTGCGCATTCACGTCAATAACGAACTCGGCGATCTGGAAGCCGGTCTCGACGCCGCGCTGGAAGCGCTGGAAGTTGGCGGCCGTCTGGTGGTGATCAGCTTCCACTCGCTGGAAGACCGCATCGTCAAACTGTTCATGCGCAAGCTGGTGAAAGGCGAAGCCGACAACCTGCCGCGCAACCTGCCGGTTCGCCACGTCGCCTTCGAACCGAAAATCAAAATCCACGGCAAAGCGCAGACGGCCTCCGACGCCGAACTCAAAGCCAACCCACGTTCCCGTAGCGCCGTCATGCGTGTCGCGGAGAAGTTGCGGTGAGCAAGCTTTTCGCCAAACCACTGCCCGGCGGCAGCTTTCTGATGCTGCTGCTGTTTATCGGCGTGCTGTTTTCGGCCATTGCCGTGTCGTACAGCGCGCACTGGAACCGGCAGTTGCTCAACACCCTTTATAACGAACTGAGCGTGCGCGACAAGGCGCAGGCCGAGTGGGGCCGCTTGATTCTCGAGCAGAGCACCTGGACTGCGCACAGCCGCATCGAAGTGCTGGCCACCGAACAACTGAAGATGCACATACCTGGCGCGGCTGACGTGAAGATGGTGGCGCCATGATGAAACTCGAAGGCGCGCTGTTCCCATGGCGCTTCCGCCTGATGGTGGCGCTGCTCGGTCTGATGGTCGCGGCGATCTGCTGGCGCATCATCGACCTGCAAGTGGTCGACCGTGACTTCCTCAAAGGGCAGGGCGATGCGCGCAGCCTGCGGCATATTCCGATTCCGGCGCACCGTGGCCTGATCACCGACCGTAATGGCGAGCCTCTGGCGGTCAGTACGCCGGTGACTACGCTGTGGGCCAATGCCAAGGAAATGCAGTCGGCCAAAGAGAAGTGGCCGGCGCTCGCCGCTGCGCTGGGCCAGAACCCGAAAGCCCTGAGCGAACGCCTCGAAGCCCAGGCCAACAAAGAATTCATTTATCTGGTGCGCGGGCTGACCCCCGAGCAGGGTCAGGCTGTGCTCGATCTGAAAGTGCCGGGCGTCTATGGCATCGAAGAATTCCGCCGCTTCTACCCGGCCGGTGAAGTCACCGCGCACATGGTCGGCTTTACCGACATCGACGATCACGGTCGCGAAGGCGTCGAGCTGGCCTATGACGAATGGCTGGCCGGGGTGCCGGGCAAACGACAAGTCATCAAGGATCGCCGTGGCCGGTTGATCAAGGATGTTCAAGTCACCAAGAACGCCAAGGCCGGCAAGCCCTTGGCGTTGTCGATTGACCTGCGTCTGCAATACCTGGCCAACCGCGAACTGCGCAACGCGATCATCGAGAACGGCGCCAAGGCCGGCAGTCTGGTGATCATGGACGTGAAGACCGGCGAGATCCTGGCCATGGTCAACCAGCCGACCTACAACCCGAACAACCGTCGCAACCTGCAACCGGCGATGATGCGCAACCGCGCCATGATCGACGTGTTCGAGCCGGGTTCGACCATGAAAGCGATTTCCATGAGCGCGGCGATCGAAACCGGTCGCTGGAAACCGAGCGACACCGTCGAGGTGTATCCGGGCTCGTTGCAGATCGGCAAATACACCATCAAAGACGTGTCGAAGACCGAAGGGCCAGTGCTCGATCTGACCGGCATCCTGATCAATTCCAGTAACGTCGGCATGAGCAAGGTCGCCTTCGATATCGGCGGCGAAACCATTTTCCGTCTCGCGCAGAAAGTCGGCCTCGGTCAGGACACCGGCCTGGGCTTCCCCGGCGAGCGTGTCGGCAATCTGCCCAACTACCGCGAATGGCGCAAGGCTGAAACTGCAACCTTGTCTTACGGCTACGGTATTTCCGTGACCGCGATCCAGTTGGTGCACGCGTTCTCGGCACTGGCCAACAACGGTCGTCTCGCGCCACTGACCCTGATCAAAACCGACAAGATGCCGCAGACCACCCAAGTGCTGCCGGAAGCCGTGGCGAAAACCATGCAGGGCATGTTGCAGCAGGTAATCGAAGCGCCGCGCGGCGTGTTCCGTGCGCAGGTGCCGGCTTATCACGTCGGCGGCAAGTCGGGTACCGCGCGCAAGACCTCGGTCGGCACCAAGGGCTACGCAGAAAATTCCTACCGTTCGCTGTTCGCCGGCTTCGGCCCGATGAGCGATCCGCGTTACGCCATTGTTGTGGTGATTGATGAGCCAACCAAGGCCGGTTACTTCGGTGGTCTGGTGTCGGCGCCAGTGTTCAGCCGTGTGATGTCCGGCACCCTGCGCCTGATGAACGTGACCCCGGACAACCTGCCGACCACCCAACAGGCCAACGCCACCCCGGTCGTTCCGCTGAAAGCCAATGGAGGGCGCGGCTGATGTCATTAAGTCTGAACAAGATATTCCCCCACGCCGGCCACGATCTGTTGATCCGTGAACTGGCGCTGGACAGCCGCAACGTGCGCGCCGGCGACTTGTTTCTCGCCGTGCCCGGCGGCCGTTTCGATGGCCGTGCGCATATCGCCGATGCCTTGCAACGCGGCGCGGCTGCCGTGGCTTATGAAGTCGAAGGCGCCACCGTGCTGCCGATCACTGACGTGCCGCTGATTCCGGTCAAAGGTCTGGCGGCGCAACTTTCGGACATTGCCGGGCGTTTTTACGGTGAGCCGAGTCATCACCTGAACCTGATCGGCGTCACTGGCACCAACGGCAAGACCAGCGTGACCCAACTGGTTGCGCAGGCACTTGATCTGCTCGGCCAGCATTGCGGCATCGTCGGTACGCTGGGTTCCGGTTTCTACGGCGCGCTGGAAAGCGGCCTGCACACCACGCCGAACCCGATTGCCGTGCAAGCGACCCTGGGTGATCTGAAAAAGGCCGGCGCGAAAGCCGTGGCCATGGAAGTGTCGTCCCACGGTCTGGATCAGGGCCGGGTCACCGCGCTGGCGTTCGATGTGGCGGTGATGACCAACCTGTCCCGCGATCACCTGGATTATCACGGCACCATGCAGGCGTACGCCGAGGCCAAGGCCCGGCTGTTCGCCTGGAATGACCTGAAGTGCCGCGTGGTCAACCTCGACGACGATTTCGGCCTGCAACTGGCGGCGGAAAAGCGCGAGTCGCGTTTGATCACCTACAGCCTGCTCGACAGCAGTGCCTACCTGTTCTGCCGCGAAGCGCAGTTCGACGACCATGGTGTACGCGCCACGCTGGTCACGCCGCAGGGCGAGCATCACCTGCGCAGTACGCTGCTTGGTCGTTTCAACCTGAGTAACGTGCTGGCCGCAGTCGGCGCCTTGCTCGGTCTGGATTACGCCCTCGACGAAATTCTCAAGGTGCTGCCGAAGCTCGAAGGCCCGGCCGGTCGCATGCAGCGTCTGGGTGGTGGCACGCAGCCGTTGGTGGTGGTCGATTACGCCCACACCCCGGATGCACTGGAAAAAGTTCTCACAGCACTGCGCCCGCACGTAAAAGGCCAATTGCTGTGCCTGTTCGGCTGCGGCGGTGATCGCGATCGCGGCAAACGTCCGTTGATGGCCGAAGTGGTCGAGCGTCTGGCTGACCAAGTGTTGGTCACCGACGACAACCCGCGCACTGAAGATCCGGCAGTGATCTTCGACGACATCCGCGCCGGTTTCACCGCTGTGGATAAAGTCACTTTCGTCGCCGGTCGCGGCCAGGCCATCGCGCAACTTATCGCCGGCGCGACCGCTGACGACGTGATTGTTCTCGCCGGCAAAGGTCACGAGGACTATCAGGAAATCAACGGCGTGCGCCATGCCTTTTCCGATCTGGTCGAGGCTGATCATGCTCTGACCGCGTGGGAGGTGGCCCATGCTTAAGGCCCTGACACTCAGTGAACTGACCAACGCCCTCGAAGCCCGTTTGATCGGCGCTGACGCGAGTTTCGACGGCGTCAGCATCGACAGTCGTGCGATCCAGCCCGGCCAGTTGTTCATCGCCCTGACCGGCCCGCGTTTCGACGGTCATGATTATCTGAACGACGTTGCCGGCAAAGGCGCCGTAGCGGCACTGGTCGAGCGTGAAGTCGCCGACAGCGCGTTGCCGCAATTGCTGGTCAAGGACACCCGTCAGGCGCTGGGCCAACTCGGCGCGTTGAACCGTGCTGCGTTCACCCAGCCAGTGGCGGCGGTGACCGGTTCCAGTGGCAAGACCACGGTCAAGGAAATGCTCGCGAGCATCCTGCGCACGCGCGGTCCGGTGCTGGCGACCCGTGGCAATCTGAACAACGACCTCGGCGTGCCGCTGACCCTGATCGAACTGGCGCCGGAACACACCTCGGCTGTCATCGAACTGGGCGCTTCACGTCTGGGCGAGATCGCTTACACCGTCGGCCTGACCAAGCCGCACGTAGCGATCCTGAACAACGCCGGCACCGCTCACGTCGGTGAGTTCGGCGGTCCGGAAAAAATCGTCGAAGCCAAAGGTGAAATCATCGAAGGCCTGGCCGCCGATGGCATCGCCGTGCTCAACCTCGATGACAAGGCTTTCGGTATCTGGAAGACCCGCGCTGCCGGTCGTCAGGTGCTGACCTTCGCCCTGAGCAACAGCGAGGCGAATTTCCACGCCAGCGATCTGGCCACTGATGCCCGCGGTTGCCCGGCGTTCAACCTGCACACCCCTGAAGGTAGCGAGCGCGTGCAACTGAACCTGCTCGGTACCCATAACGTCGCCAATGCCCTGGCTGCCGCCGCTGCTGCCCACGCCTTGGGCGTGTCGCTGTTCGGCATCGCCACCGGGCTGGGCGCGGTGCAACCGGTCAAGGGGCGCACCGTCGCGCAACTGGCGAAAAACGGCATGCGCGTGATCGATGACACCTACAACGCAAACCCCACCTCGATGTGCGCGGCCGTTGATATACTCGCCGGCTTTTCCGGCCGCACCGTCCTGGTGCTCGGGGATATCGGCGAGTTGGGCGACTGGGCGGAGCAGGGGCACCGCGACGTGGGCGAGTACGCCCGAGGCAAGGTTTCCGCGCTTTACGCGGTCGGGCCGAACATGGTCCACGCGGTAAACGCTTTCGGTGAGCAGGCGCAGCACTTCGGCACACAGGCCGAGCTGATCCAGGCCCTCGCCGCCGAGCAGGACACAAACACCACCATTTTGATCAAGGGTTCGCGCAGTGCAGCGATGGAAAACATCGTTGCGGCTCTGTGCGGGTCCAGTCTGGAGAAACATTAATGCTGCTGCTGCTAGCGGAGTATCTGCAACAGTTCTACAAAGGCTTCGCGGTCTTCCAGTACCTGACCCTGCGCGGGATTCTCGGTGTGCTGACCGCGCTGGTCTTGTCGCTGTGCTATGGCCCGTGGATGATCCGTACTCTGCAGAACCGTCAGATCGGCCAATCGGTGCGCAACGACGGCCCGCAATCGCACCTGTCCAAATCCGGCACGCCGACCATGGGTGGCGCGCTGATTCTGTCGTCGATCGGCGTCAGCACCTTGCTTTGGGCTGACCTGAGCAACCGCTACGTCTGGACTGTTTTGTTGGTGACTCTGTTGTTCGGCGCCATCGGCTGGGTCGACGATTACCGCAAAGTGATCGAGAAGAACTCCCGTGGCCTGCCGAGCCGCTGGAAGTATTTCTGGCAGTCGGTGTTCGGCCTCGGCGCTGCGATCTTCCTTTATATGACTGCCGCGACGCCGGTGGAAACGACCTTGATCCTGCCGATGCTCAAGGACTACAGCATTCCGCTGGGCGCCGGTTTCATCGTGCTGACCTACTTCGTGATTGTCGGTTCGAGCAACGCGGTCAACCTGACTGACGGCCTCGACGGCCTGGCGATCATGCCAACCGTGATGGTCGGCGGCGGCCTGGGGATTTTCTGCTACCTGTCGGGCAACGTGAAATTCGCCGAATATCTGCTGATTCCTTACGTGCCGGGCGCGGGCGAGCTGATCGTGTTCTGCGGCGCGCTGATCGGTGCCGGCCTCGGTTTCCTCTGGTTCAACACTTATCCAGCGCAAGTGTTCATGGGCGACGTCGGTGCCCTGGCACTCGGCGCAGCACTGGGCACCATCGCCGTGATCGTCCGTCAGGAAATCGTCCTGTTCATCATGGGCGGCGTGTTCGTGATGGAAACCCTGTCAGTGGTCATTCAGGTTGCCTCCTTTAAGCTGACCGGTCGCCGCGTGTTCCGCATGGCGCCGATCCACCACCACTTTGAACTCAAGGGCTGGCCCGAGCCGCGCGTGATCGTCCGTTTCTGGATCATCACCGTGATTCTCGTCCTGGTCGGCCTTGCCACCCTGAAGCTGAGGTAGAACGAGTGTCTCTGATCGCTTCTGACCACTTCCGCATCGTTGTCGGCCTCGGCAAGAGCGGCATGTCCCTGGTTCGCTTCCTGGCGAACCGGGGCACGTCGTTTGCTGTGGCCGACACGCGGGAAAATCCACCGGAACTGGCCACGCTCAAGCGTGACTATCCGCACGTGGAAGTGCGTTGTGGCGAGCTGGACGTCGAATTCCTCTGCCGTGCCGACGAGCTCTACGTGAGCCCCGGCCTGGCGCTGGCGACCCCGGCCCTGCAAGCCGCAGCAGCCCGTGGCGTGAAAATGTCCGGCGACATCGAGTTGTTCGCGCGTAACGCGCGGGCGCCGATCGTCGCGATCACCGGTTCCAACGCGAAAAGCACCGTCACTACTCTGGTCGGCGAGATGGCGGCTGCGGCCGGCAAGCGCGTCGCCGTTGGCGGCAACCTAGGCACGCCGGCGCTGGATCTGCTCAGCGACGATGTCGAGTTGTACGTCATGGAGTTGTCGAGTTTCCAGCTGGAAACCACCGACCAGCTCAACGCCGAAGTCGCCACCGTACTGAACATCAGCGAAGACCACATGGATCGCTACAGCGGTCTGCCGGCCTATCACCTGGCCAAGCACCGGATCTTCCGGGGCGCGAAGCAGTTTGTGGTCAACCGTCAGGATGCCCTGAGCCGTCCATTGATCGGTGAAGGTCAGCCATGCTGGACCTTTGGCCTGAGCAAACCGGATTTCAAAGCGTTCGGCATTCGCGAAGAAGACGGCGAGAAGTACCTCTCCTTCGAATTCCAGAACCTGATGCCCGTGCGTGAACTGAAGATTCGCGGTGCGCATAACCAGTCCAACGCGCTCGCCGCATTGGCACTGGGTCACGCTGTGGGTCTGCCGTTCGACGCCATGCTCGCGGCGCTGCGCACGTTTGCCGGGCTCGAACACCGCTGCCAGTGGGTGCGCGATCTCGATGGCGTGGCCTATTACAACGATTCCAAAGCCACCAACGTTGGCGCCGCTCTGGCGGCCATCGAAGGCCTCGGTGCGGACATCGACGGCAAGGTCATTCTGATCGCCGGCGGTGACGGCAAAGGCGCCGAATTCAACGATCTGCGCGATCCGGTGGCGGCCAACTGCCGCGCCGTGGTGCTGATGGGGCGTGACTCCGACAAGATCGGCGAGGCCATTGGCGATGCCGTGCCGCTGATCCGCGCGACCTCGCTGGTCGACGCCGTCGCGCAATGCCGCGCAGCTGCCCAGCCGGGTGACGTGGTGCTGCTGTCTCCGGCCTGCGCCAGTTTCGACATGTTCAAGAATTACGAAGACCGTGGTCACCAGTTCGTCCGCGCTGTGGAGGAACTGGCATGAACTTGAGAAACATCATCAAGCCGTACCCGTCGCCGCTGATCACCGGGCGTGGCATCGACCTCGACTTCCCGATGCTCGCCGGTTGCCTGGCGCTGCTCGGCCTGGGCCTGATCATGATCGCTTCGGCGTCCACCGAAGTGGCGGCGGCGCAGTCGGGCAGTCCGCTGTATTACATGATTCGCCACCTTATCTATGTGGTGCTGGGTCTGGGCGCGTGCATTGTCACCATGATGATCCCGATCGCCACTTGGCAGCGCCTCGGCTGGATGATGCTGATCGGTGCGTTCGGCCTGTTGGTGATGGTGATCATCCCCGGCATCGGCCGCGAAGTGAACGGTTCGATGCGCTGGATCGGTTTCAGCTTCTTCAACGTGCAGCCGTCGGAAATCGCCAAGGTGTTCGTGGTGATCTACCTCGCCGGTTATCTGGTGCGCCGGCAGAAAGAAGTGCGCGAGAGCTGGATGGGCTTCTTCAAGCCGTTCATCGTGCTGCTGCCGATGGCGGGTCTGTTGCTGATGGAACCGGACTTCGGTGCCACCGTAGTCATGATGGGCGCGGCGGCGGCGATGCTGTTTCTTGGCGGGGTCGGACTGTTCCGCTTCTCGCTGATGGTAGTGCTGGCGGTTGGCGCGGTGGTTTTGCTGATCCAGATGCAGCCCTATCGAATGGCGCGTCTGACCAACTTCGCCGACCCGTGGGCCGACCAGTTCGGCGCCGGTTATCAGCTGTCGCAGGCCTTGATCGCTTTCGGTCGCGGCGAGTGGCTGGGCGTCGGCCTGGGCAACAGCGTGCAGAAACAGTTTTATCTGCCGGAAGCGCATACCGACTTCGTGTTCTCGGTGCTCGCCGAAGAACTCGGTGCAGTCGGTTCGCTGTGCACCGTCGCGCTGTTCGTGTTCGTGTGTATTCGCGGCATGTACATCGGCCTGTGGGCGGAGAAGGCCAAGCAGTTCTTTGCCGCTTACGTGGCTTACGGCTTGTCGTTCCTGTGGATTGGTCAGTTCCTGATCAACATCGGTGTGAACGTCGGCCTGCTGCCAACCAAGGGTCTGACCTTGCCGTTCCTCAGTTACGGCGGCAGCTCGCTGGTGATCTGCTGCGCCTGTCTGGGCCTGTTGCTGCGCATCGAGTGGGAGAGTCGGACCCACCTGGGCAGCGAAGAGATGGAATTCCAAGAGAGCGACTTCGCCGAGGAGCCGACTCATGGGCGCTAACGTATTGATCATGGCCGGCGGTACCGGCGGCCACGTGTTCCCGGCGCTGGCCTGTGCCCGCGAGTTTCAGGCGCGCGGCTACACCGTGCACTGGCTCGGCACGCCACGCGGGATCGAAAACGAACTGGTTCCGGCGGCAGGGCTTGAACTGCACCGGATCAACGC
Source organism: Pseudomonas sp. LW8 (assembly GCF_041956865.1). Lineage (NCBI taxonomy): Bacteria > Pseudomonadati > Pseudomonadota > Gammaproteobacteria > Pseudomonadales > Pseudomonadaceae > Pseudomonas > Pseudomonas sp. LW8. The sequence continues at coordinate 4,694,136 of NZ_CP168138.1, read as the reverse complement.
CAGCGGTCTGCGCGGCAAGGGCAAGCTGTCGCTGCTCAAGGCGCCGCTGATGCTGCTGAAATCGGTGTGGCAGGCGCGGGCGATCATGCGCCGCCTGAAACCGGTGTGCGTGGTTGGCTTTGGCGGATATGTGACCGGCCCTGGTGGTCTTGCCGCGAAACTGGCTGGCGTGCCGGTGATCGTTCACGAGCAGAACGCTGTCGCCGGCACCGCCAATCGGTTGCTGGTGCCGTTCGCCGCCCGAGTGTGTGAAGCGTTCCCCGACACCTTTACTCTGTCGGACAGCCGCCGTACCACCGGTAATCCGGTGCGCAGCGAGCTGTTCCTCGACACATCGCGACCGGCGCTGGCCGGGCGCAAAGCGCGTTTGCTGATCCTTGGTGGCAGCCTGGGCGCAGAACCGTTGAACAAATTGCTGCCTGAAGCCCTGGCCCAAGTCGCTGCCGACCTGCGCCCGGAAGTGTTTCATCAGGCCGGTAAAAACCACGATGAAGTGACTGCCGAGCGTTACCGCGCCGTGGGTGTGGAAGCGCAGGTGCAGCCGTTCATCAAAGACATGGCCCAGGCCTATGGCTGGGCTGACCTGGTGGTGTGCCGCGCTGGCGCGTTGACCATCAGTGAGCTGGCGGCCGCCGGTCTGCCCTCGATGCTGGTGCCCTTGCCCCACGCGATCGACGATCACCAGACCCGCAACGCCGATTATTTGGCCCGCGAAGGCGCTGCCTTCCTGATGCCGCAAAGAACGACTGGTGCCGCGGATCTTGCCGCGCGCCTGACAGAGGTCTTGATGCAACCGCAACGACTTGAAGCAATGGCCCAAGCGGCCCGCCGACTGGCCAAACCCGATGCCACCCGTAGCGTGGTCGATACCTGTCTGGAGGTGGCCCATGGTTGAGAATCAGAAAGCCATGCCACAACCGGAAATGCGCCGCATCCGTCGCATCCACTTCGTCGGCATCGGCGGCGTGGGCATGTGCGGTATCGCTGAAGTGTTGTTGAACCTGGGCTATCAAGTCTCCGGTTCCGACCTGAAAGCCTCGCCGGTCACCGAGCGCCTGGAAACCTTCGGCGCGCAGATCTTCATCGGTCACCGTGCCGAGAACGCCGCTACCGCCGACGTGCTGGTGGTGTCGAGCGCGGTAAACACGTCCAACCCGGAAGTGGCGACTGCCCTTGAGCGCCGCATTCCAGTGGTGCCGCGTGCAGAAATGCTCGCCGAGCTGATGCGCTATCGCCACGGCATCGCCGTCGCCGGTACCCACGGCAAAACCACCACCACCAGCCTGATCGCTTCGGTGTTCGCGGCCGGTGGTCTGGACCCGACATTCGTGATCGGTGGTCGCCTCAATGCAGCGGGCACCAATGCCCAGCTCGGCACCAGCCGTTACCTGATTGCCGAAGCCGACGAAAGCGATGCGAGCTTCCTGCATCTGCAGCCGCTGGTGGCCGTGGTCACCAACATCGACGCCGACCACATGGCGACCTACGACGGTGACTTCAACAAACTGAAGAAAACCTTCGTCGAGTTCCTGCACAACCTGCCGTTCTACGGTTTGGCGGTGATGTGCCTGGACGATCCGGTGGTGCGCGAAATCCTGCCGCTGGTCAAGCGTCCGACCGTGACCTACGGCTTCAGCGAAGACGCCGATGTGCGCGCGATCAATGTCCGTCAGCAGGGCATGCAGACCTTCTTCACCGTCTTGCGCCCGGATCGCGAGCCGCTGGATGTGTCGGTGAACATGCCCGGCAACCACAACGTGCTCAACTCGCTGGCGACCATCTGCATCGCCACCGACGAAGGCGTCAGCGATGAAGCCATCGTTCAGGGCCTGTCAGGCTTCCAGGGCGTCGGTCGACGCTTTCAGGTCTACGGCGAGCTGCCGGTGGACGGCGGCAACGTGATGCTGGTCGACGACTACGGTCACCACCCGACCGAAGTTGCTGCCGTGATCAAAGCCGTGCGCGGTGGCTGGCCGGAGCGTCGTCTGGTGATGGTCTACCAGCCGCACCGCTACAGCCGCACCCGTGATCTGTACGACGACTTCGTCAATGTACTGGCCGACGCCAACGTGCTGCTGCTGATGGAAGTCTATCCGGCCGGCGAAGAGCCGATCCCTGGCGCCGACAGCCGCAAGCTGTGCAACAGCATCCGCCAGCGCGGTCAGCTCGACCCGATCTACATCGAGCGGGGCGTTGACCTGGCGCCGTTGGTCAAGCCGCTGCTGCGCGCCGGCGACATTCTGCTGTGCCAGGGCGCTGGTGATATCGGCGGTCTCGCGCCGAAGCTGTTGAAAAGTGAATTGTTCGCCGGCGCCGTGGCGGCGCCGGTCGAGGGGAAGTTGAAATGACTGCTGCCTACGCCAAGCTGTTCTCCACCATCGCGCCGAAAGACTTCGGCCGCGTCGCCGTGCTCTTCGGCGGCCTGAGTGCCGAGCGTGAGGTTTCGCTGAAATCCGGCAATGCTGTGCTCGAGGCGCTGCAAAGCGCTGGCGTCGATGCGTTCGGCATCGATGTGGGCGAAGACTTCCTGCAGCGTCTGCTCAGCGAAAAGATCGACCGCGCGTTCATCATTCTCCACGGTCGCGGCGGTGAAGACGGCAGCATGCAGGGCCTGCTCGAGTGCGCCGGCATCCCGTACACCGGCAGCGGCATTCTTGCTTCCGCACTGGCGATGGACAAACTGCGCACCAAGCAGGTCTGGCACAGTCTCGGGATTCCGACGCCGCGTCACGCCGTGCTGTGCAGCGAAGCCGATTGTATTTCCGCAGCGACGGAACTGGGCCTGCCTTTGATCGTCAAACCGGCGCATGAAGGTTCAAGTATCGGGATGGCCAAAGTGAATTCTGCGTCCGAGTTGATCGACGCATGGAAAGCGGCCAGTACCTACGATTCGCAAGTCTTGGTTGAGCAATGGATTCAAGGTCCGGAGTTCACCATCGCCACCCTGCGTGACCAGGTGTTGCCTCCAATCGCCCTGGGTACACCGCACACATTTTACGACTACGACGCCAAGTACATCGCCAACGATACCCAGTACCGCATTCCGTGCGGGCTGGACGCGGCCAAGGAACAGGAACTCATGGAACTCACGGCCAAGGCCTGTGAGGCGCTGGGTATCGCCGGTTGGGGTCGGGCGGACGTGATGCAGGACGCCGACGGGCAGTTCTGGTTCCTCGAAGTCAATACCGCACCGGGCATGACCGATCACAGCCTGGTGCCGATGGCGGCGCGGGCTGCCGGTCTGGATTTCCAGCAACTGGTTCTGGCCATTCTGGCCGCCAGCGTTGAAGACGCAGGCGCAACAGAGGCGCGAGGTTAAGACCATGCAAGGCGCTCATCTCAGACATCAGCCACCCGCACCCGGCCGCAAGCCGGTGCCGCGGGGTGCCAGCCGAATGGTGGCGAAAGAGCCGATGTCCGCGCGCCTGCCGAAAGCCAATTTCAGCTTTCTGAAAAGTCTGTTCTGGCCGGTGCTGCTGGTGGCGCTGGGCTTTGGTACGTACGAAGGCGCGCAGCGTTTGCTGCCGTACGCCGACCGGCCGATCAGCAAGATCGCGGTGCAGGGCGACCTCAGCTACATCAGCCAGCAGGCGGTGCAGCAGCGGATCGCGCCGTTCGTGGCGTCGAGCTTCTTCACCATCGACCTCGCCGGTATGCGTACCGAGCTTGAGCAGATGCCCTGGATCGCCCACGCCGAAGTGCGTCGGGTGTGGCCGGATCAGGTGGTGATCCGCCTCGAAGAGCAATTGCCGGTGGCGCGTTGGGGCGACGAGTCGTTGCTCAACAACCAGGGCCAGGCGTTCACGCCCAAGGAACTGGCGAACTACGAACACCTGCCGCAGCTGTTCGGCCCACAACGGGCTCAGCAGCAGGTGATGCAGCAGTATCAGGTGCTGAGCCAGATGTTGCGCCCGCTGGGTTTTTCGATTGCACGCCTGGAATTGCGTGAACGCGGCAGCTGGTTCCTGACCACCGGTGCCGGCAGTTCCGGCCCCGGCATAGAGTTGCTGCTGGGACGCGGCAACCTGGTGGAAAAGATGCGCCGCTTTATCGCCATCTATGACAAGACGCTGAAAGAGCAGATTACGAACATTGCGCGCATCGATCTGCGCTACGCCAACGGCCTCGCTGTTGGCTGGCGGGAACCCGTAGCGCCGACGACAGCCCAACCCGCTGTCGCAAAGAATTAAGAAGAGGCAGGACCCATGGCAAACGTGCAAAGCGGCAAAATGATCGTCGGTCTGGATATCGGCACCTCCAAAGTGGTGGCGCTGGTAGGCGAGGTCGCGGACGACGGCCAGCTGGAAATCGTCGGGATCGGTACGCATCCGTCCCGCGGCTTGAAGAAGGGCGTGGTGGTCAACATCGAATCCACCGTGCAGTCGATCCAGCGCGCGATCGAAGAAGCCCAACTGATGGCCGGCTGCCGCATTCACTCGGCGTTCGTCGGCGTTGCGGGCAATCACATCCGCAGCCTGAACTCCCACGGCATCGTCGCGATCCGTGATCGCGAAGTCAGCTCGGCTGACCTTGAGCGTGTGCTCGACGCCGCTCAGGCCGTGGCGATCCCGGCTGACCAGCGCGTGCTGCACACTCTGCCGCAGGATTACGTGATCGATAACCAGGAAGGCGTGCGCGAGCCTCTGGGCATGTCCGGCGTGCGTCTGGAAGCCAAGGTTCACGTGGTCACCTGCGCCGTCAACGCTGCACAGAACATTGAAAAATGCGTGCGCCGCTGCGGTCTGGAAATCGACGACATCATTCTTGAGCAACTGGCCTCGGCCTACTCGGTCCTCACCGACGACGAGAAAGAACTGGGCGTGTGCCTGGTCGACATCGGCGGCGGCACCACCGACATCGCGATCTTCACCGAAGGCGCGATCCGTCACACCGCGGTGATCCCGATTGCCGGTGATCAAGTGACCAACGACATCGCCATGGCGTTGCGCACCCCGACCCAGTACGCCGAAGAGATCAAGATCCGTTACGCCTGCGCCCTGGCCAAACTGGCCGGTGCCGGTGAAACCATCAAGGTGCCGAGCGTTGGCGACCGTCCACCGCGTGAGCTGTCGCGTCAGGCCTTGGCCGAAGTGGTCGAGCCGCGTTACGACGAACTGTTCACCCTGATCCAGGCCGAGCTGCGTCGCAGCGGCTACGAAGACCTGATCCCGGCGGGCATCGTGCTCACCGGTGGTACTTCGAAAATGGAAGGCGCCACTGAACTGGCCGAAGAAATCTTCCACATGCCGGTGCGCCTCGGTGTACCGCATGGCGTGAAAGGTCTGGATGACGTGGTGCGCAACCCGATTTATTCCACTGGCGTCGGCTTGTTGATGTACGGCCTGCAAAAGCAGTCCGATGGAGTTTCGTTCTCCGGCATCGGCAGCCGCGACAGCTACAGCAGCGAAGAGCCTCAGGCGCCGCTGCTGGACCGACTGAAAAAGTGGGTTCAGGGCAATTTTTAAAAGCTTTACCGCAACACCGCTACAAACAGCAGTAGGCGAAAAAACTAGAGAATGTAAGGAGAGGGAAAATGTTCGAACTCGTAGACAACATCCCCGCAAGCCCGGTAATCAAAGTTATCGGTGTCGGCGGTGGCGGCGGCAACGCTGTCAATCACATGGTCAAGAGCAACATCGAAGGCGTTGAGTTCATCTGCGCCAACACCGATGCTCAAGCGCTGAAAAACATCGGCGCGCGGACCATCCTGCAACTGGGCACCGGCGTGACCAAGGGCCTGGGTGCCGGCGCCAATCCTGAAGTCGGCCGTCAAGCCGCTCTGGAAGACCGTGAGCGCATCGCTGAAGTGCTGGCCGGCACCAACATGGTGTTCATCACCACCGGCATGGGCGGCGGTACCGGTACCGGTGCAGCGCCGATCATCGCCGAAGTGGCCAAGGAAATGGGCATCCTGACCGTTGCGGTCGTGACCCGTCCGTTCCCGTTCGAAGGCCGCAAGCGTATGCAGATCGCCGACGAAGGCATTCGCATGCTTTCCGAAAGCGTCGACTCGCTGATCACCATTCCGAACGAAAAACTGCTGACCATCCTCGGCAAAGACGCAAGCCTCTTGTCGGCTTTCGCCAAGGCTGACGATGTACTGGCCGGTGCCGTTCGCGGTATCTCCGACATCATCAAGCGTCCGGGCATGATCAACGTCGACTTCGCCGACGTGCGCACCGTGATGAGCGAAATGGGCATGGCGATGATGGGCACTGGCTGCGCCAGCGGTCCGAACCGTGCACGTGAAGCCACCGAAGCGGCAATCCGCAACCCGCTGCTGGAAGACGTCAACCTGCAAGGCGCGCGCGGCATTCTGGTGAACATCACCGCCGGTCCTGACCTGTCCCTGGGTGAGTACTCCGACGTTGGTTCGATCATCGAAGCCTTCGCTTCCGAGCACGCGATGGTCAAGGTCGGTACCGTTATCGATCCGGACATGCGCGACGAGCTGCACGTGACTGTGGTTGCCACCGGTCTGGGCGCGAAAATCGAGAAGCCTGTAAAGGTCATCGACAACACCGTTCACACCTCCATGGCTTCGGCGCAGGTGCAACAACCGGCTCCGGCCCGTCAGGAGCAGCCAGCGGTGAACTACCGTGATCTGGACCGTCCGACCGTCATGCGCAACCAGGCTCAGGCCGGTGCTGCGGCTGCCGCGAAGATGAATCCGCAGGATGACCTGGATTACCTGGACATTCCGGCATTCCTGCGTCGTCAGGCCGATTGATGGAATGTATCAGGGCTATGAAGGTGATTGGTGTTCAGCAAAGGCATGGTCTGCTATCATCGCCAGCCTTTGTTGATACCAGTTCGCAATTTGCGCTGAAGCGGCCCAAGCCATGATTAAACAACGCACACTGAAAAATATTATCCGTGCCACAGGTGTAGGCCTGCATTCCGGCGAGAAGGTCTATCTGACCCTCAAGCCTGCGCCTGTCGACACTGGCATTGTGTTTTGTCGCGCTGACCTCGACCCTGTGGTGCAGATTCCTGCCCGCGCGGAAAACGTCGGTGAAACCACTATGTCGACGACGCTGATCAATGGCGACGTCAAAGTGGACACGGTAGAGCACTTGCTCTCGGCCATGGCTGGCCTGGGCATCGATAACGCCTACGTCGAGCTCTCCGCGTCCGAAGTCCCGATCATGGATGGCAGCGCTGGACCCTTCGTATTCCTGATTCAATCGGCAGGCCTGGAAGAACAGGACGCCGCCAAGAAATTCATCCGCATCCTGCGTGAAGTGACAGTGGAAGACGGCGACAAGCGCGCCACTTTCGTCCCTTTCGAAGGCTTCAAGGTGAGCTTCGAGATCGATTTCGATCACCCGGTATTCCGGGACCGCACCCAGAGTGCAAGCGTGGATTTTTCCAGCACTTCGTTCGTAAAAGAAGTCAGCCGCGCCCGTACCTTTGGTTTCATGAGTGACATCGAGTACCTGCGCAAGCACAACCTCGCACTCGGCGGCAGCGTGGAAAACGCGATCGTGGTCGACGCTGATGGCGTGTTGAACGAAGACGGTCTTCGTTATGAAGACGAATTCGTCAAACACAAGATCCTAGACGCGATTGGCGACCTGTACCTGCTGGGCAACAGCCTGATTGGTGAGTTCAAAGGCTTCAAGTCCGGTCATGCACTGAACAACCAGCTGCTGCGCAAATTGATTGAGCAGACAGATGCGTGGGAAGTGGTGACGTTCGAAGACGCCAGCACCGCACCGATCTCTTACATGCGCCCGGTTGCGGCGGTGTAAGTAAAAAACCTCTCTAGTTTTTTGAAGGCCATCCTCGGATGGCCTTTTTTTATGCCTGTGGTTTCTCTAGTGCCTGATCAGGCCTCTTCGCGAGCAGGCTCGCTCCCACCTTTGAAAAGCATTCCAACCGTGGGAGCGAGCCTGCTCGCGAAGGCGCCGGTGCCTTCACCCTGGAAACATCAGGCTGACACCACAACGCGATTACGCCCGCCTTCCTTGGCCTGATACAGCGCCTTGTCTGCTGCAAACAGCAGCTGCTCCAGGGTCATCTCGCTCGCCGTCGTCCATGTGGCCATGCCGATACTCACGGTCATCGCCCGCTCAGCGCCTTCAACCCATGGCAAGTTTTCCACAGCCCGGCGAATCTGCTCGGCGATCTGCTGCGCCCCGGCGCTGTCGGTCTCGGCGAGAATCACCGAAAATTCTTCACCGCCATACCGCGCGACCAAATCCGCCGGGCGCCGCACGTTCGCGGTGATTACCTTGGCCAGTTCGCGCAACACCTGATCCCCAGCCTGATGGCCATGGCGGTCATTGAAGGCCTTGAAGTGGTCAGCATCGATCATCATCACCGACAGCGGCTGGCCGGAGCGCTGCGCGCGGAACCATTCGTGGCGCAGGGTCTGGTCGAGCATGCGTCGGTTGGCAACGCCGGTCAGATCATCGGTGGCAGCCAGTTGCGCCAGTTCGCGTTCGGCGCGATGGCGCAAACGCAGTTCCCGAGCGAGCAGCCAGGTCAGCCACAACAGCCCCAGGCACAAGACGCCGGTGGCGCCGCTGATCAGGATCGCCGTGCGCCGCCAAGTGCCGAACACCTCCTCGCTGGACAGCGCGACCATCACCGTCAACGGCAGATTGCCCACCCGCGAGTAGGTATAGAGCCGGCGTTGTTTATCCATGCTCGAGGTACTGGTGAAACTGCCGCTGCCATCGCGATCGTTGAGAATCCGCACGACGTTGGGCCGGTTGCCGAAACTCTTGCCGACCGAATCGCTTTGCAAATAGGGCTTCTGCGCGAGCAGCACGCCATCGCTGTTGATGATGTTCAGTGTGCTGTCGGTGCCGATGTCGAGGCTTTTGAACAGGTCGTCGAAGTAGTCGAGTTTCAGCGACGCCACCGCTACGCCGAGGAATTCACCGGTCTGCGAGGAGATGCGCCGGCTGAAGCTGATCCGCCACTGATCGGCCTCTTCGCAATCGCAACGGGTCTTGAACGGGCGGCTGATGAACATGCCCATGTCACGGTTGAACGCATGGGCGAGGAAATAATCGCGGTCGGCGAAATTGCCCGGTTTCGGTTCGATGCGCGAGGAGTCGGCGATAACCTCGCCATGCTTGTCGAGCAGGAGGATGTCGCCCTTGAAACGCGCGGTGGCAGAGCGATCGAACAGTGCCAGATGACGGATCTGCGGCGAGACGTTCTGCAGGTCGTCACGCTGAGCGGCGGCGATCAGGCCTTGCAGCGTCAGGTCGTACAGCTCGACGGTGCGCAGCACATCGGCATCGATCAATTGCGCAATCGTGGTGGCGCGGCGCGTGGCGACTTCCTGCGCACTGGCGTACTCGCGGATCAGCAGAAATGTGACGATGCACACCATCGCAATCACCGTCAGCAGGCTGCCGAGGATCAGCAGGCGCTCGGGGCGACCGGTAAGGCCTGTGATGGAAGGCGTGCGGCTGGTGATCATGATGGGGAGCCGGTTGAAGTGGTTTCATAAGCTTAGTTGGGCTGACGCCGGACGAACCTGTGGGAGCGAGCCTGCTCGCGAAAGCGGTGTGTCATTCAACACAGATGTTGACTGACAATCAGCTTTCGCGAGCAGGCTCGCTCCCACAGGGTAGATCACAGGATCTGAAAAACGCAGCGCCGATCTTAGAAGACGTTGACCGGGTAGTCGATGATCACGCGGTATTCATCTGTATCCGAATCAATCGCGCCGTAGCCGTTGCCGCCACGGTTGGTCGCCCATTGCAGGCGCACCGCCAGGTTCTTGGCCTGGCCGCTTTGCACGACGTACTGCAAATCGATGTCGCGTTCCCAATGCTTGGCGTTATGGCCGTCGGCGCTGTACCAGCTGGAATAGCCTGCGCTGTTCGGGTCGGCTTTGGTCAGATCCACCGTGCCGCGTGAATAGGACAGCGCCGAGGTCAATCCGGGCATGCCGAGGCCAGTGAAGTCGTAAGCGTACTTGAGCTTCCAGGAGCGTTCGTTCGGGCCGTTGAAGTCCGAATACTGCTGCGAGTTGTCGAGGTAAACGCTGTCGCCCTGGCTGATGTAGTCGAACGGCGTGTTGCCGTTGACCCGCTGATAGGCGGCAGTGACGCTGTGGCTGCCGATGCCGACGGTGAGATGCGCGCTCCAGGTGTTGTTGTCGATATCGCCGAGCAGCGCATCACCGGTGTCTTGCGTGTGATAGAAGTGCACGCCCGGGTTGAGGCTTATCACATCGTTCAAGTGCCAGGTGTAGTCGAGGTCGTAGTAGTACTGGTTCCAGATGTCCTTGAGCTCGGACGCGTAAAGGCTGCTCGTCAGGCCTTCAACGCCGCTCCAGGCCACTCCGGCCCAGTTCAAGTGTTGGCTGTCATCGCCATCGGCGAGCGTGCCGTAGGACGTGCCGATTCGGGTATGACCGCTCTGGTTATACGGCTTGGTGAAACTGGCCTGGCCACCTTCGATCAGCCAGCCGTCGAAGCTGCGGTTACTCAGGCTGATGCCACGAAAGGTCTGCGGCAGCATCCGCGTGTCGCCGCCGGCAATCACCGGGTTGGTGAGGAACAGGTCACCGGCCTTCAGTTCGGTATCGAATGCTCGCAGCTTCAGGGTCCCGCCGGCGGTTGAAAACGAGCCCGGCGCTTTGCCGTTGCCGTCGCTGATCGGCAGGATGCTCGAACCGTCGGTACCGCCTCCGCCATCGAGTTTCAAGCCGAGCATGGCATGAGCATCGACGCCGAAGCCGACCGTGCCTTCGGTATAACCCGATTCGAAAACCCCGAGAAAACCTTGCCCCCATTCAATGTTGTCGTCCGCTTTCTGCAAGCGGTTGCGATTCATGTAGTAGTTGCGGGCATTGAGGCTGAGGCTTGAGCCTTCGACGAAACCTTGTTCAGCGAGCTCGTCGGCGTGGACAGCGGGGGCAATCGTTGCGGCAATTGCAATGAACAGCGGGGTGAGGCAGGCAGGGTAAAACACGTGCGGTGGAGCTCCTTGGGTCAGCGGGCCGCTCTGGTTCATGAGCGGCTTGATGTTTCTTGTTTTTTCAGACGCGCCAGACGGCTTTCAGACCACAACGAAAAAAGGCCGCTGAATGGCAGCGGCCTGGAGTGACGACGGTTGAACGGGAAGAGCCAAACAACCGCGTCGAGGGAAACCTTTCGCGGTGAGACTCAGCTGTCTTTCTCGAGCGCTTGAGCCTGGGAAGTAGCGGCTTGCGGGGATTGCGTCGCGTCTTGAGCCTTGGCCATCACTTCGGCCTGATGCTGATCGAATGCCTGTGCGCGCGCGACGTTGTGCGCCACGAACGCTTGCGATTCTTCAGCCATCGCCATCGGCGACAGGATCAATGAGGACAAAACGAATGCGCTGGCAATACCCATACTGTTGGACATCTTGAAAACCTTCTCGCTTGGCGAGTGCTGTTTGGTGCGGGCAAAGATAAGGTTGCCGAGGGTTGGGAAACAGCGCGATTTTCATAAATGACTGTTACAGCAAAAGCAAAGATCGGCACGGGTAACAACCCGGTCTGTGCGTGATGGTGGCCTGTGGCGAGGGGATTTATCCCCGTTGGGCTGCGAAGCGGCCCCAAGAATTCCAGCCTCAAAGATTCTTAGAGCTTGTGCACAGGATTTGCGACTGCTGCGCAGCCGAGCGGGGATAAATCCCCTCGCCACAGGGCTTGGCTGAGCATTCAGACCGGGAGATGGATGCCAAAGGTGTTCATGCCCCGATCACTGCGCACAAACACATCCCCGCCATGCATCAGCGCGATCGCCCTGACGATCGCCAGCCCCAGCCCGTGGTTATTGCCGCTGTTGCTGCGCGAAGCATCGACCCGATAAAACCGTTCGAACAATCTCGGCAGATGCTCGCTGGCAATCGGCGTCCCGGGATTGGCCACGCCAATGCTCACCTGGTGTTCTTCAACCTCGATGCGCACCTCGATCACCTGGCCCGGATCGGTATGCTGCACCGCGTTGCTGAGCAAGTTGATCAACGCCCGGCGCAGGTGCGCGACCTCGATTTGCACTTGCGCATCGCCGCTGACCTGCACTTCAACCTGCGCGTCCTCAAGAATGAAATCCAGATAGTCCAGTGTCGTCGCCACCTCATCAGCCAGTGACGTCGAGGTCAGTTTGGTCGCCTTGTTGCCCTGATCGGCGCTGGCCAGAAACAGCATGTCGTTGATGATCGAGCGCAGTCGCTCAAGCTCTTCGAGATTGGATTGCAGCACTTCGAAATAGTGTTCGGCGGAGCGCCCGCGAGTCAGTGCGACCTGGGTCTGGCCGATCAGGTTGGTCAGCGGCGAACGCAGTTCATGGGCGACGTCGGCGTTGAACGATTCCAGCCGCGAATAGGCCAGTTCAACCCGTTCCAGAGTTGAGTTGAACGATTCGACAAACTGCTCCAGTTCCGGCGGCAGCGGCGACAGACGCAAGCGCCCGGCGCGCAGTGGTGGTGCCAGACGCTGGGCTTCCTGCGACAGTTTGATCAACGGCTTCAGACCGATTCTTGCGACCCAATAGCCCAATGCCGAGGCCAGCAGCACCCCGACAATCGCCAGACTGATCAGGGCGATGAGCAAGTGATGCTGGGTCTGATGCAGCGTCTCGGTGTCGATGCCGATCATGAAGCGCAGCGGCGGGCGCTGATCCTTGGCCGGGAACTGACTGACCAGCACTTTCAGTGGGTAGGGTTGATCGGGCAGTTGCAGATCGTGCATGCCCAACGGGCCATTGATGGCGGCACGAATCTGCGGGGTGAGATTGCCGTATTCGTAGCGCGGATCACCGCTGCTGATCCAGAAACTGATGCGCTTGTCTTCCTCGCCGAGCAGTTTGAGCTTGTTGTTGATCTTCACCCAATGCTCCGGCGTGCCGTAACGCCCGACGGTGGATTCGAGCACGCTGTACCGCGCATCCAGCTCGGCTTCGGGCAACAATCCCAAGCCCTTTTCGACCTGTTGATACAGCGCGCCGCCAATTAACAGAAACACCACCAGCGCCACCAGCGTGAACATGCCGCTCAGGCGCAAGGCAATCGAGTTACTGGACACCACGGCTCTCCAGCACATAACCCATGCCGCGAATGGTGTGCAGCAGTTTTTCGTTGAACGGCCCGTCGAGCTTGGCGCGCAGGCGTTTGATCGCGACTTCGACGACGTTGGCGTCACTGTCGAAATTGATGTCCCAGACCATTTCCGCGATGGCGGTTTTCGAGAGAATTTCGCCTTGGCGCCGGGCGAGCACACTGAGCAGGGAAAATTCTTTCGCCGTCAGGTCCAGGCGCGTGCCGGCGCGGGTGGCCTTGCGGCTGATCAAATCGATCCACAGGTCGGCGATGGTCACTTGCACCGGTTCGTGGCCGCCGCTGCGCCGGGTCAGCGCTTGCAGGCGGGCGACCAGTTCGAGAAAGGAAAACGGTTTGCCGAGATAATCGTCGGCGCCGTCGCGCAGGCCCTTTATCCGATCTTCGACGCGCTCGCGGGCGGTGAGCATGATCACCGGGGTCTGCTTGCGCGCACGCAATGCGCGCAGTACGCCGAAGCCATCGAGCCCCGGCAACATGACGTCGAGGACGATCACGGCGTAATCGCATTCCAGCGCCAGATGCAGGCCTTCGACGCCGTCGCGGGCAAGGTCCACGGTATAGCCCTGTTCGGTCAGGCCCCGGTGCAGATAGTCCGCGGTTTTTTCTTCGTCTTCGATAATCAGAACGCGCATGACCGCCTCAGTCTGTGGTCGCCAGTGCCGTTGCGGGCGTTGGGGCTGGTGGGTGTGAGTGCCGGTGAAACAGCCGCTCGAGCCATAAGTATATGACCGGCGTGGTGAACAGCGTCAGCATCTGGCTGACCAGCAAACCACCGACCACGGCAATGCCCAACGGCTGGCGCAGTTCGGCGCCGGTGCCGTAACCGAGCATCAGCGGCAATGCGCCGAGCAGGGCGGCGAGGGTGGTCATGATGATTGGCCGGAACCGGGTGATGCACGCTTCGAAAATCGCCTCCTGCGGCGCCAGGCCGCGCTGGCGCTGCGCCTCGAGCGCAAAGTCGATCATCAGGATGCCGTTCTTTTTGACGATGCCGATCAGCAGCACCAGACCGATCAACGCCATGATCGAAAAGTCCTGGCCGCAGATCCACAGCATGATCACCGCGCCGAGGCCTGCTGCCGGCAGGGTCGAAATGATCGTCAGCGGATGCACGAAGCTTTCATAAAGCACGCCGAGAATGATGTACACCGCCACCAGCGCCGCGAGAATCAGCCATGGCTGGCTGGCCAGCGAACTCTGGAACGCCTGCGCCGCGCCCTGGAAATTGCCGCTGATCGCGGTGGGCATGCCGATCTCGGCCTTGGCCTGATTGAGCTGAATCACCGCATCGCCCAATGCCACGCCGGGGGCGAGGTTGAATGACATGTTGGCGGCGGGGAACATGCCGTCATGGGCAATCGACAGCGGGCCGATGGTCGGCGCGTCGAATCGGGCCAGCGCCGACAGCGGCACCATTTCCCCACTGAGTGGTGAGCGCAGGTAAAAATAGTTGAGGCTTTCGGCCTTGCCGCGTTGTTTGGTATCCAGTTCCAGAATCACGTTGTACTGATTGACCTGGGTCTGGAATTCATTGATCTGCCGTTGGCCGAACGCATCGTACAGCGCCTCGTCGACATCGCTGGCGGTCAGGCCGAAACGCGCGGCGGCGCTGCGATCGATGCTGATGTGGGTGATGCTGCCGCCCAGTTGCAGATCGTTGGAAATGTCGCGGAATGCCGGATTGCTGCGCAGTTTCTCGGTCAGGCGCTGGGTCCAGGTGGCGAGGGTCGCGCCGTCGTTGCTCTTGAGTACGTATTGGTACTGCGCACGGCTAGGGCCGGAGCTGAGGTTGATGTCCTGCCCGGCGCGGAGATACAGGACGATGCCGGGGACTTTCATCAGTTGCGGGCGGATGCGATCGATGAACTGGCTGGCGCTGACATCGCGATCGCCACGTTTTTTCAGGGCGATCCAGAAGCGCCCGTTGGCGATAGTCTGGTTGCTGCCGGAAACCCCGACCGAGTGCGAGAACGCCTGCACCGCCGGATCGGCTGCAACGATTTCGGCCATCGCCAAGTGTTTTTTCACCATGTCGCCGTAGGAAATATCCGCAGCGGCTTCGGTGGTGCCGAGGACAAAACCGGTGTCCTGCACCGGGAAAAATCCCTTGGGAATGAAAATGTAACCGGCAACAGCCAGCGCCAGCGAAAGACCGAACACACCAATCATCAATTTCTGATGATCGAGGGCGCGGCGCAGGCCTTTTTCGTACCAGCCGAGCAAGCGCTCGCTGAAACCCGGTTTGGCGCTGGCGTGATGCACCGGTTTGCGCATGTACAGCGCAGCAAGGGTTGGCGCCAGCGTCAGCGACACCACCACCGAAATCATGATGGTCGATGTCGCGGTCAGGGCGAATTCCTTGAACAGCCGCCCGACTACACCGCCCATGAACAGCAGCGGAATGAATGCCGCCACCAGCGAGAAACTGATCGAAACGACGGTGAAGCTAATCTCGCCGGCTCCCTTGATCGCCGCCTCGCGCATATCGTCACCGGCCTCGAGATGGCGATGAATATTTTCCACCACCACGATCGCATCGTCCACAACGAAGCCGACCGCGACGACGATCGCCACCAGCGTCAGGTTGTTCAGGCTGAAGCCGAGGACGTACATCAGGGCGAAACTGGCGATCAGCGAGACACCGAGCACCGCCGAGACAATCAGCGTCGCCGATAACTGGCGCAGGAACAGCGCCATGACCGCGACCACCAGCAGGATCGCGATCAGCAAAGTGATTTCCACTTCATGCAGCGAGGCGCGAATGGTCTGCGTGCGGTCGATCAGGGTTTTCACCTGCACCGAGGCCGGCAGCATCGCTTCGAGGCCGGGCAGGGCGGCTTGAATGCGGTCGACGGTTTCAACGATGTTGGCGCCGGGCTGGCGGAAAATCACCAGATTCACACCAGGTCGATCTCCGGCCCAGGCCTGCACGTAGGCATCTTCCGCACCGTTGACGACTTTGGCGACATCGCGCAGGTGAACCGGGGCGCCATCCTTGTAGGAAACGATGAGTTGGCTGTAGTCCTCGGGGTGGAACAACTGATCGTTGGTCGACAGCGTCGAGATGCTCGATTCGCCGTACAACGCACCTTTGGCCAGGTTGAGGCTGGTCTGCTGAATCGCCAGCCGAATGTCGGCCAGCGTCAGGCCAATCGCCGCGAGTTTGTCCGCCGAAGCTTGTACGCGAATCGCCGGGCGTTGCTGACCGGTGATGTTGATCTGGCCGACGCCGTCGATCTGACTGATCTGACGCGAGAGCAGGGTTTCCACCAGGTCGCTGAGTTCGGTGCCGGGCATTTGCGTCGAGCTGACGCTGAGGATCAGCACCGGGCTATCGGCCGGGTTGACCTTTTTCCATGTGGGCAGCGTCGGCATGTCTTTGGGCAACTTGCCGGCGGCGGTATTGATCGCCGCCTGCACTTCCTGGGCGGCGGTGTCGATGCTTTTGTCGAGAGTGAACTGCAAGGTCAGCAGGGTTGAGCCCAGCGCGCTGCTCGAGGTCATCTGGGTCATGCCGGGGATGGCGCTGAATTGCACCTCCAGCGGCGTCGCCACCGAGGAAGCCATGGTGTCGGGGCTGGCGCCGGGCAACTGCGCCGACACTTGAATTGTAGGAAACTCCGCTTCCGGCAGTGGCGCAATCGGCAAACGCGGGAAGGCAATTACGCCGACCAGTACCAGAGCGAACGTCAGCAAAATCGTCGCTACCGGGTGATCGATGCACCAGGTCGAGATGCCTTTATGCGAGTTCATGGCTTGGGCTCCGCCTGCACCACTTGCGGCGGCTCGCTCATGATTTGCACGCTCGACCCCGGCTTGAGCCGCGACTGCCCGTCGGTCACCAGTACGTCACCGGCGTTGACGCCTTTGATGATGTCCTGGCCGCTGCCCTGATAAACCATTTGCACCGGCACTGCCTCGACCTTGTCGTCCTTCACGCGGTAAACGAAGTGTTGTTCGAGGCCTCGCTGTACGACGGTGGGCGGAACCACCAGCGCGTCTTTATCCACAGCGGTCTGAATTTTTACCGTCACCAGCAAACCCGGCCAGAGCTTCTGGCTGGCATTGGCGAATTCGGCCTTGGCGCGGATGGTGCCGGTGTTGGCGTTGATCTGGTTGTCGATCAGGGTCAGCTGACCTTCGCCGAGCAAATTGCCGGTTTCGCCATCGGTGTCGGCGCCGATGTAAGCCTTGACCGGGGCGCGTTGCGGGTCGCTGATCAGGCTTTGCAGGGTCGGCAGCATCTGCTGCGGCAGGGAGAACTCGACGGCGATCGGGTCGATCTGCGTGACGGTGAACAGGCCCTGGGTGTCGGTCATGCGCAGGAAGTTGCCTTCATCGACCGTACGAATACCGACGCGCCCAGTAACCGGAGAGCGAATCTGCGTGTAGGACAGTTGCACCTGCGCCGCATCGATCGAGGCCTGATTGCCTTGCGCAGTGGCTTTGAGCTGATTGACCAAGGCCTGTTGCTGGTCGAAGGTCTGTTTCGATACGCCGTCGTCGACGCTGAGCAGTTTGTAGCGCTTGAGATTGACCAGCGCGACCTGCAACTGCGCCTGACTCTCGCCCAACTGCGCCCGGGCCTGGTCGAGGCTGGCGCGGATCGAGCGGTCGTCAATGGTCGCGAGCAGGTCGCCTGCTTTGACCCGTTGGCCTTCCTTGACCAGAATTTTCGTCAGAATGCCGTCGATCTGCGAACGCACCACCACGCTGTGCAGCGAAAGCACCGAGCCGATGCCGCTGGTGTAGCGCGGCACGTCTTTGGCGCTGACCGTTACGACGCGTACCGGGATGGCGGTCGGTGTAGCCAGTTTGGCCGGCGCCGGTTTCAGCGCGAACCACAGGCCGGCGGCTGCCAGCAGAATCAGGAGAGTGGCCAGCAGGATTTTGTTTTTCTGGATGGACATGCGCGGCGCCGAAGTCTGGAGTTTGGGCAGATTGACCAGTTATAAACCGCTCAGGCGGTCGGCAGGGTGACGGCTGGCTGTCAGGATTGTCAGTTTCGTTTGTATAGATGGGGAGTAGCAGTGTGCGGCGATGGTCTTGTGTTGGATTCGCCCCTCACCCCAGCCCTCTCCCCAAGGAGAGGGAGCCGATTTGTGGGCTTTTCGAACCTGAGTTCGACTCGGTATCCCATGTCGGCGAACCTCGAGTAAACACCTCGGTCTGTCCCCTCCCCAGGGCGAGGGTTACGGTGAGGGGAAACCATTCAGCGCACCGTGCAAATCTTCAGATGCCGAGCCACAGCGCACAGGTATACTGCGCGCCTTTGCGGCTCACTGATCGGGCCGACTTTATGTTCCCGGAGCTTTTATGACTTCCCCGACCCAACCGCCGGTTGACGACGCTGTGAGCGACGTCCCGGCTGAAGTGGCTGACGCCAGCGAAACCAAGGCCGAGATCCCGGCGTTCAAGTTCCCGTTCAAGCCGGGCGAGCTTGCCTCGGCGAAAGGCTCGAATCAGCCGTGGTACAAGAATGGCGCGAAGAATGGCCACACCAAAACCCCGGGCATGGCGCCGCCGGGGACGCGTCGGTCGATGGGTAAGCGCTGACATCGGAAAGTGATGGTGCTTGTGCTGGCCTCTTCGCGAGCAGGCTCGCTCCCACAGGTTTTGTGTTTGGCGCAGATCCAATGTGGGAGCGAGCCTGCTCGCGAATGCGACAGCCGCTACAGCACAAATGTCAGATCAAGCCGCGCGCAATGAAATGAACGCATAAGTCTGCGCCGGTTCAGTCACCACCAGCCCACCCGCAGCCAGCACCTGTCCGGCCACGTCATCGCCGGACAAATGAAACAGCCATTCACTGGTTTGCGCCGCTAGCGGTTGCGCGCTCACTTGGTCGATCACTGCCGCAAAGGCATCCATGTTCGGCAAGTACGCGGTGAACCCGTCGCCCTTGAGCGCCGTGGTGCGAATTCCCAGGGTTGCGCAGATCGCATCCTTGAGTTTGATCTCATCCCGATCCGCCTGACGCGAACGCTGAATCAACTCAACCAGTTCCCGATCAACCAACTCGCCCCCCACAATCAGCTCCGGTCCCTGTTCCCAGGACTCCGGTGGGCAATCCTTGGCAGCAGGATTGAGCGGGATGTGCGGATTGATTTCCGCCGGGTAAATCCGGCACACCAGCGGGCGACGCTCGTAGATCCGGCAGCGCTTTTCGTCGTCAAGATTCCGGCAGGGGCCGACGTTGTAGGCGGCAAAGGTGATCGCCACGTGAGCATCAGTAGTGCCACTGCGGACCACCGCCGAACGGCGCTCGGCATGTTCGCGCTGTTGCGCTGGCAGCCCCAGGCCATTGCCGAGAAAAGCCTCGGCCAGCACGATCACCTGACCGCCATCCGCCGCCCACATGCGGGCTTCGGCGAGCGTCAGCGGGACATGGTGATCGGTGCAGCATTTGCCGCAACCTACGCAGGAAAACGTCGTATTCATTGAGCGATCTGTCTTCAATCAGGGTGTGAAACGGTGGCGGAAAACCACCGCACAGGGCCGGGTCGAAGCAAGTTGTGCGCCATTCACTGAGGTTTGGCGGTCGGGCGAATCGAATCCCACTCGGTGACGTACGCGGTTTTCGACTGTTTGTTGTACAGGCACAGCTCGCTGCCTTGCTGGCCTTTCATGTGTTTTTGCGGGTATTGGCCTTGCAGCAGAACGGCGGTGTAACCGACGCGGTCGTCGAATTGCGCCGGTGTGCCGACCGGTTTGACGTTTTTCAGGCCGCTGGCCTTGGTGCAGCTGGCGAGGACGGTCTTGTCATAGGCAGCCCAGGCGTCGGGGCTGGAGGCATGGGCCTGGGAGGCGAGGGCGATGAGGCTGAGCAGCGCCAGGGTGATGGCTTTCATGGTTGGGGCATCCTTGGTTATGGCCAAGGTTGGAGTCTGTCGGATAGCGGAAGTTGCCAGTGCTGCCCTTCGCGAGCAGGCTCGCTCCCACAGTTTGAAATGCAATCCACCTGTGGGAGCGAGCCTGCTCGCGAAAGCGGTAGATCAGTCGGGCACAGGCTCGCGCCGAACCACAACCATCCCGGCATTTTCATACAACCGCCGCGCCCGCAGGTTGTCCTCCAGAACCCGCAAATCGACAAACCCCTCGCGCCGCTGTTGAAAGACGCTGAAGGCATGCAGCAACAACGCGCGTCCAAGCCCCCGGCCCTGCATTCGCGGGTGCACCACCAGATTCTTGATATACGCACTGGTCCAGCACTGCGCCACGCCCACCACACCCTCGGCATCGCAGGCGACGAAACACAGCGCTGGATCGTATTCAGGGTCGCTGGCAAAGCGCCGCTGCCAATCGTCCAGTGACGGCACTCGACCGCCACCTTCCAGCTGTCCGAGCTGCATCAGCTGATGCACTGCCGGCGCCAGTTCCTCGCGGTAGACGGACAGCTCAATCCCGTCCGGCCACTGAGCATCCGGCAGAGGTCCACTCAAGTCGCGGCGCAGCAGAAAGCAAAACGTCTCGGCCAAGACTCAGTGCCCGTTGGCCGCGACGTGCTTGGCGGCTTCGATCAGGCGTTGGGTCAGCTCCGGCGAGGAGAACTTGGTCAGCACCGCGTTGGCACCGGCCAGGCGAGCTTTTTCACTGTTCATCGCGCTGTCGAGCGAGGTATGCAGCAAGACGTACAAGTGAGCGAAATCCGGGGTTTCGCGCAGGGTACGGGTGAAGGCGTAGCCGTCCATTTCCGACATTTCGATGTCGGAGACGATCAGATTGATCTGCTGCGCGGTGCCTTGCAGGTCGAGCAGGCAGTCGATGGCTTCCTTGGCACTGCGCGCGGTGTGGCATTGCAGGCCGAGGTTGCGCAGGGTGTGCACCGATTGCTGCAGGGCCACCTGGCTGTCATCGACCACCAGAATGCGCGCGTTGCCGAGCACTTCGGCGTCTTCCATGGTCAGGTCGGTCGGCGCCATTTCGATCTGCGCCGGGGCGATGCTGTGGATGACTTTTTCGATATCCAGCACCTGCACCAGCGTGCCGTCCACCGAGGTCACGCCGGTGATGTAGGCACGCGAGCCGCCGGAGCCGAACGGTGGCGGCTTGATGTCGGTGGTCAGGCAATGGACGATCTTGCTCACCGCCTGCACATGCAAACCCTGCTTGGAACGGCTGACATCGGTGACGATCAGGCAGCCACCGTTGGGATCTTCCAGCGGCCGCTCGCCGATCGCGCGGCTGAGGTCGATCACCGACAGCGATGCACCGCGCAGCGAGGCGATGCCTTTGACGTGCGGGTGCGACTCCGGCAGCTTGGTCAGCGGCGGGCAGGGAATGATTTCACTGACTTTCAGCAGGTTGATCGCCATCAGCTTGCCGCTGCGCAAGGTAAACAGCAGAAGCGAAAGTGAATCTGCGCGGGCTTTGGTGGAGGACATAAGAACCTTCTGTGGGGCGAGAGTGGAAATCGCCAGAAAACTTTGATGCCGTGTTATCGGCGTTAAAGGGGTGGGCTTTAGGTTAGTTGTCGGGTAGTCGGCTTGAGTTGATCGCTGTTCTCTCTATCACTGCCCCTCACCCCAGCCCTCTCCCAGAGGTAGAGGGGGCCGACGGAGGTGTCTGGCGTTTTACACCGACCTGAACGATCGAGTCGATTATGGATTCGGAAGAAATCTTTCACGTCAGTGGAGTTCTTCAGTATCCCCCAATCAGTCCCCTCTCCCAGAGGTAGAGGGGGCCGACGGAGGTGTCTGGCGTTTTACACCGACCTGAACGATCGAGTCGATTATGGATTCGGAAGAAATCTTTCACGTCAGTGGAGTTCTTCAGTATCCCCCAATCAGTCCCCTCTCCCAGAGGAGAGGGGGCCGACGGAGGTGTCTGGCGTTTTACACCGACCTGAACGACCGAGTCGATTATGGATTCGGCAGAAATCTTTCACGTCAGTGGAATTCTTCAATATCCCCCGATCAGTCCCCTCTCCCTCTGGGAGAGGGCTAGGGTGAGGGTGTGCTTTTAGCTCTTCATGCCTAGTCGTTTGGCCATGCGCCCCAGATTCGCCCGATCCACCCCCAACTCCCGCGCCGCACTTGCCCAGTTATCCTGATGACGCTCCAGCGCTGCACCGATCAACCGCCGCTGAAACTCATCGGTGGCACTGCGCAAATCACCACCGATCATCGGCATCACGTTGACCAAGTCTGCATTGGCAGGCGCAACCACGTTATCCACAACCTCACGGGGCAAATCCAGATCCGCCGCGCTCAGACTCAGAATCTTCGGCCGCACTTTGCAGTTACCCAGCGCCTTCAGCGCACTGCGCCCGATCAAATGCTCCAGCTCCCGGACATTCCCCGGCCAGGTGTAGGCCAGCAGCGCCTCCTGAGCATCACTGTTCAAGCGCAGGCTGTTGAGGCCCATGCGCGAGCGGTTCTGTTCCAAAAAGAAGCCACTGAGCAGCAACACATCACGCCCACGATCGCGTAGCGCCGGCACTCGCAGCGGATACACGCTCAGACGGTGATAGAAGTCGGCGCGGTAGCGACCGCTGCGCACTTCCTCGGCCAGATCGCGATTGGTCGCTGCAATCAGACGCACATCGACCTGATGCTCCTTGTCCGAACCCAGGCGCTGCAACTGACCGCTCTGCAATACGCGCAGCAACTTGGCCTGAACTGTCAGCGACAGTTCGCCGACTTCATCAAGAAACAGCGTGCCGCCATTGGCCAGTTCGAACTTGCCACGCCGATCGCTGGTGGCGCCGGTGAAGGCGCCGCGCACGTGGCCGAACAGTTCGCTTTCGACCAGCGTGTCGGGCAGGGCGGCGCAGTTGAGGCTGATGATCGGTTTGTCGGCGCGCGCGGAGGCGGCGTGGATGGCTTGGGCTACCAACTCTTTGCCGACCCCGGTTTCGCCGGTGATAAGAACAGTCAGATCGCTGCCACCGACCAGATTGATTTCTTCCACCAGACGTTTGTGCGCCTTGCTCTGGCCGATCATTTCGCGGTGCTGCTGGCCGCTGGCCTGGCGGTAGACCTCGGCGCGCTGATGCTCGTCTTCGGCGCGGGTGGCCAGACGTTCGATGCGTTCGGCCGCATTGACCGTGGCCGAGGCGAGGCTGGCAAAGGCTTGCAGGGCGTCGAGTTCGATCGGCTCGAAACGCTCCGGGTCCAGCGCGTCGAGGGTGATCAGGCCCCAGAGTTTTTCATCGACGAATAAAGGACAGCCGAGGCAGTCGTGAACTTCAAGATGATCGTCGAGGCCATCGACCAAACCGTCATAAGGATCGGGCAAGTCGCTGTCGGCGGCAAAACGCGTCGGCCCGGCGCCGGCCAGCAGAATCTCGAAACGCGGATGCTCGCTGACCTTGAAGCGGCGGCCGAGGGTATCCGTACTCAAACCATCCACCGCCAGCGGCACCAATGATTCGCCATCCAGACGCAACAACGCGGCGGCATCGCAAGGCAGCAAAGCGCGCATGGCTTCGAGCAGGCGCCGATAGCGCTCGCCCTCGGGCAGTTCGCGGGACAGGTCAGCGACCAGAGGCAGCAGGGCGGTAAGCAGGGATTTGGCGGTCATGGTTATGTAGTCAAAGAGACAAGGTGTAGTCGAGATGACTATACGTTCATTTGTGTCGAAATGACTATGAAGGTTTCAAGCTATTGAATTTAAAAGATTAATTAGTTGGCATGAAAGCTGATATCCCTAAGCCAATCTTTCAAGAAAGCGCAGGAGTCACCTTATGCTTAGCGTCCAGGATCGTGCCATCATCAAATCCACTGTGCCTCTGCTGGAAAGCGGCGGCGAGGCGTTGATCACGCATTTCTACCGCATGATGCTCTCCGAATACCCGCAGGTGCGCCCGCTGTTCAACCAGGCGCATCAGGCCAGTGGCGATCAGCCGCGTGCCTTGGCCAACGGCGTGCTGATGTACGCGCGGCACATCGATCAGCTCGACCAGTTGGGCGATCTGGTAGCCAAGATCATCAACAAACACGTCGCCCTGCAGATCCTGCCGGAGCATTACCCGATCGTCGGCAGTTGCCTGCTGCGCGCCATCTCCGAGGTGCTCGGCGAAGAGATCGCCACGCCTGAGGTGATGAGTGCCTGGGGCGCTGCGTACGGGCAACTGGCCGACATCCTGATCGGCGCGGAAGCCGCGATCTATGACCAGAAGGAACACGCCGTCGGCGGCTGGCGCGGTGCGCGGGAATTCATCGTTGCGGCTAAAGTGCAAGAGAGCGCGGAAATCACCTCGTTCTACTTCGAACCGGCGGACAAAGGGCCGATTCTTGCGGCCGAACCGGGTCAGTACATCGGCATGAAGCTGATGCTCGACGGCGAAGAAATCCGTCGCAACTATTCGCTGTCGGCACTGGCCAATAACGGTCAGTACCGCATCAGCGTCAAGCGTGAACCGAACGGTCGCGCGTCCAACTATCTGCATGATCAACTGCACGTCGGCTCGAGCATCCAACTGTTCCCGCCGTCGGGCGAATTCACCCTGGCGGCCAGCGACAAGCCGCTGGTGCTGATCAGTGGCGGCGTCGGCATCACTCCGACTCTGGCGATGCTGGAAGCAGCGCTGGCAACCGAGCGTCCGGTGCACTTTATCCACTGCGCGCGCAACGGCAGCGTCCACGCGTTCCGCGACTGGGTCGATGGGCTGGCGGCGCGTCATCCGCAGCTCAAACGCTTCTATTGCTACGCCGAAGAAGATGGCGTCAGCCCGGCGGCGGACAAGGTTGGCCTGCTCAGCGAAGAACTGCTCGGCCAGTGGCTGCCGGCACAGCGCGATGTCGATGCGTACTTCCTCGGGCCGAAAGGGTTCATGGGCGCGATCAAACGGCACCTGAAAGCGTTGGGCGTGCCGGAGAAGCAGAGCCGTTACGAGTTCTTCGGGCCGGCTGCTGCTCTGGAGTGATCCGAGACCGCCTTGTCTCGTTCGCGAGCAGGCTCGTTCCCACCGGATTTGCGCTCGACGCAGATCCATTGTGGGAGCGAGCCTGCTCGCGAATCTTCTGCGCGCCGCAAAAGCCATGTTGGTTAATCATTCCTTAACCGCTCTATCGTTTATTGCCCCGGTGTAGACTTGCGACAATTTCAGCCGCCGGCCGGCTGGACCATGGACTTACAAAGGAAAGGCAATGAGCGAGGAAACGATGCGGTTGGGGCGTGAGCGGCGCTATCTGGTGTTGCTGGGGATCATCTGCCTGGCATTGATCGGCGGCGCACTTTACATGCAGGTCGTGCTCGGCGAAGCACCTTGCCCGCTGTGCATTCTGCAGCGCTATGCACTGTTGCTGATTGCAGTGTTCGCCTTCATTGGCGCGGGCATGCGCAGCCGTCGCAGCATCACCGTGTTCGAGACGCTGGTGGTGATCTGTGCGATTGCCGGAGCCGGTGTGGCCGGGCATCACGTCTATACGCAGTTCTATCCGGCGGTGAGCTGTGGCGTCGATGTGCTGCAGCCGATTGTCGATGACCTGCCGCTGGCAAAGATCTTCCCGCTGGGCTTCCAGGTTGACGGTTTCTGCTCGACGCCGTATCCGCCGATCCTCGGTCTGTCGCTGGCGCAATGGGCGCTGGTGGCGTTCGTGCTGGTGGTGATTCTGGTGCCTCTGCTGACCTCGCGTAATCGAAAAGCACTGCGCTGAGTCAACTTCTCGGCAGAGCTGCCGATAAACAAAACGCCCCGATTTTCGCTGATGAAAATCGGGGCGTTTTGCATTTCAGAGCGTTTGTGAAAACACCGTGACGAACGGCAATGAAGCGTGCGGCAAATGTGCGACATGTTGTCACACAGGAGCTGTCGCAGGGACTCGGGATGCGGCGGATTGGCCGCCTGTTACATAAAAACATTGGCCAGTTTCAGCGTTTTCGGGCTTCAGCACGAACGTACCAGAGCAGGCAGTTTTAACAGGCACCGGCAGATGGGCGAAGCCCTTGGAACATCGGGCTTTGCGCCGCTCCAGCGTTTGTAGATCGGGTGCAGAGCTGTCTGATTTGAGGCGGTTACGCTGGCAGATTTTGCCGCTTTTATTGAGAAACGCTTTCGATAACTTGCGCAACTTTTGCAAAAATGGCGATGGATTGTTGCTCTGAGTGATAAAAATTATTTCGGGATAAGACATGGTGTATAGGGCGCTACCTATCTACAATCGCCCGCACTGAATTCCCGACGCTGTTCAGCCTTTATCAAGGAACTGATCAGGAGGTCGGGTGTCGAGCGAGCCGCGAGGTTTTCGAGACACCCTGGTGTCGGTGCCTTTCCAATTTTCCGCACCAAATGGAATTGGTCTGTAACAAGGCCTTTGACCACGAATTCGAATAAGAACTGAACGCTGTCCCAAGGTTTTGTCGAGCGTCAGACGCGCGACGGGCGGCCCTTATTCAATCCAAAGAAAATGCCAACCCTTGGCAGGGTGAAGTGTTGGCGATCAAAACCCAACTGCATTGCGCAAGCTGCTTTAGAGGTCGTGAGATGAGTAAAAACAGGTACCCCAGATTACTAGGCCTAGTGCCGCTGCTCGGCACGTTGTTGCTGGGAGGCTGCAACATGACCTTGCTCAATCCAACGGGCCAGGTCGGCCTGGAACAGCGCAACCTGATCATCACCGCCACGCTGCTGATGCTGTTGGTCGTCGTGCCGGTCATCGTCATGACCTTCCTGTTTGCCTGGAAGTACCGCGCTTCGAACAAGAACGCCGTCTACACGCCGAAGTGGTCGCACTCGACCAAGATCGAAGTGGCCGTATGGACCATCCCGGTGCTGATCATCATCGCCCTGGGCTACATCACTTACATCTCCACTCACGAGCTGGACCCGTATCGTCCGATCGAGTCTGACGTCAAGCCGGTGACCATCGAAGTCGTCGCGCTGGACTGGAAGTGGCTGTTCATCTACCCGGAACAAGGCATTGCCACGGTCAACAAGATCGTGTTCCCGGCGCACACGCCAATCAACTTCAAGATCACCTCCGACGCCGTGATGAACTCGTTCTTCATCCCGGGCCTGGGCGGCCAGATCTACGCGATGGCGGGCATGCAGACCAAGCTGCACCTGATCGCTGACCGCAACGCTGAAATGGACGGTATCTCCGCCAACTACAGCGGTGCCGGTTTCACCGGTATGAAATTCAAGGCTATCTCCACCACTCAGGAAGATTTCGACGCCTGGGTAAGTGAAGTCAAGAAGTCGCCTAAACAGCTTGATCAGGCTGAATACGCGGCCCTGGCCAAACCGAGCCAGAACAACCCAGTCGAACTCTACTCGTCGGTCACGCCGAACCAGTTCCAGATCATCGTCGACAAGTACGAAGGTATGAAGCCGGGCAAGCCGCTGAAGCACGAGAAGAAAGAGAAAGAAGTGGCGGCCACGGATATTGACGCGGGTTCGCATTCAGCTGCCGGGGCAGAGGAGTAAACGATGTTTGGTAAATTAAGTTGGGAAGCAGTCCCATTCCACGAGCCGATCGTGATGGTGACCATCGCCATGATCGCCCTCGGTGGTCTGGCGCTGTTCGCTGCGATCACTTACTTCAAGAAGTGGACGTACCTGTGGACCGAGTGGCTGACTTCGGTCGACCACAAGAAAATCGGCGTGATGTACATCATCGTCGCCATGGTCATGCTGCTGCGCGGCTTTGCCGATGCGATCATGATGCGTACCCAGCTGGCCATGGCCACCGAGGGTTCGCCTGGCTACCTGCCACCTGAACACTATGACCAGATCTTCACCGCTCACGGTGTGATCATGATCATCTTCATGGCGATGCCATTCTTCACCGGCCTGATGAACCTTGCAGTGCCGCTGCAGATCGGCGCGCGTGACGTTGCGTTCCCGTTCCTGAACTCCCTGAGCTTCTGGCTGCTGGTGTCCGGCGTTGTGCTGATCAACCTGTCGCTGGGTATCGGTGAATTCGCCAAGACCGGTTGGGTTGCGTATCCGCCGCTGTCGGGTCTGCAATACAGCCCTGGCGTGGGTATGGATTACTACATCTGGGCGCTACAGCTATCCGGATTGGGTACGACGTTAACCGGGGTCAACTTCCTCGCGACCGTACTGAAAATGCGTACCCCTGGCATGAAACTGATGGACATGCCGATCTTCACCTGGACCTGCACCTGGGCAAACGTTCTGATCGTGGCTTCGTTCCCGATCCTGACCGCTACCCTGGCACTGCTGACCCTTGACCGTTACATGGATTTCCACATTTTCACCAATGAACTTGGTGGCAATCCGATGATGTACGTCAACCTGTTCTGGGCGTGGGGCCACCCTGAGGTTTACATCCTGATCCTGCCGGCCTTCGGCATCTTCTCGGAAGTGATCTCGGCCTTCACCGGCAAGAAACTGTTCGGCCACCACTCGATGATCTACGCCTCGGGCGCGATCTCGGTACTGGGCTTCATGGTCTGGCTGCACCACTTCTTCACCATGGGTTCGGGTGCAAGCGTCAACGCCTTCTTCGGTCTGGCGACGATGCTGATTTCCATCCCGACGGGTGTGAAGCTGTTCAACTGGCTGTTCACCATCTACCAAGGCCGTCTGCGCTTCACCAGCCAGGTAATGTGGACACTGGGCTTCATGGTGACCTTCGCCATCGGCGGCATGACCGGCGTACTGCTGGCCATCCCGGGTGCTGACTTCGTGCTGCACAACAGCCTGTTCGTGATCGCGCACTTCCACAACGTGATCATCGGCGGTGCGGTATTCGGTTACATCGCTGGCTTCGCGTTCTACTTCCCGAAAGCGTTCGGCTTCAAGCTGCACGAAGGCTGGGGTAAAGCAGCGTTCTGGTTCTGGATCTCGGGCTTCTTCGTCGCGTTCATGCCGCTCTATGCACTGGGCTTCATGGGCATGACCCGTCGTCTGAACGCCACCACCAACCCTGAGTGGGTACCGTACCTGTACGTTGCCATGTTCGGTGCGGTGATGATTGCTGTGGGTATCGCCTGCCAACTGATCCAGCTGTACGTCAGTGTGCGCGACCGCAACAAGCCAGAGAACGTTTGCGATCACGGTGACCCGTGGAATGCACACACCCTGGAATGGTCGACCTCGTCGCCACCACCGTTCTACAACTTCGCTGTGCTGCCTAAGGCTGACTGCATCGACCCGTTCACCGAAGCCAAGGAAAACGGTACTGCGTACCAGCGTCCGGCCAAGTACGAGCCGATCCACATGCCGAACAACACCGCCACTGGCGTGGTGATGGGCGCGCTGTTGACCGTCTTCGGTTTCGCGATGATCTGGCACATCTGGTGGCTGGCGATCGCAAGCTTGGTGGGCACCGTCGTTTACTTCGTGATCCACGCTGCACGTGACGACCAGGGCTATATGGTTCCGGTTGAAACGATCGAGCGTATCGAAGCCGAGCAGCACAAGCGTCTGGTCGCGGCAGGGAAAATCCCGGCCAATG
The DNA here is from genome assembly GCF_041956865.1 of Pseudomonas sp. LW8. Classification (NCBI taxonomy): domain Bacteria; kingdom Pseudomonadati; phylum Pseudomonadota; class Gammaproteobacteria; order Pseudomonadales; family Pseudomonadaceae; genus Pseudomonas; species Pseudomonas sp. LW8. The sequence goes on along the minus strand of NZ_CP168138.1, from coordinate 4,664,707 downwards.
CCACCCGTGTTGAAACCTCGTTGGAACAGGCTTAAACCATGTCGAACTTAGTGACCAATGTTGGACACGCCCATGGTGACCATGGGCACGATGACCATCACCACGACTCGGGCGAGATGACCGTATACGGTTTCTGGCTCTACCTGATGACCGACTGCATTCTGTTTGCGTCGATCTTCGCGGTGTACGCAGTACTGGTAAACAACGTTGCCGGTGGCCCGTCGGGCCACGACATCTTCGAACTGCCTTACGTGCTGGGCGAAACCGCTCTGCTGTTGTTCAGTTCGATCACCTACGGCTTCGCCATGCTGGCGTTGTACAAGGGCAAGAAGCAGGCGGTCCTGGGCTGGTTGTTCATGACCTTCCTGCTCGGCGCGGGCTTCATCGCCATGGAGATCAACGAGTTCCACCTGCTGATCTCCGAGGGCTTCGGTCCTAGCCGTTCGGGCTTCCTGTCGGCGTTCTTCACCCTGGTCGGCACCCACGGTCTGCACGTTTCGGCCGGTCTGATCTGGATGGGCATCATGATGTATCAGGTCAACAAGCATGGCCTGACGTCGACCAACAAGACCCGTCTGAGCTGCCTGAGCCTGTTCTGGCACTTCCTGGACGTGGTCTGGATTTGCGTCTTCACCGTTGTTTACCTGATGGGGACTCTGTAATGGCTAATGCACACTCCCATGACAGCCACGATGCTGGCCACGGCAGCGTCAAGTCGTACGCCATCGGCTTCATCCTGTCGGTAATCCTGACCGTCATTCCGTTCGGTCTGGTGATGTACCCGACCCTGCCGAAGTCGACGACGCTGGCAATCGTTCTGCTGTTCGCAGTGATCCAGGTAATCGTTCACCTGTATTACTTCCTGCACCTGGACCGTTCCATTGCACAGCGTAACAACGTGATCGCATTCGTCTTTACGGCGATTGTGATCGTGCTGCTGGTTGGCCTGTCGCTGTGGATCATGTTCAGCATCCACACGTACATGATGGCGAAGTGAGGTAGACCCGATGTCGCTCAAGCACTTTATCCAAATCACCAAACCGGGGATCATTTTCGGTAACGTGCTTTCTGTGGCAGGCGGGTTCTTCCTGGCCTCGAAAGGGCATGTCGATCTGGCGGTGTTTCTGGCCGCCATGATCGGTACTTCCCTGGTCGTGGCCTCCGGTTGCGTGTTCAACAACTGCATCGACCGCGACATCGACCTGAAGATGGAACGCACCAAGAACCGTGTGCTGGTCCAGGGCCTCATCTCCCTGAAACTGGCCCTGGTTTACGCGACCATTCTGGGTGTTCTCGGCGTTGCCTTGTTGTACAAGGTGGCCAACCCGTTGGCTGCCTTGTTCGCAGTAATCGGCTTCATCATCTACGTCGGCTTCTACAGCCTGTACCTCAAGCGCAAGTCGGTTCACGGCACGCTGGTGGGCAGTCTGTCGGGCGCCATGCCGCCAGTGATCGGTTACGTTGCCGTGACCAACAGCTTCGACATGGCCGCACTGACCCTGCTGGTGATGTTCAGCCTGTGGCAGATGCCGCATTCCTACGCCATCGCGATTTTCCGTTTCAATGATTACCTGGCCGCATCGATTCCGGTGCTGCCAGTGAAACGCGGCATTCAAGTGGCGAAGAAGCACATCCTGCTCTACATCCTGGCGTTCCTCGTGGCGACCTTGATGCTGACCTTCAGCGGCTACGCCGGCATGAGCTACCTAGCCGTCGCCGCCGCCATGGGCATGTACTGGCTGTACATGGCCTGGACCGGCTACAAGGCAGTCGATGACACCGTCTGGGCACGCAAGCTGTTCGTGTTCTCGATCTTCACCATCACTGCGTTGAGCGTCATGATGTCCCTGGACTTCAAGGTGCCGACAGAGCTGTTGCTGACGTACGCGCCGTAAGGTTTGCAAGCTTCAGGAAAAACCCCGCACGTTGAGAGATGTGCGGGGTTTTTTGTTTATTCGAGCAGCGATTTGTTGATAGGCTGTCTATAGTCAAGCTGCTTATAGTTTGGCTATGCGAACAATCTTTTTTGAAACAACGATATTTACCAAAAGCGTTGGCCGCTATCTGACGGACGACGAATATCGAACATTGCAGAACTACCTTCAGAGCAATCCGCTTGCGGGCGATGTAATGCCTCGAACGGGTGGCTTCCGTAAGCTGCGCTGGGCTGACTCTCGCCGTGGCAAGGGAAGACGAGGCGGCTTGCGGGTTCTCTACTATTGTCTTATGAATGATGGTCAGTTCTGGATGTTCGCCATTTACGACAAAGATGAGCTTTAGAAGCTGACTGCCGAGCAAGAGAGGGCACTCAGGACAGCCATTGATAAAGAGTTGAAAAAACGAGGTACCCCATGAAAAAACGCGACCTGTTTGCAGAGTTAATGCAGGGCGTTGATGAGATGGCGGCTCAACGCGAGGGCAAGATCACACTGCGCAATACAGTGCTTGAGGACAAGCCTGTACCTGAAGTGGGCGCACAGGAAATTGTTGCTCTTCGAGAAAAACTGCATATGTCTCAAGCTGTTTTTGCCAGTCGAATCAGGACAAGTCCAAACACCCTTCGAAATTGGGAGCAGGAAAAGTCGAAGCCCAATGCTCAAGCAGCCTTATTGATACGACTGGTTGAAAAATTTCCAGATATGGTTGAGCGCTTGAACACTGTTTGAGCGCCGCTGAAGACCAGCTTGTGGTCCGGGGCATCCGAAAGGTTTAGGGCCTTTTGTTCCATCTACGCTGGTTGCACAACTTAGGCAAACGCCATAGATTTGGATCCAACCTCGACAGTAGTAGCTCCAAGCCATCCTTCGGTGCTCGACTGTCCTAACCCGTGCATTGATCAAAAGGCTGGGCGCAATGACCGAACGGATGACCTGCGATGAGCGTTTTATCGCCCTGGCCGAAGAACTCAACTACGACATCTATGGCGAGAACACCGCCGGTGGCAATTACGCGCCGCTGATCCGTCATCACGACGAGCTCTACATCAGCGGCATGGTGCCGCGGGTCAATGGCAAGATCCTCTATCCCGGTCGCGTGGGGCTGGAATTGAACCTCAAGGATGCGCAAGCCGCCGCAAGCATCAGCGCGATGCGTTGCCTGGCGCTGATCGTCGATGCGGTGGGTTCACTGGACAAGATTCGTGCGTTGTTGCGGGTCACGGTGTATGTGAAATCGACCGCCGACTTCGTCGACCTGAGCGAAGTGGCCAACGGCGCTTCGGATGTGTTCAGCCATGTGCTGGGCGATGCCGGACGGCATACGCGCACGACCATCGGCGTGTATCAGTTGCCGAAGAATGCGGCGATTGAAGTGGACATGATTGCGGCGTTGCATCCTTCGGCTTGAGGGGGGGGGGGGTAGCGGTTTGCCCTCACCCTAACCCTCTCCCGGAGGGAGAAGGGACTGACTGAGGGGCTCTCAAGATATACGCCGACCTGAAATACCGAGCCGAACTCAGGTTTGAAAATCACACAAGTCGGCTCCCTCTCCCTCGGGAGAGGGCTGGGGTGAGGGGCGAGGATTTTCGCCTCCTCACGAATCACAAGCCGGACAACAAAAAGCCCCGCCTGAATCTCAGTGCGGGGCTTTTTCGTACAGCGGCTGCGCTATTACTGCGCCGCGATGCTGTACCCGTCAAACGCCGTCTGCTGCTGCAGCGCGGTGATGATGTTCTTGCGGTTCACCGCCTGTTCGGTACCGGCGTTATCGACGAAGGTTTCGCTTTCCAGCTCGGCTTCATCGCCTTCACCCACGAAAGTGAAACCGAGGAATTCCAGTGCCTCACGGTCAACATTCAGGCGCGAACGCGGCGTGCGCATTGGCAGGGTCACGCTGGCGCCGTCCTTGCTGATGGTGAAGATTTCCACTTCTTTCTTCTTCGCAGCTTTGCTCTTGCCGCCGCTCGGATTGCTGATCGCCTGATGGGTCTGATTCAGCACTTTCAGCGCCAGACCATAAACGATTTCCTGGAATGCCGGATCGTCCTTGAAGCTGGACAGAATGCGTCCGATCGAGAACTTGCTGCTCAGGTCTTCCAGCGCGGCAATATCGGCTGCCTCAGCGTCTTTCAGGCGCTTGAGTTCGCCCATCAGCTCGTACGCCTTGTCGTCATCAAAACTGTCATGCGCCTGACGGATCGCCGCACGCAATTCGCGGATCTGGTCGCTTTCGCGGGTCGACTGGAACGCGTCCAGGACCATCTCGCTGATGATTTTGGCTTGAGGCAGGTGTTGTGAAAGATTGATGGAGTTTTCGTATTCCGCTTTGGACGACTGGGTGACTACGGATTCAGCGGTGTTGAAATCGGACATTGAAATTTCACTACTTTTTAACTTGAGTTGAGGCGAGAAAGCACGAGGTCTTTTTCAGGCCGACTAATTTAGGGGAGCGGGGCGGCGTTGTCACGGAGCAACGGTCTGGTGGTCGGGATTTTTCCCGGCGTGCGTTATTTTCCGAGCATGGCGTCAGCGGGTTTCCCCCACGTACGCATCGCAAACTCGACAAAGCGTCTCAGCTTCGGCAATCGATAGCGATCCTGCGCATACAACAGATGCATCGGCCTGCTTGGCGGTTGGTAGTCCGTCATTACCCTGACCAGTTTGCCGTCGCGCAGATCCTGCTCCACCAGCGCGTCGGGCAGCATCATGATGCCCATGCCGTTGCGCGCCGCCTGGTGCAGACCGGCGGAGCTGTTGATCAGCATCGGCCCGCTGACGTCGACGAGGACTTCACCTTCCGGGCCGCTCAGACGCCAGCGTTTTTCCACCGATTGCCAGTCATCCCCAGCCGGGTAGGCGAAGGACAGGCAATCGTGTTGCTGCAAATCCTGTGGCGTGTGCGGCATGCCGCGCCGCGCGATGTATTCGGGGGAGGCGCAGACCGTCAGGGTGTAGTCGATCAAGGGCCGGGCGATCAGGTTGGATTGGTCGAAATTGCCCAGGCGGAATGCGACATCGAGGCCGTTCTCCAGCAGATCCGGGCGGCTGTTGGTCAGCACCACGTCGAGCTTCACCTGTGGATAAAGCAAGGAATATTCGCTGAGAGCCGGGGTGAGTCGTTCAACGCCGAAGGTCAGCGGCGCGGTGATACGAAGCAAACCGCGCGGCTCGTCCGACGCTTGTTCAGCAAGGCGTTCGGAGTCGGCCACCAGGCCGAGCACTTCCAGGCAGCGCTGATAATAGACGCTGCCGAATTCGGTCAGGCGCTGGCGGCGCGTGGTGCGTTGCAGCAGTTGCACGCCGAGCCGTTGCTCCAGCGCGCGCAGATGATTGCCCACCATCGTCGTCGACATTTCGCACTTCGCAGCGGCGGCCGTCATGCTCCCGGTTTCGACCACTTTGACGTAGACGCCCATCGACTGAAACAAGTCCATTATCAAGCTCGGCTTTTAAATGATTGAAGTTTTTCCGAGTTTATCCAGCTCAGGTGGCTAACCATACTGCAAAAACACCGACCTGCAATGGAGTTTCACGTCATGACCGCCGCCCTGATGAACACCTACCAACCACTGGCCCTGAGTTTCACCAAGGGCCTGGGCACGCGTCTGTGGGATCAGGCGGGGCGCGAATATCTGGATGCCGTTGCCGGTGTGGCAGTGACCAATGTCGGCCACTCGCATCCGCGCATCGTTGCGGCGATCAGCGAGCAAGCGGGATTGCTGTTGCACACCTCCAACCTATACAGCATCGACTGGCAACTACAACTGGCCAAACGGCTGACGGCGTTGTCGGGGATGGAGCGCGCGTTCTTCAACAACTCCGGCGCCGAAGCGAACGAGACGGCACTGAAACTGGCGCGCCTTTACGGCTGGCGCAAAGGCATCGAGCAGCCGCTGGTGGTGGTCATGGCCAACGCGTTTCATGGCCGCACCCTTGGCACCTTGTCCGCCAGCGATGGCCCGGCAGTGCGGCTGGGCTTCAACGAACTGCCAGGGGACTTCGTCAAAGTGCCGTTCGGCGATCTCCCGGCGCTGGAGCAAATACAGCGCAAACACGGCGCGCGCATCGTGGCGATTCTGGTCGAACCGATCCAGGGCGAAAGCGGCGTACAAATCGCACCGCCGGGTTATCTCAAGGCCCTGCGCGACCTGTGCAATCGCCACGCGTGGCTGCTGATGCTCGATGAAATCCAGACCGGCATCGGCCGCACCGGGCAGTGGTTCGCCTTTCAGCACGAAGGCATCGTGCCCGATGTCATGACCCTGGCCAAAGGCTTGGGCAATGGCGTGCCGATCGGCGCCTGCCTGGCCCGTGGCCGCGCGGCCGACCTGTTCACCCCGGGCAGCCATGGCAGCACTTTCGGCGGCAATCCACTGGCCTGCCGGGTCGGCTGCACGGTGCTGGACATCATCGAAGAACAAGGCCTGCTGGCGAATGCGCGGGTGCAGGGCGCACGGCTGCTGGAACGCTTGCGCGCCGAATTGGCAGACAACCCGAACGTGCTGGCAATCCGGGGGCAGGGCCTCATGATCGGTATCGAACTGAAACAACCGGTGCGCGACCTGACGCTGATCGCTGCGCGGGATCACGGCTTGTTGATCAACGTGACTCGTGGCAAGACCATCAGGTTGCTCCCGCCGCTGACGATTGATGAGCGCGAGGTGGGGATGATTGTCAGAGGGGTTGGGCGGGCTCTGGCCGCACATTGATTGGTCTGCGCAAAACCCTGTGGGAGCGAGCCTGCTCGCGAAAGCGGTCGACTATTCACAGTAGGTGTCGACTGAAATTGCGCCTTCGCGAGCAGGCTCGCTCCCACAGATCAGCGCATGGCTTTAGTCCGGCGCATTTGCAAACTCCGGCGCCAGCATCCTCGTCTTCTCCGCCCCATTCGAGTTGTGCTGAACAATCTCGCTCGGCTGCCCCTGTTCATTGAAAAACACCTGTCCGATCCCTGCCGAATTCCACAGCCGTTCCCCGGCCTCGGCATGTTCCGGCGTGTACGGGACGATGCGCATCAGGCGGCGTTTGGTGAACCAGTTCAACGGTGAGCGTGGTGAGTAGAGCCAGCGGTTGAGGCGGTCGAACCATTCCAGCAGCGTTGGCGGGAATTCGTTCTTGATGCCGCTGCTGGTGATCTGCCAGATCCGTGGGCCGGCCTTGCGGTGGCGGATCAGGACTTCGTAGACGAAGGAATAATGCACATCGCCGGACAGCACCACGTAGTTCCCCGGTGTGCGCGAGTGTCGGAAAATGTTCAGTATCACCTGCGCCGCGCCGCGATGGGCCATCCAGTTTTCCGCGTCGACCAGCAGCGGATAACCGCACCAGCTGAACACTTTCTGCACGGTTTCAATCAGCTTCACGCCAAAGATCGGCGCCGGCGACACGATGATTGCCGAAGGGTGATCGAGCAGTTCCTGTTGCAGTTCGCTCAAGGCTTCCCAGTCGAGCAGGCCCGACGGTTGCTTGAGGGCCATCTCGCTGCGCCAGCGCCGGGTGCGCGTATCTATCACCACCAGTGCCGGACTGCTCGGCAACACAAAATGCCACTGCTGAAAACGCAGCAACTGATCAATCAGATCGTCCTGCACCGGCATGTCCAGATAGCCGTCGTCACCGCTGGCGCTCAGTTGCGCGGTCTGCTCCAGCACGTCCTTGAAGGCATCAGGATTGTTGCCCCAGCCCTGACACAACAGATAAGCAATCAGCGCGTTGCCGATGATGCGTTTGGAGAACGGATGGCCGTAGGCGGTTTCCTCCCACTGCGCAGAAAGATTCCAGTCATCGGTGATGTCGTGATCATCGAAAATCATCAGGCTCGGCAGATGCGCCAGCGCCCGCGCGACATTGCCCAGGCCCGCCTTGAAGGCATCAATGCGCGTCTGCTCAAGGTGGTAGCGCTTGCGGCGTTCCGGCGTCAGCGTCGGCGCGTTCGGATTGATCAGCGACCACGGCGTCGGCGACCACACCAGCATGTACATGGCCATGACTTCGGCGAACGTCACCAGGTGATTGTCGGCACTGCTGCTGGTGAAAATCGGCTTACGCGCGCCACCGAAAAATCGCTCGCGCAAGGTCTCGTTGCTCTCTAGCGCCGGTAACAAATCCGCACGGTGGTAGTAGCTGGCCGGGTGTTGGTAGAGCTTGGCGCTGTCGCTGACCACGGCACCGTCAAGGTGCTCATCGAACAGACCCAGACGCTCGATCAGGGCATGAATCGCCCGCAGCATCGGCCCGGCAACGTCGTCGGCATACACCTGATCACCGCTCATCATCAGCAGCGCCGGACGGTGTTGAGCATCGGCTTCGTCGGCCAGCAATTGATCGACGCAGAGCAAACCGTCGGTTGCCGGATGATGCGGCTTGCGGCAGGAGCCGTGGAGCAATTGGTCGATCCGCGAACGCACTACGAGGTTCGCGCAGCTGGCACCAGGGTAAAGCAGATGAGGCGCCCACTCAGCCATACCAATGGCGTCGTCGATCAGCAGGTCGTAAGCGATAAACGTGTCGCAGGGCAGGGCGCTTTCAAGCTGAACGTCTATCAGATGCACGAACGCATGACGGCCTACGGCAATGACCGTGCATTTCTGCGAGTCGAGCGGAATATCTCCTACACCTTGCAGGCGCAAGGTCAGCGACAGTTCACGCGAGCCCACCAGCCACAGCACCACGCGCGTCGGCTCCAGCCGCCGCAGCAACGGACCGGCCAGTACAGGAGGCAGCGAGATCAGGTCATCAGGTGTTGAAAACATTGAGGGCAAAGTTCAAGGCGCACAGGCCGGCGATGATAGCGCAGCCGGCGCCCTGATCCCTTAAATCAGCCTTAAGAGTCGGCTTTTTGCAGTTTCAGCGCCAGCAGACGCCACTCCCCAGCCGTCGCATCAACCCGTGGCAATTCCTGCACGGAGCAATCGAAACGGTAGGTGACATCGTCGCCATTCATGTTGCGCGCAGTGACGCTGTTGCTGAAGCTGTAGACCTGATCCTTGTAGCGATGACTGACCAGCGCTTTGCTGTCAGCAAAACGCGCCGAAGCGGGATAACGCAGGGTGCTGGTGACAAACGGGCTGCACATGACATACGCGATCATCGACTTGTCGGCCTGTGTGTCGCCGCGCAACTTCTTGTTCAGCGCGGCGAGGGCCATGCGACCCTCGTAGTCGCTTTGATTCAGCACCGTTTGTACCGCCATTGATTTCGGCGCCCGGCTGACGTTATTCGGCAACAGTGCGGAGTCCGGCGGGGAAGGCTTGTCGTCCGCTTCGATGGCAGCAAAAACCGGCGCATCTTTCAGCTCGGTGACGGGCGTGACTGCCTCGGCTTCAGGCAACACAGAGGTCGACTCGACGACTGGCGTGTTTTGCGCCTGCGCCTCGTGATCGAACGACGAAGGAAACAGCGAAAAGGTGATCGACAACATCACCAGCCCGACAATGAACCCACCCGCCGCGCCAACGATGTTGCCGTAGAAAATATTCCAGCTGCCGCGGTTCTTCACCACCCAGCGCCACATGAAACCCCAGACAGCGACGAACGCCAGAAAACGCAAAAACTCCATTTGATCCTTTCCTTACCTTTCAACAATCCAAGCGCGGCGCGAGACGATCAGCGAGCACCGACGATGCGCGGCAAGATAGCAAAATAGACGCGCCGTCCGGCTACGGTTGCGGAAAATAATTCGCCGCCAGAAAAATCAACGTGACCATGCCGGCGGCAACGCCACAGGCGCCCGCGAGCAGTTGACGTGCAACCGGATGCGCCGGCTGTCGACGCTTGGCGATCCACAACCACACACCCGCCAGAACGCCCGCGCTGGTCATGAACACCACCAGGCTGTTATGCAGTCCCGGCGCTGCCATGGTGGTGCCGAACAGCCCGTCATAAAGCAGTGTGAAGACAATGCCCGCCACCACAGCGCTGCCCGCTCCGGCAAGGTTTGCCAACAACAGATTCCAGTGCCCGCGCTGTCGCACCACCCAGAACCACATTGCCGCCATGACCACTAAACACAACACAGCATCCATCGGATTTCTTTCCTTGCCACGAGACAGAGGCGACAACTTGTTCGCCTGTTGAGAGTGGACGGAACGATAGCAAAATAGTAGCGTCGCGCCATGCCTTCTCTGTAATGGACTACCCATGTTTTCCACAACCCGTTTGCTGCAACTGCTCGGCGCTCTCACCCTTGCCGTCTCCATTACCCCAGCCTTCTGCTTCGCGAAAGAACACCCGCAAGCCAGCTGGGATTACTACCTCGCCAATTGCCAGCGGATGCAGGAGACAATCGCCGACGTCCAGAGCGGCCGCGTCTCCGCTGCCTATGCACTAACGTCCGGCCTGCAAGACAGCCTCGCCTCCATGAACGAGCGCCGCCTTAACCTGCTACCGCAACACCTCGACTCCAGCGAGTATGCCCACTGCGAAAACGTCGCGGCCCATGCCGAGGCAACCCTGGCCCAAGGCAAAGCCGAGTTCGCCGCGCAAATGCAACGCGGTGTGGAGGAGGGCCGAATTGCGCACCAGAACTCCCCCGCCTATCAACGCGCCCGTTCCCTCGGCTACAGCGACGTCGGCGACATCTCCTTCCTGAAACTGCACGAAGACACTGACGGCGAAGCCCGTCTGAAAACCATGCTCATCACCGTCGACGAAATCTGCGGCCAATACTTCCGCGCCACGCAATACGTGAAGCCGTATGTGATCTACACAGTGCGACCGTCGGATGGCGGCTGTGGCGAAGTGAAGCGTGTTGCGATAGTTGGCGGAGGGCAGCCAGAGAAGGGCGACTACATTGATCCCAATGGCGAATTTCAATACATGGGCTGGAAAAAACTGGTGGGCGCTGACGGCTTCCCAACAGATATTCGAGTGCTTAAAGCACGTCGCTGATCAGGAGAGATACCGGCATGGCTGTAGCGCGGCACTCAAAGAATGTCGCGCAGATACCCCTTCAGTGCGAGCAGCGGCTGCCCCAGCTGCTCCACCGACCGCGCCTGAGCCAACTCCGCCGACAACTTGCGCAACTCCCGCCCCAAGGGCTTCTCGACCCCACCCAAAGCATCCAGCGCCAGGTTCAGGCATTCGTTCATCTTGAACTGAATGGCCTCGACATCGCCGCGTTTCACCAGTAACTCGAAAACGTCTTTCTGATAATCGCCCATGACCATGTCATCGCGCAGGATCGGGCTCAGGCCCTCTTCTTCGTAGGCAAGTTTGAGGGAGAAGAGGGCGACGGTTTCCAGTGAGGTTTCCATGGGGATGTCTGTCAGTGAAGTGGAAGGCTTGAAACCAATGCGCAAAACGCCAGAGGAGGTTTGCCGTGCGGGCGTGATTATACGGGCGGGGATCGCAGTCGAGGCAACCAGCAATCGGGCATCTAAAACCTACAAGCTCGCGCAGCATTGACATCCACTTTGATACGACGCTTTGATTACAAACACTGAACATCAGCGGAGTGACCATCATGGAATACGACATGAAACTGATCGACGACGCCGTCCTTGCTCTCCTGGCTGCCTATAGCTCCGACGACGGCAATGCGTGGAAGGGCTATGACTTCGAAATCATGAACCGCTTGCACGAACAGGGTTTGATCAGTAATCCGGTGAACAGGAACAAGTCGATATGGTTGACGAAGGAAGGGATGGAGCGGGGGCGGGAGATTGCTGAGCGGATGTTTGGGGCTAAGGAATAGGTTGGGCAAGCGCCCGATTCTGGACTTGAGCTGTTGCTCGGCAAGATGACGTCAGTTTTGGCCATGGCTCGCCATGGGGATATGCATACGATTGTCGTTGGTGCGGTTACACGCAGTTCTGCAGGCGAAACGGCAGCGAGTTACTGGATAAGGAATCGGAGGATTTTTGCATTGGGACATCTTCTGAATGAACCACAACTGACTAGGGTCAGAGATGCGTTATCAGAGCCTTTCAATCATTTCCCCACTGATTACGACTACGTCGTTCGTCAGCTCAAGGGCGTTGATCCAGCGGTGCTCTACAAGATTTTTTACTCAGAAGTAGCACCAGTGTGTTTCACAAACATTGCTGCAGTTCTGGCCACTGTATGGACTGGGTTTGACCCTGATTGGCTCAGAACCGAGATAGAGGAGAGGCTCGCGGCGCGACGGCGCAATTGGTTTCGCAGGCAGTACGACAGATTGTTGGTGCGTTGGTTGGAGTACAACTATGACTACATGTGGAAGGAGATAGCCTCTAGGCTATGAGGACGGTTGCATGCGGTTTGGTATTCCTCGATGGTAAAAGTCACCTTTTGTTTCACCTATGCGGTGATTCAGGTCGCTTCAAGCTCAATCGTCGGGCGGGGCTTTAGTGGCCGGCATTGCACCAACCACTTTCCGCCAGACGAAAAAAAAGGCCCTGCTTTCGCAAGACCTTTTTCTCTGTGTTGGTGCCCCGAGGGAGACTCGCTTCTCCCATATTTTACATGGTGTTCAAGGAGTTTTCCGTACAAGGGATACAAATAGGGATACAGAATAGTGGTCACTGCTTCTAGGCAAAGGATAGTTTGCCAAGTCCGATCTCCCCTGCCAAGAGACGGAATATCAGTCGGCCTTCAGGAACGTAATGATTTGCCCTACAAATGCACGAGCTGATGCCAACTCCTCATCCGTCGCGACATCTCTCTGAAGGATCGCTTCGACCCAGCGTGGTCCATGACCACCTACTGATCGACAGAAACCTTCCATTTCACCGTTGGGAGCTACGAATATTCCTAATGAGCTAAGCGATTTCAGCAAGCGTTGAATCGCTAGCGTCGGCTCACCTGCGGAAATGGCGGCTACCCCCGAGTCTTTAACGCGATCCCAAGGTGATGCCTGGCGTGTGAGTTTTTTTATCTCTCGTAGAACTTCCTTTGGTACGACTTCTCCAGGTCCATACCTCTTCAACTGGGCGGTGACTTCGCCTTTGTATTTGTCACCACTTAAAAATACCGCTTTGTCTTCAACTGCTGTTTTAACAGTTTTCCAGTCGTACTCAATAGTCGCCCAATCACCCAGATGTGCTTCAACTATCCGGCGTAGTGGCTGGATGTTGTTTAGCGCATCAAAGTCAACAATTGTCGCTACTGGCACATCTAGTTTTATGAGGGCGCTGATTACGGTAGGTAATCTGTCCTTTCCCCCACTGTAGGTATAATGAATATCAGGGCGAGACTTCTTCTCTGTTGACGCATTTATCAACGCTTCGTAAAAGCGACAGTCTGCATCAGCCTCGGTGATGATTACTCCTTCGTGAAACAGGCCGTCTAGAATATTGCTGAAGCGCAGAATTGGGTCGCGCCACAGTTCAACTACTTGAGCAGACTCTAAGTAAGAAGCGATCGGACTGTTGTTAGGACGCGCAAGCCTGATTACAGAAACTCTCTCTGAGTGTCTATTCAACAGCCCCTGCAGCACCAGACTGCTGTGTGTCGCGATTATTGTTTGGCGGCTGACGCTCAATTCCGCAATGCTCTCAGACAGTAATTTTGCCTGGGGTGGGTGAAGAAACGCTTCTGGTTCATCAATTAGTTGAATCATCCTCTTTTCTGTCATTACTCTCGCAACTATAGATACGAAGCTTCGAACACCATCGCCTTGGGTTTCAAGTCTGTCAAGCTTCTCTAGGCGCTCTAAATAGCTTCTACTAATCCTATCCTCTCCTGGGGCCATCGTTGGACGTTCTCCAGTATAAACTGGGATAGTGTTGCCCGCCGCGCGATGAACTATAAGGTCACGCTTGAATGCTCTATGAAACACCTCTGAAACTGCCGCTTCAAGGTCTGGATCTCTATACATGTGTTGAAACGGGTGGTTCGCGCTGTTCTCAACTCTGCTGTCGAATGCCGGCTGAGGATCGCAATCGGCAAGTCGTGATCTAGTTGTGAGATCCGAAATCGCTTGTTGTGAAAAATAAGGACCTACCGATTCATTATTTTCATTCCACCAAATAGACAGGTTGTTTTCATGGAAGCCGAGGCCTGGAACAGAGTAGCTTCCATTCATATCTCTGTGCGCTGATAGTTCCTCTTTCAGCCCTTCTAAGTCAGGGGCTCTCTTTAATTTCAAGGTTCTTAACGCTGAGGGGAGCGGAATTTCCTGTCGAATGCGGCTTCTAATCGAGTTCAGTGTTGCGCTTTTTCCAGTGTTGTTAGGTCCTATAATTACCAAAATACTATCGTTATCTAAGGTTACTGTTATGTTCCCTTCAAATTCGAGTTCTTTGAGATGAATAGTTGCCATACTTGATGTCCTTATTAGCTCGATTAGGCGTGAGTTGTGTTGCTTGTTATCTGGTGTCGACAGATTGCGCCGGGGACCCTGAAGGGTATCAGCATACACGGGGTCGGAAACCCGCGGGTTCTTGTTAGTGGGAGTTCTCCCAGCTTACTGAAATTTCAGTCATTGAAATCGAAAGCATTTGGTTGAAAAATGACCATCGTTACTGCTTCGGTAACGATGGTCTTTTGTGTTGCTGATTCCGCACGCCCTGAGCCGTCAACCGAGTCAACCTGTCAACCAATGTAAAAAAGTCAGCCCCTACCAAGATCCCGCGGGTTTTATGCCCCGTGTCATTCAGAAATGCCCAGGGTCCCCGGCGACCTCCAAACCTCTTATGCAAATGCACTGGTGAACTGAGTGTTCACCCGGTTCACCTGTTCACTAAGCTGGGCATCTGTCCGCTAACAAAGTCCGGCGGGTTTCCGACCCCGTGTGCAGGCAAACACTACAGGGGCCCCCGTGGTTTTCTGCTTAAGAAAGCAGTATCGCTGCGAGACTATCTACCAATCGCTGATGGTGGCCTTACCACGGGGAGCGGGGTCTTCAATTTAGGCGTGTTACAGCTGTTACGGACGTTACAGGTTGCGTTAACTTGTTGATTTTATTGATGTTTTTTTGCGTAACACAATTTTTATTAACTGCACGGCCGAGTGTTACAGGCGTTTTCCGTGTTACAGAAATTTTAATTTATTAGTCGATTCAGTGAAGAATGCTATCGATTTAGTCAGCACTAATTGTAAGGTCTATATGCTCAAGGGTTCTGATTGACGGAACTGATTGACGAGGAAAGCTCTCTCGCAAACGTTGAGCAAGAGCACCGACTGCGTCCTTCCTCTTTAGCGCATAGTGGATTAGTAAACTTACCACCTGTCTCGCCTGTGCCTTCGCTCCGCGCTCACCATTGTTCGCGATTCCTCGTAACGCGCTTTGCCAACCGCGTTCTGCGGTATTGATATCAATTCGGTCCAACACTGGTTCCAGGCCGTTGGGCCCTATTTGGGCTATTAAGCATAATAACAGCAGCCCATCGTTATAAAAGGTGGGGCTGGCTTGCGATAGGGCTTTCGCGATGCCATCATAATTTGGCTCTAACAGCGCCTTGAGTAATGTCGGACTATTTTTTTCAAGTCGTGCTAATAATAGTGACCCCAACTTCCAGTCGACATGGCCCCACGGGCAGAGCGCAATAAGCTTACCGTCCGATAAGTGTCGCACGGCGCTAGCTGGAGCTAATGCGGCTACCTGGGTCGACATGGTAATAATATTGGCCCCGTTGCGTTCTATCATCGATTCAAGTGCTGGGCGAACTGCCGGTACGGAGTAAGCGATACCCAAAAGCATTCTTGCATCACCAATATCATGAGCCCAGTTTGCACCAATATTTTTGTCGATCGATTGCCAGTCTAGAGCCAGTACGGTTTGCTCAAAACGCTTCGGTGCGGCTTCTTTCAAAAAGCTGAGTAATCCCGCAGCGGACTGAAAGTATCGATCAGTAGTGCATGATAATTTGGCTGCTAAATCTACCGGTTGCCAACAGGAGCAAATTTTTCTGCCTACCTGTCGCATTCGTCTAGTTGGTGCGCGCTTGCCGATGTATATGCATAAGGGGTCGTAAAGTCGTAAAGAATTCCAAACAATATCATTTATTTCATGGAATTCTTGTTGGGGGTTAGCGCGGAGTCGATCAGATATAGCGGGAATAAGAGATTCGATGAGTGTGAAACCGAACTCAGGAGCAAAATAGCAGAAGTGTTCACAAAAATCTGCCGCTACAGATAAATAAGCGTTCTGAGGCCAACAAGAGACTTTACGGTGGCATGCATTTTGGTCAATGTTTTCTAGATATTTGGTTTTCCATGTGTGATTGTTCCCAGCCCGTATCATAGAAATCAGATTGGCTATTTCACCAGCATGCATAGCATCTGCGGTATTCATCAAAAGGGCTAGTTTAGACGGGTTAACAAGTTCGACTATTTCTTCACCAAGTTTCGGCTGAGTGTTAAAGATATCATTAATCACCCAGCCGAGCGCATAGCAGGCGCCTTTGGGGGCCGCCTCGATCCAACCTGCTAAAATCGCTCTGTGGTCAGAAATGTCAAAAATATCATTCGCCAAATATCCATTTAAGCTGTTAAGTACCCAACAGGCGTGGAGAATTTCAACAGGAGTGGCGGCGGTCCAGCAACGCTTAAGTATGGGCAAAAGCCACTCGGCTTTGACTAGCTTGGTCCACTGACGGAATTCGCCAGAGTGCGCCAATTCTCTGAGTAACACACTGATGCCTGCCATCGACGTTCCTTCGTCGCGGAGCACCCGTTCAAGTATTTTGGCAATGATTTTCCGGCCTTCATCCGACTGGCCGTCGAGAATACGCTGAAGGAGTACGCTCGCGAGACGTTGATGGGGACACCGGAGATCAGTGTGAGCAATCAACACCCGTTGGGAAACCAACCATTTAACTGCAGCAACGGTATTTTGGTTGGAACTCTCGTCGCCGAGCAGGGTAATTAACATATCATGAGTGCATCGGGCATCTCGGGAGGCTAACTGTTGAATAGCTAATGCTGCAAGAATTAGATCCGCGCCGGCCGCACGGGCTGAACTCGCTATCGAACTAGAACGCCTCCAGCCTCCTCCCAATATGAAGCAGAACTGCCAAGGAAATTGTGACTGTTCCGCAGCATGTTCAAGGCGTTGGCTAAGCGGCTCCTCTCCTGGTCGATCACCCACTCGATCATCAGCCCGGCGTACCGCTGAAAGTGTCGCTTCTGGATTTGACTTTAGCCCCTCTGCAATTACTCGTACGGCACGTTTAGTATCGAGTTGAATTGCACCGGGAGACCCTCCTTGATCGTCCGAGACAGTGTGCGCGCTAAGTATCCATCGGGATGCCGTTGCGTGCTCTTCTAGTTCGCGTAACAGCGCCGGACGGGTTAAATGGGCATCATCAATTAAATACAAGGTTGGTAATGAGCTACTATCATCAAAAAGCCTCACGCTATTCGCGGGATCAGCCAATCGTAGGACCCGCCATCCGCGCGCTCTTAGTTTTCGGGCAGTTTGAAGAATGCAGATCGATTTTCCTGCTCCCGGCACCCCTGAGAGTCGAGCGGAACCAGCACGTTCAAGATCTGCGATAAGACTCCCAACCTCAGGCAGCTCTGGGCAAGCGACGACATCCGCAGGACCGAGTGATCGGCCCATCAACGCCGGACCTAAATCCCGTGCTGTTTCAAATTGTACTTCGGACCAAACCGTCGTACTCGCGGCAGCTACTGTTTGATCTACATCGAAACCAATGTGCCGACGGGATTGATCCAGCTGGTCCACGCCTAGCATTGCACGCAACATTGCGATTATTTGCGATAAATGATTCGCATGCTCCGGGTAAAACTCTTCTATCACTTTTGGGTGACTGGACATCAACGCTTGGATGGTCTCCCAGCCGATTGCAACGACTGGAAATCGCCCAGCTTTGTGACGTCGCTCAGAAAGGATGCGTGCGTATTCCTGAAGAGGGCCATCGTTTGGGGCAGTGGTAGCAAACGTCCAGTGTGACAGCGGAGGCTTGAAGCTTTCTGCCTTGGCAAGTTCTGATTCAAATTCCTCGATTGATGCCTTCGATCCATACGCCCCGTTTTTACCTTTGCACTGCACGCCAAAGACTTCACCTGGCTTGGTACTGGGTGTTCCGAAGACGTCAACGCCCTGTTGCTTCTGGCCAGTTCGCCCATTTTTTTGGGTTAGAGGTGCTTCCCAAGCAGCGGCGTATAAGGCGCGTATCAGGTCCTCGAATTTTTCCCATGATTTTGGCGGCGCTATCTGCTTATCGATAAACTCCATCAGTACCGCCACTTCCATTCTGCTCGTCTTGCCTCGAACACTACCTCCTTTGAAGCGCTGGGACAATCTTCGCTCGAACCGCGTA
The DNA here is from genome assembly GCF_041956865.1 of Pseudomonas sp. LW8. Taxonomy (NCBI): domain Bacteria; kingdom Pseudomonadati; phylum Pseudomonadota; class Gammaproteobacteria; order Pseudomonadales; family Pseudomonadaceae; genus Pseudomonas; species Pseudomonas sp. LW8. Next base: position 4,646,562 of record NZ_CP168138.1, on the reverse strand, counting down.
TGTGCTACGATCTGTGAATTCAACTGGCGACTTATCTGCCTGCTGAGGGGATAAGGCGCCTACTATAATTGTTGGTATGGAAGTTATATGTCACTACTTAAAGCCAGTCTCGATGCTATTCAACAAAAAGCAAAAGAGCGAACGGTTAAAACTCAAACAATTGAGTATGATTTAGAGACGCTGGTAAAGAAAATAAAGAAGGGAATTATCAAGTTGAATCCCGACTATCAACGAAACCATCGGTGGTCGGACGAATACTCGTCACGGTTGATTGAGAGCTTGGTTCTGAATATACCGATTCCGATAATATATATATCTCAAGACGTCGATGTTGATGATGAGGTGGAAGAAGAGGCTGCAAGGTATTCGGTAATTGATGGGCAGCAGCGTCTTACAGCAATCTACAACTATTTTGAAGCTAAATACAGTCTCAAGGGGCTTGAGGTGCTTTCTGAACTAAATGGAGCGTCTTATAAGGATTTGCCCCCTTTTCTCACAAGGCGGTTAGAGGAGCGTACAATTCGCTGTCTTCGAATCGACTCAACGGTAGATACTCAGGTCAAGTTTGATATATTTGAACGCTTGAACAGTGGTTCGGTAAAGTTAGAGGCGCAAGAGTTGCGCAACGCTACCTGCAGAGGGCCTTTTAAGGATCTGATCAAAGAATTAGCAAAAAATGAGCATTTTGTTAAGGCTGCAAATCTAACGGCAAAGTCTAAGCGTTTGGAAAAAATGGAAGATGAAGAGCTTGTGTTGCGATATTTTGCAATCAGTTATCAGGATGGATATAAAGACTATAAGGGGCAGTTTAAAAGGTTTTTAACGCTGAAGATGGAGGAGTTTAATAAGTTAGGGGTTTCTGAGTTAAAAAAAATGAAGGCGAATTTCGTTTCGTCAATGAAAAATATTGATGAGCATTTTGGAGATAAGCCCTTCGCGAAATACAGGTTGCAGGCAGGCAAGGCCATTCCTCAAGAGATGTCGTCTTTCAATGCAGCCGTTTTTGATGCGGTGAGTTATTATTTTTCTCGCGTTAAAGAAATAAAGCCAGGGTCCCATAAAAAATTCGTAAAACTGTTCTCTGATGCCAGTTTTTTTGATTCGGTAGAAGGGAGTGTAAACGATGTTTCAAAAATTCATGTCCGGATTCAAAAAACCTTGGGCGCGTTATCATAATGTCAACGTTTTTACAGGACTTTACTTTAAGTCTCGACTCCAAGTGGGCCGAGATTGATACGTTAATTAGTAGGGCAAAAGAACTTAAAACTGAAGATGCTGCATTCTATAATGCAATTTGCAGATCTACTACGGTTCTGATTGTGGCTCACTTAGAGGGCTTTACGAAAGATTTGATAAAAAATGTCGTTGCAGACTTAAACAGAAGTGATAGTTTTGTGATGCTTCCTAACGCTGTTAAGCGTACGTATTGCGTTAAGTATATAGGGGCTCCAGTAGATGGAGATTCAAAGTCTTATAATAAAAAAATAGAAACCCTTATTTCTAAATTTGATGATTTGAACAGTAAAATTTCACATGAGCCGTTTTTCTATTCTCGAAATAAGAATCCATCATCTTCTGTATTGATTACTGCTTTTGAGAATTTTGGTATTACCAAAGTATTTGATTATTTGCATGAGTCGGAATTGGACGTCATTTTTTCTTCTTCAGTTCCTGAGGCTAGGGAGAAGTCTGCTCTCCTCAAAAATCTCGTTGTAACGGGGTCTGAAATTTACCCTTATAAGATAGAGGGTTTAGGGCTGGGAATAGAGAAAAAGAAAACTTCGAAGAAAACGTTATGGGAGGAGTTTGTTGATCAGATAAACGCTAAAAGACATTTGGTCGCGCATGGTAATGAATTTGATAATAACGATGATATATCTGAGCTTGAAAGGCGCCGGGTCATAGTGGAGCTTCTCCAGTATGCCTTGATCGCAATAATGATTGAGAGTTTGAATGGATAGTGGTTTTTTGTATGGTGTTGGCCTATAGTCGAGTGTTTTTTTCTTGATTGGTCGGCGAAATTTATATTGTTTCTGATGCTTTTGTTTGTTGTCAAATTTTTAGATGGTTACTCCGAATAAAGCACGTCGCTGAAGTCTTGCCGTAGATGTTTTTATGTATTGACTCGTATCATAATAAGATATGGTTCATAAAAAGAGCCCGATAGGGCCCTTTTTCAGATGAAGCGATCTTACTTCTTCATCCAGCTTTCAACCTCGTCGGCTCCGTGCTTGGTTTTCCATTCTTTTAGGGTTTTGTGATTACCGCCTTTAGTTTCAACCACCTCACCATTGTGCGGGTTCTTGTAAACCTTCAGCTCTCTAGGCTTGCGCTTGCCAGGTGCCGCCGCCGGCATTGGGGCGCGCTTTGTGCTCTGTGGATCCAGCAGGTTGATGATGTGCTTGAGGCTGAAACCGTACTGATTCAGTAGCTCGCGCAGCTTGGTCTCGAACTCGATCTCTTTTTTCAGCGCGCCGTCGCTCTTCATCGTCTCCAGTGCTTGGAGTTGATCGGCGAGGTGTTTTTCCAGCTGACGGTATTCGGCAAGTTTGGACATGATTGTTTCCTATGGTTATTTGATGATCTTTTGAATGTTCGTGCGGCTAACAAGTTCAGCGCTATTCTGACAATTTCAGATACTCTCGAATGCTGAGGATTTCAGCCTTGATCAATTTTACGGTGAGATTCTCGACTTTCGTTTTTATGCGAGGTTTGTCCACGAATTCCAGCATTTCCTTTAAGGAGCCTATCCGTGCTTTCAGTAGGTCTTTCCAGTTGGGATGATTTCTGAGGTCTATTTGAATAATCATTTTGGAGCCTGTGGAGGTTTGAACAGCCTACCTGCGTAGGCTGTTTCGGTGGATCAGCGAGCTACAGTGAAAGGATGTCTTGCACGCTGTACTGGCGGGATAGCTCCAACAGTTCGCGCCAGTTCCAGCTGTGGAAGTCTTCGCCTTCTTTTGGAAGTACCAGCTTCATCAGGCTGAGGTGTTCGCCTCCAAGCATCCCTTCGGTAGCCCACAGCTTGCCGCCCAACTCCATCAGCGCTTGCGCTTGTTCGTTCCACTGTTCTTCAAGCACAGTGCGGGCAAGGTACATCGCGGTTTCTAGGGTCGAACTGTATTCCCTTTGCGCTTCGGCAATGTGCTGGTCAACGATGGCCAGCTCCTGTTCCAACGCAGTGATGATCAGGTGTTGGCGACGATTGTGTTCGGTCGCCGTCGCCAGGTTTTTCGCGGCCTTCTGCGCATCGGCATTGGCGTTCTTTTCGCCCTCGGTATCGCCCCAAGCCACTGCCTGCGCATAAGCGGTGGCGGCATCGGTTTCGGCTTGCCGGGCCTTGGTCATGTCCTCTTCCGCTTGCTGCTGGATTTGCGCCAAGCGGGTGCTGAGGCTGTCGCGTTTTTCGTTGAGCTCTAGCTCATCGGCTTTCCAGTTCGCCATCGACTCGGTGTAACCCGCCATCAGGGTTTCATGATTGAGCAGCTTCTCGCGGCGAGTGATCTTCGCATCGAGCAGCCAGGCATGGTGCTTATTGGAGTCGTATGGGAGTTTCAGGCTGCTGTGCTCCTTGCGGATTTCGGTCAGCCGGTCCTCCTCGATGATCCCATCGCCTTCCAATAGCTCCTCCAAAGGCGCCATCTTGGCGTAGTGCTGTTCAGCGTCGTTCAGGTGTTTATCACGTTGGGCGGTCAGTTGGTTGATCTCATCGATCAACCGTTGCTTCTTTTCGCAATGACCGGTCGCGGCAGTGCTGTCCGAAACCGGATGTGCTAGCCCGGCGGTCTCTCGGCCGGCCAGCAGTTCGTGTTGTTCGGTAGAAGCTTGGAATTCGTTCATCTGTCTTGTTCCTTCAAAAATTGGGTTTGGGTTGAATGAGCGGCTGGCGAGGCCAGGAATAAGCCGGCGCTACCTCGATCAGCAGACGTGCCTTCAGGCAGCCCGAGCCTCGCTCTCATCCGTTCCCGGAATCCTCTTCACGATGTAGCAGCGCTGGGGCCCAAGTCCGGGCAATCGGACTAGACTCGACGCCTTGCCGTCGCTGGCCGGTTCCAGCACGCCGCGCTGCAACAACTCCTTGTTCACGGCGTTGATGTTCATGCCCCGGAAAATCTCGGAGCGCCACGCTTCGGGTAGTACGTAATAGGTATTGGTTGTGTGCATGGTGTCGCCCATGCCGTGTTCCAGTGTCTTGCGAAAGCCGAGGCGGTCGATGGTGCGCGGGCCGTGTTCGTCGATCTTGGCCGCCGCCGATTCCCACCGGGTGAAGCGGCTTTCACCGAAGCGCTCGATGACCTGGCGCAGCCGCGCCAAGATCGCATCACCCTCGAAGTTCCCGGCTCCACCTCGCTCGTTCATCCATGCGTTCAAACACACGCGAGCGGCTGTGGTGGCAGTCCCATCCGGCCAACCGGTGATACCCATTGCGGTGGCCAGCTCACCCGCTGCGGCCGCGAGGCCGAAGCGAGCGGCTGCACGGTGTGCCTGTCCGCTGGCCGAGGCCGGGAGCGACTGGGCGATAAACCCTTCCAGCGTGCGGCGCAGGATGGCGGACCAACCGTGACGTTTGCCGGGTTCGCACAGCGCCGTGAGGAATGCAGTGAGTGGAGTACCGTAATATTTCGCTACTCGTGCCTTGAGCGCGTCGGACAGTGCCGCCGCATCCTCAAAACCGTTAAGCACATCGAACATGCCAAGGCCTTTGCTGGCATCGGCCGGGACAGCGAGCATGCGCACTTCCATACCCGCTTTCAGTTCCTTGTTCGCTTCGGCCATGTGCTGGGCCAACGTCTTCTCGCCGGTGGAGAGAAATAGCAAACGCCACTCCTGCACCTGTCGGCCTGCTTGGCCTCGATCATTAGCGCGAGCTTTACCGGTGCCATTGCCGAGCATGTAAACCGTCTCGCCGATGATGCGCGGATCGCACATGCCGATTTCATCGAGTACCAGGAGCCCGTCCGAATGTGCTGCTGCGATAGATTCCAGCGCGTTATCGGTAGAACGCCACGAACGCACCAAGCGTGGTCCGCCGTACACCGATGCGGCGACTTGCAGGTGAGTGGTCTTGCCGCCAGAGCTGTCGCCGTAGAGGTGAAAGCCACCCGACTCATGGCCGAGCATGTGCAGAAGCGGACCCGCGAAGGCCACGCCGACGACAAACGCCAAGCGATGGTTGCCGACGCACAGCGCGCCGATCTGCTGTTGCCATTGTTCCAATGTGCCTGCTTCGCTGATCGGCGGAAGCTGCGCACCCGCTTCGTAGAAGTGCAGGTGTTCGCTGTGCGTGCCGACTTGCTGCTCGGGCAGTAGAAAGGCGGTGTCATGCCAACCCAAGCGCGTGACCAACCGTGCCCTTTGGGCGCTGTCGAAACCGCCGAGATAGCTCTGCAGGTCATTGCGTGCATTGCGTCCTGAACGACTGCCTGCAAGCCGCAGGCCCATGTCTACCAGAGGGCCGAGTACGTCTTTGCCGAAGTCACCCGTCATGGTGCGCGCCGGAATGTTCCAGCGCTTCTTGGCGCCGTCGGGATCGTCAAATTTAACCAACAAACCCCAGTTCTGCCCCTTGTCGTCGCGAGTACGGGCAAGGATCTCCAGTGGCGAGCAAACCGGACGCGCTTCGCCGTCGTCACCGGCATAAAACACACCTTCGGACGTCAATCGAAAGCCACCGGGCATCAGATCGTTTTTCGATTTTGTCGGGCGCTTGGTTGCGGGTTTCGTCCTCGCTTCCGGCTTGGCTTCAGCCTGCTCCGTGGATGGTTTTTCCTCGACCAAGCCATACAGCTCGCCGCTGTTTTGCAGCTCGGCGAAATGGGCGGCTGTCCAATTCTTGATGAGCGCATCGGCAGCGTCATCACCGTCATCCCATTGACCACCTTTGAAGAAGGTGGCGCGGCCACTCTTCAGCGTGGGCTTTCGTTTGAACGAGTCCAGAGCGATGAACCGAACCGAGGCGGCGCCGATTTCACGCACCTTCTCGGCGACGGCTTCCATGCAAGCTTTACCGCTGTCGTCGTTGTCAGGCCACAGCAGTACATCTCGGCCTTTCAGCGGTGCCAGGTCGGCTTTGTGCCAAGAGTTGGAACCGTTCGGCCAGCAGGTGGCCACGTGGCTCGGCAGCAGTTCGGCGGCAGCGTCGGCAGCTTTCTCGCCTTCGCACACAACTACCGGTGCATCACTGCGCTCAGCCAGTTCATCAAGGCGCAACAGCGGACGTGGATCGGGCAGACCCTGCCAGCGCCATTGTTTGGTTTGGCCATCGGCGCGCTCGCACCATGTAAGTGGTGCAAATACCTTCTTCGGCTTGCCGTCCTCATCGGGCGAGAGGTCGAAGCGGTAGAGCGCCATAAGCGGATTGCCTTGTGTGTCACGGTAGATCCACACCTTGGACGGTGCGCCGTGCTGCCGATGCTTGGCAGGGCACTTGTTCATGGCCTCTGCTGGGATCGGCTGAATGGCAATCCACTCAGGGGTTTTCGTCTTGGCAGGCGCGTTCTTCGCCTGGGCGGTGCCGGGCGCAACATTCAGTAGGTCTGCGAGTTTGTTGCAGGCCTCGACGTCGGTGCCGCCGTCCAGATAGCGCACCAGATCAATCAGGTCACCGCCCTTGTCGCCGGTAGCAAAGTCGGCCCATGTGCCCTTGCTCAGATTGATCTTGAGCGAACCGGCGCGCTTATCGCTGCGTGTCGGATTCGGAGCGGTGTATTCCTTGCCGCCGTCGACGCGCTTGCCATTGGGCAGCCAGTGCGACAAGACACGATCAATGTCTTTCAGTGCAGCGGCTTTCACGTCGGCAAAGCTTGGACGCTTTGCGGAGGTGCTCGGGCGTTGGCTCATGCGTCAGCCCTCGGCAGAAACAATGCGTCGTTGATGTCATCGATCAGAGCTTTAGCCATCTCGCCTAGGTACATGGCAGGCCAACTGAAACGCTCACCGCTGTCACTCATGGCGGCGTCGAAATTAAGTTGGTTGGCGTGATGCTGCAGCAGGGAAACCATCTCCAGTGCGTCTTCGACCGGTACTCCGGCATTGACCCGGAACAACTTCAAATCGGAGGCGTTCACGCGAGTGAACGTGGCATGCCCGAGGGTGGTGGAGGTGGTCATAGCGCACCGCCTTTCTGCGCAGCAGGCATCGAGGTGGAGTCGCCGTGCAAGGTCAGCGTCTTGATCAAGCCAAGTGTGCCGCGCACGTCCCAGAGGACGGCTGCGATGACGTGATTAGCAAGGCGCGAGGAGTCGTTTTCGAAGTGTTCTTCAAGCAGCGTCAGCACCGAGTCGGCGCGAGCAATGGCGCAGGTGATGGCGTCGATGGGCACACCGGCTTCTGCGGTCGGATTCACGCAGAGCAGGTCTTCGGGCAGGGCGAAACTCAAAGCGTTGTTCATTGGGCACCGCCTGCGGTTTCGAGTGCGCGGGCTTTGGCCATGTGAGCGTTGTAACGGGAGAGGCGTGTAGCGAGGCTGGAGTTGGCGTGTAAAGCGGCGAGAGCCATTGCACGGTGTGCAGCGGCGCGAATTTTGGACGGATTGAGGGCGTATTGCATTTGTGAAGGCTCCTTGTACTGAGGAACCGCCACCGTCTGCCGCCAAGCAGATTAGGGTGACGGATTGCGCAGGATTGGCGGACCGGCGTACAAGGAGACCGGCGCACCCGAGGGTGCTCCTACGCAACCCGCCATAACACGGGAATGCGGGCACAAAAAAAGCGCCTGCAATCGTAATGGGGGCGCTGTTGCGCCTTGTACTGTTTGGGCCGCCAAGCCCAATCGCTGAATTTGCAGCGACGGCCAGAGAGTAACGTCCGTTTTTCGAAAGTGCAACTGCGCTGATGGCTTGCGGTTTTTTCAGGTGCGGCATAAATTGTTCGTGCATGTAGATTGACCTCAACGCCTCCGGATCGCCCCCGGAGGCGTTTTCGTTTCAGGCATGGGCTTCCCAGCGCAGGGATAGGAGCGGTAGGAAGCCGCCGCTGAGCATCGAGCGGGCGTCTTCATAGGCTTGGGCTTGCTGGCCTTCGTCGACGATCACTGCGCCGGTTTTTTCGCAGTGAAGGGAGAGGGCGCACCAGGTACCGTCGGCCCAACTCAGTACGCTGACCACGCGGCCTCGCTTTTCCTGTTGGCTGCGGTGGCGTTCAATGCGCTGCATGAGGCGAGTAGAGAATCCGATCCGGCGCAGCACGGAGAACGGATGCATCAAGGCGTTATCAGCGATCTTGCGATTCATGCTGCCTCCTGCGCATTAGCGAACAGTGGCGGCGGTGTTTCACCTTTGAGCCAGGCGAGGATCTTGCTGTCTTCAACACAGCGGCGACGGTGTACAACGACCATCTGCTCACGGCGTTGTGCAACACACTCCTCGACATAACCGTTCAGGTCGGAGGTCAAGCGCATATCTTGATGAGCGCGCTCGCTTGTCGTCTTCTCGACGGCAAGATCCTCATCAATGATGCGTTGCCATACCGCCGGATCGTTCGCGAATCCCGCTGATTGATCGACGAGCCAGTAGGTAACCCAGTCGGTCATGCCGCGCGATTTCAACGAGGCGAGGCGGCTTTCGCTCATAGCAAAAAAGCCGGAGCCGTGAACGCTCGAAAACTCCCTGCGCACCGCATTTTTGCGGATCAGCTCGGGCAGTTCCCAAGGATTGGCTTTGAGTGGAAGTGCGAGGCCGTCAGGGCTGAAAAAGAACGCTTTTTGCTCTTCGCCGTTCCAGCTCACACCCGCAATAGTGCGATGGCGCCAGTTGATCGCCCCGGGCTGGTAGAGGCGGAATCCGATGCTGTAGGAGTCTAGAAATGGTCCCTTGAAAGGGCAGTAATTGCGCTTCATGCGGCCACCTGGTCACGGGCGGCGATACGCGCTCGTGTCCACGCCTGTACCTCTCCCAATACCCATGCAACGGGAGCACTTCGGGCGTTGCTGGTACTCAGCTTCACTGGCAGCGGGAATCCGCTCTCAGGTCGGCGCATGAGCTTGTAGATAGTCGGGCGTGCGAGCCCTACGATTGAAATGACCTCCGGCATGCGAATGAGCGTCGTAGCGGGGTCGTGCGGGGTGATGGTTTTTAGTTGGGTAGTCATAGCGATCCAAACCTGTGTGAATAGAGACAACAGGTCATACGCTACGGAGGGGAGAGGGAACGGACTGTGTCTGTTCCCCTTTTTATTTCAAGGGTCTAAGGCCTAGCGCGGTCAAATGCTCTCGGATGGTTTTTTTTGTGCCATGTACTGTTTGATCGAAAAGAAGGTTGGTTAGCTCCGCATCGCTAAGGCTTCGCTTCTCAATCTTGCGTCCCTCAATAATCGTTTCTGCGGCAGCCTTGATTTTTGACCGTCGATCCATGGCCTCCGTTTGTGTTTTTGAGCTGGGGTCTAGGTTGCCTTTACCTGCCTCTTGGCCACGCCTCGTTGCTTTCGCTGAGAAAGCTTCGTCGAGTAGTCGGCGCATTAGACTTGATGTGTTGAAACCATTTTTGGATACATCCATGCGCTCCACTTGTTGATAAAAATTTGCCATCAACAGCGTCTGATTAGCCTCTCCCATAAAAACAGCAAATTGCTCTCGTGCTCGAATTTCAAGTCCGCTACGTCGATATCGTTCTTTCTCAATGAGGGCGAGGTACTGGCGCGGCGATTCATTTCTCAGTTGCTCTATCAGGTCGGCATCGATGTCGTAAGTCGCTAGCTCAAGTTCGAACAGCCAATTCGCGAGGACCTCCAATGCTTGGGTACCGAGCACTAGGGCGAAGGCCGCGACCAGTTGCGAGTCCGTTGCTTGATGATTGAAGCCTGGGAGCTGTCGAATGACATTTGGCAAAGAGCCGGCTTCCGTGGCACTAGCATGTTCGTCGATGACATCACGGAGTCGAAACAAGGTTCCTGTGACGCGCTCGGCACAGAGCGCGTAGGCCCCATCCTCAAGCCAGAATGAAGTGGCGGCATTGATAAGATCGAATGTTTCTCGAAAATAGTCGTTGAACTGCGGGTACAGCGTTAACTCTAGAACAGCTGTTTCGATATCGTCCATGTCCCTAATTAGGCATTCGACGTCGACTCCTGCAATTTCCAGCTCCCCTAAGTCAGTGTCCAGTTCAATATCCATTCTGGCTCCCCCGTCGCCCCGGAATCGGCGTGTTATCGCAGCGGCGCACGTCAAATGGATAGGCCGCCAGCATGGCTGAGGGGGGTAGAGTCTTGTTACACGATTCAGGGACGTTACACATAGAAAGGGCCAATGTTTTGCCGCGTGTAACTGGAAATAAAACCAATGAAATCAATTGGTTGCCGTTTTTAGTTACACCTGTAACACGCGTTACACTGGTTTTGCACTGGGTGATAGGTAGGGAAGTCATATTGCCTTTCCAAACTGGCCTTGCACTACATTGCCAGCTGCAAGTCCATCAAGATGATCGGCATACCACTGCATCATCGTTACGCGCTGCTCTAAGTATTGAGCTTTGTTGTAGACCCCTGAAATACCTTCTTCCTTGTGTGCTAGCTGCGCTTCAACATGCTCCTTCGGCCAGCCATGTTCTCGAAGCAATGTACTCGCTGTGTGTCGAGTACCGTGCCCAACGAGGCGACCTTTGTAGCCGATGGTCGCGAAGACTTTGTTAATTGTGTTTTCGCTGATGGTAGGGTTCTTGGCTCCTACGCCGGGAAAAAGCCAGCGACTCCGTCCTGTTAGGCAGTGCAGTTCCTTAAGGGCGGTAACCGCTTGCTGGGGCAAAGGGCACACAAAATCCCGACGCATCTTCATCTTGGCGGCGGGCGTAGTCCAGATGGCTTTCTCAAGGTCGAACTCTTTCCATTCGGCCAAGCGCACCATGCCTGGACGCGATGCTGTCCATAAACAAAGCCATGCAGCTGTGCGGGCTGTCAGTCTGCTCGGAGTGTTTTTTAGTGCGTGAAGAAATTCAGCCAGCTCAGGTTCAAGCAAGTGTGGGTGTTGCTGAGTCTTAGGGGCCTGCGCTGCAATATCACGAAGGCGGCTGCCCGGATCGTTTTCAGTCACTCCTAATCCGATAGCACGGCCGAAAATCTGGTTGACCCAGGTGCGACACTTTTCCGCCACGTTGTGTGCGTTTCGGGCTTCGAGGGATGCCTGAAGATTCGCGCAGTCGGTACGGGTTATTTCATCGAGTGGCTTATCTCCCAATGCTGGGAGTATGTCTTTGTCGAGGTAGGTGCGAATTTTGTTAAGGGTGGAGGTGGCGAGGCCCTTTTCCTCTTTGGCCTTCAGCCAAGCTTCAGCAGCCGCTCGAAAGGTTCTAGTCTTGGCAGCGTTAATGGCTGCTTTGGCAGATCTCTTCTGTTCGAGAGGATCGGCACCGCTACTTACGATCTTGCGTAGATCGGCCGCTTTGTCTCGTGCAAGTGCACCGCTTACTTCCGGGTAACCCCCGAGCCCCATCCATGCCCAATTGCCCGCCGGACGTTTGTAGCGAAGCTGCCAAGACTTGCCACCATCAGGTTTGACCCTGAAATAGAGGCCGTTTCCGTCTAGCTCCCGGTATTCCTTTGATTCCGGCTCCAATCCCGCGAGTGTCGTGTCAGCGAGAGGGCGGCGCTTGATGTCTGCGCGCTTCATCCTTGTATCCCAAAGTTCGGTAATTTTCTCAGGATACAAGCAGGGATACAGGGATACAACGGATAAAGGGATACAGGAGTAGATAGCCAGACACAAAAAAACCGGCTCAAGTGGCCGGTTTCTCTGGGTCTGAGAGTCTGGTAGAGACTTTCAGATACTGCTATATGGTGCCCCGAGGGAGACTCGAACTCCCACTCCTTTCGAAAACGGATTTTGAATCCGCCGCGTCTACCAATTCCGCCATCAGGGCTCAATGGCGGCGAAGTATAGAGAGGTGATTACCGTTGGTCAATCACGTTTCATGGTCAATTTTCGATATTTCCGCTAGACTTTCCGGCCCTGCTAGACGAACCCCATCATGCGCGTTGCTGACTTTACTTTCGAGCTTCCTGATTCGCTGATCGCCCGCCATCCGTTGGCCGAGCGTCGCGGTAGTCGCCTGCTGACCCTTGATGGGCCGAGCGGCGCCCTGGCACACCGTCAATTCACTGATTTGCTTGAGCATTTGCGCCCGGGCGATTTGATGGTGTTCAACAATACCCGGGTGATTCCGGCGCGGCTGTTCGGGCAGAAAGCGTCCGGCGGCAAGCTGGAAATTCTCATCGAGCGCGTGCTCGATGCGCACCGCGTGCTGGCCCATGTGCGCTCCAGCAAGTCGCCGAAACCGGGTTCGAAGATCCTTATCGACGGCGGTGGCGAAGCCGAGATGCTCGCGCGTCATGATGCGCTGTTCGAGCTGGGTTTTGCCGAGGAAGTCTTGCCGCTGCTCGATCGCGTCGGGCACATGCCGTTGCCTCCTTATATAGACCGCCCGGATGAAGGCTCGGATCGCGAGCGTTATCAGACCGTGTATGCCCAGCGTCTGGGTGCGGTGGCGGCGCCGACGGCGGGGCTGCATTTCGATGAGCTGTTGATGCAGGCGATTGCTGCCAAGGGCGTCGAGACTGCGTTCGTGACGTTGCACGTCGGCGCGGGGACGTTCCAGCCGGTGCGCGTCGAGAAGATCGAAGATCACCACATGCACAGCGAGTGGCTGGAAGTCGGCCAGGATGTGGTCGATGCGGTCGCTGCGTGCCGGGCGCGTGGCGGTCGGGTGATTGCGGTCGGCACCACCAGCGTGCGTTCGCTGGAAAGCGCGGCGCGCGATGGTGTGCTCAAGCCGTTCAGTGGCGACACCGACATCTTTATCTATCCGGGCCGGCCGTTTCATGTGGTCGATGCCCTGGTGACCAATTTCCATTTGCCGGAATCCACGCTGTTGATGCTGGTTTCCGCGTTTGCCGGTTATCCCGAAACCATGGCCGCCTACAAGGCCGCCGTGGAAAACGGCTACCGCTTTTTCAGTTACGGGGATGCGATGTTCATCACCCGCAATCCCGCTCCAACTGCCCCTGAACAGACAGGCCCAGAGGAAACAGAATGAGTCGCGAATGTCGAATGTCCTTTGAGCTGCTGGCCACCGATGGCAAGGCTCGTCGTGGTCGCCTGACCTTCCCCCGTGGCACCGTCGAGACCCCGGCGTTCATGCCGGTCGGCACCTACGGCACGGTCAAGGGCATGCTGCCGCGCGACATCGTCGCCACTGGCGCGGAAATCATTCTGGGCAACACCTTTCACCTGTGGTTGCGTCCCGGCACTCAAGTGATCAAGGAACATGGCGACCTGCACGATTTCATGCAGTGGAAAGGCCCGATCCTCACCGACTCCGGCGGCTTCCAGGTGTTCAGCCTCGGCGCGATGCGCAAGATCAAGGAGGAGGGCGTGACCTTCGCTTCTCCGGTCGACGGCGCCAAAGTGTTCATGGGCCCGGAAGAATCGATGCAGGTGCAGCGCGATCTCGGTTCCGACATTGTGATGATCTTCGACGAATGCACGCCGTATCCGGCTGACGAAGACGTCGCGCGGGTATCGATGGAGCTGTCGTTGCGTTGGGCCCAGCGTTCGAAGAATGCCCACGGTGACAACACCGCAGCGCTGTTCGGCATCGTTCAGGGCGGCATGCATGAAAACCTGCGCATGCGCTCGCTCGAAGGCCTCGACAAGATCGGCTTCGACGGCCTCGCCATCGGCGGTCTGTCGGTGGGCGAACCGAAGCACGAAATGATCAAGGTGCTGGATTATCTGCCGGGCCAGATGCCCGCTGACAAACCTCGTTACCTTATGGGCGTTGGCAAACCGGAAGATCTGGTTGAGGGTGTGCGCCGCGGGGTGGACATGTTCGATTGCGTGATGCCAACCCGTAATGCCCGCAATGGGCATCTGTTCATCGATACCGGTGTGCTGAAGATCCGTAACGCGTTCCATCGCCATGATGAATCGCCGCTGGATCCGACCTGCGATTGCTACACCTGCCAGAACTTCTCGCGCGCTTATCTGCATCACCTGGACAAGTGCGGCGAAATGCTCGGCAGCATGCTCAATACCATCCATAACTTGCGCCATTATCAGGTGCTCATGGCTGGTTTGCGCGAGGCTATTCAACAGGGTACATTGGCCGCCTTTGTCGATGCCTTCTACGCCAAACGCGGACTTCCCGTCCCGCCTTTGGACTGAGTTTTCTGACCCCAAGATTCAACATTTGCAACTGGAGTGCTAAATGAGCTTTTTTATCTCTAACGCCATGGCTGACGCAGCTGCACCGGCTGCTGCAAGCCCAATGGGCGGCGGCTTCGAGTGGATTTTCCTGGTCGGCTTCCTGGTCATCTTCTACCTGATGATCTGGCGTCCACAGGCCAAGCGCGCCAAAGAGCAGAAGAACCTGCTGAGCAGCCTGCAGAAGGGCGACGAAGTCGTGACCACTGGCGGCATCGCCGGCAAGATCACCAAGGTTGCCGATGACTTCGTGGTTCTGGAAGTTTCCGACACCGTGGAAATGAAGTTCCAGAAAGGCGCCATCGCCGCCACGCTGCCAAAAGGCACGCTGAAAGCGATCTAAGAGCAACAACTTCTACTCAATCGACGGGGCGCGCAAGGCGCCCCGCGTTCATAACGGGCGGCGTGATGCTGAACAAATACCCTCTGTGGAAATACATTCTGATCCTGGCGGTGCTGGCGATCGGTCTGATTTATTCCGCTCCCAATCTTTATCCTGATGACCCGGCCATTCAGATCAGCGGCGCCAGCACGGCTCTGCAGGTCAATGACGCCGATCTGGCTCGCGTCAGCACAGCGCTGAAAGAGTCCGGCATCAACGTCAAGGCGGCTACGCTGACGGCAGGCGGCAAGGGCGGTCTGATCCGTCTGAGCAAGGCTGAAGACCAGCTGCCGGCCAAGGATGTTGTGCGCAAGGCATTGGGTGATGACTACGTCGTCGCGCTGAACCTGGCACAGACCACTCCGCAATGGTTGCGCAACCTCGGTGCGCACCCGATGAAGCTGGGTCTGGACTTGTCCGGTGGTGTGCACTTCCTGCTCGAAGTGGACATGGACAAAGCCCTCGATGCGCGCCTGAAAGTCTACGAAGGCGACGTCAAGAGCCTGCTGCGCAAAGAGAAGCTGCGCTATCGCAGCCTGCCGCAACTGGGCGGTGCCATTCAGTTGGGCTTCAGCGATGAAGATTCTCGCGAACAGGCCCGTGCGCTGATCCGCAAGAACTTCAACGATTTCGACATTGTTCCGGCCGATCTCAACGGTCAACCGGTGCTGCGTCTGGCGATGACCCCGGCCAAGCTGGCGGAAATCCGTGAATACTCCATCAAGCAGAACCTGACCACGGTACGTAACCGCGTCAACGAGCTGGGTGTTGCCGAACCGATCGTGCAGCGTCAGGGCGCCAACCGCATCGTGGTTGAGCTGCCGGGCGTGCAGGACACTGCCGAAGCCAAGCGTATTCTCGGCAAGACGGCCAACCTCGAGTTCCGTCTGGCCGCCGAGCCGGGCGCTTCGAAAGCCACTTCCGAATCGTTCGAATTCCGCGAAGGCAACCGTCCGCCAGCGCAGATCGAGCGTGGTCTGATCATCACCGGTGACCAGGTCACCGACGCCAAGGCCGGTTTCGGCGAGCACGGCACGCCTGAAGTGAACATCCGTCTGGATGGCCACGGTGGCGAGCTGATGAGCCGCGCGACCCGTTCCAACGTCGGTCGCAGCATGGCGGTGATCTTCATCGAACAGCGTCCGGTCACCACTTACACCAAGCAAGTGGTTGATGGCGTCGAGAAAGACGTTGCGGTGCAGACGTTCAAGGAAGAGAAGAAGATCATCAGCCTGGCGACCATTCAGTCGCCGCTGGGTGCGCAGTTCCGCATCACTGGCCTGAACGGTCAGGGCGAGTCGTCCGAGCTGGCGCTGCTGCTGCGTGCCGGTGGTCTGGCTGCACCGATGTACTTCGCTGAAGAGCGCACAATCGGTCCGAGCCTGGGTGCTGACAACATCACCAAAGGTATCGACGCTTCCCTGTGGGGCATGCTGTTCGTATCGCTGTTCATCATCGCCATCTACCGCTTCTTCGGCGTCATCGCCACCGTCGCGCTGGCGGTGAACATGGTGCTGCTGCTGGCATTGATGTCGCTGTTGGGCGCCACGCTGACCCTGCCGGGTATCGCCGGTATCGTCCTGACCATGGGTATGGCGGTCGACGCCAACGTACTGATCTTCTCGCGGATTCGTGAAGAGATCGCCGCCGGCATGACTGTGCAGCGGGCAATCAACGAAGGCTTCGGCCGGGCATTTACTGCGATTCTCGATGCCAACCTGACCACCTTGCTGGTCGGCGGCATTCTCTTCGCCATGGGCACCGGCCCGGTGAAGGGTTTCGCAGTGACCATGTCCCTCGGGATCTTTACCTCGATGTTCACGGCCATCATGGTGACCCGCGCAATGGTCAACCTGATCTTTGGCGGGCGTGACTTCAAGAAGTTGTGGATTTAAGGGGCTGCCATGTTACGTACAATCAACTTCATGGGCGTTCGCAACTTCGCGTTCGGCGTCACCGTGTTGCTTACCGTCATTGCCTTGTTCAGTGTCGCCACCAAGGGCATGAACTGGGGTCTGGACTTCACCGGCGGTACGCTCATCGAGCTGACCTACGAGCGTCCGGCCGATGTCACCAAGGTGCGCGAGCAACTGGCGACTTCCGGTTATCACGAAGCTGTGGTGCAGAACTTCGGCGCCACTACTGACTTGCTGGTGCGCATGCCGGGTGAAGACCCGCAGCTGGGCCATCAGGTCGCAGACGCATTGCAGAAGGTCGGCGGCGACAACCCGGCGACGGTCAAGCGAGTCGAGTTCGTCGGCCCGCAGGTTGGTGAAGAACTGCGCGACCAGGGCGGCCTCGGCATGCTGCTGGCGCTCGGCGGCATCCTGATCTACCTGGCGTTCCGCTTTCAGTGGAAGTTTGCGGTCGGCGCCATTGTGTCGCTGATCCACGACGTGATCGTGACCGTGGGTATCCTCTCGTACTTCCAGATCACCTTCGATCTGACGGTGCTGGCGGCGGTGCTGGCGATCATCGGTTATTCGCTGAACGACACCATCGTGGTTTTCGACCGGGTACGTGAGAACTTCCGTGTGCTGCGTAAGGCGACGCTGATCGAGAACATCAACATCTCGACCACCCAGACCCTGCTGCGCACCATGGCGACGTCGATCTCCACCCTGCTGGCCATCGCGGCACTGTTGTTCTTCGGCGGCGACAACCTGTTCGGCTTCTCCATCGCGCTGTTCATCGGTGTACTGGCGGGTACCTACTCGTCGATCTACATCGCCAACGTGGTGCTGATCTGGCTGAACCTGACCACCGAGGATCTGATTCCTCCGGCCAACACCGAGAAGGAAGTCGACGACCGTCCATAACGGCCAGCGATTTCCCGGCTGTCAGCCAACAAAAGGCGCGAGTTGAACTCGCGCCTTTTTTTGTGCTCCAAGGCTGGGAGAAGCGCGGGCGCGTCCCGCATGTGATGGTCAGGAGGTTCATGTGAACAAGTCGTTGCTGGTTGGTGCGGTATTGGGTGCTGTCGGTGTCACAGCCGGGGGTGCTGTTGCCACCTACAGCCTGGTTAAAAGCGGCCCTGAGTATGCGCAAGTATTAGCCGTTGAGCCGGTCAAGACACAGATCAAGACTCCACGTGAAGTATGCAAGGATGTAACCGTGACCCGGCAGGCGCCGGTCAAGGATCAACACCAGATTCTCGGCACGGCGATCGGTGCCGTAGCCGGTGGTTTGTTGGGTAATCAGGTGGGCGGCGGTACCGGCAAGAAGATTGCCACCGTGGCCGGTGCAGTTGGCGGCGGTTATGCCGGTAACAAGGTGCAGGAAGGTATGCAGAACCGCGACACCTACACCACTACGCAAACTCGCTGCAACACGGTCAATGACATCAGCGACAAGGTCGTCGGCTACGACGTGCGTTACTCGCTCGATGGCAAGGAAGGCAAGGTGCGGATGGATCGCGATCCGGGCAACCAGATTCCGGTCGACAAGGAAGGCAAGCTGATCCTGTCGCAGAATGAGCCGGCTCAGTAAGGATTTACGGTTGTGAAAAGAAGCACCCTGCGGGGTGCTTTTTTTGTACCCGCGATTTCTTCGGCCAGTCGATCTCCTGTTGATTCACCTGATTAGTGTAGGAGCTGCCGAAGGCTGCGATCTTTTGACTTTGTTTTTTGAAAGCAAGATCAAAAGATCGCAGCCTTCGGCAGCTCCTACAGGGAACGGCGTTGAATTGCAGGCATAAAAAAAGCACCCCGGAGGGTGCTTTTTGGTTTCGCGGAAAGCTTAGCGCTTCAGCGAAGCCGGCAGGTGCGGCTGGATCGCCGTCAGCACTGCCTTGAAGCATTTGGTGTTGCCGGCAACGATGTGGCCTTTCTCAAGGAAGTCGTGGCCGCCGGTGAAGTCGCTCACCAGGCCGCCGGCTTCTTGAATCAGCAGGGCGCCTGCAGCCATGTCCCACTCGGACAGGCCCGACTCCCAGAACGCATCGAAACGACCCGCAGCCACGTAAGCCAGGTCCAGGCTCGCCGAACCGGCACGGCGGATGCCGGCAGTCTGGCCAACCAGGGCGCGGAACATGCCCAGGTAGTTGTCGAGGTTGTCCATCTGATCGTCACGGAACGGGAAGCCAGTGCCGAGCAGGGCGCCGTCGAGGCTGGTGCGACCACTGACGCGCAGACGACGACCGTTCAGTTGAGCGCCGCGACCACGGCTGGCGGTGAATTCTTCCTGGCGAACCGGGTCCAGAACCACTGCGTGCTCCAGGCGGCCACGATATTTGCAGGCAATGCTCACTGCAAAGTGCGGAATGCCACGGAGAAAGTTGGTGGTGCCGTCCAGCGGATCGATGATCCACAGGTACTCTTCGCCTTCGATGCCGGTGCCAGCGTGCAGGCCGGTTTCTTCACCCTGAATCGAGTGATTCGGGTAAGCCTTGCGCAGGGCATCGATGATTTTCTGTTCAGCGGCGCGATCGACCTCGGATACGTAATCCTTGGCGTCTTTTTCGTCGACCTTGATGGTATCCAGGCGCTCGATGGAGCGGAAGATCAGTTCACTGGCGCTGCGGGCGGCGCGCAGCGCGATATTCAGCATGGGCTGCATGGATGTGTCACCTAAGGTTGTTAAAGAAAGCCGCGCATTCTATCAGAACTTTTCTTCAGGTGAAGGACGCTGTTCGCTTTCATAGCTTAACGGTAGGCTGTTCTGTAAGATTTCCCCCCCTTTCCTGTGTCCGAGAGCGCCTCCCTTGCTGCAGAACATTCGTGTCGTCCTGGTCAACACCAGCCACCCCGGCAATATCGGCGGGGCCGCGCGCGCCATGAAAAACATGGGTCTGTCGCGACTGGTGCTGGTCGATCCGCGGGTCTTCCCGCACCACGAGGCCGATGCCCGCGCCTCTGGTGCCGGTGACATCCTTGAAAACGCGCAAGTCGTCGCCACCTTGGAAGATGCTCTGGTCGGCTGCAATCTGGTGCTCGGCACCAGCGCCCGCGACCGGCGTATTCCCTGGCCGCTGCTCGATCCGCGCGAATGCGGCAACAAGGTGGTCGAGGAAGCCGGGCAGGGCGCCGAGATTGCTTTGGTGTTCGGCCGTGAAGATTCCGGCCTGACCAATGAAGAGCTGCAGCGATGTCATTTTCACGTGCACATCCCTTCCGACCCGACGTTCAGTTCGCTGAACCTCGGGGCGGCGGTTCAGGTGTTGAGTTATGAAGTGCGCATGGCCTGGCTGGCCGCACAGGGTCAGCCGAGCAAGGTCGAGAAAGAAGAAGTGGCCTCGGTGAAAAGCGCCGAGCTGGCGACCATGGATGAGCTGGAGCGATTCTATGAGCACCTGGAACAGACGCTGGTTGCCATCGAATTCCTCGACCCGGAAAAGCCTCGGCACTTGATGGCGCGCCTGCGCCGGTTGTACGGACGCAGCTCGGTCAGCCGGGCGGAAATGAATATTTTGCGTGGCATCCTCACGGAGACCCAGAAAGCGGCCCGTGGCGAGCTTCTAAAGCGGAAGGATTGAATGATGTTTGAGCGTTTGCGTGAAGATATCCAGAGCGTATTCCATCGAGACCCGGCGGCGCGTAACGCTTTTGAAGTCCTGACCTGCTACCCCGGCATGCATGCGATCTGGATTCATCGTCTGGCCGGCATGCTCTGGCGCAATGAGTTGAAGTGGCTGGCGCGACTGGTGTCGAACTTCGGTCGCTGGCTGACCGGGATCGAGATTCATCCGGGCGCCAAGGTCGGTCGGCGTTTCTTCATCGACCACGGCATGGGCATCGTCATTGGTGAAACCGCCGAGATCGGCGACGACGTGACTATCTATCAGGGTGTGACCCTTGGCGGCACCAGCTGGAACAAAGGCAAGCGCCACCCGACGCTGGGTGATGGCGTGGTGGTCGGCGCTGGCGCCAAGGTGCTTGGCCCGTTCACTGTGGGTGCCGGCGCCAAAGTCGGTTCCAATGCTGTGGTCACCAAGGAAGTGCCGCCGGGCGCCACGGTGGTGGGGATTCCGGGGCGGATCATCGTCAAGACCGATGAAGAGCAGGACGCCAAGCGCAAAGCCATGGCGGAAAAGATCGGTTTCGACGCCTACGGTGTCAGCGAAGACATGCCTGACCCGGTGGCTCGCGCCATCGGCCAGTTGCTCGATCATCTGCAAGCAGTGGACGGGCGCCTGGAAGGCATGTGCGGCGCACTGAAGGATCTGGGCAGCAATTACTGTGCGAAAGATCTTCCTGAACTGCGTGAAGAAGACTTCGCTTGCGTCAAAGGCAAGGACGAATCGAAAGCCGGCTGAACCGCGGCGCTGCTTTTCGCGAGCAGGCTCGCTCCCACAAGAGCAATGCATTCCAATGTGGGAGCGAGCCTGCTCGCGAAGAACGATCACGCGGTTCCGCTGGCTGTCCGCAGCCCGTCTTTGCTATAGTGCGCGCGCTCTTTTGCGGGTAAACCCGACTAAAGCACTAGGTCTTATAGTTGACTTAAATGCTCGGGAATTGCATACTCCCGCCCATTCCGAACTCCGTGGTAACTGTCCATGCGACTGACTACAAAAGGCCGATACGCCGTGACCGCCATGCTTGACCTGGCGTTGCACGCGCAGCACGGGCCGGTGTCTCTGGCCGATATCTCCGAGCGCCAAGGCATCTCCCTGTCCTACCTCGAGCAGCTGTTTGCCAAGCTGCGCCGCAGCAACCTGGTTTCCAGCGTTCGCGGTCCGGGTGGTGGCTACCAGTTGTCCCGCGACATGCAGGGCATCCAGGTCGCCCAGGTGATCGATGCGGTGAACGAATCGGTCGATGCCACCAAGTGCCAGGGCCAGGGCGATTGCCATTCCGGCGATACCTGCCTGACCCATCATCTGTGGTGCGATTTGAGCCTGCAGATTCACGAATTTCTGAGCGGTATCAGCTTGGCCGACCTTGTGACTCGCCGTGAGGTACAAGAAGTGGCCCAGCGTCAGGACCAGCGCCGTTGCAGCAGCAAGGCGCCACGCCTGGACAAGATTGAAGCGTCCGCCGTCGAATGACAGCCGAAGAGCTACCCGCGGCACGCCAGCCCTGATTTAGGAGATAGTCCATGAAATTGCCGATTTACCTTGATTACTCTGCAACCACCCCGGTTGATCCGCGCGTTGCGCAGAAAATGAGTGAATGCCTGCTGGTCGACGGAAACTTCGGTAACCCGGCGTCCCGTTCCCACGTGTTCGGCTGGAAGGCTGAAGAGTCCGTCGAAAACGCTCGTCGTCAGGTGGCCGATCTGGTCAATGCCGACCCGCGCGAAATCGTCTGGACCTCCGGCGCCACCGAATCCGACAACCTGGCGATCAAGGGCGCGGCACATTTCTACGCCTCCAAGGGCAAGCACCTGATCACCAGCAAGATCGAGCACAAGGCAGTCCTCGACACCATGCGCCAGCTGGAGCGTGAAGGCTTCGAAGTCACCTACCTCGAGCCGACCGAAGACGGTCTGATCACCCCGGCAATGATTGACGCCGCACTGCGCGAAGACACCATTCTGGTGTCGGTGATGCACGTCAACAACGAAATCGGCACCATCAACGACATTGCTGCCATCGGCGAGATGCTGCGCGCCAAAGGCGTGCTCTTCCACGTCGACGCGGCTCAGTCCACCGGCAAGGTCGAAATCGATCTGCAGAAGCTGAAAGTCGACATGATGTCGTTCTCCGCCCACAAAACCTACGGCCCTAAAGGCATCGGCGCGCTGTACGTCAGCCGCAAGCCGCGTGTGCGCATCGAAGCGACCATGCACGGCGGCGGTCACGAGCGTGGCATGCGTTCCGGCACTCTGGCGACCCACCAGATCGTCGGCATGGGCGAAGCGTTCCGTGTGGCCAAAGAAGACATGGCTGCCGAAAACGTCCGTATCAAAGCCTTGAGCGACCGTTTCTACAAGCAGGTCGAGCATCTGGAAGAGCTGTACGTCAACGGCAGCCTGACCGCCCGCGTTCCGCACAACCTGAACCTGAGCTTCAACTACGTTGAAGGCGAGTCGCTGATCATGGCACTCAAGGATCTGGCGGTATCGTCCGGTTCGGCCTGCACCTCGGCGTCGCTGGAGCCTTCGTACGTACTGCGCGCCCTGGGCCGCAACGACGAACTGGCACACAGCTCGATCCGCTTTACCTTCGGCCGTTTCACCACCGAAGAAGAAATCGACTACGCCGCGCAGAAAGTCTGCGAGGCCGTTACCAAGCTGCGCGCTCTGTCGCCGCTGTGGGACATGTACAAAGACGGCGTCGATATCTCGAAAATCGAGTGGGCGGCACACTAACTATAGAAGCCGCCGGATACAGATCCTGTAGCGACGCGGCGTTAACGCAGCGCAGTTGCAGGGTCTCAAGAGCGGCCCTGATGAGTGAGGATTGAGAATCATGGCTTACAGCGAAAAGGTCATCGACCACTACGAAAACCCGCGCAACGTCGGCAAGATGAACGCGGAAGATCCTGATGTCGGCACCGGCATGGTCGGCGCTCCGGCGTGCGGCGACGTGATGCGTCTGCAGATCAAGGTCAACGATCAGGGCGTTATCGAAGACGCCAAGTTCAAGACCTACGGTTGCGGTTCGGCAATCGCCTCCAGCTCCCTCGCCACCGAGTGGATGAAGGGCAAGACCCTGGACGAAGCCGAAACCATCAAGAACACTCAGCTGGCCGAAGAACTGGCTTTGCCGCCAGTGAAAATCCACTGCTCCGTGCTCGCAGAAGACGCTATCAAAGCGGCTGTCCGCGATTACAAGCAGAAGAAAGGTTTGATCTGAATTTCAAGATTCGGCGACGAGTAAGGAGTCAACGATGGCTATCAGCATGACAGAAGCGGCTGCTCGACACGTGCGGCGCTCCCTCGATGGGCGCGGCAAAGGTGAAGGGATTCGTCTGGGTGTTCGCACCACAGGCTGTTCCGGCCTTGCCTACGTGCTGGAGTTTGTCGACGAGGTAGTGGCGGAGGATCAGGTGTTCGAGAGTCACGGCGAAAAAGTGATCATCGACCCGAAAAGCCTGGCCTACCTGGACGGCACCGAGCTCGACTTCGTCAAGGAAGGGTTGAACGAAGGCTTCAAGTTCAACAACCCCAACGTGCGCGGTGAATGTGGCTGCGGCGAAAGCTTCAACATCTGAGGCTGGTCGTGGGTATTCCTTGTCATTTCGCTTTATTCGAGCTGCAACCGAGCTTCCGCCTGGACCTCGAGCAGTTGGCCACGCGCTACCGTGAGTTGGCGCGCGGTGTCCATCCTGACCGCTTTGCCGACGCTTCCGAGCGCGAGCAGCGCTCGGCACTCGAGCAATCGGCGCGGCTCAACGACGCCTACCAGACGCTCAAAAGCCCGGCCCAGCGCGCACGCTACCTGCTGAAAATCAGCGGGCATGAAGTGCCGATGGAAGTCACCGTCCACGATCCCGAGTTTCTTCTGCAGCAGATGCAATGGCGCGAAGAGCTCGAAGATCTGCAGGACAGCGCCGACCTCGACGGTGTCGCGGTATTCAAGCGTCGTTTGAAGACGGCTCAGGAACAGCTCAACGAAAGCTTCGCAGCCTGTTGGGATGATGCAGCGCAACGTGAACAGGCCGAACGCCTGATGCGGCGCATGCAGTTCCTCGACAAGCTCACCTACGAAGTGCGCCAGCTGGAAGAGCGCCTCGACGATTAACCCAGTGCTGCCCTGATTGCACGCTGACAGACAGACAAGACCTGATCACCATGGCTCTACTGCAGATCGCCGAACCCGGCCAAAGTCCTCAACCGCACCAGCGCCGTCTGGCTGTGGGCATCGACTTGGGTACTACCAATTCGCTGGTCGCTGCGCTGCGCAGTGGTCTTTCCGAACCGCTGGCCGACGCCAACGGGCAGGTCATCCTGCCGTCCGCCGTGCGTTATCACGCCGACCGCGTCGAAGTCGGTGAGTCCGCCAAGCTGGCGGCATCCTCCGATCCTCTTAACACCGTGCTCTCGGTCAAGCGCTTGATGGGTCGTGGTCTGTCCGACGTCAAGCAATTGGGCGAGCAACTGCCGTACCGCTTTGTCGGCGGCGAATCGCACATGCCGTTCATCGACACCGTGCAAGGCCCGAAAAGCCCAGTTGAAGTCTCCGCCGATATCCTCAAGGTCCTGCGTCAGCGCGCTGAAGCGACCTTGGGTGGCGAACTGGTTGGCGCGGTAATCACCGTTCCTGCCTACTTCGACGATGCGCAGCGTCAGGCCACCAAAGATGCGGCCAAACTCGCCGGTCTGAACGTGTTGCGTCTGCTCAATGAGCCGACCGCTGCTGCTGTGGCGTATGGTCTGGATCAACATGCTGAAGGCCTGGTTGCAATTTATGACCTTGGTGGCGGTACCTTCGATATTTCCATTCTGCGTCTGACTGGCGGCGTTTTCGAAGTTCTGGCCACTGGCGGCGACAGCGCGCTGGGCGGCGATGACTTCGATCATGCGATTGCCGGCTGGATCATCGATAGTGCTGGCCTGTCCGCCGATCTCGACCCGGGCGCGCAACGCAATCTGCTGCAAACCGCCTGCGCGGCCAAAGAAGCCCTGACCGATGCGGCCAGTGTGGAAGTGGCTTACGGCGACTGGAAAGCACAGCTGACCCGCGAAGCCTTCGATGCGCTGATCGAACCGATGGTCGCGCGCAGCCTGAAAGCCTGCCGCCGCGCCGTTCGCGATTCCGGTATCGAACTGGAAGACGTCCACGCCGTGGTCATGGTCGGCGGTTCGACCCGCGTGCCGCGCGTGCGTGAAGCCGTTGCCGAAGCCTTCGGTCGTCAGCCATTGACGGAAATCGACCCGGATCAAGTGGTGGCCATTGGGGCCGCGATCCAGGCCGACACCCTGGCTGGCAACAAGCGCGATGGCGGCGAACTGCTGCTGCTCGACGTGATTCCGCTGTCCCTGGGGCTGGAAACCATGGGCGGGCTGATGGAGAAGGTGATTCCGCGCAACACCACCATCCCCGTCGCGCGCGCCCAGGACTTCACCACTTATAAAGACGGCCAGTCGGCCATGGCGATCCACGTGTTGCAGGGCGAGCGCGAGCTGATCAGCGACTGCCGCTCTCTGGCACGTTTCGAATTGCGCGGCATTCCGGCGATGGTGGCCGGTGCGGCGAAAATTCGCGTGACCTTCCAGGTCGATGCCGACGGTCTGCTCAGCGTGTCTGCCCGTGAATTGGGCTCGGGCGTTGAAGCGAGCATTCAGGTCAAACCTTCCTATGGTCTGACCGATGGCGAAATCGCCAAGATGCTCAAAGATTCGTTCCAGCACGCCAATGACGACAAGGTCGCCCGTGTTCTGCGTGAGCAGCAAGTCGATGCCCAACGCCTGCTCGAAGCGGTGCAGGGCGCGCTGGAGGCCGATGGCGAGCGATTGCTCGACGCCGAAGAGCGCATGGTCATCGAACTGCAAATGCAGGAACTGGCCGAACTGATGAAAGGTACCGATGGCTACGCCATCGAGCAGCAGACCAAGCGTCTGTCGCAAGTGACCGATGCTTTTGCTGCCCGCCGCATGGATCTGACGGTGAAAGCCGCTCTGTCGGGGCGCAACCTGAATGAAATCGAGGATATCTGATGCCGCAGGTCATTTTTCTGCCCCACGAGAAGTTCTGCCCTGAAGGCATGGTGGTCGAGGCTGCGCCCGGCACATCGATTCTCGAACTGGCCCACGAACACCATATCGAGATGGAAAGCGCGTGCGGCGGCGTCTGCGCCTGCACCACCTGCCACTGCATCATCCGCGAGGGTTTTAACTCGCTGGAAGAGGCTGACGAGCTGGAAGAGGATTTCCTTGATCGTGCCTGGGGCCTTGAGGCGCAATCGCGTCTGGCTTGCCAGGCCATCGTCGGTGAGGAAGACCTCACCGTCGAGATTCCGAAATATTCGCTTAACCATGCGGCCGAAGCGCCGCACTGACTGGTAAGACTGTCATGAGCTACGGTTGGAATGATGTTCAACGCATTGCAGAAGAATTGGCGGAAGCCAAGCCGGATGTAGATCCGCTTTCTGTCAATTTCGTCGACCTGCAGCGATGGATCATGGAACTGCCTGACTTCGACAACACCTCCGGCCGTGTCGGCGAGAAGGTGTTGGAAGCGGTTCAGGCGCTCTGGATCGAAGAAGTCGACTGATCGTCCTCGCAGGTTAGGCAATACCAAAGAACCCGCGTATAATTCGCGGGTTTAATTTTTCGCAAATTACCGTTTCTGGAGTTACACCATGGCTGTTCAACGTACTTTCTCCATCATCAAGCCTGACGCCGTTGCTAAAAACGTGATCGGCAAGATCACCACTCGCTTCGAAGACGCTGGCCTGCGCGTTGTAGCTTCGAAACTGAAGCAACTGTCCAAAGCCGAAGCCGAAGGCTTCTACGCTGAGCACAGCGAGCGCGGTTTCTTCGGTGACCTGGTTGCTTTCATGACTTCCGGTCCGGTTGTCGTTCAGGTTCTGGAAGGCGAAAACGCTATCGCTCGCAACCGTGAGCTGATGGGCGCTACCAACCCTAAAGAAGCTGCTGCCGGCACCATCCGTGCTGACTTCGCTGAATCGATCGACGCCAACGCCGTTCACGGTTCGGACTCCGAAGCTGCTGCCGCTCGCGAAATCGCTTACTTCTTCGCAGCTACTGAAGTAACCACTCGTTAAGCATTGCTTGCAGAGTGAAGGTGAATCCATGACTACATCGACTGTTAAAACAAACCTGCTGGGTCTGACCCAGCCGGAAATGGAAAAATTCTTCGACTCAATCGGGGAGAAGCGTTTCCGTGCCGGTCAGGTAATGAAATGGATTCACCACTTTGGCGTCGATGATTTCGACGCCATGACGAACGTCAGCAAAGCCTTGCGCGACAAGCTCAAGGCCATTGCTGAAGTGCGTGGTCCGGAAGTGGTCAGCGAGGACATCTCCAGCGACGGCACCCGTAAATGGGTGGTGCGCGTGGCGTCCGGCAGCTGCGTCGAGACCGTGTACATTCCCCAGGGCAAGCGCGGCACTCTTTGCGTTTCGTCCCAGGCAGGCTGTGCCCTGGATTGCAGTTTCTGCTCCACCGGCAAGCAAGGCTTCAACAGCAACCTCACCGCCGCCGAAGTCATCGGTCAGGTGTGGATTGCCAACAAATCTTTCGGCAGCGTCCCGGCCACCGTCGACCGCGCCATCACCAACGTGGTGATGATGGGCATGGGCGAGCCGTTGCTGAACTTCGACAACGTCGTCGCCGCCATGCATCTGATGATGGATGACCTCGGCTACGGGATCTCCAAGCGCCGCGTGACCCTGTCCACCTCGGGTGTGGTGCCGATGATCGATGAGCTGGCCAAGCACATCGACGTGTCCCTGGCGTTGTCACTGCACGCACCGAATGACGCATTGCGTAACCAATTGGTGCCGATCAACAAGAAATATCCGCTTAAGATGCTGCTCGAGTCGTGCCAGCGCTACATGTCCGCCCTTGGCGAGAAACGTGTGCTGACCATCGAGTACACGTTGCTCAAGGACGTCAACGACAAGCTTGAGCACGCAGTGGAAATGATCGAGCTGCTTAAAGACATCCCGTGCAAGATCAACCTGATCCCATTCAATCCGTTCCCGCACTCCGGGTACGAGCGGCCGAGCAACAATGCCATCCGCCGCTTCCAGGATCAGTTGCATCAGGCCGGTTTCAACGTCACCGTGCGCACCACCCGTGGTGAAGACATCGACGCCGCATGTGGTCAATTGGTAGGGCAGGTGCTGGATCGCACCCGTCGCAGCGAACGTTACATCGCCGTGCGCGAGTTGAGCGCCGACAGCGATCTGGCACAGAACGCCGCGAACACTAACTAAGAGAGGATCTCTATGTCCCTGCGCTTTGCGCTGCTGTTGCTGTTGGCCAGCCTGTGCGCTGGCTGTGTCCTGTCGGGTGACTACAACCCGATGAAGACGAGCAAGGGCCGCGATGAAGCGCGGGCTGCCTACGTGCAGCTGGGGCTGGGCTACCTGCAGCAGGGCATGACCGAACGCGCCAAGGTGCCATTGAAGAAAGCGCTGGAACTGGACGGTTCCGACCCTGACGCCAATGCGGCCCTCGGTCTGGTGTTCCAGGCTGAAATGGAGCCGGCACTTGCCGACGAGCACTTTCGCAAGGCCTTGTCCTCACGTCCCACCGATGCACGCATCCTCAACAACTACGGCAGTTTTCTCTACGAAGAACAGCGCTACAAGGAAGCCTACGAGCGTTTTGAACAAGCGGCCGCCGATACCCTGTATCCTGAGCGCTCGCGGGTCTTCGAAAATCTCGGCATGACCGCCGCCAAGCTTGGCCAGCGTGATCTGGCCCAGCAACAGCTGGAAAAAGCCCTGCGCCTGAATCGCCAACAACCACGCGCATTGCTGGAAATGGCTGAGTTGTCCTTCGAAGACAGGCATTATGTGCCCGCGCGTGACTATTACGACCGTTTCAGCCAGCTCACCGAACAAAATGCACGTAGTCTATTGCTCGGCGTTCGGCTGGCAAAAGTGTTTGAAGATCGCGACAAGGCAGCCAGTTACGGTCTGCAATTAAAACGACTCTATCCCGGTACGCCGGAATATCAGCAATACCTGTCGGAGCAATGATGAAAGCGGCGCATCCCGAAGTTGTAGCAGCGAATCGCGTAAATCCCGGTGAGACCCTGCGCCAGGCCCGCGAAAGCAATGGCTGGTCGCTGGCCGAAGTGGCCCTCAAGCTCAACCTCACCGTGACGTCCCTGAGCAATCTTGAAGCCGGCGCTTTCGACAAGCTGCCGGGGCATACCTTCGCTCGCGGTTACATTCGCGCCTATGCCAAATTGCTCGGCATGGACCAGACCGTTCTGGTTCAGCAATTCGACCAGTCCACCGGTACCGATTCCCAGGGCAGCAACGTTCACGCCCTCGGTCGTATCGAAGAGCCGGTGCGCGTTTCCCACACCATTTTGCGTATCGTCAGCCTGTTGCTGCTGATCGCGGTCATCGGCGGCGGTTTCGTCTGGTGGCAGGATCAGACCTCGCAGCGCACCCGCGATCTGACCAGCCTGGCGCCGGAACACGTCGAAGTCGAAGGCGCTGACGGCACCACGCAGATCCACCCGATCGACGAGCCGGAAGATCAGGCTGTCGCCGAAAATCAGGCCGACAGTTCGACATCGCTGGCCTTGCCGCAGTCGGAAACCAGTGCCGAATCGACCGGCGCCGAATCTGCTGCGCCAGCTACCGAGCCAGCTGCCCCGGCAGTTGCGCCAAGCGCACCGGCACAGACGCCTGCGCCAGTGGCGGCGGCTCCGGCCACTCCAGCGCCGAATGTCCCAGCGACACCTGCCCCGACCGCGCCGGTTGCTCAAGCGCCAAGCGCTGAAGCAGCTGCTCCGGTTGCCGGCGAAGGCCAGGTGCAATTGCAGTTCACCGGCGATTGCTGGGCACAGGTGACCGATGGCCGTGGCAAAGTGATTTTCAGCGGCCTGAAGCATAAAGGCGACAGCGTGAGTGTTTCCGGCAAGCCGCCGCTCGCCGTACGTCTGGGCGTTGCCCGCGCGGCACAGGTCAGCTACAACGGCCAACCGGTCGATATCGCTCCGTTCACCAGTGGCGAGACTGCTCGCCTGAAGTTGGGTCAATAAGTCATGCACGGCGAATCTCCAATCAAACGTCGCGAATCGCGCAAGATCTGGGTCGGCAACGTACCGGTGGGCGGCGACGCGCCGATCGCTGTGCAGAGCATGACCAACAGCGACACCAATGACGTCGCCGCGACCGTGGCGCAGATCAATCGTCTGGAAGCCGCCGGCGTCGACATCGTCCGCGTCTCGGTGCCGGACATGGACGCCGCCGAGGCGTTCGGCAAGATCAAGCAACTGGTCAAAGTGCCGTTGGTGGCTGACATCCACTTCGACTACAAAATCGCCTTGCGCGTGGCCGAACTGGGTGTGGACTGTCTGCGCATCAATCCGGGCAACATCGGTCGCGAAGACCGCGTGCGTGCCGTGGTCGATGCGGCGCGTGATCGCGGCATTCCGATCCGCATCGGCGTCAACGCCGGTTCGCTGGAAAAAGACCTGCAAAAGAAATACGGCGAGCCGACCCCGGCCGCATTGGTCGAATCCGCGCTGCGCCACGTTGAACACCTCGAACGCCTGAATTTCCAGGACTTCAAGGTCAGCGTGAAGGCCTCCGACGTGTTCATGGCCGTCGAAGCCTACCGCCTGCTGGCGAAAGAAATCGTTCAGCCGTTGCACTTGGGCATCACCGAAGCCGGCGGTTTGCGATCGGGCACGGTGAAATCCGCCGTGGGCCTAGGTATGCTGCTCGCCGAAGGGATTGGCGATACTATCCGCATCTCGCTGGCAGCCGACCCGGTCGAGGAAGTGAAGGTCGGTTACGACATTCTCAAGTCTTTGCATCTGCGTTCCCGTGGCATCAACTTCATCGCCTGCCCGAGCTGCTCGCGGCAGAACTTCGATGTGGTCAAGACCATGAACGAGCTGGAAGGGCGCCTTGAAGACCTGCTGGTGCCGCTGGATGTCGCGGTCATCGGTTGCGTGGTCAACGGCCCCGGCGAAGCCAAGGAAGCCCATATCGGCTTGACCGGCGGCACGCCAAACCTGATTTACATCGACGGCAAGCCGTCGCAGAAGCTGACGAATGACAATCTGGTGGACGAGCTGGAAAAGCTGATCCGCCAGAAAGCGGCCGAAAAGGTCGAAGCTGACGCTGCCGTTATCGCGCGCGGCTGATCGAACGAATTAAGGAAATTTTGTGAGCAAGTCTCTGCAAGCCATTCGTGGCATGAACGACATCCTGCCCGAACAGACCCCGCTGTGGCGTTATTTCGAAGGCACTGTGGCGCGTCTGCTGGATAACTACGGTTACAAGCAGATCCGCATGCCCATCGTCGAGTTCACCGAGCTGTTCAAGCGCTCGATCGGCGAAGTCACCGATATCGTCGAAAAAGAGATGTACACCTTCGAAGACCGCAACGGTGATTCCCTGACCCTGCGTCCGGAAGGTACTGCGGCGTGCGTGCGTGCCGTGCTTGAGCACGGCATCACCGGCGGTGGTCAGGTGCAGAAACTCTGGTACATCGGCCCGATGTTCCGCCACGAGCGTCCGCAAAAAGGCCGTTATCGCCAGTTCCACCAGATCGGTCTGGAAGTGTTCAACCTCGACGGTCCGGACATCGACGCCGAGCTGATCATCATGACCTGGCGCCTGTGGGGCGAGCTGGGCATCCGTGATGCGGTCAAGCTCGAACTCAACAGCCTCGGCACCAGCGAATCCCGTGGTCGCTATCGTGAAGCCCTGGTCGAGTACCTCTCGGCGCACCACGACAAGCTCGACGAAGACAGCCAGCGTCGCCTGAAAACCAACCCGCTGCGCGTGCTCGACACGAAAAATGCCGACACCCAGGCCGTGCTGGTCGATGCGCCGAAAATGGCCGATTACCTCGACGACGAGTCCCGCGCTCACTTTGAAGGCCTGAAGGCGCGTCTGGATGCCGTCGGCATTCCTTACGTGCTCAACCCGAAACTGGTGCGTGGCCTCGATTACTACAGCAAAACCGTTTTCGAATGGGTCACCGACAAGCTCGGCGCCCAGGGCACCGTGTGCGCGGGCGGCCGTTACGACGGTCTGGTCGAGCAGATGGGCGGCAAGCCAACCCCGGGCGTCGGTTTCGCCATGGGCATCGAGCGTCTGGTATTGATGCTCGAAACCCTTGAGCAGATTCCGCAGGAAATTTCCCGTCAGGTCGACGTCTACCTCTGCGCCTTCGGTGAAGAGGCCGAGCTGGCCGGTCTGGCCCTGGCCGAACGTGTTCGCGATGAACTTCCAAACCTGCGCCTGCAAGTCAATGCCGGCGCCGGCAGTTTCAAAAGCCAGTTCAAGAAGGCCGACAAGAGCGGTGCGCTGTACGCATTGATCCTCGGTGACGACGAAATGGCCCAGCAAGTGGTAGGTTTCAAACCCCTGCGTGGCCAGGGCGAACAACAAAGCATTGCCTGGGATGCGCTTGCCGCTCACCTGGCCACCTGCGTCGTGCAGGGTTGAAGCTGTCTTAACAGCCGATTTAGCGATTAAGGAGTATTGGGGTGTCGAGTACCGAAGACGAACAGTTGGCGGATTTGAAGGACTGGTGGACACGCAACGGCAAACCTCTGGTCACCGGCGGCCTGTTGGCGCTGGTCATCGTGTTCGGCTGGCAGGCCTGGCACAAGTACCAGAGCAACCAGTCGCAAGGCGCCTCGGTGCTCTATCAGCAATTGCTGGAAACCACGCTGACGCCTGACGGCAAGCCTGATGCCGCCCGCGTTGCGGATCTGGCCGGCAAGCTCAACAGCGAGTACGGCGGTTCTGCCTATGCGCAATACGGCAGCCTGTTCGTCGCCAAAGTGGCGGTCGACAGCGGCAAGCTGGACGACGCGGCAACCGAACTCAAAGCCATCGTCGACAAACCGGCCAACCCGGCGCTGGGCGAAATCGCCCGTCAGCGTCTGGCGCAGGTGCTGGGCGCGCAGGACAAGGCCGAAGACGCCCTGAAACTGCTCGACGGCGATGCCGACAAAGCGTTCCTGGCCACTCGCGAAGAACTCAAGGGCGACCTGCTGGTGCGCTTGGGCCGTACCGATGACGCGAACAAGGCGTATCAAAAAGCCAAGGCGGCACTGTCGGATGAAGCGGCGGTCGGTGGCCTTCAAATCAAGCTCGACGACCTGGCCAAAGGGGATGCGTGACGTGATCCGTTGGAAGCATGCAGCATTGCTGGCTCTGGCCCTTCTGGCCGCGGGTTGCAGCAGCAACAGCAAGAAAGAATTGCCACCGGCCGAACTGACCGACTTCAAAGAAGAAGTCGTTCTGCAGAAGCAGTGGAGCCGCTCGATCGGTGACGGTCAGGGCGAAACCTACAACATGCTGGTGCCGGCGATCGACGGTGACACCATCTACGCCGCCGATGTGACTGGTGTGGTGATGGCGCTGGATCGCAGCAACGGCGATGTGAAGTGGGACCAGGATCTGGAACTGCCTGTCTCCGGCGCCGTTGGCGTGGGTTACGGTCTGGTACTGATCGGTACCCTGCGTGGCGAAGTCGTCGCTCTGGACACCAGCAACGGTGAAGAGAAGTGGCGTGCCCGCGTCAACAGTGAAGTGCTCGCGCCGCCGGCCAACAACGGCGACGTGGTCGTCGTGCAGACCCAGGACGATCGTTTGATCGGTCTGGACGCTGCCACCGGCAACCAGCGCTGGGTGTATGACAGCACCCCGGCGGTCCTGACCCTGCGTGGCACGAGTGCTCCGCTGGTGACCAACCGTCTGGCCGTAGCTGGCCTGTCGACCGGTAAAGTGGTCGCGCTGGACATCTCCAACGGCGTGCCGGTGTGGGAACAACGCATCGCCATTCCACAAGGTCGTTCGGAGCTGGAGCGCGTCGTCGACATCGACGGCGGTCTGCTGCTGTCGGGCGGCACGCTGTACGTGGCCAGCTATCAGGGTCGCGTTGCGGCACTGGACCTGGAAAGCGGTCGTCAACTGTGGCAGCGCGATGCGTCGAGCTACGCCGGTATCGCTCAAGGTTTCGGCAGCGTCTACGTGAGCCTGTCCTCGGGCACCGTTGAAGGCGTCGATGAGCGTTCCACCACCGCACTGTGGAGCAACGACTCGCTGGCTCGCCGTCAACTGTCGGCTCCGGAAGTGTTCTCCAGCTACGTAGCTGTGGGTGACCTGGAAGGTTATCTGCATCTGCTGAGTCAGGTCGACGGTCGTTTCGTCGGCCGTGAGCGCATCGACAGCGACGGCCTGCGTGCCCGTCCGCTGGTGGTGGGCGACACGATTTATGTGTATGGCAACAGCGGCAAACTGGAAGCCCTGACCATCAAGTAACAACTATGCTTGGGGTTCATCCCCAAGCGGCCCTGCATCAGCAGGGTTTGCAGCGCCCCCGGGTGTTGCCCCGAGCACCAGCCGCTGCCTCGCAGCGGCTTTTGTATTTTCTGAAATAACGAAGTGGAGAGCCGCATGGTTCCCGTAATCGCCCTGGTGGGCCGACCGAACGTCGGCAAGTCCACCTTGTTCAACCGCCTGACCAGGACTCGTGACGCCATCGTCGGCGACCTGTCCGGTCTGACCCGTGATCGCCAGTACGGTGAGGCCAAGTGGCAAGGGCGTTCCTACATTCTGATCGACACCGGCGGTATCTCCGGTGACGAACATGGTATGGACGAAAAAATGGCCGAGCAGTCGCTGCTGGCCATCGAAGAAGCCGATGTGGTGCTGTTTCTGGTAGATGCCAAGGCCGGTTTTACCGCTGCCGACCAGATGATCGCCGAGCATTTGCGCAAACGTAACAAGCGTTCCCACGTGGTTGCCAACAAGGTCGACAACATCGACCCGGAAATGGCCCGCGCCGAATTCGCCCCGCTGGGCATGGGCCACGCGATCCCGATCGCCGGCGCCCACGGCCGTGGCATCACGCAACTGCTGGAAGCCGCCCTGAGCGAATTCCCGCGCGATGATGACGAGCCGGCTGAAGGTGAAGAGGAAGAAGTCGTTGCCGAAGGCGAGGAAGCCAAGCGCATTCCTGGTCCGAGCGAAAAAGACGGGATCAAGATCGCCATCATCGGTCGTCCGAACGTCGGCAAGTCGACCCTGGTCAACCGCATGCTCGGTGAAGACCGGGTCATCGTGTACGACCAGCCGGGCACCACCCGCGACAGCATCTACATTCCGTTCGAGCGCAATGAAGAGAAGTACACGCTGATCGACACCGCCGGTGTGCGCAAGCGCGGCAAGATCCACGAAGAAGTCGAAAAATTCTCCGTGGTCAAAACCCTGCAGGCGATCAAAGACGCCAACGTGGTGATCTTCGTGATGGACGCCCGCGAGGGTGTGGTCGATCACGACCTGAACCTGCTGGGCTTCGCGATCGAATCCGGTCGTGCGCTGGTCATCGCGATCAACAAGTGGGATGGCATGACGCCGAGCGAGCGCGACTTTGTGAAAGTCGAGCTGCAACGTCGTCTGTTCTTCGTCGACTACGCCGACATTCACTTCATCTCGGCGTTGCACGGCACGGGCGTGGGCAACCTCTACGCTTCGGTGCAGAACTCGTTCAAGTCCGCTGTTACCCGCTGGCCGACCAACCGTCTGACCCAGATTCTGGAAGATGCGGTGGGCGAGCACGCGCCGCCAATGGTCAACAACCGCCGGATCAAGCTGCGTTACGCTCACTTGGGTGGTGCGAACCCGCCGATCATCGTGATCCACGGTAACCAGATCGAGAAAGTGCCGAAGTCGTACGTGCGCTATCTGGAGAACACTTACCGTCGTGTACTCAAGCTGGTCGGTACGCCGATCCGCATCGAGTTCAAGGGCGGCGAGAACCCGTACGAAGGCAACAAGAACACGCTGACCGACCGCCAGGTCAACAAGAAGCGTCGCTTGATGTCGCACAACAAGAAAGCCAGCAAGAAGCGCCGCGACAAGAAGTGATCCGAGGCCCTGCACAATTTTGTGTGGGGCTTTTGTGGCGAGGGGATTTATCCCCGATGGGCTGCGCAGCAGCCCCAAAACCTGTGTCCGCGGTGTATCAGTCAAACCGCATTCAACGGGTTTGCGACTGCTTCGCAGCCGGAACGGGGATAAATCCCCTCGCCACAGGATTGGGTTTGTTCAATGAGAGAAGGGCGCCGTTTGGCGCCCTTTTTTTATGGGCGCCGGATGGGCTATCCTCGGGCTCTCCCGCGCCGTCGTCAGAGCCGGGTGTTGAGCAGAGAACCCCCGATGATCACCAGCAAGCTGCCGAATGTCGGCATCACTATTTTCACGCAGATGTCTCAGCTCGCGGCGCAGACCGGCGCGATCAACCTGTCCCAGGGTTTCCCGGATTTCGACGGCCCGCAGTTGTTGCGTGATGCGGTCGGGCGGCATATCGCCAGTGGCCATAACCAGTATTCGCCGATGACCGGTTTGCCGGCGTTGCGTCAGCAGATCGCGGCCAAGATCGCGCGCAGCTATGGCGTGACTGTCGATGCCGATCATGAAGTGACGGTAACGCCCGGTGCGACTCAGGCAATCTTCTGCGCGATTCAGGCAGTGATTCACAGCGGCGATGAAGTCATCGTCTTCGATCCGTGCTACGACAGCTACGCACCGGCAACGGAGCTGGCGGGTGGCCGTTGCGTGCATGTGCAACTGAACCCGGACGATTTCACCATCGATTTCGACCAGCTCGCCGCGGCCCTGAGCCCGCGCACGAAAATGATCGTCATCAACACCCCGCACAACCCGAGCGGCGCATTGATCAGCCGCGACGAGCTCGATCAACTGGCGGCGTTGATCCGTGATCGCGACATCTATCTGATCAGCGACGAAGTCTACGAACACCTGGTCTTCGACGGCGTGCCGCATGTCAGCGTGCTGGCCCATGAAGAGTTGTATCAGCGCGCGTTCGTGGTCAGTTCGTTCGGCAAGACGTACCACGTCACCGGCTGGAAAACCGGCTATGTCGTCGCCCCGCCAGCCCTGACAGCCGAACTGCGCAAGGTGCATCAGTACGTCAGTTTCTGTGGCGTCACGCCGCTGCAATACGCGCTGGCCGATTACATGGCCGAGCACCCGGAACACGTTGAAGAGCTGCCGGGTTTCTATCAGGCCAAGCGCGATCTGTTCTGCGATCTGCTCGCGCCTTCGCGCTTCAGTTTTACCCGGGTCACCGGTACCTATTTCCAGTTGGTCGATTATTCGCAGATCCGTCCGGATCTAAACGATGTCGACATGGCCATGTGGATGACCCGCGAGCACGGTGTCGCGAGCATTCCGGTGTCGGTGTTCTACCAGAACCCACCGCAAGGCCAGCGCCTGATACGTCTGTGCTTTGCCAAACGCGAGGAGACGCTGCGTGAAGCGGCGGCGAAACTATGCGTGATCTGAGTGCATTGCCAGACCTGACCCTGGCGTTGATCCAGACCAGCCTGGCCTGGCACGATCGCCAGGCCAACCTCGAGCATTTCGAGCTGCTGCTGGAGCAGGCCCGTGGTGCCGATCTGATTATCCTGCCGGAGATGTTCACCACCGGTTTTTCCATGGAGTCGGAAACCCTCGCCGAAGCGGAAAACGGCCCGACCAGCAAATGGCTGCGGGCGCAGGCGGCCAAGTTCGATGCGGTCATCACTGGCAGCGTGATTGTTCAGGCGGCTGACGGCAGCCATCGCAACCGCCTGCTCTGGGCGCGGCCTGACGGCGAAGTGCTGCATTACGACAAGCGTCACCTGTTTCGTATGGCCGGCGAGCACAACCATTACACGCCGGGCGAGCGTCAGGTGCAGTTCGAGCTCAAGGGCTGGCGGATTCGTCCGCTGATCTGCTACGACCTGCGTTTCCCGGTGTGGAGCCGCGACGCGCAGGACACCGATCTGCTGCTGTACACCGCGAACTGGCCGGGCGCACGGCGTCTGCACTGGAACCGCCTGCTGCCGGCACGAGCGATTGAAAATCTCTGCTACGTGGCAGCGGTAAATCGGGTGGGCAGCGATGGCAAAGGCTTCGCGTATACCGGCGACAGTCAGGTGCTGGATTTCCAGGGCGAGACGTTGCTGGCGGCGGGGGAGGCGGATGGCGTGTTCAAGGTGATTGTGGAAGCGGCGCCGTTGGCGGCGTATCGCGAGCGCTTTCCGGCGAACCTGGATGCCGACACTTTCGAGTTCACCTGATACTCCCAGCGCCTGTCAGGACGCCTTCGCGAGCAGGCTCGCTCCCACAGGGAAATGCATTCCAAATGTGGGAGCGAGCCTGCTCGCGAAGGGGCCATAAAAGTCAGCCAGAAACCTGTAGGCAAAAAAAGGCCCCGGAGCTCACACTCCGGGGCCTTTCGCATTTCAGCAGTCGGATTACGCCGCTTTCGCCTCTGGCTGGCTCAGCGAGCGGTTCAGCGCGCTGAACAGTGCCTTGAAACTCGCCGTGGTGATGTTTTCATCGATACCCACGCCGTGCACCGCACGTTCACCGTTCACCCGCAATTCGATATAGGCCGCCGCTTTGGCATTGGTGCCTGCGCCGATCGCGTGTTCGTTGTAGTCCATGATTTCCACCGGAATCGGCAGGCCGGCGACCAGCGCTTCCAGCGCGCCGTTGCCCTTGCCGCGCCAGTGCAGGTTGGTTTCGCCCTGACCTTTGCTGGCCACTTCCACTTCGACGGCGCTGTTGCCGTTTTCTTCCTGCAGACGATGGCTGACGAGCGCATACGGAGTGTTGGCCTGCAGGTATTCGCTGATCAACAGCGAGTGAATCTGCTTGGCCGTCATCTCCAGGCCCAAACGGTCGGTCTCACGCTGCACGACCTGGCTGAACTCGATCTGCATGCGCCGTGGCAGGCTGATGCCGTATTCCTGCTCCAGCAAGTAAGCGATGCCGCCCTTGCCCGACTGGCTGTTGACGCGGATCACCGCCTCGTAGCTGCGACCGATGTCGGCCGGGTCGATCGGCAGGTACGGCACTTCCCACAGGGTGTCCGGTTTCTGCTGGGCGAAGCCCTTGCGGATTGCGTCCTGGTGCGAGCCGGAGAACGCGGTGTGAACCAGGTCGCCAACGTACGGATGACGCGGGTGCACCTGGATCTGGTTGCACTCTTCGACGACCTTGCGCACGCCGTCGATGTCGGAGAAGTCCAGCTCAGGGTCGACGCCCTGGGTGTACATGTTCAGCGCGACGGTGACGAGGTCGACGTTGCCGGTGCGCTCGCCGTTGCCGAACAGGCAGCCTTCGACGCGATCGGCGCCGGCCATCAGGCCCAGCTCGGTGGCGGCCACGCCGGTGCCCCGGTCGTTGTGGGTGTGCAGGCTGATGATCACGCTGTCACGACGGTTGATGTTGCGACCGAACCATTCGATCTGGTCGGCGTAGACGTTCGGCGTCGCGCATTCAACCGTGGCCGGCAGGTTGAGGATCATCTTGTGCTCAGGCGTGGGGTTCCACACCTCGATCACGGCGTCGCAGACTTCCTTGGCGAATTCCAGCTCGGTGGCGCTGAAGGTTTCCGGCGAGTATTCGAAGGTCCACTCGGTCTCCGGCTGCATGGCTGCGTATTTGACGAACAGCTTGGCAGCGTTGACGGCGATGGCCTTGATGCCGTCCTTGTCCTGGTTGAAGACGATGCGACGGAAAGAAGGCGAGGTGGCGTTGTACAGGTGAACGATGGCTTTCTTCGCCCCGCGCAGGGATTCGAAGGTGCGCTCAATCAGGTCTTCACGGCCTTGGGTCAGTACCTGAATGGTGGTGTCGTCCGGGATGTGGCCTTCTTCGATCAGCGTACGCACGAAGTCGAAGTCGGTTTGCGACGCGGCCGGGAACGACGCTTCGATCTCCTTCACGCCCACCTGCACCAGGGTTTTCCAGAAGCGCAGCTTCTTCGCCGCGTCCATTGGCTCGATCAGCGACTGGTTGCCGTCACGCAGGTCGGAGCTGCACCAGATCGGCGCGGCGTCGATGGTCTTCGACGGCCATGTGCGATCCGGCAGGTTGATGACGGGAAACGCGCGGTATTTCGAAGACGGGTCTTTGAGCATGCTCATCGGAAAATTCCTTGTTGTCTGGGCCGAAAAGAGGCGGCCTGCCGGTTGAACGAATGTTCTTGGAAAAGCGTGGGACGAGGCGCAGCGATTCAGCCTGGCAGTCGTGCGCTGACGAGGCACAGGCTGCGGTGCTGGCGAAGCTGAATGAGGGTGTGAGAGGTTTTCATGGCTTCAACCCTAACCGCGAGGGGAAAGGATGGCAAGCAGTCGAAAAAAATTGAGAGGAATACCCGAAAAGCGGGATTTAGCAGGAATTTATTGCGCTTAAGGCGGTGGAAGTTATTGATGTTTGCGTAAGGCTAGATTGGGGCGCAATTGAGTTTTTGGAGATTCATTGAGTATGGCAGTGTGTTATAGGCCGCCTTCGCGAGCAGGCTCGCTCCCATAGGGAATCTTTGTTGTGAACAAGATCCAGTGTGGGAGCGAGCCTGCTCGCGAAGAGGCCGGTCGCCTCAACCCATATTCAAGGTTGAAAGGCACCAATGAAAATCGCCGGATCCACCCGCGCATCATTCAGGCTGACGTTCCAGTGCATATGCGGCCCGGTTGCCCGGCCGGTCGCGCCGACTTTGCCGACCACCGCGCCGCGCGCCAGTTGCTGGCCGTTTTTCACGTCGATCTTCGACATGTGGCAGAACATGCTGATAAAGCCTTGGCCGTGGTCAACAAACACCGTGTTGCCGTTGAAGAAGTAATTGCCGATCAGAATCACCTTGCCCGCCGCCGGGGTCTTGATCGGCGTGCCCGCTGGCACTGCGAAATCGAGGCCGGCGTGAGGATTGCGCTCTTCGCCGTTGAAGAAACGACGCACACCGAACTTGCTCGACAGCGGCCCGTTGACCGGTTTGTCCAGCAGCAGATTGCTCGGCGTGTTCGGGCTGAAACTGCGATAAGCCGCGATCTGTTCCGCCAGTTCGCTTTCAATGCGCTTAAGGTTGTCGGCGTTCGGATTGACCTGCTGTTTGTTCTTCAGGGTGATGTGCTGTTCCGGGTATTTCTTGCTGCCCACGGTAAACGGCAGGTTACGCCCGCCACTGCTGATCTGCTGCGAGCCAGGTTTGACCGTCAGCGGCACGCCGACGATCGCCAGCCAATTGTTCTGCTCTTTGACCACCAGCACCGGTTTGCCTTGATAGGTGGCTTTCGGCGCCTGCGCGGCGGTGCCCAGATCCACCACGGCGACGCCGCCCGGCACCGGTTTGTTCAGCAGCCGAGTGATGTAGCTGTCGGCGTGGGCGTTGAAAGTCAGGCAGAGCAATAGCAGCGGAGCAAGAAAACGCGGCATGGATCAGTCCAGTAAAGAGAGGGTGACGGGCGTCAGGTGATTGTCCTCGACGCGCACTTGCAGTTCGCCTTCGCCGAGTTTGGCTTTCAGGCGCTGGCCGGTGTGGGTCTGCGCGGCGTTGCGGATCGCGTGGCCACGCTCGTCGAGCAGAATGCTGTAACCCCGGCCGAGAGTCGCCAACGGGCTGACCACGTGCAGGGTCTGCATCTGACTGTGCAATTGCTGCCGACGCTGTTTCAGAGCATCGCGCATGGCCCGGGGCAAACGTTCGGCGAGGCTGTCGAGGCGCTGACGAAGCATCGCCAATTGGCGTCCCGGATGTTGCCCGGCGAGACGCGTTTCCAGACGGATCAGGCGCTCTCGACGCGTATTGAGGCTGCGCTCGAATGCGCGGCGCATGCGCATGTCCAGATCATCCAGACGCTGAGCCTGCTGGCGCAGACGTTCGCCGGGATGGCGCAAGCGACGGGCCATGCCTTCGAGGCGCAGACGATCACGCATCAAGCGGTCACGCATGCGCATCACCAGACGCCGGTGCAGGCTCTCGACCTGACGGATCAGATGGCTGGAATCCGGAGCGAGCAGTTCGGCGGCGGCCGAGGGCGTCGGTGCGCGGACGTCGGCGACAAAATCGCTGATCGAAACATCGGTTTCATGGCCGACGGCGCTGACAATGGGTGTGACACAGGCATCGACCGCGCGCGCCACGGCTTCTTCGTTGAAACACCAGAGGTCTTCCAGCGAGCCGCCGCCAC
This sequence comes from Pseudomonas sp. LW8, assembly GCF_041956865.1. Classification (NCBI taxonomy): domain Bacteria; kingdom Pseudomonadati; phylum Pseudomonadota; class Gammaproteobacteria; order Pseudomonadales; family Pseudomonadaceae; genus Pseudomonas; species Pseudomonas sp. LW8. The sequence continues at coordinate 4,604,439 of NZ_CP168138.1, read as the reverse complement.
GGGCGAGGATTAGCGCGTCAAAGCCACGGGCATCGGCCATTTTCAGCGCGCGAACGATTTGCGCGGTGGCCTCGCGGCCCTGTACAGCGGTTGGAATCAGAGTCAGTTGCACTTGCGGCGCACGGCGGCGGAATACGCTGATGATGTCGCGAATCACCGCGCCGGTCGGCGAGCTGATGATGCCGATGCGCTGTGGATGGGCTGGCAGCGGCACTTTGCGTTCGGCACTGAACAGGCCTTCGGCGCTGAGCTTTTCCTTCAGCGCATCGAAGGCCAGACGCAGCGCGCCGTCACCGGCCGGCTCCACGGTGTCGAGGATCAGCTGATAGTCGCCACGGCCTTCGAACAGCGAAACCTTGCCGCGCACCTTGACCGCCAGACCATCCTTCAACGCCTGACGCACCCGCGCGGCGTTCTGCCGGAACAGCGCGCAACGCACCTGCGCGCCGCTGTCCTTGAGGGTGAAATAGACGTGGCCGGACGCCGGGCGCGCGAGGTTGGAGATTTCGCCTTCGACCCAGATGTTGCTGAACACGTCTTCAAGCAACACCCGCGCACGGCCGTTGAGCTGGCTGACGGTCAGGACTTCACGGTCCAGGCCAAGTCTTGCAAAGGGATCTTTAATCATGGGGCGCAGTTTAAAGGCATTTGCCCGCCAATCACCATGACGCCGCACAAAACCCTGTGGGAGCGAGCCTGCTCGCGAAAGCATTGTGTCAGCGGACAACAACGGGAATGACACTCCGCCTTCGCGAGCAGGCTCGCTCCCACATGGGATCAATTTGATATCTGGTCGTGCTGCCCGCTACTGGCTACAGTCAGCGCGGTCTTATAAAGGATGCGGACGATGAGCATGATGGAGCTGTTGGGGGCGTGGTCGTGGGGCGCTGGCGGTTGGGCGGTCATCGGGTTGGCCATTGCCTTGGCCTACATCGTCTTCGGCATCGCCGGTTTCGGCACTGCGCTGGTCGCGGGGCCGATGCTGATTCTGTTCATGCCGCTATCGAAAATCGTGCCGCTGCTGGTGCTGCTGGATTTCGTCGCGGCGTTCGGCAATCTGCTGCCCTCGCGGCGCGACGTCGCCAAGCCGGAATTGCTCAGGCTGCTGCCGTGCATGGCAATCGGCTGCACGTTGGGGGTGATCTTCCTGCTGAATCTGAAATCCGATCTGTTGCTGTTGTTGATGGGGCTGTTCATCAGCGCCTATGCGGTTTACAGCCTGTGGGTCAAAGCGCGGCCGGCACAGTTGTCAGCGGCGTGGGCGGTGCCGATGGGCACGGTGGGTGGGTTGTTCGGCGCGTTGTTTGGCAGTGGCGGCTTTCTTTACGCGATCTATCTGAACAGCCGCCTGCCCAAGGAAGCGGCGCGGGCCACGCAAAGTGCGTTGATCAGTTGCAGCACCGTGGTGCGCTTGAGTCTGTTTGTCATCGCCGGTGTGTATGCCGAGCTACCCTTGTTGATGCTGGCGCTGTGTCTGTTGCCGGCCATGGCGCTGGGCTTGTGGATCGGCCGGCGGCTTACCATGAGATTGTCGCGCGAAGCGTTTGTGCGGCTGGTGACGTGGCTGGTGCTGGCCAGCGGGATCGCGTTGATGGTGCGCTATTTCAGCACTTGACCGGATTTCTTCAGGGATTAAGCTGCCGGCCGCAGTTCCTTGTGGGAGCGAGCCTGCTCGCGAATGCGGTGGGTCAGCAACAAAAATGCAGCCTGACACTGCGCTTTCGCGAGCAGGCTCGCTCCCACATTGGAAATCTTAAATACTGGCAGCAGGCTCCACCATGAACTCGCAAAGCATTATCGTCCCGAAAATCTCCACCCTGCCGGTGCACGAGCCCCGGGCGCGGGCGATCGTGCGCTGGCTGGTGCGCAAGAACATCATCGAAGAACAATTGACCACCTGCGGCCGCACCGGCAACCGTATGGCCCACGCCATCGCTGATGGTGCTCGCGCCGTGGTGCTGCACCCGCAAGCGCTGCCGTTCGGCGAGCCGGTCAATGGCCTGGAGATCGTCACCAAACGCTGCATCTACACCCCGGCCAAGGGCTTTCTCGAAGAGGCCGGTTGCGCCGAGTGCCGTCGCGAAGTGGGCGAGGCGCTGTTCGAGAGTCTTGAAGACTGGTTTCCAGGCCGCACCGACAATTTCACCTGCCCCGAATGCGGACATGAGGACGACATCAACGGCTTCCTGTTTCTGCAGGAATGCGCGTTTTCCAACCTCGGCTTCATTTTCAACAATTGGCTGGAGGCGGGGTTCAAGCAGAGCTTTATCGACGAGTTCGCCGATTGGCTCGATCAACCTGTCTCTTGGGTCAAGGTGGAGCTGTAGGGCCGGGCTTTTCCATCTATCAATTAGGCTGAGTTTTACATTGAACAGCAGGGGGTGTCTGACTATAATGGCGCGCTTCCATTTTCCCGCTCGGGAGCCCCCGCGATGCTGCGTATCAGCCAAGAAGCTCTGACATTCGACGACATTCTCCTAGTGCCCGGTTATTCCGAGGTACTTCCCAACGAAGTCAGTCTCAAGACCCGTCTTACCCGTGGCATCGAACTGAATATTCCTCTGGTTTCTGCCGCCATGGACACCGTTACTGAAGCCCGTCTGGCAATCGCCATGGCTCAGGAAGGTGGCATCGGCATTATCCACAAGAACATGACCATCGAGCAGCAAGCTGCCGAAGTGCGCAAGGTCAAGAAGTTCGAAGCCGGTGTGGTCAAGGATCCCATCACCATCGAGGCCGATGCCACGGTGCGTGATCTGTTCGAACTGACCCGTCTGCACAATATCTCCGGCGTTCCGGTCCTGCACGATGGCGGCCTGGTCGGCATCGTCACCTCCCGCGACGTACGTTTCGAAAACCGTCTGGAAGCCACTGTCCGCGAAGTGATGACGCCTAAAGAGCGTCTGGTCACGGTCAAGGAAGGCGCCGACAAGAACGACGTCCGCGAACTGCTGCACAAGCACCGCATCGAGCGCGTGCTGATCGTCGACGACAAATTCGCCCTCAAAGGCATGATGACCGTCAACGACATCGAAAAAGCCAAAGCCTACCCGCTGGCCAGCAAGGACGATCAAGGTCGTCTGCGCGTTGGCGCTGCGGTCGGCACCGGTAAAGACACCGGTGATCGCGTGACTGCACTGGTCAATGCCGGCGTGGACGTAGTGGTGGTCGACACCGCGCACGGTCACTCCAAAGGTGTGATCGACCGCGTACGCTGGGTCAAAGAGAACTTCCCTGAAGTGCAGGTGATCGGCGGCAACATCGCCACCGGCGCTGCCGCCAAGGCCCTGGCCGAAGCCGGCGCCGACGCAGTCAAGGTCGGTATCGGCCCTGGCTCGATCTGCACCACCCGTATCGTCGCCGGTGTCGGCGTACCGCAAATCAGTGCCATCGCCAACGTCGCCGCTGCCCTTGAAGGCACTGGCGTACCGTTGATCGCCGACGGCGGTATCCGTTTCTCCGGTGACCTGTCCAAGGCCATCGTGGCCGGTGCGTCCTGCGTGATGATGGGCTCGATGTTCGCCGGTACCGAAGAGGCCCCGGGCGAGATCGAACTGTTCCAGGGCCGTTCGTACAAGGCTTATCGCGGCATGGGTTCGCTGGGCGCCATGTCCCAGGCTCAAGGTTCGTCCGACCGTTACTTCCAGGACTCCTCGGCAGGCGCCGAGAAACTGGTTCCGGAAGGCATCGAAGGCCGTGTGCCGTACAAAGGCACCCTGAGCGCGATCATTCACCAGTTGATGGGCGGTCTGCGTTCCTCGATGGGTTACACCGGCAGCGCCAACATCGAAGAAATGCGTACCAAACCCGAGTTCGTGCGGATCACCGGTGCCGGCATGGCCGAGTCCCACGTTCACGACGTGCAGATCACCAAGGAAGCGCCAAACTACCGCGTAGGTTGAGGCTTCCAGCAAAACGTTAAATCACCGGGGCTGTTCATTCAGCCCCGAGTTGTTTCTGATTCACTACATGAGAATGAGTCATGGCCCTCGACATTCACGCTCACCGCATCCTGATCCTCGACTTCGGTTCGCAATACACCCAGCTGATTGCCCGCCGCGTGCGCGAGATCGGCGTGTACTGCGAACTGCACCCGTTCGACATGGACGAAGATGCGATCCGCGAATTCGCCCCTAAAGGCGTCATCCTCGCCGGCGGCCCCGAGTCCGTACACGAAGCCAACAGCCCGCGCTGCCCGCAGGCGGTGTTCGACCTGGGCGTTCCGGTATTCGGCATCTGCTACGGCATGCAGACCATGGCCGAGCAACTGGGCGGCAAGGTTGAAGGTTCCGAACTGCGTGAGTTCGGTTACGCCCGAGTTGACGTGGTCGGCAAGAGCCGCCTGCTCGACGGCATCGAAGACCACATCGACGCCGACGGCCTGTTCGGCCTCGACGTGTGGATGAGCCACGGTGACAAAGTCACGAAGATGCCGGAAGACTTCCACATCCTCGCCAGCACCCCGAGCTGCCCGATCGCCGGTATGTTCAACGACGACCGCGCTTACTATGGCGTGCAGTTCCACCCGGAAGTGACCCACACCAAGCAGGGCGGGCGCATCCTCTCGCGCTTCGTCCTCGACATCTGCGGTTGTGAAGCCCTGTGGACGCCGTCGAAGATCGCTGAAGACGCCATCGCCAACATCCGCGCCCAGGTCGGCACCGACAACGTGCTGCTGGGTCTGTCCGGCGGCGTTGACTCCTCGGTGGTTGCCGCGCTGTTGCACAAGGCCATCGGCGATCAGCTGACCTGCGTCTTCGTCGACAACGGCTTGCTGCGTCTGCACGAAGGCGAGCAAGTGATGGCCATGTTCGCCGAGAACATGGGCGTCAAGGTGATCCGCGCCAACGCTGAGGAGCAGTTCCTCAACAACCTGGCCGGCGAAGCCGACCCGGAAAAGAAGCGCAAGATCATCGGCCGTACCTTCATCGACGTGTTCGATGCCGAATCCTGCAAGCTGGACAACATCAAGTACCTGGCTCAGGGCACCATCTACCCGGACGTGATCGAGTCGGCTGGCGCGAAAAGCGGCAAGGCCCACGTGATCAAGTCGCACCACAACGTGGGCGGCCTGCCGGAAGAGATGAACCTGAAACTGGTCGAGCCACTGCGCGAACTGTTCAAGGATGAAGTGCGTCGTCTGGGCCTGGAACTGGGCCTGCCGTACGACATGGTCTACCGTCACCCGTTCCCGGGCCCGGGCCTGGGTGTGCGCATCCTCGGTGAAGTGAAAAAGGAATACGCCGACCTGCTGCGTCGCGCCGACCACATCTTCATCGAAGAACTGCGCAAGGCCGATTGGTATCACAAGGTCAGCCAGGCGTTCGTAGTGTTCCAGCCTGTCAAATCGGTCGGCGTGGTCGGCGACGGCCGTCGTTACGCCTGGGTCGTGGCCCTGCGTGCCGTGGAAACCATCGACTTCATGACCGCGCGTTGGGCACACCTGCCTTACGAACTGCTGGAAACCGTTTCCGGCCGCATCATCAACGAAATCGAAGGCATCTCCCGCGTCACTTACGACGTGTCGAGCAAGCCGCCGGCGACGATTGAGTGGGAATGATTGGACATCCGGCACTGACCGGCACCAACTAGCAAGAAACACCCTGAAGCCCGCGTAAATGCGGGCTTTCGGCTTTTTGGGTCTAGCAAATTCTGGCAGCTCTGTGCATCGCCAAGCACCGTGTTTGTGTGGCATGGTACGGGGCATTGACTGAGCCCAATGCCATGCTCGGTGTTCGATACCATGTCATCTCTGTAGGGGGCAGCATGGTATCAAATCTCATCACCCGCCCGGTTTCATTGGGTTTTCTTGCGGTCTTGGGGTGATTTCTGAGCATGGTATTTTTTGAACGGAATCCGCGAGTGCCATGCTGACCGATACCAAGCTGCGTAATCTCAAGCCGAAAGAGAAACTCTACAAAGTTAACGACCGCGATGGACTCTATGTGGCTGTCACGGCTGCGGGATCAATCTCGTTTCGCTACAACTACTCCATCAACGGCCGACAGGAGACCGTCACGTTCGGTCGTTACGGGGTAGGTGGTATTACGCTTGCGGAAGCCCGGGAGCGCTTGGGTGAGGCCAAGAAACTGGTTTCGGCTGGCAAGTCACCTGCCAAGGAGAAAGCCCGCGACAAGGCTCGTATCAAGGGCGCGGAGACGTTTGATGCGTGGGCCGAGAAATGGCTACGCGGGTATCAGATGGCTGACTCAACTCGTGATATGCGCCGCTCGGTTTACGAGCGTGAGCTCAAACCGAAATTCGGCAATCAGAAACTAGTAGAGATCACACATGAGGATCTACGCACGCTTACCGATGCAATCGTAGAGCGAGGCGCCCCAGCAACGGCGGTGCATTCCCGAGAGATTATGCTACAGGTCTTCCGCTGGGCTATTGAGCGTGGCCAGAAGGTTGAGAACCCGGCCGATCTGGTGCGTCCTGCAAGCATTGCCAGGTTCGAGCCACGCGACCGGGCTTTGACCCCTGACGAAATCGCCTTGATGTATCAGTACATGGATCGCATAGGAACTGCATCATCGGTGCGAGCTGCGGCTAAGCTGTTGTTGCTCACTTTGGTACGGAAAAGTGAGTTGACCAACGCGACCTGGAGCGAGATCAATTTCAGCGAAGCCTTATGGACCATTCCCAAAGAGCGGATGAAGCGGCGAAATCCCCATTTGGTGTTCTTGTCTAGGCAAGCGCTGGATATCTTTATTGCGCTGAAGACCTTTGCTGGTGGATCAGACTACGTGTTGCCTTCACGCTACGACTCAGATTTGCCCATGAGCGCAGCCACGATTAACCAAGTGCTGACTCTCACTTATCGGCTTGCGCAGAAAGAAGGGAAGCCGCTGAGCAAGTTCGGGCCGCATGATCTGAGGCGGACAGCAAGGACGTTGCTGCATGAGGCGGGTTACAACTCAGACTGGATCGAGAAATGCCTCGCGCACGAACAGAAGGGAGTACGAGCCGTCTACAACAAGGCTGAATACCGCGATCAGCGCGTTGCAATGTTGCAGGATTGGGCTGACATGATTGACGAATGGACGACCAAAAAATCCCGTACAAGTGGCTGATTTTTAACCTAGCGATGCACCAAGCACACGGGAAAACTGTATTTTTCGTAGCGAAATGCCCACTCCGGTGGGTTTTTTTTCGTCTCGAAATATCCCGTTTACCGGACACATTTATTCTCGAAAATAGGTCGAGTGAAACTCCTGTAAACACATCTGATTAACCGTGTTTTTTGTCCGGAAACTAGACGTTTGGCGGACATTAAGTATCTGATTTATATGATAAAAATTGATTGTTAAATGCTGGAAGGTACCGGTAATAGGGGGTAATAATCGAACTTCGATATGTGATCAGTAGAGGTGTTTCGGGTGGAAAAGGAATCGGAAAAAAAGAAAACAGTCCTCATCAGTAAGAGGCAATTACTGGCAATCATCCCGTTGTGCGAGCGCACAATTTACAACTTTGAAAAGCAGGGAAAATTTCCTCGCCGGATTGCACTGAGCAGCCGCAAGGTCGTGTGGGATTTGGCCGAAATTGAGGCATGGATCGATACCTGTAAGGAATCCGGCCCAGCAGCTCGCCCCGGAATGGGGGGCTGAATTGTGGCGATTGACCTACGGGCAGCCTTTGAGAATAAGCCGCCACCGCTGGATTACGTTTTACCCAGCATGGTGTGCGGTACAGTCGGGGCGCTGGTGTCGCCCGGCGGTATCGGCAAATCCATGCTGGCCTTGCAATTAGCCGCGCAGATCGCGGGTGGTCCTGATCTCCTGGAATTGGGAGAGCTACCCACTGGTTCTGCGATCTATCTGCCTGCCGAAGATCCACCCGCCTCCATCCATCACAGGTTGCATGCTCTAGGGGCATACCTCAGTGACGAGCAACGCCAAGCGGTTGCCGCTGGCCTGTTGATCCAGCCGCTGATTGGCAGCCAGCCCAACATTATGAGGCCTAACTGGTTCGACTGGTTTAGACGGGCCGGAGAGGGGCGTCGCCTGATGGTGCTCGACACCTTGCGCCGGTTCCACAGTGAGGAAGAGAACTCCAGCGGTCCGATGGCTCAGGTCATTGGCCGCATGGAGGCTATCGCCGCCGAGACCGGTTGCTCCATCGTGTTTCTACACCACGCCAGTAAGGGGGCGGCCATGATGGGCGCAGGCGACCAGCAGCAGGCCAGTCGTGGGTCGTCCGTGTTGGTCGATAACATCCGGTGGCAATCGTATCTGTCCGGCATGACGCAGGGCGAGTCTGAAGAATGGGGAGTTGAGGACAGTCAGCGTGGGTACTTTGTCCGCTATGGTGTCAGCAAAGCCAACTACGGCACACCGTTTCAGGAGCGTTGGTTCCGTCGGCATGAGGGCGGTGTGCTCAAGCCCGCCGTGCTGGAGAGGCAGCAAAAGGCTAAGAGGACGCGGCTTGTCGCAGCAACATATTAAACCAGCCTACGCCCTACTTGACCCAGCCCACGTATTTGACGGGTTGTTCGTGCCTACCAAGGGTAAAAAACGAGGACGCTTGCTCGTCGAGCCGCGCCGCTTCGGTAAGTTAGAGATCGGTTTTCAGGGTTTTGAGCAACTCGGGGCTGATGATCAGTCAATTCTGTACGCCCTGACGGCTCAGCTTGGTATTGCAAAGCTTGTGATCGAAAGCGCTTCAGCCGGGCCAATCAATAAGCGGTTACGCCTTGCTTTGGAATTTAATCAAGATGACGGTGCACCGTTGGCGAGCAAGCGCACCAGCTTGCGAAGCTTGCTTATTGACGCTGGATATCAAGACCCTGAAAGTGGACGGGCGCTGAAGGCGGCAAAAGAGAGCTTGAATCGTCTGGCCAATACGCAGATTCGGGAGATTAACCATGAAACGGGATGGGACCGGCGTTGCAACCTGATCGCGGTCAGTTTTAACCATAAAACCGGGGAAATCCACGTTGCAGCAAACCCGCGTCTAACTGATGCAGTTTTCCATGGGCAGTATGTCAAAGTCTCACTGTTCGAGCGTAACGAGCTGGAGAGCGGAGTGGCGAAAATTCTACATGCCTGGCTGTGCTCGAATATCCGGCTAGGACGGGCGTTGGGTAACGGAAATGGGGCATACCTCGATACTATTGCACCGCATGTTTGGGGCGGTGCAGCTTGGGCTCGATTCGCCGCCTCAGACCGTAGCAAGAAGCGCGACCAGTTACGGGCGGCCCTGTACGAGATCGCAGACCAAACGCGGAGCTTGCATGGCGGCTATGGCTGGGCCATCAAACAGATGAGCAGTGGGCTAGTACTGGTCAGCCGCCCAAAAAGTATGCCGCTGATCGAACAGTATTCAGGTTGTGAGTCGCCCAGCGAGTATCACGACTTAACTGAAGCCCCGGCGTAGGTGGCAACATCCCCCGGCCTAAGTGGAAACTACCCCCGGCCTAGGTGGAAACAAATTACTTGGCAAATATGGGCGCAAAATCGTGCTCTATCTGGCTTCCAGCCTTTTCGCGAAATTCCGCTCTAAGAAGTTCTAAGAGACTTCTACTCTGCGCGCAAGCGCTGCGCCTCGAGGCGCAGCCCATCGCTTGCAACTCTTGATCGGCCTGAAGCCTTTGGACACCAAAAGGAAAGGCCGTGGGCTAGATTGTTCGTTGTGCTTACCAAGAGGCCGGAGGAGCCATCAACGGCGATTTCAAGGGTTCGGTGTACGGTAGGGGCTCTTAGACCCCGGAAATTGCTCAAAATGTAAAATTGCATAGATCTGCCCACCCATTGGCACTCGACCTGACCAATCATGTGCATCGGATTTGACCATCACGCTGCGTGGCCATGACCGGCAAAGAACGACTCATAGCTGACATTCCGCCGTTGTTCACGACATTAGCTTATGACCAGCCAACGGTTTAGGACTCAAGGCGCAGGGCCTGAATATGAAAGCGTGGACGACTGGATGGTACTCAATACTGTTTAGGTCAACCGTTAGGCTAAACAAAAAAGTTACCTCAACGTAGTGGTACGTGGACTTCGACAATGGAATAGCCATCCGCTATCGTGGCGTGATGGACGTTGATTGCAGCAAGCGATCGACTCGTACTCACAGGCATGTCGGGCTTTCGAATGAGAATTTGCTTCATATGGGTATCTGGGTTCAAAAATCTCAGAAACTTTGGAATCAACCTATGCAATGATTTCACATTCTCTTACAACCCGATATCGGGTGTTGTTAACCGAACGGAGCAATCCCCGCTGCCTCCCGAAATTTTCGGACAAAATATTCACGACATAACTGCAATCCTTGGTATTAACGGCGCCGGAAAGTCCAATGCGCTGCAGCTGATCTGCTTGGCTTTGAAGTCCAATGACAAACTTGATACCCCATTGCTAATTGTTTATGAGTCCAATGATCAGTTTTTTTATATAAACAATACAGGAAGATATGTAGTAGCCGATTTTGTAGCAGAAGAAAGAAATGACCACAGGGATTTCAAAGACCTTAACGTTGTTTATTTCTCGAATGTATTTGACGAAAATCAAATGGATTTGGGCAAAAACGTCCAGGACATATCAGTAAACTTCAGGTATAACCGAAATTTTTTTGCGAAAGCAAAATTCAAATCCACGTCTGAAATAATTGACCAACTGAGCTTCATCTATTCAGATGTTTATCATTATGTGAGAATTGATACACCTAAGACGCTGGAAATAAAAGTCGATAGAATGATTCGGGATCGACTGCTCAACGAGCGCGAACATCCGTTTTACAACATCCTTCGAGAAATATCAGGCATACAGCAAGAGATTCGAAAGCGTTCCACTTCGAATAAAGACCTGCAAGTCGCTGTCGCAGCTGTTCAAGGCATGTTCCTCTTTCAAATATTGACAGAAAACCTTGAGCACGATCAACTCCGCCAACGAATTGAAGACACTCTTAAACAAAAATACTATGACACCGCGAGCTTAAAAGAACTTCTATTTGTTACGAAGGAATTCTTCGAAAACAGTGAAAACCTACGCATTAATAACTGCCCTTATAAAATAACAGAGCTTATTGATGTCGCAATCAACCTCGAACCTCTGTTCCATCAGGTGAATGTAAATCTCGACACCGCAGTAAAAAGCAATCGCTACATTTTTACTATAGATTTCTCCAGGCACGAAAAGCTTCCATACTTACAGCTAGCATGGATAATTGAACGAATTAAATCTGGCGCGATGTCTTGGACGGGTATAAGTTCTGGACAAAAGGCATACTTGAATATGTTCAGCTCCATATGGAGCACACTTAGCAATCCTCACTCAGCAAAAAAGATCAGCAGCAGCACACTTTTGTGCATCGATGAAGCAGACCTGTATCTGCATCCGCAATGGCAAGTTGAGTTTGTCGAACGCCTAATCACGTGCCTTCCGAATCTTTCGAATGGCAGAAAGCAGATAGTGATCACGACTCACTCCCCAATTTTGGTGAGTGATCTGCCAAGCCAGTGTCTTATTGCTCTTTCTCCGCCTCAGATCGAACATTTTAAAGAGCCGCCCGCAACGGATGGCCTAAAGACGTTCGGGGCGAATCTGTTCGACATTTACTCCGCAACCTTCGGCTTGAACGGACAGCGAACTGGTAATCTTTCATCGAAATATATTTCAAAAATCCTAGCAATACTTGATTGCGACGACATCACTCCTCCCCAGCGGGAGTCCCTAATCCAGGCGGCTTCGATCATCGACGACGAGCTGATTAATGCTCACATCCTGAAAAGGATCTACAGCAAGTGATTAGTATTCAAAAACACTTGGAATCAGTGACCGGCGACGTTGACGCACTGCTGAAGGAAACAGTGAACGATCTGTGGGACGAGCTGAATCCTAAGAATGCAGATGGCTCATTTGCCGACAGATCATTGATTAAAAGCGTGAGTAAATTTCGACCTAAGCTGAATGAGCCGGCTTATATTGCACTGGTCGGGGCGGAAGTGGTTGCGCGGCAAGTTGACTACCTTGATCATATCGCCGACATCGACAATCTCAAGCAAATCATTACTGCCTTACCCAGCGAGCTGGATGATGTAATAGCTACTGCAAACGAGATACTTGAGCCCGGGGACCTTTTTACGATAGTTAAAGAGAAGATTCATCCGGATTCGTTCGGCCTTAAATTACTGAGCGAAGTATTCAAGTACAGCAACTACCGGAGCAGTAACCATTGCGTCAACCGGTATAAAAAGCTCGGATTCAATGGTGCGACATGCCCGTACTGTAATGAAACGACGATGAAAATCGTGCCGAAGGAAGACGAGGATAAATTTAATGAGCTCATGCTTTTTGACATTGATCACTTCTATTCGAAGAGCATGTTTCCGTATCTAGCACTCTCATTTTACAATCACATTCCTTCATGCAAGGCTTGCAATCAAACGTACAAGGGCGCTAACGAATTCGCGTTTACGACGCATATCCACCCCTACCACAGGTGCTTTGACACTCACTACAACTTCCAACTTAACCATGGGGTGTTGGTGAATGAGGCCCCGACCAAAGTAAAAGCCAGGAAGAAATCGATCTTTGAGGAGCGCTTGCTTGCTGACTTGCAGATCGAGGCCCGATACCAAGGAAATCTGGGCCACGCACGTATCACCCGCTTGGTAGAAATCCTATCCCGCTACTCCCATATCCTCAGGGAAGGCGCTGAAAATGACGAAGATCGTATGCGATTGAAAGAGCGACTGGCTGATTTCGGGATAATTTCTAACCATAAGCAAATACTTAGCCAGTGTTACAGTAAACTCCAGCGGGACACGATAGCGATGTTTGACCCAAACAATACCCTGGAGCTGCTGTAAGGGATTACTCCTGACAGTGATCGATCCTCTGCAATTGCGTCAGTCAGCGATTGAAGAGCTTGCTGTGGCTGACTAGTGAAAGTTGACCACGCCGTTTTCATCTGGGTGTTTCCGAGACAGACCGAATCTCACCGGATCGAACTCCCCTCTGGTTCGGTCTACGATCCAAACCATGCGCTGGTAAAAAGACTCTCGGGCCCGAACTTCCTCGGGCTCCGAGAAAGGATTAAGAGTACGACTTCCTGCCAAGCTACTGGAAAGTGTTCCTTCCGCTCTCGATGCCAGGCCGTTTCGGACTCCCACCACTGATCACAAAACCGACAACGCCAACTACCTCTGGATCTAGCTCTTCTACACATTCTTGAACAGAGCGGGATGCCTTTCCTTTTGGTGCTATCAATCGGTAGGAATTAAATGAGGCTGTGATCAATGCGATTTTATGCGAATCAATGCGAATCAATGCGATTTTATGCGATTGGGCACTAATCAATTGGTATCTATAATTTCGTTGCATAAAATCGCGTAGAACTGGACGGCAAGATGTGTGTTGTACGGGTACGGGCTTCGCCCTTTCCCGTCCAATACCTTGCCTTACTCGCCTTCGGCTCAACGGAATCTTGCTCTGCGAGGCCCACCGTCGCTGCCGCGACAGAAGAAAAGGCGACATAGAAGGAGCGCGCCATGATCGGCACGGAACCACCAAAAGTGAAAGCTCGCCGACGCGGCAAGCCGATTGAGGTTTGGGTGAATGATGAGGAAAAAGCGCAGATCACCGAACGCGCTGAACAGTCCGGCTTGTCCCGATCTGGATACCTGCGAGCTGTAGGATTGAACTACCCAATAAGGTCTGTCGTAGACCTGGCCGCCGTTGCAGACTTGGCGAAGGTCAATGGTGATCTTGGGCGGGTAGCAGGCTTATTGAAATTGTGGCTAGCCGAGAAGCGTGGACAAGAAGCACGAGCGGTAGACGTTGACGCCATGATGGTGCAATTTCGCGAGCTACAAGGAGAGGTTAGGGCGATTATGAGCAAGGTTGTATATGAGCGGAAATGAAAACCACCTCGTGAGGTCGTTTCCGGCATTTCCTTTTGGTGCACTATTCGAGGCATTTTGAACATGGTCCGCCTTGCAATGGAGGCGGCGGAACAAGCCGGGCGAGTGCGCTGTGGCTCCGCCCATGCAGCCCTGGACTTGTGAAACGTCGGGAACACACGTTGAAGGTGCGCAGTGCTCAATCTGCTGCTTGGGGCTAGCTTGATGGGTTAGCCAAACGGACCTTTCCTCAGAGCGCTGCTCGACGCCACTCGTCGGTTCGCATCCACCAGCTAGAGTCAAAAGGTAGAAATTGATTGTCTGTTGGTGAAGTTTGATCGCAGGCGTAGAGTGAATACGGTAGAATTCGCGGCGCCTGAGATGGAGCAACAGTCTACGGCATAGATTTAGACGGAGAATATCAATTGGAAAGTCGGGACATTGAAATAAGGCGGCACTTTCACAAAAAGCGCTTACAACACTTCCATGACTGCCCAAACACTATTGTAATAGACGAGCTTGGTATTGCTCACGGAAAAAATAGAGCAGATATAGCAGTTCTGAACGGGACTTTTCATTGCTTTGAAATCAAAAGTTCAAAAGACACTATAAATCGCCTGCCTGAGCAGTTGTCAGAGTATTCAAAATGCTTTGAAAAGATCTCAGTAATATCCGCTCCAAATCACATTCAAAAAATAATGACCATTCTTCCATCTTGGTGCGGTCTGATCGTCGCGACCAAGGGTGCTAAGGGAGCGGTGGCATTCAAAACTATAAAACGGCCCAAAAAAAATCCACAGCTAGAAATTACGGCCATGGCTCACTTTCTCTGGCGAAGAGAAATAATCGAGTTGCTTACAGCACTGGGCGTGGAAGAAAAACATCTTAATCAGTCCAGAGAAAAACTTTATCAGTTGATTCCTCCAACCCTTACCGCACAGGAACTGACCCAGTGGATCAAGGTTAAGTTTATGGGCCGTAAAGACTGGAGAGCTGCCTCACAACAAATGTTATGTGATGATTGACGCCAACCCATTTCCAAGTGGTCAAGTTGCCGCAGTTGTTCAACTTATTAGCGGTTTCATCAATTCGTTCATCACCTTTGCTAAAGCTACTAGTTGAATATTTGCCAGAAGATATGATGGCTTTACAGTGGTCAATCATCTGGGCTTCATTACCTCGAAACGCACCGCCCTTTGGTACAAACCAAGAGTCATCTATAGTGTATACAATTTTTCCGGCAGGCTTCATTTTGCGCATATCTAGGCTTAAAAATGAAGGCGACTCAATGGAGTAGTCTCCAAAACAAGGCGCGTATATCGTTTTGGCCATCTCTGCACGTAAACTGGGAAAAAGTCCCCACTCGTGCCGCTTTTGAATTGCACCTGGCTTTTTTATATCGCGGAGTTTTAGCGATGTCGCAACAAAAATAAGAGATCGGCATGCGCTACACCCACTCATTTTATTTACCGCTCCTGCGACTATTTTAGCAAACAGGCCATACGGCTCGAAGTTTGCGGGCTCTCCTAGATCAACAACTAAATCCACCTCTTCCCAAGAAGAAACGCCGAGCGAACTCATCAGCGCTGCTAGATCCGCATCTACTGATGGTTTGAGAAGCTCATCCAGTTTGAGTCTTAAAACAACCCCGGTCTTACGAGCGATTAAAAACGAGCGAATACAGGAGATGTAAGAGCCACTTTTAGAGAGGCCAACTACTGGACGGACATTACAGCCCAAATCAACAGCTTCATTTAGCACGAACTCAATGACTGGGCGCCCGTCATCCATCAATTCATCTTCAAGAGAGTCATGGAGATCGACGAGCGCAAGCCGATTACTCCACTTGGTATAAAGTCTTTTCGGGAAAGTTTCTACGTGCTCATGGACGGTCTTTTTCATTCTCTCCTCCTCGAAATCATACTCCCTAGGAGGTATTACCAGAAGAGGAACGACTTTATCCTTCACCTCAGCCTTCAGAGTGAAAAGCGCTTGGTACTCTCCCTGTCGCCACTTTAAAACTGGCACATACTTTTCACTGCTGATTTTCATAGCTGTTCCTCAAAACAGGAGCGTACCTTTCCGTTCCCCAAAAGCTCAGAAAGCACATGATAGTTATTGCTTTCCTTTCGAATTCTTCCCGCCAAAATACTTGGATGGATGCCTATTCTTTCTGCATCAAGTCGAACAGCTTCTGGAGTCATTGAAAATCTAGAAACGCATGAATCCCAGGACTCGCTGCTTATCAAAGCCTCTAAAGCAAACTCATCCGCTTCTCGCTCAACCAAATCACCCTCACCACCTCCTTCCTCATCAAAATAGTCCATTTGGAGAGAGTCAAATATATGAAGAGATATATGAGCAAGCTCATGAAACAGTACGAACCAGAAATTATCTAAACGATCATATCTCAATGTAAGCGCAACAACTGGATGTCCTGTCTCTAGCACCATGGCAGCCCCGTCAAGGTACGTGCCAGGTAAATGCTTTTCTAGAACCAACACTATCCCTTTCTCAGCTAAGAATTTTTTAGCTGCTAGGGGGGCGCCCTCAATCTGCGTTAAGGACGATAGTTCTTTCATCCAGCTATCCGTATGGCCGTATTCATAAACAGCTCCAGACGCCACCTCTTCTCTAGCTAGCTCTAACACACGAGCCTGCCAAGCTAATAAAGCATATTCGTTGGGCTTATTCTCCCCATGAAACTTCTTCCTATGCAGCGCGGGAGTATATTGCCCACCGCCACTAAGAAAGTAATCTCTGACTTGATCTACAGCACTAGTCCCTTTTTTTACTGTAATCCAACCGCGCTTAACCATTTCTTTTGCGGGGAACAAAGTCCAATCAATATTCTCTACGCTATTCCAGCAAAAAACCGAGTCAGCAGAATTCGCCTTGGCACCTGACCATGATTCGCGAACTTTTACATTCAGTACTTCAGCTACAGAAATAAGACGAGAAAGGCTAGCCCCCATATAACTAGAGGCCTCATATCTCTGAAGCTGCTGGGTTGGAACCCCTAATTTCTCAGCAAGATCTTTTTGCGTCAAACCCAACCCAATTCGAGCGTATATAAGAGTCTTAGGTAGCTCTGACAAGCCAGAGCATTCTAAGTAGGAAACTTTCCCCTCCTTAATTAACTCATACTCCTTAATCTCAGACTTTATATCTAGGATTTGGGATTCCAGAGCATCAAGCTGAGCCGAGTCCAACCACTCGACTCCAGAGGGTTTGAAAGCATTTAGCGATTCGCTAAGCTTTTCAAATTGCTTGTGTGCTGACTGATATTGCCTTTCGTTATATATCATTCTCGTGCTCTCCCACACTCAAGGGGCTCGCAAGTCAAATCGATGGATAAGATTCCTTTAGGATGACCTGTAAATCGATCATTCTGAAAAAACTCCAGGAAAGTCTTTCCTGGTTCGGCCTGAGCGCCAAAGGGGAAAAACTCCCCCCCGTATTTCAACTTCTGATTCCTCCTCTTATCGCGGAAATCAAGGAATACAGGGTCGATTTTTTCGTGGATCACCCCGGCGGGGTCCCAGCATACGTCGTAGTCACCTGGCTGAGGCTTGGCCGTTACGTAACTGCCGTCTAAGTAGACAGTGCGACAGCCGGCAGCGCGCAATGCTGTGAACGCAGACTGCATCCCGACGAAAAGTCGTCGACGCTTCGCATTGATAGCAAACACCTGCTCCACCTCTGCCATAGTGGCGACGTGGATTCCCACTGGCAAAACTGGCCAAGGGCTTTGGTTCGGATTAACAAGAGATGGGATCATGATGCAACAAAATTGTTGTGTCGATGCGAGAAGATAGCCACCCGCCACCTGAGCGGTCAAGCTCCGATTACGTGAAGTACTCAGTTTGTAAAATGCCAATTTTTCTTGAGCTGCTGTAGCTTTCGTTAAGCTATTGATATTTATATACTTTTAATTCCGCTGCGTTTTTTGCCTTCCGCTTAATTTTGTCAAGCAATGTGACTCAGCCGGTAACCATAATCTATGCGGCGTCTGATGGCGGAGGGGAGCAAACGACAACCTAAGTCGCGACGCTCCTGGGCGTGTATCGCTTCACCCTGTACCGTTCCCTCAGAATGAGGATGGCACCAGATGAAAGACCGGCCACACGACGAGGCAATGGCCAAGCAGTTCCATGCCGATCCGGCCTATGCGGCCGAGCTGCTGGCCGAAGTGCGCCGTAACGGCGACTCGGCCGAGCTGGCCATTCTATTGAGACAGATAGCCAAGGCGTTCGGACAGGGTGAGGGGTGGAGTCTTGCCGATGCAGAGCGCAAGCTATCGTCTATATAGCAGGGTATGGCATATTTCATGGTATTTATATTATTGTTTTTTTTAACTTGTTGAAATTAAACGAATTTATTATATTTTTAATAATAGAGTGGGAATGATCCTGCTGCGGTTCGAATAACGAAAAACCCTTGGCGTGAAGCCAAGGGTTTTTTCGTTTCAGAGCCCTGATAACTGATCAGGCGGGTAAACGACTTTGCAGGGTCATGCCGAGCTCGATCAGGCGCTCGGCTACTGCGGCGATGTCGCGGAAGACCATGCCGGTGATGCGGCGCATCGACTGGTCCCAGATATAAAACCGGCCATCTGCGGTGCAATGCACCCTTGTTTGCACGATGTTGCTGGCGCTGTTGCGCCGCACGAGTGTGTATGTGCTTGGTTCTGTTTTCCGTATCACGAACATGCCATTGCGAGGCAGAAGCTTTTCCAGCGTTGCATCATTCCATGGCGGCACGGGGGCCTTGACCTGCAATCGCAGGTCAGCGAACAGAGGGTCGAAGGCGCTGTTTGTCGTCGCCCCGTTGTAAAACGGGCCGCGAGCGACTTCCACTCCCGGGTCGATCCTGAGGTCGGCCACCTCGTCGGGCCAGACTTCTTCGATGCGCAAACCGATGCCGCCCCGGAGTTCGCTTATGCCTGCCAGATCTCTGAAGGTATTGGTATTCGTGGCATCGACCAGAGCCACCCACTTGCCGGGTCTGTTGAGGAGCTTGTCACGCTCCATGATCTGCGTTGCGAGGCGCGCCTTGATCATCTGCTCTTCGATCGACGTGAGCGGGACTTTCAGCGTGCAGGTTTCTGCTGCATCCAGTCCATGAACCCGGACGCCATTGGCTTGGGCAGCCCGGATCAATTCGAGCATGTTGAACCGGTTCTCAGGGTCAGTGCCCAGGCTGGACAAATAGGTACTGAGGTCTTCTGACATGTCACCCGACAGGTAGAAATGGTTGAGGTCATCCTGGGCGAAATCACTCAGCAACCCACGCACGTAGAGCGTTTTGATATGCCGCGCGAACGTTGGCATGTTCTCGATCATGAAGCGCGTGCTGGCGATGCGATCGAGGGTTTCACCGACGGCCAGTCCATCGGTACTGGCAAAGATGAGATCAATCAACTCATTGATCTCCATCTGCGGACTGACGGGCGGAATGACCGGGCGCTGGGGCAGGTTGATCCATTTCAACTCCCGGTAGAATGCTTCGGCGTCGTTCAGCAGAGCCGTGCGTTGTTCGCCGAAATGGGCCACGTAGCGGTCGGTCGCCAGCAGATAGCGGCGCCCGGCGCTTGTGGTCTCGGCGGAGGCGTTGGGCAAGTTCATTGCCCATCTTCTCATCCCGGGTATTTCCGTCTCTGAGATACCCTTGAGCTTCGTAACCGGGCGTAGCGGACACGGAACGCCTGGAAGCGGTTCGACGCGTGGCAGGTCGACCGACGGTGTTGCCTCGGTTGAGCTCACATCAGTCTCCGGCAAACATGCCTTGCCCACGCATTGACCGCCTCCGCGCAGCCGCAGCGCTGGCATGCGCTCCCACTTGCCGGCGCTTCCCAGGCGGACCGGCAACGAGTAAGCGAACTGATTGGGACGCTCGGGATTGATGATTGCCCAGTTGCCACTGTCCTGCGAGTCGGCGAAGTAGCGCACGTAATAGGCGGCGCCATCCATTTCGATGGCATGACCGGGTTCTTTGTCGAGGCGGTAGATGCCTTCGTATTTCCCCGGCGTCGCCTCTACAGCGTGTTGCGCAAGTAACTCGTTGCATCGATAGCTGGCCGGTACTTGCGCAAAAGTCGAACCTTGCCGCGGAGCAGGCGTAATCAATGGCTCAGTGACGTCGACGAATGTCGATTCGCCGGGGATTTCGTTTGCCAATTCGCTGGCAGTTTCGTTGGACGACCTGACGGGCGGGGGATCCAGAGGCGGCAATAACCGTGAGTCAGCCGAAGTAAGTTCGATCAGCCCGCGCATCTCTTCAGCCTCGGCATACTCAACCTGTGGCCCAACTTCCAACTGCGCGCCAGTGCCAATCAGGAACGGAACATTGAATACGGTTTCGATAGCGCTGAGCACCGCACCGATAACCCCGGCTCTACGCTCGGTCGCCGTAATGCCGTTGATCGCCTGATCGATGTTCAGCCCCATGTTGACGACGCCCGCCCCAATCAACGGCAAAGCTGCAGGCCAGCCCACGGCCGCCATCGGGCCGAACACTTTCAGCCCGGCGCTCAGATAGCCGGTCCAGAGTTTCTTGCGCAGGTCACTGTTGGACGTGAGCACCAGATGCGCCTCGGCAACCATGCCCGTGCGGGTCGACTCGCTTAACCACGTGAAGGCGTCACCGCTGATCGCAACGTTGCTGCGGTTGATCATTCGATGATCGCTGTGGCCCCAGGTGCTCACCAAACGGTTCATCAGATCAGTGAGGTTCTCGGTGATGTGATTGCTGTCAGCCAGCGAGAAGTGCTTGAGAAACAAAGAGCGTTTCTGCTCTGAATTCATCTGCTCAAGCAACCACCAGTGCAGATCCGCGGCAGTGTCCATCAGCCGAAAGGCCTGGGCCTGTCCCGGCAGGTAAAGGGTCTGCCGGCCACTGTCTTCGACCAGACGCAGCACGTTGGTGGCGACGTGACCGTCCAGATCCAGCGTGCGCACTTGCGCGCCGACCGGGTACGTCGATCGGAGCATTTGCAGGGTTACCGGCCAGGTAACGGGGCCGATCAACGAGGTGACGATGCGTTGAAAGTCATTGCCGTCAACGTCCCCCTGTTGCAGCGCCTGCACCGCCTGACTGAGAAAATTGCACTTGGCCAGGGCGCGGAAATCGTCCGACGAGGTTTGCCAGAATTTGGTCAATTGACCGCTGTAACGCGTGCTGAAATCAACGGCCCAGAATGCCTTCAGCACATCGCTGCCAAGCAGTCGTACTTCGTTGCTCTGATTGAAATTCTCCGCGCCCGGGCCATCCGAGTAGAAGCCGCAGTAAAGGCCCAGCAAATCTGCGTTGTCTTGGTCGGTGGCGCGAAATCGATGGACGACCAGTTGCGTGAGGGTGAGCGTTTCATAAGGCTTTTCCAGCAAGTGCTCCCAACCGGTAAAGGTCAGCGTGCTGCTTTGCGCCGTTTTGAAACGATGGAAATAAACCTGGTCGGGATCAAGGCCAGATAGGCCCTTGGCGCTCAGCAGTTCGATCGCAACTTGCCTGGCCGCATCGAGCAGGCTTGGGCAGTTCTGCACAATGGTAGTGGCGATGGCTTTGAGGGCGGTTTTGTCCGCTGCGTTTGGCAGCAGACGACGTTCGGCAGTGGTCATTCGGGTGTTCATCCTTGAGACACAAAGGCAGAAGATGGCCCATGCGCTCAAGGGGAGGGTGTTACTCGGCTATTGCGTGTTGCGTATCGAAAGATATGCCTCAGCGCCGCGCCACATCGGAAAAATAGAACTTGTCCAGCGTATGCCGCGATTCGGTGTACTCGAACTGGCGGCCGTCCTGCAGGAAGGTCTGGTTGCTGACCACGATGACATGGCTCTGGCCGTCGAGGTCCAGATGGTGGTGGTCGTCCTTGCTGCACGGCACGGCTTCGATGGTGCGCTGGGCGTAGGCGATCTGCAGTTGCAGGGTCTGTTCGATGTGGGCGTAGATCGAATGTTCGGCGATGTCTGCAGACAGGTCGGGAATCACCTCGCTGACGAAGTGGTTGATGTCGAGGATGACGCGTTTGCCGTCGATGCGCCGCACCCGTTTGATCCGGGTGATCGGGCTGCCGGGCTCGGCATTGATGTGTTCGAGCAGCGCACCTTCCAGCGGCACCTGACACATCTCGACCACTTCGGTGCTGACGTCGTTGCCCAGTCGCGGGTGGGTCTCCTGGAAACTGACGATGCCGCCGAGCTGGAATTCGATCGGGTTGGTCGCCAGCACGAACGCGCCTTTGCCGTGAATCTTCTGAGCGAAACCGCGTTCCTGCAACTGGTCGATGGCCTTGCGTACCGTGCCACGGCTGGCCTGATAGGTGTCCATCAGCTCGGTTTCGGAAGGCAGCCGGGCGCCGCGCTCCAGGCGCTGCGTGGTGATGCTGGCAAGCAAATCGCTGTAGATCTGGTTGTATTTGCTCATGGCTGGACTCTGTGCCGACGGTGCTCAAAACCCCGAACCTTAAGGGCAGGGTAGGGGTTTGTCCATGCGGACGAAGGAAAACATCTTAGGTCGGAGTAGGAAGAATCCGCATTTTTCTGACGTTCATCCACGGACGCAAACTCGTACAGACGAGTTGTTGCATTAACTCGTACAGACGAGTATTTTTCCTCTCGGCGTGCTGCCAATAACAACAATCCACGACGGAAGAACAAGCATGAGCCATGACTACCCGAACATCGCCAAGGAGCTGCTGGAAAGCCTCGGTGGCCGCGACAACATCGAGCAGGCGGCGCATTGCGTGACGCGTTTGCGCCTGGCGCTGAAGAACCCCGCGCTGGTGAATGTGGCCGCGCTCAATGGCGTCGATCTGGTCAAGGGTTCGTTCTTCACCGGCGGCTTGTATCAAGTGGTCATCGGCCCGGGTGATGTTGAAAAGGTTTATGCCGAACTGCGCCAGCAGACGGGCCTGGCGGCGTCGACCATCGCCGACGTTAAACAGAAAAGCGCCGAGAAGATAAACGCCATGCAGCGGCTGGTGCGGGTGTTTTCCGATGTGTTCATGCCGATCCTGCCGGCGCTGATCATTGCCGGCCTGTTGATGGGCATCAACAACCTGCTTGGCGCCAAGGGCATGTTCATCGAGGGCCAGACCCTGCTGGATGCCTATCCCAACCTCGACGGGTTGTGGAGCCTGATCAATCTGATGGCCAACACCTCGTTCGTGTTCCTGCCGGCGCTGGTCGGCTGGTCGGCGGCCAAGCGTTTCGGCGGCAGCGAAATCCTCGGCATTGTCCTCGGTCTGATGCTGGTACACCCGGACCTGCTCAATGCCTGGAATTACGGCAAGGCCGTGGCCGGGCTGGACGGGCAGCAACTGCCGTACTTCGACATCCTCGGCCTGTTCCAGGTGGAAAAGGTCGGCTACCAGGGGCAGATCTTGCCGATCCTGCTGGCGGCGTACGTGATGAGCGTCATCGAAAAATGGCTGCGCGCGCGAGTGCCCAACGCCGTGCAATTGCTTGTGGTGCCGATCACCACCATCGTTGTCACTGGTGTGCTGGCGCTGGCGATCATTGGCCCGGTGACCCGGCATATCGGCATCTACATCACCGAAGGGCTGGTGATGCTGTTCGATCTGGCGCCGTTGGTGGGCGGTCTGATTTTCGGTTTGCTGTATGCGCCGCTGGTAATCACCGGCATGCACCACATGTTCCTCGCCGTGGATCTGCAATTGATCTCGAGCCAGGGCGGCACCTTCATCTGGCCGATGATCGTCATGTCCAATCTGGCGCAGGGCAGTGCGGCCCTGGCGGTGTTCTGGATGACGCGCAATGCGCGGGACAAGAGCATGGCCTCGACCTCGGCGATTTCTGCGTATTTCGGCATCACCGAGCCGGCGATGTTCGGTGTCAACCTGCGCTACAAGTTTCCGTTTTACGCCGCGCTGGCCGGTTCGGCGCTGGGCTGCATGTTCCTCTCGCTGAACAAGATCCAGGCCTCGGCCATCGGCGTCGGTGGCCTGCCCGGTTTCATCTCGATCATTCCGCAGTTCATCCCGATGTTCGTCATCGGGATGCTGATTGCCATGCTCGTGCCGTTTGCCCTGACCTGCGTGCTGAGCATGAAGATCGTCCGCCCGGGTTACCGGGTTGCCTGAAATTGAACTGTAGGAGCTGCCGGAGGCTGCGATCTTTTGATCTTGCCTTTCAAAATCGAAAGATCGCAGCCTCCGGCAGCTCCTACAGAGATCGTAAAATTCAAGAGGGAAATCCGCCATGCAAGACTGGCAACGTTCGGTGATCTACCAGATCTACCCGAAGAGCTTTCACAGCCATGCCGGCAACGCCACCGGCGATCTGCTCGGCATCGTCGCCAAGCTCGATTACCTGCAATGGCTGGGGGTCGATTACCTGTGGATCACGCCGTTCCTGCGCTCGCCGCAGCGCGACAACGGCTACGACATCAGCGACTACTACGCGGTCGATCCGAGCTACGGCAGCATGGCCGACTGTGAACTGCTGATCGCCGAAGCGGGCAAACGCGGGATCAAGTTGATGCTCGACATCGTGGTCAACCACACCTCGATCGAGCATGTGTGGTTCCAGCAGGCGCGCAGCAGCCTCGACAACCCTTACCGCGACTTCTATATCTGGCGCGACCAGCCGAACAACTGGGAATCCAAGTTCGGCGGTTCGGCCTGGGAGTACGAAGCGCAGACCGGCCAGTATTATCTGCACCTGTTCGACCACACCCAGGCCGACCTCAATTGGGACAACCCCAAGGTCCGCGACGAAGTGTTCAAGATGATGCGTTTCTGGCGCGACAAAGGCGTCGGTGGCTTTCGTCTGGACGTGATCAACCTGATCTCGAAACCGGCGGACTTCCCCGAGGACGACAGCGACGGTCGGCGCTTCTACACCGACGGGCCGAACGTACACACCTACTTGCAGCAGATGCACCGCGAAGTCTTCGAAGGGCATGAGCTGATCAATGTCGGAGAAATGTCTTCGACCCGCCTCGAACATTGCATTCGTTACTCCAACCCGCAGTCGAAAGAACTGTCGATGACCTTCAACTTTCATCACCTGAAGGTCGATTACCCGAATCTGCAGAAGTGGGTGCGCGCCGATTTCGATTTCCTCCAGCTCAAGCAGATTCTCTCCGACTGGCAGACCGGCATGCAGGCGGGTGGCGGCTGGAATGCGCTGTTCTGGTGTAACCACGATCAGCCACGCGTGGTCTCGCGGTTCGGCAATGACGGCGAGTACCGCGAGCTGTCGGCGAAGATGCTCGGCACTGCGCTGCACTTTCTGCAGGGCACGCCCTTCGTTTATCAGGGCGAAGAATTGGGAATGACCAATCCGGGGTTCGAGAGCATCGAGCAATACCGTGACGTCGAGACCCTGAATATCTTTCGCCTCAAGCGTGAAGCCGGGGCAAGCGACCTCGACAACATGGCAGCGATCATGCAGAAGTCCCGCGATAACGGGCGCACGCCGATGCACTGGCACGCCGGGCACAACGCCGGCTTCACCCGCAGCGAACCATGGATCGGTGTGCCGGCCAATGCCGCACAGATCAACGTCGCGCATCAACTGCACGACCCGGAATCGGTACTGCATCACTATCGGCGCCTGATCGCTTTGCGCCGCACTGAAGCGTTGATCTCCGATGGCATCTATCGCCAACTACTGCCGGAGCATCCACAGGTCTGGGCGTACCTGCGCGAGGGGACGGGAGAGCGCTTGTTAGTGGTGAACAATTTCTATGGCACCGCATGTGAGGTCGAGCTACCGGCGCTGATCGACGAAGCCCAGGAGCAGCGCCTGCTGATCAGCAACTACCCGGACTGCCCGCAACGCACGAGTTTGCTGCAGTTGCGACCTTACGAATCCTTCGTGCTGCACCTGACCGACCCCTGATTTTTTAACTGAATAACAACCTTTGAAAAAACACGCAGAACGCTGCGCGGGGGATTTGTGCGCGCTGAATTCCTGCAACCACACAATAAAAACAACGGGTGGCATATATGAGAGCAACCATAAATTACAGCCTGGCAGTCGCGGGGATTTGTCTGGCAATGCCCACGTCCTCACAGGCGCTGGAGTTCGGCGGCTATCTGCGCAGCGGTGTCGGTACTTCGGTCAACAGCAGCAGCCAGTCGTGTTTCCAGTTGCCCGGCGCGCAGACCAAATATCGCCTCGGTAACGAGTGCGAGCAGTACGGTGAGCTCGAGCTGCGCCAGGATCTGTACACCCTCGACGACGGCTCGGTGCTGAGCGTCGACGGCATGGCATCGCTGTACAACCGTTACGACCGCAGCCTGACGTTCAAGGAAGACAACGGCTCGATTCGTTTGCCGCAGGCTTACGCGCAATGGTCGGCGATGCCCGCGCTCAACGGCGGCTCGCTGTGGGCCGGTCGGCGCTACTACAAACGTAACGACATCCATATTTCCGATTTCTATTACTGGAACCAGAGCGCCACCGGTGCAGGCATTGAAGACGTGTTGCTCGGTGGCCTGAAATACAGCTACGCCTTTTCGCGCAAGGACAACCTTTACCAAAAGGATTACATCAACCGCCACGACTTCAACGTCGGCGGTTTCAACAGCAACCGCGGCGGAGAACTGGAGTTCGGCCTCAGCTACATCGACAAGCCCGACAGCCGCGACGCCCACCGTGGCTGGGCGATTACCACTCAGCACGTGCAGCAGGACTTTCTCGGCGGCAAGAACAAACTGGCGCTGCAATACGGCGAAGGGCCGGGCACCGGATTGGGCTATACCGGTAACGTCAGGCTTGATGACCGCAACAAGAGTTATCGGATCGTCGAGTTCTTCGACTGGCAACTGACGCCACGTTTTGGCGGACAATTCCAGGCGGTGTATCAGAAAGATATTCGTCAGGGCGGCGCCGATCAGAACTGGCTGTCACTCGGTGTGCGTCCGGCCTATGCACTGAGCGAGCAGTTCAAACTGGTGACCGAACTGGGTCACGATCAGGTCGAGGCGGCGGACGGCACGCGCAAGCTGAGCAAGTTCACCTTTGCACCGACCTGGTCACCAAAAGGCCCGGAATTCTGGGCGCGGCCCGAGGTGCGTCTGTATTACACCTATGCCAGCTGGAACCAGGCAGCCAAGCGTGCCGCCAACCTGTTGGCCAAAGGTTCGGCGCTGTCCGACACCGGCGTCTTCGGCAACGCACGGCACGGGGCCAATGTCGGGCTGCAGGTTGAATACTGGTGGAAATAAGCAAAGCGGCTGCGACCGCTCATTCAATCAATACACGCTCAGGTGATGTCATGGCCACACCCCAACAATTGCAGCTGCTGGCTCCTTTATCCGGCGTGCTGATGGCGCTGGACCAGGTGCCCGACCCGGTGTTTGCCGGGCGGATCATCGGCGACGGTTTGTGCATCGACCCGACTTCGTCAACGCTCTGCGCACCGCTTGCAGGTGTGGTCAGCGACGTGCAGGCCAGCGGGCATGCGCTCACCATCACCAGTGATGCGGGTGTTCAGGTGTTGATGCATATCGGCCTGGACACGGTGAATCTCGCCGGCGAAGGATTCACCCGCCGCGTTGACGCGGGGCAGCGGGTCGAAGCGGGGCAGGCGCTGATCGACTTCGATGCTGACTACATTGCCCTGCACGCGCGCAGTTTGTTGACTTTGATGCTGGTGGTCAGCGGCGAGCCGTTCGATTCACTCGTTGGCTCAACCGGGTTGGTCGAGGTGGGCCAGCCAGTGCTGGACGTCGTGGTCGGCGCAGCCGCCGGCGAACATCCTGCGCCGGTGCCGGGCGACGCGGTGTTCTCGCAGCCGATCCATCTGCCCAATCCCAATGGCCTGCACGCGCGGCCGGCGGCAGTATTCGCCCAAGCGGCCAAAGCATTTTCAGCGACCATCCATCTGCACAAGCTGCACGCGCAAGCCAACGGCAAATCCCTGGTGGCGATCATGGCGTTGCAAACGGCCCATGGCGACAGTGTGCAGGTCAGCGCCGAAGGCGAAGATGCCGAAGCAGCGGTCGCAGCGCTGACACGCTTGCTGGGCGAAGGCTGCGGTGAAGCGGTGACAGCGCCCGCACCGGTCGAAGCCGACGCAGCAGAAATGCCGAACATCCTGCGCGGTGTCTGCGCCTCGCCCGGTTCGGCGCTGGGACAAGTCATGCAGATCGTCGAAGCGTCGCTTCTGGTCAACGAGTTCGGCGCCGAGCCGCCAGTTGAACTGGAGGCGTTGAGCCAAGCACTGATCGAAGCCGACATGGCCCTGCAACATCTGCGCGACACCGCCAGCGGCCAGGCGCAGGCGGAGATCTTCAAGGCGCATCAGGAACTGCTCGCCGACCCGAGCCTGCTGGATCAGGCCAGGGCGCTGATCGACGCGGGCAACAGCGCGGCGTTTGCCTGGAAGACCAGCACCGACGCAACGGCGGCGATGTTTCGCTCGCTGGGCAATGCCTTGCTGGCCGAGCGCGCGGCGGATCTGGATGATGTCGGCCAGCGCGTGCTGAAGCTGATCCTCGGTGTTCACGAGCAAGCGCTGGAGTTGCCGGACGACACCATTCTGATCGCCGATCAGTTGACCCCGTCCCAGACCGCCGGGCTCGATACGCGCAAAGTGCTCGGGTTTGCCACCGTCGGCGGTGGCGCCACCAGCCATGTCGCGATCCTCGCGCGAGCCTGCGGTTTACCGGCGATCTGCGGCATGCCGGCGCAAATGCTCGGGCTCGGCAACGGCACGCGGGTGCTGCTCGATGCCGACAAAGGCGAATTGCAGTTGCATCCGGACGCCGAGTCCATTGACCAATTGCGCACGCGGCATGAGCGCCAGCGGCAGCGTCATCAGCAGGAGCTGGCGCAGGCCAGCGAGGCGGCCTGCACCCGTGACGGTCAGCACATCGAAGTCACCGCCAACGTTGCCTCGCAGCAAGAAACCGCCCAGGCCATGGAGCTGGGCGCGAATGGCGTGGGGCTGCTGCGTTCGGAATTTCTCTACCTGGGCCGTCAACAGGCGCCGAGCCATGACGAACAGGTGGCCACTTACAGCGCCATCGCCCGCACCATCGGGCCGGCACACAATCTGGTGGTGCGCACCCTCGATGTCGGTGGCGACAAGCCGCTGGCCTACGTGCCGATGGACAGCGAAACCAATCCCTTCCTTGGTTTGCGCGGCATTCGTCTGTGCCTTGAGCGACCGCAACTGTTGCGCGAACAATTTCGCGCGATCCTCGCCTGCTGTGAACTGACGCGTCTGCACATCATGTTGCCGATGGTCACGAATTTGGCCGAACTGCGTCTGGCGCGGCAGATTCTCGAGCAAGAAGCGCGGGTGCTGGGCCTGGCGCACCTGCCAAAGCTGGGAATCATGATCGAAGTGCCTGCCGCTGCGCTGATGGCCGATGTGCTGGCGCCGCACGTGGATTTCTTTTCCATCGGCACCAACGATCTCACCCAATACACCCTGGCCATGGACCGCGATCATCCGCGTCTGGCCAGTCAGGCGGACAGCTTTCACCCTTCGGTGCTGCGCCTGATTGCCATGACGGTGAAGGCTGCGCATGCCCACGGCAAATGGGTCGGCGTCTGCGGTGCGATGGCGTCTGAACGCCTTGCCGTGTCGCTGCTGCTGGGGCTGGGTGTGGATGAGCTGTCGGTGAGCGTGCCGTTGATTCCGGCGATCAAGTCGGCGGTCCGCGAAGTGGATCTGGCCGACTGTCGAATCATCGCCGAACAGGTTTCGAACCTGGAAAGCGCCGCCGACGTGCGCGCAGCCTTGCAGCAGTTTCATGGGGCGAAAGTCGATGCCTCGCCGGTTATGGAGAATTGAACATGTTCGACAAATTGCAGCAGGCATTCTGGAAAGCGCTGACGCCGGATCTGGTCCCGGATGAGGTGAAAGCCGTCGCCGAACCGATTGCCGGCCTGAGCGCCGAGATTGTTGCGGCGCTGGGCGGTGTGGATAACCTCAAGTCGCAGCAACCGGTGGCGCTGACTCGGGTGCGCGTGGCGCTGCACGACGCGGCCTGTGTCGACCGTCAGGCGTTGAGTCTGGCCGGTGTGGCGGGCGTCATGCCGCTTGAGGGCGGCGTGCTGCACCTGATTACCGGGCTGCGCGCATAAGGCCGACAAGACGTGCGGCCGCAGGTCGCCCTTACTGTTTCTCAACTGCGGGTGTATCGTATTCGCCTTTTGCGGATCCCTCGGGGTCTGTCGCTGATACGTGAGGTAGTTGAGTTCATGTCCTTTACCCGTCGCCAAATCCTCGGTGGCCTGGCCGGTCTTGTTGTCGTTGGCGTGGGCGCGGGAGGCGCGTCGCGTTACTGGCTGGGCAAGATGGCCGACGCCGAGGCCGGCCACGACTATGAACTGATTGCCGCGCCGCTCGATGTCGAGCTGGTGCCGGGGCACAAGACCGAAGCCTGGGCGTTCGGCCCGTCGGCGCCGGGCACCGAATTGCGCGTGCGCCAGGGTGAATGGCTGCGGGTGCGTTTCATCAATCACTTGCCGGTGGCGACTACCATTCACTGGCACGGTATCCGCCTGCCGCTGGAAATGGACGGCGTGCCTTACGTGTCGCAACTGCCGGTGCTGCCGGGCGAATACTTCGACTATAAATTCCGCGTGCCGGACGCCGGCAGCTATTGGTATCACCCGCATGTCAGCAGCAGCGAAGAACTCGGACGTGGTCTGGTCGGGCCGCTGATCATCGAGGAACGCGAGCCGACCGGTTTCAAGTACGAGAAAACCCTGAGCCTGAAGAACTGGCATGTCGACGAGCAAGGTCAGTTCGTCGAATTCAGCATCCCCCGCGAAGCGGCCCGTGGCGGTACCGCCGGGCGCTTGTCGACGATCAATGGTGTGCCGCTGCCGGTGATTGATCTGCCGGCCGGGCAGGTCACGCGGGTGCGTCTGCTTAACCTCGACAACACCCTGACCTATCGCATCAACATTCCCGGTGTCGAAGCGAAGATCTACGCGCTGGATGGCAATCCGGTCGAGCCACGACCATTGGGCAAGGAATACTGGCTCGGCCCCGGCATGCGCATTTGCCTGGCGATCAAGGCGCCGGCGGCCGGTGAAGAGTTGTCGCTGCGCAACGGCCCGGTGCGCCTTGGCACGCTACGTTCGGTCGCCAACACCGACGCGCCGACAAACTGGCCGAAAGCCCTGCCGGCCAACCCGGTGGCCGAGCCGGATCTGGCCAATGCCGAGAAACTCAACTTCAATTTCGAATGGGTCGGCTCGGTCTCGGTGAACACCGAAAACGGCAAGCCGCCGAGCCTGTGGCAGATCAACGGCAAGGCCTGGGACATCACCGACAAGACCTGTGCTGACCGACCGATTGCCAGCCTGAAACTGGGCCAGAGCTATATTTTCGAATTGAAGAACATGACTCAGTACCAGCACCCGATCCACCTGCACGGCATGAGCTTCAAGGTGATCGCGTCGAACCGGCACAAAGTCGTGCCGTATTTCACCGACACCTATCTGCTGGGCAAGAACGAGCGTGCGCAAGTGGCGCTGGTGGCGGATAACCCGGGGGTGTGGATGTTCCACTGCCATGTCATCGACCACATGGAAACCGGCCTGATGGCCGCGATCGAGGTGAAGTGATGCGCCAGATCCGCCCGGCGGCGATCATCGACCGCAGCCGCGACCGCGACTTCATGCGCGAAGCCCTGACCCTCGCCGCACAGGGCGCCGCCCTCGGTGAGGTGCCGGTGGGCGCGGTGCTGGTGCACGATGGCGTGATCATCGGTCGCGGCTTCAATTGCCCGATCAGCACCAGCGACCCGAGTGCCCACGCCGAAATGGTCGCGATCCGCGCCGCCGCGCAGGCCGTGGATAACTATCGGCTGCCGGGCAGCACGCTGTATGTGACGCTGGAGCCTTGCAGCATGTGCGCCGGGCTGATCGTGCATTCGCGGGTGGCGCGGGTGGTGTACGGCGCGCTGGAACCCAAGGCCGGGATTGTGCAGAGTCAGGGGCAGTTTTTTACCCAGGTTTTTTTGAATCACCGGGTGTTGTATGAGGGCGGTGTGCTGGCAGAAGAATGTGGTGCGGTGCTGACCGAGTTTTTCCGCGCCAGACGCACTAAAAGCCCCTCACCCTAACCCTCTCCCAGAGGGAGAGGGGACCGACCGAGTTGAATGGACCAAATCCGCCGACCTGAAATACCGAGTCGGACTCAAGTTTTGAAAAGCTCAGTAATCAGCTCCCTCTCCCTGGGGAGAGGGCTGGGGTGAGGGGTAGGCCCACCGCGGTCATGGGAAAATACGCTTACTTCCTGGCGACGATAACTGCCCGCATCGGCGCCGGCAGCCCTTCAATGGTTTTGCTGTGATCCTCGGGATCAAGAAAATCGCTCAGCGACTGATACTTCATCCACTCCGTCCCGCGTTGTTCTTCCACCGTCGTGGTACTGACATCCACACAACGAATATCGCTGAATCCGGCTCTGCGCAGCCACAATTCCAGCGCCGGCACCGACGGCAGAAACCACACGTTGCGCATCTGCGCGTAGCGATCTTCCGGCACCAGCACCTGATGCTTGTCGCCTTCGACCACGAGGGTTTCCAGCACCAGTTCGCCGCCCTTGACCAGGCAATCCTTCAGCGCCAGCAAATGCTCGATCGGCGAGCGACGGTGATAGAACACGCCCATGGAAAATACTGTGTCGAAGCCTTCCAGATTCGGCGGCAGGTCTTCGAACGGGAACGGCAGGTGCCAGGCATTCGGCTCGGACAAGTAACGCTGCACCGCCTGGAACTGGCAGAAGAACAGCCAGTTCGGGTCGACCCCGATCACGCTGTCGGCGCCGGCGCCGAGCATGCGCCACATGTAGTAGCCGTTGCCGCAACCGACATCGAGGATGCGTTTGCCCTTCAGGTCGAGGTGCGGGGAGACCCGCGACCACTTCCAGTCCGAGCGCCATTCGGTGTCCACATGCACACCGAACAGATCGAACGGCCCTTTGCGCCACGGCGACAGGCCCATCAGCGCCGTGCGCATCTGCGCGCGGGTGTCGTCGTCGCAATCGGTGTCGAGTTTCAGGCCGTTGAGCAGGTCGACTTCGCTTGGCTGGATCTTCGGCAAGGCGTCCAGCGCACTTTGCCAGCGCTCCAGATCGCCGTGGCCTTTGTCCATTTTCTTGTCGAGTTGCGCTTGCAGGGTGTTGGCCCATTCGGCCAGCGGAGTACCGGCCAGACGCCGGGCGAGGGGGGACAGATCAATCATGGCAAGGCAATCAACGAGGCAAAGTTAAGACACTGGAACCACGGCACGACTTTCGAGAACCCGGCGGCCAGCAGGCGTTCGCGGTGTTCTTCGAGGCTGTCGGGCTTCATGACGTTTTCGATGGCGCTGCGCTTCTGGGCGATTTCCAGTTCGCTGTAGCCGTTGGCGCGTTTGAACGCTACGTGCAGGTCGGTGAGAAGGGCGTGTTCTTCGGCATCGTTGAAGCGCAGCTTTTCCGAGAGAATCAGCGCGCCGCCGGGCAACAGTGACTGACGGATGCGCGAGAGCAATTCAGTGCGCTGATCCGGGGCGATGAATTGCAGGGTGAAGTTCAGCGCCACCACCGACGCGGGCTGAAACTCCAGCGCGAGGATATCGCCCTCGATCACCTCGACCGGCAGCAGTTCCTGAAACATCGAATCCTGACCATTGAGATACTCGCGGCAACGCTCGACCATCGCCGCCGAGTTATCCACAGCAATGACCCGGCAGCCGTCGGTGCGCACATGACGGCGCAGGGCTTGAGTCACTGCGCCGAGCGACGAGCCGAGGTCGTAGAGCACGCTGTTCGGCTGGGCGAATTGCGCCGCGAGCACGCCGAGGTTCTCGACGATGGTCGGGTAACCCGGCACCGAGCGCTTGATCATGTCCGGGAACACCCGCACCACGTCTTCATTGAAGGCGAAGTCAGGCACCTGGGCCAAAGGCTGGGCGAATAGGCGATCGGGTTCTTTGCTCACGGCGGCGTCCGGCGGTGTCGGTGGAAAGGGCCGGCATTTTAGCCAAAGTGGCGCGGGGATGCTTGGGTTGTCTGATAAAGCACCGAACCGGGTGTAATTCTCGCCGTCTGGGATATGGCTTTCGCGAGCAGGCTCGCTCCCACAGGGGGGGCGCGGTGATCTGTCGGAGCGAGCCTGCTCGCGAAGAAGCTGCAGTCAGTTCACCGAAATGGCGCAGTCGAATGTCTCAACAGGCAGCACTTCCGGTGCCCACGGTTGTTGCGAGGTCAGGCGCAAACGTCCGGTGCCTGCTGCGAATGCCTGGAAGCGCCAGGTCGAAACCCCCGCTGCGCCAACCACGCCGGCATCTTCCGGATTGCTGTAAACCTCGGGGCTGAGGGCGCGCAACACGCCGCCAGCTGAATCCTGAATCGCCCAGCGGTAGCCGGTGGTCGGGTTGCTTGGCAGGCTGATGATCAGGTTTTGCCCGACGTTGAGTCGCACGGGACATTCGCTTTGTTTTTCCACGGTCACGTTGTGTTTCGGTTGCGTGGCGCAGGCCGCCAGCAAGGAAAGGGCGAGGGGGAGAAACAGGCGAGTGGGGGACATGAGATCAGCAGCTCCGGCGGTTACGACGAACGGCGAGCATAACTGAAGATGGGACAAAGTGTGACGGTCAGGGAGTTCCGTGTTGGCAGCACTGAAGCCATCGCTGGCAAGCCAGCTCCCACAGGTTTCTCGGTTGACCACAAGATTTGTGGGCACATTGAACATTGTGGGAGCTGGCTTGCCAGCGATAGCGGTACATCAGGCACTAGATGATTGTCAGAAGAGCACCTTCGCCACGTCCGCAAACCGCTTGGCAAAGTGCACGGTAATCCCTTCCTTCAGATAATCCGGCAATTCCTCAAAGTTACCCCGGTTCGGCTCCGGCAGAATCAGTTCGAAAATCTTCTGCCGGCGCGCTGCGATGACCTTTTCGCGAACGCCGCCGATCGGCAGTACATGCCCGGTCAGGGTCAGTTCGCCGGTCATCGCCACGCCTTTTTTTGGCGGTTGATTGCGTGCGAGCGAGAGCAGGGCGCTGGCCATGGTCACGCCGGCGCTCGGACCGTCCTTCGGCGTTGCGCCTTCCGGTACATGCAGGTGGACGAAGGCTTCGTCGAAGAACTTCGCATCACCACCAAATTGCTTGAGGTGCGAGCTGACGTAGCTGTAGGCGATCTCCGCCGATTCCTTCATCACATCGCCCAATTGCCCGGTGAGCTTGAAGCCCCGGTTAAGCGTATGAATCCGCGTGGCTTCGATCGGCAATGTCGCACCGCCCATGCTGGTCCAGGCCAGACCGGTAATCACCCCGGTGCCGGACAGCACTTGTTCGTTGCGGAACACCGGATGGCCCAGCGAGGCTTCAAGATCTTTCGGGCCGAGTTTGATCACCGCTTTCGGATCGTCGATCAGCTTCATCACCGCTTTGCGCACCAGTTTGCCCATCTGCTTTTCCAGCTGTCGCACGCCGGCTTCGCGGGCATAGCCATCGATCAGTGCTTTGAGCGCGCTGTCGCTGATGCTCAGGCTGCCTTTCGATACGCCGGCCTTTTCCAGCAGTTTCGGCCACAGGTGACGCTTGGCGATGGCGACTTTTTCTTCGGTGATGTAGCCGGACAGGCGAATCACTTCCATCCGGTCCAGCAACGGGCCGGGGATCGAATCGAGGGTGTTGGCGGTGCAGACGAACAGCACTTTCGACAGATCCATACGCAGGTCGAGGTAGTGGTCGAGGAATTCAACGTTCTGCTCAGGATCGAGGGTCTCCAGCAGCGCCGAGGCCGGGTCGCCCTGATAGCTCTGGCCCATCTTGTCGATCTCGTCGAGCATGATCACCGGGTTCATCACTTCGACGTCTTTCAACGCCTGCACCAGTTTGCCCGGTTGGGCGCCGATGTAGGTGCGGCGGTGGCCCTTGATTTCGGCTTCGTCGCGCATGCCGCCGACGCTGAAGCGGTAGAACGGCCGCCCGAGGGATTCGGCGATGGATTTGCCGACGCTGGTCTTACCCACGCCCGGTGGGCCGACCAGCAACACGATCGAGCCGCTGATCTCGCCTTTGTAAGCTCCAACGGCGAGGAATTCGAGGATGCGATCCTTGATGTCGTCCAGACCCGCATGGTGCTTGTCGAGGATTTTGCGTGCGTGCTTGAGGTCGAGTTTGTCCTCGCCGTACACGCCCCATGGCACCGATGTTGCCCAGTCCAGATAATTGCGCGTGACGGCGTATTCCGGCGAGCCGGTTTCGAGGATCGACAGTTTGTGGGTTTCTTCCTCGAGGCGCTTCTGCACTTGCGCCGGCAGGGTTTTGCCTTCGAGGCGCTGCTGGAACTGTTCGAGGTCGGCGCTGCGGTCGTCCTTGGTCAGGCCGAGTTCCTGCTGGATGACCTTGAGTTGCTCCTTGAGGAAGAACTCACGCTGATGCTCGCCGATCTTGCGGTTGACTTCGGCGGAAATTTCTTTCTGCAGGCGCGCGACTTCGACTTCCTTGCGCAGCATCGGCAGGACTTTTTCCATGCGCTTGAGCATCGGCACGCAGTCGAGCACTTCTTGCAGCTCGGGGCCGGTGGCGGAGGTCAGGGCGGCGGCGAAGTCGGTCAGCGGCGACGGGTCGTTGGGGCTGAAGCGGTTGAGGTAGTTCTTCAGCTCTTCGCTGTACAGCGGGTTGAGCGGCAACAATTCCTTGATCGCATTGATCAGCGCCATGCCATAGGCCTTGACCTCGTCGGTCGGCTCGGTGGGCTGGTGCGGGTATTCGACTTCGACCAGGTACGGCGGGCGATGGTGCTTGAGCCAGGTCTTGATGCGCACGCGGCTCAGGCCCTGGGCGACGAATTGCAGTTTGCCGTTTTCGCGGCTGGCGTGGTGAACCTTGACCAGCGTGCCGTATTCGGGGAGGGCGCCGGTGTCGAAGTGGCGCGGGTCTTCCTGGGGCGTGTCCATGAAGAACAGGGCCAGGGAGTGGTGTTCGGATTTGCTGACCAGTTCGAGGGTTTCGGCCCACGGTTCTTCGTTGACGATGACCGGCAGGACCTGGGCCGGGAAGAACGGACGGTTGTGGATCGGAATGATGTAGACCTTGTCCGGCAGGTTTTGCCCGGGCAGCGCCAGGCCGGTGCCGGAGGAGGTGTGTTCGATGTGGTCGTTTTCGTAATCGTCGTGGTTGTCCGGGCGATCTTGCTGGTCGGTCATGGGGCACCTGCGCAATGGGGTATGGGGTGTTAGATGGGGCAGGGGTGGGGTGGTTTCAATGGGGCGGGTGTGTTTCTGCTTGTGTGTTCAGGTTTGCAAAGTTTTTCACCTTGTTAACCTTGGCGGCCGTTGGGCCGGTGGCAAGATCCTTCAGGTCGGCACGGATGCCTAGTGGAATCTAACAATGTCTGTGCATAACTAGCGAAAAACGCGAGTGTTGGTTAGCTTTTACTATTAAATGGAGTTTTGATGGGTTCCGTTCGGCTTATTTCGAACTGGCCTTGAGCCCCTGTAATTTCTGACAGTAGACAACTGACTCAATCGTCCGAAGATTGCGGTTCAATCTCGAACGACAGAGAGGTGTTCGAGAATTTACCAACGTCAAGGAATCGAACCATGAGTCATACCGATACGAAATACAGGGATTTCATCATTCGCGAATATTCTTCCGACACGCCGGGTTTGCGTTTCCAGGTGATCTACAGCGAAACGGATAAGAGTTTGTTGCTGGAAACCCGCAAGCATGCCGAGCAACTGATCATCGATCGATTGCAACGGATGGCAAATGGAGGAAAAGCCTTTTGATTCTGTCGGGTCACGCTGACGACAAGCGTTCGAAGGTTGCGATCTTTTGATTTTTTCTTGAAAGCACCGAATTGCCCAAGGCGAAGTGGACAGACTTCATTGACGCCATACACCTGGGTGCGAATGGAGCATGTTGGGCACGCCTCCATGCAAAAAGGCGCCACCCCTCACAGGGTGGCGCCTTCTTTTTTTACCGCCGCTACCGCTTATTCCGGCAGTTTGTACGCAATGATGTAGTCACCCATCTTGGTGCCCAGCGAGCCGTGACCGCCAACAACGAGCAGCACGTATTGCTTGCCGTCCTTGCCGGTGTAGGTCATCGGAGTCGCTTGGCCGCCTGCTGGCAGGCGCGATTTCCACAGTTCTTTACCGGTATTCACGTCATAAGCACGCAGGTACTGGTCAAGGGTGCCGCTGAGGAAGCCGACGCCGCCGGCGGTGACCATCGAACCGCCCATGCTCGGTACGCCGAGGGTGAAGCCGATCGGGATTGGCGAGCTGTCGCGGCTGGTGCCGTTCTTGCGTTTCCACACGACTTTGCCGGTGGTCAGGTCGATACCGGCGACGTAGCCCCAGGCCGGGGCCTGGCACGGTACGCCCAGTGGCGACATGAACGGGTGCATGATCACCGCGTATGGCGCGCCGGTGTTTGGCTGCACGCCCGAAGTTTCGCTCTCGCGCTTGCTGCCGGCTTCGACTTGCTCGCGTGGGACCATTTTCGAGACGAAGGCCATGTAGTTCGGGCTGGTGAACAGCAGTTGGCGAACCGGGTCGACCGAGACGCCGCCCCAGTTGAACACGCCGACGTTACCCGGATAGATCAGGCTGCCCTGTTCCGATGGCGGGGTGTACTGGCCTTCGTAACGCAGTTCCTTGAACTGGATGCGGCACAGCATCTGATCGAACGGGCTGGCGCCCCACATGGCTTTTTCGGTCAGTTCCGGGGCCAGCAGGTTGAGGTCCGAACGGGCCTGGGTCGGTGCGGTGTGGTCGCCTTTCACGGCGCCCTGCGGTACCGGGATTTCCTTGATCGGAATGATCGGCGTGCCGTCACGACGGTCGAGGACGTACAGGCTGCCCTGTTTGGTCGGAGCGATCAGCGCAGGTTTCACGCCGTCGGCGGTTTTCATGTCGAGCAGGGTAGGCTGGCTGCCCACGTCCATGTCCCACAGGTCGTGGTGGGTGAACTGGTAGTTCCAGCGCACTTTACCGGTAGCCAGGTCCAGCGCGACGAGGCCAGCGCTGAATTTCTCGGCGCCCGGGGTGCGATTGCCGCCCCATTGGTCCGGGGTCTGGTTGCCCAGTGGCAGGTAGACCATGCCGAGTTTTTCATCGACGCTGGCCAGCGACCACATGTTCGCCGAGTTGCGGCTGTAGGTTTCGCCCGGGGCCAATGGCTCGGTGGCGTCCGGCTTGTCGCTGTCCCAGTTCCACACCAGGTGCCCATCGCGCACGTCGAAGGCGCGGATCACGCCCGATGGCTCGTTGGTCGACTCGTTGTCGGTGACGTGACCGCCCATGATCACCAGATCACGGGTAATCGCTGCTGGCGAGGTGGAGTAGTAGCCGCCGGCGGTGAACGGGCCGATGCCTTGGGTCAGGTCGACCACGCCGTTGGTGCCGAAGCCTTCGCAGATCTTGCCGGTGTCGGCGTTCAGTGCGATCAGGCGGGCATCAGCAGTTGGCAGGTACAGGCGACGCGGGCAGGCCTGAGCAACGGCCTGGCCGGCTTCGGAGATAACAGCGGAACCGGCGTTTTCAGACTTGGCATAGGCGGCTTCGTCGTAGTACGACACGCCACGGCAGGTCATGTGGGCGAAGCCCTTGAAGCCGACCGGGCTCTTGATCTGTGGATCGAAGCGCCAGATTTCCTTGCCGGTGTCCGGGTCCAGTGCCAGCACTTTGCTGTGCGCGGTGCAGGCGTAGACCATGCCGTTGGCTTTGAGCGGGGTGTTTTCGTTGGTCAGCTCGACCGGGTCATCCGCAGTTGGCAGGTCGCCGGTCTGGATGCGCCAGGCTTCTTGCAGCTTGCCGACATTTTCCGGGGTGATCTGCTTGAGCGGCGAGTAGCGGTCACCGAACTCGGTGCGACCGTACGCTTGCCAGTCGCCATCCGGCATGGCCGGTGCGGTGCTGGTCATGTCGGCGGTGTCGCGGCCCAGTTCACCGAAGGTTTCGCCCGGGTGGGTGAAGAGGCTGGCCAGAGCGGTAACGCCGGCCAGGATCACCGCCACGGTCAGGCCGCCAGTGCCGATTTTCGCCGGGCCGTTGAGCAGCAGCGGACGACGGAACCACGGCAGCAGCATCACGAAACCGAGGACAAACCACAGCGCCAGACGCGGCACCAGTTGCCACCAGTCCAGACCGACTTCCCACAATGCCCATACCGTGCTGGCAAACAGCACGATGGCGTACAGGCCCAGTGCCGCGCGGCGGCGCATCAGCAGCAGAATGCCGCTCAGCGCGATGCCGATACCGGCCAGCAGATAGTAAAGCGAGCCGCCGAGCATGCTCAGCTTGACTCCCCCGGCCAGCATGGCCAGGCCCATCAGTAGAAGCAGGATGCCGAGCAGGCCCGGTAGCAGACGGCCCCGACTCGAAGCACTTTCGGTGCTCATAGTGTGATTCTCCGTGACGTTTATGTAGTCCCGCGCTGTAGTCACTTTAGATGACGATCTGGCGCAGGCATGGTTCAGATAAAAACTTGTTCGGCTATCGAATTTCATGGATCCCTGTGGGAGCTGGCTTGCCAGCGATGGCGATTGCACATCCAACACTGAAATCGCCAGACAGATTGCTATCGCTGGCAAGCCAGCTCCCACAGGGCCTTGTGGCGTTTTTTAGAACGACGACTGGATCTTGATCCCGCCGATCAGGGCGTCGTCGACGTCGTTCACGCCACCGGGATGGCGGATGTATTGCAGGTTCGGGCGCACGGTCAGCCAGTTGGTCACGTGCACGCCGTAATACAGCTCGGCGCTGTATTCGGTGTCCTGCGGTGGCAGGAACGCCGGATTGTCGTAGTCGTAGACGGCGTTGGCGCGGTTGCTCGCCTCGGCGTTCTTGCGATAGGCCGGGTTGACGTGCACACGAGCGAGGGCGAAACCGATGTCATCTTTGGCGCGGGCGTCGAACGGGCCTTTGTAGGTCAGGCCGGCCTGC
The DNA here is from genome assembly GCF_041956865.1 of Pseudomonas sp. LW8. Taxonomy (NCBI): domain Bacteria; kingdom Pseudomonadati; phylum Pseudomonadota; class Gammaproteobacteria; order Pseudomonadales; family Pseudomonadaceae; genus Pseudomonas; species Pseudomonas sp. LW8. The sequence goes on along the minus strand of NZ_CP168138.1, from coordinate 4,563,700 downwards.
ACGTAGTTGTCGATGGCGTTGGTTTTCTTGTCATGCATCGTCGCGTTGGCGAACAGGCTCAAACCACGGGAGTGGTCACTGGCGATGCTGGTGACCCGCTGCTGAATGCCCAGCCATACGCCGTGCTTGCTCGAGGCACTGCGATAGGCTTCGCCGCTCAGCGCTGCCGGTTGGTCATTGCGGTCTTTATAGACGTCAGAGGCCTTGGCATTGCTGTAGTAATAACCGGCGCGGTATTCGCCCGGCAGACCGTTGAGCTTCGGCGTCCACACCAGTTCGACCGGCAGGATCGCGCCTTGCGTGCCGCTGCCGCTGAGTTTGAAGCCGTTGCCGCGATCGAGGTTCGACGGGTTCTGCTCGTAGGCGCCGACCTGCGCATACAGCTCGGGCGTCAGGTGATATTTGACCCGCAGTGCCCACTGGCTGACCGGCCAGTTGTACCAGATGCCGCCGACCCAGTTACCGACCTGCGAGCCGCAGAACGCGAGGTTCTGGAAGTCGCAAGGGAAGCTGTTGAAGTCTTCGCCTTCGCCGAAACGGCCGACCTTGATGTCGAGCTTCTGATCGAAGAATTTCTGCTGATACCACATCTGCGTCAGGCGAGTGGTCTGGCCACGACCCCAGACTTCCTGGGCGGAAGTGAATCCGCCAACGCGCGGGTCGTTGATGCGGTCGTTGCTGATGTTGTTGCCACTGCGCTTGGTGATGGTCAGCTGAAATTCAGCGTCGTTCCAACCGAGGATCTTCTGCAGATCCAGATGGGTGCCGAGGCCGAACTGGTCGCTGTACCGTGCAGTGCGGTCGTGGTCATAGCCGCCGTGCAGGTTGCTGCCCATTTCGCCGGTGTAATCGAGTTTGAAGTCGTAGCCTTTTTCCGCAAGTTCCGTGCGCGTGCCGTTCCAGTCACCGAGCATGTACGGTGATTCACTGTCGAAGGCCGGCGCCGCGTGGGCGCAAGTGGCAAGGCCGAGGGCGGTGCAGCCGCCAAGGGTGCGCAGGGCAGAGATAGCGCTGTCTCGGGAGAAGGAAAAGTCAGGCATGAAGAAGTCTTTTTTTGAAGTTTTCAGGTGCAGGCCGAGCGCTTCAGATTGTCGCAGGCAGTGAAGCGTTTCAGCGGAAGGGCGGCAGGATAATGATCTGTAACAAATTGAGAAAGCGCTTTTGCAGACATGCAGCGTTTCGGATTCGGTAACAGTGCGGCAAACGGGCGCATTGTGAGTCGGGCCACAGCCTGCGATCTTCCCGGGTTGGCCTACATTTGCAGGAAGGCCTTCCACCTGCTCTGCCCCTCGGCTAAGGTGCGCGGCTTCTGCATATCACTTCGCCCAAAGGCCCGGCATGAACGAACAATCCCCCGATCCGCTGCACGGCGTGACCCTCGAACAGATCCTCAATGCACTGGTGACTCACTACGAGTGGTCGGGGCTGGCCGAGCGTATCGACATCCGTTGCTTCAAGAGCGATCCGAGCATCAAGTCGAGCCTGACCTTCCTGCGTAAAACCCCGTGGGCGCGGGAAAAGGTCGAGCGCCTGTACGTTAAGCTGATGCGCACCAAGCGACCGCTCTGAGATGGACAGCGCGAGGCGCCGACGCCTGATCACCGGCCTGGCCGTGTTGGGCTGGGCCGGATTGACGATTCAGCTGTACCTCATCTTCTTCGCACGATTGAGCATCGGCGCCAGCCTGCTGGGCGGGCTGGTGAGTTTTTTCAGCTACTTCACCATATTGACCAACACCTTGGTGGCGACGGTGTTGACCTGCGCGGTCACCGAGCGCGAATCCGCCGCACGGCGCTGGTTTCTGCAACCGTGGGTCAGCAGTGGAATCGCGGTGAGTATCGCCGTCGTCGGTCTGGCCTACAGCATTCTGTTACGGCATTTGTGGCACCCCGAAGGCTGGCAGTTTGTTGCCGATGAGTTGCTCCACGACGTCATGCCATTGCTGTTTCTCGGCTATTGGTGGCGCTGCGTCCCCAAAGGCACGTTGCGCCTGTGGCATCTGCCGCTGTGGCTGATCTATCCGCTGGTGTACTTCATCTATGCCTTGCTGCGCGGGCATCTGCTCGGCGCCTATGCGTACCCGTTCATTGATGTGGCGGTGTTGGGTTATCCACAGGTGCTGGCGAATGCCGGGGGGATATTGGTGGGGTTTGTGTTGGTGGGGGTGCTGATTATCGGCCTCGACCGCAAATTGTCCGCACGAAGTTGAGATCCAGTGTGGGAGCGAGCCTGCTCGCGAATGCGGTGCGTCAGCCAGCAAATCTTTCGACTGTGCCGATGCCTTCGCGAGCAGGCTCGCTCCCACAAGGGTGATATGGGTCAGGAAGAGATCACTCTTCCTCAGAGCCCTCGGCGCGCCAGTAGCCGACCGCCTTGATGAACTGTTCATCGAGCCCATGCTCATCGATCAGTACCCGGCGGATCTGCCGTGAGACCTTGGTTTCGGTCGCCACCCATGCGTACAGATTGCCCTTGGGCACCTGCAATTGCTTGACGGTAGCCAGCAGGTTGTCCTTGCCGCCTTCGCGCAGCACCCAGATCACATTGAACGGCGCTGCGCTTTCCAGCACTTGCTGCTCAGCGCCGTTTTCCACTTCGATCACCACCAGCGCCTTGCGATTCGCCGCGAGGTGTTCGAGGCGGCGGGCGATGGCGGGGAGGGCGGTTTCGTCGCCGATCAGCAGATAGCTGTCAAAGATGTCCGGCACGATCATCGACCCGCGTGGCCCGCCGATGTGCAGGAACTGCCCCGGTTGTGCCTGCTCGGCCCAGGTCGAGGCGGGGCCGTCGCCGTGCAGGACGAAATCGATGTCCAGCTCCATTTTTTCCAGGTCGTAACGACGTGGGGTGTAGTCGCGCATCTCGGGCATCGGCCCGTTGTCCTTGCCGGCGCCCAGTTGCATCGTCTCCAGCGCCGCCGCTTGTTCGGCGTTCTGCGGGAACAGCAGTTTGACGTGATCGTCCGTGCCCAGGCTGATGAACCCGGCCAGTTCCGGCCCGCCGAGGGTGATGCGGCGCATGCGTGGGGTCAGGTCGGTGACGCGCAGCACTTCAAGCTTGCGCCGTTTGATTTCGTGCATCACGCGGTGAATGGTTTGAGTATCGACTGCAGTCATTCGGCTTTCTCCGTGGCAGGTTGAACGGCAGGGCCGTCGACGATGGCTTTGGCGGTGTCGTTGAGCAGGTCGCGCACGCGCAGGATTTCCTCGGCGCTCCAGCGCCCGTGGTGCAGCTGCAAGGCATGGCGCAGGTTGTGCACCGCTTCGTGGATTTCCGGCGGACGATCATGGCCGCGCAGCGAGCGCTTGCTGACGTCAATGCGCATGCGTACGCCGTCGAGCGCCACCGCTTGTTCACTTAAAGACAAACGACCGGCGTCGGTGACGCTGTAACGCTTTTTGCCGGCCTCGGCATCACCGGCAATCAAATCGCTCTCTTCCAGAAAGGTCAGGGTCGGGTAGATCACCCCGGGGCTCGGGCTGTAAGCGCCATCGAACATGCCTTCGATCTGGCGGATCAGGTCGTAGCCGTGGCAGGGCTGCTCGGCGATCAGCGCCAGCAACAGCAATTTCAAGTCGCCGGGGGCAAAAACTCGCGGGCCGCGACCGCCGCGTTCGCGACCGGGGCGTTTTTCGAAGCCGTCGCGGCCATCGCCGTGCTCGCGATGGGGTGAATGATGGTCTCTCATTTCGCTTCTCTCTCGTCGTATTTAGATATAACTTAAGATATATCTTAAGGGTTGCGCAAGACGTTTTTGGCCTTGTCCTGAGCATGACGGACGAGTGGTCAAAGCGAAAAAGAGCCGGAAAAAGTTTTTTGATCAATAAATCAAAGCGGTGACCGTAAAGTTAAAGTTATCGCTCTAGTTGTACTTGAGTATATGTTCTAATTCCTCGCAAGTTGCCGCGTTAAAGCGGCTAAGTTGCTGTATGGTTTTTTGCCTGTAACTGTGTGTAGGGCGCAACTTACAGCGAATGTTGCAAGTATCTGTTTTTTGTTCTTTTTTCTGGCGGGGTGTGAGGTTGTTTAACTACGAGTTTGTCGGAAGTTGCCTGCTTACATTCCAGAGGCAACAGCCGATGATGCCCGCCATTGAAAGTTCAAGTTGCTCTGGCGGTCGATGAGCAAATGGTTTGTGAACTTTCAATGACACCCCCTATATAAAGCAAACAGGTACTGAACGATGTTCAAGAAAATCGCAATCGCTGCTCCACTGGCTCTTCTGGCAATGTCCTCCACTGCCTTCGCTGCGGGCGAAGCGTCGCACTCCATCAGCCTGATCGCTCATGTGCCAACCAACGGTTTCTATGTGGTGCCGACTGATCCGGATCTGGTCAACAAGGACCAGGACATGAGCTATCAGCCGACCACCGGCAAGATGGCCGACGTCAACGGTTTCTTCGACGTGCGCAATAACAACGGTTCGGTTCACGCCAGTCTGGAAAGCCTGCCGAAACTGGTTGCCGGCAATACCTCGATCGACCTGCAGGTCATGCTCAACAACAAGGAACTGACCCTGACCCCGCAAATGGTCGTCGGTGAATCCGAGTCGGATGTGAACTACCGCGCCCCGCTGAAAATCTCCGCCAAAGGCAGCAACTTCCAGCCGGGTGACTACACCGGTTCCGTGGCGATGATCTTCGACGCCGTGCCACCGGTTGGCGGCAACTGATCGACTGATCAGGTCCAAAACGCTCGCTTTTCAGCAGTGGCGTCAACCGACGGGGCAGGCAGTGATGTTTGCCCCGACGGACTTTCATTGTCAGTCAATCAGAGTACGAGTTCATGTTCCCGATGACACCCATCGCGGCTGCGCTTGCGCTGTTGTTTTGTGCCAGCGCAGCCGTCGCATCCAACACCGCCGGTACGACGCCACGCAGTTTGCTGGCGCAGGCCAAAGGCTTGCCAGCGGATTTCGAGGAGCATTTCTTTGATGTGCCTCTGGCGGTGCGGGTCGAAGTCGACCAACAGCCGTTGGGTGAGGCCATGGTGGTGTTGTCCCGCGATGATCGCATCACCCTTCTCGAATTCACCGACACCAGCGAAAACCGCTTCGGCCCCGCTGAACGGGAAAAATGGGCAAGCTACCTCAAACCCGGCGTGCCATTAGGTGCGTGCAGCGGTTCCTGCCCCGACCAGTTTCTCGCGGTGCATTACAACCTGGAAAGTTCGCTGGTATCGATCGTCACCGAAAACGCCGAACGCGACCTTCAAGCCAAGCGTTATTACGAGCAACCGAGCGGTGGTAGCAGCGGCCTGATGGTGCGCAACCAGCTCAACCTCAACGGTGGCCAGGATCAGGACCTCGGCGGACGCTTTGGCCTGGAAGCCAGTTCAAGCCTGGGCAACTGGAGCCAGACGCTGAATCTGCAATTGGCCCGGCTTGGTGGCCCCGACGACAAGCTCTACCACGCCGTGCACGAGCTGCACACCCAGCGCGAACTGCAAGGCAGTTTCTTGCGCCTGGGTTATTTCACCCCCAATTCCGAAGGACTCACGCGCCAGCCGCGCACGTTTGGCACCAGCCCCGATACGGCGGTCGGCCTCATGTACGGCAGCTCCGACAGCCTCGCGATCAACAGCCCGATGCCCAGCGTTTACCCGATCTACGTGACAGCCAACCGGCAGGGTTCGGTGGAGATCTGGCGCGACGGTCTGTTGATCAATACCCAATCGGTGCCGGCCGGTTTGCAGACCCTCGACACCCGGCCGCTGCCCGGCGGTATTTATGAAGTGGAAGTGCGCCTGATCGAAGACGGCCAGATCACCTCCACCACCCAGGAGTTGGTGTACAAGCCCAGCAACTGGCGCAACCTTGACGAACGCTGGCGCTACAACGTGTTTGCCGGTGAAGAAAGCAAACTGCTGAGCAACTGGGACACGCAATCGAGCGGCAGTCCCACCGCCGGTGCGGCGGTCAATTACCTGCTGCACCCACGGGTGATTGTCGGCGCGTCGGCGCGGCAGATCCGCGAAAAACTGCAATACGGTACTTCCATCGACTGGACCCTGGCCAACCACGTCAGCCTGTATGCCAATGTCTACAAGACCGAGGATTACGGCACCGGTCTGGACCTGCAAAGCCTTTACAACTATGGCGCGGGCAGTCTGGTGATCAGCCACAACCGCAGCTGGCTCGACACCACCAACACCTACGACACGCTGCCGGACGGCACGCGCGTTCGCCCACGTAACGTGTTTGTCGGCCAGACCAGCAATTCGTCGCTGGCGCTCAACCATCGGCTGAGCAGCAAGAGTTCGGTCAATGCCCGGGTCTCGCATAGCGAAGGCAATGTCGAAGGCGTGGGCGTGGATCTGGGCTGGACCCAGCGCGCCGTATTGCTGGGCAGTGATGCCAGTTGGCGCCTGTCGGTCTTTGATCGCCCGGGCAGTTTCAGCAGTGGCGATGCGCGCAATCGCGGCGTCGATCTGAGCATCAACCTGGCGTTGGGCGCTCCCGGTCAGCAGCTCACCGGCAGCATCGGTTCACGCACGGCCCGCGACGGCAAACGCGACAACAATGCTTCGCTCGGCTGGCGCAAGGATTTCAAGGATCACGTGCTGCAAAGCGTCTCGGTGACGGCGCTTACCGACACTTACGGCCTGGGCATGTCGAGCCTGACCAATTTCCGCACCGACGCGGTAAACGGCGACGCCTTCGTCCAGCGCTCTTCCTACAACGGCAACTTCACTGGCGGGCTCAACCTCGACAGCACACTGGTGGTCGGCGGCGAAAAGATGCTGCTGACCAGCCAGAGCGACGTGCGCGGTGCGGGAATGATCGTCGACGTCGAGTCGGATATCGACGACATCGTCCTGCGGGCCGATGACTACAGCGGCGGCGGTGCCGCGCTGAAGCCGGGGCGCAATTTCATTCCGATCACCGCTTATCAGAACAGCTCGGTGAGCTTCGACTTCGAAGGCAACACCGTACCGGCCGCCACCATCGAACCGGCGCGAACCCGCTATCACCTGAACAAGGGCGGCATCGAGTATCGCAAGGTTCGCGTGATGAAAACCCTCACCGTGCTCGGTCGCCTGGTCGATGCAAGCGGGCGGCCGCTCAAGGGCCACCACGTGATCAACCACGCCAGCCGTGGCGTGACCGAAGTCGACGGTTTCTTCTCGATGGAAATGAACGCCGGTTCACCCACCCTGGAAGTGCGCCAGGGCAACCAGTTGTTGTGCCAGTTCCGCTTGAACGAGGCCGACCACCGCAGCGAAAACGACGTGTTGATGATCGGCGATCTGCGTTGCACCCCAGACACCCTCGCCGACGTCACTACCACCGAAATGAAGGCAGGCTGAGCATATGAAAATCTTCCAGGCAGGCTGCGCGCTGACGCTGGCGTTGGCCATGTCCACCGCCCATGGGTTCAATCAGGAAATCCGTGCGACGTTTCAGCCTGACCCGACGCAGCCAGGCAAGAATCTGTTCGTGAACAAAACCCCCAACACCGGCTACTGCGCAAGCTACCCGGCGCAATGCGCCGACCACAACATTTTCAGCATCGAGATGCCTGTACGGTTCGACTCCACACGCTTCATCTCACGTGGTGAACCGATGCTGGTGAAAGCCCCGGCCGACTGGCGACAATTGACAGTTACCAATATGCAAACGCAGGAAACCGAAACCGTCGAAGTGCGCATCATCGGTATCGGCTCCACGTACATTCTGGGCGATTCCGCGACCAACATCACCGGCGTGTCAGACGACGCTCAAGCGCATGACAAATTATGGGACTCCAGCGGTTGGGTTTATGTGCCGGAACCCTGCCGTTACAGCGGTGTGGCGTCCTATGGTCCTGACAGTTATCGCTTCTTCTGGAAGACCCCGGTACAAGCTGGCTGCTCCAAAAACGCCGCCTACCGTCTCCCGTCAATAGCTTTCGACAAGATGGATTTTGCTTATGAATTAAGGACTCCCAATCCGTTGGGCATGTCTACCGGGCAATATACCGGTTCGGTTACTTACACCTTGGGAGGCGGCCGCGATTTTGTTCTGGGCGGCCTCTTGCTGCAGCCCGACGACCCCACGCTGACCCTGGATTTCGTCCTCGACGTGCAACACACCCTCAAGGTCGACCTGCCCCCCGGCGGCACTCGGGTCACGCTTGAGCCCGTAGGTGGCTGGGAGCCATGGATCAACAGCGGACGCAAACCCACACGGATATTTGCCGACCAGGTCTTCTACATTTCGGCCTCTTCGCGTTTCAAGGTCATGTTGTTGTGCAATTCCCAAGGCGGAAATGTCTGCAACCTGGGTAGCCCGAAGGGCGATAGCTCTCGGGTTCAAGTCAGGATGAGTCTGCCGCCGGGCATCATTGGCCCCGGCGGCGGTCAGGTCAACCGGATCCCCCTGGATTTCAATCGCTGGTCAGCGCCTTTTCAGCCTGGAATGTATGTGGAGCGCAAGCCTGGCTATCTGCATTTCGACATGGACTCGAGAGAAATCGATTTCCTGCTCAGGCCGGGCAAGAACGACCGTTTGCGCGGCAACGTCACCATTATCTGGGATTCGGAAGTATGAGCGTCCCGGTCCGCTTTCACTCAACGTTCATGGAGTTCAACACGATGAACCGTGGTCTTTTGCTGGGCCTGCTCAGCGTTTTTTGCCTGACGGCGCAGGCCGGGCCGCAGATCAATGTCGGCACCGTTTACGACTATCTGGAAGCCGACAAGAGCACCTATCTCAAACGGGTTTTCAACAGCGGCGACGCCACCGCATTCGTCAAGATCAATGTGCTCGAAATCGTTTACGACGACGCCGGCACGCCCAAGGAAATTGCTGTCGAGAACGCCGCCGATGGCGCCTCGCGCAACGGCCTGATGGCCAGCCCGGCGCGGCTGATCGTCCCGGCGCAAGGCATGCAGGGCACACGCTTGCTGTACATGGGCGAACGGGATCGAGAACGCTATTTCCGCGTGCGCTTCGTGCCCGTGGTGCCGGAAAAGGAAGACGATTTTGTCGTCACCGGTGAAGAGCGGGAGGATTACAAAAGTCGTTGTCGGCCGGCGTCAACGTCATGACCGGGTTTGGCACGATCTTCTTTGTCCGCCCCAGGGAAGCGCGTTACGCCACGGCAATCAACGAAACCGAGGGTCGCTACGAACTGCGCAACAACGGCAATACCGTGGTGATCGTCGATGAGTTCAAGAGCTGTTCGCTGAGCAAGGAAAGCGATTGCGGGGCGACTACCAAACACCACGTGCTGGCGGGCAAATCCTTTGCCTTCAACAAGGAAAAGGGCCGTGAGTACCGCTTCTTTCTGATCGAAGGCAGCGACAAGAAAACCATGAAAGTCGCCAGCCGCTAGGCCGGTTTTCCATTCACGCATCAGGTAGCCAACATGATCAAGCAATGCACCGCCGCCCTGCTGGCGGTCGCCGCCGCGTTGACCGCGGCAGTGACGTGGGCCGCCCGGGAGGAGCACACCTTCGAAGTGTCGCTGACCATTCCCAGTCGGCCCTTCTACATCATTCCGGCACAACCGGACTGGATTCACCGTCCGCAGGTGCTGGCCTGGCACCATGCCACGGACAGCCTGGGCAATCTGGAAAAATCTTTTGACATGCGGCATGACAGCAGCGCCATCGAGGCGCGTCTGGCCACCGAGCCATTCATTGACACCGGCACAACGGGTGAAGTGATTGAGCTGCGGGTGACGTTCAATGACGTCGTGCTGAGTTCTCACATCACCCCGCAGCAAGTGCTGTCGAAAGAAGAGGCCGCTGTCGGTAAACGTGTGCTGCTGAAAATCGAACCCATCAAACCCCCAGGTGGGTATCGCCCCGGGCATTACAGCGGCAACGTAGTGTTGTTGTTCAACGCCAGCGCGCCAGACGGCAATGACGCTGATGCCTGAATGTCTTACGCGGTGGGTATCGCAAGCACGACCAGGGTCCGTGGGCAGATTCGGCCAGCCTGAAACGCTCGCCGAATGCCGTGTGATGGTTTCAGAGTCCGGCCCTGTCGAGGGCTTCGCGACTCAAGGCGCGGGATAGCTCGTTGCGCTCGTAGCTGATTTTGTCGGCCAGCTTCCTGTACTCCCGGTCGCTGCTGAACACCTGGCTGTCGAGCTGACGGAATTTTTCTTCGAACAGGCGCAGATTTTCCTGATAACGGTCAGGATAGGTATTGCGCAGGTAATCCTCCCAGAAAGGATCGGTATAGAGATCGGTCATGCCGTTGACCAGGCCATCCCCTTGTTCGCGCTGGATGATTCTCTGGTAAGCCGCGTTGAGCTTTTCCTCGCTTACCCCGGCCCGAGGCTGCACAGGCATGCCCCCCGCTTGCCAGGGCAAATCCAGACGCTCGCCCAGGCCCGCTTCGAACGCCCGATGAATCTGAATTTCGTCCGGCGCCGGCAGGCGCGGATCGATCAGGTGTTGCTGCTGCTGACGACTGACCTCCATGGCGGCCTCATCGCTGACCCGATCAAGGCGAGCCGCGCTGCGCGCCAGACGCACGAGTCTGTCTTCCAGCTGCGAGGCCGATGCCGTTTCGTTGTAGGCCTTGGATACCAGGACTTTGAGCCCCAGTGAATTGAACAGCTGCTGGCCCAGATCAGCGCAGTCCTGTGCAGACACGTTCTGCTCGAAGAGCTTTTTGCGCAGATGTTCGTCGAGCGCCGCCGCATCGACCATGTCCCAGACCCGTGCGGTCAAATTCCGCCGCCCCGCGTCAGTCCCGTAATCGGCGGATTCGCGTTGCTTGCGGATCACGCTGAAAAAGCCGGCGGAATCAGGCTCGGCCATCAGGTCATGCCAGGACTGCTCGCGGTATCGGCTGAAGGCTGCCGAGGGGTGGGACGGATCAGCATTGGCGGGCATCAACTTCCAGTAATCAAGCTCATCGGCGGCGGCGGATGAATAACCGGGCACGACGCTCAACCCTACCGACTGGCGATACTCGCCAAGACGCCGCAACTGGTCACTGTCGAATTTGGCAACACTGATCCGTGCGCGAGCCAGCAGGCGCGCCTGATCGCTACCGGGTTCGACCCGGGGCAGGGTGTCGAGCGGATTGTCTCGCATGTCCAGGTAGAAGCCTTTCGGGCGCTGCCGTATCTGTCCATCGACTTCAAGCCATCCTGCCGGCCAATCGCGAATGCGCGTATTGACCAGGTTCAGTTCGACCAGTTGCTCCATGCGCCCGATATCCGGCGGCACACGCAGGTTGTTGCCATTGAGATTCAGGCTGTGCAGGCGGGTGAGATTGCTCAGGCGCGTGCTTGAGTCATAGGTCAGTTCAATGCTGTTGTGCGACAGGTCCAGCGTCTGCAATTGATGCATTTTCCCTAGGGCAGCCGGCACCTCCTTGAAACCGCAGCGCTGGGCGCTCAATTGCCGCAGATTCGGGAAACTCGCCAGCAGGCTGTCCGGTGTGGTTGAAAGCGCAACGTTGGCGATGTTCAGTCCGGTAATCCGGTCGAAGTATTGCTGCATCCCGCGACGCCGTCGCAAGTCGCGCCACCATGACTCAAGGTTCGGTAGCGGCAGTTCGGCTGAAAGGTCCAGCGTATAGCCGTGTTCCGGATGGGGATTGCGTGCGCCGGGCCTTTCGTTCTCGCGTTTGAAGCACTTCCTCAATTGCTGCTCGATGTACAAGCCGCCCTCGCGGACGAAATCCGTTGGCAGCGCGATCAGTTCCCCGTTGTCTTCAATGACGGGGGTGTAACTGCTGCGCCAGCTGTCGAGGGCGTTGTCGAGCACTTCGCGTTCGCGCTCAAGGTCGCCGATGGCGCGTTCGCTGTTGCCCTTTTTTTCCAGCGTCATCAGGAAACCCGCGACCTCTCTGTCGTTCAGTTTCGGGTACAACTGTCTGAGCCGCTGTTCCGGGGTTTTTGCCGCCCAGGGCCAGCCGCGTAGAAGAATCTCCGTCTCGCGGGGGGCGACCGTTCGGATCGGCGGTTGCGCCAGAGCAATACGGCGTTCGGCTGGCGGGGCGCTTTGTTCCATGATCCACAGTTTCAAGGCGCGGCCCTGACCGCGCTGATAACCGGTACTCGCCAGCGTTTCGAGCGGTACGGCGCGCAGGATGGCTTCGTGGAAATCGCTACTGTCATGCAGCAGCTGACCCTTGGCGTCGCGCACTTCATAACGGCCTTCGCCACGCCTCAGCAGCTGCCTTACAGTGCTGGCGTCCTGCGGCCCGACACTGCAGCGCAACGGACCGTGCGGGCTGCCGTCGAACACTTCGATGCGCAGGTCGGCAAAGGTGTCGGTGTGGATTTTCAGCGTATTGAGCGCCAGGCGTTCGGTCTGTTCAGTCATCAGATCGTCCCGGTAAAAACCGTCGTACGCGCGACTGGCCGACGCCTCGAAATCCAGCTCCCGGGCCTGATTCTTCAGGCGTAGCGGCAAGTGCTGTTCGTCGCTGATGCGTTGCCGTTCGGCGACGCGAGCCTGGCTCAGAACCGTCTCCGCCAAGGACAACGGCAGATCCGGAAACGACTGTCTGATCACGGCAATGTCGGCGTGGCCGTTGCGCTGCCCGGCCTGGTACAGATGGCGGGCGACGGCGCTGCGCTGCTCATTGAGCGCGTCGGCCAGTTGACCGCGCAGGACCTCGACCCGTTGCTCGGCAGTGACCATCGGGCCGAGCAGATGATTGAACTCGTCGTCGCGCAGGAACCCGGCGACCCGCTCGGGCAAATGTCCGGCGTTGAGATCAGCCTGGCTGATGCGCAACGTGTCGGCTTCGGACGCCAGCGCGTTGCCGTATTTATGCGAGTAGCCGGTCAGGTCCTGACGCGCGAAAACCTCCAGCGCGCGTCGCGGCGGCCAGCCCGGCAGGCTGGTCAGCATCGGCTCCAGCCATACCGCGTCGGCATCGATCGGTTTGCCGTTACGCAGGTTCTGCGCAGCCTCGATGACATCCTCGTATGCACTGACGCGCCTGACCGTGTCGGCCAGCAGCGGCGGTGGCGGGCTGTTGTCGCTGTGCATGCGACGCAGTTCATCGTGGCTGGTGCCGCTGCTGCGCCGGATGTCCTCCAGTTGCACAGGCGTGAAGCGCTCGACGCTGTGACCCAGGCGAGGCATCAGCCGGGCGTCGGGCCAGTCGCCTGGCGATTCTGCTTCATGCAGCCAGGCGCCGTGACCGTTGTGTTCGATCCGTGGCTGGTAGGCATTTTCTCGATTCGGATGTTTGATCCGGTGGGTTTTGCTGGTGGCATCGGCGGAGGCTTTTTCCACCACATAGAGCTTGCCTTCCAGCGGCAGGACGCTGGCGCTGGCATGTTGATGCAGGCCGTGACGATCGGGCTTCGATTGCGCTGCCAGGCTCAGCTCGTCGCGTGCATAAGGGCTGAGGTCGCGATGCCACAGGCTTGGTTTGCCGTCGGGCAATTTGACCTGTTGCATGGCATCGACCTGCGGTGAAAGTTTTATCCGCAACGTTTCGCCAATCTGCGCGCCGGCGCCGAACGCCGCCAGTTGAATGACATCGGTCACCACACTGATGACATGTCCGGCAGCTTCCTCCCAGACGCCTTCGGCCAGATCGACGATGCCTTCAATCACATCGCTGGTCAGTTGATAGGCGGTATAGGCCATCATCACCTCGCCCAGACCAGGCACAAAGGGCGTGGCAATCAGCAGGGCGACGTTGAAGATGTCCGAGACGATCCGCTTGAAGTTGTCCCACCATGCCCAGCGTGCGTTGCTATCGGCATCGGCGGTCGAGACAGCGATTTGCCGCGCATCATTGATGACCTTGTTGAGTTTCTGCTGATAGACGTGCCGCCAGTAATCGCCCTGCAACGGCAAGCGCGTGAACTGCAACCTGGGCTTTTCCACCGGGTCCTTGCGCCACACCGGGCGCTGGTCGGTGCTCTGCTCGCGTTCGTGATGGCGGACGACGAACAACCGCTGTTCGAGTTCGGCAAAAAAATGCCCACGTTGCTGCTGATCGACAAACTGGCTGAAGAATTGCCGGTACGTATGCCCGGTCGAGGCGCTCAGGCGGTCCTCGCGCAACTGGCGGGTCAGTTCTTCACGAAACGCAGCCAGCGACTCGTACTCCTTGAGTGGATGATCCGGATCGTGCGGCACGTAGACGATCAGGCGTCGAACCCCACGACTGTCGGGGTGGCCGTGCATCAGCAACAGAATGCCGGTCAGGCGGGTACCGAGCATGGACAGGTCATTGCAGCGAATCGAACGGTTGTTGAGACGCAAGCGCGGGTTTTCCTCTGTGCTGAAGCTGAGCACCATCCTGAAGGTGTCGTACTGGATCTCTGCCTTGAGCAAGGCGATGTGCGCCGCGACGGCGAGGGCGTCTTTGAGGCTGGTGCCGATCTTGTATTGCAGAAGGCTCTCGGCCAGCGCTTCGCCGGGCAGCAAGTAGCCCTGCAAGTGCCTGGCATATTGCCCGCCCAGGTCGAGGTCGCGACACAGTGTCTGGAACTGGCTGATGGGCATTTGGTTTTTGAGCGGCAAGACGTCGAAGTGGCCGCGCGCATCAGGCTGGCTGATGTAGTCCGAGCCTGCGCCGACTGTCTCGTTGGCGGCAAAGTTGTGCAGAGCGGCATCGAGCAGTGAGACCGTACGGGTCGTCGAACCGTCGACCACGTCGATTGCATACCAGGGACTGCTGGCGGGGATATACAGGCGCAGCCAGGTCTTCCTGACGTCCGGCTCGATGCCATGGCATTGCTTGATCCTTGCTTTGAGCAGCGGCTCGGCGAAGGCGTACAGGTCGGTCCTGGCCAGCAGATGATCGACCTTGTTCTGCGAGTCCCAGGCCTTGAGATTGGCGGCGGCGAGTCGGCTGGCAAACGTACCGGGTGCGCTGTACCAGGGTTCGCGCTTCAGTGGCGTGGCGGCGAGTGCCAGGCTGCGGCTGAGCGTTGCAGTTTTGAACGGCGCGCTGACAGCCGATTCGATGAACGCGTAATGCCGGCCTTTGTCGGCGGCTTCGGCAGGCTGAGGGGAGTCAGACATGGCCAATCATCCTTGATTGTTTGAGGAATGATCAGCGTACCGGCGGCAGGGCAAAACAAAAGTTCAAAGATCGGGAGCCAAACGTGTGATCGCCTCAGCGATGCGACAAGAATTCGAATCGGAACAATGCACGAATACCACCATTTGCGCCGATGGCCTTCGGCGCGACGTGCAGGCCATGTTCGGTCAGTGCAGCGCCGATGCCACCACGGGCGCCTGTGGCGGTTGGCACTGTGAGTCGCTGCCCGGTTGCAGATACGGCGTGAGAATCGGCGCCATGCCTTTGAGTACCTGCGTGGGCAGAGCCGAGGTGAACTTGAAGTTCTCCGCCGAGCGCCCCGGGACGAACGCGGTGAGGGTGCCGAAATGGTGGTCGCCGATGTAGAACACAAAGGTCGCCGTGCGGTTGATCGACTTCGAACTGATGATCCGCCCGCCAGACCCGATCGCCGCAATGCGGTTGTCGCCGGTGCCGGTCTTGCCACCCATGGCCAGCGGCGTGCCGTCGGGCAATTTGAAACTGCCCGACAGCCGTTTGGCGGTACCGGCGTCGACCACTTGCGACAGCGCCTCGCGCATGGCTCGGGCCACTTCCACTGGCATCACCCGTTTGCCCACGTGCGGGTCGTTGATCAGCCTGGTTTCATACGGCGTATCGGCAGCAAAGTGCAGGCTGTCGATGCGCAGCGTCGGCATGCGCACGCCGTCATTGAGGATGGTGCCGATCAGCTCGGCGAGCGCGGCGGGACGGTCGCCGGAACTGCCGATGGCCGTGGCCAGTGACGGCACCAGGTGATCGAACGGGTAGCCGACTTTCTGCCAGCGCTGATGAATGTCGAGGAACGCTTCGATCTCGAGCATGGTGCGAATACGACTGTCTCGCGCACCCTTGTGCCGGCTCTTGAACAGCCAACTGTAGACTTCCTGGCGTTCGAAATGGCTGGCCTTGACGATCTCGCTGAAGGTCGCTTCCGGGTGATGCAGCAGGTAACCCATCATCCACAGGTCCAGCGGATGCACCTTGGCGATGAAGCCTTGGTCAGGCAAATCGTAACTGCCGGGGCCATAGGAATCGTAGAGGCGGATCAGACGGTCGTCGGTGAGTTTTTCGTTGAGCTTGGTGCCCTTGAGGTGCGAGCGCACGAAACGGTTGAAGTCTTCCTGACTGGCCTCCGGCAGCAGATAGCGATGCACCGCCGCCATGCGAATCGGCGTCGGGCGGATGCTGTCGAGGAAGGTTTCCAGGCGCGCCTGGGTGTCCTTGTTCTTGTACTTCTTCCAGAACTTGAGCAGGAACGAGGTGCCTTCGCGGTCGGCGAAACTGGCCAGGTATTCCTGACGGCGCGGATCGCGATCATCCTTGAGCAATTCGCCGTTGGGGCCTGAGTAGGTGGTGTAGCGGACGATGTCGCGCATCAGGCGAATGAATGGCAGGTTGATCGACTCGCGCAGCGAATCGCGCAGGGTCGGCAGGCGACCGTTGTCCTCTTTGCGGAAGTTGTTGAATCTGTGCAGCCCACCGCCGGTAAAAAACGCCTCGCCGGGGCTGGCCGAGTATTTGCGATCCAGCGCGGCGCCGAGCAGCTTCGACAGGTCGTGATCCTTGTTCTGGATCAGGTAGTCGATGACCCAGCGGCTGAGGCGGTCCTGATCGGGCACTTCGACTTTTTTCAATTCTGCCACGCCCATCGCGCCGTATTTGTCGTGCAGCTCGGCGACGATTTGCAGGTACGTGGTCAGCACACGCATTTTCGCCGTCGAGCCGAGTTCAAGCTTGCTGCCTTCGTTGATGTCGAACGGCTGATCAGTGCTGTCGGTCTGCACGCGCACCCGCGAGCCGTCCGGGGTCAGTTCGAACAGGGTGAAGCTGTAACGCACTTGCGTGGTGCTGGTGGGTGTCAGCAAGCGTTCGCCGAGCAGACCGATTTCTGCTGCGTAGGCCGGGTCGGCAAGTTTTTTCAGATAAGCCGTGGCCTGCGTTTGCAGATCGCCCTGCAGGGTGCTGGTGGCCGACAGGTCGAGGCGATCGAGGTCGTACAGCGGGCGATTGAGCATGCTCGCCAAGCGGCTGCGGGCAACACTGATGCCCTTGTTGGTTTCAATCGGCTGCATCGTTGGCTGGGTCTGCCAGTCGCGATACGACACGGTGCTCGCCAGCGCAGCGTCAGCGAGGGCGCTGTCGATCACGCCGTTCTGCTTGAGCAGGCGCAGGTGGCTGTCGGTGAGGCTGGCCAATTCGTCGCGACCCTTGGTCAGGTAATGCGAAGGGCGGCGCTGGGCGATCATCAGCGAGAGCATTTCACGCAAGGCCAGGCCTTTGGCGGCCATGGTTTGTGGGTCGCTCTTCGGGCTGTTCAGTTGCTCGTTGGCCTTGTTGAAATCACTGCCGTACCAGACCCGCAAACCTTCGGCCATGCCGTGCACTTCACCGTGGCCGGGCACCGCCGAGAGCGGCACGCTGTTGAGGTAGTCGCGCACGATGTTCTGCCGCGAACCGAGGGTCTGCGGGCCATCCTGATAGGCGCGCACGCTGGCGGAAATCATCTGGCGGATCTTCTCCGCGCCCGACACGGTGAGGCCGTCGGGCGAGTGGCGATACTTCTCCAGTTGCGTTGCCAGGGTGCTGCCGCCGGCCGATTGCCCGGGCAGGTGCAGCAACTTCGCCACTTGCGACCACGCGGCCATGCCGAAGCGCGGCCAGTCCACCGCCGGGTTGGCCAGCGGCTGTTTCGGGTCGAGGAGAAAGCGGTTTTCGATGAACAGCAGGCTGCTGACCACCACCGGCGGAATCGCCGCGAAGTCGGCATACAGTTGCTGCGGATAGTTGTATCGATACAGCGGCGCGCCTCGGCAGTCGGTGATCGACAACCCGGCCTGGATCTTTTCCGAGTACGGCACGAACAGGCCTTTGTCGGTGTAACCGAGCAGGGCGGGGGAGAAGCGCGTTTGCTCGGTGATCACGTAATTGCGCTTGAGCAGGCGCGGGAGGAATTCGTCCAGAGAGCTGTAACCCAGGCGCAGATCGAAAGGGCCGTTGCCCGGATAACGAATCGCTTCGCTGGGACCGGGTTCCAGTTTGTAGGTCAGCGAAGCGGCGTACTGGCTCAGCTCCCGCGCCTGAAAGCGCGAAGTGCGCATTTCCTTGGACGCGGCGAGCCCCACCACCACCGCAATGATCAAAAACAGCAACCAGAAAGCCTTCCACCCGTGCCGCTGACGACGGGGTTTTTCAGGGACAGGCGCTTCATTCACACGTTCAGTCTGAACCACGGTTTTACTCGAATCGGTTTGCCACAAAGCGCCCATAGTCGACTGATCCATTCACGCAGATTGATCGGACTTGTCTGAAGCTTAGACGGTGGTTGGAGCCGGTGAAGAAAATGTGCAGAGCGGAGGAGACGGCTTGTCTGAATAACTGGAACACACACTGTGGCGAGGGGATTTATCCCCGCTGGGCTGCAAAGCAGCCCCAAAACCTGCCAGCACGGTTTCTACAGGCACACCGCATGTCAGCAAGTTGCGCCTGCTACGCAGCCGAGCGGGGATAAATCCCCTCGCCACAAAAAGCTGTTCACATCCCCATGATGTGTCTGTGCGAGCGATGGACTCCCTGTGGCTAGCAGATTTATCAGTCTTGCAGGGACTCCCTGTGGCGAGGGGATTTATCCCCGCTGGGCCGCGAAGCAGCCCCAAAACCTGCCAGCACGGTTTCTACAGGCACACCGCATGTGAGCCAGTTGCGCCTGCTACGCAGCCGAGCGGGGATAAATCCCCTCGCCACAAAAAGGCTGTTCACATGCCGGGATGTTGTCAGTGTGAGGGATTCAGGCGGCTAGCCGATTTATCAGTCATGCGGGGACTCCCTGTGGCGAGGGGATTCATCCCCGTTGGGCTGCAAAGCAGCCCCAAAACCTGCCACCACAGTTTCTACAGGCCCACCGCATGTGAGCAAGTTGCGCCTGCTACGCAGCCGAGCGGGGATAAATCCCCTCGCCACAAAAAGGCTGTTCACATGCCGGGATGTTGTCAGTGTGAGGGATTCAGGCGGCTAGCCGATTTATCAGTCATGCGGGGACTCCCTGTGGCGAGGGGATTCATCCCCGTCGGGCTGCAAAGCAGCCCCAAAACCTGCCACCACGGTTTTTACAGGCACACGGCATGTGAGCAAGTTGCGCCTGCTACGCAGCCGAGCGGGGATAAATCCCCTCGCCACAAAAATGCTGCTCCCATCCCCATGATGTGTCTGTGCGAGCGATGGACTCCCTGTGGCTAGCCGATTTATCAGTCATGCGGGGACTCCCTGTGGCGAGGGGATTTATCCCCGCTGGGCTGCAAAGCAGCCCCAAAACCTGCCAGCACGGTTTCTACAGGCGCACCGCATGTGAGCAAGTTGCGACTGCTGCGCAGCCGAGCGGGGATAAATCCCCTCGCCACAAAAAGGCTGCTCACATCCCCATGATGTGTCTGTGCGAGCGATGGACTCCCTGTGGCTAGCAGATCTATCAGTCTTGCAGGGACTCCCTGTGGCAAGGGGATTTATCCCCGTTGGGCTGCAAAGCAACCCCAAAACCTGCCAGCACGGTTTCTACAGGCGTACCGCATGTGAGCAAGTTGCGACTGCTACGCAGCCGAGCGGGGATAAATCCCCTCGCCACAAAGAGGCTGCTCACATCCCCATGATGTGTCTGTGCGAGCGATGGACTCCCTGTGGCTAGCCGATTTATCAGTCATGCGGGGACTCCCTGTGGCGAGGGGATTCATCCCCGCTGGGCTGCAAAGCAGCCCCAAAACCTGCCACCACAGTTTCTACAGGCCCACCGCATGTGAGCAAATTGCGCCTGCTACGCAGCCGAGCGGGGATAAATCCCCTCGCCACAAAGAGGCTGCTCACATCCCCATGATGTGTCTGTGCGAGCGATGGACTCCCTGTGGCTAGCAGATTTATCAGTCATGCAGGGACTCCCTGTGGCGAGGGGATTTATCCCCGCTGGGCCGCGAAGCAGCCCCAAAACCTGCCGCCACGGTATCTACAGGCACACGGCATGTGAGCCAGTTGCGACTGCTGCGCAGCCGAGCGGGGATAAATCCCCTCGCCACAAAGAGGCTGTTCACATCCTCATGATGTGTCTGTGCGAGCGATGGACTCCCTGTGGCTAGCCGATTTATCAGTCATGCGGGGACTCCCTGTGGCGAGGGGATTTATCCCCGCTGGGCTGCAAAGCAGCCCCAAAACCTGCCAGCACGGTTTCTACAGGCACACCGCATGTGAGCAAGTTGCGCCTGCTACGCAGCCGAGCGGGGATAAATCCCCTCGCCACAATAGATGCACTTATTCCAGAGAGCTGTTGCGCTCAGAGCCAGCAGGTATCCCAAAGCGGGTAATCACCGAGGTTATCGACCAGCCCGGCTCGCAAGGGATTATTGATGATATAGCGGGCGATGGGCTCCAGGTCCTCGCCGTCACGGATCGCTCGGTCATGGTAGCCGGTTTGCCACAGCGGTCCGTGACGTCCGGTGTTTCTGTTAACCGCATGCGTACAGCGAGCCTTTACACCGCCAATGACTTCACCAAGTGAGCCGCGTTGCAATTGCATCAGCCAATGAAAGTGGTCAGGCATGACAACCCAGGCGATGGACTGCGCGACTCCTTGCTCATGAGCCCGGCGCAGTTCTGCAACCAGTAACCGGCCGGTCTGCCAATCTGCAAATACAGGCTGGCGTTCGTGGATGACAGAGGTGATGAAGTAGGCACGACCGTTTTCCGAGAAACGACCTTGGCGCAAACGGTGGGAATTGGGACGAACTGGCATGTGAGCTTCCTTGCATATGCTCCTGACTTTTTCAAAGGTTAGTGGTTGGCCGCCCCGGTCGGCGCTGCAACTGTTGAGCGAAATTTCTGAATCCGCCGGGCGATTTATCCGTGATCAAGCGCGAGGGGAGACATCGCGCGGTGAATCAAATGCACCGGGGCTGGAACATGACGCTGCACCATGTCTGTGCAATACTTCGCGGCTTTTTCAGTGGCGACTTTTCCTACGTAATGCAGGTAATGCCTCTCCGCAGAACCCACTATTGCCGAGAGTTGTCGCTGAATGTTGTGACTTTTAGAGTGAAAAATCCTGCCCTGAGCTTTTTATACTGCACGCCCCGCTGATCTTTCAGGCCTGCCCTGCAAGACGCGTCTGCCCACGAAGCCGACGCGGTTTCCTGCCCAGCCAAGGCCTATCGGCCGACGCTTCGAAACCCGGTGGTCATATCCAATAACAAGACGAGGTTGTACCCCTATGCCAGTTGGCAATCCTCTGCCGCACGGCGACACCGCTTCGGGCGGTCCGCTCAAACGTGAACTCGGCGAACGGCATATCCGCCTGATGGCGCTCGGTGCCTGTATCGGCGTCGGTCTGTTTCTCGGTTCGGCCAAAGCCATCCAGATGGCCGGTCCGGCGATCATGCTCTCTTACATCCTTGGCGGTCTGGCGATCCTGGTGATCATGCGCGCCCTCGGTGAAATGGCCGTGCATAACCCGGTGGCCGGTTCGTTCAGCCGCTACGCGCAGGATTATCTCGGTCCGCTGGCCGGCTTTCTCACCGGCTGGAACTACTGGTTTCTGTGGCTGGTGACCTGCGTCGCGGAAATCACCGCCGTGGCCGTGTACATGGGCATCTGGTTCCCCGATGTGCCGCGCTGGATCTGGGCCTTGGCAGCGCTGGTCAGCATGGGCTCGATCAACCTGATCGCAGTCAAAGCCTTCGGCGAATTCGAATTCTGGTTCGCCCTGATCAAGATCGTCACCATCATCGCCATGGTCATTGGCGGCGTCGGCATCATCGCTTTTGGTTTCGGTAACGATGGCGTGGCGCTGGGCATTTCCAATCTATGGGCGCACGGCGGTTTCATGCCCAACGGCGTGACCGGTGTGCTGATGTCACTGCAAATGGTCATGTTCGCCTACCTCGGTGTCGAGATGATCGGCCTGACTGCCGGTGAGGCGAAGAACCCACAGAAGACCATTCCTGACGCAATCGGCTCGGTGTTCTGGCGGATCCTGCTGTTCTACGTCGGCGCGCTGTTCGTCATCCTGTCGATCTACCCGTGGAATGAAATCGGCACCCAGGGCAGCCCGTTCGTGATGACCTTCGAGCGTCTGGGCATCAAGACCGCTGCGGGCATCATCAACTTCGTGGTGATTACTGCGGCGCTGTCGTCGTGCAACGGTGGCATCTTCAGCACCGGGCGCATGCTCTACAGCCTGGCGCAGAACGGCCAGGCCCCGGCGGGCTTCGCCAAGACCTCGAACAACGGTGTGCCACGCCGGGCACTGCTGCTGTCGATCGCGGTGTTGCTGCTGGGCGTAATGCTCAACTATCTGGTACCGGAAAAAGTCTTCGTCTGGGTCACCTCGATCGCCACCTTCGGTGCGATCTGGACCTGGGTGATGATCCTCCTCGCCCAGCTGAAATTCCGCAAAGGCCTGAGCGCCAGCGAACGTGCCGGGCTCAAGTACAAGATGTGGCTGTACCCGGTCAGCTCGTACTTCGCGCTGGCGTTTCTGGTACTGGTGGTCGGCCTGATGGCGTACTTCCCGGACACCCGCGTGGCGCTGTATGTGGGACCGGCGTTTCTTGTGCTGCTGACGGTGTTGTTTTACGTGTTCAAGTTGCAGCCGACGCAAGTGACGCAAGGTTCGGTGCGTTCGGTTTCTTGAACCTTACGTGCGTAAACAACGAAGCCCTGATCGAGAGATCGGGGCTTTTGGGTTTTATGGGCAAGGCGATTAACGGTCAACGCCTTAAAATCGCACGGGAAGAGCTATTGACACGTGAGTACGACAAGATGACCGCTGGTCGGATAAAGCCCTCGACCTGTAATTTCTGACAGTAGACCGTCTTCAAGCTCTGGCCTAGTTTGGAGGTCCGTCCTCTGGCAGCGGCTGGCCCTCACCATGAAAGGATTCTCTGCAACCACCGCCATCGGAGTGGCCGATGCGCTCATCCATTGGCAGATATTTTTCGTGCTCTGTCAGGCGGCCGCCCTGAGTCAGGCGGCCAGCAACTTTGCGGCGTTCTGCGTAGCTGCTGCGCTCTCTTTCTATCTGAACATGCTTTATATCTTTGAAAGGGAAACGCCGGTATTTCCCTATCTGATGTTCATCGGCCTGATGGGCGGCGTGAGTTTTGGCGTGGGTGTCATTGGGGATGTCTGGCGCTTGTCGGGGCTTGTGACGGTCGCTTCGTTTTCGCTGGTGAATATTGTTTTAGGGTACTGCGTTTTCCGCTTTGTCCTTTTTCCAGGGCGACGGGCATGAACGTCTCTCCGCCTGACGTACTGCCGATGTCAGCGTCCTGCGCTGCTTCAATGCCCTTCGTAGTTGATCTGGACGGTACCCTCGTCAAATCTGATCTGCTGTTCGAATGCGTGATGTCCTTTGTCCGCAGCAAACCATTGCACTGCCTGAAACTCTTTCCCTGGCTCTGGCACGGCAAGGCGTATCTGAAAGATCGACTGGCAATGACATCGGACGTCGATCTCGCGACTTTGCCCTATGATCCCGACGTACTCCGGATGATCGAGGAACAGCGCAACGCCGGTCGGAAAATTGTTCTCGCCACAGCCAGTCATTACACATTGGCAGTGCGGATCGCCGAGCATCTGCAGGTGTTTGATGACGTTCTGGGTTCAACCCTCGAGCAGAACCTTTCGGGAACGAACAAACGTGATGCGCTGGTGGCGTTATATGGGGAGAAAAGTTTCGATTACATCGGCAATTCGCTGGACGATCTGCCGATCTGGCGGTCGGCCAGGCAAGCTTATATCGTCAATCCGCTAGCGGGCGTCCAACGTGCCGCCCGGCATCTGGATAACGTAGCCCAGGTGGTTCACTCTCGCGTTACGTATTTCAGAAGTTTGTACAAAGCCTTGCGCATTCATCAATGGATGAAGAATGTGCTGATTTTCGTTCCCCTGCTTGCAGCGCATCAAGTGGCCAACCCGCTGCTATTGGGGCGCGGCTTGCTGGCCTTCATGCTTTTCGGCTTGTGTGCATCCAGCGTCTATCTTCTGAACGACTTGCTCGACCTGAACGATGATCGCAGGCACCCGAGCAAACGCAATCGACCCTTCGCCAATGGTTCGTTATCCATCCAGTCCGGTCTGCTGATTTTCCCCCTGCTGTTGTCAGTGTCGTTCATCGGCGCGTGGTTGTGGCTGCCTCACCCATTCATTGCCGTGCTGGCCTGCTATTACGGCCTGACGCTGGTGTATTCGCTGGTGCTCAAGAGGTTGATGGCGCTGGATGTCATCGCTTTGGCGCTGCTTTACACCTTGCGCATCATTGCCGGTGGCGCCGCTTTCGGGCTCGACCTGACGGGGTGGATGCTGGCTTTTTCCATGTTCATGTTTTTGAGCCTCGCGCTGGTCAAGCGCTATGCCGAGCTGTTGCTGGCGCTGCACGGCGGCATCACCGGTAAGACCGGCGGCCGCGACTACTTTCCTGCGGACCTGGCAATGCTCTCCTCTTTGGGGGCCGCATCCGGTTATCTCGCTGTCCTGGTGCTGGCGCTTTACATCCATGACAGCGCAACTACCGAGTTGTATGCATATCCCCGATGGCTCTGGTTTGCCTGCCCATTGATGCTGTTCTGGATCACTCGTATCTGGCTGCTGACGCATCGCGGCCGCATGAATGAGGATCCGGTGGTTTTCGCACTGCGTGATCGCTTGAGTCTGGTGATGGGAACAGTGTTCTGTCTGATTTTCTGGGTGGCGGCATGACGGCCTCGCTGGCTTCCTGGGGAAACTATCCCCATGCCCCGCAGAGCGGTCGTCCCTGTCACTGGCAAGCGGATATCGGACCGCAGTGGCAGCAGTTGATCGAATCACACGGGACAACTTTGCCGTTTGGCAATGGCCGCAGCTATGGCGATAGCTGCATGGCCGCAAGCGATCACGTGCTGCAATTACGTCCCCTGAAGCGCTTCATTGAAGGCGACTGGGAAAAGGGTGAGATCTGCGCTGAAGCCGGCGTGACACTGGGCGAGATTTTACAACTCGCCATTCCCCGTGGCTGGTTTTTGCCCGTCACACCCGGTACGCGGCATGTAACGCTGGGTGGGGCGGTGGCCAATGACGTCCACGGGAAAAATCACCATCGCTGCGGCACGTTTGCCCATTCGCTGGTGTGTTTCGGGCTGCACCGTTCCATGCAATCGCCGATGGTGTGCTCGGCGACGCTAAACCCACAGTGGTTTGCCGCCACCATCGGCGGGCTCGGCCTGACGGGCGTGATTACCTGGGTGCGCATTCGTCTGCGCAAAATCCAGTCCAGCCTGATCGACAGCACACGGGTGCGTTTTGACTGTCTGGATGACTTTTTTGCCCTGTCGGCCGACATGGATGCGCGGCATGAATACAGCGTCGCTTGGATCGATTGCCTGGCCAAGGGCAATGCGCTAGGGCGCGGATGCTTCACGGCTGGGGATCATTGCGAGGCGGGGCCGCTTGAGGTCGCTGCACCACGTTCTCTGTCTGTCCCGATCCGCCCTCCGGTATCGCTGATCAATTCGCTCACCTTGAAACTGTTCAACGATCACTACTGGAAACGGCAGCCAACGAACGGACAACATCAAAAGGTTGGTTACAGCTCGTTCTTCTATCCGTTGGACCGTATCGAAAACTGGAATCGCATCTACGGACGCAGAGGTTTCCAGCAATTTCAGTGCGTATTGCCGGCCTCGGTTGCAGCCGTGGCACTGGCCGAATTACTCAAGTCGATTGCGCGTAGCGGCAGTGGCTCCTTCCTCGCGGTGCTCAAGCGTTGTGGCGACATTCCTTCGCCGGGATGGCTTTCCTTTCCTATGCCCGGTACTTCATTGGCGCTGGACTTTCCACACGACATAGATCTGCCGAAAAAACTTCTGCCGCGTCTCGACGCCATCGTGCGGGAAGCAGGCGGTCGTTTGTATCCAGCCAAGGACGCTCACATGAGCGGCAGCGATTTTCGCCAGGCCTATCCCGCCTGGGAGCAGTTGGAAGCGATGCGCGATCCGACCCTGATGTCCCGTTTCTGGCAGCGAGTCACTCGATGAAAAAAATACTGATTGTGGGCGCCACCTCGGCGATTGCCTGCGCTTGCGCACGATTGTGGGCGGCTGATCGCAGCGAATTGTTCCTGGTCGGCAGGGATGCGCAAAAACTCCAGCAAACCAGCGTCGATCTTCAGGCTCGAGGTGCCAGAGCCGTGACCACGTACGTCATGGACGCCAGTGATATCGCCGCACATCCGGTCATGTACGAGAAATGCCTGGCGACGTTGCAGACGGTGGATATCTGTCTGATTGCCTATGGCTCGCTGCCAGATCAGTACGCGTGCGAACAACACGTTGAACAGGCTATGGAGCAGTTCGCCAATAACGGCAGTTCAATGATCGCGCTGTTGACGCTGTTGGCAAATCGCATGGTTGTCCAGCAGCACGGCACGCTGGCGGTCATTTCCTCGGTGGCCGGGGATCGAGGACGACCTTCCAATTACCTGTACGGCGCGGCAAAGGCGGCGGTTTCCACGTTCTGCGAAGGCTTGCGGGTACGCTTGTTCAAAGCGGGTGTGCATGTGATCACGATAAAGCCTGGGTTAGTCGACACGCCCATGACGCGAGGGTTGGCGCTGCCCTCCGTGCTTGTAGCGCAACCGGATACGGTTGCCCGGCGAATAGTCAGAGGGATCAATCGACAGGTGGCGGTGCTGTATGTGCCCGGCTTTTGGGCGGTGATCATGTGGCTGATTCGGGTGATGCCGCAGCCGCTGTTCAAGAGGCTGAACCTGTGAATCAGACGCTGATGTTATCCGGGTGGCGTTACCGCGTTTTGATTGGCTCGGTGATCTGCTCCGCCCTCGCTTATCTCGCTGTTTCCCTGTGGGGTGGGTGGTCGGCGGTGAGCGCGGCGGTCAGTCGAGTGGGTTGGTGGCAGTGCGGGCAAATCGTCTGCGTGGTTTTGCTTGGATACGGTCTGCGTTTTTTGCGTTGGCAGGGTTATCTGTCTGCCCTGGGCCACCGGTTGCCCTGGCGGGCGAGCTTGAACATCTACCTGGCCGGATTCGCCCTGACGACTACTCCCGGCAAGGCCGGGGAGGCGTTGCGCGGTGTTTTGCTCAAACGTTTGGAGGTGCCTTACGCACAGAGCTTTGCCGCGCTGTTCAGTGAGCGGCTTGCGGACCTGCTGGCGATGACGGGCCTGGCGTTGTTCGGCTTGAGCGCGCATCCGCAATGGTTGTCGATGGTCGTTGCCAGTCTCGTCCTCCTGGCATGCGGTGCATCGATGATGTTTTCGCCAAGCCTTGCCAGCGCGATTGATCGTCGCACTGAGCAACGGCACGACAGATTCTCGCGGTTGCTGGGGCATGCCGTTCAGGTATTGCGTCAGTCGCGCCGCTGTCATTCCCCTCGTCGCTTCATGGGCGCAACGCTATTGAGCCTGCTGGCCTGGGGGCTTGAAGCATTGGCGTTTTACTGGATTTTGCAGGCGATGGGCGCGGACGTGGGCCTAACGTTGGCGATCTTTATTTATGCGGTGGCCATGTTGGCGGGGGCTCTGAGTTTCATGCCGGGCGGTTTGGGCAGTGCCGAAGCAGCGATGCTAGCGCTGCTGGTTTCAGGCGGAGTCGGGTTGGCAGATGCGATCGCGGCGACGGTTTTGTTACGGCTGGTAACGTTGTGGTTGGCGGTCGGGGTGGGAATGCTTGCACTTTTATGGAAGAGGTCGGTAGCCGGTTTTGATCATGGCTGAGTAACTACTGAGGAGATGACAATGGACACTGCGTCGCGAAAGTACAAATTGGCAATGTACCTGTGTCTGATTGGCGCAATTGGATTTGGCCTGTATGTAAGGTTGCGCAACATCGATGCTACTGGCCTGTGGCTGGATGAGGCCTTCAGTGTATCGGTAAGCGATCCGCAAAATGGATTCTTTGACGTGTATCGAACTACATTGAGTGACGTTCATCCTCCCTTTTATCAGATTTTCCTGTGGACTTATTATCAGGCTGTCGGGTTTGGCGAACACACAGGGCGGTATCTCTCTGCGGTAATCGGCGTGCTGTTGATTCCCTCTGTATTCCTCCTCGGGCGCAAATTGTTTGATGAACAAGTAGGGCTCATCGTTGCGTGGTTGGCAGCGGTCAATAGTTTCTTGGTTCAGTATTCGCAAGAGACTCGCTCTTATGCGCTTCTGTCGTTGCTTACCGTTTTGTCTTTTGTGATCTTCTTGCGCTGCTTAAGTCGAGGCAGAGGGCAGGATTTTTTTTGCTATTGGCTGACTTCCGCCGCGCTGATAAATACTCATTACTTCGGTTATCTGCCGGTCTTTGCTCAAGTGCTTGTGTTGCTTCACATGATCTTGCGCAGCGAGGTCCACAGCCAAGTTATATACAGGTTCATTTGCGCCGGATTTTTTGCCGCATTAACCGTAATTCCTGGTTTATCGTACGCTGAGAGTAGCTTTTCACGGGATTTCTGGATTCAACCACCCGAAACTGTTTTTTTCTTCAAGGTTTTCCTGTTGTATTTCGGAGATACGTTTCTGGCCGCTTTGCTCGCTGTAATTTTAATTTCAGGGCTGGCGTCGATGGCTCAAAATCCTGAAAGCGCAATTGCTTGCAGGCTGATTGTGTTCTGGGGGGTAGTAGGAATTGTGGTGCCCTATGTCTGTTCTGTTTACTTACGCCCGGTGACAACTCAACGCAATTTTATTTTTCTTCTGCCCGCCGTATTGCTGGTGGCTGCGTACGCAGTTGGCAATATAAGAGATGTGCCAGTAAAAGTGTTAATGCTGGTGGTATTGATGACATTTTCTGCTACGCCTTTATTCAGGGATATCAGTTATCTGAGGGATCCTGAAAATCCGTACTCACGCGAGACGCACATGAGAGATCTCGTCATCTCTGTAATGAATAAGTCAAGCGTGTTGCCAATCTATTCGCTTGATGCGATTCAGTTTGGTGTCTATTTCAAGTTGCTGGGATCTCCGCTGCTTGTTAGTAATTTAGAGAAGCTGAAAACTGATTTGTCGTTGCCCAGTCACCCGAAAGAATTTTATGTTCTGGAGACGAACTATGGTCCTGGTTTTGCTCAGGGAATCAAAAATCTAGAAAGGTACGAAGCAAAAATTATCGATAAGGAAGAAATAGGTCATGTGCGATTATTCAAGATCCGTACATTTGAACCATGATCGGTAGCGGTGGGCATTCCGAATGGAAATGCACACCTTTGAGCAGTTACGCAGCGACGACCTCGCTCGGCTCAAAACTGTCCGCCCGCGCCATCTGCCACATCCGCGAATAGAACTCGCCATTCACTTCACCGGTGAGCAATTCCCCCGGTTTCAAAAACACGTGCAACTGCGAGAACAGTTTGATCTCGGTCGCCGACATGCGTCGTACCAGATGCTTGGCCGACAGTTGCGAGGGATGCTCAAGGCCTGCTGCAGCGAGCATTTCCGCCAGTGCTTTGAGCGTGCTGCGATGGAAGTTGTAGACGCGCTGGGCTTTGTCCGGTACCACCAGAGCGCGTTGGCGCAAGGCGTCCTGGGTGGCAACGCCGGTCGGGCATTTGTTGGTGTGGCACGACTGCGACTGGATGCAGCCGATGGCGAACATGAAGCCGCGCGCGGAGTTGGCCCAGTCAGCGCCGATGGCCAGCACGCTGGCGATGTCGAAGGCGCTGACGATCTTGCCGCTCGCACCGAGTTTGATCTTGTCGCGCAGGTTCAGGCCGACCAGCGTGTTGTGCACGAACAGCAGACCTTCGCGCATCGGCACGCCGATGTGGTCGGTGAACTCGACAGGGGCTGCGCCAGTGCCGCCTTCCTTGCCATCGACGACGATGAAGTCCGGAAGAATGCCGGTTTCCAGCATGGCCTTGGCAATGCCCATGAATTCCCACGGATGGCCGAGGCAGAATTTGAAGCCCACCGGTTTGCCACCGGACAATTCGCGCAGTTGCTGGATGAACTGCATCATCTCGATCGGCGTTGAAAACGCACTGTGGCGCGACGGCGAGACGCAGTCCTCGCCCATCAGGATGCCGCGTGTTTCCGCAATCTCCCTGGTGACCTTATGCTTGGGCAAGATCCCGCCATGGCCGGGTTTGGCGCCCTGGCTCATCTTGATTTCGATCATGCGCACTTGCGGATTCTGCGCCTGCACGGCGAAGCGCTCAGGGTCGAAACGGCCGTCGCTGGTGCGGCAGCCGAAGTAGCCGCTGCCCAGCTCCCAGGTCAGATCACCACCGTGTTCGCGGTGATACGGGCTGATGCTGCCTTCGCCTGTGTCGTGGGCGAAGTTGCCGAGTTTCGCCCCCTGATTCAGCGCCCTGATCGCGTTCGCGCTGAGCGAGCCGAAGCTCATCGCCGAAATATTGAAGATCGACGCCGAGTACGGCTGCGTGCATTGCGGACCCCCGACAATGACGCGGAAACCGTTCGGGTCACTCAACGGCGCCGGGCGCATCGAGTGGCCGATGAATTCGAAGCCGGACTGGTAAACGTCGATCAGCGTGCCGAACGGTTTGTCGGCAGTTTCGTTTTTCGCTCGCGAGTACACCAGCGAACGCTGCGCGCGGGAGAAGGGCAGGGCATCGCTGTCGGACTCGAGCAGATACTGGCGAATCTCCGGGCGGATGCCTTCGACCAAATAACGGATGTTGCCCAGAATCGGATAATTGCGGCGCACTGCATGGCGCGTCTGCAACAGGTCGAACACGCCGAGCAGGCTCAGCACAGCGGTGGCGGCGGTGATCGGCCACAGCCAGTCATGTTCGAGAAAGGGCAGGCTGGCGAGGGTGAACATCACACAGACGGCAAAGAAGGCGTAGCGGCTCAGCAGCGACAGGCTCATACGGTTTCCTTGGTTCGGATTGTTTGTGGCTGGCAGGCATATTGCGCCAACGACGGAACCGTGAACAGGCAGACGTCCCTCTCCTCGCCTACATCGGAGCCGTCTCGCTTACGATGCCAGTTGACTTGGCTGTTGACCGCGAGAAGCAGCCATGCAGCAATACTGGTGGGCAAACTTGTGGCATTGACGAACGCCTTCGCGAGCAAGCTCGCACAAGGAATTGCAGTGAAAGGTGGAAGCTAACTGGCACGCGAAATCGACGATTACCTTTTTGTTTATGCCGCGACCGATTCCTGAGGCGTTTGCCGTTTCTGGTCATGTTTGTGCTTGGCCCTGGCCATATCGTTGATGCAGTAATTGATGTGATAGAAGGTGAACAGGACTGAATACAAGCGGTTCATTCGCGGTTCGAAGTTGTGTTTGGTCAGCGTGTAGGCGCGCAAGGCTCTGCGAACTCGAAAGCACCAAGCAATGGCGATGAGCTGGGCAATGACCGTCATCGCATACCCCGTGGCTATGAACCGCGGATCAGATACGGTGAAAAAGATCCCTCCGATACCACAGAGCGCCAGATAAACGACCAGACCGGTCTGGCTCAGTGTCTTGATTTGAGTGACCTCCTCAACCACGGTTGTTGTTTTGTGCAGCCATACAACCGAGTAGAGACCCATGGTGACTACGGTCAGGAGAATGAAATGGAGCGTCTTGAGATTGTTCTTTTCCTTGAGCGTCGAAATGTCAGACATGCAGCGTTTTCCCTCTTAGGCGATGTAGCGAATGGCTGCCGGGCAGCGATGAATAACGCTACCAAATTCGCGAGTGGGAAATTTCCGAGCCTTTGGGCGGACTTGTCGTCAGAGTCAGGCTGATCACTGATGCTCCTTGTAGGGATCTTCTGATGACGCAGGCGCGTCGGGCGTGGGATCCTGCGATCTTTTCGCACAAGGCATTTTTCGACTCATGACGCCGACATCCGCCGTTTCGCCCTGCATCATCCATATCGCCGCCGCCCTGTTGCTCAACGCCCAAGGCCAGACCCTGCTGGTGCGCAAGCGCGGCACCACGGCCTTCATGCAACCGGGTGGCAAGATCGAAGCCCACGAGTTGCCAGTACACGCATTGGCCCGTGAGCTGGAAGAAGAGCTCGGGTTGCAGATCGACCCGGCGCAGGCGATTTTCCTCAACAGTTTTTCCGCCCCCGCCGCCAACGAGCCGGGCTTCATCGTGCACGCGGAGATCTTCCAATTGACCATCGATACTGACGTGTGTCCGGCGGCGGAAATCGAGGAAGTCATCTGGGTCGATCCGGCCACTGATCCGGCGCTCGAGCTGGCGCCATTGACACGCGAACACATCCTGCCGTTTTATCGCCGTTCACTGACTGCACTCGCCTGATCATTCCCGCAAAGGACGTTGCCATGATCCCGTTGCAAGACCTGCTGATCTTCGCCGCCGCCGCGTTGCTGATGGTGCTGACACCGGGGCCGAACATGATCTATCTGATCTCGCGTTCGATCTGTCAGGGGCGCCGCGCGGGGGTGACGTCGCTGCTCGGCGTGGTCGGCGGGTTCTTCGTGCATATGTTCGCTGCGGCGGCGGGTTTGACGGCAGTGTTTCTTGCCGTGCCGATGGCTTATGAAGTGTTGAAATGGGCCGGTGCGCTGTACCTGCTGTGGCTGGCCTGGCAAGCGCTGAAACCCGGCGCGCGTTCACCGTTTGAAGCGCAGCAATTGCCGCCGGACTCGACGCGCAAGCTGATCACCATGGGCTTTCTCACCAGCGCACTGAACCCGAAAATCGCCGTGTTCTATCTGTCGGTGTTTCCGCAATTCATCAGCCCTGAGCACGGCTCGGTGTTCACCCAAAGCATCGTCCTCGGCCTCACGCAGATCGGCGTCAGCTTCAGCGTCAATCTGTTGATCGCGCTGTTCGCCGCAGGCATCGCTTCGTGGTTCGTGCGCAACCCGACGTGGTTGGCGATGCAGCGCTATTTCATGGGCATGGTCCTCGGTGGCCTTGCCGTACGGCTGATGCTCGAACAACGGCGGACTGCCTGACATGTGGATCGAACGGCTGGACGCCAGCCACGCCTTGGCTTACCGCGAACTGATGCTGCAAGCCTACGACCGGCATCCGCAGGCGTTCACCTCCAGCGTGCGCGAACGCGCGGTGATGCCATTGAGTTGGTGGGAAGGGCGCCTGACCAGCAAGCTCGATGTGGTGCTGGGGGCATTCGATGCCGGGACGTTGGCCGGGATTGTCGGCCTGGCCTTTGAACCGCGCGAGAAGGCACGACACAAGGCCACGCTGTTCGGCATGTATGTCTCGGCGGATTTTCGTCGCAAGGGGCTGGGCTTTGATCTGGTGCAGGCGGCACTGGTCGAAGCGCAAAAGCATCCGGCGCTGAAGCTACTGCAGCTCACTGTCACCGCCGGCAATGACGCGGCTTTTCAGTTGTACCAGCGTTGCGGCTTCATTCAGTTCGGCCTCGAGCCACTCGCCGTGCGGGTGGGCGAAGACTACTTCGACAAGATCCACATGTGGCGCCAGCTCTGACCCACCACGACAATCCTTGTGGGAGCGAGCCTGCTCGCGAAGGCGTCCGTCCAGCCGACATCATCGCTGAATCATCCACCGCTTTCGCGAGCAGGCTCGCTCCCACAGGGGGAACTCTTGCTCGGAAAAATCAGCGTACGGCACTGACCCCATCGAGGGTCGAGAACGAAGTGTCCTTGGCGGTCAGCAGGAAATCGCGCATGTACGGCGCGTCGAGCATGTCCGTGCGAATCGCCGCGTACAGCGTCGCGAACAAGCCTTTCTCACCCAACCGTTTGCCCTTCACATAGCCGCGCGAGCTGTATTCATGCAGCGCCCAGTGCGGCATCCCGCAGACGCCACGGCCGCTGGCGACCAGTTGCATCATCATCACCGTCAGTTCCGAAGTGCGCACCTGCGCAGGTTCGATGTCGGCCGGTTCGAGGAAGCGGGTGAAGATGTCCAGACGATCACGCTCGACCGGGTAGGTGATCAGCGTTTCCGTCAACAAATCTTCGGGCACGATGTACGGCTTGCTCGCCAGCGCATGCTGATTGGCCACCGCGAGCATGGCTTCGTAAGTGAACAGCGGCACGTAAGTGATGCCGGCAATTTCCAGCGGATCGGAGGTCACCACCAGATCCAGATCGCCGCGCGCCAGTGCCGGCAGTGGGGCGAAAGCGAAACCCGAAGCCAGGTCCAGCTCGACCTCCGGCCAGGCATCGCGGAACTGGTCGATGGTTGGCATCAGCCACTGAAAGCAGCTGTGACATTCGATAGCCATGTGCAGACGCCCGGCGGTGCCACCGGCCAGCCGACCGATGTCCCGTTCAGCGGCGCGCAACAGCGGCAGGGTGGCGTCGGCCAGTTGCAGCAGGCGCAAACCGGCGCTGGTGAAGCGCACCGGTTTGGTCTTGCGCACGAACAACTGCATGCCCATGCGCTCTTCCAGCTCTTTGAATTGATGCGATAGAGCGGATTGCGTCAGATGCAGGCGATCAGCGGCATCCACCAGGCTGTCGGCCTCGCGCAGGGCGTGCAGGGTTTTCAGATGTCGGATTTCAAGCACCGGCGGGGCTCCATGAAGAAAACTTGTGACGAATGCGGGGAAGGTGAGTTTGTCTCATGACGTTGGCTTTGTCGATCTGTCGGCGAGGATCCGGGGGGAATTCGACAGACGACCGCTCGGCACTCTTCATCAAACTGTCATGCAACTGTGGCAGCGCGCTCGCACGAACTTCATCAGACTCGCGCTCTACTGGGGTGCTGCGTTTTGGTATTTTTCATGTTCAAGAGAGTTTTTTCAGTCGCGGCCGCGTTGGCCGCGCTTTTGTTCGGGGCCGGCTCGTTTGCAGCCGGACGCTGTGATGTCAACGTGCCGACCGAGCACGCCGAGCTGGCGCAGGTCAGTCTTGCCTATCAAAGTATCGGCCGCGCATCGGACCCGGCGCTGTTGCTGGTCATGGGCCTGGGTGGGCAGTTAATCCACTGGCCGGACGAAGTCGTGGTCGCGCTGTGTCAGCAGGGTTTCCGGGTGATCCGCTATGACAACCGCGACGTCGGATTGTCGACCTGGCGGCAAGCGCCGATCGAGGCCAATCTGACCTTCGAAGTGCTGCGTTACAAGCTCGGTTTACCGGTGTCGGCACCGTACAGCCTGACCGACATGGCCGACGATGCGTTGGGTTTGATGACGGCGCTGAAGGTTGAGCAATTCCACGTGCTCGGCGCGAGCATGGGCGGGATGATCGCCCAGCACATGGCGGCAATGGCGCCGCAGCGGGTGGAAAGCCTGACCCTGATCATGACCACTTCCGGCGCTGAAGGCCTGCCGGCACCGAGTGCGGCGCTGGTGCAATTGCTCTCGCGCCGAGGTGCGCCGAATCGCGAAGTGGCACTGGAGCAACAGGCCGATCTGCTCGCGGCACTCGGTAGCCCGGCGGTGACGGATGATCGACAGGCCTTGCTGCAACAGGCGGCGGCATCCTACGACCGCGCGTTCAACCCCGAAGGCGTCAAGCGCCAGATCATGGCGATCCTTGCCGAACCGAGCCGGGTGGCATTGCTCAATCAGCTGCGCGTGCCGACCCTGGTGGTGCACGGCACGGCAGATCCGCTGCTGCCGGTGATGCACGGCGTGCATCTGGCGGCGCACATTCAGGGCAGTCAGTTGAAACTGATTCCGGGACTGGCGCATCGCTTTCAGGAGGCGTTCAAGGAGCCGTTGCTGGCGGCGGTGCTGCCGTATTTGCAGGCGCATCGCGAGGACACTTCGCATTGGGCTCGGGTCGATCCGGCGGCGCCGAACAATCTGCTGTAAGACTGCGCCAGCATCCTGTCGCCAAAAAAATATCAATGTGCCACTATTGTTTGCCGCGTTGTTGCCGATAAGGCGCAGGAACGTTTTCAGACATAGGGACTTGATCCATGATTTTTCGCGCTACACGTCAATGGGCCGCGCTGGCCCTGCTCGCCGTACTGACTCTCACCGGCTGCGCCCATGTGCAACCGCCCGTGGCCCTGGACAAACAGTTCTGGGATGCCAAAGAGCCGACCATCGGTGTGGCCATTACCGTCGTACCGTCGCCGGTGCTGGCGCTGACCGGCAATCAGGGCATCCTCGATTACGCCATCAATGCCGGCGTCAACAGCAAGCTCAGCGCCAACGTCGAGACCTGGCAGGTGCGCGACCTGGAAACCCTGCCCGACGCCATCGTCGCCAAGTTGCAGGCCAAGGGCTACAAGGCCAAGCGCATTGATGAAAAGGTCGATCTGAAGACCTTCAAGGAAGTCGATTTCCGCGAGGGCTACATGACCAAGGACCTGTCGCCGATGAAAGCTGCCCACGGCATCGACCGTCTGTTGCTGGTGTCGATTTATGCCACCGGTGCCACCCGCAGCTACTACAGCATCGTGCCCACCAGCGTGCCGATGGCCCAGGTCGGCGGCCAGGGCATGGTGATCGATCTGTCGGACAACAGACTCTTGTGGTACCAGCCATTCGCCGCTGTACAAGCCGCGCAAGGTGAGTGGGACGAGCCGTCTTACACCAACCTGTCCAACGCGTTTTATCAAGCGATGGATAACAGCCGTCAGCAAATGATCGCCCCGTTCGCACAATGAAACGACTGGCGCTGACCCTCGCGGCGATCTCGCTGCTGGCGTTGCCTGGCTGTGCGCAGAAACCGGCACCCGAGGCCGGTTTCAAGGATCAGGCGGCCATGAGCTATGTGCAGGCACACGGACTGAAGGTCGACGTGCAACTGCCGGCGGAATTTGTTGGCGCCAGCACGGTGATCGACAGCAAGGCGGCAGTGAACGCGGCCAATTCCAGTTACACGCTGGTGTCGAGCTCCGGTGCGGGCGCCGGGCTGGCGGGCATTCTGGTGGCCAGTCTGATCAATACGCAAATGGGTTCCGGTACGTTACAGCGCGATGCCGAAAAAGCCGCGCTGAACGAATCGCGGCCGCTGGCCGACCTGCTCGCCGGCGTGCCGTTGCAGGAGCGCTTGCAACAGCGTTTTCAGGCGGCGTCGCAAGTCTCCGGATTCAAGCAGGGGGCAGGTGCGGTCACGGCACGGTTGCTGATCGAACCGAAGCTGATGCTGACGCCCGATCGCGGCAGTTTCGTGCTGGTCAATCAGGTGCAATTACAGGATATCGCCGGCTCGCCGCTGTACCGCATGCGCATCGAAGTGGCCAGTCAGCCGATTCGTCGTTGCGGCAAGCAATGTATCGATGACGGCGCCCTTGACCTGGCCAAGGTCACCGCCGTGCTGGATGAATGCATTGACGAATCCATGCGCGTGTTGAGCGCCGATCTGATGCAACCGACGCCACCGCCCGCCGCGCAGGAAACCCTGCGTTACGTGCTCGACGGCCAGCGTGTGGTCGAGCGCGGTTATCAACTGGCGCAGAACGGCAACTACTGGCGCTACCGCAATCTTTACGGTGCGGTGAAGTCAGTGCCAGTGCCGTTCGAGGATGCTCTGTCGTCCGCGCAACTGGCCAAAGTCTACGGTCGCTAGTGGCTGATGCGCGTGGGTTCAGGCATGCAGCCGGACCCACACGCTCACCAATACCGTCGCCGCCATCAGCCACGCCACCGCCGCCACGGCCAGCGATGCTTCCAGGCGCATGCGGTCGACCATCACATACAACGTCGCCAGATACACGAAGTAGGGAATGATCGACCACATCCCAAACACGATCGTGGTTTTCAGATCGTCGACCGAGCGGCCTTTGCCGACGATGTAATGCGCGATCAGGGCAAAGGTCGGGAACAGCGGCACCAGGCCGGCGATGTAATAGTTCCTGGTCTTGGACAGTGCCGCGAGGATCAGCACCACTGCGGCGCCGATGGCGGCTTTGAGAATCAGATCCATCAGTGGCTCAGCCCGTACTTTTTGACTTTGTCGAACAGCGTGGTCTTGGCCATGCCCAGTTCCTGGCTGGCCTGGGTCAGGTTGCCGCCGCTGCGTTGCAAGGCGTCGACCAGCAGATTGCGCTCGAACGCTTCCACCGCTTCGGCAAACGCCAGACCCTGGCCGGCGCTGGCTCCGGATTTCTTGAAGGCCGGCAGGCCGAGGGCGAAGCGTTCGGCGACGTTGCGCAGTTCGCGCACGTTGCCCGGCCAGTCGTGGCTCATGAGGTTCGACAGGGTCTGGTTGTCCAGCTCCGGCAGCGCGCGGTCGAAGCGCAGCGCCGATTGCTGGGTGAAATGCTCGAACAGTTGCAGGATGTCTTCGCGGCGTTCGCGCAGCGGTGGCAATTCCAGGGTCACGACGTTGAGGCGGTAGTACAAGTCGCTGCGAAATTCCCCGGCCTTGCTCGACTCATCGAGGTCGGATTTGGTCGCCGCGATCACCCGGCAATCCACCGCCACGCTCTGGTTTGAGCCGAGGCGTTCAAGGGTGCGTTCCTGCAGTACGCGCAGCAACTTGATCTGCAACGGCAGCGGCATGCTTTCCACTTCATCGAGGAACAGCGTGCCGCCGTCGGCGTGCTCGATCTTGCCGATGCGCCGTTTGCCGGCGCCGGTGAAGGCGTTGGCTTCGTGGCCGAAGATTTCGCTTTCAAAAAGGTTTTCCGGCAGGCCGCCGCAGTTCAGCGCGACGAACTGTTTGCTGTGGCGCCGACTGAAATCGTGCAGGCAACGAGCGACCAGTTCCTTGCCGGTGCCGGTCTCGCCTTCGATCAAGACGTTGGCCGAGGTGTCGGCGACGTTGGCGATCAGCTCGCGCAGGTTCTGCATCGCCGGTGAGCGGCCGATAATCCGCCCTTCCAGCGAATCGCGTTCGGCCAGTTGCCGACGTAGCGATGACACTTCACGGGCGAGGCTGCGTTGCTCCAGCGCCCGCCGCGCGACATCGACCAGGCGTTCCGGCGAGAACGGTTTTTCCATGAAGTCGTAGGCGCCTTTCTGCATCGCGCCGACGGCCATGGAAATGTCGCCGTGGCCGGTGATCAGCACCACCGGCAGGCTGCGATCACGCTGCTTGAGGCGGGTGAGCAATTCCAGCCCATCGATGCCCGGCAGGCGGATGTCGCTGATGACGATGCCGGCAAAGTCGTCGCCGACCTGCGCCAGCGCCTCTTCGGCACTGCCGACGCCGATGCACGGAATGTCTTCGAGGGTCAGCGCCTGTTGGCAGCCGAGCAGCACATGGGGGTCGTCTTCGACAATCAGCACACTGAGTTCAGGGTTCATATTGGCTCGGCAGAAAGAGGGCTTACCAACGGTAAACTGAGGACGAAAGTGGTGCCACCGCCGGCCGGGTGTTCGACACCCAGGTGCCCGCCGGTGGCGGCGGCGAGGCTGGCGGACAGGGTCAGGCCCAGTCCCAGGCCTTGCTCGCCGGGTTTGGTGGTGAAGAACGGTTCGAACAGATGCTTGCGCGCTTCGGCGTCGATGCCGTGGCCGTTGTCACGCACCCGCAAGCGGTACTTGCCGTTGAATTCTTCACCCTCCAGCCACAGCTGCGGCTGCGGTTGCGCGTGCATGGCGTCGAGGGCGTTGCCGATCAGGTTGACGAGGATCTGTTCGAGACGGGTCTGATCGATCAGCAATTGCACATCGGCAAACTGCCGGTGAATCTGCAGCGCGGTGTTTTCCACGCGCGCGCCGAGCACTTGCAACGCGGCGTCGACGGCTTTGCCGAGACTGGCCTGACCCTTGTTGTCGCCGCGCCGGGCGAACGAACGCAGGCTGGCGGTGATCCGGCCCATGCGGTCGATCAGGTCGTTGATGGTCTTGAGGTTGGTGCTGGCGACGTCGAGCTGGCCGCGCTCAAGAAAGCGCACGGTGTTGCCCGACAGCGTGCGCATCGCCGCCAGCGGCTGGTTCAATTCATGGGCGATGCTGGTCGACATCTGGCCGATGGCCGCGAGTTTGCCGGCCTGAACCAGTTCATCCTGGGCGCGGCGCAACGTCTCCTCGGCCTGACGGCGCTCGCGGATCTGACTCTTCAGGCGTTCGTTGCTGGCGCGCAGATCGGCGGTGCGTTCGGTAATCCGACGCTCCAGTTGGCTGTTGGCTTCCTGCAACGCTTCGCGGGCGGCGAGGCGGGTGGCGAGGACTTTGCGCCGCTCGTTCCAGGCAATCAGCAGGAAGGCGAACAGGGCAAACGCCACCGCCACCAGAATGCCTTGGTTGATGGCTTCGCGGCGCAGGTCCTGCAATGGCGTGAGCAGGGTGAAATTCCACGGCGTGTCGCTCAGCAGTCGGGTTTGCGCCAGATAACTGATGTCGTCTTCGTCGGGCTGCAATTCGCTGTTGGCCGGGAAAGTCAGTTTCTCCACGCCTTCGGCCAGCGTCTCGCGGGCCAGTGGTTGCAGTTCGTTGAGCGGGAACCAGTAATACTGCAGGCTGCGAGCGAGTTTTTCCTTGACCTCATCGCTGAGCGGGATCACCGATTTCAGCCGCCTGGCCGGATCGCTGGAGAGAATGATGATGCCGTTCTCATCGCTGACGAACGCTTCCAGTCGCGCCCGCTGCCAGCGTTCTTCCATGGCTTCCAGACGCACCTTGACCACCGCGACACCGATGATCTTGCCGTGCTCTTCGAGGCCGTGGGCGAGGTAGTAACCGGGTTCGCCATTGGTGCTGCCGATGCCGTAGAAGCGCCCGGGCTGGCCGCGCACGGCGTCTTTGAAATAGGCGCGGAAGGACAAGTCTTCACCCAGATAACTGTCGACATCGCGCCAGTTGCTGGTGGCCATGACCCGGCCGGTGGTGTCCATGACGTAGATGGCCCGGCTGCGGCTGCGGCGGTTCAGGCCTTCGAGGTAATCGTTGACCGTCTGCCGGTGTTCCGGGGTCGGGTCGGCCAGCAACTGCGGCACACTCGTTTCGAGTTCCAGCAGGCTGGGCAGGTAGGTGTATTTGCTGATCTCGCTTTCGACCGCGCGGGCGTGCAGTTCCAGCTGACGCTGGCCGTTTTCGCCGAGGCTGCGGATGCCGAAGTGTTCACTGGTCCAGAAGCCGATAAAACCCAGTCCGACCATCAGGGCGATGATCAGCGGCGGCAGGAACAGATGACGGATCAGACGGGGCTTCACGGCAAGTGATGGCTCTGCAGCGCGATAAAGAGTGGGGTCGCATTTCATCACAGATGCCTTGGGTCAACCACAACACTTGTTTGTGCCTGTGGCGAGGGGATTTATCCCCGTTGGGCCGCGAAGCGGCCCCAAAACCATCACTGCGGTTTAACTGAAAGACCGCATGCACAGGGTTTACGACTGCTGCGCAGCCGGACGGGGATAAATCCCCTCGCCACAAGGGATCTCATTGTCAGGCTGCCCGCACCCCACAGACAGGGTGCGGGTGTGTTGCTTTTAGTGCTGCAGGATTTTCTCGAGGAAGTGCTGCGCGCGTTCGGAGCGGGCGCTGATGTCGCCGAAGAATTCCTCTTTCGGGCAGTCCTCGATGATCTTGCCCTGATCCATGAAGATCACCCGGTCGGCCACTTTACGGGCGAAGCCCATTTCGTGGGTCACGCACATCATGGTCATGCCTTCGTGAGCCAGTTGCACCATCACGTCGAGCACTTCGTTGACCATTTCCGGATCGAGCGCCGAGGTCGGTTCGTCGAACAGCATGACGATCGGGTCCATCGCCAGCGCGCGGGCAATCGCCACACGCTGTTGCTGACCACCGGACAGTTGCCCCGGATGCTTGTGGGCGTGCGCCGACAGGCCGACGCGCTCAAGCAACTGCAGACCTTTTTTGGTCGCCTCTTCCTTGCTGCGGCCGAGCACCTTGATCTGCGCGATGGTCAGGTTTTCGGTGATGGTCAGGTGCGGGAAAAGCTCGAAATGCTGGAACACCATGCCCACGCGCGAACGCAGTTTCGGCAGGTTGGTTTTCGGGTCGGCGATCGACGTGCCGTCAACCACGACATCACCTTTCTGGAACGGCTCCAGGGCGTTGACGCATTTGATCAGCGTCGACTTGCCGGAACCCGACGGGCCGCAGACCACGATCACTTCGCCTTTCTTGACCTCGGTGCTGCAATCAGTCAGCACCTGGAAGTCCCCATACCACTTGTTGATGTTTTTGATAGAGATCATACGGCGAACCTTTTTTGCAGACGCTTGACCAACCGCGAGGCGGCGAAGCTGATGATGAAGTACACGAGACCGGCGAAAATCAGGAACTCATTGGAGCGGCCGATGATGTCGCCGCTGGCACGCGAGGCGTTGAGGAAATCCACCAGGCCCACGGTGTAGACCAGCGAGGTGTCCTGGAACAGGATGATGCTCTGCTGCAGCAGCAGCGGGGTCATCTTGCGGAACGCCTGCGGCAGGATGATCAGGCGCATCATCTGCCCGTAGTTCATGCCCAGTGCCTGAGCAGCACCCATCTGGCCCTTGGAAATCGAC
Source organism: Pseudomonas sp. LW8 (assembly GCF_041956865.1). NCBI lineage: Bacteria > Pseudomonadati > Pseudomonadota > Gammaproteobacteria > Pseudomonadales > Pseudomonadaceae > Pseudomonas > Pseudomonas sp. LW8. Next base: position 4,521,446 of record NZ_CP168138.1, on the reverse strand, counting down.
TGCACACCGGCCCGGACGATTTCGCAGAAGTACGCCGCTTCGAACATCATGAACGCCACGACGCACGAGGTGAACGCGCCGATCGGCGTGTCTTCGCCGGTGATCCAGCGCAGCACGAACGGCACCGCCAGGTAGAACCAGGTGATCACCAGCAGCAGCGGGATCGAGCGGAAATAGTTGACGTAGGCGCCAGCGATGCTCGACAGCAGCTTGTTGTGCGACAGACGGCACAGCGCGAGGATCGTGCCGAGAATCATCCCGCCGATCACGCCCATGGCCATCAGCTTGAGGGTCATCACCATGCCGTTCCACAAACCGGGAATGGCCGGGACGATGCCACTGAAATCGAATTCCATTATTTACCCCCCACGGAGATCAGGCCGGGCACCGCGACTTTCTTCTCGACCAGGCGCATCAGCAGCATCAGGCTCATGTTGAGGGTGAAATAGATCAGCGTTGCCAGGGTGAACGCTTCGAACAGGTTGGCCGAGAACTCGGCAGTCTGTTTGGTCTGCGCCAGCAATTCCATCAAACCGATCAGGGACGCCACGGAGGAGTTCTTGAACACGTTGAGGAATTCCGAGGTGAGCGGCGGAATGATGATCCGGTAGGCCTGGGGCAGCAGCACGTTCCAGTAGATCTGCGGCAGCTTGAAACCCATCGCGCGGGCGGCGGATTCCTGACCCCGAGGCAGTGCCTGGATACCGGTGCGCACTTGCTCGCAGACACGGGCGGCGGTGAACAGACCGAGGCAGACGACAACGCTCAGGTAGGCCGAGGTGGTCGGATTGAGGTCCTGCTTGTACCACTCCTGCAGATCCGGCGGCAGCAGATCGGGCACCAGGAAGTACCAGATGAACAGCTGCACCAGCAGCGGCACGTTACGGAACAGCTCGACGTAGCAGGTCGCGATGCCCGATACGATGCGATTCGGCACGGTGCGCATGATGCCCAGCAGCGAGCCGAGCAGCAGGGCGATGATCCACGCCACGACGGCGATGGCGATGGTCCAGCCCAGACCGGAGATGAACCAGTCGAGATAGGTCTCGCTGCCCACACCGGTGGACTTGAAGAACACGCCCCAGTCCCAGTTGTAATTCATTAGGGTCTCCCCTCGATTCGATCGATGTACAAGTGCCCGCCTGGGGAACTCCGTTCCCTCCCCAGTCTTTTTTCAAAGACCGGGCACACGCGATCGGCTCGACAGCCACCGGTTCGAGTGTTTCCAGAAAAATGCCAGCAGGGAGTGACCATCCCCTGAAAAGGCAGGCGCCTCCTCAGGGGATAAGGTTAGTCAGAAAATCAGGACTTCTTGTCGTCAGCCGCTTTGTCGGTCGGATTGGCGATCAGGGTCTTGAGCTCGTCGCTCATCGGGAAGTTCAGGTTCAGGCCTTTTGGCGGAATCGGCTGCATGAACCACTTCTCGTAGATCTTGTTGATTTCGCCCGAAGCGTAAGTGGCCTTGATCGCGTCATCCACAGCCTTTTTGAACGGCTCGTCGCCTTTGCGCATCATGCAGCCGTAGATTTCGTACGACTGTGGCGTGCCGGTCACTTCCCAATCGGCGGCTTTCTTGGCCTTGGCGGCTTCGCCGGCCAGCAGTGCGTCATCCATCATGAAGGCAACGGCACGGCCCGATTCCAGCATCTGGAAGGACTCGCCGTGGTCTTTGGCGGAGATGACGTTCATGCCCATCTGCTTGTCGGCGTTCATCGCCTTGAGGATGCGCTCGGAGGTGGTGCCGGCGGTGGTTACGACGTTCTTGCCTTTCAGATCGTCGAAATCCTTGTACTTGGAGTCTTTCTTGGACAGCAGGCGGGTACCGATTTCAAAGATGCCGACGGAGAAGTCGACCTGCTGCTGACGCTCGACGTTGTTGGTGGTCGAACCGCACTCGACGTCCACGGTGCCGTTCTGCACCAGCGGGATACGGGTCTGCGAGGTGACGAGGTTGTATTTGACTTGCAGGTTCGGCAGGTCGAGGTCTTTCTTGATCGCTTCGACGATCTTCAGCTGGATATCGTGCGAGTAGCCGACCGGCTTGCCGGACGCATCAGCGATATAGGAGAACGGAATGGAGGCGTCACGGTGGCCCAGGGTGATGACACCGGACTCTTTGATCTTCTTCAGGGTGCCGGTGAGTTCAGCGGCGAAAACTGGCGTGCTGATCAGAGCGGCAGCAATGGCTGCGCCCAGGATATGGGGAACGATGCGCATCAAATTTTCCTCGACATTGTTTTTTTTATGGAGCCAGTTTGTCGGCCCTTTTTGTGCTTCGAATGCCTGACGGCTCCTGAAGTGTTGGCACAGCAGGCATTCGTCGAGAGAGTGTAGAGCATGACTCGTGCCAGAGCAGTCGAAGTCCGTTAAGCGATTGTTTTATAACGTTATTAAAGTTTTATGGCGGTAATTTTATGAAGGCATGATCCGGTTAACCGAATCGACTGTGGAGTCGCGTTCGGAAAACCGAATATCTTGTGGCCTGGTCTCAGACTTGCCGGCTCAGTGGCGTTTCATGCAGATACACCCACTTCACCCCTTCAGGCTGCCCGCTCAGGATCGCCACTGCGACCCGCGAGTGTTGAGCGCCGTCCAAGCGTTGGGTTTCGACGTAGCTCACAGCCAGCATGTCGTCCTCCTGCCACACCGTGTGCAAATCACTGATCTCGATATCGAGTCCCGCCTTGGCGCCTACGGCTCCTTTGAACAGTTGTTCTACTTCGACGCGGGTCAATGCGCCCCCGGAAATACCGACCATGCTGAAATCCTCAGCAAATGCCTGCATCAACGGCTCGATGCTCGCGGCGCCAGCGCCGTCGGCATCAGTGAATACCCGAAGGATCAGCTCGTGGACGTGGTGAATACTGTGTTCGGCCTGTTCGATCAGATCGTATGTCATGGGCGTTCCTTTGCAGGGGGCAGTTGATTCATCTGCAGCAACGGCAGCAGCCCGACCAGCGCGGCAATCGCGAAGGTGGCGTGATAGGCCGGTGTGGTGCCGAGCGGCGGGAGCAGCACGTTGAAGATCATCAGAAACAGTGCGGCGCCGAGGCTGAAAGACATCTGCCGATTGATGTTCCAGATGACACTGGCCTTGTGCGTATCGCCGCCGGTGAAGTCCATCAGTGAGGTAGTTTGCGCGGTATTGGCACCGATGCCACCGCCGATGCCCATCAGGCTGTAGGCGATGATGATGAGCCAAAGATCAGTTGACGCATTGACCAGCACCAGGGTGGCGATGCCGGCGCTGTGCAACAGCATGCCGAGGGTGAACAGGCGTCTGGCGCCGGTCCGGTTGTAGACGCGACCGCAAAGGATCATTGCGATGAACGCACCGATGGCATAGAGGATCATGAACATTCCGGTCAGCCGGGCGCTGAAGTGCAGGGTGTTCTGCAAAAAGAAAATACTCATCAGGTTGACACCGGTGAACACTCCCGGAATTGCGTAATAGATGAAGATCGAGGTGCTGAGTTTTCTGCTCCTGAGCAGGCTCAAGTCGATGATCGCGTTACTGCAGCGGCGGTAATGCAGCAGATACAGCGCGATGAATGTCAGGCCCGCGATGACAAAACCCAGCGCTGCCAGCGGTGGGTAATCGCCGCCGTACAGCGACATACCCATCAGCAAACTGGCGAGCACCGCGCTGACCAGCAACAGGCCTTTGATGTCCGGACGCTGAAGCTCGGCGGGTTTGCCTTCCCTGATCCACCACCACGACAGCCCGGCGGCAAGCAGCGAAAACGGGAGGGTGCTGTAGAACACCCAGCGCCAGGAGCTGATGTCGACAATGAGGCCGCCGACGGTGGGTGACATCGCCGGGGCAATCAGGGCAACGGCCATGATCAGCGTGGATATTTTCGCGCGTTGCTCGCCATGAAAAAGATTGAACGTCAGTGCCTGTCCGACCGGGATCAACAAGCCGCCGCCGATGCCCTGAACGAAGCGCCAGATCACCAGTTCATGGAAGCTGTCGGCCTGGCCGCACAGCCACACCGAGCCACTGAATACCAGCATTGAAGCGGTGAGGATTTCACGACTGCCAAAACGCGCGGCCAGCCAGGTGCTCAGCGCAATGATCAACGTCAGTCCGAGGATGTACGCGTTGGCGACCCACGCCACCGAAGCGCTGCTGACCTGCAAGGTAGCTGACAGACTGGGCAGCGCCACCGCCGACATGAAGATGTTGATGCAATCGATAAAGAAGCCGAGCAGGAAAATCGACGCGACTTTATAGCGGTAACTCATGGTGTTTCCCCTTTGTCGTCGAGCATAGGGGCGATAGACTCCGATCGTCGATGCAATGGAGCTGAACACAATGTTTGAAGGGATTGAACCGTGACTCAGGGCGCTCTGCACACGCACTTGAACCGGGTGCAGACGTTTCTGGCGATTGCCGAACTGGGTTCTTTTACCAAGGCTGCCAGCCATCTGAATCTCAGCCGGGCCATGGTCAGTCTGCACATCAAGGCCCTGGAGGCAGCGTTGTCGACCAGCCTGTTGCTGCGCAACAGTCGTGCCGTGACCCTGACCGAGGCCGGGCAAAGCTTTTACAACGAATTCAAAACCATCGTTGCCGATATCGACACAGCGTTTGACAGGGTACTGCACCGCACAAACCGCGTTTCGGGAACGCTGCGGATCAGTTCCACCAGTGAATACGGCGAGCGATTCATCCTGCCGCTGATTCCGCTGTTCGCCGAGCGTTATCCCGACATCCGCCTGTGCTACGACTTCAACTCCTCGCTCAATGATCTGCTTGCCGACCGGCTCGATCTGGTGGTTCGCCTGGGCAACCTGGCGGACTCGGCTTTCAAGAGCCGGAAACTGGCCGACTATGAAATTGTGCTGGTGGCTACTGAAGGGTTTCTGCTCCGCTACCCGGTAAAAACACCGCAGGATCTCAATGCCGTGCCGTGGATTGCCAACAGCAATCTGTTGGCGCCGACGCAGTGGGTTTTACGCGATGGTGTGGGGGAAGCAGTCGAAATCAATGGTAGCCGTCATTTCCAATCGAATTCATCGACTGCGATTCGTTCGATGACCTTGTCGTCGCTGGGCGTGTCGGTGCTGCCGGCGTGGATGGTTGAAGACGATAGGGCCCGTGGGCATCTGGTACGTGTGCTGCCGGAATACTCGCTGCCCTCACAGCCGATCAGCCTGGTGTTTGCGGACACGCCGCACCTGCCGCCCAAGTCGCGGGTGTTTATCGATTTTCTTTTGGCACATTTAGGGTCGTGAGGGAGTGGAGCCGGGCCTTGCGGGCTTAGCAAAAAGCCCCTGAATCTTGCGATTCAGGGGCTTTCGTTCAAAAGATAGGGCGAAGATCAAGCCGCCTCGATCTTCCGGTTCTGCTCAACCTTGCCCAGATACGTCGACAGCGTCTGCTGTTCCTCCGGTGTGGTGAACAAACCAAGCTTGGTGCGGCGCCACAGGATGTCATGCGCCGTAGTGGCCCACTCTTCGCTGCACAGGTAATCGACTTCGCGGGTGTAGAGCCCGCCGCCGATGTGCTCACCCATGTCGGCCAGGCTTTCCACGCCTTCAAGCATGCGCCAGGTGCGGCTGCCGTAGGTGACGGCCCAGCGCCGGGCGATTTCGGTCGGGACGAAATCGAACTTGTCGCGAATCCGCGCGCTCAGGGCCTCTGGCGTGGTCATGTCTTCGCCGCCGGGCAGGGTGGCGGTCGCGGTCCAGCTCGGGCGCATCTGGGTGAAGAACGGCATCAACTGCGCCATCGCCGACTCGGCGAGCTTGCGGTAAGTGGTCAGCTTGCCGCCGAACACCGACAGCAGCGGCGCTTCCTCGGCGTTGCCCGACAGCGCCAGGGTGTAATCGCGGGTGACCGCAGACGGATTGTCGGACTCGTCGTTGCACAGCGGCCGAACGCCCGAGTAACTGTGCAGGATGTCTTCGCGGCTGAGCTGCTTCTTGAAGTGGGCGTTGACCACTTTCAGCACGTAATCGGTTTCGCCTTCGGTGATCGCTACTTTCGCCGGGTCGCCGGTGTACTCGCGGTCGGTAGTGCCGATCAGGGTGAAGTGGTTCAGGTACGGAATAGTGAAAACGATGCGCTGATCTTCGTTTTGCAAAATATGCGCATGTTCGCCTTCGTACAGTTTCGGCACGATGATGTGGCTGCCCTGGATCAGACGGATGCCATACGGCGATTCCATCTTCAGGTCGTCACGGATGAACTTGGCCACCCATGGGCCGGCGGCGTTGACCAGTGCTTTGGCGGTGATCGAAAACAAACTGCCGTCGGCGCGCTCCAGATGCAGGTGCCACAGACCTTTGGTGCGGCGGGCACTGACACAGCGGGTCTGGGTATGCACATGCGCGCCTTTTTCACGGGCGGCCATGGCGTTCAGGACCACGAGGCGGGCGTCATCGACCCAGCAATCGGAGTATTCGAAGCCTTTCTTGATTTCGCTTTTCAGCGCGCTGTCGGCGCCGAACTTCAGGCTTTTCGAACCTGGCAGCTTTTCGCGTTTGCCAAGGTTGTCGTAGAGGAACAGGCCGGCACGAATCATCCACGCCGGACGCAGGTGCGGGCGGTGTGGCAGTACGAAACGCATCGGTTTGACGATATGCGGCGCCTTGGCCAGCAACACTTCACGCTCGGCGAGCGCTTCACGCACCAGACGGAATTCGTAATGTTCCAGATAGCGCAGGCCACCGTGGATCAGCTTGCTGCTGGCCGACGAGGTGTGGCTGGCCAGGTCGTCTTTTTCGCAAAGGAACACCGAAAGACCGCGACCGGCGGCATCCGCTGCGATCCCCACGCCGTTGATCCCGCCGCCAATCACGGCAATGTCATAGATCTCGGAGAGAGGGGGCGTACGCAAGGTAGAGGTGGACATCGGCTGGCCTCGGTTCTTTTGATTTTGTATTGGAAATCGAACATAAATGTTCATTTGCGAAAATGGTAGCCCATAAACACGCGCGCAGCCAGTCGCGTTCGATTGAAAAAACTCATCGAAGGGCGATTAAAAGAAAATTTTCGAACATGAACGCGCGCAAGGGCGCAGAAGATGTGTTGTGTGATCGATTGTTTTCGCGAGCAGGCTCGCTCCCACATTTTGCAATACATTCCAAGAGTGGGAGCGAGCCTGCTCGCGAAGGCGTCGGTTCGGTCAGCGAGGGAGAGGGTTCAGACGACTTCCAGACGAATCTTGTGCTGACTCAACAACTGCGTCAGCGCCGGTACCGGCTGCTGATCGGTGACCAGACAATCGATCAGGCTGATCGGCCCCAATCGAATCATCGCATTACGCCCGAACTTGCTCGAATCCGCTGCCAGAATCACCTGTCGCGCGTTGGCGATGATCGCCTGGCTGACCCGGACTTCCTGATAATCGAAGTCGAGCAGGCTGCCGTCCTCATCGATCCCGCTGATCCCGACCAAGGCGAAATCGACCTTGAACTGATTGATGAAGTCCACACTCGCCTGACCGACCACACCGCCGTCGCGGCGCACGTTGCCGCCGGTCAGCAGCACATCGAAATCATCCTTGGCGCTGAGCATCGAGGCGACGTGCAGGTTGTTGGTGATGATTTTCAGGTGGCTGTGATTGAGCAGGGCGCGGGCGATCGATTCGGTGGTGGTACCGATATTGATGAACAGCGAGGCGTGATCGGGGATCTGCGCGGCAATGGCTTCACCGATGCGTTGCTTTTCATCGCGCATCTGATCGGCACGCATGGCATACGCGGTGTTTTCAACACTGGAATCGTAAGCGGCGCCACCGTGGTAGCGACGCAGCAGATTGGCTTCCGCGAGCTGGTTGATGTCGCGGCGGATTGTTTGCGGGGTGACAACGAACAGCGTGGCCATTTCCTCGATGCTCACATAGCCGCGTTCGCGGACCAGCTCGAGGATTTGCTGCTGACGGGGAGGCAGATTCATGGGGCTTCCTTTGGGCTGCCGTGCAAAATTTGCCCATGATGCCGCAGGAATCCGCTCCCGACCAGTTAGATACCTATGTGTAACTCAAGGCTGGCTTATTCAGCGTCCTCACGCGCCCAGTCACGGGTGCGGCTGACGGCTTTTTTCCAGCCTTTGTAGAGTTTCTCTTTCTCGGTTTCGTCAAGGCTCGGTTCGAACTCGCGCTCGATCACTGCCTTGCCGCGCAATTCTTCCAGGCTGCCCCAGAAACCGCAGGCCAGGCCGGCCAGATAAGCCGCGCCGAGTGCGGTGGTTTCGCGCATTTGCGGGCGTTCGACCTGGGTGCCGAGGATGTCGGCCTGGAACTGCATGAGGAAGTTGTTCGCCACCGCACCGCCGTCCACGCGCAGAGCTTTGAGGCGTTCGCCGGAATCCTGTTGCATGGCGTCGAGTACGTCGCGGGTCTGGTAGGCGATCGACTCCAGCGCGGCGCGGATGATGTGATCCACACGTACGCCGCGCGTCAGGCCGAACAGTGCGCCACGGGCATACGGGTCCCAGTACGGCGCGCCGAGACCGGTGAACGCCGGCACCAGATACACGCCGTTGCTGTCCTTGACCTTGTTGGCAAAGTATTCGGTGTCGTGGGCGTCGTTGACGATTTTCAGTTCATCACGCAGCCATTGCACGGTCGAGCCGCCGTTGAACACTGCACCTTCGAGTGCGTAGGCAACTTCGCCGCGAGGGCCGCAGGCGATGGTGGTGAGCATGCCGTGCTGGGATTTCACCGCTTTGTCGCCGGTGTTCATCAGCAGGAAGCAACCGGTGCCGTAGGTGTTTTTCGCTTGGCCCGGCTCGACGCACATCTGCCCGAACAGTGCTGCCTGCTGGTCGCCGGCGATACCGCCGATAGCGATGCCGCTCTTGGTGCGGCCGTAGATTTCCGAGGACGCTTTGACTTCCGGGAGCATCTCGCGCGGGATGTCGAGGATCTCCAGCATCTTCGAGTCCCACTCCAGCGAGTGAATGTTGAAGAGCATGGTGCGCGAGGCGTTGGTGTAGTCGGTGACGTGCACCTTGCCGCCGGTGAATTTCCAGATCAGCCAGCTATCGACGGTGCCGAACAGCAGCTCGCCGTTGCGCGCACGCTCGCGGCTGCCTTCGACGTTGTCGAGGATCCACTTCAGTTTGGTGCCGGAGAAGTACGGGTCGGTGACCAGGCCGGTGGTGTCGCGGATGTAGTCTTCGTGGCCATCGCGCTTGAGCTGCTGGCAGATCTCGGTGCTGCGGCGGCACTGCCAGACGATCGCGTTATACACGGGGCGGCCGGTGGTCTTGTCCCAGACCACGGTGGTTTCACGCTGGTTGGTGATACCGATCGCGGCAACCTGGTCATGGTGCAGGCCGGCTTGCGCCAGCGCTTCAACCATCACCGCGCTCTGGGTGGCGAAGATTTCCATCGGGTCGTGCTCGACCCAACCGGCCTGCGGGTAATGCTGAACGAATTCGCGCTGCGCGGTGCAGACTACGTTCGCGTCGCGGTCGAAGATGATCGCGCGCGAACTGGTCGTACCCTGATCAAGGGCAATGATGTAGTTCTTGTTCTGAATGTCGGTCATGTCGATTGCCTTGGACGAAAAAAACGAGAGTGGGCCGTGGCGCCGGCTCGGATGGGCAGGAGCCGGCGCCGACTGTTTCAAGAAGTTCTTGGTTTGCCGTCAATGGCCGGTTCTGCATCCTTTGTAGCAGGTGTGGCGCCGGTCAGGTGACGGGCGATGAGCCCGCGATACCCGGCAGCACCGAGGCAGGCACCGACAATCGGTGCAAAAATCGGAATCAGGAAATAAGGGATATCACGACCACCGGTGAAGGAAATTTCACCCCAACCGGTAAAGAAAGTCATCAGTTTCGGACCGAAGTCACGCGCAGGGTTCATCGCGAAACCGGTCAGCGGACCCATCGCACTGCCGATCACGGCAATCAGCAAACCGATCAGCAACGGCGCCATCGGGCCGCGTGGCAAGCCGTTGTTGTCATCGGTCAGGGCCATGATCACGCCCATCAGGATCGCGGTGATGATCATCTCGACCAGAAATGCCTGGGCCGTCGACAGCACCGGATTCGGGTAGGTGGAGAACACCGAGGCCAATTCAAGGCTGGCGGCCGAGCCACGAATCATCTGGTGGGTTTGTTCGTAATCGAAGAACAGATTGCTGTAGAGCGTGTAGACCAGCAATGCGCCGCAGAAGGCGCCGGCAATCTGCGAAAGAATGTAGAACGGCAGTTTGCGCTTTTCGAAGTCAGCGAAGATCGCCAGAGCAATGCTCACTGCCGGGTTCAGGTGCGCGCCGGAAACCCCGGCGGTGAGGTAGATCGCCATGCTCACGCCGACGCCCCAGATGATGCTGATCTCCCACAGGCCGAAGCTGGCACCTGCGACTTTGAGCGCGGCGACACAACCGGTGCCGAAGAAGATCAGAAGGGCGGTGCCCAGGAATTCGGCCATGCATTGGCCGGAAAGCGATGGTTGCGGTAAAGCAGCTGTCATTGAAAACCTCGGTTCTTTTTCTTGTGTGGCGCCTTGCCAACGGAGCAGGGCGCGATCTTCACCGGGTCGGAATCCCCATTCGGTTCCCGGGTTACTGCTGGGTACTGCGTTGAGCATGATTCTTACATTATTCAGATTCGAAAAAATATAGACAAGAAACAAACCTGTCAAAGGTCGAAAGTGAACTGTCGGTCACAATAAAACTATTCGCCATGTGAATGATCAGCGCGGCGATCAGCTTGAATGCAGCGCGAAGCCACGGGATTCGCGGCTTGGAATAGAGCCTTTTGCCCAACGATGACCTAGAATCCGCCGCAGGTTTTTTCAAAGATTGCCGAACCCGGAGCTGCCATGACCCCAGCGTTGGACTTGTTGAAAAAAGTTCGTGCCGAACATCGCGTGCACAGTTACGAACATGATCCGAAGGCCGCGTCCTATGGGCTGGAGGCGGCGGAGAAGCTCGGGCTCGCACCGGCGCAAGTGTTCAAAACCTTGCTGGCCGCCAGTGAAAAAGGCGAACTGCTGGTGGCTGTGGTGCCGGTCGTCGGAACGCTCGACCTCAAGGGCCTGGCCCATGCCGCTGGAGTGAAGAAAGCCGAAATGGCTGATCCCGCTGCAGCGCAACGCTCCACCGGCTACCTGTTGGGCGGCATCAGCCCGCTCGGGCAGAAGAAACGCCTGCGCACCTTCATCGACAATTCCGCTCAGGGGTTCGCGACTATCTATGTGAGTGCCGGGCGGCGAGGACTGGAAGTGGAATTGGCACCGGCGGTGCTGGCCGAGCACACTCAGGCGCAGTTCGCCGATATCGGCCGGGCTTAAAATGCGCGCCAGCTGTATGAAGAAAAAATTGCGCTTCTGTCACTGGCACTGATCCGGGCCGCCGTTGCATGCTCGGTCGACCAATTCAGGGAGAAAATCATGCAGCTTGCGTTTCATCAGGTCGACGCGTTCAGTGATCGGCCGTTCAGTGGCAACCCGGCGATGGTCTATCGGCTCGACAGCTGGCTGGCCGATGACTTGATGCAGAAGATCGCCGCCGAACACAACCTGGCGGAGACTGCGTTTCTGGTGCGCGAAGGGCAGGCCTGGCATATCCGCTGGTTCACCCCGACCACCGAAGTGCCGCTGTGCGGGCATGCGACCCTGGCCAGCGCGTTTGTACTGTTCGAAATCTATAAGGAAAGCGCCGAGCGCATCGACTTCATCTGCAAGTCCGGGCCGCTGAGTGTCAGCCGCGAAGGCGACCGGCTGTGGCTGGATTTCCCGACCATCGTGCCTTCGGAAATCGGCGTGACGCTGGATGTCGAGCGGGCGCTGGGTGTCGAGGCTGTTGATGTGCTCGGCTCCAACGAACTGTTCGTGGTGCTGGAATCGGAGCAGGCCGTGCTCGACTGCAAACCGGACATGGCGGCGCTGGCGAAACTGCCATGGCTGGGTGCAATCGTCACCGCGCGTGGCAATCAGCACGACTTCGTCTCGCGCTATTTCGCCCCGGCGATCGGTATCAATGAAGACCCGGTGACTGGTTCGACGCATTGCAGCCTGATTCCGTACTGGTCCAAGCGTCTGGGCAAAGCGAATCTGACCGCGTGCCAGCGCTCGGCGCGGGGCGGCGAGTTGTTTTGTCGGCTGGAAGGTGAGCGGGTGAAGATTGGCGGCAATGCGACGCTGGTGGCCAGCGGTACCCTGTTTTTAGGCTGAGGCAATACCAACTGTGGGAGCGAGCCTGCTCGCGAAAGCGCTCTTTCAGTCAACATCTTCGGCGACTGAAACACCGCATTCGCGAGCAGGCTCGCTCCCACAATTTTTATCCAGTGCGGATCAAAGGCTGGTGCTGAACCGACGGACGCCGTTTTCCACCGCCGGAATCTGCGCCGCCGTGCTGCCCGAAGCCTGGAACAGCACCAGGTGATCCGCCGCTACGCGAATCCCGACCTGCGCGCCAACCAGATGATCGGCGTGGCTGGGGAAGATCGATTCCAGCTGCGCGCCGGTCGGCAGTTGCAGGCGATACAAGGTCGCCGCGCCGAGGAATGTCTTGCCGACAATCTGCGCCTTCAACGCGCTGTCCGGCGCGTAAACAATGTCATCCGGACGCAACAGCACATCCACCGCACCGCCAATCGGCCAAGTGTAAGCACGGTTGCCGCGCAGTTCACCCAGCTCGGTCTGCACCGATTCCGGGGTGACGAGCTGGCCGCGAATGAAATAGCCCTGACCGATGAAACTGGCGACATACGGCGTCGCCGGTTCGTGGTAGAGGTTGTAGGGCGTATCCCACTGTTCCAGCCGACCTTCCTTGAATACGCCAACGTGATCGCTGACGGCAAAGGCTTCTTCCTGATCGTGGGTGACCAGAATCGCGCTGGTACCACGGGCCTTGAGGATGTCGCGCACCTCATGGCTGAGCTTGCGGCGCAGTTCGCCATCGAGATTGGAGAACGGCTCGTCGAGCAGCAGCAACTGCGGCTCCGGCGCCAGGGCGCGGGCGAGGGCGACGCGCTGTTGCTGACCGCCGGACAATTCGTGGGGGAAGCGCTTGCCGAGGTTTTTCAGGTTGACCAGTTCCAGCAGCTCTTCGACCACGCGCGCCTTGTTCGGGTGCTTACGAATGCCGAAAGCGATATTGTCGGCCACGCTCAGGTGCGGGAACAGCGCGTAGTCCTGAAACACCATGCCGATCCGGCGTTTCTCCGGCGCCAGGGTGAAACCGGCACTGGACAGGGTTTCGCCACCTAGGGTGATTTCGCCTTCATGCACCGGTTCGAAACCGGCGATTGCGCGCAGGGTAGTGGTCTTGCCGCAGCCGGACGAGCCGAGCAGGCAGCCGATGTCGCCGGCGTTGAGGTGCAGATTGAGGTTCTGCACCACGCGTTGATCTTGGTAGCCGCAAGCGAGGTTGCGCAGGTTCAGCAGTAATTCATGGCTCATGCGTGGTGATATGCCGGTTCAACGAGGAACTCGAGCAGGGCCTTCTGTGCGTGGAGACGGTTTTCTGCCTGATCCCAGGCGACGGAGCGCGGGTCATCGAGCAGGTCGAGACTGATTTCTTCGCCACGGTGCGCCGGCAGGCAGTGCATGAACAGCACGTCCTCGGCAGCGAGGTCGAGCAAGGCACGGTTGACCTGAAACGGCGCGAACAGCTTGAGGCGCTTGGCAGTTTCCTCTTCCTGGCCCATCGAAGTCCAGACGTCGGTGCTGACCAGATGCGCACCAAGCACGGCGTCTTGCGGATCGCGGACGATGGTCACGCGATCACCAGCCTGGGCGACGAATTCCGGGTTCGGCTCGTAGCCTTCCGGGCAGGCAACGCGCAACTGGAAGTCGAACTGGATCGCCGCTTCTATATAGCTGTTGCACATGTTGTTGCCGTCACCGATCCAGGCCACGGTCTTGCCCTGGATCGAGCCACGGTGCTCAAGGAAGGTCTGCATGTCGGCGAGCAACTGGCACGGGTGCAGATCATCGGACAGGCCGTTGATCACCGGCACCCGCGAGTTGGCGGCGAATTCGGTGAGGGTGCTGTGGGCGAAGGTGCGGATCATCACCGCATCGAGCATGCTCGACATGACGATGGCGCAATCGCTGATCGGCTCGCCACGGCCCAGTTGGGTGTCGCGCGGGGACAGGAAGATTGCCTGGCCGCCGAGCTGGATCATGCCGGCCTCGAAGGAGATCCGGGTACGGGTCGAGGATTTTTCGAAGATCATCCCCAGCACGCGGTTTTTCAGAGGCTCGAACAGTACGCCGCGGTTACGCAGGTCCTTGAGCTCAACGCCTCGACGGATCACGCTGACCAGCTCTTCGGGCGTGCAATCCATCAGGGAGAGAAAGTGCCTTGCGCTCATCATTGACTACCTTTTTGCTACAGACCGCAGATGCTCAAAGCCTTGTTTAACGGAACAACGGGCGAGACCTGCGGCGTAAGCCGCACGGGGCGACGAAATAGGGGAAGGCGCGATATTGACACTAAATGTCGCGTTTTTCCAATAGGGTACTTTTGTCAGCGGTATTCGGAGCGCGGACCGAGCATTTCGATCACGCATGTTGAAGCCGGATTCAGTACAGCGGTGAGCCTCTTTGTACACTGGCGCCGCCGCGCTTGGCAATGCGCCGCGACGGCAACGCAGCGGTCCTGGTCGGTTTGCGAACGCTGCGCCACCGATTCGCTTGGTCGGATGTTCAGACTGAAACATTTGCTAAAGCAAAGTGCTGGGTTATAAATAAGTTTCGAGCGACGCAGGAAGCCTCCGCATGGAATCGAAAGAACAACTGTTAATGGAGCTGCTGGGCCACACGGCTCGCTCTCTGACCCATCTCACCGCGTCAGTCACCTCGATGTCTTTCGAGTTGCTGCGCAGTGACGACGAAGTGGTCAAATCCGCCGGCCGACACATGATCGATCGCATGGCCACCATCAGCGCCGGGCTCGATGAGCACTGGCGGTTGATCGGCGAGCTCACCGGCGTCCACGTCGCCCACGAGCAGATCGAAACCATCCAGGAAATCCAGCTGGCCGCACCGCCGCAGTTGCCTTCGAACTGATCGCGACGGTTTATCGGCTGCCCTGATAACCGTCGATTCACGAGACGAACGTCGCTGGCGCCTGCTCCGCGCACGGGCCATAGTTTTGTTCCCGCGGGCGTGATTGCCTGCCCCCGAACAAGACAGAGACTGGCCATGACCAAGACTCTTCACCACCGTGCGTGCCACCTGTGCGAAGCCATTTGCGGGCTGACCATCGAAACTACGGAAACCGATGGCGATGTCGCGATCACCTCGATCAAGGGCGATGCCCTCGACACCTTCAGCCGCGGCCATATCTGCCCGAAAGCCGTGGCTCTGCAAGATATTCAGAACGATCCCGACCGCCTGCGTCAGCCAATGCGCCGCGTCGGCAGCGAATGGCTGCCGATCGAATGGGACGAGGCGTTTGCGCTGGTGGCCGAGAAACTCGCGGCGATTCAGGAACGTCACGGCCAGAACGCCGTTGCGGTGTATCAGGGCAATCCGAGCGTGCACAACTACGGCCTGATGACCCACAGCAATTACTTCCTGGGGTTGCTGAAAACCCGCAATCGTTATTCGGCCACTTCAGTCGATCAACTGCCGCATCACCTCAGCAGCTATCTGATGTACGGCCACGGTCTGCTGTTGCCGATCCCGGACATCGACCACACCGATTTCATGCTGATTCTCGGCGGCAATCCGCTGGCGTCCAACGGCAGCATCATGACCGTGCCGGATGTCGAGAAGCGCCTGAAGGCTATTCAGGCACGTGGCGGCAAAGTGGTGGTGGTCGATCCGCGGCGCAGCGAAACCGCAGCGATGGCCGATCAACATGTATTCGTTCGCCCGGGCGGCGATGCGGCGCTGTTGTTCGGCATGCTCAATACGCTGTTCAGCGAAGGCCTGACCCGCGACAGCCATTTGCCGGTCGATGGCCTGGATGAGGTGCGCAACGCCGTGGCGGCGTTCAGCGCCGAAGCCATGAGCCCACTTTGCGCGGTGCCTGCCGAGCAGATCCGCCAACTCGCCCGCGACTTCGCTGCCGCGCCAAGCGCCGTCTGCTATGGACGCATGGGCGTCTCGACCCAGGCCTTCGGCACCTTGTGTCATTGGGTGGTGCAGTTGATCAACCTGGTCACGGGCAACCTCGACCGCGTTGGCGGTGCCCTGTGCACCGAGCCAGCGGTGGACCTGGTGGCGTCGACCTCGGGCGGGCATTTCAACAAATGGCAGAGCCGGGTTTCCGGGCGTCCTGAATACGGCGGCGAGTTGCCGGTCTCGGCGCTCGCTGAAGAAATGCTCACGGAGGGCGAGGGGCAGATCCGCGCGCTGATCACCGTGGCCGGCAACCCGGTGTTGTCGACACCCAACGGCCGGCAACTGGAACAGGCGCTGGACGGCCTCGACTTCATGCTCAGCATCGACTTGTACATCAACGAAACCACGCGCTATGCCGATCTGATCCTGCCGTCGACCTCGGCGCTGGAAAACGATCACTACGACACCACTTTCAACCTGTTTGCGGTGCGTAACGTGACCCGCTTCAATCGCGCGATCCTCGCCAAGCCCGAGGGTGCGCTGCACGACTGGGAGATCTTCGTCGGTTTGGCCAAGGCCTTCGCCGAGAAAACCGGCAAGGAGCTGAAACCGACGATGCCGCCGGCGAAGATGATCGACATGGGCCTGCGCATGGGCCGCTACGGCGATGCGTCCGAGCACAAGTTGTCGTTGGCGACGCTGTTCGATCATCCGCATGGCGTGGATCTGGGTGCGCTGAAGCCGAATCTGGCATCACGTCTGAAAACGCCGAATCAGCGTATCCAGGCCGCACCGCCGGAAATTCTCGCTGATCTCGCACGCTTTGCCGCGTTGCAGGCGCCGGCTGCCGATGAGTTGTTGATGATCGGCCGCCGCCATGTGCGCAGCAACAATTCGTGGATGCACAACTTCCATCGACTGGTGAAGGGCAAGCCGCGGCATCAGTTGCTGATGCACCCGGATGATCTGGCCAGCCGTGGCCTGGCCGACGGGCAACGGGTTCGGGTGAGTTCGCGGGTCGGGCAGATCGAGGTGGAAGTGCTCGCCAGTCTCGACATGATGAAAGGCGTGGTCAGCCTGCCGCACGGCTGGGGCCATGCGCGCCCGGGCGTGCAGATGGCGATCGCCAGCGGCCAGCCGGGGTCGAGCGCCAACGACCTGACCGACGAGTGTCAGCTTGACGAACTGTCGGGCAACGCGGCGTTGAACGGTGTGCCGGTGACAGTGGCGGCGGCTTGAGCGGGTCTGTCGGGGAGACCGAGCATGGCGCTCGGGATTCCGTTACAATGCGCCACCGTGCCGACCTCTGAGTCGGAAAGTTCAGCCGAGGTGCTCCATGGATATCATCGAAACGATTAAAGAGCAGATTGCCAACAACACCATTCTGCTTTACATGAAAGGCTCGCCGAATGCCCCGCAGTGCGGCTTCTCCGCAAAAGCTGCGCAAGCCGTGATGGCCTGTGGTGAAAAGTTCGCGTACGTGGACATCCTGCAGAACCCGGAAATCCGCGCCAACCTGCCAAAGTACGCCAACTGGCCGACTTTCCCGCAACTGTGGGTCGGCGGTGAGCTGGTCGGCGGCAGCGACATCATGACCGAGATGGCTGCAGACGGTTCGCTGCAAAGCACCATCAAGGCGGCTGTCGAAGCGGCAGCGGCGAACAAGTCCGAAGCCTGATTCTACGTTCATAGAGTTTCGCTCGACGACGCGTCTCCCGTAGGAGCTGTCGAGTGAAACGAGGCTGCGATCTTTTGATCTTCGGCCAACAAAAAGCCCCGCACCTCGAAAGAGGGCGGGGCTTTTTGTTGGTTATATGAGTTGACTGAGTATCAAGGCTGAAATCGATAAAGATCGCCGCCTCGTTTCACTCGACAGCGCCTACTCTTCGCCCATCTGCGACTGCAGATAGTTTTCCAGGCCGATCTTGTCGATCAGGCCGAGCTGGGTTTCCAGCCAGTCGATGTGTTCTTCTTCCGACTCGAGAATGTCTTCGAGCAGTTCACGGCTGCCGAAGTCGCCAACGGTTTCGCAATGGGCGATGGCGGCTTTCAGGTCGGCGTGGCCGGTCTTTTCAATGCGCAGGTCGCATTCGAGCATTTCGCGGGTGTGTTCGCCGATGTGCAGCTTGCCCAGGTCCTGAACGTTCGGCAGGCCTTCAAGGAACAGGATGCGCTTGATCAGCTTGTCCGCGTGTTTCATCTCGTCGATGGATTCGTGATATTCGTGCTTGCCGAGCTTGTTCAGACCCCAATCTTCATACATGCGCGCATGCAGGAAGTACTGATTGATCGCGACCAGCTCATTGGCAAGGATCTTGTTGAGATGCTGGATGACTGTAATGTCGCCTTTCATGATCGGAGTCCTGCCCTGTATTAACTGTATATAAGGCGGAGTTTGAGCTTGGTGTTTATAAGTGTCAAACCTAAGTTATTGAATAATAAATGAAAATTAATCGGAATAAGAATGTTTGTGTTCCGCGTCTGGACGCTAAGCAATTGATTTTCAGGCATAAAAAAACCGGACGCGAAGTCCGGTTCTTTGAAATGGGGGCATTTACGCAGCAGTAAATTCTACAGGGTAGGGGATCGCGGCCTGGGCGGTTTGCAGCTTGGTCAGGGTTTCGCGGACCACTTCCTTGGCAAGGCAGGCGCATTTGCCGCACTGGCTGGCGACGCCGGTGGCCTGGCGAACTTCTTTGTAGCTGCAGCAACCTTCATAGATCGCTTCGCGGATCTGTCCGTCGGTGACGCCAGTGCAGAGGCAAACATACATAAGTAAGAACCGTCGCTGGTTGTGACTCAATTGCGATGGATCTTAATGTTAACGAGAATGATTGTCAAAGTGCTTTCGGAACGCTTCCCAGCCAATTTCCCAGCGACTGACGAACGGTATTTTCCAAATGCGCGTCTGACCCCATGAATACGCAGTGGATAACCGAACAGGGAAAATCCGTTACGGACAGGCCAAACACGCAGTGTATGATGGTCGTCCCTTGCGAAGAGGGTTCGTGTCACAGGGCTGTCGCCTGAGGGTGACAGGCTGGCCCGGACCCTGAACTTCAAGTTTCTACACCAGGAGATATCAATGAGCGTACTCGTAGGCAAACAAGCCCCAGACTTCACCGTCCCGGCCGTACTCGGCAATGGCGAGATCGTTGACAGCTTCACCCTGTCCTCGGCCATCAAAGGCAAATACGGCCTGGTGTTCTTCTACCCGCTGGACTTCACCTTCGTCTGCCCGTCCGAGCTGATCGCTCTGGACAACCGCATGGCTGACTTCAAGGCGCGCAACGTTGAAGTGATCGCTGTGTCGATCGACTCGCACTTCACCCACAACGCCTGGCGCAACACTCCAGTGAACAATGGCGGCATCGGCCAGGTGAAATACACCATGGCTGCCGACATGAAGCACGACATCGCCAAGGCTTACGACGTTGAATCCGAAGGCGGCGTGGCTTTCCGTGGCGCGTTCCTGATCGACGACAAAGGCGTGGTTCGCTCGCAGATCATCAACGACCTGCCGCTGGGCCGTAACATGGAAGAGCTGATCCGTCTGGTC
Source organism: Pseudomonas sp. LW8 (assembly GCF_041956865.1). Classification (NCBI taxonomy): domain Bacteria; kingdom Pseudomonadati; phylum Pseudomonadota; class Gammaproteobacteria; order Pseudomonadales; family Pseudomonadaceae; genus Pseudomonas; species Pseudomonas sp. LW8. The sequence goes on along the minus strand of NZ_CP168138.1, from coordinate 4,501,901 downwards.
GACGCGCTGCAATTCCACGAAGAGCACGGCGAAGTCTGCCCGGCCAACTGGAAGAAAGGCGACAAAGGCATGAACGCTTCGCCAGAAGGCGTTGCGGCTTACCTGACCGAAAACGCTGCTGCCCTGTAAGGCGCAACGTCGAGGTACAAAAAAACCGGCCCATGTGGCCGGTTTTTTTATGCGCGGGATTTGTTCGCCGAGGATCAGTCGTCGAAGTCTTCCCAGCCGCCCATCTGTTTCCAGCGATTGACGATGCCGCAGAACAGCTCAGCGGTCTTTTCGGTGTCGTAGCGCGCCGAGTGCGCCTCACGACCGTCGAAATCGATGCCGGCGGCCTGACAGGCTTTCGCCAGCACGGTCTGACCGTACGCCAGACCCGCCAGGGTCGCGGTGTCGAAACTGGAGAACGGGTGGAACGGGTTGCGCTTCATGTCCAGGCGCGCAACTGCTGCGTTGAGAAAGCCCAGATCGAAGCTGCTGTTGTGCCCGACCAGAATCGCCCGCTTGCAGCCGTTGGCTTTCAGGGCCTTGCGGATGCCACGGAAAATATCGGTCAGCGCGGTTTCTTCACTGACGGCCATGCGCAGCGGGTGATCGAGCTTGATCCCGGTGAACTCCAGCGCTGCCGCTTCAACGTTCGCACCTTCGAATGGCTCGACGCGGAAGAAGTAGGTGTGATCCGGGTAGACGAAACCCTTTTCATCCATGGCGATGGTGGTCGCGGCAATCTCCAGCAGGGCATCGGTGGCTGCGTTGAAGCCACCGGTTTCTACGTCGACGACAACCGGCAGGTAGCCGCGAAAACGCGCTGCCATCGGGTGACGGGAACCGCCGCCACCACTTTGACCGTCCAGCTCATCGTCGAAATGCTCTTCACTCACGCGTGTTCCTCCAGCAGGCGCCAGCGCAGTTTTTCACCGGCGCGCAGCGGGATAACGGTCAGCTCGCCAAATGGCAGGCTGGTTGGGGCAGTCCATTCTTCGCGAACCAGGGTGATGCGATCGGTGTTTGCCGGCAGGCCGTAGAAACGCGGGCCGTTGAGGCTGGCGAAGGCTTCGAGCTTGTCCAGCGCATTACGCTGTTCAAACGCTTCGGCATACATCTCGATGGCGGCGTAGGCGGTGTAGCAACCGGCGCAACCGCAGGCGGCTTCCTTGGCGTGCAGGGCGTGGGGCGCCGAGTCGGTGCCGAGGAAGAACTTGGCGCTGCCGCTGGTGGCGGCATCGAGCAAGGCTTCCTGATGGGTGTTGCGCTTGAGGATCGGCAAGCAATAGAAGTGTGGCCGAATCCCGCCCACCAGCATGTGGTTACGGTTGTATAACAGGTGGTGCGCGGTGATGGTCGCGCCGACGTTGGCCGAAGCCTCGTTGACGAATTGCACGGCGTCACCGGTGGTGATGTGCTCGAACACCACTTTCAGCGTCGGGAAACGCTCGACCACGCGGCGCATGTGCTCGTCGATGAAAATCTTTTCGCGGTCGAATACATCGACGTCGCCACGGGTGACTTCACCGTGGATCAACAGCGGCATGCCGACTTCGGCCATGGCTTCCAGCGCCGGGAAGATTTTGTCGATGCTGGTCACGCCGGAATCGGAATTGGTGGTCGCGCCGGCCGGGTAAAGCTTGGCGGCGTAGACGAAACCGCTGGCCTTGGCCTGACGAATTTCTTCCGGTTGGGTACGGTCGGTGAGGTACAGCACCATCAACGGCTCGAACTGACTGCCGGCCGGGCGGGCAGCGAGAATGCGCTGACGATAGCCGTCGGCTTCAGCGGCGTTGCGCACCGGCGGTACCAGGTTCGGCATGATGATCGCGCGCCCGAAGGTGCGGGCCACATCGGCAACGGTATTGGTCAACACGGCACCATCGCGAAGATGAATGTGCCAGTCGTCGGGACGCAGCAGGGTCAGGCGGTCGGACATGAGGGGATTCCAGGCGGGTCAAACTGAGGCGAATGCTACCGGAAAAGACTCTTGCAGGCACCCGCTATCAAGTTTTGCCACAAGCGTCCGATATCCCGAAGGTATGCCGTAAACATTGTGTGAATCGGTGTTTGTGTTTCACAAGCCAATGGAGCCTCCCGTGCGCCAGCGTTATTTAGCCCTGCTCAGTGTGTTTGCCAGCCTTCCCGCGATGGCGCTGACTTACCAGACGCGTCTGGAGAACATTGAGTGGACGGTCGCCGGCGACAAGTTCGAATGCCGCCTGACGCAACCGATCACTGATTTCGGCTCGGGCGAATTCGTGCGCAAGGCCGGTGAGCAGGCGATCTTTCGCCTGAATGCCTACAACGCCATGCTTGGTGGCGGCTCGGCGACGTTGCTCGCTGCCGCTGCACCGTGGCAGCCGGGGCGCGGCGACATCAATCTGGGCTCGGTACGGCTGGGCAGCGGCAATGTGTTGTTCAACAGCTCGCAATCCCAGGCCGGTGGGCTGATCAGCGGTCTGCTGGACGGCCGCAGCCCGGTAGTTCGCCGTGCGTCTGGCGATGGCCGGGTGTCGGAAGTGCGTTTGCTGCCGGTCAAGTTCAGCAAGGCGTTCAACGACTATCAAGGCTGCGTGGCGAAATTGCTGCCGCAGAATTTCGACCAGATCAAGCAGTCGCAGATCGGCTTTCCCGGCGAGGGCGTCGAGCTGGACCCGGCTGCCAAGGCCAAGCTGCAAGTGATGCTCGAATACATGAAGGCCGACCCGACGGTGAACCACATTGACCTCGACGGCCATTCCGACAACAGCGGCAATCGTCTGACCAACCGCGAATTGTCGCGCCGCCGCGCGCTGGCGGTAGTCGATTTCTTCAAGGCCAACGGCATTCAGGAATCGCAGATCACCGTGCGTTTCCACGGCGAGCAGTATCCGATCGTGCCGAACACCAGCAAGGCCAATCGTGCGAAGAATCGCCGGGTCAATGTGAAACTGTCACGTGTGGCACCGACCACAGCCCCTGCGCCAGCGCCGCAAGCGAGTACGCCAGCCACCGCCGCAACGACTTCCTGACTCGCCGGTCATCGTCGCGCTCTCGACAGATTCTGTCGCTTTGTCGTCTTAAGCTGTCGCGCCTCTGTAAATTATCGCGTTTGAGCGGTAGACTCCCCGGCTTTCCGTAGAACCCCGTGGAGTGATGGCATGGCGGACGTAAACAAGGTCGTTCTGGCGTATTCCGGCGGCCTGGACACTTCGGTGATCCTCAAGTGGCTGCAGGATACTTATAACTGTGAAGTGGTGACTTTCACCGCCGATCTCGGTCAAGGCGAAGAGGTCGAGCCGGCCCGCGCCAAGGCTCAGGCCATGGGCGTCAAAGAAATCTACATCGACGATCTGCGCGAAGAGTTCGTGCGTGATTTCGTGTTCCCGATGTTCCGCGCCAACACCGTTTACGAAGGCGAGTACCTGCTGGGTACTTCCATCGCCCGTCCGCTGATCGCCAAGCGCCTGATCGAAATCGCCAACGAAACCGGCGCCGACGCCATTTCCCATGGCGCCACCGGCAAGGGCAACGACCAGGTGCGCTTCGAACTGGGCGCCTACGCGCTCAAGCCAGGCGTGAAAGTGATCGCCCCTTGGCGCGAGTGGGACCTGCTGTCGCGCGAGAAGCTGATGGACTACGCCGAGAAGCACGCGATCCCGATCGAACGCCACGGCAAGAAAAAATCCCCGTACTCGATGGACGCCAACCTGCTGCACATCTCCTATGAAGGCGGCGTGCTGGAAGACACCTGGACCGAGCACGAAGAAGACATGTGGCGCTGGACCGTCTCCCCGGAGAAGGCTCCCGACACCCCGCAATACCTGGAACTGACTTACCGCAACGGCGACATCGTCGCGCTGGACGGCGTCGAAATGACCCCGGCCACCGTACTGGCGACGCTGAACAAGATCGGCGGCGAGCACGGCATCGGTCGTCTCGACATCGTCGAAAACCGTTACGTCGGCATGAAGTCCCGTGGCTGCTACGAGACCCCGGGTGGCACCATCATGCTGCGCGCTCACCGCGCCATCGAATCGATCACTCTGGACCGCGAAGTCGCTCACCTCAAAGACGAGCTGATGCCCAAGTACGCCAGCCTGATCTACACCGGCTACTGGTGGAGCCCTGAGCGTCTGATGCTGCAACAGATGATCGACGCTTCGCAGGTCAACGTGAACGGCGTAGTGCGCCTGAAGCTGTACAAGGGCAACGTCATCGTCACCGGCCGCAAGTCCGACGATTCGCTGTTCGACGCCAACATCGCCACCTTCGAAGAAGATGGCGGCGCTTACAACCAAGCCGATGCGGCGGGCTTCATCAAGCTCAACGCGCTGCGCATGCGCATTGCTGCCAACAAGGGCCGCAAGTTGTTCTGAGTGGCTCAGACCGACGCGCAATAAAAATGGCGGCCTGTTGAGGGCCGCCTTTTTTTCATCTTTTTTTTCTGGTTCATCAGGCTCCCTCGTGTATCTGCGCGCAGTCTTGACCCGGTTCAGCTGGTTCGTCCCAGTAATGTCACCGTCTGCGAACACAGGTTATATACGATGCACAGTGTGGCTCCTGAGCCTTTCTTGGCCTGCCTGATCTGTTGCAATGCGGAGTGGGCAAGCGCGTCCGACGCATGATTACAAAGAAATACGAGAACCCGCGCGTGCTTTTTATCGACGCCTTTTAGCGTTTCGAAGATGGCATCGAATTCCTTCGCTGCATCAACTTCTCTTGCGTCAATGATGTTCAGTTCACTTACCCAGGGTGACAGCTTGATATTCTGCATAACCGGATGGGATGGGTCGCGTGGACCGAGCGGTGGGTCCGGCGCGTTGTGAACTCTGCAGGGAATCGGCACTCGGCCTGGCCCGGTTTTACCCGACACGATGCAACTGGTCAGCTCAAAAGCACAACGCTCGCCTGCTTCGCGAAAGGATTCGTCCCTCTGGTTATTTTGAGTGGTTTTCAAAAAGCTTTTGTCTTTGCCGAAGTCTGAAGGCGAGTAAAGCGAGCGATGATTGAAGTTGAGAGTGATAAAGAACAGGAATAACAAGTAAAAGGGGAAACTGATCAGAAACCAGACGTAAATTTCCCGGTCCTTGTTATCGAGAAATGGTAACGATACCGCCGCCGAGGTTTCCGAAAGAATTGCAAATATGGCGATGACTGTCATGGGGTTGGTGATTTTGTTTTTTATCTTTAGCATTGTTCTGCTTCTACATGGTTTGTCTAGTTTAAGTTGGTTGTTTCAGCGATAGTAAAGGCGCTTGTGTAAGTGCGCGGCTGTTAACTAAAGTTTTATAGAATCAACGATGTTGTGTCGAACAGGTGGTTGTGTCGGTTCGTTACGTCGTATGTCCCAGTGCTTGCCCAAGGCCAATTTGACAGGTAAATCATCGTGTATGAAGGTTCGTAATTGCGCCTGTTGAAGTTTTCCAACGACCCACCATGGCGTAGGACTCGACTGCATGAAGATCAAACTCCGCCGGTGTATGAAAGATCGGAAGGCGGTTGCAATGGGGCAAGGGCAGCGAATTTGTGGGAATTATCCTCAATGCCTGTAGGGAATGTCTCTGGATGCAAATGCGTGTAAAAGTTGCCATGCCTTGAAGCAAGTGACTGGGATATCGTGCGTGTTCTAAAAATTCGAACAGCGAAAACTGGACTTGCCCATGAATAAAGTGCTGATCGTGGATGACCACCCCGTCATTCGACTTGCGGTACGTATGCTGATGGAACGGCATGGCTACGAAGTCATTGCAGAAACGGATAATGGCGTTGATGCACTACAAATTGCTCGTGAACAAATACCCGATCTTGTCATCCTGGATATTGGAATACCCAAACTCGACGGACTGGAAGTTATTGCGCGCCTGACCTCCACTGCCATGCCGGTGAAAGTGCTGGTGCTGACTTCCCAGGCTCCCGGCCATTTTTCAATGCGTTGCATGCAATCGGGCGCAGCGGGTTACGTGTGCAAACAGCAGGATCTGACCGAATTGCTCAGTGCGATCAAGGCAGTACTGTCCGGCTACAGTTATTTTCCCAATCAGGCGCTGCACACCGTGCGCACCAGTCTGGGCAATGCGAGTGAAGCGGACATGGTTGATCGTCTGTCCGGGCGGGAAATGATGGTGTTGCAGCAGTTGGCGCGCGGCAAGACCAACAAGGAAATCGCCGATGGCATGTTTTTAAGCAACAAGACTGTGAGTACCTACAAGACTCGCCTGTTGCTGAAACTCAATGCGCGCTCTCTGGTTGATCTGATCGAGCTGGCGCAGCGCAACGGCCTGGTTTGAACGATTCGACAGCTGAGAACGTCATGGGCCGATCAAGCTCGGTTGTCGCAGAAAATGAAAAGCCTCCGTCTAGGGAGGCCTTCAGACATCACAGATCATAATCGTAGTCGGCCAATTGCCTTTGCAGTCGGCGCTCCTCAAGCAGGTTGTCGATTGTGCGACGCTTGCTAAGGTTGGTCTTGGCCACTTCAACCACCGGTTCGACCTCATCGGCGTCGGTGGCAATAAGATCCTCTTCTACATCCAGTTGCTCTGTGTCGGTACTCATGAAGTCAACTCCCGGCTAAGACTGCCTTTGGCGCTCCTTATATCGACATTACTGCGGCGGGTAAAAAAGATTTTTTCAATCGATGGATGCGAAAAACCGATGACCGCTCAATCGTCAGAAGTTTTATGTTTGTATTCGCATAGATCTTCGATGCGGCAGCTGCCGCAGCGCGGTTTACGCGCCAGGCAAACATAACGACCGTGCAAAATCAGCCAGTGATGAGAGTCGAGCAGGAATTCTTTCGGTACAAACTTCATCAACTTCATTTCTACTTCCACCACATTTTTCCCCGGCGCGATGCCGGTGCGATTGCTGACGCGAAAAATGTGCGTGTCGACCGCCATGGTCAATTGGCGGAAAGCGGTGTTGAGCACCACGTTGGCGGTCTTGCGCCCGACGCCCGGCAAGGCTTCCAGTTCTTCCCGGGTTTGCGGGACTTCACCGCCATGACGCTCAACCAGCAAACGGCAGGTTTCAATGACGTTTTTCGCCTTGCTGTTGTAGAGGCCAATGGTCTTGATGTACTCGGACAGCCCCTCGACACCCAGCGCATGAATCGCGGCGGGTGTATTGGCGACGGGAAAGAGTTTGGCAGTCGCCTTGTTGACGCCGACATCGGTGGACTGCGCCGAAAGAATCACCGCAATCAGCAGCTCGAACGGCGAAGAGTAGGCCAGTTCGGTTTTCGGCTCGGGATTGTCTTCGTGCAGTCGGCGAAATATCTCAAGACGTTTTGCAGCATTCATGGGCGATGCGTTTCCTTGATGACAGAATTGCGGCGTGTCCACGCCTGACGGGCGGCGAGAAGCAGGCCCAGTAAAACCAAAGCGCCGGGAACCAGCGTAATCAGACGCAGCCCTTCGGGGAATAAAACCAGACCTGGCCAATGCCCCGAAAGGCCTCGGCCAAGGCTGCCACAACCGATGATCTCGCGCAGCCCGCCGACTACCAGCATGAGCGCGCCGAACATTGCGCAGCGTTTGAAGCTGACAGCGACGGGCTCGCGGAAGGCACCGTGGTATTCAAACACGACGCAGTGCAAGGCGATCAGCCCTATGTAGAGCTCAGACGTCTGCTGCCATGGCAAAAACCAGCGTTGCGCCACAATATCCGCGCAACTGGTCAACGTCGCGGCGATTATCAGGCTGGCGAGCAAGGCACGGGTGCCCGTCAGGCGCTCGCGCAGCGGCGACATGCAGACGGCAAATACACCGAGCACCACGCCGAGCATCAAGGTTATCCCCAGTGCAGCGCTGAATGTTGGTGTGGCGCCCAGTAGGGGCACCAGCATCAATAAATTCACCGTGCGCTTCATGGCCCAGTCCCCAACAGCAGCGCCCGATGCTCATCGAAATAACGCAGGGCGTCATGAATTGCGTCAATGGCGACACGCGAGGTAATAGTTGCGCCAGCGATCTGATCGAACTGCCCCTGATCCTTTTTCAGCGCCCAGCCGGCGTCTGTCGGCTCAGTACGGGATTTACCGATGAAGGCCTGTAGCCAGGCATTCGGCCATGCACCGATGGCACCACCCAATCCTGGCGTTTCGCGCTGCTCAAGGGTTTTCACGCCTAGAACTCTGCCGTTTGCATCGATGGCTATCAGCAGTTCCAGAGTACCTGCATAACCTTCGCTGCGACTGCGCAACAGCACCGCGACTGTCTGACCGGAGCGGGTCGCTCGATAGCCGCCTGACAGCGTGCTATGGCGCAAAGCAGGCTCGGCGAGCGTCAGCGGTAGCTCCAGCGGCTGATTGTCGTAGAGCGCGGCAGGCATGACATCAAGCAATTTGCGGCTGTCGAGCAAGCGCTGCTCGCTGGCAATCTGCGGTGCACTGCTGCGCTGCAACACGTATGTCGCACTCATGCCAACGAGTGCCAGCAGCACCACCGTCGCGACACTCGCTGAGCGATTCACGCGTTCACCTTCGACTGGCGGCTGAGGGCGAAGCGTTCGAGTGCCGGCACCAGAAGATTCATCAGCAATACCGCAAACGCGACGCCGTCCGGGTAACCACCCCACGTGCGAATCAGATAAGTCAGCAGGCCGACGCCAACACCGAACAGCAGGCGGGCAAGGGCGCTTTTCGCGCCGGACACCGGCTCGGTCACAATAAAAAATGCCCCGAGCATGGTCGCGCCGCTGAGCAGGTGAAACAGCGGCGAACCATGGGAATCCGACCCCGAGCCGTTCCAGCACAACAGGCTGATGACGAACAGACTGGCGAGCATCCCCAGCGGTGCGTGCCAGGAAAAGATCCGCCGTTGCAACAGCCACAGGCCGCCGAGCAGAAACGCCAGATTCACCCATTCCACACCGCGCCCGCCGAAACGGCCGAAGGCCGGGTTGCTGGCGAACAGCTCCTGCATGGTCAGGCTTTTATTGATGCGCAGACTGTCCAGTGCCGTGGCTTGCACCCAAGCGTCCGGCGCCTGCGCTGGACTGAAAACCTGTTGCAGCGCCGCAAGAAAATCCAGGCCATGAGCGGGCCAATGGGTCATCGCTTGCGGGAACAGCACCATGCTCAGGACAAAGCCAAGCATCGCCGGGTTGAACGGGTTTTTGCCGACGCCGCCATACAGATGTTTGCCGAACAACAGACCTGAAGCGGTCGCAATGACCGTCAGCCACCAAGGGCAATAAGCCGGCAGCGCGGCGGCCAGCAACATCGCACTGACCAGCGCGCTGCCATCACGCATTGCCGCTTGCACCGCTTGCCGACGCAGACAGGCGACGCCCGCTTCGACGAGCAAAGCACTGACAACCGCCAGGGAAAGGTTGATCAACACGCCCCAGCCATACAGCCAGAATAAAGCGAGCAGACCCGGCACAGCGGCCAGCAGCACGGTGTTCATCGCCTGTTGCAGGCGATCGTCCACTGGCTCAAGGGGCGGCATGGTCTTGCACCCGGCGCTCGGCGTCACTCACGGCTTGCTCCAGTGCTGCGATCTGCTCCGGCGCAGCCTCCGCTGCCTGAGCCTTTTTCAACTCGGCGCGGCGCATGGCCAACTGGATCTTGGCTCGCTTCAGTTCGGCGTCGTTGGTCGGTGCGGGAACGGCGGGAATTGCCGGTTGGCTGCTTTCCAGGTTCGCCAGCGCTTGCTCGGCGGCTTCGAATTGTTGCTGCAGGACGATCAATTGCGACTGCTGCTCGAACGTCGGCGGGTGACCGAAGGCTTTCAGCGATTTGTGCAGTTGCGCTCGACTCATCGCCACATCGACCTTGGCCTTCTTCAGCGCCGCATCAGCGTTCGCGGCTTTTTGCGCACGCACCCGCTCCAGCGCAGCCTGCACCGGGTCGGCGGTCGATACTTGCGGTTGTGCCGCACGCGCGGCTCGCGCTTCACGTTCAGCCTTCTTTTGCTGTTCTTCATGCAGCAAGCGCTGGTTGCGGCGCTCGAAACGCTGGCGCGCATGGTCACGCTTTTCAGCGCGGGCGCGCTGTTCTTCGAGATCGAATGCGAGACCGCCAACCACTGGGATCGTGTTCGCAGGCAAAGGATGCATTTCGATGCAGTCGACAGGGCACGGCGCAACGCACAGATCACAACCGGTGCACTCGTCGATCAGCACCGTGTGCATGAGTTTTGCCGCGCCGACGATGGCGTCGACCGGGCAGGCCTGAATGCATTTGGTGCAGCCGATGCATTCGGCCTCGCGGATGAAGGCGATTTGCGGCGGTGCCGGGCCACGGCTGATGTCCAGTTCCAGGACCGGTATTTTCAACAGCTCGGCCAGGGCGACGATGGTCTCCTCGCCGCCCGGCGGGCACTTGTTGATCGGCTCGCCGTCAACAATGCCTTGCGCATACGGTTTGCATCCGGGATGGCCGCACTTGCCGCATTGGGTCTGCGGCAGCAGGGCATCGATGCGTTGAATCAGACTCATGTTTTGATCAATCCACTGAATCCGAGAAAAATCACTGCGACCAGTCCGGCGCTGATCAGATCGATCGGCAGGCCGCGAAAGGGCAGGGGAATATCGTTGTCGACCGTGCGCTCGCGCAGGTCGCAGAACACACTCAGCACCAGCCAGAAACCCAGCCCTGCACCCAGACTCAAAGCTGTCGCGTGCAGCAGGCCATGATCGTTTTGCGCATTGATCAAGGCCAGCCCGAGTACCCCGGCATTGCCCAGCAGCAGCGGCCACAATCCAGCGAACGGCCAATCGGGCAGGCCGCGCGCCAGCAGTTTCAGCAGCGGCGCGATCAACAACACACTCAATGGCAGAAACACGAACAGGCGCAGCGCTTCAAGCTGCAACGGCACCAATATCCACTGCCAGATCGCCTGACCGATAACGCCGACCACCACCATCAGGCACAACGTCGCCAACCCCAGCGCATGCACCTGGCGTCGGCTGCCCGCCAGCAGCGGAGCGACGCCCAGCGGCCAGTGCAACACGAAGTTGTTGAGCAGCGCAGCACTGATCAGCGTTAACACGAGTTCGGTCATGGTTCTGCCAGCGAAACGGGCGGGTGTCTCTTAAGGGTAGGCACTATCGGGCCAGATATGAAAAATCCCACCGGCATGCAGAGCACGTCGGTGGGATCGTTTTGCGGCAACGTCTTACTTGATGCGCTGACCCGGCTTGGCGCCGCTGTCCGGGCTCAGCAGGTAGATCTCTTCACCACCAGGGCCCGCCGCCATCACCATGCCTTCGGAAATACCGAACTTCATTTTCCGTGGCTTGAGGTTGGCGATCATCATGGTCAGGCGACCGTCGAGCTTGGACGGGTCCGGGTAGGCGCTCTTGATCCCGGAGAACACGTTGCGTTGCTCGTCACCGATGTCGAGGGTCAGGCGCAGCAGCTTGTCGGCGCCTTCGACGTGTTCGGCCTTGACGATCAAAGCGACGCGCAAATCGATGGCGGCAAAGGCGTCGAAATCGATTTCCGGCGACAGCGGATCCTTGGCCAGTTCGCCGTTGCCCGCAGGCTTGGCTTCGCCAGTGTCGGTCTGGCTGGCGGTCAGGTCTTCTTTCGATGCGTCGGTCATGGCTTGCACTTTTACCGGGTCGATGCGGGTCATCAACGGCTTGAATTCGTTGAGCTGGTGATTAGCCAGCAGGGTGGTGTGGTCATTCCAGGTCAGCGGCGCGACGTTGAGGAACGCCTCGGCATCTGCGGCCAGCAGCGGCAGTACCGGTTTGAGGAAGATCACCAACTGGCGGAACAGGTTGATGCCGGTGGCGCAGATCGCCTGGACTTCATCCTGCTTGCCTTCCTGCTTGTTCAGCGACCACGGGGCCTTGTCGGCGATCCACGCGTTGGCGCGGTCAGCCAGAGCCATGGTTTCACGCATGGCGCGGGCAAAATCGCGGGCCTCGTAGGCGTCGGCAATGCTCGGCGCGGCGGCGAGGAAGGCCTCGGTCAGCTCCGGCGCGGCATTGTTGTCGACCAGCAGGCCGCCGTTGCCTTTGTGGATAAACCCGGCGCAACGGCTGGCGATGTTGACCACTTTGCCGACCAGGTCGGAGTTGACCTTCTGCACGAAGTCTTCGAGGTTCAGGTCGAGGTCGTCGACGCCACGGCCAAGCTTGGCCGCGTAGTAGTAGCGCAGGTATTCCGGCGACAGATGATCCAGATAAGTGCGGGCCTTGATGAAGGTGCCGCGCGACTTGGACATTTTCTGGCCGTTGACGGTCAGGTAGCCGTGCACATTGATGCCGGTCGGCTTGCGGTAGCCGGCGCCTTCGAGCATGGCTGGCCAGAACAGCGCGTGGAAATTGACGATGTCCTTGCCGATGAAGTGATACAGCTCGGCGGTCGAGTCCTTGCCCCAGAACGCGTCGAAGTCCAGCTCCGGCGTACGGTTGCAGAGGTTCTTGAAGCTGGCCATGTAACCGATCGGCGCATCCAGCCAGACGTAGAAATACTTGCCCGGCTCGCCCGGGATCTCGAAGCCGAAGTACGGCGCATCGCGCGAGATGTCCCACTGCTGCAGGCCGGCATCCAGCCATTCGGCGATCTTGTTGGCCACGGCGTCCTGCAGGGTGCCGCTGCGGGTCCAGGCCTGAAGCATTTCCTGGAAATCCGGCAGCTTGAAGAAGAAGTGCTGGGAATCCTTGAGCACCGGGGTGGCGCCGGAGATCGCCGACTTCGGATCCTTCAGGTCGGTCGGTGCGTAGGTCGCGCCGCATTTTTCGCAGTTGTCGCCGTACTGGTCTTCGGTGCCGCATTTCGGGCAGGTGCCCTTGATGAAGCGGTCGGCCAGGAACATTTTCTTTTCCGGGTCGAAATACTGGGTGATCGAGCGCTGGGCGATGTGCCCGGCGTCGCGCAGCTTGAGGTAGATCTGGCTCGACAGCTCACGGTTTTCTTCGGCGTGAGTGGAGTGGAAATTGTCGAAATCGACAAGGAAGTCGGCAAAGTCGGCGCTGTGTTCAGCCTGCACGTTGGCGATCAGTTGTTCCGGGGTGATGCCTTCCTTTTCCGCGCGCAGCATGATCGCCGAACCGTGGGCGTCGTCGGCGCAGACATAAATGCATTGGTTGCCGCGATGCTTCTGGAAGCGCACCCACATATCGGTCTGGATGTATTCCAGCATGTGGCCAAGGTGAATCGAACCATTGGCGTAGGGCAGGGCGCTGGTGACGAGGATCTTGCGTGGCTCGGACATGGGGCTTCGCTACTTGATGAAACGGAGGTCGGCCACTATAAAGCGCCGGCGCATATTTTTCACCCCTGCGCCACTGGGTACTTTGAGTGTTCTTGTGGCGAGGGGATTTATCCCCGCTGGGTGGCGAAGCCGCCCGAAAACCGCAAACTTCGATGTATCAGATAGTCCGAGTGCAATGGCTTTACGACTGCTGCGCAGCCGAACGGGGATAAATCCCCTCACCACGGTGGCTTTTCAGCGCAAGTAATCTGTTCGCCTCAAATCGGTGTCCAGCGTACGATAGCCGCCATTCTTTCCAGTCTTGTTATCGGAGTTGCCCATGAGCGCCGTCACTCGCGCAGCGGTGGAAGCCGTCCTCAGCCAATACACCGACCCTTACCTGAACCAGGACCCGGTCAGCGCCGGTTGCGTGAAAAACATCGAGATCATCGGTGACCGCGTCAATGTGCAGCTGGAAATCGGCTACGCCGCCGGACTGTTCAAGAGCGGTTGGGCGCAATTGCTGCAACTGGCCATCGAAAACCTCGACGGCGTGGTCATCGCTCGCGTCGAGGTCACCAGCGTGATCGCCGCGCACAAGGCCCAGGCGCAGATTCCCGGGCTGGCCAACGTCAAGAACGTCGTCGCCGTCGCTTCCGGCAAGGGCGGCGTGGGCAAATCCACCACCGCTGCCAATCTCGCGCTGGCGCTGGCCCGGGAAGGTGCCAAAGTCGGCATCCTCGACGCCGATATCTACGGCCCGAGCCAGGGCATCATGTTCGGCATTCCCGAGCGCACCCGTCCTGAGGTCAAGGATCAGAAGTGGTTTGTGCCGCTCAAGGCTCACGGCGTGGAAGTCATGTCGATGGCCTTCCTGACCGACGACAACACGCCGATGGTCTGGCGCGGGCCGATGGTTTCCGGGGCGCTGCTGCAACTGGTTACGCAAACCGCGTGGGGCGATCTGGATTATCTGGTCATCGACATGCCACCAGGCACCGGCGACATTCAACTGACTCTGGCGCAGAAAGTCCCGGTGGCGGGTGCGGTGATCGTCACCACGCCGCAGGATCTGGCGCTGCTTGACGCGCGCAAAGGCGTGGAAATGTTCCGCAAGGTCAACATTCCGGTGCTGGGCGTGGTGGAAAACATGGCCGTGCACATCTGCTCGAACTGCGGGCATGCCGAGCATCTGTTCGGTGAAGGGGGTGGCGAGAAACTGGCGACCCAGTTCGGCGTCGAATTGCTGGCCTCGCTGCCGCTGTCGATGCTGATCCGCGAACAGGCCGATGGCGGCAAGCCAACCGTAATCGCCGAGCCGGACAGCCAGATCGCCATGGTCTATCAGGAACTGGCCCGCCACGTCGGCGCGCGGATCGTGTTGCAGGAAGCCGCCACGCCGGCGATGCCGAACATCACCATCAGCGACGATTGATCCATCGGCAGCGCTGAAAAACCTGTGGGAGCGAGCCTGCTCGCGAAAGCGGTGTGTCATCCAACTCATCAGTTGCCTGATACGACGCCTTCGCGAGCAGGCTCGCTCCCACATTGGCTTGTGTAATGGGACTTAGATACGCAACCCGCCATCCATCTCCAGAATCCGCCCGGTGTAGTAGTCGTTCTCGAAGATATACGCCGCCGAATGGGCGATCTCTTCGGGCTTGCCCATGCGCTTGAGCGGAATCCCCGACGTCATCTTCTCCAGCGCTTCCGGTTTCATGCCCAAAGTCATTTCGGTTTCGATGAAGCCCGGTGCGATGCCCGCCACGCGAATGCCGTAACGCGCCAGCTCCTTCGCCCAGGTCACGGTCGCCGCTGCGACGCCGGCCTTGGCTGCGGAATAGTTGGTCTGCCCGACGTTGCCTGCGCGGGAGATCGACGAAATATTGATGATCGCGCCGCTGTTCTTCAGCTCGACCATCTTCGCCGCGACTTCACGGGTGCAGAGGAACACGCCGGTCAGGTTGACGTCGATCACTGCCTGCCACTGCGCCAGGCTCATCTTGGTCATCTCACCGTCCTTGACCTTCAACAACAGACCATCGCGCAGAATCCCGGCGTTGTTGATCAGGCCGTGGATGGCGCTGAAGTCTGCGGCCACTTGCGCGACCATGTGCTCGACCTGTTCTTCATTGGCGACGTTGCACAGGTAGCTGCGCGCTTCGACACCCTTGGCTTTACAGGCGGCCACGGCGGCGTCGAGTTTTTCCTGATTCAAATCGACCAGGGCCAGCTTCGCGCCCTTGCCGGCGAAATACTCGGCCATGGAACGGCCCAAACCCTGGCAACCGCCGGTGATAATGATTACTTTGTCGTTGAGTTGCATTCGCATGTCCCGCTGGCAGGTCTGAGTTGTTTTTGTTGTCGGCAACGCTCGATCGGCACCGGTCAGGCCTGGTAGCACACGAACATTTGCCCGATGCGCGCCGGTTACTTTTCGCTGCGCGCCTGTCCGTTTTCTAGACGGAACCTAATTAAGGAGTCACAAATTGAGCGCTGAAGTGGCGAAGAATGCCCGAGAATTGCTTCTCAAGGAATACCGGGGAGTGCTGTCGACCCACTCCAAATCGATGCCGGGTTTTCCCTTTGGCTCGGTTGTGCCGTATTGCCTGGACGAGCAGGGCCGGCCGCTGATCCTGATCAGCCGCATCGCCCAGCACACGCATAACCTGCAGAAAGATCCGAAGTGTTCGATGCTGGTGGGCGAGCGCGAGGCCGACGATGTGCAGGCGGTCGGGCGGCTGACTTATCTGGCCGAAGCGCAGAAGCTCGCAGAACCGGCAGCGATTGAGGCTGCCGCCGAACGCTACTACCGCTATTTCCCCGACTCGCAGAATTATCACCAGGCCCACGATTTCGATTTCTGGGTGCTCGATCCGGTGCGCCATCGCTACATCGGCGGCTTTGGTGCGATTCACTGGATCGACGATCTGACCCTGGCCAACCCGTTCGCCGGCAAGGCTGAAATCAGCATGGTCGAGCACATGAACAGCGACCATGCCAAAGCCATCGCCCATTACGTCGAGCTGGCCGGGCTGCCCAACAGCACGCCGGCGCAACTGGCCGGCATCGACAGCGAGGGCATGCACCTGCGCATCGGTCAGGCCGTCTACTGGTTGCCCTTCGCGGCGCCATGTAATACGCCGACACAAGTGCGCGAGGCCTTGGTTTCTCTGGCTCACGCCCAGTCCTGGCCGAAAAAAGCGCAAAGTTAAGCTTGAATTCACGCAAGGGCGACGTCATCTAGGGCTTACTGCAAGGCATTTCTTGCGTTGAGGAAACTTTGATGCGCCCTTTTCTGTTGCTCTTTCTGCTGTTTCCAGTGCTGGAGCTGTTCGTATTCGTCAAAGTGGCAGGCTCTATCGGGTTCTTCCCGGCCCTGCTGCTGATCATTCTCGGCTCGATGTTCGGTGTGTTCGTGCTGCGCGTCGCCGGTCTGGCCACCGCATTGCGTGCCCGGGAAAGCCTGAATCGCGGCGAGTTGCCCGCGCAGACCATGCTCGAAGGCCTGATGCTGGCACTCGCCGGTGGCCTGTTGATCATTCCCGGCTTCATCAGTGACGTGGTCGGTCTGGTGATGCTGTTGCCGGTCACCCGTCGTCTGCTGGCGAACAAGATGCGCCAGCGCGCCGAAGATCAGGCCATGCGTCAGCGCGCCTTCGCCGACGACCTGCAACCCCGTGGCGGCCCGGCCCCGCGCGAGCCGCTCGGTCGAGAGCCGAATGTGATCGAAGGCGAGTTCGAACACCGCGACAACAAGTGATATCAGCATCGACACGGCACCCTCGGGTGCCGTGCTCGTTTATGGCGCTTTTTTACGGTGTGGCGATGAAAAATTTTTTCCGCCAGCCCTTGTAATCGGCTTGTACGCCCCTATGTATCGGTCACCGAAAGGTTTCCGGTATTCAAACCGGACAGACTTGCGCGGTTCGCTCGACGGACCGCAACCGGCGCAGGCCGGATTCGTTAAACCCGCCGGGACTACACCGGCCGATGAAAACCACAATTAGGAGAGATCGACAATGAAGCTTCGTCCTCTGCATGACCGCGTCGTCATCCGTCGCAGCGAAGAAGAAAAGAAAACCGCTGGCGGTATCGTCCTGCCAGGTTCGGCTGCTGAAAAAGCCAACCACGGTGTGATTCTCGCTGTAGGCCCGGGCAAAGCTCTGGAAAACGGTGAAGTGCGTGCACTGTCCGTGAAGGAAGGCGACAAGGTTGTGTTCGGTCCTTACTCCGGCAGCAACACTGTGAAAGTCGATGGCGAAGACCTGCTGGTAATGAGCGAGAACGAAATTCTCGCGGTTATCGAAGGCTGATACTCCCGTTCATTTTCCCGTTACTACAAAGTATTTAAGGAATATCGATCATGGCTGCTAAAGAAGTTAAGTTCGGCGATGCCGCCCGCACCAAGATGCTCAAAGGCGTCAACGTTCTGGCTGACGCGGTAAAAGCGACCCTGGGCCCGAAAGGCCGTAACGTGGTTATCGAGAAGAGCTTCGGCGCTCCGACCATCACCAAGGACGGCGTTTCCGTCGCCAAAGAAATCGAACTGGATGACCGCTTCGAAAACATGGGCGCGCAGCTGGTCAAAGACGTTGCCTCCCGTGCCAACGATGACGCTGGTGACGGTACTACCACCGCTACCGTTCTGGCTCAGTCGATCGTCAACGAAGGCCTGAAAGCCGTCGCTGCCGGCATGAACCCGATGGACCTGAAGCGCGGCATCGACAAGGCGACCATCGCCATTGTCAAAGAGCTCAAAGCCCTGTCCAAGCCATGCGCTGACTTCAAAGCCATCGCTCAGGTCGGCACCATCTCGGCCAACTCCGACAACTCCATCGGCGACATCATTGCCGAAGCCATGGAAAAAGTCGGTAAAGAAGGCGTGATCACCGTTGAAGAAGGCTCGGGCCTGGAAAACGAACTGTCGGTTGTAGAAGGCATGCAGTTCGACCGTGGCTACCTGTCGCCATACTTCGTCAACAAGCCGGACACCATGGTTGCCGAGCTCGACGGCCCGCTGATCCTGCTGGTCGACAAGAAGATCTCGAACATCCGCGAAATGCTGCCAGTGCTGGAAGCCGTTGCCAAAGCCGGCCGTCCGCTGCTGATCGTGGCCGAAGACGTTGAAGGCGAAGCCCTGGCGACTCTGGTTGTGAACAACATGCGTGGTATCGTCAAAGTCGCTGCCGTCAAGGCACCGGGCTTCGGCGACCGTCGCAAGGCCATGCTGCAGGACATCGCTGTTCTGACCGGCGGTACCGTTATCTCCGAAGAGATCGGTCTGAGCCTGGAAAGCACCACCCTGGAGCACCTGGGTAACGCCAAGCGCGTAACCCTGTCCAAGGAAAACACCATCATCGTTGACGGTGCTGGCGTGCAGGCAGACATCGAAGGCCGTATCGCTCAGATCCGCGCCCAGGTTGCCGAAACTTCCTCGGACTACGACCGTGAAAAACTGCAAGAGCGTCTGGCCAAGCTGTCCGGCGGCGTTGCAGTGATCAAGGTTGGCGCTGGTTCCGAAGTTGAAATGAAAGAGAAGAAAGCCCGCGTTGAAGACGCCCTGCACGCAACCCGCGCAGCCGTTGAAGAAGGCGTGGTACCTGGCGGCGGCGTGGCGCTGATCCGTGCTCTGGAAGCACTGACCGAGCTGACCGGCGACAACGCTGACCAGAACGTCGGTATCGCTGTGCTGCGTCGCGCTGTTGAAGCGCCGCTGCGTCAGATCGCTGCCAACTCCGGTGACGAGCCAAGCGTCGTCGTCAACGAAGTGAAGAACGGCAAAGGTAACTTCGGTTACAACGCTGCTTCCGGCGAATACGGCGACATGATCGAAATGGGCATCCTGGACCCAACCAAGGTAACCCGTTCGGCTCTGCAAGCTGCAGCCTCGATCGGCGGTCTGATCCTGACCACCGAAGCAGCGGTTGCCGACGCACCGAAGAAAGAAGGTGCAGCTGGCGGCGGTATGCCAGACATGGGCGGCATGGGTGGCATGGGCGGCATGATGTAAGCCAGCCCTGGCCCTGTAACGCAAAACCCCGCTGGCGAAAGTCAGCGGGGTTTTTTATTACCCCAATTTCGAAGCTCACTGGTATCCCCCTGTGGGAGCGAGCCTGCTCGCGAAAGCGGTCTGTCATCCGACATGCAAGCCAGTTGAGCCGACAATTCGCGAGCAGGCTCGCTCCCACAGGTGCTTTATTTCAGGCATTGATCGGCTGTGTGTTCATCGCCGTCGAAGTCTTGCCAGCCGGGCGATACAGCACCCAGTAATAAGCCCCCAGGCAAATCAGCCAGCAGAAAATCGCCGTCCACACGTTGTGCGAAAAGAAGTGCGCGCCTTGCATCATGCGACTGATCGAGAACACCGAACCCAGCGCAAAGGCGAACACAAACGCCTGCCGCGCCAGTCGTGGACGGCGGTCGCGCAGCACGAAGAACAGTGCAAACAGGGTGAACCCGGTCGCCGCATGGCCACCCGGCCAGCAACGTCCCGGCTTGTCCGTGGCGGGGCGATGTTCCATGAGTTTGCTGTAGGTCTCGTGGCCGCCGAATTGCTCCAGGCTCCATGGGCACTGCACAGCGGTGACGGCTTTGACCGGAGTGACAAACGAAGTCGCCAGCCCCAGCGACAGCACCAGACAGCCCAATTCACGCTTGAACGGTTTCAGCCGTTCGATGAAAAACGCACCGATGAAACCCAGAATGGCAAACACCGAGAAGCCGATCACCAGCTGTTTTGCCCGGTCATGCAGGATGTCTTCAAGCACATAGCTGTGCCGCCCGATGAAATCCCCCGCGACCGGGTCGTAGAACATCTGCGCCAGAACCATGTCCAGATCGGTCAGTTCGAGCAACAGCAGAATGATCGCCGCCGCTGCGGGAATGCCCAGACACAACCACCAGTTGAGCGGTCTTGCAGCGGGAAGGGCAGAGGTCGACACCATGGCAGGTTCCTTGGTCGATGAACGGAGGAGAGAGCGTAATCGCGCGGAGTCTGCGCGCGCTGGCGTCGGCGATTTGTTAACCGAAAGTGAAAAAAACGTCGCAGCGCGCAGCGCAGGTTTATCGAAAAACGCCCCTAGCCCTCAGCCGCTCTTGGCCGTAAGCTGCGCGGGCCAAGACGGCCGTTACCCCGTTCGGAGGAGATGTCCATGCGAATTCTGCTGGTCGAAGACAACCGTGACATCCTGGCCAATCTGGCCGATTACCTGGGCCTCAAGGGCTATACCGTCGATTGCGCACAAGACGGCTTGTCCGGTCTGCATCTGGCGGCGACCGAGCATTACGATCTGATCGTGCTCGACATCATGCTGCCCGGCATCGACGGCTACACCTTGTGCAAACGCCTGCGCGAAGACGCCCGGCGTGACACGCCGGTGATCATGCTGACCGCCCGTGATCAACTCGACGACCGTCTGCAGGGCTTCAAGTCCGGCGCCGACGATTACCTGATCAAACCGTTTGCGCTGTCCGAGCTAGCGGCCCGCGTCGAAGCGGTCATGCGCCGTGCTCAGGGCGGCGGTCGCCGGGCGTTGCAGGTCGGTGACCTGAGCTACGACCTCGACACCCTGGAAGTGACCCGCGAAGGCAAGCTGCTCAAACTCAACCCGGTGGGTCTCAAGCTGCTCGCGGTGTTGATGCAGAAGAGCCCGCACGTGCTGCGTCGGGAGATTCTCGAAGAAGCGCTTTGGGGTGATGACTGCCCGGACAGCGACAGCCTGCGCAGCCATGTTCACCAATTGCGCCAGGTGATCGACAAGCCATTCGCCAAGCCACTGCTGCACACCGTGCACGGTGTCGGTTATCGCTTGGCCGAGGGCCGAGATGGAGTTTAAGCAGAGTCTTTCCCAGCGGATCATCATCGCCTTTGCGCTGATGAGCGCACTGGTCGCCGGCGCTTTCGCCATGGGCATCGTCGCGACGGTGCACCTGGTGGAAGAGAAACTGATTTCGGCGGGATTGGGCGGCGACCTGCAACGTTTGCTGCTGATGGACAATGTCTCCGACTGGAGCCATCGGCCCGAGCCGGATCAGTTGTTCTATTTCAGTGGCGGGCCTGGGGATTTCGACCTGCCCAAGGATCTGCGTCACCTCGATGCCGGTTTCCATGAGGTCTTTCGCGAGCAGCTGTCCTATCACGCCATGGTCGAAGTGGTGGATGGTCGGCGTTATGTCTTGCTGCAGGACCAAAGCGATTTCGAAGAGCGCGAGCGCGTGCTGTTTGCGGTGGTGCTGGTGGGCTTCGTGCTCAGTCTGGCCTTGGCGGTATTTCTCGGCTGGGTGCTCGCGCGCAAGGTGATGGCGCCGGTGGTGCGCCTGGCGCGGCAGGTCCGGCATCGCGACCAGCTGCTCGGGCTGGCGCCACCCTTGGCGCCGGACTACGCGGCGGATGAAGTCGGTGAACTGGCGGTGGCGTTCGATGCCACCCTGGGGCGCTTGCGTCAGGCACTGACCCGCGAACGTCTGTTCACCAGCGACGTCAGCCATGAATTGCGCACGCCGCTGATGGTCCTGGCCAGTTCCTGCGAACTGCTGCTGGAAAACCCCGGAATCGATCAGCGCGGTCGCGCCCAGGTCGAGCGCATTGCCCGGGCCAGCGAGGAGATGCGCGAACTGGTACAGACCTTCCTGATGCTGGCGCGCACGCAGAACGAAGAGGCCGCAGCGGCGCCCCAGCAGAACCTCACACAAGTGGCCGAGAGCCTGCTGTGCCTGTGGCGTGAGCCGATCGAGCGCAAGGGGCTGACACTGATATTCGAGCCGGGCACACCAGCGGATACTCGCTACAACGCGACCTTGCTGAACGCGGTGATGGGTAACCTTTTGCGTAACGCACTGCATTACACCGAACAGGGTTTCATTCGCCTGACGCTCACCGCCAACGGTTTCGTCGTTGAGGATTCGGGCGTGGGCATTCCCGAGGAAAAACGCGAGGCGATGTTCGAGCCCTTTGTGCGCGGCAGCGAGAAGCGTGGCGAAGGCCTGGGCCTGGGTTTGTCGCTGGTGCAGCGTATCTGCGAAAACCAGGGCTGGACGGTCAGCTTGAGCACGATGGACCCCAATGGCTGCCGATTCGAGGTAGATCTTGGCGTGAATGCCAGCAAATAGTGGCTCGAGGCTACTCCCGTACACCTGTCTGAATCCTGTATAACGTTGTAATAATTTACGGATTTACCTGACAGATTTTTCACAATTGGATGACCTGACGCTGACACGCCGCTGTTTAAGGTGGCGTCATCAGAACAGGAGTCCAGATGATGGCCGGCCCGATCAAGCTCGATTTTTCCGAAAAGTACGACGACCAACACGCACAACGATATCTGCGCAAGCACCAGCAAAGCCTTGGTCGCCGCCTGTCGCACCTGCGCGATGAGCAAGTCGGTCGCAAGGCCTTGGCGCTGGCGGGAGATCCCGGGCTGGTGCTGGATCTGCCCTGCGGTGCCGGGCGTTTCTGGCCAATGCTCGCGGAGAAACCCAACCGGGTGATCATCGGCGCGGACAATTCCGAGTCGATGATCAAGACCGCGATGCAGGGACAACCGGCCGAGGTGGTCAAGCGTGTACAACCGCTGCACACCTCGGCATTCGATATCGCTCTGCCGGATAACTCGGTCGACAGCATCTTTTGCATGCGTCTGTTGCACCACATCGGCGAGGCCGAGCACCGCCGGGTGATCCTGCGCGAGTTCGAGCGGGTGACCCGCGACAGCGTGATTGTTTCGTTGTGGGTCGACGGCAATTTCAAGGCCTGGAAGCGCAAGCGTGCCGAGCGGGATCGGCCAAGTCATGATTACCAGAATCGGTTTCTGATTCCGGCGGCGACGATCGAGAAAGAATTTGAACAGGCGGGTTTCCGCATTCAGGAACAACTGGACTTCATACCGCTCTATGCGATGTGGCGAGTTTACGTATTACGCAAGAGGTAGAGGATGGCAGTGCAAGCAGCGGTTGAAGCGGATGGCGCTCCCCAGGATCGTTTCGATTATTACTGGAACCAGCGCGGCGAATGGGTTGAAGAACCCAATGTGCGCCGTGGTGGCGAAAGCGGGGTGCAGCGCATCGTCGACCGTGACGGTCAACTCTTGTACGCCAAGCGCCAGACCGGGCACATCTATCGCAGTTGGTTGCACCCCTTCGGTCGCCCGACCGTATTGCGCGAACTCGACGCCCTGACTGGCGTTAGCAAACTCGGCGTGCGCGTACCGCAAATCGTCTTTTGTGGCGCTCAGCCTGATCCGCAGCACAAATGGCGCGCACTGCTCGTCACCAAATCCCTCGACGGTTTCCAGGAACTGGAACACTGGCTGGCCGCCGCCGGTGGTCGCGATCAGTGTGGCGACGTGGTTTACGAGAAAGTCCTCAAGGACCTCGCCGAGAACCTGGCGCGCATGCACAAGGGCCGCTGGCAGCACAGCTGCATTTACATCAAGCACGTTTTCGTTCGGGTCACCGGCGAGGGCGAAGCGGCGCAGGTTGAAGTGGCGTTGATCGATCTGGAGAAGTGCCGCCAGCGTCTGACCCCCTATCGCGCCGCGCAGCATGACATGAAGCAACTGCGTCGCCATTCGTCGTTCCGCGATGCCGACTGGAAGAAACTCGTCTACTTTTATGAGACGGCGTTTGGCAGCGCTATCAAAGGTTTATAGCGATGAAACTCGAAATTGCACGAGGTTTGTTCCTGATCGGGGCCTTGGCAGTTGCTTCACTGGCGGTGGCTGCCTGGGAGCAGCCGCGCATGCAGGTCATAGGGGCGTCCGGGAACGACGCTCATTGTTCGGTTCCACGGGTGGCCAAGGCTTCCGTGGCGACCCAGCCCGATCATGATCTGCTGTTGTTCATGTTCGGACTGTCTCAAGGGATGAGGCCAGCCAGTTGAAACGATTCAAGCCCAAATAAAAGGCCTCGCAATTGCGAGGCCTTTTATTTGGAATACGGATTGTGTAGGAACTGCCGAAGGCTGCGATCTTTTGATCTTGCTTGATCGTTCCTACGCTCTGCGTGGGAACGCCTCAAAGGACGCTCCGCGTTCCAATGGGACGCGGAGCGTCCCGAGCTGCATTCCCACGCAGAGCGTGGGAACGATCAACATCGATTCAACTGAACTACCGCATTCGCGAGCAGGCTCGCTCCCACAGGGAAATGTGCTTATCTGGCATCTGGCTTAGCAAGGAAGGTATAAACACACGGCAGCACGAACAACGTAAACAACGTGCCAATCGACATCCCTGTGGCAATCACCATGCCGATATCAAAGCGGCTCACGGCGCCCGCGCCGGTTGCCAGAATCAGCGGCACCATGCCGAACACCATTGCCGCCGTCGTCATCAGTACCGGGCGCAAGCGAATTGCTGCCGCTTCCTCCACCGCGTCACGGGCGCTCAGGCCCTTGTCCTTGCGCAACTGGTTGGCGAATTCGACGATCAGGATGCCGTGCTTGCTGATCAGGCCGATCAGCGTCACCAGCCCCACCTGGGTGTAGATGTTCATGCTCGACCAGCCGAGGAACAACGGGATCAGCGCGCCGCAGATCGACAGCGGTACGGTGACCAGAATCACCAACGGATCGCGGAAGCTTTCGAACTGTGCGGCCAGCACCAGAAAGATGATCGCCAGCGCCAGAGCGAATGTGACCCACAATGCGCTGCCTTCCTGCACGTACTGGCGCGAGGCACCACCGTAATCGAAGGCAAACCCGGCCGGTGCTTCTTCGCGGGCAATCTGCAGCACGGTATCGATGGCTTCGCCCATGCTCACCAGCGGGAAACCGGAAATCTTCGCTGCGTTGAGCTGCTGGAACTGATTGAGCTGGCGCGGCCGTGCGCGGTCGCTGACCTTGATCAAGGTCGACAGCGGCAGCAATTCGCCCTGGGTGTTTTTCACGTAGTAATTGTTCAGCCAGTCCGGGTTGTCGCGGTAGGCCCGTTCGACCTGGGCGATGACCTTGTAGCTGCGCCCGTCGATGGTGAAGCGGTTGATCTCCGCCTCGCCGAGCAAGGTCGCCAGCGTGCTGCCGAGGTCGAGCATCGACACGCCCATCTGCGCAGCCTTGTCGCGGTCGATATCGACCACTACTTCCGGCTTGTCGAACGCCAGATCGAGGTCGACGAAGGCGAACTTGCCCGACTCCATGGCGCGTTTCTCGATGCGCTCGGCGACTTGCAGCAGCAGCTCGTAGTCATTGGCGGTGTTGATCACGAATTCGAAGGGCAGGCCTTCACCGGTGCCGGGCAGGGAGGGCAGGTTGAAACCGAAGATCTGCAGGCCGGGAATGCTCTCCAGTTTGCTCTGCACCTCGGGGAGGATTTCCATCTGCGTGCGGCTGCGCTCATTCCATGGCTTGAGCAGGAAACCGCCGATACCGGCCTGCACGCCGCTGTAGCCGTTGATCTGGAACGAGGAGTAGTACTCGGGAAACTCCTTGAAGATGGTGATGAATTCGTCGGTGTAGGTGCTCAGGTAGTTGAGGTTGGTCGGCTGCGGCGCGCTGGCCATCATGAAAATGATGCCCTGGTCCTCGTCCGGGGCCAGTTCCGACTTGGTGAACTTGAGAAACACCGGAATCAGGCACAGCACGATCACCGCGAACACCAGCACCACCGGCCGAGTATTCAGCGTGCCATGCAGCATGCTTTGATAACGGCGCTTGAGGCCTTCAAAGACTCGGTCGAGACGATGGGCCAGGCCGCTGGGATTCTCTTCGTGGCGCAGCAGAAACGCGCACATCATCGGCGACAGCGTCAGGGCGACGACGCCGGAAATCACCACTGCGCCGGCCAGGGTCAGGGCGAACTCCTTGAACAACGCCCCGGTCAGCCCGGTGAGGAAACCGATCGGCGCATACACCGCCGCCAGGGTGATGGTCATCGACACCACCGGCATGGCGATTTCCCGGGCGCCTTCCAGGGCTGCATCGAACGGCGTCTTGCCTTCCTCGATGTGCCGGTGGATGTTTTCCACCACGACAATCGCATCGTCCACCACCAGACCGATGGCCAGCACCATTGCCAGCAGCGTCAGCAGGTTCATCGAGTAACCCATCATCTGCATGAAGAACATCACGCCGATCATCGACAGCGGAATGGTCACCACCGGGATCACCACCGAGCGCAACGCGCCGAGAAACAGGAACACCACGACGATGACGATCAGTACCGCTTCGAACAAGGTCTTCACCACCTCATCGATCGAGGCCTGAATGAACAGCGTGGCGTCGTAGGCGATTTCGCTTTTCAGGTTCGGAGGCAGCTGCGCTTCCAGCTCGGGCATCAGCTTGCGCACTTCCTTGATCACGTCCAGCGGGTTGGCGCCGGGGGTGGCCTTGATGCCGATGTACACCGACGGCGTGCCGCCGAACGAGCTGATCGAGTCGTAGTTTTCCGCGCCCATTTCCACCCGCGCCACATCACGCAGCAGCACGCGGCTGTCGCCATCGACCTTGAGCGGAATCGCCGCGAAGGCTTCCGCGGATTTCAGTTCGGTGTTGGCGTTGATGCTGGTGACGGTGTACTCGCCTTTCACTTCGCCGGCAGCGGAGAGGAAGTTGTACTGGCGCACCGCCGCAGTCACGTCGGCGGCGCTGAGGCCGAAGCCGGCGAGTTTCACCGGGTCGAGCCACAGGCGCATGGCGAACACCTGATTGCCGAGGATCTCCGCTTCGGCCATGCCCGGCAGCGTCGCCAGTTTCGGCTGGATGACCCGCGACAGATAATCGGTAATCTGCGGGTTGCTCAGGTCTTTGCTGAAGAAACTGATGTACATCAGCGCCGAAGCGTCGGCGGATTCCTTGCTCAGCACCGGGTCTTCGGCGTCCTGCGGCAGCTTGTTCTTCACCTCGTTGGCCTTGGCCAGCAGTTCGGTGAACAAGCGGTCGGTGTTGGCACCGATGCGCGCGTAAATCGAAATCACCGAGAAGTTCTGCCGGCTGACCGAGGTCATGTAATCGATGCCTTCGGCGCTGGCCAGGCTCTGTTGCATCGGCTGGGTGATGTAGCCCTGAATGGTTTCGGCGTTGGCCCCGGGATAAGCGGTGGTCACCGTGATCAGGGCGTTTTCCATTTGCGGGTACTGGCGCAGCGGCAGCTTGCTCCAGGCCTGAAAGCCCAGCAGCACAATCAGCAGGCTGACCACGGTGGCGAGCACCGGGCGGCGGATGAACGGATCGGTAAAAGCCATGGGGATTCCTTGATCAGTCGGCGCGAGGCGGACTGTTCTGCTCGCCGAGGGTCTTGTCGTCGCTGATGGCAATGTGGGCGCCGTTGTCCAGTTTGATCTGGCCCGCCGTCACCACTTGTTCGCCGCTCTGCACGCCCTTGTTGATCATCACCAGGCCATCGCGGCGTTCACCGGTCTCGACGAAGCGCCGCTCGGCAATCAGCAGCGGTTGGCCGTTGTCATCCTTGGCGACGCTGCCGTCCTCGGCCTTCTTCTGCCCGACCACGTACACCGAGTTGCCGTACAGGGTGTAGGTGATCGCGCTTTCCGGCACGACGATGTGCTTCTGCGGATCGGGAAGCAGCACTTCAAGGCTGGCGAACATGCCCGGCAACAGCTTGCCGTCGGGGTTGGCGAGGGTGGCGCGGACCAGGATATTACGCGTGGTGCTTTCGACGATCGGGTTGATCGCGCTGATCTTGCCGACAAAGTTCTGTCCCGGATAAGCGGCGACGGTGAACTGCACGCGCTGGCCGATAGCGAGTTTCGGCACAGCTTGTTCCGGCACATAGAAGTCAGCGTAAAGGCTGCTCAAATCCTGCAACGTAGCGATTTTGGTACCGCTGGCGAGGTAGTCGCCGACGTCGACCTGGCGGATGCCGATGGTGCCGCTGAATGGCGCGAGGATGCGCTTTTTCGCCAGCGATGCGTTGAGCTGATTGACCGTGGCCTTGTTCTTTTGCAGCACGGCGGAGAGGCGGTCGTACTCGCCTTTGGAGATCGCGCGGCTGTCGACCAGTTGCGCGCCACGGCCGAAATCAAGCTGCGCCAGGCCGAGGTCGGCGCGGGCAGTTTCCAGCAGGGCGGATTCGACGGCGCTGTCGAGTTGCAGCAACGGTTGCCCGGCCTTGACCTTCTGCCCGGATTCGAATTTGAGTTCAGTGACAGTGCCGGCGACTTCCAGACTCAAGTCGACACCTTGCAGCGCCTTGAGCGTGCCGACGGTGGGCAGGCGCATCTGCCACGGCTGTTCGCCGGCAGTGGCCACGGCGACGTTGATCGGCGGCTTGGGCTTGGAAAAGCCCTGGATCATCGTGTAGATCGAAAAGGCTTTGTATCCGCCCAGTACCAGGACGATCAGCAAAACAACACCCAACATGATCAGCATGCGGCGACGCAGCATATTTCCAGTTCCTTGGATAAATCATGAGACAGGCGGGCACATTACTCCGAGTCAGGTGGGGATTCCAACTGGCAGTTATTACGTGAAGGCCGGATATGAACCCTGTGGCGAGGGGATTTATCCCCGTTGGGCTGCGAAGCGGCCCCCTGAATCCATCAGTCATACCGCAATTGCAGTTTTAAGGGCGGCTGCGCCACCCAACGGGGATAAATCCCCTCGCCACAGGATGGGGGGCCATCTCAAAAATGGGAGGGTATCAGGCCATCAGATGAAGATGGTTGTCCCAGAGCCCCGCCGGCAATTCCAGCGGCTTGGCCAGCAGTTGTTCCTGGCGGCAGTCGTAGTAACGGCAACGGCCCTGCCCCGAGGTCACGACAAAGCCATCCTTTACCGCACCGACGCCGGCGCAATCAGGCAAAGGCGCATCGAGGCGCAGTTCGCCGCTGTCCAGATCCCAGATAAAGAAGCGATTGCCGCGCGGTGCCGTCAACGCGACCAGACGCAGATCGCTGTGCACCGCGACGCTGGCGGTGTAGTGCCCCATCGCCTGCAACTGCTGCTCGGCCACCGGGAACGCCACGAACGCTTGTCCCGGTCGCTTGATCGCCAGCAGCTCCGAACGCTCGTGGGACGGCCCCATGAATTGCTGACCGGCGACGATGGTGCCGTCACTGGCGATGCCCAGGTGGCGGACGCTGTTCATCTGCTGGGCGAGGGTTTCCTTGCTCAGCAATGTGCCGTCGCGCTGCATCAGCACCAGGCTCGGTTCCATGGCGTTAAGGTTCATGTCGACGCGGCTTTCCGCCTCGGTGCGAATCCCGCCGTTGGCCACTACCAGCGTCTCGCCGTCGGGCATCCACGACACCTGATGCGGGCCGAGACCGTGAGTGGAAATCTCGCCCGTGTGCACCAGCCGTTCGCCTTCGAACTTGTACACACCGAGCAGGCCACGGCCGGGATCGCTCGTGTCATTCTCGGTGGCGTACAGGTATTCGCCGTCCTTGTGCACCACGGCGTGGCCGTAGAAGTGCCGGTCCGGCTGCGAGGTCACGGTCTGCAGCAGCTTGCCGTCGCGCAGGTCGATCAGGTAACTCTCGGTTCCCGGACGCCGCGCGACGAACAGCGCCAGCGGCTGCGTCGGATGATTGATGATGTCGTGGCAACGCTGGCCGACGTGGGTGGCGAACACCCGCGTACCGTCGAGCCGATAGCCGACGGCGTAATGCTTGCCGTCAGTATCGTCGCGCGCCGACAGCAGCAGCGGGCTCTGATCCTTGCGTTTGAACAGCGTCCAGCCGCCCAGCGTCACTGCTCCCAGCAGTGCACTACCTAAAGTCAGAACCTGACGTCGCAGCATGGCACTCGCCCTCATCAGTCACCGTCGTTGGCGTTGAAGCCCAGTTGGATGCCCAGCGCCTTGGCCAGCTCGCCTTCATGCAGGCGATGGACGACGTTGAGGCTGTCGTAGATATCGTTGAGTTGCTGGCGCCCGGCGTCGTCCTCGAGCATTTCGCCGAGCGAACGCTGGGTGCTGTCGAACAGCTTCAGCGAAGCGGCATAAGCGGCATCGATCTTGTCCGCCAAAGGTTTCTGCTCGGCCGGCAGCAGACCGCGCAGGCCTTTGTTGTCGACGCCTTCCCAGACGGTTTTGGCGGCGGCAAGGCTGGCTTCCAGCGCCGTCAGCGACGACTGGCTGCGCCACGCATCCGCCTGGAATGGCTGCGGCACGCCTTTGCTCTGCCGGCCCATGGGCGTGCCGAGTTTTTTCTTCAGGGTATCCAGTGCAGTCACTTGTACGCGCAGCAGATCGGCGATCGCTTCGTGGGAGTCGGCGTAGCGCTGGTTAGGGAACTTGCTCATCTGCGCGAGCATGCCGTCGGTGTTGTTCCAGCCCTGCAGGATTTCTTCGGCCAGTTGCTTCTGGCGTTCGCCGATGGCGATCAGCAGCGGGCAGTATTTGGCTTTCTGCGCATCGTTGGCGACGTCAGGCCTGGCGTCGAAGAGGATGTATTCGTAAGCCGACAGGCCCTGCACCACGACGCTGGATTTGGCCAGCGCTGCGGCATCGATCTGCGGCTGGGCGACGACCAGTTGCTCGACCTGACGGCCGACGAGATTTTTCTTGTCCGGCCAGAACTGCACTTGCCACGAGCGATTGCCCTCGGCCAGCGGCCCGATCAACAGCGGTTGCAACTCGGCCCAGGCTTTCTGCGCGTGAAGGAAGTCGGCACGGGCGGTTTCCAGGGTCTCTTTGCCCTGGCAGTAGGCGAGGGCGCTGACCGCCAGTTGCTTGTCGGCTTCGACCCAGCGAGTGTAGGTCGGCAGGATCACCGATTTGGCGATCGCCGCCGAAGTGACCGCTTGCGGGTCCTGCGGCGAGCAGGCGCCGAGGGCGAGCGCGGCAAGGCTGGTGAACAGTAACTTGGGACGGAACATGTCGGGCTCCCGATGCTTTTACAGTATTTAAAGTGAGTTCAGAAAAGCCAGCAACGCAGCGCGCTGCTCGGCATTGAAAGACAAAACCTGTTGCTGCGCCGCCGTCGCCTCGCCGCCATGCCAGAGCACCGCTTCGAGCAGGTTGCGTGCGCGACCGTCATGCAAAAACTGGGTGTGACCGCTGACCGCTTGCGTCAGACCGATCCCCCACAACGGCGGCGTGCGCCAGTCGCGGCCGGAGGCCTGAAATTCGGTGCGGTTGTCCGCCAGGCCTTCGCCCATGTCATGCAGCAGCAAGTCGCTGTATGGACGAATCACCTGATTGGCCAATTCCGGTTCGGCGGCATCGGCGGCCGTGGTGTATTTCGGCGTGTGGCACGACTGGCAACCGGCCTGGAAAAACAGATTCTTGCCGGCCAGCACCTGTGGATCGTTGACGCCACGGCGCGCCGGCACTGCGAGATTGCGGCTGTAGAACAGC
Organism: Pseudomonas sp. LW8; assembly: GCF_041956865.1. Classification (NCBI taxonomy): domain Bacteria; kingdom Pseudomonadati; phylum Pseudomonadota; class Gammaproteobacteria; order Pseudomonadales; family Pseudomonadaceae; genus Pseudomonas; species Pseudomonas sp. LW8. The sequence goes on along the minus strand of NZ_CP168138.1, from coordinate 4,470,523 downwards.
ACCAGCCGCAGAATGTTGTCGCTCACCTCCGGTTCACCGTCCGGGCCATTGCCGTTCGGCGCCTGTTTGCAGGCAGTCTGCGCCTCGGTGCAATCGTCGAACGGCCGCAGGCTGGTGGTCAGGCCCATGTCACCGGAGAACGCGTGAACATTCTGTTGATTGAGATTCGGTTGCCCGGCTTTCCAGCCGAACCGGCCGATGACGGTTTTCTGCAACTGGTCATCCCAGACCTGGTTGGGTCGGCCATTGATGCCGTTGTTCTCTTTCGCCTGGGCGGCGGCGTTGGCGAGGATCGCCTCTTCAGGGATCGCTTCGAGCAGGCCCAGACCAATCATCGGCGGCGCCACCCGCGCGGAAAAACGCGTGTCCGGGTGCATCGGCCCGTAACCGAGTTGAGTGATCTGCAAGGTCGGTTTGCGCAGCTCGACTTCAGTGCCGTCCTTGAAGCGTACCGGCACCGGCGTGTAATCCACCCGCACCTTGCCTTCCGGGGCAACGCCGGGCACGGCCATATCCTGGAACTGCCCGCCATACACCGGCTCCGGAACCACGCCGAGCTGTTCGATGACTTTGGCGTAGGGCGGCGCGTCGGGAATCGACAGGCGTACCAGCATCGACACTGCATTGCTTGCATCAGGTGCCGGCGGATGCCCGCGACCGTCCTTGATGTGGCAGTTCTGGCAGGCGTTGGTATTGAACAACGGGCCGAGGCCGTCGCGCGCCGTGGTGGTCGACGGCGCGATCACCCACGGGCTGCGAAAGAAACTGTTGCCGACACTGAAGTCCACGCGCCGCGAGGGCGGCAGGTTGGCCGATGGCAGGGAAAAGGCGTTCTGATCGCTCTTGCGCACAGTCGCCGCACCGCCCGAACGCGCTTCCCCCGGCTCGGCCTTGGTGAAACGCGGGGCGTCATCGCAGGCACTCAGGCCCAGGGCCAGCAACAGTGCGGACAAGCGAAGAGGCAGCGAGGGCATCAGACATCCTGCGGAAGGGCAAAAATGAAGGCGCAAAGTCTAACAGGGCGGAAGAGTTTGAATAAGAGGAATTATCGTTTGCTTGATATCGCGCAAGCCTTTAAGCGCATGCCAACACTGTGGGAGCGAGCCTGCTCGCGAAAGCGATGCCCGACGCGCTGAAAATGCTGCGCCGGATCAAGCCTTCGCGAGCAGGCTCGCTCCCACAGGGATAGTGGTGTGCCAATAATGAAAAAGGCGACCCGAAGGTCGCCTCTTTTTGACGCGGACGCTGCGATCAGAATTCGTGATCGGCGCTGTCCGGGTTCAGGTCGCTGATGCCCAGTTTGCCCGCAGCGGCTTCGATCGAGCCGGTCTGCTTGACCAGCGCGGCGATGGCGTCGCGAACGACCTGGTTGCCAGCGGTGTTGCCGGCAGCGATCAACTGGTCGTAGTGCTCACCCTTGTTGGCGTGATCGACCATGACCTGGATCTTCGCTTCGGTCGCGGCCAGGTCGGCTTTCAGCGCGGTGTCGGCAGCCGGATCGGCCTTGGCCACCAGCGACGACAGGCTGGCGCCGGTCATCTTGGTGCCGTCAACACGGGTGTACTCGCCCAGGTAAACGTTACGCACGCCTTTGGCGTCGTAGAAGTGCGAGTAGTGGGTGTTGTCGCTGAAGCAATCCTGCTCGTCTTCAGGGGAGTTGGCTTCCAGGGAAACCTTCATGCGCTCGCCCGCCAGTTCACCCAGGGACAGGCTGCCCATGCCGAAGAGCATTTTGCGCAGGCCGGTTTCGCCTGGCTCGGCTTCCAGGGTGGCGCGGTAGTTGTCGGCGACGTTCGGCTTCCAGTTGGCGACCATTTCTTCCAGATCGCTGACCAGCAGTTGGGTCACGGCTTTCAGGTAGGCGCGACGACGCTCGTTGTGACCACCGGTGGCGCCGGCGCCTTCCAGGTAGTCCGAAGCCGGACGGTTGCCAGCGCCAGGGCCGGTGCCGTTCAGATCCTGGCCCCAGAGCAGGAATTCGATCGCGTGGTAGCCGGTGGCGACGTTGGCTTCGGAACCGCCCAGCTCGTTGAGGCTGGCGAGTTTTTCCGGGGTGATCTCTTTCACGTCGACTTTGTCTTCGCCGACCTGCACTTCGGTGTTGGCAATGATATTGGCGCTGGCGCCCGGGTTACCCAGTGCGTGCTCGTAGGATTTGTCGACGTAGTCGATCAGGCCTTCGTCCAGCGGCCAGGCGTTAACCTGACCTTCCCAATCGTCAATGATGGTGTTGCCGAAGCGGAACACTTCGCTCTGCAGGTACGGCACGCGCGCGGCAACCCAGGCAGCCTTGGCGGCTTTCAGGGTGTCAGCATTCGGCTTGGCGAGGAACGCGTCGACCGCAGTTTGCAGGGTTTTCGCGGTGGATTCGGCATCGCTGTAAACGGCGAAGACCATGTCGGCGTAGTGCGCGACCACGGCCTTGGCGGCAGCATCGTCAACTTTACCGGCAGCAGGAGCCGGTGCAGCGGCAGGGGCTGGAGCAGCGCTGCTGGAAGCCGGAGTCATTTCGGAGGCTTTTTCTTTGTCCTTGCCTTCGCCGCAACCGGCGAGGGAAATAGCGATGGCCAGCAGACTGGCGGTAGCCAGAGGCATACGAATCATGGCGAACATCCTGCTTCGGTAGTTGAATGGACTGGCGCCGGGGGCGCGCAAAACTGCGACATAATGCAAATCTTTCGCATTATGTGTAAAGGCGTGCTTGGAAATATTTCTTATTTGCGCATGAAAATCAAAAGTCGCAGCCTCGTTTCACTCGTCAGCTCCTACAGGAGGAACGCATTTCAAATGTAGGAGCTGCCGAAGGCTGCGATCTTATAAAATAGCTGCGTTGCTGCGTTGCGCCTGCTTGAGGTAAATACCCAGCTCCCGCGCCGGCAGCGGTTTGCTGTAGTGGTAGCCCTGACCTTCGTGGCAACCCTCGGAAATGATGTAGGTTTCCTGCTCGGCGGTTTCCACGCCCTCGGCAATCACCTGCATGCCCAGGCTCTTGCCCAGCTGGATGATCGCGCGAACGATGGTCGCGTCATCGTCGTCATCGAGCAGATCCTGCACGAAGCTCTTGTCGATCTTGATCTTGTCCAGCGGCAGGCTTTTCAGATAACTGAGGGACGAGTAGCCGGTGCCGAAGTCGTCGATCGCGATCAGCGCACCGGAGCGGCGCAGGCTGAGCAGATGCTGGGCGGCGGTGGTGATGTCTTCCATCAGGCCGGTTTCGGTGACTTCCAGCTCCAGACTGCGCGGCGGCAGACGGTACATCTGCAACAGGTTGTTGACCACCCGCGGCAGCTCGGCGTGGTGCAGCTGCACGGTGGACAGATTGACCGCCATGCGCAGATCGACAAAACCCTGATCGTGCCACTCGCGCAATTGCTTGCAGGCCTGATCGAGCACCCACTCGCCGATGGCGATGATCGTGCCGTTCTGTTCCGCCAGCGGAATGAACAGGTCCGGCGGCACCAGCCCGTGTTCCGGATGTTGCCAGCGAATCAGCGCTTCGACGCCAACCACGCGGTGATCGCGATAACTGATCTGCGGCTGATAGACGAGGTAGAACTGGTCGCGGATCAGCGCATCGCGCAAATCTTTTTCCAGCTCGCGACGACGGCGCATCTCGCTGTCGACGCTGGCGATATAGAACTGATAGCGATTGCGCGAGCGGGTCTTGGCCAGGGTCATGGTCTGCTCGGCTTTCTGCAACAACTTCTCGGTGCTGTCGCCGTCCTCCGGAAACAGGGTGATGCCGATGGTCGCGCGCAGGCGGATTTCCTGATCGTCGAGGGCGAAGGGCGCCTCGAGGTCATCGAGAATGCTCTGCGCCAGTTCTGCTGCTTCATAAGGCTGTTCAATGTCGGCCTGCACCAGCGCGAACTGATCGCCGCCCAGGCGAGCGAGGGCGCCCAAGCGACCGCTGTGGGCACGTAGACGATCGGCCAGGGCCAGCAGCAATTGGTCGCCGGTCTGGTAGCTGAATTGCTCGTTGATGCCCTTGAAGTCATCCAGGCCGACGCACAACACCGCGACGCGGCGCTGCAGCTTGCCGGCATCCACCAGAATCTTGTCCAGTTGCTGCTGCAATTGCTGGCGGTTCGGCAGGCCGGTGAGGAAGTCGTACTGGGCCATGCGCAGCAGGCTGTTTTCCGCTTCGTGGCGCAGGTGGGTGTTGCGTTCGATGGACTCGAGCAACTGGTTGGCGGTGTTGATCCACAGGCCCAGCTCGTTTTTTTCGTGGCCCTTGATCTGCGGAATCTTGTGCTCGCTGGGACGATCCGGGTTGATCTCGGTGAGGTGCTCGATGATTCGTGACAGCGGTTTGGTCAGCAACCAGTGATAGACCAGATACAGCACCAGGCCCAACGCCAGTGCGCGCAGCACGCCGGAAATGAAAATGATCACTGAGCTGACGATAAACCCTTCGCCATAAGTGGCCGTGTCGAGGGTGATGCTCAGGTCGCCGTAATATTCGCTGTAGGGGCCACGGCCGACCAGTTGCGTGGTGAAGGTGCGTTCCTGGCCGAGAATCAGGTCGGTCAGCCAACGGCTATTGGAATGCTGCAGTTCGCGGGATTTCTGCGCCAGCATGGCTTCGTTGGGGTGGCCGATGGAGGCCTGACGCACGGCGTCGTCCTGGAACAGCCCTTCGATCACCTGCATGCCCATTTCCCGGTCCAGGCTGTACACGGCCTGGGTCGATGGATCGCGGAACATGTCGAGGATGCGCTCGGCGTCGCCGGCAACCGCCTGACGGGTCTTGTAGGCATCGAAGACAATCTGCGCGCAGCTCAAGACTACGCCTACGATCAATGCCGACAGGAGCACGACCCGGAGCAACTTCACCGACAAGCTGTTCTTGAGTTCCAGCTTCAAAGGGTTATTCCTTGTTCCGTGCGGGTAGCGTCAAGTTGCCATGAGTATTGGCAATCCCGGGTTGGCAGTCAAAGGGACAATCGGGCACGGGAAAAGTCGCCGTGATCCTGGCCGCAATGTCGCCATTTGAGTAATAGCTCTGAATTAACTGTGTCGGTTGCAATTGGCTTCAACTTGAGCACTGGGCCAAAGATTTTTTCCTGTCTGTGATGGTAGACCGCTGGGGGCTGGCGGCAAACGGCGCGAAGCTGCTTTTACCGTGCGAGAAACGCCATGCGCCGGGCATAAAAAAACCCGGCCGAAGCCGGGTTTTTCATCTGGCGCGCAGCTTAAGCGGTGAAGGTTTTGCCTTCGAACTGCTCGGCCACGAACTTCCAGTTGACCAGGTTCCAGAACGCTTCAACGTACTTCGGACGCAGGTTACGGTAGTCGATGTAGTAAGCGTGTTCCCAGACGTCGCAGGTCAGCAGCGGGGTGTCGCCGCTGGTCAGCGGGTTGCCGGCGCCGATGGTGCTGGCCAGGGCCAGGGAACCGTCAGCCTTTTTCACCAGCCAGCCCCAGCCGGAACCGAAGGTGCCGATCGAGGTTTTGCTGAATTCTTCCTTGAACTTGTCGAACGAACCGAACGCTGCGTTGATGGCATCTGCCAGGGCGCCGGTTGGTTGACCGCCGGCGTTTGGCGCCAGGCAGTTCCAGTAGAAGGTGTGGTTCCAGACCTGAGCGGCGTTGTTGAAGATGCCGCCCGAAGAAGTCTTGACGATTTCTTCCAGGGTCTTGCCTTCAAACTCGGTGCCTGGCACCAGGTTGTTCAGGTTCACGACGTAGGTGTTGTGGTGCTTGTCGTGGTGGAACTCCAGGGTTTCCTTGGAGATGTGCGGCTGCAGGGCATCGTGTGCGTAAGGCAGCGGCGGCAATTCGAAAGCCATGATGATTCTCCTAATCAGGTCTGTTGCGGTGAGCGCAAGGCCGATCACGGGCGGCCGGAAATGCACCGGCGAGTTTTTACTCTTTGCGGCGCAGGGTTCGGATCATAGCACCGGGGTCGCGCCTTAACCACGCAACAACTGTGTGGGATAGAGGTTCCAGAGCCTTTGCGAATAAATCATCCGGCGATGATCAACTGCGCGGCGACGGTGAACATCATTAACGCCACCACCAGATCGAGAATGCGCCACGTGCTCGGGCGGGCCAGCCACGGTGCCAGCCACGCCGCGCCGAGGGCCAGGGTGAAAAACCACAGCAACGATGCACTCGCCGCGCCGACCACATAAGCGCCCGGCACCGATTGCTGCGCGCCCAGCGAGCCGATCAGCAATACCGTATCGAGATAAACGTGGGGGTTGAGCAAGGTCACCGCCAGCGCGCTGAGCATCACTGCGCGCAGCGAACGCACGCTCTGGTTTTCGCCTTGCTCAAGGCTCTGTTTCGAGCAGGCCCGGCGCAGTGCCTGGCTGCCGTACCAGATCAGAAACGTCGCACCGCCCCAACGGGCGATCGCCAGCAGGGTCGGGTTCTGCGCGAGGATCGTCGCCAGGCCGAACACCCCGGCCGCGACCAGAATTGCGTCACACACCACGCACAATGCCGCCACCGGCAAATGGTGTTCACGGCGCAGGCTTTGCGCCAAGACGAAAGCGTTCTGCGTGCCGATCGCCATGATCAGGCCGAACGCCACCAACAGGCCGTTTACGTAGCTTTGCCACATGGGAGAGATCCTTGAAAGAGAGTGCTTGCTGGCTATTCTCCGGTGTGACGCTGTATAAGAAAAACCAATAGTGCTGATCGCCCATTAGGAAAACTGATGTTCGACTATAAGTTGCTTTCCGCGCTCGCCGCTGTGGTCGAGCAGGCCGGATTCGATCGCGCCGCACAGGTGCTCGGCCTGTCGCAGTCGGCGATCTCCCAGCGCATCAAATTGCTTGAAGCGCGGGTCGGCCAGCCGGTGCTGGTGCGCGAAACACCGCCATCGCCGACCGAGATCGGCCGACGCTTGCTCAACCATGTGCAGCAGGTGCGTCTGCTGGAGCGCGACTTGCAATCAGTGGTGCCGGCGCTGGACGAAGAAGGCCTGCCCGATCGCCTGCGCATCGCCCTCAACGCCGACAGCCTCGCCACTTGGTGGGCCGAGGCCGTCGGCGATTTCTGCGCCGAGCAGCATTTGTTGCTCGACCTGATCGTCGAAGACCAGACCGTTGGCCTCAAGCGCATGCGTGCCGGTGAAGTGGCCGCATGCCTGTGTGCCAGCGAGCGGCCGGTGGCGGGAGCCCGCAGCGTGTTGCTCGGCGCCATGCGCTATCGCGCCCTGGCCAGTCCGGCCTTCATCGCTCGGCATTTTCCCGATGGCGTGCGCGCCGAACAGCTGCCGCGCACCCCGGCGCTGGTGTTCGGTCCGGACGATTTCCTTCAGCATCGCTATCTGGCGCTGTTGGGCGTCGACGGCGCGTTTGAACATCACTTATGTCCGTCCTCCGAAGGCTTTATCCGCCTGACCGAAGCCGGTCTGGGTTGGGGGCTGGTGCCGGAACTGCAAGTGCGCGAGCAATTGCAACGCGGGGTGCTGCGCGAATTGCTGCCAGATAAACCGATCGACGTGCCGCTGTACTGGCATCATTGGCGCAATGGCGGCCAGTTGCTCAATCTACTGACCGAACAACTGCTGCGCTCCTCAAAGCAATGGCTAGTGGCTTGAACGCAGCAACAAGCGTCAAGCTGCAAGCGGCAAGAACACGTACCGTTTCAACTTGCAGCTGAAAGCTCGAAGCTTGCAGCTGCTTCCCTGGAGTTTTTGATGAAGATTTTGGTTACCGGCGCCAGTGGCTTTATTGGCGGGCGCTTTGCGCGTTTCGCCCTGGAGCAGGGCCTTGAAGTGCGGGTCAACGGTCGCCGGGCCGAGAGCGTCGAACATCTGGTGCGCCGGGGCGCGGAGTTCGTGCCGGGCGATCTGAGCGACGCCGATCTGGTGCGGGATCTGTGCAGCGATGTCGAGGCCGTGGTGCATTGCGCCGGTGCTGTCGGTGTGTGGGGGCGTTATCAGGACTTTCATCAGGGCAACGTCGAAGTCACCGAAAACGTCGTCGAAGCCTGCCTCAAGCAGCGGGTGCGGCGGCTGGTGCATCTGTCGTCGCCATCGATCTATTTCGATGGCCGCGACCATGTAGGCCTGACCGAAGAGCAAGTGCCCAAACGCTTCAAGCATCCCTACGCCGCGACCAAGTATCTGGCCGAGCAGAAAGTCTTCGGTGCCCAGGAATTCGGTCTGGAAACCATCGCCCTGCGCCCGCGTTTCGTCACCGGTGCCGGTGACATGAGCATCTTCCCGCGCCTGCTGAAGATGCAGCGCAAGGGCCGGCTGGCGATCATCGGCGACGGCTTGAACAAGGTCGATTTCACCAGCGTGCAGAACCTCAACGAAGCCATGCTCTGCAGCTTGTTGGCGCAAGGTTCTGCGCTGGGCAAGGCCTACAACATCAGCAACGGTACGCCGGTGCCGCTGTGGGACGTGGTCAATTACGTGATGCGCCGGATGGACGTCGATCAGGTGCGCAAATATCGCTCCTACGGTCTCGCGTACAGCGTCGCGGCGCTCAATGAAGGCGCGTGCATGCTCTGGCCGGGACGCCCGGAGCCGACCCTGTCGCGTCTGGGCATGCAGGTCATGAAAAAAAATTTCACCCTCGACATCAGCCGCGCCCGGCATTATCTCGACTACGATCCGAAAGTCAGCCTCTGGGCTGCCCTCGATGAGTTCTGTGCGTGGTGGAAAGCCCAGGACATCCGTTGAAACGATTCGGCCGGGCGGCAATGAACCGCCTTGCGGGTTGAGGGTCAATGCCTGCGGCTGCGGCGGTTATACTTCGCAGCATTTAGCCATCACCGCGTTTGCCAAAGGTTGCCTCAATGTCCATGCGAAACGATGCCCACGACGACGATTTCGATAACGTGCCAAGCCTGCGCGCCGACCCGTTCGATGACGATGACATCGCGCCCGGCCCCCGCACTTCCGTGCATTCGCGCAGCGCGCCAGTGGTCAAGGTCAAGGCCGCCAGCACCGGGCCGCTGTGGGCGCTGGTCGGTGCGTTGTTTTTCGCCTTCATCGGTCTGGCCTGGTGGAGCTTCCAGCAGATTTCGTTGATGGAACAGCAACTGGTCGCCACCCAGGAAAGCTTCGCCCGCATCAGCGAAGAAGCGGCGGGGCGCCTGCAGGATATTTCCGGCAAGGTTGTCGCCAGCCAGAGCAACGTCAGCAGCGACAGCGAAGCGCTGAAGCTGCAGATCAAGCAACTCGAAGGCAAGCTGCTTGACCAGAGCAAGCAGCAGCAAGGCGTGGCCGGGCAGGCCAGCGAACTGGACAAGCGGCTGGCGCAGATGACCGCGCAGACCACCGAACAACAGAACGCCAATACGCAGTTGCAGGCTCAGGTCAAAGCCTTGAGTGCCGAGCTGGCGACCATCAAAAGCACCCCCGCCGATACCAGCAAGGTCGATGCGCAGTTGAAAGCCTTCGACGCCCAGTTCAAAAGCCTCGGTGCCGATATCGCCGCGCTGAAGAAACAGGGCAACCCGAGCGCGGCGATCGATCGTCTGGAGCAGGACATCGTGGTGCTGAAAAGTCAGCAGGACAATCGCCCGGCAGCGCCGCAGGGTGGCGGCAATACCGCCGAGTTCGATGCGTTCCGCGCGCAGATGACCCGCAACCTCAACACCTTGCAGGCGCAGATCCAGAATCTCCAGCAGCAGATCAATTCCCGCCCGTAGCGACTGATCTGTTGCCCGGAGGGCTTTGTCCCCTCACCACAGGGGCCTGTAATCCCCTGCATCATTCTGAATACTCGTACATCAGCCCAAGCCGTCTACGCTCTTGAGACACCAAAAAGAACGAGGGATGCGCTATGGGGTTTTTGCATAAAGTGGCCTGGCTCGGCCTGATTCTGTTGGCCGGTTTCGGCCAGGCCAGCGCCGCCACCGCCGCCAAGGATGACAGTCAGGCGGCCATCGCCCTGCTGGAAAAAGCCTTGGCCTACTACCACGACAATGGCGACAAGGCCTTCGCCGCCTTCAGCCGCCAGGGTGAGTTCGTCGACAAGGATCGCTACGTGTTCGTCCTCGACACCAAAGGCGTCATGCTTGCCAGTGGCGGGCCGTCATCGGCGCTGATCGGCCGTGATGTCAGCGAAGTGCTCGGGCCGGATCTGCAGAAGGCGTTCAAGGATGCGCTGAAAGTGCCGGAAGGCAACGGCATCCAGCAGGCCGAATACCGCTGGCAGAATTGGGCCGACGGCAAGGTCGAGCGCAAGCATGTGTTTTATCAGCGCGTCGGGCAGCGCATTCTCGCGGTGGGTTACTACTTGCCACGGGCTTCGGCTGAGCAGGCCAAGGCCTTGCTGGACAAAGCCGCGACGGATCTGGGCAAGGACGAGAAGGGCACGCTGGTTGCGATCAACTCGCTCAAGGGCGGATATCTGCAGGATGACCTGTATGTCTTCGTGGTCGATCTGAACAACCAGCGTTATGTCGCCCACGGCACCAATCTGCGCTTGATCAACACTGATTTTGGCAAGGTCAAGGACCCGGAAGGCAAACCGGTGGGCGAGCCGATTCTGGCGCTGATCGGCAAGCAGGATGAAGGCGAATATGAATACCGCTGGAAAAACCCGGTGACCGGCAAGATCGAGGACAAGCATGCGTACCTGAAAAAGGTCGGGCATTTCCTCGTCGCGGTGGGCTACTACAGCCCTTGAGAGAACACCGTTCCCTTGTGGGAGCGAGCCTGCTCGCGAAGCGGTGTGTCATTCAGCTATGTGTCGGCTGACACCGCGCATTCGCGAGCAGGCTCGCTCCCACAGTGGTATTTGTTGCGGCAATTATTTCGCGCCGTGCTCCCGTCCGCGCAGCAGGTTGTTCGGCATGGCAATCGCCGCTGCCAGCCCCAGCAACGACACTGCCGTGCTGACCCAGAGCAAGTGGCGGAAGGTCACCAGCAGCTCCGCGCGCAAAGCGTTCTGCGCTTCACCGGGTGCGGCGTTCAGGCCATCGAGCAGGACGTTGCCCGAATGCCCTTCGCTGATCAGCGAACTGTTCGCCAGGTGGGCGAAACTGGAATGGTGCAGCAACGCCAGCAGCAGCGCCGACATCAAAGCCACGCCCACCGCGCCGCCCAGTGAGCGGAACAGGTTGGTGGTGCTGGTGGCGACGCCGATGTCGCGTTGTTCCACCGAGTTTTGCGTGCCGACCAGCGAGGTCGGGAACTGCATGCCGCCGGCGATGCCGCTGAGCAGCATGAACAGACCGCTGAGCAAGGTTGCTTGGGGCGGACTGAAGGCCATGCCGAGAATCGAGATCGGCATGAGGATCGCCCCGGTGAGAATCTGCGGTTTGTAGCGTCCGGTAATCGAGGTGCGGCGGCCGGCGAAATAGGCACCGATCGGCAAGCCCATCGCCAATGGCAGCAAGTGCAGCGCTGCGCTGTCGGCGCCAGCGCCGGTGACGCTTTGGAAACGCAATGGCATCAGCACGATCAGCGAGATGGCCTGGAAACTGGTGAAGAAGATCGTGCACCAGCACAGCAGCGCGCTGCGATTGGTGAACAAGTGCATCGGCAGCAATGGCTCACGTGCACGGCGTTCATGCCAGACGAACAGCGCCAGCACCACCACGGCGCAGGCGAACAGGCCGAGCACTTCGCCGCTGCGCCATGAATGACCCTGGCCGACTTCGGTGATGCCGAGCAGCAACGCCGTGAGACCAATGATCATCAGCACCGTGCCGAGGTAATCGATCACCGGTTTGCGCTGCGGAATCGGCAAGCCGCGCAGGTTGCGCCGTGCCACCCACCACGCGCCAAGCCCCAGCGGCAGGTTGATCAGAAACACCCAGCGCCACGACAGGTATTCGGTCATGTAGCCGCCGAGCACCGGGCCGGCGACGCTGGCCACGGCGTACATGCTGCTGAAGTAACCCTGATAGCGCCCGCGTTCACGTGGCGGGACGATGTCGCCGATGATCGCCTGACTCACCGAGATCATGCCGCCGGCGCCGATGCCCTGAAGGATCCGCGCCAGCACCAGTTGCTCCATGCTCTGCGCCATACCGCAGAACAGCGAGGCGAGGGTGAACAGGCCCATGCCGAACAACATCAGTTTGCGCCGCCCGTACAGGTCGCCGAGTTTGCCGTAGATGGGCACCGCCACGGTCATCGCCACCATGTAACCGGAAATCACCCAGGCCAGCAGGCTGACGTCCTTGAATTGCGCGGAGATCGCCGGCATCGATACGGCGACGATGGTCTGGTCCAGCGCACCGAGGAAGATCGCCATCATCAAGGCGACCAGCACGCTGCGAATGGCCGGTTTGGGCGTTTCAGGTTGATTGAGAGTGGTCACGGGCGAGCCTGCGGGCATTGATGGACCCGCGCGGCCATCGCGCGCGGGTGGATGCTCGCAGTGTAAGTCGGTAGGAAGCTATTCGATAGCCTCGTACGGAAGCCCGACGTAATTTTCTGCAATGGTTTTTTGCCCGGCTTGCAAGCTGACAAAATAGTCCAGTTCCGAAGCGCTGATGCGCTGGCTGAACTCATCGTGATCGTCGAAGCGATGCAGCATCGACGTCATCCACCAGGAAAACCGTTCGGCTTTCCACACCCGGCGCAGGCAGATTTCCGAGTATTTTTCCAGCAGATCAGTGCGGCCTTCGCGATAGACCTTCAGCAGAATATTGAACAACGTGCTGACATCGCTGGCCGCCAGGTTCAAGCCCTTGGCGCCAGTGGGCGGGACGATGTGGGCGGCGTCGCCGACCAGGAACATCCGGCCGTATTGCATCGGTTCGACGACAAAACTGCGCAGCGGCGCGATGCTTTTTTCGATCGAAGGGCCGGTCACCAGTTTTTCCGCGAGGGCATCCGGCAGGCGTTTTTTCAGCTCATCCCAGAAACGCTGATCGCTCCAGTCATCGACGTTTTCATCTGCCGGGACTTGCAGGTAATAGCGGGTGCGGGTGGCCGAACGCATGCTGCACAAAGCGAAGCCACGCTCGTGGCGGGCATAGACCAATTCGTCGTGAACCGGCGGTGTGTCGGCGAGAATGCCCAGCCAGCCGAACGGGTAGACCCGCTCGAAGATCTTCAGGCAATCGGCCGGAATCGACTGCCGGGCGACGCCGTGGAAACCATCGCAACCGGCGATGTAATCGCAATCGACGCGCCAGCTTTCACCGTCCTTTTCGAAGGTGACGAAAGCTTCGTCGCTTTTCATGCCGTGGGGAACGACATTGCTTGCCTGATAAATTGTCGGCGCCCCCGCATCCCGACGAGCGGCCATCAGGTCGCGGGTGACCTCGGTCTGACCGTAGACCATTACTGTTTTACCGCCGGTCAGAGCGTGCAGATCGATGTGCACCTGACGCCCGTCCAGCGCCAGATCAAAGCCGCCATGAACCAGGCCTTCGGCATCCATTCGCTGACCGACGCCCGCCTCACGCAGCAGCTCTACCATGCCTTGTTCAAGCACACCGGCACGGATGCGCCCAAGAATGTAATCAGGCGTCTGGCGTTCGAGGATCAGGGTTTCGATGCCAGCGTTGTGCAACAGCTGGCCGAGGAGCAGTCCGGAAGGACCGGCGCCGATAATGGCGACTTGGGTTTTCAGGGTTTTCATTGTTTTTATGACTCGCAAGCTTCACGCAGCAACAGCCGGTGAATGATTTTATGGATCGAGTGCTTGCATTTTTCCCTTGCGGGTCTGTCAATTGAAGGTGAAAACTGAGCCGATACCTGTACATTCTGCCAATCGGTGCGATTATCGCCCAAAAACCAGAGGCCTGGATTGAAGTATGAACAAGCCTGCCCTGCCTTCTATTCCGGTGTTCAAGCTCTACGGTGAAAGCCTGGACTGGCCGACCCCGGACTTGCTGCACTGTGAAACCATTTCCTCGCGCAGTCGCGAACATCAATGGGAAATCAAACCTCACCGCCACGCGGATCTGTGCCAGCTGCTGTTCGTTTTCAAAGGTCAGGCAGAGCTTGAAATCGAAGGCCAGCGCACGCAACTCGAGACGCCAGCGATTCAGGTGCTGCCACCGTTATCGGTGCACGGGTTTCGTTTTTCCGAGGATGTTGAAGGCTTCATCGTCACCTTGGCCACACCGCTGATCAATCATTTGCAGGCGCAATTGGGTGATTCGGTACACGCCTTGGCTCGGGCGGAAAACTACCCGGCGGGCAAGGATGGCGATTATCTCAACAGCCTGTTTTCAGCCTTGCAGGCCGAGTACAACGGCCATCAACCGGCGCGGGAAATGCTCATGCATTCGCTGGTCAGCGTGATCATGGTCTGGGTCAGCCGCCAGGCGATCGTCCGCCACAAGGCCAGCCAACGGCCGCAACGCCAGCGCGAATACCTCAACGGTTTCATTCAGTTGGTGGAAGAGACTTACCGCCAGCACGTCAAGGTCGAAGACCTCGCCCATCGCCTGGGCATCTCCGTGTCGCATCTCAACGGCACCTGCCGTGAACTGGCCGGGCAACCGGCGTTGCAGATCATGCACGAGCGTCAGTTGCTGGAAGCCAAGCGCCTGCTGACCTACACCAGCATGACGATTTACGAGATGTCGGAGCTGTTGGGGTTTTCCGATCCGACCAACTTCACGCGCCTGTTCCGTCGCCGGGTGGGGATTTCGCCAAAGGCATTCCGCGACCGCTTGAAGGCCGAGCAACAATCCTGATGCGCTGATGAGCCCTGTGGGAGCGAGCCTGCTCGCGAATACGGTCTTTCATTCAGCAACTAGGCTGGCTGACACAGCGCATTCGCGAGCAGGCTCGCTCCCACAGCAGTTGCATTCCAGCGCAGGTCTATCAGCGCAATGCGTTCAGCGTGGCATTGTGCGGAATACACCGCTCATAGTTGCAGCTCGCATACTCACGCGGCAGCTGGCGCAACTGCTCGACCCGCCAGGCAGCGGTGCCGTACAGCGCCAGCGTGGCGGCGCAGGTGATGAAGATGGCGGCGTATCTTTTTGTTTTGATGTTCATGGTGTTCGACCTCTGAACGTCTACCTTGCGGTATTACTTTGAGCATAGGTCAGCGGCGCGCACTTGCCAGCGAGTGCGCTTGAGGATTTAGCCGGCCATTCAGCGAATTGATGCCTATGTGGGAGCGAGCCTGCTCGCGAAGGCGGTGGTCCAAGCGACATCAATGTTGAATGTACTGGCCTCTTCGCGAGCAGGCTCGCTCCCACAAGGGATCGGGTTTACAGGCCGGCATCCCAGGCCGGGGCCTCGGGAAAGCGCTGCACAAGAAAGTCGAGCATGCTGCGCAGTGCCGCCGGCATGTGTTTGCGTGAGGCGTACACCGCGTAGATATTCATCTGGCGCGGTTCTGCGTGTGGCAGCAAACGCAGCAGTTCGCCGCTGTGAATATGCACGCCAGCCTGGTAGGTCGGCAGCATCGCCACGCCCGCGCCGGCCAGGGTTGCGCGCAGGAGGGTGCTGGCCTCGTTGGCGCTGATATTGCCCTGCACCGGCACCGAAACCGGTTCGCCATCCTCCTCGAAATGCCACAGGCTCTTGCCGAAATAGGAATGGGTCAGGCAGTTGTGTCGGCTCAGTTCCTCCACCCGCAGCGGCGCCGGATGCTCAAGCAGATACGCCGGTGCTGCGCAGACCACCGAGCGGCACACGGTCAGGCGCCGGGCGATCAGATTCGGATCAAGATCATTGCTGGTGCGAATCGCCAGATCGATGCGCTCATCGACCAGATTCACCGTGCGGTCGAGCATCTGCAGATCGATGCTCACGCCGGGGTAAAGCTTGACGTATGCCGCCATCGCATCGGCCAGTTGCGCTTGGCCAAACGAGGTGCTGACGCTGATCCGCAGCAATCCGCGCGGCGCGTCATGGGGTTCACTGACGGCGGCCTGCATGTCGTGCGACAGGTCGATCATCTGCCGGCAGCGCGGGAGGATTTCGCTGCCGGCGGCGGTCAGGCTCAATTTGCGCGTGGTGCGGTGCATAAGCCGCGCGCCGACCCAGTCTTCCAGCTCCGCCAGATAGCGCGACACCACCGGCCGCGACAGGTCGAGGTGGTCGGCCGCCGCCGACTGGCTGCCCAGGTCCACGACCGTGACGAATACCCGCATTGCTTGAAGCCGATCCATGATTTGCCCGCTTTCAGAAACAAACTATGTCCAAGCATCGCATTTTTTGTACTGAGTCTGGCAACTAAGCTCTGTTGCATCGCCAGACTGGCATTCGCAATCCGGAGCAACACATGATCGGCTTTACCCCCTTCAAACGCGTTCTGCTCGCCGCAGCATTTTTCGGCTTTGCCGCCCACGCATCCGCCGCCGAGCTGAGCCTCGATGTCTACAACCCGGGCACCCAGGCGATTTTCCCGGTCAGCTCGGTGCTGGTCAGCGGTGAGAAAGAAGCGATTCTGGTCGATGCGCAATTCGGCAATTCCCAGGCCGAGCAAGTGGTGGAAAAAATCCGCGCCAGCGGCAAGCAGTTGACTACCATCTACATCAGCCACGGTGACCCGGATTACTACTTTGGCCTCGACACCCTGACCAAGGCATTCCCGCAAGCCAAAGTATTGGCTTCGCAGCCGACCGTCGATCACATCAAGCACACCGTCGACGGCAAACTGGCCTACTGGGGGCCGAAAATGGGCGCCGACGTGCCGGCGAAAACCATCGTCCCGGACGTGCTCAAGGGCGACAGCCTGACCCTCGAAGGCAAGCAATTGCAGGTGATCGGCCTCGACGGCAAGCAACCGGATCGCAGCTTCGTATGGATCCCGTCGCTCAAAGCAGTGGTCGGTGGCGTAGTGGTCGCCGAGAACATTCATGTGTGGATGGCCGACACCCAGACCGCGCAATCCCACGCCGACTGGCTGCACACCCTGCACACCATCGAAAGCCTGAAACCGCAAACCGTGGTGCCCGGTCATTACCTGGGTGACAGCAGCCGCTCGCTGGCCAGCGTGAAATTCACCGCTGATTACATCAAGGCCTTCGATGCCGAAACCGCCAAGGCCAAAGACTCTGCTGCACTGATCGTTGCGATGAAAAAACGCTACCCGCAACTCGGCGAGGAAAGCTCGCTGGAACTCAGCGCAAAAGTCGCCAAGGGCGAGATGCAGTGGTAAGCCGAACCTGAACACGCAGCATTTTCAAGCCAACTGGAGAATGTCATGAGCAAGATCGCAATCATTGGTGCCACCGGCCGTGCCGGTAGCCAATTGCTGGAAGAAGCCCTGCGTCGCGGCCACAGCGTCACCGCCATTGCCCGCGATACCTCGAAGATCGGCAGCCGTGCCGGTGTCGTCAGCAAGAGCCTCGACGTACTGGATTCGGCGGCGCTGCAAGCGGCGGTGGCCGGTCACGACGCAGTGATCAGCGCAGCGCATTTCGCCTCCGTCCCGGCCTCGGCGATTGTCGGACCGGTGAAGCAGGCGGGCGTGAAGCGCTTGCTGGTGGTCGGCGGCGCCGGTTCGCTGTTGCTGCCGGATGACACGCGAGTGATCGACAGTGCCGGTTTCCCGGCCGAATACAAAGCCGAGGCGAGCGCAGGTGCTGAGTTTCTTGATGCGTTGCGTCACGAGCAGGAACTGGACTGGACCTTTTTGTCGCCGTCGGCGGAGTTCGTCGAGGGTGAGCGCAGTGGCACATTCCGCGTCGGCAAGGATCATCTGTTGGTCAGTGCCGAAGGGCGCAGCTGGATCACCTTTGCCGATTACGCGATTGCACTGATCGACGAAGTGGAAACGCCGAAGCATTCGCGCCAGCGTTTTACCGTCGGGTATTGAGTCAAGCCTTTTCCCCTCACCCCAGCCCTCTCCCGGGGGAGAGGGAGCCGACCGAGTTGTCTTGGGTCACGCATTGACCTGAACGACCGTGTCGATTATGGATTCGGCGTGGCTGTGTCAGGTCGATGAATTTCTTGAGTATCCCCAATCAGTTCCCTCTCCCTGGGGAGAGGGAGCCGACCGAGTTGTCTTGGGTCACGCATTGACCTGAACGGCCGTGTCGATTATGGATTTGGCGTGGCTGTGTCAGGTCGATGAATTTCTTGAGTATCCCCAATCAGTTCCCTCTCCCTGGGGAGAGGGCTAGGGTGAGGGGAGAGGCTTCAGCGCAAATGAGCCTGCTCAACCAGCCAGAGCATCAGCTCCTCAAGTTGCGGCGAGGGTTCGGCTCCAGCAGGCACCACCACGTAATACGCCAACCCCGTCTTCACCTTCAACGCAAACGGCATCACCAGTCTTCCAGCGTTCAGATCATCACCAATCAGCGACCAGTCCCCGATCGCCACCCCCGTGCCGTGCGAGGCCATCGACATCGCCTGATCCAGCGTTTCGAAATGCTGCCCGCTGCCAAGGTTGCCCAATCGCAATCCCGCTGCATCGAGCCACACCGACCAGTCCTGAATGTCGTGGGTCGGGTGCAATAACAGATGCTCCTGCAAATCCTGCGGTGAATTCAGCGCCGGCGAACCTTTGAGCAGTTGCGGTGAGCAGACCGGTGTCAGTTGCTCGTCGAACAGATGCAGTGCGCCTGGCGAATTGTCCGGCGGCGGACCGTAGATCACGGCGGCGTCGAATTGCTCGCGCTGGAAATCCACACCGTGTTGCAGCGAGGCCGTCAATTTCACCGGCACGTCCGGGCGTTCCTTCTGCCATTGCAGCAGACGCGGCAGCAGCCAACGCATCACGCAGCTTGGGGCCTTGAGTTGCAACGTCTGGTGTTTGAGCCCGATCTGCTCGGTCGCTTCACTGATCAGCCCGAAAACCTTCTCCACTTGTGGCAGCCATTCGCGGCCTTCAGCCGTCAGCGCCAGACCTCGGGCCAGACGGATGAACAGCGGATAACCGAGCTGTTCTTCCAGCCCGGCGATCTGCCGGCTCACCGCGCCCTGAGTGATGTGCAACTGCTCGGCGGCGCGAGTGAAATTGCAGCATTGCGCGGTGATCCAGAACGTATGCAGAGCGGGCAGGGGTGGCAGGCGTTTCATGGCGATCCGAGGTATGACGTGGGGACATGGCTAGTATGACTTTTAATCGATTGTTGCTGCCAGTTGCGCACCGTTCCAATGGGCACTCCACGGACCCTGTGGGAGCGAGCCTGCTCGCGAAGACGGTTCAAGGTTCGACACGGATGTTGGCTGGACCGCTTATTCGCGAGCAGGCTCGCTCCCACAGGGAGTGTTCAGTGAATGAAAGGGCAATCAATATGGCAACGTGCGGCGAAGTACTGGTCAGGCTGTTGGAAAATTACGGGGTCGAGCAGGTGTTCGGCATTCCCGGTGTGCACACCGTCGAGCTGTACCGAGGCCTCGCGCGTTCAAGCATCAACCACGTCACGCCTCGCCACGAACAGGGCGCCGGGTTCATGGCTGACGGCTATGCGCGTACCAGCGGCAAACCCGGTGTGTGTTTCATCATCACCGGCCCGGGCATGACCAATATCACCACGGCCATGGGCCAGGCTTACGCCGATTCGATTCCGATGCTGGTGATCTCCAGCGTGCAGTCGCGCAGTCAGTTGGGCGGTGGGCGCGGCAAGTTGCATGAGCTGCCGAACCAGAGCGCACTGGTCGGCGGCGTCGCAGCGTTCTCGCACACGCTGATGTCCGCTGCCGAACTGCCGGTGGTGCTTGCTCGCGCTTTCGCGCTGTTCCAGGCCGGGCGACCGCGTCCGGTGCACATCGAAATTCCGTTGGACGTGCTGGTGGAAGAGGCCGATGAATTGCTCGCCAGCCTGCCGGTGAATATCGATCGCGCCGGCGCCGCACCGGCTGCCGTGAGCCGCATGAGCGAAATGCTGGCCAGCGCGCAACGTCCACTGATTCTTGCTGGCGGCGGTGCTATCGACGCGGCGCCGGAGCTGACCCGACTCGCCGAACTGCTCGACGCTCCAGTGGCGCTGACCATCAACGCCAAAGGCATGCTGCCGACCAGCCATCCGTTGTTGATCGGTTCGACGCAAAGCCTGGTCGCCACTCGCGCACTGGTCGCTGAAGCCGACGTGGTGCTGGCGATCGGCACGGAGCTGGCCGAGACCGATTACGACGTGACCTTCGCCGGCGGCTTCGAGATTCCCGGCAAGCTGCTGCGCATCGACATCGATGCCGATCAGACCGTGCGCAACTACCCGCCGCACGTCGCACTGGTCGCTGATTCGCGCAACGCCGCGCAAGCCTTGCTCAGCACGCTGACGCAAAAGCCGCTGGCCGAGCGCCGTAATGATTGGGGCCATGTTCGCGCCGCGCGCCTGCGTAATGAATTGGCGGCGAGCTGGGATGCGCCGACGCTGGCGCAAACGCGTTTCCTCGAAACCGTGTTGCACGAATTGCCCGAAGCGGTGTTCGTCGGCGATTCCACGCAACCGGTGTACACCGGCAACCTCACGTTCAACCCCGAGCGTCCACGCCGCTGGTTCAACGCATCCACCGGTTACGGCACCCTCGGCTATGCGTTGCCGGCGGCGATCGGTGCGTGGCTCGGTGGACAACACGACAACGGCGCGCGCCCGCCGGTGGTGTGCCTGATCGGTGACGGCGGCTTGCAATTCACCCTGCCGGAACTGGCCAGCGCCGTTGAAGCACGGGTGCCGGTGATCGTGCTGCTGTGGAATAACCAGGGTTACGAAGAGATCAAAAAGTACATGGTCAACCGCGCCATCGAACCGGTTGGCGTGGACATCTACACCCCGGACTTCGTCGCCGTGGCCAAGGGCCTCGGTTGCGCCGCGCAAGCCATCAGCAATATCGACGAATTGCGCGCAGCGCTGCGTAAAGCGACGGACCGGCAAGGCCCGACGCTGATTGAAATCGACCAGAACCAGTGGATGCAGGCGGTGGCCCAATGATCAGCTTTCCAACCACACTCGACGGCCTCTACATCAACGGCCAATGGTCGTCAGGCCGCGAACATCTGCGGGTGATCAACCCCGCTACCGAAGCGCTGCTGACCACCGTCAATGGCGGCGACGAACAGGCCGTCGACCAGGCGATCAGCGCGGCGACCGAGGCGTTCAAACACTGGTCGACAACCACCGGCGCCGAACGCGCTGCGATCCTGCGCAACATTGCCAACGGCGTGCGCAACGGTCGCGATCACTTGATGAATCTGCAGTCGAGTAATAACGGTAAACCGCAGTTTGAAGCGGCCATCGATGTCGATGACGTGATCGCCACTTTCGACTATTACGCCGAACTCGCCGAAGGCCTCGACGCCGGGCAGGACAGCAACGTGCTGCTGCCCAGCGATGACTTCAGCGCACGCCTGCGTCGTGAGCCATGCGGTGTGGTCGGGCTGATCGTGCCGTGGAATTTCCCCATGGTCACCACCGCTTGGAAGCTCGCCCCGGCGCTCGCCGCCGGTTGCTGCGTGGTGCTGAAACCTTCTGAAGTGACGCCGTTGCCGGAGCTGGAACTGGCCGCGATCATCGCTGCATCCGGTTTGCCCGACGGCGTGTTCAATCTGGTCTGCGGCACTGGTCTGGCGGTAGGCGCGCCGTTGTCGGCCGATCCTCGCATCGCCAAGATCTCCTTTACCGGCAGCAACGCTGTTGGTGTGCAGGTGATGCAACGCGCTGCCGAAACCGTGAAGGGTGTGAGCCTGGAGCTGGGTGGCAAATCGTCGTTGCTGGTGCTGGCGGATGCTGATCTGCAGCTGGCGGTGGAACTGGCTTGTGGCGGGGCGTTCTTCAACGCCGGGCAGATGTGCTCGGCCACCAGTCGGGTGCTGGTTGCCGAGGAATTGATGGATGAGTTTCTTCAGCGTCTGCAAAAGCGCGCAGAGGCGATTCGAGTGGCCGATCCGTTCGATCCGGACGTGGAGATGGGCGCGCTGGTCAATCAGGCGCAGTACCAGCGGGTGCTTGGGCATATTGATCGCGGTTTGAGCGCCGGGGCGAGGTTGGTGTGCGGCGGTAATCGTCCGGCGCATTTGCCGCGCGGTTATTTCCTGCAACCGACGGTGTTCACCGACGTGCCGCTGGACAGCGCGTTATGGCGTGAAGAGATTTTCGGGCCGGTGGTGTGTGTGCGCAGTTTCGCCAGTGAGGCTGAAGCGATTGCCTTGGCCAACGACAGCCAGTTCGGCCTGGTCGCGAGCGTAGTGACACGCGATGCCACCGCAGCAGATCGTGTGGCCAATGCCTTGCAGGCAGGGCTGGTGTGGATCAATGCACCGCAGGTGATCTTCCCGCAGGCGGCATGGGGTGGGTACAAGCAGAGCAGTGTCGGGCGTGAGCTGGGGCCTTGGGGGTTGGCGGCGTTTTTGGAGATCAAGCACGTCGTGCGCGCGGTGTAGAAGCCTGCCCTCACCCCAGCCCTCTCCCGGGGGGAGAGGGAGCTGACCGAGGTGTCTTGCGTTCTCCGTCGACCTGAAAAACCGAGTCGATTATGGATTTGAAGGTCATCAATCCAACGGCGGGTTGGCCTGGCTTGGCTGATTCCGGATTCAGCACCGATATCGCAAGTCGCTGAACCTCTCCAATATCCCCCAATCGGTTCCCTCTCCCTCTGGGAGAGGGCTAGGGTGAGGGGCTTCTATGGAGTCACACCGACAGCCGCAACCGCGCCAGGTCCCGCAACGGTGGCGCACCAAACAGTCGGCTGTACTCGCGGCTGAACTGCGACGGACTTTCATAGCCCACCCGATACCCCGCCGCCGACGCTTCCAGCCCTTCGGTCAACATCAGCCGACGCGCCTCTTGCAGGCGCAACTGTTTTTGATACTGCAACGGACTCATCGCAGTCATCGCCTTGAAGCGATGATGCAACGTCGACACGCTGAGGTTCACTTCCCGCGCCAGATCATCGATGCGCAGTGGTTGCTCGAAATTGCCGTTGAGCCATTTGATGGCCTGGCTGATGCGATGGCTCTGACTGTTGGCAATCGCAATCTCATACAGACGATGGCCCTGTGGGCTGCGCAGCAGGCGATAGAGAATCTCCCGGCGAATCAGCGGCGCGAGCATGGCGATGTCTTTCGGCGCGTCGAGCAGCCGGGCCAGCCGCAGCACTGCGTCGAGCATGGCGCTGTCGATTTTCTCCACGTACAGACCGCGTCCGGTCGGCCGCGTCGGTACGCCCATCGGGCCAGCGTCGGCGATCAGCGCGGTGATTTCGGTCGGGTCGATGTCGAGGCGCACGGCGAGGATCGGTTCTTCCGGCGAGACATTCACCACGCGCCCGCTGAGCGGCATCGAAACCGACACCACCAGATAATTCAGCGGGTCGTAGTTGAAGAACTCGTCGGCCAGGCGCACCTCTTTGCGCCCCTGCGCCATGATGCACAGCGCCGGCTGCGCGAGTACCGGGGCAAAGTCATGGGACTGGGTGTGACGCGACATCACCAGTGAGCCGATGGCGGTCTGGTAGCTGCCATCGTCGCTGGTGTTGCGGCGGATGATCGCGGCCAGCTCCGCGCGCTGCTTTTCCATGTCGGCGCTGGGTTCGGCTTGAAAACGATCGAATGACGTCATGCACGGCATCCTCGGCAAGTGAGGGGGAATGCAGCAGAGCATATGTTTGTGCAAGCGGCGGCGGTAGACACATTCTGCCAAATGCTTGCCTGATTCTGCCCGCAGGTGCGCACATGTCTCCCGCCATACGATTCTGTAGGAGCTGCCGAAGGCTGCGATCCGTTGATCTTCAAGGCAGAAGCACAAGATCGCAGCCTTCGGCAGCTCCTACACAAAACGCGTATGACAGACGTGTTGCGCGGGTTTACAGGTTGTTACAGGTCGTCTGCGCAGTCTCGCAGGATTGTGCAACGCGAAGGCAGGAATCGACTAACGGCGCAGCTGCCCCGGCCCTTAATCTTTGCTTCAGTCGCAGCCCGTCCCCCGGCTGCCACGCGATTTCATGGAGGGTTGATCATGTCCAAGCAAATGCCTGTCAGTCATATGGCCTTCGTTCGTGCCCAGCCCGGGCGTTCGGCGGAACTCGGTGTGCGCCTGAGCGCATTGATCGAAGTCTCGCGTGCGGCGCCCGGCTGCCTGAGTTTTTCCTTGCAACAATCGCAGTGCGACGCCGACCTCTGGCTGGTCAGCGGCTACTGGAGCAGTCAGCAAGTGATGACGGCGTATTTCAACAGTCCGTCGATGGAAGTCTTCGCCGAGCTGGTGCAGGACCTGGTGGTCAACAGCCTCGACTTCCACACGTTCAGGGACGTTTCCGCCGCGCAGGCCCTCGGTCAATGCGCGGCGCCGATACACAAACTCGCCGGTTGAGGGTTTAATGTCCGGCTTATTTGATTGAGCCAGGATCCGCGACATGGCACGTAAAGAGTTTGAACGCTTCGAAGCAGTCTCCGCAGTCGTCCCCGTCGAGCTGGGCGGCAACAAGGGTTATTACGCGGCGATCGCGGTCAAAGCCCTGGTCGATGGCGGCGCCCCACGCTTTCACAAATTGCTCAATGAGCAGGTGTTCCCCGGCGCCATTGCTGCCGATGATGCAGCCATCAACGAACTGGACAAACTCAAGGGCGTCACTGATGACGCCGAGCTGATCTGGTAATTACTTCTGCGCCCCTGGGCGCCACATTTTGAACAGCGCCTCAGGCCCCAGCTGGAAATAATCCGCCGGCCCGCCGCCGCGCAGAATCGGTTGTGCGGCGGCGGTGTCGTAGATGCCATCCTTCAGCAGCCATTTGGCGATGTGCACCGCGACTACTTCGCCGAGGATCAGCCAGCTCGGCACGGTTTCGCCATCGGCGCGTTGCAGCTGGATGATCTGCGTGACTTTGCACTCGAAGGACACTGGACTCTCGGCGACCCGTGGGACCGAAATCACCTTTGACGCCACGGTGGTCAGCCCCGCCAGTTCAAACTCGTTGACCTCGGGCGCGACCATCGCGCAGCTCTGGTTCATCTGCTCGGCCAACGGGCGGGTGGCGAGGTTCCAGACGAACTCACCGGTCTGCTCGATGTTGTTCAGACTGTCTTTGCGCCCGACACTGGAAAAACCAATGATCGGCGGCACGTAGTTGAAGGCGTTGAAGAAACTGTACGGCGCGAGATTGAGTCGGCCTTCGGCATCCTGCGAGGAAATCCAGCCGATGGGGCGCGGGCCGACGATGGCGTTGAACGGATCGTGAGGCAGGCCGTGGCCGTTGGCGGGTTCGTAGAAGTGGATGTCATCGGGCATGGGGAGCGGATTCCTGAGCTGCATTCGGATGCAGCCATAGTGCAAGGACCCAGCGCATATTTCCAGCCAGACGCGAGACCCCGTAGGGTTCGTGGCAGGACACAGATTTTGTGGCCTGCCAGCGATGCGGTGCGATCAGTCAGTGACGATCCGCGAGTGCTTCTGGGTATCTTTCATGGTGATGTACACCAGCAGCGACACGGCAATGCACGCGGTGACGTACCAGTAGTAACCGGTTTCCATGCCGATGCTCTTGAACCACAGCGCGATGTATTCGGCAGTGCCGCCGAAGATCGACACGGTCAGCGCGTACGGCAGGCCAACGCCCAGGGCGCGGATTTCGGTCGGAAACAATTCGGCTTTGACCACCGCGTTGATCGAGGTGTAGCCGCTGACGATGATCAGCGCCGCCATGATCAGGAAGAACGCGCCCCACCAGGTCTGGATGGTGTGCAGGGTCATCAGGATCGGCACGGTGAAGATCGTACCGAGCACACCGAAGGCGATCAGGATCGGACGACGACCGATCTTGTCCGACAGGCCACCGATGATCGGTTGCAGGCACATGAACAGGAACAGCGTGGCGGCGGAAATGGTGGTCGAGTCGGAGATGCTCATGCCGACCGTGTTCACCAGGTATTTCTGCATGTAGGTGGTGTAGGTGTAGAACGCCAGGGTGCCGCCCATGGTCAGGCCGACCACGGTCAACAGCTCTTTCGGGTGGCGCATCAAGGTGCGCATTGCGCTTTCCTTGGATTTCTCTTTTTTGGTGAACGACTCGGTTTCTTCCATGCCGCGACGCAGGTACAGCGCCACGACCGCACACAGCGCACCGATGGCGAACGGGATACGCCAGCCCCACGCGTAGAGCTGTTCGGTGGTCAGCATGTTTTGCAGCACGATCAATACGCCGAGGGCGATGAGCTGCCCGGAGATCAGCGTTACGTACTGGAAGCTGGAGAAGAAGCCGCGACGTTCCTTGGTCGCCATCTCGGACAGATAAGTCGCCGAGGTGCCGTACTCGCCGCCGACCGACAGGCCTTGCAGCAGGCGGGCGAACACCAGCAGGATCGGCGCGCCGATGCCGATGGTTTCATAATTCGGGCTCAGGGCGATCAGCAGCGAGCCGAAGCACATCAGGTACACCGAGGCCATCAGCGCTTTCTTGCGCCCGACCTTGTCGGCGTACATGCCCATCAGCCAGCCACCGATCGGACGCATCAGGAAACCCACGGCGAAGATCGCTGCGGTGTTCATCAGTTGCGCAGTGGTGGAGCCGGCGGGGAAAAAGGTTTTCGCGAAGTACAGGGAGAAGGCGGCATACACATACCAGTCGTACCACTCGACCATGTTGCCGACAGAGCCGCTGAAGATCGATTTGATCCGGCTGGCGGTGGTTCTCGGTTTGGCCGGCACGGCAGCCGACCCAAGGGGCAGGGCGTTGGAGTTATCCATTGAAGGATCCTTCGTTTAATTGTTTTTGTGGAGCGCGTCGGAACGCAGCCTGCCAGGGCTATAGCAGGAGGTGTGCCAAGGGGGGAGGGGCCGGTTTAGAGGGGGTAGCGGGGAGGAGTGAGCGGATTTGTGCCGACTGATTGGGCTGAGTGAGCGGATTTCCGCTTACCGCGTGAAGATCAAAAGCCCCTCACCCTAACCCTCTCCCAGAGGGAGAGGGGACTGACCGAGGTGTTCTCGTGGGTTACATCGACCTGCAATATCGAGTCGAATACAGATTCGGGAAAGCATGGAGATCGGCTCCCTCCCCCCTCGCCCCCCTGGGGGAGAGGGCTGGGGTGAGGGGGATGGATTTCAGCTACACCACAAATCTCTGCCTCACTCCGCCAGAAACATCTCCCGACTCAACCCATGCCGCTGCATCTTTTCATTGAACGTGCGGCGCGGCAGTTGCAGTTCTTCGAGCACGGCTTTCACATCACCCTTGTGCCGGGTCAACGCCGCGCGCAGGCATTGCGCTTCGAAGGCTTCCTGCTGCGCCGCCAGTGATTGTCCCGGATCGATTCCGGCGACCGGTTCATCCAGCCCCAATACCTGACGTTCCGCGACGTTGGCCAGTTCGCGCACATTGCCCGGCCAGTCATGGCTGAGCAGGTGACTGAGCTGCGCACCGGTCAACGGCGGAAAGGTCCGGCCCAGACGCTGGGCGGCGTTGTGCGCAAAGGTCTCGAACAGCAACGGAATGTCTTCGCGGCGATCGCGCAGCGGCGGCAAGCGCAGTTCGGCGACGTTCAGGCGATACGCCAGGTCCTCGCGAAAACGCCCGGCGCGGGCTTCGTCGAGCAGGTCCGGTTTGGTCGCCGCGACGATACGCAAATCAACGCGAATGCTTTGGTTCGAACCCAGCCGTTCAAGCTTTTGCTCCTGCAAGACCCGCAGCAATTTCACCTGCTGGGCCAGCGGCATGCTTTCGATCTCGTCGAGAAACAGCGTGCCGCCATCGGCGTATTCCAGCTTGCCGATGCGCTTGCCCGAGGCGCCGGTAAACGCGCCGCTCTCATGGCCGAACAGCTCGGCCTCGAACAGTTGCTCCGGGATCGCCGCGCAGTTCAGCGCCACGAAAGGTTTGCCGGCGCGCGGGCCGAAATCATGCAGGCAACGCGCGACCAGTTCCTTGCCGCTGCCGGTTTCGCCACGAATCAGCACGTTGACCGGCAACGTCGCCAGATCCAGCACTTGCCGACGCAAAGTCTGCAAACCTCGGGACACGCCGAGCAATGTTGCATCGAGCTTCGCGCGATTGTCGGCCAGTTCGTGCAGGGCGCGGTTTTCCAGGACCAGGCGGCGTTTGTCCAGCGCCCGGCGCAGGCTGCCGAGCAGGGTTTCCGGGCTGAACGGTTTTTCCAGAAAGTCGTAGGCGCCATCGCGCATGGCTTCGACCGCCATCGGCACATCGCCATGGCCGGTGAGCAGAATCACCGGCAGATCGCTGTCGCGCTTTTGCACTTCGGCGAGCAATTGCAAACCGTCCATGCCGGGCATGCGCACGTCGCTGAGGATCACCCCGGCAAAATGTTCCGGGAGCGCGGCGAGGCATTCTTCGGCACGGCTGAACAATTGCACCTGAAACCCCGACAGGCTCAGCCACTGTTCAACGGCGTCGCGAATGCTGCTTTCGTCGTCGACCACCATCACCGAATTGAGCATCAGATATGTGCCTCCAGATCGATTGGCAGGGTCAGGCTGAACACCGCGCCGTGGTCGCCATTCTCGACGCTCAGGCGTCCGCCGGATTCATGCACGATGGCGAAGGATACTGCCAGCCCCAGGCCCAGACCGTCACCCACCGGTTTGGTGGTAAAGAACGGATCGAACACCTGGCCGACATGTTCCTCGGCAATGCCGCCGCCGTTGTCGCTGACGCTCAGCCGCCACAATTGTTCATCAGCCTCCAGACGGATTTCCACACGCTTGCAGGCTTTACCCTGCATCGCATCCAGCGCGTTGCGCAGCAAATTGATCAACACCTGTTCCAGACGAATCGCATCACCGCGTACCCACGCCGGGCGGGTCAGATGCAGGACCAGACTGACCTGTTCGTCACGCAGTCGCGCATCGAGCAGTTGCAGCGATTGATCGACCACCGTCGCCAGATCCAGACGTTCGCGCAAGCCGCTCGGGCTTTTGCGGGCGAAGGTCTTGAGGTGGCCGGTGAGGGCGGCCATGCGCGTGAGCATGTCGTCCACCGGTTTCAGCGCCTTGTAGGCGTCATCGACGCGGCCATGTTCGAGCAGCAGGCGCAGGGTTGCCAGTTGCATGCGCTGGGCGGTCAGCGGTTGATTGATTTCGTGAGCCAGCGCCGCAGACATCTGCCCCAGCGCGGCGAGTTTGGCCGACTGCACCAGACCTTCCTGCGCGGTGCGCAAGTCACGGGTGCGCTCCTCGACCAAACGCTCAAGCTCTTCACGATTGCGCTGACGGACCTTGGCCAGCCGCCAGCGCTGATTGAGGAACAACAACAGGAACACCAGCGCCAGCCACACGCCAGCGGCGGCCAGCGCGGCGTTGCGCAAATCTTCGAAGGCCACTTGCGGACGACGCAGCAGATGCAGGGTCCAGCCCTCGGTCGTCAGCGGCAGCGATTCCCACAGATAGTCCGCCGTGCCCTGCGGACCTTCGACCCGGCGCAGATCGCTGTTGTCATCGAAGCGCCGCAGCGGCAAATGGGTCAGCGGCAGCAGCGATTGCTTGTCGTACTGTCGCGTGGATTTGATCTCGGCCAGATCATCAGCGCTCAACGGCCGCAAGGCGCGATAACGCCAGCCCGGCTGATTGGCGATAAAGATGATCCCGCGTGCATCGCTGACCAGCAGCGTGTCGCTGCCCTGGCTCCATTCGCGCTCCAGTTCGGGAAACTCCAGCTTGACCACCATCGCGCCGAGAAACTCGTCGTTGTCGCCAAGTACGGCGCTGGAAAGGAAATACCCGGGAATGCCGCTGGTCACGCCTACCGCGTAAAAACGCCCGGTGCCTTGGGTGCGGGTCTGGCTGAAATAGGGGCGGAAGCCGTAATTGTGGCCAACGTAACTGCTGGGCAAGCGCCAGTTGCTGGCGGCCACGGCCAGGCCGGTGCGATCGAGCAGTTCAAGGGTCGAGGATTGCGCGGCGCCGTTGATCTTTTCCAGCTTCACATTCAATGCCGCTTGCTGCGCAGCATCGACCGGGCCGGCCAGGGCCGAACGCAATTGCGGATCCAGCGCCAGTACGGCGGGCAGGGCGCGATAGCGGTCGATCAGGGTGTGCAAGGAGTTGGCGTACAACCCCAGTTGCTGATTGGCGCGGGCGGCGTCTTCTTCCAGCGCCTGACTTTCCGCGTGGCGCATCGCGAGCGTCGCGGCAATGACCGTGCCGGCGATGATCAGCAGGGAATACAACGACAGACGCAGGGTACGGGAAGTCGGCAGCATGCTGGATGAAAGGTCGGCAGGACGGGCGGGCACGATAGCATGGGCCGAGGTGGCCGGGCGCGCTGTTCGCGCCGGCCGTGTCTGCTAGACAGCTGTCTCCTGTACCTGACGTCGATGCACAAGATTCAACCTCGGCTTCGGCACCGGTCTTGCCTTAGGTTCGGCAGCGAGCGAGCGCTCCAGTTGCTGCAGGCGTTCAGTCACGCCTTGCGCCTCGCTTGGCGCTTCGATAGTCGCCTGGGCGGTTTGCATGACCTTGTCGATGGCTTCGAACGGGTCTACACCATTCCTGGACAGCTTCATGACCTGACGCTGTTTTTCTGCATCCAGTGCGTCCAGTTGGGCGTAGAACATCTTCTGGATGTGCTCGGAGTAGCTGTTGAGGTTATCCGTGAAAGTCTTGATGCTGTCGATAAGCGCAGCACCTCCATCGAGAAGAGCCCTCGCGCCGTCTACGGCTTTTGCAGCGCCGTCGCCCAGCGTTTTCAGCCCGTCCTTGAGCTCTTGGGTGTGCAGTGTCTGCGCTGCTTTCAAACCCTTCTTGAAAAAGTGGTAACGCAATACCGGAAACACTATTGCCCCCGCGATTGCCCCTGCGCCGGAACCGATGGCGTTGCCGATTCCGGGTACCACGGTGCCGATGACACTGCCGATGGCGATGCCTTTGCCGATACCGTAAAAGACCGATTTGATGCCGGCCCGGGAGGTGATGAATTTGCCGAACGTCATGCTTTTGCGCACCTCCTCGATGTTCTGGCCTTCAGGAATCAGGCCATCGAACTCGGTGGTCAGGTTGTGCAATTGCTCCGCCGCAGTTTGCGCTTTATCAAAAATACCCACCGCTTTTCTGATCAGGTCAAACACCACCTTGAAGGCACCGGTCTGGTCGACATGGACGATCGGGTTGTTACCGACAAAACCATACAGATTCAACCCATCCACATCCCCCGCCGGATCAGCACTGACCCAACGCTGTAACCACGGCGCGTAATAGCGGGCGCCGTAGTAGTACAAACCGCTGACATCCATTTCCTTACCGGAATAACGGATGAAGCGGTATTCGATTTCCGATTCCGGCGCCATCCATGCGGTTTCGCCGAACGGGTAATAGCCTTCTGCGCTGGTGACCACAGCGTCTTCATTGAGCTCCATCACGCAAGAGCCTAGGTGGTCTTCGAGGGTGTAGCGCATCTGGTCGTCCATCGGTGCTGAACGTTGCGCCCAATGCAGGCAGCGCGCGTTACCGAGGCTGATGATGTGCAGCTCTTCGCCGTTGTCTTTGCTGCGGATTTCCAGCCCTGGCAGGTAACGCACCAAGTGGAAGTGGCGGACCTTGTCGGTGAACCATTCATGACATTTGAGGACCCGCTGGCCCGCGCTGTACTGGTAATACTCGGCATCGTTATCGCTGTCCTGACGGATAACCAGATCCACGCGCTCCAGCTCATTACGGCTGTTCCAGTGCAATGACGGACCGTGGTGCAGCTTGCGTTGATTGCCGTGCGGGTCGAACCAGATGTCGAAGTCCGGCGGCTCGTCACCTGTTTGCCAACGCACCCCGCGATTGCTTTTCTGGTCGATGCACATCGTGCGGGTACGACTGTTGCCGTCGCGCTGATGACGCAACTCGGCCAGATTGCCGCCATCGTCGTAGCTATACGTCTGGATGTAATTGAGGCGGTTTCGCTCGTCGGGCGGTCGCGGCAGGCCGGGAATGTCCGGGGGCAGGGCGTCGTCATGACCGGTCGCACGGATCAGGCGATACAGGGAGTCGTAGTCGAATTCACGGTGACCGTCGACCCGTTGATTGGCGAACCAGGTTGGCTCGAAGGCATGGTCTTCGATGCGGATGATATTGCCGACGCGATCGTAGAAATATTGCAGATCCTGCAATCTGGGGTGAGCGGTTTTCTGACTGGTGCGCGTATGCAGGCGTCCATCGGCCGGGTCATACGTCCACTGACTCAGGACACCGTTACCGGCCAGTTGCGAGATGATCTGATTGTTGGCGTTGTACTGCGCATCCAGCAAGACCTGCGTGGCTTTCGTCTCGACTTGCAGCTCCATTTGCCTGAGTTGCCCGGCAAGACCATAGCGCGATGCTCTGCGATGGCCGCCGGCATCGGTTTGCTCCAGCACCGTGCCCAGCGGGCTGAACACCTGATGGCTGGTGAAAGCCTGTGTGTCCTGGAAAGTTCGGGTTTCCTGCATTGGCTGGCCGGCGAGGGAATAGCTGGATATCGCCAGAACACCAGACGCATCGGTTTGCTTGATCAACCGTCCGCGCAGGTTGTGGTTGGTGGTGTCGGCGCCACCGGCGTAGAGGAAGGTTTCGACCTCTTCCTCTTCCTCCTCATCCTTTCTGGTGACCTGGAGTCTGACGACACGCAGCTGGTCGTCAAAGGTCGATCGCCAGACATGGCCGCGCTCGTCCCAACGTTGCCGAGGCTCACCGGCCAGTCCCGGCAGTACCAAACGCCAGCCGGCATCGACGCTGTCGATTTTCAACACGGTGCCGTTGAGCGAGTAGTGAGTAGTGAGGTTGGGTGCAGATAAGCGCGGATCCCGTTTTTCTAGCAGGCGCCCGGCAGGGTTGTGAGTCTGGCAGGTGATCAGGGGCTTGATTTCTCCATGCGTCGTTGCACACAGATAGGCAATATGCCTGACAACCAAAGCCCGAGGATCCTTGACCTGCACGCTTGGCGTATGGATATGCGTTGATCTATTCAAGGGCCAGGTGCTCATGATTTATCCAGGCGCAGAACCACGGCAAAACTGCCTGAAGGTAGGCGAACTTGTTTACGCCGTCTTTTGACCGCTGTATTGGCGATACCTGCCAATCAACTCAATACCGCGCCTTGCTTCAGCCATGCGCACGGAAATTTCTTTCTTGATCCGATCCCGGCTGATTGAGCTGGAGTTCTGGGTTCCGACGCTACCTTTTGCAAGATCCAGCGCAAAACCGAATGAGCCCACCAGGCCTTGGTCATAAAACTCGTTGACTCCGATTTCACTGAAAGCCGCATTGATGTCGCTTTGGTCCTGTTCAAGCATGTCGATAATCAAACCCAACGCTGTCTCGAGGTCATCAATTTCGATATCCCTTAAACCGGCCAGCGCTGTGGCTGTGTCCTTCCCCGCGTAAGCAATGGCCATCATGTCACTCGCAGCGGGTACCTGCGCAAACTTGCTGAGCGTTTTCTCGGCTACTGTTCCGATCAGCTTATTTGCTCCCTCGGAAGTCCGAGGATCATAAGATCTGGCTATTTTTTTTGCGTATCTCAGAGGGGTTAAAATGCTCGTTGTGGCGTTGCTGTGAATGCTCTCGGGATTCAGTTTTTTGGCATCGGGCAGGACGGGAGTGGAAACAGTTGTAATTTCGCCGAGTTTGTCCATTGCCGCGCCGGAGATTTTTGAGGCGACAATCCCTCCGATAAATGTCCCGACTCCGGGCAATATCAGCGTCCCAAGTGCTTCGCCGCCTTTCCCTGCTGTCGTGGTGGCAACTCCCTTGCCAATGTTGAAGCCTGTGTTTATGGCCATGCGTTTGGAAATGTCCGTAGCGCTGAACAGTCCGTTCAATTGCCGATTGTACGTTTGCAGCTCATTGCCCAGGTTATCCAGGACTTTTGCGTAGGTCGCGATGTCCTGTCTGACGTCAGACGGTAAGTCTTTTTTGTTACCGTCGTTATCGATGAACAGAATCGGGTTGTTACCGACAAAACCATACAGGTTCAACCCATCCACATCCCCCGCCGGATCAGCACTGACCCAACGCTGCAACCACGGCGCGTAATAACGGGCGCCGTAGTAATACAAACCGCTGACATCCATTTCCTTGCCGGAATAACGGATGAAGCGGTATTCGATTTCCGATTCCGGGGCCATCCATGCGGTTTCGCCGAACGGGTAATAGCCTTCTGCGCTGGTGACCACAGCGTCTTCATTGAGCTCCATCACGCAAGAGCCTAGGTGGTCTTCGAGGGTGTAGCGCATCTGGTCGTCTATCGGCGCTGAACGTTGCGCCCAATGCAGGCAGCGCGCGTTACCGAGGCTGATGATGTGCAGCTCTTCGCCGTTGTCTTTGCTGCGGATTTCCAGCCCTGGCAGGTAACGCACCTGGTGGAAGTGGCGGACCTTGTCGGTGAACCATTCATGACATTTGAGGACCCGCTGGCCCGCGCTGTACTGGTAATACTCGGCATCGTTATCGCTGTCCTGACGGATAACCAGATCCACGCGCTCCAGCTCGTCACGGCTGTTCCAGTGCAATGACGGACCGTGGCGCAGCTTGCGTTGATTGCCGTGCGGGTCGAACCAGATGTCGAAGTCCGGCGGCTCGTCACCTGTTTGCCAACGCACCCCGCGATTGCTTTTCTGGTCGATGCACATCGTGCGGGTACGACTGTTGCCGTCGCGCTGATGACGCAACTCGGCCAGATTGCCGCCATCGTCGTAGCTATACGTCTGGGTGTAATTGAGGCGGTTTCGCTCGTCGGGCGGTCGCGGCAGGCCGGGAATGTCCGGGGGCAGGGCGTCGTCATGACCGGTCGCGCGGATCAGGCGATACAGGGAGTCGTAGCTGAATTCACGGTGGCCGTCGACCCGTTGATTGGCGAACCAGGTGGGCTCGAAGGCGTGGTCTTCGATGCGGATGATATTGCCGACGCGATCGTAGAAATATTGCAGATCCTGCAATGCGGGTTGGCCGGGCTTATGGCTGATCCGGGTGCGCAAGCGTCCGTCGGCTGGATCGTAGGTCCATTCGCTGAGCACACCGTTGCCGTCCTCTTGCTCGATGAGCTGGCCATTGGCGTTGTAGTGCGCATCCTCCAGGACTTGCGTGATGTTTGCCTTCACTTGCAAGTGCATTTGCCTGAGTTGCCCGGCAAGACCATAGCGCGAGGTTCTGCGATGGCCGCCGGCGTCGGTCTGTTCAAGCACGGCGCCAAGCGGACTGAACACCTGATGGCTGGTGAACGCTTGGTGATCATCAAATGTGCGCTTTTCCACCAGTGTCTGTCCGGTGAGGGCATAGCTGGTGATATCCAGCGAGCCTGACGGATCTGTCTGCCGGATCAACCGGCCGCGCAGGTTGGAGTCTGCTCCGGCGGAGCCGGGGGCGTAAGTGAAGGTATCGAGCTGATTTTCGCCGTTTCCCGACACTTCGAGCTGCACCACGCGCAATTGCCCGTCAAAGGTCGATTGCCAGACATGGCCGCGCGCGTCCCAGCGGTGTCCGGGCTCCCCGGCCCTGCCCGGCAGCAGCAGGCGCCAGCCGCTATCCCGGCTGTTGGTAAACACGGCGATATCGTTCAGCGAAAACACGGTAGTTGTGTTCGCGATCGGCAGGCGCGGATCCTGTTGCGCGACCAGGCGCCCGGCGACATCGTGGTGCTGGCGGGTCACGAGTGCGCTAGGCGTGTCGCCCGCCACGGTACGCAAATAAGCGACCTGACGGACTGGCAGGCCACGTCCGTCGCTGACGGTCAGCGAAGGCGTGCGCCAATGTGTGGAGGCGCTCATGCGCCTGACCCACGCGTAGACACCACCTCTTCAGCGGTGTCGTTGAAGTCTTCGCTGGTGTGATACCAGGGATGATACGTCTCGCGGGAAAAGTCGCCCTTGGCGTTGATCAGCTTGATCGGACGTCCCGTTGCGTCATAGAACAGCTGATCGAAGAGCCCGAGTTGGCGCAGCGATTGATCATTGACGTAGCGGTGCGTGTTAGCGAAAAACGGCCGGTATTGGCGCTGCGCGAGACCTTTGTTGTTGTATTCGACGCGTTCGCTGATACGCCAGCGTGTCTGCGTCGGTTGCTCACCTTCTTCGATCAGCAATTGACCATCCTCACCCACCACATAAGCCAGTCCGGGGTCGACCTTCTGCTGGGTTTGCAGTACCCGACCAAAGCCATCGATGCAGGTTTTGACGATCTGGATCTGTGCCTTGACGGTGTCGTAGGGATAGCGGTCGGCACTGAGCACCACGGTGTGTACCGGCTCTCGGTACGCCAGTTCAATGGCCTCGAGCAATTGCTGGTCTTCAGGCGTCAGATTGAGGCTTTGCGCGAGCCGGCGACGTGCGCTGGCGCGGATCTGCCCGCCGGGCAACAGATCGCCCTGCTTGATTGACAGGGTTTGAAGCGTGGAGGCGGGTATCAGGCCCATCCAACTGAACAGGTTTTTGTGCAGGGTGCTGGCTGCGTTTTTTACAGTGTCCTCCGGATACTGGATGGCCTGTTCCGGACTGGGGGCCGGCAAGGTCCAGTCATCGGTCAGCTTGTCGAATCCGGCAGGTTGGCCATTCTCGGTACCGTGAAAGCTGATGACCAGCGGCTGACCGGAAGGCTCATGGATGACTTCTTCAGTGTTGTCGTTGGCGTCGGTGATTCGCTTGGGTTTCAGGGCGTGGTAATCGAATTCCGCGACCTGCACGGCACAACCGTCGGGCAACTCCATGCGCATGACCGTCAGCCAGTGTTGATCGTATTCGGCTTTGGTCACGCCATGGCTTGGCGTTTCGTTGAAATCGAGCACTTTATAGAACGCTTGCAAGTCGCCGTACCGAGCCAGATTGAACCGCGACGACCAAAGATCTTGTTCCTCACTCGGCGTCGCTTCGAACAGCATCGGCATGGGCGAGTAACCAATTGCCTTGAGGGCCTCGCGAATGTTCAGATCCGGCACAATGCTGTAAGCGTCCAGCGCGGTCTTGTCCAGCAGGGCAAGCTCCAGAGAATGCGGCAGGGCTTCGAATCCGGCGACGCCGTCTTCCAGTTCAATACCCTCTACGTCCACATAGTGCTGTATGGATTGGGAAGTCAGTACCCGTTCGATGGCCCATTCTTGCGAATCCTGCAGCGTTCTCAAGGATTCAAAAGACACCTGTGCCGGGTTCAGCTCGCCGGGTAGCGTACCTTTGGCCAATTTCAGCGCATCGCCCCGTTCCTGATAGGGCAAGCCCAGTCGCCATTGCTGCGGCTCTGGCAGATTGATCAGACGCGCACGGGTCTCACTGATGTAAAAGTATTGCTGCGCCTCGTCGTGAGCGTCGGACCACCATTGATTCAGGTGGTCCTCGGTGAAGGGTGGCGGGCTCTGGGCGGTCAACCTGCGCGCATAGCTCACCGTCAGTGCATGGGTCGCGGCGCCATAAGCGTCCCAGCGCAGGCTGACATCGTGGCGGCACAGCGGGTCATTGATAAAGCCGTCGTACTGATAACTGATTGCTTCAACCTGAAGGGGCAGCAGAACGGCTGCGGCATATGGCCCCTGGGGCCGCACCTCGCGCACCAGATAACGCTTTTCCTCTACCGAGTACAGCTTGGCAGCGCCAGGTACCTGCGAATCTTCCTGGTAGGCAAGGGTCTCCGTTCGGGCGACCGAGCCGACCAGTGCCTGCGCAATCCGGTAGCGACTGTCGGCATCTTCCGGGGTGACAGGCTCATCGATTTCACCTTTGGGGTGATAACGACTGAACAGGGTTTCGCCCAACGGGCAGGCGTCCACGTCCGCGGTGAAATAATCCTCGCGGGAACGATTCATTTCCTGCCCGTTGTGAAACCAGGTGCATGTTTGCACCGGCTCGTTGAAGCCAGGCTCTGAAGGATCGGCTCCAATCTCGCAGTCAAGTTGCTGCAAATAGCCGAACCCGCGAAATTCCCGTTCCCTGCCGTCGTAGAACCCTTCGCGCCAGGTGAATGACTGGGTCAACCGGTTGTCGGTGATCTCGTCGTGTTGCTCCTGTTTCTTCACCACGGGCAGCGGAAACGGCAGATGACATACCGGTGCACGCGCAAGTGCCAGCAGCCGCTCCTTTTCATCCAGCCATTCCTGAGCCGAACTGCGATAAGTCACGCTGCTGGAGTAACCCATGTTGTTGTTGCTGTTGACCAGCAGATAGGGCTTGGCTGCAACAAAATCGTAGCGCCAATGCCGAGGCTGGATATGCGGCACCGTCAGAATCAGGCTGGCGCAACCGAGGCCTTGCAGGTCGGCGAAACTGACCTGGCACAAGCGGTCATAGCGCACCTCTTCGGGCCACGGCACGCTGACGGGAATCTGCTCCAGACCGTTGCCGCCCCGGTTCAGGTAAATGTCGAATCCTTCGGATCGCAGATAGATCAGCGCGGGCGCGCCGGAGCCATCGAGGTCGGCCAGGCGCACTCGTGCGGCGTCGAATTCGTCGTAGGTGAAGGGCAGGGCACTGATCTTGCGACCTTGACCGAATTTGCCATGACCAAGATTCGGCCAACAGCGGACTTCGTCATGGCGGATGCGACACAGCTCGGGCATGTCGCTGCCGAGCAGATTGCCCAGAAGCACCAGTTCGGTTCGCGAGTTGCTGAATACCGGCAGACGGTCGTCTTCGTATGCATGGGGGATTTCCTGTGCGGCGGCGAAGCCTTTTTCGCGCAGGCTGGCATAGAGCCTCACACGATCGTGGCTGATGCTGGCCGCTGACATCAGGCCGTCCCCGCTGAAATCCCCCATGGTCAAAGTCAGATCCTGGTGTTCCCGGGGAAACGTGTCGAACGCGCTGAACAATTCGAATTGTCGCTGCGCATTCAGCGCATGGAACCCGCAGTAACCCAACCGGGCGATGATCAGGTCCAGGCGCCCATCGCCGGTCAGATCCAGCAGTTGCGCCACGGCGCGGTTACGATCTGCCACCGGGATCTTGTCCAGCAGAGCCCATGGGCCGTAACCGATCAGTTCGGTACCAGGCGCCGCGCGCAGCGGCTCGCGGTAGTACCAGGCGTTGTCATAGCGGCAGAGAAAACCCGGCACGCCCTCGCCATACAGATCGACACATTGGTAGAACCCGCCGTCTTCGATGCCCGGTTGAGTCTCGTTTTCCAACAGGCGTGCAGGTGTCTTGTTGATCTCGAAGGGCGAGTATTCGAACTCTAGCGGCGGTGAATGCTCGACATTGCCTTGCGCATCGAAGGCCTGATAGTGCGCCGCGCTGATCTGGCTGTAGGCCCACGGAGCAGAGTTCTGGATAGGTCGATATTCCAGCAGCAGGCGACGTACAAGCTTCGCCTCTGTCGCCAGCCCTTCGGGGAAGTGATGAAACATCAACACTTGCTGGCACAGCCTGCGGGTGCTCAGTTCAAAACCCTGGCCATAGGTGGAAAACGGATCCGGTCGCAGCCGCCAGCGGTTCACTTCTTCGTAGCTCGGGGTCTCCGTCAGCGAACTGCTGCGTTCGCCGTAATCGAACACCAGTTGAAAATGCCAAGGCAAATCCGTCGGCCGGTCGGTGTCCCAGCTATAGAGACGGTCGCTCGCCGTGGCATTGCCATAACACACCCGGCGCAGATAGCGCTGGGCGCGGTAGTCGTGAATCGGATCGTGCTCGTCAGGCTGATCGTCGGGCTTGTACTCGTAGCAGATGTGTTCGCCATGGGCGTTCATGCTTTCACACAGCAGCCAGCTACTGATGCGCGATTCGTCGTCGGGGTCGGCACGGCGTGAGGCGCTGGTTTTGCCGTAGACATGCAACGTGCCGTCGGCACCGTGGACCAGCCAGAAGGGGGCTCCACCGTCAGCCGGATGCCAGCATTCGCGCAGGGAAAAATCGCTTTCGATCCGCGCCCGGTAAGACACGACGTTGTGTTCGGGAATGGGGCGGTCTCTGTAGCTGTGTTCCGTGCGCGACTTCAAGTCTCCGGCATCATCGAGCTCCGGCATCCACACCTCGCCGTCATGCCCGATGATTTCATCGTGCTCGGTATAACGTGGAACACCTTTGTTGGTGCGGCGACTGATCTGGCTCAGGCCCAGGTGGCAACCAAGGCCAAACGGACCGTTACCGCTCTGGCTGTTGATTGCCAAGGGTATTTGCGGGTCGTAGCCACGACCGCTCGATAGCGGGATCAGCAATTCGCATCCAGCCGAGGCGGTCGGCCCGACGGCGCTCCAGCTTTTGCCGATGGTGGCGATCGATGAGCTTTTGGCGATGGAAGGAGCTGTGATGCTGAGGTCTTGATCGGCCATGGTCGAGTCCATTCGCGCTACATAGGGCGTATGGATAGACGCTAACAGGAGTGGGCCGGAGATGGACCTGTCAGATCTGACAGGTGCGCAAGATCATTTTCTGTGCATGGGAAATTCTGTTATCGCGATTGGTTTGAACAAGCAAAAACGGCCGGGGCATCTTTGCGGATGCACCGGCCGTTTTGATGACGCCAGAGGCTTACTGCACTTCTACCGCCAGGCTTTCGCTGATCTTCTGTTGCCAGATCGCCGGGCCAGTGATGTGTACCGACTCACCTTTGCTGTCCACCGCTACGGTGACCGGCATGTCCTTGACCTCGAACTCGTAGATCGCTTCCATGCCCAGCTCGGCAAATGCCAGCACCTTGGACTTCTTGATCGCTTGCGCAACCAGGTACGCAGCGCCGCCGACTGCCATCAGGTACACAGCCTTGTTGTCCTTGATCGCGTCGATCGCGGTCGGGCCGCGCTCGGACTTGCCGATCATGCCCAGCAGGCCGGTCTGCTCGAGGATCTGGCGGGTGAACTTGTCCATCCGCGTTGCGGTGGTAGGACCCGCCGGGCCAACCACTTCGTCACCGACCGGATCAACCGGGCCGACGTAATAGATGAAACGACCTTTCAGATCCACCGGCAGGGTTTCACCCTTGTTCAGCATCTCGACCATGCGCTTGTGCGCGGCGTCGCGACCGGTGAGCATCTTGCCGTTGAGCAGCACGGTTTCGCCCGGCTTCCAGCTCTGCACGTCTTCCGGGGTCAGGGTGTCGAGGTTGACACGACGCGCCGACGGGCCGGCTTCCCAGACGATTTCCGGGTAGGCGTCCAGCGGTGGCGCTTCCAGCGAGGCCGGGCCGGAACCGTCGAGCACGAAGTGTGCGTGACGGGTGGCGGCGCAGTTGGGGATCATGCACACCGGCAAGGATGCGGCGTGGGTCGGGTAATCCATGATCTTCACGTCGAGCACGGTGGTCAGGCCACCGAGGCCCTGGGCGCCGATACCCAACTGGTTGACCTTCTCGAACAGTTCCAGACGCATTTCTTCGATGCGGTTCTGCGGGCCACGGGCCTTGAGCTCGTGAATGTCGATGGATTCCATCAACACTTCCTTGGCCATCACCGCGGCTTTCTCGGCGGTGCCGCCGATGCCGATGCCGAGCATGCCCGGCGGACACCAGCCGGCGCCCATGGTTGGCACGGTTTTCAAGACCCAGTCGACGATCGAGTCGGACGGGTTGAGCATGGCCATTTTCGACTTGTTCTCGGAACCGCCGCCCTTGGCCGCCACGTCCACTTCCACGGTGTTACCCGGGACGATGGAGTAGTGGATCACCGCCGGGGTGTTGTCCTTGGTGTTCTTGCGAGCGCCTGCCGGGTCGGCAAGGATCGAGGCACGCAGGACGTTTTCCGGCAGGTTGTAGGCGCGACGCACGCCTTCGTTGATCATGTCGTCCAGGCCCATGGTGGCGCCATCCCAGCGCACATCCATGCCGACACGGACGAACACGGTGACGATACCGGTGTCCTGGCAGATCGGGCGATGGCCGGTGGCGCACATGCGCGAGTTGATCAGGATCTGCGCCATCGAATCACGGGCCGCTGGCGACTCTTCGCGCAGGTAGGCTTCGTGCATCGCCTGGATGAAATCCACGGGGTGGTAATAGGAAATGAACTGCAGGGCGTCGGCAACGCTCTGAATCAGGTCATCTTGCTTGATCACGGTCATGAGTCGCGCTCCTCTGAAACACGGGAACATTCTATGGGGCAGCTTGAGGCTTTCGGCTCACAGCTGATCCTCTGGCACGCCGGGGCTGCTGGCGCGACGCTAAAAAGGCGCGGCAGTATACCGCGCCTCGGTGGGGCGTACACGCGCCGGCAGTCATTCGTTGGTCGCATGGGTGGGCGAATATCGGACAGCGGGTTTGCACTTCAGGATCGCCCCCCTCACCCCAGCCCTCTCCCCCAGATGGGGCGAGGGGGAAAGGGAGCCGATCTTCATCTTGTTCAAAAACTAAGTCCGGCTCAGGAAAATGAAGCTGTTTTGTGCCGTTTCCAGACTCGAGTTCGGCGCGATGTTTGAAGTCGGTGTAACTCGGATAAACAACCCGGTCAGTCCCCTCTCCCTCTGGGAGAGGGCTAGGGTGAGGGGCTTTTGGCGGTGTCAGTGGGCCACACTTTTGACGTCAATTTTCGAGCCCGAAAATCGGTGGTCATTTAGCGACCGGCCCTCTAAAGTGGCATCCGGTCTGTAGAGTAGGACACTCGGTCAGCCTCCTATCGCACGGTGAGTCAACGATTGACCCATAACGCCATTCAACGCCTTTTGCTCAAACGCTTCGCCCTCGCTGCGGCCACCTACGGATTGGCTCTGCTGCTGCTGTGGCTGGCGTTTTTCACCGGGCATTACCAGCAATCGCTCAGTGGCGTGGCCATCGGCAGCGCGCTGGTGGTGATCAGTCAGGCGAGCCTTTTCGCGATGTTCTGGAGCGGGCGCAACCAGCGCTTCGCCGACCCCAGCCTGACCGAAGCGCAAGTGCTGATGGGTCTGGGCTGGCAGACGTGGCTGATCGCCCATGTCGACGAGGCGCGCGGTGCGTTTCTGGTGTTCTATGTGCTGATTCTGCTGTTTGGCCTGTTCCATCTCACCCGACGGGTGTTCATCCGCTGTGCGCTGTTGGTGTTCTTCAGTTTTTCCGCGATTACCCTGTGGGACGCCTACCACTTCCGCTTGGCCGAGCCTGCGCTCGCAGCGTTGCAGGTGTGCATTCTGGCGATGGTCTTGGCGTGGCTGGTGCTTTACGCACGTTTTGTCCAGGTTTCCCGACAACGTCAGCGCCAGCGCCGGTTTGCCTTGCAGGCGCATCAGGACACCCTGCGCGGGATGATGCGCCAGCTTGAAGATCTGGTCGCCACCGACGAACTGACCGGGCTGTTCAATCGCCGGCATTTCCTGCGCATCGCTTCCCGCGAGCTGAACGCGCTGGACAGCGACGTGATGCACGGGCTGGCGCTGATCGATCTGGACCACTTCAAGCGCATCAACGACCTGCACGGCCACGCCGCCGGCGATCAGGTATTGCAGGCGTTTGCCGGGGTGGCGCAAGCCTGTCTGCGCGACGGTGACGTGCTGGCGCGTTATGGTGGCGAGGAATTCGTCGTGCTGGTGCCCGACTGCGATGCCGAACGCCTGACCGCGTGTTGCGAGCGTTTGCGCATCGCCTTCAGTGAGGTGGAATTGATGGGCCTGCAAGTGCGCAACCTGAGCCTGTCGGCGGGCATGACCCTGCTGTCCGTTGGCGATGATCTGGATGAGGCGTTGCAGCGTGCCGATCAGGCGCTGTATCGGGCCAAGCGTGACGGGCGCAATCGTTGTGCCGCCGCGTGGGAGAACATTGATGCCTGAATTGCGCGTCGGTGATCGGCAGTGGACGGTTGAGGCGGGCAGCAACCTGCTCGAGAGTCTCAATCAGAACGGCGTCGCCGTGCCCTACAGCTGCCGCGCCGGCAGTTGCCATGCCTGTCTGGTGCAATGCATCCAGGGCCTGCCCGCCGACAATCGTCCGGATGCCTTGAGTGCCGAGCAACGTCAGGACGGTTGGCGCCTGGCTTGTCAGTGTCAGGTGGTCGAAGACTTGCAGGTACACACCTTCGACCCGATCAGCGACGGCCGCCCGGCCGTGGTCGAAGCGCTGGATTGGCTCAGCGACAGCGTTCTGCGCCTGCGCTTGACCCCGCAGCGGCCATTGCGCTACAGCGCCGGCCAGCATCTGGTGTTGTGGATCGGCCACATCGCCCGCCCTTACTCGCTGGCGAGCCTGCCGCAAGAAGACCGCTTCCTCGAGTTTCACCTCGATTGCCGCCAGCCCGGCGAATTCATCGATGCCGCACGCCAGCTGCAGATCGGCGACTCGATCCGCCTCGGCGAACTGCGCGGCGGTGCCTTGCATTACGATCCGGACTGGCA
Source organism: Pseudomonas sp. LW8 (assembly GCF_041956865.1). Taxonomy (NCBI): domain Bacteria; kingdom Pseudomonadati; phylum Pseudomonadota; class Gammaproteobacteria; order Pseudomonadales; family Pseudomonadaceae; genus Pseudomonas; species Pseudomonas sp. LW8. The sequence continues at coordinate 4,426,618 of NZ_CP168138.1, read as the reverse complement.
CGCCCGGCCGCTTTGGCTGCTGGCTGCCGGTACTGGTTTGGGTCCGTTGTTCGGGGTGCTGCGTGAGGCCTTGCGTGAGGATCACCAAGGCGCCATCCGCGTCATTCACCTGGCCCATGACGAACGCGAACACTATCTGGCCAAACCCCTTGCCGCACTGGCCGCGCAGCGCGAAAACCTCAGTGTCGAGCTGTGGGCAGCGGCCGACTCGGCCGCCGCTTTGGCGCAACTGCGCCTTGTTTCCCGGCAGACCCTGGCCTTAGTCTGCGGCTCGACGACCAGTGTCGACGCATTCGCCAAGCGTCTGTACCTGGCCGGATTGCCGCGCAATCAACTGCTGGCCGACGTGTTTGTGAGCCGTGGTTGAGCGCTGATTTTCAGACGCGAGACACGCCATGACCGAAGCCATCCTGCTGGAACGCGAACGCGGTTTGCTGACCCTGCGCCTCAACCGCCCGGACAAGAAAAACGCCCTGACGCGCGCCATGTACAGCCGCCTCGCCGAAGCACTGAAACAGGCCGACAGCGACCCCGAAATCAATGCCGTACTGATCAGCGGCAGCGCCGAGTGCTTCACCGCCGGCAATGACATCGCCGACTTCATCGAACAACCGCCGAGCGACCTCGACAGCCCGGTGTTTCACTTCATGCTCAATCTGCTCGAATGCCGCAAACCGGTGATCGCCGCCGTGGCCGGTGCTGCGGTGGGTATCGGCACGACCCTGCTGCTGCATTGCGATCTGGTCTATGTCAGCCGCGACGCCCGGCTGCGCATGCCGTTCGTCAACCTCGGATTGTGCCCGGAATTCGGCTCCAGCCTGATCCTGCCGCGTTTGCTCGGGCAAGCGAAAGCGGCTGAGTTGTTATTGCTCGGCGAAGGCTTTAGCGGCGCACAGGCTGCGCAATGGGGAATTGCCACAGACGCGCTGGACAGTGGCGCGGCTGCGTTGAGCAAGGCCCGGGAAATGGCGCTGCGTTTTGATGAGCTGCCGGCCGAAGCGGTGCACATCAGCAAGCAACTGATGCGAGCGCCCGATCGCGAGCTGCTGCGCAAAGTGATCGAGGAGGAGGGCGCATTGTTTACCCAGCGGCTGCGTTCGCCAGAGGCGGTGGCGGCGTTGAGCGGGTTCTTTCGCTGAGTGTCAAGACGCCTTCGCGAGCAGGCTCGCTCCCACAGGAGATTGCATTTCAAGTGTGGGAGCGAGCCTGCTCGCAAAAGGGCCTTACCAGACAAAATATCTGTTGAATCATAAGCAAAAAAGCCCCGCCATTCACATGGCGGGGCTTTTGCGTTTCAGCTGCCGGTCACTCAGACCTGCGGATCACCGACATGCAGGATCTTCATGCCATTGGTGCCGCCAGTGGTGTGGTAGCTGTCGCCCTTGGTCAGGATGACCCAGTCGCCTTTTTCCACGACGCCGCGCTTGGTCAGTTCGTCGATGGCTTTCTGGCTGACTTCGTGCGGTTCCAGCGAGGCCGGGTCGAACGGGATGGTGTAGACGCCACGGAACATTGCTGCGCGGGCCTGGGCTTCGCGGTGCGGGGTGAACGCGTAGATCGGCACCGAGGAGCGGATACGCGACATGATCAGCGGGGTGAAGCCGCTTTCAGTCAACGCGATGATCGCTTTGACGCCCGGGAAGTGGTTGGCGGTGTACATGGTCGCCAGCGCGATGCTCTCGTCGCAGCGGCTGAATTCCTTGCCGATGCGGTGGCTGGAGGTCTTGCCGGTCGGGTGTTTCTCGGCGCCGACGCAGATGCGCGCCATCGCCTGCACGGCTTCCAGCGGGTAGAGACCAGCGGCGGATTCGGCCGAGAGCATCACGGCGTCGGTGTAATCGAGCACGGCGTTGGCCACGTCGGACACTTCGGCGCGGGTCGGCATCGGGTTCTGGATCATCGACTCCATCATCTGCGTCGCGACGATCACGGCCTTGTTGTGGCGACGTGCGTGCAGAATGATTTTCTTCTGAATGCCCACCAGTTCGGCATCGCCGATTTCCACACCGAGGTCGCCACGGGCAACCATCACCGCGTCGGAGGCCTTGATCAGGCCGTCGAGGGTTTCGTCGTCGGCCACGGCTTCGGCGCGTTCGATCTTCGCCACCAGCCAGGCAGTGCCGCCGGCCTCGTCACGCAGTTGACGGGCGTATTCCATGTCGGCGGCGTCGCGCGGGAAGGATACGGCGAGGTAGTCGACTTCCATTTCGGCGGCGAGCTTGATGTCGGCCTTGTCTTTTTCAGTCAGGGCCGGGGCAGTCAGGCCACCACCGCGACGGTTGATGCCTTTGTGGTCGGACAGCGGGCCGCCGATGGTCACCACGCAATGCAGTTCAGTGGCGGTGGCGGTTTCAACGCGCATCACCACACGGCCGTCGTCGAGCAGCAGCTCGTCGCCCACGCCGCAGTCCTTGACCAGATCCGGGTAGTCGATGCCGACCACCTGCTGGTTGCCTTCGGTCAACGGATGGCTGGTGGAGAAGGTGAACTTGTCACCGATCTTCAGCTCGATCTTCTTGTTGGCGAATTTGGCGATACGGATTTTCGGGCCTTGCAGGTCACCGAGCAGGGCGACAAAGCGGCCGTGCTTGGCAGCGAGGTCACGCACCAGCTTCGCGCGAGCCTTGTGCTCGTCGGGGGTGCCGTGGGAGAAGTTCAGACGGGCGACGTCCAGACCAGCCAGAATCAGCTGTTCGAGAACTTCCGGCGAGTTACTGGCCGGGCCAAGGGTAGCGACGATTTTGGTACGACGGACGGACATGCAAAGACTCCTGAGTTCAAGCGCAGGCAGAGGCTACTATGCTCGAAGGGTGTAGTCATTGTTCGAATGCACTACTTATCGTTTTCTTTATTGAACGCGGCAACTTTGCGACCAGCGCGTCTGAAGTTTTCCGACCTGGGGTCGATACAGAGCACAAGACAGGAGAACCCCCATGCGATTGTTGCCCATTGCCGCCCTTGCCCTCAGCGCCCTCGCCGCGACGGGCTGCACCCGTTGGTCGATGAACCACCATTTGAACAACGCCTACAGCGCCTATGAACGCGGCAACTGCGAGCAGGTCATGCTCGAACTGTCCAAGGTCGAACGCGCCAGCCGCGCCCGCCCGTACGTGTGGCCGGAAGTGTCGATGATGCGCGGTCAGTGCCTGGAACGGCAGAAGCTCTACATCGACGCGGTGCAGACCTACCAGTTCATTATCGCTTCGTACCCCAACAGCGAATACGCCTACCGCGCCCGCGCGCGTCTGGAAACGTTGCAGAGCCTGGGCCATTACCCGACACGCAGCGCCGCTGCGGTGGTTCGGCCGACGCGCTTCTGACGCGGTTTTCGTACAAAATCTGGCCGTCTGTACAAGCTCCGCTATAGTCAAGGAAACCGTTTCGAGCCGTGTCTCGATAACGGCGCAACACCTGCGACTGGCAGTTACAAGGTGACGGCGATTGTCGCGACCGTCACACCGGAAGCGGGGAGAGCGGGCCTGTCGCACAGGTTCGTTCCGAAGCACAGGTGCGGCTCCGTGACGGAGCCCTGCATGGCGAACAGCACATCATGTTTACCGACCGCCGGATCGAACGGCATCAATTGCCGTATTACCTCAGAGTGTTCAACAGCGTCACCGACAAACCCGTCGGCTTTCTCGGCAATGTGTCTACGGACGGGCTGATGCTGATCAGCCAGTTGCCGATGATGATCGGGGTGGATTTTCAGTTACGCCTCAAGGTCCCCGCCCGCGATGGCAGCCAGCAAGTCATCGATTTCAGCGCCTGTTGCGTGTGGTGCCATGAAGACGCCACGCCGCTGCATTACGACGCCGGTTTCATCCTGCGCCGCGCTCCCCCGGAGTTCGGCCAACTGGTGCTGGCGCTGAAGCAGTATTTCAGTTTTCAGCCGTTGCCCGCTTCTGCCTGAACAGCAAAAGATCGCAGCCTTCGGCAGCTCCTACAGGGGGAGCGCATTCCAAATGCAGGAGCTGCCGAAGGCTGCGATCTTTTGATTTTTACGTCACGCCACCGCGATCGCCCGCTCCTGATCCAGCGCCTTTTCCGCCAGCAATAGGCCCATCTCGCTCAACTGATAGATCGCCATCGCCAGATGTCGCGGCTTGTCCTCGAGGCTGTCCGCCAGGTCGAGCAGCAGAATGCTGACCGAAGAAAAGGTTTCGTAGGTTTGAATGGCCATCGCTTCGGGGTTGATGTCGGGCGCGACCATGAACATCTGCATGCCGCGATCGACGGAATTGCACGACGGCGCAGCGGCGGGTTTTTTCAGGTAGTGATCGAGGGCTTTTTCAGCGGCCTCGTGGAGTCTGGTGGAATCGGGGGAAGCGTAGGGGGAGGTCGAGTCTTCGATTTCGGGGGGATTGGGTGTTGGTTTGATCATGGTGATAACCCTTGGTTGGGGCCTTCACCCCTCGCGACTAAACGAAAGGGTGGCGGCTGGACGCAGGTTAGTCGACCGGGGGTATCACCAAAAACCGGCGCGCCGAAGCGCCCTGCGTACAGCCACCATCGAGTGCGGGGATAGGGATTACCCGACTGGATGACGCTTATACACCTTGATGACAAACCCCCGGGCGACTAAACCCGACCACTGATTGGCAGCGGCACGGATCAAGTTACGGGGCAGCTTCAAAGCGCACAAGCCGGCGGATTCTGAGTGATGTGTAGGCAACGGCGCAAGCCGATGTAGCCGCGTGTTAATGACTGAAGGACGTCTGCATGTTGCAGCGTGGGAATAGTTACCGCTGATCGGGACTGTCAGGTTTTACAGGTGTCATTTCGTGCTTACGGTTCTTCAATGAGGCACCCAGGTACCGACGGTATAAGGAAGCTCGATCATGTCCGACCATGAGAACCCAGGCTCCAATCCTCCAGAAGATGGCCCGTTTCCTGAGGACCATCGCCCTTCCCAAAAATCCGATGATCCGATTTCCGAAGAGCCGGGAATCCTGGTCGCGGATTTGGAGTATGAGGCCGGCTCCGAGTCACTGTTAGTAGATACCACGATGGACTTCAAGTTTCGTATACCGGTAAACGATGGCCGTTATCACAACGTTCATCTGGATTTTCACGGAGCCGATAATTACTACCGACGTATCACTGAAAGTGCATGGTTGGGGGGCGTCTGGCACAGTATTCGAGTCGAAGACCTTCCCGAGAGTGACCTGCAAGTCAGAGTTGATGGAAGATGGGATTACATTGATCAATGGTCAAGGTGGACACCGCGGACTTTGCTGGTCAGAAAGGCTGCTCGCATTGCTAGCAATCGTACTGTGACTACAACGGTTCCAGGCCTCGCCGGTAAAGGCAGCAAAATCACGCTTGTGCGTCCCAATTCAGGCACTGTACTGAGCACAACGGCCATTACCAATGGCTACGGAAATTGGACTGTCACGCTCCTTGATAATGTCCCCCAGGGTTTACAGGATTTCATCATCCGTGAGGAGTATGGAAATACGCAGGGGCGCTACGCGGGGAAAGCGTCACTGACCGTACTCAAGCCTGTAACGCTCAGGCCGTTGCCGCAGGTTATAAGTACACAAACGCCGCAATTTGCGGGTACAGGCGGTCTGTACCAAGAGTTGACAAGAGTTGATGTTTACATCAAAGACACATCGATCAAAGTATTGGCCTACGCAAAGATCGAAATTGATGGGTCATGGGGTGGTACCAGCACTTATAAGTTTGCATTCGGCAAAAATTATTCTCTAGTCGCCAGTCAAAGATACGATGGCGCAACATCTGTGCCGTCAGTCCAACGAAATTTTTATGTTATTGACCCCCCTCGAATAACGTCTCCTGGATTGACGCAGACGGTGGACATGACATCGACGTTCACAGGCACTGTCGTCGCCGGGATCTCCAGTGCTGTTGCTGTGCGTTCGGAAAACACCCAAGCTCAAATCAGCACCCCAACCGATGCCGCCACAGGCGCATGGTCTGCATCTTTCACGCTGACACCTGGTCCGCATTCAATTGTCGGCACGCATACCTATTTGGGAACGACATCACTGACCAGCCAACCCTTCGGCATACGGGTACGCACGGGCAAGCCGACGGTCACATACACGCAAGCCAATGAAACGATCACATTTTCCGGCACCGGACATTTCGACGAGAAGCTCAGAACCGAAATCGAGTTCACTATCCTCGAAAGTCCAGCCGACCCAATGCCGGTCGCGCCTCCAAATGCACAAGTACAGCGCAACGGCACTTGGAGCACCACCGTAACGGGCTGGAAATTTGGCACCTATAAAATCAACGCCGTCCAGAAGATCAGAGACAACGCCAGCGGCTGGATCGACTCGCTGCCGCTGACCTTCGAAGTAAAAAATATCCTCCCCGATGTCAGTGATGTGCAATTCACCAACGACTACCAACCGACCTTCAGCGGCAAAGGCTTCAACAGAGCCTTGGTTCAGCCACGCAGGCCCAATAGCCCATATCTTGAAGCGCCTGAAGTGGAGGTCGTCGGCGGGCGGTGGTCCACCCAGGCTTCGAGCGTTTGGGGACCCTCGTTCGAACGTGAAGTACACATAAAGCAATTTCTCGACGGGCACCAGTCGCCAAACTGGTTTGTCCTCAAAGTCACCATCCCGCCGCAGGCCCCTGGCTTGAACGAGCCTGAAGATGACGGACTTTCGCCCAGGTTCGGCGGCACGTGCTGGCCGGGTGCAACCGTGAACATTGAGTACAGCGACGAAACCGGCATTGTGCACAAGGGCATCGTCAGTGCTGGCACGTGGCAGTTCAGGCGCGACAAAGAATTTGCCCTGGATATCACACATACCGTCACGGTGACCCAGGTCGCCGCGCAGCAAACTTCGCAGCCGACGTCCACGACATTCATTGTCAGGAGAGCGATGGTCACGCCAGTGATTACCCAGCCGCCGAACGGCTCGGAAGTCGGTCGTGCTGTAACGGTCGAGGGCACGATGGGTATGGTGGGCGCCACTTTGCAACTGCGCGACAAGCAGTTTGATCGTCCCTTGGGCGATCCGAAAATATTGAGCCAGGATGGCGACTGGTCGATTGACCTGAGTCTCGAGCAATTCAGGCTCTACACCTTTGACGCCCAGCAGACACTGGACGGTCGACCGTCGCTACACAGTGACGAGCATGAATTGACGGTGGTGCTGCTGCCGCCAGAATTTCTCCAGCCGATACAACACGGCAAGTTGCCACGAACCGCGTTGCTCAAGGGTACGGGCATGAGGGGCGGGGTTGTCGACGTCTGTCTGCAAGGGCTTGCCGAACCTCTGCTCAGTGATGTCATTGTGGATTGGGCGGGCAATTGGCAAGCCGAAGTGACGTTGCCGGTGGGCAGCAAAACGATCTGGGCCCGGCAGAGGTTCATGGATGAAAGCGGCAAACTGCAGGAGTCGAAAGACAGCGAGCCGCTGCACTTTGACATTGTGCCAGCGGCACCCTTCATTGAAACCCCGATCGAGGGCGATGCCATCGGGCAGCAGGTGGTGGTGTGCGGTTTTGGCGTGCCGGGCGATACGGTTACGGTGACCCTGGTCGGTGCCGCGCGTTCCGAGCCGGCAAGCGCCGTCGTGCAGGAAAATCGCACCTGGTCAGTGATGCTCGATGCAAGTCTGCTCGGCGGGGGGCTTTACCGGCTCGAGGCAGTCGCATCTCTGGACGAGTTCGAATCATTTGAAACCCTGCGCTCGGTCTTTCTGGGTACTTTCCGACCTGTGCTCGACGGGCCTGCAGCCGGACGCTGGGTCAGTCATCCAGTGCAGTTCAGCGGCAAGGGCCGTCCGGGCGTGGGCGCCATCGTGAGTTGGTACAACCCGGATGTGCAGTGGCTGGCTCAGGTACCCGTGGTCGATGAGCACTGGCGCGAGGCGGCGACAAGGGCACTGCCTCTGGCGGGCAACTGGTACCGATTCCGGCAGACGCTGACTGACGCGGCGGATGACGCAACGATGTCTGATTGGGCCGACAGCGCGCGTTTTGAAGTCGAAGCCGTACGTCTTATCAGCTCTGCCGGGCGGCGTTATTCAGGTGTACAAGCTGGTGAACTCTGAGTGATGTGTGGCAACGACGCAAGCTGATGCAGTCGCGTTTAATGGCTGAAGGACGCAAGGATACTAAGGCGTGGAATAGTTACCGCTGGTCGGGACTGTCAGGTTTTACAGGTGTGGCGATGTGAGGCACCGGTATTCAATGAATTTACCTGTTGCATCAATCAGCCACCTTGCCCTTTCTGAGATCCGGCCATGGAACAAGATGATGGTATTAAAGATCCTTCCGACAGCTTGCCCCCGAAACAAGAGGTAGTCTGCGCTGAGGAGATCGGAACGGATGTGACATTTGTAACCCATGAGCTTCACGCGGAAGAAGACGGTAGGTGGGCGCAGCTTCGAGTGAGCTATGCCTACTCCTACGATGGTTCGACATTTACTTGCATCGTGTCAGCGTACAGAGCAAAAGAGAATCGACGTTATGAAGGGAATGTAAAATTCTATCTTTCTTTGGTTAGCGGTGAAGGTGATGTAAGAGAACTGACGGGCAGTGCTCGCCAGACCGGTGAGTGGATTGATCTTGATGAACCCTATCGAGAAACGATTATCGCCAATCAGAGAAACGTAACAGTGGGGTTTGATTATATTTATGATGTGGGTAACGCAAGCGATCCGGTTCTGAAAACCTACAAGGTTGCCAATTATCGGATGCCTGTACCAACTATCAATGCAATCCGAAACTTCACATCTTCAACTTTCGCTGTCAAGGGCACGGGAGCAATATACCGTTATACTGTTGTCTTGGATGATGGGCGCGGTACGATTGGGGCAGAAGAGGCTTTCTACGATCCTTGGTCAGTGCCCGTCACCGTGGCAGACAACAAGAATTCTCTAAGTTTTCAAGCATATCAAATGTACGCCGGTAAGGTGTCCGAGCGGACGGCTTATGTAACAGTCTACCGCGCTCGAATTACTTTCCCGGCAGCTAATGCTTTGGTGTTGGCAAAGGATCTGGTTTGTTTCAGAGGTATGGCTGCGCCGTGTACTGTTATCAGAGTGGTTGGGCATTTGGATCATTATGAAAACTGGAGTGAGGTTATTACTGTCGGAAAGTCCGATACGACTTGGGAGGCTCCGGCAATAAAGGTCTCTGGCAGCGGGACGTTCTCGGTTGTCGCCCAACTTAAATCACCCAATATCAATCATTTTTATACCGATGCCATAACTTTCAGAGTCATGGGGCTGCCGTTAATATCCGAGCCACCTGCGGGAACAGTTTATGGACAAGACTTCCTTCTGACAGGAAGCAACGGCTTGGCTGGGGCGCGATTGAGAGCATTTTTTGATCTGACGAATGATCCTGTTCGTGGTTGGGAAGTCGTTAGCAATGCAGACGGGGCGTGGGAGGGGATGATCAAAGTGCCGCCAGGGCCGATCAGCCTGGTCGTCGAACAGGATCTGGATGACGTGTCGTCCGGACGCAGTGCACCACAAGCCTTCAGGATTCGCCCCCCCACTCTGAAACAGCCCAACGTCACCATCTCCGGGACCACGGTGACCTTTGCCGGTAACGGTTATTACGATCGCGATCTCAAATCTGAAATCCAGTTCACCGTCAGCGGGGGCGCGGTGCAAGTTCCCGCGCCTGCAAATGCTGAAGTGATGCCGGGAGGCATCTGGGAAACCGCAGCGCAGTGGCCTTTGGGTACCTACAACGTCTCTGTCATTCAAAAAATTGCCGACAACGCCAGCGGCTGGATCGACTCGCTGCCGCTGACCTTCGAAGTAAAAAATATCCTCCCCGATGTCAGTGATGTGCAATTCACCAACGACTACCAACCGACCTTCAGCGGCAAAGGTTTCAACAGAGCCTTGGTACAGCCACGCAGGCCCAATAGCCCATATCTTGAAGCGCCTGAAGTGGAGGTCGTCGGCGGGCGGTGGTCCACCCAGGCCTCGAGCGTTTGGGGACCCTCTTTCGAACGTGAAGTACACATAAAGCAATTTCTCGACGGTCACCAGTCGCCAAACTGGTTTGTCCTCAAAGTCACCATCCCGCCGCAGGCACCTGGCCTGAACGAGCCTGAGGATGACGGACTTTCGCCCAGGTTCAGCGGCACGTGCTGGCCGGGTGCAACCGTGAACATTGAGTACAGCGACGAAAGCGGCATTGTGCACAAGGGCATCGTCAGTGCTGACACGTGGCAGTTCAGGCGCGACAAAGAATTTGCCCTGGATATCACACATACCGTCACGGTAACCCAAGTCGCCGCGCAGCAAACTTCGCAGCCGACGTCCACGACCTTCATTGTCAGGAGAGCGATGGTCACGCCAGTGATTACCCAGCCGCCGGACGGCTCGGAAGTCGGTCGTGCTGTAACGGTCGAGGGCACGATGGGGATGGTGGGCGCCACTTTGCAACTGCGCGACAAGCAGTTTGATCGTCCCTTGGGCGATCCGAAAATATTGAGCCAGGATGGCGACTGGTCGATTGACCTGAGCCTCGAGCAATTCAGGCTCTACACCTTTGACGCCCAGCAGACACTGGACGGTCGACCTTCGCTACACAGTGACGAGCATGAATTGACGGTGGTGCTGCTGCCGCCAGAATTTCTCCAGCCGATACAACACGGCAAGTTGCCACGAACCGCGTTGCTCAAGGGTACGGGCATGAGGGGCGGGGTTGTCGACGTCTGTCTGCAAGGGCTTGCCGAACCTCTGCTCAGTGATGTCATTGTGGATTGGGCGGGCAATTGGCAAGCCGAAGTGACGTTGCCGGTGGGCAGCAAAACGATCTGGGCCCGGCAAAGTTTCATGGATGAAAGCGGCAAACTACAAGAGTCGAAAGACAGCGAGCCGCTGCACTTTGACATTGTGCCAGCGGCACCCTTCATTGAAACCCCGATCGAGGGCGATGCCATCGGGCAGCAGGTGGTGGTGTGCGGTTTTGGCGTGCCGGGCGATACGGTTACGGTGACGCTGGTAGGTGCCGCGCGTTCCGAGCCGGCAAGCGCCGTCGTGCAGGAAAATCGCACCTGGTCAGTGATGCTCGATGCAAGTCTGCTCGGCGGGGGGCTTTACCGGCTCGAGGCAGTCGCATCTCTGGACGGGTTCGAATCATTTGAAACCCTGCGCTCGGTCATTCTGGGTACTTTCCGACCTGTGCTCGACGGGCCTGCAGCCGGACGTTGGGTCAGTCATCCAGTGCAGTTCAGCGGCAAGGGCCGTACGGGCGTGGGCGCCATCGTGAGTTGGTACAACCCGGATGTTCAGTGGCTGGCTCAGGTACCCGTGGTCGATGAGCACTGGCGCGGGGCGGCGACAAGGGCACTGCCTCTGGCGGGCAACTGGTACCGATTCCGGCAGACGCTGACTGACGCGGCGGATGACGCAACGATGTCCGATTGGGCCGACAGTGCGCGTTTTGAAGTCGAAGCCGCGCGCTTGCCCCACGCCGACTCCTGAAATCCGGCTTCCGACGAACGGCTATCAAAACTGTCAGAACTGACAGTGGACTTGACGGCGTTCGAAGCGCTCAATCGTACTCACTGAATGTGCAGCCTGACGAAGGACGTCAGGTTGCGCGGGCCAGTTGTTGCCTAAAGGAATCTGATCATGGTTGATTCGCGCCGTCCCGCCCTGCAACTGTTCGATGAGTTGTTCAGCGAGGAACAACGAGCACAGAACGTCGGACTGCAGAACCTCGAGACATACCTGCAAAACGGTGGATCAATTTATCCACTGGTTGAAAGGGGTGTTCAATGCATGGTCCAAGAGCATCAGCTCAGCGTTGAGCAAGCGCAACAATATTGGCGCGGCGCCAATAGCATAGCCACGTCTCAGCGGCGCCAATTTATCGAGCAGACGCTGCGGGGCACCAGGCCCGCGCCAAAGCGCAGCTCCAGCGGTTTGTTATCGATCGTGGACGGTCCCAATTATCACGCTCTGATCGGTACCGATTTTTCCGCGTTGTGCCCGCCAGATGCACTGGAGTCCATCTGGTCGCCAGTGGCGTATCTGATCGACTTGTTGCGCTGGGTTCGTGACCGTCTGGAGGGTATCAGAGAGGAAGACGATTTCTCGCTGCATAACCGGCGCACAGATCTCTTGGCACTGAAGGTCGACTTCAATGCGGTTTATCAATCGATCTCTTCTGTGGACATCATCGTTGAGGTGCTGGAGAAATTCATCGCGGCGCAAACGGATATCGAATCCATCGAAGACGCGCTGATCGCAGCCCGCTACCCCAATGGTCTGCCTTATTACCAGCATTGGGTCACAATTGATGGTATCGCGCAGTTTCATGACTTGTCGGTGGGCGACTTCGAGCACCGGGTCGACCTGGCTTATCCCTATTTTCTGCAAGCCAATGCTCGAGGTGCCAATACTGCACAGGGTTTCGCCCATGCCTCGCGGCTTGGCCCTTATCAGCGCCAGTTGCTGACCGAACCGCGTGCGGATTTCGCCCTTCGCGAAGATTTTTTTGCGCACAACTTTGGTACCTATACCGAGATGTATTCGAATCTCAATCAGGTGGAGTTTTTCGGTCAGCGCACCAAGCTCGACAGCCGACAGATCGAGGCGCTTCTGTCGATCGGCGACTTTGCTCCCGTGCGCTCGGCCAATGTGACCTACCCGGATGAAACGCCCAAGCAGCCTGAAAGCGAGCGCTCGGGTTCGGTTTACATCAATGACGGTACTGCGCCGGCGGTGGGTTTCGATCCTGCAACCAAGCCTCGCATTCGAATGACGGCAAACCCCGACGAACTCATCGGGTTCAACCGCTATACCCGGATGAATCAGATGGTGCGTCTGGCCAACTGGACAGGATTGCCGTTCGAACAGCTGGACGCAGTGTTGACATCGGTCATCCGGGCAACAGGGCGCGGCAATTCAACGAAAGGTCACAGCAACGAGATGGACATCTCCAGTGGCGCGGTTCATGCGCTTGGGTTGTTCCAGACGTTGCGCGAGCGCTACGAATGCACCGCCGCGGACTTTGCTGTGTTTGTGGGTGAGCTGTCGGTTTATGGCCGCGGTGAAGCGCTCTCGCAATTCGATCAGGTGTTCAATTTTCAAACCGGTTATCGCGAGCCTTTCAAGCTCGACAACGATGAGTTTGCGGTGGCGCCGATACCGGGCGTGGTGGATCTGACGATCAGCCAGCTCTGCAGTGGTCTGGCGATTGATCCGCAGACTTATTACGTGCTGGCGAACGCTGTGGCCAAGGCTCATGGCTTGACCGACAAATTGAAGCGCAACGCAGCGATCATCTCGAGCTTCTACCGTTTGGTGAGGCTGGCCCGGCTGTTGAACATCACTCCGGTTGAAGGCGTGCTGATGCTATCGATCCTGGGCGGCGATGACTGGGTCAATGGCTTGGCCGGTACTCCTGTCATCCACGATGTACCGGACGGTTCACCGGATGCGCTGGAACTGATCGAGGCTATGCAAAGTTGCGTGCAGTGGTGCGCGCAAAACAATCTGCCGGTGTTGTGGGTGTTGCAGCATGCGGTCGCTGCGCCAGCGGCTCAGGATCCATCCGAACAGGATGAGCAGTTTTTCGAGCAGGTTCGCAATTTGCTGCCGACTGCACAGTTGTCCAATAGTACGTTTCTCATGGCAGGCGTTCCGGCAGCCGGGGCCGCGGACTGGATCGAATTTCTCGCGACATCCGCCGACAGCCTGGGGCCGATAACCGACGGGCATGGTTTGATCCTGCCTCCGGAGGGAAGCGCTGAGATGTATCTGGCCTCCGTCCATAAAAAAATCGCCTGGGCGGTCGACAGCGCCTTGGGTGAGATCGAGCCAGCGTTGCGGCAGAGCATCATCGACAGCATGGTCAGCGCGTTTTTACAGATGCGCGATGCGCAGACTTCGCTGGTCAAGGAGACGCTGGCGGCATACGCCGGCGTTGGCGTGGATCAGGCATTGCCGGTCCTGAACTGGGCAGACGTCACGGTGCATCAGTTACTGCTGCATGTGCTGGAGCAAGCGGATGCGGGGAGCGAAGGGGGCGGCCGAACTCGCCCCCGAGTTGCCGACACATCATTCGATCTACTGGCTGAAGTTCGCCGGCGCAGTGAGGTGGTGTCGACCCTGGGGTTAAGCGCGGCGCTGTTGCAGGATTATCTGGATAGCGGCTACAAGGACTGGCTGGTTCAGGACGACAAGCATGCGTTGACGGTGCGCACGCTTTATTACCTGACCATGCTCACTCGCGCTTTTGCCCTCGCCTCAGCCTCGAGCGGCCAACCGCCACAGAAGCTGTTGGACTACCTGCGCCAGGTCAACGCATTGCCGGATGTCACCGGAGATGCGAGATGGCTGGCACAACAGGCGGCGGCGATCAAACTGGCCGATTTTTTTGGCTGGAGCGTTCAGGAAGTGCGCGAATGTGTGAGCCGCATCGATCCCGACCTGAAGGTGTTGAAAAACCTTCCCCAGCTCGATTTGTTGATGCGCGTGCTGGCGCTGTCCACCGAGAGCGGCATGGATGCGTTAACGATTTTTCTCATTGGTAATCTGCCCGAAACCGTCGACAAAAAATCCTATGCCGATGCCGCCGAACATGCCCTGCTCGGCGAGTCCGATACTCGTGCCCCGATCGTGCATGTTCCAGGCGACGTCAAAGGGCTGGTCACAATCACGTGCGAAGTGGTGGATGACAGCACCGTCGTGGCTAACAAGCCAGACGAAAAAGTCACTTATAAAGTGACCCTCAAAGACGCCAATGGAAAGTCGCTGAGTGGCGTCAATGTTTATTGGCGCGCCACATTGGGCACCATTGAATACAAGGCGACGGGAACGGACGGGACACTTTTGGCCGAGTTTATCCCCGGCAAGGTCATGGGCCGCGACACGCCAATGCTTTGGTTGGACTTGTTCGAGCCGCAATACGCCCCTCCCATAGAAATAACTGCCGACTTCACTACGTTGTCGTTCCCTATTGCAGAACTTTCACCTACGCCTTTGGAAACAGTGAAATACGGTCATGAAGTAGAACTGTATGCGGTGCTGGAGGACGACTACGGAAACCGCGGACAAAACTCGCTCGTGGAGTGGTTCGGCAAGAGCGTTCCGCCCGCGAAGATGGATGCCGTCACTATTCGGCCGGCTCAGGGGTTCACTGATCAGCAGGGGCTTACCCGGGTTTTTGTCTCAAGCAAGACGGGCGGCACATTCGTGTTCAGCGTTCGCTCTCAGTCTGGGGAAAGCGAAAGAATATTCCCCCATGCCATTACCTTTGCCAGGGAGTAGCGGCAGGGCGTTGCATACCGCCTGGCGAACGTTTTTCCCCGGGCCATATTCCAAGGAGCAAGATCATGGCACTGAGTAATATTGGCGGGCTGCTGGAAAAACGTCGCTCGGCACTTCTTGAATACTGCATCGGTCAAGTGGCCAATGATAAATACCCTTTTCTGAAAACACCTGAAGACTTGTTTGAATTGCTGCGCATGGATCCTCTGGATACTTATCAGGTCAAGAGTTCCAGAGTTGCCGAAGCGATAAGTTGTGTGCAGCAGTACATCCATGCGGTGTATCGAAAGCTGGAACCAGGATTCCGGGATCACGAGTTCGACAAGCGTCATCTGCGCGAATGGGAGATTTTCAGCAATTATCCCGACTGGACCGTGCCCCACCAGATTTCATGCTATGCGGAAAACTTCATCGTTCCATCGGTGCGATTGCGCAAAACCAGTCTGTTCAAGAATCTGGAAAACAACCTGAACCAGGCCCGTCTGGACAAAGATACCGTGCAGGCGGCGCTGCAGGATTATTTGCAGGCATTCGAACAAGTCTGCGATCTCGATGTGATCAGCTGTTTCATGGACGGCGTGACACCGGCCAAAGCTGATTACTACTTTCTGGGGCGGCAGCGGGTGCAGCCGTTTCAGTATTTCTGGCGCAAGGCCGAGATCGAACTGGGCGCAACCAGCGTTTCGGTCAATCCGGCGGTCTGGAGTGAATGGCAGGCCGTGGAAATCCCGACCGCCGATCAGGTGCTGGATATCCGCCCCGTGTTCTGGAATGGCCGGTTGTGTGTGGTCTGGGCCGAATGGCGCGACGCGGTAGTCGCGAGCGCAGCGGAGTCGCTCAGCCCGAGCAAACTGGTGATCAATCTGGCATTCATGAAGCAGAACGGGCAGTGGTCTGCGCCGTTGTGTGTGCACAGTTCAGAACACAAGGACGAGGGTTTGGCGAGCTCCAGACTGATTGCGACGGTGCAGGTCGATTATCTGAATCCGAAGGGCAAGTTGGGGATTTTATTGACGGGCAACCTATCTTCGCCATCCGGCAGTCTGCGGGTGCATGGTGTCTACGACGTTCTGATGCGCCCCCTTCTGGACGGTGGCGCATGGCTGGATCTGGCGCTTGAGGAGCGATTCGTCAGCAACGATACGGTTCAGCACCCACTGAACAGTCAGGTGACTGTTGTCACTCGCATACAGACCCATGGTTCCCTGACGCCCTATCTCGACCTGCACGTTATGGCAACGCGCGCGGATGACAAAGATGTGCTGACGGTGCAGGGTTTTTGCAGCCCCTCGGGCCTGGACAGCGCTCGGTTGAAAATGGTGCTGCAAATTGCAGGTCTGCCTTCTGATAGTGACCCGCCGCCGATCCTCGAAGAACAGGATGCAGGCGGGGGCTGGGTAACTCAGTCGTGGACTTCCTCGCGGACGAAAGGCACCTGGCCCACGCCAGTCATTTTTTCATTCGCCTCTCCCACTTCCCCGACAGGACAGAAAGAGTTCGACCTGACGATTGTCGATCTCATGGATTTCGTCCCGCCAGCTCTGCACAAGAACAGTACCGACGGGGCACAGTTTCTTTCATTCAATCAAACTGGACTGGCGTTGAAATTCATTCGGCTCAATTCCTTGTTTGGCTCGGAACTGGTGAGATGCTCGAATATTTCCGTGGACGCAGTGCTGGACTGGTCCAACCAGTTCATTCGCGAACCGTCGCCGATCGGCGCAGAGTTCGTTGAACCACCCAATGGTGCCTTCGACGGTGCCAATGGTCTGAACTTCTGGGAGCTGTTTTTTCACCTGCCGCATTTGATCGCCACCCGGTTGCGCGACGAAGAACGCTTTCAGGAAGCGCAGAGCTGGCTGCATTACGTATTCGATCCACAGGCCACCGCAGATCCGGCCAATCCGCCGGTTCCGATCGCGAACCCGAAACCGGCGTATTGGCGTTGCCGGCCTCTGGATATCGCAACAGCGCCGGGCAATCCAGGGTGGGAAATCCAGAATCCCCTCGATCCGGATGCCATTGGCTATGCCGCACCCGCACATTTTCAGATCCTGATGTTCACCGACTACGTAGAAAACCTGATGGCGTGGGGCGATTGGTATTACCGACAATTGACCCGTGACAGTCTGGTGGCCGCCAAGCTTTGCTATGTCCAGGCCGGGTTTCTGATGGGCAAGGCGCCCACCGCCGACACAGCGACTCGTTGGCAGACCGACACCGTGGAAAACCTCTTGGACAATTGCGAATCGCGACCCCTGCTTGAAGCGCTTGAAAAAACGCTGGATTTCAACCTGGCAGATTACCCGATCGCTTCCGACACCCCGCCGATCCTGGGTTTGTTGGCCTGCGAACCTTTTAGAATTCCGATCAATCAATCGCTGCTCGACCTGTTCGCAAAGCCGCAGCAACGCCTTGATAACCTGCGCAACAATCTCACGATCGATGGCAAACCGCTGGACGTGTTGCTGTTCAGCCCGATGACCGATCCCAGGCAATTGCTCCGCGATCTGGCCGCTGGTAGCGCGGCCGGGCCCAGACCGATGGGCGGGCGCCTGGTGGTCAATGCGTATCGCTGGCGGGTCACGTTCGAAGTCGCGTTGCGCGGAGTACAGAGCCTGCGGGATTTCGGCAGTCTGGTGCTGCGTCTGCTCGAGCAACGCGACCGTGCCGAGCAGGAAGAATCGCAGCAGAACCATTTGCTCGAGCTGGGTCGCTATGCCGAAACGGTACAGGAACAATCCATCGCCCAATTGGAGGCGAATGTCACAGCGCTGAAGCAGAGTCGGGCAATGGCGCAGGACCGGGCCGACGCCTATGCAATGCGTTACAGCGAAAACGTTTCGCCGATCGAGTATCAGGTCATGGCCAGTCTGCAGCAGTCGAAGACATCAGCACTGCAGGCCAAAGTTGTCAGGGTGGCAGGGGGCGTCATCGCGGCGTTGCCAAAAATCTATGGTACTTCCAACGGTGGCTTCAAACCCGAACACACTTTCGATGCGGTGGCTTTCGGCCTGGAGGTTTCTTCGTCATTGCTGCAAATCGACGCCGACCGACAGGCCACCACTGAAGGTTATCGCCGTCGCCGCAGTGAGTGGGCGCTGCAACGCGATCAGGCGCTGGCGGAGGTGGGCGCAATCGATGCGCAGATCGAAGCGCAAAGCCATGCGGTCAGCGCGGCGAGGTCCAGCCTTGAACAGACGCTCAGGGCCAACAGCCAAGCGTTGACCATGTACAACTTCCTTAAAAAACGCGCGAGCAATGCCGAGCTGTTCGGCTGGATGCTTGGCCAGCTCAAGGCTCTGCACTATCAGGCGTACGACGCAGTCGTCAGCCTGTGCCTTAGTGCTCAGGCTTCACTGGCTGCCGAAACCGGGGATTATGATGCCCCCGTCCCTTTGCCTCAGGCCTGGCTCGATCACCGTTATGGTCTGGGCTCGGGTGAACAACTGCATATGTACCTGCTGGACCAGGAGCGCAGGCGCTTGCAAAGCTACGAGCGGCGGCCGGAACTGATCAAAACCATTTCCTTGCAGCAGTTGTACGACGACAGAATCGAGCCTCAAGAGGGCATAGCCAGCTGGGCAGATGCACACGCGCAATTGATGGCAACAGGTGTGTTGGAGTTCAGACTGACCCAGTTGTTGTTCGACCGTGATCATCCTGGCCATTTCTGCCGGCAGATCAGTTCGGTGGAAGTCGATCTGCCTGTGCTGGCCGGTCCCTACGAGGATGTGCGGGCAACGTTGCAGCAGATCAGTAGCGTGACCGCGACCCGACCGACCACACAGTCTGTGCAGTATTTGCATAAGCCCACCGCAATCGCACCTGGCGATCTGCTGTTCAACCTGCGCAGCGGTCAGCAGATCGTTTTGTCGGTCGGGCTTGGCGATAATGGCCAGACCCACCAGAAACCCGACGAAGGATTGCTCAACCCGTTTGAATACACGGGTGCCGTTTCCCATTGGCGGCTGAGTTTTCCTCGCCCGCTTAATCAGCCGCAAGCTGCAATGCTCAAATCCTTGACCAATATCATTCTTCGCGTGCGGTACTCCATCAAGGCCGGCGAGCCGACGTACGTCCAAAAGGTCACAGACCTGGTGACCGAGGCTGAAAACACCTACCTGGCGCGCCAACGCAACGGAGCCAGCGATCATGAATGAGCCCGTCGTGCAAAAAAATGAAAGCCTGCTGCTCAATGGTGACTTCAATGATCGGCTCAAAGAGTGGCGTACCAGCGGTAGGGTTGGCCTGGCGAGCGAGTTTTATGATGGCGAGTTAGTCAATTTCATGGAGGTCGGTGTCGGGGCTTCGGCCACACAGGAAGTCAAAGCTCCCAAAACCCCCGGTGCACAAGCCGGTTACGAACTGACGTTTCTATGTGAACTGCGGCCCGGCGTTTCATGGTCGGGCGAATCGGGCTGGTTGCACATCCGCAAGCGCGGTGAAGTGTTGATGAGCATCGAGCTCACGGCGCAAGAAGGTCGGAATCCGGAGCTCGAAAACGCCCGACGGCTGGCGGGACAGCCGCTTGAATTCAAGCCGCGCGCGTATCAACGGTCGCTGGATCAATTGGAATTCGTCAGCGATGACGCATTGAGCTTCGAGGTCAGCGGTGTCCCTGACAACACGGGCGACAATCGTTCGGCAATCTGCATCACTCGAATCGACCTGCAACTGAAGCTTGAACCGCTGCAACTGCAGACGGTGCGACTGGATAGCGAAGATCTGCCACCAGGCCAGACGTTATACCTTTGCCTGGGCGCTTCCCTTGGCGATGACCCGGACGACTCTCTGTTCATTCCCCACGGCCTGTCTTTTATTCCGGCAGACGGCAGCGCCTGGCTGGATACGAATATCGCATTGATCATTCACGGCAACCCGATGGAGTCAGTCAAGGCGACCCCCGACTGGGGCGCCTATCAACCGCTATTGTCGCAGTGGTCGCTCGATTGCCCGGATATGCAGGAGGAAAAGGCTCATGACTTCACGATAAGTCTGGTGAACCAGTACAACGCCGAGCCTTACACGATTGACGTATCGTTGGGGCATCATCGATTAGCGCTTCGCGAAGTACAGTGCGCGGCTTATTACCCGGTCCTGGAGTATGCGCAAAGTGTCCGTTTGGGTGTGCAGGTTCTCTCTTACTACACCAGTCAGGCGCTTGATGGCCGGGAAGTCAGGTGGACGACTGCCGGGCAAGGTGTGCTGGGCACCAGCATCACTGATGAACAAGGCTTGGTCTACTTCGATTTCGTTCCTGAGCAAGCAGGCGATTTCGTCCTCACAGCTTCGGTCGACAGTCCTTATTACCCTAGTGGCGAGGTGACTCTCGAGTTTTCGGTCACGGTGCTGGCGACCGATCCCTGGATGGACTTGCGTTGCGTTGTCGAATCGCAGGTAACCCTGTGGAGCGCGATCGGTTATCCCAATCGTGGCACTGATTACCCCTTCATTGTGCGCTTGCCCGCCGACAGCCCTTTGCTGGCGACTGATCTATCGCTGCACTGGAGCGGCGTCGGGCATGAAGAGCTGAAGGTCACGGTCAACCCGCCACTCCAGCAACCGGTCGCTTTCGATGGGGACGATAGTCTCTGGACGCTGGCCTGCGAGGACTGGCTGGACGGTCGCTTCGAACTGTCATTGGTCTGCTCGAAGCTGTTACTGCCATCGCCGCGTAAACCCATGTCGCTGGCGCGCAACAAGGTCAGGATCGCTGACACGCGCGGCCCGAATATTTCACCGGTTGTCGAGGACTCCGAAAAGACGTTGATGCGGGTGCAGGTGGTGCATGTCACTGACAAAGGTGCCGGTGAGCCAGTGATTGATGCAATCGTCGACAGGCAAACCCCCGAGGGCATTGTCGAGTCTCGTACCGGCAGTGGGGGCTGGGCCAGCCTGTATTACCGACCGTTGACGGCTTTGAGCAACGAGACGATTACCGCCAGTGTGAGTGCCTACGAAGGCGGGCCGGCAGATGAACACTCATTTTCGGTCACGGCGTTTGCACGAGACGAATGGAAGGACAAGGTCAGCATCACGTTTGATGTCGTTCCGATTGCCCATGACGGAATCGCATGCAAGCGCGGCCAGAGGCATATCCTGACGGTCCGGGCATTAGCGGGCAGCCCGTTGATTGGCGAGGCAATTACGCTCGGATGGCGGAACGAAAATCCAGAGAACGGTCTGGCGGTGAGCGACCTTGACGTACCGAGAATATTGCGCGAAGGGGAAGATCTGAGTTGGTTGTTCAGCTCTGATCGTATCGAAAGTACCAGCAGTATTTTCGAGGTGAGTTTGCGCACTGACACTCTCACGAACAAGGATTTTTCTTGCCGACTGTTATCACCTGACCTCCATGAAGAAATGACCGTGGTCCTGGATCAGATGACCGATCTCAGGGGCCAGCCGCTCTTTCCGTGTATCGGCGCTGTACATCGCTATATCTTCCGCACCAATGCGCTAAGCCCTTTAGTGGGTATTGCCATGGATCTGGTATGGAGTGGAAGCCCGGCGGCAGAGCTCGGAATCGAATTGAGTCCACCCCGCGGAAGCGAAAATTTTGTGGATGACAGCGGGTTTATCTGGACGCTGGACTGTTCAAAAAGTACCAAACCCGGTGTCTTCGCACTTCGGTTCGTTATCGATACCCATGGTTTCAGCGACATCAATACGATGACCCTGGGCCACAATAAAATCACTATCGAAGACGCCCGTGCATCTGCGGTGGATCCGGTCATTGGGCAGGATCCTGCGTGGATGTGGCTGAAGGTACGCTCCCCTTATCGTCCCGACCTCGCTCTGGATCAAGTGCCTGTTCAATGGACAGGCGACGGCAGCACCGAAGAGCACAGGACGGCTGCCGACGGCTGGAGTGGTTTTCCCTTTGCGCCAGCCACTGCAGGTGAACATGTGGTGACAGCGGCGGTTATCAGCCCTTATGACCGTTTTGAAGAGCGCCGAACCATGAAGGTTCTAGCGCTGGAAGGGGATCCCTGGGCCGGATTTGAATACAGTTTCGACTCCCAACCGTTTCAGCCACTGGGTCAAAGCGCTGAGTTCCCTCGGCGCAAGGGGCAGCACCAATTGCGCGTGAGTGCCCCGGCGGGCAGCGCGTTGTTTGACCAGCACCTGACGCTGGGCATGACCGGCACCGGGCCGACGGAATTGGGCATGCGCTTCGAGGAGCCACGTCTGGGTGACCCCAGGCTTTTCTCGAGCGCTGGAATGACCTATCGGTTCAACGCGGGCGACCTCAAGGACGGGCGTTTCGGCCTGCGCTTTTCCTCGGCGCGGTTGGCCAGGCTTTCTCCGGTTATTGCAATGTCGCTGGGGCAAGGCGCGCAGGTGGTAAAAATTGCGGATCGTTCGCGCAGCAGTCAGACGCTGTTTTGGGGCGAGGCTGTATCTGAGCAGATCACCATTGTGTCGGGCATCAGTGGCAGACCGATGGTGGGGATGAAGGTTGTCTGGAGCAGTCCGGACCTTGGTGAGGTGACCACCACTACCAACTTCTACGGTGAAGCGCGGATACGGTTTGTGCCGACGACACCGGGTGCGGCGCAACTGACCGCTACGGTGGGCGATGCGCTGTATTCGGAGTCGATTTCTTTACCGTTTGTTCTGCACGAGCCCCGGGAGATCAAGGAACTGATCAGCGCTGATCCGAGCGGGTATCCGGGGCAGGTGATGACCGCGCAAGTCCTGGTAGTGTCAGCCAGTACCGCGCAACCCTTGGCCAATGTCGAAGTGATGTGGGAGTACGACCGCACCTCGCTGCCGACAACCCTGACGGATGCCGAAGGCAAGGCAACGGCGCGCATTGTCTTGGGAGGAGCAGGCGAGGCTGCATTGCGGGCGTCGGTAAAGGGTGGTTTGGCTGGCTGGGTGGTAAAAACGCTCTGGTTGACCGTCACTGAGTGTCCAGCAGCGGTGGAATCCGTTGTTGCGTCGCCTAATCCGGTTCCCTTGCAGACCTACGTCTCCATGACCGCGCTGATTGTGGCCAAGGAGGGGCGAGAGCCCATGCCCAGACGGAAAATCCTTGTTTCCACTAATGGAGCACCGTTCACTGAGTCGTTTACCGATCACCGCGGGCGATACCAGGCTCACTGGCGGCCGATGAACCTTACGGAGCAGATTTCGCTGGTCGTCAAAGTAGAAAACAGCGACGGCACTTCGGACAGCGGCGCAGTGTATGTTGCAGTCACCAACTGATCGAATCTGTCAGATCGCAGCGGTCTTTTTCCAGCTCATGTAACTTGTCACCAGTCCGGCCCCCAGCTCGGCGGGCCGAACATCCATCACTGCAACGCCATGAGCAGTCAGCCGCTCATGGAGTTGCGAGCGGGCATTGAGAAAATCGATGGTGCCGCAGTAGGCGAGCGCCTCGGGCAACGTTTGCACCGTGGTCTGGCGCAATGTATCCAACGCCTGTTCACGCAGGCTCGCCACCAGCACCCGATGTTGTGCGCTCAGGCGTTTGACTGCGGCCAGCAGTTGCTCGTCTTCATCGCGCAAATTGGTTACCAGCACTACCAGCGCCCGGCGCTTTTGGCGGGCCAATAGCTGGTTGGCGGCAGCCTGATAATCGGCGGGGCGCTGAGTGCTCCCAAGGTCATAAACAGCGTTGAGCAAGACATTCAGTTGGCCGCTGCCTTTAACCGGCGCGACATGGCGCGGCTTATCACCGGCAAAGGTACTCATGCCCACCGCATCCCCTTGGCGCAACGCCACATAACTGAGCAGCAGGCAGGCATTGAGCGCGTGATCGAAGTGCGACAGCTCACCGTCCTGGCTGCGCATCTGCCGGCCGCAGTCGAGCATGAAAATGATCTGCTGATCTCTTTCGTCTTCGTACTCGCGGGCAATCGGTGTGCGCTGACGGGCGGTGGCTTTCCAGTCGATCTGGCGCAGGCTGTCGCCCTCGCGAAATTCGCGCAACTGATGGAATTCCTGACCCTGACCGCGACGTTGTCGCTGGCGCACGCCGAGCTGGCTGAGCCAGTTGTCGACGGCGCGCAACTCGCCGCCGTAAAGCCGGGCGAAGTCCGGGAAGACGCGGGTCTCGTCGCGGACGCTGAGCAGGCGTTTGCCGGACCATAATCCCAAAGGGCTGGGCAGGTTGACTTCGCACTGTTCGAAGCTGAAATGCCCGCGTTCGAGAGGACGCAGACGGTAGCTGATCTGGCTGAAATGGCCGGGTTGAAGCTCGACAAGCATCGGCAGATGTTCAAACGCCAGGCCGTCGGGAACGTGGTCGAAGAGTCCAATGGCCAGTGGCTCGGCAAATTCATGGGCCACCTCCAGCTTCACCTCCGCCCAGCGCCCCAATGCCAGGCTGCCGGGCATCTGTCGCTTGATGCGCGGCGAGGGCAGGCGTCTGAGGCGCACAGCGTCGATCACCGCCAAGGCCAGCAGCGCCAGGAGCAAACCCCAGTTGATCGAAATCAGGCTGGACGGGAGGTCGATCTGCAACGCCTGCAACGCGCCGAGCACGATACTGACAACCACCAGCAGGGCCAGCCAGATCAGCAGCAGCCGAGACGGTTTCACAGGCGCGGCGCCGGCACTTGATCGAGCAATTGCGTGAGCACCTGATCGACCTGCAGGCCTTCGATATCCAGCTCCGGCGCGATGCGCACGCGATGACGCAACACCGCCAGCGCGCAGCCTTTGATGTCATCCGGGATTACAAACTCGCCGCCGCGCAACAACGCCCGGGCACGGGCACAGCGAACCAATGCAATCGAGGCGCGTGGCCCGGCGCCGAGGGTCAGCCCCGGCCAGGTGCGCGTGCTGCGCGCCAGGCGCACGGCGTAATCGAGGACCTGATCGTCCAGCGGCAAGTCACTGGCGATGCGCTGCAAGGCTTGAACATCCTTGGCTTGCAACACCGTGCGCAGCGGTTGCACATCGAGCATGTCGGCGCGGGTCGAACGACAGACCTGACGGACCATGTTCAGCTCCTGATCGGCGTCGGGGTAATCCATGCGCACCTTGAGCATGAAGCGGTCAAGCTCGGCTTCCGGCAGTGGATAGGTGCCTTCCTGTTCGATCGGATTCTGCGTCGCCAGCACCATGAACGGTTGCGCGATGGGCAGGGCGCGACCTTCGAGTGTCACCTGGCGCTCCTGCATGGCTTCGAGCAACGCCGCCTGGGTTTTCGCCGGGGCGCGGTTGATCTCGTCGGCCAGCAGCAGGTTGGTGAACAGCGGTCCTTTGCGCAGCTTGAACTGCTCGGTCTGCAAGTCATACACGGCGTGACCGGTGACGTCGCTGGGCATCAGGTCCGGGGTGAACTGGATCCGCGCGAACTCGCCGCCGAAGCAACGAGCCAAGGCCCTCACCAGCAAGGTCTTGCCCAGGCCGGGCACGCCTTCGAGCAGCACGTGGCCGCCGGCAATCAGCGCGGTCAGGACAGCGTCGACCACCGCATCCTGGCCAATCAGCGCCTTGTTCAATTCGTTGCGCACCGCTTGCGCCAACTGGCTGGCACGCTGGCGCTGCTGGGCGGCGTGCGTCGCGCTGCCGGGCTCGATCTGTTCAGTCATAACGCGTTCCTCAAGGTTTGCAGATGAGCGACCTGACGGCTGAATTCGGCGCTGGACAAACGCTGCTTCGGTCGTGGGCTCAGGGCCTGGCTGATGGCGCGGGTGGGTTGCCGGGTCAGGCGCGATAACGCCAGCCATTGTTCGGCCACATTCAATTGATCGAAACCGGGATGGCGGCGGCGCGCGCGGCGCAGGATGTCTTGTTGCAAGGCTTGGAGCAGCGCCTGCTGGCCGTTGTGGCGCAGGAGGAAATCGGCGCTGGCGCGCAGATGCTCCAGCAGTTGACGGCGACCCGCTGGCGCGGGCATTTGCACCGGCCCGTGGCGCACGCTCGCCTGCCACAACCACAGACCGATCAAGGCGAGCAGGGCGACAATGGCCTGCGCAAAGTAGCGCCAGAGCAACGTCCACAGACCATCGTGCGCGGTGTTGTAAATCAGCGTGACGTCGGTGTCGGCGCTCAGATACCAGAGCAGCCAGGCGTTGTCGTATTTGCCGATAGCCGGGGTTTTCCACAGCTCGGCATCGGTGACCACGGTGATCGTGCCGAGGCCGTACACCCGTTGCATCATGTGCGTGGCTTTGGCGCTGTTGGCCCAGGCTTGCGCGACATTGTTCGGGTCGTCGAGGTGGAAGTCGGTGTCGAAACCGGCGTAGGCCGGCGCGTCTTCATCTTCCAGATACAGTTTGGTCAGTTTCGGGAAGCGGTCCTTTTCCCCGTCCTCGGGAGGATCTTTCAAGTCCTTGCTCAGCGATTGGTGCAGTTGCACCTTATCGAGCAGCAGATCATTACTTTGCCCGGTTTGCGCATCCCACAACGATTCGGCGACGAACACCAGACGTCCTCCGGCGCGAGTCCAGTTCAACACTTGATCGACTTCACGCGGTGTCATCCGGGCGCGCTCGCCGAACAACAACAAGGTGTGGCTGTGCGGATCGATCTGCGGCAGTACCGCCAGGGTCTCGGCGTGACTGACCGCGAGGCCGCGCTCGCGCAGGAACATTTCCGCCGCCAGATAAGGATTGGCTTGCGCGGCAGGCGAGGGGCCGTGATCGATGACTTCCTGATAAGGACGGGCTTTGAGGTAGAGGAACAGACTCAAGCCGCCAAGCAGCAAAAGCGCCAGCGCAGCCAACGACCCGCCGATGCGCCGGTTCAATGCCCGGATCCTTTGCTGAACAATTCACGCCAGCCGTTACACAGCTCTGCTTGCAGGTGCGCGGCTGGAAGTCGGTGCCCGTAGGCCATGTTCTGCCAGTGAACAGTGAGGTTGCGGCTGTAGGCGAGCAGGTCCGGGCGTTGCAATTGCTCGATGCGGTTGAGGATCTGGCTCTCGGTGTCGGCGGCTTTGAGCGTCAGGTCGAAATCATGCAGCAGATGGCTGAGCAGGCCGCGATAGAGCAGACCCAGCGCGGCGCGAGGTTCGCTCAGCCACAATTGTTCGGCACTGGCGGCGATGTCATCGGGAAGGGTTTCACGGTTCAGATCCAGCCCGAAGACTTGTGGCGCCGCCGGTGGTTTGCTGCGCGAGGGCAGGTTCGGGCGACGACTGACGAAGGCCCGGAGAAATTCGCGATAACGCCAGACCAGCCAGCCCAGCGCGGCAATCAGCGCGCCCCACAACAGCACCTCAATCACGTTCGCCAAGGCATCAAGGTGTCGACCGTCGAGCCAACCGAGAAGGGTTTTCAGCCACTGCGGCGCCTCACCCGGTTGCGCGTCCTTGGTCGGGCTTGCCGGGTCGTCTCCGAAGCGATAGCGGGTGACGCTTTCCTTGTTCTTGAACGGCGGTTGTTCGAGCAGCGACTGGATGCTGTCGCGCGATGCCTGACTGGTCAGCGGCTGATTGAGCAACCGTGGAGCATCCGGCGCATCGCTGGCCCATACCGGTTGCAGGTCCGGCAGCAGCAGACACGCCGCCAGCAACACACCGAGCACGCCGTTGTTCAAGCGCTGGCGTAAACGGCGGAAGACCAGCTCGATGTCCCAGGCTTCCAGTTGTGTGCGGCGGTTCAGGTACAGGCTGAAACCGCAGGCGACATACACCGGTCCCCAGGCCACCAGGATCAGTGCATAAAAAGCGTTGGTCAGGTGTTCCAGCCAACGCCAGTCCTGATCGGCGGCAAGCAGCAGCGATTGCCAGTCCCAGTCGGTTTCGATCTGCTGCGGCAAGAGCATGTAGAACAGCAGCATCAAGCCGATCCACAGTGCGGTTTCCAGATGCACGCCGATAATCGTCAGCCATTGCGCGGCGCCACCGTTGCGTTGCAGCAGCACCTGCAGACGTTGTTGTCTGGCCTCGCCATTCAGGCCTTCGAGTTGCGTCACCGGCAGCACAAAGCTGCGACTCAGACTCAGCCGTCGCCAGGTCAGACTGGCCAGCAGTTGCGGCTTGAGCAGGCGCGGCCACTCGCGCAAGGCTTGTCTGAGGGTTGGCGTTTCACCGAACAGCGCTTTGGAGAGGATGTACAGCGGCAGGCGTTCGTAGGCCGGTTTCAGCCACCAGAAAATGAACACCGCCAGTGATGGCCAATCCCACAGCAACAGGCTGAGCAGGGCGAACAGCGGCAGGGTGACGATCGCCCAACTGGTCATCAACAACCGGCGATGCTGCTGGCTCATCAACACGCCCAGGTCCATGGCTTCCCAGGTCGTGCGCGGGCGGATCACTACGCTGGCGTCACTCAGGCGCATGACGAATCCTTCCGGCCAACGACAGATAAACCGCGACGGCCAGCCACAGCGCGGCGCCGACGGCGTATTTGGTCAGCGGCGTGACACTGGTTTTCGACGACCAATAAGCCTCGATGAATGCTGCGATCAACAGGAACAGCATGGCCCCACACACCAGCAACACGCTTTTGCGCGCGGCCAGGCGCAGCGCCTCGCCCCATGTCAGGCGTCCGGGGGCGATCAGCGCCCAGCCCAGCTTCAGGCCCGCCGCTCCGGCGAGGGCGATGGCGCTCAGTTCGAACGCGCCGTGACCGATCACGAACGACCAGAAGGTCTGGCCGAAACCGATCTCGCTGAGATGCCCGGCCACCGCGCCGATGATCATGCCGTTGTAAAGCAGGAAAAAACCGCTGCCCACGCCCATCAGCAAACCGCTGGCGAACGTCTGAAAGGCGATACCCGTGTTGTGCATCACGTAATAGCCGAACATCACCCAGTCTTCGCTGGCCGCCCGTTCCGCCGAGCGGCCGAGGTGGCCGGCAACGGGGTCGTACATGCCTTGCATCTCGCGCACCTGCTCGGCCGGGATCAGGTTGTAGATCAGTTCCGGGAACAGATAAACCAGCACGCCGAAACCGATCAGGCTGCCGAAGAACAACAGGCTGGCGGCCGCAACGAAGCGCCATTGTTCGCGCACCAGTCGCGGGAAGTCGGCGAGGATAAAGCTGATGATTTGCGCCCCGAGCCGACTGCGATGCCGATAGAGCTGTTGATGGCCGCGCAGCACTTGTTGTTGCAATGAATCGATCAGAAAACTGCTGTAGCCGCGCGCCTGGGCCAGAGCCAGATGTTGGCAGAGACGCCGATAGGCCTTGGGGAAATCGCTGACTTGCGGCGTCTCCTTGCCTTGTTCGAGGCGTTCGAGCGCCACGGCGAAGCGCTCCCATTCGGCCTTGTGGCGACTTTCGAACAGGCTCTGCTTCATGGGGTCGGCCCCAACAGGCCGCGCGCGATGCCGTTGAGTTCAGACACGGCTTTGGGCGCAGAGATGTGCAGCGGCTGCGCCAGCAATGCCGCCAGCTCGTTGATCCGTGCGGGAGAGAGCTCGGCCTGACGCTCGGCGAAACCGAGTACCGCGCGTTGTTCACTCAAGGTCAGTGGAACGGGGCAGCGGCGAGGTTCAGCGTCAGGCAGTTGCGGGCGGCTCAGCGGGCGTTCGCTGTAAACCACCAAGGTGCCGGCGGCAATGTCGCCGAGGCGTTTGAAGGTTGGGTGTTGCAGGCAACTGAGCGCACCGAGGAAATAGCCGAAGGGCAGTAGATCGACAAAGCGCAGCAGGTTGCGCAATAGCGAGGCCGACCAGCCGATCGGCGTGCCGTCATCGTGCACCACGCGCAAACCCAGCCATTGCTTGCCCGGCGAACGGCCCTGACGCAGCACCTCGAACAGCACCATGTACCACCAGCTGATGGCAAACAGCAGCAAGGAACCGAGGCCCATGCCGAGCTTGCCGAGAAATGCCAGCGCGATAAACAGCACGCCGAGGATCAAGCCGCGAATGCCTAGATCGATGGCAAACGCCACGGCGCGCACCATCAACCCGGCGGGGCGCAGTGGCAGGTCGATGCCTTCCGGCGTTTCGACCTGATGCCGGGTATCCAGCGGTGCTTTCCTTCGCGGTGCTGTGGGCTCGAGCATGGGCTACCTGATGTTCGCCTGTTCGGGGGGCAAGTGCGCCTGATGCTAGCAGCCTCTCGGGTGTGGGAGCGAGCCTGCTCGCGAATGTGGTGGATCAGTCAGCCTATGTGCAACTGACGGAAAGCCTTCGCGAGCAGGCTCGCTCCCACAAGGGCAATGCATTTCAGTTGTAGGAATCTGGAGAAATTGCTGTTCGAGGGCGACCAGGCTGGCCGTGGCAACCCTGAAACGCCTAGACTTCGCCGATCTTCTGTTCAGGATTCGCCCGTGACTTCAATCTTCTGGTACGACTACGAAACCACTGGCATCAATCCGCGCAACGACCGACCGCTGCAGGTGGCCGGGATTCGCACCGACCATGCGCTCAACGAAATCGACGAGCCGGTCAATCTCTATTGCCAGCCCAGCGAGGACATCCTGCCGCACCCGGCGGCGTGCGCGATCACCGGCATCACCCCGGGCCAGCTCGCTGAAAAAGGCCTGAGCGAAGCCGACTTCATGACTCGCGTACATGCGCAACTGGCCGCACCGGGGACCTGTGGCGCCGGTTACAACACCTTGCGTTTCGACGACGAAATGACCCGCTACAGCCTGTATCGCAATTTCTTCGACCCCTATGCCCGTGAATGGCAGGGTGGCAACAGTCGCTGGGATCTGATTGATGTGGTGCGCGCCGCTTACGCATTGCGCCCCGATGGTCTGGTCTGGCCGACCGATGATGAAGGCCGCGTGACCCTCAAGCTCGAACGTCTCACGGCGGCCAACAATATCGATCATGGGCACGCCCACGAGGCGCTGTCGGATGTGCGCGCCACCATCGCACTGGCGCGGCTGATTCGCGAGAAACAACCCAAGCTCTACGAGTGGCTGTTCCAGTTGCGCAGCAAACAGAAGGTGATGGATCAGATCCGCCTGTTGCAGCCACTGGTGCATGTGTCCGGGCGTTTCTCGGCGGCGCGCAGTTATGTCGGCGTGGTGTTGCCGCTGGCCTGGCACCCGAAAAATCGCAACGCCTTGATCGTCTGTGATCTGCATCTTGATCCGCAGGGGTTGCTGGACCTCGATGCGCAAGCCTTGCGTCAGCGTCTTTATACCCGTCGCGATGAGTTGGCCGAAGGTGAGTTACCGGTACCGCTCAAGCTGATTCATATCAATCGCTGCCCGGTTGTAGCGCCGCTGGCGGTATTGCGCGCACAAGACCAGCAGCGCCTTGGGCTGGACATGGCGCTTTATCATGAGCGGGCAGTGCGACTAACTGACGCACAACAAGTCTGGAAAGATAAAGTCGCGGCGATTTATGCCAGCGAAGATTTCACTCCCAGCGAAGATCCCGAGCAGCAGTTGTACGATGGATTTATCGGTGATCGTGATCGTCGTTTATGCGAACAAGTTCGAACGGCGGATCCTGCGCAGTTGGCGCAAGAGCAGTGGCCTTTCGATGATGAACGTTTGCCTGAATTACTTTTTCGATATCGAGCACGCAACTTTCCGGACACCCTGGACGTGGCCGAGCAAGAGCGCTGGAAATTATTTTGTCAGCAGCGCCTTACGCAACCTGAGGCCGGTGCGCCGAATACCGTGCAGTCATTTATCGAGGCGGCAGAGCAATGGTCGCTTAGTGCGACGCCAATGCAGCGAGAGGTACTCAATGACTGGCAGAATTATGTCCAGGCATTACGCAAACGTTTGAATCTGTGAAATCGAACATACCCGTAATTAATCTGCGGGCATAAAAAAACGCCAGCGCTAGCTGGCGTTCTTTTGTTCGCGGATCGCTCTGCGAAGGCGTTGCGGCTTAGCCCAGCAGGGTCGCCCAGCCTTCAACCACGTCGCCGCCCCACTTGGCTTTCCACTCTTTCAGAGTCTTGTGGTTGCCACCTTTGGTTTCGATGACTTCACCGTTGTGCGGGTTTTTGTATTGCTTAACTTTGCGTGCACGCTTGGTGCCGGTAGTTTTCACTGCGCCGCCACGTGGAGCCTTGGATTTGGCTTCTGGATCCAGCAGCGCGATGATGTCACGCAGGGACTTGGAGTATTCACCCATCAGCGTGCGCAGTTTGCCTTCGAATTCCAGTTCGGCTTGCAGTTTGTCGTCTTCGGACAGGTTCTTCAGACGGGCTTGCAGCTCTTTGATGGCTTCTTCGGTGGCGCGATATTCGTTGATCAAGGACATGAGTACTACCTTTTGTAGAATGCTGAATGACAGGGGACAGTGCCGCAATAATAGTCAGGCTGTTTCATCAAGTAAACATTTAGATCGGCTTTTTATTTAAATGAGTTACAGGAATTAGCCGCGCTTTGAATGTTCCGTTAAATAATGTGATGCAGTCAGCACAGATATTTACAGTTGTCTGACAAAAGCCCCGCTAAAGCGTCACTGTCTTGACGTAAGACCTGCGCCAGAAAGCCGTTTGACCATGCTTTGTCCCACCCGGCGCGTATGCGTACTGCAGTTTTCCTGCGCAGTCGCTAGAATGGCGGCCTTTGTGAAGTTCTGGAGTTTCCCCCTCATGCGCACTTTTCGGCTGGTGATCTCTTGCCCGGACCGCGTTGGCATCGTTGCCAAAGTCAGTAATTTTCTGGCCTCTCATAATGGCTGGATCACCGAAGCGAGCCACCACTCTGACAATCAAGTGGGCTGGTTCTTCATGCGTCACGAAATCCGTGCCGATTCCCTGCCGTTCGGTATTGAAGAGTTGCGCGAGAAGTTCGCGCCGATCGCCGAAGAGTTCTCGATGGACTGGCGCATCACCGACACCGAGCAGAAAAAACGCGTGGTGCTGATGGCCAGCCGCGAATCCCACTGCCTGGCCGACCTGCTGCACCGCTGGCACAGCGATGAACTGGATTGCGAAATCGCCTGCGTGATCTCCAACCATGACGACCTGCGCAGCATGGTCGAGTGGCACGGCATCCCTTACTACCACGTGCCGGTCAATCCGCAGGACAAGCAGCCAGCATTCGACGAAGTATCGAGGCTGGTCAAACAGCACGACGCCGAAGTGGTGGTGCTGGCGCGCTACATGCAGATCCTGCCGCCGGACATGTGCCGCGAATACGCGCACAAAGTCATCAATATTCACCACAGCTTCCTGCCATCGTTCGTCGGCGCCAAGCCGTATCATCAGGCGTCGCTGCGTGGTGTGAAGCTGATCGGCGCGACCTGCCACTATGTCACTGAAGAGCTGGACGCCGGCCCGATCATCGAGCAGGACGTGGTGCGTGTCAGCCACAGCGACAGCATCGAAGACATGGTGCGTTTCGGCCGTGACGTCGAGAAGATGGTGCTGGCCCGTGGTCTGCGTTATCACCTGGAAGACCGCGTGCTGGTGCACGGCAACAAGACGGTTGTGTTCTGATCGAGCACGACACGCTTGAAAAACCAGGGGCCTGGGCGTTGAATCGCTCAGGCCCTTGTCATTTGAGCCCGAGGAAAAGTCATGAGCGATCCGCTGGACAAAGCCACTTCCAAAGCGCCCGCCACTCTCGGCGAGGGTTGCCTGAGTCGTTACGACCCGGATGACATGAGCCCGGACGACGGCACCGAATTCCCCGGTGCCGCCGAGCTTTGGGAGCAGCTCCAGCAAGAGCAGGACGAACCTAAGAAGCCTGCCTGACGTTCATCAACTTCTTCAGCAACGGCTTGCCCAGCATCAACACGAACACCGGGCCGCCAACCAGCAGATAGAAGTAATACGTCACCACGCGCCAGATCAGGATCGCCGCCGCTGCGGTGGATTTGCCCACCATCGGCGCGAGCAGCGCAGCCGAGGTCAGCTCTGCCGCACCGGCACCGCCGGGTAACAGACTGAACTGGCCGGCGCCCAGCGAGAGCATCTGCACCAGAAAGCTCCACGCCCACTGCAAATCCGCGCCGAGCCCGCGCAGGGCCAGATACAGCACGCTGTAGCGCAGCAGCCAGTGCACGCAGGTCAGGACGAACACCTGAACCAGCGTCTGCCAGGGCAACTTCAAGGTATCGGTAAACGCTGCGAGAAAGTGCAGCAACTTGCGCGCCCAGCGTCGACGAGTGCGTGCCGTCACGTTCATTCCTGCCAACAGCCGCCCGCTCAGGCGAATCAACGCTCGGTGATAACGCGCGATCAACACGCAACTGAACAACCCCCCAAACAACGAAACGGCGCTGACGGTCAGCAGCCACTCGAGGCGATCGCTCAGGTGCTGGAACAGCGCATAGATCAGAATCCCGCTGAGTGCGCAGAGAAAGAACAGCAGA
This sequence comes from Pseudomonas sp. LW8, assembly GCF_041956865.1. Classification (NCBI taxonomy): domain Bacteria; kingdom Pseudomonadati; phylum Pseudomonadota; class Gammaproteobacteria; order Pseudomonadales; family Pseudomonadaceae; genus Pseudomonas; species Pseudomonas sp. LW8. Next base: position 4,392,220 of record NZ_CP168138.1, on the reverse strand, counting down.
TCGCTGAGCTGATCCATGGCAAACACCGCGCTGCCCCGCGCCGGACGCACGCCGCACCGGGCGAGCAATGCCATGATCGTCAGCGGTCCGCCACTACCGCCGGGCGTGGCGCAGTACGCGAACTCGGCCGCCATCACCACGCCGAGGCTTTTCAAGGGCGCGACTTTTTCTCGCTGGTCGCCGAGCAACAAACGCAAGCGCAGCGTATTGATCCCCCAGCAGAGCAGAATCATGCCGAACATGATCAACAGCCAGTTCAGCGGAAAACTGCGCAGGCGCGACCAGGTCTCGCCGCCGCCGAGCAGTACCGGAATCAGTACCGCCGCCAGCAGGCCGATCAGCAACAACAGGCTGCGCTTCATGCTGCGCGTTCCAGCTGACCGCGCTGTCGGGCCAGCCAGTCGATCTTGGTCAGCGGCACGCGTCCCTCCGCCAGCAGGCGTTGCAGCGTGTGCAACCAGTAATCGCGAGAAAAGCGGTGACGCATGTCCACCGGATGCAGGCCCAGACGAATCACCGATGCCTCGCGCCAGCGCTGTTCACGCTGGTCGCTGACGATTTTCGACAAGCCACGACGCCAGGCACTGCGCGCACTCCACACCAGCCCCGGTGCATCTATGGCGCTGAAGTCGGGCAAGCGATAAAGATGCTGCGGATCGCTGGTGTAACTGAGCGGTAATTCGCGCAAGGCCTGGCGGGTGCCGTCGCTCATCAGCCAGGCCGGGGCGACGAAACCCTGCACCGGCCAGTCGAAGCGCTGAAACATGTCCAGACCTGCGTGCAGGCGGGCAAGGGCAGCTTCGCGGGACAGGCGGTAAAACTCGCCTTCGTGGGTGTAGACCCGGCGCATGAACCAGTCGCGCGGGGTGTTTGGCATGGGTTCCTGATCGTCGTGGTAGTAGCCGTGCAGCGCCAGTTCATCGCCTCGGGTGACCCTGGCATCGAGCACTCGGCGAAACGCCGGGTTGGCGTCAAGGGCATCGTGGCGATGGAAATCCGGCACCACCAGCCACGTCATCGGCACATCACCCAAGGCATCGACAGCCTCGACGAAGGGCTGGTAATCCGCCCACGTCGAGGGCGCCACATCATGCAACACCAGGCAAACAGCTTTCATTTCTTCAACCATTGGCCACCCGTGGCAGCGTATGGCCGAGCACGGCGTGATAGTGGCTGAGCAGGCTGTCGACCACGGTGTCCCAGGCATAATGCCGTTCGACGTGCTGGCGCGCCTGTTGACCGAGGCGGGCGCAGCCGCGACTGAACAGCTCGCGCACGGCATTGGCCATGGCCTGCGGATTATTCGGTGCGCAGAGCAGGCCGCAGGAATCTTCGACGATCTCTTCAAACGCCCCGGCCGCCACCGCCACCACGGGAATGCCGCAGGCCATGGCCTCAAGGATGACCAGGCCGAAGGTTTCCTGGTCGCCGGCATGCAGCAGCGCATCGGCGCTGGCCATCAGCCGCGCGACTTTCGGCGCCGGGCAGAATTCGTCGATGACGCTGACGTTGTCCGGCACCGCCGCAGGCATCGACGAGCCGACCAACAACAAGTGATAACGCGGACCAAGGCGCTGCATGCACTTGAGCAGCACCGGCAGGTTTTTCTCCTTGGAACCGCGCCCGGCAAAGATCAGCAGGCGCGTGTCTTCGGCAATGCCCAGCTCGGCCCGCAGCCCGGGGTCGCGGGCGTCGGGATGGAAGGTGTGCAGATCCACGCCCAGCGGTTGCACATGGACATTGCGTACACCAAGCCCGATGAGCTTGTCGGCCATGACCTGGCTCGGCGCGAGAACGCGGTCGAAATTGCCGTACAGACGAGTCACGTAAGCCTCGACATTCGGTGTGACCCAATGGCCCATGCGATTGCCCGCCAGCAGCGGCAGATCCGAGTGATAAAAGCCGATCACCGGAACGTCCAGCTGCCGCCGCGCATCCAGCGCTGCCCATGCGGTGAGGTAGGGATCGCCGACTTCGATCAGATCCGGCTGCAGATCCTGCAGGACGTTTCGCCATGGCGCCAGCCGCAGCGGGAAGCGATAGCCTTTGCCAAAGGGCAGGGCGGGCGCTGGAACCGTATAAATGCCGTCATGTTCACCCAGTCTCGCGCCGGGGATCAGCAGGCTGTGGCGAATGGCGTTGCGCTCGCCAAGGCGACGGTGTTTGGCATCCAGATAAGTCCGCACGCCACCGCTGGCCGGGGCGTAGAACATGGTGATGTCGGCGATATGCACGGTGAGCAACCCTCCGCTGTGTTGTTCTCCCTTGATTGACCTTTATCCAGAATAGATGTTCGGTCGGGATTGCGCGGTGGGGTGTCACTCGGGTTTTGTTGGAAGGTAGATATTCGCGAGCAGGCTCGCTCCCACAATGGAATGCATTTTCCCTGTAGGAGCGAGCCTGCTCGCGAAGTGGCCAGTCGCCGCAGCTTAAATCCTGAAGCTGCCCACCAATTGCTTGAGACGCGAAGCCTGCTGCTCCAGATCCGAACAAGCGCGCAACGTCGCTTGCAGGTTCTCCACGCCTTCCTGGTTCAGCGTGTTGATCTCGGTGATATCGACATTGATCGACTCGACCACAGCGGTTTGTTCCTCGGTCGCCGTCGCCACCGACTGGTTCATCCCGTCAATCTCGCCAATGCGCAGGGTCACGCTGTTCAGGCGTTCGCCGGCGAGGTTGGCGATCTCGACGCTGTCCTGGCTGTGGCGCTGGCTGTCGCTCATGGTGCTCACCGATTCTCGAGCGCCGACTTGCAGCTCCTCGATCATGGTCTGCACCTGTTGGGCCGATTCCTGAGTGCGGTGCGCGAGGTTGCGCACTTCGTCGGCCACCACGGCAAAACCACGACCGGCCTCACCGGCGCGCGCCGCTTCGATCGCCGCGTTCAGCGCCAACAGGTTGGTCTGCTGGGAAATGCTGGTGATCACTTCGAGAATCTGGCCGATGTTGACGGTCTTGCTGTTCAGCGACTCGATGTTGGTGCTCGACGCACTGAGCATGCTCGACAGCTGGTTCATCGCTTTGATGCTGCGCTCCACCACTTGCTGGCCATCTTCGGCCAGACCCCTGGCATCGCTGGCCTGATTCGACGCTTGCGCGGCGTTGCGGGCGATTTCCTGGGCGGCGGCACCGAGCTGATTGATCGCGGCAGCAACGCTGCTGGTGCGCGAGGCTTGCTGGTCGGAGTTGTACATCGACGAATTCGACGCAGCGACCACGCGCAGCGCGACTTCGTTGACCTGGCCGGTGGCCGAGGACACTTCGCGGATCGAACCGTGAATACGCTCGACGAAGCGGTTGAACGCGGTGCCGAGGATGCCGAATTCATCGTTATTGACGATGTTCAGGCGTTTGGTAAGGTCGCCTTCGCCGTCGGCGATGTCTTCCATGGCGCGGGTCATCACGTGCAGCGGCTGGATCAGCAAGCGGATGAGCATGCCGAGCAGGGCAATGATGATTACCACGGCAATGATGGTTGCGATTACCGCTGAGGTGCGGAATTCGCTGAGCATCGAGTAGGCCTGATCCTTGTCGATCGACAGGCCGATGTACCAGTTCACCGACGGCAGGCCCTTGATCGGGGCGAAGGTGACGATGCGGGTTTTGCCGTCGACGCTCACTTCGCTGAAATCGCTGCTGATGCGCGGCGTGTCCTGCGGATAGGCTTCTTTCAGCGATTTCATCACCAAAGCCTTGTCCGGGTGGACGAGAATCTTGCCGTCGGCGCTGATCAGAAACGCATAGCCCATGCCGTCGAAATCCCGTGCGGCGAGGGTGTCGACCAGCGATTGCAGGCTGAGGTCGCCGCCGACCACGCCGACGCTCTGCCCGGCCTTTTTCGACGCGGTGGCGATGGAAATGATCAACTGGCCGGTGGCCGCATCGATGTAGGGTTCGGTCAGGGTCGAGGTGCTGCTGCTTTCGGCACCTTTATACCAAGGGCGCACACGCGGATCGAAACCGTCCGGCATTTTCACGTCCGGGCGGATGGTGAAGTGGCCAGTGGCATCGCCCAGGTAGGTGGCCATGAACGTCGAGGTCAGGCTTTTCTGTTCCAGCAGGCTGGCGACCGTGGCAGGTTCCGGGTTGATGGCGATGTTCTGCGCGGCGTTCTCGATCAGCAGAATGCGCCCGCTGAGCCAGGTCTGGATGTTGCCGGCGGTGACCTCGCCCATTTCATTGAGGTAGTTGTTCAGATCATCGCGGATCGCATTGCGCTGCAGCCAGTCGTTGTACAACGTGAACGAGGCAAAAGCGGCAATGACGATGAGAGCGGCGGCAAGCAAAATCTTATGGCTGAAGCGCAGGTTTTTGTTCATGGCTTGGGGTTCCGCTAAGGTCTTAATGTCCTGGGCGTGCTTTGATAGAGACGCGCACTATGGGCAAGGTTGAAAAATTGATATTTCCGGCTCTCCTTAGGGAAATGTCCGACCCGGTTTTCTGGCGGGTCTGTCCAATTTATGTATCGGCCATGTGTCATCAAAGATTAACCATTGGGTGAGAAAATGCCTGACTCCTCGCAACTCGTTATCGGCGCTGATCCGGCCGCGCAACCCATCGCTCAGGCCATGCGCCTGGCCAACCGCCACGGCCTGATCGCCGGCGCCACCGGCACCGGTAAAACCGTGACGTTGCAGCGCCTGGCCGAAGCCTTCAGCGACGCCGGTGTGGCAGTGTTCGCTGCCGACATCAAGGGCGACCTGTGCGGCCTCGGTGCTGCCGGCAACCCGCAGGGCAAGGTGGCCGAGCGCATCGCCGGCATGCCCTGGCTTGGTCACACGCCGCAGGCTTATCCCGTCACGCTGTGGGACATCCACGGTGAATCCGGTCATCCGCTGCGCACCACCCTGAGCGAAATGGGTCCGCTACTGATCGGCAGCCTGCTCGAGCTGACCGACAGTCAGCAGTCGGCCCTGTACGCGGCCTTCAAGGTGGCGGATCGCGAAGGGCTGTTGCTGCTGGATCTCAAGGATCTGAAAGCGCTGCTCAATCACCTCAAGGACAATCCACAGTTGCTCGGCGAAGACGCCGCGCTGATGACCACCGGTTCCAGCCAGGCGCTGCTGCGCCGGTTGGCGACGCTGGAACAGCAGGGCGCCGAAGCCCTGTTCGGCGAGCCGGCGCTGCAACTCGAAGACATTCTGCAACCGGGCGCCGATGGCCGTGGACGTATCCATCTGCTCGATGCCAGTCGGCTGGTGCACGAGGCGCCGAAGGTTTACGCAACGTTCCTGCTGTGGCTGCTGGCCGAGTTGTTCGAGCAACTGCCCGAGCGCGGCGACGCCGACAAGCCGCTGCTGGCGCTGTTTTTCGACGAGGCGCACTTGCTGTTCGGCGACACGCCCAAAGCTCTGCAGGAACGGCTCGAGCAAGTGGTGCGTTTGATTCGTTCCAAAGGCGTTGGCGTGTATTTCGTCACCCAGTCGCCAGCGGACCTGCCGGATGACGTGCTGGCGCAGTTGGGCTTGCGCATTCAACACGGCCTGCGTGCGTTCACCGCCAAAGAGCAGAAATCCCTCCGCGCCGTGGCGGATGGCTTTCGGCCGAATCCGGCGTTCGACAGTCTGTCGGTGCTGACTGAACTGGGGATTGGCGAGGCGTTGGTGGGCACCTTGACCGAGAAGGGCACGCCGGAAATGGTCCAGCGTGTGTTGGTGGCGCCGCCGCAATCGCGGATCGGCCCGCTGACTGAAACCGAGCGCACCGTGCTGATCGCCGGCTCGCCGTTCAAGGGCCGTTATGACAAGCCGATCGATCGCGAATCGGCCTATGAAATCCTGATGGGACGCAAAGGGCTGGCGCCCGAGGCTGAAACACCAGCGGGCAAAGCTGCGGCCGAAGAGCCGAGCCTGGCTGACCGCGCTGGCGAATTCCTCGGCACGGCGGCAGGGCAGGCGCTGAAATCAGCGATGCGCCAGGCGGCCAATAACCTTGGCAAGCAGTTGGTGCGCGGGTTGATGGGGTCGCTGCTCGGCGGCAGCAAGCGCCGCTAAAAGCAAAGATCGCAGCCTTCGGCAGCTCCTACAGTTGAAATGCATTCATTCTGTAGGAGCTGCCGAAGGCTGCGATCTTTTGATTTTGCTTCAGGCTTTCCCCTTGGCATGCGCCGCCAGCCGCTCCAGCGCCGCGCGCAATCCCGGATCGCTGATCCCGTCGGCCGTCGACTGAATCGTCTCTGCCGCACTGCTGGACAGATCCATCGAGTGCCCAACTGCCCGATGCTGCACGATCGGCGGGCGCACGCTGAATTTGATCCGCGTCAGGTTGGCGAACTCTTCGAACAGTTGCAGTTGCCGTTGCAGGCGTTTCTGCTGATAGCGCAGGCGCGTCGCCCAATGGCCGTCAGTGACCACCAGTGACAGCTCGCCTTCGCGCCACTTGGCCACGCGGCAATGCTCGCGGGCGGCCGGTTGCAGCTGGCTTTCGAGCAGACGCTGCAAATGCTCCAGGCGCTGGGCATGGCCGAGGATGGCTTTGAGCGGTTTGGCTTCACGTAACAGAACGGCGGGTGCTCTGGCCGTGAGAGGGCGAAACGCCATGATCGAACACCTGAAGGAACAGAGGCGCCATGGTAGCAGAAAGCTGCGGAACCTCTGGCCCATTGCTTTTGTCCCTGATTTGCTCATTAAATCAACGCCTGACTTCTTTCCCCCGACGGGTTGAAGTTGAGCAAAACGCCCCTATTTTAAGTGAGCCCCGTCAAAGCGCAGTGCCAGCATCGTGGAACATCGCCACTTTCCTCACCACCGTTTCCGGGTAGAATGCTCGTTCGCATGCGGCCATGAGGGCTGCACGGGCGACTCACGGGGCCGCCCTCCATCCCTTTAGTGTGGAAGATCCTGCCGATATGTTTGCGCCTTTGTTAAAGAAACTTTTTGGAAGCAAGAACGAGCGTGAAGTCAAACGCATGCTCAAGACGGTGCAGCTCGTCAATGCCTTCGAAGAGCAAATGGTGGCCCTTTCGGACGATCAATTGCGCGCCAAGACCGCCGAGTTCAAGGCCCGTATCGCCAAAGGGGAGACCCTCGACAAGCTGTTGCCGGAAGCCTTCGCCGTCGCCCGCGAGGCCGGCAAGCGTGTGATGGGCATGCGCCACTTCGACGTGCAACTCGTCGGCGGCATGACTCTGCACGAAGGCAAGATTGCCGAAATGCGCACCGGTGAGGGCAAGACCCTCGTGGCCACCCTGGGTGTTTACCTCAACGCACTGTCCGGCAAGGGCGTGCACGTTGTGACCGTGAACGACTACCTGGCCCGCCGTGACGCCAACTGGATGCGTCCGCTGTATGAATTTCTCGGCCTGACTGTCGGCGTCGTGACGCCGTTCCAGCCGCCGGAAGAAAAGCGTGCCGCCTACGCCGCCGACATCACCTACGGCACCAACAACGAATTCGGTTTCGACTACCTGCGCGACAACATGGCGTTCAGCATGGATGAAAAATTCCAGCGCGAACTCAACTTTGCCGTGATCGACGAAGTCGACTCCATCCTCATCGACGAAGCGCGTACCCCGCTGATCATTTCCGGCCAGGCCGAGGACAGCTCCAAGCTGTACATGGAGATCAACAAACTGATCCCGCAGCTGGAACTGCATGTCGAGGAAGTCGAAGGCCAGGTCACCAAGGCCGGTCACTACACCGTTGACGAAAAGACCCGTCAGGTCGAACTCAACGAAGCCGGTCACCAGTTCATCGAAGAAATGCTCACCCGCGTCGGCCTGCTGGCCGAAGGCGAAAGCCTGTACTCGGCGCATAATCTCGGTCTGCTGACCCACGTCTATGCCGGTCTGCGTGCGCACAAGCTGTTCAATCGCAACATTGAATACATCGTGCAGGACGGTCAGGTCGTACTGGTCGACGAACACACCGGTCGTACCATGCCGGGTCGTCGTCTGTCCGAAGGCCTGCACCAGGCTATCGAAGCCAAGGAAGGTCTGAACATCCAAGCTGAGAGCCAGACCCTGGCCTCGACCACTTTCCAGAACTACTTCCGTCTGTACACCAAGCTGTCCGGCATGACCGGTACCGCCGACACCGAAGCGTTCGAATTCCACCAGATCTATGGTCTGGAAGTCATGGTCATTCCGCCGAACAAACCGTTGGCGCGTAAAGACTACAACGACCTGGTGTTCCTCACCGCCGAAGAGAAATACGCGGCGATCGTCGCGGACATCAAGGAAAGCATGGCCGCCGGTCGTCCGGTGCTGGTGGGTACCGCGACCATCGAGACGTCCGAGCACATGTCCGAATTGCTCGTCAAAGAAGGCATCGAACACAAGGTTCTCAACGCCAAGTTCCACGAAAAAGAAGCTGAGATCATCGCTCAGGCCGGTCGTCCGGGTGCGCTGACCATCGCCACCAACATGGCCGGTCGTGGTACCGACATCCTGTTGGGCGGCAACTGGGAAGTGGAAGTCGCTTCGCTGGAGAACCCGACTCCTGAGCAGATCGCGCAGATCAAGGCCGACTGGCAGAAGCGTCACCAGCAAGTGCTGGAGTCCGGCGGCTTGCAGGTAATTGCTTCCGAGCGTCACGAATCGCGCCGTATCGACAACCAGCTGCGTGGCCGTGCCGGCCGTCAGGGCGATGCCGGTTCGAGCCGCTTCTACCTGTCGCTGGAAGACAGCCTGATGCGCATCTTCGCCTCTGACCGGGTGAAGAACTTCATGAAAGCCCTGGGCATGCAGCCGGGCGAAGCGATCGAGCACCGTATGGTGACCAACGCGATCGAGAAGGCGCAGCGCAAGGTTGAAGGCCGCAACTTCGACATCCGTAAGCAACTGCTCGAGTTCGACGACGTCAACAACGAACAGCGTAAAGTGATCTATCACATGCGTAACACGTTGCTGGCCGCTGACAACATCGGTGAGACCATCGCCGACTTCCGTCAGGACGTGCTCAACGCTACCGTCAGTGCGCACATTCCGCCGCAATCGCTGCCAGAGCAGTGGGATGTGGCCGGTCTTGAAGCGTCGATCGAAAGCGATTTCGGCGTGAAACTGCCGATCCAGCAATGGCTCGACGAAGACGATCACCTGTACGAAGAAACCCTGCGCGAGAAGCTCATGACCGAGCTGATGGCGGCGTACAACGAGAAGGAAGATCAGGCCGGTGCCGAGGCGCTGCGCTCGTTCGAGAAGCAGATTGTCCTGCGCGTACTCGACGACCTGTGGAAAGACCACTTGTCGACCATGGATCACCTGCGTCACGGCATTCACTTGCGTGGCTATGCGCAGAAGAACCCGAAGCAGGAATACAAGCGCGAGTCGTTCACACTGTTCTCCGAGCTGCTGGATTCGATCAAGCGCGACTCGATCCGCGTGCTCTCGCATGTTCAGGTGCGTCGCGAAGATCCGGAAGCCGAAGAGCAACGCCTGCGTCAGGAAGCCGAAGCACTGGCGGCGCGCATGCAGTTCGAACACGCCGAAGCGCCTGGCCTGGATCAGCCGGAAGCGCTGGGTGAAGAGGTCGATGTGGCACTGGCCACCGCCGCTGCCCCGGTGCGCAACGAGCAGAAGCTGGGCCGCAACGAACTGTGCTACTGCGGTTCGGGCAAGAAATACAAGCATTGCCACGGGCAGATCCAGTAAAACCCGTTTCAATCGCTGAACACCCCGCGCCGCGACCGGCTCCTGCCGTCGCGGCGTTTTGCCATTTATCCCACCGTCCTTTCCCGTGGCGGTGCTGACATCATTGAGTAAGGAGCGCATTCATGGCTGTTGGTCTTGGTCCTTTGCCAACGTTGCACCCGGTTGCCGGTTTTGAACTCGGTATCGCCTCGGCCGGCATCAAGCGCCCGGGGCGCAAGGATGTAGTGGTGATGCGCTGTGCTGAAGGTTCGACCGTGGCTGGCGTGTTCACCCTGAACGCGTTCTGCGCCGCGCCGGTGATCCTGGCGAAAAAGCGCGTGCACAATGCCGTGCGTTACTTGCTGACCAACACGGGCAATGCCAACGCCGGCACCGGCGAACCGGGCCTGGCCGCCGCCGAGCGCACCACCGCTAAACTGGCTGAGCTGACCGGCGTCGATGCCAGCCAGATTCTGCCGTACTCCACTGGCGTGATCGGCGAGCCGCTGCCGGTCGAGAAGATCGAAGGCGCACTGCAAGCCGCGCTGGATGATCTGTCGGAGAACAACTGGGAAGCCGCGGCCACCGGGATCATGACCACCGACACCCTGCCCAAGGGCGCCAGCCGCCAGTTCGAGCATGACGGCGTGACCATCACTGTCACCGGCATCAGCAAAGGCGCCGGCATGATTCGGCCGAACATGGCGACCATGCTGGGTTACATCGCCACCGACGCCAAAGTCTCCCGCGAGGTGCTGCACAACCTGATGCTCGACGGCGCCAACAAGTCGTTCAACCGCATCACCATCGACGGCGACACCTCGACCAACGATTGCTGCATGCTGATCGCCACTGGCAAGGCCGCTCTGCCTGAGATCACCCGCGCTGAAGGCGAGCTGTTCGCCAAGCTGAAACAAGCGGTGTTCGAAGTGTGCATGGACGTCGCCCAGGCCATCGTGCGTGACGGCGAAGGCGCGACCAAATTCGTTACCGTTGAAGTGAATGGCGGCGGCAATCATCAGGAATGCCTGGACGTCGGTTACACCGTGGCCCACTCGCCGCTGATCAAGACCGCGCTGTTCGCCTCTGACCCGAACTGGGGCCGTATCCTCGCTGCCGTGGGTCGTGCCGGCGTGCCGGATCTGGACGTGAGCAAGATCGACGTGTTCCTCGGCGACGTGTGCATCGCCAGCCGTGGCGCTCGCGCAGCGACCTACACTGAAGCCCAGGGCTCGGCAGTGATGCAGCAGGAAGAAATCACCATCCGCATCGAACTGGGCCGTGGCGATTGCAGCGAAACCATCTGGACCACCGACCTGTCGCATGAGTACGTGAAGATCAACGCTGAATACCGTACTTGATTCAAGGTGTGGGAGTGGGCTGCCGGCCTCTTCGCGGGCAAGCCCGCTCCCACAGTGATTGCGGTCGTTCACAAATGCCGTGTACACCACCAAAACCTGTGGGAGCGGGCTTGCCCGCGATGACGGACGACCAGACGCCAGACATTCTGGATTGTTTCCCTGACGAAAAGGCGCCACACCATGTCCCTGCACCTGATCATCGGCGACAAACTGCTTTCCTCCTGGTCCCTGCGTGCGGCACTGGCGCTGGACCTGACCGGCGCACCCTACAGCGAAGAGCTGATCAAGCTCGGCAAACCCGACACCCGCGAGCGCCTGCTCAAGCACTCGCCGACCGGCAAGGTGCCGTTGCTGCAAACCACCCGTGGCACTATCGCCGATTCGCTGGCCATTGCTGAGTACCTCGCTGAGCAGTTTCCGTCCGAGCAACTCTGGCCGAGCGATACCTTTGCCCGCGCCCAGGCCCGCTCGGCCTGCGCACAAATGCACAGCGGCTTCTTCGCCATGCGTAACCACATGCCGTTCAACCTGAGCCAGGACGCACCGCTGAACCCGGTGCCGCCAGAAGTGAAGGTCGATATCGAACGCATGCTCGCGCTGTGGGCCGAATGCCGCGCGGCAGCGACGGAAGAGGGGCCGTACCTGTTCGGTCGTGTCAGCCTTGCCGATGCCTTTTTCGCGCCGATCGCCGTGCGCTTGCGCACCTATCAGGTGAAGCTGCCGGCGGTCGACGAAGCCTATGTTGAAACCATCTACCAATGGCCCGCCTTCAAAGCGTGGCAAAAGGCTGGACTTGAGGAATTGAACCCGTGAAACGCGTCCACGTCGCCGCTGCCGTCATTCGTGACTGCGCCGGCAAAATTCTGATCGCCCGCCGTGCCGACACTCAACACCAGGGCGGCTTGTGGGAATTTCCCGGTGGCAAGGTCGAGGCTGACGAATCGGTCGAGTCGGCACTGGCTCGCGAGCTGCACGAAGAGCTGGGCATCGTCGTTGACGCTGCCCGGCCGCTGATCAAGGTTCGCCACGATTACCCGGACAAACAGGTCTTGCTGGATGTCTGGGAAGTCTCGGCGTTCAGTGGCGAACCCCACGGCGCTGAAGGCCAGCCACTGGCCTGGGTCACTGCCAGGGAATTGATCAACTACGAGTTCCCGGCGGCCAATCAGCCGATCGTCGCGGCGGCGCGCTTGCCTGCCGAATACTTGATCACTCCCGAAGATCTGGAAGGCCCGGCCTTGTTGCGCGGCATCCAGAAAGCGATTGCCGGCGGCATCAAATTGATCCAGCTGCGCGCACCCAACGGCTACGACCCGAAATACCGTGATCTGGCGGTCGACGCGGTGGGCCTGTGCGCCGGCAAGGCGCAGTTGATGATCAAAGGGCCGTTCGAATGGCTCGGCGATTTCCCGTCTGCCGGATGGCACATCACCGCTGCCCAACTGCGTAAATACGCAGCGGCAGGACGTCCGTTGCCGGCCGAGCGCTGGCTCGCGGCGTCCTGCCATGACGCCGAAGAACTGGCGCTGGCCGAGCAGATGGGCATTGATTTCGTCACTCTGTCGCCGGTGCAGCCGACGCTGACGCACCCGGATGCGCAGCCGTTGGGGTGGGAGCGAGCACAGGCGTTGATTGACGGTTTCAGTAAACCGGTGTTTCTGCTCGGTGGAGTAGGGCCGGCGGAGCGCGAGAAGGCTTGGGGTACTGGGGCTCAGGGTGTCGCGGGGATTCGGGCGTTCTGGCCTGATCCAGTGTAAGGGCTACCGACCTCTTCGCGAGCAGGCTCGCTCCCACAGTGGATTGCATTTCTCCAGTCAGAATGCAGTCAAATGTGGGAGCGAGCCTGCTCGCGAAGGCGCCCTGACAGGCGCTACTTTCCTCCAGGTTTCGCCGCCGGCTGCCACAAAATCTCCGCCACCCCCTGCCGCCGCGCAATCAACCGCGCCACAACAAACAGCAAATCCGACAACCGATTGATATACGCCAGGCCAACCCCGGCCAACGGCTCCAGCGCATTCAAATGCTGACAGCGCCGCTCGGCACTGCGCGCCAGACTGCGGCAGACATGTGCCTGCGCAATCAACATCGAACCACCCGGCAAGATGAAGTTTTCCAGCGGCCCCAGCTCTTCATTCCACACATCGATGGCCGCTTCCAGTCGCTCGATTTCGGCCTCATTCAACGCCTGATATTCAGGCATCGCCAGTTCGCCACCGAGGTCGAACAGGCGATGCTGACAAGGCGCCAACACTTCGATGATTTCATTCAGCGCCGGATGCACTTCGCGCTCGGCGAGCAAACCGGCGAGCAACACGCCGACCTGACTGTTCAGCGTATCGACCTCGCCGATCGCCTCGATGCGCGGGTGATCCTTGGGGACGCGACGGCCGTCACCGAGGCCGGTTTCGCCTTTGTCGCCGGTGCGGGTGTAGATCTTCGACAAGCGAAAGCCCATGGGTTACCTCGGTAGTGAATTGGTTTCGGTGGTCAACGGCGCAGGCTGCACCAGCGGCAGACGCAGAGTGAAGCAAGTGCCCTGGCCGGGCGCCGACTGCACTTCCATCTGGCCTTTGTGATTGTTGGTGATGATGAAGTACGACACCGACAGACCAAGCCCCGTGCCCTGGCCGATTTCCTTGGTGGTAAAGAACGGCTCGAAAGTGCGCTTGCGCACGTTCTCGCTCATGCCGATGCCGTTGTCCTCGACCTGAATCTCGGCCCACGGCGGATTGAGTCTGGTACGCAAAATGATCCGGCCCGGCTCGCTGTCGTCTTCGCGCTGATGAATCGCCTGAGCGGCATTTTTCAGCAAATTGAGCAGCACCTGTTCCAGCTCGTTGGCGGTGCCCGGCACCGGACCCAGTGCCGGGTCGAACTGGCGGATGATCGCCTGGCCCTTGAAGTCGAAACCGATGGCCAGATCGAAGTCGTTACCGGCGATCTCAACGGCCTGATCGATCAGCGCCGGCAGATCGCACGGCGCCATTTGCCGGGTGCTGCGGCGGCTGAAGCTGAGCATGTGCGTGACGATTTTCGCCGCGCGGGCGCCGGCCTGTTGAATGCCGTCGAGCAGTTGCGGGACTTCGCGGCCTTGCAGGTAGCGGTTCACAGTGTCCAGTTCGATGCCCAGTTGTTCGGCGGTCTCGATGTTCTTCGGCAGATCCGCCGACAGACGCCGGCGAATGTTCTGCACGTTGTGCAGGATCGCGCCGAGCGGGTTGTTGATTTCATGGGCCATGCCGGCCGCGAGGCCACCGACCGAGAGCATCTTCTCCGACTGCACCATCATTTCTTCCAGCGACAGACGCTGAGTGATGTCGTCGATACGGATCACCACGCCACGCCCGGCACCGCCCATCAGTGGGTAAAACGTCAGCGCGTAATGCTTGGGTTCATCGTCCTTGAACCAGGTTACCCGGTCGACTTTGGCCACGGTGTGCTGTTCGACGGTGGCCTTGAGCTGCGGCAAAAACGGCTTGAGCGGTTCGAAGGCGAGGAAGATCGGCTGGTTCAAAGCCTCATCCAGGCGTGTACCGGAGAGCGCGCTGGCCTCTTGGTTCCATTGAGTGACGTAGAGCTGCTCGTCGAGGGCGATCAGGGCCGAGGGCATCGAGTCGATGATGCTGTTGAGGTAATTCTGGAAGCCGGTGAGTTTCTTTTCGATCTTGCTGCGCACCTGGACTTCCAGCTCCAGCTTGCGGTTGGTGTGGCGAGTTTCCTCGGCCAGGCCTTGCGCCTGATCGTATGCGGCCTGCGAGTCGTCGCGGGCGCGTTTGAGCTGCTGCTCGCGGGCTTCGATGCGCGAAAGCATGGTGTTGAACGCCTCGGCCAGACTGCCGATTTCGTCGTGGTTGCCGCGCGCGGCGCGCAGGGCGTAGTTCTCTTCGCGGGTGACCTGCCGGGACAATTCCTCCAGCTGATGAATCGGCCGGGTAATCAGGCGCTTGATCTGCCGGGCGATGACCAGCCACAGCAAGACGCTGAAGATCAGGATGCCGAGGCTGGCGGTCAGGGTGCCGGTGTAGAACGCCATCGGCAGTTCGCTGCTGGCCACCAGCAACAGATGCCCAGGTGCGGCGCCGGGGCGGGGCAGGGTGATCAGTTGATTGCTGCGAAACTCGGTGAGTTGCCAGGCTTCGACATGGCGGTAGCGCTCGGGGAGGCTGAGTTTTTCGCCGCGCTGCACTTGCGCCAGGCGTTCGCCCTTGCCGTCGTACAGGGCGGCGGCGCGCAGCGGTGAATAACTGTCGAGTTCCTTGAGCAGGCGCTCGGCGCTGCGCGGCGACTCCAGCGCATCGCTGACCAGACTCGGGTTGGCGATCAGCCGGCCGATGGTCTGCAAGGCCTGTGGCGCCATGCTTTCCTGGGAAATGTAATAGGCGGCGCTGATAAAGGTCAGGTTGGCGACGAGCAGAACCGTGGTCAACAACACCAGCAGGGCCGCCAGCAGTTTCTGGCCGACCGGCAGGTTTTCAAGGCGCTGGCGCAATGGCATCAGGTTTATCGCAGCAGGGGAACAAGTCGTCAGCCTAGCGGCTGCTCAGTCGCTGGGCAATCCACGCTTGTGCAGATGAGCGATCAGACGTTGCTGCAACTGGTGTAGATGCGGCAGATGCAGCTGATGGCGCTCGGCAACTTTGCAGGCGTAGCCCAATAAATAGCTGATCTCGGTGCGGCGCTGGTTGGCGACGTCCTGATACATCGAAGAGTAATTGGCGGCGGTGGCGTGGATCACGCGTTCGACTTCCGCTTGCAGATTCTCCGCCGCAGCGGGTTGGCCGCAGCGTTCGAGCAGTTCGGCCAGTTCGGTACAGAGTGTGGCAACTTCGCAGTGATGCTCGCTCAGCCCGCCGTTGCGGCAATCGTGGAGCACGGTCAGCGGGTTGATCGCGCAGTTCAGCGCCAGTTTGCGCCACAGTCGAGTGAGGATGTCAGCGCTCCATTCATGGGGAATGTTCGCCGCTTGCAGATCATCCAGCCAGACCGGCGCCAGCGGGTTCGCGCCATCGCCCAGCCAGTTGAACCCGTGGCCGGCAAACACCACGCGCCAATCGCCATCACGGAACGCGCCCTCGGTGCTGGAAGCGCTGATGCAGCGCGCTTGCGGCACACGCGCGGCGACGGCGTCCTGACTGCCAAGGCCGTTTTGCAGCAGGATCAGTTCGGCGTCCGGAGCGAGGCGGGAAGCGAGGCGGGCGACGGCCTCTTCGGCGTCATAGGCCTTGCACGCAACCAGCAATCGGCGAATCGGTTCGGGGCTGTCCGGGGTTTCGCCGGGAACTGCGTAGGTATGAGCTTGTCCGTTTTCTACCAGGGTCAAGCCGCCCACTGCCTCGTAGCTGTGCAAGCGCGCCGCATCGCGCAGGATCAGCCGCACTGGCAAGCCGGCGCGAGCCAGACGGGTTGCCCAGAGTGTGCCGAGGCTGCCGGCGCCGAGTACGTGCCAGGTGGTCGACATCAGTTTTTTGCTCGATTGCTTGCAGGCATGTGCGGCTCGCCGTATCGGTAGGAAAAGACCCGTTATAATGAGCCCGATTTTAACCGCAAGCCAAGCGCGCTCCATCCACATCGAGCGCGCCTTTTTATTGGAGAGATTACATGCCGTCGTTCGACGTGGTATCCGAACTGGACAAACACGAACTCACCAACGCGGTCGAGAACGCCGTGAAGGAACTCGATCGTCGTTATGACCTGAAAGGCAAGGGCAGCTTCGAGTTCAAGGAAAAAGACCTGACCGTCAGCCTCACCGCCGAAGCTGCTTTCCAGCTCGAAGCGATGATCGAAATCCTCAAGCTGGCGCTGACCAAGCGCAAGATCGACGTGCAGTGCCTTGAGGTCAAGGAAGCTTACGCTTCGGGCAAACTGATGAAGCAAGACGCCATCCTCAAGGAAGGCATCGACAAAGAGCTGGCAAAGAAAATCGTCGGCCACATCAAGGAAGCCAAGCTCAAGGTCCAGGCCGCCATTCAGGGCGAGCAGGTGCGTGTCACTGGCAAGAAGCGCGACGATTTGCAGGAAGCCATCGCGGCCCTGCGTGCCAGGGAATTCGGCATGCCGCTGCAGTTCAACAACTTCCGCGACTAAGCTTGGTCTGAAGGCTATGTGGGAGCGAGCCTGCTCGCGAATGCGGTGTTTCATTCAGCGAAAAGTTGACTGACACGCCGCATTCGCGAGCAGGCTCGCTCCCACAGTTGTTTTGAATACACCCCGGGAAGCCGGAAATCAGGAGATAGAACATGGATTTGAATGCGGAAGTGGACCACCTGGTCAAGGCGTCCCAGGCGTGGATCCCGATGATCATGGAATACGGCAGCCGCGTACTGCTGGCAGTGATTACCCTGGCGATCGGCTGGTGGCTGATCAACAAGGTCACGCAGAAACTCGGCGGTCTGCTGGCTCTGCGCAATGCCGATCTGGCCCTGCAAGGCTTTATCAGCAGCTTGGCCAATATCATTCTCAAGGTGCTGCTGATTGTCAGCGTCGCGTCGATGATCGGCGTCGAAACCACCTCGTTCGTCGCGGCCATCGGTGCTGCGGGTCTGGCGATCGGTCTGGCCTTGCAGGGCAGCCTGGCCAACTTCGCTGGCGGCGTGCTGATTCTGCTGTTCCGCCCGTTCCGTATCGGTGACTGGATCGAAGCCCAAGGTGTAGCGGGTACCGTCGACAGCATTCAGATTTTCCACACCGTGCTGCGTACCGGCGACAACAAGACCATCATCCTGCCCAACGGCAACCTGTCGAACGGCATCATCACCAACACCAACCGTCAGCCAACCCGCAAAGTCGTGTTTGATGTCGGCGTGGATTACGAAGCGGATCTGCAGAAGGCCCGTCAGGTGTTGCTGGATCTGGCCAAAGATCCCCGCGTCATGCAGGACCCGGAGCCACAGGCAGTGATTTCGACATTGGGTGACAGTTCGATCACAGTTTCCCTGCGTGTCTGGGTTAAAACTGCGGATTATTGGGACGTGATGTTCATGTTCAATGAACAGGCGCGTGATCGTTTGAAGGCTGCGGGCATTGATATTCCATTTCCGCAGAGGGTTATACGTGTAGTGCAGGAATCTGCCACGCAGTAAGCGTCTTTGAAGTTGGCTTGGCAGTCAGCAACTAATATAGAACCCGAGCAGTGTGCACACTCTCGGGTTTTTTATCGGCGCGATGAAACTATGCTGGCTAATAAGTAGCTAGCTAATGTTTGTCTTTTTGGTTAGTTATTCATCCATAAAAAAACCGCCCACCTGATTCAGGCGAGCGGTTTTGTTAGAGCAGAGCTCTACAGTACGTCAGCTTCGCATCCTTATTAGAGGATGTTCAGTGGGTACTCGATGATCAGACGGGTGTCGTTGTTATCAGACGAGTAACCGCTGTAGGCACCGTTGGAGCGGTACATGGCGTAACGCAGACGGAACGACAGGTCTTTGGCCGGACCTTCCTGAACCACGTACTTGGACTCGGCGTTCCACTCGTTCTCTTTACCTTCACCCAGACCGTTGGTGGTGATGTGGTCACCCATTACGTAACGGGTCATGAAGCTCAGGCCAGGTACGCCGTAAGTTTTCATGTTCAGGTCGTAGCGAGCTTGCCAAGAGCGCTCGTCGCGGCCCACGAAGTCGGAGATCTGAATGGAGTTGGCGACGAAAATGGTGCTGTTGCCGTCAACGCCGTAGTAGTAAGCGTTGTCACCGCTGGAACGCTGGTGAGCGAGGGTGAATTTGTGAGCACCGATGCTGTACGCAGCAGCCAAAGACCACAGGTTGTTGTCTACACCGGTGGTGCCATCGCCAATTGCGTCAACCAGATCACCGCGGCTGTCGCCTTTGGTGTGGTAGCCGTTGAAGTCGAAGTTCAGCGACTGCTCGTCGTTGATCGGCAAGGTGTAGTTGAGGTTGACGTAGTACTTCTTGAAGTAGTCGTCAGCGTCGGAAGCCGCCAGTGCACCGGTGAAATTGTCGGTGAACGAGTAGCTGGCGCCAAAAATGTTGATGCTGGTCAGGCCTTTGCCGCCATTGCCATCTTCATCCGGCAGACCACCGATGCTGTCGCGGCCCATGCCGGTTTGCTTGCTGAGGGCGGTGAAGCGACCTGCGCTCAGTTCCAGACCTTTGATCTCTTTGGAAGTGATCAGGGTACCGGTGGCGACTTCTGGCAGCAGACGGCTGTCGTCAGTGGCGAAAACCGGGCTGGCAACGAATTGCTGACCGTATTTCAGAACGGTGTCGGATACACGGAATTTGACTGCGCCGCCGACCTTGCCCTGGGATTTCTCAGGGTTGCCATCGCTGTCGTTGGCGAACAAACCGTTACCACGACGACCCGAACCGCCGTCCAGTTTTACCGAACCCATGGCCATGGCGTCGAGACCGAAGCCTACGGTGCCTTGAGTGAAGCCCGACTCGTAAGTCAGCAGTTGGCTGAGACCGCTATCCTGGCGATAGCCACTTTTGAAAGTGCCGTCACCGTTGGAAACGTTGCCCGCGCCATTTTTGTAGTCGCGGTTCATGTATTCGAAACGAGTCTTCAGTTTCAGGCTCTGATCTTCCAGGAAACCTTTGGCTTCATCTTGAGAAGACGCCATTGCGAACTGCGAGGTGCCTGCTGCAACAGCCAGGGCGATCATGCTCCACTTCATCACGCGCATCGTGATTTGCTCCTTTGGTTTTTAGAAGAGTACTGCCGTCCCACCTGTTTTATTATCTGGGCGGCTCTTTCTTTTTGTGTCGGCGCAAACTTATATCACGCCGACATTGTTGGCGATACTTGCGAAATCAACCTTTCAGCTTCTTTACGGCGTTGTCGCAAAAGGAGCGCTGGATGTCGCAAATTCACAGTACCGATGCAGCCGGACTGACAACTTTATCGCTGTTTCCGGGCCTTTTTTGCATCGCTAAAAAAGAGTCCCTGGCAAAACACTTGAATCTCCATCGGGCAACCCTGCCACTGTTTTTATTGGCTTCAAGCGACCACTTCCAGTGGTGCGCTTATAGTCCATACGGTTACTAATGCAACAAGCGTGCACAAACCGCGAAAACGCTGCGGTTATTTTTCTATGGGCCGCTCGCAGATGTGAAAACCGTGTGAAAACGGGGCTCCGGAGCCTTTTTTGCTGCGGGCTTGACGAGGTTCTCCCAATGGTGTTGCAGCGTACCCAGGGTGCGCAGGACAGCAAAAAACGTTACCGGTTCACCCCTTACTGAGTATTTAGCGGATGCCCGACCCAGTGAGCGTAGTCGTGTTGTGCAGTTTTGGTGCAAAAAAATCATGAATCCAGCCTTGGCCAATCTGGCGGCGACTGACCTGAGGTACGGCAGATCAAGGATTTTCGTGCAGCTCTTCACGTCAAGGCTCATGTCGGGGCCTGTGTTGGTGCGCGGCCGGGATAAATGTTTCATATCGGAGCGCCTGACGATTTACTGCTGGCAGCGGCGTGAAGCTCGCTGCATTCGCAGGTATGCTGCCGTTCTGTCGCTTGGCGCGCTGCTTCGAATGGGCCGCCGCTAAGCTGAGTTAGAGGATCAGCGGGAGTGCTCACAGTGTTTGCTTTGGATTCACGACTTCAACAGGACGCCCTGGTCATCGGCGACTTTCCGTTGTGCCGGCTGTTGCTGTCCAACGACAGCAATTACCCGTGGTTCATCCTGGTGCCTCGCCGCGAGGATATCAGCGAGTTGTTTCAGTTGGATGTCGCCGATCAGCAGCAACTGTGGCAGGAAACCACCACCCTCGCCGAGTTGCTCAAGGATTCGTTCGACGCCGACAAGCTGAACGTGGCAACCCTGGGTAACGTTGTCAGCCAGTTACATATGCATGTGATCGTGCGTAAGCGTGACGATGCGGCATGGCCGGCGCCGGTCTGGGGCAAGCATCCGGCCAGGCCGTACAGCGCAGAACAGGTAGCGACCATTCGCGAACGCTTGCGTCTGGTGCTGACCGATGAATTCACTTTTTTGGAGGGCTGAGTAATGAGCCTTGAAGGACGCGTTACCGATCTGGAAAGCCGTTTGGCCTTTCAGGATGACACCATTCAGGCATTGAACGATGTGCTGGTGGCGCAGCAGAAGGTCATCGAGCGCTTGCAATTGCAGATGGAAGCGCTGATCAAGCGTCACGAAGAGATGGTCGGGCAGTTCGGTGCTTTTGAGGAAGATGCACCGCCGCCGCATTATTGAGCCATTCGGCAGGCATAAAAAAACCGCGAACAGTCAGGCTGCTCGCGGTTTTTTTTGCTTTGGATCAGCGACGCGGCAGGGCGGCGATCACGTCCTCGGCTTGCAGGCCTTTGTCGCGGTTCATTACCGAGAACTCGACGCGCTGGCCTTCGACCAGGACGCGGTGGCCTTCGCCACGAATGGCGCGAAAGTGCACGAAAATATCATCGCCGGAATCCCGGGAGATAAACCCGAAACCCTTGGAAGTGTTGAACCACTTCACGGTGCCGGTATCGCGATTGCTCATGTCATAGGTAGTCGGCGCAGCGGCCGGTGACGATTTGTAGAAGCTCACGGCCAGATGCAGCAGCACGGCAACCAGGGCGATCACCAGGCTGAACAACACCGCCGGCTGGCCAGCGATGACCGGCATCGGCGCGATCAGGGTCAAAGTTTGCAGGACGACAGTCAGTACCAGAAGGGCGCTGACCAGATTTTGCAGATGCTGCCGCGGGCCTTTGTTCCAGTAAGGAATCACTGGAGCGATGACCAGGTTCAGCAGGCCGAAAAAGGCCAGGTAAAGTGCATCGGGCTGTTGCAGGTAAGGAACGGCTTCGGCTTTCAGGCTGGGTATGAACGACAGCAGCAAGGCTGCTGCGCCCATTAGCAGGTGGACGATTTTCAACATTTTGATTGGCTCACGTTATGACGGCTCACAAGGAAGAGCTGAAGGCGCACGGTTCGCTTCAGGACAAAATAAGAGGCGGTGGACACGTACACGGCATCAGCCTATGCGCAACACCCCGGAAAATAGGGCATGGCGACACACTGCCTATTTAACAGCAAAGCCTGCGGCTACTCAAATCAGCCCGGCCAGCGGCAGAGAAACGGTCGATTTGTCGCAGTCTGACCACGGATTCATAGCTGCGAGCCGGCTCTTGCCTTGCTACAGTGGGACCGAACCTGCTGGATGAATTCAATCACTGTTAGGGGGCAAGCATGGCAATTGATATCGGTATCAGTGAAGAAGACCGCAAATCCATCGTCGAAGGGCTGTCGCGACTGCTGTCGGACACCTACGTGCTGTATCTGAAAACCCATAACTTCCACTGGAACGTCACTGGCCCGATGTTTCGCACGTTGCACCTGATGTTCGAAGAGCAATACAACGAGCTGGCGCTGGCCGTCGATTTGATCGCCGAGCGTATCCGTGCGTTGGGCTTCCCGGCGCCGGGTGCCTACGCGACCTACGCGCGTCTTTCTTCTATTAAAGAAGAAGTCGGTGTGCCGAGCGCCGAAGACATGATCAAGCAATTGGTCGAAGGTCAGGAAGCGGTGACCCGTACCGCGCGCGGCATTTTCCCGCTGCTGGACAAGGTCAGCGACGAGCCGACCGCTGACCTGCTGACCCAACGCATGCAGGTGCACGAGAAAACTGCGTGGATGCTGCGCGCGCTGCTCGAGGAATGACCCGGCCGCTGCGGACGGCCTGAGGTCGTCCGCATGCTCTCCAGACTCTTACCGTTGTCGTTGGCTTATCCTACGAGGCTGGTCAACAAGTCGTATGGCGCTAACTTTGTCACTGGGTTTTTATGAAGGCGCAGGATGTTGCCTTATAAATCAGCAGTCATGGCAAAGGAGTGTCAACGCTATGGTAGAAGGAGACAGGCGAAGCGACAGGATGTCGGCTTCGCGGCATGTAATAAAGGTCGATCCGTTCGTCAGCGAGTTCGACATGAATCTGATCCGGCCGCTGTCGCGGTCGATTCGCCTCAATGGTTTTGCGACCTGCCTGCGACTCGAGCAGGTCTACTGGAACATCCTCGGCGGCATGGCCGAGGACAATCATTGTTCGGTCAGCACACTGTTATCCCACGTCGATCGTGAGGTGCATCTGCGTTACGGCGGAGTGAAGAATTTCAGTGCGCTGGTGCGGGTGGTTTGCGTCATGAACGGGATCAAAGATCTCGCACCCGCAGTTTCGCGCTGAACGGCGGGTGCAACGAGGTTGCGGGCTGTGCAGCGTTACGGCTGCACAGCCCGCATTTAATCGATATAATCCCGCGCTTTCGCCGCAAAGCCCTGCGCGCGGCAGCAATCTGATCGCCGAGACACCTCCATGCCAATGTACGATTACCAATGTGCTTCCTGTGGTCATCAGTTGGAAGCCATTCAGAAGATCAGCGACGCACCGTTGGTCGATTGCCCTGCCTGCCAGGCGCCCGAACTGAAGAAGCAGCTGTCCATGCCGGGTTTTCGCCTCAGCGGCAACGGTTGGTACGAGACCGACTTCAAGACCGGAGCCAAGAAGAATCTGGCCGGTGGCGACAAAGCTGACTAGGGTTCAAACCCTGAACGAACGACACGCGTGAGTTTCCGCCTTGCTTGATGGCGGCGGGATCTCCACCGAATTTCGAATTACGAGAAGCGAACCACACCATGATGCGCAGCCACTATTGCGGCCAACTGAACGAAAGCCTGGAAGGCCAGGAAATTACCCTTTGCGGATGGGTTCACCGTCGCCGCGACCACGGCGGGGTGATTTTCCTCGACATCCGTGATCGTGATGGTCTGGCCCAGGTGGTGTTCGACCCGGATCGCGCCGAGAGCTTCGCCGCCGCCGACCGCGTGCGCAGCGAATACGTCGTGAAGATCACCGGCAAGGTGCGTCTGCGTCCGGCCGGCGCGACCAACGCCAACATGGCCTCGGGCATGATCGAAGTGCTGGGTTATGAACTGGAAGTGCTGAACGAGTCGGAAACCCCGCCGTTCCCGCTCAACGAGTTCTCCGACGTCGGCGAAGAAACCCGCCTGCGCTATCGCTTCCTCGACCTGCGTCGTCCGGAAATGGCCGAGAAGCTGCGCCTGCGTTCGCGCATGACCACCAGCATCCGTCGCTTCCTCGACGAGAACGGCTTCCTCGACGTCGAAACGCCGATCCTGACCCGGGCCACTCCGGAAGGTGCGCGTGACTATCTGGTGCCGAGCCGTACCCACGCCGGTTCGTTCTTCGCCCTGCCGCAATCGCCGCAGCTGTTCAAGCAACTGCTGATGGTCGCCGGCTTCGACCGTTACTACCAGATCGCCAAGTGCTTCCGTGACGAAGACCTGCGTGCCGACCGTCAGCCGGAATTCACCCAGATCGACATCGAGACCAGCTTCCTCGATGAAAAAGAGATCATGGGCCTGACCGAGCAGATGATCCGCAACCTGTTCAAGGAAGTGCTGAACCTGGAGTTCGGCGAATTCCCGCACATGACCTTCGAAGAAGCCATGCGCCGCTACGGTTCGGACAAGCCGGACCTGCGTATTCCGCTGGAACTGGTTGACGTTGCCGACCAGTTGAAAGAAGTCGACTTCAAAGTCTTCAGCGGCCCGGCCAACGATCCGAAGTGCCGCATCGCCGCACTGCGTGTTCCAGGCGGGGCGAGCATGCCGCGCAAGCAGATCGACGACTACACCAAGTTCGTCGGCATCTACGGTGCCAAGGGCCTGGCGTACATCAAGGTCAACGAGCGTGCCGCCGGTGTTGAAGGTCTGCAATCGCCGATCGTGAAGAACATCCCGGAAGACAAGCTCAACGTGATCCTCGATCGCGTTGGCGCAGTCGATGGCGATATCGTGTTCTTCGGTGCCGACAAGGCCAAGATCGTCAGCGAAGCCCTGGGCGCGCTGCGTATCAAACTCGGTCACGACCTGAAGCTGCTGACCTGCGAGTGGGCGCCAATGTGGGTCGTCGACTTCCCGATGTTCGAAGAGAACGACGACGGCAGCTTCTCGGCGCTGCACCACCCGTTCACTGCACCGAAGTGCACCCCGCAGGAGCTCGAAGCCAACCCGGCCGGCGCACTGTCCCGTGCGTACGACATGGTCTTGAACGGCACCGAGCTGGGCGGCGGTTCGATCCGTATCCATCGCAAGGAAATGCAGCAAGCGGTATTCCGTCTGCTGGGCATCAATGAAGCGGAACAGGAAGAGAAGTTCGGCTTCCTGCTCGACGCGCTGAAGTACGGTGCACCGCCGCACGGTGGTCTGGCCTTCGGTCTGGACCGTCTGGTGATGCTGATGACCGGCGCCCAGTCGATCCGTGAAGTGATCGCCTTCCCGAAAACCCAGAGTGCTGCCGACGTGATGACGCAGGCTCCGGGCGTAGTGGATGCCAAGGCATTGCGCGAGCTGCACATTCGCCTGCGCGAAACGCCAAAGGCTGAGTAAGACGGGCCTGAAGGCGCATCTTCGGATGCGCCTTTTTTCTTTCTCAGGTCGAATTTTTCAATTGCCGGCCGCTGCCTCGGCGGGGCGGGCAAGGTTTCAAAGAGCATTCGGAGCAAGTTATGGCAGGTCATTCCAAGTGGGCAAACATCAAGCACCGCAAAGAACGTCAGGATGCCAAGAGGGGCAAGATCTTCACCAAGTGGATCCGTGAACTGACCGTTGCGGCCCGTCAGGGTGGCGGTGATCCGGGTTCCAACCCGCGTCTGCGTCTGGCTCTGGACAAGGCGTTGAGCGCGAACATGAGTCGCGACATCATCGACCGTGCCGTCGCGCGCGGTGCCGGCGCCACTGAAGCGGACAACGTTGAAGAACTGACCTACGAAGGTTACGGCCCGGGCGGTGTGGCGGTGATGGTCGAGTGCATGACCGACAACCGCAACCGCACTGCGGCGGCTGTGCGTCACGCGTTCAGCAAGTGTGGCGGCAACCTCGGCACCGATGGTTCGGTGGCGTATCTGTTCGAGCGCAAGGGCCAGATCAGCTTCGCTCCGGGCGTCGATGAAGACGCACTGACCGAAGCGGCACTGGAAGCCGATGCCGATGACGTGGTCACCCACGAAGACGGTTCGATCGACGTGTTTACCTCGTTCACCGGTTTCTATGCGGTGCGCAACGCGCTGGAAGCGGCCGGGTTCAAGGGCGACGATGCGGAAATCGTCATGCAGCCGACCACCAGCGCCGAGCTGGATCTGGAAGGCGCGGAGAAGGTGCTCAAGCTGATCGACATGCTTGAGGACCTGGATGACGTGCAGAACGTCTACTCCAACGCGGACATCCCGGAAGACGTCGCCGCTCAGCTTGGCTGATAAGCGACTAGTCTTCCTTGTGGGAGCGAGCCTGCTCGCGAAAGCGGTGTGTCATTCAGCACCTGTATCTGCTGACATACCGCCTTCGCGAGCAGGCTCGCTCCCACATTTGCTATTGGCTGTCAGGTAAATCGTTTTATGAATCTGCAGGCGTTATGACTTTAATCCTTGGTATCGACCCCGGTTCGCGCATCACCGGTTACGGGATCGTTCGCGATACCGGGCGGGGTGGCTGCATCTATGTGGCCTCGGGCTGCATTCGCACCGGCTCCGGCGAGCTGCATGAGCGTCTGCAGATCGTCTATCGCGGCGTGCGCGAAATCATCAAGACCTACGGCCCGGTGACCATGGGCATCGAAAAGGTGTTCATGGCGAAAAACGCCGACTCGGCGCTCAAGCTCGGGCAGGCGCGCGGCGCTGCGATTGTCGCCGGCGCCGAAGAGTGTCTGGAAATCGCCGAGTACACCGCCACGCAAGTCAAACAGGCGGTGGTCGGCACCGGTGCGGCCAATAAGGAGCAGGTGCAGATGATGGTCATGCACATGCTCAAGTTGACCAGCAAGCCGCAGATCGACGCCTCCGACGCCCTCGCGATTGCCATTTGCCATGCGCACACGCGCTCAAGCCTGCTGCCGCACGGGCTGGGAACCGCACGCAGTCGTGGCGGGCGCCTGCGTCTCTGATAGCATCAGCATCAATTTTCTCGAAAGTGACTTCGCGGTGCCTGTGTTGTCGGCGCGCAAGCCACCTTCAATCGTCGCCAGCCCACGGCTGGCCAGCGCTCAAGGATTCAAAACGTGATTGGACGCTTGCGCGGCACCCTGGCTGAGAAACAGCCGCCGCACCTGATTCTCGATGTGAACGGCCTTGGCTATGAGGTGGAAGTGCCCATGACCACCCTTTATCGTCTGCCGTCGGTCGGCGAACCGCTGACCCTGCACACCCATTTGGTCGTACGCGAAGATGCGCAATTGCTCTATGGTTTTGCCGGCAAGCGTGAGCGAGACTTCTTTCGCGAGCTGATCCGTCTCAATGGCGTCGGACCGAAACTGGCGCTGGCGTTGATGTCGAGCCTGGAAGTCGACGAGCTGGTGCGCTGCGTGCAGTCTCAGGACACTTCGGCGCTGACCAAGGTGCCGGGGGTTGGCAAGAAAACCGCCGAGCGTTTGCTGGTGGAATTGAAAGATCGCTTCAAGGCCTGGGAAACTTCGCCGGCGATGTTCGCGCTGGTGCCGAATCAGCCGGACGGCCCGGCGCCGGTCAACAGTGCCGAGACCGATGCGGTCAGCGCGTTGATCTCGCTGGGCTACAAGCCGCAGGAAGCGAGCAAGGCGATTTCCGCGATCAAAGACAAGAACCTGAGCAGCGAAGACCTGATCCGCCGCGCTCTGAAGGGAATGATTTAAGTGATTGAAGCTGATCGTCTGATCGCCGCCGCGCACAGCCCGCGCGAGCGCGAAGAAGTCCAGGATCGGGCCATCCGCCCGGTCAGCCTGGCTGATTACATTGGCCAGCCGACCGTGCGCGAGCAGATGGAGCTGTTTATCCAGGCTGCCCGTGGCCGCAGCGAATCCCTCGATCACACCCTGATCTTCGGCCCGCCGGGGCTGGGCAAGACCACGCTGGCGAACATCATTGCCCAGGAAATGGGCGTGTCGATCAAGAGCACCTCCGGGCCAGTGCTGGAACGCCCGGGTGATCTGGCCGCGTTGCTGACCAATCTTGAGCCGCACGATGTGTTGTTCATCGACGAAATTCATCGTCTGTCGCCGATCGTTGAAGAAGTGCTGTACCCGGCGATGGAAGATTTTCAGCTCGACATCATGATTGGCGAGGGGCCGGCGGCGCGTTCGATCAAACTCGATCTGCCGCCTTTCACTCTGGTCGGCGCCACCACCCGCGCCGGCATGCTGACCAATCCGTTGCGTGATCGCTTCGGTATCGTCCAGCGTCTGGAGTTCTACAGCACGGCGGATCTGGCAACGATCGTCAGTCGTTCGGCGGCAATTCTCGGTCTGCCGCTGGACCCGGAAGGTTCGTTCGAGATCGCCCGTCGCGCTCGTGGCACGCCGCGAATTGCCAACCGTCTGCTGCGGCGGGTGCGCGATTTCGCTGAAGTACGCGCCAAGGGCCACATCACCAAAGCGGTGGCGGATCTGGCGCTGAACCTGCTGGACGTCGATGAACACGGTTTCGATCACCAGGACCGGCGTCTGCTGCTGACCATGATCGAGAAGTTCGACGGCGGTCCGGTTGGTATCGACAGTCTGGCGGCGGCGATCAGTGAAGAACGCCACACCATTGAAGACGTGCTCGAACCGTATCTGATCCAGCAGGGCTACATCATGCGCACGCCACGGGGCAGGGTAGTGACGCGGCATGCCTATCTGCATTTCGGTTTGAATGTTCCGTCACGCATGGGCGAGATGCCCGTGGCAGACGAGTTTCTCGACGCCGTCGACGATTGATACACATTTGTTGGTGATTTATTCAGGGTTTGTACTGTCAGACGACGGTACTTTTGCGTTAAAGCTTTGAAACCACGAAAAACAGTTGTCTGGCCGGATTGGCAACCTGAGGAGTAAGCACTAGAGTATGCGCGCGCAAAACGGGCTTGAGCCGTTCGCACATCGTTGTCGCGTTTATTACGAGGACACCGATGCGGGCGGCATCGTGTATTACGTTAATTACCTCAAGTTTATGGAACGGGCTCGAACCGAGCGGCTACGGGAACTGGGTTTTGCCCAATCTGTGCTTGCCGGAGAGGACCTGTTGTTCGTCGTGCATTCCAGCGAAGCGCGCTACTACGCGCCGGCGCGACTGGATGACGAACTGCTGGTAAGCGCTGATGTAATCGAATTGAACCGTGCCAGCCTGCGCTTCCGACAGCAGGTCAGGCGGGCCACGGATAATGTGCTGCTCTGCGAAGGGCAGTTTTTGGTGGCCTGCGTGCGCACCGACAGTTTGAAACCCCGGGCCCTTCCCGAAGACCTGCGTGCGGCCTTCGCCGACGCGGTCGGCCCGGGTACACACTCAAAGCAGGAGATAAAGCGTGGAAGCTAACGTCGTCGACCATTCCTCCATGTGGAGCCTGGTCAGCAATGCCAGCATCGTGGTGCAGTTGGTAATGTTGACCCTGGTGGCCGCATCGGTGACCTCATGGATCATGATCTTTCAGCGCAGCAACTTGCTGCGCGCCGGTCGACGCGCCCTGGAGAGCTTCGAAGAGCGCTTCTGGTCGGGTATCGACCTGTCCAAACTGTACCGTCAGGCTGGCAGCAACCCTGATCCGGATTCGGGCGTGGAGCAGATCTTCCGTGCCGGCTTCAAGGAATTCTCCCGTCTGCGTCAGCAGCCAGGTGTCGATCCTGAAGCCGTGATGGAAGGTGTCGCCCGTGCCATGCGCGTGGCCATCTCGCGCGAAGAAGAGAAACTCGAGCAGAGCCTGCCGTTCCTCGCCACCGTCGGTTCGGTCAGCCCGTACATCGGTCTGTTCGGCACCGTGTGGGGGATCATGAACTCCTTCCGTGGTCTGGCCAGCGCCCAGCAAGCGACGCTCGCCACCGTTGCTCCGGGTATCGCCGAAGCCCTGATCGCCACCGCGATCGGCCTGTTCGCTGCGATCCCGGCGGTCATCGCTTACAACCGTTTTGCTGCGCGCAGCGAAACCTTGCTGGGCCGCTACTACACCTTCGCCGATGAATTCCAGGCGATCCTGCACCGCAAAGTGCACACCAGCGAAGAATAAGCAGGTATTTCCCGATGGCTTTAATCGCTCGAGCTCGCAAAAAGCGCAAGCCGGTCGCCGAGATGAACGTGGTGCCCTACATCGACGTGATGTTGGTGCTGCTGGTCATCTTCATGGTGACCGCGCCGATGCTCAATCAGGGCGTGAAAGTTGATCTGCCCAAGGTTTCCAGCGAAGCCTTGCCGCAGGACAACAACACTCAGGTCCTGACCATTTCGATCAAGGCTGACAAGACCTACTACTGGAACCTTGGCAGCGAAGTCGACACCGAGAAGCAACAGGACAGGGCCATGACCCTGCCACAGATGACTGACGCGGTGACCAAGATCATCCGCGCCGGCACCGAGGGCGGCAAACGCACTCAGGTGTTCATTCGTGGCGACAAGACTGTCGACTACGGCGCCGTCATGGGTGCCATGGGCGGGTTGCAGAAAGCCGGGGTCGGTAACGTTGGTCTGATTACCGAGGCCCCCTGATGCAGCAACAGCGAGAGCCGTCCGCCTCGGAAAGCTACTTCTGGCCTAGTGTTCTGGCAATCGTCCTGCACGTGCTGGTGTTCGGCATGCTGTTCGTCAGTTTTGCCTTCACGCCCGAACTGCCGCCGGCCAAGCCGATCGTCCAGGCGACTCTGTACCAGCTGAAATCGAAAAGTCAGGCGACCACCCAGACCAATCAGAAGATTGCGGGTGAGGCGAAGAAATCCGCCGCGCGCCAGACCGAAGTCGAACAGATGGAGCAGAAAAAGATCGAGCAGGAAGCGGTGAAGGCGGCGGAACAAAAGAAAGAGGAAGCGGCTCAAAAGGCCGAGGAAGCCAAGAAGGCCGACGAGGCGAAAAAAGCCGACGAGGCGAAAAAGGCTGATGAAGCCAAGAAAGCCGACGACGCGAAGAAAGCCGAAGCGAAAAAGGCCGAAGAGAAACAATTGGCTGATATAGCCAAGAAGAAGGCCGAAGACGAAGCGAAAAAGGCTGCTGAGGAAGAGGCGAAGAAGGCCGCTGCCGAAGAAGCCAAGAAGAAGATCGTCGAAGACGCGAAGAAGAAAGCCGCAGAAGACGCCAAGAAGAAAGCTGAAGCTGAAGAGGCGAAGAAGAAAGTCGCCGAAGACGCGAAGAAGAAAGCTGCTGCCGATGCTGCGAAGAAGAAAGCGCAGGAAGCGGCACGCAAATCCGCCGAAGACAAAAAGGCCCAGGCCCTGGCAGATCTGCTTTCCGACACGCCGCAGCGTCAGCAGGCCCTGGCAGATGAGCAGGGTGACGAAGTTGCCGGCAGTTTCGATGACCTGATTCGCGCTCGTGCAGCGGAAGGCTGGGCTCGTCCTCCTTCGGCGCGCAAAGGCATGACGGTCGTGCTGCAAATCGGCATGTTGCCGGACGGCACGGTGACTTCGGTCAGCGTCGCCAAGTCCAGTGGTGACGGTCCGTTCGATGCATCGGCAGTCGCGGCAGTGAAGAATATTGGACGTTTGACAGAAATGCAGGGAATGAAGCCGAGCGATTTCGCTCCGTATCGTTCATTCAAGATGACATTCACACCTGAGGATCTAGCCTTGTGAGAAACCTTCTTCGAGGAATGCTGGTCGTGATCTGCTGCATGGCAGGGATCGCGACGGCAGATGAAAAGAACATTCTGGTCACCAGCGGCAGCGATCGGGCCACCCCGATCGCCGTCGTACCGTTCGGCATGCAGGGCGGCGCCGTGCTGCCTGATGACATGGCTGAAATCATTGGCAACGATTTGCGCAACTCGGGCTATTACTCGCCGATTCCGAAAGCCAACATGATTAGCCAGCCAAGCCAGCCGAGCGAAATCATCTTCCGTGACTGGAAGGCGGTGGGTGCTCAGTACATGATGGTCGGCAGCATCGCTCCAGCGGGCGGTCGTCTGCAGGTGCAGTGGGCACTGTTCAACGTCGCCACCGAGCAGAAAGTGGCGGACGGCAGTGTTTCCGGTACGACCGACCAGATCCGTGACATGGCGCACTTCATTTCCGATCAGTCGTTCCAGAAGCTGACCGGCATTGAGGGTGCCTTCTCGACGCGCCTGCTGTACGTGACGGCCGAGCGTTTTTCCGAGAAGAACACGCGTTACACCCTGCAACGTTCCGACTATGACGGTGCCCGCGCAGTGACTCTGCTGCAATCGCGCGAGCCGATCCTGTCGCCGCGTTTTGCACCGGATGGCAAGCGTATCGCCTACGTGTCGTTCGAGCAGAAGCGTCCGCGTATCTTCATGCAGAACATCGACACCGGTCGCCGTGAGCAGATCACCAACTTCGAAGGCCTCAATGGCGCGCCAGCCTGGTCGCCGGATGGCAATCGCCTGGCGTTCGTTCTGTCGAAAGACGGTAACCCGGACATCTACGTGATGAACCTCGGTTCGCGCCAGATCAGCCGCGTAACCAATGGTCAGGGCATCAATACCGAACCGTTCTGGGGCAAGGATGGCTCGACCATCTATTTCACCTCGGACCGTGGCGGCAAGCCGCAAATCTATAAAACCAGCGTCGGTGGCGGTGGTGCCGAGCGTGTGACGTTCGTGGGCAACTACAACGCCAACCCGAAACTTTCGGCTGATGAAAAGACTTTGGTGATGATTCATCGTCAGGATGGCTTCACCAATTTCAAGGTGGCAGCTCAGGATCTGCAGCGAGGTAGTGTAAAGATCCTCACTGATAGCACTCTGGACGAGTCACCTACTGTTGCGCCCAACGGCACCATGGTAATCTACGCCACCCGCCAACAGGGCCGGGGAGTCTTGATGCTCGTGTCCATTAATGGACGCGTGAGGCTCCCGCTTCCTACCGCTCAAGGCGAAGTCAGAGAACCGTCCTGGTCCCCTTACCTGAAGTGAGCGGGCGCTACACGTTTTACTTAACACACTGGGGTTCATTAGGAGTTTCACGATGGAAATGCTGAAGTTTGGTAAATTTGCTGCGCTGGCTCTGGCCATGGCTGTAGCTGTAGGTTGCTCGTCCAAAGGCGGCGACAACGCCGGTGAAGGCGCTGTTGATCCAAACGCTGGTTACGGCGCAAACACCGGTGCCGTTGACGGTTCCCTGAGCGAAGAAGCTGCTCTGCGCGCAATCACCACCTTCTACTTCGAATACGACAGCTCGGACCTGAAGCCAGAAGCCATGCGCGCTCTGGACGTTCACGCCAAAGACCTGAAAGCAAACGGCGCTCGCGTTGTTCTGGAAGGCAACACCGACGAACGTGGTACTCGTGAGTACAACATGGCACTGGGCGAGCGTCGTGCGAAAGCCGTTCAGCGCTACCTGGTACTGCAAGGTGTTTCCCCAGCTCAGCTGGAACTGGTTTCCTACGGCGAAGAGCGTCCAGTTGCTACCGGCAACGACGAGCAGTCCTGGGCCCAGAACCGTCGCGTCGAACTGCGTAAGTAATTCGATATGCGAACGTGCCGTCGTGCTGTAACTGTTCTGGCTCTCAGCCTCGCGCCGCTTGCGGCGTGGGCTGCGGTTCCTGTGGTCGATGACAACTCCGGTTATAACAATAGCGGGAGCAGTTATCCGCCTGCGGGTTACGGTACGAACGGCGCCTATGCCGGGGGAGCGGCTTCGGCCCCTGCCTCGGCACAAGGCATGCTGTTCAACCAATTGCAACAGATGCAGGATCAGATCTCGCGCCAACAGGGCGTGATCGAAGAACTGCAGAATCAGGTTTCGCGCATGAAGCAGGAATCCCTGGAGCGATACCAGGATCTTGATCGGCGCATAGGATCCGGCGTTGCACCAGCCGCGACTCCCGAGAATTCTTCTGCCGGTGGCGATGCAAGTGCTGCTGCCGGTGCTGCCGCAGGCGCGGGTGCTGCTGCGGCAGCCCAGGCCCCTGCTGCGGGTAGCGAACCGGCTGATCCGGCCAAGGAAAAGCTGTATTACGATGCCGCTTTCGACCTGATCAAAGCCAAGGATTTCGACAAGGCCAGCCAGGCCTTCGCCGCTTTCCTGCGCAAATACCCCAACAGCCAGTACGCGGGCAACGCCCAGTACTGGTTGGGCGAAGTGAACCTGGCCAAGGGTGATCTGCAAGGTGCAGGTCAGGCCTTTGCCAAGGTTTCGCAGCTGTATCCCAAGCACAACAAAGTGCCGGATTCGCTGTACAAGCTGGCTGACGTAGAACGCCGCCTCGGTCATACCGACAAGGTCAAAGGCATTCTGCAGCAGGTGGTGTCCCAATATCCGGGCACTTCCGCCGCGCAGCTGGCCCAGCGTGATTTGCAGCGCATGTAAGCCTGTTCATCCGTGTTTTGAAGAAACCCGCGCTTGTCGCGGGTTTTTTCGTTAGAATTCACGCCCTTTTTCTGAAACACGCTTCTTGTGGTCTACGCGTTGGCGGGATTGCCTGAAGTGCCTGACGGAGGCGGACAGCCTGTTTAGCTGTTACGCCCGTGGCGACTATGCAAGACACATTGAGAATCACCGAAGTTTTCTACTCGTTGCAGGGGGAAACTCGGACTGCCGGGCTGCCCACGGTTTTCGTGCGCCTGACCGGTTGCCCGTTGCGTTGCCAATACTGCGACAGCGCTTATGCGTTCAGCGGCGGCACCGTCCGCACCCTCGACGACATCCTTGAGCAAGTGGCCGGTTATCGTCCGCGTTACGTTTGTGTCACCGGCGGTGAGCCGTTGGCTCAGCCGAACGCCATTCCTTTGCTTGAACGGTTGTGTGATGCCGGTTACGAGGTGTCGCTGGAAACCAGCGGCGCCCTCGACGTGTCCGCCGTCGATCCGCGTGTCAGTCGCGTCGTCGACCTGAAAACGCCGGGCTCGAAAGAAGCCCATCGCAACCGTTACGAGAACATCGAACTGCTGACCCGCAACGATCAGGTGAAGTTTGTCATCTGCTCGCGGGAAGACTATGACTGGGCGGTATCGAAACTGATCCAGTACGGGCTTGATCGACGTGCGGGTGAAGTGCTTTTCTCCCCAAGTCATCATGACCTCAATGCCAGGGATCTGGCGGATTGGGTGGTGGCAGATAACCTGCCAGTGCGGCTGCAACTGCAGTTGCATAAATATCTATGGAATGATGAGCCGGGGCGCTGAGATGATTGAGCAACTGAACACTACCGAAAAACGTGCCGTTATCCTGCTTTCGGGCGGCCTCGACTCGGCCACCGTGGTGGCGATGGCACGCGCCGAAGGCTACGCCTGCTATACCATGAGCTTCGATTACGGCCAGCGCTCCCATGCTGAATTGCATGCCGCCGCCCGCGTTGCTCGCGATCTGGGAGTGGTCGAGCACAAGGTCATTGGCCTGAATCTCAACGGCATGGGCGGCTCGGCGCTGACTGACACCAGCATCGACATTCCGGAAGAGCTGGGCGAAGGCATTCCGGTGACTTATGTGCCGGCACGCAACACCGTGTTTCTGTCGTTGGCGCTGGGTTGGGCCGAAGTGCTCGGCGCGCGCGACATCTTCATCGGCGTCAATGCAGTGGATTATTCCGGCTATCCGGATTGCCGTCCCGAGTTCATCGAGTCGTTCGAGCGCATGGCCAACCTGGCCACCAAAGCGGGCGTGGAAGGCAATGGCTTCCGCATTCAGGCGCCACTGCAAAACCTGAGCAAGGCGCAGATCGTCCAGGCTGGCGTGAAGCTGGGCGTGGATTATGGCCTGACGGTTTCCTGCTATCAGGCAGACGATGACGGCCGCGCCTGCGGCAAATGCGACAGCTGCCGCCTGCGTGCTGAAGGCTTCGCGGCGGCGGGTGTGAGCGATCCAACTCCTTATTTTTGATCTTTTTCAAAAAAGGTGTTGAATAGTCCTTAAAAATCAGTATTATACGCGCCACCACACAGCGGGTCGTTAGCTCAGTTGGTAGAGCAGTTGGCTTTTAACCAATTGGTCGTAGGTTCGAATCCCACACGACCCACCATATTTGGCGGTTTAGAAAATCCGGAAGGCCCACGAAAGTGAGGATTTCCGGGTTTTTTTTTGCCTGCAATTCGGGCGTTCGACGTTTCAGCGCGGGCGGCCTGACACAGGTCAGAATCATCTTTTGTATCAACGGGATATTCTGTAGCCTTGCGCAGCTTCAACGCTGTCCGTGCCTGATGATACTCACTCTCCCGGCGGTACCCTCTAACGGTCCGGAGCCGGGTGTATACTCGACTTTCGCGCGAATGCGCCTGCAGGTCTTGCGAACATGACGCAGATTTCCGAACGCCTTCTGGTTCAAGCCCACCTCGACGCCAAACAGCCCAAACCGCTGACGGCAGAAGAGGAGGCTTATTACCGTTCCGCCATCGCCGCCGAGCTCAAGGCTCAGGACGCGGTGCTGGTTGCCCACTTTTATTGCGATCCGGTGATTCAGGCCCTGGCCGAAGAGACCGGCGGCTGTGTATCCGATTCCCTGGAAATGGCCCGCTTCGGCAATGCCCATCCGGCCAAGACCGTGGTGGTCGCCGGCGTGAAGTTCATGGGCGAGACTGCAAAGATTCTCAACCCGGAAAAACGCGTGCTGATGCCGACCCTGGAGGCGACGTGCTCGCTGGACCTGGGTTGCCCGGTCGATGAGTTCTCGGCGTTCTGCGACCAGCACCCGGAACGCACCGTGGTGGTTTATGCCAATACTTCCGCCGCCGTGAAGGCTCGGGCTGACTGGGTGGTGACTTCGAGCTGTGCACTGGAGATCGTCGAAAGCCTGATGGACAACGGCGAGACGATCATCTGGGGCCCGGACAAGCACTTGGGCACTTATATTCAGCGCAAGACCGGCGCCGACATGCTGCTGTGGGACGGTGCTTGCATCGTCCATGAAGAATTCAAGTCCAAGCAGCTCGAAGACATGAAGGCGCTGTACCCGGACGCGGCGATTCTGGTGCATCCCGAGTCGCCGACTTCGGTGATCGAACTGGCGGACGCCGTCGGTTCCACCAGCCAGTTGATCGCTGCCGCGCAAAGCCTGCCGAACAAGACCCTGATCGTCGCCACCGACCGTGGCATCTTCTACAAGATGCAGCAGCTGTGCCCGGACAAGGTGTTCATCGAAGCGCCTACCGCCGGTAACGGCGCGGCTTGCCGCAGTTGCGCACATTGCCCGTGGATGGCCATGAACACCCTTGAGCGCACGCTCAAGAGCTTGAAGGAAGGCACCAACGAGATCTTTGTCGATCCGGCGCTGATTCCCCAAGCGATCCGCCCATTGAAGCGCATGCTCGACTTCACCCAGGCAGCGCGGATGAAATTGGCGGGTAACGCCTGAGAGAACCCCTTGTATGAGTGAGCCCTGTGGTGAGGGGATTTATCCCCGTTGGGTGGCGAAGCCGCCCTAAATCAAACACCGCGGCATATCAGGGATACCGCGTGGGCTCCTTTACGACTACTACGCAGCCGGACGGGGATAAATCCCCTCACCACAGGCCGACTCTTGAGCATGGAAATTATTTGCTCTTCTTCGGGATCCGCACCACACGCGTATCCGAATAGATGTCGTGCCAGGTGCGTTTCTGCTTGTCGAACAGCGACCAGAAGAACCCCAGCCCGATACACAACCACGACGCGATCGACACCATAAAGCGCAGCAGCGCCTGCCACAGGCTGATCGCTGTGCCGTTGGCGTTCTGCACGCGGATCCCCCACACCTGCATGCCCAGTGTCTGCCCGCCGTGGGTCCAGAACTTGGCGAAGAAGCCGAACAATACCAACAGCAGCACCGTGGAGTAGAGCGGATCACCATCCAGCTGGCCGGCGTCGGTCATCACTCGCAGACGCTCTTCGCCAATGATCGCCGCCTGGATCAACTTATAGATGAATCCGGTGACGATCAGCAGGGCGGTGCACAGCAGGAAGTCGTAGAACATCGCCGCCAGACGACGACCGAGAGCAACGGGAGGAAAGTCCCCTTGCGGCGTGAGCAGGTGTTTCGACATGGCAGCCTCGGGACGCGAATGGAAGCGCCATTTTACGGATAAGCGCGCACAAAAAAGCCCCTGATATCAATATCAGGGGCTTTTTCGTATCAGAAGATCAGGCTTCTGCTTGTACTTCGTCAGCCTGCATGCCTTTCTGGCCTTGCACAGCAACGAAAGTCACTTTCTGGCCTTCTTTCAGGCTCTTGAAGCCGTTGCCCTGAATGGCGCGGAAATGTACGAACAGATCCGGACCGCTTTCTGGAGTGATAAAACCAAAACCTTTCTCGTCGTTAAACCACTTGACGGTACCGCTCTGACGTGTGGACATTTCTTATTTCCTTTGACGCATAAATTGATGACAGCCCCTTTCACATGAAAGAGTACTGGAGCTGGTTGCAAGGAGTAAGAAGACGTCGAGCGGGATGTAGCTAACTTGTAGGCTACTGCCCAGGTCACGATTCCAAGCTGACCCATGCAAACACAGTGGACAAACTCTACGCCAACTACGGGAGAAAAAACAAGCCCTGCGAAGGCCCCGGTTTTACTGCTCTTCGCGGCAATTAGTCAGTTCACTAGTGCAGTCTTGGACGATTGTCTGGTTCAGTTTTTTGCAGTCGTTATAAGCAACGTTCATATTCGAAACAGATGATAAAAAACGCACTGTTTTATGGCGATTGCGTTACACATTAGTGCACGCATAACGCAATCGCGTTACTTATAGAAACAGTCGATCAACCGCGATAGTAGCGTTGTGGAACAAATGGCATTTTGCTTACAAGCATTTGCACCTTTTTCCCACGGACGATGGCCCATACGGGCGTATCGAGCGTGACGTAGGCGCTGTCGAGGTAACCCATCGCCAATGGCCCGCCCAAGGTTGGACCAAAGCCGCCGCTGCAGACGCTGCCGATGATCTCGCCGGCCTCGTTGACGATCTCTGCGCCTTCACGCACCGGGGTACGCTCCTGTGGCAGCAGGCCGACGCGTTTGCGTGCGACGCCGTTCTGTTGCTGCGCGAATATCTGCTCGGCGCCCGGGAAACCGCCGGCCCGCGCGCCATCGGCGCGGCGGGGCTTGGAGATCGCCCAAAGCAGGCTGGCTTCGATCGGCGTGGTTTCGGTGTTCATGTCATGGCCGTACAGGCACAGGCCGGCTTCCAGACGCAGCGAGTCGCGGGCGCCAAGACCGATGGCCTGAACCTCTGGTTCGGCGAGCAGGGCGCGGGCGAGTTTCTCCGCTTCAGCGGCCGGTACAGAGATTTCGAAACCGTCTTCACCGGTGTAGCCCGAACGGCTGACAAAGCAGTCCACGCCCAGCAACGACACACGGTTGAACTGCATGAAGGTCATCTTCGTCACGTCCGGCGCAAGACGCGCCAGCACCGTGACGGCTGCCGGACCTTGCAGGGCGAGCAGGGCGCGCTCTTCGAACAGCGCCGTAATGGTGCACTGATCGCCGATGTGTTTTTGCAGATGCGCGAGATCCTGATCCTTGCACGCGGCGTTGACCACCAGGAACAACTCGTCATTGCCCAGATTGGCAACCATCAGGTCGTCGAGGATGCCGCCGCTTTCGTTGGTGAACATCGCATAACGCTGCATGCCCACCGGCAGGTCGATGATGTCCACCGGCACCAGGGTTTCCAGGGCTTTGGCCGCATTGGCACCGGTCAGACGAATCTGGCCCATGTGCGAGACGTCGAACAGCCCCGCCTGTTCGCGGGTGTGCTGGTGTTCTTTCATCACCCCGAGCGGATATTGCACGGGCATGTCGTAGCCGGCGAACGGCACCATGCGCGCGCCGAGTTCGAGGTGCAGTGCGTGCAGCGGGGTTTTCGAGAGTTGTTCGGTGGACATGCGTGGCTCCTTTGAATTTGGGTTGCGGGTGAGAGGCAAGATCAAGAGCCCCTCACCCCAGCCCTCTCCCGGAGGGAGAGGGAGCTAGTTACGTTTGGCTGAGTTCGTAATCAGCATTCGATAATGTTGACCGCCAGGCCGCCGCGGGCGGTTTCCTTGTATTTGCTTTTCATGTCGGCGCCGGTCTGGCGCATGGTGCGGATGACTTTGTCGAGGGAGACGAAATGCTGGCCGTCGCCACGCATGGCCATGCGCACGGCATTGATGGCTTTCACCGAACCCATCGCATTGCGCTCGATGCACGGGACTTGTACCAGGCCGCCGATCGGGTCGCAGGTCAAACCGAGGTTGTGTTCCATGCCGATTTCCGCGGCGTTCTCGACTTGCTGCACGCTGCCGCCGAGCACTTCGCACAGAGCGCCGGCCGCCATTGAACAGGCCACACCGACTTCACCCTGACAACCGACTTCGGCGCCGGAGATCGAAGCGTTTTCCTTGTAAAGAATGCCGATTGCGGCAGCGGTCAGCAGAAAACGCACGACACCGTCGTCATTCGCCCCGGGGATAAAACGCATGTAGTAATGCAGCACCGCCGGAATGATCCCCGCCGCGCCATTGGTGGGCGCAGTGACCACGCGTCCGCCATTGGCGTTTTCTTCGTTGACCGCCAGTGCATAAAGATTGACCCAGTCGAGCACCGACAACGGATCGCGCAGGGCCGATTCCGGGTTCTTGCACAATTGCCGATGCAGCGCCGCCGCCCGGCGTTTGACCTTCAAACCGCCCGGCAAGATACCTTCGTTACGACAGCCAGCAGCGACGCAGTCCTGCATCACCTGCCAGATTTTCAGCAGGCCGGCACGGGTTTCGGCTTCCGGGCGCCAGGCGCTTTCATTGGTCAGCATCACCTGGCTGATCGACAGCCCGTACGTAGCGCAATGAACGAGCAAGTCCTTGGCGCTTTTGAAAGGGAAGGTCAGTGGCGTGGCGTCTTCGACGATGCGATCGGCACCGGCCGCATCTTCATCGACGACAAAACCACCGCCAACCGAGTAGTACTCGCGACTGCGAATCTGAATCCCCGCCGCATCGAAGGCGCGAAAGATCATGCCGTTGGGGTGATAGGCCAACGGTTTGCGGATCATTGCCAGATGTTCTTTCTCGTTGAACGCAATGCAGTGTTCGCCGAGCAGGTTCAAGCGGCCGTTGCCGCGAATTTCCTGCAGGCGCGCGGCGACGGTTTCGGTGTCGACTGTGTCCGGGTGCTCGCCTTCAAGGCCGAGCAGCACGGCTTTATCGCTGCCGTGACCTTTGCCGGTAGCACCGAGCGAACCGTACAGCTCGACACGCACGCTGGCGGTGCTGGTCAGCAGGTTTTCACGGCGTAGACCCTCGGCAAAGCGCGCAGCAGCGCGCATCGGGCCGACGGTGTGGGAACTGGAGGGACCGATGCCAATCTTGAACAGGTCGAACACGCTTAACGACATGAGTGGTTCTCCGGTTTCTTGTTATAGGGATTGGCGCAGTTTTTGAGATCGGTGCAGATCCCTTGTGGGAGCGAGCCTGCTCGCGAAAGCGTCGGATCAGCCACCATTTACGTTGACTGAAATGGCGCCTTCGCGAGCAGGCTCGCTCCCACAGGGGGATCTAGGGTATTGCTGAAATCGGGGCCGATATTCAGCCCCTCATTCCATTAAGCGTAGCTTTCGATCGACGGGCAGGCGCACACCAGGTTGCGATCGCCGAAGACGTTGTCGACACGGCCGACCGGCGGCCAGTATTTGCCTTCGATCAGCGACGCGACCGGGTACACCGCTTGCTCACGGCTGTACGGGTGGGTCCATTCGCCGACCAGTTCCGCTGCGGTGTGCGGGGCGTTTTTCAGCGGGTTGTCTTCCTTGTCCAGCGTGCCGTTTTCCACTGCGCGTATTTCCTCGCGGATGCGGATCATGGCAT
Organism: Pseudomonas sp. LW8; assembly: GCF_041956865.1. Taxonomy (NCBI): domain Bacteria; kingdom Pseudomonadati; phylum Pseudomonadota; class Gammaproteobacteria; order Pseudomonadales; family Pseudomonadaceae; genus Pseudomonas; species Pseudomonas sp. LW8. The sequence goes on along the minus strand of NZ_CP168138.1, from coordinate 4,350,630 downwards.
CGCAGAAGCGGTCCAGTTCTTCCTTGGATTCGCTTTCGGTCGGCTCGATCATCAATGTGCCGGCGACCGGGAACGACATGGTCGGCGCATGGAAGCCGAAGTCGATCAGGCGCTTGGCGACGTCATCGACGCTGATGCCGCTGCTGTCTTTGAGTGGACGCAGATCGAGGATGCACTCGTGCGCCACCAGGCCGTTGCTGCCGGTGTACAGCACTGGGTAATGCTCTTCGAGGCGGCGGGAAATGTAGTTGGCATTGAGGATCGCCAGTTGCGAAGCGCGCTTCAGACCCGCGCCACCCATCATGCGGATGTACATCCAGGTAATCGGCAGAATGCTCGCGCTGCCGAACGGTGCCGCGCAGACCGCGCCTTCCTTGCGTTCCATCTGGCCGTGGCCCGGCAGGAACGGGGTCAGGTGCGACTTGACGCCGATCGGGCCAACGCCCGGGCCGCCACCGCCGTGCGGGATGCAGAAGGTTTTGTGCAGGTTGAGGTGCGAAACGTCGCCGCCGAACTTGCCCGGTGCGCAGAGGCCGACCATGGCGTTCATGTTGGCGCCGTCGATGTACACCTGGCCGCCGTTGTCGTGAATGATCGCGCAGATCTCGCGAATGCCTTCTTCGAACACGCCGTGGGTCGACGGGTAGGTGATCATCAGCGCGGCGAGGTGTTCGCGGTGCTCGATGGCTTTGGCGCGCAGGTCTTCAATGTCGACGTTGCCACGCGCATCGCACGCGGTGACGACCACACGCATACCAGCCATTTGCGCGGTGGCCGGGTTGGTGCCGTGGGCCGACGACGGGATCAGGCAGATGTCGCGGCGCTCATCGCCACGGCTCTGGTGGTAGGCGCGGATCGCCAGGAGACCTGCGTATTCACCTTGCGAACCGGCGTTCGGTTGCAGCGAGATCGAGTCGTAACCGGTGGCGGCGCAGAGCATCGCTTCCAGCTCATCGGTCAGTTGCTGGTAACCGGCGCTTTGTGCGGCCGGGGCGAACGGGTGCAGTGCACCGAATTCGGCCCAGGTCACCGGGATCATTTCACTGGCGGCGTTGAGTTTCATGGTGCACGAGCCTAGCGGAATCATGGTGCGATCCAGCGCCAGGTCTTTGTCCGCCAGTTTGCGCAGGTAGCGCATCAGCTCGGTTTCCGAGTGATAACGGTTGAACACCGGGTGGCTGAGAATCGGCGACTGGCGCACCAGCGCAGCAGGGATGGTGCTCTGCACCGAGGCGGCCAGCGCAGCGAAGTCCGGCAGGGTCTTGCCGTCGGCGAACAGGCCCCACAGGGTTTCGATATCAGCCTGAGTGGTGGTTTCGTCGACCGACAGGCCCAGACGTTCGGCGTCGATCACACGCAAATTGATCTGCTGAGCATGCGCCTTGTCGTGCAGCGCAGCGGTGTCTGCGCCGGTAGCAACGGTCAGGGTGTCGAAGAAGTTTGCCTGCTCAACTTGAGCGCCCAGCGCGGTCAGGCCCTTGGCCAGAATCGCGGTCAGGTGATGCACGCGGTTGGCGATCTGCGTCAGGCCTTTCGGGCCGTGATAGACGGCATACATGCTGGCGATGTTGGCCAGCAGCACCTGGGCGGTGCAGATATTCGACGTGGCCTTTTCACGGCGGATGTGCTGCTCGCGGGTCTGCATCGCTAGACGCAGGGCCGGCTTGCCGAAGCGGTCAACCGAAACACCGACCAGACGGCCCGGCATGTCGCGCTTGAACGCATCTTTGGTGGAGAAGTAAGCGGCGTGTGGGCCACCGAAGCCCAGCGGCACGCCGAAGCGTTGCGCCGAACCGATGGCGACGTCGGCGCCGAATTCGCCCGGTGCGGTGAGCAGGGTCAGGGCGAGCAGGTCAGCGGCCACGGCCACCAGAGCGTTGGCGGCGTGGAAGCGCTCGGTCAGTTCGCGGTAGTCGAACACATCACCGTTGCTCGCCGGGTATTGCAGCAGCGCGCCGAAGAACGGCGTGACGTCAGTCAGTTCGCGCTCATCGCCCACGACCACGTCAATACCGAGCGGCTCGGCACGGGTGCGCAGCACGTCGAGGGTCTGTGGATGGCTGTGGATCGAGGCGAAGAACTGGTGGCTGCCCTTGTTCTTGCTCAGGCGTTTGCAGAAGGTCATGGCTTCGGCAGCGGCGGTGGCTTCGTCGAGCAGCGAGGCGTTGGCGATCGGCAGGCCGGTGAGGTCGCTGATCATGGTCTGGAAGTTCAGCAGCGCTTCGAGACGGCCCTGGGAAATTTCTGGCTGGTATGGGGTGTAAGCGGTGTACCAGGCCGGATTTTCCAGCAGGTTGCGCAGGATCGGCGACGGCGTGTGGCAGTTGTAGTAGCCCTGGCCGATGTAGGTCTTGAACAGCTGATTCTTGCCGGCGATGGATTTGATCATCGCCAGGGCGTCGGCCTCGCTGAGGCCGTCGTCCATGCCGAGCACGCTGGTGCCCTTGATGCTTTCCGGGATGACGCTGGCGCTCAGCGCTTCGAGGGAATCGAAGCCGAGGCTGTTGAGCATGGCTTGCTCGTCACCGGCGCGCGGGCCGATGTGACGGGCGATGAATTCGTTGGCGGTGCCGAGATTGATGGCGGTCATGGGGTAATTCCTCAGGCTTCGGCTTGGGCTTTGATCAGGCGGTCATAGGCGTCCTGATCGAGCAGTTCGCCGACAGCGGCGGCGTCGCTTGGCTGGAAGCGGAAGAACCAGCCTTCGCCCAGCGGATCTTCGTTGACCAGTTCCGGGGCGTTTTCCAGCGCCGGGTTGACTTCCAGCACGTCGCCATCGAGCGGCATGTACACGCCGCTGGCGGCTTTCACCGATTCCACGGTGGCGGCTTCAGCGCCTTTTTCGTAAGCCTGCAGCTCAGGCAGTTGCACGAACACCACGTCGCCCAAGGCGTTCTGCGCGAATGCGGTGATGCCGACAGTGACACTGCCGTCGGCTTCGGTGCGCAGCCATTCGTGATCTTCAGTAAAACGCAACTCGCTCATGGAAACTCCTCAGGGGCCAGACTCGTCTGGTGGACGCGGTGGAAAGCTTGGGGCGGGGAAGCCCTTAATACATGAGGAGGCAGGTAGCAAGAATGCGGCCAAGGTTGATTTATCTATATAAATCAATGGCTTGGAGTTTTTAGGTGGGTGTCGGCAGGTTGCGCCTGTAGCGAAATCGCTACAGTTTGGGGCGAGGAGAAAAGCTTAATCGGATCAAAGCGTTGCGCAGCGCTGGTCACAGGCGGGTGTAGCGATATCGTTCCGCTGTAGCGCTTTCGGTACAGATAGAGGTCGTTTTTGAACGGATTTCGAATACACCATAAAACCCTGTGGGAGCGAGCCTGCTCGCGAATACGGTGTGTCAGGCGCCAGCTATTTTGCTGATAGACCGCTTTCGCGAGCAGGCTCGCTCCCACATGGGGAATTTCCTGCAATAGGGATGCGTGGTGAGTCAGGGTTTATTGGGAATGCCGTATTTGCGCAGGCGATGGGCGATGGCGGTGTGCGAGGTTTGCAATCGGCTCGCCAGTTGCCGGGTCGAGGGATAGCTGACGTAAAGCTTTTCCAGCAGCGCTCTTTCGAACGATTCGACCGCTTGTTCGAGACTTTCCACCTCAGTGTCGGTCTGGCGCGCGACGGAGGTGCCGGCGATGTCGAGGTCGCCGATATCGACCAGGCTGCTCTCGCAAATCGCTGCCGCGCGGAAAATCACGTTCTGCAGTTGCCGCACGTTGCCCGGCCAGCGATTGCCGAGCAGCGCCGGATAAGTGCCGGGCGCCAGGCGGCAGACCGGGCGCTGGATCTGCGCACAGGCCTGCTGCATGAAGTAGCGCGCCAGCAGCAGGATGTCCTGACCGCGTTCACGCAGCGGCGGCACTTCGACGTTGAGCACGTTGAGGCGATAGAACAGGTCTTCGCGGAACAGGCCTTCGCTGACCATTTTTTCCAGATCGCGGTGGGTCGCGCTGAGGATGCGTACGTTGACCTTCACTTCACGATCACCACCGACGCGGCGGAAGCTGCCGTCGTTGAGAAAACGCAGGAGTTTGGCCTGCAAGTACGGCGACATCTCGCCGATCTCATCGAGAAACACCGTGCCCTGGTTGGCCAGTTCCATCAGCCCCGGCTTACCGCCACGCGCCGCGCCAGTGAAGGCGCCGGGGGCGTAGCCGAACAGTTCGCTCTCGGCGAGGTTTTCCGGCAGCGCTGCGCAGTTGAGTGCAAGAAACGGAGCGCTGTGCCGCGCACTGATCGCGTGACAGGCGCGGGCCACCAGTTCTTTACCGGTGCCGGTCTCGCCCTGGATCAACAGCGGTGCATCAAGGGCGGCGACCCGTTGCGCACGGGCCTTGAGCGTGCGGATCGCCGGAGACTCGCCGAGCAGCGCGTCGAAGCCTTCGGCGTGGTCGTGGTGCAGCGCCGAGAGTTGTTCGCCGATGCGATTTGGTTGATACAGGGTCAGCAGGGCGCCAGCGTCGGTGATCGGCGTGGCGTCGAGCAACAGGGTCTGGCCGTTGACGGTGATCTCGCGCAGCGGCAGGCGAAAGCCGTTTTCCAGCAGCGTGTCGAGCAGACCGGGATCGTTGAACAGCGCCGAGACGCTTTCGCCGGCCGGTTCGCGACCGTACAGGGCAATCAGCGCCGGGTTGGCCAGCAGCACCTTGCCGGCGCTGTCGAGGGCCAGCACCGGGTCAGTCATCGCCGCGAGCAAAGCATCGAGCTGCAAGTGCCGACGCTGGCCCGGCAGGATATCGACCACGGTCACCGCTTCCACGCCGAGCACGCGAAACAGCGCGTCTTTGAGTTCTTCGAGCACTTGCGGGCTGAGGGTCGGCGCGTCGATGTAGACGTTCGGCGGGATCATCTCCACCGCATCCAGATTGAGATTGCGCCCACCGAGGATAGCCAGGACTTCCTGGGTGATGCCGACGCGGTCGATGAAGCTGACGTGGATACGCATGGGGGCGGTTCAGTGATCTGTAGTGCGGAGGGAGGCAAGTATGCCTTAAATCAAAAGCCCCCTCACCCCAGCCCTCTCCCGGAGGGAGAGGGAGCCGACCGAGGTGTCTGGGGTTATGCATCGACCTGAAAGTACCGGGCGATTATGGATTCAGTGATGCAGGATCAGGCCGACGCAATGCTGCAGCATCCCCCAATCAGTCCCCTCTCCCTCCGGGAGAGGGCTAGGGTGAGGGGCTTTTGATTTTTATTCGAAATGCTCGAGGTTCACCGGATCCCCCGACTGCATATTCAACTTCTGCCGAATGTCTTCAAACATCAGATCGTAATGCTTGTGCACCGAGCCGATCTGGCTGTGGGTCTTGGGTATGCCGTACTTCTCGGCGATCCGCGTGACATCGCGGGCGAAGTTGTAGGCCTCTTCCTTGGGCAGGAAAAACGCCTCCTTCATGTCCTTGCCCTGCATGCTGCCGTGCAGGGTGAACTGAATCCCTTTGCCTTTCTGCGGATCGGTGAACACTTCATAGTCCAGATGCACGTTGTAATTGACGTCATCGTCGGTCAACGCGTGCCGCTCGATGTGCAGATGACCAGGTTCGAACTGGGCCATTGAGCTACTCCTTTCAAGGCATGGAAGCGGAGCAGGTCTTGAGCCTGCCCCGGCGTTTATTGTTATCGGTAGCTGATCCCCGGCTTCGCCGTGCTGACCCGCGTACCGGCGGTGCCCTGGACGATGGCTTCGATATCGGCCAGCGAACCGATCACCGCGACCTTGCCAGTATGGCGCGCGAATTCGCAGGCTGCCTGCACCTTCGGCCCCATCGAGCCGGCGGCGAAACCAAGGCGTTCGAGTTCGTCCGGGTGGGCTTCGGCGATGGCTTTCTGCGTCGGCTTGCCGTAATCGATGAACGCTGCGTTGACGTCAGTGGCGATCACCAGCAGATCGGCTTCCAGTTGCTCGGCGAGCAACGACGAGCACAGGTCCTTGTCGATCACCGCCTCGATACCCTTGAGGTTACGGTTTTCGTCATACATGGTCGGAATGCCGCCGCCACCAGCGCAAATGACGATGCTGCCCTTGTCCAGCAGCCACTTGATCGGGCGGATTTCGAAGATGCGCTTCGGCCGTGGACTGGCGACGACGCGGCGGAATTTGTCGCCATCCGGGGCAATCGCCCAGCCTTTTTCGGCGGCGAGTTTTTCCGCTTCGGCTTTCTCGTAGACCGGGCCGATCGGCTTGCTCGGCTTCTTGAAAGCCGGGTCGTTGGCGTCGACTTCAACCTGGGTCAGCAGGGTGGCGAACGGCACTTCGAAGTCGAGCAGGTTGCCCAGTTCCTGTTCGATGATGTAGCCGATCATGCCTTCGGTTTCGGCACCGAGCACGTCCAGCGGGTATGGGGTGACAGAGGTGTAGGCCGCCGCTTGCAGCGACAGCAGGCCGACTTGCGGGCCATTGCCGTGGGCGATGACCAGTTGGTTGCCGGGATGGATCTTGGCGATTTGCTCGGTGGCGATGCGGATGTTGGCGCGCTGGTTGTCAGCGGTCATCGGCTCACCACGGCGGAGCAGGGCGTTACCGCCCAGGGCTACGACGATACGCATGGTGCAATCCTTCTAAGCAGAGGAATGACAAACGATTCGATCTCCCTGCTGGAACCGATATCCCTGTGGGAGCGAGCCTGCTCGCGAACGCGTCAGATCAGTCGACATCGCTGTTGAATGACCCACCGCTTTCGCGAGCAGGCTCGCTCCCACATTGGGTTTCCGGTTCCTTCAGTGGGAGCGCTGTGGCGTCAGAGATCAGCCAGGGTCGAGACCAGAATCGCCTTGATCGTGTGCATGCGGTTTTCCGCTTGCTCGAAGGCGATGCAGGCCGGCGACTCGAACACGTCGTCGGTCACTTCAATACCGTTTTTCAGGTGCGGATATTGTTCGGCGATCTGTTTGCCGACCTTGGTGTCGCTGTTGTGGAACGCCGGCAGGCAGTGCATGAACTTGGTACGCGGGTTGCCGGTGGCCTTCATCAGCTCGGCGTTGACCTGATACGGCAGCAGTTGCTGAATGCGCTCGGCCCAGGCTTCCACCGGTTCACCCATCGATACCCAGACATCGGTGTGAATGAAGTCCACGCCCTTGACCGCTTCTTTCGGATCTTCGGTGAGGGTGATGCGTGCGCCACTTTCCTCGCCGTATTTTTTGCAGCGCGCGACCAGATCGTCCAACGGCCACAGCGCTTTCGGCGCGCAGATGCGCACGTCCATGCCCAGTTTGGCGCCGATCAGCAGCAGCGAGTTACCCATGTTGTTGCGCGCGTCGCCCAGGTAGGCGTAGCTGATTTCATGGATCGGCTTGTCGGCGTGCTCACGCATGGTCAGCACGTCGGCGATCATCTGGGTCGGGTGATATTCATCGGTCAGGCCGTTGAACACCGGCACGCCGGCGAACTTGGCCAGCTCCTCGACGATTTCCTGTTTGAAGCCACGGTACTCGATGGCGTCATACATGCGCCCGAGCACGCGGGCGGTGTCCTTCATGCTTTCCTTGTGGCCGATCTGCGAGGAGTTCGGGTCGATGTAAGTGACGTTTGCGCCTTGGTCATAGGCCGCCACTTCGAAGGCGCAACGGGTGCGGGTCGAAGTTTTCTCGAAAATCAGGGCGATGTTGTTGCCCTTCAGGTGTTGTTGCTCGGTGCCGGTGTATTTCGCGCGTTTCAGATCACGGGACAGGTCGAGCAGGTAACGCAGCTCACGTGGGGTGTGGTGTTCCAGGCTGAGCAGGTTACGGTTGTGAATGTTAAAAGCCATGATGGATCTCCTTGGTTATCCCCTTGGCCGCGCTCGATAAGTCGCGGCGAAGGCTCAAAGATTAGTAATCGATCGGGTCGCGGATGATCGGGCAGGTCATGCAGTGGCCGCCGCCACGGCCTCGGCCGAGTTCGCCGGCGCTGATGGTGATGACCTCCACGCCAGCCTTGCGCAGCAGAGTGTTGGTGTAGGTGTTGCGGTCGTAGCCGATGACCACGCCCGGTTCCATGGCCACCACGTTGTTGCCGTCATCCCATTGCTCGCGTTCGGCGGCGAAGCTGTTGCCGCCGGTTTCCACCACGCGCAGTTTCGGCAGGTTAAGCGCCGCAGCGACGGTGTCGAGGAAGCTGCCTTCTTCGCGGCGGATGTCGATGCCACCCTGTTTGCTTTCGTCAGGACGCAGGGTGAAGGCGACGATCTGGTTGACCACTTCCGGGAAGATCGTCACCAGGTCGCGGTCGCAGAAGCTGAACACGGTGTCCAGGTGCATTGCTGCGCGGGACTTCGGCAGGCCGGCGACGATGACTTTTTCCACCGCTTTGTTGTTGAACAGGTTCAGCGCCAGTTGGCCGATGGCCTGCCGCGATGAGCGCTCGCCCATGCCGATCAGCACCACGCCGTTGCCGATCGGCATGACGTCGCCGCCCTCAAGGGTGGAGTTGCCGTGGTCCTTGTCCGGGTCGCCGTACCAGATCTCGAATTCGGCGTTGGTGAATTGCGGATGGAATTTATAGATGGCGGTGGTCAGCAGGGTTTCCTGACGGCGCGCCGGCCAGTACATCGGGTTCAGCGTCACGCCACCGTAGATCCAGCAGGTAGTGTCGCGGGTGAACTGGGTATTGGGCAGCGGCGGCAGGATGAAGCTGGAGTGGCCGAGGAAGTCGCGGAACATCTGGATGGTCTTGCCACCGAAGCTGTCCGGCAGATCATCGGCCGACACGCCGCCAATCAGGAATTCGGCGATGTGGCGTGGCTCGAGGCTTTTCAGCCAGGATTTCACTTCGCTGATCAGGCCCAGGCCCACCGAGTCGGCAGTTACTTTGCGCTCAAGAATCCAGTCCAGCGCTTCGGGGATGGCAACGATGTCGGTCAGCAGGTTGTGCATTTCCACCACGTCGATGCCGCGCTCGCGCATCTTGGTGACGAAGTCGAAGTGATCGCGCTTGGCCTGCGCCACCCACAGCACGTCATCGAACAGCAGTTCATCGCAGTTGTTCGGGGTCAGCCGCTGATGGGCCAGACCTGGGGAGCAAACCATGACTTTACGCAGTTTCCCGGCTTCGGAGTGGACGCCGTACTTCACTTTTTCCGTGGTCATTTCTGTGTTCCTCCAGATGACAATTCAATCAGGGGTTACAGCGTCAGGAAGCCATCGTAGAGACCATAGGCCGCCACCACGGCGCCCACGACCACTGCGGCGAAAATCAGCTTCTCGACGTTGGTGAAAACCGGTTGTTTGAGTTCCAGCTTGGCCTTGGCGAACAGGATCGCGCCGGGCGCGTAGAGCAGGGCCGACAGCAGCAGGTACTTGACCCCGCCGGCATACAACAACCACACCGCGTAGATCAGGGCGATACCGCCGATGATCAGATCCTTGCGCCGCTCGGCGGCGAAGCCTTCGTAGCTCTCGCCGCGCACCGCCAGCAGCAGGGCATAGGCCGCTGACCACAGGTACGGCACCAGAATCATCGAGGTGGCGAGGTAGATCAGTGACAGGTAAGTGCTGGCCGAGAACAGGGTGATGATCAGGAACACCTGCACCATCGCGTTGGTCAGCCACAGGGCGTTGACCGGCACATGGTTGGCGTTTTCCTTGCGCAGAAACTCCGGCATGGTGTGGTCTTTGGCGGCGGCGAACATGATCTCCGCACACAGCAGCACCCACGACAGCAGCGCACCGAGCAGCGAGATGATCAAGCCGACGCTGATCAGCACCGCACCCCAGTGACCAACCACATGCTCAAGCACGGCGGCCATCGACGGGTTCTGCAGTTTCGCCAGTTCCGGCTGGGTCATGATGCCCAGCGACAGCACGTTCACCAGCACCAGAAACAGCAGCACGGTGATGAAGCCGATCACGGTGGCCTTGCCGACATCCGAGCGTTTCTCGGCGCGGGCGGAGAAGATGCTCGCGCCTTCGATACCGATGAACACCCAGACGGTGACCAGCATCATGTTGCGCACCTGGTTCATCACACTGCCCAGATCGGGGTTTTTCACGCCCCAGATGTCGGCGGTGAAGATGTCCAGTCTGAACGCGAAGACTGCGATCAATACAAACAGCAGCAGCGGCATGACCTTGGCGACGGTGGTCACCAGGTTGATGAACGCCGCTTCCTTGATCCCGCGCAACACCAGGAAATGCACGCCCCACAGCAGCAAGGACGCGCCGATCACCGCCGCCGGGGTATTGCCTTCGCCGAAGATCGGAAAGAAATAGCCGAGGGTGCTGAACAGCAGAACGAAGTAACCGACGTTGCCCAGCCAGGCGCTGATCCAGTAGCCCCAGGCCGAGGAGAAACCCATGTAGTCGCCGAATCCGGCCTTGGCGTAGGCGTAGACACCGCCGTCCAGGTCAGGCTTGCGATTGGCGAGGGTCTGAAAAACAAATGCGAGGGTGAGCATGCCGACGGCGGTGATGGCCCAGCCGATCAGCACTGCACCGACGTCGGCGCTGGCGGCCATGTTTTGTGGCAACGAAAATATCCCGCCACCGATCATTGAACCGACTACCAGTGCAACCAGTGCACCGAGTCTTAGTTTTCCGGGCGCTTCAGACATTTGCATGACTCCATTGCAGGAAAGGAGAGCTCACAGCCTAGTACCGTTGTCTGTTCGAATAGCTGACTTGGATCAGTGCATGGCCACATTCCATTGTTAATGAATGACTTATCCACCCGTTGCGGGCATAACACTGTGCTCTGGAAGGCCCGTCCCAGAGCCGTTTCGCTGACGCAATTGGGAATAGCAATTAATGCTTTCGAACTATGACGCTAGTTGCTTTTCCGCGTTTGGCAAATGTCCGTCATCTGTTTTCAGTACAGAATTGAATAATCAAGATTGGCGCACAAAACTGACTTAACGTGCTAAGCGTTATCGTGGTCGGCTATATATAACGGTGCGAAATTGGCCATTACCTGATAAACGTCATCTACCCTTAGGCTTTTAGTCGGCTGTTGTTACAAATAAACAACAACGGCTCTTTCAAGGAGATCTGCATGTCGCAACCGACGCAAAAGCTGCGCCTTGGTGCGTTGATCGCGCTGGTGGTGGGGTCGATGATCGGCGGGGGGATTTTCTCGTTGCCGCAAAACATGGCGGCGCGCGCCGATGCCGGGGCGATCCTGATCGGTTGGGGCATCACCGCGATCGGCATGCTGACGCTGGCCTTCGTCTTTCAGACCCTGGCCAATCGCAAGCCGGAGCTGGACTCGGGCGTCTACGCCTACGCCAAGGCCGGGTTCGGCGACTACATGGGCTTTTCGTCGGCGTGGGGTTACTGGATCAGCGCCTGGCTGGGCAACGTCGGCTATTTTGTGTTGCTGTTCAGCACCCTCGGTTATTTCTTTCCGGTATTCGGCCAGGGCAACACGCCGATCGCCATCGGCTGCGCTTCGGTGCTGTTGTGGGCGGTGCATTTTCTGGTGATGCGCGGGATCAAGGAGGCGGCGCTGATCAACCAACTGACCACCGTGGCCAAGGTCGTGCCGCTGATCATGTTCATCGTCATCGCTGCCGTGGCATTCAAGGCTGACATTTTCACCCGTGACATCTGGGGCCGCAGCAACCCGAACTTCGGCGGGGTGATGGATCAGGTGCGCAACATGATGCTGGTCACCGTGTTCGTGTTCATCGGCATCGAAGGCGCCAGCGTCTATTCGGCCCGCGCAGAAAAACGCAGCGACGTCGGCCGCGCCACGGTGATCGGTTTTATCGGCGTGCTGGCGCTGCTGGTGCTGGTCAACGTGCTGTCGCTGGGGATCATGAGCCAGCCTGAACTGGCCAATCTGCAGAACCCTTCGCTGGCAGCGGTGCTCGAGCACATCGTCGGGCCGTGGGGTGCGTTGCTGATCAGCGTCGGGCTGGCGATTTCGCTGTTGGGCGCGTTGTTGTCATGGGCCTTGCTGTGCGCGGAAATCCTCTTCGCCACGGCCAAAGACAAAACCATGCCGGCGTTCCTGAAGAAGGAAAACAAGAACCACGTGCCGGTCAACGCGCTGTGGCTGACCAATGTGATGATCCAGATTTTCCTGCTGATCACATTGTTCTCGGCGGGTACTTACACCAGTCTGATCTATCTGGCGTCGTCGATGATTCTGGTGCCGTATTTGTGGTCGGCGGCCTATGCGGTGCTGCTCAGCGGGCGCGGCGAAACCTACGAACACGCCTCGGCGGAACGTACCAAGGATCTGCTGATCGGCGGCATCGCCCTGGTTTACGCGGTGTGGCTGTTGTATGCCGGGGGAGTGAAATATCTGCTGCTGTCGGCGCTGCTGTATGCGCCGGGGGTGATCCTGTTTGCCAAGGCCAAGCGTGAACAGGGGCAACCGGTTTTCACTACGGTGGAAAAGGGGATTTTTGCTTGCGTGGTGATCGGGGCGGGGCTGGCGGCGTATGGGTTGTATAGCGGGGTGTTGTCGTTGTGATCTGAAAAGCAGCCCCTCACCCTAGCCCTCTCCCAGAGGGAGAGGGGACCGACCGAGGTGTCTGGCGCTATACGTCGACCTGAGCGATCGAGTTGATTATGGATTCGACGAAAATCTTGCACGTCGGCGTAACTCTCCAATATCCCCCAATCAGTCCCCTCTCCCTCTGGGAGAGGGGACCGACCGAGGTGTCTGGCGCTATACATCGACCTGAGCGATCGAGTCGATTATGGATTCGACGAAAATCTTTCACGTCGGCGTAACTCTCCAATATCCCCCAATCAGTCCCCTCTCCCTCTGGGAGAGGGGACCGACCGAGGTGTCTGGCGCTATACATCGACCTGAGCGATCGAGTCGATTATGGATTCGACGAAAATCTTTCACGTCGGCGTAACTCTCCAATATCCCCCAATCAGTCCCCTCTCCCTCTGGGAGAGGGGACCGACCGAGGTGTCTGGCGCTATACATCGACCTGAGCGATCGAGTCGATTATGGATTCGACGAAAATCTTTCACGTCGGCGTAACTCTCCAATATCCCCCAATCAGTCCCCTCTCCCTCTGGGAGAGGGGACCGACCGAGGTGTCTGGCGCTATACATCGACCTGAGCGATCGAGTCGATTATGGATTCGACGAAAATCTTGCACGTCGGCGTAACTCTCCAATATCCCCCAATCAGTCCCCTCTCCCTCTGGGAGAGGGCTAGGGTGAGGGGCTTCTCATGGCCAACACGGAGGATGCGAGCCCAACTCCGTCGCCGGCCAATTCCACCGCATCGCCGTCCCGCTGATCTGCAGCGGCACGCGCAACCTCCGCGCCGGCCCCCACGCGGTGTGTTCAATCGCCGAATCCTGATCCAGTGCGTCTTCAGCCCGCAGCGGGTCAAGCATCCCCGGCCCATGCTCAAGCAACAGCTTCGCCGTACGCGCCAGCGACAACCGCGCCGAACCCCCGCGACCGCTGGCCAGTCGTTCAGTCAGCAGCCTTATTGCACTCGCCGCCATCAGATACCCGGTCGCATGATCCAGCGCCTGCACCGGCAGTGGCGTCGGTTTATCGCTGTGCCTCCAATGCTGCCCGGCCTCGGCGATGCCGCTGCTCATCTGCACCAGGCTGTCGAAGCCCCGGCGGTTCTGCCAAGGGCCGCTCCAGCCGTAGGCGTTGAGGCAGACGTCGATCAGCCCCGGTGCCAGTTGCCTTCGGCGTTCAATACCAAACCCCAGATGTTCCAGCGCATCGGCGCGATAGCCGTGGAGCAAGATGTCGGCGTCTTGCAATAAACCTTCGAACACTGCGCGATCCGCTGGCACTTGCAGATCCAGCCGCGCACAGCGCTTGCCGACAGTCATTTCCGGAACGACGCCGGGTTCGTTCCAGCTCGGTGGATCGATGCGCAGCACGTTGGCGCCCAGCCCTGCGAGAAAGCGGCTGGCGCTGGGGCCGGCGAGCACGCGGGTCAGGTCGAGCACCTTGATCCCGGCCAGCGGTCGTGCGATCGAGCCTTGCCATAGGCTACGGTTCTCGTCCGTCTGCTCGATGAATTGCACCAGCGCTTCAGCATTCACCGCCAGCCCCTGCGGATGCTGCTGCCACTGCGTCCAACTGCGCATCTCGGCGGCGCAGCCGTTGGCGTCGACCACCGCCTGCTCAAGATCCGCGCTCGCCCACTGTGCGACTTTCGCCGCCATCGCGGCACGATCGGCGCAGGCACCGAGCACGCGTTCAGCGGCGGCGCGGTGATGCGGAGCGTTGGTGTGCAGACGGATCCAGCCGTCCCGGGTCGCATAGTCGCCGGCGATCGCGTCCCATAACGGCGGCACCTGCCAGCCGATCGGGCGAAGCGAGGTGGAGAACCAGAACGAGGCCAGGCGTCGGTCGACTGCAACTGCTGGCAAGTGCCCGATTTGCGGGTGGAGCAATTCGCTGAGCGCTTGCCCGGCAGCGGCGATGCTGGCGCAGGCCAGTTCAGTGACTGCGAACGCCGAGGGCAACGCGCCGTCACCGGTGAAGGGGATGGGCGTGCGAGGCAGGTCGAGTGCGGTTTGGATGGACGTGAGCAGATCAGTCATCGAAGGCCCTCCGGAACGAGAGGGCGATGATAGTGCAAAAGAATCGCGGTTTAGATGAAACCAGGATGTGAACCCGTTTCCCCAGTGGGAGCGAGCCTGCTCGCGAAGGCGTCGTGTCAGTCAACACGGATGTTGGATATGACGACCGCTTCGCGAGCAGGCTCGCTCCCACAGGGATTTATGCTGGGTTGTTACACGCGGAACTGATCCATCAATTTCATCTGCTGGCTCGCCAGGCTGTTGAGCTGGCTGCTGATCGCTGCCGACTCGGTGGCCTGCTCGGTCAGGGTTTCGGTCACGGTGCGAATCGCCGAGACGTTGCGGTTGACCTCTTCGGCCACGGCGCTCTGTTCTTCGGCGGCACTGGCGATCTGCAGGTTCATGTCGCTGATCACCGTCACCGCGTCGCTGATCTTGCCCAGCGCATCAACGGCCTGACGAATCTGCCCGGCATTGTTGTGCGCCTGGGTCTGGCTCGAATGCATGGTCGCGACCACGCCACGGGTGCCGGTCTGGATGCGCTCGATGACGATGCGGATTTCTTCCACCGAATCCTGCGTGCGTTTGGCCAGGTTGCGCACCTCGTCGGCGACCACGGCAAAACCGCGACCGCTTTCGCCGGCGCGGGCGGCTTCGATGGCGGCGTTGAGGGCCAGCAGGTTGGTCTGTTCGGCGATGCTGCGAATCACTTCCAGCACCGAGCCGATCTGCTCGCTGTTGACCGCCAGCGCTTCGACTTCGGTCACCGCTTTGCTGACCTCATCGGCGAGTTGATTGATGTCGCGGGTGCTGCGCTCGATGATCGCCATACCGTCCTTCGCCGACTGATCGGCACCCTTGGCGGCGTTGGCCGCGTTCGAGGCACTGTTGGCGACGTCGTGGGCAGTGGCGCTCATTTCGTTGGACGCGGTGGCGACCTGATCGATTTCGCGGAACTGCACCTGCATGCCTTCGCTGGTCTGGCGGGCAATTTCCGAAGACTGATCAGCCGTGCCACGGGCTTCGGTGATGCTCTGTTTGATCTGCGCGATGGTCGGCTGCAGCTTGTCGAGAAAGCGGTTGAACCAGTTCACCAGTTCGCCCAGTTCATCTTTCTTGCTGTAGTTCAGGCGCTGGGTCAGATCGCCTTCGCCGCTGGCGATGTTCTTCAGCATCTCAGCAACGCTGTTGATCGGACGGGTGACGCCGGAGGCGGTGAGCCAGATCAGCAGGAGGCCGACCAGACCGGCCACGCCCGCCACCAGCAGGGCAGTGATGACGCCGGTTTGTTGCGCGTCATCCAGCACCGCTTGAAGTTTCACCGAGTCGGCCAGCAGCACGTGCTCGGGCAGGTCGATGACCACGCCCCAGGCGCGCGAATTGCCGATCGGGTCGACCGGGTAAACCGCGCGAATCAGGTCGCCCTGTTCGAGGATTTTCGCCGTACCGCTGCCGACCAGTTGCAATACATCCTTGCCATCGGCGCCGAGGGTGTCGCCGATTTTTTTGCCGACCCGCGTCGCGTCAGCACTGTCGGCCGCCAGCACACCGCTGCCGGAGACGATCAGCATATGCCCGGCGTTGTTGAACAGGCTGCGCTGCGAGTCGACGGCGGCGGCTTGCAGGGCGTCGAGCGCGATGTCGACACCGACCACACCGATCGCTTTGCCATCCACCAGCAGCGGTACGGAAATGGTCGTCATGAGCATTTCCTTGCCACCGACCGTGTCGGCATACGGGTCAAGCAGGCAGGTGCGTTTGTTGTCGCGAGGGCAGGTGTACCAACTGTTGTACGGCGTGCCGCTGACGCTGAGGGTGGTCTTGGTCAAGTCGTCCTCGACCATGATCGTATTCAGCGCGGCGCCGGCGGCACGGCTCCAGTACGAGGCGAAGCGCCCGGCTTCGTTGGACTGCCGCGCGGCATCGTTGGCGAATTCGCTGTCCTTGCCGTCGAGGCCGTTGGGTTCGAAGGCCAGCCAGATACCGAGGACTTTATCGTTGCGCTCGAAAGCGGTTTTCAGGCTCTGGTTCAACTCTTCACGAACAGCGCCGGCTTCGAGCGAACGCTTGGCCGCCATCGTCCGCAGATCCTTGATCTGGTCGGCGAGGGCGGTGACCACGAGCAGGCTTTCACCAAAGGTTTTCTGCACCCGCACCGCTTGCTCGGCGGCCTTGGCCTGCAGCAGGTTCTGCACGCTGGCGGTCAGTAACTGGTTGCTGGATTGACTGACCAGCGCGTCGTTCTGGTTGGTCTGGTAGATGTTCATGCTGACGATCAGCACCACCACTCCGAGCAGGCACAGGCCGGAGAGCAGGACGATTTTCAGGCGAATGGAAAGAGAGTCGAACATGGGGCGATCTCGCGAATGGAATAAACAGGTGGCTGGGCCTGAAGCCCGGTTTGCCAAATCCATTCAGCGCCATTCAATCCTCATCGGCGTCGAGCGAAACGGCATGAGGCGCTCGCCGACGGACGGTCGCCGCTAAACGTTTGCGCAGGGGAAAGTGCTGAAAAGGCTTTAATTACAGGGATGTTTCACTACCGCGGCGGGCGTCTCCGGGCGCGACCAGATCCACAGGTTGCCCAGGCCCATGCCGGCAATCGCCAGATAGATCGGCCAGCCGTGATCAAGCAGTACCAGCATCAAAGTGGCGCACAGCAGCATGCTGACGGTGGCGCTGACTTTGGCCTTGCGCGCGATGATCCTGCCGTTGCGCCAGTTACTGAGGATCGGCCCGAACAGGCGATGATTTTCCAGCCACGCACTCAGGCGCGGCGAACTGCGGGTCGCGGCCCACGCGGCTAAAAGGATGAACTCGGTGGTCGGCAGACCGGGCACGACGATGGCGACCAGGCCAATGCCGAGGCTGACATAGGCCAGCAGGCCGAACAGCAGACGGGCGAGTTTTGATGGGGCGGGTGCGGGCATGGGCTCGAGGTGGTTTCTGGAGCGGAACGGAGATCTTACAGATTTGTGGTGAGCTCTGTGGGAGCGAGCCTGCTCGCGAAAGCGGTTGATCAGGCACATTGATGTTGAATGTGCTGCCGTCTTCGCGAGCAGGCTCGCTCCCACAAGTGATAAGAGTTGCTTCAGGCCACTTCGGCTTCTATGGCATAAGCCCGTTCCAGCAGCACGGTGAAGCGGTTGAATGCATCCAGCGCACCTTGCTCAACTTCCGCCTCTTCCTCTGCCGTGAACGGCAACGCATCGAGGGTGCGTACGAAGCTTTTCCAGCCCTCGGCGCGGCCACCTTGCGGTTCCGCCAGATGCCGGGCACCGAAGCTTTCGCTCAGTTCCAGTGCCACCGCACGCTTGATCAAAAACGCCGCGCCGAGCTTGGAACCCTCGGAAACAAAGATCCAGCCCAGCGCCCGCGCCTTGCTCGGGTTTTTCAGCGCGCCGGCCACCGGGGCCGGAACCTCGGTGTCGAGGTCGGCAAGGTCAGCCCTGGCCGCTTCGGCGCGGCAACGGGCCGGCAGATCCGGGATGATCGCGGTCAGTTCGGCATCGTTGTACAGCTCGACCAGTTCCGCCTGGAACAGGTATTGCGCAACGACGAAACGAGCGAAGCTGGCGCGGGTTTCGAACGGTGCGTGGGCTTTGACCAGCGCATCGAGTTTGCTGTGCGGCTCGTGGGTGATCTGGTTCAGGCGTTGCGAACGCAAGGTTTTTTCCGAGGCAGTCATGGGGTGTCCTTGATAAATGAGGCGCTTGATAACAAGACGTACGGGCGGACGCCGGACAGTAAAAAAACCTCACTGCGCGGCGCGAACACGCGCAGTGAGGCCGGGCGGATCAGATGTCCCAGATCAGGTTGATCGCGAAGTTGCGTCCCGGTTGGGTCAGGCGATCGAGGTTGGCCGGTTGCGTCACCGAGGCTTCGCCGACGCTGTCGTAACCGCGCACGTCATCCCATAGCCAGTATTTCTTGTCGGTCAGGTTGTAGACGCCGCCGCTGACGGTGACGTCGTCGGTCACCTTGTAATAGCCGGCCAGATCGAGAATGCCGAAGCCCGGGGTCTTGAACTGGCTGCTGACGCCGTCCGGCGACTTGAAGTTGCTGTCGTCGACGCGGTCCTTTTTCTTCACCACGGTCCAGCTCAGCAAACCGCCATAGTTGTCCTGGTCGTAACCGAGACCGAACACGCCGGTGAGCGGATTGACGCTGTTGATCGGCTCGCCGCTGTCGTTGTTGCGACCGTAGGCGTAGGCGATCGAGCCTTGGGTATACAGGCCTTGCGGCGCGCCCAGCGCATCCAGGTTCAAGCGACCTTTGACTTCCGCGCCCTTGATGGTGGCGCGCTTGATGTTGTTGCTCTGGAAGGTCAACTGATCGTCGCCCGGCTTGACCGCGTCCTCGTTGATGAAGTCGCGGTACTTGTTATAGAACACTGCGACGTCGAACGAACCCTGCTCGAAATTCCCGCGCAGGCCGGTTTCGAAGCCTTTGCTCTTTTCCGGCTCAAGGTCGGAGTTGGGCGCTACGGTGTAGCCGGTGGTGTTGTTCTCGAAACGCCCGTACAGCGATTTTGCCGTGGGCGTGCGGAAGCCTTCGGCGTACTGGCCGTACCAGGTGTAGTTGTCCGTCAGTGCATAGGTCAGGCCGAATTTCGGCGACACCTTGTGCCAGGTCTTGTTCTTGTCGCTGACCGTGCCCTGGCCGTCGGCATTCACGGTGTTGAGGAATTCCTCGGTGATGTGCGGCTTGAGCTGGGTGTAGTCGTAGCGCAGGCCCGGCAGGAAGGTCCAGTCGTTCCAGCTGATCTGATCCTGAGCAAACAGGCTGTAGGTGTTGATGGTCGGATCGGGGAAATCAGAGGCCTTGGCCAGCACATCTGCCGGACTCGTCGCGCCAATCGCCGTGCAGCCGCGACCGACGGCCACACAGGTGCCGTCGCCGCTGCGTGAGCCGGTGACTTTCTGCTGTTTGATCGTGGTGCCGTAAGTCAGCAGGTGATCGGTGTCACCGATGGCGAAAGCCTTGTCCAGTTGCGCGTCGAACACCCACTGTTTTTCCTCGTAGAGCGTGTCGCGGGTACGCTGCACTTTACGGGTGATCGGGTAGTACAACTCTTCGGTGCTCTGGTCGGTCTTGGCGATCTGGTGATTGAGGCTCCACTTGGCGTTATCGGCCAGCAGGCTGTCGAGGGCGAACGCGTGTTCGATGCCGAAACGCTCGCGGGTGATGGTGTCGTTACCGGTGCGCCACTGGTACATGCCGCCGGGCAGTACGCTGCTCGGAATGGTCGGCGCGCCATTGAAGTACGGGCCGCCGTAGGCACTTTTCTGATCGGTGTCGCGATCGTCCTTGTACTTTTCGTAGGTCAGGCCCAGGCGCGAATCGTCGTTGTAGTTCCAGCCGAGCTTGGCCAGAACGTTGGTTGCGCGCACGTCTTCCGGGTTGGCGGCGGTGCGTTCCAGACCGGTGCCGTTGTGGCTGCCAAAGGATTCGGTTTCATGACCGTCGCGCTGGCTGTAATGCAGCAGACCGTCGAACTCACCGCTGCGGCCAGCGACGGTGGCGGATTTCAGCCAGCTGTCGTCGGCGGAGCTGTAACCGCTTTTCAGACGCGCGCCGACGTCCTTGCCCGGTTTGATGATGTCGTCGGCGTCCAGCGTGTAGTAACTGACCGCGCCGCCGATGGCGTTGCTGCCGTACAGCACCGAGGCCGGGCCACGCAGAATTTCCACACGCTTGACGATTTCCGGGTCGACGTAGTTGCGCTGGCTTTTGGCGTAGGGGCCGTTGAAGAAGCCGTTGGGGATCTCCACGCCATCGACTTGAGTCAGGATGCGGTCGCCGTCGATACCGCGAATGTTGTAGCCACTGATGCCGCCGCGCTGGCCGGCACCGCCAACGGAAACGCCCGGTTCGTAGCGCACCAGATCCTTGATGGTGTTGACGTTGTTGCGGTCAAGCTCTTGGCGGTCCTGCACGCTGACGGTCGAGGGCACGCTGTTGACCGACTGTTCCTGGCGAGTGGCGCTGATGGTCACCTGATCGAGATTGAGCGTGCCGCTGCTGTTGCGTTTTTCCAGCACGACATTGTTGTTGCTCAGTTTGCGAAAGCTCAGGTTGGTCCCCACCAACAGGCGCTCGAGGGCTTTCTCCGGGGGCAGCGAACCGCGCACGCCCGGCGACGAGACGTTCTGCCCCAGCTCTGCCGGCAAGCCGACCTGCCAACCGGTCACGGCGGTGAAGGCATTCAGTGCCGAAACCAGCGGTTGCTGGCCGATGGCGAAGGCGTAATCGCCCATGTTGCGTGTCGGTTGCTCGGCGGCGGCGGCGAGCAGCGGTGCGGTGCCAGCCATGAGGATGGCCGCAGTCAGCAGCGACAGCACGCGGGAAGGGGAGGAAGTCTGGCGGGTAAGGCGTGAGGACATCGATAGCGCTCCGTGTCGCACGAATCTTTATAGGTGCTGATCGGCATGGTTAGATGCGAATCAATTGCATTGGCTATAACGAGACGTACTGCCGTTGGCTATCGAGTAAAAATAATTCTCATTCAGTTCAGGATCACCAGTGCAGGGAATTCCTGCAGGCGTGCCGAGGTGATGTGAGCGAGGGAGCGGACCACGTCGAGCGGCTGGTCGAGACGGTAATTGCCGGTGACGGCGACGTCGGCCAGTTGCTCGTTGTTGTTGATGATCCAGCCCGGGTAGTAGCGGCGCAGCTCGGCCAGCACTTGATTCAGCGGGCAGTTCTCGAACACCAGGCGGCCTTCAACCCAGGCCAGATCGGCATTGGCGTCGAGCTTGGCCGGACGATCAAAACCGTTGGGGCCGATGCGAATGCTTTCCCCGGCACGCAGGCGCACCCGGGCATCGTTGTGGGTGGCGCGCAGATCGACATCGCCACGTTGCACATTCACTTGCGCGACCCCGTCGAGGTAGCGCACGGCGAATGCGGTGTCGTGGACGCTGGCCGTTACCGGACCTGCGTCGATCTCCAGCGGCTGATTGCGCCCGCTGGCGATCTCGAAAAACGCCTCGCCCTGAAACAGCCGGGCCACGCGTTGCTGATCGTTGATGGTGCTGGAAAACGCCGAATTGGTATTGAGCAGAACCTTCGAGCCGTCCTCCAGTTGCAGACGCTGACGCTCGCCGACCACGGTCAGGTGATCCGCTTGAATGCGCATCGGCAAGTTACTGAAACTGAACAGCCCAAGGATCAGCACCGCAGCGGTGGCCAGCGGTTTCCAGTGCGGGCGCAAGCGTTTGAGGAAGGTGATTTTTACCGGTTTTGTCGCCAGAGCCTCGGCGCACAGTGCGACTTGCGGGCCGTCCCAGATGGCCTGGGCCTTGGCGAATGCCTCGGCATTTAACGGATCAGCCGCCAGCCAGGCATGAAATTGCCGGGTCTGTTCCTCATCCGGGCTGCCGAGCACGATGAGCCAGTCCAGCGCCTGGTCCATTGCAGCTGCAGCGTCCCGCGCCGAATCGGGCGAAGGCGAGCGGTGGGTGTCCGTCACGGTGGTTCCTCAGGGCTTCTGGCGAAGCAGTTTCTAGCTTCAAGCTGCAAGCTGCAAGCCGGATGCGTTACCGCTTTTTGTTTTTACCTGTAGCTTGCAGCTCAAAGCTTGCCGCTGCCGTTATGTCGTTCGGCGACGCCAATGCAGATCGACATGATCAGTTTCAGTTCTTTCTGCACGGTGCTCAGCGACACGTTCAGTTCATTGGCGATTTCCTGATAACTGTGCCCGTGCAGGCGGCTGAGGATGAAGATCTGTTGCTGGCGCGGGCTGAGTTGGCTGAGGCTCACGTTCAAACGCTCCAGCAGTTGTTCGGCGTGGGCGGCGTCTTCGGCGCTGCTGGCCGGCGCGGCGATGCTCTGCACGACATCTTGCGGCACGTCGTCGACCATGGTCCGCGCATGAATCTTGCGCGCACGCAAATGGTCCAGCGCCAGATTGCGCGCGGTCTGGAAGACAAAGGGTTCAAGGTGATCGATGGCCCGTTCGCTCAACGCCCGGGTGACGCGCAGGTAGGTCTCCTGCAACAGGTCTTCAGCGGTGCTGTGATTGTTGACCATCCGTTCCAGCGTGCGCAGCAGGGAAGTGCGCTGGGCGAGGAAGACGTGGTTGAAGCGCGATTGACTCACGGGAGGACCTGATCCATTTCGAGCGAATGATAATGCTTATCATCCAGCTGAATGGTCAAGCGCTGATTTCAAATTGAAATCGGATCTCCTGTGGGAGCGAGCCTGCTCGCGAAGGCGTTGTGTCAGTCAGCTCCATATTGACTGACATATAGCTTTCGCGAGCAGGCTCGCTCCCACAGGGATTGGGGACCGGCCGGGATTATTCGGCGTTACACAACGCCAGGCAGTTATCCAGCATGCGGTTGGAGAAGCCCCATTCGTTGTCGTACCAGGCCAGCACTTTCAGCAACTTGCCGCTGACTTTGGTGTGGTTGGCGTCGAAGATCGACGACAGCGGGTTGTGGTTGAAGTCGCTGGAAACCAGCGGCAAGGTGTTGTAACCGAGAATCTTCGAGTGCTGGCTGGCCGCTTTCAGCAGGGCGTTGACTTCGTCGGCACTGGCTTCTTTCTTCAGTTGCACGGTGAGGTCGACCAGCGACACATTGATCACCGGTACGCGCACAGCCATGCCGGTCAATTTGCCCGCCAGTTCCGGCAGCACCAGGCCTACCGCTTCGGCTGCGCCGGTCTTACTCGGGATCATGTTCTGCGTGGCGGAACGGGCGCGGTACGGGTCGCTGTGATAGACGTCGGTGAGGTTCTGGTCGTTGGTGTAGGCGTGGATGGTGGTCATCAGGCCGCTTTCGATCCCCAGCTCGCGATGCAGCACCTGCGCCACTGGCGCCAGGCAGTTGGTGGTGCACGAAGCGTTGGAAATGATCTGGTGCGACTGACGCAGAATGTCGTGGTTGACGCCATAAACGACGGTGGCGTCGGCGCCTTTGGCCGGGGCAGAAATGATCACCTTGCGGGCGCCGGCGCTGATATGCGCGGCGGCTTTGGCACGGTCGGTGAACAGACCGGTGCATTCGAACACTACGTCGATTTTTTCTGCGGCCCACGGCAGGTCGGCCGGGTTGCGAATGGCGCTGACCGCGATGCGGTCGCCATTGACCGTCAGGCTCTCGTTATCGTGCGCGACTTCGGCGTCGAAAGTGCCGTGGACGGTGTCGTATTTGAGCAGATGGGCATTGATCGAACTGTCACCCAGATCGTTGATCGCGACGATCTGCAGGTCTTGACGATAGCCTTGGGTATACAGTGCGCGCAGGACATTACGGCCGATGCGGCCAAAACCATTGATTGCAATTCGAAGAGTCATGGAACAGCGCCGCCGTCGTTTTGTTGTTGGAATTACAAGATTATTCGCATAAAAATAGAAAACAAGCCTTTTTAGTGGCAATATTTTGTTTTATCTACAACGAGTGACCTGAATCAACTGGTCCGAATGGTCAAAAAAGCCGTCTGTCATTCCAACAACAACGGCGTTTGATCAGCATAGACAATCAGGTCGCCACATCCGTTAGCCTGGAGTTCTACACATGCATCCCCGCGTTCTTGAGGTCACCGAACGGCTTATCGCCCGCAGCCGCGCCACGCGTCAGGCTTACCTTGCATTGATTCGCGGCGCCGCCACCGATGGCCCGATGCGCGGCAAGCTGCAATGCGCCAACTTCGCCCACGGCGTGGCCGGTTGCGGCACTGAAGACAAGCACAGCCTGCGGATGATGAACTCGGCGAACATCGCCATTGTGTCTTCGTATAACGACATGCTTTCGGCGCACCAGCCGTACGAAGTTTTCCCGCAACAGATCAAGAACGCCCTGCGCGAGATCGGCTCGGTCGGTCAGTTCGCCGGCGGCACTCCGGCAATGTGCGACGGTGTGACCCAAGGCGAGCCGGGCATGGAACTGAGCCTGCCGAGCCGCGAAGTGATCGCGATGTCCACCGCCGTGGCGCTGTCGCACAACATGTTTGACGGCGCGCTGATGCTCGGCATCTGCGACAAGATCGTTCCGGGCCTGATGATGGGTTCGCTGCGTTTCGGTCATCTGCCGACCATTTTCGTACCGGGCGGGCCAATGGTGTCGGGGATTTCCAACAAGGAAAAAGCCGACGTCCGCCAGAAGTACGCCGAAGGCAAGGCGACCCGCGAAGAGCTGCTGGAATCGGAGATGAAGTCCTACCACAGCCCGGGCACCTGCACCTTCTACGGCACCGCCAACACCAACCAGTTGCTGATGGAAGTCATGGGCCTGCACTTGCCGGGCGCCTCTTTCGTCAACCCGAACACGCCGCTGCGCGACGCGCTCACCCGCGAAGCCGCGCATCAGGTCACGCGCCTGACCAAGCAGAACGGCAACTTCATGCCGATCGGCGAAATCGTCGACGAAAAGGCGCTGGTCAACTCCATCGTTGCCCTGCACGCCACCGGCGGCTCGACCAACCACACCTTGCACATGCCGGCCATCGCCATGGCCGCTGGCATTCAACTGACCTGGCAGGACATGGCCGACCTTTCCGAAGTCGTCCCGACCCTGAGCCACGTCTATCCGAACGGCAAAGCCGACATCAACCACTTCCAGGCAGCGGGCGGCATGTCGTTCCTGATCCGCGAACTGCTCGGCGCCGGCCTGCTGCATGAAGACGTCAACACCGTGCTCGGCCATGGCCTGAGCCAGTACACCAAAGAGCCGTTCCTTGATAACGGTGAGTTGGTCTGGCGTGAAGGCCCGACCGACAGCCTCGACGAAAACATCCTGCGTCCGGTATCCCGTGCGTTCTCGCAAGAGGGCGGCTTGCGGGTGATGGAAGGCAATCTCGGTCGCGGCGTGATGAAGGTTTCCGCCGTTGCGCTGGAGAACCAGATCGTCGAAGCACCGGCGATGGTCTTCCAGGATCAACAGGACCTGGCGGACGCATTCAAGGCCGGTCTGCTGGAGAAGGATTTTGTTGCCGTGATGCGCTTCCAAGGGCCGCGCTCCAACGGCATGCCGGAGCTGCACAAGATGACGCCATTCCTCGGCGTACTGCAGGATCGCGGCTTCAAAGTCGCGCTGGTGACTGACGGGCGCATGTCCGGCGCGTCGGGGAAAATCCCCGCAGCGATTCACGTCAGCCCGGAAGCTTATGTCGGTGGCGCTTTGGCGCGCGTGCAAGAGGGCGATATCATCCGCGTCGATGGCGTCAAAGGCACCTTGGAACTGAAGGTCGACGCCGCCGAATTTGCAGCGCGCGAACCTGCCAAAGGCCTGTTGGGCAACAACATTGGCAGCGGCCGCGAGCTGTTTGGCTTCATGCGCATGGCCTTCAGCTCGGCGGAGCAGGGCGCCAGCGCCTTCACTTCTGCCCTGGAGACGCTTAATTGAAACTGGCTTTGGTCGGCGACATCGGAGGCACCAACGCGCGGTTCGCGTTGTGGCAAAACCAGCAACTGCAATCGGTTCAGGTGCTGGCCACGGCCGACTTTGCAAGCCCGGAAGAGGCAATCGCTCTGTACCTGAGCGGGCTCGGCCTGGCGCCGGGTTCGATCGGCTCAGTGTGCCTGTCGGTGGCAGGTCCGGTGAGTGGCGATGAATTCAAGTTCACCAACAACCACTGGCGGCTCAGCCGCAGCGCGTTTTGCAAGACCTTGCAGGTCGAGCAGTTGTTGCTGACCAACGACTTCTCGGCGATGGCGCTGGGCATGACCCGCTTGCAGCCTGGCGAGTTCCGCGTGGTTTGCGAAGGCACGCCGGAGCCGTTGCGTCCGGCGGTGGTGATCGGCCCCGGCACGGGCCTGGGTGTCGGCACCCTGCTCGATCTCGGCGAAGGGCGCTTTGCCGCGTTGCCGGGCGAGGGCGGCCACGTCGACCTGCCGCTGAGCAGTCCACGCGAAACGCAACTGTGGCAACACATCTACAACGAGATCGGCCATGTCAGCGCGGAAACCGCGTTGAGCGGCGGCGGCCTGCCTCGGCTGTACCGGGCGATCTGCGCGGTGGATGGTCATGAGCCTACGCTTGAAACGCCGGAAGCGATCACCGCCGCCGGCCTTGCCGGTGACCCGATCGCTTTGGAAGTGCTCGAGCAGTTCTGCTGCTGGCTCGGCCGCGTCGCCGGCAACAACGTGCTTACCACTGGCGCGCGCGGCGGGGTGTTTATCGTTGGCGGGGTGATTCCACGCTTCGCCGATTTCTTCCTCGCCAGCGGCTTCGCCCGCTGCTTCGCCGACAAAGGCTGCATGAGCGATTACTTCAAAGGCATCCCGGTGTGGCTGGTGACGGCGCCGTACTCCGGCCTCGTTGGTGCCGGTGTGGCGCTGGATCAATCAATCCCGACCTGAAATGCAATCCAATTGTGGGAGCGAGCCTGCTCGCGAAAGCGGTGTGTCAGTCAACAGATCTGTTGAATGTTAAAACCGATTCGCGAGCAGGCTCGCTCCCACAAGGGTTTCTGTAGTGTCTGTTAGTTTGATGCTTAAGGCATAATCCGCCCCAACTCCAACAACAAGGATGCCTTCGAAGTGAGCTCAGTCAACAAGTCGATATTGTTGGTCGATGACGACCAGGAAATACGCGAGTTGCTGGAAACCTACCTGACCCGCGCCGGGTTCCAGGTGCGGGCCACCGCCGATGGTGCCGGTTTTCGTCAGGCGCTCAACGAGGCGCCGAGCGATCTGGTGATCCTCGATGTCATGCTGCCCGACGAAGACGGCTTCAGCCTGTGCCGTTGGGTACGCCAGCACCCGCGTCAGGCACAGGTGCCAATCATCATGCTGACTGCCAGTTCCGACGAAGCCGACCGGGTGATCGGTCTGGAACTCGGCGCCGACGACTACCTTGGCAAACCGTTCAGCCCGCGCGAACTGCAAGCGCGGATCAAGGCCCTGCTGCGCCGCGCACAGTTCGCCCACGAACGTAGCGGCAGCGAAGTGCTGGTCTTCGACGAATGGCGCCTGGACACGGTCAGCCATCGGCTGTTCCACACTGACGGCGAGGAAGTGATCCTTTCCGGCGCCGATTTCGCTCTGCTGAAACTGTTCCTCGATCATCCGCAGCAAATCCTCGACCGCGACACCATCGGCAACGCCACCCGTGGCCGCGATCTGATGCCGCTCGATCGCATCGTCGACATGGCCGTCAGCCGTTTGCGCCAACGCTTGCGCGACACCGAAAAACCGCCACGGTTGATCCGCACCGTGCGCGGCAGCGGCTATCAGTTGGCAGCCAATGTGGTTGCCGGCAATGCTCACTGAGTCGCTGCGCAAATTCGCCAGTCGCATACCGGTGCCGCGCTCACTGCTCGGGCGGATGCTGCTGCTGACTCTGCTGGCGGTGCTGTTCGCGCAGACGCTGTCGAGCGTGATCTGGGTATCGCAGTTGCGCGCCACTCAACTCGAAGGCCTCGTCACCAGTGCCCGCAGCCTGGCGCATTCGATGACTGCCAGCGTCAGCTATTTCCGTTCCTTGCCAGTGGCCTATCGACCGCTGGTGCTCGATCAGTTGCGCAGCATGGGCGGCACCCGGTTTGTCGTGACGCTGAACGACAAGCCGCTGGGCATGGACGTGCTGCCGGTGACGCCGCGCAAGGCTGCGGTGATGCAAGCGGTGGACGAAGTGCTGCGCCAGTCTCTGGGCCATGACACGGATATTTCGGTGACCTTCGTCAGTCCCGAAGACCTGCGGATTTTCAACGCAGGTTTGAAACTTGATGAATTGCCGCGCTCTTGGGCGCACTACGCGTTGACGCTTGAACCGGTGAATCCGCCGGTGCTGGTCACGCAGATTCAAATGGCCCCGGGCGAGTGGCTGTACATCGCCTCGTTGCTGCCCGAGCCGTACACCAGTCTCGAAGAACAAGGCCTGCCGGCGCAGCAGGTGTGGTTCATTGTCCTCACCAGCGGCTTTCTGTTGTTGTTCATCGGCCTGTTGGTGCACTGGCAGAGTCGGCCGCTCAAGCGTCTGGCGCGGGCGGCGCGGGATCTGTCGCTGGGCGCCGACGTCGAGCCGGTGGCGGAGGGCGGTGGCAGTGAAGTGGTCGAAGTCGGCCGCGCGTTCAATACCATGCGCGAACGCATCAGCCGCTACCTGACCGAGCGCAGCCAGTTGTTCAGCGCGATTTCCCATGACCTGCGCACGCCGATCACCCGCCTGCGCTTGCGCGTCGAGCTGCTCGAAGACGAACAGCTGCAAGCCAAGTTCGGCCGCGATCTGGATGAGCTGGAGCTGCTGGTCAAAGGCGCGTTGCAATGCGTGAAAGACACCGACATCCACGAGAACATCGAGCCGGTGGATCTCAATCATGTCCTCGATTGCCTGGTCGAGCCGTATCTGGCGCCGAACGGCAATGGCCGCGTCACTCAGCATGGCCGCGCGCTGTCGGCCTATCCGGGCAAACCGCTGGCGCTCAAGCGCTGCATCGGCAACCTGATCGACAACGCCTTGAAGTACGGGCAGAACGCGCATCTGCACATCGATGACGATGACAGCGCGTTCGTTTTGCACGTCGACGACGAAGGGCCGGGTGTGCCGCAGCAGCGGCTGGAGCAAGTGTTCGAACCGCACTTCCGTTTGGCGGGACAGCAGCAGGGCTACGGATTGGGACTGGGCATTGCGCGCAACATCGCCCATAGCCATGGCGGCGAGGTGACGTTGCAGAACCTGCGTGAGGGTGGGTTGCGGGTGACGTTGCAGTTGCCTCGGTCTGTGGATTAGCCCCGAAAAGCCCCTCACCCTAGCCCTCTCCCAGAGGGAGAGGGGACCTATTGGGGGATGCTTGAGAGATACGCCGACCTGAACGTGCAATATCGAATCCCAAATCGGTTCGGGGCATTACCCAATCCATAATCGACTCAGTGGTTCCAGGTCGACGGAGGACGCAAGACACCTCGGTCGGCCCCCTCTCCCTCCGGGAGAGGGTTGGGGTGAGGGTGCTTTTGCTCTTCTCTTTTGTCACGAGCCAGTGACAAACCCCGTCCCCTTCGTTACAAGCCCGCCCCGGCCCGTTGTTTAGACTGCCCGCAGTCCTAACAACAAAAAAGGGTCACGCCATGGACACCTTTCATCCAGACTTCAGCAGTTGGCTGAACGCCCCTGCCCACCAGCAATGGCTAGCCGCCGAAGGCCTGCGTCTGCTGGATTTCGCCAAGGCATCACGACTGCCCGAAGGCTTCGGCAACCTCGACGAACGCGGCCGTTTGCCGGCGCACGCACGAGCCGAAACCATGAACACCGCGCGCATGACCCACAGTTTCGCCATGGCGCACATTCAGGGCCTGCCGGGGTTTGCCGAGCTGGTCGACCACGGTATCGCCGCGTTGCGCGGGCCGCTGCGTGATGCGCTGCATGGCGGCTGGTTTGCGGTTGCCCAGCATCGTGACGACAACACCGGCAAGAACGCCTATCTGCACGCCTTTGTCGCACTCGCCGCCAGCTCCGCCGCGGTCGCGCAACGGCCCGGCGCCCAAGCTTTGCTCGATGACGCAATCGACATCATCGACACTTATTTCTGGAGCGAAGAAGAGGGCGCCATGCGCGAATTCTTCAACCGCGACTGGAGCGAAGAAGAAGCCTATCGCGGCGCCAACAGCAACATGCACGCGACCGAAGCATTCCTCGCGCTGGCCGATGTCACCGAAGATCCGCGCTGGCTGGTGCGCGCCCAGCGCATCGTCGAGCGGGTGATCCATGGCCACGCTGCAGCCAACGATTACATGGTCATCGAACACTTCGATCGCGACTGGCAACCGCTGCGCGAATACAACCATGACAACCCCGCCGACGGTTTCCGTCCTTACGGCACCACGCCGGGCCATGGTTTCGAATGGGCGCGCTTGCTCCTGCACCTTGAAGCCGCGCGGGTGCAGGCCGGCATGCTGACGCCGGGCTGGCTGGCCGTCGATGCGCAAAAACTCTTCGAAAACAATTGCCGCCACGGCTGGAATGTCGATGGCGCGCCGGGCATCGTCTACACCCTCGACTGGCACAACAAAGCCGTGGTCCGCCATCGTCTGCACTGGACGCATGCCGAAGCCAGCGCCGCCGCCAGTGCCTTGCTCAAACGCACCGGCGACGCGCAATACGAAACCTGGTACCGGCTGTTCTGGGAGTTCTGCGAGACGAATTTCATCGACCGCTGCAACGGCAGTTGGCACCACGAACTCAATCCGCAGAATGTGCCAAGTGCCGATATCTGGCCGGGTAAACCCGATCTGTATCACGCCTGGCAGGCTGTGTTGATTCCGCGATTGCCGCTGGCGCCGAGCATTGCCACGGCTTTGGCTCAGTCGTCCCGGCCTATTGCTGTGTAACCATATCGTGACATTTACGCGTCCCTTCGTTACCTGCGAAGCGAAACGCTCTGTTTAAACTCCGTGCAGCGCAAGCACCAGACTTGCAATGCATAACAACAAGAAAGGTACATCTCGAATGAATGCGATTTCTCGCCTCGCTACTGTCATTTCTGTCGCCTCCCTGTTCCCGCTCGCAATCCTGCCGCTCAGTGTCTCCGCCGCCGATTCCAAAGGTTCGGTCGAAGTCGTGCACTGGTGGACTTCCGGTGGCGAAAAAGCCGCTGTCGATGTGCTCAAGGCCCAAGTCGAAAAAGACGGTTTCACCTGGAAGGACGGCGCCGTTGCCGGTGGTGGCGGTGCGACTGCCATGACCGTGCTGAAAAGCCGTGCCGTTGCCGGCAACCCGCCAGGCGTAGCGCAGATCAAAGGCCCGGACATCCAGGAATGGGCGTCGACCGGCCTGCTCGACACCGACGTTTTGAAAGACGTCGCCAAGTCGGAAAAGTGGGACAGCCTGCTCGACAAGAAAGTCTCCGATACCGTGAAGTACGACGGTGATTACGTGGCCGTGCCGGTGAACATTCACCGCGTGAACTGGCTGTGGATCAATCCGGAAGTCTTCAAGAAAGCCGGCATCACCAAGAATCCAACCACCCTCGAAGAGTTCTACGCGGCCGGCGACAAGCTGAAAGCGGCGGGCTTCATTCCGCTCGCCCACGGCGGTCAGCCTTGGCAGGACAGCACCGTGTTCGAAGCCGTGGTGCTCTCGGTCATGGGCGTGGATGGCTACAAGAAAGCCCTGGTTGATCTCGACAACAAAGCGCTGACCGGCCCGGAAATGGTCAAGGCGCTCACTGAGCTGAAGAAAGTCGCGACCTACATGGACGCGGACGGCAAAGGCCAGGACTGGAACCTCGAAGCGGCCAAGGTCATCAACGGCAAGGCCGGCATGCAGATCATGGGTGACTGGGCCAAGTCCGAATGGACCGCCGCCAAGAAAGTCGCCGGCAAGGACTACGAGTGCGTAGCGTTCCCGGGCACCGACAAGGCGTTCACCTACAACATCGACTCGCTGGCCGTGTTCAAGCAGAAGGATGCAGGCACTGCGGCCGGTCAGCAGGACATCGCCAAAGTCGTGCTGGGTGAGAACTTCCAGAAAGTCTTCAGCATCAACAAAGGCTCGATCCCGGTGCGCAACGACATGTTGAACAACATGGACAAGCTCGGCTTCGACTCCTGCGCACAGACCGCTGCCAAGGACTTCCTGGCGGACGCCAAGTCCGGCGGCCTGCAACCAAGCATGGCGCACAACATGGCGACCACGCTGGCGGTGCAGGGCGCGTTCTTTGATGTCGTGACCAACTACATCAACGACCCGAAAGCCGACCCGGCCGATGCGGCGAAGAAACTCGGCGCGGCGGTTCAGTCGGCCAAGTAATGCTTGGCCCCTGTAGGAGTGAGCCTTTGTGGTGAGGGGATTCATCCCCGATGGGTTGCGAAGCGACCCCGGAAAGTTGCAGCGGTGCAGTGTCTGAAATACCGCATGTAATGATTTCGCGACTGCTGCGCAGTCGATCGGGGATAAATCCCCTCGCCACAGGGCTCACTCCTGCAAGGGAATGCTTTCGTAAACCCTTATTGTGGATTTCCCCATGAGTTCTGTTGCTGTGTTCAGCAAGGCCTCGCCGTTCGATGCATTGCAGCGCTGGCTACCGAAACTGGTGCTGGCGCCGAGCATGTTCATCGTGCTGGTGGGCTTCTATGGCTACATCCTGTGGACGTTCATTCTGTCGTTCACCACCTCGACCTTCCTGCCCAACTACAAGTGGGCCGGTCTGGCGCAATACGCGCGGTTGTTCGACAACGATCGTTGGTGGGTGGCGAGCAAGAACCTCGCCGTGTTCGGCGGCATGTTCATTGGTATCACCTTGGTGATCGGTGTGTTGCTGGCGGTGTTCCTCGATCAGCGCATCCGTCGCGAAGGCTTTATCCGCACCATTTACCTGTACCCGATGGCGCTCTCGATGATCGTCACCGGTACCGCATGGAAATGGCTGCTCAACCCGGGCATGGGCCTGGACAAATTGTTGCGTGACTGGGGCTGGGAAGGCTTCCGTCTGGACTGGCTGATCGACCCCGATCGCGTGGTCTACTGCCTGGTGATCGCCGCTGTGTGGCAAGCCTCGGGCTTCATCATGGCGATGTTCCTCGCCGGCCTGCGTGGCGTCGATCAATCGATCATCCGTGCGGCGCAGATCGACGGCGCGAGCATGCCGCGCATCTACTGGAAAGTCGTACTGCCAAGCCTGCGGCCGGTGTTCTTCAGTGCCGTGATGATCCTCGCGCACATCGCGATCAAGAGCTTCGACCTGGTTGCGGCAATGACCGCCGGTGGTCCGGGTTATTCCTCCGACCTGCCAGCGATGTTCATGTATTCCTTCACCTTCAGTCGCGGCCAGATGGGCATGGGCTCGGCCAGTGCGATTCTGATGCTCGGTGCGATCCTCGCGATCATCGTGCCTTACCTGTACTCCGAGCTGAGGACCAAGCGTAATGACTAGTCTTGCTGCCAAACCCGCTATCAGCTTGAGCCGCATCGCAATCTACGCGGTGCTGATCCTTGCGGTGTTTCTGTATCTGGTGCCGCTGGTGGTGATGTTGCTGACCAGCTTCAAGACCCCGGAAGACATCAGCACCGGCAACCTGCTGAGCTGGCCGACCGTGGTCAGCGGCATTGGCTGGGTCAAGGCCTGGGCCACGGTTGACGGCTACTTCTGGAACTCGATCAAGATCACCGTACCGGCCGTCATCATCTCCACCGCGATCGGTGCGTTGAACGGTTACGTGCTGTCGATGTGGCGCTTCCGTGGTTCGCAGTTGTTCTTCGGTCTGCTGCTGTTCGGCTGCTTCCTGCCGTTCCAGACTGTGCTGCTGCCGGCCTCGTTCACCCTCGGCAAGATGGGCCTGGCGAGCACTACCACCGGCCTGGTGTTCGTGCACGTGGTCTACGGTCTGGCGTTCACCACACTGTTCTTCCGCAACTACTACGTGAGCATTCCCGATGCGCTGGTCAAGGCTGCGCGTCTGGATGGCGCGGGTTTCTTCACGATTTTCCGCCGCATCATTCTGCCGATGTCGACGCCGATCATCATGGTCTGCCTGATCTGGCAGTTCACCCAGATCTGGAACGACTTCCTGTTCGGTGTGGTGTTCTCCAGCGGTGATTCGCAACCGATCACCGTGGCGCTGAACAACCTGGTCAACACCAGCACCGGCGCCAAGGAATACAACGTGGATATGGCAGCGGCGATGATCGCCGGCCTGCCGACCCTGCTGGTCTATGTGGTCGCAGGCAAGTATTTCGTGCGCGGGCTGACGGCCGGCGCGGTCAAGGGGTAATCATGGCTACGCTTGAACTTCGCAACGTAAACAAGACCTACGGGGCCGGCCTGCCGGACACCCTGAAGAACATCGAGCTGTCGATCAAGGACGGTGAATTCCTGATCCTCGTCGGCCCGTCGGGCTGCGGCAAATCGACCTTGATGAACTGCATCGCCGGTCTGGAAACCATCACCGGCGGCGCGATCATGATCGGTGATCAGGACGTCAGCGGCATGAGCCCCAAGGATCGCGACATCGCCATGGTGTTTCAGTCCTACGCGCTGTACCCGACCATGAGCGTGCGCGAGAACATCGAGTTCGGCCTGAAGATCCGCAAGATGCCGCAGGCGGCGATCGACGAAGAAGTCGCCCGCGTGGCCAAGCTGTTGCAGATCGAACACCTGCTCAATCGCAAACCGGGCCAGCTCTCCGGTGGTCAGCAACAGCGCGTGGCGATGGGCCGTGCACTGGCGCGGCGGCCGAAGATCTACCTGTTCGACGAACCGCTGTCGAACCTCGACGCCAAGCTGCGCGTCGAGATGCGTACCGAAATGAAACTGATGCACCAGCGTCTGAAAACCACCACGGTCTACGTGACCCACGACCAGATCGAAGCGATGACCCTGGGCGACAAGGTGGCGGTGATGAAGGACGGCATCATTCAGCAGTTCGGCACGCCGAAAGACATCTACAACGACCCGGCCAACCTGTTCGTCGCAAGCTTCATCGGTTCGCCACCGATGAACTTCATCCCCCTGCGCTTGCAGCGCAAGGACGGTCGCCTGCTGGCGCTGCTCGACAGCGGTCAGGCGCGTTGTGAATTGCCGATGAGCATGCAGGACGCCGGCCTCGAAGATCGCGAAGTAATCCTCGGCCTGCGCCCGGAGCAGATTGTTTTGGCGAATGGCGAGGGCAATGGTCTGCCGAGCATCCGCGCCGAAGTGCAGGTCACCGAACCGACCGGTCCGGACACGTTGGTGTTCGTCAATCTGAATGACACCAAGGTCTGCTGCCGACTGGCGCCGGACGTGGCACCGCAGGTGGGCGAAAGCCTGACGCTGCAGTTCGATCCATCGAAAGTGTTGTTGTTCGACGCCAATACCGGCGAGCGTCTGGGCGTTGCGGGCCAGGTGCAGACAGAGACCCGGTCGGCGAATGTGGCGCAGTTCAAAGGCCGCTGAAGTACAAAATGTGGGAGCGAGCCTGCTCGCGAAAGCGGTCTGACATCCAGCATTGATGTCGCCTGATACACCGCATTCGCGAGCAGGCTCGCTCCCACAGGGGGCAAGCAGTGCCCGGCCTGTCGAGCACTGCACTTTATGTAAACCGCGTTAGATAAAAACAGTTAATAACAATAAAGACGAGGATGTAGGGATGAAAAAGAAACACGTC
Source organism: Pseudomonas sp. LW8 (assembly GCF_041956865.1). Classification (NCBI taxonomy): domain Bacteria; kingdom Pseudomonadati; phylum Pseudomonadota; class Gammaproteobacteria; order Pseudomonadales; family Pseudomonadaceae; genus Pseudomonas; species Pseudomonas sp. LW8. The sequence goes on along the minus strand of NZ_CP168138.1, from coordinate 4,315,161 downwards.
AATGCCCGGTTGATCTGCCAGGTTTCTGCGGCAGCTGCACTGGTGCTGGCCGGTAATGCGATGGCGGCGGATGCGTTCAGCTCCGACTCCAAGTGGATGACCGGCGACTGGGGCGGCGAGCGCACCAAGCTGATCGAGCAGGGTATCGACATCAAGGCCGACTACGTTGGCGAGATGGGCGCCAACCTGAACGGCGGTTACAACGACGACAAGACTGCGCGTTACGCCGACCAGTTCGGTCTGGGCGTGGCCCTCGACCTGCAGAAGCTGTGGGGCTGGGACAACACCCAGGCGAAGATCCAGCTGACCAATCGTAACGGCTACAACATCTCCAACGACCGCGTTGGCGATCCGCGTGCCGGCACCCTCAGCTCCTCGCAGGAAGTCTACGGCCGTGGCCACATGGTGCGTCTGACCCAACTGTGGATTCAGCACCAGTTCTTCGACAACAAACTCGACGTCAAGGCCGGTTACTTCGGCGAAGGCGAAGACTTCAACACCTTCCCGTGCGACTTCCAGAACCTGGCGTTCTGCGGTTCGCAAGTGGGTAACTGGGCGACCAACATCTGGTACAACTGGCCCGTCAGCCAGGCCGCGATCCGTGTGAAGTACAACATCAACGACGAGCTCTACGCGCAGATCGGTGCGTACAACCAGAACCCGTCGCAACTGGAACACGGCAACGGCTTCAAGCTCAGCGGCAGCGGCACCAAAGGTACCGTGCTGCCGGTTGAATTGGTCTGGTCGCCGAAGGTCAACAGCCTGCCGGGCGAATACCGCGTCGGTTACTACAAGAGCACGGCCGATGCCGACGACGTTCGCGAAGACGTCAACGGTCTCGATGCGGCAACCACCGGTGATGACTACAAGTCGCACAACAGCAAAAGCGGTTACTGGTTCGTTGCGCAACAGCAACTCACCAGCCACAACGGTGATGCGACTCGCGGTCTGAACATCGCCGCCAACGCGACCTTCCACGACAAGGACACCAACTTCATCGACAACTACCAGTCGGTGATGTTTGTCTACAAAGGCCCGTTCGACGCGCGTCCGAAGGATGACATCGGTATCGGCGCGGCGCGTATCCACGTCAACAAGGACGTCAAGCGCAACGCTGAACTGCTGAACGCTGCCAACGGTGTGTCCGACTACGACAACGCCGCGTTCTCGCCGATTCGTGAGACCGAGTACAACTACGAGCTCAACTACGGCATCCACGTCACTAACTGGCTGACCGTGCGTCCCAACCTGCAATACATCACCCATCCGGGCGGTGTGGATGAAGTCGATAACGCTTTGGTCGCTGGCCTGAAAATTCAGTCAACGTTCTAACGCGTCTGCGATAAGCTCCTCTCTATGTGCGCATTTTGCGGACAGCCCAGGCTGTCCGCTTTTTTTTGTGACACAGGTCAGATGTGTTGCTTGATGATTTTTTGTGGCTGGAGAGCTTTTTGTGGCGAGGGGATTTAGCGAAACGTCGCACCGCCCCGCTGGGCTGCGAAGCGGCCCCAAAACCATCCACTGAGGTGTATCAGCGAGAGGCCGTTTTCCAGGTTTGCGACTGCTTCGCAGTCGAACGGGGATAAATCCCCTCGCCACAGTATTCAAGGGTCACAAAGGTAATTGTACCCCCATGATTTTCAGGACCGTAGCCAATGCATGAGCATCCGCTGCAACGCTTCTTCAAATCCCTGCGCGAGCGACCGGTGTTCGCCTGGGAGCGCTATCAGATGCGCGACGTGTTGGTGATCGATCATCCGCTGTGTCAGGCGGTGTTCAGTCGGCAGGGTGCGCAGTTGCTGCACTTTCAGCCGCGTGGGCAGAAGCCGTGGTTGTGGTGCGCGGCGAAGTGGCCGCATGTCGGCGCGATTCGCGGTGGCGTGCCGGTGTGCTGGCCGTGGTATGGCCGTCATCCGAGCGAAAACGCCTGGCCGTCCCATGGTTGGGCGCGACTGCTCGACTGGAAACTGCTCGACAGCAGCAGCGCCGAAGACGGCGTGCGCCTGCACTGGCAATTGCAGCTGTGCGATTGGCAGGTCGACTTGCACGCGCACCTGGGCGAACGCATGGAATTACGCCTGAGCACCGAGCATCAGGACGACATGCCGTGCCAGTTGAGCCAGGCTTTGCACGCTTACTGGCGTATAGGCGATGTTGGTGAGATAGCGCTGTCTGGGCTCGAAGGCGCTCAGGGTTATGACCAGTTGAATCGTCGGGTTTGCCAGCAGGAAGGCGAGTTGCGGGTCGATGGCGGCTGTCAGCGGGTGTTCCAGCATGACGGCGAATTGCAGCTCAAGGATCACGCCTGGCAGCGCGAGTTGTGCATCGATACCGGCGACAGCGGCGACACCGTCGTCTGGCATCCCGGCGCGCGGCCGTTACTGGGGGTAAGTTGGGACGAGATTTCCGAATTCGTCTGCGTGGAAGCAGCGGCGGGCGGCACGGACAGCCTGCACCTGGCGCCGGGGGAGAAGGCGCATTTGAGTTTGCAGGCGTGGGCGGCGGCTTAGTGCGTCAAGTACACCGATACCCTCACCCTAGCCCTCTCCCAGAGGGAGAGGGGACCGAATGGGGGATGCTCAAGAATTACGCCGACGTGAAAGTGCAGTTCTGAATCCATAATCGACTGGATATTTCAGGTCGATGTACCGCGCAAGACACCTCGGTCGGCTCCCTCTCCCTCCGGGAGAGGGCTGGGGTGAGGGGGCTTTTGATCTTTAGTTGAATTCATCCCCAACCGGATACCGGCTCGCATTCAAGCTCTCTTTGATCTTGCGCAGATGCGGCTGGAAATCCACGCCACGGCGCAGGGTCATTCCCGTTGCCAGCACATCCAGCACGGTCAACTGAATGATCCGCGAGGTCATCGGCATATAAATGTCGGTGTCTTCCGGCAGTGGAATGTTCAGGCTCAGGGTACTGGCTTTGGCCAGCGGTGAATTCTCCGCTGTCAGGCCCAAAACCGAAGCACCGTTCTCCCGGGCGATTCGCGCCACTTCCACCAGTTCGCGGGTACGCCCGGTGTAGGAAATGATCACGAACAGCTCGCCGGTGTGCGCCACCGAGGCAATCATCCGCTGCATCAGCACATCGGCGTGGGCAGTGACAGCGAGGTTGAAGCGGAAGAACTTGTGCTGCGCATCCAGCGCCACCGGGGCCGAAGCGCCGAGGCCGAAGAAGTGGATCTGCCGGGCCTGGATCAACAGGTCGACGGCGCGGCTGATCAGGTTTGGGTCGAGCGCCTGGCAAGCACTGTCCAGGGAAGCGATGGCGCTGCCGAAGATCTTCTGCGTGTACGCTTCGGGATTGTCGTCAGCCTCGACCGCACGGCTGACATACGCCGCGCCACTGGCCAGGCTCTGGGCCAATTGCAGCTTGAGTTCGGGATAGCCGCTGACACCGAACGAGCGGCAGAAACGGTTGACCGTCGGTTCGCTCACCGAGGCGGCCTGGGCGAGGGCGGCGATGCTGAAGCGGGTGGCCTGCTGCGGGTTGAGCAGAATCACCTCGGCGACCTTACGTTCGGCCTTGTTCAGCTCTTCAAGGCGACTCTGGATCTGTTCCAGTAAATTTCGCACGCGGTCCATATGGAATTCCTGATTCACCGACGCAGAGTTGCGTCGGGCTATGCAAATTGGGCCTTTGATATGGCCCGTGACGGTGGCCTATCCTACTGATGCGTCCGGGCGACCACCACTCGGATTGAGTATTCTGCGAAAATGTTGTGGTTATTACTACATTTTCCCTTGAGTGATGCCTTGAAAAAAGGTATTTGTAGCTTAACTTGATAAAAGAACAAACATCATGCCTTCCATTACGGTTGAACCGTGCACCTTTGCCTTGTTCGGCGCGCTTGGCGATCTGGCCCTGCGCAAGCTGTTTCCTGCCCTGTATCACCTTGACGGTGCCGACCTGCTGCACGAGGACACGCGCATCATCGCGCTGGCCCGTGAGCCCGGCAGCGAGCAGCAGCACATGGCGTTCATCGCCGCCGAATTGCGCCGTTATGTCGGCAAAGAGCTGAACGAAACCGTGGCCGAGCGCTTCCTCGCGCGCCTGACCTATCTGCATGTCGACTTCCTCAAGGCTGAGGATTACGTGGCGCTGGCGGAACTGGCCGGCAGCAGCCAGCGCATGATTGCCTACTTCGCCACCCCGGCGGCGGTGTACGGCGCTATCTGCGAGAACCTCGAGAAAGTCGGTCTGGCCGAAAATACCCGTGTAGTGCTGGAAAAACCGATCGGCTCTGACCTGGAGTCCTCGCGCAAGGTCAACGACGCAGTAGCGCAGTTCTTCCCGGAAGACCGCACCTACCGCATCGACCACTATCTGGGCAAAGAGACCGTTCAGAACCTGATCGCCCTGCGTTTCGCCAACAGCCTGTTCGAAACCCAGTGGAACCAGAATTACATCTCCCACGTGGAAATCACCGTGGCCGAGAAGGTCGGCATCGAAGGCCGCTGGGGCTATTTCGACAAGGCCGGCCAGCTGCGCGACATGATCCAGAATCACCTGTTGCAGCTGCTCTGCCTGATTGCCATGGACCCACCGGCCGACCTGTCCGCCGACAGCATCCGTGACGAAAAGGTAAAAGTGCTCAAGGCGCTGGCGCCGATCAGTCCGGAAGGCCTGACCACACAAGTGGTGCGCGGCCAGTACATCGCCGGCCACAGCGAAGGTAAATCCGTACCGGGTTACCTCGAAGAACCGAATTCCAATACCCAGAGTGACACCGAAACCTTCGTCGCCCTGCGTGCCGACATCCGCAACTGGCGCTGGGCCGGCGTGCCGTTCTACCTGCGTACCGGCAAGCGCATGCCGCAAAAGCTGTCGCAGATCGTCATCCACTTCAAGGAACCCTCGCACTACATCTTCGCCCCGGAGCAGCGCCTGCAGATCAGCAACAAACTGATCATCCGCCTGCAACCGGACGAAGGCATTTCCTTGCGCGTGATGACCAAAGAGCAGGGCCTGGACAAGGGCATGCAACTGCGCAGCGGCCCGCTGCAACTGAATTTCTCCGACACCTGGCGTAGCGCGCGGATCCCCGATGCCTACGAGCGGTTGTTGCTGGAAGTGATGAACGGCAATCAGAACCTGTTTGTCCGTAAAGATGAAATCGAAGCCGCGTGGAAATGGTGTGACCAGCTGATCGCCGGGTGGAAGAAATCCGGTGACGCGCCCAAGCCGTATGCGGCCGGGTCGTGGGGGCCGATGAGCTCCATTGCTTTGATCACGCGGGACGGGAGGTCGTGGTATGGCGATATCTGATGTGCAACTGCCGACGGGTGTGACTGCCCGCGAATTCAACAGCCCGGTGCTGCTGGCTGAAGGCCTGGCGCTGAACGTTGCCAAGCAACTGAGCGAGGCCATTGCCGCGCGCGGCAACGCGGTGCTGGTGGTGTCCGGCGGGCGCAGCCCGGTAGCGTTTTTCCAGCACCTGGCCAAGCAGGAGCTGGACTGGTCGAAGGTCGTTGTGACCCTGGCCGACGAACGCTGGGTACCGGTGGAACATGCCGACAGCAATGCCGGCCTGCTCAAGCAGTATCTGCTTAAAGGCCCGGCAGCCAAGGCGCAGTTCCTCAGCCTCTACAGCGCGGCGGCCAACGTCGAGCAGGCTGCTGAACAGGCCGATCGTCTGCTCGGCGAACTGCCGCCGATCGACGTGCTGGTGCTGGGCATGGGCGATGACGGCCACACCGCATCGCTGTTCCCCGACAGCCCGAACCTCGCCGAAGCCCTGCAAGCCGATGGCACGCGCCGTTGCTGGCCGATGCTGGCGCCAAGCGTGCCGCGTCAGCGCCTGACCATGAGCCGCGCGCTGCTGGCCTCGGCCCGGCACAAGATTCTGTCGATTTCCGGTCAATCGAAACTGACCACCCTGAATGCCGCGCTGGCATCCGATGACGTTGCGGCCATGCCGGTGCGCGCGTTTCTGCAACCTACGTTAGAGATTTACTGGTGCCCATGAGCCAAGGAACAGCCGCTATGACAACCCCATCCCCGACCGTTTCCATGGCGGACAAAGTTGCCCTGATCGACAGTCTCTGCGCCAAGGCGCGGATCCTGCCGGTGATCACCATCGCTCGCGAACAGGACGTGCTGCCGCTGGCCGACGCCCTCGCCGCCGGTGGCCTGACTGCGCTAGAAGTGACCCTGCGTTCGCAGTTCGGCCTCAAGGCCATTCAGATCCTGCGCGAACAGCGCCCCGAGCTGATGACCGGTGCCGGCACCGTGCTTGACCGCAACATGCTAGCGGCGGCTGAAGCGGCAGGCTCGCAGTTCATTGTTACCCCGGGCATCACCCGCGACCTGCTCGAAGCCAGCGTCGACAGCCCGATTCCGCTGTTGCCGGGCATCAGCAACGCCTCGGGGATCATGGAAGGCTACGGTCTGGGCTATCGCCGCTTCAAGCTGTTCCCGGCGGAAGTCAGCGGTGGCGTGGCGGCAATCAAGGCCCTCGGCGGCCCGTTCGGCGAAGTGAAATTCTGCCCGACTGGCGGCGTCGGCCCGGCCAATATCAAGAGCTACATGGCGCTGAAAAACGTCATGTGCGTGGGCGGTAGCTGGATGCTTGATCCGGAGTGGATCAAGAACGGCGACTGGTCCCGCATTCAGGAATGCACCGCCGAGGCCCTGGCGCTGCTGGACTGATTGTTACCCGACACTTCGTTGTGTGCTTTACGGCTTTATGGTGCGCTTGGTCGGCGCACCTTTTTTTTGCGCTGAAAAAACTGCCGATACATGCGGCGATACATAGTTACTGCACGCTGACTTTTTCACGGGGTTAACCTGCGTTCATCTTATGGAAGAGAGAACGCCTCATGGACGACCTTCAGTCTCTGACCCTTACGCCACAATCCCCTTATCAACCGAAGCAACTTCCCCTCGGCCGCCCCGCAGCTGAATCTCAAGTGCGCAATATCAGCCAGGGGGTCGAAGGCCTGCCGTTGATCCTGCGTCTGTCGCTGGTCGATGCGATGACCAGCGAGCCGGTCATCGGCGCGCTGGTGCGCATCCAACAGCGTGTCGATGGCGACACCAGCCTGGGCGGCAGTCAATCGACCGACAGCCATGGCATCGTCCGTTTCACCAGTGTCTATCCGGACCGACTGGCGCACGGCGCTGCTTGCCTGAAACTGAACGTATTCATTCCCGGCGACGAAGCAGGAGCGCAAGCTCACCACGAGGCCTGGGCCGGCACCTTGCACCTGCCCGGTCGCTGCGGCTGTGAAGGTGCCGCCGAGGACGCCTTGCGGTTGGTGTTGCAGCCGATCGCCGGCGCCGATCTTGAAGACGGTGCCTTCGCCTGCCAGACCCTCGGCATCGACACCTTCGCCGTGTCGTCGCAGCTTGGCCTGGAAGGCTACGAAAAAAACTCCGGAGCGCCGTTCTAGCGCAGTTGGTCCAGCGCCCGAACCAACTGCTCCATCTCGCCAGCCGTGGTGGTCAGCCCCGGGGTGATGCGAATGCACGGCCCGCACGCGGCGCCGGTGCGCACCACGGTGAACAGGTTGAACTCTCTGAGCAGACGCTCGGCCATGGCCTGCTGATCGGCATGCCGGGTGAAGCGCAGCGCGGTGATCCCGCAATACAGTTGCGGGTCGTCCGGCGTCAGCACCTCGATGCCCGGCAGGTGCCGGACCCGGCTGACCCACAGGTTGCGCAGGTAACTCAGGCGTGGGCTTTTGGCGGCGGCGCCGCCGAGCGCGTCGTGCTCTTCGAACACCAGCGGCAAGGTCATCAGCGCCGGGATGTTCGGCGTGCTGTACGAGGTCCGCGCGCGAATATCGCTGACCGGGTAATGCATCTCGCCCATGTCCGGATCGATATCAGCCAGACGCTGCGGGGCGATATAGATGAAGCCAAGGGTCAGCGGCGCGCCGATCCATTTGTGCAGGTTGTAACCGGCGAAAGCGATGCCCAACGCTTGCAGGTCGAATTCAATCTGGCCGAGGGCGTGGGCACCGTCGAGGATGATGTCGACGCCATGCTCTTTGGCCAATGCGGCGATGGCCTGCACCGGCATGACCAGACCGGTGCGATGGGTGACGTGGGTCAGGGCCATCAGTTTGAGTTTTGGATGGCGGACGAAAGCCTCGCGGTAGCTTTCCAGCAGGCTGTCGAAACTGGCGGGATGGTGGTGGGCAATTTCGATGACCTCCACGCCACGCTGCTTCGCCAGCCAGCGCATGGCGCCCTTGACCGTGTCGTACTCGAGGTCGCAGATCAGTACCTGATCACCCGGTTGCAGACGATTGTAATTGCGGATCAGCGATTGCAGGCCTTCGGTGGCATTGCGGGTCAGGGCCACGCTTTGCGCGCGGACGCCAATCAGTTCGGCCAGTTGCGCGCGGATCTCGAGGTTGTCGTGCTGTTCAAAGCGCTGGCGTGCATAAATCGAGTTGCTGGCGTTGATCAGCTCGATGTTGCGCTGGTATTCCTCGATCACTGTGCGCGACATGCGCCCGAAGTAACCGTTTTCCAGGTTGACCGGGCCGGGCTGCACATCGTATCGGTCGGCAAAGGTTTGCCAGAAGGCTTCGTCACGGGCGCGGCGGGTGTTGTCAGGCATGGTCGGCAAGGCTCAAGAGGGAAGGGCGCGTCAGTGGCGCGGGGCGGGTTTGCCGTGTTTGGCGCGCAGCGGCTCGAGCAGGTCGGACAGGCCGTTATGGTCAATCTCCTGCATCAGCGCCAGCAGGCCACCGAGTTCACCGTGGGGAAAGCCTTCACGGGCAAACCAGTTCAGATAGGGGCCAGGCAGGTCGGCAATGATCCGCCCTTTGTACTTGCCGAAGGGCATTTCGCGGGTGATCAGTAGTTCGAGTTTTTCCGGATTCATCAGCACGCTTCAATCGATTCACATCACAGCCTGGAAAATACAGGCATTCTGCATGCAGGCCAAATGACAGATCATGCAAAAAACCAGCATGCAGATGGTTCAATCTTTTTTAAGTTGTTGAAAGTAAAGGTTTTTTATTCGATTAAAAAGCTGGCACGCACACTGCAATATCCCTTGCATCTTCAACCCATCGCAAGGAATTGAAAAATGACCGACATGAATAAAGAAGCCATTTCTGTACTCAACGACCTGATTGAAACCTGCAAGGACGGTCAGGAAGGGTTCAAGACTTGCGCTGAAGACATCAAGCACCCAGAACTGAAAACCCTGTTCGTGACTCGCTCCGCTGATTGCGCCGCTGCCGCAGCTGAGCTGCAAGCGGCCGTTCGTTCGCTGGGCGGCGATCCGGAAACTTCCACCAGCGTGAGCGGTGACCTGCACCGTCGCTGGGTCGACGTGAAAGCCATGTTCACCGGCAAAGACGAAGAGGCTGTGCTGAACGAAGCCGAGCGCGGTGAAGACCATGCCCTGAAGGCTTACAAAGAAGCGCTGGAAAAAATCACCAAGCACAATCTGGTGGGTATTCGTGACCTGGTTGAGCGTCAGTACCACGGCGTACAGCGCAACCACGACCAGGTGAAAGCCCTGCGTAATCAGGCTCGTGCGAACTCGTAAGAGTTAGTCGGCTGAAAAAAAACGCCAGCTTGTCTGGCGTTTTTTGTGCGCGTCTGGAAAGCAAAGATCGCAGCCTGCGGCAGCTCCTACAGGGGAATGAATTCCAAAGTAGGAGCTGCCGCAGGCTGCGATCTTTTCGATCAACCGATACTGATCGCCGGCAATGTCGGCAACGTCACCGTCTGCTGTTTACGTGGCGCGAGAATCTCCGCTTCACCATCCACTACCAATTCATCACGCTGATTGAACACGCGAGTGGCAATGCGCACGCGGAATTTCGGCAGTTTCTCCAGAATCTCCAGGCGCACTGTCAGCGTGTCGCCGATCTTCACCGGCTTCTGAAAGCTCATCTGCTGACCGATATAAATGGTGCCCGGCCCAGGCAATTCGCATGCAACGGCGGCGCTGATCAGCGCACCGCTGAACATGCCGTGGGCGATGCGTTCCTTGAACATGCTGGCGGCGGCAAACTCGGCGTCCAGATGCACCGGGTTGTGGTCGCCTGACATCGCGGCGAACAGCTGAATGTCGCGCTCTTCGACAGTCTTGCTGTAGCTGGCGGTCTGGCCGACTTCGAGGGCTTCGTAAGGGATGTTGGTAACCTGGGTCATCGGTTTCGATTCCTGTGACGGATTTCAGTCAATCCACAAAAAATTATTCGCTGCGCTGCGGGCGCCGGTGGCTCAGGGCTTGGTCGATCCAGGCGAGCACATCGGTGGTCACTTCGTCGCGATTACTTTCATTGAACAATTCGTGCCGGGCCTGCGGGTAGATCTTCAGTTGCAGGTGCTGGCTGCCGGCCCTGCGCAAGGCATTGGCCAGATCTGTCAGACGCTTGCCCTCGCTCACCGGATCACATTCGCCGCCAATCACCAGCAGCGGCAGGCCCGGATCGATCTGCGCGAGATTGGACGCTTTGCTGATTTGCTGCAAGCCGCCGAGCAGGTCGACCCACAGCTGATTGGTGCAGCGAAAGCCGCATAACGGGTCGGCGGCGTATTTGTCGACCTCGGCCGGATCGCGGCTCAGCCAGTCGAAACGGGTGCGCACCGGTTTGAATTTATTGTTGAACGAGCCGAACGACAGCCACTCGATCAACGCACTGCGGCCCTTGCCGCCCTGGCGCAGTTTTTCCAGCCGGGCTATTTGCCGCGCGATGCGATAGAGGGCCACCGGCTGGAAATTCGAGCCGCTGAGAATCGCCCCGTGCAGACTGGCGCTGTGGTGCAACAAATAGCCTTGGGCGATGTAGCTGCCCATGCTGTGGCCGAGGAGGATGATCGGCACGCCGGGATGTTGCTGGCCGATGTGCTGGTTGAGGCTGGCCAGATCGCCAACGACCTTGCACCAGCCGTCGTCATCGGCGAAATGGCCAAGGGTGCCGTTGTCGGCGGTGCGACCATGGCCGCGCAGATCCGGGGCGTACACGCCATAGTCTTTGTCGCAAAACGTGTCGGCGAGCCGCGCGTAGCGAGCGCTGTGTTCGGCCATACCATGGGCCAGCAGAATCACCGCTTTCAATGGCGTGGCCGGTAGCCAGCGGTTGACGTACAGGCGGCTGCGGTCACTCGCGTCCAGCCAGAAGGTGTCGTGGGTCATGGCGATTCCTTTGCTCAGCATCGCCACAGTGTATAGCGCGTCTGATCAGCTCACGCCACGGCAGGAAGATTCACGGGATCAATGAGGGCTTGCGTCATATTTGCCTCAATGGCCATAGCTGCTAGTGTCCGTGAAGCTCCGCTTTGTGCTTTTCGCCTTCCATGGACGAAGCAGAAACGACAGAAAGCGGCTCCCGGATCGGCTCAGGTAAAGAGGACAAGAACAATGCAACCTGATTTCTGGAATGACAAACGCCCGGCCGGCGTACCGCTGGACATCGACATGGGCGAGTTCAAGTCGGTCATCGAAGTGTTTGAGCGTTCCTGCAAGAAGTTCGCTGACCGCCCGGCGTTCAGCAGCATGGGCATCACCCTGACCTACGCCGAACTCGAACGCCAGAGTGCGGCGTTCGCCGGTTACCTGCAGGCCCATACCGATCTGGTGCCGGGGGATCGCATTGCGGTGCAGATGCCCAACGTCCTGCATTATCCGATTGCCGTGTTCGGCGCGCTGCGCGCCGGGCTGATCGTGGTCAACACCAACCCGCTCTATACGCCGCGCGAGATGCGCCACCAGTTCAAGGATTCCGGCGCACGCGCGCTGGTCTACCTGAATCTGTTCGGGCAGAAAGTCCAGGAAGTGCTGCCCGACACCGACATCCAATATTTGATCGAAGCGAAGATGGGCGACCTGATGCCCACCGCCAAAGGCTGGCTGGTCAACACCGTGGTCAGCAAAGTGAAGAAACTGGTTCCCGAGTATTCGCTGCCGCAAGCGACCTCGTTCAAAAGCGCGCTGCGCATGGGGCGTGGTCTGGGCATCAAGCCGCTGAACGTCGGCCTCGATGACATCGCCGTGCTGCAATACACCGGCGGCACTACCGGCCTGGCCAAGGGCGCGATGCTCACCCACGGCAATCTGGTGGCGAACATGCAGCAGGTGCGCGCCTGTCTGGCTCAGCTCGGCCCGGATGGTCAGCCGCTGTTGCGCGAAGGCCAGGAGGTGATGATCGCGCCGCTGCCGCTGTACCACATCTATGCCTTCACCGCGAATTGCATGTGCATGATGGTCTCGGGCAACCACAACGTGTTGATCTCCAATCCGCGTGACATCGCCGGCTTCATCAAGGAACTGAAGAACTGGCGCTTCTCGGCGCTACTGGGTTTGAACACCTTGTTCGTCGCGCTGATGGATCACCCTGACTTCAAGACCCTGGATTTCTCCAGCCTGAAGCTGACCAACTCCGGCGGCACCGCGCTGGTCAAGGCCACCGCCGAGCGCTGGGAGCAGATGACCGGTTGCCGTATCACCGAAGGCTACGGCCTGACCGAGACCTCGCCAGTGGCGTGCACCAATCCTTACGGCGATCAGTCGCGCCTGGGCACTGTAGGCCTGCCGGTGCCGGGCACGCTGGTGAAGATCATCAACGATGACGGCGTCGAACAGCCACTGGGCGAACGCGGCGAGCTGTGCATCAAAGGCCCGCAGATCATGAAGGGCTACTGGAACAAACCCGAAGCCACCGCCGAAGTGCTCGATGCCGAAGGCTGGTTCAAGTCCGGTGATATCGCCGTGATCGACCCGGACGGTTTTGTGCGCATCGTCGATCGCAAGAAGGACATGATCATCGTCTCCGGCTTCAACGTTTATCCCAACGAAATCGAAGACGTGGTCATGGCCCACCCGAAAGTCGCTAACTGCGCGGTGATCGGCGTGCCGGACGAGCGTTCGGGAGAGGCGGTGAAGCTGTTTGTGGTAGCGCGGGAGAGCGGGGTCAGCCTGGAAGAGCTGAAGGCTTACTGCAAAGAGAATTTCACGGCCTACAAGGTGCCGAAGCACATCGTGCTGCGTGAGTCGTTGCCGATGACGCCTGTAGGGAAAATTCTGCGGCGCGAGTTGCGGGATATCGCATAAAGGTTACGAGCGAAAAGATCGCAGCCTTCGGCAGCTCCTACAGGAAACGCATTCCAAATGCAGGAGCTGCCGAAGGCTGCGATCTTTGCTTTTACACCCCATGACTACGGGGCTTTCACAGGGTAATAGGATTTTTGCTCTAAAATGACCGCTGGCAAGTCTTGAGTCATCAATATGACTGTAGGGGCCTCTTTTGGCTCTGGTCGACCCTTGGCAAAGCTGCTACTCTCGGCGCGCTTTGTGACTTCTCGGCCTGTAAAACGCCGGATTCACCAATACAAAACACACACCAATAATAATCGCATCAAATGCGGTGAAGAATTCGCGTTGCTGAGGAGTGGGCTTCCATGATCGAAGACTTTTGGAAGGATAAGTACCCGGCTGGAATCGCAGCCGAGATCAATCCAGACGAGTATCCGAACATTCAGGCAGTGTTGAAGCAATCCTGCCAACGCTTCGCCAACAAACCGGCTTTCAGCAACCTCGGCAAGACAATCACCTACGGTGAGCTGTACGAGCTGTCCGGGGCCTTTGCCGCGTATCTGCAACAGCATACCGACTTGCAGCCCGGTGATCGAATCGCCGTGCAACTGCCCAACGTCCTGCAGTACCCGGTCGCGGTCTTCGGTGCCATTCGCGCCGGGCTGATCGTGGTCAACACCAACCCGCTGTACACCGCGCGGGAAATGGAACACCAATTCAACGACTCCGGCGCCAAGGCCCTGGTGTGCCTGGCGAACATGGCGCACCTGGCCGAAGCCGTGGTGCCGAAGACCGGCGTCAAGCACGTCATCGTCACCGAAGTCGCCGACTTGCTGCCGCCGATCAAGCGCCTGCTGATCAACAGCGTCATCAAGTACGTGAAGAAAATGGTCCCGGCCTATCACTTGCCCAAAGCCATCAAGTTCAACGACGTTCTGAGCAAGGGCCACGGCCAGCCAGTGGCCGAAGCCAACCCGGACAGCGGCGATGTCGCGGTGCTGCAATACACCGGCGGCACCACCGGCGTGGCCAAGGGCGCGATGCTCACGCACCGCAACCTGGTCGCCAACATGCTGCAATGCAAGGCGCTGATGGGCTCCAACCTCAACGAAGGCTGCGAGATCCTGATCACGCCGCTGCCGCTGTATCACATCTATGCGTTCACCTTTCATTGCATGGCGATGATGCTGATCGGCAACCACAACATCCTGATCAGCAACCCGCGCGACCTGCCGGCGATGGTCAAGGAACTGTCGAAGTGGAAGTTCAGCGGTTTCGTCGGTCTGAACACGCTGTTCGTGGCGCTGTGCAACAACGAAGGTTTCCGCAAACTGGATTTCTCCGCGCTGAAAGTTACCCTGTCCGGCGGCATGGCCCTGCAACTGGCGGCGGCCGAGCGCTGGAAAGCCGTGACCGGTTGCGCCATCTGCGAAGGCTACGGCATGACCGAAACCAGCCCGGTGGCCACGGTCAACCCGATTCAGCACATCCAGATCGGCACCATCGGCATTCCGGTGCCGTCGACCCTGTGCAAAGTCATCGACGATGCCGGTGTCGAGCAGCCGCTGGGCGAAATCGGCGAGCTGTGCGTCAAAGGCCCGCAAGTGATGAAGGGCTACTGGCAGCGTCAGGAAGCCACCGATGAAATGCTCGACAGCGACGGCTGGCTGAAAACCGGTGACATCGCGCTGATCCAGCCGGACGGCTACATGCGCATCGTCGATCGCAAGAAAGACATGATTCTGGTGTCTGGCTTCAACGTCTATCCGAACGAACTGGAAGATGTGCTGGCGACTTTGCCGGGCGTGTTGCAGTGCGCGGCGATCGGTGTGCCGGACGAGAAATCGGGTGAGGCGATCAAGATTTTCATCGTCGCCAAACCGGGCGTGACCCTGACCAAAGAGCAGGTCATGGACCACATGCGCGCCAACGTTACCGGCTACAAAGTGCCGCGCTCGGTGGAATTCCGCGATGCGCTGCCGACCACCAACGTCGGCAAGATCCTGCGCCGCGAGTTGCGGGATGAAGAGCTGAAGAAGATCAAGGCCAAGTCTGCCGCGTAAATAAAAAGCCCCGCAGATGCGGGGCTTTTTGTTGGGAAAGATTGGTGATTTGCAGCGTCTGGTAAATCCTACCCCCTCACCCCAACCCTCTCCCCCAAGGGGGCGAGGGGGAAGGGAGCCGATCTTCAAACTTTTCAGAACCTGAGTTCGGCTCGATATTTCAGGTCGGCGTATTCCGTAAGAACAACCCGGTCGGTCCCCTCTCCCTCTGGGAGAGGGCTAGGGTGAGGGGAAGGGCTGACGCCACAAATCCTACTGACGAAACGGCGCAAAATTCACGTTGGTCCCCGCCGGTCGCATGTCCTGCAGATAAGAATCCTTGTCCGCACTCAATTCCAGGCTCAGCGCCGCCTTGCGCTTGCCTTCGTTGCGAATCACCAGGCCTTCGAGCTTTTCGCGCAGGAACACCGTGGGCACTTTCAGGTGCAGCAACTCATCGGTGGCCGGGGTGTGCAGCAGCAAGTGAATCCACTCGTACTGACCGATGGCCAGACGCGATACCGGCAGGTCGAACCACCAGATATTGCGGTTGCGGTTCAGTTCGGCGAAGTGGCAGTTGTTGGTGCCGAGCACGGCGCCGCCCAGTTCCTGGTTGCGACGGGCGATGGCCTGGGTTTTATTGAGCTTCATGACATTCCTGCGAATCGGTGTGCCGGGCTCAGCGCCCGTAGGCTGAGCATTCTCGGGGCAACGCCGGCAAACATAAAGCGCAACCTGCGCGCCACGACGAAATGCCGGCAAAATAAATGAAACTCGGCGCAAAGCGCACCGGTCAATCGTTACGTAATGACTTTTCTTCCCTATATGCATCACGGAGAAACACCATGAGTAGCACAGGCGATAAAGTAAAAGGCATGGCCAACGAAGCCGTCGGTAACGTCAAGCAAGGCGTCGGCAAGGTCACTGACAACGACAAGCTGCGCGCCGAAGGCAAGGTTCAAGAGAAAAAAGGCGAAGCCCAGCAAGCGGTTGGCAACGCCAAGGACGCGGTGAAAAAAGGCGTCGACAAGGCGTAAGCGAGCCTTGAACGAATCACACGAGCGGCCATCCAAGGATGGCCGTTTTTGTATCAGAACCCTGCGGTCATCCGCCAAAGGATCGCCAAGTAGGCTACCTTGAGGTAAAAAACGGCCCCTGAGTCGCCACGACTTCAACCTTTTGCGGCGCAAGGAGACGCGAATGATATTTCCGGACATGAAAGGTCTGCCCCTGCACCGGGTGATGGTGCGCACGGTCACTGAGTTCGTCGATGACGAAATGTCGACCTATGCCTCGGCATTGGCTTACCAGATGCTGTTCTCGCTGTTTCCGTTCATTCTTTTCCTGATTGCCCTTATCGGTTTCCTGCACTTGCCGGACTTCTTTTCCTGGCTGCGTCTGCAATCTGAACTGGTGCTGCCACCGCAGGCACTGGAGCAGGTCAACCCGGTGATCGACCAGTTGCAGCAATCCAAGGGTGGCCTGCTGTCCATCGGTATCGTTATTGCGCTGTACACCGCGTCCGCCGGCGTGCGCCTGATGATGAGCGCAATGAATGCCGCCTATGACGTGGTCGAAGGCCGGCCGATCTGGAAGCGCTTCCCGTTGTCGATCGTCTACACCGTCGGCATCGCCGGCATGCTCCTGATCGCCGCTGCGCTGATGGTGCTCGGGCCACAGGTGATGGGCTGGATTGCCGCACAAGTGGGACTGGAATACTTCATCGTCACGGTGTGGACGATCGCCCGCTGGCCGGTGATCGTGATTCTGATGATGGTCGCGGTGGCGCTGATCTATTACGTGATGCCCGACGTCAAACAGGAATTCCGTTTCATCACCCCGGGTTCGGTGCTGGCCGTGGTGGTGTGGATCCTCGCCTCGTTGGGGTTTGCCTTCTACGTGAAAACCTTCGCCAACTACAACGCGATGTATGGCAGCATCGGGGCGATCATCGTGCTCTTGCTGTATTTCTACATTTCCTCCGCAGTCCTGTTGCTCGGCGCGGAGATGAATGCAGTGATCGAGCACATGTCCGCCGAAGGCAAGGAAAAGGGCGAAAAAGCCCCTGGCGAGCCTGACGAATCCCCCAAACAACACGTCTCGGGCCTGGGCCGCGATCATTCGCTCAAGCCGGACACTGATGAAGCGCGACCATGATTCGTGAAATTCTGAAAATGGGTGACGAGCGCCTGCTGCGCATCGCCGCGCCGGTACCACCGGAAATGTTCAACAGCGCCGAGCTCTGGCAACTGATCGATGACATGTTCCAGACCATGGAAAGCGTCGGCGGCGTTGGCCTCGCGGCGCCGCAGATCGGCGTCGACCTGCAACTGGTGATCTTCGGCTTCGAACACAGCGAGCGTTACCCGGATGCTGAAGCAGTGCCGCAGACGATCCTGATCAACCCGCTGATCACGCCGTTGAATCCGTTGATGGAAGAGGGCTTCGAAGGTTGTCTGTCGGTGCCGGGCCTGCGCGGCGCGGTGGAGCGTTATCAGCAGATTCGCTACGAAGGCTTTGATCCGAAGGGCGAGCCGATTGTGCGAGTGGCCTCGGGGTTTCATGCACGGGTGGTGCAGCATGAATGCGATCACCTGATCGGCCGGCTGTATCCGTCGCGGATTACCGATTTCAGCAAGTTCGGCTTTACCGAAGTGCTGTTTCCGGATCTTGATCCCAACGCTGACGACTGATTGTCAGAACACCATCAACCCCTGTGGGAGCGAGCCTGCTCGCGAACGCGGAGTATCAGAACCAAATTCGGCGCTGACACACCGCATTCGCGAGCAGGCTCGCTCCCACAGGGTTTCAGCGTAAATCTGCGGGATTGAGTCCCATCGCAATCATCGGCTTGCTCCGCGCGTACCGGCTCAACCGCTCGGCCATCGCCTGCGGCAGCGGCGGATCGAAGCTGAACCCGCTTCGCTCATAAAACCCGCGCAAATCCGGATGGCAAAACAGCCACACCGGCTCGTCCACCTGGGCAACCGCCGCTGCAATCAACTGCGCAGCGACACCTTGTTCCCGACACTGCGGATCGACAAACAACCCCGTCAGCCAGTGCCCACCGGATACCGGCCGCAGACACAGCGCCGCAACGATCTCGCCGCGCCTTGCCACCCACAACTGCGCCTCACGCACGGCTTTCATCGAGGATTGGTGGCTGCGGTAGAACTTGTTCATCAGCGGCCACAACGATTCGTCGAGCTGGCTGTAGTGGATATCGGACATGGTTCGGGCTGTCGCTGCGAAAAGCGCCGATTATAAAAGAACGCACGCTTCGGGATAGGTGTATACCTGAACTCACACCCCTGTGAGTGGAGTACCGATCATGTCCAAAGGTATGGATTCAAAGAAAGCCGCGAAGAAGAAGCCGGCCAAGACCGCGATTGAAAAACGCGCGGAGAAGAAAGCCAAGAAGGTCGATATTTTCGGCCATTGATCAAACCATGCGGAAGCCCGGTTCACGGGCTCCCGCCTCGCTGGCGAAAACGTCCGTTTTCACCGCACTGTTTCCCTGCGCTGAACCGTTTCTTGTGCAAAAAGTGCCAGATACTGGCCGACTAGTGGCCTTGCGCCCGGCGTCGGGATGGCTATGCTTTGCAGGTAACTAACCATGTCGACCGTCATGCCACCAGGCCGGCGGTACAGGGTTGGTCCGTGATTCATGCTGCCAGAGTGCGCAAATAGAGGCACCGACACTGAACCAACAAGGAGCGTCACCAACATGGAAGTTCTTCACGTTAGGGCTGGCCCGCATGCGGGCTATCAAGAAAAGGATGTCTTGATCAGAGCGTCGCTGCACGGCGCATCCGATTGATCATCATTTATCACCTGACAACTTCCTCCCGTGGGGGAAGGCGTGTGCCTGTTCTGTGGAACGTAGTGATGGATCTTGCAAGACCTGAACTTTCATCAAATCAAAAGAACGCGCGGAAGGTGATACAACCATGTTCAACCTACATCACAAGGCTGACCTGCGGGAAATCGAGCGCTTCAGCTGTGCGCTGACTGAAGCCAACGCGAAAATCGAAGCGATCAGCCGCTCGATGGCGATGATCGAGTTCACTCCGGACGGCATCGTTCTCGACGCCAACGAGAACTTCTGCAAGACCATGGGCTACAGCGCCGATGAAGTGCGCGGCAAACACCATCGGATCTTTTGCGAAGAAAGCTTTTATCGCAGCGAGGACTACGCGAAGTTGTGGCGCGACCTGGCCCGTGGTGAACCGCTCAGCGGTACTTTCCTGCGTCTGAACAAGAGTGGCCGGGAAATCTGGCTTGAAGCCAGTTACATGCCGGTATTCGGTCCCGACAAACAGGTCAGAAGTGTCATCAAGGTTGCGGCGGACATCACCGCACGCATCAACAAAGAACATGAAGAAGAAGCCATGCTGGCGGCGATCGGCCGTTCCATGGCGGTGATCGAGTTCACCCCCGAAGGCCATGTCATCCGCGCCAACGACAACTTTTTGCAGACCATGCAGTACGCGCACCCTGAAATTGTCGGCCAGCACCACAGCCTGTTCTGTCACCGCGCCGAAGCCGAATCCGCGCAATACAAAGCGTTCTGGGCTTCGCTCAATCGCGGCGAATATCACTCGCACCGTTTCGAGCGCAAGAACAAGTCCGGGCAGATGGTTTATCTGGAGGCTTCGTATAACCCGCTGTTCGACGCCAAGGGCCGCTTGTACAAAGTGGTCAAGTTCGCCAGCGACATCACTCGGCAAATGACCACTCTGCAGAACGCTGCGGAATCGGCCCACAGTACCTCGGTGCAAAACGACGCCTGCGCGCAGAAAGGTTCACAGGTGGTGCAGCAGACCGTGCAGATCATTCAGGACATTTCCCGCGATCTGAACGAAGCGGCGGTGAGCATCGATGCGGTCAGCAAACAGTCGGACATCATCGGCACCATCGTCCAGACCATTCGCGGCATTGCCGATCAGACCAATTTGCTGGCGCTCAACGCCGCGATCGAAGCCGCGCGTGCCGGTGAGCATGGACGCGGTTTTGCCGTCGTCGCCGATGAGGTGCGCAGCCTCGCCGCGCGGACCAGTCAGGCCACTCTGGAAATTGTCGACGTGGTGCGCAAGAACCACGACCTGTCGCTGAGCGCAGTGTCGAGCATGCAGTCGAGTCTGAGCCGAACCGGGTTGGGCGTGGAACTGGCCAACGAAGCGGGCGAGGTGATCCTCGAGATTCAGCAAGGCTCGCGGCATGTGGTGGATGCGATCAGCCAGTTCAATGAAACCCTGCAATTGAACTGAGCTGTTTCAACATCACCAATAACCAATGTGGGAGCGAGCCTGCTCGCGAAAGCGTTGTGTCAGTCAAGCCTATAGCCACTGACACGACGCCTTCGCGAGCAGGCTCGCTCCCACAGGTGAGTCCTGTGTTGGCCGTCAACGATGGGCAATATTTTCCAGTGCCAGATTACGCGTACGCGGGCCGAACCAGCCGATGGTCAGCATCACGATCAGCATGCTGCTGACGATGAACGCCAGTACCCCCGGCGTGCCGAAGTTATCCAGGAAAATGCCGATCAGCAGACTGCTGAACACCGTCGACAAGCGACTGAACGAATAGCAGAACCCGACCGCGCGGGCGCGGATGTTGGTCGGGAACAGCTCGCTTTGATAGGAGTGATAACTGAAGCTCAGCCAGGCGTTGCAGAAGGTGATCATCACCCCGCAGAAAATCAGCCCGAAGGCGCTGGTCTGCAGGGCGAACAGGGTGCCGAAGGTCATCGCGCCGAGCGCCGAGCCGACGATTTGCCATTTGTTCTCGAAACGGTTGGCGAACTTCACGAACAGCAACGGCCCGAGCGGGTAGGCGAGGGTGATGATGAACGCATACATCAGACTGTGGGTGACGCTCACGCCCTGGCCGGAAAGCAGCGCCGGCAACCAGTTGCCGAAACCGAAGAAACCGATCGCCTGAAAGATATGAAAAACGATCAGCATCAACGCGCGACGGCGGTAGGGCGGCTGCCAGATATCGGCGAAACGGCCCTTGCCTTCGACATCGACCGGCACCGGTTCCGGCGCATCCAGCGCTTTGCCGTAATCCTTGGCGCAGCGCGCTTCGAGATGGTCGAGGATCCGATTGGCCTCATCGAAGCGACCGTGTTGCGCCAGCCAGCGCGGCGATTCCGGCAGACGCTTGCGCAGCCACCAGATAAACAGCGCAAACACCGCGCTGGCCAGCACCACCCAACGCCAGCCGGACACCCCGAACGGCGCTTGCGGCACCAGCCACCACGACATCAAGGCCACCGCCGGCACCGAGAGGAACTGCACGAAAAACGCAAAGGCGAACGCCGAGCTGCGCATGCGTTTAGGGACCAGTTCCGAGAGGTAGGCATCGATCGTCACCAATTCGATACCCAAGCCGATGCCGACCAGAAAACGCATGCCGATGATGCCCAGCGCTGAGGTCTGAATCCCCATCAGCACTGTCGCCGCCGTGTACCAGATCAGCGCGAAGGTGAAGATTGCCCGGCGACCGAAACGATCCGCCAACGGACTGAGCAGGCTGGCGCCGAGGAACAGGCCGAGGAACGTTGCCGAGGCGAACGCCGCCTGATCGGAGAAGCCGAACACCCCCTGACTGCCAGTGGCGAACAGGCCGTCGCGAATCAGCCCGGGACTGATGTAGGCGGTCTGGAACAGATCGTAGAGTTCGAAAAATCCACCGATCGACAGCAGCGCCACCAGACGCCAGATGGTGGCGACGGCGGGCAGACGGTCGATGCGGGCGGAAATCTCGGCGGCGCGTACCGGGTCGATGCCGTCACTGTGCGCGGCGGCGGGAGCGTGAGCAGTCATAAGCTGATCCATTCTTTATTGATGGAAAAGCTTAGCCTGCTATCGGAGTTGGCGGATTGTGATTATCAGCGGTTTAAACGCCCAAACCGCTGATTTCTCGCAATATCTGCTTACGAATTAGCGATTTATGCCGCAGCGGCAGAATCCGGCAGCGCCGACGCCGGCAAACCGAAGATTCGGTCAAACAGCCAGTTGAACACGAACGTGTAGCACGGGATGAAAATGATCAGTGCCAGATCCAGCAGGAACGCCTGCACCAGACTGATGTTCATCCACCACGCGATCAACGGAATCAGAAACACGATCAGCGTCAGTTGAAAGCCGACCGCGTGGGCGATGCGCCGTTTGACCGTACGGGTGCGCGAGACCTGGCGACTTTCCCAGCGCTCGAACAACGAGGTGTAGATGAAATTCCAGGTCACGGCGATGCTGGTGATGATCACCGCCAGCGGCCCGGTGCTGCCCGGCGACGTGCCCGACAGCAACGCCAGACCGAGGGCCGAGAAGGTCATCCCAATCACTTCGTAGAGCGACACGTAGACCAGTTTGCGTTTCACGCCTTGCATGCAGATTTGCCTCTTTCTTGCCAAATGTTGGCCAGCAGGGCTGGCGAAGGCGAGCAAAGATAGCTTCAATAGACCTGACAGAAAAAGTTGGTAGCTTTCAGTTTTATTGATAGGTGAGGCATTTGAATTTCAGCAGCGACAGCATCGAATTATTTCTCGCGGTGATCGAGCGCGGCTCGTTTTCCGCCGCCGCGCGGCAGTTGGGCAAGGTGCCGTCGGCGGTGAGCATGGGCATTGCCAATCTTGAAGCGGAACTCGGTTACCCGCTGTTCGACCGCAGTCATCGCGAGCCGCAACCCACGGCGATGGCGCAGTCGTTGGTGCCGCACGCGCGACTGATCGCCGAGCAGCTCAAGCAGCTGCAGGTGCACGCGGTGGAGCTGTCGCTGGGGCTGGAAAGCAGGTTGTCGATTGGCGTGGTTGCTGACATGGATCGGCGCCGCTTGCTGGCAGCGATCAAGGTGATTGCCGAGCGGCATCCGTTGCT
Organism: Pseudomonas sp. LW8; assembly: GCF_041956865.1. NCBI lineage: Bacteria > Pseudomonadati > Pseudomonadota > Gammaproteobacteria > Pseudomonadales > Pseudomonadaceae > Pseudomonas > Pseudomonas sp. LW8. The sequence continues at coordinate 4,292,224 of NZ_CP168138.1, read as the reverse complement.
CGATATCGAAGTGCTGACTGCGCCACAGGATGATGTGCTGGCGATGTTGCACACTGGCCGGGTCAGCGTGTGTCTGGCGTTTGCCGGGTTAAGCGTCAATGCGCTGGAGCGGTTTCAGTTCGTCGGCAGCGAACGCATGATCGCGACGCTGGCGGCGGACAGCCCGTTGTTGCAGGGGCGGGATGTGTTTCTGGAAGATCTGGTGCAGGTGCGGCAGATCATCGTCGCCAGCCGCGACTTGCCGATCAGCGAAACGCGGCCATTGGTGGCTGAATCCTACTGGCGTACGGACAATCTTGAGACGGCAATGGAGATGGTCGAAGCGGGATTGGGCTGGGGTAATTTCCCGCTGTCGGTGGTGCAGCCGTGGCTGGACGCGGGACGCTTGAAACGGCTGAATTTTCGCAACATCGAAAATGGCCTGGTGCTGCCGGTGCATGCGGTGTGGCTCAAGAGCCAGCCCTTGCAGAAGGGCGCCCAGGCTTTGGTCGACCTGCTCAGCCATTGAGCCCAACACAAAACCCCTGTAGATACTCTGTTCACGGTCAAGCTTTTTGGGTGTGTTTATCGCTAAAAAGCTTGGCTGTACTGAAGTCTTCGCCTGCCCGCATGCAGGCCCATAGTCCGGTCAGGTATTTGCGCATGACTGCGACGATAGCCTGCATCTTCCTCTTTCCTCGAGCCACCAAGGCTTCGTAAAACGCTTTAACGTTCGGGTCGCAACGTATGGCGGTCAGCGCAGGCATGTACATCGCTGATCGCAAATAGGCATTGCCGCCCTTACTTATCCGGCCGGGTTTATCAATGCTGGTGCCTGATTGCGTGAGTCGGACATCGAGTCCGGCATGGCGGCTGACCTGCGCTGACTTGAGCGTTACCGGTAAGGTCGTCAGTTCAGCCAGCGCCGCAAATACTGAGATCTCACCCATGCCAGGGGCGGCGATCATGTGGGCGAACTGGGCGCTCAACGTTGGGCAGTTGTCGATCAATGCACGACCCGCTAGTCGGAAACGCTCGATTCGTTTGTCAAAGGCGTTGATGGCTTCTTCTTCGTCTTCAATCAGCATCAGAAGAGTTGTTTGAGTGGCTTTTAGTGCATGCAGCTCGTTTTTGGCGCGGGTGCGATGACCCGTCAAACGATTGATGTGGCGACCGATAGCGCGTAGCTCAAGCTGTATTGAAGTGGGCGGCGTCCACAACCTTGGGCTCATGCGTTCGCCGTACTCAGCTAATAACTGGGCATCGATTGCGTCCGTTTTGCTGTTTTTCAGCATCAGCTTTGCAAAGTTGTGAAAACTCTTCGGATTGATAACCGAGACTGGCAAACCCGCCGCAGCGAGCTCCATGGCCAAGTCCAGGTAGTAGATTCCGGTGGCTTCCATCACCACAGATATAGGCTTGAGCTCAAGTAACTTGCCGACAGCAGCTTTGCGCCCCGCCGGTGTCTGGTCGATATTGCACTGACCTGCAAAACGGCCGCCATTGCGCCAGCCCATCGCTGTAGTGCGAGATCCCACATCCAAACCGACGTGCATGTTCATGCTTTCAACTCCAAGAGAACTGAGTTAAAAATGCTTCCTGGTTCCCCTGACCTCGAACTTCATGCCACTGCAACCTTGTAATGCGAAGTCCGACTCGTCGGCTTCTCGATACTCTTCGTGGTGGGCAATGAGGCGGGGGGACCTCTCTACATACAAGGTCAGGAGCAAGTCCTGCCTTAAGGAGCGATCGGTCTCCCCCAGAAACACATCTTCGTATGTCGCACCAGCGAGCTTAGATCTCATTCATGCTGGTGTGTGGGGAACATACAAGGAGCTGCCGAAGGCTGCGATCTTTTGATCTTGTTCTTGAAAGCAAAATCAAAAGATCGCAGCCTTCGGCAGCTCCTACAGGGGATCGCGTGAGTTTCAGGTACTCTCGCGCACCTTCAGCTCAAACCCCATATCCTCCATCGGGCGCGCCACTTTGTTGCCTGCCATTAACGTGAGCATCTGCTCCGCCGCGCGCCGGCCGATTGCCTCGCGCGGGGTGTTGATGCTGCTCAGGCGCGGCACCATGTGCTCGGACATCGGCAAGTCGTTGAAACCCAGAATCGCCACTTGTTCGGGAATCTTGATGCCGTTACGCAACGCTTCCAGGAGCGCACCCTGGGCCAAGTCGTCGTTGCCGAAGAAAATCGCATCAACATCCGGATGCGCCGCCAGCAATTGCAAAAACAACTCGCCACCCAGACCCACAGACGAAGCACGCGGTGTCAGCACTTCCAGATCCGGGTCGTAACGGCCTGCCTTCTGCAACGCCTTGCGGAAACCCTCACCGCGCAGCAAGGTGCGCTGGTCCAGCTGCGCGCCGATGTACGCCAGACGTTTACGCCCACGGGACAGGAGATGTTCGGCGGCAGTTTCACCCGCGCTCAACTGCGAAAAGCCTACGCAATTGACCCCGGCAGCACTGTCCAGCTCCATCATGTACACGCAGGGAATGTTGCTGGCCTCGATCATCCGCCGCGAACTTTCCGTGCGATCAAAACCGGTCAGCAGAAACCCGCGCGGCTGATAAGCCATGTAATTGCGCAGCAGGTTTTCTTCTTCATCGCGCGAATAGTGGAAGTTGCCGATCAGCACTTCGAAGCCTTTGGGCGTCAGCACCCGATGAATGGCTTCCAGCGTGTCGATGAACAGCAGGTTGGACAGTGACGGCACCAGCACCACCACCGAATGGCTCTGCGCCGAGGCCAGTGCGCGGGCGGCGGGGTTGACCACGTAGTTGAGTTCAAGCGCGGCTTTCTGCACTTTTTCCACCAGTTCGGTGGCTACCGTGCTCACCCCGCGCAAGGCACGCGAGGCAGTGATCGGGCTGACGCCGGCCAGGCGGGCTACTTCGTTGAGGGTCGGACGGCCGGTGGTGCGGGTATTTTTATCGTTCTTGGGGGAGGTCATCGGGCGGCTTGCCAAACAAAAATCAAGGCACTAAGGTAGCGCTGTCCTGATGCAGCTGCAAATGCGTGAGCGCGGTCCTGCCTGATCAGTGCTCTTTGGCGTTAGGAACAAACCTGCTGCAACCCAAAAAAACGACAAGAAGGCGTCGGCAACTTCTGCCTGTGCACTAGAGTCATAGCTAGCAAAGGTAGCGCTGTCTGCGCGCTGAGGTGTTATATGAGTCATCCCATCACCGCCCTGGTCATCATGGGCGTTGCCGGTTGCGGCAAGACGTGCGTCAGCCAGGCCCTGTGCCAATTGAGCGGCGCCACTGCCATTGAAGGCGATACTTTCCATCCGGCCGCGAACATCGAAAAGATGAGCGCGGGGATCCCCCTGAACGACGAAGACCGCGCCGGCTGGCTTGACAGCCTGTGCGATGAACTGCGTCGCGTCGATGCCAAAGGCCAACGCCCGGTATTGACCTGCTCGGCCCTTAAACACAGCTATCGCGAACGTCTGCGCAGTGCCTTGCCGGGCCTGGGTTTCGTGTTTCTTGAATTGACTCCGGAAGTCGCCGCCGAGCGCGTATCGCACCGCCCGGGCCACTTCATGCCGGCGACGTTGATCGAAAGCCAGTTCGCCACGCTTGAATCGCCCAAGGGCGAGCCGCTGACTCTGCCGCTCAATGCCTCGATTCACAGCGTTGAAGAGCTGGCCCTGCAGGCTCACGTCTGGTGGCAGGCCAACGGCCTGAAACAGGCGATATGAGCATGTTGAAAAAGACAGCGCTGTCCTCCCGACTTCTGTTCAACCCGCTTTAATAACAACAACAATCCAGGAGACACCCCCCATGTTTGGCATGTCCCACGAGACGTTCCTGCTGCTCGATGCAGTGGTCACGGTAATCGGCCTGATTATCCTGATCACCAAATTCAAGATTCACCCTTTTATCGCCCTGACCATCGCCGCCGCCTTCCTCGGCCTGACTTCCGGCATGCCGATCAACACCATCATCAAGGCGTTCCAGGACGGCTTCGGTGGCGTGCTCGGTTTCGTCGGCATCATCCTCGCCCTGGGCACCATGCTCGGCAAAATGATGGCCGAATCCGGCGGCGCCGATCAGATCGCCCAGACCCTGATCCGCGCCTTCGGCAAGGACAAGGTGCAGTGGGCGATGATGTTCGCTGCGTTCCTGGTGGGTATCCCGCTGTTCTTCGAAATCGGCTTCGTGCTGCTGATTCCGCTGGTGTTCATCGTTGCGCGTCGCACTGGCGTATCGATCATCAAGATCGGTATCCCGCTGCTCGCCGGCCTCTCTGCGGTGCACGGTCTGGTACCGCCGCACCCAGGCCCGCTGCTGGCCATCGGCGTGTTCGGCGCTGACATCGGCAAGACCATTCTTTACGGTCTGATCGTCGCGCTGCCGACCGCCATCATTGCCGGTCCGATCTTCGGTACGTTCATCGCCAAGCACATTCCGGGTCACCCGAATCAGGAACTGGTCGATCAACTGGCCCGTGAAAACGATTCGGCCAACCTGCCAAGCTTCAGCATCACCCTGGTCACCGTGCTGCTGCCGGTGTTCCTCATGCTGCTGAAAACCTTCGCTGACGTGGCACTGCCGGACGGCAACTTCTTCCGCATCTGGATGGACATGATCGGCCACCCGATCTCCGCATTGCTGCTGGCGCTGCTGCTGTCGCTGTACACCTTCGGCTACAAGCAGGGCATCGGTTCCAACCAGATGCTCAAATGGCTCGACGCAAGCCTGGCGCCAACCGCCGCGATCATTCTGATCATTGGTGCGGGCGGTGGCTTCAAGCAGATGCTGGTGACCAGTGGCGTGGGTGACGTGATCGGCCACATGGCGGTCAGCGCGCAGATCTCGCCGATCCTGCTGGCGTGGCTGGTGGCGGCGGTGATCCGTATCGCAACCGGTTCGGCGACCGTGGCGACCATCACTGGCGCCGGCATTGTGGTGCCGGTTGTCGGCATGATTCCGGGCGTCAACCGTGAGCTGCTGGTGCTGGCCACCGGCGCCGGTTCGCTGATCCTGTCCCACGTCAACGACGCTGGTTTCTGGCTGGTCAAGCAGTACTTCAACATGACCGTGGCCGAAACCTTCAAGACCTGGACCGCGATGGAGACCATTCTGTCGGTAGTGGGCCTGGGCTTTATCCTGCTGTTGTCGCTGTTCGTTTAAGCGGCAGTTTGCAGGCACAAAAAAACCGCAGTGATGCGGTTTTTTTGTGCCTGGAGGTTCACTGAAAGCCATTGTGGGAGCGAGCCTGCTCGCGAAGGCGTCGTGTCAGCTGCATCTATGCTGACTGACCCACCGCTTTCGCGAGCAGGCTCGCTCCCACAGGGGGCAGGTGTCAGGCAGGAGATTTCGGATTGAAGCCATCCGCGCGGAACATCCCGCGAATCCCGCGCACGGCCTGACGAATGCGGTCCTGGTTTTCGATCAGGGCGAAGCGCACGTGGTCGTCGCCGTACTCACCAAAACCCACGCCCGGCGAAACGCAGACCTTGGCCTCGGCCAGCAGTTTCTTGGCGAACTCCAGCGAACCCAGATGCGCATACGCCTCGGGAATCTTCGCCCAGACATACATCGACGCTTTCGGATTCTCGACCATCCAGCCCAGCTCATGCAGGCCTTTGACCAGCACGTTGCGACGCTGACGATACTGCTCGGCGATGTCGCGCACGCACTGTTGATCGCCTTCCAGCGCGGCAATCGCCGCCACTTGCAGCGGGGTGAACGTGCCGTAGTCGTGGTAGCTCTTGATCCGCGCCAGGGCGCTGACCAGTTCCGGGTTGCCGACCATGAACCCGATGCGCCAGCCGGCCATGTTGTAGCTCTTGGACAGGGTGAAAAACTCCACCGCAATGTCCTTGGCCCCTGGCACCTGCATGATCGACGGGGCTTTCCAGCCGTCGTAGACGATGTCGGCGTAAGCCAGATCGTGGATGACCAAAACGTCGTACTGCTTGGCGAGCGCGATCACCCGTTCGAAGAAATCCAGCTCCACGCACTGCGCGGTCGGATTGGACGGGAAACCGAGGATCATCATTTTCGGCTTGGGGATCGAGCCGCGAATGGCCCGCTCCAGCTCATCGAAGAAGTCCACGCCCGGCACCAGCGGCACCGAACGCACCTGAGCGCCGGCAATCACTGCGCCGTAAATGTGGATCGGATAGCTCGGGTTCGGCACCAGTACGGTGTCACCCTGGTCCAGGGTCGCCAGCATCAGATGCGCCAGGCCTTCCTTGGAACCGATGGTGACAATGGCTTCGCTTTCCGGGTCGATATCGACTTCGTAGCGCTGCTTGTACCAGTTGGAAATCGCCCGGCGCAGGCGCGGAATGCCCTTGGACGTCGAGTAACCGTGGGTGTCTTCACGTTGGGCGACCTGCACCAGTTTTTCGACAATGTGCGGCGGCGTGGCGCCGTCGGGATTGCCCATGCTCAGGTCGATGATGTCTTCACCACGGCGGCGAGCGGCCATCTTCAGCTCGGCGGTGATGTTGAACACGTAAGGGGGGAGTCGATCTATGCGCGCAAAGCGGCGCGGCGAACCTTGTTCGGCCATTGTTGCCTCGGATAACGTAAGCGCCCGGAACCGTCCGAGCGACGCTGGTCACTGCGGTGACCTGTGGCGGAAGATAAGTGCAGTGATGGCATACTGTCCAGCGCGGTTGTAAACATTTTTTTCAAGGAAAATCGGTCAATGGAATTCACCAGCGGCTTCTTGCTGAGCCTTTCGCTGTGCCTGGATATCGGCGTAGCCAACATCGCGATGATCACCCTGGCCATGCAGCGCGGCTACTTTCAGGGCTTCGCCCTGGGCCTGGGCACCTGCGTCGGCGACCTGATTTACGCGGTGCTGGCCTTGGCCGGCATGACTGTTTTGCTGCAATACGAAACCGTGCGCTGGGTGCTGTGGATTGGCGGTTCGGCGCTGCTGATCTACTTCGCGGCGAAGATGATTTATTCGGCGATCCACCACGAAGCGTTGCTGGCGGAAACGGCGGAAGTGGGGCAGAACTCCCATCGCAAGGAATTCTTTCGCGGCATCTTTCTCGCGATGTCGTCGCCGAGTGCGATTCTCTGGTTTGCTGCGGTCGGCGGCACGTTGATCGCTCGATCCGGTGGCGGTGGTCCGTTGAGTTCGGCGCTGTTTTTGGGCGGCTTTCTCTGCGCCGGGCTGCTGTGGTCGGCCGGTCTGTGCTTCGCGGCAAGCCACGGCGGCAAGCTGCTGGGCGACAAGCTGCTGCGCTACTCCTATCTGGCATCGGCGGCGATCTTCTGCTATTTCGCGGTCTACGTGATCGTTTCCGGGTACAACGAGTTTGTTGGCTCGGGCGCCGTCGAGCAGTTGCATGCGCTGTAAACGTGCGAAACGGATCGGGCTTTCTATACTCCCAGCCGAACCCACTTTTGCGTTCTGAGGAGTCGCGTCATGGATGAACAACCACGCGTCGAATTGGCTGGGCCGCGCTTCGAACACGGGCAATTTCTGTTGATTGCCGGTTTCGGTGGGCGATTCACTCAGCAAACCACCGAAAACATTCCAGCGTTGTGGGAAAAACTGATTCCGCACTTGGGAAAAATCCCGGCGCAAGTCAATGAAGTGACCTACGGCGTTTGCTGCAACGCGGACGGCGAGGGCGGTTTCGAATACATCGCCGGAGTGCAGATCGATAAGCTCGACGACCTGCCGGAAAAGTACCGCTGGGTTGAAATCCAGCCGCAGAAATATGCGGTGTTCGAGCACAAGGGGTCACTGGCGCAACTCCCTGACACCTTCCAGTACATCTGGAACACTTGGCTGCCGCAGTCCGCTTACGAAGCGGCGGATGCCCCGGAATTCGAGCGCTATAGCGAGGATTTCAATCCGAAGCTCAATACCGGCACCCTGGAAATCTGGCTGCCGATCAAGGCTTGAGCGGTGTAACAATCGAGGCGGAGCATGTCCGCCCCGGTGGTTCTGCTTTATGCTGGCGGGCCTTGTTTCCACAGATTCCCGAGTTGCCATGAACACCGTGATCCGCAACGTCAGCGCCGCCGACCTTGACCGCTGCTACGCCATCGAAACCGACGCCTATGAAGGCGACGAAGCTGCTACCCGCGAAAAGATCGCCACGCGCATCGCCACCTGGCCGGACGGCTTCATCGTCGCCGAGGTGGACGGCGTGGTCGCCGGTTTCATCAATTCCGGCGCGGCGTTCGACGTGCAGATGTCCGACGAGGCCTTCAAGGAGCTGATCGGCCACGACCCGAAAGGGCCGAACGTGGTGATCATGTCGGTGGTGGTGCACCCGGATTACCAAGGGCAGGGCCTGGCCAAGCGCCTGCTCGGCGAATTCATCGAGCGCATGCGTGGGATGGACAAAGCGACAATTCATCTGATGTGCAAAGAGCAACACATTGCGTTGTACGCCGGGTTTGGCTTTGCTTACATCAAACCGTCGGAGTCCGACCACGGCGGCATGGCGTGGCACGAGATGATCCTGACCCTCTGAAGCCAACACCTATCGAAACTGCCTGATCGTTCCCACGCTCCGCGTGGTAATGCAGCCGGGGACGCTCCGCGTCCCAAAAGCGTGACGCAGAGCGTCACAAAGAGGCGTTCCCACGCGGAGCGTGGGAACGATCAGGGGATACTCAGAAGAACAGCCCCATCCGCCGCTCGTAACCGATCCGGCCCTTGTACGCTTCGCCGCTGTCGACATAGCCATGCTTGGCGTACAGCGCAATCGCCGCCTCGTTATCAGCGTCCACCGACAATTCCAGTCCTTTGATTTCCGGCCACGCTTCACGGGCGACAGCGGGCAGCGCTTGCAGGCAGGCCTTGCCATAACCCATGCCCTGTGCACGGCGATCGACCTGCAAGGCATGCAACGTGGCGCTGTGTTCGTCGGCCCAGTCGGGCAACACCGGCGGGCGCTTGAGCAGCAGAAACGCTACCGGTACGTCGTCCGCCAGCAGGGCAAAACCCTTTACGCCGGGGCCGGGTTTCGACAGCAGGGTGTGCAAGGCACCGTGGATGTCGCCGGAGAATTTGATCTGCTCGGGGTGGATTTCAATGGCCTCGACTTGCTGACGCTGTAAAGGGCTGAGGCTGTCGTAAGGCACGAGTTGGGCTGACACGGGAATTTCCTTTTTCCTACAAAGAGTGAGCCTCGGATTCTAGCGAGATTGTCGTCGGCGAAATTTTTTTGTTTGCCCTGTCGATCCGCGCATTGGGCAAACGACTAAGGGTGTCTTCACAACAAAAACCACGGAGAACACCATGAGCGCACAAAGCGAGATCCAGACTCTGATCAACACCTATCGCGAAGCGGTAATGGCCAAGGACGTCGAGAAAGTCATGGCCCTGTACGCCGACGACATCGTCTCGTTCGATGCGATCAAGGCCCTGCAATTCAAAGGCAAAGCGGCGTACCGCGCGCACTGGGTCGAGTGCATGGAAATGTGCCCCGGCCCGCACATCTTCGAGTTCCACGAAATCGCCATCGAAAGTGCCGACAACATCGCTTTCGCCCATTGGGTAGCCAACTGCGGCGGCACCAATGACAAAGGCGAAACCCAGAGTTGCTGGATGCGTGTCACCGCCTGTTACCGGCAAATCGGCGGGGCGTGGAAGATTGCCCACGAACACTGGTCGGCACCGTTCGATCCGATGAGCGGCGCGACGCTGTTCGATGTAACCCCCTGATCTTCAGCCATAGTTGATCCGTTCGAATCAGGAGATCGCCATGAAATACCTATGCCTGGTCTACAGCGATGAACGCCTGCTGCACACCTCGCCCGACAGCCCGGAGGACGCCGAATGCTGGGCCTACGCCGAGTCGATTCAGGGTAGCGGGCGGATGATCGCCGCCGAAGCGCTGGAGTCGGTAGAGACCGCCACCACGGTACGGATGCGTAACGGCAAGTTGTCGATCACTGATGGGCCTTTCGCTGAAACCAAGGAGCAATTGGCCGGTTTCTACCTGATCGATGCCAAGGATCTCAACGAAGCGATTCAGGTCGCCGGCAATATTCCGGCAGCGCGGGTCGGCAGCGTTGAAGTGCGTCCGGTGCGGCAGTTGAATGTCTGACGTCAGGGCGCGGGTGGAGCAGGTCTACCGCGAGGATTCGCGGCGGATTCTGGCCACGCTGATCCGCCTGCTCGGTGATTTCGACCTCGCCGAAGAAGCCTTGCACGAGGCGTTCTTCGTCGCGGTCGAGCGCTGGCAGCGCGACGGCGTGCCGGACAACCCGCGCACCTGGCTGGTCTCGACCGGACGTTTCAAAGCCATCGATGTGCTGCGCCGGCGCGCCCGGTTCAAGGCGTCGCAACCGTTGCTGCTGGCACAACTCGATGAGCTGGAACAGGCTGACTGGAGTGGCGAAGACGTGGAAGACGATCGCTTGCGGCTGATCTTCACCTGCTGCCACCCGGCACTGGCGGCGGATGCGCAGGTGCCGCTGACCTTGCGCGAAGTCTGCGACCTCACCACCGAGGAAATCGCCCGTGCTTTTCTCTCGGCGCCGGCGGCGATTGCCCAGCGCATCGTGCGCGCCAAAGCCAAGATCCGCGACGCGAAAATCCCTTATCAAGTACCCACGCTGAACGAATTGCCCGAGCGCCTGGACAGCGTGTTGCGGGTGATTTATCTGGTGTTCAACGAGGGTTATTCGGCATCGGTCGGCACTGAGCTGACCCGCGAGGACCTGACGCGCGAAGCGATTCGCCTCGGGCGCCTGTTGATGGAGTTGCTGCCTGAGCCGGAAGTCATGGGGCTGCTGGCGCTGATGCTGCTGCACGAATCACGTCGACCGGCACGAACCTCGCCGAGCGGTGAACTGGTATTGCTCGACGATCAGGATCGCTCGTTGTGGGATGCCGGGTTGATGGCCGAAGGCTGCGCGCTGGTCGAGCGCGCCCTGAGTACGCGACGCTTCGGGCCATATTGCCTGCAAGCGGCGATTGCAGCGGTGCATGCGGAAGCGCCGTCGGCGGCGGAAACGGACTGGCAGCAGATTGTCGGTCTGTACGACGTGTTGCTGCGTGCAGTGCCGTCGCCGGTGATCGAGCTGAACCGGTCGGTGGCGGTGGCCAAGCGGGATGGGGCGTTGGCGGGATTGTTGTTGATTGAAGGGATTTTAGCGCGAGGGGAGTTGCAGGATTACCACTTGGCGCATTCGGCGCGGGCGGAGTTTTGCCGGCAATTGGGCCGAGTGGAGCAGGCGCGGGCAGCGTATCAGCGGGCGCTGGAGCTGACGCGGCAGGAGCCGGAGCGGCGGTTTATCGAGGGGCGACTGAGGGACCTGGGTTGATCTGGAAGCTGCGTCGGTGCGGCTGGCCCTTTCGCGAGCAGGCTCGCTCCCACAGGTGAGCGCATTTCAAGTGTGGGAGCGAGCCTGCTCGCGAATGGCAGCACCGCTTATTCGAGCATCTTGCTGAGCAACCAGCTCCCCGCCGGCCCCGGCGGATACAAGCGCGACCACAAGGCGTCGACAAACACCGGTTTCGGCCAGCCGCGCACGTCGAGCTCTATCAGCAAGTCATTGGCATAGCGCTGTACCAGCCACCTCGGCAACGGTGCCCAGCCAAAGCCTTTTTCCGCCATTTCCAGCAGCATCAGATAACTCGGCGCCGACCACACCCGGCCTTTGCCACGGCTGTCATACGGATTGACGATGGTCGCCAGACGCAACTCGCGATGTTGCTCGAGGATCTGCTGATCGACATGCTCCAGTTTCGCCAATGGATGCTCGCGGCTGACGAACAAGGCAATCTCCGTGCGCTCGGCCACCGTCGAGGTCACAAGGTCCGGCGGGTAGCTGTCCTGCATTTCCGCGAAGGCCAGATGCGCCCGGCCACGCTGGACCAGTTCGATCAGGTCTTCGCATTCGGCAATCAGGCATTCCAGCTCAAGCTCCGGATAACGCTGCTCGAAACCCACCAGTGCCGCCTCGAAACGATACGACTGATAAGTGTCGGAAATCGCCACGGTCAGCTTCGGCTCGATGCCCTGCGCTAATTGCCGCGCGCTCATTTCCAGACGACTGGTGGCGGCCAGAATCGCCTCGGCTTTTTGCAGCATGACGTGGCCGGCGGGAGTGAGTGTTGGTTTGCGGCTGCTGCGGTCGAACAGCTGCAGATCCAGATCGATCTCCAGACTGGCGACCGCCGCGCTGATGGTCGACTGACTGCGGCCCAACTTGCGCGCTGCCGCCGAAAACGAGCCTTGCGTCGCTGCCTGGACAAATGCCAACAGCACTTCCTGCGAAGCCATGAACTATCGCCTTGATCGATGGTTATTGGTTATGAAGTATCGGTATTCGGTTGGATCATGGCAACCATCGTCAAACAAGGAGTCAGGCCATGACTGCCCACAAGTCCATTACCGAACGGGTTTTCCAGGCGGTTGGTTTCGAATTTCTCGCGATTCTGATCTGCACACCGCTGCTCGCCTGGATCATGCAAAAGCCGCTGCTCGACATGGGTGCGGTGACCGTGTTGATCGCGCTGTTGGCACTGGCGTGGAACGTGGTGTTCAACCGGTTTTTCGACCGTGCATTGGCGCGGATGAATCTGCCGCACAACGCCTGGGTGCGGGTGGTGCATGCGTTGCTGTTCGAGGGTGGGCTGATCGTGATGGGTGTGCCGCTGATTGCCTGGTGGCTGTCGGTCAGCCTGTGGCAGGCGTTGTTGCTCGACATTGGCGTGCTGCTGTTCTTCCTGCCGTACACCTACGTCTACCACTGGGGTTATGACGTCCTGCGCGAGCGCTTCATGGCCCGCCACACATGTGAAAGCTGAGGTAAACCTGTGGTGAGGGGATAAATTCCCTCACCACAAAGGTGAGTCATCGGGCACAAAGTCAGAGAAACATGCCGCCGGATGCCTCGACCCGCTGACCATTGATCCACTGTCCACCCTCCGACAGCAGCAGCGCCAGTGCACCGCCAATATCATCCGGCAGCCCGACCCGACCCAGCGCGGTATTGCTGGCGACCATCGCGTTGACCGCGCTGTTATCGCGCACCGTGCCACCGCCGAAGTCGGTTTCAATCGCACCCGGCGCCAGAACGTTCACGCCAATCTGCCGCGCACCCAACTCTTTCGCCTGATAACGCGTCAGCACTTCCATCGCACCTTTCATTGCCGCATAAGCGCCGTAACCGGGCAGGCTGAAGCGGGTCAGGCCGCTGGAGATATTGACGATGCGCCCACCGTCGTTGATCAGCGGCAGCAGTTGCTGAGTCAGGAAGAACGGTCCTTTCAACTGCACGTTCATCAGCAGATCGAACTGCTCCGGGGTGGTTTCGCTGAACAGCGCATGCACGCCGACCCCGGCATTGTTGATCAGGAAATCAAAGCGCTGGCGCTGAAAAGTCTGTTCCAGTGCTCGTTCAACCTGCTCGGCAAACGCAGCGAAGTTTTCGCTGTGGCCGACGTCCAGTTGCAGCATCGCCGCTTTCGCGCCGAGTGCCTGCAATTCAATGACCAGCGCCTGGGCCTCGTCGGCGCGGCTGTTGTAGGTGCCGATGATGTCGATGCCTTGCGCGGCGAGGTGCAGGGCGGCGCTGCGGCCCAGGCCACGACTGGCGCCAGTGATCAGTGCGATTTTGCGGTTCATGCTGACTTCCTCGATTGCGTTGAGTGGGGATGGAAGAAGTTTATTTATCCGCCCTGAGGTGATAAACACGGCAAAAGCGGAATCACTGATCGGCTCAGCCGAACAATCACCGAGGCTCGCCATGAACAAACTGGAACTGCTGCGCACCTTCGTCCGGGTCAGCGAACTGTCGAGTTTCACCCTCGCCGGGGAAAGCCTCGGCCTGCCGCGCTCAACGGTGTCCGAACAGGTGCAGGCGCTCGAAGCCTTGCTCGGCACGCGGCTGTTGCAGCGCACCACGCGCAGGGTGCAGGCCACTCAGGATGGATTGGTGCTGTATGAACGCAGCAAAGATCTGCTCTCGCACATGGATGAAATCGAAGGGCTGTTCCGTCAGGACGAGGCTTCGCTGACCGGGTGCATCCGCGTCGATATGCCGAACATCCTCGCGCGGCGCTTGATCATGCCGCGCCTGCCGGAATTCATGGATCGCCACCCGAATCTGCAGATGGAAATCAGCAGCACCGACCGCCGTGTCGATCTGCTGAGCGAGGGTTTCGACTGCGTGTTACGCATCGGCGCGCAGCCGGATCAGTCGGTGGTCGCCCGGCATCTTGGCGACTTCCCGATGGTCAACTGCGCCAGTCCCGCTTATCTGCAACGTTACGGCGTGCCGCAGACCATCGAGGATCTGGCGCGGCATCGACTGGTGCATTACGTCGGCGTACTGGGCTCGCGTTCGGAAGGGTTTGTCTATGAGGAGGGTGGCGAAGTGCGGCGCGTAGCGATGGCCGGCAGTGTCACGGTCAACAGCACCGATGCCTATGAAGCGGCGTGCCTGGGCGGCTTCGGGCTGACCCAGGTGCCACGTACCGGCATGCAGCCGCATCTGGAAAATGGCGAACTGGTGACCGTACTGCCGCAATACACCGCACCGCCGATGGCGATTTCGTTGTTGTACGCGCGGCAAAGGCATTTGCCGCTGCGGGTGCGGGTGTTTATGGATTGGCTCGGCGATGTCGTTCGTTCAACGCTCTGACTTCTCACCTTGGCCCGAACTGTGGGAGCGAGCCTGCTCGCGAAAGCGCCATGTCATTCAACATTGATTTATCTGACACACCGACTTCGCGAGCAGGCTCGCTCCCACAGGGAGGGCTGTGTTGTGTGTGGGATTTGCGCTCAATAATCCCCGCGCTTGCGAAACGCCCAGCGCCCGGCAATCACGGTGAACGTCGCCACCAACGCGACCAGCACCCAAAACCCGTGCGGGTCCTGCGACAGCGGTACACCCCCGACATTCATGCCGAAAAAACCGGCGATGATGTTGATCGGCAAGGCCAGCACCGTCACCACCGTCAGGGTGAACAGCGTGCGGTTGCTTTGTTCGTTGAGGTTGGCGGCGATCTCTTCCTGCAGCAATTTGATCCGCTCGCCGAGGGCGGTGAGGTCGTTGATGATCAGCGCAAATTCCTCGGTGGATTTGCGCAACTCCTTGACGTCCTCCTTCTGCAACCACGGCGGCGGACGATTGAGCAAGCGCAGCAACGACCCCGGCTCCAACGCCAGCAGCCGTTGCAGTCGCACCAGCACGCGACGGTTGGCGCCAAGTTCGGCGCGGTTGGTCGACAGGCGTGAAGACAGCAATTCGTCTTCGACCTGATCGACACTCAGGCTGGTCTTGCGCACGATCTGCGTCAGCACCTCACCTTGATCGCGCAGCAGATGCACGAGCAATTCCGAGGGCGAGCGAAAGCACTCGCCGGCCTTTACCGACGAGCGCAATTTATCTACCGAATGCAGCGGTTGCAGGCGCGCGCTGACGATCAGTTTGCTGCGCACGCAGACCCACAGCGTCGACACGTCGGAGGAGACCATGCTGCTGAGGTTGAACACCACATCGTTGACCACCGCCAGCAGCGCCGAATCGACATGCTCGATGCGTGTCGAACGCGAACCTTCGTGCAACGCCTCGAAAAATTCCTCGGGCAATTGCAGATGACTTTTCATCCAGCGCTCGCACGCGGCATGGGCCAGGTTCAGGTGCAGCCAGAGAAATTCATCGCTCTCACCGTTATCCTGCAAACAGCGCAACGCCGTCGCCGAATCGATCTCGCGACCGCGCTCCCCGGGCAGAAAACGAAAGCCGTAGAGCAAGCCAAACAGGTCCGGGTCGCGATGGCTGATATCGAGGCTGTGGTTCATGGCGGCTCGCTGCGAGGAGGGTGTCTGGGGCAGGATTTTCAGGTTCACCGGAGCGGCATCATCGCAAGCTCACATGACCGTTTTGTGACAGCAAAATGACTGCAAATCAACGCGTTACCGGCTGTCGGAAGTTTCTCAAGGACGGCTCTGGCGCGCCGATCTCAGGTGAGTTAGGTTGCGCGCCATTGGCCTATGGCCATGGTACGTCGACAGGGAAGTCCGGCCATTTTTCACGTCCGTTCGGGCGTGCCTCATCCCTGCTTCGAGTACCTTGCAATGCTGCAAAAATCCCTGAGGGCGCAAATTCTCGCCCTGTTGAGCGGCAGTCTGCTGGCGATGCTGTTGATCGCGCTGGCCTGCTTTCATTTCCTCTCCAACGGCGTGCAAAGCTACAGCCAGTTGATCGCCGGCCCGCTGCACACTTCGCAACTGATCGATGAAGCCAACCTGCAATTCAAGGTGCAGGTGCAAGAGTGGAAAAACGTTCTGCTGCGCGGCAAGCAACCAGCGGATCTGGCGAAATACTGGAGCCAGTTCGAAGAGCGTCAGCGCGACGTGCAGAACATTCTCGGCGAACTGGCCGGCCAGAAAGGCATCGAGGCCAATCTCAAATCCCGCATCGAACGCTTGCGCGACGAGCATCGCCAGTTGGGTACTGCCTACCAGAAAGGCCGCGATGCCTACGTCGCTGCCGGTGGTGACCCGAGCGCCGGCGACGCTGCTGTCAAAGGCGTCGACCGCGCCACCAGCGAGCAGATGAGTGCATTGGTTGCCGAGCTGCGCGAGCAGGGTACCGCGCAGTCGGCATTGATCAGTGCCAGCGCTGAGCGCACCGTGTGGCTGGGGCTGTTGGTGATGCTCGCGTCAGGCTTGTTGATCGGTCTGCTGAGCCTGTGGCTGGTCAGCCGCAACCTGATCGAGCCGATCCGCAACCTCATCGATTACGTCACCCGCTTGAGCCGTGGCCAGTTGGCCGAACGTGTTGTCAGCGAGCGTCGCGATGAACTGGGCAACCTAGCCGCCGCAGCGAACACCCTGCGCGATTTTCTGGCGGACACCTTCACTCGCTTGCAACGCAGCGCCGGTGATCTGGACAGCGCCAGCGGCGAGTTGAACGCCATTGCCACGACCATGGCAGGCGGCACCAGCGAGCAATTCAACCGCACTGATCAAGTGGCCACGGCGATGAACGAAATGTCCGCCACGGCCCAGGAAGTCGCCCGTCACGCCGCCGATGCCGCACGTGCTGCCGACGATGCCGATCAGTCGGCGCAGCAGGGTGAAAAGGTCATGCAAACCACCATTCACTCGATCACGCAGATGCGCGGCGAAATCGCCAACACCGCCACGGTGATCCGTCGACTGGAAGCCGACAGCGGTCGTATCGGCAAGGTGCTGGAAGTGATTCGTGGCATCGCCGAACAGACCAATCTGCTGGCGCTCAACGCCGCCATCGAAGCGGCGCGGGCGGGTGAGGCCGGGCGTGGTTTTGCCGTCGTCGCCGATGAGGTGCGCAACCTCGCTCAGCGCACGGCGGAGTCGATCATCGAGATCAACCAGATCATTCAGAACGTGCAGACCGGCGCTGTCGATGCCGCGCAGGCTATCGAGAGCGGCCAGGCGCGCAGTGATGAAAGTGTCGAGCAAGTCACCCAGGCCGGCGCGATGCTGGAGCGCATCACCTTGGCGGTGGAGGCGATTCGCGACATGAACCGGCAGATCGCCACAGCGGCAGAAGAGCAGACTTCAGTGGCCGAGGATATCTCGCGCAACCTGACTGAAATCACCGCGATTGCCAGCACCAACCTGGACAACGTGCAGCGCACCGAAAGTGCCAGTCAGAATTTGCATGGGTTGTCGGGGCAGTTGAATGAGGTGACGGCGCGGCTCAGTGCCTGATTTTGGCTGGCGGTTTGTCAGCCCCTCACCCTAACCTTCTCCCAGAGGGAGAGGGGACTGACCGTGTTGATTGTTCGAGATTCGCCGACCTGAAATGCCGAGGCGTACTCAGGCTGGTAGTCGTTTGTGATGGCTTTTTAATTTTGAGGCGTACTCAGGCTCCGAAATTTCCCCGATCTGCTCCCTTTCCCCCTCGCCCCCTTGGGGGAGAGGGCTGGGGTGAGGGGGATCGAGTTCACAGAACACACAAAGTTTGCGCCTCAATCCGCAACCACAAAAAAGCCGCACGATCGTTAAATCGTGCGGCTCTTTAACAGCGGTCTATCAAGTGTCTTGCTTGTCGCTCAGCACTTTACCGGTGGTGGCATCAAAGTCCACGTCGAACTCTTTGCCGTCAGCAGTTTTAAGTTCAACTTCATACTCATAACCATTGAAGTGGTTATCCAGGTCGGTGTCGGTAATCGTTGCGCCCGGGTGCAGTTTCAGTGCTTCGGCGTTCATCGATTCCAGCGACTTGATCTTGCCGTCCTTGACCAGTTGCGGGATCTGGTCAATGCGAACATCAGCCTGAGCCAGGCCAGCGGTGAGGGTCAGGGCAGCGGCGGTAAACAGGGCAGTCAAAGTTTTCATCGGTTCATTCCTTGGCAGTGCGTTGAAGTGGTTGATCTGTGTAAGTGGGTTCAGATTAACCAGCGCAACTTAATTCACCCTTAAATCTCTGCTCCGCGATAAAACTGCTCTTTGCGGGAGCGAGCCTGATCGTGAAGCAGGCGACTCGATAACAAGTCAGAAACCGTTCTTCTTCAAAACATCGTCAATGCTGCCAGCCGCCGGACGCTTATAAAACTTCAACAATTCACTGGCGCGGTTGGTAAAGATGCCGTCGACACCCGCCGCCATGACTTTCTCGTAGTCCACCGCCTCGTCGACCGTATAAACGTGCACCAGCATGCCCTGATCGTGGGTGTACTGATTCATCCATGGCTGCACCAGGTCGGAGTAACTCTGGTCACCACCATGGGTCAGCTTCGCGGAAGGGCCGGTGCCGATCGCGCCCTGGGCCTTGGCGTAATCGACCCATTGCTTGAATTCCGCTTCGGATTTTGGCTCCTGCTTGCCGTAGAAAACGTTTTTGTCTTTCTCGCCGGACGCGGCAAACGTCACGGCGGATTTCGGCTCGATGCTGCCTTCGCCGACCCACAACAGCAGGATCTTCGGCACTTGCGGCATTTCCTTTTCCAGCAATTGCAGGCTGTTCTTATCGAAGGTCTGCAGGATCACCTTGCCTTTGCCCTGACCGACGCCCAACGCACTTTTCGCCAGTTTCGAGCCGGCCGGACTGAGCCAGCCGCGATCCTGCAGTTTTTCCTTCAGGTCATGTTCGATGCCGGGAAACAGCTGCGGCTCTTTGGTTTCGATGTACAGGCCCGGCTTGTGCTGCGGGTTGGCGCGGGCGATGTCGATGATTTCATCGAGGGTAAGAATCTTCAGCCCGGCGTAGGACGGGCGTGCGCGGTCAGGATATTTGCTGTTGAACCAGCTGCCGGCATCAAGGGTTTTCAGCTCGGCCATGGTGAACGCGGTGGCCGGGCTGTCCTTGCGCTCGGGGAATTTGCTGGCAACGTCGGTGGTGCGTTGCAGGTTGTCGTCGTGCAGGGCGAACAGCACGCCGTCCTTGCTGCGCTGCAAATCCATTTCCAGGTAATCGGCGCCGAGATCACGGGCCAGTTTGTAGGCCGCAGCGGTGGATTCCGGGGCATCAAACGACGCGCCACGGTGGGCAATCACCGCCGGATGCGGAATGCCATGGGCGGCAGCGATTGCCTTGGGCTCGGGGTGGCTGGCGGCATGCGCCTGACCGAGGCCGAACAACAGACTCAGCACCAGAGCGCTTCGGGTAAAAGTGGCAGGCATGGTCGAGTTCCTTTCGCAGGTTTTTTTCGAGACGTACCTTTTAACAATTGAAGCGCCGCAGGGCTATCGCCAGACCGACATAAAGCGAGCAAAACGGAAATTTCCTGCACTTTTGTGGCGCTGTTTGCAGTACGCTTGCCCACGGCATATGCCCCGGCAGAGGGCGCGCCGCTACATTGCCCTGCGTGTAAACCATCGATCATCTTTCGTGAGGTTTACCATGCGCATCACCTCCCAACTCATCTGCCAGGCTGCCGACGATCTCAAAGGCTTCGTCGGCCTCAACCGCAAGACCGGCCAATACATCGTGCGCTTCAGCGAAGATTCGTTCGGCATGGACGTGGCCGACGACGGCATCATCCCCGCCAGTGAATTCGTCTGGGCACCGCTGTCGGACACCACCATGACGCTCAAGCGCGAGTTGATTCAGTTGCTGCTCGATCAACACATCGACGACCGCATCAACATCACCGAACCGTTACGGGTTTACATGAGCAAGGTTGAAGTGCCGGAGATTGTGGCGGTGCGGAGTCTGGTGCGCGGTTGAGGTTTTGCTGTGTGGTTGCGGGCCTCTTCGCGAGCAGGCTCGCTCCCACAGGGATTTTGTAAACGCCACAGATCCAATGCGGGAGCGAGCCTGCTCGCGAAGGCGGCCTTAGTTCTGGCACACGTGAGCGTGCAACTCGCTGGTCAGGCTTTCGATGCGTTCGGTGAGGGTTTTCGTCATTTCGGTGAGGCGGGTGTTTTGTTCCAGCAATGCCAGCAATTGCGCGGAATTCTTCGCCGCCTCTGCCTGACGTTCGGTATTGGCCAATGCCAGAGCTTCGCGGTGCTGCGCATCGGCGTCGGCCTGCGCTTTGTCGCGCGCGGCCTGACGGGTTTGTGCAAGCAGGATCAATGGCGCGGCGTAGGCCGCCTGCAGGCTGAAGGCCAGGTTCAGCAGGATGAACGGGTAGACGTCGAATTGAGTCACGCCCCATACGTTGAGGCCGATCCATACCGCAACGATCAAGGTTTGCGCTCCAAGGAACAGCGGCGTGCCGAAGAACCGCGCAAAGGCTTCGGCGCGCAGGGCGAAGGCGTCGTTGCCGAAGGTCGTATTCAGGTGGGCGTGGGGGCGGTGGAAGCGCAGGTGATCGATGGGGGCGTTGGTTACTTCGGGTTTTTCGTTATTCATGGGGCACTCGGCGGGGCTTGGGACGTGTCGTCACTATAGCTCTGCGTTGTGGCGGCCGACCTTCGCGGGCTGCCCACGAAGGTCGCGACTCGTTCTATCGACCCTGCACAAACCTCAATTCGGCACCCGCTCATTGGCAAACATGCTCACCGCATCCACCGCCTCACTGGCGCCATCGCGAATCTGCAGAATCACCGTGCCGGCCTGATTGGCCAGTTCCACGCCTTCTGCGGCGCGGTCGCGGGTGCCTTGCATGCTCTTGATCGCCTGCCGTGTTTCGCTCTGGATCAGACTGATCATGGTGGAGATTTCTGCGGTGGAACCGCTGGTGCGCGCCGCCAGTTGCCGCACTTCATCGGCGACCACGGCAAACCCGCGACCCTGTTCACCGGCGCGTGCCGCCTCGATGGCCGCGTTGAGGGCGAGCAGGTTAGTCTGATCGGCGATCGCGCGGATGGTGTTGACGATGGCGGTGATCTGCTCGGAGCGGTCGCCCAGTTGCGCGATCAACGTTGAAGATTGGCTGATGTCCTCGGCGATTTCGCGCATTTCGCTGGCAGCCTGTTGAATCACTTGCGTACCTTGCTCGGCGACTTTTCGCGTTGCTACCGAGATGTGGTAAGCGGTGCTGGCACTGCGCGCGTCCTGCTCGTGTTGCTCGACACGGGCGGTAACGTCAGACGCGAACTTCACGACTTTGTACAAGCGCCCCGAAGCGTCATATACCGGGTTGTAGTTGGCCTCCAGCCAGACGATCTGACCGCGCTTATCCACGCGCTCGAACTGTCCGTGGAAGAACTCGCCCTGATTCAGGCGCCGCCAGAAATCCTGATAGGCGCCGCTGTTGACCAGCGCCGGAGTGCAGAACAGGCGGTGATGCTGGCCCTTGAGCTCTGCGAGGCTGTAACCCATGCGCGTGAGAAAATTCTGGTTGGCGGTAAGAATATTGCCGTCGAGATCGAACTCGATCACCGCCATCGCGCGATCGATCGCCTGCAGCTTGGCGTTGGCCTCGTTCTCCTGCTGCACCTTGGCGGTGACATCCATCGCGTACTTGACCACTTTGATCACCCGTCCCGACGCATCCTTGATCGGGTTGTAACTGGCCTCCAGCCAGATCGGCTGGCCTTTGCTGTCGACCCGTTCAAAAGTGCCGGACTGGAACTGACCGTTTTTCAGGCGCGACCACAGCTCAGTGTATTGGGCACTGCGACCGAACTCAGGTGTGCAGAAATGCCGGTGCGGCTGGCCAATCGCCTGGGCAGCCGTGTAACCCATGGTCTTGAGGAAATTGTCATTGGCACGCAACACCACGCCATCAAGATCGAACTCGATCACCGCCATCGAACGGTTGATCGCTTCGAGCATCGCGGCCTGGTCAAAAACGGTGTGTTGCAGTTCAGCGAGGGCGGCTTTCTGGCGATTGAAAAACATGCTTGCGATACTCGGGAAGTGGGGAAAATCTAAAGGATTCAGTCCCTATTCCTGCGCCGGCAAACCGAAATGCACAGGCGGCATTCGGTGGTGACTGCTCAATGCCAACGTTCCGTTACTGGCAGATGGCTACTTATACAAAACTTAATAAAGTTGTACAAGAAAGGAATTTTTCGCGAGGTTGTATAACTTTTTACGAAATTAGTTGTACACGGCTCGACGAGCCGGTGATTCACCGCTGATACAGTGCCAGGAACATCTCCAGCGCCGACTCGGCAACTGCATTCTGCGCGTCTGGATCAAGGGCCGCGCGACCCAGCGAGATCTGCGGCCAGAACGCGAATGCCTTGAGCAAACCTTGTACTTGATGCGCGGCAAATTCCGGATCCACCGGTTTGAGCCGTCCGTCGGCTTGCGCCGCGCGTATCCAGACGGTCAGGCCTTCCTCGCGCTCGCCCATGCGCTCGATCATGTTCTGTGCACGTTCGGGGGAATGAATGGTTGCGGCAATCGCTACCCGGGCGAGGGTGAGAAAATTCTCGTCAGCCATCATCTGCACTTTTTCTCGCAGCATCTGGCGCAATTGCTCGTGCAGCGGTTGCTCGCGGTCGTAGCGCACCGATGGTTCGGCGATGATCCGCGCCCACAACTGATTGAGGATCTCGGCGAACAGCTCTTCCTTGCTGGGGAAGTGGTTGTACACCGTACGCTTCGACACGCCGGCCGTAGCGGCGATCTTGTCCATGCTGGTGATTTCGAAACCGTGGGCACGGAATTCGGAGATGGCCGCCTGGATGATGGCTTCGCGTTTGCGGTCAGTGAGGCGTTGTGGAGCGGTCATGAGCGGGCTTCGGCAGAGAGGAATGAAATTACACTCGGCAGTTTACTTGGCGTCGGCTTTGATGCAACCTAGAAACTACACCGCTCAGTGTAATGTTGCGTTAATCCTCGCACCTTACAAACCAGAGCGTTTGGCCCTTGCGTGCAGCTTGGCCATTTTCATTTCCCATGGAATACCGTGCAGCACACGGTTTTTCGGAGTCGTTCAGTCATGGCCAATCCAGTCTCTCTCCCGGATAACACTCCCACGCCTCAAGCCTCGCGCCAGGATCAAGGGCTGTTTCGCAATCATGCGCCGGTACAGCGCGAAGGGCTACGCAAAATGCTGCGGATCATGTGGAACATGATTTTCCACAAACCGCGCGACACCCGTCCGAGCGCCGCCATTCCTGTGCAGCTGCTGACCCGTGAAGATCTGCTCGCAGCGCCCAATCACAGCGTTTACCGCTTGGGGCACTCGACGCTGTTGCTGAAGCTGCGTGACAAATTCTGGATCACCGACCCGGTCTTCGCCGAGCGCGCCTCGCCAGTGCAATGGGCGGGTCCGAAACGTTTTCATAAGCCACCGATCAGCATCGACGAACTGCCACCGATCGAAGCGGTGATCCTCTCGCACAACCATTACGACCATCTCGACTACGAAGCGGTACTCAAACTCGCCGCCAAAACCACTTACTTCCTGACTCCGCTGGGCGTGGGCGACACCCTGATCAAATGGGGCATCGACGCCAGCAAGGTGCGCCAGTACGACTGGTGGCAGGGCACCGAAATCGCCGGTGTCCGCTTCATCGCAACCCCATCGCAGCACTTCTCCGGCCGTGGCCTGTTCGACGGCAACAGCACGCTTTGGGCGTCGTGGGTGATGATCGACGCCGACACACGAATCTTCTTCAGCGGCGACAGCGGTTACTTCGACGGCTTCAAACGCATCGGCGAACAATACGGCCCGTTCGACCTGACCCTGATGGAAACCGGCGCCTACAACGTCGAATGGCCCCACGTGCACATGCAACCGGAAGAAACCCTGCAAGCCCACATCGACCTCAAGGGCCGCTGGCTCTTCCCGATCCACAACGGCACCTTCGACCTGGCCATGCACGCCTGGCACGAACCCTTCGACCGCATCCTCGCCCTCGCGTGGGAACGCAGTATTGCGATTACCACACCGCGAATGGGGGAGGCGTTCAACATTGCGCATCCACAACGGGGGAGTGCGTGGTGGATGGCGGTTGAAGAGGAGAGTGATGCGGTGGTACAGAACGCATGAATCCGTTCAGTTGGTGAGGGGCGTCCCCCTCGCCAGCTTAATCAGCCATCGCAAAATCCCCACGCCCCACCGATTCCCCTGCCATACCCTGCGCCCTGACACTGCGCCCCGGTGCGAACCCCGGAAAGAACACCAACCCCTGCGCTTCAAACCGATAAGCCAGTGCCAGTCTCGCGGCGTCCGCCACGTCCTGCTGCGCTTCGAACCGCTGGATATCTGCCACCGCCACCTCGGCCTCGCGCGACAGTTGTTCAACGCTCCAGCCCAGCATGGCGCGGGCCTGGACGCAGTGGGTCGGGGTGAACTGGAAAAGGGCAATGCGTTCGAGGACGTGGTTCATCGCAAGAGAGGCCATGGTGTGCTCCGGGCTCAAAAGTGCTGATTGAAAATGTACTGTGTTTTTGTACAGTTGTTTTCGGCCGGGATCAAATGCATTTTTCGAGTTTGCCTAGTTCTTCGGCTCCAACCAGACGGACGGTGCCTGTCCCAGCACACGCCGAAACATCGTCGAAAACGCCGCCGGGCTCTCGTAGCCGAAGTCCAGGGCAATCCGCGTCACCGCTTCCCCCGCCGCCAACCGTGCCAACGCCTGCACGACGCACGCCTGCTGGCGCCACTGACGAAAGCTGAGCCCGGTCTGCTGCCGAAACAATCTGTTAAAGGTACGCAAGCTTATGTGTAACTGGTCGGCCCAATCCTGCGGGGATTGATGGGTATTGGGCATGTTCAGAAAGGTCTGACACAGACTGAGGAGCTTTCCTTCGGCGTGCATGGGAATGTGTAGGGCAAGGGGCGCGCTGCGTGCCAGTTCATGCAACAGCAAGTTGATCAGCACACCGTCGCGTCCGGCCTGGTCGTACATCGGTGGCACGTCCACCGCTTCCATCAGCAAATGCCGCAGCAGCGGCGACACATTGAGCACTTGGCAGTCCGGCCCCAGATCCACGTCGCCCGGTTCGATATACACACTGCGCGTGCTCACCCCGAGCATTAATACCTCGTGGGCCACGCCCGGCGGAATCCACACCGCGCGCTGCGGCGGCACCACCCAATTACCGTTCCGGGTGCTGACTTGCATCACGCCTGTGGCGCCGTAGAGCAATTGGCCACGGCGATGCGTATGAAACGGGAGTAGGTGGCCGTGGGAATAATCGGTACCGATGGCCACGACCGGGCGAGGCGTGTCATCGAGCTGATTGATCGAAATATTGCGCATCAGACGTGTTCCAGCGATTGGCGTAAACGCGAACATTATTGGCCCAACTACTGAAGCCGGCCAGTGCATCACGCTCTAATGTCCTGGGCTCCCCCGATCCTGGACGCCCACCATGTTCTACCTCCTGCTTACGCTGTTCGGTTGCCTCACCGGCATCAGCGCCGTGCTCTTCGGTTTCGGCGGCGGCTTCGTCATCGTGCCGCTGCTCTACCGCATGCTCACCGCCAGCCACGCAGCAGACGACCCCATCGCGCAATCGGCCATGCACATCGCCGTGGCCACCTCGACCTGCGTGATGATCGTCAACGCCCTGATCGCCACACGCAAACACCAACGCGCCGGCAATCTGCTCCGGGACTACCTCTGGCCATTGGGCGGGTTTATCGGCGTGGGCGCGGTCGTCGGCGCCATCGCTGCGATGTGGGTCAGCGGCCAAGTGATTCGCTACGCCTTCATCGCCTACCTGGGCGTGACCATCGTCGATTGCCTGCTGCGTCGCGGATTTCTCACCCAGTCCCAGACGACAATCCCACGGCGACTGACCTCAACAGAAACATCCGCCGGCGGCGTAGGCATCGGCGCCATCGCGACCTTCCTAGGTGTAGGAGGAATCGTCATGACCGTGCCGCTGCTGCGCCGCTGCGGGCTGAGCATGTCGCAAGCGACGTCCATGGCCAATCCGCTCAGCGTGCCGGTAGCGCTGGCCGGGACGCTGACGTACATGGCGCTGGCCGGTTTCACCGAGGCTGATCTGGGGGGTTGGTATATCGGGTATGTCAATGTGCTGGCGTTTGCGCTGCTGACGGTTGGCTCGTTGCTGGGGATCAGATTGGCTGCGCGGTGGATTGGGCGGATACCGGATCGGGTGCATGCCTGGATCTATATTGGTTTGCTGATCGTGGTGCTGCTGAGCATTTCGCTCAAATGAATCGTTGATTGGCGCAGGCGAAAGAAATCAGAATCAGCGGCAGAGCGTTGCCTCCAGTCTTCAGCAGAGAACCAGGATGTTGATCTTCAATTGCACCGAAGCCGCCAGCAAGTTTTTCAGCCGTGTTCATAAAGGCCAAACGATCACGCCGGTGGACACCAAACCGCCGTCATCAGTTATTGAGGATGATGAGCTGAACGGCGCGGACGAACAGTGGTTGGTTCATGCGATCACTGTGCAGCGCAAACATGTGTTGTTGGTCCTGCACATCAAAACCCGCTATTGCGTGATCCTGGCTGATGCCAAAAAGGCCGACGCCGAAGGGTTTGTAGCGTGGTTTAACGAGCGTTGGCGCGAAGGTCTGATCCGCGATGCAATCAATCATGACCTCATGCAATGGGTTGATGCGGGGACAATGACCGATCGTCTCGAGCTGAGTCGCGAGTATCGTTTTTATCGCCGTGGCCATCGCAGCGCACAAAAGCACATCGAACAAGTCGCCTGGTTTTTCGAGGATTGCGCGGCAGAGTGGGGCTGTTTGCCCCAAGGCGAACGTGCAGCTATCGGTTTCGATGCGCGGATGAATTCGCAAATTCGAAACACCAAGGACCGAAAAGATTACTTTCGCCCTGATGAAGAAATGCTCGCTCATTGGCTGCTCCAGTATTGCGGAGTGGAAGATCTGGGCGTTCAGGCTGCACTTGAGCGACGCAGGGAGGCGGAGCGGGAGATTCGAGCGTTTGAAGAAAGGGCACGCATCAACTGAGCTTCACTTCAACCCCGGCGCTTCACGAATAATGAAGTGATCCAGGTTCTCGATATTGGCATTGAAGACCTCGAAAGGTTTTTCGGGGTTCTTCTTGCCGGGCACCTGCTTCAGCTCCGGCGTTACGCCATAGAAGAAACAGAACAACGCCTTGTCGCTATCCACAGCGTGCTTGATCTCTTCCAGAAACGCCTTGCGCTTGCGGTAGTTGTCGATCAGCTTCTTGTTCAGATAAACGCTGACCGGATACGGCTTCTTCTTGCTGTCTTCGGGTTTCTTGAACCAGACCTTGTCCTCGAAATCGATACGAAAACTGGCACTGTGGAAGTCCTCGATCTTCTTGATCCGCCCCCAGTAAATCAGCCCCTTGTTGTCCGTCAGATACTCGATCTTCTTGAAGAACGAACTGTACGGCGCCGAATGCTCGCCGACCTTCAACGGCATGCGCTTGAGCAACTCCTTGTCGGCGAAGTTGGAAACAAAACACTCCACCGGATGCGCAAACACACTGGTCTTATCCGGCGCCGACTCCCGACTCGCCGACTCTTTGCCACCGTCCGCCGCCGCCCGCACCGGATCATCCCGCAACACATCCGCCGCCCCCGCTGGCGCGACAGGCTTGCGCACATACTCACGCCGGGTCAGCAACAACTCCGACGGGAAGTGTTCCTCACGCCCGTCATCCACCTCGTCATCCGCCGTCTCAACGCCAGAAGCCGACGCCTTCAAACTCACATACGGACAACCCGCCACATGCTGCGTCGTGGGCAGATTCTTGAAGTGCGGCGTGCGCACGTAATTCACATTCTTCGCGTTGAACGTGCCCAACTCGTTGGACGCCTCGAACGCCGAACGACACGCATCGTTGGGGCACTGGAAGTGTTCCTTCGCGGAGTCGAAGGCCACCGTCTCATCGAAATTGAGATCGCGAACGTCATAGATCGACAACTTGTCGTCGAGGCTGAGGCAATAGGCGAGATCGAATTTCATGGTGGGGCTCGGATCCTTGAGTGGGGGAGGGGTATTAATAGCGGGAGGCGGCGCGGGTTGCACTGATTGTTTTCAGGATGATGCGGGATTTGTGGGAGGCAGCCCGCTGGCGATTTGTGGCATCAACCTAATCTCGAATCCAGACACCGACCCAGCAGCAACACATTGAATTGTGGTGAGGGGATTTATCCCCGTTGGGCAGCGAAGCTGCCCCAAATCCAGCAAATGAGGTTAGCCAGACAAACTGCAATTATTCCTTTTCGAGTCTTCCAACGTTGTCATACAGCCAAGCAGTGAAAGCCTCTCTGTCGTCCGAATGATGGCAACGTTGGTGACAGTTGGGACACAACGCCACAACATTCGTCTCAAGGTCCGAACCCTTTTGCGACATGTGCTTAACGTGATGCACTTCTAAAAACGGTTTCCCATTTTTTTCAAATGGCGCTGCTTTGCCACAACCCTCGCACTTTCCATTGGCTTGCTGACGAACCCAGCCCCTCAATTCAGGATCGCGAAAGTAAACCTTTCTAGTGGAAGTCGTTTGGATTGGTGTTTTTATCCCTTTGGGGACGTAATCAAATTGCTTTTGCTCAAATTTAGCCGCGCGTTGCTCGAGCAATGCTTCGTCCGCCGTTGGATTGGAATCTTCAAGTGTCAGAACGGTAGAAGCATCAAGTGCCTTACGGATGCTGCTCGCTACATTCGCGCCAACATTCTTGGCAGGTTTATAGCCTTCAATACGCTTTCTATCCATCTCGACCAACACGGTAGAAATGTTCTGCATCCGGAACTCGACAGAGCCTTTAGTCCGACCGGCTAACGGGCCTTCGCGCAGGATGCGATTCTCCTCAGTCTTGACGAATTTCTGGCCGCTCTGCTCGCGTACAAGCATCTTCAGATAGGCATCGACTGCCGCCTGAATCTCGACCTCACTCCAATCGCTATTACTTTTTTCCGTGTCCATAAAATCGCCGAGGGTTGAAAACCCTCGGACGATACTGAGTGGCCATCACTGCTGTCTAGGAAATTTCCTACAGGGAAAAGCGACTGATCCTGCCAAATCCTACCAATGCATCGTTAACCTAATTACCGCTTATCGCCCATAAAAAAAGCCCCGATAAAATCGGGGCTTTTTGCTTTCTCGACTTGTCGACTCAGGCAGCAATCGTCAAATCGCACCAAGCGACACTATTAGTCCCAGCTCAGAGCACCACCAGTTTGGTATTCGATCACGCGCGTCTCAAAGAAATTCTTCTCTTTCTTCAAGTCCATAATCTCGCTCATCCAAGGGAACGGGTTAGTCGTCCCTGGGTACTCTTCCTTCAAACCAATCTGCGACAAACGACGGTTGGCGATGAACTTCAGGTAGTCCTCCATCATCGCCGCATTCATACCCAACACCCCGCGAGGCATGGTGTCACGCGCGTATTCGATCTCCAGCTGCGTACCCTGCAGGATCATCTGGGTCGCTTCTTCTTTCATCTCAGCATCCCACAAATGTGGGTTTTCGATTTTGATCTGGTTGATCACGTCGATGCCGAAGTTCAGGTGCATGGATTCGTCGCGCAGGATGTATTGGAACTGCTCGGCGACGCCGGTCATTTTGTTGCGGCGGCCCATGGAGAGGATTTGGGTGAAGCCGCAGTAGAAGAAGATGCCTTCCAGAACGCAGTAGTAGGCGATCAGGTTGCGCAGCAACTCTTTGTCGGTTTCCGGGGTGCCGGTTTCGAACTTTGGATCGGAGATCGAACGGGTGTACTTCAGGCCCCAGGCTGCTTTCTTCGCGACCGATGGGATCTCGTGGTACATGTTGAAGATTTCGCCTTCATCCATGGCCAGCGATTCGATGCAGTACTGGTAGGCGTGGGTGTGGATCGCTTCTTCGAAAGCCTGGCGCAGGATGTACTGGCGGCATTCCGGGTTGGTGATCAGGCGGTACACGGCCAGGACCAGGTTGTTGGCAACCAGGGAGTCGGCGGTGGAGAAGAAGCCGAGGTTGCGCATCACGATGCGGCGCTCGTCGTCGGTCAGGCCTTCCGGGTTTTTCCAGAGGGCGATGTCGGCGGTCATGTTGACTTCTTGCGGCATCCAGTGGTTTGCGCAACCGTCCAGGTACTTCTGCCAGGCCCAGTCGTACTTGAATGGCACGAGTTGGTTGAGGTCAGCGCGGCAGTTGATCATGCGCTTTTCGTCAACGGCGACACGGGCGGAGGCGCCTTCGAGTTCGGCGAGGCCTTCGGCGACGTCGAGGGAGTTCAGTGCAGCCTTGGCGCGGGCCACGGCGGCCGAGTCGTCGGCGGTGACGGCGCGGGCTTCCAGCGCTGCGGCGCCGCCGGCGTTGTCGAGGCGGTCCATGTTGGCTTCGCTTGCGTGGCCGGCGTTGGCGCCTTTCACGGTTGCGACTTCACTGTCTTCTTTATCGAATTCGTCCCAGCTCAGCATGACGTGTCGTCTCCTGCGTGAGGGCTTGTGCCCGTGTGAAACCTGATGGGTTGGTTTTTCACACGGCCAAACAAGCCGCGTTGGATGTCGTTTTTTGCAGCGCTGCACGCAGGCAAATAAACAGAAATTTTGACGGGTTCCGAGAGCCTCTGATGGGCGCAATCAGCGTCTGGCACTGTTGCGGGGCTTCAGAATGGCTTTTGCTCCCTGTAAGGGAATATTGCTGACCCGTATAGGGCGGCATTATAGGGAAATTTTTACCGGCGTGGTGCGGCGAATCGGCTCATGGCGAGGCCGAGGAGGGGGTGGATTTCGGTCCGACCGAGGGATTACAGGGCTTTGCGCGGAATCGACCCGAGCAGATTTTTTTTCGTTAATTTTTTGGCAGGTGGTTTTTTGTTTAAAAAATAGCCAGAAAAGTGGGTTTTTCACTATATCTAGTGTTTTGCAAGCCTTTTTCGCGGCTCCAGACACAACTGAGCCCGACCGAAGCCGGGCTGGAATCGACCCTCAATGTAGCGCTGAGCGATCCGATTCGGTGCAGTCTGATTCAGTTCGTGCAGCCGTTGCCCATGATGCTGTAGCGCAGGATGTGGCGTTGGCCTTTGGAGTCGTCGTATTCCATTTTTGCCGGTACTACTTCGCAGACATTTGGCACTTCGCTCATCGATACAACTTTGGCGATGTCCAGATGTGTGGAGTAAGTGTATTCCTCTATTACCGGTTGTTGCTGTGCGACATCAGTCGGGACCTCGTCTGCCATGGCGGTTGCGCACAGACTGCTGAGGGCCAGAACCAATAAAGCTTTCATTTCTAATTCACCTTTTTGAGGTCGAGTGGGGTCACGCAACCTTTTTAGGGTTGCGTGTGGAGCTTGAGTAGTTGATGCGTTACTTGAAGCGCTGGATTAACGGCCTTCGTGGGGGCTGTAACGTTGTTAATCGCGGTTGCCTTGTTGGCGAGGTGAATTTTAGGGCGGTGGGGGCGGGGTAAACAGAGCGGGTTTTGATAAACACTTTTGGCATATTTGGTAACAATCCCTCGCGCGACCCCCTGTAGGAGCTGTCGAGTGCAACGAGGCTGCGATCTTTTGATCTTGCTTTGAAGATCAAAAGATCGCAGCCTGCGGCAGCTCCTACAACCATCGTCGAATGGTTCTATAGGCCCCACCCGGCTACAACAGGGTCATACAAAAACAACTATTACACCGAGGTAGGAAAGATGAGTGCGGCTTCTCTGTATCCCGTTCGTCCCGAGGTTCTGGCAAACACGCTGACTGACGAGGCGACCTACAAAGCCATGTACCAGCAGTCGGTCGTCAACCCTGACGGCTTCTGGCGCGAGCAAGCCAAGCGTCTGGACTGGATCAAGCCCTTCACCACGGTGAAACAGACCTCGTTCGACGATCACCATGTCGACATCAAGTGGTTTGCCGACGGCACCCTGAACGTTTCCTACAACTGCCTCGACCGCCATTTGGCCGAGCGCGGCGACCAAGTCGCGATCATCTGGGAAGGCGACGATCCTTCCGAGAGCCGAAACATCACCTACCGCGAACTGCATGAGCAAGTGTGCAAACTGGCCAACGCCCTGCGTGGTCAGGACGTGCACCGTGGCGATGTGGTGACCATTTACATGCCGATGATTCCCGAAGCCGTGGTCGCCATGCTGGCCTGCACCCGGATTGGCGCGATTCACTCGGTGGTGTTCGGCGGTTTCTCGCCGGAAGCCCTGGCCGGTCGCATCATTGACTGCAAATCGAAAGTGGTGATCACCGCTGACGAGGGTATTCGCGCCGGCAAGAAGATTTCCCTCAAGGCCAACGTCGACGACGCGCTGACCAACCCGGAAACCAGCAGCATCCAGAAGGTCATCGTGTGCAAGCGCACCGGTGGCGACATCAAGTGGAACCAGCATCGCGACATCTGGTACGAAGACCTGATGAAGGTCGCGGGCACCGTTTGCGCGCCGAAAGAGATGGGCGCTGAAGAGGCACTGTTCATCCTTTATACCTCCGGCTCCACCGGCAAGCCGAAGGGCGTGCAGCACACCACCGGCGGTTATCTGCTGTATGCGGCAATGACCCACGAGCGCGTATTCGACTACCGTCCAGGCGAAATCTACTGGTGCACCGCCGACGTCGGCTGGGTCACCGGCCACAGTTACATCGTCTACGGCCCGCTGGCCAACGGCGCGACCACCGTGCTGTTCGAGGGTGTGCCGAACTACCCGGATATCACCCGGGTGGCGAAGATCATCGACAAGCATAAGGTCAACATCCTCTACACCGCGCCGACCGCGATCCGCGCGATGATGGCCTCGGGTCAGGCCGCCGTGGAAGGCGCCGATGGCAGCAGCCTGCGTCTGCTCGGTTCGGTGGGCGAGCCGATCAACCCGGAAGCCTGGGACTGGTACTACAAGAATGTCGGCAAGTCGCGTTGCCCGATCGTCGATACCTGGTGGCAGACCGAAACCGGCGGCAACATGATGAGCCCGCTGCCGGGTGCCCATGCGCTGAAGCCGGGGTCGGCGGCGCGTCCGTTCTTCGGTGTGGTGCCGGCGCTGGTCGACAACCTCGGCAACATCATCGAGGGCGAGGCTGAAGGCAATCTGGTGATTCTCGATTCGTGGCCAGGCCAGGCGCGTACGCTGTACGGCGATCATGATCGTTTCGTCGATACCTACTTCAAGACCTTCCGTGGCATGTACTTCACCGGTGACGGCGCGCGTCGCGATGCCGACGGTTACTACTGGATCACCGGGCGTGTGGACGACGTGCTCAACGTTTCCGGCCACCGCATGGGTACCGCCGAGATCGAAAGCGCGATGGTCGCGCATCCGAAGGTTGCCGAAGCTGCGGTGGTGGGTGTGCCGCATGACATCAAGGGGCAGGGCATTTATGTCTATGTGACCTTGAAGAACGGCGAGGAGCCGACCGAGCAGTTGCGCCTGGAGCTGAAGAACTGGGTGCGCAAGGAGATCGGCCCGATTGCTTCGCCGGACGTGATCCAGTGGGCGCCGGGGCTGCCGAAGACCCGTTCGGGCAAGATCATGCGCCGCATCCTGCGCAAGATCGCCACGGCGGAATACGACGGCTTGGGCGATATCTCGACCCTGGCGGATCCGGGTGTGGTGCAGCATTTGATTGATACGCACAAGACCATGAATGTTGCTTAAGCTTTAGAAGCATAGGAGCCCTGTCCGGTGATGCCGGGCGGGGCTTTTTTATGGCTGTGAGGTTTGTGGTAGCTGGGAGGGCCTCTTCGCGAGCAGGCTCGCTCCCACAAGGAAACGGGCGCATTTCAAATGTGGGAGCGAGCCTGCTCGCGAAGGCGATCTGTCAGACACCGCAGTAGTCAGCTGTAGGAAACCGCAACACCCCAACCAATAATTATCGATCTGCACCGTCAGACCTTTCCCGCTGTTACCCGCCACAACCCAATGTGTAACCGCCCGCGCCAAACCGGGGCGAAGGGAAACGCGGTGCGCCGTTTTAGAGCCTCCAAAGCCCTGCTGAAAAATAAGACATAACGCTGCGCTTGCCGGATTAGAAGGGTTTACGAATAATAGGCCCGCAACTTGCAATATGTATCGGTTCACTGTCTTTCGCTCTTGCATGAAATTGCAGGGCTGTCAATGAGCTCAAACCGCTTTCTCGGTGCATCTGTAATTAGTTGTCGCATTGAAGAAATATCGGCTTCGGGCCTGTCGTTAGAATGCCGATCACTCGCTCATCGTGGCTGACGTTGAAATCGCCTGCGGTTCCAATGGGAAATTTCCGCCGATGCGCAACCGATTTCCGATTCACCCATTCGCATATTGGGCTGTCGCTCACTCTGCCGTTTTTGCCCTTTACCGATGGAGTCCCAAGATGAAGAAACTTGTGCTGCTTGGCGCCCTGGCACTGTCCGTGCTGTCGATGAATGCCTTCGCTGACGAAAAACCGCTGAAGATCGGTATCGAAGCGGCTTACCCTCCGTTCGCTTCGAAAGCACCGGACGGCAGCATCGTCGGTTTCGACTACGACATCGGCAACGCGCTGTGCGAAGAAATGAAGGTCAAGTGCGTGTGGGTCGAGCAAGAGTTCGACGGTCTGATCCCGGCTCTCAAGGTGCGCAAGATCGACGCGATCCTGTCGTCGATGTCGATCACCGAAGATCGCAAGAAGTCGGTCGACTTCACCAACAAGTACTACAACACCCCGGCGCGTCTGGTCATGAAGGCCGGTACTCAGGTCAGCGAAGGTCTGGCTGAGCTGAAAGGCAAGAACATCGGCGTACAGCGTGGCTCGATCCACGAGCGTTTCGCCCGCGAAGTTCTGGCTCCATTGGGCGCCGAGATCAAGCCGTACGGCTCGCAGAACGAAATCTACCTCGACGTGGCTGCCGGTCGCCTCGACGGTACCGTGGCTGACGCCACCCTGCTGGACGATGGTTTCCTGAAAACCGACGCCGGCAAAGGCTTCGCGTTCGTCGGCCCGGCCTTCACCGACGTCAAATACTTCGGCGACGGCGTAGGTATCGCGGTGCGCAAGGGCGACGCCCTGAAAGACAAGATCAACACTGCCATCGCGGCCATCCGCGAGAACGGCAAATACAAGGCAATCCAGGACAAGTACTTCGCCTTCGATATCTACGGCAAGTAACACGTCTCTGCGACAAGTCCGAAATGGCGCAAGCAACAGAATCTCTGCGGTTTGCGCCATTTTTTCATCCCAACTTTCGAGGACCTGAATCATGTTGAAAGGCTACGGGGCTGTCATCCTCGATGGCGCATGGCTGACGCTTCAGCTCGCCTTGTCGTCCATGGCTCTGGCCATCGTTCTCGGGCTGATCGGTGTCGCGTTGCGCCTGTCGCCGGTGCGCTGGCTGGCGTGGCTGGGCGACCTGTATTCGACGGTGATCCGCGGCATTCCCGACCTGGTGCTGATCCTGCTGATCTTCTACGGCGGTCAGGACTTGCTCAACCGCGTTGCGCCGATGCTCGGCTATGACGACTACATCGATCTGAACCCGCTGGCCGCCGGTATCGGCACCCTCGGTTTCATCTTCGGTGCGTACCTCTCGGAAACCTTCCGTGGTGCGTTCATGGCGATCCCCAAGGGCCAGGCCGAAGCGGGCATGGCGTACGGCATGAGCAGTTTTCAGGTGTTCTTCCGGGTGATGGTGCCGCAGATGATTCGTCTGGCGATTCCCGGCTTCACCAACAACTGGCTGGTACTGACCAAGGCCACCGCGCTGATTTCCGTGGTCGGTCTGCAAGACATGATGTTCAAGGCCAAGCAGGCGGCGGATGCCACGCGCGAGCCTTTCACCTTCTTCCTCGCAGTGGCGGCGATGTACCTGGTGATCACCAGTGTCTCGTTGCTGGCATTGCGTCACCTTGAGAAGCGCTACTCGGTAGGCGTAAGGGCGGCTGATCTATGATCTTCGACTACAACGTCATCTGGGAGGCACTGCCGCTGTACTTCAGCGGCCTGCTGACCACCCTCAAACTGCTCGCGCTGTCGCTGTTCTTCGGTTTGCTCGCGGCGTTGCCGCTGGGGCTGATGCGCGTCTCGAAAAACCCGTTCGTCAATGGCGCCGCGTGGCTGTACACCTACGTGATTCGCGGCACGCCGATGCTGGTGCAGCTGTTCCTGATCTACTACGGTCTGGCCCAGTTCGAAGCGGTACGCGAAAGCTTCCTGTGGCCGTGGCTGTCCAGCGCAACGTTCTGTGCCTGCCTGGCGTTTGCGGTCAACACCAGCGCCTACACCGCAGAAATCATCGCCGGTAGCCTCAAAGCTACGCCGAACGGTGAGATCGAAGCGGCCAAGGCCATGGGCATGTCGCGCTTCAAACTGTACAAGCGCATCCTGCTGCCGTCGGCCCTGCGCCGGGCGCTGCCGCAGTACAGCAACGAAGTGATCATGATGCTGCAGACCACCAGTCTGGCGTCGATCGTGACCCTGATCGACATCACTGGCGCGGCACGTACCGTCAACGCGCAGTTCTACCTGCCGTTCGAGGCATACATCACTGCCGGCGTGTTCTACCTGTGCCTGACCTTCATTCTGGTCAAGCTGTTCAAACTGGCCGAGCGTCGCTGGTTGAGCTACCTCGCGCCACGGAAGCACTGATATGCAACGCATCGACCACCTATTGCCGTGGAGCCACCTGGGCAGCGAGCGCAAGGTTTCGGTTTTCCGTTTTGGTAGCGGCGAGCGCAAGGCCTACATCCAGGCCAGCCTGCACGCCGATGAACTGCCGGGCATGCGCACCGCCTGGGAGCTGAAAAAGCGCCTCGGCGAACTCGAAGCCCAAGGCTTGCTCAACGGCGTGATCGAGCTGGTGCCGGTGGCCAATCCGATCGGCCTCGGGCAATTGCTGCAAGGCAATTTCCAGGGCCGTTTCGAGGCGGGCAGCGGCAAGAATTTCAATCGTGATTTCGTCGAGCTCAGCGCGCCGGTCGCGGCGGCGCTGGGCGAAAAACTCGGTGATGATCCCCATGCCAATGTGCGCCTGATCCGTCAGGCAATGGCCGACCACCTGGCCGGATTGCCTGAAGCGAGCAGCCAGTTGCAAGGCATGCAACGTGTGCTGCTCAGCCACGCCTGCACCGCCGATGTGGTGCTGGACCTGCACTGCGATGCCGAAGCCGCGCTGCACATGTATGCGCTGCCGCAGCACTGGCCGCAGTGGCGTTCGCTGTCGGCGCACCTGAACGTCAAGGTTGGTCTGCTCGCGGAAGATTCCGGCGGCAGCTCGTTCGATGAAGCCTGCTCGTTGCCATGGTTGCGTCTGGCGCGGCAGTTCCCCGAGGCGCAGATTCCGCTGGCGTGTCTGGCGACGACGATCGAGCTGGGCGGGCAGGCCGACACTGGCCGCGTCGAAGCCGAGGCTTATGCTGAAGGCATTCTGGCGTTCCTTGCCGAGCAAGGTCTGATCACCGGCGAGTGGCCGGACCCGGCCTTCGAACCGTGCGAAGGCATGCCGTTCGAAGGCACCGAATTGTTGTTCGCACCCCACCCCGGTGTGGTGAGTTTTTCCCGCAGGCCTGGCGAATGGGTCGAGGCGGGCGATGAGATTTTTCAAGTGATCGACCCTGTGTCCGATCGGGTCAGCACGGTATGTGCTGGTACGTCCGGGGTGCTGTTTGCCATTGAACGGCTGCGCTATGCCCAACCCGGTTTCTGGCTGGCCAAGGTGGCGGGGCGCGAAGCGCTGCGTCACGGGCGCTTGCTCAACGACTGACTGACTGTTTTTGTGAGAACCGACCGCATGTACAAACTTGAAGTCCAAGACCTGCATAAACGCTATGGCAGTCACGAAGTGCTCAAGGGCGTGTCCCTGAAAGCCGCCGCCGGCGATGTGATCAGCATCATCGGCTCCAGTGGCTCCGGCAAAAGTACTTTCCTGCGTTGCATCAACCTGCTCGAGCAGCCGCACGCCGGCAAGATCCTGCTCAACAACGAAGAGCTGAAACTGGTGGCGAACAAGGATGGCGCGCTGAAAGCCGCTGATCCAAAACAGCTGCAACGCATGCGTTCGCGCCTGTCGATGGTGTTCCAGCATTTCAATCTGTGGTCGCACATGACCGCGATTGAAAACATCATGGAAGCGCCGGTGCACGTGCTCGGCGTACCCAAGTACGAAGCGCGCGAAAAAGCCGAGTACTACCTGAACAAGGTTGGCGTGGCCCATCGCAAAGACGCGTTCCCGGGGCACATGTCCGGCGGCGAACAGCAGCGCGTGGCGATCGCCCGTGCGCTGGCGATGGAACCGGAAGTGATGCTGTTCGACGAGCCGACTTCGGCCCTTGACCCGGAACTGGTCGGCGACGTGCTGAAAGTCATGCAGGCGCTGGCGCAGGAAGGCCGCACCATGGTCGTGGTGACCCACGAAATGGGCTTCGCCCGTGAAGTGTCGAACCAGCTGGTGTTCCTGCACAAAGGCGTCGTCGAAGAAAGCGGCAACCCGCGCGAAGTGCTGGTCAACCCGCAGTCGGAGCGCTTGCAGCAGTTTCTGTCGGGCAGCCTGAAATAAATCAGGGCTGCCGTTGCGCACCAGATTAGGTCATGCTTCGCGATCTTCTGGCTGGCTCAGATCCCTGTGGGAGCGAGCCTGCTCGCGAAAGCGGTACAACAGCCAGCAATTATGTTGACTGGTACACCGCCTTCGCGAGCAGGCTCGCTCCCACATTCTGATCTTCACCGGTTTCAGGATTTGTGTTCATTTCCGGGCTAGCATTGGCCCATGCCTTCATCACCGTTGTTCGTTTCGGATTGCCCGCCCATGACTGCCCATCGAATTGGTTTCCTGATTTGGCCCAGCACTAAAGCGTTGACGCTGGCGCTGGCGGAGGAGGCCTTGCGTGTTGCGCAGCGGGTGCACCCGGACGTGGTTTACGAACTGTCGTTCCTGCAGGCCGAGCCGCAGAGCGAAGGTGCCTGGCAATTGCCCGGCGAACCCTGGGCCGGCAAGCTCGAGAATTTCCAGAAACTGTTCCTGCTCGCCGACGAGCCGCCGACCACCCTGGCGCCGGCGCTGAGCAGTGCGCTCAAGCAACTGGTGCGTGCCGGTTGCGTGATCGGTGGTCTGTCGGCCGGTGTCTATCCGCTGGCCCAGCTCGGTTTGCTCGACGGTTATCGCGCCGCCGTGCACTGGCGCTGGCAGGACGATTTCGCTGAGCGCTTCCCGAAAGTCATCGCCACCAGCCATCTGTTCGACTGGGATCGCGATCGTCTGACCGCTTGCGGTGGCATGTCGGTGCTCGACCTGTTGCTGGCGGTGCTGGCCCGCGATCACGGTGCGGAACTGGCCGGTGCGGTGTCGGAAGAACTGGTCGTTGAGCGCATCCGCGAGGGCGGTGAGCGTCAGCGCATCCCGTTGCAGAATCGCCTCGGCTCCAGCCATCCGAAGCTCACCCAAGCGGTGTTGCTGATGGAAGCCAACATCGAAGAGCCGCTGACCACCGACGAAATCGCCCAGCATGTGTGCGTGTCCCGTCGGCAGCTGGAACGGATCTTCAAGCAATACCTCAACCGCGTGCCGAGCCAGTACTACCTGGAATTGCGCCTGAACAAGGCCCGGCAGATGTTGATGCAGACCAGCAAGTCGATCATCCAGATCGGCCTCTCGTGCGGCTTCTCCTCGGGGCCGCATTTCTCCAGCGCCTATCGCAATTTCTTCGGTGCCACGCCGCGCGAAGATCGCAACCAGCGGCGCAGCAGCAGCCCGTTCGAATTGTCGTCAGTGCCGCCGGAGCGTGGCTGAGCGCGGATCGACCCTCAATCGGTTTCCATGCCGCCGGAGAAGTCATGGAAATCCTCAATCGTCTGATACGCGGTGTCGTTGCTCGACTGCTGCTCCAGCAGGCGCAATTGATACGCCGCCTCATACCGCTGCAGGCGCTGCAAACTTTCGGCAGTCAGCGGGTTGTCGCTGAAGTCGTATTCGGTCAGCACGTCGCCGGGCTGTAAAGGAAACTCGCCCGGCAACTCGGTGATCGCGTTCCCGGACAAGTCCGCGTACATCAATCGAGGCAGTTCGAGCAGGCCGTCAGGCACCTTGCTCAAGGCACAGTTGCCCAGACGCACATCGGTCATCTGCGGGAAATGACTCAGATCCGGAGCGATGTTGAGCGGATTGTCGCTCAGGTCCACCGATCTCAGGTTTCTCAGCGTTGCGAATGCTTGCGCGGTCTGCGCAGTCAGCGTGATCTCACAGTCAGGCAGATAGAGGCTGCGCAGCCTGTCCATAGCGAAGATCGGGTTGGGAATCTCGCCTAGCGGATAATTGCGGATGTCGATGCCTTTGAGCTTCGGGAACAGCTCCAGCAGACGATCGATCCGAGGCGCAGCGGACGCTGTGGTGGTCAGTTTCAATTGTTCGATGTGGTCGAAACGCGCAGTCAGCGGCGGTAGCTCACCGGTAAACGACAACTCGCAGCTGACCCTTGGCCCTGTCAGGAACGAGGGCGCACGGCGCAGGTCGTCTTCGAGGTTTTGCCTGAAGTGCTGGCGGTTGAGTCTTTCTCTGGCTGCCGCGTCGTTCGCGAGCGGCATCTGCGTGCCAGAATCGTCGGGAAACTCGTTGGCCCAGCTATCCAAGCGTTCGAGCACGGAGGTGAGCTCGGTTTTGCGGCGCATCAGCTCAACACGTCCATCGGCCAGCGTGCCCGCAAGCTTGTAGACCAGATCGTTGGCATCGAAGCCGAACAGCGATGGATAAAGGCTTTGCGCCAGATCGATGTCTTGCTGTTGGACCCAGACACCGAAGTTGTCAGCCTTGGCCTGGAATGCGGCCTTGATCCGTTCTCTGGAAGCAACCGACAACGGGTTGCCGCCCAGTTCAATGCCGCGATCGGAATACTGCGTCAGTTGCGCCGGCAATTCGCTGATGTTGTTGTCGCTCAGCAACGCGACTTCCAGGTGCGGCAGCTGTTCCAGCCCGGCGGGAACACTATCGATGCCGGTGTTGATCAGGTCGATGAACGTCAGGTTCTGCAGGGTCGATAGATCGGGCGTCACCTGCAGAGGGTTGCTATACAAGTCCAGAGATTTCAATCGGGTCATCGTGGACAGGATCGCTTGTCCGGCAGGATCCAGAGTGATCTGGCACTTGCTCAGCATCAACCTCTCAAGCAACGGCAGGCTTGGCAGCGATTGGGGTATCCGGCCCAAGGCGAAATCCTGCAGTTCCAGTCCGCGCAGCCCGCTGAAGCTTCGGAAAAAACCATCGGGAATGTTCAGCCCCGGATTGCCCTGAAGGTTGAGATGCGTGATGTGGCTGAAGTCAGCGGTCAGTTCCGGCAATTCGCCGGTGAATGTCGCATCTGCTTCGAAAGTATTGAACCGCAGGGCTGAGTTTTCGTTTTGCCGGCCGCGCCAGAGTTTCTCAAGGTCGCTGCTGAATCTTTGTCTGGCGGCGAGTTCTGCAAATCTTTCCGGCGCAGTCCAGGGCAGCTCTGTCGAAGGGTTGTTGACCGGCAGGCGCGCGCTCCATGTGTTGAGATCACTGATCATGCGGGCAATTTCCGCCTCCCATCTGACCAGTTGTGCCGTACCGGTCTGTAATGTCCCGGGCAGGCGATAAATCATGTTGATCGCAGCGTTTTCGCCCAGTCGCGGGAACAGTCTCTGCGCCATGGCAATGTCAGCCGATGCCGGCTTGATCCGGAAGTTGCGCCCTTGTGCGGCGTAGTAGCGCTTGACGCGGTCGCGGGCATTCATGGACAGAGGATTGTCGTTCAGATAGACGCTGTCGGCCCGCTCGGGATGCAAACTGAAAACAGCGTCGGGCAGCACGGTTATCTGGTTGTTATTGAGATGGAGCTCTCGCAGCAGCGGATGCTCGGCGATGCCCTTCGGCACGCTCGTCAGTTCGCTATGGCCGAGCGAGAAGTTCGTCACCTTGGGCAGGATTGTCAGGTCTGGCGCGTTTGTCAGTGGGTTATGGCTCAGATCGAGCAACCGCAACTCGGGCAGCGCGCCAAGTACCTGCTGCCCGGCAGGGGTAAGCGTCAGCGCGCAGTCATTGAGTTTGAGCTCTTTGAGATAGTGCAGACGGCTGACGAATGAAGGGATGTCATAGAGTGTGAAAGCTTTCAGTTCCAACATCTGAAGATTCGGGAACAAGGCAGCGAACGGCTCCAGTCCCGCGATCGTCACGTTGCCCGCCAGCTTGAGGCTGGTAACGTGATCGAAGTTGACCGTCAGGCGCGGCATTTCGCCGAGGAACTTGAGGTCTGCCGCGAAAGAAGTCGTGCGCCTGCCGGTACCCATCGATCTTTCGCCCCAGAAATCCTTTATCAATTGCTTGAAGTCCGAGCGTGCGGATCGTTGCGCCAAACGCTCGCTTGCGCTCAAGGCCTGACCGGTAACCGGGTGCGCAGACGGCGTTGCCAAGGCCCAGCGGGTCAGGTCATCGCGCATCTGTTGCTGTTCTGCTTGCCAGCGAAGCAGCTGTTGGCGACCGTCGGCCAGGTCGCCGGGCAAGTCGTAAATCATCTCGCTGGCCTCTTGCTTGTTCAAACCGGGAAACAACTGCCGGGCGAGGCTCACGTCCGGCTCGGCCGCCAATACGTCGAAGTCGTTGCGATGGAGGCGGTAGTAGTTTTTGATCTGGTCGCGGGTGGCGGCCGATAGCGGGTTGTCGGCAAGGTCAATGCCGTCACTGCGCTCGGCGGGGAGGTCGAACAGCGCCTCGGGCAGTTGCGTGATGCGGTTGCCTGCGAGCACTGCGGTTCGCAACCCCGGATGGCTGGCCAGTCCTTCGGGAACGACGGTCAGCCCGCAGTTGGACAGATCGAGATAGATCAATTCGGGCAACAAATTCAGGTCGGGGAACGTACCCAACGGATTGTCGCTCAGGTCCAGTGAGTCGAGGCTGCCAAGTGACAGCAGCGCAGCCTGATTTTCCGGGGTCATGACCACGCCA
This sequence comes from Pseudomonas sp. LW8, assembly GCF_041956865.1. Classification (NCBI taxonomy): domain Bacteria; kingdom Pseudomonadati; phylum Pseudomonadota; class Gammaproteobacteria; order Pseudomonadales; family Pseudomonadaceae; genus Pseudomonas; species Pseudomonas sp. LW8. Next base: position 4,249,189 of record NZ_CP168138.1, on the reverse strand, counting down.
CAATTTTTCAGCTCCAGATCGCTCAGTTGAGGCAGTTTTGCTTCGCCCAGCGCAAGCGGTCCCAGTTCGAAACCGTTCATTTTCAGCTTGGCAAGGTTGGGGAAGCACTCCACGAAGCGCAGGGCAGCGGTGCTATTGGCGGTGCCGGTGAGGTTCAGCTGCGTCGCGCGCTCGAGACCGGCGCTGAGTATCGGCATATCCCCACTGAACGTCGCCGTTGCCCTGAGTTCTTCAAGGCGCGGGTACAGGGGCGGGCTGCGCCAGAATTGCTCGATCTGTTGCGCAAAGGATCGCCGGGCCTCCAGTTCGCGGGCCTGTGCCTCGAGGGGAAGACGTTCCCCCGACTCAGAGGCGGTCACGGTGGCCTGGTTGATCCATTGACTGAGTTCGAGATTCAGCACGCCGAGTTCATTTTCCCAGCGGGACAACTGTACGCCGCACTCCGCCAATGGCCCGGGCAATCGGTACAACACCTGTGTTGCGCCTTCCGTGTCGAGGGATGGAAACAAGGCGATGGTGCGTTGCAGAACCTCCTGCACGGGCCGGACGCCGAAGTGCCTTCCGGTGTGCTCGTAGAACACTTTTACCCGCTCGCGAGAAGCCGCCGTCAACGGGTTATCGGCGAAGGTAAAACCATCGCTGAGGGAGCTTGCCAGGTTGAAAAAACTGTCCGGTATCCGCGTGATGCGGTTGCGATCGAATTGCGCCGAAATCAGGCGCGGATGATCCAGCAGATCGTCGGGCACCGTGTGAATGCCGGTATCCGACAGGTTCACGTAGCGCAATGAAGGCAGTGTGTGCAGGTCCGGAGGCAGGCCCAGCGCATTGCCTTGCAGATCGAGCAGGGTGAGCTGCGGCATGGCCGCGAGCACTGACTCTGTGACCGTCGTCAGACTGATCCGACAATTGCGTAAGCGCAATTCGCGCAGCGAGCGCATCGAAGTCAGTGCTTGCGGCAGGCTCGACAGATTGAGATTGCGCGCATCGATATTCTGCAACTGGCTGAAGGACTGCAGAAAGCTGTCGACAGATGTGGTCATCGGGCTGCCATCAATGGCGAGCGAGGTGATATGGCTGAAGTCTGCTGACAACACGGGCAAGTCGCCCATCACCGCAGGTGTAAGGCGCAAGGCGTATCCGGCGGCAAAGCCCCGGTGATTGATACCCGTGACGTGCTCCCGTCTCCAGGCTTTGAGCAATTGTTCCCGTAGCAGCCTGCGATTCTGGATTTCGGCGCGCTTCTCCAGCGAGGTGAGCGCCGTGCCGGTTTCCGGGTGCACGGCGGGCGGATTGTTGGCCCAGACATGCAGTTCGTTCTGCAATTGCAGGTAGTCATTTTGCAAACGAAGCATTTCGGCGCGCGGGCCTGCGGGACTGCTTCGCATGCTTTCGGCGAGGAAGCGCACTTCATGGTTCGACATGCGTGGATAGAGCACCCGGATGTCTTCTTCGAGGGTGTGCGGCTGGTAAGCGGGGCGTGGCGGACGCGGAGCATGGGCGTAACCGTCGGTACCGAGCAGGCGCAGGGTGTCGATAGCCGGCGCTCGGGACGGCGTATCGGCAATCACCTGACGCCACTCGTTGCGCTCGAGCGTGCGTTCACGAATGGCCGCCTTCAGCGCCTGACCCTGGCCGATCCGCATGTCCAGGCTCTGGCGCTCGCTGTCGGGCAATGCGTACAACAGGCTGGAATAGAAATCAGCGAACGAATGCAGCTGCTGCCCACGATCGTCATAAGGTTGGTATTGGCCATCGTCGCGGCGAACCAGCACCTTGTATTCGGGCGCATCGTCACGGCCGATCGCGTCCAGTAACCGGCCCTCGTAGCGCCCGTCGCGGATTTCGATACGTACATCGCCGCTCCAGCCCGGCAACAATTTGAGGCTGTGCAGCGCCAGAGAGTCAGAGTCGTGATTGCTCACCGAATCCAGCTCAAGGCCCTCATATGCGCGGGTAACGCGCACCTCGTCACTGGCCATCTGCATGAGTGCCTGCTGGCGCGGGGGCAATTGTCCTTCGCTGATCTGCAACAGTTCGCTGCCGGTCGCGGTATCGAGCAGTTCGCGGGTAATGCTGGCCGGCAATTGGGGAGGGTGGGTCTTGAGTCGTGCCGCCAGCGGGTCGTCGAGGTGCTGAAGGGCTTGATAGTGCGACTCGAACAGCGCGCTGGTGTTGCGTCTGGCGAGGTCGGCCACTTGTTTTCGCAGGTTGTGGCTGCGGACCTCGATGGACGGCGTCGGTCCCGCGAAGGGCTCGTCCAGCAAGGTTTTGATCTGCGTCTCGTCGAGGGCTTGGAGCAGGTTTTTGAGCACGTCGCCACCGGCCAGCGTGTCGTGGCGTAGTTCGATTACCGGCAGGCTTGTGTCGGCAGACGATTGCCACAGTTGCTCGCCTTGGCGATCGAGCAGACGCAGGCACTGGTCGCCTGGCCAGCGGCCGTATTCGCTGAGCACCTCCAGTTGCATGGCCGGGTCGGCGCGCAAGAAAACTTCAGCATCAGCGCTGTCGAGCTGGTCGATGAAGCGTTGCAACTGCTGATCAATCTTGAAGCGCTGGATGCTGTCGGCCAGCAGAGGCGGAACGCTTTCCTGCTCGACATGCATTTTGCGCAACGCGTCTTCGCTGGTTCCGCTGATCTGCAGCACGGTTTCGCGCTCGCTCGCGGACAAGCTCTCGACCGCAGGGCCGATACGGCGCAGCGCGGTTGCGCCATCCCATTCCAGCGGTTGCTCCAGTTCAGTGTGCCAGGCGCCTTCGCCATTGTGGCGCAGCACCGGTTGGTAAGCGTCGGGGCGACTCGGATGTTCGATGCGGTACTGCCCCGGCACCTGACTTTTCGTGACCGCAAAGTGCGCGTCCTCCAAGGGCAGCAGAAGCTTGTCCTCATGCGCATGCAAACCCAGGGCATCGGGTTGCGAATCGGCACTCGGGCGCTGCGGATGTTTGTAGCGTTCGAGATCCGGTTGCCAGTAGCGGGTGTCACCATTGGCCAGTTGTACCGGTTTGAAGCGGTCGATGAACGCCACGATTTCCTTGGGCAATACCTTGCGGAACTCGGCCGCGCCAATCGCACCGCCGACGGCGAACATGCCCAACTGGATCATCGATTCCACGGTTCCCATCAGGTGTTCGACCGCCTCGGTCGTGCGCCCCTGCGCCCACTCGACAATGCCTTCGAATACTTCATCGAGCATCTGATAGGCCATGTACGCCATCATCGCTTCACCGAGCACCGGCACGAACGGCGCGACGATCATTGCGGCGGTCTGGGCGATGGAAGAGAGGATGTTGACCAGCGAATCCCAGAACGCCCAGCGCGCCCTTTGATCGACCAACGCAGTCGGTACGGCAATGGTTCGGGCGTCATTGAAAATCTTGTTCAGTTTTGCCTGGTACAGGTGTTGCCACACATCGTCGTAAAACGGCGTCAGCGCAGTCTGCAGATCGGGCCGCTCCACTGCGGCTTCGCGCCACGCCGGCCGAGGGTCGCCGGGTTCGTGCGGGTGCCAGCGGATTTCACTCAGCCGGCTGTTGAGGGTGCTGAAGAAGAAGCCGCGCTGGTCGTGATTGACGAAGCGGCTGAAGAACTGCTGATAGTCCCTGGAGCGCAACCGGCGCGTCAGTTCCACGACCATTTCCAATGGCGAGGCGTACTCCTTGAACGGATGTTCGGGGTCATCCGGAACGTAGGCGACGACGCGCGCTGCATTGCGTGTCATGTACAGGTCCGGGGCGAATACCACGATGCCGGTGAGCGGTGCGCAAAGCATCGTCATGTCATGACACAGCAGCGGGGCGCCGTGCACATGCAGGCCTTTCACACCGTCGAGCATGGCTTCGATCAGGCGTACCGCGTTTTCCGACACGTCGCGGTTCATCCGCGCCCATTGCAGGGCCGATTTCATCGCGGCCTTCTGGCTGGCGTCGATCTTGCCGCGCAAGACCGACGCGACCATCGGATCGGAGTAGCCCAGATTGTCTTCCAGACTGGCTTTGTATTTCGCGCCGATATCCAGTCGACGGCACAGTTTTGTGAATGCGGGAATGCTCAGTTTCGCCTTGATGTCGGGCAGGGTTTCAAACTGTCCTGTAGCCGAAGGTGCGCTAGTGAATGTCGACTCGGCTTCGAAGGCGTCGTCTTCGGTTTCCCTTTCTTCGAAGTTATGCAGTGCCGCCTCAAGCAGTGACACGGACCAGGCGCGGGCGCCGGTGCGGATCGGAAACCATGGGGTGGTGGCAGGAATGTACAGGCGCACGTAGGTGTTTCTGACATCCAGTTCCAGATCGAAGCAGCTTTTCAGCTCGGCCTTGAGCAGGGGCTCGGCGAAGGCCGCAGCGTCCTGCAAGTGCTCAAGGCTCTTGTCGACCCGGCTCTGCGCGGTGATATGCGCCGCCCCAAGACTTTTCATCAACGCATGCTGTTCGGCTGGCGCGACCTGGAGCGTGGCCGGCTGTTGCGGGACGCTGTTCTTCAGCGCTTCGCGCCGAGTGGCTGAGGTGTCGCCCAGCCAGGCCGGAATCGCGTTTTTCAGTGGTTGGTAATGCTCGTCCGCATGTTGCGCGTCATGTGCGGCATCCGGGGTTGTCGATGGGGGTGCTTCAGACAAATGCATGGCCATTCCTTGGCGTTGGGAAGAACCCTCAGCAAATCAGCGGCAAGCGACCACCGTGCGGTAGATATTTATGTCTCTGCCGTGGGGGCTGACTTGGTATCCTGCGCGGCCTGCCGCAAATCGGCCGCGCCCGGTAAACTGCGCCTTTGCGACGCTATATGTCGCATTGCCGTAAACCCGGGAAAATCCGGGGTTTGCGCTATAAGAAGTTGTCGCTTGGCGACAAGGCCGGGCACCCAACTGTCCTTACAATCCCCTCATCGCTCGCCAGTTCCAGGCGGGTGTTCCTCTTCAGGAGACTCCGATGTCCGTTGAGCACGCTGCGGTACAACGCGCCGATTTCGACCAGGTAATGGTTCCCAACTACGCGCCTGCCGCTTTCATTCCGGTGCGTGGCGCCGGTTCCCGGGTCTGGGATCAGGCCGGCCGCGAGCTGATCGACTTCGCCGGCGGGATTGCCGTCAACGTTTTGGGCCACGCGCATCCGGCGCTGGTCGGCGCGTTGACCGAACAGGCGAACAAGCTGTGGCACGTGTCCAACGTGTTCACCAACGAACCGGCCCTGCGTCTGGCGCACAAGCTGATCGACGCCACGTTTGCCGAGCGCGTGTTCTTCTGCAACTCCGGCGCCGAAGCCAACGAGGCCGCGTTCAAGCTGGCCCGTCGCGTCGCATTCGACCGTTTCGGCACCGAGAAATACGAAATCATCGCCGCGCTGAACAGCTTCCACGGCCGTACCCTGTTCACCGTCAACGTCGGTGGCCAGTCGAAGTACTCCGACGGTTTCGGCCCGAAAATCACTGGCATCACCCACGTTCCCTACAACGATCTGGCCGCGCTGAAAGCCGCGGTGTCCGAGAAGACCTGCGCGGTCGTGCTCGAGCCGATCCAGGGCGAGGGCGGCGTGCTGCCGGCCGAGCTGGCTTACCTGCAAGGTGCCCGCGAACTGTGCGACGCGAACAACGCGCTGCTGGTGTTCGACGAAGTGCAGACCGGCATGGGCCGCAGCGGCAAGCTGTTCGCCTACCAGCATTACGGCGTGACCCCGGACATCCTCACCAGCGCCAAGAGCCTGGGCGGTGGTTTCCCGATCGCGGCAATGATAACCACCGAAGCGCTGGCCAAACATCTGGTCGTCGGCACCCACGGCACCACTTACGGCGGCAACCCGCTGGCCTGCGCCGTCGCCGAAGCGGTGATCGACGTGGTCAACACCCCTGAGGTGCTGAATGGCGTGAACGCCAAGCACGACAAGTTCAAGACCCGCCTGCAACAGATCGGCGAGAAATACGGCCTGTTCACTCAGGTGCGTGGTCTCGGTCTGCTGATCGGTTGCGTGCTGAGCGAAGCGTGGAAAGGCAAGGCCAAGGACATCTTCAACGCCGCCGAACAGGAAGGCCTGATGATTCTCCAGGCTGGCCCGGACGTGATCCGTTTCGCCCCGAGCCTGGTGGTGGAAGATGCCGATATCGATGCCGGTCTCGACCGCTTCGAACGTGCTGCGGCGAAGTTGACGCAAGCCTGATGGACCTTTCGGCGCCTGGAGTTTTTCCGGCGCCGAACCAATTTTTGATACCGGGCACATTCACCTGTTGGATTGAACCTGTGGTGAGGGGATTTATCCCCGAAGGGCTGCGCAGCGGCCCCAGATTTTTGGGGGTGCTTCGCCCCCCAGCGGGGATAAATCCCCTCGCCACAAGTCCCATTCCTGCATCGATCTTTATGTGGGCCCGGTTTTTTCTGTGAATATTGAAGAGAAAGGAGTGACACCATGCTGGTGATGCGCCCCGCGCAAATGGCTGATCTGGGCGAGGTACAGCGTCTGGCTGCGGACAGCCCGATTGGTGTCACTTCCTTGCCGGATGACGTGGAACGTCTGAGCGACAAGATCGCCGCGAGCGAAGCCTCGTTCGCCGCCGAAGTGAGCTTCAACGGTGAAGAGAGTTACTTCTTCGTCCTCGAAGACTCGAGCACCGGCAAACTGGTCGGCTGCTCGGCCATTGTCGCTTCCGCCGGTTATTCGGAGCCGTTCTACAGCTTCCGTAACGAGACCTTCGTCCACGCCTCCCGCGAGCTGAAGATCCACAACAAGATCCACGTGCTCTCGCAGTGCCACGACCTGACCGGCAACAGCTTGCTGACCAGTTTCTATGTGCAGCGCGAGCTGGTCGGATCGCCGTGGGCCGAGCTCAATTCCCGTGGCCGTCTGCTGTTCGTCGCCAGCCATCCAGAGCGTTTTGCCGATTCGGTGGTGACCGAGATCGTCGGTTACAGCGACGAGAATGGCGACTCGCCGTTCTGGGATGCGATCGGGCGTAACTTCTTCGACCTCAACTACGCCGAGGCCGAGCGCCTGTGCGGGCTGAAAAGCCGCACCTTCCTCGCCGAGCTGATGCCGCATTACCCGATCTACGTGCCGCTGCTGCCGGATTCCGCCCAAGAGGCGATGGGCCAGGTGCACCCGCGTGCGCAGATCACTTTCGACATCCTGATGCGCGAAGGCTTCGAAACCGATCACTACATCGACATCTTCGACGGCGGCCCGACCCTGCATGCACGGGTTTCCGGGATCCGTTCGATCGCCCAGAGCCGCGTAGTGCCGGTGAAGATCGGCGAGCCGGTCAAAGGTGCCGGGCGTCAATACCTGGTAGCCAATGCGCAGTTGCAGGATTACCGCGCGGTGTTGCTGGAGCTGGATTACGCGCCGGGCAAACCGGTGACGCTGGATATGGAAGCGGCCGAAGCCCTGGGCGTCGGTGAAGGTGCCAGCGTGCGCCTGGTGGCGGTTTAACGCCTTAGCGAGTTTCACGGGTGGCGCGAGCGGCCCGTTTGAGGAGATAGCATGATTGTTCGTCCCGTACGCAGCAGCGATTTATCCGCGCTGATCGACCTGGCCCGCAGCACCGGCACCGGCCTGACCACATTGCCGGCCAACGAAGAGCGCCTGACCCACCGGGTCGGCTGGGCCGAGAAGACCTTTCGCGGCGAAGCCGGGCGTGGCGATGCGGACTATCTGTTCGTGCTCGAAGACGATGACGGCCGCGTGGTGGGGATTTCCGCCATCGCCGGCGCGGTCGGCCTGCGTGAGCCCTGGTACAACTTCCGCGTCGGACTGACGGTCAGCGCTTCGCAAGAGCTGAACATCTACCGCGAAATCCCGACGCTGTTTCTGGCCAACGACCTGACCGGCAATTCCGAGCTGTGCTCGCTGTTCCTGCACGCTGATTACCGCAACGGCCTCAACGGCCGGATGCTGTCCAAGGCGCGCATGCTGTTCATCGCTGAGTTCCCGGAGCTGTTCGGTAACAAGATCATCGCCGAAATGCGTGGCGTGTCCGATGACGCCGGGCGCTCGCCGTTCTGGGAAAGCCTCGGTCGGCACTTCTTCAAGATGGAATTCAGCCAGGCCGATTACCTGACCGGCGTCGGCAACAAGGCGTTCATCGCCGAACTGATGCCGAAATTCCCGCTGTACACCTGCTTCCTTTCGCCGGACGCGCGCAACGTCATCGGCCAGGTGCACCCGGACACCGAGCCGGCGCTGGCCATGCTCAAGAGCGAAGGCTTCAGCTACCAGGGTTACGTCGACATCTTCGACGCCGGCCCGGCCATCGAATGCGAAACCAGCAAGATCCGCGCGGTGCGTGACAGCGAAGCGCTGGTGCTGGCCGTCGGCACGCCGGGCGATGACGCCACGCCGTTCATCATCCACAACCGCAAGCGCGAGGATTGCCGCATCACGGCTGCACCAGCGCGCCTGGCTGCGGGCACCCTGGTGGTCGATCCGCAGACCGCGAAACGTCTTCAACTCAGCGCCGGCGATCAGGTTCGCGCCGTGGCGCTGTCCGCTGCACGGGAGTCGAAATAATGAATTCGCTATACATCGCAGGTGAGTGGCTGGCCGGTCAGGGCGAGGCCTTTCAATCGCTGAACCCGGTGACCCAGCAAGTGCTGTGGGCGGGCGAGGGCGCCACTGCTGCGCAGGTCGAATCGGCGGTTCAGGCTGCTCGCCAGGCATTTCCTCAGTGGGCACGTCGCACCCTCGAGGAGCGCATCAGCGTCCTCGAAGCTTTCGCCGCTGCGTTGAAAAACCACGCTGACGAACTGGCTCGCACCATCGGCGAAGAAACCGGCAAACCGCTGTGGGAAGCTGCGACCGAAGTCACCAGCATGGTCAACAAGATCGCGATTTCGGTGCAGAGCTACCGCGAGCGCACCGGCGAGAAGAGCGGCCCATTGGGCGACGCCACCGCCGTGTTGCGCCACAAGCCCCACGGCGTGGTTGCGGTGTTTGGTCCTTATAACTTTCCCGGTCACCTGCCTAACGGTCATATCGTCCCGGCGCTGCTGGCCGGTAACAGCGTGCTGTTCAAGCCCAGCGAACTGACACCGAAAGTCGCCGAGCTGACGGTCAAGTGCTGGATCGAAGCCGGCCTGCCGGCAGGCGTGTTGAACCTGCTGCAAGGCGCGCGGGAAACCGGTATCGCGCTGGCGGCGAATCCGGGCATCGACGGTCTGTTCTTCACCGGTTCGAGCCGCACCGGCAATCACCTGCACCAGCAATTCGCCGGGCGTCCGGACAAGATCCTCGCCCTGGAGATGGGCGGCAACAACCCGCTGGTGGTCGATCAGGTTGCTGATCTGGACGCGGCGGTGTACACCATCATTCAGTCGGCATTCATTTCCGCCGGCCAGCGCTGCACTTGCGCCCGGCGTCTGCTGGTGCCGCAAGGCGCGTGGGGCGACAGCCTGCTCAAGCGTCTGGTTGAAGTCAGTTCGACCATTGAAGTCGGTGCCTTCGATCAGCAACCGGCGCCGTTCATGGGCTCGGTGATTTCCCTCGGCGCGGCGAAAGCGCTGATGGATGCGCAAGAGCAATTGCTGGCCAACGGCGCGGTGGCGCTGCTGGAAATGAGTCAGCCACAGGCGCAGTCGGCTTTGCTGACCCCGGGCATTGTCGATGTAACGGCCGTGGCTGAGCGTCCGGACGAAGAACTGTTCGGGCCGCTGCTGCAAGTGATCCGCTATGCCGATTTCGGCGCGGCGATCAGTGAAGCCAACAACACCGCTTATGGACTGGCCGCCGGTTTGCTCTCCGATTCCGAAGCGCGTTACCAGCAGTTCTGGCTGGAAAGCCGCGCCGGCATCGTCAACTGGAACAAACAGCTGACTGGTGCCGCGAGCAGCGCGCCGTTCGGCGGTGTCGGCGCCTCGGGCAACCACCGCGCCAGCGCCTATTACGCAGCGGATTACTGCGCGTACCCGGTGGCGTCGCTGGAAACCCCGAGCCTGGTGTTGCCATCGGCTCTGACGCCTGGCGTGAAAATGGCGTAGCGCCCATTCGCGAGCAGGCTCGCTCCCACAGGTTCAGTGGTGTTCACACATTTTGTGTCCAACCTAAATCCTGTGGGAGCGAGCCTGCTCGCGAAGGCCGCGCCTCGGTCGCAAAGAATAGTTACTGAAGCCTATAACAACAGATTCTCGTGGAGCCTCGCTGATGAAATCCTATGAAGTCAATTTTGACGGTCTAGTGGGGCCGACCCATAACTACGGTGGTCTGTCCTACGGCAACGTCGCCTCGCAGAGCAACAGTCAGCAATCCTCGAACCCGAAGGAAGCGGCGCTGCAAGGTCTGGCAAAAATGAAAGCGCTGATGGACATGGGCTTTCAGCAAGGCGTGCTGGCTCCGCAGGAACGTCCTGATGTGGCGGCGCTGCGCCGTCTGGGCTTCAGCGGCACTGACGCGCAAGTGATCGAGCGCGCCGCCAAAGAAGCGATGCCGCTGCTGGTCGCCAGTTGCTCGGCGTCGAGCATGTGGGTGGCCAACGCTGCTACGGTCAGCCCGAGTGCCGACACCGCTGACGGCCGCGTTCACTTCACCGCTGCCAACCTCAATTGCAAATATCACCGCAGCATCGAACACCCGACCACCAGCCGCGTGCTCGGCGCGATGTTCGCCGATCAACAGCACTTCGCCCATCACGCCGCATTGCCGGCGGTGGCGCAGTTCGGCGACGAAGGCGCGGCCAACCACACGCGTTTCTGCCGTGAGTACGGCGAGGCGGGCGTCGAGTTTTTCGTGTTCGGCCGCAGTGCGTTCGACAACCGTTTCCCGGCGCCGCAGAAATACCCTGCACGCCAGACCCTCGAAGCCTCGCAAGCCGTCGCGCGTCTGCACGGTCTGCGTGACGAAGGCGTGGTCTACGCGCAACAGAATCCCAACGTCATCGATCAGGGCGTGTTCCACAACGACGTGATCGCTGTGGGCAACGGTGAAGTGCTGTTCTATCACGAGGACGCGTTCCTCGAGACCGACAAGATGCTCGCCGAACTGCAAGGCAAACTGGCCAAGGTCGGTGGTAACTTCCAGTCCGTTTGCGTGCCGCGTTCGGCAGTCACCGTGGATGACGCGGTGCGTTCCTACCTGTTCAACAGCCAGTTGCTCTCGCGTCCTGACGGTTCGATGCTGCTGATCGTGCCGCAGGAATGCCAGGCCAACGAACGCGTCTGGGCTTATCTGCAAAGCCTGACCAGCTCCGGCGGAATGATCCGCGAAGTTAAAGTCTTCGATCTCAAGCAAAGCATGCAGAACGGCGGTGGCCCGGCGTGCCTGCGTCTGCGCGTGGCGCTGAATGAAACCGAACTGGCGGCGGTCAACCCAGGCGTTATCATGACGGCCCCGTTGTACGGTTCGTTGACCGCATGGGTTGAAAAGCACTACCGCGACCGCCTGAGCGAAACCGATCTGGCGGACCCGCAATTGTTGCTTGAATGCCGGACGGCACTGGATGAACTGACGCAAATCCTTAAACTGGGCGCGGTTTATCCCTTCCAGATCAATTGATCGCCAGCGCGCTGCCTGAACGTGGCGCGCGGCGTGTCACCCCAAGAGAGTAAAAACATGAGCGATTCCCTGCAGCTGATCCTTGAAGACACCGACGGCACGCAATTGCAAACCTCGTGCACCCGCGTTGCGGTCATGTGGCAAGGCAAAGAGCTGTGGATCCAGCAGGACGGCCGTGGCCAGCTGCTGATCGGCGTGGACGTCGAGGAAGGTGACGAAGAGTACGCCAACCTGCTGCTGCGCCCATTGGCGACTAATCTGGTAAGTCTGCAACTGGAAATGGAACCGGCTGACCTCGGCGCTGACGAGGATCACGTACACGGCCCGGATTGCAACCACGACCACTAAGGAAACCGCTCTATGCTCGCCCTCGGCAAACTGCTTGAACTGACCCTCGCCGGCCGCGAACCGGCGGAGAAGACTCAACTGACTGTCGAAGGCGTGCGCATGCGGTGGTTGAGCGAAGGGGCGCTGGAAGTGCGGCCCCCGGAAGCGCGCGACAATGGCCTGGACCTGCTGCTGTCGGCAGGCATCCATGGCAATGAAACGGCACCGATCGAGTTGCTCGATCGGCTGCTGCACGACATCGCACGCGGCGATCTCAAGCCGCGCGCACGCATTCTGTTCCTGTTCGGCAACCCGGAAGCCATCCGCAAGGGCGAGCGTTTCGTCGAGCAGGACGTCAATCGACTGTTCAACGGTCGCCACGAACAAAGCAGCGGCTCGGAAGCGTTGCGCGCCTGTGAGCTGGAACGGCTGGCGGCGAGTTTCTTCAGCAAGCCCGATCGCGAGCGTCTGCACTACGACCTGCACACGGCGATTCGTGGGTCGAAGATCGAACAGTTCGCCTTGTACCCGTGGAAGGAAGGGCGCCAGCATTCCCGTCGCGAACTGGCGCGCCTGCGCGCCGCCGGCATGGAAGCAGTGCTGTTGCAGAACAAACCGTCGATCGTCTTCAGTTCGTACACCTACGACAAACTCGACGCCGAGGCTTTCACTCTGGAACTGGGCAAGGCGCGGCCGTTCGGGCAGAACGATGGCGTCAACGTCTCACTGCTGGAAACCCGCCTGAAGCAGATCATCGAAGGCGCTGAGCCGGAGACAGAAGAAGGGCTGGATGGTTTGCAGCTGTTCAGCGTGGCGCGGGAAATCATCAAGCACAGCGATGCGTTCCGCCTGAACCTGCCGGCGGACATCGAAAACTTTTCCGAGCTGGAACCGGGTTATGTGCTGGCCGAAGACCTGGCCAATACCCGCTGGGTGATCGAAGAGCAGGGCGCACGAATCATCTTCCCCAACCCCAAGGTCAAGAACGGCCTGCGCGCCGGCATTCTGATCGTCCCGACCACCGACGAAAACCTCGCCTGATAGCGACATCTGAATCGGCACAAAACCAATGTGGGAGCGAGCCTGCTCGCGAAAGCGGTCTACCAGTCAACTTGTCGTCGGCTGGCAGTCCCTCTTCGCGAGCAGGCTCGCTCCCACATTTGATTTGAGTGAGGTCAAAAACTCACTCGACGTTACACGGCTACCGCACGCGGCTCGGTGCGGCGCAACGCGCGAATCTTCTGCAACGTATCCGCGCAAGTCCGCGCCGCTTCCTGACCCTTGTGCACAAAGTGCTCGAAGAAGAACTTCTGATGCTCTTCGCCCGAATGGAAGTGGTGCGGGGTGAGCGATACCGAGAACACCGGCACTTCGGTTTCCAGCTGCACCTGCATCAGGCCGCTGACCACCGATTGCGCGACGAACTCGTGACGGTAAATGCCGCCGTCCACCACCAGGGCGGCGGCGACGATGCCGGCGTAACGGCCAGATTTGGCCAGCAGCTTTGCGTGCAGCGGCATTTCAAAGGCGCCGCCGACTTCAAAAAAGTCGATGTCCGCTTCCTGATAACCCTGCACCAGCATTTCAGCGACGAAGCCTTTACGGCTCTGGTCGACGATTTCCTTGTGCCAGCAGGCCTGGATGAACGCGACGCGCTCGCCCTGGGGGTGTTTGCTTTTGCTGTCGATAGCGGTGGGTTGCATGTTCTGACTCCTGTTTGTGTGAAAAACAGGGCGTTATGAATCGAAAGGGATGCAAGGGTGCGAACGCAGGCACGGATGCACGCGGACGGCCCTTTGGCGTCGATCCCGTTCTCTCTTCATCCGGACTATGACCGTCGGCCCCGGAATCACACCGGGTCTGCTGACCTTGCCGACGCACCCGACTCAAGTCGTGTGCAGCGCCAAGCGCTCGCGGGCTATGCGCATTGCGCGCAATTACCGCCGGTGGGGAATTGCACCCCGCCCTGAGAACGTTTCGCCGCCCATAGGCGGGCGGCGGCAAGTTTGTAACACATATTTCCCGGCCATGCACATGACACTGCGAGAGCGAGCCCGCTCGCGAAAGCGGCTTCACATTCAACGAATATGCTGACTGTTACTCCGCTTTCGCGTTCAGGCTCGCTCCCACATGGGCTTTGTCTTCTCGAGGAAGAATGGGATTTTTCCTCGTTCTAGGGTTGATTAATCTGTGCGATGACCGCAGTAATCCCACTTCACAAAGGGATTTCCCATCTGACCAGAGGCCAGGTTCATGAGCGTTATCGATCTTCGCAGCGACACCGTCACCCAACCGACTCCCGCCATGCTCGACGCGATGACCGCAGCGGACACCGGCGACGATGTGTACGGCGAAGATCCGACGGTCAATCGCCTCGAGGCCGAACTGGCCAAGCGTCTGGGCTTTGCCGCCGCGCTGTTCGTGCCGACCGGGACCATGAGCAACCTGCTCGGCCTGATGGCGCACTGCGAGCGTGGCGACGAATACATCGTCGGTCAGCAGGCGCACACCTATAAGTACGAAGGTGGCGGGGCGGCGGTGCTCGGCTCGATTCAGCCGCAGCCGCTGGAGGTGCAGGCCGACGGTTCACTGGATCTGGATCAGGTCGCCGCCGCGATCAAACCGGACGATTTCCATTTCGCCCGCACGCGTTTGCTGGCGCTGGAAAACACAATGCAGGGCAAAGTGCTGCCGCTGGAATATCTGGCGCGCGCGCGACGCTTTACTCAGGAACACGGCCTGCAATTGCACCTGGACGGCGCGCGGCTGTACAACGCGGCGGTCAAGCTTGGCGTCGATGCCCGGGAGATCACCCAGCATTTCGATTCGGTGTCGGTGTGCCTCTCCAAAGGCCTCGGCGCACCGGTCGGTTCGGTGCTGTGCGGTTCCGAGCAACTGATCGGCAAGGCGCGGCGTTTGCGCAAAATGGTCGGTGGCGGCATGCGTCAGGCCGGGTTGCTCGCGGCGGCTGGCTTGTACGCGCTGGATCATCACGTCGAACGGCTCGCGGATGACCATGCCAACGCGCAGTTGCTCGCCGAGGGGCTGCGTGAGGCCGGTTTCGTCGTCGAGCCCGTGCAAACCAACATGGTTTATGTGCAAATGGGCGACAGGGCCGCAGCACTCAAGGATTTTGCCGGCGAACGCGGGATCAGGCTCAGCGCCGCTGCGCGCTTGCGCATGGTCACGCACATGGACGTAAGCCGCGCGCAAATCGAGCAAGTGATCGCGACATTCGTCGAGTTTTCACGCAAGTGACAGCGTCAGCCGTCCAATTGACCGTTTCTATCGTATAAACACGCTGTACCCCGCGCGCAGGGCCGATATAATGCGGCCCTTTGCCGTCGCTTCGTCTCATGACGTTTCGAACAGGCCTTTGGCCGCAGCCTCCGTGGAAGAACCTAATGAAAAGCGCAGAAATCCGTGAAGCCTTCCTTCGCTTCTTCGAAGAGCAAGGCCACACCCGTGTAGCCTCCAGCTCTTTGATTCCGGGCAACGACCCAACCCTGCTGTTCACCAACGCGGGGATGAACCAGTTCAAGGACTGCTTCCTGGGCCAGGAAAAACGTGCGTACACCCGTGCCACCAGCAGCCAGAAATGCGTGCGCGCCGGCGGCAAGAACAGTGACCTGGAAAACGTCGGTTATACCGCGCGTCACCACACGTTCTTCGAAATGCTCGGTAACTTCAGCTTCGGCGACTACTTCAAGCACGACGCGATCACCTTCGCCTGGACCTTCCTCACTGGCGTGCTCAAGCTGCCGAAGGAAAAGCTCTGGGTCACCGTCTACGCCACCGACGACGAAGCGTATGACATCTGGACACAGAAAATCGGTGTGCCAGCCGAGCGCATGATCCGCATCGGCGACAACAAGGGTGCGCCGTACGCTTCCGACAACTTCTGGACCATGGGCGATACCGGCCCGTGCGGCCCGTGCACCGAGATTTTCTACGATCACGGCGAGCACATCTGGGGCGGCCCGCCGGGCTCGCCGGAAGAAGATGGCGACCGCTACATCGAGATCTGGAACAACGTGTTCATGCAGTTCAACCGCACCGCCGACGGTGTGTTGCATCCGTTGCCAGCGCCGTCGGTGGACACCGGCATGGGCCTGGAGCGGATCAGTGCGGTGATGCAGCACGTCAACTCCAACTACGACATCGACCTGTTCAAGAACCTGCTCAAGGCTTCGGCTGAAGCGATCGGCTGCGAAAACGGCGATCAGTCGTCGCTCAAAGTCGTTTCCGACCACATCCGTTCCTGCGGTTTCCTGATCGCCGACGGCGTGCTGCCGTCCAACGAAGGTCGCGGTTACGTGCTGCGCCGGATCATCCGTCGCGCCTGCCGTCACGGCAACAAGCTCGGCGCCACCGGCAGCTTTTTCTACAAGATCGTCGCGGCGCTGGTCGCCGAAATGGGCGAAGCCTTCCCGGAACTCAAGAAGCAGCAGAGCAACATCGAGCGCGTGCTCAAGGCCGAAGAAGAGCAGTTCTCCAAGACCCTGGAGCACGGCCTGAAAATCCTCGAGCAGGATCTGGTCGAACTCAAAGGCACCGTGGTGCCGGGCGACGTGGTGTTCAAACTCTACGACACCTACGGCTTCCCGATGGACCTGACCGCTGACATCGCCCGCGAACGCGGCCTGACCGTTGACGAAGTCGGTTTCGAGCGTGAAATGGAAGCGCAGCGTGTTCGCGCGCGTTCGGCCAGCTCTTTCGGTCTGGATTACAACACCCTGGTCAAGGTTGACGTGGCCACCGAGTTCACCGGCTATGCCGCCACTCGCGGCTCGGCGAAAATCGTTGCCATCTATAAGGATGGCCAGTCGGTCGACGTGCTGAGCGAAGGTCAGGAAGGCGTGATCGTGCTCAACCAGACGCCGTTCTACGCCGAATCCGGTGGCCAGATCGGCGACTGCGGTTTCATTCAGGCCGGCGACAGCCGGTTTGACGTGCGCGATACCACCAAGACCGGCGGCGCATTCCTGCACCACGGTGTGCTGGCCTCGGGCAGTCTGACCATCGGCGCACCGGTGGAAACTCACGTCGACGCCGAAGTACGTCACGCCACCGCGCTGAACCACTCGGCTACTCACTTGCTGCACGCCGCGCTGCGTCAGGTGCTGGGCGAGCATGTGCAGCAGAAAGGTTCGTTGGTCGACAGTCAGCGCCTGCGTTTCGACTTCAGCCACTTCGAAGCAATCAAGCCAGAGCAGATCAAGCAGCTGGAAGACATCGTCAACGCCGAGATTCGCAAGAACTCCGCCGTTGAAACCGAAGAAACCGACATCGAAACCGCTAAGAACAAAGGCGCCATGGCGCTGTTCGGCGAGAAGTACGGCGACAGCGTGCGCGTGCTGAGCATGGGCGACTTCTCGGTCGAACTGTGCGGCGGTATCCACGCCAACCGTACCGGCGACATCGGCCTGCTGAAAATCATCAGCGAAGGCGGTGTGGCATCGGGCGTGCGTCGTATCGAGGCAGTCACCGGTGCTGCGGCGCTGGCCTACTTGAACGCGGCAGAAGAACAACTCAAGGAAGCGGCCAGCCTGGTCAAGGGCAGCCGCGACAACCTGATCGACAAGCTCTCGGCGGTACTGGAGCGCAACCGTCTGCTGGAGAAACAACTCGAGCAGTTGCAGGCCAAGGCAGCCAGCGCTGCGGGCGACGATCTGTCGGCCTCGGCGGTGGACGTCAAGGATGTGAAGGTGCTGGCTGCCCGTCTGGACGGTCAGGATGGCAAGGCGCTGCTGGCGCTGGTCGATCAGCTGAAAAACAAACTCGGCCGCGCAGTGATCCTGCTCGGCGGTGTCCATGAGGAAAAGGTCGTACTGGTTGCAGGCGTAACCAAGGACCTGACTGGCCAACTCAAAGCCGGTGATTTGATGAAACAGGCTGCTGCGGCAGTGGGCGGGAAGGGCGGTGGTCGTCCGGACATGGCGCAGGGCGGTGGTGTCGATGCCGCTGCGCTGGATGGCGCACTCGCGCTGACCGTTCCATTCGTCGAGCAGGCTTTATAAGACGGCTCGCCAGGCCCGCAGTCTAGTGGCGGGCCTGGCGACTGTTCGAAAGATTATTGGGCGCCCTTCATGGGCAGAGGCGGCTTTGAAATGGCTTTGATCGTACAGAAATTTGGAGGCACCTCGGTCGGCACTGTCGAGAGAATCGAGCAGGTCGCCGACAAGGTTAAGAAATTCCGCGATGCCGGCGATGACCTGGTGGTTGTGCTGTCTGCAATGAGCGGCGAAACCAACCGTCTGATCGATCTGGCCAAGCAAATCAGTGGCGAGGCGCAACCGGTTCCGCGCGAGCTGGACGTGATCGTCTCCACCGGTGAGCAGGTGACGATTGCCCTGTTGGCCATGGCGCTGATCAAGCGCGGTGTGCCGGCGGTGTCGTACACCGGTAATCAGGTACGGATCCTGACCGACAGTGCGCACAATAAAGCGCGTATCTTGCAGATTGATGACCAGAAGATTCGCGGTGATCTGAAGGCTGGTCGCGTGGTGGTTGTCGCCGGTTTCCAGGGTGTCGACGAGCACGGCAACATCACCACTCTCGGTCGCGGCGGTTCCGATACCACGGGCGTGGCACTGGCGGCGGCCTTGAAGGCGGATGAATGCCAGATCTACACCGACGTCGACGGTGTCTACACCACCGACCCGCGTGTGGTGCCGGTCGCTCAGCGTCTGGACAAGATCACCTTCGAAGAGATGCTGGAAATGGCCAGCCTCGGTTCCAAGGTCCTGCAGATCCGTGCGGTGGAATTCGCCGGCAAGTACAACGTTCCGCTGCGCGTACTGCACAGCTTCAAGGAGGGTCCGGGCACCCTCATTACTATTGATGAAGAGGAAACCATGGAACAGCCGATCATTTCCGGCATCGCTTTCAACCGCGATGAAGCCAAGCTGACCATCCGTGGCGTGCCAGACACCCCGGGCGTGGCGTTCAAGATTCTCGGCCCGATCAGTGCCGCGAACATCGAAGTCGACATGATCGTGCAGAACGTCGCGCACGATAACACCACCGACTTCACCTTCACCGTGCACCGCAACGACTACCAGGCTGCACAGACCGTGCTGGAAAACACCGCTCGCGAAATCGGTGCCCGTGAAGTGGTTGGCGACACCAAGATCGCCAAGGTCTCGATCGTCGGCGTCGGCATGCGTTCTCACGCAGGCGTGGCCAGCCGCATGTTCGAATCCCTGGCAAAAGAAAGCATCAACATCCAGATGATATCGACTTCGGAAATCAAGGTTTCCGTAGTGATCGAAGAGAAGTACCTGGAACTGGCCGTGCGCGCGCTGCACACGGCTTTCGAACTGGATGCTCCGGCCCGTCAGGGCGAGTAATCCGATTCTGTGAAGGGCGCGGTCTGACCGCGCCCTTTATTTTTGAATGGCGCGAGCCCCGGAACTGTTCTTTTGCTCGCGCTGGTCAATACTCAGGCATGTAGGGCTACGATCGCTGCGGTTGTAGGTCGGGTGCCTTTTTTTTGCAGACTGTTGTCCCTGAAATGAATGGCGTAAGGAGAAAGGTATGCTGATTCTGACTCGTCGGTGCGCGGAAAGCCTGATTATCGGTGACGGCGAAATCACCGTGACCGTGCTCGGCGTCAAAGGAAACCAGGTGCGTATCGGCGTCAACGCTCCGAAAGAGGTTGCGGTGCACCGTGAGGAAATTTACCTGCGTATAAAGAAAGAGAAGGACGAAGAACCAAGCCATTAATTTTTATCGATTTTTATGTTTGCAAACGGGGAAGAAGCTGGTTAATATACGCCCCGTGTTGCGGAGAGCTGGCCGAGTGGCCGAAGGCGCTCCCCTGCTAAGGGAGTACACCTCAAAAGGGTGTCGGGGGTTCGAATCCCCCGTTCTCCGCCATTATTTGCTTAGTACGTCGTAATCTGGCTTCTTCTGTAAGTTGTTGAAATTACTAGAAAAAGTGTTTGACATAGAGATTAGACGGCCTATAATGCGCGGCAACAAATGCACTCGTAGCTCAGCTGGATAGAGTACTCGGCTACGAACCGAGCGGTCACAGGTTCGAATCCTGTCGAGTGCACCATTTAAGAGTTATTTGCTGTAAGGTGAGTAACTCGGCTTCAGCCAGTTGTGGTCTGGTTTAAAAACACAAAATGCACTCGTAGCTCAGCTGGATAGAGTACTCGGCTACGAACCGAGCGGTCACAGGTTCGAATCCTGTCGAGTGCACCATATACCAAGAAGCCCGCGTTTAACGCGGGCTTTTTGCTGTCCGGGATTTGGCTTTTCCCTTCACGCAGCCTCTTTCATCAAAATCAATTTGAGCACTGCGGCCTCGCTTGAGGTCGTAACGATAGCTCGTGGTCGATGTGCGGGTGTTGATCTTGTCGGGCTTGCCCAGTGCGCTTTCGACGTCCCGCTGACTCATGCCGGCAATCACTCGACGGTTGATGATCGCTTCGCGCCGCTGTCTGTTGTCGATCAGGTTTCCACATTTATGTTCAGTGCCGCCGACGATGCCCGGTTCGCGTCCGCTGTCTTTCATGCCGGTCACAGCTTCGTGATTGAACTCCGGCATGATTGCGACCCAGCCGGGTGAATACGGGTGGACCTCCTGAGTTGAGAGTTGCTCGCCAGTTGCGCAGCTCATCGACGTAAACGTGACGCTGCCGTCAGCAGCCTGGCAGCGATGAAGTGTGGTGGCGTGGGCAGGCGTGATGTGGAGCAGGGCGGTCAGTAGAAAAAGCGCTGGTTTTGCTGGCATTCGATGTCCTCCATGACGATCTAAGCTCAAGGGTAGTCGCTGCTTTTTGCATTGCCGGTGTGTTTTCTTTTCAAGATGAGTCGTCGCATTTGCACGGGTCAGGCAGGCGCTCAGGTTTGTTTCGCAAGCGCTTGTTTCAGCCGTGATTTTTTCAACGTTTTAAACCGTCAGGCGTGTATCATTGCGCCCGTCAGCCCCGCCGGGGCTTATGGAAAACCTCCATGGACTTACCCAGTAGTTGTTCAGTAAACCGTTTCACCAATCATGAATTGACTGATTGATCCTTCCGGCGTGCCCCGCTGCTGGGAGTGGAGTTCGCCTATGTCCGAAATCGAAGTAAAAAAAACACAGGAAAGCCTGCAGGACCGCCTGGCTCAGGTCGTCGAGTTGCTGCAGCGCCAGCGTGTCGTTGAAGACCTGACTCATCGCCAGGAAGGTCCGCACCACGACCGCGTGGAAAACCTGGTTCACCGGCAAAACCTCGTCGAGCTGCAACGCAAGCTCGATGATCTGCACTCCGCCGACGTCGCCTACATTCTCGAAGCCTTGCCGCTGGACGATCGCCTGACGCTCTGGCAACTGGTCAAGGCCGACCGCGACGGCGACATTCTTCTCGAAGTATCCGATTCCGTCCGTGAAACGCTGATCGCCGACATGGACGATCACGAGCTCCTGGCTGCCGCCAAGGACATGGACGCCGACGAACTCGCTGACCTGGCCTCCGAGCTGCCGCGAGACGTTGTCCATGAGCTGATGGAGAGTCTGGATAACCAGCAGCGCGAACGCGTGCGCTCGGCGCTGTCCTATGACGAGGATCAGGTCGGTGCGCTGATGGACTTCGAGATGGTGACGATCCGTGAGGACGTCAGCCTTGAAGTGGTTCTGCGCTATCTGCGTCGCCTCAAAGAGCTGCCCGGTCATACCGATAAATTGTTCGTGGTCGATTACGACGGCGTGCTCAAGGGCGTGCTGCCTATCAAACGTCTGCTGGTCAACGATCCGGAGAAGCAGGTCGCGGAAGTGATGGCCAGCGATCCGGTGAGCTTCCACCCGGACGAAGATGCCTACGACGCTGCTCAGGCGTTCGAGCGTTACGACTTGATCTCGGCGCCGGTGGTCGACAAGAACGGCAAGCTGATCGGCCGTCTGACCATCGATGAAATGGTCGACCTGATCCGTGAGGAAAGCGAAAGCGAAGTCCTCAACATGGCCGGTCTGCGCGAAGAGGAAGATATCTTCGCCTCGGTGTGGAAATCCCTGCGTAACCGTTGGGCGTGGCTGGCGGTGAACCTGATCACTGCATTTGTCGCATCGCGGGTGATCGGTCTGTTCGAAGGTTCGATCGAGAAGCTCGTGGCACTGGCGGCGCTGATGCCGATCGTGGCGGGTATCGGTGGCAACTCCGGTAACCAGACCATCACCATGATCGTGCGCGCCATGGCGCTGGATCAGGTCAGCACCGGCAACACCTCGCGCTTGATGCGCAAAGAGCTGGCGGTCGGTTTGATCAACGGTCTGGTCTGGGGCGGGGTGATCGGTGTGGTCGCGTACATGCTCTACGGCAGTTGGTCACTCGGTGTGGTCATGACGGCGGCGATGACGCTCAATTTGTTGCTGGCGGCGTTGATGGGCGTGTTGATCCCGATGACGCTGGCGAAGATGGGCCGCGATCCGGCGATGGGTGCCAGTGTGATGATCACCGCAATGACCGACAGCGGTGGCTTCTTCATCTTCCTCGGGTTGGCGACAATCTTCCTGCTCTGACCTTGTGCAATGAAAAGCCCGTCAAATCGACGGGCTTTTTTGTGCCTGCCAAACAAATACGGGCGCAAGTACAAGTAACGGTGGCGAGGGGATTTATCCCCGCTGGACTGCGCAGCAGTCCCATTGTTTTTGGGGCTGCCATGCAGCCCAGCGGGGATAAATCCCCTCGCCACACTCCATTGCCAAGCGGCCATCTGTCATATCGCGGGCAAAAAAAAGCCAGCAATCATGCTGGCTTCAATATGTTCGGTATAACTCAGGACGCGTCTGCGGCCATTTCAGCGTCGTGGGCGATCAGCGACACCAGGGCGTTCTGCTGACGGTGCGACAGCTGACGGAAGCGCTGCAACAGCTCGCGCTCGTGCAGCGACAGCTCCGGGCTGTCCAGGCGCATGCTCAGCTCTTCGCCCAGTGCGCCTTCCTGAATAAGACTCTGCTCAAGGCGCGCAATGATTTCGGAGTTCATGCTGCGATGATGATTGCGAGCCACCTCGGCAATGCGTTCACGCATTCCGTCTGGCAGACGTACGACAAACTTGTCAGCCGTACGGCTGGAATAAATTGCCTGTTTCAATGGGCGCATATATTTAACCGGTTAGTTCAGGGGAGCGGTTCTCGGGATTGGCCGCAGGATGTGTGGTAGGACAAGCATCCGGACCAATTGGTTCAACCTGAATTGTTAAGAGGCCGGCATCATGCCTCAAAATTGCCAGATCATTGGCGTCAATTCTGTGACAAATATTGAGCCGGGTAAAGGCGTAATGCCAGCACCAGTTGTCAGAAATGCGGACTGGTTGGAAAACTTTCCATCCTTCCGTATCGCTGCCCGCTTTCGCATGCACATCTGTTGATGTCCGAAGACCTTAGAACGTGCATGCTATGCGGCTCGCTATTCTTGATCCCTATGTGTACAGGATAGTGGCAATTTGCCGATTTACTAGAGGCAGGACCCGTCGGAGGGCGTTTTCGGGATGGATGGCAAGCTTTTTTACCTGATGGGGCCGTCCGGTTCGGGCAAGGACAGCCTGATCGAAGCAGCGCGTGAGCCACTGCGTGAGTTGAACTGTGAAGTGATGCGCCGGGTGATTACCCGATCGGCGGAGTCAGTCGGCGAAGATGCAATCGGCGTGACGCCTGAAGAGTTCGACCGGCGACAGCACGCTGGCGCTTTTTCCTTAGCCTGGCAAGCCAACGGCCTCTCTTACGGCATTCCAAGGGAAATGGATGAATGGTTGCAAGCGGGCCGGCACGTATTGGTTAACGGGTCGAGAGCGAACCTGCGTCAAGCAATGGAGAAATATCCAACGCTGGTGCCGGTTCTGCTGACAGTCAACGATGAGGTCCTGCGTAAGCGCCTGCTCAAGCGTGGCCGGGAAACCCCTGAGCAAATCGACGCAAGACTCGCGCGCAACGCACTGTTCAAAGACCGCAGATCCAGCGACAGCCCCGTTCATCAGATCGAAAATTCTGTTGATCTTGCTGAAGCTGTCTCTGCATTACTTGAGCTGATCCAGCTCAACGCAGAACCGGATCAAACTTGATCTTGCGCCCTGCAATCAGCGCCAGCACAAACAGCACCGCAAACACGCCACAGCCAACCAGAGGCAAGGTGACTTCCGTCTCCTCGAACAGCGCCAGATGGGTAACGCCACTCAGTAAAGCGAGGATCAGAAATCCCGTCGCTGATTTGGACATGTTGTACTCCTGAAGATATTTCAAAAAACCAGACGTTCGGTGGTCGGCGCCGAGGCTAGCTCAGGCTCGCTGACCATTTGCGTAGAGGCATCGCTGCGATCACTCAGCACCGCCCACTGCGGCGCTTTCTGCACCTGCAAGTAATGCGGCATGCGCTGCGCCACTGGCTGCTCGATGTCCGCCTTGGGAAAAAAATGCGATCCGAGCAAGAAGGCCAATGCCGCTGCGTTTGCAAGCAAGAGGGTGCTGTTCATGGCACGACGCTCCAAATTGTTCTTTTTGATAGAACAGCCATAGCAGTCGCCGTGCCAACAGTGTAACGGCTGATAAGTCCTTTAAAAACAAGGGTTTGGTAAGGTTTTTCGGGCGGCACTGATTGCAAACTGCAATGACCGCTTTTTCGCGTAGTGCAAATTGCCCGGTAAAAGTTCCCACAATCTTGCACGGCGCCTGCCTACACTTAAAAAGCCCTACGGACGACATGACAAAACAGGGGCCGGCCGTTAACATGCACGCCGTCTGTCGCCCCGCGTACAGCGCGCTTCAATCAGTGTCTCAGTAGCTCAATTGGATAGAGCATCCCCCTCCTAAGGGGAAGGTTGCAGGTTCGAACCCCGCCTGGGACACCACTTCTTGAAAACGAAAAGCCCCGTCGCATTTATCCATTGCGACGGGGCTTTTTGGTTTGGTCGACGAACAGGCGTTCTGCACTGTTACAAACTCCGGGGTTCCACCTCTGCGGTTGCAGCGGATCATCCTGCGCCGGTGCTGACTGACGATCAGTCGCCGTTCAGTTCGACTTTGCCGAGAGTGCTGCTGACGTCTGTGACATGCCGACGGCCGTGGACTTCGTAAGTAGTCCCGCTCGCCTCGACGCCCGGCTTGCGCACGGCCAGTTGAGCGAATAACCCCGTCTTTTCGCTGTAACTTCCGAACCAGTCAATCAGCGCCCCGATGTAGCATTCGCCGCCGATCATTACCGGCAAATCGGCGATCTTTTCGATGGTGTAGTGCCCTGGACCGTAGCTGTAGTAATCGTCGCCTCCGGCACCCGTGGGAGGAATAGGGCAAAGGGGCGCGTTAGCGGTTGATTCCGATGCGACTTTCATTACCTGAGTGATGGCGTGTTCGAGTGCCCCTTGCAGATCCGCGTCAAGCTCATAGGTGCTGGTGCCATCCTCTTTATGTTGAGTCGTGGGCACCTGCAGGGCGTAAGCGTAACGCACGGACACCGTCGGTACCTGACGGTTGATCTTCAGCGGATTGAGCAGGTACAGATTGTCGACACCGTAGGCGCCGTTTCGGTAGGCGGCATAGATTCTGTCGTGAAGCTTGATCCAGCTGATTGCCTGATTGGCGCCACGGTCGTTGGTGTAGAACAGCGAGCTTTCCGGCTCGACCGATCTCTTGACGAACCGCTCGCCCTTGCGGCGCCAGGTTTCCACGTAGGTGAACAAGCCGGTGCCGCCTGCGTATGTGTCGACGATAAGGTCGCGCTGGCCATCATGGTCCAGATCCAGCAGTGCGTAGGAAGACCGTCCGGTCTCGGCGGCGCCGTCGATGCTTGAGGCGTTCAATGCTTTCCATTCGTCCTCGCTCACGCCTTTGGGACGCGACTTGGGGAAGTTGGTTTGCTCGCCGTAGCTGTCGACTGGATCGCCCGCGAAAGATGTCTGCGAAGACTCGAAAGCCCGTGCGGTCAAGGCATGTTCCAGGGCAAATTCCGGGTGGTTTTTGCTCTCGGCACGAATGCTTTCCTGCAGATCGTTCATCGCCTGAACATCCACGGCGTCCGGCTGCCACATTGCGGCTTGCGTCCACTGTGCCTGCAATGCTTGCAGGCGCTGGCGGTAGCTGCCATCCAGGCAAGCGACATCGACTGCGCAGGCATTGCGGGTTTTTAGCCAGGCGCGCTGGGTGCGCTTGAGCTCAGGTTGCGTCGCTGTGGCAGTTGTCATCAGTTGGCGATACAGCGTGCCCATCTGCGCGTCTAGCTCATACAGCGATTTATTCGCGCAAATCATGTTTTCCACGTCGTTCGCCGCTTTTTTGCAATCCATCGCCGCCGCTGTCGCTTGCTGGATAAAGACAAGCAAACACGCTGACAGGATGTAGTGTCCCTTGATGTACACGATTCAGTCCTTATGCAAATCCTTGAGCAGGCGCGCAGAGTAATACTCCAGGCAACATTCTTGAAGCTCCACCCTCAGGCCCCGGCACTTTTGGCCGATAACCCGAACGGTGAGTTCAGGCTCGCGCGAAATCGCTTGATGGCGCATGGCCTCCAGCTATCATCTGCGCGCCTGAAATCGCCTCGGTTCGTTTTCTTCAATTGCCTGGAAATCTTCGATGTCGTCGTATCACCAAAAAAGCTTTCTGATCGTCGATGATTTTTCCGATTTCCGCAGTTCCGTGCGTTCGATGTTGCGTGAGCTCGGCGTCAAGGATGTCGATACTGCCGACACTGGCGAGCAGGCGCTGAAGATGTGCTCGCAGAAGTCCTACGATTTCATTCTTCAGGACTTCCACCTCGGCGACGGCAAGAAGAACGGCCAGCAGGTACTCGAAGACCTGATGTCGGAAAAGCTCATCAGTCACGAAGCCGTTTTCGTCATGGTCACCGCCGAGACCAGTCAGGCGATGGTGCTCAGCGCGCTGGAGCACGAGCCGGATGCGTACCTGACCAAGCCGTTCAACCGTTCCGGGCTGGCCCAGCGCCTTGAGCGTCTGGAGCAACGCAAGACTTTGCTCAAACCGATTCTGCAGGCCCTTGATCGCGGTAAGCCGGTCGAGGTGCTCAATGCCTGTATTGCCTTGTGCAAGCAGGACATCCGCTATTCGCCGCTGTGCCTGCGCTACCGCGCCGACGCGCTGCGTGACATGAACCAGAACGAAGCGCTGGAGCGGCTCTACGACGGCATCATTGCCGACCGTCCATTGCCGTGGGCCTTCGCTGGATTGGGCAAGTTGCTGTTCAAGCGCGGGCAGGTCTCGCAGGCCAAAGAAGTTTATGAAAAAGCCTTGAAAGTCTTTCCGATGATGCCGGCGCTGTATGACGGCATGGCCGATGTGCTGGTGGCCGAAGGCGACAGCAAAGGCGCGCAGCGAGTGCTCGAAGAAGCGATCCGTCTGTCGCCGCTGGCGGTGCGCCGTCAGGCGCTGCTCGGCAAACTGGCGATGGCCAACGAAGATTTCGAAACCGCCTCGCGGGCTTATCGTCAGGCCGTGGCGCAGGGCGCGCAGTCGCGTTTCAAGGACCCGGAAAGCAATCTCGGCCTGGCGCACGCGCTGATCAGCAAGGGTAGCGATCGCGGGCTCGACACGCGTACGCGACTGGAGATCAACACCACCCTCAGCGCTGTGGCCAAAGAAAACCCGAGCGACCCCGGTCTGCAGATTCGCGCGCGTTTGATGAAAGCCACCAGCCTGTTGCTCAACGACGCCGAAACCGCCGACAAGCTCACCGAACAGGCGCTGATGCGCCTCGATGGCATGGAGCAATTCATGAGTCCCGAGGCGGCGTTGCTGGTGGCCAAGCAGTTGCAGATGCTCGGTCAGGCCGAGGCGGGCACTTCGATGCTCAAGAGCTGCGCGGAGATCTACGGTGATGACCCGGCGGTGATGAAAGACATTGCCAAGCTCACCGACGATCCGACGATTCTCAGTTCGAGCAACGCTGCGGCCGATCTCAACCGTCAGGGCGTGCGCGTGTACAAGACCGGCAATCTGGTCGAGGCCCGCGAAGTGTTCCGCAAGGCGCTCAAGCTGCAACCGAAAAACATCAGTATCGCGCTGAACCTGGCCCAGTCGCTGCTGCACGGCACCGACACCAGTGTGCCGTCGGCGGAGCTGGAAGAATGTCGGGCCTGCCTGAAACTGGTGGGCCTGATGCCCGACACCGACGCGCGGTTTGCGCGTTATCAGAAGCTGAAAAGCAAGGCGTTTGGCGAATGAACTCAATAGATCCGGCGCTGGATTTTTCTACGGTGATTGCCTCCACCGTTCACGACATGAAGAACTCTCTGGCCATGCTGATGCAGGCGCACAGCCAATGGCTGGCGCGTCTGCCGAAAGAGCTGCGCGACGGCTCGGAGCAGGGCGTGATCGACTTCGAGTTCGCCCACCTCAACGGCATGCTCGTGCAGTTGCTGGGGCTGTACAAACTTGGCGTGAATCAGTTGCCGCTGCAGCCGGCGTATCACGAACTCGACGATTTCATCGAGGCGCAACTGGCCGCGCATCAGGAAGTGTTTGCCAGTCGCGGCATCATCGCCACTTATGAAGTCGACCCGTTGAGCCCGCTGGGTTTCTTCGATCGCGAGCTGATCGCCTCGGTGCTCGGCAACTGCATCAACAATGCGATTCGCTACGCCCGCGAGTCGTTGCTGATTACTGTCAGCGACGAAGCCGGGCAACTGGTGTTGAGCATCAACGACGATGGCGACGGCTATCCGGCAGAGATGCTCGAGCGTCAGGCCGATTATGTGCAGGGCATCAATCACAGCAGCGGCAGCACTGGCCTCGGTCTGTATTTCGCCAATCGCATCGCGGCGCTGCATCAGCGCAACGGCGTGGAAGGGCGCACCGAAATCAGCAATGGCGGGCCGTTGGGCGGAGGAGTGTTCAGCCTCTACTTGCCCTGAGGTCTGGTGTAGGAGCTGCCGAAGGCTGCGATCTTTTGATTTTAAAAAGCAAGATCAAAAGATCGCAGCCTCGTTGCACTCGTCAGCTCCTACGTCTCCTGCACAAGATCGGGATTTTTGTGGGCGCTGCTTGATATTCCGAACAGCCGCAGCCTATTTTGTCCGGGTCGCCGTTCGCGGCTCGCACAACAACAAGGATTGCGTCATGACAACCGATGGCCAGGGTTCACTCGCGCAGCGATTGACCGGCATTGATGAGATTGAATGTGTCACCCCGGATCTGAACGGTGTGCCACGGGGCAAGGTGATGACCGCCGAGGGTTTCCTCGAAGGGCGGCGTTTGCAGTTGGCGCGGGGTGTGCTGCTGCAATGCATCATGGGCGGCTATCCGCCGGCGCGGTTCTACGGCAGCGATGACGGCGATCTGGCGCTGGTCGCCGATCCTGCGCAGATTCACCGTTTGCCCTGGAGCGACGAGCCGCGTGCCATGGCGATTTGCGACGCCGACGAACTGAGCGGGGGGAGCTCAAGTCTCTCGACCCGTGGCCAGCTCAAAGCGGTCATCGCCCGTTACGCCGCGCACGGTCTGGCGCCGGTGGTGGCGACCGAACTGGAATTTTTTGTCTTCGCACCGAACACCGATCCGACTCAGCCGTTCCGTCCGCCGGTGGGCCTCGACGGCCGTCGCGAGGATGGCCAGTCGGCCTTCAGCGTCAGTTCCAACAACGGCCTGCGGCCGTTCTTCAGCGAAGTGTATAAATGCATGGCCGCCCTCGGCCTGCCGCGCGACACCTTCATGCATGAAATGGGCGTCAGCCAGTTCGAGATCAATCTGCTGCACGGCGATCCGCTGCTGCTGGCCGATCAGACGTTCCTGTTCAAGCATCTGCTCAAGGAGGTCGCGCTCAAGCATGGCCTGAGCGTGGTGTGCATGGCCAAACCGCTGGCGCACACGCCGGGCAGTTCGATGCATATTCACCAGAGCATCGTTGAGATCGGCAGCGGCAAGAATGTCTTCACTGACTCGAACGGCGAGCCGACGTCGATGTTCCGCCACTTCATCGGCGGGCAACAGGCAGGCCTCGCCGATTTCACCGCACTGTTTGCGCCCAACGTGAATTCCTATCAGCGCCTGTGTCATCCGTACGCGTCGCCGAACAATGCCTGCTGGTCCCATGACAATCGCGCCGCCGGCTTGCGTATTCCCGCCAGCTCGCCGGCCGCACGTCGGGTCGAAAACCGCTTGCCGGGCGCCGACGCCAATCCTTATCTGGCGATCGCCGCCAGTCTGGCCGCGGGTTTGCACGGCATCGAACAGGAGCTGGAGCCGAGCGCAGCGATCCAGGGCGAATTCGCCGTGCCGGATAATCTGGCCTTGCCGTGTACCTTGCACGCCGCGCTTGAGCGTCTGAAACGTAGCCAGTTGGCGAGGGAACTGTTCGGGTCGGAGTTCATCGAAGGCTACATCGCTTCGAAGACCATGGAGTTGACCAGCTTCTTTGATGAAATCACTCCCTGGGAGCGCCGTGTACTGGCCGCCCAGGCCTGACGTATCGCTGCTGCCGGGCTGTCGATCTGACCGCCCGGTATTTACTGCAAGGAGCCGCTCGGAACGCCGATGCGCCAAATCTGGAAATCCTTTCGAGCGCTGTATTTCGCCTCGCTGATGATGTTGATCGGCTCAGGCCTTCTTTCTACTTATCTGGCTTTGCGTCTGGCCGCCGACAATGTCGACGGGCTGTGGGTCGGTGCGCTGATGGC
Source organism: Pseudomonas sp. LW8 (assembly GCF_041956865.1). NCBI lineage: Bacteria > Pseudomonadati > Pseudomonadota > Gammaproteobacteria > Pseudomonadales > Pseudomonadaceae > Pseudomonas > Pseudomonas sp. LW8. Next base: position 4,218,796 of record NZ_CP168138.1, on the reverse strand, counting down.
GGCCAACTATTTCGGTCTGGTGCTGGGCGGCAAGATCGGCCATCGCCTGATCGCCCGGGTCGGGCATATCCGTGCCTACTCGGCGTGTGCGGGGATCGTCGGCGCGGCGGTGCTCGGTCATGGTCTGGTGGACTGGCTGCCGGCGTGGCTGGTGCTGCGGACGATCGTCGGTCTGGGCATGATGTGTCAGTACATGGTCATCGAGAGCTGGCTCAACGAGCAGGCCGATGCCAATCAGCGTGGCCTGGTGTTCAGCGGTTACATGATCGCCTCTTATCTGGGCCTGGTGCTGGGCCAGCTGATTCTGGTCATGCATCCCGGCCTCGGGCTGGAACTGCTGATGCTGGTGGCGCTGTGCTTTGCCCTGTGCCTGGTGCCCGTGACGCTGACTCGACGGATTCACCCGGCGCCTCTGCACCCCGCGCCGATGGAGCCGCGCTTCTTTATCAAACGTGTGCCGCAATCGCTGAGCACGGTGCTCGGCGCCGGTTTGATCATCGGTTCGTTCTACGGTCTGGCGCCGCTGTACGCCTCGCAACAGGGGCTGACGACCGAGCAGGTCGGTCTGTTCATGGGTAGCTGCATTTTTGCCGGCTTGCTGGTGCAGTGGCCGTTGGGCTGGTTGTCCGACCGTTATGACCGCGCATTGCTGATTCGCTGCTTTGCCGGGTTTCTGGCGGTGGCGGCGTTGCCGTTGGCGATCATGCCGCAGGTGCCGCTGGAGGTGTTGTTCGTCGTCGGCTTCTTCTGTTCGCTGGTGCAGTTCTGCCTGTATCCGCTGGCGGTGGCGTTCTCCAATGACCACGTCGAAGGCGATCGCCGGGTGTCGCTGACCGCGATGTTGCTGGTGACCTATGGCGTCGGCGCGAGCATCGGGCCGCTGCTGGCGGGTGTGCTGATGAAGTTTCTCGGCAGTCAGAGCCTGTATGCGTTCTTCAGTTTCTTCGCGTTGGTGCTGGTCTGGCGGATTCGTCCGAAAGCAGTGACCAACCTGCATCAGGTCGACGACGCACCGCTGCATCACGTGGCAATGCCGGACAGCATGTCGAGTTCGCCGCTGGTGGCGGCGCTCGATCCGCGTGTCGATGAGCAGGTGGTGCAGGAGCAGATGGTGCAGGATCCGGCGCCGGTCACTCCTGAGCCAGAGCCCGAAGTGCAGCCGGAAGCAGTCGTTGAAACCGAACTGGACAGCGGCAATGACGATAAGCCTGCGCCGGATATCAGTGGTGGCCGGCCTTGAGTCGCACATAAACATCGGCGCATAAAAAAGGGCAGTCCCGCACAGGACTGCCCTTTTTATTGGTCGCTGCGACTCAGAGATCGTCTTTGTCGAAACGCCGTGCTTCACGCTGCAACTGGTAAACGAAACGCTCGACGTTGCGCGCAGCCTGGCCACTGATGTTGTGGAAGCGCAGACCGGCGAAGGTGATGTTGAGTTTTTCTTCGAAGTGCAGGTAGCGCAGCTCGACCGATGTTGGCTGATTGCCGAACAGCGGCGGGGCGATCAGGCGATCGTAGACCTGGCCCAGTTGCAGGCGATCAGTGATGTCGCCTTCGAAGCGGAATTTGCAGCCGGTGGCGGAGATGTCCAGCAGCTTGCCGTGCAGAGGAACCTTGAGCTTTTCGCCGCCCAGTTCAACGCTGACCAGGTCGGTGAGTTTCAACGCAGCGCGGAAGGCGTTGCGGCGCTGGTGGTAGACCACTTCGCTCGGCAGGTCGCCGGTGTAGAAACGGTCGCCGTCGGATTCTTCGATGTTCAGTGTGCCGTTGCATTCCCAGGCGATGCGCACGCCGTCATGAAAGCCTTCGACCTTGAACGGCTCGCCAGCCTGGAGGAAGCGTTCGCCGTCGCGCGGGATCATTTCGTCCAGGGCGATCGTCGCGGTTTCGCGGTCGACCTTGATCAGGTAGCTCTGAAAGCGCTGGCTGCGTTCATGGAAGGTGATGATCAGCGGATCGTGGCTGTCTTGCAGCTGGCGCAGGTTGCTGGAGATTTCCAGTGGCGTGGTGAGCACCTTCGGAGGCTGCGGAGCATCATCCGCGCTTAGGGTGTTGGACACGGTTCTTCAATCTCCAGACAAAATAAGACGACTGGCCAGTATTTTGCCAGCATGTTGCGCAGGTGGATAGTGCAGGGTCAGCGAATGGCTCATGCCTGGCTGAGCGTTCGCGGCTTGACCGGTTTGGCAAAGGTCCCGCTGGCGTCGTAAAGCGCTGGCGGCTCACCGCCGGTGAGGATCTTCAGTTGATTGGCCGTGGTCGCCTGCTGGATCTGGATCGACTGGCCATTCTTGACGTTGGCAGCCTGGCACTGGGCGATCAGCGCGGTCAGGGCATCGCCCTGGGTCAGCAACTGGTCGCCAATGCTCGACTGGCCGGCCAGTTGCTCAAGGCCTGTGCGATCGGTCGGCAGGTTGAGGCTGGCGAGGATTTCGCTGCGCTTGCGGCCATGCTGCTCGAGCAGAATGATCAACGCTTGCTTGGTCGCCAGAATTTCTTCCAGCAACGGCATGTCGCGACCATGCAAAGCGAGGGATTCGGTTTGCAATAACTCCAGCAATTGTTGCGCTGGAGCAAAGTCGTCGTTGATCAGTTGCAATAAGTTAGTGTCGTGCATGGCTGGCCTTGGGGTTTAAGCGTCCAAAAGCCTGGCGCCGGCAAAAGCCTAGCGCTGGGCTTCGAAGTTGAGCAGTTTGCTGGCTACACGGTTGCTGTCGACTTTATAGCTGCCATCGGCAATCGCGGCTTTCAACTCGGCCACACGGGCTTTGTCGACAGCAGGCTGATCGCGCAGCTTGTCAGTGACCTTCTGCAACTGTTGAGCCTCATTGCTGAGGTGTACCGACTCCCCGCTTTTGGCGACATTGGCCTGTTCGGCCTGGGTATTCAGCGGCGCGGAGGGGCTGTTTTCAGCGCTTTCCTTGGCGTTGCTGGTACGTGTGCTGCCGGTTAGTGACGAGGAACTGTTCAATCGGTTGAAATCGATAACCATGATAAAAAACCTCTGGGAATTTGGACGCTTGCCATGTTTTCGGCTATCCCCTGAAAAACTTTAGGCCCAATCAACCATAAGCTTGCATGCGCCGTTGCGAGACCTGCTGCGGCACAGTTTAGGGAAGCGACGGGATCGGCGCCAGTTTTCTCCACGAGGCTTTTACATGGCCACTTCGACCTGTCCCGGCGCAATCACCTGCGCCTTGATAACTCTTTGAGAATTAAGGTTTTTTACTCGAATCTGTTCTTTCATGCCGCCATTGGAGAGCGCTTCTCCCGGCATGCGTACGGCAAGGGTGCCGCTGCGCGCAGTGATCACCACCTGGTCACCCTTGCGGACCACTTCGGCCTGTTCCAGATGCACCAGGGTGATGACCTGATCGGCGACCGTTGGTCGGGTAAGTTTCTGCCCGATCGCTTCGTCGACGGAGGTCAGGAAACCCTGGTTGATCGTGCTGACGTCGCGCTCGCGCAAGGTCACGTCCTGCGGCTCGATAATGCCGGCGCGTTTCAGCGGACGAGTGGTCGTCACGATCTCGCGAAACAGGCGGACTTGAGCGGGTACGAACACCGTCCAGGGCGAGCTGCCTTCGCAGCGAACCTTCACCGTGACGCGGCCCAGCGGGCGTGCCGGGCTCTCCAGAGTCGCTGTCAATTCCTTGTCGCACATGGGCATGCGCATGCGCGGGTCGAGCTGATTGACTTCGATTTCGTAGCGGCCTTCGGTTTGACTGGAAGCCAAATAGTCTTCTACGGTGAATTCAAGAAAGCCCTGAGTCACGCCGATAAGCATATCAGGCAAGGTAACCGCATCTGCATGGGCAGGACTGCCAGCAAGCAAGCAGTAAACGGCGGACACCGCGCAAAGCCCTTTGCGAAGGGAAGATGTCAGGCGTCGGGAAAATGTCGTTTGAGCGTTCATACGAGTTAAAAAGCAAGCGCCGTGCCGTTTAGCAATGAATGTGCGTCGCAACAACACTTGGCGTTGGTGTAGGAGTCTGGGCATGGCTGGTGTAATGGATTCGGTGAACCAGCGCACGCAACTGGTAGGGCAGAATCGCCTCGAGCTTCTGTTGTTCCGTCTCGACGGGCCGCAGCTCTATGGGATCAACGTGTTCAAGGTACGGGAAGTGTTGCAATGCCCGTCCCTGACGTTGATGCCCAAATCCAGTCCTGTCGTGTGCGGGGTAGCGAATATACGGGGAGCGACCATTCCGATCCTGGATCTGGCAATGGCAACGGGCTCCGGTGCGTTGAAAGACAAGAACAGTCCGTTCGTGATCATCACGGAGTACAACACCAAGACCCAGGGTTTCCTGGTCCGCTCGGTGGAGCGCATCGTCAACATGAACTGGGAAGAGATCCATCCGCCACCCAAGGGTACCGGTCGCGATCACTACCTGACCGCTGTGACCCGGGTCGACAACCAGTTGGTCGAGATCATCGACGTCGAGAAGGTGCTGGCCGAAGTGGCGCCGACGCCGGAAGCGATTTCGGTGGGTGTGGTCGATGTCGAGACGCAGACCAAGGCGTTGTCGCTGCGGGTGCTGACGGTCGATGACTCGTCGGTGGCGCGCAAGCAGGTCACGCGTTGCCTGCAGACCATCGGTGTCGAAGTGGTGGCGCTGAACGACGGCAAGCAGGCGCTGGATTACCTGCGCAAGCTGGTCGACGAGGGCAAGAAGCCGGAAGAAGAGTTCCTGATGATGATTTCCGACATCGAGATGCCGGAGATGGACGGGTACACCCTGACGGCGGAAATCCGCGGCGACGCACGCATGCAAAAGCTCCATATCATCCTGCATACTTCGTTGTCGGGGGTATTCAATCAGGCGATGGTCAAGAAAGTCGGTGCTGATGACTTCCTGGCCAAATTCCGTCCTGATGACCTCGCATCCCGGGTAGTCGACCGGATCAAAGCAGCAGATATCAGCTAGGGGCCTTCTGCCCCTGGCGGTCAACACGATTTAAGAGGCGGCATCATTGTCTACGGGTAATTTGGATTTCGAACAGTTCCGGGTCTTCCTGGAAAAAGCCTGTGGCATTCTGCTCGGTGAAAACAAGCAGTATCTGGTCTCGAGCCGTCTCAACAAACTGATGGAGCAGCAAGGCATCAAGTCCCTGGGTGAGCTGGTACAGCGCATCCAGACCCAGCCGCGCAGCGGTTTGCGCGAGCAGGTGGTCGATGCCATGACGACCAACGAAACCCTGTGGTTTCGCGACACCTATCCGTTTGAAGTCTTGAAGAACAAGGTACTGCCGGAAGCGATCAAGGCCAGCCCCAACCAGCGTCTGCGGATCTGGTCGGCGGCCTGCTCGTCGGGACAGGAACCGTACTCGCTGTCGATGTCGATCGACGAGTTCGAGCGCAGCAACCTGGGTCAGTTGAAGATGGGTGTGCAGATCGTTGCCACCGATCTGTCGGGCCTGATGCTCAACAACTGCAAGACCGGCGAGTACGACAGCCTGGCCATCGGTCGCGGTCTGTCGCCGGAACGCCTGCAACGCTACTTCGACCCGAAAGGGCCGGGGCGCTGGGTGGTCAAGGCGCCGATCAAGAGCCGGGTGGAATTCCGCTCGTTCAACCTGCTCGACAGCTACGCGGCGCTGGGCAAGTTCGACATCGTGTTCTGCCGCAACGTGCTGATCTACTTCTCTGCCGAAGTGAAGAAGGACATCCTGTTGCGCATTCACAGCACGTTGAAGCCGGGCGGGTATCTGTTCCTTGGCGCTTCGGAAGCGCTGAACGGATTGCCGGATCATTACCAGATGGTTCAGTGCAGCCCGGGGATTATCTACAAGGCGAAATAAGCGGTTTGCGCTGATACAAAAACGGGAGGCCCGCAAAGGCCTCCTTTTTTTATGCCCGAATTATTTTCCACGAATCCCCTGTGGGAGCGAGCCTGCTCGCGAAAGCGGTCTGTCCATAAGACAGTTGGCGCCTGACACGCCGCCTTCGCGAGCAGGCTCGCTCCCACAGGGATCTGCGCTGACCTGGCAACGACGGCAAGCGGCAGAAAAGCGGCATCCGGCGGTAACCGGTTGCCGCTTTTCTGGCATTGCCGCTTAGCCTGTTCGGCACAAAGCCCCGGAATACGGGGCTTTGATCATTTGGCACGGCGCTTGCTAAAGCTCAAGTACGAAAAACCGGTCACCTGAAGGTTCCCGACATGAGCATCAGCTTCGACAAAGCGCTGGGCATTCACGAAAAGGCATTGGGCTTCCGCGCCCAGCGTGCCGAAGTGCTGGCCAACAACATCGCCAACGCCGACACCCCGAACTACAAAGCGCGGGATCTGGATTTCTCCAAAGTGCTCGAAGCACAGACCGAGAAGACCAAGACCGGCGGCCACTTTGCCCTGAACATGACCAACAGCCGGCACATCGAGGCTGAAGGGCTGGGCAACGGCGACGAGTCGCTGATGTATCGCACGCCGATGCAGCCTTCGATCGACCAGAACACCGTCGACGCTCAACTGGAACAGTCGAACTACGCGGAAAACGCTGTCGGCTTCCAGGCCAGCTTCACCTTGCTCAACAGCAAATTCAAAGGGCTGGTGTCAGCCCTGCGCGGAGAATAATCCATGTCCCTGTCCAGCGTTTTCAACATTGCCGGCAGCGGCATGAGCGCGCAGACCACGCGTCTGAACACCGTGGCTTCGAACATCGCCAACGCCGAAACCGTTTCGTCGAGCATCGACCAGACCTACCGCGCCCGTCATCCGGTGTTCGCCACCATGTTCCAGGGCGGCCAGGCCGGCGGCAGCAATTCGCTGTTCCAGAACCAGGACGCGGCCGGGCAGGGCGTGCAGGTGCTTGGCGTCGTCGAAGACCAGAGCAACCTCGAAGCGCGCTACGAGCCGAACCATCCGGCCGCCGACGCCAAGGGCTACGTCTACTACCCGAACGTCAACGTGGTGGAAGAAATGGCTGACATGATTTCCGCGAGCCGCTCGTTCCAGACCAACGCGGAAATGATGAACACCGCCAAAACCATGATGCAGAAGGTACTGACCCTCGGTCAGTAATAAGGGGCGACTGCCATGAGCGTTACGGATACCACCAGCAGCCTGAGCATGAACGACATCCTGGCCAACTCGTCGAAGAAGGCCAGCAGCACGACGTCGGGCGGCATCGCTTCGGCGACCAACAGTGCCACCGGCGGCCAGGCGCTGGGCAAGGATGCTTTCCTGCAATTGCTGGTCACCCAGCTGAAAAACCAGAACCCGCTCGACCCGCAGGACAACAGCGCCTTCGTCGCGCAGTTGGCGCAGTTCAGCAGCCTTGAAGGCATCACCACGCTGAACTCCACTGTCAGTGGCCTTGCCGGCAACTACAACTCGTCGCAGGCGCTGCAGGCGTCATCGCTGGTCGGTCGCAACGTGATCGTGCAGACCAACACCGCCCAGCTCGATGACCCGAGCAAAGGCCTGACCGGTTCGGTCACCGTGCCTTCGTCGATTGCCGGCGGCACCGTGACCATCACCGACAAGGACGGCAAGACCGTGCGCACCATCGACCTGGGCAGCCGCGCTGCCGGCGATGCCAGTTTCACTTGGGACGGCAAGGACACCGCCGGCACCGTGGTTCCGGTCGGCACTTACACGTTCAAGGCCAACGCACCGATCAACGGCACCGCGACCGACCTGGCGACCTACCTGCCGGCGACCGTCAACAGCGTGACGATCAGCCAGACCGGTGGCGAGCTGATGCTCAACCTGGCCGGCAAGGGCACCGTTGCCCTGTCCAAAGTACAAACCATTGGTATATAGAGCCGACTAACCCGGCACGAAGGAGTGGAACATGTCTTTTAACATCGGCCTTAGCGGTCTCTATGCCGCCAACAAACAACTCGACGTCACCGGCAACAACATCGCCAACGTCGCCACCGCCGGTTTCAAATCCTCGCGCGCAGAATTCGAAGACGTCTATTCGTCGACTCGTCTGGGCAGCGGCAGCAAAGTGATCGGCAACGGCGTGCGCCTGGCCAACGTTTCCCAGCAGTTCACCCAGGGTGACATCAACAACACTGGCAACGTGCTGGACATGGGCATCAACGGTTCCGGTTTCTTCACCATGAGCAACAACGGCTCGATCTCTTACACCCGTGCCGGTACGTTCAAGGTCGACAACGCCGGTTACATCACCAACACCGACTACACCTCGCGTCTGCAGGGTTACGGTGTGGATGCCAACGGCAAGATCATCAACGGCGTGTTGACCGATCTGAAGATCGACACTTCGAACCTGGCGCCGAAGTCGTCTTCTGCGGTGACCTCGAGCATCAACCTCAATTCGTCTTCGCCAGTGATCGTTGATACCGGCGCCAGCGCCGTCAAGTTTGATCCGTCGAAGCCTGAGACTTACACCAAGTCCTTCAGCACACCGATTTATGACACCCAGGGCAACGCCCACGTCATGGACCAGTACATGGTCAAGACTGGCGGGAACACCTGGAAGGTTTATACCCTGGTCGATGGCCGTAACCCGGACGCTACCGGCAGCAACCCTGTGACCACTGCGCCGGTTGCTTCGACATTGTCGTTCGACAGCTCCGGCAAGCTGGTTCAGGTGAGCACGCCTAACCCGGCGGATCCAGCCAACCCGATCATCAGCAGCGATCTGAAGATGACTGGCTGGGTGCCGGGCACTGTGACCAATGGCGTGTTTACGCCTAACGGCGCGGCAGCGAATCCGAATGGCGTGACCATCTCGATGGCCAACACCACTCAGTACAACGCTGATACCTCGCGTACGATCCCGACTCAGGATGGTTACGCCACTGGCCAGATCACCAACCTGACCATCGACGGCACCGGTACGCTGTTTGCCAACTTCAGCAACAACCAGAGCAAAGCGATTGGTCAGGTTGCACTGGCCAGCTTCACCAACGAACAGGGCTTGCAGGCTGTCGGTGGCACCAGCTGGAAAGAGACGTTCGCTTCGGGTATTCCGGGCTATGACGCGCCGAAGACCGGTACGTTGGGTGAGGTGGTGTCCAACTCGCTGGAAGAGTCGAACGTTAACCTGACCAATGAGCTGGTTGATCTGATCAAGGGTCAGAGCAACTATCAGGCGAACGCCAAGACTATTTCGACTCAGAGCACGATTATGCAGACCATTATTCAGATGACCTGATTCGGGTTTCTGACTGGTTTTTTGGGCCCCTCGGTTTTGAGGGGCTTTTTTTTGGTCGTGGCGGCCTTTGGGCCGACCAGGCTGTTGGGTTTTGGGTGAATATCCGTTGCTTCGGTAGCGGCTGCTGGCGGTTTCGCCTGACGGCGACTTACTTTTTTACAAGCGCCTAAAAAAGTAAGCAAAAAACGCTAGCTCCTGCGTTCGGCCCTCGCAGGCTCGGGTTCCTTCGCTGCGGGATCGATCCGGTCGCAGCGGCTCCGGTTTGCTTCGCTGCACCTCCTTCCGCTGTGTCTGGCTGCGCCAGACGGTCGCTGCGCTCCCACGCCCGGATCAATCCCTCCGCTCAGCCTTCCGACGTCGCCGGTGGATCAAGATCAAGAGCACTCGAGCTTGCGCTCATTGTTGAGTGGGGCGGCTTCGCCGCGGGCAGCTGCGCTGCTTTTGCCTTTTTGTGGGAGCGAGCTTGCTCGCGAAGGCGGCATGTCAGCCGACCTGTTCTTGAAGTGGTACCCAATCCAACTGTAGGAGCTGCCGAAGGCTGCGATCTTTGATCTGGCTTTTGCTTTTGCTTTTGCTTTTGCTTTTGCTCTGGCTTTTGATCCGGCTTTTGATCTTTTGCCCCTTCGGCAGGCTTCGTTACGGGATCGATCCGGGGGTGGGAGCGCAGCGACCGTACGACGCAGTCGTACACAGCGAGTGTAGGTGCAGCGAAGCCAACCGGAGCCGCTGCGCCCGGATCGGTCCCGTAACGAAGGTACCCCGAGCCCCAGCGAGCGGGCCGTACGCCGGGGCAAAGCCTTTTGGGTTACCTTTTTGGCGTCTGAAAAAGGTGACTCGCTGTAAGAGCGAAACCGCCAGCCGCAGCACCGAGAAAACGGATATTCACCCAAAACCTCAAGAGCCCGGTCGGCCCAGAGGCCGCCAAGGCCGCCAAAAAACAAAACCCCCGACAAACCAGAAGTCTGTCGGGGGTTTCTTTTGCCTGAAGATCCCAGGCGTCTCGCAACGCCTGATCTCAGCTCAGCTTATTGGCAAGCTTCGCAATCCGGCTCGTCGATCGCGCAGGCCTTTGGCACTGGCGCCGGACCTGCCGGAGCGGCCAGAACCGAATCGTCGCCGTGGTTGCCGCCGCTGGAAACAGCGTTCAGCTTACCGGTGTTGATGGTCGACTTCTCGGTGCTGGTCGCGGCCAAGGCACGGAGGTAGTAAGTGGTTTTCAGACCACGGTACCAGGCCATGCGGTAGGTCACGTCGAGCTTCTTGCCCGATGCGCCGGCGATGTACAGGTTCAGCGACTGGGCCTGGTCGATCCACTTCTGACGACGGCTGGCGGCGTCAACGATCCACTTGGTGTCCACTTCGAACGCGGTCGCATAGAGCTCTTTGAGTTCTTGCGGAATGCGCTCGATCTGCTGCACCGAACCGTCGTAGTACTTCAGGTCGTTGATCATCACCGAGTCCCACAGACCGCGAGCCTTCAGGTCGCGAACCAGGTACGGGTTGATCACGGTGAATTCGCCCGACAGGTTCGATTTCACGTACAGGTTCTGGTAGGTCGGTTCGATCGACTGCGAAACGCCAGTGATGTTGGCGATGGTCGCGGTCGGTGCGATGGCCATGATGTTCGAGTTACGGATGCCTTTCTGTACACGGGCGCGAACCGGTGCCCAGTCAAGGGTTTCCTTCAGGTCGACATCGATGTACTTCTCGCCGCGCTGTTCGATCAGGATCTGTTGCGAATCCAGCGGCAGGATGCCCTTGGACCACAGCGAACCGTTGAACGTCTCGTAGGCGCCGCGCTCGTCGGCCAGGTCGCAGGAAGCCTGGATCGCGTAGTAGCTGACCGCTTCCATCGACTTGTCGGCAAACTCGACGGCAGCGTCGGAGCCGTAGGCGATGTGCTGCAGGTACAGAGCGTCCTGGAAGCCCATGATGCCCAGACCGACCGGACGGTGGCGGAAGTTGGAGTTCTTCGCTTGCGGCACCGAGTAGTAGTTGATGTCGATCACGTTATCGAGCATGCGCACGGCGGTGTTCACGGTGCGTTGCAGCTTGGCGGTATCGAGCTTGCCGTCGACGATGTGGTTCGGCAGGTTGATCGAGCCCAGGTTGCAAACGGCGATCTCGTCCTTGTTGGTGTTCAAGGTGATCTCGGTGCACAGGTTCGAGCTGTGGACCACGCCGACGTGCTGCTGCGGGCTGCGCAGGTTGCACGGGTCCTTGAAAGTCAGCCATGGGTGGCCGGTTTCGAACAGCATGGACAGCATCTTGCGCCACAGGTCTTTGGCCTGGATGGTCTTGAACAGCTTGACCTTGCCCGGGTACTCGGTCAGCGCTTCGTAGTACTCGTAGCGCTCTTCGAAGGCTTTACCGGTCAGGTCGTGCAGGTCCGGTACTTCGGATGGCGAGAACAGGGTCCACTTGCCGTCATCGAAGACGCGCTTCATGAACAGGTCAGGGATCCAGTTGGCGGTGTTCATGTCGTGGGTACGACGACGATCGTCACCGGTGTTCTTGCGCAGCTCGATGAACTCTTCGATGTCCATGTGCCAGGTTTCCAGGTAGGCACACACAGCGCCTTTGCGCTTGCCACCCTGGTTCACGGCCACAGCGGTGTCGTTCACTACTTTGAGGAACGGCACAACGCCTTGCGACTTGCCGTTGGTGCCCTTGATGTACGAACCCAGCGCACGCACCGGCGTCCAGTCGTTGCCCAGACCGCCGGCAAATTTCGACAGCATGGCGTTGTCGTGGATCGCGTGATAGATGCCCGACAGGTCATCCGGCACGGTGGTCAGGTAGCAGCTCGACAGCTGTGGACGCAGGGTACCGGCGTTGAACAGGGTCGGGGTCGAAGCCATGTAGTCGAACGAGGACAGCAGGTTGTAGAACTCGATCGCACGGTCTTCTTTCTGCTTCTCTTCGATCGCAAGGCCCATGGCCACGCGCATGAAGAAGATCTGCGGCAGTTCGAAACGCACGCCATCCTTGTGGATGAAGTAGCGGTCGTACAGGGTCTGCAGGCCCAGGTAGGTGAATTGCTGATCGCGCTCGTGGTTGATCGCCTTGCCCAGTTTTTCCAGGTCGAAGGTGGCCAGCACAGGGTTCAGCAGTTCGAACTCGATACCTTTGGCGATGTAGGCCGGCAGTGCCTTGGCGTACAGGTCGGCCATTTCGTGATGGGTGGCACTTTCGGCGACTTCGAGGAAGTTCAGGCCTTCGGCACGCAGGGTGTCCATCAGCAGGCGGGCGGTGACGAACGAGTAGTTCGGCTCGCGCTCAACCAGGGTACGGGCGGTCATCACCAGGGCGGTGTTGACGTCGGTCAGGGCCACGCCGTCGTACAGGTTCTTCAGGGTTTCGCGCTGGATCAGGTCGCCGTCGACTTCTTCCAGGCCTTCGCAGGCTTCGGTGACGATGGTGTTCAGGCGGCCCATGTCCAGCGGCGCGAGGCTGCCGTCGGCGCGGGTGATGCGGATCGACGGGTGAGCGTTGACCGCAGCTTCGGCCGGAGCGTGAGCTGCGCGCTCTTTCGAACGGCCGTCACGGTAGATCACGTAGTCGCGTGCAACTTTCTGCTCGCCGGCACGCATCAGGGCCAGTTCGACCTGGTCCTGGATTTCTTCGATGTGGATGGTGCCGCCCGATGGCATGCGACGCTTGAAGGTCGCGGTGACCTGTTCGGTCAGGCGCGCAACGGTGTCGTGGATTCGCGACGAAGCGGCAGCGGTGCCGCCCTCAACTGCGAGGAACGCTTTGGTGATAGCGACGGTGATCTTGTCATCGGTGTAAGGAACGACAGTGCCATTACGCTTGATCACGCGCAGCTGGCCAGGCGCGGTGGCTGCCAGATCCGAAGTCGAATCGGCGGCCTGCGGCAAGGTGCCCTGCGGGTTCTCGCGAGTTGTGTCGGTTTGCATGGGGGGTGGTCTCCACATTCTCTATGTTTGTTTGGCACCGTCATGGTGCTCACCGTTCTGTACCGAAGCACTGCAACCGACGGGCGTCGGCATTACAAACTTCGGAACAGTAGGAAAAAGGCTGCAACGCCGCATCCTTGCCGAAGTTTTGGTTACGAGCCGAAGCTCGCCACCGGATTCCTTCGCGGGTGGCAGTCATGACTGCAACACCCATACCGTTTTGTCCGTTTCGGACCAAATAAAACGGTGCCATCCGCCAGTGCGGTTTGGGCTTGAAAAAACTCGCTTGTTCTACCGGAAACCGGCCATAAAGCACTTGAGTTTCAGGTCTGAAATGTGGTTGGGCGTTTTAGGTGAAAACCCTATATGTAGGGTCTCCGTTTTCGCCGTGCTACAAGATAATGCGTTTCAGGGGGGGATTGCAATGTACTACCTGTGGATAAGCCTGTGCGTAATTTGTGTAAGAAACAGGGAAAACGCGTGTAGGCCGCGAACCTGCTGAGCCAGACCGTTTGTCACTGTTTTTTTGCCTGGAAAAACGCTTCAGCGGTTTTTTAAGGGCGCGAACCCTATCACAGAATTCCGCCTTGTCCGAACGCATTTACCGACTTGTTTTCCGGGTGATCGGCGTTTATACAATCGCTGGGTGCACGGGCATTTTTATCCTCCTGAAACATGACAGATGATCGGGAGATACACGCAGGATTGTGGGAGCGAGCCTGCTCGCGAATCGGTTGACCACTGAGCATTCAGGTTGAAGCAACAGACGCTTTCGCGAGCAGGCTCGCTCCCACAGGTTTTGTCCGTGTCAGGCGATTGTCTTTCTTCTTTTAATAAAAACAGCAAGCAGAGGTCACCGGTGGAGCAACAAACCTGGCAGGTATTGATCGTCGAGGATGACCAGCGACTGGCCGAGCTCACCCGCGATTACCTGCAAGCCAATGGCCTGCGCGTCGAGATCGAAGGCAACGGTGCGCTGGCGGCGGCGCGGATCATCAAGGAGCAGCCGGATCTGGTGATCCTCGATCTGATGCTGCCCGGCGAAGATGGCCTGAGCATCTGCCGCAAGGTGCGCAGCCAGTACGACGGGCCGATCCTGATGCTCACCGCGCGCACCGATGACGCTGATCAGATCCACGGCCTCGACCTCGGTGCCGACGACTATGTGTGCAAACCGGTGCGCCCGCGCTTGTTGCTGGCGCGCATCCAGGCGTTGCTGCGACGCAGTGACACACCGGAGCCGGTCGCGGAAAAATCCCGGCGGTTGCAATTCGGTCCACTGGTGGTCGACAACGCATTGCGCGAAGCCTGGCTGAGCGACAACGGCATCGAGCTGACCAGCGCCGAGTTCGACCTGCTCTGGCTGCTGGTGTCCAATGCCGGGCGGATTCTTTCCCGGGAAGAAATCTTCACTGCATTACGCGGCATCGGCTATGACGGCCAGGACCGCTCGATCGACGTGCGCATCTCGCGCATCCGCCCGAAAATCGGCGACGACCCCGATCATCCGCGCCTGATCAAGACCATTCGCAGCAAAGGCTACCTGTTCGTCCCTGAGGCCTGCGCAGACCTGGCGCTGTGAATTCGATCTTCCTGCGCATCTACGGCGGCATGTGCGCCGCGCTGATTCTGGTGGCGGTGCTCGGCGTGCTGGCGCTGAACCTGCTCAATCAGGTGCGCAGCGAGCAATATCGCGAACGCCTGGCCCACGGCACCTTCTCGCTGATGGCCGACAACCTGCAGCCGATGAACCAGACCGAACGCCATCGCGCGTTGCTGGTGTGGGAGCGGCTGCTCGGTATTCCGCTGACGCTGAAGAAGTTCTCTGAAACCGACCTCGATCTGGCCCAGCGCACCCGTGTGTTGCGCGGTCAGGCGCTGGTCGAGCAGACCGGGCCACATGCGGCCAAGGTCTATCGGCTGATCAGCGAAAAAGAGCAGCTTGTACTGGTAGGAGAGGTGCAGCAGATCAGCGAGCAACTGGCTCGGGCGACCATTTACCTGCTGGCCGATGAACTGGTGCGGGTACCGGTCGGCGAACAGCCCAAGCGTCTGGCGCAGATAAAGCAGGAAAAGGGCTTCGGCTTCGATCTGCGTCTGGTCACGGTAAATGACGCCGACATGGACGAAGACCAGAGTCGTCGCGTGGCCGAGGGCGATACGGTGATGGCGCTGGGCAAGGGCGGCGATTCGATCCGCGTGTTCGCCGGCATGGTTGGTACGCCGTGGGTGCTGGAAATCGGCCCGCTGTACCAGATGAATCCGTACCCGCCGGAATGGCTGGTATTGATTGCCGCGCTCGGTCTGACGCTGATCGGTCTCATCGTTTATCTGCTGGTGCGTCAGCTTGAGCGACGTTTGCGCGGCCTCGAAGCGGCGGCCACGCGCATCGCCAAGGGCAGCCTGGAAACCCGTGTGCCGGCGCGCGGCGCTGACTCGGTCGGGCGGCTTGCGTCGGCGTTCAATGGCATGGCTGAGCACTTGCAACAGTTGCTGGCGATCCAGCGTGAACTGGTGCGCGCGGTGTCTCATGAACTGCGTACCCCAGTGGCACGGCTGCGTTTCGGGCTGGAAATGATCGGCACGGCCACCACCCCGCAGGCACTGGAGAAATACCGTGAAGGCATGGATCACGACATCGAGGACCTCGACAAGCTGGTCGACGAAATGCTCACCTACGCACGACTGGAGCAAGGCTCGCCGGCGCTGACTTTCCAGCGAATCGATCTGGATGCGCTGGTCAATCAGGTGATCGCAGAATTGGCGCCGCTGCGCGCCGAGGTCACGGTGCAGCGCGGTTTGTGTCTTTCATCTGCCGACAATGACGGCGCCTGGGTCGAGGCTGAACCGCGTTATCTGCATCGGGCGCTGCAGAATCTGGTGGGCAACGCGATGCGCCATGCGCATTCGCAGGTGACGGTGAGTTATCAGGTCGGCCAGTTGCGTTGCCGGATCGACGTCGAGGATGACGGACCGGGCGTGCCGGAAGTGGCGTGGGAGCGGATCTTCACGCCGTTTCTGCGCCTCGACGATAGCCGCACGCGGGCCTCGGGCGGGCATGGTCTGGGGTTGTCGATTGTGCGGCGGATCATTCACTGGCACGACGGCCGCGCGATCATTGGCAAGAGCAAGAGCCTCGGCGGGGCGTGTTTCAGTCTGAGTTGGCCGAGGAATCAGGAGCGCCGCTGAGATTCGGTATACCGCCTTCGCGAGCAGGCTCGCTCCCACATTTGAAATGCAATCCCCTGTGGGAGCGAGCCTGCTCGCGAAGGCGCCATAACAGACAATGCAAATCCTCAGGCTTGAATACTGACCAGACTCAACAACTGCCCATCCTGTACGCCGAACTGCGCCTCCAGCTCCGATCCATTGCGCCATTCGCTCGACAGATCCGTCAACAACCGCAGCCTGACCTGTCCCGCCTCAGTCCACTCCAGCACTTCGGCATGCTCGAAATAAAAGCGCTGCTGCACGATCGGGTACAGCGCCTTGAACAAACTCTCTTTGACCGAAAACGTCAGGGTCACCCGCAGCGCCAGTTGCTCCTGAGAACCCGCCGCCATGCGTTGCAGTTCCGCTGGCGTGAGGATTTCCCCGGCCAAGCGTTCGGCGCGCTCATGGCTCAACAGGTTTTCCAGATCCATGCCCAAGCCGCGCCAGTGCTGCTTGTTGGCAACAATCGCCGCCGCACGGCCGGTGCTGTGAGTGATCGAACCGCAGATATGCGCCGGCCACACCGGGGCGCGGTCTTCGCCGATCGGCGGGACGATACACAGACCTTCGAGTTGTTGCAGCGCGGCCCGGGCGCAGATGCGTCCAGCGAGAAACTCGGCCTGGCGCTTGGCCACCGAGCGCTGAATGCTCGGCGGCGCCAGCACAGCGCTGCGCTGGAAGTCATCGCCAAGCAGGCGGGCCGGGTCGAAGTGAGTACTGAGCAGCACGGTATCGGCCAGGACCGTCGGCAACGGCCAGTGGCTGTCGAGCGCAGTGCAGCAGGCGGGCAGGGCGGGGGTGAAGTTCATGGCGGGCATTTTGCCGGTTAGTCGGGGCGAGGTCGAGATCGGCGGTGAAGCCTTCGCGAGCAGGCTCGCTCCCACAAGGGATCTTCTGCGCGACAGATATCCGGTGTGGGAGCGAGCCTGCTCGCGCAAGCCGCGCCTCGGCGTTACTGACTCAACCGAAAATCTTCTTGAAGAACGCCTGCATATCCGCCCACGACTTCTCATCCGCCGCCTTGTTGTAACCAATGTCCGGCCCGCCATGCTCGCCATGGCTCAGGCGATCGGCATCCGGATTGCTGAAGCCATGCTTGGCGCCATCCAGACTGACGAACTGGTAGTCCGCCCCAGCCTTGTCCATCTCTGACTTGAAGGCGGTGACGTGGTCCTGAGTGACCATGCTGTCCAGCGCACCGTGCTCGACGAGGATTTTCGCCTTCACACTGCCCGGAGTCGCCGGGGTCTTGGTTGCCAGCGCGCCATGGAAACTCACCACACCGGCCAGCGGCACACCCTGACGCGCCGCATTCAGCACCACGGCGCCACCGAAGCAATAGCCGACGGCGGCGATTTTGTTCGGGTCGGTCTGCTTTTGCTTCTTCAACAGATCGAGCCCGGCGGCGAAGCGTTTACTGGCGGCATCGGCATCCTTGGTCGCCGCCTGCATGAAGGCCATGGCGTCTTTCGGGTGCTCGGTGTTCTTGCCTTCGCCATACATGTCGATGGCCAGCGCGCTGTAGCCGAGTTCGGCGAGATCCCGCGCGCGGCGCTTGGCGTAATCGTTCAGCCCCCACCATTCGTGGACCACGACAACGCCGGGGCGTGGGCCTTTGATCGCGTCGTCGTAGGCGTAGTAGCCGATCAGTTTGCTGCCGTCGGCGCTTTGGTAGGGGATTTCTTCAGTCTTGATCGCAGCCTGGGTGAGGCTGCTGACCGCCAGCAAAGTGAGGGCGAGGAACAGGCGCATGGTCGGGTGTCCTTATTGAAAGTGGTCAGAACAGCCTAGTCGATCTGGTTCAGGTCAGGTTCAGAGACGGTTCAGGGGCCGTACAGGGGCGGCTCAGTAACCTTGCGCCATACCCAAACAGCACTGTGAAAGAGGAAATACCCATGACTCGTTTAAACAAATTGCTGCTGGCTTTTACCCTGTTAGGCTCCAGCATCGCGGCGAATGCCGACGACACCAGCAACTTCGCCGGCCTGACATTCGGCCAGACCAGCGACAAGATCGACAAGTCCCACGCGCTCAACAACAACCTCGGCAACCCCAACGTCACTGGGGCCATCGACGGCAACAACACCTACGGCATGCGCCTCGGTCAGCAAAACAGCCAGGGCCGCTACTACGCCACCTATGACAACGTTTCCGGCTCGCACAATGGCGTTAAACTGCGCCAGGAAAATCTGCTCGGCAGCTATGACCTGTTCTATCCAGTAGGCGGCAGCACCAAATTGTTCGGCGGCGCCACGGCCGGTCTGACCAAACTGACGCAGGATTCGCCCGGCTTCAGCCGTGACAGCGACATCGGTTACGCCATTGGTGGCCAGGTCGGTGTGTTGCAGCAAGTTTCGCAGAACACCTCGGTAGAACTCGGTTACCGTTACCTGCGCAGCAACGCCAGCACCGAAATGAAAGAAAGCGGCGGCAGCAAACAGGGCTCGCTGGACTTGACCAGCAGCGCGCAGACCTACCTGTCGGCCAACTACTATTTCTAAGTGGTTGTCGCAGTTTGAAGTGTGGGAGCGAGCCTGCTCGCGAAATGGGTGTATCGGCCGACACTTTCTTGGCTGATCCACCGTATTCGCGAGCAGGCTCGCTCCTACAGGTAGTTGCCTGGAGAGTTCAAGTGATAGGGAGAAAGGCATGAAACTGTTGGTCGTCGAAGATGAGGCGCTGTTGCGTCATCACCTGCAAACCCGCCTGACGGAGAGCGGTCACGTGGTCGAGTCCGTGGCCAATGCCGAGGAGGCGCTGTACCAGACCGGCCAGTACAACTTCGATCTGGCGGTGATCGATCTCGGCCTGCCAGGCATGGGCGGGCTCGACCTGATCCGCCAGTTGCGCTCGGGCGGCAAGACCTTCCCGATCCTGATCCTCACCGCGCGCGGCAACTGGCAGGACAAGGTCGAAGGCCTCGCCGCCGGTGCCGACGATTACGTGGTCAAGCCGTTCCAGTTCGAAGAGCTCGATGCACGCCTGAACGCATTGCTGCGGCGCTCCAGCGGCTTCACCCAGTCGACCATCGTTGCCGGGCCTTTGCTGCTCGACCTCAATCGCAAACAGGCCAGCCTCGATGAACAACCGCTGGCGCTGACTGCTTACGAATACCGCATCCTCGAATACCTCATGCGCCATCATCAGCAAGTGGTGCCCAAGGATCGCTTGATGGAGCAGCTCTATCCGGACGATGACGAGCGCGATCCGAATGTCATCGAAGTGCTGGTCGGCCGTTTGCGCCGCAAGCTCGAAGGCCCGGCCGGGTTCAAGCCGATCGACACCGTGCGCGGCCTCGGTTACCTGTTCAATGAGCGCTGCACTTGATCCGTTCCCTTCGCGTTCGCTTGATGCTCGCCGCCACCACGTTGGCGGTGTTGTTCATGCTTGCCTTGCTGCCGGCGATGCAGGGTGCCTTCAGCCTTGCCTTGCAGGACTCGATCGAGCAACGTCTGGCCTCCGATGTCACCACATTGATCTCCGCCGCCCGGGTGGAAAACGGTCGGCTGGTGATGCCGTCGCAATTGCCGGACGAACGCTTCAACCTCACCGACTTCCGTTTGCTCGGCTATATCTACGACCGCGACGGCAAACTGGTGTGGCGCTCGAAAGCCACCCAGGAAGAACAGATCAACTACAAACCGCGCTACGACGGCCTCGGCAATGAGTTCGCGCGCATCCGTGAAGCCAGCGGTCAAGAATTCTTCGTCTACGACGTCGAAGTCAAATTGCTCGGCGGCAAAAGCGCAGCGTTCAGCATCGTCGCTCTGCAACCGGTACGTGAATACGAAACCACCCTCGAAGGCCTGCGGGAAAATCTCTATCTGGGCTTCGGCGCGGCATTGCTGGTCTTGCTGGCGCTGCTATGGATCGGCCTGACCTGGGGCCTCAAGGCCTTGCGCCGCTTGAGCCAGGAACTCGACGAAATAGAAGGCGGCACCCGCGAAAGCCTGACGGAAAAACACCCGCGTGAACTGCTGCGCCTGACCGGCTCGCTCAACCGCTTGCTGCTCAGCGAACGCCAGCAACGCAGCCGCTACCGCGACTCCCTCGACGACCTCGCCCACAGCCTGAAAACCCCGTTGGCGGTGCTGCAAGGCGTCAGCGAAGACATGGCCCAGCGCCCCGAAGACCGCGACCAGGCCTGGGTTCTGCAAAGTCAGATCGAACGCATGAGCCAGCAGATCAGCTACCAACTGCAACGGGCCAGCCTGCGCAAAAGCGGCCTGGTCCGCCATCAGGTGCGCCTGCGACCGGTGCTCAAAAGCCTGTGCGATACGCTGGACAAGGTCTACCGCGACAAACACGTGCGCGTGACCTTTGATCTGCCCGAGCACTGTTACGTGCCGATCGAGCAGGGCGCCTTGCTGGAAATGCTCGGCAACCTGCTGGAAAACGCCTATCGCCTGTGCCTCGGCGAAGTGCGGGTCAGCGTCCGCGAGTCCTTGGCCGGGATCGAATTGTGCGTCGAGGACGATGGGCCGGGTGTGCCACTCGATCAGCGCGCGCGGATTCTCGAACGCGGCGAACGCCTGGATGCCCAGCATCCGGGGCAGGGCATCGGGCTGGCGGTGGTCAAGGACATCATCGAAAGCTACAACGCCCGTTTGGCCTTGGGTGATTCACCGATGGGCGGGGCGGCGTTCAGGATTGATTTTCCTGCGGTGTGATTGCGAGCTGCCCTCACCCTAACCCTCTCCCAGAGGTAGAGGGGACTGACCGAAGTGTCTTTGGAAAATTATCGACCTGAGCGATTTGCAGCGAATATGGATTCAATAGAGAGCTTGCAGGTCGGCGTATTTCTCAAGCATCCCCCAATCAGTCCCCTCTCCCTCCGGGAGAGGGTTAGGGTGAGGGGCTTTTGATTTAGCGCCTCATTGCTCCTGCGACCGATAAGCCCCCGGTGTCAGCCCCGTCCATTTCTTGAACGCCCGATGAAACGCCGAAGGCTCAGAGAACCCGAGCTGCTCGGCAATCTGTTGCAACGATAGCTCCGCCCGGCCCAGATGGTAGATGGCGATATCCCGCCGCAGCTGATCCTTGAGTTCCTGAAAACTGGTGCCTTCCTCGCGCAAATGCCGGCGCAAGGTTTGCGGACTGATATGCAGATGCGCCGCAACCGCTTCCAGATCAGGCCAGTGCGCAGCGTCGCGACTGAGCAAGCGGCGCAGACGGCTGCTCAGGCTGTCGCCGTCGTCCGGGCGTGAGAGCAGGTCGGCGGGGGAGCGTTCGAGAAAATGCTTGAGCGTGCGTTCGTCCTGCAACAGCGGCATGGCCAGATAGCGACTGTGAAACAGCAGGCTGCTTTGCTCGGCATCAAAGGTCAGCGGGCAGGGGAACAGCAGGTCGTATTCGCTGCCGTGCTCGGGGCGCGGATAGCTGAAGGTTGCCTGCTCGAGGCGAATGCGCTGGCCGATCAGCCAACTGCCGAGGCGGTGCCAGATCACCAACAGGCTCTCGCTGAGAAAATGATCCGGGTCCCACGACTGCGCGTCGTCCAGGCTCAAACGCACCCATTCGTCTTCGCGACGCAGGGTCAGGCGTGGGGCGTCGGGGAACAGGCTGTAAAACAACAAGCCACGTTGCAGAGCCTTCTCCAAGTTACGGCAGTGAATCGAGGCGTGGCACATCATGGCGAAGCTGCCGGGCTTGCTCGGCGCATTGCCGAAACCCAGGTATTCGTCGTCCAGCGCCAGCCACAGCCCTTGAATCAGCCGGGTGAACTGCTCCGGGGCAATCCGCGCGCGGGGCTCGTCGAGCAACTCCGGGCTGATTCCCAGTTGCTGCAACAAGCCTGAATAATCCAGGCCACGCCGGCGTGCACCGCCAAGGGCGGCGCGGGCGAAATGGCTGGCGATGGTGCGTTCGCGCATAAGCGGCAATCCTTGTTCAGGCACCGATCGTAATGGCGGGCCGGCAACGCCACAAGGCGGATTTCCGCCAAATTGCAGGACGCTGAACGCTCAGTTGGCGGAAATCCGCCATGCCTCAAGTCGCTGATTGGTGACAGGGAACTCCCGCAGGCCCTGATATCAAAAGGCTTGCTGCCATTCGCACCAATCTGGCACGACGTTTGCGATACAAGCCACAGAAGCGTGCATTCTCCGACCGGGAAAAATGCCGTTCCAACAACAAATCCCTCCAGTGCAGGAGGGTTCGCAATTAAGGTTCGGCGCTCGACAGATGGATGTTGCCGCTGGACGCTTGAGGAAACCTGCAATGACGACTCGTCAGCCACTGTACAAATCCCTGTATTTCCAGGTGATCGTTGCCATCGCCATCGGCATCCTGCTTGGTCACTTCTATCCGCAGACCGGTGTGGCCCTCAAGCCACTGGGTGACGGCTTCATCAAGCTGATCAAAATGGTCATCGCCCCGATCATCTTCTGTACTGTTGTCAGCGGCATCGCCGGCATGCAGAACATGAAATCGGTAGGCAAGACCGGCGGTTACGCGCTGCTGTACTTCGAAATCGTTTCCACCATTGCCCTGCTGATCGGTCTGATCGTGGTCAACGTTGTGCAACCGGGCGCCGGCATGCACATCGACGTCACCACCCTGGACGCCTCGAAAATCGCCACCTACGTGACGGCCAGTAAAGACCAGAGCATTGTCGGTTTCCTCCTCAATGTGATCCCGAACACCATCGTCGGCGCGTTCGCCACCGGTGACATCCTGCAAGTGCTGATGTTCTCGGTGATCTTCGGCTACGCCCTGCATCGCCTCGGCTCGTACGGCCGTCCGCTGCTGGACATGATCGATCGCTTCGCCCACGTGATGTTCAACATCATCAACATGATCATGAAACTGGCGCCACTGGGTGCGTTCGGTGCCATGGCGTTTACCATCGGTGCCTACGGTGTCGGCTCGCTGGTGCAACTGGGCCAGTTGATGATCTGCTTCTACATCACCTGCGTCCTGTTCGTCGTGCTGGTGCTGGGTGCGATCTGCCGGGCTCACGGTTTCAGCGTGTTCAAACTGGTGCGCTACATCCGTGAAGAGCTGTTGATCGTACTGGGTACGTCCTCGTCGGAATCGGCACTGCCACGCATGCTGATCAAGATGGAGCGTCTGGGCGCGAAGAAATCCGTCGTGGGTCTGGTGATCCCGACCGGTTACTCGTTCAACCTCGACGGTACTTCGATCTACTTGACCATGGCCGCCGTCTTCATCGCTCAGGCGACTGATACGCACATGGACATCACCCACCAGATCACTCTGCTGCTGGTGCTGCTGCTGTCCTCCAAAGGCGCGGCAGGTGTAACCGGTTCGGGCTTCATCGTTCTGGCCGCGACGCTGTCGGCGGTTGGTCACCTGCCGGTTGCCGGTCTGGCGCTGATCCTCGGTATCGACCGCTTCATGTCCGAAGCCCGCGCACTGACCAACCTGGTCGGTAACGCTGTAGCGACCATCGTCGTCGCCAAGTGGGTCAAGGAGCTGGACACCGATCAACTGCAGACCGAGCTGGCTTCCGGCGGTCGCGGTATCTCCGATGAGCGTGAAGAAGACGACCTGGGTGTGGCTGAAGGCCCAACCCCGAGCAATGTGAAGTAAGCATCGCTTGCACAGAAAAACCCGCTTCGGCGGGTTTTTTCTTGCCCGGAATTTGAGCGCAACGGTCACACCTGCTGACATTTGCGGTGATTGCCGCATCGGCAATGGCTGCCTAGGCTGAGTACATCGCCCAAGGAGTTCACCCATGTCTGCACCGCTGGCCTCACTGAAGATTCTCGATTTCTCCACCTTGCTGCCGGGGCCGTTCGCCTCGTTGCTGCTGGCGGACATGGGCGCCGAGGTGCTGCGCATCGAATCGCCGACGCGTATGGATCTGCTGCGGGTGCTGCCGCCGCATGATGGCGGGGTCTCAGCCAGCCACGCCTATCTGAACCGCAACAAGCGCAGTCTGGCGCTGGACCTGAAACAGCCCGAAGCGCTGCAGATCATCAAGCAACTGCTGGGCGAATACGACATCGTCCTCGAGCAGTTTCGCCCCGGGGTGATGGAGCGTCTGGGCCTGGGTTATGAAGCGTTGAAAGCGATCAATCCAAAGCTGATTTATGTGTCGATCAGCGGTTACGGCCAGACCGGGCCGTACAAGGAGCGCGCCGGGCATGACATCAATTATCTGGCGCTGGCGGGACTCGCCATTTACACCGGTCGCGCCGACAGCGGGCCGTTGCCGCTGGGCATGCAGGTGGCAGACGTGGCGGGCGGCTCGCTACACGGCGTGATCGGCTTGCTGGCAGCGGTGATTGCCCGTCAGCAAACCGGGCAGGGCACCCATCTGGATGTGAGCATGACCGACTGCGCGTTCAGCCTGAACGCCATGGCCGGCGCTGGCTATCTGGCCTGCGGCGCGGAACCGGGCCGCGAAGATCAGATGCTCAACGGCGGCAGTTTCTATGACTATTACCGCACCCGGGATGGGCGCTGGATGTCGGTGGGCAGTCTGGAGCCGGCCTTCATGCAGCAATTGTGCACGGCGCTGGGCCGGCCGGAGCTGGCGGCGCAAGGGTTGTCGCCCAGGCCCGAGCAACAACAAGCCTTGAAAGAGGCGTTGCGCATCGAATTCGAGCGGCACGATTTTGCAGAACTGTGTGAATTGTTCGCCGGGGTCGATGCCTGTGTCGAGCCGGTACTGAGTCTGGGCGAGGCGTTGCGCCATCCGCAGTTACAGGCGCGGGAGCTGGTGACCCAGGTGCCGCGCGGCGATGGTACGACGCAGGCGCAGATGGCCTGTCCGTTGAAATTCTCTGAGGCGTTGCCGGCGCCAAGGCATGTTGGTGCGGGGTTGGGGCAGCATACGGATGAGGTGTTGGGGGAGTTAGGGTTGAGTGCTGAGCGGATCGCCGAGTTGCGTTCGGCCAGGGTGATTCTGTAGCGCTCATGCCGCCGCCTTCGCGAGCAGGCTCGCTCCCACATTGAAATGCATTCCCCTGTGGGAGCGAGCCTGCTCGCGAAGGGGCCCGCCGATACTCTACAAAACTGTCATTCCACCCGCATTTCACCACTGAACACCAGCGTACTGCGGCAGCGCCGGCACAGATACCGCCGCCCTTGCCGCACTAAACCGTGACGCTGGGCGGTAAACGGGAAATCACTGTCGGGGCACGGGCATTTGTAGATATAGCGGGTCACGCTGCGCCGCTTGATTTCATAGGTGTGGCAGCGATCCGGCGGCAGTTCGTAGACGCCGCGCATGATCAGTTGCCACTCCTCGCCATGGGGCTGGATGCGGTCGCCGAACAGTTGATGAGCGATCAGGTGGGCGACTTCGTGGGCCACGGTCTGCTTGAGGAAGTGTTCGGTGTTTTCCCGGTACAGCTGCGGGTTGAAGCGCAGCAGGTTCTCGTGCAGATGCGCGACACCGGCTTTCTGCCCGCGCAGCTTGAGACTGACCACGGGGCGTTTGAAGGAACGTTTGAAAAAGGATTCAGCGAGTTGGTAACAATCTTCGACGCGGGTATTGAGTTGCTCGGACATGCTTGATGGATCTCCAGAGACGCCGAGTATGCCGCAACCCCGGCGACTTGCGAATCGCCGACCTGCCGAATGGTCGTCGCTCCAACAAGAAGGCCGCCTTGCGGCGGCCTGTATTGGCAGATGTTGTTTTTCTCAGGGAGGAAACAGGTCAGTTGGTATAGACCGGGCCGACACCCAGGCCCCAGACAATCACGGTGAACGCCATGATCGCCACCAGCACCACCAGCCCAACCGCGAGCACCGAGCTGGAAAACAGAAAACCTTCATCCGAAGGGATGTTCATGAACGTCGGCAGACCGACATACAACAGATACACCGTGTAGCAGATGGCCGCCGTACCGACGATCATCCCCAGCCACATGTGCGGATACAGCGCCGCCAGACCGCCGATGAACAACGGTGTCGCCGTGTAAGTGGCGAATGCCACGCAACGGGCCAGGCTTGGATTGGCGTCATAGGTGCGCGCCATCCAGTGCACGAAGGCGCCCATCACCGCGACCCCGCCGAGCATCGCCAGGTACGACATGATGGTCATCCACAAGGCGCTTTCGAACGTCAGCATCACCGGCGCGCGATTGCCGATCACCCAACCGACCTGGGTCGTGCCAATGAACGCCGAGACAGCGGGGATCGCCGCCAGAATCAGCGTGTGCGTCAGGTACATGTGGCTGATGCTTTCCTCTTGGTCGCCACGGATCTCCTTCCATTCCTGATCGGGGTGGGTAAACAGTCCCACTACGTGATGGATCATGCCATTCACTCCTCTTGTCATTGCCATCGCCCCCCAACGGAGCGCCTACGGGCCAAGATGGCCGAGCAAATACAGGTCTTCAGATGTGTGCGACCTTATGTCGCAGTATAGAAAGGACTCCAACGCACCGGTATGCCGGGCTTAGAGCAAATCGCGCTGTAAACATTGCAGGTAATCGCCTCGGGGTCTTGCGGGGACGGCATTTTTGGGGTTGAAACACTTTTGTGGCGAGGGGATTTATCTCCGTTCGGCTGCGCAGCAGTCGCCAAGCCATACACCGCGCAGTGTCAGGCAATACGAGTTCTCAGGTTTTGGGGCTGCTTCGCAACCCAGCGGGGATAAATCCCCTCGCCACAGATGCTTCGCGCTACCAGGGTTTTTGCGTAAAATGCCGGCCTTTCGTCACACCTCACGGATTTCGCGTCATGGGCACTCTTACGGTCAACCAGAACAAACTGCAAAAGCGCCTGCGCCGCCTGGCCGGCGAAGCGGTCGCCGATTTCAACATGATCGAAGATGGCGACAAGGTCATGGTCTGCCTGTCCGGGGGCAAGGACAGCTACACCATGCTCGACGTGCTGATGCACCTGCAGAAGGTTGCACCGATCAAGTTCGACATCGTCGCGGTGAACATGGACCAGAAACAGCCGGGCTTTCCTGAGCACGTGCTGCCGGCCTATCTGAAAGAACTGGGCATCGAGTACCACATCGTCGAGAAGGACACTTACTCGGTGGTCAAGGAACTGGTGCCGGAAGGCAAGACCACCTGCTCGCTGTGCTCGCGTTTGCGTCGCGGCACGCTGTACACCTTCGCTGACGAAATCGGCGCGACGAAAATGGCCCTCGGTCATCACCGCGACGACATCGTCGAAACGTTCTTCCTCAACATGTTCTTCAACGGCACCCTGAAAGCGATGCCGCCGAAGCTGCGCGCCGACGATGGCCGCAACGTGGTGATTCGTCCGCTGGCTTACTGCAACGAGAAGGACATTCAGGCCTACTCGGACCTCAAGCAATTCCCGATCATCCCGTGCAACCTCTGCGGCTCGCAGGAAAACCTGCAGCGCCAGGTGGTCAAGGAAATGCTTCAGGACTGGGATCGCAAGACCCCGGGCCGTACCGAATCGATTTTCCGCAGCCTGCAGAACGTGGTGCCGTCGCAACTGGCCGACCGCAACCTGTTCGACTTCACCAGCCTGAAGATCGACGAGACTGCAGCTTCGCGCTTCGTTAACGTCGTCAATCTGTAAACACCTTCAAATGTGGGAGCGAGCCTGCTCGCGAAAGCGGTGTGTCATTCAACTGATTGGTTGACTGAGACTCCCTCTTCGCGAGCAGGCTCGCTCCCACATTGGTTTCTTCGCTTCATTCAATAGGAGAGGGCATGCGCGATTACAAGTGGCTGCACGAATACTGTCTGAACCGTTTCGGTTCGGCGGCTGAACTGGAAGCCCATCTGCCCGTTCCCAAGACCCCCACGCAACTGCGCAAGATCCGCGATGACCGCTATCTCTCGACCATGGCCTTGCGGGTTTTTCGCGCCGGGCTCAAGCACAGCCTGGTCGACGCCAAGTGGCCGGCGTTCGAAGAAGTGTTCTTCAAGTTCGATCCGGAAAAAGTCGTGCTGATGAGCGCCGAGCACCTTGAGCGGCTGATGCAGGATGCGCGGATCATCCGCCATCTGGGCAAGCTGAAAAGTGTGCCGCGCAATGCGCAGTTCATTCTCGATGTGGAAAAGGACAAGGGCAGCTTCGGCGCGCTGATCGCCGACTGGCCGGTGACCGATATCGTCGGCCTGTGGACGTACCTGAAAAAGCACGGCCACCAACTTGGCGGGCTGTCGGCGCCACGCTTTTTGCGCATGGTCGGCAAGGACACGTTCGTGCCGAGCTACGACGTGGTTGCGGCGCTGAATGCGCAGAAGATCGTCGACAAAGTGCCGACCAGCCAGCGCGATCTGGCGACGGTGCAGAACGCGTTCAACCAGTGGCATGAGCAGAGTGGCGGACGGCCGATGAGCCAGATTTCGATGATGCTCGCCTATACCGTCAACCATTAAAACCGCGTCGCTGCATTCGCGAGCAGGCTCGCTCCCACCTCTGGAATGCATTCCCTGTGGGAGCGAGCCTGCTCGCGAAAGCGGTTGGTCAGGCGACGCTGATCTCGCCTTCGCCAGCCAATTTGCGATTCAACTGATAGCGCCAGCGCACATACAGCAGCGCCGAGCAGAACACCGCCAGGCTCGCGGCCATTTCCAGCAGGCCGAACAGCTGCCGGTTGGGGTCGTACGCCGCCAGGGCGCCTTTGATGAAGTACAGGTTCACCACAAAACACATCCACGAATGGCCACGGGCGCTGCCCATGATCATCGCCGGGGCGAGGACCAGCCACGGGATCAGCTCGACCAGCAGAATCACCCAAGGCCGCGCGCCATGCAGATCGGCGAACAGCAGGTAATAAACAGCGAGCAAGCCGGCGAGGGCGAAAAAGCTCAGCAGGCTGAGCACGCGCATCGCCTTCACCCGTGGCTCAAGCCACTCTATCGAGGGCAGGACTTTCGGCTTCTTCGCCATCAGCCCACCAGCTTCTGTGCGGTTTTCGCCAGGCGCAGACCGAGTGCGCGACACAGCGCCACTTCGTGCTGATCAAGACCGTTCTTGCCGTCGGCACCGGCGTGATGGCTGGCCCCGTAAGGCGTGCCGCCACCTTCGGTTTCGAGCAGGGCCGATTCGCTGTAGGGCAGGCCGGTGATCAACATGCCGTGATGCAACAGCGGCAACATCATCGACAGCAGCGTGGTTTCCTGACCGCCGTGCAGGCTGGCGGTGGAGGTAAACACGCCGGCCGGTTTGCCGACCAGCGCGCCGGTCAGCCAGAGGTTGCTGGTGCCGTCGAGGAAGTACTTGAGCGGCGCGGCCATGTTGCCGAAACGCGTCGGACTGCCCAAGGCGAGGCCAGCGCATTTCTTCAGATCGTCGAGGCTGGCGTAGAGCGCGCCTTCGGCGGGAATCTCCGCCGCTACCGCTTCGCATTCGGTGGAAATCGCCGGCACTGTGCGCAGACGCGCTTCCATTCCGGCCTGCTCGACGCCACGGGCGATTTGCCGGGCCATCTCGTTGGTCGAACCGTTGCGGCTGTAATAGAGAACCAGAATGTACGGCGTGCTCATGGCAACAACTCCAGCACGTTTTCCGGTGGGCGACCGATGACGGCCTTGTCGCCGACTTCGAGAATCGGCCGCTCCATGAGTTTCGGGTGCGTGGCGATGGCGTCGATCAGCTGCTGCTCGCTGAGACTGGCATCCGACAGATTCAGGGTTTTGTATTCCTCTTCACCGCTGCGCAGCAGCTGTCGCGCGCTGATCCCGAGCTTGCCGAGCAGGGCCTTGATCTGCGCGGCGCTGAGCGGCGTTTCCAGGTAGCGCACGACGGTCGGATGCAAGCCGCGGGCTTCGAGCAGTTCCAGCGCGCCGCGGGATTTCGAGCAGCGCGGATTGTGATAAAGCGTCAGATCGGTCATGGCGGGTCGCTTCTGGCGTAAAGTGGCGGCTATTCTAACTGTGCGGCGCGCAATCCAGAACCGTCAGAGGCGATGGGTCGCAGGCGCTTTCGAATTTTCACAAGGAACACGACATGACACGGCGATTGGCAGCGGCATTGACGATTCTCGGGGCGTTGATGCTGGGGGGCTGCGGTAATGATTACGGCATCGACCAGAACGGCCAGAAGGTAGCGTCCGAACGTCTGGACAAGCAGTGGGTGGTGCTCAATTACTGGGCCGAATGGTGTGGCCCATGCCGCACGGAAATTCCCGAGCTGAATCATTTGGCTGATGAGCTCAAGAGCAAGAACGTCGGGGTGTTCGGGGTCAATTTCGACAACGTGCAGGGCGCGGAGCTGAAAGAGGCAAGCGAAAAACTCGGCATCAAGTTCACCGTGCTGGCGCAGGATCCGGCCGAGCTGTTCGACCTGCCGCGCAGTGAGGCGCTGCCGGTGACGTTCATTATTGATGACAAGGGCAAGGTGCGTGAGCAGTTGCTGGGTGAGCAGACGGCGGCGGGGGTGATGGCGAAGCTGGAGGCGTTGCAGGCTACGAAGTAAACCGCCAGAAGCCCCTCACCCCAGCCCTCTCCCGGGGGGAGAGGGGGCCGACCGAGGTGTCTTTCGTCGTACATCGACCTGAGACACCGAGTTGATTATGGTCCCGTCAGACAGAATCCAGTCGATTATGGATTCGGCGAAGAATTACCACGTCGACATAACTCTTCAATATCCCCCAATCAGTCCCCTCTCCCTCTGGGAGAGGGCTAGGGTGAGGGCCTTGGCGATCCAGGGCGGATCAACCCTCTTCCAGCCACCAGCGCAACGGTTTGCCTTCAGCCGGCCAGAAGCGTATCTGCTCGATGGGCGAAATGTCCCAGCGCTCGACTTTTTCCAGCGCCTGCAGGAACCGTTGTTCCTGCTCCATCAGCGCCGGGGCGCAGAGCTTGCGGGTCTTGCCGATCTTGCCGAAGCTCAGCTTGTCGCCGTCCTGCGTGTACGGCGCGAACCAATGATTACAGCCGCCGTTGCCGTAGGCGCGGCCGTCATCGCCGAGGGTCACGGTCAAATGGCTGTAATCCATCAGTGGCCGCTCGCCGATCCATTCCAGAATGTAGCTGCGGTTGTGCTGCAGTTGTACCGGCTCTGCGGCGCAACCAGCCAGGCCGACACCGATCAGTGCGGTCAGGGCGAGGCGTTTCATCATGCAGGCTCCTGGCATTTCGGGCACAGGTGCTTGTCGCCAGCGGTTTTCCAGCCGAGCTCGGCGATGCGCGCAGTGGCGGCGGGTTTCTCGGCGGTTTTGCCGAGTTTGGCATCCACGGCGAATTCGAAACTCAGCTCTTTCGCGCAGCTGTCGCAGTTGACCTGCCAGGTGTGAATGGCCAGTTCGCCGAACACCGGGCCTGTGGTCATTGCGGTCCATTGGCCTGGCGGATTGATCAAGTGGCGGACCGTGTCGACGGTCAGGCGCATGGACAAATCCTTGCTGCCTTTGAGCGTGACCAACAGGGCATCGCCGATGCGGATCGAGCCACCGTTACCGGTCACCTGATAGCGGCCCGGAACGAGGGCGCGGCATTCGGTGAGGGTGTGTTGCGGGTTCATCAGGGTGTAGCGGAAATCGTGTTCGACCATGGGTCCTCCAAATATGCGCGACATGCTAGCACGGGCTCGATTGCAGAATGATGCACGCGTGCGACCTTCGATCCGGTTCAAATGCAGCGACAGTCATGGCAAACTGCCGGCCCCCGAATCTGAAGGAACGGAACATGGCGCTGATCGAATGTTATGAATGCAAGCGGAGCATCAGTTCCGAAGCGCTGGTGTGCATTCACTGCGGCGCGCCGATGGCCGAACACGCCGCCATGCAGGCGCAATCGACGGCGGCACCGGTGCAAGCCGCGACGATTTCCTTCGGCAGCCTGCCACGCAACAACGCAGTGCCCGAGGCGGTTGCGCCGCCAGTGTCCGAGCCTTTACCCAAAGTGATGCCGGCAGCAGCAGGGCGTCGCCGTCGTCAGCAGGCCGCAGAACAGGCCCGCGAGGAGCAGCAACCGCTCAACGCCGATGGCAGCCGCCCGGTGGAGGGCTGGCTGAAAATCATGGTGTTTCTGCTACCGGCGTTTTTCGTCTGGTTCCTGCTGCGCAACGGCCATTCGAGCAAGCAGCGCCTGCTCGGTTTTGGCTGGCTGGGCTTGCTGATCCTGGCGTCTTCGCTGTCCAAGTAAAACCGTTCAACCCTCGACCTGGTTCTGCGGCGCACCTGCCGCCCAGGTCGCGATGTTGTGCAGGGTGGTCGCGGCAATCGCGCCCAGCGCCTCGCGGGTCAGAAACGCCTGATGCGCGGTGATGATCACGTTGGGAAACGTCAGCAGACGCGCCAACACATCATCCTGCAACGGCAGGTCGGAGCGATCCTCGAAAAACAGCTGCGCCTCTTCCTCGTAAACATCCAGCCCCAGATAACCGAGTTGGCCGTCCTTCAGCGCGTCGATCAGTGCCGGCGTGTCGACCAGCCCGCCGCGCCCGGTGTTGATCAGCATCGCCCCGGCCTGCATGTGCGCCAGTGAGTCGCGATTGATCAGGTGCTTGCTCTGTTCGTTGAGCGGGCAATGCAGGCTGATGATCCGCGACTGCGCGAGCAATTCCGGCAGGCTCAGATAACGTGCGGCCAACGCCAGCACCTCGGGATTGGGATGCGGATCGTAGGCGAGCAATTCACAGCCGAAGCCGTGCATGATTTTCGCGAAGGTCGCACCAATCTGTCCGGTGCCGACAATGCCGACGGTTTTGCCGACCAGATCGAAACCGGTCAGGCCATGCAGGCTGAAATCGCCTTCGCGGGTGCGGTTGTAGGCACGGTGCAAGCGACGATTGAGGGCGAGGATCAGCGCCACCGCATGTTCGGCCACGGCATGCGGCGAGTAGGCCGGCACACGCACGACGGCCAGGCCAAGGCGTTTCGCCGTCGGCAGGTCGACATGGTTGTAACCGGCCGAACGCAGGGCAATCAGCCGCGTACCGCCAGCAGCGAGGCGTTCGAGCACCGGGGCGCTGAGGTCGTCATTGATGAACGCGCAGACCACCTCGTGCTGCTCGGCCAACGCCGCCGTATCGAGGCTCAGTCGCGCCGCTTGAAAATGCAATTCGAGCCCGGCCGGGCAGTCGGCGCCGAGAAAGCTGTCGCGATCGTAGGTCTGACTGCTGAAAAAGATTGTGCGCATGAATCCTCCTGGAACATCGACGCGGGCCGCAATGGCCCGCGACAACTGTAGCGCTTTGCGTGTGCAGCGCCTTGCCGTGGATCAGGCGCTGATGCGCGCCTGCGCCGCGAGTCGATTGATCGAGCGCTCCAGTTCATCCAGCGCGGCGGCGGCTTTAGGATCGTCCTGCTTGAGCAGGGTTTCGCTGCGCTGGCAGGCGGCGCGCAGTTGCGGCACGCCGCAATAACGGGTCGCGCCGTGCAAGCGGTGCACGCGTTCAAGCAGGGCATTCTGGTCGTGGCTGTCACGCGCGGCGCGAATCGCTTCGCGGTCGGCTTCCAGCGAGGCCAGCAGCATGGCGAGCATGTCTGCCGCCAGATCCGCTTTGCCCGCCGCCAGGCGCAAGCCTTCTTCGTGATCGAGCACCGGCAGTTCCTGCTGACTCGCCGCGCTGTCGCCGTTGCGCTCCGGCGCCTGATTGCGCAGGGCCAGCCCGGTCCACTTCAACACCACCTGCGCCAGTTGCCGCTCGCTGATCGGTTTGGTCAGATAGTCGTCCATGCCGCTTTGCAGCAGCGCGCGTTTTTCGTTGGCCATGGCGTGGGCAGTGAGGGCGACGATCGGCAGCGGCGTGCAATGCCGCTCGCTTTCCCACTGGCGAATGGTTTCAGTGGTCTGGCGACCGTCCATGCCCGGCATCTGCACGTCCATCAGCACCAGGTCGAAAGATTCGCTCTGCACGGCTTTGACGGCCGCGTAACCGCTTTCGACCGCGAGCACTCGAGCGCCCATGTCTTCGAGCAGGGTCTGCACCAGCAACAGATTGGCCGGGTTGTCGTCGACACACAGCACGCGCGGCGCACGGCTGGACAGCGGCTCGCCCGGTTCGCTGCGGGTCTGGCGCGGATTGACCAGATCGGACAACGCTCGGCGCAGCTTGCGCGTACACGCCGGTTTGGCTTGCAGCTGGCTGTGCGGGTTGGGCACCGACAGATGAAACAGCGTCTGTTCGGTGGTCGGGCACAGCACCAGCACTTTGCAGCCCAGATGTTCAAGGTCCCAGATGTGCTGATTCAAACGTTCCGGGAGCATGTCGTTGCTGGTGATGCCGATCACCGCCAGATCGATCGCCTGATCGGTCTGATGCGCGCCGGTAACGCCATTGCTCAGGCTTTCCAGGGTATTGAACGGCGTAACTTGCAGTCCGCAGTCTTCCAGCTGATGTTGCAAGGCCTGACGCGCCAGTTCGTGATTTTCCAGTACTGCCACGCGGCGTCCGAGCAATGGCGCGGCGGGCAGGTCTTCGGCGTCGTCGCGAGTCTTGGGCAGGCTCAGGCTGATCCAGAATTCCGAGCCCTCGCCCGGCGTGCTGTCGACGCCGATCTCGCCGCCCATCTGCTCGATCAGGCGCTTGGAAATCACCAGCCCCAGCCCGGTGCCGCCGGGTTGGCGCGACAGCGAATTGTCGGCCTGACTGAAAGCCTGGAACAGCGCGCGGACATCCTGATTCGACAGGCCGATGCCGGTGTCCTGAATGCTGATGCGCAGTTGCACGCTGTCTTCGTGTTCGTCTTCGAGCATCGCCCGGGCGACGATGGTGCCTTCGCGGGTGAACTTGATCGCGTTGCTGACCAGATTGGTGAGGATCTGCTTCAGGCGCAGCGGATCGCCGACCAGCGACAGCGGCGTGTCGCGATAGACCAGACTGACCAGCTCAAGCTGCTTGGCGTGCGCGGCCGGGGCGAGAATGGTCAGGGTGTCTTGCAGCAGGTCGCGCAGGTTGAACGGAATGTGATCGAGCACCAGTTTGCCGGCCTCGATCTTCGAGAAGTCGAGAATCTCGTTGATGATTCCCAACAGGCTGTCGGCAGACTTTTCGATGGTGCCCAGATAGTCGAGCTGGCGCGGGGTCAGTTCGCTTTTCTGCAACAGGTGAGTGAAGCCGAGAATGCCGTTCAGCGGCGTGCGGATCTCGTGGCTCATGTTGGCGAGGAATTCGGATTTGATCCGACTGGCTTCCAGCGCTTCTTTGCGTGCCAGGTCCAGTTCGATGTTCTGGATCTCGATGGTTTCCAGATTCTGCCGCACGTCTTCGGTGGCCTGATCGACGCTGTGCTGCAATTCTTCGCGAGCGTTTTGCAAGGTGCCGGCCATGCGGTTGATACCCGAGGCCAGTTCGTCCAGCTCCTGGCTGCCGAGGGGCGGCAAGCGGGTTTCCAGATGACCGTCCTTGAGCTGCGCGACTGCCTGTTTGATCTGGCTCAGCGGACGGTTGATGGTGCGGCCCATGCGCAACGCGAGGAGGGCGGCGCCGGCAAGTCCGGCGGCGATCAGCAGCAGGCTGGCGAACAGGCTGCGATAGCCGCGCAGCAACATGCCGTTGTGCGACAGCTCCAGCTCGACCCAGCCGAGCAGGCGTTCGGATTCTTCGGGAATGATTTCGCCGGCGAGGTTGCGATGCTTGCCGAACACCGGCATCAGGTAGCGCGTCGCGTCATTGCCGCTGCGTCGTTGCAGCAGCGCGCTGTCGCCGCTTGGCGCTTGATTGAGCATGGTCGGGCCGGCGTGGGCCAGTGGCGAGCGGTCCGCCGCGAGGAAGGTCACCGCGCGCACGTCGGGTTGTTCAAGGGACTGGGTGGCGATGCGTTCAAGCAGATCGGCGTCGCCGTGACCCATCGCCGGCGCCACCAGCGGCGCCAGTTGCTCGGCGATCATTTCGCCGCGCTGCATCAATTGGCTGTGCAGGTCGGTCTGCTGCGTCCAGGTGAAATAGCCACCCAGCACCAGCGCCATCAGGCTGGTCGGCAACAAGGTCAGCAACAGCACGCGACCTTTGATTCCCAGTTTCTTGAGCACGCCTATCTCCCGCATCCCGCTGATCTGTTGACACATGCGTGCATCCGGCACGCGACATGGGCGCAGTGTAGCGATTTGCAGGCGGGCAATCTTGCGGAAAATGCAGCGCCGCCGACGCACTCGTTCGTCCGACAGGCCAAGCTTGTGTTGCCCGCTGTCGGACAATCTTGAATAATCCGCCAACTGAGAATTACTTGCAGATACTCATGACTCCTGTTTCCGTTGGCCAGCCACGCATCCTTTCCATTGAAGACGACCCGGTCCTCGGCGCGTATGTGCACGAGCATCTGGGCCGCAGCGGTTTTCAGGTGACCTGGTGCCAGAACGGCCAGGAAGGTCTGAACATCGCCCAGCGTCAGCCTTTCGACGTGGTGCTGATGGATATTCTGCTGCCGGGGCTCGATGGTCTGCAGTTGTTGACGCAATTGCGGCAGAGCCATTCGACGCCGGTGCTGCTGATGTCGGCGCTGGGTGCCGAGGCCGATCGCATCAGCGGTTTCCGCCTCGGTGCCGATGACTATCTGCCCAAGCCGTTCAGCATGGCCGAGCTGCATGTGCGCATCGAAGCGATCCTGCGCCGGGTGGCGCTGGATCGGCGCCCGCCTGCGGTTACCGCTGCGGTGGTCAGCGGCACCCTGCGTTTCGATGACGAACACTGCGACGTGTTCTTCGGCGAGCAAGCGGCCGGGTTGACCCGCAGCGAATTCCGTCTGCTGGAAACCCTGCACCGCAACACCGAGGAAGTGTTGAGCAAGGCCTTCCTTTATCAGCACGTCCTGCAACGCGGCTTTGCGGCGCACGACCGCAGCCTCGACATGCACATCAGCCAGATCCGCCGCAAACTCAAAGCCATCGGTTACACCGAGCGCGAAGTGCGCACGGTGTGGGGCAAGGGCTATGTCTTGAGTGGCGCCGATGAAACTGTCTGAGCTGCCGGGGCGGCATTCGCTGTTCTGGAAACTGGCGTGCCTGCTGGTGGCGTTCTGTCTGCTGATGATCTGGCTGAGCTGGTCGTGGGGCCGCTACATGGAGGAGCGCAATCAGTTCCTCTCCAGTGACGCCCGCAGCACCCTCAGCCGTTACGCCGCGCAAGCCGAACAGGCGTGGCAGCGCGGCGGGCGCAATGGCGTCCATGACTGGTTGCAAAGCATGGAATTGCGCGAGGCCAGTTGGGTCGGGGTGATCGGCGCTGATTTGCAGTCGCTGAGCAGCCAGCCGTTGAACGCCGCGGAGGTGCAGCACCTTACCTTTTTGCGCGGCCTCGACTGGCCGATCCACAAGAAGGGCCGACCTTGGCTGCGGGTACCGTTCCCGCAGGATCCGGCCGCCGGCATTCTGGTCATCGAGTTGCCCGAGCGCTTTGTTCCGGGCAAGTTCCGGGTGTTCTGGCGGGTGATCACCAACGGCGTGATTCCCGGGCTGTTCACCCTGTTGCTCTGTGTCGGCCTGTATCGCCTGCTGGTGGTGCCGCTGAACAACCTGCGCGAACAGGCCAACGCCTGGCGCGCCGATCAGTTGAACGTGCGCCTGTCGAGCGGCATCACCCAGCGCCCGGATGAACTCGGTGAGCTGGCGCGGGCCTTCGATTCCATGTCCGAGCGCCTGCAAACCACGGTCGCCTTGCAGCAGCAGTTATTGCGCGACTTGTCCCACGAACTGCGCACGCCGCTGAGCCGTCTGCGTGTGGCCAGCGAAAGCGAACAAGGTCTGCCGCAGCTTCGCGAACGCATCGGCCGCGAGGTCGACGGCATGCAGCGGCTGGTCGAAGACACCCTGCAACTGGCCTGGCTCGACACCGACCGCTCGCCGTTGCCGGATGAAGCGATCCAGATTCAGGCACTGTGGGAAATGCTCACCGACAACGCCTGTTATGAAAGCGGCTGGCCGAGCCTGCAATTGCAATGCTCGGTCGAAGCTTCGTGTTGGGTGCGCGGCAACCTCAATACCCTCGCGCAAGCGCTGGAAAACATCCTGCGCAATGCCATTCGTCACTCGCCCGAGGGCGGCATCGTGCGGCTAGATGCACGGCGCGATGGCGAGTATTGGCATTTGTGGCTGGAGGATCAGGGCGGCGGCGTGGCTGACGAAGATCTGCAGCGGATCTTTTCGCCGTTCATTCGATTGGACGGATCGAGACCCGGGGATGGTGGCTTTGGCCTGGGCTTGAGCATTGCGCGTAATGCGGTGCAGCGCCAGGGCGGGTTGCTCTGGGCGCAAAACACCGGGGCGGGGCTGCGGTTGAATTTGCGCTTGCTGGCGGATGATGGCGTCGCCCATGCGGACGCCTTCGCGAGCAGGCTCGCTCCCACAATGGCTGTGCATTCACCGCAGATCGCATAAGCAAAATTCATCCCCTGTGGGAGCGAGCCTGCTCGCGAATTCAAGCATCACCACAAGAACTGAGTGTTACTCAAATAAAAGTCGCACCACTGGCGCGACTTTTATTTGCTTATTCCCATAAACCATAAGCACCGCACTTTGCGTGATATGGCCTGCGCGGGTTTGCCGGTATGATAGGCGCCCCCGCACGTCTGGATTGCGAATACGCCATGACCTTGCAGTACCCAACCATCGCCGATTGCGTCGGCAACACGCCGCTGGTGCGTTTGCAGCGCCTGCCCGGCGCCACCAGCAACACCCTTTTGCTCAAGCTCGAAGGGAACAACCCGGCGGGTTCGGTCAAGGACCGCCCGGCGTTGTCGATGATCACTCGCGCCGAGTTGCGCGGGCAGATCAATCCCGGCGATACGCTGATCGAGGCGACCTCCGGCAACACCGGCATCGCGCTGGCGATGGCCGCTGCGATCAAGGGTTACAAGATGATCCTGATCATGCCGGACAACTCCAGCGCCGAGCGTAAAGCGGCGATGACTGCTTATGGCGCCGAGCTGATTCTGGTGACTCAGGAAGAGGGCATGGAAGGCGCCCGTGATCTGGCCCAGCGTATGGAAGCCGAAGGCCGTGGCAAGGTGCTCGACCAGTTCGCCAATGGCGACAACCCCGAAGCGCACTACACCACCACCGGCCCGGAAATCTGGCGTCAGACCCAGGGCAGCATCACCCATTTCGTCAGTTCGATGGGCACCACCGGCACCATCATGGGCGTGTCGCGCTACCTCAAAGAGCAGAGCGACAGCGTGCAGATCGTCGGTCTGCAACCGATGGAAGGCTCGGCCATTCCCGGCATACGCCGCTGGCCGCAGGAATACCTGCCGAAGATCTATCAGGCTGACCGCGTCGATCGCATCGTCGACATGGCGCAAAGCGAAGCCGAAGACGTCACCCGGCGCCTGGCCCGCGAAGAAGGCATCTTCTGCGGCGTGTCCTCGGGCGGTGCGGTGGCAGCGATGCTGCGCTTGTCCAGAGAAGTTGAAAATGCGGTGATCGTCGCGATCATCTGCGACCGTGGCGACCGTTACCTGTCGACCGGCATTTTCGACGCGCCGAACTGATGGCCAAACACGAGAGAGGCCTGCGCTTCCAGCCCACCGGCGGCAGCAAGGCGCCACAGATCCCGACCGGCAAAAAGCAGCGCTTGAGTATCGAACGCCTGGCCAATGACGGTCGCGGTATCGCATTTTTTGAAGGCAAAACCTGGTTCGTCCTCGGCGCCCTTGCCGGTGAAGAGGTCGAAGCACGGGTGCTCGGCGCCCACGGCAAAGTGGTCGAGGCGCGTACCGAACGGGTATTCACTGCCAGCGAATTGCGTCGTCCGGCAGCGTGCGCGCACTTCGGCCGTTGTGGCGGTTGCAGCGTTCAGCACTTGCCCCACGACGAACAACTCGCCCTGAAACAGCGCATGCTCGCCGAGCAATTGTCGCGGGTGGCCGGAGTCGAACCTGAAGAGTGGGCGGCGCCGCTGAGCGGCCCGGAATTCGGTTACCGTCGGCGCGCGCGCATCGCCGTGCGCTGGGACATGAAGGCAAAAAAACTCGAAGTGGGTTTCCGCGCTGCCGGCAGTCAGGACATCGTCGCGATCAGCGAATGCCCGGTGCTGGTACAGCCCTTGCAACCGATCATGACCCGCTTGCCAGAGATGCTGCGGCGCTTGAGCAAACCGCAGGCGCTGGGCCATGTCGAGTTGTTCAGCGGCTCATCTCTGGCGCTATTGCTGCGGCACATGGCGCCGTTGTCCGAAGCGGATCTGACCATTCTCAAGGATTTCTGCCAGTTCCATGAAGCGCAGTTGTGGCTGCATGGCGAAGGTGAACCGCAACCGGTCGAAGCCGGTCAGAGCCTCGGCTATCGCCTGGAACAGTGGGATCTCGAGCTGGCGTACCGGCCGGGTGACTTCGTTCAGGTCAACGCCGGGGTCAACGAAGCGATGATCGCCCAGGCGCTGGACTGGCTTAAACCGACGGCTGAAGAACGCGTGCTCGACCTGTTTTGCGGGTTGGGAAATTTTGCGCTACCGCTGGCCAAACGCGTCCGTGAAGTGGTGGCGGTGGAGGGTGTGCAGACCATGGTCGAGCGTGCCGCTGCAAATGCCATCAGTAACAATTTGCATAACACAAAGTTTTTTCAAGCCGATTTATCCCAGCCTTTGACCGATGCCCAGTGGATCGGAAACGGCTTTTCTGCGGTACTCTTGGACCCACCGCGTGACGGTGCTTTCGAGGTGGTGCGCAAGCTCGCGACCCTGGGTGC
Organism: Pseudomonas sp. LW8; assembly: GCF_041956865.1. Classification (NCBI taxonomy): domain Bacteria; kingdom Pseudomonadati; phylum Pseudomonadota; class Gammaproteobacteria; order Pseudomonadales; family Pseudomonadaceae; genus Pseudomonas; species Pseudomonas sp. LW8. The sequence goes on along the minus strand of NZ_CP168138.1, from coordinate 4,178,049 downwards.
CAAGCGGTTGGTATATGTGTCGTGCAACCCGGCCACGCTGGCGCGCGACACGCAGGAATTGATCAAGCAGGGCTACCGGTTAAAACGTGCCGGGATTCTCGATATGTTTCCTCAGACGGCACATGTCGAGGCCATGGCGTTATTTGAAGCGAGCCAGGACGGCTCGTCTGAATCCGTCTGATCTGTCCGCGCAGCGCTCGCCTGAGCCCCGCGAGCGCGAACGGACACTGAGGATCAGCGATTTGACGCATTGAATCTGCGTCGTAGGGAAGGTAAAGCAGCATGGTACAGGTGAGAGCACACCAGCCGATCAACACCGACGGCAGTATCAATCTCGAGGCCTGGCTCGATCACGCGGTCAGTGTCGATCTGGCACTGGATCGCGAGGCCTTGAAAGAGGCCTGCGAGTTCGCTCGCGAGGCCGAACAGCAGTCCAACGCGAAGAAGAATCTGTGGGCCGAAGGCTCCGGCAGTTTCAGCACTGGCCTTGAGATCGCCGAGATCCTCGCCGACCTCAAGCTCGACCAGGATTCGCTGGTCGCCGCCGTTTTGTATCGCGGCGTGCGCGAAGGCCAGATCGAGCTGGCGGCCATCGGCCAGCGCTTCGGTCCGGTGGTGGCCAAGCTGATCGACGGCGTGCAGCGCATGGCGGCCATCAGCGCCAGTCTCAGCCCACGGCAATCGATGGTCATGGGCACCCAAGGGCAGGTCGAGAACCTGCGCAAGATGCTCGTGGCCATGGTCGATGACGTGCGCGTTGCGCTGATCAAACTGGCCGAACGCACCTGCGCCATCCGTGCGGTGAAAACCGCCGACGATGAAAAGCGCAACCGCGTCGCTCGCGAAGTCTTCGACATCTATGCGCCACTGGCGCATCGCCTCGGCATCGGTCACATCAAATGGGAACTGGAGGACCTGTCCTTCCGTTATCTGGAACCCGATCAATACAAACAGATCGCCAAGTTGCTCCACGAGCGGCGGCTGGATCGCGAGCGCTTCATCAGCGATGTGATGACCCAGCTCAAGGACGAACTGCAGGCCACTGGTGTCGATGCCGACATCAGCGGCCGGGCGAAACACATCTACTCGATCTGGCGCAAAATGCAGCGCAAGGGTCTGGAATTCAGCCAGATCTATGACGTTCGCGCTGTGCGCGTGCTGGTGCCGGAAATGCGCGACTGCTACACCGCGCTCGGTATCGTCCACACCCTGTGGCGGCACATCCCGAAAGAATTCGACGACTACATCGCCAACCCGAAAGAGAACGGCTACCGCTCGCTGCATACGGCGGTGATCGGCCCGGAGGGCAAGGTCCTCGAGGTACAGATCCGCACCCACTCCATGCACGAAGAAGCCGAACTTGGCGTCTGCGCGCACTGGCGCTACAAGGGCACCGACGTCAAATCCGGCTCGAACCATTACGAAGAGAAAATTTCCTGGCTGCGTCAGGTGCTCGAATGGCATGAAGAACTGGGTGATATCGGCGGTCTGGCCGAACAGTTGCGCGTCGACATCGAGCCTGATCGCGTTTACATCTTCACTCCCGACGGACACGCCATCGACTTGCCGAAAGGCGCGACGCCGCTGGATTTCGCCTATCGGGTGCACACCGAAATCGGCCACAACTGCCGGGGCGCGAAGATCAACGGGCGTATCGTGCCGTTGAACTACAGCCTGCAGACCGGCGAGCAGGTCGAGATCATCACCAGCAAGCACGGCACGCCGAGCCGCGACTGGCTGAACCCGAACCTCGGTTACGTCACCACCTCGCGCGCGCGGGCGAAGATCGTTCACTGGTTCAAGCTGCAGGCTCGCGATCAGAACGTTGCGGCCGGTAAAACCCTGATCGAGCGCGAACTCAATCGCCTCGGCCTGCCGGCGGTGGATTTCGACAAGCTGGCCGAAAAGGCCAACATGAAAACCGCCGAAGACATGTTCGCCGCCCTCGGTGCCGGCGACCTGCGTCAGGCGCATCTGGTCAACCTCGCGCAGCAACTGGTCGAACCGGAGCGCGGCAACGAACAACTGGAACTGATCCCGCGCAAGGCGACCGGTTACAAGCCGGGCAAGCGCGGCGATATCCAGATCCAGGGCGTCGGCAACCTGATGACGCAAATGGCCGGTTGCTGCCAGCCACTGCCGGGCGATGCGATTGTCGGTTACATCACCCAGGGCCGTGGTGTGAGTATTCACCGCCAGGACTGCGCCTCGGTGCTGCAACTGGGCGGGCGCGAGCCGGAGCGGATCATCCAGGTCAGCTGGGGGCCGGTGCCGGTGCTCACCTATCCGGTGGACATCATCATCCGCGCCTACGACCGTTCCGGGCTGCTGCGTGACGTCTCGCAGGTGCTGCTCAACGAGCGCATCAACGTGCTGGCGGTCAACACCCGCTCGAACAAGGAAGACAACACCGCGCTGATGTCGCTGACCATCGAGATCCCCGGTCTGGATGCGCTGGGGCGGCTGCTGGGGCGGATTTCGCAATTGCCGAACATCATCGAAACGCGGCGTAACCGTACCCCGTGATGCAATTGATTGTTCCCTGTGGGAGCGAGCCTGCTCGCGAAGAGGGCGTGTCAGTCGACATCTTTGTTGCAGACACAGCGCTTTCGCGAGCAGGCTCGCTCCCACAATGGTTTTGTGGTGAGACAGAAAAATGATGTACAGCCTCGAAGACCTGCTCCACTTGATGAGCCGTCTGCGCGATCCGCAGTTCGGTTGTCCGTGGGACATCAAGCAAACCTACGCGACCATCGTCCCGCACACCCTCGAAGAAGCCTATGAAGTGGCCGATGCCATCGAGCGTGGCGATCTCGACCATTTGCAAGGCGAGTTGGGCGATCTGTTGTTTCAGGTGGTGTATTACAGCCAGTTGGCCAAGGAAGAAGGGCGGTTCGAATTTGCCGGGGTGATCGACAGCATCACGCGTAAACTGATCCGCCGTCATCCGCATGTGTTCCCGACGGGCGACCTGTACGCGCCGCTCGACGTGCCGCGCTTGAGCGAAGAGCAGGTCAAGCAGCGCTGGGAAGAGATCAAGGCCGAAGAGCGTGCCGAGAAAGCCTCGGCGCCCGAGCAGTTGTCCTTGCTCGACGACGTGCCGGCCACCTTACCGGCACTGTCGCGCTCGGCCAAGTTGCAAAAACGCGCCGGGCAGGTCGGTTTCGACTGGCCGGACGCTTTGCCGGTGCTCGACAAGGTTCGCGAAGAGCTCGATGAAGTGCTCGAAGCCATGTCCGAAAACGATCCGGTGGCGGTGGCCGACGAGATCGGCGATCTGCTGTTTTCCGTGGTCAATCTGGCCCGGCATCTGAAGGTCGATCCGGAAACCGCCTTGCGCGGCGCCAACGGCAAGTTTGAAAGACGTTTCCGTTTTATCGAACAGGCATTGCGCGACACCCACCGTCCCATGGAAGATTGCACCCTCGAAGAGTTGGACGCCCTGTGGGGCGAAGCCAAACGCCAGGAAAAGAATGAGCCCAGCTGCGGCTGAGCCGTTGCCCAAGTGAGTAAGCATTGATGAGCCTTTCCCTTCGCGACCAGTTGCTCAAAGCAGGCCTGGTCAACCAAAAGCAGGCCAAGCAGGTCAGCAAAGACAAGCAGAAGCAACAGCGCCTGGCTCACAAAGGCCAGGCCGAGCTGGACGATTCGCAGCAGCGCGCCGCCCAGGAAGCCATGGCCGAGAAGGTCAAGCGCGACCAGGAGCTTAACCGTCAGCAGCAGGAGAAGGCCGAGGCCAAGGCCCGCGCTGCGCAGGTCAAGCAGTTGATCGAAGTCTCGCGTCTGCCCAAGCTGACCACCGAGGACTACTACAACTTCGTCGACGACAAGAAGGTCAAGCGCATATCGGTCAACACGCTGATGCGCAACAAGCTCAGCAGCGGTTCGCTGGCGATCGTGCACCACAACGGCGGCTACGAAGTGATCCCCCGTGAAGCTGCGCTGAAGATCCAGGAGCGCGACCCGCAGCGCATCGTCCAGCTCAACGTGCAGACTGAAGAGGTCAACGCTGAGGACGATCCGTACGCGGCGTACCAGATCCCTGACGATCTGATGTGGTAAATCCACGGCTGTAACAACGACGAACCCCGCTCATGGCGGGGTTTGTCGTTTTCAAATGCTGTGTTGTTTCAGGCGGACTTCAGTTCTCTTTGCTGTTCCTGCACTTCCAGTTCAGCCTTGTAGTTGTGGGCATCGATCTCGTTGTGAAACATACCGACCAGCAAGTCTTGTTGATGCACATCCCAGATACGGATGCCGGCGGCCAGGCCTTCGTGGGACATGTGTGAATCGTCGCGTTCAGTTACTTTTACAGTCATCTGCTAGCTCCAGATCTCAAGTTACTGCACCAAGGCGTGTGCAGGACTCTGTTATAGGATTTGTTAGTCAGCTAAGTAAACTGCCGATTGGCGCAAGGTGTTGTTGCGGAATTCGCAACAAAGCTGCAGGCCGCGTAAACCGCGACATTCGGTCGCAGGGCGGTAAGTTTCATGACAGAAGTTTCATCTTGAGGGTACGCAATTTGATCCTTCCCACGCTCCGCGTGGGAATGCCTCTGGGGACGCTCCGCGTCCAGTGACGCGGAGCGTCACGGGCTGCATTCCCACGCAGAGCGTGGGAACGATCTAGATCAGCGGTGTCCTAGCTAATTTTCAGGCAAAAAAAACGCCCCGAACCAGTCGGGGCGTTTTCATGTGTGGCTCAGCAGCGGGGAATTATTTGCCTTCCCAGCGCTTCAGTACCAGCGTGGCGTTGGTGCCGCCAAAGCCGAAGCTGTTGCTCATCACGGTGTTGATGGTGGCGTTCTCGCGGGTCTTGGTCAGCACCGGCAGATCGGCCACTTCCGGGTCGAGCTCGTCGATGTTGGCGGAGCTGGCGATGAAGTTGCCTTCCATCATCAGCATGCAGTAGATCGCTTCGTGCACGCCGGCGGCGCCCAGGGAGTGACCGGACAGGCTCTTGGTCGAGCTGATCGCTGGAGCCTTGTCGCCGAACACTTCACGCACACCTTTCATTTCCGCGACGTCGCCGACCGGAGTCGACGTGCCGTGGGTGTTCAGGTAGTCGATCGGGGTGTCGACGGTGGACAGCGCCTGCTGCATGCAGCGGATCGCGCCTTCGCCGCTCGGGGCAACCATGTCGTAGCCGTCGGACGTTGCGCCGTAGCCAACGATCTCGGCGTAGATCTTCGCGCCACGGGCCAGAGCGTGTTCCAGCTCTTCGACGACAACCATGCCGCCGCCGCCAGCGATGACGAAACCGTCGCGGTCCTTGTCGTAGGCGCGGGAAGCTTGTTCCGGGGTGTCGTTGCGCTTGCTGGACAGGGCGCCCATCGCGTCGAACAGGAACGACTGGCTCCAGTGCTCTTCTTCACCGCCACCGGCGAAGACGATGTCCTGCTTGCCCATCTGGATCTGTTCCATGGCGGTACCGATGCAGTGAGCACTGGTGGCGCAGGCAGAAGCGATGGAGTAGTTCAGGCCCTTGATCTTGAATGGCGTGGCCAGGCAAGCGGAAACGGTGCTGCTCATGGTCCGCGTTACACGGTACGGGCCAACGCGTTTCACGCCTTTCTCGCGCAGGATGTCCAGCGCTTCCATCTGGTTCAGCGTGGAAGCACCACCGGAACCAGCGATCAGGCCGGTACGCGGGTTGGACACTTGCTCTTCGGTCAGGCCGGAGTCAGTGATGGCGTCTTTCATGGCCAGGTAGGCGTAAGCCGCTGCATGACCGACGAAGCGATAGATCTTGCGATCGATCAGCTCTTCAAGGTTGAGGTCGATGGAGCCGGAAACCTGGCTACGCAGACCCATTTCAGCATATTCCGGGTTGAACCGGATGCCAGGGCGGCTTGCACGCAGGTTAGCGGAGACGGTCTCTTTGTCATTGCCCAGGCACGAAACGATGCCCAGACCAGTGATAACGACGCGGCGCATGCGAATAACCCTTAGAAGTTGTCAGTGGAGGTGAACACGCCGACGCGCAGGCCTTCGGCGGTGTAGATTTCGCGTCCGTCGACACTGACCGAACCATCGGCGATGGCCATGTTCAGCTTGCCCTTGAGGACGCGTTTGATATGAATGTTGTAAGTGACTTTCTTGGCGGTCGGCAGCACCTGACCGAAGAATTTCACCTCGCCCGAACCCAGCGCACGGCCGCGGCCCGGCAGGCCTTGCCAGCCCAGGAAGAAGCCGACCAGTTGCCACATGGCATCCAGACCCAGGCAGCCCGGCATCACCGGATCGCCTTCGAAATGGCAGGCGAAGAACCACAGGTCAGGGTTGATATCCAGCTCGGCGACCAATTCACCTTTGCCGTACTTGCCGCCTTCTTCGCTGATATGGGTGATGCGATCCACCATCAGCATGTTCGGGGCGGGCAGTTGCGCGTTACCTGGGCCGAACAGCTCACCGCGACTGCAGCGCAGCAGGTCTTCCCGAGTAAAGGCGTTTTGTTTGGTCATGCGAGCTCCTCAATAATCCCATGCGGCAGGTGGGGCAGATCTTCCCGACCGTTCAAGGCATTCATGCCTCGAACCGGCAGCCTACTCATAGACTATTGCGTTGTGGTGAAAGTCACAGCACCAAGGACATGAATGTACACTTGTGCACTGAAATTTTTAATCAAGCCCCTTTTGGGGCTCGTTCGGGTGCCTAAGACTGCCGCACTTTCGCTTTTCACGCCAGTCGCAGATGGTCGAAAGGCCCACACTACGACACCCAGCGCTGCAAAATCTGCTGCAGGTCATTGCGTTTGAACGGCTTGGCCAGGTAATCGTTCATCCCCGCTGCCAGACAGGTTTCGCGATCGCCCTGCAAGGCGTTGGCGGTCAGCGCGATGATCGGCACATCGCGGCGTCCGGGCAGGTCGCGGATCTGCCGTGTTGCCTCGTAGCCGTCGATGATCGGCAGCCGGCAGTCCATCAAAATCACTTCGAACTCGCTGCCCTCGGCACTGCGCACCGCCTGCGCGCCATCGGTCGCCACACTGACGGCAAAACCCAGACTGCGCAGCATCGCTTCGATCACGGTCTGGTTGACCGGGTTGTCTTCGACCAGCAACACATGGCGTCCTTCACCCTGACCACTACCGTTCGGCGCTCGCGGCGCGGCCAGCGCTGGCATTGCCTGCTTATATAGCGCCAATGGAATTTCCAGAGTGAATACCGAACCGCGTCCTTCCTCACTCTGCGCGCGCAACGTACCGCCCATGCGTTCGGCCAGAGTCCGTGCGATCGGCAGACCAAGACCGGTGCCACCGTAACGACGGGAGATCGAACTGTCGGCCTGCTGGAAGGCATTGAACATCAGCTCCAGACTTTCCGAAGAAATGCCGATGCCGCTGTCACGCACCGAGCAGGTGAACCACAGCAGTTCATGGTCCAGCGACTGCCATTGCGCCTCGATGCTGACCCGGCCCTGCTCGGTGAACTTCAAGGCATTGCCAACCAGGTTGACCAGAATCTGCCGGATCCGCGTCGGATCGCCCTGCACCTGCAAGCCGCGCATGTCGTCGGGAATGCGCAGATTCAGTGCCAGGCCTCGCTGCACCGCGCTGTGCTGGAACGATTGCGCGCAGGCGCCGATCAGCTCGGCGAGATTGAACGGGATGTGCTCCAGCTCCAGCTCCGAACGCTCGATTCGCGAGAAGTCGAGAATGTCATTGATGACCTTGAGCAAGTGCTCGGTCGACTCCGAAGCAAGCGCGGCGTATTCGACCTGCTCCTCGGTCATCTCGGTGGTTTCAAGCAACTGCAACATGCCCAGCACGCCGTTCATGGGCGTGCGCAGTTCATGGCTCATCATCGCCAGAAAATCCGATTTGGCGTTGTTGGCCTTTTCCGCCTCCTCGCGGGTCTGGATCAGTTGCGCCATCGCTTGCTGCTGTTCGCGACTGGCCTGCTCCAGCGCTTGGGCGAGGTTATTGATGTGCTGCGACAGCGCACCCAATTCAGTGTCATCTACAATCGGCAGCGGGGTTTTGTAGTCGCCTTCCTGAATCGCCTTGACCGCATCGCCAATATCACGGATCGGCTGCGACAGACTGCCGGCCAGACGACGGGCGACGACGAAGGTGAAGAGCAGGGCGAACAGCGCGAGAACCCCGGCTTTGAACAGGATCTCCTGCTGGCGCTGACTGAAAGCGTCATTGGACAGCCCGACGATCACTCGCCCGAGATAATCCTCGCCGGCGGCGCTGTTGCTGACCTTGCCGTCCTGGAAAAAATCGTTGTGCAAGGCGATCCGTTGCAGACGCACCGGGGCCTGGAACACTTCGACCTGATGCGGGCGACTGTGGCTGTCGGCCGGTTGTTCGACATACACCAGAATCCGGTTGGCGCTGTCCTGCACTTCGAGAAAACGCACGTTGGGCGTGGCGAGTGTCGCCTTGAGCAGGCTTTCCAGCACTTCGTTGTTGCCGGAGATCACTCCGTATTCCGTGGCCGGGGCGAGTTGGTTGGCGATCAGTTGGCCGGTGTGATTCAGCTCCTGACGCAAATCCTGGATGCGGACGAAGGTAAAGAAACTGATCAACAGCAGCGTCAGCAGCAGCGCCGGGCCGAGGCTGATCATCTGCGTGCGGGTGTTGATGTCCCAACGGCGGCGAAAATTCATGGGCGGCGCTCTCCTTCGGCCAAGGCACTGGCGACAGATGCTTCATTCAACGGTTCGATGCCTAAGGAACGAGCCACCTGCGTATTACTTGAGACTTTGAAACGAGCGGGGTAAAGCGCTCGCGGCCAGGCGCTGGTGGGCTGATCGAGCAAATGGTCGAGGACCGCCAGCCAGTCGCTCTGGTCGCTGTAGGTACTGGCGAGGCTGCCAGCGCGAACGAATGCAATGTTGGGGCCGATCAGCGCAACCTGACGCGAGTAGCTGCTGAGCAGGAGGTTTTTCGCCGTCTGCGAGTTGTACAGGTCGGGATCGTCGAGGCCGAGCAAGACATCGCTGCTTTTCAGCACCGCTTGCAGCGGACGGCTGTCGTGAATGTTGTCCCAGCGCTGACTGACAATCTCCAGGTTCAATGGCCGCGCAGCCACGCGCAATTCGTCGAGCAGGAACTCGCCGTGTTCATCGAACAGCACACCGACCCGCCGGGCCTGCGGCAAGATCCGCCGGATCAGTTGCAATTGCCGGCTCAGCGGTGGGTCGCTCCAGAGCAGACTCAGGCGCGCCGGTTGGGCATCGGCGAAACGCTGGCGCGCCTGCAAGCGGCTGATGCGCAACACCAGTGTCGATGGGCCTTGTGAGTCTTGCAGACGCCAGTCGAGGCTGGGCAGGTCGAGCAGAATCAAGCGCAGACTGGCCGGTAATTTGCCCGGTGCCGGCAAACTGGCCAGCGGCTGGAACCGCACATTGTCGGTCGGGCGCAGTTCACTCAGTGCTTGTACGAAAGCCTGCACGCCGGGGCTTTCCTCGGCGCCGGTCAACAAAATATCCGCCGCTTGCACCGCGACCCCGTGCAGCCACGCGGTCAAGAACAGGCAGAGCCCCGCCAGCCAGTGGCCAAGGGTTGGCGTCTTCCGTGACGGGCCGTTGCGCATCCTAGAACTCCAGCTCGGCACTGAAATACATTACCCGGCGTTCATCGTAATTATTGTCGAAGAAGGTATTCGGCTGATGATCGAGGCGCTGTTGCAGCACGCCGGCCAATTGCAGCTGAGCTTTGCCAATGGCGATGCGTTTGGCGATGCGCGTGTCGACGCGTTCGAAGCGATAGCCGTTGAGCGCGTTGTCACCGTAATAGAAGAGGGCGCTGTTCCAGCCATGGCCCCAATTGCGCAGCCAACCGGCGGAACCGCTGTTGCGCGAGGTCAACTGCTGATCCAGCGGATTGCTCGCCTCGGCGTCGACGAAGGCGTAGGTCAAACGCAAACGGTCGGCGCTATTGAGGCGCCAGTCGAGTTGCGTTTCGGTGCCGCGAAAGCGCGAGCTGTTGGCATTGCTGGCGATGTACTGATTGTTGCGCAGCGGCTCGCTGATCATCCCAGTGATTTCGTCGTAGAACAGCTTCACGTCGACGGCCAGTCCGAGCTCGGCGAAGTAGCCGTTGTAGCCCAATTCCCGCGAGCGCATGTGTTCCTGATCGAGATCGCCGGGGCCGCGGGTCTTGACGAAATAACGCGCCGACGACTGGCCATAGGCCGAGGGTCGCAGGTTGCTGACCTGATAGCTCCAGTTGACGTTGTTTTCGAACATGTCCGGCGAACGGATCGCCTCCGAGTACACCGCGCGCAGGCCGTGACGCGGGTTGATCAGGTAGTTGACCGCGAAGCGCGGGGTCAGCGAACTGCCGATCAGTTGCGTGTCTTCGAACATCGCACCGCCCTGCACCAGCCAGTGCTCGGTAGCGCGCCATTCCAGTTGGCCGAAGGCGCGCCAGGTGGTGTCGTCGAGGGTGCCGTTGAAGTAGGTTTCGGAGTCGGCGCGGTCGTAGCGGTAATTCAGGCCGCTGACCAGACGCAGGCTGTCTGCCAGGCTGAGGGTGTCCTGCAGTTCGAGGTCGTAACGCGACTCGCGGGCGCTCTGGTCGATATCGCCGCACAAGGTCTGGCTGGCGCCGTTGCGCCATTGCTCGAGCACTTGATTGGCCAGCGCCATTTCCTGCGGCGTGCCGGGCGCCGCGCCGGGGCCGGTGAACCGGGTGATGTTGCGCGCCAGCCGTTCGGTGTAATTCGGGTTGAGCTGCCACAGCTGCGTCAGTTCAGGACTGAACGACACTTCGGCATCGCAGGCGCGCCAGACCTGCTGGCGATCCCAGTGCTGCGCCGAACCTTGCACATAGAGGCTGTGTTCGGGATTGATGTCGAGGTTCCAGCGCACCGAACCGGCGTAATCCTTGGCCACCACGTCGGAATTGTTCCCGGCGTCGGTAATCCCAGAGAACACCGGGCGGTAGGTATAAGGCCGCTGATTGCTGCCGTCCTTGGCGTTGAGCTGCCAGTCGAGGCTTTGATCTTCATTGAGATCATGGCTGATCGCCAGACTCAGACGATTCAAGCGCCGACTGTCGCGATAATCGGCGCCGTTACGGTCGCTGTCGAAACCGTCGTCTTCCTGGCCGGACAGCGACAGGCGCAGATCGCCGCCATCCCAACCGGTGCCCTGGCTGGCATAAAAGTCGTTGATGCCACGCTGGCCACGGGTGATCTTCAGGCGCGTGCCGTGGCTGTCGGCCGGGTGGCGAGTGATGATGTTGATCACCGCCATCAATGCGTTGGCGCCGTAGCTGACAGTGTTCGGACCGCGAAACACCTCGATCCGCTCGATATCTTCCATCGCGACCGGAATATCGCTCCAGTCCACCGTCGCCAGCCCGGCGCGATACACCGAACGGCCATCGATCAACACCTGCATGCGCCGTGCTTCGCTGGCGTTGGTGCCGTGGTAATTCACCGCCGGCTGATTGCCGTTGATGCTGCCAACCATCATCCCCGGTACCAGTCGCAGCAATTCGCTGATGTCGCGGGCGCCGCTGGCGCTGATCAATTCGCTGTCGAGAACGGTCATGCTCCCCGGTACTTCGGCCGGGGTCTGCTTCAGGCGCGTGGCCGTAAGCACCGGCGGCAGCGTCTGGCTGTCGACGAACAGATCGTCCGCCAGCACCAGCGGGCTGAACATCAGCGCGAGTAACAGGGGCGAGCGCGGGGAAGGAGGGCCAGAAAACACGACACAGCCTGCAGAGAGAAGAATTGGCGCGCATGTTAACCGAGGGCTGCGACTTTTCCAGTGACGTTGCAGGCATTTTCCTAGGTTTTATTGGTCTTCTTCCTACAAATGTCGGTAATTGTTGCTGGGGCTGGCCGCCACCGGGTCGCCCCGTATAATGCCCGGCATCGCCACTGGTATGGATTAACGGATTGCATATGACTGAACAGCGCCCGATTGCGGTCCTGGGAGGCGGAAGTTTTGGTACCGCCGTGGCCAATCTGCTGGCCGAGAACGGCCATCAAGTCCTTCAGTGGATGCGTGACCCCGAGCAGGCCGAGGCCATCCGGGTCAACCGCGAAAACCCGCGTTACCTCAAAGGCATCAAGATTCTCCCGGGGGTGACCGCTGTCACCGACCTGCAGGCCACTCTCGATGCCTGCGATCTGTGCTTTGTCGCGCTGCCATCCAGCGCCTTGCGCACGGTACTCGCCGCCCACGCCGAGCGCTTGAGCGGCAAGATGCTGGTCAGCCTGACCAAAGGCATCGAAGCGCAGACCTTCAAGCTGATGAGCCAGATTCTCGAAGAGATCGCCCCGCAGGCGCGGATCGGCGTGTTGTCCGGGCCGAACCTGGCGCGGGAAATCGCCGAGCACGCGCTGACCGCCACGGTGGTCGCCAGCGAAGACGAAGAACTGTGCAAAGCGGTGCAAGCCGCCCTGCACGGGCGCACCTTCCGCGTTTACGCCAGCGCCGACCGTTTCGGTGTCGAGCTGGGCGGTGCGTTGAAAAACGTTTACGCGATCATCGCCGGCATGGCGGTGGCGCTGGAGATGGGCGAGAACACCAAGAGCATGCTGATCACTCGCGCCTTGGCGGAGATGACCCGCTTCGCCGTGAATCAGGGCGCCAACCCGATGACCTTCCTTGGTCTGGCCGGGGTTGGCGATCTGATCGTCACCTGTTCATCGCCCAAGAGCCGCAACTACCAGGTCGGCTTCGCCCTCGGTCAGGGCTTGAGCCTTGACGAAGCGGTGTCGCGTCTCGGCGAGGTCGCCGAAGGGGTCAACACCCTCAAGGTGCTCAAGGCCAAGTCCCAGGAAGTCGGCGTGTACATGCCGCTGGTCGCCGGGCTGCATGCGATCCTGTTCGAAGGACGCACGCTGGAGCAGGTGATCGGTCTACTGATGCGTGCCGAGCCGAAAACCGACGTCGACTTTATTTCCACCAGCGGTTTCAACTGATTCAGCTGTTACACGGACAGGAAGCAAGCCATGAGCGATCCGAAAAGCGAAACCCAGTACGAATCCATCCTCCTGCGGGTGTTGTGGATGATCGTTTATCTGCTGGTCTGGCAAGTCGCGCAGTTCATCCTCGGCGCGGTGGTATTGGTGCAACTGATCTACCGCCTGATCTACGGCGCACCGAGCGCCAGCCTGATGAATTTCGGCGACAGCCTCAGCCAGTTCCTCGCGCAGATTGGCCGCTTCGGCACGTTTCACAGTGACCAGAAGCCCTGGCCGTTCGCCGACTGGCCGGCGCCGCGCACCCCGGAAGGTGAAGCGCCGCACACTGTCGCCCCGGCCGCGCATCCGGTGCGCGATGAGGAGCCCAAACTATGAAACTGTGGGTATTGCGTCATGGTGAGGCGGTGCCTCACTCGAAGATCGATTCCGAGCGCGAGTTGACCGAGCATGGTCGTAAAGAAGTCCTGAGCAGCGCCGCGCATCTCATGGGCCAGCCGCTGACGGCGATTTACGCCAGCCCTTATCTGCGCGCGCAGCAAACCGCGCAGATCGTGCGCGACGCATTGGGTTTCGAGCCGGAGATTCGCACGGTCGAGTGGCTGACGCCGGATAGCGATCCGGACAAGGTCGCCGAGCAATTGGTGTCCGTCAGTAATGTTTTGCTGGTCAGCCACAACCCGTTGGTGGGCAATCTGCTCAGCTATCTGCAGCACGGCGCCGGACATCCGCCGGAGCGGGTGAGTACGGCGGGGCTGGCGGAGCTTGAGCACAGTGAACTGCTGATTGGCTCGATGAAGCTCAACAGCCTCAAGCACCCTTAACGCCATATCCCTGTGGGAGCGAGCCTGCTCGCGAAGGCGGCGTGTCATTCACCCTTTTTTGGGGCTGACATACTGCATTCGCGAGCAGGCTCGCTCCCACATTGATTTCTGCCAACCCATGAAATTATTTGTTTGAAAATTCCAACCAAGCACTTGCTTGGTTGACTACGCTTGCTCCAGACCAAAAAAACAGGAGCGAGTCGCATGTCTGCCGCCTTCCGTTTGCCGCTGGACGTGTTCTACGAACGGGAAGCCCGGCACCCGCGCCAGCGCTTTCTTGTGCAGCCCATCGGCGGCGGTCAGGTCGAGACGCTGACGTGGGCCGATGTCGGCCATCAGGCCCGCTGCGCGGCGCACTGGTTACGGGCGCGGGAGTTGCCGCCCGGCAGCCATATCGCCCTGATCTCGAAGAACTGCGCGCACTGGATCATCGCCGACCTGGCGATCTGGATGGCCGGGCATGTGTCCGTGCCGCTGTACCCCAATCTCACCGCCGAGTCCGTGGCGCAGGTGCTGACTCACTCGGAAAGTGCGCTGGCGTTCATCGGCAAACTGGATGACTGGGCAGGCATGGCGCAAGGCGTGCCGACGGGTTTACCGACCATCAGCCTGCCACTGCATCCGCCGGGCGAGTTCGATTACAGCTGGGCGGATCTGCAGAGCTGTTCGCCAATCCAGGACGATCCACGTCCCGCCGCCGAGCAATTGGCGACGATCATTTACACCTCCGGCACCACCGGCCTGCCTAAAGGCGTGATGCACAGTTTCGCCAATCTCGGTTTCGCCACCAGTCGCGGCACGCAGCTGTTCGGGCTCAACGAGAACGATCGGCTGCTGTCGTATCTGCCGCTGTGCCACGTCGCCGAGCGCATGTTTGTCGAATTGGCATCGATCTATACCGGCCAGACCGTTTTCTTCGCCGAAAGCCTCGAGACTTTCATCACCGATCTGCAGCGCGCGCGGCCGACGGCAATGTTCGGCGTGCCGCGTATCTGGACCAAATTCCAGATGGGTGTGTACAGCAAGATCCCGGCGCAGCGTCTGGACTTCCTCCTCGGGTTGCCCTTCATCGGCAAGCGGGTCGGCCACAAGGTGCTGGCCGGGCTCGGCCTGGATGCCTTGCGCGTGGCGTTGTCCGGTGCCGCGCCGGTGCCGCAGACCTTGCTCGCGTGGTATCAGAAACTTGGCCTCGATGTGCTGGAGGTGTACGGCATGACCGAGGGCTGCGGCTATTCGCATATCTGTCTGCCGGGGCGATACAAACAGGGCTGGATCGGCCAGCCGTGCCCGGAAGTCGAGGTGCGCATCGATGAGTCCGGCGAAGTGCAGGTGCGCAGCCAGGCCAACATGCTCGGCTATTTCAAGGAACCGCAGAAAACTGCCGAGACGCTGACTGCCGACGGCTTTCTGCGCACCGGCGACAAGGGCGAGCAGGACAGCGAAGGGCGCCTGCGCCTGACCGGGCGACTCAAGGAAATCTTCAAGACCAGCAAGGGCAAATACGTCGCGCCGGCGCCGATCGAAAACCGTCTGGCCGTGCATTCACGCATCGAACAAGTATGCGTGGTGGGCGATGGCCTGAGTGCACCGCTGGGGTTGTGCGTGCTGTCGGCGGTCAATCAGCAAGAGCCTCGTGCCAGCCTGCACGCGAGCCTGGAAAAATTGCTGGAGGAGGTCAACGCCGCCCTCGACAAGCACGAACGCCTGCACCGACTGGTAGTGGTCAAGGACAGTTGGGCGGTGGACAACGGCTTCCTCACGCCGACCCTGAAAATCAAACGCAACGTCATCGAAGACCGCTACGGCGAGCGTTTCGAAGAATGGAGCGCGCGCAGCGAGGCAGTGCTGTGGCAGGATTGAGCGTCGATTACAACAACAAAGGAAGTCTGCGATGAGCTTGTGGCGTACTACTCCCGACATTGAACAGTTGAACGCAATCCAGAAGAACACCATTGGCGAAGTGCTGGATATTCGCTTCGAAGCCTTCGACGAACAGTCGCTGACCGCGAGCATGGTCATCGACCATCGCACCCACCAGCCTTACGGTCTGCTGCATGGCGGCGCATCGGTGGTGCTGGCGGAAACCGTCGGCTCGATGGCCAGTTATCTGTGCATCGATGCCAGCAAATTCTATTGCGTCGGCCTGGAGATCAACGCCAACCACTTGCGCGGCTTGCGTAGCGGAAGGGTGACGGCGGTGGCCACGCCAATTCATATCGGCCGCACCACGCATGTCTGGGACATCCGTTTGACCAGCGACGAAGGCAAGGCCAGTTGCGTGTCGCGCCTGACCATGGCGGTGGTGCCGCTGGGGGAACAGCCGCCGCTGCGTTGACATCTATCGGGTTCCGTCAGGTCGAGCCCTCACCCCAGCCCTCTCCCAGAGGGAGAGGGAGCCTACCGTGTGGTTTTCGCGATCCTCGTCGACCTGATAATTCGAGTCGAGCTCAGGTCCCGGACACTCCCCCGATCTGCTCCCTTTCCCCCTCGCCCCCTTGGGGGAGAGGGCTGGGGTGAGGGGGCAGCGGTCTCGCTGATGCACATCACCCTGACCGGACTGTCATCATTCCTGGCACTTACAGTCATTGCTGCGACGCCGGCTCTTGCGGACAATCAACGCCACGATTCCCGCTCATGGATTTGCCCGCATGTCGCAACCGATCTTTTTCGCCCACGCCAACGGTTTCCCCTCGGGGACCTATGGCAAGTTGTTCGCGGCGCTGGCGCCGGAGTATCGGGTCGCGCATCTGGAGCAGCATGCCCATGACCCGCGTTTTCCGGCGGACGACAACTGGTACAACCTGGTCGATGAACTGATCCATCACCTCGAGCAGCAGGAGCAGCCGGTGTGGGGCGTCGGCCATTCTTTTGGCGGTCTGCTGCATTTGCACGCGGCGTTGCGTTGTCCCGAGCTGTATCGCGGCGTGGTCATGCTCGACTCGCCAGTACTGACCCGCACTGATCAGTGGGTGATTCGCGCGGCCAAGCGCTTTGGTTTCATCGACCGGCTGACACCCGCCGGGCGCACCCTCGGGCGGCGTGAAGAATTCGCCGATCTCGACAGTGCACGCAGTTACTTTTCCGGCAAAACCCTGTTTCGCGGCTTCGATCCGGAATGCTTCGATGCCTACCTGCAACACGGTTTGCATCAGGTCGACGACAAGCTGCGTCTGCGTTTTGACCCGGCCACCGAAATCAGCATTTATCGCGGCGTGCCGCACACCAGTCCCGGGCGCACCCGCCAGTTGCAGGTGCCGCTGGCCATCGTGCGCGGGCACAAGAGCCGGGTGGTCATGCGCCATCACACACGTTTCGTCTCGCGCCTGCCCCAGGGCGAGGCGCTGAGCATGCCTGGCGGGCACATGTTCCCGCTGGAGCGTCCGCAGGACACGGCTCGGCTGCTCAAGAATCTGTTCATGCGTTGGGAACAGCGGCAGAACAAGGATTGCGCATGAGCCCGACCTGCGAAGAAGTGCGCCTGAACCTGCCGCATATCGAGTTGGCCGCTCATCTTTTCGGCCCCGAGGACGGCTTGCCGGTGATCGCGTTGCACGGTTGGCTCGACAACGCCAACAGCTTCGCGCGACTGGCGCCCAAGCTTGATGGCTTGCGCATCGTCGCGCTGGACATGGCCGGCCACGGTCATTCCGCTCATCGACCAAGCGGCGCCGGTTATGCGCTGTGGGACTACGCCCATGATGTGTTGCAAGTCGCTGAACAACTGGGCTGGAAGCGTTTCGGCCTGCTCGGGCATTCGATGGGCGCGATTGTCTCGATGGTGCTGGCCGGTTCGCTGCCCGAGCGCATCAGCCATCTGGCGCTGATCGACGGTGTGATTCCTCCGACAGACAAGGGCGAAAACGCTGCCGAACGCATGGGCATGGCCCTGCAGGCGCAACTTGATCTGCGGGAAAAGCGCAAACCGGTCTATACCACCCTCGAGCGTGCCATCGAGGCGCGGATGAAAGGTCTGGTGGCGGTCAGTCGCGAAGCCGCTGAACTGTTGGCCCAGCGCGGGTTGATGCCGGTGCCCGGCGGTTACACCTGGCGCACCGACAATCGCCTGACTCTGCCATCGCCGCTGCGCCTTACTGAAGAACAGGCGATGGCGTTTGCCTCGCGCGTCAGTTGCCCGGCGCGTCTGGTGGTCGCGGCGGATGGCATGCTGGCCAGGCATCCTGAGTTGCTGGAGCGTCTACCCTTCAGCCACGAACAGTTGCCGGGCGGGCATCATTTGCACCTGAATGACGAGGCTGGCGCAGGTCTTGTAGCAGACTGTTTCAATCGCTTCTTCGCCATGCCTTGACTTGCAGCGGGCAACTGTCGAGGCTGGGCGGGTTGAAATGGGAGACAAACTCGATGGATTTCTATACCGCTGCGACCCCGACCCGCCCAGCCATGACCGTCCGGTGAGGCTGACTATGCGGTCACTCAGTCTCTTCGCGCTGTGCTGCTTCAGCTCCTTGTCCTTCGCTGCCGATGTGCCGGGCAGCCAGGATCTGCAAATCGTGCCGCGTCTGGCCGATGCTCAGATCGTCGACTATCGCCCGGCGGCCGAGCTGGAGCGCATCTACCCGCTGGGCTCGATCCGCAAGATCAGCGGCCAGTTGCGGTTCGACGGTCAGGTCACCGCCCGCGGCCAGACTACCTCGGTGACCTACGAGTTGCCGCCGGAACATTCCGCCACCGAAGCCTTTACTGCCGCCCGCGAAGCCCTGCAACAGCAGGATGCCGAATTGCTGTTCTGGTGCCAGGCCCGCGATTGCGGCGAAAGCAGCCTGTGGGCCAACGAGGTCTTCGGCAACGCCAAGCTGTATGGCTCTGACGAGCAACAGGCTTATCTGTTGTTGAGGCTGGCGGCGCCAAAGGACAACACGCTGGTGGCGCTTTACAGCATCACTCGCGGCAATCGCAAAGCCTATCTGCATGTCGAGCAATTCGAGGCTGCGGCGCCGTTGGGCGAATTGCTGCCGACCTCGGCGACCCTGCTGCGTCAGTTGAAAAGCACCGGCGAGCTGGATTTTCCGAAACTGGTCGATGAACCGGATGCCACCTGGCTGCGCCTGATTTCCCGTGGTCTGAATCGCGACACGACCTTGCGGGTCACGGTTTCCGGGCCCAAGGCCGAAGCCTGGCGCCAGGCGCTGATCAATCAGGGCGTACGGGCGGCACGTCTGGAAGCCGGCAATCTCGAAGGCTCGGGCCTGCGCATCGACTTGTTGCGATAAGCTGTGCCGGGCGAGCACGCACACAGTGTTCGCCTACTCTTTCGCTGACTGACTTTGCCGGGACTTCCCATGCTCAATAACGATCGCCTGCTGGTGCAGATTCTGCTGCTGGTGTTGTTTGGTGCCAGCCTTTGGGTGATGGCGCCGTTCTGGTCGGCGCTGTTCTGGGGCGCGGTGCTGGCGTTTGCCAGTTGGCCGCTGATGCGTTTGCTCACGCGCTGGCTCAATGGCCGCGAATCGCTGGCCGCGTTGATCCTGACACTGGGCTGGATGTTGCTGGTGGCGGCGCCACTGGTGTGGCTGGGTTTCAACCTCGCCGATCATGTGCGCGATGCCACGGCATTCATCAAGGATGTGCAGGTCGACGGTTTGCCGGAAGCACCGACCTGGCTTGGCAGCGTGCCTTTGGTTGGTGAGCGGCTGGTGTCGATGTGGGATAGCATCGATCAACAGGGCGCGGCGTTGATGGTCTCGATCAAGCCGTATCTGGGGCAGGTCGGCAACTGGTTGCTGGCACGCAGCGCGCAGATCGGCGGGGGGATTCTCGAGCTGACGCTGAGTCTGGTGTTCGTGTTCTTTTTCTACCGTGACGGGCCGCGACTGGCGGCGTTTGTGCACAGTCTGCTGCAGCGCTTGATTGGCGATCGTGCCGGCTATTACATCGAACTTGTCGCCGGTACGGTGCAGCGGGTGGTCAACGGTGTGATTGGTACAGCGGCGGCGCAGGCGGTGCTGGCGTTGATCGGCTTTTTCATTGCCGGGGTTCCCGGGGCGCTGGTGCTGGGGATCGTCACGTTTCTGCTGAGTCTGATTCCGATGGGGCCACCGCTGGTGTGGGTGCCGGCCACGGCGTGGTTGGCGTGGAAGGGCGAGTACGGGATGGCGGTGTTTCTCGGGATCTGGGGGACGTTCATCATCAGTGGCGTGGACAACGTGCTCAAGCCGTATCTGATCAGCCGTGGCGGTAATCTGCCGTTGGTGATTGTGTTGCTCGGGGTGTTTGGCGGGTTGATTGCGTTTGGCTTTATCGGGTTGTTTATTGGGCCTACGTTGTTGGCTGTGGCTTATAGTCTTTTGACGGATTGGAGTAAGAGTCAGGCTCGGGTCTAGGGGGGGGCTTGGCGGCCTTTGGGCCGACCATGCTTGGGTTTGTTTGGTGTGAATATCCGAATGTTTCGCTGCGGCGGCTGGCGGTTCCGCCCTTACGGCGGGTCACCTTTTTCAAACGCCAAAAAGGTAACCCAAAAGGCTTGCTCCTGCGTTCGGCCCTCGCAGGCTCGGGTTCCTTCGCTGCGGGATCGATCTGGGCGCAGCGGCTCCGGTTTGCTTCGCTGCACCTACACTCGCTGTGTACGACTGCGTCGTACGGTCGCTGCGCTCCCACGCCCGGATCAATCCCTCCACTCAGCCTTCCGACGTCGCCGGTGGATCAAGATCAAAAGCAGTACTCGAGCTTGCGCTCATTGTTGAGTGGGGCGGCTTCGCCGCGGGCAGCTGCGCTGCTTTGCTTTTGCTTTTGCTTTTGCTTTTGCTTTTGCTTTTGCTTTTGCTTTTGCTTTTGCTTTTGCTTTTGCTTTTGCTTTTGCTTTTGCTTTTGCTTTTGCTTTTGCTTTTGCTTTTGCTTTTGCTTTTGCTTTTGCTTTTGCTTTTGCTTTTGCTTTTGTGGGAGCGAGCCTGCTCGCGAAGGCGGCCTGACAGCCGACCTGTTTCTTGAGGTTGTACCCAGTCCAAGTGTAGGAGTGAGCCTGCTCGCGATGACGTCCTCACTGCCAACCCATCGCCCTCTGAGATCACTCGATCCCCTGTGGGAGCTGGCTTGCCAGCGATAGCGCCCTCACAGCCAACCCATTATCCCGGATGAACACCACTCCAATGTGGGAGCGAGCACCGCGGCAACCGAACAATTGCGGTCAACCCGCCGCCCGGTGTGTCTTCCAGCGTCAATTGCCCACCCAACCGCTGCGCGGCTTCGCGGGCGATGGTCATGCCTAGCCCTACGCCGCCGGAGTTGCGGTTGCGCGATCCTTCCAGTCGGTAGAACGGTTCAAACACGGCTTCCCGCTGTTCTTCAGCAATACCCGGTCCGTGATCAATCACCCGAATCAGCAGTTCTTCGCGCTGTTCCAGCAGTTCAATCCGTGCCTGTCCGGCGTAGCGCAGGGCGTTGTCCAGCAGGTTGTTGATGCACGAACGCAGCGCCATCGGTTGCACTGGCAAAGGCGCGCAGTGGCCGCTGACCTGTACATCGGCGCCCTGGTCCTGGGCGTTTTCGCACAGCGATTCGACCAGCGCCTGCACGTCCAGCAACTGCAAGGCTTCGCTGGTGCGTTGTTCGTGCAGATAGGTGAGGGTGGCGTCGAGCATGCCGATCATGTCGTCGAGATCCTGGCGCATCTGGCTTTGCAGTTTGTCGTCGCTGATGTTTTCCAGACGCAGTTTCAGGCGTGACAGTGGTGTGCGCAGGTCGTGGGAGACGGCGCCGAGCATGCGCCCGCGTTGCTGGACCTGTTCGCGGATGCGCCGTTGCATGAGGTTGAAGGTGTGGGCCGCTTGCCGGGCTTCGCGCGGGCCGGATTCGTCGAGGGGGTCGCTGTCGAGGTCTTCGCTCAGGCGCTCGGCGGCGTCGCTCAGGCGCTGGATCGGCCGGGTGAGCAGTTTGGCGCCGTACCAGGCGGCGATCATCAGCGTGATGAATTGAAAGGTCAGCGGCACCACCGGGCCACCGAACCATGGGCGCGCTTGCCTCGGTGGATAAGCGGCGTCGTGCATGGGCGGTTGGCCGTCGATGTTCGCTGAGAACTCGGGCGGTGGTGGGGGCGGAGGAGGGCCGTAGAGCCTGAACCAGGCGAAGGCCAGCAGGTGCGCCAGGACAATCGCCGCGAACAGCACCCCGAACAGGCGACCGAACAGGGTGTCGAAGCGCGCCTTCATCAGCCGATGTCCCGCGCGTCGAACAGGTAACCCTCGCCGCGCACGGTCTTGATCAACTGCGGGGCTTTCGGGTCGTCGCCGAGTTTTTGCCGCAGGCGCGAGACCAGCAGGTCGATGCTGCGGTCGAAGGCTTCGATCGAGCGACCGCGAGCGGCGTCAAGCAGTTGTTCGCGGCTGAGCACGCGGCGCGGGCGTTCGATGAAGACCCAGAGCAGGCGGAATTCGGCATTGGACAAGGGCACTACCAGGCCGTTGTCGGCGACCACTTGGCGCAGGACGCTGTTGAGGCGCCAGTTGTCGAAGCGAATGTTGGCGCGCTGGTCAGTGCGGTCGTCGCGCACGCGGCGCAGGATGGTCTGGATGCGGGCGACCAGTTCGCGTGGTTCGAACGGTTTGGCCATGTAATCGTCGGCGCCCAGTTCCAGGCCGATGATGCGGTCGGTGGGTTCGCAGCGGGCGGTGAGCATCAGGATCGGGATGTCCGATTCGGCGCGCAGCCAGCGACACAGCGACAGGCCGTCTTCGCCGGGCAGCATCAGGTCGAGGACGATGACGTCGAAATGTTCGCCCTGCAGCGCCTGGCGCATCGCCGCGCCGTCGGTGACGCCGCTGGCGTGAATGTTGAAACGGGCGAGGTAATCGATCATCAGCTCGCGGATCGGCACGTCATCGTCGACGATCAGCGCGCGGATGCTCCAGCGCTTGTCGTCTTTGCTTTCATCCGTCACGGTTGTCGGGGCGTTGGGCATGGGGCTGTTCACTACCAGGGGTGGTTTCAGCATAGGCGTCCGGCCGGGGGGCGGGAAGTGCTGTTGTAAGGACGTGTTGCGCCGGGCGAGGCTAACCCGAATGCTTGTTGCGGGCGTGTCGGTTGTGTATCGGAGTCGACACAATAGCCGCGCCGGCTAAGCTGATAACCGCCAGCGCGACGATTTACCGATCATCGGGTGCCGCGCCGCCGCCGGTTCCGCTACAATGCGCGCCGTTTTCGACCAGCCTGAGAGCCCATCCATGTCCGCCTGCCAGACTCCTATCATCGTCGCCCTGGATTTCCCCACCCGTGACGCCGCACTGAAGCTGGCCGACCAGTTGGACCCGAAACTGTGCCGGGTCAAAGTGGGCAAGGAACTGTTCACCAGTTGCGCGGCGGAAATCGTCGGCACCCTGCGTGACAAGGGTTTTGAGGTGTTTCTGGATCTCAAATTCCACGACATCCCCAACACCACTGCGATGGCTGTGAAAGCCGCTGCCGAGATGGGTGTGTGGATGGTCAACGTGCACTGCTCCGGTGGCCTGCGCATGATGGCTGCCTGCCGCGAAGAGCTGGACAAGCGCAGTGGTCCGCAACCGTTGTTGATTGGTGTGACCGTGCTGACCAGCATGGAGCGCGAGGATCTGGCCGGTATCGGTCTGGATATCGAGCCGCAGGAACAAGTGCTGCGTCTGGCGGCACTGGCCGAGAAGGCCGGGATGGACGGTCTGGTCTGTTCGGCGCTGGAAGCGTCGGCGCTGAAAACCGCGCACCCGTCGCTGCAACTGGTGACCCCGGGGATTCGTCCGGCGGGCAGCGCGCAAGATGATCAACGGCGCATTCTGACCCCGCGTCAGGCGCTGGATGCCGGTTCCGATTACCTGGTAATCGGCCGTCCGATCAGCCAGGCGACAGATCCGGCGCAGGCGTTGGCCGCAGTCGTAGCCGAAATTGCCTAAAGCTTATTGAAGATCCAACTGTGGGAGCGAGCCTGCTCGCGAAGAGGGAGTGTCAGTCGGCATCATTACCGACTGATCCACCGCTTTCGCGAGCAGGCTCGCTCCCACATTGGTTTCAGGCTGGCCTTAAACCTTCAGAACCAACTTGCCAAAGTTCTCGCCGTTGAACAGTTTCATCAGCGTCTCGGGGAACGTCTCCAGCCCATCAACCACATCTTCCTTGCTCTTGAGCTGCCCGTTGGCCATCCAGCCGGCCATCTCCTGCGCGGCGCTGGCGAACTGCGCGGCGTAGTCCATCACCACAAAACCTTCCATGCGCGCGCGATTGACCAGCAGTGACAGGTAATTGGCCGGGCCTTTGACCGCTTCTTTATTGTTGTACTGGCTGATGGCGCCGCAGATCACCACCCGCGCTTTCATGTTCAAGCGGCTCAGCACCGCGTCGAGAATGTCGCCGCCGACGTTATCGAAATACACGTCCACGCCCTTCGGGCATTCGCGCTTCAGACCGGCCACGACGTCTTCGGCCTTGTAATCAATGGCGCCGTCGAAGCCCAATTCGTCGATGAGGAATTTGCACTTGTCGGCCCCGCCGGCAATGCCAACGACGCGGCAGCCTTTGATTTTGGCGATCTGCCCGGCCACGCTGCCCACCGCACCTGCGGCGCCGGACAGCACCACGGTGTCACCGGCTTTCGGTGCGCCTACGTCGAGCAAGGCGAAGTAGGCGGTCATGCCGGTCATGCCCAGTGCAGACAAATAGCGTGGCAATGGCGCGAGTTTCGGGTCGACCTTATAGAAGCCGCGCGGCTCGCCGAGGAAATAATCCTGCACACCCAGAGCGCCGTTGACGTAATCGCCGACGGCAAAGCCGGGATTGTTCGAGGCGATGACTTTTCCCACGCCCAGTGCGCGCATGACCTCACCGAGACCGACCGGTGGAATGTAGGACTTGCCTTCGTTCATCCAGCCACGCATGGCCGGGTCGAGGGACAGGTATTCGTTTTTAACCAGGATCTGTGCCGCCTGTGGCTCGCCGACCGGAACTTCCTGATAAGTGAAAGTCTCGCGGGTCGCGGCGCCCACCGGGCGTTTGGCGAGCAGGAACTGGCGATTGGTCTGGTTGGTCATGACAGGCACTCGAATGGAATGAAGCCTTGTTGATAGCTCTTCAACGCCGATGTCGCAAGGTTGGCTGATACGGCGAATGCGAGTCGATCCAGTGCAGTGATGGTTACGGGGCGGGTTTTATCACTGCGGCGCATGGGCCTTTAAACAGCGATTGCATAGTGCTGACGCGCTTTCGCTGCCCTTGGCTATGCTGCGACGCCAACATCTTCCAGTTTTTGCGTTCGAGGACATACCCATGAGCATGACGTTTTCCGGTCAGGTGGTTGTAATCACGGGGGCCGCCCACGGCATCGGCCGCGCGACAGCCCTGGCGTTTGCCGCCGAGGGCCTGAAAGTGGTGGTGGCTGACCTGGACGCGGCCGGCGGCGAAGGCACGGTGGCGCTGATTCGTACAGCCGGTGGCGAAGCGTCCTTCGTGCGCTGCGACGTGACGGTGGAAAGCGATGTGAAAAATCTGATGGATGAGGTGATCAATACCTACGGTCGTCTCGACTATGCCTTCAACAACGCCGGCATCGAAATCGAGAAAGGCAAACTCGCCGACGGTTCGCTGGACGAATTCGACGCGATCATGGGTGTCAACGTCAAAGGCGTCTGGCTGTGCATGAAGTATCAGTTGCCGCTGCTGTTGGCGCAGGGCGGTGGCGCGATCGTCAACACGGCGTCGGTGGCCGGGCTGGGTGCGGCACCGAAGATGAGCATCTACGCGGCGTCGAAACATGCGGTGATCGGCCTGACCAAGTCGGCGGCGATCGAATACGCGAAGAAGAAAATCCGCGTCAACGCAGTGTGCCCGGCAGTGATCGATACGGACATGTTCCGCCGCGCCTACGAAGCTGACCCGAAGAAAGGCGAATTCGCCAATGCCATGCATCCGGTCGGACGCATCGGCAAGGTCGAGGAAATCGCCAGCGCGGTGCTGTATCTGTGCAGCGATGGCGCAGCGTTCACCACTGGGCACTCATTGGCGGTGGACGGCGGCGTGACAGCGTTCTGAAAGTTGCCGTAATTTTAAGAACCCGCCTGCGCGCGGGTTTTTTGTTCCTTGCGGTTGGTCCGTGTGAATACCGCTAAACAATGTGTATCAAACCGTTAGAACTGCCGCATTTGGCGGTGTTGTCGCACAGCCTCGGCGGTGCGGCTGTGATTTACTGCTGCCAGCAAAACTGACAGGAGTTTGCGAGCTCATGGAACTGAGAATTGACCGACAGGCAATGGTGCCGGTCGTGCAGCAGATCGTCGACGGAATGACTGACTGGATTGTGCAAAGCGGCATCCCGCCGGCCACCCGGTTACCCTCCGTACGGCAAATCGCCCGGGGGAATCTGCTCAGCCAGTCGTGCGTTGTCGAAGCCTGCGAGCGCCTGGTCTCGCAAGGCGTATTGACCACGCGCCAGGGCGCGGGATTCATCGTCGCGGCCTCGCCGGCATTGCGCGAAGCGGACTCGGAATGGGCAGCATGCGAGGGCCGCCCCGCATGGCGTGATGAGGTGGACGCCGCAACGAGTCGCTTGATTTTGGGGCAAGGAGGCTTGCCGCCGAGTTGGCGTGAGCCCGACGACCTCAGCTACGCGCTGCGCGAGGTGGCACGCACCGACATGGCCAGCCTGTTCAACTACAGCTCGCCACTGGGCCTGCCAGCGTTGCGCGAGCAAATTGCCAAGCGTCTGAAACTGCTGAATATCGACGCCTGCAATACCCGGCTGATGAGCACCAGCGGTGCCAGTCATGCGCTCGATCTGATCGTGCGCACCCTGTTCAAGGCTGGCGATTGCGTGGTGGTGGAAACGCCCGGTTATGCACCGTTGTTTGACCTGTTGCGTCTGCACGGCGTACAGATGCTCGAAGTTCGTCGTACGCCGAGCGGGCCGGACATCGACATGCTCGAGTCGGTGCTGCGTCAGTTTCGTCCCGGCGCCCTGTTCATCGGCAGTCATCACCACAATCCCACCGGCAGTTGCCTGACGCCTGCGGTGGCCCAGCGTATCGTGCAGTTGAGCAAGACCTACGACCTGCGCGTGATCGAAGATGACGTCTACGCTGATCTGCACACCGGCAACGGTACGCGGTTGGCGGCGCTGGACCATGGCGGCCGGGTCATTTATGTCGGCAGCTTCTCCAAGACACTGAGCAGCTCGTTGCGGGTCGGTTTTGTCCTGGCGGACAGCGAACTGCTGAAGCGCCTGGCGGAGGTCAAGATGATCAGCGGCCTGGGCTGTTCGAGGCTGGCCGAGGCGGTATTGGCCAGACTGATGGCGACCGGCGCCTATCGCAAACTGGTGCAGCGCCAGCGTCAGCGCTTGAATGCCGATCGCGCGGCGGCCTTGCAGGCACTGGAAGACGCCGAGTGGGAAGTGTTCGGCAAGCCGGTTGGCGGGCTGTTTATCTGGGCGCGGGCACGCTTGCG
Source organism: Pseudomonas sp. LW8 (assembly GCF_041956865.1). Lineage (NCBI taxonomy): Bacteria > Pseudomonadati > Pseudomonadota > Gammaproteobacteria > Pseudomonadales > Pseudomonadaceae > Pseudomonas > Pseudomonas sp. LW8. Next base: position 4,150,926 of record NZ_CP168138.1, on the reverse strand, counting down.
CGACCAGGCGTCGGTGCGCAGGCAGGCCCAGCACTGCGGACTGGAGTTATCAGCAGCGGACGCTTTCAGTCCCAGCGGTGAGTGCGGTGACTGGCAGCGCATCAATGTGGCCTGTGCCTGCGACCCACGGGCGCGGCAGTTTTTTCGCAATACCTGCGCGGATCGACCTCCAGCATTCTGAAAACGACGCGGGCGTAGCTTTTTGCCATTATTCCGACGCCAGAGTCTTGTGCTGGTTCGAGCCCGTTGCGAATCTTCGGCAACAGACTTTGGCAGGGGACTACGCGCAATGATTTCGGCCGTGCAAGGACGTTTTGCCAACCTCGGTATGGCGAAAAAACTGGGTATCGGATTTGTGCTCGTCTTGTTGCTGACTGCGTTGGTGGCGGCGATCGGCGTCTGGTCGCTGCAAACCATCAGTTTGCGTTTCGACGGCTTGAAGCAGATGTCCGCGCTCAACAGCAGCCTGCTCAAGGTGCGCCTGCTCGAGCAGGAATACGCCCTGCGCGGCAATCCGAAAACCGCCGATGCCTTGCGCGAAGGCGTCGATGGGCTGGTTGTTCTAGCCGGCGAGCTCAAGGCACATTCCCCGGCCAATGTGCCGGTGATGAGCGATGTCGAGCAAGCGCTGGGCGCGTATCGCAAGGCCTTCGATGAATTCGTCTCGCTGAGCCAGGCCAAGGACCTCGCGCTGGAGATGGCCAGTTGGTCGGTGTCCAGCGTGGCCAATAACCTCGACGTGTTGCAGAGCGGCCTGGCCGATGATGGCGCCTACACGTTGAAAGACACCGAGGGCAAGGACGGCGCCCAGTTCATCGAACAGGCGAATCAGGTCAGTCAGGTCTCGCGACTGATGCTGCAAGCGATGAACGAGGCGCGCGTGCGGCTGGATCAAAGCCGCAAGGGCGATGCCGACAATGCCGGCCAGGGCAACATCGAGCAGGCCGCGCAAGCGCAGGAGCAGGCCGAGGCGCTGAAAACCACGGTCAAGGACGAGGGCTATCTGACTGTACTCAACGAAGTGTCGGGGCATATCGCCGGATTCAACGAGAAACTGGCTGAATACACCGGTTTGCTGGCGCAAGAGAAAACTGTTTATGACCAGTTGCATCAGCGTGCCGCGCAAGTGGTGGACCGGGTCAATCAGGCCTATGTCGCCGAAGATGCTTCGATGCAGGCGGAGCTGAAAAAGAACACTGTGTTGATCATTGGCTCTTCGGCGCTGGCCTTGTTGGTCGGATTGCTCGCCGCGTGGGTGATCACGCGCCTGATCGTGGCGCCGCTGCGCAGTGTGATTCGCGTGGCGCAGCAGATTGCTGCGGGTGATCTGACGGCGAAGGTCGAGGTGACGCGCCGCGATGAAATGGGTCAGCTGATGTTGGCGATGCAGCAGATGGCTGCCGGTCTCGGCACGATTGTCAGCGGCTTGCAGGCCGGCATCGAGCGCTTGGCCGGTTCCGCGCAATCGCTGTCGGCAGTGACCGAGCAGACCAATCTGGAGGTCAACAGCCAGAAGGAGGAAACCGAGCAGGTCGCCACCGCCATGAACCAGATGACCGCCACCGTGCATGACGTCGCGCGCAATGCTGAAGAGGCGGCGCTGGCGGCGCAGACGGCGGATGACAAGGTCGAGAGCGGCCAGCAGGTGGTGCGTCAAAGCATGGCGCGGATCGAGCAGTTGGCGGATTCAGCGACCTCGGCCAGTTCCAGCATCGAGAGCCTCAGCGCCGAAATTCAGAATATCGGCACGGTGCTGGAGGTGATCAAGAGCGTGGCCGAGCAGACCAATCTGTTGGCGCTGAACGCGGCAATCGAAGCCGCGCGCGCCGGCGAGCAGGGCAGGGGGTTTGCGGTGGTGGCCGATGAGGTGCGTGCGCTGGCACGGCGTACGCAGCAATCGACCGAGGAGATCGAACGCTTGGTCAGTGCCCTGCGCGCGGCGGCGCAGTCGTCGGTGCAGCAGATTCGCAGCAGTGGCGAACTGGTGAAGCTGGCGGTCAGTGATGCGTTGCAGACCGAGAGTGCGCTGGGGAGTATTGCCGCGGCGGTGTCGTTGATTCAGCAGATGAATCAGCAGATCGCGGCGGCGGCGGAGGAGCAGAGTTCGGTGGCGGAGGAGATCAATCGCAGTGTTACGCAGATTCGTGCGAGTGCGGATCACTCTTCCGTGGCCATGCGCGGGAATGCGGCTTCGAGTGTTGAGCTGGCGCAGTTGGGTGGCGAGTTGCGCTCGATGGTTGGGCATTTTCGGCTTTGAGCCTTGGCGGCCCTCGGGCCGACCAGGCTCTCGGCTTCGCCGCGTGGGGATGGCCCAGTCTTGCTTTTGCTGTTCTGTGGGAGCTGGCTTGCCAGCGACGGCGGCCTGACACCCGACCGATTTTTACCTGAGAACACTGCTTCCCAATGTGGGAGCGAGCCTGCTCGCGAAAGCGGCCTTCAATTCACATTCTCTTTCAAGTCGCCCACAAAAAAGCCACCAATAACGGTGGCTTCTCTTCCAGCATTCCCGCCTCAGTCGTAAATCACTTTTTTCTTCCAGTCCGCATCGGCTTCGACATCCTTCAAACCGGCGGTCAGTTGGTTTTCTTCACCTTCCACCGGGGCAATCTTGTCCATGACCTGGGCGTTCGCTCGGGCGAGGAGTTTTTCCAGGTATTGCAGTTGCTCCGCGTACATCTGCGGGTCCTGCTGTTTGCGCAGATATTGCACGCCGCGTTCGAAGGCGAGGCGGGCCTGGCCGGGTTGGTTTTGTTGCAGGGACTGTTGGCCGAGGTTGTTGAAGAATTCGATGTGCAGCAGCACGAGGATGTGGCGCACTTCGCGGATCCATTGTTTGGCTTCGTTCGGTGGCAGGAAGCCGTCGTGGGCGGCGCGGGTGATCTGGCCGTGCAGGGCTTCGAGGAGGAAGCGCACGTCTTTGGCTTTGGCTTCGGTGAGGATCGGCGCGGGCGGGTTGTTCACCGGGATCGATTCGCCTTGGGCAACGAGGGCGCTCAGTTCGGTAATGCGGGCCTTGGTGGTTGCGCTGGTCTTTTCCAGATTGAGCAGGCGCTGGCAGACGTTGAGTTCCAGGCGGGTCAGCAGCAGCTTGAGCGCCGGGGTCATGAACTGGCCGGGGAAGGTTTCGGTCAGTTCGCCGCAGCGGCGCAGGCGGTCGTTGAGTTCGACTTTGGTGCGGGCCTTCTCCAGTTTGTTGTTTTCCACCACATGGTTCATGTAGCCAATGGCGATCAGAATTGCGATCCCGGCTACGACTAGCAGGGTGATCATGAGTGGTGTCACCGGTAAGACCTCTTTATAGGGTTCGCATGCGAGTGTAGTGGCTGGACATTTAGGCGCCTAGCGCCGCTCGACGGGTTTGATCGGCTGCTGCAATCTGTATCGGCAGCCAGCGGTATAGATGAATGCTGGCGCTTGATGTGCAGATTGCCATCACTGTGCGGTGGACTATAACGTCTTGGCGAGTGGCGGAATATAGGCGTCAGGTTTCGGACGACGGAAAAGCCTTACGCGGCCCGTAATCCGGGTCGAAGTCATTGATTTAAATAAATTTATATCAGGGGGTTGACGACCCCTCAATCCATCCATAGAATGCGCGCCACTTGCAGCGTAAAGCACACAGCGAAACGCGGCAGGGAGTGAATGTTGTAGTGTGTCCCCTTCGTCTAGTGGCCTAGGACACCGCCCTTTCACGGCGGTAACAGGGGTTCGAGTCCCCTAGGGGACGCCAATGCGGGAATAGCTCAGTTGGTAGAGCACGACCTTGCCAAGGTCGGGGTCGCGAGTTCGAGTCTCGTTTCCCGCTCCAATTTTAAACAGCAGTGCTTTCGGGCGGTGCTGAGTGAAACCAGAACCAAGTCTTCGGATGCGGATCTGGACACCGAAACACACACCATGTGTTCCGGGTAGCGTGTCCCCTTCGTCTAGTGGCCTAGGACACCGCCCTTTCACGGCGGTAACAGGGGTTCGAGTCCCCTAGGGGACGCCATTTGCGGGAATAGCTCAGTTGGTAGAGCACGACCTTGCCAAGGTCGGGGTCGCGAGTTCGAGTCTCGTTTCCCGCTCCAATTTCACAAAAGCGCCGATCAGTGATGATCGGCGTTTTTGTTTGTGCGCGTTTTGTGGCGGCAACAAAAAGGACCCTGGCCTGGTATCCGGCCAGGATGCCTTTTCAGGCCCTTTCCAGTTTCAATGGAATCACCCAATCATACAGCTGCAGGATTCTGCTTCTCGGGGTCAATCCCATAAAGAACAATCGCCTCGGCGACTTTTTCCCGTGTGATCGCTCCGTCGTCAGCCAGCGCTTTGAGGGCCGCCAAGGCAATGAAATGGCGATCCACTTCGAAAAACCGACGCAACGATTCGCGGGTGTCCGATTGGCCGAAACCGTCAGTGCCCAGGGCGACGAAGCGGCGATTGGGCACGAACGGGCGGATCTGATCGGCGAATATTTTCATATAGTCGGTCGCGATCACCACCGGACCCTGTGCATCCTGCAGGCAGCTTTCAACATGGCTGATGCGAGGCGTCTGTTGTGGATGAAGCAGGTTCCAGCGTTCGGCATCCTGGCCCTCCCGACGCAGTTCGGTCAGGCTGGTGACGCTCCATACGTCACTGCTGACGGCAAAATCCCGCTCCAACAATTGGGCAGCGGCGACGACTTCCTGCAGGATCGAACCGCAACCCATCAGTTGCACATGCTTGCCTTCGCCGGGCTGCGCACTGGCGCTGAGCCGGTACATGCCTTTGAGGATGTCTTGCTCGACACCCTCGGGCATCGGCGGATGGGCGTAGTTCTCGTTGAGCAGCGTGATGTAGTAAAAGATATCCTCGTTTTCGGCATACATCCGCCGCATCCCGTCCTGGATGATCACCGCCAATTCATAGGCGTAAGTGGGGTCGTAGGACACGCAGCAGGGGATGGTGGAAGACAGGACATGGCTATGGCCGTCGTCGTGCTGCAGGCCTTCGCCCATCAGCGTGGTCCGGCCGGACGTGGCGCCGAGCAGGAAGCCCCGGGCACGGGCGTCACCTGCCGCCCAAGCGAGGTCACCCACGCGCTGGAAGCCGAACATCGAGTAAAAAATATAGAAGGGCACCGTCATTACGGCGTGGGTGCTGTAGGAAGTGCTCGCGGCGATCCAGGAAGAAATTCCGCCGGATTCGTTCAGGCCTTCCTGCATGATCTGGCCATCCCTGGCCTCTTTGTAATAACTCAGTTGACCGGCGTCCTGAGGCGTATAGAGCTGGCCGACGTGGGAGTGGATACCAATCTGGCGGAACAGGCTTTCCATACCGAAGGTGCGTGATTCGTCGGGGACGATCGGCACGATCAGTTTGCCAATATTCGGGTCCTTGAGCAGCGTGCCGAGGATGCGCACGAACGCCATGGTCGTGGAGATCTCCCGCTCGCCAGTCCCTTTGAGCTGTGTATCCAGCGCCGACAAAGCCGGGACCTGCAATGGTGCCACGGCATTGAAACGGGCCGGGATGTAACCGCCCAACTGGCTGCGCCTGGCTTGCAGGTACAGGCTTTCGACGCTGTCCGCAGCCGGTTTGAGGTAAGGCATGTCGCCGAGCTGATCATCACTGAGTTCCAGTCCGAACCGATCACGGAACGCCTTGACCGCGTCGTCGCCCATCTTCTTGAGCTGGTGGTTGATATTTTGACCTTCACCGGCTTCGCCCATGCCGAAACCCTTCACCGTCTTGGCGAGGATCACGGTCGGTCCGCCGATGTGGCGCATGGCGGCGGCGTACGCGCTGTGGACTTTCTCCGGATCGTGGCCACCACGGGACAGTTTCCAGATGTCGTCGTCGCTCAGGTCACTGACCAGCTCCAGCAGCTCAGGGTATTTGCCGAAGAAATGCTCCCGCACGTAGGCGCCGTTCTGCGACTTGTAGTTCTGATAGTCGCCGTCGACGCACTCCATCATCCGCTGGCGCAGCAGGCCGGTCCTGTCCTTCTCCAACAGGGCATCCCAGCCGCTGCCCCAGATTACCTTGAGTACATTCCAGCCAGCCGCCCGGTACAGGCTTTCAAACTCCTGAATCACCTTGCTGTTGCCGCGCACCGGTCCGTCCAGGCGCTGCAGATTGCAGTTGACGACAAAGATGAGGTTGTCGAGCTTTTCCCGGCCCGCGAGAGAAATCGCCGCCAGGGATTCCGGCTGGTCCATTTCACCGTCGCCGAGAAATGCCCAGACTTTACGCCCCTGATGTTCCTTTAGCCCACGGTCTTCCAGGTAACGCATGAATCGTGCCTGATACGCGGCGGTAATTGGCCCGAGCCCCATGGACACCGTCGGGAATTGCCAGAAATCCGGCATCAGCCGTGGATGCGGATAGGATGAGATACCGTCACGATCGGTCTCGCGGCGGAAGTTGTCCAGTTGCTCTTCACTCAGGCGTCCTTCCAGATACGCCCGTGCGTAGATGCCAGGTGAGGAGTGGCCCTGGATGTACACCATGTCGCCGGCGAACTGCTCGGTGCGGCCACGGAAAAAATGCTCGAAGCCGACGTCGTACAAAACCGCCGCCGATGCGTAGGACGCAATGTGTCCGCCCACGTTCGAATGTTTGCCGGCACGCAGCACCATGGCCAGCGCGTTCCAGCGAATATAGGCATTGATCCGGCGCTCCACGGCCAGGTCGCCGGGGAAGGGTTGCTGGCGTTCGACCGGGATCGTATTGACGTAGGGCGTCGTCACGCGCCCGTAGAAGTCACCATGACGGTTGGCGTCGAAATCCAGCATCTGATCGATCAGATAGTGGGCGCGAGGGCGTCCTTCGACACTCGCCACCGACTCAATCGATTCGAGCCATTCGCGAGTCTCTTGTGGATCCTCGTCGAGAAAAGCGGGTTGTTGTGCCATCGTTGTCGTCTCCTGAACATTGCAGCAGCACCGAGTCGTTTGGTGCCTGACCAAGGGGCGTGGGTCAGCGCCAGCCTTCGAGTTTGTAGTTGCAGTTGCAACTACGTGAAAGAACTTAGCCTGCCGTGCGCTACAATTGCAACTAAATCGATTTCATGAAAAAGGTGATGCATGTCTTCCAACGAGCCGGATACCTGGTTCAGATTCGTCAGGGCACACCGCTGCCTGATCCGCGAGATCGAGCGTCGGCTGGCGGCCGCCGGGCTTCCGGCCTACGCCTGGTACGACGCGTTATGGGGGCTGGAAAGCGGCCCCGAAGGCAGCCGGCGAATGAACGAATTGGCGGATGTGATGGCCATCGAGCGCTACAACCTGACGCGTCTGGTGGACCGCCTGGAAGCCGAAGGTCTGGTCATCCGCAGCCGCGCCAGCGATGACGGTCGCGGCGCTTATGCCAGCATCACCGAGCAGGGCAAGGCGTTACGCAAGAAAATGTGGGCCATCTACGAAGGCGCAGTGGACGAACTGTTCTTGTCGCAATTTGACGACGCCGAGCAACGGCTTTTCAGCGATGCCCTCGAGCGCGCGGCCAGCGCGGCGCGCAGCAGTGGGCGGGCGAAGTGAGAGAGCTTTTCATTGGAGCAGGTACCGATCCATGGCCTGCTGGATGAACGCTCGGCTGATGACGCCTTCCTCAGCCAGAACCTGCAGGGCCAGCACCACGATCCAACGCTCATCTACCCGGCCCACGGCGGACCCGATCGAGTCGGCACCGAGGGCCACGAACCGTGACTTCACATGTGCACCGATCTGCTCGGCGACATGCCGGCCATACCCGGTCACGGCCACCACCGGCCAATCCTCGTTGTCCAGGCAATCGAACAAATGCGCTGACCTGCGCGGCATCTCTGGATGCAGGCGATTCCAGCGGTGCGCATTGTCCGCATCGCGGGCAAGGCGGGTATAGCTGGGGCAGCTCCACAGTTCGCTGGCCACGCCCCAGTCCTCGCGTAGCAGCTGCGCCGCCGTCGTCACCGACTGCAACGCCAGCCCCGCCCCGAGCAAGCGCACTTTAGGGCGCGCTGAATCGATATCGATGCTGCTGAGCCGATACATGCCCTTGAAAGCCTCGCTGGCGCTGAGTCGGTTGGTTGGAGCGATGAAGTCACTGGGCTCATCGTGAAGTGCCATGTAATAAAAACCGTCGTTGCCTTCCACATACAGACTTTGCAAAGCCGCCAGGGTAATGGCCTGCGCTTCGGCGCCGCTGGCGGGGTCAAAGGGCAGGCAGTGCGTGTTAGCGACCAGCCAGAGTGGCACCCAGGGATGAGCCCCCTTGGGCCAGCGTGAAGGCAAGGTTTCGATGTCATTGCACAGAATGCCGCGATGGGCCGATTCATTGGAAAGTGCACACAACTCGGCCGATGTTGCCGAAGTAGTCAGGTACAGCAGCGGCCTCTCACTGGACCGGGCGATGGCGCTCAAACGCAGGGGCCAGGCGCTGATCCGGGTGTGGGCATTTGCGGTTTGGCTCTGTTTGCTGGAGCGGATGACCCAGATATGCCTGGCTGTTCCCGGATCCCTCTCGAGGCGATTGGCGATATCGACCATGGTGAGCAGCGGCGAGGAAGAGCCCGCAGTCTGCTGCGGTGGAACTGTGCGGATCTTATCGATGCAGGCCTGAGCGGCCAGGCTGGTTTCTGGCGTCTTAGTGAAGCTGGAAAAGCCCATCATTCCACGATCTCCGTACGTTCCGTCGTGCCTGCACCTTACTCAAGGCTTGCATGTGATTGCAAGTGCAACGAAGTTGAGTGTCGGTTGCAGGCGATCGAAGTCCGACCTGCTCAGGGGGCTGACAGCCTCGGCGCGCGCGTTTTGTGGGGGCAAAAAAAGGACCCGATGCGGGTCCTTCCTTATGTTTGACCCGGTCACAAGCGACCGGGTTAACACAGCGCATCAGAGCTTCGGCAACTGCCCGACACGCCCCATCATTTCCGTGACGATCTGCAGATCCAGCAGGAACTGGTCGACGGTCTTGAATTCGCCATCGGTGTGGCCGGTGTACTTGGCCTCAGGTCGCGCCAGGCCGAATTGCACGCCGTTCGGCAATTCGTGAACCGAAGTCGCGCCAGCGGAAGTACCGAATTCCGACTTCATACCGAGGTTTTCGCTGGCTACGGCAAGCAGCGCCTTGACCCACTCACCCTCGGGGTTGCGATACATCGGTTCGGCCACGGAATAGTCGAACGCTACAGCGACATGAGTCTTCTTGCTCCAGGCGTCCAGTTTCTCGGCGATCTCAGTCTTGAGCTTTTCCGGGGATTTACCCTTCGGCACCCGCAGGTTCACCGCCAGTTTGAAGGCTTTGTCATCCTCACCGACGTAGGTCAGCGAGGTGGTCAGTGGCCCCATGAACGAATCGGAGAAACCGACGCCAAGTTTTTTGCCCAGGTAATCCAGGCCCCAGTTGTCATCGGCATAACGTGCGGCGTCGGTGAACTGGTTGTGCTTGAGCGCGACTTTGCCGTCCAGGCTGTTGATGAAGCTCAGCATCCGCGCGACCGGGTTGACGCCGGACTCTGGTTCGGAGGAGTGCGCAGAAACCCCCGTCACGGTCAGTTTGACGTCTTTGCCATCAACCTTCGCCGCGACTTTGAAGTCGCCGCCGTTGGCTTTGGCGTAGGCGTCGCCGGCTTTTTGCAGACTGGCGGCGAGCTCGGCAGGCTTGTCGGTTACCAGCGTGGCCACCGAAGCGGACGGAATCTGGTTGGTCGCCTTGCCGCCGGTCATCGAAATGATTTCCGCGCCGTTGCCTTCGCCTTTGCGTTTGGCAAAGTTGGCCATGACGGTGCCGTAACCTTTTTCGGCGATCACTACCGGATAACCGCCGTCCAGCGCCATGTTGTAGTTCGGCGTCGGGTTGCGCTCGAAGTAATAGGGAATGGCGTCGCCGCTGGTTTCTTCGGTAGTGTCGACCAACAGCTTGAAGTTACGCGCCAGTGGCAGTTTTTCGTCCTTGATCACTTTCATGGCGTACAGCGCCACGACAATGGCGTTCTTGTCATCCTCTGTGCCACGACCGTACATGCGATCGCCAATCAGCGTGACTTTGAACGGGTCGAGTTTGGTGCCATCTTTCAGCACCCAGTTTTCCGGCGTCACCGGCACCACATCGGCGTGGGCATGAATGCCAACGACTTCGTCGCCTTTGCCATCCAGAGAGATTTCGTAGACACGGTTATCGATGTTGCGGAATTTCAAACCGAAGGATTCGGCGAGTTTCTGGATCTCGCCGGCAATCTTGATGAATTCCGGGTTGTCGTGTTGCTCCACGCCGTCCTTGCGGAAGGTCGGGATCTCGACGAGTTGGCGCAGGGTTTCCAGCGCGGCCTTGCCATATTTCACGCGGGTATAAATGCCCAGCAGACGGTGAATTTCATTCTGCTGTTCGGCGTTCAGGGTCTTGTTGTCGAGGAAGGCGCTGATGGACGGGTTGAGGTTATCCGTCTTGGCCAGGTCGCTTTTCGCCAGGCTGCCAAGGAAGCTGCGGAAATCCGTCAAGCTCTTGCCGTCGAAGGATTTCAGGATCGCTGCGCTTTGCTCGGCAGTGATGTTGGCTTGTGCGGCGCTGGTAAACGTGGCGAGGCTGGCCATGACCAGAGTGGCGGCGGCCAGTTTTTTCAGGGAAAAGACCATGGAACAGGCATTCCTTTGCAAAGGATTGGGAAAGTATTTCTGTCGCTTGTGACAGAAACATTTTGTAAACCTAACACTGCGAGCGCTGGGAAAGGGAGTCGCAAACTTGATCTGTCGCACAGAAATGCAAAAGAGGCGCACAAATGAAAAAGTCCCGGCAGCTGATGCCGGGACTTTTTTTGTGTGAGTTACATCGACAGCATCAGGCGTCCGGCAAACAGAATCAGGATGACGCCCATGCTGCGCTCGAACCAGTGTCCAAGGCGCATGAACAGCAGGCGCACTTTATTGCTGGAGAAAAACAGCGCGACGATGACGAACCACAGAGCGTTGACGAAGCACATCCACAATCCATAGAACGCCTGGATCTGCAGCGGTGTGCTGGCGCTGATGATCGTGGTGAAGATCGCCAGGAAGAACAGCGTGGCCTTGGGGTTGGTCGCATTGGTCAGAAAACCGGTGCTGAATGCCTTGAACAGTGACTGTTCAACCAGCGGCTCATCGGCGGTTTTTTCACCTTCGACGCTGCTCTTCGGTTTGCTGCGGATCAGGCTGACGCCCAGATAGAGGATGTAGGCCCCACCGACCACTTTGGCCGCAGTCAGCAGCCACGGCGTGGTGTGCATCAAGGCGCCGACGCCGAGCAGGGTATACAGCACGTGCACGGAAATCCCCGCGCCGATGCCCAGCGCAGTGCAGATGCCGACGAGGCGACCGAAGCGCACGCTTTGGCGGATGGTCACGGCGAAGTCCGGACCGGGCGCAACCACGGCGAGAAAGTGGATGGTGGCCAATGCGAGAAACTCGCCCAGGTAATTGAAAAGCATGTCAGCTCCAGAAAGTCAGAGGGGAAGCATTGCCGCGATAGCCGACAAAGAACGACAGGCTCAAGCGCGGATCCGCGACGCCCGGAGTTACCGAGTGCATGCGCCGCGAATTGAACATGATGAAATCGCCGGGCTGCGGTCGTACCTCGAGGGCGGGCGGCCCCAGCAGCGACGGCTCGATGCCATAACTGTCGCCGCGCATTTCGTCGAATTGATCGGGGGTGATGTGGTCATTCCACATCTGCAAGGCGCCACCCTCGGCGGGCATGTTCAGGTAGACGTTGCAGGCAAATTGCGCCTCGAGACTGCGCGCCTGAAAACTGTCCGGGGCGTCCTTGGCGAAGATGTCGTGATGAGCAAGAAAGCACACGCCCGGTTTGACCACCCGCGACAAACCGACATACATCTTGCGCCCGTAGAGATTTTCCAGATGCGCGCCGGCAGGCCAGGACTCGTCGAGCATGCAGCGCAGGGTGTCGATCGGCGAAGAGTAGGGAGCGCAGCGCTGGCGCAGTTCGTCGATGTTGCGGGTTGCGCGTTCGAAGTAATCCTCGATCAGCAGCGGCTGGTTTTCCGCCTCGTAGAAGGCCATGCCGATGCGGCCGATGCTCGGTGCGTTGATGTAGCCCTCAAAGCCCGGGGCGAGGATCTTGTCGCCAATTTCGATCGCCAGCGGCTCGGGCAGAAAGCGTTTGACGCGGATGGCGAGGACTTCTTCGTTGGCCAGTTTTTTTATGCACGTCTCATCGAGACGCTCGACGTCTAGCATCATTTTTTTTAGGTCCATCTATCGATAGTCAACGGAACCGGCGAGTGCGGTTCCCCGGCGTCGGACGCTGCGCGATGGCAATGTCCGAAATGCTCAATCCACGCTGTAGTGGACGGACAGCGTGCCCTTTTTCTGCGAAAGGGACGCGATCGTGACTGTGCCCAGATCCTTCAGGCTACGTACGTGGGTGCCACCGCAGCCATAGGCTGGCAGCTCACCGAAACTGATTTCCCGCGCGCCTTCGCGCAGCGAGGTCAGGCGCGGCAGATCATGTTCGATCCACTGCTCGATACCGGTTTGTACGGTTGGCGCATCGACTTCTTCAGCGCTATCGCCCGGCTTGAATTGCACCCGGCCTTCGTCCGGCCAGTGGTGCGCCTTGATCGGCATCCAGCCCATGGCCTGAATGAAATGACCGATCAGGTGCCCGGCCGAGTGCATGCGCGTATTGAAGCGGCGGCGCTCTTCATCGATACGGATGACGGTCATGCCCAGCGGCAGCGGGCGGTCGACGAAATGCACAATGCGCTCAGGTACCTGCACCACGCGCGACACCCGGCTTTCACCAATCCAGCCGGTGTCGCAAGGCTGACCGCCGCCCTGCGGGTGAAACAGGGTAGCGCGCAGCACTACGGCGAATTCGTTCTCTTGGGGTGTGCAGTCGAGGACTTCGACATTCGCCTTGAGGTCGTCACTGTGAAAAAACAGGCGAAGCGTCATATTCCATGCCCTGATCGAAGTTCTGTTTTTATTATATGAATCGTGCAATAACGTGATAATCCGTTCGAACATCAAAGGACTTGTGCGTCGTGAGCATCAATCTTCCGCTGCCGCTGCTGGGTGAAATGGCGATTTTCGTCAAGGTTGTCGAGACCGGCAGCTTCTCCGAAGCGGCGCGGCAGATGGGTTCCTCACCCTCGGCGGTCAGTCGCAGTATTTCCCGATTGGAAAAGGCGTTGGCCACGCGCTTGCTGCAACGCACCACGCGCAAACTGCGCTTGAGCGATGGTGGTGAGGAGGTGTTCAAGCGTTGCCAGGAAATGGTCAGCGCGGCCAGGTCGGTGATGGAAATCAGCGGCCAGTTCACCCACGAAGCCGAAGGCCTGGTGCGGGTCAGCGTGCCGAAAGCGGTGGGGCGCTTTGTGATTCATCCGCACATGCCGGAGTTTCTGCGCCGCTATCCCAAGGTTGATGTGGAGTTGTTGCTGGAAGATCGTCAGGTCGATCTGATCGATGATCATGTCGATCTGGCGATTCGCATCACTGATCGTCCACCGGCCGGTCTGGTCGGGCGGCAGTTGCTGACCATCGATCATTTGCTTTGCGCCACGCCGCAATACCTGGCCGAACATGGCACGCCGACGCATCCTCATGATTTGCTCAATCACAGTTGTATTTATCTGGGCGAAACGCCGAGCGATGCGCGCTGGAAGTTCAAGAAGGGCAGTAAAGCTGTCACGGTCGGGGTGCGTGGGCGTTATGCCGCCAATCACACGGGTGTGCGGTTGGGGGCGGTGTTGCAGCACATCGGCATTGGCAGTCTTCCGTATTTCACGGCGCGTTACGCCTTGGAGCAGAAGTTGATTGTGCAGGTGTTGCCGGACTGGACGTTTCTTGCCTCTTATCATGGTGGGTTGTGGTTGCTGCATTCGCCGACGCGGTATTTGCCGCCGAAGTTGCGGGTGTTCATTGATTATCTGGTGGAGTGTTTGCAGAAGGAGCCGACGTTGGGTAGGCCCGGGAAATCGGTGGGCGGGGGCAATTTGGCTGTGGCGTATGAGCTGCCGGAGGGTGAGGGGTTGCTTTGAGGTTTTTTTTGGGGGGGGCTTGGCGGCCTTTGGGCCGACCATGCTCTGGTGGTTTGGGTGAATATCCGTTTCTGCGGGTGTTGCGGATTACGGTTCCGCCCTTACGGCGGGTCACCTTTTTCAAACGCCAAAAAGGTAACCCAAAAGGCTTGCTCCTGCGTTCGGCCCTCGCAGGCTCGGGTTCCTTCGCTGCGGGATCGATCCGGGCGCAGCGGCTACGGTTTGCTTCGCTGCACCTACACTCGCTGTGTACGACTGCGTCGTACGGTCGCTGCGCTCCCACGCCCGGATCAATCCCTCCGCTCAGCCTTCCGACGTCGCCTGTGAATCAAGATCAAAAGCGGTACTCGAGCTTGCGCTCATTGTTTTGAGTGGTGAGGGGCGGGTGGTGTCTGGCTGTTTTTGTGGTGAATTTTCCCCTCACCCCAGCCCTCTCCCGAGGGAGAGGGGGCCGGTTTGTGGGTTGTTCATAATCTGCATTCGACTCGGTAATTCAGGTCGACGTACCTCATCCAAACAGCGCGGTCAGTCCCCTCTCCCTCCGGGAGAGGGCTAGGGTGAGGGGCTTTTGATCTTGAAAAAAAAAGGCCCGCATGGAATCAACAGTGCGGGCCTTTCGATTACCTGTCGAATATCAATGCTTGCTGTCCTGCGCCGACATGGCCAGCAGTTGTTTTTCCTGGTTCCAGTCAAACGGTTCGTCGTTCTGTTCGGCTTCGTAGCGGCGTTCTTCGAGGGCCTGGTAGAGGTCGATTTCTTCGTCGGAGAGGTAGTGCAGGCAGTCGCCGGCGAAGAACCACAGCAGGTCGCGTGGGATCAGGTGGGCGATTTGCGGGTAGCGGGTGATGACTTGGGTGAGGATGTCCTGGCCCAGGTATTGGCTTTCGATAGGGTCGATAGGCAGGGAGGCCAGCAGTTCGTCGAAGCGCTCGAGGAACAGGGCATGGCTTTCTTCGGGCACTTGTTCGGCCTCACCTACGGCGACCAGGATACTGCGCAGGTGGTCGAGCAACACGAGATGATCGGCAACGACGTTGGACACGAGATAAGTCCTCAAGAGCAAAACGGGCGCGGGAGTATAAAGCCCTCGCGCCGTTTTTTCACATAAACCGGGTTCAGCGGACTTTGCCCGCTGCCTGGGTCAGTTCTTCTTTGGCGAAATCGTCGACGTCGATCACCTTGCGGCGGGCCGCTTCGGCGTCGCGCAGGCTTTGCGCTTCGACGGCTTGCAGCACGCCGGCTTCCAGCGCGGCATCGATGGCGTGTTCGCCGGCTGCCGGTTTGACCTGGCCGCTCTTCAGTGCGGTGTGCAGTTTCTTGTGGAGCGGTTGCGCGGCATTGAGCAGGTCGCTGGCGTGTTGCAGCGCGCCCACGGCATCGTCCGCCGATTGCGGGCGGTAGCAGCCGGCGAGCAATTCTTCGAGGGCCGGATCGCCTTTGGCGCGACCGATGACCGCAGCGACTTCGGCGCCGAGTTTGTCCGATGGGCCTTTGTGACGGCGCCCGAACGGGAAGACGATGACCCGCAGCAGGCAGCCGAAGACTTTGTTCGGGAAGTTGCTCAGCAGTTCATCCAGCGCACGCTCCGACTGGCCGAGACTTTCTTCCATGGCCCAGCGGAACAGCGGCTCCATGTACGCCGGCGAATCCAGGTCGTGATAGCGCTTGAGCGCGGCGGAGGCCAGATACAGGTTGCTCAGTACATCGCCGAGGCGTGCCGACAGACGTTCGCGGCGTTTCAGTTCGCCGCCCAGGAGCATCATGCTGAAGTCGGCGAGCATGGCGAATGCGGCGGCCTGACGGTTCAGCGCGCGGAAGTAGCCTTGGCTGATCCTGTCGCCCGGCGCATGTTCAAAGTGACCAAGGCCGAGGTTCAGCGCCAGTGTGCTGGCCGCATTGCTGACGGCGAAACCGATGTGCTTGAGCAGCAGGCCATCGAATTCCTTGAGTGCCTGGTCTTTATTCTGGCGACCGGCGAGGGCCATTTCCTTGAGTACGAACGGATGGCAACGGATCGCGCCCTGACCGAAGATCATCAGGTTGCGCGACAGGATGTTCGCGCCTTCGACGGTGATGAAGATCGGTGCGCCGTTCCAGCTGCGGCCGAGGTAGTTGTTCGGTCCCATGATGATCGCCTTGCCGCCGTGCACATCCATGGCGTGGCTGATGCATTCGCGGCCGCGTTCGGTGAGGTGGTATTTGAGGATCGCCGACAGCACCGATGGTTTTTCACCCAGGTCCACCGCGTTGGCGGTGAGCATGCGGGCGGCGTCCATCATCCACGCGTTACCGCCGATGCGCGCCATGGCTTCCTGGATGCCTTCGAAAGCGGACAGCGGTACATTGAACTGCTCGCGAATCTGCGCGTACTGGCCGGTGACCAGACTGGTGAACTTGGCCGCACCGGTACCGACGGCTGGCAGCGAGATCGAACGCCCGACTGACAGGCAGTTCATCAGCATCATCCAGCCCTTGCCGAGCATTTCCTGACCACCGATGAGGTAGTCCAGAGGAATGAACACGTCCTTGCCGGAGTTCGGGCCGTTCATGAACGCGGCGCCCAGCGGCAGGTGACGACGACCGATTTCCACACCTGCGGTATCGGTCGGGATCAGCGCAAGGCTGATGCCGAGGTCTTCTTCTTCACCGAGCAGGTGATCCGGGTCATAAGCCTTGAATGCCAGGCCAAGCAGAGTCGCGACCGGGCCGAGCGTGATGTAGCGCTTTTCCCAGTTCAGGCGCAGGCCGATAACTTCCTGTCCTTCCCACTGGCCTTTGCAGATGATCCCGGTGTCGGGCATCGCGCCGGCATCGGAACCGGCCAGCGGGCCGGTGAGGGCGAAGCACGGAATATCGTCGCCACGGGCCAGTCGCGGCAGGTAGTGATTACGTTGTTCGTCGGTGCCGTAATGCAGCAATAGTTCGGCAGGGCCGAGGGAGTTCGGGACCATCACGGTGGAGGCGAGGTCGCCACTGCGCGTCGCCAGTTTCATTGCCACTTGTGAGTGAGCGTAGGCCGAGAAGCCTTTGCCGCCGTATTCCTTGGGAATGATCAGGGCGAAAAAGCCATGTTCCTTGATGTGCGTCCAGGCCTCGGGCGGCAGGTCCATGGACTGGCCGATCTGCCAGTCGCTGACCATTGCGCAGAGTTCTTCGGTCGGGCCGTCGATGAAGGCTTGTTCTTCTTCGCTCAGTTGCACTTTTGGATAGGACAGCAGTTTGTCCCAGTCCGGACGGCCGCTGAACAGCTCGCCGTCCCACCATACGGTGCCAGCATCGATCGCGTCGCGTTCGGTCTGTGACATGGGCGGCAGGGTTTTCTGGAACCAGTTGAACAGCGGCGCGGTGAAGTGCTTGCGGCGCAGGTCAGGCAGCAACAATGGCGCGGCGACCACCGCCAACAGGACCCAGAAGACAAACAGCAGCCAGCCCGGCGCGTGACTGAAAATCCCCATGGCGACGAGATAGGCCGCAACGATGCCCAACGCGGGCAGCGGGGCGATGCGTCGATGGGCGAGATACGCCACGCCGACGATCAAAACCAGTATCCACAACAACAGCATATTCAGTCCTCCGTGAACCAAGGCAAATCGACCCTCCAGAGCTTAGACGGCATCTGCAAACAAGGGTGGTCAGAGCATGGTGATTGAAATCGTGGGAAACCCCGGATGGTTTTCGTAGGTTCGGTGGGCAACACGTGTGGGAAATCGTTCGTTGCTGCGCAGCTTTGCTTTCAGGTTTGGCCGAAACGTCGTTATCTCTGTGCTCAGGCTGTCGCTAGACTCGTGGCTTACCCAGGAGATTGCCGTCATGCACGAGTATCTGAGCCCCGGCCGCTTCATCGATAGTGACCACCCGGCGGTGGTGGAGTTCGCCGAGCAGCATCGCGGCGCCAGTAACGATCCGCGTGAGCAGGCGATCAGTCTGTATTACGCCGTGCGCGAGGCGGTGCGCTACAACCCCTACACCTTCAGTCGTGATCCGCAAACCTTGCGCGGCAGTTACGCACTGGCGGCGGGGGAGAGTTATTGCGTGCCGAAAGCTACGCTGCTCGCCGGTTGTGCCCGGCATTGCGGGATTCCGGCGCGCATCGGTCTGGCCGATGTGCGCAATCATTTGTCGACGCCGCGTCTGCTCGAGTTGCTGAAAAGCGACGTGTTCGCTATGCATGGCTACACCGAGCTGTTTCTCGACGGCCGCTGGGTCAAGGCGACGCCGGCGTTCAACCAGCAACTGTGCGAGCTGTTCAACGTCGCAGCGCTGGAATTCGACGGGGTCAACGACAGCGTTTTCCACCCGTTCAACCGTGATGGCGCGCAGTTGATGGAATATCTGCTCGATCACGGCCAGTTCACCGATGTGCCGGAAACGTTCTTCTTCGAGCACCTGCAAAAGTGCTATCCGCATCTGTTCAGTGAGCAACTGCCGGTGCTGTTGGGCGACATGCAGACTGATTTGAGTCGCACCTGATCCGGCGTATGCTGGCCGTCCACTCACTTGCAAAGAGGCGGTCATGCTGAAGATCTGGGGACGGAAAAATTCATCGAACGTCAGAAAGCCCTTGTGGGCTGCCGAAGAGTTGGGCCTGGCTTACGAGGCCATCGATGCCGGCGGCGCGTTCGGTGTGGTCGATACGCCCGAGTACCGCGCGATGAACCCCAATGGCCGGGTGCCGGTGATCGAGGATGACGGTTTCGTGCTTTGGGAATCCAACGCCATCGTTCGCTACCTGCTGGCCAAGCACGCCCCAGACAGCGCTTGGTACCCGGCGGATGCGCAAGCCCGCGCCACGGCGGACAAATGGATGGACTGGACCACTTCCAGTTTCGCCGGGCCGTTTCGCACGGTGTTCTGGGGTGTGCTGCGCACGCCCTCCGAGAAGCAGGACTGGAAGGCGATCAACGCCGCGATCAAGGAATGCGATGAATTGCTGAACATGGCCGACCATGCCCTGATCAGCCAGCCTTATCTCTCCGGCAATGACATCGGCATGGGCGACATCCCGCTGGGCAGCTTCATTTATGCCTGGTTCGAAATGCCCATCGAGCGCGCCCCGCAACCACATCTCCAAGCCTGGTATGAACGTTTGAAGCAGCGTGTGGCCTATCAGAAAGCGGTCATGACCGCGTTGACTTGATAATTACTATCGACACACTTGACTGTACTTGTGCGGCGGCGGCAAGCACCATTGCGAACTTGCGCCGCGGTTGTTTCCCTCGCCGCCCGCCCTTATTTACTTCTTTCCTTCCTTCTTGGTGCGTAAATCCGATATGAGTTCCGCTCTGTCCATCCGGCAGCTAACCAAAACCTACGGCAACGGGTTCCAGGCCTTGAGTGGTATCGATCTGGACGTCGCCGAAGGTGACTTTTTCGCCTTGCTCGGCCCCAACGGCGCCGGCAAATCCACCACCATCGGCATTCTCTCGACCCTGGTCAACAAGACCAGCGGCACCGTGAATATTTTCGGCAATGACCTGGACAAGAACCCGGCGGCGCTCAAACGCTCGATCGGCGTGGTGCCGCAGGAATTCAACTTCAACCAGTTCGAAAAGACCTTCGACATCGTCGTAACCCAGGCCGGCTACTATGGCATTCCGGCGAAAGTCGCCAAGGAACGCGCCGAGCAGTACCTGACCCAGCTGGGGCTGTGGGACAAGCGTGATGTGCCGTCGCGTTCGCTGTCCGGCGGCATGAAACGGCGTTTGATGATTGCTCGTGCACTGGTGCACGAACCGCGTCTGCTGATCCTCGATGAACCGACTGCGGGCGTCGACATCGAGCTGCGCCGTTCGATGTGGACCTTCCTCACCGAGCTGAACCAGAAAGGCATCACCATCATTCTGACCACGCATTATCTGGAAGAGGCCGAGCAGCTGTGCCGCAACATCGGCATCATCGACCACGGCACCATTGTCGAAAACACCAGCATGAAACAGTTGCTGGGCCAGTTGCACGTGGAAACCTTTTTGCTCGACCTGAAACACGACTTGCACGCGGCGCCGCAATTGCTCGGCTACCCGGCCCGATTGCTCGACGGCCACACCCTGGAAGTGCAGGTCGATAAATCCATGGGCATCACGGCGTTGTTCACCCAGTTGGCGCAGCAGAACATCGAAGTGCTGAGCCTGCGTAACAAAACCAATCGCCTCGAGGAGTTGTTCGTGTCCCTGGTGGAGAAAAATCTGTCGAAGGTGGCGGTATGAGTTCCGAGTTCGGTCCCAACCTCGTCGCCCTGCAAACCATCGTCTACCGCGAGGTCAAACGCTTCATGCGGATCTGGCCGCAGACGTTGCTGCCGCCGGCGATCACCATGGTTCTGTACTTCGTGATTTTCGGCAACCTGATCGGCCGACAGATCGGCGACATGGGTGGCTTCACCTACATGGAGTACATCGTGCCGGGTCTGATCATGATGTCAGTGATCACCAACTCCTACGGCAACGTGGTCTCAAGTTTCTTCGGCAGCAAGTTCCAGCGCTCGATCGAAGAGCTGATGGTCTCGCCGGTGTCACCGCACACGATCCTGATCGGCTTCACCATTGGTGGGGTATTGCGCGGTCTGGCGGTGGGTCTGATCGTGACGATCCTGTCGCTGTTCTTCACCCATCTGCAGGTGCATCACCTCGGCGTGACCATCCTGGTGGTGGTACTGACCGCGACGATCTTTTCGCTGCTGGGCTTTATCAACGCGGTGTTTGCGCGCAACTTCGATGATATTTCGATCATCCCGACCTTTGTGCTGACCCCGCTGACTTACCTTGGCGGCGTGTTCTACTCGATCACTTTGCTGCCACCGTTCTGGCAGACCGTGTCGCTGGCCAACCCGGTGCTGCACATGGTCAACGCCTTCCGCTACGGCATCCTTGGTGTCTCGGATATCCGCATCGGCATCGCCATTACCTTCATGCTGGTGGCGACCGTGGTGCTGTATCTCGGCTGTGCGCGGTTGCTGGTGAGCGGGCGCGGGATGCGTACCTGATCCCGACCGCGTCGCTTTCTTCGCGAGCAGGCTCGCTCCCACATTGGAATGATGTTCTCTGTGGGAGCGAGCCTGCTCGCGAAGGGGCCAGCCCAGACACAAGAAAAAACGGCCTCCCATCGCGGAGGCCGTTTTGCTTTCATTTCTGCCGACTTTGCTTGCGCCGCCGCCATTGCCGCGCCACCCACCAGCGCCAGTACAGCATCACCAGAAAATAGGCGAGGACGCCCAGCACCAGGCCGACAACCACCGAGCCCAATAAAAACGGCTGCCACAATGTCGACAGCTCTCCGCTGATCCATTCCCAGGTCAGCTCGTCCGGCAGATGCCGCGCCGGCACATCCATCAGGAACGCCCCGGCCTGGTAGGTGCAGAAAAACACCGCCGGCATGGTGATCGGATTGGTCAGCCAGACCAGGCTCACCGCAATTGGCATATTGCCGCGCACCATCACCGCCAATGCCGCCGCCACCAGCATCTGTGCCGGGATCGGCAGGAACGCCGCAAACAGGCCGACCGCCATCGCCCGGGCGACCGAGTGGCGGTTGAGATGCCAGAGGTTAGGGTCATGCAGCAACGTGCCGAGAAAGCGTAAGGATTTGTGTTCCCTGATGCTCGTCGGGTCGGGCATGTAACGTTTGAATAAGCGCCGGGGCATAGGGCTTCTCGGTCGGTTAAGGCGGCAAGTATGTCTGGATTCTACGAACCGCCCATTCAGACTTTGTGACAATTGTTGACGACGGTGGTGCCGCAGACCGGCTATGCCTAGTGGGGGGACTCTCAAGGACGGGCATATGCGCACAGGGATGATGGCGCTGGCAGTCGGTCTGCTGGCCCCGGTTTTTTTGCCGGCCTTGCCGCCGGTCGGTTGGTTGCTGGTGCTGCCAATGGTGGCGCTGATGTTGCTGCCGTTTCGCAGCTTTCCACTGGCATTTTTGCTGTTTGGCTTTACCTGGGCCTGCGTTGGCGCGCAGTGGGCGCTAAATGACCGCTTGCCACCGAGCTTGGACGGCGAAACCCGTTGGCTTGAAGGGCGCGTGGTCGGCTTACCGCAGCACAGCGATGGCGTGGTGCGTTTCGAGCTGGCTGATGCGCGCTCACGCCACGAAAAACTGCCATCGCTGCTGCGCCTGGCCTGGTACGCCGGGCCGCCGGTCAACAGCGGCGAACGCTGGCGCCTGGCGGTGAAGTTGAAGCGCCCGGGTGGCCTGCTCAACCCGCACGCCTTCGACTACGAGGCCTGGCTGCTCGCGCAACGGATCGGCGCAACCGGCACGATCAAGGATGGCCTGCGCCTGGCTGAGGCCCGGCATGCATGGCGCGACGGCGTTCGCCAACGCCTGCTGGCGGTGGATGCGCAAGGACGCGAGGGCGCGCTGGCAGCGCTGGTGCTCGGTGATGGCTCTGGGCTCAGTCGCGAGGATTGGCAGGTACTGCAAGACACCGGCACCGTGCATCTGCTGGTGATCTCCGGCCAGCACATCGGTTTGCTCGCCGCAGTGATGTATCTGCTGGTTGCCGGGCTGGCGCGTTTCGGAATCTGGCCGTTGCGCTGGCCCTGGTTGCCGTGGGCGTGTGGCCTGGCATTCGCGGCGGCGCTGGGTTACGGCTTGCTCGCCGGGTTCGATGTGCCGGTGCAGCGCGCCTGCGTGATGGTGGCGCTGGTATTGTTGTGGCGCCTGCGTTTTCGCCATCTCGGCGCGTGGTGGCCGTTATTGCTGGCGTTCAATGGCGTGCTGTTGTTCGATCCGCTGGCCAGTTTGCGTCCAGGTTTCTGGCTGTCCTTCGCGGCCGTTGCAGTACTGATTTTCACCTTCGGCGGGCGGCTTGGGGCCTGGCGCTGGTGGCAGACCTGGACCCGCGCGCAGTGGCTGATCGCGATCGGCTTGTGTCCGGTGTTGCTGGCGCTGAGCTTGCCCATCAGCGTCAGCGGGCCTGTAGCCAATCTGCTGGCCGTTCCGTGGGTCAGCCTCGTGGTGCTGCCGCCGGCATTGCTCGGCACGCTATTGCTGCCCGTGCCTTATGTTGGCGAAGGGCTATTGTGGCTGGCCGGTGGTTTGATCGACTGGCTGTTTATCGGGCTGGCGCTGATTGCCGGGCAATGGCCGGCGTGGATACCGGCCGCCATTCCATGGTGGGCGTTGGTCCTGGGCAGCCTTGGCGCGATTTTATTGCTGTTGCCCCGTGGCGTGCCAATGCGTCCGTTGGGCTGGCCGCTGCTGTTGCTCTTGGCACTGCCGCCTCAAGAGCGAATAGAGGAAGGGCGAGCCGATGTCTGGCAAATCGACGTCGGCCAAGGCTTGGCGATTTTTGTGCGCACGCGACATCACGCATTGCTCTATGACGCCGGCCCGCGTTTCGGCGAGTTCGATCTCGGCGAACGAGTGGTGTTGCCAGCGTTACGCAAACTCAATGTGCAAGCGCTCGACTTGATGCTACTCAGCCACGCTGACGCCGATCACGCTGGCGGCGCCCGGGCGGTCATGCGTGGATTGAACGTGCACCGCGTGGTCAGCGGCGATCCGCCAAACCTGCCGCCGGAGCTGAACGCCGAAGCCTGCGCAAGTGGCGAACAGTGGCAGTGGGATGGCGTGCAGTTCCAGCTCTGGCAATGGTCGGCGGCCGATGACAGCAACCAGCGCTCCTGTGTATTGCAGATCGAAGCCAACGGTGAACGCCTGCTGCTCACCGGCGACATCGACATTCACGCCGAGCGCGTTCTGCTCGACAGCCCACTGGCCGTGCCGACGCAGTGGCTGCAATCGCCACATCACGGCAGTCGCAGTTCATCGTCGATGGCGCTGTTGAAAGCCTTGCAGCCGGAATCAGTGCTGATCTCCCGTGGCCACGGCAACTCCTTCGGTCATCCGCATCCCACCGTGCTGGCGCGCTACCGCAAGCAAGGTCTGCGCATCTACGACAGCGCCGAACAAGGTGCCATTCATTTGCAACTGGGCAGCTTCAAGCCGCCGTGGACGATGCGGCAACAGCGACGTTTCTGGCGCGATCCGCCGGTCCCGGGCCGTTGATCGGTGCCAGCATAGGTGCCACCTCACGGTCGTCGGGGCGGCGGGTCTTAATCGCGGATCGGTATGGTAAAGTGGCGCACTTTTTCGAGGGGACTGTCACTGTGTGGGAATTGGTCAAATCCGGCGGCTGGATGATGTTGCCGATCATTCTGAGTTCCATCGCGGCCATGGCGATCGTCGCCGAGCGCCTGTGGACACTACGCGCCAGTCGCGTCACCCCCGAGCATCTGCTGGGTCAGGTCTGGGTCTGGATCAAGGACAAGCAGCTCAACAAGGAAAAACTCAAGGAGTTGCGCGCCAACTCGCCGCTGGGGGAAATCCTCGCCGCAGGCCTGGCCAATTCCAAGCATGGTCGCGAGATCATGAAAGAGTGCATCGAAGAGGCTGCTGCGCGGGTCATTCATGAACTCGAACGCTACATCAACGCCCTCGGCACCATCGCGGCCATGGCGCCATTGCTCGGCCTGCTCGGCACCGTGCTGGGCATGATCGACATTTTCAGTGCCTTCACCGGTTCCGGCATGACCACCAATGCTTCGGTACTGGCCGGCGGTATTTCCAAAGCGCTGATCACGACCGCAGCGGGCCTGATGGTCGGTATTCCGGCGGTGTTCTTCCACCGCTTCCTGCAACGTCGTATCGACGAGCTGGTGGTCGGCATGGAGCAGGAAGCGATCAAACTGGTGGAAGTGGTGCAGGGCGACCGTGATGTCGATCTGGCCGAGGGCAAAGCGTGAAATTCCGTCGCAAGCCCCGGGAAACCGTGGACATCAACCTCGCGTCGTTGATCGACGTGGTGTTTATCCTGCTGCTGTTTTTCGTGGTGACTACCACTTTCACTCGGGAAACCCAGTTGCGCGTGGATCTGCCGGAAGCGGTCAGCGGTTCGCCCGCCGAAGATCAGCAGGTCAAACAGCTGGATGTCGCGATCAGTGCCGAAGGCGTGTTCTCGGTGAACAACAAGATTCTGCCGAAGAATGATCTGCCGACGCTGATGGAAGCCATGCAGAAAGAATCCAACGGCGACACCAACATGCCGCTGTCGATCAGTGCCGATGGCAAGGCCCAGCATCAATCGGTGATCACTGCCATGGACGCGGCCGGCAAGCTCGGTTTCAGCCATCTGCGCATGACCACGGTCGAGGCGGCGCCGAAATCCTGATGAGCCTGTCCGATCGCCTGCTCGCCGCGTGGTATCAGGGGCACCCGGCCCTGACGCTGCTGCGACCATTGGAAATGCTGTATCGCCGCGTGGTGATCAACAAGCGTCAGCGCTTTCTCGATGGTGAAGGTGAGATCTACCAGTCGCCGGTGCCGCTGATCGTGGTCGGCAATATCACCGTTGGCGGTACCGGCAAGACGCCGATGATTCTCTGGCTGATCGAACATTGCCGACGCCGTGGACTGCGCGTTGGCGTGGTCAGTCGTGGTTATGGCGCCAAACCGCCGCAACTGCCGTGGCGGGTTGAGGCCAAGCACAGCGCCGAGGTTGCCGGTGACGAGCCGTTGCTGATCGTCCAGCGCACCGGCGTGCCGCTGATGATCGATCCCGATCGCAGCGCCGCCGTCAAAGCCTTGATCGCCAGTGAACCGCTGGACCTGATTCTGTCTGACGACGGCATGCAGCATTATCGCCTCGCGCGGGATCTGGAACTGGTGCTGATCGACGCTGCACGTGGCCTGGGCAACCAGCGCTGTCTGCCGGCCGGGCCTTTGCGTGAGCCGGTCGAGCGCCTGCAAAGTGTCGATGGCGTGCTGTTCAACGGTGCCCTTGATGATCGCGACGATGGTTTCGCCTTCCGCCTGCAACCCACGGCCCTGGTCAATCTGCGCAGCGGCGAACGTCAGTCACTGGAGCATTTCCCGCCCGGGCAAGCGCTGCACGCGGTGGCTGGTATCGGCAATCCGCAACGTTTCTTCAATACCCTCGAAGCGCTAGACTGGCGGCCAGTCCCGCATGCGTTTGCCGACCACGCCGAGTACAGCGTGCAGGCGTTGAATTTCACCCCGTCATTGCCGTTGGTGATGACCGAAAAGGACGCGGTGAAGTGCCGTGCCTTTGCTGCTGCCGACTGGTGGTATCTGGCGGTCGATGCCGTGCCGTCGCCAGCCTTCGTGGCCTGGTTCGACACCCAGCTGATGCGCCTGTTGCCGGATCGTCTGCTGCCTTAACTCTTTTATTTCTGGGAATGTTCATGGACACCAAACTGCTCGACATCCTCGCTTGCCCCGTGTGCAAAGGCCCGCTCAAGCTCAGTGCCGACAAGACCGAACTGATCAGCAAGGGCGCCGGCCTGGCGTATCCGATCCGCGACGGCATCCCGGTGATGCTGGAAAGCGAAGCGCGCACCCTGACCACCGACGAGCGCCTGGATAAATGACCACAGCCTTCACCGTTGTCATCCCGTCGCGTTTCGCCTCGACCCGTCTGCCGGGCAAGCCGTTGCTGGATATTGCCGGCAAGCCGATGATCCAGCATGTCTGGGAGCAGGCGGGCAAAAGCAGCGCCAGCCGTGTGGTTGTCGCGACTGACGATGCGCGCATCGTCGAGGCGTGCAAAAGCTTTGGCGCCGAAGTGGTGCTGACCCGTGAAGATCACAATTCCGGCACCGATCGTCTGGCCGAGGTCGCAGCGAAACTCGGTCTTGCGCCTGATGCGATCGTGGTCAACGTCCAGGGCGATGAGCCGCTGATTCCGCCAAGCGTGATCGACCAGGTCGCCGCCAACCTTGCTGCCCATACCGAAGCGCGCATGGCCACGCTGGCCGAGCCGATCGAAGACGTGGAAACCCTGTTCAACCCGAACGTTGTGAAGGTTTCCAGCGATATCAACGGTCTGGCCCTGACGTTCAGTCGTGCAACCTTGCCATGGGCACGCGATGCATTTGCCAAGAGCCGCGAGCAGCTGCCGGAAGGCGTGCCCTATCGTCGCCACATCGGTATTTATGCCTATCGCGCCGGGTTCCTCCACGACTTCGTGAGCTGGGGGCCGTGCTGGCTGGAAAATACCGAATCCCTCGAGCAACTGCGTGCCTTGTGGCACGGCGTGCGCATTCATGTCGCCGACGCGCTGATCGCGCCGCCGACCGGTGTCGACACCGTCGAAGACCTTGAGCGGGTTCGTCGCCTGCTGGGGGCCTGATGCGCGTACTGTTTGTGTGTTTGGGCAACATCTGCCGTTCGCCCACCGCCGAAGGCGTGTTGCGCCACAAGTTGCGTGAAGCTGGGCTGGCGGATGTGGTCGAAGTGGCCTCCGCCGGCACCGGTGACTGGCACGTCGGCAACCCGCCGGACAAGCGCAGCCAGGCGGCGGCGAAACTGCGCGGTTATGACCTGTCGACGCAACGCGCGCAGCAGGTCAGCCGGGCCGATTTCGCCAGCTACGACCTGATTCTCGCCATGGACAACAGCAATCTGCGCAACCTCAAGGCCTTGCAGCCGTCCACCGGCAGGGCCGAGCTGGATCTGTTCCTGCGTCGTTATGCCGGGCTGGTCGATGAAGTGCCGGACCCGTATTACGACGGCGATCAGGGTTTCGAGCAGGTGCTGGATCTGATCGAAGCGGCCTGCGACCAGTTGCTGATCGAAGTGAAGGGCCGTTTATGAGTTTGCAGGTGCAAGCGCAAGTATCTTTGCAGGCCTTCAATACGTTCGGCGTCGATGTGCGCGCGCAGCTGTTTGCCGAAGCCCACAACGATGACGATGTCCGCGAAGCGCTGGCCTATGCCGCGTCCCATGACGTGCCGTTGCTGGTGATCGGCGGCGGTAGCAACTTGCTGCTGACGGCGGATATTCCGGCGTTGGTGCTGCGCATGGTCACGCGCGGCATCCGCCTGCTCAGCGATGATGGCAATCGCGTGGTGATAGAAGCCGAAGCGGGCGAGCCTTGGCACCCGTTCGTGCAATACACGCTGGCCCAGGGTTTGGCCGGGCTGGAAAACCTCAGCCTGATCCCTGGCACCGTCGGCGCCGCGCCGATGCAGAACATCGGCGCCTATGGTGTCGAGATCAAGGACGTGTTTGCCGGCCTGACCGCGCTGGACCGCGAGAGCGGCGAACTGCGTGATTTCAGTCTGGAAGACTGCAACTTCGGCTACCGCGACAGCCTGTTCAAGCAGCAGCCGGGACGTTGGCTGATCCTGCGGGTACGCTTCACGCTTGATCGCGCCGCGCACCTGCATCTGGAATACGGTCCGGTGCGCCAGCGCCTGAGCGAGCAGGGCATCGAGCAGCCAACGCCCACCGATGTCAGCCGCGCCATCTGCAGCATCCGCAGCGAAAAACTGCCGGACCCGGCGGTGCTCGGCAATGCCGGCAGCTTCTTCAAAAACCCGCTGGTGCCCGCCGCTGTGGTCACGCAGATCAAAACGCAGCACCCGGATCTGGTGGCTTACCCGCAAGCGGACGGGCAGATGAAACTGGCCGCTGGCTGGCTGATCGAACGCGCCGGCTGGAAGGGTTTTCGCGATGGCGACGCCGGCGTGCACAAGTTGCAGGCGCTGGTGCTGGTCAACTACGGCACGGCCACCGGCCTGCAACTGCTCGACCTGGCGCAACGTATCCAGAAAGACATCGCCGAACGGTTTCATGTCGAACTGGAAATGGAGCCCAATCGGTATTGAGGCTACGCTTGCCTGACGCCATCAAAAGCCCTGCACTGATGAAAAAGTGCAGGGCTTTTTTGTTAATGCTGGGTTAACTTAGCGACCTAACGATACCTACCATTTGCTCCACCCAAAGGCCCGGTGCAGACGTTCCCGTCGGCGCAAGAGAGCCTGATTAGCCTGAGTCGATCTGCGCGAACCCACCGCTGATTTTCCGGCGGCAGATTGCTCGACCCCATAACCACTAAAAAATATGCGGGCGTGCCCATGATTACCCTGAAACTCAACGGTCAAGACCACTCCCTCGATGTCACCGAAGACATGCCGCTGTTGTGGGCGATTCGTGACGTCGCCGGATACAACGGCACCAAATTCGGTTGCGGCATGGGCCTGTGCGGCGCCTGCACCATCCATATCGACGGCTTGCCGGCACGCAGTTGCATCACGCCGATCGGCTCGGTGATCGGCCAGAACGTCACCACCATCGATAATCTCCACGCCGACCCGGTAGGCAAGGTCGTGCAGCAAGCCTGGCTCGACAGTGCCGTGGCCCAATGTGGTTATTGCCAGGGCGGGCAGATCATGTCGGCCACCGCTTTGCTGAAAACCAATCCGAACCCGAGCGACGAGCAGATCGAAGAAGCCATGGTCGGCAACATCTGCCGCTGCGGTACTTACAACCGGATCAAAACCGCGATCCGCCAGGCCTCCACCCATCTGAAGGAGGTGAAGGCATGAGCCGCGTCCCGAATGATTTCGCCCTGAGCAACCTCAGCCGCCGTGGCTTTCTCAAAGGCGTCGGCGCCACCAGCGCGCTGGTCCTCGCCGCGAGCTGGGGCTGGCAGGATGCGCTAGCCGATGACGCTGCGAAGAAGTTTGGCGCCGATGGCATGCCCAATGGCTGGATCGACGATCCCAAGGTCTACGTGAGCATTGCTGCCGATGGCAGCGTCACCGTGGTGTGCAACCGTTCGGAAATGGGCCAGGGCGTGCGCACCAGCCTGAGTATGGTGGTTGCCGATGAGCTTGAGGCCGATTGGGCGCAGGTCAAAGTGCAGCAGGCGCCGGGTGACGAAGTGCGCTTCGGCAACCAGGACACCGATGGTTCGCGCAGCATGCGTCACTGGTACGAGCCGATGCGTCGTTGCGGCGCCGCCGCGCGGACCATGCTCGAACAGGCCGCTGCTGCGCAGTGGAAAGTGCCGGTTGGCGAATGCCATGCGCAACTGCACAAGGTCATTCACAAACCGTCCGGCCGCGAATTGGGCTACGGCGAACTCGCCGCTGCCGCCAGTGCGCTGGCAGTACCGGCGCGTGACAGCCTGCGACTCAAGCAGCCGTCGGAATTTCGCTACATCGGCAAGGAAGGCACCAAGGCCATCGACGGTGCCGATATCGTCAATGGCCGCGCAGTGTACGGCGCCGATGTGCATTTCGATGGCATGCTCTACGCCACCATCGCTCGCCCGGCGGTTTATGGAGGCAAGGTCAAAAGCCTCGATGACAGCGCCGCACTGAAAGTCCCTGGCGTGCTAAAAGTCATGCAGATCGAAGGCCGGCCATTGCCGTCGGAGTTCCAGCCACTAGGCGGCGTCGCGGTTGTGGCCAGCAATACCTGGGCGGCGATCAAGGGCCGCGAGGCGCTGAAGATCGAGTGGGATGACGGCCCGAATGCCAGTTATGACTCGATTGCCTATCGCAAAGAGCTTGAAGCCGCGTCGCTGAAGGCCGGCAAAGTGGTGCGCAACACCGGTGATATCGACAAGGCCTTGAGCGGTGCCGCCAGCACCCTCGAAGCCTCGTACTACCTGCCGCATCTGGCGCAGGCGCCGATGGAACCGATGGTTGCCATTGCCCGTTACAAGGACGGCGTGTGCGAAGCCTGGGCGCCGAGTCAGGCACCGCAGGTCACCCGCGAGCGCATCGCCGAGCGCCTGGGCGTACCGTTCGAAAAGGTCACCTTCAACGTAACGCTGCTGGGCGGTGGTTTCGGGCGCAAGTCGAAACCGGACTTCGTCGTCGAAGCGGCGATTCTCGCCAAGGAGTTTCCGGGCAAGGCTGTACGGGTGCAGTGGACGCGCGAAGACGACATCCACAATTCGTATTTCCACACCGTGTCGGCGGAATATCTGAAGGCGGGCATCGACAAGAACGGCATGCCGTCCGGCTGGCTGCATCGTACCGTGGCGCCGAGCATCACCGCGTTGTTTGCGCCGGACATGAACCATGAGGCGGCGTTCGAGCTGGGCATGGGCTTTACCAACATGGCCTATGCGATTCCCAACGTGCGCCTGGAAAACCCCGAAGCCAAGGTACACACGCGGGTTGGCTGGTATCGCTCGGTGTCGAACATTCCCCACGGCTTCGCGATTCAGAGTTTCGTCGATGAACTGGCGCACAAGGCCGGGGAAGATCCGCTCAAGTACCAGATCAAATTGCTCGGCCCGGACCGGCAGATCGATCCTCGCACCTTGAGCGAAGAGTGGAACTACGGCGAATCGCCCGAGCGTTATCCGATCGACACCGGGCGCATGCGCACCGTGCTGGAAACTGCCGCCAAGGCCGCCGGTTGGGGGCGCAAACTGCCCAAGGGCCGTGGCCTCGGTCTGGCGGTGCATTACAGCTTCGTCACCTATGTCGCGGCGGTGATTGAAGTCGAGGTCAAGGACGACGGTTCGCTGATCGTGCACAAGGCCGACATCGCTGTGGACTGCGGGCCGCAGATCAACCCTGAGCGCATCCGTTCGCAGTTCGAAGGCGCGTGCGTCATGGGCCTGGGCAACGCTGTACTCGGCGAAATCAGCTTCAAGGACGGCAAGGTCCAGCAGGACAACTTCCATATGTACGAGGTCGCGCGCATGTCGCTGGCGCCCAAGGAAGTTGCGGTGCATCTGGTGACGCCGCCGGGTGACGTGCCGTTGGGTGGCGTTGGTGAGCCGGGCGTGCCGCCGATTGCTCCGGCGCTGTGCAATGCGATCTTCGCCGCCACCGGCAAGCGCATCCGCAATCTGCCGGTGCGGTATCAGTTGCAAGGCTGGCAGAAGGCGGAGGCGTAAATGGACAGCGTCGATCTCAACGTCCTGCGCAGCGTCCTCGAGTGGCGCCGCGCCGGGCAGCGGGTGGTGCTGTTCAGCGTGGTGCAGACCTGGGGCACCGCGCCGCGCTCGCCCGGCGCCATGCTCGCCTTGCGCGAGGACGGCGTGGTGATCGGCTCGGTGTCAGGCGGCTGTGTCGAGGATGACTTGATCGCGCGGCTGCACGATGGCTGCATCGCCACCGACGGCCCGCCGGTGCAGATGATCACTTATGGCGTGACCCGCGAGGAGGCCGCGCGTTTCGGCCTGCCTTGCGGCGGCACCCTGCGCCTGACCGAAGAGCGCGTCGGCGACCCGGCGTGGGTGGCCGAGCTCCTGCAGCGTTGCGAAAACCATGAAATCGTTGCCCGTGAACTGAACATCGAAACCGGCGAGGTGCGGCTGGCTCCGGCGAGCAAGTCCGATTCGCTGGTGTTCGACGGCAAGGTTCTGCGGGCGATTTACGGTCCGCGCTGGCGCTTGTTGCTGATCGGTGCCGGGCAGTTGTCGCGCTACGTCGCCGACATGGCGCGGCTGCTGGATTTCGAAGTGCTGATCTGCGATCCGCGCACCGAGTTCGTTTACGGCTGGGAAGAGCAGCATGGCCGTTTCGTCCCCGGCATGCCGGATGAAGCTGTGCTGAACATCCAGACCGACGAGCGCACGGCGATTGTCGCCTTGACTCACGATCCACGCCTGGATGACATGGCTTTGCTCACCGCGCTCGACTCGCCGGCGTTTTACGTCGGCGCGCTCGGTTCGCGGGTCAACAGCCAGAAGCGCCGGGAAAATCTGGCTCAGCTAGGCTTGTCGCAAGCATCGATTGATCGCTTGCACGGGCCGATCGGCCTGCACATCGGTAGTCATTCGCCGGCAGAGATCGCCTTGTCGTTACTGGCGGAAATTGTCGCGATCAAGAACGGTGTGGAGTTGAAGCAGAAAAAACCGCTGGAGGGTGCATGAGCCATTCCATCGCAGTGATCGTGCTGGCAGCAGGCGAGGGCAAACGCTTTCGCCAGATCGCCGGTCCCGACAAAGACAAATTGCTCGCTGATTGCACCGGGCGTGACGGCGCGGTGCGCTCGGTAATCGAGCAGGTGCTGGTGAACCTGCCGGCCAGTCTCGACAAGCGCGTACTGGTCACCACCGAAGCGCGACCACAGGCGATGCGCATGGCCCAGGCATATGGCTGCGACGTGGTGTCAATCGAGTCGACCGGCATGGGCGACAGCATCGCCGCAGGTGTTGCCGCTTGCCCTGACGCCGATGGCTGGTTGATTGTGCTGGGTGATATGCCGTTTATCTTGCCATCGAGTATTGAGCGAGTGGTCGCGGCGATGGCTGATGACGCGGTGAGTGTGCCGGTGCTGGGTGGCGAGTTTGGCCATCCGGTGGGGTTTGGTCGTTCGTTTGGCGCGCAGTTGCAGGCGCTGACCGGTGATCGTGGCGCACGGCCGTTGTTTGCGCAGGGTAGGGTGGTTGAGGTGGCGGTAGATGACCCGGGGATGTTGTGGGATATCGATGTGCCTGAATCTCTGGTATTTCCTCAGCCCTGAGCCGTGTTGAAATTCCTTGTGGGAGCGAGCAGGCTCGCTCCCACAAAGGTTGTGGATGATGCTGGTATTTCAGGCAATAAAAAGCCCCGCCAGGCTTTCACCGGGCGGGGCTTTTTAATGGCTTCAGGAATTACACGAGTGGTTTAGGCTCGTGCTCTTTTTCCTGGGCTTCTTCGCGCTGTTCAACCGCGTCCTGAACGGAGCGTGGTGCTTCAGCGATCACCGCTTCAACCGATGCTTCTTCCGCGACCGGGGCAGGGGCTGCCTCGATCACTTCAGCCGCAGCGGCTGGTTCGGCAGCCACTGGCGCTGCAGCGGCAGCCAGTTCGGCTTCCTTCTGCAAACGCTCGGCTTCACGCTTGCGACGACGCACTTCACGCGGGTCGTTTGGCGCACGGCCGTTTGGCGTCAGGGCGCTGACCGGAGCCGGAGCTTCAACCACCGGGGCTGGCGCTTCGACTGCGGCTGGTGCTTCTTCAGCCTGAGCTTTTGCAACTGGTGTTTCGACAGCTGGTGCTTCAACCACTGGCTCTGGAGCCGGTTCGGCCGCTGCAACTACTGGCTCGGAAACCATGGCCTGCGGTACTTCGGCTTCAGCGACCGGCGCTGGAGCTTCGGTGACGGCTGGCTCGGCAACCCAGTTGAACGCAGTCTGCTCTTCGCGAACTTCACGCACGGTTCTGGTCACGTTTTCGCTGACGGTTTCGGTCGCTGGTTCGGATTCAGCAACTGGCGCTTCAACGACAGCTTCCGGTTCGGCAGCCGCTTCAACCTGAGGCTGAGCTTCGCGGACCGGAGCGACTTCGATTTCCGGTGCAGCAGTCACTTCCACTGGAGTGGTGGCTTCGACAACCGGCGCTTCGACTGGAGCAGTTTCCAGTGTGGCGGCAGTGGCGCGTTCAGCCTGCTCGTGGGCTTGGGCTTCTGCCGGAGCGCTGATGGTGCTGCTGGCAACGGCGGCGGTGACGGCCAAGCCAGCGGCCAGATCGGCAGTGCTTGGCTCGCCAGCGTTTTCAGCGGACTCGGATTCTTCCGAACCTTCGATCACGTTGCCGTTGGCATCACGTTGACGCTCGCGACGGTTGCTGCGACGGCGCTGACCACGGGAGCGACGACGTGGACGATCGCCTTCGGCGTTGTCCTGACCGTCTTCCGGCAGTTGCTCTTCGTTGTTGCTGTTCACTTCTTCTTCAGCAACGGCAGCAGCGGCCTGCTCGGCACGCGGTTGACGCTCTTCACGCGGCGGACGCGGGGCGCGTTCTTCGCGTGGCTGACGGGCCGGACGCTCTTCAGCGGTCACGGCAGCAACAGCAGCGGCTGCGGCTGGCACGGCGTCCAGTGGCTCGCGCAGTTCACGTACGCGTTCTTCACGCTCGCCACGCGGCTTGCGATCTTCACGCGGTGCACGCGGTGCACGTTCTTCACGCGGGGCACGTGGTGCGCGCTCTTCGCGGGCTACCGGCGCTTCGCTGCGGGTTTCACGCGGCTCGCGGGCTTCGCGTGGCTGGCGCTCTTCGCGCGGCTCGCGTGGTGCGCGCTCTTCACGTGGAGCACGTTCTTCGCGCGGCTTGCGTTCTTCATCGCGGCGACCGTTGCGGTTGCGGCTCTGCTGACGACCGTTGCGACGCTCTTCGTTGCGGGCAGGACGCTCGGTGGCAGCCGGTTTCGCAACGGCAACCGGTGCGGCTGGCTCTTCCTTGGTGGCGAACAGGCTGACCAGCGACTTCACCAGACCCTTGAACAGGCTTGGCTCTGGCGCGGCAGCTGGTGCTGGAGCAGGTGCGGCAGGTGCAACTTCAGTCGGCACCGGTGCGTTGGCACGGGCCGGCGCAGTTTTCACTGCAGCTTCCTGGCGAACCAGAGTGCGGGTCGCAGCGGCTGGCTGGACTTCTTCGACTTCGGCAGCGGCCGCAGCGATTTCGTAGCTGGACTGGTTGGTCGCGGCTTCCGGGCTGTCGTCACGCAGACGCTGAACTTCGAAGTGCGGCGTCTCGAGGTGATCGTTCGGCAGAATGACGATGCGGGCGCGGGTGCGCAGTTCGATCTTGGTGATCGAGTTGCGTTTTTCGTTGAGCAGGAACGCGGCGACCGGGATCGGCACTTGCGCGCGAACTTCGGCGGTGCGGTCTTTCAGGGCTTCTTCTTCGATCAGGCGCAGGATGGCCAGCGACAGCGATTCAACGTCACGGATGATGCCGGTGCCGTTGCAACGCGGGCAGACGATGCCGCTGCTTTCGCCCAGCGATGGACGCAGGCGCTGACGGGACATTTCCAGCAGGCCGAAACGCGAGATACGACCGATCTGCACGCGGGCGCGGTCAGCTTCCAGGCATTCACGGACTTTCTCTTCCACGGCGCGCTGGTTCTTCGCCGGGGTCATATCGATGAAGTCGATGACGATCAGGCCGCCGATGTCGCGCAGGCGCAACTGACGGGCGATTTCTTCGGCGGCTTCAAGGTTGGTCTGCAGCGCTGTTTCTTCGATGTCGCTGCCTTTGGTGGCGCGCGCCGAGTTGATGTCGATGGACACCAGGGCTTCGGTCGGATCGATCACAATGGAGCCGCCGGAAGGCAGTTCGACGACGCGCTGGAATGCGGTCTCGATCTGGCTTTCGATCTGGAAACGGTTGAACAGTGGCACGCTGTCTTCGTACAGCTTGATCTTGCTGGCGTACTGCGGCATCACCTGGCGGATGAAGGTCAGGGCTTCGTCCTGGGCTTCAACGCTGTCGATCAGCACTTCGCCGATGTCCTGGCGCAGGTAATCGCGGATGGCGCGGATGATCACGTTGCTTTCCTGGTAAATCAGGAATGGCGCGGAGCGATCCAGCGAGGCTTCTTTGATGGCGGTCCACAGTTGCAGCAGGTAATCGAGGTCCCACTGCATTTCTTCGCTGCTGCGGCCCAGGCCGGCAGTGCGCACGATCAGACCCATGTCGGCCGGAGCAACCAGACCGTTCAGCGCTTCACGCAGTTCGTTGCGTTCTTCGCCTTCGATGCGACGGGAGATGCCGCCGGCACGCGGGTTGTTCGGCATCAGTACGAGGTAACGACCGGCCAGGCTGATGAAGGTGGTCAGGGCGGCGCCCTTGTTCCCACGTTCTTCTTTCTCGACCTGAACGATGACTTCCTGGCCTTCGCTCAGGACGTCCTTGATGTTGACGCGGCCTTCTGGGGCTTTCTTGAAGTATTCGCGGGAGATTTCTTTGAGGGGCAGGAAGCCGTGGCGCTCGGAGCCGAAATCGACAAAGGCAGCCTCAAGGCTTGGTTCGATGCGAGTGATACGGCCTTTATAGATGTTGGCCTTCTTCTGCTCGCGTGCACCGGATTCGATGTCCAGGTCGTAGAGGCGTTGGCCATCTACCAGTGCAACACGCAACTCTTCGGGTTGAGTTGCGTTAATCAGCATTCTTTTCATGTAGTACCGTCGGTTTCCGGGCTGCCGGAAACGGCGTTCGGCACACACGACTTCTCACGGTCGGTGTCAGGTGCGTCGGGAGTGGTTGGCCATTCCCGTGTCCAGCGATGTGCGGCCAATTGGGCCGATACCGCGACGTACGCGTCCTGCTTGCTGTGGCTACTTAAGCACTCAGTCAGGAGGAGGAATCAACCAGCGGCTGTGGACGAGATGAAGCGTCTTGATCAAAGCTTGTTGCTACACAGTCCGGCGGTTGTGCATCTCCACCCTACACGTATCCCTGATAATTCGGGTGCTGCCGCGCGCAGAATCCGCAGCGGGTTGGCATTTACCGTGAGCTCCGAAAGGGGAGGTCACGCATCATGGCTAATTCAGGCGATGTTTCCGAAGCAATCGCTCGGGGTCATTCGCAGTCGACTGCACTTTGTGAACTGGCCTCGAATGTCGCCTGCCTGGCGAGTCAGAACTCTGCCCGGCGGTGTAATTCAGGCCTCATGTCACCTGCGCTCGTTACAACCGCAAACTCCACCGTTACGTAGCGAAAGCCCCGTAGGACGGCCTCGCGCCCTGGTGAATTGCGTTGGTCAGGGCCGGTCTTTGACCGTGGTTCCGCTGTCCAGGCCGCTTTTGGCGGCGTTCGCGACTATAGCAGCAATGATTAAGTGCTTCAATTCCATAAAAATTGTTATCATCCGCGGCATGACAACTACTGCCCCTTCGACTCCAGGCGTTCAACTGCTTGAAGTCTCGCCGGAGTATGCCGGCCAACGAATCGACAACTTTCTCCTCGCCCGGCTCAAAGGCGTGCCCAAGACCTTGATTTACCGCATTTTGCGCAAAGGCGAAGTGCGCGTGAACAAAGGTCGGATCAAGCCCGAATACAAGCTGCAGGCCGGCGACATCGTGCGCGTGCCGCCGGTTCGCGTGCCTGAGCGCGACGAACCGGTGCCGCTGGCCCAGGGGCTGTTGCAGCGCCTGGAGGCCTCGATCGTCTTCGAAGACAAAGCCCTGATCGTGATCAACAAGCCCGCCGGCATTGCGGTGCATGGCGGCAGCGGGTTGAATTTCGGCGTGATCGAAGCCTTTCGTCAGTTGCGTCCCGACGCCAAGGAACTGGAGCTGGTTCACCGTCTCGACCGTGACACCTCCGGCCTGCTGATGATCGCCAAGAAACGCAGCATGTTGCGCCACCTGCACGAGCAGTTGCGCGGCGACGGCGTCGACAAGCGCTACATGGCGCTGGTCCGTGGCAACTGGGCAACCTCGATCAAGCAGGTTCGTGCACCGTTGCTCAAGAGCAATCTGCGCTCCGGCGAGCGCATGGTCGAAGTTAACGATGAAGGCAAAGTAGCCCTGACGCTGTTCAAGGTGCTGCGCCGCTTCGGCGATTTTGCCACCATGGTCGAGGCGAAACCGGTTACCGGTCGTACCCACCAGATTCGCGTGCACACCTTGCATGCTGGCCATTGCATTGCCGGTGACAGTAAGTATGGCGACGAGGATTTCACCAAGGAAATCCGCGATCTGGGTGGTAAGCGCCTGTTCCTGCACGCCTACATGCTGACCGTGCCGCTGCCCGACGGCGGCAAGCTGAATCTGCAAGCGCCCGTCGATGAAATGTGGGCCAAGACCGTGGAGCGATTGAGTGCGCCCATCTGATTACAAGCTGCTGATTTTCGACTGGGACGGCACCCTCGCCGATTCCATCCATCGGATCGTCGAGGCCATGCACTCCGCGTCCGGGCGTTCCGGTTTCGAGCTGCGCGATGACTTCGCTGTCAAAGGCATAATCGGTCTCGGCTTACCGGAGGCGATTCGCACGCTGTACCCGGAAATCAGCGACGCAGAAATGCTCGCGTTTCGTGAGTATTACGCCGATCACTACATCGCTGCCGAAGCCGTGCCGTCGCCGCTGTTCGAAGGCGTGGTCGAGTCGATGGAGTCGTTTCGCGAGCAGGGTTATCACCTGGCGGTAGCGACGGGCAAGAACCGTCGCGGGCTGGATCGGGTGCTCAAGGCCAATGGCTGGGAAGATTATTTCGATATCACCCGCGCCGCCGATGAAACTGCCAGCAAGCCACACCCTCTGATGCTTGAGCAGATCGTCAGGCACTGCGGCGTACGTCCGGAGCAGGCGTTGATGGTCGGCGATTCGTCGTTCGATCTGCTGATGGCACGCAACGCGGGGATGGATTCGGTGGCGGTCAGTTACGGCGCGCAATCGATCGAGTCCCTGCAACAGTTCGAGCCGCGCCTGTCGATCGACCGTTTTTCTGAATTGCACGCCTGGCTGGGTCAGCAGGCTTAATACGTTTTTGCTGGGGTAGATGGCATGACCGACGAATGGAAAGCACCGGCCAAGGCAAGTGCCGACGACGGTGACGCGAAAAGCTGGAAGCTGTTGGAAAAGACTTTGCTGGCCGGCGTGCAGGAACAACGCCGTTCGCGGCGCTGGGGGATTTTCTTCAAGCTGCTGACGTTTGTTTAT
Organism: Pseudomonas sp. LW8; assembly: GCF_041956865.1. Classification (NCBI taxonomy): domain Bacteria; kingdom Pseudomonadati; phylum Pseudomonadota; class Gammaproteobacteria; order Pseudomonadales; family Pseudomonadaceae; genus Pseudomonas; species Pseudomonas sp. LW8. The sequence continues at coordinate 4,111,803 of NZ_CP168138.1, read as the reverse complement.
CTGTTTGTTGCGCTGCTGCTGTTCACGCCGCTGATGGACATGGAAAAAAGCGCCACCCGCGGCCCGAACTATACGGCGTTGATCGAGATCGACGGCGTAATCGCCGACAAGGAGCCGGCCAGCGCCGACAATATCGTTGGCAGCCTGCGTGCGGCGTTCGAAGACAAGAAGGTCAAGGGCGTGGTCCTGCGCATCAATAGCCCGGGTGGCAGTCCGGTGCAGTCTGGCTATGTCTATGACGAGATCAAGCGTCTGCGTGGGTTGCATCCGGAGATCAAGCTCTACGCAGTGATTTCCGATCTTGGTGCTTCGGGCGCCTATTACATCGCCAGCGCGGCGGATCAGATCTATGCCGACAAGGCCAGTCTGGTCGGCTCGATCGGCGTGACGGCGGCGGGTTACGGTTTCGTTGGCACCATGGAAAAACTCGGGGTTGAGCGCCGCACCTATACCTCGGGCGAGCACAAGGCATTCCTGGATCCGTTCCAGCCGCAAAAGCCTGAAGAAACCGCATTCTGGCAAAGCGTGCTGGACACCACGCACAAGCAGTTCATCAACAGCGTCAAGCAGGGCCGTGGCGATCGTCTGAAGGACAAAGAGCATCCGGAGCTGTTTTCCGGGCTGGTCTGGTCGGGTGAGCAGGCGCTGCCGCTAGGCCTGATCGATGGCTTGGGCAATGCCAGTTCGGTGGCGCGTGATGTGATTGGCGAGAAGGAGCTGGTGGACTTCACCGTGCAGGAATCGCCGTTCGATCGCTTCTCGAAAAAGCTCGGCGCCAGCGTGGCCGAGCAGTTGGCGATGTGGATGGGGTTTCACGGGCCTTCGTTGCGGTAAATCGTTTCAAGGTCAGAAGATCGCAGGTCAACGGCAGCTCTTGCACAATCGGTGTAGGAGCTGCCGAAGGCTGCGATCTTTTGCTTTCAAGGGATTTGCACACCCTCGACCAACAACATATCGATCAGGCGAATCAGCGGCAGGCCGATCAGGCTGGTGGCATCCGGGCCTTCGGTCGATTGAAACAGGCTTACGCCCAGTCCTTCGGCCTTGAAGCTGCCGGCGCAGTCGTACGGCTGCTCGATGCGCAGATAGCGCTCGATGCGCGCCTGATCCAGCTGGCGCATGTGCACGGTAAACGGCACGCAGTCGACCTGGTATTGCCCGGTCTGGCTGTTGAGCAGCGCCAGACCGGTCAGGAAGGTCACGCTCGCGCCGCTCGCCGCCATCAATTGCTCGCGGGCCTTCTCGAAGGTGTGCGGCTTGCCGATGATCTGTTCGCCGAGGACGGCAACCTGATCCGAGCCAATGATCAGATGAGCAGGGTGGCTGTCCGCCAAGGCCCGGGCCTTTTCTTCGGCGAGACGTTTGACCAGATCGATTGCGGACTCGCCCGGGCGGTGGCTTTCGTCGATGTCCGGCGAGCTGCAGACGAACGGCAGGTGCAGGCGGGCGAGCAATTCGCGGCGATAAGTCGAGCTTGAAGCGAGTAATAAAGGCAGCATGGACGTCTCCTGAGGCAGGTGCGGATTCTAGCGGAGGCGCGCAAGTGACGGACAGGGCACAATTTCCTTTGACATGGGTGGGTGCATCCCTATAATGCTGCGCCTATGTTGAATGACCCGATTCCACCTCACGTTGACCCGCGCAAATTGGCTGACCGTGGCACCACCCTTCAAGGTGAACTGCTGCTGGCCGATTTGAAGAGACTCTGCGACCCGCTTTCCGACGATGTCGGTACGGTGCAGGCCAAATTCGTTTTTGAACGAGATGAACGTAAGTCTGTGGTCATCCACAGCTTTATCGACACCGAAGTCAAAATGGTTTGCCAGCGTTGTCTTGAGCTGGTCACCCTGCCGATCCACAGCGAATGCAGTTACGCGGTGGTGAAGGAGGGTGCGAATACCCAGTCGTTGCCGAAAGGTTATGACGTGCTGGAACTGGGCGAAGATCCATTGGATCTGCAGTCACTGATCGAGGAGGAGCTTCTGCTCGCCTTGCCCATTGTGCCTGCTCATCATCCGGAAGAATGCCAGCAGCCGGCGGGAGCAGATGAGCCCGAACCGAGCGAGGACGAGGTAACGCGGTCCAACCCGTTCAGTGTATTGGCGCAGTTAAAGCGTGACCCAAACGTTTAGGAGTTAATCAATTATGGCTGTTCAGCAGAACAAAAAATCCCGCTCTGCCCGTGACATGCGCCGTTCGCACGACGCTCTCGAGGCTAGCACCCTGTCTGTAGAAAAAACCACTGGTGAAGTTCACCTGCGTCACCACGTATCGCCAGAAGGCGTTTACCGTGGCCGTAAAGTGATCGACAAGGGCGCTGACGAGTAATCACTTGTCTGCTCAAGTCATCGCGATTGACGCAATGGGCGGGGACTTCGGTCCCCGCAGCATTGTTCAGGCCAGTCTCGCTTGCCTGTCTGCTACACCCTCGCTGCACCTGACCCTCGTCGGTCAACCCTCCCTTCTTGAAGAACTGATCCACGGCCAGTCGGCTGCCGATCGCGCGCGCCTGACGATTGTCGCGGCGAGCGAAGTCATCACCATGGACGAAAAACCCGCCCAAGCCCTGCGTGGCAAGCCGGATTCGTCGATGCGTGTAGCCCTTGAACTGCTGCGCGATGGCAAGGTGCAGGCCTGTGTCAGCGCCGGCAATACCGGTGCGTTGATGGCCTTGTCACGATTCGTGCTGAAGACATTGCCCGGCATTGATCGTCCGGCCATGGTCGCGGCGATTCCGACGCAGACCGGTTATTGCCAGCTGCTCGATCTGGGTGCCAACGTCGATTGCAGTGCCGAGCACCTGTTGCAGTTTGCGGTGATGGGCTCGGTCGCTGCACAGACCCTGGGTATCGCCCGTCCGCGTGTGGCACTGCTGAATATCGGCACCGAAGACATCAAGGGTAATCAGCAGGTCAAACTGGCCGCCACGCTGTTGCAGGCTGCGCGCGGGATCAACTACATCGGTTTTATCGAAGGCGACGGCTTGTATCGCGGTGAGGCCGATGTGGTGGTGTGTGACGGCTTCGTCGGCAACATCCTGCTCAAGTCCAGCGAAGGTCTGGCGACGATGATTGCTGCGCGGATCGAGGCTTTGTTCAAGAAAAACTTCGCTTCGCGCGCTGTCGGCGTTCTCGCGCTGCCGTTGATGAAGCGTCTGCAGGCCGACCTGGCCCCGGCGCGACATAATGGCGCAAGCTTTCTCGGCTTGCAGGGCATCGTCGTGAAAAGCCACGGATCGGCGGGGGTTCAGGGCTTTCAGAGTGCGATTCAACGGGCGCTGATCGAGATTCAAGAGAACTTGCCCGAGCGTCTCCACGGTCGTCTGGAGGAACTGTTGTCTTAGGCGTTTTCGTCGGACAATGCTTAAATGTGACCGCCCGGTTCAAAGGGCCATCCAAACTGTCAGTTTCTGGCGTCCCCAACGGGGCGTTATTTTCCGACGACAAGATCATTAGGGGCTTGTTACATGTCTGCTTCCCTCGCATTCGTCTTTCCAGGACAGGGTTCGCAGTCCCTCGGCATGCTGGCCGAGCTGGGCGCGCAACATCCGCTGATCCTCGAAACCTTTCAAGAAGCCTCTGCTGCGCTGGGCTACGACCTGTGGGCACTGACCCAGCAGGGCCCGGAAGAGCTGCTCAATCAAACCGACAAAACCCAACCAGCCATTCTGACCGCTTCGATCGCCCTGTGGCGTCTGTGGCTGGCCGAAGGCGGCGCGCGTCCGGCGTTCGTCGCCGGCCATAGCCTGGGTGAATACAGCGCGCTGGTTGCTGCCGGCAGCCTGACCCTGGCTGACGCGGTCAAGCTCGTCGAGCGCCGTGGCCAGTTGATGCAGGAAGCGGTGCCGGCCGGGCAGGGCGGCATGGCTGCGATCCTCGGCCTGGAAGATGCCGACGTGCTGGCTGCCTGCGCCGAAGCGGCGCAAGGCGAAGTCGTCAGCGCAGTGAATTTCAACTCGCCGGGCCAAGTGGTGATCGCCGGTGCCAAGGCGGCCGTCGAGCGCGCCATCGAGGGTTGCAAGGCCCGTGGTGCCAAGCGCGCCATGCCATTGCCGGTGAGCGTGCCGTCGCACTGCGAGCTGATGCGTCCGGCTGCCGAGCGTTTCGCCGAATCCATCGCCGCCATCGACTGGCAGGCGCCGCAGATCCCGGTGGTGCAGAACGTCAGCGCACAAGTGCCAGCCGATCTGGAAACCCTCAAGCGCGATCTGCTCGAACAGCTCTACAAGCCAGTGCGCTGGGTTGAATCGGTGCAGACTTTGGCCGCCAAGGGCGCGACCAATCTGGTTGAATGCGGCCCGGGCAAAGTCCTCGCTGGCCTGAACAAACGTTGCGCCGAAGGCGTTTCGACTTCCAATCTCAATACCCCAGACGCCTTCGCTGCCGCTCGCGCAGCGCAGGCCTGAATCAGGAGAAACTTGCATGAGTCTGCAAGGTAAAGTTGCACTGGTTACCGGTGCAAGCCGCGGCATCGGCCAGGCCATCGCGCTGGAACTGGGTCGTCAGGGCGCCATCGTTGTCGGCACCGCGACCTCCGCGTCGGGCGCCGAGCGCATTGCCGCGACCCTGAAGGAAAACGGTATCCAGGGCGCCGGTTTCGAACTCAATGTCACCAGCGACGAATCGGTCAGCGCCGTGCTGGCAGGCATTCAGGAGCAGTTCGGTGCGCCGGTGGCGATTCTGGTCAATAATGCCGGTATCACCCGCGATAACCTGATGATGCGCATGAAAGACGACGAGTGGTACGACGTGATCGATACCAACTTGAACAGTCTGTATCGCCTGTCCAAGGGCGTTTTGCGTGGCATGACCAAGGCGCGCTGGGGTCGAATTATCAGTATTGGCTCGGTAGTGGGTGCCATGGGCAACGCCGGCCAAGTAAACTATGCAGCCGCCAAGGCCGGTCTGGAAGGTTTCAGCCGGGCGATGGCGCGTGAAGTCGGTTCGCGTTCGATTACGGTCAACTCGGTAACCCCAGGGTTCATCGACACCGATATGACCCGCGAGCTGCCTGAAGCACAGCGTGAAGCCTTGCAGACGCAGATTCCGCTGGGTCGTCTGGGGCAAGCTCAAGAGATCGCGTCCGTGGTCGCTTTTCTTGCATCCGACGGTGCGGCATATGTTACCGGGGCTACAATCCCGGTGAACGGTGGGATGTACATGTAAGTAAAATGTGACGGATTGCTTCAAAAAAATGTCATACGAGCTGTCTAAAATCCGTTATAAAGCTGCAATCTATTTATAGGCAGAGGGCCGCAGGGTTTGAGGAGTGAAGCTTTCAGTTGAAAAACTGAAAAGGCTTTCTATACACTTACCCACTGGCCAGCTGCCTGAATTTGTCCATTAGGAGTGAAAACAAGGTATGAGCACCATCGAAGAGCGCGTCAAGAAAATCGTTGCCGAGCAACTGGGTGTTAAAGAAGAAGAAGTGGTCAACACCGCTTCCTTCGTAGAAGACCTGGGTGCCGACTCCCTTGACACCGTTGAGCTGGTGATGGCTCTGGAAGAGGAATTCGAGACCGAAATCCCTGACGAAGAAGCTGAAAAGATCACTACTGTACAAGCTGCAATCGACTACGTTACCAGCCACCAGGCGTAATAGTTTGTAATCGTTGCTTGCTGTCATGGAAAAACCGCACTGCCATCATGGCGTGCGGTTTTTTCTTTAGGCCTGATGCAAAGTCGTCATTTGAAAAAGGAGAGTGCTGTGTCGCGTAGACGCGTCGTAGTCACCGGTATGGGTATGTTGTCGCCACTGGGCACGGATGTGCCGAGCAGTTGGCAGGGCATTCTGGCTGGCCGCAGTGGCATTGGTCTGATCGAACACACCGACCTTTCTGCCTATTCGACCCGCTTCGGTGGTTCGGTCAAAGGCTTCAATGTCGAGGAATACCTGTCGGTCAAGGAAGCGCGCAAGCTCGACCTGTTCATTCAGTACGGCCTCGCCGCAGGCTTTCAAGCCGTGCGCAACGCCGGTCTGGAAGTCACCGATGCCAACCGTGAACGCATTGGCGTGGCCATGGGTTCGGGGATTGGCGGTCTGACCAACATCGAAGAGACCAGCCGCACCCTGCACGAGACCGGTCCGCGACGGATCTCGCCGTTCTTTGTGCCTGGCTCGATCATCAATATGATTTCCGGCTTCCTGTCGATCCATCTGGGCGCACAGGGACCCAACTACGCCATCGCCACCGCGTGCACCACCGGTACGCACTGCATTGGCATGGCCGCGCGCAACATCATGTACGACGAAGCCGACGTGATGATTGCCGGCGGCGCGGAAATGGCTGCCTGCGGTCTGGGCATGGGCGGCTTCGGAGCGTCCCGTGCGCTGTCGACCCGCAACGACGAGCCGACCCGTGCCAGCCGTCCATGGGACAAGGGCCGTGACGGCTTTGTCCTGTCCGACGGCGCCGGTGCGCTGGTCCTTGAAGAGCTGGAGCACGCCAAGGCCCGTGGCGCGACGATCTACGCCGAGCTGATCGGTTTCGGCACCAGTGGCGATGCGTTCCACATGACCTCGCCACCCGCCGATGGCGCCGGTGCCGCGCGCTGCATCACCAATGCCCTGCGTGACGCGAAGATCAATGTCGATCAAGTGCAGTACATCAACGCCCACGGCACCTCGACCCCCGCCGGCGACCTTGCCGAAGCCAATGCGATCAAGTCGGTGTTCGGCGATCACGCCTACAAGCTGGCCGTCAGCTCGACCAAGTCGATGACCGGCCACCTGTTGGGTGCGGCGGGCGCGGTCGAAGCGATTTTCAGCGTGCTGGCGATCAACAGCCAGGTGGCACCGCCGACCATCAACCTTGATGAACCGGACGAAGGCTGCGATCTCGATTTCGTTGCGCACACCGCGCGTAACATGGACATCGATGTCGTGCTGTCCAACTCCTTCGGTTTTGGCGGCACCAACGGCACTCTGGCGTTTCGCCGGTTCGCCGGCTGATGGACAGCTGGGTCGACGGTCAACCGGCTGACGTGGTGTCGCTGAAAGATCGCGGCCTGGCTTACGGCGATGGTCTGTTCGAGACCATTGCCGTGCGCAGTGGTCAGCCCGTCCTGCTGGATCGGCACCTGACGCGTCTGGCTGATGGCTGCGCGCGTCTGGCCATCGCGACCGATCTCGAGCTGGTTCGCCATGAGCTGCTCAGCTATGCCGCTGCGATGGGCGAGGGCGTGCTCAAGCTTATCCTCACTCGGGGTGACGGCTTGCGTGGTTATGCGCCCGATCCTGCGGCGCAGGGCCGACGCATCCTGCAAGGCAATCCGCCGGCAGCGTATCCCGCTGCCCATGCCGAGCACGGCATCCGCCTGTTTCCCTGCAACACGCGTTTATCTACGCAGCCGTTGTTGGCCGGGCTCAAACATCTGAATCGACTGGAACAGGTGCTCGCCCGCGCCGAATGGCAGGACAGCGAGCATGCCGAAGGCTTGATGCTCGATCAGGCCGGGCGCGTCGTCGAAGGTGTGTACAGCAATATTTTCCTGGTGCGCGACGGTGGTCTGATTACGCCCGACTTGAAGCGCTGCGGCGTCGCTGGGGTGATGCGCGCGGAAATATTGTTTCAGGCCGAGTCGCTGGCCATCCCCACGCAAATCGCCGATATCAGCCTCGAACAGCTGCAATGGGCTGATGAAGTGTTTGTCTGCAACAGCGTTTATGGCGTCTGGCCGGTACGCGCCTGTGCTGCACTGAGCTGGCCGGTTGGCCCGCTCACCCGTAAACTGCAAACCATTGCCCGCGCGCTACTGGATGCTTGATTCGTGAGACGTAAACTTTTGCTGCTGCTGGAAACCGGACTGGTTCTGGCAGGGCTGCTGTTGGGCGCCAGCGCCTGGAAAATTCATTCGGCGCTGGAACAGCCCCTGAACATTCCGCAGGAACAACTGCTGGATGTGCCGAAAGGCTCTACACCGACCCGTACCTTCCTTGAACTCGAAACCGATGGCGTCATCAAGGACGCGTTCTGGCTGCGCGTCTATTGGCGCTTCAATCTTGCCGGCACACCGATTCACAGCGGCGAGTACCGTATGCAGCCGGGCATGACCGTCAACGGTCTGATCGATTCGTGGAAGCGCGGCGACGTGGTTCAGTACAGCCTGACCCTGGTCGAAGGCTGGACTTTCCATCAAGTGCGCGCCGCCCTGGCCAAGGACGACAAGCTCGAGCAGACCCTCAATGGCCTGAGCGACAGCGACGTGATGGCGAAGATCGGCCACAAAGGCTTGTTCCCGGAAGGTCGGTTTTTCCCGGACACCTATCGCTTCGTGCGCGGCATGTCCGATGCCGAGCTGCTGAAAAAGGCCTTTGATCGTCTCGATGAAGTGCTCGCCAAAGAGTGGGCGCAGCGTTCTGCCGATGTGCCTTACAGCGAACCTTATCAAGCGCTGATCATGGCCTCGCTGGTCGAGAAAGAGACTGGCGTTCCGCAGGAGCGCGGGCAGATTGCCGGCGTCTTTGTACGGCGCATGGCGTTGGGCATGCAGTTGCAGACCGATCCGACGGTGATCTATGGCCTCGGCGATCGCTACACCGGCAAACTGACCCGCGCACATTTGAAAGAGCCGACGCCTTACAACACCTACGTGATTCCAGGCTTGCCGCCGACGCCGATTGCGATGGTCGGGCGCGAGGCGATTCATGCTGCGCTCAACCCGGTTGAGGGCAGCAGCCTGTATTTCGTCGCCCGTGGCGATGGCAGCCATGTGTTCTCCGATGATCTGGATGCGCACAACAACGCGGTGCGCGAATACCAGCTCAAGCGCCGTGCCGATTACCGTTCCAGCCCGGCACCAGTAACCGCGCCGGCCACCGATGAGGCCATTCCGGCGGCCTCGCCGAACACCGCGCCCGAGGCGCTGCCGCAAGTGCCGCCGCAAGAACCTGCGCCAGCCCCGGAACCGGACGCCGCTGCACCGCAGAACGCGCAATGACTTTGATGAAGGACTGCCTGTGACTGGCTTGTTTATTACCCTGGAAGGCCCGGAAGGCGCGGGCAAGAGCACCAATCGCGAATACCTCGCCGAGCGCCTGCGCGCCGCCGGTATCGAAGTGCTGCTCACCCGTGAGCCTGGCGGTACACCGCTGGCCGAACGGATTCGTGATGTCCTGCTGACCCCGGCCGACGAAGTGATGCACCCGGACGCCGAGCTGTTGCTGGTGTTCGCCGCGCGGGCCCAGCATCTGGCAGAGGTGATTCGCCCGGCGCTGGCGCGTGGCGCCGTGGTGCTGTGCGATCGTTTCACCGATTCAACATACGCCTATCAGGGCGGCGGTCGTGGTTTGTCGCTGGAACGCATCGCCACCCTGGAGACTTTCGTGCAGGGCGACTTGCGGCCCGATCTGACCTTGATTTTCGACCTGCCCGTTGAAATCGGCCTGGCCCGCGCCAGTGCCCGTGGTCGGCTGGACCGGTTCGAACTCGAAGGCCGGGCGTTTTTCGAGAACGTGCGCAATGCGTTCCTGAAACGCGCCGAAGCCGACCCGTCGCGCTACGTGCGCATCGATGCCGGTCAGCCATTGGCCAAGGTGCAGCAATCGCTGGACACCTTGCTACCGAATTTGCTGGAGCTGGCCCGTGGCTGAGGCCTATCCATGGCAGGACAGCCTCTGGCAGCAACTGGCCGGCCGCAGTCAGCATGCTCACGCGTACCTGCTGCACGGTCCGGCCGGTATCGGCAAGCGTGCGCTGGCCGAGCGCTTGATGGCCAGCCTGCTGTGTCAGCGCCCTACGCCTGAGGCGTGCGGCGAGTGCAAATCCTGCTTGCTGCTCAAGGCCGGCAGTCATCCGGACAATTACATCCTGGAGCCGGAAGAGGCGGACAAGGCGATCAAGGTCGATCAGGTTCGTGATCTGGTCAGTTTCGTCGTGCAGACCGCGCAGCTCGGGGGGCGCAAAGTGGTGTTGATCGAGCCGGTCGAGTCGATGAACATCAACGCTGCCAACGCCTTGCTCAAAAGCCTTGAAGAGCCGTCCGGCGATACCGTGCTGCTATTGGTCAGCCACCAGCCGAGCCGTTTGTTGCCAACCATCAAGAGCCGTTGCGTGCAGCAGGCCTGCCCGCTGCCGGGCGAGGCGATGAGCCTGCAATGGCTGGCCCAGGCGCTGCCGGATTGCGCGGAGGAAGAGCGCGTCGAACTGCTGACCCTCGCCGCCGGGTCGCCGCTGATGGCGGTCAGCCTGCAATCGCAAGGTGTGCGTGAACAGCGCGCGCAAGTGGTCGAAGGCGTGAAGAAGTTGCTCAAGGGCCAGCAATCGCCGACGCAACTGGCGGAAGAGTGGAAAAGCATTCCGATGCTGCGTCTGTTCGACTGGTTCTGCGACTGGTCGAGCCTGATCCTGCGCTATCAACTGACTCAGGACGAAGCCGGTCTTGGCCTGGCCGATATGCGCAAGGTTGTGCAGTACCTGGCGCAGAAAAGCCCGCAGGGTAAAGTGCTGGATATTCAGGATTGGATTCTCGCCCAACGGCAGAAAGTGTTGAGCAAGGCCAACCTCAATCCGGCCCTGTTGCTGGAAGCATTGTTGGTGCAATGGGTGGGATTGCCTGGTCAAAGATAAGAATGTGTACCTAGACTCTGAAGATCAGCAGTGGAGGTGAACATGATTGAACCTGTCAGCCCGGGGCCGCGTAACGGCATCTTGTCCCTGACCATCAAGGACAAGTCGGTGCTCTACGCCGCCTACATGCCGTTCATCAAGAATGGCGGACTGTTCATCCCGACCAACAAAAGCTACCGGTTGGGCGACGAGGTGTTCATGCTGTTGCACCTGATGGATGAAGCGGAAAAAATTCCGGTCGCCGGCAAAGTCGCCTGGATCACCCCCAAAGGCGCACAAGGCAATCGCGCCGCCGGTGTCGGCGTGCAGTTCAACGACGGCGACGACACCGCGCGCAGTCGCATCGAAACTCATCTGGCCGGAGCACTGAAATCCGACCGTCCCACTCATACGATGTAAGTTGCAGTCCTTTTTATGCTCGTAGATTCCCATTGTCACCTTGACCGTCTCGACCTCGCCGCCCATGACGGCTCGCTGGATGCCGCACTCGCTGCGGCCCGCGAGCGTGGGGTTGGACATTTTCTGTGCATCGGCGTCAGCGCTGACAACGCCGCCGACGTCAAAGCCCTCGCCGAGCGTTATGACGACGTCGATTGCTCGGTCGGCGTGCATCCGCTGGATGTGCAGCCGGGCGCCGCACCGGCGCTGGACTGGCTGCTGCACGAACTCGATCACCCGAAAGTGGTGGCGATCGGCGAAACCGGTCTCGACTATCACTACGAGCCGGAAGCTGCCGAGTTGCAGCAGGAGTCGTTTCGCCTGCATCTGCAAGCGGCGCAGCAGACCGGCAAGCCGGTGATCATCCACACTCGCGGCGCCCGTGCCGACACCCTCGAACTGCTGCGCGAAGCGGCGCTGCCCCAGGCCGGTGTGTTGCATTGCTTCACCGAGGACTGGGACATGGCCAAAGCGGCGCTGGACATGGGTTATTACATTTCCCTGTCGGGCATCGTCACGTTCCGCAATGCCGACGCTCTGCGCGATGTGGCGAGCAAAGTGCCGGCCGATCGCCTGCTGGTGGAAACCGATTCGCCGTATCTGGCGCCGATTCCGTATCGCGGCAAGCCGAACCTGCCGCAGTACGTGCGCGAAGTGGCGGAGTTTCTGGCGATGCTGCGTGGTGAGAACTACGAGCGCTTTGCCGAGCAGACCACGGAAAACTTCAAGCGCTTGTTCCCGCTGGCGAGTGTTAAATCTGCCGTATGACGGCAGGCCAAATCGCAGGCAAAAAAAACCCGGGTTCTGGGGGGTGAATCCGGGTTAAGACCATTAGGAGTAAAACAAAGGCACGCGGTCCGTTGGTACCTTTACCGGCACGACACTTGGGGGAGATGTCGCCCGACAGTTCAAGTATTGATCAGTCTGGCGTGCAGTCCAGTGAGCGGGTCGGGGTTTTTAAACAAATTTGGAATACGTTTGCTTCAGTTGAGTTCTCATTGCGCCCGATTCGTTCTCGAAATGAACAAGAAACACAGATTCGGTCGATGAACCGTGCTTTTTTGCGCAAGTTAGGCATAATACGCGGCTTCGAATTTTGACCCTTCAGACCTTTTTCTTATGCATAAAGAACCTCGTAAGGTCCGTGAATTTCGTCGCCGCGAGCAGGAAATTCTCGATACCGCGCTCAAGCTGTTCCTCGACCAGGGTGAAGACAGTGTCACCGTCGAGATGATTGCTGATGCCGTGGGTATCGGCAAAGGCACGATCTACAAGCACTTCAAATCCAAGGCCGAGATCTACTTGCGCCTGATGCTCGATTACGAGCGCGATTTGAACGAGCTGCTGCATTCGGCCGATGTCGACAAGGACAAGGAAGCGCTGTCCCGCGCCTACTTCGAATTCCGCATGCGCGACCCGCAGCGCTATCGCCTGTTCGACCGCCTCGAAGAGAAAGTGGTCAAGGGCAATCAGGTGCCGGAGATGGTCGAGGAACTGCACAAGATCCGTGCCTCGAACTTCGAACGCCTGACCCTGCTGATCAAGGGTCGCATCAGCGAAGGCAAGCTCGAAGACGTGCCGCCGTACTTCCACTACTGCGCATCCTGGGCGTTGGTGCACGGCGCGGTGGCGTTGTATCACTCGCCATTCTGGAGCAACGTGCTGGAAGATCAGGAAGGCTTCTTCCAGTTCCTGATGGACATCGGCGTGCGCATGGGCAACAAGCGCAAGCGCGACCCGGAAACCCCGAGCACATAAGTCATTCAGCGGGCTGATTGCGCCGTGTTTTCACAACATGGCGCAATAGCACAGGAATATACTCAGGCATAGGGCTTGCTAAAACCTGATTTCTCAGTCAAGTTTTGCTCGCTCGATTTCTTTCGCCGGAGTGTTTCATGATCGTTGACCGTCAAGGCAGGCGTTTTCGCAATCTGCGCATCAGCCTGACCTCTGCCTGCAATTACGCCTGTACCTACTGCGTGCCCAACGGCAAGCGGTTGGTCGCTGCGCAGGATGAACTGTCGGCCGAAGCCATGGCGCGCGGCGTCGAATACCTGATCGAAGCGGCCGGCATCGAGCGCCTGCGCATCACTGGCGGCGAGCCACTGGTCAGCCCCAAACTCGAATCGTTCATGACTGCCGTCGGCCAGATGGGCCTCGACGACATCAGCCTGACCACCAATGGTCAACTCCTCGCGAAAAAACTGCCGCTGCTGGTCGATGCCGGTCTGCGTCGAATCAACGTTTCCCTCGATACTCTTGATGCCGCTGCGTTTCGCAGCATCGCTCGTGGCGGCGATCTGGCCAGCGTGCTCGATGGCATGGATCAGGCTGCCGCCGCCGGGATGAAGATCAAGGTCAACATGGTGCCGTTGCGCGGGCAGAACCTCGATCAGGTCATGCCGCTGCTCGACTACTGTCTGGAGCTCGGCTTCGAACTGCGTTTCATCGAGCTGATGCGCATGGGCCATCTGGCCAAGGATTCCAATGCCTTCCTGCAGCAGTTCGTCAGCCTTGAGCAGTTGCTCGGCCTGATCGGCGAACGTTATGAATACGCCCAGACCGACGCACCGGTGGACGCCACGGCTGTGCGCTATGCGATTCCCGGTCGCGGCACTTTCGGGGTGATCGCCAACGAAAGTGTGCCGTTCTGCCGCACTTGTTCGCGCTTGCGCCTGTCATCGACCGGTTGGCTGCATGGCTGTTTATCGTCGAGCAACCGCCACTATGTCGGCGATCTGCTCGACAAGCCGCGCCACCAGGCGTTGCCGGCGCTGCAACGTTTGCTGGTCAAGGCGTTGGGTGACAAACAGGAGGTGGCGTTCTCTGGCGGCGCTACTGTCATGAAGATTATTGGCGGTTGAACAACGGCTTTCGCGAGCAGGCTCGCTCCCACATTTGGAATGCATTTCAATTGTGGGAGCGAGCCTGCTCGCGAATGCCTCTCTCACTGAATTTGTCGAGCTGGCGCAAAAGCTGCATTCAACGGCCATTCGCCGGTTTTCCGACACCGGCTTCTGGAGGAATAGGATGCGTAGCCTGGTTTTGCTGCTGGCCGTTTTGGCGCTTGGCGGCTGCATGAATGTCAGCGATATGGCCGAAGGCACTCGCTATCACATGAGCGATGCGGGGCTTCTGGACCACAGTGACAGCCGCCGGGTGAACAATCTCCGCATTCAGCCGGACTCGTTCATCTTCATCGCCCAGGGCGCGTTCGCGCCACCGGGTGGTTCCTATCCACGGCCAAACGTGGTCGCCGAAGAAGCCTTCAAGGGCTTTGTCGAATACTTCCCGATGGTCCGCCGCGCCCGTGCGCCGGAAGGCCTCGACCAAGCCATGGGCGAAGCCCGTGATGCCGGGGCGCATTACCTGCTCTACACACGTTTCGCCAAGGCTGATGACCGCATCGGCAACTCCGACGAGTGGCTGGACCAGGAAGCCGTGGATCGCCTCGGTATCGATGGCGGCGTGATTCAGATCATGTTGATCGAGACCAGCACCCAGTATTTGATTGATACTGCACGGATCAAGAGTCGTGGCGGTTTACTGACGTTCCATGATTCCAAACCCGAAGACCTCATCGGTCCGCCGCTGGCGCAATACGCACGCAGCCTGCTGGGGATCGGCGACCAGTAATCAAGGAGTACGCCATGAGTGACCCGCAAACAGCCAATGACCTGCTGGGGCAGATCCCCAAGACCAAAGGCCTGCCACCGGTGCATTTGTGGAACCCGGATTTCTGCGGCGACATCGACATGCGCATTGCCCGTGACGGCACCTGGTACTACCTGGGTACGCCGATCGGGCGCAAGCCGATGGTCAAACTGTTCTCCACCATCATCCGCCGCGACGGCGATGATTATTTCCTGATCACCCCGGTCGAGAAGGTCGGGATCAAGGTCGATGACGCGCCGTTCGTGGCGGTTGCCGTTGACGTGCAAGGCGAGGGCGAGGCGCAGGTTTTGCGCTTTACCACCAATGTCGAGGAAACCACCGAAGCGGGGACTGAGCATCCGCTGCGTGTCGAGATCGATCCTGAGACCCAGGAGCCTGCGCCCTATGTGCATGTGCGCAGCAACCTTGAAGCGCTGATTCACCGCAATGTGTTTTACCAGTTGGTGGAACTGGCGGTGAGCCGCGAGATCGATGGTCAGCGCTGGTTGGGCGTGTGGAGCGGCGGCGAGTTCTTTCGCTTCGGCCTGGAACCCTGACACAACATCAAAATGTGGGAGCGAGCCTGCTCGCGAATGCGCTGTATAAGTCGCCAGCAATGTTGACTGACACGACGCTTTCGCGAGCAGGCTCGCTCCCACAATGGTTTGCGCAAGCTGAAAAAATCCGATTGACTGTTATTCGTATGATGATTAGCGTAGGTACCCATCGCGATTCGCCTTGAGGTGTACATGTCCAGCAGCTTTCATGCGTCGACCGTTGACTGGCTGGGCAGTTGGATTGCTGCCGGTCAGGTCAAGCCGGGGCAGACCATCAAGGTCGAGGCGGATCTGGGCGAGCAGCTTGGTGTCAGCCGTACGGTGATTCGCGAAGCAATCAAAACCCTCGTCGCCAAAGGCATGCTCGAAGTCGGTCCGAAAGTCGGCACGCGGGTGTTGCCGGTACGGCGCTGGAATCTGTTCGATCCGCAGGTGGTGGGTTGGCTATCGCGCAATGGGTTGCCGGAAAACTTCGTAGATGACCTGCTGGATTTGCGCCGCACCATTGAGCCGATGGCGGTGCGCTGGGCCTGTGAGCGGGCGACACCGGAGCAGATCGAAGCGGTACAACTGGCTTTCAATGCGCTGGAACGTGCAGTCGACAGCGGCGTTGATTACAACCGTGCCGACCAGGCCTTCCACGAATGCATTCTGGCCGCCAGCCATAATCAGTTCATCGAACAAATGGTCCCGGCCCTCGGTGCGTTGCTGGCGGTGTCGTTCGAAGTCTCCGCCGCCGACCCCGATGAACTGCGCCGCACCTTGCCGATCCATAAAGACATGGCCGATGCCATCGCCGCGCGCGATTCGACCCGTGGCGTGTGGGCGTGCATGACCTTGATCGACAATGCCGATCTGGCGATAAAACGCTTTTACCCGAAAGTCATGGCGGACCGCAAAGCCAGCTAAGACCGAAAATTCCCTGTGGGAGCGAGCCTGCTCGCGAATGCGTCAGGTCAGATGCATCATCATTGACTGACACGCCGCTTTCGCGAGCAGGCTCGCTCCCACATTGGAAACAACAAGAACATGAAGGATTCCAGATGACCTGCACCGCCCTGACCCAACACCGCGCGCAACTCGGCGAAGGCCCGTTCTGGGATGCGCCGACCCAGGCGTTGTACTGGGTCGATATCGCCGGTAAACAAGCGTTGCGCCTGATCGGCCAGAACGTGCAGATCTGGCAGATGCCCGAGCACATCTCCGCCTTCATTCCCTGCGCCAGCGGCGATGCGCTGGTGACATTGACCAGTGGTGTCTACCGCCTCGATCTCGATTCGCCTGGCCTCGAGCCACGTTTGACGCTGTTCTGTGTCGCCGACCCGCAACCGGGCAACCGGCCCAACGAAGCCCGTTGCGATGCCTTGGGCCGGTTGTGGTTGGGCACCATGCAGAACAACATCGGCGAGCACGGTGAGGATCTGCCGCTGGTGCGCCGTTCCGGAGGCCTGTTCCGTATCGATCCCGATCAGCGCGTGACACCGCTGCTGCTCGGTCTGGGCATTCCCAATACCTTGTTGTGGAGTGACGACGGCACCACGCTGTTGTTTGGTGAAAGCCTCGACAGCACGCTCAATCGATATTTCATCCGCACTGACGGCAGTCTCGATGCTCCGCAGGTGTTTTACTCGTCTGATCAACACGGTGGTCCCGATGGCTCGGCGATGGACGCCGAAGGCTACGTGTGGAATGCACGCTGGGACGGCAGTTGCCTGCTGCGCCTGACGCCGGACGGGCAGGTGGATCGCAAAATCGATCTGCCGGTCAGTCGCCCGACCAGTTGCGTGTTCGGTGGCGAAGACTTGAAAACCTTATTCATCACCAGCGCCAAGAGTCCGCTGAACCATCCATTGGATGGCGCGGTGCTGAGCATGCGCGTCGACGTTGCAGGAAAACTCTGTACGCGTTTTGCTGGTTAAATCCCATAATATGGGATGCAAAATTATATATTGAGATTATTTGGCGGTCGGGTTTATAGTCGGCTCCAGCAGTAACACGCACTCACACTTAAAAAGAACAAAACAGGTGAAGTGATGCAGCGAATTCTTGTCGCCCGCGCAAGCGGGATCCGCCTTTCGTCACGGCTCAATGCCGTTGACGACGCATGCCTGTCTGTTTTTCCCAGCCGTCAGAACCGGACATCCACCGATGGCCGGTTTTTTTGCGCCTGCGTGCAGGAGGCCTGAGCCATGGCTGAAGCGCTGACATTGCCGCAAGTGTCGGCCCCGCCGAAAGGCGAGCGTCTGAAAAACAAGGTCGTGCTGTTGACCGGGGCCGCTCAGGGCATCGGCGAAGCGATTGTCGCCGCCTTCGCCGCGCAGCAAGCCAGATTACTCATCAGCGACATCCAGGCCGACAAGGTCGAGCAGGTCGCCGCTCACTGGCGCGATCAGGGCCATGACGTGCAGGCGCTCAAGGTCGACGTATCGAATCAGCAGGATCTGCATGCCCTGGCCCGACGCGCCGTGGAATTGCATGGCCGCATCGATGTGCTGGTCAACTGCGCCGGGGTCAATGTGTTCCGCGATCCTTTGCAGATGACCGAAGAGGACTGGCGCCGCTGCTTCGCCATCGATCTGGACGGCGCCTGGTATGGCTGCAAAGCCGTGCTGCCGCAGATGATCGAGCAGGGCGTGGGCAGCATCATCAACATCGCCTCGACCCATTCCAGCCACATCATTCCCGGCTGCTTCCCGTACCCGGTGGCCAAGCACGGCTTGCTCGGCCTGACCCGTGCACTCGGCATCGAATACGCGGCCAAAGGCATTCGCGTCAACGCCATCGCGCCGGGCTACATCGAAACGCAGCTGAACGTTGATTACTGGAATGGCTTTGCCGATCCGCACGCCGAGCGGCAGCGCGCCTTTGACCTGCACCCGCCCAAGCGCATCGGCCAGCCGATCGAAGTGGCGATGACGGCGGTGTTTCTGGCCAGCGATGAGGCACCGTTTATCAATGCTTCGTGCATCACCATCGATGGCGGCCGCTCGGTGATGTACCACGACTGAATAAAACGGATTTCCAGCGCTGAACTACGCTTGAAATCCAATCATCATACGATATGACTATTTTCAAACAGCTTCACTGAGAACACGCTTCAACGCTTTTCAAACCTTGCTCAAAAAAAATAACAAGGAGTCATCTGATGAAACGTCGTTTCGGGATTCGTACCCTGTGCAGCACTGCCCTGGCGGTCACTGCGTTCAGCCTGAGCAGTGCGCTGCTCGCCGCCGACGCGGTGAAGATCGGTTTTCTGGTAAAGCAGGCCGAAGAACCGTGGTTCCAGACCGAATGGGCTTTTGCCGAAAAAGCCGCCAAGGACAAAGGCTTTGAACTGATCAAGATCGCGGTGCCGGATGGCGAGAAGACCCTCTCGGCCATCGACAGCCTCGCCGCCAACGGCGCCAAGGGTTTTGTGATCTGCCCGCCTGACGTGTCCCTCGGCCCTGCCATCATGGCCAAAGCCAAGATCAACGACTTGAAAGTGATTGCCGTCGACGACCGTTTTGTCGACGCCAACGGCAAATTCATGGAAGACGTGCCGTACCTGGGCATGGCCGCGTTTGAAGTGGGCCAGAAGCAGGGCGCCGCGATGGCCGCCGAAGCGAAAAAGCGTAACTGGGACTGGAAAGACACCTACGCGGTGGTCAACACCTACAACGAACTCGACACCGGCAAGAAGCGCACCGACGGTTCGGTCGATGCCCTGAAGAAGGCCGGCATGCCGGAGGACCACATCCTCTTCGCCGCGCTGAAAACCCTCGACGTACCGGGCAGCATGGACGCCACCAACTCGGCGCTGGTGAAACTGCCGAGCGCGGCGAAAAACCTGATCATCGGCGGCATGAACGACAACACCGTGCTCGGCGGCGTGCGCGCCACCGAAGCGGCCGGGTTTGCCGCGAGCAACGTGATCGGCATCGGCATCAACGGCACCGACGCCATCGGCGAGTTGAAAAAGCCTAACAGCGGCTTCTTCGGTTCGATGCTGCCAAGCCCGCACATCGAAGGCTACAAGACTGCCGAGATGATGTACGAGTGGATCACCGCCGGCAAAGAGCCGCCGAAGTACACCGCCATGGATGACGTCACCCTGATCACCCGCGAAAACTTCAAGCAAGAGCTGGAAAAAATCGGCTTGTGGAACTGAGGCAGCGACGGCCCGGGCAGCCGGGCCGTCTTTCGGTGTGAAGAGGTGGCTTTATGCACGCGCAAGTACAGACACAAGAACAACACGGCGCCAGCGGCAGCCTGCGCTTCAACGGGATCGGCAAGACCTTTCCCGGCGTGAAAGCGCTCGACGGCATCAGCTTCGTCGCCCACCCCGGTCAGGTTCATGCCTTGATGGGCGAGAACGGCGCGGGCAAATCGACCCTGCTGAAAATCCTCGGTGGCGCTTACATCCCAAGCAGCGGCGAGCTGCAGATCGGCGAGCAGGCGATGGCATTCAAGTCCACCGCCGACAGCATCGGCAGCGGCGTCGCGGTGATTCACCAGGAACTGCATCTGGTCCCGGAAATGACCGTGGCCGAGAACCTGTTTCTTGGCCATCTGCCGGCTAGTTTCGGCCTGATCAATCGTGGTGAGCTGCGCCAGAAAGCCTTGAATTGCCTGAAAGGCCTGGCCGACGAAATCGATCCGCAAACCAAAGTCGGACGCTTGTCGCTGGGTCAGCGGCAACTGGTGGAAATCGCCAAGGCGCTGTCGCGCGGCGCTCACGTCATCGCTTTCGACGAACCGACCAGCAGCCTTTCGGCGCGGGAGATCGATCGCTTGATGGCGATCATCGGTCGTCTGCGCGACGAAGGCAAAGTGGTGCTCTACGTTTCCCATCGCATGGAAGAAGTCTTCCGCATTTGCGACGCCGTCACTGTGTTCAAGGACGGCCGCTACGTACGTACATTCGACGACATGAGCCAGTTGACCCACGATCAACTGGTGACCTGCATGGTCGGTCGCGACATTCAGGACATCTACGATTACCGTCATCGCCCGCGTGGCGCCGTGGCGTTGAAGGTCGATGGTTTGCTCGGCCCGGGCCTGCGTGAGCCGATCAGTTTCGAAGCGCACAAGGGCGAAATCCTTGGCCTGTTCGGGCTGGTCGGGGCAGGGCGCACCGAGCTGTTTCGCCTGCTCAGCGGCCTGGAGCGCAACACCGCTGGCCGTCTCGAACTGCGCGGCCATGAGCTGAAACTGCGCTCGCCGCGTGACGCGATCGCCGCCGGCATTTTGCTCTGCCCGGAAGATCGCAAGAAGGAAGGCATCATCCCCCTGGCCAGCGTCGCCGAGAACATCAACATCAGTGCCCGCGGTGCGCATTCCGGGCTCGGCTGCCTGATCCGCGGCCTGTGGGAAAAGGGCAATGCTGACAAGCAGATCAAGGCCCTGAAAGTGAAAACCCCGCACGCCGGCCAGCAGATCAAGTTCCTTTCCGGCGGCAACCAGCAGAAAGCCATTCTCGGCCGCTGGCTGTCGATGCCGATGAAAGTCCTGCTGCTCGACGAACCGACCCGTGGCATCGACATCGGCGCCAAGGCCGAGATCTACCAGATCATTCATAACCTCGCTGCCGACGGTATTTCGGTGATCGTGGTGTCCAGCGATCTGATGGAAGTGATGGGCATTTCCGACCGCATCCTGGTGCTGTGCGAAGGCGCTCTGCGCGGCGAAGTCAGCCGCGACCAGGCCAATGAATCCAACCTGCTGCAACTGGCTTTGCCACGCCACCGCGCTGACGGCGTGGCGAACTGAGAGGTGACTATGATGACTACGCAAAACGAAACCCTGCCGACCGAGCGCAAACCGCTGGACATGCGGCGCTTCCTCGATGACTGGGTCATGCTGCTGGCGGCGATCGGCATCTTTGTCGCCTGCACACTGCTGATCGACAACTTCCTCTCGCCGCTGAACATGCGTGGCCTGGGCCTGGCGATTTCCACCACCGGCATCGCCGCGTGCACCATGCTTTATTGCCTGGCATCCGGACACTTCGACCTCTCGGTCGGCTCAGTGATCGCCTGTGCCGGCGTGGTCGCGGCAGTGGTAATGCGTGACACCAACAGTGTATTTCTCGGGGTCAGCGCGGCGTTGGCGATGGGCCTGATCGTCGGGCTGATCAACGGCATCGTGATCGCCAAGTTGCGCGTCAATGCCTTGATTACAACGCTGGCGACCATGCAGATTGTGCGCGGCCTGGCCTATATCTTTGCCAACGGCAAGGCAGTCGGCGTTTCGCAGGAATCGTTCTTCGTCTTCGGTAACGGCCAGCTGTTCGGTGTGCCGGTGCCGATCCTGATCACCATTGTCTGCTTCCTGTTTTTCGGCTGGCTGCTGAACTACACCACCTACGGGCGCAACACCATGGCCATCGGTGGCAACCAGGAAGCGGCGTTGCTGGCGGGCGTCAACGTTGACCGGACCAAGATCATCATCTTCGCCGTGCATGGTTTGATCGGTGCGCTGGCGGGTGTGATTCTGGCCTCGCGGATGACTTCCGGGCAGCCGATGATTGGTCAGGGTTTTGAACTGACAGTGATCTCGGCTTGCGTGCTGGGCGGAGTTTCGTTGAGTGGCGGCATCGGCATGATTCGCCACGTGATTGCCGGGGTGTTGATTCTGGCGATCATCGAGAATGCGATGAACCTGAAGAACATCGATACGTTTTATCAGTATGTGATTCGTGGTTCGATTCTGTTGCTGGCCGTGGTCATTGACCGCTTGAAACAACGGTAACGTCAAAAGCTACCCCTCACCCCAGCCCTCTCCCAAAGGGAGAGGGGGCCGACCGAGGTGTCTTGCGTTCTACATCGACCTGAAATATCGGGTCGATTGTGGATTCGCTAAAGCAACATCAGTTCGGCGCATTTCCTGAGCACTCCCCAATCAGTTCCCTCTCCCAAAGGGAGTGGGGGCCGACCGAGGTGTCTTGCGTTGTACATCGACCTGAAAGATCGGGTCGATTGTGGATTCGCTAAAGCAACATCAGTTCGGCGCATTTCCTGAGCACTCCCCAATCAGTCCCTCTCCCAAAGGGAGTGGGGGCCGACCGAGGTGTCTTGCGTTCTACATC
The DNA here is from genome assembly GCF_041956865.1 of Pseudomonas sp. LW8. Taxonomy (NCBI): domain Bacteria; kingdom Pseudomonadati; phylum Pseudomonadota; class Gammaproteobacteria; order Pseudomonadales; family Pseudomonadaceae; genus Pseudomonas; species Pseudomonas sp. LW8. The sequence continues at coordinate 4,089,518 of NZ_CP168138.1, read as the reverse complement.
GACCTGAAAGTTCGGGTCGATTGTGGATTCTCTAAAGCAACATCAGTTCGGCGCATTTCCTGAGCACTCCCCAATCAGTTCCCTCTCCCAAAGGGAGTGGGGGCCGACCGAGGTGTCTTGCGTTCTACATCGACCTGAAATATCGGGTCGATTGTGGATTCGCTAAAGCAACATCAGTTCGGCGCATTTCCTGAGCACTCCCCAATCAGTTCCCTCTCCCTCCGGGAGAGGGCTAGGGTGAGGGGCTCTTGATTTTGCTCTCTCCACCGGTCACCTCCCTCAAATTTTTGTTGCCCGCCACGTCCCGTTTCGGTTATCAATTTGTACATGATTAGACAGGTACGATTCGACAAGAAACAACGGGTGGTCGACGAGCTCGTCCGACGCATCGAAAGCGGCCTCATGGAGGACGGCTTTCTGTTGCCCGGCGAACATCAGTTGGCTCAAGAATTCCAGGTCAGCCGTGGCACCTTGCGTGAGGCGCTGGCCGAACTGAAGCGGCGTAATTACATCGCCACGCAAAGCGGTGTCGGTTCCATCGTCACTTTCGACGGTGTCGCGCTGGATCAGCGCAGCGGCTGGGCGCAGGCGTTGGCCGACAGCGGGGCGCTGATCAATACCGAAGTGTTGCGCCTCGAAGCCGTGACTCGCCCGGATCTGCTGGTGCGTTTCGGCACCGATCAATTCATCACCCTTGACCGTCGCCGGCGCGCCACCGACGGTACGCTGGTGTCTCTCGAACGATCCTTGATGCCGGCCAACGGCGGCCTGGAAAGCCTGCCCCGCGTCGGCCTGATCGACAATTCCCTGACCATCACCCTGGCCGCCTACGGCTATATCGGCGAGCGCGGCGATCAGTGGATCGGCGCCGAGCCGCTGAATGCCGAAGACGCCGAGTTGCTCGGTCGCCCGGTCGGCACGGTGTTTCTCAAAGCCCTGCGCACCACCTACGACCGGCAGAACCGTTTCATGGAACAGGTCGAAAGCCTGCTCGACCCGGTGCACTTTCGTCTGCACCTGCAATTCGGAGAATCGAAATGACCGCGCTCAACCGTGCGCTTGGCGCTTTCTATGGTCTGGCTCTGGGTGACGCGCTGGGCATGCCGACGCAGTCGCTCGATCGTGAAACGATCAAGGCGCGCTTCGGCCAGATCACTGATTTGCAGGACGCAGGTCCCTTGCAACCGATCGCCGCGAACATGCCCAAAGGCTCGATCACCGATGACACCGAGCAGGCGATCCTGGTCGGCGAATTATTGGTCGAAGGTCACGGCCGTATCGAGCCGGCGGTCCTCGCCCAGCGCTTGATCGAATGGGAAGCCGAGATGCAGGCCAAAGGCTCGCAGGACTTGCTCGGCCCCTCGACCAAACGCGCCATTGAAATGATCCTCGCCGGGCATTCCCCGGAAGAAGCCGGGCGCTACGGCACCACCAATGGCGCGGCGATGCGCATCACCCCGGTGGGGATCGCCGCGAATGTGGCCGACCCGCAGCGCTTCACCGCGGCGGTCGTGCAGGCTTGCCAGGTGACGCATAACACCACGCTGGGGATTTCCAGTGCGGCGGCGGTGGCGGCGGTGGTTTCCGCTGGCATCAATGGCGTCGATCTGGGCGAGGCGCTGAATCTTGGCCAGCAGATTGCCCAGCAAGCCGAAGCCCACGGGCATTGGGTCGCTGGCGGGCGCATCGCCTCGCGCATCAGTTGGGCGCGCAGTATCAGCGTCGACAGTGACAAAGCACTGCTCGCCGATCTGCTCTACGACGTGATCGGTACATCGGTGGCGTCGCAGGAGTCGGTGGTGGTTTCATTCGCACTGGCGCAGCAAGTGGCCATCGGTGAAATGACGGCATTCGAAGCGTTGTGCATGGCTGCCAGCCTGGGCGGCGACACGGATACCATCGCGGCGATTCTCGGCGCCATGCTCGGCGCTTGCCTGGGTCTTGAGTGCTGGCCGGAGCCGATGATCGAAACGGTGAAAGTCGTTAATCAACTTGAGCTGGAACCGTTAGTGCAGGGGCTGTTGGCCTTGCGTTGACTGGCTGGCCTCTTCGCGAGCAGGCTCGCTCCCACAATTGGAATGCATTTGCTTGTGGGAGCAAGCCTGCTCGCGAAAGGGGCGGCGCATTTCTAAAGAATTCACACAGCAATGGATCGCACAGACAGGCCTCGGAAGGCCGGTTGTCTTGTCGTTTTGCATCATTGCCACAACCACAAAAAAGGCAAACAGGAGCATCTTCATGAGTTCATCAACCGCCGGGCAGAGCGTCGGGCAATTGGAAACCCGGGGCATCGAGCCGGTGCCGGAAGCCGAGTGCAACGGTCATCCGTTGCAGCTGTTCTGGGTCTGGTTTGCGGCCAATATTTCCATCCTCGGCCTGCCGCTGGGCGCTACGCTGGTGGCGTTTCGCGGGCTGGCGATCTGGCAGGCGATCATCGTCGCCATCCTCGGTGCCGCCGGTTCGTTTGCCGTGGTCGGGATCATCTCGATTGCCGGGCGCCGTGGCCGCGCGCCGAGTCTGACGCTGTCCCGGGCAATCTTCGGCGTACGCGGCAACATCGGCCCGACGCTGGTTTCGCTGATGTCGCGTCTGGGTTGGGAAACCGTCAACACCACCACCGCAGCCTTCGTCCTGCTGTCGCTGTGCTCGATCCTGTTCGGCTCGCCGGTCGAGGCGAAAAGTGCGCCGATACTGACGCTGATCTTTATCGCCATCTTCGTCCTGCTGACCTTGTCGGTGTCCGGCCTCGGCCACGCGACTTTGCTGGTGATCCAGAAGTGGGCGACCTATGTGTTCGGTGCGCTGAACATTCTCGTCGGTGGTTTCCTCTGCGCGACGATCGACTGGAGTGCGGTGTTCAACGCCACGCCAGCACCGCTGAGCGCAATGATCATCGGCATCGGCACCATGGCCGCCGGCACCGGCATCGGCTGGGCCAACGCTGGTGCTGACATGTCGCGCTATCAGCATCGCAGCGTCAAGGCAGTGCGCCTGGTGGCGTCGGCGGCGTTCGGCGCAGGGATCCCGCTGGTGCTGCTGATCACCCTCGGCGGCTTGTTGTCGGTGGGCAACAATGATCTGGCGTCGGCGACTGACCCGATCGTGGCGATCCGCGACATGTTGCCGACGTGGATGGCCGTGCCGTACCTGATCACCGCGTTCGGTGGCCTGCTACTGTCGAACAACCTGTCGGTGTACTCCGCCGGCCTGACCACGCTGACCCTGGGCCTCAAGGTCAAACGCGTCTACGCGGTAGTGGTGGATATCGTCGCGATCTTCGCCGGCTCGATCTACTTCATGCTGATCGCCGACAGTTTCTACGGCCCGTTCATTACCTTCATTTCCCTGCTGGCGGTGCCGATCACTGCGTGGGTCGGGATCTTCGTGGTCGACCTGATTCACCGTCACTACTACAGCCCCAAAGACCTGCTCGACGTCAGCCCGAGCAGCGCCTACTGGTATCGCGGCGGCATCGAGTGGCGCGCGTTTGGCGCCTGGGCGATCGCTATCGTCCTTGGTTTCAGCTTCACCACCATCGGCACCACGGCAGAAAACGTCTGGTTCAAGGGCTTGCTGTCCGACTCCTGGCTGGGCCACAACGGCCTCGGCTGGATCGTGACCTTCGTCGTCGCCGGTGGCATTTACCTGATACTTGGCGGTGCGAAAGATCGCCGCGCCGCGCAACCCGAGAATGCTCATGCCTAAGATGCTGCACACCGGCCAGGTCATCATCGACCTGGTCATGGCCGTGGATAAACTGCCGCAGATTGGCGGTGATGTGCTGGCGCAGTCGGCCGGTTTCGAAGCGGGCGGCGGTTTCAACGTGATGGCCGCTGCGGTGCGTAACGGTCTGCCGGTGGTTTACCTCGGTCGCCATGGCACGGGGCGTTTCGGTGACCTGGCGCGCCAAGCGATGCAGGCGGAAGGTATCTGCATCGGCATCCGCGCACCGGCCGAGCGCGACACCGGTCTGTGCGTGGCGCTGACCGATGCGTCGGCTGAACGCAGTTTCATTTCCTACATCGGCGCTGAAGGCGAGGTGACCGAAGACGATTTGAACAGTGTGGCTGCCGAGCCCGGCGATTACGTTTATCTCAGCGGTTACAGTCTGCTGCACGAGGGCAAGGCGCAGGCGTTGCTCGACTGGACGCTGGCGCTGCCGGCGTCGGTCAATGTGGTGTTCGACCCGGGACCGTTGGTGGAGTCACCTGACGCGCCTATGATGCAGACGTTGCTGCCGCGCATCGATGTGTGGACCAGCAACAGCGTTGAGGCGCTGCGGTTTACCGGAGCCGATGAGATTGGTATCGCGATGGATCGCCTCGCGGAACTGCTGCCTGAAAGTGTGCTGATGGTGGTGCGCGACGGGCCGCAGGGTTGCTGGATTCAACAGCGTGGCGAGCGTCGACAAGTGCCGGGGTTTGCTGTCAATGCAGTGGACAGCAATGGCGCCGGTGATGCGCATGCCGGGGTGTTTGTTGCTGGATTGGCGCAGGGGCTGGATGCACTGGAAGCGGCGCGGCGGGCGAATGCTGCGGCGGCGCTGGCGGTGACTCGCTGGGGGCCGGCGACTTCACCTGGGGCGACTGAGGTAGATGCGTTTATCTATCAGTCCTGCGGCGATTGAGCCGAAGCCTTCGCGAGCAGGCTCGCTCCCACATTGGATCTACGTCGTACACAAATCTTCTGTAGGAGCTGCCGAAGGCTGCGATCTTTTGATCTTGAAAAGCAAAAGATCGCAGCCTTCGGCAGCTCCTACAGTGGGCGTCGTTCTAGCTCGCCTTGCGCAACGCCTCGATCAGCTCCTGCTTGCGCATCGAAGAGCGCCCCGGAATATTCTTCGCTCGGGCTTCCTTCATCAGGCTATCGACGGTCTGCGCATTCTTCGAAGTCTCGCTATTACGCGAATGGCCCTTGCGGCTAGCCACCGCACGGCACGATGACTCTTTGCGCTCTTCCGACTTGGCACTTGCAGGCTTCTTGCGCCCTGAGCCGCCGGACTTTTCGCCACCGCCGGATTGCTTGTTCACCGTCGCCCAGGCACGCGCCTCAGCTTCATCTTTCGACACGCCCTTTTTCTCGTAGCTGTCTTCGATGTGCTCGGCTTTGCGCTTCTGTTCGCTGGTGTATTTGTCTTTGCTTCCACGAGGCATGGGATTTCTCCTTGCGTCAGGATGTGCCGCGTTACGCCGAAGGCTGCGAATCACTCGAGACGAATCACCCGTTCGAAGTCGAAGATCCGCAGCCCCAACCAGCGTCAGCTATCGAGTTTCTTCGCCGCTTCAACGCCGGCTGAACTGAGCTTGATCGGCAGGTTCAGCGAGTGCTCACCGGCTTCGCTGCAGGTCACATGACCATGGTGAATCAGCCCGCGATCCTGCAGGGCGGCGAGGGCGCTGGCCACGACTTTCTCGCCCCGGTAATTGTCCAGCACCTCCTTGCCCAAGCCGTTGGGATGCGCGTGCAGCAGGCGGGTGAGAACTTCTTTTTCCAGGTCTTTGTCGACGTTCATGGTTACCTCTTCATGGGAGTGAATAGGGCGCTCGCGTCGGCGAACTACTGACCGGCACCTTCGGAACCGGAGCCACCGGTGGTGGTCTTCGAGCCGACACCGGGGCCGGCATTGTCAGGCGGAGTGGCAGGAGAGTCAGGCGTGTTCATGCCACCCTGACGGCCCGGATCGCTGCCTTGTGTGCGCGGATCGGTGCCGGTGGCGGGTGGCTGATTGATCAGCGGCACGCCGGAACCATCGGTATTCATACCGGGAGCACTGTTGATGGCGGGCGCGCGTGGCGGGGTCGGATCGGTAGGGCCAGTGCCCGCTGCCGTGGACGAGGCGGCGAATACCGCAGGGCAAAGCAGGGCGCTGAAGACTAAAGCGGTCAACCTTGACGGGATCATAGGGCTTCTCCAGTGATTGGAATCCTTACACTGGGTTGGTCAGCCCTGATGACGGATTGGTGCCTGATGATCGACGAACGGTCTTCTCCGGGGTCGCGTGTCTGCTTTTCAGACGATGCCGATCTTTAGTGTTTCCATCGGTGCAAAACAGTTAACGGTCATAAGCATCCTTTCAGAACGTGCGCTATCAACTGTGGGAGCGAGCCTGCTCGCGAAGGCATTCTGTCAGTTGACTCGAGGCTGACTGGAAGGACGCATTCGCGAGCAGGCTCGCTCCCACAGGGGCAACGGCGTTCGCCCGATCGGGCAGGTCAGTATGTTTGCCATGTGACGAGCGCCGCTGCGCGCCTTAGTATGGCGCTTTAATTTGCAGACAAGGCCCGTCCATGACGATCGAAATCCGCCCGGCGACCCCCAGCGATGCGCCGCAAATCCTCGCCTTCATCACCGAACTGGCAGATTTCGAAAAGGCCCGTCACGAAGTCATCGCCAGCGTCGCCGACATCGAACGTAGCCTGTTCGGCGAAGGCGCGACCGCCCATGGCCTGATTTGCCTGCGCGACGGCTTGCCGATCGGCTTCGCGGTGTTCTTCTTCAGCTATTCAACGTGGCTGGGCAGCAACTGCCTGTACCTCGAAGACCTTTACATCACCCCCGAACAACGCGGTGGCGGCGCCGGCAAAACCCTGCTGCGCCACCTGGCGAAAATCGCCTGCGCCAACGACTGCGGCCGCTTCGAATGGAGCGTGCTGGAATGGAACACCCCAGCCATCGAATTCTACAAATCTCTCGGCGCACAACCGCAGGAGGAATGGGTGCGGTATCGCATGGATGGCAAGGTGTTGCGAGAGTTTGCCGAGGGCTGAGCACAATGATGGCAATCTACTGCTGATTCAGTTGTCGCCACCGCTCTGGTCCGGCATTCTGTGCGCCATTTTTGCGCGCTCACGGACGACACCTGCAATGCATCTGGCAAAATTTCTCCGCGCCTGTGGAGCCCTCGCTGCGTCAATGAGTGACCAGCTATGAGCGGACTGCAGGCGTCTATGCGTCTGTATGGTCTGGTGAAAACTACCGGCTCTTCTGACGACCCCAATCGACAGGCTGTCGAAATTCTCTGCATGGCCCAGCGCCCCGGCGGCCTGGCTATTCGGGCTTTCGTGTCGCGGCTCGACGCCGAGTTGATGACGCGCAGTGCCGACCTTGGCGACTACCGCGTGGTAGCGCTGAGAACCTTTGATCCCACAGCGATTATCGACGCCCATCAAGGCTGGCTGATGCTGCACATCTGTTGCGGCTTCGTCGCTCTCGCCGGCCATTCTCTGTTGAAAAACGGTGCGTTGATCCCGATGGGCTGGCACGTCTACTCCGAAGTGGGGCGCTGGACCTCCAGGCATCATCTGGACCTTGGCGTGGAAATGGTCGAGTTGCTGCAATCGACTTTCGAGCGCAATCACCTGCGCAACTACAACGCCTGGCTCAACGAACTTGATGATGCAACGCCTGCCGAGTTGAGTTGGCAAGCCAACGAAGCCTGGCGTGCCATACAAACCGCGACATCACCTGAAAGCCGTGAGCATTGTCATGCTCTGTTCGACCCGGTCGATAATCGCTGGCGCTTTGCCGCGACCGACATCGACATCTATCAGCCATCCCCGGCACCCCTTAAGCAAGGAGCTTTGAATTGAGTGGTAAACCCGCAGCTCGCGTCACCGACCCAACCGCCTGCCCACTGCCAGGTCACGGCACCAACCCGATTGTCTCCGGCTCGCCGGACGTATTCTTCGACGGCCTCGCTGCTGCACGCATGACCGATAAATCAGCGTGTGGCAGCCCTATCACCGGAGCGGTCTCCGGCACTGTTTTCATTAACGGCCTGAATGCCGCGATGCTCGATAGCACTGGTGGGCATGGCAATGTCGTGATCGGTGGCTCGGGCACGGTGATCATCGGCCAAAGTGGGGGAGGGGCCGCATTTAGTGGGCTGTTGCCGATGCCGGTGCATTTCACTGACAGGTTGCAAGTGACGAATGATGCGACTGGACAGCCAGTGCCTTATCACGCCTACACCATTCAACGAGGCGACGGAAGTGAGGAACACGGTGTTACTGATGCGAACGGATTCACTCATATGGTCAGTTCGCACGTGGCAGAAACCATCAAACTATTCGTGGAATGATTGCTTATGTCCGAAGTCAATGCACCTACTGAAGTACCTCATGCGAAAAGGGAAGTCAAAGCACATACACTTACATGCAAGACCGATCAGACCAATAAGCAGGTGGCCATATCTCTGCGGAATTTTGTGGTTTTTTTTATTGGTGGTGCTGGAGACCAGGAAAGTTATTACTTCAGTGGGCCAAATAATAATGTCGACGCGGTGCGCGAAATCTTTATCAGAGATGCCAAGGCGTTGAAATTTCCTGTGGGAAAATTTGAGTCGTGGCCTCTTGGCTATAATGATTTCATTAGCGATAAAGACCTATCTGAAAAGGTACTGGCGAAGATCCCTGACTGCTCAACCGCTGTGTACATTGTGGGTCATAGTCTGGGAGGCTGGAATGGCGCCCACCTTTCAGCCACTCTCACGGAGAAGGGCTATACAGTGAGAATGTTATTGACCATCGATCCGGTTGGCGAAGGTGTAATGGTCTGGGGTATTTCCAATATCTACCGGTTGCCACCCAAGCCCAAGGCTCAGTACTGGGTTAATATTCGCGCTGCGCCGAAGATAACGAACGTATCAGATACGGTTGCTAGTTTTGGTGAACAATGGGAGGTTTCTACCGGGCCTAATGTAATGGGGCGCGTAGATGTGAATCATGCGGATGCAAATATTATGTATTTGCGGCCGTTGGATAACGGCAAGACTGCTCGTCAGATTTTTAACGAGTCGGTCTTGAGTTTTTTCAAGGAATGAACATCGTGTCTCGATTTTTTTTGATGGGTTTATTGGTCATATGTTCTGGATGTTCAATGAATCACGAAAAGCCGGCTGCGAAGCTTTTTTATTCCGGTGTTGATGAGTTGGAAGACACCGGAATCTATCAGGTTCACTTTCTCGCCGATGTGGAATTACTCGAGTTGTTCACATCACATATAAGCCAAGGGTTGGTATGTACTGTGGATGATGATGTGGACTTTTCTGTTGGGCACCAGATAAAACGCTCCGGTTTTGGCCTTGTTGAGCGCGATGAGAGTGGCGCTGCAAACGAGTACAAAGCCGACGTGATTTTCAGAGAGTCGACTGGCGAAAAGGGCGCGGAAATCTTTCCGGAGGGGCCGGTGCTCAATCGTTGGTTTACGAACAGACGTTTTATTTCCTGCGTGTTCCGCGTTCATACGACTCCTTACAAAACGTATTTTTCCCAAATCATGCGTGTGCCAACTGCCGACCTGGCGCGAGCTATCAACAGGGAGTGAATCCTTCATTCATCCAGGCTCCTTTTCTGGCGGGAGGGAGCCTGATCTCGATTGCTCCTCTGCCGCCTTTCAATGTCCGCTGAGCAGATGCATGCAGCGCCTTTCGCAGAAAATCTTTAATACCTTGGCTTTTTCTCCGTTGATCCTTACGAAGCACGATTTGTACCCGCGACAAGACAAGCTCGCCACTTGCGCGAATCCCAAAATATGGGATTGATATTTATATATTGAGATTTTAGCCCGCCCGGGTTTATAGTCCGTCGCACTCACTGCCAAAAACAAAACAGGTGAAGCGATGCAGGCGCAATTGATCGCGCTCGATTGGGGGACGACCTCATTACGTGCTTACAAACTCGCGGCGGACGGTGTGGTGCTGGAGCAGCGTGCGCTGTCGTCCGGGATCATGCAGTTGCCCAAGACCCCGCGAATCATCCACGGCCGTGAATGCGCCGATGGTTTTGAACTGGCCTTCGACGAGGCCTGCGGTGACTGGCTCGATGCGCAGCCGGATCTGCCGGTGATCGCTTGCGGCATGGTCGGCAGTGCGCAGGGCTGGCGCGAAGCGCCTTACTGCGAAACGCCAGCCGACGTCGCCCATCTCGGAAATTCCCTACAAACCGTTGTCAGTCTGCGCGGTACGCCGGTGCATATCGTCCCGGGCGTGATCCAGCGTTCGCGTCTGCCGAATGTAATGCGCGGCGAAGAAACCCAAGTCCTCGGCGTGCTGCAAAGTCTGCCGGTCGAGGCGGGTGATGATCTGCTGATCGGCCTGCCTGGCAGCCACTCGAAGTGGGTGGAGGTGGTCGATGGCCGCATCACCCATTTCGACACGTTCATGACCGGCGAAGTGTTTGCCGTGCTCAGCGAGCACAGCATTCTCGGCCGTACCCAACAACCGAGCGCGACCTTCGATGCGCAGGCGTTCGATCGCGGCGTGCAAATCGCGCTGTCGACAGATGCCGAGCTCGGTGTGCTGTCGACCTTGTTCAGCGCCCGCACCCTCGGCCTGACCGGTGAATTGAGCCCGACTGCTCAGGCGGACTATCTGTCCGGCCTGATGATCGGCCATGAGCTGGCCGCGCTCGCCAATGTGCAGCGGCGCCGGCGCAATCAAGCGAATCTTCCAGCGATCGTGCTCATCGGCAATGCGCTTCTGTGCGCACGCTATCAACGCGCCCTCGACGCCTGCGGCTTTGCTCGGGTGACGCTGGCCGAGCAGGCCACCGAGCGTGGCCTGTGGCAACTGGCGCGTGCCGCCGGACTGATCGATTCCTCATCCCGTTAACCCTGACTGGAGGCCTGACATGCTCAAGCAAGCACTGGCACAAAACGGTCTGATCGCGATTCTGCGTGGCCTGCAACCGCAGGAAGCGGCGGCTGTCGGAGAAGTCCTGTATTCCGCCGGATTTCGTGTTATCGAAGTACCGCTCAATTCCCCATCGCCGTACGAAAGTATCCGCATCCTGCGCGACGCGCTGCCCGCCGATTGCCTGATCGGTGCTGGCACGGTGCTCAGCCCCGAGCAGGTCGAGCAGGTCAAAGCGGCTGGCGGACAAGTGATCGTCATGCCGCACAGCGATGCCAAGGTATTGCGCGCGGCGAAAGCGGCGGGGCTGTACCTGTCGCCGGGTGTGGCCACGCCGACCGAAGCCTTCGCCGCACTGGCTGAGGGCGCGGACATTCTCAAGCTGTTTCCGGCCGAACAAATGAACCCGGCGGTCGTCAAGGCCTGGCTGGCGGTGTTGCCAGCCGGCACGGTGCTGGCGCCGGTCGGCGGGATCACACCGGACAACATGCAGGCCTTTATCGATGCCGGTGTGAAAGGTTTCGGCCTCGGTTCCGGTCTGTTCAAACCGGGCATGACGCCCGAGAAGGTGGCGGTCAATGCCAAGGCCTACGTGACTGCCTGGAAAGCCCTGCGTTAAGAATTTTGGCGCTGTGTGCGCTGCATCTAATAAAAGCTGCATTTACAAAAGAGAGCAGAGATGAAAATCACCAAACTCACGACCTTCATCGTTCCGCCGCGCTGGTGCTTCCTCAAGGTCGAAACCGACGAGGGCGTGACCGGTTGGGGCGAGCCCGTGGTCGAAGGGCGCGCGCACACGGTTGCCGCGGCGGTGGAAGAATTGTCCGACTACCTGATCGGCAAAGACCCACGCAATATCGAAGACATCTGGACCGTGCTCTATCGCGGTGGCTTCTACCGTGGCGGCGCGATTCACATGAGCGCGCTGGCCGGTATCGACCAAGCGCTGTGGGACATCAAGGGCAAGGCCCTCGGCGTGTCGGTCAGCGATCTGCTCGGTGGCCAGGTGCGCGACAAGATTCGTGTGTATTCGTGGATCGGCGGCGACCGTCCGGCGGACACCGCGCGTGCGGCGAAAGAAGCAGTGAGCCGTGGTTTCACTGCGGTAAAAATGAACGGCACCGAAGAACTGCAGTTCCTCGACACTTTCGAGAAAGTCGACCTCGCCTTGGCCAACGTTGCCGCCGTGCGTGATGCGGTGGGGCCGAACGTCGGTATCGGCGTCGATTTCCACGGCCGCGTGCACAAGCCGATGGCCAAGGTGCTGATGAAGGAGCTCGACCCGTACAAACTGATGTTCATCGAAGAACCGGTGCTCAGCGAAAACTACGAAGCATTGAAAGAACTGGCGCCGCTGACCAGCACGCCGATTGCCCTCGGCGAGCGGCTGTTCTCGCGCTGGGACTTTAAACGGGTGTTGAGCGAAGGCTACGTCGACATTATCCAGCCGGATGCCTCCCACGCTGGCGGCATCACCGAAACCCGCAAGATCGCCAACATGGCCGAAGCCTACGACGTCGCGCTGGCGCTGCATTGCCCGCTGGGACCGATCGCGCTGGCTGCCTGTTTGCAACTCGACGCGGCTTGTTACAACGCGTTTATCCAAGAGCAGAGCCTGGGCATCCATTACAACGAGAGCAACGACTTGCTCGACTATGTGAAGGATCCGCGCGTGTTCGACTACGACCAAGGCTTCGTGAAGATTCCGAACGGCCCGGGGCTGGGCATCGAGATCAACGAGGAATACGTGATCGAACGCGCCGCCGTCGGCCACCGCTGGCGCAACCCGATCTGGCGTCATGCCGATGGCAGCTTTGCCGAGTGGTGATCTCCTGATTCAGCACTGATCCCTGTGGGAGCGAGCCTGCTCGCGAATGCAATGTCACATCCGCCATCCATGTGACTGACCCGACGCTTTCGCGAGCAGGCTCGCTCCCACAGTTTGATCTCCAGGGAGAGGAGATCTGCGTCATGACCTCAACAAACATAAAAAGAGGCTCTCCTCATGCAAACGCATACCCTCTCCGGGCAGGCGTCTTTAGTCACGCCTAGCCGCAAGCGATTTTTCATCATGGTGTTGCTGTTCATCACCGTGGTCATCAACTACCTGGACCGCAGCAACCTGTCGATTGCCGCGCCGGCGCTGACCAGTGAGCTGGGCATCGATCCGGTTCACGTCGGTCTGATCTTCTCCGCCTTCGGCTGGACTTACGCTGCCATGCAGATCCCCGGCGGCTGGCTGGTCGATCGCGTGCCGCCGCGCATCCTTTACAGCGTCGCGCTGCTGCTGTGGTCGGTGGCCACGGTGATGCTCGGTTTCGTCAGCAGCTTCATCGCCCTGTTCGCGCTGCGCATGGCCGTCGGTGCGCTGGAAGCGCCGGCCTATCCGATCAACAGCCGCGTGGTCACCACTTGGTTCCCTGAGCGCGAGCGCGCCACGGCGATCGGTTTCTACACTTCCGGACAGTTTGTCGGTCTGGCTTTCCTGACCCCGGTGCTGGCGTGGCTGCAACATGAATTCGGCTGGCACATGGTGTTCGTCGCCACCGGCGCGGTGGGCATTCTCTGGGCGCTGATCTGGTACGCGGTGTATCGCGAGCCGCGCGATTTCAAAGGCACCAATCAGGCGGAAATCGACCTGATCCGCGAAGGCGGCGGGCTGGTGGATATTCAGGCCGAGGCGGCCAAGGTCAAAGCCAAATTCAGCTGGACCGATCTCGGCATCGTCCTCAGCAAACGCAAGTTGTGGGGTATCTACCTCGGCCAGTTCTGTCTGAACTCGACGCTGTGGTTTTTCCTCACCTGGTTTCCGACCTATCTGGTGAAATATCGCGGCATGGACTTCATCAAGTCTGGCCTGCTTGCATCGCTGCCGTTTCTCGCTGCGTTCGTCGGTGTTCTGTGCTCGGGATTCTTTTCCGACTTCCTGATCCGTCGTGGCTACACCGTGGGCTTCGCGCGCAAGTTGCCGATCATTGGCGGGCTGCTGATTTCGACTTCAATCATCGGTGCCAACTTTGTCGAGTCGACGCCGCTGGTGATTGCCTTCCTCGCCCTGGCATTTTTCGGCAACGGGCTGGCGTCGATCACCTGGTCGCTGGTGTCAACACTGGCACCGGCGCGGTTGCTCGGTCTGACCGGTGGCGTGTTCAACTTCATCGGCAATCTTTCGGCAATCGCTACGCCGATCGTGATCGGCTTCCTTGCCAGCGGCGATTCGTTCGCGCCGGCGATCACCTACATCGCCGTGCTCGCGCTGGTCGGTGCCTTGTCCTACGTGCTGCTGGTGGGCAAGGTCGAGCGTATCGAGTTGTAGTGCTCTGCGTCGGGCGACCATAATGCCGCCCGTTCCTTCGCTCAACGGTAAAAAGGCTGGATATGCAGGAAGACGCCCCGGAAAAAACCAAGGACGCCGCGCCCACCGGCACCCAGACGCTGCTGCGCGGCCTCGGTGTGGTGCAGGCGGTGGCCAGTGGCGCGCGTGATCTCAAGGAGATCGCCCGGCTGATCGGTACCACGCGCAGCACCACCCACCGTCTGGCCAGCTGTCTGGTCGACGAGCGTTATCTGCGCGTGGTGCCGCAAATCGGTTATCTGCTCGGGCCGAAACTGATCGAACTGGGCTTCCAGGCCCGCGAAGAGTTGCCACTGGTGACCCTGGCCGGGCCGTATCTGGACGAGCTTTCGGCGCTGACCGGCGACACGGTGCATTTGGGGATCAGGGAAGGCGACGAAGTGCTGTACCTGCTGAAGAATCCAGGGCGCAACGGGCCGGAAATGCGCTCGCGGGTTGGCCATCGCATGCCGCTGGTGCGCACCGGGATCGGCAAGGCCTTGATGCTCGATGATTCGCCGCAGGATTGGCGGCGGCTGTACGACATCAGCCTGCCGGCGGGGGGCAAAAGTCAGTTCTGGCCGCAGCATCCCCAGCAGTCGTGGGAACAGCTTGAGCAGCGCATGGGCGAATACGTTGCCGGTGGCTACGCGTTCGATCTGGAAGACAACGAACCGTCGATCCGCTGTGTGGCGGCGCCAATTCGTGATGCGAGCAAGGGCATAGTCGCGGCGATCAGTATCGCCAGCACCGTGCCGTACATGCCGCTGGAAAAAATGGCCGAGTTGATCCCCCTGCTCAAAGGGGTCACAACCCGGCTGTCGGCGGAGCTTGGTTTGAAGGTATAGCCTTGACGTTTACGCCTTCAGCGTCGCCATGTCGATGACGAAACGGTACTTCACGTCACCGGCAATCATCCGCGCATAGGCTTCATTGATATTGCGGATGTCGAGCATTTCGATGTCGCAGGTGATGTTGTGCTCGGCGCAGAAATCCAGCACTTCCTGGGTTTCGGCGATACCGCCGATCAAGGATCCGGCCAGTACGCGACGGCTCATCACCAGTTTGCCGGCGTGCACGGGCGGGTTCACTGGCTCGATCAGGCCGACCAGAATGTGCACGCCGTCGAAACGCAAGGTGTCGAGGTACGGGTTCAAGTCGTGTTGCACCGGAATGGTATCGAGCAGGAAGTCGAAGTAGCCGGCCGCGGCCTTCATCTGCTCGGCATCGGTGGAGACGATGACGTGATCAGCGCCCTGACGGCGACCTTCTTCAGCCTTGCTCGCCGAACGGGTGAACAGTGTCACTTCGGCGCCCATGGCCTTGGCGAACTTGATGCCCATGTGGCCGAGGCCACCCATGCCAAGAATGCCGACCTTGTCACCGGCCTTGACGCCGTAGTGCTTGAGCGGCGAGTAGGTGGTGATGCCGGCGCAGAGAATCGGTGCGGCGCTGGCCAGTGCGAGTTTCTCGGGGATGCGCACAACGAAGTGTTCGCTGACCACGATGCTGTCGGAGTAACCGCCCATGGTGTTGCTGCCATCAACCCGATCCGGGGTGGCGTAGGTCATGGTCGGGCCTTCGAGGCAATATTGCTCGAGGTTCGCCTGGCAGGCTTCGCAGCTGCGGCAGGAGTCGACCATGCAGCCGACGCCAACCAGATCGCCTACCTTGTGACGGGTGACATTCGCACCGACTGCGGTGACTTTTCCGACGATCTCATGGCCAGGCATCAGCGGATAAACGGCGATGCCCCATTCGTTGCGTGCCTGATGGATGTCGGAATGGCAGACGCCGCAGTAGAGAATTTCGATCGCCACGTCGTCGGCGCGCGGGCTGCGGCGTTCGAATTTCATCGGGGCGAGGGGCGTGGTGGCCGATTGGGCGGCATAGCCGATGGCGGTGTACATGGGTGACCTCGCAAAAACAGTGACAAGTGAGGCGGTGAATTCTGGCCGTCAGACGCGGGTGCGGCTATGACGATTTCTCCGGGTCTCATGCCTAATCCTCCGGCATGCGGGTTTCGGCGATCGCATTGGTCAGCGGATCTGCGATGATGTTTTCATCCACTTTTCCGTGAATTTTACGAAGACCTATTCGATGCAGTTGACCCGTCATCTTGATGCCAATGCCCGGCTGGTTTCGCTGATCGAACCGCTGGCGCTGCGCGATGGCTACAGCCAGACCGGCCTGCCCGGTGTGCAGATCCTGCGCGCCAGTTGCGACGTCGCCCGTGGCCCGCACATTTACGAGCCGAGCCTGATGATCATCGCCCAGGGCAGCAAACTGGCGTTCCTCGGCCCACGAACCATGGAATACGGCGCCGGGCATTACCTGATCCAGGCGCTGCCGGTGCCGTTCGAATGTGAAACCTTTGCCTTGCCCGATGCGCCATTGCTCGGTGTGTCGGTGGCGATTGATCGCGTCCTGCTCGGCGAATTGGTGCTGGCCATGGGGCTGGCGCCGGGTCGGCATATTCCGGCGCAGACGCCGGAGTCGATGACCTCGGTGGTGCTCGACGATGGCATGCGCGGTTGTGTCGAGCGGCTGCTCAGCTGTCTGCACGATCCGCTGGAATGCCAGATTCTCGGCCCGGCGCGGGTCCGCGAGTTGTTGTTCGTTGCGTTGCGCGGGCCGCAGGCGGATGTATTGCGTGCGTTGGTCGAGCAACAAGGGCAATTCGCCCGGGTGGCGGCGTCGATCAGCCATCTGCATGCGCATTACACCGAGCCGCTGAATGTCGAGACACTGGCCAGTTGCGCGAACATGAGCGTGTCGACGTTTCATGAGCATTTCAAGCGCAGCACGTTGTTGTCGCCGGTGCAGTATCTCAAGCGTTTGCGCTTGTTGAAGGCGCAGACGCTGCTGGTGGCGGAGGGGCTGGGTGTCGCGCAGGTGGCGCATCGGGTGGGGTATCAGAGCACGTCGCAGTTCAGTCGCGAATACAAGCGTTACTTCGAGCGCAGTCCTGGGGATGAGCGCGCTGCCTGATCCGCCGATATTCCCTGTGGGAGCGAGCCTGCTCGCGAAGGCGCTGGATCAGTCGACATCATCTTCATATGACACACCGCTTTCGCAAGCAGGCTCGCTCCCACAGTTGTTTTGTGGTGTCAGGGGAATTTTGGGCAACAAAAAGGCCCCCATTTCGGGAGCCTTGTTGTTCAGCGTTTCGTCTTACATGTTCGGGTAAGTCGGGCCGCCGGCACCTTCCGGCGCGACCCAGGTGATGTTCTGCGCAGGGTCCTTGATGTCACAGGTCTTGCAGTGCACGCAGTTCTGGGCGTTGATCTGGAAGCGCTTCTCGCCGTCTTCCTTGGTGATCACTTCGTATACGCCGGCCGGGCAGTAACGCTGCGCCGGTTCGTCGTACAACGGCAGGTTTTTGCTGATCGGGATGCTCGGATCAGTCAGCCTCAAGTGGCATGGCTGCTCTTCTTCGTGGTTGGTACCGGAGATGAACACCGAGCTGAGTTTGTCGAAACTCAGTTTGCCGTCAGGTTTCGGGTAATCGATCTTCTTGCAGTCGGCCGCGAGCTTGAGGCAGGCGTAATCCGGCTTGGTGTCGCGCAGGGTGAACGGCAGTTTGCCGCCGAAGATGTTCTGGTCCAGCCAGTTGAAACCACCGCCGATGATCGCGCCGTACTTGTGGATCGCCGGGCCGAAGTTACGGCTGGCGAAGAGTTCTTCATGCAGCCAGCTGTTCTTGAATGCGTCGACGTAAGTGGTCAATTCGACGGTGCAGTCCTGCTCGGCGAACAGCGCATCTGCCACCGATTCCGCCGCGAGCATGCCGGACTTCATCGCCGTGTGGCTGCCTTTGATCTTGGCGAAGTTCAGGGTGCCGAGGTCGCAACCGATCAGCGCGCCGCCCTTGAAGACCATTTTCGGCAGCGAGTTCAGGCCGCCCTTGGCGATGGCGCGGGCGCCGTAGCTGACGCGCTTGCCGCCTTCCAGATATTGCTTGAGCACCGGGTGATGCTTGAGGCGCTGGAACTCATCGAACGGCGACAGGTAAGTGTTGCTGTAGGACAGGTCGACGATCAGACCGACCACCACCTGATTGTTTTCCAGGTGATAGAGGAACGAGCCGCCGGTGTTCTCGGTGCCCATGATGTCCAGCGGCCAACCGGCGGTGTGCACCACGAGGCCCGGCTGATGCTTGGCCGGGTCGATTTCCCAGATCTCTTTCAGACCAATGCCGTAATGCTGCACGTCGGCATCGCTGTCGAGGTTGTAGCGCTTGATCAGTTGCTTGCCGATGTGGCCACGGCAGCCTTCGGCGAACAGCGTGTATTTGCCACGCAGTTCCATGCCAGGGGTGTACAGGCCTTCTTTCGGGTTGCCTTCACGGTCGACGCCCAGATCACCGGTGATGATCCCGCGCACTACGCCGTTTTCATCGATCAGCGCTTCCTGAGCGGCGAAGCCCGGGTAGATTTCCACACCCAGGTTCTCGGCCTGCTGAGCCAGCCAGCGGCACAGGTTGCCCAGGGAGATAATGTAGTTGCCTTCGTTGTGCATGGTCTTGGGCACAAAGAAGTCGGGAATCTTCTGCGCGCTGTCGGCGTTTTTCAGTACGAAAATGTCATCGCGCGTGACTGGCGTGTTCAGCGGTGCGCCGAGTTCTTTCCAGTCCGGGAACAGTTCGTTCAGGGCGCGGGGTTCGAACACCGCACCGGAGAGGATGTGTGCGCCGACTTCGGAGCCTTTTTCGACCACGCAGACGCTGATTTCCTTACCGGCGTCAGCGGCCTTCTGCTTCAAGCGGCAGGCGGCGGACAGACCAGCGGGGCCGGCACCGACGATGACGACGTCGAATTCCATGTATTCGCGTTCCACAGGCTATCTCCTACTCAAGGCTCAACAGTTTTTTTTCTAATATGGAGGTTTGATCTCGCATCCGTATTGCCTTTACGTTAACGTCAAAGGGAATATTGGCGAATCCACCTTTCTCTCTAGGCGGCGCATTATATCTACACCACTCCTAGCGTCCAATACAAACGTTTGTTTGAATCGCCTCCAGCCCTGATAAATCAAAGAAGCGCGGCTTATGACAGGGCATTTTGGCGTATTGACCAGAATGGGCGTTCCGGTCAAGATACGGGCGGTTTTGCGCTCGCCGTAGGCAGACTGGCGGTTTCAAGAGCACCTCTAAAGACAGGGCACAGGCAGTAGACGGTGATGCGCAGCGCAAGTCCG
This sequence comes from Pseudomonas sp. LW8, assembly GCF_041956865.1. Lineage (NCBI taxonomy): Bacteria > Pseudomonadati > Pseudomonadota > Gammaproteobacteria > Pseudomonadales > Pseudomonadaceae > Pseudomonas > Pseudomonas sp. LW8. Next base: position 4,070,355 of record NZ_CP168138.1, on the reverse strand, counting down.
GCGCGCAGTTTACACAGCGTGAGAATGAATGACCCGGCAGTCACCCCTGACGAACGGTCACCGCTCTTCGCGAAGTGAATCACCTCACATTCAAGCCGGCGTTTTTAGAGGTGCCCTTGTCGCCCGATGAGCATCATCCGCCAGGTTCGCCTAGGCGACTTTCTTTTCACCGGAGAGTAACGAGGAATCCATGAAGGTTCTTGTAGCTGTCAAACGCGTTGTGGATTACAACGTCAAGGTCCGCGTCAAGGCGGACAATTCCGGCGTCGACCTCGCCAACGTCAAGATGTCGATGAACCCGTTCTGCGAAATCGCCGTGGAAGAAGCCGTACGCCTGAAAGAGAAGGGCGTTGCGACTGAAATCGTCGTCGTCTCGATCGGCCCGACCACCGCTCAGGAGCAGCTGCGTACCGCACTGGCTCTGGGTGCCGACCGCGCCATCCTCGTCGAATCCGCTGAAGACCTGACCTCGCTGGCCGTGGCCAAGCTGCTCAAGGCCGTTGTCGACAAGGAGCAGCCTCAGCTGGTGATCCTTGGCAAACAGGCGATCGACAGCGACAACAACCAGACCGGCCAGATGCTCGCGGCACTGAGCGGCTACGGTCAGGGCACCTTCGCTTCGAAAGTCGAAGTCTCCGGCGACAGCGTTGCCGTGACTCGCGAAATCGACGGCGGCGCGCAGACCGTTTCGCTGAAACTGCCGGCCATCGTCACCACCGACCTGCGTTTGAACGAGCCGCGCTATGCGTCCCTGCCAAACATCATGAAAGCCAAGAAGAAGCCTCTCGAAGTGCTGACTCCGGACGCTTTGGGCGTTTCCACCGCCTCCACCAACAAGACCCTGAAAGTCGAAGCGCCGGCTGCACGCAGCGCGGGCATCAAGGTCAAGTCGGTGGCTGAACTGGTTGAAAAACTCAAGAACGAAGCGAAGGTAATCTAAATGACTATCTTGGTTATTGCTGAACACGACAACAAAGTGCTGGCCCCGGCCACACTGAACACCGTGGCTGCTGCGGCAAAAATCGGCGGCGACATCCACGTTCTGGTAGCAGGTCAGGGCGCAGGCCCGGTGGCCGAAGCCGCGGCTAAAATCGCTGGCGTGAGCAAAGTCCTGAATGCTGACAACGCCGCTTACGCGCATCAGTTGCCAGAGAACGTAGCGCCGCTGGTTGCAGAGCTGGGCGCTGGCTACAGCCACATCCTGGCTGCCGCGACCTCCAACGGCAAAAACATCCTGCCGCGCGTTGCTGCTGCGCTGGACGTTGACCAGATCTCCGAGATCATCTCGGTAGAAAGCGCTGACACTTTCAAGCGTCCGATCTACGCCGGTAACGCCATCGCCACCGTGCAATCGACCGCCGCGATCAAAGTGATCACCGTGCGTGCCACCGGTTTCGATCCGGTTGCTGCTGAAGGTGGTTCGGCTGCCGTTGAAGCTGTTGGCGCTGCGCACGACGCCGGTACCTCGAGCTTCGTCAGCGAAGAGCTGGCCAAGTCCGATCGTCCTGAGCTGACCGCTGCCAAGATCGTCGTCTCTGGCGGCCGCGGCATGCAGAACGGTGACAACTTCAAACACCTGTACGCCCTGGCCGACAAGCTTGGCGCTGCTGTTGGCGCTTCGCGCGCTGCGGTCGACGCAGGTTTCGTACCGAACGACATGCAGGTCGGTCAGACCGGCAAGATCGTTGCGCCACAGCTGTACATCGCCGTCGGTATCTCCGGCGCGATCCAGCATCTGGCCGGTATGAAAGACTCCAAAGTGATCGTTGCGATCAACAAGGACGAAGAAGCGCCGATCTTCCAGGTGGCCGATTACGGCCTCGTGGCGGATCTGTTCGAAGCAGTACCTGAGCTGGAGAAGCTGGTCTAATCCGGCGGCTTCACTTATAAAGAGCCCGGCCTGTTGGTCGGGCTTTTTTTTTGTCTTGGATTTGACTGGGGAGCGTTTTGCCATGGATCTGCGCTGCGGATGGTTGTTGGGATGGGTGCTGTTGCCAGGTCTGGCCACGGCCGCTGGCAAGTGCGAGCGCCTGGTTGTCACCGGCAGCCCGGATGCGCCGCCCTATCTGTGGCAGGACCCGCAAAATCCCAAACGCCTGATCGGCGCTAGCGCCGATTTGCTGCAGCAAGTGGCCAAGGATCTGGGCATCAAAGTTGACCTGCTCTACGCCGGCAAACGCTCGCAGGCCCTCGATGAAGTGCGCAGCGGGCGCATGGACATGCTGGCCGACGCGCCGTTGACCGTGAATGAGCTGGAAAACCTCGACTACATCCATCCGCCACTGCTGGAAAACGACTATCTGGTGTGGACGCGCAAAGGCTCGACGCTGACCTATGCCGAGGCCAGCGACCTGAAAGGCCACGCCGGCGCTGTGTCGGAAAAGTCTCGGATGACCCAGGCATTCGGCACCTTCGCCGAACAGAATCTGACCCTGACGCGGACAGCCAATCTTACCCAGGCCCTGCAGAAACTTCTTTTGGGCGAGGTGGAATATGTTCTTGCCGGACGTTATTCAGGCCTGGCCGCCGCGCAGACATTGGGCATGACCAGCGATCTGTTGGCGTTCGAACAACCCATCGACCGGCCGGGTCTGTTCCTCGCGGTTTCGCATAACTCGGCTTGCAACGATCCGTGGTTGCGCGGACAGCTCGCCAAAAAGATGACAGAATTGCCCGCGTCCGGACTGACGGAAGCCGCGCTGCAACGCAACATCGAGCGCTGGAAGGCGCAACAGCAACAGTCGCCACAACCTGTCAGTGCCCCAAAACAGTAGGGATTCTTAGTGAGTATTCGACCTCTTTTCGCGGCTGTGGCCGTTCTGGCCCTGGCCGGGTGCGCATCCGATCCGGCACCCAGTGAACAAATGCGTTTGACCGAACAAGCCATCGTGCAGGCCAAGGCAGTCGGCGCCACCGCTGACGAAGTGCCGGAAATGCAACTGGCCGAAACCAAGTACAACCGCGCCAAAGGCAGCATGGCCGACGAGTCCTATCGCAATGCGCGCATGCGTGCCGAGCAGGCCGAACTGGATGCACGTCTGGCCGAAGCCAAGGTGCTGACGAAAAAAAGTGAAGAGCAACTCAATGTGCTCAATACCCGCATTGTCCGCCTGCGCAAGCAGCTGCAACTGGGGGAAGCGCAATGAGCCTCAAGTCCAACGCTTTGGGCATTCTGCTCCTCGCCGGTTGCGCCAGCCTGTACGGCTGCGCTGGCCAGCACAGCGAGGCGGCGCTGCAACAGGCCGGCGCTGATTTCCAGAAGGTCAAGGAAGATTCCAACGTCCTGCGCATTGCGCCGAAAGACGTGATCCGCGCCGGCGAATCCCTGGCCCGTGCCGATCGGCTGTCGACCTATTGGGGCAGCGGTGCCGACGTGGTGCATTACGCCTACTTGAGCCAGCGCTACAGCGAAATCGCCCGCGAGCACACCAACCAGGCGCTCAACGAGGAACGCGCAGCCAAGCTCGAGCTTGAGCGTCAGCGTCTGCAACTGGCTCTGCGCGAGTCGAAGCTGCTCAGTGTGCAGCAGCAGGGCAAGTGGCTGGAGGAACAGATCGAGGCCCTGGCCACCACACAGACCGATCGGGGGCTGGTCATGACCCTCGGCGACGTGTTGTTCGACACCGGCCAGGCGGAACTGAAAAACTCGGCCAACCGTGTCGTGCTGAAGATCGTGCAGTTTCTGCAACTCAACCCCAAGCGTGTGGTGCGCATCGAGGGTTACACCGACAGCACCGGTGGCAAACAGGAAAACCTCAAACTGTCCCGCGATCGTGCGCAGTCGGTAGCTGACGTGCTGGTCGATCTGGGCATCGATGAAAAACGCATTCAGGTCGAAGGTTATGGCGACCAGTTCCCGGTTGACGCCAACGCCTCCGAGCGCGGCAGGGCGCAGAACCGCCGGGTGGAAATCGTGTTCTCTGACGAAAAAGGCCAGCTCGGCGCCGCCCGTTGAGGGTTGCGTCTCTGGAAAGCCCGGACTGTCATGCAGTGCCGGGCTTTTTTATGTCTGTCGATTGCTGCGCAAAACCGTACAGATGGGGCAGACACCCCACTGTACGGTCGAGTAATCTGGCAACTGTCCCAGTACACTTCTAAACTGTTCCGGTATTGTTTCACACAAGAATAAAACGCCCGTGAAATCGAGTGCTGCGTCATGACCAATCTCTTGCTCTACCAACGTATTGCTCAGCAACTGGCCGAAGACATCCGCCGTGGTGTCTATCAACCGGGGGAGCGCGTGCCTTCGGTGCGCAAGATGAGTTCGCAGCTCAACGTCAGTCATGCGACGGTGTTGCAGGCTTACGCCAACCTTGAAGATCAGGGCCTGATCCGCGCTCGGCCGCAGTCGGGTTACTACGTGCACCAGACCCCAGCGCTGACCGCGCCGACGCCGGATATTGCCCGGGTCGAACGGCCGGGGCTGGTGACGCGCAGCAGCATCATTCAGCAGGTATTGGTCGAATCCCGCCGCGAAGGCGTGTTTCCGCTGGGCGCTGCGGTGCCGAGCGTCGATTATCTGCCGGTGCGCGCGCTGCATCAGCAACTGGCCAAGGTCACCCGGTTTCACAGTCCACGGGCGTTCAGCTACATGTTCAGCCCCGGCTTCGAACCGCTGCGTCGGCAAGTCGCGATCCGCATGCGTGACGCCGGCGTGGTGGTCGATCCGTCGGAAGTGGTGATTACCCACGGCTGTGTCGACGCCTTGCAGATGTCATTGCGTGTGCTGACCCGGCCGGGGGATCTGATCGCTGCCGAATCACCGACCTATTACGGCCTGCTGCAACTGGCCGATCTGCTTGGCCTGAAGGTCATCGAAATCCCCAGCGACCCCGCCACCGGCATGAGCCTGGAAGCCTTGCAACTGGCCGCCAACCAATGGTCGATCAAGGCGTTGGTGCTGACCACGCGCCTGAGCAATCCCCTCGGCGGGACCATGCCGGAAGAGCGGCAGAAACAGTTGTTGCGTCTGGCCTCGGATTTCGACATTCAGATTGTCGAAGACGATATCTACGGCGAACTGATGTTCGAGCAGGGCCGTACCAAGGCGCTGAAGGCTTACGACAGGCTGGATCGGGTGATCTACTGCTCGAGCTTCTCCAAAACCCTGTCACCGGGTGTGCGCATCGGCTGGATGATCGCTGGCAAATACCAGCAGGAAATCCAGCGCCTGCAAACCTTCAGTACCCATTCGGCGTGCAGCGTCACGCAGATGGCGATTGCCGCCTATCTGGAAAACGGCGGTTATGACCGGCATTTACGCTACATCCGCCAGGAATACCGGAAAAACCTCAGCGCGTTCCAGCTGGCGGTTCAACAGCATTTCCCTGAAGGCACGCAGATGTCCCGGCCAACGGGCGGTTTCATCCTTTGGGTGAGCTTGCCGGGGCGGGTCAACACCCAGGAATTGCATGTCCGCGCACTGCAACAAGGCATCAGCATCGCGCCGGGTCTGATCTTCAGCAACACCGAGCAGTTCAACCACTGTATCCGCCTCAACTGCGGCATTCCGTGGAACCGCGAAGCGGAGCGCGCGCTGATGACGCTGGGTCTGTTGGCGACCCAACTGTGTCAGGAAATGGCTGGCGGATTCTGAACGAGGAGGGCGCTGAGGCTTGTCATGTGACGCACAACAAGCGAGCATGTGGCCCTCTGCCGTTAGTTCGTTGGGTCCATGAAAGCCATTGTTCCTGCCGCGTGGGTATTGCTGGGTTTGTTGATGATCGGTCAGGCACCGGGTGTCATGGCGGCCGCAGCCCAGGAAAAACCGGCAGCGACCAGTACCACGAAAAAAACCGTTAAAACCGCGGCGCCGGCAAAAAAAGCCCAGGCCAAAAAAAACGCCACGGTGAAGAAGCGCCGCCCGGTTGTCTCGAAGTCGAAATCCGCCAGCGAAGTGGCCAAGACCAAATTGCCGCCGGCAAAGCTCGATCTCAGCCTGCCCAAGGATATGGTTGAAGACCTGAAGCCACAGGGCACCGTAGAACTGCCCAAACGCGAGGCCATCCTGCCGCAGATGTTTGGCGAAAAAGATAACGGCTTCCAGCTCAACGGCCGCTTGCTCAGCAATGAAATGGAGTTGCAATTGCGCAACGAAGCGCGACGCGATGTGGAAGGCGCGGCGCTGGATTTCGAATTCAAGCAATAGATGCAGCCCTCTGCAACGCGCAGAGCAGACGCTTCGTCGGAGACTGCCCGGTCACTTTTACTTATCGTTGAAAAGCCGCTTGCAGCAATTTGAAACAGCTGTTTTAGCGGTTACTCTGTTCCCCGTCTCTTTACACATCGCCCGTCGCGAGGATCTGTTCGTCATGAAATGCCGTGAAGGCTGTGGCGCTTGCTGCATTGCCCCCTCCATCAGTTCGCCGATCCCCGGCATGCCCGATGGCAAACCCGCCGGCGAACGTTGCGTGCAACTGTCGGTCGATAACCTGTGCAGCATTTTCGGCCGTCCGGAACGTCCGGCTGTCTGCTCGGGCTTCGCTGCGGATGTCGAGGTGTGCGGCAGCAGTTCAGAAGAAGCGATCAGATTGATCGGCTGGTGGGAGCAGATGACGGCGGCGTGATGTGTTCACCAACGGAACTTCAACAATAAGGAATAAAACTATGGGTTCGCTGCACCGTATCGCTGTGTTGTGTGGTCTGACTGCCGTACTAGCCACTTCGGTCGCCCACGCGGAAGACTGGAAAGTGGCCAAGAACGAAGACGGCATCAAGGTTTCCCTGAGCGAAATACCCGGTTCGGATTACAAGTCCTACCAAGGCGTTGCGCTGATGAAAACCACCGTTGCCAAACTGCGTGCCTTGCAGGAAGACGTCTCCGGCGCCTGCGCGTGGATTCACGAATGCAAGAGCCAGAAACTGCTCAAGCACGAAGGCGATCTGAGCTGGACCTATTCGCAATTCAATACGCCGTGGCCGGTGACCCCGCGTGATTCGGTGTTGAAGATCACCACTGTTGAGGGCGCCGATGGCAGCCTGACCCGTAATCTTGAAGGCGTGCCGACCTATCTGCCGGAAGAAAAAGGCTTCGTGCGGGTTCAGCAAGTCAAAGGCTTCTGGAAGTTCGTGCCTAAAGGCGATCAGGTTGAAGTGACTTACCAGGTGCACACCGAGCCGGGCGGTAGCGTGCCGGCCATGGTCGCCAACAAGTTTGTGGTCGATGCGCCATTCAATACCCTGAAAGCGCTGAAGGAACGCGCCGAGAAATAATCAATTGGCTGTAAGCAAAACGCCCCGATCGCTTCGGGGCGTTTTGTTTTGTCTCTAAATTGTATTTCCAGATATGCGTTGCACGAAATTTTCACAAAGTCTCCAAGACAATTCGCCCGCACTTGTTGACTGCCATTGCGTTGCCAGCCTTCGAATGAAAGTCTCGAAGGGCTGGGCAGTAATCAATGGCAATGGTGTGAACGATCGTGCAACATTTGCGCACCGCGCACGCCCCGGGGTCTGGATTGACCAATAGAGGGCATGGCGCCGCTGTATTTTTGCAACTTCAACTTCCAATGGGTCCTAAAACGACATGGCAAACCCGGACGCCCTGAGTCAGCAGCGATCTTCTGCTCGTCTGCTGCAACCGACCGTCAAATCGCATCTGGCCTACACGCTGCTGTGCGCGCTGGTCATGATGGTGATGTTTTCCGCGCTGCGCCTCGCGCTGCTGGTCTACAACCGCGAGATGATCCTCGACACCCCGGCCGCGACCTTCCTTGAAGCGTTCGTCAACGGTCTGCGTTTCGACCTGCGCCTGGTGGTCTACCTGTGCATTCCGCTGGTGCTGGCGCTGTTCAGTGCCCGGGCCATGGCCGCGCGCGGTTTCTTCCGTCTGTGGCTGACCGTCGCCTCGAGCATCGCGCTGTTCCTCGGCCTGATGGAAATGGACTTCTACCGCGAGTTTCACCAGCGCCTCAATGGTCTGGTGTTCCAGTACGTGAAGGAAGACCCGAAAACCGTAATGAGCATGCTCTGGTACGGTTTCCCGGTGGTGCGCTACGTGCTGGCGTGGGTGATCGGCACGGTCATTCTGACTCTGGCATTCAAAGGCGCCGACCGCGCCACCCGCCCGCGCGGACCGTTCAGCGGGGGCAGCGTCAGCTCCCGTCAGGTTGCGCCGTGGTACACCCGCCTGGCGGTGTTCGTGGTCTGCCTGCTGATCTGTGTCGTCGCCGCTCGCGGCACCTTGCGTCAAGGCCCGCCGATGCGTTGGGGTGACGTCTATACCACCGATTCCAACTTCGCCAACCAGCTCGGCCTCAATGGCACGCTGTCGCTGGTCGCCGCAGCCAAGGCGCGCATGGGCGAAGACCGCGACAATATCTGGAAAGCCACGCTGCCTCAGGAACAGGCGCAGCAAGTGGTGCGCGACATGCTGCTGATGCCGGACGACAAACTGGTCGATGCCGACATCGCCGCTGTTCGCCGCGACTACATGCCGCCGGCTGACAAGACCCTGCCGATCAAGAACGTTGTGGTGATCCTGATGGAAAGCATGGCCGGTCACTCGGTCGGTGCTTTGGGCGCGCCGGGCAATATCACCCCGTACCTGGACAAACTGTCGAAGGAAGGTCTGCTGTTCGACCGTTTCTTCTCCAACGGCACCCACACCCATCAGGGCATGTTCGCGACCATGGCCTGCTTCCCCAACCTGCCAGGTTTCGAATACCTGATGCAGACCCCGGAAGGCAGCCACAAACTGTCCGGCCTGCCGCAGTTGCTCAGCGCCCGCGACTATGACGACGTCTATGTCTACAACGGCGATTTCGCCTGGGATAACCAGTCGGGCTTCTTCAGCAACCAGGGCATGACCAACTTCGTTGGCCGCAATGACTTCGTCAACCCGGTGTTCTCCGATCCGACCTGGGGCGTGTCCGACCAGGACATGTTCGATCGTGGCCTGCAGGAACTGAAGGCGCGGGAAAACGGCAAGCCGTTCTACGCGCTGCTGCAAACCCTGTCCAACCACACGCCGTACGCCTTGCCGACGCCATTGCCGGTCGAGCGCGTCACTGACCGTGGCAGCCTCAACGAACACCTGACCGCGATGCGCTACTCCGATTGGGCGCTCGGCCAGTTCTTCGAGAAGGCGCGCAAAGAGAAGTACTTCAACGAAACCCTGTTTGTCATCGTCGGCGACCATGGCTTCGGCAACGAGCGCCAGATCACTGAAATGGACCTGGGCCGCTTCAACGTGCCGATGCTGATGATTGCCCCGGGCATTCAGCAGAAGTTCGGTACCCGCGACCACACCGTGGGCACGCAGATCGACATCGTACCGACCATCATGGGCCGTCTCGGTGGCGAAGTGCGTCACCAGTGCTGGGGCCGTGACCTGCTCAACTTGCCGCAGGGCGATACCGGTTTCGGTGTGATCAAGCCTTCGGGCAGCGAACAGACCACCGCCATTGTCACCGCCGAACAGATTCTGGTGCTGCCGCGTGACAAGGACATGGGCCCGAAAATCTGGCAATACCAGCTCGGCGCCAACCCGCACGCCGAAGTAGTGCCGGACGCGCCGCGCACTGCCGAACTCAAACTCAAACTTGAGGCGTTCCTGCAAACCGCGACCAAGAGCCTGCTCGATAACACCGCCGGTGTTATTCATGGCAAGCCGGACTGATCACTTCTTAAAGTCCACGCAATAAAAAAGAGGCCCTTGAACAAGGGCCTCTTTTTTTACCGCGTCAAATCGTCATATCTTGCCGAGTAACAACAGCACCAGCAGCACGACCAACACCACGCCGATAATGCCCGACGGGCCATAACCCCAACTTCTTGAGTGCGGGAAGACCGGCAGACCACCGATCAGCAACAGGATCAGGATGATGATTAGAATTGTGCCCATGGGTGATTTCCTTGTTCAGAGTCTGGAAGAGTCTTGATGCTCAGTGGGCAGCTGGAGAGCAACTAAATTCCAGCCGGCTTACATGTTCCGACTTGCGCCGATGAAAAAAAATTCAATGTTTTTTTAATGTATTTGGATTGCTCGGTTATTTCCTTTCCAGCAAAAAGATCGCAGCCTCGTTGCACTCGTCAGCTCCTGCATGAGACCAACCGGAAAACAATGACGGCTGGAATCTTTTGATCCTCCATTCAGCAACTGGATGGAGCGTGGGCGAACGAAGTTCCTTCGCTACACTCGGCGCATCTCTCCCGGAACAACAAGGCTGTCCGCTATGCAAAATCGCATGATGATCACTGGTGCAGGCTCAGGCCTGGGTCGCGAAATCGCGCTGCGCTGGGCCCGTGAAGGCTGGCGGCTGGCTTTGTCCGATGTCAGTGAGCCCGGCCTGCAGGAAACCCTGAAGCTGGTGCGCGAGGCGGGCGGTGACGGTTTCATCCAGCGCTGTGACGTGCGCGATTACAGTCAGCTCACCGCCTTCGCCCAGGCCTGCGAAGAGAAGCTCGGCGGCATCGACATCATCGTCAACAATGCCGGCGTCGCCTCGGGCGGGTTTTTCAGCGAATTGTCGCTGGAAGACTGGGACTGGCAGATTGCGATCAACCTGATGGGCGTGGTCAAAGGCTGCAAGGCGTTCCTGCCGCTGCTGGAAGAGAGCAAGGGCAAGATCATCAACATCGCCTCCATGGCCGCGTTGATGCAAGGCCCGGCAATGAGTAACTACAACGTGGCCAAGGCCGGCGTAGTGGCGTTGTCGGAGAGTCTGCTGATCGAACTGGCGCAGCAGGAAGTGGCGGTGCATGTGGTTTGCCCGTCGTTCTTCCAGACTAACTTGCTCGATTCTTTCCGTGGCCCGACTCCGGCCATGAAAGCCCAGGTCGGCAAGTTGCTGGAAAGTTCGCCGATCAGCGCCGCCGACATCGCTGACTACATCTATCAGCAAGTCGCCGCCGGCGAATTCTTGATTCTGCCCCACGAACAAGGGCGCATGGCCTGGGCGCTCAAACAGAAGAATCCGCAACTGCTCTACAACGAAATGACTTCCATGGCCGAGAAAATGCGCGCCAAGGCCAAACAAAACAACGCTTGATCTTGTTCGATGCCCGTCGCGTCGTTAGGGTGGCCGCCAATGGTCACCCTGTCGAGATGCGCTCATGCTCAATTACTTGTGGTTCTTCCTTGCGGCGCTGTTTGAAATCGCCGGCTGTTTTGCCTTCTACATGTGGCTGCGCCAGGGCAAGAGCGCGTTGTGGGTGATTCCCGCGTTGCTCAGCCTGACCCTGTTCGCGCTGTTGCTGACCCGTGTTGAAGCGGCCTACGCCGGGCGCGCCTATGCCGCGTATGGCGGGATCTACATCGTTGCTTCGATTGGCTGGCTGGCGGTGGTCGAGCGGGTGCGTCCGCTGGGCTCGGACTGGATTGGCATGGCCCTGTGCGTGGTCGGTGCCAGCATCATTCTGTTCGGGCCGCGCTTTTCCGCTGCCTGAGGCTTTTGTGCGAAGTGTCTGACAGCTGCGGGCGTGGGCGCCTGTAGGGCAAGACTGATTTGCTCGTCGTGGATTGTGAAGACGCTGTAAGCCGCGCATCTTCAGGGTTTGCCAGTCCTGAAGGATGAATCCCATGCTTGTACTCAGCCGTGTGGTCGGTGAGTTGATTTCAATCGGAGACGACATCACCCTGCGTGTTCTGTCGGTCAATGGCTCCAGCGTGCGCTTCGGCGTCGAGGCGCCGAAAAAGGTCCATGTACACCGCGCCGAGGTCTATGACCGGATCAAGCGCAAGGAGGCTGCGGCGAAGGCTGGCTGACGGCTTCAGTCGAACAGATGCTTGGGTACGTCGTGCTTGAGCATCAGCTGGCACTGTTCGCTTTCCGGGTCGAACACGATCAATGCCTGGCCTTTGGTCAGTGCCTGACGCACGCGCAGGACGCGGGTTTCCAGCGGGGTGTCATCGCCGTTGTCGGTACCGTCGCGGGTGACGAAATCCTCGATCAGGCGGGTGAGGGTGTCGACTTCAAGCGCGTCGTGGGGAATGAGCATGGGCACCTCGGTCAAATCAATGTCGGGATGCTACGGGGATTGGGTTTTGCGTGCCAGTTTTTGCTGGGTATGAACTGGCCTCATCGCGGGCAAGCCCGCTCCCGCAGAGTTTGATGATGCACACAATAGGTGAACCACCCCGATAACTGTGGGAGCTGGCTTGCCAGCGATGGGGCCAGCCCAGTCGCAACTGATGGCTCAACTGTCAGAACGCTGCCCCACCAGACTGTCCACCGGCGGCACCCGGGTTTCGCTTTCCATCTGCGTGTCATGCTCGATCTGATGGCTGAAGCGATCCAGTGAAGCATTGGCCGGCGCCGCATCGCTGGCGAAGACCGGCGGGCTCAGAATGTACGCGCCGAGCAAACGGCTGAGCGCCGCCAGGCTGTCGATGTGCGTGCGTTCGTAGCCATGCGTGGCATCGCAGCCGAAAGCGAGCAGGGCAGTACGAATGTCGTGGCCGGCGGTGACCGCCGAGTGCGCATCGCTGAAGTAATAGCGGAACATGTCACGGCGCACCGGCAATTCGTGTTCATCGGCCAGACGCAACAGATGCCGCGACAGGTGATAGTCATACGGCCCGCCGGAATCCTGCATTGCCACGCTCACCGCGTGTTCGCTGGAGTGCTGGCCGGGGGCGACCGGTGCGATGTCGATGCCGACAAACTCGCTGACGTCCCATGGCAATGCCGCCGCCGCACCGCTGCCGGTTTCCTCGGTGATGGTGAACAGTGGATGGCAATCGATGTTCAGTTCCTGGCCACTGTCGACAATCGCCTTGAGCGCAGCGAGCAATGCGGCAACGCCGGCCTTGTCGTCGAGGTGGCGGGCGCTGATATGACCGCTTTCGGTGAACTCCGGCAGCGGATCGAAGGCCACCACGTCGCCGACATGAATGCCCAGCGACTCGCAATCGGCTTTGGTCGTGCAGTAGGCGTCCAGACGCAACTCGACATGGTCCCAACTGATCGGCATTTCATCGACCTGGGTGTTGAACGCGTGCCCGGACGCCATCAGCGGCAACACGCTGCCGCGAATCACCCCAGTGTCGGTAAACAGGCTGACCCGGCTACCCTCGGCAAAGCGGCTCGACCAGCAACCGACTGGCGCGAGGGTCAGGCGACCGTTGTCTTTCACCGCACGCACAGCAGCGCCGATGGTGTCCAGGTGCGCAGACACCGCGCGGTCAGGGCTGCTCTTTTTGCCCTTCAACGTCGCGCGGATGGTGCCGCGCCGGGTCATTTCAAAAGGAATGCCCAGCTCTTCGAGACGCTCGGCGACATAGCGCACGATGGTGTCGGTGAAACCGGTAGGGCTGGGAATGGCGAGCATTTCCAGCAGGACTTTTTGCAGGTAAGCCAGATCCGGTTCAGGGATTTGTGTGGTCATGGAAACTCCTGATGGGTTGAGCACATCGATGGTTTCGATGAGGAAAATTGGTGGTGACGTTCAGGGCCTCTTCGCGAGCAGGCTCGCTCCCACATTTGGAATGCATTCCCCTGTGGGAGCGAGCCTGCTCGCGAAGGCGTCAGCCGGAACAACGATGGTTCAAGAGACAGCCGGCTGACTATGCGGAAACAACAGATCGACAAAGCGCTCCGCCGTCGGCTGCGGTTCGTGGTTGGCCAGGCCGGCGCGTTCGTTGGCTTCGATGAACACGTACTCGGGCTGATCCGCCGCCGGCACCATCAGATCGAGCCCGACCATCGGAATGTCCAGTGCACGCGCCGCACGCACTGCCGCGTCGATCAGGGTCGGATGAAGAATGTCGGTCACGTCTTCCAGCGTACCGCCGGTGTGCAGATTGGCCGTGCGCCGCACGAACAGATGCTCGCCGGCCGGCAGGATGCTGCTGTAGTCATAGCCGGCAGCGTGTAGCGTGCGTTGGGTTTCGTGGTCCAGCGGAATCTTGCTTTCGCCGCTGGTGGCCGCTTGCCGACGGCGGCTCTGCGCTTCGATCAGCGCACCGATCGAATGCTGACCATCGCCAACCACTTCCGCCGGACGGCGAATCGCCGCCGCCACCACTTCAAAACCGATCACCACGATGCGCAGATCAAGGCCTTCGTGGAAGCTTTCCAGCAGCACGCGACTGTCGAACTGCTTCGCCGTTTCGATGGCCTTCTGCACTTCTTCGATGGTGCGCAGATCCACGGCGACGCCGTGGCCCTGTTCGCCATCGAGAGGTTTGACCACCACCCGTTGGTGCTCATCGAGGAAGGCCAGGTTGTCGTCGGCGTTGCCCGCCAGTTGCTGCGCGGGCAGTTTCAGACCTGCGCCTTTCAGCACCTTGTGGGTCAGGCTTTTGTCCTGGCACAAGGTCATGCTGATCGCACTGGTCAGGTCGCTCAGCGACTCGCGGCAACGCACGCGACGGCCGCCGTGGCTGAGGGTGAACAGCCCGGCGTCGGCGTCATCCACTTGCACGTCGATACCGCGCCGATGCGCTTCTTCGACGATGATCCGCGCGTAAGGATTGAAATTCGCCTCCGGGCCCGGGCCGAGAAACAGCGGCTGGTTGATGCCGTTCTTGCGCTTGATGGCGAACGTCGGCAGGTTGCGGAAACCCAGTTTGGCGTAAAGGTTTTTCGCCTGACGGTTGTCGTGCAGCACCGACAGATCCAGATAAGCCAGACCACGACTCATGAAGTGCTCTACCAGATGCCGCACCAGCACTTCGCCAACGCCGGGGCGCGAGCAATGCGGGTCGACCGCCAGGCACCAGAGGCTGCTGCCGTGTTCCGGGTCGTTGAAGGCTTTTTCATGATTGAGACCCATGACACTGCCGATCACCGCGCCGCTGTCCTCGTCTTCCGCCAGCCAGTACACCGGGCCGCCCTGATGATGTGGGGTGAGCAACTCCTGATCGATCGGCAACATGCCGCGCGCCTGGTACAAACGGTTGATGCCCTGCCAGTCGGTTTCGCTTTGCGCACGACGAATGCGGAAGCCGCGAAACACCCGCGTGGCCTGCCGGTAATCGCTGAACCATAAACGCAGGGTGTCGGATGGATCGAGAAACAGCTGCGTCGGCTCGAGGCCGAGAATCTGCTGCGGTGCGGCAACATACAGGGCGATATCGCGTTCACCGGGCTGCTCGTTGAGCAGCTCCTGCGCGAGCGACGCCGGGTCGGGAAAGGTATGGCCGATCAGCAGCCGGCCCCAGCCGCAATGCACGGCAATCGGGGCGCTGGCAGGCTCGCTGCCGTCTTCGGCCAGGCGCGCCTGCAAACGTTCATACGAGGGGGCCTGACCACGCAACAGGCGTTGGTTGATGGACGTGGCATGGGGTTTCATCAATCAGATTCCTTGTTCACTGAGCCACAGGTTCAGGGCCGCCAGTTGCCACAGTTTCGAACCGCGCAACGGGGTCAGTTGGCCTTGCGGATCAGTCAAAAGCTTGTCGAGCATGGTCGGGTTGAACAGGCCGCGATCCTGGCTCGGATCCAGCAGCAGTTCGCGCACCCAGTTGAGTGTGTCGCCCTGCAAGTGCTTGAGACCCGGCACCGGGAAATAGCCTTTCTTGCGGTCGATCACTTCGCTTGGAATGACCCGGCGCGCTGCTTCTTTCAGCACTTGCTTGCCGCCATCGGGCAGCTTGAATTGGCCCGGCACCCGCGCCGACAGTTCGACCAGTCGATAGTCGAGAAACGGCGTACGCGCTTCCAGGCCCCAGGCCATGGTCATGTTATCGACGCGTTTGACCGGGTCATCGACCAGCATCACCGTGCTGTCCAGGCGCAGCGCTTTGTCTACGGCAGCCTCGGCGCCGGGCTGGGCAAAGTGCTGTTTGACGAAATCGCCGGCCGCATCGTGGTCGACCAGCCATTTCGGCTGCACAGTCGCCGCGTAGTCGTCGTAGCTGCGATCGAAGAACGCATCGCGGTAGGCCGCGTATGGGTCCGCCGCGCCGTCGACCTGCGGATACCAGTGGTAACCGGCAAACAGTTCGTCCGCGCCCTGGCCGCTCTGCACCACTTTGCAGTGCTTGGCCACTTCCCGGGACAACAGATAGAAAGCGATGCAGTCATGGCTGACCATCGGCTCGCTCATCGCCCGGAACGCGGCGGGCAGTTGCTCGATGATTTCTTTCTCGTCGATGCGCAACTGATGGTGGCGCGTGCCGTAGTGCTTGGCGATCAGGTCGGAATACTGGAATTCGTCGCCGCGCTCGCCGCCGGCATCCTGGAAACCAATGGAGAAGGTCGACAGATTCTCTACGCCGACTTCGCGCAACAGGCCGACGAGCATGCTCGAATCGACACCGCCGGAAAGCAACACCCCGACATCCACTGCCGCACGCTGACGAATCGCCACCGCTTCGCGGGTGCTGTCGAGGATGCGATCGACCCAGTCTTCCAGATTGAGATTTTTCTCGTCCTCATTCGGGCCGTAAGGCAGGGTCCACCAGGTTTTCTGCTCGGTGCGGCCATCGGCTTCAACGCGCATCCAGGTGGCGGGCGGCAGTTTTTCGATACCGGCCAGCAAGGTGCGCGGCGCAGGCACCACGGCATGGAAATTCAGATAGTGATTGAGCGCCACCGGATCAAGAATCGGGTTGATGTCGCCGCCCTTAAGCAGCGCCGGCAGTGCCGAGGCAAAACGCAAGCGTTGGCCGGTGCGTGACAGGTACAACGGCTTTACGCCGAGACGGTCACGAGCGATGAACAGGCGCTGGGCATCGCGCTCCCAGATGGCGAAAGCAAACATGCCATTGAGCTTCGGCAGCAGCGCCTCGCCCCAGGCGTGATAACCCTTGAGCAGCACTTCGGTGTCGCCACCCGAATAGAAGGCATAACCGAGTGCTTCGAGCTCTGCGCGCAATTCCGGGAAGTTGTAGATCGCACCGTTGAACGCCAGGGACAGGCCCAGTTGGCTGTCGATCATCGGCTGCGCAGAGCCGTCCGACAGGTCCATGATTTTCAGGCGTCGATGACCCAGGGCAATCGGCCCTTGGGCATGGAAGCCCCACGCGTCAGGGCCGCGAGGGGCCAGGTGATGGGTGATTCTCTCGATCGCTGCAAGGTCTGCAGGTTGTTGATCAAAACGTAACTCGCCAGCTAATCCGCACATAAAGTCCTTACCGGTTTTTCCGTTGGGGAAGGTCAAGCCGTACCGCGCGAAAAGTGCGGGTACTCAGAAACTGACCTGTCTCGGTAGGTGGAGTTTTAGATCGATAAGTTATAAGGCGGCCACGCTGGCTCCGGCCGTAACGCTATCGGTGCGGATCGAGTCTCGGGATGTACCCCTGCGCCGTTACGCTTTTTTTGCATAAGCCCACACGTGTACGGACGTCCCGGGTGGGGTGGTGCAGGGCTGTTTTTTCCATACAAAAAAGCGTTTGATCTGCGTGGATTTTGTCCAGCATTTTGAACTGTTATCGGCTGCCCGGCAGCGCTAGGGTCAAGGCTTCAAATCGCAATAAAGGACTATTGCCATGCCCACCCAAGACAAGACAAATCCACAGATTCAGGCCTCGGTCCTGAGCACCTTGTACGCCGCGACCGGTGACCTCGATACCGCTGAAAGCCTGGAAAAAAGCCTCCCGGCGCATCTGCTCACGGCTTCTGCGGCCACGCTGAACAAGCTGGACGAAATCAATCGTGAACTGCACACCCTGCAAGTCAAAGTCGACAAGGATCTGACCCGGCTCAAACCCTTGCACAGCTTCTGCATCAGCGAACTTAACGCGGCGCTGAGCGAGAAATGGCCAGCGGTCTATGACGTGAGCGAGGATCTGCTCAGCCTGCCCGGCGTCGATTGTGGCTGCGATGTGAAGGCGACGGTTCAGGCCGATGTCGGCTTGGTCAGACACGCGACGCAAAGCCTGTTGCAGGCAGCCATGCAAAACTTCACCGCAGACGAGGAGCAGGCCGACGGTTTTCCCGCCGGCAGCCTGGTGCGCGTCAAGAGTGTGCCCGCTGGCGTGAAGGATCTGACGCCGGCAGCGTTTGCAGCGATGTGCCGCAAGCTGGATCTGGGCAAGAAATACCAGGAGCATCTGCAGCAAGTGTTCGGTCTGCGTGAGGACTGCGGCAAAGTCGTGGCGACCAGTGCCATGACCCGCAATATCGCCGGATTGAAGCAATCGCTGCTGGAGCTGGACGCTCATCTTGCGGAGCTCAAGGGCGATATCACCGCAGCTGGTTTGCGCATGCTGCAGGATCTGATGCTGGCCGAAGGCGTCGCTTCGGCGCAGCACCTGCGCTACGGCAAAGACCCGATGATCATGCAGGGCATCAGAATCCTCGACAGCTGCGTTTGGGGCGTGGTGGTATTTTCCAAACGCTCCGTGGAACAACACCCTGAGGACGGATGCATGGTGTATATGCCCGGCGAGCCCGAGCGCGCCGTGTATGAGTACCCGAGTTTCAATGCGTTCAAGCGCTACCTCGCGCAACAACTCAAGAGCACGGAATATCAGGGGTATTTCGCCGGCAGCCTCGATGAAGATGACAAGGCTGACTTCTTCAAGGCGTTGGCTGAGAAACCCGATCTGGGCGTCGTCGAACAATGGCCGATCAATGTGGCGCTTTTTGATTTCATGGTGCAAAGCCATGTCGGCAAGTTGCAGATCGACGCGCGCAAACTGGCGGTGCCAACCGCTGATATCGATGAAGAGATCCGACAGAAACGCCTGTTGGATTTCGTTCAGCGCGGGGTGACCGTGGCGTCGGTGGCGGGGCTGTTCGTGCCGGTCCTGGGGCAATTGATGATGGGCGTCGCGGTCGGGCAATTGCTCGGTGAAGTGTATGACGGCGTGGCGGACTGGCGCCGCGGTGATCATCAGGAAGCACTGTCACATCTGCTCAGTGTGGTAGAGAACATCGCATTGATGGGCGTTTTCGCCGGCGGTCAGAAGGTGCTGGGAACTGTGGGCAAAAAACTGCTGCGCACGCATCCGGGGTTCTTCGCGCAGTTCACCGCGATACTCGATCGGGCCGGCAAGCCACGCCTGTGGAAGTCCGATTTGAGCCCGTACGAGCATGCTTTGCCGGCCGGATTCACCATCGGTGCCGGTTCAAAGGAGTTCTACCAGATCGGCAACAAGACCATCGCCCGCTTCGAGCACCGCCTGTTGGCGGGCAACTTTGATATCGACACTCAGCACTGGCGCCTGGAACACCCCGCACGCGCACAAGCCTATGCTCCGGAACTGATCCGCCACGTCGAGGGCGGCTGGCGGTTCCCCGCTGAACAGCCCGAAGAATGGGGCAGCAGCGCCTACACGCTCAAGCGCATCGATCCGCAGTTGAGCGAATTTGCCGACAGCGACCTGGACATCCTTCGCCGGCTGAGCAACACCTCGCAGCAAACCTTGCTGGAGACCTTCAACGACAATCTGAGCCTGCCGGTACGCCTGCGCGATACCGTCGAGCGCGTGCGCATCGAGCGCCAGCTGCGTGAGTTGACCATGGAACTGGAAAACGGCGAGATCCACTCCGAGCAACCTCTGGAAGAACAGATGCACGCCTTGACGCAACTGCCGGGCTGGCCGACTGACCGATACCTTGAGGTCATCGGTCATGAAGGAGACGTCGAAACCACTTATCCTGCAAACAGCACGCTCGACGAAACCCTGGGAGTGCCGGTCACCCAAGGCCAGTTGGCACTCGGGCGCTTGCTGCAAACCGTCATCGACGGCCTCTACGAGCATGAAGTCGAGGCCTTGCTCGGCGGCAAAGTCGCGAAAAGCACGCAAGCCACCGGGCTGGCAAGAAAACTGGGTGCTGCGCTCAAATCCGATTACCGCGCGGCGTTCGAGCGGATGTACAAGCGCTATGACCGCAGTGACGCGCAGGATCTGGGCAAATTGCGCCAGGTTTTCGCCGACATTCCGGCGCGCGATGGTCAAAGGCTGATCGACCGCGCTTCGAGTGTCGAGCGCCTGCACTTGCGCTCGACCGGGAGCGCGCCCTTGCGGTTGGGACAGCGGGCTCGGGCCGGTATTGCCGAGGTGCGGCTTGACCGGGCGCTGAGCGGGTTGCACTGGTCGTGGCTGGCCAATGCCGACACCGACAGGCTGGCCATGAAATTACTGCCGCGCCTGAGCGGCTGGAACGCACAGCTGCGTCTGCAAATGCGCGACAACGCCTTGACCGGACCGATACTCGAAGACATCGGCGATGCGTCGGCGACCTCGGAAAATACCGGCTATCTGGTGAAGTCCACGCAGGGCTATGAGGCGTTTGGCGGCGACAAAAAATCCTTGGGCAAGGTGGCATCCGGCCCCGACGCTTTGTACATGGCCATCCTCAAGGCATTGCCGCCACGTCAGCGGACCGCACTCGGGTTTGCCGATGCCGGACAGCTCAGTACACAACAGTTACGCAAAAAGCTGCTCAACGTTGCCCTCGACGAACGCGAGGTCACTGCGCGGGCATTGCGCGGCGGCAGTACGGAATCACTTCCCGTCGAGCCGGCCTGTGTGCAAGGCGATCAGGTCCCCGCGACAGCTCATTCACGCACACTGCTGCGCAAAGCGCGCAGGCTTTATCCGCGTCTGAGCGAGCCGCAGCTCAGTCAATTGCTCGATGCACTGGGCGATGATCCGTTGAGCCGTGCGACCCGCATCAAAGCCCTGCGTCAGGATCTGCAAACCCTGCGTGACGCGCTGTTTGTCTGGAGTGAAGATGCCGCCGCCCTGCAAGCCATTGGGGGCGATCTGGCCGAAGCGCGGCACAGTCGGAAAATGGCTGCCGAGCTGATCGAAGAAGCGTTTCGACGCTTTCATTGGGCCACCAACGAAGAGGGAAAAAACCTCTGTACCCTTGACCTTGACGGCATGCGCATCGGTAAGGTGCCGACGTTACCGTCGTCGGTGAGCTTCGACCATGTCGAGCAATTGTCGATGCGGAACATGGCGCTGGGGGATGATGTGGCGTACTTCCTCAAGTCCTTCAAACAGCTCGACTCGCTGGAACTGGGCAGCAACGCGATCACCCGGCTACCTGAAATGTTGTCGCACATGCCGCGTCTGCAACGGCTGAGCCTGGCAAACAATCAGCTCAAGCTCACCGAGCAGACCCTGGCGAAGCTGAACAGGCTGAGCACTTTACGCTACCTGAATCTGGACAAGAATCCGTTGGGTGCCACCCCGGATTTCAGCCGAATGTCGCAACTGCGTCGCTTGTCGCTGAACGATACCGGCATCACCGAACTGCCAGAAGGCCTCGACCATTCTGCGCACATTGAACTGATGGATCTGACCGCCAACAGCATCACGGAGCTGCCCGAGTGGTTATTCGAGAAATCACGACGTTTCACCGGCGCACTCAAGCTTGGGCTGAACCCCTTTTCGGAAACGGCCAAAACGCATCTGGAGAACTATCGCGATAATTTCGGCGTTGGGATGGACTATGTCGCCGATGACATCGCACGGCTGAACGAGCAAACGGCGCGCTCGCTCTGGTTGACGAAGGTCAGTGGCGAAGAGTGGGCAGAGCAGTCGCGCATCTGGGCGGCATTGCGCAGCGAGCGGACGGCCGATGGCTTGTTCACTTTGCTGGCGCAACTGGGCGATACCGCAGACGGCAAACAGGGCAGCGCTGACATGCAGCGACGCGTCTGGGCGGTACTGAAGGCGGCGGAAGCTGACGAGCCGCTGGGCCGTCAACTGCTCGACATCGCGGCCGATCCGCTGCACTGCACCGATAACGCGGCGCTGGTTTTCAGTCGCCTTGAAGTCGCAGTGGAAGTCGAGCGGGTGAGCAGGGCTGCAAGCGGGAGCAGGGGTACTGCCAAGGCGTTGTTGGAACTGGGCCGCAGCCTGTTCAGGCTGGACAGGCTGGAAGAAATCGCCCGGGAGCATTCGCTCCGGGCGCCAAAGGTCGATGCGCTGGAAATGAACCTCGCTTACCGCATCGGTCTCACCGATGCGCTGGGACTGCGCGGTCAACCGAAAGATATGCTGTTCAGTGCCCAGAGTGGCGTGACGGCCGCTGATCTTGAGGTCGCAAAAAATCGCGTCTTCACCGCTGAACTCTCCCCGCAATGGCTGGAATACATGCAGGGGCGAACGTTCTGGCGTGACTATCTGCGACGCATATTTGTCCGCAAGTTTGCGCTGATCGATGACCTGTACGACCCGCAAATGAGCGCACTGTTCGACAAGAAGGACACGCTGCCCTCTGGCGATTATTTGAGTCAGAACCAGGCACTCAAGCTTGAAAAGGACCAGGCTGAAGACGTGCTGTTCAAGAGCCTGACGGAAGACGCGATACGGCTGATGGATCTGGGCATCTGCGAAATGCCCGATACGTGAAATTCACTTGCCGCGAATCAACTGCCGTAAGGCGAAACGATTGGGATGGCAGGCTTCGGCCACGCTGCGTGGCAACGGCAGCGGCTCGTTGTCCAGCCACGCGGCAAGCAGCTCGCCGGACAGCGGCGCGGTGATCAGCCCGCGAGAACCGTGGCCGCTGTTGACGTACAGACCATCGAGCCACGGGCAGGCGAGGTCCGGTACTTGCCGGGCGTCTTTGCTCAACGCTGCGTAGGTCTGATTGAAGGTTTGCAGATCAGCGAGCGGGCCGACAATCGGCAGGTAATCGGGGCTGGTGCAGCGGAAAGCTGCCCGGCCCTCAAGGTTCGCAAGTGGCTGCTCGCTGATGTTGAGGCGTGTCAGCAGGTCGCTGGAAATTTCTTCGAGCATCGCCAGATTGCCTTGGTGCTCGGCAGTCGTGGGGGTCAGATCGTCATTGTTGAAGTCGAAACTGGCACCCAGGGTGTGCTCGCCCAGACGCGCCGGGGCGACGTAGCCCTCGGCGCACACCACGGTGGCCAGCGCATGACTCTCTGCGTTTTCAGGCAGGCGCGTGATCTGCCCGCGAATGCGCTTGAGCGGCAATTCGGCGCTCTGGGCAAAACGTTTGATTTCGGCGGCTCCGGCCAGGATCACCACCGGCGCACTGGCGAGCAAACGTTCGCCGTCGAAGGCTTGCCACAGGTCTGCGACTTTGCGCAGTTCCAAAGCTTCGTGATGGCTGAGCAACTCAATGTTGGTGTGGGTCGCCTGGGCCTGACACAGCGCCGGCGGATGCACCCAGCCGCCTTCGGGGTAGAACAAACCGCCATGGGCCACGCCGACACCGGCGCGATCCTGCGCTTGCGGCTGTTCCAGCCACTGCAAGAGATCTTCAGGAAACGCCGCCGCCAATTGCGCGTGGCGCTCGGCTTCCTTGGCATTGAACGCCAGTTGCAGCACGCCGCAGTCATCCCAGTCGCTGCCGCGTTGCAGGCTTTCCAGCAGGCGCCGGGTGTAACCGAAGCCGCTGACGATCAACTGCGACAACGCCGTGCCATGGGCGGACAGCTTGAGATAGAGCACGCCTTGCGGGTTGCCCGAGGCTTCTTGCGCGACGGCCGCGTGACGCTCCAGCAGACTCACTTGCCAGCCGCGCGCCGCCAGGCTCGACGCTGTCGCGCAGCCAGCCAGGCCGGCGCCGATCACCAGCGCCCGGCGTCCACCGCACAACGGAGCAGGGCGGGCGAACCAGGGTTTCGCCGGTAGGGGCGCCGTCACCTCGGCGGGCCAGCCGAGAAATTCGCCACGCAGGATTTCCCACTTGTGGCCGATGCCCGGCGTGCGCTTCATCTTGAACCCGGCAGCATTGAGCAGACGGCGGACCCAACCGGTGCTGGTGAAGGTGCTGATGGTCGAGCCCGGCGCAGCCAGCCGCGCCAGTTCGACGAACAGTTCAGCGGTCCACATGTCCGGATTTTTCGCCGGGGCGAAACCGTCGAGAAACCACGCGTCGATCTGTGCATCGAGTTGCGGCAGTTGCTCCAGCGCATCGCCGATCAGCAAGGTCAGCGTCACGCGGCCATTGGCCAGAGTGATGCGTTGAAAGCCTTGATGAATCGCCACGTAATGCCTGAGCAACTGATCCGCCAACGGCATGAGTTCTGGCCACAGTGCCAAGGCCCGGCGCAGATCCGCAGGCGCCAGCGGGTACTTCTCGACGCTGACAAAATGCAAGCGCGCGCCGGCCACCGCGTGCTGTTCGAACAACTGCCAGGCACAGAGAAAATTCAACCCGGTGCCGAAACCGGTTTCGCCAATCACCAGACGTCCATCCGCCGGCAGCGCAGCGAAACGCTCGGCCAGACGGTTCTGTTCGAGAAACACGTAACGGGTTTCCTCCAGCCCCGACTGGTCGGAAAAATACACGTCATCGAACACCCGCGAACGTGGGCGTCCCTGGTCGTCCCAGTCGAGTTGGGCGTGGGGCATTTCGGCTTTCATGGCAGGCTCGGCAAACACAAGGCGGCCATTCTAGCCGATCGCGCCGATACTACCGATCCAGCACAAGACTCGCGGTGAAAAGAACCCTGTGGCGAGGGGATTTATCCCCGCTGGACTGCGAAGCAGTCCCAGAACCAACCACCCCGTTTTCCCGAGTTAAACCGTGCTTCCGGGATTTACGACTGCTGCGCAGCCGGTCGGGGATAAATCCCCTCACCACAAAGTTCTCATCCCGTCCTGAGTTCGTGGGAATTTCTGCCCTGCGCCCGTGCCCAATCCGCTAGTCTTGCTGAACCCTGGAAGGAGCCGTCCCATGTTTGAATCCGCTGAAATCGGTCACGCCATCGACAAAGACACTTACGAGGCGGCCGTCCCTGCGCTGCGTGAAGCCTTGCTGGAAGCGCAGTTCGAGTTGCAGCAGCAGAAGCGCTTTCCGGTGATCATCCTGATCAACGGCATCGAAGGGGCGGGCAAGGGCGAAACGGTCAAACTGCTCAATGAATGGATGGACCCGCGCCTGATCGAAGTGCGCACCTTCGACCAGCAGACCGATGAAGAACTCGCGCGGCCACCGGCCTGGCGCTACTGGCGGATGCTGCCGGCCAAGGGGCGGATGGGTGTTTTCTTCGGCAACTGGTACAGCCAGATGCTCCAGGGCCGGGTGCACGGACTGTTCAAGGATCCGCGTCTGGACCAGGCCATCGCCGGCGCTGAGCGTCTGGAGAAAATGCTCTGCGATGAAGGCGCGTTAATCTTCAAGTTCTGGTTTCACTTGTCCAAGAAGCAGATGAAAGCGCGGCTCAAATCGCTGGCCGACGATCCGCTGCACAGTTGGCGCATCAGTCCGCTGGACTGGCAGCAATCGCAGACCTACGACAAGTTCGTCAACTACGGCGAGCGGGTGCTGCGCCGCACCAGCCGCGATTACGCGCCGTGGCATGTCATCGAAGGCGTCGATGCCAATTACCGCAGCCTGGCGGTGGGCAAGATTCTCCTCGAAGGTCTGCAAAACGCGCTCAAGCGTGCCGACGTCAATCCACACGAAGTCAGTGCCGCGCCGCTGGGTACGCCGGTCGATCAGTTGAATCTGCTCGACAGCCTCGACCTGACGCAGCGTCTGGACAAGAAAGACTATGAAGAACAACTGATCACCGAGCAGGCGCGCCTGTCCGGGCTGATGCGCGACAAACGCATGCGTCGCCATGCGCTGATCGCGGTGTTCGAGGGTAACGACGCGGCGGGCAAGGGCGGGGCGATTCGCCGCGTGGCAGCGGCGCTCGATCCGCGTCAGTACAGCATCGTCCCGATTGCCGCACCGACCGAAGAAGAGCGCGCACAACCGTATTTGTGGCGGTTCTGGCGACACCTCCCGGCGCGGGGCAAATTCACCGTGTTCGACCGTTCGTGGTACGGGCGGGTACTGGTCGAACGAATCGAGGGCTTCTGCGCACCGGATGATTGGCTGCGCGCCTACGGCGAAATCAATGACTTCGAAGAGCAGCTTGCCGATGCCGGGGTCATCGTCGTCAAGTTCTGGCTGGCGATCGACAAGGACACGCAGATGGAGCGCTTTCAGGAGCGCGAAGAGATTTCGTTCAAGCGTTTCAAGATCACCGAGGACGACTGGCGCAATCGGGAAAAGTGGGACGACTATCGCCGGGCGGTCGGCGACATGGTCGATCGCACCAGCACCGAGATCGCGCCGTGGACGCTGGTCGAAGCCAACGATAAACGCTGGGCACGGGTGAAAGTGTTGCGCACGATCAACCGCGCGCTGGAAGACGCGTTCGAGAAATCCGACAAGAAGGCCAAAAAGCACAAGGACTGAAGCGATGGCCGCGCATACGCCGGGTGAATGATCCTCGCGGTCGGCAAGAAGGTGGACTTATGCTCAGGTCCACTCTCAACCGACAACAACAATGAGGTATGCCATGCGTGAAGTGGTGATCGTCGACAGCGTGCGGACCGGCCTGGCCAAATCCTTTCGCGGCAAGTTCAACCAGACCCGCCCCGATGACATGGCGGCCCACTGCGTCAATGCGCTGCTGACCCGCAACGATATCGACCCGGCCAGCGTCGAGGACTGCATCGTCGGCGCCGGCTCCAACGAGGGCGCGCAGGGCTACAACATCGGCCGCAACGTCGCGGTACTGTCGCGCCTGGGCACCGGCACCGCCGGCATGACCCTCAACCG
Source organism: Pseudomonas sp. LW8 (assembly GCF_041956865.1). NCBI lineage: Bacteria > Pseudomonadati > Pseudomonadota > Gammaproteobacteria > Pseudomonadales > Pseudomonadaceae > Pseudomonas > Pseudomonas sp. LW8. Next base: position 4,043,974 of record NZ_CP168138.1, on the reverse strand, counting down.
TTTCTGCTCGTCGGGTTTACAGGCGATCGCGATTGCCGCCAACCAGATCGCCTCCGGTTGCAGCGACATCATCGTCGCCGGCGGCGTCGAGTCGATCAGCCTGACCCTGAAGAGCGTCAACACCGATCACCTGATCAACCCGCTGCTCAAGCAACAGACTCCCGGCATCTACTACACCATGGGCCAGACCGCCGAAGTGGTGGCGCGCCGTTACGATGTCAGTCGCGAGGCACAGGATCGTTATGCGCTGCAAAGCCAGATCCGTACCGCGCAGGCCCAGGCTGCCGGTCTGTTCGACGATGAAATCGTGCCGATGGCGGTGAAATATCGGGTCGAGGACAAGAACAGCGGTGAAGTGCAGATTGTCGACGGCGTCGTCGAGCGCGACGACTGCAACCGCCCGGACACCACCTACGAAAGCCTTGCCGGACTGAAACCGGTGTTCGCCGACGACGGTTCGGTGACGGCGGGCAATTCCTCGCAGCTGTCCGACGGTGCGTCGATGACACTGGTGATGAGTCTGGACAAAGCGCTGGAGCTGGGGCTCAAGCCGAAGGCGTTTTTCCGTGGCTTCACCGTCGCCGGTTGCGAGCCGGACGAAATGGGCATCGGCCCGGTGTTCTCGGTGCCGAAACTGCTCAAGGCCAAGGGCCTGCAAGTGGCGGATATCGATCTGTGGGAATTGAACGAGGCGTTTGCTTCGCAGTGCCTGTACAGCCGCGACCGGCTGGAGATCGACAACGACAAATACAACGTCAATGGCGGCTCGATTTCCATCGGCCACCCGTTCGGCATGACCGGCTCGCGTCAGGTAGGGCATCTGATCCGGGAATTGCAGCGGCGCAACCTGCGTTACGGCATCGTCACCATGTGTGTGGGCGGCGGCATGGGAGCGAGCGGGTTGTTTGAGGCGGTGCGCTAAAGGATTGGTTGCCCGTTCAGGCCCCTTCGCGAGCAGGGTCGCTCCCACAGGTGATCGCATTCCCCTGTGGGAGCGAGCCTGCTCGCGAAGGCAGCGCCACGGTTCAGCGGCTGGAATCCCGCCGCTGCATCCGCGCTATATAAGCCTGAATCTCCCGCTCGATCACCTGACTGTCATACGGCCCTTCGAGGGTATTTTCCCGGGTGCTGAAATACAGCTCGCCATTGACCCGGCACACGCGGTCGCTGCGAAAACGGGTGGCGGGGGCGCTGTCCTCGGCGCGCATGGCGTACATGTCGGTCTCCCTGATCAATGCGTTGAAAAGTCTGCAATCAGCTTATGCCTGAAGCACTTGGCGCGCCTGCCCGGCCGATCAACGGCGGCGCGCCGGTTTACTGCTGCGACCTGCACAGTTTCATTCGCGGCCTGGCGGCAACTGTCCCTGTGTTGTGCGCAGCCGGACGCCTAGAATGAGTGTCCTTGTCAGCAGGCTTCTGAGGTTCGCATGCACATTTCATCGGGGCGCTGGGTGTACGGACTGTTCCTGGCGCTGCTGACCGCGTTTCTGTGGGGCATCCTGCCGATCAAGCTCAAACAGGTGTTGCTGGTGATGGACCCGGTCACGGTGACCTGGTTTCGTCTGATGGTTTCCGGCGGCTGCCTTTTCATTTATCTGGCTTCGGTCAAGCGCCTGCCAAGTCGCAAGGTGCTCGGGCCGAAGGGCGGCTGGCTGGTGCTGATGGCGGTACTGGGGCTGGTCGGCAATTACGTGCTGTACCTGATGGGCCTCAACCTGCTCAGCCCCGGCACCGCGCAATTGGTGGTGCAAATGGGTCCGATCATGCTGCTGATCGCCAGTCTGTTCGTGTTCAAGGAGCGCTTCAGCATTGGCCAGGGCATCGGCTTGCTGGTGTTGCTGATCGGCTTCGGCCTGTTCTTCAATCAGCGCCTGGCCGAGCTGCTGACTTCGCTGTCCGATTACACCGCCGGCGTGTTGTTGGTGCTACTGGCGTCGACGGTGTGGACCTTTTATGCGCTGGGCCAGAAGCAATTGCTCACGGTGTGGAATTCGTTGCAGGTGATGATGGTGATCTACCTGTTCTGCGCGCTGTTGCTGACGCCGTGGGTACATCCGCTGGAAGCGCTCAACCTGAGCCCGTGGCAGGGCTGGCTGTTGCTGGCGTGCTGCATGAACACCTTGATCGCTTACGGCGCATTCGCCGAAGCGCTGGCGCACTGGGAAGCCTCGCGAGTCAGTGCGACGCTGGCGATCACGCCGCTGGTGACATTTGTTGCGGTGGCGATTGCGGCGCGGATCTGGCCGGACTACGTGCATGCCGAGCAGATCAATGCGCTGGGCTATGGCGGGGCGGTGCTGGTGGTGCTGGGTTCGGCGCTGGTGGCGTTGGGGCCATCGTTGATTGCCGGGCTCAGGGCGCGGCGGGCCAGGGTTGTGCCTGGCTGACGATCGGCGGCGCCTGAATTCGCGAGCAGGCTCGCTCCCACTTTGCAATGCAATTTTCCTGTGGGAGCGAGCCTGCTCGCGAAGACGGACTTTCAGGCGCTACATGACTCAGCCCTTGGCGCCAGCCTCGATCATGTTCTCCGGGCGCACCCAGGCATCGAACTCTTCATCAGTGAGATAACCCAGCTGCAACGCAGCCTCACGCAAAGTCAGCCCTTCGCTGTAAGCCTTCTTGGCGATCTCCGCCGACTTGTCATAACCGATGTGCGGGTTCAGCGCAGTCACCAGCATCAGCCCACGTTCCAGATGCTTGGCCATGACCTGCGCATCCGGCTCGAGCCCGGCGATGCAGTGCTGCTGGAAGTTGCTGCAGCCATCACCAAGCAAACGGATCGATTGCAGCAGGTTGTGGATGATCACCGGTTTGAACACGTTCAGCTGCAAGTGCCCCTGACTGGCGGCAAAACCGATCGCCACGTCATTGCCGAGCACCTGGCAGGCGAGCATCGACAGCGCTTCGCACTGGGTCGGGTTGACCTTGCCGGGCATGATCGAACTGCCCGGTTCGTTGGCCGGCAGCTTCACTTCAGCAAAACCTGCGCGAGGACCTGAGCCCAGCAGACGCAAGTCGTTGGCGATTTTCATCAAGGCCACGGCGAGGGTTTTCAGTGCGCCGGACAGGGTCACCAGCGGCTCATGGCCGGCCAGTGCAGCGAACTTGTTCGGCGCGGTGACGAACGGCAGACCGGACAGTGCTGCGAGTTCAGCGGCAATCGCCTCACCGAAGCCGTGCGGCGAATTCAGCCCGGTGCCGACCGCAGTGCCGCCCTGCGCCAGTTCGCAGACCGCCGGCAGCGCGGCGCGGATGGCGCGCTCGGCATAATCCAGTTGCGCGATGAAGCCGGACAATTCCTGACCGAAGGTGATCGGCGTCGCGTCCATCATGTGCGTGCGCCCGGTCTTCACCAGTTTCATGTGCCGTGCCGCCAGTTCAGCGAGGCCGCCGGACAGCTCGGCAATCGCCGGCAGCAGTTGTTCCTGCACCGCTTTGGCGGTGGCGATGCTCATGGCGGTGGGGAAGCAGTCGTTGGAACTTTGCGAGCGATTGACGTGATCGTTCGGGTGCACCGGCGACTTGCCGCCGCGCGGGTTGCCGGCCAGTTCGTTGGCGCGACCGGCGATCACTTCGTTGACGTTCATGTTGCTCTGGGTACCGCTGCCGGTCTGCCAGACCACCAGCGGGAACTGCTCGTCATGCTCGCCGGCGAGCACTTCATCGGCGGCCTGTTCGATCAGGCGAGCGATGTCGGCGGGCAGGTCGCCGTTGCGGTCGTTGACCCGTGCGGCGGCTTTCTTGATCAGCGCCAGGGCGTGCAGCACCGGTAGCGGCATGCGTTCCTGACCGATTGCGAAGTTGATCAGCGAGCGTTGCGTCTGAGCACCCCAGTAAGCGTCGTCCGGGACCTCGATCTGGCCCAGGCTGTCGGTTTCGATACGGCTCATCGTGCACACTCCTGTTGGTCTGTTGGCGCAATTTAGGCCGGCATCGGCCCGGGTGGTTCCATCGGCTCGATTGTTGACCGCAAAACCCCGCCAATCAAGCGCGGCAAGGGCCGGGGGTTGAGCCATAGCGATTGTTAGGCGCAGAATGGTCGCCCTTGGGGTTCGACCTCGCTTTGCTTAAAGGAAACTCGATGACTCGTCTTCGCGCCATCTGTACCGCGGTTGCACTGGTTTGCGCCAGCGGCCAGGTGCTTGCCGATACCGCCAGCCACAACGCCAGTGCCGAAGCTTTCCTGACGCTGGCTCACGCTGACAAGCTGGGTACCCCGGTGTACATGCAAGTGCAGCAAATGTTCGCCCAGCGCTTTGAACAGACCAAAGCCCCTGAGTCGAAGAAAGCCGTGCTCGAAACCTACCAGGCCAAGGCCAACGCCGCGCTGGACCAGGCCATCGGCTGGAACAAGCTCAAGCCCGACATGGTCAAGCTCTACACCAGCAACTTCAGCGAATCCGAGCTGAAAGATCTGGTTGCCTTCTACCAGTCGCCACTGGGCAAGAAAGTCCTGGAAAAAATGCCGCAGCTGACCCAGCAGTCGGCGCAGATGACCCAGGGCAAACTGGAAAGCGCGGTGCCAGTGGTCAACAAGCTGCTCGACGACATGACCAAAGAGCTGACCCCGGCCGCGGCGCCAGCCAAGAAGAAGTAAGCGGAGTTCGTGATGACCATGCAACAACGCATCGAATCGACGCTGGCTCTGTTACAGCCTGAGCACCTGCAAGTGCTGGACGAAAGCCACATGCACAGTCGCGGGTCACAGACCCACTACAAGGCGGTGGTGGTCAGCGCGCAGTTCGAAGGCCTGAACCGGGTCAAGCGCCACCAGAAAGTCTACGGCACGCTCGGCGAGCTGATGGGCGAGTTCCATGCGTTGGCGCTGCACACCTACACCCCGCAGGAATGGGCAGAGATCGACGGCGCTCCGGCGTCGCCGACCTGTGCCGGCGGTAGCAAACATTAAGATCAAAAGATCGCAGCCTTCGGCAGCTCCTACAGGGCACAGCCGCAGGCGGTGATGTTTTTTGCTAGAATCCGCAACGCGCCGCTTAGCCGGCGCGTTTTTTATTGAATCCGGTTCACCCTTTGCGAGGGTAGCCACCTGGAGAAATACCCATGACACAACCGATTGTCGTGGCGGCACTGTATAAGTTCGTCACCCTCGAAGATTACGTTGACCTGCGCGAGCCACTGCTGCAAGCGATGGTCGACAACGGCATCAAAGGCACTCTGCTGATCGCCGAAGAAGGCATCAACGGTACGGTTTCCGGCAGCCGCGAAGGCATTGACGGTCTGCTCGCCTGGCTCAAGAACGATCCGCGCATGGTCGACATTGACCACAAGGAATCGTACTGCGACGAACAGCCGTTCTATCGCACCAAGGTCAAGCTGAAGAAAGAGATCGTCACCCTCGGTGTCGAAGGCGTTGACCCGAACAAAAAGGTCGGCACTTACGTCGAGCCGCAAGACTGGAACGCGCTGATCAGCGACCCGGAAGTGCTGCTGATCGACACGCGCAACGACTACGAAGTGTCGATCGGTACCTTCGAAGGCGCCATCGATCCGAAAACCACCAGTTTTCGCGAGTTTCCCGACTACATCAAAGAACACTTCGACCCGGCCGTGCACAAGAAGGTCGCGATGTTCTGCACCGGCGGCATTCGCTGCGAGAAAGCCTCGAGCTACATGCTCGGCGAAGGCTTCGAAGAGGTCTACCACCTCAAGGGCGGCATCCTGAAGTACCTCGAAGAGGTGCCGCAGGAAGAAACCAAATGGCGCGGCGACTGCTTCGTCTTCGACAACCGCGTCACCGTGCGTCACGACCTGACGGAAGGCGACTACGATCAATGTCATGCCTGCCGCACGCCGGTCAGCGTTGAAGATCGCGCCTCCGAGCACTACGTCGCCGGCATCAGTTGCCCGCATTGCTGGGACAAGCTCAGCGAGAAAACCCGGCGCAGCGCCATCGATCGGCAAAAGCAGATCGAACTGGCCAAGGCACGCAATCAGCCGCACCCGATCGGCTACAACTATAAGCAAGCATCTTCCGAGGCTTAATCATGTCTGCGCGCCTGCTCTATGTGATGGATCCGATGTGTTCATGGTGCTGGGGGTTTGCTCCGGTGGCCAAGGCACTGGTCGAGCAGGCGCAGGCAGCCGGGGTCGAGCTGCATCTGGTGGTCGGCGGTCTGCGCACCGGCAGCGGTTCGGCGCTGGAGCCGACCACGCGGCGCTACATTCTCGAGCACTGGCAAGCGGTCACCGAGGCCACCGGCCAGCCGTTCAAGTTCGACGGCGCGTTGCCTGACGGTTTTGTCTACGACACCGAGCCTGCCTGTCGCGCCATTGTCACCGCGCGCAGTCTGGCGCCGGATTGCGCGTGGACATTGGTCGGGCTGATCCAGCAGGCGTTTTACGCCGAAGGTCGCGATGTCACCCAGGCCAGCGTGCTGGTCGAGTTGGCGGAGCAGGCCGGTGTGCCGCGTATCGAATTCGCGGCGTTGTTCGATCATGCCGATCAGCACAGGGCGACCCAAGCCGACTTCACCTGGGTGCAGGACTTGGGCATCGCCGGTTTTCCGACCCTGCTGGCCGAGCGCAACGGGCAACTGGCGCTGCTGACCAACGGCTATCAACCGCTCAGCGAGCTGTCGCCGTTGCTCGGCCGCTGGCTGGAGCGCGCGGCCTGTGTCTGACCGCGCCGATGACACGCCAGCCGTAGAGCGTGTCGACCGGCTGAGCTGGGCTGAAGTCCGGCGTCTGGCACTGCATCACAAGAAATCCCTGTGGATCGCCAACGGCGTGGCCGTGCTGGCGACGCTGTGCAGCGTGCCGATCCCGTTGCTGCTGCCGTTGCTGGTCGACGAAGTGCTGCTCGGCCACGGCGATGCCGCACTGAAAGTCATGAATCATTTTCTGCCGAGCATGTGGCAGCAGGCGGCGGGTTATATCGGCCTGATGTTGGTGGTGACCCTGACCTTGCGTTGCAGCGCCCTGTGTTTTGGCGTGTTGCAATCGCGGCTGTTCGCGCGCCTGGCCAAGGACATCGTCTACCGCATTCGCGTACGCCTGATCGAGCGGCTCAAGCGCATTTCCCTCGGCGAATACGAAAGCCTCGGCAGCGGCACAGTAACCACGCATTTGGTCACCGATCTGGATACCCTCGACAAATTCGTCGGCGAAACCCTCAGCCGCTTCCTCGTCGCCATGCTGACCCTGGTCGGCACCGCCAGCATCCTCATGTGGATGCACTGGAAGCTGGCGCTGCTGATTCTGCTGTTCAACCCGTTGGTGATCTATGCCACGGTGCAGTTGGGCAAACGCGTCAAGCATCTGAAGAAGCTGGAAAACGACAGCACCTCGCGTTTCACCCAGGCCCTGAGCGAAACCCTCGATGCGATTCAGGAAGTGCGCGCGGGCAATCGTCAGGGCTATTTCCTCGGGCGCCTCGGTGTGCGCGCGCAGGAAGTACGCAACTACGCAGTCAACTCGCAGTGGAAAACCGACGCCTCGAACCGCGCCAGTGGTTTGCTGTTCCAGTTCGGCATCGACATCTTCCGCGCGGCGGCGATGCTCACCGTGCTGTTTTCCGACCTGTCGATCGGGCAGATGCTCGCGGTGTTCAGCTACCTGTGGTTCATGATCGGCCCGGTCGAACAACTGCTCAATCTGCAATACGCCTACTACGCGGCGGGCGGTGCGCTGACGCGGATCAATGAACTGCTGGCGCGTGCCGACGAGCCGCAGTATCCCGGCGGCGTCGATCCGTTCAAGGGGCGCGACACCGTCGGCATCGAGGTGCAAGGCCTGAGCTTCGGTTACGGCGACGAGCTGGTTCTGGATCAGATGAACCTGTCGATCCTGCCCGGCGAAAAAGTCGCGATTGTCGGGGCGAGCGGCGGCGGCAAAAGTACCTTGGTGCAGTTGCTGCTGGGTCTGTACACGCCAGCGGCCGGAACCATCCGCTTTGGCGGGTCGACCCAGCAGGAGATCGGCCTGGAGACGGTACGCGAGAACGTCGCGGTGGTGCTGCAGCATCCGGCGCTGTTCAACGACAGCGTGCGCGCCAACCTGACCATGGGCCGCATGCGCAGCGACGAAGCCTGTTGGCAGGCGCTGGAAATCGCGCAAATGGCCGCGACCATCCGCGCGCTGCCCGATGGCCTCGATAGCATCGTCGGGCGTTCCGGCGTGCGTTTGTCCGGCGGCCAGCGCCAGCGTCTGGCGATTGCGCGGATGATTCTCGCCGAGCCGAAAGTGGTGATTCTCGACGAAGCCACCTCGGCCCTCGACGCCGCCACCGAGTACAACCTGCACCAGGCGCTGGCGAAGTTTCTCCATGGCCGCACCACGCTGATCATTGCCCATCGCCTGTCGGCGGTGAAGCAGGCCGACCGCGTGCTGGTGTTCGACGGCGGGCAGATCGCCGAGGACGGCGACCATCGCCAACTGATCGCCGACGGCGGTCTGTACGCCAAGCTCTACGGCAACTTGCAACAGCACTGATCGAAACCCTCGCCGACCTGTCAGAGGTTCTGCGCGCGGTGTAACGCCGCGCCTTGCCTTGAGCGAGAACCCCACCTAGTCTCGTCATAGCGAATTCGCCCGGAAGGCGAGCGGGCAGTGCTCATGCAAGGAATCTCATGAAGCAAAAGCAGACTCTGGGAACACCACGGTTGTTGGGTATCGTCTGGCCCTTTATTGCTGTCGTGGTGTTCCAGGCATTACTGGGGGGCGTGAGCCTTTACGTGCTTTCGGCCGTGCGTGGCTACGTAGCTGGCGAAAGCCTGTGGTCCAAGGGCCAGAAAGACGCCATCTATTACCTCAACCTCTACGCCGACAGCCGCGACGAGGCGATCTACCGCAAATACCTGACGGCGATCGCCGTGCCCCAGGGCGGGCACCAATTGCGCCTGGCACTGGATCGTCAGCCGCCAGATCTGCAAGCGGCGCGCGAAGGCATTCTCAAGGGCGGTAATCATCCAGAAGATGTCTCCAGCGTCATCTGGCTGTACCTCAATTTCCGCCACTACAGTTATCTGGAAACCGCGATCGATCGCTGGACGATTGGCGATGCCTATCTCGACCGATTGCACGAAGTCGCGCAGGAGATGCACCAAGGCATTGCGCAGAACCAGGCCAGCCCGGGCGATGTGCAGCGCTGGAAGTTACAGATCTTCGCCATCAACGATGCAGTCACCCCAGCGGCCAAGGCTTTCAGCGATGCCTTGGGCGAAGGCTCGCGGGTGATCATGCGCCTGCTGTTGTTCACCAACCTGGCCACCGCGCTGGGTCTGATCGCGCTGGCGCTGTGGCGCACGCACAAACTGCTCAGGCAACGGCATGAATTTGCCCAGGCGCTGCAACTGGAGAAGGATCGCGCGCACATCACCTTGCAATCGATTGGCGATGGCGTGATCACCACCGACGTCAACGGCGCGATCGATTACATGAACCCCGCCGCCGAGGCCATGACGCACTGGAAGGCCGAGCAGGCGGCGGGGCTGCCGTTGTCGGCGCTGTTCAACCTGCTCGACGATAACGCCCAGACCGAAGGGCTGACGTTGATCGAGCACATTCTCAGTGGCCAGCTCAGCGGCGGCAGCGAACATTCCAAGCTGATCCAGCGTCTGGACGGCAGCACCCTGTCGGTGACCCTGGTCGGCGCGCCGATCCGCAATGCCGGCAACGTCAGCGGTACGGTGCTGGTGCTGCACGACATGACTCAGGAGCGGCAGTACATCGCCAATCTGTCCTGGCAGGCGACCCACGATGCGCTGACCGGGCTGGCCAACCGCCGCGAATTCGAATATCGCCTCGAACAGGCCTTGCACAACCTGACACGCCAGCCCGGCCGGCATGCACTGATGTTCCTCGATCTGGACCAGTTCAAACTGGTCAACGACACCTGTGGTCATGCGGCGGGCGATGAGTTGCTGCGGCATATCTGCACGCTGCTGCAATCAGACCTGCGCGAGGGCGATACCCTGGCGCGACTGGGCGGCGACGAATTCGGGATTTTGCTTGAGAACTGCCCGCCTGACATCGCCGAGAAGATTGCCGAAAGCCTGCGTCAGACCGTGCAGAATCTGCATTTTGTCTGGAAAGGACGGCCGTTCCTGACCACCGTCAGTATTGGCCTGGTACATGTCGCGCAGAATCCGACCACTCTCGAAGCCTCCCTGCGTGCGGCGGACATGGCTTGCTACATGGCCAAGGAAAAGGGCCGCAACCGCGTGCAGGTCTATCATGCGGACGACTCCGAACTGTCCATGCGCTTCGGTGAAATGGCTTGGGTGCAACGGCTGCACATGGCGCTGGAAGAAAACCGCTTCTGCCTCTATGCCCAGCAGATCGCGCCGCTCAAGCCGCAACCCGGCCAGGCCGGACACATCGAAATTCTCCTGCGCCTGCATGATGAATCCGGACGAATGATTTTGCCTGACAGCTTTATTCCGGCGGCGGAGCGTTATGGTTTGATGACCCAGTTAGATCGCTGGGTAGTTCAAAACGTTTTCAAGGTTATTGCCCAGTGTATTGAACAGGAACATGAACTTCCTTTGGCAATGTGTGCGATTAATCTGTCAGGCATTACTATAGGAGATGACGCGTTTTTGCACTTCCTGCGGGAACAGTTTGTTAACTACGCTATACCGCCTGAAATGATTTGTTTTGAAATTACCGAAACCAGTGCAATTGCAAATCTTGGCAGTGCAATTCGTTTTATCAATGAACTCAAAGGCTTAGGTTGTCACTTTTCTCTGGATGACTTTTGTGCCGGAATGTCTTCATTCGCTTACTTGAAACATTTGCCTGTAGACTTCCTGAAGATCGACGGGAGTTTCGTAAAGGATATGCTGGACGACCCGATTAATCGGGCAATGGTCGAAGTGATCAATCACATCGGTCATGTTATGGGTAAGCAGACAATTGCCGAGTTTGTTGAAACTAACCAGATCGAACAGGCGTTGCTTGAAATAGGTGTGGATTACGCTCAGGGGTATGTCATCGAGCGTCCGCAGTTGTTTACCTGTGACAGTTTGCAAAGTCGTCCTGCCAGACCGCAGCCGTTGTTGTTCAAAGCGCCTGGCACGTTCCGTTGAAGTCTCTCGCCGATCCTTGCCATCACAACTCAAAAGGAGCCGAACAGTGATCGACACATTCAACCGAACCGGACCCCTCATGGAAGCTGCAAGTTATCCTGCCTGGGCGCAACAGCTCATCAAGGATTGCAGCGAGAGCAAGCGCCGGGTTGTCGAACATGAACTTTATCAGCGCATGCGTGACAACAGACTCAGCGCGAAAACCATGCGCCAGTACCTCATCGGCGGCTGGCCGGTGGTCGAGCAGTTTGCCTTGTACATGGCGCAGAACCTCACCAAGACCCGCTTTGCCCGCCATCCCGGCGAAGACATGGCGCGGCGCTGGCTGATGCGCAACATCCGCGTCGAACTCAATCACGCCGACTACTGGATGCACTGGAGTCGCGCCCATGGCGTCAGTCTCGAAGATCTCCAGGCCCAGCAAGTGCCGCCGGAGCTGCATGCTCTGAGTCACTGGTGCTGGCACACCAGCTCGGCGGATTCGCTGATCGTGGCGATTGCCGCGACCAATTATGCGATCGAGGGGGCGACCGGGGAGTGGTCAGCGGTGGTCTGCTCGACCGGGGTCTACGCCGCGGCGTTTCCGGAAGAAGATCGCAAGCGCGCGATGAAGTGGTTGAAGATGCATGCCCAGTACGACGATGCCCATCCGTGGGAAGCGCTGGAAATCATCTGCACCCTGGCCGGCATGAACCCGAGCAAGGCGTTGCAGGCCGAGCTGCGGCAGGCGATCTGCAAGAGTTATGACTACATGTACCTGTTTCTGGAGCGGTGCATGCAGCTGGAGACTTCGGAGCGCTTGCTGGTCAACCGCGAGCGCCGGACCGTAACCGAAAGCTGATCGAACTGTGGGAGCGAGCCTGCTCGCGAAAGCGGTGGGTCATGCAACGAATCGTTGTCTGACACTCCCTCTTCGCGAGCAGGCTCGCTCCCACAATGATTTTTAGCCGGCCATCGCCAGCCGGTTCCGCCCCTCGCGCTTTGCGACATATAACGCACTGTCGGCCCGGCGCAGCAAGCTGTCTGCCGACTCGCCCGGCAACAACGTCGAGCATCCCAGGCTCACGGTGATCTCGATCAACTGGCCATCGGCAAAATATTCCTCTGACTGCGTCGCCTGGCGCAAACGCTCGCCAACCATCGCCGCTGCTTCGCGACCGGTGTTGGACAGCAGGATCAGAAACTCTTCGCCGCCATAACGGAACACCATGTCGACATTGCGCAGTTGCGCCTTGATCGACGCGGCAATGGCTCTGAGCACGTCATCACCGGCGCCATGCCCGTGGTCATCATTGACCCGTTTGAAGTGGTCGATATCGAGCATCAGCACCGACAGCGGTTGCGCATGGCGGCGCGACATGTCGATCTCGCGCTGCAAGGTCTGCTCCATGGCTACCCGGTTGCCAGCACCGGTCAACGGGTCGCGCAAGGCACTTTGCGTCGCGGCGCGATAGAGCAGGGCGTTGCGCATCGGGTACAGCAGGCAGGACAGTAGCGACTCGAGGTCGCCCTGTTCCTTGTCGTTGAAACGCTGATTGCGGCGGAAGACCAGCTCGCCCATGTGCTCGCCTTCGTGGCTCAGGGTGTAGCTGACCGAGTGGTGGCCGCGTGTGCCGAACTCCAGGCGCAAGTCACTGGCCTGATGCACATAGCTCAGCGCGTCCAGCGGCACCAGGCGTTGAATTTCGCGAAAGAACAGGCCAAGGATGCGCTGTGGCTCAAGGCTGGTTTGCAGTTGCAGGCTCATTTGCTGACGCAGTTGCGCCAGGCTGGTCGGGCGCTCGATCAGCGCCGGTAGTTGACCGAAGCCCAGGCGCTGCAATTTGGCACTGTCGAAGTCAATTGCATGGGTCTGGGAAGGAGATTTCATATGGCGTGAGCCCCTAAGCAGTAAGTCTGTCTTACAGGCTGGGTGAGAGCGGCTATGGGCTGCGCGTCGTACTGATCCATCAGTCCCGTAGGACGTTTGGCGTAAGTTTAGTCTGCCGCAAGACGATCAGTCAGCTATCGAAATCGGCGTTTGCCCCATGGCCATCACACGGCATGTTTTGAGGGAATTTAGAGCGAAAGGCGTGCCATTCGGTTCGATTTTTATTTAAAGCTTTTCGAATCAATGACTTGCTGGCGAATGCCAAGCAGCCGCGCTGGGTTATTGGCGGCTTTGTGACGGTTATGAGCGGCAATGGCTTGCCGCGACAGCATTCTGCCGCGGCAACAAATGCGACGTATGGCGCTATTGGGCGTTGAACGCCTGGCCATTAACGCCTGCGCTGTCGGGGCCCATCAGGTACAGATAGACCGGCATGATCTCTTCCGGTGTCGGGTTGTTCAGCGGATTTTCCCCCGGATACGCCTGCGCGCGCATGCTGGTGCGCGTGCCGCCCGGGTTGATGCTGTTGGAGCGTACCGGCGCAACGCCTTCCACTTCATCGGCCAGGGTTTGCATCAGGCCCTCGGTGGCAAATTTCGACACACCGTAAGCGCCCCAGTACGCGCGACCCTTGCGCCCGACGCTGCTGGAGGTGAACACCACCGAAGCATCCTGGGACAGCTTGAGCAACGGCAGCAGGGTGCTGGTCAACATGAACATCGCGTTGACGTTGACCTGCATGACACGCATGAAGTTTTCGCCGGACAGTTGCTCGATCGGCGTGCGCGGGCCGATGATCGAAGCGTTGTGCAGCAGGCCGTCGAGATGGCCGAACTCGGTTTCGATCATCGCCGCCAGCTCATCGTACTGATGGGGCAGGGCGGTCTCGAGGTTGAACGGGATCACCGCTGGTTGCGGATGACCGGCAGCCTCGATTTCGTCGTAGACCTCGGTCAGATTGGCTTCGGTCTTGCCCAGCAGCAGCACAGTGGCGCCGTGTGCGGCATAGGTCTTCGCCGCAGCCGCGCCGATGCCACGCCCGGCACCGGTGACCAGAATGACCCGATCCTTGAGCAATTCAGGGCGAGCGGTGTAATCAAACATAAAAACCTCATAGTCCATTTCATGAAGACCTGCTTCACCCAGTGGCGAGGGGATTTATCCCCGTTCGGCGGCGAAGCCGTCGCAAAACCTGTGTGTCACATCGCCTGGATAAAAGCGGGGGCCGCTTCGCAGCCCAGCGGGGATAAATCCCCTCGCCACACAGGGAATTTGCAACAGTCAGGTCAGCAGCTGCACAGCGCGCTGTCGAGCACCTTGCGCAACTCCAGCGGGTGGTCCACTACCACGTCCGCACCCCAATGCCGTGGGTTGTCGTCCGGGTGGATGTAGCCGTAGGTCACCGCAGCGGTTTTGGTGCCGGCATCGCGGCCCGATTCGATATCGCGCAGATCATCGCCGATAAACAGCACGGTCGACGGATCCAGATCAAGCATCTTGCAGGCGAGGATCAGCGGCTCCGGATCCGGCTTGCTGTTCTTCACATGATCCGGGCAGATCAGCAGCGCCGAACGCTCGGCCAGCCCCAGACGCTGCATGATCGGCTCGGCGAAACGCAACGGTTTGTTGGTGACCACGCCCCAGATCAGGTTGGCCTTTTCGATGTCAGCGAGCAGTTCGCCCATGCCGTCGAACAGCTTGCTGTGCACTGCGCAGCCGACCAGATAGCGCTCGAGAAACTCCAGACGCAGCTCCTCAAAGCCCGGCGATTCCGGATCCATCGAGAACGTCACCGCGACCATGGCCTTGGCGCCGCCGGAAATTTCGTCGCGGATATGCTTGTCGTTGATCGGCGGCAGACCGCGATCGGCGCGCATCGCCTGGCAGATGGCGATGAAGTCCGGCGCGGTGTCGAGCAGGGTGCCGTCCATGTCGAAAAGTACCGCTCTGATGGCCATCGGCTTATTCCTCGCGCAGGGTCTGGATCATGTAGTTGACGTCAACGTCGTTGGCCAGCTTGTAGTGCTTGGTCAGCGGGTTGTAGGTCAGGCCGATGATGTCCTTGACGGTCAGGCCAGCCATGCGGCTCCACGCGCCGAGCTCGGAGGGGCGGATGAATTTCTTGAAGTCGTGGGTGCCGCGCGGCAGCAGCTTCATGATGTATTCGGCGCCGATGATCGCGAACAGATACGCCTTCGGGTTGCGGTTGATGGTCGAAAAGAACACCTGGCCGCCCGGCTTGACCATGCGGAAGCAGGCGCGGATCACCGAGGATGGATCCGGCACGTGCTCGAGCATTTCCAGGCAGGTGACCACGTCGAACTGCTCGGGCATTTCGTCGGCGAGGGCTTCGGCGGTGATCTGCCGGTATTCGACGCTGACCCCGGATTCCAGCTGATGCAGTTGCGCGACCGCCAGCGGCGCTTCGCCCATGTCGATGCCCATTACGGTGGCGCCGCGCTGGGCCATGGCTTCGCTGAGGATGCCGCCGCCGCAACCGACGTCGAGGACTTTCTTGCCGGCCAGATTGACCCGCTCGTCGATCCAGTTGACCCGCAGCGGGTTGATGTCGTGCAGCGGCTTGAATTCGCTTTCACGGTCCCACCAGCGATGGGCCAGGGCCTCGAATTTGGCGATTTCGGCGTGGTCGACGTTGCTCATGTTCAATTCCTCGAAAAACCTGAAAAGGGCTGTAGCCGCAGATATTGCGCCGCGGTGTTTACGATTCGGTGTGGCCGCTGATGCGCTGGCCCCAGTGGCGAGCGGTCTCGCCCAGCTGTTGTTCGTCCATGCGGGTCAGACGCCGGTCGTCGAGCAGTTGCTTGCCGGCGACCCACAGGTGTTTCACGCAATCACGCCCGGTCGCATAGATCAGCTGCGACACCGGGTCATACACCGGTTGCTGCGCCAGACCGGACAGGTCGAAAGCGACGATGTCTGCGGCTTTGCCGATCTCCAGCGAGCCGACCTGCGCCTCGATCCCCAGCGCACGGGCGCCATTGAGGGTGGCCATGCGCAAGGCGCGATGAGCGTCCAGCGCCGTGGCAGAACCGGCCACGGCTTTGGCCAGCAGGGCGGCGGTGCGGGTTTCGCCGAGCAGGTCCAGATCATTGTTGCTCGCCGCGCCATCGGTGCCGACGGCGACGTTCACCCCAGCCTGCCACAAACGTTCGACCGGGCAGAAGCCGCTGGCCAGTTTCAGATTGGATTCCGGGCAGTGGATCACGCTGCTGTTGCTTTCTACCAGCAGCGCGAGGTCGTCATCGCTGATCTGGGTCATGTGCACCGCCTGGAAGCGCGGGCCGAGCAGGCCAAGGCGACCCAGGCGCGCCAGTGGCCGTTCGCCGGTCTGCTCGACGGCCTGCTGCACTTCGAATGCGGTTTCATGCACATGCATATGGATCGAAGCGTCCAGCTCCTCGGCGATCACCCTGATTTTCTCCAGGTTCTCATCACCGACGGTGTAGGGTGCGTGAGGGCCGAAAGTAATCTTGATGCGTTCGTGATGCTTGAGATCCCCGAACAATTCGACGCCCTGACGAATGGCTTCGTCGGCACTGCTGGCGCCGGGGATCGGGAAATCGAGGATCGGAATGGCGATCTGCGCGCGGATACCGCTGTTGTGTACGCGCTCGCTGGCGACTTTCGGGAAGAAATACATGTCAGAGAAGCAGGTGATGCCGCCCTTGATCTGCTCGGCGATGGCCAGATCGGTGCCGTCGCGGACGAAATCCTCATCGACCCATTTGCCTTCGGCCGGCCAGATGTGGTTTTCCAGCCAGGTCATCAGCGGCAGATCGTCAGCCAGGCCACGGAACAGTGTCATCGCCGCGTGGCCGTGGGCATTGATCAGTCCCGGCGCCAACAGAACATCCGGCAGTTCACGGATTTCTGTCGCGTTACACTTCAACGCTTCGGCGCGCGGGCCGATAAACACGATGCAACCGTCACGGATGCCCAGGCCGTGCTCCTTGAGCACCACGCCTGCGGGTTCGACGGGGACCAGCCAGGTCGGCAGCAATAACAGGTCGAGTGCAATGGCAGGTTTCGGCATCGAGGGTCGGTTCCAGTGCTTTTGTAAAGGATGGCGAAGTATACCCGAGCGTCTTCGCGGGGGGATCGCTATAATCGGCGGCTTTTGTTCATGAGTGCGGGGTGTGGGATGCGCGATCGACTGTTGGCTGCGGAGAAAGTGAAGGCCATCGATTGGCGTGATGGCGCGCTGCACCTGCTGGATCAGCGTATTTTGCCGTTCGAGGAAAACTGGATCGCCTACACCAGCGCCGCCGGCGTGGCCGAAGCGATTCGCTCGATGGTCGTGCGTGGCGCACCGGCCATCGGCATCAGTGCGGCTTATGGCATCGTCCTCGCGGCGCGGGCGCGGATTGCCGAGGGCGGCGACTGGTACACGGCACTGGAAGAGGATTTCGCGCTGTTGGCAGATTCGCGTCCGACCGCGGTCAATCTGTTCTGGGCGCTGGGCCGCATGCACGATCGCCTGGATCGCCTGAAAAGCAACGCCGATCCGCTGGCGGCGCTGGAAGCCGAAGCTATCGCCATTCATGAAAGCGACCGCGAGGCCAACCTGACCATGGCGCAGCTTGGCGTCGATCTGATTCGCAAGCATCAGGGCAACGCTCAAGCCATCCTGACCCACTGCAACACCGGCGCGCTGGCCACCGGTGGGTTCGGAACTGCGCTGGGAGTGATCCGCGCGGCTTATATAGAAGGCATGGTCGAACGCGTCTATGCCGACGAGACCCGGCCGTGGCTGCAGGGCTCGCGGCTGACCGCGTGGGAACTGGCCAACGAAGGCATCCCGGTGACCCTGAATGCCGACTCCGCCGCCGCGCACATCATGAAAACCAAAGGCGTGACCTGGGTGATCGTCGGCGCTGACCGCATCACCGCCAATGGCGACGTGGCGAACAAGATCGGCACCTATCAACTGGCGGTCAACGCCATGCACCACGGCGTGCGCTTCATGGTGGTGGCGCCGAGTTCGACCATCGACATGAACCTCGCCAGCGGCGATGACATCCCGATCGAAGAGCGTGATGGCGCCGAACTGCTTGAAGTTGGCGGTAAACGCGTCGGTGCCGATGTTGAAGCGTTCAACCCGGTGTTTGATGTCACCCCGGCGGATCTGATCGATGCGATCGTCACCGAGAAAGGCATCGTCGAGCGCCCGGACACCGCGAAAATGGCCCAGCTGATGTGTCGCAAACGCCTGCATTGAAGGACTATTGCGTCTGAGCGGACCCCATCGCTGGCAAGCCAGCTCCCACAGGTTTTGTGCCCGGCATTGAACCTGTGGGAGCTGGCTTGCCAGCGATGAGGGCTTGAATGTCAATAAACAACTGTAAATCTGCCCCAGATTTCACATTCAAAGAAGCTCAGAGCTTCTCTCGTCCCCCTCAAGCCTGTCATCGGTCAACTAACTATGCTCCATGCGCATCTGGGGGATAGGTGCGTGGCGGCCTTTGTGATAACATCCGGCGTTTTCCGAGGCGGCTCCACGGAGCTGTCTTTACTGCGCAAATCCGCGATCCAATGTTGATTTGTCGTAAGTCGGCGCATGGCACTCGGCCGGCCCCGACGAGCTTCGTTGCTCCCACATGGATATGACGAAGTTTCACCAGAAAAAGGAATCAGGCTTCTCATGGGCGAACTGGCCAAAGAAATCCTCCCGGTCAATATCGAAGACGAGCTGAAACAGTCCTACCTCGACTACGCAATGAGCGTGATCGTCGGCCGTGCACTGCCGGATGCGCGCGATGGCCTCAAGCCCGTGCACCGTCGCGTACTGTTCGCGATGAGCGAGCTGGGCAACGACTACAACAAGCCGTACAAGAAATCTGCCCGTGTCGTCGGCGACGTGATCGGTAAGTATCACCCGCACGGTGACACTGCCGTGTACGACACCATCGTTCGTATGGCCCAGCCTTTCTCCCTGCGCTACCTGCTGGTCGACGGCCAGGGCAACTTCGGGTCGGTCGACGGCGACAACGCTGCGGCCATGCGATACACCGAAGTGCGCATGACCAAGCTGGCGCACGAGCTGCTGGCTGACCTGCACAAGGAAACCGTGGACTGGGTGCCGAACTACGACGGCACCGAACTGATCCCGGCGGTCATGCCGACCCGCGTACCGAACCTGCTGGTCAACGGTTCCAGCGGTATCGCCGTGGGCATGGCGACCAACATTCCGCCGCACAACCTCGGTGAAGTCATCGACGGTTGCCTGGCCCTCATCGACAATCCCGAGCTGACCGTCGATGAGCTGATGCAATACATTCCCGGTCCGGACTTCCCGACGGCCGCGATCATCAACGGTCGTGCCGGCATCATCGAAGCCTACCGCACCGGTCGCGGGCGCATTTACATGCGTGCCCGCTCGATCATCGAAGACATCGACAAGGTCGGTGGCCGTCAGCAGATCGTCATCACAGAACTCCCTTACCAGCTGAACAAGGCGCGTCTGATCGAGAAGATCGCCGAGCTGGTCAAAGAGAAGAAGCTCGAAGGCATCACCGAGCTGCGCGACGAGTCCGACAAGGACGGTATGCGCGTCGTGATCGAGCTGCGTCGCGGCGAAGTGCCTGAGGTGATCCTCAACAACCTCTACGCCCAGACCCAGCTGCAATCGGTATTCGGCATCAACATCGTCGCGCTGATCGACGGCCGCCCACGCATCCTCAACCTCAAGGATCTGCTGGAAGCCTTCGTCCGTCACCGTCGCGAAGTGGTTACCCGTCGTACCGTGTTCGAACTGCGCAAGGCGCGCGAGCGTGGGCACATTCTCGAAGGCCAGGCCGTTGCCCTGTCGAACATCGACCCGGTGATCGCCCTGATCAAGGCGTCGCCAACGCCGTCGGAAGCCAAGGAAGCGCTGATCAGCACGCCTTGGGAATCCTCGGCTGTGGTGGCGATGGTTGAACGTGCCGGTGCCGATTCGTGCCGTCCGGAAAATCTCGATCCGCAATACGGTCTGCGTGAAGGCAAGTACTTCCTTTCGCCAGAACAGGCACAAGCGATTCTGGAATTGCGCCTGCACCGCCTGACCGGTCTGGAGCACGAGAAGCTGCTGGCCGAGTATCAAGAGATCCTCAACCAGATCGGCGAGCTGATCCGCATCCTCAACAGCGCCGTGCGCCTGATGGAAGTGATCCGCGAAGAACTGGAAGTGATCCGCGCCGAATACGGCGATGTGCGCCGCACCGAAATTCTCGATGCCCGTCTCGACCTGACCCTGGGTGACATGATTCCGGAAGAAGAGCGCGTCGTGACCATCTCTCACGGTGGCTACGCCAAGACCCAGCCGCTGGCTGCGTACCAGGCTCAGCGTCGTGGCGGCAAAGGCAAGTCGGCCACCGGCGTCAAGGACGAGGACTACATCGCTCACCTGCTGGTTGCCAACAGCCACACCACGCTGCTGCTGTTCTCCAGCAAGGGCAAGGTGTACTGGCTCAAGACCTACGAGATTCCGGAAGCATCCCGCGCGGCCCGTGGTCGTCCGCTCGTCAACCTGCTGCCGCTGGATGATGGTGAATACATCACCACCATGCTGCCGGTCGAGGAATACACCGAAGGTCACTACATCTTCATGGCCACCGCCAACGGCACCGTGAAGAAGACCCCGCTGGAATCCTTCAGCCGTCAGCGCAGCGTCGGTCTGATCGCGCTGGAGCTGGACGAAGGCGACGTGCTGATCTCTGCGGCCATCACCGATGGCGAGCGCGAAGTGATGCTGTTCTCCGACGGCGGCAAGGTCACCCGTTTCAAAGAGTCCGACGTGCGTGCCATGGGCCGTACCGCTCGCGGCGTACGCGGCATGCGTCTGCCGGAAGGGCAGAAGCTGATTTCCATGCTGATCCCGGAAGAAGGCAGCCAGATCCTCACCGCGTCCGAGCGTGGTTATGGCAAGCGCACCGCGATCACCGAGTTCCCTGAGTACAAGCGTGGCGGCCAAGGCGTGATCGCCATGGTCAGCAACGAGCGTAACGGCCGTCTGGTCGGCGCAGTTCAGGTGCTCGACGGCGAAGAAATCATGCTGATCTCCGATCAGGGCACCCTGGTGCGTACCCGTGTCGACGAAGTGTCGAGCCTGGGCCGTAATACTCAGGGCGTGACGCTGATCAAGCTGGCCAAGGATGAAACCCTGGTCGGCCTGGAACGGGTTCAGGAGCCTTCGGAAATCGAAGGCGAAGAGCTCGAAGGTGAAGAGGGCGAGGAAATCGCAGGCAGCGTCGGTATCGACGAGGCCGCAGACGACCAGCAACTCGACGCCGCAGCAGACGAAGAACCGCAGGAATAAGCGGACAAACGAGGGGGCGGATGAGAATTCGCCCCCTTGTTATTTGTCCGGTATGAATTTTCGACATCATGGAGATCCCCTGTGGGAGCGAGCCTGCTCGCGAAAGCAGGCGCTGCGGTACCTCTGAAGCACCGCGGTGATGCATTCGCGAGCAGGCTCGCTCCCACAGGGCCATGTTGATCGGTAGTGTGATTTATTGCGTGATACCACCAAATCAGAGCGAGATTGGATGTGAGCAAGCGAGCCTATAACTTCTGCGCCGGTCCGGCGGCGCTGCCTGAAGCTGTCCTGCAGCGCGCCCAGGGTGAACTCCTTGATTGGCACGGCAAGGGTCTGTCGGTCATGGAAATGAGCCATCGCAGCGATGAGTTCGTGTCCATTGCCACCCAGGCCGAGCAGGATCTGCGTGACCTGCTGAATATCCCGTCGAACTACAAAGTGCTGTTTCTGCAGGGCGGCGCCAGCCAGCAGTTCGCGCAGATCCCGCTGAACCTGTTGCCTGAAGGCGGCTCGGCCGACTACATCGACACCGGTATCTGGTCGCAGAAAGCCATCGAAGAAGCCTCGCGCTATGGCCACGTCAACGTTGCTGCCACTGCCAAGCCTTACGACTATTTCGCCATCCCCGGCCAGAACGAGTGGAACCTGTCGAAAGACGCCGCTTACGTTCACTACGCGCCGAACGAAACCATCGGCGGCCTGGAATTCCAGTGGATCCCGCAAACCGGTGACGTGCCGCTGGTCGCCGACATGTCTTCCGACATCCTCTCGCGCCCGGTCGATATTTCGCGATTCGGCATGATCTACGCCGGCGCGCAGAAGAACATCGGCCCGAGCGGCATCGTCGTCAACATCATTCGCGAAGACTTGCTCGGCAAGGCCCGCTCGCTGTGCCCGACTATGCTCAACTACAAGGTCGCGGCCGATAACGGCTCGATGTACAACACCCCGCCGACCCTAGCCTGGTACTTGTCCGGCCTGGTATTCCAGTGGCTGAAAGAGCAGGGCGGCGTCGAAGCGATCGCCAAACTCAACGACGTCAAGCAGCGCACGCTGTACGACTTCATCGATGCCAGCGGCCTCTACAGCAACCCGATCAACAAGTCGGATCGCTCGTGGATGAACGTGCCGTTCCGTCTGGCTGACGATCGTCTGGACAAGCCGTTCCTCGCTGGTGCCGACGAGCGCGGCCTGCTCAATCTCAAGGGCCACCGCTCGGTGGGTGGCATGCGCGCCTCCATCTACAACGCCGTCGACATCACCGCGGTCAACGCGCTGGTAGCGTACATGGCGGAATTCGAGAAGGAACACGGCTGATGTCCGAGCAAGAACTCAAGGCACTGCGCGTTCGCATCGACGCTCTGGACACCAAAGTTCTGGAGCTGATCAGTGAGCGTGCGCGTTGCGCCCAGGAAGTCGCCCGCGTGAAGATGGCCTCGCTGGCCGAAGGCGAAGTGCCGGTGTTCTATCGTCCTGAGCGCGAAGCTCAGGTGCTCAAACGGGTGATGGAGCGCAACCAGGGGCCGCTGGGCAACGAAGAGATGGCGCGGTTGTTCCGCGAAATCATGTCGTCGTGCCTGGCGCTGGAGCAGCCACTGAAAGTGGCGTATCTCGGCCCTGAAGGTACGTTCACCCAAGCGGCAGCGATGAAACACTTCGGCCACGCTGTGATCAGCAAGCCGATGGCGGCAATCGACGAAGTGTTCCGCGAAGTCGCCGCCGGTGCGGTGAATTTCGGCGTGGTGCCGGTGGAAAACTCCACCGAAGGCGCGGTCAACCACACGCTGGACAGCTTCCTCGAGCACGACATGGTGATCTGTGGCGAAGTCGAGCTGCGCATCCACCATCATCTGCTGGTCGGCGAAAATACCAAGACCGACAGTATCAGCCGCATCTACTCCCACGCGCAGTCGCTGGCCCAGTGCCGCAAGTGGCTGGACGCGCATTACCCGAATGTCGAACGCGTCGCGGTGTCGAGCAACGCCGAAGCGGCCAAACGGGTCAAGGGTGAGTGGAATTCGGCAGCGATCGCTGGCGACATGGCGGCAGGGCTGTATGGCCTGACGCGTCTGGCCGAGAAGATCGAAGATCGCCCGGACAACTCGACCCGCTTCCTGATGATCGGTAACCAGGAAGTGCCGCCGACCGGCGACGACAAGACCTCGATCATCGTGTCGATGAGCAACAAGCCCGGCGCGCTCCATGAGCTGCTGGTGCCGTTCCACGACAATGGCATCGACCTGACCCGCATCGAAACCCGTCCGTCGCGCAGCGGCAAATGGACCTACGTGTTCTTCATTGACTTTGTCGGCCACCACCGTGATCCGTTGATCAAAGGTGTGCTGGAAAAGATCAGTCAGGAAGCAGTAGCACTCAAAGTGCTGGGTTCCTACCCGAAAGCAGTTCTCTAAGGGGCGGTAGCAAATGAGTGGCAACTTCCTCGCTCTGGCACAGCCGGGCGTGCAACAACTTTCGCCGTACGTTCCGGGCAAGCCTGTGGACGAACTGGCGCGCGAGCTGGATCTGGATCCGGCAAAAATCGTCAAACTGGCGAGCAACGAAAACCCATTGGGCGCCAGCCCGAAGGCATTGGCGGCGATCCGCGAAGAGCTGGCCGAGCTGACCCGCTACCCGGACGGCAATGGTTTCGCCCTGAAGTCTCTGCTTGCCGAGCAGTGCCGTGTCGAGCTGAATCAGGTCACGCTGGGCAACGGCTCCAACGACATTCTTGAGCTGGTCGCCCGTGCCTATCTGGCGCCGGGCCTGAACGCGGTATTCAGCGAACATGCATTCGCTGTGTATCCGATTGCTACCCAAGCTGTCGGTGCGCAGGCCAAAGTCGTTCCAGCCAAAGACTGGGGCCATGACCTGCCGGCGATGCTTGCGGCCATCGATGCCAACACCCGCGTGGTGTTCATCGCCAACCCGAACAACCCGACCGGTACCTGGTTCGGCGCCGAAGCGCTGGACGAATTCCTGCAGGACGTTCCCGAGCATGTGCTGGTAGTCCTCGACGAGGCTTACATCGAGTACGCCGAAGGCAGCGATTTGCCGGACGGTCTCGACTTCCTCGCGGCGTACCCGAACCTGCTGGTGTCGCGCACCTTCTCCAAGGCCTATGGTCTGGCCGCGCTGCGCGTCGGTTATGGCTTGTCGACGCCTGTGGTGGCAGACGTGCTGAACCGCGTTCGCCAGCCGTTCAATGTCAACAGCCTCGCCTTGGCGGCGGCGTGTGCGGCGCTGAAAGACGAGGAATATCTGGCGCAAAGCCGTCAGCTCAACGAAGCCGGCATGCAGCAGTTGCAGGCGGGTTTCCGTGAGCTGGGACTGAGCTGGATCGAGTCCAAAGGCAACTTCATCTGTGTCGATCTCGGCCAGGTCGCGGCGCCGATTTTCCAGGGCTTGCTGCGCGAAGGCGTGATCGTGCGTCCGGTGGCCAATTACGGCATGCCGGACCACCTGCGGGTGACCATCGGTCTGCCGGCGGAAAACAGCCGTTTCCTCGAGGCGCTGCGCAAGGTTCTGGCTCGTGGTTGATGTCACTGCGCTGCAACCTGTTGCACCTATGATCGGTCGCCTTGTGGTGGTCGGTCTGGGGTTGATCGGTGGTTCGTTTGCCAAGGGTTTGCGTGAAAGCGGCCTGTGCCGTGAGGTGGTCGGTGTTGATCTCGACCCGCAATCGCGCAAGCTCGCGGTCGAATTGGGTGTGGTTGATCGCTGCGAAGACGATTTGGCGGCGGCTTGCGTCGGTGCCGATGTGATTCAGCTGGCGGTGCCGATTCTGGCCATGGAAAAGCTGCTCGCGCGTCTGGCTGTCATGGATCTGGGGCAGGCGATTCTTACGGATGTCGGCAGCGCCAAAGGCAACGTGGTGCGCGCGGCGACCGAGGCGTTCGGCGGCATGCCGGCGCGCTTCGTCCCCGGGCACCCGATTGCCGGTTCCGAGCAGAGCGGGGTGGAAGCCTCGAATGCCGAGCTGTTCCGCCGGCACAAGGTGATCCTGACGCCGCTCGAGCAGACCGATCCTGCCGCGCTGGCGCTGGTCGATCGCCTGTGGCGCGAACTGGGCGCCGATGTCGAGCACATGCAGGTCGAGCGTCACGATGAAGTGCTGGCCGCGACCAGTCATCTGCCGCACCTGCTGGCTTTCGGCCTGGTCGATTCATTGGCCAAGCGCAATGAAAATCTGGAGATCTTCCGTTACGCTGCCGGTGGTTTTCGCGATTTCACAAGAATCGCCGGAAGCGACCCGGTGATGTGGCACGACATCTTCCTCGCCAACCGCGAGGCTGTCCTGCGCACACTCGATACATTTCGCAGCGACCTCGACGCCTTGCGCGACGCGGTCGATGCAGGGGATGGGCACCAATTGTTGGGCGTTTTCACGCGCGCCCGGGTTGCCCGCGAGCATTTCAGTAAAATTCTGGCCCGCAGGGCCTATGTGGACGCTATGAATTCCAACGATCTGATCTTCCTGGCTCAACCTGGTGGCCGCCTGTCCGGTCGGATTCGCGTACCGGGTGACAAATCGATTTCCCACCGTTCGATCATGCTCGGCTCGCTGGCCGAAGGCGTCACCGAAGTCGAAGGCTTCCTTGAGGGCGAAGACGCCCTGGCGACCTTGCAGGCGTTTCGCGACATGGGCGTGGTCATCGAAGGCCCGCAGCACGGCCGCGTTACCATCCACGGTGTCGGCCTGCACGGTCTGAAACCTGCGCCGGGCCCGATCTATCTGGGCAACTCTGGCACCTCGATGCGTCTGCTCTCTGGCCTGCTGGCGGCGCAGAACTTCGACAGCACCTTGACCGGCGACGCTTCGCTGTCCAAGCGTCCGATGAATCGCGTGGCTAATCCTTTGCGAGAAATGGGCGCCGTGATCGAAACCGCTGCCGAAGGTCGTCCACCGATGACCATTCGCGGTGGCCATAAGCTCAAGGGCCTGACCTACACCATGCCGATGGCCAGTGCCCAGGTGAAATCCTGCCTGCTGCTTGCCGGTCTCTATGCTGAAGGCAAGACCACGGTGACCGAGCCTGCACCGACCCGCGACCACACCGAGCGCATGCTGCGCGGCTTCGGCTACCCGGTCAGCGTCGACGGCGCCACGGCTTCGGTCGAGTCCGGCGGCAAGCTCACCGCGACTCACATCGAAGTGCCGGGCGATATCTCGTCGTCGGCGTTTTTCCTCGTCGCGGCCTCGATCGCCGAGGGTTCCGAGCTGGTGCTCGAGCACGTTGGCATCAACCCGACCCGTACTGGCGTGATCGATATCCTGCGACTGATGGGCGCCGATATCACTCTGGAAAACCAGCGTGAAGTGGGCGGCGAGCCAGTGGCTGATTTGCGCGTGCGGGCAGCTAAACTCAAAGGTATCGAGATTCCGGAAGCGCTGGTGCCGCTGGCGATCGACGAATTCCCGGTCCTGTTCATCGCTGCTGCATGCGCCGAAGGGCGGACCGTGCTGACCGGCGCCGAAGAGCTGCGAGTCAAGGAATCCGACCGGATTCAGGTCATGGCGGACGGCTTGCTGGCGCTGGGCGTCAAGTGCGAACCGACCCCGGACGGCATCATCATCGACGGCGGCCAGATCGGCGGCGGTGAAGTGCACGGTCACGGCGACCACCGTATCGCCATGGCCTTCAGCGTTGCCTCGTTGCGCGCTACCGCACCGATCCGCATCCATGATTGCGCCAACGTCGCGACCTCGTTCCCCAACTTCCTCGCGCTGTGCGGGCAAGTCGGCATTCGTGTGGCACAAGAGGCTCAGTCGTGAAAAACATTGCACCGGTCATCACCATCGATGGGCCAAGCGGCTCCGGCAAAGGCACGGTCGCCGGGATTCTGGCCAAGCGTCTGGGCTGGAACCTGCTGGATTCCGGTGCGCTTTATCGCTTGCTCGCGTTTGCTGCGCATAACCATGGCGTCGACCTGACCAATGAAGAGCTGCTGAAGACATTGGCCGCTCATCTGGATGTGCAGTTCATCGCCGCGACCGAAGGTCAGCTGCAGCGGATCATTCTCGAAGGCGACGAAGTCAGCGATGTCATTCGCACCGAAAGCGTCGGTTCCGGGGCCTCGCAAGTGGCTGCGCTGCCCGCCGTACGCGAGGCGCTGCTGCAGCGCCAGCGTGCGTTTCAGGAAGCGCCGGGTCTGGTGGCGGACGGTCGCGACATGGGCACGGTGGTATTTCCGGGTGCACCGCTGAAGATTTTCCTCACCGCCAGTGCCGAGGAGCGGGCGCGCCGTCGATATTTGCAGTTGAAGGGCAAAGTCGAGGGTGTTAGTCTGTCGAGTCTGCTAGATGAGATCCGTGCACGCGATGAGCGTGACACCCAGCGCGCAGTAGCCCCGCTCAAGCCGGCGGCCGACGCGATTCAGCTGGATTCAACGGAGCTTTCCATCGATCAGGTGCTTGAACGCATCATGAGCGAGATCGCCATTCGCGATATCGCCGGGTGACCAAGAAGGCCGCAGGGGACCAGTCATAGTCCTGCGGTGCTTCTTTTAAATGAAACTAACCCACACCGTCTGGGGTGTGGAGATGGGCGTTTACTTCGCCCTCATCTACAGGAATTAAAATGAGCGAAAGCTTTGCGGAACTCTTTGAAGAAAGCCTGAAAACCCTGAACCTTCAGGCAGGCTCCATCATCACCGGTGTTATCGTTGATATCGATTACCAGGCTCGCTGGGTAACCGTTCACGCTGGTCTGAAGTCTGAAGCACTCATCCCGCTTGAGCAGTTCTACAACGATGCTGGCGAACTGAACATCAACGTTGGTGATGAAGTTCACGTTGCTCTGGATTCGGTTGAAGACGGCTTTGGCGAAACCAAGCTGTCCCGTGAAAAAGCCAAGCGCGCTGAATGCTGGATCGTTCTGGAAGCAGCCTTCGCAGCCGAGGAAGTGGTCAAGGGCGTTATCAACGGTAAGGTTAAAGGCGGCTTCACTGTCGACGTTAACGGCATCCGTGCGTTCCTGCCAGGTTCCCTGGTTGACGTCCGTCCAGTGCGCGACACCACGCACCTGGAAGGCAAAGAGCTGGAATTCAAGGTCATCAAGCTGGACCAGAAGCGCAACAACGTTGTCGTTTCCCGTCGCAGCGTCCTCGAAGCCGAGAACTCCGCCGAGCGTGAAGCTCTGCTGGAATCCCTGCAGGAAGGCCAGCAAGTCAAAGGTATCGTCAAAAACCTCACCGATTACGGCGCATTCGTCGATCTGGGTGGCGTGGACGGCCTGCTGCACATCACCGACATGGCCTGGAAGCGCATCAAGCATCCTTCCGAGATCGTCAACGTTGGTGACGAAATCGACGTCAAGGTTCTGAAATACGATCGCGAACGCAACCGTGTTTCCCTGGGCCTGAAGCAACTGGGCGAAGATCCATGGGTTGCTATCAAAGCCCGTTACCCAGAAGGCACTCGCGTTACCGCTCGTGTTACCAACCTGACCGACTACGGCTGCTTCGCTGAGCTGGAAGAAGGCGTTGAAGGTCTGGTACACGTTTCGGAAATGGACTGGACCAACAAGAACATCCACCCTTCGAAAGTCGTACAAGTCGGCGACGAAGTGGAAGTCATGGTTCTGGACATCGACGAAGAGCGTCGTCGTATCTCCCTGGGCATCAAGCAGTGCAAGTCGAACCCATGGGAAGACTTCTCTGGCCAGTTCAACAAGGGCGACAAGATCTCCGGCACCATCAAGTCGATCACCGATTTCGGTATCTTCATTGGTCTGGACGGCGGCATCGACGGTCTGGTTCACCTGTCCGACATCTCCTGGAACGAAGTGGGCGAAGAAGCCGTACGTCGTTTCAAGAAGGGCGACGAGCTGGACACTGTCATCCTGTCGGTTGACCCAGAGCGCGAGCGCATCTCCCTGGGCATCAAGCAACTGGAAAGCGATCCGTTCTCCGAGTACGTCTCGGTTAACGACAAGGGCGCTATCGTGACCGGTACCGTGAAAGAAGTTGACGCCAAAGGCGCCATCATCGTTCTGGCCGACGACATCGAAGCTACCCTGAAAGCCTCCGAAATCAGCCGTGACCGCGTTGAAGACGCGCGCAACGTTCTGAAAGAAGGCCAGGAAGTTGAAGCCAAGATCATCAGCGTTGATCGCAAGAGCCGCGTAATCCAGCTCTCGATCAAGTCGAAAGACGATGCTGAAGAGAAAGAAGCCATCCAGAGCCTGAAAGCAGCTCCGGAAGGTGAAGCAGCTGACACCACTATGGCGGCACTGCTGCGTCAAGCAATGGCCAAACAGAACTGAGTTCTGCTTGATCATTAAAAAGGGCGACTTCGGTCGCCCTTTTTTGTGCCTGCGATTTGGCTCTTGTACGTCCGTGCATGAAACCAATGGCTTCGCCTGCGGGTCTGTTTCTTTAATCGGATCAATCGCCTATTCGCGACTAAGCTTGATCTTGAGTATTAGTCGTCAGGCTTGCCTGGCATAAGGAAGTGGATGAACAAGTTATTTGTTGTTGTGGTGGTCCTGGCGCTGGCAGGTTGCACCACCAGCGCGAAAACCCATGCGGTGCGCGGCGTCAGTGGTATCGAGGTCGATTGCTCCGGGTTGGGGTCCGGTTGGGAAAAGTGCCAGAAGCGTGCAGCGAAGGAGTGCAAAGGTAAGGGCTACAAGGTCATCACCCGCTCTGATGATGCGAAAGATGAAGATGAATACCCGTTTGGCTTCAATCCCGCAGGCTTTGTAACCCGGACCATGCTGGTGATGTGTCGTTAAGTGAGCAGCGATCCGACTCGCTAGGGAATGCCCTGAAAATGGGCGTTTTGACCGCGGGAGATATATGTCAATCCCTGGGCTGTTCAAATTCTTCCGGGCATGCTAAAACCTTTCAAGCGCTGATCTAGCTGCTTGAAAAAGAAGGGAAAAATATGACGAAGTCGGAGTTGATCGAACGAATTGTCACCCATCAAGGGCTACTCTCATCCAAGGATGTGGAGCTGGCCATCAAGACCATGCTTGAACAAATGTCTCAGTGCCTCGCCACCGGTGATCGTATCGAGATCCGTGGATTTGGCAGCTTCTCCCTGCACTATCGCGCACCGCGCGTCGGCCGCAACCCGAAAACCGGCCAGTCGGTAAGTCTGGACGGTAAATTCGTGCCGCATTTCAAGCCGGGCAAGGAATTGCGTGATCGCGTGAACGAGGAAGAGGAGGAGGGCGCTTGATCTTCGCTATTCAAATTCAAGGGGGCGTGAATGCGTAACCTGAAACGCATACTGCTTGGCGTTTTTCTTCTGCTGATGGTTCTGGTTGTGCTGGCGTTTGTGCTGGAAAACCAGCAATCGGTTTCGCTTTTGTTTCTGGGTTTTACCGGCCCGCAGTTGCCGGTGTCGGTTGTTGCAGTGTTGGCGTTGCTGATTGGTATGTTGATTGGTCCTGTGTTGGGCTGGTTTCTGGGGCGCTCGTCCAGAGCTGCACGCAAGCGAGTGGTGTGAAAACGACAGGCGCACGGCATCTGTCGAAATTGCGCCTCAGCCTGTCTTTATCCATTAGTAAAACCATCATTAAGCTGTAAAATGCGTCCCTTGTTCGATCGTGCCTTCATGCATGTCGATTCAGACTGACTCTGACGGATGCCAACTGATAGTGGCTCTGCATTCATGGATTAGACCGCGCTCTCTGGCAGCGCTGTCCGCAGCTCAAGGGTATCGCTTCGCGTGAAAATTCTAGTTACCGGCGGCGCCGGCTTCATTGGCTCGGCAGTCATCCGTTACATCATCTCCAACACTGCCGATGCGGTCGTCAACGTCGATAAGTTGACTTACGCCGGCAATCTGGAGTCGCTGGCAGAGGTCAGCCAGAATTCGCGTTACGCCTTCGAGCGCGTCGATATCTGCGATCGTGACCAGATCGACCGCGTCCTGCGTGATCACCAACCTGATGCAATCATGCACCTGGCCGCAGAATCCCACGTTGACCGCTCGATCTCCGGCCCGTCCGAGTTCATCCAGACCAACATTATTGGCACTTACACACTCCTAGAAGCTGCGCGCCATTACTGGGCTGCTCTGGATGACACGCGCAAAGCCAATTTCCGCTTCCACCACATCTCGACTGACGAAGTTTACGGAGACCTCGAAGGTCCGGAAGACCTCTTCACCGAAACCACACCTTACCAGCCAAGCTCGCCTTATTCGGCCAGCAAGGCCAGCTCCGACCACCTGGTCCGTGCCTGGGCCCGCACTTACGGCCTGCCGACACTGGTCACCAACTGCTCGAACAACTACGGCCCGTGCCACTTCCCTGAGAAGCTGATCCCGCTGATCATCCTCAACGCGCTGGAAGGCAAACCGCTGCCGGTGTACGGCAAAGGCAACCAGGTTCGTGACTGGCTGTATGTCGAAGATCACGCGCGCGCGCTTTATAAAGTCGTCACTGAAGGCGTCATCGGCGAGACTTATAACATCGGTGGTCATAACGAAAAACAAAACATCGAAGTAGTGCATACCCTGTGTGCGTTGCTGGATGAATTGCGTCCTGATTCGGCCCACCGTCCGCATGCCAGCCTGATCACTTATGTTCAGGATCGTCCAGGCCATGATGTGCGTTATGCAATCGACGCGAGCAAGATTCAGCGTGAACTGGGCTGGACACCGGAAGAGACTTTCGAGACTGGCATTCGCAAGACTGTCGAGTGGTATCTGACTAACACCGAGTGGGTTGAGCATGTGAAGAGCGGCAGCTACCAGCAGTGGATTGATCAGAACTATGCGGATCGCTCGAATAAAGCATGAAGATCCTACTCCTAGGAAAGAACGGTCAGGTGGGCTGGGAGCTGCAACGTTCCCTGGCTCCGCTAGGTGAACTGGTCGCTCTTGATCGTCACCTTGTTGATGGCCTCAGCGGTGATCTGTCGAATCTTGAATGCTTGCGTGCAACGATTCGTCAGATAAAGCCTGACGTTATTGTTAATGCTGCTGCTTATACGGCGGTCGACAAAGCTGAGTCGGAAACCGAGTTGGCGGATTGCGTGAATGGCCTTGCGAGTGGCGTGATGGCGGAAGAAGCCGCATCGCTGGGCGCGTGGCTGGTTCACTACTCAACGGATTATGTTTTCAGTGGTCAAGGCGTCATGCCATGGCAGGAGACAGACCCTGTTGCGCCGGTGAACCATTACGGCGCCAGTAAGCTCACCGGTGAGCAGGCAATTATCGCATCGGGTTGCAACCATCTGATCTTCCGCACCAGTTGGGTATACGGCGCTCGCGGCAATAACTTCGCGAAGACCATGCTGCGCTTGGCCAAAGATCGCGAAACGTTGAGCGTGATTGCAGATCAGATCGGAGCGCCGACCGGGGCTGATCTGATTGCTGACGTTACGGCACTGGCTATCCAGCAAGTTATAAAGCGTCCAGAGTTGGCCGGTCTCTACCACTTGGCCGCTGCTGGCGAAGTGTCCTGGCATGGATATGCCAGTCTTGTAATCGACTTTGCAAAAGCCCAAGGTGAGGAGTTGGCTGTGAAAACGGTCAGTCCTATCGAAACGACTGCATATCCGACACCTGCACGCCGCCCTCTGAACTCACGTTTGAATACTCAGAAGCTGCGCGACCATTTTTCTCTACACTTGCCGGATTGGCAAAGTGGTGTGACCCGAATGCTTAGGGAAGTTCTGAACAAATGACCACGATAAATCGTAAAGGCATCATCCTCGCCGGTGGTTCGGGAACCCGACTGCACCCGCTGACGTTGGGCGTCTCCAAGCAGATGCTGCCGATCTACGACAAGCCGATGATTTTTTATCCGTTGTCAGTGCTGATGCTCGCGGGAATGCGTGAGATATTGATTATTTCCACTCCGGAAGATTTACCGAATTTCCGTAAGTTGCTCGGTGATGGCAGTCGTTACGGCATCCAGTTGACCTACGCAGTTCAGCCAAGTCCTGACGGTCTGGCGCAGGCTTTTGTCATTGGCGAAGAATTCATTGGTACAGATCCGGTCTGCCTGATCCTGGGAGATAACATATTCTATGGTCAGCACTTTTCCGATAATCTGCGAGCGGCCAGCACTCGCCTGCAGGGAGCAACAGTCTTCGGATACCATGTTTCCGACCCGGAGCGTTTTGGTGTTGTGGAGTTTGATAGTGCGGGCAAAGCCCTGAGTATCGAGGAAAAACCGCTGAAGCCGAAATCCAGTTACGCAGTAACAGGCTTGTATTTCTACGACAATCAAGTGGTCGAGATCGCCAAGAAGATCAAGCCATCAGAGCGTGGCGAACTGGAAATTACCGACGTGAACCGCGCTTACCTCGAGCAGCAGACGCTCAATGTCGAAATGCTCGGGCGTGGATTTGCCTGGCTGGATACCGGTACTCATGACTCACTGCTTGAGGCCAGTCACTTTGTCCATACCATTGAACAGCGTCAGGGGCTAAAAGTCGCCTGTCTTGAAGAGATCGCCTATCACAATGATTGGATCACTGCTGCTCAGTTGGGTGAGCAGGCTGAAGCTCTGAAGAAGACCGGCTACGGGCAATACCTGCAGAAATTGCTGGACTCTCCTTCTCACTGATTCGAAAAGACGAATAGTTTTGAGTTAGGTATTCAACCGGTGTCGGCAGGAGATCTATGCCAGTAAACAATCCAAAGGTTGCAGTTCTGCTGGCGGCATTCAATGGAATGCAATGGATCGAAGAACAGCTGGATTCAATTCTCGATCAGGTTGGTATCGACTTAACCGTTTTTATCAGTATTGACTGCTCAGTCGATGAAACCGAGTCGTGGTGCCATGCCTATGCGGCTCGGCACGCCGGTGTCATGGTATTGGCGGCGGACGGGCCTTTCGGTGGAGCTTCGCGAAATTTCTTCAGATTGATACGTGATGCGACCATCGAAGATTTCGACTTCATCGCATTCTCTGATCAGGACGATGTCTGGTACCCAAACAAGCTTGCGCGAGCAATTCAGACAATTCGTACCCGACAAGTCGACGCCTATTCGAGCAACGTCATTGCATTTTGGCCAGATGGTCGAACGCATTTACTGGATAAGGCTCAGCCCCAGACTGCTTGGGATTTCCTGTTCGAAGCAGCGGGGCCTGGTTGTACATATGTGTTGAGTCAACGACTGGCGAGTGTGCTTAAAGCCGCCATGCTCACTGATTGGGAAGAGTTGCAATGTGTCACTCTTCACGATTGGTACTTCTATGCGTTTGCCCGGAGCCGGGGATTCAAATGGTTCATTGATGATCAGCCTTCAATGGGGTACCGCCAGCATGAGCGAAACCAAGTGGGCGCAAATACTGGAGTCAATTCGTTGATTGCCCGCTATAAGAGTATCCATGACGGGTGGTGGTTTTCCCAGGTCAAGATAATTGCTCGTTTGGTCGGAGTCGCGAATGATCCGTTTGTCAGGAGCTGGTTTTCGTTGGCACGTTGGCAGTTGCTTAGGCTTTCGCTAAGCGCGTGGCAATGTCGACGCCGGTTGCGGGACAAGCTTTTTTTCTTTTGTGTGTGCTGGGCTACAGCGGCAATCGGACAGAAATCCAGATGAGCAATCCTCGCGTGTTAGTGACCGGTGCCTCCGGATTTCTTGGTGAAGCTGTTGTGCTGCGTTTACTCATGGATAAGCAATTTACGCCTATCGCGGCCATCCGTGGTGAATCCAGACTCGGTGGACTTTGTCCTGTGGTCGCACTCGATTTGGCCGGACCATCTGCTTTGCCTGTTGTGGAAGGGGTCGAAGTGGTTGTTCATTGTGCAGCGCGAGTGCACGTCATGGATGATGTGTCTGCAGACCCGTTGGAAGCATTTCGAAAGATAAACGTTCAGGGCACAGAGCGCCTCGCCCGCCATGCGGCAGAGTCAGGCGTCAAACGATTCATTTTTATCAGCTCGATCAAGGTCAATGGTGAGCTGACTTGGCCGGGAGCAGCCTTTTGCGCGGACGATTCACCCGCACCGGTCGATCCTTATGGAATATCCAAATTCGAGGCTGAGCAGGCGCTCGGAAAAATCGGCCAGGACACCGGTATGGAAATCGTCATCATTCGACCACCACTGATTTATGGTCCCGGCGTCAAAGCTAACTTCGCCAAGATGATGCGGTGGCTTGAGCGCGGGATACCGCTTCCCTTCGGGGCGACAAACAATCGCCGCAGTCTAGTGGCGATCTGCAACATCGTACACTTGATAAAGGTTTGTATTAGTCATCCTGCTGCGGCCGGGCAAGTGTTTCTGGTGAGCGATGGCGAAGACCTTTCCACCTCGCATTTGCTCCGGCGCATGGCTGTCGCGCTCTGCGTGAAGCCGCGGCTGCTGCCTGTGCCCTCGTGGATATTGAATGCGAGTGCTGCGCTGATCGGGCGCGCGGACCTGGCCCAGCGTTTGTGCGGATCGTTACAGGTGGATATTGACAAAACTCGTGACCTGCTCGGCTGGCGCCCGGTGATCACTGTCGAACAGGCATTGCGAAAGACGGCAGGGCACCATGCTTCGACGCGTCGCGATTGAAACCTTGGCTCGCAGTAGCGGGCGGACGTTGGCAAACTGCCACCCTTTGTTGCCAGGGCGTGGCTTGGTACCCTACGGCCCTTGCGCAGTGGCGCCTGGATGGAATCCGGGAGGGCGATCAAGGCATGCAGTTTCCCCTGTCTGCAAGCTGCATCAAGGGATGAAAGCGACAATGTCACTGGGCTATCAAATGTCAAACCTTCGTCGTTATAATCGCGGATTTTTCTCGCCTCGTTCTGCCGAGTCCTTGTGTGGACGTAACGAACGAGCACATACAGTCGGAGTTTTATCATTTCAGCAACGGAGTGCTCGGTGGTAACCCCTCTATCCCCGGTTGACCAGTACCATGGTTTGGATCGCCGCTACCTGGATGAATGTGGGCAAAAAAACGCGGCGCATATGGGGTGTGTTGCAGTTCTTGTCTGTACTTTCAATGGCGAGCGTTTTCTGGTTCAACAACTGGAATCAATTGCGCGACAAACTTATCCTCATTGGTTTGTAGTGGTATCGGACGATGGTTCGACGGACTCCACGATGGCGTTGCTGCATGAATTCGGTGAGCGCTGGGGGCACGACCGGATAATGCTGCGCAAAGGGCCCGGTCGTGGGTACGCTGCCAACTTCCTGGCCGTTACTTGCGACGAGTCAATCGACGCTGACTTCTTCGCTTGGGCAGATCAAGACGACATCTGGAAGGAAAACAAGCTGGAGGTGGCTCTGCAGCGATTGATGGAAGTAGCGCCCGATACACCTTCATTGTATTGCGGCAGAACCGAGTTGATCGACGAGCACGGCGGCCGCATCGGTTTTTCACCGTTGTTCAAGCGCCCGGTGGGATTTGCCAATGCGCTCGTGCAGAGCGTCGGCGGTGGCAATACGATGGTGTTCAACGATGTCGCCCGGCAATTGTTTCAGTGCGCGGGATCAAGCCTGGATATCGTCTCCCACGACTGGTGGGCCTATCTTCTCGTCACCGGGGCGGGGGGACAGGTTTTTTATGATTCTTCTCCAACTGTTCTTTACCGACAGCATGATGCGAACCTGATCGGTTCGACGTCAGGCCTGATTGCACAGATGGGACGTTTACGCATGTTGTTCCGTGGCCGTTTCCGAGGCTGGAACCACAAGAATATGTTGGCGCTGGAAACGATCCGATTGCAGCTCAATGAAGAAAGCAGGATGAAGCTTGATCTTTTTCAGCGGGCGCGTCGCTCACGCGGAATGGCCCGATTCATCTGGTTACGACGATCCGGGGTTTACCGGCAATCCCTATGGGGCAACTTGGGACTGGTACTGGCGACGCTTTTCAATGGCATTTGACACACACCTTGCTCTGGCTCCTATCAGGAATAATCTTGTGGTAATTCACGTAGTCATGGATCGAGAGAGTTTGCTGAGCAAGCTGACCTCCCTCAGTCTTTTTGAGGTTTTAACGCAATGCTGAATTTTTCTACGTCACCGAAGGAGATGCTGGGCAGTTTCTGGCGCAATAAGGGGCTGATACGGGCATTGGTGCAGCGCGAGATCGTTGGACGGTATCGCGGCTCGATCATGGGTATGTTGTGGTCGTTGTTCAATCCGATCGTAATGCTGGTCATCTACACGTTTGTGTTCAGTGTCGTGTTCAAAGCGAGATGGAGTGTCGACAGCAGTTCGAAAACCGAGTTTGCGTTAATGCTGTTCGCTGGTCTGATTGTGTTCAACCTGTTTGCCGAGTGCATCAATCGAGGGCCAGCGCTGATAGTCGGGAACGTCAACTATGTGAAGAAGGTGGTATTCCCGCTGGAAATTCTGCCTTGGGTTACTTTAGGCGCGGCGATGTTTCACTTTCTTGTGAGCCTGATTGTGTGGTTGGTTGCCTATCTGATTTTCTTTGGCACGCTGCATTACACGGTTCTTCTCCTGCCGTTGTTCTTGGCGCCGTTGATGATCTTCGTCGTCGGATTGGTGTGGTTCCTTGCATCAATAGGCGTATATCTACGGGACGTCAGCCAGATCATCGGCGTCTGCACCTCAGTCCTGATGTTCCTTTCGCCAATCTTCTATCCGATCACCGCACTGCCGGAGCAGTATCGACACCTGCTGTTTCTGAATCCTCTGACACCTGCTATCGAAGATGCGCGAGCGCTGCTCTTCCGTGGTGAGCTACCCAGCTTCGTTCATCTTGGTTGCTACTACATCGCGGCAGCTCTAGTCTTCTGGCTGGGATTTGCGTGGTTCCAGAAAACGCGTAAAGGATTTGCCGATGTCCTCTAACACAGCGATCGCCGTTAACAACCTGAGCAAATGCTTTCATATCTACGATAAGCCGAGAGACAGGCTTCTGCAGATGTTCGCTCGTGGACGTAAACAATATTTCCGTGAATTCTGGGCTCTGCAGGATGTGTCCTTCACCATCGAAAGAGGCGAAACCGTTGGTATTCTGGGCCGTAACGGTAGCGGTAAGTCAACGCTGCTGCAGATGATCTGCGGCACGCTCAATCAGACGCATGGCGACATTCTGACCCATGGTCGAGTCGCAGCCTTGCTGGAGCTGGGCTCCGGGTTCAACCCGGAGTTCAGCGGCCGCGAGAACGTCTATATGAATGCGGCGGTGATGGGACTGACACGAGAGGAAACCGACGCCAGGTTTGCTGAAATCGAGGCGTTTGCGGAAATTGGCGAATTCATCGAACAGCCGGTCAAGACCTACTCCAGTGGCATGATGGTGCGCCTGGCGTTTGCAGTGGCCATTAATGTGGATCCGCAGATACTGATTGTCGACGAGGCTTTGTCCGTCGGTGATGAACTGTTTCAGCGTAAGTGCTTTGCGCGCATCGAGGCAATCAAGGCCAGTGGTGCCACGATTCTGTTCGTGTCCCACTCTGGTAGCGCGGTCATAGAGCTGTGTACTCGCGCTATTCTTCTCGATAAGGGCGAAAAGCTTGCTGAGGGAGTTCCGAAGGTCATTGTCGGCCAATATCAGAAGTTGTTGTACGCACCAGCTGACAAGGTTCTGGAAATTCGCGAATCGATCAAATCAGGTTCGCTGGAGCGACTTGAACTGGAGCGAGAGGCGCAGCGCTCGGCTGTTGCAGTCGAAGCTTCTCAGGCTATGGACAACGGGCTCGAAGAATACTTCGATCCTCATATTGTCTCCAAAAGCGTGATGTCCTACGAGTCCCATGGGGTTCTGATCAGCGATCCGCGCATCCTCAATGCCGCCGGCAAGCAGGTCAATTGTCTCAAGCGCGGCGACAGCTACCGCTACACCTACCGCGTAACGTTCGCGACAGGTGCCGTAGCTGTGCGCTTTGGCATGATGATCAAAACGCTGGCCGGCATTGAAATCGGTGGCGCGGCGAGTGCCGCCACTGCGCAGGACTCTTTAACTTACGTCGCTGCCGATGCGCAGGTCGACGTCGAATTCAAGTTTGAGTGCAACCTTAACCCAGGCACCTATTTCCTTAACTCGGGAGTGGTTGGTGTCATTGGAGAGGGCGAAACCTACCTGCATCGTCTTATCGACGCGTGCCTGTTCCGTGTTCTGCCGGAAACTGCGAGCACGGCGACGGGGACGGTGGATTTCAAATGTATTCCAGCTTTTACCATTTCAAGTGTTGAGCATAATTAATCTTATGGATCATAAACAAATAGTCGTCGTTCTGGGCATGCACCGAAGCGGTACGAGTGCCATTACGCGTGGTTTAAAAGTCCTTGGTGTCGACTTGGGCGATGACCTGCTGCCTGCCGAGTCGGGTAATAATGAAAAAGGCTTCTTTGAAGACGCGACTATTACTGCGTACAACGAAGAGCTACTGGCCGCTTTGGGCCACGCTTGGGATAGTCTGATGCCCATCAGCGCGGAAGAGCTGGAATCGCCGATCACGCAAACCCATAAAGTTCGTGCCACTGAGCATTTGCGTGGAAAGATCGCGGATATCAAATGTTTTGGTGTGAAAGATCCGCGCATGGCAAGGCTCTTGCCATTCTGGCAGGAAATCTTTGTCGAATTGGGTTTGAGCGTCAGCTACGTTATCGCCTTCCGTAATCCAAAGAATGTTGCTCATTCGTTGGTCAAGCGCAACGGGTTTGAAGTCGAGAAAGGCTACTTTCTTTGGCTGGAGCACATGCTGTTCAGCTTGAAGTATAGCCAGGGTGCTTCACGGATTTTCGTAAACTACGAACTGATGCTTGAGGAGCCCGAGCGGCAGTTGCGCCGTATCTCCACATCGCTGGAACTGCCATTTGATCCCGTAGGGCAAGAGTTTCAGGAATATCATCAACAGTTTCTTCAGCATTCGTTACAGCACAACAGCTTTACACTGGATGAGCTCCGCAAGGATCCGTGCGTTCCCGTCGATGTTCTGACCCTCAGTTCGCTGTTGTTGCACCTCTCGCGCGATGAGCGTGCGGATGACCAGACTGTTGTTGCAACAGTAAACAAACTCTACCTAGCAATGGTCGAGCGTTTGCCAGCTTATCGCCTCATGCGTCGTTTTGATGAAAACAGCACTGATCTGAGCGCGCGACTGAGCCAGAAAGACAAAAACCTGGAAACGCTTCTGGCCGATCACAACGCTCTTACAGCTGATTACGGAAAGCTGGAGACAAGCCATGCTCGGTTACAGGAAGATTATTTAAAACTGAGCGAGTATCGTCATTGGCTGGAGACCCAATACGACTCCTTTAAATCGACTCTCTCGGAATCGGAGGGCTCGGTTCAACGGCTTGAGGAGGACCTGCATCGGTATTCCTCCGGCCGGTTTCTACTCAAGTCACTGATTTCGCGTATCGGCGAACACTTGGGATTGCTTTATCGAGGTGATAACCCTGCGGAGAGCGAGCTGTTCGACGCTCGTTACTATCTCACGACCTATCCGGACGTGCGGGCAGCGGGCGTTAATCCGCTGCAGCATTATCTGGAGCAGGGTTGGCGAGAGGGGCGTGATCCTTCGGCGGGATTCTCCACCAAGGCATACCTGGAACATTATCCAGATGTCAGGCTACGACGTATCAACCCGCTGATTCATTACTTGCGCTACGGGTATTATGAAGGACGGTCTATGTTCGACGTCCAAGGTCGTAACTACCGCCTTTCCCGTAAGGTAAGCCGCTATCGCGTTGCCGTGCAGCTATTGAATCTGGTTTCGCAACAGCCGGAATTGCTTGGGCGCTTTGTGCGTGAGGCGCGACGAGGTGGATTGCGCCACGCACTGGCAATTGCTGTGCGCAAGCTCAAGCGCAATCAGAAGCGATTTGAGCTGAGCCGCGTCCGTGAACCGCTTACTGATGGCATACTGACTGAGTATGAAGTGCTCAAAGTCGTGCCCTATTATCTTGATCCCTATCTTCCAGAGACGCCCAAAGCAGTGTCCGAAATGGTCGCCGTTCACCTTCATATTGTTGGCGAACAAGTGTCTGATAGTTGGCTGGGCTACCTCGGCAACATTCCCGTTGAATTTGATTTGTACGTATCATGCAGCGGCGTGAGCGAGTCGAAGTTCAACGAAAAACGCTTGCGCGCCGTCTTGCCGCTAATGCGCGAGCTGACCGTCGAGGGCGTGCCAGCGCATGCTGGGGCGGTCGCAGCTCTCATTGTCCAGTTCGGCAATCGTCTCAAGGAATATGACGTTGTAGCTCACTTGCATGACGACGCCAATGTCACCGGAACCCTGGATGGTTTGGGTGTGATCGAGCGTCTGGAGTTGATCTGTGGATCGCCAGCCAACGTGGGCCAGATACTGCATCTGCTAGGCGGCGACGCAAAAGTGGTCTATCCCGTCGACAACCGACGTGAATCTGCCTTCGATCAAACCGGCTGGACAGACACTGGCAATGTCCTTGCCAAAATCAAGGATAAATGCAGTACCGCGGACGGGGTAGTGCTGCCGATTGCGCAATTGCCGAGGGTCGGACCGTTCTGGGCCCGCAGCGGCGTGATCAGCGATTTGCTGCAACTCCCGTTGCAGTATAAGCATTTCGAGAATGACACCGCTCTTGCAGGGCGGGACATGTTGAGTCGAACTTTGGAGCGTCTGGTTCTGGTTGACTCAACTGACACCGAAGGTCGCAACTATCAACTGGAAGCCCCGCAGATCTCTTTCGAGGCGCGGGATTATTGCGAGCCCCAAGTTGATTATTCGTCCAGTATCAAGCATGACACCGTCAAGGTGCTAGCCTACTACCTGCCACAGTTTCATCCGACACGTGAAAACGATGAGTGGCATGGTATTGGCTTTACCGAGTGGTACAAGGTTCGCTCGGCCAATCCGCTGTTCTACGGACACTATCAGCAGCATGTCCCACATGACGACATCGGTTATTACCATTTGGAGGGACCTGCACAGCTGGCTCAACAGGCTGAGATGATGCAGAAGTCAGGTGTGCATGGCCTGATTTTCTATCACTATTGGTTCACCGGGCGTATGATTCTGGAAAAGCCGGCGCAGATGCTGGTGGACAATCCACAGATCAACATGCCGTTCGCCTTCTGCTGGGCAAATGAAAACTGGACTCGCCGCTGGGATGGCAATGAGCAGGAAATTTTGCTCGGTCAGGTGTATTCGAAAGAAGACGCTCGCGGATTCATTCGATATTTGATCCCGTTTTTCAAGGACGAGCGCTACATCAAAGTAGACGGTCGCCCAATGTTGCATGTGTATCGTCCATCTTCGATCGAGCACATTGAGGAGTATCTGGAGGTCTGGCGCGAAGAGTGCGAAAGTGCTGGTCTCAAAGCTCCTTACATGGTGGCGACTTTGACGCGCGGCGCGACGCATCCCCAGCACCACGGGATGGATGCGGCAGTGGAGCGGGTACTGCACGACTGGACAGCGGATGCGGTGCAAGACACTCGCAACCAGCTCCGTCCTTACTGGCCATTGGAAGGTAGTGTCCTGAACTACGATGAAGTGGCCGACCACTACATGGGGCAGGATCTGGGCAAGGAGTTCACACTGTTCCGATCCCTCGTGCCAACCTGGGACAACACCGCTCGCTACGGCACCAGGGCATATGTCCTAAATAATTTCACTACGGCAAAGTTTCAGAGTTGGATGGAGTACCTGATCGAGTATTCCGAGCATAACTTGCCGGAAGATCGTCGCTATGTGGTAGTGAATGCCTGGAACGAGTGGGCTGAAGGCGCTCATCTGGAGCCCGACACTCGTTTTGGTTACGGCTATCTAAACTCGATTGGGCGGGCGCTTTCCGGTCAGCAGTTTTCGGCTACCAGCCATTTTGAACCTGGTGCTGACCTCACGCTCAACATAATGCTTACGCCAGATGTCGTCGGGCGGCTGAAAGTCGAGCCTGAACCGCGTCGCAAGTTTTTGGCCTGCCTTACCCACTCGATGTTGGCGCAAGGCTGCTCGATCACTGTCGATGATGCCGAGTTACTTCGAGCCTTGCAGGCGAGAGGCGTCAAATGCTCAGGTAAAGGCACGGTGAATGCCGATTTCAACCTTGTGTTCAATGATGTCTGCCTGTTCCCGGTCGCAACCGTCGGGTCGCTTTTGAAAATGGCTATGCGACACTCGGGCTTCGCAATATCGGCAAACCTGCGCAACGATCCTTCCTATCTGCAAAGCGACAAGGTCGCCAATTTTTCGATATCGGATGACCAGCGCGGTTGCATGGAGCTGGTACCTACCGGCCCCCGTATCGGCAAAAAGGTTTGTTGCGAATCGTCATGCTTCCGCATGCTGGCTGAAGTTGGCGAGCCAGATGATGCACCGGATATTGTGACGACAATCATGCGTTACCATCGTCGAGCCGATCGTACTTCGCTGATCAATGCGCTTCTTTCTCTCATCGCTCAGACAGGATGCCGGGTCAAGCCGCTCCTGGCCATCCAGGATATGAGCGACGACGAAACTGAGTTGCTGGAAGGCGAACTTGCCATGCTGCCATGGAGTATGGACTGTGAGCCAGTCATCCGACGTTATACTTCCACAGCAGAAACTCCGGACCTGCGTTCGCTCATGCTTAACGATGCGCTGAAAGCTGCTGCCAGCGGCTATGCGGCGTTTCTGGACTACGACGATTTGTTGTTCCCCGATGCCTATGGCGTGCTGTTGCAGCAGTTGAAGGCCAGCGGCAAAAATGCGACCTTTGGACGCGTTTATTCCACGATGGTGGACGCCGCGACCAACTGTGTTCTCAAGCGTGAAAAGATCTATGACTATGGCGACTCATACATCGATTTCGTCCAGCATAACCATGCGCCGCTGCACAGTTTTCTGCTTGATCTGGACAAATGCAATCTTGATGCAGTCCAGTTCTACGACGACATGAAGTACATGGAAGACTATTATCTGACTATGCAGTTATTTACCGCGAAAGATACGGATTGGGCATCGTTGCGTACCTGCGGATTTATTGGTGATTATATCCACAGAGTTGGCTGTGACTCGCACACATTGGCGATCACCGATGAACAGCAGCGCGTTGACTTATTGAGTAATGAGGCTTATCGAGTCTGCGAAGATCGGATCAAAGCGATGCGTGATCGATTGCTGGCGAAGGTTTGACTTAAAACGCCTGACGTATTGTGCGGCAGGCATTAGTCATCTGATTTATTAGGGTTATCGAAATGATTAACGATCTGGTATTTCACGCAACGGCTGTCAGCCCACAGTCGAGAGCGCAGGTCAAAGGACAAAAGCCAGCAGTGATATGGCTTACGGGATTAAGCGGGGCAGGCAAGTCGACGATTGCGAACGCGTTGGAACAAGCGCTCGTAGCGAAGGGCAAACACACGTTTCTACTGGATGGAGATAACTTGCGAATGGGGTTGTGCAAGGATCTAGGATTCACGGACGTTGACCGCGTGGAGAACATTCGTCGCGTGGCGGAAGTTTCGAAATTGCTCGTGGATGCAGGCCTGATCGTGATCACGGCTTTCATTTCGCCTTTCCACCGTGATCGTGCCCTGGCACGTGAGGTGATTGGAAGCTCGGAGTTTGTGGAGGTATTCATCAATACGTCGCTGGAAGAATGTGAGCGGCGTGACCCTAAGGGTCTATATGGCAAGGCTCGGGCGGGAGAGATCAAAAACTTCACCGGTATCGATTCCGTATATGAAGCCCCCACCCAAGCAGAC
The DNA here is from genome assembly GCF_041956865.1 of Pseudomonas sp. LW8. Lineage (NCBI taxonomy): Bacteria > Pseudomonadati > Pseudomonadota > Gammaproteobacteria > Pseudomonadales > Pseudomonadaceae > Pseudomonas > Pseudomonas sp. LW8. Next base: position 3,999,185 of record NZ_CP168138.1, on the reverse strand, counting down.
ATTGCTATCAACACCGTTGATGAGGCGTTGGCGGTATCTATTGAGCGGCTACTCGCCTATCTGGATAACAGGTTTGCCGCATGAAAACGCTCGTGATCATTGGGGCGGGCTTCAGCGGCGCGGTCACTGCTGCGCAGTTTCTACGTCATAGCCCCCCCGGTGTACGAGTCGTATTGATCAACCGATCGGGAGCAATGGCAAGAGGCCTTGCTTACGGAACCAACAGTTCCTTGCATTTGCTCAATGTGCCTGCCGGCAACATGAGTGCTTATGCCGATGAGCATGATCATTTTCTGGATTACTGCCGGGAACGGCATCCCTCCTTCAATGCTTCCACATTTGCCCCTCGAAAAATCTACGGCGATTATCTGGTATCCATCCTCGATCAGGCAGAGCGGCAGGCTCCTGCAGACGTCATATTCAAGCGGGTAATTTCTGAGGTGGACAGCCTTCGTGCTGACGGAGCAGGAGCCGTTCTTGAATTGAGCAACGGCATGCGGATCAGAGCTGATCAGGTGGTGCTGGCTTTCGGGAATTTTTCTCCCTTGGATCCCCCGGGCTTCAGTCCTACCTTGGGGAAAAATCGATATCAGTCAGACCCATGGTCTGGTTCAAAAGAGCAATCATCTGATCCAGACAAGCCAGTCTTGCTGGTAGGAGCCGGGCTGACAGCTCTGGATGTTGCCATAGGCTTATTGCATCAGGGGCACCGCGGTCCCATCCATATGGTCTCGCGACGTGGGCTTCGCCCCTTGCCGCATCGTCAGTCGCGCTCAATGCGCGACATCCCGCCAATCCTCACTGAAGCACTATTGAAGTCCGCGCCATCGGTGCGTGAATACGTACGCTTGATCCGTCGAGAGGTCAAACTTGCTCAAGCGCGAGACTTGGACTGGCGTGACTTGCTCGCAGCCATACGTCCCGTCACGCCCGACTTGTGGAAGCGTTTGTCTTGCGTCGAGCGGCAGCGCTTTTTACGACATGTTCAGTCTTTCTGGGATGTTCATCGTCATCGAGTCGCGCCGGCCGCTTACCAGTATTTTTCAGATGCTCTCGAGGCGGGGCAAATCCGCTCAATTGCCGGCCGCATACGTAAAGTAGATGAGCATCCTGAAGGTCTGGTTATCGATGTTGAATTGCGTGGAACGACTCGAATCAGAAAAATTACAGTAGCCCGCGTTATTAACTGCACAGGTCCAAATACAGATCTACGGTGTGTCGACGACAAGCTGATCACTCAGCTAACGCATGATGGCCTGATAAGCCTTGATTCTCTGGGTTTGGGGATAAAGGTGAGCGAGCGTCTCTCAACTATGAGTGCAAGCGGGCAGGCAGTCGAGTGGCTGCACTACATCGGTCCGATGCTCAAGTCGGATTTTTGGGAGGCGACGGCGGTACCAGAGTTGCGCCAGCATGCAAAGGCACTGGCGCTTGATCTGGCGAAGAAGATTATTACCTGATATCGGTCTTCGCGGTCATGATCAACATGAACCAAATGCTGTAATGACGGATGTACCGGGTTTTGTTCGTTTCATTCAAAAACCGGCACGCCTTATCAGCCTTCTATCGAAACAGACATTTCTTTAAGGCAGCGCTCCGCGCTCTCGGCGCTCTTGGACAGTATCTCAACCTTGCCGGACAAACCTCTCAGTGCTACGTCTTCCAACGGCTCTCCTCCGACGGACAGAGGGTAGCGGGTAAGCCATGAGCTGTTGATGGTGCACGATGCTGTCAGCACCAGGCGAGCACTCACTGAAGTTGGTTGGGAAAGTCGCGAATTCCACATAAATACGTAATTGCCATTTTCCTGACTCACCAGTTTCTCTTGTACCTGGCCGATCAGAGAGTCTTGGCGTTTCTTGCCATTGATAACGTCATGAGCAAAGGGTTTACCTCCGGTAGTGGCGGGAAATACGACTGTTGCTCCCGAGGTGTTGAGTGCTGTGACGTTATCGAAGGAAATGCCCCGGAACTGGTTGAAAAGCTTATCCGAGTTCTCGTCGGATATGCCGAACAAACTCGAATAGATATGTCTATCGACGTTTACCAAGTGGATAGCGTTATAGACCGCCAGCCCCTCACCTCGGAGGAGGTGCCCGAAGTTTCCGACCACCGAGAGTCCTTGGCCATCATTTTGCGATACAAGGGCGCGTACATCTCGCGTCAACTGTGAGTCAACCGGGGTCAGAATGTCCTTTGCTCTCATGATTGGGTTAAATGACGCATAGATCACACAGTGAATAGCCACCATTCCAATCAAAACAGTAGAGACAAAATAATTCTTTGCTTTGATCTTGTCCTTGGTGACCCACCAGATTAGCAGCCCTGCCACCGAGAAGACGGACGGGGCCAGCCAATACCATTCAACCAGATGAAATTCGTGTGCAATATCGGCTCTTTGCCCCAGAGCAAACGATATCAAGGAAAATAACAGCGATGCGACGACGATGGCTGAAACCCGGATCTGGCTCCAGTGGTAGGAGATCATTACGGAGCCATACAGCACGACCAAGACAGAAAAGCCGAGCAACAACCTTCGGCCAGGTACCAAATAAAGCAACGATATCTTGGAGAGCCAGACCGGAAAGCCAATGATCATGTAGAAGCTCATGAGGGCAAGCATGAAGCCTGTGACGACGGTGAGTCTTACGGAAAATTTGTCCCAGATAATGAAGGGCAATAGTGCGAGGAACAAAAGCGGAGTAATTGTACCTACCAGGCTGAACTCATGAACCGAGTCCACCCCCGGAGGAAACTCGCCAACAGGCGCGGTAGGTAAAATGGCCGAAAGAAGCAAGTGTAGGGTGACGTCCCCCCCTGTGCTGATCCTTACGCCAGGATAGCTGGTGGAGGCGACTGCTTTGACGAAATCCCATCTCATCAGAAGGAATACGGCGAGAGCGGCAGCGACGCAAATGATGGTCAGGAGCAGATTTTTGCGAGTCAGCAGCTTGGGGTTGGCGGTAAAAAGCAAAGGTACGACCGCATAGGCCATGGACACGTAAAAAGGTGGATAAATTTGCCCAAATACTGCGTGGCCCACCGACCAGAAAAAAAGAGGATATTTGATGCTGTCGCGTAGCTTGCAACTAAGTACGGCAAAGGGAAGTATGCCGGCACCCAGCGCGGGAAAATTACTTGTCCACCACACTTGATAGAAGTGACTGAACAGTATCATTCCTGCAACTGAAAGAGCGAGAACGGTTCTCACTCCCATGTTTCGCAAGAGCCAGAAGACAGAACCTAGCAACAGAAGGTTGTACCAGGCACCTTGCAGGGCCAAGGCGTTAGCGCCCGGCAGCACCCAGTAGGCAATCTGATTCGGCAGAAAAAGTAACGAAATATCTAATTTTGGTATGGCGATGAACCAGTCCAGATTCTCGTAGTAAGGGGCGAGGGTAGACTTTAGCGGGAAGCCTTCAATGTAAGCTTGTTTCAGCATTGGCAGATAAGTCGACCACTCATCGCCACGCCCTTCCTTCGGGAAACCCGTCACACTTTGAGTGGAGTAGTCGCCCAGTATTCGCAAGGCGGAAAGGAAATGACTTTGGTAAAAACCCAAATATATCCATGTCAGCGTGATGGCGGTTAAAGCGGCAAAAAAGACCAGTTGCCACCTGTTGCGTTCAATATATGACATTTTTTTCCAAAGTCCGTATGTTGTGTCCAGGCGTCCCGCGCTTCGCTAACGGTTGTCGACTTGATTATCTGTTTTTGTATAATCCAGATCTGCACCAGCGCAAGCGCCGGTAGCAAATCTTGATGAGCATTCTTCTCAGCTTTTAATGGTGAGCAGTATGCCCAGCATGATTACTACTACGCCCATGACATAGTACAGATTGAAGCGCTCCCCAAAGATGAAATGACTGCCGATCGGTACCAGAACGAACGCCAGCGCCATTAGCGGGTAAGCCCGGCCCAACTCGATTTTCTGCAAAACCCAGACCCATGCCAAAGTTGTTATGCCATAGAGAGCAAGAGCGAAAAACAATATGATAAGGCTGCGTTTGTCAAAAAAGTTATTTGCTTGGTGCATGCTGGCGGCGCTGAGTTTGAAGAGTATTTGCCCAGTGGCAATCCCCAAAACGCAGATGATCGCTATCACGTAGGCCATGATTTATTTACTCTTTGAGTTTTTTATGTAAGAAGAAATACGCTTATGCAGAGCATTTTTTGGTAGCGCGGATATGTCAAAGGCAATGAACGCCAGGATAAGTTGGGCTCCCAGTATTATTGGCAGAGATGAAAGCATCACCGTGCCGGATGGAGCAGCTTCCCCGGACGACAGGCTATAGATCCAGTGATAAGCGCCGTAGAACGTGCCGAACAGAAAAAGGAGCAGGCCTAATGGCAGTTCGATCGATGCGATCGACATGTCTCTCAAATAGTAGTTATAGAAAATACGCTTGAAGAAATTTCGTGTGTGTTTGGCAAGAAACTCGCCGATCACTTGGGAAATTTTGAGGTTACTGACTTCATCACCGTATTTAGCGTCCATCGGGATGTCCATCACCACCGCACGCAAGGTGTTCAGGCGAAACAGGATGTCAGTTTCGAAAAAATAACGACGGCTTATTTTTTTGAATGGCAAGTGTTTTGCAACGTCGCTATGTATAGCGGTGAAGCCATTGGTAGGATCGAACAAGTCCCAATAACCCGAAGAAACCTTCGTCATGAATGATAAAACCGAGTTTCCGAAAAGGCGCAATTTTGGCATTGCCCGAATTTCTTCAAGATCGAAAAAACGATTGCCCTTGGTATAATCCGCGTCACCGGCAAGGATAGGTGCAATGAAGTTGGGAATCAAATGCGGCTCCATCTGATCATCGCCATCGACTTTCACGATAATGTCGATACCGTCGTCAATCGCAGCTTGGTAGCCTGTCATTACTGCGCCGCCGACACCTTGGTTGACGGCATGTCTAATTATCCTGACACGAGAGTCATTACAGCTTGTTTGTACAAAATCGCCGGATTGCTCAGGACAGCAATCATCAACCACATAGATATTACTGACTTCAGGTCCAATTTTGCCAATCACGTTAAGAATGTGATTGCGTACACGGTAGCTAGGTATCACTACTGCGATTTTTTTTTCAGTACTCATCCGATGATCGCCCAGTTTTGTCTGAAAGCAAAAAACTGCATTGAGTTAAAAGCTTCCTTTTTAATGGTAAGTGTTTAATAGATTTTTTAGCCGGTGCTTAATGTCAGAGCGGTGCGTTCATGTCCGTTTTGAATCCCGCGTGGAAGCCGCGGACACGCTTGCATGGACGCATTTTACAGACTAAATGTGAGCATTGCCTTATGCATACGAAAAAAAATCAAGCATAATCGGACGGATTTGTGCCAGCACCACGAATTCCGGACGATTCGTCTCCCGGCCCGCACAGCGGTAAGCGGAGTACCCTCAGGCCATTCGGAATGTCAAGCGTAAATCGCTCAGTGTACGCTCTTGGGGAAGTCGGCGAGCATTGGTGTTGCATGCTTTCAGCCAATCAGCAGCGTTGTGAAGGCAGTTGCAGGTCATCACTTAAAATGGAAAAAATAACAATGTCAACCGTACCAACATCTATTCAGGTAACCACTGAAACGAGCAAGCCAGTCGCTGATGCTCGAGCGTATTTCAGTATGAGCAATGTGAATAGATGTCTGTATTTTCTAGTGCTGGTTATGGTCCTGTGTCTCGCGGCGTATATGAGATATACATATACCGATCTGGATCGGACGCCATTGCCGGGGGATGAATATACTTATCACAATGCGGCGAAAAGTATTCTCGCCTATGGGTATATGGTCAGAGAGCCTTATATAACTAATGGTGAGCTCTCTGGCCTTAAGGGTGTGACAGGCCTGTCTCCTGGCTATCCTGTTTTCCTTGCTGCGATTTATACATTATGGGGTGAATCATTCGAGCATGTGATTGTAGTTCAAGTGGTTTTAAGTGTTTTGTCGCTCGTATTGGCCGCTCTCATTCTGACTCAGCTCAAAGTTCGCCGGATGCTGGTGGTATTGGCGCTTGCACTTTTATCGGTTTATCCTGCTTTTTTATATAATACCGACAGGCTTCTGACAGAGCACCTCTTCATATTTGTCATGCTTGGATTCGTCGCCGCATTTATAAGTTCGCTCGGTACCGGGCGCGCCTGGACTACCTTTTTGGCTGCAATCCTGGTTGCTTACGCTATACACGTTCGAGCTCAGGCGCTGCCATTTGCACTGTTGGCAATGATGTTCTATTTGGTCTACGGACACGGCCCTATAAAGAAACGGTGCATTCAATCGGCCGTATTCGCGATGGGCGTCACCGCTGGAATGGCGCCCTACGGTGTGCATAATTTCCTAGAGTTCGACCGGGTGTTGCTGCTGCCGGAAACCGGCGGTGGTCCGATGATCTGGGGAGCAGTTCCCTATTTTCTCGATATGGGCGCAACGAATGGACGACAGCTCGCCGACATTGTTGCAGCGAATAGTACGCCAGCCCCGCTCACTTACTGGAACTGGCGAATTTTCGGCTACATGCAACAGTTGTGGGGAGATGTCTGGGACGAGCGCCTCGTGCATGTGCAGCCTTTGCTTCGGCCCTGGTTACTGTTACAGCACCTTGTGATCATTCCTACCGTGGCAGCCTTGCCCTTTCTGGCGCGAAGAACAGATCCGCGCATCTTATTCATTGCGGCTGTGCCATTGGCGTTAACGTATATGAATGCGCCATTTCACGGACTCCCGCGCTACGCGTTCCCGGCCATCCCTTTCGTGCTTATCATTTTTGCTGTGCTGCTTGACTACGTTATCGAACGGTACAGTCCGGCATCGCTTACGCACGCCGCTACGGTGATCCAGGCCCGATCGGCTGGTTGGGACAAGATCATTCGCTCCACTTACCTGTGCGCGGCGGTTTTGGTTTCCATTATTATCGTGTTCAGTACTTACATCTTTTCGTGGAACATTCATAAGGAAATGTCGGCCTATCGGCTCGCACGCTACATGGGGGTCGAGGTGGCGGATGTGGCAAGCGCCCGGAAAGTAGCATCTTTTGACTTTTTGGCTGATGCATTGCCCGTCGCCAACACCACGAACGTGTCCAAAGACGTTTATATAAATGACGTCGACGCGCCGCCCGTGATTAACGTAACCGTACCACCTGTAGGGCGTGCGGATGGGGGTCGTATCGTTTCGAAAGTTACTCTCAATATCAGAGGCGGGTTCTTTTACGACTACATGACGGTTTACTGGAAATCTGCCAGCGTCAAGGAATTTTCCGAAAACCACGTCTACGGCAGGTTCCCAATCAATTTTCTCGAAAAAAGACAAACCATTCATATAGATGACGATGTCACTGAGTTATTGATCGTTCCGACTGGTTTTAGAGGTGGAATAATACAAGTGAACTCGGTTGAAGTAGATAAGTATGATTTTAGTAAATAGCCTCGGTGCCCGAGGTGAGGGCTTGGCGAGGGTGTTGTAATCAATAACGCGGCACCTTCGTCGGAGAACTCAAAAGTGGAGTTTCATAAATGTTTTCATGGTGGTTGTTTCCCATCGTTTTCGGTCTTGCTCTCGGTTTGACTGCAGCGCTCCGTCGATATGCCTTGGCGCGCAGTATGATAGATATCCCTAACGGACGTAGTTCACATACCGTGCCAACACCCAGAGGCGGCGGCATTTCAATCGTCGTGGGCTTTCTCATTGCACTCGCATGGTTATGGAGCACTCATTTGATTAATAACGCCACGTTTATTGCAACGGCTGGCAGTGGCTTTCTGGTGGCGGTTATCGGTTTCATGGATGATCACGGCCATATCGCCGCTCGTTGGCGTCTGGTTGGCCATTTCCTGGCTGCAGGATGGGTGCTCGTCTGGATCGGAGGCTTTGCACCGATTCAGATCTTTGGTGCATCAGTCGACTTGAAACTGGTTGGAAATATTCTCGCATTGCTCTATCTAGTCTGGATGCTGAATCTTTATAATTTCATGGACGGTATTGACGGGCTCGCCAGCATTGAGGCGCTGTGCGTATGTATCGGGGCAGGCGTTCTTTATTGGATCAACGGTCACGGCTCGTTAGTTTGGCCGCCCGTACTCTTGGCCGCAGCTGTACTTGGCTTTCTGTTTTGGAACTTTCCACCAGCTAAAATATTCATGGGGGACGCTGGAAGTGGGTTCCTAGGTATTTCTCTGGGCGCTCTTTCCCTGCAGGCTGCCTGGATTGATCCCGGTTTCCTGTGGATGTGGTTGATCCTGCTGGGCGTCTTTATCGTTGATGCGACGTTTACCCTTGTCCGGCGCCTCATGCAGGGCGAGAAGGTTTATGAAGCTCACAGAAGCCATGCGTATCAGTACGCCGCACGACGTTATGCCCGTCATTTACCGGTTACGTTGTCTGCGGCGGCGATCAATGTTGTCTGGCTGTTTCCCATTGCCTACAGCGTAAGTGTGCTGGGGCTCAATGGAATGGTCGGTGTGGTGCTGGCGTATGCTCCGCTCGTCCTGCTCGCAATCGCATTTGATGCGGGCAAGACGGAAGTGAGTTCGCCGGAGCGATGAAGGGAAAAAATCGGTCGGCTGCGAATTATCTCGTACAATGAGTAGTCATAGCTAAGCGTCCAAACTGGTCTGATCGGTTGAGGTTTATGGATAAGATACGCAGCTTTTTGCTAGGTTTGCCACGCAAGCAAAAGCGCCTGATTCAAGTCGCCACAGATGTATTTCTTGTCTGGGGCTCGCTCTGGCTTGCGTTTATCGTTCGCCTCGGCATCGACGATATGTACAACCCGATCAAGATGCATTTCTGGCTTTTTATAAGCGCCCCTATTATTGCTATTCCGCTCTTTGTCCGTTTTGGTATGTATCGTGCGGTGATGCGCTATTTTGGCAATGATGCGTTGATAGCGATAGGCAAAGCGGTCAGCCTTTCTTCATTGATACTTGCATTGGTGGTGTACTGGTACAGCAATCATGAAGCGGTCGTGCCACGTTCAATTATCTTCAATTATTGGTGGCTGAGCCTGGTCATCATAGGTGGGCTTCGACTATGCATGCGCCAATATTTCATGGGCGACTGGTTCAATGCAGCTCAACATGTGCCGTTTGCGAATCGTGATGATGGCCTAACGAAAGTCGCGATTTACGGTGCCGGCGTTGCCGGCAATCAACTGGTTGCTGCGTTACGCATGGGGCGCGTTATGCGCCCCGTAGCGTTTATCGACGATGACGCGAGCATCGCGGACCGGTCAATTTCGGGGTTGCAGGTCTACAAGCCAAAGCACATTCAACAGATGATTGATGTTACCGGCGCCCAGGAAATACTGCTGGCGCTTCCTTCATCCACTCGCGCCAGGCGACGGGAAATTCTCAATCTGCTGGAAGGTTTCCCGCTGCACGTCCGGAGCGTTCCAAACTTCACCGATCTGGCTAGCGGTCGCGTTAAGGTGGAAGACATTCAGGAAGTCGACATTGCCGATTTGCTTGGTCGGGATTCAGTGCCGCCGCAGAGTGATTTGCTGGAGCGCTGCGTTAAGGGGAAGACGGTAATGGTGACCGGTGCAGGCGGATCCATCGGGTCAGAGCTTTGTCGGCAAATATTTTCTCTTGAACCCAAGACTCTGCTGCTGTTTGAGCATAGTGAATTCAACCTCTACAGCATCTTGTCAGAACTTGAGCAGAGAGCCGTTCGCGAGTCTTTATCGATCAGACTGTTACCAATCCTTGGTTCCATCCGGCATCAACACAAGCTGTTGGATGTCATGAAAACTTGGGATGTTGATACCGTGTACCACGCGGCTGCCTACAAACACGTGCCTATGGTTGAGCACAACATTGCCGAAGGTGTACTGAACAATGTGATCGGTACCCTCAATACTGCTCAGGCCGCATTACAGTGCGGAGTGGCTAACTTCGTGTTGATCTCCACTGACAAAGCGGTCCGCCCGACCAACGTCATGGGGAGCACCAAGCGCTTGGCGGAATTGACGCTTCAGGCTCTGAGCCGTGAGATCGCTCCTGTCTTATTCGGCGATAAAGCCAACGTTTCCAGAGTCAACAAAACCCGCTTCACCATGGTCCGTTTCGGCAACGTGCTTGGCTCTTCAGGCTCAGTCATCCCGCTGTTCCATAGCCAAATCAAAGCCGGCGGGCCGTTGACCGTCACCCATCCAAAAATCACCCGCTACTTCATGACCATCCCCGAAGCCGCACAGTTGGTCATCCAGGCTGGCTCCATGGGGCAGGGCGGAGATGTCTTCGTTTTGGATATGGGTGAGCCGGTAAAAATCGTCGAACTGGCGGAGAAAATGATTCACCTGTCCGGCTTGAGTATTCGTTCCGAGCGTAATCCGCAGGGTGATATTTCCATCGAGTTTACCGGATTACGCCCTGGCGAGAAGCTCTACGAGGAGCTGCTGATCGGTGACAACGTCGCAGCAACATCGCACCCGATGATCATGACGGCCAATGAAGATCACCTCCCATGGGACGTGCTGAAGGCCAGGCTGGGGGAACTGCTCAAAGCCGTGGAAGCCGACGACTACACCCGCGTCCGCCAACTCCTGCGCGAAACCGTCTCCGGCTACACCCCCGATGGCGAAATCGTCGACTGGATCTACCAGCAACGCCGCCTCGAACCTTGATTATTTCACATCCTGTAACGCTCGCATTTTTGACTTCCCTCCATCATGACCTACGTTTGGAGAGCAGCTTGGGAAAAGCTGCTTTCTCAAACGATGATGGAGCGTCACTTATGCGTACCAGTTATTTCTACTCGCTGATTTTTGCTTTCCTCACCAGCGCCTCGATTGCTGCGATTGCTGCGCCTGTAGCGCCGACCGAGTCAACAAAAGCGCCGTTGCTGATGGATGCGGCTGCGCCCTCGGCAAGCGCGAAGGTCGATCTCAACGGTGCGGATGCGGCGACGTTGCAGAAGGAGTTGGCGGGTGTGGGTGAGGCGAAGGCGCAGGCGATTGTTGCGTATCGCGATACTAATGGGCCGTTCGCGTCGGTGGATGAGTTGCTGGAGGTGAAGGGGATTGGCAAGGCGATTCTGGATCGCAACCGTGAAAAGCTGGAAGTGAACTAAGCTGACAGTTCAACGCCGAGAGGCCGGTCATTGACCGGCCTTTTTATTTGGTGCCGATCGGGTGGATGCCTGAGCGCTTAAAATTACGGGTGTCATATTGCGCCTTGATTATGCCTATAATAATTTCGCTCGGGACTGATTCAGCAGTCGAATCGCAGCACACCGGTGCATGTCGAATTTTGAATTGATAAGGGGTAACCACGGTATGAACCAACGTCGAGTCGTCGTCACGGGCATGGGCTTGGTTTCACCCTTGGGCAGTGATGTTGAAATTGTCTGGCAGCGTTTGCTGGCCGGTCGTTCCGGGTTGCGCAACTTGCCAGATGCAGTCGTGGCTGATCTGCCGACCCGGGTCGGTGGCAGTGTGCCGACGGTGGAGGAGGATGCCGAGGCCGGGTTTGATCCGGATCGTGCGACGCCGCCCAAGGAACAGAAGAAGATGGATCGCTTCATCATGTTTGCCATGGAAGCGGCGCGGCAGGCGCTGGAGCAGGCCGGCTGGCATCCGGCGGACGCTGAAAGCCAGGAGCGCACTGCAACAATCATCGGCTCGGGTGTCGGTGGTTTCGGTGCGATTGCCGATGCGGTGCGTACCACCGACAGCCGTGGTCCTCGGCGTTTGTCGCCGTTCACCATTCCATCGTTTCTGGTCAATCTCGCGGCGGGTCATGTCTCGATCCAGCATGGCCTTAAAGGGCCGTTGGGCGCTCCGGTTACCGCATGTGCCGCCGGGGTTCAGGCGATCGGCGATGCAGCGCGGTTGATCAGGGCGGGGGAGGCGGACATCGCTGTATGTGGCGGTGCGGAAGCTTCGATTGATCGCGTCAGTCTCGCCGGTTTCGCGGCGGCGCGGGCGCTGTCCAGCGGCTACAACGACACCCCGGAAAAAGCTTCGCGTCCCTTCGACAGTGGGCGCGATGGTTTCGTGATGGGCGAGGGCGCCGGTCTATTGGTCATCGAGTCGCTGGAGCATGCGCTTGCACGCGGTGCGAAGCCGCTGGCCGAACTGGTCGGTTACGGCACCACCGCCGACGCCTATCACCTGACCGCCGGTCCGGAAGACGGCAGTGGCGCTCGCAGGGCGATGCAATTGGCACTGGCTCAGGGCGGTGTGACGCCGGAGCAGGTGCAGCATCTCAACGCACATGCGACGTCGACGCCGGTCGGCGATTTGGGCGAGTTGGCGGCGATCAAGGCGTTGTTTGGCACGGAGAACAAGATCGCCGTGACTTCGACCAAATCCGCTACCGGTCATTTGCTCGGCGCGGCGGGTGGGCTGGAGGCGATTTTCACGCTGCTGGCGATTCGTGATCAGGTGGTGCCACCAACGCTCAACTTCGAAAACCCGGATCCGGCGAGCGAAGGGGTAGACATCGTGCATGGCGAGGCGCGCTCCATGTCAATCGAATATGCCTTGTCCAACGGCTTTGGTTTTGGCGGGGTCAATGCGAGCGTGTTGTTCAAACGCTGGGAAGGTTAATCGCTCGATTGCTTGAGATGTTCGCGGGTGACGTCGAGGATGCGCTGAGCGAAGTCGGCATCCGCGACGCTGCGTGACAGCAGCAATGCGCCAGCCAGGGTGGCCATGATGACAATGCTGCGATCGGCGCTGTTCTCGCCTTCGAGCGTGCCTTGAATTTGTTCGAGGCGAGCATTGAGGACTTCGTCGCTGGTGGGGCTTGGTTGGCCGCGCAGGCCCAGCTCCGAGGAAATGGTCAGCAGCGGGCAGCCTTCGTCGGGCGAGGTCTGATGCCACTCTGACAGGTAGGTGTCGATGAACACTTGCAGAGGGTTTTCCTGCGCGAAGATTTCTTCGCACAGGCCCGCGACTTGCTCGCCGGCCTCTTGCAGGGCTTTTTCGACCAACTCTTCCTTGGATTTGAAGTGCGAGTAGAAACCGCCATGGGTCAAGCCCAGGGCTTTCATCAAAGGCTGCAGGCCGGTGCCGCCGATACCGTCCTTGCGAAGTCGGGCGGAAGCCTCCTTGATGATGCGTTGATGGGTCTGGGCTTTGTGATCTGGCGAGTAACGCATGTGGAGCTCTCCGCGACGATGCTGCCATCTTAACCACGGAAGATTAAATGGTGACTGTACTTCTAAAATCTAAACAGCCTGCGGGTAAGTCCCATTGTGCTGAAAAAACAAACCCCGCCATTGCGGCGGGGTTGGTATCAGCGGTCTTGCGCATCCTTGGCATCCGCTTCGGCATTGCGCTGTGCGACGCGCTTGCGTTCTTCATCGGTCAGTTCGACCTTGTTGGCGGTGTCGCGCAACATCATCAATCCGCCGACAATCGAGCCGATCGCAACGACCAGAATCAACCAGGCATACCAGGGCATAACGGCTCTCCTTAATGGCAGCTCGACGGGCGAGGACTTCGCCGTGCGATGCTGCATACCACCTTTGAGCGAAACGACTTCGCAGTGGTTCCATTCTAGGCCGCTTATGCCCGGCACACCCGAACCGTGTTACAGACCGGTCAACATCGCATCCGCCGGCGCATCGGCGCGCAGTTGCCCGGTGAGCATGAAGTAGCAGAACCCCACCGCCATGAAACCGAGGAAAATCAGCCCGATCAGTGTGTTGAACCACGCCATCGCTACCAGGCAAACCACCGCTAGCACCAGCGCGATCAGTGGAACCAGCGGATAGCACGGCGCGCGGAAGGTGCGCTCCAGGTTTGGCTCGGATTTACGCAGTTTGAACAGGCTGAGCATGCTCATGATGTACATCACGATGGCGCCGAACACGGCCATGGTGATCATCGCGGCGGTGAGTGTCATGCCGCCGAGGTTGATCAGACCGTCGCTGTAGATCGCCGCGATGCCGATAAGGCCGCCAGCGATGATTGCGCGGTGCGGGGTCTGGAAGCGCGACAGTTTTGCCAATGAGGCGGGCAGGTAACCGGCGCGGGCGAGGGCGAAGAATTGCCGCGAATAACCAAGGATGATGCCGTGGAAACTGGCGACCAGGCCGAACAGGCCGATCCAGACCAGCATGTGCAGCCAGCCGGAGTTGTCGCCGACCACGGTTTTCATCGCCTGCGGCAGTGGGTCGTTGATGTTGGACAAGGTGCGCCAGTCGCCGACGCCGCCAGCGAAGAACATCACGCCCATTGCCAGCAGCACCAGCGTCAGGATGCCGCTTATGTAGGCTTTTGGGATCGTGCGTTTCGGGTCCTTGGCTTCCTCGGCGGCCATGGCGGCGCCTTCGATGGCGAGGAAGAACCAGATTGCAAATGGAATTGCCGCGAACATCCCGGCAATTGCCGGCGCGCCGAAGACGTCGGAACCGGCCCAACCATTCAGCGCGAAGTTGCTGAAGCTGAACGCCGGCGCGACCACGCCCATGAACACCAGCAACTCAGCCACCGCCAGCACGCAGACGATCAGCTCGAACGTCGCGGCCAGTTTCACCCCGAGAATGTTCAGGCCCATGAACACGATGTACGCCCCGACCGCCGCGTGTTTCGGGTCGAGTGCCGGAAATTGCACATTGAGATACGCGCCAATCGCCAAGGCAATCGCTGGCGGGGCGAAGACGAATTCGATCAGTGTGGCCAGTCCGGCGATCAATCCGCCTTTTTCGCCAAACGCGCGGCGGCTGTAGGCAAACGGCCCGCCGGCATGGGGAATCGCGGTGGTCAGTTCGGTAAAGCTGAAGATAAAGCAGGTGTACATGGTCGCGACCATGAATGAGGTCACCAGAAAACCCAGCGTACCGGCCACGCCCCAGCCGTAACTCCAGCCGAAATATTCCCCGGAAATCACCAGCCCCACGGCAATACCCCACAGGTGGAACGTGCCCAGCGTGGGTTTGAGTTGTGTGTTCATGCGCTTGCTCCCGCAATGGTTGGAAAGCTCGAGGGAGAGCGTGTGCAGTGGGCGTGCCACTACCGTGAAACAAGTCGTAATGAGTTCAAAGCTGTCGCAGGGGGGATGTTCGGGTGGGGATAGCTGCTTTTTGTGCGCCAGTTGGGTGCGATGTTGTCGGTGATGCCGTCTTCGCGAGCAGGCTCGCTCCCACATTTTGAAATGCGTTGCCCCGGTGGGAGCGAGCCTGCTCGCGAAGGCGCAGCCCAAACACCACGAAACTCAGCCGTAAAGCCCGCATAAACCCACTCTTTACGCTTTCTTTATGACCCACGCCGGCCCTCGCTCTCGTTCTTTTACAGCCTCCTTCCCGACAATCGCTGCACACGCGGCAATACGCCGTTACACGGAGATTTTCCATGAGCGTTCTGGACGGGGTGTCACTGCTGTTGGCAGTGGGGCTGTTCATTTATCTGTTGGTTGCGCTGTTGCGCGCGGACCGGAACTAGGAGCGGCTATGCACAGTTATGACTATTGGCTGATCCTCGGGTTTTTTGCGCTGGTCCTGCTGCCGGCGCCGTTCCTTGGGCGCTTCTATTACAAGGTCATGGAGGGCCAGCGCACCTGGCTGACGCCGATTCTCGGACCGGTCGAGCGCGGTTGCTATCGTCTTGCCGGGGTCGATGCGCAGGCGGAGCAGAGCTGGCAGAAGTACACGCTGGCGCTGCTGGCGTTCAACCTTGCCGGTTTCCTGCTGCTGTTTGCGATTCTGCTGTTCCAGGATCACCTGCCGCTGAACCCGCAAAACCTGCCGGGCCAGGAATGGACCCAGGCGTTCAACACCGCGGTCAGTTTCATGACCAACACCAACTGGCAGTCCTACAGCGGCGAAGCGACCCTCAGCTACCTGAGCCAGATGGTCGGTCTCACCGTGCAGAACTTCGTCAGCGCCGCCACCGGCCTCGCCGTACTTGTCGCGCTGTGCCGTGGGATCGGCCGTAAGTCGGCGCAGACCCTCGGCAACTTCTGGGTCGACATGACCCGCGCCACCCTCTATGGCTTGCTGCCGCTGTGCCTGCTGCTGGCGCTGTATCTGGTCTGGCAGGGCGTACCGCAAACTTTCGCTCAGTATGTAAATGCCGTGACCCTGCAAGGCGTCGATCAGGTGATCCCGCTCGGCCCGGCCGCCAGCCAGATTGCGATCAAGCAACTGGGTACCAACGGTGGCGGTTTCTTCGGCGTCAACTCGGCGCATCCGTTCGAGAACCCGACCGCGTGGAGCAACCTGTTCGAAGTCGCCTCGATCATTCTGATCCCGGTGGCGCTGGTGTTCACCTTCGGCCACTACGTCAAGGATCTGCGCCAGAGCCGCGCGATCATCGCCTGCATGCTGGCGTTGTTCCTGATCGGCGGTGCGACATCGTTGTGGGCCGAGTATCAGCCGAATCCGACCCTGAACAATGCCGCCGTCGAGCAGACCGCGCCGCTGGAAGGCAAGGAAGCGCGCTTCGGTACTACCGCGACGGTGCTGTGGTCGGTGACTACCACGGCGGCTTCGAACGGCTCGGTGAACGGCATGCACGACAGCCTCAACCCGCTGAGTGGCATGGTCGCGCTGGTCAACATGATGGTCGGCGAAGTGATCTTCGGCGGTGTCGGCGCGGGGCTCTACGGCATGTTGCTCAACGTGCTGATCGCGGTGTTCCTCGCCGGGCTGATGATCGGTCGTACGCCGGAATACCTCGGCAAGAAGCTTCAAGCGCGTGAGGTGCAATTGCTGGTCGTAACCTTGTTGGTGATGCCGGTCGGCGTGCTGGTGCTTGGTGCGATTGCCGCCACGGTTCCCAGCGCTGCGGCAACTATCAGCAACCCCGGCCCACATGGCTTCAGTCAGTTGCTCTACGCCTACACCTCGGCCAGCGCCAACAACGGTTCGGCATTCGGTGGCCTGGGCGCGAACACGCCGTTCCACAACCTGATGCTCGGCCTGGGCATGTTGATCGGCCGCTTCGGCTACATCCTGCCGGTGCTGGCACTGGCCGGTAGTTTGGCGATGAAGAAAAGCGCACCGATCGGCCAGAACAGCTTCCCGACTCACGGCCCGCTGTTCGTGACCCTGTTGACTGTGACCATTCTGCTGGTGGGCGGCCTGACGTTCTTGCCGACGCTGGCGCTCGGTCCTATCGCCGAACATTTAAGTATGGGCTTCTAAGGAATCCATCATGAATATGCCTGCAATCAAACCCGCCGCCGTCAAGGCGCCGGAACAAGCCAAAACCGCGATCTCGGCCCTGTGGCGCCCGGCGCTGGTGCAAGCCTTCGTCAAGCTCGACCCACGGCAACTGGCGCGTTCGCCAGTGATGCTGGTGGTCGAACTGACGGCGATTTTCACCACCGTGCTGTGCTTCCTTCCGGATGCCGACGTGCCGACCTTCGTCGCCGCGCAAATCGCTCTGTGGCTGTGGTTCACCGTGCTGTTCGCCAACTTCGCCGAGGCCTTGGCCGAAGGTCGTGGCAAGGCTCGCGCCGACAGCCTCAAGGCCGGCAGCGAAGGCCTCAGCGCCCGCTGCCGCCAAGCCGATGGCAGCTTCAAGATCGTGCCGGCTGCCAATCTGCGCAAGGGCGACGTGGTGCGAGTCGAAGCCGGGGAGATGATCCCCGGTGACGGCGAAGTCATCGAAGGTATCGCGGCGGTCAACGAAGCGGCGATCACTGGCGAATCGGCGCCGGTGATCCGCGAGTCCGGCGGCGACCGTTCCGCCGTCACCGGCAACACGCGGTTGGTGTCCGACTGGCTGCTGGTGAAGATCACCACCAACCCTGGCGAATCGACCCTCGACCGCATGATCGCCCTGGTCGAAGGCGCCAAGCGTCAGAAGACCCCCAACGAAGTCGCGCTGGATATCCTGCTGATCGGCCTGACCCTGATCTTTCTGCTGGTGGTCGTCACCCTGCAACCGTTCGCGCATTTCGCCAATGGCAGCCTGCCGCTGGTGTTCCTTGTCGCGTTATTGGTCACGCTGATCCCGACCACCATCGGCGGTCTGCTGTCGGCTATCGGTATCGCCGGGATGGATCGGCTGGTGCGCCTGAATGTGATCGCCAAGTCCGGCCGCGCGGTGGAGGCGGCGGGTGACGTGCATGTGCTGTTGCTCGACAAGACCGGCACCATCACCTTCGGCAACCGTCGTTGCAGCGCGGTGTATGCCGCGCCGGGTGTGAGCGGCCGTGAGCTGGCCGAAGGCGCGTTGTTTGCTTCGCTGGCCGACGAAACCGCTGAAGGCAAGTCGATCGTCGAGTTCCTTCGTGGTCTGCATCCACAACCTGAGCCGGCCCCGGAAACCCTGACCGCCGTGCCGTTCAGCGCGGAAACCCGCTTGTCTGGCGTCGATTATCAGGGCCGCGTATATCGCAAAGGGGCGGTGGATTCGCTGCTGGCGTTTCTCGGTCAGCAGCGCACCGATCTGGCCCCGGCGCTGGCGCGGGAAATCGACAAGATCGCCCAAAGTGGTGGCACGCCGTTGCTGGTCTGCGCTGACGGCAAATTGCTTGGTGCGATCCATCTCAAGGACGTGGTCAAGCCAGGCATCCGTGAGCGTTTTGCCGAGTTGCGCAAACTGGGAATTCGTACGGTGATGGTCACCGGCGACAACCCGCTGACCGCTGCTGCGATCGCCGCTGAAGCAGGCGTCGATGATGTGCTCGCCGAAGCCACGCCGGAGAAGAAACTCGCGCGCATTCGTCACGAGCAGAACGACGGTCGCCTGGTCGCCATGTGCGGCGACGGCGCCAACGACGCCCCGGCGCTGGCCCAGGCAGACGTCGGCATGGCCATGAACGACGGCACGCAAGCGGCACGCGAAGCGGCGAACATGGTCGATCTCGATAGCGACCCGACCAAGCTGCTCGACGTGGTGCAGATCGGCAAGGAATTGCTGGTGACCCGTGGCGCGCTGACGACCTTTTCCATCGCCAACGACATCGCCAAATACTTCGCGATTCTGCCGGCGCTGTTCGCCTCGATTTACCCGCAGCTGGGCGTGCTGAACATCATGCATCTGAGCAGTCCGCAGAGCGCGATTCTCTCGGCCATCGTCTTCAACGCTTTGATCATCGTTGTGCTGATTCCACTGGCATTGCGCGGCGTGCGTGTGCAAGCAGCGAGTGCGGCGGCGTTGCTGCGGCGCAATCTGCTGATCTATGGCGTCGGCGGGATTGTCGTGCCGTTCGTGGGGATCAAGGTGATCGACATGCTGCTTACGGCGTTGCATCTGGTGTAACGCTTTCGCGAGCAGGCTCGCTCCCACCTGAAACTGCATTCCCCTGTGGGAGCGAGCCTGCTCGCGAAGAATGCGCCACTGCTTATCTGACTCAACACAGTACTGGTTTCTGAATCGAGGATTCTGCAATGTCCACAACCCTACGCCCGGCCCTGACCCTGTTGGCGCTGATGACCCTGATCACCGGCGTCGCCTATCCACTCGCGGTCACCGGCATTGCCCAGGTCGCTTTCCCGGCTCAGGCCAACGGCAGCCTGATCCACGACGCCGACGGCAAAGTCCGCGGCTCGTCGCTGATTGCTCAGGATTTCAGCGGTGACAACTGGTTCCACCCGCGCCCCTCTGCCGGGGCTTATGCCACCGTCGCCAGCGGCGCCAGCAACCTCGCGCCGAGCAATCCGGCCCTGGCGACCCGCGTAATCGAAGACGCGCAAAAACAACAAGTCGCTGGGCAGGGGCCGGTGCCATTGGCCTTGCTGACCACCTCCGCCAGCGGCCTCGATCCGCACTTGCCACCGGCGGCAATTGCCTATCAACTGGCGCGTGTCGCAGCAGCGCGTAACCTGCCGGTGTCGACCTTGCAGCAATTGCTCGATAAGCACATCGAACAGCCGCTGGTTGGGCCGCCGGTGGTGAATGTGCTGGAGCTGAATCTGGCACTGCAAAACCTGTAATTCAGTTGATACCGATCGTTCCCACGCTCTGCGTGGGAATGCATCAATAGACGCTCTGCGTCTGCTTTTATGGGACGCAGAGCGTCCCGGGCTGCATTCCCACGCAGAGCGTGGGAACGATCATTCGTAAGAGAGAGCATCAAGCATGAGCGACTCCGGCCGCGCCGACGCACTGTTAGCAGACCTGCCCCGCGATGGCCGTGGCCGGCTCAAGGTTTTTCTCGGCGCGGCGCCCGGGGTCGGCAAGACCTACGCCATGCTCCAGGCTGCCCACACGCAACTGCGCCAGGGCGTAAAGGTCCTGGCCGGCGTGGTCGAAACCCATGGCCGCGCCGAAACCGAAGCCTTGCTCGGTGGCCTGCCGCAGCAGCCGTTGGTGCGCAGCGAATACCGTGGCGTGCTGCTCGAAGAAATGGACCTCGACGGCATTCTCGCGGCGAAACCGAAGCTTGTGCTGGTCGATGAACTGGCCCACAGCAACGCCCCCGGCAGTCGTCACGCCAAGCGCTGGCAAGACATTCAGGAACTGCTCGCCGCCGGCATCGACGTGTACACCACGGTCAACGTCCAGCACCTGGAAAGCCTCAATGATCAGGTGCGCGGCATCACCGGCGTACAGGTGCGCGAAACCCTGCCGGACTGGGTCCTGCAGGAAGCCTTCGAGCTGCTGCTGATCGACCTGCCGCCGCGTGAATTGCTCGAGCGTCTGCGCGAAGGCAAGGTCTACGTGCCGGAACAGGCCCGCGCTGCGATCGACGCTTTTTTCACCCAGACCAACCTTACCGCCCTGCGTGAACTGGCGATGCAGACCGCCGCCGCGCAGGTCGACAACGATCTCGCCCAAGGCTATCGCCAACTCGGCCAGGCCGCGCCGGCGGTGCGCGGGCGTTTGCTGGTCGGCATCGATGGCGATGCGCAGGCCGAACGGCTGGTGCGTCACGCCTGCCGCGTCGCCCAGCGCCGGCATCTGCCGTGGAGTCTAGTGCATGTCGACAACGGCAGTGCGCGGGATGAGCAATCGCGTTTGCGTTTGCAAAGCGCCCAGCAACTGGCCGAACGCCTCGGTGGCGAAGTGGTGCTGTTGCGGGCCGGCGAAGTGGCGAAAACCCTGATTCAACACGCCGCCGAACGCCGCGCCAGTCTGTTGCTGGTCGGCCAGTCGCGGCCACGTCTGCGCCGTCGACTGTTCGGCGGTGGTCTGGCGGCGCGCCTGCTGCGTCAGGCGCACGGTCTGGAAATCAACGTGCTCGACAGTGACCACGAGCAGCGCCAACCGCGCCCGCGCAATTCAGTCACGCTGGTGTGGTTCGACTACGCGCTGGCGCTGGTCGCGACGTTGTTGGCCACGGCCCTGGCCTGGGCGGTGTCGAGTGTGTTGCCGCTGCCGAACATCTCGCTGGTTTTTCTCGCGGCGGTGTTGCTGGTGGCGGTGCGCAGCAGCCTCGGCCCGGCGCTGGCCTGTGCGGCGCTGTCGTTTCTGACCTACGATTTTCTGTTCATTCCACCGAATTTCTCCTTCAGCATTCAGCGCGAAGAAGACGTGCTGACGCTGCTGTTCTTCCTGTTGATGGCGGCGCTCACCGGCAACCTCGCGGCGCGTCAGCGGCGGCAGTTGCAGGCCTTGCGCGATACGCAGGAAGAGACCAGCGAACTGCTCGACCTGTCGCGCAAACTCACCGCCGCGACGGATCGCCAAGCCGTGATCAGCGCTGCCGCGCAACACCTCGAAGGCTGGAGCGATGTGCAATTGTGCTTGCTCAACCGCGACGGCCAGGGCGGCTGGAAAGTCGAAACCGGCGGGCCGCTGCAATTCACCGAGGCCGAACGCGCCGCCGCCGATTGGGCCTGGCAACACGATCAACCGGCGGGCAAGGGCACCGGCACCTTGCCGCTGGGGCGTTGG
Source organism: Pseudomonas sp. LW8 (assembly GCF_041956865.1). NCBI lineage: Bacteria > Pseudomonadati > Pseudomonadota > Gammaproteobacteria > Pseudomonadales > Pseudomonadaceae > Pseudomonas > Pseudomonas sp. LW8. The sequence continues at coordinate 3,977,443 of NZ_CP168138.1, read as the reverse complement.
TGGTGGTGGCCGTTGTCGGTCGAGGACGGGCCGCTGGCGTTGCTTGGTGTTTGCGCCAAGGAAGGCCAGAGCTTGAGCGGTCAGCGCCGGCGCTTGCTCACTGCGCTAAGTCAGCCGCTGGCGCAAGCCTTGGCTCGTGCGCAATTGGCCGATGACCTCGAAGCGGCGCGTCTGCACGGCGAAACCGAACAATTGCGCAGCGCCTTGCTGGCCTCGGTGTCCCACGATTTGCGCACGCCGCTGACGGCCATGCGCGGCAGCATCGACAGCCTGTTGGCCCTCGGCGAAGCGATCCCGCTGGAGGATCGCCGCGAGCTGCTCGAAGGCACCCGCGATGAGGCCGAACGCCTCGACCGCTACATCCAGAACCTGCTCGACATGACCCGCCTCGGCCACGGCGCCTTGAAGCTGGCGCGTGACTGGGTTTCGCCGGCCGATATCGTCGGCAGTTCGCTCAACCGCCTGCGCGCGGTGCTGGCGCCGTTGCAGGTCAGCACCGAAGTGCCGGCCGAGTTGCCGTTGCTCTATGTGCACGCGGCGCTGATCGAGCAGGCGCTGGTCAACGTGCTGGAGAACGCCGCGCGATTTTCGCCCAGCCACGGTCGCCTGCAACTGCGCGCGGGTGCCGATGAGCAGGAAATTTTCTTTGCGGTCAGCGATGAAGGCCCGGGGATTCCCGAAGAGGATCGAGCGAAGATTTTCGACATGTTCTACACCGCCGCGCGCGGTGATCGCGGCGGGCAGGGCACGGGGCTGGGACTGGCGATCTGTCAGGGCATGGTCGGCGCGCACGGCGGGCGTATTTCCGTGGCTGACGGCATCGACGGGCGCGGCACCTGCATCACCTTGCACCTGCCGTTGCAGGCGCAACCGGGGATGGACGGTGAAGCTTGAAGTCGACTGCGCTACTCTCTTGCCAATCTATTGTGTTGATGTGAATTCATGAGCCAGACCGCGACCATTTTGGTCATCGACGACGAACCGCAGATCCGCAAATTCCTGCGCATCAGCCTCGCTTCACAAGGCTACAAAGTGCTCGAAGCCGGCACTGGCGCTGAAGGCCTGGCACAAGCCGCGCTTAGCAAACCGGACCTGGTGGTGCTCGACCTCGGGTTGCCGGACATGGACGGTCAGCAGGTCCTGCGCGAGTTGCGCGAATGGGCGACCACGCCGGTACTGGTGCTGTCGGTGCGCGCCAGTGAAGGGCAGAAGGTCGAAGCGCTGGATGGCGGCGCGAACGACTACGTGACCAAACCGTTCGGCATTCAGGAATTTCTCGCCCGGGTTCGCGCGTTGTTGCGCCAGGCACCGGCGGGGGAGGCGCAGCCAGCGGCGCTGAGTTTCGGCCCTCTGACCGTGGATCTGGCCTATCGGCGCGTGCTGCTCGACGGCGCCGAAGTCGCCCTGACCCGCAAGGAATATGCGGTGCTGGCGCAACTGGCGCGGCATCCGGGGCGGGTGATCACCCAGCAGCAATTGCTCAAGGATATCTGGGGGCCGACGCACACCGAGGACAGTCATTATCTGCGCATCGTGGTCGGGCACCTGCGGCAGAAACTGGCGGATGACCCGACCCGGCCGCGGTTTATTGTGACTGAGGCGGGGGTGGGGTATCGGTTGTTGAGTGAAGCTGGCTGAGCTGACGCTTTCGCGAGCAGGCTCGCTCCCACAGGGGAATGCATTTCAAATGTGGGAGCGAGCCAGCTCGCGAAGAGGCCATCAAATACTCCGAAAAATCCGCATCAGTTCAACCCTGCTCCTGCTCATACCGATCCAGCGTATCACTGGCAATCTCCCGCCCCAGCGCGATCAACTCCGGCGCTTTGTAGAACTCGAAAAACCGGCACACCCGCTTCGGCACGTTGATCAGGATATCCGGCGGATACCCGGCAATCTTGTACTGCGCCAGTGAGGTCTGCATCACCTCGAAACTCTGGTTGATCAGATCCAGCAGCGACGCCGGCCCGACGTTATCGATGATGAACGAGCCGGTGGCGGATTTCGGCGCGCCTTCGCGTTCCGGGGCGGAGGCCGGTTGCTGGCTTTCCGGCTCGACGCCCTCAAGCCACGGATTGATCTCCGCCGCCTCGGCGCGCAAGGCTTCCTGTTCCAGCTTCAACAATTGCTCGGCCTGTTTACGGCGGAACGGCAACTTCGAACCCATGGATTTGATCAGACTGTCGAAGCGCGAACGGAACGCCGCCGGCCGCTCGATCACCGGCAACTTGTACTGGCGCTGATTGGTGGCGTTGAGGTTGACCGCGATGATCAGGTCGCAATGGCTCGACACCACCGGAACGATCGGCAACGGATTGAGAATGCCGCCGTCGACCAGCATGCGGTTGCCCTGCATCACCGGGGTAAACAGGCTGGGAATCGCCGCCGAGGCGCGCATGGCCTGATGCAGGCAGCCTTCCTGAAACCAGATTTCCTGCTGATTGGTCAGGTCGGCGGCGACGGCGGTGTAGGGGATGCGCAGGTCTTCGATGTTGATCTCGCCGACGATCTTGCGAATCTGCCCGAAGACCTTTTCACCGCGAATCGCGCCGAGACGGAAACTCACATCGACCAGACGCAGCACGTCGAGGTAATCAAGGCTTTCGATCCAGCGGCGGTACTCATCCAGTTTGCCGGCGGCATAGATCCCGCCGACCACCGCGCCCATCGAACAACCGGCAATGCAGGCGATATCGTAGCCGCGTCTTTCAATTTCTTCGATAACGCCGATATGGGCATAGCCCCGGGCGCCACCGGAGCCCAGCACCAGTGCGACACGCTTTTTCATCAAACTTCCTCCGGACAAGCCTGCACAATGCACGCATCGGCCAAGCGGCTCAATCGCCAAGGTCGTTGCGCGAAGCGGTGACGTCGTTTTCCGTTCGCGGCGCACGCTTGCGCGCTATGCTCTGCGCCACGTGGTTTGACCGATCAGCGAGGCACTTTTTCACCGCTTGACCGTCTTACCTGCACGACTGTTGACCTACCTTGAGGTGTGAGTGATGAAAGCCTGGATCTGTGTACCGTTGATGGCTCTGGTTCTGGCCGGTTGCGCCGGCAAAACCGCGTACCGCGACAGCTGCGGCAGCCAACTCGACGCGGCCTGGCACGAACTGGACCTGGCCAAGGCTGAAGGCTTCGCCGGCACCGTCAGCTATTCCAAAGCGCTGTCGCTGCTGACCGCCGCCAAGACCCAGCAACAATTCGAAGGCTTCGAAGGCTGCAGCAAGAAAGCCGAAAAAGCCCGCTTCTACATTCGCGAATCCCGCGCAGGACGTTAACAGCCGCTGCAAGTTTCTAGCTGCAAGCCACAAGCTTTGAAGCAAACGCATTCAGCTTGAAGCTTGTAGCTAGAAGCTTGCAGCTGTCTACGGAGTAGACCCCAATGATCGATCGCTTGGTGGCTCATGTGTTGAGCCTGGATGTGCGGCTGCTGGCATGTCAGGCGCGCCTGACTGCGCGCACTGATCCCGAGGCGTTGCATGATTTGCGCACCACGATGCGGCGCTTGCGCAGTCTGTTGCGGCCGTTGCGCGGCTTGCCGGGTGTCGAGCAACTGGAGGCGGCGGCGTCTGCGGTGGGCGAGTTGACCACACCGTGGCGTGATCGCGAAGTGCTCGCGGCGTATCTGCTCGAGCATGATCAGCCCGAGGCTGCGCAGCGGCGTCTGGCGCAAATGGCCGAGGCGTATCCGGCGCTGGCGGCGAGTGCGGAATTGGCTTCGTTGCTGATGATTCTCGACGCCTTTCCACGGTTTCTGCGCGCGTCCGAGCGTCAGGGCTTGCTCAAAGATCTGGATAAACGCATTGAAAAACGCCTGGGCAAACAATGGCAGAAACTCGACGAAGCGCTGCACGATCCCGCCCATGACCGCCATCGCCTGCGCCTGCTGATCAAGCGCGTGCGCTATGGCATTGAAGCCTACCCCGAACTGGATCGCTTGCCGAAACCGGCTTACAAACGCCTGAAATCCGCGCAAGGCGCACTGGGCGACTGGCACGATTGCTGGCAATGGCTGGCGCGTGCCGAGCAGGAGGCTGATCTGCAACCGTGCGTGGCCACCTGGCAGGCCGGGTTGATCAAGGCAGAGCTGAAGGCCGATCAAGTGCTGGAAAAGCTCAGCGCTACGTGTTTCAAATCCTGAAGCTTGCGCATCTCCTGTAGGAGCTGCCGAAGGCTGCGATCTTTTGATTTTGATTTGCAAACAGATCAAAAGATCGCAGCCTCGTTTCACTCGACAGCTCCTACAAGGGTTTTGCGGCGAAATCGAAAAGTGCCAAGGCCTATCTGTCAGCCCATTTGACCGGAATAGACGCTGCGCCGCCGCCCGGGGCTGGGTAAGATCCGCGCATTCCTTTCTCGTTTTCCGAGGTTGCCATGCGCTTTTGCGATCTGCTCGATGCTGTCCGCCAACAACCTGAAGTAATCATCCCCGCCGAATGGGGGCAGGGCCGCGCCAGTTTTGGCGGGCTGGTGGCTGCGCTGCAATTTGAAGCCATGCGCGCCAGGGTGCCGGCGGAGCGCCCGGTGCGTTCGCTGGCGATTACCTTTGTCGGCCCGGTCGAGCCGGAAGTGCCGGTGAGTTTCGAAGTCGATGTGCTGCGTGAAGGCAAAGCCGTCAGCCAGGTGTTGGGCCGCGCCATGCAGAATGGTCAGGTGGTGACGATCATTCAGGGCAGCTTCGGTGCCTCGCGGCCCTCGGAAGTCGCCGTCGAAGCCTACCCGGCGCCGATCATGAAACACTGGGACGAATGCCAGGAGCTGCCCTACATCAAAGGCGTGACCCCGGAATTCATGCGCCATCTGGCGATGCGCTGGAGCGTCGGCGGTATTCCGTTCTCCGGCACGGCGTCGCGCTTGATGGGCGGCTGGGTGCGGTTGCGTGGGGATGTCAAAGAGGAGCCGGTCAACGAGGCGCATCTGCTGGCGCTGGTGGATGCCTGGCCGCCGGCGCTGTTGCCGTATCTGAAGAAACCGGCGCCGGGTAGCACGCTGACCTGGACCATCGAATTCGTGCAGCCGTTACACGACTTGAGCACGCTGGACTGGTGCCAATACCTGGCCGACATCGAATACGCGGCCGACGGTTACGGCCATGTCGCCGCGAAGTTGTGGAGTGCGAAAGGGGAGTTGATTGCCATGAGTCGGCAGACCGTGACGATCTTCGCCTGACTCAATGCCGACGGTGGCGCTCACGCCAGGCGCGCCACCAGCCACCGCTGAGAAAGAACCGCGGAAAGGTAAGAAATTGCTCTACCAGCAAACGTGACACGGCATCTCTGCGATCACTGAACGGCTCGGAGGCTTGCGCCTCCAGGCCGTGGCCGTGGCGCTGCAGACCCAGCGCCGCGATGATACCGATCACGCCGATGGCGACGCTTGCCAGACTCAGGCTGAACACCCCCGACACGATCAGCAGAAACGCCACGATAAACAGCGGCACGGCAATCAGGTGCAGGACCAGATTGGTCGGATGCTGATGATTGCCCGGGTAGGCGCGCCATTGCCATGCGGGAAGGTTGGGGTGACGTTTGCCCATGTTTGCTACTCCTCGATCCATGTTGAACTTCATGGTTGAAGAATAGGCCCGGGCGCGGAGCGCGGCGAATCAAGGTTGGCTATTGAGCTGATAGCGGCAATGGCAAAATTTGATGTCGCCTGAGCGGACGGCATCGCGGGCGAGCCCGCTCCCACAGTGTGCTCGGTGTACGCACAATTGTTGATTGTCGAAAATCCCTGTGGGAGCGGGCTTGCCCGCGAAGAGGCCATCAGAGTTTCAACTGACCTATCGCCTTGTTAAGCGCCCCGGCCAGCGCCGCCAGCTCATTACTGGTCGTCGCCGAATCCACCGTCTGCTGCACGGTGTTCTCGGTCACGTCACGAATACTCACCACCGCGCGATTCATCTCCTCGGCAACCTGACTCTGCTGTTCCGCCGCCACGGCAATCTGCGTGTTGCTTTCGCGCATCTGCGCCACCGCTCCGGTGATTTCCGCCAGCGCCGCGCCAGCCTCCTGCGCCTGCTGCACGCAGTCGTCGGCTTTGTACGAACTCTCCTGCATGAAATCCACCGCATCGCGGGTGCCGGCCTGCAACGCGGCGATCATGCCGGTGATCTCGTCGGTCGACGCCTGCACGCGCTTGGCGAGATTGCGCACTTCATCGGCGACCACGGCAAAGCCGCGACCCATCTCCCCGGCGCGGGCCGCTTCGATCGCCGCATTCAGCGCGAGCAGATTGGTCTGTTCGGCAATGCTGTGAATCACGCTGACCACGCCGTTGATCTTCTGGCTGTCCTCGGCCAGGCGTTGAATCATTTCTGCCGTCTGCTGCACGCCGTTGGACAACCCGGCAATCGATTGCTGCACCCGCGCCACCACCTGCTGACCGCTGCCGGCGAGGCCATCGGCGGTTTTCGACAGATCGCGGGTGGCGCCGGCGTGTTGCGCGATGTGATAAACGGTGGCGGTCATTTCGTTGATCGCGGTGGCAGCCTGGTCGGTTTCGCTTTGTTGGCCGAGCATGCCGTGGCGCACGTCGTTCATGCTCGAGGCCAGCCGCGCTGCACCGTCATCCAGTTGTCGCGCGGTGCTGGCAACGGTGGTCACGACGCGTTGATAACCGGCCTGCATGGCGTTGAAGGCATTGGCCATCTGCCCGACTTCGTCCCTGCCCACCAGCGGCACGCGAGCGGAGAGGTCGCCGGTTTTTTCAACGTGCAGCATCACGTCTTTCAACGTGTTGAGCTGGCTGAGCAGAAAGCGGATCAACAGTTGCGAGGCGCCGAGCATCGCCAGCATCAGGATGAATACCGCCAGCGCATAGTTGGCGAAACGCTCGCTGAACACCTGGCTCAGGCTCGGGGCATAGGCGATGACCGCCACTTGCTCGCCGTCGGCACGGCTGAACACTTCGGCGCCGATCAACGGATTCTCGCCAAACAGCGGCATTTCATTGATGGCGTTCCAGCCGTTGCTGCCGCTGATTTCCAGTAGCGGTTGATCGTTGAGACGCGGCACTTCACCGCGCTTGAAGGTCAGCACCTGAGCGGACTTGGGCAACGGTTGCCCGGTCGGCCAGGCCTTGAGCAACTGCGCCTGCGCTTGCGCGGATGCCTGCGCGGCGTGGCTGCGGGCCTGCTGTTCGAGATGTACGGCGTACAGTACGAGCAGCAGGGTGGTGACAAAGGCGACCGCGTTGACCGCCCAGAATTTGTATTTCAGCGAGATGTTGCTAAGCCAGGCACCCATGGAGGTCTTCTCTGATAGCGGAAACAGTTTTGGCAAGGTGCCATTATTGTGCCGCTATGCAGATTCGGGAGTTTTGATATGAATCAAAAGATGCCGAGATCTATTGTGGGAGCGAGCCTGCTCGCGAAAGCGTTGCGTCCTTCAGCCCATTTGTAGCTGATCCACCGCCTTCGCGAGCAGGCTCGCTGCCACAGGGGAAGTGTGCAGTCAGGTGAGAATGGGGAGATTAAAAAACGCCCGGGCACACGCGGTGGTATGTGCGGCCAGCGCTTCCTCGGTCTCGCCGCGATGCAGCGCCACCTCGCGCAGCACTTCGCTCAGATACGCCGGCTCATTGCGGCCGTTTTTCGGCTTCGGCCGCAACGTGCGCGGCAGCAGATATGGCGCATCGCTTTCCAGCATCAGCCGCCCCGGCTTGATCTCTTTGACCAGTGGATGCAGATGCGTGCCCCGGCGTTCGTCGCAGATCCAGCCGGTGATGCCGATGTGCAGATCCAGATCGAGGTAGCTGAACAAGGCCTTTTGCTCGCCAGTGAAGCAGTGCACCACCGCCGCCGGCAGTTGATCGCGGAAGTCCTTGAGGATTTCCAGCAGGCGCTGGCTGGCATCGCGCTCGTGCAGGAACACCGGCAATTGCAGCTCGACGGCCAGCGCCAGATGTTCTTCCAGGACCTTTTCCTGCTGCGGGCGCGGGGAGAAGTCGCGGTTGAAATCCAGCCCGCATTCGCCCACCGCGACGACGCTGGATTCGTTCAACAGACTGCGCAGACGACGGGCGCTGTCAGCGTTCCAGTCGCTGGCCGAATGCGGGTGAATACCGGCGGTGGCGAACAGCCGTTGGCCACTTTCATCCAGTTGCTGGCACAGTTCCAGCGCCTGCTCGCTACCCTCGACGCTGGTGCCAGTCAGCACCAGTTGGCAGACGCCTGCGGCATAGGCGCGGTCGAGCACGGCCTGGTGTTTGTCGGCGAAACTGGGGTTGGTCAGGTTGACGCCGATATCGATGAGTTGCATGGTGCTACCTCGGGCCGAAGGCCGGAAAGCATATCAGAGCTGTAGATTTATAAGAAAAGCCAAGAACTACAACGACTTATGGCTGTCTGTTGAGGCCGCGAAGGACTCCGGGGTGGCGACGATGCCATCACTGTGCCAGTCTCTCGCACTTTATCAGCGCGCAAAGCGCTCTGTTTTCGTCGGTGATGTCGTCTTTTTTGCGACGAATCGCCCCGTATTCTTTTCGGAGAGTGGATGCATCGTCCCTCGGTTCTGCTGCTATTGTGTGCTGCGTTGCTGCTGCCGATGACGGCGGTCGCGCGCCTGCCCGGGCCGCTGCAAGCCGTGCCGGCGAGCAAGGTTCGCGACCTCTCCGAAATTCGCAGCAGCCGCGTGTTGCGGGTGTTAGTCAATCAGAGCCGCAACAGCTCCGGCGAAGTCCAGGGTCAGGCCATCGGTGTCGAGTACCACCGACTGCGCGCGTTCGAGCAATACCTCAACGGCCACGCTCGCGACGGCCAGGAAGTCACCCTCAAAATCATTCCCAAAGCCAAGGATCAATTGCTCGGCGCCTTGCAGCGCGGCGAAGGCGATATGGTCGCGCCCGGTGAATTGCTCGATCTGCCTTCTGGCTACGCGGTCGCCAGCAGTGAGCCGATTGCCAGCAACGTGCCGCTGGTGCTGGTCGGGATCAAGGGCCAACGCCGTTACACCAAGGTCGAGCAACTGTCCGGCAAGACCCTGGCCTTGCCCACCGGTAGTGCGGCGGGGGAGGTGGTCAGTCAGCTCAACCAGAAACTGGCGCTGCACAAACTCGCGCCGATCAATATCGAGTGGGTCGATCCGACGCTGGCGGTCGAAGATGTGCTGGAGATGGTCCAGGGCGGGATTTTCCACCTGACCATTGTCGAGCAACCGATTGCCGAGCGTTGGGGCAAGATCCTGCCGAAGCTGCGTCTCGATCGGCAACTGAGCCTCGGCGAGCCGGGGGAAGAACATTGGTTCGTGCGCCGCGATGCGTCGATGTTGCGCGCGAGCATCGATCGCTTCCTCACCGGTTACAAGAGACCGTCGGACGAAGACGCGGCGTTCCTGCGCATCTATCGACGCTTGTACCAGGTGCACAACCCGCTGGCCAAAGCCGATCGCCAGCGTCTGGAAAAACTCCGTCCGACCCTGCAGAAGCACGCCGATGCGCAGAACATGGACTGGCTTAACCTGGCGGCGCTGGCGTTCAAGGAATCGCGTCTGCAGCCCAACGCCCGCAGCGGCAGCGGCCCGACCGGGCTGATGCAGATCACCCCGTCCGCCGCGCAGCGGGTCGGCGTGAGCAATATCCAGAATCTCGATGCGAATGTGCAGGCCGGCGCCAAGTACCTGGCGATGATCCGCCGCAAGTTCTTCAGCAGCCCGAAACTCAACGAGCGTGAGCGCATGGCCTTCACCCTCGCCGCTTACAACATCGGCCCCGAGCGCGTGCAGGGCATGCGCGCGGAAGCCCGCCGCCGTGGCCTCAATCCCAACCAGTGGTTCTTCCAGGTCGAGCGCATTGCCATGGAGCAGGTGGGGATGGGCGCCGTCAGCTATGTTAATAGCGTGAACAAGTATTACCTGGCATTCGACCGGGAGCGAGAGTCGCTCGAGCCCCGGCAGCAGAAAGTGGTTACACGGAAATAATCTAACAATTCGATTGTTATGGCGAAATTTTTGCGCTTTAAACATGAAATAAACTGATTAATATAGCGACCAACCCAAACACACAAACACTTCTGCACAACAAGGAATGCACCATGAGCTCTCTGATCAACAAGGTTCTGTTCACCCGCGCCGGTTACGGCCTGACTGTCCTGCGCATTGCTGTCGGCGTGATCTTCGCCGCCCACGGTTCGCAGAAACTCTTTGGTCTGTTCGGTGGTTACGGCCTGGCCGGCACTGCGCAATGGATGGAAAGCATCGGCCTGACCCCCGGCTATCTGATGGCCTCGCTGGCCGGCGGTACCGAGTTCTTTGCGGGTCTGGCGCTGATCATCGGCCTGCTGGCACGCCCGGCGGCACTTGGTCTGGCGTTCCTCTCGCTGGTTGCGATCTTCTCCGTGCACATCGGCAACGGTCTGTTCATGGCCAACAACGGTTATGAGTTCGCTCTGGCTCTGCTGGCCGGCAGCATCGCGGTACTGATCGAAGGTGCCGGCAAGCTCTCGGCGGATCGCGCCATCGCCGGTTGAAGGCTCTGGCTCAAGGCAAAGGCCCGCATTGCGCGGGCCTTTTTTGTTGCTGGCGATTCTTGACACTGATCGGTCACGTTCTCTAGGATGTTGCCCATGCGCCGATTTAAACAGCTACTTGCGGGGCGCCAGGTGACTTCTACAGTTACCGTCAGAAGCCGGAACAGGGCTTCGAAATACCGCTAAAGCGCTGGTTCGGTGTTGCCTCTCACCTGCCATGCAGACTTTTGAGGCAGAGACACGACACGATGAACGCACTACGCCCTCCAGCACGTCCCGCGCCGATCACGGCACATGTCACCCAGCGCAACCCGAAAATCCTTCTTGGCGGCAAACACCAGCCGACGCTGTTGCGTTATCTCGATGGCTGGCCACGTCGCAGCGGCGGTCCTGCCGCGTTCCTGATCCAGTTTGTCGATGACGGCGAGTCGCTGGCGCGTTTCGCCACCGACAGCTTTGATCTGGCGGTGATTCAGGCGCCGAGCGCAGAAGATGCGCCGGACATGATCAAGCAACTGACCCGCGTAGCGCGGCAGGGCCTGATCACTCGGCGCTGATCAGTCTTACGGGTATTCAATCGCAACGATGTAAACGAACTGCTCGCCGGTCGGCGTTTGCACCCGCACTTCCGCGTCGAGTGCCTTGCCGATCAGCGCGCGGGCCAGCGGCGAGTCGATGCTGATCAAACCCTGTTTGAGGTCCAGTTCATCGGGGCCGACAATGCGGTAGCGCGACTGCTTGCCGTCTTCGTCTTCGATGGTCACCCAGGCGCCGAAATACACCTTGTTTGGATCGCTGGGTTTTTCGCTGACTACCTTGAGCGCTTCCAGGCGTTTAGTGAGAAAACGCACGCGACTGTCGATTTCGCGCAGCATCTTCTTGCCGTAGGTGTATTCGGCGTTTTCCGAACGATCACCCTGCGCCGCCGCTTCACTCACCGCCTGGGTGACCTGCGGGCGACGCACATGCCACAACTCATGGAATTCGGCGCGCATCCGCGCTTCACCCTCGGGGGTGATCAGCGCGGTGCCAGCGGTGCGGGGAGGGCGATAACGGCTCATGGCGACTTCTTGTGATTAAGACCGCTTGAGTCTATCAACCCTCGCGCAACACTGTCAGCGGGCTCGCATTCAGAGCGCGACGCGTGCCGAACACACCGGCGCCACCAATCAGCGCGGCGCCAATCAGCGGCAGCACCAGCAGCCATGGATGCGGATGCCATGGCAGATCGAAGGCGAAGCGGTACAGCACCAGACTGACCACCTCCGAACCGATCGCCGCGAGCAGACCGCTGACCGCACCCAACAGACCGAATTCGATACGCCGCGCCTTGATCAGCAACTGCCGCTCGGCGCCCAGCGCGCGCAACAGCGCACCCTGGCGGATGCGTTCATCCAGCGTCGCTTGCAGGCCGGAGAACAGCACCGCCATCCCCGCAGCCAGAACAAACAACAACACATATTCCACCGCCAGAGTGACCTGAGCGAGGATGCTGCGCAGCTGTTCGAGCAACGCTTCGACCTGCAGGATGGTCACCGCCGGGAAGGTCCGCGACAACTCGACGATCTGCTGATCATGCCCCGGAGCCAGATAGAAACTGGTCAGGTAGGTCGCCGGCAGATCCTTCAGGGTGCCAGGCTGGAAGATCATGAAGAAGTTCGGCTGGAAGTTGTCCCAGTTGATCTCGCGCAGGCTGGTGACCTTCGCTTCGCGATTGACCCCGCCGACACTGAACACCATGTGATCGCCGAGTTTGAGTTTCAGGCTTTCGGCAACCTTGCCTTCCACCGAAACCCCCGGCACATCATCGGACGGCTGGCCGCTCCACCACGAGCCGGCGGTGAGCTTGTTGCCGGCCGGCAGATCCGCCGCCCAGGTCAGGCTCAGGTCACGCTGAATGGCGCGGTCACCGGCGGAGTCCTTGCTGACGATTTGCTGCACCGCTTCGCCATTGATGCTGATCAGTCGTCCTGGCACCACCGGATACAACGGCGCCGCTTGCGCGGACACCTTGATCAGGTGATCGGCGAAAGCCTGTTTGTCCGCCGGGAGGATATTCAGCGCGAAATAGTTCGGTGCGTTTTTCGGTAGCTGGTTTTGCCAGGTGTCGAGCAGTTCGCCGCGCAGCAGTGCGATCAGCGCCATCGACAACAGGATCAGACCGAACGCCAGCGACTGCCCGGCTGCCGCCAATGGATGCCGCAACAACTGGCCAAGGCCCAGACGCCATGGCAACGAGGCGCGGGCCAGCATGCGGCGCAGGCTTTGCAGCAGCAACAACAGCAGGCCGCCCAGCACCAGCGCGGCGACTACGCCACCGCCAAGCAGGGCGAAGGTCAGCAGCAGGTCGAGGCTCAGACGCCACATGATCAGGCCCAGCGCACCCAGCGCCGCGCCGTAGACCATCCATGTGCTCGAGGGGATCGGCAGCATGTCGCGGCGCAACACCCGCAGCGGCGGCACGCGACCCAGTGCAGCCAAAGGCGGCAAGGCAAAACCGGCCAGCGCCACCAGCCCGGTGCCAATCCCGGCCATCGCCGGAAACAGGCCACCCGGTGGCACGTCACTTGGCAGCAAATCATGCAGCAACGCGAACAGCCCCAGTTGCGCCAGCCAGCCGAGCAGGGCGCCACTGATGGCGGCAATCAGGCCGAGCACGGTCAGTTGCAGGCTGAACAGCACCATGGTTTCCCGGCGCGACAAGCCGAGGCAGCGCAGCAAGGCACTGGCGTCGAAACGGCGACTGGCGAAACGATTGGCTGATAGCGCCACGGCCACGCCAGCCAACAACACCGCGACCAGACTGGCCATGTTCAGATAGCGCTCGGCCTTGCCCAGCGCACCGCCAATCTGCCGGTTACCGTCACGGGCATCCTGGATTCGCTGGTTTGCAGCGAGGCCCGGTTTGATCAGCTCGCGATAAGTTTCCAGCGCCTGCGGTTCGCCGCGCCACAGTTCGCGATAACTCACCCGGCTGCCCGGTTGCACCACGCCGGTGGCGGCGAGGTCGTCAAGATTGATCAGTACCCGTGGCGTCAGGCTGTAGAAGTTGCCGGCGCGATCCGGCTCGTAGGTCAGCACGCGGGTCAGCTTCAAGGTCTTCATGCCGACGTCGATGCTGTCGCCTATCTTCAGATCCAGCGCGGTTAACAGACGTGCCTCGACCCAGGCTTCACCGGGTTGCGGTTCGCTGCCGACTTCTTCCTCGGCAAAGGGTGCAGGCGCGCTCTTCAGCTCGCCACGCAATGGATAGGCACGGTCGACAGCTTTGATGCTCGACAGCTGAATGCCGTTGTCGGTGGCAATGACGCTGGAGAACTCCACCACTTGCGCATGATTCAGGCGCAGTTCGGTGCCGCTGCGGATTTGCTCCTCGCGGGCCGGCGAGCTGCCTTCAAGGACCAGATCGGCACCGAGAAACTCGGTAGCCCGCAGCATCATCGCGCCATTGAGGCGGGCGCCGAAATAGCCGATCGCGGTGCTCGCCGCGACGGCCACCACCAGCGCAAAGAACAACACGCGCAACTCACCGGCGCGGGCATCGCGCATGAGCTGGCGCAGGGCAAGGCTGAACAGACGCAACAGCGGCAGACGTGCCATCAAGGCTCCAGAGGGGCGACCAGCAGCCCGGCTTCAAGACGGATCAGGCGCCGGCAGCGATGGGCCAGGCGTTCGTCGTGGGTCACCAGCACCAGGGTGGTGCCGCGTTCCTTGTTCAATTCGAACAGCAAGTCGCTGATGCGCTCACCGGTGTGGCTGTCGAGGTTGCCGGTCGGCTCGTCGGCGAACAGCACGTCCGGTTCGGCGGCGAAGGCGCGGGCGATGGCCACGCGCTGCTGTTCACCACCTGAGAGCTGGCGCGGCGAGTGGGTCAGGCGCTGGCCGAGGCCGACGCGCTGAAGCAATTGCGTAGCGCGCTCGCGGGCATCTTTGCGGCCATCGAGTTCAAGCGGCAACATGACGTTCTCCAGCGCATTGAGGCTGTCGAGCAACTGGAACGACTGGAAGACAAACCCGACGTGCTCGGCGCGGATTCGCGCGCGCTGGTCTTCGTCGAGATTGCTCAGGCCCTGGCCGGCGAGAGTGACTTCGCCGCTGCTCGGCAGGTCGAGTCCGGCGAGCAGGCCGAGGAGGGTGGATTTGCCGGAACCGGACGCGCCGACGATGGCCAGGCTGTCGCCCTTGTTCAGTTCCAGGCTGAGTTCGTGCAGGATAGTCAGTTCACCTTCCGCGCTAGGGACCACTTTGCTGAGGTTCTTCGCGGTGAGAATGCTTGCGCCCATGGAGAATCCGATGCGTGTATGGTTTTTGAGTGCTGGCCTGGCCTTGATGTGCATGGCCCAGAACGCAGCGGCGGGTACTGTCCTGATCGTTGGCGATAGTATCAGCGCCGGTTTCGGCCTGGATACCCGTCTGGGGTGGGTCTCGCTGCTCGAGCAGCGCCTCAAACAAGAGGGTTTCGACGATAAAGTGGTCAACGCCTCGATCAGTGGCGACACCAGTGCCGGAGGCCAGGCGCGGCTGCCGGCGCTGCTTGCAGAGCATAAGCCGGAGTTGGTGATCCTCGAGCTGGGTGGCAATGACGGCCTGCGCGGGATGCCGCCAACGCAATTGCAACAAAATCTTGCTTCGATGATCGACAGCTCGCGGCAGAGCGGCGCGAAAGTGCTGCTGCTCGGCATGCAGTTGCCACCCAATTATGGCAAGCGCTACACCGATTCGTTCGCTGAGGTTTACGGCAAGCTCGCCGTAGAGAAAAACATCCCGTTGGTGCCGTTTTTTCTCGAAGGTGTCGGTGGTCATCCGGACCTGATGCAGGCCGACGGTCTGCACCCGGCGGCGGGGGCTCAGGGCAAGTTGCTGGAAAATGTCTGGCCGACGCTAAAACCGCTGTTATGAGGCTTTTCTAGAGGCAGGCTTTCGGCTAATGTGGCGCCCCCTAATTTGGAGCCCCCGATGCCGCGTCCTGCCTGGTCCCTGTTTGCCTACCAACTGATCGAGCCTGACGAGCAGCTGGATCTGTTCGCCTGCCAGGAGGTGCGGGTGCATCTGGTGACGCGTCAGCTGGAACTCGGTGGCTCTGCCGATCGCACGCTGTGCGGCACGCTGCTGCCAGCGCAACCGCGCTGGTCGAATGTTGATCGCCGGGTGTTCCAGGATCAGCGTCTGTGCTCGCTGTGCCGGGCGATTCTCGAATCGCAGAAGCGCGGTACGTCGCCGATCTGGCCTGAGCTGCGTTTCGAACTTTAAGATCAAAAGATCGCAGCCTCGTTGCACTCGTCAGCTCCTACAGGGAATGCGTTGCAAATGTAGGAGCTGACGAGTGCAACGAGGCTGCGATCTTTCAGGGCGCGACACGGTCTATCGGCGTGTCTCCCGAATCCCCAAGCCGCGGTGTACAATCGCGCCCTTATACCCTTGATGATCATGCGAAGGATTTTCCGGATGTTGCCGCGCTTTCCTGCCGTCACCCGCTGCCTGTCACTTGCCGCCCTGTGTGTGGCCGGTCCCGTTGCTGCATTGGAGCTTCCCCTGCCACCACCCGGCGAAGACATCGTCGGTCAGGTGCAGGTGATCAAAGCAAAGTACGAAGACACCTTCGCCGATCTGGGCACCACCTACGATCTGGGCTATTCGGAAATGGTTGCGGCCAACCCGGGCATCGATGCCTGGCTGCCGGGCGCCGGTACCGAGATCGTCCTGCCGACGCGCTTCATCCTGCCGCCTGGCCCGCGTGAAGGCATCGTCATCAACCTCGCCGAATACCGCCTCTATTACTATCCGAAAGGCCGTGACGTGGTGTACACCTTCCCGCTGGGTATCGGCCGTGAAGGCTGGGGCTCGCCGATCGCGCACACCTCGATTATCGCCAAGACACCGAACCCGACGTGGACGCCTCCGGCTTCGATCAAGGCCGAGCACGCCGCTGACGGTGATCCGCTGCCCAATGTGGTGCCGGCCGGTCCTGATAACCCGCTAGGCCCGTTCAAGTTCACCCTCGGCACGCCGGGCTACCTGATCCACGGTTCGAACAAGAAGTTCGGCATCGGCATGCGCACCAGCCACGGCTGCTTCCGCATGTTCAACAACAACGTGCTGGAGATGGCCGGCATGGTCCCGGTCGGCACCTCGGTGCGCATCATCAACGACCCGTACAAGTTCGGTCGCAGTGGCGGCAAGGTCTATCTGGAAGCGCACACGCCGCTCGACGACAAGGGCAACCCGTCGGTGGTCGACAAGCACACGGCGGTAATCAACGCGATGCTCAAGCGTGAAGACATCACCAGCAACCTGCGCATGAACTGGGATGTGGTGCGTGATGTGGTTGCGGCCGAAGACGGCCTGCCGGTAGAGATCGCCGTGCCGAATACCTCGGCGCCAATGGTGAGCAGTGCACCGATCGACCTGCAGCAATAAGCTCTGATTGAAAACCCGCCGATGCGAGCAGCGTCGGCGGGTTTTTTATTGCCCGGAGAAAAGCACCGGGCACAAAAAAGCCGACCCGGAAAACCGGATCGGCTCGATAACAATCCCGAGGGATTATTACTTGCGGCTAGCTTTTTCCAGCATGCGCAGAGCACGCTCGTTAGCTTCGTCAGCAGTCTGTTGTGCTTTTTGAGCAGCAGCCAGAGCTTCATCAGCTTTACGGTAAGCTTCGTCTGCACGAGCCTGGGAGCGAGCAGCTGCGTCTTCAGTAGCGGTCAGACGTGCTTCGGTTTCTTTCGATGCGCTGCTGCAACCGGTAGCCAGAACTGCGGCCAGAGCCAGAGCAGAGAATTTCAGAACGTTGTTCATCGTGTTCCCCTTCAAGGACTTTCAAATTAAGTGGCTGTCTCCTCACGATTGAGGAAATAGCCGGCGTACATACTACCCATTACTTGTAGTAAGTAAACTGACGTAGCGCAAGAAGCAAAAAAAATTGTAGGCGTTGATTCTTTTTCGAGCAACTTTTAACTGCGCTGTATAAAAAATATCCAGCTGCAAGCCCCGGCGTGAGCGACTCAAACGGGAAAAGTTCCCGCGCTCGCGCGCTGTTTTTGCGACTTCGGCTAAAGTCTTTCTAAATGAATTCGTCCACACTTTTGTTCAGGTTCTGCGAAGCGCTTCGCGTATCTTTGTTGATGTACAGGTGACTTTAAAAAAGGTCGCACGTCTTAAGTCTCAACATTCCGGCAATGTTCAGGCAAACGGCACGCAAAGATTGTCTTGCGGCCGAACCTGCGACCATCGATGCCAATGCACGCAAACCATCCGATGACGAGCGTACCTTGAGCATTTTCGCCAATGGTGCCTACTATTCAGCAGGTGTCAGATTGCGCGAGATCGGTGTGGCTCTTCTCAGTGTCCATCAGGCACGGGGTGGCGTAGATGTTCCTTCGCCGGAAAAACATCGGTAAGGTAGGGGTCACAATTCAAGACCCGCGAGGAGTAGTGATGAGCGAGGCGTTGTCCATCCACCATGACCAGGCTGGTCATCAATTCGAGACCACTGTGGACGGTCATCGTGCTTACCTGACCTACATGGATCTGGGCAAGCAGACCCTGGATATCTATCGTACCTTCGTGCCCAACGCCCTGCGCGGCCGTGGCATTGCCGCAGCGCTGACTGAACGCGCGCTGCAATACGCCGAAGAAATGGGCTACACGGTGATCCCGTCATGCTCCTACGTCGAGCGCTACATGGAACGCCATCAGCGCCGCGCTGCGAAGATCTGAATCGCACACACAAAAACGCCGGACAATGTCCGGCGTTTTTTTATGCCCGCAAAACGCAGCTTACGTGCGCTGGCGTTTCGGCAATACGTCCTTGAGCTTGGCGTGCATGCTGCGCAAGGTGTTTTCGGTGGCGGACCAATCGATGCAGGCATCGGTGATCGACACGCCGTATTGCAGGTCGGCGAGATCCTTTGGAATCGCCTGGCAGCCCCAGTTCAGGTGGCTTTCAACCATCAGGCCGATGATCGACTGGTTGCCTTCAAGAATCTGGTTGGCGACGTTCTCCATCACCAGCGGTTGCAGGGCCGGGTCCTTGTTGGAGTTGGCGTGGCTGCAATCGACCATGATGTTCGGCTTGATCTTCGCCTTGTTCAGCGCCTGCTCGCACAGGGCTACGCTGACCGAATCATAGTTCGGCTTGCCATTACCGCCGCGCAGCACCACGTGACCGTAGGCGTTGCCTTTGGTGGTGACGATCGACACGCCACCTTCCTGGTTGATGCCGAGGAAACGGTGCGGGCTGGACACCGACTGCAAGGCGTTGATCGCCACGGTCAGGCCGCCATCGGTGCCGTTCTTGAAGCCGACGGCCGAGGACAGGCCGGAAGCCATTTCGCGGTGAGTCTGCGATTCGGTGGTACGCGCGCCGATGGCCGACCAGCTGATCAGATCCTGCAGATACTGCGGGGAGATCGGGTCGAGGGCTTCGGTCGCGGTCGGCAGGCCTTTCTCGGCCAGGTCGAGCAGCAACTGACGACCGATGTGCAGACCGTCCTGGATCTTGAACGAGTCGTCCAGATACGGATCGTTGATCAGACCTTTCCAGCCGACGGTGGTACGCGGCTTTTCGAAATACACGCGCATGACCAGGTACAGAGTGTCCGAGACTTCCTCGGCCAGCACCTTGAGGCGATCGGCGTATTCGTGGGCAGCCTTGATGTCGTGAATCGAGCACGGGCCGATCACGACGAACAGACGGTGGTCGGTGCCATCGAGAATGTTGCGAATGACTTCGCGGCCCTTGGTGACGGTGCGCAGGGCGGCGTCGCTCAGGGGGATATCACGCTTGAGCTGATCGGGAGTGATCAGGGTCTCGTTAGAGGCGACGTTTAGGTCGTTGATCGGTAAATCAGCCATCGTTTACTCGTCAGGTCACGGGTGCCGGCCGCCAGCGATCCCCGCGCGGCGGAGCACAGCAGATTTAGCGCGTCGGGGGAGCCGAACCTTAGCGCGTCAGAGGCGGCTCGACAATGGGCAAACCGTGCTTTAGTCCAGCGCTGGCTGCACGAAAGCCTTGCGCAAGTTGTCGTGGGAGAACTCTTCGGCGTGCTCCTCGACCCATTGCAGGGCCAGCGCCTGACTATCCTGCAGGTCGTCGTGGCTGTCCTGCATGCGCGAATAGCGTTCGATCTGACACACCTGCTCACCCATTCGCGCGCTGAACAGGGTCTGTTCGTCAGTGAAGGCGATGCCCACCAGATAGCCTTTTTTACGGCGCAGACACCAGGCCACATAGCCCGGGCAACAGAAGTCGGCATTCAGCGTCGGCATGCGTACTTGCAGTGCAGTGCCGTAGCGCCAGGCGCGGTGGTAATTGCAAGCGATGCCGCCGAGGCTGATAGTGTGCAACTGTTGTCTGGAAATGCATTCAGGCTTGAGTAACGTCAATTCAACCGGCACTTCGTCCGGATGAGGAATGAAACGTCCCATGAGCACAGACTCCCTGTGTCGGCCATCTGACATTGTTTCCCCCAGTATAGTGGTCGAATCCGAGCTGACCGACTTCGACGCCGACCAGCGGCTGCTGGCGATGCGCGGGGTCTCTCTGGTGATCTTCACCAGCGTCGGCTGCGCCAGTTGTCGTTATGCCCGCGAGGTGTTGCCGGGATTGCCGCTGGCTATCGATCGGCTGTGCTGGATTGACGCCGGCGACAATGGCGGGCTGGTCGAGCGTTATCAGGTGTTTCATTTGCCGGCGCTGTTTGTGGTGCGCGACGGCGAGTTCTTTGGCGCAGTGCACACACGTCTGACGGTTGATCAACTCAACCAGGCGGTGGCGCAATCGCTGAGTCGAATTGCAGAGGAGTTGCCATGAGCGAGACAGTCAGCAAACCGGTGGTGGGGATTATCGGCACCGGTGCAATCGGCGGGTTCTACGGGGTGATGCTGGCGCGTGCCGGTTTCGACGTGCACTTTTTGTTGCGCAGCGAATTCTCGGCGGTGGCTGAGCGCGGTTTGCAGATCAACAGTGCGGTGCACGGGCCGTTGACGCTGCATCCGGCCAATGCCTATTCCGCTGCCGAAGACATGCCACCCTGTGACTGGCTGCTGGTCGGCACCAAGACCACCAGCAACGCCGGGCTGGCCCCGGCGATCATTCAGGCCGCCAAACCTGACGCAAAAGTGCTGTTGCTGCAGAACGGTCTGGATGTCGAGGACAGCCTGCGGCCACTGTTGCCGGATTCGCTGCATCTGCTCGGTGGTCTGTGCCTGATCTGCGTGCACCGCGAGGGGCCGGGGCAGATTACCCATCAGGCCCTTGGCGCGGTGAATGTCGGTTATCACAGCGGCTCGGTCATTGATGAATTAGCGCGCATGGCGATCGTGGAGGAGGGAGCCGGACTGTTCCGTGCCGCCGGCATCGACTCGCAGGCGATGGCCAACCTGCATCAGGCGCGCTGGCAGAAACTGGTGTGGAATATTCCCTATAACGGCCTTTCGGTATTGCTCGGCGCGGGAACCGAAGCGCTGATGGCTGATGCTGACAGCCGCGTGTCGATTCAGGCACTGATGGCGGAAGTGGTGCTGGGCGCCAAGGCCTGTGGATACGAGATCCCGCCCGGCTATGCCGAGTACCTGTTCACCATGACCGAGAAAATGCCCGATTACTGGCCGAGCATGTACCACGACTTTGCACACAAACGCCCGCTGGAGCTGGAGGCGATCTACGCCCGGCCACTGGCGGCGGCGAAAGCGGCGGGCTGCGAGTTGCCGCGCATCGAGGCGCTGTATCGCCATTTGGGTTTTATCGACCGACGCAACACCTGAGTCGGTTGTTCTGGGGGAAGGCATGGCCAATAACATCGATGACAAACTGGTGCTGGCGATTTCCTCGCGCGCCTTGTTCGACCTGAGCGAAAGCCACAAGGTCTACCTGTCGAGCGGCGTCGAAGCCTATCGGCAATATCAGATCGAGCACGAGGACGAAATCCTCGCGCCGGGCGATGCGTTCCCGCTGGTGGAAAAACTCCTGAGCCTGAACAGCCGCCTCGGCCGCGCGCGGGTCGAGGTGATTCTGGTTTCCCGTAACAGCGCCGACACCGGGCTGCGCGTGTTCAATTCGATTCATCATTACGGTCTGGCGATTTCTCGTGCGGCGTTCGTCGGTGGGCGCAGTCCGTACCCTTATCTGAAAGCGTTTGGCTGCGACCTGTTTCTCTCGACCCACGCCGAAGACGTGCGTGCGGCGCTGGACGCCGGGTTCGCCGCCGCCACGATTCTGTCCGGTGGCGCCAGCCGTGCGGCCAGTGATGAATTACGTATTGCCTTCGACGGTGACGCGGTGATTTTCTCCGACGAGTCCGAGCGCGTCTATCAGTCCGGAGGGCTGGAAGCGTTTCAGGCCAAGGAACGCGAATCGGCACGCGAGCCATTGCGTGGTGGGCCGTTCAAGGGCTTTCTGGCAGCGCTCAATCTGTTGCAGCGCGAGTTTCCCGATGACGATTGCCCGATCCGCACGGCGCTGGTGACCGCGCGTTCGGCGCCGGCCCATGAGCGAGTGATTCGCACACTGCGGGAATGGGATATCCGCCTCGATGAATCGCTGTTTCTCGGTGGCCTGACCAAATCGGCGTTCCTCGAAGCCTTCGCCGCTGACGTGTTCTTCGATGACCAGACCGGTCATTGCGAGCTGGCTCGCGAAGTGGTCGCCACCGGCCACGTGCCCCATGGCATCAGCAACGAACCGCCGATCTAGAGCCTTTTCATTCAGGACGTTGCGTCGCACGTCGTACTCGCCAAGGCACTGCTAAGCTGAATCAATCTCCGCCATCGTTGGCTCGCGAGGAGGTCCCATGATTCGCTCAATGCTGTATGCCACCGACCTCGGTCTGTACGCACCGTTCGTGATGCAGCATGCCCTGGCCTTGGCGCGCACCTTCAATGCCGATCTGTATGTAGTACACGCGGTGGAACCCATGGGCCTGTTTGCCGAGTCAGTGCTGCAAAGCTATCTCGACGAACAGGCATTGAACGAATTCCATAGTCAGGGTCTGAAAACAGTCATTGCCAATATCGAACAGCGGGTGCTCGACAGCTTTCGTGAAGAACTGGGGGACGACGGCGAACAGGATCTGCAGCGCATTCGCGCGGTGCGCGTGCTGCAGGGTGATCCGTCGCAGGTGATTCTCGACCAGGTGCACAAACTCTCGGTCGATCTGCTGATCGTCGGCAGTCACAGCCATGGCGTCGGCGCGGAAACGCCGTTGGGGCGCACGGCGGCGCGGGTTCTGCAGTTGGCCAAGGTGCCGGTCTATCTGGTGCCGCTGATGGAGCGCCGGCGGCGGGACGATCGTTGAAGCAGGAATAATGGCGTTTTGATAAAAAAGTTCTAGATTTATTCTTCGAACCATTAATATAGTTATATACCGTCGCTGATGCCCGTGGCGTCTACCTGCTTTGAGGGATTGATATGAAGCTTCAACAACTGCGCTACATCTGGGAAGTGGCGCACCACGACCTCAACGTTTCCGCTACCGCTCAAAGCCTGTACACCTCGCAACCGGGCATCAGTAAGCAGATCCGCCTGCTGGAAGACGAGCTGGGCGTCGAAGTCTTCGCCCGCAGCGGCAAGCACCTGACCCGCGTCACCCCGGCCGGCGAGCGCATCATCACCACCGCCGGCGAGATTCTGCGCAAAGTCGAAAGCATCAAGCAGATTGCCCAGGAATTCTCCAACGAGAAAAAGGGCACCCTGTCGATCGCCACCACCCACACCCAGGCGCGTTATGCGCTGCCGCCGGTGATCAGCAATTTCATCAAGCAATACCCGGACGTGGCCCTGCACATGCATCAGGGCTCGCCGATGCAGATCGCCGAAATGGCCGCTGACGGCACCGTCGATTTCGCTATTGCCACTGAAGCGCTGGAGCTATTCGGTGATCTGGTGATGATGCCGTGCTATCGCTGGAACCGCTGCGTGGTCGTACCCCACGGCCACCCGCTGACCAAGCTGCCGAAGCTGACCCTCGAAGCGCTGGCCGAATATCCGATTGTTACTTACGTGTTCGGTTTCACCGGCCGTTCCAAGCTCGACGAAGCCTTCAGCCATCGTGGCCTGACGCCGAAAGTGGTGTTCACCGCTGCTGACGCCGACGTGATCAAAACCTACGTGCGTCTGGGTCTGGGCGTGGGCATCGTGGCTAAAATGGCCGTCGATACCAAACTCGATAACGACCTGGTGGTGCTGGATGCCAGCGAGCTGTTCGAGTCGAGCATCACCAAGATCGGTTTCCGTCGTGGCACCTTCCTGCGTGGCTTCATGTGCGACTTCATCGAGAAATTCGCTCCGCACCTGACCCGCGAAGTCATGGCCAAGGCCATTCAGTGCCACAACAAGCAAGAGCTGGAAGAACTGTTCGACGGCGTCGAACTGCCCGTTCACTAAGCACCCGCTTCAGAGCACCTCGGTGACAGCAAATTGTTGCCGGGTGCCCGCCACCAGAATCTCCACCTGATCGCCCTCGAACTTGCCCAGCAGGCTTTTGCCCAGCGGCGAGCGCGGGGTAATGACGGTAACCGGCTGACCCACCACGTCGACTTTCAGCCCCGCCGCATCCGGCGCCAGAAACAGCCATTGCTCGCGACCCTTTTCGTCCTCCAGACCGAGCAGGGCGCCGACTTCGATGCCGCGATTTTCGTCGTAGGCACGCAACGTCAGGTTCTGGCACAGCGCCAGTGACTGACGAATCTCCTCAACCCGCTTCGCCTGACCCGCCGCCAGATATGACGCTTCCAGCCCCAGCGTGTCGTACTTGTTTTCGGCGATGTTTTCTTCGTGGGTCGCGGTTTCGTAAGCGGTTTGCGCAGCGCGTTCGGCGATGTCGAGGTCGATGCGCAGCTTGTCGAGAATCAACTGGTGGACGCTGTGTTTGTTCATGATCAATCGCAGAATTGCAAAACGTTGGCGCGGCTCTTTTCGGTCGGCGCGGTCTGGTCCTGCTGCAGCCAGAACTGGCATTTCGGGTTCGACGCATTGCGCGAATTGGCGCGCGCCTGGTCCAGTCGGGCCTGCTGTTCATTCTTGCGCAGGTTTTCTTCGTACTGTTGGAACAGCGGCGTTGGCGGCGGTGCGACGTCCGGCTGTGGCTCGACTGCAACTGGCGGATTGGCCAATTGCTGCACCGCTTGAGCCACCGGGGCCAATTGCTCGGGAAAGATGAAGCGCGATAGCAGCCAGCAGGTCAGCGCAATCGCCAGGAACCCCAGCCACAGGCCCAGCGCAATGCTGCCGGTCAGATGCAGCGCGCTAAGCTGAACAGGCAAGGGACGACGCGGATTCGGACGGTAGGGCATGGCGGCCTCCTGGCGGATGGTTGCGGGCAAGTGGCGATTGTCGCACGAAGATTAATCGCCGTCGGCTCTTCTGCGCGAGCGCATTTATGCGGACAATCGAGGTCTTTTGCCAACGGGAGAACGGCATGCCTGAAGCGAAACCCCGCTGGGACATTTTCTGCACCGTGGTCGATAACTTCGGTGACATCGGCGTGACCTGGCGCCTGGCCCGGCAACTGGTGGCCGAACATGCCTTGCCGGTGCGCCTGTGGGTGGATGATCTACGCGCGTTCGAGCGCCTCTGTCCTGAGATCGATGTCGATGTTGTGCAGCAATGGCAGCAGGGCGTCGAGGTGCGTCAGTGGCCGAGCGAATGGCCGCACGCCGAGGCAGCCGACGTAGTCATCGCCGCCTTCGCCTGTCAGTTGCCCACTGATTACATGGACAGCATGGCTGCGCGGGAAACGCCGCCGCTGTGGCTCAACCTCGATTATCTCAGCGCCGAAGACTGGGTCACCGGCTGCCATGGCTTGCCGTCGGTGAAATACAAATCGGTGCAGAAGTTCTTCTTCTTTCCGGGCTTCAAGCCGGGCACCGGTGGCCTGCTGCGCGAATGCGGACTGCTCGAACAGCGTCGGCAGTTTCAGAAGGATCGGCCGGCTCAGCAACATTTCCTGCAAGACCTGGGTATTGATCCCGCGCCCGATGCGCAACTGATCTCGCTGTTTGCTTATGAAAATGCCGGGTTGGCCAGTTGGCTGGATGTGCTGGCGGCCGACGCACAGGCGACTCACCTGCTGGTGCCGGAAGGGCGGATTCTCGGCGATGTGGCGCGCTGGCTGGGCGTGGAAACCTTGATGGTCGGTGCGATTCATGTGCGCGAGTCCCTGACCATGCAAGTTCTGCCGTTCGTCCGTCAGGATCAATACGACCATCTGCTCTGGTGCTGCGATTTCAACGCGGTGCGCGGTGAAGATTCATTCGTGCGCGCGCAATGGGCGGGGCGGCCGATGCTCTGGCACATCTATCAGCAGGACGATGACATCCATCTGGACAAGCTCGACGCTTTCCTCGCGCTCTACACTCACGGCCTTTCGCCCGCTGCGGCGCAGGCGATGAACGGTCTGTGGCGAGCGTGGAGCGCCGGGCAACCGATCGGCGAGCACTGGCTGGCGGTGCGAAATCATTGGCCGGAACTTCAGAAAAACGCCGAGGCATGGTGTCTGGAACAGGCCTTGCAGGCGGATCTTGCCACGGCGCTGGTACAGTTTTATGTAAATTGGATATGATACGCGGCCTAGATTTTTGTAAATCCCATCCAAATTCGGATATTCGCAATGAAAACTGGTAAAGAACTCAAACCCGGTACCGTGATCCGTATCGACAACGATCCTTGGCTGGTTCAGAAAGCTGAATTCACCAAGTCGGGCCGTAACAGCGCGATCATGAAGACCAAGCTGAAGAACCTGCTGACCGGTTACAAGACCGAAACCGTTTACGGTGCGGACGACAAACTGGACGACGTGATCCTGGATCGTAAAGAAGCCACCCTGTCGTTCATCAGCGGTGACACCTACACGTTCATGGACACCACTGACTACACCATGTACGAGCTGAACGCCGAAGACATCGAAAGCGTTCTGCCTTTCGTTGAAGAAGGCATGACCGACGTTTGCGAAGCCGTGTTCTTCGAAGAGCGTCTGGTTTCCGTAGAGCTGCCGACCACCATCGTGCGTCAGGTTGACTACACCGAAGGCTCCGCTCGCGGTGACACTTCCGGCAAGGTGATGAAGCCTGCCAAACTGAAGAACGGTACCGAGCTGTCGGTTGCCGACTTCATCGAAATCGGCGACATGATCGAGATCGATACCCGCGAAGGCGGTTCCTACAAAGGCCGTGCGAAATAAGCACTGCTTTTTGCGGAAAGAAAAAACCCGACCATTGAGTCGGGTTTTTTTGTGCCTGCGCTTTGAGTTTCACACCTGTCCCATGTGGGAGCGAGCCTGCTCGCGAATGCGGTGTGTCATTCAATGAAGCGCTGTCTGACGGGACGCTTTCGCGAGCAGGCTCGCTCCCACAATGGGACTGTGGTTACTTCAAGTGTTGCTTCAGTTCTTCAGACGCCTGCAACATCGCCGACCGCACCGCCGGTACCTGGCTGACCACGTTGAGCAAACCGTAATCGTGAATCATGCCGTTGTAGCGCACCGACGTTACCGAAACTCCGGCTTCATCGAGTTTGCGCGCATAGGCTTCACCTTCATCGCGCAGCACGTCGGCGCTGGCAGTCTGCACCAGTGCAGGTGGCAGACCTTTGAGTTGCGCGGTGGTGGCGCGCAGCGGTGAAGCGTAGATCTCGTTACGCTGTTTGGCGTCGGTGGTGTAGTTGTCCCAGAACCACTTCATCATGTTGCGGGTGAGGAAGTGCCCTTCGGCGTACTGGTTGTACGAACCGGTGTCGAAGTTGGCATCGGTCACCGGCCACAGCAGTACCTGGAATTTGATCGCCGGGGTGCCCTTGTCCTTGGCCATCAGTGCAA
Source organism: Pseudomonas sp. LW8 (assembly GCF_041956865.1). Lineage (NCBI taxonomy): Bacteria > Pseudomonadati > Pseudomonadota > Gammaproteobacteria > Pseudomonadales > Pseudomonadaceae > Pseudomonas > Pseudomonas sp. LW8. The sequence continues at coordinate 3,950,170 of NZ_CP168138.1, read as the reverse complement.
CCACTGCGGCCATGTTGCCGCCGACGCTGTTGCCGGCCACGGCCAGGCGCTTGCCATCGACGTTGATCTCTTTGCCGTGTTCCGCCACCCATTTGGTCGCAGCGTAGGCCTGGTTGATCGCCACCGGGTAATGCGCTTCCGGCGAAGGGGTGTAATTGACGAACACCGCCGCCGCACCCGAACCGACCACCAGATCGCGCACCAGACGTTCGTGAGTCGGGAAGTCCCCCAGCACCCAGCCGCCGCCGTGGAAGAACATGAACACCGGCAGCTCACCCTTGACCCCGGCCGGCCGGACGATGGTCAGGCTCAGCGGTTGACCATCGACCTGGATGGTCTTCTCGCTGACATCGGCTTTGGGCAACGTCAACTTGACCCCGGACTGCGCGCCGACCAGCACGGCGCGGGCATCCTTGGGCGACAGCTGCTCGATCGGCTTGCCGCTGCCTGAGTTCAGCGCATCGAGAAATGCCTGGGTGTTGTGTTCGACATCACCGGCGAAAGCGCTGTGTACCGACAGGGCGAGAAGGGTGCCGGTCAAGACTTTGCTGAAAGTGTTCATGTTCAATTTCCTTGTTCGGGCCGGAGACTTGAGTGATTACACGGTTACGTGCAGACGCACATCGACGTTGCCACGGGTGGCGTTGGAGTACGGGCAGACCTGGTGAGCGGCGTCGACCAGCGACTGCGCATCGGCTTGTTCCAGGCCCGGCAGGCTGATGTGCAAATCGATGTCCAGACCGAAACCGCCAGGGATCTGGCCGATGCCGACATGGGCGGTGATCGACGCGTCGTCGGGAATCTTGCGCTTGGTCTGGCTGGCGACGAATTTCAGTGCGCCGATGAAGCAGGCCGAGTAACCGGCAGCAAACAGTTGCTCAGGGTTGGTCGCCGCACCGCCAGCACCGCCAAGTTCTTTCGGAGTGGCCAGTTTGACGTCCAGTACGTTGTCGCTGGAGATCGCACGACCGTCACGGCCGCCAGTGGAAGTTGCGATTGCGGTGTAGAGAGTTTGCATGGTGTGAGCCTCATGGGTTGTGGTTTTGTGCGCTAATTGTTTGCGCGCTAAGTAGGTGTGAAGAGAATGTATAGCGCTAATGTTTAGTGCGCAAGATAAATTTTTAACAAAAAGCACGTTTTGCTCAAGGGCATAGCGTGGCAGGGACCGGTAAGGCTTGATTTAGAGCGCTTGCCGAGGGAATTCAGGCGGGAAAAATATTTTTGTTGGCGCTGAAATCAGTGTGGGAGCGAGCCTGCTCGCGAAGGCGGTGGAACATTCAACGACTCGCTGTCTGATCGGACGCTTTCGCGAGCAGGCTCGCTCCCACAGGGGGATGTAGCGGGGCTTAATTCAGGCTGTCTTGCAGATGTCCGCGCAGCGCTTGCAGCTCGGCCTGCAATTTCTGCAGACGTTCAAGGGTGAAGCCACTGGCGCCGAGAATGCACTGTGGCACGGTCTGCGCCTTGTCGCGCAAGGCTCGGCCCGCTGCGGTCAGTTCGACAATCACCACCCGCTCATCTTCGCGACTGCGGGTGCGGCTGAGCAGGCCTTCGGCTTCCAGGCGTTTGAGCAATGGCGTCAGCGATCCCGGATCGGTCAGCAGGCGTGCGCTGATTTCTCCGACAGTCAGACCGTCCTTCTCCCACAGCACCATCATCGCCAGATATTGCGGATAGGTCAGGCCCAGCGCCTGCAACAGCGGCTTGTAGACCTTGGTCATCATCAGCGAGGTCGAGTGCAGGGCGAAGCACGCCTGATTGTCGAGCAGAAGGTCGTCGCAGTTGTCGCGTTCGGAAGTCATGTCAAAGCCTTGATCGTTGATCGTTTTTTAATCTAGCGCTCGAATCTTTAAGGCGCCAGATAAATATGTCCGGCCTCAGTGCCGGGCGAATTGCCGTTGCAACGCCAGATCCCACGGCGGCACCGGACTGAAGCGGGTTTTCAGGTATTCCAGCAATAACCGACTGCGCGAATGGACCTGCTGTTCCATGCGCAGCGCGTAAATGCCGGTGGACTCCGGCGGCGGCAGGCCATTTTCGCAGAACAGTGGCACCAGTTCGCCACGCAGCAGGTATTCGCTGGCCAGCCAGGTCGGCAAGTGTGCGACGCCCAGACCCGCCGCCGCGCCACACGCCAGAGCTTCGGCATTGTTGGCGCTCAGACGTACGCGCGATGGCCGGTGCAATTGCATTTGCCCGTCCACTTCGAATTTCCAGGCAAACGGCGGCGCAAGGCCTTCCCAGTCGAGCCCGTCGTGTTCACTCAACTGCGCCGGATGCTCGGGCACACCACGCTGCTTGAGATAGTCAGGGCTGGCACAGGCGACGCGGACCATGCTCGCCAATGGCGTGGCGACCAGGCGCGAGTCAGCCAACTGGCCGGTACGCAGCACCAGATCGACCTTGCCCAGGCTGCTGCCGGCCATGTCGCTGAAGCTGTCGATCAGGTGCATCTGCACATCCAGTCCCGGATACAGCAGGAGAAAATCGGCAATCACCGGCGCCAGATGCCGGCGCCCGAAGGCTGCTGGCGCATCGATGCGGATCAGGCCTTCCGGTGCGCTGCTCAACGACACCGCTTCGGCACGCGCCAGTTGCAACTCGGCGATGATCCGTCGCGCCCGTTCGGCGAAGGCCAGACCGGCCGAAGTCGGTAGCACGGCATGGGTGCTGCGCACGAACAGCTGACTGCCGACGGCACTTTCCAGGCTATCGATGCGCCGCGCCACGGCGGAAGGCGTCAGCGGATGGCGGCGCGAAGCGGCAGAAAAGCTGCCACTCTCCAGCACATCGAGAAACAAGCCGAGCTGATCGGTCAATTGGTTGGGATTCATGGAAACCACGCTTGTGCAAAATCGGCATAGCCATTGTGCGTTGCTATGCGTTTCCCCGCTAGGCGCGAGTGCGTAGCATTGGCCGCCTGTCGTTAGAGGATTACCGTTGTGATGGATTTTCTGTTGTACCTGCTGTTCGGCGCCGCCCTGGGCACATTGGGCGGGATCTTTGGCATTGGCGGTGGCTTGATTGCGATTCCGTTGCTTGGCGTGTGGTTTGGGCTTGATCAGCAGATCGCCCAGGGCACGGCACTGGTGATGGTGGTACCGAACGTGATGCTGGCGCTGTGGCGTTATCACCAACGCAATCGCATCGAGTTGCGCCATGCGCTGCCGCTGGCGGTGATGGGTTTCTGCTTTGCCTGGCTCGGCTCGATCTGGGCGGTGGGCATCGATGCGCAGACCATGCGCATCGGCTTTGTCGCCTTTCTGGTGGCGCTGTCGGCCTACAACCTGTTGAAGATGTTCGGCCCGCGCCCAGCGCCGACTGCCGAGATGCGCTATTCGTGGCCGTGGCTGGGCGTGCTCGGCGCCGCCTCGGGGACCATGGGCGGTCTGTTCGGCGTCGGCGGCGCGGTGGTGGCGACGCCGGTGCTGACCAGCCTGTTCGGCACCAGCCAAGTGGTCGCTCAGGGCTTGTCGCTGGCGCTGGCCCTGCCGAGCACTGGTGTAACCCTGGTGACCTACGCCGTGCACCATGAAGTCGACTGGATGATCGGTCTGCCTCTGGCGGTCGGTGGTCTGCTCAGCATCAGTTGGGGCGTGAAAGTTGCCCACGCCATGCCGGAAAAAATTCTGCGTGGGCTGTTTTGCGGCTTCCTCGTGCTGTGTGCGGTGATGCTCGCGTTTAAAGTTTGAAGCCCTCGACAATGTGTTCGGCCAGGCACTCGGTGATCGGCGACGGGTTATTCAGATTGCGGATCAGCATGATGCTTGCCTCGGGCAGCAGCGGCAGGTCTTCGGCGGCGCCAAGGATGCGCATGTCCGGGGTGATCAGACTCTCCAGTTGCGCGGTGATCGCCAGCCCTGCGCTGACCACAGCCATCAGCGCCGACAGGCTGCTGCTGTTGTAGGCGATGCGGTAATCGCGGCCCATCGCGTCCAGCGCATTGCACGCCCACAAGCGGCAGAAACAATCACTGTTGAACATCGCCAGGGGCAGCGGCGTCTGTTCGTGGGCGCTGAAGTTCTGCGCCTCGGCCCAGACAAAGCGCTCCTTGCGCAGCAACTGGCCGATCTCGTTGCCCGGCTCACGGGTGACGATCGACAAGTCCAGATCAGTGCGCTGCAACAGTTGTTTGGTCGATTCGCAATGCACTTCGATCTGGATCAGCGGATAGAACTGCGCAAACCGCGACAGGATTCCCGGCAGAAAACGCATCACATAATCATCCGGCGTACCGATGCGCACGGTGCCGACCATGTGCGGCTCGCGCAGGGTGTTGAACACCTCACTGTGCAGTCTGAGGATGCGCCGTGCATAACCGAGCAGCACCTGGCCTTCGGCCGTCAAGCGCACCTGGCGCCCATCACGCTCGAACAGCTGGCGCTGCAACACGTCTTCTTCCAAGCGTTTCATCTGCATGCTCACCGCCGACTGGGTGCGGTTGACCATCTCGCCAGCACGGGTGAAACCGCCCTGATCGGCAATCGCGACAAAGGTGCGCAGGACATCGGTATCGATACTGGGGTAGGCGGACAATTGATGAATCTCCGTGATGCATGCCATCAGAAACATTCGTTGGATTGATCTTAGCGCCGGCGCGAGACTTGAGCCATCCACAAAAGGAGGCAAGACGATGAAAGGTCAAAGAGAGTATGCAAGCCAAGAACAGCTGTCCGGCCACGGCCATATCGTGTCCGATCTGCTGCACAAATTCAGCCGCTGGTATGAGCTGCATCGTGAACGGGAAATGCTCGCCGGGCTCAGCGACGAAGCGCTGAAGGACATCGGCATCAGCCGCGCCGATGTGGAGCATGAAACCGTGCGGCCGTTCTGGGACGACCCGATGCATAAATGATGAGGCTATCGCTACACAAACCCCTTTCAGGTGAGGTAGGTTGCGAGCAGACATGGAGGAATAAATGCCCGCGACAGTGTCCTTTTCCCTCAAACAGGCGCGACGTCTGGCGCTGGCTGCCCAAGAGTTCAACGGGCGCCAGCCGCCGAACGTCAATGCCAGTCATCTGAACCGGCTGATCGAACGGCTGGGCCTGCTGCAAATCGATTCCGTCAATGCCGTGGTGCGCTCGCACTACCTGCCGCTGTTTTCCCGTCTCGGTTGCTATCCATCTGACTTGCTCGACCAGGCTGCCTGGAGTTCGGGCCGTCGGCGCACGCTGTTCGAATACTGGGGCCATGAAGCGTCGTTGCTGCCGCTGTCGATGTTTCCGTTGCTGCGCTGGCGCATGCAGCGGGCCAAGCGTGGCGAAGACATCTATCAGCAATTGGCGAGGTTTGGTCGCGAACAACAGGAAACCATCCGCCGCGTGCTGACTGCGGTTGAGGAGCGGGGCGCGCTTGGCGCCGGCAGTCTGTCGACCCGCGAAGACAAGGCCGGGCCATGGTGGGACTGGAGTGCCGAGAAACATGCGCTGGAATGGTTGTTCGCCGCCGGTGAGGTCACAGTGGCGGGGCGACGCGGTTTCGAGCGTTTGTACGATTTGCCCGAGCGGGTGATTCCGGCAGCGATTCTGCAGCAGCCCCAACCGGGTGAGGCCGAGGCGCAACGCAGTTTACTGTTGCATGCGGCGCAAGCGTTGGGCGTTGGTACGGAAAGAGACCTGCGTGATTACTTTCGCCTGAGCCCTGCGGATGCGCGGCCGCGTCTGGCTGAACTGGTTGAGGCGGGGCAATTGCAGATGTGCGAAGTCGCCGACTGGCGGCAGATCGCCTATTGCCTGCCGGAGCCCAAAGTGCCGCGCAAGGTCATCGCCAGTGCGCTGCTGTCGCCGTTCGACTCGCTGATCTGGGAGCGCAGCCGCACCGAGCGTTTGTTCGATTTCCGCTATCGTCTGGAGATTTACACACCGCAGCCCAAGCGGGTTTACGGCTATTACGTGCTGCCGTTTTTGCACAACGAGCGGATTGCCGCGCGGGTTGATCTGCGTGCCGAGCGGGCAGCGGGGCAGTTGGCGGTGCATGCGGTGCATGAGGAAGAATCGGGACTGGACGAGGAGGGGATGCTGGCGCTGGCGCTGAATTTGCGGCGGATGGCGGGTTGGCTGGGGCTTGAGCGGGTGCAGTTGAATTGTCAGCGCGAGAGTGCGGGGCGGTTGCGGGTGGCATTGGCGCAGATGGAGGGGGCCTGAGCCGGCCCTTTCGCGAGCAGGCTCGCTCCCACAGGGAAACGCATTGCAAATGTGGGAGCGAGCCTGCTCGCGAATTGGGGCTACTCGGTCTAGCGGCGGACTTGCTTCAGGGTCTCGGCAATCAAAAAAGCCAATTCCAGCGACTGGTCAGCATTCATCCGTGGATCGCAGTGGGTGTGATAACGGTCGGACAAGCCATCCTCGGTAATCGGCCGCGCGCCGCCGATGCACTCGGTGACGTTCTGTCCGGTCATCTCGATGTGAATGCCGCCGGCATAACTGCCTTCCGCTTCGTGCACCTGGAAAAACTGCTTCACCTCGCCAAGGATCTGCGCGAAGTCACGGGTCTTGTAGCCGCTGCTGGCCTTGATGGTGTTACCGTGCATCGGGTCGGAGCTCCACAGCACTTGCTTGCCTTCGCGCTGGACCGCGCGGATCAGTGCCGGTAGATGATCGCCGACCTTGTTCGCACCCATCCGCGCGATCAGGTTCAAACGCCCCGGATCGTTGTCCGGGTTGAGCACGTCGATCAGGCGGATAAGATCATCGGGGTCCATGCTCGGTCCGACCTTGACGCCGATCGGGTTGTTCACCCCGCGCAGGAATTCAACGTGCGCGCCGTCGAGCTGACGCGTGCGGTCGCCGATCCACAGCATGTGCGCCGAGCAATCGTAGTAATCGTTGGTCAGGCTGTCGCGGCGTACGAAGGCTTCTTCGTAATTCAGCAGCAGCGCTTCGTGGGCAGTGAAAAAACTGGTTTCGCGCAGTTGCGGCGAGCTGTCCATGCCGCAGGCGCGCATGAATGCGAGGGTTTCATCGATGCGGTCTGCGAGGTGGCTGTACTTCTCGGCCAGCGCCGAGTTGGCGATGAAATCCAGGTTCCACTTGTGCACTTGGTGCAAGTCGGCGAAACCGCCCTGGGCGAAAGCGCGCAACAGGTTCAGGGTCGCTGTGGACTGATGATAGGACTGCAGCAAACGCTCAGGATCCGGCACGCGGCTCTTTTCGTCGAAGCCGATGCCGTTGACGATGTCGCCACGGTAGGCCGGCAGGGTCACGCCGCCGATGGTTTCGTCGTTGGCCGAACGCGGCTTGGCGAACTGACCCGCCATGCGCCCGACCTTGACCACTGGGCAACCGGCAGCGAAGGTCATGACGATCGCCATCTGCAGCAACACTTTAAAGGTGTCGCGAATCTTCGCTGCGGAGAATTCAGCGAAGCTTTCCGCGCAATCGCCGCCCTGCAACAGAAACGCGCGACCCTGGGTAACTTCGGCGAACTGGCGGCGCAGCTCGCGCGCTTCGCCGGCGAACACCAGCGGCGGATAGCTGGCCAGGGTTTGCTCGACCTGGCGCAGGTGCGCGGCGTCGGGGTATTGCGGTTGTTGCTGGATCGGCAGGGCGCGCCAGCTGTCAGGGCTCCACGGTTGGCTCATCACGGTCTCGAAGTTCGTACGCAGGGAAGCGCCATGTTAGCAGCAATTAGTGCGTGACCTGCTCCCGCCCCATCGCCGACAATCGCCGCTTTGCCACGGCGCCACAGCGGTGCCATCGCGTCACCGCGCCCGGTGACCATCAGGAGACGAAATGACTGAGGAGCGCGTCGAGCATCTGCTCGCCGAAGTACAGGATGAGTTCGGCGTGATTCGCGTGCTGGAAGTGGCCGATTACCGCTTTCTCGAGTTTGGCGATGCGATCGAGCAGAGCTGCGTGTTCACTGCCGACCCGAGCTGGCTGGAGTACGACTACACCCGCGCGATGCTGATCGGCGCGCTGTGCCACGAGCAGCCGGAGAGCGCGCTGTTTCTCGGTTTGGGTGCGGGCACACTGACCCAGGCTTGCCTGAAGTTTCTGCCGCTGGAAGACGTCGAGGCCATCGAACTGCGCCCGGACGTGCCGCGGCTGGCCATCGAATATCTTGGCCTGGATGATGATCCGCGTTTGTACATCCGCGTCGGCGATGCGCTTGAACTGCTGCCGACTGCCGAGCCGGCGGATCTGATTTTCGTCGACCTCTATACCGATGTCGGTCCCGGTGTCGGGCATCTGGCCTGGAGTTTTCTCGGCGATTGTCAGAAGCGCCTGAATCCGGGCGGCTGGCTGGTGATCAACCAGTGGGCCACCGATGACGGCAAACCGCTGGGCGCGGCATTGTTGCGCGGGCTCTATCACCGGCATTACTGGGAGTTGCCGGTGAAGGAGGGCAACGTGATTCTGATTATCCCGGCGGATCTCGATCAGGCGCTGGACATGCAGGCGCTGACCCAACGAGCCGAAGCGCTGGCGCCGCAGTTGGGGTACTCGTTGCAGTCGTTGATCAACGCGATTCGCCCGGCGACCTGAGCCGGCAGTACCGCCCCCTTCGCGAGCAGGCTCGCTCCCACATTTGAAATGCGTTCGACCTGTGGGAGCGAGCCTGCTCGCGAAAAGGCCCTGACAGGCAGCAGATTCTTCACACCCCTTTGAAAATCCCTGGCCGCCGCTCCACCAGCGATCTCACCCCCTCCCTGGCATCTTCAGTGGCGAGCAACTTCTTCACCAACGCCGGTAACGCCTGCGCCGCCGCTGTCTCACCCTCATAACGCGCCTGTCGCGCTGACATCAAGGTCGCCTGCACCCCCAGCGGCGCCTGCCGGGCAATCCGTTCGGCCAGCTCGATCGCACGGGGCAGCAAGTCTTCACTGGCCATCACTTCCTGGACCAAGCCCAGATGCAACGCATCGTGTGCATCAAACTCGTCGCCGGTGAGCAACCAGCGCATCGCATTGCCCCAGCCGGCAATCTGCTGGAAACGCAAAGTCGCCCCGCCAAACGGAAAGATCCCACGCTGCACTTCCATCTGCGCGAAGCGGGTATTGCTCGCGCACAGATTGATGTCCGCCGCCAGCATCAGCTCGATGCCGATAGTCAGGCAGTAACCCTGCGCGGCGACGATTACCGGCTTGCTCACCCGTGGCCCGACGAAAACGCCCCAGGGATCGCACCCGCCTGTCGGAACCTGCCAGCCTTCGGCCAGCGCCGCGCTGGCATTGACCAGATCAAGCCCGGCGGTGAAGTGCTCGCCGTGGCCGAACACCACGGCGACCCGCGCTTCGCGGTCGGCTTCGAACTCGCCGTAGGCCAGGCTCAGGTCGTTGAGCAGGTCGATATCGAAAGCGTTGCGCTTGGCCGCCCGATCGAGGCCGATCAAGTGCACATGACCACGACGTTCTCGGCTGACGCGGCCGGCGCAGGGCTGATTCATGGCTAAATCCTCAAGCGGGAAGGGCGGGTGCGCGGCGCTTTGCCGCAGGTCGGTGAACCGTTTAAGCGTCATCGCCCGCAGGGCCGGGCCTTTGCAAAATAGACCGTTGCGCGATTATCCGCAAAACCCCGTTACACGGCGGTGACACACGGATAAGGGCCACAAAAAAAGCTCCCTTTTCGGGCGAAATCCGGTATAGTGCGCGCCGGCCTTTAACCGGGCCGCGTTTAGGTAGCGCATTTCCCGAAGTCAGCTTCGGCTGCACGTCCGCATTGCGGGCTCTTCCTTGACGATTCATCTTCATTCATTCGTTTTCGCAAATCCCCGCCGACAAAGCTGCCAGGGCGACTCTTGAGTCTCAACACGGCATGCGCAGCTTTGGAGCATGGGTCTTTGCGGATGCACTTAGAGGCAGACCCATGACCCAGGAAACCGGCGGATTCGCCGCTTTTAATCTCAACCCGAATATTCTTGCAGCCGTCGCAGCGACTGGCTACGAAGAGCCTTCGGCGATTCAGCAGCAATCGATCCCGATCATCATGGCCGGCCAGGACATGATTGGCCAGGCGCAAACCGGTACCGGTAAAACCGCCGCGTTCGCACTGCCTATCCTGCACCGCATCGATCCTGCCAAGCGCGAACCGCAAGCCCTGATCCTGGCGCCAACCCGAGAGTTGGCGCTGCAAGTAGCAACCGCTTTTGAAACCTACGCCAAGCAAATGCCAGGCGTCACCGTCGTGGCTGTCTACGGCGGCGCGCCGATGGGCCCGCAACTCAAGGCAATCCGTAATGGCGCACAGATTGTTGTCGCTACTCCGGGTCGTCTGTGCGACCACCTGCGTCGCGACGAGAAAGTCCTGTCGACCGTGAACCATCTGGTTCTCGACGAAGCTGACGAAATGTTGAAGCTGGGCTTCATGGATGACCTGGAAGTCATCTTCAAGGCTCTGCCATCGACCCGCCAGACCGTGCTGTTCTCGGCGACCCTGCCGCAGTCGATCCGCGCCATTGCCGAACGCCATCTGCGCGATCCGCAACACGTCAAGATCCAGACCAAGACCCAGACCGTTACCGCGATCGAACAGGCTCACCTGTTGGTTCACGCTGACCAGAAAACCTCGGCCGTGCTCAGCCTGCTGGAAGTCGAAGACTTCGACGCCCTGATCATGTTCGTGCGCACCAAGCAAGCCACTCTGGACCTGGCCAGCGCCCTCGACGCCAAAGGCTACAAAGCCGCCGCGTTGAACGGTGACATCGCCCAGAACCAGCGTGAGCGCGTCATCGACTCGCTGAAAGATGGCCGTCTGGACATCGTTGTCGCCACCGACGTTGCTGCCCGTGGTCTGGACGTTCCGCGCATCACTCACGTGTTCAACGTTGACATGCCGTACGACCCGGAATCCTACGTGCACCGTATCGGCCGTACCGGCCGTGCCGGTCGCGAAGGTCGCGCCCTGCTGCTGGTGACTCCACGTGAGCGCCGCATGCTGCAAGTGATCGAGCGCGTAACCGGTCAGAAAGTTGCCGAAGTGCGTCTGCCGGACGCTCAAGCCGTTCTCGATGCTCGCATCAAGAAACTGACCAACAGCCTTTCGCCGCTGGTTGCTGATGCCGAATCGACTCACGGTGAGCTGCTCGACCGCCTGACCGCCGACATCGGTTGCACCCCGCGTGCTCTGGCTGCTGCGCTGCTGCGCAAAGCCACCAATGGTCAAGCGCTGAACCTGGCCGCAATCGAGAAGGAACGTCCACTGGTGCCGAACAACGCACCGCGTGGCGACCGTCCTGAGCGTTCCGGTGATCGTCCTGATCGTGGTGACCGCGAGCGTCGCGCGCCAATGCCTTTGGGCGAAGGCCGTGCTCGTTGCCGTACCGCGCTGGGCGCGCGTGACGGTATCGCTGCGAAAAACCTGCTGGGCGCCATCCTCAACGAAGGCGGTCTGGCCCGTGAAGCGATCGGTCGCATCCAGGTGCGTGACAGCTTCAGCCTCGTCGAGCTGCCGGAAGAAGGTCTGGAAAAACTCCTGACCAAACTGAAGGACACTCGCGTGGCCGGTAAGCAGCTCAAGCTGCGTCGCTACCGCGAAGATTGATCCGCCCTCGGGCTGATTGATCGCACATAAAAAATCCCCGACTGGTTCGGGGATTTTTTTTGCCTGCTCATCGGGCGACACAACACCTTGTGGGAGCTGGCTTGCCAGCGATGACGTCAGCCGAAGCGATAAATATCCATACCCAGCGCCCCCATCGTGAAACCCTGATGCGCCACGCTGAAAACCCCGCCAGCACCGCGAGCAAAGTACAGCGGCAACAAATGCTCATCACTCGGGTGACTGCGCACGGCATTCGGCGCCTGCTGGCGATAATCATGCAGCGCTGTTTCATCGTCGGCCGCCAGCTTGTCGATCATCCAGTCACGGAAATCCCGCGCCCACGGTTCAACGCTTTCCGGGCCGGCATGCCAATCCAGCTCCCGGAGGTTGTGGGTGATGCTGCCGGAGCCGATCAACAGAATGCCGTGTTCGCGTAGGCTCGCCAGTGCACGGCCAACTCGCGTCTGCAATGCCGGTCCGCCGCGACTCGGCAACGAGACTTGCACCACCGGAATATCGGCCTGCGGATACATCAAAGACAGTGGCACCCAAATACCATGATCGAACGGTCGTTGCGGATCGAGCCGCGCCGGCAGGTCATTGGCGTTCAGCAGTTGAGCCACCTCGGCGGCCAGCTGCGGATTGCCCGGTGCCGGGTACTGCACTTCAAACAGCGCACGGGGGAAACCGCCGAAGTCGTGCCAGGTTTCCGGGTGCGAGTGGCTGCTGACCAGCAGTTCCTGGCTTTCCCAGTGCGCCGAGACGATGACAATGGCGTTGGGGCGCGGCAGTTCAGCGGCCAGTCGCGCCAGTGCCGGGCCGCTGGCACCGGGCTCCAGCGCCAGCATCGGTGAACCGTGGGAGATAAACAGGCTGGGCAACATGGACGGGCTCCTGAGCGCTAAGATGAACCATCTTCAGTCAGATCATCGATCTGAATCCAATATAAGTTTCTGCGGTTTTTCATCGGTTTTTCGGGAGTGATCCATGCAGCCTGAGTTTTGGTACAAGAAATGGGATTCGAACCAGATCGGCTTTCATCAGGCCGAGGCCAACCCGTATTTGCAGCGCTATTGGCCGGAGCTGGCGATTGCACCGTCGGCACGCGTGCTGGTGCCGCTGTGCGGCAAGAGTCTGGACCTGCTCTGGCTTGCCGGGCAGGGACACCAGGTGATTGGGGTTGAGCTAGCGGAAAAGGCTGTCGAGGAGTTTTTCAGCGAACATCAGTTGCAGCCGCAGATCAGCGAGAAGGGCGCATTCAAGGTTTATCGCAGTGTTGCGTTCGAATTGTGGTGCGGTGATTTTTTTGCGCTGACGGCCGAGGACGTCGCAGATTGTACTGCGCTATATGACCGCGCCGCGCTGATTGCCTTGCCGGACGCAATGCGCCAGCGCTACGCGGCGCATTTGCAGCACTTGCTGGCGCCGGAGATGAAAGGGCTGGTGATTACCCTGGATTACGATCAGACGCAGATCCCGGGACCGCCGTTTGCGGTGAATGATGATGAGGCGCAGCGGCTGCTGGGCCAGGGTTGGCAGCTGGAGAAACTGGAAGAGCGAGATATTCTGGCTGAGAGCCCCAAGTTTCTACAGGGCGGGGTTGAGTGGTTGGTGGAGCGGGTTTATCGGGTTTCTTCCAGATAGTTTTTTATTAGCAGCTCCGGCGTCTTCGCGAGCAGGCTCGCTCCCACAGGGGAATGCGTTTCAAAGGTGGGAGCGAGCCTGCTCGCGAATGGGACTTTGCTGACAACGCATGATCTGAAGATACAAAAAAAGGCCCGCATCACTGCGGGCCTTCTTTTTTATTGCGATCAAATCAACCGCGACGACGCAGTGCGTCAATACGCTCTTCCAGCGGCGGGTGGCTCATGAACATGCGGGCGAAGCCCTGTTTGATGCCACCGTTGATGCCGAAGGCGTTCAGGGTGTCGGGCATATGCACCGGCAGGCCCTGTTCGGCGCGCAGACGTTGCAGAGCACCAATCATCGCGCTGGTACCGGCCAGGCGGGCGCCGGCTTCGTCGGCACGGAATTCGCGCTTGCGCGAGAACCACATGACGATTGCGCTGGCGAGGATGCCCAGCACCAGTTCGGCGAAGATGGTCGCCACGTAATAGGCGATGCCCTGGCCTTCTTCGTTCTTGAAGATGACCTTGTCGACGAAGTTGCCGATGATCCGCGCGAAGAACATCACAAAGGTGTTCACCACGCCCTGGATCAGAGCCAGCGTGACCATGTCGCCGTTGGCGACGTGACCGATTTCGTGGGCCAGTACGGCTTTCACTTCATCGGGCGAGAATCGCTCGAGCAGGCCCTGGCTGACCGCGACCAGCGCGTCGTTCTTGTTCCAGCCGGTAGCGAAAGCATTCGCTTCGTAGGCCGGGAAAATCCCGACTTCAGGCATCTTGATCCCGGCTTCGCGGGACAATTGCTCGACCGTTTGCAGCAGCCATTGCTCATGACGAGTGCGTGGCTGGCTGATGATTTGCGTACCGGTGCTCATCTTCGCCATCCACTTGGAGATGAACAGCGAGAACAGCGAGCCGGCGAAACCAAAGACCGCACAGAAGACCAGCAGCTGACTGAGGTCGAGGTCGACCCCGTTGGCCGCCATGAACCCGTTGAAGCCGAACAGGCTCAGGGTGATGCTGGCTATCAGCACGACCGCCAGGTTAGTGGCCAAAAACAGCAGGATGCGCATCATGGTTGTAGAACTCTCCTCAAGCTAAAGATGTAGCGTACTGCGGGGTATATAAGGTGCGGCACCGGGCTATTCAACCGAGTGACTATTTCAAACTGTGTCCTACAGCGGTTTCTTGAGGAAAAAGAAAATTCCCACCCTCGATTCCGACACGGATGACACAGCCTTTCGCCCCGCCGCCATTAGGTCAGACACGTCTGTACGGCTCGCATCGCAAGTGTAGAAGGGCTGCAAAGGCGCGGAACAAAGATGTGTTGCTGAATCAGACAGTGCGCAACAGTCAATCCGTTGCGCACTGCTGGCCATTACTGGCGGTAGGACTTGAGGAAGTTGCCGATGCGGCCGATGGCCATTTCCAGATCATCGACGCGGGGCAGGGTGACCACGCGGAAGTGATCCGGCCACGGCCAGTTGAATGCCGTGCCCTGGACCACCAGCAGCTTCTCGGAAAGCAGCAGATCAAGCACGAACTTCTCGTCGTTATGGATCGGGCAGACCTTCGGGTCGATTTTCGGGAACGCGTACAACGCGCCCATCGGCTTCACGCAGCTGACGCCGGGAATATCGTTGAGCAACTCCCAAGTGCGATTGCGCTGCTCCAGCAGGCGACCCTGCGGCAGCACCAGATCGTTGATGCTCTGGTAGCCGCCCAGCGCGGTCTGGATTGCGTGCTGGCTCGGCACGTTGGCGCACAGGCGCATGTTGGCCAGCATGTCGATGCCTTCGATGTAGCTCTGCGCGTTGTGTTTCGGCCCGGAGATGGCGATCCAGCCGGAGCGGAAACCGGCCACGCGGTAGGATTTCGACAGGCCGTTGAAAGTCAGGCAGAGCAGATCCGGGGCCAGCGAAGCGGTGCAGATGTGCACGGCGTCGTCATAGAGAATCTTGTCGTAGATCTCGTCCGAGAACACCACCAGGTTGTGCGCGCGGGCGATTTCCAGCATGCCCAGCAACACTTCCTTCGAGTACACCGCACCGGTCGGGTTGTTCGGGTTGATGATCACCATGGCCTTGGTGTTCGGGGTGATCTTGGCCTTGATGTCGGCCAGATCCGGGAACCAGTCGGCACCTTCGTCGCACAGATAATGCACGGCGTTACCGCCAGCGAGGCTGACGGCAGCGGTCCACAGCGGATAGTCCGGGGCTGGCACCAGCACTTCGTCGCCATTATTGAGCAGCGCCTGCAGCGACATCACGATCAGCTCGGAAACGCCGTTGCCCAAGTAGATGTCTTCGATGCCGACACCTTCAACCTGCTTCTGCTGGTAGTACTGCATCACCGCCTTGCGCGCGCTGAACAGGCCTTTGGAGTCGCTGTAACCTTGCGCGGTCGGCAGGTTGCGGATCACGTCCTGGAGGATTTCGTCCGGCGCTTCGAAACCAAACGGCGCCGGGTTGCCGATGTTCAGCTTGAGGATGCGCTGGCCTTCCTCTTCCAGTCGTTTGGCGTGCTTGAGCACCGGGCCGCGAATGTCATAGCAGACGTTGGCGAGCTTGTTCGATTTGCTGAACTGCATGGCGATGTGATCCCGAAAATGAACGATCCAGGCGGCAAATGGACAACCGTACTGGGATTGCTGCGTCTTCGCACAGGCGGAGGTCTGGCGCTTTAGCGCTCAGAATCCGTTTGAATGCGCCCGGTCTGGCTGCCAGACTGGCGCGTGACGAGGCGCAATCATACGTGCCGCCCGATCCGTGGAAAAGGTACAGATCGGGCTTTTTCAGCCGCTGAGGTGTGATGATGGAAAAGTTGCAGAAAACCCTGGAAGAATGGCGTGCCATGCTCGACCCCGAGCAGTACAACGTCTGCCGTCTGAGTGCCACCGAGCGTCCGTTTTCGGGCAAATACAACAACACCAAAACCGACGGTGTCTACCACTGTGTCTGCTGCAACGAGCCGCTGTTCGACTCCAAGACCAAATTCGACTCCGGCTGCGGCTGGCCGAGCTTTTACGCGCCGATCGGCGATAGCGCGATGACTGAGATCCGCGACACCAGCCACGGCATGATCCGCACCGAAGTGAAATGCGCGCGCTGTGATGCGCACTTGGGCCACGTGTTCCCGGATGGCCCACCACCGACCGGCCTGCGTTATTGCATCAACTCGGTGTGCCTGAATCTCGAGCCCCGGGAATAACCGAAACAGGCGACATCGCGTCGCCTTTTTATCGGTCAATTAGATTGCACACAATTCAATTGCTCGTTATGTTTGCGCCTTCCTGACCATTGCGGAGCCGACCCATGAGCGACAACCTGCTGAATATCCCGTGCACCACCATCAAGGGTGAGCAAAAGACCTTGGCCGATTTCGCCGGCAAAGCCGTGCTGGTGGTCAATACCGCGAGCAAGTGTGGCTTCACTCCGCAATACAAGGGCCTCGAAGAACTCTGGCAAACCTACAAGGATCAAGGGCTGGTGGTACTGGGTTTCCCGTGCAACCAGTTCGGCAAACAGGAGCCGGGCAATGAGGGCGCCATCAGCGAGTTCTGCGAACTGAATTTCGGCGTCAGCTTCCCGCTGTTCAAGAAGATCGACGTCAACGGCGCCGATGCTCATCCGCTGTTCGTGCAGTTGAAGAAGCGCGCCCCGGGCCTGCTCGGCTCGCAGGGCATCAAGTGGAATTTCACCAAGTTCCTGATCGGCAAGGATGGCCAGTTGGTCAAGCGTTTCGCCCCGACGACCAAGCCGCAGGACCTGAGCGGCGAGATCGAAGCTCTGCTGAAATGAGCCTGGCGGTTGATTCGCTGAAGCTCGACAGCCAGTTGTGCTTCAAGCTGTACGCGGCCTCGCGGGCGGTGATTCGCGCCTACAAGCCGATGCTCGATCAGTTGGGCCTGACCTACCCGCAGTACCTGGCGATGCTGGTGCTGTGGGAATGGCAGGATGCTGCGCCGGAGCAACCGACGGTCAAGGCCTTGGGCGAACGTCTGGCGCTGGACTCGGGGACGTTGACGCCTTTGCTCAAGCGTCTGGAGCAGAGCGATCTGGTCCAGCGTCGGCGCTCGGCGCGGGATGAACGCGAGATGCACCTGAGCCTGACGCCTGCCGGAACAGCACTGCGCGAGCAGGTCGGGCCACTCAAGGCGCGCCTGCTCTGCGACAGTGGCGTAGATCTCGACCGGCTCAATGATTTGCGCGCCGGCCTCGATCATTTGCTCGGGCAGATCAAAGGGCTTTAGTAGTCGGCATCCACTGATCAAGCAACGCGGCGAGTTCTTCGCGGCGAAACGGTTTGGCCAGATAGTCGCTCATGCCCGCCGCGCGGCAGCGTTCGCGTTCCTCGGACATGGCATTGGCGGTCAGCGCGACAATCGGCAGACTCGGCCAGCGCCCGCTCTGGCGAATCTGCCGACTGGCTTCATAGCCATCCATCACCGGCATGTTGCAGTCCATCAGCACCAGATCGAAATCGGCAAACTCCAGTTGATCAAGCGCCTCGGCACCATGCCCCGCCACCACTACATCGCAGCCAAGCTTGCCGAGCATGCCTTTGGCGACCAGTTGATTGACCGGGTTGTCCTCGACCAGCAGCACCTTGCCCCGGCGCGCGGACGGCAAGGCATCCGCTTGTGCTTCGCTGAGGGTGGCGGCGTCCGGTTGCAGAATCCGTCGCAGATGCTGGTACAGCGCGTTGCGCGCCAGCGGCCGGGCTTGCTGCTGCAAGGGGGCGAGGGCGGCGGCTTCTTCGCTGGGCAGAAAACTGCCGTAAGCAGTCACCAGCAGAATCGGCGCGGTGATGCTAGGGCGCAGACCGAACAGGCATTCCGGGCAATCGGTGATCAGCACATCCGGACTCAGGCCCAGCAGCGAATCATCAATAGTGCGCTGCGTGTATTCCAGGCCCCACACCGGCAACAGGCTTTTCAGCAATTCCGCCAGGCCACTGCTGGCAGCGGTGATGGCGAGAACCTTGCCGCGTAACGGTATCGGCGGCAGCGCGCGGGTGTGAGAGGGCAGTGGCAGTTCGGCGCAGAACTGGCTGCCGAAGCCGCTTTCGGAGCTGATGGTCAGCCGACCCTGCATCGCCTCGCACAGGTTGTACGTCAGCGCGAGCCCCAGCCCGGTGCCGCCGTACTGACGGGTGATACCGGCGCCGGCCTGGGTGAACGGCTGGAAGATTTTCACCTGCGCTTCCTGGGCGATGCCTATGCCGGTGTCGCAGACTTCGATGCGCACGCCACCCTTGTACGCCGACAGACGCACATCGACCCGACCGAAGCGGGTGAATTTCAGCGCGTTGGACAGCAGGTTGCTGACGATCTGCCGCACCCGGGTCGGGTCGCCCAGCACCAGCGCCGGGAAGTGCGGCTCGATCAGACAGGTCAGCTCGACGCTTGGCGCGGCGTTCTGCGAGAGCAGGTTGGCGGTGTCTTCGATCAGCGAACCGAGGTCGAAGGGGATGTTTTCCAGCTCCAGTTGCCCGGCGTCGAATTTCGACAGGTCGAGAATATCGTTGAGCAGTTCCACCAGCACCTTGCCCGAGTCGTGGGCGATTGACAGTTGTTGCTGCTGCTCGGCGTTGAGCGGGCCATCCAGCGACAGCGCGATCATCCCCAGCAAACCGTTGAGTGGCGTGCGGATCTCATGGCTCATATTGGCCAGAAACGCCGAACGCGCTTCGGCCATGTCCAGCGCAGTGCGGCGGGCCACTTCCAGCTCTTCGTTGGATTGACTGAGGCGGGCGTTGATTGCCTTGAGTTCGGCGGTGCGCGCAGAGACGATGTCTTCCAGTTGCGCGAGGTATTCGGTCAGGCGGTTTTCCGCGGTGCGCCGTTGCTGGATTTCGGTGGCGATGTTCTCGAACTGCTGATTGGCGACCTTGACCAGCACGCCGATTTCATCGTTGCCGTGGCCGGCCGGGCACTCGAGCGTGGTCGGCTCGGCGCTGCGCGGGTCGCGACCGCTGAGCTCACGGATGACCCGCACCAACGGCTTGGTCAGCATCACGTAGAACAGCGCCAGGAGGATCCCGGTCAGCAGCAGGCTGCGGGCAAAACCGTTGAGCAGGGTGACTTCCGCGCGGCGCAGGAAGCGGCTGCCGAAGGCATAAGTGTCGACTTCAAGCTTGAGAACGCCGAGGGATTCGTTGGGCAAGTGGTCGAGGTACAGACGATCTTCGAAATGACGCTTGGCGCCGAACAGGAAGTCGCTGATCAGCCGATAGCTGCTCTGCAGTTCCGGGCGTTTGACGCTGGCCAGCACGGTCTCGTTGTTGTCGATCAGTTGCGCGGCGATGATCGCGGGCGAGCGCAGCAGGCCCAGGGTGAGCTCCTGCGCGAGCTCGGCGTCGATGTTATAGGCGATGCGCGAGGCCGGATTGTGGCTGATTTCCAGCAGCGCGAGGATTTCACGGTTGATGGAAGCGTCTTCGCTGGCATAATCGATGCCGATCTGCAGCAGACTGAGCAGGGTGCCCAGAATGAACCCGACCAGCACGGTAAGCCTGGCTTGCTTGTAAGACAGCCGGTGGGTGAATTTGATATCCATGGGTTGTTGAACCACTTCCGTTTCCCTTCGCTGCTCAAGCATAGTCGATCATGCAGGGATACCGAGGTTCCCGAATCGCCTTGTAACAAGGCTTGCTGAGGCGATTTTATCTGTGTGTCGTCGCTGGATCGTCATCATCACTGTGAAAGTGCCCGAGGAGAAGACGTGGATTCCCGATTGAATGCTTTTCTTGAACGCGCCGAGTCGGTTCTGGCGCGAATCGAACCACTGTTGCCGGCACCGCGCCCCGTCATTGACTGGAACACATGCCTGGCAGCGCGCTGGCAGCGTGACGGTCGCAGCGGCTACCTGTTGCCGCTGGAAGTCAGCCTCGACATGCGTCTGTCCGACCTGATCGGCGTCGACCGGCAGTTGGAGCAGTTGGGGCGCAACACACAACAATTTCTTGATGGCATGCCGGCCAACCACGCCTTGCTCTGGGGTTCACGCGGTACCGGCAAGTCTTCGCTGGTGCGTGCGTTGCTGGCCGAGCACGCCGGTGCCGGCCTGCGTCTGATCGAGATCGAACGCGATCACTTGGCTGACCTGCCACGCGTGGTCGAGCAAGTCGCCAAATTGCCGCAACGATTCGTGCTGTTCTGCGATGACCTGTCGTTCGAATCCGGCGAAGGCGACTACCGCGTGCTGAAAAGCGTGCTCGACGGTTCGCTCGAGCAGGCCCCCGACAATGTCTTGTTGTACGCCACTTCCAACCGCCGCCACCTGGTGCCGGAAAAGGAAAGCGACAACGAAAACTGGAAGCGCGTCGACGGCGAACTGCACCCGAGCGAAGCGGTGGAAGACAAGATCGCCCTGTCCGACCGTTTCGGCCTGTGGCTGTCGTTCTACCCGTTTACCCAGGAACATTTTCTCAACGTCGTCGAGCACTGGATCGGCCAGTTGGCCGCCAAGGCCGGCCTGAGCTGGCAGCGCGACGAAGCACTCGACATCCTCGCCGTGCGCTGGGCCACCGGCCGCGGTAATCGCAACGGACGTTGCGCGTATCAATTCGCCCGCTACTGGGTGGGACTGAAATTGCTGGAGCACAAGGCATGATTGATTTGCAACAAAGCGGCCAGGGCCTCGAAGGCTACGGTATGTTGGCCGCGCAACTGGAATCGCTACTGGCGGACGAGCGCGATTTCATCGCCAATGCCGCGCAGTTTTCCGCATTTCTGTTCAACCAGCTCGATGATTTGAACTGGGCCGGTTTCTACCTCAATCGTAACGAAGAGCTGGTGCTCGGCCCGTTTCAGGGCCAGATCGCTTGCGTGCGCATCCCGTTCGGGCGCGGTGTTTGCGGCGCCGCTGCTGCCAGTCTGCAAACCCAGCGCGTCGAGGATGTACATGCCTTCCCGGGCCACATTGCCTGCGACAGCGCTTCCAACAGCGAACTGGTAGTGCCCTTGGTCAAGGACGGTCGCCTGATCGGCGTGCTCGACCTCGACAGCCCGAAGCTGGCGCGTTTCGGCGCCGAAGATCAGGCCGGCATCGAGCAACTGGCGGCGATTTTCCTGCGCCTGACCGACTGCTGATCAACCGCCGAGGCCAGCCTTGTGCAACAGGCTGGCCGTATCCACGCTGTCGATTTGCGCGGGATCGAGAAACCGCGTCGCGTACTGCATGTACACCCCTTCGTTGATGAACAGGCCGAACAACGGCGCATCGATGTGCGCTTCACGGCACATGGTCGCCATGATCCCCAGCGCTTCACTCAGCGACTTGGCCTTCTTGTAAGGGCGATCGGCGGCAGTCAGCGCTTCGAAAATATCGGCAATCGCCATCATCCTCGCCGGCAGGCTCATCTCCTCGCGTTTCAGCCGTTTCGGATACCCGGTGCCGTCCATTTTTTCATGATGGCCGCCGGCGATCTCGGCAATGCTGTCCAGGTGACCGGGGAAGGGCAGGTGGCTGAGCATCATGATCGTCTGCACCATGTGATGGTTGATGATGTAGCGCTCTTCGCGGGTCAGCGTGCCGCGGCCGATCTTCAGGTTGTACAACTCGCCGCGGTTGTACTTGTACGCGGGCACATCGAGTTTGAAGCCCCAGGGATTGTCCTCGGGGATCAGTTCGCTCTTGTCGCGTTCGATCAGATGCTCGGGTTTGTCGGCCAGCAGGGTTTCACTGACGGGCAGCGTTGGTGCAGGTTTTTTTGCCTGGCGGCGGTTCTCTTCCCATGACACACCGAGCCGATCATCGAGAGTGCGCAGCCAGGTGCGTTGCGCCACTTGGTCAAGGCGTTGCAGATCAGCCTCGGCCATGGCCTCGCCACCGAGATTGCAGCGGGCGACAAAGGCGAAGTCGTCGTCGAGCATCAGCAACTCACTATCACGGTCGCGGGCCAGCGCCGCTTCGTCTGCACCGCTTGCCAGCGTCTGCCAGTAGTTGATCCACACGTCACGCTTGAGCACTTCGAAGCGGGTGCGGATTTCGTGGATGCGGTCGTTGATGGTCTCGAGCTTGGTGGCTTTGTCGACCACGTATTCCGGCGTCGTGACCTTGCCGCAATCGTGCAGCCACGCAGCGATGTGCAACGCCTCCCATTCATCCTCGCTCGGCTGGTAGCCGGTGAACGCCGGGTCCTGGCTTGCCGCAGCAGCCTGGGCGAGCATCAACGTCAGTTCCGGCACCCGCTGGCAATGGCCGCCGGTGTAGGGGCTCTTGGCGTCGATCGCGCTGGCCAGCAGTTGGATGAAGGCGTCGAGCAGTTGTTTCTGCCGCGCTTGCAGACGCTGACTTTCGATGCTCACCGCCGCCGCGCCGGACACCGCCTGCAAGAAGGCAATTCGGTCAGGCCGCAGCTTTTCCAGATCACTCGGCTCACCACTGTCATTGACCAGCAGAATCAGCAGGCCGATGGTTTCATCGTGCTGGTTGTGCAGGCGGATGCCGATCAGGTGAATGCGCGGTGATTCCATGGCGAGGAGGATTTTCTGCAAGTCGCCGGCCTGATCGAAGCCCAGATGGCTGACGGTATTGTTGGCGCTGGCCAGTTGCTCGAACCACGCCGGGCCGGTGTTCTTATGCAGCTCGCGTCCCTCAATGTCGAACGCCTCCAGCTTCTGCGGCACGCCATCGATGACCAATCCATAAGGCTCCATGCGCGCGCCGTCGGCTTCGCGCAGGTAGATCAGACCGGCCTGCGCCTGAGCGATCTGTACGGTTTCGAACAGCACACGTTCGAGCAGCGGGGCAAACCGGGTTTCGGCGCACAGGCTGTCGGTGATGCGGAAGAAACTGCCCAGGGTTTCTTTCATCCGCGCCATCGACAGGCTCAATTGATCGACTTCCAGTACAGGAGAGCGGCGCGCCAGCGGAGAACTGAAGTCGAAGCTGCGGATCGCGTCGGCTTCCTTGACCAGGGCATGCAGCGGCTTGACCAGAATCCGCGAAATCACCCAGCCCAATGGCAGGCACAGCAACAGGATGGCCAGGGTGATCAGCGCGCCTTGCCAGCGCATCCGGAACGCATCCACCAGTAATTCGTCTTCCGGCACCAGCAGCGCCAGTTGCAGACCTTTCGGCCCGCCTTCCTCGATGCCGGTGCGTGCGACGATCCATTGCCGGTCGTTTACTTGCAGACGCTTGCCGATATTGTCGGAGCTGAGCAGCGCGTTCAGCTCAGGGCTGAGATCGGCCGCTCTGGCCAGCCGCGCAGTGCGGTCATCGACGATCAGGCGATGGCTGTCGGGGTAAGCCACGGCGTTGCCGTCGGTGTCGTACAGCGCGATCTCTGTCGAAGGCGTGACCTGGTGCTTGCCCAGGGCGGTCGACAGCGAAGCGAGGGTCAGGTCGGCGCCGATCACCGCGTTCTCGCCGCTGCGCCGGGCCAGCGTGGTGCCGACATTGTGGGTCGAGAAAAATACATAGGGCTCGGTGGTGATTTGCCCGGCCTGTTGCAGGGCGTCGCTGAACCAGGTCCGGCTGCGCGGATCGTACGGCTCTTGGGGATGCTCGCGGCGGTTGATCGGTGTCAGGGCCTGATCAAAGAACAATGATTGCGAGCGTATGGCGCCTTGTGGAGCATGCTCGATGCTCCAGACTTGATAGGCCGCCGCTTCCGGCGCCTGAAGCTGTGCCTTCAGAGCCGGAGTACGCAGCGCGCGCACCATGAAGAAATCGCCATTGGCGTAACCCAGATACAGCGACGCCAGCGCCGGGTTGTCGGTGAGCGACTGGCTGAAGGGTTTGAGCAAGGGCAGGCGTTGTTCCAGATCACTAGCCTGGGCTGCCGTGGTATCCGCCAGCAGGCTCAACAGGTTGCGGATCGGCTGATAGGTTGCCTGCAGATCGAGGCGTACATCCTGCTCGATGCGGTCAAACAGCTTTTCGCTGCTCGACAGGATGATCTGCGTGGTCTGGTGGTAATTGAACAGGCCCAGCACCACGCCCGTGAGCAATAAAAGAAAGGTGAACATGACGCTGATGTGCACGTGCAGCGGCAACCGGCGTTGCTCGGGGCGCAGTGGGCTGTGCATTGCAGGCTCTCCATGAATGTTTAACTCACTGCTCAGCGTCCAAGCATAGTTAAGACTCGCTCACTGTGCCTTGATCGGCCAGGGTCAATTGCTGTTGCAGGGCCTGCGCCAGTTCGAGCATCGCTTGGCTGGTTGCCGCCCAGCGACGGGCAATCTCCTGTGACGCGAGCGCTTGCTGGCAGGCGTCCTCGAGCTCATCGCAACATTCGATCAACCGCGAGGCCTGCGCGATGCGTGCTGCGCCCTTGATCTTGTGCGCAACCACTGCCAGCGCTTCGCGATCATCCTCGGGCGACAGCCTCAGCAGTTCTTCGCGGTCGAGACGGCTGCTCTTGAGCAGTTCCACCAGCATGCGCCGGGTTTGCCCGGGGTTGTTGCCGGTCAGCAGGCTCAGACTTTGCAGGTCGAAGACCGAGGCCGGTGATGCCGGCGTGATGCCGTCGATCCATTGTCCGAGCAAGGTCAGACTCAACGGTTTGAACAGGCAGTCGTCCATGCCGGCGAGCTTGCAGCGCTGGACTTCTTCGGGCTGGGCATTGGCGGTGAAACCCAGCACGGTGCACGGCGGGCGGTGGTTTTGCAGTTCAAGCTGGCGAATCCCACGGGTCATGTCATAGCCGTTCATCAAGGGCATGTTGCAGTCGACGATCACCAGATCGAAATGATCGGCCTTCCACCGCTCGAGGCCGCTGCAGCCATCTTCGGCAATGCTGAAGCGATGACCGAGAAACTCCAGTTGCTGACACATGAGCAAACGGTTGGCCGGATGGTCGTCGACAACCAGGACATGTAACGGCGTTGTCGCAGGCTTGATCAACGGTTCGCTTTTCGGCGGATTCGCCTTTGCCGGCAGGCTGTCCAGCGGCAGCGATATGCAAACCTGAGTGCCGATGCCGGGCTGGCTGCTCAACTGCAGTTGTCCGCCCATCATTTCGCACAGGTTGCGACTGATGACCAGCCCGAGTCCGGCGCCGTTTTTTGCCTGCCTACTGCCGTTATCCGCCTGCGAGAAAGGTTCGAACAAGCGCTGTTGATCTTCGGCGCTGATGCCTGAGCCGCTGTCCTGCACGGTCAGCTGCATCAATGTTCGCCCAGCAGCGTCTGCCGGGATCAGGTCGAGGGTGATCCGCACGTGGCCGCTTTCGGTGAACTTGATGGCATTGCTGACCAGGTTGGACAGCACTTGCTTGAAGCGCAGCGGATCCAGGTGCACATCCACAGCCGGGTTCGGCGGGTTGAAGACGACTTGCAAGGCAAGGTTTTTCTGCCGCGCTAGGCCGTCGAAGATGCGCGCAACGGAGGTCACCGTGTCGACCAGATTGATCCACTCCGGGGACAGGCTCAGGCGCCCGGATTCGATACGGGCAATGTCGAGAATATCGCCGATCAGCCCGAGCAGATCCTTGGCCGAATGGTAGGCCGTGTCGATCGAAGCGCGATCGGGGTGTTGCGGATCGATGCGTCGCAGGGTCAGTTCGAGCATGCCGATCACGGCGTTCATCGGTGTACGGATCTCGTGGCTCATAGTTGCCAGGAAGGTACTTTTGGCCCGGTTCGCCTCGTCTGCCTGTTCTTTGGCCGCACGCAGTTTTTCAAACAATTGGCGGCGTTCACTGATATCGATCCAGCCGCCAATGATGCCCTGAACGGCACCGCTGGAGTCGCGGTAGGGAAGTATCCAGTGGTAAATCGTCAGGCGGCGGCTGCCGATGTGCAGAGGCCGGTCGAGTATCAAGGGAATGCCTTCGGCAATGACTCTCTGGTAATCGGCCTGGAACGCCTCGGCCTCGAACGCGTTGCTCAGGGTGCCTTGCACGACGCCTTTGCCGATGATGTCCTCGCGTCTGGCGTTGAACGCTTCGAGATAACTGTCGTTGCAACTTTGCAGCAGACCCTGGCGATCTCGCACGTAAATCGGGTGTGGTGTGTCGTTAACCAGCGAGCGCATGAACTCCAGTTGATCGTTCAGCGCGCGTTCGGCAGCCTGACGTTGCTTGATCTGGTGGCGCATGTAGGCGTTCCACGTCAACAACAGCAGCAGGATCAGGCCGGCGGCTGCGACTACTTGGTAGAACAGGCGCTGGTAGTTTTGCCAGATGTTCTGTGATGCCGTGGAGTAACCGCGCCAGCGGCCGTTGATCACGCCGAGCTCCTCGGGAGCGATGCTCAGCAGCGCCTTGTTGATGATCGAGGCCAGTTCGGTGTTGTCACGGGCGGTCGCCAGCGAGAAGGCGGCCTGACTGGTGCCGATGGTGGTGGTGATTTGCAGTGGCCGGTCAAAGATGCGCGAGGAGATGAAATAGTTGGCGATCACCAGCGAGTTCACCGCGCCGTCGACGTGATTGTCGGCCAGCATCGATACGGCGCTGAACGTGTCGGGCGTTTCGATCAGTTCGATACCCGGAAAATTCTCATGCAAGTAGGCGACCAGCGGGTTGCCCTGGGCGATCGCCAGCCGCTTGCCTTTGAGTTGGGCCAGGTTGGTCGGGCTGTCGGCGCTTTTGCGGGTCAGCAGCACGTAGGAGTTTTCCAGGTAGGGGCGACTGAAATTCAGGTTTTTTTCACGTTCGGCGCTGGGCAGCAGGGCGGCAATCAGATCGGCCTTGTGATTGTCGATCTGCCTGATCATTTCCGCATCGTTACGGCTGCGCTGAATCTCGAAACGCAGGCCGGTACGCAAGCGAATCAGTTCGAGCAGGTCGGCACTGATGCCGCGGAAATTGCCGGCGCTGTCGAAGAAGGTCAACGGTGCGTACGCTTCATTGACCACTACGCTGACGACGGGATGCTGCTTGAGCCAGTTCTCCTCACGATCCGTCAGCTGGAGTTTACTGTCGGTGAGCAGCAGGTCGCTGCCGGCGCTCCAGCGTTTGGCGATGTCATCGCGCTGGCTGCGCGGGATCGCTGCGAGCACTGTGTCGATGATGCCCAGCAACTGCGGATTGCTGCGCCGCACGGCGAAGCTGAAGCCATGGGCTTCCTGCTTGCCGAAGTTGGCCATGCGGACGTTATTGAGATAGCCCTTGTTGATCATGTAATGGGTGGAGAGGGTGTCGCCGAGAAACACATCGGCCTGGTCGAAGGCCACCGCGTTGATTGCGTTCTGATAGGACGGATAGCAGGTGATCAGCGCTTTGGGATACAGCGCCTTGATCTCCGGCAGCGGCAAATAGTGATACACCATGCTCAGGCGCAGGCCGGCGAGGCCTTCGGTTAGCGAGCGGGTTTCATCTTCGCGGGTCACCAGTACCGGCTGATCGACCGCGTAAGGTGTGGAGAGCGCGAGGTTGGCATTGCCTGCTTCGTAGCCGTTGGCTGTGCCAAGCAGGTCGATCTGGCCATCGATCAAGGCGCGAATGGCAGCCTCGCGCGAGGGAAAGCGTTGCACGCGAATCGGCAAACCGGTGGCTTGACCGAGAATCCCTGCGTAATCGGCGGTCAGTCCCTCGTAGTCCTGGCCACTGACGGTCATGTCGAATGGCGGGTAATCAGGTGCGGAGGTACCCAGTTTCAGTTCGCTGCGAGTCTGTAGCCATTGCCGTTGTGACGATTGCAGGACAATCCCGACAGCCTCGGTTGCCGAGCGGCTGAGCAACGCATAGTCGGGTGAGGGGCTTGGCGAGGCGAAGGCATTGGCGCTCAGATACAGAACGGCGCTCAAGGTGATCAGGTAGTCCTTCAGACGGCTGGGCATGTGGGGTCTCACACGAGTGCGTTGCGTTTGGCCATCTCGATAAGTTCTACAAGGGATCTGGCTTTGAGTTTTTGCATCAGACGCTTTTTATAAGTGCTGACGGTCTTGTTGCTCAGAAACATGCCCTTGGCAATTTCCTTGTTGGTGCGTCCTTGTGCAAATAACTGCAATACCATCAGCTCGCGATCATTAACGGATTTGAATAGTTCAAGTTCTGCATATCGAGTGTCATCGCTGCGCACCGGATTAAGTGCCTGACTGGGGAAGTAGTTGTAACCGGAAAGTACCGCTTTGATTGCGCTGACCAATTCGCTCAAGTCTTCCTGCTTGCAGACATATCCCGATGCACCGGATTGCATGCAGCGGATACCGAACAGCGTAGGACACTGCGCCGTCAGAATCAGAATCTTGAAATTGGAACCCATGGTGTTGAAGCGGGCCAGTACTTCGAGGCCGTCCAGCTTGGGAATGCTGATATCGAGAATGACCAGGTCGGGCATGCATTCACGGACCATCTGCATGGCATCGACACCGTTATCGGTCTCACCGACGACCTTGTAGCCTTCATGTTCCAGGAGCATTCGCACGGCGAGGCGGATGACCGGATGATCGTCCACAATAAAAACGGAGTTCATAAATAGAGTCCCATGCAAGCATGAATAAAGCGCGCACCTTAGCTCAGATGCATGAGCACTCGCATGGACTGGTAGTGTCGCGACTACGTTATCGGATTAATCCTACGCGTAATGAAGAAATGGACTACGTTGAAATTAGGATTGGCGTAAGGAAGCACGAGCGTTCAATTCGCCGAAGATGGAAATTATCCGAGAGCCAATATTGATCTCCAATTATTTACTGGTGTTTAAAGTTGTGTTTAACAAGTGCGGTTCGTTTTGTTTGGTTGCCTGGGTCAGCGCGATCCAGTCTGACCAGTTTAAAGAACGCGTATAACGTTCGTGGCGAAAACTCACCGGGCATCAGCCGGCCAGACCAATGGCCGGCTGATGCGGGACGATCAATGACTTGAGCGGCCGGTCATTTCCAGTGCCATGTCACTGGCGTAACTGTCGGTCATGCCGGCGATGAAATCGATCATGCGCAGAAACGAACGGTGCAGCGAACCTTGAGGGTCCGGCGCATTGTTGCCGAGCAAATCGAGAATACGCCGGCTCTTGAACGACGGCGTGCGGCCGTTGTGCTGCTCCAGCGCGGCACCGCAGAACGAATTGAGCAGAATCTCCAGCGTGGTATACGCGCCGATCTCATGCAGCGTCTTGCGCTTGTCCTGGAAGATCTTCTTGCGCGCGATGTCCTTGGCGTTCAACACGCAGCGCTTTGCCGGCCCGTGCATGTGTTCGACCAGATCGCCGTGCAGTGTGCCGGCGAGCAGGGCATCCTGCTGTTCGACAAATGCTCGCGCTGCCGCGTTGGTCAGGTGCTCGATGGCCTTGCCGCGCAGGATCGCCAGTTTGCGCCGCCGGGAATCCTGCGGGCCGAGCTGGCGATAGGTTTCCGGCAAATCGTCGCCGACCAGACCGAGCAGCAGTGACTCGACTTCGGCGTATTCGAGCAGCTCCATTTCCAGACCGTCTTCGAGATCGATCAGCGCATAGCAGATGTCATCGGCAGCCTCCATCAAGTACACCAATGGATGGCGTGCCCAGCGCTGGTCTTCGATTTGCGGGAGACCGAGTTTGTGCGCGATCTGTTCGAGCAGCGGCAGTTCGCTTTGGTAGCAGCCGAATTTGTGTTTCTTGTAGCCGAGGGAGTCGGCGTGGCGCGCGGTCCACGGGTACTTCAGATAGGTGCCCAGCGTCGCGTAAGTCAGGCGCGTGCCGCCATCGAACTGGTGATATTCCAGCTGCGTCAGCACGCGAAAGCCTTGAGCATTGCCTTCGAAATTGAGGAAATCACCACGCTCGGCCTCGCTCATGCCGTCCAGCCAGCCACGTCCGGCGGCTTGTTGAAACCAGTGGCGAATCGCGTCTTCGCCGGAATGGCCGAATG
Organism: Pseudomonas sp. LW8; assembly: GCF_041956865.1. NCBI lineage: Bacteria > Pseudomonadati > Pseudomonadota > Gammaproteobacteria > Pseudomonadales > Pseudomonadaceae > Pseudomonas > Pseudomonas sp. LW8. Next base: position 3,920,317 of record NZ_CP168138.1, on the reverse strand, counting down.
GCGGATTGCCGATGTCATGGGCCAGGCAGGCCGACTGCACGACCATGCCGAGGTCGGCCGGGTCGCACCAGTCTGGCAGCGCGCTGCGCAAGGTTTCACCGACACGCATGCCCAGCGAACGGCCGACACAACTGACTTCCAGCGAATGGGTCAGGCGCGTGTGAATGTGATCGTTGCTGGTGACCGGATGCACTTGGGTCTTGCGCCCGAGGCGGCGGAAGGCCCCGGAGAAAATGATGCGGTCATGGTCTTTGTGAAAAGGGCTGCGGCCGAGTTCTTGGGGGCTGTGCAGCGGCTTGCCGAGGCGTTCGCGGTTGAGCAGGGTTGGCCAATCCAAGGCTGAATCTCTCCGTCTGGTGACTGATCGCCCTAGCTTCCCGGTTCGGCTGCGCGCCTGCAAGCGGAACTACAGGCCTGCTGCGTCGATATCGATCAACAGCAAGCGTTCACCGTTATCGAAAAACTGCCCCGCAGTCAGGCAATACTGGTTGCTGGTGGCATCGCGATAGGTGTTCGACAGGGTCAGGCGGCGTTCTTCCCAGCCTTCGGCCAGCAGATGATAGAAATACGGTCGCCACGACCAGTTGTGCCCCAGATAGCGGTCATCGGCAAACCAGCCGTCATGCCGCCATTCGAGGTTGGGAGTCAGTTGCGTGCCGTGGCGGTCGCACTGATAAAAGCGCAGCAGCCAGGGAAACGCCTGCAATTGCGGCAACGCACTGAGCGGGGCGCGGGCCTGCGCCCATTGCTGCAGAATCGCCATCAGTTCGCTGAGCTGCTGACGCATCTGCATCAGCCGCCCGCGCTCGCTGAGTTTCTGCTTCACGTAGCGTTGCCGCAATTGCGCGAAATGCGCGACGAAGGCATCGGTAGCGAAGAATTCTTCTTGTGCTCGGGCGAAGAGAAATCCCTGCACATAGCGCGAGCCGCACTCCAGCGCGAAATTCAGCTGCGCTTCGGTTTCGACGCCTTCGGCGATGATCCAGCAGCCGGTTTTCTCGGCCATCTGGGCGAGAGCCTTGACCACATCGCTGCTCGGTCCGCCGAGGGCCGCAGCCTGAAACAGGCGCATATCGAGCTTGAGAATGTCCGGTTGCAGGGCCAGGACCCGATCCAGCTGCGAATAGCCTGCGCCGAAATCATCAATGGCGATTCTCGCCCCTGCGTCACGGTAGCGCTCGACCACGTGGGCCAGGCGTTCGCTGTTACCACCCAGTTCGGTGATTTCAAATACGATGCGCTGCGGATCAACCTCGTGTCGCGCCAGTTGTTTGAGACTTGGCAGCGCTTGATCGGCGCGTAGCCGGCTGATCCAGCGTGGCGACATGTTCAGACTGAGAAACCACTCGGCCGGCGCTTCATGCAGGCGGCTGAGGGCGTGGTCACGGATCTGCCGATCGAGACGGCGCAAGGCAGTGGCCGGCGTGCGCGGATCGGCGAACAACGGTCCTACCGAGGTCAGTTGACCATCGCTCTGACGCAGGCGACCCAATGCTTCGACGCCTGCAATGCGGCCGGTGGCGGTATCGATGAAAGGCTGAAAACAGGCGAGCGGTTGCCCGTCGATCACGGCAAGTCCTTAATCTTGTTTTTGGTTTGGCCGCGCTTGCCGGATAGGCACGCGGGATGGAATCTCCCGATAAGGAGATTCATCCCGGCGCTATTGCAAGAATGTAGCCAGATGGGCGCTTCAGCGTTTGCCCGAGCTGTGCATGACCAGTCTGATCAGCGGCCCAAGCGTCGTGCCCAGACGCAGCAGTCGCGTCAAACCGCCACCACTGCTGCGTTTCGAGCCTTTGCCGGTGAGGAAACCCAGAAGCGTCACCGCCGCCACGCCCCACAACGGCGCATGCTTGATGCCGAAACCGTCCTGCACGTTCTGCTTCATGCCACGCATGCGCTGCAACGGTTGCAGCACTTGCGCGGTTTCGTGGCGGATTTCCTGACGGTGCATTTCCATGCGCAGGCGGATCAGCGCCTTGCGCATTTCCCGGCGCGAGCTGTTGTGCGGAAGTTCAGGCAGGCTCATGGCAGCAGGCGCTCCCGGTCATTGGCCAGCTCTTCGAGCGTGCCGTGGAAAGGCGAGGACTCATCGAAAATCGCCGCTTTGAGGCGCAGACCGCAGAAGATCGACGCCAGCGTGTAAAACACGCACAGGCCGATGATCGCCGCCAGGCGGTAGGTGTCCCAGAAGATGATCATCACCAGCGTCGACAGACCTACCAGCAACAGCAGGGCAAAAACCAGCGCCAGGCCGGCGAACAGCAGCAGGCTGACAGTGCGTGATTTCTGCTCCTGCAGTTCGATGCCGAACAGTTCGACATGACTGTGCAGCAGGCCCAGAACGGCAGCGCCGAGGCGACGCGTGGAGGAGGCGGTGCCCGCAGTCGGGCCGGATTCACCGATCGACATGATCAGCGCCGAGTTGCCAGCAGGCCGATCAGAAAACCGACGCCGGCAGCGATGCCCACCGACTGCCATGGGTTGGCCGACACATAGTCTTCAGTAGCGGTTACGGCCGCCTGACCGCGCTCACGCAGGGTGTCTTCGGTCACCTTCAGGGTTTCCCGGGCACGCAGCAGGCTGTCATGAATCTGGGCACGCAGCTCATCGGCCTGATCACCCGCGAGGGTCTTGGTGTGTTCGAGCAAGCGTTCGGTGTCGGCGACCAGAGTCTGGAAGTCGTTCATCAGGATTTCTTGAGCAGTCTTTGCCTTGATGCTGGCCATGGGTGGATCTCCGTAGGTGGCTTTGAAGCGTTCGAGTATGAGCCTTGCGCGAAGGTTCAGTGCAAATGCCTGGTACAACTTTTGCTGTGTCGTGGTGCGCCGCTCGGCGTATGTGCGCTGTTGCCGGGCGTCCGAGCAGAAAACTCTAATTCATTTGCTCGCGGTTCGTGATCAGACATCGATATATGCGCCAAATCAGTTCATCAACCCTGCCGTTGGATATTTGATGAGTCGTAATTTGGTGCATGAAATGCACACATGAACCGCTTTGGTGCCTTTTAGCCTTGGGTCTGCCTCCTCATGGAAAATCTGCAAAGCGCTGTGGACACGCTGGTTCACAGCTCCAACACGTTGTTCATTCTGATCGGTGCGGTGATGGTACTGGCGATGCACGCCGGTTTCGCCTTTCTGGAGGTCGGCACGGTCCGGCAGAAGAACCAGGTCAACGCGCTGGCGAAAATCCTCAGCGACTTCGCCGTGTCGACCCTGGCCTATTTCTTTATAGGCTATTGGATCTCCTATGGCGTCACCTTCATGCAACCGGCGGCGGTGCTCACGGCTGACCATGGCTATGGACTGGTGAAGTTTTTCTTTCTGCTGACCTTCGCTGCCGCGATCCCGGCGATCATTTCCGGCGGCATTGCCGAACGCGCGCGGTTTGTCCCGCAGTTGTGCGCGACGGCGCTGATCGTGGCGTTTATCTATCCGTTCTTCGAAGGGCTGATCTGGAACGGCAACTTCGGTTTGCAAGGCTGGCTGGCGGCGCAGTTTGGCGCGGCATTCCATGATTTCGCCGGCTCGGTGGTGGTGCATGCCGTGGGCGGTTGGCTGGCGTTGGCGGCTGTTCTGCTGCTCGGCCCGCGCAATGGTCGCTACCGCGATGGACGCCTGGTCGCGTTCGCGCCGTCGAGCATTCCGTTTCTCGCACTGGGCTCGTGGATCCTGATTGTCGGCTGGTTCGGCTTCAACGTGATGAGCGCGCAGACGCTGCAAGGCGTCAGTGGCCTGGTCGCGGTCAACTCGCTGATGGCCATGGTCGGCGGTACCGTCGCGGCGTTGATCGTTGGGCGCAATGACCCGGGCTTTCTGCACAACGGCCCGCTGGCCGGGCTGGTGGCGATTTGCGCCGGCTCCGACCTGATGCATCCTGTCGGAGCACTGGTGACCGGCGCGATCGCCGGAGCCTTGTTTGTCTGGTGCTTTACCGCTGCGCAAGTCAAATGGCGCATCGATGATGTCTTGGGTGTCTGGCCGTTGCATGGTTTGTGTGGCGTGTGGGGCGGGATTGCCTGCGGCATCTTCGGTCAGTCTGCGCTGGGTGGCCTGGGCGGCGTCAGCCTGATCAGCCAGTTGATCGGCACTGCGCTTGGCGTGGCAGTGGCGCTGGTCGGCGGCTTCGTCGTCTACGGCGCGATCAAGGCATTGCATGGGCTGCGCCTGAGTCAGGAACAAGAGTATTACGGCGCCGACCTGTCGCTGCACAAGATCGGCGCGGTGAGTCAGGACTAGATTTCCTCATCATTGGCTCCGGGATAGAAACCGTGGAGCAGGCGATAGCGATCGATACGCACTTGATCGACCTTCTCCTGCACTTTGTGCGCGGGCAGGCCAAGCATGATCAGCGCGTGTGAAGCGAGCATCAGGCTTGACTCCAGAAGCTCCGGCACCACCTCGGTGGCGCCGGCGGCTCTGAGTTCCGCCGATTGGCTGTCGTCACGGGTGCGTACCAGAATCGGCACCTGTCGGTTGAGGCGGCGGGCTTCACGCAGAATGCGCAACGCCACGTCACTTTGATCCACGGCAATCACCAGCAGCCTGGCGCGCAACAGGCCAACCGCAGTAAGCAGATCGCCACGCGACGAGTCGCCGTAATGCACGTCGCTTTCCGCGGATGCGGCTTCCTGCACCCGCACCGGATCGTTGTCCAGCGCAACATAGGCTTGCCCCGCATTGCCCATGAAGCGGCCGATGGATTGGCCGACGCGACCGTAGCCGCAGATCACCACGTGCTGGTCGAGGTCGGCGTTGAGCGCGCTGATCTGTTCGATCTGCGCTTCCTGATTGGGCTTGCGGTGCAGCACGGCCGCAATGCGCGGCGCCGCACGCAACAGCAGTGGCGTGAGCAGCATCGAACAGAACGTCGCCGCGAGCAGCAGCGCCCCCGGCTCGGCCGGCAACAGACTGTTCTGCTGCATCTGCGCCATCAAGGCAAAACAGAACTCCCCGCCCTGGGCCAGGGCCAGACCGCTGCGCCACGCGGTTTCGCTGTCACTGCCGCGCCACTTCACCAGCAGCGCGACCACGGTGCCCTTGATCAGCATCAGGCCAAGCGTCAGGCCGATGATCAACAGGCTGTGACTGACGAACAGTTGCAGGTCGATGAGCATGCCGATGCTGACGAAGAACACGCCGAGCAGAATGTCGCGAAAGGGCCGGATGTCAGCTTCGATCTGGTGCCGGTAATGGCTTTCCCCGAGCAACATGCCGGCAAGGAAAGCGCCGAGTGCAGGCGACAGCCCCAGCAAGTGCGTGAGCCAGGCAGTCAGCAGCACGATCACCAGCGCCAGCAGGACGAACAGCTCCGCCGAACGCGAGGCCGCCACTTCATGAAACAGCCGTGGCAATAACCAGCGACTGGCGAGCAGCAGGCCGAAGAACAGCACCAAGGTTTTGCCCAGGGTCAACGGCAAGGCCCAATACCAGGCCTGCTCGCTGGTGCCGGCGAAGACCGGAACCAGTGTCAGCAGCAATACCGCGACAACGTCCTGAAACAGCAACACGCCGACCGCGTTCTGGCCGTGGCTGCTGAACACTTCACCAAGACTGCCCAGCTCCTTGGTCACGATCGCCGTGGATGACAGCGATAATCCGGCACCGAGCAACAGCGCCGGCATCAGCGGCATACCCAGGCCCATCAACAGGGTGCCGAGCAGCGCTGCGCTGATCAGCACTTGCTGACTGCCGAGGCGAAACACCACCTGACGCAGCGCAATCATCTTCGACAGGGAGAACTCCAGGCCTAGCGAAAACAGCAGAAACACCACGCCCAGCTCGGCGACATCCGGCAGATGTTCGCTCTCGTTGACCCAGTCGAATGCGTTCGGCCCGACCAGTAATCCCACGCACAGGTAACCCAGCACCGGCGGCAGTCGCAGGCGCCGGAACAGGGCAATCACCACCAGGGATGAGGCGAGGATGATCAACAGATTTGCAAACACGGGACACTCCGCTGTCAGGGCGTTGGCCTCTGAAGCGTAGAGGCAAAAAGTCCGCGAGGATGACGCATTTGCAATTTGCGCTGAATGATTTGCGTCAGGATTTTGCGCCGGGAGCGCTGGGTCCTTTGAGCGGCGCCGGGTCGACGAGGGTTTAGTGGCGTCCTAGAATGGGCTCACTTGTTTTCCGGTAATGCCGTCATGCCTCCAGAATGTCAGCTGTTCGGCACCCTCGGGTGTCATCTGTGTGAAGTTGCCGAAGCCGAGCTGATGCCCTTCGTCGAGCATGGTCTGCTGGTTGAATTGGTGGACATCGCCGAAGACGAATCGTGGTTCGAAAAATACAGCTTGCGCATCCCGGTACTGCGGCGCGTTGACACTGGCGCGGAGCTGGATTGGCCGTTCAGTGGCGATGAAATCGCAGCGTTTTTACGATGATGGGGTTTACTACCGTTCTTCCGCTGGTCGCAGCGATACATCCTTGCGTTGGCGCTCGCTGACTTCTTCGGTTACTGTATGTCCATACAGCAATCGAGTCAGAGGGATGAACCGTGGTCAATGTCGAACAGTTGAAGAGCAGCGTTAACCGGATGTCGGTCGACGTGGTGCGCGAGGCCGTCCTCGAATTGCGCCTGGACGGGCTGGTCACGGAAGGCAAGACGCCGTTCAACAAGCTGCATTTCAACACCTGCTTTGCCGAAATCGAAGCCCTGTTTCAACGCGCCGGGTATCACAAGCAACTGGATGTGGTCGGTTATCAGGGCCTGCTGTATGCCTTGTACGATCCGGGTCGCTGGGAGGCGGTCGATGTCTTGCGCTGGCTGAAGGAGTTCACCGAAGCGGCGGCCCTCAAGTCGATTCCGGCCTGATGAAACTGCGCTAGGTGGCTTTGCCTCACTGTTGGATAATGCCGGCCTGCATTGAGGATTTCTGTTTCGTATGACCAGCCCCGTATTTTCCGCTGCGCACAATCAGGCCAGCACCTTGTATTTGCCGCCCGGTCCCTGGCTGACAGTGCTCGATTGCCTGTGCGAGCACTTCAGTGCCATCGGCCGCGAGCAATGGCTTGACCGGATTGCTCGCGGGCGGGTGCTGGATGCGCAGGGCCAGCCGATTGCGCTGGACTTGCCGTACAAGGAAGGTCTGCGCATTCACTACTTTCGCGAAGTGCCGGACGAGAAGCCGATCCCGGTGCTCGAGTCGATTCTCTACGCTGACGAACATCTGGTAGTGGCCGACAAACCTCATTTTCTGCCAGTCACCCCGGCCGGGGAATATGTCGAACAAACCCTGCTGCGCCGGCTGATCCGTCGGCTGGACAATCCGCATCTGGTGCCGCTGCACCGCATCGACCGGCACACGGCAGGTTTGGTGATCTTCTCGGCCAACCCGCAAACCCGCTCGGCCTATCAGTCGTTGTTCCCGACGCGGCAGATCGACAAGCGCTATGAAGCGATCGCCCCGGCGCTGCCCGAGCTGAATTTCCCTTTGGTGCACAAGAGCCGGTTGGTCGATGGCGAGCCGTTTTTCCGCATGCAAGAAGGGCCTGGCGCCAGCAATACCGAAACGGCGGTCGAGGTGCGTGAGAAAAATGGTGATCTGTGGCGCTATGGCCTGTATCCCGTGACGGGCAAGAAGCATCAGTTGCGGGTGCACATGACGTCGCTGGGAGCGAGTATTTGCAACGATCCGTTTTATCCGACTGTGTTGAAAGATGTCGAGGACGACTACGCCAATCCGTTGAAGCTGCTTGCGCAGGGCCTGCGCTTCATTGACCCGGTGACCGGGGAATTGCGGGAGTTCGAGAGTCGAATCACCTTGCAGTGGTAATGCTGAAACTGCTTTCCGAGCGCCCATGAAAAAGCCCGCATGACAATGCGGGCTTTTCTGTATCCGGTAACGACGCGGAGCCTTACAGCTCTTTAACGGTACGAACCTGATCCTTGTTGATGCGGGTCTCTTTGCCGTCCAGCTGCTGGAACTCGTAGAAGCCCGAATCATCATCGTATTTCGGGGTGTCGACGGCCTGGATTTCGCGACCGTCATTCAAGGTGATCACTGTCGGCGAGGAGCAACCGGCGAGGGTTGCCAGGCCCAGTGCGAGCATGAAAGTGGCGAGGGTCCGTTGAGTCATGAGTGTGTCTCCGAATGGGAAATCTTCTGGTTACTGAGCTTGAGACGTAAACAAGGCGTGAGAGTTCCTTGGATAGTGTCAGTCTGACACAGTGTTGTGCAGATGTAACAATTCGGGGGTGTTGAGGTTGGCCAGTCGCGGGTCGTTGTCAGGGCATTGCAATGCGACGGCGCCGAGACTGCGCATCACCCTGCCCGGGCTGCGCTCGCCTGCATTCCAGGCTGCTTCGAACGCTGGCAACAGCGCCACCGGAATCACGCACAACAGCGGTTCCCAGTGCTCGCCGTGGCGCAGCATTAAAGGTTTTTCACGTTGCAGATCGGCAGTGGTCAGCATGGCTTCCAGCAACGCCGTGTCGATTCGCGGCACATCGCATGGCAACACCAGCAAATGCGCATGGCGCGCCGCTTTCAGTCCAGCACGAATACCGGCCAGCGGCCCGGGGAAATCGCCTTCATCATCCATTACCAACTGATCGGCAAACCCGGCATAACGCTCGCGATTGCGGTTGCACGAGATGATCAGATCGTCGGTCAGCGGCCGCACCTTGCGCTGCAGATGCGCGATCAACGGCTCGCCCAGCCACTCGATGAGGCCCTTGTCCTGACCGCCCATGCGTTGACCGCGTCCACCGGCCAGAAGCAGGACGGAGCAGGGTGGCAACGGCTTGTTCGAGGGCATGACGACTCTCCAGAGGGGCGGCGGAAAAATGAGCCGCTGTGATATAACACCGGGCTGTTTCCCCTACAACTGGAAGAGCCTATGAAAGCCAAGGCTGATGTACCTTTCGTGCCGCTCAATATTGCGGTGCTGACTGTCAGCGACACCCGGACCCTGGAAACCGATACCTCCGGCCAGGTCTTCGTCGATCGCTTGATCGCGGCCGGCCATGCGCTCGCCGAGCGGGTTCTGCTTAAAGATGATCTCTACAAAATTCGCGCGCAAGTCGCCAACTGGATTGCCGACGATGTGGTCCAGGTTGTGCTGATCACCGGCGGCACTGGCTTCACCGGGCGTGACAGCACACCGGAAGCGGTGGCATGCCTGCTCGACAAACAGGTCGACGGATTCGGCGAACTGTTCCGCCAGATCTCCGTGGCCGATATCGGCACTTCGACCGTGCAGTCCCGGGCCTTGGCTGGTCTGGCCAACGGCACGCTGGTGTGCTGCCTGCCGGGTTCGACCAATGCAGTGCGCACCGGCTGGGACGGCATTCTCGCTGAGCAACTGGACGCCCGTCATCGTCCGTGCAACTTTGTCACCCACCTGAAGCAGGCGGCGCCGTGTGAATCCCGTGGGTAAGCCGGGCAAGACCGGCAGTCTGCTGCCTGTCGAAACGGCGCTCGAGCGTTTGCTGGCCATGGCCGATGCGTCGCGCATTGTCGAGCGCGAATACTTGCCGCTGTCTCAAGTCGAAGGGCGGGTGCTGGCTGAAGATCTGATCTCGACGCTGGATCTGCCGCCGTGGCCGAACAGCGCCATGGACGGCTACGCCTTGAACCTGGCTGATTGGCAGGGCGAGCCGCTGCCGGTCAGTCAAAAGGTGTTTGCCGGGCAATCTCCGCAGTCGTTGGAACCAGGTACCTGCGCACGCATCTTTACCGGGGCGCCGTTACCGGCGGGCGCTGACTGTGTCGAGATGCAGGAAAACGCCGAAGTTCAGGCCGACGGCCGAGTGCGCTTTCTTGAGCCTTTGAAGGCCGGGCAGAACATTCGTCCGCAGGGCCAGGAAACCACGGTCGGTGAATTGGTGCTGCAAGCTGGCACCCGGCTCGGACCGATTGAGCAGGGCCTGGCTGCTTCGCTTGGCTGTGCCGGGGTTAACGTCGTGCGCAAGCCGCGGGTGGCGGTTCTGTCCACTGGGGACGAGCTGGTTGAACCCGGTCAGGCATTGGGTCCGGGCCAGATCTACAACAGCAATCGCGTACTTCTGTGCAGCTGGTTGCAGCGTCTGGGCTGCGAAGTGATCGATGGCGGAATTCTTCCGGACGATCTACCCACGACGCGGACGCGGCTGGGCGAGCTGCACAATGTCGATCTGATTCTATCTACTGGCGGTGTCTCGGTCGGTGAAGCGGATTTTCTCGGCATTGCCTTGCGAGAGGAAGGCGAACTGGCCTTGTGGAAGCTGGCCATCAAGCCTGGAAAACCATTGACGTTCGGTCATTTCCGCAACGTGCCGGTGATTGGCCTGCCCGGCAATCCCGCCTCTACGCTGGTGACGTTCGCCTTGCTGACGCGGCCCTATTTATTGCGACGCCTGGGTGTGCAAGATGTCGAGCCGCTCAAGTTTGCAGTGCCAGCAGGCTTTGTCTGGCCGGTGGCCGGCAACCGTCGTGAATATCTGCGCGGGCGCTTGGAACAGGGGCGGGCGATCATTTACCGCAACCAGAGTTCGGGTGTGCTGCGTAGTGCGGCGTGGGCCGACGGATTGGTGGAAGTCCGAGAAGGCCGCACGCTGAGCGAGGGTGATGCAGTGAGCTTCATTCCCCTCAGTGACCTTCTGGGGTAGAGCATCTCGCCCATGCACGCGTCGGCTGATACGCACGGCGCGTGCAACGAATGATTCGGTCAGTTGCTGATCAATGTCACCAACTGGTCGAATCGGCTGTTGGCCACCCAGCCCAGCAGTCCGAGGATGACAGCGGTGGCACCCGCCGAATACGCCAGGCGGTGTTTGATCGTCCGGACATCATTGAGCACTTCGTCCATATCGCGGCGCATGTATTTGAAGTGAGTCTCCAGCTCGCTGACTCGGGGTTCCATATCAAACTCTCCAGGGGTCTTGGCGCTGTTACAGAAGTCTGGTTTCTTGCTGGCACGACTTTCGGCGAGAGCGGCGACCGGGCTCACCGGTGCCTTGGTTTCATGGTTGTGCATGGAAGTTCTCGCCGATCGTATCAACTGCACGCTTGCTGGTTTTGCCATTGCTCGATTCATGGAAATAAATCGGGGGGTATCCGTTCATTACCGGCACATCCTTGTGTTAATGGGTTGAAGGTTGATGCTGCTGGCACACGGTGACCCAATGGTCGGACGGGGTCAATTAAGCCGATTCCTCTTGTTTCGTAAGAAAAAATACCGCTGTGTAGGACGCCAGCAGTTGGACGAAGAATTAATTGCCAGCTCGGTGGCTTTTTTAAGGCGCACAGTGGTCAAGATGTTTCAATCGATTTCAATTCTTGGAGTGACGTTATGAGTGAACGCCGGGCACTGCTGATCTTGCATGGCAAACAGGCACTCAACGAGGATGTCCGCGCTGCCGTCGAAGCCAAGCGTGAGCAAGGCTGGGAACTGGCTGTGCGAGTGACCTGGGAGGCCGGCGACGCCCAGCGTCTGGTCGAGGAAGCGTTGGCGGCCGGCTACAGCAAAATCATCGCCGGTGGCGGTGATGGCACGTTGCGCGATATTGCCGAGGCGCTGGCTCAGCATCCGCAAAAAGCCAGTCTTGTGTTGCTGCCGCTGGGAACCGCCAACGATTTCTCCCGCGCCGCCGGTATTTCCCTGGAGCCTGCCGAAGCCCTTGAGCTACTGGATGTTCAGCCCTCGGATATCGATCTGGGCGAAGTGGGCGGGCAGATTTTCCTCAACATGGCTACCGGCGGATTCGGCAGCCAGGTGACCGCCAATACTTCGGAAGATCTGAAGAAGGTCTTGGGCGGCGCCGCGTATCTGTTTACCGGCCTGACCCGGTTCAGCGAACTGCATGCCGCTTACGGCGAGTTGCAAGGCCCGGATTTCCATTGGCAGGGTGAGCTGCTGGCGCTGGGTATCGGTAACGGTCGGCAGGCGGGTGGCGGCCATGTGCTGTGCCCCGAGGCACAGGTCGATGATGGTTTGCTGGACATCAGTATCCTGCCGGCACCGCAAGAACTGGTCGGCACGCTGAAGAATCTGCTGAGCGAGGGCTTCGGCCTCGACAACATGTTCGTGCGGGCGCGATTGCCGTGGGTCGAGATCAAGGTCGCCGAAGGGCTGAGCATCAATCTCGACGGCGAGCCGCTGGAAGGCGACAGTCTGCGTTTTGTTGCGAAACCCGCAGCGTTGCAGGTGCACTTGCCGAAAGACTCGCCGTTATTGGGCCAACAACCGTCAATCAGTCATCAAGGCTGATGATCTGCTCGCGCACGGCGAACAGCACCAGGCCCGCCACGTCATAGATCTGCAGGCGCTTCATGATCTGTGCGCGGTGGGTTTCCACGGTCTTGACGCTCAAGCCCAGGCCGTTGGCGATTTCCCGGGTCGATTTGCCGCGCACGATCAGGCGAAGGATTTCCAGCTGGCGCGCGGTCAGATTGTGCGAATCGGCGATGTCCGGCTGGCTTTTCTGGTTGCGGGTCAGTGCCTGATTGATCACGGTGTGAGCGATGGCCGGGCTGAGATAGCGTTCGTTGTTGCGCAGGGCTTCCAGCGCGTGCTCGAGCTCGGTGGCCGTGGTGTCCTTGAGCAGGTAGCCATGGGCACCGGACTCCAGCGCTTGCATGATCAGCGCCGGGTCGGTGTGCATCGACAGAATCAGCACTTTGCTCTGCGGCCGCACACGCTTGAGGCGTTGCAGCGCTTCCAGGCCACCGGTTTCCCGCATCGAGATGTCCAGCAATACGATGTCGGGGCTCAGTTGCTCGACCATTTCGAGCAATTGCGAACCATCACTGGCTTCGCCGACTACCGCGTAACCGGGAATATCCAGAACCAGAGCACGCACGCCGGCTCTGATCAGCGAGTGGTCATCCACCAGAAGTAAGTTACAAGTCAACGCATAACCTTATTCGTACTGGCCCGTTCGAGTGCCCGAGGCGCCCACGGGAATAGTGCTTCGATTCGAGTGCCTTTGCCCGGCTCGCTGATAACGCTCAATGTGCCGCCCAACTGTTCGATACGCTCGGCCATTCCGGCCATGCCGCGTTGACCTTCTCTGGCCGGGTCGGCCGCCGGGGCAAAACCCAGGCCGTCATCACTGATCAACAGCGTCAGACCTTGCGGCAATCGCTGTACCCGAATCAACAGGTTTTTTGCCTGTGCGTGGCGCAGGATGTTGGTCACGGCTTCCTGGGCAATGCGAAACGCCGCGACGGCCATTTCTTCGGGGATGCCGTTGAGCCGTTGCTGGCAATCGAGACTCCAGTTAACCGGCGTGTTGGCCAGTGTCTTGAGCAAGTGCGCACGCAGGCTGGCTTCGAGGCCCAGACTGGTCAATTGACGTGGATTGAGAATCGCCGAGACGTCACGCACCTTGGTCAGGGTTTCATCCAGTGTGTCGCAGAGCACCTTGCATTGTTCCTGCAGATCCTCCGGCAGGCGGCGTTTGAGCCAGTCACTTTGCAGCTTGGCGGCAGTGAGCAACTGGCCGATATCGTCGTGCAATTCCCGGCTGAGGCGATGGCGCTCGTTTTCCTGAACTTGCAACAGTCGATCAGCCAGCTCTTGTGGTTGAAACTTGATCGATTTGCGCGACAAGCGATATTGCACCCAGACGCACGCGGTGGCGGCGATGTCGAGCGCCAGCAATCCCAAAGGAAGGCGTGCGGAAACAACATACGCCAGCAGACTGCCCAAGGTCGCCAGAACACACAGAACAAGTGTGAAGCGCCGGGCGTTTTCCCGAGAAGGTGGCCATGTAATGAGTGACTTGAGACTGGCGTACATAACGGATGGAGCCAATGGATGTTCGCTGCGGGCAGACCGACCGGTGACTGGCGGATCTCTGTGTGGAAATACTGTCATTTATGTTATTGATTCAAACCGCATTCATTAAGCGATCATTGACCGGCAATAACATCGAAAAGGTAACACTGAAGTCAGTATGCCATTAACCGGCAGGCAACTAACCGGCGGCATAATACCACTTAACATACCGTTGGTCGCGGTTGCTATATATGTCTATTCAGTCAGGAAATATCGGATCGTGGACGCAAGTTCCATATTGGAAAAAGCTGGAGTTGTTGTATTTGGGCCACTTCGATTTGCCTGGAAGTGTCGCTCGGTGGGCACAGGGAAAACCCTGATGGCGGCACCTGAAAATTAACCGTTGGTCGGGCTGATTATTTGCCCCGGATTGTCGCTTTCAGGCACGAAGTATTCATTTACGACAATATCGCGACTTACCGGCTCAAGCCTGGCGCGCGGTAAAGGATGAAGAGAGCAAACGTTTGCTCACCATCTTGGGCTCGAACGAGGTTTGGCCCATTTGTGCCGCGAAGGCTTCGAGCAGATCAGTCTGTTCGCTTTTATCCAGGGTCAGCTGCCCGGTCCTGGGATCGACCAGCTCGAGCTGCCACGCCATCAAGGTCAGGCAGTCACGTAACGCATCGAGGGCCTGCTCGTGCAGATCTACGTGATCCTGCTGCAAATTGAGCAGGCTGTAGATGTGCAGGGAAAACTCGGAGATCGCTTCCAGCGCCAGTGCTTCGGCCCGGCCGGCCAGCTTCAGCAGAGTGCCGAGCATGCAGTCGATGGCATCCTTGTCATTGCTGATCAGTTGCAGATGGCTCAGGCATTCTTCGGACTTGGCGAGAAGCGTTTCGGCCTCGACCAGAAATTCGGGGAAGCGTTGCGCCCAGTCTTTACGGTCGATTGGCATGTTCATCTCCACCACGTCGTGTTGGTTGACGGATGGCCGTGTGTGGCGACGATCGTGAATCGTCGGCAGATCGCGCCCGGCGGTGCAGGTGCACGGACCGAAGGGTTCCAGAGGGTGGGTTGCCACTGAATTGCGATCGCACACAATAGCCTGACTCCGTTCATGCAATGAGAATGGCGTCACAGTAATGGCTATTGGAAATGGCGAATATCAGGTTGGGCCTGATTGATCCTAGGGGAATCCCTTAGGCGCGGGAACCTAACGTGCAAACCGAGGTCGCGCCGCAATGAATCTAGCAGATGAAATCACGATTGCCAGTAAAGCATGATGTCAGTGTGACATCAATGGCCATTTATGGCATTTTTAGCGGCGCGCTTTACAGCAATCAAGATTAGCTGAATGCAGCCGATAAACCCCCATAGTGAATTCATCAGAACAAGCCCAGGAGTCATTGATGGCCGGCATTCTCGACACGGTAGACCAACGCACGCAACTGGTGGGTGAGAATCGCCTGGAAATCCTCATGTTTCGCCTGGCCGGACGCCAGCTGTTCGCGATCAACGTGTTCAAGGTTCAGGAAGTGCTGCAACTGCCCAAGCTGACCCTGATGCCGCAGCGTCATCCCTTCGTCTGCGGCGTGGTCAATCTGCGCGGGCAGACATTGCCGGTGATCGACCTGTCGCAGGCAATCGGTATGCGCCCACTGGTGCCGGGCCCGAACAGCACGATCATCGTCACCGAATACAACCGTTCGGTGCAGGCCTTCCTCGTCGGCGGTGTCGACCGCATCGTCAACATGAACTGGGAAGCCATTCTGCCGCCGCCGACCAGTGCCGGCCGCCAGCATTATCTGACCGCGATCAGCAAGGTCGACGATCAACTGGTGGAGATCATCGACGTCGAGAAAGTCCTCGCTGAAATCGTCCCGTACAACGCCAAGGTCTCGCGCGAGAAACTCGACGATCCGGTACTCGAGCGCGCCCGTGGCCGCGAAGTGTTGCTGGTGGATGATTCCAACGTAGCGCTTTCGCAATTGCGCGACACCCTCGGCCAGCTCGGGGTGAAAATGCACATCGCCAGCGACGGTTTGAAAGCCTTGAACATGCTCAAGGCCTGGGCCGATACCGGCGTGCACATGACCGATAAACTGCTGATGATCTTCACCGATGCGGAAATGCCGGAAATGGACGGCTATCGCCTGACCACGGAAATTCGCAACGACCCTCGCCTGCGTGGCTTGTACGTCGTGTTGCACACCTCGCTGTCCGGCAGTTTCAACGACTCGATGGTGAAGAAGGTCGGTTGCGACAACTTCCTCTCCAAATTCCAGCCGGACAAATTGGTTGATGTGGTGCGCCAGCGTCTGATGCTCGACGCCGTGCCGGCCTGAAACACGCACATCTTGCTTCCTGTGGGAGCGAGCCTGCTCGCGAAAGCGCAGGGTCGGACACATTGATGGTGAATGTGCCGGCCTCTTCGCGAGCAGGCTCGCTCCCACAGAAGTGTATTTACATTAATGACGGCTTTGATTCGCTATTGAAGCTCGTATAGGGTGGCGTTTTTCCTCCAAGGAAGCTGGCCATGCTGCGTCTGAGCGCGCTTTATCGTTACCCGTTGAAATCCGGCAAGGGCGAAATCCTGCAAAGCATTGAGCTGGACAAGCTCGGGCTGGCGGGCGACCGACGCTGGATGCTGGTGGACGAGGCCAGCGGGCGCTTTCTGACCCAGCGTGCCGAAGCGAAGATGAGTCAGCTGTCGGCGTTATGGAATGCCGGCGGCGGTCTGACCCTCAGCGCTCCCGAGCAGGGTGCTATCGAAGTCGCGCTGCCCGCTGCCGACGCCGAGCTGCGCGGTGTGACGATCTGGCGTGACACCCTGCGGGTGCCGGACGCTGGTGATCAAGCCGCGCGTTTTGTCAGTGACTTCCTCGGCAAGCCGACACGTCTGGTGCAAATGCCACTTGAGCGGGCGCGCACCACGCAGTCGGGTTTCGGCAAGGACGACGATCAAGTGGCGTTCGCCGACGGTTATCCATTGCTGCTGATCGGCGAAGCCTCGCGGCTGGCACTCTCGGAAACGGTAGGGCGAGAGCTGGAGATGCTGCGCTTCCGTCCGAATCTGGTCATCGAAGGCAGCGCGCCTTACGCCGAGGACAACTGGAAGCGTATTCGCATTGGCGACATCGAATTCCGCGTGGTCAAGCCGTGCGCGCGTTGCATCATGACCACTGTCGACCCGCAAACCGGTGAGCGTAGCGCCGATCGCGAGCCGTTCGCGACGTTGCAGAAGCACCGCAGCACCGCTGATGGCGCGATGTTCGGGCAGAATCTGGTCAACGACGGCAACGGCCGCCTGGAAGTCGGCATGCCGGTGGAAATCCTCGAATAGGTTGCCGCTGAAACGAAAAATGCCCGGGTCTTTTGGACACGGGCATTTTTTTGCGCTGTGAAACCGGCGGGATCAGCCGCGGTATTCGCACAGGTAAGCGGTATCCACTTCGACTTTCAGCTGGAACTTGCTGTTGGCCGGAACGTTGAACTGGCTGCCGGCGGCGAAGTTTTCCCAGTCGCTGCTGTCTGGCAGTTTTACGTTCAGCGCGCCGGACACCACGTGCATGATCTCGCGCTGGCTGGTGCCGAATTCGTATTCGCCCGGGGCCATGACGCCAATGGTCGCCGGACCTTCAGCGGTGCCAAAGGCGATCGACTTGACGGTGCCGTCGAAGTACTCGTTGACTTTAAACATGGGCGGATTCCTCGAAAAGGGCTTAAAAGGGGGCGGCCAGTATGCACAAGGCTTTTCGCGCCGTCACGCGTCTAAAGCGGCAGGACCAGCGGCAATAACCGTGCAGTATTGCGGGCATCTTCCAGCGCGCGATGTTGTTGGCCGTTGAACTGCATGCCCGCCAGTTGCAACGCGGCGTTGAGCCCCAGCGGTCGTTCCAGGCGGCGGGCCTTGGCGAAGCGCTGTTTGAGGTTCATGTGCGGGACTTTGCTCAGGCCGCTGTCGATGTGCAGGCGCTGCCACTCCTGCAGCAATTGCTGGCGATCGTAACCGCCCCAACTGGCCCAGCCTTCAAGGCGAGCCTGATGCTGCGCAAGCCAGCGCTCAAAGGCTGGCCAGACGTCGCTCAGCGGCTGCGCCGAATCGATGTTTGCCTGGGTGATATGCGTCAGCTCCCGACAGAACGACGTCAGCAATGGCCGGCGGGTCGGTTTGACGAAGCGCTGGAAGTGATCCTGCTCGCGCCCGGCGCGGTCGACCAGGGTCGCACCGATCTCGATAATTTCCATTTCCGTGACCGGCCAGCCACCCTCGTCTGTGGTGGCTTCCAGATCTATGACCAGCCAATGGGGCATCGCAGGGTTCCTGATTTCCGCGTTCTGATTTATCAGAGCGTAGTCAAACCCCGCGCTTGTGCCCGGGCGACTACTCGACCTGCAACAGAACCTGACGATTTTTTACCTGATCGCCGACCTTCACTTGCACCCGTTTGAGCACGCCATCGATGCCGGCCTTCAACGGATGCTCCATTTTCATTGCCTCCAGCACCACCAGCAATTGACCCTTGCTGACCGTACTGCCTTCGCTGACCAACACATCGACAATGGCACCGTCCATCGGCGCTTTGAGGGTGCCGGAGGCGACGCTGGTCTGACTGTCGATCGGCGCATGAGTTCGATCCTCCAAGCGCAGGCTGCCTGGATGGGTGAACAGCCATAGCTGCCCATCGTGCAGACGGTAGGCATGACGCTGGCGCAGGCCGTGGATTTCCATGGTTACCGATTGCGCGGTGTGCTCAATGATTTTCACCGCCACAGTGCTTTCGCCAGCCTGCACGACCAACTCGCCCGATTTGCGCGCCAGCACCGACAGCGTCCAGTCCTGCTCGTCACTGCCGAGTCGATAGTGCAACGGCACGCTCGCGTTGTTGCGCCAGCCGTTCAGCGGGGCGCGATGGGGCAGGGCGCTGGCCTGATAGAACAACACCACAGCAATCGCCAGTTGCTTCGCCGTCGGCACATAAGTATTGAGGCAGGCATGGCTGGAAAAATGTTGCTGGATGAAGGCGGTGCTGAAATCGCCACAGATGAACTGCGGATGTTGCAACAGGCCTTCGAGCAAGCGTTGATTGCTTTGCACGCCAAGCAGCACCGTGTCCTGCACCGCACGCAACAGCTTGCGCCGCGCCTCTTCGCGGGTGGCACCGTGGGCGATCAGTTTGCCCAGCATCGGGTCGTAGAACGGGCTGACCGACTGACCTTCAAGCAGACCGTGATCGATCCGTGCGCCGTGATCAGAAGCCGGCTGCCATGCGGCAATTCGGCCGGTTTGCGGGAGAAAATCCGCAGCGGGATCTTCAGCGTAGAGGCGCACTTCCATGGCGTGACCGTCGAGGCGGACCTGCTCCTGCGTCAGCGGTAGCGGCTGACCTTCGGCGACCAGCAACTGCCACGCGACCAGATCCAGCCCGGTGATCAATTCCGTCACCGGATGCTCGACCTGCAGACGGGTGTTCATCTCCAGAAAGTAGAACTGCCCGCGCGCGTCGAGCAGGAACTCCACGGTGCCAGCGCCGACGTAATCCACCGCGCGCCCGGCCTTAAGCGCCGCTTCGCCCATGGCCTGGCGCAGCTCGGCGGTCATCACCGGGCACGGCGCTTCTTCGATGACTTTCTGATGGCGGCGCTGGATCGAGCAATCACGTTCGCCGAGATAGACCAGATGCCCGTGCTGGTCGCCGAACAGCTGTACTTCGACATGGCGTGGCTCGACCAACGCTTGCTCGAGAATCAACTCGTCACTGCCGAAACCGTTCATTGCTTCGGAGCGCGCGGTACGCAGTTGCGCCGCCAGTTCGCTGGTCTCGTGGACCAGGCGCATGCCGCGTCCACCACCACCGGCACTGGCCTTGATCATCAGCGGATAACCGATCCGCGCGGCTTCGGCCAATAGGGTCGCGTCGTCCTGCGCTGCGCCTTGATAGCCGGCAATGCATGGCACGCCCGCGTCGAGCATGGCAATTTTCGACAGGCGTTTGCTGCCCATCAGTTCGATAGCTTTGACGCTGGGACCGATGAAAATCAGCCCGGCTTCGGCGCAGGCGCGGGCGAAATCGGCGTTTTCCGAGAGAAAGCCGTAGCCCGGGTGAATCGCGTCGGCGCCGCTGCGGCGGGCGGCGTCGAGGATCGCCGCAATGTTGAGGTACGACTGCTGCACCGGCGCCGGGCCGATATGCACGGCTTGGTCGGCCATTTGCACGTGTAGCGCATCGGCGTCGGCGTCGCTGAACACGGCGACTGTGCGATAGCCCAGCGCCTGGGCCGTGCGCTGGATGCGGCAGGCGATTTCACCGCGGTTGGCGATCAGGATTTTGTGGAGGGTAGGCATGGTGGGGTTCCTGAAATGATAGCGGTGAATGGGATGGCCTCTTCGCGAGCAGGCTCGCTCCCACATTTGGAACGCATTTCAACCGCGAATTCGGGCGCTCCTGAGTTTTGGGCGGCGAAGGTGCGGGCCTCTTCGCGAGCAGGCTCGCTCCCACATTTGGAGCGCATTTCAACTGCGAACTCGGGGGCTCCTGAGTTTTGGGCGGCGAAGGTGCGGGCCTCTTCGCGAGCAGGCTCGCTCCCACATTTGGAATGCATTTCGACCTGTGGGAGCGAGCCTGCTCGCGAAGCTTTTAGCTGACCCACCGAGGGTTACGTTTCTGCATAAATGCCATGGTCCCCTCGATTCCCTCGTCTCCAGTCACCGCCGCGCTGAACCACTGCGCCGCCTCATCGAGCAATGCACTCGACGGCTGTCCGGCACTCGCCAGCAACAATTTTTTCGTCATCGCATTCGCTTCCGGCGCGCAGCGCAGCACCTGTTGCAACACCTCATCCAGTCGCTCGGCCAACGCTTGCGCATCCTGTTCAACGAAATGCACCAGCCCCAATCGCTGCGCCTCAGGGCCATCGAAACGCGCCGCCGTCAGCGCGAGTCGGCGGGTTTCGGTCAGGCCTATCCGTTGCACCACAAACGGCGCGATTTGCGCCGGGATCAGGCCAAGGCTGGTTTCCGGCAAGCCGAACTGCGCCTTGTGATCGCTAATCGCAACATCGCTGACGCAAGCCAGGCCGAAGCCGCCGCCAAGTACGGCGCCTTGCAGTACAGTGATCAGCACTTGCGGCGTGTGCTGGGCTTGTTCCAGCAACGCACCAAACGCCCGGTTCAACTCGCGGTAAGCTTCCGCGCCCTGAGCCCGGGCATTGGCCATGTCCTTGATGTCGCCACCGGCGCAGAAATGCCCGCCGGCACCGCTGAGCACCAAGGCCCGCACTGTGCGGTCATCACGCACCGCCGCCAGCACCGCGCGCAGTTCGGCGACCATTTGCAGGCTCATCGCGTTGCGGCTGTCCGGGCGGTTGAGGGTGATGTGCAGCACGCCGCCATGCAGTTCCAGCAACAGCGTCTGGCAATCGGGCAGGCGGCTCATTTCTTTTTCCCCGGCAGGATGCCCATCAGTTTGCAGATGATCCCCAGCATGATTTCATCGGCGCCGCCGCCAATCGATACCAGGCGCACATCGCGATAGGCGCGGGCCACCGGGTTGTCCCACATGAAGCCCATGCCGCCCCAATATTGCAGGCAGCTGTCGCTGACTTCCCGGCCGAGACGCCCGGCCTTGAGCTTGGCCATCGATGCCAGTCGGGTGACGTCCTGGCCTTTGATGTACTGCTCGGTGGCCTGATAGACCAGTGCGCGCAGGCATTCGATTTCGGTCTGCAATTCGGCGAGGCGGAAGTGGATCACCTGGTTGTCGATCAGCGCGTTGCCGAAGGTCTTGCGCTCCTTGCAGTACTCGATGGTGCTGTCGATGCAATATTCCAGGCCCTTGATCATGTTCGCCGCGCCGAACAGGCGTTCTTCCTGGAACTGCAGCATCTGCATCATGAACCCGGCGCCTTCATGGCCGATGCGGTTGCGCTGCGGCACGCGCACGTTGTCGAAGAACACCTGCGCGGTTTCCGAGCTGCGCATGCCGAGCTTGTCCAGGTGCGAACTGAGGCTGATCCCCGGGGTGTTCATCGGCACCATGATCAGCGACTTGTTGATGTGCGGCTTGTCGTCCGAAGTGTTGGCCAGCAGGCAGATGAAATCGGCGCTCGGCGAGTTGGTGATCCACATTTTGCTGCCGTTGATCACGTAGTCATCGCCGTCCTTGCGTGCCGTGGTTTTCAGCCCGGCGACATCGGAGCCGGCGCCGACTTCGGAAACGCCGATGCAGCCGACCTGTTCGCCCGTGATCGCCGGGCGCAGGAATTCTTCGCGCAATTCATCGGAGCCGAAGCGGGCGAGGGCGGGTGTACACATGTCGGTCTGCACGCCAATCGACATCGGAATCCCGCCGCAATGAATGGTGCCGAACTCTTCAGCGGCGACGATCGAATAGCTGTAGTCGAGGCCCATGCCGCCGAATTTTTCCGGCTTGGAAATGCCCAGCAGGCCCAGCTCACCGGCCTTGCGGAATATCTCATGGATCGGAAAGCGCCCGGCCTTTTCCCATTCTTCGACGTGCGGGTTGATCTCGTGCGTGACGAACTGGCGGACGGTGCGGCGCAGGGCTTCGTGTTCCGGGGTGAAGATCATTGTTGTTGTTCTCCGTAGGATCCGTGGCGGTCAGAAGCGGCTGACGCCGAAGCTGTTGGGTTGCAGCGTGCGCGTGTCGGCTTCGTGGCAGATATCCAGCAAGTAACCGAGCAGGGTGCGGGTGTCGCGCGGATCGATCAGGCCGTCGTCCCACAGGTTGGCGCTGCCATACAGGGCGGTGGATTGGCTGTCGAGTTTCTGCGCGGTCATCTGTTCGAGCATGTCGAGCATTTTCGGATCGGGCTCGATGCCGTCCTTGAGCTGTTTGGCTTCGGTAACGATGCGCAAGACCTTGCCGGCCTGTGCGCCGCCCATCACTGCCGTGCGGCTGTTGGGCCAGGCGAAGATGAAGCGCGGATCGAGCCCGCGCCCGCACATGGCGTAGTTGCCGGCGCCGTAGGAACCGCCGACGACAATGGTCAGTTTAGCCACCCGTGCGTTGGCCACCGCTTGAATCAGTTTCGAGCCGTGCTTGATCACCCCTTGCTGTTCCGATTCGGTGCCGACCATGAAACCCGTGGTGTTGTGGAAAAACAGTAGCGGCGTCTGGCTCTGGTCGCACAACTGGATGAACTGCGCCGCCTTGCTCGCACCTTGCGGGGTGATCGGGCCGTTGTTGCCGATGAAGCCGCAGGCGCGGCCCTGGATTTTCAACTGGCCGCAAAGGGTTTGCTGATCGAACTCGCCTTTGAATTCGAGGAAGTCCGACTCGTCAGCAATCCGCGCGATGATTTCGCGCACGTCGTAGGGCTTTTTTGCATCGTCCGGGATCAGCCCGAGCAGTTCGTCGATGGGGTAGAGCGGTTCTTTGAATTGCGGCTCCGGCAGCCACGGCAACTGCTCGTTCCATGGCAGCATGCGCATGATGTCGCGGACCTGGCGTATGCCGTCAGCGTCGTTTTCAGCGAGATATTCGGCAGTGCCGGCGACTTGCGCGTGCATTTCGGCGCCTCCGAGTTCTTCATCGGTGGCCACTTCGCCGGTCGCCGCTTTGAGCAATGGCGGGCCGGCGAGAAACAGCTTGGCCTTGCCGCGCACAACCACCACGTAATCCGACAACCCCGGTTGATAGGCGCCGCCTGCGGTGGCCGAGCCGTGCACCACGGTGATCTGTGGCAAACCCATCGCGGACATGCGCGCCTGGTTGGCGAAACTGCGCGCGCCTTCGACAAAAATCTCCGCCGCGTAGTTGAGATTGGCACCGCCGCTTTCGGCGAGGGTGATCATCGGCAGTTTGTTTTCCCGAGCGATCTGTTGCAGGCGCAGGGATTTTTTCAGGCCGCTCGGCGAGATCGTGCCACCCTTGATCGCGCTGTTGTTGGCGACCACCATCGCGCGGATGCCGCAGACATAACCGATGCCGGCAATCAGCCCGCCACCGGCCGAACTGCCGTCCTTGTCGTCGTGCAACTTGTAGCCGGCGAGGCTGGCCAGTTCGAGGAACGGCGCGCCGGGGTCGAGCAAAAGGTTCAAGCGCTCGCGGGGCAACAGTTGCCCGCGTTTGCTGAATTTTTCTTTGGCTTCGGCGGCCTTGTTCAGCAGGTTCTGTTCGAGCTGCTGCACCTGCTCGATGGCGGCGAGCATGGCCGCGCGGTTGCGCGCGAACGCTTCGCTGTGCGGATCGAGTTGCGACTGAATCTGCGCCATGGCTTATTCCTTGTCCTTGAGCACGTCGGGACGCAACACTTCTGGTAAGTACGCGCGGTGGAAACCATTGAACGATTCGCTGTGGCTGGCCTTGTGCAGCGGCCAGGCACGACTGCCGAGGCTGGCGGCGCCGTCGATTTTCACTGTGGTGCCACTGATGAATGCCGCCGCCGGGCTGAGCAGAAACACGATCGCCGCACTGACTTCCGATTCGGTGCCGATACGCTTGAGCGGCACATGCTCGCGCAGGGTCGGAATCACCGCTTTGAATGCGCCTTCGTAAGTGTCCATGCCGCTGGACGCAATCCAGCCCGGCGCCACCGCGTTGACCCGGACCCCGGCGTAACCCCACTCGAACGCGGCAGTCTTGGTGAAGTTGTCCATGCCCGAACGCGCCGCGCCAGAGTGGCCCATGCCGGGCATGCCGCCCCACATGTCAGCGAGCATGTTGACGATGCTGCCGCCATGTTTGCTCATCGACTGGTTGAACACTTCGCGGGCCATCAGAAAGCCGCCGACCAGATTGGTCCGCAGCACGGTTTCGAAGCCCTTCTGATTGATCGAGGCCAAGGGCGACGGGTATTGGCCGCCGGCGTTGTTGACCAGGCCGTGGATCGGCCCGTGTTCGGCGATCAGCTCTTTGACCAGTTGCTTGACCGCTTCTTCATCGCGGATATCGCAGGCCTTCCAGTGCGCGCGGCCGCCGTCCTCGGTGATTTCGGCGGCGACTTTTTCCAGCTTTTCCGGCTTGCGCCCGACCAGCAGCACATTGGCGCCGAGCGCCGCCAGTTCATGGGCGGTGCAGCGACCGATGCCGCTGCCGCCACCGGTGACAATCAGGTTCTGGCCGCTGAACAGATCGGCGCGGAAAATCGACGCGTAAGCCATGCACACCATCCTCTAGTCGAGCTGTTCGGCGATGCTCTGCGGCACCGGGATCTGGATTTCCAATAGTTGCTGGGCGAAGGCTTTGCCTTGCGGGTCGATGCGCAGACTGGCGACACCGCCACCGCCGAGGGCGTTTTCCAAAAGAAAGTTGAGGCTGTGGGTGCCGGGCAGATACCAGCGTTCGACACGCCCGAGAAGCGGATCGAGGACGTGCCGCATCCAGTCGACCACCACCGAGGTGGTCAGCGCTTCGGCGATCCACGGCAGGTAATCGGGATGGCGCGGCATCACGCCGATATTGCTGTGGTTGCCCTTGTCGCCGGAGCGCGCCACCGCCAGTTTCACCAACGGCACACTGGCATCGGCGCGGCCCTGGGGTTTCGGTGGTTGCTGGGCGAGCGGCAAATCTGCGCTGTCGAGGGCCACTGGGTCGGGTAGGGCGCACGGATGACGTTCGCCTGCGATGTCGACTTGCAGGGTGCAGGCGCTTTTATCGATGAGGAAAGAGAACAGACGGATGAGGGGGTATACGGTCGGACGACCGCCGACGATGCCGGTCAAACCCGGCGCCATGCCGGTCGCGGCCTGGGCGATCTCTCTGGAAAACAGCACCAGCGCGCGTTTGTCAGGATGGCGCACGGCGATTTTGATCACCACTTCACGGCTGTCGCGGCGCTGGCCGTGGGGGCCGTAGGTGGCTTCGCTGCCGAGCAGTTCGACATGGGTTTCGCTGTACGGCGCCCAGCCGCGCAGGCTGAACATCTCGGCGGTCTTGTCGATGATTGCCTGACTGACTCGCCGTGCCTTGTCCACTGCGTCGATGCCGGCCATCAGGCAACTGGCGGTGCAGCGAAAACCGTCCGGGTACGTGGCGCTGACCTTGTATTTATCGGTAGGCGGCAGGCCTTTGGCACCGTGCACGTGCACGACGTTTTTGCCTTGTTGCTGGAGTTTGACCTGGCTGAAATCGCAGATCACGTCGGGTAATAGATAGGCCTGCGGATCGCCGATTTCGTAGAGCATCTGCTCGCCGACCGTCAATGGCGTGACCAGTCCGCCGGAGCCTTCGGGTTTGCTGACGAGGAACTGGCCATCGGCGCTGACCTCGACGATCGGAAAACCGATGTGCTCGTAATCCGGCACCTCGCGCCAGTCGGTGAAATTACCGCCGGTGCACTGTGCGCCGCACTCGATGATGTGCCCGGCCAGCGCGGCCTGGGCGAGTTTGTCGTAGTCATGCCACGACCAGCCGAATTCGTGAACCAGCGCCGCACTGACAACGGCGCTGTCGACCACCCGGCCGGTAATGACGATGTCGGCGCCCAGGCGCAAAGCTTCGACAATCCCCGGCGCGCCGAGGTAGGCGTTGGTCGACACGCACATCCGCGGAAGCGGCGCGCCGCTGAACATTTCGCTGATGTCGGCAGGGTTTTTGAGCTGTCCTTGCAGGTCATCGCCGAGCAACACGGCAATCTTCAGCTGGACCCCAGCCTGGTCGCAGGCCGCTTGCAGGGCCGCCGCGCAAGCCTGCGGATTGACCCCGCCGGCATTGCTGATCACGCGGATGTTCTGTTCGGACAGCTGCGTCAGCAGCGGCGCCAGCACTTCAATGAAGTCCCCGGCGAATCCGGCCTGGGGATCTTTAAGACGCGCACCGGCCATAAGCGACATGGTGATCTCGGCCAGATAATCGAACACCAGATAATCCACGTTTCCGCCCGTCACCAACTGGGCGGCAGCGGTGGAGGTGTCGCCCCAAAAGGCACTGGCGCAGCCGATACGCACGGTGGTTGGCATTTTTATCTCCGACTCAGGGACCTGCGACAGAAGTGTCTGGAGGCTACCAAGCAAGCGCTTGGTTTGTAAACAGGCGAAACATTCTTCTGCCCAAGCGCTTGCTTGGTGCCCGCGCGCGGCTTAAATTGCGCGCAACCCTGCGGTTACAGGGGGCAACACACTGATCGACTGTAGGAGAGAACGGGTGGACGAGCAAAAAGCCCTGCGGGTCATGCGCGAACTGGTCGACCAAGGCCAGTTGACCGACCCGGACAGCGCCCGTGGCAAATTGCTGCAAGTGGCGGCTCACCTGTTTCGCAACAAAGGCTATGAGCGCACCACAGTGCGTGATCTGGCCAGTGCTGTGGGCATTCAGTCGGGAAGCATTTTTCATCACTTCAAAAGCAAGGATGAAATTCTCCGCGCGGTGATGGAGGAAACCATCCGCTACAACACCGCGTTGATGCGCGCAGCCTTGGCCGAGACGAGCGATGTGCGCGAAAGGGTGCTGGCACTGATTCGTTGCGAGTTGCAGTCGATCATGGGCGGCAGTGGCGAAGCGATGGCCGTGCTGGTATACGAATGGCGCTCATTGTCCGAAGACGGCCAGGCTAAAGTCCTCGCTTTGCGTGATGTTTATGAAGACCTCTGGCTGCAGGTTCTGGGCGAGGCCAAGGACGCCGGCTTTATTCGCGGCGACGTTTTTATTACCCGACGTTTCCTTACCGGCGCACTGTCCTGGACCACCACCTGGTTCCGTGCTGGCGGCAGTTTGAGCCTCGATCAACTCGCCGATGAAGCGTTGATTCTGGTCCTCGAAGCGCGTTGAACGGTTGTCGGACCGGCCGGGAAACTGGCTAAGTCGGCGAAACCGCCTAGCTTGAATGCATTGATCGCTATTTTTTTCGGGGAGTGGGGTGTTTTGAAGTCTTCGCCAATTCGGACAGCCGCCGGGCTGCTGCTCGCTGCGCTGGCTGCGTTATGGGTATTGCCCGCTCAGTCAGCGCAATTGGTCCGGGTCGGCGCCGCGCATTTCCCGCCTTATACGATTCGCCCGGAAAACGGCGCCGACACCGGCCTGTTGCCGCAATTGGTCGAGGCGCTGAACCGCTCGCAGAGCGACTATCAATTTGTCCTGGTGCCGACGTCGATCCCGCGCCGCTTCGGTGATTTCAAGCAAGGCCGCATCGATATGGCGATCTTCGAGAACCCCGAGTGGGGCTGGAAGGACATTCCCCACGACGACGTCGACATGGGCCTGGAAGACGCCGAGATTTTTGTCGCGCAACGCGAAGACGGCCGCCAGCAAAACTACTTCTCGAGCCTGTCGGGCAAACGTCTGGCGCTGTTCAGCGGTTATCACTACGAATTCGCCGACTTCAACGCAGACCCGAAATATCTCGCGAAAAACTACAACGCGACGCTGACCTATTCCCACGACAGCAACCTGCTGATGGTCCTGCGCGGGCGCGCCGACATTGCCCTGGTCACCCGTTCCTATCTGTTCGATTACCTGCTGCGCAACGAGAAGGTCCGCGATGAGCTGTTGGCGTCGCAGCGTACCGATCAGATCTATCACCATTACGCGATTCTGCGACCAAGCGCTCCTATCACCGGCGAAGCCTTCGGCAACCTGTTGCAGCGTTTGCGCGACAACGGCGAATTGCTGAGGATTTTCGAGCCCTACAGGATTGCCGTGATGCCGGCGCCTCATCACTGAAGCGCTAATTGCCTCTCGCGCTTAAATTTCCCCTCCCGGCTCACGTCACTTCGTTGAACTGTCGACGATTACGTGAGCCCGACCCATGTCCAATCTGAATGACCTGACTGCCCTGGCGTTGCCCTCGGGCAGTCGATTGATCGCTGATGCTACCGAGAGCCGGCTGAGCCTGAGCCTGGACGGGCAACCGCTGATTCGGCTGCGCCTGGACCGCGAGGCCAATGGCCCGATCCAGCTCGACGAGCGTTTCGCTCTGCCGCCCGGCCACGCCTTGTGGGCAGCCTGTTATTGGCTGTTCGCCCGTGACCCGGCGTGTCAGCAGTTGATCTGGCAACTCGATCAGCCACCGACCGAAGCCTTGCGCAGTGGTTTGCTGATCAACACCGAAGTCGCCGGCGAATATCGCTGCGAGCGCACGCTGTTCTGGCAATTGCCGCAGCCGTGGCTGGGCACTTCACTGACCGGCAGCTATCCGCAGCAAATGGTCATCAGCCACGGCAGGCGCCATCCGCTGCGACCGGTGAAACCGCGCGGTGAAGTCTATCGGCGTTTCGATGCGCGGCTCGGCGCGTGGATTTCCTTGCGTACGCTGGAAATCGAAGAAGATCTGTCGCGCTTCAATCGCTGGCAGAACAGCCCGCGCGTGGCGAGTTTCTGGCAGGAGGAGGGCAGCCTTGAGCAGCATCGCGAATACCTCGGCAAGCTCGAGGCCGATCCGCACACGCTGACGCTGATTGGCTGTTTCGATGACCAGCCTTTCGCTTACTTCGAAGCCTACTGGGCCAAGGAAGATCGCATCGCGCCGTTCTACGATGCCGGCGATTACGACCGTGGCATTCACATGCTGGTCGGCGAGGAAAGTCATCGCGGCCCGCATAAAGTGGCGAGCTGGTTATCGGCGCTGGTGCATTACCTGTTTCTCGATGATCCACGCACCCAGCGCGTGGTCGCCGAGCCGCGTGCCGACAACGCGAAGATGATCGGGCATATGCACAACCAATGCTTTCACTGCGAGAAGGAATTCGATTTTCCGCACAAGCGCGCGGCGCTGATGATTCTGGGGCGGGAGCGGTTTTTTGATCGGTGCCGGTTGGCCTGATGTGTTCGGCCTCGGAATTTCGTTGGGTCTGAGGCCGCTTTCGCGAGCAGGCTCGCTCCCACACTGGGTTTGTGTCGTTGATCAAACCCTGTGGGAGCGAGCCTGCTCGCGAATGGCTTGACGCAGAATCCGGATCCTAACGACGACCCGCAATCACCGCATCCCGCCGACTGCCCGAGACCTTGCGGCAGTGCACCAAAGCATCACGAATCATGAAGTTGACCAGGGTGGGCGATACGCCCAGTTCCTTGGCGATGTCTTTCTGCGGCACGCCGTGCAGACGGTACATCTCGAAGGCATAGCGGGTGCGGCTGGGCAGTTCGGTCAGCGCATCGGCGATGTGTTCCAGAGTCGAGAAGTTGATGTGCGAAGTTTCCGGCGAAGCGCCCTGAATCACCACGTTCAAGCCTTCCTCTTCCGGGCCTGAGTATTTCTGTTCGAGCGCCTGCTTGCGGTAGTGATCGATGGCGAGGTTGCGCACGATCTGGAACAGGTAGCTCAGCTGAGCCTTGATCGACGACGTGATCGGCGGCGCCGATTGCAGTCGGAAAAACGCATCCTGAACCACGTCTTCGGCACGAGACCTGCAACCGGTAATGCGGGCTGCAATCTTGACCAGAATCAGTCGATTGTCGACGAATGCCTGAAGTAGCGGTGAATCGCACCTGCTTGTGGATACTTGTTCCGTCATGGAAATCACCTTGCTGCCAATAGGTTAGTGGGAGGGCCTCGGGGGACGGCGCCGTCCTACACATCGAGCGACAAATTATGTTGAATGATAATGATTGTCAAATGAGAAAGAGAAGTAGTGCTGTAAGTCGATGTGTTTTGCCAACTGCGACACGCCGCCGCACCCTGGCCCCGCTGGACGTCGTGCCTGCCGACTAATTATTTCCCCACTCCATCCGTTCTCATTGGTGAATGGCCCGGGTGCAGATCCCCGGCCTCAGCGCATTCCGATGCCTTGCGCGGTCGGCACAGACCGCGCCCCGCACGCCTCTCGACAGGTGTGACGCAGCCACCCGATTCCACTTGCAAGCCGAATTCAGGCAGGAAACCTCATGACCGACGCGTTCGAACTCCCCAGCACCCTGGTCCAAGCCCTCAAGCGTCGCGCAGCCCTGACGCCGGACCGACTGGCCTTGCGTTTTCTCGCCGAAAACCCGGAGCAGACCGTGGTGCTCAGCTATCGCGAACTGGATCAACGCGCGCGCACCATCGCCGCTGCGTTGCAGGCTCAGGCTGGATTCGGTGAGCGTGCGGTACTGCTGTTTCCCAGCGGCGCGGACTATGTCGCGGCGTTTTTCGGTTGTTTGTATGCCGGTGTAATTGCGGTGCCGGCCTATCCGCCGGAATCCGCGCGTCGTCATCATCAGGAGCGATTGCTGTCGATCATCGCCGACGCCGAGCCCAGGCTGTTGCTGACCAGCGCCGATCTGCGCGATGCCTTGCAGCAAATCGACGGCGCGCCGCCGCTGTTGTGCGTCGACACTCTGGACAGCGCACTGGCCGAACAGTGGGTTGAGCCGCCCCTGCCGCCCGAGCACATCGCCTTCCTGCAATACACCTCCGGCTCCACCGCGCTGCCCAAGGGCGTGCAAGTCAGCCATGGCAATCTGGTCGCCAATGAACTGCTGATCCGTCACGGTTTCGGCATCGACATCAACCCGGACGACGTCATCGTCAGTTGGTTGCCGCTGTATCACGACATGGGTCTGATCGGCGGTCTGCTGCAACCGATTTTCAGCGGCGTACCGTGCATTCTGATGTCGCCGGCGTACTTCCTCGGCCGGCCGTTGCGCTGGCTGGAAGCGATTGCCGAATACGGCGGCACCATCAGCGGCGGCCCGGATTTCGCCTACCGTTTGTGCAGTGAGCGGGTCAGCGAGTCGGCCCTTGAGCGCCTCGATCTCAGTCGATGGCGCGTGGCCTATTCTGGCTCCGAGCCGATTCGCCTCGACACCCTTGAACGCTTCGCAGAAAAATTCGCTGCTTGCGGTTTCAGCGACAACAGCTTCATGGCTTCGTACGGTCTGGCCGAGGCGACCCTGTTTGTCGCCGGCACGCCGCGCGGCACCGGCATCCCGGCACTGCGCGTGGACGATCAGGCGCTGGCGCAAAACCGCGCCGAGCCGGGCGACGGCAGCGCGATCATGAGCTGCGGCATCAGTCAGCCTGAGCACGCGGTGCTGATTGTCGATCCCAACACGCTCGAGGAACTGACCGACAATGCCGTCGGTGAAGTCTGGGCCGCCGGCCCGAGCATCGCCCACGGTTACTGGCGCAACCCCGAAGCCAGCGCCAAGACTTTTGTCCAGCACGTCGGGCGCACCTGGTTGCGCACCGGCGACCTGGGTTTTATCCGTGACGGCGAACTGTTCGTGACCGGGCGCCTGAAAGACATGCTCATCGTCCGTGGCCATAACCTTTATCCGCAGGACATCGAGCAGACTGTCGAGCGCGAAGTCGAAGTGGTGCGCAAGGGGCGTGTGGCGGCGTTCGCGGTCACTCACAACGGCGAAGAGGGCATCGGCGTCGCTGCGGAAATCAGCCGCAGCGTGCAGAAAATCCTTGCGCCAGATGCGCTGATCAAAGCCATTCGCCAAGCCGTGGCCGAGGCGTATCAGGAGGCGCCAAGCGTGGTGGTGCTGCTCAATCCGGGCGCGTTGCCGAAAACTTCCAGTGGCAAACTGCAGCGCTCGGCGTGCCGCAATCGTCTGGCTGATGGCAGCCTCGACAGTTACGCGCAGTTCCCTTCGATTACAGCGGCAACGGAAAACGCGACCAGCAGCACTTCGGATCTTGAAGCGTTGATCGGGCAAATCTGGGCCGAGCAACTCAACGTCAAGCAGGTCAGTGGCGACGACCATTTCTTCCTGCTCGGCGGCAACTCGATCGCCGCCACGCAAGTGGTTGCGCGGGTTCGCGAAGCGTTCGATGTGGAGCTGAGCCTGCGCCTGCTGTTCGAAGCGCCAACCCTGTCCACCTTCGCTGCCGCTGTGGCGCAGCTAAAAGAGGACGGCGGCAGCGCTCAAGGTCCGATCAGCACCTTGTCGCGCAGCGAGCCGATGCCGCAGTCGCTGGCACAAAACCGTCTGTGGATCACCTGGCAACTCGATCCACAGAGCAGCGCCTACAACATTCCCGGCGGCCTGCGCTTGCGTGGCGAACTCGACGAAGACGCCGTGCGCAAAAGCTTCCAGCAACTGCTCGAACGCCATGAATCTTTGCGCACACGTTTCTTCGAGCGCGACGGCGTGGCATTGCAGCAAGTGCTTGCCGCTGCCGAATTCAATCTGCAACTGATCGACATCAGCGACCTGCCAATGGCCGAGCGTGAAGCCCGCGCCGAGCAGATTCGCGAATACGAGGCGCGCACTCGGTTCGATCTGGAAAAAGGCCCGTTGCTGGCGGTGACACTGGTGCGTCTCGATGCCGAAGAACATCAACTGCTGGTGACCCTGCACCACATCATCGCTGACGGCTGGTCGCTGAATATCCTGCTCGACGAATTCTCGCGTCTCTACGCGGCGGCAACCCAAGGGACGCCGGCGACACTGGCAGCGCTGCCCACGCAATACGCCGATTACGGCAACTGGCAGCGGCAATGGCTGGCGCAAGGCGAGGGCGAGCGGCAACTGGCGTACTGGCAAGCGCAACTGGGCGAGGAACATCCGCCACTGGAACTGGCCACCGATCACCCGCGCTCGGCCAGACACAACCACAGCGCCGCGCGCCACAGCGTGCGCTTGAGTACCGAACTCAGCGAGGCGATCCGCCAGACTGCGCAGGCCCACCAGGCCACGCCGTTCATGCTTCTGCTCGCTGCCTTGCAAAGTTTGCTGCACCGCTACAGTGGTCAGCGCGACATTCGCATCGGCGTGCCCAACGCCAACCGTCCGCGCCTGGACACCCAAAGCCTGATCGGCTTTTTCATCAATACCCAGGTGTTGCGTGCGCAGATCGATTCACGCCTGACATTTGCCGAGTTGCTGAACCAGACGCGCCAGGCCGCACTCGGCGCCCAGGCCCATCAGGATCTGCCCTTCGAACAACTGCTCGAAGCGTTCCCGCAGGCCCGCGAACAGGGACTGTTCCAGGTCATGTTCAACCATCAGCAGCGCGACCTCAGTGCACTCAAGCGCCTGCCCGGTCTGCTCGCCGAAGAACTGCCGTGGCACAGCCGCGAGGCCAAGTTCGATCTGCAATTGCACAGCGAAGAGGATCGCAACGGTCGTCTGAGCTTGGCGTTCGACTACGCCAGCGAACTGTTCGACGCCGTGACCATCGAGCGCCTGGCCGAGCATTTCCACAATCTGCTCAGCGAGGTCTGCGAACGGCCTCAGCAGGCCATTGGCGATCTGCGCTTGCTGACCGCCAGCGAGCAGAATCAGCAGAAAGACTGGAGCGTGGCCCCGTGCAGCCCGGCGCAACAATGGCTGCCGGACCTGCTCGAGCAACAAGTGCGCAAAAGCCCGCAACGCACCGCGCTGGTGTGGGACGGCGGTAGTCTGGATTTTGCCGAGCTGCACGCGCAGTCCAACCGGCTCGCCCATTACCTGCGCGACAAGGGCGTCGGCCCTGACGTGTGCGTGGCCATTGCCGCCGAGCGTTCGCCGCAACTGCTGATCGGTCTGCTGGCGATCATCAAGGCTGGCGGCGCCTATGTGCCGCTTGATCCGGATTATCCGGCCGAACGTCTCGCGTACATGCTCCGCGACAGTGGCGTCGAACTGCTCCTGACCCAGACGCAATTGCTCGAGCGTTTGCCGGCCAGCGATGGCGTCAGCGTGATCGCCATGGATGCGCTGCACCTGGATAAATGGCCGAGCCAGGCACCGGGCCTGCGACTGCACGGCGACAACCTCGCCTACGTGATTTACACCTCGGGTTCCACCGGGCAACCGAAAGGCGTCGGCAACACCCACGCCGCGCTGGCCGAGCGCCTGCAATGGATGCAGGACACGTACCGCCTCGACGAAACCGACGTGCTGATGCAAAAAGCGCCGATCAGTTTCGACGTCTCGGTGTGGGAATGCTTCTGGCCGCTGATCAGCGGCGCGCGGCTGCTGCTTGCCGCGCCCGGTGAGCACCGTGACCCGTATCGCATCGCGCAACGGGTCCAGCAATACGGCGTGACCACGCTGCACTTCGTCCCGCCGCTGCTGGCGCTGTTCATCGATGAGCCGCTGAGTGCCGAATGCACCAGCCTGCGCCGGGTGTTTTCCGGCGGTGAAGCCTTGCCCGCCGAGCTGCGCAATCGGGTACTGGCGCAATTGCCGGCGGTGCAATTGCACAACCGTTACGGGCCGACTGAAACCGCGATCAACGTCACCCATTGGCACTGCACAACTGTCGATGGCGAGCGCTCGCCGATTGGCCGGCCACTGGGCAATGTGGTCTGCCGCATCCTTGATGCCGATCTCAATCCAGTGCCGGCGGGTGTGGCGGGTGAGCTGTGCATCAGCGGTATTGGTCTGGCTCGCGGTTACCTGGGTCGTCCGGCGTTGACCGCCGAGCGTTTTGTCGTCGATCCACTGGGCGAGCAGGGCGCCCGTTTGTACCGCACCGGCGACCGTGCGCGCTGGACGTCCGCCGGCGTGATCGAATACCTCGGCCGTCTCGATCAGCAGGTCAAGCTGCGCGGCTTTCGCGTTGAGCCGGAAGAAATCCAGGCGCGACTGCTGGCGCAAAATGGCGTCGCCCAGGCCGTGGTCCTGGTGCGGGAAACCGCTGCCGGTGCGCAACTGATCGGCTACTTCACGGCGACCGATGCGCATGAGAATGCCGATGAGCAAATCATTCGGCTGAAAGCTGCCCTCGCTGCCGAGCTGCCGGAATACATGGTGCCCGCACAATTGCTGCGCCTTGATACGATGCCGCTGAGTCCCAGCGGCAAACTCGACCGCCGCGCCTTGCCCGAGCCGCAATGGCAGGTGCGTGAACACGTCGAACCGGTCAGCGAACTGGAGCAACAAATCGCCGGGATCTGGCGCGAAGTGCTGGGTCTGAAGCGGGTTGGCCTGCGTGATGATTTCTTCGCCCTCGGCGGTCACTCGCTACTGGCCACGCAAATCATTTCGCGCACACGTCAGGCCTGTGACGTCGAACTGCCGCTGCGCACATTGTTCGAGCACAGCGAACTGGGCGATTACGCCGAACAGATTCGCCTGATCCAGGTCAGCGGCCGCACCAACCCACAGCTGCCAATCGGCACAGTCGACCGCAGCCAAGCGGTGCCGCTGTCCTATTCGCAGCAGCGCATGTGGTTCCTCTGGCAGATGGAGCCGGACAGCCCGGCGTACAACGTCGGTGGCATGGCGCGCATGCGTGGCGTGCTGCACGTCGAGCATTTCGAGGCGGCGTTGCAGGCGCTGATCCTGCGTCACGAAACCCTGCGCACAACGTTCCCAAGTGTCGACGGTGTCGCCCGCCAACAGGTGCATTTCGAGACCGGCGTGCGCATGGGCTGGAAAGATTTCTCCAGCCTGCCGGCAGAAGTCCGGGAGCTACAAGTTCAGCAACTGGCCGATGCAGAAGCGCACCAGCCGTTCGATCTGGAAACCGGTCCGCTGCTGCGTGCCTGTCTGGTCAAGACCGCCGAGCACGAGCATTACTTCGTCCTGACCCTGCACCACATCGTCACCGAAGGCTGGGCGATGGACATCTTTGCCCGTGAACTCAGCGCGCTGTATGAAGCGTTCGTCGATGAGCGCGAATCACCGCTCGAGCCGCTGCCGGTGCAATACCTCGACTACAGCGTCTGGCAGCGCCAGTGGCTGGAGTCCGGCGAGCGCCAGCGCCAGCTCGAATACTGGACCGCGCAACTCGGTCGCGAACATCCGCTCCTCGAACTGCCCGGCGACCGTCCCCGTCCACCAGTACAGAGCCATCAGGGCGAGCTGTTCCGTTTCGATCTGAGTGACGATCTCGCCGCGCGGGTGCGGGCATTCAATGCACAAAACGGTCTGACGTTGTTCATGACCATGACCGCCGCGCTCGCCACGTTGCTCTACCGCTACAGCGGCCAGACCGACCTGCGCATCGGCGCGCCGGTGGCCAACCGCATTCGCCCGGAAAGCGAAGGGCTGATCGGGGCGTTTCTCAACACCCAGGTGCTGCGTTGCCGGCTCGACGGGCAGATGTCGGTCGGCGAACTGTTCGAGCAGGTGCGCCACACCGTGATCGAAGGCCAGTCCCATCAGGATCTGCCGTTCGATCATCTGGTCGAAGCCTTGCAGCCGCCACGCAGCGCGGCTTACAACCCGCTGTTCCAGGTGATGTGCAACGTGCAGCGCTGGGAATTCCAGCAGAGCCGCACGCTCGCTGGGATGACTGTCGAGTACCTGGCCAACGATGCGCGGGCGACCAAGTTCGATCTCAATCTGGAAGTCACCGACCTCGACCATCGCCTCGGCTGCTGCCTGACTTACAGCAGCGATCTGTTCGACCAACCGACCATCGCGCGCATGGCCAGGCATTGGCGCAACCTGCTTGAAGCGTTGATCGCTGATCCGCAGCAACGGCTCAGTGAACTGCCGCTGCTCGACAACACCGAGCAACAGCAGCTGCTCGACAGCCTCGGCATCGAGCCGGGCGAGCATCGTCTCGATCAGTGCATCCATCATCTGTTCGCCGAACAGGCACTGGCGCGCAAAGACGCACCAGCACTGACTTTCGCTGGGCAGACCCTGAGCTACGCCGAACTCGATGCCCGGGCCAATCGTCTGGCCTGGGCGCTGCGTGAACGCGGGGTCGGCCCGCAAGTGCGGGTGGGTCTGGCGCTGGAGCGTTCGCTGGAAATGGTCATCGGCCTGCTGGCGATTCTCAAGGCGGGCGGCGCCTATGTGCCGCTGGATCCGGAATACCCGCTCGACCGCCTGCATTACATGATCGAAGACAGTCGCATCGGCCTGCTGCTCAGCGATCGGGCGATGTTTCAGGCCCTGGGTGACTTGCCGTCAGACGTGGCGCGCTGGTGTCTGGAAGATGACAGCGCCGGGTTGGCCGACTACCCGGCCAGCGAGTTGCCGTTTATCAGCCTGCCGCAACATCAGGCTTATCTGATTTACACCTCCGGCTCGACCGGCAAACCGAAAGGCGTGGTGGTCTCCCACGGCGAAATCGCCATGCACTGCCAGGCCGTGATCGAACGCTTCGGCATGCGCCCGGACGACTGTGAACTGCATTTCTATTCGATCAACTTCGACGCTGCCACCGAACGTCTACTTGTGCCGCTGCTCAGCGGTGCGCAGGTGGTACTGCGGGCGCAAGGGCAGTGGGACGCGGAAGAAATCTGCGGCTTGATTCGCACGCATCGAATCAACGTCCTCGGTTTCACGCCGAGCTACGGCAGCCAGTTGGCGCAGTTCCTCGCGACCCAAAATGAAGTCCTGCCGGTGCGCATGATCATCACCGGCGGTGAAGCGCTGACCGGCGAGCATCTGCAGCGCATTCGCGCGGCATTCCAACCGGCGCAGTTTTTCAATGCTTACGGCCCGACCGAAACCGTGGTCATGCCGCTGGCCAGTCTGGCGCCGCAGGTGCTGGAAGAGGGCGCGGGCAGTGTGCCGATCGGTAGCGTGATCGGGTCGCGGGTCGCCTACATTCTCGACGCCGATCTGGCCGTGGTGCCGCAAGGCGCGACCGGTGAACTGTTCGTCGGTGGCGCCGGTCTGGCCCAGGCCTATCACGACCGTCCGGGCATCAGCGCCGAGCGTTTCGTCGCTGACCCGTTTGCCGCTGATGGCGGACGCATGTACCGCACCGGCGACCTGGTGCGCCAGCGTGCCGATGGTCTGGTCGAGTATCTGGGGCGGATCGACCATCAAGTGAAAATCCGGGGCTTCCGCATCGAACTGGGCGAAATCGAAACGCGCCTGCTCGATCATTCTTCGATCCGCGAAGCCGTGGTGCTGGCGCTGGATGCGCCGAGTGGCAAGCAGTTGGTGGGTTACCTCGTTACAGAGGTCGCCGGGCAAGGCGAAGCGCAACAGGCTGAGCTACGCGAAGCGCTCAAGTCGCACCTCAAGGCGCAACTGCCGGACTACATGGTGCCGACCCACCTGATGCTGCTGGCAAGCATGCCGCTGACCGCCAACGGCAAACTCGACCGCCGCGCCTTGCCGGCGCCGGATCTGGAGCTCAATCGTCAGGACTATGTCGCGCCAAGCAACGAGCTGGAACAGACCCTGGCGCAGATCTGGTGCGATGTGCTTAACGTCAGGCAGGTCGGCCTCAACGACAACTTCTTCGAACTCGGCGGCGACTCGATTCTGTCGATTCAAGTGGTCAGCCGCGCGCGTCAGCAGGGCATTCATTTCAGTCCGCGCGACCTGTTCCAGCATCAGACTGTGCAGACGCTCGCCGCCGTTGCCAGTCGCACCGAGCAGGTGACGGCCGAGCAAGGACTGGTGGTCGGCGACTCGCGCCTGACACCGATTCAGCACTGGTTCTTTGATACGGACATTCCCCAGCGTCAGCACTGGAATCAGGCGCTGTTGCTGGAGCCGACTGTGCGCTTCGAAGCGCAACGATTGCAGCAAGCTCTGCTGGCAGTGATCGAGCAGCACGATGCGCTGCGTCTGCGTTTCACTGAAACCGATGATGCATGGCAAGCGACGCATCAAGCGCTGACGAATGAGGATGTGCTCTGGCAAGTCAGCGTCGATTCGCTGGATCGGTGCGAATCTCTGTTCGCCGACGCGCAACGCAGTCTGCATCTGCGCAACGGCCCGTTACTGCGCGCAGTGCTGGTCGATGTTGCGGATGTTCAGCAACGCCTGTTCATCGCCATCCACCACTTGGTCGTCGACGGCGTTTCCTGGCGCGTGTTGCTGGATGATCTGCAAACCGCCTATCGCCAGCTCGACGCTGCGCAGCCGCTAAAACTGCCGGCGAAAACCAGCGCCTTCAAGGACTGGGCCGCGCGTTTGCAGGCTTACGCGGGCAGCGAATCCCTGCGTGAAGAACTCGGTTGGTGGCAAGCGCAACTGGCCGGGCCAAGCGCTGATCTGCCTTGCGAAAACCCGCAGGGCGGCAGGCAGAATCGCCATGCGCAAACCGTCAGCGTACGCCTCGATGCCGAGCGCACCCGGCAGTTGCTGCAACAGGCACCGAGCGCTTATCGCACTCAGGTCAACGACCTGCTGCTGACCGCGCTGGCCCGTGTGCTGTGCCGCTGGAGCGGCCAGCCCTCGGCACTGATTCAACTGGAAGGACACGGTCGCGAAACCTTGTTCGACGAGATCGATCTGACCCGCACCGTCGGTTGGTTCACCAGCGCTTATCCGCTGCGCCTGACCCCGCACAACATCGAAGAGGCCGCCGGGCAGGGCGCTTCGATCAAGGCGATCAAGGAACAACTGCGCGCCGTTCCGCATAAAGGTCTCGGTTATGGCGTGTTGCGTTATCTGGCCGATGACGGCTGCCGCCAGAGCATGGCCGCGCTGCCACAGGCGCCGATCACCTTTAACTACCTCGGCCAGTTCGACCAGAGCTTCGGCGCCGATGCGCTGTTCCGTCCGCTGGATGAAGCGGTCGGTGCCGCCCACGATCCGCAGGCGCCGTTGCCCAACGAGGTGAGTGTCGACAGTCAGATTTACGGTGGTGAATTGCTGCTGCGCTGGACCTTCAGTGATGAGCGTTACGAGGCGCAAACCATTAACGATCTGGCCGCCGCCTACCTCGGTGAGTTGCAAAGCCTGATCGCCCACTGTCTGCAAGACGAGGCCGGCGGCCTGACACCGTCGGACTTCCCGCTGGCGAAACTGACTCAGGCACAACTCGATGCCTTGCCGGTGCCGGCCGCGCACATCGAAGATGTCTACCCGCTGACGCCGATGCAGGAAGGCATGTTGCTGCACACCCTGCTCGAGCCGGGTACCGGCCTGTACTACATGCAGGATCGTTACCGCATCAACAGCGAGCTCGATCCCGAGCGTTTCGCCCAGGCCTGGCAAGCGGTGATCGCCCGTCATGAAGCACTGCGCGCGTCGTTCTGCTGGAACGTCGGCGAAGACATGCTGCAAGTGATTCACACCCCGGGTCGCACGCCGATCGAGTATCTGGACTGGAGCGCCGTCGCCGAATCCGAGCAGGAACCGAAGCTGCAAGCGCTGCTGAAAAGCGAGCGCGAAGCCGGGTTCGATCTGCTCAATCAGGCGCCGTTTCACCTGCGCCTGATCAAGGTCGGCGCGGCGCGTTACTGGTTCATGATGAGCAACCACCACATTCTCATCGACGCCTGGTGCCGTTCGCTGCTGATGAACGATTTCTTCGAAATCTACAGCGCCCTCGGTGAAGGACGCGAAGCGCAGTTGAGCGTGCCGCCGCGTTATCGCGATTACATCGGCTGGCTGCAACGCCAGAGCCTGGCCGAGGCGCGGCAGTGGTGGCAGCAGAACCTGCAAGGGTTCGAGCGCACCACGCCGATCCCGAGCGACCGCCCGTTCCTGCGCGAACACGCTGGTGAAAGCGGCGGCATGATCGTCGGCGACCGCTACACCCGCCTCAATGTCGAGGACGGTGCACGGCTGCGGGAACTGGCGCAGGCACATCAACTGACCGTCAACACCTTCGCCCAGGCTGCATGGGCTCTGGTTTTGCGGCGTCTGAGCGGCGATCGCGACGTGCTCTTCGGCGTCACCGTGGCCGGGCGTCCGGTGGAGATGCCGGAAATGCAGCGCACCGTCGGCCTGTTCATCAACAGCGTTGCCCTGCGCGTGAAGATGCCTGCGGACGATCAGCGCAGCAGCGTGCGCCAGTGGCTCAGCGCTTTGCTCGACAGCAACATGCAACTGCGCGAGTACGAATACCTGCCGCTGGTGAACATCCAGGAACAGAGCGAATTGCCCAAAGGCCAGCCGCTGTTCGACAGCCTCTTCGTTTTCGAAAACGCCCCGGTGGAGGTCTCGGTGCTTGATCGTGCCCAGAGCCTGAATGCGACCTCGGATTCCGGCCGCACCCACACCAATTTCCCGCTGACCGCGGTGTGCTACCCGGGCGATGACCTTGGCTTGCACCTGTCCTATGACCAGCGTTACTTCGACGAGGCGACGGTCGAGCGCATGCTCAGTGAGTTCAAGCGCTTGCTGCTGGCACTGGTCGACGGCTTCCATGGCGACATGGCCGATTTGCCGCAGCTGGGCGACGAAGAACGCGATTTCCTGCTGCACGGTTGCAACCAGAGCGGCCACGACTATCCGCTGGAGCAAAGCTATGTGGCGCTGTTCGAAGCGCAGGTCGCGGCGCATCCGCAGCGCATCGCCGCCAGTTGCCTCGACGAGCAATTGAGCTACGCCGAGCTGAACCACAACGCCAACCGCCTCGGCCATGCCCTGGTCGCTGCCGGTGTGCGCATGGACCAACCGGTGGCGCTGCTGGCCGAGCGTAATCTCGACCTGCTCGGCATGATCATCGGCAGCTTCAAGGCCGGCGCTGGTTATCTGCCGCTGGATCCGGGCCTGCCGAGCCAGCGTCTGAGCCGCATCATCGAGCTGAGCCGCACGCCGTTGCTGGTGTGCAGCGCCGCTTGCCTTGAGCAGGCGCAGACCTTGCTCGAAGAGTTTGGCTGTTCGAATCGTCCGCGCCTGCTGGTGTGGGAAGAGGTGCAGGCATCGGTGGCAGCGACGCACAATCTCGGCATCCACAGTGGCCCGGACAATCTTGCCTATGTGATCTACACCTCGGGTTCGACCGGGCTGCCAAAAGGC
This sequence comes from Pseudomonas sp. LW8, assembly GCF_041956865.1. Taxonomy (NCBI): domain Bacteria; kingdom Pseudomonadati; phylum Pseudomonadota; class Gammaproteobacteria; order Pseudomonadales; family Pseudomonadaceae; genus Pseudomonas; species Pseudomonas sp. LW8. Next base: position 3,878,181 of record NZ_CP168138.1, on the reverse strand, counting down.
GTGATGGTCGAGCAACGCGGCATGCTCAACAGCCAGTTGAGCAAACGTCCGTACCTCGACTTGATCGAGGCCGATGTGATTGCGCAGACCGCCTCGCAAAGCTTCGACATTTCCGTCTGGCAGTTCCTCGCCGCGCCGTTGTTCGGCGCGCGGGTCGACATCGTGCCGAACGCGATTGCCCACGATCCGCAAGGTCTGCTGGCGCATGTGCAGGCGCAGGGCATCACCGTGCTGGAGAGTGTGCCGTCGCTGATTCAGGGCATGCTCGGCTCCGAGCGTCTGAGCCTCGACGGCTTGCGCTGGATGCTGCCGACCGGTGAAGCGATGCCGCCGGAACTGGCCCATCAATGGCTGCTGCGTTACCCGGATATTGGTCTGGTCAATGCTTACGGCCCAGCGGAATGCTCGGATGACGTGGCGTTCTTCCGTGTCGACATGGCCTCGACGCGCGGCAGTTACTTGCCGATCGGCACGCCGACCGACAATAACTTGCTGTACCTGGTCGATGGCGCGCTGGATCTGGTGCCTTTGGGCGCGGTGGGTGAGTTATGTGTTGCCGGCACTGGTGTCGGTCGCGGCTACGTCAGCGATCCGCTGCGCACCGCGCCGGTGTTTGTGCCGAATCCGTTCGGCGCGCCGGGCGAGCGCTTGTACCGCACCGGTGACCTGGCGCGGCGCCGCGCGGACGGCGTGCTGGAATACGTCGGCCGCGTCGATCATCAGGTGAAGATTCGCGGTTACCGCATCGAACTCGGTGAAATCGAAGCGCGCCTGCATGAACAACCGGAAGTGCGTGACGCGGCGGTTGGTGTGCAGGAGGGCGTCAACGGCAAGCATCTGGTCGGTTATCTGGTCGCGGCCGACGCAGCGCTCAATCCGGGTGAACGCCTGGAGCGGATCAAGCAGCGCCTGCGCGCCGAACTCCCCGAATACATGGTGCCGCTGCACTGGCTATGGCTGGAGCAGATGCCGCTCAATGCCAACGGCAAACTCGACCGCAAAGCCTTGCCGGCCTTGGAGATCGGTCAGTTGCAGAGCGAGGATTATCTGGCCCCGCGCAACGAGCTGGAGCAGACCCTGGCTGATATCTGGGCTGAGGTGCTGAAAGTGGAAAAGGTCGGCGTGCGCGACAACTTCTTCGAACTGGGCGGGCATTCGTTGCTGGCTACGCAGATCGCTTCGCGGGTACAAAAAGCCCTGCAACGCAACGTGCCGCTGCGCGCGATGTTCGAGTGCAGCACGGTGGAGGAACTGGCCGAATACATCGATGGGCTGGCGGCCAGCGACATTACAGAGGAGAAGGTTGACCGGTTGAATGATCTGATGGCGGAGTTGGAGGGGTTGTAGTTCTCCGGCGCCTGGGCCGGCCCCTCGCTGGCAAGCCAGCTCCCACAGTTTTTGCGGTGAGCACAAATCTTGTGAACGACGTTGAACCCTGTGGGAGCTGGCTTGCCAGCGATGGCGTCGGTGAATTCAACACAAATCACCAGTACATGACTGTACATTTCCATCCTTGACGATCATTAACCGGCAGCTCAGTCTGCCGGTTCTGTTTTTTCTCGCGGAGGTGGTCGATGCCCTTTTTCACGGTTGACGGACAAGCACTGCACTACATTGATCAAGGCACCGGCCCGGCCGTGTTGCTGGCTGGCAGTTATCTCTGGGATCAAGCGATGTGGGCGCCGCAGATCGCCGCGCTGACCCCGCATTATCGCGTCATTGCCCTGGATTTGTGGGGGCATGGCGAGTCCGGCAAGTTACCCGAAGGCACCACATCGCTGGACGACATTGCCCGACAGTCGCAGGCCTTGCTCGATCATCTGGACATCGACCGCGTCACCCTCGTCGGGCTGTCGGTCGGCGGCATGTGGGGCACGCGCCTGGCACTGTCCGCACCGCAACGTCTCAACGGTCTGGTGCTGATGGACACCTACGTCGGTGTCGAGCCGGAACCGACCCGGCAGTATTACTTCTCGTTGTTCAAGCAGATCGAAGACAGCGGCACCATCTCCGACCAATTGCTCGACATCGTCGTGCCGATCTTCTTCCGCCCGGGCATCGACCCGCAATCGGCGCTGTATCAGGGCTTCCGCGCAAAACTGCAGAGCTACTCGCCCGAGCGTCTGCGCGAAAGCATCGTGCCGATGGGGCGCATCACGTTTGGCCGCAACGACCTGTTGCCACGGCTGGGCGAGCTGAACCCGGCGACGACGCTGGTACTGTGCGGTGACCAGGACAAACCCCGGCCACCCTCGGAAGCCCGGGAAATGGCTGAGTTGATTGGTTGCCCGTGTGTGCTGGTGCCGGAGGCGGGGCATATCTCCAATCTGGAGAATCCCGGGTTTGTCACCGAGGCGCTGCTGGCGTTTCTCCGCGAGCGCAACTGACACACCGAGTGAGCTTCATTCGCGAGCAGGCTCGCTCCCACAGTTAATCGCATTCTTGCTGAGGGAATGCAGTCAACTGTGGGAGCGAGCCTGCTCGCGAAGGGGCCTCTCAGGTCACCATGCAATCACGAGTGTGAAACTCATCTATAAAAGCATTTGATAAGGGAATGACGTGCAACAGTTCTGGTGGCGTGACCTCAAGGATCTTGAGGACAAGTGGGTTGGGTTGAGTATTGAGGTCAACCGACCGAAATCAAGCCAACCGCCGCTTCATCTGCAAAGTGGCAACAACGGGCGGATGAAGTTGATGCTCAATGAAAGCCCACTCTTCTGGGCGACCATTGCCACCTCATATTACGGTGCTTGGCTGGTTCGCAATCCGCGGCCCGTTCAACTGGAATCGCCATCCGTGCCCCCCATCGTTTCGGCTGACGTTCAGGAGCACTTTGAATTACCCGTCCAAGAGCGCTTCCCGCGCTGGTGTCGCTATTTCATCAACCAGTTGATGAACAATCAGGCGGACTTTCTCTATCCCGGCCACTGGGTGGCGCGCCCTTTATTGCCAGCAGTTAGCCGATACAAACCCGTTGCCGGTCCGGATGGCTGGTATTTTTCCACCCCGGCCGAGGCGTCCAGCCATCTGCCCAACTGGTACGCGCGCGGCGAGGGCATTCTCGACAATGTGCAACCGCACACCGTGCATTGGCTTGATTGGGATTTGGGACACTTGATCGGTCTGCACACGGTGGACCCTTTTGCAGGTCGCCTCAAATGGTGGCGCAAAAAAGCCAGGGAGGGCAGCTTGCCGCCGATCCTGCTCTGGTATGTGGGCGGACTGTGTTCTTACGTGATCATCGATGGACATTACAGACTGCAGGCCGCGCTCGATGAAGGTGTCAAACCTGATTTCATTGTCCTGAGCTCGACCAAAGCCCAGCAAGTCAAACCATGCGAAGCAACGCAACAGCGCGTGTTCGGTTCGTTGATGTTGCAGAACGCGAGACATCCCAAGTTCAACGTTCACACATTCAATCAGGCGCTGATCAATACGTTTGACGACCGTCCCTGGCATTGGGCAGGGACGCACGCTTGGGCCGGTATTCCTTCAGACCAAGCGTGGTGCGCTGAGGTGACAAGCTTTCTCACGGAACAGGGAAACACCGAGCACTTGCAGGACATTATCGAGCGGTGTGAGTACTGATAGACCCGCACCGGTCAGTGGTTGTGAAGACTATTTCGGCCCGAGAATCTTCACCAGCTTGTCCGGCGATGGCGCGCCTTGCTGTTGTTGCAACTCGCCTTTGTCGTCCATATAGAAAATCGCCGGGGTGGCTTGCAGTTCGAGGTCTTCCATCAACTGCATGTTCGCCGCGAGTTTGCTCTGCACGGCGACCGGAATGTCTTTCAAGGCCTTGAGGGCGCTGCCCTTACCGGCGCTCTCATGATCTTGCAGGGCTTTGGCCGGGTCTTTCGCCGCCAGCAGCGCGGCTGATTTGCCCGGGCTGTCTTCGCGAATGATGCCGACCATGATGTGGCGCAGTTGCACTTTGCCGGCCTTGACCCATGGTCGCGCCTGTTCCCAGAACATGTTGCAGTACGGGCAGTTCGGATCGCTGAACAGGTACACCGTGCGCGGTGCATCCTTGTTGCCGTCCTGAATCCAGTTGCTCGCCTCGAACTTGGCCCAGACTTCCTTGGACATCGGCGCGTAGACCAGTTTCTGCAAAGGCTCGCTGCTCAGGTCCTTGCCGTCGGCGTCGTACAGATTACCCACCACGACGTGTTTGCCGTCCGGGGTCAGGTACAGCGCCATGCCGCGATTCTGGTATTGCGCGGCGTACCCGCGCAGGCCATCGGGGGCGTCGAACTGGCCGACGATTTTCGCGCCCTTGGCTTCGATTTTTTTGATCGCTGCGGGTAGTTCTTCAGCGGCCTGCACCGACGGCAAGTGCAGTAGGGCAGTGCCCAGGGTCAGCGTCAGCAGGTGGCGGAGGCGGGGCATGGCAGTTTCCTTGCAGAGTTGGCCGGGGCAACGGCCTGATTCGGGCTTGAGGGCGAAGTGTCGAAGGTTTCCAGAGCGCGGGCCAGGCTGGCGTTCGACAGTTCACCGAGGTGACTGGTCAGCAAGCGACCGTCCGGGCTATAGAACAGCGTAGTCGGTAACGCCATGGAACCCACGGCCTGACCGAGACGGCCGCCGCGGTCGAACAGCACGTTGTTCAGGCTCAGGCCCTGGGTTTCCAGGAACGTCGCCACGCTTTGCATGCTTTCGGCCTGATTGACGAACAAGAACGTCAGATCAGGGCGCTGTTGCTGGGCATTCTCCAGTACTGGCATTTCTCGCCGGCACGGCGGGCACCAGGTCGCCCACAGGTTGATCACCAGCGGGCCGCCCTGATAGTCGCTGAGCTTGATCTTTTCCCCGGCGGCGTTGCGCAGGGCAATATCCGGCAGCCGGGAGCCCTGTTCGTAGATATTCAGCGACAGGGTGGCAAGCAGCCAGAACGCCACGCCACTGACCACGCCGAAGCCCAGCGGACGGCGCAAAGCAGGCCGGCGCCAGCCGCGATACAACGCCGCCAGCAGCAGCACGAGCACTCCGGGCCAGGCGAGGAAACCGCCGTCGCGCAGATCGATGATCTGCCACGGGTCATTGCGATAGTGCGACCAGTACAGCGCGACAAACGCAATGCGCGCCGCAAGCATGCCCAGCAAGAACAGGCTGAACAGCGCCGACTCGGGGTTCTCGCCGCCGCGCTTGGCCACTCGCCAGCCGACAAATGTCGCCAGCGCCAGAGCACTGATCAGCAGCAGGTGGTTGAGCGCGATGGCGAAGGTGCCGAGGGTGAACGTCAGCATCAGTTGGCATCTCGGGTGGCGGACCAGCGTTGCAGGAAGGTCTCGGCATCGACCTCGCCGGTGATGCGCTGGCTGCGGCGTTCTTCACCGTCGGCGCCGATCCAGATGAACGTCGGCGGCCCCGGCACTTTATAACGGCTGAGCAGCTCGCGGCTGGCGGCGTTATCGGCGGTCACATCCAGGCGCAGCAGGCGCACATCGCTCAGGGCCTGCACGACCTTGGCTTCACCGAACACCTTCTTCTCCATGACCTTGCACGACACGCACCAGTCGGCGTAGTAATCGAGCAGCACCCACTGACCCTGGGCCTTGGCCGCGTCGAGTTCGCGTTGCAGTGCCGCCGGTTCCTTGATGGTGATGAAGGCATCGTGGCCACTTGGCGCTGCACTGGCTGCACCGCTGGCGCTGTAGACCTGCAATGGCTGATACGGATCATCGCTGCCGCCCGCCGCACCGATCACCAACAAGCTGCCCCACAAACCGAGCAACAAGGACAGGGCGCCAAACATCTGCGCGACGCGGCCAAACCCTGCGGATTGTTTCCAGGCGCTGTAAGCGGCGATCAACAGCAGAGCGCCACACAGCCCCAGCCACAACGACGGATCCAGCACCGGGCGCAGCATCAACAATGCAGTGGCAAGAAAGAGGAAGCCGAATATGCCCTTGAGCAGATTCATCCAAGCGCCGGGTTTCGGCAGGAAACGGTTGCCCACAGTGACCAGCAGCAACAGCGGCACACCAATGCCGATGCCCAGTGCAAACAGAATCAGACCGCCGTGCAACGCGTTACCGCTCTGCGCGATGTACAGCAGCGCGCCGGCCAGTGGCGCGGTCATGCATGGCCCGACCAACAGACCGGACAATGCGCCCAGCACCCCGGCGCCGATCAGGCTGCCGCCGCTGCGGCTGCGCGACGCATGTTCAAGGCGATCACGCAGGGCCACCGGCAGTTGCAGCTCGAAGAAGCCGAACATCGGTAACGCCAGTATCACGAAAATCGCCGCAAACGCACCGAGCAACCACGGATTCTGTAACCACGCCTGCAAGTTCGCACCGAGCAGCGCAGCAATCACGCCCATCGCCGCATACACCAGTGCCATGCAGATCACGTAGCTGCTGGCCAAGGCAAACCCGCGCCGTGGTGTGGCGCCACTGCCGACGATCATCCCGGCGAGAATCGGCAGCATCGGCAGCGAACACGGGGTAAACGCCAACAGCAGGCCAAGTCCGAAAAACACCAGCAGACTCCAGCCCAGCGCCCGTTGTTGCAGACTGCTGGCCAAAGCCTGATCCGGGGCTTCAGCGCCTGTTGTTGCTGCGGCTTTGCCACCCAGATCGATCACCCTGGTTTGCGGTGGATAACACAGACCGGCATCGGCGCAACCTTGATAGCTGACTTTGATCTGACCGCTGGCCGCCGCCGGGATTTTTACTTCCAGCCCTTGGCGGTACACCGGCTGCTCGCCGAAGAACTCATCGCTGTGGGATTCGCCTTCAGGCAACACCGGCTGCTGATCGGCGGCCAGTCCATCGAATTTCAGGCGTTTCTGATACAGGTAGTAGCCGTCAGTGATCTGCCAGAACAGCTGGGTTTCGCCTGAATCCAGACGCTCGGAAGTCAACACGAACGCTTGGTCGACCGGCAAGAAGTCCGGTTTCGTATCGAAAGGATTGTTTCCAGCCTGGGCCAGGCCCGAGATCAGTAACGCAAACAAAACAAAAAAATGACGCATGGAGAAGCCTTGTCCCTGTGCAAGTGAGGTGCACAATGGGCAGCGGCGATTAACCGATGATTAACCGCCATGCCCTTGTCGCAGTGACGTTGGGCGCCATAATGTCAGCTTAATCGGCCAACTGCCTAATCCGCTTTTTTCCTGTGGGATTCACCATGCACGTACTGGTTTGCGAAGACGACGAGCTGATTGCCAGCGGCATCGTTGCCGGCCTCACCGCCCAGGGCCTGACCGTCGAGCACGTCAACACCGCGTCCAAGGCGCGGGCGATGCTCAAGGTCGCCGAATTCGATGTGATGGTGCTCGATCTCGGCCTGCCGGACGAAGATGGCCTCAAGTTGCTCCAGCAATTGCGGCAGAGCGGCCTGGAAATCCCGGTTCTCATCCTCACTGCCCGTGACTCGGTGACCGATCGTGTCGACGGTCTGCAGGCCGGCGCTGACGACTACCTGCTCAAGCCTTTCGACCTGCGCGAACTGTTCGCTCGCCTGCAAACCCTGTTGCGCCGGGTGGCCGGGCGCAGTGTCAATCTGATTGAGCACGGCGCGCTGACCTACGACCCGAGCAGCCGCGAAACCCGACTCGCGGGGCAACCGGTGGACCTGTCGCGCCGTGAGCAGTCGCTGTTGCAGGCGCTGTTGCACAATCGCGGCCGGGTGCTGTCCACCGAGCAACTGAAGGACAGCGTCTACGGCTTTAACGACGAACTGGAAAGCAACGCGCTGAACGTGCATATCCATCATCTGCGCAGCAAGCTTGGCAAAGGCATCGTTGAAACCGTGCGCGGTCTGGGCTATCGCCTCGGGCCTGCCGATGGCGCAGAGCAAGGCAAATGATGAGTCTGCGACTGCGCCTGAGCCTGACGCTTGGCGCGGCGTTCGCGCTGATCTGGGCGCTGGCGGCGGCGTGGATGCTCAGCGACCTGCGCAATCAGATGATGTTTTCCCTCGACCAGCGTCTGGTGGCCTCGGCGCGCATGGTCGCCGGTTTGCTCGAGCAATTGCCGACGCTGCCGAGCAAGGGCGAGGGCACCCATTTCAGCGCAGAACAGCTGAATATTCCCGGTGGCATGGCTTGTCAGGTCAGCTCATTGCGCGGCGAGATTCTCGCGCGAAGCCACAACAACCCCGAGCAAGCGCTGGAAGCCGAGAAAATGGGCTTCCACGATCAGATGATCGACGGCGCCCCGTGGCGCAGTTTCACCCTGGCCCGCGGCGATGTGCGCATCACTACGGCGGATCGGCAGATCGAGCGCGAAGCCTTGAACATGTCGATTCTGCTCGCTGCTTCGGTGCCGGTCGGTGTGGCCTTGCTGGGTTGCCTGTGCCTGCTGTGGCTGGGCATCGGTCAGGGCCTGGCGCCGCTCAATCGTCTGCGCGAGGCGCTGATGCGGCGCAATGCCGACTCTCTTGAGCCATTGCAGTTGCAGGCGTTTCCCAGCGAATTGAAGCCGTTGCTGGAAACTCAGAATCAGTTGTTTCAACGCATCGGCAAGACCATCGAACGTGAACGTCGTCTGACCGGCGACGCCGCGCATGAACTGCGCAGTCCGCTGACGGCGATCAAGACCCACCTGCAAGTGGCGCGCATGACCGACGGCAGCGCCCGCGATCAGTCGCTCGCGCGCGCCGAGGAGGGCGCCGATCGCTTGCATCGCACCCTTGAGCAATTGCTGTTGCTGGCGCGGGTCGAAGGCAGTCTGTCGTTTGATGACGGCTCGCAATGCAGCGCCGAACAAGTGGCCAGACTGGCGATCCAGGACGCCACTGGCGGTGAACGGCTGCGGATCAAACTGCACGTGCCTGACGATCTGTCCGCCGCGCCTCTGCAAATGCCTGCCGTGCTGGCGATTGCTGCATTGCGCAACCTGCTCGACAACGCCCTGCGCCACACGTCAGAAGATTGTGCGGTCGAGGTTAGCCTGGAGAGCATCGGCAATCGTGTGCGTTTTGTCGTGCGCGACCATGGCCCGGGCATTGCGCCGGATGACTTGCAACATCTGACCCAGCGCTTCTGGCGCAACGGGCAGAGCACCGGCTGCGGGCTGGGGCTGGCGATTGTCCAGGCGATCGTTCAGCGCTGTGATTGTGCCCTGCATTTCGACAGCCGCCCGGATGGCCTGCGGGTCGAACTGACCATGCCGTTGCAAGCCCTCTGATCTCACCTCAGATCCCCTGTGGGAGCGAGCCTGCTCGCGAATGCGGTAAGTCATTCAACATCGACGTTGACTGGCCTGACGCTCTCGCGAGCAGGCTCGCTCCCACAAATGATCACGTTCTTCCACATCAAATGTAACTTCTCGGCGTTCGCTATTCGCCAGGGGCGGGGCTAAGGTCAACGCAGCTTTGACTCAAAGGATTGAGGGAACTGCGCCATGGAAGCACCCGTCTGCGTTCGTTCGGCCACTCTGGCCGACACCGGCATCATCAACCGTATTGTCGAGCGCTCGATCCGTATCGGATGTGCACTCGATCACCGCAACCATCCACTTCTGGTCAGCGACTGGCTCAACCGCTCCTCCGCCGATTTCATCAGTAGCCGGCTCGCCGACCCACACTTCTATCTCTGTATCGCTTCGTTCGAAGACAAACCCGTCGGTGTCGGCATGGCCCGGGTCAGTGGCGAAATCCCGCTGTGTTACGTCCAGCCTGAATCCTTTCGCCGGGGCGTCGGCAGGGCGCTGATGCACAATCTCGAAGGTTGGTTGCGCATTCGCGGTGTGCAGCATGTTTACCTCAACAGCACCCGCACCGCCGAGGCGTTCTATCGGCACTTGGGTTACCAACAGGCAGCGCCACCCGGCCTCTCCACCGGCGTGCAGACCGTGCCGCTGCACAAACCTTTGTCCTCACCGGCCTGACAACTCGATCAAGGGTGTAAATCCGTACCGCTCTGAAGCGTTTCCAGAACAGGAAAACCTGCAAGTGCGCCCCGCGACCGGAACGCGCACCTGTTGGTGTGCTGCTTTGGTCACTATCCATACGAATTGAGGGGTCGAAAGATGTCAGTCGCCACCAGTCTTATCGAAGCGTCGTCGGCCCGGGTCGCCTCGGCGCCGGCAGAAACGTTATACGAATTCCACGAATCACCGTTACTGGCGCGCCAGAGTCGCCAGGAATCCAATGCGCGCAGCTATCCACGCCGCATCCCGCTGGCGCTCAAGCGTGCCAAGGGCCTGTATGTCGAGGATGTCGAAGGGCGTACATTCATCGACTGCCTGGCTGGGGCCGGCACGCTGGCGCTGGGGCACAACCACCCGGTAGTGATTGAGGCGATCCAGCAGGTGCTGGCCGATGAGTTGCCGCTGCACACCCTCGACCTGACTACGCCGGTCAAGGATCAATTCGTCCAGGACCTGTTCGGACTGCTGCCCACGGAGTTGGCGGCACAGGCGAAAATCCAGTTCTGCGGCCCGACCGGCACCGACGCCGTGGAAGCAGCATTGAAACTGGTGCGCACGGCCACTGGCCGCAGCACCGTGCTGTCATTTTCCGGCGGTTATCACGGCATGAGTCAGGGTGCGTTGAGCCTGATGGGCAGCCTGGGGCCGAAAAAACCACTGGGTGCCTTGCTCAGCAATGGCGTGCAGTTCATGCCGTTCCCCTACGACTACCGTTGCCCGTTCGGCCTCGGCGGCGCGGCGGGCGTCAACGCCAATCTGAGCTACCTGGAAAACCTGCTCAACGATCCCGAGGCTGGCGTGCAATTGCCGGCGGCGGTGATCGTCGAAGCGGTGCAGGGCGAGGGCGGCGTGATTCCGGCCGATATCGAGTGGTTGCGTGGCTTGCGCCGAATTACCGAAAGGGCCGGGGTGGCGCTGATCGTTGATGAGATCCAGAGCGGGTTCGCCCGCACCGGCAAGATGTTTGCCTTTGAACATGCGGGCATCGTTCCGGATGTGGTTGTACTGTCCAAAGCCATCGGCGGCAGCCTGCCGTTGGCGGTGGTGGTTTACCGCGACTGGCTCGACACCTGGCAACCGGGCGCCCACGCCGGCACGTTCCGTGGCAATCAGATGGGCATGGCCGCCGGTTCAGCGGTGATGCGTTATCTGGTGGAGCACAAGGTCTGTGAACACGCCGCTGCCATGGGTGATCGACTCAGCGAGCATCTGCACATCCTGCAACGCGACTTCCCGCAGCTGGGCGATATTCGTGGTCGCGGCCTGATGCTCGGCGTTGAACTGGTCGACCCGAACGGCGCGCCCGATGCGCTCGGTCATCCGCCGGCATTCGCGCGTCTGGCGCCGCTGGTCCAGCGTGAATGCCTCAAGCGTGGCCTGATTCTGGAACTGGGCGGCCGCCATGGCGCGGTCGTGCGCTTCCTGCCGCCGCTGGTGATCAGCGCAGCGGAAATCGATCGGGTGGCCGAGATCTTCGGACGCGCATTGGCCGCTGCCGCCGCCACGCTGTAAATTTTTCCGCGCGGCGAACGTTCTTTCTACATACCCTGGCTGCATCCTTTGTGCAGCCGACCTTACAGCGATGGAGAACCAGCATGACGTCAGTATTCGACCGCGAGGACATCCTCTTTCAGGTCGTGGTCAACCACGAAGAGCAATACTCGATCTGGCCCGATTACAAAGCTGTGCCGCAAGGCTGGCGCACCGTGGGCAAGAGCGGCCTGAAAAAGGAATGCCTGGCCTACATCGAAGAAGTCTGGACCGACATGCGTCCGTTGAGCCTGCGTCAGAAGATGGATGCGCAAGTCGCGGCGCAATAAGCGACCGGGCATAAAAAACCCGCTGGACCAGTGAGGGTCAGCGGGTTTTTTCATGTCTTGAATTTGTATTGTCTGCACAGTCTCATCGCTGGCAAGCCAGCTCCCACAGGTATTGTGGTTGATCACAAATGTGTGTTCGCCAAAAACTCTGTGGGAGCTGGCTTGCCAGCGATGAACGATGACTCGGTATCAGCCTGACTACGCTCCGCTCAACCCCTTGAGCAACAAATCCACATTCCCCTCCAGCTCCGCCAGCGGATCCGCCGCATCGGTACTCAACACCACCAGGCGGCTACCGGATTCGGCAATCGCCGCTTTCACCGGCTCCGCTGGCTGGCGATGGTGCAGCACCACCGCCACGTCATTGTCCTTGAGCGTCGCTGTCAGCTTCTTTAATTCATCTGGCGTCCACTCGGCATCAGGCCGCGCGTCCTGTCCAGCCAGTTCAAGGTTGAGGCTGCCAATCAGATAGCCGAAGTGATCGCTCAAGCTCATCACACTCAGGTTGTCCGCCTCGGCCAGGCGCGCTTCGGTGTCTGCGCTGAGTTTCAGCAGGCGCTGTTTCAACGCCGCCAGGTTGGCTTCGATCGCAGGCTTGGCGCTCGGTGCTAGGCGCACCAGGTCCGCCGCCATCACATCGGCCATGCGCCCCATGTTGTTGCTCGCCAGCCATGGCTGACTGTTCAGGCCATCAACCTGCAGGCCCGGCTGCACGGCGATGCCGGGCAGGGCGCCGTCGACCGGACGGGCGGCATCGACTTCGACGATACGAATGTTGCTACGGCGCGCGATCGGGTACAGCGGATCATCGGCCCACAGTGAGCGCAGACCAATCACCGCGTCCGCGTCAGTGGCCAGTTTGCTCAGCGTCGGAGCGCCACGGCCGGTGAAATACGCAGTCTGACGGCTACCCGGAAGGTTGGCCGGCGCCGCGCGTTCGAGTTTGACGTCGGTACCCTTGAGCAATGCTTCGCCCAATCCATAGGTGATCGGTAACGAGGCCAGGACGCGCAAGGGTTTCGCGCTTTCAGCCGCCAGCAGCGGGGTGCAGACCACGCCACACAGGGCCATGGCCAGAGTCAGGTTACGCAGTGAAAAAGCCATTTATCCAAGATTCCCTTTCAGGCTGGGGACGACGCCGCGCGCGATGGCGGCGAGGGCAAAAGCGATGCCGGCGACCAGAATGATCGCGGCGCCGGACGGGATCGGCAGGTCGAAGACGATCGGCGCGAGAATCCCGCACAGCGTACTGACGGTAGCGATCAGCACCGAACACCAGAAAAAACCTTTGAGCGACTGGCTAAGCAAGCGCGCCGCTGCCGCCGGAATCACCAGCAAGGCACCGACCAGAATCGCGCCAATCACCTTCACGGCGGCGACGGTGATCAGGGTCACCAGAATCACGAACAGGTAATCCAGGGTCTTGACCGCTACGCCACGCACCGCCGCCAGTTGCGGATTGAAACTGGCGAGCATGATGCGGTTGTACAGCGGCAGGGCGAGGGCCATGACCAGCGAACCGACGATCGCCAGCACCGCCAGATCATTGCCGTTGACGGTCAATACCGAACCGAACAACACGTTTTCCAGAATGTGCACGTTGATCTTGCCGGCGAGAATCAGCAGCAGGCTCGCGCCCAGTGCCAGCGACACCGAGAGAAACACGCCGATCAGCGTATCCGGCGCCAGCCCGGTGCGGTTGCGCAGGTAATTGAGCAGGATGCCGAACAGCAGGCAGTAGCCGAACAGGCTGCCGTACGGGCCGGTGTAGGGTTCGCCGAGCAGAATGCCGATGGCGACACCGGTCAACGCGGCATGGCCGACTGCTTCGGAAAAGAATGCAAAGCGCTTGACCACCACCAGCGTGCCGAGCCCGCCCAGCACCGGGCCGATCAGCAGGCCGGCGAGCAGGGCGTTGACGACAAAACCGTAGGCCAGCGCTTCCGGCAGATAACCGGAAGACGCCCAGCCTTGGACCATCAAACGAAAGGCTTCGTAACTCATCAGACCGCGCTCCGTGGATGGGTGGAAAACAGCGTCAGCAGACGCTCCGGAGTCAGTGCCTGTTGCGGTGTGGCATCGAACAGCACGCGGCGGTTGAGACCGGTGACCCGATCGGCCAGCCGACCCACCGCTTCCAGGTCATGCTCGATCCACAGCACGGTGATACCCGCCGCGCGCCAGTCAGTCAGCAGACGTTCGAACACCTGAATCCCGGCCTCATCGAGGGCCGACATCGGCTCGTCGAGCACCAGCAATTGCGGCGCCGGGATCAAGCCCTGCGCGAGCAGTACCCGCTGCCGCTCACCACCGGACAGCGCGCCCATGCGCCGCTTGCGCTTGTCCTGCATGCCGACGCGCTCCAGCGCCTCGCCGATGGCGCCGGCGTAGTGTTTGCTCAAACCGAGAAAGGCCGGACGGCGCTGACACATGGCGGCCATGAAATCGTCGACGGTCATCGGCAAGCCGCGATCGAACTCCAGCGCCTGCGGGACGTAACCAATGATGCCGGGCTCGCCGGGCCAGTGCAGGCTGAGCTGGCCCTGATGCGGCATCTGCCCGAGCAGGGTCTTGATCAGCGAACTTTTACCACCGCCGTTGGGGCCGACCAGCGCATGCACGCTGCCGGGCTGCACTTGGAAGCTGACCTTGTCGAGAATCGTCGTGCGCCCCAAGGTCAGGCTGATATCCGCAAACTCCAGCGCCGGCCCGGTTATCCCCTGTGGGAGCGAGCCTGCTCGCGAATGCGGTGTGTCATTCAACGAAGATGTTGCCTGATCCGGCGCCTTCGCGAGCAGGCTCGCTCCCACCGGGTTATTGGTGTTGTCAGGGATCAGGGTTTCTTTCGACGTCATGCCCCCGACTCCTGAATCGCCCGAACTACGGTGTTGAGGTTGCCGGTCATTTCCTTTTCGTACTTGTCGGCGGTGTATTCGCCGTAGGAAATGTGCGACAGCGGGTACAGCTTCACCCCGGATTCGCGCTGGATGGTGTCGACGTAGCTGGACGGGAAATCCATTTCCGAGAAAATCACTTTCACGTCAAGCTCGCGCAGCTGGTCGATGGTTTTTTTCAGCTGACTTGGGCTTGGCTCGATGCCGTGGGCGGGCTCGACCACGGCCGTCACTTCCAGACCGAATTCACGCAACAGATAGTCGTAAGCCGCATGCACCGTGGCCACGCGCAGTTCTGCGTTCGGTGCCTGGGTCAGTTTGGCCAAAGCGTCGGCGCGCATCTGCCGCAGGCGTTTGCCATAGGCACGCGCGTTCTGGGTGTAGGTCTTGGCGTTGTCCGGATCGATCTTGCCCAGCTCGCGGGCGATGTTGTTGACCTGGGCGATGGAGGCGCTTATCGACAGGAACGTGTGCGGATTGACCACTTTGCCAGCGCCGCGCGCAGCGACACCGGTGGCCGCCAGCAACGGCACATTCTCGTTGGCTTCGATGGTTTTGACATTGGGCGTTTCGCTGGCGGCGATCATCCGGTCGGCGAAGTCGTCATGGCCGACGCCATTGAGCACGATCACGTCCAGCCCGCTGATGCGCTTGATGTCTTCAGCTCGAGGCTCGTAGGCGTGCGGATTGAAGCCCGCAGGAATCAGCGGCACCACTTCGGCCTTGTCGCCGACGATGTTGGCGACGTAGCTGTAATACGGATGCAGAGTGATGCCTATGCGCAGGCGTTTGCCTTGCTCGGCGCTGGCCAGTGGGCTCAACAGGCATGCGCACAGGCCAAGCAGAAACAGGCGTAACAATGGACGGCGAGGAGATGAAATGGACATGGGCAAGCAGTCTTCTCTCGGATAAAGGCGAGGAATCAATGGCGATGTTCGCGGGTAACCCCGGCATCGAATTGCGCGACGATCTGTTTCCAGCCAGCGGCGGACAGCGCCGCGTCGGACAGATCCTCCGCAGGCGCGAGGTCGGCGCTGCGGTTCAGCCAGATGTCCGGCGCCGCGTTGGCGTCAGTGCCGACACGCATCAGAAACGAACCGGCGACATCAGGCGTCGCACTCCGACCGAAATAGGCACGATCGGCGAATATCTGCCATGCGTGACCGCCACGGCTGACCGAACTGGCATCCTGCGCGAACGGCGCGAAACCTTCTTCGGCCAGCACCTGTGGCGTCGGCAGGGCTTGTTGCTCTTCGCGCAGTAGACGGATTTCGTCGAGGGTCACGCGCAGGTCGGCATAGATGCCTTGCTCAGCGGCGCTGAGATCGCGGCGGGCGTCGTACTGGTTGCTGGCGACCGGCTCCGGTTCATGGGAAACCCCGCGCCACGCCACCACCGAGCCGGCGACCGCGAGGATCAGCAGGCACAACAGCAGCACATTGAGGGTTTCATGACCGGCACCGGCCGGACGTACCACTTGCGTCGTCGGGGTGCTCATGGGGCTTCGATATCCGCCTGGTCGATTTCCACAACGTGGCCGGGGCCAGCGTCGAACAGCACATAGAACTCGCTGCCGGGCTTCTTGAACGTCAGGGTCGAGTCTTCTCCCAGTTTGCCCGGCACCAGAATGGTTTCGTCGTAGCCGATCACATCAAGGGTCACCCCCGGCGCGCCGCTGCCGTCGGAGAAACCGCCGGTGCATTTGATCTGTTCGGCATCGATGGCTTTGCATTCGCACATCGGGTTGTGCGCCAGGGCGCTGGCGCTGAAACCGGCGCTCAGCAGCAGCGCGGCGCTGGCGAGCAAACGGGTATGAAGGGGTGAGCGAGTCATGGTTTGGCTCCTTGTTTGTTCAGCCACGCAACCGTGGCGGGGGAGGCTTGGCTCAGGGGAATCGCGGCTTGGTGCATGCTGCCGTCCCAGCCTTCCATGGTGATCCACAGCTCGGCGTCAGGTTTGGTCTTTGCCGGGATCGGCATCTGCGTGCCCATGCGGTAAGGGGTGCCGAAGAAGATCGTGCCGGCGGCACGCAGGCTGCGCGGCTTGCCGATGCGCAGGTAAGTGGCCTTGACCTGTTCGACGCAGGTATCACAAACGGCGGCAGTGAAATCCTTCATATAGCCGGCCGGGCCGCTCAGGTGCGGCGCCTCTTCGCGTAACTCGGCCAGACGCAGGCTCCACGGGCCGACCTGAACCGTGCCTATTTCACGCTGGCCCAGGCCGCTGTCGCCGCGAAACAGCGAAGCATCGGCAAAGTATTTCGGCATGAAGCCCAGCGGGATCAGCAACAGCAGAACATTGATATGGAAGCGCCACTTGTGCCAGAAACGCGACAGGCGCGACGGCGGTGTGACCGAGATGGCTTTGTTCACAGGCTCGCCTCCGAAGTTTCACGGCGCAGCGCCGGTTGGGCGGTGACGCGGTTTTTCTTGTCCTCGCGTTTCAGCGCATTGGCGGTGGCCAACGCGGTGCGCTTGGTCCAGATCAGCAGACCGCTGAGGATCATCATGCTCAGCAACAGACCGAAGAAGAACCAGATCAACTTGATCCAGATTCCACCGAAGTCACCGGTGTGCAGCGGGCGCATGGATTCGGTGACGAATTCCAGCGAGGACCGATCGGACAGCAACCGTGAGGAAGCCATTTCGCCGTTGTACGGGTTGAGAGTCGCGGTCTGATACATCAGCGGATACCAGCCACGGCCGCTGACGCTCATGTGCGAGTAGGCATTGCCCGGCAGGTTGACGTAACTGGCCTCCAGCCCCGGAATCTTCTGCTGGGCGATTTCTATTGCGCGATCCAGGCTGATGCGCGGCGGCGGGGTGCCGGCTGCCGAGATCGGCACACTTTCGCGGGACATCGCCGGAATGATCGGCTCGCTGGAAATGGAAATCTGGTTATCGAACAGGATCGCTTTGATCAGGAACCAGATGCCGGTGATGGAAATCACCGCGATGAACCAGATCGACCAGATGCCGCACAGGCGATGGAAGTCGCCCCAGAAGATCCGCGCACCATGGCGTACACGCAGGGTCGGGCGCAAAAAACCTTTCCAGAAGCGCTTGTAGACCACCAGCCCGGTAATCAGCGACACCAGCATCGGCACGCCGAGCAATGACACCAGATACCAGCCCCAGCTGTAGCCGTTGGTGAACGGCACCAGCCACCAGCCGTGCAGGGCGCGGGTGAACGCCTTGAAATCGAAGGCCGGCGCGGTGCCCTGAATGACCCCCGTGTACGGATTGACATAGACCGTCAACGAGCGCCCGTCGGGGTAGCTGACTTCGACGTCGAGGGCAAAGTGCGACTCGTCCGGACGATTGATGCTCTGCACCAGGGTTTGCGGCTCGGCCTGTTTGATCGCGGCGAGGATCTGGTCGTAGCTCAGTCGCGGCGCGTCGTCCGACGGCTGACTGGCGCGCATTTGCGGGTTGGCCAGCCAGACAATCTCCTGGCTGACCACCGCCAGCGTGCCGGTGACACAGACGATCAGCACAAAGAACCAGATCGGCAACGCCAGCCAGCTATGCACCAGGAACCACAGTTTGGAACGGGATTTCTTCGACATGATTGCGCGTCTTGATTGCGGTGGAAGGGGCCGGGCTACGGGCTTCGCAGCACGGAACTCCCCCGGGAGACCGTTCGTGGCTTTTGCCTACGCGAACGGCCTGCATTCCTATAAGACGGATGAGCGAAGAAAATCCCGAAAGCGGATATGAAAGTAAATGTTTCGCAATTACATCGGCAGTGTATTTTTGCCGGTTGATCCGAGGTAAAAAACCCTCAACCTTGGTTAAACATCTCCATCGCCCGCTGGCGAATCTGCTCTTCGCTCAGATCCTCTTTGTGCGTGGCGAGAAACCACAGATGGCCGAACGGATCTCTCAGCGTGCCGCTGCGATCACCATAAAACTGGTCTTTGACCTCGGAGACGCTTTGCGCCCCGGCATCCAGCGCTTGTTGAAAGGATTGGTCAACATCGGTGACATACAGGTGCAAGCCGATCGACACCGCCTGCTGCGGATTGCTCAACGGCCCTTGGTCGCAAGGCGTGCCAAGCATGATCGCGCTGTCGCCGATGCGCAGCTCGGCATGGCCGATGGTGCCGTCGGGCATGGTCAGGCGCATGACTTCGGTGGCGTTGAAGGCTTTTTTGTAGAACTCGATGGCCTGGGCAGCCTGTTGGATGCCGAGATACGGGGTAATGCTGTGATACCCCTCGGGAATGGGTTTGACGCTCATGACGTTCTCCCTGTTTCTGTTTTCAACAGATGTGGTTACACCGGACTTACCCGGAGCAATCACTATAGAACCGTCCTTACTGCACAGATTTTCCGCCGACGAGCAGCAATCATCATTCATCGCGAAAGTGCGGGCCTGGGCCTCGGTCACCGAGCATGTCGCCTTTATTGCGTAACGGACACGCTTCCATGGATAGACAGCCGCAGCCGATGCACCCGGTGAGCTGATCGCGCATCAGCGTCAATTGCCTGATTCGTTCGTCGAGCTCGCGCTGCCATTGTTCAGACAGCATTTTCCAGTCCGCCGCCGATGGCGCGCGATCCTGCGGCAGGATCTTCAGCGCTTCGCCGATTTCCGCCAGCGGTATTCCCAGCCGTTGCGCGACTTTGATCAACGCCACCCGGCGCAGGACGGCGCGCGGATAGCGGCGCTGATTGCCGGCATTGCGCTCACTCTTGATCAAACCTTTGGCTTCATAAAAGTGCAGCGCCGTGACCGCGACGCCACTGCGCGCCGAGACCTCCCCAACGGTGAGAGGCTTGTGCACCTGGTCTTTGCTGATCATGCTGAAAATACCCTTGACCTTGACTTAACTAGAGGTTTTACCCTGCAGCTCTTCGGGTCGCAAGGCTCGCTTCAAGATGAGTGGGGGCTTTCCATGAGCAATCGCAGCTTTACCCAATTGATCGAATTCGAAATCGAACCCCGCCAGCAAGCGGCGCTGGTCTCGGCACTGGCGACGCAGACCGAGGGGCTGGCCCAGCGTTACGACGGGTTTCTCAGCGCCAGCGTGCAAGCCAGCGACGACGGCCGCCGCGTGCTGAGTTTTTTGCAGTGGCAAAGTCGCGAAGCGGGGGAGGCGGCATTTCGCAGTTTCGAAAGCGGCGAGCAGGATTTCTGGCAATTGATCCGCACTCATCGGGCGAAAACCGTGACCTTCAACTCGTTCCAGGTGCACAGCAGCATTGCCCGCAGTCACGACGATGCGCTGCACTGCCGTCTGCCGGTCAGCCAGTATTAGTGCCAACCTGATAGCCACTATTGAGAGCGTTGATTTCTGCGCGAGCGTGCCCGGGCGTAGCCTTTCTCCATCGACCCCACATTGCTCGCCAGGACGCTCCCATGAACCGTTTACTGACTGCTTCGCTGATGCTCGCTGTTTCCGTACTCGCCGGCTGTGCTGGCCATGTTTCGCCAGAGCTGCGTCCCTATACCGCTGAAGAATCCCGCGAGCTGGCGCTGGAAGCGCTGAACCGCAGCGGTTTGTCGTTCGACGAATACCACGCCAAAAAAGCCCAATTGCTCGGCCAGCCGCAGAAAACTTTCGGCTTCGATCAACAGGGTGAGATGAGCGCCGAACGTGCCATACAGCTGCACGGTCGTCCAAGCTGAAAGCAAACTGTACTGCTTGAAGTTTTCCCTAACTGTCCGTGGGTTTGCCGGGCCGTGTGGGATAGGGTCAACAGCTGAATGACCCTGGATGGACTGCCTCGATGAACCTCTCGCTTGATCTGCTGTTGGCCTTTGCCCTGTTTGCCCTTGTCACCTCGATCACACCGGGGCCGAACAACACCATGTTGCTGGCGTCCGGAGTGAATTTCGGTTTCAACCGCACCATTCCGCACATGCTCGGCATCAGCTGCGGCTTCTTCCTGTTGGTGGTAGCGGTGGGCTTCGGCCTTGGTGCGGTGTTTCAGGCCTACCCGATTCTGTATACGGTGCTGCGTTATGCCGGCGCGGCGTATTTGTTGTATCTGGCGTGGAAGATCGCCCACTCCGGCCCGGTCGGCGACAGTGCCCACGGCGAGGCGAAACCGATCAGCTATCTGGGCGCCGCAGCGTTCCAGTGGGTCAATCCCAAAGCGTGGATCATGGCAATCGGTGCCATCAGCACGTACACGCCGATGCAGGGTTATTTCTATAACGTCGTGATCATCGCGGCGGTGTTCGCCATCATCAATCTGCCCAGTGTCGGCCTGTGGGCGGCGTGCGGCACGCTGTTGCGCAATGTGCTGAAAGATCCGCGCTGGTTGCGCGTGTTCAATTGGGGCATGGCAGCGCTGTTGGTGATCTCGTTGTATCCGTTACTTCTGGAAAGCTTTCACTGACGCATTGCTTCAATCGCCGGCCCGATGCCTGTTAAGCTCGGTTTCAGGAGCGTTCCTACGCACTTTTAAATGAAGCCTACTTCTTTAACGGCATCCGATCAGGTATTGATGACGCTCTCGAACCCATGCACAGCTCACAAGGCTGTGCATTGTCGTTTGCAGATACGAGCCTCCTGATCCCGGAACACGCTCTGCGAGTCCTTTATGAACACACGTCCGTTGTATTTCGATTACGCCGCCACCACCCCGGTGGACGAGCGGGTCATCCAGGTGATGATCGAATGTCTGGGTTTTTACGGTAACTTCGGTAACCCGGCGTCCAGCTCCCACGCTTTCGGCCAGCAGGCCCGGCAGACGGTCGAGCAGGCACGTCGGCAAGTCGCCGATCTGGTCGGCGCGCAGCCTGAGCAGATTGTCTGGACCTCCGGTGCCACCGAGTCCAACAACCTCGCCCTCAAAGGCGTCTCCCAGGCCCGTGGCATTTCCGGCGGGCACATCATTACCAGTCAGATCGAACACAAGGCCATTCTCGACACCGCGCGGCAATTGCAGGACTCAGGCATTGCCGTGACCTATCTGGTACCGGACGACCAAGGCTTGATCACGCCGCAAGCGGTCAGCGAAGCGATGCGTGATGACACCTTTCTGGTCTCGCTGATGCTGGTCAACAACGAATTGGGCACGGTCAACGATGTCGAGGCGATTGGCGAGGTGGTGCGCAGTCGGCAGGCCCTGTTTCATGTCGATGCTGCGCAAGGCGCCGGCAAAGTCGCGATCGATCTGAGCCGCTGGCCGGTGGATCTGATGTCGTTTTCCGCACATAAACTCTACGGCCCCAAGGGCATCGGCGCCTTATATGTCGGCCCGCAGGCGCAGCAACGTTTGCAGGCGCAGATTCACGGTGGTGGTCATGAGGGTGGCCTACGCTCCGGAACCCTGGCGACTCATCAGATTGCCGGGATGGGCGCTGCATTCGCTTTGGCCGCCGACGCATTCGATGAAGAGAAAAAGTCCATCATCGCTTTGCGCGAACGCTTGCTCGAACGTTTGATGACTCTACCTGGCGTGCGCCTCAATGGCAGTGCCTCGCAACGTATTCCGCACACCCTGAGCCTGACCTTCAGCGAGGGCGAGTTCAACAGCGCCGCCTTGAGCCATTCGATCGCGTTTTCCGCGACGTCGGCGTGTAATTCCGCAAGTAATGCGCCGTCCCACGTGCTGCTCGCGCTCGGGCATGATGCGCGGCTGGCGGGGCGCACCATTCGCTTGAGCCTCGGGCGGTTTACCACCGTCGAGGATGTCGACAAGGCCGTCGAACTGATCACTACCGCCTGCGCCAGTGCCCCGGCATTCTGGGCGACAGGGCTTTAAACAGCCGACGCTTTCCATGGCCGAGAAGGCTACGAACAATAACGATGACGCGATTAGCAGGAGACATGATGAGTTCCCACACCTTGACCGAAGGATCGGTGCCTCAGCGCCTGGCGCATACCCGTGAACTTATGCGCCGCGAAGGCATCCATGCGCTGCTGGTGCCGTCCGCCGACCCGCATCTTTCGGAATACCTGCCGGGTTACTGGCAAGGCCGGCAATGGCTGTCGGGTTTCCACGGTTCGGTCGGTACGCTGATCGTCACTGCGGATTTCGCCGGTGTGTGGGCCGACAGTCGTTACTGGGAACAGGCGACGAAAGAGCTCAACGGCAGCGGCATCGAACTGGTCAAGCTGCAACCGGGGCAACCGAGCCCGCTGGACTGGCTGGCGGAGCAGACACCCGAGGGCGGCGTGGTTGCGGTCGACGGCGCGGTAATGGCAGTGGCTTCGGCGCGCACACTGAGCAGCAAGCTCGAGGCACGCGGCGCTCGCCTGCGCACCGATATCGACCTGTTGCAGGAAGTCTGGCGTGATCGCCCGAGCCTGCCGAACGCGCCGATCTATCAGCATCTGCCGCCGCAAGCGACTATCAGTCGTGGCGAGAAACTGGCGAAATTGCGCGAAACCTTGCAAGAACGTGGTGCCGACTGGCACTTCATCGCCACCCTGGATGACATCGCCTGGCTGTTCAACCTGCGTGGCGGTGATGTTTCGTTCAATCCGGTGTTTGTTTCGTTCGCCTTGATCAATCAGCAACAGGCCACGCTGTTTGTGGCGCTGAGCAAGGTCGATGCCGATCTGCGTGCCGTGCTCGAACAGGATGGCGTAACGCTACGTGATTACAGCGAAGTGGCCGATGCATTGCGGTCTGTGCCGAGTGGCGCGAGCCTGCTGGTCGATCCGGCGCGAGTGACCACGGGGTTGCTGGATAACCTCGAAAGTGGCGTGAAACTGGTCGAGGGCCTCAACCCGACTACGTTGGCCAAATCGCAGAAAAGCGAAGCCGACGCTCAGCACATCCGCAAAGCGATGGAGCAGGATGGCGCGGCGTTGTGCGAATTCTTTGCCTGGCTGGAATCGGCGTGGGGACGCGAGCGCATCACCGAACTGACCATCGACGAGAAACTTACCGCTGCCCGTGAACGTCGTCCCGATTACGTTTCGCTGAGCTTCAACACGATTGCCGCGTTCAACGCCAATGGCGCGATGCCGCACTATCACGCTACCGAAGAGGAGCATGCGCTGATCGAGGGTGACGGTCTGTTGCTCATCGATTCCGGTGGCCAATACCTCGGCGGTACCACTGACATCACGCGGATGGTCCCGGTGGGCACGCCGACGCAAGAGCAGAAACAGGATTGCACGCGCGTGCTGAAAGGCGTGATTGCTTTGTCGCGGGCACGTTTCCCGAAAGGCATTCTGTCGCCGCTGCTCGACGCCATCGCTCGTGCGCCGATCTGGGCTGACAACGTCGACTACGGTCACGGCACCGGTCATGGCGTGGGCTATTTCCTCAACGTTCACGAAGGTCCGCAAGTGATCGCTTATCAGGCGGCACCGGCGCCACAAACGGCAATGCAGCCGGGGATGATCACCTCGATCGAACCCGGCACTTATCGCCCGGGCCGCTGGGGTGTGCGCATCGAAAACCTGGCGATGAACCGTGAGGCCGGCAGCAGCGAATTCGGCGACTTCCTCAAGTTCGAAACCCTGACGCTGTGCCCGATCGATACCCGCTGCCTGATTGCTGACCTGCTGACCCACGAAGAAAAGCAGTGGCTGAACGACTACCACCGCGAAGTGCGTGAGCGACTGAGTCCATTGCTGGATGGCGCGGCGTTGAGCTGGTTGAACGAGCGCACTGTGGCCATTTGATCGATTTACCCAAGGCGCCGCTCGCGGTGCCTTGGGGCTCGGCTTCAATCCTGGCGCAATGCCTCTTCCACGAAGTCGAGTCGATCCTGACCGAAGAACAACTGATCGCCGATAAACATGCTGGGGGCACCGAAAACGCCGCGCTTGATGGCGGCTTCGGTGTTTTCCTTGAGTGCGGCTTTTACTGATTCGTCGTTGGTCAGCGCGATTATCTCTTGGGGGTCGAAGCCGTTTTCAGTCAGCACGGCAGCAATGGTTTGCGGATCGTTGAGGTTACGACCTTCTACCCAAAGCGCCCTGAACAGGCAATCGACGAATTCGGCGAAACGCTGCGGCTGGCGCATCTGCATGCCAGTGACGGCACGCATCAATATCAGTGTGTTGATTGGAAAGTGCGGATTGAATCTGAGCTGTACGCCGTAGCGTTTGGCGAAGCGATCGAGGTCCTGAAACATGTAGCGGCCCTTGGCCGGAATCATTGCCGGCGAAGCGTTGCCGGTGGCTTTGAACACGCCACCCAACAGCATCGGGATGTAGATCAGTTCGCTATGGGTATCGGCGCAGATTTTCGCTAGCTGGGTGTGCGCCAGATAGGTGGTGGGGCTGCCGAGGTCGAAATAGAATTCCACGGATTTCGTCATGATCAAATTGCGCTCTTATTGTTGTAATGAGGGAGGAGGGCTTACCAGCGTTCGTTCCAAGGCCGAAGGTCCAGCTCAAAAGTCCAGGCATCCCGTGGCTGACTGTGCAGATACCAATAGTTTTCAGCGATGTGCTCGGGATTGAGAATGCCGTCCTGATCCTTGGTCGCGTATTTCTCGGGAAAGCTGTTGCGGATGAAGTCGGTATCGATCGCACCATCAACTACGACGTGGGCGACATGAATGTTCATCGGCCCCAACTCTCTCGCCATGCTTTGCGCCAGTGCGCGGATGCCATGTTTGGCTCCAGCGAAAGCGGCAAATCCAGAGGCGCCGCGCAACCCGGCCGTGGCACCAGTGAACAGAATCGTACCGCGCTGCCGAGTGACCATGCGCTTGGCCACTTCACGGGCATTGAGAAAACCGGAGAAGCAGGCCATCTCCCAGATCTTGAAATATTTGCGCGCGGTTTCTTCGAGAATGCTGCAGGGCACGTTGGCGCCGATGTTGAAAACAAAGGCTTCGATCGGGCCGACGCGGGTTTCGATGTCTTCGATCAAGGCGATGACGTCTTCTTCCTTGCGCGCATCGCAGGCAAAACCATGGGCCTCACCGCCCTCAGCGATGATTGCGTCAACCAGAGGCTGCAATTTGTCGGCGCTGCGCCGGGTCACGCAGGCTATAAACCCCTCACTGGCAAAGCGCTTGGCAATCGACCCGCCGGTGGCATCACCGGCACCGACAACCAACACGACCTTCTTGTTATTCATGGGTGAATCCCTTTGGGTTAACGATCGTTTAGTTAACGAACGTTATGCTAGGATTTGGGCAGCGTCAAGGCGATCTACTTCAGGAGATGACATGCGTTATTCGGCCGGACACAAATCGGAAACCCGCGAACGATTGCTGCAAAGCAGCGCGCTGTCGGCAAAGAAATCGGGGTTTTCCACGGTGGGCGTGGATGGCCTGATGAAAGCCATCGGTTTGAGTGGCGCCGCGTTCTACAGCCACTTTGCATCCAAGGATGCGTTGTTCGCTGCCATCGTCGAGCGAGAGTTGAGTGAAAGTCTTGAGCGCCTTGGTGGCCAGGGCGGTGCAGATCGGCAGCGGCTGGAGCGTTGTCTGAAGCAGTACCTGAGCATGGCCCACGTCGAGCAACCAGAGTCCGGTTGCGCGCTGCCGACATTGGGCGCGGAGATTGCCCGTGCCGATTTACAGGTGCGTGAGCAGGCTGAAGAATGGATCTGCCGCCTTCAGCAGGGCTGGGCCGAGATACTGGAAAGCGAGAGTCTGGCCTGGTCGGTGCTGTCGCAATGCGTGGGCGCATTGGTGGTTGCGCGGATGCTGGCAGCACCGGACGTGCAGCGTACGGTGTTGCGCTCGAGTCACGAGGAAATTACACGTCAGCTCGCTTTGCCGCGAGCCGAGTAGTTATTTGCAGATGACGATCATGCTGCGGCTGGTATAACCGGCGGGGTTCAGGCCGAACGGATAATCGCCAGGTTCCTCGACGACATCCCCGGATTTGGCGATCACCTTGTAACCCTTGGGGGCGCAGGAGTTGGCTGCGCTGGTGTAGCACTTGTCCCATGAGGATGAAAGACCGGAACAGTTGATGTGCAGTCCCTTCTTGCCGCGTTTGACCTGGGTTTCCGAAGTCGCCGCGCAACTCGCGATCGCCAGCAGGGCGATCATTAGCAAAATTCGTTTCATTACCATCCTTAATAGCGGCCGCGAGTCTGGTGCTCGGGTCTGCCTGTATTCGCTCGCGTTTGCAGCGTGGTGCCGTCCTTTGCGAAAAAATCCATGCCTGGCGATGGGTTACGCAGCTAAACATGGCCTAAATGAGCGCCAATTACCAGAGCCACTTTCGCTACGCTTCAGTCAGCCGCGACAGCAGGCTTTGCTCCGCTACCCATGGTCATGGTTGCGCCCACTGAAGCCAGAATAATGCACAGGATGGCCAGCCATTGTGACAATGAAAGGTATTCCTGGAGAAAAAGCAGGCCTGACAGCGCGCCGAAGGCCGGCTCGATACTCATGAGCGTGCCGAAGGTGCGCGCGGGCATACGCGTCAGCGCGACCATCTCCAGGGTATAGGGCAGGGCGGTCGACAGAATGGCAACGCCGATAGCGACTGGAATCAACGATGGTGTAAGCAGCGCAGCACCGGCATGAACGATTCCGATCGGCGCCACGAACAGCGCGGCGATCATTACGCCGAGGGCTGCCGTCGTCACCCCGTTGCCGGCGCCGGCCTTTTGCCCGAACAAAATGTACAGCGCCCAGCAAACCCCGGCGCCGAGCGCATAGCCCGCTCCGACCAGATCAATGCCGGCAGTGGTAGCGCCGGTGGGTATCAATAGAAGCAAACCGGCTGCAGCGAGCGCGATCCAGACAAAATCGATGGCGCGGCGGGAGGCATATATAGCTACAGCCAATGGGCCGGTGAATTCCAACGCAACGGCGATGCCCAGCGGCACTGTGCGCAGCGACATATAGAAGAGGAAGTTCATTCCACCCAATGCCATTCCGTAGACGATCACGGTACGAAGAGACTTGGCGGTCAGCTTTGCACGCCATGGGCGCAGTATCAGCAGCATGATCACGCTGGCAAAGATCAGGCGAAGAGTGGTTGTTCCTTGTGCGCCGATAATGGGGAACATGCTTTTGGCCAGAGAAGCGCCCGACTGGATGGACGCCATGGCTATCATGAGCAGGCAAACCGGAAACAATGTGGAAGCAAGGGAGCGAGGTTGATCATTCATTGCGCGGCAGCATCCAAGGCAAAAACACAGTATTGTTGTGGTAGTGGGCAATATACTGCGCATTGGATGGGGGCGCGTCTATATATAGAAAGCGTTTTTGCTGATTTGAAAGAAAAGCGAAATTAACGGTTGACGGCAGATTCCAGAGGTCTATAATTCGCCCCACTTCCGGCGCAGTCGAAACGGAAAACTCCTTGAGATTCAAAGAGTTATGCGGTTTCGACAGCGGGTTGCTTCAGATCATCGAAGCCTGGAAGGAGTTGAAAGAGCAGTGATGTGTAGCTCTTTTAACGGTTCGATCTTCTCGGTCGAAAGCGGAGAAAAAGAGGTGTTGACAGCAGCGATTAACGCTGTAGAATTCGCCTCCCGCTAACGAGAGATCGGAAGCGCAAGTGGTTGAAGTTGTTGAAGAATTCTTCGAAAACTTCTGAAAATAATCACTTGACAGCAAATGAGGCTGCTGTAGAATGCGCGCCTCGGTTGAGACGAAAGATCTTAACCAACCGCTCTTTAACAACTGAATCAAGCAATTCGTGTGGGTGCTTGTGCAGTCAGACTGATAGTCAACAAGATTATCAGCATCACAAGTTACTCCGCGAGAAATCAAAGATGTAACCAACGATTGCTGAGCCAAGTTTAGGGTTTCTTAAAAACCCAAAGATGTTTGAACTGAAGAGTTTGATCATGGCTCAGATTGAACGCTGGCGGCAGGCCTAACACATGCAAGTCGAGCGGATGAAAGGAGCTTGCTCCTGGATTCAGCGGCGGACGGGTGAGTAATGCCTAGGAATCTGCCTGGTAGTGGGGGACAACGTTTCGAAAGGAACGCTAATACCGCATACGTCCTACGGGAGAAAGCAGGGGACCTTCGGGCCTTGCGCTATCAGATGAGCCTAGGTCGGATTAGCTAGTTGGTGAGGTAATGGCTCACCAAGGCGACGATCCGTAACTGGTCTGAGAGGATGATCAGTCACACTGGAACTGAGACACGGTCCAGACTCCTACGGGAGGCAGCAGTGGGGAATATTGGACAATGGGCGAAAGCCTGATCCAGCCATGCCGCGTGTGTGAAGAAGGTCTTCGGATTGTAAAGCACTTTAAGTTGGGAGGAAGGGTTGTAGATTAATACTCTGCAATTTTGACGTTACCGACAGAATAAGCACCGGCTAACTCTGTGCCAGCAGCCGCGGTAATACAGAGGGTGCAAGCGTTAATCGGAATTACTGGGCGTAAAGCGCGCGTAGGTGGTTTGTTAAGTTGGATGTGAAATCCCCGGGCTCAACCTGGGAACTGCATCCAAAACTGGCAAGCTAGAGTATGGTAGAGGGTGGTGGAATTTCCTGTGTAGCGGTGAAATGCGTAGATATAGGAAGGAACACCAGTGGCGAAGGCGACCACCTGGACTGATACTGACACTGAGGTGCGAAAGCGTGGGGAGCAAACAGGATTAGATACCCTGGTAGTCCACGCCGTAAACGATGTCAACTAGCCGTTGGGAGCCTTGAGCTCTTAGTGGCGCAGCTAACGCATTAAGTTGACCGCCTGGGGAGTACGGCCGCAAGGTTAAAACTCAAATGAATTGACGGGGGCCCGCACAAGCGGTGGAGCATGTGGTTTAATTCGAAGCAACGCGAAGAACCTTACCAGGCCTTGACATCCAATGAACTTTCCAGAGATGGATTGGTGCCTTCGGGAACATTGAGACAGGTGCTGCATGGCTGTCGTCAGCTCGTGTCGTGAGATGTTGGGTTAAGTCCCGTAACGAGCGCAACCCTTGTCCTTAGTTACCAGCACGTAATGGTGGGCACTCTAAGGAGACTGCCGGTGACAAACCGGAGGAAGGTGGGGATGACGTCAAGTCATCATGGCCCTTACGGCCTGGGCTACACACGTGCTACAATGGTCGGTACAAAGGGTTGCCAAGCCGCGAGGTGGAGCTAATCCCATAAAACCGATCGTAGTCCGGATCGCAGTCTGCAACTCGACTGCGTGAAGTCGGAATCGCTAGTAATCGCGAATCAGAATGTCGCGGTGAATACGTTCCCGGGCCTTGTACACACCGCCCGTCACACCATGGGAGTGGGTTGCACCAGAAGTAGCTAGTCTAACCTTCGGGAGGACGGTTACCACGGTGTGATTCATGACTGGGGTGAAGTCGTAACAAGGTAGCCGTAGGGGAACCTGCGGCTGGATCACCTCCTTAATCGACGACATCAGCTGCTGCATGAGCTCCCACACGAATTGCTTGATTCATTGAAGAAGACGATAGAAGCAGCTTTAAGCTCCAAGCTGATAGCTCTGAGCTAACAGTTACAAGCTCGAAATTGGGTCTGTAGCTCAGTTGGTTAGAGCGCACCCCTGATAAGGGTGAGGTCGGCAGTTCGAATCTGCCCAGACCCACCAATTTTGTTATGGGGCCATAGCTCAGCTGGGAGAGCGCCTGCCTTGCACGCAGGAGGTCAGCGGTTCGATCCCGCTTGGCTCCACCATAAACTGCTTCGAAGTTTGAGAGTTTAGAAATGAATATTCGAGCTGAATATTGATTTCTAGTCTTTTGATTAGATCGTTCTTTAAAAATTTGGGTATGTGATAGAAAGATAGACTGAACGTTACTTTCACTGGTAACGGATCAGGCTAAGGTAAAATTTGTGAGTTCTCTTAATTGAGAAATTCGAATTTTCGGCGAATGTCGTCTTCACAGTATAACCAGATTGCTTGGGGTTATATGGTCAAGTGAAGAAGCGCATACGGTGGATGCCTTGGCAGTCAGAGGCGATGAAAGACGTGGTAGCCTGCGAAAAGCTTCGGGGAGTCGGCAAACAGACTTTGATCCGGAGATGTCTGAATGGGGGAACCCAGCCATCATAAGATGGTTATCTTGTACTGAATACATAGGTGCAAGAGGCGAACCAGGGGAACTGAAACATCTAAGTACCCTGAGGAAAAGAAATCAACCGAGATTCCCTTAGTAGTGGCGAGCGAACGGGGACTAGCCCTTAAGTGGCTTTGAGATTAGCGGAACGCTCTGGAAAGTGCGGCCATAGTGGGTGATAGCCCTGTACGCGAAAATCTCTTAGTCATGAAATCGAGTAGGACGGAGCACGAGAAACTTTGTCTGAATATGGGGGGACCATCCTCCAAGGCTAAATACTACTGACTGACCGATAGTGAACTAGTACCGTGAGGGAAAGGCGAAAAGAACCCCGGAGAGGGGAGTGAAATAGATCCTGAAACCGTATGCGTACAAGCAGTGGGAGCAGACTTTGTTCTGTGACTGCGTACCTTTTGTATAATGGGTCAGCGACTTATTTTCAGTGGCGAGCTTAACCGAATAGGGGAGGCGTAGCGAAAGCGAGTCTTAATAGGGCGTCTAGTCGCTGGGAATAGACCCGAAACCGGGCGATCTATCCATGGGCAGGTTGAAGGTTAGGTAACACTGACTGGAGGACCGAACCGACTACCGTTGAAAAGTTAGCGGATGACCTGTGGATCGGAGTGAAAGGCTAATCAAGCTCGGAGATAGCTGGTTCTCCTCGAAAGCTATTTAGGTAGCGCCTCATGTATCACTGTAGGGGGTAGAGCACTGTTTCGGCTAGGGGGTCATCCCGACTTACCAAACCGATGCAAACTCCGAATACCTACAAGTGCCGAGCATGGGAGACACACGGCGGGTGCTAACGTCCGTCGTGAAAAGGGAAACAACCCAGACCGTCAGCTAAGGTCCCAAAGTTATGGTTAAGTGGGAAACGATGTGGGAAGGCTTAGACAGCTAGGAGGTTGGCTTAGAAGCAGCCACCCTTTAAAGAAAGCGTAATAGCTCACTAGTCGAGTCGGCCTGCGCGGAAGATGTAACGGGGCTCAAACCATACACCGAAGCTACGGGTATCACCTTCGGGTGATGCGGTAGAGGAGCGTTCTGTAAGCCTGTGAAGGTGAGTTGAGAAGCTTGCTGGAGGTATCAGAAGTGCGAATGCTGACATGAGTAACGACAATGGGTGTGAAAAACACCCACGCCGAAAGACCAAGGTTTCCTGCGCAACGTTAATCGACGCAGGGTTAGTCGGTCCCTAAGGCGAGGCTGAAAAGCGTAGTCGATGGAAAACAGGTTAATATTCCTGTACTTCTGGTTATTGCGATGGAGGGACGGAGAAGGCTAGGCCAGCTTGGCGTTGGTTGTCCAAGTTTAAGGTGGTAGGCTGAGATCTTAGGTAAATCCGGGATCTTAAGGCCGAGAGCTGATGACGAGTGTTCTTTTAGAACACGAAGTGGTTGATGCCATGCTTCCAAGAAAAGCTTCTAAGCTTCAGGTAACCAGGAACCGTACCCCAAACCGACACAGGTGGTTGGGTAGAGAATACCAAGGCGCTTGAGAGAACTCGGGTGAAGGAACTAGGCAAAATGGCACCGTAACTTCGGGAGAAGGTGCGCCGGTGAGGGTGAAGGACTTGCTCCGTAAGCTCATGCCGGTCGAAGATACCAGGCCGCTGCGACTGTTTATTAAAAACACAGCACTCTGCAAACACGAAAGTGGACGTATAGGGTGTGACGCCTGCCCGGTGCCGGAAGGTTAATTGATGGGGTTAGCTAACGCGAAGCTCTTGATCGAAGCCCCGGTAAACGGCGGCCGTAACTATAACGGTCCTAAGGTAGCGAAATTCCTTGTCGGGTAAGTTCCGACCTGCACGAATGGCGTAACGATGGCGGCGCTGTCTCCACCCGAGACTCAGTGAAATTGAAATCGCTGTGAAGATGCAGTGTATCCGCGGCTAGACGGAAAGACCCCGTGAACCTTTACTATAGCTTTGCACTGGACTTTGAATTTGCTTGTGTAGGATAGGTGGGAGGCTTTGAAGCGTGGACGCCAGTTCGCGTGGAGCCATCCTTGAAATACCACCCTGGCAACTTTGAGGTTCTAACTCAGGTCCGTTATCCGGATCGAGGACAGTGTATGGTGGGTAGTTTGACTGGGGCGGTCTCCTCCTAAAGAGTAACGGAGGAGTACGAAGGTGCGCTCAGACCGGTCGGAAATCGGTCGTAGAGTATAAAGGCAAAAGCGCGCTTGACTGCGAGACAGACACGTCGAGCAGGTACGAAAGTAGGTCTTAGTGATCCGGTGGTTCTGTATGGAAGGGCCATCGCTCAACGGATAAAAGGTACTCCGGGGATAACAGGCTGATACCGCCCAAGAGTTCATATCGACGGCGGTGTTTGGCACCTCGATGTCGGCTCATCACATCCTGGGGCTGAAGCCGGTCCCAAGGGTATGGCTGTTCGCCATTTAAAGTGGTACGCGAGCTGGGTTTAGAACGTCGTGAGACAGTTCGGTCCCTATCTGCCGTGGACGTTTGAGATTTGAGAGGGGCTGCTCCTAGTACGAGAGGACCGGAGTGGACGAACCTCTGGTGTTCCGGTTGTCACGCCAGTGGCATTGCCGGGTAGCTATGTTCGGGAAAGATAACCGCTGAAAGCATCTAAGCGGGAAACTTGCCTCAAGATGAGATCTCACTGGAACCTTGAGTTCCCTGAAGGGCCGTCGAAGACTACGACGTTGATAGGTTGGGTGTGTAAGCGCTGTGAGGCGTTGAGCTAACCAATACTAATTGCCCGTGAGGCTTGACCATATAACACCCAAGCAATTTGCTGACCTGAAAAGGCACCAGATTGCGGTGTGTGAAGACGAAACGAACCGAAAGTTCGAAACTCACAAACACCTAGCTGTCACATACCCAATTTGCTGAAGCGAGGCCATCTGGTCCCGAGTCAGTACCCGAATTTCTTGACGACCATAGAGCGTTGGAACCACCTGATCCCATCCCGAACTCAGCAGTGAAACGATGCATCGCCGATGGTAGTGTGGGGTTTCCCCATGTGAGAGTAGGTCATCGTCAAGATTAAATTCCGAAACCCCAATTGCGAAAGCAGTTGGGGTTTTGTTTTGCCTGCGAGAAAGTTTTTAGCCTGCCACCGGGGAAATTCATCCTGAAGTGGATGGCGAGTTTTGGTATGGTGCAGCTCGTTTTTTAACGGACTGATGTCCTGCCCACGGATCGGCACTCATTTACGTCTAAGAGTTGCTGTAGAAATGCCTGAACCAATCCCGATCAAGGATCATGAAAAAGAGACGAGGCTGGTCAACAAACGCTTGATTGCCTGTGCTCTGTTCGTGTTCGCCATCAGCTGCGCTTTGGTGGTGCGCCTGTACATTCTCCAGGTCGTGGAATTCGATTACCACTCGACCATCTCCGAAAACAACCGAGTCCATGTCCTGCCGATACCGCCGACGCGGGGATTGATCTACGACCGCAACGGTGTATTGCTCGCCGACAACCGTCCCAGCTACAACCTGACCATCACTCGGGAGCGTGCAACCGACGTCAATCAGGAGCTGGACGAAGTCATCAACTTGCTGCACTTGCCTGCTGAAGACCGCACGGTATTCGACAAGGCGATGAAGCAATCCCGGCATCCATTCACACCGGTCACACTGTTTTATGAGCTGACGGAAGAGCAGATCGCCGTCCTGGCGGTGAACGAATTTCGCTTGCCGGGGATTGATGTCGAACCGCAGTTTGTCCGGCACTATCCTCTCGGCGCACATTTCGCTCATTCGATCGGTTATGTCGGTCGGATCAATGAAAAGGAAGCTAAAACCCTCGACTCCGTGGAATACCGAGGTACGCAGTCCATTGGTAAAACCGGTATCGAGCGTTTCTATGAGGCGCAGTTACACGGCCATGTCGGTTACGAAGAAGTCGAGACCAATGCTCAAGGCCGCGTGCTACGGGTACTCAAGCACACCGATCCGGTGCCAGGCAAAAACATCGTCCTGAGCCTCGATGTAAAGCTGCAGGAAGCTGCCGAAGCCGCTTTGGGCGACCGTCGTGGTTCAGTGGTAGCTCTCGACCCGTCCACCGGAGAAGTGCTGGCGATGGTCAGCAATCCGAGTTTCGATCCGAATCTGTTCGTCACCGGGATCAGTTCGAAGGAATATTCAGCACTGCGGGATTCCATTGATCGGCCATTGTTCAACCGCGTGTTGCGTGGTCTGTACGCCCCGGGCTCGACGATCAAGCCGGAAGTCGCTATCGCTGGTCTGGACGCCGGCGTCGTGACCCCGCAGACCCGCGTATACGA
Organism: Pseudomonas sp. LW8; assembly: GCF_041956865.1. Lineage (NCBI taxonomy): Bacteria > Pseudomonadati > Pseudomonadota > Gammaproteobacteria > Pseudomonadales > Pseudomonadaceae > Pseudomonas > Pseudomonas sp. LW8. Next base: position 3,843,445 of record NZ_CP168138.1, on the reverse strand, counting down.
TCCCGGCTATTACCAATTACCGGACTTCGATCACAAGTATCGCAACTGGAACCACAGCGGTGATGGCTGGGTGGACATGGACGCGGCGATCATGCGTTCCAACGACACCTACTTCTATGATCTGGCGCACAAGCTTGGCATCGATCGTCTGCACGACTACATGGCGATGTTCGGCCTTGGTGAAAAAGTCTCGCTGGACATGTTTGAAGAGTCCCCCGGTCTGATGCCGTCGCAAGCGTGGAAACGCGCTACACGGCGACAGGCCTGGTATCCCGGCGAGACGGTTATTCTCGGCATCGGCCAGGGATACATGCAGGTCACACCGCTGCAATTGGCCCAGGCCACTGCCCTGATCGCCAATAAGGGGATATGGAATCGGCCGCATTTGGCCAAGTCGGTCGACGGTGTAGCTCCGGTTGATGAGCATCCAATGCCAAATATCCTGCTTAAAGATCCGCGGGATTGGGAGCAGGTCAACCACGGTATGCAGATGGTCATGCACGATGCTCGAGGCATTGCCCGTGCGGCCGCTGCGGGGGCGCAATATCGCATCGCCGGCAAGAGTGGTACGGCGCAGGTGGTGGCGATCAAGCAGGGTGAGCGTTACAACCGCGAGAAAACCCTTGAGCGCCACCGTGACAACGCCCTGTTTGTAGGATTCGCACCGGCCGAGCATCCGAAGATCGCCATCTCGGTAATGATCGAGAACGGCGAGGCGGGTGGTCGTGTTGCCGGTCCAGTAGTGCGGCAGATCATGGACGCCTGGTTACTCGATCAGGATGGTCACCTTAAACCTCAATACGCTGCGCCGAGCAAAGCGCCGGGCGATCCTCACGTCTGAGGCGTAACGGTTCACAGCACAGGCTCCGTAAGCGGAGCCTGTGATTACGCACCGGGTACCGGGCAGCTCATATCACCTTCCTCACATTTCAAATACTGCTTGAGGGTTTCTACTCTGGCCTTGGTTACGTCTGTAAGACAACTACTGTAAACCAATGGATACACACTCCCGCCTGCCACCCCAGAAGCCGAAAACTTGCACTCGGCATCCCGAAAGCTGACCCACGCCCGCTGCGCGTTGACCAGCAGCTTCTTTCCGTCCGGGTTGTCCTTCAGGCGTCCGGTGATCTGCTGATAGAGCGTATTCAGTTCCTTGTCTGCCGCTTTGAAGGCTTGCCCCGCGCATTGATTCATCGTCGACTGATCGCTGGCGTTGGCGCAATCAACGGCGGCATGGGCGAAAGGGGCAAACAAAAAGGGCGCAGAGGCCAGAAGCAGACGCACTGACATAAGATTCTCGCTGTATCGAGTGGAAAGAGTGTATCGAGTGTTATGTACGTAGCCGGGAGGCCTCAAGCAAGCGATCCGCAGTGGCGGTGATTTCCTCGCCTTCATGCAACTGCTCCAGCCAGTGCTCGGGAATCGCCCGAGCGCCGTAGTAAGTACCGGCCAACTGACCCACGATAGCAGCTGTGGTATCCGCATCATCACCGAGATTGGCTGCTTTCAGTATCGCGTCAGCGTACGTTTGCGTGTGATGGAAGCACCACAAAGCGGCTTCCAATGATTGCACGCTATAGCCGCTGCCCTTGATTTCGTTTTCTTTTTTGCCGAGATACTCACCCCGCGCGATCGCAACCACCTTGGGTTGCGAATACTCTGCAAGTAGCGATTGGCGCAGTTGCGTTTTGTCGGCTCCCTCAAGCGCTCGTGCGATCAGATCAGCCAGCAATTGGCAGCACTCGATTGCCTCCGGCGCCGCATGGGTTGTGCGCGAACTGTCGGCAGCGTGGATCTGGATCTGTCTAGCGTCGGGAAAATAAAACAGTACGACAGGAGCCAATCGCATCAGCGACCCGTTGCCAGCAGTCAATGGATCAGTCGACCCCGCGAAAGGCTTCCCGGTTCGCTGAAACTGTTCCAGCGCCTGGCTCACGGTCATGCCGATGTCGAAACATTCCCCGGTGGAGCTCAGATATCCCCATTTCCACCAATTGAGATAGCGGCCCATCTGATCAGCCGCGTCGAAACCGTTTTTGCGCAGCAGGCTCTCGGCCAGGCAGAGTGCCATTGAGGTGTCATCGGTCCATTGCCCTGGCTTGAGCTGGAACGGGCCACCGCCGACCATGTCGCTCAGCGGCTGGAATGATCCTCGCGGCTGGAACTCAACTGTTGTGCCGACCGCATCGCCGCAAGCCAGGCCGAGGAGGGCGCCGCGATACCGATCGGCAAGAGAGGGCTGCATGATTCGTCCTTGTTTCTGCGGATTCGCTGGAAAGATAACAGGTCAAGCGGCGCCGATCACAGAGCGCAAACTACCGCAGGATGTGTCTGCTCGAATCGATGCCTGCAGCGCCTGGATACAACTTCGCATTGGACATGTGGTCATACAAGCCTAGTGTTCAGAACAGGAGGTGACGTATGAAACCAGTACCTAACAGTTTCGAACGCAAGATCACGCTCAAGGCGTCGCGTTCCCATGTCTGGCGCGCATTGGTCGATGCAGAGGCGTTCGGCCAGTGGTTTGGCGTGGCACTTGAGGGCCGGCGCTTCATTGCCGGTGAGTGGACGCAGGGCCAGGTCACGTACCCCGGTTATGAACACGTATTGTGGAATGTGCTGATCGAGCGGGTCGAGCCGCAGCAGTTGTTTTCTTTCCGCTGGCACCCGTATGCGGTCAACCCGAAGATCGACTACTCGCAAGAGCCGACCACGCTGGTCAAGTTCGAATTGCAGGACTTCGAGGACGGCACTCTACTCAAGGTCTCGGAGTCCGGCTTCGCGCACATCCCTGATATCCGTCAGAAAGAAGCGTATTACATGGACAGTCGCGGCTGGGAGGAGCAGTTGAGCAGGCTTGAACAGTTTCTCGCCGAAAGCGCCAGGGCTCGTGAAAGCGGCGGTGCCTGACGGACCTAGGGGTTTTCGGAAGTGTTTGTATGGCGAATGTCTTACACGCATTGGTAGCTTTTACGACTATTGCTGATTGGATCCACTGGGTAATCTACACACATCAACTGAGACACAGGGAGTGTTTCAGGATCATGGACGATCGACCATCGCAAGGATCGCTGCCGACAGGGAGTCGATAATGGTCTTGGGAAAAACCCGCTTCGGCGGGTTTTTTTTCGCCTGAATGTAGGAGCCGCCGAAGGCTGCGATCTTTTGATTCTGCTTTTAAAAGCCAAGTCAAAAAGATCACAGCCTGGGCGAATGTCATCCCGTCACGAAGCAATCAACTGCCGCAACACATAATGCAGGATCCCCCCGGATTTGAAGTACTCGACCTCATTCAGCGTATCAATGCGGCACAAGACTTCGATTCTCTCCTGACGACCATCCTCCCGAGTGATAACCAGCGGCAGGTTCATCCGCGGCCTCAGCTCGACGCCGGTCAATCCCAGAATCTCGAACGTCTCTTTGCCGGTCAGATTGAGACTCTTGCGATTCTGATCAAGCTTGAACTGCAACGGCAGCACACCCATGCCGACCAGATTAGAGCGGTGAATACGTTCGAAGCTCTCCGCAATCACCGCTTTGACGCCCAGCAGATTGGTGCCTTTCGCCGCCCAGTCACGGCTCGACCCGGTGCCGTACTCCTGACCGGCAATCACCACCAACGGCGTACCCGAAGCCTGATATTTCATCGCTGCGTCATAGATCGCCATTTTTTCCCCGGTGGGAATGTAAAGGGTGTTGCCACCTTCCTCGCCACCCAGCATCTCGTTGCGAATACGGATGTTGGCAAAAGTACCGCGCATCATCACTTCATGATTGCCGCGACGGGAACCGTAGGAGTTGAAGTCGCGCGGCTCCACGCCTTTTTCCTGCAGGTATCGCCCGGCCGGGCTGTCGATCTTGATGTTGCCGGCGGGGGAGATGTGGTCGGTGGTCACTGAATCGCCGAGCAAGGCCAAGACCCGCGCGCCTTTGACGTCTTTGACTTCCGGCAGAGGGCCGGAAATGTCGTCGAAGAAAGGTGGATGCTGAATGTAGGTCGAATCGTCCTGCCACACGTAAGTCGCCGCTTGCGGCACCTTGATGGCCTGCCATTGCTCATCACCGGCAAACACTTCGGCGTATTCCTTGTGGAACATCGCCGTGTTGACCTGATTCACCGCTTCGGCGATTTCCCGGCTGCTCGGCCAGATATCGCGCAGGTACACCGGATTGCCCTGCTGATCCTCACCCAGCGGTTCGCTGCTGATGTCGGTGCGAACGCTGCCAGCCAGTGCGTAGGCGACGACCAGCGGAGGCGAGGCCAGCCAGTTGGTTTTCACCAGCGGGTGTACGCGACCTTCGAAGTTGCGGTTGCCGGACAAGACCGACGCGACGGTCAGATCGGCTTTCTGAATGGCTTTCTCGATCGGCTCCGGCAGTGGCCCGGAGTTGCCAATGCAGGTGGTGCAACCGTAGCCAACTAACGAAAACCCGAGCTGATCAAGGTATTGAGTCAGCCCGGCAGCCTTGTAATAGTCGGTGACGACTTTCGAACCGGGGGCCAGTGAGCTTTTGACCCAAGGCTTGCGCGTCAGACCTTTCTCGACAGCTTTTTTCGCCAGCAGTCCAGCAGCCATCATCACGCTCGGGTTGGAGGTGTTGGTGCAGGAGGTAATCGCGGCGATGACCACTGCACCGTTTTTCAGGCGATAGGTCTTGCCCTCGTATTCGTAGTCCGCTTCGCCCACCAGATCGGCGTTGCCCACTGCTACGCCGCCGCCGCCCTCGCTTTCCAGGCGTCCTTCTTCCTTGCTGGTGGGTTTGAATTGCAGGTCGATGAAATCACTGAAGGCCTGCGCGACGTTCGGCAGCGAGACGCGATCCTGCGGACGTTTCGGTCCGGCCAGGCTGGCCTCGACGCTGCCCATGTCCAAAGCCAGGCTGTCGGTGAACACCGGCTCCTGACCCGGCAGACGCCACAGGCCTTGAGCCTTGGTGTAGGCCTCGACCAGTTTCACCACTTCCGGCGGCCGGCCAGACAGGCGCAGGTATTCCAGCGTGACATCGTCGACCGGGAAGAAGCCGCACGTCGCACCGTATTCCGGGGCCATGTTGGCGATGGTTGCGCGGTCGGCCAGTGGCAGATCGGCGAGACCATCGCCATAGAACTCGACGAATTTGCCGACTACGCCTTTCTTGCGCAGCATCTGCGTTACGGTCAGCACCAGATCGGTGGCGGTGATGCCTTCCTTGAGTTTGCCGGTGAGTTTGAAGCCGATCACTTCCGGAATCAGCATCGATACCGGTTGCCCAAGCATCGCCGCTTCCGCTTCGATCCCGCCCACGCCCCAGCCGAGTACGCCGAGGCCGTTGATCATGGTGGTGTGGGAGTCGGTGCCGACCAGCGTGTCGGGGAACGCGTAGGTGCGGCCATCCTCGTCTTTGGTCCAAACGGTGCGGCCGAGATATTCGAGGTTGACCTGGTGGCAGATGCCGGTACCCGGCGGGACCACGCTGAAGTTATCGAACGCACTCTGGCCCCAGCGCAGAAAGGCATAGCGCTCGCCGTTGCGTTGCATTTCGATGTCGACGTTCTGTTCAAACGCACTGGCGCTACCAAACTTGTCGACCATCACCGAGTGGTCGATCACCAGGTCCACCGGCGACAACGGATTGATCCGCTGCGGATCGCCACCAGCCTTGGCCATTGCCGCGCGCATTGCGGCGAGATCGACGACGGCGGGGACACCAGTAAAATCCTGCATCAATACACGGGCAGGGCGGTACTGGATTTCGCGATCGGAGCGGCGCTCCTTGAGCCAGGCGGCGATGGCTTTGAGGTCAGCGCCGGTGACAGTTTTTTCGTCCTCCCAGCGCAGCAGATTTTCCAGCAGTACCTTCAACGACATCGGCAGCTTGTCGAGGTCGCCCAGGCTTATGGCGGCTTCCGGCAGGCTGAAATAATGGTAGGTCGTGGCATCGATTTGTAGGGTTTTCAGTGACTTCAGACTATCGAGGGACGGCATTACGATCACTCCTTTGAGTCCGCACGGCTACGGACTGAGGGGACGGGCAGAGCATTAAACCTAGCCCTGTTTTGAGTAGCTGGCTAATAACTGGACTCTATCGGCGCAACCATGGTTCCGACTTCAGCTATCATGCGCCGGTTTTCGTGACAGGCATTGCGGCAACGCAAGGCTTGAGCATCGCGCAACGGTCGAATGATCGACCGTTGCCCAGGAGTAAGAATGAACACCCTATTCATGCATTGCCGGCCCGGCTTCGAAGGCGAAGTCTGTTCGGAGATTTCCGATCTCGCCGCCCGTCTCAATGTCGCCGGTTACGCCAAAGCCAAAACCGCCACGGCCTGCGCCGAGTTTGTCTGCACTGAAGCCGACGGCGCCGAACGCCTGATGCGCGGTCAGCGTTTCGCCGAATTGATTTTCCCTCGGCAGTGGGCGCGGGGCTTTTTCATTGATCTGCCGGAAAACGATCGCATCAGCGTGATCCTCGCGCACATGGCCGATTTCCCGGTGTTTGGCAGTCTGTGGCTGGAAGTGGTCGATACCAATGACGGCAAGGAACTGTCGAATTTCTGCAAAAAATTCGAAGGCCCGCTGCGCAAGGCGCTGACCGCCGCTGGCAAACTGGTGGAAGACGCCAGCAAGCCGCGATTGTTGCTGACCTTCAAAAGCGGACGCGAAGTGTTCCTCGGCATGGCTGATGCCGGCAATTCGGCAATGTGGCCGATGGGCATTCCACGCCTGAAGTTTCCTCGCGAGGCGCCCAGCCGTTCGACCTTAAAGCTGGAGGAGGCGTGGCACCACTTCATTCCACGTGATCAGTGGGAAGATCGCCTGCACAGCGACATGACCGGCGTTGACCTCGGCGCCGCACCGGGCGGCTGGACCTGGCAACTGGTCAACCGTGGCATGCTGGTGACGGCTATCGACAACGGCCCGATGGCTGAAAGCCTGATGGAAACCGGATTGGTCCAGCATCTGATGGCGGACGGTTTTACCTTCAAACCGAAGCAGCCGGTGGACTGGATGGTTTGCGACATCGTCGAGAAACCGGCGCGCAACGCGGCGATGCTCGAAGAGTGGATCGGCGAGGGGCATTGCCGCGAGGCGGTGGTCAACCTGAAGCTGCCGATGAAGCAGCGTTATGCCGAAGTGAAACGTCTGCTCGAGCGCATTGCCGATGGTTTCAAGGCTCGTGGGATCAAGGTTGATATCGGCTGCAAGCAGCTATATCACGACCGCGAGGAAGTGACTTGCCATCTGCGCCGGCACGACACCAGGAAAACCAAATCGCGCTGACACAACACTGAACCTGTGGGAGCGAGCCTGCTCGCGAAAGCGGTGGGGCAGCCAACGATGTGCTGACTGACGGATTGCCTTCGCGAGCAGGCTCGCTCCCACATGGGTTGGACGATAATCCCGGCGATGCGCGACAATGCCGGCCAGTTTCTGGAGTGAACCATGAGTGAAATGATCGATACCCCGGTCGACGGCACCCTCGACGCCACCGGCCTCAATTGCCCGGAGCCGGTGATGATGTTGCACCAGCACATTCGCGATCTGGTACCCGGCGGCCTGCTCAAGGTGATCGCCACCGATCCCTCGACCAAGCGCGATATCCCCAAGTTCTGCGTGTTTCTTGACCATGAGCTGGTCAGCCAGCACGAAGAGGCCGGCACCTATCTGTACTGGATTCGCAAGAAGTCCTGACTCAGGGCAAAAAAAGACCTGCAAATGCAGGTCTTTTTTTATGGGTGATCAACCCGCCGAACGACTGATTCGAATCCGCTTGCGCGCACTGCGTGTCAGACGAATCGACAGCATCAACGCTGCGCAGCTTAAGCCTACGATCAAACCCTGCCACAAACCGCTCGGACCGCGTGGCTCGCCGAGCCAATCGGTCAGGCCCAGCGCATAACCGACCGGCAGACCGATGCCCCAGTAGGCGAAGAGAGTCAGGATCATCGTCACCCGAGTGTCCTGATAGCCACGCAGTGCACCGGCCGCAGTCACCTGGATTGCATCTGAAAACTGGAACAGCGCCGAATAAACAATCAGCATCGCCGCAATATGAATCACCGTTGTATCAGCGGTATAGATCGCCGCAATCGGCTCGCGCAGCGCCAGCATCAGGCTCGCCGACAGGCAGGCGTAGGCCAGCGCCGTGCCCATGCCGACTCCGGCGGCAAAGCGCGCTTCACGCGGTTCTTCGCGCCCAAGCGCCTGACCGACACGCACGGTGACCGCCATGCCCAGCGAATAGGGAATCATGAATACCAGCGAGCTGACGTTCAGCGCGATCTGATGCCCGGCCACCACCGTCGCGCCGAGGCTGCCGATCAGCAGGGCGATTACGGCAAAAATACTCGACTCGGCAAACACCGCGATGCCGATCGGCAAACCAATCGACAGCAGACGTTTGATCACCGCCCACTGCGGCCAGTCGAAGCGGCTGAACAATTCGCTTGAGCGATAGGCCGGTGCCCAGCGTTCGTACCCGGCCAGGCCTAGCGCCATTACCCACATCACGATTGCCGTGGCCCAGCCGCAGCCGACGCCGCCCATGGCCGGCACGCCGAAGTGGCCGTAGATGAAGATGTAGTTCAGCGGGATGTTCAGCGCCAGACCGCAGAGGCCCAGCACCATGGCCGGGCGGGTGCGGCCGATGCCATCGCTGGTGCAGCGCAGCACGTGATAGAAGGCCACCGCCGGCAAGCCGCTGGCGATGCCGTGCAGATATTGCATGCACGGGCCGATCAGCTCGGGATCGACCTTCATCAGGTGCAGCACCGGCTCGGCAGCGATCAGCATCGAGGTGGCGATCAATCCGACTACCAATGCCAGCCACAACGCCTGACGCACAATCGGGCCAATTTCGCTGTGCTTGCCGGCGCCGAAACGCTGGGCGACTTTTGGTGTGGTGGCCAGCAGGGTGCCGGTCATCAATAGAAACACCGGAACCCAGATCGAGTTGCCCAGCGCCACTGCCGCCAGGTCCTTGGGGCCGACGCGCCCGGCCATCACCGCATCGACGAAGCCCATGGCCGTGGTCGCCAGTTGCGCGATGATGATCGGCAGGGCCAGGGCGAGCAGGTTTTTCAACTCCAGGCGAATCCGCGCAGGGCGGCTCAGCGAGACGGCGACAGGTTGGTCAGTTACAGGGTTCACAGGCAAAGCGTCCAGAAAGTATTGATGCGCAGAGCGGCGCATTCTACGCCGCTGACGCCTCGGTCAGGAAATATCCTCTGTTGCGTATTTGTAAGCGCAAACCCTGCTGGCTGATCGACGCGTCAGCACCTAAACTGCCGATCCGCCCAAGGAGCCCGCCATGCTGATTGTTGCCGACGAAAATATCCCGCTGCTCGATGCTTTTTTTGCCGGTTTCGGCGACATCCGCCGAGTGCCGGGCCGCTCCATTGACCGCGCGACGGTTGAGCAGGCCGATGTGTTGCTGGTGCGTTCGGTGACCAACGTCAATCGCGCGCTGCTTGAAGGCAGCAAAGTGCGCTTTGTCGGCACCTGCACCATCGGCACCGATCATCTGGATCTCGATTACTTCAACGAGGCCGGGATCTGCTGGTCGAGCGCGCCGGGTTGCAATGCTCGTGGTGTTGTCGACTACGTGCTGGGCAGTCTGATGACACTGGCCGAAATCGAAGGGGTTGATCTGACGCAGCGTACTTACGGCGTCGTCGGCGCCGGTGAAGTGGGGGGGCGCTTGATCAAGGTTCTCAAGGGCTTGGGCTGGAACGTCAAGGTTTGCGATCCGCCGCGTCAGGCTGCCGAGGGCGGCGATTATGTCAGCCTTGAGCAGATCATCGAGCAGTGCGACGTAATCAGTCTGCATACGCCATTGACCCGCAGCGGCGACTCTGCAACCTGGCACCTGTTCGATCAACAGCGTTTGCAGCAACTCAAGCAGGGTGCATGGCTGATCAACGCGGCGCGTGGCCCTGTAGTGGACAATGCAGCGCTGCGTGAGGTGCTGCTGGAGCGCGAGGACCTGCAAGCGGTGCTCGACGTCTGGGAAAAAGAGCCGGAAGTCGACCCTGCGTTGGCCGAACTCTGCGTATTGGCCACGCCACATATTGCCGGTTACAGCCTCGATGGCAAGCAACGCGGGACCGCGCAGATTTATCAGGCCTACTGCGCTTTCAGCGGCCAACCTGCAGCTATCCAGCTCAGCGATCTGCTGCCAGCAACCTGGTTGTCGGAAGTTTCCCTGCACGGTGACAGCGATCCGGCGTGGGCGCTGGCGATGTTGTGCCGGGGCGTGTATGACCCGCGCCGCGATGATGCGGATTTCCGCCGCAGCCTGGTGGGAAATGTCGCTGAGCAGCGCGCGGCGTTTGACGCGTTGCGCAAGCAATATCCGGTGCGACGCGAGATCGAAGGGCTGAAGGTGCGGATTGAAGGGGAGTCGCCGTTGTTGCGGCAGATTGTGGAGGCGCTGGGGGCGACCCGTGTCCTGTAGGAGCTGTCGAGTGAAACGAGGCTGCGATCTCTCGATCTTGCTTTTTGAAGATCAAAAGATCGCAGCCTTCGGCAGCTCCTACACGATTCGCAGCTAAATTACAGACATAAAAAACCCGGCCAATCAGGGCCGGGTCAGGAAGACGGTGGCTACATCACTCTTGTTCGGCAGGCTTGACCAATCGCTTCTCCAGTTCGCGGCATGCGTCCTGGATCATGTCTTCAGTGATCGGTACTTCGCGGCCCTGCTCATCGATAATCGAGCAACCCAGAGACTGGTCGGGTTTGGTGCGGATCACTTCAATCTTGTCTTCGCTGCTGTGTTGCAAGGACATGGCCTGTCTCCTCATCAGGTTGTGTGCCTAAGTTAAAACCGCCACGTGACCAGGCTGTGACAACTCCCTGCGGTCTGTCGGCGGGCGGCATCTCTACTCAAACAGAAATGACCGCTCGTCTCAACCGCAACCTTAGACCAATCGTTTCTAGCATCCGGACATCCCGGGCATATTTAACCTGACTCATTGTGATTTACAGAGTTCCACCCCATCTGAGTCTGTAGGCTGGCCCGATCCATCTGCGCAGACGTGAACGCCATGATCTCCATGTTTTCTTCCCGACACCGGCGCGCCCTGCGCCTGACCAGTCATTTTCTCCTGCCGTACCGCTGGCATGCCTTCGGCGCACTGCTCGCGCTGATCGTCACCGCCGGCATCACCTTGTCGATGGGGCAGGGCATCAAGTTGTTGGTAGACCAGGGTTTCATGACCCGTTCGCCGCATCTGCTGAATCAGTCGATCGGGATTTTCATGTTGCTGGTGCTCGGACTGGCGCTGGGCACCTTTGCCCGTTTCTATCTGGTGTCGTGGATAGGCGAGCGCGTGGTCGCCGACATTCGCCGCCAAGTGTTCAATCACCTGGTGTATCTGCATCCAGGCTTTTATGAGGACAACCGCAGCTCGGAAATCCAGTCGCGTCTGACCGCTGATACCACGCTGCTGCAATCGGTGATCGGCTCGTCGCTTTCGCTGTTCCTGCGCAATCTGCTGATGGTCATCGGTGGTGTGGTGTTGCTGTTCATCACCAATCCGAAGTTGACCAGCATTGTCGTGATTGCACTGCCGCTGGTGATCGCGCCGATCCTGATTTTCGGCCGCCGCGTGCGCAATCTGTCGCGCCAGAGCCAGGACCGCATCGCCGACATTGGCAGCTATGTGTCGGAAACCCTTGGTCAGATCAAAACCGTGCAGGCCTACAACCATCAAGTGCAGGACGAGCAGCGTTTCGCTTCTACCGTCGAGCAGGCGTTCGAAACCGCGCGTAAGAGGATCTTCCAGCGTGCGTGGCTGATCACTCTGGTGATCGTGCTGGTGCTTGGCGCGGTGGCGGTGATGTTGTGGGTCGGCGGCATGGATGTGATGGCGGGGCGGATTTCGGCTGGGGAACTGGCGGCGTTCGTTTTCTACAGCCTGATTGTCGGCAGTGCGTTCGGCACGCTGAGCGAAGTGATCGGCGAGCTGCAGCGCGCTGCTGGCGCAGCGGAGCGGATCGCAGAATTGCTGCGTTCGGAAAACATCATCCAGCCACCGTTGACCGGACTGGTCACTCTGCCAGCGCGAGTCAAAGGTGAACTTGAGCTGCGCGACGTGCGCTTTTCCTACCCCTCGCGTCCGGAAAGCTACGCCGTCGATGGCTTGAATCTGACGGTGAGGGCGGGTGAGACCTTGGCATTGGTGGGGCCGTCGGGCGCGGGCAAGTCCACGGTTTACGACTTGTTGCTGCGCTTCTACGATCCACGCGAGGGGCAGATTTTCCTCGATGGCGTGCCGCTGACCAGCCTTGACCCGCTGGATCTGCGCCGCTGTTTCGCCCTGGTCTCGCAAACCCCCGCGTTGTTTTTCGGCAGCGTGGAGGACAACATTCGCTACGGCTGCCCGACGGCCACGCTTGAACAGGTCAAGGAAGCTGCGCGAATTGCCCACGCCCACGACTTTATCGAACAAATGCCGGACGGCTATCAAACTCATCTGGGAGATGGCGGCCTCGGGTTGTCCGGCGGTCAGCGCCAACGTCTGGCCATTGCCCGCGCCTTGCTAGTGGACGCGCCGATCCTGCTCCTTGACGAAGCCACCAGCGCCCTCGACGCACAGAGCGAACATCTGATCCAGCAGGCCCTGCCAACGCTGATGGAAAACCGCACCACGCTGGTGATCGCTCACAGGCTGGCCACGGTGAAGAACGCTGACCGGATTGCGGTGATGGATCAAGGCAAGCTGGTAGCGGTGGGGACACATCAGGAGTTGATCGCCAGCAATCCGCTGTACGCACGGCTGGCGGCGTTGCAGTTCAATGATGGTCGATCTGTCACAGCAGACTGAGCAATCGACCGAGTAACCGACCAAAAAAATGCCCGCATCTCACGATACGGGCATTTTTCATGATTCGGCGTCAGCCTGGTGATTACTGATCGTCAAAATACCGCTCATGCCAATCCACCAGCGGTTGCGGCGAGTTGAGTTTTTGCCCGTAGATCACCGAGTAGGACAACACGTTCTGCACGTATTGACGGGTTTCGTCGAACGGGATGCTTTCCACCCAGACGTCGAAACTCAGGTGATCAGCGCCGCGCAGCCACTGACGCACGCGGCCTGGCCCGGCGTTATAAGCGGCGGAGGCGAGCACGCGGTTGCCGTTGAACTGGCTGTGCACCTGGCTGAGGTAAGCGGCGCCGAGCTGAATGTTCTTGTCTGGATTGAGCACCTGCTGCGGCGAAGCCAGGGGGATGCTGAATTTGCGCGCGGTTTCCTTGGCGGTGGCTGGCATCAGTTGCATCAGACCGCTGGCGCCGACGCCGGAGCGCGCGTCGTCCATGAACGCGCTTTCCTGTCGGGTGATGGCGAACACCCAGCTCGAATGCAGGCCGCGAACCTTGGCTTCACGCACGAGGGTATCGCGGTGAGCCATCGGGAAGCGGATGTCCAGATCGTCCCAGTACTGCGCCTGACTGATGGTGCGAATCGCCGGGAAGTACCATTTCAGGTCGTAGGCCAGTTTGGCCTGGGCGACCATTTCATCGCGGTTGAAATGACGGCTGACGTGATACCACTCGCGACGCCCGTCGACGATCTGCCCGCGTGCATGAAACTCCAGCGCGCGCCGCACGCCGGGGGTGTTACGAACCTTGTTGATCAACGCCTGGCTGAGCACCAGCGGCTTGTTGTTCAGCGAGTAAGGCGACTGTGAACGGTCTGCGGCGAGGAAGCCGTAGAAGTCTCGTTCCCGCGCCAGATTCTTGTACAGGGTCAGCGCTTGCGGGTTTTGTGGCTCGGCCAGTTCCAGACTGCGCGCCTGCCAATAGCGCCAACGGTTGGTGGTGGCCAGGTCTTGCGGCAGACGTTTGGTCAATTCGTAGGCATCGTTCCAGCGTGCCAGACGCAGCAGCAGGCGCAGGCGCCATTCCGAGACGGTGTTGTCGCGCAGCTCCGGATCGTATTTGGTCATCACGTCCAGCGCGCGGCTGTCGAAGCGGCGCGCGAGGGTCAGGCCGATCTCGCGAGCGATCGCGACCTTCTCATCGCGAGAGAAATGCATGCTGCTGGCGTAACCGTCGAGCAAAGCCATGGCCTTGTCCGGATCCTGCCGAGCGAGGCGGCGCAAGCCGAGGCTGACGACGTCTGACATCGGCTCGTCGGCCGGGGTGAAGCGCGACGGCTGATTGAGCAATTCGGGTTTCTGCGCCACGTCGACCAGCAAACGACCGCGCGGGGCGAGGGTGGTCAGGCCGTTGATCAGGCTGTTGGCCAGCGGATAGTTGCGTGCCTGCGCAGCAAGTTTGGTGCGCTCCCAACGTTTCTGCTCGGTAAGCTGGCCGTCGGCAGCCCAGATGCCGAACAGCGCGTCACAGGCGGCGGGTTGCGATTTGCCGGTCAGCCAGAGTTTTTCTGCGTTCGCATAGCCTTCAGCCTTCTTGTCGTGGCTGATTTGGTATTGCGCGTTGAGGCAGTCGAGCTCAGTGAAATTCAGCTTCGGATCGTAATATTTGACGAAGGTCGCCCAGTCGCCACGGTCGGCGAGCCAGCGCAACCAGCGCAGCTTCATCCAGTTGGCCTGGGGCAGATCACCGTGCTCGGCGAGAAATTTCTCGATCTCTGCGTTGCTCGCGGTCTTCAGACGCGCGGTCAATTCGTCGTAGGCCAAGTACGGTTCCAGCGGATAATCGGCCAGCGCCTGGCTGTAACGGAAATACGGGCCGGTATCACCCTTGGCCAAGGCGCGCTTGGCTTCATCGTAATACTGGCGTTGGGTGGACAAGTCCACCGCCTGGACGGATTGAGCGGCAGCGGCGGTAAGAAACAAGCAGGACAAAACACTGAAAAGGCGACTGCGCATGAGACATCCGGGCAGAGAAATCATGACAAGTGCCGATCGGAATCCGCACTGAATTGACTGTAGCTTAGCCTTTTGCCAGCAAGCGGCGAAAGCTTTGCGAGCCTCGCTGCACAAGTTCGCAACAAAAGTCGTGCAGAGTGCTTCGACAGACAAATTGCCGGCCTGCTGAAGCCTCAAGTCAGGTAGAATGCGCGCCCGGTTTTTGGAGAAGCTCATGACCCTGCTCAAATTCAGCGATGTGTCCCTTGCGTTCGGCGCTATGCCGTTGTTGGACAAGGTGTCCTGGCAGATCGCCCGTGGTGAGCGGGTGTGCATCATCGGCCGCAATGGCACTGGCAAGTCCAGCATGATGAAACTGGTCAAGGGCGACCAGAAGCCCGATGACGGCTCGGTGTGGCGTGCCCCCGGTCTGAAAATCGGCGAATTGCCGCAAGAATTGCCAGTTGCCGACGACCGGACGGTATTCGACGTGGTGGCTGAAGGCCTCGATGGTGTTGGCGCCTTGCTCGCCGAATATCATCACCTGAGCCAGAACATCGTCACCGACGCCGATCTGGACAAGCTGATGCACGTTCAGCACGACCTCGAAGCCCGTGATGGCTGGCGCCTTCAAACGCTGGTCGACAGCACCCTGAGCCGTCTGCAACTGCCGGCCGACAAGACTCTCGCCGAACTCTCCGGCGGCTGGCGTCGTCGCGTGCTGCTGGCGCAGGCGCTGGTGTCCGAACCGGATCTGCTGCTGCTCGACGAACCGACCAACCACCTGGACATCGGTGCGATTGCCTGGCTCGAAGAGGCGCTGAAAGATTTCCAGGGCGCCGTGCTGTTCATCACGCACGACCGTTCCTTCCTGCAAAACCTCGCCACGCGCATCCTCGAACTGGATCGCGGTGGGCTGATCGACTGGAACGGCGACTACGCCAGTTTCCTCGTGCACAAAGAAGCTGCGCTGGCCGCTGAAGAAACCGCCAACGCGCTGTTCGACAAGCGTCTGGCTCAGGAAGAGGTGTGGATCCGTCAGGGCATCAAGGCCCGCCGCACTCGTAACGAAGGTCGTGTGCGCGCTCTGAAAGCCCTGCGCGTTGAGCGCAGTGAGCGTCGCGAGCGTACCGGCAAGGCCAACATCCAGCTGGAAACCGCGGACAAATCCGGCAAGCAGGTGATGGTCCTCGAGAACGTGAGCTTCGCGCATCCGGGCGGGCCGTTCCTGATCAAGGATTTCTCCATGGTCCTGCAGCGCGGCGACCGTATCGGTCTGCTCGGCGCCAACGGTACCGGCAAGACCACCCTGTTGAAACTGATGCTCAGCGGTCTGCAACCGACCAGCGGTAAAGTGGAAGAGGGCACCCGGATCGACGTGGCGTACTTCGACCAGTTGCGCCATCAGCTGGATCTGGAAAAAACCGTGATCGACAACGTCGCCGAAGGTCGCGACTTCATCGACATCGACGGGCAGAGCCGTCACGTGCTGAGCTATCTCGGCGACTTCCTGTTCAGCCCGCAGCGTGCACGCACGCCGGTCAAGGCGTTGTCGGGTGGTGAACGTGCGCGTCTGTTGCTGGCGAAGCTGTTCAGCAAACCGGCGAACCTGCTGGTGCTCGACGAACCGACCAACGACCTCGATGTGGAAACTCTCGAGCTGCTCGAAGAAGTGCTGCTGACTTTCAACGGCACCGTGCTGATGGTCAGCCACGACCGGGCATTCCTCGATAACGTGGTGACCAGCACCCTGGTCTTCGAAGGTGAAGGCAAGGTTCGTGAATACGTCGGCGGCTATCAGGACTGGATCCGTCAGGGCGGTTCGCCGCGTCTGTTGGGCGTGACTGAAAGCAAGTCGGGCAAGGCTGACCTGAACTCGGCGGTGGTTAGCGCTGAGCCGGCTCCGGTGGCTGCGCCTGCGGCTGCCGCTCCGGTTGCCAAGAAGAAACTCAGCTACAAGCTGCAGCGTGAGCTGGAAGCCTTGCCGGGCGACATCGACGCCAAGGAGCAGCAAATCGCCGCGGTTGAAGCGGAAATGGCTGAAGCCGGTTTCTATAAGCGTCCGCCGGCGGAAACGGCCAAGGTGATTGCTTCGCTGGAGCAATTGCAGGCCGAGCTGGATGCGTTGGTGGAGCGTTGGGCCGAGCTGGATGCCTGATTGCTCCTGATGTGAAAAAGCCCGGCGCTCAGTGATGAGCGCCGGGCTTTTCATATGTAACGCGATCTACAGGCTGGAGCAGGTCAACTGTGGGAACGAGCCTGCTCGCGAAAGCCGTGTGTCAGGCGGCACTCATATTGAATGTGCCGACGTATTCGCGAGCAGGCTCGCTCCCACAAAGAGCAAGACAGATCAGCGTTTGACCAGGTGTACCGCCAGCACATCGCATGGCGCACCGTGCAGCACGTCATTCGCGGTCGAGCCGAGCAGCAGTGCCAAGCCATGACGGCCATGGCTTCCGACCACGATCAGATCGCACGCTTGTTCCTTGGCGAAATGATGGATTTCCTGGCGTGGCTGGCCGTAGGTCAGATGGCAATTGGCGCCTTCGAGCTCGGGGTATTTCGATTTGAGTTTTTCAAGACGCTCCTTGGCCTGATCGAACTGCTGTTGTTGCAGTTGTGACAGGTCCATTGGCACGTCGCCACCGAAGGCCATGGCCATCGGTTCAACGATATGCACCAGCGACAACTTGGCAGCGTTGCTCACCGACAGCTCGCGGGCGCGGTGGATCACAGGGTCGCACTCTTCGGTCAAATCTACGGCGACCAGTATGTGGTGGTAGGGCATGAGGTGCTCCTCCTGAGGGTTCGATATTGGTAAGTATGGCTGGTTTCAAGCGCATTGGTTCGCAAGTGACACAATGGGCTCATCAAAAATCGGGAGTACAGATATGACGGTCTGGCTGGTGGTGTCAATCCTGCTGGTAGTTTTAAGTCCGCTGGCATGGTTGCGCCCATCGCGAACGCAGAGCGGGCGCATGGCCCTGCGCATGGAGGCGCGACGCATCGGCCTGGCCATGCAGCTGGCGCCGCAGGAGTGGCCGCACTGGCTGCTGCCGGAGCCGCCGAATCCCTGCGCCCAGTACCACCGACCCCGGCGTGGCAGTCAACCGGCGTGCTGGACCTATTGGCAGAAAACCCCGGGCGTGTGGGTCAATCAATGGCAAGAAGTCTGCGATGACCGGATCCTGCTCGATTATTTCGAAAAATTGCCGGGCAATGTTTTCAAGATCGAAGCGGACAAGCAGATGATCGCCTTGTACTGGGGCGAGAAGGGCGAGGCGACGGTTCTGCAGGATATCGACGCGACCCTGAAAGCACTGGCGTGATGCGCGGACTTTTCTCACTGCAACGGTGTGAAACGTCCGGCAGACGCGCAATAAAAAGCCCGACATGATTCGTCGGGCGGATTGGCCAGGCAGGCCGGTAACTTTTTTTGCGGCAGGCGCTTTGATCGCCTCGGCAAATTTCCTCGCAGTCCACCCAGCGTAGCCTTCTGAACAGGGCTCGGCGGAAATTAGGGCGACTTTTCTAACTATTGATTCTATGAATGGCTCAACATCGAGACGGGTGTTGCTGCTCATCATGGTGCAGAAATGACCGCAAAGTCGCATTTCAGCCCGAATTTAGGGCGATTGACAATTGTCTGAAATTCCGTGAAGGTGACGTACCCGAATCAAACGGGCGTATGAATTGAGCGTTTGTCTTACAGACTGCTCCTACAGAATCCCGACTATCGCGTTGGCGGGTGTGCCAGGCGGACAGGTGTCAGCATCGACGAACAAAGCGTCCTTCTGAGCCATAAGCCTGCGTCCGACGTGTACTGTTCAGCTTCCATATCGTGGAGATCAGTTGATGATTTACGAAGGTAAAGCCATCACGGTTAAAGCTCTTGAAAGTGGCATCGTCGAATTGAAATTCGACCTCAAGGGTGAGTCCGTCAACAAGTTCAACCGTCTAACCCTGAACGAACTGCGTCAGGCCGTAGACACCATCAAGGCAGATGCTTCGATCAAGGGCGTGATCGTCAGCAGCGGCAAGGACGTGTTCATCGTCGGCGCCGACATCACCGAATTTGTCGACAACTTCAAGCTGCCGGATGCCGAGCTGGTTGCAGGCAATCTCGAAGCCAACAAGATCTTCAGCGATTTCGAAGACCTCAACGTGCCGACCGTCGCGGCCATCAACGGCATCGCCCTCGGTGGCGGTCTGGAAATGTGCCTGGCGGCCGACTATCGCGTCATGTCCACCAAGGCAAAGATCGGTCTGCCGGAAGTCAAACTGGGCATCTACCCAGGCTTCGGCGGTACTGTGCGTCTGCCACGCCTGATCGGTGTCGACAACGCCATCGAGTGGATTGCCGCCGGCAAGGAAAACCGTCCTGAAGACGCCCTGAAAGTCAGCGCCGTCGACGCCGTGGTTGCTCCAGAGAAGCTGCAGGAAGCTGCCCTTGAACTGATCAAGCGCGCCATCTCCGGTGAGTTCGATTACAAAGCCAAGCGTCAGCCGAAACTTGAAAAACTCAAGTTGAACGCCATTGAGCAAATGATGGCTTTCGAAACCGCCAAAGGTTTCGTGGCTGGCCAGGCCGGCCCGAACTACCCGGCGCCGGTTGAAGCGATCAAGACCATCCAGAAAGCCGCGAACTTCGGTCGCGACAAGGCACTGGAAGTGGAAGCTGCAGGCTTCGTCAAGCTGGCCAAGACCTCTGCTGCGCAGAGCCTGATCGGCCTGTTCCTGAACGATCAGGAATTGAAGAAAAAGGCCAAGGCCTATGACGAAATCGCCAAGGACGTGAAGCAGGCTGCCGTACTCGGCGCCGGCATCATGGGTGGCGGTATCGCTTATCAGTCGGCCTCCAAAGGCACGCCGATCCTGATGAAGGACATCAACGAGCACGGTATCGAGCAGGGTCTGGCCGAAGCCGCCAAGCTGCTGGTCGGCCGCGTTGACAAGGGTCGCATGACCGCGGCGAAGATGGCTGAAGTGCTCAACGGCATTCGTCCGACCCTGTCCTACGGCGACTTCGGTCACGTCGATCTGGTCGTCGAAGCTGTGGTCGAAAACCCGAAGGTCAAGCAAGCGGTACTGGCTGAAGTCGAAGACAAGGTCAAAGAGGACACCATCCTCGCGTCCAACACCTCGACCATTTCCATCAGCCTGCTGGCCAAGGCCCTCAAGCGTCCGGAAAACTTCGTCGGCATGCACTTCTTCAACCCGGTGCACATGATGCCGCTGGTGGAAGTGATCCGTGGCGAGAAGTCCAGTGAACTGGCGATCGCCACCACCGTTGCCTACGCGAAGAAAATGGGCAAGAACCCGATTGTCGTCAATGACTGCCCGGGCTTTTTGGTCAACCGCGTGCTGTTCCCGTACTTCGGCGGTTTCGCCAAGCTGGTCAGCGCCGGTGTCGACTTCGTTCGCATCGACAAAGTGATGGAAAAATTCGGCTGGCCAATGGGCCCGGCTTACCTGATGGACGTGGTCGGCATCGACACCGGTCACCACGGTCGCGACGTCATGGCTGAAGGTTTCCCGGACCGCATGAAGGATGACCGTCGTTCGGCCATCGACGTGCTGTACGAAGCCAAGCGCCTGGGCCAGAAGAACGGCAAGGGCTTCTACGCCTACGAGGCCGACAAGAAAGGCAAGCAGAAGAAAGTCGCCGATCCGTCGGTACTCGAAGTGCTCAAGCCGATCGTTTACGAGCAGCGCGAAGTCACTGACGAAGACATCATCAACTGGATGATGATCCCGCTGTGCCTGGAAACCGTGCGCTGCCTGGAAGACGGCATCGTTGAAACCGCCGCCGAAGCCGACATGGGTCTGGTTTACGGTATCGGTTTCCCTCCATTCCGTGGCGGTGCGCTGCGCTACATCGATTCGATCGGTGTTGCCGAGTTCGTTGCCCTGGCTGACCAGTACGCTGATTTGGGCGCGCTGTACCACCCGACCGCGAAGCTGCGCGAAATGGCCAAGAACGGCCAGAGCTTCTTCGGTTAAGCGCCCCCAACTAGAGTGAGAGTGAACTTATGAGCTTGAATCCTAGAGACGTCGTGATTGTCGACTTCGGTCGTACTCCGATGGGCCGCTCCAAGGGCGGCATGCACCGCAACACCCGCGCTGAAGACATGTCGGCGCACCTGATCAGCAAACTGCTGGAACGCAACAGCAAGGTCGACCCGGCGGAAGTCGAGGACGTGATCTGGGGCTGCGTCAACCAGACCCTGGAGCAGGGCTGGAACATCGCGCGCATGGCGTCGCTGATGACCCAGATTCCGCACACTTCGGCCGGCCAGACCGTCAGCCGTCTGTGCGGTTCGTCGATGAGCGCGCTGCACACTGCTGCGCAAGCGATCATGACCGGCAACGGTGACGTGTTCGTGGTCGGCGGCGTCGAGCACATGGGCCACGTGAGCATGATGCACGGTGTCGATCCGAACCCGCACATGTCGCTGTATGCGGCGAAAGCCTCGGGCATGATGGGCCTGACCGCGGAAATGCTCGGCAAGATGCACGGCATCACCCGTGAGCAGCAGGATGCCTTTGGCGTGCGTTCCCACCAGTTGGCCCACAAGGCAACCGTGGAAGGCAAGTTCAAGGACGAAATCATCCCGATGCAGGGTTACGACGAGAACGGTTTCCTGAAACTGTACGACTACGACGAAACCATTCGTCCGGAAACCACCCTGGAAAGTCTGGCGGCGCTCAAGCCGGCATTCAATCCGAAGGGCGGCACCGTGACTGCTGGTACTTCGTCGCAGATCACTGACGGTGCTTCGTGCATGATCGTGATGTCGGCGCAGCGTGCACAGGACCTGGGTATCCAGCCTATGGCGGTGATCCGTTCGATGGCAGTGGCAGGTGTGGATCCGGCAATCATGGGCTATGGTCCAGTGCCGGCAACACAAAAAGCCCTGAAGCGCGCAGGCCTTGGCATCAACGATATCGACTTCTTCGAGCTCAACGAAGCTTTCGCCGCACAGGCTCTGCCAGTGCTGAAAGATCTGAAAGTGCTCGACAAGATGAACGAGAAGGTTAACCTGCACGGCGGCGCGATCGCCCTGGGTCACCCGTTCGGTTGCTCCGGTGCGCGTATTTCCGGCACCCTGTTGAACGTGATGAAGCAGAATAGCGGCACCTTCGGGGTGGCCACTATGTGCATTGGTCTCGGCCAAGGCATCTCCACCGTCTTCGAACGCGTTTAAGCGTCTCGTCGATGGAAGCCGGGGCCCAGTGCCCCGGTTTTTGTTTTTGGGTTTTTTATTTATTTTTGAAAAGATTTCAGTGAGGGCCGAAGCATGCCGATACAACCTGGGCTCTACCAACATTACAAAGGTCCGCAATACCGTGTATTCAGTGTTGCGCGGCATTCCGAAACCGAAGAAGAAGTGGTCTTTTACCAAGCCCTGTATGGCGATTACGGCTATTGGGTGCGCCCGCTGAGCATGTTCGTCGAGTCAGTCGAGGTTGACGGCGAGCAGGTGCCGCGCTTTGCTTTGGTGCAAGCCGAACCGAGCCTTTTTGACAAGGCATGAGGCGACTGCGCAGACAACCCTGCGCTTGACCTCACCTTGTATCAACTATATATAGCGGTGCCGCGTCAGGCGCCAACCGCCTTTCACTTCTAGAATTCAGGAATTTTCTGATCCATGGGCAAATCGCTGGTCATTGTGGAATCCCCGGCTAAGGCCAAGACCATCAACAAGTATCTGGGTAACCAATACGTGGTGAAGTCGAGTATCGGCCATATCCGAGACCTGCCCACCAGCGGTTCGGCTAGCGCCAGCAAAGAGCCAGCCGCCAAGCGCGGCAAGGCTGCTGCGGGCGAAGGTCCGGTGCTCTCGCCGAAAGAGAAAGCGCGCAAGCAGCTGGTCTCGCGCATGGGCGTCGATCCCGAACACGGCTGGAAAGCCCAGTACGAGATCCTCCCGGGCAAAGAAAAGGTCATCGAAGAGCTGCGCCGGCTCGCCAAGGATGCTGACACCATCTATCTCGCAACCGACTTGGATCGCGAGGGGGAAGCCATTGCCTGGCACCTGCGCGAAGCCATCGGTGGTGACGACAGCCGTTACAAGCGCGTGGTGTTCAACGAAATCACCAAGAAGGCGATCCAGGAAGCCTTCTCCGAGCCGGGCGAGCTGGACATTGATCGTGTCAACGCCCAGCAGGCGCGTCGCTTCCTCGACCGCGTCGTCGGCTACATGGTCTCGCCGCTGCTGTGGGCCAAGATCGCCCGTGGTCTGTCCGCCGGTCGCGTGCAATCGGTTGCGGTGAAGCTGGTAGTCGAGCGTGAGCGTGAAATCCGTGCGTTCAATCCCGAAGAATACTGGGAAGTGCACGCTGATCTCGGCACCACCAAAGGCTCGACCGTGCGTTTCGAAGTGGCTCGCGAAAAAGGCGAAGCCTTCAAGCCGCTGAACGAAGCCCAGGCCATGGCTGCGCTGGAGAAGCTCAAGTCTTCCAGCTACAGCATCGTCAAGCGCGAAGACAAACCGACCAGCAGCAAGCCGTCGGCGCCGTTCATCACGTCGACCTTGCAGCAGGCTGCGAGCAACCGCCTTGGTTTCGGCGTGAAGAAAACCATGATGATGGCCCAGCGTCTTTACGAAGCCGGCTACATCACTTACATGCGTACCGACTCGACCAATCTCTCGGCCGACGCCGTGGCGATGGCGCGCACCTACATCGAAGACGAATTCGGCAAGAAATACCTGCCGGAAACGCCGAACGTCTACAGCAGCAAGGAAGGCGCGCAAGAGGCTCACGAAGCGATTCGTCCGTCCGACGCCAATACCACGCCGAGCAAGCTGGCGGGTATGGAGCGCGATGCCGAGCGTCTGTACGAGCTGATCTGGCGCCAGTTCCTAGCCTGCCAGATGCTGCCGGCGCAATACCTGTCGACCACCGTCAGCGTCGGCGCTGGCGACTTCGAGCTGCGTGCCAAGGGCCGTATCCTCAAGTTCGACGGTTACACCCGGGTGATGCCGCAGATTGCCAAGCCTGGCGATGACGACGTGCTGCCTGACATGGCCCAGGGCGATGTGATGAAGCTGATCAAGCTTGACCCGTCGCAGCATTTCACCAAGCCACCGGCGCGTTATTCCGAAGCCAGTCTGGTCAAGGAGATGGAAAAACGCGGCATCGGTCGTCCTTCGACTTACGCTGCGATCATTTCGACCATTCAGGATCGCGGTTATGTGACCCTGCACAACCGTCGTTTCTACTCGGAAAAGATGGGCGACATCGTCACCGAGCGTCTGTCCGAGAGCTTCTCCAATCTCATGGACTACGGCTTCACCGCCGGCATGGAAGAGAACCTCGATGACGTGGCGCAGGGCGAGCGCGACTGGAAAAACGTGCTGGACGAGTTCTACGGCGACTTCAAGAAGAAACTTGAAGTAGCGGAAAACCCGGACAGCGGCATGCGCGCCAACCAGCCGGTCATGACTGACATTCCGTGCACCACCTGCGGTCGTCCGATGCAGATTCGTACCGCATCGACTGGCGTGTTCCTCGGCTGTTCGGGCTACAGCCTGCCGCCGAAAGAGCGCTGCAAGGCCACCGTCAACCTGGTGCCGGGCGATGAAATCGCAGCGGACGACGAGGGCGAATCGGAATCGCTGGTACTGCGTGGCAAGCATCGCTGCCCGATCTGCAGCACGGCGATGGACGCCTACCTGCTGGACGAAAAGCGCAAGTTGCACATCTGCGGCAACAACCCGGATTGCGCTGGTTACGAAATTGAAGAGGGCAGCTATCGCATCAAGGGCTACGAAGGTCCGAGCCTGGAATGCGACAAGTGCGGCAGCGAAATGCAGCTCAAGACCGGCCGTTTCGGCAAGTTCTTCGGTTGCACCAACCCTGAGTGCAAGAACACCCGCAAGTTGCTGAAGAGCGGTGACGCGGCGCCGCCGAAGATGGATCCGGTGAAGATGCCTGAGCTGAAATGCGAAAAGGTCAACGACACCTACATCTTGCGCGATGGTGCGTCCGGTCTGTTCCTGGCCGCCAGTCAGTTCCCGAAAAACCGCGAGACTCGCGCTCCGCTGGTGATCGAGATTCTGCCGCACAAGGACGAGATCGATCCGAAGTACCACTTCCTGTGCGAGGCTCCGCAAAAGGATCCTGACGGTCTGCCAGCGGTCATCCGCTACAGCCGCAAGACCAAGGAGCAATACGTACAGACCGAAGTCGACGGCAAGCCGACAGGCTGGAAAGCGTATTACGACGGTGGCAAGTGGACTGTTGAAGACAAGCGCAGCGCAAAGGCCAAGGCTGAGTAAGCGCTAGTCTGAACAGCAAAAAGGCCGCATGAACCCTTCGGGTTTTCATGCGGCCTTTTTGTTTTTTGCTTGCGCTGGCATCGGCTGATCCATGACACTGCCGGGCCTGTGTGAAGCAATTATTTCGTTGTGGAGGCTGCCGTCATGGCCCACGAACTCTATACCCGCACCAACCAGAAGATCTATTTCGCCGGCCTGTCACTCGAAGCTCTGGCTCGTGCTGAAGAAGGGCGGGCGATGAATTCTCTGGCGCTGATCCAGGCCGGGCGTGAGTCGGCGTTGTTCCACCTCTACGGCGCACTGCTGGGCTTGTGTCATGAGATCGCCGGTTTTTATCGTCTGCCGCAGGCCAATTCGCCGAGGGCAGAGGAGTTGTTGAAGCGCGAAGTGCTGGAGTCGATCGCCATTCCGGAGTTGGCCGAAATGGTCGAGCTGGCCGGTAATCCGGAAACCTGGCTGGCGAAACTGCTGGCGGCGCACGCAGCACTGTTTCAGCCACCGAGGGCGCCACGCAAGCCGAAAGGCGACGTGACGCAGCCGCTGATCCAAGCGATTAATCTTGATGAAGAAGAGGCGCCAGAAGAGCTCAGTCGAGACGAGCTGGAGAGCTGGCGGCAGAACCTTAAAGGTCTGGCCCTGCGTTTCCGTGAAGGCTTGAACGAGTGCTGAGGTAGTTTGGCGCAGTGGCAATCTGAAACATGCTGCTGGTCAAGATCCCGAGCGAAGCTCGAATGATGTCTATATAATCGCTGCCTTTCGTGGAGAACAGACTTATATGCCAACGTCCTTTCTAGAAATTGTCGAGTTACCAGACGGCCGAATCGAACTGCGCAGGGCCGAGGACGAAGGTTCTCTGGTGACGCTGGATTTCTCCGAGGATGCCAAGGCGTTCCTGCAAGGCCAGCACGTTGAAATTGCCAAAGCGATGTTGAGCGTCGGCGTGCAGATGGCAGGTCGTATGGTTGAAGGCGAGTTTGATAAGGAAGAGGGGCCGCGGGTTCTTCATTGATCCACGCTTTGGCCTTTTCTCGGTCGCTTGCGCTTCAGATCGGCTTCTCTGTCCTTGGAGAAGCCCTGCGCTTCACACAGCGCGCATTACTCAACAATCAACCCAAACGAATGTTCAGGCTCTGAGCTTCGCCCGTGCGCGCGGCGCTGATCAGTTGTTGCCGTGAATTGGCATTCAACGGGTTTAGCCAGGTCACCACGGTGTGGCTGCGACCCAGTCGCAACGCTTCGCACGCCAGTTGCTGAGCACTCTGCGTGCCACGCGGTTGCAGCAGCAGGATGCGTTCGCGGTTCAGGCCGGCATCGCGCAGCCAGGTTTGCGTCAGGCTGGCGGGTGGGGCGATCAGCGTCAGCCAGCGCGCATCCTGATCCTCGCTCAATTCACGGAGGATCGGCGCTAGCAGGTTCAGGCAGTTCCCGGCCGCACCACGCAGTGATAGCTCACTGAAGGCGTCAGGTTTGGCATTCCAGTCACGCTCGACCACGTCTTTGAGGATCGGCGCAATCGGTTGCGCCAGAAACGCTTCAAATAAAGGCAGTTGTGTTTGCTGAGGTGTGTGTGGGAACTGCATGGAGCCTCCTTTAGCGGCGAATGACGCCGACACTCAAGCCTTCGATCACCAGTTCCTGATCTTTCAGGTCGACTTCGATAGGGGCAAACTCGGGGTTCTCGGCAATCAGCCAGACTTTGCTGCCTTCACGCTTGAAGCGTTTGACCGTCACTTCGTCGCCGATACGCGCAACCACAACCTGGCCGTTACGCGCTTCGCGGGTGGTATGCACTGCCAGCAGGTCGCCGTCGAAGATGCCGATATCCTTCATGCTCATGCCGTGCACACGCAACAGGTAGTCGGCGCGAGGATGGAAGAAGGTCGGGTTGATGTTGCAGGATTCTTCGATGTGCTGCTGGGCGAGGATCGGCGCGCCGGCAGCCACTCGGCCAATGATCGGCAGGGTGGAGTCGTCGGCCTTGGCTTCGAAGCCGGGAATACGAATGCCGCGGGAAGCGCCCGGGGTCATCTCGATCGCGCCCTTGCGGGCCAGGGCCTTGAGATGTTCTTCCGCCGCATTTGGCGATTTGAAACCCAATTCCTGAGCGATTTCCGCACGGGTGGGCGGATAGCCGTTGTCTTCGAGGCAACGTTTGATGAAGGCCAGAATCTCGGCTTGGCGTGGCGTCAGCTTTAGCATATTGATCGCTCTGTCTTTTTATACAGTGACTGGGATTATATACAGTGAAGCGGTCTTGGCAATGGGCGTTTTTTTGCCGCCCGCCGAGCGGTCGCGAAGGGCGCTTATTAATGCTGGCGCCTTGTGTGGTTAAATAGCTGACCGACCATTCCCAAAACGAACCGGCAGGCTTGACAAGGCTTAGGCTGAAACGTATGTTTCAAACAAGTGTTTGTCAGGCGGAGTAGCCATGGCCCAGTCGGAAACCGTTGAACGCATTCTTGATGCTGCCGAGCAGTTGTTCGCGGAGAAAGGATTCGCTGAAACCTCATTGCGTTTGATCACCAGCAAGGCTGGCGTCAATCTGGCTGCGGTGAATTATCACTTCGGCTCGAAAAAGGCGCTGATCCAGGCCGTGTTCTCGCGCTTCCTCGGTCCGTTCTGCGTCAGCCTCGATAAAGAGCTGGAGCGCCGTCAGGCCAAGCCTGAGAACAAGCCGACCCTCGAAGAGCTGCTGGAAATCCTCGTCGAGCAAGCGCTCGTCGTGCAGCCTCGCAGCGGTAACGATCTGTCGATCTTCATGCGTTTGCTCGGCCTCGCGTTCAGCCAGAGCCAGGGCCACTTGCGACGTTATCTGGAAGACATGTATGGCAAAGTGTTCCGCCGCTACATGCTGCTGGTCAACGAAGCGGCGCCACGCATTCCACCGATCGAGCTGTTCTGGCGCGTGCACTTCATGCTCGGCGCCGCAGCGTTCAGCATGTCCGGGATCAAGGCCTTGCGCGCGATCGCCGAGACCGATTTCGGCGTCAATACCTCCATCGAACAGGTCATGCGCCTGATGGTGCCGTTCCTCGCTGCCGGCATGCGCGCCGAAACCGGCGTCACCGATACAGCCATGGCCAGCGCGCAATTGCGTCCGCGCAGCAAATCCATACCGGTCGCCGCCAAGGTTTGACCGCGCACGGGTGGGCGCGGCAGCTGGTATCCGCTAAGCTAGCCGGCCATGCCGACTCTCGTACTGAACCCGATCTGCATGAATTCTGCTGACCGTCCGGGCATTGCCCACGGTAGCGAATGCAAGCAGATCGGGTTTTTCGTTTTCAAGGAATCTCTATGACTGCTGGCCTGCAAGGCTCGTTGATGGTGGACGTCGCCGGTACCTGGCTGACGGCCGAAGATCGCCAATTGTTGCGTCAGCCCGAAGTGGGCGGCCTGATCATTTTCGCCCGCAATATCGAGCATCCACGCCAGGTACGCGAACTGAGCGCCGCGATCCGCGCGATTCGCCCGGATCTGCTGCTGGCGGTTGATCAGGAAGGCGGGCGCGTGCAGCGTTTGCGTCAGGGATTCGTCCGTCTGCCAGCGATGCGTGCCATCGCCGATAACCCGAATGCAGAGTATCTCGCCGAGCAATGCGGCTGGATCATGGCCACCGAAGTGTTGGCGGTCGGGCTCGACCTGAGTTTCGCCCCGGTGCTGGATCTGGACTATCAGCGCAGCGCCGTGGTCGGCACTCGTTCCTTCGAAGGGGATCCCGAGCGTGCCGCCTTACTCGCCGGTGCATTCATTCGCGGCATGAACAGCGCCGGCATGGCCGCCACCGGCAAACATTTCCCAGGCCACGGCTGGGCCGAAGCCGACTCCCATGTGGCGATCCCGAACGACGAGCGCAGTCTCGACGAGATCCGCGCCAATGATCTGGTGCCCTTCGCCAAACTCAGCAAACAACTGGCCGCCGTCATGCCGGCCCACGTCATCTATCCGCAAGTCGACTCGCAGCCGGCCGGTTTCTCCCGACGCTGGCTGCAGGAGATTCTGCGCGGCGAGTTGCAGTTCGATGGCGTGATCTTCAGCGATGATCTGTCGATGGCCGGCGCTCACGTGGTCGGCGACGCTGCCAGCCGCATCGAAGCCGCGCTGAGTGCCGGTTGCGATATGGGCCTGGTATGCAACGACCGCGCGGCAGCCGAGCTGGCGTTGAGTGCCGCCCAGCGTATGAAGGTCAAGCCTTCCGCGCGCATCGCGAAGATGCGCGGGCAGGCCTTCGCCAGCACCGATTATCGTCAGGACCCGCGTTGGCTCACCGCCCTCGGCGCGCTCAAAGACGCTCAACTGATCGATTAAGGATTTTTTCGTTATGACCGTTTACGCAATCATCGGTGGCACTGGCCTGACTCAGCTCGAAGGCCTGAGCATTCGCCAGTCGCTGGCAGTCGACACCCCGTACGGCGCGCCTTCGGCCGAGGTGCAGATTGGTGAATACGCCGGCAAGGAAGTGCTGTTCCTCGCCCGTCACGGTCACCCCCATCGTTTCCCGCCGCACAAGGTCAACTACCGCGCCAACCTGTGGGCGTTGAAGCAGGCGGGTGCCGAAGCGATCATCGCCGTTAACGCGGTGGGCGGTATTCATCCGGCCATGGGCACCGGGCATTTCTGCGTGCCGCACCAGATCGTCGACTACACCAGTGGGCGCGAGCACACCTATTTCGCCGATGATCTGGAGCACGTCACCCACATCGATTTCAGCTTTCCCTACAGCGAACCGTTGCGTCAGCAACTGATTGCCGCGGTCGCCGCCGAAGGCTGCGAATACAGCGATCAAGGCGTGTACGCCTGCACCCAGGGTCCGCGTCTGGAAACGGTCGCCGAGATCGTGCGACTGGAGCGTGACGGCTGCGACATCGTCGGCATGACCGGCATGCCGGAAGCGGCGCTGGCGCGTGAGCTGGATCTGGATTACGCCTGTCTGGCGCTGGTGGTGAATCCTGCAGCCGGCAAGACCACCGAAGTGATCACCATGGCCGAAATCGAGCAGGCCCTGCACGATGGCATGGGCAAGGTGAAATCAACGTTGGCGCGAGTGCTGGCCAGCTAAGGACTGTCCATGAGCATTTTCATCGAGCGGCTTAAAGGGCTGACATGGACCCACGCATTCAGTAGCAAGGCGTTGGCCAAGGCCCGCGCTTATGCCGCCGATGACCGGGTAGAGATCCTCGAGATCGATGACAGGAAGATAGAGGCGTTCTGCGTCGGATCGCAACTTCAGGCGTATGAGCAAACCATTTACCTGTCAGAAGATCGGTTGGGATCGGTTAGCTTGCGATGCCTGTGCAGCTGTCCGGTTGCACTGGACTGCAAGCACAGCGCAGCGGTGCTCTATCACCTGCTGGGCACTGGCGAGGATGCGTCTGGAAGTGACGCGCAGACCCCGTTGGGACGAGCGCTGGAGCATTGGCTTTCAACAATTCCCGTGCCGGCCAAGCCCGCTGAAGAAAGTGCGCAAACCGCAGGCACGCGTCTGTTTTACAAGCTCAAACCGACGTCTGCGAACGGCAAGTGGCTGCTCGATATTTTCAAGGTCTACCAGCTCAAGAGCGGCGAGTTACGCGAGGTCAAACCGATGTACTCGCTCGCGGAAATGCTCATGCGCCAGCCCGGCTACCTGTCCGAGCTGGATCTGCGCATCGCCCGGCTGTTGGTCGCCATGCATTCCCATCACGCCTATTACAGCGGCTATCCGCTGGAAGGCAGCAGTGGCGCCGAACTGCTGGAAATGCTCCTGCGTACCTCGCGGCTGTTCCTCGACTTCGAAGACCTGCGAGCGCTGACACCGGGGGCGAAACGCGTCGGTCAGTTCTCTTGGGCCGAGCAGGCTGACGGCGGATTCCGCGCGCAATGGAGCAGTGCCGAAGCCGCGCAGGAAACCGTGCTGGCGCTGGAGCCGCTTTATTACCTTGATCGCGAGCAGCGCCAGGTTGGCCCGCTGTTCACTGAGCTGGAAGAAAAACTCGCCTGCCATTTGACCCTGGCGCCAGACATTCCGGCGCGTCAGGCCATGCAGTTCAGCCATCGCATGAGCGCGGCGACCCAAATTGCGCCACCGCACAAACTCACCGAACGGATCATCGATGACGTGCTGCCGCAGCCGCAACTGACCCTGGTCAGCGGCCGGGAACGTTCGCGCTGGGAATACGTGCTGGAGCACCGCGCCGCTCTGCTGTTTACCTACAACGGTCATCCGGCGGTGGATCGCAACCCGGAAGTGATGATCCTCAACGGCAGCGAAACCCAGCGCATTCAGCGTCAACCTGCGCTGGAAAAGAAGCTGCGCCAGAACCTGCAAAAACATGGCTTCAAGAAAGCCACGCGCAAGAGTGCAATGGACCGTCCCGGCGAGATGTTTACCTTGCCGGATGATTCCGCTTGGCTTGGGTTCATGCACGAAGGGCTGGCCACGCTGCGCGCCGCAGATTGGAAAATCGAGATCAGTCCCGGTTTCCATTTCGATGTACAACCGGTTGAGCAGTGGTACGCGGAGGTTGAAGAAGAGGCTACGCATCAGTGGTTTGATCTGCAGTTGGGTATCGTCGTCAACGGCGAGCGCTACAGCTTGCTGCCGATCCTTCTGCACCTGTTGCGGACCCAGCCGCGCTTGCTCGACCCGGTCAATCTGGCGCAGCGCAGCGATGATGAAAAACTCCTGATCGAGCTCAAGCCCAGCGGTTTTGGCGACCCGGCGGGCGCCAAAGTCGCGTTGCCGCTGAGTCGGGTCAAACCGCTGATGGCGACGCTGGGCGAGCTGTATCTGGGCGGACACCAGGGCGATGCGCTGCGCTTGACCGCTCCAGACGCCGCACGCCTGAGTATGCTCGATGGCGTACCGCTGGACTGGCAGGGCGGCGAACGCCTGCGCACTTTTGCCAAGCGTCTGCAGAATTCCAGTCACGCCCAGATTGCTGCGCCGGCCGGCCTCAACGCGCAACTGCGTCCGTATCAGCTCGAAGGCTTGAACTGGATGCAGACCCTGCGCGAGCTGGAAGTCGGCGGCATTCTGGGCGATGACATGGGCCTGGGCAAAACCCTGCAGACCCTGGCGCATCTGCTCACGGAAAAACACGCCGGGCGCCTGGACTGTCCGGCACTGGCGGTGATGCCGACCAGCCTGATTCCCAACTGGCTCGACGAGGCCGAGCGCTTCACGCCGCAGTTGAAAGTCCTGGCGCTGCACGGGACCGGGCGGCAGAAGGACTTTGCCAATCTCGCCGAATACGACTTGGTGCTAACCACTTACGCATTGCTGCCCAGGGATCTGGAGATCTTGCAGCCGCAGCCGTGGAGCGTGCTGATTCTCGACGAAGCGCAGAACATCAAGAACCCGCTGAGCAAAGCCGCCCAGGCCGCCCGTGACTTACAGGCCCGTCAGCGCTTGTGTTTGAGCGGTACGCCGCTGGAAAACCACCTCGGTGAGCTGTGGTCGCAGTTCCATTTCCTCATGCCCGGCTGGCTCGGCGACAGCAAATCCTTCAACCGCGATTACCGCACGCCGATCGAGAAGCACGGCAATGTGCAGCGCATGCAGCACCTGACCGCGCGCATCAAGCCGTTTTTGCTGCGGCGCAAGAAGGATCAGGTCGCCACCGAGTTGCCGCCGAAAACCGAGATCATCCACTGGGTCGAACTCAGTGATGGTCAGCGCGACGTCTATGAGACGGTGCGCGTGGCGATGGACAAAAAGGTCCGCGACGAAATCGCCCGCAGCGGCGTGGCGCGCAGTCAGATCATCATCCTCGATGCGCTGCTCAAGCTGCGTCAGGTCTGCTGCGATCTGCGCCTGGTCAATATGCCGCTCACGGCAAAGGCGTTGCGCTCGGGCAGCGGCAAGCTGATCAGCCTGATGGAGATGCTCGAAGAATTGCTCGGCGAAGGTCGGCGCATTCTGCTGTTCTCGCAGTTCACCTCGATGCTGGCGCTGATCGAGCAGGAGTTGCAGCAACGCGGGCTTGCCTACTCGTTGCTGACCGGCGACACCACCGATCGGCGCACGCCGGTGAGGGATTTCCAGGGCGGCAAGGTGCCGTTGTTCCTGATCAGCCTCAAGGCCGGGGGCACTGGTCTGAACCTGACGGCGGCAGACACGGTGATTCACTTCGATCCTTGGTGGAACCCGGCGGTGGAGAATCAGGCGACTGATCGGGCGTATCGCATCGGGCAGAACAATCCGGTGTTCGTCTACAAGTTGATTGCCAAAGGCACCGTCGAAGAGAAGATCCAGGCGTTGCAGCAGGAGAAAGCGGCGCTGGCCGGGGCGGTGCTTGAGGGTGGCACGACGGGCGGATTCAAACTGGAACAGAGTGATATCGAGGCGTTGTTTGCGCCGTTGCCGGTTTCCAAGGGTTGAGCCCTGAGTGATTGCGCAATATTGGATGACCCCATCGCTGGCAAGCCAGCTCCCACAGGTATCGAGTTGAAACACAATCTTCGGTACAGCTCATAACCCTGTGGGAGCTGGCTTGCCAGCGATAGCTATCTAACCAGCGACGCCGCTTTCAGCGCTTGTCGATCTTGTCCGGCAACGGCGCAAACAGCGCTTCAATATCATCGCTCTGCAACTTCCAGTCCCCGGCCTTGCGCCCATCGAGCACGCCCGCTGCCAGGTCGGACTTTTCCTTCTGCAGGTGCTGAATTTTCTCTTCCACTGTGCCCCGGGCAATCATCTTGTAGACGAACACCGGTTTCTCCTGGCCGATTCGATACGCGCGGTCAGTCGCCTGATTCTCGGTTGCCGGGTTCCACCATGGGTCGTAGTGAATCACCGTGTCGGCTTCGGTCAGGTTCAAACCGACGCCACCGGCCTTCAGGCTGATCAGAAAAATCTGACGCGTGCCGCTCTGGAATTCCTTCACCGGTGTGCGCCGGTCGCGGGTCTGGCCAGTGAGGAGGGCGTAAGCGATCTTGCGTTTTTTCAATTCCTCTTCGATCAATGTCAGCATCGAAGTGAATTGCGAGAACAGCAGAATCCGCCGGCCTTCTTCGAACAGTTCCTCAAGCATTTCCATCAGGCTGTCGAGCTTGCCCGAGGTGCTGCCGCGCGCGGGCAGGGTGGCGTCGTTGACCAGGCGCAGATCGCAGCAGACCTGGCGCAGCTTGAGCAGTGCTTCGAGGATGATGATCTGGCTGCGTGCCACGCCTTTGCGAGTGATCTCGTCACGGACTTTCTTGTCCATCGCCAGGCGCATGGTCTCGTACACGTCGCGTTGCGCTTCGTTGAGTTCGACCCAATGGATGATTTCGGTTTTCGGCGGCAGCTCGGTGGCGACCTGCTCTTTGGTGCGGCGCAGCAGAAACGGTTTTATCCGACCGTTGAGGTGCTGCAGTCTGACTTCGCTACCGCGCTTTTCGATCGGCACGCGGTAATCGGCATTGAAACTTTTCACGTCGCCGAGCCAGCCCGGTAACAGGAAGTGGAACAGCGACCAGAGCTCGCCCAAGTGGTTTTCCAGCGGCGTGCCGCTGAGGCACAGGCGCTGGCGTGCATTCAGCTCGCGGGCGGCCTGGGCGGCTTTGCTGTTGGGGTTCTTGATGTATTGGGCTTCGTCCAGCACCAGAACGTGCAGCGGCTGTTTGGCCAAGCGCTCAAGGTCCTTGGGCAACAGGGCGTAAGTAGTGAGGATCAGGTCGAAGTCGGCCAGATTGTCGAAGTGCTTTTTTCGCGTGGCGCCGTACAGCGCGAGGACTTTCAGCTGCGGGGTGAAGTGCGCCGCTTCATCGAGCCAGTTCGGAATCAGGCTGGTCGGCATCACCACCATGCACGGACGATCGAGGCGTCCGGCGTTCTTCTCGCTGAGAATATGCGCCAGGGTCTGCAGGGTTTTGCCCAGGCCCATGTCATCCGCAAGAATCCCGCCGACCTCCAGTTGCCGCAGCGATTGCATCCAGCTCAAACCTTCGAGCTGATACGGGCGCAGCGTTGCATTCAGACCTTGCGGCGCTTCGGCAGTGAAATCGCGGATGTCGCGCAGCCGCTGGGCGAAGGTGCGCATCTGCTCGCCGCCTTCCCACAACAGCGGCAGGCCTTCCAGCGAATTGAGCCGGGTGGCGTCAGCCTTGCTCAGGCGCAGGGTGGTTTCGCCCGGCTCCTGCAAATAGAACTCGCCCAGCGTCATCAATACCGGCTTCAAGCGACCGAGCGGCAGCGCCACTT
The DNA here is from genome assembly GCF_041956865.1 of Pseudomonas sp. LW8. Classification (NCBI taxonomy): domain Bacteria; kingdom Pseudomonadati; phylum Pseudomonadota; class Gammaproteobacteria; order Pseudomonadales; family Pseudomonadaceae; genus Pseudomonas; species Pseudomonas sp. LW8. The sequence goes on along the minus strand of NZ_CP168138.1, from coordinate 3,808,196 downwards.
GCAACGGCCCATGCTCGCTGGTGCGTTGCGGAATGTTCACCAGAATCAGCTCGTCATCGCGACGACGGGCGAGGCGTTCCGGGTTGAGGATCTCGGTGTGCGAGCGCATCAGATTCAGCAGAATCGGCAGCAGGCTCAGGCGCTCGCCGTTGACGATGATACCCAGTTCCAGATCGAACCAGTCGCGCTCCGGCGCCTGTTCGACGGTGGCGTACCAGTCGTCGACGGCGGTCAGGTCGAAACCGAATTCCTCATCGATCTGCAACTCCCAGCCCTGGCTGCGCAGCTTCGGCAAGTCATTGAGGGTGAAGGTCAGCCAGGCGCTGTCGTTGACCATCTCGTAGAGTTCGCCGGCGCTTTCCGGCAGTGCTTTGCTCTGCCTTGTGGCGATGCGGAAACCGAGGATGCGTAACTGTTCGCGGTAGGACTGTTCGACGTCCGGGTGACGTTTTATTCGCAGGGTCTGGGCTTCCTGACGGATCAGGATATCGCTGTGTTTTTGCCCGCTGACGTATTCGTCCAGATAGCTGAACGACAGTGCCGCGCGATGCTGAATGTAGCGCTGCATCTTGCCGTTGCGCGGCTCGAAGGCGCTGAATTCGACGCTCGCCAGCCATAGGCGTGGCACCGGTTGCACGTTGTCCACCAGCACTTGCGGCGGCGCTTTCGGGCTACGGTTCTCCAGCACGGCCTGGAGTTTTTCCAGCAACTCGGCATCTTTCGCGGCGGCGGGGTAGTCGAGGGTTTCCTGGATTTTCAGCAGCACCGCCGCGCAGTGTTTGCAGTTGCTGCGCACCGGACAGGTGCAGGTGGCGTCGACCAGCAACAGCGTCGCTTTGGCTGACTCGCGCAGATGGATGGTCTGCCGGTAGACACTGCCGCCAGAACCTTCGCAACTGGCGGTGATGGTCGCATCGCCGACCTGGGCGATGCGCACCCGATTCTCCAAAGCGTAGCGGCGGCCGCGCTCCAGACTCTGTTCTTTGAATCGGCTGACCCACGACGGGGCCAGCGGTTTGCTCAGGGGCGGCGGCATAAGGACTTCGATCAGTCCGGCACGACTTCGGGCGCTTCGCGAGGCGCTGGCGCGGTCAGGGAAGTGATTTTGATCAGCAGGGCCAGATGACCGTTGTCGAGGTAATTGAGCTGGCCGTTCTTGGTGTGGCTGTCCTGGCGCAGGCGCTCACTGGCGGTGACCAGGCCATTGGCGTCGATCTGATTGACCCAGAAATCGGCGGTCACGTCGGTGAAGCGGCCGAGTTTCATTTCCAGCGTGCCCTCGATCGGGAACTGGCCGAACTGCTCCTGACCTTCGCTCACTGCGACTTTCGCCGGTGCTTCGCCGAGGCTCTGCTGCCAGGCTTTGTGCATCAGCACGGTGTACTCGCCGCTGGCGGTGAGTTTGCTCACTACATCATTCAGCGCCGGGGTGCGCTGGCTGTCGCTGCCCAGACGCTGGGCGCCTGCGGCCCAGTCTTCCGGGGCGGCGCGGCTGACGATGGCCGGGACGGCATTCTGGCGCACCAGGATCATTTCGACCTGATACGTGTCATCGGCAAACGCCGTCGGTGCTGCAAGTGCAAGCAACAAAGTCAGGGAGCGGAACAGGCGCATCGGGCGTCCTTCAAGCGGATTTCGGGATAAGACGCTCAAACAGCGCCTCGACAGTATTGAAACGTTCTTCCGGGCGCTCCATCGGCACCTGGAATTTAAACATCGTCGCGCCTTCGAACTTGTAGCGCTTGGGCTGCGTCTGGATCAGCTTGATCAGGGTCATCGGGTCAACCGGCGTCTGCGCTTCGAACTCGATGCGTCCGCCTTGCGGCCCGCCGTCGACTTTCTTGATGCCGAGCTTTTCCGCCTGCAATTTCAGCGCGGTGATCCGCACCAGGTTCTTGGTCGGCTCCGGCAACAGGCCGAAGCGGTCGATCATCTCCACCTGCAGATCCTTGAGGCCTTCCTCGTCGGTGGCCGAGGCGATGCGTTTATACAGAATCAACCGCGCATGCACATCCGGCAGATAATCTTCCGGAATCAGCGCCGGCACCCGCAGATTGACTTCCGGGCCGCCGCCAAGCGGTTGATCGAGGTTCGGCTGCTCGCCCTTGCGGATCGACTTCACCGCGCGTTCGAGCATTTCCATGTACAGGGTGAAACCGACGGCCTGAATCTGCCCGCTCTGACCATCGCCGAGCAGTTCGCCGGCGCCACGGATTTCCAGGTCGTTGGTGGCCAGGACGAAACCGGCGCCGAGGTCCTGGGTATTGGCGATCGCTTCCAGACGTTTTTCCGCGTCCGAAGTGATTTGCTGGCGTGGCGGTGTCAGCAGGTAGGCGTAAGCCTGGTGGTGACTGCGGCCGACACGACCACGCAACTGGTGCAGCTGGGCCAGACCGAACTTGTCGGCGCGCTCGATGATGATGGTGTTGGCGCTCGGCACGTCGATGCCGGTCTCGATGATGGTCGAGGCGATCAGCACGTTGAAGCGCTTGTGGTAGAAGTCGCTCATCACCTGTTCGAGTTCACGTTCGCGCATCTGCCCGTGGCCGATACCGATGCGCGCTTCCGGCACCAGTTCGGCGAGGTCGGCGGCGCATTTCTCGATGGTCTTCACATCGTTGTGCAGGTAATAAACCTGACCGCCACGCAGCAGTTCACGCAGCAGGGCCTCTTTGACCGTGCTCTTGTTCTGCTCCATGACAAAAGTGCGCACCGACAGGCGCCGCGCTGGCGGCGTGGCGATGATCGACAGATCGCGCATGCCCGACACCGCCATGTTCAGCGTGCGCGGAATCGGCGTCGCGGTCAGGGTCAGAATGTCGACTTCGCTGCGCAGGGCCTTGAGCTGTTCTTTCTGGCGCACGCCAAAGCGGTGCTCTTCGTCGATGATCACCAGCCCGAGGTTTTTGATCTTCACATCATCGGACAGCAGTTTGTGCGTGCCGATGACGATGTCGATCTTGCCTTCCGCCAGATCGGTGATCGCCGCGTTGACTTCCTTGGCCGATTTGAAGCGACTCATCACTTCCACGGTCACCGGCCAGTCGGCGAAGCGGTCGCGGAAACTGTTGTAGTGCTGCTGGGCGAGCAGGGTGGTCGGCACCAGAATCGCCACCTGACGACCGCCGTGCACGGCAATGAACGCGGCGCGCATGGCTACTTCGGTCTTGCCGAAGCCAACGTCGCCGCAGACCAGACGATCCATCGGTTTCGGCGCGAGCATGTCTTCGCGCACGGCCTCGATGGTCGCTTGCTGGTCCGGCGTCTCCTCGAACGGGAAACCGGCGCTGAAGGTGGCGTAATCGGCCTTCGGGTCGGCGAAGGCGTAACCTTCACGGGCGGCACGACGGGCGTAAATGTCGAGCAATTCGGCGGCGACGTCACGCACCTGCTCGGCGGCTTTGCGCTTGGCTTTCTGCCAGGTTTCCGAGCCGAGGCGGTGCAGCGGCGCGAGCGAATCGTCGCTGCCGGTGTAACGTGCGATCAGGTGCAGGTTGGCCACCGGCACGTAGAGCTTGGCGTTCTCGGCGTATTCGAGGGTGAGGAACTCGGCGGCCTGATTGTCGATTTCCAGAATCGTCAGGCCCAGGTAGCGGCCGACGCCGTGGTCGATATGCACCACCGGCGCGCCTTCGCGCAGTTCGGTGAGGTTCTTGATCACCGCATCGTTGCTGACGTCGCTGCGCTTTTCGCGGCGACGACGTTGCATGACCCGTTGGCCGAACAGCGGACTTTCCGCCACCAGAGCTAGCGCCGGGTCGTCGAGCAGCAGACCTTCGTCGAGCGGGGCAATGGTGATCGCCAGACGATCCTTGCTGGCGACGAAGTCAGGCCAGCTGTCGACGGTTTTCGGCCGCAACTTCAGACGTTCCAGCAGTTCCAGCAGGACTTCGCGACGACCCGCCGATTCAGCGGTGAACAACACGCGACCGGGGAATTCTTCGAGGAAGCCGGCCAGCGCCGCCAGCGGTTGCGTGGCCTTGGCTTCGATGGCCAGATCGGGCAGCGCATGTGCCGGGAAGCGCTCACGGCCGACGCCGCTTTCAACGTCCTGTTGACTGGCAACGACCCGTGGCCAGTTCTTCAGGCGCGCGAAGCAGTCTTCCACTGGCAGGAACAGTTCGGCCGGTGGCAATAAAGGACGCGATGGATCGACGCGGCGTTCTTCGTAACGATTGCGCACGTCGTTCCAGAAGTTTTCCGCCGCCTGCTCGATGCCCGGCAGCGAGAACACTTGTGTGTCCTGAGGCAGGTAATCGAACAGCGTCGAAGTTTCGTCGAAGAACAGCGGCAGGTAGTACTCGATGCCGGCCGGAGTGATGCCGCTGCTCAAATCCTGAAAGATCGGGCAGCGGCGGAAGTCGACGTCGAAGCGCTCACGGAAACGCGCCTTGAAGCGGGTGACTGCGTCTTTCTGCAACGGAAACTCGCGGGCCGGCAGCAGCTTGACCGACTCGACCTTGTCGATTGAACGCTGGGTTTCCGGATCGAAGGTGCGCAGGGTTTCGATTTCGTCGTCGAACAGGTCGATGCGATACGGCAGTTTGCTGCCCATCGGGAACAGGTCGATCAGCGCGCCGCGTACGGTGAACTCGCCGTGCTCGTACACCGTGTCGACATAGCGATAGCCGCTGGCTTCGAGCCGCGCGCGCATCTGTTCGACGTCGAGCTTCTGGCCGATATCCAGCACCAGGCTGCTGCCGAGCAGGAATTTGGTCGGCGCCAAGCGATGCAGGGCGGTGGTGATCGGTACCACCAGCACGCCGTGGGCCAGTTCCGGCAGGCGATACAGGCTGGCGATGCGCTGGGAGATAATGTCCTGGTGCGGCGAGAACAGGTCGTAGGGCAGGGTTTCCCAGTCGGGGAAATGCAGTACGGGCAAATCCGGGGCGAAGAAACTCAGCTCCTGTTCCAGCCGTTCGGCGCTTTGGCTGTCGGCGGTCAGCAGCAGGGTAAAGCGCTTGGCAGCGCTGGCAGCCTCGGCAATCGCCAGGCTGAGGGCGGCACCGGGCAGATTGCCCCAGTGCTGTTTACCTGCTTCGGCAGGGAGTAACGGTAGACGCAGAACAGGCACGGAAGGTTGAGCTCCAGGCGTTGCGACAAAGTCGGTAATTGTAGCGGCCTCCGGTGCCGCCTGTCAGTTGCAGACTGCGTCTATCTTCACGGTTTGGACGAAATGTAGTGGTAACCATAAAAACGAGCACTTTTTTCATGGTTATGTAGTGCCGAAACCGGGTGGTGTTACGGAGGGTTACAGACATCGTCTAACAGTCGTCGAAAAATTGACTGCGCTGAAAGCCCCGGTTTTACTGGGCTGGAGAAAGGCGTAAATTTTTTGAACGGGATTTTGTTACCGATTGCGCGACAAGCGCGCATTGCTGAAAGGGCTTGTCGGCGGCATAATGTAGCCCCTTTTTTCTGCCCCTACATGTGGAAGGTTACCGTGACTCAGAAGCCCGACCAGTGTCTTGGTGAATGGATCGACCGTGAAGCACTCGCAGAAGCGATGATTCCGCTTATCGGTCAGCTCTACCGCAATAACAACGTGGTTAGCTCGATCTATGGCCGCAGCCTGATCAACCAGTCTGTCATCGCGATTCTCAAAGCTCACCGCTTTGCTCGCCACCGTTCTTCCGACGACAGCGAACTCTCCGTCCACGAAACATTCCCACTGCTCAAGGCCATGAGCGAGCTCAAGCTCGGCGCGGCGTCGGTGGATCTGGGCAAGCTGGCGTTCAAATTCCGTAACGAAGGCAACGGCCGCAGCGCCGAGCAGTTCGTGCGTGAAGAGATGGCTGACGTGGTTGGCCAGCAGAACGCTTCGGCCCGCAAAGGCACCGACGTTGTTCTTTACGGCTTCGGTCGTATCGGCCGTCTGCTGGCGCGCATCCTGATCGAGAAAACCGGTGGCGGCGACGGCCTGCGTCTGCGCGCCATCGTCGTGCGCAAAGGCGCCGAGAACGACCTGACCAAACGCGCCAGCCTGCTGCGTCGCGATTCGGTACACGGTTCGTTCAACGGCACCATTACCATCGACGAAGAAAACAACACCATCACCGCCAACGGTAACCTGATCCAGGTGATCTACGCGAAGAACCCGACCGAGGTGGATTACACCCAGTACGGCATCAAAGACGCGCTGCTGGTGGACAACACCGGTGTATGGCGTGACGCCGATGGCCTGGGCCAGCACTTGCAGTGCCCGGGTATCGATCGCGTTGTTCTGACCGCGCCTGGCAAGGGCAAGCTGAAGAACATCGTTCACGGCATCAACCACGGTGAAATCACCGCTGACGACAAGATCGTCTCGGCTGCTTCCTGCACCACCAACGCTATCGTGCCGGTGCTCAAAGCGGTCAACGACAAGTTCGGCATCATCAACGGTCACGTCGAAACCGTTCACTCGTACACCAACGACCAGAACCTGATCGACAACTTCCACAAGGGCGATCGCCGTGGCCGCAGCGCCGCGCTGAACATGGTGATCACCGAGACCGGCGCCGCTACCGCTGCTGCCAAGGCGCTGCCTGAGCTGGCCGGCAAGCTGACCGGTAACGCGATTCGTGTTCCGACGCCAAACGTGTCGATGGCCATTCTCAACCTCAACCTTGAGAAAGCCGCCACCCGTGAAGAGATGAACGAGTACCTGCGCTACATGGCGCTGCACTCCGAGCTGCACAAGCAGATCGACTTCGTCAATTCGCAGGAAGTGGTGTCGACTGACTTCGTTGGCTCGCGTCACGCCGGTGTAGTCGACGCTGAAGCGACCATCGTGCAGGACAACCGCGTCGTTCTGTACGTCTGGTACGACAACGAGTTCGGCTACAGCTGCCAGGTGGTTCGCGTGATGGAAGACATGGCTGATGTGAATCCGCCAGCGTTCCCGCGCTAAGCTTCAGGCTTGAATGAAAACGCCCCGGCATTTTGTCGGGGCGTTTTTGTTTGTGGAGTGATCGTTCCCACGCTCTGCGTGGGAATGCAGCCCGGGACGCTCTGCGTCCCATTGGAACGCGGAGCGTCCCTTGAAGCGTTCCTTTGCTGCGCGTGGGAGCGATCGCGCTGGCGGGTGCGATCTAACTGGCGCCGCCAACCACAGCAGCCTGCGCCGTGCGTAACTCATGCCGGTTGCCACGGAACAGCACCAGTGTCGCAATCAAGCCCAACACCGCCGCGCCACTTAGCCAGATGCCCGGTGCTGCCTTGTTGTCCAGCACATGAATCAGATAGGTGCACGCTGCCGGAGTAAATCCGCCGAACGTCGCCGTTGCCAAACTGTAGGCCAGGGAAAACCCGGTCGTGCGCACTTCCACCGGCATGATCTCCGTCAGCGCCACCACCATCGCGCCGTTGTACGAGCCGTACAGGAACGACAGCCACAATTCGACAATCAGCAAATGGCTGAAGCTCGGATTCGCCACCAGCCACGACAGTGCCGGGTACGCCGTGAGGATCGCCAGAATCGTCGCCGCCAGCAGTAAGGGTTTTCGGCCGATCTTGTCGGATACCGCGCCCATCACCGGTAGCCAGAAGAAGTTCGACAAGCCGATGCACACCGTCACCAACAGCGCATCGAGATCAGACAGGTGCAGTTCGGCCTTGCCGAACGTCGGGGTGTAAGCGGTGATCAGGTAGAACGACACCGTGGTCATCACCACCAGCGCCATGCCGGCAATGACGATGCCGAAGTTCTGCCCGATCGAGCGGACGATTTCGCCGAGGGTAGGGCGGTGGGTGCGCGCCTGGAACTCCGGGGTTTCTTCCAGCGAGCGACGGATGAAAAAAATCACCGGCACGATCATGCAGCCCATCAGAAACGGTACGCGCCAGCCCCATTCGCCCATCTGCTCAGGGCTCAGCCAGTGGTTGAGGCCAACGCCGAGCAGACCGGCGAACACCACGGCTGCCTGTTGGCTGGCGGACTGCCAACTGACGAAAAAGCCTTTACGCCCCGGCGTAGAAATTTCCGCCAGATACACCGACACACCGCCCAGTTCCACGCCCGCCGAGAAGCCTTGCAACACACGGCCGAACAACACCAGCAGCGGCGCGGCGACACCGAGCGTCGCGTAGCCGGGCACGCAGGCGATCAGCACCGTACCGGCGGCCATCATCGCCAAAGTGATGATCAGCCCTTTGCGCCGTCCGTGACGGTCGATATAGGCACCGAGGAAAATCGCCCCCAGCGGACGCATCAGGAAGCCGGCGCCGAAGGTCGCCAGCGACAGCATCAGCGAAGCGAACGCGCTGTCGGTGGGGAAGAAGGTTTTGGCGATGGCCGTGGCATAGAAGCCGTAGACCATGAAGTCGAACATTTCGAGGAAGTTGCCGCTGACAACGCGAAAGATCGCTTTGCCTTTGCCCGTGGTGGAGGACATGGGAGGTACTCACTGTTCAATTTTGTATAAAGGCGTTGCAGCCATGGGGAAGCGAGCGGGCGCTTGTAGTTCATAATGGCCGCCGTGGTTTTGCGGGGAGATGAAGAATTGTTAACTGGACGCTGGTTGGGGCTTGTGGTGTTGGCGGCGGCAATCGGCGGCTGCGGCAACGGCGATTCCCTGGAAGAGGTTGGCGGTTCGACCATGGGCAGCACCTGGTCGGTCAAGTACGTGCGCCACGCCGGGGTCGCCGATCCTGCGCAGGTGCGCAGCAAAGTGCAGGCCATCCTCGGTGAAGTCGATCAACAGCTGTCGACTTACCGCAGTGACTCCGTCATCGAGCGTTTCAACGCCTTGCCCGCCGATAGCTGCCAAGCCATGCCGACAGCGGTGCTCGAATTGGTCCGCATCGGCGAACAGCTTTCAATGCAAAGCGAAGGCTCCTACGACCTGACCGTGGAACCGCTGCTGGACCTCTGGGGATTCGGCCCGCAAGGACGCGAAGAAAAGATCCCTGATGCGGCCGCTGTGGCCGAGGTCATGCAGCGGGTCGGCCATCAGCACCTGCGCATCGATGGCGAGCGGTTGTGCAAGGACGCCGCCGTCGAAGTCGACTTCAACAGCATTGCCGCCGGTTACGCCGTGGATACCATCGCCGCCAGATTGCAGGGCATGGGCATCGACAATTACCTGGTCGAAGCCACGGGCGAACTCAAGGTCCGGGGCAAGAAGCCGGATGGTTCCGCGTGGCGCATCGCTCTCGAAGAGCCTCGCGATGACCAGCAATTGGCCGAGCGGATTATCGATGTCGATGGCTACGGCGTGTCCACCTCCGGTGACTACCGCCATTATTTTCTGCAGGACGGTCGGCGTTATTCCCACACCTTCGATGCACGCAGCGGAAGGCCGGTCCTACATGATCTGGCGTCAGTCACGGTGATTCATCCTTCAGCGTTGATGGCCGATGGACTATCGACGCTGTTGCTGATTCTCGGGCCGGAAAGGGCACGGGACTATGCCCAAAAGCATGACATTGCTGCATTCTTTGTCTTGCGTGCCGATACAGGTTTCGTCACCCGCAGCAGTCAGGCATTTACGCAGCTTGTCGGTGAAAAAAACTGACCGGAGACAAGACGAAAGCTGGCGTTGTAGTGCAGGCAAAAGTAGCCTACGACGCGACCAAGGGTTAATGTGCGCGGCGTTGACGCTTCTATAGACTGTGTCCGGGTTCTTCACTGGCCCCCAATTGTTCCTTCGCGCCGCCGTTCGGCGTGATTTAGCCGCCGGTGCTGCTGGCACCGCGGCCTGTTCTGAGGAGTACGCATGGCTGTCTACAACTACGACGTGGTGGTACTGGGTTCCGGCCCGGCGGGAGAAGGCGCGGCAATGAACGCCGCCAAAGCGGGGCGCAAGGTCGCGATGGTCGACAGCCGTCGTCAGGTCGGCGGCAACTGCACCCACCTCGGCACCATCCCGTCCAAGGCACTGCGTCACTCGGTGCGGCAGATCATGCAGTTCAACACCAACCCGATGTTCCGCGCGATCGGCGAGCCACGCTGGTTCTCCTTCCCGGACGTGTTGAAAAGCGCCGAAAAAGTCATTTCCAAACAAGTCGCATCGCGCACCGGCTACTACGCCCGTAACCGCGTCGACGTGTTCTTCGGTACCGGCAGCTTCGCCGACGAGCAGACCATCGAAGTGGTTTGCGGCAACGGCGTGGTCGAGAAGCTGGTGGCCAAGCACATCATCATCGCCACCGGTTCGCGCCCGTATCGCCCGGCGGACATCGATTTCCACCACCCGCGCATCTACGATAGCGACACCATCCTCAGTCTCGGTCACACCCCGCGCAAACTGATCGTTTACGGCGCTGGGGTAATCGGTTGCGAATACGCATCGATCTTCAGTGGTCTGGGTGTGCTGGTCGAGTTGGTCGACAACCGTGGCCAGTTGCTGAGCTTCCTTGACTCGGAAATTTCCCAGGCGCTGAGCTACCACTTCAGCAACAACAACATCACCGTGCGTCACAACGAAGAGTACGACCGCGTCGAAGGCGTGGACAACGGTGTGATCCTGCACCTGAAATCCGGCAAGAAGATCAAGGCCGACGCCTTGCTCTGGTGCAACGGCCGTACCGGCAACACCGACACGCTTGGTCTGGAAAACATCGGGGTCAAGGTCAACAGCCGTGGCCAGATCGAAGTCGACCAGAACTACCGCACCTGCGTGGAGAACATCTACGGCGCCGGTGACGTGATCGGCTGGCCAAGCCTGGCCAGCGCCGCCCACGACCAGGGTCGTTCGGCCGCTGGCAGCATCGTCGACAATGGCAGTTGGCGCTTCGTCAATGACGTGCCGACCGGCATCTACACCATTCCGGAGATCAGCTCGATCGGCAAGAACGAGCAGGAGCTGACCCAGGCCAAAGTGCCGTACGAAGTCGGCAAGGCCTTCTTCAAGAGCATGGCGCGGGCGCAGATTGCCGGTGAGCCGCAGGGCATGCTGAAGATCCTCTTCCACCGCGAAACGCTGGAAGTGCTCGGCGTGCATTGCTTCGGTTATCAGGCGTCGGAGATCGTTCACATCGGTCAGGCGATCATGAACCAGCCGGGCGAGCTGAACACCCTGAAGTATTTCGTCAACACCACGTTCAATTACCCGACCATGGCCGAAGCCTATCGGGTAGCGGCGTACGACGGCCTCAACCGGCTTTTTTGACGGGCTCCGGCCGGTGGCCTGAGCCGGCCGGGGAGACCGATTTCAGCAATTCTCAAGGGTGGCAGTGGCCAAACCGGGAAAGTCTGTAATCAGGCTGTCAACGCCGAAGTCGGCGAGTCTGCGCATCAGTGCAGGCTCGTTGACGGTCCACACCGACACATGCAGGCCCTGACGCTGCGCCTTTTGCAGGCGTTCCGGCGTACACAGCGTCCAGTTCAACGCGAGAATTTCGCAACCGTAGCTGGCCGCCACCTTCAACGGATCGAGCCAGGCGTATTCGGCCACCAGGCCACGGGATACGTCCGGTACCAGGTCCAGCGCTGCCTTCAAGACTTCCCGTGAACTCGAGGTGATCGTCACCTTGTCGAGCAGGCCATGCCGTTGAGCCATTTCCCGAATCGCCAGCACGGTAGTCGCCGCGCGGGTGCGTGAAGCGCTTTTGACTTCCAGCTGCCAGTGCTCGAAATCACATTTCTCGAACAACTCTTCCAGCGTCGGAATCGGGCACGGCTGGATCCAGCCCGGGCCACCCTTGCGCGCGTCGTAGGTCACCAGTTCGGCGGCGGTGTGCTCGACGACTTTGCCGCGACGGTCGGTGGTGCGCTTGAGCGTCGGGTCATGGATGACCATCAGCTCGCCGTCCTTGGACAGGTGCAGATCCAATTCGCAGCGGCGCACGCCGTGCTTGAGGCATTCCTGAAAGCTGCTCAGGGTGTTTTCCGGTGCTTCGCCCTTGGCGCCGCGGTGGCCGTAGATGAGGGTCACGGTGCTTCCTTAAGTTAAATGCCAGATTCGTTCTGTTCGCGGGCCAGACGGCGTTCCTGAGCCTGCTTCTGCAAGATGTAGCGCGCGAGCAATTGGCGCTGGGCATCGGTCGGGCGCTCGAACTCGGTGCCGACGTCATAGCCATCGCCCTTGGGATCGCAATGGGTGACCCGGGCGCGCAGCAGCAGGCCGAGTGCCTGCGGCATCAGTACCAGTTTCACCGACAGGTGCGCGCCGGTGGCAATCGGCGTCGGGTACTGAAAGTCGATCCCGCCCTCGGAGATGATCACCGGCTGCGGCTCGCCGATGTGTCCGAGCACCGTCAGGGCGATTACCTGGCTGAGCAGGTCGATGCGTTTGTTCTGCGATTTGAGGAACGCGGCGATGGCGCGGTCGCGCTCGCTGATCTGTCGCAGCAGGTGCTGCGACTCGAATTCGCTCAGGTGCAGTTCGCTGAGCAAGTTGAAGAGTGGGGAAGCATCCTGCAACACTTCCTGGCCTGCGGCTTCGGGAGCGGACAGGGGCCGAATTTCCAGTGCGATCGTGTCCTCGATACGGTAGTATTCGCGGCGATCTTCTTCATCTAATGTCGACATGGCGAACCCATGGTAGCGGCGGTGGTCTGAGTGTAAAGCTGGTTTTCGACCCCCGCCACAAGGACGTTCCTTTTCCCTCCGAACAAGCCCCGACATGTTCAGACCTCTCTTCGTATTTATCGGCACGCGTTATACCCGTGCAAAGCGTCGCAATCATTTTGTGTCATTCATTTCCCTGACTTCGATGATCGGGCTCGCCCTTGGCGTGGTCGTGATGATCGTTGTGCTGTCGGTGATGAACGGCTTCGACCATGAGATGCGCACCCGCGTGCTGGGCATGGTGCCCCACGCCACTCTCGAGACCGGCGAGCCGATCAATGACTGGCAGAGCCTGGCCGACAAGGTCAAGCAGAACCGGCAGGTGACGGCGGTGGCGCCGTTCACCCAGATGCAGGGCCTGCTGACCAATAACGGTCAGGTTTCCAAAGTGTTGCTCAATGCCATTGATCCTGCGCTCGAGCGCAATGTGTCGATCATCGACAACTTCATGAAGCAGGGCAAACTCGACGACCTGACGCCCGGCAGCTTCGGCATCGTCATCGGCGACAAGGCCGCGACCAAGCTCGGCGTCGGCATCGGTGACAAGGTCACCTTCGTCGCACCGGAGGTCAGCGTGACCCCGGCCGGGATGTTCCCGCGCATGAAGCGCTTCACCGTGGTTGGGATTTTCCATGTCGGTGCCGGTGAGCTCGACGGCTACCTCGGCGTGACCAATCTGCAGGATCTGGCGAAAATGCACCGCTGGAAAGCCGATCAGGTGCAGGGCCTGCGGCTGAAGTTCGACGACCTGTTCCAGGCACCGCGTGAGGCGTGGAACATCGCCCAGCAGCTCGGCGAAGATCGTTACTACGCCCGCGACTGGACCCGCACCCACGGCAACCTGTATCAGGCGATCCGCATGGAAAAAGCCATGATCGGGCTGCTGTTGCTGCTGATCGTCGCCGTCGCCGCGTTCAACATCATTTCCACGCTGGTGATGGTGGTGAACGACAAGAAGGGCGACATCGCCATTCTGCGTACCCTCGGCGCGACACCGGGCACGATCATGCGCACGTTCATGGTTCAGGGCACGGTAATCGGCGTGGTCGGCACGGCGATCGGCGCGGTGGTCGGGATCCTCGCGGCGCTGAATGTCAGTGCGGCCATTTCGGCGCTTGAAGGGCTGATCGGCCACAAGTTCCTTAATGCTGACGTGTATTTCATTGATTATCTTCCTTCGCAGGTACAGAGCCAGGACGTCGTCATGGTCTGCGCCGCTGCGTTGGTCCTGAGTTTCCTCGCCACCCTGTATCCCGCCTGGCGTGCCGCGCGCACCCAGCCGGCGGAGGCGTTACGTTATGAGTGAGTCGGGCATGAGTGAACAAGCAATTCTGAGCTGCCGTAACCTGGGCAAGTCCTACGAGGAGGGGCCTGAGTCGGTACAAGTGCTGGCCGGCCTGCAACTGGAGTTGCACCCGGGCGAGCGTGTGGCGATCGTGGGTAAATCCGGTTCCGGCAAAAGTACCTTGCTCAACCTGCTCGGCGGCCTCGATACGCCGAGCAAGGGCAGCGTCTGGCTCGACGGTGAAGAACTGTCGGCGTTGAGCGAGAAGAAGCGGGGCCTGCTGCGCAATCGCGCGCTTGGTTTCGTTTACCAGTTTCACCACCTGCTGCCGGAATTCACCGCGCTGGAAAACGTCTGCATGCCGCTGTTGATCGGCAAGACCGCCATCCCGGAGGCGCGCCAGCGTGCCACGGCATTGCTGGAGCGCGTCGGTCTGGGCCATCGTCTGGAACACAAACCGGCGGAACTCTCCGGCGGCGAACGTCAGCGCGTGGCCATTGCCCGTGCACTGGTGAACAACCCGGGGCTGGTGATGCTCGATGAGCCAACCGGCAACCTTGACCTGCATACCGCCGAAGGCATTCAGGATCTGATGCTGGAGCTGAGCACTTCGATGCGCACAGCGTTCCTGGTGGTGACGCACGACATGAACCTGGCTCGCCAGATGGACCGCGTCCTGCAGTTGCAGGAAGGTTGCCTGACCCCCATCTGACTGGCTGAAACCCGGCGCCCGTAACGGTGCCGGGTCTTTTATTTCTATACGGTGCCCCAGCGAATGTTCAGACCGTTATCGATCTTTATCGGCACGCGCTATACCCGCGCCAAGCGCCGCAATCGCTTTGTTTCGTTCATTTCGATGACCTCGATGATCGGCCTCGCCCTCGGCGTGCTGGCGATGATCGTCGTGCTGTCGGTGATGAACGGCTTTCAGCGCGAAATGAGCTCGCGCATCCTCGGCATGGTGCCCCATGCGACCATCGTTGGCGTCAAGCCGATCGATGACTGGCAGCCAGTGGCCGCCGCTGCGATGAAAAATCCCGAAGTGACGGCCGCCGTGCCGTTCACCGAAATGGAAGGCATGCTGTCCTACAAGGGTTCGATGCAGCCGATTCAGATCAGCGGCGTTGATCCGGCCCAGGAAGGCAAGGTGTCGATCGTTGCCCAGCACATCGTCCAGGGTCGTCTGGATGCCTTGAAGCCGGGTGAATTCGGTGTGGTGATCGGTGAAATCACCGCGCGGCGTTTCCGCCTCAATGTCGGCGACAAGATCACTCTGATCGTCCCGGAAGTCAGCACCGCGCCGGGCGGTATCACCCCGCGCATGCAGCGCCTGAATGTGGTTGGCGTGTTCAAGGTCGGCGCCGAGCTGGACGGCTCGATGGGCCTGATTCACGTCGCCGACGCCGCGACCATGCAGCACTGGCAGCCAAATCAGGTGCAGAGCGTGCGTCTGGCGGTCAAGGATCTGTACGCGGCGCCGAAAGTGTCTGCGGACATTGCCGGTGGCCTCGGCGCCGACTTCAAGGCTGACGACTGGACTCACACCCAGGGCAGCCTGTTCAGCGCGATGAAGATGGAAAAAACCATGATCGGCCTGCTGTTGCTGATGATCGTCGCGGTGGCGGCGTTCAACATCATCGCGACGCTGATCATGGTGGTGAACGACAAGGGCGCCGACATCGCCATCCTGCGCACGATCGGCGCCACGCCCCGTCAGATCATGGCGATCTTCATGGTCCAGGGCACGGTGATCGGTATTGTCGGCACCATCATTGGCGGCGTGCTGGGCGTGATTGCGGCGCTCAATGTCAGTGAATTGGTCGGCTGGGTCGAGCGTGTGACCGGGCAGCACATCTTCAGTTCGGATGTGTATTTCGTCAGCAACCTGCCCTCGGAACTGCAGGGTGGGGATGTGCTGTTGATCTGCTCGGCGGGTTTCATCCTGAGCTTCCTGGCGACGGTGTATCCGGCGTGGCGGGCGGCGAAGATTGAGCCGGCGCATGCGCTGAGATATTCGTAAGCGACTCCATGCTCGTTCCCACGCTCTGCGTGGGAATGCCTCAACGGACGCTCTGCGTTCGGCTCTTGAAGGGACGCGGAGCGTCCCGGGCTGCATTCCCACGCAGAGCGTGGGAACGATCAGGTCCGAGGCAACTCGATTACAAACCGCGTCCAACCCGCTTCAGATTCGCAATGAATCTGCCCGCCATGGGCACGCACGATCGACTGGGTAATTGCCAAGCCCAACCCCGCATGTTCACTGCTGCCTTCCTGCCGTGCAGGGTCCGCCCGATAGAACCGGTCAAACAAACGTGGCAGCGCGTGCGCTGAAATCCCTTGGCCACTATTCTCGACGCAAACGCGCACAGCTTTCGCCTCGTCGACGATGCTCAAGCGAACGTACCCCTCGGCCGGGGTAAACCGCAGCGCGTTATCCAGCAGGTTCGACAAGGCCCGGCGCAACATGCCGCGATCACCTTCGATTTGCGCCTCACCTTCACGGCTCAAACTCACGCCGGCGTCTTCCGCCAATGGCGCAAAAAACTCCAGCAACATGTCAGCTTCATCCGCCAGTTCCAGCGGTTCGCGCTTGGGCGTCAGCAAACCGTGATCTGCCTTGGCCAGATAGAGCATGTCGTTGACCAGTTGCGCCATCCATTGCAGTTCTTCGAGGTTGCTGTGCAGCGCTTCGCGGTAATCCTCCAGTGCCCGAGGGCGGGTGAGGGTGACCTGGGTGTGGGTCAGCAGATTCGACAACGGTGTGCGCAGTTCATGGGCGATGTCGGCGGAGAACGCCGAGAGGCGCTGAAACGAGTCGTCGAGGCGTGCGAGCATGGCGTTGAAGCTGTAGGCCATTTCTGCAAGCTCTGGTGGCATCTTCTCTTCAGGCAGTCGGGCATTCAGCGATTGCGCAGAAATCCCACGGGCCACCGCGCTCATCCGCCGCAACGGGCGCAGACCGCTGCGCGCGGCCCAGGCCCCGAGCACGGCAGTAGCCAGCGCCGACAGGCCGACGGTCAGCCAGATCAGATGCTGCATGCGCGTAAGAAAATGCTGGTGATGGGTGATGTCCAGCAGCAGCGTCAGTTGCGGCGAATCCGCTGTGTCTGGGTAGAGCGGGGCGCGCAGCACGCGGTAATCGGTGCCGTCATGGCTGATGGTCGACAGGCCTGTTTGCAGCGGCAGATTCTTCGGAATCTGCACCGAGCTGTCATACCAGTGCTGGCCATCGCCGCTGGTGATGCGCAACGACAGATCGGCCTGACGGCTGAGTTCATCGGCCAGCCGCGCTTCGCGTTGAGCAGGCTGCAGATCCTGCAAGGCGCGGCGCAGGCCGATCAGCTTCGTCTCCAGTTGTTGCTGGTCAAGTTCGATGAAGTGCGCCTCGCTGGCGCGGTCGAACAGCACCCCGGCGAACAGCGAGACCACCGCAGTGCAGGCGGCAAACAACAGTGCCAGGCGCGTGCTCAAGGACAGGCTACGCATCACAGCGAACGCTCTTCGAGCACGTAACCCATGCCGCGCACGGTGTGGATCAACTTGTTGGGGAAGTCATCGTCGATCTTCAGGCGCAAGCGGCGGATCGCCACTTCGATGACGTTGGTGTCGCTGTCGAAATTCATGTCCCAGACCTGCGAGGCAATCAGCGACTTCGGCAACACTTCACCCTGGCGGCGCAGGAGCATTTCCAGCAGGGCGAACTCCTTGGCGGTCAGGTCGATGCGCTGGCCGCTGCGTTCGACCCGGCGGCGGATCAGATCCAGGCGCAGATCGGCCAGTTGCAGGCTGGTTTCCTGGGCGATTGCGCTGCCGCGTCGCAACAGGCTGCGCACCCGGGCGAGCAATTCGGAGAAGGCGAATGGCTTAACCAGATAATCGTCGGCGCCCAGTTCGAGGCCGTGAACCCTGTCCTCTACGGCGTCTTTGGCGGTGAGAAAAAGTACCGGCGTGGCGAGGCCGGCGCTGCGTACCGCTTGGAGAATCTGCCAGCCACTGCGCCCGGGCAGCATCACATCGAGGATCAACAGCGCGTAGTCGCCGCTCAAGGCCAATTGCTGGCCGCTGATGCCGTCGGCCACCAGCTCGGTATTGAATCCGGCCTCGGTCAGGCCCTGACGCAGGTATTGGCCGGTTTTCGCTTGGTCTTCGACGATCAACAGTTTCATGGGCGACTCGGGCGGGGTTGGTATTTGGAAGGGCGAGGGCGTTATACCGTGAGATCCGGCGATAAGCGCCAAGCTGACAAAGTTGTAATCTGCCTGTCAGGTCGATGCCAGCACTGGGTGGTTAGAGTTTCCCACAGGCTGAACCTTGTCTTGTTGGAGTACGACCATGTTTTTGCGCACCTCGCTGAAAATAGCCACCTGTCTGCTGGCATTGAGTTCGCCAGCCTGGGCGGCACCCGCGCACACCTTCGCCTTCGGCCAGCCGGCAGCGGCGAGCCAGGCTACGCGCAGTATCGAAATCGTCATGGGCGACATGAACTTCGACCCGAAAGCCATACAGGTCAAGGCCGGTGAGACGGTTCGCTTTGTACTGGTGAATAAAGGCCAGTTGCTGCATGAATTCAACCTCGGTGATGCGGCGATGCATGCCAGTCACCAGCAGGAAATGTTGCAGATGCAGCAAAGCGGCATGCTAACGCCGACAGGCATGAAAGAAATGTCCCACGACATGGCGGGCATGAATCACGCGGCGATGGGCCACGGCATGCAGCATGACGACCCCAACAGCGTGCTGGTCGAGCCCGGTAAAACCGCCGAGTTGACCTGGACCTTCAGCAAGGCCACGGCGCTCGAGTTTGCCTGCAATATCCCCGGGCATTATCAGGCGGGCATGGTCGGCAAACTGACAGTCAGTCAGTAAGCACTCAAAGGCGCGGGCAAAGGCTGGTAGAATCCGCTGATTCTTCAGTCAGGTTTCCGCCATGCATCCCGCAGCCGAACATTCGCCGCTGGGCAAATCCAGCGAATACATCGCCACGTACACGCCGTCCCTGCTGTTCCCGATTCCGCGCACCGCGAAATGGGCCGAGCTGGGCCTGACCGCCGAAACCCTGCCGTATAAAGGCGTGGATTTCTGGAACTGCTTCGAGCTGTCGTGGCTGCTGCCCTCGGGCAAACCGGTGGTGGCGATCGCTGAATTCAGCATCCCGGCGGACTCGCCGAACATCATCGAATCGAAGTCGTTCAAGCTCTACCTCAACTCGCTGAACCAGACGCCGTTCGCCGACGTTGCCATATTGCAAGCGACGCTGGTCAAGGATCTGTCCGCCGCTGCCGGTAAACCTGTGGGCGTTCGGGTTCGCAGTCTGAAGGACGTCGAAGCCGAAGGCGTGGTGGCGTTGCCGGGCGTGTGCATCGACGATCTGGATATCAGCGTGAGCAACTATGAGCATCCGCGTCCGGAGCTGCTGCGTTGCGACAATTCGCGCGTGGTCGAGGAGAGCGTGCACAGCCACCTGCTCAAATCCAACTGCCCGGTGACCAGCCAGCCGGACTGGGGCAGCGTCGTGGTGGAATATCGCGGCGCGGCGCTGGATCACGCCAGCCTGCTGGAGTACATCGTCAGCTTCCGCCAGCATTCGGACTTCCATGAGCAATGCGTTGAGCGGATTTTCCTCGATCTGCAGCGGTTGTTGAAACCTGAAAAGCTCACCGTGTTTGCACGTTACGTTCGCCGGGGTGGGCTGGATATCAATCCGTATCGCAGTACCGAAAGCGTACAACTGCCGAATCATCGGCTCGTACGTCAATAAAGATCCTGAATGTGCGACATCCAATGTGGAAGCGAGTCTGCTCGCGAATGCGGTGTGTCATTAAACGATGATGTCGACTGACACGACGCCTTCGCGAGCAGGCTCGCTCCCTCAAGGGCTTGCATGCACATTTTGCAAATGAAAAAGCCCTGCCATCGCTGGCAGGGCTTTTTTGTGCGGCGGGGCGTCAGATGCCCATGCTGCCCAGCGCGTTGACGATGTTGCGCAGGGTGCTGGCGATAGCCGGATGTTCAAGCTCGAAGCGATCCACTGCCAGGTTCACACCATCGGCGATGCTCGCGTCCTGGGTGGCAGTTTCCAGCTGGATCTCCGATTCGATCTGCGCCATCAGCGCATGCAGATCATCACGCTCGGCTTCCGACAGCGGTGGATTGTGTTCCAGCTGCTCGCGCAGGGTATCGAGCTGTTTTTGCAGTTCTTGGGCGGGCATGGTGGTTTCCTTTTATCAATAGGCACTGGCATTGACCGCAGCCGCGCGCCAAAGGTCTATGGCTGACCTTTAGATTAATCCACTCTCGGTAAACCTGCATGACGCCGGTCAGGGCTTTTCGCCTTTGGCGCGGCGCAAGCTGATGTCGGCGAGGCAGGCGTCCAGTTCGCCGAGATGATCGATCACCGAATGCACACCCAGGCCGAATAACTGCACGGTGGCCTTGCCGCGCAACTTTTCGCGTTCCTTTTGCGAGAGCGCCTGCCACTCGCTCGGGCTCAGGCCGCATAGCGAGCCACAGGACGCCAGGCCAATCGTCCATAACCCGGCATTCAGACCGGCCTGTAACAGGCGCGGCTCACCACTGACCAGCACGCAACCGTCGAGGCGGTCGATGTTCAAACTCATCAACGCCTGCCAGCACGCGTTGGGCGCTGGCCACGGATTCATTGTTGCTGAATGTTGCGTCGGTTTGATCCAGTCCGGCAGCGACGCGGCCAGTGGCTGAGCGAGGGCAGGGGGCAATTCGTCGAGCCACGCGCAGGGAATTCCCTGGCGCTGCAAACTTTTCAGGCTATCGAGTGCGCCCGGTGTAGTTTTGGCATGTTCCGGCTGGGAGTTGAGCTCTTGCGCGGCGCGGGCACCGAAATCCACCAGGCAACCGCTCAGGCCGAACAGCACGGCAGTCAGGCCGGGCGCGGCGACGGGCAAGGTTTCGGCGTGAGTCATGGCAACGTCCCTGAAATAACGCTCAAGACTAAGGCGCTGGGGTGACAGTTGCATGACAGGCGGGTGAAAGCCTGCGTAGGAAACTTCCTGCATATCCTTGCAGCGGCGCACTGCCCAAATCGCCGTTTACGCTTATACTAGCGGCCTTAATGCCCGGGCCGAGAGGACCGCGCCAGTATCGAATCCAAGGAGTTTTTCTATGCGCTGGAGCCCTTCGCTCACTCAGCTAAGTGTATGTGCCAGCCTGTTGCTGGCGCCGTTCGCCACCCAGGCGGCCACCGAAGAAGACCCTTGGGAAAGCGTCAACCGGCCGATTTTCCAGTTCAACGACTTCGTTGACACCTACGCGCTGAAGCCACTGGCCCAGGGTTATGAGTTCATCACCCCGCAGTTCGTTGAAGACGGCATTCACAATATGTTCCGCAACGTCGGTGACGTGACCAACCTGGCGAACAACATTCTCCAGGCCAAACCGGCTGCGGCGGGCGTTGATACCGCCCGACTGATCTTCAACACCACCTTCGGTCTGCTCGGCTTCTTTGATGTCGGCACCAAGATGGGCTTGAACCGCAGCGACGAAGACTTCGGTCAGACCCTCGGTTACTGGGGCGTGGGCAGCGGCCCGTACGTTATGCTGCCGCTGATGGGGCCGAGCACCCTGCGTGACGCACCGTCGAAATATGTCGACAGCTTCACCGGCGCGTACCGCTACATCGACCACGTGCCGACGCGTAACTCGATCTTCGGCCTGAACATCGTCGACACCCGCGCCAGCCTGCTGTCGAGCGAGAAGCTGATCAGCGGCGACAAATACACCTTCATCCGCAACGCTTACCTGCAGAACCGCGAGTTCAAGGTGAAGGACGGTCAGGTCGAAGACGATTTCTGATTTCGACCGGCGACAGAAAGGCGACCCTCGGGTCGCCTTTTTTGTCCGCGCCAGAGCGTTGCCTGCGACTGCCACTACCTTCCATCGGGTTACCGTTGGAGCGGTTCTTATAACTCCCGGTGATTTGACAAACAAAGTCGTCAAGCGACAATCGGCGCATGCTTGAAACGCTCTGCGGATGGGAGTACCGTCTGCGCCTTAGAAGGGCACCTCTGTTTAAAACCGCGCGCCAGGCGAATGCTTGAAAGCGCTGCAACAGAGAGGCTAGAAAGCGAATCCAGTAGTCTGCGCAGGGCCGTTGCCCCGCTCACTACGCCAACCTAATTCTGGCGCCGTTTGCCCACATGCCAAAAACCAGTGCCACGCTGCTGATAATCGATGATGACGAGGTAGTGCGCGCGAGCCTCGCGGCCTATCTGGAAGACAGTGGTTTCAGCGTCCTGCAGGCCGGCAACGGTCAACAGGGTCTTCAGGTATTCGAGCAAGACGAGCCCGATCTGGTCATCTGCGATCTGCGCATGCCGCAGATGGGCGGTCTCGAACTGATCCGTCAGGTTACCGAGCGCTCACCGGAGACGCCGGTGATCGTGGTCTCGGGTGCCGGGGTGATGAACGACGCGGTCGAGGCCCTGCGCCTGGGCGCGGCGGATTACCTGATCAAGCCTCTCGAAGATCTGGCTGTGCTCGAGCACTCCGTGCGCCGGGCCCTGGATCGTGCGCGGCTGCTGCTGGAAAACCAGCGCTACAGCGAGAAGCTGGAAAAGGCCAACCGCGAGCTTGAAGCCAGCCTGAACCTGCTCCAGGAAGACCAGAACGCCGGTCGCCAGGTGCAGATGAACATGCTGCCGGAAAGCCCGTGGAGCATTGACGAATTCAACTTTGCCCACCAGATCATCCCGTCGCTGTACCTGTCGGGTGATTTTGTCGACTATTTCCGCGTTGACGAGCGCCGGGTCGCGTTTTATCTGGCGGATGTTTCCGGGCATGGCGCGTCATCAGCCTTCGTCACCGTGCTGTTGAAGTTCATGACCACGCGTTTGCTCTTCGAGTCAAAACGCAGCGGTACCTTGCCGGAGTTCAAACCTTCGGAAGTGCTCGGTCATATCAACCGGGGGCTGATCAGTTGTAAGCTGGGTAAACACGTCACAATGGTCGGTGGAGTCATCGACGAGGAGACCGGTTTGTTGACCTATAGCATCGGCGGCCATCTGCCTTTGCCTGTGTTGTACACGCCTGACAGTGTTCGTTATCTCGAAGGCCGTGGTCTGCCGGTGGGGCTTTTCAACGAAGCCACCTACGAAGACCACGTGCTTGAGCTGCCGCCGACGTTCAGCCTGACGCTGATGTCTGATGGCATTCTGGACCTTTTGCCGGAAGCAACGCTCAAAGAAAAAGAGGCTGCTTTGCCCGAACGGGTGAAGTCAGCGGGCGGCAGCCTGGATGGTCTGCGGCAAGTGTTTGGTTTGGCCACGCTAGGGGAGATGCCGGATGATATCGCCCTGTTGGTGTTGAGCAGGAATCTTTAATGAGTACCGGTAGAATCCAGTTCGCCGAGCAGGACGGCACCTTCGTCCTGAAGTTCGTCGGTGAAGTTCGCCTGACCCTGTGTTCGGCGTTGGATGCGACTATTGAGAAAATCTTCACCGCGCTGAATTTCAACGCGATCGTGATCGATTTGACCGAAACCCGCAGCATCGACAGCACCACCCTGGGCCTGCTGGCCAAACTGTCGATCCTGTCGCGGCAGAAGGTCGGCCTGTTGCCGACGGTTGTCACCACCCACGAAGACATCACTCGGCTTTTGCAGTCGATGGGCTTCGAGCAGGTGTTCAACATCGTCAACCACCCGGTGCCGTGCCCGGAGTGCCTGGACGATCTGCCGGATCAGGACCAGTCCGAAGAAGTGGTGCGAATCAAGGTGCTGGAAGCGCACAAGATTCTCATGGGCCTGAACGATTCCAATCGTGAAGCGTTTCATGATCTGGTCAATGCCCTGGAAAGACACTGACCTCATGAATTGATGGTGTCTGGGCTGGCCTCATCGCGGGCAAGCCCGCTCCCACAATGATCGCGTGAAACCTCAAACTTAGGTTCTCCACATACCCTGTGGGAGCGGGCTTGCCCGCGATGGCGTCGGGTCGGTCGATACATTTATCAGTGCAGGCAAATGAAAAAGGGCGATCCCTCACAGGTTCGCCCTTTTTGCGTTCTACAAACTCAAATCACAGCTTGGCCTGCAGCAATGCTTCCAGTTTTTCCTGGTCGCGGGCGAACTGACGGATGCCTTCAGCCAGTTTCTCGGTGGCCATCGCGTCTTCGTTGGACAACCAGCGGAATTGCGCTTCGTTGAGGCTCAGACGCGCTTCACCGGCATTGCCCGGCGCCAGTTTGCGTTCCAGCTTGCCGGTATCGGCGGCCAGCTTCTCCAGCAGTTCCGGGCTGATCGTCAGGCGATCGCAGCCAGCCAGTTGCTCGATCTGGTTGATGTTACGGAAGCTCGCGCCCATGACCACGGTCTTGTAGTCGTTGGCCTTGTAGTAGTTGTAGATGCGCGTCACCGACTGCACGCCCGGATCATCGGCGCCGGTGTAGTCGTTGCCGTTGGCCTTCTTGTACCAGTCGTAGATACGGCCCACGAACGGCGAAATCAGGAACACCCCGGCGTCGGCGCAGGCGGCGGCCTGGGCGAAAGAGAACAGCAGCGTCAGGTTGGTCTGGATGCCTTCCTTTTCGAGGATCTCGGCGGCGCGGATGCCTTCCCAGGTCGAGGCGATCTTGATCAGCACGCGGTCGCGGCCGACGCCGGCCTTGTCGTACAGCTCGATCAGGCGATGCGCACGCTTGAGGATCGCATCCTGGTCGAAGGACAGGCGCGCATCCACTTCGGTGGAGATGCGGCCCGGAACCACGTTGAGAATTTCCTTGCCCACTGCGACGCCGAAACGGTCGCTGGCCAGGCCGACATCGCCCTTGCAGTCGCGAACGCAATCGTTCAGCAGTTCGGCGTAACCGTGAATCGCCGAAGCCTTGAGCAGCAGGGAAGGGTTGGTGGTGGCATCGGTCGGTTTGACTCGGGCGATCGCTTCGAAGTCGCCGGTGTCGGCAACCACGGTGGTGAACTGTTTGAGTTGTTCCAGCTTGGAAGTCATGGGCGTGCTCTATCCTATGGGTCTGAAGACATTACCCGAGCGCTGACGGGCACTCAAGGGTGCATTGGTGGATCGATGGCCCCTGCGGCAACAACCTGAAAACGATTGTTTGAAAGGCGCGGCGCGGTGTCGCTGAATACGATGCCAAAACAGCCCACAGGTTCAAAGCAACCGACCTGTGAACAGGCCGGTTGCTCGAGCTCTACTCAGCGTTCAACACACCTTCCACGGATAACCGCGCCGGTTTTGGCTGGCCGTCAGAGGTGAGAAAGCCGAAGTTCTTCTCGCGATCGTTGCTGCCCGAATCACTGTTCCGCCATTCATAGATAGAGGTCAGGGGAATATTGAGGCGTTTAACGTCGGTAATAAACGCGTTGATCTTGGTCGCTTGTCCCTCAGGACCGCCGTTGGAGGCGAGGGCCGAAACCCCCCATTCACTGATGACCCCCGGCAGATTGAAGTTCTGCTGGATGAACGTCTGTGCGTTGCTGATCTGCGTGGCTGTCATCCCGTAAGGGTGATAGGACACGGCGTTCAGGCACTTGGGGTAATCGCTGACGATACTTTTCATCGCCACCGTCGACGCCGAGCCCGCGCTTGGCGGCCGGGCGAAGCCGAAACCGACCCGTGGCGTCGTCTGCGGCTGACCTTCGAAGGCCTTGCACATGCCGGCCATGAACGGCACGAAGGTGGTGTCGAAATTGCGCGTCGGCCAATAGGTTTCCAGATCCGGCTCGTTCCAGATTTCGATCGCCACCAATTGTGAACTCCAGGTTTTTTCCAGCCCGGTCACGGTGTTGGCGAACTTACCGCCGGCGGCGTTCAGCTCCTCCGGCGAAGTGGCCGGCAATGCCTTGATCGCGCGCACCGTCAGCAGCACCGGCAGGCCGGCGGAAGCGGCGGCGGCGAAGGCGTCACTGACCTGTTTCTGATACGTCTTGGCGGTGAGGCTGTCGCTCCACACGCCGAAGCGCACAAAGCTGAAGCCTGCGGCCTTGATTTGCGCGGCATCGGCGGCGGTGAAGCTCTGGATTTTCACCTGCACGCCGATGGTTTTTGCTGGAAGGTTGGGGAACAGCTCACTGGCGTGAACCTGGCTGGCGGCACCGAGCGCCATCAGGGCGAGGGCGGCGAGTTTATTGCGCTGTGCTGTTTTCATGTCTGCTCTCCTGAAGAGAATGACAACTACGAATATTTATCCCGTTACTCAATTTCCGATAACGGTGATGGCACTAAGTGCGCGAATGTTATTTTTTGTCAGGAAAACAGCAACTGAAAATCACAGTTATTTTTAGTCCGCTAATTGTGGTTGGGGCGGCTTAAAACGCTGTGGTACTTAATGTTCCTGTACTAACAGGGCGAAGCTATTTCTGAGTGCAGGAAAGTCGAGAGGGTTCATTAACTTTCACGGCATGTTGGCTGTTTGATATTACACAGGAAAGCAAGACTTGTTCAAAAAGATCCTCGTTGTCTGCGTGGGCAATATATGCCGAAGTCCGACGGCCGAACTGCTGCTGCGCAACGCGCTGGGCCAGTCCGCCATCACCGTGTCCTCAGCCGGCCTGTCCGCCCGCGTCGGCGAGGGCGTGGAAGCCTCGGCGCGGCAGGTTCTCGAAGAGCACGGGCATTGCGCCGAGGCCTTCAAGGCGCGGCAACTGACTTCGGACATCGTCAATGACTCGGACCTGATCCTGGTCATGGAAAAGGCCCACGTCAATCAAGTGCTGAAGATTGCCTCGCACGCCAGAGGCAAAGTGTTTCTGCTCGGTAAATGGCAGAGCGAGCGCGAAATACATGATCCGTATCGTCAAGGCAAAGCCGCGTTTATTCATGCCCACGCATTGATTGAAGATGCTGTTAGTTCATGGGCGAAGCGCCTCGGGCATTGATGAATCTTCTTCAGAACAGTAAATGGTAAGAACAGACTTATGCAGTTACCGTCCGTAATCGGCACCCGCGACAAAGATCAAGACAGTATTGATCTGCTCGGCATCTTCGGCAGCCTGATCGACCAGAAGTGGCTGATCGGCGCGCTGACGGGCGCCTTCATGGTCACCGGCGTTGCCTATGCGGTTCTGGCGACGCCGGTGTACCTGGCGAACGCGCTGGTGCAGGTCGAACCGAAAAAGAACGACATGCTCGGTTTCTCCGACCTCAACAGTATGCTCGGTGGGCAATCGCCGTCGGTGACCGAAATCGGCATCATCAAATCCCGCGCGGTGATCGGCAAAACCGTTGACGACCTGCGCCTGGATATCGACGTCACCCCCAACACGTTCCCGTTAATCGGCGGCTTTCTTTCGCGGCGTTATCGCGGAGACAGCGAGACCAGCGTCGCGCCGCCGCGTTTCGGTTTGAACAGTTATGCCTGGGGCGGCGAACGTCTGGAATTCACTCGGCTGCAATTGCCGAAAGACCTGCTCGGCAAGAAACTCACCCTGATCGCCGGCGAGCAGCAGCGTTTTCAGCTGTTCGATGAAAACGACAATCTGCTCGCCGAAGGCGTGGCCGGCGAAGCGTTTGCCAACGATGGCGTGGAAGGGCAGATCGCGCACTTTTCGGCCAACCCCGGCACGCGCTTTCAGGTGGTGCGCAATCCTCGGATTGTGACCATTCAGGGCTATCAGGACGCGCTGGATATCTCCGAACAAGGCAAAGAGTCGGGGATCATTCGTCTGGCGCTGGCCAGCTCGGACGCGGCCGAGGCGGTGAAGATTCTCAACAAGATCGCCTCGCTCTACGTCGAACAGAACGTACGGCGCACTTCGGCGGAAGCCGCGCAGAGCCTCGCGTTTCTGCAAAGCCAGTTGCCCCAGGTCAAGCGTGATCTGGCCAAGGCCAGCGACGCCTTGAATGCCTACCAGACCCACGGCAAGACCGTGAACATCTCGCTGGAAACCCAGTCGGTGCTGGGCCAGTCGGTGGCGCTGGAAACGCGCATCTCCGAGCTGAAAATGCAGCAGGCCGAGCTCGATCGCAAGTTCACCAAACAGCACCCGGCCTATCGCGCCTTGATGACGCAGATCGGCGAATTGACCCAGCAGCAGAAATCCCTCGAAGGCAAGGTTCAGGACTTGCCGGCCACCCAGCAGGAATTGCTCAACCTGACCCGCGACGTCGAAGTGGCCTCGCAGATCTACACGCAGTTGCTGAACAAATCCCAGGAGCTCGACATCGTCCGCGCCGGGGCTGTTGGCAATGTGCGCTTGATCGACACTGCCGATGTCGACCTGACCAATCCGATCAAACCGAAGAAACCACTGATCGTGCTGATCGCGACATTGCTCGGCGCGTTTGTCGGCGTGGCGCTGGTGCTGCTGCGCAAATCCCTCAGCCGTGGCCTTGAAGGCCCGGAAGGCATCGAGCAGTTGGGCCTGCCGGTTTACGCGTCGATTCCCTACAGCGCCTTGCAGGAAGAAGAGGACAACAAAAAGGGCCGCGCCCGCGATGGCGTCGACAAACCGGCGTACCTGCTGGCGCTGCGCAACCCGACCGATCTGTCGATCGAATCGATCCGCAGCCTGCGCACCTGCCTGCACTTTGCCGGGCTCGATTCGACCAACAACCGCATCATGATTTCCGGGCCGAGCCCGCAGGTCGGCAAGACCTTCGTCTCGTCCAACCTTGCGGCGGTCATGGCCCTGAGCGGCCAGCGCGTGGTGCTGATCGATGCCGACATGCGCAAAGGGCACCTGCACAAAACCCTCAACACGCCGATCAGCAACGGTCTGTCCGACCTGCTGGTCAAGCGCTGCACCCTCGAACAGGCGATCAACAAGGTCGAAGTCGACAACCTGCACTTCATCAGCCGGGGGCAGGTGCCGCCCAATCCTTCCGAGCTGCTGATGCATGCGAACTTCCGTGAGCTGCTGGCGCAACTGAGCGAGCGCTACGACCTGGTGATCATCGACACGCCGCCACTGTTGGCAGTGACCGATGCCGCCATCGTCGGTCGCGAGGCTGGCATCAGCCTGATCGTCACCCGCTTCGGGGTGAACCCGGCCAAAGAGATCGAACTGACCATTCGCCGCTTCGCCCAGAACGGCATCGAGTTGAAAGGCGCGGTGTTCAACGGCGTCGAGAAGCGTGCGGCCAGCTATTACGGCGGCACTGGCTATTACAACTACGAATACGCGTCCGACAAATCCTGATGGTTGCCGATTGTTCTTTCCTGTTTGAAGTGGGTGAGTTGTGAAAAAAATACTGCACGTGGCAGAGACGATCAAAGGTGGCGTGGCGACGGTGATCCGCACGATCTCGGCATCCCCAGAAGACGACGCAGCGAATTATCAACTGGTCTATCTGGTGCCCGAGGATCAGGCCAGGGAGCTGCACGGCATCGCCCCGCAGCAGGTGCGCACCTTTCCACGCAGTGGCCGCAACGTGCCGTCGCTGCTGCGTTTCGCCTGGCGTCTGAGCCAGGTGCTGCTCAAGGAAAAACCCGACGTGGTGCATTTGCACAGCACCTTTTCCGGGGTGATCGGCCGTGTTGTGTGTGTGCTGTTGCGACCATGGCGCAAGCCGAAAATCGTCTACTGCCCGCATGCGTTTTCGTTCCTGATGGAAAGCTCGCCGACCAAGCAGAAGGTCTATGCGTGGATCGAGCGGGTTCTGCAGAAAGTCACCGACGTGATCATTTGCGTCAGCCAGTACGAGCTGGATAAAGCCGCGCGTTTCGGTATCGAGCGCAAGCGCATGAAGCTCATCTACAACGGCATTCATCACAAGGATGACGCGCCAAAAACCGCTGGCGCCGAGCCGATTCATCTGCTGTTCGTCGGGCGCCTGGATTACCAGAAAGGCTTCGACGTGCTGCTCAAGGCCTACGCCAAGGTCAACCGCAACGACCTGAAACTCACCGTGGTCGGCAGTGCGGTCAACGAAGATTCGGTCGAGTGCCCGCCGATGGATTCGGTCGAGTACCTGCCATGGGTGACCCCGAGTGAAGTGCAGGCGCTGTATCAGAAAGCCGATGCGCTGATCGTGCCGAGTCGCTGGGAAGGCTTTGCCATGGTGCCGCTGGAAGGCATGGCCATGGGGCTGCCGGTGATCGCCAGCAACTGCACTTCACTGCCGGAACTGGTCACCAATGAAGTGTCCGGCTACGTCTTCCCCTCCGGCGATCACCAGGCGCTGGCCGACGTTTTAACGATCATCCAGAAGCCGCGCCTGCTCGACCTCGGCAACGAAGGCCGGAGCATTGTCCGCGAACGTTTCAGCGCCGCGTTGATGATCCGCCAGACCTACGACCTGTATCACGCTCCCACTTATTAAGTAGAACTCAAGCTTATGAACGTAACGATTTTGCATGGCTACAGTGCGTCCAACTCCGGTGACGGTCTGCTCGTCGATCTGGCCATTGCTCTGGTGCAGCGTAACTTCGGTGACGACACCGCGATCAGTGTCGTGGCGTCCGACCCTGAGTCGTTCAACTATCTGCCGCACCCGCGTTTCGATGCGCCGGTGATGGCGGCCAAGGGTCTGGGGCGGGTCAAGCAAGCGGTGTTTCTCAATCAGTCCTACGCCGGGCTCGCCGATCTGTTGAAGAAAACCGATCTGATCGTCGGTGTCGGCGGCGGTTACATGCGTTCGAAAAGCGCCTTCGAGCACATCAAGCTGAAGCTCGGCCATGCCAAGCAATTGGAAACCGCGATCCTCAGCAAGGTGCCTTCGGTGTACCTGCCGCAGAGCATCGGCCCATTCCACGGCGAGAGCAGCAAGATCGTCGAACACTACGCCAGCGCCGATGCGGTGTTCGTGCGTGACAACCGTTCCTCGGCGATTTTTGACGCTTGCGAAAACGTCTACCGCGCGCCGGATCTGGCCGTGCAGTCGCTGGCGAGCAAGATTCTTCAGCAACCGAAATTCACCCGCTGCGCCGCCTCGCCGGCGACCGTCTGCGTGGTGCTGCGCAAGCCACCGGAGTGGAGCAAAGAGAAGAAGGTCGCTTACGTGGCCAATCTGAAACTGCTGCTGCAGCGTCTGAAGAACAAAAGCAAAGTGGTCTGCGCGGTACAGAGCGCGGTGCGTGGCAACGATGACGGCGCGTTCTACCGCGAGCTGGGCATCAACGAAGACCTGCTGTCGCTGAAGGCAACCATCGCCAAATACCAACCCGATCTGGTGATCTCGGTGCGTCTGCACGGCGCCATCGAATCGCTGCTCTCCGGCGTGCCGGCGTATCACATCAGCTACGAGCGCAAAGGCTTTGGCGCCTATCAGGACATGGGCGTCGAGGACTGGGTGATCAACGGCGGCGACATCGACGTCGACACCATCATCAACACCGTTTACGCGCCCAATGCCTTGGCGGATTTCGGCAAGCGCCTGACTGACACCTGCCGCGAAATCGAAGCGAAAACCGTGGCCATGGACGAAATCATCAAGGGTGTCGTTCGATGATATTTCGGCTGTTGCTTCGCGGCGGAGCCTTGGGCGCGAAGTTCTTGCTGGTGTTGGCCATCACCCATTACCTCGGTTACGAGGCGCTGGGTTTTTACGGTGTGGTGGTCGCGGCTTCGCTGATCGCTTCGAAGTTCTACAGCGTCGGCTTCAGTTCCGAAATCAACCGTTTGATCAGCGTCGGCGGCAGCTCGCGGCGGGTGGTCGACAAGGTTCTGCTGCTGTATCTGGCGGTCGGGCTGTTGTTGTCGGTACTGACGGTGCTGGTCTATTCGCTGTTCCAGTCGGTGGAAGCGACCGCCACGCTGATCCTGTGCGTGACCCTGGTGCTGCTCACCGAGCACCTGTCGTTCGAAATCAATTCCTTCGTGTTTTCTGCGCAGAAAGCCACCGCCGGCGCCTTGCTGTTCTTCATCAAGACCGGCCTGTGGGCGGTGTTGGCGGTGGGCGGCATGGTGCTCGGCTGGGTCGCGGGCATCGCCAGTGTGTTGTGGCTGTGGGTCGCCGCCAACGTGCTGGTGATCATTGCGGGTTACCTGATCGTGGTGAACGTGCACAAGGGCCGCGAAGCAGCGACGCTGGACACCGCGACGGTGTGGAAGGCCGGGTTGCCGTTCTATCTCGGCACCGGTCTGATCGCGCTGAGTCAGTACGCCGAGCGCTTTCTGATCATCGACCTGGAGCCCTACGCCAGCCTCGGTAAATATGTGTACGCGTGGTCGGCGGCGAACACTTTGCAGGCGTTGTCGTATGCGGTGGTGGCGGTGGTCGGCATTCCGGTGTTGGCCAAGCGTTTCCAGGCCGATCAGCAGGCATTCACGGTCAAGCAACTGTTCGTCAACAAATGGGTGATGCGCTCGCTAGCGGTCTCCGCCGTTGTGGCCGTGGCGATCTATGTGTTTTTCAATGTGCTGCTCGATTACGTCGCCGCCAGCGTGCCGCGTCCGGATAACGCGCTCCTCGCGGTGCTGATCTTTTCCTTCGCCTTGCGGGCGATTGGCGACATTGTCTGGGGCGGTTTGATTGCTTCGAAAAACAGCCGGGTGTCGCTGGCCAGCGCGGCGCTCTGTCTGCTGATTTCAGTGCCGGTCAGCTATGTGCTGATCAAGCATTACTCGATCTATGGCGCGGCGTGGGGCAACGTCTTCGCCATCGTCGTGCAGCTTGCTGTGATTGCAGCGTTGACCCGTGTCAGCGGCGCGAAAAAGGCTGCGCTGTCATGGGCCTGAAATTGCCGCGCATCGAGTTTCGTGGGCGCAAATTTGATTCGTCGATTTCCTTTCTGATCCTGTTCACCGGGCTGTTTCTGTCAGTGGCGATGCCGTTGCTGGTGCCGCGTGATCCGGGGCCGGATGCGATGACCTTGTGGTCGTCATATGCGCGTGCCGACAACTGCAATTTCTGGAATCCGTTCTCACCGGATCGCTCGTCCTACGAATGTTCGGCGTTCCTGCTGCGGCCTACCGGGATCAACCTGACCAATGCCTGGGCCTACGGCATGTTCTGCAATTTCTTCCTCACCGCAATTCCGGTAGTGGTGTTCCGGCGCATGCCGTTGACCATCTTCGGCACCCTGTGCCTGTGGGGCATCGTGCGCTCGTTTTTCCTCGAGAACCTGACCAAGGAAATCATCGTGTCGGTAGCGGTGTTGAGCATTCTGCTCAGCGCATTGACGCGCAAATATCGCGGCGGTTTTTTTCTCTCGGCGGTGATTTACGGTGTGCTGATCCGGCCGTACTGGATTCTGTTTTCGCTGTCGTGGGTCGGCGTCTGCGTGATGAAAAAGTACGTCTCGCGCTTCACCTTCTTTCTGATGCTGTTCCTGTTTTATCTGGCGGTGGCCATGGCCATTCAGCTGGCGCTGGGCTTTCCGGTGTCGTCGATCCGGGCGAGCAACAACGAGCTGCGCACGGCGGGCGAGGAGGGCTCGAAGTCGCTCATCGTGTCGTGGCTCAGCGGCAGTGACTTCGTTTCCCAGGCACTGGACTCGATGATCATTTTCTTCCGCCTGTCGTTTCCGGTTGAGCTGATTCTGCTGTCCGGGCCGGGGCAGGTGATCTTCGTTGCGCTGATGATCATGACCGCGCTGCTACTGTTCAAAGTCATCACTTCGACCGACTACAAGGGCGCGCCGATCCAGACCAAACCCAAGGAACTGATCGCGATTCCTCTGGCGTTTCTGTTGGTGCAGGGCTTGTTCGAGCCGGACTTCGGCTCCTTTGCCCGACACTTCTCGATGGTCGTGCCGGTGTTGTTCGTCGGCCTGGGCTTGATGCTGCGCGCGAACAAACCGGTGCAGGTCGAATCAAGAATTCTCACTTAAGGCAGGTGCTCTATGTCGAGCAAGAAAAAATCCCTGGAGATCGAAACCCTGCGCGGCCTGGCGTGCCTGCTGCTGGTGCTCTATCACGTCATCGGCCCGCTGGGCGGAGGCTTGAAGATCGACATCGGCTCGCCGTTCCGGGTCATCGCCGACTCGATGGTGTATGTGCGCATGCCGCTGTTCACGTTTATCTCCGGCTACATCTATTCGATCTACAAGATTCGCGGCAATGACTTTTCCGCCTTCTTCGCTGGCAAGGTGCGGCGGCTGATCGTGCCGCTGTTCTGCGTCGGCGTGCCGTTCTCGGTGCTGCAAGCGGTGGGGCCGGGGGTGAACAAGGACGTCGGCGTGATCGACGCGTTGTTGTCGTTCTGGGTGCCGATCAACCACTTCTGGTTCCTGCAGGCGGTGTTCAGCATTTTCATCTTCGTCGGCTTGCTGGAGTGGCGCGGCCTGTTGCGTTCAGCGACGCGGCTGTATGGCTTGTTTGCGTTTGCGGCAGTGTTGTTCCTGCTGCCGCCGTTGCCGCTGGATGCGTTCGGTATCAACGGTGCGATTTACCTGCTGCCGTTTTTTGTTGCAGGGATGATTGGGCAGGAAAATGTCGATGTTTTGAAGCAGCGTTTCAAAGTGATCGGGCCGCTGCTGTTTGTGTTGATTTCACTGACGCTGTTGTACGTCGCGGCGATCGATCGTGAGCTGATTGTCGATCGTCGCAGTGTGATTGGTTTGACGGTAGGGTGCGTGTCTTGTATCGCATTGCTGTCGAGTGACATGCGCTCGAAAGCGCTGACCTGGCTCGGCGGATATTCCTATGCGATTTTCCTTTTCCATGTGCTGTTCGCAGCGACCTCGCGGTTTGTCCTCGGGCGCCTCGGCGTGAAGGATGAGAGCTTGCTGGTGCCTGGTGGTCTGAGTTGTGGATTGCTCGGGCCGGTGCTGTTGGCGATGGTGTTCAGTCGGTTCAATTTCACTTCGGTGTTGTTCCTTGGCGAGCGTGCGGCGAAGAGGAAAGCACCGGTGATTGTCGCTCCGGTGGTGCAGACGCAGAACAGCTGAAAGCTTCGCGAGCAGGCTCGCTCCCACAGAGGTTGTGTGGATTGCGTCTTTTGTGGGAGCGAGCCTGCTCGCGAAGGGGCCATCCCGGACAAAGGAAAATATTCAATGATGCCAGTAGACGCCCCTCAACCAGTCGCCACCTCGGCCATCACGGTAGACGATGCCCGCCAGCGCTTTGCGCAGTGGCGCGACGGCAAGACCGGCAAGGTGCTGGCGGTTTCGGTGATCGGCGACAGCTACACCGCCGGGCAGGATTTCTACCTGAACAAACTGGTGCAGCGAGTGGCCGCCGAGGTGGGTTTTGCCGGCCCCGGTTACGTCGGTTTCAACCACGGCGCGGCGCTGGGCGGCACGCACTTCAAATACACCCGCAGCAGCGACAAATACTTCGGCGGCGGCTGGAAGGTTTCCGACCTGGGCCAGGCCAGCCCGGACAGTCGCACGATCAGCGGCAAGCCGGGTGCCTGGGTGCAAGTCGATGCCAGCCCTTCGCCGCGCATCGATACCACGGTCACTCAGGCGAAACTGTTGTATCTGGGCAATGGCGAGTCCGACGAGTTGCGCTATCGCTGGTCGCCCGCGCAAGACTGGCAACCGTTGAAACTCGCAGGCTCAGGTGTTCAGGAAGTCGCGCTAGCGGGCGTTCCATCAGCCGCAGACTGGTCATTCAGACTGGAAGTGGTGAAGGGCGCGCCCACGTTGTTCGGCCTTTGGATGACAAATGATGAGAAGGGCATTCGGGTGTCGAAACTGGCGGCCTCCGGCGCGGCATCGGCGGATTTCTATCACGCCGATCGACAGTGGCAGGCGCAGTGGAAAGCGGTGGTGTCGAAGATCCCGGCCGACGTTTACCTGATCATGCTCGGCGGCAACGATCAGGGCTTCGGCGTCAAACCTGCGCAGTACCTGCAAAACGTTCAGGGCCTGGTGAGCATGCTGCGTGAGATTCAGCCGGCGGCGAGTATCAACCTGATCATGCGTCAGGACACCACGCGTTCCAGCGCTTACCCGATGTCGGCCTATGCGCAGGTGCTCGAGCCGTGGGCGCATGAGCAGCAGCTCGGTTTTGCCAACCTGCAATGCGCGTTCGGCCCCGACGTC
This sequence comes from Pseudomonas sp. LW8, assembly GCF_041956865.1. Classification (NCBI taxonomy): domain Bacteria; kingdom Pseudomonadati; phylum Pseudomonadota; class Gammaproteobacteria; order Pseudomonadales; family Pseudomonadaceae; genus Pseudomonas; species Pseudomonas sp. LW8. The sequence continues at coordinate 3,772,557 of NZ_CP168138.1, read as the reverse complement.
AAACGCTACGCCAGCGCGATGATCGGGCCGGACAAGATTCATCCATTGCCAGCCACGGGCGGGAAGGTGATTGCCGATTATTTTTATGGCTGGATAACTGGTCCGAGTACCGGTTGCGACGACTCGCCACCATGATCGTTCCCACGCTCCGCGTGGGAATGCCGCCCGGGACGCTCCGCGTCCCTCCGCAGCGTGACGCAGAGCGTCACCGGATGCATTCCCACGCGGAGCGTGGGAACGATCAATGCTGACTGTGCCGCCGCTTTCGCGAGCAGGCTCGCTCCCACAATGGATCGGCGTGAAGCCCGGGTGATCAGGCGTCGTGCTTGAAGGCGTCGATGAGCCCCAGCAGTTCGTCAAGCTTGCGCGGCATCAACCGCGCATCACAACGGGTTTCCACGTTGATGATGATCGCCGGGTCGTTGCAGCAGATGCGCACGCGAAAGCGCCAGTCGCTGAAGATCACTTTCAGGCCATCGCGGTCATCCATTTCCAGCGCCTGTTCGCCATACAACGCCTTCAGATGCGCGAGTAGCGGATAGGGATCACGCAGCGGCCGGCGGATATCGCCGGACGCAGGAAACACACCGATCCGCTCCACCAGCAGAATCGTGCCCAGCCAGGTTTCGTTGGCGCTGGGCAGCGGTTGATGGCGCGACAACCAGCTCATCACCCCGAGGTTGCCCACCTCACGTTCAATCTCTGTCGAATGTTGTGCAATGTTCATGGTTGCCTGCCTGTGGGGAGAGAAAAGCCGTCTCAGCGGCCCTTGAGGTACACGTTGTCGTAGCAGAAATTGGTCGCCTGCAGATAACCCTCTGCATCGCCGCAGTCGAAGCGCAGGCCTTTGAATTTGTAGGCCAGCACGCAGCCGTTCTGTGCCTGTTTCATCAGTGCGTCGGTGATCTGGATTTCGCCGCCCTTGCCCGGTTCGGTGTCGGCAATCAGGTCGAAGATGTCCGGGGTGAGGATGTAGCGCCCGATGATCGCCAGGTTCGACGGCGCGTCCTGCGGCGCCGGTTTTTCCACCATGTTGTTGACCCGGTAGATGCCCTCGGAAATCAGCTCACCGGCAATCACGCCGTACTTGTGAGTCTGGTCGGCCGGGACTTCCTGAATGGCGACGATCGAGCAGCGAAATTTCTTGTACAGCTGGATCATCTGCGACAGCACGCCGTCGCCTTCGAGGTTCAGGCACAGGTCGTCGGCCAGCACCACGGCAAACGGCTCGTCGCCGATCAATGGGCGACCGCTGAGAATGGCGTGGCCCAGGCCTTTCATTTCCACCTGACGCGTGTAGGAGAAGGTGCAGGTGTCGATCAGCTCGCGGGTGCCGGCGAGGAATTTCTCTTTCTCGGTGCCGCGAATCTGGTGCTCGAGTTCGTAGCTGATGTCGAAGTGGTCTTCCAGCGCGCGCTTGCCCCGGCCGGTGACGATGGCCATGTGTTGCAGGCCAGCGTCCCGTGCTTCTTCAACGGCGTATTCGATCAACGGCTTGTTGACGATCGGCAGCATCTCTTTCGGCATGGCTTTGGTCGCCGGCAAGAAACGCGTGCCGTAGCCGGCAGCGGGGAACAAACATTTACGAATCATAAAAGTATCCTGGACAGTCATGGAACACAGGCGACGGTTGCGCGCCACAAAGTGGCGGCAAGTTTCAATGATTATTGAAGGCTTACTTTAATACCCGAGTCAGGTTGTTGCTGGCAATTAGTTGTGCTGTTAAAAAGCGCTAATGTTATGAGATGTCGACTACTTGGTTGTAAGTTATTTTTAGTCGGTATCTGTCGATAGTGATAAGTATCCAGGGAGTGCTAATAAGTACCCGTCAAACAGTTTGACCGGCAAAAATAATTATTGCCAGTGGTTGAACTAAATTTGTTTGAGGTTGTTGTCGCCCTGTTTGTGTGAATTGCTCCGCATATCCACCAGGCATGGCTTGACACGCTACCGGGTATTTATTCAATGACGGACCACGCTATGAAGATTCTGGTAACGGGTGGTGCCGGCTATATCGGCTCGCATACCACACTTGCATTGCTTGAAGCAGGTTATGAAGTTGTCGTTCTGGATAATCTTTGTAACAGCAGCGACGCAGCACTTCACGCCGTTGAAGCCATTTGCGGCAAAAGTGCATGGATGATTCGCGGCGATGTCTGCGATCGGCCGCTGCTCGACCGGATTTTCCGCGAACATCAGATCGACGCCGTGCTGCATTTCGCCGGGCTGAAAGCCGTGGGCGAGAGTGTGCGCAAACCACTCGAATACTACGAAACCAACGTCGGCGGCAGCATCACCCTGTGCCAGGCGATGGCGGCGGCGGGGGTGTTCCGGCTGGTGTTCAGTTCCTCGGCAACGGTGTACGGCGAGCCCGAAGAGATGCCGATTCGCGAGGATTTTCCGACGGGCAATCCGACCAATCCCTACGGCCAATCCAAGCTGATCGTCGAGAACGTGCTGCGCGACCTGAGCCTCGCCGAGCCGCGCTGGAGTATCGCGCTGCTGCGCTATTTCAATCCGATCGGCGCCCACGCCAGCGGGCACATGGGCGAAGACCCCAACGGCATCCCGAACAACCTGGTGCCGTATATCAGCCAGGTCGCGGTCGGCAGCCTGCGCGAGCTGTCGATCTTCGGTAACGATTACCCGACCGCCGATGGCACCGGCGTGCGCGATTACATTCATGTCGTCGATCTGGCGGATGGGCATTTGAAAGCGTTGCAGTCGATCAGCGAGCGCACCGGCATTCACACCTGGAACCTCGGCACCGGCGACGGCTACAGCGTGCTGCAGGTGCTACATGCCTTCGAACAGGCCTGCGGGCGGCCGGTGCCGTACCGGATGATGCCGCGCCGCGCCGGTGATATCGCTGAGAGTTTTGCCGATGCTTCGAAAGCGGCGAAAGAACTCGGCTGGAAAGCCACGCGCAACTTGCAGGACATGGTTGCCGACACTTGGCGCTGGCAATCGAATCATCCCAATGGTTATTCGCGATGATGGCCATTTAGTCCGATGTTAGTTTCAGTCAGGTTGTTAGATAACGTCGGGAAATTACACTGGCAATGCCTTTTGCAAGTCCGTAGATATAAACCTGCCGTTCGACTTTAGCAGTTGCACAGGACTGTGAAAGAACAGCGGATCTTGTTCGCGCTCTTTGCGGACTTGAAAGCTACCAGCTCTGACACAGATCTGTTTTTTAACAGTTCGAATGTTAGAAAGGAGTTGTTATGAAAAAAGTGATGGCAGTTGCCCTGTTGACGATGTTGAGCAACTGGGCTGCCGCCGCTGAAGCGCCGTTGACAGCGGTAACCAATGTAGGTGGCAGTGTGGCGGCTTCGCAAGCGCCCGCGGCCAGTACTGCAATGGTTGCCAGTGCTGTAGCGGCGTCCAACAGCGGTGGCAGTGCCAACGGCGGTACCACCGGTACGACGGGTACCACCGGTACAACCGGCACGCATAACTAACAGGAACATTTGTTAGTGCAGTACAGAGTCGCCCGACGCAAGTCGGGTGACTTTGTTTTTTGGATTCGCCCTTGAATAGCGTAGTGCCATTATGACTCGTAGTGTTTATCTTTTAATGTTGGCAAGTCTCGCTTTGCAAGGTTGCATGTTTTCCCCCGGCCAGTACCTGAGCACCAGCGATATCACCCGCCAGGGTGCCAGCGAAAGCAGTCGGGTCGAGCTGATCCCGATCACCCCGAAGCTGATCGCCATGAACCGCGCCACGCAAAAGCGTGAGTCACTGCCGGCGGAGCTGCTGGTGACGCCGGCGGAATATCGCATCGGCAACAATGACGTGCTGTACATCACCGTCTGGGATCACCCGGAGCTCACCGCCCCCTCCGGCGCGCAACAACAGATCGATGCCAACGGCCGACTGGTGCGCTCCGATGGCACGCTGTATTACCCGTTCATCAAGGAAGTCCAGGCCGCCGGCCGGACCATCCAGCAACTGCGTGCGGACATCGAACAACGCCTGTCGGCATTCATCGCCGAGCCGCAGGTCGACGTCGCGGTGTTGCGCTTCGCCAGTCAGAAAGTCGTGGTCACCGGCGCCGTCACGAAGGCCGGCCCGCAAGCGATTTCGACCAATCCGTTGAGCGTGGTCGAAGCCCTCGGTTCCGCTGGCATCGACACCAATAACGCCGACTTGTCGGGCCTGCTGCTGACGCGCAACGGGCGGGTCTATCCACTCAATCTCGACACGCTCAATCAGCAGGATTCCGAACTGCAGAACGTCTACCTCAAGGGCGGCGATCAGCTGTATCTGCCGTACAACGACAACAAGCGCATCTACGTCATGGGCGAGGTCAACCAGCCGCGCGCGCTGAGCTTCAAGACCGCAACCATGAACCTGTCCGACGTGCTCGGTTCGGTCGGTGGCCTGAGTCAGACCAGTTCCAATGGCAACGCGGTGTACGTGATTCGCGGCGTGGAAAATCTCGACGTCGAGCCGGCGAAGATCTATCAGCTCGAAGCCGAATCACCGACCGCCATGGCGCTGGCTTCGCACTTCCAGGTGCGGCCACAGGATGTGGTCTACGTCGGCCCGGCCAACGTCACTCGCTGGAACCGTTTCATCAGCCAGTTGGTGCCGTCGGCGTCGATTGTCGGCACCGGGGCTTCGGCAGCGAAGAACTGGAGCGAATACAGCAACAACAGCAAATAAGGCCGCCCGACTGTGAACCTATTGAAAGTGGGCGTCTGCCTGATGGCGGCCTCGTTGCTGTGCGGCTGCAATCCTCTGATGAGCGCGTCGCTGAACAACCTCAAGGCCGCCGTCGTCGGCCCCGACGAGGTTGACGTTTCGGCGGCCGAAGTCGCCGGGGTCAACTACCCGCAACTGAAACTGACCACACCGTCCGGCTCAGGCGTGCTGGCGCTGGTGCGCGAGCGCGAAGACCTGCAATTCTGGGTCGCCTCCGGCAAGCAGGTTTTGCTGCTGCGCGATGGCCTCGCCGTGCGCAGCATCGGCCTCGGTCTGCAAGGTGATCTGGATGGCACACGGCTGGCCGATGATTCGCCGTTCAAGCACGGTCTGCATCACGTCGCCGACGGTTTCACCACACGGCGCTGGATTGATCTGTACAAGGGCCAGGAAGTCGGCGTGATCGTCAACAGCCGCTTTTCGCGCCGTTCCACCGAGACCCTGGAGATTCTCGACAAGGCTTACTCGGTGCTGCGCGTCGATGAACAGATTGACGCGCCAGCCATCGGCCTCAGCGCGACCAACCGTTACTGGGTCGACCCGCGCGACGGTTTCATTCTGCAAAGCGAGCAACAACTGACCTCGCAATTGCGCGTGAAGCTGGTTCAGCTGACGCCTGATCGCAGGCATCTGCCGTGAAGCGCTCAAGCATTTTGGCTGCGGGTCTTTTGCTGATCGCTGGGGCGAGTCAGGCCGCCGTCATCGTGTCCGGCGACGTCGCCAATCCCGGTCCGATCGCATTGCCGCCGGGTGGACGCCTGTTCGATGTGATCAGCGAAGCCGTGCCCAATGCCGAAGGCTATTGGCTGGCGGGCGGCTTGTTGCGCCAGTCGCTGGTCGAGGAACAGACACGGCTCAAGGTTGGTGTGCTGTTCGATCTCGAGGTGCTGCAGCGCATGGCGACGCTGTTTGATCGGCCAAGCCGCGCGGCACTGGCACAGCGCGTTGCTGAAGAAGTCCGGCAAATGCCAGTGACCGGACGGCAGATCGCTGACCTCGATCCGGTGGCGGTGGAAGTCGGCTTCGCCCGCAACATGCGCCTGGATGACGGCGATCGGCTGATCTATCCGAAACGGGTTGATGAAGTGCAGGTGTTGGGCGCGGTCACCGAGCCGTGCCACCTGCCGTACCAGCCATTGCAGGAGGCCCGCGAATATCTCGAAGGCTGCTCGATTCTCGACGATGCCGAGGCCGATTACCTGTGGTTGATCCAGCCCAACGGCGTGTCGCGGCGCGTCGGCATCGCGCACTGGAATCGCGAGAGCGGGCAGTTTCCGGTGGCTGGCAGCAGGATTCTGGTGCCGATAAAAAATGATGATCTAGATCCGCCTCTTCCTGAACTGAATCAGCAGTTGGCCGAATTCATTGCCACGCAGCTGGCCGAGGTGGTTCGTTGAAGTTACGTTTTGCAGCTGTGTTGTTATTGCCCTGCGGTCTGGCCCACGCCGAGCCGCGCATCACCCAGAATGACTTCGGTGGCACCGGTCTGTTGCAGACGCCAACGGCGCGCATGGCCCCGGCCGGCGAGCTGAGCGTCAATGCCAACCGCACCGACCCGTACAGCCGCTACAGCGTGTCGTTGCAACCGCTGGACTGGCTCGAAGGTTCGTTCCGCTACACCGCGATCACCAACCGGCCGTACGGCTCGGAGGCCCTCAGCGGCAGCCAAAGCTACAAGGACAAGGCGGTCGACGCCAAAGTGCGCCTGTGGCAGGAAAGCCACTGGGCGCCGGAAGTGGCGCTGGGCTTTCGAGATATCGGTGGTACCGGTTTGTTCTCCAGCGAATTCTTCGTCGCCAACAAGCGCTTCGACAATTTCGATTTCAGTGCCGGCATCGCCTGGGGCTACATCGGTAATCGCGGCGACTTCGACAACCCGCTGGGCTACGTCAGCAGCCGCTTCGATACGCGCCCGGCGCTGGAAGGCACCGGTGACGTCAACTCCGGCGCGTACTTTCGTGGCAAGCCTTCTCTGTTCGGTGGCGTGAGCTACCAGACGCCGTGGGATCGGCTGAGCCTGAAGCTGGAATTCGAAGGCAACGACTACAAGAACGAGCCGAAGGACAACGAGATCAAACAGGACTCGCCGATCAACCTTGGCGCGGTGTTCAAGGTGACCGATTCGATCGACCTGAGCGCTGCCTGGGAACGGGGCAATACGGCGATGTTCGGCGTGACCTTTCACACCAATTTCGTCAGCCGCAAAGCGCCGGCCAAGACCTACGATCCGACTCCCGAACCGCTGCCGGCGAAGGCGCCGACGACCTCGATGGAACAGGTCAACTGGGCCGATGTGTCGCGGCGTTTGCAGCAGAACGCCGGGTACAAGGTCGAGCGCATCAGTCAGCGCGATTCCGAACTGATCGTCTACGGCGAGCAGCAGCGGTATTTCCATTCGTCCAAAGCCGTTGGCCGCGCGAGCCGGATTCTCGACAACAGCGTCAACGACGACATCGACTGGTTTACCGTGGTCAACAAGCGCTACGACCTGCCGCTGGAAGAAACCAGCCTGCCGCGCCAGACCTTCCGCGAAGTGATCAACAATGAAGAACCGTTGGAGTCGCTGCACCGCACCACCGAAATCAACCCGGCGATGCCGCGCAACGAGAAGACCCTCTACACCGAAGCGCCGCAGCATTTCAGCTATGGCGTGGGTCTGGGCTTCAAGCAGAACGTCGGCGGCCCGGATGGTTTGCTCTATCAATTCAGTGCCGATGCGGACGCGGAATATCGTTTCAACCGCAACACTTGGTGGAGCGGTTTGCTCAGCGCCAACCTGGTCAACAACTTCGACAAATTCGTCTACGACGCACCGAGCGGTTTGCCCCGCGTGCGCACGGATTTGCGCCAGTACCTGACCACGTCAAACACGACCATGCCGTTGTTCCAGCTCAGCCATGCCGAGCAGTTGGACAAGGATCTGTACGGCATGGTGTACGGCGGCTATCTGGAATCGATGTTTGCCGGCGTCGGCGCGGAAGTGTTGTTCCGCCCGACCGGCGAGCGCTGGTCGCTGGGCGCGGATCTGAACTGGGTGCGCCAGCGTGATTTCGATCAGGGCTTTGCCTTGCGCGATTACTCGGTAGTGACCGGGCATATCACCGGCTATACCGACCTGCCGTTCGACACGCTGGCGGCGGTCAGTGTCGGTCGCTATCTGGCCGGAGACTGGGGCACCACCGTGGACATCTCGCGTGAGTTCTTCAACGGCGTGCGGGTCGGTGCCTGGGCAACCATCACCACGGCCAGCAGCGCGGAATATGGCGAAGGTAGTTTCGACAAGGGCCTGTACCTGTCGATCCCGTTCGACGAAATGATGAGCATGTCGACCATGCGCCGCGCCAACCTGGTCTGGGCGCCACTGACTCGAGATGGCGGCGCCAGACTGAGCCGCAGCTATCAACTGCACTCGATGACGGATAGCCGGGAAGGGGACATGTTCTATCGCAACTTCGAGAAGATTACCGAGTAGGCGCTGGTCTGTGGGAGCGAGCCTGCTCGCGATGGTCCGGCACATCCAACATCTCCATCGCCTGACACACCGCTTTCGCGAGCAGGCTCGCTCCCACAACTGATCGGCGTCACGCCACACATCCAGGGCATCGCCCGAATCCCTGTGGGAGCGAGCCTGCTCGCGATAGCTTCGTGTCAGCCGACATCGTCATTGACTGACCCACCGCCATCGCGAGCAGGCTCACTCCTACAAGGTTTGTGCCGGTAGTCGATACCGGTTACCAAAATCCCGCCCACAAAAAAGGGGACTTTCGTCCCCTTGTGATCTGCAGCGCTGAGCCTCAGTAAATATCCTTCGACAACAACGTAAACGGCGTCTTCACGAGGATCTTCAGATCCAGCCACAACGACCAGCTGTTGATGTACTGCAGGTCGATCTCGACACGCTTCTGCATCTTGTCGATGGTGTCGGTCTCACCCCGGCAGCCGCTGATCTGTGCCAGGCCAGTGATGCCCGGTTTGATTCGGTGACGCGCCATGTAAGCGAGGATCTTGCCCGAGTAGTAATTGTTGTGCGCCACCGCATGCGGCCGTGGCCCCACCAGCGCCATGTGCCCCTGCAACACGTTGAACAACTGCGGCAACTCATCCAGCGAAGTACGGCGGATAAAACGACCTACTGCGGTAATGCGCGAGTCATTGCGGCTGGCCTGTTTCACTTCGCGGTCATCGTGGACACGCATCGAGCGGAATTTCCAGACCTTGATCACCTTGCCGTTCCAGCCATGGCGGTCCTGCTTGAAAAACACCGGGCCGGGCGAGTTGATTTTCACCGCCAGAGCGATGATCAACAGCAGCGGACTGAGCGCAATGATCGCCAGGAACGCCACGGTTTTCTCAACCAGACTCTTGCTCAGAGCAGCGGTCGGGCGGCTGGTCAGCGGGCTTTCGTTCAGGTAAATCGCCGGCAGGCCGTCCACGACTTTCACCGAGTGGTTGAGCAGGGTCAGGCTGTTCAAGTCCGGCACCCACACCACATCGACGTTGGCGCCGAGCAAATCGACATACATCGCTTCGATTTTCGCGGCTTCGCACAGGGGCAGGGTGATGTACAAACGACGGATGTCGTGGGCCTCGATCAGCTCAAGCAACTCGTCCTGAGCACCAACGATACGCGGTGCATCGGAGCCGAGAGCGGGCTTGTCTCCGTTGCTGACCAGCCCGATCAGCGGCAGGTTTTCCAGTTGGCTGAGTTTTTTCGCCAGGCCCAACGCCAGTTCGCCGGTGCCGACAATCAGCGTCCGGTGTTCGCTTTTACGCGAACGCTGGTAGAACTTGGAAAACGCATGCAGCGGCGCGTAGAGGAACGCCTGACCGAGGAAGCCGTACACCGCCCAGCTCAGAATCACCTGACGGGAAAACAGCTCATCGGCCTGGCAGACAAACGCGATGCACGCCAGCGCGGCCATGGTCATCGACCAGCCCATGAACAAGCGGCCGAGGCCGGTCAGGTAGTTGTCGCGTTTGCGATAAACGCCGCTGAATGTGTAAGCCGGCACCGAAGCCAGGACGGCGAGGGTGGCGCACATTCGGTAGTAGAACGCGACGGTGCCGGTGTGCTGTTCAGCGAGAATGAACAGCAGCGTCACAACGAAAGCCTGTGCCAGCGCCCATTGGCCCCAAAAGGTCAGTCCCTTGAGGCCCGTGCTTCGATTAATACTGAGAGAAAGATCCATACGATATCCCCAAAAGACGTCCATTCAGGTTTCAACAGTTGAAAGCCGAGTTGTTATGCAGACTTATTGTTTTTGTTTTAGCGAGTGTCTTGAGGTAACAACATCGAGAGCCGAACTGTCGTCAGCCAATAGACTAAGTTATTGCCGGGAATGGTGTCTGACGAGTTCTAACAAGATGGCACAGTGCCAACTTTTTAATAATTAAATAGATGGCTGTTAGAAAAGGTCGTAGAGCGGGGGATGAAAAGGCGAGGAGGTATTTGTTACTGTTGCAGGGTGGAGGCAGGGAAGCTTTTATTGAATCAGGGAGGGAAAACCAGACAGAGTGCTCTTCTTGTTGTTGTAGTCGCACTTTATATCTGTTTGTCTCGGTTTTAGTGGCGCCGGTGATTACGCTACGACTTCCTGGATCAGGCAATATCCGCGATTTCTTACGGCTCGGAACAATCGCTCGCCATTACTCGCACTCTTGAACTTGTCCTGCAATCGGCTCAGGCACATTTCCAGGCCACGGTATTGCTCGGGTTCCCGACCAATGCTGATGATCAGGTCATCACGACTGACCACGCGCTCTTCATGGCTCAGCATTTTCCTGACCAGAGCGGTTTCCAGGCCAGTCAGGCTGATCGCAACATTGTCCTTGAGCAACACGCCTTGTTCATCGTCGAGATGCCAAGTATCGCTGCAAGGTTCAGTGCTGTCGCTGACATTGGAGATATGAGCGCGTTCTGCACTGCGGGTCGGGAAGCTTTGAAACGGATTGTCTGTTTGCGCGGCTCGCCATTCATTTTCAAGAGTGGCCAGTATGCGTTGAGTATCATGTTCGATACTGCGCGCAACGTTCTTTCGACTTAGGCTCGGGTAACTGAACTCCATGACCATCGGGGCGGAAGAGGGCGAAGCAACACCTTCAACAAACATTTGTGCCTGCGACGTGCCAAACGAATTGAAACGCTCACTGGACAAGATGCTTTCCAGTTCACGTTGCGACGTTGTGCTGTGCGTCACAACAACAAAATATTTTCTGGGGAGGGTTGTACTCGTTTCCATGTCTCTCTCCTAAATACACACCAAAATTGGCTAAAAGATAAATCGGCAGGCGAGCAATGACTTCCTCGGAAGTAATCGTAGGCAGGGTTCTGGCCGAAAATGGCCATCGATAAATTCCACTCGATCTGCTGCTATGTTATGGAGTTTTATTGTTATGTGGCGTGATGCCGTGCTCATTCAAGTGCTTGAGTTTTAATAAGTATGAGGCGCAATTGAAACGATATGGCTGCATCAGACGATCCTTCGTACGTATGCAAAAGGGAAGACTGCCCGAGACTCAGGCAGTCGATATCAGGCCCCGCATCAGGCGATAGCCGTAGCCGCGGATGCTCTGAATCGCGTTTGTACCATACATGTCCTTGATTTTTCCACGCAAGCGACTGATTGATTTTTCCAGTGCCCGAGGATCGTAGAAATTGCTGTTGAGGCCCATGATGCTGGCGATTTCATCATGACTCAGAATGTGATTGCCGGTGTGCGCAAAGGCTTCGAGAATCTTCATTTCGGCGAAAGAGATATCCAGTTTGCGCCGACTGTCCATCAGGCAGATTCGCGTCGGATCAAGCGTGAGATTGATATCTCGTTGCCAGTCTTCGCTGTTGAAGAACTCCGCGAGCAAGTCTTCGCTGTCATCGCTCAATGTGTTGAGCTTGATACAGGCATCCGCCCCGGCGAGGAAATATTTGATCTTGTTGACGGCACCGCGGCCGGTGACAATTGTGCAAATAAGCGGCTTCAAGTTGTCATCGCGCAGGTTCTGCACCAGGGCCAGATTTTCTTCGATGGCTTGTGGATTATCGATGATGACGAAAATGGCGCGGTAGGAACCGATGTAACCGTGCTGCTTATATGAACTAGTGAAAGCACCTGTTTCCAGGGTCATATCGGGCTGCACGTGCTTTGCGATCAGCGATCTCAAATGATCAGCCACACCCAGTGTACGACCCAGAGCAAGAACACCGGATTCATCATTTGTCGGGCGCGGACTTCTCGTCGCCAAGTTCCCTGAGAGCATCATGCGTTGACTCGAATTAGGTGCTGACATCGGGATGTTAAAGCACCGGTTCTTATCTGTGACTGACAATTGGTAACATTTGCGCGGATTTTAGACGTGTCTCCCGAGATTTCTAACAATAACTAAGCTTTTCAAGCTTTTAGTTGATTTTCTCGGGGTTGTGAAATAGCGCGTAGATGATGGCTATATGCAATGGTGCCACTATTTTGAGCTTGTGGCGATGGCTTTGTCTATGTCCTTTTGCCACTGATTGGCCATGTCAACAATGTGTGAGGTTGATCACACTTCATATCTGAACTGAAATATTTGTTGTAATAGATGTAAATTTTTTCCGTTTAGTTCGTCGGCCGACGATTACTAACAGCTCTTGAGTCTAACTCTGCATAAACCCTATTCTTCCGGATCGGCGAATCGCTGTATGCATTACTTCAGATACTCAACCCCTGAGTGTTATTGAACCGGTCGCTCACCCTGAGTGCTCTGACGGAGGATTAATGGATTTCTGGACCCTTTTCCAGGTATTGATATTAGGCGCGGTTGAAGGCCTGACCGAGTTTTTGCCCATCTCGAGTACCGGCCACCAGATTATTGTCGCCGACCTGCTCGAGTTTGGCGGCGAACGCGCGATGGCGTTCAACATCATTATTCAACTGGGGGCCATTCTTGCTGTGGTCTGGGAGTTTCGTCCGAAGATCTTCGATATCGTCAAAGGCCTGCCCACCGAGCGCAACGCGCAACGTTTCACCCTTAATCTGCTGATCGCGTTTTTCCCGGCCGTTATCCTCGGCGTGTTATTCGCCGACGCGATTCATGAATACCTGTTCAACCCGATCACCGTTGCCGTCGCCCTGGTTGTCGGCGGCATCGTCATGTTATGGGCCGAACAGCGCAGCCATGTAGTCAGCGTCGAACATGTCGACGACATGCGCTGGTCTCACGCGTTGAAGGTCGGTTTCGTACAGTGCCTGGCGATGATTCCCGGCACCTCACGCTCCGGCTCGACCATCATCGGCGGTCTGCTCTTCGGCTTGTCGCGCAAAGCCGCCACCGAGTTCTCGTTCTTCCTCGCCATGCCGACCATGGTCGGCGCCGCCGTTTATTCCGGCTACAAATACCGCGACCTGTTCCAACCCAACGACCTGCCAGTCTTCGCCCTCGGCTTCGTCACCGCCTTCATCTTCGCGATGATCGCAGTGCGTGGCCTGCTCAAATTTATCGCCAACCACAGCTATGCCGCGTTCGCGTGGTATCGGATCGCGTTTGGTTTGTTGATTCTGGCGACTTGGCTGTTCGGCTGGGTCAACTGGACCGCCGCAGCGGCCGCCTGATCACTGAGCGCTGATCAACGCCGCCACGGCGAGATCATTTAACCCCGAATCCGCCGACTCCTGACGAAAGCGCTGCAAGGCCGAGGTGAAATATGCGGCCTGCAGCATGCCGTCGCTGGCCAGATAGAGTCGCGCGTCTTCTTGCTCCTCGGCGGAGTAAACACGCTTGTGACTGTCGGTCGTTTCCTGGCTAGACGAAATAGGTGCGAGGATTAAAGACACCAAAGTGAAGGCGGAAAGCTGCGTCACCTCCCACGGCGTATCGGTACGGCCCATGCAAAAGCCATCGCAGTGCGCATAAACGTCGGAAGTGAAGCTGAATAAGGCGAGGAGGGTGAAACGCTTGAAAGCAGAAAAACTAAACGCGGGCATAAACAAAAGACATCCTGTCAGTACATCAAAACAGCGGGCAACGCTCATGCGTCGCCCGCACACTCAAACCATCAATCAACGACCTTCAAGCAACTCAGCCGCCTGATCCAGCAAGGCCAGCGGATCCTTGGCCTTGTGAATATCCACCGACAACAACTGACGGAATTTCCGCGCTCCCGGGAACCCCGTGCCCAGGCCCAGCACATGCCGCGTGATGTGATGCATCGCACCACCGGCCAACAAATGCTCAGCTATATAAGGCCGCAATTGCGCCAGCGCCTCAGCCCGACTGATCACCGGCGCCGAACTGCCAAACAACTGCTGATCCACCTCCGCCAGCAAATACGGATTGTGATAAGCCTCACGCCCGAGCATCACGCCATCGAAGGTCTGCAAATGCTCATGGCAGGCTTCCATGGTCTTGATCCCGCCGTTCAGCACAATCTCCAGCTCCGGAAAGTCCGCCTTCAACTGCGCCGCGACGTCATAGCGCAACGGCGGAATGTCACGATTCTCCTTCGGCGACAACCCCTCCAGAATCGCAATCCGCGCATGCACGGTAAAACTCGTGCAGCCGGCATCCCGCACAGTACCGACGAAATCACACAGCTCAGCGTAACTGTCCCGACCGTTGATCCCGATGCGATGCTTCACCGTTATCGGAATCGACACCGCATCACGCATCGCCTTCACACAATCGGCCACCAACTGCGGATGCCCCATCAGGCAGGCGCCGATCATGTTGTTCTGCACACGATCGCTTGGGCAGCCGACGTTCAGGTTTACCTCGTCGTAACCGTGTTCCTGAGCCATGCGCGCGCAGGCGGCGAGATCGAGCGGAACACTACCACCGAGCTGCAACGCCAGCGGGTGCTCGGCTTCGTTGTGACGCAGGAAACGTTCGTGATCGCCGTTGAGGAGTGCGCCGGTGGTGACCATTTCGGTGTAGAGCAGGGCGTTCTTCGACAGGAGGCGTAGGAAGAAACGGCAATGGCGGTCCGTCCAATCCATCATCGGGGCGACAGAGAAGCGGCGGGAGAGTGTGACGGGTTGTAGGGACATGTGAGGAATCTGGATCAAGAAGGCGAAGGCGCAAGAGTTTATCAGGTCTGCGAACAGGCAAAGGCTTGCGAGCCGCTGTTTGTGGTTTGAACTGGGCTCCGACGCGCTCGGCCTGATGGGAGGAGGTGTATTTCTGCCTGTTTTCTGTCCTTCAGTATCCGTTTAAACGATTGCGCAGGCGCTTGTTTAAATCTGACTGGTGAAAGTTATCCGAAGCCTACCTTGTCTTGCGCCTCCCCCTACACCTAAGACAGAATCCGCCGGCTTGTGCGTCTAGCCTGCGGGTTTTATCGTCTCCGGGTCACTGAAAACAGTGATCGGGTTTGGTAGCCCGTTCCGTCAGAAGCACAAGACTACTGTCTTGCGATGACGTTTCTCGTCTTCGTTTTATGGTGGTCATGCGCGGGGCGTCTTCGGATGCGCCGGGGTTCCTGACGACCGGTCTACCAACCTGCGTATGGCCTCCACCCTTCGTTTGGTAGCGAGAGTGATGGCTCCTTTTCGTTCATCCGTCAGGAGTTGTACAGCCTGCAATTGCGCACGACCGGTTATTTTTCGCTAAATAACCCCCACTGCATTGCCCGTAGCGCCCTATTGGCTGAATAGGCCGGGCGCTTGATTGTTAGCTATTTACGTGAAGAGAATTTATGTCTACTCCTGATAAGCCGAAGTTGCCGCTGCAAGCATTTGTGATGTCGTGCCTAGTGGCCGGCTGGGGTCTGGTGTATGCCGGTCAGGTGAAGTGGGCGGTGCGTGTTGCCGCTTTGCTTTATCTGGGGGTGATTTTACTCGGTGTCTGCGGGGTGCCTGCCACGCCAGTGGGCCTGTATGTCTTCGCTACGTTTATTGTCCTGGTGAAACTCGGCTCAGCCACGGCGGCTGCGATATCGGTGCGTAGAAACGACCGTCCGGTGAACAGCCCCAGCACCCGTTTCCATGTGCTTTACGTGGTGGCGCTGGTCATCTTTACGCTGGTTCTTTTCGGTCCATTGCGAGGCCCGACGCTAGGGTTCAAGACTTACTTGATCCCCTCCGGCTCGATGGTTCCGACCCTTTCGATCGGTGACTATATCGTCACCAACATGCGCATCGACGCGCCGCAGGTGGGAGACATTGTGGTGTATCGCTATAACGGCACGGAGGCGGTTAAACGTGTGGCGGCAGTGGGTGGCGATACCTTGTCGATTGTTGACGGAAAGGTCATTCGCAACGGCGAAAACATGGGGTTGTTCTTTGCACCGCCAGATCGCGTGAAGGATCCTCGTTATCTGCAAACGCCGCAGACGGTGGTCGAGAAAGATTATGTTTATCTGCTTGGCGATAACCGCGACAGCAGTAACGACAGCCGCTTTATGGGTCAGGTCGCAGTCCAGGACATTACCGGTAAAGTCACCGGAATCTGGTATTCATCCGATCGATCGAGGATTGGCACAGCCTTTCAGTGAAACAAAAGCCGTCACCTTAAGGTGACGGCTTTCACTCGCAGATCTAGCCAAACTGACTAGCCGACTCAACCGCAGATTTCGGCCTCCTCAACCGCGTCACCTGGTAAGCATCGCCAACTACATAACCATCCCTGCATGGCCATCAAGGCAATCTGCGTGTACCCATGCCCACCACACACCGGACGCCTTCGAGGCAGTGATTGCGTGACCATGCATCTGAATCCGCATTTTCAACCCCGTTTCACGCCAATGGCGATGTGCCATAAATCATGATGGCAATGCGTCATCACGCCGCGCAAAAAGTTCAACGATTATACAAAAATATAAAGTTGTACAAGTTTTCGCAAAATTAATAGCATCCCTCCAGACACCTTTGCTGAAACGATAAATCCAGCGTGCAAATGCTCTGTTTGCGACGTGAAGGGTTTGTCTGCCGGTGCTCGCGTCAGGTCTCTTTTCGACGCTTCAACAGCATCGGCATTTGCATTTCCGGGACAGCTGGAGCGTCCCGTATTACGCCCTGGATGACGACCCCCCGAATGTCTGGACGGTGACTGTGGTTACCGGAGATCAATTTTTTTGTGCCTGGCGTTTCGCGTCAGGACGTTTGAGGCTGAATATGGCAGTAGCATCGAATTTCCTCGGTGACATCAAAGTTTCCCGCAAGCTGGGAACCGGCTTCGGCATTCTTCTGCTGGCCGTTTTGGCGGTTGCCTTCATCGGCTATAACAGCAACAGCGTGCTGGTTGATCGCTTGAGTACGACGCGTCTGATCGGCACGTTGAATGACGCTACGCAAAATATGCGTCTGTCCGAGAAACAGTACGAAGCCGCCGCTGACGCAGCGTTCGCCGAATCCTATAACGCGCAGTTGAATGTCTTGCAGGGCCTTGTGGGCAAGGCGCTGGACACGTTAACCCGCGCTGAAAACCAGCAAGCCTTGAAGGCTTTGCAAACCACGATTGTTGCCTACGACCAGAAGGTCAAACGGCTGATCGCTGCCGATCAATCGACCACCGATGCGCTGAAACCGCTGACGGCGCTGTCGGACAAGTACGCGCAAACTTTTGCCGGCATGCTTGAAGGCACCACGACCAGTGCCTTGGCGTCTGCCGATGGTGAACGCGTTCGGGAGCTGCGCACGGTGGCCGATTTGCGCAATGGCATGACCACGTTTCGCCTGATGTTGCGTCGTTACATCGCGGTGCCCAACGACGTGAACAAAAAACTGCTGATGGAAACCATCGATAGCTTCTTGAGTGATATCAGCAAGGCGCGCACCAGCCTGCCGACGGCGCTTTCGAGCCAACTGGAAGAAGCCCACTCCGGCATGCGGCGTTATCGCGAAGTATTGATGGAAGTGGCCGGGCTGTTTGAGCAGAAGCAGAACATGCGCGAGCAGGTCGACCAGGAAAGCAAGGCGATGGACAAGATCATGAGTGGCCTGATGGACACCCAGCAGCGCCTTGCGCATGAGGATCAGCATTCGGCTTTTATTCAGATGGCGGTATTGACTGCGTTGGCGCTGGTGATCGGGCTGTTGGCTTCATTGGTTATCTCGCGCCAGATTACTGCGCCGCTGGCGCTGACGGTTGATCTGGCACGACGGATTGCCAAAGGCGACCTGACGGTACAGGCCAGGTCTGCGCGCAAAGATGAGTTGGGCGATCTGCAAAATGCGATGCAGGAGATGGCGCAGAACCTGAACACGCTGGTGCAAGGTATCGGCAATGGCGTTACGCAGATTTCCACCTCTGCGGAAAAGCTCTCGGCCATGAGCGAGCAGACCAGCGCGGGTGTGCGTCAGCAAAAGAGCGAGGTCGATCAGGTCGCCACAGCGATGCACGAAATGGCTTCGACGGTGCAGGAAGTTGCGCGTAACACCACCGATGCCTCCGCTGCCGCGACCCTCGCCGATCAGCAGGCGCGCCATGGCAGCACGGTGGTCAAGCAGGCGACGGTGCAGATCAGCGAACTTGCCATGGCCATTGAGGAGTTGGGCGGTGCGATGAACGTGCTGACTCAGGACAGCGAGCAGATCGGCAAAGTCATCGATGTGATCAAAGCCGTCGCCGAGCAGACCAATCTGCTCGCGTTGAACGCCGCTATCGAAGCCGCACGGGCGGGTGAGCAGGGACGTGGTTTTGCTGTGGTGGCAGACGAAGTGCGCTCGTTGGCACAGCGCACGCAGGACTCGACCAAGGAAATCGAAGCGTTGATCGTCACCCTGCAACAAGGCACGCAAGCGGCCGCGACGCTGATGACCTCAAGCCGCGAGCGCACCCTCGATACGGTGGTACTGGCGCAGAAGGCCGAATTGGCGATTACCGAGATCAATCAGTCCATCGGTACGATCCAGGAGATGAGTCTGCAGATCTCGGCCGCCGCCGAGCAGCAAAGTGCCGTGGCCGACGAAATCAACCGCAGCATTGTCAGTGTGCGTGATGTGGCTGACCAGTCGGCTGTCGCCAGCGAAGAAAGTGCGGCGGCGACGATCGAATTGGCGTCCCTGGGGCAGGACCTGCAGCGAATGACCGCGCATTTCCGCACCTGACCATTTAACGTCGAGCACGCGGCGCCTTTGAATATTCAGGCGCCGCAGGGCTGCAGTTGTTGCCTGGTTTGCAGATGACGCAATCCTGCAACTGATCATTTATCACCATGGAAGGTTACAACCCGTTATCAGGGGTGTCATGACCGACTTTCCAAAATCAATAGTGTCTCCCGGTGGCTGCCAGGGCTGTAAGAACAAAGGTGTGCCAGAGATGGATTTCGCCTTCGCTTTCCAGCCCATTGTGGATCTGCGCGATCAAACGACGTTTGCCCATGAAGCGTTGGTTCGCGGCGTAAACGGTGAAGGCGCCTTGTCTGTCCTGGAGCAGGTGGACGATCAGAACCGTTATCGATTCGATCAACTGTGTCGTGTGCGGGCGATTTCCACGGCGGCTGACTTGGGCATGACGCAGTACCTGTCGATCAACTTTCTGCCGAATGCCGTTTACCGGCCGGAGATGTGTATTCGCAGCACGCTGGAAGCGGCGCGCACATACGGCTTTCCGCTGGAGCGGCTGATCTTTGAGGCCGTGGAAGGCGAGCACGTTGAAAGCAACAAGCATTTGATGAATATCTTGCGTGAGTATCGTGAGTTTGGTTTCAAGACGGCGATCGACGACTTTGGCGCAGGCTATTCCGGCCTTAACTTGTTGGCGGATTTTCAGCCAGACCTGATCAAGCTGGATATGGCGCTGATCCGCAATATTCACCGTGACCGCGTACGCCAGACCATCGTGCGCAACGTGGTGAACATGTGTAGAGAGTTGGGCGTGGAAGTGATCGCCGAGGGCATAGAAGATGCCGAGGAAAGAGACTTTCTCGCCGATTGCGGCATTTACCTGATGCAGGGCTACTGGTTCGCCAGGCCGGCCTTTAAATCATTGGCGCAGATCTCGACGAGTGCGTGGCAGGGGAGATCATCCAATCCGCGATCTTGTGCAAAACATTGATCACCACCAACACTGGCTGCCGTGGGTGCCCTGCGCCTTAATGTCGGTTGTTCTGCGGTCACGGGTTGCGTCGGGTTTCCAGCAGCGTAAATAGCCCCATGCCTGCGAGCATCGCCAATACGAAAACGATTGCTTGCCAGTGGCCTGTCAACAGGATGGTCACTGCCGGGCCAGGGCAGATGCCGGCTATCCCCCAACCGACCCCGAACAGCAGGCTGCCACCAACCAGACGTCGGTCCAGCTCTTTTCGGGCGGGTAGTTGCATGGGGTTGCCCAGTACCGATTTGCGTTGCCGGCGTGCCCAGGTCAGCGGGCCGATAGCGATGGCAATGGCGCCCACCATGACCAATGCCAGCGAGGGATCCCAGGCCCCGGCCACGTCGAGGAACGCCAGGACTTTCGTCGGATTGGCCATGCCCGCCAGAAGTAATCCGACGCCGAACAGCAGGCCGGCCAGGAATGCATTGAGTTTGAGCACGTTCAAACTCCCGTCAGATGGCGCAGGACAAATACGGTGAAGAACCCGCTGAGCATAAAGCAGGCAGTGGCGAGCATCGAACGTGGCGAAAGGCGCGATATGCCGCAAACGCCATGGCCGCTGGTGCAACCTGAGCCGTAGCGTGTGCCAAGCCCTACGAATAACCCTGCGAGAATCAGCCCTGACCAGTCGCTCTGGAACTCGATCGGCGGTAACGCCTTGAACAATCCCCACAGCAGTGGCGCCACCAGCAGGCCAAGGATGAACAGCGCCTTCTCGCTGGCGCCTTCACGATTGCGTTGCAGCAGGCTGCCGATCAGGCCGCTGATGCCGGCAATACGTCCATTGCCGACCACGAACAGACTCGCGGCCAGGCCGATCAGCGCGCCGCCGGCAAGGGAAGACCAAGGCGTGAAATTGAGCCAGTCGACATTCATGGGACGCCTCAAGCGCAGTAGCGGTGGATGTGCGGTATGCATCGCGGCGGAAGCGAACGTGTCGCTGTGATTTCAGTGTAGGCCTTGTCTGCTTTTTGGAATTACGGCTGCCACTTTTCTCCACCGCGTGCCGACCGCGTGCATTGAGCGAACCGTTCCCTCAATGCGCGCGTCGGCCGGGTTCCTTGGCTTACTGCGGCACCGCAATCCACTCACTCAACGTCTGCTGATACTTGCCAGTGACCTTGCTCAAATGTAGCCACTGATCGACATACAGTTTCCAACTGATGTCATCGCGCGGCAGCAAGTACGCCTTCTCACCGTACTGCATGTACTGATGCGGATTCACTGCGCACAACCCCGGTTTGAGTTTCTGCTGATACAGCGCTTCCGAGGCGTCGGTGATCATCACGTCGGCTTTGTTGTCGAGCAGTTGCTGGAAGATCGTCACGTTGTCGTGCAGAGCCAGTTGCGCTCTGGGCAGGAAGGCGTGAACGAAAGCTTCGTTGGTGCCGCCGGCAGGTTCCACCAGGCGCACGTTGGGCTGGTTGATCTGGTCGATGGTCTGGTATTTGGACTGGTCGGCGCAGCGCACCAGCGGGATTTTGCCGTCAGTGTCGAGGGTGTTGCTGAAGTAGGCTTTTTTCTGCCGTTCCAATGTGACCGAGATGCCGCCCATGCCGATGTCGCATTTGCCGGCCTGCATGTCGGGCATCAGGGTTTTCCAGCTGGTCTGCACCCATTGCACCTTGACGCCGAGGCTGTCGGCCAGGGAGCGGGCCATGCTGATGTCGATGCCTTCGAAGTCGCCGTCGCTGCGCTTGAAGGTGTAGGGCTTGTAGTCGCCGGTGGTGCAGACACGCAACTGGCCTTGTTGCTGGATGCTGTCGAGGTGGGACGAGGCCGGGTCGGCGTGAGCGCCAGTCGCCAGGGTCAGCAGGCCGCCGAGGATCATCGTGCTTTTTAGTGTTGTCATTGAGATCGGGCTTCTGAAAGGGAAGGTGGCCCAGTGTAGTGAAAGCCTTCCACGGGTGTCATCCCGGGTCCGGACTCAATGTGCCGAGCCACGCCACCAGCGCCACGATCAACAGGGCAAGGGCCAACTCCATTACGACACTGCGCCGCAGCGCTTTCGCGGCGATGAGGTGCTGGCCGTCGCGCAGCGATCGTTGCAGTGACGGTCCAAGATGAAAGCGGTTCAACGCAGCCAGCACCAGCATCACGGCGAACGCCAGCACCTTGATCGCCAGCAGCAGCCCGTAAGTGCCGAACAGCACTCCGTCGAACCTTGGGCCGACGATGAAAAGATAATTCATCACGCCGGTGACCGACACCGTCAGCACGATCAGCGCGCCCACCCATTCGAAGCGTTTCACTGCATCGGCGAGCAGGCGAAGGCGTGTGTCACCGATCCGCCCGCTCACCATCAACACCAGCGCCAGCAAGGCACCCAACCACGCTCCCGCCGCAAGCAAATGCAAGATGTCGCTGAGAAAGTGCCAGAACCGCAGCCATCCTTCGTCCATCGCGCCATGCCCGCTCCACGCCAGCGAAGCGAGGGCAATGGCGCCTGCCAGCGACGCTGGCCACAGACCCGGCCGGATCACCACGATGGCCAGCGCTGTCATCCGCAGCGCCCACGCCAGGCCGACGTCCGTTTCCAATACCATCATCTGCAGGTGCGGCCACAACGCCGCGAGCTGTGTTTCGCCACTCATGGCGCGGGTCATCAGCACCAGCCCGGCCACTGACAGCAATGCCCCTGTGACTGCCATGCCACGCAATAACCGACGGAACTGCAGCAGCGCGTTGAAGCTGTACAAGCCAAACAACGCCAGCCCGAACAACAGCAGCAAATCCACATACAAGGCGAACCGCAGGATGATGTTGAGCAGGTCCGCCATTGCTCACTTCACTTTGAACGTGACGTTACCGGTGATCGGGTGCGTGTCGGCGGACACCGCGCGCCACTGCACCTGATAGGTGCCGGCAGGCAGCGGGGCGAGCGGGGTGATCAGCATGGTTTTCGGATCGCTGCTGGCGCTGACTTTGGCTTTCATCGGCATCGGCGAGTGAGCCATGCCACCCATTTCGGTCATTACCAGTTTGGCCCCGGAAAATTGCGTGACCAGGTTCTCGGAAAAGTGCAGCTCGATCCTGCCCGGCGCGGCGCCTTCCGCGCCTTCGGCTGGCGTCGACGAGAGCAGTTTCGGATGGGCCTGGGCGAGGGCGCTCAGGAGCAATCCGCTGGCGAATATCAGGGGCAGGGTCAATGTGCGCATGCAAGGTCTCCGGTTTGTTTTTGTAGAAGAATTCAGAACCACAGCCTGACGCCTAGGACGAGGCGCGCCTCACTGCGATCCTCGTCTTCTTCGCGGGCGTAGTCGGCGGTGTTGCCGTAAGTGCGATTCCACGTCACGCCGATATAAGGCGCGAATTCGCGGCGGATTTCATAGCGCAACCGCAGGCCCGCCTCGGTATTGGACAACCCTGAGCCGATGCCTCGCTGCGGATCGTTCTTACCGTAGATATTCAGTTCAGCGGTCGGCTGCAGGATCAGTCGATTGGTCAGCAGGATGTCGTAGTCGCCCTCCAGACGTACCGCGCTCTGGCCGCCCTCGCCAAGGAAAGCCGTGGCTTCGGCCTCGAAGTTGTACAGCGCCATGCCTTGCACGCCGAACGCGGCCCAGGTTTGCGGTGCGCCGGGTATGAAGTCCTGACGCACGCCGCTGACCACGTCCCACCACGGCGAAATGGCATGGCCCCATAGCGCTTGAATTTCCGCGTCTTCGGTCTTGCCGTTATTGCGCTCGCCTTCAGAGCGCAGCCACAGCCGATCGGTATCCCCGCCGATCCAGCCGGACAGGTCCCAGGCCAAAGCGCTGCCGTCATCGGCGTTCTGCCATTCGAGTTTGTCGGCAAGAAAGTAACTGTTTATAACGCTGTCATGCACCTGATGACCGCCGGGGCTGGTGAACACCGCAGCGCGGTCGGCGTCGGTCACGGGCGGAATCGGCGTGCGGCTTTCGCTCGGCGCGGCGGGCTGCATCATGCCGTCGTCCATGCTTTGCATTGCCGAATGATCCATCCCGGGCATCTGGCTGTGGTCCATGCCGTGCATGGCGTCGGCGGCCATGGCGGAGGTGCCGGCTAGCAGCAGCGGAAACACGCTGAGTCGAGTCATGATCGGCCTCTTCATTCTTCCACCCGCACTTCGCGGAACATGCCCGTTTCCATGTGATAAAGCAGATGACAGTGATAGGCCCAGCGGCCGAGGGCGTCGGCGGTGACGCGATAGCTGCGGCGGCTGCCGGGCGGCATGTCGATGGTGTGTTTGCGCACCTGAAAGTTGCCGTTTTCGTCTTCCAGATCGCTCCACATCCCGTGAAGGTGGATCGGGTGGGTCATCATGGTGTCGTTGACCAGCACCAGGCGGATGCGCTCGCCGTATTTCAGCCGTAAAGGCTCGGCATCGGAGAATTTGATGCCGTTGAACGACCAGGCGAATTTCTCCATGTGGCCGGTCAGGTGCAGCTCTATCGTGCGGCCCGGATCGCGGCCGTCCGGGTCCTCGAAGGTGCTGCGCAGGTCGGCGTAGGTCAGCACTCGGCGGCCGTTGTTGCGCAGGCCAAGGCCCGGATCGTCAAGCTTTGGCGCGGTGATCATGGCCTGCATGTCCACCAGCGGATTGTTGTTTTCACTGTCGGGATGGGCTTGCATCGGGCCCATGCTGGAGTGATCCATGGCGCTCATGTCCATGCTGCCGTGATCCATGCCGCCCATGCCCATGTCGTCCATGCTCACCAACGGACGCGGATCCAGCGCCGGCACTGCTGCCGACATGCCGGCGCGTGTGGCGAGAGTGCCACGGGCGTAGCCAGTGCGATCCATCGCTTGAGCGAAGAGGGTATAGGCCTCGCTTTCAGGTTCGACGATCACGTCATAGGTCTCGGCCACTGCGATACGCAGTTCATCGACGCTGACCGGTTTGACGTACAGGCCATCGGCAGCCACCACCGTCATCTTCAGTCCCGGAATGCGCACATCGAAATAGGTCATGGCCGAGCCGTTGATCAGGCGCAGGCGCAGTTTTTCGCCGGGACGGAACAGCCAGGTGAAGTTGTCATCGGGGGCCTGGCCGTTGATCAAAAAGGTATACGTGGCGCCACTGACGTCGGCAATGTCGGTGGGATTCATGTTCATTTGCGCCCACATCTTGCGATCGGCGACCGTGGCGCCCCAGCCTTTTTCACTGACATCGTCGATAAAATCGCCGACGGTGCGTTTGTGGAAGTTGTAGTAGTCGGACTGTTTTTTCAGGGTCTTAATCAGGCTGGCCGGGTCTTCGTCGGTCCAGTCGCTGAGCATCACCACGTAGTCGCGATCGTACTGGAACGGCTCCGGCTCTTTGGCCTCAATGACCAGCGGCCCGTAGACGCCGGCCTGCTCCTGTAAGCCGGAATGGCTGTGATACCAGTAGGTGCCGTGCTGCCGGACCTTGAATTGGTAGACATACACGCCGCCCGGTTCAATGCCGTGGAAGCTCAGGCCCGGTACGCCGTCCATGTTCGCCGGCAGGAGAATGCCGTGCCAGTGAATCGAGGTGTCAGCCGTGAGCCGGTTTCGCACCCGCAGCGTCACGGTATCGCCTTCGCGCCAGCGCAACAGCGGGCCGGGCAGGCTGCCGTTGATGGTCATCGCTGTGCGTGCGGAACCCGTGAAATTGACCGGAGTTTCGCCGATGAACAACTCGAATTCGTTGCCGCTCAGTTCGTTGAGGGGGGCGGCGCCGTTCAGCGCCCAGACCGGTGTACGCCACAGCCCGAGGCCTGCGAGCACGCTGCCAGCGGCCAGGCCTTTGACAAAGGTACGTCTTGTTGGAGTGGAAGGCATGCGCTGGAAATCCCCGTCTGACTCATGACAGAGAGACTAGCCAGCCCCAGCTTTCAGTTGGCTGAGGCAAACATTACAGTTTTGTCAGTTGACTCGGACGGGTTACAGCCCCAGCCCTTGCTGCACCACTTGCAGCAGATTGTTTTCCGTCAGCGCAATCGCATCCAGCTCCTGGCCGGTCTCGATAGTCTGCAACCACCAGTGACTCTCGCCATGCTCGTCGACCGTGCGCAGCAGCGACTGATCGCGCCCCGGCACCTTGATCTCGACACGTCCGCAACCATCCTCGGTAAACCGCGCAATCGGATCGAACATCAAACTGTGATGGTTGGCTTCGATCACCAACTGGTCTATGGCGTAGTCGTGGCTTTCACCATCCGGCGAACTTTCGCAAACGTGCGTAGGATTTCGCCGAATCTTCAGTCCTACTTCGGTGACTGGTTGCAGCCAGCCCTCAATGCGGTGGTACAAGTCGTACACCTGAGCAGGCCAGCAATCGATTTCCAGCGCCGCATCAGCCTGGGTGTGCCGTGTCTGCTTGAGTCTGGCGGCGAGTTCGTCTGCTTTACTCATGTCGGTTCCCTTGTTGGATGTCTGCCTGTTCAGCGTAGACCTTTGCACGGCGCAGGGCCTTGCCTTGCGTCATGCGCTTGCAATACAAGCGTGTCGAAATCAGCACTGGCCAGGTCTGGCCAACAACGAAAACCACGGACGCAGGCGTCCCAAGGAACGGGTTAATGAAAAAGCTGTTTACAATTCTGGCGCTGATCGCGCTGACGGCCGGTAGCATCGGCACGAGTTCGGCGCGTCAGCCGGCATCGATGAAAGCGCAGGCCGAATCGGTGGCGGGGGTGTTCGACTACTACCTGCTGGCGCTGTCCTGGTCGCCGACCTTTTGTCTGACGCACAAGGACGATGCGCAGTGCACCGGCAAGGGTTACGGTTTTGTCCTGCACGGTTTGTGGCCGCAATACGCCAAGGGCGGCTGGCCGCAATCCTGCCCGCCGCTGACCAGGCTATCGGCGGCAGAAACCAGCAAGGGCCTGACGATGTACCCGACGAAAAAACTCCTCGATCACGAATGGTCCAAGCACGGCACTTGCAGTGGTCTGGGCGCGGTGGGCTATCTGGACAAGTCAGATCAGGCCCTCGGCGCGGTGAAGATTCCGCAGGCGTTACAGCCGTTCGGCTCGACGTCGTACTACTTCGAAGCGCAAGAGATTGTCGATCTGTTTCGCAAGGCCAATCCGGGTATTCCCGAGGATGGAATTGCGGTGATTTGCAGCGGCCCGCAGCTGTCGGAAGTGCGGGTGTGCATGGACAAGGATTTGCAGTTCGGCGCGTGTGGCAAAGGGGTGAAGACGCAGTGTCGGGCGGGGGATATTCGGGTGCCGCCGGTACGGTGAGCCATCCGTAATGAGCCAGGAAAAACAGGCGCTCCCGTGAGCGCCTGTTTTTTTGGTCTGAGGATTTTGAAATGTGAATATGAATACGAACCACGCTACTACTCAAACACCATGAACATCCCCACCGCCGACCTGCTCCGCGAAATCAACAAACCCGAATAAGGATCCCCGGGGGATTCAGGCAAATCCCCCCGCATCCACCCCCAATTCCCCACGCAAAAACTCCACCAGCCCCCGCTGCAACCCACTCAATACCCCCTCGCGGCTGACCAGCGCCAGTTCCGTCGGCGCCAACTCCGGCAGATCCCTACACACCTCATGCTCTGGCAATAGCGCCGAAACCGGCAAAACCGAAATCCCTAACCCAGACGCTACCGCCGCTTGAATCCCGGTCAGGCTGTGGCTGCCGAACGCCACTCGCCATGGTCGCTGCGCCACATCGAGCAGGCGAATCGCCCGTTGTCGGTACAGGCAGCCCTGCGGAAACAGTGCCAGCGGCAGCACACAGCTGGAGGTGTCGAATTCGGTGCCTTTGACCCATACCAGTCGTTCCGGCCAGGTAGCCCATGCCGGGCCGCTGTCGGGTTCGCGTTTGATCAGGGCAATGTCGATGTCGCCGGCGTCGAGGCGTTGGCGCAGGTCGAGGCTCATGCCGCTGATGGTTTCCAGGCGCGCCTGCGGATGGTTGCGGGTGAAGCCGGCGAGGATCAGGGCCATGCGCCGGGCGTCGAAGTCTTCCGGCATGCCGATGCGCAGCACTTCCAGGTCGACGTCACTGGCCAGCGCTTGCGTGGCTTCGGCGGACAGCGCCAGCAACCGGCGCGCATAGTGGATCAGCAGTTCGCCGTGCTCAGTGAGAGCGACGTTCACTCCGGTGCGGTCGCGCAGGAGTAGCGGGTGGCCGACCAGATCCTCGAGTTTGCGCACCTGCTGGCTGACCGTCGATTGCGTGCGGTGCACACGCTCGGCAGCACGGGTGAAGCTGCCTTCATCGACCACGCAGACAAAGGTTTTCAGCAATTCCAGATCCAGCATGGCGGTATTCCTGATAGTTGTTTTGCAAATGAGGGTTGAGTGTTTATTTAATTTCACACTATCACCGCGCGCTCATAAGCTGAAGTCCTCACTGTGGAGGAATCGACCGATGACCTTGAACAACACGCCGCGCCCGCACTGGCTGACCTTCGATTGCTACGGCACGCTGATTCAGTGGGATGAAGGCCTGAAAGCCGTGGTCGAAAAAATGCTCAGCGACAAGGGCGAGCACGCCGTCGACGCCACTAAGTTGATCGAAGTCTACGACCGTCACGAGCACCGTCTCGAACAAACGCCGCCGCACCGTTCCTTTCGCGAACTGAGCACACTCGGCCTGCAACTGGCGCTGGCAGAACTGGGCTTGCCGAGCCAGTCCGAGGACAGTCAGCGTCTGGCGGCGGCCATCCCGAACATGCCGCCATTTGCCGAAGTGGTCGACACCCTCGCGCAGCTCAAAGCCATGGGCTTCAAGCTGTGCATTGTCTCCAACACTGACGACGACATCATCGCCGGTAACGTCGCGCAGCTCGGCGGCCATATCGACCGGGTGATCACCGCGCAGCAGGCCGGTGCCTACAAGCCGGCGCCGCGCCTGTTCGACTACGCTCATGAGCAATTGGGCGTGACCCGGGATGAAGTGGTGCACATCTGCGCCAGCCCCATGCTCGATCACACGGCGGCGCGGGACATGGGTTTTCGATGCGTGTGGATCGATCGCGGCACCGGGCGCCAGTTGTTGCCCGACTATCGCCCCGACGCGATCCTGTCCAGCCTCGATCAAGTGCTGCCGCTGTTCAAATCCCTCGGCTGGACCTAAGGAGAATTGCCATGGCTCATATCTTGAGCGGCACTGGCAAAGCCAGACCAACCGCGACGCTGAACCTGGAAACCGAAGCGATCATCACCGCCCGCAACGAACTCGCTGCGTGCTTTCAACTGGCCGCATTGCATGGTCTGGAGGAGGGCATCTGCAATCATTTTTCGGCGATGCTGCCGGGGCATGATGATCTGTTTCTGGTCAATCCATACGGCTGTGCTTTTTCGGAAGTGACCGCGCAGAATCTGCTGGTCTGCGACTTCGCTGGCAACGTGGTCGATGGCGAAGGCGAGCCCGAAGCGACCGCGTTCTACATCCACGCGCGCCTGCACAAGCAACTGCCACGAGTAAAAGTCGCGTTCCACACGCACATGCCGCACGCCACCGCGTTGTGCCTATTGCAAGGCCCGCCGCTGCTGTGGCTGGGGCAGACTGCGCTGAAGTTTTACGGGCGCACAGCGGTGGACGAGGATTACAACGGCCTCGCGCTGGACGCATCCGAAGGCGACCGCATCGCCAGCGTCATGGGCGACGCCGCCATTCTCTTTCTGAAAAACCACGGGGTGATTGTCGCCGCGCCGAGCATTGCTGAAGCCTGGGACGATCTCTATTACCTGGAACGCGCCGCGCAGGTGCAACTGCTGGCGATGGCCACTCAGCGCGAATTGAAACCGGTGCCCCATGCGATTGCGCAGCGCGCCTATGAGCAAATGCGTGAAGGCGATGCGCAAAGTGCTCGCGCGCACCTGACCAGCGCGATGCGGCGGCTGGCCCTGCACAACTGATTAACCGTAAAGAAGCAATCGTAAATAAATCGACGAAAAGCGATCATCCAAACTCGCGAGGCGCCGATAACTGGGCGGGAGGCGGGCGTTTGCCCGGTACATCCCGGTGGGCTACGCTCACATATACAAGGGTTTCGGGCTCGCGCCCCTGTCGTACCTGCCCAGGACATGCTTTTGCCAATCCCCAATCACGATCCGCATCAGGCCCCCGGCACGCTCAAGCGCCTGCCGCTACGCAAAGCGGCGGTGCTGTTTATCGTTGCGGTGAGCCTGTGCCTGTGTGGTCTGCTGTACCTGCAACTGGAGCAGTCGCGGCGTCAGGATCTGGCGGTGGCGAAAATGGCTTCGGGCAACCTGACCAGGGCCATGGCGCAGCAGGCCGAGGACACTGTGCGGGCGGCGGATCTGGTGATGACCAGCCTGGTCGACTGGATTCAGGACGATGGTTACGGGGCGGTGCAGCGCCCTCGGTTGCAGCGGATCTTTGCCCGCCGCGCGCAGCAACTGGATCAGTTGCATGGCATCTTTCTCTTCGATCGCGAAGGGCAGTGGGTCATTACTTCGTTCGCCGATCTGCCTCGTGGCAATGGCGTGGCCGATCGCGAATATTTCAAGTTCCATCAGCAGAATGCTTCGACGGTTGCGCACATCGGCCCGGCGATTCGCAGCCGCGAAAACGGCGAGTGGATCATTCCGATTTCCAGACGCGTCAACGACCAGCTCGGCAACTTTCAGGGCGTGCTGATGGCCGGCATCCGCATGTCCTACTTCGATCAGTTCTTCAAAAGCTTCAGCCTCGATGACAGCGGCATCATGTTTCTGGCGCTGACCGACGGCACCTTGCTGGCGCGACGGCCCTTTGATGAGTCGTTGATCAATACCTCGGTGGCACACGGCGAGATCTATCAAACCCTGCTGCCGAACGCTAACGCTGGCACCGCGATGCTCAACTCCGTGGTCGACGGCGTGACCCGCTTGTATGGCTATCGACAGCTCGCCTCGTATCCGCTGGTGGTCTCTGCGGCGACGTCGCAAGACACGATTCTGCAGGGCTGGTATGACCGCGCCTTTCAGTCCAGCGTGATTGTCGCGCTGGTGATTCTCGGGGTTGGCCTGTTCGGCTGGGTGTTCATTCATCAAGTGCGCGATGGCGAACGTATCGAGAAAAACCTGCGCAAGGCGCAACTGGCGCTGGAGCAGATCGCCACTCACGACAGCCTGACCGGGTTGGCCAATCGACGCTTGTTCGAGCGCTCGCTGGACATCGAATTTGCCCGGGGCGCCCGCCAGGTCAGCCCGGTCAGCCTGATCATGCTCGATATCGATTTCTTCAAGCGCTACAACGACGCTTACGGCCATGTCGCCGGCGATCAATGCCTGGCGCAGGTGGCGCAAGTGGTGAAGGCCTGCTGCCAGCGCAAGTCGGATCTGGCGGTGCGTTACGGTGGTGAAGAGTTCGCTGTGCTGTTGCCGGATACGGACATCAACGGTGCGCTGGCGATAGCCGGGCAGATTCGCCGCAGCGTGATCGACAAGCACATCATCCACAGTGGCTCGCCGACCGGTTATCTCACGGTGAGCCTGGGCTGTTATGCGTTTATTCCGCACGGCAACGACAGCCCGCAGGTGTTTATCCAGCGCGCGGATGCGGCGTTGTATGAGGCGAAAAATGCCGGGCGCAATCGCGCGGCGGTGTTTACAGCTGAAGAGGGTTTTGCCGAGCTGATGCGTTCGGATCGCTGATTCTTTCAATCAACAGACATCAGAAGTGGGAGCGAGCCTGCTCGCGAATCGGTGTGTCAGCTTGCATCAAGGTTGGCTGACATACCGCTTTCGCGAGCAGGCTCGCTCCCACATTGGGTCCTGATGTAAGCAGGACTATCTGGGATGGCTCTTGTTCGTTCAGCTGCCCGTGCCACCGCCCGCACCACCCGTGCCGCCGCCGGCCGAACCGGTCCCGCCACCCGCGCCGGAACCCGAACCGCTGGCGCCGCCATTGGTGCCCGTTCCAGTGCCCATGCCCGAACCAGTTCCTGTCCCTGTCCCGGTTCCTGTGCCAGTTCCGTTATTGGTTCCACCCGAATTGCTGTCAACGGAAGGCGAGCCCGGCGTGCTGTCTGGCGGCATGGTTGAACTGCTGGCGCCGCCGGACTTGGTGCCCGTCGCATCGGTGCTGTCGTTGGCAGCGAAGCTGGCGGCGGATGCCGTGGCGAGCAGGCCGGCCAACAATAACGAAGTGAATTTGCGCGTCATCATGGTACGTCTCCTGATAAAGGGGATTACCTGATATTGGTCAGGCGCACTGAAACCTTGGTGCCCGTCGAGTGACGAGCGGTCAGTCGCCGCGCCAAGTGGCCTACCGTTCTTCTGCAATATTGGCTATTTGCCGAACCACCCCCGGGGACTAACGTAGCCACACATTCAATCGCTACCCCGGAGCCCACCATGCAACCTCGTGCCGATTTCTACACCGCTTCCCCCGATGCCATGAAAGCGATGATGGCGCTGGAAAATGCCGTCTCGAAACTGTCGCTGGAAAAGAGCCTGCTCGAACTGGTCAAGCTGCGCTCTTCACAGATCAACGGCTGCGCATTCTGCATCGACATGCACACCGCCGACGCGATCAAGGACGGCGAAACCCCACGCCGCCTGTTCGCCGTGACAGCATGGCGGGAAGCGCCGTTCTTCAGCGAGCGTGAACGCGCCGCACTGCTGTGGACCGAGTCGCTGACACAACTGAGCCTGACCCACGCACCGGACGAAGACTATGAAGTCGTCGCTGCGCAGTTTTCGCCGAAGGAACTGGTTGACCTGACGGTGGCGATCAACACCATCAACGGCTGGAATCGCCTGGCAGTGGGCTTCCGCAAACTGCCGCAGGCCTGAGACATTCACGCTTTTACCTTGTGGGAGCGAGCCTGCTCGCGAAGGCGACGTGTCAGTCACCATCATCGTTGCTGACATACCGCATTCGCGAGAAGGCTCGCTCCCACAGGGTCCTATTCAATGCCCATCGGAGCTCGGCGTCGTCGGTGCTTGTACCTTGCGCATCAAGAACACCATCACAGCGTGCATTGCTTTGTATTAATACGAAGCATTACTATTCACGCCCCTTTCTCACCACGCCGCCCATCCCCCATGCGCTCCCGCAGATCCGGCTTTTTCGAGCATTACGAAGAGTTGATCGGCACCTGGACTCGTCGCCTGCGCAATCGCGCGCAGGCCGAGGATCTGGCGCACGACACCTTTGTGCGGGTGCTCGAGGCGGATTCGGCGGCGGTGCAGCAGCCGCGTGCGTATTTGCATCAGACCGCGCGCAATATCGCCGTTGATGGTTATCGGCGTGAGGACCGGCGGGGCGTCATGGAGTCGGAGGCGGTCGATGACAGTGCATCGTCGGCGGGCGATCCGGAGCATTACATGCACGCGATCCAGTTGGCCGATTCCATCGAACGCGCGCTCACCGAGCTGCCGCTCAACTGCCGCAAGATCTTTGTATGGCAGAAGATCGAAGGCCTGACGCAGGCAGAAATCGCCGAACGCTTGGGGCTGTCCAAGAACATGGTCGAAAAGTATATGATCCGCACCCTGCGCCATCTGCGTGAGCGGCTGGATGGCTTGCAGTCATGATGACGTGTGACGTCGAAAAGATCGCAGCCTTCGGCAGCTCCTACAGGGGGGCCTGCCTGCTCTCAACCTCAGCCGGACAGAATATTCCATGATGGAGACGAGAGATTGCGCCTGTGGGCAAGCGGCGGTGCGTGACGAGGCGGCGGCATGGTTCGTGCGATTGCAGGAGCCGAATGTCAGCGTCGAGCAACAGCAGCGCTTCGAGGCCTGGCTGAACGAGCATTCGCAGCACCGTGCAGAATTCCGCCTGCTCCAGGACTTGTGGGCGGCTGCTGATCTGCTGCCGACGTCGCGTCTGCAGGCCCTTGCCGAAACTCCGCCACCTCGCCGCCAACGCCGGCCGTTGTTGCGTTATGCCGTGGCCGCGAGTGTCCTCGCCGTTGCGCTGGGGCTTGGCCTGTTCAGCGGGCTGAATCATCCGGGCGCTTACCGCGCTGAATTCGCCACGGCGCCGGGCGAGCGCAAGCATGTAGCGTTGCCGGATGGTTCGGTGATCGATCTGAACAGTCGCAGCCGCTTGCAGGTGCGTTATGAGCAGGATCGACGGGTTATCGAATTGAGCGCGGGCGAGGCGATGTTCAGCGTTGAACACGACGCCTCGCGTCCGTTTATTGTCGAAGCCGGCAGCGGCAGGGTCACGGTCACCGGTACGCGTTTCGATGTGCGCCGCGATGCCACGCAAACCCGCGTGGCGGTGGAGCAGGGCACGGTGAAGGTGCAGGGAAGTGCTGCCCCGGACAACGAGTTCATCAACCTCACCGCAGGCCTCGGCACTGCGGTCGATGCCCAAGGCCAAGTGCTGCCGGCTTACGCGGTCAACCCGGCGGAACTGACCGCATGGCGCAACGGCAAACTGGTATTCAACAACGCCAGCCTCAGTGAAGTAGCGGCAGAAGTATCGCGCTATCGCGACAAACCGCTGACCGTAACCCAGCCGAACGTAGCCAGCCTGCGCCTGACCAGCGTGTTCAAATCCGACGA
Source organism: Pseudomonas sp. LW8 (assembly GCF_041956865.1). Lineage (NCBI taxonomy): Bacteria > Pseudomonadati > Pseudomonadota > Gammaproteobacteria > Pseudomonadales > Pseudomonadaceae > Pseudomonas > Pseudomonas sp. LW8. Next base: position 3,738,421 of record NZ_CP168138.1, on the reverse strand, counting down.
CACCGACGCCTTGCTCAAAGCCTTGCCGAGCATCCTGCCGGTGACGGTGCGCACCCTTGCCGATGGCAGTCAGGAAATAATTTCCAGATAGCATTCAGGTTTTTTCCCCGTTCATCGTCTTCCTGTTCAACTGCAACTGGTTTGCATTAACAGCCGCACACTCTTGCGATCCACAGGACTCCGTACGACGTGAACATCACCACAACCCACAATAAAAAATCCCCTTGGTTGCCACTGGCTCTCGCGCTGGCAGTCAGCGCCGCGATGCCGTTGGCGTTTGCCGCTGAAGCCATTCATATCCGCGCGCAACCGCTAGGCCAAGCCTTGAGCGAACTGGGCCAGCAAACCTCGCTGCAGGTGTTTTTCAGCCCTGAGCTGGTGGCGGGCAAACAAGCTCCGGCGGTGGACGGCGACCTCGCGCCAGAGCAGGCGCTGCGGCAGTTGCTGCAAGGCAGCGGCCTCGATTATCAGATCAATGAAGGCTCGGTGACGCTCGCCCCGGCCGCCACTTCCGCAGCCAGCAACGGCCCGCTGGAACTGGGTGTGACCGACATCAAAGTGGTCGGCGACTGGCTCGGTGACGCCGACGCTGCGGTGGTGCAGAACCACCCCGGCGCACGTACGGTGATTCGCCGCGAAGCGATGGTCGAGCAGGGCGCGATGAACGTCAGCGACGTGCTCAAGCGCGTGCCCGGTGTGCAGGTGCAGGACTCCAATGGCACCGGCGGCAGTGATATTTCCCTCAACGTCGGCGTACGCGGTCTGACTTCGCGGCTGTCGCCACGCTCGACTGTTTTGATCGATGGCGTACCAGCGGCGTTCGCGCCTTACGGCCAGCCGCAACTGTCGATGGCGCCGATTTCCGCGGGCAACCTAGACAGCATCGACGTCGTGCGTGGCGCCGGTTCCGTGCGCTACGGGCCGCAGAACGTCGGCGGCGTGATCAACTTCGTGACCCGCGCGATCCCGGAGAAAACCACCGGCGAAATCGGCACAACACTGGAGACCACTCAGTACGGCGGCTGGAAACACATCGACACCGCATTTCTTGGCGGCACCGCCGACAACGGCATGGGCGTCGCGCTGCTGTACTCCGGCGTCAACGGCCACGGCTATCGCGAGCGCAACAACGGTAACGACATCGACGACGTGCTGCTCAAGACGCATTGGGCGCCGACCGATCAGGACGACTTCAGCCTCAACTTCCACTACTACGACGCCAGTGCCGACATGCCCGGCGGCCTGACCCAGCGTCAGTACGACGACAAACCGTACGAATCGGTGCGTGATTACGACCAGTTCACAGGCCGGCGCAAAGACGTGTCGTTCAAGTGGATCCGCCAGATCGACGAGCGCACTCAGGCAGAAATTCTCACCTATTACACCGACAGCTTTCGCGGCAGCACCATCGCCGCGCGCGATCAGCGCACCCTCAGCTCGTACCCGCGTTCCTACTACACCCTCGGCATCGAGCCGCGCGTGTCGCGGGTGTTCGATGTCGGCCCGACCACCCAGGAAGTCAGCGTCGGTTATCGCTATCTGAAAGAGGCGATGCACGAAGAGTCGAGTCGTCTGGCGCTGGTCAACAATCAGCCGGTGGTCACGCCGACCTCTGACGGCCATGTATTCCAGGATCGCACCGGTGGCACCGAGGCCAATTCGGTGTATGTCGACAACAAGATCGACGTCGGCAACTGGACCATCACCCCAGGCATTCGCTTCGAACACATCAGCACCGATTGGCATGATCGCGCCGTGCTCGACACCGCTGGCCGCCCGGTCCCGGAGAAAAACCGCAGCATCGAAAGCAACGAACCGCTGCCAGCGCTGAGCGTGATGTATCACCTGTCCGATGCCTGGAAGCTGTTCGCCAACTACGAAACTTCGTTTGGCAGCCTGCAGTATTTCCAGCTCGGCCAAGGCGGTTCGGGTGACAGCACCGCCAACGGGCTGGAGCCGGAAAAGGCCAAGACCTACGAGATCGGCACGCGCTACAACGATGATGTGTGGGGCGGCGAGGTGACGCTGTTCTACATCGATTTCGATGACGAGCTGCAATACATCAGCAACGACGTCGGCTGGACCAACCTCGGCGCGACCAAGCACCAGGGCATTGAAGCCTCGGTGCATTACGACATGGCTGCACTCGACCCGCGCCTCGATGGCCTGACCGCCAACGCCGGGCTCACCTACACCCGAGCCACTTATGAAGGCGAGATCCCCGGCTTCAAGGGCCGCGATCTGCCGTTCTATTCGCGGCAGGTTGCGACAGTCGGTTTGCGTTACGACATCAACCGCTGGACCTGGAACATCGACGGCTTTGCCCAATCGAAACAGCGTTCGCCGGGCACCGGTGTGAATGCGGATGGCAGCTTCAATGGCAACTACATCACCGAAGGCACAGCAGACGGGCAGTACGGCGACATCCCGGGTTACGTGACCTGGAACGTGCGCGGCGGTTATGACTTTGGTCCGCAGGTGTCGAACCTGAAGCTCGGCGCCGGGGTGAAGAACGTCTTCGACAAGCAATACTTCACCCGCTCCAGCGACAACAACTCGGGGATGTATGTCGGCGCACCGCGCACGTTCTTCGTGCAGGCCAGCGTCGGCTTCTGATAGAGCGCGGTGCCTTCTTCGCGAGCAGGCTCGCTCCCACATGGACCACTGAAACCCTGTGGGAGCGAGCCTGCTCGCGAAGCTTTCAGACCTTGAGGACTTTGCCGCCGATCGCCACAGCCACCAGCAATACCGCCATCAGTCCAAAGGCAAAACTCAGGCTGCTGGCATGGGCGACAAAACCGATCACTGCCGGCCCGGCGAGAATCCCTGCATAACCCAGCGTGGTAATCGCCGGCACCGCGATGCTCTCCGGCATCACCGTCTGCTTGCCCACCGCCGTGTACAGCACCGGCACGATGTTCGAGCAACCGGCGCCGACCAGCGCATACCCGACCAGCGCCGCTTGCCAGCTCGGCGCGAAGGTGGCGAGAAACAGTCCCGCCGCCGCCAACAGGCCGCCGAACAGAATGATCCGCGTAGCCCCCAGCTTGCGCACTATGCGATCACCCAGCAGACGGCCGACGGTCATGGTCAGGGCAAACGCTGCGTAACCCATTCCCGCATAAGCCGTGTCGATCCCCCGTTCCTGAGCGAGGAACACTGCGCTCCAGTCCAGCGCCGCGCCTTCGGTGAGGAACACGATGAAGCACATGCCGCCGATAAACAGCACGATGCCATGGGGAATGGCGAACGCCGGGCCGGAGCTTTCGCTGCCATAGGGCAGCATGTGCGGCACGCATTTGAGCAAGGCGCCGATCAGCAAAACCACTACCACCAGCATCGCCGCCAGCGGTGTCAGGCCGAGGCCGAGCAGGGCGCTGACACCCGCCGCACCGACGATGCCGCCAAGGCTGAACAGGCCGTGGAACCCCGACATCATGTGCTTGCCGCTGGCGCGTTCAACGATCACTGCTTGCAGGTTCACCGTCGAATCCACCGTGCCGAGACCGGCGCCGAACATGAACAGCGTGGCGATCAGCGCCGGGATCGATGACACCGTCGCCAGCAACGGCAGCGCCGCGCAGATCAGCAGGGTGCCGCCGGTGGCCACACGTCGGCAACCAAAACGCGTGGCGAGAATCCCCGCCAGCGGCATCGCCAGAATCGAGCCTACGCCCAGGCACAGCAGCAATAACCCCAGCGTGCCCTCATCCAGCCCGGCCCGCGCCTTGGCATACGGCACCAGCGGCGCCCAGGCGGCGATGCCGAGGCCAGCGATGAAAAAAGCGACGCGGGTGGACATCTGTTGCAGACGTCCGGGGACGAAGGTGTCTTGGGGGTTGAGGCTGGTCATATCGATCCTTGGCAAAAAAACAACTGCATCCCGAGTGACATTCTGCCGGCGTTGAGGTTCGATCTCAGGCCTTTTCGGGGCATAACGGTGAACATCCTACCCTGTGGGAGCGAGCCTGCTCGCGAAAGCGGTGGGTCAAATATGGAATTGTCGACTGACGCACCGCCTTCGCGAGCAGGCTCGCTCCCACACTGGTTTGCGGTTTACAGTCGGATTTTCGCCAGCATGGAATATGGGAACAAGGCATGACGACGTTCTACGACGCACGCGGCAATATCTACGCCGTGGTCTCACCCCAAGCCTTGCGCGAGGCCGGAATCGCGTTGCCGACAAGCGCCGACGCCTGCGCCGCATCTCGGCAGCACTGGAGCGAAGCCGCTATCGCCCTGTGCTGCGATTGGCCCGACGGCCAGCGTCCGGCCAACGGCAAACCCCACCGCAGTGACGGCCTGCTGATCGGCCCGTTTCAGGCATCTGCGCCGTTCGATGTGCTGATCGTCAACACCGACGGCAGTCTCGCCGAGCGCAGCGGTAACGGCCTGACGATTTTTTCTCAGGCATTAACCGAGCAAGGCTTGATGGCGGAGCAGGGCGCCATGCTGCGCGTTCATCATGACAAAGGCGCGGCGCTGGAAACCTCAGTGAGACCCGCCGAAGTCGAAGGCGTGCGCGGTTTCTGGCTCGACCTCGGCCGGCCCGGATTCGGCCCGCGAGCCGTTGGGGCGCAGGCAGTCGAGAGCGTTCAAATCAATAATCGCGACGTCAGCCATGTCCAGCCCCTGGCGCAACTCGATCCCACTTGGACCCACAGCCAATTCGTCCGCATCGGCAATCCGCACTGTGTAACGCTGCTCAGCGATGCAAGCGCTTTGCCGAGCAACGAAAAGATGCGTGAACCCACCCTGAACCAACGGCTTACAGCAATCGCCTATGCCATGCCCACCGGTGCCGGTAATCCCTGCCCGGCGGGCGTCAATCTGCAATGGGCCGCGCTGGCGTCGCCGCAGCAAGTCCTCGCCCGGGTATTCGAGCGTGGCGAAGGACCAACCGCGTCATCCGGCACCAGCGCCAGTGCGGTCGCGTGTGCCGCGTGGCGGGTGGGTTGGGTCGAGGCGGGAAAAGTGCGGGTGGTCATGCCGGGTGGCACCGCACCGGTTTTGCTTGAGGTTTCGCAAGGGGAATTGCTGCGCGTCAGATTGTTTGGCACGGCGCGGTTGGCGGGTTGATTCGGCCGACGCCATCGCTGGCAAGCCAGGCTCCCACAGGGTTTTGCATGAGGGCCCAATCATATGCTCAACACAAAACCTGTGGGAGCCTGGCTTGCCAGCGATGAGGCCATCAGCCCCAGCGCAATCTCAGCTGAACTCCACCACCGGCATCTGCCGCTTCATCAACACCTTGCCGCCGCGAATCGAATACAGCGGCAGGCCTTGGCTGCGGATCACTTCGTAGTCGCTGTCCGCCGAGAGAATCAGCAAGTTCGCCGGGCGGCCCTGTTCCAGTCCGTAACGCTCGCCCAGGTGCATGGCTTTGGCGCTGTTGTCGGTGACCAGATCCAGCGCGCTTTGCAGGTTGCGATAACCGAGCATGTGGCAGATGTGCAAACCCGCTTCAAGCACGCGCAGGATGTTGCCGTTACCCAGCGGATACCACGGGTCGACGATCGAATCCTGACCGAAACACACGTTCATGCCGGCTTCGAGCAGTTCGTTGACGCGGGTCACGCCCCGGCGCTTCGGGAAGTTGTCGAAACGTCCTTGCAGATGAATGCTTTCGGTCGGGCAGGAAACAAAACTGATCCCGGAATGGCCGAGCAGGCGGAACAGTTTGGCGCAGTAGGCATTGTCATAAGAACCCATCGCCGTGGTGTGGCTGGCGGTGACGCGGGCGCCCATGTCGCGGCTGCGCGCTTCTTCGGCAAGCACTTCGAGGAAACGTGAATGCGGATCGTCAGTCTCGTCGCAGTGCACGTCGACCAGGCAGCCGGTACGCTCGGCCAGGTCCATGAGGAACTTCACCGAGCTGACGCCCTGATCGCGGGTGTACTCGAAATGCGGAATGCCGCCGACCACGTCGGCGCCCATGCGGATCGCTTCTTCCATCAACTCGCGACCATTGCGGAACGACTCAATGCCTTCCTGCGGGAACGCGACGATTTGCAGATCGATCAAGTGACGGCTTTCCTCGCGCACTTCGAGCATGGCTTTGAGCGCGGTGAGTTGCGGGTCGGTGACATCGACGTGGGTGCGCACGTGCTGAATGCCGTGGGCGGCCAGGGCCTGAATGGTCTTCTTGGCGCGGGTCTTGGTGTCTTCTTCGGTGATGGTGACCTTGCGCTCGCCCCAGCATTCGATGCCCTCGAACAACGTACCGCTCATGTTCCAGCGCGGCTCGCCGGCGGTGAGGGTGGCGTCGAGGTGGATGTGCGGCTCGACGAAGGGCGGCACCACCAGATTGCCGCCGGCATCGAGGTCATCCGCGCCGAGGGTCGGCGCTTCGGTCTGACGGGCGATGCTGTGGATCAGGCCGTCTTCGAGGTGCAATTCGTGCAGGCCTTCCTGGTTGCGCAGGCGGGCGTTGATGATGTGCATCAGGCAAATCCTTTTTATAGGTCTTGTAGTGGTGCGCTGACGCGACGGGCGCCCAGCACACCGGTGACGATGACATACGTTAGCGCGGCAGCGGCAATGCCTACCAGCGGCGCGACCCAGGGCGAGCTGAACGCAGCGACGGTTCCGACCCCGTAGGCCCCGAGGCCCGGCCAGTTGAACGCTGGCAACCGTGCGTCGGCCAGACGCGGATAGTGCCCGCGCCAGCGATAGAAAAAGTCAGCCATGATCACCCCGCCAATTGGCGGAATCACCGTGCCGAGCAGGATGAGATACGGCACCAGCATGTCGTACATGCCCAGCAGGGCGAGCAGAGTGCCGATCACCGCGCCACCGAGGGTCACGGTCTTGCGCCGCCCGGTGCGCAGCAGGTTGCAGCCGGCGACGGCGAAGTTGTAGATGGTGTTGTCCTGAGTGCTCCAGATGTTCAGCAACAGCATGGCCATCGCGGCCATGGCGAAGCCCTGCAACAGCAGCACTTCAACCACATCCGGCTGTTGATAGACGATCGCGCCGTACGCGCCGATCAGCACCATCAGGCCGTTGCCGATGAAAAAACCGATCAGGCTGGCCAGCACTGCCACTTTTGCCGAGCGCGAAAAACGCGTCCAGTTGGTGGCTTGCGTTGCGCCGCTGACGAAGGTGCCGAACACCAGGGTGATCGCTGTCGACCAGTCCAGCGAACCGGTCGGCACCACGCTGAGCAAGCCTTCGAAACCGCCAACCTTCACGGTCGCTGCCCACATCGACAGCATCAGCAGCAACATCATCGCCGGCACTGCGATGTACGAGAGAATTTCCAGTCCGCGATAACCGATGTACGCCGTGGCGCAGAAGCCGAGGCCGAACAGCACCATCAGGACCAGCGCGGTGCTTTCATCGAGATTGAAATACTTGCCGATCACCACCGCCGCCGTCGCCGTGCCCCACGCGTACCAGCCAATCTGGGTGAAGCCGAGAATCAGATCGCTGAGCTTGCTGCCGACTTCGCCAAAACAGAAGCGGCCCATCAGTACCGAATTGAGGCCGCTCTTGAAGGCGATGTAACCCAGCCCTGCGGCGTAAAGGCCCAGCAGCAGATTGCCAACAATGATCACCGCCATCATCTCGGCGAAACCGAACGCGACCCCGAGCTTGCCGCCGGCAAACATGGTCGCAGTGAAAAACGTGAAGCCCAGTAACACCATCGCCGTCGAGGCCAGGCCTTTGCGCGCGTGCATGGGGACTTCACTGAGCGGGTAATCGTTGCCGGGGGCGTTCTGCGTCATGGGGCAGTCCTTGCAGGAAGGGGAAGACGCAGAAGGGTTGCAGCGGTCGTGCCAAACGGCGCAAGTGAACGAATGTGTAGACGCGACTGAGGTTTTCAGCGCGAAAGCAGTGCACTGAATGCACCAGGAGCCCAATGTGGGAGCGAGCCTGTTATGTGCATGGCAGATGATTCAAACCTGGCGCCGGACTCTTGTGGGAGCGAGCCTGCTCGCGAATACGGAGTGTCAGTCACCGAATAAATTGACTGGAACGGCGCTTTCGCGAGCAGGCTCGCTCCCACAGGGGCGGGGGAGATGTGTGGTGCTTATTCGCCGCGATAGATGCAGCCGCTGGTGCACGTCTCATGAATGCGGATCGCGCTGAGTTCCGGCAGCAATGGCTTCATCTCATTCCAGATGAATTTGGCCAGCACTTCGCTGGTCGGGTTTTCCAGGCCAGGAATGTCGTTCAGGTAGTTGTGGTCGAGACGCTCATACAGCGGCTTGAAAATCGCTTTGATCTCGGAGAAATCGCGAATCCAGCCAGTGTGCGGGTCGAGGTCGCCGCTCAGGTGCAGCGCGACCTTGAATGAGTGGCCGTGCAGGCGGCCGCACTTGTGGCCGTCCGGGACGTGCGGCAGGCGGTGGGCGGATTCGAAAGTAAACTCTTTGAAGATTTCCACGGTATTTTCGGCTCTGTTCAGATGGCGTTCGCCGCAGCGATTCGGGCAGGCGGCGAGTTTATCAGCTTGTCTTCGGCCGTGCTGACTAAAGGGTCAGCAAGCGCTCGGCGAGGCGACCGTTGGCCGTCAGCTCGAGGAATTCGTCACCCAGTCGACGGCTCTCGTCCATCGCCGTGTGCCAGTATTTCTGCCGGCTCGGCGCATCGCCCATAAAGCGTTTGAAGTCGTTGCGATCGGGCAGTTTGCCGTAGGGCAGGCGCGCCAGATATTCCTTTGATGGCGCGACCAGCAGCACATCCTGCAGACGCTGCACCGAAGCGCGGCGCCATGGCAGGGTCTTGTCGAACCAGCCGGGAATCACCCGATCGGTGAAGTGCGGATAGAGCACGATGCCGTCGCCGCTGTAGGGCAGGTCGAGGTGGTAGTCGAGCAGGCCGCCGTCACGGAACGTACCCGCGCCGGCGCCGGGCAGGTCGCGCACGCCTTCCATCACCATCGGAATCGACCCGGAAGCGAGCAGGGCCTGGCGCAGGTTGCCGGTATTGAGGGCAACGAAACGCGAGGGGAAATCGGTCAAGGCATCAAGCGGCGGCGCCAGGCGCGGGTCGTGGATGATCAGCCGCTCAAAGTGTCGCGACAGCCGCGCACGACCGCGCAGGTTGTCGGCGATCACCGAGCCCAGCGCCAGACCGAGGCGCCCGCGATGGTCTTCGGCGAGGCGGCCCTGGCTTTTCACCACCATGATGTTCAAGCGGTAATCGGCGTTTTCAAGGATGCTCGCATCGCGGCCGTCGAGCAGGTCATTGAGCATGCGCTGCGAGCTCTGGCTGATCTCGGCCATGGTCACGCCTTTGTTGAAATGCTGCTCGGCGTATAGCTCACCGAGGCGGCGAATGCCTTCGGCGGCGTCCGGTAGGCAGGCGCTGGCGAAGCGCCAGGAACCCACCGAGGCGCCGATCAGCGAACGCTCACGCGGCGCACTCGGCAGCCACTCGCCGAACAACGCTAGATCGAGCCCCTGAATCCCCAACGCCTTCGGCCCACCGGCCGCACCGGGCAGGGTGCCGACGTCCGCGGCGTGCAAACCCTGCGCACGAATCCGCGCCATGGCCCGTGGGCCGGCCTTTATGGTGAGAGCAGGAAACTTGATGTGGATGGCGGTCATACCGGTCTCGATCGTTAGCAAGCTGGCGATTATAAGCACATGTTGCAGGCCCATGTCGGAGTGAGCCTGCCCCACAAGGGGGGCAGACGCAAACCAGTGTGGGAGCAAGCCTGCTCGCGAAAGCGGTGGGTCAGAAACATCGTTGCAGCTGACACTGCGCCTTCGCGAGCAGGCTCGCTCCCACAGGGGAGCTTGCCAGCAATGGGGCACAATGATGGCCATTCAGTTTCAGTTAAGTTGACCTCGCTATGGTGCCCACCGTAAGCAACATATAAGAATTCGGAGACACCATGAAAACCCTGACTGCCCTGACCACTGCCTCGATCCTCGGCCTTGGCGCCAACACTGCGCTGGCGCGCGATCTCGGACCTGACGAAGCGCTTCGTTTGCGCGACGCTGGTACTATCGTCTCCTTCGAGAAGCTCAACGCCATCGCCCTGGAAAAACACCCCGGTTCGGAAATCACCGAAACCGAGCTGGAGGAAGAGTACGGCAAGTTCATTTACCAGATCGAACTGCGCGACCCGAAAGGGCTGAAGTGGGATCTGGAGTTGAACGCGGTCGATGGTGAAGTGCTCAGGGATCATCAGGATACGTAATGAAGCTGAATAGTCGCGCCACCCGCCTGACGGCGCTGGCGCTGGTGTTGTTGTGCAGTACGGCCATGGCTCGCGACCTCGATCAGGACGAGGCGCTGGCCCTGCGTCGCGATGGCGTGATCCTGCCGCTGGAGCAAGTGCTGCAGCAGGCCATGGATCGCTACCCCGGCGCCAAACTGCTGGAAGTCGAGCTGGAAGAAAAACACGACGTGTACATTTACGAAGTCGAATTGCTGACGGTCGAAGGCGTGGCGCGCGAGCTGCACCTGAAGGCCGATACCGGCGAGTTAGTCAAAGACAAGGAAGATTGATCGATGCGTTTGCTTCTGGTGGAAGACCACGTACCGCTGGCCGACGAATTGCTCGCTGGCCTGCAGCGCCAAGGCTACGCGGTGGATTGGCTGGCCGATGGTCGTGACGCGGTGTATCAGGGCAGCAGCGAGCCCTATGACCTGATCATCCTCGATCTCGGCCTGCCCGGCGTACCGGGGCTGGACGTGCTGGCGCAGTGGCGCGCGGCCGGTCTGGCGATTCCGGTGCTGATCCTTACCGCGCGCGACTCCTGGGCCGAGCGCATCGAAGGGCTGAAGGCCGGCGCTGACGATTACCTGACCAAACCGTTCCACCCGGAAGAACTGTACCTGCGCATTCAATCGCTGCTGCGTCGCTCCAAGGGCCAGTCCAACCAGCCGACCCTGCAAGCCGCCGGCCTGCATCTGGACGAAGGCCGCCAGTGCGTGGTTCGCGACGGCGCCGACATCCAGCTGACCGCCGCTGAATTCCGCCTGCTGCGCTATTTCATGCTGCACCCCGAGCAGATCCTCTCGAAAAGCCACCTCGCCGAACACCTCTACGACGGTGAGACCGAGCGTGACTCCAACGTCCTCGAAGTCCACGTCAATCACCTGCGGCGCAAGCTCGGCAAAAGCGTGATCGAAACCCGTCGCGGTCAGGGATACCTGTTCGGCGGACAAGCTTCATGAGATCAATCCAGCGCCGTTTGAGCCTGGGTCTGATCAGCGTGATGGTGGTGGTCGGTCTGGTGCTGGCGCAAACCAGCCTGTGGTTGTTCGAAGTCGGTTTGCAGCGCTACCTCGAAGCCGGCCTGCGCAACGACAGCGAAAGCCTGTTGGTTGCGCTGGTGCGCGGCCCGCAAGGTTTGCAATTGCATGAGCGGCATCTCTCGCCGGCCTATCAGCGGCCGTTTTCCGGGCACTACTTTCGCATCGATTTCTCCGACAGCCACTGGCGTTCGCGCTCGCTGTGGGATCAGGAACTGCCGTTGCTGCAGCACCCGGGGCTGCACAGCAACTTGCAACTAGGCCCGGGCGGGCAACGCCTGCTGATACTGCGCTCGGACTATCGACGCCTGGGTCAGTCGATCTCGATCAGCGTCGCCCAGGATTACACGCCGGTCAGCGACAGTTTCCAGCGCATGCGCCAGATCGGCCTCGGCCTCGGGCTGGCGGCGTTGCTTCTGATTCTGTTCCTGCAACGCCTGACCGTACGCCGCGCCCTTAAACCGCTGGAACGCGCGCGCGAGCAGATCGCTCAGTTGCAGCAGGGCCAGCGCTCGCAACTCGACGATCAGGTGCCGGTGGAGCTGGAGCCGCTGGTGGCGCAGATCAACCATTTGCTCGCCCACACCGAAGACAGCCTCAAGCGCTCGCGCAATGCCTTGGGCAACCTTGGCCACGCGCTGAAAACCCCGTTGGCGGTGCTGCTCAGCCTGGCCTCCAGCGACAAGCTTGATGACCATCCCGAGCTGCGCAGGATTCTCAAGGAACAACTGGAGCAGGTGCAGCAGCGCCTCAATCGCGAACTCAATCGCGCGCGGTTGTCGGGGGATGCGCTGCCCGGCGCGTTGTTTGATTGCGATGCCGAGCTGCCAGGGTTGCTGGCGACCTTGAACATGATTCACGGCGAGCATCTGGCCTTGAGCTACGTCGCACCGCCGGGTTTGCAGCTGCCGTGGGACCGCGAGGATTTGCTCGAACTGCTCGGCAACCTGCTCGACAACGCCTGCAAATGGGCCGATGCCGAAGTGCGCTTGAGTGTGATCGAAAGGTCTGACGGCTTTGCCCTGAGCGTGGAAGATGATGGGCCAGGGATTCCCGAAGAGCAGCGCACTCAGGTGTTCAGCCGTGGCACGCGGCTGGATGAGCAGACCCACGGGCATGGGCTCGGCCTTGGGATCGTGCGGGATATTGTCGAAACGTGGGGTGGCTTGCTGGTGTTGGGCGAAAGCGAGTGGGGCGGGTTGAAAGTGGTGATTGAACTGCCTCGGCGGTGAGCCCTTGAAAAGCCCCTCACCCTAACCCTCTCTCAGAGGGAGAGGGGACTGATTGTGTTGTTCTTGAGAGATTCACCCACTTGAAATCCGAGTCGAACTCAGGACTTGAATGGCATGAAGATCGGCTCCCTTTCCCCCTCGCCCCCCTTGGGGGGAGAGGGCTGGGGTGAGGGGGGATTGCAACTGACACCCCGCACTTGTGCATCAAACGCGAAACTGATCCATCAACCGCTGTTGCTGATTCGCCAGGCTGTTGAGCGACTGGCTCACGCGCGCCGATTCATTGGCCTGCCCGGACAGCGACTCGGTCACATCGCGAATCGTTGCCACGTTGTTGTTGATCTCCTCAGCCACTGCGCTCTGCTCTTCGGCAGCACTGGCGATTTGCAGGTTCATGTCGCTGATCACCGTCACCGCATCGCCGATCTGCCGCAACGCCGTGACAGCCTGGCCCACCTGCTCAACGCTGCCCTGGGCCTGACGATGGCTGTTGCCCATCGCACCGACCACTTCCTGCGTGCCGTTCTGCAATTGCTCGATGACCTGGCGGGTTTCCTCCACCGACTCCTGAGTGCGGCGCGCGAGGTTGCGCACTTCATCGGCGACCACGGCAAAACCGCGTCCGGCTTCACCGGCACGGGCGGCTTCGATGGCGGCGTTGAGTGCGAGCAGGTTGGTCTGCTCGGCGATGGCGCGGATGGTTTCCAGCACCGTGCCGATTTTCTCGCTGTTGGCGGCCAGGCCCTCGACCTGAACCATCGCTGCGCTCATGTCGGCGGCGAGGGTGTCGATGCTCGCGGTGGTGTGGTCGATCACGGTCAGACCCTGGCGGGTGGCGCGGTCGGCGTCCTTGGCGGCTTCGGCGGCCTGGGCGGCACTGCGCGCGACGTCCTGGGCGGTGGCGCTCATTTCGTGGGACGCGGTGGCGACCTGATCGACCTGACGGTATTGCTGCTCCATGCCGGCGCTGGTCTGGGTGGCGATGGCTGAGGACTGGTCGGCAGTGTTGCGCGCGTCCTGCACCGAGCGCTTCACCTCGGCGATGATCGGCTGCAACTTGTCGAGGAACTTGTTGAACCAACCGGCCAACTGGCCGAGCTCGTCCTGCTTGTCGTAGGCCAGGCGCCGGGTCAGATCGCCTTCGCCGCTGGCGATGTCTTCAAGCATGTGCGCCACACCGAGGATCGGCTTGGTCACGCTGCGCGCCATCAGCCACACCAGCAGCAGACCGATCAGCGCGGCGACCAGGCCGAGGCTCAGTTCGATCAGCGTGCCTGAGGTATTGCTCGCATCCAGTTGCTGCTTAAGCGCTTCGGCGCGGCTGACCAGGACTTGCTCCGGCACATCGAGCAACACACCCCACGCCGGTCCGTCGGGAATCGGCTGGAACGGCGACAGCACTTTCAACTGGCCGTTGCTGTGCAGGCTGCTCACGCCAGTGCTCGAGGCGAGCAGGCGCAGCAACTCGCTGCCGCTGGCCTGATCCACCGCATCCAGGCGCTGGCTGAGTTTGCCGGCATCCGGGCTGTAACCGGCGAGCAGGCCGGCGGGGCTGACGATACTGACGGCAGTCTGACCGTCGTAAAGCTTGCGGCTGGCGTTCTGGCTGATCGCTTGCAGGCTATTGAGGTTGATGTCGACCGACAGCGAGGCGATGACTTTGCCATTGACCTGCAGCGGGAAGACGATGCTGGTCATCAGCACTTTCTGGCCATCGATGACATAGAAGTACGGCTCGATCACGCAGGGTTTGAGCGTGGTGCGCGGGCAGGTGAACCAGGCGTTGGCGGCCTGACCGCTGGGGCCGGTGCTGGTGTCGCTCATGTCGCTTTCCGGCAGCGCCATCGAGGTGACTTTGCCCGGGGTCGGCTGCGACCAGTACAGGGCAAAACGGCCCTTGTCGTTGCTGCCCAGTTCAGCCTGATCGGCGAACAGTTCGTCCTTGCCGTCCAGCGCATTGGCTTCGAACACCAGCGACAGGCCGAGCAGATCCGGGTTGGCTTGCAGCGCGGATTTGACCTGACGGGTCATGTCCTCGCGCAGGTCGAAGGCATCGAGAAAGCGCTTCTCGGCCTGCTCACGCAAAAACAGTACCTGCCGCGAGAAACCGTGGCCGTACTGATAGGCGTCCATGAATTGCTGACGAATGCCGGCGGCCTGCACTTCACCTTGCGATTCGATCCGCGCCTGCGCCGATTCGGTGAGCATCTCCATGCTCGAGGCCTTGACCAGCGCCGAGCTGTGTTCCATGCGATACAGCGAAAGACCGACCAACAGGGTCACGATACCGGCCAGGCAGAGGCCGGCGAGCAGGGTGATTTTCCACTGGATGGAAAGTTGTCTGAGCGCCATGGAAAACATCCTTATCCGATAAATATCTGAGACTTTGCACTGTAGCGGCCGCGTTTCGGCTTTCTTTATGCCGTGAGCGCAATATGACCGATTGCCGCATGCGGGGCCTGTGGTCCTGTAGTCCTGTGGTCCTGTGGTCCTGTGGTCCGGTAGTCCTGTAGTCCTGTGGCGAGGGGATTTATCCCCGTTCGGCTGCGAAGCAGTCGTGACACCTGCGTACAGGGTTGATTTAAAGTTTGCCGGGGGCGGCTTCGCCACCCAACGGGGATAAATCCCCTCGCCACAGGGCTTTGACAGCGCCGCCACTCTGCGGCACAGTGCGCGCCCTCTAATAAGACCCTTCATACAAATCCGCCGGCCAGCGCCGGGCGGACTCATCCTGTCTGGCGGTGTGTTTCCACCCGCAGTGTTTTTTGAGGTAGTGAAATGAATGCAGTCATAGCAGCCGTCGGCGTCATGCTGATCCTCAGCCTGTCGCGCGTGCATGTGGTGATCGCGCTGATCGTCGGGGCGCTGGTCGGTGGCCTGACCGGCGGTCTGGGCATCGACGCAACACTCAAGGCGTTCAACAGCGGTCTGGGCGGCGGCGCGACGGTGGCGTTGTCCTACGCCTTGCTCGGCGCGTTCGCCGTGGCAATCGCCAAGTCCGGCCTGGCCCATGCGCTGGCCGACAAGGCTTTGGCGATGGTGGATCGGCAGCACGCAACCGGCGGCGGTAACGTCAAATGGCTGCTGATCGGCCTGCTGTGGGTGGTGGCGATTGCCTCGCAGAACATCCTGCCGATCCATATCGCGTTCATTCCGCTGCTGGTGCCGCCACTTCTATATGTACTGACCAAGCTGCAACTCGATCGCCGTCTGATCGCCTGCGTCATGACCTTTGGCCTGATCACCCCGTACATGTTTCTGCCGGTGGGTTTCGGCAACATCTTCCTCAACGAAATCCTGCTCGCCAACGTCGCCCGCAGCGGCGTCGACATCAGCGGCATCAATGTCACCCACGCCATGGGCATTCCGGCGCTGGGCATGGTTTTCGGCCTGGCGATGGCGTTTATCAGCTATCGCAAGAAGCGCGTTTATGACTTGGCCAAAATCGAACAGGTCGAGCAGACGGCGGTGCACTACAACCCGCTGAGCCTGATGATTGCCGGTGTGGCCATCGCTTCGGCATTCGTGGTGCAGTTGCTGCTGGACTCGATGATTATCGGCGCTCTGGTCGGGTTCCTGATTTTCTCGGTGTCGGGCATCGTCAAATGGCGCGAGACCGATGATCTGTTCACCGAAGGCATGAAGATGATGGCGATGATCGGCTTCATCATGATCGCCGCCTCAGGTTTTGCCGAAGTGATGAAGGCCACCGGGCAGGTGCAGACGCTGGTCGAATCGTCGGCAGCCTGGATCAATCACAGCAAAGGCGTCGGGGCTTTGTTGATGCTGCTGGTGGGCTTGCTGGTGACCATGGGCATCGGTTCGTCGTTCTCTACCGTGCCGATTCTCGCAGCGATTTTCGTGCCGTTGTGCGTGCAACTGGGCTTCAGCCCGATCGCCATCGTCTGCATCGTTGGCACTGCCGGTGCGCTGGGCGATGCCGGTTCACCGGCCTCGGACTCGACCCTCGGCCCGACCTCCGGCCTGAACATCGACGGCCAGCATCACCACATCTGGGACACCGTCGTACCGACTTTCCTGCACTACAACCTGCCGCTGCTGGTGTTTGGCTGGGTGGCGGCGATGGTTCTCTAAAAAATCCACAATTGCCCCATGTGGGAGCGAGCCTGCTCGCGAAGGCGTCGTGTCAGTCGACACACAGGTTGCTGAGCCAACGCTTTCGCGAGCAGGCTCGCTCCCACAGGGGGGGCGGCGATGTTTCAAGACTCAACTTTTGCCCCGGCGTGCCGTTAAAGCCTTTAACCACGCCAACAAAATCAAAAGAGTGAGTCCCCCGATGCGCCTGAGTCTCAAGGCTAAAGTCCTGTCCCTTGCCGTTCTGCCGGTGCTGCTCTTTGCGCTGGTCATCAGCGTGACCACGCTGTTCATCCTCCAGGAACAGGCGCGCAAGGAGGTCGAACAGACCCGCGAGCGGCTGCTCAGCGACGCCAAAGCCACCCTGCAAAGTTACGTCGCCGTGGCCATGACCACGATCAAACCGCTGTACGACGCCGCCGCACCGGGCGACGACGCGGCGCGGGCGCAGGCGATCAAGTTGCTCTCGGGCATCCGCTACGGCAAGGACGGCTATTTCTTCGGCTACGACTCCGAAACCGTGCGCCTGTTCAAGGCCAACGACCCCGATGGCGTGGGCAAAAGCTTCAAGGACAACCGCGATCCGAACGGCGTCTACGTCAACCTCGGCCTGGTCAAAGTGGCCAAGGACGGCACCCACTATTTGCAATACAGCTCACCGCTGCCGGGTAACGCCAAGGTGCTGGTGCCGAAACTCGGCTACACCGAATACCTGCCGAAGTGGGACATGGCGGTCGGTACTTCGGTCAACCTCGACGGCATCGAAGCGCAAGTGGCGCAGGTCGAGGCGCAAGTGCAGGAGCGCGTGCAAGGCGTGGTGCTGAGCATTGTCGGCGTTGCGGTGCTGGTGCTGTTGGTGATCGCGGCGGCGGGCATGCTGCTGGCCAACACCATTCTGCGCCCGCTGACCCTGATGAAAGCCAACCTCGATGATATCGCGGCGGGCGAGGGCGACCTGACCCGACGCCTGAACATCACCAGCCAGGACGAACTCGGCGAACTGGCCGGCTCGTTCAATCGTTTCGTCGACAAGATCCACGGCCTGGTGCGGCAGATCACCGAGATGACCACGCAACTGACCGGTCTGGTCACCCAGGTCTCGGAACAGGCGCAGCGTTCCGATCAGGCCATGGAGCGTCAGCGCCACGAAACCGATCAGGTCGCCACGGCGATCAACGAAATGTCCGCCGCCGCCCAGGAAGTCGCCAAGAGCGCACAGAACGCCGCCGTCGCCGCTCAGCAGACCGACGAAGAAGGCCAGAGCGCCAAGCGCGTGGTCGCGGGCAGCATCAAACAGATTCATGCACTGGTCGACGACATCCGCAACAGCGGCGTGTCGCTGGACAGCCTGCAGCAGGACGTCAGTTCGATTGTCGGCGTGCTTGGGGTGATTCGTTCGATTGCCGAGCAGACCAACCTGCTCGCGCTCAACGCCGCGATCGAAGCGGCGCGCGCCGGTGAGGCCGGGCGCGGGTTTGCGGTGGTTGCGGACGAAGTACGCGCACTGGCCAGCCGCACGCAGATCAGCACCCAGGAAATCCAGGGCATGATCGACCGCTTGCAGGCCGGCACGCAGCAGGCGGTCGAAGCGATGCGCCGTTCCAGCGAGGCCGGCGACGGCACTTCGCAGCAAGCCAATCAGGCTGGCGCATCGCTGGACGCCATGGCGCAGTTGATCGCGACGATCAACTCGATGAACGCGCAGATCGCCAGCGCAGCGGAAGAGCAGACGGCGGTGGCCGAAGAGATCAACCGCAGCGTGCATCAGATTGCCGTGGCGGTGGACAGCGTCGCCGATGAAACGCAACTGGGCGCGCAAACGTCGCGCAGTCTGGCGGAGCTGGGGCAGCGGTTGGGCAAGCTGGTGGGGCAGTTCCGTATCTGATGGCCTGAAAAGCCCCTCACCCTAGCCCTCTCCCAGAGGGAGAGGGAACCGATTGGGGAATATTGCGGGATTACGCCGACCTGAAAGTCCTGCTTTGAATCCATAATCGACGCGGTTTTTCAGGTCGATGCAGTAGGTGGGACACCTCGGTCGGTTCCCTCTCCCTCAGGGAGAGGGCTAGGGTGAGGGGGCTCTTGATCTTCAGGCTCTGTCCCAATAAGGAATCTCGCCAAAGCACTCGACAAAAAAATCAATTACCGTCCTCACCTTCACCGACAACCGTCGGCTCCCCGGCCACAGCACCGCGATCTGCTGCGGTTCCAGGCTGTTCGACACCTGATACTCCCTCAGCACCGGCACCAGCGTGCCCTCGCGCACCGCTTCGCCAATCAGCCACGACGGAAACATCACCAGCCCTAAGCCTTGCTGGGCGGCCTGGGTCAGGGTGTCGGCGTGGTTGCCGGTGATCGGGCCTCTGACCGTGTACGGCGTCCAGTCCTCGCCATCACGGCGGAAAAACCAACGCTGCTGACCGGCCGCGCCTTTGTAGGCCAGGCACTGATGCTGCGCGAGTTCGTCCGGGTGCTGCGGCGTGCCGTGGCGTTTGAGATAGGCCGGGCTGGCGGCGACCTGAAAACGGTGCGGCGCCACAATGCGTGCCTGCATGCTCGAATCGTGCAGCGCGCCGATGCGAAACAGCAGGTCGGCGCCTTCCTGTAGCGGGTCGATGTAATGGTCGGTTTGCTGGATATCCAGTTGCAGCTTCGGATAGCGCGCGCAGAGCTCGCCCAGCCAGGGCGTCAGATGGCGTTGGCCGAACACCACCGGGGCGTTGATGCGCACCAGTCCGGTGGGTTCGCTTTGCTGCTCCTGCAACGCCTGTTCGGCTTCCTCCAGTTGCACCAATAGCAGCCGCGCATGGTGGCCGAGCGTGCGCCCGGCTTCGGTCGGGGTGACGGCGCGGGTGTGGCGGTAGAGCAATTGCTGGTTCAGCGCCTGTTCCATCAACTGGATCTGCCGCGAAATCGAGGAGGGCGCGACCCCTTCGCGGCGGGCGACTTCGGAAAAACTGCCGTGGTCGAGGACCGCCACAAACAGCCTTAACGCTTTGAATCCGAGTTCGTTGAGCCCGTGCATGCCGTGTCTCGCTGTGCGTGTTGCGCAAAAGTGTTGTCCGGATGCTCCCATTTATCGCACAGCGGCGCCAGCCGATAATCCGCGCCATTGTTTTTGAGCGTGGAAGGTTATGTATGCAGACGTTGGATGAAGGGGTGGTTGCTGCACCGGTGAAAAGCTCGGTGTTGCGTCTGCTGTTGCTGCCGCTGGTGATTCTCGCTGGCATGGGCTTGTCGGTAGAAGCCGGATTGCTCGGGCCGCTGGGTGAGCAGGTCGGGCATTTGTGGGCGACGTTGAGCATTTTCGGCGTGGGTTCGGCGATCCTGTTTTTGCTGTTGCTGTTTGCCGGTCCGCAAAAAGGGCCGGCGCTGACCGAACTGCCGCGCTGGCAGTTGATCGGCGGTTTTCTCGGGCCGATCTACGTGGTGGTGCTGACGCTGGCGACGCCGCACATCGGCATTGCCATGACGATGATTGCGATTTTGTCCGGTCAGGTCGGCAAGAGTGTGCTGATCGACCATTTCGGCTGGTTCGGCGCGACGCGCAAGAAGGTCAACGGCGAGCGCTGGCTGGCGTTGGGCTTGATTGTGGTGGCTTTGGTTCTGATTGCGCGGGGGTGAGTGATGGGTCTGGTGATTTTGTTGGCGGTAGTGGTATTGGCCGGTGCGGTGTTGAGTGTGCAGGCCGCGATCAATGGGCGTCTGGGTGAAACGGTGGGGGTGCTGCGTAGCAGTCTGCTGACCTTTGCGGTGGGCGCAGTGGTGACCGGGTTGTTGATTCTGTTTTTCGAGCCGGCGCAGGCGGTAAGTCTGCTTGAGGTGCCGAAGTGGCAGTTGACCGGGGCGCTGTTTGGTGTGGTGTACATGATGGTGATGGTTGGCGCGGTGCCGGTGGTCGGGACGGCTGTGGCGACGGTGGCGGTGATTGTCGGGCAGTTGGGGATGGGGATGTTGATCGACAATTTTGGCTGGTTGGGGAATCCGGCGATCGGCTTGTCTCCGAGTCGGATGTTGGCGATGGTGTGTCTGGCGGTGGCTTTGGTGTTTATGTATCGGAGCAGTTTGCGTTCTGAGTGATTGGATTTGAGTACATATCCGTTGCTGCGGTTGTTGCTGATTACGGTTCCGCTCTTACAGCGGGTCACTTTTTCAGACGCCAAAAAGTAACCAAAAGGCTTGGCCCCGGCGTTCGGCCCGCTCGCTGGGGCTCGGGGTTCCTTCGCTGCGGGATCGATCCCTCCACTCAGCCTGCCGATGGGGCCGGCACGGCAAGATCAAGGGCGGTACTCGAGCTTGCGCTCATTGTGTTGAGTGGTTAGGAGCGGGTGGTGTCTGGCTTTGGTTTTGTGCCGGGATTCGCCCCTCACCCCAGCCCTCTCCCGAGGGAGAGGGAGCCGACCGAGTTGTTTCGCGTTATACAGCGAACTGAAAGACCTTATCGATTATGGATTCGGTACATACAGGGAGAGGGCTAGGGTGAGGGGCTTTTGATGTCATGTGCAGGTCTGTGCAGCGCGATGTCGTTCTGGTGGGAGCGAGCCTGCTCGCGAAAGCCATCTCTGCGTCGCCCAATCTCTCAACAGTTGGTCAGCCTGCAACACCACCTTCCACACTGTCCTCTACGGCTTACCACTCAAGCCTCAGACAACCACCACGCAAGGAGTCTGTCCCATGTCCGATAAAAAATGCGACTGCCCGGGCTGCAACTGCACGATCAAAGAAGGCGAACATTCCTACGCTGTACACGGTAAACACTATTGCTGCGAGGCTTGCGCTCATCACCACAAACACGGTGAAGAATGTGCGATGAAGGGCTGCGGTTGCGCTCATCCGAAATAAGCGCGGCAAAAAAAAGTGGAGCCTAATCAGGCTCCACTTCCATTTTCAGACTGTCGTCTTCCTGTCGTTCAAAGTGCCTCACCGTGCCTTGCAGTGTTCGCCCTTCGACCTTGACCACCACAACCTTGGCTTGGTGGAGGTCTTCCGGTACCGGTGCCTGGACGCACAAGGTGAAGCGGTAAGGGTCATCCGCGACCGTTTCCAGTGCGACTGCGCAATTCACCGTTTTGGTGATCTGGCCGAAGAAGGTGGTCAGGCCGTAGTCCAGTCGGGCCGTGTGATAAGTGTCGGTCATCGGTCGATTCCCCCTGTCGATTGCCAAGCCTGCGGTGGAGGCGGTGGGGTCAGTTGGTCTGGCGCCAGGTGACGTTTTCCAGGCCGAATTTTTCTGCCATCGGTTTGCTGGTCTTTTGCACTTTCTCGCGGCCGAAGCGCGGGATGCGACCCACGCCCGCGTCGCAGCTTGCCCAATGCCAGGCTTCGGCGTTGTCCATTTTGTCCGAGCGGATAATGAACGACTTGGGGGTGCCATGCAGTGTGTAGTCGATGACGTAAAGTTTTGCGTTGTTCATAAAGCCCGAATTCCTCCCTGTGGTATTAAACGGATCGCGCTGTGCCGGGAAAATTCATTCGGATTGTCCGACGGTATCTATCGTTGGCGAGTGCGCGGCGTGCTGGTTACCATGGCGGCTTCGCCAACCCCCTGTGAACGTTCGCCATGGCCCTCGCCGCGCCCCCTGATCTGACCGACACCGATGTGCCCGTGCAACCGCTGGCGCGGACGTATCCGCGTGGTTTGTTCATCGAGCCGCACGAGCATGTCTGGGGGCAGTTGCTGTATGCGATGAGCGGGGTGATGTGGGTCGAAACCCCGCACGAAGCGCTGGTGGTGCCGCCGCAGCGGGCGGTGTGGTTGCCGCCGGGGGTGCCGCACGGGATTCGGGTGGTGTCGGATTTGCAGATGCGCAATATCTACCTGCGCCCGGCGCTGGCGGCGACGCTGGATGCGACGGTGCAGGTGATCGAAGTCGGTGGTCTGCTGCGCGAGTTGATCGTCGGACTGGTGGCGCAGGGCGATGACGGCGAGGCTGAGTATTACGATGCACTGGTCGGGCTGGCATTGCTGGAACTGCGCCGGGCCAGGCGTTCGCAGTTGAAGATTCCACTGCCGGACGAGTCCGACCGGCGTCTGATGAATCTGTGTCAGGCGGTGATGGCCGCGCCGTCGCTGGAGATCCCGTTCGAGCAGCATGCGCAGAACGCCGGGGCCAGCGTGCGCACCCTGGCGCGGTTGTTCAAGGACAGCCTCGGCATGGGCTTCGCCGAATGGCGACGGCAGGTGCAGTTGGCGACGGCGGTGGCGGCGTTGATTCAAGGCGTGGCGGTGAGCGTCATTGCTCGCGAACTGGGTTATTCACCGAGCAGTTTCAGCGACATGTTTCGCCGGGAACTTGGCGTAGCGCCTTCGCAATTCTCGGCAACTTGAACAGATCCATGTGGGAGCGAGCCTGCTCGCGAAAGCTTTGCACCAGGCAATGAAGTGCTGACTGGAAGACCGCATTCGCGAGCAGGCTCGCTCCCACACGGTTCTATGGCGGCTGCAGAAGGTTTGTCCGAAATTCAGAAGTCCTTGGCCGATACCGCTCCGCCCGTTTCCCTAGACTCTGCCCATCACTTATCGCGGCGGAGTTCCTTTCATGAACTACCTCATTTCTCTGGCCATCGGCCTGGGCGTCGGCCTGCTCTACGGCGCGCTCGATTTCCGTTCTCCCGCCCCACCGGCCATCGCGCTAATCGGTCTGCTCGGCATGTTGGCCGGTGAGCAGTTGTGGCCGTTGGGCCGGCAACTGGTCGCTGGCTGGGTGTCCTGAATTTCCTTTTTCTTTTCGGTGGATGTGCCCATGAAAGCGTTGCAATTCGATCAGACCGGCGACCTGTCTTCCCTGCGTTTCGTCGACGTTCCGACCCCGGTGCCCGGCGCCGATGAAGTGCTGGTGCAGATCAAGGCTGCCGGGCTCAATCCCAGCGATGTGAAAAACGTCCTCGGGCGTTTTCCCTACACCACACTGCCACGGGTTCCGGGGCGGGATTTTGCCGGGGTGGTGGTCGAGGGGCCGCAAGCGTTGATCGGTCAGGAAGTCTGGGGTACCGGGCGCGAGCTGGGCTTCTTCGCCGACGGCGCACATGCGCAATTCGTCAAATTGCCGGCCCGTGGCGTGGCGCACAAACCGGCGCATTTGAGTTTCGCTCAGGCGGCCAGCCTTGGCGTGCCGTACACCACGGCGTGGGATGCGCTGGAACGCAGCCTGGTCAGCGCCGACACGCGCTTGCTGGTGATCGGCGGCGGGGCAGTGGCAACCGCGGCTTTGGCCCTGGCAAAAGTGCGCGGCGCGCAATTGCTGGCGGCGGCGCGCCGGCCCGAGCAGGTAGCCGATCTGCAGCAGCAGGGCTATCAGACGATTCAACTGGATAAGCCAGAAGACCTCGGTTCCCAGGTCAACGCGGTGTATCGCGGCGGCGCCGATGTGATCTTCGACACCACCGGTTTCTGGCTGCCCGCCTCGGTGGCGGCACTGGCGACCTTCGGCCGCATCGCCATCATCGCCGCACCGGTCGACGGCCATGTGCAATTGCCGGCGCTGGCGCTGTATCGCAAGGGCGGCTCGGTGGTCGGGATCAACTCGTTGTTGTACGGCGTCGAGGCGTGCGCGGCGATGCTCGAGCAGTTCGGGCGCTTCTTCGATGAGGATCGCTTGCCGCTGCCGCAGGGCCTGATGCAAGTGCCGCTGGCTGAAGGGCCGGCGCGCTATGAAGAGGTCAATCAGGGCGGTGGCGACAAGATCATTTTGCTGCCCTGACTCACGCAAATCCCTGTGGGAGCGAGCCTGCTCGCGATGACGGTGGATCAGTTAAACATTCGCCGACTGACACACCGCTTTCGCGAGCAGGCTCGCTCCCACAGGGGAAATACATAGGATTCGGGATCATTTCCGTAGGATCCCGGGCGTTTCTCTGTGGGCCACGTCCTTTTCGCTCGCAGACCGGCAAAACAGGGAAACCTCTGACTTCACCCATTGCAGTGCACCGTTGCACAGTCCCGTCATTCAATCAGACACAGGGACAGGTGGATGCGCATCGCTGGCAGGCCCGTTGTTTTCACTCTCGAGATAGAAGGCGTTTCCCACGATCTTCAAGTGTTCGGTTTTCGCACCCGGGAAGTGCTCAACCAGACCTATGAACTGGATCTCGAGCTGGTCAGCGAGCGGCCCGATGTGGATCTGGAAGGCTTGCTGCATCGGCCGGCCTTTCTCTGTTTCGGTGCCGACGGTAGCGGCATGCACGGGCTGGTCTATCGGGTCGGCCAGAGTGATTGCGGTGTTCGGCTGAGCCGTTACCAGATCACCCTGGCGCCACACCTTGCCTACCTCGCGCATCGGCGCAATCAGCGGATTTTCCAGAACCTGAGCGTGCCGCAGATCATCGCCAATGTGTTGAGCGATCACGGCATGCAGGCCGATGCCTGGTGTTTTCAGCTCAGCGCCGAGTACCCGGCGCGGGTGTATTGCGTGCAATACCAGGAATCCGATCTGCACTTCATCCAGAGGCTGTGCGAAGAGGAGGGCCTGCACTTTCACTTCCGTCACCGCCGTGAGGCGCACCTGTTGGTGTTCGGCGACGATCAAACGGCGTTCCTCAAACACGACGTGACGACGCGCTATTTGCAGGGCAACGGCCTGGTTGCCGATGCGCCGGTTATCGACCAGTTCACTGTGCGCCTGGAGCCACGCTCCAACGTTGTCGAGCGCCGCGATTATCACTTCGAAAAGCCTGCGGTGCAGTTGGACGCCAAGGTCAGTGCAGCGCGGTTTCCGCTGCTGGAAGATTATGAGTTTCCCGGGCAGTTCACCCATCGCGAGCGCGGCAAGCACCTCAGCCAGTGTGCGCTGGAGCGCCATGGTGCCGACTATCGTCTGGCTAACGGGCGCAGCAATCAGGCGCTGATGCGCGGCGGCAGTTTCATGACCATGGCGGATTACTCGCGCGCCGACTGCAACGATTTATGGTTGCTGACCGAGGTCGAGCACATCGGCAAACAGCCGCAAGTGCTCGAGGAAGCGTTCACCGAGCAGGCTGACGCAGATGGTTTCAGTCAGGGCTATCGCAACCATTTCGTCGCGACGCCGTGGGACGTGGTGTTTCGCCCGCAGCTCAAGCATGTCAAACCGCGCGTCAGTGGCAGTCAGTTGGCGGTGGTGACCGGCCCGCCCGGCGAAGAAATCTACAGCGATGCCTACGGCCGCGTGAAAGTGCAAATGCTCTGGGATCGCGACGGCCAGCGTGATGAACAGTCAAGTTGCTGGCTGCGCGTGGCCACTGCCTGGGCACATGACCGCTACGGCAGCGTGCAGATTCCTCGCGTCGGTATGGAAGTGCTAGTGGGGTTCACCGATGGCGATCCGGACAAACCGCATGTGCTCGCCTGCCTGCCCAACGCCGAAACCCCGGTGCCACTGGACCTGCCGGCGCAACAGACGCGTAGCATCTGGCGCAGCCAGAGCAGTCCCGGTGGCGGTGGTTACAACGAACTGCGCATCGAGGACCGGCAAGGCGCGGAAGAAATCTCCATCAGGGCGCAGCGCGACTTGGTGCAGCACGTGCTCAACGACTTGCGTGTGCAGATCGACAACCTGCACAGCCAAGTGATTGGCGGCGTCTCCAGCCTTGAGTTGCGCGACGAGGAACATCACCTGACCCACGGCAATCGCCTGACTGAACTCAAGCAGGACGATCATCTGTGGGTGCAGGGCGAGCAGCATGTGCGGGTCGCCAGCCAGCGCGTCAGTGCCGCGCAGCAGCTGCATTTCGGCGCGGGCGAGCAGGTGGTTTTCAACAGCGGCCTGCAGATCACTCTGGCTGCTGGCGGGCATTGGCTGACGGTCGGCGCCGCCGGCATTTTCAGCAGTGTGCCGGTGGTGCAGGGCGGGGCGCCGACGGTGTGTCTGCCAGCGGAACCCTTGCTGCCGGGGGCCGCGCCGTTGCTCAAGGCGACGTTCGATGCCGTGCAGCAACGGCATGCGCTGCTGACCACGCGGACCTCGCGTTGCCTGATTTGCGAGGCGGCCCAGGCATGAGCCTTTTGACGGATTGGCCTGAAGGTTTGCCGTGGGCTGAGCAGCAGGCGTTTGTGCTGCTCGACGGTGCGACGATCGCGGATTTGCCGGCGCAACTGCGAAGGCTCGACCCCGCCGCCAACGCTTTTGCGCTGTACGACCAGCCACCGTTTTCGGCCCTGCGTGACGTCTCGCCGCTGCTGGTGGCGCTCGCTGACGCTGACGATCCGGTGGCGCGGTTTTATCGCCAGCACGCCCAACAGGAATGGGGCGTGCTGTTGTTCAGCGCCGCGCCGGCGCATGAAATCGTCGCGCACTTGCGTCAGTTGCTGATCGTCGAGTTGCCGGTCGGCTCGCCGGTGTTGTTGCGGCTGGCGGATGCCGCCGTGGCGCAGGCGCTGTTTGCCAGCGGCGATGCGAGTCTGTTCGGGCCGCTGGGGTGCGTGGTCACGGCGGATGGCGCGCGGGGAGTCTGGCACTGTCAGCGACCTCGGCACGGGCAGGGTGGGGCGCTGGTGGCGCCATATCGGTTGAGTGCCGAGCAGGATGCCGCGCTGGATCGGGTGGATCGGCGGCGGGTGTTGCTACAAGTCGATGCGTATTTGCTTGAATATTTTCCCCGGTTTCATACCGGGGAAACCATCGCTGAACGTTGGATGCTTCTGGAACAAATCGAGGCAAAAGCCAGCGCGCTCGGCCTGAGCAGCCAATCGGAATGGCTTTACTTCGCCAACCTTGTCGCGTCTCTCAATGGTGCTGATCCGGATCAGCATCCGCAGATCCAGCACTTGCTACACGAGCCCTCCCTGCAACCGATCGGTGAGCGCTTGACGCTGGCCGTTTCAATGGCCCGCCAATGGGCGTCTGAAAGAGTCCGACCATGAACCATCCCGCCGACCTTGCGGCAGCCGCAGCGTCCAAAGCCCCGATCATCGGCCCCGCCGCCTGCCCCTTGCGCAACACCCACGTGCAACTGCTGCCCCTCGCGTACGGCCTGGTGGAAAAAACCTTCGACCCCAGCAGCGAACTCACGCTGCCGTACACCCTGACCACGCGCCCCATGGGCATCCGCCGCCTGCGCGACGGTTGGCTGTACATCGTCGACAGTCTCAGCGGCGAGCTCTACGAATACCGCGTGCTGGAAGGTGTCATCAGCGCATTGCTGCATCGCGGCAAAAGCGTCAGCGAGGATCAGCGCAGCGCCATCGAAGAACGTCCGGCGTTGATCTTTTCGCGCAAAAGCACCCTTTACGTGACCTTTGCCGACGTGCAGTTGAGCGCGGCGAAATGCCGACAGGTGCTGGACAGTGCGCAGGAACGCGAGCACTTCATGCAGGCCGTCGATCTCGGCCCGGTGCATTGTCTGATCGGCGGCGAGCATTTGCTCACCGTGGCCCAGGCGAAACAGTGGCTGGCGGAAGTGGCCTGCACAGCGAAACCGCTGGCCGAGGCGGACGCCACGCGGATGCCGACGGTGCAGGTCAGCGATGCGCCGGAGCACGAACGCGAACCTTATCTGTGGGAAAGCCCGCGACGTTTTCGCGAGGCGCATATCGGCGAATTTCTTGGTCGGGTGCGCGGACCTTATCAGGACGACACGCTGTTTCTGCTGGTCAACGACGACCTTGGGGTGATGCGCGACCTGGCCGATTATCAGGACCTGGTAGTCGGCTGGATCGAGCAGTGGAGCAACACCGACAACAACGAGCGCGACTACCTGCTGGCCAGTTACATCGAGTCGCTGAGCCAGTTGGGCGCTCAGGATTTCGACACCCTGGCCAAGGCCAGCGACGATCCGCGCGCCCAGGCATTGTTCGCTGAGCTGGAGCAATTGCCCGAACCGGATCGGGAAAATACCCGGCAGGCGCTGCTCGACTATTTGAACAAGGGTGGTGAGCTCGAGCCAGTTGCAGGCGAAGCCACGCCTGAGTTGCAACAGCTTCGCGAAAAGGCACTGGACGAGTCGCTGGCGCTGAACCGTTTCGACGGCGTCGCCCCGGATTTCACCGCACATGCTCGCGTCACCGCCGAGGCAGATCGGCGCTTTTACACCCGCGAATATTTTCTCGATGTGGCCCCCGCCGACTTCGTCGAGCGCCATCTGAGCACACTGGTCGACCTCGGCAAGGATCAGAACCGGCGCATGAAAGACGTGCTCGACGGCCCGTTGCTCAGCGGCAAACGCGGCATCAATGACCTGATCGACCGCCCGGCCATGGACGAGGTGCTCAACAGTCATCGCGACAACCTCGGACGCTGGAATCGCCTGCTCGAACGCATCACCGCCGATCGCGCGCAACTGCTGTGCGCCGGGCGTTTCCATCGCTCGGCTTGGTATTTCGACGGCCAAGCGCAGATCGATCAGGCGCTCGCCAGCGAATACGCCTGCCTCAAGGACATCGGCCGCAGCGACGCGGCCAACGAACAAATGCTCGATTACCTCGAACAACACCCGCAACTGACCCGCCCGCTGTTCTACACCTTGCCGCTGCGCTTGCAGACCGAACAGGCCGGGCAATATTCAACGCTGTTCAACGCCGGCATGGCGATGTTCAACAACCTGCCGGACTGGCTGGCCAAGTTGCAGAGCATCGAGCATCCGCAGTTGCCGGCCCTCGACGATCTGCCGGCACACAGCCGCGTCCTCGCCGATGCGGTGCAGGACACCTACAGCCCAGCGCTGAACCTCGGCCTGAGCCGGGCGCTGGAAGGCTTCGATCTTGCCGGCGAGAAAATCCCCGACCTCGACGAACTGTTCCAGCGCCTGCCCAAAGCCCTGCGCCTGCGCGTCTTCGACGCCGCACGAACCAGCGGCGTGACCTTCACCGTGTCCACCCCGGCAGAGCAAGCGGCGCTGCAAGCCACGATCAAGGAAGTGCTGCGCGAACGCGACTACCTGAAAACCCTCAACCGCGAACGCAACCAGCTCACCCACAACAAAAACCGCCAGGGCCACAAAACTGCCCGGGCGGTGGAATTGCAGCAGGAAATCGTCCGCGTGCGCACGCAACTGGCCTTGTTCGAAGGAAGACTGGCGGCAGCGTTAAGCCCGATCGACGAACTGCCGGATCGCTCGGCGCGGCTGTACGGCGCCACCCCGGCGAAAGCGGGCGTGACGGTGGTGTTTCCGTCGGCGCAGCAAGGGGAATTGCGCGGGTTGCTGGAGAGTATTCGTGCGGGGGTGGCGGGGGTTTCGAAGGCGAGTCTGGTGCGGACGGAGGGGATGGGGTTGGTGGTGGTGTTGGTGCAGGTGGTGAATTTGGTGGGGGCTTATCGAGAGGTGATGAAGCAGACGAGGGACAGGAAGAAACGGGCGGATTTTCTTGCGGCTCTTGCCGCTACAGGCGCTGCGGGATTTACCGCTGCGCAGGGGCTTGCTGATACAGCTTTGAAGGCTCGCAGCACGAGTCTAGTTGGGAGTTTGCAGCTTGAAGCGTTGCAACAGGTTCGTGTGCAAATGGGTAAGTTGCATGTGGGGTTGGGGATATTCACTTACACCTTCGGCCTAGTGTCATCCGTAAATAGTTTTAAAAATCACAGACGCAATTGGCAGGAAGCTGTTCGTAGCGGAGATCACTCGGCGCAAAGCGGGGCTGCACTTGCCACGATGGGCGCCGGCGGCATGGCGTCCGCCAACTCATACGGTTTAGGTGAAACCCTGTTTGCTGGCTACAAAGTAATTACTGCCCAAAACAATGCGGCGCGGACAGTCGCTTGGGCTGCCGCTGGTACACGTCTTTCTTTAATATTCTTTCGCTTCAATTTAGCCGGCGCGTTGTTCACCGTGCTGGAGTTCGTCGGGACTTGGCTGTTCAATCGGTACAACCTCTCCGCCCACGACAAGTGGTTGAAAATCACGCCCTGGAGCCGTGATGAAGAGATGCGCGGTGACCACTCCCTGGATGACTATCAAAGTTATCTCGCGTTTTTAATACACGCTCCTTATGCACAATCAGGACCTGAGTCAAGCGACACTTGGCTGAAGGCTTTGCTTTTTGGCGCGAAGCCTAGCGATATTCATTTGGTTCTGCCGAGGCTGGCGCTAAATGATCTTCTGCCGTCGTTAAACGGTAAACCGAGTCAACGGCTGGGAATCGGTGCCCATCGCCTTGTTTTACCGCTGCATGATCGCGGTGTGCCGCAATTGCGCAAGGAAGTCATCAGTGAGGAAATAATGAGCAGTCTGCGAATCGTGAAGTCATCACCAGATGGTTTGGTGCTTTGTCTTCAATACCCCGTACGTCCTAACTCTGAATACGTGCCTGCAAAGGAAACGCTCGAACTTGCCGTTTGTATTCAAGCTGTTAATGGTAAAGGCGAGTGGGCATCCCGAACACGTGTCATTCATATTGATCCTCGGGATACCGGCCATTTCGCTGTAGTAGTTCCCGGCTCGGTCAAGGAAAACCCTCCGGTACTGCTGGTAGAAACTCAATACCTCGAATGGGCTGACCATGCTGAATAATCACAATGAGCCTCTTGTTGATGCGCAATGTGAGGTGATTAGAAGAGCGGGTGATGTAGAGCCGTTCCCAAGCGGAAAAACTACCTATCTCGCACCGTTGCCACTGCCCACACCGATGCCCCCTTATGGCCCACATATCGGTGAGCTCAATGATGTTTACATGGACTTCGGATTAGGCCAGCCGCAAGTTTTCATGTGGCAAATGACGTTGGGAGGACCATTTGCTACGTCGTTCTCGGTGCTTTTTTTATTCCCAGTTATTACTGGGTTTTTGGGGATTATTTTCGGCTTTGGTCAAGAAGCCATTTGGGCGTCAATGCTTGCCATCTTCGAAGAGGCTTGCGAGAACACTGTATTTACCGGGCCTTTTACGCTGTTCATCGGCCTAGGCGTCTGGCACCACGTCCACAAAAAACGCCTCTCCCTCATCCCAACCCGCTTCAACCGCCAACGCCGCGAAGTCTGCTTCATGCCCCGGGGCGCGACCGAATCGGTATTTGTCCCGTGGGAGTCGCTCAGCGCCTGGATCATCGAAGCCCAAGGCGCCACCCAGTTTGGCATCCACCGCCAATACGGCATGGGCATCGGTTTTCACCACGGCGAAACCCTCACCAGCCTCGAATTCCAATGCGCCGGCCTGGAGCTCGCGATCAGCCATTGGGAGGCGATTCGCGGTTACATGGAGTACGAAGTCAACGACCTCAAATCAATTCAGGATTTGCAGGATCTGCAAGGCCCGGACGACCCGCCCTACGAAGGCCTGCACACTTTCCGTAACGCCCGCGCGCGGATGCACCAGCAGATTCGTGAAGGCCGCCGCTCGCGGCTGTCGGGGTTCTTTTGGTACCTGTATCACGTCATGACTTTATGGACGATTCCAAACCGTTTGGTCGAATGGGAAGTGCGCCGACTCGAAAGAATCGGCAAGCAGGCGCTGCCGGAAGTCATGCGCGCCTGGTCCGAGCCGCTGCCGAAAGAGCAATGGGCCAAGCCCAGTGAAGAGTTGTTGCGACTGGGTGAACAAGTGCGGCGGATGCACAAGCGCCAGCCGCATCGGCCGATTACACAGATTTTTGCTGAGGTTTGCAGGCGGGCTGTGGACTGATGCAGAGCAGTTTTGTGACCAGAGGAGGGGAGGTTTTTTGCCTGTTTGAGCGCCTTCGCGAGCAGGCTCGCTCCCACAGGGGACCGCGCTGGATGCGGATGTTTCTGTTGATCTTGGCCGAGGTGGGAGACCCTCGGGGTGGCGGCCATTTCTCAGTTGTTGCTACCGGGTCGGTCAAGGAAAACCCGATGGTTCTGCTGGTAGAAACTCAATACCTCGAATGGGCCGACCATGCTGAATAATCGCAGTAATCCTCTTTCCAGTTCGGAATATGAGGGGGTTAAAAAAGCGGGCGATATTGAGCCGTTCCCAAGCGGGAAAATTACCTACCTCGCACCGTTGCCATTACCTACATCAATGCCGCCTTACGGACCTCATATCGGAGCGTTCAATGACGGATACATGGACTTTGGGCTTGGACTGCCAGAGGTATTTTCGTGGCAGGTAATTCTCGGCGCGCCAACCGCAGGCGCCTTTATGATCATCGTTTTATTTCCTTTAGTTACAGGGTTACTAGGCATTATTTTTGGCTATGGAAACGGGGCAATTTGGGAATCAATGATTGGTGTATTCGAAGAGGCTTACAAGAACCAATTAATCTGCGGCCCCTCGATCCTACTTATTGGCCTAGGCGTCTGGCACCACGTCCACAAAAAACGTCTCTCCCTCATCCCAACCCGCTTCAACCGCCAACGCCGCGAAGTCTGTTTCATGCCCGAAGGCGCCACCGAACCAGTTTTCGTTCCATGGGAATCGCTCAGCGCCTGGATCATCGAAGCCAAAGGCACCACCCAATTCGGCATCCATCGTCAATATGGCATGGGCATCGGTTTTCATCACGGCGATACCCTCACCAGCCTTGAATTCCAATGCGCCGGCCTGGAGCTCGCGATCAGCCATTGGGAAGCGATTCGCGGTTACATGGAGTACGAAGTCAACGACCTCAAATCAATTCAGGATTTGCAGGATCTGCAAGGCCCGGACGACCCGCCCCACGAAGGCCTGCACACTTTCCGCAATGCCCGCGCGCGGATGCATCAGCAGATCCGTGAAGGCCACCGCTCGCGGCTGTCGGGATTTTTTTGGTACCTGTATCACGTCATGACTTTATGGACGATTCCCAATCGTCTGGTCGAATGGGAAGTGCGTCGGCTGGAAAGAATCGGCAAGCAGGCGTTGCCGGAAGTCATGCGCGAATGGTCTGAGCCGCTGCCGAAAGAGCAATGGGCCAAGCCCAGTGAAGAGTTGCTGCGGCTGAGCGAACAAGTGCGGCGTATGCACAAGCGCCAGCCGCATCGGCCGATTACGCAGATTTTCGCTGAGGTTTGCAGGCGGGGCTGACTGGACGGTGCAGGCAGGTTCGATTGCTTTCGCGAGCGGGCTCGCTCCCACAGGAGACCACCGTACAAATGTGGGAGCGAGCCTGCTCGCGAAGGGGCCGCTCGGTCAGCACAAAAATCTGCGCGCTCGCGCTCTGCTAGAATCCGCCCCATTCATTGCCAGAGACTCTCCCATGAGCGAGCCGATTCGTCTGACCCAATACAGCCATGGCGCCGGTTGTGGCTGCAAGATTTCCCCGCAGGTGCTGGAAGTGATCCTCGCCGGCAGCGGCGCACAGAACCTTGATCCAAAACTCTGGGTCGGCAACGCATCGCGCGATGACGCGGCGGTGTATGAGATCGATGCCGAGCGTGGTGTGGTGTCGACCACCGATTTTTTCATGCCGATTGTCGATGACCCGTTCGACTTCGGCCGTATCGCCGCGACCAATGCGATCAGCGACATCTACGCGATGGGTGGCGATCCGTTGATGGCGATTGCAATTCTCGGCTGGCCGGTGAATGTGCTGGCGCCGGAAGTGGCGCGGGAAGTGATTCGTGGCGGTCGCTCGGTGTGCGACGCGGCGGGCATTCCGTTGGCGGGGGGGCATTCGATCGATGCGCCGGAGCCGATCTTCGGCCTCGCCGTCACCGGCCTCGTGGAAAAGCGCCACATGAAACGCAACGACACCGCTACCGCCGGTTGCCTGTTGTACCTGACCAAACCGTTGGGCATCGGCATCCTCACTACCGCGGAAAAGAAGGGCAAGTTGCGCGCCGCCGACGTCGGTGTCGCCCGCGACTGGATGTGCACCCTGAACAAGCCTGGCAGCCGCTTCGGCAAACTCGCCGGCGTTACGGCGATGACCGACGTCACCGGTTTCGGCCTGCTCGGGCACTTGGTGGAAATGGCCGACGGCAGCCAGTTGACCGCGCGCATCGCCTATGACCGCGTGCCGCGTCTGGACAGCGTCGAGTACTACCTCGATCAGGGCTGCGTGCCGGGCGGTACGCTGCGCAACTTCGACAGCTATTCGAGCAAGGTTGGCCGCGTGCAGGAGTTGCACAAACGCGTGCTGTGCGATCCGCAGACCAGCGGTGGTCTGCTGATTGCGGTCACGCCTGAAGGTAATGCCGAGTTCCTCGGCGTCGCCGCCGAACTGGGCCTGAGCCTTGCGCCGATCGGCGAACTGGTTGAGCGACAGACGAACGCGGTCGAGGTGATTTGATGCTCCGCGACTGCACCGACTACCGCGATATTTTCCTCAACGACCGGCCGATGATGGATGCCCGCGCGCCGGTCGAGTTTCACAAAGGCGCGTTCCCCGGCGTGGTCAATCTGCCGCTGATGAATGATCTGGAACGGCAGAAGATCGGCACCTGCTACAAGCAGCATGGCCAGCAGGCGGCAATCGAGCTGGGCCATCAAATAGTGTCCGGCGCAGTCAAAGCCGAGCGCATCCAGGCCTGGGCCGACTTCGCCCGGGCTCATCCCGATGGTTATCTGTACTGTTTTCGCGGTGGTTTGCGCTCGCAGATCACCCAGCAGTGGCTGCGCGACGAGGCGGGCATCGACTATCCGCGCGTCGGCGGCGGCTACAAGGCAATGCGCAGTTTTTTGATCGACACCCTTGAGCAGGCCATCGCGCAGTGTGATTTTGTTTTGCTCGGCGGCATGACAGGCACAGGCAAGACCGAAGTGCTGGTGCAGTTGCGCAACGGTGTGGATCTGGAAGGCCACGCCAACCATCGCGGCTCCAGTTTCGGCAAACGCGCCACCGGGCAGCCGTCGAACATCGATTTCGAGAATCGCCTGGCCATCGACTTTCTGAAGAAACGCGATGCTGGGATCGAGCAGTTTGTGCTCGAAGACGAGAGCCGTGTGGTCGGCAGTTGCGCCTTGCCGTTGACGTTGTATCAGGGCATGCAGCAGTACCCGATGGTCTGGCTGGAAGATCGTTTCGAGGATCGTGTCGAGCGGATCCTGCGTGATTACGTCATCGATCTGTCGGCGGAATTTGCCTCGCTGCACGGCGAAAACGGTTTTGCGCTGTTTTCCGAACGTCTGCTGGAGAGCCTCAACAACGTACAGAAACGCCTCGGCGGTGAGCGCCATTCGCGGATGCTGGCATTGATGGAACAGGCGCTGGCCGAGCAGGGCCGCAGCGGCGCGGTGGACCTGCATCGCGGCTGGATCGAGGGTTTGCTGCGTGAGTACTACGACCCGATGTATGTATTCCAGCGCGAGAAGAAGGGCGGGCGGATCGAGTTTGCCGGGGAGCGTCAGGCGGTGATCGAGTATTTGCGCGAGCGGGTGAGCCAGAAGGCTTGAGGTGCAAGCAACTGGCCTCTTCGCGAGCAGGCTCGCTCCCACAGTTGAAATGCGTTCCCCTGTGGGAGCGAGCCTGCTCGCGAAGACGCAAGATCGGGCGATACAAAACTCAGGTCGGGCAAGTGTCCTTGCCGTTATCCAGCCCCTGTTTGTAGACATGGCTCTGCAAACTGGCCTTGCCGTTGTGCCACTTCAGGGTCAGCACATACAGCGAATCGAAGTCATCGCCGGCCCAGTCATCGGTGATGTTCTGTCGCTCGCCCACTGCGTTGCCGGCGACCTTGTTGATCAGATCCGGCAGATAACCGTGGGACCAGGCGGTGTAGATCGTCGAGTTGTGATACTTCTCGTCCAGCAGCTCGCGGGCCAGATCGCTGGTGTCGTTGGCAGAGAATTCGATGTTCACCGGCAGGCCGAGCTTGATCGCGGCCGGGCTGATGGTCATCAGCGGACGAATGTAGCTGTAGGAATTATCCAGCTCGCCTTCCTCGACGTTGCGCGTCGGGTTGGCGGCGAATACGTAATCGGCCTTGCCGAATTTTTCCGGCAGCAGCGTCGACAGGTCGATAGCGCGGTTCAGGCCCTGGCAGTTGAGCTGGCCGAGGCCGCCTTCGGGTTTTTCCGCATGGCGCAGGAACACCAGCGTCTGTGTGCCGTCCGCCGGTTGGGCGCGGCTTTCGCTGGATTCGAGGGACAGAAAAAGCGCGCTGACTGCCAGCAGGGAGGGCAGGGCCACGTACGCGCGATGTTTGAAACGTTTGGCGAAACTCATCAGGTTCGTCATCAATTCGAGGGTTCTTCAGCAAAATCGGTTAAGGCTGACAAACCTTGGCACCGCGGGCTCCCAGCACCGGGTGTTTCCCTGTCATAAACAGCTTCCTCTGCGAGAAAGGCATAACTCAGAGTCCTGTAATGCCCGTTTGGTTCGATCCGGGCCAGTGTGCAGCACTCTAACGGCAACCTTTGCGGGCATGCAGGCAGGTTAGCGACAGGATGTTACGGTTCGTGTAGGCGCAGCGGCAGGCCTACTTTATGATCGGTTTTCAATTTGTGACTGGATGCTTCCAATGACCGATCTGTCTGCATTCCCGATTACTCAGAAATGGCCGGCGCAGTACCCGGACTGGATTCAGCTCTACTCCCTGCCGACCCCCAACGGCGTCAAAGTGTCGATCATGCTCGAAGAGATCGGCCTGCCGTACGAGCCGCACCGCGTCGGTTTCGACACCAACGACCAGACCTCGGCGGAATTTCTCTCGCTGAACCCGAACAACAAGATCCCGGCGATCCTCGACCCGCATGGCCCGGAAGATAAACCCCTGCCGCTGTTCGAATCCGGCGCGATCCTGATTTATCTGGCCGACAAGAGCGGCCAGTTGCTCGCTCAGGAAGGCGCGCTGCGCTACGAGACCATCCAATGGCTGATGTGGCAGATGGGCGGCATCGGCCCGATGTTCGGCCAGCTCGGTTTCTTCAACAAATTCGCCGGCAAGGATTACGAGGACAAGCGTCCACGCGATCGCTATGTCGAGGAGAGCAAACGCCTGCTGAATGTGCTCAACACTCGCCTCGAAGGCCGCGACTGGATCATGGGCGAGCGCTACACCATCGCCGACATCGCCACGTTCCCGTGGGTGCGCAATCTGCTCGGATTTTACGAGGCGGGGGATCTGGTCGGGATTGAGAATTTCCCCAACGTCACCCGAGTGCTGGAGCGGTTTCTAGCTCGCCCGGCAGTCATTCGTGGCCTGACCATCCCGTCCTGACTCACCGCGTTCCCCCTGTAGGAGCTGCCGAAGGCTGCGATCTTTTGACTTTGATCCTAAAAAACAAGATCAAGAGATCGCAGCCTTCGGCAGCTCCTTGTATGTTCCCCACACACCAGCATGAATGAGATCTAAGCTCGCTGGTGCGACATACGAAGATGTGTTTCTGGGGGAGACCGATCGCTCCTTAAGGCAGGACTTGCTCCTGACCTTGTATGTAGAGAGGTCCCCCCGCCTCATTGCCCACCACGAAGAGTATCGAGAAGCCGACGAGTCGGACTTCGCATTACAAGGTTGCAGTGGCATGAAGTTCGAGGTCAGGGGAACCAGGAAGCATTTTTAACTCAGTTCTCTTGGAGTTGAAAGCATGAACATGCACGTCGGTTTGGATGTGGGATCTCGCACTACAGCGATGGGCTGGCGCAATGGCGGCCGTTTTGCAGGTCAGTGCAATATCGACCAGACACCGGCGGGGCGCAAAGCTGCTGTCGGCAAGTTACTTGAGCTCAAGCCTATATCTGTGGTGATGGAAGCCACCGGAATCTACTACCTGGACTTGGCCATGGAGCTCGCTGCGGCGGGTTTGCCAGTCTCGGTTATCAATCCGAAGAGTTTTCACAACTTTGCAAAGCTGATGCTGAAAAACAGCAAAACGGACGCAATCGATGCCCAGTTATTAGCTGAGTACGGCGAACGCATGAGCCCAAGGTTGTGGACGCCGCCCACTTCAATACAGCTTGAGCTACGCGCTATCGGTCGCCACATCAATCGTTTGACGGGTCATCGCACCCGCGCCAAAAACGAGCTGCATGCACTAAAAGCCACTCAAACAACTCTTCTGATGCTGATTGAAGACGAAGAAGAAGCCATCAACGCCTTTGACAAACGAATCGAGCGTTTCCGACTAGCGGGTCGTGCATTGATCGACAACTGCCCAACGTTGAGCGCCCAGTTCGCCCACATGATCGCCGCCCCTGGCATGGGTGAGATCTCAGTATTTGCGGCGCTGGCTGAACTGACGACCTTACCGGTAACGCTCAAGTCAGCGCAGGTCAGCCGCCATGCCGGACTCGATGTCCGACTCACGCAATCAGGCACCAGCATTGATAAACCCGGCCGGATAAGTAAGGGCGGCAATGCCTATTTGCGATCAGCGATGTACATGCCTGCGCTGACCGCCATACGTTGCGACCCGAACGTTAAAGCGTTTTACGAAGCCTTGGTGGCTCGAGGAAAGAGGAAGATGCAGGCTATCGTCGCAGTCATGCGCAAATACCTGACCGGACTATGGGCCTGCATGCGGGCAGGCGAAGACTTCAGTACAGCCAAGCTTTTTAGCGATAAACACACCCAAAAAGCTTGACCGTGAACAGAGTATCTACAAGGATTATTGCACCTGCGGTAACGCTCTCTTGATTGATCCAGGTTTGTCCCGCACCCGCCGCAAGGCATAAGCTTCGCCCCCTACGACTTTCGTCTCATCCGCTGTTTTCAGGAAAGGCCCCATGTCCAGTCAGTTCCCCGAAGCACGTCCCCGCCGTCTGCGCCGCAATGCGAGCCTGCGCAGTCTGTTCCAGGAAACCGAGTTCAGTCTGAACGATCTGGTGCTGCCAATCTTCGTCGAGGAAGACATCGACGACTTCGTGCCGATCACCAGCATGCCCGGCGTGCAGCGCATTCCCGAGCGCAAACTGGCCAGCGAAATCGAGCGCTACGCCCGCGCCGGCATCAAGTCGGTGATGACCTTTGGCGTGTCCCATCATCTCGATGCCAACGGCAGCGACACCTGGCGCGAAGACGGTCTGGTGTCGCGCATGTCGCGCATTGCCAAGGACGCCGTGCCGGAAATGATCGTGATGTCCGACACCTGCTTCTGCGAATACACCGATCACGGCCATTGCGGCGTGATGCACAACCACGAAGTCGACAATGACCAGACCCTGATCAACCTCGGCAAACAAGCCGTAGCGGCCGCCCGCGCCGGTGCTGACGTGATTGCGCCGTCGGCGGCGATGGACGGCCAGGTGCGCGCGATTCGCCAGGCGCTCGACGCTGCCGGCTTCACGCAGATTCCGATCATGGCCTACTCGACCAAATTCGCTTCGGCACTCTACGGCCCGTTCCGCGAGGCCGGCGGCAGCGCGCTCAAGGGCGATCGCAAAAGCTATCAGATGAACCCGATGAACCGCCGCGAAGCCCTGCGCGAATCGCTGCTCGATGAGCAGGAAGGTGCCGATGCGCTGATGGTCAAACCGGCCGGTGCTTACCTCGACATCATCCGCGACATCCGCCAGGCCTCGAACCTGCCACTGGCGGCGTATCAGGTCAGCGGCGAGTACGCGATGATCAAGTTCGGCGCCCAGGCTGGGGCGATCGATGAGGATCGCGTGGTCCGCGAAAGCCTTGGCGCAATCAAGCGTGCGGGGGCGGATCTGATCTTCACTTACTTTGCGATGGATCTGGCGTTGGCGGGGATCTGAGAAAGGAATCGCAACTTGCAGCATTGCCTATATGGAATGGTTGCTCCTTGTAGGCAGAGGCGTCAGGTTGCGATCGTCTCCATGATCCGATTTTTATCAGAAAAGAGCTTTGCTGAGTTTGACACCTAGCGACGCAGTGACATACAGCGTTGAAGCACCAGTTTTGTGTTCGACTGGATCGAAATCAGCTTTGATTACTCCACTGAAACGAGTTTTATTTTCAGAAATCGTTAGATGCAAGATTGATTGATTGGGCGATGCGTACGTCCAACCTGCATGATTTGCAAAGTAGAATGCGGCGTACTGGTAGTAGGTCGAAGGTATTTCATATGTTCCATCTTCCAGATCGCTGAAAATTTGAAATATAAAAGACCTGTCGTTGGCCTCCGTTCTCCCTCGGAACTCATATTTTACCCGCTGGGTTGAACGCAACTCGATCAAAGCAGCATTTAAAGGTTGGTGGTCGGCGACTTCGAACAGTGCGTTTAATGTTCCAGTGACCTCTATGTCTTGCACTTGGTCTGCGGTGGACAGTTCCATCTTGATTGCTCCTTGAAAACGGTGAGCAATGATTAGAGGTGGCGCTGCGCAATGCGTCCACTGTCAGAGTTGACAGGTGTTCAGGTCTTTCCGACGAATGGCTGGCCAACAAAGTGTGAAGGTCACTGAAAAGGCCGGATGCCGTGATCGAGGAAGTAGCGTTCGATCACCTTCGGATCGGCGCTGCTATCGGCAATCGCCACATAGGTATCCGGCCGCAACAGATAAAATCCGTTGCGCCCCAATCCCGCCGTTTCAAACGCCGGGCGCCAGTCGAAGACGTGCAGCGGCAAGTGGTGTTCGGCGCACCAGGCGATCATCTCGTCGCTGGTGTCGCCATAGACATGCACCTGCCAGCATGGCTGCCGTAGCGGTTCGAAATTATCCCCTTCGCCATCATGCGCCCACGGCAAGCGGTCGCCGCCGTGCACGTGGCCGGCTTCACCCTGGCTCAGTGGCATGCCGCGATAGTTGAGGGTGACTTGCGAGACCGTGCGAAACAGGAATTCGCGGCTGGCTTCGAACCCGGCCATTTTCGGCAGCAGAAACGGCGCCACACGCATCCGTAGCAGATCGGCCATGCGACCCTGCGCGGTGACGAAACTGAAGACCTTGTCGGTGGTGGAGACCAGTCGGCGAGCGAAGGCGATGCGCTCGGTTTCGTAGGTGTCGAGCAGTTTCGGTTCGGCACCACCGCTGAGCACGGCGGCGAGCTTCCAGGCCAGATTGATTGCATCGCCAATGCCCGTGTTCATGCCCTGGCCACCGGCCGGACTGTGTACATGGGCGGCATCGCCGAGCAGAAACGCCCGGCCGTTGCGAAAGTGCTCGGCCACGCGGTGATGCACGCGGTAGGTGGAGAACCAGTGCACGTCTTCGATATGCACTTTCAGGTGTTCGATGGCGCGGCTGCTGACGTCGGCAAATTGCAGGGTTTCGGCACGCTCGGCGCGTTCGTCACGCACCGTGCCGATCAGTCGCGCGCGGCCTTCGCCGGCCAGTGGAAACACCGCGAGAAAATCCGCTTGGTCCAGGTCCAGATGCAACTCGCCATTGAGCGCCGGGCCGCTGGCCGTGATATCGGCGACGTAGAAAATCTGCTGATAGGTGCCGCCGGGGAAGTCGGTGTCGAGGGCTTTGCGCACCACCGAACGGGCGCCGTCGCAACCGGCCAGATAGCAGGCCTGACAAACTTCCCGCCGGCCATCGGGCAGGCGCAGGTGGGCGGTGAGGGTGTCGCCGGTTTCCTCGAAGCTGTCCAGTGCGGTATTGCGCTCCACACTGACGCCGTAATCTTCGAGGCGTTCGAGCAACAGCCGTTCGTGCTCGTCCTGCGGGAAAATCTCGACAAACGCGTAGGGCGTCAGGCCTTCGCCGATGCGCTTGAGGGGCAACTGCGCGACCGGTTTGCCGTTGACCCAGAAGTTCGCCGCCGCGACCTGATGGCCGCGACGCACGATGGTGTCGGCGAGGTCGAGTTGGCGATACAGCTCAAGGGTGCGTGCCTGCACGGCCAGAGCGCGGGAAGTGGTGCCTGGCGCCGAGATCTTGTCGATGATGCGCACGCGCACGCCGAGTTTGCTCAGCCACAGCGCCAGGACCAGACCGGTCGGGCCGGCGCCGATGATCAGCACGTCGCTGCGGTTCATGAGGCTGTCCCCCTGTGGCTGTGCAGCAAGTATGGATCAGGTCGCCAGTTCCGGCCTCTTCGCGAGCAGGCTCGCTCCCACAGGGAACGCATTCCAGTGTGGGAGCGAGCCTGCTCGCGAAGCGTCCGGTCAAGCACCACAAAAACCAGAAAGGCCCCGCAACCGTGAAGCTGCGGGGCCTTTTCTGCGACGCAATGACGCTTAGAAGTCGATCGTCCCCGACAACTTCGCCACTCGCGGTTCGCCCTGGGTCAGGTAGCCGCCCTGAGCCGATTCCCAGTACTTCTTGTTCGCCAGGTTCTCAACACCGAACCGCACGGTCACATCCTTCTCCGACACCTTGAACGCATAACGCGCGCCTGCATCGAAGCGGTTCCACGTCGGCAGGCTGAGGTTGTTTGCTGCGTCGGCGTATTGTCCGCCGGTGCGCAGCATCCGCGCGTTCAGCGCAACGCCTTGCAGGCCTGGCACGTCCCAGTCCACGCCAGCGTTGAACTGGAAGGTCGGTACGCCGATGGCGCGGTTACCGTCGTTGGCGCCATTGAGGGTGTTTTTCAGTTCGGTGTCCATCAGGGTCAGGCCACTGATCAGGCGCAGGCCGTCGATCGGCTCGCCGAACACGTTCATCTCCACGCCTTTGTTGATCTGTTCGCCTTCACGGACGTAGGTGCAAGTGGTCGGACTGTTGATTTCGCAGTAGCCATCGCTTGGCTGTTCGATGCGGTAAACACCGAGGCTCGCACCGTAGGTGCCCATGTCGACTTTCACGCCCAGTTCGGTCTGCTTGGAGCGTTTCGGTGCGTAGACCTCGTTGCCGTTGGTGACGCGGAAACCGCCGGAGCTGGTCGGCGAAGTCGGCCCTTGGGCCAGGCCTTCGATATGGTTGGCGTAGAACGACACATGCTCCCACGGCTTGAACACGATGCCGTACACCGGAGT
Organism: Pseudomonas sp. LW8; assembly: GCF_041956865.1. Classification (NCBI taxonomy): domain Bacteria; kingdom Pseudomonadati; phylum Pseudomonadota; class Gammaproteobacteria; order Pseudomonadales; family Pseudomonadaceae; genus Pseudomonas; species Pseudomonas sp. LW8. The sequence continues at coordinate 3,695,332 of NZ_CP168138.1, read as the reverse complement.
GGTGATCGATTCGTCGTAGCTCGACGAACGCGGGCCGCTGCCGTAGCTGGCGTAGCTGTAACCCTGCACCACCAGTTGCTGACGACGCAGACCGGCGGTGACCAACAGGCGATCGTCGAAGAACCCGAGGGTGTCGGAAATCGCCACGCTGCGGTTGAAGGTCTTGCCGACGATGCCCGGATCGTTGAGATCGCCGCCAGAGAAGTTGCCTACCGGCGCTGGGGTAGTGATCGGGTGATAGATGTTGTTGGAGTAGCGGGTCAGGTCGAAGTCATAAGCGCTGCGCTGCTCGGCCCAGATCCCGGTCAGGCCGAAATTCAGCTTGTGGCTGACCGGGCCGGTGTTGAATTTGCCGTTGAGGCCGGCCATGACGCTGGTGTTGTCCTCGTCATGCGGGACGAACGAGCCGGTGGTGAACGAGGCGCCGTTGTTGCCGACCAGCGTGGTCGAGTTATAGCGCCCGACTTCACGGGTGTGCTTGGCGCCACCGGCGGCGTAGGCGGTCCAGCTGTCGTTGAGGTCGTACTCGGCGCGGAGCATGCCGAAGGTGTCTTCGATGTCGGTGTAGCCCCATTTCGGCGCGTAGTTGGTGTCCGCCGATGGCGCGTCCGGGATGTGCGTGGCGGTGCCGAGGTTGACCGAGCTGCGGCCACCGTTAACGCGTTCCTTCTGATAGGCAAAGTCACCGGAAACCCGTAGCGCATCGCCGCGATAATCCAGACCGATGGCGAACAGTTTCGAGCGCTGGTTCTCGTGATCGATACCGGTGTCGCCTTCGCGCTGCGACAGGTTGACCCGCGCGCCGAAGCGGTTGTCTTCACCGAAACGCTGGCCGATGTCGAAGTGATGACCGATGCGGCCTTCGCTGTTGATGTCGGTGGTGTAACGACGCAGCGGCACGTCGCCGGCCCGCTTGGGTTGCAGGTTGACGCCGCCGCCGATGCCGGAACCGGTCGGGGTCACGCCGTTGATGAAAGCGTTGGGGCCTTTGAACACTTCCACGCGCTCCAGCGCATCGGTGGAAATGATCTGCCGGGGCAACACGCCGTACAGGCCGTTATAGGAAATGTCGTCGCCATTGAGCGGCAGGCCGCGAATCATGAAGACCTGCGCCTGGTTGGAGAAGCCCGAGGCCTGGCGCACGGAAGAATCGTTGAGCAGTACATCGGCGACGTTTTCCGCCTGCTGATCCTGGATCAATTGCTCGGTGTAGGACGCGGCGCTGAAGGGCACGTCCATCATGTCCTGATTGCCGAGCACGCCCAACTGGCCGCCGCGCGCAACCTGACCGCCAGCGTAGACCGGGGGCAGGGCGTTGGGTGTCGGGGCTTGGGCATTGACGTTGACGTCGTCGAGCACCAGCTCTTTGCTGTTTTGTTCAGCGGCGTGGGCGGTAACGGTCAGGGAGCACAGCAGGGCAAGCAAAGTCGGGCGAAATGGAGCGCCGAGTCGAGCTGAAGCGGGCATGTCGGATCCTGGAGGCGAGCGGCCAAAGAAAAATAAGGGCGGCGCGGAACTCCTTGCGCTAATGCGACTCCAGGCGCGAATGATAGGGTTTCGCAGTAACGTTTTGCAATCAGTTTGTCATCAGCGTGTAGGAGCTGCCGCAGGCTGCGATCTTTTGATCTTGATCTTGATCTGATCTGCAAAAAGCAAGATCAAAAGATCGCAGCCTGCGGCAGCTCCTACGGGGGTTGTGTATGGTGTTGTGGCGAATTTGATTGGATGGAGCAACATGCGATTACTCATTACTCTCGGCGCCGTGCTACTGCTCGCCGGTTGCGCCAGCCAGCGCAGCAACGAACCGGCGCCGCGTCCGCCGGCTGAAGTGAAGGCGGAAATCGTTCGGCTGTTGCCGGCAAAAACCGCCGACCGTCAGGGCTGGGCCACGGACATCTACGCTGCGTTTGCCGCACAAGGCATCAGCACCACCACGCAAAATCTGTGTTCGGTACTGGCCGTGGCCGAGCAGGAATCGACTTTCCAAGCCGACCCGACGGTGCCCGGGCTGGGCAAGATTGCCCGCGACGAAATCGACCGCCGCGCCGCCAAGGTGCACATCCCCAGCCTGCTGGTCAGCGGCGCTTTACAAGTGCGCTCGCCCAACGGCAAGAGCTACAGCGAGCGTCTGAATGCGGCGCGCAGTGAAAAGGAACTGAGCGCGATTTTCGACGACTTCATCGGCATGGTGCCGATGGGCCGTACGCTGTTCGGCGGCTTCAACCCGGTGCACACCGGCGGGCCGATGCAGGTCAGCATCGAATTCGCCGAGGAGCACGCCAAGGATTATCCGTACCCGGTGGACGGCACGATCCGCCGTGAAGTGTTCAGCCGGCGCGGCGGCATGTATTTCGGCATCGCCCATTTGCTCGGTTACCCGGTGAATTACCGCGAGCCGTTGTATCGTTTCGCCGATTTCAACGCCGGCTGGTACGCCAGTCGCAATGCCGCGTTTCAGAATGCGGTCAGCCGCGCGTCCGGCATCCCCCTGACTCTGGACGGCGACCTGATTCGCTACGACTCGATCATGCCCGGCAGTACCGAACTGGCGGTGCGCACCCTCGGCAAGTCGCTGGGCATGCGCAACCCGACGATTCGCGATCAACTGGAGAAGGGCAAAACCCTGGAATTCGAAGAGACCAGACTCTATCAACGCGTGTTCGAACTGGCGGAGCGGGCCGAAGGCAAGGCGTTACCGCGCGCGGTATTGCCGGGGATTGTGCTGCAGAGTCCGAAGATCACCCGCAAACTCACCACTGCCTGGTTCGCCAAGCGCGTGGACGAGCGTTACAAGCGCTGCATGGCGAAGGCCGGATAAAACACGCAGACATAAAAAACCCGGCTGCGGGAGCCGGGTTTCTCTGCGGTGTTGCGCTTGCAGTGATGCATCAGGCAACACGGCGTTCGATCAGACGATCCGAGCCACCTTCAGCAACGCGGCGTTCGATCAGACGATCCGAACCACCTTCGGCAACGCGGCGCTCGATCAGACGATCAGAGCCACCTTCGGCAACGCGGCGTTCGATCAGACGATCCGAACCACCTTCGGCAACGCGGCGTTCGATCAGACGATCCGAACCACCTTCGGCAACGCGGCGCTCGATCAGACGATCAGAGCCACCTTCGGCAACGCGGCGTTCGATCAGACGATCGGAACCACCTTCGGCAACGCGGCGTTCAATCAGACGATCCGAACCACCTTCGGCAACGCGGCGTTCGATCAGACGATCCGAACCGCCTTCAGCCAGACGGCTTTCGATCAGTTTGTCCGAGCCGCCTTCGGCGATCATGGTGTGCGCCGGGGTGGCGGCGAAAGCGTTAACTGCGAAAACCGAGAAAGCGATGCTGAGAAGAGTCTGGCGTTTCATGATGGTGTGCTCCGGGGTGTTGTTGGTTGGTATGGAGCTGATGTTACGCCCGGAATTTTTTATGAGAACTTCATTGCCGTGATGGTGAACATCGACGTCGATGATGGTTGCGGACAACCGCGTAGCAGAGCCTCAGAGCACCTTCACCGCACGCCCGATCGCCTGAATCGGCCCGGTCGGTTTGCCGATCGGTGAGCCATTGGCGCCTTCCAGGGTCAGCTCAAACAGCTGGTTCGGTTGCAGCGGCGGCAACTTGTCCAGCGGCACCGACAACGCTTGCCCCGGTTTGACCAGTCCCAATGACACCGGTCCCGACCAGCCGTCAGCCTTGGTCCAGAACTCCAGCGCCTTGTCCGCCGGCACCTCGACCACCCCTAGCGGAATCAACTGGATCTCCCGCGCATTGCTCGCCTGAATCACCCAACCCGGCGCCTTGTCCTGCGGCGCCACCAGCACGACCAGATAACTCGGTTTCGGCGCAGTCTGGGTCAGTAGCATCGCGCCCAGAATCAGCGTCGCAGCCAGGCCCGCCGCACTCAGGCCACGCCACAGTGGCAGCAGATTCCACCACGAGGTCAGCGGCTTCTTCACCGTAAGCCGTTCGAGACTGCGCTCGATGCGTGGCCACAGCTGCGCCGAGGGTTGCTGAGGTTCGGCCAGATCGGTCAGCTCCAGCAGACGCCGCTCCCAGGCATCCACCGCTGCACGCAGTTCGGGATCGTTCGGCAGGCGCCGTTGCACCTCGATGCGCTGCTCGAACGACAAGGTGCCGAGCACGTATTCGCCGGCCAGTTCATCCCGTTCCTGCGCTGATTCGCCGGTCATCCCATGCACTCCCGCAAAGCATTGAGGCTGCGCTTGATCCACGCTTTGACCGTGCCCAGCGGCGTGTCGAGGCGCGCGGAAATCTGCGCGTGGCTATAACCGTCGACGTAGGCATGGAGGATGCAGCTGCGCCGCTGCGGTTCCAGTTGTTCGAGGCAGCGATGAATGCGCGCCGAGTGAATATCGGCCAGCTCATCAGGCGCCGCTGCCTCATGTTCTTCGCTGAACGGCGTTTCCCGACTTTGCTTGCGCAACTGATTCAAGGCAAGGTGCCGGGTCACGCTGAACATCCAGCCCCGCGCCGAGCCGCGCGCCGGGTCGAACCCGGCCGCGCCGTGCCAGATCTTGATGAATGCCTCATGCACAATGTCCTCCGCCAGCGCCGTATCGCGCACCAGCCGCTTGGCCACACCGAGCAGGCGCGGGCCTTCCTGCACATACAAATCGCGCAAAGCCGCGCGCTCGCCCCGGGCACAGGCGGCGAGGCGGGCTTCGTAATCGAAAACGGATTCGGGTAAAGGCATGGGGTGCAATCTAGCTCACATTTCCCAAACATCCAGAGGCATGGTTCCCTGTGGGAGCGAGCTTGCTCGCGAATGCGGTGGGTCAGAAAGTAATAAGGCGACTGACACTCCGTCTTCGCGAGCAGGCTCGCTCCCACAGGATTGTGCACTGCTTCCGGATATCAGTTCGCCGCCCAGAAAATATAATCCGCCTGGTACTTCACCACTTCCTGCTTGCCCTTGTTCGCCACTGTGCACTCACTGCCCGGCGCTACGCCGCCCTTGAGCGCGACACGCTGGATATAGCTGACCCCGGTCATCGCGCCTTTGCCCTCGGCCGGATTGGCCTTGACCAGTTGATAGGGCAGGTTGCCCGGGCTCGACGGTGCCACGGCGAGTTGTGTGCCGGTGACTTTCGAACCGTCCTTGGCTTGCCAGGTCGCTGGCGGGCCGAAATAGGTGCCGACCTGTTTGCCGCTGCGATCATTGAGCACCGCTTTCGGGCCGACAAAGGTCCACTCGGTCTGCCCGGCCATATTGGGTTTGTCGCGGCATTCGTAGGTGATCTCGCCAACCCCGGTGGTTTCCAGGGCAATCTTGTGCCCGTCCGGCACCTTGATCGCGTCGGGATAACTGCTCTGGGCGAAGGTGGTCGCGGTGAAGGCGAGCAAACCGGTGAAGCCAATCAGCTGGGTGATGTTCATCCGATGATTCTCCGAAAAGGGAAGGGCGCTGACAGCACCAGAGTGGGCTGTTACAGGGACTACCCGTGGCGGAGGCGATTGGATGCAGTGCCGGAAAAATAAATTTCAAACACCACCTATCAAACCTGTGGGAGCGAGCCTGCTCGCGAAAGCGTCGGGCCAGCCAGCACTTATGTGACTGATGCACCGCATTCGCGAGCAGGCTCGCTCCCACAAGGTTCTTCATCAGGCTTCAGGCCGGAGGCTTTCAGGAGTTCCTGGGTATACGGATGTTGCGGCGCAGCGAAAATCTCCCGCGACGAGCCTTGCTCAACCACCTTGCCGTCCTTGATCACCATCAAGTCATGCGCCAGCGCATGCACCACCGCCAGGTCATGGCTGATGAAGAGGTACGTCAGCCCATGCCTGATCTGCAACTGGCGCAACAACTCCACCACTTGCTTCTGCACCGTGCGATCCAGGGCCGACGTCGGTTCGTCGAGCAGGATCAGCGCCGGTTCCAGCACCAGTGCGCGGGCGATGGAGATGCGCTGGCGCTGGCCTCCGGAGAACTCGTGGGGGTAACGATGGCGGCTTTGCGGATCGAGGCCGACTTCCTCCAGCACGCGAATCACCGCTGCCTCGCGCTCGGCCTCGCTGCCGATGCCATGGGTCAGCAAGCCTTCGGCAATGATCTGCTGCACCGACATGCGCGGGCTGAGGCTGCCGAACGGATCCTGAAACACTACCTGAATCTGCCGGCGCAACGGGCGCATCAGACGCTGATTGAGCAGGCTCAACTGCTTGTTGCCGAAACGGATATTGCCCTCTGATTCGACCAGTCGCAGGATCGCCTGACCCAGCGTCGACTTGCCCGAACCCGACTCGCCGACGATGCCCAACGTCTTGCCGCGTTGCAGGGTGAAACTGACGCCGTCCACCGCTTTGATGTAATCCTGCTGACGGCTGAAGAGTTTTTTCGGCAGGGCAAACCACACCTTCAAATCATCGACTTCCAGCAGGTTGTGCTCGTACTCACTGGGCACTGGCGCGCCGCTCGGTTCCGCTTCGATCAACAACCGGCTATAGGGGTGTTGCGGCGCTTGGAACAGCGTCTCGCAATCGGCCTGTTCAACGATCTCGCCCTGACGCATTACGCACACGCGCTGAGCGATCCGGCGTACCAGATTGAGGTCGTGGCTGATCAGCAACAGCGACATGCCGAGGCGCTGCTGCAACTCGATCAGCAGTTCAAGAATCTTCTGCTGTACGGTCACGTCCAGCGCCGTGGTCGGTTCATCGGCAATCAACAGTTCCGGCTCGTTGGCCAGCGCCATGGCGATCATTACCCGTTGCCGCTGACCACCGGAAAGCTGATGCGGATAGGCTTTGAGTCGCTGCAACGGCTGGCGAATACCCACCAGTTCCAGCAGCTCCAGCGTCCGCGCGCGGGCGGCGCGGCCCTTGAGGCCCTTGTGGATTTCCAGCACTTCGCTGATCTGTTTTTCCACCGTGTGCAGCGGGTTCAGCGAAGTCATCGGCTCCTGGAAAATCATCGCAATGCGATTGCCGCGCAGACCACGCATCTGCTGTTCGCTGGCGTGCAGCAAATCCACGCCGTTGTAGCGAATCGCTCCGCTGCTGCTGACGCTCTGGCCAGGCAGCAGGCGCAGGATCGAATGCGCCGTCACCGACTTGCCCGAGCCGGACTCGCCGACCAGCGCCAGACACTCGCCACGGCGAATATCGAGGCTCACACCGTGCACCACTTCTTGCCCGGCGAAGGCGACGCGCAGGTCGCGGATCTCGATTAAATGGTCTTGCATGTCAGCTCCTCGGATCAAAGGCATCTCGGCACGCTTCACCGATGAAAACCAACAAAGACAGGATCAGCGCCAAGGCAAAAAACGCCGTCAGCCCCAGCCACGGTGCCTGCAGATTGCGTTTGGCCTGGCCGATCAGTTCACCCAGCGATGCGGTGCCTGCGGGCATGCCGAAGCCGAGGAAATCCAGCGCGGTCAGGGTGGCGATGGCGCCGGTGAGAATGAACGGCAGGTAGGTGAGGGTGGAGGTCATGGCGTTGGGCAGAATGTGCCGGCGCATCAGTTCGCTGTCGGTCAGGCCCAGCGCGCGCGCGGCTTTCACGTATTCGAGATTGCGCCCCCGCAGGAACTCGGCGCGCACCACGTCGACCAGCGCCAGCCAGGAAAACAGCGCCATGATCCCCAGCAGCCACCAGAAACTCGGCGAGACGAAGCCGGACAGAATGATCAGCAGATACAGCACCGGCAGCCCCGACCAGATTTCCAGTACGCGCTGCCCGAGCAAGTCGACCCAGCCGCCGTAATAACCCTGTAAAGCCCCGGCGAGAATGCCGATCAACGCGCTGATGGCGGTGAGGATCAGCGCGAACAGAATCGAGATCCGTGTGCCGAAAATCACCCGCGCCAGAACATCGCGAGCCTGATCATCGGTGCCCAGCCAATTGCTTGATGACGGCGGGCTGGGCGCCGGTTCGGTGAGGTCGTAGTTGACCGTGTCGTAACTGAACGGGATCGGCGGAAACAGCATCCAGCCGCCCTGATCCTCGATCAGTTTGTGCACATAACTGCTGGCGTAATCCGGCTGAAACGGCAGCTCGCCGCCGAAATCGGTTTCCAGATAATCGCTGAGGATCGGAAAGTAAAAGGCGTCGTGGTAGCGGATCACCAGCGGCTTGTCATTGGCGATCAGCTCGCCACCGAGGCAGATCAGGCACAGGCCGATAAACAGCCACAGCGACCAGCGCCCACGGCGGTTGGCCTTGAATTGCGCGACGCGGCGCTGGCCCAGAGGCGACAGTGTGAACATCAGGCAGTCCTCGCCGAGAAATCGATGCGCGGGTCGAGCAGGGTGTAGCAGAGGTCGCCGATCAGCTTGATCAGCAGGCCGAACAGGGTGAACAGAAACAGCGCGCCGAACACCACCGGATAGTCACGCGACACCGCCGCTTCGTAGCTCATGCGCCCGAGGCCGTCGAGGTTGAAGATGGTTTCGATCAGCAGGGAGCCGGCGAAAAACACTTCGATCAGCGCCGACGGCACGCCGGCCACCACCAGCAGCATGGCGTTGCGAAACACGTGGCCGTACAGCACGCGCCGCTCGGTCAGGCCCTTGGCTCGTGCAGTGATCACGTACTGGCGACTGATCTCGTTGAGAAAGCTGTTTTTGGTCAGGATCGTCAGCGTGGCAAAGCCGCCGATCACCAGCGCCGTGACCGGCAGTACGAGGTGCCAGAGGTAGTCACCGACCTTGCCCAATGTGCTCAGTGTGGCGAAGTCGTCCGAGACCAGTCCCTGCACCGGAAACCAATTGACGTAACTGCCTCCGGCGAACACCACGATCAACAGAATGGCGAAGAGAAACGCCGGCATCGCATAGCCAACGATGATCGCCGTGCTGCTCCAGACATCGAAGGCGCTGCCGTTCCTGATTGCCTTGCGAATGCCCAGCGGGATTGAAATCAGGTAGGTGATCAGCGTCGCCCACAAGCCCAGCGACAGCGACACCGGCAGCTTCTGCACGATCAGGTCGGTGACCTTGGCGCCGCGAAAGAAACTGTTGCCCAGATCCAGTTGTGCGTAGTTTTTCAGCAGCAGCCACAGGCGTTCGTGCAGCGGTTTGTCGAAGCCGTAATGGTGTTTGATTTCCTCGATCAGCGCCGGGTCCAGCCCACGGCTGCTGCGCCCGGCACCGCCGACCGCCGCGACTTCGCCACCGCCGCCCATGCTGTGCCCGCCAAAGCCTTGCAGGCGGGCGATGGCTTGTTCCACCGGGCCGCCGGGCGCGGCCTGCACGATAAGAAAATTCACCACCAGAATGCACAACAGCGTGGGGATGATCAGCAGCAATCGGCGACTCAGATAACGCAGCATGTCACTGGCCTCCCGCAAGCTGAGCGCTCATCTGCTGAGTCGTCAGCGGCCTGGCCGAGACTTCCCACCAGGTGTTGAGACCTTCGTCATACGAAGGTTGCACGGCGGGCATGCCGAAGCGGTTCTGATACACCGTCGGCGTGCCTTTGGAGTAGTAGTTGGGAATCATGTAGTAACCCCATTGCAGCACCCGGTCGAGGGCGCGGGCGTAATGCACCATGGCTTCGCGGCTGTTGGCCTGGACCAGCCCGTCAATCAGTTGATCGATTGCCGGATCGGCCAGCACCATCGCGTTCGAGCTGCCGACTTGCGTGGCACTTTGCGAGCCGTACAGGCTGTACAACTCGCGGCCCGGGGAGACGATCGGATCGCCACTGCGCGGGAACGCGCAGACGATCATGTCGTAATCGCGGGCGTTGAGACGGTTGATGTATTGCGCCGAATCGATGCGGCGCAGATTGAGCGTGATGCCGATCTGAGCGAGGGTGCGTTTGAACGGCAGCAGCATGCGATCGAAGCCGCCCTGGCCATCGAGAAAGGTGAATTCCAGCGGCTCGCCGGCGGCGTTGACCAGACGATTGTTTTTCGCCGTCCAACCGGCTTCGGCGAGCAGCTTCAGCGCTTGCAGTTGCTTGTCGCGGATGTAGCCGCTGCCATCGGTTTTCGGCGCTTCATAGACCGTGGTGAACACCTCGTCAGGGACCTTGCCGCGCAGCGGTTCGAGGATCTTCAATTCCTCGGCATCGGGCAGGGCGCTGGCGGCCATTTCACTCTTGGGCCAGAAGCTGTTCTGACGCACGTAGAAGCCGCGCATCATCTGTTTGTTGGTCCACTCGAAATCCCAGAGCAGGCTGATCGCCTGACGCACGCGGCGATCCTTGAAGAACGGGTTCTGCAGGTTGAACACGAAGCCCTGAGCGGCGGTGGGTTTGTCCGGGGCGAGGATCGACTGTTGCAAACGACCGTCGCGCAATGCCGGGCTGTCATAGCCGACCACATAACCGGACGAGGAGAACTCGCGGTTGTAGTCGAACGCGCCGGCCTGCAACAGCTGGCGGGCGACGTCGGTGTCGCCGTAGAAATTCACCGTCAGGCTGTCGAAGTTGTACATGCCGCGACTGACCGGCAGGTCCTTGCCCCACCAGTCCGGGTCACGCTGGAAACTGATGCTGCGCCCGGCGTCGACCTTGCTCACCCGGTACGGGCCGCTGCCCAGCGGTGGCTCGAAGCCGCCGCCGTTGGCGAAGTCGCGGGTTTTCCACCAGTGCTCGGGCAGCACGCGCATCGTCGCCAGATCCAGCGCGAGGGTGCGATTGAGGTTGTTCTTGAAGGTGAAACGGACCTGCCGTGGACCTTCGACCAGCACGTCCTGCACGTCGGCGTATTGCTGGCGGTAACTCAGGCTGCCCTTGGTCATCAGCAGGTTGAAGGTGTAGCGCACGTCTTCGGCGGTGATCGGCGTGCCGTCGGCAAAGCGTGCCTTGGGGTTGAGGGTGAAGCGCACCCACAAACCTTCGGGATCGCGCTCGATCTGCTGCGCGACCAGAGCGTAAACCGTGTAGGGCTCGTCCAGCGATCGGAACGCCAGCGGCGCGTAGACCCAATCGTTGACCTGCACCACCGAAATGCCCTGATCGGCATACGGCGTGATGTAGTTGTACTGACCGATCTCCATCGACGCACGGCTGAGCGAACCGCCCTTGGGAGCTTCGGGGTTAACAAAATCGAAATGCTTGAAGCCGGCCGGATACTTCGGCGCCTCGCCGTACACCGTCAGCGCGTGACTGCCGGCGGCCAACGCCGACGCCCCGAAGCACAGCAGCGCACTGCCGAGCAGCAGGCCAGCCATGTTGCGCAAAAAACTCATGAAGTCACCCTTGAAATCCCTGAAGGAACCCGGACCCCCGGTGGGAGCGAGCCCTTGTGGCGAGGGGATTTATCCCCGATCGGCTGCGCAGCAGTCGCAAGATCAATGCATGCGGTACTTCTGATTCTCCGCGTCGGCAGGTCTTGGGGGCGCTTCGCACCCCATCGGGGATAAATCCCCTCACCACAAAGGCTCGCTCCCACAGGGGGAAATGTGTTCTGTTTCCGGTTAGAAGTGGTAAGTCATGCGCGCAAACAATGTCCGGCCCAGCGGGTCGGTGTAGCGCGGGTCATAGCCGCTCTGGAAGTTGTAGGCCTGGTTGGAGAACGGCGGGTTGCGGTCGAACACATTCTTCATCCCGGCATCAACGTCGAGCACTTTGTTGAAGGTGTAACCGGCCGACAGATCCCACACCGAATACGACGCCACCCGCGCGTGCGTCTCGCGGTCGTAATCGTTGTAACCGGTGGTGAAGCGGTTGGTCAGCGCTGCCCGCGCCGCCCCCAGGCTCCAGCTGCCGGTGAGGTTGTGCTTCCAGCGCGCGATCACGCCGTCACCCTGAAAGTCGCCGACCTTGTCGGTGAACGGGCCTTTGATGGTGCTCTGGAAGTCGTACTCGTCGACATAGGTGCCTTGCAGGCCGAGGCCGAACTGACCGTACGGCGTGTTCGGGAAGCGATAGTCGAGCGACACATCGACACCATTGGTTTCGACGATGCCGAGGTTGGCGTTGCCGGTGACGATGTAGTTGAGCGTGCCGTCGGCGTTGCGCACGAAGCGGTCCGGGTAGGAGCCAGCCTGATCGAACACGGTGGATTCCGGGAACGGCTGGATCTGGTTGGAGATGTGAATCCACCAGAAATCCAGACCCACCGACAGATTGCTGATCGGCTGGTAGACGAAGCCCAACGTCACGTTGCGCGCCTTCTCCGGGGCCAGATCTTCGTTGCCACCGATCTGGTTGAGGAACTGCTGACCGCAATCGCGGCCGCCGTTGCCGCCCGGTTGCACCACGCCGCCGGTACACAGCAGCGGATCGTTGTAGTAACCCTGAGTGAACGTGATGCTGCGCGGCGAATACAGCTCGTACAGCGATGGCGCGCGGAAACCTTCGCTGTAGGCACCACGCACCACCAGCTCTTTGATCGGCTGATAACGGAACGAATATTTCGGGTTGGTGGTGCTGCCGAAGTCGCTGTATTTGTCGTGGCGCACAGCGGCGGACAGTTCGAGGCTGTCGAGCACCGGCACGTTGAGTTCGGCATAGGCGGCCTTGACGCTGCGGTCGCCCTCGACGCTGCCGGCCGGGTCGATGCCGAGGCTCTGGATGTCGCCGGCGAACGACTCGAAGTCCTGATGGAATTTCTCCTTGCGGTACTCGCCGCCCAGAGCCAGGCCGGACGGACCTGCGCCGAACCAGTCACCGATTTCACGGCTGACGCGACCATCGAACCCGGCGACGCGACCCACGGCTGTGGAGTAGGCGCCGTGGTAGGCGGCGGCATCGATGTACTGCTGGCCGGCAGCGGTCTGCGGGCCGAACGGGTTGAGCAAACCGCTGGCCAGGCCGTCAATCATCGCCTGATCGCTGACATAGCCACTGGTGACGCTGGAGACGATTTTGTTCTGGTTGTACGAGGCGCCGACGTTGTAATCCCAGCCGCCAACCAGACCATCGAAGCTCAGCAGAAAGCGCTGGCTGGTGTTCTGGTCTTTCGATTCACGCGGGCCGGCGGCAGTCTCGCGCCAGTTCACATCGACCGGCTGCGTCGGGTCGAGGGCGAAATCGGTGGGCGCCGGGGTGATGCCATTGCCGGGGTAGTAGGGCGACGAGGAATCCAGGCTCAGACCAGTCAGTGGCGCCGGGCCGACGGCGACGGCGTTGTTGTTGCGCGACCAGAAATATTCAAGGTTGGCGTTGTGATCATCGCCGAGCTTGGCAGTGGTCTTGCCGAAGAACGAGGTCTTCTCGGTCTGTGGCACCAGATCGATGTATTCACGGGTGCTGAAGCGGCACAAGCCGTCGCGGGCGATCAGGTTGGGGCCGTTGCAATTGCTGTTGGCCAACGGGTTGGTGGCGTTGCCGTTCTGGCTGTAGTTGCCGGGGAACGCGGTGCCGGAGGTCTGATCGAGACCGCGACCGGGCGCGTAGTCGGTGGCGAAGGAGCGGTCGTTGGCGTCGAGGTTCTGCTGCTTGTTGTAGTTGAACACGCCGAGGACGTTGAAGCGGTCTTCTTCCAGATCGCCGTAGCCCCAACTGGCGCTCATGTCCTTGGTCGCGCCGCCACCGCTGTGGGTCGGCGTTTCGCCGCCCAGGGTCAGGGCGCCATCGGTAAGGGATTTCTTGGTGATGAAGTTGATCACACCGCCGATGGCGTCGGTGCCGTACAGGGCCGAGGCGCCGTCGCGCAGCACTTCCACGCGCTCGATGGCCGCAAACGGGATCATGTTCAGGTCCACCGCGCCGCCGGCCGAGTTGGTCCCCGACAGGGCATTGTTGGCCAGGCGTCGACCATTGAGCAGTACCAGCGTCTTGTTCGCGCCGATGCCGCGCATGTCGGCAAATGACGCACCGCCCGTTGCCGCGCCGACGGAGCCGGCGCTGTTGTTGATCGACTGGCTGCCGGTGATGCGCTGCACCAGTTCGGCGGTGGTGGTCACGCCCTGTTTGCGCAGCTCGTCAGCCTTGAGGATGGTGATCGGCACCGCCGTTTCCGCATCGACCCGGCGAATCGCCGAACCGGTCACTTCGACCCGTTGCAGTTGCGTGGTCGGCGCCGCCACGACAGCGGCTGCCGGCGTGGCACTGTTGTCGTCCTCGGCCGCTTGCACGGTCCCGGCGCCCATCCCCATGGCCACCAGATACAGCGGAACGAAACGGTGGCGAGACATCGTTGCCACCAAAGGTTTGAGCGTGAAGCGTGGAGTGTTCATCAGCATGGTTGTTTCCGATTTTCAGACGTTATCGAATTGGCCTTGTGAGCCGCTCATTGCTCCGCTTCCGGTGATACCGCGCGCGGAAAACCACTTTCTTCAAGCAAGCCGATCCCCTCCGAAGACGCGGGGCGTTTTTTCGGTCGGCCGGGTGCGACGGGATTTCTTTTTTTCAGCGGCGCCGGGCGGGTTTTTCAACACCCATCCGGCACCGCACTCAGTGGGTGGTCATCACCGAAATCTTGCTGATGCCGGAGCGTTCGATCGATGCCATGGCCTTGGCCACCTGGCCGTAATTGACGGCGGCGTCGGCCTGCAACTGCACGCGCACGTCGGCGTCTTTGGCCTTGACCTCCCTGAGGCTGGCCTCAAGGGATTCCGGGGCCAATTCGGTCTTGGCCAGATAGAACTTGCCATCCTGATCGACGCTGACCACCACCGGGTCTTTCTTTTCGGCAGGGGCGACGGCGTCGGTTTTCGGCAGGTTGACCTTGATCGCGTTGGTCATCAGCGGCGCGGTGACAATGAACACCACTAGCAGCACGAGCATCACGTCGACCAGCGGCGTGACGTTCATTTCGCTGAGCACTTCATCGCTGTCTTGAGTGGAAAACGACATCAGCTGGCCTCCCGCACGGCGGTGGTGCTTTTGCTGGCAATGGCCTGGCGGCTGATGGAAAAGGCACTGCGCGAGGCGAGGGCGTCGAAGTCGTGGGCGAAGTCGTCCATGTCCGCTGAGGCCAGTTTCAGCCGACGCAGGAAGAAGTTGTAGATCAGCACCGCCGGCACCGCGACGGCGATGCCCACGCCAGTGGCGATCAGCGCGTGGCCGATAGGCCCGGCGACCGCCTCAAGGCTGGCCGAGCCGGTTTCGCCGATGCTTTGCAGGGCTTCCATGATTCCCCACACGGTGCCGAACAAACCAATGAACGGCGCGGTGCTGCCGATACTGGCGAGGATCGCCTGGCCGTTTTCCAGCGAGCGACGTTCCTTCTGGATCTGCTGGCGCAGGTTGCGTTCCAGGCGGTCGGAACGGTTGATGGTGTGCGCCAGTTGCTGCGTGGTGCGCGGCGAATCTTCCACCAGCAGGGCTTCGAAACCGCTGCTGGCGATGCGCGCCAGCGAGCCCGGATACTGGCTGGCGTGTTCGGCGGCGGTGAGCAGGTCCGGCGCGCTCCAGAAGGCTTTGGCGAACTGTTTGTTCTGCGCTTTCTGGCGCAGGTACTGGGCCGACTTGACCAGCAGGATCGCCCAACTGACCACGGAAAACAGCACCAGACCCCAGAGCACACCGGGGACAATCATCGAAGACAGTGAATCGTTCATGGCTACACCTCGCTTGCGTTAATCAGTAATGAGTCGGTTGTGCCGTCATTGCGGCAATTTGAAATCGATGGTCTGGGTGGCGAAGCCGTCGATCGGCGTGTCACCGCGCTTGGCCGGAATGAACTTCCAGTTCTTCACCGCCGCGACGGCCGCCTCATCCAGTTGCGGCTTGCCGCTGGACTTGGTCACCGTCACCGCACCGGCACGGCCGTTGGCCAGCACCTGAATGCGCAGCACCACGCTGCCTTCCCAATTGCGGCGCAGCGCCAGCGACGGGTATTCCGGCGGCGGGTTGCCAAGGCTGGCCAGGCCGGAAATCGCTGCCGACTCCTTGACCGGAGCGGGCGCAGCAGGGGGTGCCGGTGGTGCGCTCGGTGTCGTCGGCGCCGCAGGTGCGGCAGGTTGCGCCGGGGCCGGCGGCGCTTTCGGTGGCTCGACTTTCTTCACCGGTTTGAGTTTCTCGACCGGTTTTGGTTTTTCGATTGGCTTGGGCTTCTCCACCGGTTTGGGCGGCGGCTTGACCGCGTCCTCGTCTTCCACCGGCTGCTCGGGTTCCGGCGGCGGTGGAGGCGGGGGCGGCGGTGGTGGTTCCGGTGTCGGTGGGGCCGGAGGCGTCGGGCTGGTCAGCTCGACGGTCATTTCCGGAATTTCCGGCGGCGTCGGCAGTGGCTCCGGCCGCGCCTGATGGAAGAACCACCACGCGCCGCCGTGTATCAGCGCCGACACGGCGATCAGCAAGAGCATCTGTGGTTTGTTCAACCCGCCGGGTCGTGACGTGTTGGCTGTAAACGCCGGCCTGCCCGTTGCCGGCGGGACCGGCGCTTGCCGCAACGGCCCGGGCAGGGTTTTGTGCTTTACCGCATCGTTCATTAAAGCTCCCTCGGGTCAGATGAAGGGCAATAAGGTGCCGTCCGAACATATGGCTGATGTTCGAGTGAGTGGGTGCAACTTTCTTCAAGGTGTACGCGAGCCGATAGTTGGACTATCTGTTTAAACGGCCTCGAACAAACTTATTGGCTTATTAGTATCTATATCGATTGTTCATTACCCATTCCGTGGCTTGTTGTTGTGTGGAGGCGTGAGCTGTCTCAGGTTTGTTACAGTTTGCAACAGGTGTGCCAGATGTTGCTGAAACCGGTTGAGCGCATATCTTCGGTGTTACTGATGTCGCATTTATATAAGTTTCAAATTCGCATACGGTTTATTCAGCGCGAAGCGGTTCTCAAGTCCTCGCAGAAGGGCTTTTTCCAGAGCGAGTCAGAGGGAACGCTGTATCACGCCAATCGACGGGATAGAGCGGCTGCTCGGTGATCAGGCTTAGCACCTATCGGTGCGTAGCGAATCGATTTGGTGCAGGTCAGTCATTCAGCGGTTCACAGGGCATGTTCCTTATTTTGATTCTGGAGTATTGGCTAACTGCATCACATTCGGGCGTGCGGTTTTGGTGCAACTTCAATGGCGGCAAATCATTGTTCGACAATCTTGTTGTTGTGCCTTTTATTAATTGCCGTATTTAAAAAATAAATAACACTCTGCGCCCGGCGATCGCTCGATCGCCAGGCACGCAAAGTGTGCATTGGGTTTCAGGTAATAAAGGAGAAACGCGCCAGGCTGAATAGGTTCGGCTGAACTTTGGGCTGGATTTGCGAGTGAGTCGGGTATGTCGTACGGCGGAGCATTTGAAGATTCACGGAGGAACTCCTTATTGCCAGCTCGGACAGGCGAACTTTTGGTTCGCTGTCGCACCTTACAAGAACGCGGATAGCGTTCGATGAATGCTCTTGGTGCGGGATGGGCACCGCCAGCGCTGATTGGCGAAGGTCGATTTCGCAAGTCGGCAGTGCATGGGAAAAACGTGCCAATCACGACACATTTGCAGAATTTTCTACGTCAGGCCAGCCAGCCATCTACCCTGTGCAAAGGCCTTATCGGGGGAACGGACATGTACCAGCTCTACGGGCACAAGAATTCCGGCGCGGCTGCCATCGAGGCGGCACTGGAGTTGTGCCAGATCGCCTATCGCTTCATTGATACCGAAGCCAGCGCCGAGGCCGACGAGGCGCTGGGCAAACTCAATCCGCTGAAACAGATACCGACCCTGCAACTGCCGGACGGCAGCGCCATGACTGAAAGCGCGGCGATCCTGATTCACCTGGGCCTGACGTTTCCCAAATCCGGCCTGCTGCCGAGCAAGGCTGCCGATCGTGATCAGGCGATTCGCGGTCTCGCCTACATCGTCAGCAATTGCTACGCAGCGGTCGGCATCATCGATTACCCCGAGCGCTGGTTGATCACGCCTGATGAGAGCGCACGGCAAAACCTGATCGCCGGCACCCGCCAGCGCCTGCACTTCAGTTGGGAGGTGTTTGCCGATCAGTTTTCCGGGGAGCTGTATCTGGATGATGAAACGCCCGGCGCACTGGATGTGCTGGCGGCCGTGGTGAGCCGCTGGGCCGGCAGCCGCGAACACCTGCGCCAGACCCGCCCGGGCTTTTATGCGTGGCTGCAAAGGATCGACCGGCACCCGGTGCTGGCACCGGTGTTTGAGCGGCACTGGCCGGCCTGACGGGCGAGATCGTTCCCACGCTCTGCGTGGGAATGCCTCAACGGACGCTCCGCGTTCGGCGTTAGAGGGACGCGGAGCGTCCCGGGCTGCATTCCCACGCAGAGCGTGGGAACGATCATCACTGACCTGGCGCATTTGCGAGCAGGCTCGCTCCCACAAGGGGATCACGGCGGTGGGCTCAGTCGCCGCGAATGTACTGCTCCAGCTGTTTGATCAGCTCGGCCTGTTCGGCAATTGCCTCTTTCACCAGGTCGCCGATCGACAGCAAACCGATCAGTTGCCCGTCCTCGACCACCGGCAGGTGGCGCAGGCGTTTGTCCGACATGATGCCAAGGCAGGTGTCGACGGTTTGTCGGGTATCCACGGTAATCACGTCCTTGACCATGATGTCGCGCACTGGCGTACCGACCGAAGAGCGCCCGTGCAGCACCAGTTTGCGTGCATAGTCACGCTCGCTGATGATGCCGACCACTTTGTCGTCTTCGACCACCAGCAAGGCGCCGACGTTTTTCTCGGCCATCTTCATCAGCGCTTCGAGCACCATGTGATCGGGTTTGATCTGGTGCACTTCCTGATTTTTCTGATCTTTGAGCTTCAGCAGTTGGGCGACGGTCTTCATGGCGGTTACTCAGGTGTTGTCGTTGTTCATCAAGCATCGTAGACGCAGCCGCGCAGAGCAAGGTGGCAAAGCGGCAGTTAGCGTGCAAAAAACGCCATTTGCCGGAAAAAACTTCTTTGTATCGGTAAATGAAGCATCTGTGGCGAGGGGATTTATCTGTAACAAGGGGGGATTATCTGTGGCAGAGGATTTATCTGTGGTGATGGGATTTATCTGTGGCGAGGGGATTTATCCCCGCTGGCCTGCGCAGCAGGCCCTTTCATTAAAAGCGGGGCCGCTTCGCGGCCAGCGGGGATAAATCCCCTCGCCACAAATGCTGCGTAGAATGGCGTTCTGATTGAAACGTTGAGGTCGCAGTGGTGGATTTACAGCAAGGCTTCGTCCTGACCCGGCATTGGCGCGATACGCCGGCCGGCACCGAAGTCGAGTTCTGGCTGGCGACCGACGCCGGGCCGCGCCGTGTGCGTCTGGCGCATCAGCCATCGGTGGCGTTTATTCCCGCCGCCCAGCGGGAAGCGGCCGAGCGTCTGCTGCACGATGAAAAGAATGTGGAACTGCGACCGTTGGCGCTGCTGGATTTTCAGCATCGTCCGGTGCTCGGTCTGTATTGCCAGCAGCACGGCCAGTTGATGCGCCTCGAAACCGCGCTCAACCGCGCCGGCGTCGACGTCTTTGAAGCCGACGTGCGCCCCCCGGAACGCTATCTGATGGAGCGCTTCATCACCGCGCCGGTGCTGTTCGGCGGCACGCCTGATGCTGACGGCGTGCTGATCAACGCCCAACTGAAACCCGACCCCATTTACCGGCCGAAACTGCGCTTGGTCTCACTCGACATCGAGACCACCGAAAACGGCGAGCTGTATTCCATCGCGCTGGAAGGCTGTGGCGAGCGCCAGGTGTACATGCTCGGCGCGCCGAATGGCGATGCCAGCATTGTCGATTTCGACCTCGAATACTGCGATTCGCGCACGCTCATTCTCAAGAAGCTCAACGACTGGTTCGCCCGCCACGACCCCGACGCGATCATTGGCTGGAACGTCGTGCAGTTCGATTTGCGCATCCTCCATGAACACGCGCGGCGTCTTGGCGTGCCGCTGAAGATCGGTCGTGGCGGCGAAGAAATGCAGTGGCGCGAGCACGGCAGCCGCAATCACTACTTCGCCTCGGCAGCGGGGCGGCTGATCATCGATGGCATCGAGTCGTTGCGTTCGGCGACCTGGAGTTTTCCTTCGTTCAGCCTGGAAAACGTCGCGCAGACCCTGCTCGGCGAAGGCAAGGCGATCAACAACCCATACCAGCGCATGGACGAGATCAACCGCATGTTCGCCGAGGACAAGCCTGCTCTGGCCAAATACAACCTCAAGGACTGCGAACTGGTCACGCGGATCTTCGCCAAGACCGAACTGCTGACGTTCCTGCTTGAGCGCGCCAGCGTTACCGGTTTGCCGGCCGACCGCAGCGGCGGTTCGGTCGCCGCGTTCACCCATTTGTACATGCCGTTGATGCACCGCCAGGGCTTCGTTGCACCCAATCTGGGCACCAATCCACCGCAGGCCAGCCCCGGCGGTTTCGTTATGGATTCACGGCCGGGTCTGTACGAGTCGGTGTTGGTCCTCGATTACAAAAGCCTCTACCCGTCGATCATTCGCACCTTTCTGATCGACCCGGTGGGCTTGATCGAGGGCCTGCAACACCCGGACGACGCTGACTCGGTAGCGGGTTTTCGTGGCGCACGCTTCTCGCGCAGCCGGCATTGTCTGCCGTCCATCGTGGCGCGAGTGGCCGAAGGGCGCGAAACCGCCAAGCGCGAACACAACGCGCCGCTGTCCCAAGCGCTGAAGATCATCATGAACGCCTTCTACGGCGTGCTCGGCTCCAGTGGTTGCCGTTTTTTCGATACCCGGCTGGCCTCGTCGATCACTTTGCGCGGCCACGAAATCATGCTGCGCACCCGCCAGTTGATCGAAGAGCAAGGCCACGCGGTGATTTACGGCGACACCGATTCAACCTTCGTCTGGCTGCGCAGTCTGCACGGCCAGGAAGAAGCAGCGCAGATCGGCCATGCGCTGGTCAAGCACGTCAACGATTGGTGGCGCGCCCATGTGCGCGAGGAATACGGGCTGGAAAGCGCGCTGGAATTGCAGTTCGAGATTCACTACAAGCGCTTCCTGATGCCGACCATTCGCGGCGCCGAGGAGGGCAGCAAGAAGCGCTACGCCGGCCTGGTCACCCGCGCCGATGGCAGCGAGGAAATGGTCTACAAGGGCCTGGAAACCGTGCGCACCGACTGGTCGCTGCTGGCGCGGCAATTTCAGCAGGAACTCTATGAGCGGATTTTCCAGCGCAAGCCGTATCAGGATTACGTGCGCGACTACGTGCGCAAGACCCTCGCCGGCGAGTTCGACGATCGGCTGATCTACCGCAAGCGCCTGCGCCGCACCCTCGACGACTACGAACGCAATGTGCCGCCGCACGTCCGCGCGGCGCGGCTGGCCGACGAATACAATGCCGAGCACGGGCGGCCACGGCAATATCAGAACGGCGGCTGGATCAGCTACGTCATCACCCTGGCCGGCCCGGAGCCGCTGGAGGTGCGCCGCGCCGCCATCGACTACGACCACTACATCACTCGGCAGCTGCAACCAGTGGCGGATGCGATTCTGCCGTTTGTCGACGACGACTTCTCAACCCTGATCGGTGGGCAACTGGGCCTGTTTTGAGTCGAGCAATTGCAGCGTCCATTCATCGAGAATGCCGTGGAAGTAGCGCTCCAGTGCCTGATGGAACAGGCTGTCCTCGGCGCTGAACTGGGCGAACAAAGTCATCGAAGAATGAAATTTCAGGTCATCGGGATGGCCGAAAATGTCTGCAATCGAGCGCTGCGGCACATTCAGCACCAGTTGCGTGCAAGTGCGCAGCCGCGCCCCGAGCAGCTCGTGGGCCAGATAGGCCTGGGCTTCCTCGGCTGAACCAATGGCAAAGCGCCGGGCCATCTCGCTGCCGCCCAACCCGGCGAACTGCGGGAAGACGAACCACATCCAGTGGCTGCGCTTGCGGCCCGTCTCGAGTTCACGCTGGACCCGTTCGAACACCGGGTCCTGAGCCTGGACAAAACGTTGCAGGTTGTACGGGTCGTGCAGATCTGTGCTTCTCATGGCGAAGCCCTCACAGTCGGCAGCTCAGACCATGGCCAGCCGCTGCTTGCGTTGTGGCGCCGGAAACACCTTGTCCAGCGCCGCCAGATCCCCGGCGTCCAGTTGCAACTGGGCCGCCTCGGCATTGAGTTGCACATGCTCCGGGCGCACAGCCTTGGGAATCGCAATCACGCCGTCCTGACGCAGGAGCCACGCCAGCGAAACCTGCGCCGGGGTGGCGTTGTAACGGCTGGCAATGTCTTGCAGAACCGGCTCGGCGAGCATCGCGCCGCCCTGACCGATCGGACAGTACGCCATCAGCGGCAGGCGCTGATGCTGGCACCACGGCAGCAAATCGAATTCGATACCGCGCTCTTCGAGGTTGTACAGCACCTGATTGGTGGCGCAGGCCGAGCTGGACAGTTCTTCGAGGTCATCGACATCGAAATTCGACACGCCCCAACGGCCGATCTTGCCGTCCTCGCGCAGGCGTTCGAAGGCTTCGACGGTTTCCTCCAGCGGATACTGACCGCGCCAGTGCAGCAGATACAGATCGATGTAGTCGGTGCCGAGCCGACGCAAACTGCGCTCGCAGGCTTGCGGGATGCCCTGGCGGCTGGCGTTGTGCGGGTAGACCTTGCTGACCAGAAAGACTTGATCGCGCAGACCGGCGATGGCTTCGCCGACTACCGTTTCGGCACCGCCCTCGGCGTACATCTCGGCGGTGTCGATCAGGGTCACGCCGAGCTCGATGCCCGTGCGCAGCGCCGCCACTTCACGGCTGTGCGCCGAACGATCTTCGCCCATGCGCCAGGTGCCCTGGCCAATCACGGGAACCTGTACGCCGGCCAATTCAAGAGTACGCATTCAAACCTCCTGCCTTAAAGAGTCGATATCTTTAGTGGGCAGCAGGATAGAGCAAGGGTTCCCGGAAGGAAGTCAAGGATGAAACCAGATCAATTGTGGCGAGGGGATTTTGTGGCGAGGGGATTTATCCCCGCTGGGCTGCGAAGCAGCCCCAAAAACCTGCAATAGAACGCTGTCTGATACAGCGCGTGTTGCAGGATCAGGGCTGCTTCGCATCCCAACGGGGATGAATCCCCTCGCCACAGGGGGAGCATGGCAGGTTACTTGGTGGAGAACTTCAGGATCACGCTGTGGGCGTAAGTCTGCCCCGGATCAAGCCGCGTGCTCGGGAAGTCTGGCTGGTTCGGCGAATCCGGATAGTGCTGGGTCTCGAGGGTGAATGCGCCCCAGTGTGGATAGACCTTGCCGCCCTTGCCCTTGACCGTGCCGTCGAGGAAGTTGCTGGTGTAGAACTGCACGCCCGGCTCGCTGGTGAACAGTTGCAGGACCCGTCCGGATTGCGGATCGCTGACTTCGGTGGCGAGCTTGCTGACATCGCCCTTGGTGTCCAGCGCCCAGTTGAAATCGAAGCCGCCCTGTTTCGGCTCGGCGAATTTCAGCTGCGGATGATCAGCCTTGATGTGCGTGCCGATTGCCGTCGGTTTGCTGAAGTCCATCGGCGTGCCGGCGACAGCCGCCAGCTCCCCGGTCGGGATCAGTTTGGCGGTGACTGGCGTGTAATGGCTGGAGTTGATCATGGCGACTTGCTTGAGAATATCGCCATTACCGGCGCCGGCCAGGTTGAAGTAGCTATGGTTGGTCAGGTTGAGCACGGTCGGCTTGTCGGTGCTGGCCTTGTAGTCGATGCGCAGCTCGTTGTTGTCGGTCAGGCGATAGGTGACTTCGGTGGTCAGATTGCCCGGGAAGCCCATCTCGCCGTCTGCCGACAGGTAGGTCAGGGTTACGCCCACCGAATCCTTGTCCTTGGTTTCCTTGGCCTTCCAGACTTTCTTGTCGAAACCTTCAGGGCCGCCGTGCAGGGCGTTGGATTTGTCGTTCTGCGGCACTTGATAACGCTTGCCGTCGAGTTCGAAAGCACCTTCGGCCAGGCGATTGCCGAAGCGGCCGATGGTCGCGCCGAAGTACGCGGTGCCTTTCTGATAGCCCTGCACATCGTCAAAGCCCAACACGATGTCGTCGAACTTGCCGTGTTTGTCAGCGACTTTCAGCGCTTGCAGGGTCGCGCCGTAGGTGATCACGGTGGCCTGCATGCCGTGGCTGTTGCGCAGGATGTACTGTTCGACAGGCGTGCCGTCATTGGTTTTGCCGAAGGCTTTGTGTTCGGCGGTCAGGCCCGCCGCGTTGGCGGAAAGGGTAGCGATCATCAGGGACAGTCCGAGGCCGGAGAGCAGGTGACGGGATTGAAGCATGGTTGACCTTCCTTTTTGTTGTTGTTTTCGTATTGACCGTAGGAGCTGCCGAAGGCTGCGATCTTTTGATCTTCATCTTGATCTTGATTTTTAGAAGCAAGATCAAAAGATCGCAGCCTTCGGCAGCTCCTACATGTCACTAGTCATGCTATTTGAGTCGAGAAAGAAGATTTATAGCGGATTTACCGCTGTTGGCAAATATAAAGTCCGACTAATTGATATGGCGAAAAGCACCGAAGGTCGGCTCACCGCCCGGGCACTGCACTTTTTCGTAATCGGCGGCTCTATGCATGGCCAGGATGCGGTGACTCCCGCCGCACAGGAATGTGCCTGTCCGAGACTTCATGCCGAGTGTTTTTGCCCTGATCACCGTCGCTCACCGCCGCCCGTGCCTGCTGCTGGCCTGCCTGTTGTCGCTGTTGCTCAGCGGCTGCAGCCATCAGAACGGCAATGGATTTTTCAATCAGATACGAGAAGGGCAGCCGCAGGAATTTCTGCAGACCAGCGTCGACCGCATGGCCACCCTGGCGATGCGCGACAACCTCGACAGCCTTTACCGGCTGATGGGCAAGCTCTACCTGCGCAACCCGGAAGAACTGCGCAAATCCGGTTTCCTCACCGTCAACGCCGCCGTGAAACAAGTGCGCCTCGCCGTCGAGCAACAGCAGCCGTTGCCCGTGCTGGGCGGGCGCAAGGATCTGGCGGCGCTGAGCTATGCGATGAGTCCGGAATTCCTCGGCGACCGCGTCGGCGCCTTCATCTATGCGATCGGCAGCATGCTGGTTACCGCCCACGGCAATCGCACCGAGTTCTACATGACCGACGCGATCAACCCGACGTTCGTGCACAACGCCGCGCGCAACATCGAAAAAGCCATGTGGATTCTGTCGCAACGACAAAACAAGGAAGGCCAGCCGTTGCTGTTCTCCAACGAAATCTCGGAGGAGGGCAGCAACCTCAGCTTCGCCACCGAATTCAGCAAAATCGTCGCGCGCCTCGACCTGCTCACGCAGATGCTCGATGAGCGCTATCGCAGGATCGGACTGAATTACGCGCAAAGCCTCTTGTTCTTGAATTTCCTGCCGGTGCAGTGAACCCGGCAAGTTTTCTGTAGCGCCAGGGGCCACTGTGGGAGCGAGCCTGCTCGCGAAAGCGTTGCATCATTCAACTCATCGGTCGGCTGACACCCCCTTCGCGAGCAGGCTCGCTCCCACAGGGATCTGCGGTAAATTCGATATGGCATAACGATAGACCGCATCGATATATGTGGTTATAAGAAAAATCGCTATGCTGCGGGCCAGATTTTCCTGTCGTTTTCTGGACGTTTGAATGGAATTGGCAAATTTCGGCCTGGTGATTGCCGGGCTGGTGGTGGGGTTTATCGTCGGCATGACCGGTGTCGGCGGTGGTTCGTTGATGACGCCGATCCTGCTGTGGTTCGGCATCAACCCGGCGACGGCGGTGGGTACGGACCTGCTGTACGCCGCGATCACCAAATCCAGCGGCGTCCTCGTTCACAAAAAAAACAAGAACATCGACTGGGCGATCACCGGCTGGCTGACCCTCGGCAGCGTGCCAGCCGTGGCCATGACCCTGTGGTTCCTCAGCACCCTGCACACCGCTCCGGACGCGATGAACGCCATTATCAAACAGGCGCTCGGTTTCGTCCTCTTCGCCACGGCGCTGGCGATTTTCTTCAAAAAACGCTTGCTCGAATTCGCCCACAAACGCGCGGGTGGCAACTACAACCCGAGCGGTTCGCGCCTGAATATCATGACGGTGATCACCGGTCTGATCCTTGGCACCATGGTCGCCCTGACCTCGATCGGCGCCGGCGCACTCGGCACCGTCGCCTTGTTCATCCTCTACCCGCTACTGCCAACCCGGCGCCTGGTCGGCACCGAAATCGCCCACGCCGTACCCCTGACCCTCGTCGCCGGCCTCGGCCACGCAAGCATGGGCAACATGGATTGGGGCGTGCTGGGCTTCCTGCTGATGGGCTCGCTGCCAGGCATCTGGCTCGGCAGCCACCTGACCGGTCGCATCTCCGACGAAGTCCTGCGCCCGTGCCTGGCGACGATGCTGGTGTTGATTGGTTACAAGTTGGCGTTCTGATTCAGCCTGGAAAAAACACTTCCTGTGCAGCGGCCGTAGGGAGGTGCCGATGATCGCTTACGTCATGTTGCGCAAAGTTCTCCCTGACCTAAGCTTCTGACAGGGCAATGCCTTTTTGCCAGACGCCGCCGGAACAATCGCCACGATGCGCAATCAGTAGTGCGTGGATATCAAAAGGAGATGCGCATGCTCATCAGGTCCCTGACCCTGACCCTCTTGCTGGCAATCGCCGGCCCCCTGTTCGCCGCTGACAGCGATTCACCCCTGGCCGGGGACGTGGGCCGCGCCCGCCCGCTGATCGTGATTGCGCAAAGCACCGTCGACCCGGTCTGGCTGAGCCTGAAAAAGTCACTGGAAGACCCGGCCAACAAAAAGGGCGTCACCGACCGCAACATCAAGGTCTACACCATCCTCAGCATGTCCGGCCAGCTCGACGGCAAGGACATGGGCCAGCAGGACACCATGGCCCTGCTGCGTTCGCTGAAGCTCGGCGCGGGGGCTTATCCAAAAGTGTTCCTGGTTGGCAAGGACGGCGAAACCAAGCTCTCCGCCTCGGGTGATGAAGCCAAGGCATTGAGCCTGGCGAAAATCTTCGAAACCATCGACGCCATGCCCATGGCCGAAAAAGAAGCCGCCGCTGCGGCCGCCGCCGCACAAACGCCTGCCGCCACCGAGCCGGAACCGGCCAAAGGCGCTAAGGGCAGCAAACCGGCGAAACCGAGCAAACCGCCGCAGATGCCGGATGATTGATTGCGCGTTGCGTGAGTGAAGCAAAATCCCTGTGGGAGCTGGTAGACCAGCTCCCACATTTTTTTGTGAAGTGCACAGTTCAAATGTGGGAGCGAGCCTGCTCGCGATAGCGGTTTTTCAGGCGCTGAAAGGTGACTGATCGAGCGCATTCGCGAGCAGGCTCGCTCCCACAAGTCATCTTCTGATCGAAAGTTGTTGCAGCCTGCGACACCTCCAACGTTAACCGAGTGAAAACTTGATCCTGTAGGAGCCGCAGAAGGCTCGGGCTGCGATCTTCTGCTCTTAATCCGCCAACGCCGCGAAAACTGTGTGCGCAATCTTCACCCGTTCGGCATTCGGGTAATTCTTGTTGGCAAGAATCACAATGCCCATGTCCCGCGACGGCACAAACGCCACATACGCGCCAAAGCCCCGTGTAGAACCTGTTTTATTGAACAGCACATTGGCCGGCTCAGCTTGCGGTGGGGTCAGCCACTCGACTTTGTGAGGTTCCATGGCCATGGGGGTCGAGTTGCCGTTTTGCAGTTTTTCCAGGGTGATCGGGTAGGCGTAGCGTTCCCAGCCCAGGCCTTGGGTCATGTCGCCGACGCGGTAATAACCGATGTGGGTGTTGGCGATGGCTCGGTGCAGATCAGGCGCAAGGCTGGCCGGTTTCAGTTGTGCCTGGACGTAACGCAGCAGGTCGGCGGCGCTGGTTTTGATGCCGTAGGCTTCGGCGTCGAGGGCGCCGGGGCTGACGCGTACCGGTTGGTCGGCGCTGTCGTAGCCTTGGGCGTAAAGCTTCGACTGCGCTGACGGTACGCTGAGGAAGGTGTGCTGAAGGCCGAGTTTCGGCAGCAGGGTTTGCGTCATTGCCTGGTCGAACGGCTGGCCGAGGCTTTTCGCCGTCAGGTAGCCGAACAGGCCCAGGCTCGGGTTGGAATACAGGCGATGGCTGCCGGCGGGAAATTGCGGTTTCCACTGTTGGTAATAGCCGAGCATCTTGTCGGAAGAATCCGCCTCGGCAGGAAATTGCAACGGCAGACCGCCAGCGCTGTAGGTGCCCAGTTGCAGCACGCTGATGTTGTCGAAGGCGCTGCCCTTGAGCTCAGGCCAGAGCTGGCTGGCCTTGCTCGACAGGTCGAGTTTGCCGGTGGCCTGGGCGTAACCGGCGAGGGTGGCGGTGAAGGTTTTACTCACCGAGCCGACTTCGAACAGGGTGTTTTCACTGACTTTTTGCCCGGTGTCTTTGGCAGCGACTCCGTAATTAAAGTAATGCGCCTGGCCATTCAGCGTGATCGCTACGGTCAGCCCCGGGATGTTGTTTTGCTGCATCACCGGGGTGACGGCTTGGCTGACCAGTGCCTGCAATTGCCCATCGGTCGGCGTTGCGGCATGACAGGCAACGCTGCCAAAGAACAGTGCGAAAGCGCTGTGGGAAAAGACCTTGCTCGGTTTGAAGGAACACATGAGTGAATCACTCTCCATGAGTGTCGTTTGTTGTATCCCGCTACACTGCGGGTGATTTTTTCATCGGGCGGCTGATCAGCGCGGTTAATTTAGGCACTTTGCCGACCTTCGACAAACGATGAAAACTCGCACGAAGCCTTAGAAAAATTTGGGACAACCCATGATTCGACCGCAACTGCCGCTCAACGCTCTGCGCGCGTTTGAAGCCTCGGCACGTCATCTGAGCTTCACCCGCGCCGCCGTCGAACTGTGCGTAACGCAGGCAGCGGTCAGCCATCAGGTCAAAAGCCTGGAAGCGCAGCTCAACCTGACCCTGTTCAAACGCCTGCCCCGTGGTCTGATGCTGACCAGTGAAGGCGAAACCTTGCTGCCGGTGCTCAGCACCTCATTCGACCACATTGCGCAGATGCTCGAGCGTCTGGCTGGTGGGCAGTATCGCGACATGTTGACGGTCGGCGCGGTGGGCACGTTTGCCGTGGGCTGGCTGTTGCCGAGGCTGGCGGACTTTCGGGCGAAATATCCGCTGATCGATTTACGCCTGTCGACCCACAACAACCGGGTCGATGTGGCGGCGGAAGGGCTGGATTACGCGATTCGGTTCGGCGCTGGCGCCTGGCATGGCATTGAGGCGACACGCTTGCTCGATGCGCCGTTGTCGGTGTTATGCGTGCCGGAGATTGCCCGGCAACTGCACGCGCCGGCGGACCTGTTGCAGCAGACCTTGCTGCGTTCCTATCGCACTGATGAATGGCCGCAGTGGTTTCAGGCGGCGGGCCTGGCGACCCAGGCTGCGCCACCGCAAAGCATCGTCTTCGATTCTTCACTGGCGATGATGGAAACGGCGTTGCAGGGCGGCGGCGTGGCGTTGGCGCCGCCACTGATGTTCGCCCGGCAACTGGCGGCTGATGCGATTTGCCAGCCGTTCGCGATCGAGATCACCACCGGCAGTTACTGGCTGACGCGGTTGCAGTCGCGAGCGGAAACGGCGGCGATGAACGCGTTCAAGGCGTGGTTACTGCAAGTTTCTGCCTGACACAACCCCCCCCCTTGTGGGAGCGAGCCTGCTCGCGAAAGCGGTGCATCAGCGACAGCACTATCGACTGACCTGACGCCTTCGCGAGCAGGCTCGCTCCCACAATTGAAATCAGCGGCGCCTGCTGGATCACCGCACCAGACACGGCCGTTTGTTATCGAATTTCCACCCCGGAATCAGGAACTGCATCGCCACGCTGTCATCCCGCGCGCCGAGGCCCATGCCTTTGTACAGTTCGTGGGCCTTGGCCACTTGATCCAGATCCAGCTCCACGCCCAGTCCCGGTTTCTGCGGCACTTGCACGCAGCCGTCGACAATTTGCAGCGGTGCCTTGGTCAGGCGCTGGCCGTCCTGCCAGATCCAATGGGTGTCGATGGCCGTGATCTCGCCCGGTGCCGCAGCGGCGACGTGGGTAAACATCGCCAGAGAGATATCGAAGTGGTTGTTGGAATGCGAACCCCAGGTCAGGCCCCATTCGTGGCACATCTGCGCGACGCGTACCGAACCCTGCATGGTCCAGAAGTGCGGGTCGGCCAGCGGGATGTCCACTGACTGCAACTGAATCGCGTGACCCATTTCGCGCCAGTCGGTGGCGATCATGTTGGTCGCGGTTTTCAGCCCGGTGGCGCGGCGGAATTCAGCCATGACTTCGCGACCGGAATAACCGTTTTCCGCACCGCACGGGTCTTCGGCGTAGGCGAGTACGTGATGCTGATCGCGGCATAGACGAATCGCCTCTTTCAATGACCATGCACCGTTCGGGTCGAGGGTAATCCGCGCGTCGGGGAAGCGTTCGGCCAGTGCTGTGACCGCTTCGATTTCGGCATCGCCGCTGAGCACGCCGCCCTTGAGTTTGAAATCCTTGAAGCCGTACTTGGCGTGCGCCGCCTCGGCCAGACGCAC
The DNA here is from genome assembly GCF_041956865.1 of Pseudomonas sp. LW8. Classification (NCBI taxonomy): domain Bacteria; kingdom Pseudomonadati; phylum Pseudomonadota; class Gammaproteobacteria; order Pseudomonadales; family Pseudomonadaceae; genus Pseudomonas; species Pseudomonas sp. LW8. Next base: position 3,665,067 of record NZ_CP168138.1, on the reverse strand, counting down.
GACCGCTTCGGCGGTCATGGCTTTCTCGTGGCGCACGCGGAACCAGTCGTTGTCGGCGTCCGGTTCGCTGCGGTAGGCGAGATCGGTTTCGTGCTGATCGCCAACGTAAAACAGATAACCGAGCATCTTCACTTCGTCGCGTTGCTGACCTTCACCGAGCAGCGCCGCCACCGGCACGTCCAGATGTTGGCCGAGCAGGTCGAGGAGAGCGGCTTCCAGGCCGGTGACCGCGTGAATGGTGATGCGCAGGTCGAATGTTTGCAGGCCGCGGCCGCCGGCATCGCGGTCGGCGAAGGTCTGGCGCACCTGGTTGAGGATCTTCTGGTAGGTGCCGATGGGGCTGCCGACCACCAGATTGCGCGCGTCTTCCAGGGTCTGGCGAATGCGCTCGCCACCGGGCACTTCGCCGACGCCGGTGTGGCCGGCGTTGTCCTTGAGGATGACGATGTTGCGGGTGAAAAACGGCCCGTGGGCGCCGCTCAGGTTGAGCAGCATGCCGTCGTGACCGGCCACCGGAATGACCTGCATGTCGGTGATGATCGGAGCTTTGGCGGTGTCATGAACAGTCATTATTGTTTTCCTTGTCGAGACGAAGTCAGGCGTGTTTCGGCGCGGCGTCGGCCACAGCCTTTTCAGCAGCGGGTTTCGGCGTGGTGCGCGCGGCGAAGACGATGATTGCGGCGATGATCGAGGTCGCGGCCAGGCCATAGAGGCCGCCCTGAATCGAGCCGGTGTGTTGCTCCAGCAGGCCAAAAGTGGTCGGTGCGACGAAGCCGCCGAGGTTGCCGACCGAGTTGATCAGCGCGATCACTGCCGCCGCGATGCGTGCATCCAGATAAGCCTGGGGGATCGGCCAGAACAGTGACGAGGCGGATTTGAAGCCCAGCGCCGCAAAGCAGATCGCGACGAAGGCAAAGATCGGCCCGCCAGTGGTGGACATGAACATCCCCGCTGCGGCGATCAACAGGGCGGTGGCGACCCAAGCTTGTTGATGTTTCCACTTCGCCGACAGCGAGGCGAAGGCGTACATGCCGACGATCGACAGCAACCATGGAATCGAGTTGAACAGGCCGACCTGCACGTCGCTGAGTTCGCCCATCTTCTTGATGATGCTCGGCAGCCAGAAAGTCGCCGCATAAATGGTCAACTGAATGAAGAAGTAGATCAGGCAGAACAGAATGATCTGCCGGTCCTTGAGCAGTTTGCCCAGCGACGGCCGGATCGGCGTCGCGGCTTCGCGGGCCTTTTGCTCGTCGTCGATGGCGCTGACCAACGCATCCTGTTCGGCGCGGCTCAGCCATTTCGCGTCGTGGGGTTTGGCGTCCAGCCAGAACCAGACAAACACGCACAGGCACACCGAGAACATCCCCTCGATGAAGTACATCCATTGCCAGCCGTGCATGCCCAGCCCATTGATCTGCAGGAGCAGACCGGACAGCGGGCCGGAGATCAGCGAGGCCACGGCAGAGCCGCTGAGGAAGATCGCGATCGCCTTGCCGCGCTCGACGCCGGGCAGCCAACGGGTGAAGTAATAAATCACCCCGGGAAAGAACCCGGCCTCGGCGACACCGAGCAGGAAACGCAGAATATAGAAGTGGGTTTCGTTCTGGATGAAGGCCATGCAGGCCGCGACTATGCCCCAGGTGAACATGATGCGGGTCAGCCAGATGCGTGCGCCGACTTTCTGCAAAAGCATGTTGGACGGCACTTCGAACAGCGCGTAACCGATAAAGAACAGCCCGGCGCCGAAGCCATAGGCGGCAGCACCAATGCCCAGATCGGTTTCCATATGCGTGCGGACGAAGCCGATGTTCACCCGGTCAATGTAATTGACGATGAACATGATCACGAAGAGCGGCAGGACGTGGCGTTTGACTTTGGAGATGGCTGAGGCGAGCGTCGGGTCGACGCTGTCCTGCATCCCGGAGATGGAGGTTTTCACTGATGTTTCTCCCACTGATTATTTTTATGCGGGTAGGGCTGGGTGCTGCGTTGTTGCTAGACATCATACAACTGTAATTTTTTGTCCTACAAGTGGGGAGGGCGATCAAATTCTTCTGATTGTTCGGTTTTTTATGCGAAAACAGGATTTAAGCTCGTATTTATTGAATGTTGCGCCAGTCGAGCGGAGCGCCTTTTTGAGATATGAATGGTGATGCGTGATGGCTGGCTATTGAAAATATTCGACGTAATTGAGTGTTGTCATACAAGTAGATGGCCTATCGACCGCTAAAATCCATCTCAACCGTCATCCCGCAGTGCTACGATCGGCAAGCCCCGATCACCGGAACCGACCATGCAAGAAGACCTCGACGCGCCCGCGCGCAAACGCACGCACAACCTCGCTCATGACCTGGTGGAAAAGCTCACCCAGAGCATCCTGCTCGGACAACTGTCGCCCGGTGACAAGCTGCCTTCGGAGAACTCCATCGTTCAGGAGCACGGCGTCAGCCGCACGGTGGTGCGCGAGGCGATTTCCAAGTTGCAGGCCTCGGGGCTGGTGGAGACGCGCCATGGCATCGGTACTTTCGTCATCGAGCGCGCAGCGGAGCAGGGCCTGCGCCTGAATGTCGACACGGCGCTCGGTGTGCGCAGCATTCTTGAGCTGCGCATGGGCCTGGAGACGCAAGCGGCCGCACTGGCGGCGCAGCGGCGCAGTGAGCAGCAGGTCCAGCAGATGCGTCAGGCGCTGGATGACTATCAACGGCTGCTGGCGAACAACGACAGCTGCGTGGAGGCCGATCGGCGTTTTCATCTGCTGATCGCCGAGGCCACTGGCAACGCTTGTTTCAGCGAGATCATGCAGCACCTGGGCAGTGCGATGATCCCGCGCAATCGCCTGAATGCCGCCGAGCGCGGCGCGGCGGATCTGAGCAAGCTCGGGCACTTGGCCAATCTGGAACACGAGGCGATTCTGAATGCGATCAAGCGCCAGGACGCCGATGCCGCCCGCGCTGCGATGTGGCTGCACCTGACCAACAGTCGCGATCGCTTTATCGCCCAAGGCTGATGCCGCTGGTCTGATCTATCGCACGCCGTCAAAGGTCGCGCTTCCAAACAATACGCCCCGGATAATCCGGGCCAGTATTGTGAGGTGCAGCATGGCTGATGACTCGCTTGTTCCCGGTGGCATGGCGCCCACCGACCAGACCCGCCCCGTATCCGGCACTGACGAGCCGACCCTGAGCGATCACGACGCCCCGCCGGGCATGGACCCTGGCCGCGACCCATTGAGCGATGCCGACCGGCCGGATGACTGGAAGGATCCGCCGGATGACGACAATGTACCGCCGGCGGACGAGCCGACGCCGTTGTCGGATGATTTGCGCTGAAGTCCGGATGATCCGCTGAGTTCGCCGGCCTCTTCGCGAGCAGGCTCGCTCCCACAGTGGATGACACAAACTCCCTGTGGGAGCGAGCCTGCTCGCGAAGACGGCATCGGCTTCGCAGCAAATTACGGCCATGCTGCGAGTGCCAGACAAGATCGCCAGTCAACCAACACGCAAATCCCGCATCAACAACCCAAAGCGCAAATCCACCGCATCCGGAATCGGCACGTACACCGTATGCCCGTCCCCCGGCGCCACTTCGATCGCTTGCCCGCTGACACTCTGCAATTCATGCAGATCAAAATGGAAATTGCCCTTGGGCGTCATCAGTTCCAGATGATCGCCCACGGCAAAACGATTCTTCACTTTCACTTCGGCCAGGCGATCACGGCGCTCGCCGGTGAGCTCGCCAACGAACTGCTGACGCTCCGACACCGAACTGCCGTGTTGATAATTCTGATATTCGTCGTGCACATGTCGGCGCAGAAAACCTTCGGTGTAGCCGCGCTGGGCCAGCGATTCCAGATCCAGCATCAGGCTGCGATCGAACTCGCGCCCGGCCACGGCATCATCGATCGCCCGGCGATATACCTGGGTGGTGCGTGCGCAGTAGAAATGCGATTTGGTCCGGCCTTCGATTTTCAAGGAGTGCACGCCCATGCGCGTCAGCCGCTCGACATGCTGCACCGCGCGCAGGTCCTTGGCGTTCATGATGTAGGTGCCGTGTTCGTCTTCGAACGCCGGCATCAATTCGTCGGGGCGATTGGCTTCCTGCAACAGAAAGACCTGATCGGTCGGTGCGCCGAGGCCTAGCGTGGGCTTGGGCTGAAAGGTCTGGACGATCTCGCCGAGCTGGTTTTCCGTGGCTTCTTGCGCCGTGTACTTCCAGCGGCAGGCGTTGGTGCAGGTGCCCTGATTGGCATCGCGTTTGTTCATGTAACCGGAAAGCAGGCAGCGCCCGGAATAGGCCATGCATAGCGCGCCGTGCACGAACACTTCCAGCTCCATGCCCGGTACCTGCTCGCGGATTTCGCCGATCTCCTCCAGCGACAATTCGCGCGACAGAATGATCCGGCTCAGTCCCTGTTGCTGCCAGAACTCGACGCTCGCCCAATTCACGGTGTTGGCCTGCACCGACAGGTGAATCGGCATCTGCGCAAAGTGCTGGCGCACCAGCATGATCAGGCCCGGGTCGGACATGATCAGCGCATCCGGGGCCATCTCGATCACTGGCGCCAGATCTTTGAGAAACGTCTTCAGCTTGGCGTTGTGCGGGGCGATGTTGACCACGACGTAGAAGCGCTTGCCCTGCGCCTGCGCCTCACGGATGCCCAGCGCCAGGTTGACATGATCGAACTCGTTGTTGCGCACCCGCAGGCTGTAGCGCGGCTGGCCAGCGTAGACCGCATCGGCGCCGTAGGCGAAGGCGTAGCGCATGTTTTTCAGGGTGCCGGCGGGGGCGAGAAGCTCGGGGGCGATGAGAGTCTGCATTTGGATGTCGGTCGCAAAAGCCGCGCAGGGTAGGGCAGCTGTTGCGAGGGTTCATTGATCTGGATCTATGCTCCATGAATAAACATGGCACTCGCGCGCCCGGCGGCTGACTAAGTGGGGCGGGCGTGCGTGACGCCTGACTGACATGGACCGGATATGAACGAAAAGAGTCTGCAATTCAAATCCCTGACAGTGCTGCTGGTGCTGGTCACGGTGGCCTTTATCTGGATTCTGTTGCCGTTCTACGGCGCGGTATTCTGGGCTGTCATCCTCGGCATTCTGTTTGCGCCGGTACAGCGCAGGTTGCAGCAGAAGTTCGGCTGGCAACGCAACGTGACGTCGCTGTGCACCTTGAGCCTGTGCCTGGTGGTCGCGATTCTGCCGGTGATCATCGTCAGCATCCTGCTGGTGCAGGAAGGGGCGACTGTCTACAAGAACATTGAAAGCGGCGAGCTGGACATCGCTGCGTATCTGGCGCAGTTCAAACACAGCCTGCCGCCTTACTTTCAGCACTTGCTCGACCGCTTTGGCATGGGCGAGCTCGACAGCTTGCGCGAGAAGATCGTCAAAGCGGCGATGCAGGGCAGCCAGGCGCTGGCGACTCAGGCGTTCAGTTTCGGTCAGGGCACGTTCGAATTCGTGGTGAGCTTTTTCATCATGCTCTATCTGCTGTTTTTCTTTCTGCGTGACGGCCCCGAGCTGGCGCGCAAGATGCGAACCGCCGTGCCGCTGGAAGAAAACCACAAGCGCCGCCTGCAACTGAAGTTCAACCGCGTGGTGCGCGCGACAGTCAAAGGCAACGTGGTGGTGGCCGTGACCCAAGGTGCGCTGGGCGGGCTGATTTTCTGGTTTCTCGACATTCCCAGCGCGTTGCTCTGGGCGGTACTGATGGCGTTTCTGTCGCTGTTGCCAGCGGTGGGCGCGGGGATTGTCTGGGCGCCGGTGGCGGTGTACTTCCTGCTCAGCGGCATGATCTGGCAGGGCGTGGTGCTGGGCTTGTTCGGCGTATTCGTGATCGGCCTGGTCGACAACGTGCTGCGCCCGATTCTGGTCGGCAAAGATACGAAAATGCCCGATTACCTGATCCTGGTCTCGACCCTTGGCGGCCTCGCGGTCTTCGGCCTCAATGGCTTTGTGATCGGGCCGCTGATTGCCGCATTGTTCCTGTCGAGCTGGGCGCTGTTCGTCGAGACCAAGCCCAAGGTGCAACTGCCTTAAGCATGAAACGTGCTGCTGGCGACCTGTTGCGACAAGGCCTGCGCCGCTGGTAACGAGGTGAGCGGGCCGCTGATCGGCTCGCCATCGCGCACCAGATACCAGCAAGCGAGCAAACCGGATGCACGCAGCGAAGCGGGAACTGCGCTGCCGATGACCGACATGATTTGAACCTGTGCCATGGGAAAACCTCCATCAAACTGATGGGGCTACCTTAGGGATTTGCCGGCACGACGGACAATCAACGCTTTCGATAGTGGTCATTGATGCCAGTGAGGTCTGGCGTCATTCGACCACTTGATCGAGCATGTGCATGACTTCGCGCTCATTGAGCAGGCCCTTGTGCACGAGGTTTTCGGCGAGCAGGGACAGCAGCTTGGCGCAGCGATGGCCTTCCAGGTGCTTGAGCTCGGTGAGCGCGCTGTACACCTTGCTCGAGGTGCACAGACCGACGATGCGGTGCGGGTTTTGTGTGGGCATACAGTCGTCCTTGTTGTTATCGATCTGTTGTTTACGGACGGATTCAGATTGCGGTTCCGTCATGACAAAGCGGTGACCGTTTGATGAAAAAAATCTCTACGGTCGATTCCATCATGCCGACTTTAGCTGCTCAAACTGTTCTCACAGCGACCCTGGCGAGATTTTTTCAGACGTTGGCCGACCAGCGGTCATAAAAAAGCCCCGCTTGAAAACGGGGCTCTGTGTTGCGCTTACCAGCGTGGACCGCCGTAGTAGCCATGCGGGCCGCCGTAGTAGCCGTGGGGGCGACCGTAATAACCACGAGGCGGGCCGTAATAGACGGGGGCCGGCTGCACGTAGACCGGTTGTTGTACATACACCGGCGCCGGCTGGTAATAGACCGGTGGCGGCGGTTGCTGCACGTAGACCGGTTGCGGCTGAACATAAACCGGCTGCTGCTGCACGTACACCGGCCGATCCTGGTTGATCAGTGCCGAGCCGATGATGGCCGAGCCGACGATCGCGCCAAACACTGCAGGGCCCTGCCAGCCATGGCCACCACCCGCTTCAGCCTGGCCGGTGACGGCGAGTGCGCCAATCAACAAAGCCATGATGGGAAGTTTACGAATCATGATAAGTCCTCGGTTCTTCGACCCGGCGCCGCGGCCTGAGTCAGGCCCACAGTTGTCGCGGGGATACAGCTAAGACAGCAAATTTGCGAAATTCAGCACAGCCGCTGGGTAAATTTTGTGTAAGGTCTGTACCGGCTTCTTTACCCGGCTACGCGGCGCCACAAACAAGCCCAAATGATGATTCAGAACCCGGTGGGCTGGCCAATCCCGTCCATCCGAAAGTGCGTTTGAAGGAGAAGTTTCATGCAGATGAACCCGAACAAAGACACCCAATTGTGCATGTCCCTGTCCGGGCGGCCGGGGAATTTCGGTCTGCGTTTTCACAACCATTTGTATGAACAGCTGGGCCTGAACTTCTACTACAAGGCGTTCAGCAGCCAGGACCTGACCGGCGCGGTCGGCGGCATCCGGGCACTGGGCATTCGTGGCTGCGGCGTGTCGATGCCGTTCAAGGAAGCCTGCATTGCGCTGGTCGATGAGCTGGATGCGTCGGCGGCGGCGATCCAGTCGATCAACACCATCGTCAACACTGGCGGCCACCTCAAGGCCTACAACACCGATTACATCGCCGTCGCGCAATTGCTGGAAAGCAACGCGGTGCCGAAGGATTCCACCTTCGCCCTGCGCGGCAGCGGCGGCATGGCCAAAGCGGTGGCCAGCGCCCTGCGCGATGGTGGCTACAAGAACGGTTTGATTGTCGCCCGTAACGAGCGGGCCGGCCGCGCCCTGGCGGATTCGCTGGGTTATCGCTGGCAGGCCGAGCTGGGTGACGAGCGCCCGCAGATGCTGATCAATGTCACCCCGGTAGGCATGGACGGCGGGCCGGAGGCGGGGCAACTGGCGTTCGAGCCTGAAGTGATCAAGGCGGCTGAGACTGTATTCGACGTGGTGGCGATCCCTTCGGAGACGCCGCTGATTGTGCGGGCGCGGGCCGAGGGCAAGCGAGTGATTACCGGGCTTGAGGTGATTGCGATTCAGGCGCTGGAGCAATTTGTCCTGTACACCGGGGTGCGCCCGAATGAGGCGCAGTTTGCGGCGGCGGTGGATTTTGCGCGTAGCTGATTGATCTTTTAGTGGCTGGGCTGGCCTCTTCGCGAGCAGGCTCGCTCCCACAGGTTGAGCTGGAATGCGATTGAATGTGGGAGCGAGCCTGCTCGCGAAGGCCGCGCTGCGGTTCTGGATCACTATCTATAATCCTCGCCAGCACGCACAGATGTGCCCACCACAAAAACCATAACCGAGGCCGCCCATGCATCCGCCCATCCTCAACCTGAACGAGGTCGAACTCGAAGCCCTTCCCGAAGCCCTGGCCCCTGAAGGCGACACTGCCGGGCGTTATCAGCAGCGTATCGCGCGGATCGGCCAGCAACTGGGTGCGCAGAAACTCGGTTATCGCCTGTATGCGCTGCCAGCGGGCATGCGCGGCAGTCCATTCCACAGCCATCGGGTCAATGAGGAGATGTTCTACGTGGTGGCCGGGGAGGGCGAGGTGCGGTTGGGAGGTGAGCGTTTTCCGATCCGCGCCGGTGATGTGATCGCCTGCCCACCGGGAGGACCGGAAAAGGCTCACCAGATCATCAATACCAGCGCGGATGAGCTGCGTTATCTGGCGATCAGCACTCAGCAGCAGCCGGAGATCTGCGAGTATCCGGATTCGAACAAGTATGCGGTGATGGATAATTTCACGGTGGATGCCGAGGGCAAGGCCTCGGGCTTTGTCGCTGTCGCGCGGCAGGTGGATGGGGTGGATTATTGGGATGGGGAATAACATCTGAAATTCGCAGATGTCCCCTGTGGGAGCGAGCCTGCTCGCGAAGGCGGCAGGTCATTCGAGGTCGTGGTGACTGACACTACGCTTTCGCGAGCAGGCTCGCTCCCACAGAGGTTCTGTTGCGATTATTCGAGGCGGGCCAGGCGTTCTTCCAGTGCGGCGATCCGCGCTTCCAGTTCTTCGATACGCTCCAGGGAAACACCAGCGCTCGAGCGCTCCCCAGGATTTTGCCGCGCCGCCAATATCGCCTCGATATCCGCCGGGTCGCCCAGGGCATGGGTATAACGATCCTCACGCTGCCCGGCCTGACGCGGAATCAATACCGCCAGACCGCGTGCGATCAGCCGTTCAAGCTGATGAACCACCTGCTCGGCGTCCTCGAACTCGTGCATGCGCCCGCTGCGGGTCAGCAGTTCGTTGACGGTCTGCGGTCCGCGCAGAAACATCAAGCCAGTCAGAATCACCTGTGCCGGCACCAGCTCCAGCGCCTTGTCTACCTTGTGCTCCCAGCGGTCGGCACGGCTGCCCATGACCAGCCGGGTGAAACCTCGACCTTCCAGCGCCCGCAGGCTCTGCCCGACCTGACCCTGATTGAGGTTCATCACCGGCTCGCGACTGGTTTTCTGATTGCAGGCCAGCACCAGCGCGTTGAGGGTCAGCGGATAGGTTTCCGGGCTGGTGGCCTGTTTTTCGATCAGCGCACCGAGAATGCGGATTTCCGTGGCATTTAACCGTGGCTGTTCGGAGGTGGATTCTTGTTCGTTGCTCATCGCGCGTTCCCTCTGCAGTCGAAGCCGCCTAGCCTAATCCTTGCCAAACAAAAGGCAAGCCGTGTGCTCATCAAGCATGGCTATAATCGCCACCACGTATTACCCAGCCATCACATGAGACTGCCATGACCATTTCACTGTACGCCGCATCCGTCCCGGTTTTTCAACAAATGCTCAACGCCCTGAGCGATGTGCTGAAAAAGGCCGAAGCCCACGCCAGCGCGAAAAACATCGACCAGAGCGTCTTCCTGCAAGCGCGTCTGTACCCGGACATGTTCCCGCTGGTGCGTCAGGTGCAGATCGCCGTGGATTTCGCCAAAGGCGTGTCGGCGCGTCTGGCCGAAGTCGAACTGCCGAAGTACGACGACACTGAAACTACCTTTGCCGAACTGCAAGCGCTGATCACCAAGGTTCTGGCCTTCATTGGCGAGATCAAGCCAGAGCAGATCGACGGCAAGGAAGGCATCGAAATCGTGACCCGTCCGGGCACGCCGAAAGAGAAGCGCTTCAGTGGTCAGGCGTATCTGCTGACTTACGGCTTGCCGCAGTTCTTCTTCCACGTCACCACCACCTACGCGCTGCTGCGTCATAACGGCGTTGAAGTGGGCAAGCGCGATTACATGGGCGCGTTCTAAACACCCGGATACGAAAAAGCCCGCCAAGGTTCGCGCCTTGGCGGGCTTTTGTTTTTCTGTGGGAGCGAGCCTGCTCGCGAATGCAGCGTATCAGGCGATATTAATGCTGAATGTCTCGCCCCTTTCGCGAGCAGGCTCGCTCCCACAAGGTAAGGCGGTTACGCCGTACGCTGAGCTTTTTCTTCCTCGCCCAGGCAAGCCGCCGCTGTAAACAGCACGTCAGTCGACGAGTTTAGCGCGGTCTCCGCCGAATCCTGCAGCACGCCAATAATGAAGCCCACCGCCACGACCTGCATGGCAATCTCGCTCGGGATGCCGAACAGGCTGCACGCCAGCGGAATCAGCAGCAGCGAACCACCGGCCACACCCGAGGCACCACACGCGCAAATGGCTGCGACGACGCTGAGCAGGATTGCGGTCGGAATGTCCACAGCGATGCCCAAGGTGTGCACCGCCGCCAGGGTCAGCACGGTAATGGTGATCGCCGCACCGGCCATGTTGATGGTCGCACCCAGCGGGATCGATACCGAGTAGGTGTCTTCGTGCAGACCCAGGCGCTTGCTCAATTCCAGATTGACCGGAATGTTCGCCGCCGAGCTGCGGGTGAAGAACGCGGTAATGCCGCTTTCACGCAGGCACATCAGGGTCAGCGGGTACGGATTGCGGCGCAGCTTCCAGAACACGATCAGCGGGTTCATCACCAGCGCGACGAACAGCATGCAGCCCAGCAGCACTGCCAGCAGGTGCGCATAGCCGAGCAGCGCGCCGAAACCGGAGGTGGCCAGTGTCGACGCGACCAGGCCAAAGATGCCCAGCGGCGCGAAGCGAATGACCACGCGGACGATCACGGTGACGCCATTGGACAAGTCACCCAGTACCTCGCGGGTGGTGTCGCCGGCATGCCGGATGGCAATGCCCATGCCGATCGCCCAGGCCAGAATGCCGATGAAGTTGGCATTCATCAGCGCGCTGACCGGGTTATCGACGACGCTCTGCAACAGGCTTTGCAGGACTTCGCCGATGCCGCCAGGCGCAGTCACGGCAACGTTTTCGGTCGATAGCACCAGATTCGACGGGAACGCCATGCTGGCGACCACGGCCACCACCGCAGCGCTGAATGTCCCCAGCAGGTAAAGGAACAGGATCGGCCGGATGTGGGTTTCCTGGCCGTGCTTGTGGTTGGCGATCGAGGCCATCACCAGCACGAACACCAGAATCGGCGCCACGGCTTTCAACGCCGAGACAAACACCTTGCCGATGAACGCGGTGGACTTCGCCAGCTCCGGTGCAATCAGGGCCAGGGCAATACCGGCGATCAGACCAATGACGATCTGGCTGACCAGACTCAGGCGTTTCAGGCGTTGCAGTAACGAAGGGGATGAAGCGGTCATAGCGGCATCTCTGTTTTTTATAGGGTGCGAAGCGTCGTGGGCAGTCACGAAACGCCTGTCGAAGTGACATCAACGCCGCCAAACGGCACGTTGAACAGCTGTACGATTTTCAGGGCGCGGACTTTATCACAGCGTAGGCGTGAACCTTCAGGCCTGTGACGATCTGCCACCGGATCGGCCCGGCAGATCGGCAGTTTTGGGCAACTCAGTGCGGACGCAGTCTGTTAAGCTTCGCCATCCTCATTTTCAAGTTCTGCCAGCGGGCCTCCGGGTCATCGCTGGTGTCGTCGTTTTGCTGGAGTTGCGCATGCTGTTGCCTATTCTTCTGTTGTCCGCCGCCGGGTTCACGGTGCTGACCACGGAATTCGTCATTGTCGGCCTGTTGCCGGCGATCGCCCGAGACCTCGAAGTCAGCATCCCGCAAGCCGGGCTGCTGGTGACCTTGTTCGCCTTTACCGTGGCGCTGTTCGGCCCATTCCTGACCGCGTATTTCGCCCGTTTCGAACGGCGCAAACTGTTCATCAGCATTCTGATCATGTTCGGTCTGGCCAATACCGTTGCAGCGTTGGCGCCGAATATCTGGGTGATGGCCATCGCGCGCTTGATTCCAGCGTTGGGTTTGCCGGTGTTCTGGGCTTTGGCCAGTGAGACGGCGGTGGACATCGTCGGCCCGGATTTCGCCGGCCGCGCCATCGCCAAGATCGGCTTCGGTATTGTCTGCGCCACGGTGTTTGGCATTCCGGTCGGCACGCTGATTTCCGATGCGTTCGGCTGGCGCAGCGCATTCGGCATTCTGGCGTTGATCGCGTTTGCCAAAGCCTTGCTGCTGTTTGTCTATCTGCCGAAAACCAGTCTGCACCAGCATCAGGTCAGCTTCCGTTCGCAGTTCAAGATCCTGCGCAGCCCGCTGATGCTCGGCCATATCTTGTTGTCGATTCTGGTGTTCAGCGGCATGTTCACCGCTTACACCTACCTTGCTGACATCCTCGAACGACTTGCCGGATTCAACGGCACCGTGGTCGGCTGGTGCCTGATGGCGTTTGGCGCAGTCGGCCTTATCGGCAACTCGCTCGGTGGGCGAGCGGTGGATCGGCATCCGCTGGGGGCGTCGGTGTTGTTCTGTGCGTTCATGATCGCGGGCATGGTCTCGCTGGTGCCGAACATTCATTCGCCAGTCGGCCTGGCGGTGGCGATGGGCATTTGGGGCGTGACCCAGGCGGCGTTGTTCCTGGTTAGCCATGTGCGCCTGATGAAAGCCGCGCCGGAAGCGCCGGCCTTCGCCGCGTCGCTGAACATCGCCGGAGCCAATCTCGGCATCGGCCTGGGCGCGATGGTCGGCGGCCGGGTGATCGACAGTGCCGGGCTGGGCTTTCTCGGCTTTGCCGCTGCCGGCTTCATTTTGCTTTCGGTGTTCCTCGCCATGGTGCTGATGACGCTGAAGCCGCGTGAAGTCTGCGCTTCATAACCCGGTAAACAGCTCGCGTCGGGCGCCCTCGGTAATCGCTACGATGCCAGGGTGCTTGACCTTGCGCTCCACCGAGATGGCATAGAACGACTCGCTCACGGCGTCGGTCTGGCCGATCAACTCGACGCCGTACTGGCGCTTCACTTCCTCGGCAATCACGCTCGGGCCAATAAAAATCCCGCTGCCGGATTGGCCGAAGGCCTGCATCAAAGCACTGTCATCGAACTCGCCGACAATCTGCGGCTGGATCTGCTGTTCGGCGAACCAGCGCTGCAAACGGCTGCGCACCACGGTTTCCGCGCCGGGAATCAGCAACGGTGCGCCGTGCAGGCTGCGCGGGAAATCCTGGCCATACTGCGCGGCAAGTTCGGCGGTGGCGAAGAAGCTGATCCCGCACTCACCGAGCTTCTGGCTGTAGCCTTTGATGTCCAGATGCGAAGGCATCGGGCTGTCGGAAATCACCAGATCCAGACGCTGGATGGCCAGATCAGCGAGCAGACGTTCGAGTTTGTCTTCGCGACAGGTGATGCGCAGCGGCTCGCTCAATTCCATGGTCGGCGCGATCAGGCGATAAACAATGGATTTGGGCACCACGTCGGCCACGCCGACGCGAAAGAGGATCTGCTGCTCGTTGGGCTGCGCTCGCAGCATCAGCTCCAGCTCGCCGCCCAGTTGAAACATCTGCTCGGCGTAGGGCAGGGCCTGGCGCCCGGCTTCGGTGAGTTCCAGTTGTCGGCCAACCCGGCGAAACAATTCCACGCCATAGGTTTGTTCGAGCAGTGAAATCTGTCCGCTAATGGTCTGTGGCGTCAGGTTCAGCTGCTCGCAGGCGCGGACGATGCTGCCGGTTTTGGCCACAACCCAGAAGTAATGCAGTTGTCGGTAATTGAGCATAGTGATGGCCACTTCGTGAAAACCGAAGTATAGCCGCTAAAAATACGAATTTTCCTGAAGTGTTCATCTCCCTAGAATGCCCAGCCATCGACGGCCGGTGTGCGCGCCTGTCTGTTCATTCGAAGGAAACCTTATGAAATACACATTTCCCGCAGTGATGTTTGCGTCTTTACTGGTTCTGGCCGGTTGTGATCAGGCGGAAAAAAGCGCCCAACAACTGATGGGCGCGGCGGCTGAAACTGCCAAGCAAGCGATCGACGACACCCATAAAGCCGCCGAGCAAGCGCTCAGTGATGCCACCGGTGGTTTGATCGAGAAAAAAGAAACGCCGGAAAAACAGGCGGAAGAATCCGAATCTTCCTCCAAGACCATCTAAACCGTCTTACACAGAGTCAGGACTGACCCATGGAATATCTGTTAGAACTCGCCGCCAGCCCCACCGCTTGGGTTGCTTTGGCCACACTGGTGGTAATGGAAATCGTGCTCGGCATCGATAACCTGATCTTTATTTCGATCCTGACCAACAAATTGCCCGAACAGCATCGGCAGAAGGCGCGTCGTATCGGTATCGGCATGGCCCTGATTCTGCGTCTGGCCCTGTTGAGCACCATCGCGTTCATCGTGCAGTTGACCGAGCCTGTGATCGAAATCCTTGGCCAGGCGTTCTCCTGGAAGGACATGATCCTGATCGCCGGTGGCCTGTTCCTGGTGTGGAAGGCCACGACCGAGATCCATCACAGCATGGACCCGTCGCCGGAAGACCCGAAGACCGCGACTTCGACCGTAACCCTGGGTTTTGCCGCGGCCATCGGTCAGATCCTGATGCTCGACATGGTGTTCTCGATCGACAGCATCATTACCGCTGTCGGCATGACCGAACACTTGCCGATCATGATCATCGCGGTGGTGGTGTCGGTGCTGGTGATGCTGCTCGCGGCTGATCCGCTGGCCAAGTTCATCAACGACAACCCGACCGTGGTCATGCTGGCGCTGGGCTTCCTGATCATGATCGGCATGACGCTGATCGCTGAGGGCTTCGGCGCTCACGTACCGAAAGGTTATGTGTACGCGGCCATGGCGTTCTCGGCCGGTATCGAAGTGTTGAACATGCTGTCGCGCCGGGCGAAGCAGAAGAAGGTTGCTCAGCAGGCGTAATTGCTGAGAACACAAAAAACCGCCTAGGCTGGTTGAGCTCAGGCGGTTTTTTTTCGCTTTGGTGTTGGGGGGTGTGGTTTAGAGCTTGCCCCTCATCGGAACGCCGCCCGCCCACCCCTCTCCCGAGGGAGAGGGAGCCGATTGGGTGGCTTTTCAGATCCTGAGTTCGGCTGCATATTTCACGTCGACCTAATTCGGAAGAACAACCCGGTCAGTTCCCTCTCCCTCCGGGAGAGGGCTAGGGTGAGGGGCTCTTGATCTTCAATGCGCAGCAGCGTGCCGCACTGGATGCTTCTCTGTTTTCTCAACCGGCATCGTCTGCACCGGATGATGCCGCCGCGAAATCCGCAGCACACCCCACAACATGGCAGTCGCCACGGCCAGCCAGCCGGTTATCAACATCACAATGGTCATGGTCAGGCTCATTGGTGCCTCCTCTTCGCCCTGCATCGGGCGCCTGCTTTTCGCAATTCGCTCTATTTCAGTGACAGTCTAGTCAATGGGGTGTTTCAAGCTATTGACCAAAGGTCGTTAGTGACCAATCAGTTTGCTCTATGCAATCGCCCGCTCTGCCGTTTAAGGCTATACCTCTGGCGGGTGCGGCTCTATGATCGCTGGCGTTGCCGGAACACGATGACCGGCGTCTGGAAGAGAGTGATTGATGGTGCAGGTATTTTCTCGAGTGCGCGGAGCGTTGCTTGCCGGCGCTTGCGCGGTGGTGCTGAGCGGATGTGCGGGCAACGTAGCGCCAGAAGTCAAACGCTTGCCGGAGCGAGTTGAACTCAGCGGCACCTTCTATCGTGGCGAAGCCAACCAGAGTGGGCCACAGGTGCTGGCCAGTCTGCTGTCGCAACAAGGCATCGTCATCACCCCGGGCCTTCTGGAAAAACCGCTGCACTTGCCGGGGGCTGAGGACAAGCTGCAGCAGAACATGCAGAACCTCGCCCGCGAATATGGCCTGGTGGTTTATCCGCTCGACAGCCAGCTGCCAGCCTTGCTGACCCAGGTCGCGGCGGGCTACCCGGTCATGGTGCGTTTCAGTGAAGGTTCGGCATTCTGGGCCGAGCCGCGTTACGCGATCCTGTCCGGCTACGACCGCAACAAACAGAAGGTCCTGCTGCGCGCCGGCATGAATCGTCGGCAGTTGATGGATTTCGGCAGCTTTCAAGCAGCGCTCGAAAAGGCCGGTGGCTGGGCGATCCTGATTCAGAAACCGTCGCAGATCCCGGCAGCCGTCGACCGCTCCCGTTGGCTGAAAGCCGCCGATGAACTGGCGCAGGCCGGTGAAGAAAACGCTGCGGCGCAGGCGCGAAAGGCTCTGGCGGCGCAATAAACCTCCGTTCGTCATCTGCCGGGCACGACTGCGCCGGGCCGGCCTCTGAAGATTAATGCCCGTGCTTCGCGGGTGAATCAAGGAGGCAACATGGCAGATTCCCAAACCCCGAAAGGCCCACACTCGTCCGAACATTCCTCGGGCGATGATCTGGGCTTCGATCCGGATTCGCCGGACCTCGAGGATCCGCAAGTTGATCCGGTCGGTCCGGCTAAGGCCCCGCAGGATGTCGAGCCCGGTGAAGATCCGAAGAAACCGGCCAAGCCCTATGATCCGTTAGCCGATCTGAAACCTTGATGTGAGGTGCGTATGAGTACCGATTCAAGCTTCGATGACCACAAACCTGACAGCGTACCGACCACGCCGGAGCCGGAGGTTGATCCGGTGCTGGACCCGGACAGCCCGATGCGCGACCCGATGGCGCGGCCAAATGTGCTGACGCCGGACGTTTCGCCTGAGCCGAGCTCGGGCGACGGCATCCCCGATGACGACAAGATGCCACTGCCCAACGACTGACGCGCAGACGAAAAAAAGCCCCGAACATTCGGGGCTTTTTCATGATTGCCGGATCTACTTTGCCGCTTCGACCACGCCGCTCTGACGGCTCTTGAGGTTCTTGTCGGCTTTGTATTGCTGTGCCACGGCAGGCACGTTGGCGCTGCGCCCGGTTTCCACCCAGCTGCGGATACGGCTGGCGTCGGCAAAATGCGTGTATTTGCCGAACGCATCGAGAATGACCAGGGCGACCGGACGGTTGCCCATCTTCGTCACCAGCACCAGGCAATGGCCGGCCGGGTTGGTAAAACCGGTCTTGGTAATCTTGATGTCCCAATCGGCCTTATTGACCAAGTGGTCGGTATTGCGGAAGCCCAAAGTGTAGTTGGGCTTGCGGAACGCCACGGTCTTTTCCTTGGTGGTGGTCAGTTGCACCAGAAGCGGTTGCTTGTGCGCGGCCACCAGCAATTTGCTCAGGTCGCGCGCGGTGGAAACGTTGCGCTCTGACAGCCCGGTCGGCTCGACAAAGTGCGTGCTGGTCATGCCCAGCGCCTTGGCCTTGGCGTTCATTGCCGCAATAAAAGCAGCGTAGCCACCCGGATAGTGGTGCGCGAGGCTGGCGGCGGCGCGGTTTTCCGAAGACATCAAGGCGATCAGCAGCATCTCGCGGCGCGGCAGCTCACTCTTGAGTTTGACTCGGGAGAACACACCCTTCATTTCCGGAGTGTTCCTGATGTCGACATCGATCCATTCGTCCATGTTCTGTCGAGCTTCCACCACGACAAGGCCAGTCATCAACTTGCTGACGGAAGCGATCGGTACGATCACGTCAGGGTTGCTGGAATAAATGACTTTGTTGGTCTGCATATCCATGAGCAGGGCGCTGCCAGACGCGATCTTCAATGTCGAAGCGTCACGTGGAGCAGCGGTGGTTTCCGCAGCGTTGATCGTTGGCGTGATGAATGTGCCTGTAACAGCAAACAACAGGCTCAGAATCGAGAGACGAATTTTCACGCGGGCGAACTCTAAAAGGTTGGATATACCGTTAGTTTGTAACGGGTTATTTCTCAAAACCGGCGCATTTTAGGAGTATGGCTGAAGAACTGTCGATGGTTGTTTGTAAGACCTGAAAATCTCGTGAAAAGGCCTGTAAAAAGAGCGGTTTCCGGCGAACGGTTGAAGTTTTTTCTCAGGCACTAAAAACCCCGCACGAGGCGGGGTTCTGGTGCAGCGGAAAAATTCGATCAGATGTGCAGGGTTTCTGCGGCGTAGAGCGTGTTTTCCAGCAGGCAGGCGCGGGTCATCGGGCCAACGCCGCCCGGTACCGGGGTGATCCAGCCGGCGCGGGGCAGGGCGGTTTCGTAAACGACATCACCGACCAGTTTGCCGTCGTCCTGACGGTTGATGCCGACGTCGATCACGATCGCGCCTTCCTTGATCCACTCGCCCTTGACCAGGCCCGGCTTGCCGGCGGCAACGACCACCAGATCAGCGCGGCCGACGTGGCCCGCCAGATCCTTGGTGAAGCGGTGAGTCACAGTGACGGTGCAGCCGGCCAGCAGCAATTCCATGGCCATCGGGCGACCGACGATATTGGAGGCGCCCACGACTACCGCGTCCATCCCGTAAAGATCAGCGCCAGTGCTTTCCAGCAAGGTCATGATGCCTTTCGGGGTGCAGGGGCGCAGCAGCGGAATACGCTGGGCCAGGCGGCCGACGTTGTAGGGATGGAAACCGTCGACGTCTTTGTCCGGGCGAATGCGTTCCAGCAGCTTGGACGCGTCGAGGTGTTCGGGCAGAGGCAACTGCAGGAGAACGCCGTCGATAGCCGGATCGTCGTTGAGGCGATCGATCAGATCGGTCAGGGCGTCCTGAGTGGTGTCGGAGGGCAGGTCGTAGGCTTGAGAGAGGAAGCCAACCTCTTCACAGTCTTTACGCTTGTGCGAGACATAAACCTGAGAGGCAGGATCGCTGCCGACCAGGATCACCGCGAGGCCGGGGGTGCGCAGGCCTTGCTGGCGACGCTCGGCAACTCGTTGGGCGATCTGCTGGCGCAGGCTGGCGGCGATCGATTTGCCGTCGATTAGTTGTGCAGTCATTGCGCGTGATTAACCATCGAGAGGGGAAAAAATGAGAACGCATTCTCGCATGTCGAGCGGTGAGGGCAAAGGCGCTTGGTCAGCAAATTCCTCTAACTCCTTTAATTAAATGAATTTTTTTCAAAAAGGATTTGACGACCTTTGGAGCGCTCTATACTATTCGTCGCACTTGTCGGGCACAGCCTAGCACTGGTTAAGAAGGTGAAGCGGAATCAAGGTTCTGCGACGCTGGAAAGCACTTAGTTTGTAGTCCTTTAAGAGTACAGATTAACAAGGCGCCCGTAGCTCAGCTGGATAGAGCATCCGCCTTCTAAGCGGATGGTCGCAGGTTCGAGTCCTGCCGGGTGCGCCATTAGGCAGCTTTGGCACAAGTAACGCGATATGGTGGGCGTAGCTCAGTTGGTAGAGCACGGGATTGTGACTCCCGTTGTCGTGGGTTCGATCCCCATCGTCCACCCCATATTTCGAAAGGCGCCAGATTTAACGGTCTGGCGCCTTTGCTTTAAAAGCTTCATCCGCGGATGTGGTGGAATTGGTAGACACACTGGATTTAGGTTCCAGCGCCGCGAGGCGTAAGAGTTCGAGTCTCTTCATCCGCACCAAATAAAGCTTCACCTGTGCCTAGGGCCTGATGAAGTTTCGACAAAGAAGTTGTTTGGCTTTTTTGTTACGCAATATGGTGGGCGTAGCTCAGTTGGTAGAGCACGGGATTGTGACTCCCGTTGTCGTGGGTTCGATCCCCATCGTCCACCCCATATTTCGAAAGGCGCCAGATTTAACAGTCTGGCGCCTTTTTTGTTTTAGCGGTTTCGAAATCCGGCCATGGCCGATTTCGAGGCGCAGGGCAGGGCACTTCATCGCTTTTAAAGGATCGGATGACGCTGAACTGCTCGTCGTTCCGGTTTTGCCGGAACGCCTGTCGGGGCCTATCTGGTAGTTGCTTCTATATATAGAAGCGTTGTTGCAGAGCCCTGACGTGATCGCTTGTATTCGCCAGTGGAGTGCACGGCATTCGTGCGGCGCTCCCTATAAATTGCCTGCTGTTTTTTTACCCGTTTCCAGTAGGGTGACTTCTTGAGTTTGACCCACTAGAATGCATGCCCTTGATTCTGGGGTCGGAAACGGCCGGCTAACGTCTGTGCAACGAGGAATATCCATGCAAGTTTCTGTTGAAAATACTACTGCTCTCGAGCGCCGCATGAGCGTCACCGTGCCGGCAGAGCGCATCGAGACTCAGGTCAACAAGCGTCTGCAGCAGACTGCCCAAAAGGCCAAAATTGCTGGCTTCCGTCCAGGCAAAGTGCCAATGAGCGAAATCAAGCGCCGTTTCGGTGCTGATGCGCGTCAGGAAGCGGTAGGCGACGTCATCCAGTCTTCCTTCTACGAAGCTGTGGTCGAGCAGAAGCTCAACCCTGCCGGTTCGCCTTCGATCGAGCCAAAGTCGCTCGAAGCGGGCAAGGATCTGGAATACGTTGCTGTATTCGAAGTCTTCCCTGAGTTCACCGTTGCTGGCTTCGAAGGCATCACCGTTGAGCGTCTGAGCGCTGAAGTGGCTGACGCTGATCTGGACAAGATGCTCGACATCCTGCGCAAGCAGAACACCCGTTTCGAAGTGGCCGACCGCGCTGCTCAGAACGAAGACCAGCTGAACATCGATTTCGTTGGCAAGGTTGACGGCGAAGTGTTCGCTGGCGGCTCCGCCAAGGGCACTCAGCTGGTACTGGGTTCCGGCCGTATGATCCCGGGCTTCGAAGAAGGCCTGGTTGGCGCTAAAGCCGGCGAAGAACGCGTTCTGAACCTGACCTTCCCTGAGGACTATCAGAACCTGGACCTGGCTGGCAAAACCGCCGAGTTCACCGTGACCGTCAACACTGTGTCCGAGCCTAAGCTGCCTGAGCTGAACGAAGAGTTCTTCGCTCAATTCGGCATCAAGGAAAGCGGCATCGACGGTTTCCGCACCGAAGTTCGCAAGAACATGGAGCGTGAACTGCGTCAGGCGATCAAATCGAAGGTCAAGAATCAGGTAATGGACGGTCTGCTGGCCACCAACCCGATCGAAGTGCCAAAGGCTCTGCTGTCCAACGAAGTTGACCGTCTGCGCGTGCAGGCTGTTCAGCAGTTCGGCGGCAACATCAAGCCAGACCAACTGCCGGCCGAGCTGTTCGAAGAGCAAGCCAAGCGCCGCGTCGTGCTGGGCCTGATCGTTGCTGAAGTAGTCAAGCAGTTCGATCTGAAGCCTGATGAAGCTCGCGTTCGCGAAATGATTCAGGAAATGGCTTCCGCTTACCAGGAGCCAGAGCAGGTCGTGTCGTGGTACTACAAAAACGAGCAGCAACTGAACGAAGTGCGTTCGGTTGTGCTGGAAGAACAAGTTGTGGATACTGTTCTGCAGAAAGCTAGTGTGACCGACAAATCGGTCTCCTACGAAGAAGCAGTCAAGCCGGTAGAAGCTCCAGCAGCCGACTGATTGATTTTGCGTTAGAAGTGCACACCATAAGCCAGCTCTCGAGCTGGCTTATGCGTATTCAAGACATAACTATTTGGGAGCGACTGCAGAGCATGTTCCGTAATTCTTATATTCAGCAGAACTCTGATATCCAGGCCGCCGGCGGCCTGGTCCCGATGGTTGTCGAGCAGTCCGCTCGTGGCGAACGCGCCTACGACATCTACTCGCGCCTGCTCAAGGAGCGAGTGATCTTTCTGGTGGGCCCGGTAGAGGACTACATGGCCAACCTGATCTGTGCGCAACTGCTGTTCCTTGAAGCGGAAAACCCGGACAAGGACATCCATCTGTACATCAACTCGCCGGGCGGTTCGGTGACTGCCGGCATGTCGATCTACGACACCATGCAGTTCATCAAGCCGAACGTGTCGACCACCTGCATCGGTCAGGCGTGCAGCATGGGCGCATTTCTGCTCACCGCAGGTGCTCCGGGCAAGCGTTTCTGCCTGCCGAACTCGCGCGTGATGATTCACCAGCCACTGGGCGGTTTCCAGGGCCAGGCGTCGGACATCGAAATCCACGCCAAGGAAATCCTCTTCATCCGCGAGCGTCTGAACATGCTGATGGCCAAGCACAGCGGCCGTACTCTGGAAGAAATCGAGCGCGATACCAATCGCGACAACTTCATGAGTGCTGAAGCTGCGAAGGAATACGGCCTGATCGACGAAGTGATCAACCAGCGTCCAGCTTAATATAAGCAGCGCAAAACAGGCCTGATCGGCATGTCCGATCAGCGGCGGGCTTGAAAAAGCCCGCAATAGCCTTCATCTTGTGTTGCAAGCCTATCGGATTTGGATCGAACGAATGACTGACACCCGCAACGGCGAGGACAACGGCAAGCTGCTCTATTGCTCCTTCTGTGGCAAAAGCCAGCATGAAGTGCGCAAATTGATTGCCGGCCCCTCGGTCTTTATCTGCGACGAGTGCGTCGACCTGTGCAATGACATCATCCGCGAGGAGGTGCAGGAAGCACAGGCCGAAAGCAGCGCGCATAAATTGCCTTCGCCTAAAGAAATCAGCGGCATCCTTGACCAGTACGTCATTGGTCAGGAGCGTGCGAAAAAGGTTTTGGCCGTAGCGGTGTACAACCACTACAAGCGCCTGAACCAGCGTGACAAAAAGGCTGACGACGTCGAACTCGGCAAGAGCAACATCCTGCTGATCGGCCCGACAGGCTCCGGTAAAACCCTGCTGGCTGAAACACTGGCCCGCTTGCTGAACGTTCCGTTCACGATCGCTGACGCAACTACCCTCACCGAGGCAGGTTACGTGGGTGAAGATGTCGAGAACATCATTCAGAAGCTGCTGCAGAAGTGCGATTACGACGTAGAGAAAGCCCAGATGGGCATTGTCTACATCGACGAAATCGACAAGATTTCCCGCAAGTCCGACAACCCGTCGATCACCCGTGATGTTTCCGGTGAAGGCGTGCAGCAGGCCTTGCTCAAGTTGATCGAAGGCACGGTCGCTTCGGTACCGCCGCAAGGTGGCCGCAAGCATCCGCAGCAGGAATTCCTGCAGGTCGACACCCGTAACATCCTGTTCATCTGCGGTGGTGCGTTCTCCGGCCTGGAAAAGGTCATTCAGAACCGTTCCACCAAAGGCGGCATCGGCTTCAACGCCGAAGTGCGCAGCAAGGAAGAGGGTAAGAAGGTTGGTGAATCCCTGCGTGAAGTCGAGCCTGACGATCTGGTCAAGTTCGGTCTGATCCCGGAATTCGTCGGTCGTCTGCCGGTCCTGGCGACACTGGATGAGCTCGACGAGGCTGCGCTGATGCAAATCCTCACCGAGCCGAAAAATGCTCTGACCAAACAGTATGCCAAGCTGTTCGAGATGGAAGGCGTGGATCTGGAATTCCGTTCCGACGCGCTGAAATCGGTCGCCAAGCGTGCTCTGGAACGTAAAACCGGTGCCCGTGGCCTGCGTTCGATTCTCGAAGGTGTATTGCTCGACACGATGTATGAAATCCCCTCGCAGTCCGAGGTGAGCAAAGTCGTGATCGATGAAAGCGTGATCGAAGGCAAGTCCAAGCCACTGTATATCTACGAAAACAGTGAGCCGACGGCCAAGGCAGCGCCGGACGCGTAAGCGTTCACAGCGCCGCAGCAAAGAAGGGGCCTTCGGGCCTCTTTTTTTTTAAGTCGTTTTTTACCTCCGCTTTGCGCTTGTTTTTTTTCGAGGCAGCCCCCATCTTGGTTTCAAGCTTAATTCCATCTGATTACGGCCATACGGCCGCCGTAGAGGCGAAATCATGAAGACAACCATCGAATTGCCTCTCCTGCCATTGCGTGATGTCGTGGTTTATCCGCACATGGTTATCCCGCTGTTCGTGGGGCGCGAGAAATCCATCGAAGCCCTCGAGGCAGCGATGACGGGTGACAAGCAGATTCTGCTGCTGGCCCAGCGAAACCCGGCTGACGATGATCCCGGTGAAGACGCTCTCTATCGCGTAGGTACAATTGCCACGGTTCTACAACTGCTGAAGCTGCCTGACGGCACCGTCAAGGTTCTGGTCGAAGGCGAGCAGCGTGGCACCGTCGAACGCTTCAGCGAAGTCGATGGCCACTGCCGCGCCGAAGTTTCTCTGATCGAAGAAGTCGACGCCGCCGAGCGCGAGTCGGAAGTCTTCGTGCGCACGCTGCTGTCGCAGTTTGAACAATACGTCCAGCTGGGCAAGAAGGTTCCGGCTGAAGTCCTGTCGTCGCTCAACAGCATCGATGAGCCCGGTCGTCTGGTCGACACCATGGCCGCGCACATGGCGCTGAAAATCGAGCAGAAGCAGGAAATCCTCGAGATCATCGATCTGTCGGCCCGTGTCGAGCACGTGCTGGCACTGCTGGATGCCGAAATCGACCTGCTCCAGGTTGAAAAACGCATTCGCGGCCGCGTCAAAAAGCAAATGGAGCGCAGCCAGCGCGAGTACTACCTGAATGAGCAGATGAAGGCCATTCAGAAAGAACTCGGTGACGGCGACGAAGGCCACAATGAAATCGAAGAGCTGAAAAAGCGCATCGATGCTGCCGGCCTGCCGAAAGATGCGCTGGCCAAGGCCACCGCTGAGCTGAACAAGCTCAAGCAGATGTCGCCGATGTCGGCTGAAGCCACCGTGGTGCGCTCCTACATCGACTGGCTGGTGCAGGTGCCGTGGAAGGCGCAGAGCAAAGTACGCCTCGACCTGGCCCGTGCAGAAGACATTCTCGACGCCGATCACTACGGCCTCGAAGAGGTCAAGGAGCGCATCCTTGAATACCTCGCCGTGCAGAAGCGCGTGAAGAAAATCCGTGGCCCGGTGTTGTGCCTGGTTGGTCCTCCAGGTGTGGGTAAAACCTCGCTGGCGGAATCGATTGCCCATGCCACCAATCGCAAATTCGTACGTATGGCCTTGGGCGGCGTGCGTGACGAAGCGGAAATTCGTGGTCACCGCCGGACTTACATCGGTTCGATGCCGGGTAGATTGATTCAAAAGATGACAAAAGTGGGCGTACGCAACCCGCTGTTCCTGCTCGATGAAATCGACAAAATGGGCAGCGATATGCGTGGCGATCCGGCTTCGGCGTTGCTGGAAGTGCTTGATCCCGAGCAAAATCACAACTTCAACGATCACTATCTGGAAGTCGATTACGACCTCTCTGATGTGATGTTCCTGTGCACCTCGAACTCGATGAATATCCCGCCAGCGCTGCTGGACCGGATGGAAGTCATCCGTCTGCCGGGTTACACCGAAGACGAGAAGATCAACATCGCCGTGAAATACCTCTCGCCGAAACAGATCGCCGCCAATGGTCTGAAGAAGGGCGAGCTGGAATTCGATGAGGAAGCGATCCGCGACATCATCCGTTATTACACCCGTGAAGCGGGCGTGCGGGGGCTCGAGCGACAGATCGCCAAGGTCTGCCGCAAGGCAGTCAAAGAGCATGCGCTGGAAAAACGCTTCTCGGTAAAAGTGACAGCTGACCTGCTCGAGCATTTCCTCGGCGTGCGCAAGTTCCGCTACGGCCTGGCCGAGCAGCAGGATCAGGTGGGGCAGGTGACTGGCCTGGCGTGGACTCAGGTTGGCGGTGAATTGCTGACTATCGAAGCCGCAGTGATTCCGGGTAAAGGTCAACTGATCAAGACCGGTTCGCTGGGTGATGTGATGGTCGAATCGATCACTGCCGCACAGACCGTTGTGCGCAGCCGCGCCAAGAGCCTGGGCATCCCGCTCGACTTCCACGAGAAGCGCGACACGCACATTCACATGCCGGAAGGCGCGACGCCGAAAGACGGCCCAAGTGCTGGCGTCGGTATGTGCACGGCGTTGGTTTCGGCATTGACCGGTATTCCGGTGCGCGCCGATGTCGCCATGACCGGTGAGATCACTCTGCGTGGGCAAGTGCTGGCAATTGGCGGTTTGAAAGAAAAACTGCTGGCGGCACATCGTGGCGGAATCAAGATTGTGATTATTCCGGAAGAAAACGTCCGCGATCTGAAGGAGATTCCTGACAATATCAAGCAGGATCTGCAGATCAAGCCGGTTAAATGGATTGACGAGGTCCTGCAAATTGCGCTGCAATACGCGCCGGAGCCCTTGCCGGATGTGGCTCCGGAGATAGTTGCCAAGGACGAAAAACGCGAGTCTGATGCCAAGGAAAGAATTAGCACGCATTAATACGTTTTAGCCTGGGGGGCTTTCCTTGACAGCATTTTAGAGCCCTTGTTATAAAGCGGCTCTTAAGTGTCTGTAGGCCATTCAGCACTCGTTTTTGCTTTCACCAAAAAACTTAGAAACATCTCAAAATAGATATAAGGGGACTTAGAGTGAACAAGTCGGAACTGATTGATGCTATCGCTGCATCCGCTGATATCCCGAAAGCTGCTGCTGGCCGTGCGCTGGACGCTGTAATCGAATCCGTCACTGGCGCTCTGAAGGCTGGCGACTCCGTTGTTCTGGTTGGTTTCGGTACTTTCTCCGTGACTGACCGTCCGGCTCGTACCGGTCGCAACCCGCAAACTGGCAAGTCTCTGGAAATCCCGGCTGCCAAGAAGCCAGGTTTCAAAGCCGGTAAAGCGCTGAAAGAAGCTGTTAACTGAGTTTCCAGGTTTTTACCCATCCGGGTCGGGGTCAAGCCTGACTTGGCAGCGGAGCGGTAGAACAGGTGGCTGAAAGAGCTACCTGTAACGCCGGGATCGAGGGTTCGAGCCCTGTCCGCTCCGCCAGTTACGAGAAGGCGCATCCTCGGATGCGCCTTTCTTCTATCCGGATTCTACCCACGCTCCACGGTTGCCTAAATTGAAGTTCAACCGTTTCTGGGGGACGCATGCTGCAAAATATCAGGGACAATTCACAAGGCTGGATTGCCAAGACCATTATCGGGGTCATCGTTGCACTGATGGCCCTGACCGGTTTCGATGCCATTTTCCAGGCCACGACTCACAAGAACGAGGCGGCCAAGGTCAATGGTGACGAAATCAGCCAGAACGAGCTGAGCCAGGCCGTTGATATGCAACGCCGTCAGCTGATGCAACAGCTGGGCAAGGACTTCGATGCGTCCTTGCTCGACGAAAAAATGCTGCGCGAATCGGCGCTCAAAGGCCTGATCGACCGCAAGTTGCTGCTGCAAGGCGCCGAACAGGCGAAGTT
Organism: Pseudomonas sp. LW8; assembly: GCF_041956865.1. Taxonomy (NCBI): domain Bacteria; kingdom Pseudomonadati; phylum Pseudomonadota; class Gammaproteobacteria; order Pseudomonadales; family Pseudomonadaceae; genus Pseudomonas; species Pseudomonas sp. LW8. The sequence continues at coordinate 3,637,810 of NZ_CP168138.1, read as the reverse complement.
CTCGTTCTCCGAAGCCGCGCTGGATCAAGTGATCCTGCAGACGCCTGAATTCCAGGTCGACGGCAAGTTCAGCTCCGAGCGCTTCGACCAGGTGATCCGTCAACTGGGCTACAGCCGCATGCAGTTCCGTCAGATGCTGGCTCAGGAAATGCTTATCGGCCAGTTGCGCGCTGGTGTTGCCGGCAGCGGTTTCGTCACCGACGCCGAAGTGCTGGCTTTTGCCCGTCTGGAAAAACAGACCCGTGATTTCGCTACTCTTAACGTCAAGGCCGACCCGGCTGCGGTCAAGCTGACCGATGACGATGTCAAGGCTTACTACGACGAGCACGCCAAGGAATTCATGACGCCGGATCAGGTGATCATCGATTACGTCGAGCTGAAGAAATCGTCGTTCTTCGATCAGGTTGCGGTCAAGGATGAAGATCTTGAGGCGGCTTACCAGAAAGAGATCGCCAACCTGTCGGAACAGCGTCGTGCCGCGCACATCCTCATCGAAGTGAACGACAAGACTACCGAAGCGCAGGCAAAGGCGAAGATCGACGAAGTCCAGGCGCGTCTGGCCAAGGGCGAGAAGTTCGAAGCGTTGGCCAAGGAGTTCTCGCAGGATCCGGGTTCCGCCAACAATGGTGGTGACCTTGGTTATGCCGGTCCTGGCGTTTACGACCCGGCTTTCGAAAAAGCGCTGTACTCCTTGTCGAAAGACCAGGTGTCCGAGCCGATTCGTACCGACTTCGGTTATCACCTGATCAAGCTGTTGGGCGTGGAAGCGCCTGAAGTGCCGACCCTGGCCAGCCTGAAAGACAAGCTGACCCGCGAGCTGAAAGCCGCTCAGGTCGAGCAGCGTTTTGTTGAGGCGACCAAACAACTGGAAGACTCGGCGTTCGAAGCTTCTGACCTGGCGCAGCCAGCAGCGGATCTGAAACTGACTGTGCACACTTCCAAGCCGTTCGGCCGTGAAGGTGGCGAAGGTGTTGCAGCCAACCGTGCCGTGGTCACTGCCGCGTTCAGTCCGGAAGTGATTGATGAAGGTGCCAACAGCACCGCCATCGAGCTGGACCCGGAAACCGTGATCGTGCTGCGCGCCAAGGAGCATCTCAAGCCTGCGCAATTGCCACTGGAAAGCGTGAGCGCGGCGATCCGCACTCAGTTGACCAAGGAGCATGCCAGTGCCGAGGCCAAGACCCGTGCCGAGAAGCTGATCGCTGATCTGCGCGACGGCAAGGCGCCGCTGGACAAGGCCATCGATGGCCAGAACTGGAAGATCACCGAAGCGGCCACCCGTGGTCAGGAAGGGGTTGATCCGGCTGTGCTGCAGGCACTGTTCCGTATGCCGAAGCCGGCTGCCAAGGACAAGCCGACGTTCTCCAGCGTTACCTTGCCGGATGGCAGCCTGATGATTGTGCGTCTGAATGGCGTCAATGAAGCAGCTGCACCGACGGAAGAAGAGAAAGCGCAATATCGTCGTTTTCTCGCTTCCCGTGAGGGCCAGCAGGACTTTGCGGCGTATCGCAAGCAGTTGGAAGCTGAGGCGAAGATCGAGCGGTTCTGATCTTTTGACTGACGTTTGAAGGAGCCCCGGCCTGATGGTCGGGGCTTTTTTGTTTTTGGTGGCTTGGCGGCCTTTGGGCCGGCCATGCTCTGGGTGGTTTGGGTGAATATCCGTTTCTTCGGGTGCGGCGGCTGGCGGTTTCGCCCTTACGGCGAGGCACTTTTTCCAGACGCCGAAAAGGTAACCGAAAAGGCTTGCTCCTACGTTCGGCCCTCGCAGGCTCGGGTTCCTTCGCTGCGGGATCGATCCGGGCGCAGCGGCTCCGGTTTGCTTCGCTGCACCTCCTTCCGCTGTGTCTGGCTGCGCCAGACGGTCGCTGCGCTCCCACGCCCGGATCAATCCCTCCACTCAGCCTTCCGACGTCGCCGGTGGATCAAAAGCAAGATCAGAGGCACTCGAGCTTGCGCTCATTGTTGAGTGGGGCGGCTTTGCCGCGGGCAGCTGCGCTGCTTTGCTTTTGCTTTTGTGGGAGCGAGCCTGCTCGCGAAGGCGGCTTGGCAGCCGACCTGATCTTGAGTTTTTACCTTTCTTTTGCTTTAGAACACGCCGGTCGGTTCTGGGGTGTTATGGCCGTCGAGCCGACAAGCCATGGCGAAATTTCGCGCGTTGATCGATCATTTGTCCACGCGGCTTTTTCCTGACGGCCATGACCGGTAAAGTTGTAACCGATTCTTGACACTATTCCATGCGCCATGGGGCGACGATCTGTTGCACAATACGCCCCGGACTGTTTTCCCTCAGGATGTTCAATGTTGATTTCCACTCCCATGCGTGTTGTCGGGCTGGCGCTTTTGTTGACTGCGGTGGCCGGTTGTTCGAAGGACAAGCCGATCTATGAGCATGAGAACTTCGATGACTCCGGCACCTTTTCGCGCAATTACCCGGTAACCGACACCGCCAGTTGCGAAGCGGCCCGGCGCGCGTTGCTCAGTCAGGGCTACATCATTACCAGCAGTGATCCGAAGCTGGTCAGCGGGCACAAGAGCTTCCAGCAGACCGGCGAGACGCACCTCGAGATCAGCTTCAACGTGGTCTGCGCCGAAGATGGCAGCGCCGGGCATCATGCGACGGTGTTCGCCAACGCCTTGCAGGACCGTTATGCGCTGAAGAAGACCAACAACTCGGCCAGCCTCGGGGTTGGTGTGTTGGGCTCGGTGTCGATGCCGATCGGCTCCTCGGACGACTCGATGGTCAAGGTCGCCAGTGAGACGGTCATTGCGCAGAAGTTCTACGAGCGTTTCTTCACGCTGGTGGAGCAGTTCCTGCCCGCCGATGCGAAGAAAGCTGCACACATCGAAGAAAAGCCGAAAACCGATCTTGGTGTGCCAGAACCAAAAGCGGCACCTGCACCTGCGCCTCTGGCGCCGACACCTGCAGCGGAACCGGTCCCCGTGCCGGCTGCGGAAACTGCACCGGCCCCGGTTGAAACCGCGCCAGTGAGTTCCGAACCGATGGTGCCCCCAGCGGAGTCGACGCCGATTACGCCTGCGCCAGCGCCCGTGGAAGAGCCAGCGCCGGCCAGCGAAACCATCACTCCGCCGACCAACCCGGATATTCCGCCACCATCCGAGCCGATTCCGGCGATGCCGGCTTCGGGCCAATAAGAAACCAAGCGAAACCCTGTGGGAGCGAGCCTGCTCGCGAAGCGGTGTATCAGTCGACAGATGATTAGACTGACACACCGCTTCGCGAGCCTGCTCGCTCCCACAGTGGTTTTCGGGTTGGCTTAAAATCTGGTTACACACCTGCGGCATCATCGCCGCGATAAATCCCCAACCACCTGCTACGTTTTATTCATGAAGGCAGCGTTTCACTTTTCCTTCACACGGGCACTTTATGCTCGGGGCACAGGTCGATTGATCAGGCCATTTTCATAGCGAGCAGTTGGGGGATTCATACGATGGATGAGTATCAGGAAGAACTGCTCGAATACCAGGCCTTTGAACTGGATCAACCAGAGCCGGCTGACGACGCGACGGAACTCTGAGCTTCAGGCTCCCGAGCGGTAATTTCGTCGGGATTCGCCGGGCGTCTGCCCGCTCCAGCGCTTGAATGCGCGTTGGAAGGCTTCAGCTGAGGCGAAGCCCAGCAGGTAGGCGATTTCGCCGAATGCCAGTTCGGTGTCGCGGATGTAGGTCATCGCCAGGTCGCGGCGTGTGTCATTGAGGATCGCGCGAAATTGCGTGCCTTCCTCAGTGAGCTTGCGCCGCAAGGTCCAGGTCGGCAGTTTCAGGCGTGCCGCGACTTCTTCAAGATCCGGCTCGCGGCCGCCGTTGAGCAGCGGGCCGAGCAACTGAGTGATGCGCTCGCGCAGGCTGCGGGTGCGGGTCAGTTGTTCCAGCTCCCGCTCGCACAATTGCAGCAGATGTCGCCAGGTGCTCGGGCAATGTTCAGGGTTGCGCAGGGCGAGGCTGCTCAGGCTCAGGCGCAGTTGGTTGCGCTCGGCGCTGAACTGGATCGGGCAGTCACCGAGCATTGTGTAGGCGTCGCGGTAATCCGGCGCTTCGAATTCGATTTCGATTCGCTCGGCGCGTAACGTTTCGCCGCACAGGCTCGACAACTGATGCAGCCAGCCAGCGAGGATCGAGTCGACCACGAAGCGGTTATAGGTGTTGTACGGGCTGATCGAGTAGAAGCGCAGCCACGCACCGTTGGCGTCTTCGTGGAAACTGGACTGCCCGCGATAGTTCGAGCCGTAAAGCGGCTCGAAGCGCGTCAGGCAGCGGGCCGCTTCACGCACGGTGGGTGCTTGCGCCGCAGTGATGCCGGCCAGACCGGCCTGATTCAAGCGGATCATCCGGCCCATGCGCAGGCCCAGGGCCGGGTCGCCGGTGAGTTGAATCGCCGCATGGCCCAGGCGCATGTAACGCGGGATCGACAATCGCGCCCCGGCCTCGGCCAGTCGCGCTGCATCAAGGCCATATTGTTCAAGCAGAGGCAGCGGATCGACGTCGTGGCTGCGCACGGCGTCGGCCAGACTATGGACGAAACCCACCGACAGATCCCCGAGGCGCATCGGCTGCGGCTTCATGGTTTACAGCCAGACGTTCAGCAAGCGCGCACCACGGGCCTCGCCATCGGCGAACTGCTGGCCGTTGCTGCTGAGGAAGCTTGTGCCGGTACTCGACTTGTCCCAGAACTGCCCGCGCATGAACACACTGACGCCGGCAATCGCGTGGCTGCTTGGCGGTTGCGCGGTGAGGGTCAGTCGGTGCCAGGCTTGACCTTCACTGAGGTCGCCGGGCTTGAGGCTGACCGAGCCCGGCGTGCTCGAACCCTTGTAGCCACGCCATGGCTTGTCCCAGGCGCCTTGGCCGATAACCTGCGCCGGCACGGCCACCAGTTGCGCGCCTTGCTCATCAAGGGTGCGGTAGTTAGCGGGGTACCAGCTGTCACTGCCGATCAGGATGCCCAAGCGTCCGGCCGGGGTATCGACGACCTGTATGGCGTGTTTGTCTTCGGCCTGAATCACACCTTGCTGATCAAAGATCGGATGCATCTGCCGTTGCGGCTGGCCCAACGGTACGCCGTCGCGACCAAACACCACGCTGCTGTTGAACAGGGCGCCGCTGCCGGGCTTGAGCCGGCCGTCGCGGATGCTTGGCTCAGGCAGCACGATGGAGCCGGCCACCAGGGTGACCTGGAACTCCTTGGCCAGACCGCCGAACAGCGCCTGGTAATCCTTGGCCATGGCTTTCGCTTTCATCCGCAGATAAGCGTCATCCAGGCGTTGCTCGCCCTTGGCCCGCAGCCACCCTCGGGCAAACAGCAGTGGATTGCTCGCCGCCAGCCAGTTCATTGCCTCCGCCAGCGTTGGCGCCTGATACAAGTCGTCTTTCTCGCCGCTGATCATCAGCCAGGTGCCGACGTGCTCGGGCAACACCACCACGGTTTTTTCGTTGAGCAAGCCTTGATCACGGGCCTGCTGCAGATACGCCGCGAGTTTGCGGTGCAGGCGTGCGGAGCTTTGGTAATCGGTGGGGAACAGTTCGGGCTGGATGCCGAGCAGATTGCCACGATCGCCGGGCGTGCCCTGATTGACGGCGAGCTTGATGCGCAGGTCCGACAGGTAATGTCCCGCCGGCCGGTCTGCCGCCCACATGGCGTAGGTGGTCAGGGCGGCAACGAGGGCCATGGAGAAAAACAGATACAGAAGTTTGCGCATGAAAACCAACAACAGCCGGGTACAGGATGTGCCGACTAGGGTAGGGCCCATGGCCCGGGTTGCCAAGGGGCGCTGCGCATTTGGATCAATAACTTGTCAGTTACGGTCATTGAGTGACAGCGGTGCGACTCTTAGTCTGTCGAACATGACTGACGGGGGACGCAGAGCTCCCGCAACTTTTCCGTGATCGCTCGTTGTGGAGTTACCGATGACCGCCGCTCATTACCCGCATCTGCTGGCCCCGCTGGACCTGGGATTCACCACGCTGCGCAACCGTACCCTGATGGGCTCGATGCACACTGGCCTTGAAGAAAAGCCGGGTGGCTTCGAGCGCATGGCGGCGTACTTCGCCGAACGTGCCCGTGGCGGTGTCGGCCTGATGGTCACCGGCGGCATCGGCCCGAATGACGAGGGCGGCGTGTATTCCGGCGCGGCCAAGCTCACTACCGAGGAAGAGGCGCTCAAGCACCGCATCGTCACTCGCGCGGTGCACGAGGCGGGCGGCAAGATCTGCATGCAGATTCTTCACGCCGGTCGCTATGCCTATAGCCCGAAGCAAGTAGCGCCGAGCGCGATTCAGGCGCCGATCAATCCCTTCAAGCCTAAAGAGCTGGACGAAGAGGGCATCGAAAAGCAGATCAGCGATTTCGTCACCTGCTCGGTATCGGCGCAAACCGCCGAATACGACGGCGTCGAAATCATGGGCTCGGAAGGTTATTTCATTAACCAGTTCCTCGCCGCGCACACCAACCACCGCACCGACCGCTGGGGTGGCAGCTACGAAAACCGCATGCGCCTGCCGGTAGAAATTGTCCGTCGTGTGCGCGAAGCGGTCGGGCCGAATTTCATCATCATCTTCCGCCTGTCGATGCTCGATCTGGTCGAAGGTGGCAGCACCTGGGATGAAATCGTCATGCTTGCCAAAGCCATCGAGCAGGCCGGTGCGACCATCATCAACACTGGTATCGGCTGGCACGAAGCGCGGATTCCGACCATCGCCACCAAGGTTCCGCGTGCAGCGTTCAGCAAGGTTACGGCCAAGTTGCGCGGCTCGGTGAGCATCCCGCTGATCACCACCAACCGCATCAATACCCCGGAAATTGCCGAGCAGATTCTTGCCGAGGGCGATGCCGACATGGTCTCCATGGCCCGACCATTCCTCGCCGATCCCGACTTCGTCAACAAAGCCGCCGAAGGCCGCGCCGACGAAATCAACACCTGCATCGGCTGCAACCAGGCGTGCCTCGACCACACCTTTGGCGGCAAGCTCACCAGTTGCCTGGTCAACCCGCGCGCCTGCCACGAAACCGAACTCAATTACCTGCCGGTGCAGCGGATCAAGAAAATCGCCGTGGTCGGTGCCGGCCCTGCCGGCTTGTCTGCCGCCACCGTAGCCGCCGAGCGCGGTCATCAGGTGACGTTGTTCGATTCGGCCAGTGAGATTGGTGGCCAGTTCAACATTGCCAAGCGCGTGCCGGGCAAGGAAGAGTTTTTCGAAACCCTGCGCTACTTCAACCGCAAGCTGCAAACCACCAATGTCGAGGTGTGCCTGAACACCCGCGTCGACGTGGCCAAGTTGGTTGAGGGCGGCTACGACGAAATCATTCTCGCCACCGGTATCGCCCCGCGCGTGCCGGCGATTCCGGGCATCGAAAATGCCAAGGTGCTGAGTTATCTGGATGTGATCCTCGAGCGCAAACCGGTCGGCAAGCGTGTCGCGGTAATCGGTGCTGGCGGGATCGGTTTCGATGTCTCGGAATTTCTCGTTCATCAAGGCGTAGCCACCAGTCTGGATCGCGCGGCGTTCTGGAAAGAGTGGGGCATCGACACGCAACTGGAGGCCCGTGGTGGTGTGGCGGGAATCAAAGCGGCACCGCATGCGCCGGCCCGTGAGGTGTTCCTGTTGCAGCGCAAGAAAACCAAGGTCGGCGACGGTCTGGGCAAAACCACCGGCTGGATTCATCGCACCGGTCTGAAGAACAAGCAGGTGCAGATGCTCAACAGCGTCGAATACCTGAGCATCGATGACCAAGGCTTGCACATTCGCATCGGCGAATCCGGCGAGCCGCAACTGCTGGCAGTGGACAACATCGTGATCTGCGCGGGGCAGGATCCGTTGCGTGAATTGCACGACGGTCTGGTTGAAGCCGGGCAGAACGTGCACTTGATCGGCGGCGCGGATGTGGCGGCGGAGCTGGACGCCAAGCGGGCGATCAATCAAGGTTCGCGGCTGGCGGCTGAGTTGTAAACACATTCTGTAGGAGCTGCCGAAGGCTGCGATCTGTTGATCCTGATTTCAAAAGCAAGATCAAAAGATCGCAGCCTGCGGCAGCTCCTACTAGTATGTGGTCTTTTCCAGATTGTGCAGTGCCCATGCTTTTGCCTCCCCCCAACTGGCTACCCCCGGCCCCTCTCGAACCGCTCCATCTGGACTGGCTTGCAGCTGCCGGCATCGAGGTTGCGATCCTGCGCCTGGACCGCATCGACCCGCTGATCAGCGGCAACAAGTGGTTCAAACTCGTCGAACACCTCAAAGCCGCCGAGCGTGCCGGTGCCGAGGGCATCATCAGCCTCGGCGGTGCGCATTCCAATCACCTGCATGCGCTGGCGGCGGCGGGCAAACGGCTGGGTTTCAAAACCGTGGGGCTGCTGCGCGGGCACCCGCAGGACACGCCGACAGTGCGGGATCTGCAAGCGTTCGGCATGCAGTTGCATTGGCTCGGTTACGCCGGCTACCGCGCACGGCACGAAGCGGGATTCTGGGTGCCATGGCAAGCGCAATATCCGACGCTGCATGCGGTGCCCGAGGGCGGTGGTGGATTGGCCGGCGCCTTGGGTTGCGCAGCGATCAGGCAGCAAGCCGAAGAGCAATTGGCCAAGCTGGGCTGGAATGATTTCGACGCCTGGTGGCTGGCCTGTGGCACCGGCACGACACTGGCCGGGCTGGCGCTCGCCGAGAAAGGCAAGCGCGCGGTGTACGGTGCTCTGGCGGTCCCGGATGATCACGGCGTAGCGCCGAACATCGAGTCGATCCTCGCGCCAGCCACCGAGCCTGCGGCGGACTATCAACTGATCGACGCCAGCCGTGGTGGTTTCGCCATAGTTGACGAGGCGTTGCTGACCTTCATCGATCAGACCGAGCAAACCAGCGGCATCCCTTTGGAACCGCTGTACACCGGCAAGGCCTTGCTGGCGCTCAAGCAGCATGTCGAGTCAGGCGAATTCGCCATCGGCACGCGTCTGATCTTTATCCACACGGGGGGCTTGCAGGGGCGACGCGGATTTGCAATGACATAGCCGATGGACGCGATCAGTACATGCGTTTCGGCGTAATGATATTTGCAACACACAAAAGTCTTGTTTGTACGGTTTATTATTTCTGCTTATTTAAAGTTGTTGGTGTGCGTTGGTCTGTGGGCGTAACTCTATGTTGCTTATATCTTGTAGGTTCTTTTGATTTGAATAGTTTGTTGTGCGTGATTATTGTTGGTTCGGCTCTTTAGTTTGTTATTAAAGATCATAATTATATTTGTAAATTTGAGTGTGAATATGAAAAGTCCGATCTCCAAGCCTCGCCCCACTACCACTACACCAAAGCCAGTGGCGCCAACCAAACCCGTAGCACCGACCAAACCCGTAGCACCGACCAAACCAGTGGCACCAACCAAGCCAGTAGCACCAACCAAACCGGTAGCGCCGACCAAGCCGGTAGCGCCAACCAAGCCAGTAGCACCAACCAAACCGGTAGCGCCGACCAAGCCAGTGGCACCAACCAAACCGGTAGCGCCGACCAAGCCAGTGGCGCCAACCAAGCCAGTAGCACCGACCAAACCAGTGGCGCCAACCAAACCGGTAGCCCCAACCAAACCAGTTGCGCCGACCGCACCAGTAGCGCCGGTCGATACCAAGCGTCCGCCAATGCCATGGCCGACCCTTAACATCAACATCGATCCGGTGGCCTTGATTACGCTGATTCAAACACTCGGTGCGACCGTCAATGTCGATGGTTCGACCACACTGCCTGACGGTAGCGTGGTTGACGTTGATAAGACTTCGATCAAGCGTCCCGACGGCATCATTCAATATGACGACGGCCGGGTAGAGTATCCGGACGGGCGAATCGTATGGTCTGATAATACCGTTGAATATCCGGATGGCCGTATTGTCTGGGAAGATGGTACTGAACAATTGCCTGGCGGAAGCGTTAAACATCCCGATGGTAGTGCGTACGACGCAGAGGGCAACCTTGTTTCAGAGTAAGTAATAACCGGGCAATATATTTATTTAAGACAGTGCAAAAAAACACCGCTGATTGTCATGGATCAGCGGTGTTCCGGTTATCGGCCTCAGGCGTTTTGCGGCATCTCACCGTTGGCCAGACGCTTGTTGATGTCGGCGATCACTTCCGGCAGATCGCTGATGGTGTCGATCATGTAATGCGGCCGCGAACTTGCGAACAGCGCGTGGATGCGCTGGCGCTCGCTGGCCAGTTCATCGCTGCCCAGCGCGCGGAAACCCTCATAATCCAGACCCAGCGCGTTGCCCGAGCAAATCAGCGCAACCGTCCACATGCCGGCCCGGCGACCTTCGAGAATGCCCGGCACGGTGTCGTCGATCTTCACGCACGCTGCAACATCGTCGATGCCCAGAGCGATCACGTTGGCCAACGCTTGCGCCGGCCATGGACGACCGTTTGGCACTTCGTCGGTGGCGACCACGTGGTCGGCGACGTAGCCGTTGCTGGCGGCGAGTTCGACGACTTTGTCCATGACCGCTTTCGGGTAACCGGAGCAGGAACCGATCTTGATGCCTTGTGCGCGCAGTTGGGCGATGGCGTCCAGCGCGCCGGGAATCAGTGCCGAGTGCTCGGCGATTTTCTCGATCTGCAACGGCATGAAGCGGTTGTAGATAGCGGTGACGTCATCGTCGGTCGGCGTGCGACCGAATACCTTGCGATAACGCTCCGCCACTTGCGGCTGATCACAGAGGGTGCGGATGTGATCCCACTTGCCCATGCCCATCGGCCCACGGGCTTCTTCAATCGACACCTGCACATCGAACTCGGCGAAGGCTTCGACGAAGATCTGCGTCGGCGCGAACGAGCCGAAATCGACCACGGTACCGGCCCAGTCGAGGATCGCGGCTTGCAGCTTGCTTGGATTGGTGTAGTTCATGGCGATGAATTCCTGAGTTGTAATGCAGTTCAAATGTGGGAGCGAGCCTGCTCGCGAAAGCGGTCTGACAGCGCATGTGTCGCCTGGGACGACGCTTTCGCGAGCAGGCTCGCTCCCACAGGGGATTTTTGGTGGGGCTCAGATATCGAGCACTTCCATCTCGCGCAGCACTTCACCCACTGCTGCTGCGGCCTGGCGCATTTCGTCCGGGGTGACGTGGCCGATGCAGCCGACGCGGAAAGTTTCGACCTGGGTCAGTTTGCCGGGGTAGAGGATGTAACCCTTGGCCTTGACCCGCTCATAGAAGTCCTTGAACTGGTAGCGCGGATCCTGCGGGGCATGGAAAGTGGCGATGATCGGCGCCTGAATCGCCGCCGGCAGGAAGCTGCGCAAGCCGAGCTTGTTCATCTCTTCCATCAGCGCCTGACAGTTGGCGGCATAACGCGCATGCCGCGCCGGCAGACCGCCTTCTTCGCTGTATTGCAGTAGCGCTTCGTGCAGCGCCGCGACCACATGGGTGGGCGGGGTGAAGCGCCATTGCCCGGTTTTCATCATGTAGGCGTGCTGGTCGTACAGGTCCATCGCCAGCGAGTGCGAGTTGCCAGCCGCGGCGGCCAGCGATTCCTTGCGGGCGAAGACAAAACCCATCCCCGGTACGCCTTCCAGGCATTTGCCGGAAGCGGCAATCAGCGCGTCGAATGGCACTTTTTGCGCATCCACGGGCAATGCGCCGAATGAGCTCATGGCGTCGATGATCAGACGTTTGCCGTGTTGCGCGACGACCTCGGCTATCTCTGCCAGCGGATTGAGAATGCCGGTGCTGGTTTCGCAGTGGATCAGCGCCACGTGGGTGATGTCAGCGTCGGCGCGCAGCAAGCGGTCGACGTCGGCGGCGGTGGTCGGCTCGTCTTCGGCGGTTTCGAAGGTGCTGAACGAGCGCCCAAGCACTTCGCAGATCTTGGCCAGCCGTTTGCCGTAAGCGCCGTTGATCAGCACGAGGATTTTGCCATCACGCGGTACCAACGTGCCGATCGCCGCTTCGACGGCGAAGGTGCCGCTGCCCTGTAACGGTACGCAATGGTGGCTGGCGGCGCCGTTGAGGATGGCCAGCAATTGCTCGCACAGGCTGGCGGTCAGCTGGTTGAAGCGGTCATCCCACGAACCCCAGTCGACCATCATGGCCTGGCGGGTGCGGGCCGAAGTGGTCAACGGGCCGGGAGTGAGCAGAATCGGTGCGGCGGTACTCATTCGTGTGTCCTCGCGAAAACGCTGTGGGATGAAGCTACGGCGCCTACGTTGCAATTCGCCGCTGCATCAATCAAATTGTTTGTTGTTATGCCAGCCATCAGTGAGGGTTATCCATGAATTTGTTTCAGCTGCGCGCCTTCGATGCCGTGGCCCGCGAAGGCAGCTTTACCCGCGCGGCTGCGCGGTTGTTCATCAGCCAGCCGGCGGTTACCGGACACATCAAGGCACTGGAAGAGCACTACCAGATCACCTTGCTGCGGCGCACCGCGCGACGGGTGGAACTGACCGAGGAGGGCACCAAACTGGCGGCGATCACCCGCGCCATGTTCGGCCTGGCTGAAGAAGCGCAGACGCTGCTCGAGGCCAATCGGCAATTGTTGACCGGGCGTCTGGAGGTGGCGGCGGATGGGCCGCACATGGTCATGCCGATGCTGGCGAGTTTGCGCGCGCGCTATCCGGGGATCACCGTCAACCTGCGTCTGGGCAACGCGCAGGAAACCCTGGCGGCGCTGTTGTCGGAACACGCCGATGTCGCGGTGCTGACCGAGGTCGAGCCGCGCAAGGGTCTGCATCTGCAAGCGCTGAGCGAATCGCGGATCTGCGCGTTGGTGCCGGCGGGGCATCGCTGGGCGAATCGCTCCGGGGAAGTGAAAGTCAAGGAGCTGGACCAAGTGATCATGGTCCTGCGCGAGCCGAGTTCGATTACCCGGCGCACTTTTGACCAGGCGTGTGCGCAGGCGTCGATTCAGCCGCGGGTGTTGCTGGAGCTGGACAGTCGCGAGGCGGTGACCGAAGCGGTCGCGGCCGAGTTGGGGGTCGGTGTGGTGTCATCGGTGGAGGTCAGTCATGACCCGCGCGTGGTGGCGATCCCGATTGCCGGGGAAGGGCTGATGAACCGGCACATGATTGGCTGCATGGAGCGCCGGCGCGAGTTGCGCTTGATTCAGGCGTTTTTTGATCTGGCGCCAGACTGAAAACCGAGGCGACTTTTTCGCGAGCAGGCTCGCTCCCACACTACAGAGCGCGGTCCCATGTGGGAGCGAGCCTGCTCGCGAAGGGGCCAATACTGTTTACACAAGGCTCTCGCGAACCATATCAAGAAACGTCGCCACCACCCGCCGCGAACTCTGTTCGCGCAAGCACACCAGGGTTTCGGTCAGGCGCCTCGTGCAGTCGGTGATCGGCAACGCGCAGACCCGTGAGTCGGCGCCGAACTCCGCCGCTGAAACCACACCAACCCCGATCCCCACCACCACGGCTTCGCGCGCCGCTTCCCGACCTTCAACCTGAATCGCCGGGCGGATGCGCAAACCTGCGCGGGCCATTTCTTCTTCCAGGGTCTGCCGGGTCACCGAACCGGTTTCACGCAGCACCAGTGGCGTGTCATCCAGATCGGCCAGACAGATCGATTCGCGCTCGGCCCACGGATGATTGCGCGAAACGAACGCCACCATCGGATCGTTGCGCAACGGCACACACAGCAAGCGTTCATCGGTTACGTCGCGGCCGAGCAGCGCCAGATCGGCCTGATAGTTGAACAGGCGAAACAGCGATTCATCGGTATTGCCGGTTTCGATTTTCACGCTGATGCCCGGGTAGCGCTCGCAGAACCGTGCGATCTGCGGCAACACGTGGATCGGCGCGTCCACCGCGAGAATCAGGCTGCCGGTCTGCAGGGCCTGGGATTCTTGCAGCAATTCCTGCGCTTCGGCTTCGATCACGAACAGGCGCTGGGTGATCGCCAGCAGGCGCTCGCCGAGATCGGTCAGGCGTACGGAACGTTTATTGCGGTGAAACAGCAGCACGCCGAAGCGTTCTTCGAGTTTGCGCACCTGGTCGGAAATCGCCGGTTGCGTCAGATAAAGCCGCTCGGCGGCGCGGGTGAAGCTGCCATGGACGGCCACCGCGTGGAACGCTTTGAGTTGGGCGTGAGAGACAGACATGGTGGCTCCAGTAACAAGCTCAGCTTATGTGTGAAATACGATAAATCGATTTTATTTATTAAACAGTAATTGCTTTGATCGGCTCACGCCATCGCTGACTGCTCGGTCGAGCAGCGGCGCCGGCCCATGAGCCTGTGCGTGCAACAGCAGACTCATCTGACCGTTATCGCCGAAGGGAAGGGGCGGTATCGCAGTGCTCAACAATAAAAAACACAGGCGTTTTTCTTAACGATTCTGCCGGCACACTCACACCCTGAGGTCAGAACCACCATGAACAAGCACATCGGCACCCTGGCGCGTTGGCGCGTGCAGATCTTCGCTATTACCTGGCTCGCGTACGCCGCGTTCTACTTCACCCGCAAAGCGTTTTCGGTGGCCAAACTGGGCATCGCCGAAGACCCTGATTTCACCCTCGACAAAATGGCCATGGCCAACCTCGACGCGATCTATCTGGCGGCGTATGCCCTCGGACAGTTCACCTGGGGCATGCTCGCCGATCGCTTTGGCCCGCGAGTCGTAGTGCTTGGCGGTTTGCTGATATCCGCCGCTGCGGCGCTGGTGATGGGCAGTTTCGCTACATTGCCGATCTTCGCCACGTGTATGTTGATTCAAGGTCTGGCGCAGTCCACTGGCTGGTCCGGGCTGTGTAAAAACCTTGGCAGCTTCTTCCCGTCAGAGCAGCGCGGGCGCGTGCTCGGCTTGTGGAGTTCCTGTTACGCGTTTGGTGGCCTGGTCGCCTCGCCGTTCGCCGGCTGGTGGGCCTACACGCTGGTCGGCACCTGGCACGCGGCATTCATTTCCAGCGCGGCGGTGGTCGCGGTGGTGGCCGTGCTGTTCTTTATCTTCCAGCGCAACAAACCGGAAGACGTCGGCTTGCCGGCGGTGGAGCCGGAGCCGGAACTGACCGCCGAGGAAACCGCAGCCAACAGCAAACTCAGCGTGTGGGAGCCGTTAAAGGAAATCCTGCGCAACCGCACGGTGCTGGTGCTGGGCCTGGCGTATTTCCTGCTGAAACCGGCGCGCTACGCGATTCTGTTGTGGGGCCCGGTGATTGTTTTCGAGCAGATGCCCAGTGTCGGCAAGGTCGGCGCGGCGATCATTCCAACCGCGTTTGAACTGGCCGGATTGCTCGGGCCGATCATGATCGGCCTGGCCTCGGACAAACTCTTCGGCGCCCGACGCATGCCGGCCTGCGTGCTGAGTCTGTTGGCGCTGACCGTAACGCTGGCGCTGTTCATGGCTGCGCTGAACACCGGCAGCGTGTTGTTGGTCGTCGCGTTGCTGTTCGTCATGGGCCTGACGTTGTACGGCCCGGACTCGATGATCAGCGGTGCGGCCGCCATCGATTTCGGCAAGGCCAAGGCCGGTGCCACCGCCGCCGGTTTCGTCAACGGCTGCGGCTCCGTAGGCGCGGTGCTCGGCGGTTTGCTACCGGGCTACTTCGACTCGGTGACGGTGTTCATCGTCTTCGCCGGATGCGCGCTGTTCTCGGCGCTGGTGCTGATTCCGCACTGGAACAGTCGGCCGGTCGGCGTGATGGAGCCGCGCGCGGCGATCCCCAACTGCCCGCTGAGCGTCAAACCGCTGCGTTCCTGAAACCCTTCGCCCCGTGGCCTGCTGCGCGGTGCGCGGCAGGCTGCGTCGTGGCTTTCTGACTGGAGATTTCCCATGCGACCGTTCTGGCTCGAGCAAGCCTTGCAGGCCGACCCATCCGAGCAGTGTCCACCGCTGCAAGGCGAGGTGCGCACCGATGTGTGCATCGTTGGCGGCGGCTACACCGGATTGTGGACGGCGATCATGCTCAAGCAGCAAAACCCCGAGCTGGAGGTGCTGCTGATCGAGGCGGACATCTGCGGCGCTGGCGCCAGTGGCCGCAATGGCGGCTGTGCGCTGTCGTGGTCGGCGAAATATTTCACCCTGGAACGCTTGTTCGGCGTCGACGAGGCGGTGCGTCTGGTCAAGGAATCCGAGCGCAGCATCCATGCGATCGGCGAGTTCTGCGAGCAGTACGGCGTCGATGCCGACTACCGCCTCGACGGCACGCTGTACACCGCGACCAATCGCGCCCAGGTCGGCGCAACTGACGCGGTGATCGCGGCGCTGGAGCGTAACGGCATCAACTCGTTCAGCCAGCGACCGCTCGCCGATGTGCAGCGCATGGCTGGTTCGTCAAAACATCTGGAAGGCTGGTTTTCCCCGGCGGCTGCCAGCGTGCAACCGGGCAAACTGGTGCGCGGCCTGCGCCGGGTGGCGCTGCAATCGGGCGTGAAAATCCATGAGGGTACGGCGATGACCGGACTGGAAGAGGGCCGCCCGGCACGTATTCACACGCCCGGCGGCAAGGTCATCGCCGACCGCGTGGTGCTGGCGATGAATGCGTGGATGGCCCGCGCGTTTCCTCAGTTCGAGCGCAGTGTGGCGATCGTTTCCAGTGACATGCTGATCACCGAACCGCGTCCGGAGCTGCTGCAGCAAATCGGTTTGACCAGCGGCGTCAGCGTCCTCGATTCGCGGATTTTCGTGCATTACTACCACAACACCCCGGACGGCCGGATCATGCTCGGCAAGGGCGGCAACACCTTCGCCTATGGCGGGCGGATGCTGCCGGTGTTCGATCAGCCGTCGCCTTATGCCGGCTTGCTCAAGCGCAGTCTCGCGGATTTTTTCCCGGCGTTCGCCGAGGTCAAAATCGACGCGACGTGGAACGGCCCGTCGGATCGTTCGGTGACCGGCTTACCGTTTTTCGGCCAGATGAGCGGGGCGGGCAATGTGTTTTACGGCTTCGGTTATTCCGGCAGCGGCGTCGGCCCGTGTCACATGGGCGGGCAGATTCTCGCCGCGCTGGTGCAAGGCCTGGATAACCCGTGGACCCGCTCGCCGCTGGTCAACGGGCCGCTGGGTTATTTCCCGCCGGAACCCATCCGCTACCTCGGCTCGTTGATGGTGCGCAACGCCATCCGCCGCAAGGAGCGCGCCGAAGATCACGGGCACCGGCCTCGGCATCTGGACGTGCGCCTGGCCAAGTTCGCGGCGGCGGCGGGCAAGGCGGACAAAAGCTGAGGCGCCGATCAATGCTCGGCGCGGTGGCTCAGCCAGTCGAGCAACAGGCTGTCGCGCACGGGCTCTGATTCGCGCTCCGGCGGCTGGCGTGCGTGGCTGAGGCACAGGATCGGTCGGTCCGGATCGCTGTCGAGGAAACTCACCCACACTTCACTGCCAGCACGCGGTAATTGATCGATGGCGACAGGGCCGCTGAGCCGGCTCATGGCGATCGGCAGCCACAGGGCGTCGCTGGCGGATTTATCCGCAGACGGCCACAGGCTTACAGCGAGGCAGCCGTTTTCGTCCACTTGCGCAGGTTGCCCAGGCGCACCCGCCACTTTCGCCAAGTGATAACCGGCAATATTCGGGCGAGCTTGTTTGAGTGGCGGACGGAAGTCGGTCGACCAGGGCTGCGCAGTGAAGTCGTTGTGATAACGCTGAACGCTTGGCGCCGGATCAAGGATCGAAGGGTGCTGCCCGTGGTGGCGCACCGCGCTGATCAGCCATTGTTCGTTGAAATGATGAATCGGGTGGTCGGCCACAAGCAGCAGTCGTCCACTGAGCAAATCGCTGCAATCACTGCGCCCGTGAATGGAGCGCAACTGGCAGCGTTGGCGTTGCAGATGACGTCGGCTGCGTTGTTCGGCGTGCAGACGTTCCGGCGATCGCGCGGGCATCGGCAACTCGGTCGAGACCTCGTTGGCGGCTTCGGCATTGCCGGTTGGCTGACCGCGATTGCGCACCGCATGCAGCATCGGTACAGGCGCCGCGCGATGCTGTTGATAGAGCGCGCTGACGCAGGGCGACGGTGGTTGCTCATCAGCACTGAAAGGGATTTCGACCGGTTCCTGCGGCAGGCTCAGGCTGTCGTCAGCGAAGACCACGACGTGTCCGTCCGGCCCATGTTCGAAGTGATAGTGGATGCCTTCTTCTTCGCATAGCCGCTGCGCCAGTGCCAGATCGCTTTCTTCGTACTGAATGCAAAACGCCCTTGCAGGGTAGTGACCGACGCTCATTTCAATGCGGTAGCTGTGCGCTGGCAGGGCATGTTCTTCGAGCAGTTGTTGAATGATCTGCGGCACACTCAGGTGAGTAAACACGCGGCGCTTATGCGTTTGCGCCAGTTGTTGCAGATGCGGCACCAGAATCAGTCGATAGCCGACCCGATGCGTCCCGCGATGTTCGCAGCTGGCGCTGGAAATGACGCCGTGGAATCCGTGCTGCTCACTGAGCCGCAAAAAGGCTGGCCTGTGCAGGAAGGATCCCGGGACGATGGCCGGGGCCAGTCCGAGCAGTTCGATGTCGAAACGGTAAGGCTGGTTCAGCGCTTCCTCGCCGCGAAAACGCACCACCGGCAGGCGCAATCCGCTGTCGGTCAGCGTAAGGGTGAAGGGACTTTCCTTGTCATTGAGCATTCGAGCAGGCCCTGTCAGGCGATACGGGGTTTCAAGGGTACGAAACCGTCGGCCTGAATGGTCATGTCAAAGGCGCTTTTCAGAATCCCCCTACATGCTTTGGTGAAGATGTCGATTCCGTCGGCTGTTTTTTTGGTCGATTGCCGACTTTAGGCCGTATAAACTTGCCGCCACGCGTCGGCCAATAGATGTCTCGGCGCCACAGATCAAGAGAGTGAGTAATGGGCGCACAGTGGAAGGTTAAACACAAAGAAGCGGCAGCCAACGCCAAAGGGAAGATCTTCGGCAAACTGGTGAAGGAAATCACCATTGCTGCGCGCAACGGTGCCGATACCGCCACCAACGCACACCTGCGTCTGGTGGTCGAACAGGCGAAAAAAGCCTCGATGCCAAAAGAAACCCTCGATCGCGCGATCAAGAAAGGCGCCGGTCTGCTGGGTGAAACCGTGCAATACCATCGCGTGACCTACGAAGGCTTCGCGCCGCATCAGGTGCCGCTGATCGTCGAATGCGTCACCGACAACATCAACCGCACCGTCGCGGAAATTCGTGTGGCGTTCCGCAAGGGCCAGTTGGGCGCTTCGGGTTCGGTGGCGTGGATGTTCAACCACGTCGGCATGATCGAAGCCGCGCCGGACAGCCCGGAAGCCGATCCGGAAATGGCTGCGATCGAAGCCGGTGCCCAGGATTTCGAGCCGGGCGAAGAGGGCGCGACGCTGTTCCTCACCGACCCGACCGACCTCGACGCTGTGCAGAAAGCCCTGCCGGAACAAGGCTTCACCGTGCTCTCGGCCAAGCTCGGCTACCAGCCGAAGAACCCGGTCAGCGGCTTGAGCGACGAGCAGATGGCTGAAGTCGAAGCGTTCCTCGAAGGCCTCGACAACCATGATGACGTGCAGGACATGTTTGTTGGTCTGGCTGGCTGATCCGTCGCGCCAGTAATGACCTCTTCTCGAGCAGGCTGGCTCCCACATTTGCAATGCATTCCAATGTGGGAGCGAGCCTGCTCGCGAATGACCGCGCAGCGGTCACAGATTCTCCAGCATCTCGATGACTTCACTGAACCCCGGCCGCCCCAGCACATCCGCCTGACAGCAACGTCGTTCCAGCGCCTCCAGGTGCGCGCGCCGCTCCGTACTCAATCCTGAGTCGACACGCTCCAGCAATTCCCCCAACAACACACCGAACGCACGGACTTCCAGGCGCTGCAATGCGCGCGTCTGCACATCATCGCGGGTTGCATGAAACGACGCCGCGCCGAAATCCCCGAGCAGACAATCGCCCTGATCGTTCAACAGAATGTTGTGGCCATACAGATCGCCGTGGGTAATGCCTTGGTGGTGCAGGTGCTCGGCCGCTGAGGCGATGCCTTGGGCGACGCGCAGGGCAACCTCCGCCGTGAACCGGCAGTCCTCGGCATAAACATCCCGCGAGCACGAGACCAGGCTCGGCAAGCCGGCGAGATTGCCGAAGCTCGGATCTATCAACTGCATCACCAATCCCTGCTGCTGATCGGGGTGGCCGCTGATGCGACCCTCGACGCGGATCAGGTTGGGGTGCAAACCGGCGGTGATGCAGGCGTTCATCTCATGCAACGGCGAGCCGTCGCTGGTCATCTCGCCTTTGTACAGCTTCACCGCAACCGCTTGCGCCGTGCCATCGTCACGCTGCCAGACTGCCCGGGAAATCACCCCAGAAGCGCCTTCGCCCAGTTGCTGTTCCATGCGCAGCGTCGACCAGTCGATCAGCGGCGTGGCCTCAAGGGCAGCGGCATCGGCTTCGGTCTCCAGCGGATTGCCGGCGTAGGCCAGCCAGGTCAGGCTCGGCAAGGTCAGCAGCCATTGCGGCAGCTCGTTGAGCTGGTTGGCGGCGATGCGCAGCAATTCCAGCCGATGGCAGTGACGCAGGGAGTCTGGCAGCGAGCGCAGGCGATTGCCGGCGAGCATGAGCTTCTGCAGGGCGGGCCGTTCACCGAGTTCGCTGGGCAGGCTTGCGATGCGGTTATCGGTGAGGATCAGCCAGCGCAGCTGCGGCGGCAGAGCGTCACCAGGGACATTGACGATGCGGTTGGCCTTGAAGCCGACCATCGTCAGCGCGGTGCATTGGCCGAGGCACGCCGGCAGTTCGCTGAACTGGTTGTCGGAGCAGAACAGCACGCGCAGGCGGGTCAGGCGATGCAGGTCATCGGGCAGGCTGCTCAGCGCGTTGCCGCTGAGGTTGAGCACTTCCAGCGTGTCGGCCAGTTGGAATATTTCGCGGGGGAATTCGGTCAGCCCGCAGGACAGGTCGAGGCGGGTAATGCCTGACAGCTCGCCGGCGCGCAGTTGAGCAAGGGTGTGCATGTCTGGTTTCGCTATTGATCGGTGGAGCGACGCGGGGGCGCGGGAATGGGCGACATGATAGCGGTAAAGCGGATGCTGAACGGATTTTGAGTTGTCCCGGGACCTTGTGGGAGCGAGCCTGCTCGCGAAAGCGGTGTATCAGTTAAATGAACTCTGACTGACATACCGCTTTCGCGAGCAGGCTCGCTCCCACAGGGCTCGCTCCCACAGGGTAGGGTGTCAGTTGGGAGCGTGGATTTCCTGCAATTGCCCCAACCGGCTGCGCGTGCGCGCCAGGTCGATGGCGTGACCTTCCAGGCTCTGGCCCAGCGGCAGTTGGCCGAGCAGGGTCAGGTGTTTGTCCTGATCGTAGAGCACGTCGATCAAATTGATGAAGCGCTGTTGCACGGCGATCGGACACTCGCCGAGCGGCGGCAGGTCATCGATGATCCACTGGTCGAAACGCTGGCACAGTTGCAGATAATCCATCACTGCCGTTGGCTGTTCACACAGGTCGTTGAAGGTGAACGCGACTCGCCGGCCTTGGCAAAAACGGGCCTGAAGCTGGCGCTTGCCAACCTCGAGGGCAAGGGCAGGCGCGTCGGCTGGTGGCAGGTCCAGGGCCTGGCGCTGGGCTGTTGTAGCCGGCCAGACGTAATGTCCTTGGGTAAACACTTGATGCGAATGCTGGCGGTTGAGCGTGCGGTAGTCGTGGTCGCCGCCGACTTCCATCACCTGCATGCGCGTGTTGATCAGCTCGATCACCGGTTTGAAGCGTGCGTGATACAGCGGGTTGGGCAGCAGGCCCTCGGGTGCATAGTTGGAGGTCACCAGCAGCATGATCCGCCGTTTGAACAGGGCCTTGAACAAACGCGTGATCAGCATCGCGTCGCCGATGTCGTGCACATGAAATTCGTCGAAACACAGCACCTGGCAATCTTCCAGCAACTCATCCAGGGTGATTTCCAGCGCGTCTTCCTGCAGGCGGTGACGGAACATGCCGTCGTGCAGCCGGGCAAAAAACTGATGGAAGTGCAGGCGACGTTTGCGCGGGATCGGCAGTGCCTGGAAAAAACCGTCGAGCAACCAGCTCTTGCCGCGCCCGACGGCTCCGTACAGGTACAGACTCGGCGGTGTGTGGCCGCTGTCGCCCAGCAGTACGCTGGCCTGCTGCGCCATGCAGTCGATGACGTGCTGCTGACTGCGGCTAAGGGTGTAGCCCTGGCTTTTGGCCTTGTCGCGGAAATAATCGCGGATGGTCGCGGCATGAGCATCGTGCCCGGCGCTGACGGGCAGGCTTTTGCCGAACAGGCGGCGCAACAACGGCCAGCGTTGGCTCAGTCGTGATCGTTTCGGCGTTCGGGCGGGCACGCGGGAAAGGCTCCTGTTTGATTGGGCGGGCTCCACCGGGAGCGCGGTGGCCCAAGTGTAACCAGAGCTCAGGCGTCGGCTCCATGAAATATGTGCACGGTCCCCTGTAGGAGCTGACGAGTGCAACGAGGCTGCGATCTTTTGATCCTGGGTTGCCGCGAACAGATCGCAGCCTCGTTGCACTCGTCAGCTCCTACAAGGGGCGGATTTCAGAACGGTGGCGATTGCTTGAGCAACTCTGCTGCCGGCGAGTCGGTCGGGCTGACCACCGCATAGTTGTAACCCGGCCCTGACCAGTAATCGGCCTGCAGATCGCCATCGCTGCGCGAACCGCGCGGCAGCAGGGTGTTTTTCGGCCCCGGTGGACGCAGGTAGAAACTGACCTTGTGACCGCTGCCATCCTCATACATCACCATCGCCGCCGCGCCTTCATCGGTGCTGAGCAAACGCCCGCTGACCGGCTCGAATCCGGCAGCTTTCAAGTCCGGCAAGCGCCCGGCACCACTGAAGTAGCGGTCGAGCCAGCGCTGCATGTCGCCGTCGCTGTCGACCTTGTAATCGGCGGGCAGTACGCCTTGCTGGGCGATCAGGCGATAGGCTTGCAACGCGTCAGTCATCGGCAATTGCGCAGGGCGCGCCAAGGTCATTTCCCGTGCCTGCCAGCCACTGAAACCACCAATGCTCACGGCAATCAGCAGCACCGCCGCGCTGGCCAGGTGCCGACGGGACTGCTGGCGGCGGCGCTGGCGAATCATCATCGGGTCAAGCGCCGGATTGGCCGGTTGCTGCAACGCGCCACTCAGCGCTGCGCGCAGCTGCTGGGCGTCGCGTTGCCAGGCGCGCACCTGTGCCGCTTCTTCAGGGTGACTGGCCAGCCAGGTCTCGAGCACGCGCCGATCGGCGTCGCTGAGCTGGTGGTCGACATAGGCGTGCAAATCACGTTCGCTGGGAGGCAGGCTGATCATTTGAGTATCCGCAAGGAAGGGCTGCTGATTTCGCCGTCGCTGAGTTGGCGCAAGGCCTGGCGGGCGCGGGACAGGCGCGACATCACGGTGCCGATCGGGGCGCCGAGGATCTCGGCGACCTCTTTATAGGACAGGCCTTCCACCGAGACCATCAGCAGCAAAGCGCGCTGTTCGGTGGGCAGGCGTTCGAAGGCTTGCAGGGTCGACTGGGCAATCACCGTGCGTTCCACAGACGGCTCGGCATCGTCGCGACCGGTGAAAAATTCCAGCATCCGCGCATAGCGCCGCGAACGACGGTGCGCATCGAGAAATTGCCGATAGAGGATCGCGAACAGCCAGGCGCGCACGTCGCCGTCAGCGCGTTTTTCGCCCCACGCCGAGAGTGCCCGCTCGAGGCTGGCCTGGACCAGATCGTCAGCGCTGCTGCTGTTGCGCGTCAACGACACGGCGAAGCGGCGCAATCTGGGAATGATTTCTCTCAACTGTTCGTCGAATTCGCTCATGAATGTCTGCTGGTCGCTACGCTGTGGACTAGGAAGACGCCCGTCAGCGCAGGTTATTCCCCGTGCGCAAAAATAAATACCGCGCCGTGGAATAAACCCGGACGGGGTGCGTCTTGCTGACTCTTTCCACTTGTGGCCGATGGCCTGGAGATATTCATGGTTGATCGCTCGTCCCCCAACGCTGCACCGCCCGGCAGGCCGCCGCGCCAGCCACTGAGCGCCGCGAGCCTGGTTTTTCGTCTGGGCGGCATTGCCGTGATTGTCGCCGCCGTGGCCGGGGCGTTTGCCTACGTGCATGGCAACCTTGACCCGCAACGATTGACGCCAAAAGCGTTGGTCGATGTGCTGGAAAAGAACAACGGCGTGCATCCCGGCTTTCGTCGCAATCACGCCAAGGGTGTCTGCGTGATAGGCCATTTCGAAAGCAGCGGCGAGGCGCGCGCGTTCTCCACGGCACAGGTGTTCAACCTGCCGCAGACACCGGTGGTGGGGCGTTTCGCCTTGCCGGCCGGCAATCCCTACGCGCCGGACAGCGCCGTACCGATCCGCAGCCTGGCGCTGCGCTTCACCCAGGCGAACGGTCAGCAATGGCGCACCGGGATGAACAGCATGCCGGTGTTTCCGGTGGGCACGCCCGAAGCGTTCTACCAATTGCAGCAGGCGCAGTCGCCGGATCCAGCCACCGGCAAGCCAGACCCGACGAAGGTGCCGGCGTTTTTTGCCGCACATCCGGAAGCCGTGCCGTTTCTGACGTGGGTGAAGACCGCCAAGCCTTCGGCCAGCTACGCCACCGAAACCTATAACAGCATCAATGCGTTCTATCTGGTCGATGGCAACGGTAAAAAACAGGCCGTACGCTGGAGCATGACGCCGCTGGCGCAGGACGCGGCGGGTGCCACGGCTCCTGAAGGCGCGGACTTTCTCGATAAGGATCTGGTGCAACGCTTGGCCGCCGCACCCTTGCGCTTTCAGTTGAACATCACCCTGGCCAACGCCGGTGACCCGGTCAACGATGCCAGCAAGACCTGGCCCGCAGATCGCAAAGTGTTGAACGCCGGAACCCTGGTGCTGGAGAAGACCCAGCCGCAACTCAGTGGCGAGTGCCGTGACATCAACTACGACCCGCTGGTGCTGCCGGCCGGGATTCAAGGCTCGGAAGATCCACTGCTGGCCGCGCGTTCTGCCGGCTATGCCGATTCCTACCTGCGTCGCACCAGCGAAGTCAGCCAGTTGCCCGCCGCCAAACAGGAGGCTCGTCCATGAACAAGCAACCGACGCATTTTGTTTTGCTGGCGCGCCTGCTGCACTGGCTGATGGCGCTGATGATCATCGCCATGCTGTTTATCGGCGCGGGCATGGTCACTTCGGTGTCGTCTCGCCATGAATGGCTGATTCATCTGCACAAGCCGCTGGGCATCGCGATTCTGGCGCTGGTGATCGTGCGCCTGCTGGTGCGCTTCACCACGCGTCAACCGCCGCTGCCGGATGATCTGCCGGGCTGGCAGGTGCTCGCAGCCAAGGCTTCCCACGTCTTGTTGTATGCGTTGATGCTGGTGTTGCCGTTGCTCGGCTGGGCGATGATCAGTGCCTCGGGCGAGCCGGTGATGCTCTCGGCGTCGCTGCATCTGCCGCCAATTGTGCCGGCCGACGCGCAACTGTTTGCGTTGCTGCGCAAGTCCCATGGCTATTTGGCGTATCTGCTGTTTCTGACAGTGCTGCTGCACCTGGCGGCGGCGCTGTTCCATGGCTGGGTGCGTCGTGACGAAGTGCTCGACAGCATGTTGCGCGGGCGCGATCGCGGCTGACCCTATAACGCAAAAGATCGCAGGCCGGCTGCGATCTTTTGTTGTTGCAGGGAAGGGGATCAGCGCAGGGTGTCGACCATGTCGGCGAGGGTGGTCAACACGTCTTTACCCAGTTGCTTGGAACGTTTGCCCGACCAGCCGGTGATCTTGTCCGGGTGGTCGTCGTGGTCCTTGAACGGCATCTCCAGGGTCAGCGACAGGCAGTCGTATTTCTGTCCGACGCTGTTGCAGGCCAGGGTCATGTTGGCCTGTCCCGGTTCGTCGCGGGTGTAGCCATAGGTGGTCTGGAAGTCTTTGGTGGTGTGCTTCAAGTGGCTGCGGAAATGCTCTTCAAGCTTTTCGATGCGCGGCGTAAAACCAGGATTGCCTTCACAGCCGGCGGTGAAAACGTGAGGTATGGTTTCGTCGCCGTGTACGTCGATAAACGCATCGACGCCATACTTTTGCATCTGCTGCTGAACGAATAGCACTTCCGGGCTGATGTCCTGACTGGCGCTCTGCCAGGCCCGGTTCAAGTCCTGCCCCATGGCGTTGGTGCGCAGGTGGCCGTGGAACGCGCCGTCCGGGTTCATGTTCGGCACCAGATAAAGATCGGCGCTGGCCAACAGTTTGTTCAATACCGGATCGTCCTGTCGTTCCAGACGCTCGATCACACCTTCCATGAACCATTCAGCCATGTGCTCGCCCGGATGCTGCTGGGCGATGATCCAGATTTTGCGCTGGCCTTCGGCACCGGTGCCTTTGCGCAGCAGCTGAATGTCGCGGCCCTCGACACTTTTGCCGGTCGCCAGCAATTCGGTGCCAGCCTTGCTTAGCGCTTGCTCGATCAACCAGTCGTGGCGGCCGCGGCTGTAGGGTTCGAAGTAGGCGAACCAGGCGTGGGTCTGTTCCGCTTCGAGGCAGAAGCGCAGGCTGTCGCCTTCGAAGCTGGTGGGGATGCGGAACCAGTTGACGTGATCATACGACGCCACCGCTTGATAGCCCGGCCAGCCTTTGCTGTAGGTCGATTGGCTGGCGTTGACCAGGCGAAACCAGTGTTCCTGGTGCACATGCAGGCCGCTGGCCTTGAAGTGGAACCACTGAAAATGAGCGCTGCGGGTGTCCGGGCGGATGGCCAGGACGGGACTGAGCGGGTTGCTGATATCGATGACTTGGATATTGCCGCTGTCGAAATTGGCGCTGATGTCGAACGAAGATTTGGCCACGGTCATGGTCGGTTCCTGATCAGGATTTTTATGACCGGTACTTTACACGCAGGCAGGGCTGAAACCGAGGGGAATCGCGGGTGTAGCGGGGGGCGTCTTCCGTGACGCTCCAGCAGCTTAGAGGCTATGCGATTGATTCTCAAGTGCTGATTGCCATTAGTTTCGCCCAATGTGGCTGGGCTCGGCTTGCCAATCAATATTCTTTTGATATTATCCGCGCCATCGAATTTGCAGCACCCAAAGACTTCATTAGCCTGAAGACACAAGCCCGAAAAACGGGCAAAAAAAGACCCGGCAAAAAGCCGGGTCAAAAACCGTGATTAGCCTGATGAGGAGATAGTCCAGAAGACCGACCTAAGGTCTCTGGTCCATCGACTGATCTCGCGACCAGCTGCTTGCAATAATAATCATTATCATTTGCAAGTCAAATGTTTTTATCTGCGCGATGGGAAAATTCTTTCCTGTCCGCCCGTACCTTGTCCGCCGTGACTTCATCGTTGTCGATCGAATGGTCGACCATCGCCCGCGCCATATCCACCATGTGCACCACCGAAAAGGCCAGATCGCGACTGGTGCCTTGCAGGTTTTCTGCGGCCTTGAACGCGGTGGCGGCCGCACATCGCAACAGATCCGAGGCATGCACCAGTGCTTCCTCGCCGCTGAGATGGCCTTTGACATTGAAAAAACGTTCGTCCGTCTCGGATTTCGAAACAGTCGGTTTCAAGTAGTAGTCCAGCGCGCGCTGTGCGGCGGCATTGCCCTGAGGGGAGGTGAAGCTGGTGTCAATTTGCAGATCGGGCATGTCTTTGCTGCTGATGTTCATCATGAAACGTCACTCCATGTTCGATTGAAAGTCCGTTCCTCTAGGATAGTACCGCCTGTATTTGTGACTAGGATTTAAATACTACAATATGTGTTTTGCCGGTCGAAGACGTCCGCGTAAGGTGCGGCACATGGATAAATGGATTGAGTTGGTCAAGGCCAAGATGAGTGAACTCAAAGTCACTCAAACAGAGCTCGGAGAGCGCGTCGGCATGTCCCAGGGCGGGATCGGTCATTGGCTGAACAAGCGTCGCGAACCCGGTGTTACCGAAATGAACCGCGTGCTCAAGGCGCTGGGAATGGACTTCCTTGAAGTCGTTCTGGTGATTCGCGAACCGCAGCCGACGCCGGAAGACGAGATGCCGCTGGCGCAGAAGTACAACCCGTACTTCCGTTATCCGGTTTGCGATTGGCGTGCACCGTGCGAAGTGCGTGACACTGCGGCGAGCTATCCCGGAGCATCAGCGAAGCAGCGCTTCGAACTCACGGATTACCACGCTCGCGGCGGTGCGGCGTTCTGGCTGACAGTAACCGGGGATTCGATGACCGCGCCGAGCGGGCAGAGCGTTGCCGAGGGCATGCTGATTCTGGTCGATCCGGAGTTGGAGGCGGTGCCTGGCAAACTGGTGATCGCCCAGTGGCCGGACAGCGAAGAAGCGATTTTCCGCAAACTCGACGAGCAGGCCGGCCAGCGTTACCTGGTGCCGCTCAATCCAACCTGGCCGAAAACCCTGCTCACCGATGAATGCCGGATCATCGGCGTGGTGGTTCAGGCAACGGCGCGTTACTGAGCGGATCGATCCTCGCGCAGGGCCAGGATCGACCCTTTTATTTCATCCCTCTTCCAGTTCAACCAAAGCGCTGCCTTCACTGACCATATCGCCTTCCTGGCAGTACAGCGCTTTGATCACACCGGCATGCGGCGCGCGGATGCTGTGTTCCATCTTCATGGCTTCAAGCACCACCAGTTGCGCCCCGGCCTCAACCGATTGTCCCGTTTCGACCAGCACGCGCACGATGCTGCCGTTCATTGGCGCGGTCAGACCGCCCTGATGGCTGTGGCTGGCCTCGACGGCGCTGATCGGATCGAACGCCTCGATGCGCCGTAATTCGCCGTCCCATTCCAGATACAACGCGCCACCCTGACGAATCGCCCGTAGAGTGCGGCGCACGCCGTCATGCTCGACGATTAATGCTTCGCCAAGCAGTTTTGCATGGGCCGCAGTTCTCAAGGTCAACGCGCGATCCTGTCCCTCGCAACTCAAATGCACGGTGATTTGCGCCGGCAAACCTGCTCGCAAACCACTGCCGCAAGACCAGGGCGAGGCGGGATCATCCGCCCGCGCACGCTGCGGCAGACTCTGCGCAAACGCCTGCGCCGCCGCCTGCCAGAACTCATCGCTCAACGTGCCTGGTGCGGGCAGCAATTGCTCCTGATAGCGCGGAATGAACCCGGTATCCAGCTCTGCCGCCGCAAACGCCGGATGCGCGATGATCCGGCGCAGGAAATTGATGTTGGTCTTCAGCCCGCCAATCGCAAACTCGTCGAGCATGCTCAACAGACGCAAGCGTGCCTGTTCGCGATCTTCGCCCCAAGCAATCAGCTTGCCGAGCATCGGGTCGTAGAACGGCGAAATCTCGTCACCTTCCTCGACCCCGCTGTCCACCCGCCGCCCCGCGCCCTGTGCCGATTCGCGATACAAGTCCAGCCGCCCGGTGGCCGGCAGGAAATCATTCGCCGGATCCTCGGCATACAAACGCACTTCGATCGCATGACCATTGAGCGGCACCTGCGCCTGAGTGATCGGCAGCGTTTCCCCACGGGCGACGCGAATCTGCCAGGCGACCAGATCGAGCCCGGTGATTGCTTCGGTCACCGGGTGCTCGACTTGCAGCCGCGTGTTCATCTCCATGAAGAAAAACTCGCCGCGCGCATCCAGCAAAAACTCCACGGTGCCGGCGCCGACATAACCGATCGCCTGCGCCGAACGCACGGCCGCTTCGCCCATCGCCCGGCGCAACTCGGGCGTCAGACCCGGCGCCGGGGCTTCTTCGACGACTTTCTGATGACGGCGCTGGATCGAACAGTCGCGCTCGTTGAGATACAGGCAGTTGCCGTGCTGATCGGCGAACACTTGAATCTCCACATGACGTGGCTTGAGCAAATACTTTTCCACCAACATCCGCGAGTCGCCAAACGACGATTGCGCTTCGCGCTGCGCCGAGGCGAGGGCTTCAGCCAGTTGGCTGACATCCTCGACGACTTTCATGCCTTTGCCGCCGCCACCCGCAGTGGCCTTGAGCAGCACCGGATAACCGATGCGTTCGCAGGCTTCGCGGAAGGTGTCGAGGTCCTGCGCCTCGCCGTGATAGCCCGGCACCAAAGGCACACCGGCCTTTTCCATCAACGCTTTGGCGGCGGATTTGCTGCCCATCGCGTCGATGGCCGAGGCGGGCGGGCCGAGGAAGATAAGTCCGGCGGTTTCAATGGCGCGGGCGAATCCAGCATTCTCCGAGAGAAAACCGTAGCCGGGATGAATCGCCTGGGCGCCGCTGGCCTTGGCAGCGGCGATCAATTTGTCGATTTGCAGATAACTCTCGGCGGCCTTGCTGCCGCCCAGATCGACGCGGATATCGGCTTCACGGCTGTGCCGCGCATCGCGGTCGGTGGCGCTGTGCACAGCGACGGTAGTCAGGCCCAAGGCCTTGGCGGTGCGCATCACGCGGCAGGCGATTTCGCCACGGTTGGCCACCAGCACAGTGGTAATCACAGGTGCGCTCATCAACGCGACTCCTTGGTGGGTGCGGCTTGCCAGTTCGGTGGGCGTTTTTGCAGGAAGGCGCGCAAGCCTTCCTGGCCTTCAGGGCTGACGCGAATCCGCGCGATGGCATTTTCCGTGTAGCGGCGCAGGGCCGGGGTCAGCGCGCCGTTGCCGACTTCGCGCAGCAAGTCCTTGCTGGCGCGCATGGCCGCGGGGCTGTTGAGCAACAGGTTGTCGATCCACTGTTCGACCTGATGCTCCAGTTCAGCCGCAGGATAGCTTTCGGCGAGCAAGCCGATCTCCCGCGCCCGCTGCCCGTTGAAGCGCTCGGCAGTCAGCGCATAGCGCCGCGCCGCACGCTCACCGATCGCTTGCACCACGAACGGGCTGATTACCGCTGGGGCCAGACCGATGCGCACTTCCGACAGGCAGAACTGCGCGTCATCGGCGCCGATCGCCATGTCACAGCAACTGATCAAGCCCAGCGCGCCACCAAACGCCGCGCCCTGAACCACAGCCAGAGTGGGGATTTTCAGCTTGGCGAGGTTGTACATCAGCTCGGCCAGTTCGCGGGCATCGTCAAGATTGGTGTGGTAATCGAGTTCCGCCGATTGCTGCATCCAGGCCAGGTCGGCACCGGCACTGAAATGCTTGCCACGCCCGCGCAGCAGCAGGAAACGCAGGTTCGAATCGCTGGCGACCTTGTCGAGGGCGAGGATCAGTTCGCGGATCATCTCGGCGTTGAACGCGTTGTTTTTCTCCGCGCGATTTAGCCACAGCGTCGCGAAACCGCGTGGGTCGTTTTGCAGTTCGAGGGTATTGAAGTCGCTCATATTCATCCGTCTCCACGGTTCTTGTGGGAGCGAGCCTACTCGCGAAAGCGGGGTATCAGTCGATCTATCCGCTGCCTGACAGAGCGCATTCGCGAGCAGGCTCGCTCCCACAAAAAAACATCACATCCGGAACACGCCGAAGCGGCTCGGTTCGATTGGCGCGTTCAGCGACGCGGACAAGGCCAGGGCCAGTACATCGCGGGTCTGCGCCGGGTCGATGACGCCGTCGTCCCACAGCCGAGCGCTGGAGTAATAAGGGTGACCCTGTTCTTCGTACTGATCGAGAATCGGCTGCTTGATCTCGGTCTCCTGCTCGGCGCTGAACGCCTGACCGCTGCGTTCGGCCTGTTCGCGCTTGACCTGCACCAGCACACCGGCGGCCTGTTCGGCGCCCATCACGCCAATCCGCGCGTTCGGCCACATCCACAAGAAACGCGGATCGTAAGCGCGCCCGCACATACCGTAGTTGCCGGCACCGAAGCTGCCGCCGATGATCACGGTGAATTTCGGCACCTTGGCACAGGCCACCGCGGTCACCAGTTTCGCGCCGTGCTTGGCGATGCCGCCGGCCTCGTATTTCTGGCCGACCATGAAACCGGTGATGTTCTGCAGAAACAGCAGCGGAATGCCGCGCTGGCAGGCCAGTTCGATGAAGTGCGCACCTTTCTGCGCAGCTTCGGCGAAGAGGATGCCGTTGTTTGCCAGAATCGCGATCGGGTAGCCGTGCAAGTGCGCGAAACCGCAGACCAGCGTGGTGCCGAACAGCGCTTTGAATTCATCGAACACCGAACCGTCGACCAGCCGCGCGATCACTTCGCGCACATCGAATGGCTGCTTGGCGTCAGCCGGAACCACGCCGTACAACTCGTCGCTGGCGTACAGCGGCGCGATCGGTGTGCGTTGCTGCACCTCGCCGAGCTTGCGCCAGTTGAGGTTGGCGACGCTGCGGCGGGCGAGGGCGAGGGCGTGTTCGTCGTTCTCGGCGTAATGGTCGGCCACGCCGGAGGTCTTGCAGTGCACATCGGCGCCGCCGAGGTCTTCGGCGCTGACCACTTCGCCGGTCGCGGCTTTTACCAGCGGCGGGCCGGCGAGGAAAATCGTCGCCTGGTTGCGCACCATGATCGCTTCGTCTGCCATCGCCGGCACATACGCGCCGCCTGCGGTGCACGAGCCCATGACCACGGCGATCTGCGGGATGCCCATGGCGCTCATGTTCGCCTGATTGAAGAATATCCGCCCGAAATGCTCGCGATCCGGAAACACTTCGTCCTGACGCGGCAGGTTGGCGCCACCGGAATCCACCAGATAAATGCACGGCAGGCGATTCTGCTGGGCGATGGTCTGCGCGCGCAGGTGTTTTTTCACGGTGAGCGGGTAATACGAGCCACCTTTCACCGTCGCATCGTTGGCGACGATCATGCACTCGACGCCTTCAACGCGACCAATCCCGGCGATCACCCCGGCAGCCGGCACGTCTTCGCCGTAAACCGCATGGGCGGCCAGTTGGCTGATTTCGAGAAACGGCGAGCCCGGATCAAGCAAGCGATTGATGCGCTCGCGCGGCAGCAATTTACCCCGCGAGGTGTGGCGTTCCTGCGCTTTGACACCGCCACCCTGCGCCACTTGGGCGAGCAAGGTGTGCAGCGCGTCGACCTGTTTGAGCATCGCCGCACTGTTGGCGGCGAACTCCGCTGAACGCGGGTTGAGCTGAGTGTGCAGAATCATGGGGCTTACTCCGTAAGCAGCTTCCAGCTACAAGCGGCAAGCTGCAAGTTGGGGCAAGAGCGTGGTTCTCTTGCAGCTTGTCGCTTGCGGCTTGCAGCTGACGAAATTCATTTCGTCTCGTTGAACAGTTCGCGGCCGATCAGCATGCGGCGGATCTCGCTGGTGCCTGCGCCGATTTCGTAGAGCTTGGCGTCGCGCAGCAGGCGGCCGGCGGGGAATTCGTTGATGTAGCCGTTACCGCCGAGAATCTGGATCGCGTCGAGGGCCATTTGCGTGGCGCGTTCGGCGGTGTAGAGGATTACCCCGGCAGCGTCCTTGCGGGTGGTTTCGCCGCGCTCGCAAGCCTGGGCCACCGCGTACAGATAGGCGCGGCTGGCATTGAGCTGGGTGTACATGTCGGCAACTTTGCCCTGGATCAGCTGGAATTCGCCGATGCTCTGGCCGAACTGCTTGCGGTCGTGGATGTACGGCACGATCAGGTCCATGCACGACTGCATGATCCCGGTCGGGCCACCGGAAAGCACCACGCGTTCGTAATCGAGGCCGCTCATCAGCACTTTCACGCCACCGTTGAGCACGCCGAGGATGTTTTCCTCCGGTACTTCGACGTCATCGAAAAACAGCTCGCAGGTGTTGGAGCCACGCATGCCAAGCTTGTCGAACTTGTTGCTGCGGCTGAAGCCTTTCCAGTCACGCTCGACGATGAATGCAGTAATGCCGTGCGGGCCTTTTTCCAGATCGGTCTTGGCGTAGATCACGTACGTATTGGCGTCAGGGCCGTTGGTGATCCAGGTTTTGCTGCCGTTGAGTACAAAGCGGTCGCCGCGTTTGTCGGCGCGCAGTTTCATCGATACCACGTCGGAACCGGCGTTGGGCTCGCTCATCGCCAGAGCGCCGACGTGCTCGCCGCTGATCAGCTTCGGCAGGTATTTGGTTTTCTGTTCGTGGTTGCCGTTGCGGTTGATCTGGTTGACGCAAAGGTTGGAGTGCGCGCCATAGGACAACGCCACCGACGCCGAGCCACGGCTGATTTCTTCCATCGCCACCACATGCGCCAGATAACCCAGACCTGCGCCGCCGTACTCCTCTGGCACGGTGATGCCGAGCAGGCCCATGTCACCGAATTTGCGCCACATGTCGGCGGGGAACAGGTTGTCGTGGTCGATCTGCGCGGCGCGCGGGGCGATCTGATCGGCGACGAAGGACTGCACCTGATCGCGCAGCATGTCGATGGTTTCACCGAGGGCGAAATTCAGGGATGGATAGCTCATGAGGCACCTTTTGGCTTTTTTATCGGGTGGAGCGCACGACGAATCGGCGTTCAGCTTTACGTTAACGTAAAGCTTCCACAGTTCGACTGTCAATCGGCTTTACGTAAGCGTCAACTTGGGCGAGAGTAAGGACAGTTCAGGATCAGATATCGGTTTGTTTCTGGTGGGAGCGAGCCTGCTCGCGAAAGCGCTGTATCAGTCGCCCTCAAGGCTGAATGACGCAGCGTATTCGCGAGCAGGCTCGCTCCCACAGGGATTCAAAACCGGGAAAACCCACTAATAAAGACAATAGGGGTCGTCATGGATCTACCCAGTGCAAACCCGCAGCGCAGCTACACCCGTGGCTCTCAGGACAAAGCCCTGCTGGCGATGACCATCGGTCAACGCTTCGATCAGACTGTCGCGCAATACCCGGACGGCGAGGCTTTGGTGGTGCGCCATCAACAGTTGCGTTACTCCTGGCGGCAACTGGCCGACGCGGTGGATGAGCAGGCCAGGGCCTTGCTCGCACTGGGCTTGCAGACCAGTGATCGCCTGGGTATCTGGGCACCGAATTGCGCGCAGTGGTGCATCACTCAGTTCGCCACGGCGAAGATCGGCGTGATCCTGGTCAACATCAATCCCGCCTACCGCAGCTCCGAACTCGAGTACGTGCTCAAGCAATCCGGCTGCCAGTGGCTGGTCTGTGCCGGAGCGTTCAAAACCTCGAATTACCACGAAATGCTCCAGAGCCTGGCGCCGGAATTGGCTGAGCACGCCATCGGTCAGCTGCGTAGCGAACGCCTGCCGGAGTTGCGCGGCGTGATCAGCCTCGATGCCAATCCGCCGCCCGGTTTTCTGCCGTGGTCGCAGCTCAGCGATCTGGCCGCCAGCGTCTCGCCCGATCAATTGCGCGAACGCAGTACCAGTCTGCATTTCGATCAACCGGTGAACATCCAGTACACCTCCGGCACCACCGGTTTCCCCAAGGGCGCGACCCTCAGTCACTACAACATTCTCAACAACGGCTACATGGTCGGCGAAAGCCTCGGCCTGACGACTGCCGATCGTCTGGTGATTCCGGTGCCGCTGTATCACTGCTTCGGCATGGTCATGGGCAACCTCGGTTGCGTCACCCATGGCAGCACGATGATCTACCCCAACGACGCTTTCGATCCGGCGCTGACCCTGCAAGCGGTGGCCGAAGAAAAAGCCACGGCGCTGTACGGTGTGCCGACCATGTTTATCGCCATGCTCGATCAGCCGCAGCGGCAGACCTTCGACCTGTCGAGCCTGCGCACCGGGATCATGGCCGGCGCGACCTGTCCGATCGAGGTCATGCGCCGGGTCATCAACGAAATGCACATGAGCGAAGTGCAGATCGCCTACGGCATGACCGAAACCAGTCCGGTGTCGCTGCAGACCGGGCCAGCGGATGAGCTGGAGTTGCGTGTCACCACGGTCGGGCGCACCCAGCCGCAACTGGAAAGCAAGATCATCGACACCGCTGGCAACGTGGTGCCCCGCAACACCACCGGCGAATTGTGCACGCGCGGCTACAGCGTGATGCTCGGCTACTGGAAGAATCCGCAGGCCACCGCCGAATCAATCGATGAGGCGGGGTGGATGCACACCGGCGACCTGGCGAGCATGAACGAGGAGGGTTACGTCAACATCGCCGGGCGTAACAAAGACATGATCATTCGTGGCGGGGAGAACGTTTATCCCCGTGAGCTGGAGGAGTTCTTCTTCACCCATCCGGCGGTGGCGGACGTGCAGGTGATCGGTATTCCGTGCTCGCGCTATGGTGAGGAAATCGTCGCCTGGATCAAATTCCACCCCGGCCACAGCGCCTCCGAACTGGAGCTGCAAGCCTGGTGCAAGGAGCGCATCGCCCATTTCAAGACACCGCGTTACTTCAAATTCGTCGACGCGTTTCCGATGACGGTGACGGGCAAGATCCAGAAATTCAGGATGCGTGAGATCAGTATCGAGGAGCTGAAAACAATCGAGGGATAATCACAAAATTTCTGTGGGAGCGAGCCTGCTCGCGAATGCGGTGTGTCATTCAGCGCAAATGTGTCTGGCACACCGTTTTCGCGAGCAGGCTCGCTCCCACAGGGATGCAGTGATAGAGAGACGAATTGCAGAAAGCACAAAGGGGAGCCGAAGCTCCCCTTTAATTTGTCGTTGCGTGCTCTTTTTATTATTGAGGGTCGGTCTGTTGTTGTTTTTGGCAACCGTGGCCCTGTACAGCTTTTTGGCGACCCCCATCCGGGGTCAAGAGCAAACGTATTTTTTTGAGCGCTGATCTGCTTTCTCGTTTAACGATCCAACCGATTCGGGAGCTACCTGAAGGTAGTTTTATTGTTCTCTGCCCGGTTGCGGGTCACTCCTGAGAGCACCCTGAAAAGCACACCTTCTCCAAAAAAATCTGTTAGCTGCGTCTCTGCCGTGTTGTTCTTGTTATGTCAGAGTCGTTTCGTCTTGTTTTTATTGGTTTGCGGCTTTTTATTCTTGTTATGCCATAGAGATAGCAGGTGTCGTGCCAACTTTTAAAAAGTCTTATAAATCAGTGATTTAAGTTTTTCGGGCTTTTTCACCCCAGGGCAAAGCCAGACAATTTGTTTCCGTGTTACTCGCTTTTGCCCACAGCACTGACCCAGCGGTAACACCTCACTGCGCGCTGCGTGCCTTGGCCACTCGCGAACCGCTTGGACGGCCGAGCACTGCACTGATCTGCTGGCCCGCAGCAATCAAGGCGTCCAGGTCGATACCGGTCTCGATGCCCAAGCCATCCAGCAGGTACACCACGTCTTCGGTCGCGACGTTACCGCTCGCGCCTTTGGCGTAAGGGCAGCCGCCAAGGCCGGCGATAGAGCTGTCGAACACCGCAATGCCTTCGAGCAGGCTGGCGTAGATATTGGCCATGGCCTGGCCATAGGTGTCGTGGAAATGCCCGGCAAGCTTGTCCCGTGGTACCTGCGCCGAGACCACCTCGAACAGGCGCCGGGTCGCGCCCGCCGTGCCGGTGCCGATGGTGTCGCCCAGCGACACTTCGTAGCAGCCCATCGCGTACAGCTCGCGCGCGACCATCGCCACTTGCTCCGGCGCGACCGTGCCTTCATACGGGCAGCCCAGCACACAGGAAACGTAACCGCGCACGGTAACGCCGTGTTGTTTGGCGGCCTCCATGATCGGCGCAAACCGCGCCAGGCTTTCGTTGATCGAGCAATTGATGTTGCGCTGCGAGAACGCCTCGGAGGCGGCGGCGAACACCGCGACTTCCTTGACCCCGGCGGCGAGCGCGTCTTCAAAGCCGCGCAAGTTCGGCGCCAGCGCGCCGTAGGTCACGCCGGGTTTGCGCTGGATCTGCGCAAACACCTCGGCGGAGCCGGCCATCTGCGGCACCCATTTCGGCGAGACGAAACTGCCGACTTCGATGTAGCCGAGCCCGGCGGCGCTCAGGGCATCGACCAGTTGCACCTTGTCAGCCACGCTGATCGGTTGGGCTTCGTTCTGCAGGCCATCGCGCGGGCCGACTTCGATCAGGCGTACTTGGGAGGGGAGGGACATGGGTGGGACCTGCCTGTTTTTTTAGTTCACGAAGAACCCTGTGGGAGCGAGCCTGCTCGCGAAAGCGGTGGATCAGTCACCGTTAATGTTGGATGACAGAATGCATTCGCGAGCAGGCTCGCTCCCACAGGGGCGCCAGTGTTGGCTAGACCGCCTGCTGGCTCTTGAGCGTCTGCTCCAACGCCTGCACGCAGCGCTCTTCAGCAGTGTCCAGCTCGAGCTTCATCTGTTCGATATCCAGCAACTGCTGTTCGAGCTGTTCGCGGCGTTCGCTGATTTTCGCCAGCATGCTGTTGAGCTGTTTGGTGTTACCGCCGCTAGGGTCATAGAGCTCGATCAGCTCGCGGCATTCGGCCAGGGAAAAACCGATGCGCTTGCCGCGCAGGATCAGCTTCAGAGTGACCTTGTCGCGCGGCGAATAGATACGTTCCTGGCCACGACGCTCGGGGCTGAGCAGGCCTTGCTCTTCATAAAAGCGGATCGCCCGGGTGGTGATGTCCAGCTCGCGGGCGAGGTCGGAAATGCTATAGGTCTGACTGCTCATGAAAGCGCTCGGAAAAGGGGCATGGCGCTAAGCTAATCGGTGGTTTACGTTTACGTCAAGCGGGATGGATTTGGGGTGTCCGTACAGGCCTCTTCGCGAGCAGGCTCGCTCCCACATTCGACCGCGTTCCTTCAGATGAAATGCAATTCATTGTGGGAGCGAGCCTGCTCGCGAAGAACGATAACGCGGTAAAAAAGCCCTACACCTTCTCCAGCTTCTTCTCCTGCGCCGTCACCTGTTGGCACAACTCGATCATCTGCTCGCGCATCCAGCGGTTGGCCGGGTCCTGGTCGGTGCTCTCATGCCAATACAGGTGCGTTTCCACCGAGGGCACATCATTCACCGGCAAATTGAACGATTGCAGATCATGGCGGCGGGCGAAGCGTTCCGGCACGGTCATGACCATGTCGGTCTGCTGCATCACTTGCGAGGCCATCAGATAGTGCTGCGAGCGCAGGGCGATCTTGCGCTGGATGCCCATTTTGCCCAGCGCCAGATCGACATAGCCCAGACCACTGCGGCGGCTGGAAATATGGATGTGAGTCAGCGACAAATAGTCATCGAGACTGAGTTTTTCCTTGCTCGCCATTGGATGGCCCTTGCGCATGGCGCAGACGTAACGGTCGTCCATCAGCTTGACGTGGCGTACCTGCGGGTCGGTGTTGAGCGGCGCATCCACGGCGAAATCCAGACGCCCGGCGGCCAGTTCCTTGGTGGTTTCCCGGCGCTTGGACAGAAAGCTTTCGATGATCACCGTCGGCGCCAGGCGGCGCAGACGCTGGAACAAGGGCGGCAGAATGATTGCCTCCGTCAAATCGGTCATGCTGATGCGGTAAGTCTTGGCCGCCTGCGCCGGGTTGAAGATGCGGCTTTCCTGCACCGACACGCGCAGCAGCGACAGGGCGTTGCGCACCGGGCCGATGATGTTCTGCGCCATCGGCGTGGGCACCATGCCCTGAGCGGTACGCACGAAGAGCGGGTCGTTGAAGGTTTCGCGCAACCGCGCCAGGGCATTGGACACCGCCGGCTGGGTGATGCCGACAATCTGCCCGGCGCGGGTCAGGTTGGCTTCCGTGTAGATCGCGTCGAAGACGATGAAAAGGTTCAGGTCGACCTTGCTCAGATTCATAACGCGGCTTCTCTTGTTATTAAGTGCAAGTGTTTTGGGGCTGACGATCAGCGGATCATATATTGGTGATGAATGTTTATACACGCCGAGAATAGGCTAGGTAAATGATCAGCGCTGTTCTAGCATCGATTGCATGACTTGAACAACCTCTGCCCGAGAAGGTAACTACCCATGGATTTCGCTTATTCGCCCAAGGTTCAGGAACTGCGTGAGCGCGTGACTGCGTTCATGGACACTTACGTTTACCCGGCCGAAGCGGTGTTCGAACGCCAGGTCGCCGAGGGCGATCGCTGGCAGCCGACCGCAATCATGGAAGAGCTCAAGGCCAAGGCCAAGGCTGAAGGGCTGTGGAATTTGTTTCTGCCTGAGTCCGAGCTGGGCGCCGGCCTGAGTAACCTCGAATATGCGCCATTGGCGGAAATCATGGGCCGTTCCCTGCTGGGGCCGGAGCCGTTCAACTGCTCGGCGCCGGACACCGGCAACATGGAAGTGCTGGTGCGCTACGCCAACGAAGAGCAGAAACAGCGCTGGCTCGAGCCGCTGCTGCGCGGCGAGATTCGTTCGGCGTTCGCCATGACCGAGCCCGACGTGGCATCTTCCGACGCGACCAACATGGCCGCCCGGGCCGTGCGTGATGGCGATCAGTGGGTGATCAACGGCAAGAAATGGTGGACCTCCGGCGCCTGCGATCCGCGCTGCAAGATTCTGATCTTCATGGGCCTGAGCAACCCCGACGCGCCGCGTCACGCCCAGCATTCGATGATCCTCGTGCCGGTCGACACCCCCGGGGTGAAAATCGTCCGTCCGCTGCCGGTATTCGGCTACGACGACGCACCGCACGGTCACGCCGAAGTGCTGTTCGACAACGTTCGGGTGCCGTACGAAAACGTTCTGCTCGGTGAAGGACGCGGCTTCGAAATCGCTCAGGGTCGCCTTGGCCCAGGGCGGATTCACCACTGCATGCGTTCGATCGGCATGGCCGAGCGTGCGCTGGAACTGATGTGCAAACGCTCGGTGAGCCGCACCGCATTCGGCAAACCGCTGGCGCGTCTGGGCGGCAACATCGACAAGATCGCCGACTCGCGGATGGAGATCGACATGGCGCGTCTGCTGACGTTGAAAGCGGCGTACATGATGGACACCGTCGGCAACAAAGTGGCGAAAAGCGAGATTGCGCAGATCAAAGTCGTCGCACCGAACGTGGCCTTGCGGGTGATCGACCGGGCGATCCAGATGCATGGCGGGGCAGGGGTGTCGAACGATTTCCCGCTGGCCTATATGTATGCGATGCAGCGCACCCTGCGCCTGGCCGACGGCCCCGACGAAGTGCACCGCGCGGCGATTGGCAAGTTCGAGATCGGCAAGTATGTGCCGAAGGAGATGATGCGTAGCGGCCAGTAATACCGCGTCGCCTCATTCGCGAGCAGGCTCGCTCCCACAAGATTTGTGCACGCCACAGATCCAATGTGGGAGCGAGCCTGCTCGCGAAAGGGCCTGTACACTCAGCACATCGACATCAGGATCAATACACCCAAACCTCAACCCGCCGATTCTTGATCCGCCCTTCATCCGCGCTGTTGGTCGCCACCGGCATCAGCGCACCAAAGCCGCGTACTTCGCGCATGACCACACCGTTTTTGACCAGCTCGCGCCGCACCGCCATTGCTCGCAGCTTCGACAGTAGATCAGCCCGCGCCGGGTCATCCTTCAAATCACCAAACCCCACCAGCGTCACCGCCCGTTCGGTCTTGCCATTGCGCTTTATATAGTCGAGCACCCGCGCCAGATCCTGCCGCGCCTTGTTGTCCAGACTGGCGCTGCCCTCGGCAAAACGGAAATTCACTGTCAGACGCTGGGCATGCCGGCTGAGAGATTGATAACCCTCTGGCATCAGCGCATTCGGCGCCACGCTCATGGCCTGCACGGTCTGGCTGACAAAACCGCTGGTCGCGACGATCGCCTGTCCCTGTGGACTTTGCGCGAACGTTGCCAACGCCTGCGCCCACGGATTCTGGATGTCCGGCGGTAGATAAAAGAACAAGCGCCGCGACAGCGGATAGTCTTCGGTGGCGATCAGGCTGTTCAGCGGCAGCATCGCTTGCGACGCGCCGTCGGCAATCGCCACGGCTTTGGCTTGACGGACATAGGGCAAGCCGATGAAGCCGATACCTTGCGGATCGTTGCTGACCGCATCGGACAATTGCTCGCTGGATTCGAAACGCTTCGCCGCGCTGCCGAGACTTTTCCCACGCCGGCTCAGGACCAGTTCCTTGAACGTGTCGTACGTCCCCGATTGATCATCCCGCGCATATAAATGAATGGCGCCGCCACGGCCACCGAGTTCTTCCCAGGTTTTCACTTCGCCGGCAAAAATCCGCGCCAGTTGCTCGGTGTTCAACTGCTCAAGCGGGTTGGCCGGGTTGAGGATGATCGCCAGGCCATCGATGGCAATGACTTGCTCGGCCGCCGGGCTTTTCAGATCGCCGAGGGTTTGCAGGGCAAGCAGTTCGCTGTCCTTGATCTCACGGGAAGAGGCGGCCAGATCGGCGCTGGCGTTTTTCAACGCAGCGAAACCGGTGCTGGAACCGTGAGCGGCAACTTCGATGATCACGCGTTGCCCTTGTGCGGTCTGGCCGACGATGCGTTGTTCGTTGGCGGTGTCCGGGGTTTCGCGGTGGATTTTCAGCAGGCCTTGTTGCTGCAACAGGCCTTCGACCAGCGCCGGACCCAGATCGGCACCGATGGTGTTGGAGCCCTGAATGCGTAGAGCCGGGCCGTTTTCGGGGATCGGCAGGGCGGCGGCGTAGATCGACAACCAGCCACTCAACAGGAAAATGCAGAGAACACGCAGGGTCATGCCGGCACCGAATCAAGCCAAGGGGATTGCCGGGGAGATTAAGTCAGGCGCGTGACCGAAATATGACAGGGGATTACCTGTGGGAGCGAGCCTGCTCGCGAAGGCGCCGTGTCAGTCGAAAAATTCGTCGCTGATCCACCGCATTCGCGAGCAGGCTCGCTCCCACAATGAAAATTCCCTCAGGCCAGCTCAAGCCAGATCGGCGCATGGTCCGATGGCTTTTCCATGCCGCGCAGTTCGTAGTCCACGCCGGCGTCCTTGACCCGTGGCAGCAGGCCATGGGAAGCCAGAATTACATCGATGCGCAGGCCGCGTTTGGGCTCATCTTCAAAGCCACGGCTGCGGTAGTCGAACCAGCTGAACATGTCGCTCACGTCGGGATTGAGGTGACGGTAGCTGTCGGTCAGGCCCCAGTTTTTCAGGCGCGCCATCCACTCGCGCTCCTCCGGCAGGAAGCTGCATTTGCCGGTTTTCAGCCAGCGCTTCATGTTGTCCGGGCCGATGCCGATGTCGCAGTCTTCCGGGGAAATGTTCACATCGCCCATCACCACCAGTGGCTGTTCATTGTGGAACTGGCTTTCCAGCAGCGCTTGCAGATCGCTGTAGAAACGCTCTTTGGCAGGGAATTTGGTTGGGTGGTCGCGGCTTTCACCTTGTGGGAAATAGCCGTTCATGATCGTCACCGGCACGCCGTTGGCATCGGCAAAAGTGCCCCAGATAAACCGCCGCTGCGCGTCTTCTTCATCGGTGGCGAAGCCTTTATGGATGGCGATCGGTTCGTTGCGCGAGAGCAGGGCGACCCCGTAATGACCTTTCTGGCCATGGAAGTGCACGTGGTAGCCGAGGGCGCGGATGTCTTCGAGGGGGAACTGGTCGTCGTGGACCTTGGTTTCCTGCAGGCCGATCACGTCGGGCTGATGTTTTTCGATCAGCGCTGCCAGCTGATGCGGACGGGCACGCAGTCCGTTGATGTTGAAGGAAACAATCTTCATGGTCGGCAGTCCTGGCAAAAGGGCGATGCTAGCTGACATGGGGGAGATGGGCCAGTGTGGGACAAATCATTTTGGCCTGTGGGATTTGTGATGCCCTATGCAGCGCCTCTGTGGGAGCGAGCCTGCTCGCGAAGAGGCCGGCGAGATCGATGAAGATCCCGACTTGGTCTATACCTGTCAGGGGAACCACCACATCCGCCCAAGGTTCGTACCAACAAGCGCGCCAGCCTCCGAGCGCGCCCCCGGGGAGAATCACTGCAATGCCTGAAACCCAGACCGCCGTTGCCGACATCCATATGCTCGACCGCGGCTATTCGCGCGAAGCCCGCTCGTTGCTGTATCAGGCCTATCGCCACGAGCCGACCTTCGGCTACCTGTTCGAAGCCGAACGTCCCGGCTATGAACAACGGGTGCGCGCCACGGTGCGCGAGCTGGTCAAACAGCATTTTCTCCAGGACCTGCCGGCAATCGGCCTGTTGGTCAACGATCGCTTGATCGGCATCGCCCTGATCGCACCGCCGCAACGGCGCCTGGGCGTTACCGAAAGTTGGGCGTGGCGCTTGCGCATGGTGCTCAGCACCGGTTTTCGCTGCACCCGGCGTTATCTGGAATACCACGATGCCGTTGCTGCATGCGTGCCGGGTGATTCGGTGCACATGCTGCCGTTGCTCGGCGTTCACCCGCAGTTTCAAGGCAAACACTACGGCGAACAGTTGCTCACTGCCGTGCACAACTGGTGCGCCGTCGATGAAACATCGCAAGGCGTGGTGCTCGACACCGGCAACCCGCGCTACCTGGAATTCTATAAAAGGCAGGGTTATCAGGAGATCGGCGAGGTTGCCGTCGGGCCGGTGCGCGAACACGTATTTTTCCACGCCAATCCGCAGGTGTTACAAACAGCAACGGGATAATGATCGAACTTCTTCACAAATTACCTGTTCTATCAGGCTCCCGAGCCCGTGATAGCATCCGCGCCTATGAAGTTTCCACGAAGATTTACCAGCGGCGTGCTGATGCTGTTATCCAGCTGCGCGGCGCTGGCGCAAAGTGAATTGGATGTACGGATCAAGCCGTCCAACGATGAACTCAAGGCCAATATAGAAGGCTATATCGGCAGCCTCGGCGATCGCGACGAAGAAGCCTTGCTGCGTTTCAGTCGCGGCGCCGAAGAGCAGGCGCGCAAAGCGGCGCAGGCGTTGGGCTATTACCAGCCGCAGATCGACAGTGACGTCAAGGGCGGAGAAAAACCGCGTCTGGTGTTGAACATCGATCCCGGCGAGCCGATTCGCC
The DNA here is from genome assembly GCF_041956865.1 of Pseudomonas sp. LW8. Taxonomy (NCBI): domain Bacteria; kingdom Pseudomonadati; phylum Pseudomonadota; class Gammaproteobacteria; order Pseudomonadales; family Pseudomonadaceae; genus Pseudomonas; species Pseudomonas sp. LW8. The sequence continues at coordinate 3,593,324 of NZ_CP168138.1, read as the reverse complement.
TGCGCAACGTCACCGTGCGCGTCGACGGCCCGGCAGCCTCGCTGAAATCCTTTCGCGTGCCGAAAAGCGACCTGCTCAAGTCCGGCGCCGTGCTCAACCATGGCCGTTACGAAGACGCCAAGCGCGTGATTCAAAATCAGGCCTCGCGCTTCGGTTACTTCAGCGGTCATTTCACCAGCCAGAAACTCATGGTCGACCCGCGCGCAGGTGTCGCCGACATCGAATTGATCTACGACAGCGGCCCGCGCTATGCGCTGGGCAAAGTCAGTTTCGAGGGCGACACGCCGTTCGACGAAGACCTGCTGCAACGCATGGTGCCGTTCAAGGCAGGCGAGCCTTACGATTCGGAACTGATCGCCGAACTCAATCGCGACCTGCAATCGAGCGGCTATTTCGAAGGCGTGCGTGTCGACGCGGCACCGACGGCAGCGCAGAACGATGTGATTCCGGTCGCCGTCAAACTCGACACGCGCAAGCCGCGCACCATGGGCCTGGGCCTCGGTTATTCGACCGACGTCGGGCCACGGATCAAGGCCAACTGGACGCGTCACTGGGTCAACCCGCAGGGCGACAGCTATGGCTGGGAGGCCGAGCTCTCGGCGCCCCGGCAGAACGTCGGGCTGTTCTACGACATCCCGCTCGACCCGCCATTGACCGACAAACTGCGCTGGGCCGGCGGCTATCAGTTCGAAGACATCGAAGGCTCCGACACCCTCAGCAAACTGCTGACTTTCGGCCCGGAATGGCACAGCAAGTTGCCCAGCGGCTGGCAGCGGGTGATCTCGCTGAAATGGCAACGTGAAGAATACGAACTCGGCGACGACTCCGGCCTGAGCACGTTGCTCATGCCCGGCATCAGTTATTCCTATCTGAAAAGCGACAACCGCATCGATCCGCGTAACGGCTATCGCCTGAGCTTCGAAAGCAAAGTGGCCAAGGAAGGCCTCGGTTCGGACAACAACCTTTTATATGGCACCGCGCTGGTCAAGGGCCTGACCACGGTGTTCGACAAGCACCGCTTGCTCGGTCGCGTGCAGGTCGGCGGCAGCGCCACCAACGGCTACAACTCGATTCCGCCGTCGCTGCGCTTCTTTGCCGGTGGCGATCAGAGCGTGCGCGGTTACGACTATCAGAGCCTGTCGCCGAAAAACTCTGACGGCGACCGCATCGGTGGCCGCTACATGATTGCCGGCAGCGTCGAGTATCAGTATTCGATCGCCGAGAAATGGCGGGTCGCGACCTTCGTCGACCAAGGCAACTCTTTTAACAAACTCGAACTGCCCGACCTCAAGACCGGGGTCGGTGTAGGTGTGCGCTGGGTCTCGCCGGTCGGGCCGATCCGCCTTGACCTGGCCCATGCGCTGGACGACGACGGCGGCATCCGGCTGCACTTTTCCATGGGGCCTGAGCTGTGAAGCGTGGTGTGAAAATAACGGCGCTGACGCTGTTGGCGCTGGTCGTGTTGATTGTCTTGAGCCTGGCCGCACTGCTTGGCACGCAGGCCGGCAGCCGTTGGGCGCTGGGCCTTGTGCCCGGCTTGAGCGTGGAGAATTTCCACGGTCGCCTCGCTGGGCAGTGGAGTGCCGATCACCTGGTATGGCAACAGGACACCAGCCGCGTCGAGCTGAACAAGGCAATCTTCGCCTGGTCGCCGCTGTGCCTGACGCGCATGACCTTGTGCATTGATCAGCTCAAGGCCGATCAGGTCGTCCTGCAATTCCCGCCGAGCGAAGAAACCACCGAGAGCGGCCCGATCACACTGCCGGACCTGCAATTGCCGTTGGCCATCGAATTGGGCGACGTCGAGGTGGGCAGCCTGTTGTTCAACGGCAGCGAACAGCTCAAGGGCTTGCAACTGGCGGCGCACTGGACCGCTCAGGGGCTGCAGATCGACAGCGTGAAATTGCAGCGCGACGAGCTCAGCCTGAACCTGTCCGGCCTGCTGCAACCGAGCGGCAACTGGCCGCTGACGATTCAGGGCGATTTGACTTTGCCTTCTCCCGGCAGCGAGCCGTGGACGCTGGCGCTGAAAGTCGACGGCGACCTGCTGAAAACCCTCAACCTGCACGCCGACAGCCGCGGCTACCTCGACGGCCAGTTGAACGGCGAGCTGCAAGCGCTGGCGGAAAACCTCCCGGCCAAGCTGCGCGTCACCAGCGATGCGTTCAAGCCGAGCGCCGATTTGCCGGACACCCTGCAATTCAATCAGCTTGTGCTCACCGGCGAAGGCGACCTGAAAAACGGTTATCAACTGCTCGGCAACGCATCGTTGCCCGCCGAGAAATCACCGGTGGCGCTGCTGCTCAAGGGCAAGGTTGACGCCAACGGCGCGCAGATCGCCGGGCTCGACCTCAACGCCAACGACAAGCAAAGCCTCAAGCTCACCGGCAATGTCGACTGGAGCAAAGGCCTCAGCGCTCAGGCCAATATCAACTGGCAAGACTTCCCGTGGCACCGGCTCTATCCGGAAATCGACGAGCCGCAAGTGACGTTGCGCACCTTTACCGGCGAAGTGTCCTACACCGACGGTCAGTACCTCGGCAACTTCGACGCTGCGCTGGATGGCCCGGCCGGGGCGTTCACCTTGAGCAGTCCGTTCAGTGGCAGTCTGGAACAGATCGCCTTGCCGCAACTGGTCATGCAGGCCGGGCAGGGCAAGGCCGAAGGGCACGTCAATGTGCGCTTCGCCGACGGCATCGCCTGGGATACCGCGCTGGATCTGTCGGCGCTCAACCCGGCGTACTGGGTCGCCGAACTGCCGGGCACCCTGGCCGGGCCGTTGCAGAGTAAGGGCGAGATGAAGAATGATCAGCTCAGCCTCAGCGCCGACCTCGACCTCAAAGGCAAATTGCGCGGTCAGCCGGCGGTCCTCCAGGCCAAGGCTGACGGCGCTGGCGAGCGGTGGAACCTCAACGCCCTGCAGATCCGCCTCGGCGATAACAGCATCAACGGCAAGGGCAGCCTGCAGGACAAACTCGGCGGGCAGATCGACATCAAGCTGCCGCGTCTGGCCCAGCTCTGGCCGCAACTGCGCGGGCAGGTCAACGGCCAGATCAACGTCGCCGGTACGCTGAAGGCGCCACAGGGCAAGCTTGATCTGCAAGGTTCGCAACTGGCCTTCCAGGACAATCGCCTGCAAAGCCTCAACCTCGACGCCACGCTCGACAGCGCGCAACGAGCGAAGATCAATCTCAAAGGCAGCGGCATTCAGACCGGCGACACCTCGCTGGGCACCCTGACCGCCAGTGCTCAGGGCGATATCAAAAGCCAGAAACTCAACCTCGACCTGATCGGACCGAAGCTGAAACTGGCGCTGGGTCTGGACGGCAATCTCGACAAGGGCAACTGGCACGGACGCTTGGCCAGTGGCGACATTCAGGCCGGTGGCCAGGACTGGAAGCTGCAAAGCCCGGCCAGACTGGAGCGCTTGGCGGACGGCCAGATCAATTTCGGCGCGCATTGCTGGCTGTCCGGCAATGCCAGCCTGTGTGGCGAAGATCAGCGCCTGATGCCCGAGCCTAAGCTGCGTTATCACCTCAAGCAATTCCCGATCGAAAGCCTTGCGCAATGGCTGCCCAAAGACTTCGCCTGGCAGGGCCGGCTCAACGCCGATCTGCAACTGGACCTGCCCGCCAGCGGCCCGAACGGCGTGGTCAGTGTCGACGCCAGCGGCGGCACCCTGCGCGTGCGCGACAAGGATCGCTGGCTGGATTTCCCCTACCAGACCCTCAAACTCAGCAGCAAGCTCACGCCCAAGCGCGTCGACACCGAGCTCAATTTTGTCGGCGGCAAACTCGGCGAATTGATGGTCCAGGCGCAGCTCAATCCGCTGCCGAAGAACAAACCGCTGAGCGGCTCGTTCCGCCTCTCTGGCCTCGACCTGTCGGTGGCGCGGCCGTTTGTACCGATGGTCGAGAAACTCACCGGCCGCCTCAACGGCAGTGGCACGATCTCCGGTGGTTTGCTCGCACCGCTGGTCAACGGCACCGTGCAGCTCAGCGATGGCGAAGTGTCCGGCGCCGAACTGCCGATGGAGCTGCAGAATCTGCAACTGACTGCGGCGATCGCCGGCGAGTCGATGCGCCTGGACGGAGGCTGGAACAGCGGCAAGACTGGCAAGGGCAGCCTCAACGGCAACGTCGCTTGGGGGCAGGCGCTGGTGGTCGATCTGGCGCTCAAGGGCACGCAATTGCCGGTCAGCGTCGAGCCCTACGCCAAACTGGAAATGGCCCCGGATCTGAAGATTTCCATGGCCGGCGATGAGCTGAAAGTTGCCGGCAAGGTGCTGGTGCCGAAAGGCGAAATCACCGTGCGCGAGCTGCCGCCATCGACGGTAAAAGTCTCCGACGACACGATCATCGTTGGCGCGCAGACCGAAGAGGGCAAACCACCGATCGCGATGAAAATGGACATCGACGTGATCGTCGGCCAGGACAAGCTGAGCTTTGCCGGTTTCGGCCTGACCGCCAATCTGCAAGGTCAGGTGCACATCGGCGACAACATGGACACCCGTGGCGAACTCTGGCTCAACGACGGCCGCTATCGCGCCTACGGCCAGCGCCTGACCGTGCGTCGCGCGCGTCTGTTGTTCGCCGGTCCCATCGACCAGCCATATCTGGACATCGAAGCGATCCGCCAGACCGACGACGTCATCGCCGGTATTCGCCTGAGCGGCAGCGCCGAACAGCCGACCACGCAGATCTTCTCCGAACCGGCGATGAGTCAGGAACAGGCGCTGTCGTACCTGGTGCTGGGCCGTCCGCTGAGCACCAGCGGCGAAGACAACAACATGCTCGCGCAAGCCGCGCTGGGCCTGGGCCTGATGGGCAGCGCCGGGGTCACCAGTGGTCTGGCCAAGGATCTGGGCATCGAGGATTTCCAGCTCGACACCCAGGGCAGCGGCAACGACACCAGCGTCGTCGCCAGCGGCAACATCTCCGAAAAACTCAGCCTGCGCTACGGCGTCGGCGTCTTCGAACCGGCCAGCACCATCGCCTTGCGCTACAAGCTGAGCAAGAAGGTCTACGTCGAAGCGGCGAGCGGCGTGGCGAGTTCGCTGGATATTTTCTACAAGCGGGATTTCTAGAGCGCACCTGCTCATTTGAACCGAGTCGCACCCTTCGCGAGCAGGCTCGCTCCCACATTGGAACGTGTTTTACCTGTGGGAGCGAGCCTGCTCGCGAATGCGGTCGCTCACGCGATAAAACCCAGCCCACTGGTCAACTAATTACCAAGCCCCCTAACTATTGCGTTGACATTCGCTGCCTAAGCAGTAACATCTCGACATACATTCACTGCCTAGGCAGTTATCAGGTCGACCCATGAAGCATTTCACTCCGGAAGAATTCAAACATTGCCACCTCGGCCTGTTGCTCGGTCGTGCCGCGTTGCTCAAGGACCGGATCATCGATACCCACATGGAACCCCACGGCATCACCGCCGCGCAGTTCAAGGTGTTGATCATCATGGCCCAGTTCGGCGTCGACACCCCGGCCGAGCTGTGCCGCCATCTGTCGCTTGACAGCGGGTCGATGACGCGCATGCTCGATCGCCTCGAGCAGAAGGCTTTTCTGATTCGCCAGCGCAGCGAAGGCGACCGGCGTCAGGTGCAGTTGAAGCTGACCGAGCAGGGCCAGCAACTGGCTGATCGTCTGCCGCACATCGGTGCCGATGCGATGAATGAGCTGGCCGGCGCGATCTCCCGCGAAGAGTTGAAAACCCTGGAATACATCCTCAAGAAAATCCTGCTGGCCGCCGGTGACCCGATCACCATACAGCGTCTAGGTGATCACAATGAGCGCTAACACTTTGCGCAGCAGTCTGACGCTGCTGTTGTCGGCGATGATCCTCGCCGGTTGCGCCAATTACAGCGGCCTCGACACTGAAGGCCAGCGCCTCGACGCGAAGAGCCTGAAGACAGCGCAGTCTCTGGACGGCGTCAGCCTGTCGCCGGCGGCGTGGCCGAAAAGCGATTGGTGGAGCAGCCTCGGTGATCCGCAGCTCGACGGCCTGATCCGCGAAGCCCTGCAAGACAGCCCGGACATGCAGATCGCCGCAGCCCGCGCTCATCAGGCCAGTGCCGCCGCCTATGCCGCCGATGCCGAGCGTTATCCGACCCTCGACGCCAGCGCCGGCATCAGCCGTTCGCGGCTGGCTCGTGATCAGGATCCGCTGGGGCAGGGCGGTGCCTATGCGACGGTGCGCAATGTCAGCGCCGGTTTCAATTACAACTTCGATTTGTGGGGCGGCCAGCGCGATGCCTGGGAAGCCGCCCTCGGCGAGGCTCGCGCTGCTGAAGTCGACCGTCAGGCCGCGCAGCTGACACTTGCCGCTGACGTCGCCCGTGCGTATAGCGATCTCGGTCAGGCGCACATCGTTTATGACCTTGCCAGCGAAGACCTCAAGCGCACCCGGCAAATGCTCGACCTCAGTCAGCGCCGCTTGAGTTCGGGGATCGATAGCCAGTACCAGTTCCAGCAAACCCAGAGTCTGGAAGCCAGTTCTCAAGCGAGCCTGATCGACGCGGAAAAACGCCTGAACAGCGCGAAAATCGCCTTGGCGGTATTGCTCGGCAAAGGCCCGGATCGTGGCAACGAAATCGCTCGACCGAAAGTTCTGCAAGCCAGCGCCGTGGCGGTGCCGTCGGTGTTGCCGGCGGAACTGCTCGGCCGCCGCCCGGATCTGGTCGCGGCGCGCTGGCGGGTCGAGGCGGCGAGCAAAGACATCGATGCGGCGAAAACCCGCTTCTATCCCAACCTCAACCTGTCGGCCTCGGCCGGCGCCGAGTCGTTGCTGGGTGATGCGATGTTCGGTTCGGCCAGCCGTTTCTTCAACATCGCGCCGACCGTATCGCTGCCGATTTTCGATGGCGGACGCTTGCGCGCCAACCTCGATGCGCGCGACGCCGATTACGATCTGGCGGTGGCGCAGTACAACAAGAGTCTGGTCAAAGCCCTGGGCGATGTCGGCGATACGATCAATCAGTTACGCGATATCGGCCGGCAGATCGGCGCGCAGCAACATGCCACCGACATCGCTCAGGATTCTTACAACACCGTCGTCCAGCGTTACGGTTCCGGCATCGGCAACTACCTGGACGTGCTCAGCATCGAGCAGCAATTGCTCCAGGCACAGCGTCAGCTGGCGACCCTCAATGCCGAGCAGATCGACCTGTCGATTCAACTGATGCAAGCGCTGGGCGGCGGCTTTCAGGGTGAAAACCTGAACGCAGCCAACGCCAGCCCCGCCTCGTCGCACCATTAATTCAAGGTATTTGTCATGGCCACTGCCGAAAACACCCAAGCTCAAGACAACACCCCGGACACCGGCAACCCGCGCAAACGCAAGGTGATGCTGCTGGCCCTCGCCGTGGTCGTCCTGCTCGCCATTGCCGGCGTCTGGGCCTATCACGAATTCATCGGGCGCTTTAACGAAAGCACCGACGATGCCTACGTCAACGGCAACGTCGTGGAGATCACGCCGCTGGTCACCGGCACCGTGGTCAGCATCGGCGCCGACGACGGTGATCTGGTCCATGAAGGCCAGGTGCTGGTCGACTTCGACCCCAACGATGCCGAAGTCGGCCTGCAGAGTGCCAAGGCCAAACTGGCGCGCACCGTGCGTCAGGTGCGCGGTTTGTACAGCAACGTCGACGGCATGAAAGCGCAGGTCAACGCGCAGCAGGCCGAAGTGCAGAAAGCCCAGGACAACTACAACCGCCGCAAAAATCTGGCCCAAGGCGGGGCGATTTCCCAGGAAGAACTGTCCCACGCCCGCGACGACCTGACCTCGGCGCAGAACGCACTGGCCAACGCCAAACAGCAACTGAAAACCACTAGCGCACTGGTCGACGACACCGTGGTCTCGTCGCATCCAGACGTGATGTCGGCAGCTGCCGATCTGCGTCAGGCCTATCTGACCAATGCGCGCAGCACCTTGATTGCGCCGGTCACCGGTTACGTCGCCAAGCGCACCGTGCAACTCGGTCAGCGCGTACAGCCGGGCACCGCGCTGATGGCGGTGATTCCGCTGGATCAGCTGTGGATCGACGCCAACTTCAAGGAAACCCAACTGCGCGACATGCGCATCGGCCAGCCTGTCGATATCGAGGCCGATATTTATGGCAGCGACGTGAAATACAGCGGCACCGTCGACAGCCTCGGTGCCGGTACGGGTAGCGCGTTTGCTCTGCTGCCGGCACAGAACGCCACCGGTAACTGGATCAAGATTGTTCAGCGTGTGCCGGTGCGTATCCACATCAACGCCGAAGAGCTGGCCAGGCACCCGCTGCGTGTCGGTCTGTCGACCAATGTCGAGGTCAATCTGCACGACCAGAGCGGCCCGGTGCTGGCCCAGCAACCGCCGCAAAAGGCCTCGTTCAGCACCAACGTCTACGAGCGCCAACTGGCCGAAGCGGACGCGATGATTGCCCAGTTGATTCACGACAACAGCGCAGCAGCAGGCAAGACCGCACAGCGCTGAGAGCACACCGGATCAGAAGCAGGCTCTGTGGTGAGGGGTTATCTGTGGCGAGGGGATTTATCTGTGGCGAGGGGATTTATCCCCGCTGGACTGCGCAGCAGGCCCGTTTTTCCTGAGCCAAAAGAGGGGCCGCTTCGCGACCCAGCGGGGATAAATCCCCTCGCCACAAGGGCCTGTTACCACAGGGCCGGCTGTGTTCATCAGGCCGCAGCGACCATCAGGTTTCATAGGATTCACAATGAGCAATAACGCTTCTTTCACGCCGCCCAGCCTGTTGCTCAGCACCATCGGCCTGTCGCTGGCGACGTTCATGCAAGTGCTCGACACGACCATCGCCAACGTGGCGCTGCCGACGATTTCCGGCAACCTCGGGGTGAGTTCGGAGCAGGGCACCTGGGTCATCACTTCGTTCGCCGTGAGCAACGCGATTGCGCTGCCGCTGACCGGTTGGCTCAGCCGCCGCTTCGGCGAGGTGAAGCTGTTTCTGTGGGCGACGATGCTGTTTGTACTGGCGTCGTTTCTCTGCGGTATCTCCACTTCGATGCCTGAGCTGATCGGCTTTCGTGTGCTGCAAGGCCTCGTGGCCGGGCCGCTGTATCCGATGACGCAGACGCTGTTGATCGCGGTGTATCCGCCGGCCAAACGCGGGATGGCCCTGGCATTGCTGGCGATGGTCACGGTGGTCGCGCCGATTGCCGGGCCGATTCTCGGCGGCTGGATTACCGACAGTTACAGCTGGCCGTGGATCTTCTTTATCAACGTGCCGATCGGCATCTTTGCGGTGATGGTGGTGCGTTCGCAACTGGCGAAACGGCCGGTGGTGACCAGTCGCCAGCCGATGGATTACGTCGGCCTGATCACCCTGATCATTGGCGTCGGCGCGTTGCAGGTGATCCTCGACAAGGGCAATGATCTGGACTGGTTCGAATCGAACTTCATCATCATCGGCGCGGCGATTTCCGTGGTCGCGCTGGCGGTGTTCGTGATCTGGGAAATGACCGACCGCCATCCGGTGGTCAACCTGCGCCTGTTCGCCTATCGCAACTTCCGCATCGGCACGCTGGTGCTGGTCTTGGGTTACGCCGGGTTCTTCGGCATCAACCTGATCCTGCCGCAGTGGCTGCAAACGCAAATGGGTTACACCGCGACCTGGGCGGGACTTGCCGTGGCGCCGATCGGGATTCTGCCGGTGTTGCTGTCGCCATTTGTCGGCAAATACGCGCACAAGTTCGACCTGCGTCTGCTCGCCGGCATTGCGTTTCTGGCGATTGGCCTGAGCTGTTTCATGCGCGCCGAGTTCACCAACGAGGTCGACTTCCAGCACATCGCTCTGGTGCAGTTGTTCATGGGTATCGGTGTGGCGCTGTTCTTCATGCCGACCCTGAGTATTCTGATGTCGGACTTGCCGCCGAGCCAGATTGCTGACGGCGCAGGCCTGGCGACGTTCCTGCGGACATTGGGCGGCAGCTTTGCGGCGTCGCTGACCACCTGGATCTGGATTCGCCGGGCCGATCAGCATCATGCGTATATGAGCGAAAGCATCAGCACGTTTGAGCCGGCCACCCGCGAGACCCTGAATCAGTTGGGTGGGGCGAGCCAGTCGGCGTATGCGCAGATGGACCAGATCCTCACCAGCCAGGCGTACATGCTTTCGACCGTGGATTACTTCACGTTGCTAGGGTGGGGATTCATGGGGCTGATTTTGATTGTATGGCTGGCGAAACCGCCGTTTGCCGCCAAGGCCGGGCCGGCAGCTTCGGGGCACTAGAATCAAGAGCCCCTCACCCTAACCCTCTCCCGGAGGGAGAGGGGACTGACCGCGGTGCATGTTCGAGGTACATCGACTTGCGATACCGAGTCGAACTCAGGTTTTGAACTGCATGCGATCAGCTCCCTTTCCCCCTCGCCCCCCTGGGGGAGAGGGCTGGGGTGAGGGGGTAAAGCTCTTCAGCCGTGCGGCAATGCCAGCGGCGGGGCGAAATCGAACGGCGCCAAGGCATACCCGCTCTCATCCACCTGCAACGCCCAACCCTGACGATCCCAATCCCCCAGCACAATCCGCTTCGCCGCTTGTTCACCCAGCTGCAACTTGTGAATTGCCGGGCGATGGGTATGGCCGTGGATCAGGGTTTTCACGCCGAATTCGTGCATCACTCGCGGAATCTCTTCCGGGGTGACATCGACGATGTCATTGGCCTTCATCCGCGTCTGTGCGCGGCTTTCGCTGCGTAGCTTGCGCGCCAGTTTATGGCGGCTGCGCAGTGGCAGGTGACGGAGGATGAACAGGGTAATCGGGTTGCGCAGGTAGCGGCGCAGCTTCATGTAGCCAACGTCGCGGGTGCACAGGCTGTCGCCGTGCATCAGCAGCACCGGCTCGCCGTAGAACTGCACGACACTCGGGTCCTTCAGCAATGTGCAGCCGGCCTGTTTGCAGAAGGCCTTGCCGAGCATGAAGTCGCGATTGCCGTGCATCAGGAATATGGCCGTGCCGCTGTCGCTCAAATCGCGCAGGGCTTGGCAGATGGAACGCTGAAAGGGCGTCATGGCGTCGTCGCCAATCCACGCCTCGAAGAAGTCGCCGAGGATGTACAACGCACTCGCCGAGCGGGCGCGTCCGGCGAGCAAATCCAGAAACGCCCGGGTAATGTCCGGGCGCTCCTCTTCCAGATGCAAGTCTGAAATCAGCAATATCACGCTGCGATGATCTCGGCTTTCTCGATGATCACGTCGTCTGCGGGTACGTCCTGGTGGCCGGACTTGGAAGTGGTCGACACGCCTTTGATCTTGTCGACAACGTCGGTGCCGGCGGTCACTTTACCGAATACCGCGTAGCCCCAGCCCTGAGTGGTCTTGCCGCTGTGGTTGAGGAAGGTGTTGTCGGCGACGTTGATGAAGAACTGCGCCGAAGCCGAATGCGGCTCCATGGTGCGGGCCATGGCGACGGTGTATTTGTCGTTGGAGAGACCGTTGTCCGCTTCGTTCTGGATGCTTGGGCGCTTGTCTTTCTTTTCTTTCATGCCAGGCTCGAAACCGCCGCCCTGGATCATGAAGTTACCGATGACGCGGTGGAATACGGTGTTGGTGTAGTGACCGGCGTTGACGTACTCGATGAAGTTGGCAACGGTGATCGGCGCCTTTTCAGCGTTCAGTTCGATGACGATGTCGCCATGGTTGGTGGTCAGTTTGACTTGAGTCATGGTCATTACTCTTCATAGGGAATTCGTGGTTCTGGGACCTTTAGCCCCACAACCGGTTCAGCCTGCTTCGGCCAAGGTGCGCAGTTTAGCGTGACAGGCGCGAATTTCGAGGCGGTTTTTCATTTCCCGGCGATTAAATGCGTGCCTTTATAAGAGCTGCTCTGTCAGGCCCTTGACAGCATCGGCTATGATAGCGGCTTTGTTTTGTCTGGCCCCTCTTTGCGGCCGCGCACCTGTACGTCAAGGATCCTATGAGCAAGCCCACTGTCGACCCTACCTCGAATGCCAAGTCCGGCCCTGCCGTGCCGGTCAACTTCCTGCGGCCGATCATCCAGGCAGACCTGGACTCGGGCAAGCACACCCAGATCGTGACTCGCTTTCCGCCGGAGCCCAACGGCTACCTGCACATCGGCCACGCCAAGTCGATCTGCGTCAACTTCGGCCTGGCCCAGGAGTTCGGTGGCGTCACGCACCTGCGTTTCGACGACACCAACCCGGCCAAGGAAGATCAGGAATACATCGACGCCATCGAAAGCGACGTCAAATGGCTGGGCTTCGAATGGTCCGGTGAAGTGCGCTACGCCTCGCAGTATTTCGACCAGTTGCACGACTGGGCCGTCGAGCTGATCAAGGCCGGCAAGGCCTACGTCGACGACCTGACCCCGGAACAGGCCAAGGAATACCGTGGCAGCCTGACCGAGCCGGGCAAGAACAGCCCGTTCCGTGACCGTTCGGTTGAGGAAAACCTCGACCTTTTCGCGCGCATGAAGGCCGGTGAATTCCCTGACGGCGCGCGCGTGCTGCGGGCGAAGATCGACATGGCCTCGCCGAACATGAACCTGCGCGACCCGATCATGTATCGCATTCGCCACGCCCATCACCACCAGACCGGCGACAAGTGGTGCATCTACCCGAACTACGACTTCACCCACGGTCAGTCGGACGCCATCGAAGGCATCACGCATTCGATCTGCACCCTTGAGTTCGAAAGCCATCGTCCGCTGTACGAGTGGTTCCTGGAGAACCTGCCGGTGCCGGCGAACCCGCGCCAGTACGAGTTCAGCCGTCTGAACCTGAACTACACGATCACCAGCAAGCGCAAGCTCAAGCAACTGGTTGACGAGAAGCACGTCAACGGCTGGGACGATCCGCGCATGTCCACGCTGTCGGGCTTCCGCCGCCGTGGCTACACGCCGAAATCGATCCGCAACTTCTGCGAAATGATCGGCACCAACCGGTCCGACGGCGTGGTCGATTTCGGCATGCTCGAATTCAGCATCCGTGACGACCTCGACCACAGCGCCCCGCGCGCCATGTGCGTGCTGCGTCCGCTGAAAGTGGTCATCACCAACTACCCGGAAGGCCAGGTCGAAAAACTCGAACTGCCACGCCACCCGAAAGAAGACATGGGCGTGCGCGCGCTGCCGTTCGCCCGGGAAATCTACATCGACCGTGAAGACTTCATGGAAGAACCGCCGAAGGGCTACAAGCGCCTGGAACCGGCCGGTGAAGTGCGTCTGCGCGGCAGCTACGTGATCCGCGCCGACGAAGCGATCAAGGACGCCGACGGCAACATCGTCGAACTGCGTTGCTCGTACGACCCGGATACCCTGGGCAAGAACCCGGAAGGGCGCAAGGTCAAAGGCGTGATCCACTGGGTGCCGGCCGCCGCCAGCGTCGAGTGCGAAGTACGTCTGTACGATCGCCTGTTCCGTTCGCCGAACCCGGAGAAGGCCGAAGACAGCGCCAGCTTCCTCGACAACATCAACCCTGACTCGCTGCAAGTGCTGACCGGTTGTCGCGCCGAGCCATCGCTCGGCAACGCACAGCCGGAAGACCGTTTCCAGTTCGAGCGCGAAGGCTACTTCGTCGCGGACCTCAAGGACTCGAAACCCGGTCAGCCGGTATTCAACCGTACCGTGACCCTGCGTGATTCGTGGGGCCAGTGAGTGAGTCAAGGAACTAACGTGCTAACGATCTACAACACGCTCACCAAGAGCAAAGAAGTCTTCAAGCCGCTTGATGGCAACAAGGTGCGCATGTACGTCTGCGGGATGACCGTGTACGACTACTGCCACCTCGGCCACGGCCGCAGCATGGTCGCGTTCGACCTGGTGACGCGCTGGCTGCGCTTCAGCGGTTATGACCTGACCTACGTGCGCAACATCACCGACATCGACGACAAGATCATCAATCGCGCCCGCGAGAACGGTGAATCGTTCGAAGCGCTGACCGAGCGCATGATCGCCGCGATGCACGAAGACGAAGCGCGCCTGAACATCCAGAAGCCGGACATGGAACCGCGCGCCACCGATCACATCGCCGGCATGCACGCGATGATCCAGACCCTGATCGACAAGGGCTACGCCTACGCGCCGGGCAATGGCGACGTGTACTATCGCGTCGCCAAGTTCATGGGCTACGGCAAGCTGTCGCGCAAGAAGATCGAAGATTTGCGCATCGGTGCGCGCATCGAGGTCGACGAGTCGAAACAAGACCCGCTCGATTTCGTTTTGTGGAAAGCCGCCAAGCCGGGCGAGCCGAGCTGGGAATCGCCATGGGGCGCCGGACGTCCGGGCTGGCACATCGAGTGCTCGGTGATGTCGACGTGCTGCCTCGGTGAGACTTTCGATATTCATGGCGGCGGCAGCGACCTGGAGTTCCCGCACCACGAAAACGAAATCGCCCAGAGCGAAGCGGCCACCGGCAAGACCTACGCCAACGCGTGGATGCATTGCGGGATGATTCGCATCAATGGCGAGAAGATGTCCAAGTCCTTGAACAACTTCTTCACCATCCGCGACGTGCTCGACAAGTACCACCCGGAAGTGGTGCGTTACCTGTTGGTCTCGAGCCACTACCGCAGCGCGATCAACTATTCGGAAGACAACCTCAAGGACGCCAAGGGCGCACTGGAGCGTTTCTACCATGCGTTGAAAGGCCTGCCGAGCGTGGCGCCGGCCGGTGGCGAGGCGTTCGTCGAGCGTTTCACCACGGTGATGAACGACGACTTCGGCACGCCGGAAGCCTGCGCCGTGCTGTTCGAGATGGTGCGCGAGATCAACCGTCTGCGCGAGAGCGATCTTGATGCAGCGGCGGGGCTGGCGGCACGTCTGAAAGAACTGGCGAGTGTGCTGGGTGTGTTGCAACTTGAGGCCGATGACTTCCTGCAGGCGGGCGCTGAAGGGCGTGTCGATGCGGCTGAGGTTGATGCGCTGATTGCGGCGCGTCTGGCGGCTCGGGCGAGTAAGGATTGGGCTGAGTCCGATCGTATCCGTGATCAGCTTACGGCGATGGGTGTCGTGCTGGAAGACGGCAAGGGTGGGACTACCTGGCGTCTGGCTGACTGAGGCCCAAAGCCCCTACCATGATCGTTCCTACGCTCTGCGTGGGAATGCCTCAACGGACGCTCCGCGTTCGGCTCTGTAGGGACGCAGAGCGTCCCGGGCTGCATTCCCACGCAGAGCGTGGGAACGATCGACTTTCAATGCACGGCACCAATCCCCTGTGGGAGCGAGCCTGCTCGCGAAGAGGCCCGTCCAGACAACTTGTCATTCAGCCTGCCGCAACCGCTTGTACAGCGTATTGCGGCTAACCCCCAGCCGCCGCGCTAGATGCGAAATATTCCCTCCAGCCGCCTTCAACTCCCTGTTCAACGCCTCCACATCGTTGAGATCCAGCCCCAGCGGCGCCGCTGTTTCCACCGGTTCCATCTCCAGGTCGACAAAAAAATCATCCGGCAAATGCTCCGGTCGCACTGGTTGTTCCTCGGCCATGGCCAACGCCACCTGCATCACGCTGCTGACCTGACGCAAATTCCCCGGCCACGGATGCTTGTCAAACAACTCCAGAACTTCAGGGCTCAGCCCCGCCCATTGCGTCGGCTCGCGATGCTGCTCCCACAGTCGTTTGAACAGCGCCTGCTTGTCACTGCGCTCACGTAACGGCGGCAGCTCCAGGGTCAGGCCGCCGATGCGGTAGTACAAGTCTTCGCGGAATCGGCCCAGTTGCACCTGCTCGCGCAACGAACGGTTGGTCGCGGAAATGATCCGCAAATCAACCGGGAACAACTCGCTGCTGCCCACCGGCTGCACGCAACGCTCCTGCAACACCCGCAACAAGCGCGCCTGAGTTGGCAGCGGCATGTCACCGATCTCATCGAGAAACAGCGTGCCTTTGTCGGCCTTGCGGATCAGGCCGATGCTGCCTTTCTGGTTGGCCCCGGTAAACGCGCCTTTCTCGTAACCGAACAACTCGGACTCGACCAGTTCAGCGGGGATCGCCGCGCAGTTCACCGCGATGAATGCCTGTTTTTGCCGGGAGCTGGCCTGATGCAAGGCTTTGACGAACACTTCCTTGCCGACGCCGGTTTCACCGTGAATCAGTAGCGGAATGTCTTTCTCCAGCAAACGCTCGGCCTGGCGCACGGCTTTTTCCACACGGCTGTCGCCGAAATGCAGCGTGTTGAGGCTGATCACGCTGGCTGGCGCAGGCTTGTCCTCGGCGACAAACACTCGCGCCTGCACCGGTGCCTGTTTCGGCCGTTTCAGCAAACACTGGAAACGGTTGCGTCCAGAGGTCTGCAGGGCAAACGGCAGACCCTCGGGCTGATTGATCAACTCCAGCAGCGACACCTTGAACAGGCTTTCAACGCTGACGCGCGACAAACGCACACCGAGCAAATTGTCGGCGCGGCGATTGGCCGACAGCACTTGACCGCTTTCATCGAAGATCAGCAACCCGGCCCACTGGCTGTCGAGGTTGTTCAACCCGGTGTTGAATGTCAGTTGAAAGTGCTGGCCATGGAACAGGTTGAGGATCAGCCGGTTTTCCACGGTCTGGCTCATCATCTTGACCATGCCGAGGGTGTGCGAGGGTGGCAGATAGCTGTCGCTGGAGACATCGAGCACGGCGATGACCTTGCGCTCGGCGTCGAAAATCGGCGCGGCGGAGCCGGTCATGAAGCGGTTGGCCTTGAGGAAGTGTTCATCGTGTTCGATGTGCACAGCCTGCTCACAGGCCAGTGCGGTGCCGATTGCATTGGTGCCGCTGCTGCGCTCCATCCAGCTCGCCCCGGCCTGAAAGCCCCGGGCCAGATTCGGTTCGATAAAGCGCTGTGTGCCCCATGAGGTCAGCACTTGGCCCTGATTGTCGGCGAGCATGATCAGGCAGTTGGAATTGCTGAGGATGTTTTCGTAGTAGGGCAGGACTTCCTGATGCGTGGTCTGCACCAGCGAATGATGGCTGTCGAGCAATCGTGCAATGCCGGCGGCGGGTAATTGATCGAAGGCCGGCGCGCTCTGGTGGTCGAGGCCGAACGCGCGGCAACGTTGCCAGGAGGTCTGGACGATCGCGTCGTGGGACAGCGGCGAAGCAGGTGCGGCCATGGGGCGAGCCTCTGAGTGCAGCGATTTTATTATTGTTATGAGCCCGATCTTCAAAACTACACAAATCCCCATGTGGGAGCGAGCCTGCTCGCGAAAGCGTCGGTTCAGTCAATGGATTCATTGAATGACACACCGATTTCGCGAGCAGGCTCGCTCCCACAGGGGATCCATTTTGCATTCAGGATTGGGCAAAAGCGTGCATAGAGTGTTGTTCACTATTGTTCATTGTCAATCACCCCGACTGTTCAAAAGTGTTCAGCTGTGAACGCCATTTCCTCGCGTAATCAACGATTTTCACGGCAAATCAACCACTTGCCATTTCTGGCACGAATGTCGCTCTGTTGCTCCGGTCGCTTGACTCCAAAAATAAAAAAGGCCGAGCCATGTCACTCACCCTGGAGCACGTCAGCCGTACCGTCGAGGGCCAGATCTGGATCGACGATGCGTGCCTGAAATTCGAACCCGGATCCTTCAACGTACTGCTCGGGCGCACCCTGTCCGGCAAGACCAGCCTCATGCGCCTGATGGCCGGCCTCGACAAGCCCGACAGCGGCCGCGTGCTGATGAACGGTGTCGACGTCACCCAGCGCCCGGTGCGGCTGCGCAACGTGTCGATGGTCTATCAGCAGTTCATCAATTACCCGACCATGACGGTGTTCGAGAACATCGCCTCGCCACTGCGTCAGGCCGGCATCTCGAAAGAGATCATCCACAGCAAGGTGCAGGAAACCGCACGCATGCTGCGCATCGAGAAGTTCTTGCAGCGCTATCCGCTGGAGCTCTCCGGTGGGCAGCAACAGCGCACGGCCATGGCCCGCGCCCTGGTCAAGGATGCTGAACTGATCCTCTTCGACGAGCCGTTGGTCAACCTCGACTACAAGCTGCGCGAAGAGCTGCGTCAGGAAATGCGCGAGCTGTTCAAGGCGCGCCACACCATCGCCATTTACGCCACCACCGAACCCAACGAAGCGCTGGCCCTCGGCGGCACCACGACCATCCTGCACGAAGGCCGGGTGATTCAGAGCGGCCCGTCGACCGAGGTCTATCACCAGCCGCAGTCGGTGCTCGCCGCTGAATTGTTCTCCGAACCGCCGATCAACCTGATGCCGGGACGCATTGCCGGCAACGAAGTCAGCTTCGCCAACTTCGTACACTTTCCGTTGAACGTCGATCTGCGCCCGGTGGGCGAGGGTGAGTTCCGCTTCGGCGTACGCCCGAGTCATATCTCGCTGGTGCCGAGCAACGATGACGATCTCGAATTGGCCGTGACCGTCGAGGTCGCCGAAATCAGCGGTTCGGAAACCTTCCTGCATGTGCGCAACGAGCATTTTCTGCTGGTGCTGCACTTGCCGGGTGTTCATGAATACGACGTCGATGCGCCGATCCGCATCTATATCCCGACCCACAAACTGTTCGTTTTCGATGCGCAGGGCCGTCTGGTGCAAGCACCGGGCCGGCGTGTCGCGAGGGTTGCCTGATGGCCGAAATCCGTTTGCAGCACCTCGCCCACAGCTACAGCAAAACCCCGAGCGGCGCGGAGGATTATGCGATCCGCGAGATGGATCACGTCTGGGAGCAGGGTGGCGCCTATGCTTTGCTCGGCCCGTCCGGTTGCGGCAAGTCGACCTTGCTCAACATCATTTCCGGCCTGCTCAGCCCGTCCCAGGGCCACGTGTTATTTGACGGCAAAGCGGTCAACGACCTCACGCCGGAGAAGCGCAACATCGCCCAGGTTTTCCAGTTTCCGGTGGTCTACGACACCATGACCGTGTTCGACAACCTCGCTTTCCCGCTGCGAAACCAGGGCATGGCCGAGGCGAAAGTGCACAGCAAGGTGCAGGAAATTGCCGAAGTGCTCGACCTGCAGAATCTGCTGAGCAAGAAGGCGCGCAATCTCACCGCCGACGAAAAGCAGAAAGTCTCCATGGGCCGTGGACTGGTGCGCGATGACGTCTCGGCAATCCTCTTCGATGAGCCGCTGACGGTGATCGACCCGCACCTGAAGTGGAAGCTGCGGCGCAAGCTCAAGCAGATCCACGAGCAGTTCAACATCACCATGGTCTACGTCACCCACGACCAACTTGAAGCCTCGACCTTCGCTGACAAGATCGCGGTCATGTACGGCGGTCAGATCGTTCAGTTCGGCACGCCACGGGAATTGTTCGAGCGGCCGAGCCACACCTTTGTCGGCTATTTCATCGGCAGCCCGGGGATGAATCTGATTGAGGTGCAGCCGCAGCCCGGGGGCGTCGGTTTCGCCTCGACGCACCTGCCGTTGTCCGACGCCTTGCAGCGCCATATCGAGCACGGCCAGTGGAAAAATCTCAAGGTCGGCATCCGCCCGGAGTTCATTCATGTGTGGGACGAGCCGTTTGACGACGCGATGCAAGCCAAAGTCGTACACGTCGAAGACCTCGGCACCTACAAGATCATGACTCTCAACCTCGACGGCGCGCCGTTGAAGGTGCGTCTGGCCGAAGACAAACCGGTGCCGCAGGGCACGGCTTACATCAGTTTCCCGGCGCAATGGCTGATGGTCTATGCCGATGAATTTCTCCTGGAAGTCAGCGACGAGGAGGCGCAGCCATGAACAAAGTGCAGAACAACAAGGCCTGGTGGCTGGTGTTGCCAGTGTTCCTGCTGGTGGCGTTCAGTGCGGTGATCCCGATGATGACCGTGGTCAACTATTCGGTGCAGGACATCTTTGACCAGTCCAGCCGCTACTTCGTTGGCGCTGACTGGTACAAGCAAGTGCTGCTCGACCCGCGTTTGCACGACTCGTTGCTGCGCCAGTTCATCTATTCAGCCTGCGTGCTGCTGATTGAAATCCCGCTGGGCATCGCCGTCGCGCTGACCATGCCGACCAAGGGTCGCTGGTCCTCGGTGGTGCTGATCATTCTGGCGATACCGCTGCTGATTCCGTGGAACGTGGTCGGCACCATCTGGCAGATTTTCGGCCGCGCGGACATCGGCCTGCTCGGTTCCAGCCTCAACGCGATGGGCATCAGCTACAACTACGCGGCCAACACCATGGACGCCTGGGTGACGGTGCTGGTGATGGACGTCTGGCACTGGACTTCGCTGGTCGCGCTGTTGTGTTTCTCCGGCCTGCGGGCGATTCCCGACGTCTATTACCAGGCGGCGCGGATCGACCGCGCCTCGGCCTGGGCGGTGTTCCGCCACATTCAGTTGCCCAAGCTTAAGAGCGTGCTGCTGATCGCGGTGATGCTGCGCTTCATGGACAGTTTCATGATCTACACCGAGCCGTTCGTGCTCACCGGCGGCGGGCCGGGCAATGCCACAACCTTCCTCAGTCAGACGTTGACGCAGATGGCGGTAGGGCAATTCGACCTCGGTCCGGCAGCGGCGTTTTCGCTGGTGTACTTCCTGATCATCCTGTTGGTGTCGTGGCTGTTCTATACCGCCATGACGCACTCCGACGCCAACCGCTGAGGCCCGGCCATGAGCAAGAGAAAGCTTATTCCATTGCTGGTGTACATCCTGTTCCTGCTGGTGCCGATCTACTGGCTGTTGAACATGTCGTTCAAGAGCAACACCGAAATCCTCGGCGGCCTGACGCTTTTCCCACAGGAATTCACGCTGGCGAACTACAAGGTGATCTTCACTGATCCGAGTTGGTACACCGGTTATCTGAACTCGCTGTATTACGTCAGCCTCAACACGGTGATTTCCCTGAGCGTGGCGTTACCGGCGGCTTACGCGTTTTCACGCTATCGTTTCCTCGGCGACAAACACCTGTTCTTCTGGCTGCTGACCAATCGCATGGCGCCGCCGGCGGTGTTTTTGCTGCCGTTCTTTCAGTTGTATTCGTCGATCGGCCTGTTCGACACGCACATCGCCGTAGCCTTGGCGCACTGCTTGTTCAACGTGCCGCTGGCGGTGTGGATTCTGGAAGGTTTCATGTCTGGCGTGCCCAAGGAGATCGACGAAACGGCCTACATCGACGGCTACAGTTTCCCTAAGTTCTTCGTGAAGATTTTCATCCCGTTAATCGGCTCCGGCATCGGCGTCACGGCGTTTTTCTGCTTCATGTTTTCCTGGGTCGAACTGCTGCTGGCGCGCACGCTGACCTCGGTCAACGCCAAGCCGATTGCGGCAGTGATGACGCGCACGGTGTCGGCATCGGGGATCGATTGGGGCGTGCTGGCAGCAGCGGGGGTGTTGACCATCCTGCCGGGCATGCTGGTGATCTGGTTTGTGCGCAACCACGTGGCCAAGGGCTTTGCCCTCGGTCGAGTCTGAGGAGCTGATGATGGAATGGATGAGCTGGACGACACCGACCGCCGCGTTCTTCATCGGCATCGGTCTGATTCTGGTGGGCATGACCACCTGGGAATTGCGCTCGCCGAGCATTCTGCGGCGCGGGTTTCTGCCGATTGCCACCACCCGTGGCGATCGCTTGTTTATCGGTCTTCTCGGCAGCGCCTACCTGCATTTGCTGGTAATCGGCGTCACCGACTGGAGCATCTGGGTGGCGTCCGCGTTGTCCCTGGTGTGGCTGTTGGCTGTGATGCGTTGGGGCTAGTCGAATCGTTCGGCAACGCGGCTCCACAACTTAAACAGGAGGTCTCTATGTTCGATAAAAACAATAAGCTGCGACATAGCATTTCATTGGCAGCCATGCTGGCACTCAGCGGTCTGAGCGCATCTGCCTGGGCCGACGCCTACGAAGATGCTGCGAAAAAATGGATCGGCAGCGAGTTCAAGCCCTCGACCCTGACGGCCGAACAGCAGCTTGAAGAATTGAAGTGGTTCATCAAGGCCGCCGAGCCGTTTCGTGGCATGGACATCAAGGTCGTTTCCGAAACCCTGACCACCCACGAATACGAGTCCAAGGTGCTGGCCAAGGCCTTCAGCGAAATCACCGGGATCAAACTCACCCACGACCTGCTGCAGGAAGGCGACGTGGTCGAGAAAATGCAGACGGTGATGCAGTCGGACAAGAACATCTACGACGGCTGGGTCAACGACTCCGACCTGATCGGCACGCACTTTCGCTACGGCAAGACCGAATCGATCACCGACCTGATGGCCAACGAAGGCAAGAACTTCACTTCGCCGACCCTCGACATCAAGGACTTCATCGGCATCTCCTTCACCACCGCACCGGACGGCAAGATCTATCAACTGCCCGACCAGCAATTCGCCAACCTGTACTGGTTCCGCGCCGACTGGTTCGAGCGCGCCGATCTGAAAGCCAAGTTCAAGGAGAAGTACGGTTACGAGCTGGGCGTGCCAGTGAACTGGTCGGCCTATGAAGACATCGCCAAATTCTTCAGCGAAGACGTCAAGGAAATCGACGGCAAACGCGTCTACGGCCACATGGATTACGGCAAGAAAGACCCGTCGCTGGGCTGGCGTTTCACCGATGCCTGGTTCTCCATGGCCGGTGGCGGCGACAAGGGACTGCCCAACGGCTTGCCGGTGGACGAGTGGGGGATCCGCGTCGAGGACTGCCACCCGGTTGGCTCCAGTGTGACCCGCGGCGGCGACACCAACGGCCCGGCGGCGGTGTTTGCCACCACCAAATACGTCGACTGGCTGAAGAAATACGCACCACCGGAAGCGGCCGGCATGACCTTCTCCGAGTCTGGCCCGGTGCCCTCGCAGGGCAACATCGCCCAGCAGATCTTCTGGTACACCGCGTTCACCGCCGACATGACCAAACCCGGCCTGCCGGTGGTCAACGCCGACGGCACGCCGAAATGGCGCATGGCGCCATCGCCCAAAGGCCCCTATTGGGAAGAGGGTATGAAGCTCGGCTACCAGGATGTGGGGTCGTGGACGTTCATGAAATCCACGCCTGAAAAACAGAAACTCGCGGCGTGGCTGTACGCGCAGTTCGTGACCTCGAAAACTGTTTCGCTGAAGAAAACCATCGTCGGTCTGACACCTATTCGCGAGTCGGACATCAACTCGCAGGCGATGACCGATCTGGCGCCGAAACTCGGTGGTCTGGTCGAGTTCTATCGCAGCCCGGCCCGCGTGCAATGGTCGCCGACCGGCACCAACGTGCCGGACTACCCGCGTCTGGCGCAACTGTGGTGGAGCCATATCGCCGAAGCCGCCAGCGGCGAGAAGACCCCACAACAGGCGCTTGATGGCCTGGCCAAGGATCAGGACCGCATCATGGAACGCCTCGAACGCTCCAAGGCCCAGGCCACTTGCGCGCCGAAGATGAACCCGGAACGCGATGCGCAATACTGGTTCGATCAACCGGGCGCACCGAAGCCGAAACTGGCTAACGAGAAGCCGAAGGGTGAAACGGTGAGCTATAGCGAACTGCTGAAATCCTGGGCGGATGCGCGTAAATGATGTTGAAAGTGTAAGAAGCGAACGGCACCGGAAGGTGCCGTTTGCTTTTCTCCCCCCTTTACTCGAATCGACAGCGGCCTGGCTCCCATATGTACTGTAATGCACGCATTTCGCATACACCTCGATGTCCCTTCAAGGGCTTGAGGGGGGATGGAAGTCAGCGTTTCACGTTGCGAGCAAATTGAGTCAGCAACTGTTTTTTACTTCGCTCGTATGAGTCTATCGTGTACTGGGCAAGCTCGAAGGGGAACGGCTGCATGTCGACGGGGTAAACTTTAGTATCTCTCTCCGACCAGAGGAAATTATGGTCCTGTACATCCTGGTGATATAGGTCCTTTGCTTCCATTTCATTAAACATCTCCAAAAGTGCATTGGCGCCGCTTGCCGGAATGGAACCTTTCTTGATGTCGCCGAGGGGGATGCCATCGAGTTTTATCATCTTGAGGTAACTCTGATTGTCTTCAATAAGTGCCGTCGCCGAGCCTGCTCCATAGTAAGCATTGAAACCCTCGGCTTCGGTTTTTACATACCCCGGAATACTGTTTCGCTTGTCGGCTCCTCTGAACTTTTTATAGACATGTTTCCCGTCGGCGCTTTCGTATATTTCTCCTTCGCCCCCGCCGCCTATAGCAGGGCGACCACCAATATCATCGGCAATCGACGTTGGCTTGTTCTTCAGCGAAGAATCGGTCAATTGCACTTTCTCCATCAACACTTCGATGGAGTGGCTTGCGCTCGCTACTTCTGGAGACAATGGTGGTGTATCAGGAAATCCGAATCTCGTGCTTTCGTTATTTACAGAGTTTGCTGAAAATGGCGTTGATGATTGCGGCGAAGGCGAAGATCCGATGGTCGCTTGAGTCGGGTACTCCTCATTGACGCCTTCACGAATTCGCCCATCAGTATCGAAGTAGGCCAACGGATTGCCTTTCACCATGCTGAACAGATTCAGACCATCAATCGCCCCGGACGGATCCGGATTCAACCATCGCTGCCAACCCGCCACGTAATACCTGAACCCGTAATAATAAAGCCCGGTCGCATCCCGCTCTTTGCCCGAATAGCGCAGCGTTTTATAGCTTGTCTCGATTTCGCTACGCCCGGCAAAACACGCGGTGGTGCCGAAAGGGTGGTATCGCTCCTGACTGATGAGCTTGCCCGTGGCGTCGAGTTCCAGGGTGCAGGAACCCAAATGGTCGTTGAGGCTGTAACGCGCTTGATCGTTGTCGATGCCTTGGGGCGGTTCGGATTCCCAGTGCAACACCTGCACGCTGCTGCGCCCGGCCTGGACACTGATCACCTGCAGTATTTCTCCCGTACCACTGTGGGTACGGATTTGCAGATTCGGCAGATAACGCACTTCGTTCATCAGCGTTTTAGCGTTGGTCTGCATCAGCCGCACTTTGCGCACGCGCATGCCGTCTGAGGCGTATCGGTATTGCTCGTTATCAGCCGAACGGTCTTCACGCAAAACCAGCCGGACTTCACGCAATCGGTTACGCAAGTCCCAGTTGAAAGTCTGTCCTGGTTGCAGGCCAAGCAGATTGCCATTGGCATCGAAGCCGTTGCGCAAATCTTCCTCGCCCGGGTCCATGCCATCGCGCACCGGCAAGCAGCGGTTACTGTGCTTGGCGGCGACCAGGCGGTGACCGTGGCCTTGTGGGCCGTCGTGGATCAATTTGAGCAAATTGCCACCGCAGTCATAGTGGTAGGTCTGGGTGTAATTGGCGATCGCTGCAGGATCTGCCAGTGAAAACTTCGATGTCTGACCGGCCTCCCAACCCGTGGCCTCGATCAACTGATCGAGACTGTCATAACGGTAGCGGTTGACCGGTTCGATGCGCTGGTTGGCAAAGTATCGAATCGGGAGGGCGGCGTCTTCAATACTCAGCACGTTGCCTACCGGGTCGTAGACATAACGCAGGTCTTGCAGGATGTCATTGCCGCGCTGGCTTTGCAGGCTGATCAGCCTGCCATCCTCGGCGGCGTAGTCCAATGTGGTGATCACTCCGTTGTCAGCGGTTTCCCGAAGGGTATGTCCTTGGGCATCGTACTGGATGGCGCCGACCAGGGTTTTCGGCGCGGAACCCATCAATTGCAGTCGAACGTCTCGCAACTGGCCGTCCAGGGTCTGGCTGAAAAGCTGTCGGTGTCCTCTGGCGTCGATTTGTTCGATGGTTTCCGAGAGCGGGTTGAAACGCGAGTAGCTCGTGGCGGCAGGCGCGTCTTCGAGCAATTTGTCACGCTCGCTGAGCGATACCGGCCAGTCAGGAGGGTCGAGTGAGCGCAGAAAGCGTCGAGACTGAGCGATGATTCCACCGGTCAATCCGAACTGTTCGAACAACTGCGTGCCGGCCGGATCATCGAGGCGGATGATCTGTCCGCACTGATTCCGCGTGGCAAATGTCGGATTGCTGCCGGCATAACCATATCGCTCCGTGCACAAAGGTTTTCCGTCATCGGCGTGTTCGAACACAGCCAGTGGTCGCAGCTGTTCGTCATACTCGATGCTGCGCACGCTACCCCGGCCATCCCAACCGTGCAGCGGTTGACGCGCCTCGCCCCACAGACTGACGTGCCATCCGGCATCGACGCTGAGCGTGATCAGCACCTGACCGGTCAGTGAGTAAACCGTCCTGAGATTGGCGGGGGCTGATGCGTCGGCGAACAATCGTGGATCGCGCTGCGCCACCCGTCGCCCGGCAACGTCATGCTGAACCGCGGTAATGCGCGCTTCAGATTCGCTGCCATCTTCGCGCCAGTAGGCAACCTGCCGCACCGGCAAGCCTCGGGCATCAGTGACGCTAAGATGCGGTGTCTGCGCATGCTTGCTCACCTTCCTGTCCACCAGTTGCGTCGCCGTTGTTCCGGTGGCGGGTCGAACAGGTCATTTTCGTCGAAGGCGACGTTACACCAGATCCAGTACCAGACTTCCCGGCGCAGGGGTTTGAGCGTCGGTGGATTGCCTTGCAGCATTTGCTTCGCCAGCACGGTTGCGGTCGGTCGGCGCACCGCGTCGTAGAACTGCTGGTCGTGAAAAGCATGCTTGCGCATCGAGCGATCATTGATGTAGCGCGGTTGATCGGCGAAGTAGGGCCGGTAAATCCGCACAGTCTGGCCTTTGTTGTTGTATTCCACTGGCTCGCTGACACGCCAGCGTCGCTGGGCCTGGGCGTCTATTGGTTTGCCATTGTCGTCGAGGACCAACTCACCGTTGTCATCGACCTGCCAGGCCACGCCCGGGGGGACCTCATGTTTGGTTTGCAGAGTGCGGCCGAAACCGTCCAGGCAAGCAATGCTGACTCGCACTTGCAGATCGGGATCAAGCGGATAGCGGTCGGCCACCAGAGAGACGGCATACACGGGCTCACGCTGTGCATTATCGATTTGCTGCTGGAGTTCGGTTTCATTCAGATCGGGATTTTCCATAGCGGCAAGGTACTGTCGGGCGCGATCGCAAATGTGTCCTTCGGGCAGAATGTAGCCTTGGCTTTTCGCCCAGTCCCACCACTCTTGGGAGCGTGAGGACGTGCGGGAGATGCAACCCATCCAACTGAACGTATCCCAGAAAGCGGCACGGGCGAAGTTGCCAATGGCTTGTTTCGGATCGGCGATGGCAATGGCCGGGTCGCGGTCTGCCGGCGGGACGTAGGTTTGCAGCGGGTCAAAACCCACCGGTTCTCCAAGTTCGGTGCCGTGGAAACTGCTCACCAGCGGCTCGCCGAAAGCGTTGTAGCGCGCTTCCTGCAGGTTGCGGTTGGCATCTTCAATGGCCGCAGGGAGGAAGGTGCGGTAATCCACGTCGAGGCTGCGGGTAGTGCAGCCGTCCGGTAAGGTCACGGCGGTTGTCACACACCAATACGCGTCATAGGTAATCAGGGTTTCGCCGTGACTGCGGGTTTCACGGTATTTCTGCACGTTATGAAAGCCGTCTAGCGTGTGGTAGGTGGGAAAACCTCTGTGCACTGACCACAGATAGTTCTTCGCATCGTCAGGATCATCGATCGGACCGTGGTCTTGCTCGGGCAGAAACAGCGGCATGATGTGGTAACCGACCTCCTGCGATTCGAGTTTCTCTTTCAGGTTGAAGGGTAATTGGCCATCGACCTCGAGTTTGTCATATGCGCTGAGGGCGACGGCGTCCAGTTCGGCCGTCTCCATGTAGGCGGGCAAACCCTCGAAAGTCGCGGCGCCCGGATCCAGCGTTGCACCGCTGCGAGGGTCGATGTAGCGCTGCAGCGTCAATGCAGACAACACTGCTTGCTGCGCCCATTCGCCATCCTCGCGGGCCATTAGCAAAATATGTTCATGGTGGATCGTTGCGGCACTCAGCGCCGCTTTTTCCAGCACCAGCGAATTGCTGCGCAAGCGGCAGGGCAATCCAAGGCGCCAGGCCTCGTCATTGGGCAAATGAATCGATTCTGACCGGAGCTGCGTCAGGTACCATTTTTGTTGCGCATCGTCATGAGCATCCTTCCACCAGTTCTGCTGATGCTCTTCAGTGAACGGCGGCGCATCGCTGCTGGTTTTGCGTCGCGCGTAGTTCACCGTGAAAGCATGCACCACACGGCCGTAGGGGTCCCATTCCAGATTCAACTGGTGCTGGCACATCGGATCGTCGGCAATTGCCGGTTCGTACTGATAACTGATGGATTCCGCGTCCAGGGGCAAGATCACTGCATAAGGCTGGTACTTGCCTTTGGGGCGCAGCACCCGTGCGCCATAGCGATGTTCCTGGACCACATAGGGGACTGCGGTCGCCGCGTCGTCACCGGCGGCGAACACTTCCGAGCGCATCACTCGGCCGCTCAGGGTGCGGGCGATCTCTCGCGCAGTCTCCTCATCGGCTTCGGTGAAAGGTTGCGCGATGCGATCATTGAAGTGATAGAGCTGCAGCAGTGTGGATTTGAGATCGACCGCATCACCGTCACGGCTGTAATAACCGGTTCTTGACGGGTCGATGGTTTCGCCTGTGTGAAACCAGG
This sequence comes from Pseudomonas sp. LW8, assembly GCF_041956865.1. Lineage (NCBI taxonomy): Bacteria > Pseudomonadati > Pseudomonadota > Gammaproteobacteria > Pseudomonadales > Pseudomonadaceae > Pseudomonas > Pseudomonas sp. LW8. The sequence continues at coordinate 3,564,938 of NZ_CP168138.1, read as the reverse complement.
TCTTGCTGAGAATCGGCGCGGTGAACTCGGTTGCTGACGCTTCGGTGTCGCTTTGCAGCAGCAGGCGAAAACCACGGAATTCGCGCTCGAAACGGTCGTAATAACCGCCGCGATAGCTGAAGAGCTGTGTCAGTGTGTTGCCGGTGATCTCATCATGTTGGATTTGCTCGTGTACCAGGTGCATGGCCATGGGTAGACCGGACACTGGATTTTCAACACCGGCTGCCTGTTGCTCACGTTTTTCATCCAGCCATTCCTGCGCCGAACTGCGGTAATTCACGCTGGCGCTGCAACCCATGTTGTTGCAGCTTCTGTTGAGCAGATAGGGTTTGGCGTCGACGAAATCGTAACGCCAGTGCCTGGGCGACATGTGCGGCAATGTCACCACCAGGCTCGAGCAGCCCAGGCCTTGCAGATCTGCGCTGGTGACCTGCCAGAGCGCGTCATGGGCGAGGCCCTCAGGCCAGGGAAGATCAATGGATGTCTGGGCGAAACCGCTGCCGGCATGGTTCATGAAAATACGCAGGCGCTCGGCTTCCATGTAGATCAGGTCAGCCGCACCCGAGCCGTCGAGATCCGCCAGCAAGGCCCGTGAGGCGTTGAATTCATCGTAGGCGAAGGGCAGGGTGCACAGCACAAAGCCTTTGCCGAAACGACCATGTCCCAAATTCGGCCAGCACTTGACTTCGTTATGACGGATCCGCACCAGATGTTGCTGACCGCTGCCGATGAGATCGGCGAATGCAACGATTTCGCTCGGTGTATTGCTCAGCACAGGCAGCTCATCATCATCGCCTGCGGCGGTTTTTTCCGCATGCGGCACGTCGACGGCCTCGGCGAAGCCAGCCGCGCGACGATTGGCATACAAACGCACGCTGCGCGGGCCGACCAGCGTCAGGTCGCTCAGGCCGTCACCCAGCAAGTCGGCGATCTGCGCCATCGGGTGGGAAAATTCGCCGGGAAATGCATCGAAGGGCACGAACCCTGACCAGTTGCGATCTGGGTCGAGGGTGAAAAATCCGCACATGCCCGGCGCGGCGAGCACCCAGTCGAGCTTGCCGTCGCCGGTCAGATCGGTAAGCGACTGATGCACGGGTTTGCCGGCGTCGGACATCGGCACGCCTTCAAGAAGTTTCCACTCGCTGTACTCGACCTGATCGCTGCCGGTCTCTGCGCGCATCGGCTCGCGGTAATACCAGCCGTGGTCATAACGGCAGAGCACACCCGCCAGGCCCTCACCGTACAGGTCAACCAACTGATATTGATGACTATCGTCGAGGCCGGGCATGGCCGTGAATTCTTTCCAGCCCTGCGGCTGCGGGGCGAGGTCGAACGTGTTGTAGCTGAACTCCATGGGCGGTCGGCTTTCGATCTGGCCGAGGCCGTCATAGGCCTGCTGATGCGCCGCGCTCAGATGGCTGTAACCCAGTGGGCTGAGGCGATATTGCAGGAGCAGGCGCTGCACCAGAACCGGATGGTCACCCAACTCTTCGGGGAAGTGATGAAACATCAGCACTTGTCGACACAGGCGTCGGTTGCCCAGCTCGAAACCGTAGGCGTAGATCCAGTAAGGGTCGCTGCGCTCGGCCCATGGCTGTTGTTCTTCAAACGTTGGCACTTGTTCCAGATCGCTGCTGCGTTCGCCATAGTCGAACACCAGTTGAAAGTGCCACAACTGTTTTTCCCGGCTACCGCTGTCCCAGGCATACAGGTGCGCGGAGGCTTTTTCGTTGCCATAACACACGCGTTTGAGATAGCGCTGAGCGCGATAGTCGCGATACTGCGGAGCGACTGGCAGCTCGGTTTCCGCCTTGTATTCGTAGATGATGTGTTCGCCGCGGGTATTGAGGCTTTCGTCGATCATCCAGACGCCGACGCGCTGCGGGTCGGCAGGGTCGGCCCGGCGTGAATTGGCGGTGGTGCCATAGATATGCAGGCTGCCGTCGGCACCGTGAATCAGCCAGAAACCGGCTTTGTCGGTCTCGTTCGACCAATGTTCGATCAAGGCGAATGCACCCTCGACCCGTGGCCAGTGGCGAACGACGTCATACGCTGTCGTCAGGGGCAAGCCGTTGTATTGCTCAGTGGTGCGGAAGATCAATTCACCGGTGCTTTCATTGCGCTCGGGCAGCCATACATCACCGTCGGGCCCCACGACCTGGTCAGTGCCGTCATAAGTCGGCACGCCATTGACCGTGCGCAGGGTCACCGCGTCAACCGTCAACTGCCAGCCAATCCCGCAGGAACTGTTGCCCGTGCCACTGCTATAGCCCAGACCCAATGGCGGGGCAAAACCGCGTCCGGTGGAAATCGGCAACGACAGTTCCAGCGACGCAGTGCCTTTGGTACCCACGCCGGCCGATCCCTTGCCAATACTCTGGATGGCGCCGCCGCCCTTGGGCAGGCTCGGTGTGTTGATCTGCATTGTCGACTGTTGCGGCGCCGGCTGTTCGTTCATAGCGAACCGCCTTCGCATCTCGCGGTGTAGCACACATGCAGGATGATGTCGGGCAAGCGCTGAAGTATGTGCTCCTGACCCTTGGGAAACGTCAGGATCCAGCGTGAAATCGCGCCGGTGTATTCGAATGGCAGATAGCGTTCGTCCTGGAAGTTGAGCTGAAACATGCCGTTGTCTTCCAGCGAACTCGACAGGGCGATCTGTTGACTGGATCGCAGGTTTTCTTTGACGCTGCTGCCGATCGTGGGGGCCATTTCAACTTTGCTGTAGGTCTGTTTCAGCACCGCCCGAATATCTTGATAAGGCCCGAGCACGGCCGGTAGCGTCACGCTTATAGTCTTGATCCGGCGCAGGTAATGATTTTGCCCGGCGTAATCATCGTCGAACATTTGCTGAGTCAGTTCCAATTCACACGTGCCGTTGTCCATCAGCGATTGCTTGATCTGTGCCCACGGTTTATTGATGGTTGAACTCGGGTCCTTGCCGGTCAAATCCTTCAGTGACACGGTTTTCCTGATTTCCAGATCGCGGCGGTTGTGCTGCACGTACTGGCTGTACATCTGTTGCAGGCTCATCTTCAACTCTTCCCCGGCACCGAGGCCGCGGTACGTGGCATTCCACGCGCCGGGATGGACAAAGGTTCGGGTGAAATCGCCCATTTCGTATTGCCAGCAGGCCTCAGCGGCCTGGCATAGCGATTGTGCGTTGGTGAAGGCGGTATGGTAGAAACCGGCGAATTTGCTGTTGAGCCAGTCGTAGGTCTGCGATCGGCTGAAACGATTGCTGCTCAGCAGGAAATCGTGGGTGGCCTTGGCCTGGTTGAGTGCTGCTCGCGCCTGGCGCAGTTGCAGTTGCGTGGCTTTATGTTGTTCGTCGGAGACGGCAAGCTGGGCCTTGATTTGCTCGGCTTCGAGTTTTGCCTGGTCGCGGGCCTGGGTCCATTCCTGGGCGCGGCGCCGGTATTGTTCGATGCGATCCATGGTTTGGCTTGCGCCATACGCAACGTGTGAAAACGCTTGCATATGGGCCGCGAAGCCGTTGGCAGCACCTTCCAGGCGTGCGCCACCGGCCGCCATGCCAAATATGTTCGGTGCTACAGTCATTGCCTGGCCGATTCCGTGGGCAATCGTCGCTCCGGTCTGGCCGAGACTTCCCAGCAGGTAAGAAGCTCCCGCGCCGATTTCCAAGGTGCTGACACCGTCTTTCAGCAATTTCTCGTAATAACTCACTCGGTCCAGAATGGTGTCCTGACTCGCCAGCAACGCCTCCTTGTTTTTTTCATCAATCTTCTCGGCCTGAACCTGTATTTGCACCGCCATCTCCGCGAGGTTCCACGCCTGCTGCTGTTGCAGTTCCAGGTACTGCGCCTGCTCCTTGCGTTCGATCAGCGACAGTAGCGTGGCGCCGAACGCGATCACGCTGTCCACCGCGTTCTGCGCGAGTGCGAACATGAAACTGAAGCGACAATGGGGAATCTGCGGGTTCAACAAGCGGCTGAGTGCTGCCCCGGACAAGCCTTGGCCCCAAGCGGCGAGCAGTGCGCGCGGATCCAGCGGCGTGGCGAATAACGGCAGGTTCAGCGGAGCGCCGGCCATATCGAGGTTATGTCGCAGGTTAAACAAGCGGCTTTCGGCTCGATCCCAGTGCATGATCAGTTCGGGGTTGAAGGGCCGACGGAAATACTCAGTGTCCGCGCTCGCCAGTAGCGGGTCATGGCCGTCAGGCCGCAGACTCAATAGTGGTGCAGGCTGCGAAGCCGGGGCCCTGCCGATACGCAAAGGTGGCTGTTGTTGCAGCTGCTGGTGCGCGCTGATCAGGCGCTGTTCGAATTGACGCAGTTGCACATTCTTCGACGAACTCAATTCGTCGAGCGTGAGCGGCAACCATTCGTCGATCTGGCGTACATCCGGGCGCGGTCCCAGCAGATCCATGATGTGGACGTAGCGCATCTTGGCTTCAGCCAGGCCGTCCGGCGTCAACTCTGCATACGCCAGATCAGCCTGGCGGCTTTCGATCTCGATAAACAGTTTCCACAGCGCCTTGCGAAAGTGCACCGGAAAACTCAAGGCAATCTGATGCGGATCGTCCGGGTACAGAATGGCCAGGCTGGGGTCGACCGGACCGGGCCATACCGGCTCTTCCAACGGTACGGCCTGCCAGTAACCGGGGTGTCCCGGGTCCGCGCTTTGTCGTGTCGGGTCAAACAGATACGCAAGCCACTGTTTCGCTTCGTCGTACTGCTGCTCTTCGTTCAAGCGGTAGGCCACCAGCCAGGGCAGGTACAGGAACAGTTCCAGGAAATACAGGTAGTAAGCGCCCGAGAAATCCATGGCTTGCGACCCCTGACCGTCCGGGATAGGTGGTTCTGTGTGCTGGGTCTGGGTTTCCCAGCTCAGCAGGGGTTCCATGCCGCTTTCGGCAAGGTTGATCAGTTGCCGGGCGAAGGTGGTGTTCATGCGCACAGCGGCCCGACGTGATCCTTCGGGTTCCTGCCCGTCGCTCAACTCGATGCCGGAGCCGCTGAAGTCAATGAATTGCGCCTTGCCCAAAGAAGGGCTGTCCCCCAGAGACGGGTCGATCATGCTGTTGATGCTGGGCGCTATTTGCAAGTTTGAGGGAGGCACTTCTGCCCATTCAACGGTCAGCGCCTTGAGTGCTCCGCCAATCAGCGTGGTTGCCAAGGAGCCTGCGTGATAAACCAGAACACCATAGATCAGCGGGATTTTCAGTTCCTTTGGATCCTCAGGCCACTCCACTGGCCAGCCGTCGGGCTGGAGGGTGGATTGATCGACCGAAAACGAATAAGTCAGCGAGGAGTCCTTCGACAGGCTATTGACGATGGCTGTAGACGCCAGCTTGCGCATTGCGCTGAATGTTTCAGGCGGCTTTGTTGACAGAACATTCAGCGGGTGTGCGATGAAAAACTGGTAGCCCACGCTGCTGTTATAGCGCCCTGCTGAAGGATGAAGAGCGATTTCATTGTGATCGGTGGTAGAACGCCAAAAGGACGTAAACAAAACCATGCTGGAGCCGATCAGTTCATAGAGCACCCTTCGATTTGCATGTTTACCTGCAAGGCACGCCGTTTCTCCTTGCTTGGTGGCGGGTACCGTAAATTCGGTCGGATTCCCGACAGGGTCGGCGATCAAGCTACGCAGCCGATCAGGGTAGCCCTTGAAACAGAATGCCGTATCTGCGACATCCATGAAGTCGGTACCAACAGGTTCAATGATGGAGCCTGGAAGTAGCGGAACTTCAAGATGATTTTCCGAAGGATCGAACACCAGCGTAACTTTGATGAGCTCCTTGTTTTCGTCGTGTTTGTCGAAGACGGAAAGTTTGAAAATCAGGAGGTTGTTGAATCCTGCCGCCAGCCTTGCGGTCAACTCGATATTGGACGCCGCCCGGTTATAGACAAAGTCGACGTCTTTCACGCTGGTCTCGATTCGCGACTGCCACCCCTGATAATCCCAGGTGGTCTTTTCGCTATCCGGTGTCTGGTACTCCACTGCACCAAACATTGGCGTGCCGGAGGGAAGCCAGTATTGGAAACGACCAGCGTTGCCATTGGCGAAAATATTGCCGATCAGCCTCACGTGGGCTTCGCCGTTCTTGAGGACCTCGACGGAGGGAGGTGAGGCCGGTCTGACCTCCGGCGCCATGCCGAATGACGGTGGCAGCGGTGTCACATTGAAGTTCTTGTCTATCTGTACCGTTCGCAGAAAATCATAGGTATCTGCATCGCCCGGAATCTCGGAAGGGACGCCCTGATAGTTCGAATACAGCATGAGCACCATCGACTCAGGTGACGTCGAGTGGTCATACACCGCAATGGTCTGGGTTTGCTCCGCAATTTCTTCCAGCGGTTTTTCGATCAGCGCTTTGGTCTGGCAGTAACTCTCGATGTAAACCCGCGGCGTACTCCAGGTCTCGTCATATTTCTTGTAGCTGGCATATAGGCGGAACCTGGGATTGACCTTGACGCTCTGGTCGGCCTTGCCGTCAACGGGGGCCTGCATGGCGTCCGCATCCTGAAGCTCCAGCTCGGCCCAGATCACGAACAGACGATTGTTGAACCAGCACGGGCGAATGGTGTGTTCCAGCGCCTTTTCCGAAATGGGCACGTTGGCTTTTTGCCAATCCGACCAGGCATTGGGCAGCGGCTTGTCATATTTGACCGGGGTTTCGCCTGCTGCACTCGCGGGCGCTTTGACCGCGCGCTGCGACATGTCCAGTGAGCGCCAGTAATAAGCATTCTCGGCAGGGGATTTGCCGATGAAATAATAAGTACTGTTGGCAAAATCTTCCCCGTCAATGTAGCCATTGCAGATTTTCAGGTTGGCAATTTCTTCGAACCTGGCAAGGTAAGCCAGCACTGCGGTTTGTACTGTTTCGGGCTGAATCTGCGCCTGGTTGAGGTCATTCTCCAGTTGCTCGAAACTGGCGCTCTTGGTCAGGCGCAGGGTCGGGTCCAGATAGATGTCCGGGAACGTGCGCAACTGCTGGAGGGCGGGCCAGATCGAGTAGCGATTGAGGCCGTCGCGCCAGGTGCTGGTTTGCAAAGGCGTAAAGCTGTCATCGCTGTAACCGGGCTCCAGGTTCAACATCATGCTGTTGATTTGCTGTTGGTAGCTGGCAATGGCGCAGGCCACCGGACTGGTCGGGACATCCTGGCTGACCAGTACATCCAGCAACCAGAATTCATAAAGGTCGTTGGCGGTCTTGATCGTTTGAGCCAGCCCTTGCTCGATCAGGTAGGGATCGCTGGGTATGGCTTCGTGCAGATAAAGGGCGAGCATCGCGTCACGCAGTGCTTCGTTAAGCGGCGCATCGAAGGCAGTCGTCATGATCGTTCCTCAACCATTGTCACGTGATGGGGCGGCGTTAGAGTGGGCGGCCATGACTCCCTCACCGACGGCTTTCCAGGCCAGCAGATCGCTTTGTTCGCCCAGCGCGGTGGCTTGCAATAGGGTTTTGGCGGCCAAGCCGCTGGCCTGACAAGCGGCCTGGCAACGACGGACCCAGTCGACTTGAGCCATCGAGGTGGCGCGTTTATCGGGGAGCGAGCTGGTCAGCTCGGCAACTTGCGCCTGCGGCCAGTTCAGCAAACGAGCAAGGGCAGCATCGGCCGTTTCGCTGGCGAGCTGGCGCAGGGCCTTGTTTTTCAATTGGGCCTTGGCTGGATTGGCGCAGCTGAAATAACTCAGGACATGGTCTTCGGACTGGCTCTGGCTGTGGAACCAATGACTGAAGCGTTCAAGCAGATAGAGATCGGAAAGCGAAGGCATGCTGTTACTGCCTTCCTCGTATGCCGCGCCACCCAGCCACGTCGGATTGATTGCAAACAGGCGCAGAGCGCTATTGCTCAAACGCAGCTCTCTGACGATCTCGGCGTGGCGAGCCACCCGTTGATAATCCTCGATCAACGCTTGGGGCAGCGGGGTCTTGAGTGCTTGCTGCAAAATGCTATAGGGCGTGGCCCACGCCCAGTGAATGACCGCCCGGCAGCAATCCGGCGCGAGTTTCGCGGTTTCCTGGAAAAGCCCTTCGAGCAACTGGGCCTGACGGTCATGCACATCGAGCAGGAACTTGACGAGTCTGTCTGCGCAAGCATCTTTGACAGGTTGGGCCAGCCCTAGACCTTTGAGCGCTTGCGCGACATCGGCCTGTAACCAGGCAACGGGTTCATCTGTCAGGGTCAGTGTGCGATCAAGGCCAGACAGCAGGCCGTCAGCAGTGATCAGATGGTGTTCGATCAGCAACTGAAACCAGTTGATTTCTCCTCGCTTGCGTTTGCCATCCTCTTGCAGTGGCAGACCCAGCGCATTGACTTGCGCCTCGGTCGCCAGGCTGCGGCGCGTATCGCTCTGCAGCGTGGTCAGACGCGCCCGCAACTCATCGGGCAGGGGAGCTTGCTCGGCCAATCTGATCTGCTGATCATTTTCCTGCTCTTCGGGATTTGGCGGGGCATCGATGCCCAGGCGTTGCAATACCTGCGTCACGGTCTGCTGACTGTCTTTGAGCCAGGCGAAGGCCCAATCCAGTTGCATCAGCACATCGAGGATGTCCGGATTCGCATCCGCAGTCGTTGCACTCAAGCGGCCGCTGGCCAGTGCGGTTTTGTAAGACGAGCCTCCGAGAAGTCCCGCCAACGCCAGCAGTTCTTCGACCGAGTGACCGAACAACCGGGCTATCCGCGCCTGGCGGTACAACGAGGAAACGGTAGGCAAGTCACGCTTGAGCGCGCCCACGTGCTTTTCGGTCTGACGGGCAATTAACAGCAAAGAGTCTTCGGTGGGTTGCACACCGAGCCCGGCACAGAGTTGCAGCAGGGTTTTCTGCGTCGCGGCATCGAGGGTGGTCAAATCGATGGGTGTTTGATCAAGAATCAGCGGTGTGTCGAACAGTTGCACATGGTTGAACACTTGATCGAACAACGGCACCGCGTCCTTGCCGCTGGCATTGGGGCTGAGGTCGTGCAGCAGCGCCGCGAACTCTTCAGGTTCGATGCTGTAGCGCTGGTTCAGGTAGCGATAGACGCCCAGCGCACGCAGGGTGTTTGCGTTGAGTTCCATGCCCAGGTTTGATTCGCCCTCGGCGCGCATGGCACTGCAGATCAACGTGTCGAGCCCGGCGAAAGGAATGCCGCTCCAGCGTTGCAGGCGGATCATCCGCTGAAGACGATCGAGACGATCAAGTGAGGTTTTGGTCAGACGCCATTGTGTGTTGTCACCCGACGCTATCCGCTCCAGTCCTATGGCGTGGTCTGACTCATCGCTCAGGTCTGTTTCCGGGGCCGTTTCCGGCGCGTTGTCGGACAGTTCAGCACCGGGACCGATGCCATTGACGTAGCAGGCACCGTAGTGATTTGGAAAAGACCCGGTCAGCAGGTCAATCCTGTTCGGGGTCGGCTGCAGGTATGGACAATTGGGCGACAATCGCACTGCAAAGCTGCGGCGGGCCACAAGTTGCTCGACCTGTTCAGCGGTGAGGCCAGTGTGCTGCATGAAGTCGGTCAACAGGGTCAATTGCTGCACAGGCGCATCGCTGGTGACTTCGACACCGTAGGCGCCTTTGAAAAAGTTCTTTTCTGTCGTCGTCAGGCGGTACTGCTCATCCAGCGTAAAGGCGAAGCGCTGTCTGGCCAGACGGACCGGTTGCTCCACCGTCCCGGTGGCGGTGATCAGATCGAATCTGGCTGTGTATTCCTGCTCGGTCGGCGTGGGAAGGGTGGCAGCCTGGAAATGCACAACGATGGGTTTATCTATCGCAGCGTGCAGACGATTTATCAGCCAGCCAGTCCCTGTGAGGTCCGGCACGTTAGAGCTCAGATCGATACTGGCAGGCACGGTCTTGTCGTCTTTACGAAAGGTCAGTGAGACAACGGTTTTGGAGCCGCCTTGATTCGTTGGTGCGTCCGCCAACGGAGTCGCGACCACGTCGTCGGGCTGCCCGGACAGGAGCAAGTAACATCTGCTTGGTGTGGTATGTGGCCGCAGGTAGGCAGTGAGAGGGTTTTGCCAGCCGTTGATGAGATTGCTGCGGGTCAGATAAAAATGGCTGAACACCGGGGGGGCGAGCAGCAATTGCTGTTGTTGTGGGCTCAACCCGCACAGCAACCGTTGTGCCTGTAGCGCCGGTTGCTGCAATTGCCCATAGTCATTGACTGCCACCTGTTTGATCGGTAGCAACAGACTGGCCCGGTAATTCAACTCGCCCAGACGCGGCTTATTATCAGCGAGCCCAAGTTGGCATTGGTGATGATAGAAGTTGTAGGGCAGTTCGAAGGGGTAGCTCCGTTCGGCCAGTACCTGATAGGTGGATTTGCTTTTGTCGGGAAGATTGCCATCCAGATAGGTGCGCAGATGACTTTCCAATACCTGCGTGACAATTTCCAGCATTGGCCTCGGTGTGAAGGTGCTCTCCTGGCTGATCAACAGGTCCTTGAGGTCAGGACGGCGTTGATCCATCAACAGCCGCTTGGGATCCTCACTGGTGGCTTCCAGTTGAAGGGAGAATCTCCGCAGTTCAGTCAGGTAGGCCACCGGACTATCGTTGGCGGCAATGGCTCCGACCTTGGTGAACTCGTCCCAGTTTTCATTGAACATGCGTTGATAGGTAGCGCCCAGCGAAACCAGCGAGCTCACACCACTGCGTTGAGCCATTTGCTGCAACGTGCCGGAAGAGGTCTGGTATTCCCGATACAGGCGCGAAATGAGCGCCGCATACTTCATCGCATTGTCATAAGCCACATCGGCGTTGGCGTCGCTGTGAAGGGCGAGCTGGCGAGCGAACGCTGCTTTGGATAAACGGACGATGTCGAAAACTGACGTGAAGCCCATTTGCTGCATGGCGGTGGGGAAGTCGCTGCGGTCTTTCTGTACCGAAACGTGTGGCTTTACCAGTCTCTGCAGCAACGAGTTGTTGTCAGCCATGACTGTGATTCTCCTACTTTCAAGAGTGGCATTGAGGCAATGCGCGGTTAGAGCAAACTAACGGTAAACAACAGGGACGTAACCTGTCAGACCTGACAGGTATTGCCGCATTGATTAGAACTAATTCGAATAAGACGGAATAATTTAAGGGCTTTATGTGCTGGCGGCTTCGGTTGTCTTGGTTTTCGGTTTCGTCCGTTTTGTCTTTGATATCTCTGTTTTTATAATGAGAAGTCATTTTGTTTTGTTCTGGTAATCGCTATTTATTATAAAAGCCTGTCAGGAATGACAGTGTGAATGAGCTCTGTAGTGAATTACTGTGAACTGAAGTTTCCATTCCATATAAAGGCACGCTTCGCTCTGTTTTGATTGTTGTCTGGCGTTGTGCGTTTGTCTGATATGAACCTATTCATCCGAGAAGCCATAATGGAAAATGACGTCACTAAGAAAGAAGACAGTTCAATTACTCAGAGAGAGGCTGCCGAAGGAAGATATGTCAGGCTTATTTCAACAATTACAATGCATGTGAAATATCCGGATTTATTCCTTCCGTGGGAGGCATTTCTTACAGTTGAATGTTTTTGGAATCCTTCAGGTACTTTGTTTACTTGTCACGCGAAGCAGTACGCGGCCACCAATAATGGCAGGCGAAAGGGCAATGTCTACTTGAGTTTCAGCTCGTCAGGGAGGTGGCCTGAGACGGAACTGACGAACGATGATGCGATTCAGGATGGTCGATGGCATGCTATCAGTGGTGGAGGTTCCGTAACAGGTAACAAACATTCGGCCGAGATCAATTTCAAGTTTGTGTTTGATCATGAGCTTAGTGCTGACAAGTCGAAAGATACCTCGGTAACCATGAGTTTTGAAGTTGACTTTCGTCCTCCCATTTTCGTGCATCCTCATGTTGTACATTCGCCGCTGCCGCAAATAAGTGGAACAGGCTATCCAGGCGCCTTGGTTAAACTGTATGAGGTTGATCAACTTGAGTTGGTGATCGGAGCTGCAATTGTAGACAACCATGGCAGATGGACGACTCCCCTGACAAAGCCTTTGTCCATGACCGAGAGCTTTTCGATAACAGCCTTGCAGCTCTATGAGAATGTACCCTCTCGCTGGGCAGTCCATTCCTCTTTTGCGGTTCTTTTTGCGCCCCACATTCTTGGCACAACTGTTACTCCGGAACGTAAACTCAGCGTCCACGGCGGCGGTGGCTTGGCGGGCGCGAAACTTGAGCTCTGGCTTGAAGACAAGAGCAAGGGAATTCAGTTAGCCACGACTGTCTGGCAGGACGGCACCTGGTTGGCGCTCAGTGTTGAAGCGTGGCTTCCTGGCAAGCATCTGCTCACTGCAAAACAGGTGGCATCGGTCAGCGGACAGAGCTCTTACTGGTCAGATACCTACGTCGTCAACGTAAAACCGCCAACTCCACGGATTGAAGTTCCACCCGCATACAGCTCGGTAAAACAGGCGCTGAAGATTATGAATGTCTGGCCCGAAAGGGCATCCGTGCAAATATTCACTAACAAAGACGAAATTGTCGTTGGCACTTTCGACCGCTTCACATGCACTTTTACACCGTCGGGACAGTGGGCGGTAGGCACCACAAGCCTCAGGGCGGTGCAGACAGTGGACGGAGCGACATCCGACCCGAGCAGTGCGGTATCCGTCAAGATTCGACCCTCGAGACCGGTCATCGAGCCTCCCGCCGTCCCGATTGCAGCCCGGCAGACGCTGAGTATCAAATTCGTTTCACCCGATGCTACCTTGCTGGAAATGTTCAACGAAGTTGGCGAAAGCGTGGCGGGTGAATTTACCGGTAGTGGTACGTCCCGTACCTTCACCCCGGCGCAGGACTGGTCTGTATCCAGCCAGGTCAAAATCGTACAGACCGTAGGCGGTGTCCGCTCCAATCCAAGCGCGCTGGTGCCTATAGTGGTGAAACTCTTCATTGCTCCGCCATCTGATCCGGCAGCCGCGAAAGAAAAGCTGGCCATCAGTTTTTTCCTGGCCAGCGATGACCACTTGCGAATGTACATACAGGGCGGCGGATTGGTTGAAGGCACCTTCCTGGAAAGCGGCTCCGTCCGGTACTTCACCCCGAAGGAGGAGTGGAAGCAGGGAAAAACCACGGTCAGCGTTCACCAGGTCGTGGGTGGCGTCGTCAATTGGAGCAATCTGGTTACCCTTGCGGTACAACCCTCTGAACTGTCGCTTGCCAATCCGCCAGGCTCCGTGAGCTCGGACCTACAACTGACGCTTTTGTCGGCCCCTCCATCTTCGTCGGGCAGTGTGTTGCAGATGCTTACCGAAGCAGGCGCACCGGTGACGGGCGAATTCACCACTGGAACCCCACGCAAGTTCAAACCCTCGCCGCGGTGGCCAGCGGGCTACAATGCGGTCATGGCCGTGCAGTTCGTCGACGGAGTGCCATCCGCACCAAGCAACGTTGTCAGGTTTTTGGTCATACCCGCCAAGCCGGAAATCGAGCCGCCACCAAAACCTGCCTTGCCGAGACAGCGACTGAACATTATCGGGGTCGACCCCGGCGCCGTTACCTTGCAAATGCTTACCGAGGACGGGGCGGCGATTGAAGGTGATTTCACGGGAGTCGACACGTCTCGTATCTTCACACCCGCTGAGGACTGGGCAGGCACGCGCAAAATCGTGGTCGTGCAGACTGTCGACGGTGGCACGTCGCAGCCAAGTATTGTTGTCACTGTTTACGCGCCTCCCCCGAAGCCCGAAATAGAACAACCACCCATCCCGGCAACATTGGATCAAGTGCTGAACATCAACAGGGGACGTTCATACGGCCCCGTCATCCTGCGAATGTACACGGCAGCGGGCATCAGGCTGGATGGCGAATTCAGCTACGGTACTCCCGCCACCTTCACGCCAAGATACGGGTGGCCACCGGGGAGGACCGAGGTCATGACAAAACAGGACATAAACGGCGTGGGTTCCGAGTTTAGCGATCCTGTTTTATTAGAGATCCTTCCCCGAAAGCCCTTCATCCAACCACCATACAACCCTGTCACTTCGAAGCACCAACTGAGCATTTCCAGCGTGTATGCCGGTGACGTGACCCTGCACATGTTCTACGAGGACGGCGAAACGGTGCCGGGTTATTTCAACGGCGATGGCGAATTCCGCACCTTCACGCCGGCCATTGACTGGACAGGAACCACCAAAGTCAATGTGGTACAGATCGTAGATGATGTACTTTCCCATCCAAGCGATCCGGTCACTGTTTCGGTAATAGAGAAGCCTCCCACACCCGTAATCACTCAGCCTTTACCCCACACCAGTCATCATGCCGATCTCAGGGTGCAAGGCACCTGCGTGGCTGGAGCGACGATCGCCGTGCAAGATGCCGCTGGCAACTTTCTGCAAGGCAACCTGACCTACAGTGGAACCACATGGTTTTTCGAGTACCTTTGGCGGCCCGGTTTCAACGATATGAAGGTGCGGCAGAGCGTAAATGGAGCAACGTCTGAGGCAACCGATGTCCTTGAGTTTTACATCAAGCCGGCGACGCCTGCTATCGAGCCGCCAAGCCACCCGGTCGCGCTGAAGCAATCTCTGAAAATCACCGGTGTAGCGTCAGGCGCCGTCAGCTTGCAAATGCTCACTGAGGCCAACAGACCGGTGGCTGGCAAATTCACCATCAGTGGGGCCAACCGCCACTTCACACCGGCGGCGGATTGGTCGTCCGGCGAAAACACCGTCTACGTCATCCAGACAGTAAACGGCGTGGACTCTGACCCCAGTGACTTGTGCACTTTCACCGTGGAGGTGGAGGACCGGCCCGACGCCCCTCAATTCCAGCAACCGCAGGCGGGGGGCTTAACCTCACGGTATCCCTCCCTCAAGATCGCCGGCGTGCCAGGCGCGCTGCAAACCGTTCGTTTTGAGAACGGCGCGACGTTGCACGAAGAGACAGCGGGTGCAGACGGGATCCTGACATTCACAGTGGTGGAACCGTTGGATCCAGGCACCATTGTCCTTGAGGCTAAACAGGCCAGCGGTGGGACTGATTCGGATTGGAGCGCGCCGCATCGGTTTACGGTCAAGGCTGCCCCGTCAACTCCATCGATCGAAGCGCCACGGGCGAACTCCGAAACATCACGCTATCCGAGGATTCGAGGCACAGGAGCAACGGGAGGTGAGATTGTCCTGCGTCATGCGCTTGATCCCAAGGAAGAGTTTGCCATCGTCGACGGTTCAACCCGGTGGAATTGGACCGCAGAAAAAGCGTGGCCCCTCGGAGACTACGCCGTGCAGGCCCGGCAGACATTCGACGGCGACTGGTCCGACTGGACTGAGGCTCGCTCCTTCAAGGTCAGCGAATCGCGGTATGCCATTGGCGACGCTACACCCGCCATCGGTACACCGGTGGTGGGCACCGAGCAGAGCGTGCTGTTGCGAATCCAGGTCATCTCCGGTGTCAGCGGGGAGGTAGCGGCTGGCGTGGAGGTGAAGTGGCGCGTCAATGGCGAGGAGGAATTGCTGGCGACAACGCAGACCGATGTCAACGGCTGGACCAGTTATCGCTATACACCTGAGACAGTCGGCAAGCATGACATTCTGGCGGACGTCACTCAGGATAACGCCGGTGTGATTTTGACCGAACTCTATGAAGTGAATGCCGTACTGGACGATGTCTGGGCGCAGGCAGCAGAGCTTTATCTGGACGGTGAGCGCGTCGACGCTGCAAGCGAACTCGTGCTGTTGAGAAAAAACCTGCCCTATAAGCTGGAGCTGAAGATTGCCGACGACAGTGTTTTGATTGGCTCTACCGTCACTTTGCAGAACTTCTGGGGCGCGAAGGAACGAGGCCTGACTTTCAACCCTGATCTGGGCACGCCGCTGACAATAAACAAAGGATCGTCAATCCATTGGTATATTTCTACCGAAGAGGCGAACAGTGGTTTTTATGGTTTGAGTCTGGCCAGTTCGATACTGCCCGACTGGGAGCTGCCCGGGCGAGTGGAAGCGGGGGATTTGGCTGACGCCGTGAGGTTTGATCTGGATGGGTTCCCCCAGGTGTTCGGTGGTGCCCCGGCGTACCCCTGCCTTGGGGCCACGCATACATTGACTTTGCGACCCCAGGACAGCAGTTTTTTGCTCGGCCAGGACGTGGTTCTGGAGTTGAGTGCGCAAGCGGCCGATCTAGGCGTGACCTTGAGTCCGAGCATCCCGCAAACGCTCGGCGAGGACGGGTTGAGCTGGTTGCTGAACTGCGTCGACAGTACCAGTGCCGGCGATTTCGCAGTCTGGTTGAAGGTGCCGGCGCTGGAATTCAGTTCGCTGGAGTTGCCCATGTCGCTGGCGCATAACAGTGCTGAGGTATCTGAAAGATTCGGCCCTCAGCAAATGGGAGGTTCGGCCTCGTTCTGGAGATATGGCATTCGCGCGGTTTCCACTTTCACGGGGCTGCCGGCGGGGGGAGTGCCGGTGACCGTCGCGGTGACTGGCAAGCCAACCATGGAAAATGTTACTGCTCGCGATGGCTGGATATTTATCAGCTACTACGACGGAGAGTCTGCAAGACTGACCATTCGTAACCGCTATGGAAAGTAATGGCTGAGCAAGCGTCGGCAAGAGGAGTGAGACGCGCCACTCGTCGAGGATAGCTTGCTGCGCAACAAATCCCGGAGCAAAAAAAACGGCACCTGCAAAGGTGCCGTTTTCATGTATAGCCAGATCAGCCGAGCAATCAGCCCGCCAGACCCGCCTGTTGTACCAGCACCAGCAACGGCTGCGGGTACACACCCAGGAAGAATGCGACCAGGGCGATGGCCAGCAGCATCACGCCGCCTGCTT
Organism: Pseudomonas sp. LW8; assembly: GCF_041956865.1. Taxonomy (NCBI): domain Bacteria; kingdom Pseudomonadati; phylum Pseudomonadota; class Gammaproteobacteria; order Pseudomonadales; family Pseudomonadaceae; genus Pseudomonas; species Pseudomonas sp. LW8. The sequence goes on along the minus strand of NZ_CP168138.1, from coordinate 3,548,216 downwards.
TCTGTTCCCAGTGCAGCTGGGCGTCGTGGCGACGCAGGTTTGGCTCGATCAGGTACAGGGTGACCATCACGCGCAGGTAGTAGAACACGCCGATGGCGCTGCCCAGTACCAGTGCGCCGACCAGCCACCACTGACGCGTTTCGACGCCGCTGGCGATGATGTAGAACTTGCCGATGAAGCCGGCGGTCAGCGGGATGCCGGCCAGGGACAGCATCATCACGGTCAGCACGGCGGTCAGGTACGGACGGCGCCAGAACAGGCCGCGGTACTCGTACAGCGCGTCGGCGTCGCGGCCGTTGTACGGCGAGGACATCAGGGTGATCACGCCGAACGCGCCGAGGCTGGTGATGACATAAGTCACCAGATAGACGCCGATGGCTTCCACCGCCAGACCCTTGCTCGCCACCAGCGCGATCAGCAGATAGCCGAAGTGCGCAATCGACGAGTAACCGAGCAGACGCTTGAGGTTGCTCTGGGTCAGGGCCAGCAGGTTACCGAACAGGATCGAGGCGACCGCGATAACGCTGAGCACATCGCTCAGCACACCACTGCTGGCAGCAGGGGAGAGCTGGAACAGACGCACCATCACCGCAAACACCGCGACCTTCGAAGCGGTGGCGAGGAACGCCGCCACCGGTGCCGGAGCACCTTCGTAGACGTCGGGCGTCCACAGGTGGAACGGTACCAGCGACAGCTTGAACGCCAGACCGATCAGCATCATGCCCAGGCCCAGTTGCGCCAGCGGGCTTGGCAGGCCGGTTGCAGCCAGGGCCTGACCGATGCCGACGAAGCTCAGCGAACCAGCGTCTGCGTAGAGCAGCGCCATACCGAACAGCAGGAACGCGGAACCGGCGGCCGACAGCACCATGTACTTGATGCCGGCTTCCAGCGAACGCTTGTTGAAGAAGGCGTAAGCCACCAGACCGTAGACCGGTACCGAGAGCAGTTCCAGACCGATGAACAACCCGGCCAGGTGCTGCGCGCTGACCAAAACCAGACCACCGGCGGCGGCCATCAGGATCAGCAGGTACAGTTCTTCGCGGTTGCCCGGGTAGCCCGAACCGCCATCACCCAGATAAGCGTGGGCGAGGGTGACGCAGGCGAGCGTGGCGACCAGGATCATCGCCATGTACAGACAGGCAAACGCGTCGATCTGCAGCAACGGGGTCACGGCCAGAGGCGCGACTTTCAACGCAGGCAGGATCGACAGCAGGGCCAGGTTCAGACCCGCCACCGAAATCAGGAAGGTCTGCGAGTGGTTGCGGCGCCAGGCGATTGCCAGCATCACCACGATAATGGTGAGGCTGGTGATCAACAGTGGCGCAAGCGCAATAAAGTGTTGAATCGTGAATTCCATAGCGCTCTTACCGGGCCGAAGCGAGTTGAGAGAAGGCGGTGCCGAGCCACTGCTGCACGCCATGCATGGTGGCGGCAGAGGTGTCGAGGAACGGTTGCGGGTAGACGCCGAGGTAAATCAGCAACACCGCCAGACCGAGCACCATGATCAGTTCGCGCGCGTCCATGCCGTGCAGCACCGCGTCGGATTTCGACGGGCCGAAGTAGGCACGGTGAATCATGATCAGCGAGTAGACCGAACCGAACACCAGACCGGAAGTGGCAATCGCCGTGACCCATGGAGCGCTGGCGAAGGAGCCGATCAGGATCAGGAACTCGCCGACAAAGTTACCGGTGCCCGGCAAGCCCAGCGACGCCGCCGCGAAGAACAGGCTGATCGCCGGCAGGTAAGCGATACGCGACCACAGACCGCCCATCTCACGCATGTCACGCGTATGCAGACGCTCGTACAACTGACCGCTGAGGATAAACAGCGCAGCTGCCGACAGACCGTGCGCCAGCATCTGGATCACTGCGCCTTGCAGCGCCAGTTGGCTGCCGGAGTAGATACCGATCAACACGAAGCCCATGTGGGAAACGGAAGAGAAGGCAATCAGACGCTTGATGTCGGTTTGTGCGAACGCGAGGAACGCGCCGTAGAAGATCCCGATCAGACCGAGGGTCATGGCGATCGGCGCGAACTCCGCCGAAGCGTTCGGGAACAGCGGCAGGGCGAAACGCAGCAGACCGTAGGCCGCAGTTTTCAGCAGGATACCGGCGAGGTCGACGGAACCGGCTGTCGGTGCCTGGGCGTGAGCATCAGGCAGCCAGGAGTGGAACGGTACGACGGGCAGCTTGACCGCGAAAGCGATGAAGAAGCCGAGCATCAGAATGTACTCGGTGGTCATCGACATCTTGGTTTTCAACAGGTCGGCGTAGTTGAAGGTAATCACGCCGGTATTGTTGAAGTTGACCAGCACCAGACCGAGGATCGCCACCAGCATGATCAGGCCGGACGCCTGAGTGAAGATGAAGAACTTGGTCGCTGCGTAGATACGGGTTTTCTTGCCGTCCGAAGAACTGTGACCCCAGAGCGCGATGAGGAAGTACATCGGCACCAGCATCATTTCCCAGAAGAAGAAGAACATGAACAGGTCGAGGGCGAGGAACACGCCGACCACACCGCCCAGGATCCACATCAGGTTCAGGTGGAAGAAGCCAACGTGACGTTGAATCTCTTTCCACGAGCAGAGTACGGAGAGGATACCCAGCAGACCGGTCAGCAGGATCATCAACAGCGACAGGCCGTCGAGGGCCAGGTGCACGTTGATGCCGAAACGCTGGATCCAGACATGCTTGAACTCAAGCGCCCAGGTCGGATCGGCGCCCGGCGCCGGTGCGAATGAATAGTCACCGTGGGCCCACAGCCAGAGGCCGAGCGCGAGTTCCAGGGTCATGGTCAACAGCGCAATCCAGCGCGGGAGGGTGGCGCCGAAGCGCTCACCCATCCAGCACAGCAGGCCGCCGATGAAGGGGATCAGGATTAGCCAAGGCAGAATCATGACGGGCTCGTTTCCTTTCGCAAATTCGCAAGGTTCATATCAGACCGCTACCAGCACGATGGCGCCGATCACCAGCACGGCACCAGCAGCCATCGAGGCGGCGTACCAACGCAGTTGACCGGTCTCGGTGCGGCTCAGGGCAGTGTGACCACCCTTGGCCATACGCGGGATCAGACCGATGGTCTGGTCGAGCGGGTCTTTGCGCAGTACATGGCTGATCGCAAGGTACGGCTTGACGAACAGTTTGTCGTAGATCCAGTCGAAGCCCCAGGCAGCGAACCACCAGGCCGAAAGGAAACGGCCGATGCCGCTGTTGGCAATTGCCGTGACGAAGCGACGCTTGCCGAGGAACAGCAGCGCTGCCAGCAGGATACCGGCCAGGGCGATGGCGCCCGAGGCGATTTCCAGACTGTGCTTGGCTTCGCCACCGGCATGGCCAACGCTTTGCGGCAGTACGCCGTGCAGCGGTGGCACGATCATCGCGCCGACGAAAGTCGACAGCACGATCAGCACCGACAATGGCAGCCAGTGGGCAATGCCGTGGCCGGCGTGGGCTTCGGTCTTGGCTTCACCGTGGAACGCGATGAAGATCAGGCGGAAGGTATACAGCGACGTCATGAACGCACCGACCAGACCTGCGTAAAGCAGACCCTGGTTACCGCTGGCGAACGCTTCCCAGAGGATTTCGTCCTTGGAGTAGAAGCCTGCGGTAACCAGTGGCAGAGCGGCCAGCGCGGCACCACCGACGATGAAGCTGGCGTAGGCCAGTGGCAGTTTCTTCCACAGACCGCCCATCTTGAAGATGTTCTGCTCGTGGTGGCAGGCAACGATCACCGCACCGGAAGCAAGGAACAGCAGGGCCTTGAAGAAGGCGTGAGTCATCAGGTGGAAGATCGCGCCTTCCCAGGCACCAACGCCCAGCGCCAGGAACATGTAGCCGATCTGGCTCATGGTCGAGTAGGCGAGGATACGTTTGATGTCGGTCTGCACCAGCGCGGCGAAACCGGCCAGTACCAGGGTCACGCCACCGACGATGCCGACGAGGTGCAGGATGTCCGGCGCCAGCGCAAACAGACCGTGGGTACGGGCAATCAGGTAGACACCGGCGGTGACCATGGTCGCGGCGTGGATCAGTGCCGAAACCGGGGTTGGGCCGGCCATCGCATCCGCGAGCCAGGTTTGCAGCGGCAGTTGCGCCGATTTGCCGACAGCACCGCCGAGCAGCATCAGGGTTGCCAGAACGATCCAGAAATCGCCGACCTTGAAGTGCTCAGGCGCACGCACCAGCAGTTCCTGGACGTTCAACGTGCCCAGTTGCTGGAACAGGATGAACAGGCCGATGGCCATGAACACGTCGCCGATGCGGGTGACGATGAATGCCTTGAGTGCCGCGTTACCGTTGTTGCGGTTGCTGTAGTAGAAACCGATCAACAGGTACGAGCACAGGCCCACGCCTTCCCAGCCGAAGTAGATGAACAGCAGGTTATCGCCGAGGATCAGGAACAGCATGCTGGCGATGAACAGGTTGGTGTACGAGAAGAAGCGCGAGTAACCGTCTTCACCACGCATGTACCAGGACGCGAACAGGTGGATCAGGAAGCCGACGCCGACGACCACGCCGAGCATGGTCACCGACAGGCCATCCAGGTACAGCGCGAAGTTCGGCTGGAAACCTTCCACCGACATCCAGCGCCACAGCACCTGGGTGTACACGCCACCTTCCGGCGGCGCGACGTTGAATTGCCAGATCACGTAAGCGGTGACGATGGCCGACAGGCCGATCGAACCGACACCGATCAGCGCCGAGAGGTTTTCCGAGAAGCGGCCGCGCGAGAACGACAGCAACAGGAACCCGATCAGAGGGAATACGAAAGTCAGAAAGAGTAGGTTCATCCGCGCATCTCACTGGCAGCGTCGATATCGAGCGTGTGGAAGCGGCGATACAGTTGCAGCAGGATCGCCAGGCCAATACTGGCCTCGGCTGCGGCAAGGCTGATCACCAGGATGAACATGATCTGTCCATCCGGCTGCGCCCAGCGGGCGCCCGCAACGATGAAGGCCAGGGCAGAGGCGTTCATCATCACTTCCAGACTCATCAACACGAACAAAATGTTGCGGCGGACCATCAGGCCGACCAGACCAAGGCAGAACAGGATGCCGGCAACGGCTAAACCATGTTCGAGAGGGATAGCAGGCATGTCTTACTCCTTCGCCTCGTTACGGCCCAAATGGAACGCCGTGACGGCTGCGGCGAGCAGCAGCATCGAGGCGAGTTCGACCACCAGCAGGTACGGGCCGAACAGGCTGATGCCCACGGCTTTCGCGTCTACGGTGGTGTGGCCGATGGCCTGGCCGCTCTGGTGAGCGAACAGCACATACAGCAGTTCGGCCAGCAGCAGCGCGGCGAGGATCACCGGTCCTGCCCAGATGCCGGGCTTGAGCCAGGTGCGTTCCTGCTGCACCGAGGCGGGACCGAGGTTGAGCATCATCACCACGAACACGAACAGCACCATGATGGCACCGGCGTAGGCGATCACTTCCAGCACACCGGCGAACGGCGCGCCGAGGGCGAAGAAGGTCATGGCCACGGCAATCAACGAGATGATCAGGTAGAGCAGGGCGTGCACAGGGTTGGTGTTGGTGACCACACGCAGCGTGGACACCACAGCAATACCCGATGCGAAATAGAAAGCGAATTCCATCGTTCTTCCTTAAGGCAGCAAGCTCTTCACGTTGATCGGTTCGGCTTCGTTCTGCGCAGCGCCTTTCGGCTTGCCAGCGATTGCCATACCTGCAACACGATAGAAGTTGTAATCAGGGTTTTTGCCGGGGCCGGAGATCAGCAAATCTTCTTTCTCGTACACCAGGTCCTGACGTTTGAACTCGGCCATCTCGAAATCCGGGGTCAGCTGGATCGCGGTGGTCGGGCAGGCTTCCTCGCAGAGACCGCAGAAAATGCAGCGCGAGAAGTTGATCCGGAAGAAGTCCGGGTACCAGCGACCGTCTTCGGTTTCAGCTTTCTGCAGCGAGATGCAACCCACCGGGCAGGCCACGGCGCACAGGTTGCAGGCTACGCAGCGTTCTTCGCCATCGGGGTCGCGGGTCAGGACGATGCGGCCACGGTAGCGCGGCGGCAGATAGACCTGCTCTTCGGGGTATTGCAGGGTGTCGCGTTTGCGAAAGCCATGGCCGAAGACCATGACCAGGCTGCGCAACTGGGTACCGGTACCCTTAACGATGTCGCCAATATATTTGAACATGGGTCAAATCCTCACTGAACCGCAACCGCAGGCGTGTTCAACAACACAACCGCAGCGGTCACCAGCAAATTGATCAGGGTCAGTGGCAGGCAGAATTTCCAGCTGAAATCCATCACCTGGTCATAACGCGGACGCGGGATGGAAGCGCGCAGCAGGATGAACAGCATGATGAAGAACGCGGTCTTCAGTGCGAACCAGACGAAGGACAGTTGCGGCAGGATGCCGAACGGACCGTGCCAGCCACCGAAGAACAGGGTGACCAGCAGCGCCGAGATCAGGATGATGCCGATGTATTCACCGACGAAGAACATGCCCCATTTCATACCGGCGTATTCAATGTGGTAACCGTCGGCCAGTTCCTGTTCCGCTTCCGGCTGGTCGAACGGGTGACGGTGAGTCACGGCGACGCCAGCGATGAAGAAGGTACAGAAGCCGAAGAACTGCGGAATGATGAACCACAGGTTCTGCGCCTGGTACTCGACGATGTCGCGCATGTTGAACGAGCCGACCTGCACCACGATGCCCATCAGGGCCAGGCCCATGAACACTTCGTAGGACACGGTCTGCGCCGAGGCACGCAAGCTGCCGAGCAGGGCGAACTTGTTGTTGCTCGACCAGCCGGCGAACAGCACCGCGTACACCGACAGACCGGCCATGGCGAAGAAGAACAGCAGGCCGATGTTCAGATCCGCCACGCCCCAGGTCGGGGTGATCGGGATGATCGCGAAGGCGATCAGCAGGGCGGACATGGCCACCACCGGCGCCAAAGTGAAGATCACCTTGTCGGCAAACGGCGGGGTCCAGTCTTCCTTGAAGAACATCTTCAGCATGTCGGCGGCGATCTGGAACATGCCGAACGGGCCAACGCGGTTCGGACCGTAACGGTCCTGCCACCAGCCCAGCAGGCGACGTTCGACAAAGCTGAGCAAGGCGCCCGCGACCACCACGGCCAGCAGGATCACGATGGCTTTGATGACCGTCAGGATCACATCGATCACTTCAGGGGTGAACCAGGTCATTGCGCTGCCTCCTGCAGACCGTCGACGGATACGCCGGCGAATGCCGGTGGAATGCCGGCGATGCCCGCAGGCAATGCCACCAGACCGGCGCCCAGTTCTTCATTGATGCGCAGCGGCAGACGCAGGGTCTGGCCGGCAACGTTCAGGCTCAGCAGAGCACCGTCGTTGACGCCGAGGCGATCCGCTTCGGATTTCGCCAGAGCCACGTACGGAGCCGGAATGCGCTCTTGCACCGGCGCGGCTTTCGAAGAATTTTCTTCGCTGCCGAACAGGTGGTAGAACGGCACGGCCTGCCAAGTGCCCGGCGCCGGATTGAATGCGCGCGGAGCAGCAGCGAACCAGTTCAGCGAGTCGCCAGTGCTTTCGATCAGGCGCGTGCCCGGATCGCCAGCGCGCAGATGACCACCGACTTCGTCCTGGAACTTGTTCCAGGCTTGTGGCGAGTTCCAGCCCGGCGACCATGCGAATGGCACTTGTTGACGCGGTTCGGCGGAGCCCGAGTAACCTTCCATGGAGAAGGCGAACGCGGTGTCCTGGTCTTGCGGGGTGCGTGGTTCGTGAACGCTGATGTCGGCGCGCATCGCGGTGCGACCGGAGTAACGCAGCGGCTCACGGGCCAGTTTCAGACCCTTGATGCGGAACGCAGCGGAAGGTGCAGCATCGACGATACGTGCCAGTTGCGCGGTGCTCGAGGCAACGGCAGCGGTGACGTGGTCGAGTTGCGTCCAGTCGATCGGCTGGTTCAGCAGGGTCGCGCGCAGGGCGTGCAGCCAGCGCCAGCCTTCGTGAACCAGGATGCTCGCGTCCAGGTATTGCGGATCGAAAACCTGGAAGAAACGCTGGGCGCGACCTTCCTGGCTGACCAGCGTACCGTCGCCCTCGGCGAAGCTCGCCGCTGGCAGAACCAGGTGCGCGCGATCGGTGGTGGCGGTTTTCTGATGGTCGGCGACGATCACCACTTTCGCGGCGTTCAATGCGGCATCGACCTTGGCGTTGGCAGTGCGGGTGTACAGATCGTTTTCCAGCACGACGATCGCGTCGGCCTTGCCATCGATGACCGCTTGCAGCGCGTCGTCGACCGACTCGCCACCGAGCATGGCCAGACCGAGGCTGTTGGCCTCCGGCACGATCAGGCTGATCGAACCGTTCTTCTCGCGCAGCTTCAGGGCTTTGGCGATGTTCGCGGCGGCTTCGATCAAGGCTTTGGAGCCCAGCGAAGTACCGGCGATGATCAGCGGACGCTTGGCGGCGAGCAGGGCATCGGCGATACGCTGCGCCAGTTCCAGGGCTTCGGTGTCCAGACCTTCAACGGCCGGCGCGCTGGCATCCAGCGCGTGAGCCACGGCGAAACCGATGCGTGCCAGGTCGTCGGGAGCTGCGTGTACGCATTCTTCGGCAACGTCGTCGAGCTTGGTTTCGGCGAGGCTGGCGATAAACAGCGGGTTCAGCGCGTGCTGACCGATGTTCTTCACCGCCGCGTCGAGCCAAGGCTGGACGCGCATGGCTTCGGCCATGTCTTCAGCCTTGCCCTTGACCGACTGACGCAGAGCCAGCGCCATGCGCGCAGCGGTCTGGGTCAGGTCTTCACCGAGGACGAAAATCGCGTCGTGGTCTTCGATATCGCGCATGTTCGGCACTGGCAGCGGGCTGTCGTTCAGCACCTGAAGGACCAGACGAATGCGCTCCAGCTCGGAGGCTTCGATACCCGAATAGAAGTGCTCGGCGCCTACCAGTTCGCGCAACGCGTAGTTGCTCTCGAGGCTGGCGCGTGGCGAACCGATGCCGACGATGTTGCGTCCGCGCAGCAGGTCGGCGGCTTTGTCCAGCGCAGCGTCTAGGCTGAGCTTGGTGCCATCGGCCAGCAGCGGCTGACGTGGACGGTCAGTGCGGTTCACGTAGCCATAACCGAAACGGCCACGGTCGCAGAGGAAATACTGGTTCACCGAACCGTTGAAACGGTTTTCGATGCGACGCAGTTCACCGTAACGCTCGCCCGGGGAAATGTTGCAACCGCTCGAGCAGCCATGGCAGATGCTCGGGGCGAACTGCATGTCCCACTTGCGGTTGTAGCGCTCGGAGTGAGTCTTGTCGGTGAACACGCCGGTCGGGCAGACCTCGGTGAGGTTGCCGGAGAACTCACTTTCGAGGGTGCCGTCTTCAACGCGACCGAAGTACACGTTGTCGTGGGCGCCGAATACACCGAGGTCGGTACCGCCGGCGTAGTCCTTGTAGAAACGCACGCAGCGGTAGCAGGCGATGCAGCGGTTCATTTCGTGGGAAATGAACGGGCCGAGTTGCTGGTTCTGGTGGGTGCGTTTGCTGAAGCGATAACGGCGCTCGTTGTGGCCGGTCATCACTGTCATGTCTTGCAGGTGGCAGTGACCGCCTTCCTCGCACACCGGGCAGTCGTGCGGGTGGTTGGTCATCAGCCATTCGACAACGCTGGCGCGGAACGCCTTGGATTCTTCATCGTCGATGGAGATCCAGGTGTTGTCGGTGGCGGGCGTCATGCAGGACATGACGATGCGACCACGGGTGTCGTTCTCGTCGGTGTACTGCTTGACCGCGCACTGGCGGCAGGCCCCGACGCTACCAAGCGCGGGATGCCAGCAGAAATATGGAATGTCGAGGCCCAGCGACAGACATGCCTGTAACAGGTTGTCTGCCCCGTCGACTTCGAGCGCTTTGCCGTCTACGTGGATAGTGGCCATGGTTCAAAGGTCTTCGTTGGCCCGGTGTCAGCGGGCGTGGCTAATGGAATCTTGTTATGCGTCCGAATCCAAACAGCCCCGGAGGGCGTCATCGGACGAAAGGCGAAGGGCACGGACCCTTCGCCTTTTTAAGCGTTTAAGCGCCGACTACGATCGGCCTTGCCAGAGGCGGGACGGCGGCGCTGACAGGCGCGATACCGGCTTCGAACTCTGGACGGAAGTATTTGATCGCGCTGCCCAGCGGCTCCACGGCTCCCGGTGCGTGAGCACAGAAGGTCTTGCCCGGGCCGAGGAAACCGACCAGACCCAGCAGGGTCTCGATGTCGCCCGGCTGGCCCTTGCCCTGTTCGATGGCCATCAGGAGCTTGACGCTCCATGGCAGACCATCGCGGCACGGGGTGCAGAAACCGCAGGATTCGCGAGCGAAGAACTGCTCCATGTTGCGCAGCAGCGAGACCATGTTGACGCTGTCATCCACCGCCATCGCCAGACCGGTACCCATCCGGGTGCCGACCTTGGCGATACCGCCGGCATACATTTGTGCGTCGAGGTGCTCCGGCAGGAGGAAACCGGTACCGGCGCCGCCTGGCTGCCAGGCCTTGAGCTTGAAGCCGTCGCGCATGCCGCCGGCGTAGTCTTCGAACAGTTCACGACCGGTGACGCCGAATGGCAGTTCCCACAGGCCCGGGTTCTTGACCTTGCCGGAGAAGCCCATGAGCTTGGTGCCCATGTCTTCGGAACCTTCGCGGGCCAACGATTTGTACCAGTCAACGCCGTCGGCAATGATCGCCGGCACGTTGCACAGGGTTTCGACGTTGTTCACACAGGTCGGCTTGCCCCACACGCCGACGGCGGCAGGGAAGGGCGGCTTGGAGCGCGGGTTGGCGCGGCGGCCTTCGAGGGAGTTGATCAGCGCGGTTTCTTCACCGCAGATGTAACGCCCGGCGCCGGTGTGGACGAACAGCTCGAAATCGAAACCCGAACCGAGAATGTTCTTGCCCAGCAGGCCGGCCGCCTTGGCTTCTTCCACGGCACGGTTGAGGTGCTTGGCGGCGGTAGTGTATTCGCCGCGCAGGAAGATGTAGCCACGGTAGGTTTTCAGCGCGCGGGCACTGATCAGCATGCCTTCGATCAGCAGATGGGGCAGTTGCTCCATCAGCATGCGGTCTTTCCAGGTGTTCGGCTCCATTTCATCCGCGTTGCACAGCAGGTAGCGGATGTTGATGGATTCGTCCTTGGGCATCAGGCCCCACTTCACGCCAGTGGGGAAGCCGGCGCCGCCGCGACCCTTGAGGCCAGCGTCTTTGACGGTCTGGACGATGGCGTCCTGATCCATCTCGGCGAAGGCTTTGCGTGCAGCGGCGTAACCGTTCTTGGCCTGGTACTCGTCGAGCCACACGGCTTCGCCGTCATCGCGCAGACGCCAGGTCAGCGGGTGAGTCTCGGCCGAGCGCTGGATGCGGTTGGCTGGACCAAAAGATGTCAGGGTCATACGTAGCCCTCGAGCAGTTTGGCCACGCCAGCAGGCTGCACGTCGCCAAAGGTGTCGTCGTCGATCATCAGCGCCGGTGCCTTGTCGCAGTTGCCGAGGCAGCAGACAGGCAGCAGGGTGAAACGACCGTCGGCGGTGGTCTGACCCAGGCCGATGCCCAGATTGTTCTGGATTTCGCTGACCACCGACTCGTGGCCGCCGATGTAGCAGACCATGCTGTCGCAGACGCGAATGATGTGACGGCCGACCGGCTGACGGAAGATCTGGCTGTAGAACGTCGCCACGCCTTCAACGTCGCTGGCCGGGATGCCGAGGATCTCGCCGATCGCGTAGAGGGCGCCATCCGGCACCCAGCCGCGTTCTTTCTGGACGATCTTCAGGGCTTCGATCGACGCCGCGCGCGGGTCTTCGTAGTGATGCAGCTCGTGCTCGATGGCCGAGCGCTCGGTTTCACTCAAGGTGAAACGGTCTGTCTGGATAAGCGTGCTGTTCATGCTTAGCGGTCCACGTCGGCCATAACGAAGTCGATACTACCCAGGTACGCAATCAAGTCCGCGACCATGCTGCCTTTGATCACCGAAGGGATCTGTTGCAGGTGCGGGAAGCTCGGAGTACGGATCCGGGTACGGTAGCTCATGGTGCCGCCGTCGCTCGTCAGGTAATAACTGTTGATGCCCTTGGTCGCTTCGATCATCTGGAAGGATTCGTTGGCCGGCATGACCGGGCCCCACGAAACCTGCAGGAAGTGCGTGATCAGGGTTTCGATGTGCTGCAGCGTGCGCTCTTTCGGCGGCGGCGTGGTCAGCGGGTGATCCGCCTTGTACGGGCCTTCCGGCATGTTGCGCATGCATTGATCGATGATCTTGATGCTCTGGCGCATCTCTTCGACGCGGACCATGCAGCGGTCATAGGCATCGCCGTTGACGGCCAGTGGCACTTCGAATTCGAAGTTCTCGTAGCCCGAGTACGGACGCGCTTTGCGCAGGTCGAAATCGCAACCGGTCGAACGCAGGCCGGCACCGGTGACGCCCCATTCCAGGGCCTCTTTGGTGTTGTAGGCAGCGACGCCGACAGTACGCCCCTTGAGGATGCTGTTCTGCAGGGCGGCCTTGGTGTATTCGTCCAGACGCTTGGGCATCCACTCGACGAAATCCTTGACCAGTTTTTCCCAGCCGCGCGGCAGGTCGTGGGCGACGCCACCGATGCGGTACCAGGCCGGGTGCAGACGGAAACCGGTGATCGCCTCGATCACCGTGTACGCCTTCTGGCGGTCGGTGAAAGTGAAGAACACCGGGGTCATGGCGCCGACGTCCTGGATGTAGGTACCGAGGAACAGCAGGTGGCTGGTGATCCGGAAGAATTCGGCCATCATGATGCGGATGACATCGACCTTCTGCGGCACTTTGATGCCGGCGAGCTTCTCGACCGAAAGCACGTACGGCAGGTTGTTCATCACGCCGCCGAGGTAGTCGATACGGTCGGTGTACGGAATGTAGCTGTGCCAGGACTGACGCTCGCCCATCTTCTCGGCGCCACGGTGGTGGTATCCGATGTCCGGGACGCAGTCGACGATCTCTTCACCGTCCAGCTGCAGGATGATGCGGAACGCACCGTGCGCCGAAGGGTGGTTCGGGCCGAGGTTGAGGAACATGTAGTCCTCGTTGGCTCCGGAACGCTTCATGCCCCAGTCTTCCGGACGGAAACGCGCGGCTTCTTCCTCAAGCTGCTGCTTGGCGAGGTTGAGGCTGAACGGATCGAATTCGGTGGCGCGCGCCGGGAAGTCCTTGCGCAGCGGGTGACCTTCCCAGGTCGGCGGCATCATGATGCGCGACAGGTGCGGGTGGCCTTTGAAGTCGATGCCGAACATGTCCCAGACTTCGCGCTCGTACCAGTTGGCGTTGGGCCAGATGCTGGTGACGGAAGGCATGCTGAGGTCGCCTTCGGACAAGGCCACCTTGATCATCACGTCACTATTACGCTCCAGCGACATGAGGTGATAGAACACGGTGAAATCGGCGCCGGTTGGCAGCCCTTGACGCTTGGTGCGCAGACGCTCGTCCACGCCGTGCAGGTCATAGAGCATGACGTACGGCTTGGGCAGGTTGCGCAGGAAAGTCAGGACTTCAACCAGTCTGGCACGGGCCACCCACAGCACCGGCATGCCGGTGCGGGTTGCCTGCGCGGTGAACGCTTCGGCGCCAAAACGGTTGTTCAGTTCGACGACCACATCCTGGTCGTCTGCCTTGTAAGGCGGGATGTACAGAGCACTGCCTGTAGTCATGGTTATTTTTTCGCTTTCGGTCAACGTAAAGAATGAAGCCAGCTTCTCGTTACTTGGAACAGAACTGGATCAGACTTCGTCAGGGCTGCGCAGATTGGTGACTGCGATTCGCTGTTCGCGGCGCTGTTCCTTCTGCGATGGCATGTCGGCGCGATACACGCCTTGATCACCAACGACCCAGGAAAGCGGACGACGCTCCTGTCCAATCGATTCCTGCAACAGCATCAAGCCTTGCAGAAATGCTTCCGGACGGGGCGGGCAGCCAGGTACGTAGACGTCCACGGGCAAGAACTTGTCCACCCCTTGAACCACGGAGTAGATGTCGTACATGCCGCCGGAGTTGGCGCACGAACCCATGGAGATAACCCATTTCGGTTCGAGCATTTGCTCGTAGAGACGCTGAATGATCGGCGCCATCTTGATGAAGCAGGTACCGGCGATAACCATGAAGTCGGCCTGACGCGGCGAGGCCCGGATGACTTCGGCGCCAAAGCGCGCGATGTCGTGGGGCGCCGTGAAGGCGGTGGTCATTTCCACGTAGCAGCACGACAGGCCGAAGTTGTACGGCCACAGGGAGTTCTTACGTCCCCAGTTGACCGCGCCACTCAGCACGTCTTCCAGCTTGCCCATGAAAATGTTTTTGTGGACTTGATCTTCTAACGGATCGGCAACGGTTTCCCGCTGGCCAATCGGATACTGCTCGTTAGGAGCATCGGGGTCGATCCTGGTGAGATTGTATTGCATTGCCAAAGCCTCATTGTTTCAGCTTCGCCTGCCGCTTGCGACGAGCTTCCGGAGCCCAGTCAAGGGCGCCCACTCGGAACAGGTAGACAAGACCTGCCAACAGAATTGCTATGAAAACGAGAGCTTCGACGAATCCGGTCCAGCCGCTTTCGCGGACGGACACAGACCATGCAAAGAGAAAGAGGGCTTCGATATCGAAGATCACGAACAGCATCGCGACCAGATAGAATTTGGCTGAGAGCCGCAAGCGGGCGCCACCGGTAGGTAGCATGCCCGACTCGAACGGTTCGTTTTTGCTGCGACCCCAGGCTTTTGACCCGAGGAGGCTGGAGACGCCAAGCATGAAGGCACACAGGCCGACGACACCCAGAAGGAAAATGGCAAAGCCCCAGTTGTGGGCCATGAGTCCTGTCGCTTCGGGCATGCTGGTAATCCTTAACAGAGAGCAAAGGTCTCTGAGCTTGATAAGAAATAAGGCAGTGACGATATGTCGCAGCAATCAATCGGGCTGATTTTATGGCTAAACACCCGGCAAGTAAAATTCCAAAGGCGAAATTATTTACCGGATTAAGGACATAGCGTCTCCTGAAGGCGCTGCGGCCCATGCGTTGCGGGCATTAGCCGGGTTTCCGTCAATTATGTTTTGTAGGCTTTGTAACGAACATAGTTGCTGCTAAATGATAATTGATATCGTTTGGCGTGGTTTTGTAACTGTTTAACGAGTGAGTGGCTGGGAAGTTGTCTTACTTGCGCGTTACTGCAAGTAGCGAAGCCTACCGTTTTAGCGGAAATTTCTGACGCTTGTACCGGTTCAGATCAATGTTTCGTCTCGCGGCTGACGGTAGCCCTGTGGGAGCGAGCCTGCTCGCGAAAGCGGTGGATCAGCCTCCAGATGTGCAAGCTGACTTATCGCCTTCGCGAGCAGGCTCGCTCCCACAGGGGATTTGTAGTGTCTTTGAGATTCCAACAGGCAAAAAAACGCCCCGATCCAGTCGGGGCGTCAGTCTTGCGGCTCTGCGGTTAGCTTTTTATTCGATCCGCAAAGGCCGTTTGCTCAGGTGAAGCCGAATCAGTGGAACTGTTCTTCTTCGGTCGAACCGGTCAGCGCGGTCACCGAGGACGAGCCGCCCTGGATCACGGTGGTCATGTCGTCGAAGTAGCCAGTGCCCACTTCCTGCTGGTGCGCAACGAAGGTGTAACCCTTGGCGGCGTCAGCGAATTCCTGCTCTTGCAGCTTCACGTAGGCGGTCATGTCGTTGCGGGCGTAGTCGTGCGCCAGGTTGAACATGCTGTGCCACATGTTGTGAATGCCGGCCAGGGTGATGAACTGGTGCTTGTAGCCCATGGCGGACAGTTCGCGCTGGAACTTGGCGATGGTCGCGTCGTCCAGGTTCTTCTTCCAGTTGAAGGAAGGCGAGCAGTTGTACGACAGCAGCTGGTCCGGGTATTCCTTTTTGATCGCTTCAGCGAAGCGACGGGCTTCTTCCAGATCCGGCTTGGCGGTTTCGCACCAGATCAGGTCGGCGTACGGTGCGTAAGCCAGGCCACGGGCGATCGCTTGATCCAGGCCGGCACGTACCTTGTAGAAACCTTCCTGAGTACGCTCGCCGGTCACGAATGGCTGATCGTACGGGTCGCAGTCGGAAGTCAGCAGGTCAGCCGCGTTGGCGTCGGTGCGGGCCAGAATGATGGTCGGCGTGCCGGCAACGTCAGCTGCCAGACGGGCAGCGGTCAGCTTCTGTACGGCTTCCTGGGTTGGCACCAGAACCTTGCCGCCCATGTGGCCGCATTTCTTCACCGAAGCCAGTTGGTCTTCGAAGTGAACGCCGGCGGCGCCTGCTTCGATCATGCTCTTCATCAGCTCGTAGGCGTTGAGTACGCCGCCGAAGCCTGCTTCAGCGTCGGCCACGATTGGCGCGAAGTAGTCGATGTAGCCGTCATCGCCCGGGTTCTTGCCGGCTTTCCACTGGATCTGGTCAGCACGACGGAACGAGTTGTTGATGCGCTTGACCACGGTCGGTACCGAGTCAACCGGGTACAGCGACTGATCCGGGTACATCGATTCGGCGGAGTTGTTGTCCGCAGCCACCTGCCAGCCGGACAGGTAGATCGCCTGGATACCGGCCTTGACCTGCTGAACAGCCTGGCCGCCGGTCAGGGCGCCCATGCAGTTGACGAAATCTTTCTCTGGACGGAAGGACGGCTTGGCACCCTGGGTGACCAGGTTCCACAGCTTCTCGGCGCCCATCTTCGCGAAGGTGTGCTCAGGCTGAACCGAGCCACGCAGGCGGACCACGTCAGCAGCGGAGTAAGTGCGAGTCACGCCTTTCCAGCGCGGGTTCTCGGCCCAGTCTTTTTCGAGGGCTGCAATTTGCTGTTCGCGTGTCAGTGCCATGGAGATAAACCTCGTCGCGTCTTTTATGAAAAGTTGTTCTGCGGTGGAAAATTCCTGCGCTCGCTGACCAGAAGCTTAGGTGGTCAAGTCGAATTCGGCGGGGTAGGCGACGGGATGAACGATGGGCTCGAGGGGAAGTGAGCAGGTAGTGGCGCGGTGCGGGCGCATTCCGGCGTCGTGGGCCTTTATACGGTCTGCAGCGTGAAGCCGGGTTACCTAAATACGCTTCCGTCCCTCGGGACAACTTCGTTCCAGTCGGCAACCTCGTCAAACACACCTTGTGGGCGGTACAGACACGAAACGGTTCGCGGGATAGGTGCGAACGGCGCTTCGAAGGCCCTTGCCAGGGCCTCTGATTAGCGGGAGCGAGGCCATCATGCCTTCGCTTTTTGGCCTCGTCAAACGTTTTGTAGTGCTTTTTTTAAGGCACTACATCTTTCGTCTAATACGACTAATCAGTCAGTTTTCGGTGCTTTAGTCCAGTGTGTCGACTTTCACCCGCAAGGTCATGTCATCCCGGCCTTGAGTCGAGTAGCTGCGGGTCAGCCCCTGTTTGTCGGCCTGAGTCTGGCTGTTGACGCCCGCCAGGGTGATCCATTCGCCGAGGCGTCCGGTGACAGTTGTGTCGGTGCTTTGCACGTTCACTACATCGGGACGTTCCTGGCTCATGCGGTCACGGTTGGTACTGATCGCCAGATGAACGGTCTCGCCGGTGACGCTGGCGGTGACGTAGAAACCCTGGGTGACGTTGCGGTATTGGGTCTCGCTGCTGTAACCGCCGTAGGAATCGCTCTGGGTGGTGGTGATCGGCACGCTTTGGCCAACCTGAATCAGCGCCGGAGTGCCTTCACTGGTCTGCACTTGCTGAACGCCGCCGTTGCGGCTGGTGGTGCTGCGGCTGATGATCCGGGTCTGGTTCGGCTGGGCGCCGTTGACCGAATAACCTTCGTCGCCACGGCCATTGTTTTCGTTGGTGTCGACGGTGATCAGCAAGCGCTTCGGTGCGGTATCGAGTTGCGCCAGCAGATCTTTCAGTTCCTGTATCTTGCCCGGCTCGGCTTTGACGATCAGCTGATTGCCGTAAGCGCTGACCTGACCGTCCTGGCCGATGAAATCCTGCGCCACTGGCAACATGTCAGCGCTGGTGTGGTATTTGAGGGGGACGATTTCTGTGGCTGCCAGCACCGAAAAACTGCAGCCGAGCAGCAGGGTGGTGAGCAGGGTGCGTAGGGACATGTCCGTTATCTCCGCGTTCGAAAGGCTTGATATTGCCAGTTTGTCGGCCCGGGGTGGGGCAAGTTGAATCGTAGACAGCAAAACGCCCCGGCATCCGAAAATGGCGGGGCGTTTTGTGGTGTGCTCGCGGCCATTGTGGCGAGGGGATTTATCCCCGCTCGGCTGCACAGCAGTCGCCGACCCAGCGCGCTCGATTTAACTGACTCACCGAGTTTTCTGGATTTGGGGCTGCTTCGCAGCCCAGCGGGGATAAATCCCCTCGCCACAGGGATCTAGAGGTCTCGGAATCAGGCCGAATGCCGAACCATGTCGACATGCGGAATGCCGGCCTCGAGAAACTCCTCGCTGACCAGGCTGAAGCCCAGGCGCTCATAGAACGCCGTGGCTTGCACCTGAGCGCTGAGCTTCTGTTGCTTCAAGCCGCGCGCTTCGGCTTCGGCGATGACCGCTTGCATCAGCGCGTCACCGACCTTCATTCCGCGCCAGTCTTTGAGTACCGAAACCCGACCGATATGCCCATCGGGCAGCAGTCGCGCCGTGCCGATCGGGAAGTCGCCTTCGAGCGCCAGAAAATGCACGGCGGTCGCGTCATCGGCGTCCCACTCAAGCTCGGGTGGCACCGATTGTTCGGCGATGAACACCGTTTCACGAATGCGCCGGATCTCGGCGATATCCTTCTGCCAGTCTGCGACACGAACGCGAATTTTATTCATCGGCAAACCCCAGGCTTCCTTGCTTGACCAGTTCGCAGAGCAGGCTGCGGCCGTCTTCATCGCTCAGCCATTCGCCCAGGTTGTCGGCGTGCAGGGCGTCAGCGGCGCAGATCAGCTTCAACAGTTCGCGCAGCTTGCCCGGCAGGTAGCGGCTCTGGCCACTAGCGAACAGCAGCAGATCGTCATCGACTTCCGACCAGGCCAGGCGCGCGCTCGGGTTGCGGATCAGCACGGCGCCGTCCTGCAGGGCGGCGAGGAAGTCTTCTTCTTCGACGTCTTCCGGGCCGACCACCAGTTCCGGGTAGCGCGGCTCGGTCATGTACTGGCCGAACCAGGTCAGCAGCAGACGCTCGTCGCTCATGTGTTCGGCGAGCAGGCTTTTCAGACGATCCAGTGCATCGTGTTGAATCTGGTGCGGATCGACTGCCGGCTTGGCGTCGGCATCGGTGTAGCGCTCTTCGTCAGTCAGGAACTGGCTGAGGAAGTCGGTGAAGTGGGTCAGCACTTCAGCGGCGCTCGGCGCGCGGAAACCGACCGAGTAAGTCATGCAGTTGTCGACCGCGACGCCGCAATGGGCCAGACGCGGCGGCAGGTAGAGCATGTCGCCTGGCTCCAGCACCCATTCTTCGGTCTCGTGGAATTCAGCGAGGATGCGCAGGTCAGCGTGCTGCAGGAGCGGGCTCTCGGAATCGCACATCTGGCCGATTTTCCAGTTGCGCTTGCCATGGCCCTGCAGCAGGAACACATCGTAGTTGTCGAAATGCGGGCCGACGCTGCCACCCGGTGCGGCAAAGCTGATCATCACGTCGTCGACACGCCAGCTCGGCAGGAAGCGGAAGTTTTCCAGCAGTTCGCTGACTTCCGGCACGAACTGATCAACCGCTTGCACCAGCAGGGTCCACTCTTTTTCTGGCAATTTGCTGAACTCGTCTTCGGCGAACGGGCCGCGACGCAGTTCCCATGGACGCTCGCCATGTTCGATCACCAGGCGCGATTCGACTTCTTCTTCCAGGGCCAGGCCGGCCAGTTCGTCGGCGTCGATCGGGCTTTCGAAGTCAGGAATCGCCTGACGGATCAGCAGCGGTTTTTTCTGCCAGTAGTCACGCAGGAATTCGCGTGCTGTGAGGCCGCCCAGAAGTTGAAGAGGAATATCGGAATTCATATGTAACCTATTGAAAAAAAGCACTTTTCAGACGGGAATAAAAACGCCCGGCGCGGCCGGGCGTCTCAAGCGGGGCAAACGGTCGATCAGATGCGTTTGGCTTGTGCCACAGCGTTGCCGATGTAGTTGGCCGGGGTCAGTTGCTTGAGCTCGGCTTTGGCTTCGGCTGGCATGTCCAGGCCATCGATGAAAGTCTGCAACGCTTCAGGGCTGATGCCCTTGCCGCGGGTCAGTTCTTTCAGCTTTTCGTACGGGTTTTCGATGTTGTAGCGACGCATCACGGTCTGGATCGGCTCAGCCAATACTTCCCAGCAAGCATCGAGGTCAGCGGCAATCTTCTGCTCGTTGAGCTCGAGTTTGCTGATGCCTTTGAGGCTGGCTTCGTAAGCGATCACGCTGTGGGCGAAGCCGACACCGAGGTTGCGCAGGACGGTGGAGTCGGTCAGGTCGCGCTGCCAGCGGGAGATCGGCAGCTTGCTCGCCAGGTGCTGGAACAATGCGTTGGCGATACCCAGGTTGCCTTCGGAGTTTTCGAAGTCGATCGGGTTGACCTTGTGCGGCATGGTCGACGAACCGATTTCACCAGCGATGGTGCGCTGCTTGAAATAACCCAAGGAGATATAGCCCCAGATGTCGCGGTCGAAGTCGATCAGGATGGTGTTGAAGCGTGCGATAGCGTCGAACAGCTCGGCGATGTAGTCGTGCGGTTCGATCTGCGTGGTGTACGGGTTGAAGCCCAGGCCCAGCTCGTCTTCGATGAAGGCGCGGGCGTTGGCTTCCCAGTCGATCTGCGGGTAGGCCGAGAGGTGTGCGTTGTAGTTGCCGACAGCGCCGTTGATCTTGCCCAGCAGCGGCACGGCAGCGACTTGAGCGATCTGACGCTCGAGACGGTAAACCACGTTGGCCAGTTCTTTACCCAGAGTAGTCGGCGAAGCCGGCTGGCCGTGGGTGCGCGACAGCATTGGCACGTCGGCGAAACGGATGGCCAGTTCGCGGATAGCGTTGGCGGTCTGGCGCATCAGCGGCAGCATCACGTCGTCACGGCCTTCGCGTAGCATCAGGGCGTGGGACAGGTTGTTGATGTCTTCGCTGGTGCAGGCAAAGTGGATGAATTCGCTGACCTTGGCCAGCTCCGGCAGCTTGGCCGCCTGCTCTTTGAGCAGGTATTCGATCGCTTTGACGTCGTGGTTGGTGGTGCGCTCGATCTCTTTGACGCGCTCGGCGTGCTCCAGCGAGAAGTTGTCAGCCAGTTCGTTGAGAACGGCGTTGGCCTCGGCGGAGAAGGCTGGCACTTCAGGGATGCCAGCGTGGGCGGCCAGGCGCTGGAGCCAGCGCACTTCAACCAGAACGCGGGCACGGATCAGGCCGTACTCGCTGAAAATCGGGCGCAGGGCCTGGGTTTTGCCGGCGTAGCGGCCGTCAACAGGGGAAACCGCAGTGAGCGAAGAGAGCTGCATGGGGTGTTCTCGGACAGTCGGGCAACGAAATGGGGCGCGTATCATACATGAAAAAATCCGCCGGTCCGTCGCCAACTGACCGGCGTATTACGCGTTACAGACTACAAAGCCTTCGTGACGCGGCGTTTACTCGCTGCGCATCAACGGATAAAGCTCTTTAAGCAACTTGCGGCGGCTGATCACCAACTGCCAGCGATGACCACCGAGCTGACGCCACAGGCGCGCCGAGCGGATACCGGCGAGGAGCAGGGCGCGGATCTTCGAGGCATTGCTCGGCTGTTGCAGGTTGCGCATGTCGCCGTGCACCTGAATGCGCTGGCGCAGAGTGCTCAAAGTGTCCTGGTACAACGCACCGCAAGCGGCCACGACGTTTTCGTGGGCCGGGCCAAAATGCTCCACCTGCGACTGGATCTGCGGCAGGCGTTTGGCAATCGTCTCAAGCATGTCGTCACGCTTGGCCAGTTGCCGCTCCAGACCGAGCATCGACAGCGCGTAGCGCAACGGCTCGCGCTGCAAGGTGCTCGGATCGCGCTCAAGGGCGCCAATCAGCGCGCGATAACCCTCGCGCAGATTGATGTCGTCGCCGCCGTAGACGTCCAGCGTATCTTTTGGGTCGCGGACCAGCAGGCTGCCGAGCATGCAACTCAGGCCGGCCTCGTTGGTCTGGCCGGTCTTGGCGATGCGATCGACCAGCACGGCGGCGAGAAACACGCCGCCCAGCGCCGTCAGTTGCTCCTGAGTCGGGCTCATGCCTGGCCGCTCCACGGCTCGGCCACTTCGATCACGCCGCCACCCAAGCAGATTTCACCGTCATAGAACACCACCGATTGGCCCGGCGTCACCGCGCGTTGCGCTTCGTCGAACACGGCGCGATAACCGCTGGCGGTTTTTTCCAGGGTGCAGGCCTGATCGCTCTGGCGATAGCGCACTTTCGCCGTCAGGCGCAGCGGCTGGCTCAGGTCGATCGGGTTGACCCAGTAGATTTCCGAGGCGAGCAGGGCGCTGGAGAACAGCCACGGATGGTTGTTGCCCTGGCCGACGATCAGCTCGTTGGTCTGCAGATCCTTGCGCAGCACGTACCACGGCTCATCGCCGGCATCCTTCAAGCCGCCGATGCCGAGGCCCTGACGCTGGCCGATGGTGTGGTACATCAAGCCGTGGTGACGGCCGATGACTTCGCCTTCGGTGGTCTTGATCTCGCCCGGTTGTGCCGGCAGGTATTGCTTGAGGAAATCGCTGAAACGGCGCTCGCCGATGAAGCAGATTCCGGTGGAATCCTTCTTCTTGGCGGTGGCCAGTTCGTATTTCTCGGCAATCGCGCGCACTTCAGGCTTTTCCAGTTCGCCGACCGGGAACAGGGTCTTGGCGATCTGTTCGCCGCCGACGGCGTGCAGGAAATAGCTCTGATCCTTGTTCGGATCGAGGCCTTTGAGCAGTTCGGTGCGACCATCGATATCACGGCGGCGCACGTAGTGGCCGGTGGCGATCAGGTCGGCGCCGAGCATCATCGCGTAGTCGAGGAACGCTTTGAACTTGATCTCGCGGTTGCACAGGATGTCCGGGTTCGGCGTGCGCCCGGCCTTGTATTCGGCGAGGAAGTGCTCGAACACGTTGTCCCAGTACTCGGCGGCGAAGTTGGCGGTGTGCAGCTTGATGCCGATCTTGTCGCAGACAGCCTGAGCATCCGCCAGGTCGTCCATCGCGGTGCAGTATTCCGTTCCGTCGTCTTCTTCCCAGTTCTTCATGAACAGGCCTTCCACTTCGTAACCCTGCTCGATCAGGAGAAGGGCGGAAACGGAAGAGTCCACGCCGCCGGACATGCCGACAATGACGCGCTTCTTGGATGTGTCAGAAGGGGCTGGATCACGCATAGGGATTCAATGAGTGTCTTGGAAAAGGGCGCGATTCTATCAGGCTCGCGGCCGCAAGGCTAAAGAGAAGGGCGGATCAGTTCGAGGCTGAAGTGATGACCGGCCAGATAATCGTCGATGCAACGGATGATCAGTTCACTGCGCCAGTTATCGCGCTGGGCGATTAATTCGTCGCGGGTCAGCCACTTGGCGCCGACGATGCCGTCGTCAAGCTGGTAATCCGGGTGATGCTGCACGGCTTTGGCGCTGAAGCATATGCGCTGGTAAGTCACGCCGTTGCTCGGTGCGGTGTACAGATAAATGCCGATCACGCCTGTCGGTTCGACGTCCCAGCCGGTTTCTTCGAGGGTTTCGCGAATGGCCGCATCGATCAGGGTTTCATCC
This sequence comes from Pseudomonas sp. LW8, assembly GCF_041956865.1. Lineage (NCBI taxonomy): Bacteria > Pseudomonadati > Pseudomonadota > Gammaproteobacteria > Pseudomonadales > Pseudomonadaceae > Pseudomonas > Pseudomonas sp. LW8. The sequence continues at coordinate 3,524,594 of NZ_CP168138.1, read as the reverse complement.
GGATCGAGATGGCCGGCGGGCTGGTTGAGCACATTACGCCCACCTTTGTGCTCTTCGACCATCAGGAAGCGACCGTTGTCCTCGACGATGGTGGCGACGGTGATGTGGGGGAGCCATTCCATAAAACCTTCCTCAATCTATTGGTTAAACCCCAATCCCTGTGGGAGCTGGCTTGCCAGCGATAGCGGTGGTTCAGTCACCATCCATGCTGGATGATAAACCGCCATCGCTGGCAAGCCAGCTCCCACAAAGTTTTGTGGTGATCACAAAACCCGGAAACACAAACCCCGGCACAAGGCCGGGGTCTGTTCACCGCATTACAGCCTTAAACCAGCGCAGCAATCGCCGCGTTGAAGGTTGCGCTTGGACGCATGGCCTTGCTGATCAGCTCGGCGTCGGCGTGGTAGTAACCGCCGATGTCGACTGGCTTGCCCTGAACGGCGTTGAGCTCGGCAACGATGGTTGCCTCGTTCTCGGTCAGGGTTTTGGCCAGAGTCGCGAACTGCGCTTGCAGTGCAGCGTCTTCGGTCTGGGCAGCCAGGGCCTGAGCCCAGTACATCGCCAGATAGAAGTGGCTGCCGCGGTTGTCGATGTTGCCGACCTTGCGCGATGGCGACTTGTTGTTGTCGAGGAACTGGCCGGTGGCCTGGTCCAGGGTTTTCGACAGCACCAGTGCTTTCGGGTTGTTGTAGTTCACGCCCAGGTGCTCAAGGGAAGCGGCGAGGGCAAGGAACTCACCCAGCGAATCCCAGCGCAGGAAGTTTTCTTCAACCAGTTGCTGCACGTGCTTCGGAGCCGAACCGCCGGCGCCGGTTTCGAACAGACCACCGCCGTTCATCAGCGGCACGATCGACAGCATCTTGGCGCTGGTGCCCAGTTCCATGATCGGGAACAGGTCGGTCAGATAGTCGCGCAGTACGTTGCCGGTCACCGAAATGGTGTCCTTGCCTTCGCGGGTGCGCTGCAGGGTGTACTTCATCGCGTCGACCGGCGCCATGATCTGGATGTCCAGACCGCTGGTGTCGTGGTCCTTCAGGTAGGCCTGAACCTTCTCGATCACCACGCCATCGTGAGCGCGCATCGGGTCGAGCCAGAAGATCGCCGGCGTGCTGCTCGCGCGAGCACGGTTGACGGCCAGTTTGACCCAGTCCTGGATCGGCGCGTCTTTGGTCTGGCACATGCGGAAGATGTCGCCGGCTTCGACAGCCTGTTCCATCAGCAGCTTGCCCTTGCTGTCGGTGACGCGAACAACGCCGTCAGCCTTGATCTGGAAGGTCTTGTCGTGGGAACCGTACTCTTCGGCTTTCTTCGCCATCAGACCGACGTTCGGCACGCTGCCCATGGTGGTCGGGTCGAAAGCGCCGTTGGCTTTGCAGTCTTCGATCACAGCCTGGTAGATGGTCGCGTAGCAACGATCCGGGATCACAGCCTTGGTGTCGTGCAGCTGACCGTCGGTGCCCCACATCTTGCCGGAGTCACGGATCATCGCTGGCATCGAGGCGTCAACGATGACGTCGCTCGGCACGTGCAGGTTGGTGATGCCTTTGTCGGAGTTGACCATCGCCAGCGACGGACGAACGGCGTAGATCGCTGCGATATCGGCTTCGATCTGCGCTTGCTGCTCGGCCGGTAGGGCCTTGATGCGCGCGTACAGATCGCCGATGCCGTTGTTCAGATTGAAGCCGATCTGGTTCAGCACGTCAGCGTGCTTGGTCAGTGCGTCTTTATAGAACTCGGCAACGATCTGGCCGAACATGATCGGGTCCGAGACCTTCATCATGGTCGCTTTCAGGTGAACCGAGAGCAGTACGCCCTGGGCCTTGGCGTTTTCGATCTCGGCAGCGATGAACGCACGCAGGGCGTTTTTGCTCATCACGGCGCAGTCGAGGATCTCGCCAGCCTGAACGGTGGTCTTTTCTTTCAGAACGGTAGCGGCACCGTCCTTGGCGATCAGTTCGATCTTCACAGCGTCAGCGGCGTCGATCAGGACAGCTTTTTCGCTGCCGTAGAAATCGCCGGTGCTCATGTGAGCGACGTGGGACTTGGAGTCCTTGGCCCAGGCGCCCATTTTGTGCGGGTGCTTGCGCGCATAGTTCTTCACCGACAGCGGAGCGCGGCGGTCGGAGTTGCCTTCACGCAGAACCGGGTTCACGGCGCTGCCCTTGACCTTGTCGTAACGCGCCCTGGCGTCTTTGTCGGCGTCGCTGGTCACGGTTTCCGGGTAGTCCGGCAGGTTGTAGCCCTGCGCCTGCAGCTCTTTGATCGCGGCTTGCAGCTGTGGCACCGAAGCACTGATGTTCGGCAGCTTGATTATGTTGGCTTCAGGCGTAACGGCCAGGTCGCCCAGTTCGGCGAGGTGATCGGCTACGGCTTTGTCGCCCAGTTGCTCGGGGAAGCTTGCCAGGATGCGCGCTGCAAGAGAGATATCGCGGGTTTCCACGGCGATATCGGCCGAGGCGGTGTAAGCCTCGATGATCGGCAGCAGGGAATAGGTGGCGAGGGCAGGAGCTTCGTCGGTGAAGGTATAGATGATCTTCGAGCGGGTGGGCATATTCGGATTAACTCTCTCTTCTTTGCTAAAGCGTGCGCAGAAACTCGAGGGGCGCCGGGTAAGCGCGTTCGTTCAAAGTCATCCATGAACCGAATGTCGAGATTCTTCGCGGTGATGTTGGGTGCATCAGTAGAGCGTCAAGCAGTCAGGCTGCGGTAACAACCCGACCAATCAGGCGGAAAGTCTCGTGCTAGAGAGGCCAGCCGTCGTGACCCTGTGGTCAGCGGGCGGCATTATACATAGGTAGCTGGCAATCTGCCGATGGTTCATATGCAACGATTCTCGTCCATTGGTCTAAAGGTCGCAGGGCGCGACCGGGCAAAGACTCGTTACGAATGCTGGAGTTTGGCGCTTTTCCCTTTGCTTTCAGGCTTGTACGAAACGAGATGTGCGCGGCGCAGGAACATAGGGTTTGCGTGTTGATTCAACTGGGTTACGCTCGAAGCAAGCCAGGTGTTCAATCCAAACAATGGAGTTCAGCATGGGTTACAAGAAGATTCAGGTTCCAGCCGTCGGCGACAAAATCACCGTCAATGCAGACCATTCTCTCAATGTTCCTGATAACCCGATCATCCCCTTCATCGAAGGTGACGGTATTGGTGTCGACATCAGTCCGGTGATGATCAAGGTTGTCGATGCTGCTGTTGAAAAGGCCTACGGCGGCAAGCGCAAGATTTCCTGGATGGAAGTCTATGCCGGCGAAAAGGCCACTCAGGTTTATGACCAGGACACCTGGCTGCCGCAGGAAACCCTCGACGCGGTCAAGGATTACGTGGTTTCGATCAAAGGCCCGCTGACCACTCCGGTCGGTGGCGGCATCCGCTCGCTGAACGTGGCCCTGCGTCAGCAGCTCGACCTGTACGTCTGTCTGCGCCCGGTGCGCTGGTTCGAAGGCGTGCCAAGCCCGGTGAAAAAGCCCGGCGATGTCGACATGACCATCTTTCGCGAGAACTCCGAAGACATTTACGCCGGTATCGAATGGAAGGCCGGTTCGCCGGAAGCCACCAAGGTCATCAAATTCCTTAAAGAAGAAATGGGCGTCACCAAGATCCGTTTCGACGAAAACTGCGGCATCGGCGTCAAGCCGGTCTCCCGCGAAGGCACCAAGCGTCTGGCGCGCAAGGCTCTGCAATACGTGGTCGACAATGACCGCGACTCGCTGACCATCGTGCACAAAGGCAACATCATGAAGTTCACCGAAGGTGCCTTCAAGGAGTGGGCCTACGAAGTGGCGGCCGAAGAATTCGGTGCGACGCTGCTCGATGGCGGTCCGTGGATGCAGTTCAAGAACCCGAAAACCGGCAAGAACGTTGTGGTCAAGGACGCCATCGCCGATGCCATGCTCCAGCAGATCCTGCTGCGCCCGGCCGAATACGATGTCATCGCAACGCTTAACCTCAACGGTGACTACCTGTCTGACGCCCTGGCGGCGGAAGTGGGCGGTATCGGCATCGCGCCGGGTGCCAACCTGTCCGACACCGTAGCGATGTTCGAGGCGACCCACGGTACCGCACCGAAATACGCCGGCAAGGATCAGGTCAACCCGGGCTCGCTGATTCTCTCGGCCGAGATGATGTTGCGTCACATGGGCTGGACTGAAGCGGCGGACCTGATCATCAAGGGCACCAACGGTGCGATCGGCGCGAAGACTGTTACTTATGATTTCGAGCGTTTGATGGATGGCGCGAAGCTGGTTTCGTCCTCCGGGTTCGGAGATGCGCTGATTTCGCATATGTAAAAGTTGCAGGCACGCAAAAACCGCCTGACTCGATGGGTTGAGTCAGGCGGTTTTTTTATGACCGAATGTTTTGAGGCTTCAACTGGTTGCCGTTTGTTTTTCCGTGGCAATCGCGCTCGGCGCCGAAGCGACTTCGACCGAAGTTATCTTCACGGCATGCAGCCCTTTAGGGCCTTGAACGATCTCGAAGTTCACCGCCTGACCCGCTTTCAGGGTCTTGTACCCATCCATTTCAATGGCCGAGTAGTGGGCAAAGAAATCAATGTCCTTGCCATCCTCATCGCGACCTTCCCGGGCGTCGGTATTGATAAAGCCGAATCCCTTGGCATTGTTGAACCATTTCACCTTGCCGACAGCCATGCTCAAATCCCTCTGCAACAGACTCCATCGCTGGAGTATCATCCACGACATCCGCAATCGAATTCGATAAAAGAATTGACTCCGCGGATCTTTTTTACCCACTGTGGGCTCTATTGGTTGTAACACCGTTTTCCCGATAGTCAAGGTGACCGGGCAGTCGTAGTTGAAAACGTGTGCAACCGCCCCCACCACTGTATTCGCACAACTGACGAACCTTTTTTTCCATGCATGCAATCAGCCAGATTCGACTAACATTCAATCAGGATCGCCCGCTTCTCCAAAAGGATCTTCCACAGGAGCACGACGACGATTCGGCAGGCGTTGCTGTTCAGGAAGCAAAGCCCGCGTTACAGGCGCCGCCGATGTACAAGGTGGTTTTGTTCAACGATGACTACACACCGATGGATTTCGTCGTCGAAGTGCTCGAGGTGTTTTTTAACCTGAATCGCGAGCTGGCGACCAAGGTCATGCTGGCCGTCCATACAGAAGGACGGGCAGTATGTGGAGTGTTTACCCGCGACATCGCCGAGACAAAGGCCATGCAGGTCAACCAGTACGCCAGGGAAAGCCAGCATCCGCTACTCTGTGAAATCGAGAAGGACGGTTAATCGCCGACCACTTGGGTATGAGGTGAAGCTATGTTAAACCGCGAGCTCGAAGTCACCCTCAATCTTGCCTTCAAGGAGGCTCGTTCGAAGCGTCATGAGTTCATGACCGTCGAACATCTCCTGCTGGCCCTATTGGATAATGAGGCTGCCGCCACCGTTTTGCGTGCCTGCGGCGCAAACCTCGACAAACTCAAGCATGATCTGCAGGAGTTCATCGACTCCACCACGCCATTGATCCCCGTGCATGACGAGGATCGCGAAACCCAGCCAACCCTGGGCTTCCAGCGTGTCCTGCAGCGTGCTGTTTTTCACGTACAGAGCTCGGGCAAGCGCGAAGTGACCGGCGCCAACGTGCTGGTCGCCATCTTCAGTGAGCAAGAGAGTCAGGCCGTGTTCCTGCTGAAACAGCAGAGCGTGGCGCGCATCGATGTCGTCAACTACATCGCCCACGGCATTTCGAAAGTACCGGGGCACGGCGATCACTCTGAAGGTGAACAAGATATGCAGGACGACGAGGGCGGTGAGTCTTCTTCTTCAGGCAATCCTCTGGATGCTTATGCCAGTAACCTCAACGAACTCGCGCGCCAGGGTCGCATTGATCCGTTGGTTGGTCGTGAGTCGGAAGTCGAGCGTGTCGCGCAGATTCTTGCGCGCCGGCGCAAGAACAATCCGCTGCTGGTGGGTGAGGCAGGCGTGGGTAAAACCGCGATTGCCGAAGGCCTGGCCAAGCGCATCGTCGACAATCAGGTGCCGGATCTGCTGGCCAATGCGGTTGTTTATTCGCTCGACCTCGGCGCTCTGCTCGCGGGTACCAAGTATCGCGGTGATTTCGAGAAGCGCTTCAAGGCGCTGCTCAATGAGCTGAAGAAACGTCCGCAGGCGATCCTGTTCATCGACGAGATCCACACCATCATCGGTGCGGGCGCAGCGTCCGGTGGCGTGATGGATGCATCCAATCTGCTCAAGCCGCTGCTGTCGTCTGGCGACATTCGCTGCATCGGTTCGACCACGTTCCAGGAATTTCGCGGCATCTTCGAGAAGGACCGTGCCTTGGCGCGTCGCTTCCAGAAGGTCGATGTCGTCGAGCCGTCGGTGGAAGACACCATCGGTATCCTGCGTGGCCTGAAAGGGCGTTTCGAGCAGCATCACAATATCGAGTACAGCGATGAGTCGTTGCGTGCCGCTGCCGAACTGGCGTCGCGCTACATCAATGACCGGCACATGCCGGACAAGGCCATCGACGTGATCGACGAGGCGGGCGCCTACCAGCGTCTGCAACCGGTGGAAATGCGCGTCAAGCGTATCGAAGTGCCGCAGGTCGAGGACATCGTCGCGAAAATCGCGCGGATTCCGCCGAAGCATGTCACCAGTTCCGACAAAGAGCTGCTGCGTAACCTGGAGCGTGACCTGAAGCTTACGGTGTTTGGTCAGGACGCGGCGATCGATTCGCTGTCCACTGCGATCAAGCTGTCGCGTGCCGGGCTCAAGTCGCCAGACAAGCCGGTCGGTTCGTTCCTGTTCGCCGGGCCTACCGGTGTCGGTAAAACCGAGGCCGCGCGACAACTGGCCAAGGCGCTGGGCATCGAGCTGGTTCGCTTCGACATGTCCGAGTACATGGAGCGTCACACCGTATCGCGTCTGATCGGTGCGCCTCCAGGCTATGTCGGTTTCGATCAGGGCGGTCTGCTGACCGAAGCGATCACCAAGCAGCCACATTGCGTATTGCTGCTCGATGAAATCGAGAAGGCGCATCCGGAAGTCTTCAACCTGCTGTTGCAGGTCATGGACCACGGCACGCTGACCGACAACAACGGGCGCAAAGCGGACTTCCGCAATGTGATCGTGATCATGACCACCAACGCCGGTGCCGAGACGGCAGCGCGGGCTTCGATCGGTTTCACCCATCAGGACCACTCGTCCGATGCGATGGAAGTGATCAAGAAGAGCTTCACGCCGGAATTCCGTAACCGTCTGGACACCATTATCCAGTTTGGTCGCCTCAGCCATGAGGTCATCAAAAGTGTGGTGGACAAGTTCCTCACCGAGCTTCAGGCGCAGCTGGAAGACAAGCGTGTGTTGCTTGAGGTTACTGATGCGGCACGCAGCTGGCTGGCGGCGGGTGGTTATGACTCGGCGATGGGCGCACGTCCGATGGCGCGTCTGATCCAGGACAAGATCAAGCGTCCGCTGGCGGAGGAGATTCTGTTTGGCGAGCTGGCCGAGCATGGCGGTGTGGTGCACATCGACATCAAGGATGGGGAGTTGACGTTCGACTTCGAAACCACGGCTGAGATGGCCTGACGGTCGTATATCAAGAGGGCGCCTTCGGGCGCCTTTTTGTTGCTCGTTGTTTGGTGGGTTTGGGTGAATATCCGTTGCTTCGGTAGTGGCCACTGACGGTTTCGCCTGACGGCGACTTACTTTTTTACAAGCGCCAAAAAAAGTAAGCAAAAAACGCTAGCTCCTACGTTCGGCCCTCGCAGGCTCGGGTTCCTTCGCTCCGGGATCGATCCGGGCGCAGCGGCTCCGGTTTGCTTCGCTGCACCTACACTCGCTGTGTCTGGCTGCGCCAGACGGTCGCTGCGCTCCCACGCCCGGATCAATCCCTCCACTCAGCCTTCCGACGTCGCCGGTGGATCAAAAGCACTCGAGCTAACGCTCATTGTTGAGTGGTGCGGCTTCGCCGCGGGCAGCTGCGCTGCTTTGCCTTTTTGTGGGAGCGAGCCTGCTCGCGAAGGCGGCCTGACAGCCGATCTGTTCTTGAGCAGTGGCGCGATCCAACTGTAGGAGCTGCCGAAGGCTGCGATCTTTTGATCTGGCTTCTGCTTTAGCTCTGGCTCTTGATCTTTTGCCCCTTCGGCAGGCTTCGTTACGGGATCGGTCCCGTAACGAAGGTACCCCGAGCCCCAGCGAGCGGGCCGTACGCCGGGGCAAAGCCTTTGGGTTACCTTTTCGCTGGGCCGGCACTCCGGCGTTTGGAAAAGGTGACTCGCTGTAAGAGCGAAGCCGCCAGCGGCAGCGCCCGCACCAACGGATATGCCCACAAAACCCAATTTCCAGACAAACAAAAACGCCCGGCATAACCCGGGCGTTCTGTATTGACTTGATTAACGAGCGCGGTAAGTGATCCGCCCTTTGCTCAAGTCATAGGGCGTCAGCTCGACGCGCACTTTGTCACCGGTAAGAATACGAATGTAGTTCTTGCGCATCTTGCCGGAAATATGCGCGGTTACGACGTGCCCATTTTCCAACTCCACACGAAACATGGTGTTGGGCAGGGTGTCGACGACAGTGCCTTCCATTTCGAAGCTGTCTTCTTTCGACATGCAGTAAAGCCCTCGGTATCCAATGAATGGCCCGGTGCAACTGCGCCAGGCAAAAGCGGCGTGCATTGTGCCCGAAAAATGGTGTTTACGCCAAGGGGTTTAGGCCGCGGGTTCAGTTCAGGATGACCCAGCGCTGATTGATCAGCAATTCGATGGGCCGATATTGCGTTTTGTAGTTCATCTTTTTGCAGTTCTTGATCCAGTAACCCAAGTACACGGCCTCAAGGCCCAGACGCTGGCTCTCGGCGATTTGCCAGAGGATTGCGTAACGGCCGAGGCTGCGGCGTTCTTCGTTCGGTTCGTAGAAGGTGTACACCGCTGACAAACCGTTGGGCAGCAGATCGGTCACCGCCACCGCGAGCAACCGTCCGTCGAGTCGAAACTCGTAGAAGCGCGAGAAGGGCAGGTCACGCACCAGGAACGTCGAGAACTGATCGCGGCTTGGCGGGTACATGTCGCCGTCGGCATGGCGCTGTTCAATGTAGCGCTGGTACAGGTCGAAATATTCTTCGCTGAAGTGCGGTTTGACCGGCTGCACCTGCAAATCCGCGTTGCGTTTGTAGATGCGCTTTTGCTGGCGATTGGTGATGAATTGTGCGGAGGGAATGCGCGCAGGCACGCACGCATTGCAATTCTGGCAATGCGGCCGGTACAAATGATCGCCGCTGCGGCGAAAGCCCATTTCCGACAGGTCTGCGTAGACATGCACATCCATGGGCTGACTCGGGTCGAGAAACAGCGTCGTGGCCTGCTCCTCGGGCAGATAACTGCAAGAGTGGGGCTGAGTGGCATAAAACTTCAAACGCGCCAACTCGGTCATGAATCAACCCTCGGGATAAGCTGGTGGATTAAGTGTAAGCCACCTGCGCAAAAGTCGCTCAGCAAACCCAGGTCGCTGAATTCGGTTGATCGAGATGGCGCCGCAGATAGTCGGCGAATTCGCCGCGCGGAATCGACCGCGCACCGAGGCTGTGCAGGTGATCGGTCGGCATCTGGCAGTCGATCAGCACAAATCCGGCGGCTTTCAAATGCTGGACCAGCGTGGCAAAGCCATATTTGGACGCGTTGTCAGCGCGGCTGAACATCGACTCGCCAAAAAACAGTTTGCCCATCGCCAGGCCGTACAGGCCGCCGACCAGCTGTCCCTCGTCCCAGACCTCAACCGAATGCGCGAAACCGCGCCGATGCAATTCTACGTAAGCATCCTGCATGGCCTCGGTGATCCAGGTGCCGTCGGCGTAATCACGCGGTGCAGCGCAGGCGCGGATGACGGCGTCGAAATCCTTATCGAAGGTCACTTGATAGCGTTGCTTGCGCAGCAGCTTGCCGAGACTGCGCGAGACGTGCAGTTCGTCGGGAAACAGCACGGTGCGAGGGTCTGGCGACCACCAGAGAATCGGCTGGCCCTCGGAAAACCAGGGGAAGCAGCCATGGCGATAGGCCTGGATCAGTCGATCGGCGGAAAGATCGCCGCCGGCGGCGAGCAATCCGTTCGGCTCGCGCATGGCTTTTTCCAGTGGCGGAAAGGTCAGGGAGTTACGTTGTAACCAAGTCAGCATGGCATCCAGGCTTGCAGAAGGGGAGGGCAGTCAGGGGCGTGCAGGCCCCGCGAAAGAGTTTGCCGCGAAACGGCGCCGCTGTCCTGCACAGATGTCTGCTGCAGTGAGCATTGAGCTGCAACTTGATGTGTCGCCCGTGGTCGTAAGCGTCACCGTACCGATGCTGTCGAGCATTCCTGTGAGCCTGATCCGGCCAGGTTCGCTACGTTCATCAAATACAGCTCATAAGCCTTTGTCACAAAAGACAATGCATGCTCCAATTGCAACGCAGTGCATGTACGTTTGGCTATGCTCAAGGCTGGGGTCTCAAACATGGCATCGGACGCACAAACCCGTACAATGCCGGGTTGTGACAGGCTATACGCTGCGCACAGTGTTTATGGCTGTGTTTATAAAACCAGTGGCACAGTGTTAAAAGTAGTCCCAGTTGAGCTTTTCACCTTTTTTACCTGCCTGGATTGGGCAGTTTTTTATCGTCATTCAATAGATGGACGCGCCTCGGGCGCAGGAAAAGAAGCGTTTTGAAGAAGACCACCGAAGCACCCAAAACAGTCGTTCCGCTCTGGCGCCAGCAACTGCACTACCGGCTCAAGGAAGGTGCATTGATCGCCATTGGCGCTTTGTGCCTGTTCCTGATGATGGCTTTGCTGACCTACGGCAAGGACGATCCGGGGTGGAGCCATAACAGCAAGATCGACGATGTGCAGAACTTCGGCGGCCCGGCCGGCTCGTACAGCGCCGATATCCTGTTCATGGTGCTCGGTTACTTCGCCTATATCTTTCCGTTGCTGCTGGCGGTCAAGGCGTACCAGATCTTCCGTCAACGCCACGAACCATGGCAGTGGAGCGGCTGGCTGTTTTCCTGGCGTCTGATCGGCCTGGTATTCCTCGTGCTCTCCGGTGCTGCGCTGGCGCACATTCATTTCCATGCCGCGACCGGTCTGCCGGCCGGTGCTGGCGGTGCCCTGGGCGAAAGCCTTGGCGATCTGGCGAAGAATGCGCTGAACATCCAGGGCAGCACGCTGTTGTTCATCGCTCTGTTCCTGTTCGGCCTGACCGTATTCACCGACCTGTCGTGGTTCAAGGTGATGGACGTCACCGGCAAGATCACCCTCGATCTGTTCGAGCTGTTCCAGGGCGCGCTCAACCGCTGGTGGTCGGCGCGCACTGAACGCAAGCAACTGGTTGCGCAACTGCGTGAGGTTGATGACCGCGTCCACGATGTGGTCGCACCGACTGTCACCGACAAACGCGAACAGGCCAAGGTCAAGGAACGCCTGATCGAGCGTGAGCAAGCGTTGAGCAAGCACATGTCCGACCGCGAGAAGCAGGTGCCACCGGTGATCGCGCCGGCACCGGCCAAGGCGCCGGAGCCGAGCAAGCGCGTGCAGAAAGAGAAGCAGGCGCCGTTGTTCGTCGACAGCGCGGTCGAAGGCACCTTGCCGCCGATCTCCATTCTTGATCCTGCGGAAAAGAAACAGCTCAACTATTCGCCTGAGTCCTTGGCAGCGGTCGGCCACTTGCTGGAAATCAAGCTCAAGGAATTCGGCGTCGAAGTCACCGTTGATTCGATCCATCCGGGTCCAGTGATTACCCGATACGAAATCCAGCCTGCCGCCGGGGTAAAAGTCAGCCGCATCGCCAACCTGGCCAAAGACCTGGCGCGTTCGCTGGCGGTGACCAGTGTGCGGGTGGTCGAGGTGATTCCGGGCAAGACCACTGTCGGTATCGAGATTCCCAACGAAGACCGCCAGATCGTACGTTTCTCCGAGGTGCTGTCGACCCCCGAGTACGACAACTTCAAATCCCCGGTCACCCTGGCGCTCGGTCACGATATCGGCGGCAAGCCGGTCATCACCGACCTGGCGAAGATGCCGCACTTGCTGGTGGCCGGTACCACCGGTTCCGGTAAGTCCGTGGGCGTGAACGCGATGATCCTGTCGATCCTGTTCAAGTCCGGCCCGGACGATGCCAAGCTGATCATGATCGACCCGAAGATGCTTGAGCTGTCGATCTACGAAGGCATTCCGCACCTGCTCTGCCCGGTTGTGACTGACATGAAGGACGCCGCCAACGCCTTGCGCTGGAGCGTTGCCGAGATGGAGCGTCGCTACAAGCTGATGGCGAAAATGGGCGTGCGTAACCTGTCCGGCTTCAACGCCAAGGTCAAGGAAGCCCAGGATGCCGGCGAGCCGTTGAGCGATCCGCTGTACAAGCGCGAAAGCATTCACGACGAAGCGCCGCTGCTGCAGAAACTGCCGACCATCGTCGTAGTTGTGGACGAATTTGCCGACATGATGATGATCGTCGGCAAGAAGGTTGAAGAACTGATCGCGCGTATTGCGCAAAAGGCGCGTGCGGCGGGGATTCACTTGATTCTTGCCACCCAGCGCCCGTCGGTGGACGTGATCACTGGTCTGATCAAAGCCAACATCCCGACACGTATGGCGTTTCAGGTATCGAGCAAGATCGATTCGCGAACCATCATCGACCAGGGTGGCGCCGAGCAACTGCTCGGGCACGGTGACATGCTCTACATGCCGCCGGGCACCAGTTTGCCGATCCGGGTTCACGGCGCGTTCGTCTCCGACGATGAGGTTCACCGCGTGGTCGAGGCCTGGAAATTGCGCGGTGCGCCTGAGTACAACGACGACATTCTCAACGGTGTCGAAGAGGCGGGCAGCGGCTTTGAAGGCAGCAGCGGTGGTGGCGACGGTGATGATCCGGAAGCCGACGCGCTGTATGACGAAGCGGTGCAGTTCGTCCTCGAAAGTCGTCGTGCGTCGATTTCCGCTGTGCAGCGCAAGCTGAAGATCGGCTACAACCGTGCCGCGCGGATGATCGAGGCGATGGAAATGGCTGGCGTCGTTACCTCAATGAACACCAACGGTTCGCGTGAAGTCCTGGCCCCAGGCCCGGTACGCGACTGAAACGCAACGACTCGAGTGGCGCAATGACGCGCCACTCGCTCTCCCACGAGTATTCAAGAGGACTCTCATGCGCCTTATCCGCATGCTGTTGCCAGTACTGGCGCTGACCACACTCACGGCCCACGCCGATGAAAAGGACGTGGCGCGTCTGACCCAATTGCTCGAAACATCGAAAACCCTGTCGGCGAACTTCTCGCAGTTGACCCTCGATGGCACCGGCACCCAGTTGCAGGAAACCACCGGCAACATGACCCTGCAGCGTCCGGGCCTGTTCTACTGGCACACCAATGCGCCGGCCGAGCAGACCATGGTCTCCGATGGCAAGAAAGTCACCCTGTGGGACCCGGATCTGGAGCAGGCAACCATCAAGAAGCTCGATGAGCGTCTGACCCAGACGCCGGCCTTGCTGTTGTCCGGCGATGTCTCGAAGATCAGCCAGAGCTTCGATATCAGCGCGAAAGAGGCGGGCGGCGTGATCGACTTCACCCTGAAGCCGAAAACCAAGGACACCCTGTTCGACAATCTGCGCCTGTCGTTCCGCAACGGCCTGCTCAATGACATGCAATTGATTGACAGCGTCGGCCAGCGCACCAATATCCTGTTTACCGGGGTCAAGGCCAACGAAGCGGTGCCAGCGTCCAAATTCAAATTCGACATTCCCAAGGGTGCCGACGTTATCCAGGAATAAACACCGGCCCTTTGTGTCAGGGCCTTTGTGGTGAGGGCCTGCTATTGAGGGGCTATTGTGGCGAGGGGATTTATCCCCGTCCGGCTGCGCAGCAGTCGTCGCTTTTGGGGCCGCTTCGCAGCCCAACGGGGATAAATCCCCTCACCACAGGTACTTCAGCAGATTTCAGAAAATCAGAGGTTTCAACGCTACGTGATGGATCTGTTTCGCAGTGCACCGATTGCCCAACCCTTGGCCGCCCGTCTGCGTGCGGCCAATCTGGATGAGTACGTCGGTCAGGAACACGTGCTCGCTCGCGGCAAGCCTTTGCGTGAGGCGCTGGAGCAGGGCGCGCTGCATTCGATGATCTTCTGGGGACCGCCGGGCGTGGGCAAGACCACCCTGGCGCGCTTGCTCGCAGAAGTCTCCGATGCGCACTTCGAAACGGTTTCGGCGGTGCTCGCCGGGGTCAAGGAAATCCGCCAGGCCGTTGAAATCGCCAAGCAGCAGGCCGGCCAGTACGGCAAGCGCACGATCCTGTTTGTCGATGAAGTGCACCGCTTCAACAAGTCGCAGCAGGACGCGTTTCTGCCCTACGTTGAAGACGGCACGCTGATCTTCATCGGCGCCACCACCGAAAACCCTTCGTTCGAACTGAACAACGCTTTGTTATCGCGTGCCCGCGTCTACGTGCTGAAAAGCCTCGACGAAGCGGCGCTGCGCAAACTGGTGCATCGGGCTTTGACCGAAGAGCGCGGCCTGGGCAAGCGCAACCTGACCCTGAGCGATGAAGGCTTCCAGATGCTGCTGTCGGCCGCCGATGGCGATGGCCGGCGTCTGCTCAATCTGCTGGAAAACGCCTCCGATCTGGCCGAAGACAACAGCGAAATCGGCATCGAGCTGCTGCAAAGTCTGCTCGGCGATACGCGCCGGCGGTTCGACAAGGGCGGTGAAGCGTTCTACGACCAGATCTCGGCGCTGCACAAATCCGTGCGCGGTTCCAATCCCGACGGCGCGCTTTACTGGTTTGCGCGGATGATCGACGGCGGTTGCGATCCGCTGTACCTGGCGCGACGCGTGGTGCGCATGGCGAGCGAAGACATCGGCAACGCCGACCCGCGTGCATTGAGCCTGTGCCTGGCCGCGTGGGAGGTGCAGGAGCGTCTCGGCAGCCCCGAGGGCGAATTGGCGGTCGCCCAAGCCATCACTTATCTGGCCTGTGCACCGAAAAGCAACGCGGTGTACATGGGCTTCAAAACTGCACTGCGCGCGGCTGCCGAAAACGGCTCGCTGGAAGTGCCGCTGCATTTGCGCAATGCACCGACCAAGCTGATGAAGCAATTGGGTTATGGCGACGAATACCGTTACGCCCACGACGAGCCGGACGCTTATGCTGCCGGTGAAGACTATTTTCCGGAAGAACTCGAGCCGATTCCGTTCTATCAGCCCGTACCCCGCGGCCTGGAGTTGAAGATCGGCGAAAAACTCAATCACCTCGCTCAACTCGATCGTCTGAGCCCTCGGCAGCGGAGAAAATAGTGGTTCCATTGATACTCGCAGTGTCGGTCGGCGGTGTTGCCGGCACCTTGTTGCGCTTCGCCACCGGTAATTGGGTCAGCGCCAATTGGCCGCGGCACTTCTATACCGCGACGCTGGCCGTTAATATCGTGGGCTGCCTGCTGATTGGCGTGTTGTACGGCCTGTTTCTGATACGCCCGGAGGTGCCGATCGAGGTGCGCGCCGGGTTGATGGTCGGCTTCCTCGGGGGGCTGACGACTTTTTCATCCTTTTCACTGGATACGGTGCGCCTGCTGGAAAGCGGGCAAGTGTTGCTGGCCCTGGGCTACGCGGCACTCAGCGTATTCGGCGGGCTGCTCGCGACGTGGGCCGGCCTGTCCCTGACCAAACTTTGATAACGAGAAACCGACATGCTCGATTCCAAACTGTTACGTAGCAACCTTCAGGACGTAGCGGACCGCCTGGCTTCCCGTGGCTTTGCCCTGGACACTGCGCGCATCGAAGCGCTGGAAGAACAGCGCAAGACCGTCCAGACCCGCACCGAAGCACTGCAGGCTGAGCGTAACGCGCGTTCCAAATCCATCGGGCAGGCCAAGCAGCGCGGCGAAGACATCGCGCCGCTGATGGCGGACGTCGAGCGCATGGCAGGCGAGCTGAGCGCTGGCAAGGTCGAGCTGGACGCGATCCAGACCGAACTCGATTCGATCCTGCTCGGTATCCCCAACCTGCCGCACGAATCGGTTCCGGTCGGCAAGGACGAAGACGACAACGTCGAAGTGCGCCGTTGGGGCACCCCGACCCAGTTCGATTTCGAAGTGAAAGACCACGTCGCCCTCGGCGAGAAGTTCGGCTGGCTGGACTTCGAAACCGCCGCCAAGCTGTCCGGCGCTCGTTTCGCCTTGTTGCGTGGCCCGATCGCGCGTCTGCATCGCGCACTGGCGCAGTTCATGATCAACCTGCATGTCACCGAACATGGCTACGAAGAGGCTTACACGCCTTATCTGGTTCAGGCTCCGGCGCTGCAAGGTACCGGCCAGCTGCCGAAGTTCGAAGAAGATCTGTTCAAGATTGCCCGCGAAGGCGAAGCTGATCTGTACCTGATTCCAACCGCCGAAGTGTCGCTGACCAACATCGTTGCCGGCGAAATCGTCGATTCGAAGTTGTTGCCGATCAAGTTTGTCGCCCACACCCCATGCTTCCGCAGCGAAGCCGGCGCGTCGGGTCGCGACACGCGTGGCATGATCCGCCAGCACCAGTTCGACAAAGTCGAAATGGTCCAGGTCGTCGAGCCGTCGCAATCGATGGAAGCGCTGGAAAGCCTGACTGCCAACGCCGAAAAGGTTCTGCAACTGCTCGGCCTGCCTTACCGCACCCTGGCGCTGTGCACCGGCGACATGGGCTTCAGCGCCGTCAAGACCTACGACCTCGAAGTGTGGATTCCGAGCCAGAACAAATACCGCGAAATCTCCTCGTGCTCCAACTGCGGTGACTTCCAGGCGCGTCGCATGCAGGCGCGTTTCCGTAACCCGGAAACCGGCAAGCCTGAGCTGGTGCACACCTTGAACGGCTCTGGTCTGGCGGTCGGTCGTACTCTGGTTGCGGTACTGGAAAACTACCAGCAGGCCGACGGTTCGATCCGCGTGCCGGACGTGCTGAAGCCGTACATGGGTGGCCTTGAGGTCATCGGCTAAATGAAATATCTGCCGCTGTTTCACAACCTGCGCGGCAGTCGTGTGTTGGTTGTCGGTGGGGGGGAAATTGCCTTGCGCAAATCCCGCCTGCTGGCCGATGCCGGTGCGCTGCTGCGGGTGGTCGCACCTGAAATCGAAACGCAACTGGCCGAACTGGTCGCTGCCAGCGGCGGTGAATGCCTGTTGCGCGGTTACGCCGAAACGGATCTGGACGGTTGCGGGCTGATCATTGCCGCTACCGACGACGAAACGCTCAACGCGCAAGTCTCCACCGACGCCCACCGCCGTTGCGTGCCGGTCAACGTGGTCGATGCGCCGGCCTTGTGCAGCGTGATCTTCCCGGCGATCGTCGATCGCTCGCCGTTGATCATCGCCGTGTCCAGCGGCGGCGATGCGCCGGTACTGGCGCGTCTGATCCGCGCGAAAATCGAAACCTGGATTCCTTCGACCTACGGTCAATTGGCAGGGCTGGCTGCGCGTTTTCGCAATCAGGTGAAAAACCTGTTTCCGGATGTTCAGCAGCGTCGCGGCTTCTGGGAAGACGTTTTCCAGGGCCCGATCGCCGATCGTCAACTGGCCGGGCAGGGCGCTGAAGCCGAGCGCCTGTTGCAGGCCAAGGTCGATGGCGAGCCAATGGTCACCACTGGCGAGGTTTATCTGGTCGGTGCCGGTCCGGGTGATCCGGATCTGTTGACCTTCCGCGCACTGCGTCTGATGCAGCAAGCCGATGTGGTGCTCTATGACCGCCTGGTGGCGCCGGCGATTCTCGAGTTGTGCCGTCGCGATGCCGAGCGGGTGTATGTCGGCAAGCGGCGCTCCGAACACGCCGTGCCGCAGGATCAGATCAACCAGCAACTGGTCGATCTGGCCAAGGCTGGCAAGCGTGTGGTGCGGTTGAAGGGCGGCGATCCGTTTATCTTCGGCCGCGGTGGCGAAGAGATCGAAGAACTGGCGGCCCACGGTATTCCATTCCAGGTGGTGCCAGGCATCACGGCGGCCAGCGGTTGCGCCGCTTATGCGGGGATCCCGCTGACCCACCGTGACCATGCGCAGTCCGTGCGGTTTGTCACTGGCCACTTGAAGGATGGTTCCACCGATCTGCCATGGGCTGACCTGGTGGCTCCGGCGCAGACGCTGGTGTTCTACATGGGCCTGGTGGGCCTGCCGATTATCTGCGAGCAGTTGATCAAGCATGGTCGCGCGGCGGATACCCCGGCGGCGTTGATTCAGCAGGGCACTACAGTCAATCAGCGGGTTTTCACCGGCACGCTGGCGGATCTGCCGCGAATGGTGGCGGAGCATGAAGTGCATGCGCCGACTCTGGTGATCGTCGGCGAAGTGGTGCAACTGCGCGAGAAGCTGGCGTGGTTTGAAGGGGCTCAAGCGCAGGTCTGAGTCAGATCAAAAGATCGCAGCCTTCGGCAGCTCCTACAGAGGAACGCATTCTCATGCAGGAGCTGCCGAAGGCTGCGATCTTTTGCTTCTGCTGTTAGCCCTTTAACCAAACCCCTTTCCCGATCAACCGCGACCGGTCATGCGCTACGCTGAAATCCTGCTGCGGCCCCTTCGGCACCACGCCGGTCGGGTTGATGGTCTTGTGGCTGCCATAGTAGTGATGCTTGATGTGCTGGAAATCCACCGTCTCGGCAATACCCGGCCATTGATACATCTCGCGCAGCCAGTTCGACAGATTCGGGTAATCGGCAATCCGCCGCAGGTTGCACTTGAAGTGCCCGTGATACACCGCGTCAAAGCGAATCATCGTGGTAAACAGGCGCACGTCGGCCTCGGTCAGGTATTCCCCGCTCAGGTAGCGATTGGCACCCAGCAGTTGCTCCAGATGATCCAGTTCGGCGAATACTTCATCGAACGCCTGTTCGTATGCCTGTTGCGAGGTGGCGAACCCGGCACGATAGACACCGTTGTTCACCGCCGGGTAGATCCGCTCGTTCAGCGCATCGATCTCGTTGCGTAGCGGCGCCGGATAAAAGTCCAGATCGTTACCAGTGATCCCGTCGAAGGCGCTGTTGAACATGCGGATGATTTCCGCCGATTCATTGCTGACGATGCGCTTGAGTTTCTTGTCCCACAGCACTGGCACCGTCACGCGCCCGGTGTAATCAGGCGTGTCGGCGGTGTATCGCTGATGCATGAAATCGAAGCCATCGAGTTTGTCGCCTGTCGAACCCAACGCCTTGTCGAAGGTCCAGCCGTTCTCCAGCATGAGCCAGCTGACCACCGACACGTCGATCAGACCTTCCAGCCCTTTGAGTTTGCGCAGAATCAGCGTGCGATGCGCCCAAGGGCAGGCGAGGGAAACATAGAGGTGATAGCGCCCGGCTTCAGCAGTGAAACCGCCTTCACCGCTGGGGCCTGGTTGACCGTCGGCGGTCACCCAGTTGCGGCGTTGCGCCTGTTCGCGCTGGAACGCGCCGTCCTTGCTGCTTTCGTACCACTTGTCCTGCCAGTGGCCGTCGACGAGTAAACCCATGATCAAGACTCCCAAAACCAATATTCGTTGGAGTCGAGTCTATTCCGATGAGTTCGAACAAAAAGCGCAAAGATCGGGCGCTAATGATCGGTTAGATCGATGTGTTGCGTGCCGCCCAATATTGCTCTGCGGTCGCAAAGGCCTGTTCGCGATTCTGACCGAGACCGCGCAGGGCGAGGGCCATGGTCGCAATCAAGGCCATTTGCGGGTAACTGTCGACCACATCGCCACGCCACACGGCTTTCAAGTGCTCGATTTCCAGCGAAGCGGGTTTGACGTGGCGCTGCGCTGACAGCTGCGGCCATTCTTCGTCCCAGCTCTGACCGCCGCTGGTGCCGTAAAGGTGGCTGGTGGCGTCGGGGTTGATCTCGATTTCACCGCCATCACCCTTGACCACAATTGCCGCGTCGCCGAGCAAGCCGCTGGCATCGCGATGCACCGCCTGGTAACCCGGGTGAAAAATGCTTTGCAGGCCGCAGCGTGCGCCCAACGGATTGAGAATCCGCGCCAGCGAGTGGATCGGCGACCGCAGGCCCAAGGTATTGCGCAGGTCGATCATCTTTTGCAACTGCGGCGCCCAGTCCACGAGCGGCATAAACGCCAGGCCGCCGTTGTCCAGTGCCGCGCCGACCTGCTGCCAATTGCGGCACAGGGGAATGTTCAGTTCGCCCAGCAGTTGTTCGCTATACAGGCGCCCGGCCGTGTGCGCGCCGCCGCCATGCATGAAGATGCGTACGCCGTTTTGCGCCAGGCACTTGGCCGCCAGCAGATACCACGGCAGGTGGCGTTTTTTGCCGGCGTAGGTCGGCCAGTCCAGGTCGACATTCAATGCGGGCGCGTGCAAGCGTGCGCGCAGGGCTTCGGTAAATCCGGCCATTTCCTCGGCACTTTCTTCCTTGTGCCGCAGCAACATCAGGAAGGCGCCGAGTTGCGTATCCTCGACTTGGTCATCGAGCACCATGCCCATGGCCTCGCGGGCTTCTTCGCGCGTCAGGTCGCGGGCGCCGCGCTTGCCCTTGCCGAGAATGCGCACGAATTGCGCGAACGGATGCTCGGCAGGCGTTTCGAGGGTCAAAGCTGGAAAGTCGTTCATAGGCAATTCGTCGGTTTGGGCAGGCCCGCCAGTTTCGCGGCGAGTTTGGCAGGGGTGCCTTTGAACAGTCGGTTCAGGTGCAGGCTGTTGCCTTTGTCCGCGCCAAGTTTCAACGCGGTGTACTTGATCAGCGGCCGCGTGGCCGGCGATAGCTGGAATTCGGCGTAGAAGCTACGCAGAAGCTCAAGGACTTCCCAGTGTTCGGGCGTCAACTCGATGTCTTCAGCGGCGGCGAGGGCGCTGGCGACTTCAGCCGACCAGTCGCTGAGGTCAACGAGAAAGCCATCCTTGTCCAGTTCGATGGCGCGGGCGCCGACGGTCATTGAATTCATAGCCAGCTGTTGACCTTGGCGTGATGGATCGACAGTTCGACAAACGCCGGGTAGTCGATGGCCTCGGCCCAGTCTGGAATCTCGATCGCACGCGCCTGTGCGTCCTCAATCAATACAAACAGTCTGATTGCTCGCTCTTGAAGGGTTGAGAACGGCACAGTGTCCGGTTGCAGCGCATACACCGCATCGCCGGACAACAATACCGCATCGGCGCTGCCGAGCAGGCGCAGGCAACTGCTCAGACGATCGTCGCCGAACGGGGAATGAGACAACACATGCAAAGTCGACATCAGAGGGTGATCACCTGATCGTAACGGTCAATAAGGGCGGTGATGTGGTCAGCAGCAAGCGGCTGTGCCTCGTCCAGCGACAGTTTGCCAAGACCGCGAGCATTGGCGCTTTCGGCGCAATAGAACAGCTCTTCGACACCAAACATCGGCAGCGCCTGCAGATTGGCGCTGAGGTCTTTCTGCTGCAAGGCCTTGGCGTTCTGCCCGGCGGCCAGTTGCAGCACGCCGTCATCGAGAAACAGCAAACCGATCGGCAGATCAAAGGCGCCACCGGCGAGCACGATATCCAGCGCTTCCCGCGCACCGGGGCCGGACCATGGCGATTGGCGGCTGATGATCAACAGCGATTTGGCCATGTTCAAGCGCCTCCGAAACAGATGAGACGGTCAGCGTCCTGCACGGCATCGTGCAATTGACCCAGACCGGACAATTCCCACGGCGCGCTGAGCGAAATCGCTTCACGCTGGTAACGCTTGGCTTCTTCTTCGTTCAACACACCACGGCGCAGAGCGGCGGCGATGCAGACCACCCCATCCAGTTGCTTTTCGTTGATGAAGGCGCGCCATTGCTTGGGCAAATCCTGTTCATCCTGCGGCGTCACCACTGCATCGGAGGCGTTGAACACGCCGTCCTGATAGAAGAACAGCCGGACAATCTCATGGCCGCCGGCCAGCGCGGCCTGGGCAAACAGCAGGGCACGGCGCGAGGAGGGCGCATGGGCGGCGGAAAACAGCGCGATGGCGAACTTCATGATGGACTCGATCAGCGAAACTGCGGCCATGATAAAGCTTTATCGCTCGTGCCGCGAAACCCGAGTTTTACGCAGATACCTTTGTAGATACTCTGTTCACGGTCAAGCTTTTTGGGTGTGTTTATCGCTAAAAAGCTTGGCTGTACTGAAGTCTTCGCCTGCCCGCATGCAGGCCCATAGTCCGGTCAGGTATTTGCGCATGACTGCGACGATAGCCTGCATCTTCCTCTTTCCTCGAGCCACCAAGGCTTCGTAAAACGCTTTAACGTTCGGGTCGCAACGTATGGCGGTCAGCGCAGGCATGTACATCGCTGATCGCAAATAGGCATTGCCGCCCTTACTTATCCGGCCGGGTTTATCAATGCTGGTGCCTGATTGCGTGAGTCGGACATCGAGTCCGGCATGGCGGCTGACCTGCGCTGACTTGAGCGTTACCGGTAAGGTCGTCAGTTCAGCCAGCGCCGCAAATACTGAGATCTCACCCATGCCAGGGGCGGCGATCATGTGGGCGAACTGGGCGCTCAACGTTGGGCAGTTGTCGATCAATGCACGACCCGCTAGTCGGAAACGCTCGATTCGTTTGTCAAAGGCGTTGATGGCTTCTTCTTCGTCTTCAATCAGCATCAGAAGAGTTGTTTGAGTGGCTTTTAGTGCATGCAGCTCGTTTTTGGCGCGGGTGCGATGACCCGTCAAACGATTGATGTGGCGACCGATAGCGCGTAGCTCAAGCTGTATTGAAGTGGGCGGCGTCCACAACCTTGGGCTCATGCGTTCGCCGTACTCAGCTAATAACTGGGCATCGATTGCGTCCGTTTTGCTGTTTTTCAGCATCAGCTTTGCAAAGTTGTGAAAACTCTTCGGATTGATAACCGAGACTGGCAAACCCGCCGCAGCGAGCTCCATGGCCAAGTCCAGGTAGTAGATTCCGGTGGCTTCCATCACCACAGATATAGGCTTGAGCTCAAGTAACTTGCCGACAGCAGCTTTGCGCCCCGCCGGTGTCTGGTCGATATTGCACTGACCTGCAAAACGGCCGCCATTGCGCCAGCCCATCGCTGTAGTGCGAGATCCCACATCCAAACCGACGTGCATGTTCATGCTTTCAACTCCAAGAGAACTGAGTTAAAAATGCTTCCTGGTTCCCCTGACCTCGAACTTCATGCCACTGCAACCTTGTAATGCGAAGTCCGACTCGTCGGCTTCTCGATACTCTTCGTGGTGGGCAATGAGGCGGGGGGACCTCTCTACATACAAGGTCAGGAGCAAGTCCTGCCTTAAGGAGCGATCGGTCTCCCCCAGAAACACATCTTCGTATGTCGCACCAGCGAGCTTAGATCTCATTCATGCTGGTGTGTGGGGAACATACAAGGAGCTGCCGAAGGCTGCGATCTTTTGATCTTGAAGAGCAAAATCAAAAGATCGCAGCCTTCGGCAGCTCCTACATCGATTACGGGGTGATGCCGTAAAGATCGCAATACTCGATCCAGTCCATCCCCGCCATTTCCGCCACTTCCCGATGCACTTCCAGGCGTTGCGCCTGATAGTCCTCCGGTGAATCAGCGGTCAGCTGCAACGTCAGCTCCCAGGCAAACAACCCCTGGCTTTCTGCCTCAGCCTCGAATGCTTCATGCAAGCGTTCTTCGCGGTACTGCGCCTGGGTTTCACCCTTGGCCTGAGCCAGCAGCGGGTTGAGATGGTCGAGGGTCTCGCGCAGTTCGGGTCGCGCATCGAGAAACAGTTTCAGGGCGTGTTCATGTCGTTGGTCGCTAGGCGCCATGTAATGTCCTTGTGTGGCTGAAGATCTCAGAGTGCCGCAGCTGCTCACGCGTGTCGCGCATAAAAACAGTAAAGCAGAACGATTTGCCGCGTTGCAGTGCTACAGTCCGCTTTTTTCTCGATGAGCAAATGCAATGCGAATGCTGATGGTAGTGCTGGCGGCGGCCCTGTTGGCCGGGTGCGCCGGTTCGGTGATGAACGATGCTCGCAGCAAGAGCCCGGACAAGGTCCTGACCTCGGACAAGCCGGAGAAAGACGTCGCCCGGTGCGTGCAATTCGCCTGGCAGGATGAAGCGGTTTTCGGCGTCGACGCGGCGGCCTATCTGGAGCCGCGCGAGTCTGGCGGCACGACGGTCTACACGCGTTCAGCGGAGTCGTTTGTCGATGTGATTACCGAAGCCTCGGGTACGACTTTGAATTACTACGCACAGCAGAGTGATTTTGTCGCGATGCGGCGCATGGCGGCGATGGCGACCTGCCTCTGATTGTGTGTCGAGGCGGCTGGCGCTGTCGCGAGCAGGCTCGCTCCCACAGGTTGAATGCTTTCCAGTGTGAGAGCGAGCCTGCTCGCGCAAAGGGCGATACAGTCAGTCGATCAGCCGCTTCTGGAAAAAATGCCGCTTGTGCCCCGGTGGATAGTCAACGATCTCACCGAACTGGCTGAAGCCCAGCTTCTTGTAGAACTCCGGCGCCTGAAAATCGAAGGTGTCGAGCCAGATTCCGTAGCAGTTCCTGTCTTCGGCCAATGCTTCTGCCTGTGCCATTAACCTGGAACCAATCCCCTGTCCGCGACTTTGTTCCGGTACTGACAGCAAATCGATGAACATCCAGCGCAAAGTCACTCGCCCGTACAACCCGCCCAGTATCGCGCCATACTCATCTTTTACCATCAAGGCGAACGGTTCGGTTTTCGATATGCCGGTCTTCGCATCGTTGTATTCAATCAACGGTTGGAGAATGGCCTGACGCTGTTCCTCGGTAGGATTGTCCGTCAACTCGATACGCAAATTCATGCATGACTTCCTTGTGTGATTGAACGCCCAGCCTAACCCGTCCGGGCAAACGCCTCCAAGCCCTTCGATCGAACAAGCGGAACCGTCAAACCAGCGTTGCGGTCTAGGCTTTTATCGCGTCTTTCCCTGAGCGCGATTGATGAGGAAATCCCGTGAATATTTTTGAAGCCCTGCGCGAAAGCCACGAGCGCCAGCGCACTTACGCCAAGGCTCTGATCGCGACCAGCGGCGACAGCCCTGAGCGGGTCGAGGCCTACAAGCAGCTCAAAGCAGAACTGCAAGCGCATGAAACCGCTGAAGAGCGGCACTTCTACATCCCGTTGATGGAAATCGACGAAGGCGTTGACCTGAGCCGCCACGCCATCGCCGAGCACCACGAAATGGACGAGATGATGGAAGAACTCGACGAGACCGAGATGTCCAGTCCGGCGTGGCTGGCCACGGCCAAGAAGCTCTCCGACAAGGTTCATCATCACCTCGAGGAAGAAGAGCACAAGTTCTTCCAAATGGCCGGCAAGCTGCTCGACGATAAACAGAAAACGCAACTCGCCGGGCAGTACGAAAAGGAGTATCAGGCGCAACTGTCTGAATGACCAAAGGCGACTCGGCGTGTAGGTGTTCAGCTACACGTTGAGTGCGATGCGTCGTCGGGCACTGGTTATGCATCCAGTATTTCCGGGCGTTTTACGTCTTGCACGGTGGGACTGTGACAAAAGCGCCGATGGACAAAAAATTCACCTCCGTTAGCTTGAAGGCCTCTCCTCGGGAAGGAGAGTTCTCAAATCAACGGAGTGAACATGATGAATCAGGCAATCCCACAAACCCAACTCAAACACGGTCGTGTCATCTCGCCAGCAAGTCGCGGCGCAGTGGCCATTGACCTCGGCTTGCTCGGCGCTTGGCAAGTCAATGAAATGGAGGGCGGCAAAAACTTTCCGGCCGTGAATGCCGGGCCGTTCCCGCAACCCTTCGAGACCGACTCGGACAGCGTCGCGCCGCCGGCCGATGGCTACATTCTCAGCGGCGGCAAGACCGATGCCCGCGATTGCGTCAATTACACCGACGACGAGATGAGCAAGAAGCTCGGCCGTTCATTCAACTGGCCGCTGCTTAATGTCGATCCGGGGCAGATTCTCGAGGTCAGCTGGGCGTACACCGCGCCGCACACCACCCGTGGTTATCGCTGGCTGATCACCAAAGACGGCTGGGATCCACAGCAACGCATCAGCCGTGCGCAGCTCGAAACCCAGCCGTTCTTCGAAGACTTCTACCCGCAAGTGCCGTATTACAGCCATGCCGGCGAATTGAAGGCCAAGGTTGATCACCAAGTGCAACTGCCGACGAACAAGAAGGGTCATCACGTCATTGTGCTGATGTGGATCGTCGCCAACACCGGCAACGCCTTCTACCAGGCCTTCGACGTCGACTTCCAGTAACAACCCAGGCTGAACGAGCCCGGTAGCGCTGCCGGGCTTTTTTTGTCGGCGCAATTGTCCGACCATGGCAGTCCCCCATGAAAACAGGATCAGACGCGATGTCCAACACAGCCGAACGGGTCAACATCGTCGACACTCAGGTGTTGTCCCACGACTGGTATCTGTTGAAGAAAATCACTTTCGATTACCACCGCAACAACGGCGAATGGCAGCGCCAGACCCGCGAGGTCTACGACCGGGGCAACGGCGCGGCGATTCTGCTGTTCAACCGCGAAAAGCGCACGGTGGTGCTGACCCGCCAGTTTCGTTTGCCGGTGTTCGTCAACGGCCACGATGGATTGTTGATCGAGGTGGCGGCGGGGTTGCTGGAAGGTGCCGCGCCGGAGCAACGCATTCGTGACGAAGCCGAGGAGGAAACCGGTTATCGCGTGCATGACGTGAAGAAAGTATTCGAGGCGTATATGAGCCCCGGCTCGGTGACGGAGAAGCTGCACTTTTTTATCGCCGAATACGACGCCGCGTCCAAAGTCAGCGACGGTGGTGGGCTGGAAGAGGAAACCGAAGAACTGGAAGTGCTCGAATGGGGCTTCGATAAGGCACTGGCAGCATTTCAACGCGGCGAGATCTGTGACGCCAAGACCATCATGCTGTTGCAATACGCAGCGATGAATAACCTCTTCGCTTGATTCGGGCAGGAGCTGCCAACGGCTGCGATGGCTCAGCATACTGGCTGAACGGGGAGGCGCAATACGCAAAGCCGGCCATACTGCTTGTTGCTCCTGAAGCGCTGCCCTGCGTTTTGCGCAGTCCCCAAAAACAAAAAGAGATCGACTCATGAAGTACGAACCTTTGGCCAGATCGCTCATTGCGACCTCCCTGGCGCTCAGCTGTCTCATGGCTCACGCGGCATCAGTGGCGCCGGTTGCGGCGGAAAACGGCATGGTGGTCACCGCGCAACATCTGGCGACCCATGTCGGCGTCGATGTGTTGAAAAACGGCGGCAATGCCGTGGATGCGGCAGTGGCCGTGGGCTATGCGCTGGCGGTGGTCTATCCGGCTGCGGGCAACCTTGGCGGCGGCGGGTTCATGACTATTCAACTGGCGGACGGGCGCAAGACCTTTCTCGACTTCCGCGAGAAAGCCCCGCTGGCAGCGACCGCCAACATGTATCTGGACAAGGACGGTAACGTCATTCCGGAACTGAGCACGCGCGGCCATCTGGCCGTCGGGGTGCCGGGCACTGTGTCCGGCATGGAGCTGGCGCTGAGCAAATATGGCACCAAACAGCGCAAGGACATGATTGCCCCGGCGATCAAACTGGCCGAAGACGGTTTCGAGCTGCAGCAGGGCGATGTCGAGCTGCTCGAATACGCGACGGATGTGTTCAAGAAGGACATGCGCGATTCCGGCTCGATCTTCCTCAGCAACGGCGAGCCGATGCAGGTCGGGCAGAAACTGGTGCAGAAGGATCTGGCGAAAACCCTGCGGACGATTTCCGAGAAGGGCGCCGACGGCTTCTACAAAGGTTGGGTCGCCGATGCCATTGTCACGTCCAGCCAAGCCAACAAAGGCATCATCAGCCAGGCCGACCTGGACAAATACAAGACTCGCGAACTGGCCCCGGTGGAATGCGATTATCGCGGCTATCACGTAGTCTCGGCGCCACCGCCCAGCTCCGGCGGGGTGGTGATCTGCCAGATCATGAATATCCTCGAAGGCTATCCGATGAAGGACCTGGGCTTCCATTCCGCTCAGGGCATGCACTACCAGATCGAAGCGATGCGCCACGCGTACGTTGATCGCAACAGCTACCTCGGCGATCCGGATTTCGTGAAGAATCCGATCGAGCACCTGCTGGACAAGAACTATGCGACCAAACTGCGCAACGCCATCCAGCCGCAAAAGGCCGGCGTGTCGGCTGAGCTCAAACCCGGTGTAGCGCCGCATGAAGGCAGCAACACCACGCACTATTCGATCGTCGACAAGTGGGGCAATGCCGTTTCGGTCACCTACACCCTTAATGACTGGTTCGGCGCTGGCGTGATGGCGAGCAAGACCGGGGTGATCCTCAACGACGAAATGGACGACTTCACCTCCAAGGTCGGCGTGCCGAACATGTACGGTCTGGTTCAGGGGGAAGCCAATGCCATCGCGCCGGGCAAGGCGCCGCTGTCGTCAATGAGTCCGACCATCGTCACCAAGGATGGCAAAGTGGTGATGGTGGTCGGCACGCCGGGCGGTAGCCGGATCATCACCGCGACCTTGCTGACCATGCTCAATGTGATCGATTACGGCATGGGGCTGCAGGAAGCGGTCGACGCGCCGCGCTTCCATCAGCAGTGGATGCCGGAGGAAACCAACCTCGAAGACTTCGCCGCCAGCCCGGATACGAAAAAGCTCCTCGAGAGCTGGGGCCACAAGTTTGCCGGCCCGCAGGATCCCAACCACATCGCCGCGATTCTGGTCGGCGCGCCGTCACTGGACGGCAAACCGGTTGGCAAGAATCGCTTCTACGGCGCCAATGATCCACGGCGTAATACCGGCTTGTCACTGGGTTACTGAGCGGAGTAAAAAGGGGCGGGCTCAGGTCCGCCCCATCTCAAGGACTGATCAAGGAAGGCTCGACATGACCACCGCATTACTGATCATCGACGTCCAGCAGGCGCTGTGTGCTGGTGAATATCAGTGTTTTGAAATCGACCGCGTGATCGCCACGATCAATGATCTCAGCCAACGCGCCCGCACGGCTGGCGTTCCGGTGGTGTTGATTCAGCACGAAGAAAAGGACGGTCCGTTCGTGCATGGCGCGGACGGTTGGCAACTGGCCGAAGGTTTGCTGACTTCGACGAAAGACCTGCGTGTAGGCAAGACTACCGGGGATTCTTTCTACCAGACCGATCTCGGCAAGCTGCTGCCCAGCGAGGACTTCGAACGCCTGATCATCTGCGGCCTGCAAACCGATTACTGCGTCAACGCCACGGTGCGCAGCGCGCATAAGCTGGGCTACGACGTCGTAGTCGCGCAAGATGCACATTCGACGGTCGATAACGGCAACATGAGCGCCGAAGACATCATTGCCCAACACAACAAGGACTTCGCCGCCCTGACCAGTTCCGTGGCACGGATCGACGTCAAACCGGCAGCCCAAATCACCTTCTGAACTCACACAAACCCCCTGTGGGAGCGAGCCTGCTCGCGAAAGCGCTATGACAGCCAACATCAAACCGACTGATATACCGCCTTCGCGAGCAGGCTCGCTCCCACAGGCATTTGGTCGGTCTCAA
Source organism: Pseudomonas sp. LW8 (assembly GCF_041956865.1). Lineage (NCBI taxonomy): Bacteria > Pseudomonadati > Pseudomonadota > Gammaproteobacteria > Pseudomonadales > Pseudomonadaceae > Pseudomonas > Pseudomonas sp. LW8. Next base: position 3,495,180 of record NZ_CP168138.1, on the reverse strand, counting down.
CATCAGAGAGCACCGCAGTCGGAAACGATGCACTAGGTTTGGACGCGATTCGCATCACGCAGCAACCGCTCGATCTGCGCCAGTTCCCATGTGCTGAGCAGACTCACCGGGTCCGTGCCATAACGCTGCCAAGTGTCCAGCGTCGCTTCGTCCCCGGCGCAGTTGCGCGCGTATTCACAGTGATGCAAGTGTCCCTCGGCGAAGTCCAACAGCAGATGCCAGCCCTCGATGTAAACGGCAATCAGCCCGGACTGGGACATTACCTCGCAGACTTCGAACGCAAGCACGCCCAGCGCAGCTTCGCGCAGACGCTGACACACATCCCGGGCGGACAAAAACGCTGACATGCTGCGACTCGATTCGATGGACAAGCCTGCAAGGATAAGGCCCGCGCCACTCCATGTCAGCGTTTCACTGGCCCGAGGCCGAACAATTCCGTAACATTCGCCTCCCTCTTTTTTCGCGAAAACAGCAGCCGTGCCCAGCGGCCGCTCAGTCAGGTAAGCCATGAAACCGATTCGTCTGCGCGCCGATGTCCTCGCCGGACTCACCACCTCGTTCGCCCTGTTGCCCGAATGCATTGCTTTCGCCCTGGTCGCGCATCTCAATCCGCTGATGGGCCTGTATGGCGCTTTCATCATTTGTACGCTGACGGCGCTGTTTGGCGGCCGGCCGGGCATGGTTTCCGGCGCGGCGGGCTCGATGGCGGTGGTGATCGTCGCGCTGGTGGTGCAACACGGCGTGCAATATCTGCTGGCAACGGTGCTGCTCGGCGGTCTGATCATGATGGCGTTCGGGCTGTTGCGCTTGGGCAAACTGGTGCGCATGGTGCCGCATCCGGTGATGCTCGGTTTCGTCAACGGCCTGGCGATCATCATTGCCCTGGCGCAACTGGAGCACTTCAAAAGCGGCGAGCACTGGCTCAGCGGTACGCCGCTGTATCTGATGACCGGGCTGGTGCTACTGACCATGGCCATCGTTTACATCCTGCCGCGCCTGACCAAAGCGGTACCGCCGGCGCTGGTGGCGATCCTTGGTGTCGGCCTGCTGGTTTACCTCTTCGGCCTGCCGACCCGCACCCTCGGCGACATGGCGCACATTGCCGGCGGTCTGCCGACTTTCGCCATGCCGGACATTCCGTGGAGCCTGGAAACGCTGCGCATCATCGCTCCGTACGCGGTCCTGATGGCGATGGTCGGCCTGCTGGAAACCTTGCTGACACTGAACCTGACCGACGAAATCACCGAGACCCGTGGCTATCCGGATCGTGAGTGCGTGGCGCTCGGCGCGGCCAACATGGTGTCCGGTGCGTTCGGCGGCATGGGCGGTTGCGCGATGATCGGCCAGACCGTGATCAACCTCAGCTCCGGCGGGCGCGGGCGCTTGTCCGGTGTTGTTGCCGGTGTGCTGATTCTGTTGTTCATTCTGTTTCTGTCGCCGCTGATCGAGCGTATTCCGCTGGCCGCACTGGTGGGGGTGATGTTTGTGGTATCGCAGCAGACGTTCGCCTGGGCGTCGTTGCGGGTGATCAACAAGGTGCCGCTGCACGATGTGCTGGTGATCATCGCCGTGACCACCATCACCGTGTTCACCGATCTGGCCACGGCCGTGCTGTGCGGGATCATCATCGCCGCGCTCAACTTCGCCTGGCAGCAGGCGCGCGAACTGTACGCCGATGAACACCTGGAGGCCGACGGCAGCAAGCTCTATCGCCTGCACGGGACGCTGTTCTTTGCCTCGACCACGCCGTTTCTCAATCAGTTCGATCCGGCCAACGATCCGGCGAAAGTCACTCTCGACTGCCGGCACCTGAGCTTTGTCGATTACTCGGCGATTGCCGCGTTGAAAACCCTGCGTGAACGCTACGCCAAGGCTGGCAAGCATTTACAGGTGTTTCACCTGTCGGAACGCTGCAAGAAATTACTCAAGCGCGCCGGCGTCGATCACGACTGACGCCGCTGGTTTTGCGTCCTTGAGCCAGGTCTTGCCGAGAATCCGCGAGACCTGTTCGGCGGAATAGGGCTTGGCGAGAAACTCGAAACCTTCGTACCCGCTGCGGGCCAGTTCTTCGCTGTAGCCGGAGGTCAGAATCACCGGTAGATCGGGGCGGCGCTGGCGCAGCTCCCTGGCCAACGCGACGCCGGTGATGCCCGGCATGACCACGTCGGAAAACACCGCATCGAACGCGCTGGCATCGCCGCCCGCCAACTGCAGGGCTTCTTCAGCGTTGGTTGCCCATGCGGTTTCATAGCCCAGATCCTGGAGGATCTGGTTGGCAAAACGACCAACATCGAGATTGTCCTCGACCACCAGTACCCGGCGTTTTTCGCAGGCCGGCTGCACCTCGCCATCGTCCTCAATGTTGTCCTGTTCAGCCTCGTCCGCCGGCACTTGCGGCAAATACAAGGTGAACTCGGTGCCTTGTCCAAGGACGCTGGAGACGTCGACGTTGCCGCCCGATTGCTTGGCGAAGCCGAACACCTGCGACAGCCCCAGCCCCGTGCCTTTGCCGACAGCCTTGGTGGTAAAGAACGGTTCGAAGATGTGTTCAAGGGTGTGTGCGTCGATGCCGGCACCGGTGTCGGCCAGGGCAATCGACACGAAATGGCTGCTGGACCCGGCGTGACCGCGAATCGGCGGCAGCGCTTTGTGGCACTCCAGGCGCAATTTCAGCTCACCTTGACCATTCATGGCGTCGCGGGCGTTAAGCGCAATGTTGATCAACGCGGTTTCGAACTGACTGAGGTCGACACGGATGTAGCAGGGGTGATCCGGGCGTTCGACGCACACGTGAATCTGCGCGCCGGTGACCGATTCGAGCATCTCGCCGATGTTTGCCAAACGTTCGCCGGCGTCGACTACCTGCGGATTGAGCGGCTGGCGGCGGGCGAAGGCGAGCAACTGGCTGGTCAGCTTGGAGGCGCGCTCGACGGTGTCGGACACCGCGCGCATGTAGCGCTGACGGCGTTCTTCCGGCAGGTTGGGCTGGCGCAGAAAATCCACCGACGAACGAATGATCGTCAGCAGATTGTTGAAGTCGTGGGCGACGCCGCCGGTCAATTGGCCGATGGCTTCGAGCTTCTGCGACTGGCGCAACGCCGACTCGGCCTGGGCCAGGCGCAAGCTGCGCTCTTCGACCCGTTGCTCCAGCGTGGCGTTGAGCTCAGCCAGCGCCAGCAGGCCTTCGCGCACATTGGCATCGGCGCGCACCCGCTCGATGTGCGCCCAGCACCGTTCGGTCACTTCGCTCATCAATGCCTGCTCAAATTGCGACCAGACCCGCGGCACTTTGTCGTGGACGGCCATCAATGCGGTCAGACGGCCCTGCTTGATCAGTGGTACACAAATGGTCGCGGTAATACCGATGGCCTGAAAGGTCGCCGACTCTTCCGGTGGTAGCTCGCTGCGGTTGTCATGGATGACCAGCGGTTCCCCGGCGCGCAGCAGACGCACTGCCTTCTCACCGAAATCGCGCAGGCGGTAGTGGCCGACGATGCTTGGCGAACCCGGTGCCGCATAGTCGCCGCGAATGGTGAAGCCGTCCTCGTCGGCATCCATGTCGGCGTACGCGCAGTTGGACAATTGCAACTGCTCGACCATCAGCCGGGTGCTCGCCGCCAGGATTGCTTGCGCATCGGTGGCATTGGTCACCGCTTCGCCGATGGCATCGAGGACGGCCAGGCGTTGGTTGAGATAAACGGTCTGGGTGGTCTCGGTGACCGTGTCGAGCATGCCGACGACATTGCCCAGCGAGTCACGAATCGGGCTGTAGCAGAAAGTGAAGAACGCCTGCTCCGGACCGTTGCCGCGTTCGATCTTCAGGGCAAAGTTTTCGATGTAGGTGGCTTGGCCGGCATAGGCCGCCTCGGCTATCGGGCTGATCTCATGCCAGGCTTCTTTCCAGATGTCGCTGAAAGGACGTCCCAGCGCATGCGGCTTGTCGCCGAGAATCGGCACGAAGGCGTCGTTATAAAGGGTGATCAGTTGCGGACCCCAGACGATCGCCTGAGGGAAATGCGACGCGAGACTGAGCGAGACAGTGGTCTTGAGTACATCGGGCCAGTGTTCCAACGGGCCGAGGGGCGAATTCGCCCAGTCGTGACGGCGGATCTGCCCGGCCATCTCGCCGTTGTCTTGCAACCAGTCTGTCATGGGGTTCGTATCTTTCCGGGCATTTGTCTGAGAACAAAGACCTGCGCGCAGGGTGTTTGGTTTCAGCGCACCAGACACTGTTTGCGCTGCGAATTATTCTGACCTACATCATGGCAGCAAAAAACAGCGCTGGCGAAAAGAGCATCTTTTCGCCAGCGGATTTTTCTTCAGTTCGTGAGCGACTGCTCAGGCCTCGACGGTCGGGAAATCAATGTCGGTCAACGCCGTGTTGTTCAGGTAGTTGGTCAATGTCTGCACGGCCACTAGGGCAATCACTTCGATGATCTTGCGGTCATCGATACCGGCAGCGCGGGCAGCGGCCAATTGTTCATCGCTCAAGTGGCCACGGGTTTCGGTCAGTTGGCGGGCGAGGGCGGCGTAGGCATTCAGTTCGCCGTGACGGGCCGCGACGATGTCCTGTGGCGAGAGCCCGGCCTTGCCGGCGAACATTGTGTGTGCGGACAGGCAGTAGTCGCAGCCGTTTACTTGCGAAGTGGCGAGGTAGACGGCTTCTTTTTCCTGGGCGCTGAGCGAGGTCTTGCCGAGGATCGCCGAAGCTTGCAGGTAAGTGTCGAATGCAACTGGCGCTTGGGCGAGGGTAGTGAAGACGTTGGGCAGGAAGCCGATTTTTTTCTTCACGCCTTCCAGTGCAGGACGGGTGGCATCGGTGGCGGTGTCGAGGCTGATAGCGGGGATGCGGCTCATGGTGATTCTCCGAAATTCCGCAGCGAAGTGCAGCGGCGATGGAGAGATCTTAGGGGCTGCCAATGGCGCTTTGGCGGCAAATCGTCGAGGATATGCGGCAGATCGTCCAGATATGCCTTCGGGAGTCAGCCATGGATCGCCTTTCCACATTACTCAGTCATTTCGGCGTGAACGCCGGCACCTTCCATAGCGGCGCGTTTTGCGGCGTGAGCGTTCACGAAGGCGAGCCGGTCGGGCACGTGCATGTTCTGCAAGCCGGGGCGTTGCTGCTCAAACCGGGCAACGAGCGGGAGATCCGTCTGGACGAACCGTCACTGATTTTCTTTCCCCGGCCGTTTACCCATCGAATGTTTGCCGACGAAGCCATGGCCAGTCAGATTGTCTGTGCATCGCTGACCTTCGACGGCGGCTCGGGCAATGCCCTGGCCGCCGCGCTACCCGACTATCTGGTATTGAAACTCACCGACATCCCGGAACTGCGCAGCACCCTTGACTGGCTGTTCAATGAAGCCTTTGAAGGGCATTGCGGGCGCGTGGCGGTGATGGATCGCCTGTTCGAATTGCTGGTGATTCTGTTGCTGCGCCATCTCATCGGCAGTCGAGATCAGCAACCGGGCATGATGGCCGGGCTGGCTGACCCGCGCTTGTCTCGCGCTTTGAACCTGATCCATGAGCAGCCGCACAAGCCTTGGAGTGTGGCCGATCTCGCGGCGGCGGCGAACCAGTCCCGCGCCGGTTTCGCCGAGCAGTTTCGCCGCGTGGTCGGGCAGACGCCGGCCGATTATCTGCTGAGCTGGCGCGTCAGTCTTGCGCAGAAACGCCTGCGCGAAGGCCGGCCGATTGCGCTGATTGCCGAAGAGGTCGGTTACGAAAGTCCGTCGGCGCTGGCCCGGGCGTTTCGGCGCAAGACCGGGCTGAGTCCTCGGCAATGGAAAGCCGGACACTGAACATTACCTGGCGAATTTCTTCGCTCCGGCCACGCAAAGAATCACCCCAAGCGTTACGCCGAGCATGCCGACGCTGACCTGCTCATGCAGCAACGTCGCCGCCAGCGCCAGACCGAAAAACGGCTGCAGCAACTGCAACTGCCCGACCGCCGCAATCCCGCCCTGGGCCAGGCCGCGATACCAGAACACAAAGCCGATCAGCATGCTGAACAGCGACACGTAGCCCAGGCACATCCACGCAGGCAAGCTGATGTTGCCGAACGAGGCGGGCGCCAGCCACAGGCTCAGCACTGCCATCAGCGGTAACGACATTACCAGCGCCCAGCAGATCACCTGCCAGCCGCCGAGGCTGCGTGACAGTTTCGCGCCTTCGGCGTAACCGAGGCCGCAGGCGAGAATCGCCGCGAGCATCAGCAGATCCCCGATGGGCGAGGCGCTTAGGCCTTGCGACAGAGCGAAGCCCACCACCAATGCGCTGCCCAGCACCGAAAAGATCCAGAACACCGGCCGTGGCCGCTCACCGCCACGCAAGACACCAAACATTGCCGTGGCCAGCGGCAGCAATCCTACAAACACGATCGAATGCGCTGACGTTACGTGCTGCAATGCCAACGCGGTCAGCAGCGGAAAACCCAACACCACGCCCAGCGCCACAATCACCAGCGACAGCCACTGATGGCGCGACGGTCGCGGTTGCTTGAACAACAGCAGAAGTCCGACCGCCAGTGCGCCGGCAATCGCTGCTCGCACCACGGTCAGAAACACCGGATCGAATTCCAGCACCGCCAAGCGTGTGGCCGGCAGTGAACCGCTGAAAATCAGCACGCCGATAAAACCGTTGATCCAGCCGCTGGTTTTTTCCAGCGCCGGGTTGGCCGCAGTCGATGTTGTGTGCATGTCGGTCGCGCTCAAATAGTGGGTTGTATTGCGGCGATCCTAGGGCTGAGAATCAGCACAATCAAAAAATTGTCATGGATACAGCCGGCATGCCCCGATCCCGTTACAAGACCTTGGTTGACCGTTACGCGGCGGATATTCGTGGCGGACGACTGCCGCCGGGCACGCGATTGCCTACGCATCGGCAACTGGCGGCGCAGGAAGGACTGGCGCTGGTTACCGCTTCACGGGTTTATGCCGAGCTTGAGGCGATGGGCCTGGTCAGTGGCGAAGCCGGGCGCGGCACTTTTGTGCGGGAAACGTCGCTGGCGCCGGGGCAGGGCATCGATCAGAAAGACGTAGCGGTCGGCATGATCGACCTGAATTTCAACTATCCGTCGTTGCCCGGTCAGGCTGAGCTGTTGCGCACGGCGTTGCGGCAACTGGCGTTGTCCGGCGATCTCGAAGCGTTGCTGCGTTATCAACCCCACGCCGGACGTGCCCACGAACGCGCCTCGGTGGCGCGACATCTTGTCGACACGCGGCGTGACCGTTGGAGCCGACCGAAGTGCTGATCGTCAATGGCGCTCAGCAAGGTTTGGCGGTGACGCTGATGGCCCTGCTCAAACCCGGTGATGTGATCGCCGCCGATGCGCTGACGTATTCCGGGTTCAAGGTGCTGGCCGACGCGTTGCATCTGGAAGTGCTGGCGATCCCGATGACGGAGCACGGCCCGGATTTGCCGGCACTGGACAGGCTCTGCCGCCAGCGTGCGGTGCGCGCCGTGTACAGCATGCCGACGCTGCACAATCCGCTGGGCTGGGTCATGCCACTGGAACAGCGCGAGCAATTGGTGGCGATTGCCCGGCGCTATGATCTGACACTTATCGAAGATGCGGCCTACGCGTTTCTGGTGGAAAATCCGCCGCGAACCTTGATCGATCTGGCACCGGAACGGACGTTTTACGTATCGGGCCTGTCGAAAAACATCGCCACCGGATTGCGGGTCGGCTTCATCGCGGCGCCGCTGCCTCAAGTGCCCGCACTGGAACGAATCATTCGCGCGACAACGTGGAACACGCCCGGGGTGATGACCGCCATTGCGTGCGGTTGGCTCGACGACGGCACCGTCACCGTGCTTGAGGAGCAGAAGCGTAGTGATGCGATGGCGCGACAGGCCTTGGCCGCCGAGGTGCTGAAGGGGCTGCGCTACATTGCTCATCCGGCCTCGTATTTTCTGTGGTTGCCGTTGCCCGAAGATGTGCGTGCCGATCAGATCGTGGTCGAGTTGATGCAGCAGCAGATTTCGGTCACCACCGCCGAGCCGTTTTCGCTGTCGGCCAATACGCCCCATGCGATTCGTCTGGCGTTGGGTTCGGTGGACATGAAGGTGTTGTGTCAGGCGTTGATCACTGTCGGAACGATTGTCGGCGCTTATCTGTAAACTGCGTTCACGCCATGCAAAGCCAGGTTTGGACTGTTTAATGAAATTCACCACAGCACTGCTTCTCGCCTTGATCTTCAGCACCAGCGCTCAGGCTGAGGGCGATCCTGAAGCCGGGGCGAAAATCTTTCCGCGTCTGTGCGGCGGTTGCCATCAGGTTGGCGAGTCGGCTCGTTCGGGGTTTGGTCCGCAGTTGAACGGCATCGTTGGCCGGGCTGCGGGGGCTTCGGCCAATTATGTTTATTCCGCTGCGATGAAGAACTCGGGGATTACTTGGGATCGGGCGACGTTGAAGGCTTATCTGAAGGATCCGAAAGGGGTGGTGCCGGGGACGCGGATGATTTTCTGGGGGCTGAGTGATGAGGAGAAGTTGAATAATTTGTTGGCTTATCTGCAGAAGTTCAGTGCTGAGCCCTAGTCGGGCGATGGTTTCCTGGCTGATTGAGTACATATCCATTGCTGCGGTAACGGCTGCTTAGGGTTCCGCCCTTACGGCGGGTCACCTTTTTCAAACGCCGGAGTGCCGGCCCAGCAAAAAGGTAACCCAAAAGGCTTGCTCCTGCGTTCGGCCCTCGCAGGCTCGGGTCCCTTCGCTGCGGGATCGATCCGGGCGCAGCGGCTCCGGTTTGCTTCGCTGCACCTACACTCGCTGTGTCTGGCTGCGCCAGACGGTCGCTGCGCTCCCACCCCCGGATCAATCCCTCCGCTCAGCCTTCCGACGTCGCCGGTGGATCAAAAGCAAGATCAAAAGCACTCGAGCTAACGCTCATTGTTGAGTGGGGCGGCTTCGCCGCGGGCAGCTGCGCTGCTTTGCTTTTCTGTGGGAGCGAGCCTGCTCGCGAAAGCGGTTCTCCTGCCGACCCATATTTGCGGTTTTCCCCCATCCCTGGAGGAGCTGGCTGGCCAGCGAGGCCGGCGGGCCGACCTGTCTCAGGTTGATATACGCGGTGTCAGTGAGCATGGAACGCCACCTGATTGCGCCCCGCAGCTTTCGCCTGATACAGCTGCTGATCGGCGCGTTTGATCAGGGCCGTGTGGTTGTTGTCTGCCGGATCTGCCAGGCCAAGGCCAATACTCACCGTGACGTTGCCGACGCCGGGAAACTGCGCTTCGGCGACTGCCATGCGAATTTTTTCGGCAACGACTTCCGGGGTGTCGGGTTGCGCGACTTCCGGCAGCAGTACGGCGAACTCTTCGCCGCCGTAGCGGGCGACGAAATCGGTGCTGCGCACGCTGTTCTGGATCAAGGTCGCCAGTTGTTGCAGGACCTCATCACCGACCGCGTGGCCGTGGCTGTCATTGATGCGTTTGAAGTGGTCGGCATCGATCAGCAGCAGGGCGAACGGGCGTCCGGTGCGTCGGGACAGCAGCGAATACTCAGTGATTTTTTCGTCAAAACGGCGACGGTTGTAAACGCCGGTCAAGCCGTCGTGTGTGGCCAGGCTCAGCAGTTCGGCGTTGGCCTCGGTGAGTGCGGCGGTGCGTTGCGCCACGGTGGCTTCCAGCGAGGCGTTGGCTTCTTGCAGTTCGCGCTCCTTGCCTAGTAGCGACTGCGTCATTGCGTCGATGGACTGGCCGAGCTGGGCGATTTCCAGCACCGGATGCTGCAGCTGGAACTGCGCGCCGGACTGGTTGTTTTGCACCTGTTTGGCCGAGTGCGCGAGTTGTTCGATCGGGCGGCTCAGGTACAGCGCCAGGTAATAAGCCACCAGACCGAAAACGATGGCGGCGAAAACGCCGAGTATCAGCAATTCGTATTGCAGCGTCCGCGCCGGTTGCAGCGCAGTCTCCAGTGGCTGGCGAATGGCGATCGACCACGACAGCGCCGTGCCCGATGGCGTCGGCACAGTGACCATGCTGGTCAGGTAACCGTTGGCCGCCGTCCAGCCCGACAATACCGGATCGTTGGTCGCCAGCTGTTGGCCCATCAGCGCTTCGGGGTAGAGCACCTTGCCGTCGTGATCGACAATCAGCGCCTGGATATCCGGCGCCGAGTTCTTGTGGGAAAACGCTGCCGACTCGACGATGCGCGTTACCCAACTCCAGTGTGCATGTGCGCCCAGCACGCCAATCACCTGTCCTTCGGCATTGTGGATCGGCGCGGCGAAATCGATGAAGCGCAGCGGCTCGCCATTGGGCAGGCCCGGCAACAACTTGGCCAGCAACACTGCTTCATGGGGATCGCCGGTGTATTGCCGGCGCAGGCCGATCTGGAACCACGGGCGTTTCTGCACTGATTGACCGACCAGCAGATCATTGACGGCCTGGCGGACGTTGCCCTCGGCGTCGGTGACGCCCATCCACGCATATTCGGCGCGCGCCTGGGTGCGCAACTGCATCGACTTGAGGATGGCTGGGTTGTCCAGATCTCCGCGCTCCAGATGCGGTGCGCGACTGAGCAGGTAGACCTCCAGTTGCCGTTCGCGCAGCTGTTCGCCCAACAGCGTCGCCGCTGCACGCGCGGTGTTCAGCAAGGCGTTGCCGCTGGCCTGCTTCATTTGTTCGGTGGCGATGTGACCGACATAAAAGCCGACGCTCAATAACGTCAGCAGGGACAAACCGCCGAACCACAGGGTGAGATGGCTACGCAGACTGGCTTTGAACATGGAGGCGGGTGTCTGTCTTTATTGAAGTGGCGCCATGGTATGCGACATCGCCGATGGGCGGCCAGCGAACGGGTTCATGTAAATACAAAGAAGATTGATGCCAATGAGCCATCATTTTGGTTAGAATGCGCGCCGCCCGAGAGACGGATCCCGGGCTTTTTCCCATGGAGTTTTACCGTGAAATACCTCAGCAAAGTAGTCGCCGCCACACTGTTCGGTGTGGTTCTGGCAGGTTGCACCGGCGCCCCGATGAAAACCGCCCATTACGACAGCAACCAATACACCGTGGTTGGCCACAGCGAAGCATCGGCCACCGGCCTGCTGCTGTTTGGCATCATCCCGATCCGCCAGAACAGCCGATTTGTGCGCGCGCAAAACGCGGCCATCCAAGCCAAGGGCGGCGATGCAATGATCAACACGCAGGTTCAGGAAAACTGGTTCTGGGCCTGGGTCCTGACCGGTTACACCACCACCATCTCCGGTGATGTGGTCAAGCTGAAAACCGCGCAATAAGCGACGGTTGAATGCAAAAAAGCCCGGCTGATCAGGCCGGGCTTTTTCATGGGTGTTGCGGTCATGCAGATGATTCAGGCGACACGGCGTTCGATCAGACGATCAGAACCACCTTCGGCAACACGGCGTTCGAGCAGACGATCCGAACCACCTTCGGCAACGCGGCGTTCGATCAGACGATCAGAGCCACCCTCGGCAACGCGGCGTTCGATCAGACGATCGGAACCACCTTCAGCAACGCGGCGTTCGATCAAGCGATCAGAGCCACCTTCAGCAACGCGGCGTTCGATCAAGCGATCAGAGCCACCTTCAGCAACGCGGCGTTCGATCAGACGATCGGAACCACCTTCGGCAATACGGCGTTCGAGCAGACGATCAGAGCCTCCTTCAGCAACGCGGCGATCGATCAAGCGATCGGAGCCACCCTCGGCAACACGGCGTTCGATGAGACGATCCGAACCGCCTTCAGCAACACGGCGTTCGAGCAGACGATCTGAACCACCTTCAGCCAGACGGCTTTCGATCAGCTTGTCCGAGCCGCCTTCAGCGACCAGGGTGTGAGCAGGCGTTACTGCAAAAGCGTTAACTGCGAAAACCGAGAAAGCGATGCCGAGAAGGGTTTGGCGTTTCATGATCGTGTGCTCCAGAAAGTTGTTTGTTTGTCTGGAGCCGATGTTACGCCGCGCAGTTTTTATGAGAACTTCATTGACGTGATGGTGAACATCGACGCCGATGATGTTTGCCATGAGCGGCGATTCAGAGGGCTTTTGCCCGAATGCACAACTCGCCGCTGGCACGAATCAGCGCCATGTCATGCAGCGCATCGGCGGCCAGACCGTTGCGGACATTGGCCAGCCATGCCGGGCAATTCGGATCCTGGCGATAGGGCGCGAAGGCGGCGTACTGCTGCAACAAGCGCTTTTGCAGTTCATCCAGGCGCGGGCGGATCTGTTTGCCCAGATCCGGACGCGGTGTGTCCGGTGCAGCACCTGCCGCTTGCCATTGCGCGAGCAGACCGTATTGCACCAGTTTGTTCGCTTCCATCTGTGCGGCGATCAGTTGCGCGACATCGTCTGCGTCGAGTTGATGTTCGGCGGCCAGAGTTCGGGCATTGGCGATGACCTGCGCCTCTCTCGGGCTGTCCTGGATCGGCTTGCCGCTGTCCCACTTGGTCAACGCAACCAGATCGCCGATGCTCAGGCGTTCATTCAAAGTGGCCAGTAGCGGTTTCAATGAAGCAGGCGCCGCTGCGGGTGCGCCCGCCTGAGCGTAGGCGGCCGACAGAGCGAGGAGGGAGCCAAGCAGAAAATTTGCAACGTTACGCATGAACCGAGCCTCAATAGTCAGTGTCGAGAGAATCGCTGATTTACCACAGCCGCACACTGACACAAAGCGATGCCTGGCATTTACACAAATGCAAAACAGGCAATCAACGCCGATGGGAAATGTTGATTGCACGCTGCACGCAACTCACCGAAGCTATCGTCAATCAGGCCTGCCGCCGTCGAGATGGACCTCCATTCAATGCAAAGCGCCACCTTCGCCAAGCCGCTCTGGCAAACCTATCTGCTGTTTCTCGCGCCGATGGTGCTGTCGAACTTCCTGCAATCGATGTCCGGGACGGTCAACAGCATCTATATCGGCCAGATGCTCGGCACACAGGCGCTGGCGGCGGTATCCGGCATGTTTCCCGTCGTGTTCTTTTTCATCGCCCTGGTCATCGGCCTTGGAGCTGGCGCGGGCGTGTTGATCGGTCAGGCGTGGGGCGCGCGCGAAACGCACATGGTCAAGGCGATTGCCGGAGCGACGTTGCTACTGGGTGTGTTGATCGGTTTGGTCGCGGCGGTGCTGGGCACGGTGTTTGCGCGACAGGCACTGACGGGGTTGGGCACGCCGGCGGATGTGCTCGACGACGCGGTGGACTATGCCCACGTCATGTTGTGGATTCTGCCATCGCTACTGGTATTCGTGCTGTTCACCCAATTGCTGCGTGGTGTCAGCGATACGCTGTCGCCATTACTCGCGCTGATCGTCTCCACCACCGTGGGGCTGGCGCTGACGCCGGCATTGATTCGCGGCTGGCTGGGCTTGCCACCGTTGGGCATTCAGAGCGCGGCGTATGCCGGGCTGGCGGGGAATCTCTCAGCAATGGCGTGGCTGGCCTGGCGGCTGATCCGCAAGGGCCATCCGCTGGCGCCGGATCGAGAGTTCTTTGCCGCATTGCGACTGGATCGGGTCATTCTCGGCAAGGTCCTGCGCATCGGCCTGCCCACCGGCGTACAGATGATCGTGCTGTCGTTATCGGAGCTGGTGATCCTGGCACTGGTCAACCAGCACGGCTCGCAAGCGACGGCGGCGTATGGCGCAGTAACGCAGATCGTCAACTATGTGCAGTTTCCGGCGCTGTCGATTGCGATCACCGCATCGATTCTCGGTGCCCAGGCAATCGGCGCCGGGCATTTGCAACGCATGGGGCCGATCCTGCGCACCGGGCTGTTGATCAACGTGTGCCTGACCGGTGGCCTGATTGTGTTGGGTTATCTGCTATCGCACTGGTTGCTGGGCCTGTTCCTGACCGAGGACTCGACCCGGGCGATGGCCGAGCATCTGCTGCACATCATGCTCTGGAGCCTGTTGGTGTTCGGCTTCCAGGCCATCATCGGCGGGATCATGCGCGCCAGCGGCACCGTCCTGGTGCCGGTGGTCATTTCGATTGTCTGCGTGGTCGGCGTGCAGTTGCCGGCGGCGTACTGGCTCGATGGGCAGTTCGGTTTGCAGGGTGTGTGGATGGCTTTTCCGGTTGCCTATCTGGGGATGCTGATACTGCAGACGCTCTATTACAAACTGGTCTGGAAACACCAGAAGATCGAGCGGTTGATTTAGGCACGGCGGACAAACATTTCTCTGTCCCCCGAGACGAAAGCATCGTAGCGTATGCGCCCACAACAATAAGGGAATGACGAGGGTTCAAGTGGGAGCTTTTCGACTGCTGTTGGCGGTGTTGGTCGCTGTATCTCATATGGGCAAAAAGTTCGCCGGACTGAATCCTGGTGTGATCGCCGTCATCTCGTTCCTGATCATCAGTGGATTCGTCATGGCTTCGCTCATCGAGCGAAACTACCGTGAGCCGAGGAAGATCGGTCTGTTCTATATCGACAGGGCTCTGAGGTTGTATCCGCAATTTCTGGTCTACTTCGTCGCCTCGTGTCTGGTTATTCATTTTCTGTTGCCCGGTACGCCCCAAGCGGCTGAGCTGACATGGAAGACCCTGTCCACCAGTTTGCTCATGCTACCGCTTGGCTATTACATGTTCGGCGTCGGCGGGACCGAGATCCTGCCACCGGGCTGGTCGCTGGGGCTGGAAATGAGTTTCTACCTGCTGATTCCATTTCTGCTGATTTGCAAGGCGCAGGGTGTCGCCTTTGCTGTCTCGGTCGGGGTTTTTCTGCTGGCCTGCCTGGGCTTCATCAATACCGACGTCTATGGATATCGTCTGTTGCCGGGCGTGTTGTTCATCTTCCTGTGCGGCTGTTATCTATACCAACGCAATATCAGAGCAATGGTCGTTGTCACCGGCACAGCCGTTGCGGCGGGACTGCTGTTTGTAGCGATCATGGTCGGATGGATTGAGCGTCGTCCGTTCAATGCCGAAGTCACTCTGGGTATCGCCGTGGGCATTCCCTTGGTCTACCTGTTGACCAAACTGAAATTCCACCGGATGGACGAGTTCCTGGGCAATATCAGTTATGGCGTGTTTCTTAACCACTTTGTGGTGATGTATCTACTGCGGGGTTTTTGGCCCGTCGCGTATGACGCCTACGTTGTCGGAGCGGTGCTGGCGTTGTCATTTTTCTGCAGTGGCCTGACGTATTACTGCGTCGAGCGACCGGCGCTGAAGTTGCGTCACCACCTGCGCGGCAGGGCGAAGGAAAGGCCGGTTCAACCGGGGAGCGCCGAGAAAATTGTATCCCGTTTGGGTGAGCGTGAACTGGCATAACGCTCGGCTGTTTGCTTAAGTCAACCAAGGCCCTCGACGACACACGCCGCCCGGAGAATTCCATGACGTCGCGATTGCTGCTGGTTGCCGCGTTTACATCCTTTGTCATGGCCTGTGCGCAGGCCGCTGAATATAACCGGGTCAACACCAGCGCCAGCCAGATCAGTTTCACCTACAACCAGATGGGCTCGCGAATGTACGGCACCTTTGGCAAGTTCGAGGCGGCTCTGGATTTAGATACCGAAAACCTTGCCAACGCCCGCACCACCTTGCATATCGACCTGAGCAGCATTGACGCCGGCAGCGAAGACGCCAATACCGAGCTGGTGAAACCCGCCTGGTTCGATACTGAAAAATTCCCGCTCGCGGTATTCGAGTCCCGTCGTTTCACCCAGGTGGCCGAGCATCGTTACCAGGTCGCCGGTCAGCTCACGCTCAAAGGCATCACTCGCGATGTCGAGGTGCCGGTAGAGCTGAAACCGGACAACGCTATTGGCATTTTCGACGGCGAGCTGGTGCTCAACCGTGAGGAGTTCGGCCTCGGCGCAGGGGAGTGGGCTGACAGCGTGGTGTCGAGGGACATCAACATCAAATTCAGGGTGGTGGCGCCACAACAGTGACGGTTCGATAGATTCGGCGCGGTATGATGTCGCGGTTCGTCGACGGCTCTGATCATCGGCAACGTTTTTTATCGCCGGAGTTTGCCCATGCCACGCATCACCCACTACACCTCCCCATGCCCGGAAAGCGTCAACAGCCAGATCCTGCAAATGGTCGTCGATTACCTGACCGACATCAGTGCTGTCGGCCTCGGCCCGAGCAATCTGCTGTACAACGTTTATCAGTACGCGGTGGGTTATGAGGTGCATCTGTACCTCGAGGCGTTGAACGGCCAGAAGGGCACCGAGGTGGAATTGCTGGTGGCCACTGACGATGAGGATCCAGAGCAAGTCATCGGATTTCTCATCTGTCTGCCAGTGCAGGGCGATTGGGAGGCGTGCAGCGTCGCGTACATGGCGGTGCGTGAAGGTCATCGGCGCCAAGGTGTGGCGCGGGCGATGCTCGCGGACATGGTCGGGCGCTATCCGCATGCGGAACTGGCCTGCAGCATTGGCAAGGTGCCGTATTTCGAGGCGCTGGGTTTCGAAGTGATCGGCCAGCGCGAAACGCAGGTGCTGATGAGCACGCGGCATTACCGCAGCAACGGCCTGCGCGGGTTCATCGACACCACGCCGATCTATCGCTCGCTGGAAGTGCAGCAGATTCATACTTACTTGCTGCAGAAAAACGGCAAGCGCGCGATGCTCGATGCGGAAAAACAACGCGACCGCCATCTGGACCAGACCAGCCGCCACGTAGAAGAATTTGTCCGTCAGCGCCTGACTCTGCACTGACCCGGCCAGTAAAAAGCCCTTGCTGCGCATTGCGCAACGAGGGCTTTTTTGTGCCTGCAATTTCAACCGATCTTGACGTTCATGGTGATGCGCGCGGTGAAGACTTTTTTGCCCTCGGCATCGTGAATGTCGACGTTGACCACCTTGTCGCCATCGCTTTGCCAATCCACACCTTCGGCGCTGGCCACGGCGGTGACGTCGGTTTTCGCCTTGGCCAGGTATTCCACGGTCATGCCCTTTGGAATCCAGCGCGCGCCGGACGGGATCGAGACGTCGGTCATCATTCCGCCGGCCAGTTCCGCCGCGTTGCACAGGGCGATCGCATGCACCGTGCCAAGGTGATTGGTAATTTCCTTGCGAAACGGCACTTGTACGGTGGCGGCGTTCGGGCGCAATTCGCTGATCAGCGGATTGATGGTGCTGAAGTACGGGGCGAACTGACAGGCCATTTTGCTGAATGCATCCGCGCCGACGCTGTTGAACATGCTGAGAGATTGACTCATGGAAGCCTCACTGGGTGGTTTGCAGAATTATGTTCCGTTACAGAATAATGTTCTGTAACGGAACGGTATTCTGTTCGCGGCAAATCTGTCAACCTAGGCGCGATTTGTTCACGGGCACTTGATGCCTTTTTCAATCTCCGTTTTTGGACCCGAGCAGCATGGACACCGCCGATCTACTGGAACGCAGCTACCCCGGCCGCCGCGCCGAACTCAAACGCGATATCTTTCGCAAGGCCCTGAGCCTGTTCAATGAACAGGGGATCGAAGCCACCACCATCGAAATGATCCGTGCCGAGTGCGACACCAGCGTTGGCGCGATCTACCACCATTTCGGCAACAAGGAAGGGCTGGTCGCGGCGCTGTTTTTCACCGCGCTGGAGGATCAGGCGCGTCTGCGTGATGCGTATCTGGACGCGGCCATTACCACGGAGGAAGGAGTGCAGGCGCTGGTCTTCAGCTATGTCGACTGGGTCGAGCAGCAGCCGCAGTGGGCGCGTTTTCAGTACCACGCACGATTCGCAGTGACCAAAGGCCCGTTCAAGGAAGAGCTGGCCGAGCGCAACAAGACGCGCAACCTGCGCTTGGGCCAGTGGTTGGCCGAATCGGGTCGCGCCGCTGAGCTTAAGGATTTGCCTGCGGAGTTGCTGCCATCGCTGATCATCGGCCAGGCGGACAGTTACTGCCGGGCCTGGCTGGCAGGGCGAGTTAAGGGCAGTCCGATGGCTTATCGCGAAGTGCTTGCGCAGGCGGCATGGCGGTCGATTCGCGCCGAAGGTCTCGCCGAGAACTGAAATACGCAGACAAAAAAAGAGCCTCCAAGCTCTTTGATGGGGAGGAAGTAGAGCCCGTGAGGCTCAAGAGGCGTGTGAAGCAGAACTTGGGCTTGATTGGGAGTCAGTACACCCACGCCTACGCAGCGCCGGATCAATCCAGGCACCGCGTAGCTTCATCCTGGGAGCGTGCAATGGACGACTCAAGTACCGCCAGTCGTCCTTGCACAATGCCGGTTCATGCCGGGCGCGACCCCGGCCAACCGGATTTTTTCAGCGCTGCCAGAAGCGTCTGCGCATCCAGGCCCGGCACCGAATGGCCGTTGCCCTCGCTGCTGTCGCTGGCGAGCAGGGCATTGATGATCGCTTCTTCAACGGCTTCGGTCGCGGCCAGAAACAGCTCGCTGATGTGGTCGTTGTTGACCATGCGCAAACCGTCACAGGTGGCTGCGCGTTTAGCCTCATAAGCGGCGGGCGGGACGTGATCATTGCCGGTGGCGAAGGCAATGAAGATGTCGCCGCTGTGGTCTTCGTTACCGCCGCCGGTACGCGCCAGGCCCAGGCTGGCACGCTGTGCCAGGCGCGTGCATTGATGGGGCAGCAGCGGCGCATCAGTCGCCAGGCAGACGACGATCGAGCCCATGCCCGGGTGCGGCAGCGCTGCCCGCAGGAACGGTGAATTCTTCAGTTCCATATAGCGTCCGACCGGGTAGCCATCGACGCGTAGTTCACTGCGAATGCCGTGGTTGGCCTGCACGATCGCGCCAACGGTCCAGCCACCCTGGGCAGCACTCAAACGGCGCGATGCGGTGCCGATACCGCCCTTGAATTCATGGCAGATCATGCCGCTGCCACCACCCACCGCACCTTCGACTACCGGCCCATCCACGGCGCCGTTCAGTGCCTCGGCGACATGCTCGGGCTTGACGTGAAAGCCGTTGATGTCATTGAGCAGTCCATCGAAGGTTTCCAGCACCACCGGCATATTCCAGTAAAGCCGCCCATCATCCGGCTGTTGCTCACGGTCCAGCACAATCAGCGCATCCCGCACCACACCCAGGCTGTGGGTGTTGGTAAAGGCAATCGGACTGGTCAGCAGACCGGCCTCGCGAATCCATTCCAGGCCGGTCGCATCACCGTTGCCATTGAGTACATGCACGCCGGCAAAGCACGGTTGCTGGCAGGTCGAGCCGGGGCGCGGCTCGATCAGCGTGACGCCGGTGCAGATGTCACGGCCGCTGCTGCTGCGACCACGTACATTGCTGTGACCGACGCGCACCCCCGGCACATCGGTAATGGCGTTGAGCGGGCCGGGTTGCATCTGGCCAATCAGGATATCGAGATCACGGGCACGCGGATTCATAAGGTTCAGTCTCTTCATTGAAAAGGTCGGGCGGCTTACCGCTCGGATGAGGCAGGCAGATTTCTTGCGCGGGTTACTGGCCGTTCTTGACCTTGCTCCACACCCGTGTACGCACGCGTTCGGCGGCTTTGGGCAAGGGTTCGAGGGTGTAGAGGGTGGCCATGGCGGCGGGGGACGGGTAGACCGCCGGGTTGTCGCGAGTTGCTGCTGCCACCAGCTTTGTCGCGGCCCGATTGCCATTCGGGTACGACAAGTGATCACTGACCGGCGCGATCACCTCCGGTCGCAGCAGGTAATCGATAAACGCCAGGCCCTGGGCGCGATTGGGCGCGTCCTTGAGCAGTACCAGAGTGTCGAACCACACCGGCGCGCCTTCCTTTGGCAGGCTGTAGGCGATCTTTACGCCGTTATTGGCCTGCTCGGCGTTGGTCTTGGCTTCGAGCATCGCCCCGGACCAGCCAACCGCCACGCAGATATTGCCGTTGGACAGATCGCTGATGAACTTCGAAGAGTTGAAGTAGGCGATGTGCGGGCGCAGCCTGAGCAGCAGTGCTTCGGCTTTTTTGTAGTCCTCGGGATCGGTGCTATTGGGCGGCAAACCCAGGTAATGCAGGGCGACCGGCAGCATCTCCGACGGCGAATCGAGCATCGCCACGCCGCACTCGCTCAGTTTGGCAAGATTGGCTTCGTCGAACAGCAACTCCCAGGAATCCACCGGCGCTTTGTCACCCAACGCGGCGCGGACTTTTTCGACGTTGTAGCCGATGCCGTTGGTACCCCACAGGTAAGGCACGGCGTACTGATTGCCCGGATCGTTGACCGCGAGTTTCTTCAACAGCTCTGGGTCGAGGTTTTGCCAGCCTGGCAGTTGATCGCGAGGCAATGGAGCGAGGGCTCCGGCCTTGATCAGGGTCGGCAGGCTGAAGTTGCTCGCCACGACAACGTCGTAGCCGCTGCGGCTGGTCATCAGTTTGCCTTCGAGCACTTCGGCGCTGTCGAAGGTGTCGTACACCGGCCGGATGCCGCTGTCGCGCTGGAAATCGTGCAGCGTGTTCGGCCCGATGTAGTCGTACCAGTTGTAGACATGCACGCTCGGTATGTCTGCCGCCATGGCGACCGAGGAGAGACAAAAACAGGCCAGCAGGCCCGGGTTGATAGATCCACGGTGACGACGCATGATGCGGCACTCCTGGCCTGTCGCAGGCCGGTGATGAACTGGAGTGGTCAGGCTAACGGGCCGGTCACACCAGCCCCATTCCCATCATGGGTTACTCGAAAGGGGTAGTGCGTGGACGCGTTGTTGCAGGAATTGCCGGTGCATCAGAGTCTGGCGCGGGTATTTTCCCACCTCGGGCAGGACGGTTTCTGGCGCGCGCTGGTCGACACCCTGCGCCTGCTGGTGCCGCTGGACAATGCCCTCGTCGCCCTGATGCAGCCCGGCCAGCCGCCGCGTTTGCTGATCGACTTCGACAGCAAGGGGGGCGTGGACGACCAGCAGGAGCTGGCCGGTTATACCGCCGGCATGTACCTGCTCGATCCGTTCTATCAAGCCGCTGTCAGCGGGATCAGCGACGGCCTGCACAGCCTGGCCTCTGTTGCGCCGGATCAGTTTCTGCACAGCGAGTATTACCAGAGCTATTTTCGTGCCGTGGTGGGCGAGGATGAATTGCAGTTTCTGATCAACGTCGAAGGCGCGGTACTCGGCTTGTCCCTGGGCCGCTCGACCGCGTTTGGCATGGCCGAGCAGGGCCGACTGTTGTGCATTCGTGATTGGGTATTGGCGGCGATGCATCGCCACATGCAGTTGCTGCCGCCGCAAGGGCCGGTGGCTGACGCGGTGGTAGGTGATCTGGCGACGCTGCTGGACCGTTTCGATGCCCGGCTGACCGCGCGCGAGATCGACACGGCGCGTCTGATCCTGCAGGGCTTTTCCAGCAAGGCGATGGCCCAGCAGATGGGGATTTCGCCGGAGACCGTGAAAGTGCATCGACGCAATCTCTATCACAAGCTCAACGTCACCGGGCATGGTGAGTTGTTTGCACTGGTGCTGCGGCCGACGGCTTTTTGATCAACGCAGAACTTGTGTGGGAGCGAGCCTGCTCGCGAAAGCGGTGTATCAGTCAACAAAATTGTTATCTGACACTGCGCTTTCGCGAGCAGGCTCGCTCCCACAGGTGAACTTACGCTGTGTTAGTGGCTGCGCTGGAAGACCAGGGCTTTCAGGCCGCTCTCTGGATCGATATCGGGAAACTCCGGCGGATTGTCCAGCCGATGATCGAAGCGCAGGCTTGGCGCTTCCTGGGTCACGCCATCAATGAGAAAGTCGGAACCGAACGACGGGTCGTTCATGCACGCCAGCACTGTGCCTTGCGCAGTCAACAGTTCCGGCAAGCGGCGCAATACGCGTTGATAGTCCTTGGTCAGCAAAAAGCTGCCTTTCTGAAACGACGGCGGGTCGATGATCACCAGATCGTACGGGCCGCTGTTGATCACTTTGCCCCAGGATTTGAACAGGTCGTGGCCGAGAAAGCTGACCTTGCTCAGGTCGTGGCCGTTCAGGCGGTGATTGTCACGCCCTCGGCTCAGGGCCGCACGGGACATGTCGAGATTCACCACATGGCTGGCGCCACCCTCGATTGCCGCTACGGAAAAGCCGCAGGTGTAGGCGAACAGGTTCAACACCCGCTTGCCCGCTGCCTGTTCGCGCACCCAGTTGCGGCCGTAACGCATGTCGAGAAACAGTCCGGTGTTCTGCTTGCGTCCCAGGTCGACGCGGTACTGCAAGCCGCCCTCGACGATGGTCATTTCTTCGATTTCCTCACCGATCAGCCATTCGGCCGTGCTCTGCGGCAGGTGACGGTGCTGGATCAGCAGGGTATGTGCACCGGACTGCTGCCATTGAGGCGAGGCGGCGAGTTGCAGCAGCGAATCCCGCAGATCCTGCAGTTGCTCAGGCGCCGGTTCTTTGAACAGCGACACCAGCACCACGCCCTGCAACCAGTCCACGGTCAGTTGCTCCAGCCCCGGCCAGCAGCGTCCGCGCCCGTGAAACAAACGGCGGGTTTCGCTGGGCGCCGTTGCCAGTGCGGGCAGCAAATGAGCGTGGAGGGTAGCGAGGGCTTCAGGGTTCATGGATCAGGATCGGCCAGGCAAAGGGCCGGCATTTTAACCACAAATGAGGGGATTCGATGGGCGCCGCGCTTCGAAAAACAACACCTTGGCGAAATCCTCTGTATCAAAAATGAATTTCTACAGGGCGCGCTGCTCATACCAGATAAGCAGCGGATTCAAAACCGCTTATCAAAAATGTAATTCGGGGGAGTGCTGTTCATGTGCCCTACACCTACGTCGAGCGCGCACCTTCCTGGCGGGTTGATTCTGGTTGTCGAGGACGATCCGTTGATTCTGGAGTTTCTTTGCGAAATTCTTCAGGAGGAAGGGTTCAAGGTCGAACCGCAAACCAGCGCCGACGCCGCCTCACTGTATCTGGAAGAACACGCGGCGAACGTCGCGCTATTGCTGACCGACATCACCATGCCCGGCACGCTTAACGGCGCCGACCTGGCGAATCTGGTCGGCGATCGCTGGCCGGAAAAACCGGTGATGGTCATGTCCGGCTATGAAACGCCGGAGACCTCCGGGGTCAAGCATTCGGTGGCGTTCATCAAGAAGCCGTGGGCGATCGGTCAATTGCTCGACTGTGTGGAAAGTGCGTTCAAATCCAAGGCCCCGCAGTTGCACTGACAAGTGCTACATTGCCGGGCCAGGCTGCCCGGCCAACTGTCAGAGGATTTGTTCTTTTGTCTGCACAAGCATCGGTTTTTGATCGCGTATTCGGCGCGTTCCTGTTCGACATGGACGGCACCGTCCTCAATTCCATCGCCGCCGCCGAGCGCATCTGGTCAGCGTGGGCGGTGCGCCATGGTGTTGATGTCGAGACGTTTTTGCCGACCATCCATGGCGCACGGGCGATCGACACCATCACCCGGCTGAATCTGCCGGGGCTGGATGCTGAGGAACAAGCGGCGTTCATCACCGCAGCGGAAATCAATGACGTTGAAGGCATTGTCGAGATTCCTGCGGCGGCGGCATTTCTCAATGCTCTGCCGAAAGATCGCTGGGCAATGGTGACGTCTGCGCCTCGCGATCTGGCGTTGCGGCGGATGGCGGCGGCGGGTATCCCCGAGCCGGCGGTGATGATCACGGCTGAAGATGTAAAGGCTGGCAAGCCTGATCCTGCGGGTTATCTGCTGGCGGCGAAAAAGCTCGGTGTCGAGCCAGCGGATTGCCTCATTTTTGAAGACGCCACGGTTGGTATTCAGGCTGCGGAAGCGGCGGGCGCCGCGTTGATGATCATCACCACCACGCACCAGCATCCGATCGAAACGGCGCATGCGACGTTGGCCAGTTACGATGCGATCAGCGTCAGCGTCGGCGCCGATGGTCTGCTTCGTCTGACGGAAATCTGATCTGTTCCGAAATGCCCCTCACCCTAGCCCTCTCCCGAAAGGAGAGGGGACTGACCGGGGGATATTCAGGTAATACGCCGACTTGAAAAGTCTTCTCTGAATCCATAATCGCTATGGTCTTTCAGGTCGACGTCAAATTCAGCACAACTCGATCGGTTCCCTCTCCCCCGGGAGAGGGCTAGGGTGAGGGGCTACGGTCTGCCAGACACAGGGGATCGTCGATCAAACAACATCCCCGTCACCGGTCGGCAGCTCAACCATGCCGGCAATATCGCAACTACGCTGATCCATGCTTCTGAAATCGTCGCTAAAGTCGAGCGCGGTGGAACTCCTTGCTAATGAGGTAAACGCATGAAGATCGATCTGAGTGGAAAACTGGCCATCGTCAGCGGCAGTACCGGCGGCATCGGTCTGGGCATCAGCCAGTCGCTGGCCGAAGCCGGGGCGACGGTGGTGGTGATCGGTCGTGACACGGCCAAGGTCGAGCAGGCGCTGGCGAGCATACGCCAAGCCGTGCCCAGCGCGCAGTTGCGCGGGCTGACCGCTGATCTGGGCACGGCCGAGGGTGCGGAAAAGCTGTTCGCCGCCGAACCGCGCGCGGACATTCTGGTGAACAACCTCGGCATCTTCAACGACGTCGATTTCTTCGAGACTCCCGACAGTGAGTGGACGCGCTTCTACGAGGTCAACGTGATTTCCGGCGTGCGCCTGGCGCGGCATTATGTGCCGGCGATGGTTGAGCAGGGCTGGGGCAGGGTGATCTTCCTGTCATCGGAATCCGGGGTGGCGACGCCGGCGGACATGCTCAATTACGGCGTGACCAAAAGCGCCAACCTGGCGGTGTCCCACGGCCTGGCCAAACGTCTGGCTGGTACCGGTGTTACGGTCAATGCGATCCTGCCGGGGCCGACCTTCACCGACGGTCTGCAGGACATGCTCAGAGACGCGGCCGCCGAGTCCGGGCGGGAGCTGCGCGACGAAGCCGACGCCTTTGTGCGCAAGGCCCGTCCGACCTCGATCATCCAGCGCGTGGCGGATGTTTCGGAAGTGGCGCATCTGGTCACGTACATTGCTTCACCACTGTCCTCGGCCACCACGGGCGCAGCCTTGCGCGTTGATGGCGGCGTGGTCGACAGCCTGACTATCTGAATTTTCCAAAAGAGAGGTTTTATGCCAACTGCATCCGCAACCATCGACATCCCGGCCTCGGCCGATCAGGTCTGGCAATTGATCGGCGGCTTCAACACGCTGCCGGACTGGCTGCCGTTGATCACCAACAGTGAACTGAGCGAAGGCGGGCGAGTGCGCACCCTGCACACCGCTGACGGCGGCGTAGTGGTCGAACGTCTGCAGACCTTCGATAACGCCGCAAAAACCTATAGCTATTCGATTGAACAGGCACCGTTTCCGGCCAGCGATTACCTGGCGACGATCAAGGTTGAAGCCCAGGGGCAGGGCTCGCGTGTGACGTGGTCGGGGCGATTTAATGCGGTCGGCGTGAGCGATGAAGAAGTGGTGGCGCTGTTCAACGGCATCTACCAGGGCGGGCTCGAAGCCTTGCGGGCCAATTACCCAACCTGAGACGCAGATCGTTCCCACGCTCTGCGTGGGAATGCAGCCCGGGACGCTCTGCGTCCCATTTCGAAAGCCGGAACGCGGAGCGTCCCTTGAGGCATTCCCACGCGGAGCGTGGGAACGATCGGCGCGAGACGTCAGGCCTGACTGATCAAACTCTGCCGACAATCCAGCACCAGTTTCGCCCCGCCCAGATCGCTGCTGCCGACTTCAAGACTGAAGCCGTGCAGGCTGACTATTGCCGCAACGATCGACAACCCCAGACCAAAACCACTCTGCGGCTGGCCACCCTCGGTGCGGTAAAACCGCTGGAACACCGCCTCACGTTCCGCCTCGGGAATCCCCGGCCCTGAATCGTGCACCTCGATCCGCGTCTGCCCACCGGCATTGACCCCACGCAACATCACCGTGCCGCCGGGCGGGGTGAATTTGATCGAGTTGCTCAGCAGGTTCGCCAACGCTTCGAACAGCAACGCGCGGTCGCCATTGAGCGGCGGCAGCGTCTCCGGCATGTTCAACTGAAAGCGCAGATCGCCTTCCTCGGCCAGCGGCAGATAGAACTCGTGCAACTCCTCCAGCAAACGCACCGGATCAAGTTCGACGAAACCTGAACGACGCTGGCGATCTTCCAGTTCGGAAATCCGCAGCAAACCGCGAAAGCGCGCCATCAGCGTATCCGCTTCAGCCAGTACCAAGTCCAGTTGCGCCGCTTCTTGCGAACCTTCACCCGCCTGTTGCTGCATGCGATACAACTGCGCGCGCAAACGGGTCAGCGGCGTGCGCAAGTCGTGGGCGATGTTGTCGCAGACGCCCTTGACCTCGTTCATCAAGCGCTCGATGCGCTCGAGCATGGCGTTGACGATGGCGGCGAGCATGTCCAGTTCATCGCGGCGATTGGACAGCGGCAAGCGGTGCGTCAGGTCGCCGGCAACGATGGCCTGCGCGCTATTCTGGATCGCGCGGATGCGCTGCAACGGTCGACGCCGCAGCAGATGCCAACCGGCGACCCCGGGAATAATCGTCAGCGACACCCCCCAGAACAGCGCGTGCAAAATGATCCGCGTCACCGCGAACAGCGAGCCATTGTCACGTAGCAGCACCAGCCAGCGCCCGTCACGGGTTTGCGTGGCTACGGCATCGCAGCTGTCGCTCGGCAGGGTCGGGTCATCGGAATCGGCGCACTCGGCGAGCATATGGATCTTGCCATCCAGCGGCAGTCCTTCGGGAATTTGCTGGAGTGCGCCGCCCAGGTAAACACCGTCAGCGCTGAACAGACCATAGGCGTCGATACCGCGAATATCGAAGGTCATGCTGGCCGCGAGCGCGTCTTCGAGTTGCTCGCCGCGAAAATGCGAGAACAGGTGCTGGCGTTGCATCAACGAATGTTTGGCCAGTTTGTCGAGGTAGCCGGACACCTCGTAATACATGACCCCCATGAGGATCGCGCTCCACGCCACGAACAGCGAGCTGTACAGCGCCAGCAAGCGGCTGCTGGAGGAGCGCCAGCCGTCAGACGGGTTCGGCAATGACATAGCCCGAGCCCCGTACCGTGCGGATCAGCGGAACGTTGCCGGCTGCGTCGATCTTCTTGCGTAGCCGGCCGATATGCACGTCGATGAGGTTGGTGCCCGGGTCGAAGTGATAACCCCAGACCTCTTCGAAAATCATCATCCGCGAGAGAATCTGGCCGCTGTTGCGCATCAGAAACTCCAGCAGTTTGTATTCGGTCGGCAGCAGCGTCAGCACCTGGCCGGCGCGGCGGGCTTCATGGCTGATCAGGTCGAGTTCGAGGTCGGCGACGTTCAATGTCGTGGCCTGGGTGGCGACGCTGTTCTGTCGGCGCAGCAACACTTCGACCCGCGCGGCCATTTCATCGGTGGCGAACGGTTTGGTCAGGTAGTCATCGCCACCGGCGCGCAAACCGCGCACGCGCTCATCGACATCGGAGAGGGCGCTGATCATCAGAATCGGCGTCGCCACGCCCATGGTGCGCAGGGTGGTGACGATGGCCAGACCATCCAGCTCGGGCAGCATGCGGTCGAGGGTGATCAGGTCGTAGTTGCCGCTCACGGCGCGGTCGAGGCCTTCGCGGCCATTGTCGACCCAGTCGACATCCAGCCCGTGGCTGCTCAGTTCGGCAACGATTTCCCGCGCGGTCACGGCGTCGTCTTCGATGGTCAAGATACGAGTCATAGGCAGGCCTGCTGATCGGTTCAAACGGAATGGCAGCATTTTGCCAAGAATTTGCCGTGGCGCTTTAAATTAACTTTCATCTTCGTCGCCTGGTGAATCAGAACTGATCGGATTTGCCACGCTTTGGTTAATGCAGAAAACCCGCAATCGGATGCGCTTTATTGCAAGTTGCACGGTCCGAGGAAGTTCAAGTTTTGTAACTCATTGAAAGAAAAGAAGTTATTAAAAGTGTGCGACTGGCACGGTCACTGCAATTCCTCACACGACGACTTGTAACACCATTTTTCATGCCTGGAGCACTACAACAATGAATAGATCCCCTGATGGCTATTATCCTGCCTTGGAAGAGTCGAGCAGCGTGTCAGGCGTGTCCTGGGGCGCGATCTTCGCCGGTGCTGCGGCTGCCGCCGCGCTGTCGATGATTCTGGTGCTGCTCGGGTTTGGCCTGGGCTTTTCGGCTGTATCACCGTGGGCCGGAGAAGGCGTCAGCGCCAAGGGCCTGGGCATTTCAACGATCGTCTGGCTGGCGGTGACGCAGATCATCGCTTCCGGCATGGGCGGCTACATTGCCGGCCGTCTGCGCGTTAAGTGGGCCAACATGCACGGTGACGAAGTCTACTTCCGCGACACCGCACATGGTTTCCTCGCCTGGTGCGTCGCTACTTTGGTGACCGCTGTGCTGGTGGTCGGTTCGGTCAGCAGCGTCGTAAGTGGCGGTGTGCAGGCGGGTGCCAACGTAGTCGGCGGTGCTGCCGGTGCGATGAGCCAGGCCGCCGGCTCTGCCGCAGCCAATACTAACAGCGATCAGTACGGCTACTTCGTCGACAGCCTGTTCCGCGATGATCGTCCTGCTGCCGTCAGCGATGACGCTGCACGCGGCACTGTGACCCGCATCTTCACGCAAAGCCTGGCCAACGGTCAGCTCAGCGCCGAAGACCGTACCTACCTCGCACAACTGGTATCGCAACGTACCAATCTGAGCCAGGCCGATGCTGAACGTCGTGTCGACGAAATCTACGCCAACACCCAGAAAGCCATCGCTGACGCCAAACTGAAAGCTCAGCAAGCGGCCGATACCGCCGCCAAAGTCGCGGCCTACACCTCGCTGTGGATGTTCGTCGCGCTGCTGGCCGGTGCGTTCTTCGCCAGCCTGGCAGCCACCTTCGGCGGTCGTCGTCGCGATGCAGTCGAGTACGTTGAAGTCGACACCTACACCACTACCACTCCGGTCCGTTAAAAAGGAGAGTCACCATGCGCTCATTACTGCTGTTTTTCCTCGGCGTACCGATCCCGATCATCATCCTGATCGCCCTGTTCGTACACTGATCCCTCTGAGGCAGGATGCCTCTGCCGCTTTCATCTTCGGGTGAAAGCGGCTTTTTGCATTCTGCGGGGCCAGTTCGTCTTCTCCAACTAACCGTTTCCATCCCGCCATCTTCACTGGCCTGGATCAATATTTCCCCTGGCGATATCGCCTACCGTAAATGATCCAGGCCTTTGCTGAGGTATGAGCTACAGTGCTTGTCGCGCACCTTGTTGCGCTGACGAAGTATCCGCGTCGACGTTGAAAACACAGCAATAAAAAAGCGTCGACGAGGCGTAGTGCAGCAAGGAGCTGTCACAACCTCAACTGAATCTTCACGGACGAATACCGTAATGAACTGCCTAGAAAGAACCTTCGATATCCAGCCCTTGGTGCAGGCGGACATGACCGTGCACATCAATGGCCAAGCGGTCAGCGCCGCCATCGGCGAAACCGTTCTCAGCGTCATCCAGTCCCTCGGCGTGCGCCAGATCGCACGCAACGATCACGATCAGATCAGCGGCGCCTATTGCGGCATGGGCGTATGCCAGTGCTGTCTGGTGAAAATCAACGGTCGGCACAAGCGCCGCGCCTGCCAGACCGTGGTGCGCGACGGCATGCTGATTGAAACCCAAGTCAACCGCGTCGTCGGGCAGGAGGTTGTATGAGCCTGCAACCGTTGATTGTCGGCGGCGGGCCGGCGGGAATGGCGGCGGCCATCGAACTGGCGCGCCACGGCGTGCGCTGCACCTTGCTCGAAGAGGCTTCGCGCCTCGGCGGCGTGGTCTATCGCGGGCCGCTGCGTGATGGTGTGCAACTGGATTATCTCGGCCCGCGTTATTCCGAAGCACTGGACAAACTGCACGGCGAATTTCAGCAGCAATCGGGGCTGATTGACGTGCGCCTCAACCATCGCGTGGTCGGCGCCGAAGGCACCCGCGCAGTGGTGGTGCTCGACGGTGATGAGCAACTGCACGAGATCGCTTATCCGCAACTGCTGTTAGCCGCTGGATGTCACGAACGCAGTGTGCCGTTCCCCGGCTGGACGTTGTCGGGAGTGATTCTGCTCGGTGGTCTTCAATTGCAGATCAAGAGTGGTGTGGTCAAGCCGCGGGGGCCGGTGATCATCGCCGGCACCGGGCCGTTGCTGCCGCTGGTTGCGACCCAGTTGCATGCCTCCGGCGTGCGTGTCGCTGGCGTCTACGAGGCGTGTGCGTTCGGCAAGATCGCCCGCGAGAGTCTGGCGCTGCTGAACAAACCGCAGCTGTTCCTCGACGGCTTGAGCATGCTCGCTTACCTCAAGCTGCACGGCATCCCCATGAACTATGGCTGGGGCGTGGTTGAAGCCCATGGCGACGGCGAGCTGAAAAGCGTCAGCGTCGCGCCGTATTCGTCGACGTGGGAGGCGGATCTGTCGCGGGTCGAGCGTTTCGAAGTGCAGACGCTGGCGGTGGGTTACGGTTTTATTCCGCGCACGCAATTGAGCCAGCAGATGGGCCTTGATCACGGCTTCAGCGCCGATGGCTACCTGCGTGCCAATGCCAATGTCTGGCAGCAAAGCAGCGTGGCGCATGTGCATCTGGCCGGCGACATGGGCGGGATCCGCGGCGGCGAAGCGGCGATGCTCGCCGGCAAGATCGCCGCCACTTCGATCCTGCTGCAACGCGGTGTGCTCGACACCGAGCTGGCCCGGGTGCGCCGCGATCGTTACGCGAGCAAGCTCAGAGCCATCGTGCGCTTTCGTGCGGCGGTGGATCGCTACACCGAGCGCGGTGTCGGGCAGATTGCTTTGCCTGCGGCCGACACAGTGATCTGCCGCTGCGAACATGCGACCCGCGCCGACATCGATCTGGCGCTGGAGCAGGGTGTGCAAGACATCGCCAGTCTGAAAATGCGCACCCGCGTGAGCATGGGCGATTGCCAGGGGCGGATGTGCGTCGGCTATTGCAGCGATCGCCTGCGCCAGGCCACCGGACGTCAGGATGTCGGTTGGTTGCGCCCGCGCTTCCCGATTGATCCGGTGCCGTTTTCCGCGTTCCAGTCCCTCGGCAAGGAGGGCGCTTGCCATGAGTAAGTTCTACGACGTGGTCATTGCCGGTGGCGGAGTGATCGGCGCCTCCTGCGCCTACCAATTGTCCAAGCGCAAAAATCTGAAAGTTGCGCTGATCGACGCCAAGCGCCCCGGCAACGCGACCCGCGCTTCGGCTGGCGGTTTGTGGGCGATCGGCGAGTCGGTCGGCCTCGGCTGCGGGGTGATTTTCTTTCGCATGATGTCGGCCAACCGCAAGCGCGAAACCCAGGGCGCAGCGGTGGCGGTCGACGCCAGTACGCCGCATATCTTGCCGGCGTCGTTTTTCGATTTTGCCTTGCAGTCCAACGCGCTCTATCCGGCGTTGCACCGCGAGTTGAAAGACAATCACGGCATGGATTGCAAGTTCGAGAAGACCGGGCTGAAATTCGTGATCTATGACGATGAAGACCGGCTCTACGCCGAGCACATCGTCGGCTGCATTCCGCATCTGGCTGATCAAGTGCGCTGGCTCGATCAGGCGGCGTTGCGCGCGGCGGAGCCGAGCGTCAGCCATGAGGCGCGCGGGGCGCTGGAGTTTCTCTGCGACCATCAGGTCAGCCCGTTCCGCCTCGCTGATGCCTATATGGAAGGCGCGCGGCAGAACGGCGTCGATATCTTCGTCAACACCAACGTCACCGGCGTGCTGCATCACGGCACTCGCGTGACCGGCGTGCAGACGGCGGAGGCGGGGGTGTTCCACTGCAAGACGCTGATCAACGCCGCCGGTGCCTGGGCGGCGGATCTGAGTGAGTGGGCCACGGGGATTCGCATTCCGGTGAAACCGGTGAAAGGACAGATTCTGCTGACCGAACGCATGCCGAAAATCCTCAACGGCTGCCTGACCACCAGCGATTGCTACGTGGCGCAAAAGGACAACGGCGAAATCCTTATCGGCAGCACCACCGAAGACAAAGGCTTCGACGTCACCACCACCTACCCGGAAATCGCCGGGCTGGTGCAGGGCGCGGTGCGCTGTCTGCCGGAGCTGGCGGACGTCAACCTCAAGCGCACCTGGGCGGGATTGCGCCCGGGCTCGCCGGATGAGTTGCCGATCCTCGGCCCGATGCGTGGGGTCGAGGGTTATCTGAATGCTTGCGGGCACTTCCGCACCGGCATTCTGACCTCGGCGATTACCGGTGTGCTGCTGGATAAACTGGTGAATGACGAGCCCTTGCCGCTGGATATCACGCCGTTTCTGGCGGATCGGTTTGCGGTGGCAGCCGTCGAGCCAGCACCCGCGCTGGAACTGGTCTGACCCAATCCCCTGTGGGAGCGAGCCTGCTCGCGAATGCAATCTGTCAGTGAAGTATTGGGTGACTGATTCGACGCTTTCGCGAGCAGGCTCGCTCCCACAGTTGGTTCTGGGCAAGGCACGATCAGGATTTTCGGGCTTCCTCTTCGAGCTGATCCGATTCAAACAATTTGGCCAGTTCCGCCCGGGCTTCCTGGGCGGTCTGCAGGACTTTGGCGGCATCGTCGTAGACGGCGTGTTGCGCCTCCAGCACCTGTTCGTCGTGATGCTTGAAACGCTTGATCCGCGCATCGGCCTGGGCTTGGGTCAGACCGAGGCCGACCAGCGTGCGCCGGCTCATTTCCAGGCTCGAGTAATAGGTCTCACGAATCGCTTCCGCGCCGACATCCACCAGGCGATGCACGTGCTGACGGTTACGCGCGCGGGCGATGATTTTCATGTGCGGATACAGCTTGTGCACCACTTCGGCAGTCTTGATGTTGGTCTCCGGATCGTCCGTGGCGATGACGAAATACTCCGCCTCGCCGACCTTCGCCGCGTGAAGGATTTCCGGGCGCATCGGGTCGCCGTAGAACACCGGTACGCCGCCGAAGCTGCGTGACAGTTCGATGGTTTCCACCGAGGTGTCCAGCGCAACGAACTTGATGTTCTGCGCGCGCAGAATCCGCGCCACGATCTGCCCCATCCGGCCCATGCCGGCAATCACCACGCGCGGCGCTTCGGTGTCGATTTCGCGGAATTTCTCCGGCACTTCCACCGGCTGCACTTTCGGGCTGACCAGACGCGCGCAGATCAACAGCAACAACGGCGTCAGCGCCATCGACAGGGTGATGGTCAGCACCAGCAGGTCGTACAGACGCGGCTCGAACAGGCCCTGATCGCGACCGATCTTGAACACCACGAACGCAAACTCACCGCCGGCGGCAAGGACGATGCCGAGGCGGATTGCGCTGATCTTGTTCAATCCTCCTGCCAAGCGCCCAACCACGAACAGCAGCGGCAATTTCAGACCGATCAGCAACAAGGTCAGGCCCAATACGGTGATCGGCGCGCTCAACAACAGGCTGAGGTTGGCGCCCATGCCGACGCTGATGAAAAACAGCCCGAGCAGCAGGCCCTTGAACGGTTCGATCTGCGCTTCCAGCTCATGCCGGTATTCCGAATCCGCCAGCAGCAGACCAGCGAGAAACGCACCCAGCGCCATCGACACACCGACCAGATCCATCAGCCATGCTGTGCCGATCACCACCAGCAACGCGGTGGCGGTGGACACTTCCGGCAGCCCGGTTTTTGCCACCACGCGGAACACCGGACGCAGCAGATACCGTCCGCCGATCACCACCACGGCAATGCCGCCGAGCACCTGCAAGCTGTGACGAATATCGTCGGCGGTGCTGGTGTGATGATCGACGCCGGCGAGCATCGGCACCAGGGCGATCAATGGAATCGCGGCGATGTCCTGGAACAGCAGAATCGCAAACGCGAGACGCCCGTGGGGGCTGGTCAGTTCCTTGCGTTCGGCGAGGCTTTGCAGGCCGAACGCCGTGGAGGAGAGCGCCAGACCGAGGCCCAGCACAATCGCGCTGTTCAGCGGCTGGCCGAACACCGACAGTGCCAGCACGCCGATCACCGAAGCGGTCAACAGCACCTGCGCCAGACCGACGCCGAACACCGATTTGCGCATCACCCACAAGCGCCGCGGCGACAATTCGAGGCCGATGATGAACAGCAGCAACACCACGCCCAGCTCGGAAATATGCGCAACGCTTTGCGGGTTGCCGATCAGACCGAGCACCGACGGGCCGATGATCACCCCGGCAAACAGATAACCGAGCACCGCGCCCAGTTGCAGACGTTTGGCCAAAGGCACGGTGAGCACGGCCGCGAACAGAAACACGACGGCGGCTTGCAACAAATTGCCTTCATGGGGCATGGAACGACTCCTGACTACGGCTACGGCGGGGGTGACGAGGATAAAGGTTACGCGGTCTCCAGACCATTCGAGAACCAATGTGGGAGCGAGCCTGCTCGCGAATGCGCCGGGTCAGCCACCTATCCATTGACTGATGCCCCGCGTTCGCGAGCAGGCTCGCTCCCACAAGGGCAGCTTCCATCAGGTCTGTAATAATTTGCATCAACTGGTTACATTTATAACCCCTGCGCATCAATTTCCGGAAACGCCATGGCCATCAACTTCGACCTCAACGACTTGCAAGCCTTTCGCGCGGTGGTCGAGCAGGGCAGTTTTCGCAAGGCTGCCGACACCGTGCGCCTGTCACAACCGGCGCTGAGCCGGCGCATTGAAAAGCTCGAAGACGCCCTCGGCGTGAAACTGTTCGAGCGCACCACGCGCAAGGTCAGCCTGACCCAGGCCGGGCGCGGCTTCATGCCCAGCGTCGAGCGCTTGCTGGATGATCTCGACATTGCCTTGCTCGGCATCAGCGAAGTCGCCTCGACCCGTCTGGGCCATGTCACCGTCGCCTGCGTGCCCTCGGCGGCGTACTACTTCATGCCCCGCGTGGTCGCGCGCTATCACCAGCAGTTTCCGCGGATCAAGGTCAAAGTCCTCGATTCCAGCGCTCACGATGTGTTGAGTGCGGTGGTCAATGGCGAGGCGGATTTCGGTTTGAGTTTTCTCGGCACGCAGGATGCCAAAGTCGAGTTCGAACCGCTTGTGCAGGAGTGCTACGTTGTCGCCTGTCGTCGCGATCATCCGCTGGCCGGGCGCAGCAGCGTCAGTTGGGACGAGTTCTATCAGCAGGATTACATCGCGCTGGACAAGACCTCGGGCAATCGCTTTCTGCTCGATCAGGCCTTGGGCGGGGTGGTGCCGCAGCGTCAAAGCATCTGCGAGACGCGGCATGTGACGACGATGATCGGTCTGGTGGAGGCGGGGTTGGGCGTGGCGGCGGTGCCGTTGATGGCGATGCCCGGCCCGGATCATCCGATCCTGACGCGGGTGCCGCTGATTGAGCCGCAGGTGATGCGCAGTGTCGGCATCATCAAGCGCCGGGATCGCACGTTGACCCCGGCGGCACTGGAACTGGAGCGGCTGGTCGTGGAGATGCGCGTCCAGCCGCCAACGATCAACGCTTGACCGAATCCAGCCCGGTGGCCTGTACATCAGCCTGAGCGGCCGGTGCAGCGAGGTAGGCGAGTAGGGCTTTGGCCTCTTCCGGATGCTCGGCCTTGACCGGAATGCCAGCGGCAAAACGTGTCACCGACTGCACCGATTCCGGAATCTTCGCGACGAAGCTAACGCCCGGCACCGGCAGCAATTCGCTGACCTGCTGGAAGCCCAACTGATAGTCGCCAGTGGCAACCACCGAACCGACCGGGATCCTGGCGATCATCTTGGCTTTCGGTTTCAACTGATCTTCGATGCCGAGTTTCTTGAACAGCTGCTGCTCGATGTACACGCCGCTGGCGCTGTCGGAGTAGGCCACCGACTGCGCATCAAGCAGGGTTTTCTTCAGGCCGTCGACGCTGCTGATGTCCGGTTTCGCCGCGCCTTCACGCACCACCATGCCGATCCGCGAGTCCGCCAGTTCAACGCGGGAGGCCGGGTCGACCTTGCCTTGTTTGATCAGCTCATCGAGGGCGTAACCGACCATGATCACCACGTCGGCGTGCTCACCGCGTGCCAGACGATTGGGAATCGCTTCCGGCGCCTTGCCCATCGACGGGCCGAGGCTGGTGGTGAGCGTGTTGCCCGTTGCGGCGGAGAACTTCGGCCCGAGGATCTTGTAGGCGGCAGTGAAACCACCGGAGGTCATCACGCTCAGTTCTTCGGCCTGGGCCGCGAAGTTGAACGCGAGACCGGCGAGCAGGGCGGTGACAGTAAAAAGTTTTTTCATGGCGAGTTTTCCTCAGGCCGCGACAGGTTGCAGACGACCACCGGCACGGCGGTACAGATAAAGAGTGGCGCACAGGGCGCACAGGGCACCGATGCTCATCCAGTAGCCTGGCGCGGCTTTGTCGCCGGTGTACTGGATCAGGAAGGTCGACATCGCCGGGGTGAAACCGCCGAAAATCGCGGTGGCCAGGCTGTAAGCCAGGGAGAAACCGGCGACGCGCACTTCCACCGGCATGATTTCGGTCAACGCCGGAATCATCGCGCCGTTGTACAAGCCGTAAATGAAGGACAACCACAGCAGCGACAGCAGCATGTTGGTGAAGCTCGGCGCCTGCACTAGGAACGACAGCGCCGGATAAGTCGTGGCCAGCGCCAGCAAGGCCATGCCGATCAGCACAGGGCGACGGCCGATCCGGTCGGACAACGCACCACCAATCGGCAGCCAGAAGAAGTTCGACACACCCACCAGCAGCGTCACCAGCAGCGCGTCGGAAGTGCTCAGGTGCAGCACGGTTTTACCGAAGGTCGGTGCGTACACGGTGATCAGGTAGAACGCGGTAGTGGTCAACGCGACCATCAACATCCCGCCGAGCACCACGCCCCAGTTCTGGCCGAGGGTGCGGAACACTTCGCGCATGCTTGGACGGTGTTTGCGTGCGGCGAACTCTTCGGTTTCCGCCAGGTTGCGGCGCAGGAAGAAGATGAACGGGACGATCATGCAGCCGACGAAAAACGGAATGCGCCAGCCCCAGGCGGCCACGGCTTGCGGCTCCATCCACTGGTTCAGACCGTAGCCCAGCGCGGCAGCAACGATGATCGCCACTTGCTGACTGGCCGACTGCCAAGCGGTGAAAAAGCCTTTGCGGCCCGGCGTAGCGATTTCGGACAGATACACCGAGACACCGCCCAATTCCGCACCGGCCGAGAAGCCTTGCAGCAGCCGCCCGATCAGTACCAGTGCCGGGGCGAACAGGCCAATGGTTTCGTAGCCGGGCACCAGCACGATCAATATCGTGCCGCTGGCCATAATCGACAGGGTGACGATCAGACCTTTGCGCCGTCCGACGTCATCGATGTAGGCGCCGAGCACAATGGCGCCCAGCGGACGCATCAGGAAGCCTGCGCCGAACACCGCGAACGTCATCATCAGGGAGGCGAACTCGCTGCTCGCCGGGAAGAACACCGCCGCGATCTGCGTGGCGTAGAAGCCGAACAGAAAGAAGTCGAACTGTTCGAGGAAGTTGCCCGAGGTCACCCGGAAGATGGCACCGGCCCGCGAGCCGTTGGTTGGGATTGAGGCTGTCATTGAAAAGTACTCCACCGCTTTTATGACGTGCGCTACGGAGAGGCGGCGCACGGTTTTTATTGAGGTGGATGGTGGCGCAGATGTAACAATCTGTTAATTGCATTGTTGGCATGGATTGATGCGTGGGGCGGATCAATGGCTTCAGTGCCTGGCGCATTTGTGGGAGCAAGCCTGCGTCGCGTCGGGCGATGATTTGTTCTGGCTGACCGGGTACATATCCGTTGCTGCGGTCATGGCCGCTTAGGGTTTCGCCCTTACGGCGACTCACTTTTTTTACAAACGCCTAAAAAAAGTAAGCAAAAAAACGCTTGCTCCTGCGTTCGGCCCTCGCAGGCTCGGGTTCCTTCGCTGCGGGATCGATCCGGGCGCAGCGGCTACGGTTTGCTTCGCTGCACCTCCTTCCGCTGTGTCTGGCTGCGCCAGACGGTCGCTGCGCTCCCACCCCCGGATCAATCCCTCCACTCAGCCTTCCGACGTCGCCGGTGGATCAAAAGCAGGATCAAAAGCACTCGAGCTTGCGCTCATTGTTGAGTGGGGCGGCTTCGCCGCGGGCAGCTGCGCTGCTTTGCTTTTCTGGTGGGGGCGAGCCTGATCGCGACGACGGCCTGCAGGTGAACCCGTTTCCATCGAATTCACGCGATCCAACTGTAGGAGCTGCCGAAGGCTGCGATCTTTTGATCTTGCTTTGCTTTGCTTGGTTTTGTAGGAGAGGACCGGAGCTCAGGTCAATAATTGCGCTGTAATACAAAACCCTGTGGGAGCTGGCTTGCCAGCGATGGTGGTCTGATGGACAAAGCCTTCTGACGGCCACCTCCGGCAAAAAACAAGGAATGTTTCCTGCGCCACGCAGTCGGAGTTCAGGTACTACTCATCTGAAAGAGGTTCACCGATGAACAGCAAAACCCTAATCGCCAGCCTGGCCCTCGTTGCCGGCATTGCCGGGATCACGCCCGTTGTTCAAGCGGCGCAAACCTCCAGCGAACCCGCCGTGCAATCGCCGACCAGCGACCGCCAGTTGAAGGTCAACGACCGCGCACCGGAAATGTACCAGCGCGAAGACAAGGCGCTTAAGAACTGGAAAGCCAAAGGTCTGAAAGCGCCGATCGAGCAGGCGCAGTGGGTGCAGATCAATGACAAGTACGTGATGGTGATGATCACCAACGGCACGATTGTCGAGATGCATCCCGTCGAGAAATAGCCTGAACATCGGGGGGAGCGTTTACAGAAGCTCCCCCTTGTCCCAAAGCTGCACCAGCTCGCCAGGCGCCCGATCCTCTGGCACCTTCAACACCATTTCCCCTGACGGGTAGCGCACCTCAATCTGGTAGAAGCGCTGATCCCCACGGCCGGATTCGCTGCTGTCCAGTGGCAGGCAACCTTCGAGCACCGAGCATATTCTCGAACGCTGACTGATGTCGCATTGCGCGAATTCGATTTCCCGTGGGCGGCTCAGGCTGTGAATCGCTGCAACGCCACCCTGGCGAGATACGCGCAAAACGGAATCTTTATCCAGCTCGGGTAGCGTTTTCATACGGTCTCCTCAGATTATTCGATACCGACCTGTGCCCAGGCTTGCTGCACCGTGTCGGCTGCTTCGGCGCCGAAGCGCTGGTCAGCATGGTCGATCGTCAGTTTCGCGAACGCGTCGAATGTTGCGTCCTGTTTCAAACGGTCATCACACAGCGTGTCGTACCAGATGTGTCCGGCCTTTTCCCAAGCGAAGCCGCCAAACGCTCGCGCTGCCAGGTAAAACGCGCGGTTGGGAATGCCGGAGTTGATGTGCACGCCGCCATTGTCTTCGCTGGTGATGACGAACTTGCGCATGTGATCCGGTTGCGGATCCTTGCCCAGCATCGGGTCGTCGTATGCCGTGCCGGGGTGCGACATCGAGCGCAGGCCCTTGCCTTGGATCTGTGGCATCAGCAGGTCGGCGCCGATCAGCCAGTCTGCCTGCTCGGCGGTTTGGCCGAGGATGTATTGCTTGATCAACACGCCGAATACATCCGAGAGCGACTCGTTCAGCGCGCCGGACTGGTTGGCATAAATCAGCCCGGCTTCGCTTTCGGTGACGCCGTGGGCCAGTTCATGGCCGATGACGTCGAGCGAGCGGGTGAAGCGCTGGAAGATTTCGCCATCGCCGTCACCGAAGACCATCTGCGCGCCGTTCCAGAATGCGTTCTCGTAGCCTTGGCCATAATGCACGCTGCCGATCAGCGCGAATCCCTGATTGTCGATCGAGTCGCGACCAAGCACCTTCCAAAAGAAATCATAGCTGGCGCCCAGCGCATCGTAAGCCTCGTCGACCGCCGGATCCCCCGACGCCGGCTGGCCCTCAAGGCGCACCGGCATGCCCGGCAAGAGCATTTTGTTCTGCGCATCATGCACACTGCGCCGCGCCAGGCCAGGCTTGCTCGCTTCCGGCAGAATCGCGCGCGCCGGCGGCTGCGAAGGGCGGCCGGGGTTGGGCAGCAGGCTGCGCACATGGTTGAGCGTCTGCATCGCGGCGTTGCGCTGCGGCTCGGAACCGTGGGCGATGATGCGGTTGAGGATGTAGGGCGGGATGAAACTGCGCAGCAATCGAGAGTCGGTCATCTAAGCATCCTTGTCGTCATACGATGTCGATACACATGTGAGCGGCAAGGCGCGTTTTCGGTTCCATGGATTGCCATCGACGCCGGATTCTGCGAAAAACGCCGCCTGCGAACATCTCGAGAGCCAACGACATGACAGACGAACTGCAAATCATCGACCTGCAACCGGGCGACGGCAAAGCCGCGGTGAAAGGCGCGCTGATCACCACCCAATACACCGGCTGGCTGGAAGACGGCACTGAATTCGATTCGTCCTGGAGCCGAGGCAAACCGTTTCAGTGCGTGATCGGCACTGGCCGCGTGATCAAAGGCTGGGATCAGGGGCTGATGGGCATGCAGGTCGGCGGCAAACGCAAATTGCTGGTACCGGCGCATCTGGGCTACGGCGAGCGGACCATGGGCAAGATCCCGCCGAATTCGAATCTGGTGTTTGAAATTGAGTTGCTGGAGGTTTTGACGCGGGAGGATTGAAGGGGGGAATCATCCAGCGGAACTCCTGTGCAGCTGGATGATGTCGATGGTTAACTGCGAAGTTGAATGCTATTCAACTCCCTCGATTTCAAAACTCGGAATGCAGGGTGGACATTGCCACGCAAAGCCAGCGTCAGGCCCATTGCAACGGGCCTGACGGAAAGCAAATGTCCACCTCCAGCCTTGCAGCAGCTGACAGGTTGACCAATGCATCGAGCGAGAATTTGTCGATTTTCCCGTTGAGTACATCATTGAGGCGCGGCTGCGAGATTCCCAATCTCTGTGCCGCGTCCTTTTGAGGGAGCTCCCACGCTCGAATGGTCTCGCAAAGCGAACGCATGAGCTTGGCTCGCAGACGCATGTTGGCAGCTTCCTGAGGCGTGTCCTCCAATGCATCCCATACACTGGAAAATCGTTGGGATGAGTCTTGATGTTCCTTCATGGCTTAACCTATTTCCTGATATCTGGCCCGGGCCAGTTCGATGTCTCTAATTTCCGTTTTACGTGTGGTTTTGTGCATGGCGTGAAGCACATAGATTGCTTCAGGTCGATTGACTACATAAAACACGCGAAACGCCCCTGAGTCCTCGGTGATCCTGATTTCGTTAACACCGCGTCCTACGGTTTTCACAGGGCGCCAATCGAGTGGGGCATCACCCTGTTGCAACAGGTCCAGCTGAAACCCCGCCGCTCTTCGGGCATCAACCGGGAACGCTTTGAGATCTTTCAACGCGCTTCCCACGAACACCACATCCTTGTGTTTCGGCATCGGCTTGTCCTGTGTCAAAAGGAAAAGCGTAATAGCTGAACGTAAGCGGCGACGGTGAGTTTTATTGCAAGAAATGCCAGTGCCCGTTTGATTTTCAGGTTATATCAGAATCAATATAAAGCAAGCCGCATTTTCCGTTTCACAATTTTCACCGCGAGCGTTTCTGCCGGCCTCGCCGTCAACGTCAGCGCTTAAAACGCTGCGGGATGGAGCGAAAGCTTGTTGCTTCGCCCAAACCGCTCCCGATAAACCGACGGCGGTACGCCCACCACGCTGCGGAACGCCACACGAAAACTTTCCACCGAGCGATAGCCGCAGCGCTGCGCGATCTGCTCGGTGTGTTGATGGGTGCTCTCGAGCAGCTCCCGCGCTCGCGCCAAGCGTTCATGTTGCAGCCACGCCTTGGGCGTTTGCCCGCTGGCTTCGGTGAAGCGCCGCAGAAACGTGCGCTCGCTCATTGCCGCTTCACTGGCCAGGTCGCGGACTTCCAGTGGTTCGTGCAGGCGTTCGCGGGCCCATTGCATGACGCGCGACAGGTCGCTGCGGGGCGTCGGGCTGACCGGGGTGGGGATGAACTGGGCCTGGCCGCCGGTGCGTTGTGGCGACATGACCAGTCGCCGCGCGACGGCGTTGGCGACCTGCGTGCCGAAGTCACGTGTCACCAGATGCAGGCAGGCGTCGATGCCGGCGGCGCTGCCGGCGGAGGTGATCAGTTGACCGGCGTCGACGTAGAGCACGTCCGGATCGACCTCGATCGCCGGGAAGCGTTGCGCCAGTTCACCGGTGTAGCGCCAGTGCGTGGTAGCGCGGTGGCCGTCGAGCAGGCCGCTGGCGGCGAGGACGAACACGCCCGAGCAGATCGACAGCAACCGCGCGCCTCGGTCATGCGCCCGACGCAATGCGTCGATCAGCGCAGGCGGTACCGGGGCGTTGCGGTCGCGCCAGCCCGGAATGACGATGGTGCGCGCTTCGGCGAGCAATTCCAGGCCGCCATCGGCCAGCACCTGAATGCCACCCATGGCGCGCATCGGGCCTGGATCGACTGCGGCAATCGCATGCTCGTACCAAGGGAAATCGAACTCTGGTCGGGCCAGGCCGAAGATCTCCACGGCAATGCCGAACTCGAATGTGCAGAGGCCATCGTAGGCCAGAATGGCAACCAGATTGGGCTGAGTGAGCATTTGGCGGAAAACTCCCGGTCGGTGTCTTGCGCGCCACTGTAGCGGCAAGCGCCGTCTCGATAAAGTCTGTTCATCCCCCACAGACAAAGGAGCAACACAACATGACCAGCCTGGTTCGCGAAATCCCCGCCGCACCTTCGGCGATTGCCCTGATGCATTTCAGCAATCGTCTGACCTTCGAAACCGATTGTTCCGACGTGTTCAGTAGCCAAGAGGCCGGGGAGGTCGACTTCGTTCTGGTGGATGTGCGCGGCCCATTGGCGTTCGAGCGCGGCCATGTGCCCGGCGCGATCAATATCCCGACACGCTTGCTCACGGCGGAGCGCTTGGCCGATTACCCGAAACACACTTTGTTCGTAGTCTATTGCGCCGGGCCGCATTGCAATGGGGCGAACAAGGCTGCGGTGAAGCTGGCGGCATTGGGCTATCCAGTCAAGGAGATGATCGGCGGCGTCACCGGATGGCTCGATGAAGGTTTCGAACTGAGCGCGGCGTCAGTCGCCAATACACCTGTGGCCTGCGAATGCTGACGTTTCTGTAGGAGCTGCCGGAGGCAGCGATCTTTTGATCTTGATCTCAAAAAAAACAAGATCAAAAGATCGCAGCCTCCAGCAGCTCTACGGGGGATCGGCGTTTCTTGCTCTGAAAACAGTCTTGTTCTACATCCTTCGCACCAACACGGCGCACGCGTTTACTCTCGTCAAAGTGATCGCCGATGTTCTGTAAGTATTTGTCGCTTAAAAACAATTGCCTCCGTGCGCGCCGCCATAGACTGCCGGCCACTTCGGTTTTTGCCGTTAGAACGCCATGACCGAACGCTGACTCGAAAGCTGCCAATAAAAGCCTCCGCACGGGAGTAATAAATGAAAAAGCTAGTGATGTTCGGTGCCCTGGCACTGTCGATGTTGTCCCTGACCGCTGTGGCCAAAGACGACGAGCCGTTCCGCATCGGTATCGAAGCCGGGTACCCGCCATTCTCGATGAAAACCCCTGACGGCAAACTCACTGGTTTTGACGTGGACATCGGTGACGCACTGTGCACGCAGATGAAAGTCAAATGCACGTGGGTCGAGCAAGAGTTCGATGGCCTGATCCCGGCACTCAAAGTGAAAAAAATCGACGCGATCCTGTCGTCGATGACCATCACTGACGATCGCAAGAAGAACGTCGACTTCACCATCAAGTACTACCACACCCCGGCACGTTTCGTGATGAAGGAAGGCTCGGGCGTGAAAGACCCGCTGACCGAACTCAAGGGCAAGAAAGTCGGCGTGCTGCGCGCCAGTACTCACGACCGTTACGCGACCGAAGTGCTGGTTCCGGCCGGGATCGAACTGAGGCGCTACGGCTCGCAGCAGGAAGCCAACCTCGACATGGTGTCCGGGCGTATCGACGCGATGCTCGCTGACTCGGTCAACCTCAGCGACGGTTTCCTGAAAACCGACGCCGGCAAAGGCTTCGAATTCGTCGGCCCGACCTACGAAGACGCCAAGTACTTCGGCGGCGGCGCTGGCATCGCGGTGCGCAAGGGCGATACCGCACTGGCTGAGCAGTTCAACAAAGCCATCACCGAAATCCGCGCCAATGGCGAGTACAAGAAAGTCCAGGACAAGTACTTCGACTTTGACGTATACGGCCATTAATACGCCGTGAAAAAAAAGTGGCCCCGTTTGCGCGGTGGCCACTTTTTTTATGTTCTTTTATTGATGGAAATTCTCTGTGGGAGCGAGCCTGCTCGCGAAAGCGGTCTGACATTCGACATCGTCATCGTGTGACCTGACGCATTCGCGAACAGGCTCGCTCCCACAGGGATTTGCGTAATCCAGCTATTCAGGAGTTTTTCATGCAACGCATCGACCACGTTCTGCCCTGGAGCCACTTGGGCAGCGAGCGCTCCCTCAGCGTTTTTCGCTACGGCGCCGGCAGCCGCAAGGTGTATATCCAGGCCAGCCTGCACGCCGATGAATTGCCGGGCATGCGTACCGCATGGGAACTCAAGCTGCGCTTGAACGAACTGGAACAGCAGGGCCGTTTGCAGGGCGTTATCGAGCTGGTGCCGGTGGCCAATCCGATCGGCCTGGAACAGCATCTGCAAGGCAATCACATGGGCCGCTTCGAACTGGGCAGCGGCAAGAATTTCAACCGCGCGTTCGTCGAACTCAGCGCCCCGGTGGCAGCGCTGGTGGGCGAGCGTCTGGGCGCGGATGCCGAGGCCAACGTCGCGCTGATTCGCCAGGCCATGGCTCAAGTCTTCGAAGAATTGCCGGCACCGGCCTCGCAACTGGAGGCCTTGCACCGCTTGTTGCTGCGCCACGCCTGCGACGCCGACATCACCCTCGATCTGCATTGCGACTTCGACGCTGCGATTCACCTCTATGCGCTGCCGCAACACTGGCCGCAGTGGCAATCGCTGGCGGCGCGGCTGAAGGCGGGCGTGGCATTGC
Organism: Pseudomonas sp. LW8; assembly: GCF_041956865.1. Classification (NCBI taxonomy): domain Bacteria; kingdom Pseudomonadati; phylum Pseudomonadota; class Gammaproteobacteria; order Pseudomonadales; family Pseudomonadaceae; genus Pseudomonas; species Pseudomonas sp. LW8. The sequence goes on along the minus strand of NZ_CP168138.1, from coordinate 3,450,429 downwards.
TCTGCGAAGACTCCGGTGGCAGCTCGTTCGATGAGTCCTGCTCGACGCCATGGTTGCGTCTGGCCAAAGCATTCCCGAACGCGGCGATTCCGGCGGCGAATCTGGCGACGACGCTGGAGCTGGGCAGTATGGGCGACACCCGCGTCGAACAGGCTCAGGCCAATTGCGAAGCGATTCTGGGCTTTCTCGCCGAGCAGGGTTTCATCAGCGGCGAATGGCCGGCGGCGCCGAGCGAATGTTGTGAAGGTCTGCCGTTTGAAGGCACCGAATACCTGTTCGCCCCGCACCACGGCGTGGTCAGTTTCTTGCGCAATGCCGGCGAGTGGGTAGAGCAGGGCGATGCGCTGTTCGAGGTTGTTGACCCGTTGCAGGATCGCGTGACCACCGTGCGCGCCGGCATCAGCGGGGTGCTGTTTGCGATTGATCGCGGGCGTTATACCGAGCCGGGGATCTGGCAGGCGAAAGTGGCGGGGCGGGTGCCTTTTAGAACCGGGAAGCTCACCAACGACTGATGGCTCTTCGCTGAATTTGCTGACCCCATCGCTGGCAAGCCAGCTCCCACAGGGTTGCGGTTGATCCCAGATTTTGTAGACGCCGTAATTCTTGTGGGAGCTGGCTTGCCAGCGATAGCGGCATCAGCCGCACCACAAAATTTGGATCCTCAGCCGAGAATGTTAGGCTCCCCCGCGAACCCGACACTCTGTGAAGGAACGCTGCAATGCTGAAATTGTTCGCCCTGCTGACCCTGCTCGCATCCACCGCCGTCCACGCGCAAACCACCCTGCAATCCGACTTGCCGCTCAAATACCTCGAACAGGTCCACGCCGACTCTGAACCACGTCCGCTGGTGATTTTCCTGCACGGTTACGGCAGTAACGAGGCCGATCTGATAGGTATGAAGTTTCAGCTGCCGGCGCAGTACAACTACCTTTCCGTGCGCGCGCCGATGACGTTGGGTGAAGGACGTTTCCAGTGGTTTCGCAAGAAGGGCGAAGGCGCCTACAACGGCGAGACCGATGATCTGAAGGTCAGCGGCCAGAAGCTGCGCGACTTTGTCGCCCAGGCGGCGAAGAAATATCACGCCGCGCCGGACAAGGTGTACCTGATCGGCTTCAGCCAGGGCGCGATGATGAGCTACGAAGTGGGCCTGCGCGCGCCGGTGGTCGTGGGCGGGTTTGCCGCGTTGAGCGGGCGCTTGTTGCCGGTGCTCAAAGCGGAACTCAAGCCCGGGCAAGCGCCACTGCCGCTGAGCATTTTTATCGGCCACGGCACCGCTGATGATCCGGTGCCTTACCGTCACGGCACCGAGGCCAACGCGCTATTGCAAAAACTCGATTACAAGCCCGAGTTTCACGCTTATCCGGGCGTCGGCCACAGCATCAGTGCGGCCGAATTGCGCGATCTGAATGGCTGGTTGCAGCGGCTCAATCCTTGACGATGGCTTTGATCAAGGCATCGTGAGCTTTCTTGTCGCTGACGCGGGAAATCACCTGCACCAGCGCCATCTTCGTCCCCGAGCCGGCCAGCAGCGTGGTGTTCAGGGTTTGGCCACCGCCCTGGGTGGCGGTGCTGTCAACCTGACGCAGCCCCAGGCCGGTGCCTTTTTGGGTCAGGCTTTTTTCGCTGAGCTTGTTGAAGTCCGGCAGGGCCTTGCGCTGATCGTCGATGAAACTCGACACGCTGCCGTCGAGAAACTCACCGTCGTTGTCCTTGACGTTCTGCCCAGCCGGGATCTGGTTTTCGGCGGCGATGACCACGGTTTTGGTGGTCTGGTTGGTGTACATCGTGCCCTTGGCCCCGCTCGGGCTGGCGGGCAGTGGGTCGGCGACAAAGCCTTTGGGCAGGACAAAGGCAAACTTGCCGTCGAGCAGCGAGACCTTCTCGGTTTTGACTTTTTCCTTGGCGGCGTGCGCGTTGATCGCGGCGAAACCAGCGACGGCCGCCAGCATCAGAACAACGGCTTTTTTGCTCAACAATGACATGTGAATCTCCGGTGAATGGTCGCGCGAGGCGGGCGATCATCCCACGGAGCGTGCCGGCCGTTCCAGCGCGATTCGTCCAGGCGGTTATTGTGCTTGCGCCTTGGCCACTGGCCGCGCCAGCAGACGCCGGGTCACCCCGAGCATCGCCACCGACACTGCCACTCCCACTGCGAAGCCGCTGAGGCCCATGGTCGGCAGCGTCAAGGCCGACACCAGGCAGAACGCCGAGAACGAATACATGCCGGTTGCCGTTGCGCGCAATAACGCAGCGGTAAACGCCGGGCCGCGCGTTTGTTGCGAGAACACCGCCATGACGCTGCCGAGCACCGGGAACACCGCGAGCAGGCCGCTCCAGCGTTCGCCGACGGTGCTGGCCAGCATCGTCACCACCAGCGTCAGCGCCGCACCGGCGATCATCCGCCAGATCAGTTTGTCCGACTTCGGTGCTGGCCCGTTCAATACTGGATGCACCTCAGGGAACAGATAAGGCGAAGCGAGCAGTGCCACCGCTGCCGCAATCACCGAGAACGGCAAGGACGCCGGGATCACCGACAAGACTGCCGCCAGCGCGGCCCACACCGCCAGTGAAATGGTCAACGCCCACGGCCAGTTCGCCCGCTGCGCCACCTGCGCATAGGTGATGCAGAAAGCGATCATCGCGAACATTGCCGACAGCGCCGCGACCGCCGATTGCGCGGCAAACTGCGGCCCTTGTTCGATCGCCAGAAAAAACAGAATCGGCCCGACCACCACCGGCAATCCCGACAGCCACCCGGCCACGCTCGGCCCCCAGCGTTTGCCCGCCAGGGAAATCAGCAGGAGAAAACCGGGAATCAGCAGCAGTTTGAGGATCAGCACGCGGGTGTCTCCATCGGGTCAGGATGAGCCACGTTAGCACTGCCGATTAAAGATTGCTGCCTATGTTCGCAATTTTTGTATACAAAAATTCAGGCGCGAATCCGGCTATGCTTTGATCATCAGAATGCAGTGGAGACGATACGGCGATGAACAGAACACCCAAGCTCGTTCGTGGCTGTTGTGGCATCGGTTTATGGGCGCTGTTGCTCACACCGACATGGGCCAATTGGCAGGACGCAGTCCCGGGCGCGCAAATTATCGGCAGCGGCGATTTCAGCGTGTTCGGCTTCGACGTTTACAGCGCGCGCTTGTGGAGTGCCGCGCGGCCTCTGGCGGACGGCCAGCCGTTTGCTCTGGAGCTGATCTACCGGCGCAATATCTCGCGAGACGATCTGGTCAGCACCAGCGTCGATGAGATCAAACGCCTTGCCGGTCCCCGGGTCACTTCAGCGCAATTGGCCGGCTGGCAGACGCAGATGCAGCAATCGTTTGTCGACGTTCAGGCCGGCACGCGGATTACCGGCGTGTATCTGCCGGGGCAGGGCGCGCGGTTTTTTGTCGGCCAGAAGCTGCAGCATGAGATTGAGGATCCACAGTTTGCCAAGGCGTTTTTCGATATCTGGCTGGATCCGCGAACACGCAGTCCCGAGTTGCGCGAGCAGTTGCTGGGGGTGAATCCATAGGTTCAGTGATCTTTGCGCTTCAAGGCATCAGGCGAAACGACTAAGCTGCCGGGCTCCCGTTTTTGTTTCTGGATGTGTGCGTGAAATTCAGTCTGCCCAAAATCGCCACCGCGCCGTTTTGCCCGCCGGAAGTGGCCGGCAGTGTTGCGGTCGATCCGACTGCCTCGTTCTTCAAACGTGTGCTGCGTTTCGCCGGTCCCGGTTTGCTGGTGTCGATCGGCTACATGGACCCGGGCAACTGGGCGACCGCGATCGAGGCCGGTTCGCGTTTTGGCTACAGCCTGTTGTTCGTGGTGTTGCTGGCGAGTCTGGCCGGCATGGTCGTGCAATGTCTGTGCTCGCGGCTGGGCATCGCCACCGGGCGCGATCTGGCGCAGTTGTCCCGCGAGCGCTACAGCACCCCGACAGCGCGCCTGCAATGGATACTGGCGGAGATCTCGATCATCGCCACCGATCTCGCCGAAGTGCTTGGCTGCGCTCTCGCGTTTCACTTGCTGCTCGGTTGCTCGCTGACCTTCGGCATCGCCCTGACGGCGTTCGACACGTTGCTGGTGCTGGCCCTGCAAAACCGGGGCTTCCGCCGTCTCGAAGCGATCATGCTGGTGCTGGTCGCGACCATCGGCGTGTGTTTCTTCGTCGAGTTGTTGTTGATCAAACCGTACTGGCCAGACGTGGCGCTGGGCTTCAAACCTTCGCTGGCGGCCATCGGCGATGCCGCGCCGCTGTATCTGGCCATTGGCATCCTCGGCGCCACAGTAATGCCGCATAACCTTTACTTGCACACCTCGATCGTGCAGACGCGGATGATCGGCAAGGATCTGGCGAGCAAGCAGGACGCGGTGAAACTGGCACGTATCGACACCATCGGTTCGCTGGCCCTGGCGCTGCTGGTCAACGCGGCGATCCTGATTCTCGCGGCGGCGGCGTTTCACCAGTCCGGACACACCGATGTGGTCGATATTCAGGACGCGTATCACCTGCTCGACCCGCTGGTTGGCGGTGCGCTGGCCAGTGTGCTGTTCGGCGTGGCGCTGCTCGCGTCGGGGCAAAGTTCGACCTTCACCGGGACCATCGCCGGGCAGGTCATCATGGAGGGCTATCTGAACCTGCGCATCCCGTGCTGGCAGCGGCGTTTGATCACTCGCGGGCTGGCGCTGATTCCGGCGTTCATCGGCGTCTGGCTCATGGGCGATAACGCGATCGGCAAGTTGCTGGTGTTGAGCCAGGTCGTGCTCAGCCTGCAACTGCCGTTTGCCTTGTACCCGCTGATTCGCATGACCAACGACCGGCAGTTGATGGGGCCGTTCGTCAACCGCTGGCCCACGCGGGTGCTGGCCTGGGGGCTGTTTGTGTTGATCAGCGGGGCGAACAGCTGGTTGATATTGCAGTGGGCGGTTTGATCACTGAGTTGCGGTGACTGGCAGGGGCTCTTCGCTAGCAGGCTCGCTCCCACAGGTTTTCGCGGGCCGCCACAATTCAGCTGGCCAGCCGACGAGGGGTCATCCATCAACTTGTTTCGCGGCGGGCGAGCCTATACTGTATATGCACACAGTAAAGAGTCCGTGCCATGCAAATCATCGACAAGCTCAGCATCCTCGCCGACGCCGCCAAGTACGACGCCTCCTGCGCCAGCAGTGGTGCGCCCAAGCGCAGCTCCGAGGGCAAGAGCGGGCTCGGTTCGACGGACGGCATGGGCATTTGCCACAGCTACACGCCGGACGGGCGCTGTGTGTCGTTGCTGAAAATCCTGCTGACTAACTTCTGCCTTTACGATTGCCAGTACTGCGTCAACCGCCGTTCCAGCGATGTGCCGCGTGCGCGCTTCACCCCGGAAGAAGTCGTGACGCTGACCATGGATTTCTACCGCCGCAACTGCGTCAGCGGCCTGTTTCTCAGCTCCGGGATCATCCGCTCGGCGGACTACACCATGGAGCAACTGGTGCGGGTGGCGAAGTTGCTCCGAGAAGAGCACGAATTTCGCGGCTACATCCATTTGAAGACCATTCCGGAAGCCGATCCGGCCTTGATCGAGGAGGCTGGGCGTTACGCCGACCGCCTCAGCGTCAACATAGAATTGCCCACCGATGCCAGCCTGCAGACACTGGCGCCGGAGAAGGACATAACTTCCATCAAGCAAGCGATGAACACCATCTACACCGGCGTGCAGACGGTATTGAACGAGCCGCGCTCGGCAAAGTTCGCCCCGGCCGGGCAGAGCACGCAATTGATCGTCGGTGCCGATGACACCGACGACAGCACCATCCTCCACAGCGCCCAATCCTTGTACGGCAACTTCCGTTTGCGCCGGGTCTATTACTCGGCGTTCAGCCCGATCCCCGACAGCCCGAAAAGCGTACCGCTCGCCGCGCCGCCGCTGATGCGCGAGCACCGTTTGTATCAGGCTGATTTCCTCCTGCGCAGCTACGGCTACAGCGCTGACGAATTGCTTAAAGGCCCGGGCAATCTGGCGCTTGATATCGACCCGAAGCTGGCCTGGGCGCTGGAAAATCGCGAAGTGTTTCCGCTGGACCTGAACCGTGCCGACGCGACGTTGATCGCGCGCATCCCGGGCATTGGCTTGCGCACCACCGAGCGCCTGGTCGAGTTGCGCCGTCAGCGGCGAATCCGTTACGAAGACGTGGCGCGGATGCGCTGCGTGCTGGCCAAGGCGAAGCCTTTCATCATCACCAGCGATTACCACCCGCAACAGGCGGAAGTCACCAGCCACATGCTCTATCAGCAATTGCGCGACCGACCGATGCCGCAGCAGATGGGGTTGTGGGGATGATCAGTCTTGATTGCGATGACCTGTTCGACACATGGCGTCAGCAGGCGCGCTGGTTGCTCAGCCATGAAATCGATCCGAGTCTGGTGAGCTGGGCGGCGGAAGGGGCGGGCGATCTGTTTGCCAGTGATGAACAGGTGCCCGAAGGGCAGGGGCCGTTTCAGGCGCGTATTCCCCGCGCGCTGCTCGCCACCCTTGAGCAAGCGGCGCGCTATCGCGGCGAACAGCGCTGGAGCCTGTTGTATGAAGTGCTCTGGCGCGTCAGTCACGGCGACCGCACGGCGATGATGGCGGGCGACAAGCTCGGCAGCGAATTGCAGCGGCGCATCAAGCAGGTCAGCCGCGAGGCCCATCATCTGCATGCATTCGTGCGTTTCATCGAGCGGTCGAAGGATCTGCCCGGTCCACAATACGTGGCGTGGCACGAGCCGGCCCATGACATTCTGCACAGCGCCAGCGAGCACTTTATCGGGCGCATGGGCCAGCATCGCTGGTTGATCGCCACACCGCGTGACGGCGTTTATTACGACGGTGAGCAATTGATTCACGAGCGGCAGTGCCCGATTGAATGGCAGCAACTGGCGCAGAACGTCGACGACCCCCACGGCGATTTGTGGTTGACCTATTACAGCCACATCTTCAACCCGGCGCGGTTGAACCCGAAGGTCATGCAAGGGCATCTGCCGGTGCGGTTCTGGAAGAATCTGCCGGAGGGGGAGTTGATACCGGGATTGATCACCCAGGCGCGGATGGGCAAACAGCAGAATGGGCAGGCGAGCGGGATTTCGGATCGGACGGGCAAGCGCATTGCCTCCAAAAATCAAAAGCAAACCCTCACCCCAGCCCTCTCCCGGAGGGAGAGGGAGCCGACCCAGGTGTTCTCCCGTACTACACCGACCTGAAAGTTCGCGTCGAACTCGGATTTTGAAAAGCACAAAAATCGGCTCCCTTTCCCCCTCGCCCCCTTGGGGGAGAGGGCTGGGGTGAGGGGGTGACGTTCTTCAATACGACACCAGAGCCCAGCCCTACAAAAAAGCCCCCCACCAATCACTCGGTGGAGGGCTTTTGAGCATCAGCAGTCGTCAGATCAAACCTTGACGATCCAGCCCGCTGGCGCTTCGATGTCGCCGGTCTGCACGCCAGTCAGCTCTTTGTAGAGCTGCTGGGTTACCGGGCCTACCTCGGTTTCGCTATGGAACACATGCAGGTGGTCGTTGTAGCTGATGCCGCCAATCGGCGTGATCACCGCAGCGGTACCGCAGGCACCGGCTTCCTTGAAGTCCGAAAGCTTGTCGATCAGCACGTCGCCTTCAACCACTTCCAGGCCCAGACGCGATTTGGCCAGTTCGATCAGCGACAGGCGGGTGATGCCTGGCAGGACCGATGGCGAGTTCGGGGTGACGAACTTGTTGTCGTGGGTGATCCCGAAGAAGTTGGCCGAACCGACTTCCTCGATCTTGGTGTGGGTCATCGGATCGAGGTAGATCGCGTCGGCGAAGTTGGCCTTCTTGGCTTTCGAGCCCGGCATCAGGCTGGCGGCGTAGTTGCCACCGACCTTGGCCGCACCGGTGCCTTGCGGGGCCGCGCGGTCGTAGCTGGAGATCTGGAAGTTGTGCGGGGTCAGGCCGCCCTTGAAGTAGGCGCCGACCGGGATGCAGAAGATCGAGAAGATGAACTCGGGCGCAGTGCGCACGCCGATGTTGTCACCCACGCCGATCACGAACGGACGCAGGTACAGCGCGCCGCCAGTGCCGTAAGGCGGGATGAAACGCTCGTTGGCGCGGACCACGGCTTTGCAGGCTTCGATGAACTGCTCGGTGTCGACCGTCGGCATCAGCAGACGCGCGCAGCTGCGTTGCATGCGCAGGGCGTTCTGGTCCGGGCGGAACAGGTTGATCGAGCCGTCCTTGCAGCGATAGGCCTTCATGCCTTCGAAGCACTGCTGACCATAGTGAAGGGCGGTGGAGCCTTCGCTGATGTGCAGGACGTTATCTTCGGTCAGGGTGCCTTTGTCCCACTCGCCATCGCGAAAGTACGACAGATAGCGCTTGTCGGTCTTGATGTAGTCAAAACCCAGCTTGTCCCAATTGATGCTTTCGTTACCCATGACACCCTCTATCACTGAACAACCGCCGAAACGGTTCAAGGCTTCTGACGTTTTTTTGGATGGGCACAACAATACTTCATTCTTGAGCGGTTTCGCAGCTTGTGGCGAGGGGATTTATCCCCGCTGGGCTGCGAAGCGGCCCCTTTGGCTCAGATATCTGACGCCCGGCGGTGGCAGATTTTGCGGTTGCTGCGCAACCCAGCGGGGATAAATCCCCTCGCCACAGCGGCATTCAGCTGCAACTGTCACAGATGCAGCGCATGCCCCAGCGCCCGCAACGCCGCTTCCTGCACCGCTTCGCCCAAGGTTGGGTGCGCATGAATGGTGCCGCCGATGTCTTCCAGTCGCGCGCCCATTTCCAGGCTCTGCGCAAAAGCCGTCGACAGTTCGGAAACCCCAACGCCCACCGCTTGCCAACCGACAATCAGATGATTGTCGCGACGTGCGACCACGCGAACGAAGCCGCTTTTCGATTCCAGGGTCATCGCCCGGCCGTTGGCGGCGAACGGGAAGCTGGAAACGATGCAGTCCAGCCCCGCAGCCTTGGCCTCGTCCGGGGTTGTGCCGACCACCACCAGTTCCGGGTCGGTAAAGCACGCGGCGGCGATGGCGGTCGGGTTGAACTCACGGCTCTTGCCACTGATCAACTCGGCAACCATTTCGCCCTGAGCCATGGCGCGGTGGGCCAGCATCGGTTCGCCGCTCACATCGCCAATGGCGTAGACGTTGCGCATGCTGGTCTGGCAACGGCTGTCGATCCTGATCGCCGAACCGTTCATGTCCAGATTCAGCGCTTCGAGATTGAAGCCCTGCGTATTGGGTTTGCGGCCGACGGCAACCAGTACCTGATCGGTTTCCAGATTGAGGGTTTCGCCTTCGGGATCGCGCACCTGCAACGTGCCGTCGAAACCGAGCACGCTGTGCTTGAGGTACAGCTTCACGCCCAACTGCTTCAGCGCGTCGTGGACCGGTTGTGTCAGCTCCGCGTCATAGGCCGGCAGGATGCGGTCCTGTGCTTCGACCACGCTGACCTCGGCGCCGAGCTTGCGATAAGCGATGCCCAGCTCCAGGCCGATGTAACCACCGCCGACCACCACCAGACGCTTCGGCACAGCCGTTGGCGCCAGCGCTTCGGTGGAGGAGATGATCGGCCCGCCAATCGGCAGGATCGGCAGGTTGACGCTGGTCGAACCGGTGGCCAGTACCAAGTGCTCGCACTGGATGCGGGTATCGGCGACTTCCACGGTTTTGCCGTCGATGACTTTCGCCCAGCCATTGATGACCTGAACCTTGTTTTTCTTCAGCAGCGCGGCGACGCCAGTGGTCAGGCGATCAACGATGCCATCCTTCCACTCGACGCTTTTGCTGATATCCAGAGTCGGCGCGGCAACGCTGATGCCCAACGCCGAATGCTGGCTGTGATGCTGCGTCTGGTGGAACTGCTCAGCCACATGAATCAGCGCTTTCGACGGAATGCAGCCGATATTCAGGCAGGTACCGCCCAACGATTGGCCTTCGACCAAAATGGTAGGAATACCCAATTGCCCGGCGCGGATCGCCGTGACGTAACCGCCGGGGCCGCCGCCGATAATCAGCAGCGTGGTGTTCAAAGTCTGCATTCGGGCTTACTCCACAAACAAGGTAGCGGGTTGTTCGAGCAAGCCACGAATGGCCTGAATGAAGAGCGCCGCGTCCATGCCGTCGACCACGCGGTGATCGAAGGAGCTGGAGAGGTTCATCATCTTGCGGATCACCACTTGGCCTTTGACCACCATTGGCCGCTCGACAATTTTGTTCACGCCGACAATGGCCACTTCCGGCAGGTTCAGCACCGGCGTGCTGACAATGCCGCCCAATGCGCCGAGGCTGGTCAGAGTGATGGTCGAACCGGACAGCTCATCGCGGCTGGCCTTGCCATTGCGCGCGGCGTTGGCCAAACGCGAAATTTCCGCGGCGCTGTCCCACAGGCTGCGCGCTTCGGCGTGACGCACCACGGGCACCATCAGGCCGACATCGCTTTGCGTGGCGACGCCGACATGCACCGCGCCCAGGCGGGTAATGACTTGCGCTTCGTCGTCGTATCGGGCGTTCATTTGCGGGAAGTCGCGCAGGGCCACCACCAGCGCGCGAACAAGGAACGGCAACAAGGTCAACTTGCCACGGCTGGCGCCATGTTTTTCATTCAGATGCGCACGCAGTTCTTCGATCGCGGTGACGTCGATTTCCTCGACATAACTGAAGTGCGCGGCACGCTGAGTAGCATCTTGCATGCGCTGGGCGATCTTGCGGCGCATGCCGATCACTTGAATCTGTTCTTCGTCGTGGCGCTGGGCATAAGCGGCAGCGGCCGGCGCCGAAGCGTTCGACTGACCTTGCGCCAGATAGGCTTCAAGGTCTTCGTGCAACACGCGACCGGCCGGGCCGGAACCGCGCACCAAGCGCAATTGAATGCCCAGATCCAGCGCATGTTTGCGCACGGCTGGCGAGGCTAGCGGGCGTTCATCCGCTTCGCGAGCGACCATCGGACCCTGGCAAACGGCAGCCGGACGTGGTGCGGCGGCTGCGGCGGGTTTGCTTTCGACAGCGGTCTCAACTTTCGGCGCAGCCGGTGCTTGTGTGACAGGCGCGGGTGCGGCGGACTCTTTAAGGTTGCCGGCACCTTCAACCTCGATGCTGATCAGCACACTGCCAACCGCCATGACTTCACCCGGCTGACCACCGAGCGCAATCACTTTCCCGTGTACCGGCGACGGAATATCGACCATCGCCTTGTCGGTCATGACATCCGCCAGCACCTGGTCTTCAACCACCAGATCGCCAACCTTAACGTGCCACTGCGACAGTTCTACTTCTGCGATGCCTTCGCCGATGTCCGGCATCTTGATAACGTGCGTGCCCATTCAGACCTCCATGACCCGTTTCAACGCCGCGCCCACGCGGGACGGCCCTGGGAAATACGCCCACTCCTGCGCGTGCGGGTAGGGAGTGTCCCAACCGGTGACGCGTTCGATCGGCGCTTCCAGGTGATGGAAGCAATGCTCTTGCACCAGCGACACCAATTCGGCGCCGAAACCGCAGGTGCGGGTGGCTTCGTGTACCACCACGCAGCGGCCGGTTTTCTTCACCGACTTGACGATGGTTTCCAGGTCCAGCGGCCACAGGCTGCGCAGGTCGATGACTTCGGCATCGACGCCGGATTCTTCGGCAGCGACTTGCGATACGTAGACGGTGGTGCCGTAGGTCAGCACGGTCACGTCCTTGCCCGGGCGAGTGATCGCGGCAACGTCCAGCGGCACGGTGTAGTAACCGTCCGGCACCTGGGCTTGCGGATGTTTCGACCACGGGGTTACCGGGCGGTCGTGATGGCCATCGAACGGGCCGTTGTACAGGCGTTTCGGCTCAAGGAAGATCACCGGGTCATCGTTTTCGATGGAGGCGATCAGCAGGCCTTTGGCGTCGTACGGGTTGGACGGCATGACCGTGCGCAGACCGCAGACCTGAGTGAACATCGCCTCGATGCTCTGGCTGTGGGTCTGGCCGCCGTAGATGCCGCCGCCGCAAGGCATGCGCAGGGTCATCGGTGCGGTGAATTCGCCAGCCGAGCGATAACGCAGACGCGCCGCTTCGGAAATGATCTGGTCGGAGGCGGGGTAGACGTAGTCGGCGAACTGGATTTCGGCGACCGGGCGCAGTCCGTAAGCGCCCATGCCGACAGCCACGCCGACGATGCCGCTTTCCGAAATCGGTGCGTCGAACACCCGCGAGGTGCCGTACTTCGTCTGCAGGCCTTCGGTGCAGCGGAACACACCGCCGAAGTAACCGACGTCCTGGCCGAAGACGACGACGTTGTCATCACGCTCAAGCATCACATCCATGGCCGAGCGCAGGGCCTGGATCATGGTCATGGTGGTCGTGGTCATGGCGGTTTCCAACTGAATATTGTTGTTGTGATCGTTCATGTCAGATCCCCAACTGCTGACGCTGGCGCTTCAAGTGCTCCGGCATCTCTTTGTAGACGTCTTCGAACATGGTCGCGGCGCTTGGAATCTGACCGCCGGCGAGGGTGCCGTACTGTTCGGCCTGTTTCTGCGCGGCGATCACTTCGGCTTCAAGTTCAGCGCTGACGGCGGTGTGCTCTTCCTCCGACCAGTGACCGACCTTGATCAGGTGCTGTTTCAGACGCGCGATCGGATCGCCGAGCGGGAAGTGGCTCCAGTCATCGGCAGGGCGGTATTTCGATGGGTCGTCGGAGGTCGAGTGCGGGCCGGCGCGGTAGGTGACCCATTCGATCATGGTCGGGCCGAGGTTACGCCGGGCGCGTTCGGCAGCCCAGGCGGAAGCGGCGTAGACCGCATAGAAATCGTTGCCGTCGACACGCAGCGAGGCGATGCCGCAACCGACGCCGCGTCCGGCGAAAGTCGTGGCTTCACCGCCGGCGATGGCCTGGAAGGTGGAAATCGCCCACTGGTTATTCACGACATTGAGGATCACCGGCGCGCGATAAACGTGGGCGAAGGTGAGGGCGGTGTGGAAGTCCGATTCGGCAGTGGCGCCGTCACCGATCCACGCCGAGGCGATTTTCGTATCGCCCTTGATCGCCGAGGCCATGCCCCAGCCGACGCCCTGAATGAATTGGGTGGCGAGGTTGCCGGAAATGGTGAAGAAGCCAGCGTCCTTGACCGAGTACATGATCGGCAACTGGCGGCCCTTGAGCGGATCGCGCTCGTTGGACAGCAACTGGCAGATCAGGTCCACCAGCGGCACATCACGGGCCATCAAGATGCTTTGCTGGCGGTAGGTCGGGAAGCACATGTCGTCGATGTTCAGCGCCAACGCCTGGGCGCTGCCGATGGCTTCTTCGCCAAGGCTCTGCATGTAGAACGACATCTTTTTCTGCCGCTGGGCGACAACCATGCGGTTGTCGTAGATGCGCGTCTTGAGCATCGCGCGCATGCCTTTGCGCAGGATCTCGACCGGCACGTTTTCGGCCCACGGGCCGAGGGCGTTGCCCTGATCGTCGAGCACGCGAATCAGGCCACGGGCGAGGTCGGCGGTATCGGCAGGTTCTACATCGACAGGAGGTTTGCGCACCGTACCGGCATCGGTCAAATGCAGGTAGGAAAAATCGGTTTTGCAGCCGGGACGGCCCGAGGGTTCAGGGACGTGCAGGCGCAGCGGTTCATACGCTTGGGTCATGGCTTCTACGCTCGATCTTGTGAATTTCTTGTAGTGAGCTGGCAGTCATTCCCGGGTAGGGGAAATCTTGTCCTACAACAATCATAGGCGTGGCCAAGAAGAATATTTCTCTGTGTTTCGTTGCGCTGGCGACCATTTGCAGATAGAAATTCTGCATAAACATAAAAAACAGGTGGTTTTGTCTCATGCGCAAACTGGACCGTACCGACATCGGCATTCTCAACAGCCTTCAGGAGAATGCGCGCATCACCAACGCCGACCTCGCCCGCTCGGTGAACCTGTCACCCACGCCATGCTTCAACCGGGTCAAGGCCATGGAAGAATTGGGTCTGATTCGCGAGCAGGTCACGCTGCTGGATGCCGATCTGCTGGGGCTGCACGTGAACGTGTTCATTCACGTCAGCCTGGAAAAGCAGGTAGAGGAGGCGTTGCAGCATTTCGAGGAAGCGATTTCTGATCGGCCTGAGGTGATGGAGTGCTACTTGATGGCGGGTGATCCGGATTATCTGATTCGCGTGCTTGTGCCGAGCATCCAGTCGCTGGAACGCTTCATGATGGATTTTCTGACCAAGGTGCCGGGGGTGGCGAACATCCGATCGAGCTTTGCGCTGAAGCAGGTGCGTTATAAGACCGCGTTGCCGTTGCCGGCTAATGGATTGACGTTGGGAACCTGAAGATCAAAAGATCGCAGCCTTCGGCAGCTCCTACAGTTGCACCGTATTCCAAATGTAGGAGCTGCCGAAGGCTGCGATCTTTTGACGTTAAAGTTTGTTGAGCGGAATCTTCAGGTAAACCACGCCGTTGTCCTCAGGCGCCGGCAGATTCCCCGCCCGTACGTTCACCTGAATCGCCGGCAGCAGCAACGTCGGCATGCCTAACCCAGCGTCACGTGTCGTGCGCATCTCGACGAACGCCGCTTCATCGATCCCGTCATGCACATGAATATTGCTTTTGCGCTGTTCGCCGACAGTGGTCTGGCACTGCGAGGCGCGGCCTTCGGGTGGGTAATCGTGGCAAACGTAAAGCTTCACGCTCGCCGGAAAAGCCAACAGCTTCTGGATCGACTTGAACAATTGCTGCGCATTGCCGCCAGGGAAATCACAGCGCGCGGTGCCGACATCGGGCATGAACAGCGTGTCGCCGACGAGGATCTGTTCGCCGTCGACCAGGTAGGCCATGTCCGCTGGCGTATGGCCGGGGACGTGCAGGGCGGTGGCCTTGAGATTGCCGATCATGAACGACTCGTTCGGCGCGAATAGGTGATCGAACTGCGAGCCATCGACGCAAAATTCCGGCTCCAGATTGAACAGCGCCTTGAACACATTCTGCACTTTGCTGATCGATTCACCGATGGCGATCTTGCCGCCCAGTTCTCGACGCAGGTACGGCGCGGCGGAGAGGTGATCGGCGTGGGCGTGGGTTTCCAGCAGCCATTGCACCTGCAAGCGATGCGCTCGGACGAAGGCGATGATCTTGTCCGCCTGCGCCGTGCCGGTGCGCCCGGCGGCGCCATCGTAATCGAGCACCGGGTCGACGATCGCGCACTGGCCGCCGTCGGCTTCGTAGACCACGTAGCTGTAGGTCGAGGAGGCGGGGTCGAGGAACGCTTCAATCAGGGCGGGCATGGCGAAAACCTGTGCTGGGTAATTTCGGGTTGCAACACTTTATGTAAAAACATAATGTTCGCAGCTTAAGTGACCTTCAAGGCCTCGTGCAAATGCAATCCAGTCTGACCGAATGTGAAGTCGCCCAACTGCGCGCCTCGGCGTCCAAAGCCTGCGCCTTGCTCAAAGCCCTGGCCAATGAGGATCGCCTGTTGATCCTCTGTCAACTGACCCAAGGCGAACGCAACGTCGGCGAACTGGAAAAAATGACCGGCGTACGCCAGCCGACGCTGTCCCAGCAACTGGGCATCTTGCGCGATGAAGGCCTGGTCGCGACCCGCCGCGAAGGCAAATACATTTTCTATGGCCTGGCCAGTCACGAAGTGATCCAGGTGATGAAAACCCTCTCGGGGCTGTATTGCGGAGCGGTACTCAAGAGCTGGGAACAGCCATAAATGCCAGCCCTCACAAACATCTCCTGTGGGAGCGAGCCTGCTCGCGAAGGCGGCGTGTCAGCCGACGAATAGTTGACTGAGCCACCGCTTTCGCGAGCAGGCTCGCTCCCACATTGGTTGTTGTGGTGAGCCAAAAAATCCTTGCGTGCAGCAAAAGGAACAAGCAATGAACGATCAACACTGGGGCCTATCCATCAGTGCGGACATCGTGGTCATCGGCGGTGGCACGGCCGGCATCGGTTTTGTCGCCAGCCTGCTCAAGCGTGACCCGCAGCTCCAAGTCACCGTGATCGAACCGAGTTCACAGCACTACTATCAACCGGCGTGGACGCTGGTCGGCGGTGGTGCGTTTGATGTGAAAGACACCGTCAGGCCGATGAGCAAAGTCATGCCGCGTCAGGCGACGTGGATTCAGGCCAGTGTCAGCGCCATCGACCCGCAAAGCCGCCAACTCACCCTCGACGACCAGCGCACCGTCAGCTATCAAAACCTGATCGTCTGCCCCGGCCTGCGCCTGGCCTGGGAGAAAATCGAAGGCTTGCAGGAAAGCCTCGGTCAGCACGGCGTCACTTCCAACTACAGCTATCAACACGCCCCGTACACCTGGGATCAAGTGCAGAAACTGCGCGATGGCCGGGCGCTGTTCACCCAGCCGGCGATGCCGATCAAATGCGCCGGCGCGCCGCAAAAAGCCCTGTACCTGTCTTGCGATCACTGGCGCAAATCCGCCGTGCTGAAAGACATCAAGGTTGAATTCAATCTCGCTGGCGCTGCGCTGTTTGGCGTGCCGACCTTCGTGCCGCCGTTGATGAAGTACATCGAACAGTACGACGCGCAACTGGCGTTCAACTCGAATCTGGTCAAGGTCGACGGCCCGGCAAAAACCGCGTGGTTTGAAGTCAAGGGCGCCGATGGCAACATCAGCCGGGTCGCGAAAACCTTTGATCTGCTCCACGTCGTGCCGCCACAAGTCGCGCCGGATTTCATCGCACAGAGTGCGCTGGCCGATGCCGGCGGTTGGTGCGAAGTCGATCCACACAGCTTGCAGCATCCGCGCTATCCCGAGGTGTTCGCACTGGGCGATATCTGCGGCACCAGCAATGCGAAAACTGCCGCAGCGGTGCGCAAGCAGGTTGTCGTCGTTGCGCAGAACCTGCTGGCAGCGCGCAAACAACAGCCGCTGCCGCTCAGGTACGACGGCTACGGTTCCTGCCCGCTGACGGTGGAGAAGGGCAAGGTGATCCTCGCCGAGTTCGGCTATGGCGGCAAACTGCTGCCGACCTTCCCGCTGGACCCGACCGTGGCCCGCCGTTCGGCATGGTGGCTGAAGGCGACGCTGCTGCCGTGGTTCTACTGGCACGGCATGCTCAAGGGCCGCGAGTGGCTGACGCGTCTGTCCAGGGTCGACTGAGAAAACTCCTATGTTGCTGGCAAGTCTGTTTGGAGTGGTGATGGGTTTGGTCCTCGGCCTGACCGGCGCGGGCGGCGGGATTCTCGCGGTGCCGGCGCTGGTGCTCGGGCTCGGCTGGACGATGACGCAAGCGGCGCCGGTGGCCTTGTTTGCGGTCGGCAGCGCGGCAGCGGTCGGTGCGATCGACGGTTTGCGCCATGGCCTGGTCCGTTACCGCGCGGCGCTGTTGATCGCCGCGTTGGGCGCAGTGTTTTCGCCGCTGGGGATCTACTTCGCGCATCAGTTGCCGGAAAAGATTCTGATGATGCTGTTCAGCCTGCTGATGGTTCTGGTCGCGTGGCGAATGTTCAGAAAGGACCGTCAGCAAGCGGGGCCGAGCGATCACGGCCACGCCAGTTGGGGCCAGAAAAACTGCATGCTCAACGAGCAGACCGGGCGCTTCGACTGGACCGCCAAATGCACCGCCACTCTGGCTGCACTGGGCGCGATTACCGGCGTGGTTTCGGGTTTACTCGGCGTCGGCGGCGGCTTTCTGATCGTGCCGGCGTTCAAGCAACTGACCGATGTGCAGATGCGCGGCATCGTTGCGACGTCGTTGATGGTGATCAGTCTGATTTCCGCGATCGGGGTGATCGGCGCGTTTCATGCGGGTGTGCGCATTGACAGCCAGGGTGCGGCGTTCATTGTCGCCAGCATCGTTGGCATGATCGTCGGTCGCAGGCTGTGCGCGCAGGTGCCGGCGCGGGCGTTGCAGGTGGGGTTTGCCAGTGTCTGTCTGGTGGTGGCGGGGTACATGTTGGTGCGGGCGTGAAGATCAACAGATCACAGCCTCGTTGCACTCGACAGCTCCTACAGGGGTATGCGATTCCTGCAGGAGCTGCGATCTTTTCAGCGGGTTACAACACCAGGTGCGGCAGCCACAGCGAAATCGCTGGAACGTAGGTCACCAGCAGCAGCACCAGGAACAGCACGCCATAGAACGGCAGCAGCGCTTTTACGGTGCTTTCGATACTGACCTTGCCCACCGCCGAGCCGACGAAGAGCACAGCGCCCACCGGCGGTGTTATCAATCCGATCCCCAGGTTGACCAGCATGATCATGCCGAACTGCACCGGATCGACACCGATGCCCATGATCACTGGCATCAGGATCGGCGTGAGGATCAGGATCAGCGGCGCCATGTCCATCACCGTGCCCAACAGCAGCAACATCACGTTGATGCACATCAGGATCACGTAGCGGTTGTCCGACAGGGTCAGGAACAGCGTGGTGATCTTCGCCGGGATCTGCATCAGGGTCATGATGTAGCCGAAGCTGGCGGCGAAACCGATCAGGATCATCACAATGGAGATGGTGCGCACCGTGCGGTGCATCAGCTTGGGCAGCTCGCTCCATTTGTAGTCGCGGTAGATGAACATGGTCACGAAGAATGACCACAGCACCGCGATGGCCGCCGATTCAGTGGCGGTGAAAATACCCGAGAGAATGCCGCCGAGGATGATCACCATCGCCATCATGCCCCACAGGGCTTCGCCGACGATCTTCAGCGCCTGGCGCATCGGAATCACTTCGCCCTTGGGGTAGTTGCGCTTTTTCGCGAAGATCAGGCACAGCACCATCAGGCAGGCGCTCATCAGCAGGCCCGGGACGATGCCGGCCATGAACAGCGAAGCGATCGACACCGTACCGCCAGCGGCCAGGGAGTAGAGCACCGAGTTATGGCTTGGCGGGGTCAGCAGGGCTTGCACAGAACCGCTGACGGTCACGGCGGTGGAGAAGTCCCGTGGATAGCCCTTGCGTTCCATTTCCGGGATCAGCACCGAGCCTACCGACGCGGTGTCGGCCACCGAAGAACCGGAGATCGCGCCGAAGAACGTCGAGGCAACGATGTTGACCAG
Organism: Pseudomonas sp. LW8; assembly: GCF_041956865.1. Classification (NCBI taxonomy): domain Bacteria; kingdom Pseudomonadati; phylum Pseudomonadota; class Gammaproteobacteria; order Pseudomonadales; family Pseudomonadaceae; genus Pseudomonas; species Pseudomonas sp. LW8. The sequence goes on along the minus strand of NZ_CP168138.1, from coordinate 3,431,450 downwards.
GGACAGGCCACCGCGGACGAATCCCACCAGTACCCCGGCACACGCCACCAACCGCCGTGACATGCCGCCCTCGGCCATGATCGCACCGGCGAGGACGAAGAACGGAATGGCCAGCAGCGAGAATTTGTTCACCCCCGAGGCGACCTGGATCATCACCGCCTGGAACGGGATGTCGATCCACCATGCGCCGATCAGCGCAGCGGCGCCCAACGCGTAGGCGACCGGCATGCCGATCAGGATCAATACGATAAAACTGCCCAGCAGAATCAGAGCGTCCATTAAGCGGCACCTTCACTTTCTTCAACCAGGTCGAACTGCACGACCCGCCGTTTGCTCTGGTCACCGAGCAAGAGTTTTTCCAGAACAAAAATCAGCGTCAGCAGGCCGCCCACGGGGATCGGCAGATAGGTCACGCCAACGCGCAGATCGGGCAGGGCGGCCATGAACTGGTTCCAGGTGGAGATGCACAGCTTGGTGCCCCAGATGGTCATGAAGATGCAGATTGCCGCCATCAGCAGTTGCGAAAAAATCGCTGCTGCGGATTTCAGCTGCGGTGGCATGCGGTCGGTGAGCATGGCCACGGCCATGTGCGCACCGGCGCGGTAACTGGCGGCGGCGCCGATGAAGGTGAACACCATCATCAGCAGGATCGCCGTGGGCTCAGGCCAGCTCGAACCGGTGCCGAGCACGTAGCGGGCGAAGACGCCCCAGGGAATCATCAGGGAAATCGCCAGGACGGAAAGGCCGGCGACCCAGATGCACGTCATGTAGATCTTGTCGTTGATACGCAGCAGCAGATTCTTCATCGGGTTCCACCGTAACCGGGCGCGCCTGAACCGCTGGCGCGCCGGGCCTTTTTCATGAGTACGGAGCGGGAAGTGTTACTGAACGGCTTCGATCTTTTTGATCAGATCGGCATAAGGCGCGCCGTATTTCTCGCGAACCGAGGCGGTGGCTTCGTAGAAGGGTTTCTTGTCAACGGTGATGAACTCGACGCCAGCGGCCTTGAGTTTTTCTTCACTGGCAGCGGACTTCTTGTCCCACAGTACGCGCTCTTCAGCCTGGGCAGCCTTGGCGGCTTTTTTCACCAGTTGCTGTTGATCCGGAGTGAGTTTTTCCCAGGTGATTTTCGACATCACGATCGGCTCCGGCAGGATCAGGTGACCGGTCAGGCTGTAGAACTTGGCGTTCTGGAAGTGGTTGTGTTCGAGCAGGGTCGGCGGGTTGTTTTCCGCGCCGTCGATCACGCCGGTCTGCAGGGAGCTGAAGATTTCGCCGGTGTCCATGGCGATACCGTTGGCACCCATGGCGTTCATCATTTCGATGAACATCGGGTTGCCTTGCACGCGAATTTTCATGCCCTTGAGGTCTTCGAGCTTGCGCACCGGTTTTTTGGTGTAGATGTTGCGCGTACCGCCGTCCATCCACGCCAGGGCCACTAATTTGAATTCGGAGTTGGTGATCTTGTCGAGAATCTCATCGCCCACCGGGCCATCAATGACGTTACGCATGTGTTGCTGGTCGCGGAAAATGAACGGCATGTTGAAGACGTTCACATCCGGCACCATAGGGCCGACGATACCCAGGCTGACGCGAGACATCTGTATCGCGCCGAATTGCATCTGCTCGATGACTTCCTTCTCGGAACCGAGCACTCCGCCCGGGAAGTACTGGAAGGTCAGCTCGCCGTTGGTTTCCTTGGTCAGGGTCTTGCCCATGCTTTCTTCGGCTTCCACGGTGGGATAACCCTTGGGGTGGATGTCGGCGACTTTAAGTTCCAGTGCCTGAGCGCCACCAGCAAAGGTGAACATCAGCGGGAGTGCAGCGGCGAGCAAGGTGCGTTTGAAGTTCATGAGGGGTGAGTCTCCAGTCTTGTTATTTTTGTGTTCAAGGCGCAGCGGTGCAGCAGAGGGTCTAAAGCAAATCGTTGAATTGCGGTTCGGCGAGGCCTTTGACGCCTGGCTTCAGGGCGAACACGCCGCCGGCCAGGGATTGCGGATCGTGGTCATCGCCGGGGCGAATCGAGGCGACAAACAAGGTGTCCAGGTTGCTGCCGCCGAAGGCACACATGGTCGGTTTCTTCACCGGTACTTCCAGTGAAAAATCCAGACGACCGTCCGGAGCGAAGCGGTGAATCAGGCCGGCGTCGTTGGCGCAGATCCAGTAGCAGCCTTCGGCATCCACGGCAGCGCCATCGGGGCGGCCGGGGAAGTGATTCATGTCGACGAAGATTCGGCGATTCGATGGCGTGCCGGTCTCGGTGTCGTAATCGAAGGCCCAGATCAGTTGCACATTGGGGTGCGAATCCGACAGATACATGGTTTTGCCGTCGGGGCTGAAGGCGAGGCCGTTGGGTACGATGAAGCCATCCAGCTGCGCTTCGATCACGCCAGTCTGCCCGGCGCCGTAGCGATAGAGCCGGCCTTCAGGCGCGTTCAGGCCCATATTCAGCACCATGCTGCCGGCCCAGAAACGCCCTTGGCGATCGCAGCGACCGTCGTTGAGGCGCATGTCCGCGCGGCTGTGCCCGACGGTGGCGAGCAATTCGCTGTCGAGGCTGCCGTCGCTGTGCGGGTGCAGGCGATAGAAACCGCTTTCCATGCCGGCGACCCAGCCGCCACTGCGGTGGCGGGTGATGCAGGCGAGCATTTGCGGGGCTTTCCACGAGGCGACGTGCCCGGTGTCAGCGCTCCAGCGTTGCAGCCCGCCGTTGGGAATATCGACCCAGTACAGGGCGTTTTCCTGCGGCACCCAGACCGGGCTTTCACCGACCGCGTTGCGGGCGTCGACGATCAATTCGGCTTGCATACTCATTCCCTTGGTTTTTATTGGAGGGGGATCAAGTCGAGCGATCAATCGCCAAACGGGCCTGCTGCGACGAAGGCGCCGCCCTGATAGATCCGCGCCGGATCATCGTCGGCTGGCATCGGTTGCGCTTCGACCTTGTCGCGGAACACTTCCGAGGTGTCCTTGGCTTCGAAACCGAGGTGGCTGGCGTAGCGGTTGTCCCACCAGACGTCTTTGTTGGCGGACATGCCGTAGACCACGGTGTGGCCGACATTTGGGGTGTACAGCGAGCGTTCGAGCAGTTGCGTGAGATCGTCGAAGCTCAGCCAGGTGTGCATCATCCGGCGGTTCTGCGGTTCGGGGAACGAGGAGCCGATGCGGATGCTGACGGTTTCGATACCGTAGCGATCGAAGTAGAAACTGGCCATGTCTTCGCCGTAGGACTTGGACAAGCCGTAGTAACCGTCGGGGCGGCGTGGAGATATGGCGTCGAGTTTCTCGTCCTGTTTGTAGAAACCGATGACGTGGTTGGAGCTGGCGAAGATCACCCGCTTCACACCATGCTTGCGTGCCGCTTCGTAAATGTGGAACACGCCGCAGATGTTGGCGCCGAGGATTTCTTCGAACGGCCGCTCAACCGAAACGCCGCCGAAATGCAGGATCGCATCGACTCCTTCGACCAGTTGATGCACGGCTTGCTTGTCGGCGAGGTCGCAGAGCACGACTTCTTCGTGATCATCGACGGCCGGGGCGAGGGCGGCGATGTCGGACAGGCGCAGCACGTTAGCGTAAGGGCGCAGGCGTTCGCGCAACACTTTGCCCAGGCCGCCGGCGGCACCGGTCAGCAGCAGGCGATTGAAAGGAGCGCGGGGGGTAGAAATAGACGTCATGGCAATCCCTGAACACATTGTTATTAGGTTTGTTGTAGGTTGTCGTATGACTGCGCTGAAGTATCGGTAGGGTTTCCGGATCTTGTCAACGCGACTTTTGGTGTAGATGACGGAAGGGGCGATTCATTTTCTCAACACCCTATACCTGACTTGCAATGCAATCCCCTTGTGGGAGCGAGCCTGCTCGCGAAGGCGGTGTGCCAGTCAGAACAAGTCGACTGGTCCGGCGCTTTCGCGAGCAGGCTCGCTCCCACAGGGCAAACCGCCAACCGTTACAACAACGAAATCGGATAGCTGATAAAAATCCGGTTCTCGTCAAATTCGTTGGTGCTGAAGTCCCGGCGAATGGTCGCGTTGCGCCATTTCACGTTGAGGTTCTTCAGCGGGCCGCTCTGCACGGTGTAGGCCAGTTCCGATTCGCGGCCCCATTCCTTGCCGTCATTGGTGGTGGCGGTGTGCACGTTATCGCCGCTGATGTAGCGGTTCATCAGGGTCAGGCCAGGCACGCCCAGCGCAACGAAGTTGTAGTCGTGACGCACCTGCCAGGAGCGCTCTTTGGCGTTGTCATAACTGGCGTTGTAACTGTCGTTGGCCAAGGTACCGCCGCTGGTGCCGTTGACGCGCATCCAGGCATCGTCGCCGGTGAGTTTCTGCAGGCCGACGTAGAAGGTATTGCCACCATATTTCGCCGAGAGCAGGGCGAACGCGGTCTTGTTGTCGAGGTCGCCGGCCTGAGCGCTGCCGTCTTCCTTGCCGGTGAAGAAACCGAGGTTGGCGCCCAGCGTCCAGTCGCCCATCGGCTGGCTGTGGCTGAGGTTGAAATACTGCTGCTGATAGATGTCGGTGAGCTCGGCGTACCACACGCCGACCATCGTGCGTTTTTCGTTGAAGCTGTATTCGCCGCCGCCGAAGTTGAAACGATCGGAGGTGAACGCACCGCGGCCGTTCATCGACATGTCTTCCATGCTCGCGTCGTTGCGCGGGCTGTTGCCACGGAACTGGCCGCCGTACACGGTCAGGCCGTTGATTTCAGTGGACGTGATCTGGCCACCGCGAAAGGTCTGCGGCAGGGAGCGGCCGTCGTCGGAGCGCAGGATCGGCAATACCGGCATCCATTCGCCGACCTTCAATTCGGTCTTCGAGACCTTGGCTTTCAGCGCCACGCCGAGGCGACCGAAATTGTCGGCCGGGCGACCGTCATCATGAATCGGCAACAACTGCGTACCGCCAGTGCCTTTGCCGCCATCGAGCTTTTGCGAATACAGCCCGAGCACATCGAGGCCGAAGCCGACGGTGCCTTGGGTGAAGCCGGATTTGGCGTCGAGAATGAAGCTCTGCGTCCACTCTTCAGCCTTGCCCTGCGGATAGGCCGGGTTGACGAAGTTGCGGTTGAAGTAGGCGTTGCGCAGGTTCAGCGTGGCTTTGCTGTCGTCGAGGAAGCCTTCGGCATCAGCGCTCATGGGCAGGGCCAGGGCTAGACTGCTGCAACCGATCAGGCTGAGGGTCGAACGCGGCTTGAAATGGGCAAAACGTGAAGGGCGGACGGAATTGCGGGCGAGTGGGCTCACTGTGACGCTCCCTGGATCGTTTGTTGTTTTTATTATTTGTCATACGTCGTCGTACAACATCGATGCGGATATTTCCCAGATTTTCAGGGATTGTCAACTGGAAGTTATACGATGACCTCCCATGCGACGCCGAACCCATGTGGGAGCGAGCCTGCTCGCGAATGCGGACTTTCAATCAATGAAGTTGTCGACTGACACAGCGCTTTCGCGAGCAGGCTCGCTCCCACAGGGTTCCTTGGTGTCTGTCGAGTCGTGTGTTGCCCGTGAAATTGCGGCAAACTTCCTCCACCCCCAGCACCAGGCCGATTCATGGATAAATACGCCCCGCGCAACTGGCAACCCCACGAAAAGCCCAGCCTGCCCGGTTCTCCGTCGACACCGCTGCACTCCACGCCCAAGCGCCTGGCGTACGCGGCGGTTGGCGTGCTGGTGGCGGTGACCGGTGGGCTGGGAAACTCGCTGGTGGTTGCCAACCTGCCTTACCTGCAAGGCTCGCTCGGCGCGACCACGGCGGAAATGGCCTGGTTGCCGGCGGCGTACGTGATGACCAACGTGTCGATGAACCTGCTGTTGGTGAAGTTTCGCCAGCAGTTCGGCTTGCGCGCGTTCACCGAAGTGTTTCTGGTGCTGTATGCGCTGGTGACCTTCGGCCATTTGTTCGTCAACGATCTCAACTCGGCAGTGGCGGTGCGGGCTGCCCACGGCATGGTCGGTGCGGCGCTGAGCTCGCTGGGTCTGTATTACATGGTCCAGGCGTTCCCGGCGAAGTGGCGGCTCAAAGCGCTGGTGCTCGGCCTCGGCACGTCGCAATTGGCGTTGCCGCTGGCGCGGCTGTTCTCCGAAGACCTGTTGCAGATCGCCGAATGGCGCGGTCTGTACCTGTTCGAATTGGGCATGGCCCTGCTGTCACTCGGCTGTGTGTTGCTGCTGAAGCTGCCGCCCGGTGACCGCTTCAAGACCTTCGAAAAACTCGACTTCCTGACCTTCGCCATTCTCGCCACCGGTGTGGCGTTGTTGTGCGCGGTGCTGTCGCTGGGGCGGATCGACTGGTGGCTGGAGGCGGACTGGATCGGCGTGGCGCTGGCCTGTTCGATCGCGCTGATCATTATGGGCCTGGCCATTGAGCACAATCGCAGCAACCCGATGTTGATGACCCGCTGGCTGGGCAGCGGAACGATGATTCGCCTGGCGCTGGCGGTGACCCTGATTCGCATGGTCACCTCGGAGCAATCCACCGGCGCGGTCGGTTTCATGCAGAACCTCAACATGGGCTATGAGCAGTTGCACAGTCTGTACGTGGTGATGCTGATCGGCAGTATCGCCGGGCTTGCCACCAGCGCGTTGACCATCGACCCCAAACACTTGCTGATGCCGTTGATCATCTCGCTGGCGCTGATGGCCACCGGTTCGGTGATGGACAGTTTTTCCAACAACCTGACACGCCCGCAAAATCTCTACTTCAGCCAGTTCCTGCTGGCGTTCGGCAGTACGTTTTTTCTCGGCCCGACCATGGTCTTCGGCACGCGCAACGTGCTGACCAATCCGCGCAACCTGGTGAGTTTTTCCGTGCTGTTCGGGATCTGCAATAACCTCGGCGGGCTGCTCGGCGCGGCGTTGCTTGGCACTTTTCAGATCGTGCGGGAGAAGTACCATTCCAGCCACATCGTCGATCATCTGGTGATGTCCGATCCGTTGGTGGCGGCGCGCGTGCAGAGCGGCGGTTCGGCCTACGGCGGTTTGCTCGCCGATCCGAGCCTGCGCAATCTGGCCGGCATGCGCAGCCTCGCCAATGCGGCGACACGCGAAGCGAACGTGCTGGCCTATAACGATGTCTTCATGCTGATCGCGGTCATTGCCGTCCTGACCATGATCTGGCTTTCGATTCGCGCGTTGTGGCTGATGAGCACCACCAAAGCCATTGAACCGACACCTTCCGTACCACCCAGCGGTGCCACTTCTTCATGACCGAACCGACCACCACAACCACCAATGCCATCGCCGCCACGCCTGAAGGGGAAGCGCCGCCATCGTCGCCGAACACTGCGCCGCGTTCGCTGCGGGTGCGGATCATATCTTCGCTGGGCTTTGCCGCAATCGCCATCGTCGGTGTCCTGATCGTGCTGTATGCGTGGCAACTGCCGCCGTTCAGCAGTGCGGTCGAAACCACCGAAAACGCCTTGGTGCGCGGGCAGGTGACGATCATCGGCCCGCAGCTCAGCGGCTATGTGTTCGAGGTGCCGGTGCAGGACTTCCAGTACGTCAAGGCCGGGGATCTGCTGGTGCGTCTGGACGACCGCATTTATCAGCAACGCCTCGACCAGTCCCTGGCACAACTGGCGGTGCAGAAGGCCGGGCTGGCCAACGTCGTGCAGCAACGCAACAGCGCTGAAGCGATGATCAAATTGCGCCAGGCGGTGCTCGCCGACAGCCAGGCGCAGTTGCGCAAGAGCGAGGCCGATCTGCGGCGTAATCAGGAACTGGTGCGCGACGGCTCGGTGTCCAAGCGCGAGTTCGACGTGACCCTTGCTGCCAACGCGCAGAGCACGGCTTCTGTGGCGCAGGCCAAGGCCAATCTGGAAATCGCCCGGCAGGATCTGCAAACGGTGATCGTCAATCGCGGCTCGCTGGAGGCCGCCGTGGCCAGTGCCGAAGCGGCGGTGCAACTGGCACGCATCGATCTGTCGAACACGCGGATTGTCGCCCCGCGCGACGGCCAGCTCGGGCAGATCGGCGTGCGCCTCGGCGCCTACGTCAACTCCGGCGCGCAGTTGATGGCGTTGGTCCCGGACCAGAAATGGGTGATCGCCAACATGAAGGAAACCCAGATGGCCAACGTACGTGTCGGGCAACCGGTGCGCTTCACCGTCGACGCCTTGAACCACCGCAGATTCACCGGCCATGTGCAGCATATTTCGCCGGGCACCGGCTCGGAATTTGCCTTGCTGCAGGCCGACAACGCCACCGGCAACTTCGTCAAGATCGCCCAGCGCGTGCCGGTGCGCATCACTATCGATCCCGATCAGCAGGAAGCAGAACGCTTGCGGCCGGGGATGTCAGTTGTTGTCAGCATCGACACCGCCGCCGGCGACACCCAACCCCACTGATCAATGCATAACCCTGTGGGAGCGAGCCTGCTCGCGAAAGCGTCGTATCAGTAACATTTCTTTATCTGACACACCGCTTTCGCGAGCAGGCTCGCTCCCACAGGGTAGCGCTCACGGGCTCTATTCACTCGGGCGAGGGGGTGACCCGGCAACTTTTGCGGTTGCGAATCTGCTCGTCGCTGGGCCTCTCGCGAACGAATTCGAAACGCGGTTCGCCTTCGCTGTAATGCACCAGCCAACCCCATTCCAGTTCGCTTTCGTCCTGTCCGGGATGTGGTGGCCGGGCCCACCAAGGTTCTTTGCTGAGGATCTCGCGCATGGCAGCCTCCGGTTGATGGCAATCCCTGAACTATAGCTTCCTGTCGCGAGTCGTCAGAACAGGCTGTGTAGAATCGGCGCGATCATGACGAACAAGGGGGCAGGGCGATGATGGATGAAGTGCGCAGGGATGAACCGTCGAAACGGCTGTTTTTCGCTTTGGACTGCCCGCCAGCGCAGCGCAAGGCAATCGCCCAGTGGCGCGCGGAACTGGGCCTGCGCAGCGGCAAACCGGTGCCGGCGGATAACTTTCATCTGACTCTGCTGTTCCTCGGTGCGGTGCCGTTGGCGCAGATTCACGGCGTCTGCGAAGCAGCGGGCAGTGTGCGTATTCCGGGCGAAACGTTGCGTATTGAGCTGGATCGCTTGCAGGTCTGGCATCGCGCCGGTGTGCTGTCGCTGGCGCCCGAGCAGGCACCGCCGGCGCTGTTGCGCCTGGTTTACGCGCTGGAGCAGGCGATGCTGCCGTTCGGTTTTGAACAACCCACCCACGAGTTCCGTCCGCACTTGACGCTGGCCCGCGAGTACCGCGCGCCGGAGCCGGAAGCGCGCACGCCGCCGGAGTTTTTCCTGCGCCCTGAACGCTTCGGCTTATTCGAATCGCACAAGGGCCGCTATCGAGTTGTGCAGGACTGGCCGCTGATCTGAACGGACAAAAAAAGGCGCCCGAAGGCGCCTGCAAATTCACCCGAGCCGAGGGAGCCGGGTGAGGCCGTTCAGAGCAGGGTGCAGCGGTGGTAAGGCGCTGCGTGAACGGAAAATTTTCAGCACTGCATTGCTTCATTGTGGGAGCGAGCCTGCTCGCGAAAGGGTCGGCACATGCGGCATCTCAATCGCCTGACACGACGCCTTCGCGAGCAGGCTCGCTCCCACATTTTGATCATCGGTGTTTTTATTTACCAAGCTTCACCCGCGTCCAGCCGCGCGTCATGATCCGCTGTGTGGCAATCGGCTGATCCGGCACTGCATACAAAGTCGCCATCACCGCTTGCGACGGATACGAGCCCGGTTCGTTGCGGATCGCTTCGTCCACCAGTGGCGTGGCCGCTGCGTTGGCGTTGCTGTAGCCGATGCTGTTGGTGACTTCGGCGATGATGTCCGGGCGCATCAGGAAATCCATGAACAGGTAGGCGTTGTCGACGTTCGCCGCATCACGGGGGATGGCGACCATGTCGTAGAAACTGCCGGCGCCTTCCTTGGGAATGCTGTAGTCGATCACCACGTTGTTGCCCGATTCCACCGCGCGGGCCTTGGCCTGCAGGACGTCGCCGGAGTAACCGACCGCCACGCAGATGTTGCCGTTAGCCAGATCGGAGATGTACTTCGAGGAATGAAAGTACGCCACGTAAGGGCGGATTTTCATGAACAGCGCTTCGGCTTCGGCGATGTGCGCCTTGTCCTTGTCGTTCACCGGATAGCCCAGGTAGTGCAGGGCGGCCGGGAGCATCTCGGTCGGCGAATCGAGGAAGCTGATGCCGCAGGCTTTGAGTTTTTTCGCGTTCTCCGGTTTGAACAGCAAGTCCCAGGAGTTGGTCGGGGCGTTGGCGCCGAGCACTTCCTTGACCTTCGCCGGGTTGAAACCGATGCCGATCGAGCCCCACATGTACGGGAACGCATGCGCGTTGTCCGTATCACTGGCGGAAGCGTTTTTCAGCAATACCGGGTTGAGATTCTTCCAGTTCGGCAGCTTCGACTTGTCCAGCGGCTGGTAGACGCCGGCTTTGATCTGCTTGGCCAGGAAACTGTTCGACGGCACGACGATGTCATAGCCGGATTTGCCTGCGAGCAGGCGCGCTTCAAGGGTTTCGTTGCTGTCGAAGACGTCGTAGGTCACGCGAATGCCGGTCTCGTCTTCGAATTTCTTCACGGTGTCCGGCGCGATGTAATCGGACCAGTTGTAAACACGCAGCACCTTGTCGTTGGCCTGGGCGCCCATGACCATTGCGCCCATTAAGGACAGTGTCAGCAGAGTCCTGCCAAACATTTTCATCGGTACAACTCCCTTCTTCTTATTCAAAAACACAAAAGCTCGGTGCACTTGAACCTTGTGGCGAGGGGATTTATCCCCGCTCGGCTGCGTAGCAGTCGCAAAACCTGAATACGGAGTCTTCAGGTAGAACTGCAGGGGCCGCTTCGCAGCCCAACGGGGATAAATCCCCTCGCCACAGTTGTTCATCGGTGTTGCTCAGGCAGTCGCCGTTGCCGGCTGTTGCCACGACTCGCTCGCCGTCTGATCCATCGCTTCCTGAATCGCCCGTTTGCGGTTCGCCTCTGCCTTGCGGCCGAAATACCAGACGAGGAAAGTCACCAGCGATACCGCCAGTAGAATCAGGCTGGCCACGGCGTTGATCTCGGGTTTCACACCCAGACGCACCGCCGAGAACACTTCCATCGGCAGCGTCGTCGAGCCCGGCCCGGAAACGAAACTCGCCAGCACCAGATCGTCCAGCGACAAGGCAAACGACATCATTCCGCCGGCGGCCAGTGACGGCGCGATCATGGGAATGGTGATCAGGAAAAACACTTTGAATGGTTTGGCGCCGAGGTCCATCGCCGCTTCTTCGATCGACAGATCCAGCTCGCGAAGGCGCGCGGAGACTACCACCGCGACATAGGCTGCACAAAACGTGGTGTGGGCGATCCAGATGGTGACGATGCCGCGCTCCTGCGGCCAGCCGATCAGTTGCGCCATCGCCACGAACAGCAGCAACAGCGACAGACCGGTGATCACTTCCGGCATCACCAACGGCGCGGTCACCAGGCCGCCGAACAGCGTGCGGCCCTTGAAGCGCGTCACCCGCGTCAGCACGAACGCCGCCAGCGTCCCCAGTGCCACAGCGGCAATCGCGGTGTAGCAGGCGATCTCCAGCGAGCGCAGCACCGAGCCCATCAGTTGCGTGTTGTCGAGCAGGCCGACATACCACTTCACTGACCAGCCACCCCACACCGTCACCAGCTTCGAGGCGTTGAACGAGTAGATCACCAGAATCAGCATCGGCAGATAAATGAACATCAAGCCGAAGATCAGCATGAACTTGGAAAAATTGAAGCGTTTCATCCCCGTGCCTCCATCTCTTTGGCCTGGCTGCGGTTGAACAGCAGAATCGGCACAATCAGGATCAACAGCATCACCACCGCTAGCGCGGAAGCCACCGGCCAGTCGCGGTTATTGAAGAACTCCTGCCACAGCACGCGACCGATCATCAGCGTCTCCGGGCCACCCAGCAGTTCCGGAATCACGAACTCGCCGACCACCGGAATGAACACCAGCATGCAGCCGGCAATGATGCCGTTCTTGGCCAGCGGCACGGTGATCTTCCAGAAGTTGTTGAAGTTGCTCGAACCCAGATCCTGCGCGGCTTCCAGCAGGCTGTTGTCGTGCTTGACCAGGTTGGCATAGAGCGGCAGAACCATGAACGGCAGATACGCGTAAACCACACCGATATAGACGGCAGTGTTGGTGTTGAGGATCTCGATCGGGTGGTCGGTGAGCCCGGTCCACATCAGGAACCCGTTGAGCAGACCGTTGTTGCTGAGGATGCCCATCCACGCATACACGCGGATCAGGATCGCCGTCCAGGTCGGCATCATGATCAACAGCAGCAGGACGTTTTGCGTTTCCTTGCCGGTCTTGGTGATCGCGTAAGCCATCGGAAAACCGATCACCAGGCACATCAGCGTGCTCAATGCCGCGACTTTCAGCGAGCCGAGGTACGCCGACAGGTACAGCTCGTCTTCGCCGAGCAGGGTGTAGTTGCCGATGTTCAGCAGCAGCTGGAATTTCTGTTCGGCGAAGGTGTAGATCTCCGAGTACGGCGGGATCGACAGCGCGGCTTCCGAGAAGCTGATCTTCATCACCAGAAAGAACGGCAGCATGAAGAACAGGAACAGCCAGATGAACGGAATGCCGATCACCAGTTTTCGTCCGCTGGGCACCAGCCGCAAGAATTGCTGATTGAAAGTTCTCATGAGCGCAGCACCACGCCGCTGTCGTCTTCCCACCAGACGTAGACTTTGTCGTCCCAGGTCGGCCGCGCGCCACGCCGCTCGGCATTGGCCATGAACGACTGGACGATCTTGCCGCCGGGCAGCTCGACGTAGAACACCGAATGGCCGCCGAGGTAGGCGATGTCGTGGACCTTGCCTTCGGACCAGTTGTAGCGGAACTCCGGTTGGGTGGTGCTGACGAGCATTTTTTCCGGGCGAATGGCGTAAGTGATCGACTTGTCCTGCACCGACGTGCTGACGCCGTGACCGACATAGATCTTCTGCTGCAAGTCGGGGCTGTGAATGATCGCGTGGCCTTCCAGATCTTCCACCACGGTGCCGTCGAAGGCGTTCACGTTGCCGATGAATTCGCAGACCATGCGGCTGACCGGCGCTTCATAAATGTCCACCGGGCTGCCGATCTGCGCGATCCAGCCCAAGTGCATGATCGCAATGCGCTGGGCCATGGTCATGGCTTCTTCCTGGTCGTGGGTGACCATGACGCAGGTCACGCCAACGCGCTCGATGATTTCCACCAGCTCAAGCTGCATCTGCGAACGCAGCTTTTTATCCAGCGCGCCCATCGGCTCGTCGAGCAGCAACAGTTTTGGCCGTTTGGCCAACGAGCGGGCGAGGGCCACGCGCTGCCGCTGGCCGCCAGACAACTGGTGCGGGCGGCGTTTGGCGTATTGGGTCATGTGCACCAGACGCAGCATTTCTTCGACGCGGGCATCGATTTCGCTGGCCGGCAAACGATCCTGCTTGAGGCCGAAGGCAATGTTCTGCGCCACGGTCATGTGCGGGAACAGCGCGTAGGACTGGAACATCATGTTGATCGGCCGCTCGTACGGCGGCATGTCGGTGATGTCCACGCCATCGAGCAGAATCCGCCCCTCGGTCGGCCGCTCGAAACCGGCGAGCATGCGCAGCAGAGTCGATTTTCCCGAACCGGAACCGCCCAGCAGCGCGAAGATTTCGCCCTGATGGATCTCCAGGGACACATCGTCCACGGCCACGGTTTCGTCGAACTTCTTGGTGACACGATCGACTTTCACCAGCACCTTTTTCGGTTGCTGCTGACCTTCGAGTGCCTTGCGGTAAGTGCTGGAGGCGTTTGCCATGTGAAACTCCCAACAGGTGTCGTGTGCCTGGCCAATGTGGCCGGGCTTAAGTGGATTGCGGAACGGTCCGGAATGCCTGTCAGCTGGCGCAGAACCTGTGGGAGCGAGCCTGCTCGCGAATACGGAGTGTCAGTCGACATCATCGTTTGCTGATACACCGCTTTCGCGAGCAGGCTCGCTCCCACAGGGGATATGCGTTGACCTGAGTGGCCTTTGTCCGTACCGATCCGGCTTGTTCGGCGCCGCCGTCCTGGCTGCCTGGGTCGTACTTGTTGTTATTACGGGTGTCGCTGTTCACGAATGACGGATGTGCGCAGGCACACCCGACGTCCGTGGGGGCAGTAAATCGTTATGGATTCTTGGGTTGAGTCAGCGTTGGTTGCGCTTCGCCGCCCGTTGCCGGCACGCTGCGCCGAACGTCTGGAAAATCTTCAGGTAGTTCGGGTTGTCCAGCACTTGCCATTCCGGGTGCCATTGCACGCCGAGGGCGAAGGTCGGGCTGTGCTCGACCGAGATCGCCTCGATCAAACCGTCCGGCGCCACGGCTTCAGCACGCAGGCCGGGAGCGAGGCGGTCGATGCCTTGGCTGTGAATCGAATTGACCTGAAATTTGTCGGGCAGCCCCAACGCTTCGAACACGCCGCCAGCGATCACGCTGACCGCATGGGCCGGTGCATATTGCACGGCCACATCCGGGCTGTCGGCTTCGCGGTGGTCGAGCATGCCGGGCAGCTCATGCACCTTTTGATGAAGGCTGCCGCCGAACGCCACATTCATCTCCTGGAAACCACGGCAGATGCCGAGCACCGGAACGCCCGCCGCGATGGCTGCACGCAATAAAGGAAGGGTGGTGGCGTCGCGGGCCGGATCGTGATCCGTGCCGGGGGCGCTGGCCGGGCCTTGATAGTGGAAGGGCTCCACGTTCGAGGGCGAGCCGGTAAGCAAAAAACCGTCGAGTTGACCGAGCAGGTCTTCGATTTCAGTCAAGTTGCCGAGGGAAGGAATGACCACTGGCAACCCTTCAGCGCCAACGCTGACAGCACGTACGTACTTGTCGCCGCTGATGTGATAGGGGTGCAGGCCAATCTGTTTGACGCACGCAGTAACGCCGATCAATGGCTTGAATGCCATTTTTATTCACCTCGAAGTCTGTCACTTGAACGAGCTTTTCCGGAGCTTAGCCTCGTTGATTTTAATTAACAACTGTCATGTAAAAAATTCTAAACGCCGTTCATCAAATCGCTTAGGTTTACCGGGGTTTTCCGGCGGATATGGCTCGAGAGTGTTAAGAAAAGCCCGAAAAATAAAGGCTGCAGGGCAGGGTGTTCGCTATTGACTTCACTTTGCCTTTCGGATTGACTGGCTGCGCAACACGGTGGTGAACATAATAATTAACAGCTAAATAGGTGCATCATGTCGGTCCCTCTGCGTACCGTTCAACTCAACGAAGCCAACGCATTCCTTAAGAAATATCCTGAGGTTTTGTACGTCGACCTTCTGATTGCGGATATGAACGGTGTGGTGCGCGGCAAGCGCATCGAACGCACCAGTCTTCATAAGGTGTACGAAAAAGGCATCAACCTGCCGGCGTCGCTCTTTGCGCTGGACATCAACGGCTCGACGGTGGAAAGCACCGGTCTGGGCCTGGATATCGGCGATGCCGATCGCATCTGCTACCCGATCCCCGGCACCCTGAGCATCGAGCCGTGGCAAAAACGCCCGACCGCTCAACTGCTGATGACCATGCACGAGATCGAAGGTCAGCCGTTCTTCGCCGACCCGCGTGAAGTACTGGCCAACGTTGTGCGCAAATTCGACGACCTCGGCCTGACCATCTGCGCGGCGTTCGAACTCGAGTTCTACCTGATCGACCAGGACAACGTGAATGGCCGTCCGCAATCGCCACGTTCACCGGTATCCGGTAAGCGTCCGGTGTCGACCCAGGTTTACCTGATCGACGATCTCGACGAATACGTCGATTGCCTGCAAGACATCCTTGAAGGCGCGAAAGAGCAGGGCATCCCGGCGGATGCCATCGTCAAGGAAAGCGCCCCGGCGCAGTTCGAAGTCAACCTGCATCACGTCTCCGACCCGATCAAGGCCTGTGATTACGCGGTCCTGCTCAAGCGTCTGGTGAAGAACATCGCCTACGACCACGAGATGGACACGACTTTCATGGCCAAGCCTTATCCGGGCCAGGCCGGCAATGGTTTGCACGTGCACATTTCGATTCTGGACAAAGAAGGCAACAACATCTTCGCCAGCGAGGATCCCGAGCAGAACGCCGCACTGCGTCACGCGATCGGCGGTGTGCTCGAGACCCTGCCGGCGCAAATGGCGTTCCTCTGCCCGAACGTCAACTCGTACCGCCGCTTCGGCGCGCAATTCTATGTGCCGAACTCGCCGAGCTGGGGCATCGACAACCGCACCGTGGCCGTGCGCGTGCCGACCGGTTCAGCGGACGCCGTGCGCATCGAGCACCGCGTCGCCGGTGCCGATGCCAACCCGTACCTGCTGATGGCGTCGGTGCTGGCCGGTATCCACCACGGGCTTACCAACCAGATCGAGCCCGGCGCGCCGGTCGAAGGCAACAGCTACGAGCAGAACGAGCAGAGTCTGCCGAACAACCTGCGCGACGCCTTGCGCGAGCTCGACGACAGCGAAGTCATGGCGCGCTACATCGACCCGATGTACATCGACGTGTTCGTTGCGTGCAAGGAAAGCGAGCTGGCCGAGTTCGAGAACTCGATTTCTGACCTTGAGTACAACTGGTATCTGCATACGGTGTGATCACAGACACCACCGATCCAATGTGGGAGCGAGCCTGCTCGCGAATGCGGTATGTCAGCCAGAATATTGTTGCCTGACACGACGCTTTCGCGAGCAGGCTCGCTCCCACAGGGGATCGGGTTATCAATTTGGATGAGTGGGTGATCACCCGCCGTCGCCCAATCCGCCCTTGTCGAGCTCAAAACAATGACCACAACCCGCAACGACTGGGAACAACGCTTCCAGTCTCTGTCCATCGAATCCCGCGCCTTCATTAACGGTGAATATCGCCCGGCAATCAGTGGCGACACCTTCGAATGCCTGAGCCCGGTCGACGGCCGCTTTCTTGCTGCCGTCGCCAGCACCGATGAAGCCGACGCCAACCTGGCCGTCGAAGTCGCGCGCCAGTCCTTCAACTCCGGCATCTGGGCGAAAAAAGCCCCGGCCGAGCGCAAGCGCGTGCTGATCCGCTTCGCCGATCTGATCCTGCAGCACCAGGAAGAACTGGCACTGCTGGAAACCCTCGACATGGGCAAACCGATCAGCGATTCGATGAGCATCGACATCCCGGCGACCGCCAACGCGATCCGCTGGAGCGCCGAGGCCATCGACAAGATTTACGACGAAGTCGCCGCCACCCCGCACGACCAACTTGGCCTCGTCACCCGTGAGCCCTCGGGTGTGGTCGCGGCGATCGTGCCGTGGAATTTCCCGCTGATCATGGCCAGCTGGAAGTTCGCCCCGGCGCTGGCGGCGGGTAACTCGTTCATCCTCAAACCTTCGGAAAAATCACCGCTGACCGCCATCCGCATCGCGCAACTGGCGCTGGAGGCGGGCATTCCAAAGGGCGTGTTCAACGTGCTGCCGGGCTACGGCCACACCGTCGGCAAGGCACTGGCGTTGCACCTGGACGTCGACGTGCTGGCCTTCACCGGCTCCACGGCGATCGCCAAGCAACTGATGATCTACGCGGGCCAAAGCAACATGAAACGCGTCTGGCTTGAGGCCGGCGGCAAAAGCCCGAACGTGGTGTTCGCCGACGCACCGGATCTGCGCGCAGCTGCTCAAGCGGCGGCCAGTGCCATCGCCTTCAACCAGGGCGAAGTCTGCACTGCCGGCTCGCGTCTGCTAGTCGAGCGCTCGATTCGCGAACAGTTCATTCCGTTGCTGGTAGAGGCGCTGCAAGCCTGGAAACCGGGGCACGCACTGGATCCGGCGACCACCGTCGGCGCCGTGGTCGACCAGCGTCAGCTCGATAACGTGCTGCGCTACATCAGCATCGGCCGCGAGCAGGGCGCCGAGTTGATAGCCGGCGGTCAACGCACCCTCGAAGAAACCGGTGGCCTCTACGTGCAGCCAGCGATTTTCGACGGCGTGACCAATGCGATGACCATCGCTCAGGAAGAAATCTTCGGCCCGGTGCTGTCGCTGATCACCTTCGACACTGCCGAAGAAGCCCTGCAGATCGCCAACGACAGCATCTTCGGCCTCGCCGCCGGGGTGTGGACCAGCAACCTGAGCAAGGCACACACCTTCGCCCGCGGCCTGCGCGCCGGTAGCGTCTGGGTCAACCAGTACGACGGTGGCGACATGACTGCGCCATTCGGTGGCTTCAAGCAATCGGGCAACGGCCGCGACAAATCGCTGCACGCGTTCGACAAGTACACCGAACTGAAAGCGACCTGGATCAAGCTCTGACTCTTATACAGCGGCGGCCGCCCCTGGTTGGCGGCCTTCGGAGAAACCTATGAAACAGCAACACGTAAACAGCTACTACGCCGCCACTCGCAACGAAGTCATCGACTTCCCGATTCTCGAAGAAGCGCTGGACTGCGACGTCTGCATCATCGGCGCCGGCTACACAGGCCTGTCCTCGGCACTGTTCCTCAGCGAAGCCGGCTACAAAGTCACCGTGCTGGAAGCGGCGAAAGTCGGCTACGGCGCCAGCGGTCGCAATGGCGGGCAACTGGTCAATTCCTATAGCCGCGACGTCGATGTCATCGAAGAGCGTTACGGCGACAAGACTGCCGAAATCCTCGGCAGCATGATCTTTGAAGGCGCCGATATCATCCGTTCCCGCATCAAGGATTACGACATCAAGTGCGACTATCGCCCGGGCGGCATCTTCGCGGCGATGAACAAGAAACAACTCAATGGCCTGGCAGAGCAGAAGCGCAACTGGGAACGCTACGGCAACCGCAATCTGAAGATGCTCGATGCAGCGGATATTCGTCGCGAAGTCGGCTCCGACGCCTACGTTGGCGGCTTGCTGGACATGCAGGGTGGCCACGTTCATCCATTGAATCTGGCGCTAGGGGAGGCCTCCGCCATCGTGCGTTTGGGCGGCAAAATCTACGAGCAATCGGCGGCGGTGGAAATCACCTACGGCGAGCCGATCAGCGTGCGCACCGCCAAAGGTCTGGTCCGCGCCAAATATTTGCTGATCGCCGGCAACGCTTATCTGCCGCAAGGCCTCGACAATCGCGTCACCGCGAAAAGCATGCCGTGTGGTTCGCAGATCGTCGTCACCGAACCGCTGACCGAGCAGCAGGCGCGCAGCCTGATCACCAACAACTATTGCGTCGAAGACTGCAACTACCTGCTGGATTACTACCGCCTCACCGCTGACAACCGCCTGCTTTACGGTGGTGGTGTGGTGTATGGCGCGCGGGAGCCGGACGATATCGAGCAACTGATCCGGCCGAAGATTCTCAAGACCTTCCCGCAGCTCAAGGACGTGAAGATCGACTACCGCTGGACCGGCAACTTCCTGCTGACCATGTCGCGCATGCCGCAATTCGGCCGTATCGAAAAGAACGCCTACTACATGCAGGGCTACAGCGGCCACGGCGTCACCTGCTCGCACCTGGCCGGCAAACTGATCTCGGAAATGATCCGCGGCGACGCCGAACGCTTCAACGCCTTTGCCTCCTTGCCGCACATGCCGATGCTCGGCGGTCGCACCTTCTCCGCACCGCTCACCGCTCTGGGTGCCGTCTACTACTCCCTGCGCGACCGCTTCGGCGTCTGACTTACCTCCCGGCGGCGGTCCGAAAGACCTCGCCGGTTTTTCACTTATGCAAAACCACTGATGTCCACTGTGGGAGCGAGCCTGCTCGCGAAGAGGCCATATCAGGCGACATCGATTCGCCAGACACTACGCTTTCGCGAGCAGGCTCGCTCCCACAGTGGCTGTATTGCCAAGGCCAACAGGACTTTTGCCGCACCATCCATCGAACCTGCTGAGCAACACCGGCAAACGTGATTTAATAGCCGCCTTTCACGGTTCCGGGACACGGGAGCAACGTGATCCGCGCGACCTGCGCGTCACCCGCCACCCACCCCCATCGCCCCTTTTACATAAGGCAGTCATGGATACGGGTTCTCGACTCAAACTAGTACGCGAAAGCTACAAACTCTCCCAGCGCGAGCTCGCCCGGCGTAGCGGCGTGACCAACGCGACCATCTCGCTGATCGAACAGAACCGCGTCAGCCCCTCCGTCAGCTCGCTGAAAAAGCTGCTCGAAGGCATACCGATGTCCCTGGCCGACTTCTTCACCTTCGACCAGCCCCCGCGCGAACACCAATACGTGTTCCGCGCCAACGAACAACCCGACCTCGGCCGCCACGGCCTGCGTCTGCTGCTCATCGGCGCCTCCGTCCCTAGCCGGCAGATGCGCCTGCTCCGCGAACAATATGCCCCCGGCGCCAGCTCCGGCGAAGAGCCGATCGTGCATGCCGAAGGCGAAGAGTGCGGGCTGGTCACGCGCGGCACGGTAGAACTGACCGTGGACGGGCAGGTGAGTGTGTTGAGTGCGGGGGATGGGTATTACTTTCCGACGACGCTGCCGCATAAATTCCGGAATATCGGCGCGGATGAGGCGGAGATAATCAGTGCGAATACGCCGGCGAATTTCTGATCGGATAACGCATATTGTTTGTTGACCCGGCATCTTTTAGGGGGTGTCGGGTTGTTTGTTCCTGCCATTCGTCACCCCTTCCGCATTTTCCCCGCGCACGCGCTTCCAATGCATAACTCACCCCCGCAGAGGAACCGCCGACATGCATAAATCCAGTCTCGCAGCATTCACCTTGGCCACGCTGTTATCCGCCACTTCGCTCTATGCAACAGCCGCCAGCGATACCCCGGCACCCACCGCTAACGACGGCAATAGCCAGACCAATCCGAGTGCGCCGGAAGACATTCATTCCAATGGCGCCACCGTGCCCAAAGGCACGCAGGGCAACACCACCAACAATGACGGCTCTACACCTTCGGGTTCCAAGCCCAGTGGTTCGAAGCAATCGAACGACAGCGGCACGAGCAGCGGTGCAGGTGAAGGTTGAAGCTGTTTGCAGATGCAGCAAGCCCGGCATCAAGCCGGGCTCTCTGTCAGGCAATCCTCGATAACCGAGACTATTTAGCCTTCCAGTTCCCGCCACTGTTTTCGCAATCAATCTTCGCCTGCGCCAAGTGCTCACCGTTGTAGTAATACGTGGTGACTTTGGCGTTGTCGGGCATGTTCAGCGGTTTGGCGCTTTTGTCTTTGCTGGTCGAGTGCGGGTTGGCGAGGGATTCCTGGGTGAGGCGGGCGGTGCAGGTGGCCTGGTAGTGGTCGTCGCAGCGATCGACTTTTTTCTTGGTGGCGTTGAGGGT
Source organism: Pseudomonas sp. LW8 (assembly GCF_041956865.1). Lineage (NCBI taxonomy): Bacteria > Pseudomonadati > Pseudomonadota > Gammaproteobacteria > Pseudomonadales > Pseudomonadaceae > Pseudomonas > Pseudomonas sp. LW8. The sequence goes on along the minus strand of NZ_CP168138.1, from coordinate 3,410,249 downwards.
GTCCTTGGTTTCGTTGCTGCAGGACCAGTTGATGGAGTCCACCGGCATGCCTTCGTACTCGTAGCAGCTGTGGGTTTCCACCGCCGGCACCGAGGCGCTGGAGGAGCGGGTCTGCACGTCGCAGCCTTCGGCCATGACGCAGGTGGGGATGATGGCGAACGTGGCGATCAGGAGCAGCAGTCGGGTTTTCATCGGCAATTCCTCTCCAATGGCGCCGCGTCTGATCGGTGATTTGGCGCTTGTCTGGTTTCGAGGCGGCGAGGGCGGGCAAGGTTCAATCGGCTTTGCGCTGCGCGATCTTCGCGTACACTGCGCAACAATCAGAAACATAAAGCGCAGGATTCGATTCCCATGGCCCAAACCCTCGAACGCGCTATCGCCATTGCCGCCACGGCCCACAGCGGGCAGGTGGACAAGGGCGGGGCGCCGTACATTCTGCATCCACTGAAAGTCATGTTGCGCATGCACACGCTGGAGGAGCGCATCGTCGCTGTGCTGCACGATGTGGTCGAGGATTGCGGGGTAAGTCTGGATGACTTACGCGGGGAAGGTTTCAGCGAAGAGGTGCTGGCGGCGATTGCGGCGGTGACCAAAGTGCCCGGCGAGTCCTACGAGGATTTTGTCGACCGCGCCGCGCAAAACCCGATCGGCCGGGTGGTGAAGCTGGCGGATCTGGAAGAGAACAGCGATATCTCGCGGATCGCCTCGCCGAGTTGGGAGGATCTGGAGCGGATCGAGAAATATCGGCGGGCGATTGCACGCTTGCGTATGTAAGACGTATTGGATTCTTGTGGGAGCGAGCCTGCTCGCGAAGGCGATAGATCAGTTATTTATCTGTGACTGGCAGGACGCTTTCGCGAGCAGGCTCGCTCCCACAAGTGGAATGGTGGTGTGTCAGATAAATAGCCAGGAAGGCGAACCATGAAATCCATTGTGTGCTTGTTGATTGCGGCTGGTTTTGGCGCGTTGTTGCAGTTTGAAGGCGTACCCCACGGCTTGCTGCTGGGCTCGATTGTCGTTACCGCGTTGTTTGCCAGCAAAACCGGCATCGCCCCGGCAACTCCTTATGGCTTGGGCTACATCCAGGTCACGCTGGGCATCGCCACCGGGCTGATGTTCGAAGCATGGGACAGCGAAACGGCGACGACGATGCTGCCCAGCCTTGGCGTGTTGCTGATCTGCCTGACCGTACAAATTGCACTCGCCGGATGGTGGCTGACACGCGGTGCCGGATGGAATCGCACCAATGCACTGCTGGCGGTGTATCCCGGCGCATTGGCCGCAGTGTTCGATTTGCTTGAGTCGGAAAAGGCTTCGAGCAAAGTCATCATCGTGCATCTGATGCGGCTGCTGTTGATCACCGTACTGGTGAGTTTGCTCATTCCCGGGCAAGCAGCGGTGGCTGAAGTGGCCAGCGATCCGTTGACCACAGGCATGGCGCTGACCGCGTGCTCAGTCATCGCTTTGAGCGTATTGCTCGGCCGCCTGTTGTTGCTGGTCGGCGTCCCGGCACCATTCATGCTTACCGCGATTCTCATAACCGCTGTATTTGTGAAGTCGGGATGGCTGCACGGTTTTCACATGCCGGAGTGGAGCCTGAACCTGGCCGCACTGATTCTCGGCGTGCGCATCGGCTCACGTTTTCAGGGACTCGGCATCGCAGAGCTGGCGCGGCATGGGCGCACGGCGTTGGTCTCGGTGGGTTTGATGATCGTCGTTGCAGCGGTGTTTGCCGAGGTGGCTGCGCGCTGGCTGGGCGGTGATCCGCTGTCCCTTTGGCTGGCGTACATGCCGGGCGCGATCGAGACGATTGCGATTGTCGCGTTTGGCGGCGGGCTGAATGTGGTGTTTATCCTGACGCATCATCTGAGCCGGATGGTGCTGCTGCATTTTGCCCCGGCGTTGTTGGTGCAGGTCAGGCGTGGCCCAAGGCAATCGCGAACGACACGACGATCATGCAGGCGAAGGCGAAATTGAGATTCATGGGCTGTTCATCCTGAGCTTTTGAGAGTGGGGCCATTGTGAACAGGCGCAACGCAAAGAAAAAATTCGCCGTGTTGATTCCAATGATCGAAAGCATTGATAGCCGCTGCGTTTGTATTTGCCCGAGACTTTCGCTAGTGTCGCTGAAACCTGCAACTACAAGCACAAACAGGCACAACCATGCACGATCACTCCATCGCTGAATTGCCGTCCCTGCGTCGGCAGAAAATCCTTTTGCTTCTCGAACGTGACGGCAAGGTCATGGCTTCCGAGCTGAGCCAGCATTTCGCGGTGTCCGAAGATACTATCCGCCGCGACCTTGCCGAACTGGACAACGCCGGGCTGGTGCAGCGCGTGCATGGCGGGGCGTTGCCGCGACCGAAGGACTCGGGCAAGGATTACTTCACGCGTCTGGATGAGACCGACGAGGTCAAGGTGCGCCTGGCGCAATTGGCGGCGCAGCACATCGAGGACGGGCAGATTGTGCTGTTCGATTCCGGCTCGACCACCTTGCAGGTGGCGCGCGCGCTACCCGCCAACATCCGCATCACCGCCGTGACCGCTTCCCCACTGACGGCGATTGCCTTGTCCGAATATAAAGGTGTGAAAGTGATTCTGGCGGGTGGTGAATTGAATCCGCATTCGATGTCGGCCAGTGGTCAGGAAGCGCTGCGACTGTTGGCCGGAATCAAGGCGGATCTGGCGATTACCGGGGTGTGTGCGATTCATCCCGAGGTCGGGATTACCTCGCTGCATTTCGATGAAGTGCCGATCAAACAGGCGATGCTAGACAGTGCAGCGCGGGTGATTGCAGTGACTACGGCAGACAAGCTGGGTGCGGTGGAGCCGTTTGTGGTCGCGCCGTGCACGCGCCTGCATAGGTTGATTACCGAGCGGCATCCCGGGTCGGGGAATGTCGAGGATTATCGGCGGTTGGGGATTGTGGTGGAGCAGTTGCCGGATTGAATTTTGTGTGGGGTTTGAGGGCCTCTTCGCGAGCAGGCTCGCTCCCACAGGGTGTTGTGTCGTGCACAAATCCAATGTGGGAGCGAGCCTGCTCGCGATAGGGCCAGTGAATTCAGCGCAACCGCTCAAGCATCTGGTAATACCACATCCCCGCCGCCAGCAACGGATTGCCCAGCAGGTCGCCCATTGGCACGCGGATGTGCTGGCACGCGGCGAAGGTGTCGAATTGCTCCATTTGCCCGGTGATCGCGCGGCTCATGATCTCGCCCATGATGTGCGTGGTGGCGATGCCATGTCCCGAGTAGCCCTGGCAATACCAGACGTTGTCCGAGAGCTTGCCCAGTTGCGGGATGCGGTTGATGACGATGCCCATCGCGCAGCTCCACTGGTAATCGATCGGCACGCCTTTTAGCGCCGGGAACGTGCGTTCGATACACGGGCGCAGTTCCGCAGCGATGTCGCGCGAATCCTTGCCGCTGTAGTTGGCGCCGCCGCCGAACAGCAAACGGCCGTCGGCGGTGAGCCGGTAGTAATCGAGGACGAAGCGGCAGTCGTACACGGCGAGGTCTTCGGGGTTGATCTGTTGCGCCAGATCACCGAGCGGCGCGGTGGTAACGATACCGCCCATGGCCGGGAAAATCTTGCCCTTGAGCTGGCCCGGTTCGAGCTTGTGATAGACGTCACCGGCGAGCATCACCTGATTGGCGTCGATCTGACCGTGAGCGGTGCGCACGCCAGGTGTGTCGCCGTGAATGATCTCCAGCACTTCACTGTTTTCGAAGATCTGCGCGCCCAGGCTTTCGGCTGCGCGTGCTTCGCCAATGCACAGGTTGAGCGGGTGCAGGTGCATGTTGCGGGTGTTCTTGATGGCGCCGTGGTAGAGCTCGCTTTGCAGCAGGTCGCGAACCTGGCTGCGGTCGAGCAGGCTCACTTCATCGCCCAATCCGCGACGCACGGCTTCGTCGTAATCCTTGCGCAGATCGACCATGTGGCTCGGCTTGTACGCCGCGTGCAAGTGGCCGTGTTTGAGGTCGCACTGGATCGCGTATTTGTCGACGCGCTGGCGGATGATTTCATGCCCGCGCCAGCGCAGATGCCAGATGAAATCGTCCACATCATCGCCAAGTTTCGCGCGCATCTGTTTGCGCATCGCGCCGTCGCCGGAAAGGCTGCCGGTGACTTGCCCGCCATTGCGCCCGGTGGCGCCCCAGCCGATCTTGTGGCTTTCGACGATGGCGACTTTCAGGCCTTTTTCCGCCAGCTCGACGGCAGTGGCGACGCCAGTGAAACCGCCGCCGATGATCACCACATCGACCTTGTGCCGACCTTGCAGGGTCGGGTAGTCGGTGTCCTGGTTGAGGGTGGCGGTGTAGTAGGAATTGCAGCGAATGGTCATGTCAGGGTCCACAAAAAATTCAGGTTCGAAGTGCATTCCCTGTGGGAGCGAGCCTGCTCGCGAAAGCGGTGTGTCAGTCACCCAAAATGTTGAATGTGATGACGCCTTCGCGAGCAGGCTCGCTCCCACAGGTTCGGTGTCGGATCGTTAAGCCTCGGTCAGGTACCACCGCCAATCCTGCTCACCCACTTCAGCCATGAACTGCCGATACTCGGCACGCTTTACCGCCAGATACACCCCAAGGAATTCCTGCCCCAATGCCTCCCGTGCCCACGTGGAATTTTCCAGCGCCTGCAACGACGTCAGCCAATCGGTCGGCAGTAGTTCTTTCGCTTGGGCATAACCATTGCCCTCGACCGGTGCCCCCGGATCCAGCTCTTCACGAATGCCACGATGAATGCCGGCGAGGATCGCTGCCGCTGCCAGATACGGGTTGGCGTCGGCGCCGCAGATGCGGTGTTCGATGTGTCGCGTAGGAGCCGGGCCGCCGGGAACGCGCAGGCTGACCGTGCGGTTGTCGACGCCCCAGGTCGGCGCCAGTGGCGCGTAGCTGTTGGCCTGGAAACGCCGGTAGGAGTTGGCGTTGGGGCAGAACAGCAGCAGCGAATCGAGCAGCGAGGCAAGCATGCCGCCAATCGCCGTGCGCAACAGTGGTGTGCCGGCCGGGTCTTCAGAAGCGAACAAATTACGCCCCTCGGCATCGGCCAGGCTGACGTGCATGTGCATGCCGGTGCCGGCCAGATCATCGAACGGCTTGGCCATGAACGTCGCCTGCATGCCGTGCTTGTGCGCCACGCCTTTGACCAGACGTTTGTAGCGCACCGCCTGATCCATCGCCTCCAGCGCATCGCCGTGTTCTATGGTGATTTCCACTTGCCCCGGGGCGTATTCGGAGATCGCCGTGCGCGCCGGAATGCCGTGCAGTTTGCACGCGCTGTAAAGGTCGGCGAGAAACGGCTCGATCTGTTCCAGCTCGCGCAAACCGTAGACTTGCGTGTGTCGCGGTCGCCCGCCGTCAGCGTCCCGCGCCGGTTGCGGGCGGCCGTTGTGATCGCGTTTGGCGTCGAGCAGATAGAACTCCAGCTCGCAGGCCATGATCGGGTGATAACCCTCGGCCTTGAGCCCGTCGATCACCTTGATCAGCAGGTGCCGAGGGTCAGCGATGCTCGCCGGCATGCCCTCGCTCGGGTGCATGCTGACCTGCACCGCAGCGGTTGGAATCTGTCGCCACGGCAGGCGCACCAGACTGCCTTGCAGCGGATAGGCGCGGCAGTCGATGTCGCCGACGTCCCACACCAGCCCGGAGTTCTCGACGTCCTCGCCTTGTACAGTCAGACCAAGGATGGTGCTCGGCAGCGGTCGGCCGCTTTCGTACACGGCGAGCAGTTCTTCGCGATGCAACAGCTTGCCGCGCGGCACGCCGTTGGCGTCGAGGATGAACAGTTCGATCATGTCGATATCGGGGTTCTGTTCGAGGAACAGGCGTGCGTCTTCGATGGCTGCGAATTTCATGGCAAATCACTCACGGTGGCGCCGCACAGGCGCGCAGATTCGGCCGGACACGACGCGACAAAATGGCGTAAGTGTCCCGGCAGGGATATCAGGAAAATCGGGAAATTGACTGTCGCGGTTTCAGCTCACGCGATCAGACGGGAACGGCGATATCCGGCGGGCGTGCGGAGTGACGCAGCTTGGAGCGGCGCAGGGCCATGGGCAGATTGACGATGCGGTTCATACGCGGCCCCTGTTGCAGTGGGCGCGTACAGCAGAGACGTGCAACCTTTGGGGTTGTTGTGGTGACGTACTCATAACGCGTGTTTCCGTTGGCGGAAAGCGTCGGCGGCAGGGCAGGCCCGGCGACCGGTGTGCCCGGATAGTAAGGGGGAATTCGCGCGCGTGTAAACGGAAGATTCGTCGGTGGCGCTTTCCGGCGTTTGGGCTGATTGACCGAGTTGCCTTTTTCGCGAGCAGGCTCGCTCCCACAGGAGAATGCATTTCAACTGTGGGAGCGAGCCTGCTCGCGAATGGCCGCATCTCGGTCCCGAGCGGACGCGCCGGGCCATCTCGTTGTTTGCCGCTGAGCCATTCAGCGCAGCACGTAGTCGTCCGGCTCCGGCGCGGGGGGCAATGGCGAGACGCCCAGTTCGTACAGCACATCGCGCTCCAGGGTGCGCACCAGTGCATCGGTCGGCAGATCGTTTTCATCGCGCCCGAACGGGTCTTCGAGTTCATCGGCAATCGCGTCGAAGCCGAAGAAGGTGTAGCTGACAATTGCCGTGAACAGCGGCGTCAACCAACCCAGCGATTGCGCCATGGCGAACGGCAGCAGCAGGCAGAACAGGTAGATGGTGCGGTGCAGCAGCAGGGTGTAAGGGAAGGGCAGTGGTGTGTTCTTGATCCGGTCGCACACCGCTTGGGCCTGGCTCAGACAGGTCAGGTGATTGGCCAGCAATTGATAACGCCATGGCGACAGCACACCGGCCCTTTCCAGCTCGGAACACTGGCGCCCGAGCTGATGAAGGATCTGTCCGCAGTGATCCGGCGCCGCCCCATCGATCGGTGGGCTGACCCAGTCGGTGCTGGCCTGCTCCTCGCTGTCTCCACGCAGCCGTGCATTCAACGCGTGGGCGAAACCGCACAGGTTGCGCAACAGTTGTCCACGCAGGCGGGTGTCATCGAGGCCTTGGGTTTCGCGCATCACCGCGCGCACCCGCAACAGCACCTCGCCCCAGGCCTTGCGCCCCTCGTACCAACGGTCGTAACAAGCGTTGTTGCGAAAGCTCAGGAAAATCGACAGCGACAGGCCGAGCAGGGTGAACGGCGTCGAATTGATCTGGGCGAAGTAGCTCGGCACCAGAAGTTCGATCAGCACAATCGCCGCCGCCAGCAGTGTCAGCATCAAGGTGCGCACGGCGATGCGTTTGGCGATCGAGCCTCTAAGGGTGAACAGCACGGCGAACTGATTGGGTCTCGGTCTGACGATCATCTCGCGGTCCCGGTTGCGCGGCGAATCAGCCGCCGGTCATGTTCATGAAACGCACCACTTGCACGTCGTCGTTGACTTCGAAATTGTGTCGATACGGCTTGAGTTTCATCGCCTCGATGATCGCGTTTTCCAGACGTTCCGGGTGGCCCGGATGGGCGCGCAACACCGCTTTGAGGTCCATCGAATGCTCGTTGCCCAGGCACAGCAGCAAGCGACCTTCGACGGTCAGGCGCACGCGGTTGCAGGTACCGCAGAAGTTATGGCTGTGCGGTGAAATGAAGCCCAGGCGAATGTTCGGCGCTTCGGCCACGCGCCAGTAGCGCGACGGCCCTTGCGTCGATTCGGTCGAGTCGATCAGGGTAAAACGTTCGGCGATGCGTTCGCGTACTTGCGCGCTGGAGTAGAAGGATTCGGCGCGGCTGTGTTCGGCGATCGCGCCCAGCGGCATCTCTTCGATGAAGGAAATATCCAGATCACGCTCGATGGCGAAACTGACCAGATCGTTGATCTCGTGATCGTTGCGGCCCTGCATCACCACGCAATTGAGTTTGGTGCGGGTGAAACCGGCGGCACGGGCGGCATCGATGCCGTCGATGACCTGCGCCAGATCGCCGGTACGGGTCAGCTCTTTGAAGCGCTGCGGATCGAGGCTGTCGAGGCTGATGTTGAGGCGCTTGACCCCGGCGTCGAACAGCGGCTTGGCCAGTCGGCCCAATTGCGAGCCGTTGGTGGTCAGGCACAGCTCGCGCAGGCCGGGCAGGGCGGCGATCTGTTCGCAGAGTTGCACAACGCCGGGGCGGATCAGCGGTTCGCCACCCGTGAGGCGGATCTTGCGCGTGCCGAGGGCGACGAAGCTTTGCGCCACCTGGAACAGCTCTTCGAGGGTGAGGATCTGCTGGCGCGGCAGGAACTGCATGTCCTCGGCCATGCAATAGACGCAGCGAAAATCGCAGCGGTCGGTCACCGACAAGCGCAGATAATCCACGCGGCGGTTGTGACCATCGATCAATTCACGCTGTGTCATGGGCTCGCCTCGTGGATGTGGAGCGCCGTCAGCGGGCGCAGATCGCGCAGGGTAGGCTGCGCTCGCCACGCCGTCCAATCACTCTGGCTGACCGAGTGATTGACGGCGTCGATGATGCCTTACGGTGCGCCAAACATTGCCGTCCAGTAAATGCCGGCGTTGCTTTTCGGATCGGTCGCGTAAGCGGCGCCCAGTTCCTGATATTGCGGATTCATCAGATTGGCGCAATGGCCTGGGCTGGCGAGCCAGCCGTCAACGACCTTGCCGACGGTGTCTTGCCCGGCGGCGATGTTTTCACCGACCAGTTGCCCGCTGTAACCGGACAGTTCGGCGCGGTCGCCCGGCGTGCGGCCGTCGCGGTCCTTGTGGTCGAGGTAATTGTTGTTGGCCATGTCGCGGCTGTGATCCTGAGCGACAGTGCCCAGCGTGGCATTCCACGCCAGCGGTGCTGCCGCCGCGAAGGACTGGCCGCCGCACTGGCGCGCCTGGCTGCGCGCGGTATTGAGTTGCGCCAGCAGCTTTTGCCCTTCGCTTTGTGCATCGCCGAGTTTCGCCGTCAGCAACGGCCGCGCGAGAACGATGCGCCAGTCGCGGTCAACGCGGTTGACACCGATATCGACAAACTGCGGATCAAGCACCACCTGACAGAAGCTTTCCTGAATCGCCTTCATTGCTGACGCCGCATCGCGCGGGCCGTTGAGGGTGATCGCCTGCACGTTGACCATCGGGTAGTGGGCGCTGGTCATGGCCTGCTGCAGATCAACCGCGCCGCTGGCCGGCAGGCGCAGCCGTGGATCGGCCGACAGCGGTGGCAACTCGTTTGACGCCTGCGTGCCGCAACGCTGGGGCTGGCTGCGATAGCTGTTGATCGACTCGATCAATTGCAGTTCATCGGCGGCCAGCGCCGAGGTGGCGAACACCACGCCCAGCGACAGTGCGGCACAACGCAAAACGGACGGCATGAAGCGCATGGAAATCTCCCTTGAGCTGAATGCGCCCATGATGCGCGAAAGGCCCCCGGTGAGTGAATGTGTTTTTCTTTGCGGCGGATTTTTTTCTGCGCTGGTGTGCCCGCGCATTTGCTCGCTACACTCTGCGAAGACCCCGCAAACCGGGCGTCTCACCGACGTAACATCTTGCCCCGGGCGGGCGCTGACGGAAGAACCGACATGGGATTGAAAGGCTTGGCGGGCGGTTTGTTGTGGATCTTTTTGACCGGCGCAGCATGGGCCGGGGCGCAGGCGCCGATCGAGGCCAAGGCCGAACAGAAAGCCGAGGTGCTCGAAGAGAAAGCAGCGGATAAAGTCAGCGCTGCTCCGGCGCCGAAATCCGAGGCCATCACCCCCACCGAAGCGCAGGCGGTGGACCCGGCCGGTGCCGCGCCGCTGGACGATCCGCTGACCTGTCTGGCGCGCAGTATTTACTGGGAAGCCAAGGGCAAGGACACCCCGGAAATGGAAGCCGTCGCCAGCGTGGTGATGAATCGCCTCGGCCATGACGGCTTCCCCGACACGGTATGCGCGGTGGTCAAGCAAGGTTCGGAAAGCGGCAATTGCCAGTTTTCCTGGTGGTGCGATGGCAGGCCCGATCAGGTCAAGGAAGACGCCGAATACGCGTTGGCCAAGGAAATTGCCGGCAAGGCGTTGAACCGTCAGCTCAAGGACCGCACGCGCGGTGCCCTGTATTTTCATGATCGCGGCGTGCACCCGAGTTGGGCCAAGGCCTATCGCAACACGGCGCAGACCGGCAGGTTCCTGTTCTACAAACCCGCCGGAGGCGACGCGCGTTAACTGGCGTGGGTGTTGAGAATGCTCGCCACCTGCTGCGGCTGGCAGTTCAGGTACGGTGATTTTTGCAGCCAGCGTTGATCCGGATACCAGGAAAACATGAACTGGCCGTTCTTCAGGCGATCGATCACCTGTTTGGCAATCTGCGGCCGCACGGCGGGGCAACCCTGACTGCGGCCGATTCGCCCCTGACGCTTGCTCCACAGCGGGTTCACGTAACTGGCGGCATGAATCACGATCGCGCGATCGCGGGCCAGATCATTGAAACCGGGTTCCAGACCATCCATGCGCAGCGAGTAGCCGTGGGTGCCTTCGTAGCTTTCCTGGGTCCGGAACAGGCCGAGACTGGACTGGTAACTGCCTTCGCGGTTGGAAAACTGCGTGGCGAAGTTTTCCCCGGAGTTCGAACCGTGGGCAACCAGATCGCGCAGCACCAGCTTCTTTTTGCTCAGGTCGAAGATCCACAGGCGGCGTTCGGTGGACGGTTGCGAATAATCGATGATCGCCAGATGTCGCGAGGGTTTCGCGCCGTTGTTGACCGCGCATTGCATGGCGTTCAATGCACCTTTGAGCGCTTGGGGATTGAGTTCCGGCGCGGCGTGGGCGAGGCTGTTGTAGAGAACCGGCGATGGCTTGCCGGCGGCAAATACTGGGCTGGTCACGGCGACAAGGGTCGCGGTGCTCAACAGAAGTCGGCGCAAAAACGTCAACATTTTATAAAGTGTCCTCAACTTGCTACATAAACGGCACTTTGGCTCCTGACTCCCAGTCAATACCCGCAGGCTCGCGGTTCGAGCCTGACTGTTCAGCGCACCTGATGTAAGGTTGACCGTCATCTGGACGGCCATGGATTGGAGTAAAGCAGTTGTTCAAAAAGTACGCATGCTACTTGAGCATTTGTTTGCTCGCTGCGCCGTTTGTCGCTTGCGCCGATGAGCCGCTGCCCCCGCTCGAAACCCTGCCGACGCCTGAAATGCAATTGCCGGTCGAGCCGCGCAGCCCGTTGCAGGCAGTTTTGATCAGCCTGGCGCAGTCGTGCCCGGCGATCGCTCCGCGCCTCAATGGCCCGGCGTTGAGCCAGTTGCAGGCGTTTTATGAACAGCAGGACTGGATGCCGGTGTGGGCGAGTGAGTCCGCACGCTTGCCGGCATTGCGCGCGCAATTGCAGCTGTTGGCCGATGATGGGTTGAATCCGAATCGCTACGCCGTGGCCACTACGCCGCCGCAGGACGGCGAGTTGTGCGCCGACATCGACATCAGCCGCAACTACTTGCAGGCCTTGCAGGATCTGCATTACGGCCGTCTGTTGCAGTCGCATTTCGAACCGCTGTGGCGTGTCGACGGCTCGCCGACCGATCGTCAGGCGCAATTGCTCAGCATTGCCGTGCCGGGCATGAACGATATCGCTGCGGCGTTCAACCTGGCGCGTCCGCATCTGCCGCAATATCAGAGCCTGCGTCAGCTGTATGCCGCGCAACGCTTGCAAGCCTTGCCGCAATGGCAGCCGGTCGGCAGCGGCCCGTTGCTGCGCCCGGCGATGGAAGACCCGCGCGTGCCGGAACTGGCCCGACGCTTGTACAGCGAAGGTTATCTGGCACACGCACTGGTGACACCGGACAACGCCTACGATGACGTGCTGGTGGAGGCAGTGAAGCACTTTCAGGCCAGCCATTCGTTGCAGGCTGACGGCGTGGTCGGGCCGGGCACCATTGCCGAGCTGAACATCAGTCCGCTGACCCGCCGCGATCAGCTGCGCGTCAATCTCGAACGTTTCCGCTGGATGGCCCAGGACATGGAGCCCAGTGGTCTGGTGGTCAATGTCGCGGCCGCTGAGCTGACGCTGTATCAGGGCGGTCAACCGGTGTGGCAGACCCGCACCCAGGTCGGCCGCGCCGAGCGCCAGACTCCACTGCTCAAATCCCGCGTCACCCGGCTGACGCTGAACCCGACCTGGACCGTTCCGCCGACTATCTGGAAGGAAGACAAGCTGCCGGAAATCCGCAAGGACCAGACCTTCCTCAGCCGCCAGAATCTGCAAGTGCTCGACGCCAACGGCCAGCCTCTGGCGGCGGCGGATATCGACTGGGACAACCCCGGCAACATCCTCCTGCGCCAAGACGCCGGCCCGCGCAATCCGCTGGGGCAAATGGTCATCCGTTTCCCCAACCCGTTCTCGGTGTACCTGCACGACACGCCGAGCAAGGCGCTGTTTGAAAAAGGCCCACGGGCGTTCAGCTCCGGTTGCGTGCGGGTCGAGCACCCGCTGCAACTGCGCGATCTGCTGCTGTCCCCGGCAGAAAAAGCCCGTACCGATACTTTGCTGGCGACCGGCACCACCCATGAATTTCGCCTGTCGGCGCCGGTGCCGATCCTGATGACCTACTGGACGGCGCAAGTCGACAGCAGCGGCCATGTGCGTTATGCGCCGGACATCTACAGCCACGACAGCGCATTGCTGGCGGGGCTGGATCGGGCGCATTGAGTCCGGCACCAGCACGGCAGTCAAAGATCTGAGTTCGATGAGTGATTTCAGGTCGACGAATCCCGTACAAACACCTCGGTCAGTCCCCTCTCCCTCGGGAGAGGGCTAGGGTGAGGGGCCGATTTCAAGCCGAACCCATTACTCAAAATCTCACCGCCTCAGCTCTTCCACCAACCACGGCAAAAGCTCCTCACACGAGCCTTCAATCTTCAAATCCAGCAAATCATCCGCCCGGGTCTTGCCCAGATTGATCGCCATCAACGGCTTGCCACGCTCGGCGATCACCCGACACAAGCGAAACGCCGAATACGCCATCAACGAAGATCCCACCACCAGCAACCCCGCCGCATTCTCGGCGGCGGCCAGCGCGCGTGCTGCTGTCGTCGGCGCCACGTTCTCGCCGAAAAACACCACATCCGGTTTCATCCGCTCACCCGCGCAATGCGGGCACCGGGGCACTTGAAACCGCGCTTCAAACGCCGGATCCAGCAAGGTATCGCCATCCGGCGCCTGCACCGCATCAACACCACTCAGGTAGGGATTCTGTGCCTCCATCTGCTGCTGGATCGCATCGCGCTCGCTGCGTTGCCCGCAATCCAGGCACAGCACCCGATGCAGGCTGCCGTGCAGTTCGATCACATCGTGGCTGCCGGCCTGATCGTGCAAGGTATCGACATTCTGCGTGATCAAATCGCTGATCCGGCCGCGCTGCTGCAACGTCGCCAGCGCCTCATGCGCCGCATTCGGTCGGGCCTGACGGACGCGCGGCCAACCGAGCATGGCCCGCGCCCAATACCGCCGGCGTGATTCCGGGGCGGCGAGAAATTCCTGATACATCATCGGCTGCCGCCCGCGACGCACGCCGTCGCTGTCGCGATAGTCCGGAATGCCCGATGGCGTGCTGATGCCGGCGCCGGTCAATATCAGGAATTTATCGTCGGCCATGGCCTGCAACAGCGTATCGAGATGTTCGCGGATCGGGCTATCGAGCATGCTCAGCACTCCAGAATGGGCAGTGCCCGCAGGTTAGCATGCGATCCGCTCGGGTTACTTGCGCGCCTCCAGTATCAGGTTGAAAGGCGTCTGCGTGGCGCGACGGAACTGCTTGAACCCGGCCTCGACAAAGACTTTGCGCAGGCGCATTTCCCCGGCCTGCGCACCGAGCCCGAGGCCGACTTCCTGGGACAGCGAATTGGGCGTGCAGATAAACGTCGAGGCGGCGTAGAACAGGCGCCCGACCGCGTTGAGATTGTCGTCCAGTTTGTCGTTGGCGAACGGTTCGACCAGCAACACCGTGCCGTCGTCTTTCAGCGACTCATAAGCGTGGCGAGCGGCGCCGACCGGGTCGCCCATGTCGTGCAGGCAGTCGAAAAAGCAGATCAGGTCGTAGTCGCCGCCGGGATAGTTTTTCGCCGTCCCCTCGAAGAATCTGGCGCGATTGCCCACACCGCCTTCTTCGGCCCGTTGCGTCGCGACGGTGACTGACGGCGCATGGAAGTCGAAGCCGACAAACTGCGATTTGGGAAACGCCTGGGCCATGATCACCGTCGAGGCGCCGTGACCGCAGCCGATGTCGGCAACCTTGGCGCCGCGTTCGAGTTTGGCCACCACACCGTCCAGGGCCGGAAGCCATTCGGCAATCAGGTGACCTTTGTACCCGGGGCGGAAGAAGCGTTCAGTGCCGCTGAACATGCACGGATGGTGATCGCCCCAAGACAAGGCGCCATTGCCGCGCATGGCCTTGACCAGTTTGTCCTTGTCATGGAAAAACGACGCCACCACGCCGAGACCGCCGGCGACGTACACGGGCGATTCCTCCACGGCCAGCGCCAAGGCTTGCTCTTCGGGCAAACGAAACTGACCGTCAGAGTGTTCCATGTAACCGGACGCGGCATGGGCGCTGAGCCATTCGCGTACCAGGCGCGGATTGCAGGTGGTTTTTGCTGCGAGGGCTTCGGGGCTGATCGGTTGGCTGTCGGCCATTGCCCGGTACAGACCGAGTTCTTCGCCGACAATGACATTGGCCAGCATCGCCGCGCCGCCCATGTCGTTGACCAGTTTGCCCATGAATTCGTTGAGCTTCGCCTCATTCATCACGTGTGCTCCTGAAACAGGATCACCGTCCGGCGGCGTTGAATGTCGAGGCAGGCGCCACCGGGCGGTGGTCACGGATTGGGGCAGGGCACAGCAGACGTCCTGCGGCCCCCTCGACTGGGTAATGAATGAGTCTAGCCGGTGTTTTTCTCAGCGTGGCAGCGGCAACTTCAGTTCAGCGCACAACCCGCCACCTTCACGATTGCTCAACAGCAGCGAGCCTCCCAGCGCCATCGCCAATTGCTGGGCGATCGCCAGCCCGAGCCCGGTGCCGCCGGTGTCGCGGTTGCGCGAATTTTCTACGCGGTAGAATGGTTCCAGCACCTGCGCCAACTCGGCCTCGGCGATGCCCGGGCCGCGATCGAGGACTTTCACCGACAGGCTGTTGCCCTGCGCTTCGACCTGCAATTGCGCGGCGCCGGCGAATTTCAGGGCGTTGTCGGTCAGGTTCACCAGGACCCGGCGCAGGGCCTGCGGGCGGGTTTCGATTACCGCCTTGCTCTTGCCGCCGAGCTGCACGTCCTTGCCCATGTCCTGATAGTCGAAGACCAGGCTGTCGAGGAACGAGTCGAGATCGGTACGCCGGCTTTCTTCGGTGGCGCCGTGAACGCTGCGGGCGTAGGCCACGCCTTCGCGCACCAGATGCTCGATTTCGCCGAGATCGCTGCTCAGTTTGTCTTTTTCGACCGAGTCGTCCATGAACTCTGCGCGCAATTTCATCCGGGTGATCGGCGTTTGCAGGTCGTGGGAAATCGCCGCGAGCAGTTGCATGCGTTCTTTCAGGTAGGCGGCGATGCGCGTTTGCATGGCGTTGAACGCCCGCGCGGCGTGGACCACTTCGGTCGGCCCTTGCTCGTCGAGTTTGATCGGATGGGCGTTGGGGTCGAGGGTTTCCACCGCATTGGCGAGGCGGGTGAGGGGGCGAATGGCGATGCGCACGGCGAGCCAGGTGCAGAGGATCAGCAATGCCAGTTGGCCCAGCAGCACCACCGGCAACCACGGTGACAGCGGCACCATCGCCGGACGGATATCGATGGTCACCGGGCTGCCGTCGCTCAGGCGCAGGTGGCCCTGGAAGTGTTGTCTCGGACCGCCGGGAACTTCGGTAAACACGATTGGATAAGTGTCGCCGATGGCCGCCGTAATCGAGGCGATCGCGACGGACTTTTCAGCCGAGGTCACCGGCATGCCCGGTTCGCCCTCGTTGAGCAGGTAGCCGTAATTGCGCCGGGCCAGTCGCGGCAGCCAGGCCTCGCGTTCGGCGGCGGGCAGGCGATCGAGGATCGCCATCGAAGTCGAGACGTCGGTTTCGAGGTTGCCGAGCATGGTGCTTTTCGCGCTCTGGTAACGCTCGTAATACTGCGCGCCGAACGACAGGCCCTGCGCCAGAATCAGTCCGATCAGGAAAATCAGCGACAGGCGCGAGGCGAGAGTGCGCGGCCATTGCAGCTTGAGTTTCATGCCGAAGCCCCAAGCAGTTCGACCGGCAGCGAGAACACATAACCTTCACTGCGCACGGTCTTGATATAAGCCGGCTCGCGAGCATCGTCCAGCAGGCGTTGACGCAGGCGACTGACCAGCAGATCGATGGAGCGGTCGAACAGATCGGCCTCGCGGCCCTGGGTCAGGTTGAGCAGTTGATCGCGGCTGAGCACCCGTTGCGGATGGTCGAGGAACACCCGCAGCAGGCGGTATTCGGCGCCGCTGAGGGCAACCATGGTGCCGTCGCTGTCGAGCAGGTGCCGGGCCGAGGTGTCCAGCTGCCAACGACCGAACGCCAGCAGGCGTCCGGCTTCGGTGACCACCAGATTCGGCGGCAACATGCGTGTGCGGCGCAACACGGCGTTGATCCGCGCCAGCAGCTCGCGGGCGGCGAAAGGTTTGCTCAGGTAATCGTCGGCGCCCATTTCCAGACCGATGATGCGGTCGGTCTCATCGTTGCGCGCGGTGAGCATCAGCACCGGCGTCGCCTTGTGTTTGCCCACGCGCAATTCGCGGCACAGCTGCAGGCCATCGTCGCCGGGCATCATGATGTCGAGCACGATCAGGTCGACGGTGTTGGCATCAAGGAAGCTGCGCATCTGCCGGCCATCGGCGACCACTGTTGTGCGCAGGCCGTTCTTCTTCAGGTAGTTGCCTACCAGTTCACGGATCTCGCGGTCGTCGTCGACGATGAGAATGTGATCGACATGTTCCATCGGTTCAAGCCTCTGTCAAAGGGGGAATGCCGTGCAGTCTATAGCGCCGTAGACCGCACGCCTGCCTGCCTTTGTATTGCAGTGTATCTGCCGCAGCGGCGGATACACACCGACGCAAAATCACGATTTTTTCGGGGTTTTGTATCGCTCTGTATCTACACGCTGCAGGGATACACAACGAGTGATTCTCGTCCTTTCCTGACACAGACGCGATACCTCGAAGGCCTCAAATAGGCTCCATCGAGGCACACACAGACCGCCTCGGCTCAAACCCACTGAAGCCTTGAGGACTACACCATGAACAACAAATCCGTATTCGCCGCCTGCCTGTTCGCCGCTCTGAACATCTGCACCCTGTCGGCCCACGCCGAAGCTGACGTCAGCCGGCAAACCTACACCTACGGCACCCATCTGGATATCCAGAAAGTGCTGTCGATGACCGAAGACACCTCGGTGACCTGCGGCATCACCGAGGCGCGCATGACCTACCTCGATTCCGCCGGCAAAACCCGCGAGTTGGATTACAGCAAATTCGCTGACGGCTGCAACAACCAGAACTGAGTCATCCCTACTTTTTCTGCAAGGAGTTTTGCCATGAACAACGTCTCGCGCTTTCTGACCGCAGCAGCCTTCGCCTTCACCGGTGCCGCCGCCCACGCCAACAGTGCTGTGGAGCAGAGCAGTTGCGCCAGCAGCACCTGCTTCCAGCTGACCACCGTGGCGAAGGAGGGCAGCGATGCCTTGATCGCCGCTGACGGCTCCAGCCGCACACCGCAGGGGCAGATGGTCGCCGCTGACGGCTCCAGCCGCACACCGCAGGGGCAGATGGTCGCCGCTGACGGCTCCAGCCGCACACCGCAGGGGCAGATGGTCGCCGCTGACGGCTCCAGCCGCACACCGCAGGGGCAGATGGTTGCCGCTGATGGATCGAGCCGCACACCGCAGGGCCAGATGGTCGCCGCTGACGGATCGAGCCGCACGCCGCAAGGCCAGATGGTCGCCGCTGATGGTTCCAGCCGTACACCGCAAGGCCAACTGGTCGCGGAAAACGGTGCCAGTCGTACGCCTCAAGGGCAGTTGCTCGACGGCCAGACTGCATGAGCCACGGCGTAAATAAAGCGAGCTAGCGAGGGGACGTTTCCCTCGCTGCCCGGTTGTGTGCCCAGCCCCCATTCCAAGGTGACCCCTTATGTACCTCATTGCATTTCTCGGCGGTCTGCTGACCGTTCTCAGTCCGTGCATCCTGCCGGTGGTGCCGTTTCTGTTCGCTGGCGCCAACCGTACCCGTTCCTCGATCTTCCTGACTCTCGCCGGCATGGCGCTGACCTTTGCGCTGATCTCCAGCCTTGCCGTGGTCAGCAGCGAGTGGGTGATTCAGGCCAGCAACACCGGCCGCCACGTTGCCTTGTTCGTCATGGCGCTGTTCGCCCTGTCGCTGATCTCGGCCCGCGTCGGTGACTGGCTGACCAGGCCCTTCGTCGCCCTGGGCAATCGTCTCGATCAGGACACGCGTAAACGAGCCGGACCGATGGGCTCGATCATGCTCGGCGTCGCCACCGGCCTGTTGTGGGCGCCCTGTGCCGGGCCGATCCTTGGGGTGATTCTGACCGGCGCAATGTTGCAAGGCGCCAATGCCCAGACCAGCCTGTTGCTGCTGGCTTACGGCGTCGGCAGTGCCTTGTCGCTGGGCACGTTGATCTTCGCCGGGCGCGGTCTGGTCAATCGGCTGAAACCGTCGATCCCGTTCAGCGGCTGGTTGCGTCGTGGTGCCGGGGTTGCGGTGCTTGCGACAGTCGCGGTGATTTCCACGGGCGCCGATAAGACTCTGCTTGCCAACACCTCTTCCGAAGGCGTGGCCAGCGTCGAGAAAAACGTCCTGGAAAACGTGCCGAAAGTGGTCGACTACTTTGTCAGCAAGGTCCGCGCCGATTCGATGATGGACGAGGCGCGGGGCGCGATGCCGTCGCTGTCGGGCGCTGTGCAATGGCTCAATTCACCAGAGCTCAGTGCCGAATCCCTGCGCGGCAAAGTGGTGCTGGTGGACTTCTGGACCTACGACTGCATCAACTGCCAGCACACCCTGCCGTACGTCAAAGACTGGGCGAAGAAATACGAGAAGGACGGCCTGGTGGTGATCGGCGTGCACACCCCTGAATACGGCTACGAACGCATCATCAACAACGTCAAGGATCAGGTGAAAAAACTCGGTATCACCTACCCGGTGGCGATCGACAACGACTACGCAATCTGGCGCAACTTCGACAATCAATACTGGCCGGCGCATTACCTGATCGACGCCAAGGGCCAGATGCGTTACAGCCACTTTGGCGAAGGTCGCTATGCGGAGCAGGAGCAGATGATCAAGCAGTTGCTGGAGGAGGCCAAGGCACCGGCAGCCTGATCAAAACAACGCAATGGCTCAGAGGTCGCGGACCATGAGCCATTGTGTTTTCTCCCACGCCTGGAAACGCTCCAGAAGCTGCCAGCCGCGTTTACCGTAGTAGTCGTGTTTGTCTTGCGTGTGCAAGTACAACCGCGACACCCCACGCTGCTTTGCTGCCTCGCAAATCCCTTCAATCAGCTGCTCCGCCAAGCCTCGCCCGCGCGCCTCGGGGTCAACGAATACGCAGGCGAGCCATGGGCCGAGATCGGCGCGATCAGCCAAGTCGTTGCGGGCCAGTGCGGCACCACCGAGCAGGCGTTCACCGTCCATGGCAATCAGGCACGACCATTCACCATTGCTTTGGCCCTCGGCAAATTCGCGCTGCCATTGAGCCAGGGGCTGGTCGGCGTATTCGTAGTGGAATTGTTGGTGAATCCACGCCGCGTAGCGATCGCTGTGTTGCATGTGCGCGGCGAGCCAGTCGAGGTGCAGTGACATCGGTCGAGTCCTTTGCGTGGGCGAGCCCGCATCAGAAACCAATCCCGCGACGCTGACAATGCGCAAGGTGTATCAGGTGCTTGACAGATTTGCGCCACTCATCGGCAAAGTGCCGGGTTTATGGGGCTGGCGGACGATTGACAGGGACGCCGGGCAGCCTCGGCGCGATAGTGAGCAAGCACGGTCCGCGTCGCAGCCTGTGCTTTCTCTCTGCCACGGAGCTCGCTGTCATGAGTACCTCGATTGATCTCACTGCCCTGAAGGAACGTCAGAAAGTCGCTTGGGCCAGTGGCGACTACGCCGTGATCGGCACGACTTTGCAGATCGTCGGTGAAAGCCTCGCCGAGGCCTGCGATCTGCGCTGTGATGAACAGGTGTTGGATGTCGCTGCCGGCAACGGCAATGCAACCCTGGCAGCGGCGCGGCGCGGGTGTGTAGTGACTTCGACCGATTATGTGGCGGCATTGCTGGAGCGTGGTCAGGATCGCGCCCGGGCCGAGCATCTGGAGGTGATTTTTCAGGTGGCCGATGCCGAGGCTTTGCCTTTTCCCGATGAAAGCTACGACGCCGTGTTGTCGACGTTCGGCGTGATGTTCGCGCCTGACCAGGTCACCGCCGCTGCTGAACTGGGGCGGGTCTGTCGTCGCGGCGGACGGATCGGTATGGCGAACTGGACGCCGGAGGGCTTCGTCGGCCAGATGTTCAAGACTCTCGGCCAGCATCTGCCACCGCCAGCGGTTGCACAGCCTCCATCGAACTGGGGCTCGGATGCGTGGCTGCACAAGCATTTCGATGACCGCGATTTTGTCGTGCGCGTGACCCGCAGCCACTTCAACTTCCGCTACCGCTCGGCGGCGCATTTCATTGACATCTTTCGGCACTGGTATGGGCCGGTGCACAAGGCTTTTGCGGTGTTGCCGGCGGAGGCCGGGCAGGCGCTGGAGGATGATCTGACCGAGTTGCTCAACCGATCGAATCGCGCCGGGGAGGCGTCGCTGGTGGTGCCGAGTGAGTATCTGGAGGTGGTTATTACCAAGCGCTAGTCCCCATCGGATCTCCTGATCGATGAAGATCTCTGTGGGAGCGAGCTTGCTTGCGAAAGCGGTGTGCCAGCCAACCTTGATGTTGATGGAACCACCGCATTCGCGAGCAGGCTCACTCCCACAGGGGGATGTGCTTATTTCAAATGGCCGCGATCAAACCACTCCAGCGCCGTG
Organism: Pseudomonas sp. LW8; assembly: GCF_041956865.1. Classification (NCBI taxonomy): domain Bacteria; kingdom Pseudomonadati; phylum Pseudomonadota; class Gammaproteobacteria; order Pseudomonadales; family Pseudomonadaceae; genus Pseudomonas; species Pseudomonas sp. LW8. The sequence goes on along the minus strand of NZ_CP168138.1, from coordinate 3,389,235 downwards.
CGCCAGATGCAGATCCCCAGGAAATAAGCCGACATCAGCAGCCACAAGCCCATCACCAGCGGGTTGATCACCGGGTGATTGAGCACCAGCGACAGGCTGCACAACAGCCAGATCGCCGTCACCGCAATATTGATTGGCATGAAACGCCGCACGCGAAACGGGTGCAGGAACTTCATCCGCGTCACCGTCAGCAGCGCCAGCCCGATCACGGTGAGAAAGGTAATCCACGGCCCCGGGCCAATGATGTACAGGCACAGCGCTACCACGTTCCAGGCCGCCGGGAAGCCGACAAAATAGTTGTCCTTGCTCTTCATGTTGACGTTGCAGAAGCAGAACAGCGACGACACCAGAATCACCGACACCGTCAGCAACAGGGTGTAATCGGGCAGGGGAATGTAGCGGTAGATAAACAGTGCCGGGATGAATACATAAGTCAGGTAATCGATCACCAGATCGAGGATCGAACCGTCGAAACTCGGCAGCACCGATTGCACATTGACCTTGCGCGCCAGTGCGCCGTCCAGGCCGTCGACGATCAGCGCAACGCCCAGCCACATCAGGCAATGGATCGGCTGGTTTTCCAGCAGGGCGAGTGTGGCGAGGAAGGCGGTGACCACGCCAGTCGCGGTAAAACCATGGGCGCCCCATGCTTTCAGCCTGGCGATGTGTACGGTTGATATCACGAGGGCGTTCTCCAGAAAGTGAAGCAAGCCGGTTATCGCCCATCATCAGAAAGGGCGTCGGCAAACCGGGTCGGGTTGCAGCTATCGACCGGTTTAGCCGGGATAAGGTTCACCACCCCTGAATCTTAGCTGGCTGGCGAAAATTTTCTCGCGTGGCGATTCAACGGTGATCGGGCGTCAGCCCAACGGTGCTGGCGCTATGGCTGCGTCGGTCTATCGTTGCCTGACGCGATCGGGCCGTGGCCTCGGAGGATAACGTCATGAACACCAGCGATTTGCTTGAACAACTGCTCCGAGGCCAGGCCTCGGCGGGACAACAACGCGGAGCTTCGGCCGGTGACGGCCTGGGCGGTTTACTTGGTGGACTGTTGGGCGGCGGCAGTCAGTCCGGAGCGGGTGGCGCGGCTGCTTCGGGTGGCCTCGGCGGCCTGGGTGGTTTGCTCGGTGGCTTGCTCGGCGGCGGTGGCTTGGGAAGCGCCCTCGGTGGCGGTAGCAGAAGCCGTACCGGCGGGACCAGTTACGCGGCGCTCGCATCGCTGGGCATGATGGCTTACCAAGCGTATCAAGCCTGGCAACGCAGCCAGGCCAGCACCGCGCCGCAGGAGCTGCCACAAACCGCCGACCTGCTCGCCGGCCCGCAAATCGAAACCCACAGCCACGCGGTACTGCGCGCCCTTATCGCCGCCGCCAAGGCTGACGGCCGCATCGACGACGCAGAAAAGCATCTCATCAGCAGCGAAATCGGCAAACACACCGCCGACCCGCAGTTGCAGCAATGGTTCGACGCCGAAGTCGCCAAGCCGCTGGATGCCCGCGAAGTGGCGCAATCCGCTGACGGCGATCCGGCCGTAGCCGCCGAAATGTACCTGGCCAGCGTCATGCTGGTAGACGATCAACAGGACGCCGAACGCAGCTATCTCGATGAGCTGGCCGCGGCCTTGAACATCGATCCCGACTTGCAGGTGCATCTGGAACAGCAGGCGAAAGGGCAAGCCTGACCCGCTGTAAAAATCCCTGACACTGCCAGCCCCGGCCGTTCCATCCGTCCGGGGCTTTTTTACCTCGATTGAATTTTTCCGCCGCCGTGTCGCTCTTCTGCATAACAGAACCCGTCTGCCATCGGTGTGCTCATGAACAGGTACCTCGACGATTACAACCGCATGCGTGATTTTTCCGCGACGTCGGAACCGGCCGCAGTCAAGCGCTCGGGCCGTAAGTCGGCCAAGGATCATGCCTTGCAGTTCTGCATCCAGAAGCACGACGCTTCGCACCTGCATTACGACTTTCGCCTTGAACTCGACGGCGCGCTGAAAAGCTGGGCGGTGCCGAAGGGGCCGTCGCTGGACCCGTCGGTCAAGCGTCTGGCGATTCATGTCGAGGATCATCCGCTCGATTACGCGACGTTCGAAGGCAGCATTCCCGAGGGGCATTACGGTGCCGGTGATGTGATCGTCTGGGATCGCGGTGTGTGGATTCCGCTGGAAGATCCGCACAAGGCCTATGCCAAGGGCCGGCTGAAGTTCGAGTTGCAAGGCGAGAAGCTCGGCGGCGTGTGGAATCTGGTGCGCACGCACATGCCGGGCAAGAAGGAACAATGGTTCCTGATCAAGCATCAGGACAACGCCGCGCGCCCGCAGGATGATTTCGACGTGCTGGTCGCCGAGCCCGACAGCGTGCTCAGCGAGCGCACGATTGTCGGTAAACCGGCGGCTGCCGCCGATAAGGCCAAACCGGTAAAGAAGGCCCCGGCCAAACCGCGCAAGCAGGCGTCCGGGCAGCTTACCGGCGCACGCAAGGCCAAGCTCCCAGCGCTGATCAAGCCGGAACTGGCGACGCTGGTCGACAGCGCGCCCGAAGGGCAGTGGAGCTACGAGATCAAGTTTGACGGCTACCGGATCATGGCGCGGATCGATCACGATGAGGTGCAGCTGTTCACCCGCAACGGCCATGACTGGACGCACAAACTGCCGCAGCAGGCCAAAGCGCTGGCGGCGCTGGGTCTGGAATCGGCCTGGCTCGATGGCGAAATGGTCGTGGCCAACGAGCAAGGGGTGCCGGATTTTCAAGCGCTGCAGAATGCCTTCGATGCCGGGCGCAGCGGCAATATTGTTTATTACCTGTTCGACGTGCCGTATCTGAATGGCGTCGACCTGCGCGACGTGCCGGTCGAAGAACGCCGCGCCGCGTTGAGCACCATCCTCGGCGCGCAGAAAGAATCGTCAACGCTGCGCTTCTCCGAAGCCTTCGAAGAAACCCCCGATGCGCTGCTCAACAGCGCCTGCCAGATGCAGATGGAAGGCCTGATCGGCAAACGCCTCGGTTCGCCATATGTATCGCGGCGCAGCGGCGACTGGATCAAGCTCAAATGCAAGCATCGCCAGGAATTCGTCATCGTCGGCTACACCGATCCGAAAGGTGCGCGCAGTGCTTTCGGTGCCTTGCTGCTCGGCCTGCACGACCGTGACAGCGGCGAGTTGCGCTACGCCGGCAAGGTCGGCACCGGGTTCAACGAAACCACGTTGAAAAGCATCCTCGCCCAACTTAAGCCGTTGCAGACCAAAGCCGCCGCAGTGGTCAATCCGCCCAGCGGTTTCGAGGCCAAAGGCGTGCACTGGCTGAAACCCAAACTGCTGGCCGAAGTGGCATTCGCCGAGATGACCAAGGACGGCTCGGTGCGGCATGCCGTGTTCCATGGTTTGCGCGATGACAAACCGGCCAAGGACATTACCGAGGAGCGAGCGAAGCCTGTGAAAGCTGCCAAGTCCGAAAAAACCGAAAAAACCGAAAAGACCAAAACCGCCGAAAAGCAGCCGGCAAAGAAAACCGCCGCCAGCAAAAAAGCCGAAACCGCGCCTTCGCAAGCAGGTCTGGCCGGCGGCAAGGTACGCATCACTCACCCCGATCGAGTGATCGATGCGGTCAGCGGCACAACCAAGATGCAACTGGCGCAGTATTACGCCAGCGTTGCCGAACACATCCTGCCGCAACTCAAGGATCGTCCCGTGGCCTTAGTGCGTGCACCGGACGGCATCGCCGGCGAACTGTTCTTCCAGAAGAACGCCGATCGCCTGGCCATTCCCGGCATCACCGCCCTGGACAAGGACGTCACCGGCCAGCCAGTGATGATGATCAACAATCCCGAAGCGCTGGTCGGTGCGGTGCAGATGAGCACGGTGGAGCTGCACACCTGGAACGCCACAACCGTGGATCTGGACAAGCCCGATCGCTTCGTCCTCGACCTCGACCCGGATCCTGCGTTGCCATGGAAAAGCATGGTTGAAGCCACCGCGCTGACCCTCACTGTGCTCGATGAGCTGGGCCTCAAAGCCTTCCTGAAAACCAGCGGCGGCAAAGGCATTCACCTGGTGGTGCCGTTGACGCGCAAGCATGGCTGGGACGAAGTGAAGGACTTCAGCCACGCCATCGTCAGCCACATGGCCAAGTTGCTGCCGGACCGGATTTCAGCGGTGTCCGGGCCGAAAAACCGCGTCGGGCGGATCTTCATCGATTACCTGCGCAACGGCCTCGGTGCCACCACCATTTGCGCCTACGCCGCACGTGCGCGGGAAGGCATGCCGGTGTCGGTGCCGCTGTACCGAGAGGAAGTCGCTGAAATCAAGGGTGGTAATCACTGGAACATCTACAACGTTCACGAGCGTCTGACCGAAGTCGGCGATGAGCCTTGGGCGGACATGAAGAAAACCCGTCAGACCATCACCGCCGAGATGCGCAAACGCGTCGGCATGAAAAAGTGATCAGGTGTCGCGCAGCAAGTCGTGGGCGTTGAGCAGTTCGAAGGCGATTTGCGGGTGGTTTTCCAGGCCCTTGCGAATCGCCGCCGGGATTGCCGCGCGAGTCTTGCGACACAGGCCTGGCAGCTCGTCGATCTGAATGGCAATGCCGCGCATGGTGCGCACTTCATTGAAACCGGGGGCGACGTCGACACGGATGCCGAGTTGCTCGTACATACGCTGTTGCAGGCGTTTGAGGTCGGCGAGGTCTTTGAGTTGTTCCAGGCGCGCCAGAAGAATTTTTTCCTCAGCGCGGGTCAAGCGCAGGATGCGCAGATCGGCTCCGGGCGTTTCCAGCAAAGGATCGCGCCCGCAGATGCAGGCGCCGGGTGGGCAGGGTGAGCGTAAGGGCACGGTCGTCGTCATGGCCTCCATCATAGAGGCCGTCGGACATGTTTGCCTATGTGCACTCAGCGGCCGTCCATCGGCCGCTGCTTCCCTCGTGACTACTGCTGCACGCCTTCGTATTGCACCAGAATGGCGTTGGCCAGGTCTTCATCACTGGCGTTCAAGCCAGGGTTGGCCTGGCGCACCTGTTGCAGTACCGACTCAAGATAAACCCCACGAATGGCCCCGCCGCTTGCAACGAACGCAGACACGTCGTCACGGGCCGGAATCACCATTTTGTCGTCCTTGAAGGTCGAGTACAGCGACGCGGAGACACCTGCCGAGGTGGCGACGTCACCCGCGTCAACGCGGGCCAGCGCCGAACCGACCGGCAGGCAAAGCATTAAAGAAGAAATCAGGACTAACTTGCGCATGACGTGTTCCTCCACAAGCGCTAAGCAAAAAGGGAAGGGACTACATAACGTCAGAGGTGAACGGCGCGCGGGAGTTCCGTGAGCGGTGAAAAGCCGTGAGTCAGAGTTTTCACCGCTCAGTCGGTTCAGATCACCCCACAGGCCATGCGATCACCGCCACCGCCCAGTGGCTTGGGCATGTCGGAATGGTTATCGCCGCCGGCGTGAATCATCAGGGCGTGGCCCTTGATCTCGGAAATCTTCTTCAGGCGCGGTGCCAGCACCGGATAGTTGGCGACCCCGTCAGCCGTCACATACACCGCTGGCAGATCACCCAGATGCCCATCGGCGTAAGGGCCGAGATGCTTGCCGGTTTTCGCCGGATCGAAGTGTCCGCCAGCGGCCAGTGCTGCGCCTTTGACGCCATCCTTCATGCCCGCTTCGCAGCTGCCGTTTTCATGGACATGGAAACCGTGAATGCCGGCCGGCAATGATTTCAGCTCGGGTGTGAACAGCAGGCCGTACGGCGTTTCGCTGACAGTGACAGAGCCGATCGCCTGCGGCGCACCGTTGGCGCTGACCAGATTGATTGCGACTTTCTCCGTTGCTGCCTGTGCGGTGCCGATTGCCAACGTGCCGAGCAGACCAAACCACAGTGCGCGTTTCATAAGCGTTTCCTTCAGCTGCATGAATGTTCGTAGCCATGGATTGATAGCCTGCCGGGGTTAACCAGCGATGAAGGCGTTATCCATCGGCGCTGCAAGGTGTGACCGGGTTCACGCTTGAAAAGTTTTGCCGGATTCAAGTCGCCCCTGACATCAGCCGATACGCTCTGTGTCGGCAGTTCCCTGCACATAGGCTTAACTGAAATCCGACAAGCGCAATCCAGCGTGCCCACGGGAGATTCCACGGTGTCGATCAAACTGCGTTTGGTGTTGCTGATTGCGACCAGCCTGCTGACGGCGCTGATCGTGAGCCTGGTCAGTTACGTCGGCAATCTGCGGATGGCCACGGCGGTAGGCGATAACACGGTGAGCATGAGCGCGCTGCGCAATCACATGGAAGCGGACATGATGCACGACGCCCTGCGCGCCGATGTCTATTCGGCGATGCTGGTCGGCCTGGGCAAAAGCACCGCCACCGCCACAGAAGTGCGCGACTCGCTGGCCGAGCACGCAGGGCATTTTCGTGAAGTGCTGGATGACAACCTGAAACTGCCGATCAACCCGCAGCTGCGCACGGCGCTGGAGCAGATCAAGCCGAGCCTCGACACCTACATCAAATCCGCCGAGCAGATCGTCGGCGTGGCGCTGGACAATCCGGATGCCGCCCAGCAGCAGCTCGGCACGTTCAATGCCGCGTTCAGCCAGCTCGAAGAGCAAATGGCGACGCTCAGCGAATTGATTGAAAGCAACACTCGGCAAACCAGCGAAGGCACCGAAGCGGCCATTAGCAATGCCAATCTGGCCCTTGGTGTGGTGCTGATCGCCAGTCTGTTGCTGCTGCTGATTCAGGGGCGCTGGGTGATCCTGAGTATCATGGGGCCGCTCAAATCCGCCAGCCGCATCGCTGAAAGCATTGCCCATGGCAATCTCAGCGAACCGATTGTCGAACCCGCCGGCAAGGACGAAGCCAGTGTGCTGATCCGCACATTGGCGACCATGCAACGTGACTTGCGCAACATGATCGACGTGGTCCGGCGCAACGCCCACGGTGTCAGCGGCATGAGCGAGCAGCTCAGTCAGGGCTGCCATCAGGTCGCCGACAGCAGCCAGCAGCAAAGCGTTGCCGCCGGGACCATGGCGGCCGCCGCCAGTCAGATGACCGCCAGCATCGAGGAAATCACCCGCCACGCCGAACGTGCCCTGAGCATGGCCAATCAGGCGGAAACTCTAGCGAAGGAGGGCGGCGGGGTGATTCATCAAGTGGTCAGCGACATGGACGACATCGCCCGCTCGGCACAGCAGTCGGCGCAGGTGATCCGCACGCTGGATCAGGAATCCGAGGCGATCTTCAACATCATTCAGGTGATCAAGAGCATCGCCGACCAGACCAACCTGCTGGCCCTCAACGCCGCGATCGAGGCGGCGCGGGCAGGTGAGCAGGGCCGTGGCTTTGCCGTGGTCGCGGATGAAGTGCGCAGTCTGGCCGCACGCACCAGCGCCTCGACCCAGGAAATTGCCGCAATGGTCGCGCGCATCCAGAGCAGCACGCGCGAGGCGGTCAACAGCATGGAGGCCGGCGTGGCGCAGGTCGACAAGGGCATGGCGGTGACCGCGGAAGTCGAGCGGGCAATTCGCGAGATCCTCGACGCCACGCTGAACACCACGCAACTGGTCAACGACATCACCCGCACGATTGGCGAACAGAGCCAGGCCAGTAACGAGATCGCCCATCAGGTGGAGATGATTGCCGGGATGAGCGAAGGCAACAGTCGGGTGATCGGGCAGACCGCGACGACCACCGATGAATTGTCGAATCTGGCGGGGCAGCTGGCGCGGTCGGTGGATCGGTTTCGGTTGTGATAGCGGTAGGACCCATTACATTTCTGGTGTCTATCACGGCCTTATCGCTGGCAAGCCAGCTCCCACAGGGTCTGATGTTGTGAATGCAACGGTGTGCACACCATCATCCACTGTGGGAGCGGGCTTGCCCGCGATTAGGCCAGCTCGGGCAACACTGAATCAAACCTATGTGCCCTTAATCAGAATCTGAATGCCTGCCGCCCCACCAACAACCATTTCCCGCCCTGTTTCTGCCAGATCTGGAAATTTTCGATCTCGGTCGGAATCACCTCAGTCCCCTTCAACGCCTGCGCGGAGAAGTGGTGGCGCACCAATGCGGTATCGCCGGACATCGTGATGGTCTGCTTCTGCATCTCCAGGGTCTTGAATGCGCTGCGGCCGGTTTCGATGTCGGCGATGAATTCCTGCTTGTCCTGAATCTTGCCGCTGGAGTGGCCGTAGGTCAGGTTCGGCGCGGTCAGAGCGTTCAGTTCGGCGATGTCTTTGTGCAGCATCGCCTGGGTCAGGTGATCCACCGCTTGGGCCACTTGCTTTTCCGCCGGGGCAGGGGCGGCCATGGCGCAGGCGCTGAAGGCGCAGAACAAACCGATGAGGAGGCGGGATTTGGTCATGTTGTTTCCTTGTTGTTATTGGGTCGGAATGACTGGCTTAGTTTGTCAGTCATCGTACAACGTAGCAGGTTATTTTCTGCTTGAACAACGAGCCGTTCGCAATGATTTATCAAGTTGCGATGTGTATCGCGCAAAAAACTTTGCAGGCCAATGCCTGATCACGGTCATGTTTGGTGGCCCATGGCCGATAAGCCCCAGAGCGGAAAAAGACTTTCAAGTCGGGAACAGACGCGCGGGTTCGCCCTGACGTGATATTCTCCGCGCCAAATTTGCTTTGACTTAATTCGGTTGGCTGGCCTTTCAGGCGGGCCGACGGGATCCCTGTCGCTCAAGCAGCTGAAGCCAATAACGATAAGAAGTCAGTTCAGAAGGGACATTAACTGAGGTCGATGCCACATGTCGGCCTTGTGTGCCCACCCGTCAATATTGAAGTGTGCCGGATTGCGCGACGCCAGCCTGAGCGTCAACAAAGCGCAACGCAGACTGATAACAACGACGGGCGGAAGGCGTTTTATCATAGGTGCAACAGATGTTTAAGAAAGTGAACACAGCCTTGCTCGGTCTGGCTTTGGCGATGGGGATGTCGTCTGCCAATGCTGCCGAAGCCAAGAAAGTTGATGTCCTGCTGATCGGCGGCGGCATCATGAGCACCACCCTGGGTGTGTGGATCAATGAGCTGGAACCGACCTGGTCGATGGAAATGGTCGAGCGCCTCGATGGCGTCGCCCTGGAAAGCTCCAACGGCTGGAACAACGCCGGTACCGGTCACTCCGCCCTCGCCGAGCTGAACTACACCCCGGAAGACGACAAGGGCAACGTGACGATCCCGAAAGCCGTCGAGATCAACGAAGCGTTCCAGGTTTCCCGTCAGTTCTGGGCGTGGCAGGTTCAGCAGGGCGTGCTGAAGAACCCTCGCTCGTTCATCAACACCACTCCGCACATGAGCTTCGTGTGGGGCGATGACAACATCAAGTTCCTGAAAAAGCGCTACGAAGCGCTGCAGGCGAGCCCGCTGTTCGCTGGCATGCAGTATTCCGAAGATCCGGCTGTGATCAAGAAGTGGGTACCGCTGATGATGGAAGGGCGTGACCCGAACCAGAAAATCGCGGCCACCTGGAGCCCGCTGGGTACGGACATGAACTTCGGCGAAATCACCCGCCAGTTCGCCGCTCACCTGCAAACCAAACCCAACTTCGATCTGAAACTGTCGAGCGAAGTTGAAGACATCACCAAGAACGCCGATGGCACCTGGCGTGTGAGCTACAAAAACCTCAAGGACGGTACCAAGACCGAAACCGACGCCAAGTTCGTGTTCATCGGCGCTGGCGGCGGTGCTCTGCACCTGCTGCAGAAGTCGGGCATTCCTGAAGCCAAGGAATACGCAGGCTTCCCGGTTGGCGGCTCGTTCCTGGTGACCGAGAACCCGACGATTGCCGAGCAGCACCTGGCCAAGGCCTACGGCAAGGCTTCGGTTGGCGCGCCACCGATGTCCGTTCCGCACCTGGACACCCGTGTCCTGGACGGCAAGCGCGTCATTCTGTTTGGCCCGTTCGCGACCTTCAGCACCAAGTTCCTCAAGGAAGGTTCGTACTTCGACCTGCTGACCAGTACCACCACCCACAACATCTGGCCAATGACCAAGGTCGGCATCAAGGAATACCCGCTGGTCGAGTACCTTGCCGGTCAGTTGATGCTGTCGGATGAAGACCGTCTGAACGCGCTGAAGGAATACTTCCCGAACGCCAAAGCCGAAGACTGGCGCCTGTGGCAAGCCGGCCAGCGCGTGCAAATCATCAAGCGTGATGAAGCCGCTGGCGGCGTGCTGAAACTGGGCACCGAGATCGTTGCTTCGCAAGACGGCTCGATCGCTGGCCTGCTGGGCGCATCGCCAGGCGCGTCGACTGCTGCACCGATCATGCTGAGCGTGCTGCAGAAAGTCTTCAAAGACAAAGTCGCAACCCCTGAGTGGCAGACCAAGCTGCACCAGATCGTGCCAAGCTACGGCACCCAGCTGAACAGCGATCCGGCCAAAGTGGCTGCTGAGTGGGCTTACACCGCGAAAATCCTCGAACTGCCGACGCCTCCAGTGATCGGTCAGGTAGCTGCTCCGGCGGCACCTGCGGCTGACAAAGCCGTAGCGCCGAAGGAAAACGCTGCACGTGACATGGCTCTGTAAGCAGAACCCTGACACACAAAACCCACTGAACCGGCGACGGTCAGTGGGTTTTTTTATACGCCGGACCTGTAGGAGCTGACGAGTGCATTCGGTAGGGTCAGGCTTTCGCGTTCGCCAGGTAGGCCCCCAGGCGCCGACCCATTTCTTCGCCCAGTGCCTGCAACCCGCTCAGCGGCCGCACCATCACTTCAAACTCGACAATTTTGCCGTGTTCATCGAAGCGAATCATGTCGATGCCTTTGAGTTCCTTGCTGCCGACCCTGGCGCTGAATTCGAGAATCACATTCAGGCCATCCGCCGTCGCCAATTCGCGGTGATAGGCGAAATCTTCAAAGACTTCGAACACGGTGTTGAGGATCATCGCCACCACCGGCGCGCCGGGGTAGGGCGTGTGGGCCATGGGCGAGCGGAACACAGCTTGCGGATCAAGCAGTTCAGGCAGGGCTTTGAGATTGCCGCTGCGGATCATCTCGTGCCAGCGCGCGAGGGATGCGGCGACGTTGGGTTGCAAGGCAAGGTCGGGCATGGTCACTCCGGTTTTTATTGTTGTCGGTCGGCAATGACTGTAGATCAACCGGGCCGAAAGTGAATCCCCAAGTCTCAGGCTGAATACCTGTTCATGCCCGAAGCGGATCAGATGCGCATCTGATCCGTATTTTTCTGTTTCATCTGCCTCTGTATTCAGTACAGCCACAGGCTCAGAATGCCCCGGCAGTGCGGCCAATCACCCTCCGACCTCATCCCGAAGCGTCCGGTGCACCGCACACCCCGCATCAAGGAGCGCGACATGTACAAGATGGCAATTTTTCTCGGCGGCTTTCTGACCTTGACCATTCTGATCGGCGTGCTGGCGACGATCTCTCCAGTCTGATCCGCGCGCATTTTTTCGAACTCCGCCGTTCTCCTGCTTTCAGTTGCAGAACAGGGCCAGCATGCGCCCGTTACAGAAGTTCGAGGAGTGAAACATGCGTACGACAACCTCGCAGGGACGTTGGGTTCCCATTGGTTTGATGGTCGCCGCGCTGACTGGTTGCGCGATGAGCAACACCGAGTCACCGGTGCAGACACCGGGTCAGGCCAAGGCCTCCGATACTGAAATGCTCGAAGTCGGCGCGCAGTGGTTGCAGGACAAACCGCCGATCCGCGCGTTGAACATGTACCTTGATGGCTTTCATTTTTACAACGGTCATCCCGGCGCGCAGATGGAAGCGCACCATTACTGCTCGGCGCTCAATGAGGAAGTGTTCCAGTGCGTGATCTACGACGGCAACACGGCTGAAGCGAAGTTGATGGGCGTGGAATACATCATCAGTCAGCGCCTGTTTACGCAATTGCCGGCAAAAGAAAAAGCCTTGTGGCACAGCCATGCTCACGAGGTGACTTCTGGCCAGTTGGTCGCGCCGGGCATCCCGCAAGTGGCGGAAAAGCGCCTGATGGAAAAACTCGCCAATACTTACGGCAAGACTTGGCACACCTGGCACACCGATCAGGACAAGCAACTGCCGCTGGGCGTGCCGCAGTTGATGATGGGCTTTACCGCTGACGGTCAGGCCGATGCACAAATGGTCCGCCAGCGCGATCAGCGTCTGGGCATCGACAGTGCCGAAAAGAAAAAGGCTCGTGCCGGGATCAAACCGGCGCCTGTCGCAACGGGGGCTGATGCGTGGCAGAAGGGCAACGCCGTGCAGCTCAACGACCCGACCGGGCATCAGCACGTCACGCCGCGCTCGGCCACCTCTGGCGATGAAAATGCCCGGAGCGGCAGTCAGCCTTAGCTTTGGACAGTAGCTGGAAATGGTGTTGTCTGTACCGGCGTCATCGCGAGCAGGCTCACTCCTACATTTGAAATGCGTTCCCCCTGTAGGAGTGAGCCTGCTCGCGATGGCGTCCGTCTGATCGCTACATCCTTCAGCGATTCAACACATCCACAATCCACTGCAAATATTGCTCGCGCTCGGAAATCGAGTTATGCCCCGAGTCCGGCACCACCTTCAGCGTCGCCACGCCCGCAGGAAAACGCTCGAACAGCCGCTGCGTACTGCTGCGCCCAATCACTTCGTCATCACTGGCCGCCAAGAGCAACGTCGGTGCGCGAATATGCGCCGCGTATTTGCCTGATTCGAAACGATCCTTGAGCAACCACTTCACCGGCACCCACGGGTATTGCCGTTCGGCGATTTCCTCAAGGCTGTTGAACGGCGTCACCAGGATCAGATTCTGCACCGGCCGCTGACTGGCCAGGCGCACCGCCACCCCCGAACCGAGGCTGCGTCCGATGACAGCAATCTGCGGGTGGCTGGCATAGACCTGATCGAACAGCGCCAGCGCATCTTCGGCAATCGCGGCTTCCGATGGCGAGCCGGTGCTGCCACCAAAGCCCCGATAGTGCAGGAAATACAGCGCGTAGTCGGGAAACGCCTCGGCGAATTCCGGCAGATTTCGCGAGACGTCCTCGGCATTGCCCCCGAAATAGATCAGCGCCCGCGTTCCGCTGCGCTCTCGGTCAGTCACCCAGACCTCGGCATCCGGCATCGACAGTTTCAAGCGCGAATCCGCTGCAACCACGGCGGCAGGCTGGGGAAACCAGATCAGCGAGCGCTGAAACACGAACAGCGCGGCGCACAGCACCAGGTACACGGCAACGATGAAAACGACGAGTGACATCAGGGTTCGGGACATTCGGCTACTTTTAACGGGGTGAGAGGTTGGCTGTGGCAGTGTAGTTCAGCGCCTGCGCCTGACAGCCTGCGCACACACCATGCAACAGATCCGCGCAGCAGGAGGACACGCATGCGCCACACTGAGGGTTATTCCCGCCGCCGCTTGCTCACCCTGGCTGCCCAGGCTGCGGCGCTGTTCACCATTGATCGGGCGTTGGCCAGCAGCGTAGCGCCGACCGTCATTGCGCCGCCCACGGCAGGAGACCAGACCATGCAGACCCGCGCCATCCCTTCGAGCTCCGAGGCACTGCCCATGGTCGGATTGGGCACCTATCGCGGTTTCGACGTCGCGCCGGGCGATCCGGTTTACCGGCAGTTGCCCGCCGTCCTCGAAGCGCTGTTCAGAAAGGGCGGCACGCTGATCGACAGCTCGCCCATGTACGGCCGCGCCGAGCAGACCACCGGTGAACTGCTGTCGATCCACGAACCACGTTCGCCGGCTTTTCTCGCCACCAAGGTGTGGACGCGCGGGCGCAAGGAGGGTATCGCGCAGATGGAGCAGTCCTTCAGTCTGCTGCAAACCGAACGCATCGACCTGATGCAGATTCACAATCTGCTCGACTGGCAAACCCACTTGCCGACCCTGCGCGAATGGCAGGAGCAGGGGCGGATTCGCTACATCGGCATCACCCATTACACCTCGTCGGCCTATGACGAGGTCGAGGCCGTGCTGAAAGCCGAAAAGCTGGATTTTCTGCAGATCAACTACGCCCTGGATGATCGCGCGGTCGAGAAACGCATCCTGCCGCTGTGCCGTGAGCGTGGGGTGGCGGTGATTTGTAATCGGCCGTTTGGCGGCGGCGATCTGCTCGCCCGGCTCAAGGGCAAGCCGCTGCCGGCGTGGGTCTCGGATGTACAGGTCAACAGCTGGCCGCAACTGGCACTGAAATTTCTCCTGGCGCACCCGGCGGTGACCTGTGTGATTCCCGGGACCAGCAATCCGCGCTACATGGTTGACAACGCCGGAGCCGGTTTTGGGCCGATGTTGACCGATGCGCAACGGCATCAGTTGATTGCGTTGCTGGGCTGAGCCGGGTCAACCGCGATAGCGCAACGCCTCCAGCAACAACGCAAACGCCGGCGCTGCCTGGCGTCGGCTCGGGTAGTACAGGTGATAACCGGAAAATGCCGGGCACCAGTCTCCCAGCACCTGGACCAGGCGACCGTCCGCCAGAAACGGCGCAACGACGTTTTCCGGGATGTAGCTCAGCCCGAAACCGTCCAGCGCGGCGTCGAGCAATGGGTACACGCCATTCAGGGTGACCTGGCCGGATACGCGCACTTTCAGGCTTTCACCGTCCTTTTCGAACTCCCACGAATACAGTCCGCCATTGGTTGGCAGGCGCAGGTTGTTACAGGCGTGGTCGGTCAGGTCGCGCGGGGTTTGCGGTGCAGGGCGCCGGGCGAAGTAGGCGGGGGAGCCTACCACCGCCATGCGCATGTCCGGGCCAATGCGAGTGGCGATCATGCCTTGGGCGACGTCTTCGCCCAGGCGCACACCGGCATCGAAGCCTTGGCCGGCGATGTCGACGAAGCCATAGTCACAGCAAACCTCGACGGACACATCCGGGTACTGCGGCAGGAAATCCTGCAACACCGGACGCAGGATCCAGTTCAGCGAATGGTCGGTGGCGCTGATGCGGATCTTTCCCGCCGGGGTTTCGCGCAGGTTGCTCAGGGCGGCCAGTTCCACCTCGATTTCCTCGAAGCGCGGGCCGATGGTTTGCAGCAAGTGTTCGCCGGCCTCGGTCGGCGAAACGCTGCGCGTGGTGCGGGTCAGCAGGCGCAGGCCGAGTCGCGCCTCGAGACTGCGAATGGTGTGGCTGAGCGCCGATTGCGACACGCCGAGTTTGGCTGCGGCCTTGGTGAAACTGCGTTCACGGGCGACGGCGAGAAAGGCGAGCAGGTCGGTGGCGTTTTCCCGGAGCATTGATGATCGTCCTGCATAAGTTTTTTCGGATTCTAGTCGATTATCCAAAGAGTGCGGATCGCTACAGTGGTTGCATCATCTATTGGAGGAAATGCCATGAACCCGATTGCTGCTTCTGCGCTGACGCTCTCGCTGCTGGCTGGCGAGGTGTATGCCACTGAAAATCCGCGTGTCACGGTCACACCGAATGGCTCGCAACCGTCGGCCAAAGGCCCGGCTGACTGGTTTACCGGCACGGTGCGGGTGGATGCGCCGTTCAAAGGTACCGACGAGGCGCGGGTCAGTGGTGCGACCGTAACGTTTGAGCCTGGCGCGCGAACGGCGTGGCATACCCATCCGCTGGGGCAGACATTGATCGTCATCTCGGGGGCAGGGTTCGTGCAGGAGTGGGGGCAGCCAGTGCGGGAAATCCGGCCGGGCGATACCGTGTGGATTGCTCCGGGCGCCAAGCATTGGCACGGCGCAGCACCGACGACGGCGATGAGTCATATCGCGATTGCCGAAGTGCTGGATGGCAAGGTGGTGGACTGGATGGAGCAGGTCGGTGATGAGCAATATCCGAAGACCGAGTGAAACCGCGCCCCTCACCCCAGCCCTCTCCCGAGGGAGAGGGAGCCGATTGGGGATGCTCGAGACGTTCGGCATTCTGCAAGCGTGGTGGTGAATCCACTCGACCCCTGGCACCCCATGCAGGTGCGCTAACAGCATACGACTCACCCCAGGCGTCTCCCGGGGGAGTGGGAGCCGACCGAGGTGTCTTGCGATGTGCATCGACCTGAACTTGCCGTTGCGATTATGGATACACAGAAAGACTTTCACGTCGCTGCACATCCTGAATATACCCGGATCGGTCCCCTCTCCCTTGGGAGAGGGCTAGGGTGAGGGGCTTTTCGCTTCAGATCATCTCCGGCAACGAATCAAGAATCTTGTCCAGCGTAATCGGATACTCCCGCACCCTCGCGCCGGTGGCGTTGTAGATTGCATTCGCCACCGCCGCACTCACGCCGCAAATCCCCAATTCACCCACGCCTTTGGCCTTCATCGGCGATGAAATCGGGTCGGTTTCTTCGAGGAAAATCACTTCCTGATGTGGAATGTCGGCGTGAACCGGCACCTCATACCCGGCGAGGTCATGGTTGACGAAAAAGCCCAGGCGCTTGTCCACCGCCAGTTCTTCCATCAATGCCGCGCCGACGCCCATGGTCATCGCGCCGATGACCTGACTGCGCGCCGACGTCGGGTTGAGGATCCGCCCCGCAGCGCACACCGCCAACATGCGCCGTACGCGAACTTCGCCAGTGGCAGCATCGACCGCGACTTCGACGAAATGCGCGCCGAAGGTCGATTGCTGATACTTCTCGGCCAGATCACCGAACTCGATGCTGTCTTCGCCGACCAATGCGCCGCCTTCAGCCGCGTTGCGCAGCGGCAGGCTCTTGCTGCCGACGCGCACCTGGCCGTCGACAAATTCAGCCTGATCCGCCGCCAGTCCCAGCTTCTGCGCCACCGCTTCGCGCAATTTCACGCACGCAGCGTAGACCCCGGCGGTCGAGCAGTTGCCGCCGAACTGACCGCCAGAACCAGCCGAAACCGGGAAGTCCGAATCACCCAGACGCACGACTACATCATCGAGACCAACGCCCATCATCTCGGCAGCGGTCTGCGCGATGATCGTGTAGCTGCCGGTGCCGATATCGGTCATGTCGGTTTCGACAACGACTTTGCCGCCACGCTCCAGGCGCACACGGGCTCCGGACTTGACCAGCAGGTTGTTGCGAAACGCCGCCGCCACGCCCATGCCGATCAGCCAACGGCCTTCACGACGGCTGCCCGGTTGCGCCTTGCGCTGATCCCAGCCGAATTTCTCCGCGCCGATCTGCAGGCATTTGACCAGTTGACGCTGGGAGAACGGCCGCTCGGTTTTCACCGGGTCGACTTGAGTGTCGTTAGCGATGCGGAACAGCACCGGGTCCATCTTCAGCTGTTCGGCCATTTCGTCCATGGCAATTTCCAGCACCATCAGCCCCGGCGCTTCACCCGGCGCGCGCATGGCGTTGCCTTCGGGCAGGTCGAGCGGGGCGAGGCGCATGCTGACGCGGCGGTTTTCTGCGGCGTAGAGCAACTGGCTCGGTTGCGCGGCCAGTTCAACCTTGCCGTCAGCAAGGTTGCCTGACCAGCCTTCATGGGCGATGGCGGTCAGCTTGCCGTCCGCCGTGGCGGCCATGCGGATGCGCTGAATCGTTGCCGGGCGATGGGTGGTGTTGTTGGCCATTTGCGGGCGGGCGAGGGCGACTTTCACCGGCCGCCCCGCCATGCGCGCGCCGAGAGCGGCGAGGATCACGTCGGCGCGAATAAACAGTTTGCCGCCGAAACCACCGCCGATGTACGGCGAGATCAAGCGGACTTTTTCCTTCGGCAGGCCGAGGGTTTTCGCAATGTCACCGACACTCCAGGCGACCATCTGGTTCGATGTCCACACGGTCAGTTGATCGCCTTTCCACGCGGCCAGTGTGGCGTGCGGTTCCATCATCGCGTGGGACTGGTCTGGCGTGGTGTAGGTCTGATCGAACTGCACCGGTGCGGCGGTGAAGGCCTTGTCGAAGTCGCCGTGATTGACGTCGGGCAGCTCGTCTTTCGGCTCGACGCCGAGGTCTTTGACGCTGGCCAGATCGAACTTGCCCTCGGTGGTTTCGTAATCGACCTTGACCAATTGCGCGGCGGCGCGCGCCTGTTCGAAGGTCTCGGCAACCACCAATGCAACGGCTTGCTGGTAATGCTGCACTTCGGGACCAGCGAGCAGATGCGCAGCGTTGTAATCACCCTTGTCGAGCTTGCCGGCATTCTCGGCAGTAACGATCGCGAGCACGCCGGGCGCCGCTTTGGCCTCGCCCAGATGAATGGCTTTGATCCGCCCTTTGGCGATCGCCGAATCGACCATGAAGCCGTAGGCCTGATTGGCCGCCGCTTCATGTTGTTCGTAGGCGTAAGTGGCCTGGCCGCTGGTTTTCAGCGGGCCTTCGACGCGCTCGGTGGGCTGGCCGACGACCTTCAGGCGGTCGATGGGATTGGTGGTGGCGGGCGTGTCGAATTTCATGCGGTTTCCCTCGCTTGCGCCAACACCGAGGCCAGCGTGCGCTCGACCAGTGTCAGTTTGAATTGGTTGTCATCGGTGGGCGTCGCGCCTTCAAGCAGGCGTTCACTGACTGCTTTGGCACCCTTGGGCAGCAACGCTTCAGCGGCTTCGACCCGCCACGGTTTCGGCGCAATGCCGCCGACGGCGACGCGGCCGGTGCCGTCCTTTTGCAGGATCAGACCGACCGAGACCAGGGCAAACGCGTAAGACGAGCGATCCCGCACCTTGTGATAAATGTGCGTGCCGCCAACCGGCGCCGGCAGGGTCACGGCGGTAATGAATTCGCCGGGCGTGAGACTGGTTTCGATGTGCGGCGTGCCGCCCGGCAACTGATGGAAATCGGCCATGGCAATGCTGCGCGTGCTGCCGTCAGGCTTGACCGTTTCGATCTGCGCATCCAGCGCGCGCATGGCGATGGCCATGTCGCTCGGGTGGGTGGCGATGCAAGCGTCGCTGACGCCGATGATCCCCAGCTGCCGGGTGACCCCGCCGATCGCCGCGCAGCCGCTGCCCGGATTGCGTTTGTTGCAGGCCTGGTGGGTGTCGTAGAAGTACGGGCAGCGGGTGCGTTGCAGCAGGTTGCCGGCGGTGGTCGCCATGTTGCGCAACTGTCCGGAAGCCCCGGCGAGCAAGGCGCGGGAGAGCAGGGCGTAGTCCTTGCGCACGCGCGCGTCGGCGGCCAGATCGGTGTTGCGCACCAGCGCGCCGATGCGCAGTCCGCCTTCGGGTGTGGCTTCGATCTGGTCCAGGCCGAGGTGGTTGATGTCGATCAGGTGGACTGGGGTTTCGATGTCGAGTTTCATCAGGTCGAGCAGGTTGGTGCCGCCGGCGATGAACTTGGCGCCTTCGACGTGCGCAGCCTGGGAAGCGGCTGCCGCAGGTGAGTCGGCGCGGCTGTAATTGAAGGCTCTCATGCCGGCACCTCCGCAACTTCAGTGATGGCTTCGATGATGTTCGAGTAAGCGCCGCAACGGCAGATATTGCCGCTCATGCGCTCCTGCAGTTCGGCGGCGATCAGCTTCGGCGGCTCGGTCAGGCTCGGGCTGACGTGGCTGGGAATGCCGTCGCGGATCTCTTTGAGCACAGCGACCGCCGAGCAGATCTGCCCCGGCGTGCAGTAGCCACACTGATAACCGTCGTGCTTGATGAACGCGGCCTGCATCGGGTGCAGCTTGTCCGGCATGCCGAGGCCTTCGATGGTGGTCACCTCACTGCCGTCGTGCATCACCGCCAGGGTCAGACAGGAGTTGATCCGCCGACCGTCGGCGATCACCGTGCAGGCGCCGCACTGGCCGTGGTCGCAGCCTTTCTTGGTGCCGGTCAGGTGCAGGTGTTCGCGCAGGGCGTCGAGCAGGGTGGTGCGGGTGTCGACTTCGAGGGTTTGCGGTTTACCGTTGACTTGCAGGGTAACTTGACTCATGGCCGGTTGCTCCAGACTGGCCGCGTAGGCCTTGAGGCTGATAAAGGGGGGCATAGCGAACGCCGTCGCGGTTACGGCGCCGAGGATCATGAAATTGCGTCGGGAAATCGGCATGGTTCGATTCCTTTTCTCTCATCGGGCGGCAGGATTGCAAAAGGCCCAAACGGGCGCGCCGGCATGCATGCCAGTCTCGTAAAAGGAGTGACCGCCGGAGAGGGGAAAAGGTTTTGTCGGATTTGCGCTATAGAGTTATGTGCTGAACTCATCAATTGGCCTGTGGGAGCGAGCCTGCTCGCGAAAGCGTCGGGTCAGACCCAGCCGCTGCTGGATCTGCCGACCTCTTCGCGAGCAGGCTCGCTCCCACAGTGGAGATGTGTTTTTCAGTTATGGCCCACCCACCACCATCGAGGTAAACGGTGCGACATACGCCTGCAACGTCACCAGCCCGCCGACCAGGATCGCCAGCACGATCGAGTGGAAGAACACGTAACGCAGGATCTCGCCCTCATGCCCGTACCAACGGGTCGCGGTGGAGGCGACGACGATCGACTGCGCGTCGACCATTTTGCCCATCACCCCACCGGAACTGTTCGCTGCCGCCATCAGCACCGGACTGATACCCAGCTGTTCCGACGTTACCCGTTGCAATCCGCCAAACAGCACGTTTGACGCGGTATCGGAACCAGTCAGCGCCACCCCCAGCCA
The DNA here is from genome assembly GCF_041956865.1 of Pseudomonas sp. LW8. Classification (NCBI taxonomy): domain Bacteria; kingdom Pseudomonadati; phylum Pseudomonadota; class Gammaproteobacteria; order Pseudomonadales; family Pseudomonadaceae; genus Pseudomonas; species Pseudomonas sp. LW8. Next base: position 3,368,801 of record NZ_CP168138.1, on the reverse strand, counting down.
GCCGAGCAGCGTGCCGAACATCGGGTAGAAAATCCCCGTCGCCGCAAACGCCAGGCCCATGGTCGCATCCAGTCCCGAATAGCGGGTGAGGAAGCCCAGCGCGAGCATCGCCGCAATCGTGATCAGCGAAAACCGCACCACCCACAATGTGCGCAGGTACTGCTTGATCAATTGCGGGATCGAATAACCCATCAGCAAGCCTCCAACAATCGCCGCCAGCAAGATCCCGCTGCCGGTCGCGGTCAGCCAAGTGAACTTGTAAATCGCTTCCTCGGCTTTCGGCGCTGCGACAACCGGCGGTACTTTCTCGATTTGCAGGTGCAGACCGGTGAAGGTCACCGCCGGGGCGAAGATCGGATTGGCCTCGCGTACCGGTTTGCCTTGCGGGTCGAGCTTGGCCGATTGCGTGACCGGGTCGATCACTGGGCGCGTATCGAACATGTTCTTGAAGCCCTGGGTGCCCCAGGCAAACACGAACACCGTGAGAATGATCCACGGCATCCACGCACGCATCACTGCCGGGCGCGCCTGATCGCTGAACGCGGCGCTGGCGGTGACTGTTTCTTCGTCGACCTTGGAGTTGTCGACGCGCCCGGACAGCGCCGCCGAGGTATGGATCGTCGCCGGTTTCCACACCTTGAGGAACAGCGTCAGACAGGCCATGGAAATCAGCGCAGCGATGACGTCCACCAGCATCGGCCCGTGGTAGTTGGACACGAGAAATTGCGGGATGGCGAAACTCACCCCGGCCACCAGAATCGCCGGCCACACCTCGAGCATCTTGCGCCACCCGGCAAACGCCCAGATCAACCAGAACGGCACCAGCACCGAGAAGAACGGCAACTGCCGCCCGACCATCATCGACAGCTCCATCTCGTCCAGCCCGGTGACCTTGGCCAGGGTGATGATCGGCGTGCCCAGCGCACCGAAAGCCACTGGCGCAGTGTTGGCGATCAGCGCCAGGCCCGATGCGGCCAATGGCGAAAAACCCAGGCCGATCAGAATCGCACCGGTCACTGCCACCGGCGTGCCAAAGCCTGCCGCGCCTTCGAAGAACGCACCGAAACAGAAGGCGATCAGCAGCAATTGCAGACGTCGATCATCGGTGATGCGCGCGAGGGAATCCTGCAGCACTTTGAACGAACCATTCTCCGTGGTCAGGCGATGCAGAAAGATGATGTTGAGCACAATCCAGCCAATCGGCAGTAAGCCATTCGCCGCGCCGAACAGCGCCGCCGAACCGGCCATGCCCGCTGGCATGTCGAAGGCGAAGATCGAGATCAGCAGGGCGGACGCGAGCGCCAGCAAGGCTGCCAGATGTGCCTTGACGTGAAAGAACGCCAGCGCCGCGAGCATCACCACCACCGGCACCGCGGCCATCAGCGTGGAGAGCACCGGGTTGCCGAACGGGTCGTAGATTTGCTGCCAGACCATGGTCCACCTCTGCTTATTGTTATTGAGGGCGCAGATCCATTGCATGGGGGTTGGTTGCAAGCAGTATAGGTGGCATTCCGCCGCCGTTCGGGCATGGCGAACGGGCCGACCAACGGTCGATAGTGGCCACTGAATCAACGTGCTTTTGCCCGGTCGTATCTGCGGCTGCGCGCACTGCGTCCCGAAGACGCGGGCAGCGTGGCGATTTCCGTCGTCAAGACCTTGGGTTTTAGGGAAGTGTTGAATGAAGCAAGCGACAACGATGCTGCTCACTGTGACCGCCGCCGTATTGCTGAGCGGCTGTATTGCGGATTTTGATGATGACCACCGCCATGGCCGGCACTACGACCGCGACCACGGCCGCTATTACGACCATGACCGGCGCTGGGACGACCGCGATGACGACCGCCGCGATGGCCGTCGTTATCACCGTGATCGCGATGATGACTGATTGAAAGCAGAGGGCGTTCCCGTTAAGGGAACGCCCTCTGTGCATCAGCCTTCAGTTGAAAAAACGAGCGTTCGCCTGGACGCGGGATCGCGCAGGCACCGGGGCCTCGTGATCGAGCAGATGGGTGGCGAGTATGTCGCTCAGAAAACGGAACTGATCGTTGAGGCCGACCACTTCATTGCTGAAATGATTGCTGGCGGCGGGCATCAGCAGATCGTCGAAATCTTCGTTGAACACCAGTGTCTGCGCCTTGCGCGGCACGACGTGCTGTTGGTAGTAGTTGCTGCCGAACACCGGGAAACTCACGGAGAGGGTGACTTGGGTGTGGATCATGATGTGAACGCCTCGTTGTGTTTCGGATGAGTCAATCGTGCCTTTCATCATGGGAGGGCGGAAGGCAATCGTGGCGATGGTGGATATCGATGGTGGTGATGGTTGAGGTTTGCGGTGCTGCTGATGGCGCCTTCGCGAGCAGGCTCGCTCCCACAGGTGCAACACATTTCAAATGTGGGAGCGAGCCTGCTCGCGAAGAGGCCGGAACCTTCAGCATCGAAATCGACTGACCCACCTATACTCAAACCTGCACCTCCCCAAGCCAAAGGACACCGCCACCGTGAATCCGCGCACGCTGGTCGTTGCCGCACTGTTTCTGCTGGCCGGCTGCGCCACTTCGGCCCGGGCGCCAGTGAGTGCGCCGCAGGCGGTGGTGGTGTCGGCGCAAACCTGGCAGCAGATCGACCGCGAGATCCTCAGCGCATCGCAGCAGGCCACCGAGCAGGTCAAGCTGTTCGCCCGTGGCTCGATGGAACATTGGCGCACTCGGGTCTATCAGCAAACTGAAGAAAATTTCATCCCTTGGTTCAGCAGCTACTGGACCCAGGAATGGCTGTCGATGAAGGTCAGTTGGTACACGATCAGCGCCGGCGGCGAGCAGGACGCTTCGGCGAAACGGCTGGCGGCGTATCTGCTTGAGCAATATCAGGAAAAAGTCCTCGCGCCGGTCGCCGTGGAGATCGATCCGGATGCGATTCTGGCGCAGGCCACGGCGTTCTATGCACAGTTGATGGCGCAGCAGATGCCGCTCATCGCCCAGCGTCACGGTGTGCCGATTGCGCAGCTCAACGGACGCTTGCAGAAGATCCCGGCCATCGCCCTCGGCCCGCCGCCTGCGCGGGATGCTTCGCTGTTCAAAGTCATCAGCACCGAGCCGCTCAACACCCTCCCGGCGTACGCCGCACTGATCGACAAGATCCACACCGACGGCGGCGCCAAGGGCATTTCCTCCACCGACGCGGCGATGGCCCCGGTGGCCAAGCGCGCCAGCCAGCGCATCGAAGCAGAAATGGCCCCGCGCGGCGCCGCCAGTGCAGTGGCGGCAGCAGCAGGCAAGCTCGCCGGAGCGATGATTTCGGTCGGCGTGGCCGGCATACGCGCAATCATCCAGGCCAACGACCGCCCCGACAGCGAAGCGCTGATTCGCAGCAGCCTCGGCAATACCTTCGACAAAGCCTGGCAGAAGCTGCTGCAGAACCCGACCACTGGGGTGATGGCCGGCACGCTGCACATGGCCGGGCAGGTTGAAGGTAATCTGGGCGTGAGTGAACCAACGCCTATCGGTGTGAGCGCTGCGCCATAGCGCTTGTACCTGCGAAGTTTTGTTGGCGGCGGTCGCGCCCGGATCAGAGCGGATGCTAGTCTTGCGCAACGCTGTTGTCAGGGAGCCCACATGGGCAATCACAAGATCGAAATTCGCCGCAGTAACGTCGAGAAAATCCTGCTGGCGGCGGAAAAGGTTTTCGCCGAAAAAGGCTTCGGCAGCACCGCCATGGCGGACATCGCTGCCGAAGTGCAGTTGCCGCGTTCCAATCTGCATTACTACTTCAGCACCAAGAGCGAGCTGTACAGCGCAGTGCTGTTCGATCTGCTGGAAGTGTGGAAGCAGGACGCGCTGTGCTTCGAGATGTTCGACGACCCGCGCGTGGTGCTGAGCAGTTACATCCGCGCCAAGATGAATCATTCGCGCAGCCGGCCCTATGGCTCGAAAGTCTGGGCCAACGAGATCATCCACGGCGCGCCGACCCTGGGCGAAGCGCTGGATGCGAGCCTGTATGACTGGGCGAAGATGAAGGAGGCGAAGATTCGCCAGTGGGTCGAGGACAAGCGGATCCTGCCGGTGGAGCCGTCGGGTTTGCTGTACATGATCTGGGCGTCGACCCAGCATTACGCCGACTTTGATCATCAGGTGAACATTCTCAATGATCACCAGCCGTTGTCGGATATGCAGTTCGAGCGGGCGGTGCAGACCGTGACAGGTGTGATTTTGCGCGGGATCGGGCTGGAGCCTTGAAGAGCACCATCAAGGGCTTACCCTCACCCCAGCCCTCTCCCAGAGGGAGAGGGGGCCGACCGAGGTGTATTGAGAGGTACATCGACCTGAAAGACCGTGTCGATTATGGATTCACAACAACTCTTTCAGGTCGGCGAAGTTTGTCAGCATCCCCCAATCAGTCCCCTCTCCCTTTGGGAGAGGGCTAGGGTGAGGGGTTTTTTCAGACTGCAACGTGATAGGGGTTGCGCGGATCATGATTCCAGTCCAGAAACGGCTTGCCCGTTTCCATCGGTACCATCTCGATGCAGTCGGCCACGGGGCAGGTGATCTGGCACAGATTGCAGCCCACACATTCCTCATCGATCACTTCATATTTATGCGTACCGTCGGCCTGTTTCAAACTGTCGATCGCCTGGTGTGACGTGTCTTCGCAAGCAATGTGGCAACGCCCGCAACCGATGCACGCCTCTTGGTCGATCTTCGCGATCACCTGGTAGTTGATATCGAGGTACTTCCAATCCGTGGTGTTGCCCACGGCGCGCCCGGAAAACTCGGCGATATTGGCGTAACCCTGGCTGTCCATCCACCGCGACAAGCCGTCCTTCATCTCGTCGACAATGCGAAAACCATGCAGCATCGCCGCCGTGCACACCTGCACCGCGCCGCTGCCCAGCGCCATGAACTCCGCCGCGTCGCGCCAGCTGCCGATGCCGCCGATGCCGCAGATCGGCAAGCCCTGGGTCTGCGGATCACGGGCGATTTCCGCGACCATGTTCAGCGCAATTGGCTTGACCGCCGAACCGCAATAACCGCCGTGGGTGCTTTTGCTGCCGACGGTGGGCAGGGCGACCATGTGGTCCAGGTCGACGCTGGTGATCGAGTTGATCGTGTTGATCAGCGACACCGCATCGGCGCCACCACGATGCGCCGCCCGGGCAGCGACGCGGATGTCGGTGATGTTCGGGGTGAGTTTGACGATCACCGGCAGCGAGCAGTACGTCTTGCACCAGCGCGTCACCTGTTCGACATACTCCGGCACCTGGCCGACCGCCGCGCCCATGCCGCGTTCGGGCATGCCGTGGGGGCAGCCGAAGTTGAGTTCGATGCCGTCGGCGCCGGTGGCTTCGACCAGCGGCAGAATGTGTTTCCACGACTCCTCGACACACGGCACCATCAGCGACACGATCAGCGCGCGATCCGGCCAGTCCTTCTTCACCTGGGTGATTTCGCGCAGGTTGATTTCCAGCGAGCGGTCGGTGATCAGTTCGATGTTGTTGATGCCCAGCACTTCGCGATTGGCACCGTAATGCGCCGAATAACGCGAGGAAACGTTGACCGCCGCCGGATCCTCACCCAGGGTTTTCCAGACCACGCCACCCCAGCCCGCTTCGAAGGCGCGGACCACGTTGTAGGCCTTGTCGGTGGGCGGCGCGGAAGCCAGCCAGAACGGGTTGGGCGCTTTGATACCGGCGAAGACTATCGAGAGATCGGCCATTTACGCAGCCTCCACGTTGAGCATCAGTTGAGCGTTGATCGCCTCGGCGGCGCGTTTGCCGTGCTGCACTGCTTGCACGGTGAGGTCCTGATCGAGGCTGGTGCAGTCGCCGCCGGCATACACGCCGGGGACGCTGGTGCGCAGGTTTTCATCGACCGCGATGCGTTCGCCCTGACGCTTGAGTTCGCGCGCCAACGGATCGCTGAGAGCGCTGTCATCGAAGCTCTGGCCGATCGCTTTGAAGATCGCATCGGCAGCCAGCTCAAAGGTTTCTCCGGTGGTTTGTAGACGCCCTTCAACCAGATCGGTGCGGGCGAAACGCATGCCGCGCACGCGGCCCTGATCATCGAGCAACACTTGCTCCGGCTGCGCCCAGGTCAGCAACCGCACCTGGTTGGCTTTGGCGATGTCCTGCTCATGGTGGGTGGCGCCCATGTCTGCCGCACCACGGCGATACACCAGATTGACGTCGCGCGCGCCGAGGCGGGCCATTTGCACCGCCATGTCGATCGCCGTGTTTCCGGCGCCGAGAACGATGCAGCGTTCGGCCAAGGGCAACTGCGTGAGGTCATCGGCCTGGCGCAGTTCGCGGATGTAATCGGTGGCGGCGAGCAGGCCCGGCGCGTCTTCGTGGGCCAGACCGAGTTGCTTGCTGGCATTCAGGCCGAGGCCGAGGAATACCGCGTCAAACTGCTGATGCAGTTCGCTCAGGGTCAGGTTTGCACCGAGTTTCTGGCCGTGGCGGATTTCTATCCCGCCAATCTGCAGGAGAAAGTCCAGCTCCTTCTGCGCGTAATCGTCGACCAGTTTGTACTTGGCGATGCCGTACTCGTTGAGCCCGCCGGCCTTTTCCCGTGCTTCGAAAATCACCACGTCATGCCCGTGCATTGCGCTGCGATGAGCGCAAGACAACCCGGCCGGCCCGGCGCCCACCACGGCGATCCGTTTGCCCGTGGCCGGGGCGCGCTGGAACGGGTGTTCGGCGAAATGCGCGTTGTCCACGGCATAGCGTTGCAGCAAACCAATCAGCACCGGCGCGCATTCCTGCGCGTTGTTGCGCACGCAGGCCTGCTGGCAGAGGATTTCCGTTGGACAGACCCGCGCGCAACTGCCGCCGAGGATGTTTGCCGAAAGGATCTTTTGCGCCGCGCCCTGTACGTTGTCCTGATGGATATTGCGGATGAACGACGGAATGTCGATTTCGCTGGGGCATGCATTGACGCAAGGCGCGTCGTAGCAATACAGGCAGCGCGAGGCTTCCAGATGCGCCTGCCGGGTATTGAGCGGCGGCGCCAGATCAGTGAAATGGCCGGCGAGGGCGGCCGCGCTTTCGTGCGGGTGGGGAAGGTGGTTCAGGGTCTCGATCACGGTTCATGGCCTCATGGCTAATTGAGGTGCTGCCTCTGGTGGGCAGTGGTTTTATGGCGTCAGGGAGGGCCTCTTCGCGAGCAGGCTCGCTCCCACATTTGCTATGCGCTCACCTGTGGGAGCGAGCCTGCTCGCGAAGGCCGAAGGCCTGGCTGTCAGCGTTTCACCGCCGTCGGCCTGTGCAACTCCGCCCGCTTGCTCAACAAATCAAACACCGCCGGATAGGCCGGCCGTTCGATGTAGCGTCCGGCGCCGCGTTCGGCGCGCAGGTCGCCGTCGGCCCAGACCACGCGGCCCTGGCTGACGGTGTGGCTCGGCACGCCGCGCACGGTCTTGCCTTCGAAGATGTTGAAGTCCACCTGCTGATGGTGGGTCTTGGCGGAAATGGTCCGTGTGCCTTGCGGATCCCACAGCACCAAATCGGCATCGGCGCCCACGCGGATCGCACCTTTGCGTGGATAGAGATTGAAAATCTTCGCGGTGTTGGTGGAGGTCAGCGCGACGAAATCCTGCATCGACAATCGTCCGGAGTTGACGCCTTCATCCCACAACACTGCCATGCGGTCTTCGATGCCGGCGGTGCCGTTGGGAATCTTGCTGAAGTCGTCGCGCCCGGCGGCTTTCTGCTCGGCGCAAAAGCAGCAGTGGTCGGTGGCGGTGGTGTGCAGATTGCCGTTCTGCAGCCCGTGCCACAGCGCCTCCTGATGGCCGCGCGGACGAAACGGCGGGCTCATCACGTAGCCGGCAGCGGTCTGCCAGTCCGGGTGTTGATAGACGCTGTCGTCGAGCAGCAAGTGCCCGGCCAGCACCTCGCCGTAAACCGGCTGGCCCTTGCTGCGTGCGTAGGTGATTTCGTCGAGGGCTTCCTTGGTGGAAACGTGCACCAGGTACAACGGCGTGCCGATGGTTTCGGCGATACGGATCGCCCGGCTCGCGGCTTCACCTTCGACCTGCGAAGGTCGCGACAGCGGATGCGCTTCCGGCCCGGTAATGCCCTGAGCCATCAGCTTGCGTTGCAGGTGATAGACCAGCTCGCCATTTTCCGCGTGCACGGTCGGCACCGCACCGAGTTCCAGGCAGCGCTCGAAACTCGCCACCAGAGTGTCGTCGGCGGCCATGATCGCGTTCTTGTAGGCCATGAAATGCTTGAAGCTGTTGATGCCGTGGTGGCTGACCAACTCGGCCATTTCCTCGCGCACCTGCTCGCTCCACCAGGTGATTGCGACGTGGAAGCCATAGTCCGACGCGGACTTTTGTGCCCAGCCGCGCCACTGATGAAACGCTTCCATCAGCGATTGCTGCGGATTGGGAATGACGAAGTCAATGATCGAGGTAGTGCCGCCGGCCAGACCGGCAGCGGTGCCGCTGTAGAAATCTTCGCTGGCAACGGTGCCCATGAACGGCAACTGCATGTGCGTATGCGGATCGATGCCGCCGGGCATCAGGTACTGGCCACTGCCGTCGAGCACTTCTGCGCCGGCGGGAATGTCGAGGTTTTCACCAATGGCTTTGATCACGCCGTCAGCGCAATAGACGTCGGCGCGGTAACTTTCATCATGGGTAACAACGGTGGCGCCACGGATCAACAGAGACATTCCGGATTCCTCGCAGGCATGACCGACTTGTGCCGGTTCTAAATGTTTTATTGAAGTACAGCGGCGCAGTTCGTATTCCTGTCATCGCTGTCAGGAATAGAAACTAGTCGCGATTTCAAGAATGATCAAGAATATTTTTTATAAGCTTATAGCTGTTTCAAGCTATTGATAAATAAAGGTAAAAACGAGAAATCACCAAAATGGGTAGGGCGCTCACCATTTTGACGCACTTGACAGGATGGAAATATGAGCAAGATTTCCTATGTGAAATCAGCCGCTTGAAGTTGTGCTGCGGTTGCGGGTTCACCGACAAAAATAAATGCAGTGCACCAGTTTGAGTCCTGACACTTCGGACAACTTGCCCGACGTTTAGCCTGAGCGTTCAGACAAGTTTTCCCGGACTCAGCGAATATTCAATTAAAACTGATGAATATCAGAAAGTTGCAAAGCGTGCAGTGCACCGCCCAAGCGTTCAGCGCCAGACCCGGCACGTTTATTGATGCCGCCGCTGACACCATGGCCGGTGCGTGAAAGTTGTCAGTTCCTCCGGCCATCGTCCGGCTGGCGCCGTATGCGCTCGCCGCCTGATGAGCAAAAAATAATCAGAAGAACAGTGGAGCGGCCATGCAACAGACCAGATCACAAGTGACCGAGCGCGACGGCTTGTTCGAGCTCGAAGCCGGCAACGACGTCCTCGACAGCCCCCGTTACAACCACGACATGGCACCGACCAAGGTGCGCGAACGCACCTGGAACAAATGGCACATCACCGCGCTGTGGGTCGGGATGTCGATTTGCGTGCCGACCTACACCCTCGGCGGCGTGCTCACCGCGTATTTCGGCTTGAGCGTCGGCGAAGCGCTGCTGGCGATTCTGTTTGCCAACGTCATTGTGTTGATTCCACTGACCCTCAACGCCTTCCCGGGCACCAAGTACGGCATTCCGTTTCCGGTGCTGCTGCGCTCGTCGTTCGGCATTCTCGGTTCCAACGTGCCGTGCCTGATTCGCGCGTTGGTGGCGTGTGGCTGGTTCGGCATCCAGACCATGTTCGGCGGACTGGCGATTCACCTGTTCCTCGGCTCGGTGTTCGAGGGCTGGAAATCCCTCGGCGGAACCGGCGAGGTGATCGGTTTCATGGTGTTCTGGGCGCTGAATCTGTGGGTGGTGATTCGCGGCGCCGAGTCGATCAAATGGCTGGAAACCTTGTCGGCACCGTTGTTGGTGGCGGTGGGCATCGGCCTGCTGGTGTGGGCGATGCCCAATGTGTCGATGACTGAATTGCTGGCGATCCCGCCCAAGCGTCCGGAAGGCGCCAGCGTGGTCAGTTATTTCGCGGCAGGGCTGACGGCAATGGTCGGCTTCTGGGCCACGCTGTCGCTGAACATTCCCGACTTCAGTCGCTACGCCAAGAGCCAGAAGGATCAGATCCTCGGGCAGATTTTCGGTCTGCCGCTGACCATGTTCCTCTTCGCCGCGCTAGGGGTGGTGATGACCGCCGCATCGGTGAAACTGGTCGGCGTCACCGTGTCCGATCCGGTCACGCTGATCGGGCATATCCAGAGCCCGGTGTGGGTGGCGGTGGCCATGGCGCTGATCATCGTTGCCACACTGTCGACCAACACCGCCGCGAATATCGTCTCGCCGACCAATGACTTTCAGAACATCGCGCCGAAGGTGATCAACCGCACCAAAGCGGTGTTGCTCACCGGTCTGGTCGGGCTGGTGCTGATGGGCCATGAACTGCTGAAAAAGCTTGGCCTGATCGTTTCCGACATCAGCCTGGAAACCGTGTACTCAAACTGGCTGCTGGGCTACTCGAGCCTGCTCGGGCCGATCGCCGGGATCATGGTGGTGGATTATTTCCTGATCAAGAAACAGCGACTGGACCTCGCCGGGCTGTACCGCGATGACGTGTATCCGGCGTGGAACTGGGCCGGTTTTCTCGCCTTTGGCGTGCCGGTGGCGCTGACCCTGCTGTCGCTGGGCAGCGACGCGTTCAGCTGGTTCTACAGCTATGGCTGGTTCACCGGCTCGGCGTTGGGCGGGGTGATTTATTACGGGCTGTGCGTGATGCGGGCGCAGCCTTCTGCCGTGAAAACAGCGGTGTGAGCAAGGGCCTTTTCGCGAGCAGGCTCGCTCCCACATTGGAAATGCATTCTCACTGTGGGAGCGAGCCTGCTCGCGAAGGCGATGCTCCATACACCGCCGAAACTGATCGTTCCCACGCTCTGCGTGGGAATGCAGCCCGGGACGCTCCGCGTCCCAACAGCGGACGCAGAGCGTCCATGGATGAATGCCCACGCAGAGCATGGGCACTATCGGCATCAGCATTGAGGAGATCCCCATGAACGCAGCCGTCGACGTTCTGCAATCCACCCATCAGCACATCAACCGCGATCGCCTCTGGGCCTCGCTCATGGAACTGGCGAAACTCGGCGCCACGGTCAAGGGCGGCGTCTGTCGCCTGGCCCTGACCGACCTCGACCGCCAGGCGCGCGACCTGTTCGTGCAGTGGTGCAAGGACGCCGGTTGCAGCGTCACGGTCGATGCCGTCGGCAACATTTTCGCCCGGCGCGCCGGGCGCAACCCGAGCCTGCCGCCAGTGATGACCGGCAGCCACATCGACACCCAGCCCACCGGCGGCAAGTTCGACGGCTGCTTCGGCGTGCTCGCCGGCGTCGAAGTGCTGCGCACCCTCAACGACCTCGGCGTGGAAACCGAAGCGCCGCTGGAAGTGGTGGTCTGGACCAACGAAGAGGGCTCACGCTTCGCCCCGTGCATGATGGGCTCAGGGGTCTTCGCCGAGAAATTCACCCTCGAAGAAACCCTCGCCAAGGTCGATGCCGACGGCGTCACGGTCGGCGAAGCACTGAATGCGATCGGCTATGCCGGTCCGCGCAAGGTTAGCGGGCACGCGGTTGGCGCGTATTTCGAAGCGCACATCGAACAAGGCCCGATTCTCGAGGACGAAGAGAAAACCATCGGCGTGGTACTCGGCGCGCTCGGGCAGAAGTGGTTCGACCTGAAATTGCGCGGCGTCGAAGCCCACGCCGGCCCGACGCCGATGCACCTGCGCAAGGACGCCTTGGTCGGTGCCTCGGTGATCGTCGGCGCCGTCAACCGCGCCGCCCTCGGCCATCAGCCCCACGCCTGTGGCACGGTCGGCTGCCTGCAAGCCTATCCCGGCTCGCGCAACGTGATTCCCGGCGAAGTGCGCATGACTCTGGATTTTCGCCACCTGGAGCCGGCGCGGCTGGATTCGATGATTGCCGAAGTGAAACAAGTGATCGAGGCGACCTGCGAAGAGCACGGCCTTACCTACGAACTGACCCCGACCGCCGACTTCCCGCCGCTGTACTTCGAAAAAGGCTGCGTGGAAGCGGTGCGCGGTGCTGCGAAAGGGCTGGGTCTGTCGCACATGGACATCGTCAGTGGTGCCGGGCATGACGCGATTTTCCTCGCCGAGCTCGGCCCGGCGGGAATGATTTTTGTGCCATGCGAGGGCGGGATCAGCCACAACGAAATCGAGAATGCCGCGCCGGATGATCTGGCAGCGGGGTGCGCGGTGTTGTTGCGGGCGATGCTCGCGGCGTCGGCGATGGTGGCGGCCAGCGAGCGTGCCGCCTAAGGTAAACACACCCAGTAAACCTGTGGGAGCGAGCGTGCTCGCGAATGCGCCGGGTCAGTCACCGAATGGTCTGTCTGACCCAGCGCTTTCGCGAGCAGGCTCGCTCCCACAGGGGTTTTTTGGCGATTTTGGGGTTGTGGCACGATCCCGAGCCGCCGCGGTCGTACTCTTCACCTAGCCGCATCACAGTGTGGAGATCCAATGAGCCAGGAAGTCCTGACCACCGAAACCAACCGTCGCCAGTTGCAGCAGATCATTGCCGGGCTGTCGGACGGGGTGATTCTGCTGGAACTCGACAAAAGCATTCTCTGGGCCAACGAAGCGGCGCTGACCATGCACGGTGTCAGCACCATCGGTGATCTGGGCAGTAACGCCGACGAGTACGCCAGACGCTTCACGCTGCGCTATCGCAATAATCATGTCTTGCCGCCGGACAACTACCCGATCAGCCGCGTCGCCCGCTGCGAGGCGTTCAATGATGTGCTGATCGAAGTTTCGTCCGTGGACGACCCGGAGCGGGTCTGGGTGCACAGCGTGCGCAGCATGGTCCTGACCGACCGCGTCGGCCAGCCCGAGTCGCTGGTGCTGATCATGAGCGACGTCACCGATTGGGCCAACGCTGAGCTGCGTTTCGAAAAAACCTTCAATGCCAACCCTGCACCGGCAGTGATCTGCCGACTCAGCGATTTGCGCTACATCAAGGTCAACCCGGGCTTTCTGGAAATGACCGGCTATACCCGCGATCAGGTGATCGGCACTTCGGCCTACGAAATCGATATCTTCGAGCAGGCGGATCAGCGCGATCTGGCTGTCCAGCGCTTGCGCGATGTCGCGACCATTCCGCAGATGCAGGCAGAACTGCGCCTCCCGGACGGTGGCAGTAAACAGGTGATCGTTGCCGGTCAGCCGCTGCTGCTCAATGACGAGAATTGCATGCTGTTCTCCTTCGTCGACATGGAGCCTCGGCGCCGGGTCGAAGTGGCCTTGCGTCAGAGCGAGGAGCGCTTTGCCAAGGCTTTTCGTCTGACGCCGGTACCGATTTTGATCTGCACCGCTGACAAGCAGGAGGTCATCGACGTCAATCAGGCGTTCCTCGATACCCTGGCCTATGACAGCGATGACGTACTCGGCAAAACCGTGACGCAGCTGAGCTTCATCCACGATGACAGCGCGCGCACGCGCCTGCTGTCGGCGCTGGCGAAGAACGGTCGGGTCGATCGGGTCGACGTGCCCGTGCGCAAGAAGGACGAGGAGTTGCTGGAGTGTGCGGTCTCGGCTGACACCGTGAACATTCACGACACGTCCTGCTATCTGCTGGTGTTGATGGATATGACCGAGCGCAAGCGCACTGAGCTTGAGCTGGTCGCGGCGATTGAAGAGGTGATGAAGGATGCATCGTGGTTCAGCCGAACGCTGATCGAGAAGCTGGCCAACGTGAAGAAGATCAACTCGCCGCAGCTGCCCAGCGCCTCGTTCACCGACCTGACGGCCCGTGAGCGTGATGTGCTGGGTTTGATCTGTGAAGGTCTGGCGGACAAGGAGATCGCCGCGCGGTTGAAACTGGCGCCCAATACCGTGCGCAATCATGTGGCCACCGTGTACTCGAAAATCGATGTGCATAGCCGCAGCGAGGCGATCGTCTGGGCTCGAGAGCGCGGTTTGTTTTCGGGAGAGTGGGGCACCAAAGGCCAGCGCTGAGGGGTGCAAATGCACTAGTTACAAGGGTGCAAATTCATGTATTGGCCAAGACGTTGTGTTCTTAGGCTGGTGGGGTGCGGTGTGGGCCATTTCGGGCCTGCGATCGTGCCCCTTTTGAAACAGTCATAGGAACAACGTCAATGATGAATCTTGCGCAGTTGCGCGCTCGGCTCGAGCACAGTTTTGCGCCGCTGGCTTGTGAGTGTTCGGTGGATGGTGATCATTCGCTGACGGTCAAGTTGTATCACCGGGATTCGGGGCAGGTGGATCTGGTGATCAGCGGGCTGGATCTGGCTTCGCTGCGTACGCCTGGGGCGGTTGAGGCGTTGGTGGATGAGTTGAGGTATGAGCTTGAGAGCAATTCCTTGCGTTCTTCGCGGGATCCGGATTTGGCTTAAGCGCGCTTTGGTCTTGGCGGCCTTTGGGCCGGCCATGCTCTGGGGATTTTGGGTGTATATCCGTTTTTTTGGGTGTTGCGGCTGGCGGTTTCGCCCTTACGGCGAGTCCCTTTTGGCAAACGCCCCAAAAGGAACCAAAAGGTCTTCGCCCTGACGTTCGGCCCGCTCGCTTAGGCTCGGGGTTCCTTCGCTCCGGGATCGATCCTGGCGCAGCGGCTCCGGTTTGCTTCGCTGCACCTACACTCGCTGTGTACGACTGCGTCGTACGGTCGCTGCGCTCCCACGCCCGGATCAATCCCTCCACTCAGCCTGCCGACGGGCTCCAAGATCAAGATCAAAAGCGGTACTCGAGCTAACGCTCATCGTGTGTAGGAGCTGCCGAAGGCTGCGATCTTTTGATTTTGATTTTGATTTTCTGTGGGAGCGAGCCTGCTCGCGAAGGCGGCCTGACAGCCGACCTGATTGTTACTGAACTCACTCGATCAAAACTGTAGGAGTGAGCCTGCTCGCGATGAGGCCCTCGCCGACGACCATAATCCCAATCCAGGCTTCTGCTGGAAAATCTGCGCAAAACCGACAGCCCGAACTAGCCAATCTCCCCAATCCACTGGCGCTAACAAGGCGCTCAGCTATAAAGAATGAGTGGTCAGGTCTTCCGCGGCCGGTTGGGTTGCGGGAGTTTGTCTCTCTTTACCGCGGGTCGTCCTATGAATAATCCTGGGAAACGCGTATTGCCGTTGGCTTTTCTTGCTGTGCTGTTGGCCGGTTGTGCCAGTCCTCCACCCCCTGCGCCTGTCGCGCCGCCGCCACCGCCGGAACGTCGGTGTGAGGTGCTGGAAAATACTGAGGTTGCCGGGGATGTGTATGTGGATGGGCAGGTGACGCGCCACATCACCACTACGCGTTGCATAACCCAATAAGCCGGCCAATCCCGCGGATGCAGGAGTTCTGGATTTCGGCACCGCCCCTGTGGGAGCGAGCCTGCTCGCGAATGCGTGGTATCAGTCAAAACATAGCTGACTGACACAACGCCTTCGCGAGCAGGCTCGCTCCCACACGGGTTAGCAATTTGCCTTGGATATCAGGACAGGAACCCGCCATCCACATTCAGCGCCACGCCAGTGGTGTAGCTCGACGCATCGCTGGCCAGGTACAGCACCGCGCCGGCCATTTCGCTTGGATCGGCTACGCGTTTGAGCGGGATCTGGGTCAGTGCCTGTTTCAGAATCGCGTCGTTCTTGACCAGCGCCGAGGCGAATTTGGTGTCGGTCAGGCCGGGGAGCAGGGCGTTGCAGCGGATGCCGAATTGCGCGCATTCCTTGGCGAAGACTTTGGTCATGTTGATGACCGCCGCTTTGGTTACCGAATAGATGCCTTGGAAGATGCCCGGCGAGATGCCGTTGATCGACGCGACGTTGATGATGCTGCCGCCACCGTTTTCGCGCATGAGCTTGCCGGCTTCGACCGACATGAAGAAGTAGCCGCGAATGTTCACATCGACGGTCTTCTGGAACGCCCCCAGATCGGTGTCGAGCACGTTGCAGAATTGCGGGTTGGTCGCGGCGTTGTTGACCAGGATGTCGAGGCGGCCGAATTGTTCCTTGATCCCGGCGAAGACCTGGCTGATCTGCTCCATCTCACCGATGTGGCAGGCCACGGCTGTCGCCTTGCCGCCGGCGGCGATGATGGCGTCGGCGACGTGTTGGCAGCCTTCGAGCTTGCGGCTCGAGACGATCACGTGGGCGCCTTGCTGGGCCAGCAGTTTGGCGATGGCTTCACCGATGCCACGGCTGGCGCCGGAGACGAAAGCGATTTTGCCGTCGAGGTCGAACAACTGAGTCTTGGACATGGGTTTCCCTTGTTGAAAGTCTTGTTATTGGCCCGGATCAGAGGCTGGATTTCTGAATGACCTGCAGGCTCATCTGCTCCAGCAGTTTGTTCATGTGAATGAACTGCGCGAAGCGTTTGTCCTGCGTCTGGCCATGGTAGAAGCGGTAGTAGATCTGCTGCACGATGCCGGCCAGGCGGAACAGGCCGTAGGTGTAGTAGAAGTCGAAATTGTCGATGCGGATGCCCGAGCGCTCGGCGTAGTAGTCGACGAATTCGCGGCGGGTCAGCATGCCCGGCGCGTGGCTTGGCTGGCGGCGCATCAGTTGCACCGGTGCCGGGTCACCGGCTTCGATCCAGTAGGCGAGGGTGTTGCCCAGGTCCATCAGCGGGTCGCCGAGGGTGGTCAGTTCCCAGTCGAGCACGCCGATGATCTGCATCGGATTGGCCGGGTCGAGAATGACGTTGTCGAAGCGGTAGTCGTTGTGGACGATGCTCGACGTCGGGTGGTCGGCCGGCATCTTGTCGTTGAGCCAGGCTTTGACCGCTTCCCAGTGCGGCGCGTCCGGGGTCAGGGCTTTTTCGTAACGCTCGCTCCAGCCCTTGATCTGCCGGGCGACGTAGCCTTCAGGCTTGCCCAGATCGCCGAGGCCGCAGGCGTTGTAATCGACCCGATGCAGTTCGACGAAACGGTCGATGAAGCTTTTGCACAGCGCTTCGGTTTTCGCCGAATCGAGGCCCAGCTCCGGCGGCAGTTCGGCGCGCAGGATGATGCCTTTGACCCGTTCCATCACATAGAACTCGGCGCCGATAACGGCTTCGTCGGTGCAATGCACGTAGGCCTTCGGGCAATACGGAAAGCCGTCGCGCAATTGGTTGAGAATGCGGAACTCACGGCCCATGTCGTGGGCGGATTTGGCTTTGTGGCCGAACGGCGGACGGCGCAGAACGAATTCTTGCTCGGGGTATTCCAGCAGGTAGGTCAGGTTCGACGCGCCGCCAGGAAACTGGCTGATCTGCGGCGTGCCGGTCAGGCCGGGAATGTGCGCCTTGAGGTACGGATCGATCAGGCTGGCATCGAGTTCTTCGCCCGCGCGGATCCGGGTGGACTGGTCAGTAAGCGCCATGCTTATCCCTTCTGCTTATTTTGGAGGCCAGACATCATTGGCTAATCTAATGGCGCGCTCGGGTACTCACAAGTGCGGGTCGGTCTTATAGGTTCGCGTGTTGCTGGATGATCAACTTTGAGAATGGGGCAAAGATCGGCGCGGTTCGACGATGCCACGCGCGTTAATGCACGCGCTGGTTGTTCAACTTGGGCGGCAGGGCGACGGGAGTCAGCACCGGTTGCCCGGAGAAAAACGCCATCAGGTTTTTCCCCACCAGTTCAACGGTGCCTTGCGTGGCTTCGGGGGAAAGCCCAGCGACGTGGGGAGTCAGCACAACGTTGCTGAGGTGTTTCAGGGCATCAGGCACTTCCGGTTCGTGATCGAACACGTCCAGTGCAGCGCCGGCGATACGACGTTGCTCAAGTGCGGTGATCAGGTCTGCCGTTGCGATAACGCTGGCGCGGGCGATGTTGACGATAAAACCCTTGGGGCCGAGCGCATCGAGCACAGCTCGCGTCACCAGATGTTGAGTAGCAATGCCACCGGGCGTGGCAACGACCAGAAAGTCCGAGGCTCGCGCCAGATCGGTGGGTGTCGAGCAGAACGCATAAGCGACTTCGCTGCGCACCTGGCGGCTGTGGTAGCTGATCTGCATGTCGAAACCCAGCTCCGCACGTTTGGCAATCGCCATGCCCACGGCGCCCAGCCCGAGGATGCCCAGACGCTTGCCGGCCAGCGACGGGCGCATGATTTTCGGCCATTCACCGCGGCGCACGGCGGCATCGCAGCGCGGGATGTCGCGGACCAATGCCAGCAGCAATGCCATCGCATGATCGGCCACTGACGAGGCGTTGACTCCGGCGCCATTGGTGACGGTGATCCCACGGTCACTGGCCGCTTGCAGATCGACCTGTTCATAACCCGCGCCGATCACCGTGATGATTTTCAACGCGGGCAGGGCGCTGATCTCTTGCGCGGTCAGACCCAGCGGGCCGCGAGTGAGCACGGCATCAATGCGGCTGCCATGGGTGGCGATGGCTTGCGCACGTTCGGCTGGCGTTGGTGCGAGGATCAGGTGGAATCCCTGATGCTCAAGAATCGGCAGATAGTCATTGATCGTTTCAACCAGTACCAGAACGGTTGCGGGCATTGCGCGGCTCCTGTGATTGGCGGCGGGTGGGTCGCGAAAGTCGACTCAGAGTGCTGAATCCGCAGCGGCTTGGCAATCGTTGCATTCGCGCAGTGGTGCTTTGATTCTGGACGGGTTCGTGGAACAAGCAAGCACGCAGGCATGGGCGCTGCGAATCAGCTGACGTATTGCGCAATGCCGTTGCCAAACGACCAGTTCTCTTTCTTTACCTCCAGCAGATTGATGAATACATCCTCCAGGCGAATACCCAGTTGCGCATGCAGGCTTTCGGCAATGGTTTTGAACAGCAACTGCTTCTTTTCCACGCTGCGCCCTTCGCTGATGGTGATCTGGATGAACACCACGCCGTCGCTGCGCTGGATGCCGAGGTATTGCGGGTCGTACACGAAGTGCTGACCATCGTGCTCATTGAGAATCTGGAAGTTGTCGTGCTCGGGCACATCGATACAGCTGCGCAAGGCGGAGTAGATCTGTTCGCCGATGCGCCTGGCGAAAGTGGGGTCTGGGTTTTGCTGGATGTCGACGCGGACCAGTGGCATGGGAGGCTCCTTGGGTTATGGCTTCTCACACGCTAGATCAATGGCGGAGTTCTGGCAGGTAGTTGGTCTGGAATATTGCGGATCACTCGTATGAGGAGGCTTACGTGAATCGCGGATTTTGCCTACGGGGATGGCAGATGCGTCTGCTGGTCAGCGTGAATGGAACAGTTTGATGATAAGGGCATGACGATAGCCGTCGATGTGCATGCGAATGCTGACACCGATCCGCCAGCAGCCAAGGAGGGCAAATGTTCCATAACGATCGCGAAAATCTGGAGCTAGACAGGCTGGAAAACGAATCAAGGAAACTCGTGGCTGAATGGAAAAAGCTTCAGGCTGAAGAGAAAAAGTTATCAAGGGAGACGACGCTCTATCCAATTGCAGTGTTTGGTGGAGTCTTGACTGCAATCACCGCAGTGGCAGGGTTTTTCTTCAAGTTGTGAGTCTTCATGCTTCACGACCGTCAGGCGCATTATTCAAAGGTTAATCAGTATGAGCACATATGACCGTAAGGCACGACTGGAGCAAATTGAGCGAGAGTTCGCAGAATATGACGAAGCGGTGCGCAATAGAGACAAGCGCGAAAATGGCAAGCTCTGGTTGCTTTTCGGCTTCGGGCTGTACTGCGTTTTATTGGGTTTCATGCTCGGCATATCGCTCTAGGCGCATTCGATGACGCATGGGTGGGTGCAAAACGTATCCGTTTGCGGCATCCGACGTATCCATAAACGACCTTGTTTTTTCTATAAACGACCATCCTTGGATCTGCTCCGCACAACCATTCCTCAGCTAAGTCTTTGCTTGCATTGATTTATCACGGAGAATCGCGCCCCTGTTTCGGCCGGAGCATGTCTGTCGGTTTTTTCCGACGCGTCCTGACCGAGTGGCAAGTGACCGGAATGCGGAGATCCGACCGGATGAATGATCAGGCCAATAGCCTCGAAAAGCGCTTCGACGCAGCAGCACCCGCTGAACTTTCGAGCTGGAATCGCCAGGACACCACCTGGATGCTGGGACTGTTTGGGACGGCCATTGGCGCCGGCACCCTGTTTTTGCCGATCAACGCAGGATTGGGTGGCTTCTGGCCGCTGGTGATCCTCGCGCTGCTGGCCTTCCCGATGACGTTTTACGCGCACCGTGGCCTGACCCGTTTTGTCCTGTCCGGTCGCGAAGGCGCCGATATTACCGAAGTGGTCGAGCAGCATTTCGGTATCAAGGCCGGTGCCTTGATCACGCTGCTGTACTTCTTTGCCATCTTCCCGATCCTGCTGATCTACAGCGTCGGCCTGACCAACACGGTCGCCAGTTTCCTCGAACACCAACTGCACATCACGCCGCCACCGCGCGCATTGCTGTCGTTCGTGCTGATTCTCGGCCTGCTGGCTGTGGTTCGTTGCGGTGAGCAGGCGATCGTCAAGGCCATGAGCCTGATGGTCTATCCGTTCATCGTTGCGCTGCTGTTCCTTGCCGTGTACCTGATTCCGCACTGGAACGGCGGCATCCTCGCCACCGCCGCGCAAGTGCCGGCGCCGTCAGCACTGCTGCACACGCTGTGGCTGGCGATTACGGTGATGGTGTTCTCCTTCAATCATTCGCCGATCATCTCGGCGTTCGCGATGGATCAGAAGCGTCGTTACGGTGTGCATGCTGACGAGCGCAGCTCGCAGATCCTCGCGCGCGCTCATGCATTGATGGTCATTTTGGTGCTGTTCTTCGTATTCAGTTGCGTGCTGACCCTGTCGCCAGAGCAACTGGCTGAGGCAAAAGAGCAGAATCTGTCGATCCTGTCGTACCTGGCCAACCACTTCAGCAACCCGACCATCGAGTTTGCGGCGCCGTTGATTGCGTTTGTGGCGATCTCCAAGTCGTTCCTCGGTCATTACATCGGGGCCAGCGAAGGCCTCAAGGGCCTGATCGTCAAGAGCGGCAAACGTCCGGGCGCCAAGGCGCTGGATCGCATCGTGGCGGCGTTCATGCTGGTGATCTGCTGGATCGTCGCAACGCTTGATCCGAGCATCCTGGGCATGATCGAAACGGTCGGTGGGCCGGTGATTGCGGCGATTCTGTTCCTGATGCCGATGTACGCGATTCGCAAGGTGCCAGCGATGGCGCGCTATCGCGGTCAGGCGTCGAACGTGTTTGTTACCGCGGTGGGACTGGTGGCGATTTCGGCGCTGGTTTACAAGCTGGCTGTCTGACCTGTCACTGATCGTTCCCACGCTCTGCGTGGGAATGCCTCTTGTGACGCTCTGCGTCACGCTTGGGGACGCAGAGCGTCCGGGGCTGCGTTCCAACGCAGAGCGTGGGAACGATCAGAATGCTTGCCCGGCAGGCATAAAAAAACGCCGCTCATCTCACGATGGGCGGCGTTTTTTATGGCCTTGCAGCGTTAGGCTTGAACGACCGGGATCTTGGCGTTCGCAGCAGCTTCACGGAACTCGGCGATCTGGTCGAAGGACAGGTAGCGGTAGACATCGGCCGCCATGCTGTCGATCTTGCCAGCGTATTCCATGTACTCCTCGACGGTCGGCAGGCGACCCAGGATCGAAGCAACGGACGCCAGCTCGGCCGAGGCCAGGTAGACGTTCGCGCCGTCGCCCAGACGGTTCGGGAAGTTACGGGTCGACGTCGAGACCACGGTGCTGTTCGGCTCAACGCGTGCCTGGTTACCCATGCACAGCGAGCAGCCTGGCATTTCCATGCGTGCGCCGGCCTTGCCGTAGATGCCGTAGTAGCCTTCTTCGGTCAGTTGGTGAGCGTCCATCTTGGTCGGCGGCGACAGCCACAGACGGGTTGGCAGCTGACCCTTGACCTGATCCAGCAGTTTACCGGCAGCGCGGAAGTGACCGATGTTGGTCATGCACGAACCGATGAACACTTCGTCGATTTTCTCGCCAGCAACGCTGGACAGCAGACGGGCGTCGTCCGGATCGTTCGGCGCACACAGCACAGGCTCGTTGATTTCGGCCAGATCGATTTCGATGACTTCGGCGTATTCGGCGTCGGCATCGGCTTCCATCAGCTCAGG
Organism: Pseudomonas sp. LW8; assembly: GCF_041956865.1. NCBI lineage: Bacteria > Pseudomonadati > Pseudomonadota > Gammaproteobacteria > Pseudomonadales > Pseudomonadaceae > Pseudomonas > Pseudomonas sp. LW8. Next base: position 3,346,752 of record NZ_CP168138.1, on the reverse strand, counting down.
ATTGGCGATCCAGGCTTCCATCGCTTGAGCACGACGTTCCAGGGTACGCGCATCGCCGTAGCCTTCGCCGATCATCCAGCGCAGCAGGGTGATGTTGGACTGCAGGTACTCGGTGATCGACTCTTTCGACAGCTTGATGGTGCAACCGGCAGCCGAACGTTCGGCCGAGGCGTCGGACAGTTCGAACGCCTGCTCCAGGGTCAGACCTTCCAGACCTTCGATTTCCAGGATGCGGCCGGAGAAGGCGTTTTTCTTGCCTTTCTTCTCGACGGTCAGCAGACCGTTCTGGATAGCGAAGTACGGAATGGCATGAACCAGGTCACGCAGGGTGATGCCAGGTTTCATCTTGCCCTTGAAGCGCACCAGGATCGATTCCGGCATGTCCAGCGGCATGACGCCAGTGGCAGCGGCGAACGCGACCAGACCGGAACCGGCCGGGAACGAGATGCCCATCGGGAAACGGGTGTGCGAGTCACCACCGGTACCGACGGTGTCCGGCAGCAGCATGCGGTTCAGCCACGAGTGGATGATCCCGTCGCCCGGACGCAGGGAAACGCCGCCGCGGGTCATGATGAAGTCAGGCAGGGTGTGGTGGGTGGTCACGTCGATCGGCTTTGGATAAGCCGCGGTGTGGCAGAACGACTGCATCACCAGATCAGCGGAGAAGCCCAGGCACGCCAGGTCTTTCAGTTCGTCACGGGTCATTGGACCGGTGGTGTCCTGAGAACCCACGGTGGTCATCTTCGGTTCGCAGTAGGTGCCAGGACGCACGCCCTGGCCTTCTGCCAGACCGCAGGCCTTGCCGACCATTTTCTGCGCCAGGGTGAAACCCTTGGTGCTTTCAGCCGGAGCTTCAGGCTTCTTGAACAGGTCGAACGGAGGCAGACCCAGCTCGGCGCGAGCCTTCTCGGTCAGGCCACGGCCGATGATCAGCGGGATACGACCGCCGGCACGGACTTCGTCAAGCAGCACCGGGGTTTTCATTTCGAAAGTGGTGATGACTTCGTCGGTACCGTGCTTGCAGACTTTGCCAGCGTGCGGGTACAGGTCGATCACGTCGCCCATGTTCATGTTCGACACGTCGAACTCGATCGGCAGGGCGCCGGCATCTTCCATGGTGTTGTAGAAGATCGGAGCGATCTTGCTGCCGAAGCAGAAACCGCCAGCGCGCTTGTTCGGCACGTACGGGATGTCGTCGCCGAAGAACCACAGCACGGAGTTGGTGGCCGATTTACGCGAGGAACCGGTACCGACCACGTCACCGACGTAGGCGATCGGGAAGCCCTGGCCGCGCATTTCTTCGATCTGCTTCATCGGGCCGGTCTTGCCTTGCTCGTCCGGAACGATGCCGTCACGGGCCATTTTCAGCATGGCCAGGGCGTGCAGCGGGATATCTGGACGCGACCAGGCGTCTGGCGCAGGGGAGAGGTCGTCGGTGTTGGTTTCGCCGGTGACCTTGAATACGCGCAGGCTGATCTTGTCGGCCAGCACCGGGCGCTTCTTGAACCACTCGCCGTCAGCCCAGGATTGCAGCACGGCCTTGGCGTGAACGTTGCCGTTCTTGGCTTTTTCGGCGACGTCGTGGAAGGCGTCGAACATCAGCAGGGTGTGCTTGAGTTCTTCGGCGGCGACTGGCGCCAGCTCGGCGTCGTCCAGCAGTTCAACGAGGGTGACGATGTTGTAGCCGCCCTGCATGGTGCCGAGCAGTTCTACAGCGCGTTTCTTGTCCAGCAGAGGGGAGGTGGCTTCGCCTTTGGCCAGGGCAGACAGGAAACCGGCCTTGACGTAAGCGGCTTCGTCCACTCCAGGCGGTACGCGATTGGTGATCAGGTCAACGAGGAAAGCTTCTTCGCCAGCCGGAGGGTTCTTCAGCAGCTCGATCAGGCCTGCTGTTTGTTCGGCGTTAAGCGGCTGGGGAACGATACCCAGGGCTGCACGCTCTTCGATATGTTTGCGGTAGGCTTCAAGCACAGTTATTACCCTCATCAGTGGTCCCAAATGGGTGTCCGGGACGCTCATCCCGAAATTGCCGTACTCATGCGCCTCACGACGTTGTGGGTCGTTCGGCCAGAATTACCGGCAATTCCTTACAGAAGCTGCTTTCAAAGTTTTACGCCTGCAGAACGGGGAGCTGATGAGGGTTGGCGTTGGGCTTTTCCCCGCTGGAAAAACCCTTCGCCAACACCGCTCTGAAGGAACGACTGTGCTCGTGACGCTTTGAAAACAGCTTCTAACGGACATTGGCGCCTTAAAAGGCTGGCTGATTCTACGGCAAAAAAAATTTAAAGGTAAGTCGCGCTCTATTGGACTTTCGTGGCAATCAGCGCGGCCGGAGCAAACCTGCGACGCTGGCGAGACCCTGTTGTTTGAGGGGTGATCAATGCCCGACAAAGGGCTAACATGCCGGCCTGTTCCGCGTTTCAGTGTTCTGCCCATTTATGCCCAATCAGACCATCAAGACCCCCTGCGTCGGCCTCTGCTCCACCGTTTACGGTGACCTGGTGTGCCGTGGCTGCAAGCGTTTCCATCACGAAGTGATCCATTGGAACGGATACAACGAGGAGGAAAAACGTTCGGTGTGGCTGCGTCTGGAGCAATTGCTGTCACAAGTGATGGCGAGCAAAGTCGAGATCTTCGATCCGGCGCGCCTGCGCGAGCAGCTCGAACAGCGCAAGATCCGCTTCGTACCGCATCAGTCGGAATATTGCTGGGCCTATCAGCTGATCGCCCGGGGGGCGCGGGTGATCATTAATCTCGAGGCGTACGGGATGGTGTTGCTGCCGGAATTCCGCGACTGGAACCTGCCGGAACTGCGTGATGCCATTGATCGGGAATTCTTCCTGCTGTCGGAAGCGCATTATCAGCGTTACATTGCCCCGGGCTTTCTGAAAGACGCCTTCGGCGCCTAGAAGCTTCGCGAGCAGGCTCGCTCCCACAGGGAAATGCATTCGAGATGTGGGAGCGAGCCTGCTCGCGAAAGCGCCAGTCAGACATGGCAATCCTCAGTGTTTTGCCGTCAGTTCCACCAGATGATCCTCAACCTCCTGCGGCTTGAGCACCAGCACATCGCTTTCCAGGGTATCCAGCACCGCTTCCGCCGTATTGCCGATCAACGCGCCTGACAAACCACTGCGCGCCACGGTGCCAATCACCGTCACCGCCGCCTGGAGCTTGTGCGCCATGAACGGGATCAGCACATCCGCCGGGCCTTCCTCTATGTGCAGGTGCTCGTCATCGACATCGAACTCCGCCTGAAACGCTCGACACTGCTCGCGGTATTTGGCTTCTATGGTCGATTTCAGCTGAAACGTCGGGTCTGCCGCCGAGAGCATCGGCGACGGATGCGCGGTGATCACATGCAGATGCGCCTTGGCCAGACTGGCGATGTCGTAGCCGTGATCGATGATGGTGCTGTGCAAATGCCGATGCTCACCGTCGGCATTGCCGACATCGACCGCGGCCAGAATCACTTTGTCCTTCCACGAACCGGCGGTTTTCACCAGTAGCACCGGGGTAGGGCAGTGGCGCAGCAACTTCCAGTCCGCCGGGGTCAGCAGGGCTTTTTTCAGCGAGCTGTCGGGGAAGTGCTGTTTGATCACCAGGCCGCAACCCTCGGCCTGCTGCACATCGATGATGGTTTCGTGCAGGCTCTCGTTCCATGCCTGTTCGGTGGTCACGCTGTACCCTTCGGCAAGCAACGCCGCCTTGAGCACACTGAGCAGGCCGGCGTGGTCATGCTTCTTGTCGCACACCAGAAGATGCAGATGGGCCTGAGTGACACCGGCGATCAGCTTTGCGCGTTTGAGCGCCAGGCTTTCTGCATGTTCAGGTTCGATGACCACCAGAATGCTGCGAATGGCTTGCATGAGCGGAGTCTCCAGCAAAGAAAAGGCACGGCGTTGCACAACTATAGTTGCTACCCGAACGTCTGCGACTTGATGCATATCAACAGCCGCCGCTGGTGGTCTGCGGGCAGGCCGGTATAATCGGCGCCCTTCGCTCGAACACCTTTTACCGTGAGCCCCATGATCCTTCCCGAAATCCACGAATTCCTTGGCTGCCGCACCCCCGACGCCTGGGTCCAGGCGGCATTGGCCGACCAGGAAACCCTGCTGATCGACCACAAGAACTGCGAGTTCAAGGCTGCCAGCACGGCGCTGAGCCTGATTGCCAAGTACCACGCCCACGTCGACCTGATCAACATGATGTCGCGCCTGGCCCGGGAAGAACTGGTGCACCACGAGCAAGTCATGCGCATCATGAAACGGCGCAAGATCGAGTTGCGTCAGCTGCACGCCGGCCGCTACGCCTCCGGCCTGCGCAAAGTGGTGCGCAGCCACGAACCGGTGAAACTGGTGGATACGCTGGTGGTTGGTGCCTTCATCGAAGCGCGCAGCTGTGAACGTTTCGAAGCACTGGTGCCGCATCTGGACGAAGAGCTGGGCAAGTTTTATTTCGGTTTGCTGAAAAGCGAGGCGCGGCATTTTCAGGGTTATCTGAAACTGGCCTATCAGTATGGTGATGCCAAGGATGTCGCGCAGGTGATCGAGCGCGTCCGTGCGGCCGAGCAGGAACTGATCGAGTCGCCGGACGAAGAATTCCGCTTCCACAGCGGTGTGCCGGTCGCTGCATGATCGGGTAGGAGCTGCCGCAGGCTGCGATCTTTTGATCTTGTTGTTACAAATCGAAAATCAAAATATCGCAGCCTTCGGCAGCTCCTACAGAGGTCCGCAATTCAATCGAACATCATTGTCGGATTGTAAAAAAATCTTAAAAGTATGAAACATCACCGAAAACCGGCCCAAGTGGCCGGTTTTTGCTGTCTGCCGTAATCGCCTGTGCGATGAATGCCAGCATAATATCGGCCCTTCCACGTTTGGCTTGGCAACGATCGTTATGGATAACCTGGGTTTTGGCAAAGTCCTGCTGGTCGAAGACGATGAGCGTCTCGCCGCACTGATCGCACACTTTCTTGAACAACACGGCTACGAGGTGCGCACGTTGCATCGCGGCGATCTCGCCGTGGCTGCATTCCTGGAATTCAAGCCGAAAGTGCTGGTGCTCGACCTGATGTTGCCGGGGCAGAGCGGTTTGCAGGTCTGTCGGGAAATTCGCAGTGTCTCGGACACGCCGATCGTGATCCTCACCGCCAAGGAAGACGATCTAGATCACATCCTCGGTCTGGAGTCCGGCGCTGACGATTACGTGATCAAACCGATCAAACCGCCGGTACTGCTCGCGCGGCTGCGTGCGCTGCAACGGCGGCAGACGCCGGACACCAGCGTGGTGAGTTTTCTTGAGTTCGGGCAATTGAGCATCGACCGCAGTTGCCGTGAAGTGCGCCTGGCCGGTGAGCTGATCGAGCTGACCACCATGGAGTTCGAATTGCTCTGGTTGCTCGCCAGCGCGGCAGGCAAAATTCTTTCCCGCGATGACATTCTCAATCGCATGCGCGGCATCGCTTTCGACGGCCTCAACCGCAGCGTCGACGTCTACATCAGCAAACTGCGCAACAAACTCAAGGACAATCCCCGCGAGCCGGTGTGCATCAAGACCGTGTGGGGCAAGGGCTATCTGTTCAATCCGTTCGCGTGGGAGCTGTAGATGCTGCGTTTGTTCCTCGGGCTGTTTCTGGTGATGACGGTAGGGCTGGTGCTGGCGTTGCAGACGGTCGAGCACACCTTCAACGCCTTGCTCGACAGCCAGACGCAGGATTACAACCGTGAAGCCGTGCGCGGTCAGGCGTGGTCGCTGGTCGATCATCTGCAAGGCCGCCAAGGGGCCGAGCGTGAACAGAAACTCGATTCATTGCGCGCGCACTATGGTCTGTCGCTGAGTCTGGTCGAGGCCGATCAACTGGCCCTGACACCGCAGGAAAAAGCCGAGCTCGCGCGGAACCTGTTGGTGATCCGCGACGATTACACGCAGTTCATCAGCAACATCGATGGCGGCTCGCAATTGCTCAGCATCAAGCTGCCGCCGGAGCCGAGCCTGATGCCGTTCTACATCACCGCGGCGTACATGATGCTCGCAGTGCTGATCGGCATCGTTCTGTTTTTCTGGGTGCGCCCGCACTGGCGCGACCTGGAAAAGCTGCGGCTGGCGGCCGAGCGTTTCGGCGACAACGATCTGTCGGTGCGCATCCAGTTGTCGCGGCGCTCGAACATCCGCGATCTGGCCGAGCACTTCAATCTGATGGCGGCGCGCATCGAGGGCTTGATCGCCAATCAGCGTGAGCTGACCAATGCGGTGTCGCACGAATTGCGCACACCGATTGCGCGGCTTTCTTTTGAGCTCGATCAGCTCAAACAGCAACCGGACGCGAGCCAGAATCGCGAGCTGATCGCCGACATGTATGCCGACCTTGGTGAGCTGGAGGAGATGGTCTCGGAATTGCTGACCTACGCCAGCCTCGAGCACGGCGCGACAGTGATCAAACGGGAGAATATTCATGCGGCCGACTGGCTCGACAGCGTCGTCGGCAGTGTGGCGCTTGAGGCCGAAGCAGTGGGCGTGCAGCTGTCGATCACCGATTGCCAGGTCGACACTGTAAGCATCGAACCGCGCTTCATGGCGCGCGCGGTGATCAACCTTCTGCGCAACGCCATTCGCTATGCCGAGCAGCGCGTTGAGGTGTCGCTGCTGCGCAACGGCAATGACTATGAAGTGCGGGTCAGCGATGACGGGCCGGGTGTGCCGCTGGAGGGACGGGAAAAAATCTTCGAACCGTTTTCGCGACTGGATGCCAGCCGCGACCGGCGCACCGGTGGTTTCGGACTGGGCCTGGCGCTGGTGCGGCGGGTGTCGCAGTCCCATGGCGGGCAGATTGAGGTTGGCGACTCGGTGTGGGGCGGGGCGTTGTTCAGGATGACCTGGGCGCATCTGGACTGATTGATATTGCCTGACCCGGCCCCTTCGCGAGCAGGCTCGCTCCCACAGGTGATCGCAATCCAAATGTGGGAGCGAGCCTGCTCGCGAAGGGCGCGGTGTTCAGCGGGTCACACCCAGTCGCTCATGCCACTGAGCAATAGACTCTTCAGGATATTCATCAAACTGCTGATCCTTCGGCTTGGCCTCCACCTCAACCCACGGCGCTTTCGAGCCAAGCATCAGGTGCGTGTGTTCCGGCGGCACCGGAAGTGGCGTGTCGATCGCCGAGGCGAATGGATGAATCAGCTCCGGCCACTCCGGGCTGAACAGCCACAGGCCGCTGCCGCACAGCGAGCAGAAGTGACGCTCGGCGCTGCTGCGATGGGCGCGCTTATCGCCGTCAGCTTTCATCTTCGCGTGATAGATGCTGATGTTTTTGCGTCCGCGAACCTTGAGAGTGGTCGCGTCGCCGCCAAGGTTGATCGCATAACCGCCGCCGCCCTGGGTCTTGCGGCAAATCGAGCAATAGCAGCGTTGATAGGGATAAGGATGGGCGCTGTCGAGGCTGAACGTGACTTCGCCGCAATGGCAGGAGCCTTCGAGGTGCATGGTGCTCTCCTGTGTCTGAATGGTCCGCTTCAGCCTAGAACATTCTGCTGGATGCTTGCCGGTGTGATGCGACCGGCGGGCGCAGCGTCTAGCCCCAGTGTCCCCGCGATCCCATGGGGCGAGACTTTCGGAACCCGGCATGCAAGCGCTGTTGAACGAGATCCTTGACGCCGTCCGGCCCCTGATCGGGCAGGGCAAAGTTGCTGACTATATTCCCGCCCTCGGCACGGTGCCGGCCAACCAGTTGGGCATCGCCGTGTACAGTAACGACGGCGAAATGTATTGCGCCGGCGACGCTGAAACGCCGTTCTCGGTGCAGAGTATTTCCAAGGTATCCAGCCTGGTGCAGGCCATCGATCACTCCGGCGAAGCGATCTGGGAGCGGCTCGGCCACGAGCCGTCCGGCCAGCCGTTCAACTCGCTGGTGCAACTGGAATTCGAGCGCGGCCGCCCGCGCAATCCGTTCATCAATGCTGGGGCGCTGGTGATCTGCGACATCAACCAGTCGCGCTTCGCCGCGCCGACATTGTCGATGCGCGACTTCGTCCGACGCCTGTCGGGCAACCCGCAGATCATGATCGACGGCAAGGTCGCCGACTCCGAATACCAGCATCGCGCGCGCAATGCCGCGATGGCCTATCTGATGCAGTCTTTCGGCAACTTTCACAACGATGTCGAAGCGGTGTTGCGCAGCTATTTCAGCCATTGCGCACTGCGCATGAATTGCATCGATCTGGCCCGGGCGTTCTGCTTTCTGGCCAATGACGGGTTCTGCAAGCACAGCGGCGAGCAGATCCTGACGCGCCGCCAGACCCAGCAGGTCAATTCGATCATGGCCACCAGCGGTTTGTACGACGAGGCGGGTAATTTCGCCTATCGCGTCGGCCTGCCAGGCAAGAGCGGGGTCGGCGGCGGCATCGTTGCGGTAGTGCCGGGGCAGTTCAGCGTGTGCGTGTGGTCGCCCGAGCTGAATGCCGCCGGCAACTCGCTGGCGGGGATGGCGGCGCTGGAGTTGCTGAGCTCAAGGATTGGCTGGTCGGTGTTCTGACCCACCTGAACACCACATGACCCTGTGGGAGCTGGCTTGCCAGCGATGAGGCCCTGTCAGTCACTATAAATTTGCCTGAACCACCGCTATCGCTGGCAAGCCAGCTCCCACAGGTTTCTTTAGTGTTTGAGGAGGTGTATTTCAGCCAGTAATCCGCTACATTTTCCGGCCGCCCTCTGCATGGTGAATCCGCTTCATGTCTCTTGCGCTCGAACGTCTAGTCGCTGGCACGCCGATCCCTTTCGCTGGTAACCGCGTCACCGTGGTCAGCCCCGAACTGGCCGCGCGGTTTCAGCCCGGTGACCATCTGCTGGTCGAGCAGGTCAGTGGCGAGTTGTTGCTGATCCCCGTGGCCGATCAACAGGCCGCCTCGGTGGCAATCGAGCGTGCGGCTGCGGCATTCACAGCGTTGTCGGCCGTGTCCGATGAAGCCATCAGCCGATTTTTCGATCTTTTCGCTCAGCGCCTGGAAAACCCTGAATGCTGGACGCAGATCGAAGCCGCCAACCGCGCCGACATCGAACGGGCCAAGGCGCGCGGTCGCTCGACCACACGCTTGCTCGCCGATGAACGCATGCGCCGCGACATGATCGCCGGGCTGCGCGCCTGGCGCGATGCGCCGCCCACGCGTGGCAAAGTGATCAGCAGTGTCGAGCACGATGGCTGGAAGGTTGAGCAAGTCGTCTCGCCGCTGGGCATCGTCGCGTTTGTCTTCGAAGGCCGACCCAACGTATTTGCCGACGCCGCCGGGGTGTTGCGCACCGGTAATACGGCTGTGCTGCGCATCGGCAGCGATGCGTTGGGCACTGCGCAAGCCATTGTCACTCACGCGCTGAATCCAGCACTGGCCGAAGCCGGCTTGCCGGTTGGCGCAGTGTCGTTGGTCGAAAGTGTCAATCACGCCGCCGGTTGGGCGATGTTCGCCGATCGGCGTCTGTCGCTGGCGGTGGCGCGCGGCTCGGGCCGTGCGGTCAGTCAGTTGGGCAGCATTGCTCAGCAGGCCGGCACTGCCGTCAGCCTGCACGGCACCGGCGGCGCGTGGCTGATCGCCGACCGTGACGCCGACGCCACTCGCTTCGCGGCAGTGGTGCGCAACTCGCTGGACCGCAAGGTCTGCAACACCCTGAACGTCTGCCTGATTCAGCGCGAACGCGCCGATGAGCTGGTGCGGCTGTTCCTCGATGCCTTGAAAGACGCCGGTACTGCGCGCGGCCAAGGCTGCAAATTGCACATCGTCGCGGGCAGTGAAAATTGCCTGCCAAGCGAATGGCAGAACGCAACGGTCGAGGTTTATCGCGCCGAGGGTTACCAGACCGAAGCGCTGGCCGAGTCTTTGCCCGAGTCGGAGCTGGGCCGCGAGTGGGAATGGGAAGAAACCCCGGAAGTCAGCCTGATGATTGTCGACGATCTGGAGCAGGCGATTGCGCTGTTCAATCGTCACAGCCCGCAATTCACCGTGTCGTTGATCAGCGAGGATGCGGCGGTTCAGGAACGCTTCTACAACGCGGTGAATGCGCCGTTCGTAGGCAACGGCATCACCCGTTGGGTCGATGGTCAGTACGCGTTGAACAAGCCGGAACTGGGCCTTTCCAATTGGGAGAGCGGGCGCCTGTTCGCGCGCAGTGCGATTCTTTCCGGTGATGGCGTGTTTACCGTGCGTAGCCGGATGACTCAGGTTGATCTCAGGGTGAAACGCTGATCTGTTGATCGTTCCCACGCAGAGCGTGGGAACGATCACGGTGGGGAATCAGGCAGCGTGGCTGGCTTGCGCGCTGATCGCGCAAGTCTCAGGTTGCTCGGCCAGCGGCACAAACGTGCGGCGGTCGGCCGACAGCGCATCGATCGAGCCGGTCTCGATGTCATACACCCAGCCATGCAGATTCAACCGGCCTTGCTCCTGCGCCAGGCGCACACTCGGGTGGGTCTGAATATTCGCCAGTTGCGCAATCACGTTCTCGCGCACCATCGAGCTCAATTTCGCCGCGTCGCTGCCATGCACGCGCGCTTCGTTCATCACCTTCGCCGACTCGGCATGCTGCAGCCAGCCACTGACAGCGGGCAGGTGATCCATGCATTTGCACTGGGCAATCGCGGTCATCGCGCCGCAATCGGAGTGGCCGCAAATCACGATATCGGTCACCCCCAGTACCGCCACCGCATACTCCACCGTCGCCGACACCCCGCCCGGATGCGGGCTGTAGGAGGGCACGATATTGCCGGCGTTACGGATCACGAACAGTTCGCCGGGCTCTTGCTGGGTCAGCAGCTCAGGCACCACGCGACTGTCGGAACAGGTGATGAACAGCGTGCCGGGTTGCTGAGTCGTGGCCAGATGTTTGAACAGTTCGCTGCGTTGCGGGAAGGCTTCGTTCTGGAATTTCAGGAAGCCGTCGATCAGGGCTTTCATGGCATGTCCTCGTGACAGAAATGAGATGGCCCGCACGCAGGGTGCGGGCCGGGCGTATCAGAACGGACGCAGCGGCAGGAACTTGCCGTCGAGGGTCACCACGGCGCGGGAGCCGCCTTCCGGGTCTTCGACTTTTTTGATGTCCAGTTTGAAGTTGATCGCACTGATGATGCCGTCACCGAACTGTTCATGAACCAGCGCTTTCAGCGTGGTGCCGTAGATCTGGATCATTTCATAAAAGCGGTAGATGGTCGGATCGGTCGGCACGCCGCTGAGGCTGCCACGCAAAGGAATGATCTGCAGTGCGGCGACGTCATCTGCGCTGAGGTCAAGCTTGTCGCCGACCACTTGAGCAGCGTTTTCCGGCAACGGATGCTGGCCGAGCAGGGCGGCGGTGACATAAGCCAGGCTGAGGCCGGTGCCGTCAGCGAGATCCTGCCACGACAGATCTTTTTTCGCCTTGGCGTCGAGAACGCGGGTAGTCAGGGCCAGGCTGTTGTCGTTGTAGGCGTGGGACTGTTGCATGGTGTCACTCCTTTCAGGGGTTGGCTTGCTGTGTGTGGAAGCAATGTTGCGCCGGTCGATTCATAGCGTCCAAGACCGATATACAATGCTGCGCATAAGCCCTGCCTATAGATGGTGTACTCATGCTGTTGCGACATTTGCGTTATTTGCTCGCCGTTGCCGATCACGGTGGCTTCACCCGCGCCGCCGAAGCGCTGCATGTGTCGCAGCCGACGTTGTCGCAGCAGATCCGGCAGCTGGAAGAAACCCTCGGCGTCAGCCTGTTCGATCGCACCTCCCGCACGGTGAAACCGACCGATGCCGGCGCGGCATACATTGAATGCGCACGGCGCGTGCTGGTGGAGCTGGAGGCCGGACAGCGCGCCTTGCACGATGTGAAGGATTTGTCGCGCGGAACCCTGCGCCTGGCGATGACGCCGACGTTCATGGCGTATCTGGTCGGGCCGTTGGTGCGTGATTACAGGGCACGGTTTCCCGGGATTCATCTGGAAATCTTCGAGTTGTCGATGGACGACATCGAGGCCGGGCTGGCGGATGATTCGCTGGATGTCGCGATCGCGTTTACGCCGGTGCGTAATGCCGATATCGAATGCATACCGGCGTTTACCGAGACGCTGGGGATCATGGTCGGCCCTGGGCATCCGCTCTATGGCAGCCCTTCGGTGTTGACGCCGGCGGAGGTTGTTTCCCTGGATTTCGCCTTGCTGACGCCGGGCTTCATTACGCGGTTGTCGGTGGATGAGTATTTCCGTGAGCACGGGATTACGCCGCAGGTGCGGATTGAAGTGAATTCGGTGAGTACGTTGCTGGAAGTGGTGCGGCATGCGCCGCTGGCGACCATGCTGCCCGAGGCGATTGCCAGCGAAGACCGCGCGTTGCGCCGCTTGCGTGTTGAAGGGGAGGCGCCGCAGCGGGGAGCGGCGTTGTTGCGGCGCAGGAATAATTATCACAGCGCGGCGGCGTTGGCGTTTGTGGAACTGGTGCTCGGCATGAAAAGCCCCTCACCCTAACCCTCTCCCAGCGGGAGAGGGGACTGACCGAGGTGTTTGGTCAAGTTACGCCGACCTGAACGAGCTTCGTTGACTCATAATCGCCAAGGTCATTCAGGTCTACGGTTGAGCTGAGGCAACTCGGTCGGCCCCCTCTCCCTCGGGAGAGGGCTGGGGTGAGGGGCGACGGGGGCACTCACGCCGCATAACTCAAAAGAACAACAAAGGGCCTGCTCCCAATCGGAAGCAGGCCCTTAGTCAAATAATCTACAACTCAATAAAACCGATCAATCACCCGAACTTCATTTTTGTTCTGCATCGAATCCCACGCCTGTTTCAGCGTCTGCAGCACGTTCCCAATGAAGTCCTTGTCGGCCGCGGCTTTCTTGCCGACATAACCGTGGCCGCGGCGGTACATCTTCAGGCGGGCCAGCAGGTTCTGGTGGTTGCGGTCGAATTCTTCTTCGCCAGCGTGAGGCGACAGGCAGTCAATGTGTACCTGCCCCGACTTGCTGATCCAGAGAATATGGCTGTCGTGGCTGTCTTTCTGCGCCGCGAACATACGCGCCAGTTCTTCGATGGTGGGTTGATTGTTCAGATTCATTGTTATGCCCCTTGACCAGTCTGGTGATCTTTCAAAGTTGATTCGCTAATACAGGTAGCCCATCGGTTAGTTGATCCCTGGCACCGAAACCAGGACGTCAGCGTTCGCCCGTGTGAAGTACGGGGTCGTGCATCTGTTGCATGTAGTCGTGTTGAATAACTGCTACGCAATAGCGTCACAACGAGGAGAAGCAGCGAAAACCGGGAGGCTCCTTGACGACAATCCAGTGTCGGCCACAAGCGTCTTGAGAATTTTCGCCAGCGCTTCTCGTCCTTGTACTGGACGTTCAGGCCAGGTCAGCTTCTTCAATCTGCCTTGTGGGCAGCGTGTATCCGGAAAAAACAACTCGGCGGTCAGACGAGTTTGCTCAAGCGTGTTACCAGTGTTCCCGATCGGGGAACGTCTTCATCATGCAAAAGCAAAACGATGCCGTCAACGGTTTTGTAGTGATTATTTTCAAGCACTACATATTGTCGGACAAAGCTGTTTTGGAATGAGAAAAGATCCGTTTCGACAACGTCGAGAAGGGAACCGCGAGGGATTCAGCGAGTCGTCGGACGCGCCGTGCGTTTGCGCGTACCGGCGGTTTTGCTGGGCGTCGACTTACGCTTTTTCTTCCACGGCGCTGCAGCTTTGCCCGCAGGCGGCGGGCCGCTGATGGTCAGGCTGAGGGCGGAGCAGCGGGTGACCTGCTTGCTCATCCACGCGGCCTGTTTGGTAACGAATTCTTCCAGACTCATCTCGCCGCTCTGCACCATGTCCAGGGCCTGTTCCCAGATCGCCGTGGTGCCAGGGTCGGCGATCGCGCGAGGCACTGCGTCGATCAGGCTGAACGCGGCAGGTGTCGCCGCCAGTGCCTTGCCGTTCTTGACCAGATAACCGCGATCAAGCAAACCCTGAATGATCGACGCGCGGGTGGCTTCGGTGCCGATGCCGGTGGTGTCCTTGAGTTTCTGTTTGAGCAGCGGATCCTCGACCAGTTTGGCGACGTTCCTCATCGCCTTGATCAGATCGCCTTCGGTGTAGGGTTTTGGCGGTTGCGTCCACAGGTCCTTGAGACTCACTTTCGCCACAGCGCATTCGACGCCTTGGCTGAGGGTCGGCAAGGTTTGCGGTGCTGGTGCTTCGCGGCCCCTGGCCGGTGCCAGTGCTTCGGGCAATGCGCGCTTCCAGCCCGCTTCGATGATTTGCTTGCCCACCGCGCGCAATGCCTGCCCGTTGCAATCGAAATCGGCCTGGGTGCGATCGTATTCGTGGTTGGGCAGGAACTGCGCCAGGTAGCGCGCGCGAATCAGCGTGTACACCGCGCGATGTTTGCCGGTCAGACGTTCAAGATTCTTCGCGGCGATGGTGGGAATGATGCCGTGGTGAGCGCTGACCTTGGCGTCATTCCACGCCCGCGAGCGCCGTTGCGGTTCGAGATAACCCTGCAAGGCTTCAAGGCTCGGATCGGCCTGGCGCAACGCTGTGAGGATCGATGGCGCCTCACTGTGTTGGCTCAAGGGCAGAAAGCCGCAATCACTGCGCGGATAGGTGATGACTTTGTAGGTTTCGTAAAGGGCCTGGGCGATGTCGAGGGTTTCCTGCGCGCCAAGGCCAAGCTTTTTCGAGCAGACTTCCTGCAAGGTGCCAAGATCGAAGGGCAGCGGCGCCACTTCGCGCATGCGCTCGGTCTTCAGCTTGATCACCCGTGCGCTGTCAGCACTGCTGATCGCCGCCGCCGCTTGTTGCGCCAACGGCTGATTAAGGCAGCGATCCTGATCATCACAAATGTCCGACGGCGCGCGCCATTGCGCGGTAAACGCCGTTCCGTTGTGCAGCAAATCCACGTCGATTGCCCAGAACGGTACGGGGACGAAATCGGCGATGCTGCGGTCGCGGTCGACCACCAGTCGCAGGGTGGGCGTTTGTACTCGTCCTACCGGCAACACGCCCTGATAACCCGACTGCCGGCCCAGCAAGGTGAACAGTCGACTCATGTTCATGCCGATCAACCAGTCCGCCCGCGAACGGCCCAGCGCCGAGTGATACAGGCTGAACGTCTCTGCGCCCGGTTTCAGCGCTGCCAGCGCCTTGCGAATCGATGCCTCGTCCAGTGCCGACAGCCACAAGCGGCGGATCGGCCCGCGATAGCGGCAGTGCTCGACCAGTTCCCGGGCGATCATCTCGCCCTCACGGTCGGCATCGGTGGCGATGATCAGTTCGCTGGCATCGCCGAGCAGGCGCTTTACCGCTTTGTACTGGCTGGCAGTGCGCGGCTTGACGGTCATTTTCCACTTGTCCGGAATGATCGGCAGATCGGCCAGCACCCAGCGTTTGTAGCGCGCGTCGTAGGCGTCCGGCGGCGCGGTTTCAAGCAAATGGCCGATGCACCAGGTCACTGTGACGTCCGTCCCCAACCAGCAGCCGTCGCCGCGACGCTTGGCGCCGAGTACGGCCGCAATGTCTTTGGCCTGGGAAGGTTTTTCACAGAGGTACAGCCGCATAGCTACCATCGCTGGTTAGTGTGTGGAGAGGGCACAGGATGGCGGGAGTTCGCGGCGGGAGCAACTTTTATCTGTATGGATATACAGATAAAAGCGTTGCAGGAGGTTTAGCCGTTCGGCCGTAATCCAGTCGAGCTGCGCAACCATCAGCTATACCTGAACCGGTCTCTTCGCTGTGCTCAGGAGAACCTCATGAAAAGCCCCAGTCCCGTGATCAGCCTGGAACAACTTGCCGGCTGTCTGCTGGTGAAGTTCCACGGCATCCAGGTCGCCGCGTCCTCTCACGCGATGATCCTCAACGAAGCCAACTATCCGCCGGTGTACTACATCCCGCGCGAAGACATCGACGAAAAATACTTCGCCCGCACCGACCACACCAGCTATTGCCCGTACAAGGGCGACGCCAATTACTTCAGCCTGCAAGTGCCGGGGCATGAGGGCGCCAATGCGGTGTGGACTTACGAAAAACCCAAGATCTCGGTTGAACCGATCCGCAACTATGTGGCGTTTTATCCGGACCAGGTGAAATTCGAAGTGATCAAAGCGGACGCCTGAAGCAAAAAATGGCGAGAGAATCGCTTCCCTCGCCATTGTTGTCAGCGGGTTTTTCAGTTTTTATCGAGATCGATATTCTTCGTCTCACGCAGACAGATCATCCCCACCACCAGGCTCACCCCGGTGATCAGCACCGGATACCACAGCCCGTAGAAAATATCCCCGGTGTACACCACCAGCGCAAACGACACGGTGGGCAGGAATCCGCCGAACCAGCCGTTGCCGATGTGATAGGGCAGCGACATAGAGGTGTAGCGAATGCGGGTCGGGAACAGTTCGACCATCAACGCGGCCAGCGGGCCGTAGCACATGGCCGAGATGATGATCAGCGCGACGATCAGGGCGACGATCATCGGTTTGTTGATCTGCTGCATATCGGCTTGTTGCGGGTAGCCGGCGAGGGTGATCGCGCCGCGCAGTGCCGCCTCATCGAAACCATCCAGCTTCACGTCGCCGACACTCACTTGCACAGCGCTGCCCGCAGGTGCAGCGACGCTGGAGTAGGGCAGGCCTTGCTTGACCAGGAAGGTCTTGACCTTGTCGCACGGGCTGTCGAATTTGGCCTTACCCACCGGATCGAACTGGAACGTGCAAGTGGCGGGATCGGCGAGGACGGTGATCGGTGCCTGACGGCTGGCCTGATCGATCGCCGGGTTGGCGTAGTGGGCCAGGGATTTGAAGATCGGGAAGTACAGCGCGGTCGCCAGCAACAGACCGAGCATCAGCACCGGTTTGCGCCCGACCTTGTCCGACAGCCAGCCGAAAAAGATGAAGAATGGCGCGCCGATCACCACGCTGATGATCAACAGGCTGTTGGCCACCGCCGGGTCCATTTTCAGGAACTGGGTGAGGAAGAACAGCACATAGAACTGCGCAGCGTAAAAGGTCACCGCTTGCCCGGCGTTGATGCTGAACAGCGCGATCAGCACGACTTTGAGGTTTTCCCATTTGCCGAAGGATTCGCGGATCGGCGCCTTCGAGGTTTTGCCTTCTTCCTTCATTTTCAGGTAGGCCGGCGACTCGTGCAGGCTCAGGCGAATCCAGGTGGAAATGCCCAACAGGACGATCGACAGCAGGAACGGAATGCGCCAGCCCCAGACTTCAAACTGGTCGCCGGTGAAGTAGCGGCAACCGAGCACTACCAGCAGCGAGAGCAACAGGCCGAGGGTCGCGGTGGATTGAATCCAGCTGGTGTGGAAGCCACGTTTGCCGATAGGCGCATGTTCGGCCACGTATGTCGCCGCACCGCCGTATTCGCCACCGAGCGCCAGGCCCTGAAGCATGCGCAGCACCACCAGAATGATCGGCGCGGCGATGCCGATGCTGGCGTAGGTCGGCAGCAGGCCGACGCAGAACGTCGCCACGCCCATCAGAATGATCGTCGCCAGAAAGGTGTATTTGCGCCCGATCATGTCACCCAGACGGCCGAATACCAACGCACCGAACGGCCGTACGATGAAGCCGGCGGCGAACGCCATGAGCGCGAAGATGAACGCCGTGGTGTCATTGACCCCGGCAAAAAACTGCTTGCTGATCACCGCCGCGAGGGCGCCGTAGAGGAAGAAGTCATACCACTCGAACACCGTCCCGAGTGATGAAGCGAAGATGACTTTCTGCGTGGCGTTGCTGGTCTCGGCGCTGCCCGCAGCGTCCAGCGGCTGAACGTGTTCTGACATATCGGTATCCCTCACAGTGATTGTTTTTGTTGTTCCACTGGTGTTGCGTGTCCGGTAATGCGCGATGCCTGAGTCTGGTGATGATTGCTGTGGGAGCGAGCCTGCTCGCGAAAGCTTTTTGTCAGTTAACTCCTAGGCTGAGTGAGCTACCGCATTCGCGAGCAGGCTCGCTCCCACTGGGGAGATATCTGCAGATCTGGACAAAATCAGTTGTGCCGCCTTCTCGGCAATCATCAGCGTAGGCGAACAGGTGTTGCCCGAGGTGATGCGCGGCATGATCGACGCATCGGCAACGCGCAGACCCGGCACACCATGCACGCGCAATTGCGCATCGACCACCGCGTCACCGTCATTGCCCATGCGGCAGGTGCCGACCGGATGGAAAATCGTCGTGCCGATCTTCGCCGCCGCTTCATGCAATTGTTCTTCGCTTTGCAAGCTGTCGCCGGGCAGGTATTCGACCGGTTTGAACGCTTGCAGGGCAGGGGCGCTGACGATGCGCCGGGTCAGGCGAATCGCATCGGCGGCGACGCGCAGATCTTCTGGATGGCTGAGGTAATCGGGCTGGATCAGCGGCGCTGCTTGCGGATCGGCCGAGCGAATCTCGATGCGTCCACGGCTCTGCGGGCGCAGGTCGCACACCGAGGCGGTGAACGCCGGGAAGCTGTGCAGCGGCTCGCCAAAGCGCTCCAGCGACAGCGGTTGCACGTGATATTGCAGGTTCGCCGAGGTTTGCTCGGGACCGGAGCGGGCGAATGCGCCCAACTGACTCGGCGCCATCGACAGCGGCCCGCTGCGGTCATACAGATAGCGCAGGCCCATGCCCATCTTGCCCCACACGCTGCCGGCGATCTGGTTCAGGGTGCGGGCGTTTTCCAGCTTGTAGATCAGGCGCAGTTGCAGGTGATCCTGCAGGTTGCCGCCGACCCCCGGCAGCTCATGAATCACGCCTATCCCTACGCGTTCGAGCAGCGGCCGCGGACCGATGCCGGAGCGCTGCAGAATGCTCGGCGAGCCGACTGAACCGGCGCACAAAACAATCTCCTTGCGCGCCTTGAACTGTTTGATCTGACCTTCATGCTGCGCGCTGACTTTCGCCGCGCGGCCGTTCTCCAGCAACACACGATCAACCTCGACGCCGGTCAGCACGGTCAGGTTCGCCCGGCTGCGCAGCGGTTTCAAAAAGGCCTTGGCCGCGTTCCAGCGCACCCCGGCTTTCTGGTTGACCTGAAAGTAACCGCAGCCTTCGTTGTCGCCCTGGTTGAAGTCATTGATGCTGGCGATGCCGCTCTGCTCGGCGGCGCTGCGAAAGGCATCCAGAATCGGCCACGACAGGCGCTGCTGTTCGACCCGCCATTCACCCTGATCGCCATGAAATTCAGCGCCGCCGGCAAAGTGGTTTTCGCTCTGTTTGAACAGCGGCAGCACATCCTTCCAGGCCCAGCCCGGATTGCCTGCGGCCGCCCAGCCGTCATAGTCGCCGGCCTGGCCGCGCATGTAGATCATGCCGTTGATCGACGAACAGCCGCCCAGCACCTTGCCGCGCGGATAACTCAGCGCGCGGCCATTGAGGCCCGGTTGTTGTTCTGTTTTGAAGCACCAGTCGGTGCGCGGGTTACCGATGCAGAACAGGTAACCCACAGGAATGTGAATCCAGGCGTAGTTGTCGCGTCCGCCGGCTTCGAGCAGCAACACCCGCTGCTGTGGATCCGCAGAGAGCCGGTTGGCCAGCAAGCAACCGGCGGGGCCGGCGCCGACCACGATGTAGTCGAATTCATCCAGGGACGTCTGCATGCCCTGACCTCGCTTTTTGTTTTTATTGTCGGACACTCTAGTTGTTAGCTTTCGTTAAAAGAATGTTAGTTTTTGCGCAGCCGCTGTGCGTTTTCAAACAGCGTGCAACGACGATAGCCGACAAGGACCCGCCATGTTCGACTGGAACGACCTGCGCTTTTTTCTCGAGCTGCAACGCAGCGGCCGCCTGCTCACTGCCGCGCGCCGGCTCAACACCACCCACGCGACAGTGGCGCGGCATATTGAATCGATCGAGAAAAGCCTCGGCACTGCGCTGTTCGTCCAGCACGCCCAGGGCTATGAGATGACCCCGGCGGGGGAGGCGCTGCTCAAGCACGCCGAAGCGATGGAAAACGTCGCGCTGCTGGCGCAGGAAGAAATCACCCAGTCCACCGCGCCGCTGGGCAAGATCCGCGTCGGCGTCACCGAAGGCCTTGGCATCAAATTTCTCGCCAGTCGCATGATTGGCTTGTTCGAGCGTTATCCGGGATTGGAGGTGGAACTGGTCGCCGTGCCGCGCTTCGTCAGCATCCTCAACCGCGAAGCGGAGATCAGCATCCACCTCGAACGGCCATCCGCCGACATGCTGGTCACGCGCAAGCTCACTGACTATCGGCTCGCGCTTTACGCCAGCCAGACCTACCTCGACAAAGCGCCACCGCTGCATAGCCGCGAAGACCTGGGCCGACATGCGTGGATCGGTTACGTTGACGACCTGCTGTTCAGTCAGGAACTGATGTTCCTCAACAGCTTCTGCCGCAGCCCGCGCGTGGTCTTTCACAGCACCAGCGTCATCGCCCAGCAGGAAGCGGCGCGCTCGGGGTTGGGCATCGCCGTGCTGCCGTGTTACATGGCCGCGTCCGACCCGGATCTGGTGGCGCTGCTGCCGGATGAAAGCATCGAACGCAGCTACTGGATCAGCACGCGGCGGGAGTTGCACAAATCGGTGCGGCTGCGGGTGGTCTGGGATTATGTGGTGGGGTTGTGTGAGGCGGAGCAGGGGTTGTTGCTGGGAAGATCTCAGGTTGGCTCCTCTTTTGCTTGAAAGCGCCAAGGACTTTTAGCAATGGATAGCAGCAATGAGGGAATGGCTTACCGTTCGCGACATCAATCCGGACACCATGAAGGCCATCAGTGACGGCGTCTTACAGCATGGCCGAGCCTTGTCCGAGGCTCGCGGCGGACAAGCTGAGGCCATCGCCTGTTCGCTGATGGAGAACGGGGCACTAATCGGCGGCGCTTCCGGTAGAACCGAATTCAGGCGTCTGTTTGTCAATTACCTGTGGATCAACGCGCAATGGCGTGGAACCAGGCTGGGTACTCAGGTGTTGCACAAGCTTGAGGCATTAGCGGTTGAAAGAGCATGCGTAGATGCGTTGATCGAAACACTGGATGACGACGTCGCCCGTTGGTACACCCGCTGCGGATACCGATTGATCGCGCACGTGCCTGAGTACTGCGGCCCGTGGAGTCGCCATACGCTGTTGAAAGTGCTTGTGACAACGGGTGCTCCCTCAGGGCTTAATTCGGCGTCCCATACGGAAGTTGGTAACTACTGAAGGCGGGAGTTTGTCCATTGTGCTGCCGCGCTCATTATCGATGCACGGCTGCCAGTGCACTGATTCGCGACCGGTCTTCAAGACCAATCAATGACTCATTTCTCAAATCAAAACCTCAAACCCTGCACTACCCACCACCTTTCCGTTAATCATCACCTGCACTCCATGCCGGCCGGCAAAATGCTTGCGTGTCGTGAAATCCTTGATGACCTGTCTGCGCTGCACAAGCGCCACCCCAAACCCCGGCAATTCCACCGTCTTCAACTTGAATACCTTCCTCGAAACCCCGCCATTCGCCTTCACATACTCAATCGCATAGTCGATCACCAGCCGCTGTTCATGCGCCACCGTCGACTTCACCGTAAACGACAACGTAATCGCGTCCCCCAAACTCACCATCGCCGGCTCAACCCGGGCATCCGACAACTCAACCTCAGCCTTCGCCCCCGCGCCAATCACCGTCAGCGCGCGCACGTTGCCCTGTTTGATCAAGCTGCGCAGCGCATGCTTGGCAATCCAGGCGGTGTGCTTGTTATCCAGCGACCAACCTTCAATCGTGTCCAACACCCACTCCGGATGCACTTTCGTCACATCATTCAAATGATTCGCCACGGACTTGCGCACGTACAAGCTCTCATCCGCCTTCAACCGATTCAGTATCCCGGCGGCCAGCAGCGGATCCGCTTGTACCGCTTCCAACCGAAAGGACCACGGCAGGCGAGGGCGGCTGCCTTCGCTGGCTAGTCGGCGGACGTGATGGTTTTCTTCGCGGGTCCAGTCATGCATTCGTTCCAGCGAGCGCTCGAGGTCGCTGCGCAGAAAGTAACGGATGGCGAATTCGGAGGAGCCGAAAGTGGTGAAGTATTTCAGGGCATCCATGGAGGTATCGAAGGCGTGCCCGCCATAGCTCGCGACGTAATGCGGCAGGCACATGCTGACGAACCCGCTGTTCAGCCGTGGCGCGAGTTCGAACAGCACTTCGAGGGAATCTTCGTAGTCCAGCGGCAGCACGGCGTGCAGGCTTTCGCTGACACGCGCCATGCGTTGCATCACTGATAATTCAGCGAGTCCGTCCTGGGCGTGTTTGAGAAACGCCTTGGCCTTGAATGCCGGGTACACCGCGCTCATTTCGTCAGCGATGTGCTGCAAGCGCTCGGCGTTGAAGATTTCCTTTAGCGCCGGGGCGGCGGTGTCGGTGGTGCTCATGGTCAGGTCATCGGTGTGCTGATGAACGCGTCGGTGCCTTCTGCGTAGGCGGTGTATTCGGCGATGCGCGCATAGCGCGCGGAGTCGACCTGATCGGGCACGACGAGGTTGGTGAAGCTCCAGGCAACCGCCAGGCTGATGCCGGTCTGGGCGAGGGAGCCGTCGACCGGCAAGTCACTGTGCTCAAGTTCTTTTTCCAGGGCGGTAAACGCGGCGGCGAGTTGGCCTTCAACGCGTTCAACCCAAGGTTGATACTGAATGTCGGCCGGGCGCAAGTTGCGTTCGTAATACAGCTGCACGGCTTTTTCGCAAGCGGCGAGGCTGAGGCCGATCAGACGCAGGGCGTGGGCGCGTTGTGTGAGATCGCTGGGCAGCAGGCTCTTGCCGGAACTGGCTTCGAGGTAGTCGAGGATGAGGGTCGAGTCCATCAGGACCACGCCGTCGTCGAGGATCAGCGTGGGCGCCTTGACCACCGGGTTGATCTGCTGGAATTGCTCGAAGTGGCGGAACACCGAGACCGACTCGTGTTCGAGGTCAATCCCCAGGCATTTGGCGGAGATTGCTACGCGGCGCACGTAGGGAGAGTCGAGCATGCCGATCAGTTTCATGACGCGTTCCTTCAAGTCGAACCGGTGGGAACGCATAACCTAGCCGAGCCTGAGACAATTGTCAGTCGTCGAATCCGGGTTGTTCGTGAATCTCATCGACATTCAGTTCCAGCCGATAGGCCACCGCCACAAACAGCGCCTGACATAAACACAGTGTCGCGCTTAGCGAACGAAAGGCCAGCGCACTGCCTTCATTGACCAGCAACACGCTATTGGCAAGTTTCGCCAGTGGCGACAGAGGGCTGTCGGTGATGATCAGGGTATTGGCGTCCTGACGCTGCGCGAATCGCAGGCAGTGCTGGGTTTCCTTGGCGTAGGGCACAAAACTGATGGCGATGACCAGGTCGTTGGCGCGCACGCTGCGCATTTGCTCGCGATAGCTGCCGCCGATGCCGGAGACGAGATGAATGCGCTTCTGCGTGTGCTGCAGGTTGTAAACCAGATAGTCGGCAACGGCGAACGAGCGGCGGACCCCGACCACATAGATGTCGTCGGCATTGACGATGAGATCGACAGCTTTGTCGAACGCAGCCCCATCCAGTTCGCGGCCCAAACGTTCGATGCCCGATAGCGTTGCGTCGATGCACTCGCGGACAAGCTCACCGCTGTTGGCGGTCTGCGATTTGCTGGCGATCAGGCTGCGGATGCGTTGTTGATAGTTCTGCGCCGGCGTGGCCTTGTGCGTCCAGGCCTGGCGGAACAGCGCCTGCATTTCGCTGAAGCCGCTGAACCCGAAGCGCTGCGAAAAACGCACGATGGCGGACGGATGCACCTCGCATTCACGAGCGATGTCGCTGATGCGGTCGACCATGATTCGCTCGCTCTGCTGGCTAATGTAACTGGCGATACGTTTAAGCTGACGCGGAAGGGCGTCATATTCGTCGCTAATCGTTTGCAGCAGACGCTCGGCAGTGATCGGGGGGCTGGCGAGCGTAAGTTCGTCGGCGGCCGGCAGATCGGGGCGGGGCATAGGACATCCTTCGGGCGGGTTGATCACGCGGTAAGCCTGATCATAGAAGGGCTGCGAGTGCTCTGCCGGGCTGAAACGATGCACCTTGCGAGAATAATTTCCGCTGTCGATGGCGGCATGGTTAGCCGTTTGTCTTCTATATACAGCCGCTGGAGTGAATTTCTTGCTATAAACGCACTCCGATGGCCGTGTGAAGCCTGTGTCAGAGCAATTTCCTGGTCCTGTCGGACAAATTCCCTGTATTTACAGTTGCTGAGGCCTTGATCGGGCCTTAGACTGCCGCCCCTCGTAAATTGAGTGCCGGGTGGCGTTTGCAATAAAACGATGCCTTTTCGACGGCCGACACGGTTCGCCGAAACGCTCCCTTATTCGCCTTAATGCACGTTTTTTTATAGAGATATCAATGACAAAGGACAAGTTGCTGGCTATGCCGGCAGATGACTACATGAATGCAGAGCAACACGCTTTCTTCACTGAGCTGTTGCAGAACATGAAAGTCGAAACCCACGAGCGCATTGAGCAAAACCGTATCGCCATCGAAAGCCTGGACACCCCGGCTGACCCGGCGGACGCGGCTTCGGTTGAAGAAGAGCGCACCTGGCTGGTCAACGCGATCGATCGCGACCAGCGCATGCTGCCGCAACTGGAACAAGCCCTTGAGCGCATCAAGGACGACAGCTTTGGCTGGTGCGACGACAGCGGCGAGGCCATCGGCCTGAAGCGTCTGCTGATCAGCCCGACCACCAAGTACTGCATCGAAGCTCAAGAGCGTCACGAGCAGATCGACAAGCACCAGCGTCAGGCCTGATTCCATGGCGGCCCCTTGAATAGGGGGCGCCTGCAAAAGATCGCAGCCTTCGGCAGCTTCTACACGGAGTTGCGCGAGGCTGCGATCTTTGTTTTTGCTCGTCTGCGATATTTCCCCATCGTTCCCTTGACCTGCCACAGACCCCACGACTAACGGACCATGGATAATGGCGTTGTAGTGGCGTTTAATGCAGTCACAACAATGAGAACAAACGTGGGGTGATCAAGATGACGAGAGATGGATCTCTGGTTGCGGCGCTGCCTGCACCAGTGCTTTTGCCGAAAAATCGCTGGATCGCGCCGACCCTGCAAAGCATCGCTCTGATGCTGTTGCTGGCCGGCATGGCTCTGGCCGAATGGTCGCTTTACCTCGGCATGCCGCTGGCGGTGCTGATTGTCTGGCTGCCGCGCCTGCGTTCGCGCAACGTTCCAGCTGCTGTCCCGGTCGATAGTGCGAGCGCATTGTCCGCACTGACTCGCGATCTCTCCTACACCACCAGTCACAACGCACTGTCTGCCGCCGGCGTGGCGTTTTCGGTCAAAGCGCTCGCCAGCAAACTTGAATCGCAACTCGACGCGGCGGCGCAGATCGTCAGCAACGCCGAAGTGATGATCGCCACCGAGCAGGCGACTTCACAGCTCAGTCGCGACGCGCTGGACGCCGCCAGCCAAGCGCATCACAGCAGCGCGGCGGGGCGCAGCGAACTGCTCGACTCGATTTCGCGCATGCAGCAACTCAGTCAACGCGCCAACGCCAGTCGCGAGCTGATCGAGGCCCTGAGTGTGCGCAGCGACGACATTCAGCGGGTGACGCTGGTGATTCAGTCGATCGCCAGCCAGACCAATCTGCTGGCCTTGAACGCAGCTATTGAAGCGGCCAGGGCGGGCGAACATGGTCGCGGTTTCGCCGTGGTCGCCGATGAAGTACGCGGATTGGCGGCACGGACGGCGGCGGCCACGGGCGAAGTCGGTGAGATGGTTGCAGACATTCAGCAGCGCACCGCGCAAGTGGTGGCGCAGATTCGCGAGTTGTCGAGTGATCTGCATACCGGCGTCGAACAGGTCGAGCACACCGGTCAGCATCTGGAGAACATCGCGCGACTTGCCGCCGGAGTGGAAACCCAGGTCAGCGAAATCGCCCGTGGCGCGCAAACCAATCGCGAGCAGCTTGATGCGCTGTTCAGCGCGATTGAGCAAATGCGTAGCGATCTGGCGATCAGCGATCAGCAGACCCGCCGCCTCGCCGAGGCGGCGGTGCAGATGGAAGGGCAGGCGGAAACCATCAGCGAACGCTTGGCCGAAGTCGGTCTGGACGACTATCACCAGCGCATTTATGACCTGGCGCGCGAAGGTGCGAGCCTGATCGCACCGCGCTTCGAAGCTGATGTCGAGCAGGGGCGGATCAGCCTGGATGATTTGTTCGATCGCAGCTACCAGCCGATTCCGGGTACCGAACCAGCCAAATTTCAGACCAGGTTTGATCAGTACACAGATCAGGTCTTGCCCGCGATTCAAGAGCCTCTGTTAGCGCGTCATGAAGGTTTGGTTTTCGCGATCGCCTGCACGCAGCAGGGTTATGTGCCGACGCATAACCAGGCATTCAGCCAGCCGTTGACCGGTGATGTGCAGGTCGACACGGTAAATAACCGCACCAAACGCAAATTCGCTGACCGCACGGGCATCCGTTGCGGCAGCCATCAACAACCAGTTTTGCTGCAGACTTACACGCGCGATACGGGTGAGCTGATGCATGATCTTTCGGTGCCGATCATGATCAAGGGCCGGCATTGGGGCGGATTGCGGCTGGGCTATAAACCTGAGAACCCACACTGAGATTGTTACCGTTGACGCAATGAATCTGTGCACGGCGGTTGCTGTTTCCTCCCGAAGGAAAGCTTTAATCTGACGACTTAGTTAGGTAGCTAATTATTTCGGAGGGCACATGCAGTGCAGGGTGGATGTGGCAGTAATGATCGGCAGCGGCGTTCCGGCCGGCTTACGCGCGATGGGGCGCAGTGTGTGCTGGGTGGTTTTGCTCAACGGGGAGCGACGCGGCACAGCCTTCGCCAGTCGCGATGAAGCGGAGGAGTGCAAGGCTGCCTGGCTCGAACAACTGAACATCGAGCCCGGCGACAGCCTGCACTGATCGCCCTTATTTACCGCGATGCAGGCGCACGTTCAGCTCATCGACAGTTATCGCTTCTTCGCCGTCCTCACGCAGCCACTCTTTTAGTAGTTGCGCCTGTTGGGGCGTCCAGAAATCGGCATCGATCAATTTGATATCAGATTTCAAAGGGTGGGCTTCGACAAAATTATTGATCGACGCTTCATCGGCTGGTAGGCCCAGCTGTTCGAAAAGGGTGGTCAGGTTAAGCTCGGTTGGCAGTTCCATCATCTACTCCTGGGTTGGTGCCGGTACGGCTTGTTCGTTCACTCCCTTATCAGAGGCAGGCGCTGGCGCGGAGTTCGATTTTTGATTCAAGCGAGCGGGCGAGGGCGCAGGCTTCGTTGTGATTGCCGCGGAAACCTCTGACACGTCCCGTGGATATCTCCTTGATGTGAAAGAACGCAATACCTGCCGGCACCACTTGAAAGTGCGGGGTTCGATGATTGTTAGAAGATGTCGGAAGGTTGTCGAGTTCGGCAACCTTCATCGTCAGAGATGGGGTGATTCGCGCGTCAGCCGACGTGGCAAAATGAGTCAAAGTGCACATATGAAGTCCTTTTCATCAGTCGGCCGGGATTTAACGGCCGTTGCGGGTAGTCGTAATGAGCATCGCTGCTCTAGAATCGCCAGTACCTGTTGACGACCGGGCTTATCTAAAGCAATTTTTCGCCAGCGATATGTCGGAAAAGTGCTTTTTTTCGTGAGAAATTTCCCTGAAGTTCGTAGTCAGAATTGCTCTAGTCGCACTTGAGGCGTTTTCCTTCAAGCTTTGGCGATTTCAGAGCAGGTTTCACTAATGACAATCCAGTAGTCTACGAACCTCGCGATTCAAGAGTGCTTTGCTCGCTTCGGGTGTTTGAATGTTTTTGCAGTTTTCATCGGCCTGGCCGTTTCTTTGCCGTGGGCGTTTTTCGCTGCGCGGTTTTTCAAATGTGGGGATGTTTCTTTGGCAGTCAGTAACCTCGATATGCATGCTTTGTTCGTGCTGGGTGATTTGCGTGCAAAGCTGGTCAAGCAATTCCAATCACGTTTTGTTTACATCACCGAGCAAAACGCCGAAGGCATTTACATCGCCGAAATCGACACCGAAAGTGCATTGGTAGTCGATGACAAACCGGGACTCAAACTCAAGGTTGGCGACCATTTCATCGCGTCAGTTTTGCCCAGCCGTGAAGGCGGCAAGATGGACATTCGTTTTCGCGACATCAAACTGACGGTCTACGGCCTGGGCGATTACGCCTTTGTCAGCACGGCCGACGGTCACGCGATCCTGTTCAAGGAAGGCCATAGCGTCGTCACCGTGTTCGCCGCCAATGAGCAGCTGCAGGAAGGTTTGACCAAAACCCTCAAAGCCGTCACTGCCAAAGCCGCCAAATGGCGCAAGGGCGAGCTGGTGACCTTCAAGGCCAGCGAGTGAAGCGCGCGGATTTCCATGCGCAAAATCTCGACAGCGCACGCGAAGAAGCTCAGCGCTTGTTCGCCCGCAAGGCCGAACTGCAAGGTGCCTGGCTGAGTTGGGTAGCGTCGCAGCTCTATGCATTGCAACCGGCGGCATACGCCAGCATGGTCAGACGTGAGCTGCAAAGCCTGCAGGAAAAGTCTGAAACGTAACCTCGCACGCAGCGGACCCCGGAAAAAGCAGGAACCTCGGCTAAAGTCAGTTGACTGAGTCATTCAGAGGCTTGCGTTTCTGTCAGGCCAACTGCCATTGCTGTGAACAGCACGAGGTGCGATGCATGAACGGATTTCGACGGTTACTGGCCGCCAGCGTGGCCACCTTTGGTTTGCTGACGTCAGCGCAATCGCTGCAGGCGGCACAGGCGCCGGTGCACTTTGCCGACCTGAACTGGGAAAGCGGCAGCCTGATTACCGAGGTGCTGCGGGTTATCGTCGAGAAAGGCTATGGCCTGCCGACCGACACTTTGCCCGGGACCACCATCACGCTTGAGACCGCGCTGGCCAACAATGACATCCAGGTGATTGGCGAGGAGTGGGCCGGACGCAGTCCGGTCTGGGTCAAGGCCGAAGCCGAGGGCAAAGTGGTCGGCCTGGGCGATACGGTAAAAGGCGCCACTGAAGGCTGGTGGGTGCCGGAGTACGTGATCAAGGGCGATCCGGCCAAAGGCATCAAGCCGCTGGCGCCGGATCTGCGCAGTGTCACTGATCTGAAGAAATACAAGGACGTGTTCAAAGACCCGGAAAGCCCGGGCAAAGGGCGTTTCCTCAACAGCCCGATCGGCTGGACTTCGGAAGTGGTCAACAAGCAGAAGCTCACGGCGTATGGCTTGCAGGACGACTACACCAACTTCCGCAGCGGCTCCGGCGCTGCGCTGGATGCCGAGATCAGCTCTTCGATTCGTCGCGGCAAACCGGTGTTGTTCTATTACTGGTCGCCGACGCCGCTGCTTGGCAAATTCAAACTGGTGCAGCTGGAAGAGCCGCCGTTCGATGCCGAGGCGTGGAAGACGCTGACAGATGCCGATAATCCCAATCCGAAACCAACCCGCTCGCTGGCATCGAAGCTGTCGATTGGCGTGTCTACGCCGTTTCAAAAGCAGAACCCGCAAATTGCCGAATTCTTCAGCAAGGTCGATTTTCCCATCGAGCCACTGAACAAGGCATTGGCGGAGATGAGTGACAAGCACACCGCACCTCGTGAGGCGGCGGTCGCGTTCATGAAAGCGCATCCGGACGTGTGGCACGCCTGGTTACCCAAGGATGTGGCTGACAAGGTGACGGCTGATCTGAAATAACGCGGTCAACGCAGCGCACCGCCGACCGGTCGTGCAGGGGCAAAAAATCCGACTAGGATGGTTTGTTCAAATCCCTTTGAAGGATTTCAACCATGACCTTTGTGTTGGCTCAATGGCTGGTGACTGTGTTCGCGGCAATCGGCCTGATGCACGTGTATTGGGCGTTGGGTGGGCAATGGGCGGCTGCGGTGGTGGTGCCGCAGGTGCCGGTGTCGGGCTTCGTGGCCTCGGTACGCCCGGCCTTCAAGCCCTCAGGCTGGCTGACGCTGGCAGTCGCCGCTGCGTTGCTGGTCATTGCGGCGCTGGTTTGTATGCGGGTCGGCTGGGGCATGCCGGCGGTGCAGCACAAGGCACTACAATGGGTAATCAGCGCGATTGCGTTGCTGATGTTCGCCCGAGCGATCGGTGACTCGAATCTGGTCGGATTTTTCAAGGAAGTGAAAGGTTCGCGATTTGCGCGGCTGGATACCTGGGTGTATTCGCCGTTGTGTGCGCTGCTGGGGGCGGGGTTGTTGGCGGTGGCTTGGGTTTGAGCTGATCCGGAATTGGCGACGCCCCGACTGGCCGCTTCGCGAGCAGGCTCGCTCCCACACATGGGAGAGCGGATTTCTGGTGTAGCGATGGCGCCATCACAGGCGCCACATGATCATCAGTTACCACTTTCAGTCTGACGACTGCTCACCTCAGCCGGCACATCATCCCCGGCCATCCGCTTGCGGAACAACGCCGCCCGCGCCAGCAGCAGGGTGGTCACTGGCACGGTGATGGCCAACAGAACCGGAATCAGCCAGGCATGCACCACTGGCCCGGACTTCAGCGCTGAAAAGCAGATGATCGACGCCAGTGCCACACACCAGGCACCGATTGTCGACGCCAGCGCTGGCGGATGCATACGCTGGAAGTAATCCTTCATGCGCAGCAATCCGGTTGCGCCCAGCAGGGTAAACACGCCGCTGAGCACCAGCAGGACCGCCACCGGAATCTCGACCCACAAAGACAATTCGGCATTCATTCGATCACCTCGCCACGCAGCAGGAATTTCGCCAGGGCAAACGAGCCGACGAAGCCGAACAGCGCAATCAGCAGCGCCGCTTCAAAGTAGGTATCACTGGCGTAGCGAATGCCCAGGGTCAGCATCATCAGCATGGCGACGATATACAGGTAATCCAGCGCCAGTACCCGATCCTGCGCTGACGGGCCTTTGAACAAGCGCACCAGGGTCAGCGTCATCGCCACGCAGTACAGAAACAACGTCAGCAGAATCGCATTCGACAGCAATGGGCTCATTCGAAAATCTCCATCAACGGTCGCTCGTAAGTGCTTTTGAAGTGCTCGATGAACTGCGCTTCGTCGTGCAGATCCCAAACGTGCAGCAACAGAACGCTGCGGTCCAGTGCCAGTTCCGACCATACGGTGCCGGGCACCACGGTGCAGATCATCGCCAGTGCCGCCAGACCATGAGCATCGCGCAGATCGAGCGGCACCTTGATAAAGCATGAGCTGGGCGGGCGCCGTCCGGCGTTGAGTACGCCCCAGGCGACGATCAGGTTGGACATGATCACGTCACGACCGACCAGGAGAAACAGGCGCAGCACGGCCATCGGATTGCGAATGCGCGCACGTTTCGGCCGCAATTTGCGCATCATCAGCGGCGCGGCGAAGCCCAGCGCGGCACCGAGCAGCAGATTGCCCGGGCTGACGGACAGGTTCAGGGTCAGCCACAAGACCCACAGCGCCAGCGATAACCACGGAGCCGGAAACAGTCGATTCATGGCTGCACCTCGAGCATGTCAGCTCTGGCTTGCGGACTCGGCACCGCACGTGTACCGAGAACTGCGAGCACATATTGCTGCGGATTGTTCAGCGCATCGGCCGTAGCCTGGGTGTAGCGCAACAGCGGTTCAGCCTTGAACGTCAGAACAATGCTCAGCCCGAGCAGCAGAAAAATCGGCGCGCATTCGAGTTTGCGCAGCAGTGGTGACGGGCGCTCCTCCGGCGTCCAGAAGCGCTGGATACCCAGGCGAGAGAAGGCCATGAGGGAGGCCAGGCCGGTCAGGATCAACAGGGCCAGCAATCCCCATGCGCCGGGAGGCAGCGGCGCCGCAGTGCCAAGTCCCGACGGGTTGAGCAATGCCCCGATCAGGCTGAGCTTGCCGATAAATCCGGAGAGCGGTGGCATGCCGATAATCAACAGCGCGCAGGCAATGAAGCTCAAACCGAGAAAGGCCATGGTCCACGGGATGACCTGACCGACCACGGCTTTCTGTTCGTCGTCGAGGTTGATGCCCTTGGGCGGTTGCAGCGATTCCTGCGGGCGCGGCAGCAGTTCGCTTTCGTCCTCGAGGGGAATCTCGTTGGCCGAGCGCGAGCGCTCGATCAGTTCGGCCAAGAGGAACAGCGCGCTCAGCGCCAGGGTCGAGCTGACCAGATAGAACAGCGCAGCGCCGATCAGGTTCGGCTGGGCGAAGCCGATCGCCGAGAGCAGGATCCCCGCCGACACCAGAATGCTCAGGCTGGCCATGCGCTCCAGGCGTTGCGCGGCGATAATCGCCAGCCCTGCGCAAGCCATGGTCGCCATGCCGCCGTAGATGAGCCAGTCGCCGCCGAAGAATGCCGAGGCGCCGGCCTGACCGGAAAACAACAGGGTCCACAAGCGCAGCAGGGTGTAGACGCCGACCTTGGTCATGATCGCGAACATTGCCGCCACCGGCGCGCTGGCGGATGAATAAGCCGGCACCAGCCAGAAGTTCAGCGGCCACATCCCAGCCTTGGCCAGAAACGCTACCGCAAGAATCCCCGCGCCAGCATGCAGCAAACCACGATCGGCTTCCGGCACCAGCGGAATCTTCATCGCCAGATCAGCCATGTTCAGCGTGCCGGTCACCCCGTAGATCAATGCAGCGCCGATCAAAAACAGTGACGATGCCAACAGGTTGATCGAAATGTAATGCAACCCCGACGACACCCGCGCCCGGCCCGAGCCGTGCAGCAACAAACCGTAGGATGCCGCGAGCAACACTTCGAAGAATACGAACAGGTTGAACAGATCCGCCGTCAGGAACGCGCCATACAGGCCCATCAGCTGGATCTGGAACAGAGCGTGAAAGCTTGAGCCGGCGCCGTCCCAGCGGGCCATGGCAAACAGCAACGCGCTGACGCCGATAACGCCGGTCAGCACCAGCATCAGTGCCGACAGGCGATCAACCACCAGAACGATGCCAAACGGTGCCTGCCAGTTGCCCGGCAGGTACACACCGATGGAGCCGGGCACGCCGGTGGTCTGCGTCCATTGCAGTAGCATCACTGAAATGAACAGGCCGAGGAGGCTGGAGAACAGGTTGATTTTCGCCTTCAGCGGCCGGTGTTTCTCGCCGAGCATCAGCATGATTGCGGCGGTCAGCAGCGGCAGCAGGATCGGTGCAGCGATCAGGTGAGTCATCGCCATCATTCTTTAGGCTCCCGGCCGTCGACATGGTCGGTGCCGGTCAAGCCGCGCGAGGCGAGCAATACGACGAGGAACAGTGCGGTCATGGCGAAGCTGATGACGATCGCCGTCAGCACCAGCGCCTGGGGCAGCGGGTCGGTGTAATGCAGCAAGTCCTGGGTCACGCCGTCCTTGATCACCGGCTCCTTGCCGATGAACAGGCTGCCCATGCTGAAAATGAACAGGTTGACCGCATACGACAATAGACACAGGCCCATGACCACCTGAAAGGTACGCGGGCGCAGGATCAGCCAGACCCCGGAGGCGGCGAGAATGCCGATGGCGATTGCGATGACTTCTTCCATCAGACGGCTCCTTTGCTGGCGACTGACTTGGGCAGCGAGGCCGTCTTGTGGCCGCGCACCGATTGGTGGGCGAGGGCGGTGAGAATCAGCAGCGTCGACCCGACCACCACGGCGTACACGCCAATGTCGAAGAACAGCGCACTGGCGATATGGATGTCGCCCAGCACCGGCACGCTGATGTGCCAGGTGTGAGTGGTGAGGAACGGATAGCCGACCAGCATCGCACCGAGGCCGGTGGCGGTGGCGAACAGCAGACCGGTGCCCATCCAGCGCAATGGACGCAGGCTCATTTGCGCCTCGACCCACTGCGTGCCGGCAACCATGTATTGCAGGATAAAGGCCACCGACATCACCAGCCCGGCGACAAAACCGCCGCCCGGCTGATTGTGCCCACGCATGAACAGATAGAACGACACCACCAGTGCGACAGGCAGCAGCAGGCGCACCAGCACTGCCGGCACCATCATGAAGCCGAGCGCGGTGTCGCTGGCCGAACGCGGGTTGACCAGATCAGTGACCACGTCCGGTGCCAGCAGACGTTGCTGCGCCGGCAATTGCAGGCTTTCCTTCGGCGGGCGGAAGCGGCGCAGCAGGGCGAACACGGTGAGCGCCACGGCGACCAGCACGGTGATTTCACCGAGGGTGTCGAAGCCACGGAAGTCCACCAGCATCACGTTGACGACGTTGCTGCCGCCGCCCTCGGGCAGGGCGCGACTGAGGTAGAAAGAGGAAATATGGTTCGGCGTCTGCCGGGTGAGCATGGCGTAGGACAACAGCGCCATCCCCGCACCGACCGCAATCGACAGCAGCAAGTCGCGCAGACGACGGATACGCGCCTTGCGCAGGCTGCCTGGCAGTGGTGAGACCTCTTCGATGCGTCGTGGCAACCAGCGCAGACCAAGCAGGATCAACACCGTGGTCACCACTTCGACCGCCAGTTGCGTCAGCGCCAGATCAGGCGCGGAGAACCAGACGAAGGTCACGCAGGTCATCAGGCCACAGACGCTGACCATGGTCAGTGCAGCGAGACGGTGATATTTGGCCTGCCATGCGGCGCCAAGCGCACAGGTGATCGCCAGCAGCCACAGGGTCACGAAGACGATGGAACCGGGAATTTTCGGCCGGTCGCCCCAGGTCAGCGTGCTGTGCAGCATCGGGATCAGACCGGCGAGCACGGCGGCCGAAACCATCAGGAACAGTTGCATCTGCAAACGCTTGGTGCCGAGGCGCCGCTCGACGCGCCGGGCGATGCGCATCATCACGACCAGACTGCGCTCGAACAAACGCTTGCCGTTGAAGCGCCCCACCAGCGGCGGATACTTGAAATGGCCGAGCCTGAACTGCTTGCGCAGCAGCAGATAGAGGATGATGCCGCCGGACATGGCGATCAGGCTCATGATCATCGGTGCGTTCAAACCGTGCCAAATGGCCAGGCTGTATTCCGGCAACTCACCACCGACCACCGGCAATGCCGCAGCGGCGAGTAATGGCCCGACGATCTGCGCCGGAAAAATCCCCACCAGCAGGCAAGTGAAGACCAGCAACTCGACCGGGGCGCGCATCCAGCGTGGCGGCTCGTGCGGCGTATGCGGCAGGTCAGTGGCGGTGGGGCCGAAGAACACGTCGACGGTGAAACGCAGGGAATAGGCAACGCTGAACATGCCGGCGATGGTCGCGACGATTGGCAGACTGGTCTCGACCCACGCGGTGGCGTTGATGAACACGGTTTCGGCGAAGAACATTTCTTTCGACAGGAAACCGTTGAGCAGCGGCACGCCGGCCATTGAGGCACTGGCGACCATGGCCAGCGTCGCCGTATAGGGAATCAGTTTGATCAGACCGCTGAGCTTGCGGATATCACGGGTGCCGCTTTCGTGGTCGATGATGCCGGCGGCCATGAACAGCGAAGCTTTGAACGTCGCGTGGTTGAGAATGTGAAAAACTGCTGCCACTGCGGCCAGTGAACTATTGAGGCCCAGGAGCAAAGTGATCAGACCGAGATGGCTGATGGTCGAATAGGCCAGCAAACCTTTGAGATCGTTCTGGAACATCGCGCAGTACGCGCCAAGCAACAGTGTACAGGCGCCCGCTCCGCTGACGATGTAGAACCATTCCTCACTGCCGGACAGCGACGGCCACAGACGTGCCAAAAGGAAAACCCCGGCCTTGACCATGGTCGCCGAGTGCAGATAGGCCGAGACGGGCGTCGGTGCCGCCATCGCGTGGGGCAGCCAGAAGTGAAACGGGAATTGCGCGCTTTTGCTCAGCGCGCCGATCAGGATGAGTGGCAAAAGAACAGGGTAGAGGGCATGTGCACGAATCAGATCGCCGGCGGCCAGGACCTTGTCCAGGTCATAGCTGCCGACGACATGGCCGAGAATCATGACCCCCGCCAGCAGACATAACCCGCCGGCACCGGTGACCATCAGCGCCATATAAGCCCCGCGCCGCGCATCGGCGCGGTGGTGCCAGTAGCCGATCAGCAGAAACGAAAAGAGGCTGGTCAGCTCCCAGAAGAACACGATCTGAATCAGGTTGCCGGAGATCACCAGGCCAAGCATGGCGCCCATGAACGCGAGAAAAAACGCGAAAAAACGCGGCACCGGATCGTCCGGCGACATGTAATAACGGGCATATAAGGAGACAAGTGTGCCGATGCCGAGCACCAGCATCGAGAACAGCCAGGCGAAGCCGTCCATGCGCAAAATGAAGTTCAGCCCGAGGCTGGGCAACCACATGAATTCTTCGCGGATCACGCCACCGTGGGCGATTTGCGGGTACAGCATCGCGACCTGAACGGTGCCGATCAAAGCGACCAGACCCGCCAGCAGCGATTCGGCATTGCGCGCATTGTGCGGCAGCACCGCTGCCAGACAGCTGCCGATGAACGGCAGAAGCAGTAGAACTATCAGGGACATAGGCTTCTAATCTGCGGAAGTTTGTGAAGCATCATACGTGCCAGCTCCCTGATCACCAAACGCGAGGATGTCTCAGAATCCTACAAAGTAGTCCGGAATTTTGTGTTTGGCGTTGTTTCAGGGGCAACAATGGTGCGGCGCTTTCGCGAGCAGCCAGAAAAAGATTGCGGGTCACGCCTGCGTTTCCCGCTCCAGCTCAGCTTCTGCCTCGGTGGACCTTCCCTTGGTCTTCAACTCACTGACAATCACCGCCGCCACAATCAGCCCGGCGCCCACCAGTGCAATCGCCGGCAAGCGCTCTCCGGCAATCCGTCCGACAATCCCGGCCCACACCGGTTCACCGGCATAGATCAACGTCGCCCGAGTCGGCGAAACACTCTTCTGCGCCCAGTTCATCGCCACCTGAATCGCCGCACTTGCTGCGCCCAGACCCAAAGCGGTCACCAGCAACAACCAGGAAAATTCCGGAATCACTTCACCGGTCGGGACCACCAGCAAGAACGACAACACCGCCGTCACCGCCAGTTGCACCACCGTCACCCGCCGCACATCAACCTGCCCGGCGAAAGTGCTGATCAAAATGATTTCAGCAGCAATCGCAACGGCGCTGATCAATGTCGCGATTTCTCCGGGACTGAAATTCAACGCCGCCCCCGAGGGGCCGGACAACAACATCAGTCCGGCAAACGCCAGCATGATCCCGATACTTGGCATCAACCCCGGACGCCGTCCCAGCACCAGCCATTGCAGCAGCGGCACAAACGGTACATATAGCGCGGTAATGAACGCCGACTGACTGCTCGGAATACTTTGCAATCCGACCGTCTGCAGGCCGTAACCGAGCATGATCGCCACGCCGATGAACGACCCGGCCTTCACTTCGAACAAGGTCAGTTCGCGCAGATGACGCCAGGAGAACATCGCCACGATCGCCGCCGCGGCGGCAAAGCGCAGGCCGACAAAAAACATCGGGCCACTGACCGTCATGGCATGTTGCACAATCAGAAACGTGCCGCCCCAGATCATGGTGATCAGCACCAGCACGCACTCGGCTTTGCTGAAGCGGGAAAAGCGGATTCGGGACGCAGAATTGTTTGGCGACATCATGACCTTGCGCACATTAAAAGGG
Organism: Pseudomonas sp. LW8; assembly: GCF_041956865.1. Lineage (NCBI taxonomy): Bacteria > Pseudomonadati > Pseudomonadota > Gammaproteobacteria > Pseudomonadales > Pseudomonadaceae > Pseudomonas > Pseudomonas sp. LW8. The sequence continues at coordinate 3,309,283 of NZ_CP168138.1, read as the reverse complement.
AGGCCGCACAATGCCGCCAACGTTGCGCAGTATACTGCCCAACCCCACCGAGTGAGCAATATAGTGCACAAAGATTCGACCCAGCGAGCCTCCGTCCTGCAACACGTCAGCCAGAACGTTCGACGCCTGCGCCATGCGGCGGATATGAGCCAGACCGCACTGGCGGAAAAGTCCGGGGTGAGCCGACGGATGCTGGTGGCGATCGAGGCAGGCGAAAAGAATGTCAGCCTGACCACGCTTGATCGCGTCGCCGAAGCGCTCGACGTTGCGTTCAGTGATCTGATCCAAGCGCACGATGCGCGCGACCCGAGCCGGATCAATGAGGTTGCCTGGGCGGGCACGATTCCCGGCAGCAGAGCCGTGCTACTGTCCAAAGCCACCGCGAGCCGCGAAGTCGAGCAATGGGAGTGGTGCCTGCAACCGGGCGAGGTTTATCCGTCGCAACCGGACGCCGATGGCTGGAGCGAGCAGATCTACGTATTTGAGGGTTGCCTGACGCTGATGCTCGGCGATCAGGCGCAGCACATCAATAAAGGAGAGTTTTTCATGTTCGCCAGCAATCAACCGCATGCCTACCGCAACGATGGCGATGTGGCTGCGCGGTTCGTGCGTAATGTGGTGATCTGAATGGAGCAGCCTGCGGACATTCTGATCATCGGCGGCGGCCTTAGCGGCACGATGCTGGCAGTGCAATTGCTCCGGTTGCCGGGGCAACGAAAGATTCTCATCATCGAGCCTCGCGCTGAACTGGGACGTGGTGAGGCTTACAGCGCAGTCGAGTTGGGGCATACGCTGAACGGCAACGCGGCGCGGATGAGCGTCGATCCGGATAATCCTGATGATCTGACGCAGTGGCTGACCGCGCATATTGCCGGCGGCGGCTGGCCGGAATCTGCCGAGCAGGACGTGCCGGTCAGTGAGCTGTTTCCGCCGCGCGGCCTGTTCGGGGTCTATGTGCAACAGCGTCTGGCTGAGGCCCGGGCGGTGGGCGCGCTGCAAGGTTCGACCGTTGAACATATTTGTGCTGAAGCCGTCGACCTGCAAAGCGATTCCGGCTCAATGCAGCTCACCTTGAGCGATGGCCGGATTTTGCGTGGATCGCAGGCGGTGCTGGCCACCGGCATGTTTCCCGCCGCTCGCACGCCGCAGACGCAATCCAGTGGCCTTAACGCCGCAGCGCTTGATCCCTGGGATGTGGCGGCCATGCGCGAACTCGACCCGCAGTCCACCGTGGTGATCATCGGCTCCGGTCTGACCATGGTCGATGCCGTGGTGTCGCTGGAGCAGGCCGGGCACCGTGGGCCGATCGAGGTATTCTCCCGGCATGGCCTGCTGCCGCACGTGCGCCGTCAACCGCCGGCCTGGGTGGATTTTCTCGCAGCAGATCACAGCATCCGCACGCCACGCCAGTTGGTGCGCGAATTGCGCCGACATTGTCGCGACGCAATCGCCCAAGGCATCGACTGGCAGGCGCCGCTGGATACGGTTCGCGCGCATATCGCGCGGTTGTGGAGTCAGGCGACTGACGTGCAGCGTCGACAATTCGTACGGCATGTACGGCCATGGTGGGAGAGTCACCACCATCGTTCGCCGCCACTGAGTGCCGAGTTGATCGAACGGCTGCACAGGGAAGGACGCTTGCGCATTCACGCCGCGTCATTCAAGGGCATTGAGCCCGGCGCTGGCGATGCTGTGACCATTCGCATCCGTCCTCGGGGTGAGGCTGAAACATCTACTGTAAGTGGTGCGGCGCTGATCAACTCCAGCGGTATTGAATACGAGTGGCGGCGAGTCGCACGACCGTTGCCACAGCAGTTGCTGGCGCGGGGGCTGGTGCGGCCGGGGCCGTTGGCGCTGGGGATCTCGGCAAAGGACGGCGCAGTGGTGGGTGCCGAAGGGCGGGTGAGTAGTCAGCTGTTTGCCATGGGCCCGCCGTTGCGCGGGATGTGGTGGGAGAGTACGGCAGTGACGGACGTCGCTGCGCAGGCTAAAGCGTTGGCTCGGCGGTTGGTGGATAGCCTGAGAGACTGATGTGTTTTTCTTGGGCCTCTTCGCGAGCAGGCTCGCTCCCACAATGGGATTCAGGTTGTTACTACAATTTGCGGCACACCATAAATCCTGTGGGAGCGAGCTTGCTCGCGAAAGCGTCATCTGATTCAACGTCTCTGTTGAATGAAAGACCGCTATCGCTGGCAAGCCAGCTCCCACATTGGGCTTTTGTGACGGCTTGAGATTATGCGACTACCCGGTAGCAAGGCACATACGCCGCGCCACCCGGAAGTTTCATCCGGTGCTGGGCGACGAAGGCTTTGAGCAGTGCATCAAGCGGCTGCATGATCGCCGCATCGCCACGGATCTGATACGGCCCGTGCTCTTCGATCAGACGAATGCCCTTGTCCTTGACGTTACCGGCGACGATCCCGGAAAACGCCCGACGCAGATTGGCCGCCAGTTCATGCGGTGGCTGGTCGCGGTGCAGTTTCAGGTTGGCCATGTTTTCGTGGGTCGGATCGAACGGACGCTGGAAGCCCTCATCGATCTTCAACAGCCAGTTGAAATGAAACGCATCGTTACGCTCGCGGCGGAACTGCTTCACCGCTTTCAAGCCTTGAGTCATCTGCCGCGCTACTTCGGCCGGATCATCGATGATGATCTCGTAATGCTGTTTGGCTTCTTCGCCGAGGGTCGCGATGACAAACGCATCCAGCTGTTCCAGATACGGCGCGGCATGCTTCGGCCCGGTGAGGATCACCGGGAACGGCAGACCTTCATTGTCCGGGTGCATCAGGATGCCGAGCAGGTACAGGAACTCTTCGGCCGTACCGGCGCCGCCCGGGAAAATGATGATGCCGTGGCCAACACGGACGAAGGCTTCCAGACGTTTTTCGATGTCCGGCAGGATCACCAGCTCATTGACGATCGGGTTCGGCGCTTCGGCGGCGATGATGCCTGGCTCGGTCAGGCCGAGGTAGCGACCGCCGTGAATGCGTTGTTTGGCATGGGCAATGGTCGCGCCCTTCATCGGGCCTTTCATCACGCCAGGGCCGCAACCAGTGCAGATGTCGAGGCTGCGCAGGCCCAGTTCGTGGCCGACTTTCTTGGTGTATTTGTATTCTTCGGTATTGATCGAGTGGCCGCCCCAGCACACCACGATCTTCGGCTCGACGCCCGGGCGCAGGGTGCGCGCGTTGCGCAGCAGGTGGAACACGTAGTCGCTGATGCCTTGGGAATTGCTCAGGTCGATGCGCTGGCTGTCGAGTTCGTTCTCGGTGTAGACGATGTCGCGCAGGGCGCTGAAGAGCATTTCGCGGGTGCTGGCGATCATCTCGCCGTCGACGAACGCGTCGGCCGGAGCGTTCAGCAGCTCTAGGCGTACGCCGCGATCCTGTTGGTGAATACGGATTTCGAAGTCCTTGTAGGCTTCGAGGATGGTCTTGGCATTGTCGACATGCGCGCCGGTGTTGAGGATGGCCAGGGCGCACTGGCGGAAGAGGGTATAAGTGCTGCCGGATCCGGCTTCGCTCAGTTGCTGGACTTCACGTTGAGAAAGGGTTTCCAGACTGCCTTTCGGGCTGACCGAGGCATTGATTACGTGTCGTTGGGTCATGCAGTGATCCTTAAAACGATGTCATCCACAACGCAGCGGATGGCATCCGAATAGTGTGTATCCATGAATGAAGATGGCACGATCTGCGCTATACCGCCATGTCCCGTTGGACTTTGAAAAGATGAAAAGGAGCCCCAGCATAGCTAAAACCCGGTGCGATGCGATAATGCGCCGGCGAGTTTTTTCCGTTGCGCGTTTTGTCACTCAAGGAAGTCATTTTCGATGTTCGAGATTCAGCCGATGGACCCCGCTACCTTTCGTCAGCAGACCCGCCGCAGCACGATCATCATCGCCGTGCTGTTTCTGCTGCTGGCCATGCTGTTTTCGTCTGTCGCGGTGGCGGTATTTGGCGAGCCCGATGGGGATAATCTGCGATTCAACGTGGGCGGGGTATTTGTGGCGTTTCTGCTGACGGCGGCGCTGTTGCGCGGACGTTTCTGGCATCAGACCTGGATGGCCCCGGCGGTGTACAGCTGGCGCCTCAAGCGCAATCTGATGAGCATCACCAATGTGATGCATCAGGTAACAGCGGCGGCGCAGAACAACGATCCGACGGCGATGAAGGTGTTGCGTTTCTACCACTTGGGATTGCTGCAGATGCATGAGCTGGACGGCAACTCCAGCGATCATGGACAACTGCGTGACGAAGTCGCACAGCACAAGGCGCGGATGCAGGCGCTGGGCCTTGATCCTGACCAGCCACGCTTCGATCCGCAGTGGCTGGAAACGTTGAAACCGGCCTCGCGTTAAAACGGAATGCGCCGGGCCCGGCGCAGTTTCCACGAGCGCAGCAGTCGTGCGTACACCAACAGGTTGACCGCCAGCACCACGCTGCCAAGTGCCAGTTGAATCTGCGGCGTCAGACCGGCCGGGTAGATGATCGGCCAGATGTAATGCTCAATGAAACCGCCGGCGTATTCGGTCTGCCCGGCCGCGTGGCGCATGAGATTTTCCCAGTAGGTCAACGGACAGGTCAGGTGCAACACCTCGACCGCTACGCCCCAGGCAGCCGCCGGCAGGTGCAGCCACATCAACCGTGGCCAGCGCAGCACCAGCAGCCCGCCGAACAGTACGAACAAGATGAAACACAAGTGAAACAGCACCAGCCCGTCGGCGGCGATTCGGTACAGCATGGCGTCTTCCTGACGTAAGGGGAGATGGCGCTATGGTACGCCGCGCGGGACAAAATGCGTTGGTGAATCTGGGCGCGCAAAAGTGTTCTACCCTTTAACGATCATCAACTGTTCTGAGGTGAGGTGCACATGGCAACTGAGCAAACGCGCGCGGAAGATGATGAGCCAACGGAAGAAGAAATCGAGCAGCAGAAGAGGCAGGAAAAAACCTGGAAGCATGATGACAGCCGCGAGCTATCGGACCGCGATCAGGAGCGTCCTCTGAAACCTTGAACAGCGCATACGAAGAGCCCCGCAGCAGCGGGGCTCTTCGCGTTTCAGAAGTCTTCCAGCTGCGTGAAATCCGGGTAGGTCGCTCGATACCCCAACGTTCGATCGATCCACGCATTGAGCTCATTGACCATCACCGGCGGATGGCCGGGATAACCCTCGAGGGTGCTGCGCAGGGTGCGTTCGATATCGGGCACGCTGTGCAGGTTTCGGGTCTTGATGTAATGGCCGATAAAACAGTCGAGTTCCAGGCGTTCTGTCTTGGACAGATGGACACACTTCAGGCCGCTGACCTGTTTGATTGCAAAATCGTCGCTCACTTATTTCTCTGCAAGGCTTGAAAGTTGTTGATGGATTCCTGATTTCTTTGACTCTTTGGTCAACTGGTATACCAATCGGAAAGGCGGCGCGCATGCTATCCGCAGCGCGGGGAAATGTATGTATGACTGTCGAAATGTCTGACAGGCGGTTGATTCGCTCAAACGGCTGTTTTATGGGGGTTGTATCGCGGTTGAAACACTTATTGTAACGCGCGGGATTCAGTGACGGGCTCGCTTGATTAACGCAGCAGTGAAGTAATTATTTAGTCGACTCGTTCTATCAATTGCTCACCTTGATTACGCGTATTACCGACCGCTTTGCCGACTTTGTACCATTCGAAGGCATCACTGGGCTCGCCTTCAAACAGCAGCATCTGCTCGGCGCGCTCCAGTGGCGTAGCCGGATCAAGCCATTCCCGAGCCCGCGTCGAATCGAAGACCACCGGGCGGCGATCGTGAATATCGAGGAGGCCGCCCAGGCTGTCAGCGGTGATGATGACGAACCCGTCGTCCTCCCTCGGCGCAACCCCCGGTGCCGGAAACTGGCCGATACCAGCACAGAAAACCGGAGCCTGATCCGCCCGACGAATCAACCAGGGCTGGCGGGATTTTTCCCCGGTATCAACCCACTCAAACCAGTTGTCGACCGGCACAATCAGCCGCTGCCGCCAGATCGCCCGGAAGAACGCGCCGTGGGCGACTTTTTCCACCCGTGCGTTGATGGGCGCGGCACGATCCTTGGCCCAATGCGGCCGCCAGCCCCAGCGCAGATTGTCGGCATGAATGGCCTGTTCGTGCTGGTGCAGAACCGCCAGCGCAGTGGTGGGCGCTGCGTTGTAGCGATTGAGCGGCGCATCGCCAACGTGATTGATCAACGCATCGGGGATGCTGAGCACCGCGACGAAATCGTGAATCCCACGGTACTGCGTGAGTCTTCCGCACATGGCTGAAATCTCCTTGAGGAAATTTGAGTCTAGTCGGACATGCCGATGTGCCTGGCCGATGACGCACTGAAACCAGCACCGGAACCAAACCCTGTGTACCTTATCCAACCTGCGCTCGCGGATAGCCGCGCAGGGATGGACAAAGGCGAGGGAGGTTTGCCATTCGACAACACCACGGCCGCGGCCTCGGGGCAAGACATGACATCCGGATGCAAACTTCTTTGTGTTGCGCTCATCGCGCTCGGTCTGGCCGGTTGCATCGCCGCGCCGATTGAAATGACCACGCAAACCGAAACGCGCCTGAAGGCTCAGGCCCCCGTACGTTTTCTGCTGACGTTTGACGATGGCCCCAGCGCTTCAGGATGGTGGAATCCCACGGCGACGGTGCTCGACAGCCTCAAAAGCAATCCGCTGCAGGCAAACATCAAAGCCGTGTTTTTCGTGCAGACCCGAGCACCGAGAGCAGGCAACAGCGAGATCGGTCGCAGCCTGATGCGTCGTGAACACGCCGAGGGGCATATTCTCGCCTTTCACACCGCAACCCACTGGCACACCAACCATCGCTCGCTCGATCCGCAAGAGCTGGAGCAATCGCTGACCGATGGCAGCGCTGACATTGCCGCCATCACCGGAGCGCCGCCCAAGCTGTTGCGCCCACCGTTCTGGAACTACGACAAGCGCACATTTGCGGCCTATCAAAAACACGGCTTGCACGTCTTGCTCACGGACCTGAGTGCCAACGACGGCAAGATCTGGGGCTTCAACGCCAGCCCTCGGCGTCGGGCGAACATGCTGCGGCAGTTATCGGAAGTGCGCGAGCGCATCGCGGTGGGTCAATTGCCGACCGTGGATGGCGTGATTCCGGTCGTGGTGACGTTCCATGATCTCAATCGCTACACCGCGCGCCACACTCGCGAATATCTGCAGATTCTGCTCGATAGCGCGGCGGCGAGCGGGGTCAGACTGGCGGACGAGCCGTTCTACGACGATCAGGCCGCACTGCAAAAAGCCGCGTTGGCGCGTACGGTTCAGCAAAGCGCTGAGCCGGTGAATCTGCCCGGTATGTGGAACTGGGTCTGGGATCACGACGCGCATTGAATGGCGTGAGTGAGTTGTGATCGGCTTGGCATTCCCGAGCGGGCAATTAACAGACCGTAGGTCTATGCTCGATGGATCGATTCTCCGCCTGCGAGGCGCCCGTCCATGCTTGCCATTGCCGATATTTGCCGGATCGTCGAGTCAGGCTTCCCCACGTTCAAGTGTGATTGCACACCGACCGGACAAGGTCTGTTGCGGATCAAGGTGTATGAGCCGGGCAGTGGGCGTGTCGAGTTGTTGCTTGACGGCGTTTCTCCCGAACATCTGGTGACGATTCGCGATATTTCCAATTTCATCGGTGAGTTGCGCACGGAAATCAGCGCCGGTCGCCGGGCGTTCGCCGGCTGATCGTTATAAACGCCGTTGAAAGGCCTGCACGATGCGCCGTGTCGCGTCATTGGTTTCAAGATTGTGCACGGCATCAAGTGGATGCCAGATGCAATCGACGATTTCGTTCTGAGGGCGCACATCGTCGATATTGATCACCGAAGCCTCATAAACATGATGTCGCGTACTGCCTGCCTGCAGATCCATCAAGTACAGGACTTCATCAGCATTGAGCCCGGTTTCCTCCTGCAACTCGCGCACGGCTGCCGCCGCACGGGTTTCCCCGGGTTCGACCTTGCCGCCGGGCAATGACCAGTGATGGCGGGGTTTGCGGACCAGGAGGATATGGCGATCCTGTTCGCAAATGACGGTGGCGCGTACTTTCATGATTGCCCTGTCGATGCTTGTCATAAATCGGTAATCAAACTGCAATATTCGAGCCGCAGGCGGTTTTAAAGGTTCCTTCTTGATTCGGAGCCATTTACATAGCAAAAAGTGCCAGTGAATTGACAGGTGCCAGGGTGAATCCGGTTCACACCGCAGCGGGGAGCGGGTGTAAGGTAAGCCCGTACACCGAAAACACCGTTGGCAAAAGGGAGGTGCTTATGAGCATTCCAATGCTGAACAAGCTGCACATGAATGGTTACGATGTGCTCAGTGTGAACAGCGGCCCGTGGCGGGTCTGCACCCAGGGCGACCGGTTGGCGTCATTCACCAGCAGGGAGGAAGCGATGGCCTATGCGGCGGCGCTTCCTGGTTACAAGCAACGCCCCAAACGGGTGCAAAGCCAGAACGTCAGTTGATGCGTTATAACGAAAGAGCCCCGGTTTCGACCGGGGCTTCTTATTTGTGGCTTTGGAACGCTTGTCAGTGCACCTTGATTCGGCTGATGGTCCGGGCTTTTACCTCCTTGGCATAGATCTGCAATCTCTCTTCGTCGCTTTGCAGGATTTCGCAGGAGCGCAGCACGGTCTGGGCGTCTGCTTCGTTACCTGATTTGCGCAATTGTTCGGCAATGCGTTTGAGGTCGACCGCCGACCACCTCAGGTCTGACGCCACGCTTTGCAAATCCCGTTGAAGTTCGTGTTCGTATTCATTGAGCCGCATGATCACCTCCTGAACGTTCTCGGTAGAAAAGAGTAGTCGCATTTTCCCGGATGCGGCCAAGTCATCTGACGCCCGGCTGAACCGATGTGAAAAATTGTCCAAACGCCGGTAACGGCGGGTTGCCACGATGGATGTGCAAGCAGTTAAACGGTACATTCAGCTTTTTTCCGCACAGGTAAACAACATGCGCGTATGGATCGGCAGTCTGGCACTTGCTCTGTTGACGGGGTGCTCGTTACCGGCGTCGCTGGTGCCGGGCGAGCCAAACCTCAGCAAGACCAGTGACAAGCCACCCAAGGAATATGCTGCGTGTTTGTTACCGTTGTGGCAGAAGGATGTTGCCAGGACCTCGCAGACGTCGATTTCCAACGGCTACCGGATTACCGCGCCGAGCATTATCACGGCGGATGAGATTCTCGATATCGTCAAATACAAGGACGGCAGCAAGGTGTCCCTCTACCAGGGGCCGCCGTGGGCCAAGTCCGGATCGCTGCGCCAATCGGTGCGTGATTGCCTGTAACCGGGCGCCCGGATCTCAAAAAAGGCAGACACCGAAGTTCGATGTCTGCCTTTTTTCATCGGATGGAGACTCCAGCCAAACGCTCGCAATGAGCTGTGACAGTTGCCCGCGAGGCGCTGCCGAATCCTTGACTAGGCTTTGAATGTCGGCCCGTGACGGGTTCGGCATGACTGAAAGGAGCCTCGGATCATGGATGATCTGGTCAAGGACATCATTCCGCTGTTGCAGTATCTAATCCCAGGTTTTCTATCGACCTGGATCTTCTATTCACTTACGGCATTCAAGCGACCGGATACGTTCGGCCAGATCGTGCAGGCGCTGATATTCACATTTGTGATTCAGGGCGCGGTGTTGGCGGTGGGCAACCTCTGTTTGTGGATTGGCTCGAAGGGTTTTTCATTAGGAAACTGGGATGATCGGGCGCAAACGCTCTGGGCATTTATGTTTTCGCTGATGCTGGGATTGTTTGCCTGTTACCTGGCAACGAGTGACAAATTGCACGGCTGGTTACGTAAGCGAAACGTCACGAAACAATCTTCTTTCCCCAGTGAATGGTTCTGCGCCTTTGCCCAACATGAGCGCTTTATAACCCTGCATTTAAGCGACGAAAGGCGCGTATTTGGCTGGCCGGTCGAGTGGCCACGGGAATCATCAAATGGTCAGTTTGTCATGAAATATCCGCGTTGGCTCACGGATGATGGCCAACCTGCATCTATTGGCGCGGAGTTTTTGTTGATAGATTCCGCGAAAGTCAAATGGGTCGAGTTCAGCCCAGTATCAGAGGGATCAACATGCCAACTGCCAGAGCACCACAACCCATGCCAAAGCATTTAGAGCGACTCTTTGTCGGGCCGGACGGAAAAATGCTCGACGTGCCCTTGATCAAGGGACCCAGTGCGCCGCCGCCTCTGAAACCACGGTCTAGACGATAAACTTCTTCAGCCCCAACCCTGCACCACCGCCCGGCGAATCGCCTCCAGCAACATCGCGAACGCCGGGTTGTCATTGTTCTCCCGCCAGATCAGATGCAGTTCGCTTTGCACCCCTTCGCCCAGATCGATCTCGCGAAACACCACATTCCTGAACACCACGCTGGTAGCGCAACGCGGTACCAGCGCCAGACCCATGCCAGCGTTGACCAGCGCCAGAATCGTCAGCGACGAGCCCAGCCACTGCACGTAATCCGGCGCCACCCGCGCTGAGCGTAGCGTGCCGGTCAACAGTTCGTTGAACGGCGGATAGGCTTCATGGGAGTACATCAGGAACGGTTGTTTATCCAGATCGGCGACAGACACTTCAGTCGCGTTTGCCAACTTGTGCCCGCTGGGCACTGCCAGCACAAATGGTTCGCGCACCAGGCATTCGGTGGCATAGCCCGGTTCCTGCAATGGCGCCCGTGCGATGCCCAGGTCGATACGGCGAGCTCGCAACGCCTCGTGCTGTTGATAGGTGTTCATCTCTGCCAGATCGATTTTCACCTGGGGCTGTTTAAGTCGCGCTTCGGCGATCACCTTGGGCAAAAACTCATACACCGCGCTGCCGACAAACGCGATGTTTACCGAACCAATATCGCCCTCGGCAAACCGGCGTGCGGTGATCGCTGCTTGCTGGGCGCGCTCCAGCAGATTCTGCGCTTCAACGAAAAATGCCCGGCCTGCCGCCGTCAGCGCAACGCTGCGTGTGCTGCGGGTGAACAGCTCGACGCCAAGGTGATGCTCCAGCAACTGGATCTGCCGACTCAGCGGCGGCTGCGTCATGTTCAGACGCTCGGCGGCGCGGCGGAAGTTGAGTTCGGTGGCGACCGTGGTAAAGCAGCGCAGTTGGGTGAGTTCGAACATTGATCTAATCCAGGTATCAATCGAATGCCTGTTTAGATTAGACGGGATCAATGCACGACGTCCATGATCGGCTCATTGCTTCAAGTCATCCCTAAAAAAACAAGATCGGGAGTCGCCCCTTGAAAACCCTCCAGAGTCCGCCGGACATCACGGTGCTCGCCCGCGCCGCCGCCAAGGTCAAACGCCATGTGCTGCCGCTGTTCGTGGTGATGTTCATCGTCAACTACATCGACCGGGTCAATATCGGTTTCGTGCGCAGTCATCTGGAGACCGATCTGGGTATTGGCGCAGCAGCTTATGGACTTGGCGCCGGATTGTTTTTCATCGGTTACGCACTGTTCGAAGTGCCGTCGAACATGCTGTTGCAGTGCTACGGCGCGCGGGTCTGGCTGACGCGGATCATGTTTACCTGGGGCGCTGCGGCCATGGCCATGGCCTTTGTTCAGGGCGAAACCAGTTTCTACGTACTGCGCTTTATTCTTGGCGCGGCTGAGGCCGGGTTCTTCCCGGGGATCATTTACTACTTCACCCAATGGCTGCCAGCGTCCGAGCGCGGCAAAACCATGGCGGTGTTCCTTAGCGGCTCAGCGATTGCCTCGGTCATTTCCGGCCCGGTGTCCGGTGCGCTGTTGCATATCAGCGGGTTTGGCATGCACGGCTGGCAGTGGATGTTTCTGATCGAAGGCGCAGCCTCGGTGGTGTTGTGCGCATTCGTTTGGTTCTGGCTGCAATCGCATCCGCGGCAAGCCAAGTGGCTGAGCGAGGAGGAGCGTGAAGCGCTGGTCGCGGCGATTGCCGAGGAGCAGCGCGCTCGCGAAGCGGTACAAGTCGCCAAGCCGTCGATGTTCAAGCTGTTGGCCGACCGGCAGATCGCGCTGTTCTGCTTCATCTACTTTTCCATTGCCCTGACCATCTACGGCGCAACCTTCTGGCTACCGAGCATGATCAAGAAGATGGGCAACCTCGGTGATTTCCAGGTCGGGCTGCTCAACTCCATTCCGTGGATCATTTCGATTGTCGCCATGTACGGCTTCGCGGCGCTGGCCGGCAAGTGGAAATTCCAGCAGGCCTGGGTCGCGCTGACCCTGGTGATCGCCGCCATCGGTATGTTCATGTCGACCACCGGCGGGCCGGTGTTTGCCTTTGTCGCGATCTGCTTCGCCGCCATCGGTTTCAAAGCGGCGTCGGCGCTGTTCTGGCCGATTCCGCAGAGCTATCTGGATGCGCGCATTGCTGCGGCGGTGATCGCGCTGATCAACTCCATCGGCAACCTTGGCGGCTTCGTCGCGCCGACCGCGTTCGGCATCCTTGAACAAACCACCGGCTCCATCGAGGGCGGCCTGTATGGCCTGGCGGCGACATCGCTGATCGCTGCCGTGGTGATCTTCTTCGCCCGCACGGCGCCTGGCGCCAAAGATAAAACCCCGGCAAAGCCAAGTGACGAAGCCGCCGTTGTGGCGCCGGCTCGTCCGGCTGCGAGCCACTGAATCGATTGTTGATCTGTCAGGAGCGTTATCTTGAAAATCACCCGTGTCAGCGTCACCCCGATTGCCTTTCGCGATCCGCCACTGCTAAACGCCAGCGGCATCCACGAACCCTTTGCTCTGCGTTCGATCATCGAGATTGAAAGTGACAACGGCTACATCGGCCTCGGCGAAAGCTACGGCGATGCCCCGGCGCTGGCGATCCAGCAACAATTGCAGAGCCAGTTGATCGGCCTCGATCCGTTCAACCTCAATCAATTGCGCGCGATCGTGCAGGCCACCGTGGCGGCGAATAAACCCGCCGGCGTCGCTGGTGCCGAACTGGCCCCCGGTTCCCACGCCAGCAAAGCGGTGAGCAATGCCTACTCGGCATTCGAAGTGGCGTTTCTCGATTTGCAGGCGCACTACCTGAACGTGCCGCTGGTGGACCTGCTCGGCGGAGCGATCCGCGATGAAGTGCCGTTCAGCGCCTACCTGTTTTTCAAATACGCCGAACATATCGAGTCCCCCTACAAGCCGGACAACTGGGGCGAGGCGCTGAGCGAGCAACAGATCGTCGCGCAGGCAGCGCGGATGATCGAGGCGTACGGTTTCAAGAGCATCAAGCTCAAGGCCGGCACCTTGCCGCCGGAGCATGAGGTGGCATGCATCAAGGCACTGAAGAAAGCCTTTCCGGGATTTCCGCTTCGCATCGATCCGAACGGCAACTGGTCGCTGGAGACGGCGATTCGCATGGCCGAACTGCTCGGCGATGATCTGCAGTATTACGAAGACCCGACCCCGGGCCTTGATGGCATGGCCGAACTGCACAAGCGCACCGGTCTGCCCTTGGCGACCAATATGGTCGTCACCGATTTCGACGAGTTCCGCCGCAGCGTTGCGCAGAACAGCGTGCAAATCGTCCTCGCCGACCACCATTATTGGGGTGGCCTGCGGGATACGCAGACGCTGGCGAAAATGTGCGATGTGTTTGGCCTCGGCGTGTCGATGCATTCCAACTCGCACCTGGGCATCAGCCTGATGGCCATGGCGCACGTTGCGGCGGCGGTGCCGAATCTGGATTACGCCTGCGACACCCACTACCCGTGGCAGGAGCCGGACGAGGAAGTGATCAAGGGCGGCAAGCTGCCGATTGTCGATGGCTGTGTGAAGATCAGCCGTGCGCCGGGGTTGGGGCTGGAACTGGACCATGAGCAACTGGCCAAGCTGCATGACCAGTACCTGACGTGCGGGATTCGCCAGAGGGATGATGTGCGGCAGATGCAGCGGTACAAGGCAGATTGGCGGGCGGTCAAGCCGAGGTTTTAAGTTCGTTGCGACTGGCTTCTTCGCGAGCAGGCTCGCTCCCACACTTGACATACGTTTCCCTGTGGGAGCGAGCCTGCTCGCGAATGGCCGCGACTCGATCCTTCAGAGGGTATCAATCAGCCAATCCCTGAACGCCTTCAACGAAGGCAGATTCTCATTACGCGGCGGATACACGAGGTAATAGCTGCGTCGGCTGGTAATCGGCTCGCCCAGTTGCAGCAATTCGCCCTTGAGCAATTCGTCTTCGACCAGAATTCGCGGCACCAGGCCAACACCGATATTGGCGCGTACCGCCTGGATCAAGTGCGAGGTCATTTCAAAGCTCGGTCCGATCCGCATGCTGCGATGCGCAAGTTGGTGATGGCTGAACCATTCCGCCCATGCCTGGGCATTGCTGCTGACGTTGAGCAGCAACTGCCCGGCAATGTGCCGTTCGGCCTCCTCGCGTTCCGTTGCCGACAACTGCGCGCTGGCAATGGCCACCAGTTCTTCGGTGTGCAGGGGCAGGGCGGTCAGGCCTGGCCATTCTCCGCCGCCGACGCAGATGGCGGCGTCGATTTCGCTGGTATCGAAGTCGATGGTTTCGATCCGCGAGTGCAGGTGCACGGTCATGCCCGGGTGCGCCGTGTAGAAATCCTTCAACCGTGGCAGCAGCCATTTCGAGCCGAAGGTCGGCAGCGTCGCCAGGCGCAGGCTATGGATGCCCGAACCAAACGCCATTGCCTGCAAGGTTGCGCTGCGAATCTGTCCGAGGGCTTCGCTGAGCTCGCGCTGATACATGCGCCCGACATCCGTCAGAACCACCTGCCGGCCTTCGCGGCTGAACAGGCGCATGCCGAGCATCTTCTCGAGAATCTGCACCTGGCGGCTGACCGCGCTCTGCGTCAGTGACAGCTCATGTGCGGCGCGGGTGTAGCTCTCGTGGCGAGCGGCGGCCTCGAAAGCCAGCAGCAGCGACATGGACGGTGTGAGGGTGCGCGGATTCATTCGTAAAACTCATCGATAGCGGGTCGAAATTACGCTTGTTCCATGGCTGGCCAGCAATGAACATGGGCGCAATCAGATGGCGGAGCCTGACGCAATCATTCCTTGCGCACAACTGTTCACCGCCACACAGCCCGATTTGACCGAGATGACCCGACCGATGATTGCCCAGCTGTCGCCTGCCAAAGCCCTGACCGGCGATTACCAACAATTCCTCGCCGCCCTGAAAGACAGCGGCTTTCGCGGGGAAATCAGCGCTGATTACGCCAGTCGCGTGGTGCTCGCGACCGACAACTCGATCTACCAACGCCTGCCGCAAGCCGCTGTGTTTCCGCTGGACGCCGAAGACGTTGCACGTGTGGCGCGGCTGATTGCCGAACCGGCGTACGAGAAAGTGGTGATCACCCCGCGTGGCGGTGGCACCGGCACCAACGGCCAATCGCTGACGGACGGCATCGTCGTCGACCTGTCCCGGCACATGAATCGCATTCTGGAAATCAACGTTGAACAGCGCTGGGTGCGGGTGCAGGCCGGGGTGGTCAAGGATCAGCTCAACGCCGCGCTGAAATCCGCCGGGCTGTTTTTTGCTCCGGAACTGTCGACCTCGAACCGCGCCACGGTCGGCGGCATGATCAATACCGACGCCAGTGGCCAAGGCAGTTGCACCTACGGCAAGACCCGCGACCATGTGCTGGAACTGGAGATGATCCTGCGCGGCGGCGAGCGTCTGCACGGTCTGCCGCTGACGGAGGACGAGCTTGAAACGCAGTGCGCCCGCGACGATCGGGTCGGCGAAGTCTATCGTTGTGCGCGGCAGATCATTGATGAACAGGGCGAGCTGATCAAGGCACGCTTTCCGGATCTCAACCGCTGCCTGACCGGTTATGACCTAGCGCACCTGCGTGAGGCCGATCAGCGCTTCAACCTCAACAGCGTGCTGTGTGGCGCGGAGGGCTCGCTGGGCTTCGTCGTCGAAGCGCGGCTCAACGTGCTGCCGATTCCCAAGCACACGATGCTGGTGAATATCCGCTACGCCGGGTTCATGGATGCCTTGCGCGATGCACGGGCGTTGATGGCGCTCAAGCCGTTGTCGATCGAAACCGTCGATTCCAAGGTTTTGCTGCTGGCGATGCAGGACATCGTCTGGCACGGCGTTGCCGAATATTTTCCTGAAAATGCTGAGCGGCCGACTCTGGGCATCAACCTGGTCGAGTTCTGCGGTGACGATCCCGAAGACCTGCAGCGCCGCGTCGAAGCGTTCCTCGAACATCTGCAAAGCGACCGCACGGTGGAGCGCCTCGGGCATACGCTGGCGGTCGGTCAGGCAGCGGTGAACAAGGTTTACGGCATGCGCAAACGGGCGGTGGGCCTGCTCGGCAACGTCGCCGGCGAAGCCCGCCCGCAGCCTTTCGTCGAAGACACCGCAGTGCCGCCGCAGCATTTGGCCGAATACATCGCCGAGCTGCGCGAGCTGCTCGACAGCCACGGTTTGCAGTACGGTATGTTCGGCCATGTCGACGCCGGCGTACTGCACGTGCGGCCGATTCTCGACATGAAAGACCCGCAGCAAGCGGCGCTGGTACGCCCGGTGTCCGATGGCGTCGCCGCGTTGACCCAGCGCTACGGCGGCCTGCTCTGGGGCGAGCATGGAAAGGGCCTGCGTTCGGAGTACGCGCCGGCATTCTTCGGCGAGTTGTACCCGGCGCTGCAAGCCTTGAAAGCCGCGTTCGACCCGTTCAACCAGTTCAACCCCGGCAAAATCGCCACGCCGGCCAACAGCGGCGCAGCACTGCTGAAGATCGACGAAGTGACCCTGCGCGGCGAGCTGGATCGACAGATCGACGAGAAAGTCTGGCAAAGCTACGGCGCGGCCATGCACTGCAATGGCAACGGCGCCTGCTACAACTTCGATCCTGATGACGCCATGTGCCCGTCGTGGAAAGCCACCCGCGAACGCGCGCAGTCGCCCAAGGGCCGCGCGTCATTGATTCGCGAATGGCTGCGGTTGCAGGGCGAGGCAGGTGTCGATGTGCTCTCGGATGCGATTCGCAAACCGGCGTTTTTCCCCACGCTGTGGCAGCGCTGGCGCAACAGCCGCGATCCGTCGGCAGACTTCTCTCATGAAGTGTATGACGCCATGGTCGGTTGCCTGGCCTGTAAATCCTGCGCGGGGCAGTGCCCGGTCAAGGTCAACGTGCCGGAGTTTCGCTCGCGTTTTCTCGAGCTGTATCACAGTCGTTATCTGCGTCCGGCACGGGACTATCTGATTGCCTCGCTGGAATACACCATTCCCTATATGGCGCGGATTCCGACGCTGTACAACGGTGTGATGGGCGCTGGCTGGGTGCGTGGCGCACTGGCGCGGATCGGTGGCATGGTCGATGTGCCGTTGCTCAGCCGTTTCGATTTCTACGCGGCGATGCGCCGTTGGCAGGTGCAGCCGGCAACCGTCGCAACGCTGTCGGCGCTGAGCCCAGAGCAACGCGAACGCAGCGTGGTCATCGTGCAGGACGCCTTCACCCGCTACTTCGAAGCCCCGTTGTTGGCGGATCTGGTCGAGCTGATTTCACGCCTGGGTTATCAGGTCTATCTCGCGCCGTTCAGCGCCAATGGCAAACCGCTGCATGTGCAGGGCTTTCTCTCGGCGTTCAATCGCGCGGCGTTGCGTAACGCTGAGCAGTTGCAGGCCCTGGCGCAGACCGGCGTGCCGTTGTTGGGGCTCGATCCGGCGATGACCCTGGTCTATCGCCAGGAATACCTGAAAGTACCGGGCCTGAATGAATGTCCTGAAGTGGCGCTGGTGCAGGAATGGTTGCTCAAGGTCATGCCAGAACGGACGCCTGATGCTCAGCCGAAAGCGTTCCGTCTGCTCGCCCATTGTACGGAGAAAACCAACGCGCCGGCCGCGACCCGCCAGTGGGAACAGGTCTTCGAACGTGCCGGACTGAAGCTGGCCACACAAGCCACCGGTTGCTGCGGCATGTCCGGTACCTACGGCCACGAAGCGCGTAATCGGCAGACCTCGGCAGTCATTTATGAGCAATCGTGGGCGCGTCAGGTGCAGGCTTCGGCGGAGCAGGGCGAGGCGTTGGCGACCGGCTATTCCTGCCGCAGCCAGGTCAAGCGCCAGTCGGATCAGGCGCTGCGCCATCCGTTGCAGGTGCTGCTCCAGACCCTGCGTCGCTGACCGTGTCGCTGGTGTCCTTGTCCCAGATCAGGCGCGGGTCGAAACTCATCGCCGCGAGCATGGTGAAGACCACGACCAGGCCGAAGAACAGGATGCCCGGTCGTGGCTCGATATCGCCCAGCGCCTGGAATTTCACCAGCGCCGCGACCAGCGCGACCACCAGCACATCGAGCATCGACCAGTAACCGATCAGCTCGACGAAGCGATACAGCTTGGAACGCTCCTTGCGCGCCCAGTCGCTGTTGCGCTGCACGGTGACGAGCAGCAAGGTCAGGGCGACGAATTTGACCCCCGGCACCGCGATGCTGGCGATGAAAATGATCAGGGCAATGTCCCACGCCCCGGCTTCCCAGAACTCCAGCACGCCACTCATGATCGTGCTGTCGGCACCGTTGCCAAGCATCACCGTATTCATTACCGGCAGCAGATTGGCGGGAACATAAAACGCCAGCGCGGCGAGCATGTACGCCCAAGTGCGCGCCAGCGAATTGGTCTTGCGCCGGTGCAACGGCGCATCACAGCGCGGGCACTGGTGTGGCTCGTCGGTCATGTCACAGGCCAGGCCACAGCTGTGGCACAGGCACAGGTTGAGTTCGCTGGCGGTCGGTGGACGCTTCATAAAATGTCCCACAGTTCGCGAATGTCCCGGCCGGCAATGCGGATCATCATCAGGCTCAGCACCGCCAGGGCGAACAGGCCGATCCCGGGCAGTACATCGAGCAGGCCGGCAAGTTTGAACACGGCGACCATCGCCCCCAGCAGACACACTTCGAGCATGCTCCACGGGCGCAGGGTTTCCAGCCAGCGCATGCACAGGTTGAATCCCGGTGCCCGACGCAGGCCGAGGGCAAAACTCAACACCCAGACCAGCAACACCAGCTGAAATGCCGGGGCGATGATGATCGCGATCGCCGCGACCATGGCGATAAAGGTGATCGGCCCCTGGCTCAGCGCGAGCACCGAATCCCATAGGGTCGCGCTGTTTTTCATGCCTTTGAGGCTGATGCTCATCACCGGGTAGAAATTGGCGAACAGCCACAGCATCGCCGCCGTAAACGTCAGTGCCAGACGCTGCTCGATTGTCAGGCCGTTGAAGCGCTGCAGCACGCCACCGCAGCGCACGCACAGGGTTTTCTGGTGTTGGGCGAGCACGACTTTCTCGTACACACAATCACAGTGCTCGCAAATGATCAGGTGTTCGGTGTTGACCATGGACAACGCTCGAGGAGGGCCGCGACGGCAGGGCAGACCTGTTCACTATAGAAGGCCGGGGCCGATGGGCAACCTTGATCCTGACTTGTTTGGGTTTTGCTTTTTAGATGTTATAATGTAACGAGGATTTGCGGGCGGCGTTGCGGCCGTCCGGTGTTATCCCTCTCGATTGCGAAAGATCCATGACCCCTGTGCTTCCCCGTTCTGCCCCCTTGACGACTGGCCGGCTGCTGTCCATTGATGCGCTCCGAGGCCTGGTGATCCTGTTCATGCTGCTCGATCACCTGCGCGAAACCTTCCTGCTGCATCGCCAGGTCTCCGATCCGATGGACATCGCCAGCACCGAGCCGGCGCTGTTTTTCAGCCGCACTCTGGCGCATCTGTGTGCGCCAGTGTTCGTCTTGCTGACCGGTTTGTCGGCATGGCTCTACGGCGAAAAATACGCCGGCAAAGCCGATGTCAGCGCGTTTCTGTTCAAGCGCGGATTGTTCCTCGTGGCGCTGGAGTTCACCTTGGTCAACTTCGCCTGGACCTTCCAGTTGCCGCCCAGCGTGATCTACCTGCAAGTGATCTGGGCGATCGGCCTGAGCATGATCGCGCTGGCGCTGCTGGTCTGGTTGCCACGTGCGGTGCTGCTGACGCTGAGCCTGGCGATCATCGCCGGGCACAACTTGCTTGATACGCTGCATTTCCCGGTCGAGTCGGCGCTGCATGCGCCTTGGGCGATTCTGCATGATCGAGGCTGGATCGAGATCAGCGACACCCTGCGCCTGCGCACCTCGTACCCGCTGCTGCCGTGGATTGGTGTAATCGGCCTGGGCTATGCGCTGGGGCCGTGGTTTGCTCGGGGCATGGACGCGGCGGTGCGTCAGCGTCGTTTGCTGATTGCCGGGGTCGCTGGATTGCTGGGATTTATGGTGCTGCGCTTGATTAACGGCTACGGCGAAAAACCGTGGGCGATCAACGATTCGCTGGTGCAGACGCAGATGAGCTTTTTCAATATCACCAAATATCCGCCGTCGCTGCTGTTCATCGCGCTGACTGTGAGCGTGGGGCTGTTGCTGTTGCTCGCCTTTGAGCGCGTGCAGAGTCGCCGCTGGATTGGCTGGCTGACGGTGTTCGGCTCGGCACCGATGTTTTTCTATCTGCTGCACTTGTATGTGTTGAAGGTGTTGTACCTGATCGGCGTGGCGCTGTTCGGCCTGAATCAGGGCAGCTATTTCGGCTTTTCGACGGTGACGGCGGTGTGGCTGGCGGCAGTGATTCTTGCCGTGGTGCTGTTCCCGGCAGTGCGCTGGTTCTCTGTATTGAAAGCGCGGCGGCGGGACATCAGCTGGTTGAAATATCTGTAAATTGCGTGGACTTGTGGGAGTGAGCTTGCTCACGAAAGCGGTGAATCAGCCGGTATAAATGCTGGCTGATGCACCGCCATCGCTGGCAAGCCAGCTCCCACAGGGTTCTATGGTGTTTGCTGTATCAGTTTCCACCGCAGTATTTGTGGGAGCTGGCTTGCCAGCGATGGCGCCGGTGGATTCGGCATCTTCATCGCTTGATACACCGCTTTCGCGAGCAGGCTCGCTCCCACAGGTTTTACAGCACCAGGCTTATTTACGATCCAGCCACACGGTCTGCGCGTTGCAGAATTCCCGTACGCCAAAGTGCGACAGCTCACGACCGAAGCCGCTTTTTTTCACGCCGCCGAAGGTCACACGCGGATCGCTGGCGGAGTAGCCGTTGATGAACACGCCGCCGGTTTCCAGTTCACTGGTCAGTTGCTCAGCCAGCGCCACGTTCGCGGTGTAGATAGTCGCGGTCAGGCCGAAATCGCTGTCGTTGGCCAAGGCCACGGCGTGTGCGCAATCGCGGGCGGTGATGATCGAAGCGACCGGGCCGAACAGCTCTTGCTTGAACGAGGTCATGCGGTCGGTGACATCGGCCAGTACCGTCGGCTCATAGTAGTTGCCCGAACCCTCAACCTTGCCGCCCCCCAGCAACAGCGTCGCGCCTTCCTCCAACGTGTCGCGCACTTGCTGATCCAGTTCATCACGCAGATCGAACCGCGCCATCGGCCCGATGTAAGTGTCGGCGTTCAGCGGATCGCCCATTTTCAACTGGCGTGTAGCTTCGACGAACTTACGGGTAAATTCCTCGACCACACCTTGTTCGATGATCAGACGTTTGGCAGCAGCGCAGACCTGGCCGGAGTTCTGATAACGACCGACCACCGCCGCGTGCACCGCCTCATTCAGATCAGCATCGTTGAGCACGATGAACGGATCGGAGCCGCCGAGCTCCAGCACGCATTTTTTCAACGCCGCACCGGCCTGAGCGCCGATGGCCATGCCGGCGCGGACGCTGCCGGTCAGCGTCACAGCGGCGATGCGCGAATCGGCGATGGCGCTGGAAACGCCTTCCGGGGTGACGTTGATCACCTCAAACACGCCATCCGGGAAACCGGCACGAACAAACGCATCGCGCAACAGATAAGCGCTGCCCATCACGTTTGGCGCGTGCTTCAGTACGTAGGTGTTGCCAGCGATCAGCGTCGGCACCGCGCCGCGCAGCACTTGCCAGATCGGGAAATTCCACGGCATTACCGCCAGAATCGGCCCCAGCGGGCGGTACTCGATGCGCGCCTTGCCGCCTTCCACCTGAGTCGCCTCGGCGTCGAGCATGGCTGGGCCGTGTTCGGCGTACCACTCGCAGAGCTTGGCGCATTTCTCGATTTCGCCACGGGCCTGGGCGATCGGCTTGCCCATTTCCTGGGTGATCATGGTTGCCATCGCTTCTGAGGTTTCACGCAGCGCGCCGGCGAGGGCGGTCAAAAGGCGCGAACGATCCTGCAGCGGCTTGCGCTTCCACTTGCCAAAAGCGAAGGCAGCGCGAGTCAGCGCCGAATCAAGGGCGGCGGCGGATTCAAACGCGTAGTGACCGATCCGCTCACCGGTGGCGGGGTTGATCGAGATGGCGTGGGTCTGGCTGGAAATCTGGCTCATGACGTTGTCCTGTAGGTTCGTCGGATGGGCCTAGAGTAGGGTGGCGTTAGTTTTCTGGAAACTGAATAATAAAGAGCGTTTCCTTCACGATTGGAGAATGACTGTGGATCTGGTGCAACTGGAAATCTTCAAGGCCGTGGCCGAGCACGGCAGCATCAGCGCCGCCGCCACGCAGATCCACCGCGTGCCGTCGAACCTGACCACACGGATCAAACAGCTTGAGCAGGATCTCGGCGTCGATCTGTTCATCCGTGAGAAAAGCCGATTGCGCCTGTCGCCGGCCGGGTGGAGTTTTCTCGAATACACGCGGCGCATTCTCGATTTGGTGCAGGAAGCCCGAGCCACGGTGGCGGGGGAGGAACCCCAGGGCGCGTTCCCCTTGGGTTCGCTGGAAAGTACCGCAGCGGTGCGTATTCCCGAACTGCTGGCGGCGTACAACCAGCAACACCCGAAGGTCGACCTTGACCTGTCCACCGGGCCATCGGGGACGATGATCGACGGCGTGCTGTCCGGGCGGCTCGCCGCTGCATTCGTCGACGGCCCGGTGCTGCATCCGGCGCTGGAAGGGGTGCCGGCGTTCGAGGAGGAAATGGTCATCATCGCGCCGCTCAATCATTCACCGGTCGAACGTGCGGCGGACGTGAATGGCGAAAACATCTACGCCTTCCGTTCCAACTGTTCTTACCGGCATCATTTCGAAAAATGGTTCAGCACTGACGCTGCCGTACCGGGCAAGATCTTCGAAATGGAGTCCTACCACGGCATGCTCGCCTGCGTCAGCGCCGGTGCCGGCCTGGCACTGATGCCGCGAAAAATGCTGCAAAGCATGCCCGGCAGCGCGACGGTCAGCGTCTGGCCGCTGACCGCGGACTTCCGCTATCTGACCACTTGGCTGGTGTGGCGCCGGGGCACAGTGTCGCGCAGTCTGAGCATGTTCGTGCGCTTGCTTGAAGAGCGGGGCGTGGTGCGTGAGCAAGCCTGATCGAGCACGTCTTTATGGCGTGCCGTTGCGCCCGTACAAACGATAACCGTCGCGCTGATTCAAGCGATCGTAATAGGCGCGCACCGCAGCCAGATCTCCGTGATCGAGCGGCGTTTCGAACCAGCGATTGACCGACAGCCCGATCGGGATGTCCGCCAGGGAAAATTGCTCGCCACTGACGTAAGCATCGGTCTTCTCCAGTTGGCGATTGAGGATTTGCATGTTGCGCGTCCAGTCCCGGCAGCCGGCGGCCAGGGCATCGCGGTCCTGATAGTCGGGCGACTTGCGCACCAGCGCCATCAGCGGATACGACCACGAGCGATTCAGCTCCGAGGCCTGCCAATCGATCCACTGATCGACCCGCGCGCGGGCGATGGGCTCAACCGGATATAAATGCGCACCGCCGTAACGCGTCGCCAGATAACGAATGATGGTGTTGGATTCCCAGAGAGTGAAATCGCCGTCCTGAATCACCGGCACCATGGCGCAGGGATTCAGCGCGAGAAACTCCGGCGTGTTCGGCGACTTGAAGCCCGAACCCCAGTCTTCGCGCTCGAATTGGATGTCCAGTTCAGCACAGGTCCACAGCACTTTGCGCACGTTGATCGATGAGGCTTTGCCGAGTATTCGCAGCATGGGATTTCCTTTTCCGGGTAGTGGACGCAGAAAAATACCATAGCGCAAAACACAAGGCCCGCATTGCGCGGGCCTTGGTTCATCAACATCTGACTACGGCTTTTGCCGGGCGGGATTACCGGTTGAGGAACGCCAGCAGATCCTCATTCAACGCCTGCGCATGGGTCACGGCAAACCCGTGCGGCGCGCCCGCGTAAACCTTCAACTCGGCGCCTTTGATTTGTGCGGCGGCCTGCTTGCCGGTGGTTTCGAACGGCACGATCTGGTCGCCGTCACCATGGATCACAAGGGTCGGCACGTCGATCTTGGCCATGTCCGGGCGGAAGTCGGTTTCCGAGAACGCGGTCACGCAATCGACGGTGCCCTTGAGCGAGGCCATCAGCGCGATGTTCAGGGTTTGCGTGAGCACGCCGTCAGAGACTTTCTGGCCCTGATTGGCGCCGTAGAACGGCGCGTTGAAATCAGCGATGAATTGCGCACGATCCTTCAGCAGGCCGGCCTTGATGCCGTCGAACACCGATTTGTCGACGCCGTCGGCGAAGTCGGCTTTCTTGCCGAACAGCGGCGTGACCGCGCCGAGCAATACCAGGCCGGCAACACGCTCGCTGCCGTGGCGGGCGATGTAGCGGCTGACGTCGCCGCCACCCATGGAGAAGCCGACCAGGGTTACGTCGCGCAAGTCCAGATGGTTGATCAAACCGGCGATGTCATCGGCGAAGGTGTCGTAGTCGTAGCCGGTCCACGGCTGCTCCGAGCGACCGAAACCACGGCGGTCGAAGGCGATGGTGCGGTAGCCGCGACTGCTCAGGTACTCCATCTGGTATTCCCACATGTCGGCATCCAGCGGCCAGCCGTGGCTGAACAGCACGGGCTTGCCGCTGCCCCAGTCCTTGTAATAGATCTCGGTGCCGTCTTGGGTTTTGAAGGTGCTCATGCAAACTCCTTGTGATCGTGTGTGGCAAGAATAGATGCCGAATGGGCAACGGCCACTATCCGCGCAAAACGCGCCCGCCACTTGTACGCAGGTGCTGGTTTCACCCGTATGAAAGCGCGGCAAATCCCGATGAGCGGAACAAACTTAAGTTTGACGTCAAAATGATGGCCCTCTAATATCGCGCCACTATTTTGATGTCACTTTTTATGTCGAGGGATCGAACATGTTTTCACCCGCCTTCACGGCGCGGTTGTGCCTGGCGCTGCTCTGCCTTTCTCCGCTTGAATCTGCCTGGGCCGCGCCCACTCCTGGTGAAACCGACCTGATCCGCGAACGTCAGAACCGTTTGCTCGAAGAGCAGCAGCGGCGCCTCGAAGAACTCAAGGATCTGCCCGGCAAAGACGCCAAACCGGCGCAACCGACAGCACCCGCCGATACGCGCTGCTTCACCATCAAGGACATCGAGCTCAAGGGCGCCGACAGCCTCTCGGAGCGCGACAAGGCGCGGCTGCTCAAGCCTTATATCGGCGAATGCCTCGGCGTGCCGCAGCTCAACGAGCTGCTCAAAGTCATCACCGATCACTACATCGACAAAGGTCTGGTCACCAGCCGCGCTTATCTGCCGCAACAGGATCTGTCCGCCGGGCACCTGAAAGTGCTCGTGGTCGAAGGCAAACTCGAAGGCATGAAAGGCGCAGAAAACAGCCGGCTCTCGGATCGCGAACTGGCCATGGCCTTTCCCGGCAAAAGCGGTGAACTGGTCAACCTGCGCAAGATCGAGCAGATGGTCGACCAGCTCAATCGCCTGCCGTCCAACCAGGCCAAAATGGAGCTGGCGCCGGGGCAGAATGTCGGCGGCAGCGAGGTGCGCGTGACCAACACGCCGCAGAAGCCATGGCGCGCCGGCCTGTCGCGCAGCAACGATGGCCAGCGCAGCACCGGCGAGCAGCAGTGGGGCACGTCGTTCGACTGGGACAGCCCGCTGGGTCTGGCCGACCAGCTGAGCCTGCGCGGCGGTCACGATGCGATGACCGATCACCAGCACACCTCCAACAACGCCATGCTCAATTACAGTCTGCCGTGGGGCTGGTGGACGTTCAGTTACACCTACAGCCAGAGCGAGTACCGCTCGCAGATTGCCGCCAACGGCTACAACTTCAAGCAGACCGGCGACAGCGAAAACCATCAGTTGCGCGCCGAACGCGTGATCCATCGCGACGCGGTCAGCAAGACCTCCCTCAGCGCGGGACTTTCGTACCTGCGCAGCAACAACTTCATCGAAGACAGCAAACTCAAACTGAGCAGCAATCGCATCAGCGAAGCCCAATTCGGCTTCAACCACGGCCGTCGTGTCGGCAGCGCGTTCGTCAACTTCGACGCTGGCATGCAGGAGGGCATCGGCGCTTTCGATGCGCAGGGCAGTCACGATCCCGGCCCCGGCGAACCGGACGCACGCTATCGCAAATACACCGCAACCCTGAGCTATTTGCAGCCGTTCAAATTGCTCGGTGAATCCTTCAGCTTCAGCAGCCTGATGACCGGCCAGCGCAGCGAAGATGTGCTGTTCAGCCCACAACGCACCAGCCTCGGCGGCTCGGCGTCGATCCGTGGCTACAAGGATCAATCGCTGTCTGGCGACAGCGGTGGTTACTGGCGCAACGACCTGCGCTGGAGCCGCCCGGTGACTGCCGAATGGCTGCAACCGGTGTTCGCCGAGTACGGCACCAGCCTCGGTTACGACCAAGGCGTAATTCGCGGCGATCGCTACAACGGCGATCAGCACGGACGCATGTCGAGCAACTCGCTGGAGCTGTTCGCACGTGGTCAGCATGTGGCCGCCAGCGTGACTTTCGCGCATTCCCTGGAACGACCGGACGCGCTGACCGAGCGTGAAGCGCCGATCTATTTCCGCCTGGATTTCTTCATTTAATTTTTGCCCGCTTCGAGATTCTGATATGGACATTCGCCACCTGGCCTTCCTGGCTAGCCAACCTTCTGCGGCCGTAAAAAAGCGCGAGCAATTCTGCGGCATGCCCAAGCGTGGTCTGGCCTTTTTGCTGGCGAACGTCATGTTCTGGCAACCGGTGTGGGCGCAGGCGGACGGCATCGTTGTCAGTGCACCCGGCACCAGTCTGGATCGCGCCGGCAATGGCGTGCCAATCGTCAACATCGCAGCGCCCAATGGCAGTGGCCTGTCGCATAACCAGTTCCACGACTACAACGTCGGTGCGCAAGGCGTCATCCTCAACAACGCCACCGACCGCATGCAACAGACGCAACTGGGCGGGATCATTCTCGGCAACCCGAACCTGCGTGGCGCAGCGGCACAAACCATCCTCAACGAAGTCAATGGCGGCAGCCCGAGCCAGTTGCGCGGCTACACCGAAGTCGCAGGGCAATCGGCACGGGTGATCGTTTCCAATCCTTACGGCATCAGTTGCAACGGTTGCGGTTTCATCAACACGCCACGTGTCACGCTGACCACCGGTAAGCCGGTGCTCGACAATGGTCGCCTGGAGCGCTTTCAGGTTGATCAGGGAAGCGTGTCGATTGACGGCGTCGGTCTTGATGCGAGCAACGTCGACAGTTTCGAAATCATTACTCGCAGTGCGCAGATCAATGCACAGATCCACGCAAAAAACCTGAACATCACCACCGGCCGCAACGACGTCAACGCCGACACGCTCAGTGCCACCGCCCGTGCCGATGACGGCAGCGCCAGACCACAACTGGCCATCGACTCCTCGGCGCTCGGCGGCATGTATGCCGGTGCAATCAAACTGGTCGGCACCGAGCAGGGCGTTGGTGTGAAGCTGGCGGGGGATCTTGCCGCCAGCGCCGGTGACATCCGGATCGACGCCAATGGCCAGCTGACCCTGGCTAAAGTCACGGCGGGTAATGCCGTCGATGTAAAGGCCAAAAGTCTCGATGCCCAGGGCGCGGTTTATGCCGGTACGCAGGTCACCGTACAAACCGCCGAAGACCTGATCAATCGCCAAAGCCTCGCTGCCCGTGACAGCGTCAGCCTGAGCAGCGGCGGCAGGCTGACCAATACCGGTGTGATTGAAGCCGGGGTAAACGCAGACAACAGCCGCAACACCAATGGTCATCTGTCGATCAACAGTGCTTCGGTAAGTAACAGTGGCAGCGTTCTGGCCAGCCGCACATTGCACGCCAGCGCAGCCGACACGTTCGAGAACCAGAACGGTACCGTGCAGGCTCAAGACCTCACTCTGAACGCGGCGCGCCTGGTCAACCAAGGTGTGAATGCGCGTGTTTATGGTGAAACCCGTCTGGTCGTGAGCGCGCCGGCCATCGTCAACCTCAGCGGCCTGATTCGCTTCGCCGATGGGCAAGCGGCAACACTGGTGGTCGACAGCATCGACAACCGTCAGGGTCGTATCGAAATCGCCGGCGGCAGCCTCAAGCTCAATGCTCAGGAGGTAAAAAACACCGGCGGCAAAGTGATCGCCGGTCGCCTCGACGTGGACGCCCGTCAACTGGACAACAGCGGCGGCCTGATCGGCGCCAGCGACGGTGAGGCCAAGGTTGTCGCCCGCGAACGTCTGAATAACGGCGCGGGCAAGATCCAGGCGAAAACCACACTGGCACTGTCGGGAGGGGAGTTGCTCAATCAGGGGGGGACGCTGGCAGCCGACGACATTCTCGTCACGGCCACTCGCCTCGATAACAGCGCCAAGGGTGTGATCAGCGCGGAAAACGGTGCTGCTGATCTGACGCTGATGCAGGATTTCGATAACCACGACGGCAAGGTGCAGACTTCGGATCGCTTGACCGTCACTGCGCAGAGCATCAACAACCGCAACGCAAGTCTGACGGGCAAAACCCTCGAGGTGGCCAGTCGCGGCACGCTGGATAATACGCAAGGCACGATTTCGTCCGATGACAGCGTGGTTTCCAGTGCAGACCTGGATAACAGCCTTGGCCTGATCCAGGGGACCGATCGCCTGAGCCTGACCGCGCAAGATCTGCAAAACGCCAGCGGCCAACTTTTGGGCGGCATCGTCGACGCAAACCTGCGCAATCTGATCGGCAACAACGACGGCACGCTCAGCGCCGAAACCGGGCAACTGACGCTCCTCGTCCAGCAGCACTTGAACAACGCATTGGGCCGTCTGCAATCCATCAAAGGCGATGTGGAACTGCGTGCCAGCTCTATCGATAACCGTGGCGGTGTAGTCGCCGCCCGGCAATTGCTGGTGGTGGCCAAGGACGGATACGTCGACAACCGTGGCGGGCGGATGATCGCCGACGGCCTGGAGTTGCACGCGGCCAGCCTTGATAACCGTGCCAACGGGTTGTTGGCCGCAGGTGCCGATGGCGCGCGGTTGATCCTCAAGCAAACTGCACCAAGCCAGTCGCAACTGCTGAATCAACAGGGCCGGATTCAGAGCGAAGGTCAGTTGCACATCGACGGTGACGAGATCGACAACAGCGCCGGTGTCCTGCTCGGCAACGCTATCGACATCAATGCCAAACAACTTGGCAACAACGACAAGGGCGGCATCGTCGGTAATGGCGGCGATGTCGTCCTCAACATTGCCGGAGTTTTCAGCAACGTCACCGGTCTGGTCGATGCTGGCGCACAGCGCTTGCTCCTTGATCAACTGACCTCGCTGGATAACCGGGGCGGCACCCTGCAAGGCAAGCGCCTGGACATCAATAGCGCCTGGATCAACAACAACGCTGCCGGGCAGATCATCGCTGGCAGCGACGGCCTGAAGATTACTGGCAAAACACTGCTCAATCAGCAAGGTGTGATTCTGGCCAACGGCAGCCATGCCGAACTGGCGCTGAACAACGGCAATTTGCAAAACCAGGGCGGCACGCTGCAAGCCGACTCGGTGAGCATCAC
This sequence comes from Pseudomonas sp. LW8, assembly GCF_041956865.1. Lineage (NCBI taxonomy): Bacteria > Pseudomonadati > Pseudomonadota > Gammaproteobacteria > Pseudomonadales > Pseudomonadaceae > Pseudomonas > Pseudomonas sp. LW8. The sequence continues at coordinate 3,279,520 of NZ_CP168138.1, read as the reverse complement.
CAGTGCCGACCTCGACAACAGTGCAGCCAGCGGCAAGGCCGGGCTGATTTCCAGCCTGATTGATGACTTGACGCTGACCGTGACGCGCCTGGCTAACCGCGCCGGCAAAATGTTCGGCAAGGATCAGGTGATCTTCACTGGTACCAGCCTGGACAACACCAGCGGCGAGATCAGCGGTAATCAGCTGGGGCTCGAAGCCGTCGGGCAGGTCCTCAATCAGGGCGGCCTGATCGAATCGGCAAACAGCCTCAAGCTGACTGCCGACGGCTTGGATAACAGCGCCGGTGGCCAGCTCCGCGCCCTCGGTGGCGCTGCGAGTCAGATCAAGCTGACCGGCAATCTGAACAACCAGAGCGGCGTGATCGAAATCGGCAGTCAGGACCTGCTGCTGTCGGGTGCCGAAATCAATAACTTCAGCGGCAATGTGCGCCACGCGGCGCAGGGCCTTTTCGACCTGGATGTGAGCCAACTGGCCAACAACCAGGGCAGTCTCACCGGGCTGGGCAATGGTGTATGGGATGTCGGCTCGGTCAACGGTGTTGGTACCTGGCAACTGAACGGCGGGCTGACCTACACCAGTGCGCAGAACCTGACGCTCAATGCTGGCGAACGGATCGCCAGTGCTTCGGCGCTCAGCCTCAACGTGGCCAACCTGAACAATGCCGGACAATTGCTCAGCGGCGGCGATCTGGCGCTGACCCTCGGCGGCAATCTGCTCAACAGCGGCAAAGTCTCCGCGCAGCAGAAACTCACGATCAGCGCCAACGACGTGATCCAGCAGGACGGGCGACTGGTTGGCGGCGGCGACACCGTGATGACCTTGCGCGGCACACTGGACAATCTCGGTCGCCTGATCGCCAACCAGAACCTCACGGTGACGGCGGCACGGATCAATAACAAAGGCACCCTCGGCGCCCAAGGCAATCTCGAACTCACCGCCGCCAACGGTCTCTACAACGATGCCGACACGCTGCTGTTCAGCGGCGGCACGATGAAGCTGCACGGCAACAGCCTGAATAACTATTACGGCGATATTTACAGCCGCGGCAACATGAGCTTCGACGCTGTCGATGGCGGGCGCGCGGCGTTGTTCAGCAACTTGTCGGGCACCATCGAAGGCGAGGGTGACGTCGATATCAACGCGGTTTCCTTCGAAAACGCCAAAGCCGAGTTCGAGCTGACTTCCGGTCAGTCGTCCGGCAGTTTGAGCTGGGTGTGCGGTCAGCACTGCGATGGTGGTGATGGCTGGAAGCGCGGCACCATCACCATCACTACCCAATTCAACGACGAGGTGCTCAAGGACTCGCGCGCGGCGCGATTCGTGGCAGGCAAGAACTTCACCATCCACGCCAACCAGGTTGAAAACCGTTACAGCCTGCTGGCCGCCAACGGCAACCTGACCGTGACGGCTGACAGCCTGCTGAACCAGGGCGGGGAGTCGCGTTCGGGGACGCGCGTGGTGAAAAGGGGCACCCCTGGGCGTATCGACAACAGCCTCTGGGACAAGATGGAGTTCGTCGATGTTCCGGCGTTCAACGCGGCTACCGCGGCCGGCAACTTCGATCAGGTGCGGTTCGATGAACTGATCAGTCGCTCCAGTGATTCGCGATTCTCTTTGATGAGTGACGTCACCACCTGGAACGCAAACGGCAACGCCGTTTACGCTGCGGTGATGCAGGCCGGCGGCAAGGTCAAGCTCGACGTCACCAACAGCATCCAGAACGGCACGCTATACGACAACACTTATGGCCAACTGACAGGTTCTCTGGCCAGCGACCAGACTGACGCGGTCGGCGGCATCAACATCAACCTGGGCAAACATAGCACCGACGCTGTCGCCCAAACCTCCAGATCCGTTACCCGTATCGAGCATGTCGACGCCGATGGCGTGAAGCAGATCAGCTTCACACCGGTGGACTTCAAAGGTGTGCCGTTCGCCGCCGTCGACCCGACGGCTTCCTCGACCTTCCGGTTGCCGAAAGGCCCGTACGGCATGTTCGTGCAAAGCACGAATCCGCAGAGCCGTTATCTGATCGAAACCAACCCAGAGCTGACTCAGACGACGGCGTTCATGAGCTCCGACTACCTGCTCGGCAAGCTCGACTTCAGCGCCGATGAAGCGGCGCGTCGCCTCGGTGACGGTCGCTATGAATCGCGGCTGATCAGCGACGCCGTCATGGCCCAGACCGGCCAGCGTTTTCTCGCCGGTGGCCTGGAGAACGACTACGAGCAATTTCGTTATCTGATGGATAACGCGCTCGCCAGCAAAAATCAACTGAACCTCTCAGTCGGCGTCAGCCTGACCTCGGCGCAGGTCGCTGCGCTGACCCACGACATTGTCTGGATGGAAGAGCGCATCGTCGACGGCCAGAAAGTGCTGGTGCCGGTGTTGTATCTGGCGCAGGCCGAGTCGCGCAACGTGCGCGGTGGCAGCCTGATTCAGGGCCGAGATCTGGAAATGCTGGCCGGTAGCGATCTGGTCAACGTCGGCACATTGAAGGCCAGCAACGACGTGTCCGTCGACGTCAAGGGCAGCCTCTATCAGGGCGGTCTGGTCGAAGCCGATGAGCGCATCAAACTCATGGCCACCGACAGCATCCGCAACGCCCTAGCCGGCGAAATCCGTGGCAATCAGGTCGAACTGACGACACTCAAGGGCGATATCGTCAACGATCGCACCGCCATCGCGGTGCGTGATGGCAACGGCATGCGCACCCTCGTCGACGACGGCGGCATCATCAGCGCCCGCGACAGCCTGACCATCAAGTCCGGACAGGATCTGACCAACGCGTCTGCCATCAGCAGCGGCGGTGACGCCAGCCTGAGTGCAGCGCGCGACATCAACCTGTTGGCGACACGCGACGAAGACGAACTCCACGAATCGTTCGATGGCGGCCATCGCTCAGTCATTACCACCACCGTGGAAAACCTCGCGTCGACAGTGAAAACCGGCGGCGACCTGAAGCTCGATGCCGGTCGCGACATCAACGTCATCGCCAGCACAGCCGAAGCCACCGGCAACCTCACCGCCGAGGCCAAGCGCGACATCTACCTGTCCTCGGCCGGTGATGAACACAACGTCGAAACCCATAGCAAGGACGGCAAGAAACGTGTCCATGAACAGGATGACCACACTGTTCAGAAAGCAGCTGAGTTCATCGCCGGCGGCGACGTAAAAACCAGTTCCGGCCGTGACACCACACTGATCTCGAGCAAAATCAGCGCAGGCAATGAAGCCTACGTCTACGCCGGTAACGACCTCAATCTGCTGGCCGCGCAGAACAAGGACCACACGCTCTACGACATGAAGGAGAAGGGCGGTTTCGGCAACCTGAAACTCCAGCGCGACGAAGTCACCCAGGTCACCCACGTCGGCAGCGAAATCAAGACCGGCGGCAACCTGTCTCTGGTCAGCCTGGGCGACCAGCATTACCAGGTGGCCAAACTCGACAGCGGCAAGGACATCCTCCTCGACAGCGGCGGCGCCATCACCTTCGAAGGGGTGAAGGATCTGCATGACGAGAGCCATACCAAAACCAACAACAACGCCGCATGGGTCTCGGCCAAGGGTCGCGGCAACACCGACGAAACCCTGCGCCAGACGCAGATGATTGCCAAGGGCAACATCGTCCTGAAAGCGGTCGATGGGCTGAAGATTGATATCAAGGATGTGAGTCAGGAGTCCGTCAGCCAGACCATTGATGCGATGGTCAAGGCTGATCCGCAGTTGGCTTGGCTAAAGGAAGCTGAGTTACGTGGCGATGTTGACTGGCGTCGTGTCGAAGAAATACACAAGAGTTTCAAATACTCGACATCTGGACTTGGTGTCGCCGCACAATTGGCCCTGGCTATCCTGCTAGCTGCAGTCACCGGGGGGGCAGGCGCAGGATTGATAGGCGCAACTGCTGGCACGTTCTCTGCGGGCTTCGCCAACGCTGTGTTGATCGCAGTCGAAACTACCGCTGCAAACAGCGCCATCAGCAATAAAGGCGATCTGGGCTCAGTTCTCAAGGACGTTTTCAGCAGCGAAAATCTTCAGGGGTATGTGCTCTCCGGGATGTTGGGCGGCATTGGGAATGGCCTGGGTTATAACCCGACAGAACTTGGTTTTGACTGGAATAGTGCAGGCCAAGTGATTCTCAAAACCAGCGCTGATACGTTGGCTCAAACCGCATTGCAGGGCGGAAGCCTGGGCGACAATTTCGTCAACAATCTATTAGGAGCTGTAATCGATATTGGCGGAGCTATCGCCGCCAATAAGGTTGGTAACCTTAACCTGGTGGAAGGCAGTCCAACGAAGATTGCAGCCCATGCATTGGTGGGCGGATTGAAGTCCATGGCCTTGGGCGGGGACTTCAAGACAGGCGCGTTGGCTGGAGGCGCCAACGAAGCACTGGTTCAGTATCTTGCGGACCTGATACTGCCGGAAAATTACGACCCAAACATGCCGGGAGCCGATCAGGCCAAAGCTAATCTATTGGCGATGTCGCAACTGATCGCAGTGCTCTCCGCCGTGATTGCCGACACAGACCCAAACATAGCAGCAAATATCGCGGCTACTGCGACCCAATACAATTACCTCTCGCATTCTGACCTCGAGCGAGCGGCACACGATTTGTCCGCCTGTGGCAATGACGCTGCATGCGCGAATACGAAGTACGCCGAATATCACGCTCTGAGCCAGAAGCAAGACATCGAGGCAGTTGCTCAATGTGCGGCTAATTCTGGTAGCTGCGAAGGCCTTTCAAGGATTGTTGCAGAGGCCGAGGCAAAAACTCAAAAATTGAAAGACCTGGCAGCCTCGGCATCGCCCGAAGCAGCCAAGATGTTCGATCTGCTGATCGCGGAAAATCACGGGTTCCAGAATATGCTGGCGGGCATCACCGCTGGACATTCAGTCGCTGCGATTGCGGACACACTGGTCCAAACGCTTGGCATCAGCCACGAAATGGCGATGGCTGCTGTTGAAGGCTTGGCGATGTCAGTGTCTGGGATGGCTCCGACGATTAAGACCGCAGGAGGCGGTAAGAATAAACCCAAGGGAGGGCCTGCTGGATCGACAGAGGAGGCCGAATCCACTGCTCCGAAAGGCAACGCAGGAAATACCAAAAGCGACTCGGCGGAAAACGTAACCTATTTCCGGGTAGAAGGTGGGGGAACAGGGTTTAAGACGAGCCAGAATCGAATTACCGCCAATGACGACGGGAGCATTACCATTAATCCTGGGTGTACGGGCCAGCTGTGTGTCAGTGTTGGCAATGCTGACCACGCAACCTACTACTTGACGAACAAGCGTCCTGATGGCTCCGTAGTGGTCTTCGATATCGATGCCAAGACTCATAAGGAAATTATGGACAGAGTGATACCTCAGCACGGCGATGGCCCAAGGGACCGTGATGCACCCAAGAGAGTCGACGAGGGCCAACCAGGTTACTCCCTGGAGTTGCCGAAGATATGGGAGTCGCTACTCGAAAACAGTGCGAGTAATGCTCGTGTCTATACGCAAGACGAATTTTTAAAAGAGTTTAAGAAATGACCATTGATCAAGACGTTTTTGATGACCTGTGGGACGGCGAAAGAAGTATCGGTTTTTTTGTTCAGTCAGCTCAGTGTTACTGGATTGTTGACGAGAAGCGTAATTTTACTCTTGACGTAGACAAGAGTCTTAGAGCGTCATTGAGTAACGGAACTATCACGCAAGAGCAATACGAACGATCCTGCCTGAAATTCAGAAATGGTATCCTGAAGATGACTGCCGAGAACTTTCCTTCGTATCTTCATGGGCCAAGTGTAAAGATTTTGTCGTCTTCCGAATTGCAAGGCTTTATTGGGGCTAAGCCGAATGTTTTTGAAAAAATTGAAAACTACTATCTCACAGGCGAAGGTCTGGATTCGGAGCTGTTCAAAAATGCAAATGTCATACGCTCGAGGCTTCCACTGTTTTACGTGAATTTTGATCGAAAGATTTTCATGCACATGGATGACGGTCGATTTCATGAGGAGTATGTGCATTCGGACTGGGTTGCTGAATCTGGCGATTTCAGCTACTTGATTCCGTCACGAGAAAAGTATTGGGTGGATGCAGGTAAGGATTTTTGGAAAGTTCGTTTTTTATAAACTAAGTGCTGATCTTTAACATATGTGGACTGTCCCATTCTTTACGGGCTACCTCTTTTTTGCCTTTTTTTGTCAATTTGATATTACCGAAGTGTCGGATAGGTGAACGGTGCGTCAGATAATCAGTTATAAGGAGCTGTACGCATTCTGATGAATGCTGCCGATAATAAGGTGTGAATCAAATTCAGGGCAGGTTGCCGGCTGCAATATCTGGAGCTTAAAGCACACGAGGATCAACCATTGAGCAATGTTTAAGGATAAACGGGGACAGACCACCTTTCAATTCGCGTCGAGCTTATAAAGCGATGGTGACCTGAAGCTCGATGCCGGTCGCGACATCAACGTCGTCGCCAGCACCGCCGAAGCCACCGGCAAACTCACTGCGGAGGCCAAGCGCGACATCAACATGTCCTCGGCCGGTGATGAACACAACGTCGAAACCCATAGCAAGGACGGCAAGAAACGTGTCCATGAACAGGACGACCACACTGTTCAGAAAGCAGCTGAGTTCATCGCCGGCGGCGACGTAAAAACCAGTTCCGGCCGTGACACCACACTGGTCGCGAGCAAAATCAGCGCAGGCAATGAAGCCTACGTCTACGCCGGTAACGACCTCAATTTGCTGGCCGCGCAGAACAAGGACCACACGCTCTACGACATGAAGGAGAAGGGCGGTTTCGGCAACCTGAAACTCCAGCGCGACGAAGTCACCCAGGTCACCCACGTCGGCAGCGAAATCAAGACCGGCGGCAACCTGTCTCTGGTCAGCCTGGGCGACCAGCATTACCAGGTGGCCAAACTCGACAGCGGCAAGGACATCCTCCTCGACAGCGGCGGCGCCATCACCTTCGAAGGGGTGAAGGATCTGCATGACGAGAGCCATACCAAAACCAACAACAACGCCGCATGGGTCTCGGCCAAGGGTCGCGGCAACACCGACGAAACCCTGCGCCAGACGCAGATGATCGCCAAGGGCAACATCGTCCTGAAAGCGGTCGATGGGCTGAAAATTGACATCAAGGATGTGAGTCAGGAGTCCGTCAGCCAGACCATTGATGCGATGGTCAAGGCTGATCCGCAACTGGCGTGGTTGAAGGATGCGGAGGCTCGGGGAGATGTTGATTGGCGGCGCGTGAAGGAGATTCACGAGTCGTTTAAATACAGCAACTCGGGGCTTGGCCCGGCTTCGCAGATGATTATTGCGATCGTGATGGCTGCCTTTGTCGGGCCTGCTGCGTTCGCTTCGCTAAGCGCGAGCATGGGCACCGCCTGGGCCGCAGGCCTCGCCGCTGTGGCAACAGGTGCAGCCACAAATGCCACGACCAGTTTTATCAATAACGGCGGAAACCTTGGAGCGGTTTTCGCGGACGTTACTTCATCCGATGCACTGAAGGGCTATGTGATTTCCGGAGTGACAGCCGGATTGATGGCCGAATACCTGAACCAGCTGACGGGTATGAAATACGATCCGAATACCGGAAAGTTGCTCGGCCCGTCGTTAGCCACGTGGGAGGGCGTCGGCAGATTTGCTGGAAGCCAAATCATCCAGGGTGGCACTTCCGCGCTGATCACCAAGGCAGTCGGCGGCGATGCAAGTGCCGGTGACGTTCTGAAGACGGCTCTGTTCAATACCGTCGCGGCGTTCAGCTTCAACATGGTGGGCGATCTCACGCAGGGCGTTCTGGATGATGGCTCAGCGGGCAAAATCATCATTCATGCGGCGGTGGGTGGGCTGTTGTCGGAGATGACCGGTGGGGATTTTGCGACAGGCGCGTTGGCGGCTGGTGCGAATGAAGCGCTTGTTGGTGAGATGAACAAATGGTTCAAGGGCAATCCCGAGTTGTTGCTCATGGGGTCGCAGATAGTGGGGGTGCTCTCCGCAACTGCGCTGGGCAATACTGATCAAGAGTCATTGGAAAACGCTTCTTGGGTTGCCAACAACGCGACACAGTACAACTTCCTGAATCACCAGGATGTAAAAGACCTCGAGAAAGCGCTTAAGGAGTGTAAAGACAACTGTGATGCTGTTCGAGCTGAGTTTGCCAAGCGTGATGCGGATAACACGGCGCGGCTCAATAACTGTTGGGCGACCGGCGATTGCGCGCAGATCAAGGCTGAGATTGATGAAGGCTCTCTTGCATTAAATAAACTTTGGGAAAATGACGATTCGGGGATCACAGATCAATTCCTTCATAGCAATATCGCCGACTCGACCAACGCTAGGACGCGAGCGGTCCTCGACCACCTTCCGAAAGGGGATCCGGCTAATGCGGTGAAATTGTTGGCTGCAGCGGGAATTATTGCTCTTGCGCCGGAAGCGATTGGTTTGCTTGGACAGTTGGCCACGAGAGGTGCAGCTACTTGTGCAGCAAACCCAGTGCTGTGCGCGAACGAAGTCGCGATCTGGACCGCTGAGGCAGGAATGTCGGAGGCACTTCCCGTGGGGTTAGGGGCCACAGCAGGTGGGGCCGCAGCCAAGGAACTGAGTGATCTCCGCGGTTTGATGGAGATCGAAGCGAAAACTGGGGCTAAGCTAACGGCTGAGCAGATTGCGGCAGTCGTTAGGCCGGCAGCGATAGGTTCAGAGGGGGCAGCCACCGTTGGAGGTCAGGCAACCTCTACATTTTTGAAAGATTTTGGCGAGAAAGTTCTTAGTCATAACACCCAGATTGGCGTGCGTAATAGTAAGGCGGGGACGATTTCTGGTGCTCATAACAGCGATGCCTTCTTGGAGTCGGTTGAAAAAACTGGGGCAAAAATCTCCAATAAAACTACGGATGTCCGTTATCCTGGCCTTGTGGAGTATAGTTATCAGTTGCCTAAAACTAACACTCGGGGCGAGTTGGTCGGTGGATACAAGTCCAAATCCACCAAAACAACTTATGATTCGAAAATTCTGTCAGATATCAAGGTGGCTGATATGTCGAGCAGGGCGGCAGTCGAAGCTGGCTCTTTGTTCAGAGCTAATCCAGCCATGAGGGAGGCCAGTATCAAAGTTGATGGTTATTACTTTCAAGTGACGCGTGATAGCAAAACTGGAGATATAACAAACTCATTTATTACTATGCCGCCGAGGACGAAATAATGGCTGATTTGGTTTGGTTAGAGGTTCTCAAGGAATCATTTTCTTCAACTGACGCAGATTATGAGGGTCTTTACGAGTTAATTGAGGCTTCTATCGTAAGAGGGAGGACTAATTTTCCTGCGTTTATCTACGACGCTTCGCAGGGACATGGGTTCTCAGTGGCTGAAGGTTTTTTTTACTCGCTTGATCAGGATTGGGACGATCCAGAAGAATTCAATGAGGTAAGTTTCTTCTTGGGGGAAGCGTTAACTTCTAGCATACCTGTGGCTGACTACGTTTCTCTGATGAAAATTGCAGCTGATGTTTATTCTGCTTACTTTCCAGATGAACGCGATGGAGTTCAAAGGTCTGCTGAAAGATTAGAAAAGCGTTATTCACAACAAATGGAGGAGATAAACGGGGACAGACCACCTTTCAATTCTCGTCCAGCGTAAAAGCGGTGGCGACCTGAAGCTCAATGCCGGTCGCGACATCAACGTTGTCGCCATCGCCGAAGCTACCGGCAACCTTACCGCCGAGGCCAAGCGCGATATCTCCCTGTCTCGGCCGGTGATGAACACAACGTCGAAATCCACAGCAGGCACGGCAAGAAACGCGTCCATGAAGAGGACGACCACTCTTTTCAGGAAGCTGCTGATTCATCGCCAGCGGCGACGCAAATACCAGCCCGGACCTCGACACCACACTGGTCGCGGGGAAGATCTGCACAGGCAACGAAGCCTACGTCTACGCCGGTAATGATCTGAACCTGCTGGCCGCGCAAAACAAGGGCCGCACCCTCTACGACATGAAGGAGTAAAACGTGTCTGTCCGCCGTTTTCCCAAGTAAGGTGATTGGAACAAACGTCTGATGCGCTCCGATCTCGACAATCAAAATAAATGTTCGGGATGGTGTGATCCAGACTGCGTTCTCGTACTGGTTAGGAATGGTTATGAGCAGTGGCGGCACGATAATAGAACGATTTGTGGCCCAAGAGTTGGACGACAGCGTTCGCTCTATTTTGAAAAACGCCTTTGATGAGCGGGTTTGCTCAGAGAGCATTCTGTTCAGGGCGTTCGAGTTTAATTGCTTTGACGTTTCTTTAGACTTTGAAAAAGGCATCGTCACATTGCAAGATGTACTCTCCGCTGGAGAAAGTAGCGTTCTTGATATACCGATACGTGATTTTATCTCTGCTTGTGGTTTGAATGTCTCTTGTTAATTGTAGAGGCCTAGATGTGATCTGACACCGGCCTAGCACCCAGATAAACGGGGACAGACCATGTTTAAAACGCATTCCAAAACGTGATCTGTCCCCGTTTCCCCGAGTCGGCGCAACATATTGAAGATGCCATCGGGGCAGGAAAGCCTGACACGTTGACCAGGCGCTTGTATTGGCGCTCAATGCAGAGAGTTGCCTAACGGGACGAAGGTTAGAATAGAGGTGATAGATTAGATTGTGAATAATTTGGATAAGTTGTTATCGATTGCAAGTTCGTCCTTGAGTGAGCGTGAACCAGAACTGTCTGGGCCAATACGCAACATGGCAGGGACTTCGGCGGAACAACTTTTTAATGTGCTGCGTCAGCGCAATGGCTTCTATGCTTTTGAAGGCGCGCTGCATATTTTTCCAAGCAACTCCAGCCAAAGTGAAATGGGCATATCTGATTGGAATCATGCTGACCTGTGGCGCACTAGCTACAAAGGTCTAGCCGATAATGGTGTCTTTTTTGCTGAAGATATCTTTGGTGGGCAGTTCTGTATCAAGGATGGCAGTATCTACATTTTTGATCCGGAAACTGGCTCGTTAGAGTACTTGGCTGCGGATGTTGAAAGCTGGGCTGAAGTAGTTCTGCACGACTATGAAGTATTGACAGGCTATCCGTTGGCTCATCAGTGGCAAAAGCGCAATGGTCCAGTTCGTGCTGGGATGCGTTTGCTGCCCAAAGTGCCTTTTGTAATGGGTGGTGATTTTTCCTTGGATAATTTATATGTTGCCGATGCTGTAGAAGGCATGCGGCTCAGAGCCGATATAGCCGATAAGATTAAAAATTTACCAGACGGTACTCAGGTTTAATTCAGTCTGGACTGACAGGAGACAAATGATAGTTTCAGCGATGTTTGATTCCCTCGTCACATTTGACTGCGTATATGGAGGCTTTGAGCTCGAAAATGGAGTAGTTCGCCTTTATGTCGAAAGAGGCCTAGCCTTGAAAAAAACGAAGTTGGTAACAGCGGCGGATGGCGCTCGGATCGTACAGTGTGATGAAGATGAGTGTCCTAAGGGCGAAAGTATTTTTCCTGTTCATTATATTTACGATCCCGCTAGAGATGTGGAGTATGTTGAATGGAGTCTTGTAAATGGTTTGTTACACGCTCGAAGCGAGGGTGGTGAATGGGTCAAATACGATAGCAAGAGTGAAGGTTTGCACGCAATGCATGAATATGTGGGTGACTGCTGGCTGGTCTTTTCGGGTGTGAGTGTGTTGAGAAAAGTTATCTATGAATATTCTCTCGATCGAAAGAGTTCCTCAGGTAATGAGTTTGTCGAGGAGTTTATTAGTGGGCCTAAAGTCGATAAGTCTGCAAGTGAGTATTTTCTTGAGGGTGAAATAAACGTTTTGCCTGGGCCAGGATGGATGTCTTTGAAAATTGATGCAGATTCGTTTCATATCGAGATTCCCGACGATTGAAAGAAAAGCGGATAAATGGGGACCGGATAAATGGGGAAAGACCACCTTTCGAGAGACAAACGGGGACAGGCCACCTTCAAATTCGCGTCGAGCGTAAAAGCGGCGGTGACCTGCAGCTCGATGCCGTCGCAACATCTATTTGTCCTCGGCCGGAGATGAATACAACGTCGAAACCCATAGCAAGGACGGCAAGAAACGTGTCCATGAACAGGACGACCACACTGTTCAGAAAGCCGCCGAGTTCATCGCCGGCGGCGACGTAAAAACCAGTTCCGGGCGTGACACCACACTGGTCGCGAGCAAAATCAGCGCAGGCAATGAAGCCTACGTCTACGCCGGTAACGACCTCAATCTGCTGGCCGCGCAGAACAAGGACCACACGCTCTACGACATGAAGGAGAAGGGCGGTTTCGGCAACCTGAAACTCCAGCGCGACGAAGTCACCCAGGTCACCCACGTCGGCAGCGAAATCAAGACCGGCGGCAACCTGTCTCTGGTCAGCCTGGGCGACCAGCATTACCAGGTGGCCAAACTCGACAGCGGCAAGGACATCCTCCTCGACAGCGGCGGCGCCATCACCTTCGAAGGGGTGAAGGATCTGCATGACGAGAGCCATACCAAAACCAACAACAACGCCGCATGGGTCTCGGCCAAGGGTCGCGGCAACACCGACGAAACCCTGCGCCAGACGCAGATGATTGCCAAGGGCAACATCGTCCTGAAAGCGGTCGATGGGCTGAAGATTGATATCAAGGATGTGAGTCAGGAGTCCGTCAGCCAGACCATTGATGCGATGGTCAAGGCTGATCCGCAACTGGCGTGGTTGAAGGATGCGGAGGCTCGGGGAGATGTTGATTGGCGGCGCGTGAAGGAGATTCACGAGTCGTTTAAATACGAGAATTCGGGCGTCGGGCCAGCGGCGCAAATTGCCATCGCCATCATGATGTCTTTTGTGATGGGGCCGGCAGGACTGGGCTTGGTCGGCGGTGGCTTCGGCGGCGCATTCGCCACAACCCTCGCTACGACGGGCGTGACAAGCACGATCAGCAACAAAGGGAACCTCGGCGCTGCTTTCAAGGAAACATTCAGCGCCGACAGTCTCAAGAACGCAGCTATCGCTGGCTTCACCGCAGGCATGCTTGATTATGCCGATGCCAATTGGTTTGCAGCGGGGGGCAGCAAAGCCGCAAGTATTCTGACCAGCAGTAATTTTACCGACGTAGCGATCCGAACTGCGGGTCGCGCGGTCATTTCCAGTGGCATCTCTACCACCATTGGTGGCGGTAGCTTTGGTGACAACTTTGGTTCCGCGTTGCTGGGAGAAGCGGGCAGTGTCGCGATGGCGACCGGGTTCAATTTTGTTGGCGATCAAACGATCAAGTTCCCGGAAGGTGGCGTAGTAAAAGTTGTCGCGCATGCGCTGATGGGGGGCTTGCTTTCCGAGGCGATGGGTGGGGATTTTGCTACTGGTGCGGCGGCTGCCGGGTTGAACGAAGCGGCGATGAATGTCCTTGTGAAGTTCGCTGGTGGCAATGATCAGTTGCACTTGATGATGTCGCAGCTAACCGGGCTCGTTGCTGCCGCAGCGGTGGATGGTGATCTGCAGCAGGGTGCAAATATTGCGAAGAATGCCACTCAGTACAACTGGCTGTTACATAGAGACGTTGTCGCGGCGGACAGAGCTCGAGCAGCTTGTGGTTCGGGAGAGGGCGCTCAAGGGTGCCGGGACAATATCACCCGGGCAACAGCGGCATTGGATGCCGAAAGACAACGTGATATGGAGGAGTTCGGGCGCAAGATTCAGCTACAAGCACTACAAGAAGGATGGACGCTTGAGCAATACAATGCCGCCAAGGCCAATTATTTTGCAGGCATTGACCCAAAAGAGCTTACGACTGTTTACCCTCCTTCGCTGGATCCGGGATTTCTGGCCAGAGAAGGGGGTACTAGCGTTCGTGAAATAGTTGCTGCATGGCCAGGTGGAGCAGTCAAAACAGCGGAATCCTTCTGGAATGCCGTCTCATCACCTTTTGACACGATTGGTGCAATCGCAAACGGTATTGGCGGGCTAGCTCTGGGGTTTAAGGATTGGATTACCAGTCCGATCCCGTCGCATACGCTGGAAAAAGAATTTGATAAAGTAGCGACTGCCTCCGCCCAGGAATTGGGTGGTATGGCTTTTGACGCTGTTACCGGACTCTTGACTGCTCACATTGGTGGGAAAGCTGTCGAGTGGGTCGGTGGCAAATGGGTTGCTCCAATTGATCAACCTAAACCAACTATTGAGCTATTTGGAGGTAAGAGCGCTCAAACTCCAGGTGCGCTTAATATTGATATTAGTGGCAGTATCGAATCAGGCGTCCGTGCCGACGCCAGGAACTTACCTCTCAGAGATAACTCCGTGCGAGAAATCGTGGCCAGTAACCCATTCATACCTAAAGGTGCAGGGGGCACTTTCTCCATGATGGACTTTTTGCCTGAGGCGACACGGGTGGTTGAGCCCGGTGGGAAAATATTCATAAACACTAACTCGGCAAATCCGTATGGAAAACTACCAAGTGCAGCCGATCTTGAGTCGGTTGGCGTCAGGGTTATCCAGGATGGAGGTCTAGATGCTCGATTCTCGGGGCACACGTTCCTACGCACAGACGGTAGTAAGATTACTGATCTCCATAGTATGAAAACCATCGTTCTAGAGAAAATAAAATGATAGTTTCAGCGATGTTTGATTCCCTCGTCACATTTGACTGCGTATATGGAGGCTTTGAGCTCGAAAATGGAGTAGTTCGCCTTTATGTCGAAAGAGGCCTAGCCTTGAAAAAGACGAAGTTGGTAACAGCGGCGGATGGCGCTCGGATCGTACAGTGTGATGAAGATGAGTGTCCTAAGGGCGAAAGTATTTTTCCTGTTCATTACATTTACGATCCCGCTAGAGATGTGGAGTATGTTGAATGGAGTCTTGTAAATGGTTTGTTACACGCTCGAAGCGAGGGTGGTGAATGGGTCAGATACGAGAGCAAGAGTGAAGGTTTGCACGCAATGCATGAATATGTGGGTGACTGCTGGCTGGTCTTTTCGGGTGTGAGTGTGTTGAGAAAAGTTATCTATGAATATTCTCTCGATCGAAAGAGTTCCTCAGGTAATGAGTTTGTCGAGGAGTTTATTAGTGGGCCTAAAGTCGATAAGTCGGCAAGTGAGTATTTTCTTGAGGGTGAAATAAACGTTTTGCCTGGGCCAGGATGGATGTCTTTGAAAATTGATGCAGATTCGTTTCATATCGAGATTCCCGACGATTGAAAGAAAAGCGGATAAATGGGGACCGGATAAATGGGGACAGACCACCTTTCGAGAGACAAACGGGGACAGGCCACCTTCAAATTCGCGTCGAGCGTAAAAGCGGCGGTGACCTGCAGCTCGATGCCGTCGCAACATCTATTTGTCCTCGGCCGGAGATGAATACAACGTCGAAACCCATAGCAAGGACGGCAAGAAACGCGTCCATGAACAGGATGACCACACTGTTCAGAAAGCAGCTGAGTTCATCGCCGGCGGCGACGTAAAAACCAGTTCCGGCCGTGACACCACACTGGTCGCGAGCAAAATCAGCGCAGGCAATGAAGCCTACGTCTACGCCCGTAACGACCTCAATTTGCTGGCCGCGCAGAACAAGGACCACACGCTCTACGACATGAAGGAGAAGGGCGGTTTCGGCAACCTGAAACTCCAGCGCGACGAAGTCACCCAGGTCACCCACGTCGGCAGCGAAATCAAGACCGGCGGCAACCTGTCTCTGGTCAGCCTGGGCGACCAGCATTACCAGGTGGCCAAACTCGACAGCGGCAAGGACATCCTCCTCGACAGCGGCGGCGCCATCACCTTCGAAGGGGTGAAGGATCTGCATGACGAGAGCCATACCAAAACCAACAACAACGCCGCATGGGTCTCGGCCAAGGGTCGCGGCAACACCGACGAAACCCTGCGCCAGACGCAGATGATCGCCAAGGGCAACATCGTCCTGAAAGCGGTCGATGGGCTGAAAATTGACATCAAGGATGTGAGTCAGGAGTCCGTCAGCCAGACCATTGATGCGATGGTCAAGGCTGATCCGCAACTGGCGTGGTTGAAGGATGCGGAGGCTCGGGGAGATGTTGATTGGCGGCGCGTGAAGGAGATTCACGAGTCGTTTAAATACAGCAACTCGGGGCTTGGCCCGGCTTCGCAGATGATTATTGCGATCGTGATGGCTGCCTTTGTCGGGCCTGCTGCGTTCGCTTCGCTAAGCGCGAGCATGGGCACAGCCTGGGCCGCAGGCCTCGCCGCTGTGGCAACAGGTGCAGCCACAAATGCCACGACCAGTTTTATCAATAACGGAGGAAACCTTGGAGCGGTTTTCGCGGACGTTACTTCATCCGATGCACTGAAGGGCTATGTGATTTCCGGAGTGACAGCCGGATTGATGGCCGAATACCTGAACCAGCTGACGGGTATGAAATACGATCCGAATACCGGAAAGCTGCTCGGCCCGTCGTTAGCCACGTGGGAGGACGTCGGCAGATTTGCTGGAAGCCAAATCATCCAGGGTGGCACTTCCGCGCTGATCACCAAGGCAGTCGGCGGCGATGCAAGTGCCGGTGACGTTCTGAAGACGGCTCTGTTCAATACCGTCGCGGCGTTCAGCTTCAACATGGTGGGCGATCTCACGCAGGGCGTTCTGGATGATGGCTCAGCGGGCAAAATCATCATTCATGCGGCGGTGGGTGGGCTGTTGTCGGAGATGACCGGTGGGGATTTTGCGACAGGCGCGTTGGCGGCTGGTGCGAATGAAGCGCTTGTTGGTGAGATGAACAAATGGTTCAAGGGCAATCCCGAGTTGTTGCTCATGGGGTCGCAGATAGTGGGGGTGCTCTCCGCAACTGCGCTGGGCAATACTGATCAAGAGTCATTGGAAAACGCTTCTTGGGTTGCCAACAACGCGACACAGTACAACTTCCTGAATCATCAGCAAGTAGACGATCTCGTCACAGAGTTGAAGGGCTGTAGAGCTAGCGAAAATCCAGCAGCCTGTCGAGAGAAAGTGAAGGATACCTATGCGAAACTGAGCGCGAAAACCAGTGGATCCGAACTGTTCAAGTGCGAGGGTTTCGATCAGTGTAATGGTCAGACGAACGCCGCTGAAGGAGGGACCCTGGCGCTTGAAAACTACGATGCAAATGGCGGGTTAAGTGCTGAAGAGCGAGCGATTGTTCAGGACTTCCAAGACTCGAACCACACGGACGAGCTGAACTCTCACCATAAAACGATGCTGGGTGATCATGCGGAAATCGCTGGGACGATTCTGACTGGAGGGATCGGGGCTGGGAGCAAATTGGTTGGCAAAACCGAGGAGGTTCTGGTTGGTGCAAAAGGTGCGGCGGATATCGGAGCCGTAGACGACGTAGCTCTTCCCGGCTTAGGTTCGACACCAGGCCTACTCTCGTCACCTAGCATTCCATCGGGAGCAGGACTTGGTGGTTTCAAATTTGGACTAAGCGCGGGTGAAATAAACGCCATCAATTCAAAATTTGATGGTTCAATATCGTTTCGAAGCGTGGATACGGCTATTGCAAACGCCAGCAATTATGATGGATTCTTTAATAAGGCTGGTTCAATTATAAGAGATATCGCAGGGGGGGCATCTGTTTGATAATGGGAATAAACGAACGGCTGTTGAGGTTGTGGAGCGGCTAATTATAAGAAACGGTGTCGATGGTCCGCCAAAGCAGGTGATATGGAATGTCGTAGATAAGGTTGCTACAGGGAAATTAACAGATGTTAAAGATATTTCTAACGCATTGAGAGGTCTGGATTGATGTCTTGTGATCCTTCTGATAAATATGCTGCTCGTTTTGGGTTTTTAGATATGAATAGTGTGCATCTGGATGATTTCATTCAGATTATGGAGCTGGTAGCAAAAAAATGCGAAGGATTCTTTATATTTAAAATCGACGGTGAAAGGAAGTCCGATATTTATACTTTTGTTCTAAATGCCTCTTCGCAAAGTAACGTGGTTCTAAGAAAGGACACAGATAATATACGAGAAGGTATGAGGTTTTTTTTCTGCGAGCTTGAAAGAGCTGGAATCTACCTCTGACTAAAGAGTTGGCAGGTTCGGCAGTCGAAAGCTCAGCGTATCTAGAAGTGCGGTGTGTGGCTTCTTTCGGGAATGGTCGGCAGCGAAATCGAGACCGGTGGCAACCTGTCGCTGATCAGCTAGGGCGACCAGCATTACCGGTGGCCAAACTCGACAGCGACAAGGGCTTCGTCCTCGATAGCGGCGGCGCCATCACCTTCGAAGGGGTGGAGGATCTGCATGACGAGAGTCACACCAAAACCAATAACAACGCCGCGTGGGTCTCGGCCAAAGGTCTGGGGCAACACCGACGAAACCCTGCGACAGACCCAGATGATTTCCATAGGCAACATTGTCCTGGAGATAAACGGGGACAGATCACCTTTCAATTCGCGTCGAGCGTATAACGCGATGGTGACCTGAAGCTCGATGCCGGTCGCGACATCAGCGTCGTCGCCATCGCCGAAGCTACCGGCAACCTTACCGCCGAGGCCAAGCGCGACATCAACATGTCCTCGGCCGGTGATAAGCACAACGTCGAAACCCATAGCGAGGACGGCAAGAAACGCCTCCATGAGCAGTACAACCACACCGTTTAAAAAGCTGTTGAATTAATCGCTGGCGGCGACGTAAAACCCAGCTCGGGCCGTGACATCACTTTGATCGCGGGTAAGATCTGCGCAGGCAACGACGTCTACACCGGCAATGACCTGAACCTGCTGGCCGCGCAGAACAAGGACCATACCCTATGCGACATGGAGGAGTAAAACGTGGTCTGTCCCCCGTTTTCAAATTGGCAACGTCCACCGATTTGAAGGGACGAATGGTGGGTTTCACTGGAACGGTAGTACGGGTGACGCCGGCAACCAATTGTCGGCTAGTTATATACCGGCGGCGGTGCAAAAAACGCTAGGAGTAAGATTGAAGTGATTTACGGTGATCCTTTTATATTCTCAATTCAGTTTGATGTCGTGAGGGATTGGAATGATTCAAGTTGTTTCTGGGCAAATGGCTTGTTTTCGTTGTTTGTTTGTGGGGAAAGGCTCCTTGATGTGGTGGATGTAGTCGAGCTTAAAACTGCCGTGAACTTCTACGCAAAAATGGAGTTCGAAAATGTAGAGGAGGGCGATTCGGCGATTTCTGCAAAAGAATTATTTGCTTCCGCGCATCGTTATTTCTTCAAAGGAGAGTCCGCCATTTTAGAAGGCGTGCAAGATATAACGTGCACCTTTTTGGGAGACGCCGGTCTGTTTATTTTTTTTCAAAAAACAGCGCATGCAGACAGACTGGTCTGGAGTAAGGACTTTGGCAACCTTGTCCATGAGGCGTTGCTGCCTCGGGGGGCAGTGGTTGGCGTAATTGAAAGTATTGAAGAGTTGTAGATGTTTTGTGGTAGTTGTAGCGATGCAGGTTTGTTGAACTCGAAGAATCTGGCCGCTACTCTTTGAAAAGGTAAGAAAGAGTTGATTAAAGCCGGACTTTTGCTGCTTTTTATTGTCCTGATGGCAGGCTGCCATTCCAACGTCAGAGACTCTTCCCCCAGTCTATTGAAGGATGGTGTCCAACTTCAGCAAAGAACGGCAACGCCAGATGCACAACACGCCAAAGTCATCATGAAATCGACAGGCTACACATATCCTGTCGAGTGCTCGGTTCGCCGTGCTACAGATCCTGATCGGCGAATGGAAGTGATGGGTACTGTGGTCGATTCCGAGCGGGGTAAGGTATTCGGCTGGATCGCCAAGCTTAACGAAGCGGCCAATAGCGCCACGTTCAAGCACTTCCCTCAGTTGGAAGCGCAAGCCAATGCCGACGAACCCTTCGAAGTGTCGGGGCGTTCCAACGGCATGGGCACCGGCAACACTTATAGCTGCGGGCCGCTGAGCAGTACCTTTACGCCGGAGCGAAGCAAGGTCTACCTGGTGGAGTTTCAGTTTGTTGGGCGGGGTTGCGAGCAGCGTGTTTACGATGTCACCCAGCCGGGCCAGCGCATTCCCGTGATCTCTAAAAACTAAAGCCCCGGACAAGTCCGGGGCCTTTTAGTGGGTCAGAGACCGTCCGCCGAGTAATCAACGAAACGCCGGCACCACATGCTTGATAAACAACTCCAGCGACTTCTTCTTCTCTTCATGCGGCAAGCTGTTGTCGCACCAGAAACTAAACTCATCCACCCCCAATTCCTGGTAATACTTGATCCGCGGAATGATCTCTTCCGGCGTGCCGATCATTGCGGTCTTGTGCAGGCTCTCCAGTTCAAACTCAGGACGCCCGGCAAACTTCTCTTCAGGACTCGGCGCGAGGAAGCCATTGACCGGGGTTTGCTTGTTGCCGAACCAGGCATCGAACGTGCGGTAGAAACGTGAGATGGCTTTGGCGCCAACTTGCCAGCCGTCCGGGTCATCAGCGGTGTGCACGTGGGTGTGGCGCAGCACCATCAATTGTGGGCGCGGTACGTCTGGGTTGTTGTCCAGTGCAGTCTGGAATTTGTTCTTCAGGTCGAGGACTTCTTCGTCGCCTTTCATCAATGGCGTGACCATGACGTTGCAGCCGTTGGCCACGGCGAAGTTGTGCGAGTCGGGGTCGCGGGCGGCGATCCACATTGGCGGGTTTGGCTTCTGGATCGGTTTCGGCACGCTGGTGGAGGTGGGGAATTTCCAGATGTCGCCGTCGTGGGCGTAGTCGCCTTGCCACAGGGCGCGGACCACCGGGACCATTTCGCGCAGGGCCTGGCCGCCGCTGGAGGCGGGCATGCCGCCGGCCATGCGGTCGAATTCGACTTGATAGGCGCCGCGCGCCAGACCGACTTCCATGCGGCCGTTGCTGATCACGTCGAGCAGGGCGCATTCGCCGGCGACGCGCAGCGGGTGCCAGAACGGCGCGATGATGGTGCCGGCGCCGAGGTGGATGGTGGTGGTTTTCGCCGCGAGGTAGGCCAGCAGCGGCATCGGGCTTGGGGAGATGGTGTATTCCATGGCGTGGTGTTCGCCGATCCACACGGTGCTGAAACCCCCAGCCTCGGCCATCAGGGTCAGTTCGGTCAGGTCTTCGAACAGTTGGCGGTGGCTGACGCTTTCGTCCCAGCGTTCCATGTGTACGAACAGGGAAAATTTCATGACGCTACCTCGAGTCTTTTGTAATTGGCCGGTCGTGTGCGGGCCTGTCGAACTGACGTGAACGCTGCGCGCTCGCGAGTCTTCTCACCATTCAAGCACGCCTTCGAGGACGGCTGTTCGGTTGATTGAATATTGGTATACCATAATACGGATTATCCGCAAAATATTTCTGACCGACACTTCGAACAAGGAAGGCGCAAGCAATGAACATAAAACAAAAACTGACTTTGGCGTTTGCGGTAATCGCCAGCCTGCCGGTGTTACTGGTGGCAGCGCTGATCATCCTCAATGTCCGCGATGGCGCGCGCGACACCTTTACCGACAGCACCGGGCGCGAAGTGCGTCAGGTGGAAAACGCGATGCAGCTGTTTTTCGAGGGCATCAGCCAGAACGTTGCTTACCTGGCCGAGCATCCGCAACTGCAGAGCATCGACACCAGCCTCAAACGCTACCTGAGCAGCGACGCCGCGCAAGTGCCTCTGGGGCCGCAGGATCAACAGCTGTTCAAGCTGTTCGACGGTCTGGCCAAGGCGCACCCGGCTTACACCTATCTATCTGTCGGCACCGAGCAGGGTGGTTATCTGTTCTGGCCGGGCGATGCGAAGTTGGCGAACTACGATCCGCGCACCCGGCCCTGGTACAAAACCGCGATGGCCAATCCCGGCAAAACCCTGCGCACCGAGGCCTATTACTGGGCGGCGGATGACGTGGTGCTGGTGAGCACTGTGCGCAGCTTCAACAACCAGTTGGGCAGCAATGCCGGCGTGGTCAACATCGATGTGTCGCTCAAGCAATTGACCGACCTGGTCAAGCAGATCCGCCTCGGTGAGAGCGGTTATCTGATGCTGATGGAAGCCAACAACACCGTGCTGGTCGACCCGAGTGATCCGGCGCACAACTTCAAGAAACTCAGCGATCTCGGCGACGGTTATCAGCAACTGGCCGAGGCGGGCAAAGGCCTGGTCGAGGTGCAATTGGCCGGCGAGGATTACATGGCGCTGGTCTGGCCGTCGCAGGCGTTGGGCTGGCGGTTTGTCGGGCTGGTGAAGGCCAGCGAAGTTATGGCCGGGGCGACGCGTTTGACCTGGCTGATCGGCGCTATCGCTGTGGTTTGCGCATTGTTGTTCGCGATGGCCGGCGCGTGGTTTGCCGGACTGATGGTCAAGCCGATTCGTGGTGTCGCCAGCGGACTCGAAGGCATTGCACAAGGCGAGGGCGATCTGACTGCGCGACTGGAAGTCCGTGGGCAGGATGAAACCGCGCAACTGGCGGGCTGGTTCAACCAGTTTCTGGAAGCGATTCGCACGTTGATTCAACGCATCGGCCAGGCAGCCGGGCAGATTCACAGCAGCTCCGGCAGCGCCACCGAGGTCTCGGCGGAAATGGCCGACGTGGCTTCGCGTCAGCGTGAGGCGGTGGACATGGTTTCTACGGCGTTTCACGAAATGGTCGCCACTTCCAACGAGGTCGCACGCTCGTGCAGCCAAGCGGCCGATTCAGCAGACAACGGTCAGCGTCAGGCACACACCGGGCAGCAGCAGATCGATGCGGCGGTGAGCAACGTCGGGCGCTTGAGCCAGGAGATCGGCCACAGTGCCGAGTCGATGCAGCAACTGGAACAGGACAGCAACGACATTCAGTCGATCCTCGGCACGATCCGTTCGATTGCCGAGCAGACCAATCTGCTCGCGCTCAACGCCGCCATCGAAGCCGCGCGCGCCGGTGAACAGGGCAGGGGCTTTGCCGTGGTCGCTGATGAAGTTCGCGCGCTGGCCAAACGCACTTCCGACTCCACCGGTGAGATTGACGCATTGCTCGGCAATCTGGCGCGGCGCACCCATCAGATGGGCAAGCAGATGCACGCCAGCCTCGAGGTATCGCAGGAAACCGTGGTGTCGATCAACGAGGCGCGGGCGAGTTTTGAATTGATTCGTGAATCGGTCGACGTGATCCGCGACATGAACACGCAGATCGCCACAGCGGCGGAGGAACAGCATCAAGTGGCGGAAGACATCAATCGGCACATCAGCCAGATTCATGGCGATGCGCAGTTGGTGGCGAGCCTGGCGGATTCAACTCGCCAGGATGCGCAGAACCTGACGGCGTTGTCGCAGACGTTGAATCAGCTGGTGAGCCGGTTTAGGACCTGACACGGTCGCCCAGGCAACACCAAAACCTGTGGGAGCGAGCCTGCTCGCGAAGGCGTCGGGTCAGTCAAAAATGTAACAACTGACCCATCGCATTCGCGAGCAGGCTCGCTCCCACATGGGATATCCAAGATCTGGTGAAATCACGCCACAACCGGCAACGCACCCATCTTGCCGTGGCAATACACCAGCGGTCCGGCGACCTGCTCGGGGACGATCAGGTTCTTCACCGCGCCGACCATGATCGCGTGGTCGCCACCTTCGTATTCACGCCACAACTCGCACTCGATCACCGCCGTCGCATTGGCGAGGATCGGGTTGCCCAGTTCGCTCAACGTCCACTCGATACCCTGCGCCTTGTCCTTGCCTTTGCGCGCGAAGGCATAGGCCTCGCTTTGCTGCACGCTGGACAACAGGTGAATCGCAAAGCGTTTGTTCTTGATCAGCACGGGATAGGAGTCGGAGCTGTAGTTGGGGCAGAACAGCACCAGCGCCGGGTCCATCGACAGTGAGCTGAACGCGCTGGCGGTCAGGCCGACGATCTGGCCGTCGTCGTCCAGCGTGGTGATGACGGTGACGCCGGACGGGAACGAGCCCATGACTTGTTTGTAAATGGCAGCATCGATCATTGGGTGGTCCTCGGGTGGTGTGACGCGGTTTTTATGGTTTGTAGGTCTGATGGTATACCGTAATACATATCTTGCAAGAGCTTTTCTGGTGAACCGATAAACGCGCCACTTTCGTCGGAAACTCAATGTTTACGGGGAGTTCAGCTAGCCGTGCAGGGGCGGGATCAGCGAGGATAGCGGATCAGACAGCGACAGAATCAGCGGATCAGTCTTGTGCAAAGTTTGGAATACCATAATATGGTCTGCATCTGAGGGGCGACCCAAGAGTCCTCCCGGTTTGGCTTCATACAAAGATAAAAACAGACAAACTCGAGTTCATGCATATGTCCCAGATGTCCCGGCAAGATCCGTTGATCGAGAATCATACGGTCGATTACGTCCCACTCGCGGAACGCCACGGGAAGGCCCGCGATCTGTTCACTCTTTGGTTCAGCACCAACATCGCGCCACTGCCCATCGTCACCGGCGCCATGGTGGTTCAGGTGTTCCATCTGAATCTGTTCTGGGGGCTGCTGGCGATTGCGCTGGGGCACATGATCGGCGGCGTGGTGATTGCGCTGGCCTCGGCGCAGGGTCCGCGCATGGGCATTCCGCAAATGGTCCAGAGTCGCGGTCAGTTCGGCCGCTATGGCGCGCTGCTGATCGTGTTCTTCGCAGCGCTCATCTACATTGGTTTCTTCATTTCCAACATCGTGCTTGCCGGCAAATCCATCGTCGGCATTGCGCCGTCAGTGCCGGCACCGCTGAGCATTCTGATCGGCGCGCTGGCCGCTACCGCGATCGGTGTGATCGGCTACAACTTCATCCACACCCTCAACCGCATCGGCACCTGGGTGATGGGCGGCGCGTTGCTCGCGGGGTTCATCTACATCTTCGCCCATGACTTGCCGGCAGACTTCCTGACGCGCGGCAGTTTCAATCTCTCAGGCTGGCTGGCGACGGTGTCGCTAGGGATCATCTGGCAGATCAGCTTCTCGCCGTACGTCTCCGACTATTCGCGATATCTGCCAGCAGACATCGGTATCGCCAAACCGTTTTGGGCGACTTACTTGGGCGCGACGCTGGGCACGATTCTGTCGTTCAGTTTTGGCGCGGTGGCGGTACTGGCGACGCCGGAAGGCACTGAAGCGATGGCAGCGGTCAAGCAGTCCACCGGCTGGCTGGGGCCGATTCTGATGGTGCTGTTTCTGCTCAACATCATCAGCCACAACGCGCTGAATCTGTATGGCGCGGTGTTGTCGATCATCACCTCGATTCAGACCTTCGCCAGCCAGTGGACGCCGAGCATCAAGGTGCGCGTGGTGCTCTCGAGCGTGATCCTGGCCGGATGCTGCGTGGTCGCCCTCGGTGCCTCGGCGGATTTCATTTCCGAATTCATCGGACTGATTCTCGCGTTGTTGCTGGTGCTGGTGCCGTGGGCGTCGATCAACCTGATCGATTTCTATCTGATCAAGCGCGGTAACTACGACATCGCCTCGATCTTCCGCGCTGACGGCGGGATTTACGGGCGCTTCAACCTGCACGCGATCATTGCCTATTTCATCGGCATCATCGTGCAGCTGCCGTTTGCCAACACCTCGCTGTACGTGGGGCCGTACGCCAATCTGGTGGAAGGTGCCGACCTGTCCTGGCTGGTCGGTCTGGTGGTAACGGTGCCGCTGTATTACTGCCTCGCAACCCGTGGTCAGGCGCAGCAGAGCAGGGCGGCCAGGCTCGGCTATACCGACTGATCCCAACGGCAACACAGCAATGCCCGGCCCAGTGCCGGGCATTTTTGTGTGCGTATCTCGGCGGTCAAGCAAATTGGCCATATCGATCCCCTTTTGGCCTGCCGCCTACTGTCATCGCGCTACGCTGTCAGCAAGAATCGAAACCATAACAACAGGCTCGACCTTTTTTGCCCTTGGCTATCGTTACAGCCACTGCCGTGTACAGAACATAAAAACCATCGATCTCACGTCGCATTCGGGGAAACAACCATGGTCACGATCAAACGCATTCTGGGCGCCACCGTGTGTGGCTTGACGCTGCTGGCCAGCGCCGTCCAGGCCGAGCAGCGCGAACTGCGGGTGTACAACTGGGCGGATTACATCCTGCCGTCAGTGCCCAAGGACTTCGCCGAGCAAAGCAAGATCAAAGTGACCTGGGACACCTTCGACACCAACGAATCCCTGGAAGCGAAACTGCTCACCGGCAACTCCGGTTACGACCTGGTGGTGCCGTCCAATCAGTTCATCGAAACCCAGATCAAGGCCGGCGTGTTCCAGAAACTCGACAAGTCGAAACTGCCGAACTGGCAGCACCAGGATCCGGCCCTGCTCAAATTGCTCGACGCCAACGACCCCGGCAACCAGTACGGCGTGCCATACATGTACGGCACCGTGCTGATCGGCTTCAACCCGGCGAAGGTCAAGGCCGCCCTGGGCGACAACGCGCCGGTGGACAGTTGGGATCTGGTGTTCAAGCCCGAGAACATGGAAAAGCTCAAGGCCTGTGGCGTGGCGATGCTCGATTCGCCGTCGGAGATCCTGCCGCTGGCCCTGCATTACCTCGGCCTCGATCCGAACAGCCAGAACCCGGCGGACTATGAAAAGGCCAAGGCCTTGATGATGAAGATTCGCCCGTACGTGACCTACTTCAACTCGGCCAAGTACATGACCGACATCGCCAACGGCGACATCTGCGTGGCGATCGGTTATTCCGGCAGCTTCTACCAATTCGGCAATCGCGCCAAAGAGGCGGGCAATGGCGTGGTGGTCGACTGGCGTTTGCCGAAGGAGGGCGCGCCGATCTGGTTCGACACGTTCGCCATTCCGAAGAGCGCGAAGAACGTCGCCGAGGCCCACGAATTCCTCAACCACTTGCTCGACCCGAAAGTGATCGCACCGATCAGCGATTTCCTCGGTTACCCGAATGCCAACAAGGACTCGATGCCGCTGGTCAACAAGGACATCACCGACAACCCCAACCTGACCCCCACCAGCGAAGCGCTGAAAACCCTGTATGTGGTGCAACCGTTGCCGCAGAAAATGGAGCGGGTGCGCACTCGGGTGTGGACCAGTATCAAATCCGATAAATAAGAGCATCGCACTTCAAATGTGGGAGCGAGCCTGCTCGCGAAAGCGGTGTGTCATTCAACTCCTATGTTGAATGAACCGGCGTATTCGCGAGCAGGCTGCTCCCACAGGTGGGTTGTGTTGTGTCATTCGGTGCGGCGTTCTGCCTCGCGGCTGGTCACCAGGCTCAACAACACCGACCCCAGAATCACCGATCCGACGATTGCCAGCGACCATTCCACCGGCATGTGGAACCACGGCATCAGCACCATCTTGCCGCCGATGAACACCAGCACGATCGCCAAGCCATACTTGAGCAGGTGAAAACGGTCAGCCATGTCCGCCAGCAGGAAGTACAGCGCGCGCAGGCCCATGATCGCGAAGATGTTCGAGGTGAAAACAATGAACGGGTCAGTGGTCACGGCGAAGATCGCCGGAATGCTGTCGACCGCGAACATCAGGTCGCTGGCCTCGATCAGCACCAGCACCAGAAACATCGGCGTCGCCCAGCGCACGCCGTTCTGCAGGATGAAAAACTTCTCGCCATGAAAGCCGCTGGTGATGCGCATATGCCCGCGCACCCAGCGCAATAACGGATTCTTTTCCAGATCCGGTTGATGATCAGCGAACACCAGCATCTTGATCCCGGTGATGATCAGGAACACACCGAAGGCATACAGCAGCCATTCGAACTGCGACACCAGCCACACACCGGCGAAAATCATGATCGCGCGCATGACAATCGCGCCGAGCACGCCGTACAGCAGCACTCGTCGTTGCAATTCCGGTGGCACGGCGAAGTAGCTGAAGATCATCACGAAGATGAACATGTTGTCGATCGACAGCGACTGCTCGATCAGATAGCCGGTGAGGAATTCCAAGGTTTTCTGCCGGGCGATTTCACCGCCGAATTCACCGTGCAGATACCACCAGAGCAACCCGGCAAAACTCAGCGCCAACAGGCACCAGGCAACCACCCAGGCCGACGCTTCCCGCACCGACACCCGGTGCGCCTTGCGCCCACCGAAGACAAACAGGTCCAGGGCCAGCATGGCCAGAACGAAGATGATGAAGGCACCCCACATCCAGGGTTCGCCGATGTTGATGTTCGTGGCAGGCATGGCACGCTCCCCTGTCTTTTTATTTGCAGCAAGCACATCTCCTGTGGGAGCGAGCCTGCTCGCGAATGCGATGGAACAGCGAAGTTGAGGTTGCTGACCCACCGCGTTCGCGAGCAGGCTCGCTCCCACAGGGATCATCTTCTCTTCTCGATCAAAGTCAGACGGGGCCATGCTAGCGACGGATCTGGAGCAAAGAAAAATCGTTTATTTCTGACTGACAGTTCGGCAAAAACGAAGTATCAGCGGAAAAACTCTCCCGGCGTTTCGCCGAACTGCTGACGAAACGCGGCGATAAACGCCGAGGTCGAGTCGTATCCACAAGCCAGCGCAACATCGGTCACACGCTCGCCTTTTTCCAGCGGGGTCAGGGCACCAAGCAAGCGCAGGCGCTGGCGCCAGGCGCGGAAGGTCAGGCCGGTGTCGCGCAAAAACAGGCGCGTCAGAGTCTTTTCGGTGACACCGAATTTTTCGCTCCAGTGGCTCAGCGTGGTCTGCTGCTCCGGGTGTTGCTCCAGGCTCTGATAGATCTGCTTCAGGCGCGGGTCTTGCGGCAGCGGCAGCATCAGGTCGATGGTCGGTGCGTCGGCGAGTTGATCGAGGATCACCTCGGCCAAGCGTCCGTCAGGGCCACTCTCGTCGTATTCCACCGGGACCTGACTGAAGGCGCGAATCAATTCCCTGAGCAGCGCGCTGACGCCGAGCACATGGCAATGCTCAGCCGCCCAACCGGTGACGCTGCTATCGATGTACAGGCTGCGCATTTCCGTATGCGGTGCGCTGAACACCCGGTGCGGCTCGCCGGCCGGAATCCACACCGCACGCTCCGGCGGCGCGACGAAACGGCCGACGCTGGTCTGCACTTCGAGCACGCCCTGAATCGCGTAGGACAACTGCACCCACGGATGACTGTGACGGCGGGTGAGGGCGCGGTTGGGCAGCGATTCGGTGCGTCCATACACCGGGCGCGGCAGGCTGGGTAGCCCGGGAACGCTGCGGCGAACGCTGTTGGCATGTCCTTTAGGCGGCATCTTGCGGCTCTTCGGCGTTAGTCGGTAATTGCCAGTCACGTTAGAGTCGTCGGCACGCACTGGCAACCCCCGGATGAATCTCATGACGCGCCCACGTTTTCTGCCCGATAACTTCACCCTGACTTTGATCGGCGTGGTTCTGCTGGCCAGCTTCCTGCCCGCCAGCGGTCAAGTCGCGGTCGGCTTCGGCTGGCTGACCAACATCGCCATCGCCCTGCTGTTTTTCCTGCATGGCGCCAAGCTGTCGCGCGAATCGATCATCGCCGGCGCTGGCCACTGGCGTCTGCATCTGCTGGTGTTCGGCCTGACCTTCGTGCTCTTCCCGATTCTCGGTCTGGCGCTGAAACCGCTGTTGTCACCGCTGATCGGTGATCAGCTGTACATGGGCATGCTCTATCTGTGCGCATTACCGGCCACCGTGCAGTCGGCGATCGCGTTCACTTCGCTGGCGCGAGGCAATATTCCGGCGGCGATCTGCAGTGCGGCGGCGTCCAGCCTGTTCGGGATTTTTCTGACGCCGCTGCTGGTGACGTTGCTGCTCAACGTCCACGGCGACGGCGGCTCGACCCTCGATGCGATAGTGAAGATCAGCGTGCAATTGCTGCTGCCGTTCATTGCCGGGCAGATCGCCCGCCGCTGGATCGGCGCGTGGGTAGGGCGCAACAAGAACTGGCTGAAATTCGTTGATCAGGGTTCGATTCTGCTGGTGGTGTACGGCGCATTCAGCGAAGCCGTCAACGAAGGCATCTGGCAGCAGATTCCGTTGTTCGAGTTGCTCGGCCTGGTGGTGGTCTGCTGCATCCTGCTGACGTTGGTTCTGGTGGCATCAATTCTGTTGAGCAAAGCCTTCGGCTTCAATCAGGAAGACCGCATCACCATCCTGTTCTGCGGCTCGAAAAAGAGCCTGGCCACCGGCGTGCCGATGGCGCAGGTGTTGTTCGCCGGCAGCACCATCGGCGTGCTGATTCTGCCGCTGATGCTGTTCCACCAGATTCAGCTGATGGTCTGCGCGGTGCTGGCGCAGCGCTATGCGAAACGGCCGGAGTCGGTGCCGGATCTGATGGCGCAGGTTGATCCATAAAAGGGTTCACAGACCCGAATACTTGACCGCCGCTGCCGCCCGCGTCGGCACGTCCAGCGTGCGCAGCAACGAAGACACATGGATGCGTACCGTGAACGGCGAAATATCCAGTTCACGGGCAATTTCCTTGTTGGTCTTGCCTTGCGCAATCAACCGCAGCACGTCCTGCTGACGCGGCGTCAGCGCCGTCGTAGTTTCCAGCGGCAACAAGCCGGACGGCGCCGACTTCACCAGCACCTCACCTTCACGGATCGCCAGAATTGCCTGGCCGATTTCATCCGGCGCAATGTTCTTGCCGATAAAACCGTCAATGCCCGCCGCCATGACTTCACTGATCAGCGTCTGATCGTCAACCATCGACACCACGATCAGCGTGGTGCGCGGCAATCGTTGGCGCAAGTCGGCGAGTTGAGTGATGCAGGTCAGTCCGGGAAAACGCAGATCGAGCATCAGCGTGTCCGGCTCGTCGCCCTGTGGCAGCAGCTTGAGCACCGCGTCGAAGTCGCCAGCCTCGCAGGTATCGGCATCGGGCAGCAAGCGCTGCACGGTGCGCAGCATCGCCTCGCGAAACAGCGGGTGATCGTCGGCTATGATGATCCGGCACGTCATGACGCGACCCTCCCTGGGTCAGGCGTGATTCAAGGCCTGCACCTTAGCACTGGACGCGAAGGTTGCCTGTAGGCTGCTTCCGAAACTAACGATTGCTGCACAAGGACGTTTACCATGAAGTTCGAAAAAAATATCGAACTCGACCAGGCCAACCTACGCATCATCATCGCTGCCATTGCGGTGGTTTACATGGTCGTGCTGGGTTTTCTGCCGGGCCAGCGCTTCGATACCTACCTGCCGGTCATCACTTACATTGTCTTGTTTCTGCTGGCTTCGATCGCGCTCCGCCAAGCCATTGCGCGTTGGCCCGGGCATTATCCGGCGCGGCGGATTTTTGCCATGGTCCACGATTACACCGGCACCTGTTTTGGACTGGTGATCGGCGGCGAAGCGGCGCTGCCGTTGTATGCGGTGATGGTCTGGGTCAATCTCGGCAACGGCATGCGCTACGGCTCGCGCTATCTGGCAATCGCCACCGGCCTTGCATTGGTGGCGCTGCTGGTGGTCTATCGCCTGACGCCGTATTGGCAGGCGCAGCCGTTCATGGTGCTGATGCTGCTGATCACCAGCACGGTGATTCCGTTTTATGCGCACTTGCTGCTTGAGCGTACGCGCAAGGCGTCGGAAGAAGCGCTGGCGGCTAATCTGGAAAAGTCGCGGTTTCTGGCGCAGGCCAGTCATGACTTGCGTCAGCCGATTCATTCCATCGGTCTGTTTACCGCGTGTCTGCGAGAGTCGCGCCTGGGCGATGACGAGCGGCGGCTGGTCGACAACATCGACCGCTCGCTGCTTAACGTTTCGCAATTGTTCCGCTCGATTCTCGACCTCTACACCCTCGATAACGGTCGGATCGAAGCGAAAATGCAAACGCTGAATCTTGGTGAATGGCTTGCGGATCTGATACGCCAACACCAGGAAGCGGCACGTTGGGCGGGCGTCGAGCTGCGGCTGCGGCCGTGCAACCACTGGGTCAGAACCGACCCGGCGCTGCTCGCGACCATGGTGCAGAACGTGCTCTCCAACTGTTTCAAATACGGCGCGCAACGACCCGTGCTGATCGGCGTGCGTAAACGTGGGGCAGGGCTGGCCATCGTCATCCATGACCGTGGCAACGGCATTGCCGAAGAACATCTGCACAAGGTCTTCGAGGAGTTTTATCGGGTACGGCAAGTGCGCGACAAAGATGTCGAGGGCGTCGGGCTGGGCCTGTCGATCATCAAGCGTCTTGGTGAACTGATCGATGTGCACGTTGCTCTGCGTTCACAGTTGGGGCGCGGCACCGCTGTGACGCTTGCGGGGTTGCCGATCGTGGCGGCGCCGCAGTCACCGGTGGTTCGCAGTGAAGCGCGGCAGGCAGGTTTGTTGACCGGGCTGAAGGTGTGTCTGGTCGAGGATGACCGCAACGTGTTGCTCGCGACTTCGGCGTTGCTCGAACGCTGGGGCTGCGTGGTGCAGGCCGAGTGGTCGGCTGAAGGCCTGGTCACCGACTGCGACATCATCGTCGCCGACTATGACCTGGGCACTCACGCCACTGGCATCGAATGCATTGACGAAGTGCGCAGGCGGAGCGGTTGGGCAGTGCCGGCGATGATCATCACCGGGCATGACGTCGAGAAGATTCAGGCTGCCTTGCATGACCGGCAGATTGCGATTCTGTCGAAACCTGTGCGCCCGGCCGAGTTACGCGCGACGTTGCGCGCCCTGCGTGATCGACAAGGCGCAGCGGTTGAACAGATGCTGTAAAGGCCGATGTAAACGGGCGGCTCAGGAGCTCGCCCGTTATTTCGCGGCGATTATTGTGGGCTGTTGAACTGGTCGGAATAGCTGCCGGTCATCAGCGCCGATGCCACGCGATCAGAACCGACTCCGACCCGGGAGTAGGCCACTCGGTTGACGCCGGTGCGGTCGGCCCCATCCGCTGCCAATGCTCCGGCACCGACGCGATCAGCGCCATCGGCAGCCACCGCGCCCGCGCCGACGCGATCAGCGCCATCGGCAGCCACCGCGCCCGCGCCGACGCGATCAGCGCCATCGGCAGCCACCGCGCCCGCGCCGACGCGATCAGCGCCATCGGCAGCCACCGCGCCCGCGCCGACGCGATCAGCGCCATCGGCAGCCACCGCGCCGGCACCGACACGATCAGCGCCATCGGCAGCCACCGCGCCGGCGCCGACACGATCAGCGCCATCGGCAGCCACCGCGCCTGCGCCGACACGATCGGCGCCATCGGCAGCCACCGCGCCGGCACCGACACGATCAGCGCCATCGGCGGCCACCGCGCCGGCGCCGACACGATCAGCGCCATCGGCGGCCACCGCGCCGGCGCCGACGCGATCAGCGCCATCGGCAGCCACCGCGCCTGCACCGACGCGATCAGCACCATCGGCAGCCACCGCGCCGGCGCCAACATGATCAGCCCCATCCGAAGCCAACGCCTGCGGTTGCGCCGCCAAGACATTCGGCACCACAACGCTGGCCGCTACCGCAAGAAGCACGCCTGACAACAACTTGTATTTCATGGTTTTCTCCACGACCCGTTGCCAAACAGCGATCAATCGCGCGCGATGCATACAGACGCCACGACTCACTGGCTTGGGTTTTACCTGGTTGGCGAAAGGCACGGGCACACCGAACGGCGTGCGGGTGTCGAGATAATTTTGATCGAACCGATTGAGTATAGGATCGGCCTCGGGAACTGCCACGGCGGGGAGATCGACGGACAAAAAAAGACGAAGCCCGCATTGCGCGGGCTTCTTTGTGTGGAGCTGTTTACATTCTTGCCAGTGCCTGAGCCAGATCGGCGCGCAGGTCTTCAATGTCTTCGACCCCCACCGACAACCGCACCAGCCCATCGCCAATCCCCAGCTTCGCGCGAGTTTCCGGCGGGATGGTCGCGTGGGTCATGATCGCCGGATGTTCGATCAGGCTCTCCACACCGCCCAGACTTTCCGCCAACGCAAAGATCTTCACATTCTCCAAAAACCGCCGTGCGCCGGCCAGGTCGCTGTTCAGATCCACGGAAATCATCCCGCCAAAACCGCGCATCTGCCGCTTGGCCAGTTCGTGCTGCGGGTGCGACTCAAGGCCCGGATAGTAGACGCGCTTGACCTGCGGTTGCTGTTCCAGCCACTGCGCCAGATCCAGGGCGTTGCTGCAATGACGTTCCATGCGCAGCGCCAAAGTCTTCACCCCGCGCAGGGTGAGGAATGCATCGAACGGCCCGGAAATCGCGCCGACGGCGTTTTGCAGGAAACCGAGTTTTTCCGCCAGCTCGGCGTTCTGCCCGACCACGGCAATGCCGCCGATCACGTCGGAGTGGCCGTTGAGGTATTTGGTGGTCGAGTGCAGGACGATGTCGAAGCCCAGCTCCAGCGGGCGCTGGATGTACGGGCTGGCGAAGGTGTTGTCGGCGACGCAGATGATCCCGCGCGCGCGGCAGATGCGCGCAATGGCGGCCAGATCCGACAGGCTCAGCAGCGGGTTGGTCGGAGTTTCGACCATGACCATGCGCGTGTCGTCCTGCAGCGAGGCTTCGAACGCCGACAGATCGGTCAGGTCGACGAAGCTGAAACGGTGCCCGGCGCTGCGCTGGCGAACCTTGTCGAACAGGCGGAAGGTGCCGCCGTACAAGTCATTGCCGGAAACGATGTGCGAGCCTGCGTCGAGCAGTTCCAACACCGTGGAAATCGCCGCCAGCCCTGAGGCGAAGGCGAACGCTCGGGTGCCGCCTTCAAGGTCCGCAATGCAGCGCTCCAGGGCGAAACGCGTCGGGTTGTGCGAGCGGCCGTAGTCGAACCCCTTGTGCACGCCGGGGCTGTCTTGCAGATAAGTCGAGTTGGCATAGATCGGCGGCATCAGCGCGCCGGTGGTCGGGTCCGGCTCCTGCCCGGCGTGGATCACCCGGGTGGCGAAGCCTTGGGATTTATCGTCGTGCTGACTCATGCAAGGGATCTCCGTAATTGGTTGAGCATGTCGGTGCGGGTAATCAGGCCATGGAAGCTGGAACCGTCAGCGATGATCGCGACGAGGCCACGGCTGAGCACCGCTTCCAGCTCGGCCAGGCTCGCAGCCGGGGCGAGGGTTTGCAGTTTGTCGGTCATCACGCTGGACACCGACTGGCTGAAGCGCGCGGCATCTTCGTGGACGCCGAGGAGGATGTCGGACTCGTCGATCACACCCACCAGTTGCTTGCCTTCGACCAGCACCGGCAGTTGCGAAACATCCGCCAGACGCATGCGCTGAAACGCAGTGAGCAGGGTGTCGTCCGGGCCGACGCTGATCACCCGGCCGTCCTCGAAACGCCGTGCGATCAAATCGCGCAGATCGCCGTAGCCCTTGCGCTGCAACAGGCCTTGATCGGTCATCCACTGGTCGTTGTAGACCTTCGACAGGTAGCGCGTGCCGGTGTCGCAGACGAAACTGACCACGCGTTTCGGCTCGGTCTGCTCGCGGCAATAACGCAGCGCGGCGGCGAACAGGGTGCCGGTCGATGAACCACCGAGAATGCCCTCGGCCTTGAGCAACTGGCGCGCGTGATCGAAGCTTTCCGCGTCGCTGATCGAGTAGGCGTGACGCACGCTGGAGAGGTCGGTGATCGACGGAATGAAGTCTTCGCCGATACCCTCGACCGCCCACGAACCGGGCGTCGGCAAGGTGCCGTCGCGGCTGTATTGCGCCATCACCGAGCCGATCGGATCGGCGAGGACCATTTCCAGATCCGGCTGCACGCGCTTGAAGAAACGACTCAGCCCGGTCAGCGTGCCGGCCGATCCGACGCCGACGACGATGGCGTCCAGATCATGTTCGGTCTGCGCCCAGATTTCCGGCGCGGTGCTGCATTCATGGGCCAGCGGGTTGGCGGGATTGTTGAATTGGTCGGCGAAAAACGCGCCGGGAATGTCCTTGGCCAAGCGGGCGGCGACGTCCTGGTAATACTCGGGATGGCCCTTGCCGACGTCAGAACGAGTGATGTGCACTTCGGCGCCCATGGCCTTCAAGTGCAGGACTTTCTCGGTGGACATCTTGTCCGGTACCACCAGCACTACGCGATAGCCTTTGGCGCGACCGACCAGCGCCAGACCCAGACCGGTATTGCCGGCAGTGGCCTCGACAATCGTGCCGCCCGGTTGCAGGCGACCGTCACGTTCCGCAGCGTCGATCATCGCCAGACCGATACGGTCCTTGATTGAGCCGCCAGGGTTCTGCGATTCGAGTTTGAGAAACAGCGTGCACGGTCCGGTATCGAAGCGGGTGACCTGCACCAGCGGAGTATTGCCTATCAGCCCAAGCACGGCAGGGCGTGATTCCTTTGACATTTCTTCACCTCTTTATGGTGTTGATCGCGTTCCAATCGCGGGGAAAAGACTCGCGTGCAACTTAGGCGCAGACATCCTCTCTCGCAACCTCTAATCCTTGGAAAATCCAGCCATTTGGATCTAACGATAGAACGAAAACCTGCATGTTGCCCTGACGTGTTCTGATCGTTCCCACGCTCCGCGTGGGAATGCAGCCTTGGACGCTCTGCGTCCCTACGGCCAGAAGATCCCAGCCTTCGGCAGCTCCCACGGGGCGCCTGTGCATGAGTAGAACTTGTGATGATCTAGAATTTATTGAGTTTGTTTCATCAAGTCCGGTTCCCGACAATACCCGCCATCGAATAAGCATCTGGAGTTGTTTGTCATGGCACTGGCCCATTCCCTTGGATTTCCGCGCATCGGTCGCGACCGCGAACTGAAGAAAGCGCAAGAGGCGTTCTGGAAAGGAGAACTGAACGAGGCGGGCCTGCGTGACGTCGGGCGTGAGCTGCGCAAGGTCCATTGGGGCTTGCAGAAAAACGCCGGCATCGACTTGCTGCCGGTTGGCGATTTCGCCTGGTACGACCAAGTGCTGACCCACTCGCTGATGTTCGGCGTGATCCCCGAGCGCTTCCGCCCGCATGACGGCAAAGCTACGCTGCAAACCTTGTTCAGCATGGCCCGAGGCGTCAGCAATACTTGCTGCGGCGAAGGCCACGCTCAGGAAATGACCAAGTGGTTCGACACCAACTATCACTACCTCGTACCGGAATTCAGCGTCGATCAACAATTTCAGCTGGGTTGGGAGCAGTTGTTTGAGGAAGCCGAAGAGGCCCGTGTGCTGGGGCACAACGTCAAACCGGTGATCATCGGTCCGCTGACCTATCTGTGGCTGGGCAAAACCAAAGGCACCGATTTCGACAAGCTCGATTTGCTTGATCGCCTGCTACCGCTGTACGGCCAGATCTTCGCGCGGCTGGCGGCGTTGGGTGTGGAGTGGGTGCAGATCGACGAGCCGATTCTGGTGCTCGATCTGCCGCAGGACTGGAAGAATGCCTTCGAGCGCGCCTACAACCAGATCCAGCGCGATCCGCTGAAAAAACTGCTCGCCACGTACTTCGGTGGCCTGGAAGAAAACCTCGGTCTGGCGGCGAACCTGCCGGTCGATGGCTTGCACATCGATCTGGTGCGCGCACCGGATCAATACCCGACCATTCTGGATCGTCTGCCGGCTTATAAGGTGCTGTCGTTGGGTGTGGTCAACGGTCGGAACGTCTGGCGCTGCGATTTGCAAAACGCGCTGGCGACGCTGCGCCATGCTCATGAGCGTCTGGGTGATCGTTTGTGGGTAGCGCCGTCCTGCTCGTTGCTGCACAGCCCGGTTGATCTGGGCCGCGAAGACCAGCTCGATGCCGAACTGAAAAGCTGGCTGGCGTTCGCCGTGCAGAAGTGCGAAGAGGTCGCCGTGCTCGCTCAAGCGGTCAGCGAACCGGAAGCGCCGAAGGTACTGCGTGCCCTCGCGCAAAGCCGTTCGGTGCAGACCAGCCGCGCTGCCTCGCCGCGTATTCACAAACCGGCGGTACAAGCGCGGGTCGCGGCGATCACTGCCAAGGATGCGCAACGCCAATCGCCGTTTGCCCAGCGTATTGCCAAACAGCGCGGCAAGCTCGACCTGCCGTTATTCCCGACCACCACCATTGGCTCGTTTCCGCAAACGGCGGCGATCCGTCTGGCGCGTCAGGCCTACAAGCAAGGCAAGCTCAGCGCGGCCGATTACACCGATGCGATGCACACGGAGATTCGCCACGCGGTGGAAATTCAAGAGCGCCTCGGCCTGGATGTGCTGGTGCACGGTGAGGCCGAGCGCAACGACATGGTCGAATACTTCGCCGAACAGCTCGACGGCTATGCCTTCACCCGCTTTGGCTGGGTGCAGAGCTACGGTTCGCGCTGCGTCAAACCGGCGGTGATTTTCGGCGACCTCAGCCGCCCGCAAGCGATGACGGTCGAGTGGATCCGTTACGCCCAAGGCCTCACCGTCAAGGTCTTGAAAGGCATGCTGACCGGCCCGGTGACCATGCTGATGTGGTCGTTCCCGCGCGAAGACGTCAGCCGCGAGGTGCAGGCTCAACAACTGGCGCTGGCCATTCGTGACGAGGTGAATGACCTGGAAGCGGCGGGAATCAAAATCGTGCAGATCGACGAAGCGGCGTTCCGTGAAGGCTTGCCGTTACGCCGGGCGCAGTGGCCGGCGTATCTGCACTGGGCGAGCGAAGCATTCCGCCTGTGCGCCTCCGGCGTGCGCGACGAAACGCAGATCCACACGCACATGTGCTACAGCGAGTTCAACGATGTGATCGAGTCGATCGCGGCGATGGACGCCGATGTCATCACCATCGAAACCTCGCGTTCGGACATGGAACTGCTCGAAGCGTTTGAAGCGTTTGCCTACCCGAACGACATCGGCCCCGGCGTGTACGACATTCACTCGCCACGGATTCCCGATGTGACGCAAATGGTCGGCTTGCTGCGCAAGGCGGCGCAGCGTATTCCGGTGGAGCGGCTGTGGGTCAATCCGGATTGCGGGTTGAAAACCCGAGGCTGGCCAGAGACCGAGGCGGCGTTGGTGCACATGGTCAGCGCCGCGCGGCAACTGCGCAAAGAGTGGGCCTGACCCTTTACCGCCCTGGAATACATAACCCTGTGGGAGCGAGCCTGCTCGCGAAAGCGGTGTGTCAATCGACACCATGTTGGATGACCTGACGCCTTCGCGAGCAGGCTCGCTCCCACAGAACTCGCGTTCTCCCCGTCATTCACGGCAACACACAAATCCTTTGTGGGAGCGAGCCTGCTCGCGAAAGCGGTGTGTCAGCCACCCATGCATCAGGCAAGGAAGCGCAATATCGGCGCACCATCGAACGGGTCTGTCAGATAGTGCGCCCTGACCCCGAAAGTCGTCTGTAACCGCTCCGGCGTCAGCACTTGCAGCGGCTCGCCCAGTGCCACCAGACGCCCGCGCTCCAGCACCGCCAGGCGATCGCACTTGAGCGCCTGATTGAGATCGTGCAGGGCGATCAGCGTAGTCACCGGCAGTGCGCGCACCACTTGCAGAATGCTCATCTGATGCTGGATGTCGAGGTGGTTGGCCGGCTCGTCGAGCAGCAGGATCTGCGGGCGCTGCGCCAGTGCGCGGGCGATGTGCACGCGTTGGCGTTCCCCGCCGGAGAGGCTGCGCCAGAGGCGGTTGCGCAGGTGCACGGCGTCGACGTCGACCAGCGCTTGCTCGACGATGGCGTCATCGGCCGGCGACCACGGTTGCAGCGCCGACAACCACGGCGTCCGCCCCAGCGCCACCGCGTCGAACACGCGAATGCCATCGTCGGTATCGGCCTGTTGCTCAACCACCGCGAGCGTCTGCGCGATAGTGCGCCGCGACATCTTGCCCAGCGTCCGACCGTCGAGCTGCACCTGACCTGCGCTCGGTTCGCGCAGGCCAGCGAGCAGTTTCAGCAGAGTGGATTTCCCCGATCCGTTCGGCCCGACAATGCCCAGGGTCTCGCCGCGCTGAACATCGAGGCTGACACCGTTGAGCAATTCGGCACCGCGCACTTTGAAGCCCACATCAGCACAACTCAAAACCGTGTTCATCGCGCCGATCTCCGGCCCACCAGAATCAGCGCGAACACCGGCGCGCCGACCAGCGCAGTGATCACGCCGACCGGGATCACCTGACCCTTGATCAGGGTGCGTGACAGCACATCGGCGGCGATCAGAAACACTGCGCCGCCCAACGCACTGGCCGGCAGCAGACGGGCATGGCCGGTGCCGAGCAACAACCGCGCGGCATGGGGAATCACCAGACCGACAAAGCCGATCGAGCCGACAATCGACACCATCACCGCCGTCACCAGCGCGGCGCAGCCAATCAACAGAATCTGCACACGTCGCACTGGAATGCCGAGAGACGCCGCCGAGTCCGCGCCAAAGGTGAAGGCATCCAGCGCCCGCCGGTGCCACAGGCAAACGACCAGCCCGAGCAAGGCCACCGGCACCGCCAGCCCCACCGACGGCCAGCGCACGCCGCCGAGATTGCCCAACAGCCAGAACATGATCCCGCGCGCCTGTTCCGAGCTGGCCGAGCGGGTGATCAGAAAAGCGGTGAGGGCGTTGAACAGCTGCGAGCCGGCAATCCCGGCCAGAATGATCTGCCCGGTGCCGCTGGCCGAGCCGCTGACTCGCGCCAACAGGATCACCAGTACGAAAGCGGTCACCGCGCCGGCAAAAGCACCGACCGACAGTGAAATCGCCCCGGCGCCGACGCCAAGCAGGGCGACCATCACCGCGCCAGTCGAGGCACCCGCGGAAATCCCCAGCAGATACGGATCGGCCAACGGATTGCGCAGCAGCGACTGCAGGATTACGCCACAGGTCGCCAGACCGGCGCCGCAGGCCGCCGCGACCAGCGCGCGGGTCAGGCGATAGTTCCAGACGATACCTTCGTCGATCGGGTCGAGCGCATAACCGGCGCCCCACAGCTTGTTGGCCAGCACCTGCAACACCACGCTCGGCTCGATCGAAGTCTCGCCAATGGCCACGCCGCCAATCAGCGCGACCGACAGCGTTAATAGCACCAGCAGCAAACGGATCAGGCGTCTGCTCATTGCGACAGGTCGTAGCCGTTGATGGCGCTGGCCAGTTGTTCGAGGCCGTCGAAGGTGCGCAGGCTGGCCTGCATGGCCATGGCGTCTAGGATGATGATGCGGTTGTGCTTGACCGCGTCCATGTTGCGCGTCACCGGATCACTGCGCAGGAAGGCGAGTTTCTTCTGATAGTCGTCCGCCGGGAAACGTCGACGATCCATGCGCGCGATCACCAGAAACGTCGGGTTGGCCTTGGCGATGGTTTCCCAGCCGACGGTTGGCCATTCTTCATCCGACTCGACGACGTTGCGCACGCCGAGGGTGCTGAGCATGAAATCGGGAACGCCTTTGTGCCCGGCCACGAAAGGCTCGATGTCCATCTCGGCGCTGGAGAACCACACCAGGGCGCTGACGTCTTTGCGCTGCTGGTTTTTCGCCGTGGCGATCGACTGCGCGAGGCTGGCTTTGAGCTGCTCATTGAGCTGCTCGCCACGCGCCTGCACATCGAAAATCGCCGCCAGTTGGCTCACGCTTTTGTAGATGCTGTCGATGCGAAACGGTGCCAGCCGCGTCCCGTCCGAACCGACGAGGTTGTCCTTGGCTTCGCAATCGGAGGGCAGCAGATAGGTAGGAATCTTCAGTTCATGAAACTGCTCGCGGGTGCCGACCGCGCCTTGCGGGCCGACCATCCATTCCAGCTCGACGGCAACCAGCTCCGGGCGTTTAGCGATCACCGCTTCGAAACTCGGCTCGTTATCGGCGAGGCGCTCGATCCTGTCGTTCTGCGCTTTGTATGTGCCCAGCACATCGTTGAACCACAGCGAAGTGCCGACGACTTTGTCGCCCAGACCCAAGGCGTAGAGCATTTCGGTGCCGGCCTGGCCGATGGTCACCGTGCGCGCAGGTGCGTGTTGAAAGGTCAGGCTGCTGCCACAGTTTTCGACGGTCAGCGGATACGCAGTCGGCGCCGCTTGCGCCAGGGGGCAAAGACTCAGAGTGGTGAGCAGGGTGGCAACGCGGGGCAGCAGCATGGGGCAGTCTCCAAGGGAACCGTACGGGAGCGGGCGGGTACGGTTGGAAACACACCTCGGGCGCGGTCGTGGAAACTGCGCAAGGCCGGCACGGGGAAAATGCGCATGGCACGATGTCCTTCCCGGACACCCCGCCGGTTGGTCAGTCACTGTGCCGGCAGGTCTCCTGACTGATGCGTCATTGCCATGCTCCGGCCTTCCCGGGATTCACCCAGTGGCAGTCAAGGAGCAGGCTCGGCACCTACAGTTGCGGGGGCAGTTCCGATTGATGCTGTGCAAGCATTTCGGATTCCCTATTAATTCCGTGTGGAAACCGGCGGCGGCATGGTAGTCGATTTGCACGGTGGAGGGGGAGGCGAATCTGCCACAGCGTCGATTTTGCCGTTGGCATTGCAATCTGTCATATGTCCTGGCTAATATACGATCCATATACACATCGTATAGGATTCATATATGGGCATCGTAAAGATTTCAGAGGACATGCACGAGAATCTGCGCATCTCCAGCAACGCCCTCAGCCGCTCGATCAACGCGCAGGCCGAGCACTGGATGCGCATCGGCATGCTCGCCGAGCTGCATCCCAATCTCGACCACAGCGCCATTTGCCGCCTGCTGATCCGCGCCGAACAGAATGGTGGGCTGGATCTGCAACAACTGACTCAGGAAGCCGTCAGCGCATGAGAAACCAGATCAAGATCAACACCCCGGCCGACATCGAAAAATCCCGCGCCGCCGGCAAACTCGCCGCCGAAGTGCTGGCAATGCTGGTGCCGCATGTGAAGGCCGGTGTGACCACCGATGAGCTGGATCGACTGTGCAACGATTACATCGTCAATGTGCAGAAGGCGGTGCCAGCCAATGTCGGTTATCACGGCTTTCCGAAAACCGTCTGCGCGTCGGTCAACGATGTGGTGTGCCACGGCATTCCATCGGGTACTCCATTGAAAGACGGCGACATCGTCAACCTCGACATCGCGGTGATCAAGGACGGCTGGTTCGGCGATACCAGTCGCATGTATGTGGTGGGCGAGGCGACTCCCGAAGCGCAGCACCTGATCAAGACCACCTACGAAGCCATGTGCGCAGGTATTCGCGCAGTGAAACCGGGCGCAACGCTGGGCGATATCGGTTACGCGATCCAAAGCCTGGCGGAGGCGGAGGGCTTCAGCGTGGTGCGCGAGTACTGCGGCCATGGCATCGGCAAGGTCTATCACGACGAACCGCAAATCCTGCATTACGGCTTTCCCAATCAAGGGCTGAAGCTCAAGGCCGGGATGATTTTCACCGTAGAACCGATGCTCAATGCCGGCAAACGCCATGTGAAGAACATGCCTGATGGCTGGACCGTATTGACCAAGGATGGCTCGTTGTCGGCGCAGTGGGAGCATATGGTCGCGGTGACGGAGAGCGGGTTTGAAGTGCTGACGGCGTGGCCGGATGAGATTGACGGGTACCGGGCCATTGGCTAATACCGTGTCGCCTGCTTGCCCTCACCCTAGCCCTCTCCCAATGGGAGAGGGGACTGACCGAGGTGTTGTTGCGAGATACGCCGACGTGCGATACCGAGTCGAACTTACATTTTGAACAGCATGAAGATCGGCTCCCTTTCCCCCTCGCCCCCCGTGGGGGAGAGGGCTGGGGTGAGGGGGTAGATCCAACTGACTCAGCGCAATCAGTGAGCACCTGCTGCCTTGTTCAAATCGCTCTCGGTCCACTCGGTATAAACACAAGCATCCGCCGTCGCCCAGCGCACCCGGACCGGATCGCCGGCCTTGAGCGGCATGCCCGCTGCCGATAGCGCTTTCACCGTCATCGACGTCCCGCCCGCAGTCACCACGCTGCACGTCTGGCTCTCGCCCAGAAACAGCACCTCTACAACGTTCGCCGACACCTCATTCCAGCCCGCCGCCAGCGGCTCATCCAGCGCCTGCTGCGTGCTCAGCGCCAAGGCCTTTTCCGGACGCACCATCAGCAGCACGTCCTGATCAGTGTGCAACCCGGACGTCAGCCGAATCGACAACGACTGGCCCTCGAAACTCGCTGCCGCATTGCCTTGCGCCTTGAGCTTGAGGAAGTTCGAATTGCCCAGGAACGACGCGACAAATGCATTCGGCGGATTCTGGTAAAGGTCATAACCACTGCCCAGACCAACGATTTTGCCGTGGCTGAAAATCGCGATGCGTTGCGACAGACGCATGGCTTCTTCCTGGTCGTGGGTCACGTACACGATGGTGATGCCCAGGCGCCGGTGCAGCTGGCGCAGTTCATCCTGCAAGTCCTCGCGCAGCTTCTTGTCCAGCGCGCCCAGCGGTTCGTCCATCAGCAGGATGCGCGGCTCGTAAACCAGCGCCCGGGCGATGGCGACACGTTGTTGCTGGCCGCCAGACAACTGCGAAGGGCGGCGATGGGCGAACTGTTCGAGCTGCACCAGCTTCAACATCGCATCGACGCGTTTTTCACGCTCGGCGGCAGCCAGTTTGCGAATCGCCAAAGGGAAGGCGATGTTGTCGCGCACCGACAGATGCGGGAACAGCGAGTAACGCTGAAAGACCATGCCGATGTCGCGCTTGTGCGGCGGCACGTTGACCAGCGACTGGCCATTGACGAGGATCTCGCCGCTGCTCGGTGTTTCAAAACCGGCGAGCATCGACAGCGTGGTGCTTTTGCCCGAGCCGCTGGAGCCCAGGAACGTGAGGAATTCACCGTCCTTGATGTCCAGCGAGATATTGTCGACGGCAGCAAAATCGCCGTAGTGCTTGTTCAGGTTGCGCAGGCTGACCAGGGGTTTGTCGCTCTGCTGGGATGCGTCTTTGATCACGGCACTCATGTCGTACTCCTGGGCGCTCAGGCGCTGATTTCGTTGCGCCGGCGCAGGGCGGCGGCGA
The DNA here is from genome assembly GCF_041956865.1 of Pseudomonas sp. LW8. Lineage (NCBI taxonomy): Bacteria > Pseudomonadati > Pseudomonadota > Gammaproteobacteria > Pseudomonadales > Pseudomonadaceae > Pseudomonas > Pseudomonas sp. LW8. Next base: position 3,234,902 of record NZ_CP168138.1, on the reverse strand, counting down.
TCACCATGACCAACACTGACAGGCCGATCAGCAGCGTCGAAGCGACGGCGATCACCGGGGTCAGGTCCTGGCGCAGGGTGGTCCACATTTTCACGGGAAGGGTTTGCAGAGTCGGGCTTGCCATCATCACGCTGAGCACCACTTCGTCCCACGAAACGAGGAAGGCGAAGAGGGCGCCGGCGACCATGCCCGGACGAATCGCCGGGAACGTCACTTTGAACACCGCTTGCAAGCGCGAGGCACCGCAGATCACCGCCGCGTCTTCAATCGACTGATCGAACAGCTTCAGCGAGTTGATGATCGAGATGATGGTGAACGGCAGCGCGACGATCACATGGCTGACGACGAAGGCGAACATCGTTCCGGTGTAGCCGAGCTTGAGAAACAGCGCGTACACCGCCACGGCAATGATCACCAGCGGCACGATCATCGGCAGGGTGAACAGGCCGTAGAGCATCTCGCGGCCGGGAAAGCGTCCGCGCACCAGCGCAAACGCGGTCGGCAAACCGAGCGCCACAGCGCAGATGGTGGTCAGCACGGCGACCTTGAGGCTGGCGGCAGCGGCGTTCATCCAGTCGGGATTGGAGAAGAACTGGCCGTACCATTTCAGCGTCCAGCCCGGTGGCGGGAACACCAGCCACTGCGAGGAGCCGAACGACAGCAGCACGATGAACACGATCGGCAACAGCAAGAACAGACCGATCAGCCCGGTAGTGGCGTAGAGGCCGAAACGCATGCGCCGGCTCATGGCATTGGGGGTCAGGAGCATGTCGGCTTACCTCGCGTTACTGGCGCCAACCGGGGATTCCGGTTGAAGCTTCAGGTAGAAGTAGAACAGCACCAGGGTGATTGCGATCAGCAACGCGGCGCCGGCACTGGCCAGGCCCCAGTTGAGGAACGATTGCACCTGCTGAATGATGAACTCCGGCAGCATCATGTTCTGCGCCCCGCCGAGCAGTGCCGGGGTGACGTAGTAACCGAGCGACATCACGAACACCATCAAACCGCCGGAGGCCAGACCCGGCCGGCACAGCGGCAGGAACACCCGGAAGAAGTTGGTCCACGGACTGGCGCCGCAGATCGAGCCGGCCTGCAGGATCATCGGGTCGATGGCCTGCATGGTTGCCTGCAACGGCAGCACGATGAACGGGATCATGATGTAGCTCATGCCGATCACCACGCCGGTGAGGTTGTGCACCATCTCCAGCGGTTGATCGATGATGCCCATGGCCATCAAGGTCTTGTTGATCACGCCCGAGGCTTGCAGCAAAACCAGCCAAGAATAGGTGCGGGCGAGCAGGCTGGTCCACATCGACAGCAGCACGATGTTGAGGATCCAGCGCCCCCAGCCGCGCGGCACCAGGGTGATCGCCCAGGCCAGCGGAAAGCCCAAGAGCAGGCTGAACAGCGTCACCAGCCCGGCCACCGAAAAGGTGTTGAGCAGCACTCGCGCATAGGCCGAGTTGGCGAACAACTGTTCGTAGTTGCCGAGACCCGGCACAGGTTCCAGCACACCGCGCAACAGCAGGCCAATCAACGGCGCGAGAAAGAACAGGCCGAGGAACAGCAGCGCCGGGACGAGGTTGCCGGCGCCGCGCCAGCGTTGCTTGAAGGCCGAACCGGCAGCGCCGGCGGCGCTCCCGGTGGCAGTGGAAGGACGAGGCGCAGTGGCCGCGATTTTCATTTGACCAGCCATTCGTTCCACCGTGTCGCGATAGCCGGACCGTTCTTGGCCCAGTAAGCGAAATCAAGGGTGATCTGATCCTTGGCGTAAGCCGTCGGCAGGTTGGGGGCCAGCGTCGAATCCAGACGCTCCACACTGTCGAGGTTGACCGGCGCGTAGGCGGTCAGGTTGGAGAAGTCGGCCTGGCCTTTGGCGCTGCTGGCATTGGCGAGGAACTTCATCGCCGCATCTTTGTTTTTCGAGCCTTTGGGGATGACCAGAATGTCGGCCATGACCAGGTTCTGCTTCCAGCTCACGCCGACCGGTGCGCCGTCTTCCTGCAGGGCGTGCACCCGACCGTTCCAGAACTGGCCCATGCTCGCTTCGCCGGACGCCAGCAGTTGCTGCGACTGCGCGCCGCCGCCCCACCAGACGATGTCTTTCTTGATGGTGTCGAGTTTCTTGAAGGCGCGATCCAGATCCAGCGGGTAGAGCTTGTCAGCCGCAACGCCGTCGGCCAGTAGCGCCAGTTCGAGCACGCCGGGGCTTGGCCATTTGTACAGGGCGCGCTTGCCCGGGTAGGTCTTGGTGTCGAACAGCGCGCTCCAGTCCTGCGGCTTGTTGGCGCCGAGCTTGCCTTCGTTGTAGCCGAGGACAAAGGAGAAGAAGAATGAACCGACGCCGTGATCGCTGACAAAGCGCGGGTCGATCCTGTCGCGCTGGATCACTTTGAAATCGAGGGGTTCGAGCAGGCCTTCGGCAGCGGCGCGCAGAGCGAAGTCGGCTTCGACATCGACCACGTCCCACTGCACGTTGCCGCTTTCGACCATGGCTTTGAGTTTGCCGTAGTCGGTGGGGCCGTCCTGGACGACGGTGATGCCGCTGGCCTTGCTGAACGGATCGGCCCAGGCCTGTTTCTGCGCATCCTGGGTGCTACCGCCCCAGCTGACAAAATTCACGCTTTCGGCAGCCATTGCAGCCTGGCCGGTAACGCTGAGCAGTCCCGCGAAAAAGATCGCGGTTGCAGCTTTGTTCAACACCATGTTCACGCCCTCATTGTTGTGTTTTTGAGCGGGCCTTGCGTTGTTGCCCGCCTGTCGGGAGCAGTAGCTGGACGCTTTTTCACGTCGTCCGGTCTATGGAATATCATATTATGGTATTCCAAACTTTGTGCAAGCACTTTGCCTTACCGGTTATCTGGCGGATCTGTTTTTTGATGAGTTCAGGACAATGGATTTGAAATGCAAAACCCTTGTGGGAGCGAGCCTGCTCGCGAAGCGGTGGATCATTCAACATTCAAGTCGACTGACACATCGCTTTCGCGAGCAGGCTCGCTCCCACATGGGGTTTGTGCTGGGCTCGGGTTATTCGGTGAACGGAATGCTCTCAACCACCTCAAGGTCATACCCGGTCAACCCCGCATACTTCAGCGGTGGCCCGAGGTGCCGCAGCTTGCCAACCCCGAGATTCTGCAGAATCTGCGCCCCCGTCCCGACCTCGGAATAAATCCGCGATTGCGAACGGCTGAACTGCCGTGGCGGCTGGGTCAACTGCGGCACGCGCTCGAGCAACGCCTGCGACGATTCATGGTTGGCCAGCACCATCACAACTCCATGACCTTCCGCCGCGACCCGTTGCAACGCTGCCCAGAGGGTCCAGTTCGCCGGCCCGCTGTACTCGGCGCCGACCAGATCGCGCAGCGGATCGATCACATGCACGCGCACCAGCGTCGGCTCATCGCGGCGCAGGTCGCCCATGACCATCGCCATGTGCACGCCACCTTCGATGCGATCTTCGAAGGTGATCAAACGGAACGTGCCATGCACCGTCGGCAGCTCACGTTCGCCGATGCGTTCAATGGTGTGCTCGGTGCTCAGGCGGTAGTGGATCAGGTCGGCAATGGTGCCGATCTTGATCCCGTGCTTGCGCGCGAACTGCTCCAGATCCGGGCGGCGGGCCATGGTGCCGTCGTCGTTCATCACTTCGACAATCACCGAGGCGGGGGTGAAACCGGCCAGACGCGCCAGGTCGCAGCCGGCTTCGGTGTGCCCGGCGCGGGTCAGCACGCCACCTTCCTTGGCGCGCAACGGGAAGATGTGACCGGGCTGCACCAGGTCTTCGGCACGGGCATTCGGCGCGACGGCGGCGGCCACGGTGCAGGCACGATCCGCCGCGGAGATGCCGGTGGTCACGCCGACCGCCGCTTCGATCGACACGGTAAATGCAGTGCTGAACACACTGCCGTTGGCGGGTACCATTTGCTCCAGGCCCAGACGCTGGCAATGTTCGTCGGTGAGGGTCAGGCAGATCAGCCCGCGTGCTTCGCGGGCCATGAAGCTGATAGCCTCCGGCGTGCAACGGTCGGCGGCCAGCAGCAGGTCGCCTTCGTTCTCGCGGTCTTCGTCATCGACCAGCAGGACCATTTTGCCGAGGCGATAATCTTCGATGATTTCTTCGATGCTGTTGAAGGCCATGCTGGACTCTCAGGGTTCGTTGGAAATATATTGGTATACCATAATACAAAATCAACAAAGAGGTCACTATGAAGGCGTACTGGATTGCACATGTGGATATAGCCGATGCCGAGCACTACAGCCAATACACCCAGCGCACCCCGCAGGCGATTGCCGCATTCGGCGGCAAGTTTCTCGCCAGAGGCGGGCGCAGTGAAGCGCTGGAAGGGCGGCAGACGCCACAGCGCACGGTGATCATCGAGTTCGACAGCTACGAACAGGCCGTGGCGTGCTATCGCTCGGCGGCGTATCAGGAGGCGAAAAGTTACCGCGAAGAATGGGCGAGGGCGGAGATCATCATCGTAGAAGGCATCGCCCCGAACTGAGCCACACCACCAAACTATGTGGGAGCGAGCCTGCTCGCGAATGCGTTCGATCATTCAACATTTGTATCGACTGACACGACGCCTTCGCGAGCAGGCTCGCTCCCACAGGGGTATAGGTGGTGATCAGCGCATGAAATGGATCTTGCCGCTGTCATCATTACCCATGTAAATCCCGTAAATCCCAGCCTGGCGCTCTTCGATATAGCGCTCGAGAATCTGCCGGATCGCCGGGTAATAAATCTGCTCCCACGGAATCTCTTCAGGGGCGAAGAACTTGTAATCCATGGTCTCCGGCCCGTACTGCCCGGTGATTTCCAGGGCGATGGCGCGGAAGATGATGTACACCTCGCTGATCTTCGGCACGCTGAAAATCGAATACGGCGAGACGATTTCCGCGCGCACGCCGCTTTCTTCCCAGACTTCGCGCAGCGCCGCCTGCTCGGTGGTTTCACCGCTTTCCATGAAACCGGCCGGCAGCGTCCAGGTGCCGGGGCGCGGGGGAATCGCCCGTTGGCACAAGAGGTATTTGCCGTCCTGCTCGATGATGCAGCCGGCAATGATCTTCGGATTGACGTAGTGGATATAGCCGCAGCCGCGACACATCAGGCGCTCGTGCGTATCGCCCGGCGGCGTCTGCTGACCGAGGTCAGGGCCACCGCATTTCGGGCAAAAGCTCGGGCTGAACATGTCATTGACCTATGCGGGGTTCTTTCAGCGCGATCGGCAGGGTGATCGCCGGGGTGCCTTTGACGGCGACGCCGGTTTCTTCCTGCTTGCGCTTGAGGTAATCGAGGGCCACGGCGGCGGCCGCGCGGACGTGATCGACACACGCCTGATGCGCCGCCAGCGGATCGCCGCTCTTGATCGCCTCGACCATTTTTTCCATCTCGTGATTACTCGCGCCGCGTCGGTTTTCCTGGGAGACCGAGGTCGCGCGCAGATAGCTGATGCGCGCCTGCAACTGACGCAATTGCGTGGCGGCGACATGGTTGCCCGAGCCTTCGAGCAGCACGTCGTAGAAACCCTGCACCGAGTCGATCACCTGTTGCAGCTCGCCGTCCTTCAACGCCTTGCGGTTGTCATCGAGGGCTTTTTCCAGGGCCTTGATGTCCTTGGCTTTGGCACGCAGGGTGAACAACTGCACGATCAAGCCTTCGAGCACGCAACGCAATTCGTAGATATCGACGGCGTCGTCGAGGGTGATGATGGCTACGCGCGGGCCTTTGGCGTCGGCGAATTCGACGAGACCTTCTGATTCAAGGTGACGCAAGGCTTCGCGCACCGAAGTGCGGCTGACGCCGAGGCGATCACAGAGGTCGCGTTCGACCAGACGATCGCCTGGCATGAGCTGGAAATTCATGATCGCGCTACGCAGTTTGTCCAGCACGATTTCGCGCAGGGTAACGGGGTTGCGATTGACCTTGAAGCTGTCGTCGAGTGGCTGGCGTTTCATGGGGTCCGCTCTTGAGCTTGGCTGTCCATGCCAGACGGGCATCAAAACAGCCGAGGGTTAACTGGAGGCCTCGGCGTCGGCTTCGGCAAAGGCTTCACGGGCCAGCCGGAAACTGTCCACGGCCGCCGGAACGCCGCAATAAATGCCGACCTGAAGCAGAATTTCGCGTATTTGCTCACGACTCAGGCCGTTACGCAAGGCGCCACGCACATGCAGCTTGAGTTCATGCGGGCGGTTGAGCGCCGAGATCATCGCCAGGTTGATCATGCTGCGCTCCTTGAGCGACAGACCCTCACGCCCCCAGACATGGCCCCAGCAGTATTCGGTGACCATTTCCTGCAGCGGGCGGGTGAAGTCGTCGGCGTTCTCGATCGAGCGCTGAACATAGGCTTCGCCCAATACCTGGGTGCGGATTTTCAGGCCTTTTTCATACTTATCGTTACTCATCATTCCTCCAATCCACAGGTGTTTCCTGTGGGAGCGAGCCTGCTCGCGAAGGCGTCGTGTCAGTCGATGCAAATGTTGAATGATCGACCGCTTTCGCGAGCAGGCTCGCTCCCACATTGGCAATCGTGTCTGGCTGTCAGGCCAGAGTCGGCAACGGGCCGAGCTTGCCTTTGTGATAAATCATCGGCGTCACCGGTTGCTCGGGCAGGATCAGGTTCTTCACTGCGCCGACAATGATCGCGTGATCACCGCCGTCGTATTCACGCCACAACTCGCACTCGATGATCGCCGTGGCCTTGGCCAGAATCGGGTTGCCCAAATCGCTCAAATGCCACTCGATGCCCTTGGCCTTTTCCTTGCCCTTGCCGGCGAACGCGTAGGCTTCGGCGGTCTGCTCGGCGGAGAGCAAATGGATGGCGAATTTCTTGCTGTCGCGCAGTACCGGGTAGGTGTCGGAGGCGTAGTTGGGGCAGAACAGCACCAGCGCCGGGTCGATCGACAGCGCGCTGAACGCGCTGGCGGTGATACCGACGATGCCGCCGTCCGGGTCGAGGGTGGTGACCACCGTGACGCCGGACGGGAACGAGCTCATGACGTCTTTGTAAATGCCGGGTTCGATCATTTCGCAGGACTCCTAGCGCATCACAAACGGATCAGGCATCGGCGCCTGGGAGAGGTTGATCCACACCGTTTTCAGTTCGGTGTAGGCCAGCACCGAGTCGATGCCGCTTTCGCGTCCATAGCCACTGTTCTTGAAGCCGCCGATCGGCGCCATCGCCGACACTGCGCGGTAAGTGTTGACCCAGATAATCCCCGAGCGCACATCGCGGGCCAGACGATGGGCGCGACCGAGATCGCGAGTCCAGATGCCGGCGGCGAGGCCGAACTGCGAGTCGTTGGCGATCGCCAGCGCTTCGGCTTCGTCTTTGAAACGAATCACCGAAGCCACCGGGCCGAAGACTTCTTCCTGCATGATCTTCATCGAATTGCGGTCGCACTCGAATAGCGTCGGCTCGTAGAACCAGCCTTCACCGAGATCCGCCGGACGCTTGCCACCGGTGCGCAAACGCGCGCCTTCGGCGATCGCATCGGCGACCAGACCTTCGACCACCGCCAGTTGCTGCGCGGTGGCCATCGGCCCCATTTCACTGTTGTCTTCCTGTGGGTTGCCGATGCGGATGCGCTGGGCGCGCTCGACCAGACGATTGACGAATTCGTCGTAGATTTCATCCTGCACCAGCAAGCGCGAACCAGACACGCAACTCTGCCCGGACGCTGCGTAGATCCCGGCAATCGCGCCGTTGATCGCGCTGTCCAGGTCGGCGTCGGCGAAGATGATATTCGGCGACTTGCCGCCCAGTTCCAGCGACAGCTTGGCGAAATTCTCGGCGCTGCTGCGCACCACATGCCGTGCCGTCGCCGCGCCGCCGGTGAAGGCGATCTTGCGGATCAGTGGATGGCGGGTGAGGGCGGCGCCGGTGCTCGGGCCGTAACCGGTGACGACGTTGACCACGCCCGGCGGAATCCCGGCTTCGAGGGCCAAGCGTGCCAGCTCAAGAATGGTCGCCGAGGCGTGCTCGGACGGCTTGATCACAATCGTGTTGCCGGCGGCGAGGGCCGGGGCCAGTTTGATCGCCGTCAGGTACAGCGGGCTGTTCCATGGAATGATCGCGGCGACCACACCCATGGCTTCGTGCACGGTGTAGGCAAACAGGTCGGGCTTGTCCAACGGCAGGGTGCCGCCTTCAAGCTTGTCGGCGAGGCCTGCGGTGTAGTGGAAGAACTCCGGCAGATAGCTGACCTGGCCACGGGTTTCGCGGATCAGCTTACCGTTGTCGCGGCTTTCCAGCTGCGCCAGGTGTTCCTTGTTTTCTGCGATCAGATCACCGAGGCGGCGCAGCAGTTTGCCGCGCGCAGTGGCGGTCAGACCACGCCACGCCGGGCTGTCGAAGGCCGTTTGCGCCGCTTGCACGGCGCGTTCGACGTCCGCTTCATCGGCGTCGGGCAATTGCGCCCAGGCTTGCGCGGAGGCCGGGTTGAGGCTTTCGAAGGTCTTGCCGGAGAGGGCGTCGACCCAGTCTCCGCCGATGCACATCTGGAAGCGTGCGAGTGTCATGCAACGATCCCCTTTATATGGTTTTGTCGGGCGTGTGCGAATTGAAGAAATTCCAGCAGCATCTGATTAACCAGACGTGGCGACTCTACCGGCATCATATGCCGTTGCTCGGGCAGCACGGCAACCTTCGCAGCGGGGATGCGTCGGGCCAGTTGCTCGGCCATTTCCGGCGTCGAGCCGGGGTCGAGTTCGCCGGTGGCGATCAGCGTCGGCGCCTGAATGCTGTTCAGGTCGTCGGCGCGGTACATGTCCTGGGTGGCGAACAATTCGTAGGTGGTCAGATAGCCCTGCGGATCGTTGTTGGCCAGAGTCTGGCGCAACGCGGCGATCTGCGCCGGGTTGGCCGCCTGATATTCACGGCTGAACCAGCGCGACAACGCCGCTTCGGCATTGGCGTCCGGGCCGTGTTCGGCAGCCTGGGCAGTGCGGGCAATCACGCCGGCACGCTGTTCTTCGCTGCGGTTGAACACGCTGTTCAACACCACCAGGCTTTGCAGGCGCTCCGGGTAATGCAGGGCGAAGGCCCGCGCGACCAGGCCGCCCATGGAGAAACCGATCACCGCTGCCTGGGGCAGATTCAGGTGATCGAGCAGCTCGAGCAACTGATCGGCGTAACCGAGCAGGTCGGTGCCGCTGGCCGGGCGCGGGCTGGCGCCGTGGCCGAGCATGTCGTAGGCGATCACCTGATATTGGCTGGCGAGGCCGACAATCTGCCCGCCCCACATTTCTTTGTTCAGGCCCACGCCGTGGATCAAGACCACGGGCTGGCCTTGGCCGGTCGCCAGGTAACTGGTGCCAGCCGGGGTGAGTTCAGCGGTGAGCCGAATCATGGAGCGCTCCTGCAATGCCTTTCTTGTTGTGATTACTGGGCTTTTTCGGCGGCCAGTTCTTCCAGATCGATGTAGCGGTTGCCGATACGCGGGTGCAGGCGGCCACCGTCGGCGCAACCCAGCACGACGACGATTTCGTCGGCACGCGGCGCGTCTTCGATCTGCATTTCCAGGGTGATGTAGTGCGAACGCAGGCCTTCGTCGTCCTTGTGCATCATCGGGATCTGAATCGACGTGCCCGGACCGCCGCGCTTGTTGGTAAAGCTCAGGTAGCTCTTGGCTTTCACCGCTTCGCGATAGTGGTTGCCGAAGCGCAGCGTATGGATCACGGCGGAGGCGTGTTCGATCTCGCCGTCAGCGCCGACCACGGCGGCTTTGCCGTAAGCCTCGATCTTCTCGGCGCCACCAATGATGCCCACCAGGCGCTCGACCATCATGGCGCCGAGGTCGGAGCAGTTGGCGCGGATCTGCGGCTTGAGGTCTTCGACAAAACCGTGGCCCACCCACGGGTTCTTCATCACCACGGCGAGGCCGACCATGGTCACCGGCTTGTCAGTGGACTTGCCGCCTTCGATGAAGGTTTCTTCGACATAGCTGACGATCTTGCGAATTTCGAAACTCATGAGCTGCTCCGTTTGGGGGATTGAGAGTGTCTGTGCGTCTGATGGTATACCATAATACCGATCCTGCAAGTCCCCTCCGCAACAATTGCGTCATCCATCCTACGAATGGCTGCGCATTCACCCTTTGTCGCAAAACCAACCATCACTACAAACCCTGTGGGAGCGAGCCTGCTCGCGAAAGCGGTGGGTCAGCCAATAAACAGGGTGACTGATACACCGCATTCGCGAGCAGGCTCGCTCCCACAGGGAAAATGATGGGTTACAGAGAGCCGCTTTCGGTTAACAAAAGATAACGCGGCGCCGATTGTCAGACATTTGCAAAGCCCGATAGGATGAGCCAGCTTCCGAAGGGGCTCTGGATTGCGGGTTTCAGGACTATGCTTCTGAAACGCCAGTAGCCGAGCACCCTTGCGGCGCCCTTGAAGGCCCGATGGCCCAACAATAATAAATAGGGGAAGGTCTATGAGTCGTTGCCGCCCGCCGGCGTTACGCAACACCGCGTTGCTGGCCACAGCACTCTCGCTGCTGGGCTTTGCCACGTTATCGGCACCTGTGATTGCCGCCGAGGCCCCGGCTGACGTGGTCTATGCCACCGAATCGGCCAAGGCCGCAAAAAGCCTGATTCTTGATGTCGTCCACGCTGGCGCGCGTCTTGTCGCGGTCGGCGATCGCGGGCACATCGTCTATTCCGATGACCAGGGCAAAACCTGGACCCAGGCCAAGGTGCCGACCCGGCAACTGCTCACTGCCGTGTATTTCGTCGATGACAAAAACGGCTGGGCCGTGGGCCACGACGCACAGATTCTCGCCAGCGCAGACGGCGGTCTGACCTGGACCAAACAATTCGAAGACCTCGCACGCGAATCGCCGCTGCTCGACGTCTGGTTCAAGGACGCCAGCAGCGGCTTTGCCGTGGGCGCCTACGGCACGCTGCTGGAAACCTCCGACGGCGGCAAGCACTGGGAAGACGTCAGCGATCGCCTCGACAACGAAGACCAGTTCCACCTCAACGCCATCGCCGCCGTGAAAGACGCCGGGCTGTTCATCGTCGGCGAGTCCGGCAGCATGTTCCGCTCCGCCGATGACGGCCAGACCTGGGAAAAGCTCGAAGGCCCGTACGAAGGTTCGCTGTTCGGCGTGATCGGCACGGCGCAGCCGCAGACCCTGCTGGCGTACGGCTTGCGCGGCAATCTTTATCGCTCCACTGATTTCGGCAGCACCTGGGAGCAGGTCGAACTCAAAGCTGCACGCGGTGCGCTGGAGTTCGGTCTGTCTGGCGGCACGCTGCTCGAAGACGGCTCGATCGTGATCGTCGGTAACGGCGGTTCGGTGATCAGCAGCAGCGACAACGGCGAAACCTTCAGCGTGTTCAACCGTCCGGATCGCATTTCGCTGTCGTCGGTTACCGCCGCTGGCAACGGCAACCTGATTCTGACCGGGCAGGGTGGTTTGCACATCACCCAGCCAAACGGTGCCGAGACCAATAACAAGAAGGCGGGGCTATGACTTCCTTGATCACTCCTCAGCAGGAAAAGGCGACGGTTCTCGAGCGCCTGATCTTCAACAACCGTCCGGCCGTGATCCTGATCTGCCTGGTGGTGAGCATTTTCCTGTTCTGGCAGGCCACGCTGATCCGGCCGTCGACCAGTTTTGAAAAAATGATCCCGCTGCAGCATCCCTTCATCGAAAAGATGATGGAGCACCGCAACGATCTCGCGAACCTCGGCAACACCGTGCGTATTTCGGTGGAAGCCACCGACGGCGACATTTTCTCCAAGGAGTACATGGAGACCCTGCGTCAGATCAACGACGAAGTGTTCTACATTTCCGGCGTCGATCGTTCCGGCCTCAAATCGCTATGGAGCCCGAGCGTACGCTGGACCGAAGTGACCGAAGAGGGTTTCGCCGGCGGTGAAGTGATTCCGCAGAGCTACAACGGTTCCCAGGACAGCCTCGATCTGCTGCGCAACAACGTGCTCAAGTCCGGCCAGGTCGGGCGTCTGGTGGCCAACGATTTCAAGTCGAGCATCGTCGACATCCCTCTGCTGGAGGCCTATCCGGACCCCCAGGATCAGGGCAAGCTGCTGGCGCTGGACTATCGCCAGTTCTCCCATGAACTCGAAGACAAGATCCGCAACAAGTTCGAAGCGCAGAACCCCAACATCAAGATCCACATCGTCGGTTTCGCCAAGAAGGTCGGTGACCTGATCGACGGTCTGGTGATGGTGGTGCTGTTCTTCGGTGTCGCCTTCGTCATCACCCTGATTCTGCTGCTGTGGTTCACCAACTGCCTGCGCAGCACCATCGCTGTGTTGAGTACGACGCTGGTGGCGGTGGTCTGGCAACTCGGGTTGATGCACTTCTTCGGCTTCGGCCTCGACCCGTATTCGATGCTGGTGCCGTTCCTGATTTTCGCCATCGGCATTTCCCACGGCGTGCAGAAAATCAACGGTATCGCCCTGCAATCCAGCGAGGCCGATAACGCCCTGACCGCTGCGCGGCGCACCTTCCGCCAGTTGTTCCTGCCGGGGATGATCGCGATTCTCGCCGATGCGGTGGGCTTCATCACTCTGCTGATCATCGACATCGGCGTGATCCGTGAACTGGCTATCGGCGCCTCCATCGGCGTTGCGGTGATCGTGTTCACCAACCTGATCCTGCTGCCGGTGGCGATTTCCTATGTCGGCATCAGCAAGCGCGCGATTGCCAAGAGCAAGAAGGACGCCAACCGCGAGCACCCGTTCTGGCGTCTGCTGTCGAACTTCGCCAGCCCGAAAGTCGCGCCGATTTCGGTAGCGCTGGCGCTGATCGCCTTCGGTGGCGGCCTCTGGTACAGCCAGAACCTGAAGATCGGCGACCTCGACCAGGGCGCGCCGGAACTGCGTCCGGACTCGCGCTATAACAAGGACAACAACTTCATCATCAGCAACTACTCGACCAGCTCCGACGTGCTGGTGGTGATGGTCAAGACCAAAGCTGAAGGCTGCTCGCGCTACGAAGCCATGGCGCCGATCGATCAGCTGATGTGGAAGATGCAGAACACCGAGGGCGTGCAGTCGGCGATCTCGCTGGTGACCGTGTCCAAGCAGATGATCAAGGGCATGAACGAGGGCAACCTGAAATGGGAAACCCTGTCGCGCAACCCGGACGTACTGAACAACTCGATCGCCCGCGCCGATGGCCTGTACAACAACAGCTGCTCGCTGGCACCGGTACTGGTGTTCCTCAACGACCACAAGGCCGAAACCCTCGACCGTGCGGTGCAAGCGGTGCAGGAGTTCGCCAAGGAAAACAATAAGGACGGTCTGGAATTCATCCTTGCTGCCGGTAACGCCGGGATCGAAGCGGCCACCAACGAAGTCATCAAACAGGCTGAGCTGACCATTCTGATTCTGGTGTACATCTGCGTGGCGGTGATGTGCATGATCACCTTCCGCTCTTGGGCGGCAACCCTGTGCATCGTCCTGCCGCTGGTGCTGACCTCGGTACTCGGCAACGCGCTGATGGCGTTCATGGGCATCGGCGTGAAAGTTGCGACGCTGCCGGTGGTGGCGTTGGGCGTGGGGATTGGCGTGGATTACGGCATCTACATCTACAGCCGCCTGGAAAGTTTCCTGCGTGCCGGGCTGCCGTTGCAGGAAGCCTATTACCAGACCCTGAAGTCCACCGGTAAAGCGGTGCTGTTCACCGGCCTGTGCCTGGCGATCGGCGTGTGCACCTGGATCTTCTCGGCGATCAAGTTCCAGGCTGACATGGGCCTGATGCTGACCTTCATGCTGCTGTGGAACATGTTCGGCGCGCTGTGGCTGCTGCCGGCGCTGGCCAAGTTCCTGATCAAGCCTGAGAAGCTGGCGGGGCAGAAGGGCAATTCGCTGTTTGCCCACTGATCTGACAGGCTGAAACGACAAAGCCGCAACCTTGAGGGGTTGCGGCTTTTTTTGTGAATCAACATCAAGAGCCCCTCACCCTAGCCCTCTCCCGGAGGGAGAGGGGACTGACCGAGGGGTGCGGCTAGATATATCGACCTGAAATACCGAGTCGGTTATGGATTCACAGCAGAACGTTCAAGTCGGCGTAAATCTCAAATATTCCCCAATCGGTCCCCTCTACCTCTGGGAGAGGGCTAGGGTGAGGGCAAGCGGTCTCAAGCCCTAAGAAAGCTCAGCGCCAAGCACCACACTCAACGCACTGCGCGCATCATCCAGCTGCACCAGCGTCGCATGTCGGGCACCCAGCGCATCACGATTCTCGATGGCGGTCAGGATCGCCTTGTGCCGCGGCAACGCCAGTTCATGCAGATTCGGCCGTTGATTGGAATGCTTCAACGCCTCGGCAATCGCTACCGCCAACATGTTGCACAGGTTCGCCAGCAGGTCGTTGTGCGTGGCATCGGCGATGCGGCTGTGGAAGTCCAGGTCCGGCTGCAACAGCGCTTCCGGAGTCGGCGCGGCTTCCATGCGTTGGTAGGCTTCGTTGATCGCGGCGATGTCGGCATCGGTTGCATGCTGAGCGGCGAGGGCGGCCGCTGCCGGCTCGATGATGCTGCGCACGCTGGTCAGCACGTTGAAGAATTCATTCTGCGGGCTGCTCTGCATCAGCCAGTGCAGCACGTCCGGGTCGAGCATGTGCCATTCGCGGCGAGCCTTGACCACGGTGCCGACGCGCGGTTTGGAATACACCAGACCCTTGGCCACCAGCACCCGCGTGGCTTCGCGCAATACCGGGCGACTGACCGCGTACTCCTCGCAAAGCAGGGCTTCGGCGGGCAGTTTGTCGTCGGGCAAAAAGCGTCCGGAGACGATCTGCATGCCCAGTTCCTGGACGATGCGCGAGTGCATGCTTTTACGGTCGGAAGGTTTGCGGTAATCCATGGGGAGTGGCGCGATCCTGAGCGATGGAGATGCCGCGCATCATAGCAGGCACGGCACAGATTTGAGGCGATACGCAAAAGCAACTGTGGGAGCGAGCCTGCTCGCGAAGGCGGCATATCAGTCAAATAGATGTCGACTGACACTCCCTCTTCGCGAGCAGGCTCGCTCCCACAGGGGAATTGCGCTGTTAGTGAGAGTGGCGCGGAACCTCGGCACCTCGGCAACCAACCAGGAAGTCAAAGTCGCAACCCTGATCCGCCTGCAGCACGTGATCGATGTACAGCTGACGATAACCGCCCACCAACAACTGTTGCGGCGCTTGCAGATCGGCCATGCGTGCGGCCAGTTCAGCATCCGGAATGTCCAGATGCAGACGGCCGCTGGCGCAATCGAGTTCGATCCAGTCGCCTTCCTTTACTGCCGCCAAAGGCCCGCCCGCTGCCGCTTCCGGGGCAACGTGCAGAACCACCGTGCCGTAAGCGGTGCCGCTCATCCGTGCATCGGAAATGCGCACCATGTCCGTCACGCCTTGCGCCAACAGCTTGGCCGGCAGGCCCATGTTGCCGACTTCAGCCATGCCCGGATAACCCTTCGGCCCGCAGTTCTTCATCACCAGAATCGAATCCTTATCGACGTCCAGCTCCGGATCGTTGATCCGCGCCTTGTACATGTCGAAGTTCTCGAACACCACCGCGCGACCGCGATGCTGCATCAGTTCAGCGCTAGCGGCGGACGGCTTGAGTACCGCGCCCAGCGGCGCCAGATTGCCGCGCAACACGCAGATGCCACCGTCAGCGCGAATCGGATTGTCGAGGGTGCGGATCACTTGGTCTTCGCCGTAGATCGGCGCGTCCTTGGTGTTCTCGCCGATGGACTTGCCATTGACGGTCAGTGCGTTCGGGTTGGGGATCAGATTGGCTTCGCCGAGGCGACGCAGCACCGCTGGCAAACCACCGGCGTAGTAGAACTCTTCCATCAGGAAACGCCCGGACGGTTGCAGGTCGACGATGGTCGGCATGCCGCGACCGATGCGCGTCCAGTCGTCCAGGTCCAGCTCGACGCCGATGCGCCCGGCGATAGCTTTCAAGTGGATCACGGCGTTGGTCGAACCACCGATGGCGGCGTTGACGCGAATGGCGTTTTCAAAGGCTTCCTTGGTGAGGATCTTCGACAGCTTCAGGTCTTCACGCACCATCTCCACCGCACGCATGCCGGACATGTGCGCCAGCACATAACGGCGCGCATCTACGGCCGGAATCGCGGCGTTGTGCGGCAGCGAAGTGCCCAGCGCTTCGGCCATGCAGGCCATGGTCGACGCGGTGCCCATGGTGTTGCAGGTGCCCGCCGAACGCGACATGCCGCCCTCGGCTGCGAGGAAGTCATCGATGGTGATGGTGCCGGCCTTGACCTGTTCGCTGAGCTGCCAGACCACGGTGCCGGAACCGATGTCCTTGCCTTTGTGCTTGCCGTTGAGCATCGGCCCGCCGGTGACGACGATGGCCGGCACGTCGCAACTGGCCGCGCCCATCAACAGTGCTGGAGTGGTTTTGTCGCAACCGGTGAGCAGCACGACGCCGTCGATCGGGTTGCCGCGAATCGCTTCTTCAACGTCCATGCTCGCCAGGTTGCGGGTGAGCATGGCGGTCGGGCGCAGGTTCGATTCGCCGTTGGAGAACACCGGAAACTCCACCGGAAAACCACCGGCCTCGATCACCCCGCGTTTGACGTGCTCCGCGATCTGGCGGAAGTGCGCGTTGCACGGGGTCAGTTCCGACCAGGTGTTGCAGATGCCGATGATCGGCTTGCCGTGGAACTGATGGTCGGCGATGCCCTGATTCTTCATCCAGCTGCGGTACATGAAGCCGTTCTTGTCGGCCGTGCCAAACCATTGGGCGGAGCGCAGGGTGGGTTTCTTATCAGACATGATCGATTCTCTTATTGTAAGACTATTGTTTGCGAGCTGACGCTTAATCTAAGCTCAAAATCCGCGCTTTGGAAGTGTTGTTGGGTAATTAGTATTACTATATAGTCGTTTTCGACGGAGGGATGGCCCTGGCTGTTTTGGCGAGAGGCGTCCCCCGAGGTTCTATAAAAACAACAATCGGAGACCGATCTCATGAGCCAGGAATTGCGGCTTGTCCGGCGCATCACACTGAAACTGATTCCCTTCCTGATCCTGCTGTACCTGATCGCCTATGTGGATCGCTCCGCCGTCGGCTTCGCCAAGCTGCACATGGGCGCGGACATCGGTATCGGCGACGCCGCCTATGGCCTCGGTGCCGGGCTGTTCTTCATCGGCTATTTTCTTCTCGAGATTCCCAGCAACCTGATGCTCGAACGCTTCGGCGCGCGGCGCTGGTTCGCGCGGATCATGATCACCTGGGGCGCGATCACCATCGGCATGGCCTTCGTGCAAGGGCCGCACAGCTTCTACGTGATGCGCTTTCTGCTCGGCGCGGCCGAGGCGGGCTTCTTCCCCGGTGTGCTGTACTACATCACCCAATGGTTCCCGGTGCGCCATCGCGGCAAGATCCTCGGCCTGTTCATCCTCTCGCAACCCATCGCGATGATGATCACCGGTCCCGTGTCCGGTGGTTTGCTGGGCATGGACGGCATCCTCGGCCTGCACGGCTGGCAGTGGCTGTTCATCGTCATCGGCACCCCGGCGATCCTGCTGACCTGGCCGGTGCTGCGCTGGCTGCCGGACGGCCCGCAGCAAGTGAAGTGGATGGATCAGGCGGAAAAAGACTGGCTGACCGGCGAACTGAAAAAGGATTTGCAGGAGTACGGCCAGACCCGTCACGGCAATCCGCTGCATGCGTTGAAAGACAAACGCGTGTTGTTGCTGGCGCTGTTCTATCTGCCGGTGACCCTGAGCATTTATGGTCTGGGCCTGTGGCTGCCGACGTTGATCAAACAGTTCGGCGGCAGCGATCTGGTCACCGGTTTCGTCTCTTCGGTGCCATACATTTTCGGGATCATCGGCCTGCTGATCATTCCGCGCAGTTCCGACCGCTTGAATGATCGCTACGGCCACTTGGCGGTGCTCTATGTGCTCGGTGCGCTGGGCCTGTTCCTCAGTGCCTGGCTGTCGCTACCGGTGGCGCAACTGGCGGCGCTGTGTCTGGTGGCGTTCGCGCTGTTCTCATGCACCGCGGTGTTCTGGACCTTGCCGGGGCGTTTCTTTGCTGGCGCGAGTGCCGCGGCGGGGATTGCCTTGATCAACTCGGTGGGCAATCTGGGCGGGTATATCGGGCCGTTCGTGATCGGCGCTTTGAAGGAATACACCGGCAATCTGGCGTCCGGACTGTACTTCCTCTCGGGCGTGATGGTGTTCGGGCTGATTCTGACCGGCATTGTTTATCGCGTGCTGGAGCGCAAGCACGTGCTGCCCGTCGACCAGTTCGCAGCCAGCGCCCGTGGCGCGACCCGCATCTGACTGACAACACTGGCCCCTGTGGGAGCGAGCCTGCTCGCGAAGAGGCCATCACATTCAACACTGCTGGTGACCGGTACACCGCTTTCGCGAGCAGGCTCGCTCCCACAGGGGATAGCGGCGTTTTTGATGGAACAGGAGAAAATCATGCATCTGGTTCAATTCGAATTACCCAACGGCGAGCGCCGGGTCGGCGTGGTCGACAACGGTCAGGTCCGCGAAGTCGAGGACGCCCGCAGTGTCCGTGATCTGGCCCTGGCGGCAATCGAGGCCGGCAACTCGCTTGAGCAGCAAGTACAAAGCCTCGGCCTCGGCGCCAGTCACGACTATGGGCAGTTGCTCAAAGACTTGCGCATCCTGCCGCCACTGGATCACCCGGACCCGGCACACATGCTGGTCAGCGGTACTGGTCTGACCCATCTCGGCAGTGCTTCGGCCCGCGACAAGATGCACCAGCAGGCCGGCGATGAAGCGGCAATGACCGACACCATGCGCATTTTCAAATGGGGCGTGGAGGGTGGCAAACCGGCGGCGGGGCAGGCCGGTGTGCAACCGGAGTGGTTCTACAAGGGCGACGGCAGCATTGTCGTGCGTCCGGGGCAGGCGTTCCCGCTGCCGCCGTTCGCCGAAGACGCCGGTGAAGAGCCAGAGATGGCCGGCCTGTACGTCATCGGCAACGACGGCAAGCCGTATCGCCTCGGTTTCGCCGTCGGTAACGAGTTCTCCGATCACGTCATGGAACGCAAGAATTACCTGTACCTGGCGCACTCGAAATTGCGCAGTTGCAGTTATGGCCCGGAACTTCGTACCGGTGAATTGCCTCAACACCTTGCCGGCACCAGCCGAATCCTGCGTGACGGCGAAGTGCTCTGGCAGAACGAGTTCCTCAGTGGCGAGGCCAACATGTGCCACAGCCTGGCGAACCTCGAGTACCACCACTTCAAATACAGTCAGTTCCTGCGTCCGGGCGACGTGCATATTCACTTTTTCGGCACTGCGACCCTGTCGTTTGCCGACGGCATCCGTACCCAGCCGGGCGACACGTTCGAGATCAGCCAGGCCGACTTCGGCGCTGCGCTGGTCAACGGTATCGCACCGGTTCAGGCGGCTTTTGAACCGGACAGCATCGGCACCCTTTAAGGAGATCCCATGACTCAGATTCTCGGTCACAACTACATCGGCGGTCAGCGCAGCGCCGCCGGCAGCGTCAAACTGCACTCGGTCGACGCCAGCACTGGCGATGCCCTGCCGCATGATTTCATCCAGGCCACGGCCGAAGAGGTCGATGCCGCCGCCAAGGCTGCCGCTGCGGCTTACCCGACCTATCGCAGCCTCAGCGCCGAACGTCGCGCGCAGTTCCTCGATGCGGTCGCGGATGAACTGGATGCGCTTGGCGACGATTTCGTCGCCGTGGTCTGCCGCGAAACCGCGCTGCCCGCCGGACGCATTCAGGGCGAGCGCGGTCGCACCAGCGGGCAGATGCGTCTGTTCGCCAAAGTCCTGCGTCGCGGTGATTTCTACGGCGCGCGCATCGATCTGGCACTGCCGGATCGTCAGCCGCTGCCACGTCCGGATCTGCGCCAGTACCGCATCGGCCTCGGCCCGGTTGCGGTGTTTGGTGCCAGCAACTTCCCGCTGGCATTCTCCACTGCCGGTGGCGATACCGCAGCAGCACTGGCAGCCGGTTGCCCGGTGGTATTCAAGGCCCACAGCGGCCACATGGCCACCGCTGAACTGGTCGCCGACGCGATCATTCGTGCCGCAGAAAAAACCGGTATGCCCGCTGGCGTGTTCAACATGATTTACGGTGGCGGCGTCGGCGAATGGCTGGTCAAGCATCCGGCAATTCAGGCAGTAGGTTTCACTGGCTCGCTGAAGGGCGGTCGCGCTTTGTGCGACATGGCCGCTGCACGTCCGCAACCGATCCCGGTGTTCGCCGAGATGTCGAGCATCAACCCGGTGATCGTCTTGCCGCAGGCCCTGGCCACGCGTTCGGAAACCGTCGCGCGCGACCTCACCGCTTCGGTGGTGCAGGGTTGCGGTCAGTTCTGCACCAATCCAGGTCTGGTGATCGGTATTCGCTCACCGCAGTTCAGCGCGTTTGTAGAGCAAGTCGCCGCTGCAATCGGCGATCAACCGGCGCAAACCATGCTCAACGCCGGCACCCTCGGCAGCTATAGCAAAGGCCTGGAAAAGCTCCTGGCGCACAGCGGCATCGAGCATCTGGCCGGCAATCCGCAGCAGGGCAACCAAGCGCAGCCGCAGTTGTTCAAGGCCGATGTCAGCCTGTTGATCAACGGTGACGAAGTGCTACAGGAAGAAGTGTTCGGTCCGACCACAGTAATCGTCGAAGTGGCCGATCAGGCACAACTGAGCGCAGCGCTGCACGGCCTGCACGGTCAACTGACCGCGACGATCATTGGTGAGCCGTCTGACTTCGAGCAATTCGCCGAACTGACGCCGCTGCTGGAACAGAAAGTCGGGCGCATCCTGCTCAATGGTTATCCAACCGGTGTCGAAGTGTGCGATTCGATGGTGCATGGCGGCCCGTACCCGGCGACGTCCGATGCGCGCGGCACGTCAGTGGGCACGCTGGCGATCGATCGCTTCCTGCGCCCGGTGTGCTTCCAGAACTACCCGGACAGCTTGCTGCCCGAACCACTGAAAAACGCCAACCCGCTGAGGATTCAGCGTTTGGTGGATGGCAAGCCATCGCGTGAGGCGATCTAACGCCAAGCCGATGTCCCCTGTGGGAGCGAGCCTGCTCGCGAACGCGGAATATCAGCCAGTTATTTGTTAGCTGGCACACCGTCTTCGCGAGCAGGCTCGCTCCCACAGAGGTTCCAGCAGGGGCCTCTGGATCACATTGGGCTATCATTGGCCCTTTCCCCCCTAGAAAGACTGTTTGCCATGACTGCCCAAACCCTTCTCAACGCCCTCGAACACTGCGGTATGGTCGAAATCGATGGCCTGCACGCCTTCGAATTCGCCCTCGACGAGGACGATAACCTGCACATCGAATGCATTGATGGCCGTGCAGCCAAGCACTGGGAATTCACCCCGGCGCAGGTCGCGCAAGCGACGTTCGATGAGACGCTGCAGAGCTGGCTGATCGTCGGTTACGCCAGCGACACCAAGACCACGGGCGAGCATCGTCTGGTGTGCCTCGCCGACGTAGTCAGCAGCAGCGACGATGAGGATGACAATAATGAAGATGCGTAATTTCTGGCCTTTGCTGATGGCCGGCAGCGTCGGCGCGATGGGGCTTTCCAGCGCCAGCGCCGACACCTTGCAGTTGCTGGTCGGCTCGTACACCGCCGGTTCCAGCCAGGGCATCTACCGCATGCAGTTCGACAGCGCCACCGGCCAGATCGACGCCAAGCCGCTGCAAGTGGTCAAGACCGAAAACCCGTCCTGGCTGACCCTCTCGAAAGACCAGAAACGCCTGTTCGTGGTCAACGAAAACGGCCCGGGCCAGACCGATCCGGTCGGCCGCGTCAGCAGCTTCGCCATTGACCCGAAGACCCATGCGCTGAGCCTGATCAATCAAGTGCAGAGCCTGGGCAACGAGCCGACCCATTCCAGCCTCAGCGCTGATGCCAGACACCTGTTCGTCAGCAACTACTCAGTGATGGAAGATCCGGGCGGCACCCTGGCGGTATTGCCGGTCGATGCCGACGGCCAGCTGAAACCGGTGGTGCAGATGAGCGGCCACCCGGCCAGTCGGGTCAACCCTGAGCGTCAGGCTTCCAATCATGTGCACTCGACGGTGTCGTCGCCGGACGGGCGCTATGTGTTCTCCAATGATTTGGGAGCGGACAAGGTTTTCATCTATCAGTACGACCCGAAGGCCAATCCACACCTGCCGCTGACCCCGGCAAAAACCGCCTCGGTAGCCTTGCCGGCCGGCAGTGGCCCGCGTCATCTGCTGTTCAGCGCTGATGGCAAACACGCTTGGCTGACCATGGAGATGAGCGCGCAGGTTGCGGTGTTCGACTACAACGACGGCGTGCTGACCCAGACGCAACTGGTCGATCTTGCAGCGGGCCAGCCAACCTCGGACAAAGCCGGCGCGGCGCTGCATGCTTCGGCTGACGGCAAGTTTCTCTACGTGAGCAATCGCGGCACGGCCAATCAACTCGTAGTGTTCGGCATTGATCCTGCGACCGGTCAGCTCAAAGAGCTGCAAAAGCGCTCGGTCGAGGGTGATCACCCGCGCGAGTTTGCTCTCGATCCGAGCGGTAAATTCGTCTTGATCGCCAACCAGAAGAGCAACCAGATTGTCGTCGTCGAACGCGATACCAAGACCGGTCTGCTCGGCAAAACCGTGCAAAAACTGCCGATGGACGCGCCAAGCGATCTGAAGTTTGTAGTGCGACAATAAGCCACAGGCCCCGTTCTGCGGGGCCTGCATCGTTGTATTAATTGCACTGATATCGGCTAATGCTACAAAAGATTTCAAGCGAGCAACCCTCGAGCGTTACGTTTGTTTCACAGCCCGACCGGGCAAACCAAGCAAACGAACACGAGGGTTACCGCCATGAATTTCAATCTCTTCTCCGT
Source organism: Pseudomonas sp. LW8 (assembly GCF_041956865.1). Lineage (NCBI taxonomy): Bacteria > Pseudomonadati > Pseudomonadota > Gammaproteobacteria > Pseudomonadales > Pseudomonadaceae > Pseudomonas > Pseudomonas sp. LW8. The sequence goes on along the minus strand of NZ_CP168138.1, from coordinate 3,212,061 downwards.
CATCGCCGCTTCCGCCATTTCTGCCACCGTGGTATTGCCAGCCGGTGCCAACGTCGAAATCGCCAGCAAAAAATCCCACACCCAGAGCTACACCCAGAAATACCTGCAACAAAGCGCCAACTTCTACGCCGCGCTGGATCACAAAACCCAAGCCTGAGCGCACCGTTCTCCTGTAGGAGCTGCCGAAGGCTGCGATCTTGATCGTTCCCATGCTCTGCGTGGGAATGATCAAACAAGAGATCGCAGCCTTCGGCAGCTCCTACGCGCGTACGCGTTCTCCACTCATAGGTTTTCTCTCGCCGGCAAATAGAGCCGCTAAATAATCAACGAAGCTGATATTCACCATTGCAAACCCTGAGTGGTTGCTTCGGCTTTTTTGATTGATTCTGTGGCCATCGAAACCTTTGCCCACGGAGAACACCATGGCCAGCGCAATCCTCACTTCCGCCAAACGCGGCGCCTACCTGGCCATCGGTCTGTACCTGGCCGTGGTGCTATTTGTCAGCATCGGCGCGCAAATGGAACACAGCTTCGACGCCCCGATCGACGTCGCCCACCCCGGCATCCAGTTCGAACTGCGCTCGCAAAGCGCGATGGTCGACAGGGCCGAACTCGCAGGAGTCGGCGGCGCATGAAAGGCTACAGACTCTGGGTCATCGCCAGCCTCGCGCTGATGACCAACGGCGCCTCACTCTTGGGGTTTGGCCAAGGCTCGGTGGGCGGTTTGGCCCGGGCCATAGAGGCCAACCACAACATCGCGCACAACATTGAACGAGCCAACACGCTGGGCCTGATGGCCGGCAATCCACCGGTCAAGGTTGCGGTGGATTTTCTCGGGCCGTTTGAAGTGGATTGCATGGCGCTGGGCATGTGCCAAGCACTGGCCTAATGATCGTTCCCACGCTCTGCGTGGGAATGCCTCAAGGGACGCTCCGCATTCCAATGGGACGCGGAGCGTCCCCGGCTGCGTTCCCACGCGGAGCGTGGGAACGATCAAGAGAGAGAGAGTTACTTCTTCATGATCGAGGTGAACAGTTCGGATTCGAGCAAGCGCTGCAACCAGGCCTGCAAGCGAACATAAGGCGTCTGCGCGAACCACTCTCGATCAACGTGAGCGAACTGCCGGACGAAGGGCAGCAGGGCGATGTCGGCGAGGCTCGGATGATCGGCCAGCAAGTAGTCACGTCCTTCAAGCAGCTCATCCAGTTTCTGCAGAAATAACGCACCTTCAGCTCGATAAGCTTCCATCGGCTGCTCAGGGTAACGCTCGGCGTACTTGTAGCGATTCAAAGCCGATTTGAAAATCTGATCATTGCCTTCAATCAGTTTCTCCATCCACAGCGCCGCGAACGAATCACCGGCCAGCAACCAATCATCCGGATCATTCTGCGCCAACGCCCAGCGCATGATCTGCAGACTCTCATCGATCACCACGCCATCGGCATTCAGCACCGGCACCGTGCCCTTGGGCGAGAGCGCCAGCATCTGCGCCGGTTTGTCCTTGAGACTGACTTCGACAATCTCCACCGGCACGCCCGCATAACGCAGCGCCATTCGCGCACGCATCGCGTAAGGGCAGCGGCGGAAGGAATACAGCGTGTTCATTTCACCTCCAGCGTGCTCAAACCATTGCCCTGGCGCCGCACCTGAATCTGCACAGGAATCCGTTCGTGCATTTCCTGCACGTGGGAAATCACCGCCACCTTGCGTCCCTGCGCCTGCAAGCCATCGAGCGCGTCCATGGCCAGTTGCAAGGATTCCGGATCAAGGCTGCCAAAGCCTTCATCGATAAACAGCGATTCGATTTTCAGCGTGCTCGACGCCATCGAAGCCAGACCCAGCGCCAACGCCAGTGATACGAGGAACGTCTCGCCGCCGGAAAGCGAATGCACCGAGCGCAGTTCGTCGCCCATTTCCGTGTCCATCACCAGCAGGCCGAGCATGCTGCCGCCACGTTTGAGGCGATAGCGTTTGACCAGTTGGCGCAGCTGCGCGTTGGCGTGATGCACCAGCAGGTCGAGGTTGTACGCCTGGGCGATCTTGCGGAAGGTGTCACCGGTGGCCGAGCCGATCAAGGCACTGAGTCGCGCCCAGCGTTGATACTCGGCGTAGGCGTCAGCGATCTGCAGGGCCAACGTCTGATTGGCGTTCTGTCGGCGCTGGTCTTCCGCCTGTTCGGCGCGCAGTTCGGCGCACTGCTGTTCGCTGACGGCGAACTGGTTTTGCAGCTCGGCGAGGGCGCTGTCCAGCTGTTCGGCGTCAAGATTGCCGTCCTGCCGGGCCTGGTGATCGAGCAGGCGCTGATCGCGCTCTTGCAACAAGACCTGGGCCTGTTCGATGGCTTTTTCGTTGTGCTGAAGGGTCTGACGCAGGTCGGCGACTTGCGCGTCGTCGAAGCGCAGCAAGTCTTCCAGGCCGCTGTCATCCAGTTCCGGGTGGCTGGCGCGCCAATCGGCGATCTTGCCGGCGAGTGCCTGTTCTTCAGCCTCCAATGCTTGCAGGCGATCCTGCTGAGACTTGAGTTCGGCTGCGATCTGCACCAGCTGCGTGCGCACGCTTTGCAGCTCCTCAGCGGTGCTGGTTTCGGCGACGCGCGCCTGTTCCACCGCGTGTTCCAGCTGCTGCTGCCAATGCTCGGCGCTGCTGTGCTCGCCAAGTAACTGCGCGAGCTTTTCCTGACAGCTTTGCTGCTGCTCGGTCAGCGCGGTGAATTGTTGCTCGGCGCTGTGCAGTTGCTGAGTGCGCAGCTGTTGGCGATCCTGTTCTTTCTCCAACGTCTGCTGGCGTTGCTGCTGTTCGCTCAGCTCTTCCTTTTGCTGCTCAAGCTGGGCCAGACGCTCGGCGATCTGCCGATCCAACTGCATGAATGTTGCCGCCGGCTCCAGGCGCAGTGCTTCGAGGGTGTCAGCCGGCAGCAGCGGACCGAACGCGCTGAGTTCTTCTTCAAGACGCTGACGGTCGCTGTTGAGTTCATGCTGCTGATGGCTCAGCTGTTGCGTCGCTTGCTGATGCGCCACTTCGGCCTGACGCAATTGTTGCGACAAGCGCGCCGCGTCCTGTTGCAAGGTGAGCAGGGCACTTTGCCGTTGTTCGTCTTGAGTGATGCTCTGGTTCAACTGCTCGGTCTGGCGGCTGAGCCAGGCGTCGCGTTTGTCGGCGTCCTGATTGAACAGTTGCGCGGCCAGCGGATGCGCGTCGAGGCTCGGCGCCAGGGCTTGTTGTTGCGCCGCCAGTTGTTCCTGTTGCTGGAGCAATTCTTTCTGTTGCGCGATCACGCCACCGACTTCGCCGCGCAGCTCAATCAGTTTTTCCTTGAGCTGATCGACCACTTGCTGGGCGTTGGCCTGTTCGCTTTCATCGTGACGGCCAAGGCTTTGCAACAGAGCTTCGGGCTGATGATAGGGATGCTCGTTGCTGCCGCAGACCGGGCAGGGCTGATCGTCCTGCAACTGCGCGCGCAACTCTTCGACACTGGCACTGCGCGCCAGCCGCTGACGCTCGAGCAGTTCGCGAGTGACATTGAGGGTCTGCTCGGCGACGGTCAGTTCGGCCTTGGTTTTCACACCGTCCTGGGTCAGACGTTCACGTTGCTGCTGCGCGTCGAGCTGACGTTGTTGCAACTCGGCGCTGCGCTTGTCGAGATCCTGCTGAGACGCCCACAGGCGCGACAGGTCTTCGATTGCGCGCAGCTGTTTGCGGTTGTCCTGCAGCAAGGTGCCAAGCAGGCCGATCTGTTCGGCGACTGCGTCCGGCTCTGCGCCAGCCTCTTTGAACAGCACTTCCAGTTGCTGCTTGTGCGAGGCTAGTTGCTCAGCACTGCGCGCGGCGTTCTGTTCGAGGGACGACAGTTCGGTCTGGCCCTTGATCATGCGGTTGCCGATCAGCATCAGCTGTTGCAGACGGTCGCGATAGGCGCTCCAGGCATCGCTCAACGGCGCCAGATGCGCACTCTGCTCAAGCTCGGTGGCGATGCGTTGCAAACGCTCGGCGACCTCAGCCTGTTTTTCCTGCAAGGTCTGAATCGCGCTCTGGCCATCCTTGAACGCTTGCTCGGCGGTTTGTCGGGCTTCGGCGCTGCTGGCAGTGTCCTTGATCAGACGGGCGAGGGTGCTTTGCTCTTCGAATGCCTGACGCAGCAACGGCGCGTTTTCGCTCTGGCGTTGTTGTGCTTCGCTGAGGGCGACTTTTGCTGTATCGAGGTTTTGCGCCAGTTGCGTCTGGCGTTCGCCCAACGCGGCGTGTTGTTGGGTGTGCGCGGCAATCTGCGTCGTCAGTGGCATCAGCAGCGCATCAAGCTCGGCCTTGCGCGCGAACTGGTGGCGTTGCGGGCCAAGCTGTTCCAGACGCGTCAGCTTCACCCGCTCGCCGGCCAGTGCCTGCCATTGCTGTTGCGCGGTTTGCAGTTGTTCGCTAGCGGCTTTTTGCGCGTCCTGCAACTGACGCAAATCCTTCAGCCAACCGTGTTGTTGCTCAAGCTGTTTGAGCTGCGCCTGTTGCGCCTTCATCTGTTGCTGCGCGGTGTTGAAACGCTCGTCGAGTTCGGCGCGCGCTTCCGGCGCCAAAGGCGTTACCCCGGTAGCCTGATCCTGCAACAGCTTGTGCGCTTCGCGGGCTTCTTTGGTCTTGTCGAAAGCGCGGCGGCCGAGGCGGGTGTAGAGCGCGGTGTCTGTGAGTTTTTCCAGCAGTTCACTGCGGTCGTTGTCGTCAGCCTTGAGGAACGCGCTGAACTCACTCTGCGCCAGCAGCACAGCGCGAGTGAACTGTTCAAAGTTCAGGCCCAGCGCGGCTTCCAGCTGGGTTTTGTATTCGCCTTTCTGGCTGGCGAGCAGTTGATCCTGATCGATGTCGCGCAGGCTCTGCCGACTGGCCTGGAGTTTGCCACCAGCCTTCTCGCGAGCACGATTGGCTTCCCAGCGCGCGCGATAGCGGCGGCCATCGACGCCGACAAAATCCACTTCGGCATAGCCTTCACCCGTGCCACGCCGCAGCAAGGTGCGCGGGTCACCAGTGGCGATTTCACCGTCAGCGTCGGGGACTTTGGCATCGCGACCGGTGTTGTTCAGGCGCGGTACGGCGCCGAACAGCGCCAGACACAACGCATCAAGCAACGTGCTCTTGCCAGCGCCTGTGGGGCCGGTGATCGCAAAAAGACCAGCGCTGGCCAGCGGTTCGGCGGTGAAATCGATCTCGAACGGACCGGCCAGCGAGGCGAGGTTCTTCAAACGAATGGCGAGAATCTTCATGGCTGCTCGCCCTCCAGTTGCACGTCCTGCAGCAGTTCGGCGAAGTCCTTGAGCGTCTGCTCGTCGACCTCGCTGCCGTAATTGTCGAGCCAGGCGCGGCTGAACAATTCCTGCGGGGTGAGCTGGTCGAGTTCGATCAACGTGCTGCCGTCATCGCTGCCATCGGCGCCACGATTGCCGGCGTATTCAGCGGCGATGCGCACCAGTCGCACGGCTTTGCCTTGCAGTGCGGTTTCCACTTGATGGCGCAGATCCGGCTGCGGCTCATCCAGGCGCACGCGCACTTCGAGCCAGGGCTGGCGCTGGGTTTCGGCGAGCAGATCGATGTTCGGCAGGTCGGCCAGTTGCAGCAGAATCTCGGCCAGCGGCGCCGGGCCGATGCGCTGCAGATTGACCGAGCGCGGGATCAGTTTCGGCTCGACGCTGACCAGAGTTTCACCGTCCAGGACCACATCGAGAATCTGATGCTGATAACCGATTTCGGAGAACGACAGCGGAATCGGCGAGCCGCTGTAGCGGATGCGTTCCTCGCCGTTGACCTTCTGCGGCTTGTGCAAATGGCCGAGGGCGACGTAACTGATGCTTTCGCCGAACAGGCTGGCGGGCAGCGCTTCGGCATTGCCGATGATCAGGCTGCGCTCGGAATCCTCCGATACCGAGCCCCCGGCCATGTGCGCGTGGCTGATAGCGATCAACGCCTGCCCGGGCTGACGCTTGGCATTCGCCGCCGCGATCAGCCATTCATGCACCTGACCGATGCCGCGCAGATAGTTGTCACCCAGATGCGCGCCAGTGACTTCCGCCGGGCGCAAAAACGGCAGCGCCAGACACCACGCGGCGATTTCTCCCTGCGCATTCGGCAACGGCAGCAACAAACGTTCGGCGTCGAGCTGCCCGTCATCCAGCCACAGCACCCGACCCAATGCGTGAGTGCGCAAACGCCGCATCAACGGCGCCGGCAGCTCGATCCGCGAGCCGGAATCATGGTTGCCGGCGATCATCACGATGGTCAGCAACGGCTGCTGTTCGTGAGCGCTGACGATGAAGTCGTAAAGGCGTTCCTGAGCTTTGACCGGCGGATTGACCGTATCGAAGATATCGCCGGCAATCAGCAGCACATCCGGCTGCGCCAAGTGCAACTGGCGCAGCAGCCATTCGAGAAAACACGCGTGCTCGAAATCGCGCTCCTGGCCGTGCAGGTTTTGCCCAAGGTGCCAGTCGGAGGTGTGGAACAGACGCAAGGTGGACTCCGCATTTTGATCAAGAGGGTGGCCGCGAAGAAGAACGGGCGGCGAAAGGAGGGGAGTTTACTGGCAAATCACGCCCCTTGCCTTGTCGCGTGTCTGCTTGCACCGGCAGCGGCGAATATTTCGGTAATCGGCCGATGCGGGTGGCGTCTGTGCATCTGCCGCACCAGCTCGCTCATCCGCAACAACTCTTCGCTCGGCTTGGCCCATTGCTCTTTCGGCAATGGCTCGGACCATTCGCGCATGACTTCCGGCACCGCCTGCTTGCCGATTCTTTCCAGCCGACGAATTTCCCATTCGAGCAGACGGTTGGGAATCGTCCATAGGGTCATGACGTGATACAGGTACCAGAAGAACCCCGACAACCGCGAGCGGCGGCCTTCATGGATCTCCTGATGCATCCGCGCGCGGGCATTGTGGAATGTATGCAGGCCTTCGTGGGGTGGGTCGTCCGGGCCTTGCAGATCCTGCAAATCCTGAATCGATTTGAGGTCGTTGACCTCGTACTCCATGTAACCGCGAATCGCTTCCCAATGGCTGATCGCGAGCTCCAGGCCGGCGCATTGGAATTCCTGGCTTATGAGGGTTTCACCTTGGTAGAAACCGATGCCCATACCGTATTGGCGATGGATCCCGAACTGGGTGGCGCCCTTGGCTTCGATGATCCACGCGCTGAGCGACTCCCACGGGACAAAAACCGGCTCGGTGGCGCCTTCGGGCATGAAGCAGACTTCGCGGCGTTGGCGGTTGAAGCGGGTTGGGATGAGGGAGAGGCGTTTTTTGTGGACGTGGTGCCAGACGCCCAGGCCGATACCCAAGGCCATAAAACCCGTTAATAACGCCAATTTGTAAAGGGCAAGAAAAACACCCTCAATAATTTCCTGAATAAACTCCCAGTTATCTCCAAACATGAGCCCAATAAAGCCTCCCACCAGTGGATATAGAAACGCGATCATGAATGTGCCACTGAACGGTCCTCCTAAAGTCATCTGCCACATAAATACCTGCGGGTTTCCCAACCCGAAGTCCATGTAAACACTGTTTAGTACCCCTATATGAGGCCCGTAGGGTGGCGTTTGTGTTGGTAATGGCAAGGGCGCGAGATAGGTAATTTTTCCACTCGGAAACGGCTCTACATCGCCCGCTTTTCTGATCACCTCACATTGCGCATCAACAAGAGGCTCATTGTGATTATTCAGCATGGTCAGCCCTTTCGAGGTATTGATTTTCAACCAGCAGAACCATCGGGTTTTCCTTGAACGAGCCGGGAGCAACAACTGCGAAATGGCCGTCACCCCGAGGGTCTCTCGCCTCGGCCAACATCAACCGAAACATCCGCATCCAACGCGGTCCTCTGTGGGAGCGAGCCTGCTCGCGAAGGCGCGCAAACAGGCAAAAAACCTCCCTCCCTCTGGTCACAAAACTGCTCTGCATCAGTCCACAGCCCGCCTGCAAACCTCAGCGAAAATCTGCGTAATCGGCCGATGCGGCTGGCGCTTGTGCATCTGCCGCACTTGTTCGCTTAGTCGCAACAGCTCTTCACTGGGCTTGGCCCATTGCTCTTTAGGCAGCGGCTCGGACCAGGCGCGCATGACTTCCGGCAGCGCCTGCTTGCCGATTCTTTCGAGTCGGCGCACTTCCCATTCGACCAAACGGTTGGGAACCGTCCATAAAGTCATGACGTGATACAGGTACCAAAAAAATCCCGACAACCGCGAGCGGCGGCCTTCACGGATCTGCTGATGCATCCGCGCCCGGGCGTTACGAAAAGTGTGCAGGCCTTCGTGGGGCGGGTCGTCCGGGCCTTGCAGGTCTTGCAGGTCCTGAATCGATTTGAGGTCGTTGACTTCGTACTCCATGTAACCGCGAATCGCCTCCCAATGGCTGATCGCGAGCTCCAGGCCGGCGCATTGGAATTCCTGGCTTATGAGGGTTTCACCTTGGTAGAAACCGATGCCCATGCCGTATTGGCGATGGATGCCGAACTGGGTGGCACCCTTGGCTTCGATGATCCAGGCGGACAGCGATTCCCATGGGACGAAGACAGGTTCGGTGGCGCCTTCGCGCATGAAGCAGACTTCGCGGCGTTGACGGTTGAAGCGGGTTGGGATGAGGGTGGCGCGGGTTTTGTGGACGTGGTGCCAGACGCCTAGGCCAATAAACAAGGCAATTAAACCCGTTGAGAAAGCCAATTTGTAAATGGCAAAAAAAATACCCTCAATGACTTCTTTAATGAACTCCCAGCTATCACCTAACAGAAGTCCTATAAACCCTCCCATCAGTGGATATAGGAACGCGATCATTAATGTGCCGCTGAATGGTCCGCCTAAAATGACTTGCCAAGAAAAAACCTCCAGTGTCCCTAAACCGAAATCCATATAAACGTCATTCAGTTCACCAATATGCCGACCGTAAGCTGGCATTGATGTTGGTAATGGCAAGGGCGCGAGATAGGTAATTTTTCCGCTCGGAAACGCCTCAATGTCACCGGCCTTTCTAGGCTGTTGAAGCGGGCGAATTGTTAATGGATCATCGTGATTATTCAGCATGGTCAGCTCTTTCTAACAGGTGAGCCTCAACCAGCAAAACTGGAGGTTTTTCTTTGACCTGTTGAGGAGTAACAACCCCAAAATGACCCTCACCACGCGGATCTAGGTGAATGACGCGAGTTCGAGATGCCCATTCACCTTTTTCATTCAATGTCTGAACGCACACAGCCAATTCCAGCGTTTCTTTCGCGGGAACAAATTCCGACCCGAGGCCCGCTGGATACTGGAGACAAAGTATCAGTCCTTCTGGGCTGGACTTCACGATGCGCAGGCTGCTTAAAATCTCGTCACTAATGACATCTCGCTGCTCTCGTGGTGCTCCTCGACTGTGCAGCGGAATTGAAATGCGGTGCGCGCCGATACCTAAACGGGAGGTTGGGTTGCCGCCAAACGGAGGCAGCAGATCATTCAGCGTTAGGGTCGGCAATGCTAAGTGAATATCGCTGGGTTTGGCTTTGAATAACAGATCCTTCAGCCAAGAGTCGTACAGATTTGGGCCAAGCTGCGCGTAAGGTGCGTGAATTAAAAAAGCCAGATAACTTTGATAGTCATCAAGTGAGTGGTCGCCACGCATCTCGCTATCCCTACTCCACGGTGTGATTTTCAACCATTTATCGTGAGCACTGATGTTGTAGCGGCTGTACAGCCAGCTGCCGCCCAGCTCTAGAACGGTAAAAAGTGCTCCAGCGAGATTGAAGCGGAAAAAGACGGTGGATAAACGTGTGCCAGCAGCGGCCCAAGCAGCTCTTCGAGCGGCATTACTTGACGCCTTCAATACCTTGAATGTGGAGTGGACAGTGTTGGTCAAACCATAGCTAGTAGTTGATGTCATGCCACCAGCTCCCATCGTCGCCAATGCAGCTGCGCTTTGCGCCGAATGATTTCCACTGCGAACCGCCTGTTCCCAGTTTTTGCGCTGCGTGACAAAACTGTTCGTAGAAGAAGCCAACCCTGACAAATATGTAAAAAAACCCAATCCCACATGCAATTTCCCCATCTGCACGTGCACGGTCTGCAAGGCATGGAGCTGAACGCTTGCCACTAGAGAAGCGCAGCGAACTTTTAACGCCGTATCAGCAAGACTTTGTGCGGCACTAAATCCCGCCGCTCCCGTTGCAGCGACTGAATTCATCAACGAGGTCCACACTCTTTCATTTACAGCCTGCCTGCGCAGCTCCCGATAAACCCCCACCAAATTCACCACCTGCACCATCACCACCAACAACCCCATCCCCTCCGTCCGCACCAGACTCGCCTTCGAAACCCCCGCCACTCCCGCGCGAATGTTCTCCAGCAACCCTCGCAATTCCCCGTGCTGCGCCGGCGGAAACACCACCGTCACGCCCGCTTTCGCCGGGGTGGCGCCATACAGCCGTGCCGAGCGATCCGGCAGTTCGTCAATCGGGCTTAGCGCTGCCGCAAGGCGGCCTTCGAACAAGGCCAGTTGCGTGCGCACGCGGACGATTTCTTCCTGCAATTCCATCGCCCGGGCGGTTTTGTGGCCTTGGCGGTTTTTATTGTGGGTGAGCTGGTTGCGTTCGCGGTTGAGGGTTTTCAGGTAGTCGCGTTCGCGCAGCACTTCCTTGATCGTGGCTTGCAGCGCCGCTTGTTCCGCCGGGGTGGATACGGTGAAGGTCACGCCGCTGGTTCGCGCGGCGTCGAAGACGCGCAGGCGCAGGGCTTTGGGCAGGCGCTGGAACAGTTCGTCGAGGTCGGGGATTTTCTCGCCGGCGAGATCAAAGCCTTCCAGCGCCCGGCTCAGGCCGAGGTTCAGCGCCGGGCTGTAGGTGTCCTGCACCGCATCGGCGAGGACGCGGCTGTGTGCCGGCAGATCGTCGAGGGCCGGCAACTGCGGATGCTCGATGCTCTGCAATTTGGCCAGCCAGTCCGGCAGGTTGTTGAACATCGCCATGCCGGCGTTGAACAGCGTTGAATATTGCCCGGCCTGTTCGGTCTGCAAGCGCAGCGGCAAGGTGTAGAACAGCGGGCGGGTCAGTTGCGGGTGTTGCTCGAGGTAACCGAGCATTTGCTCATTGGCCGCGTCGCTGCGGCCGATGTCCTTGAGGCAGGCGTATTCGCTGGCGAGCGCCTGATCGATCTGCACTTGCCCGTCGAAATACCACGCCGAGCGATGGAAACGCCCGGCGCACAGCAATTGCGCGCGGTCGGCGGTGATGCGTTCGAGCAGGCGATTCCAGCGTCCGAGGTTGTCGCGATGATTGTTCAGCACCTCGTCCATGGCCGGGCGGTCGATCAGGTCGTTGATGCCGCGTTTGCCGCTGAGCAACGGGCCGTCGAGCACGTCTCTCATGCGTCGGTTCTGATCCTTGCCGAGGTCGACCAGTGTGTTCAGATGACGCTCGACGAAATCGGCCGGGGCCACTTCAGCAAAATATTCGCGGGTGTAAAAGCGCCGATCTGCCTCGGCGGTGACGCGAGCGTGCGCGGTGAAATCCGGGGCAATGCCGTCGAAGCGGTTCAGCGCCAATGACTCGTCCAGTGCCTTTTCGCGAAGCTGTTGCAACTCAGGCGTGGCTTCGACTGCAACTGGCTCGACCTCACCACCTTTGTTCAGATAGTCGAGCAGCGCCTGCCGGGTATTTTCCCGATTAGGCTCGGGCAATTGCTCCAGTTCAGCGAACAATGCCTGGGCGCGCGGATCGTCGCTGGCCTTGGCCAAAGTGTCGAAGTCCTGAGATCCGAGCTGGCTCAGCGACTCGATGTAACTGGCCAGCAGGTAGTCGCGCTCGTTGTTGTCGGTGTTGCTCCACTGCTCGATCCAGCCGACCACCAGGTCCTGATAATCAGCCAGATCACGCATCACCCCGAGGTCGTCGTTGACCAGCAGAAACAGCGTGTCGTCCTGATAAGGTCCGCGCACCCGCCCGAGAAATTCGCCGATATGCGCCTCGCGAAAACGTCGCGGGTTTTCCCACAGATAGGGTTCACGCTCGTGCTCCGGCGCGTCGCTGACCTGCACCGCCGGCATCCGCGTGGCGTCGGCCTCGGCCAGCGGTTTCGCTGTGCAGGCCACTTCCGCCAGCCACTGTTTCGCCTGAGCCACGGTGAGCAAATGCTCGCCGCCGATCAGACAATGCACCGGGCCGAGATCGACCGCCTGCATGAAGTGCTCGCGTTCCTCCGCACTGTCCAGCACCTGTCGGCACTTCGCCGCGCTCAACTGCACGTCGGCGAAGGTCACGTAAAGGGTGCTTTTGCGCGAAAAGATCAACGCCGGACGTTCTTCGATGGCGCTGCGCTGATCCTCACTGACGCTTTTGCCGCGATGCAGCAATGCGCTGATGACACCTTCCAGCACGCGGTATTCGTAGAGCTCACCGCTGAGACTGTCGGCGATGTACAGCCAGCCGTCGCGCAGGCGGCGGATGCCCATGGGGCGCGTGGTCAGAGTGTACGGCAGCGTGATTTCGGTGCTGGGGTCGAAGGGTTTTTCCACCAGGCCGTACGCGAGGGGCAACAGTTGCACGTGGGTGTTGCGCAAGGGGCAGGCGGCTGGCGCACCAATGGGCGCTTTCGAGGCGGCAGCTGCCGCGAGGTTGGCGGGGTGCATCATTGAGCACATTTTCCTGTGTCTGTTTGTGACGGAGAAATGTGCGTGTATCTGAAAAACGACAGCAGTCAGATCTTTCTGTGTTTTGCGTAGGAATCGAACACTCGGGATGAAACCTACGAGGGATCGACTGAAATCTTACAGAGGTTACTTCGGATGAATCGTGAGTAGCTCGAAATGCGTACCCGCGGTCGCCAACCGACGCAGGGCAAACAGAGCCTTTAACAGGCGCATTGCCCGAGGATACGGGCTGTACCGCTCATCGAAACCGATTGTTCAACCCATCCATTGATTGACGCCAAAATAGTGGCCACTTAATATCATGCCGGATGATGCGCCATTGTAGAGACGCCAGCGACTCTTTGCGCTCATCCGCGCCGCTGTCCGGCCGAGCATGGCACCTGATCAGATCGATTATTGCCCGTTACAGGATCTTCTACATGGACGTTCGTCGTACGTATTCCTCGCGCACCAGTCTCCTGCCCCTGTGGGCGAACTCATCAGTTCATTGGCATGCCCAAGCGCGGACAAACGTTCCTGCTGGCAAACATCATGGTCTTGCAGCCACTATGAGCGCAGGCCGATGGCCTCGTCGTTGCCAATCCCAGTATCTCGCTGGATCGTGCGGGTAATGGAGCAGAACCAGAGACAAACCAAGTTCTGATAAACAGAGATCTGTCCCCCAGGTCCCCTACGGCGGAAAATCGTGTCTGGAGCCCATGCAATGCATCTGATCAACTCTTTACCCTTCGTCATCGACACTGAACCCTATGACGCGTGGAAGCAGCAATGGGCAAATCAGGAAGGCCTGGATATTCATTCGTATATCAACGACCAATGCCACCCGGAACAGATATTGATGTTTTCCACGTTGCTGTTCCCGACGTTCATCGTGTCTGAGGGAGGCGTCTTCCTCGAGCGAAATTTTTCACACGAAGCGTTCGCGCGCTGCGTGAACCTGGCCGCTGGCGACATGGCGGAGGTTGAGCGGCTTATGAATTGTGTGAAGATTTATGATTTTTTTGGCCAATACGGAAATGGTGTATCGCCCAGAATATTTCTTCAGCTGTGCGAGATGATCGGGTTTGCCTGGCGAATGGTGCTGAAGGAGAAATTCCCGGACACATTATTCACTGTCGAGGTGTCGAACTCGGATGAGGATTACGGCCCGGTGGTTACGTTTTATCAGGTGAAACAATGATTGATCCCATTCCCAACGCTCGCTGATAAAAGATTTTTTGTCTTGATGTGCCCGTCTCAAGACCGTGTGCGAGCAGTTACTTTTCTTGAGTTGAGCCACCAATACAATGCCTAAATTTTCCTGTGTGTGCGGTCAGATAATCAATTTGTCTCATGGTACGTCCGAGTCAGAATATTCGATGGTTGCCGAGCGAAAGATAGATGAGCTAGGTGCTGCCTTGGCAGATCGTTGGTTGTCAGAGGAAGAGTTCTATCAGCAGATAGGAGCGGGTGCTACTACTGTTTATCGATGCAATAAATGCGAACGACTACATATTGATCAAGGTGGCGGTAAATTTTCTTCCTATACCAAGGAAGTACGTTAGGGCGCGCCCACATGCGTTGCGGGGAAAGAGTAGAAACTGGATTGTTCGCCAGCAAGAGGCTTCAAATGGACTTTTCAATTGCGGAATACGGATTGGTCGGCCCCCTGAATGGAAAACTGTCCAGAGCTCAAGTGCGCGAAATTCTGGGAGCCGGTTTCGAAGTGTTCTGGAAAACACCTGACTCCTTGAATACTACCGATGCTTATATTCAGCTCGATCTTCATGTCTACTACGACGAGCGAGATATAGTTAAAGGGGTAGAGTTTTTCGAAAGAAGCACGGTGTCCTGGAGCGGGCACAAGCTGGTAGGCGAAACATCCACGGACGTGTTGGCTTTGTTTCGTCGCCATGGTATTGACCCCGTCATTGACGATGACGGATTTGAAGTCGGTGAGTTGGGGATGGGGTTTTACGTTGACGATGACGACGACTTGATCACCACTTTATATATCAATCTGCGCCGCGAAAATTCATTCAACGGCATCGTGCTCTAACAGGAGCCAGAGATGATCATCTGCCCAAGATGTCAGCAGAATTACATTGTCTGTGCCCATGTCAAGGCCACTGGGAAAGAGTTATTCATGTGCCCAGAGTGCGACGCTACCTGGTTTTCAGTTGAGGCGATCGGCGTTGCGCCTTTTCTGGACTTTGGGACTTATATGGAAAGCATAGGCTTGTCGATGCTGTGGGACGAGTTGGACATTGTTTCCGGTTCAGAAGACTCAAGAAATGACAGTGTATGATCCGGCAATGAAGTGAGGTTGTTATGAAGGAGTTGTTCGGTCAGCCATACCGCCAGTCAGACCCTTATTGGATTGTCAAAGGGTATTTTGACCGGATGTATGATGATGGCCGTTTCATCGAGGCTGCGGGCTATATTGTGAGGCGTTGGGGGTTCAGTGTTGATGGAGCATACTGTAACTTTCCTGATGTAAATAGCTCATTTGAAGAGGGCCATTTCGAAGGAGTGGAGTTTTCTTATGGGTATCCCTCTAGCGATGCAGACACAATTATTATCAGTGAAGAGGTCTGCATGGAATACCTTCGGCTAGCTTGTGATAAGTACCTACAGCGTCATCCTGAATATAAGGCGAAAGTCGATGTTCTCTTGAGTGAGAGCCATGTCTGATAAGTAAAAAGTGTGCCATTTGTTCAGCGCAGCCAAAAGTTATCCGATCAAGAGAAAGTTGAAAGATGAAAGATTTCGAGTCAGTAAAGAAACTGATTATCCAATTGGTGAAAGATAAAGCCGGTGATTTTGATGGTGGCAGTTGGGAAGCTGATTACAAGCTGAACTGGGAAGACGAGTTAGCGGAAAGGCTAGCAAACGCTTTCTACAATATGTCCAGAGCGGCATCCGCCAAAGAAAATACAGATGATGTCATGTTGAAAGCCGCGTTGCTGAATTCACGAACGGACTTCATGGATCTCGCCAATTTTTTCAGGGATATTTTCGACGATTTGGATGCACTGCTGCGCAAGCCAGTCTGGCCGGATATTCCAGAAGGATTTGATTATCAGGGCTACCACCAGTGAGTTATCCATAGGTGCAGAATGCGACGACATCGGGTCTTTAGTAAGGGGCGCGGGCGTCAAGCCTGACCATCTTGGAAGGACTCGCGCATCTTTCTTGGTTCAGGAGATCCCCGGAAAAAATGACAATGGTATTTAGTTTTTTAAGTCGCGGTGATCTCGGGTTGATTCACGCTGGCATGTCCCGAGAGGAATCAAGGAAGGCGCTTGGTGGTCGGTTTGAGGCGTTTTACAAAGCCGAAGATTCGACAGTACCGACCGACGCTTACGATGATTTAGGCGTGCACGTTTACTTTGATGAGCGCTACCGGGTCTTTGGCGTTGAGTTTTTGAAATGGAGTGAGCTTGTTTGGGACAACCAGAAACTGGTCGGTGAGAATGCGCTTGTGGTTCGACAGTTTTTGGCCAAGCGAGGAGAGGTTCTGGTTTTCAATAATTCAGGCTTCAGTGTCACTGGCGTGGGTTTAAGGTTTTATGTGCCTGATTTCGGGGAAAACGACGCCATCGTTGAGGCTGTCTATGTAGAAGTTGGTGGCGCATGAGGAGAGGCGCGGGAAACAAATAGCTTATGGATTGGACATCTCAGAGGAACTCAGCTTCAGTCGCAATCTGGAGGTTTTACAGTGATTACCGAAGACATAAAGATCGTCCAAGAGATCTTCCAGGTGGTCGAAGCCGGCATCGTCCATGGCTATGACGCGTTCCGTTATGGCGTGGAGTTGGGGGAGGGCTACATCGAGACGGAGCTGTGCGTTGAGAAAGATGGCGTCGAGGACTGGAACGCTGAAACTGATATTAACGGGGCGATTATCCTTCGTTTGGTCGACCAGCTTCAGGAAAACGCAGTCAAGCGTGGCGAGCCATGGAAGTCATTCGTCCTCTCCTATCGAGAAGGCGAACAAGTCAAAACGAAATTCGAGTATTGATTCCGGACTTTCCGATCAAAAGATCGCAGCCTTCGGCAGCTCCTAAACACAATCCGTAGGCGCTACCAAAGGCTGCGATCTTTTGCTGTTCACTTCGGATAAAGCGGCGGCAACCCACTCTCACCCACCGGATCCTGCACACGCTCGGCGGCGGGAATCGTTCGAATCGCCCGCCACAAATCCTCACCCTGCCAATGCTGCCCGGTCTCGCTGTACAGCGCGCCGTTCAGCCCATCCAACGCGTCCGACAACGGCACAAACCGCGCGGCCATGTCTGCCAGTGTCTCCGGCTGCTGCCGCGCCCAGGCGTCCAGTGCCTGGCGGGTGGCGTGGGGGTCGTTGGCTTGGCTGGCGCGTTTGATGTCGTCGAGCAGGGTGCGTGGGCTAGGGCCGGTCTGGGCGGCGCGGTGGATTGCCGGTTGCCAGCGGGCGCGCCACCAGAGGCCGAAGCCGAGCAGGGTGGTGCAGGCGAGGATCAGGGTGCTGAGTTTCCACCACCACAGGGTGTCGTTGTCGGGCGTGCTCGGTTGCAGGGTGCCGGCCGGGGTGTCGATTTGCAGGCTGGGGTTGTTCGCCACTTGCAGGGTGCGCGCGGGCAGGCTGCTGTGTTCGAGGTGGTCTTCGAAGGTGTTCCACCAGACCACGTCGACGGTTGGCAGGTCGATCGCGCCGCTGCGGCTTGGCACCAGGGCTTCGCGCTCTTCGCGGCTGCCGATGATGCCACGATCGCTGCTCTGGTTGCTCAGCACCGGTTGGTCGGGGTAGCGGCGCAGGCCGTTGACGTCGGTGGCGGGAAGGGCTGGCAGTTGCGAACTGGCGAGGCCTTCGACTTTTAGCGTCAGGCTGCGGGTCAGGGAATCGCCGACCTGGGTGTGGTCCGGTTCCGGGCTCCAGCTTTCGCTGAGGCTGAGGTTGCGCGCCGGCAGCCATGGTGCATCGACCGGGTAGGTCAGCGGTTTCGGTTTGACCGTCAGCGGAATCGACGCCGAGCTCACGCGCATCAGTTTGCCGGGCTTCGGCCCCGAGGCGTCTGCTGATGGTGCGGTATCGACCAGCGTGGCGCTGAACGTCTGCGGGGCGATCGTCAGCAGACCGCTGTGTTGCGGATAGATCGCGTAGCGCATCTCGATCACGCCGTGGCGCAGGCCATTGATGTCTTTTTCATAGGTGCGCGTGTCGCCGAGCTGCTCGATGCGCGCATCGGCGATTTGCAGCGGGCTCAGGCTGCTGTCGTCGTACAGCGAAACCGAGTGATAAATGCGCAGGGTCAGGATGGCCTGGGCCTGCACGTAGACGCTGGTCTGGTCGAGGCTGGCTTCGATGAACACCGGATCGAGGCTGTTGTTGTCTTCGCGGTTGTCGCTGGCGATCACCTGCACGGTGATCGGCTGGCTCTGCGCTTCGCCCAGTTGCAGCGGCGGAATCACTACGCTGCCATTTTCTTTCGGCAGCAGGGTGATGATCCAGCGTGTGGTCGCGCGGTTGTCGCCGTTGAGGGTGTTGAGCTGGTTGACCTGGCGCGTGCCGCGCACTTCGAACAACGCTTCCAGCGCCGACAGATCGGGCTTGCCGAACTGGGTGACGTCGTCAGTTTCGAGGGTGAGCTCGACCGTCTCGCCGGAGTTCAGGCGACTGCGATCCACGCTGGCGGTCAGCTCGGCCGCCTGAGCGGTGGCCGTGCAGATCAGCAGGGGCAGCAAGAGAGCGGTGAAGCGGGTCATCGATTGTTTTCCTGATCCTGATGTTGTTGCTGTTCGTACCAGAATTTGCGCCTGAGCAGTTCGCCCGGGTCGTCCGGGATCTTGCCCAGCCATTGTTCGAGCGCCTGACGCTGCTCGCCTTCGAGGTTGTTCTCGCTCGGGCGCAGGGTCGGCACCGTGTCGGTTTCCTCTTCCTCGTTGCTGCCGGGGATTTCATTGGGGCCGGGCAGCGGCGGGGCGGTCGGCGGCGGTTCGCTGGCCGACTCGGCCGGTTGCGCCTCGCTCTGGGTTTCACTGCTCACCGCCGGAGGGGGCGCGGTAGTGGGCGATGGCTCATCGCCGGGCAGACTTTGTTCGTTGGGCTGGTTGTCCGGTTCGGGCGGCGGCGGGGCGTTTTTCTGCTTCAGCAGGTTTTCCACCAGCGCCTTGTTGGTCTGCGCCGGACGCAGATCCGGTTGCAGTTCCAGCGCCTGTTCATAGGCGTCGATTGCTGCTTCCAGCTCACCGCTTTTGGCCAGGGCGTTGCCACGATTGTAGTGGGCGCGGGCATCGCTGCCCTCGGCGAAACGCTGAGCGGCGCCACTGTAGTCGCCGGCCTCGTACAACGCCACCCCTTGCCACTGATGATCTTCAAAATGCTGCGCGGCTTCGGCCGGGCGCTTCTGCTTGAGCAGGTGCAAACCTTGCTGGTCGGGGCGCAGCCACAAGTCTTCGAAGTCGAAAGCGTAGCTCGGTTGCGGCAGGCACCACAGCAGCGGCAGGCAGAACAGCCAGCCACGGCGCCCGGCACACGCAGCCAGCAACAACAGCGGCAACAGCAGCCAATAGCCCTGATCGGCCCACGTATCGAGGCGCACGGTCTGGCCGTCGTCGCGCAGGCTGCGCGGGCCGTTGAGCAGGCCAAGGGCACCGAGATCGGCTTCGTCGAGTCGCGCCGGGTGATACTCGCCGCCGACGCTGTTGAGGAATGTCGCCAGACCAGGACTGTCGAGTTGCGGCACGCGGATCGCGCCTTGCTCGTCCTTGAGGAAACTGCCGTCTTCCTGGGCAATCGGCGCACCTTCAGCGGTGCCAATGCCGAGCATCAGCAGTTGCGTCGACTCGCCATTGAGCGCACGGCGAATGCCGCGCCGTTCCTCTTCATTGAGCGACGAACCGATCAACAGAATCCGTCCCTGTCCCAGCGCACCTTGCTTGAGCAAGGCCAATGCTTTGCCCACGGCCAGATCGGCGCGGTGGCCGGCTTCCGGCATCAGCGACGGCTTCAGCGCGTCGAGCAGATTGCGGCTGGTCGCCAGATCATCCGACAGCGGCACCAGCGTGTGCGCGCTGCCGGCATAAACGACGATGGCGGTCTGCGCATCGCTGCGCGCCTGCAACAGGTCGAACAGCTTGCGCCGCGCCTGTTCCAGACGCGTCGGTGGAGAGTCGGTGGCGAGCATCTCCGGGGTCAGTTCGAGCACGACTACCAGTGGGTCGGCGGGTTTCTGGCTGGTCTGTTCGACGCGCTCCCAGCTCGGCCCGAGCAAGGCCAGAATGGTCAGCAACCACGCCACACCAAGGGCGATCCACGGCAGTTTGCTCTGGCGACCGCTGCCGCCACTGAGCAGCGCAGCGTGAAATGCCGGCGGCAGAATCATCTGCCAGCGACCGGCGCGTTTCTGTCGGTGCCAGAGTTGCCAGAGCAGCCAGCCGAGCAGCGGCAACAGCAGCAGCCACCAAGGGCGGAACCAGTGCGGCCAGAGCGCGATCATCGGCGCCTCCGCAGGCGCAAACGTTGCAAGCGCTCACGCCAGTCCGGCAGCGGACTTTGTAAATACAGTTGTTTGGTAAACAGGCGTTGCAGCGGATTGTCCGGCCACAGTTCGCGGACGACCAGCAACAGGCTCAACCACAGCGCCAACGCCAGCGGCCAGTGATACAAGGCTTGTGCCGGGCGTGCCTGAGTCGGTTGCTGAGTCACCGGTTCGAGCTGATCGAGGGTGTCCTTGATCGCTTGCAGCTCCAGGCCGTCATGGGCGCGGAAATACTGGCCGCCGGTGATTTCGGCGATGGCCTTGAGTGCCGGCTCATCCAGATCGAGGCTCGGATTGACCCCGAGCAGGCCGGTCGAGCCGCTGTCCTCGGGATTGGCGCCGATGCCGATCGGATAGATTCTGACGCCTTCGCTGGCGGCCAGTTTTGCGGCGGTCAGCGGATTGATTTCGCCGCCGTTGTTGGCGCCGTCGGTGACCAGAATCAGCACGCGACTTTGCGCCGGGCGCAGGCGCAAGCGTTTCAGGGCCAGACCGATGGCATCGCCGATCGCGGTGTTCTTGCCGGCGATACCGATCCGCGCTTCGTCGAGCCAGATGCGAACGGTGCGCCGATCGAAGGTCAGCGGCGCTTGCAGGTAGGCCTGGCTGCCGAACAGGATCAGACCGACGCGATCGCCGTCGCGGCTTTCGAGGAAATCGCCGAGCAAGTGCTGCACCAGCGACAGACGACTGACTTCTTCGTCCTGCCACTGCATGTCGGGAAAATCCATCGAACCGGACACGTCCACCGCCACCAGCAGATCACGGCCACTGGCGGCAATTGGCAGCGGCTCGCCGAGCCATTGCGGGCGGGCGGCGGCGGTCAACAGAATCAGCCACAGCAAGATAAACGGCGCCTGCTGCCGCCACGCCGGCAAGTTGGCGCGGGCGCGGCGGCGGGCGAGGCCTTCGAGGTCGGCGAGGAAACTGACTTTCAATGCCGGCTCGCCGCTGTCGGCCACCGGCAGGATCAGGCGCATCAGCCACGGCAGCGGCAACAGCACAAAGATCCAAGGCCAGGCGAACTCAAACATGTTTGCGAATCCACGTGTCGACCGCTTGGGTCAGGCCGGCGATGGCTTTGTCGTCGAGTTTGCATTCCGGTTTGTACGCGCCTTCAACCAGCACCATCCAGCGCGTCAGGCCGGCAGCGGGGCAGCGGTTATCGAGGAAGGCCAGCCATTTGCGGCCGTTGAGGGTGTGGCTCTGGCTGTACGGATAGTGGTTGCGGCACAGGCGTTTGAGCAGGCCGTTGAGTTGTTGCAGCCAAGCGCCGGCTGGTGCACCGTCGTAGGGTTTGGGCATTTGCGCCAGTTCGGCGAGCGCGGCGATGCGTACCGGGTCCAGCGGCTGCTCGGCGCGCACCACCGGGCGTTTCTTGATCGGAATGAAACGGCGCAGCTTCCACACGGCAAAACCCAGCAGCGGCAACAGCAGAAGCAGCAGCCACCAGCCGGGCGCCGGCGGCCAGAAGGCGATCGGCGGCGGCGAGATCAGCGGTTGCAGTTGTTCGAGGCCGTTCATCGACCTTTCCCCGGACGCTGCGGGTTAAGGAACTCGCGCATCTGCTCGACCATTTCACTCTGCGTGCTCAACGGCATCAGCAACACCCGCAGCTTTTGCGCGAGCAATTCCCAACGGGCGATGCGCGCTTCGGCCTGGGCGCGGTAGGTCTGGCGCAGGTCGAAGTTCAGCGTGTCGATCTCCAGTTGCGCGCCACGTTCGGCGAAGCGCAGCAGGCCGGCGGCGGGCAGAGCGTGATCGAGTGGGTCGGACAGCGGCAACATCAGCAGATCACAATGCCGCGCCAGCAGACTCAATTGCTGCTCGGCGCTGTCGGACAACGCGCGTTCGTCGCAAATGACGATGGCCAGACTGCCCGGCCGCAGCACTTCCCGCGCGCGGCGCAGGGCCACGCCGAAGGCATCGCGATCTGGCTCGCGCTCGCTGTGCAGCGACTGATTGACCTTGACCAAGCGGTTGAGCAATTGCAGCAGGCTCTGCTTGCTGCGCCGAGGCTTGATTTCGTAGTGCTCGTTGTCGCCGAACACCAGCCCGCCAACGCGGTCGTTGTGCCCCAGCGCGGCCCAGCCGATCAACGCCGCGACCTGCGCCGCCAGTACCGATTTGAACATCAGTCCCGAGCCGAAAAACAACCGCGTGCTTTGCTCGACCATGATGAAAATCGGTCGCTCGCGCTCTTCGTGGAACAGCTTGGTGTGCGGTTCCTGCGTGCGCGCGGTGACGCGCCAGTCGATGGTGCGCACATCGTCACCGGCCTGATACACCCGCACCTGATCGAAGTCGACGCCACGGCCACGGAATTTCGAGTGATGCAGGCCGATCAGCGGGCTGCGCTGACTCGGCGTGGAAAACAGCTGCACCTCGCGCACGCGGTGACGCATCTCGATCAGCTCGGCGAGGCTGATGCGGATACCGGGTTCGGAGGGCAGGGCGGCGTTCATGGGGGTCAAGCGACGGCGACGACGTCGAGAATCCGCTGCACCACGCGATCCTGATCGATGCCAGCGGCTTCGGCTTCGAACGACAGAATGATGCGGTGGCGCAACACGTCGAACAGCACGGCCTGAATGTCTTCCGGGCTGACGAAGTCGCGACCGGCCAGCCAGGCGTGGGCGCGGGCGCAGCGATCGAGGGCGATCGAGCCGCGCGGACTGGCGCCGTAAGCGATCCACTCGGCCATTTCCGGATCGAACTTGGCCGGGTTGCGCGTGGCCATGACCAGTTGCACCAGGTATTCCTCCACGGCGTCGGCCATGTACAAACCAAGGATTTCCTTGCGCGCGGCGAAGATCGCCTGCTGGCTGACCCGACGCTCGGGCTTGGTCTCGCCGTTCAACGCCTCGCCGCGCGCCTGTTGCAGGATGCGCCGTTCGACGGCTGCGTCAGGGAAGCCGATCTTGACGTGCATGAGGAAACGGTCGAGCTGGGCTTCCGGCAGCGGATAGGTGCCTTCCTGTTCGATCGGGTTCTGCGTGGCCATCACCAGAAACAGCGGCGACAGCTCATAGGTGCTGCGCCCGACGCTGACCTGACGCTCGGCCATCGCTTCGAGCAAGGCCGATTGCACCTTGGCCGGCGCACGGTTGATTTCGTCCGCCAGCACAAGGTTGTGAAAGATCGGCCCTTGCTGGAAGACGAAGCTGCCGGTTTCCGGACGGTAGATTTCGGTGCCGGTGATGTCGGCCGGCAGCAGGTCGGGGGTGAACTGAATTCGATGGAACTGGGCTTCGATGCCCTCGGCGAGTTCTTTGATCGCTTTGGTCTTGGCCAGACCGGGAGCGCCTTCAACCAGCATGTGGCCGTCGGCGAGCAGGGCGATGAGCAAACGCTCGATGAGTTTTTCCTGGCCGAGAATCTGCGTTGAAAGAAAGGTTCGCAGCGCCAGCAGCGCTTCACGATGTTCCATCGGTGACTGTTCCTGGAAAGGGGGTGGCCGGGGCGTTCGGATAACGCCGGGGCTGGGGGCGTTACTTTAATCCATCGTGGGGGGCGGCGACTAACGGCATTTGCGCGATTTGTCAGTATCGGCCCTCGTTTGCACTGCGTGGGGCCGTTTCTGGACGTTTTTGCGATTCAGGTCTGCGTGTGCAAGCTGTGCAATATGACCTTGATGGCGGGGCGCTCAAGCAGTTCGAACCATTTGCCTTCATCAACGATGGCGCCTTGCTGCATGACGAGCACGCGGTCAAAACGATGGAGATGTTCAACATCATGGGTGACACATATAAGGCCCTGTCCAGCGAATGTCTTGAATAGCAAATCCCACACTGGTGTAGCGAGTTTCGGTTCAATCGAAGCACTCGGCTCATCAAACAGATTGAATTTGCCCGGTCGATTCAGAAGTCGCAGCAACGAAAGCCGCTTCGCTTCACCTCCGGAGATATTGGTGGCGTTTTCAGCGATGTGACCTCGGCCAATGATTTCATCAAGCTGGAGGCATTGAATTGCCTCGTTCAATGTTTTCGACTGCTCAACACCGAAAAGTACGGACTGTTCAAAACTTCCTTCCAGGAACTGCGGAGACTGGGGGCTGTAACGCACCGTTTCCAGATGAACGCGAGCATTTAAGCGATCTATGCACAGCTCGTCGATGAACAGCCGGGGCCGCACCGAAAAATCCAGTCCTGCCAGCGCTTCGAGTAACGTCGATTTGCCAGCGCCGCTGGGCCCGATGATCGCAACGGATTGGCCCTGTCGGAAGCTGATCTGGCTGGCAATTGATAGCTGCGCAACACCGTTATGGGTGATCTCGCAGGGCTCGAGCCGTAATGTTGATAGGTTATGCAACGCATCAGAGTCATTGCGGCGATCGTTATCGAAGTCAGCAGTTGCAAGTAATTCTTTGAGTCGCCGTTGATCAGCCGAAAATTGATCCAGCACCCGATAGCCTTCGGTCAGCGCCGATACATTCAACAGGAACGTACCAGCAATAGAGGAAATGGCCACCAACTGACCGACGCTGATACTTGCTTGTCCGGACGTCTGATCCATGACTCCCCAAGCCAACAAACCGCCGGTGGACAGGCTGATAAACAAAATCTTCGCCGCGCTCAACAGTCCGCCCGAGCCTGCTACGGTCACCGCAGCATTGGCGTAGCGCTCAAACGCTCGGTTCAAGAGTTGCAGGGCCGTGCGTTCGGCGCGTTCCAGTTTTATCGATTTACCAGCCCTCAAAGTATTGACCAAGGTTGCACTCAGCTCATCCTCCTGGTCATTAACAGCATCGATGTGTTTTCTGCGCCATCGAATGATCCGGTGAGTTGCATAGAGATAACAGCCACCGAGGCCAGCTAGCGCGCAGAAAACCCAGGCTCCGCCCATATACCAGAATGCGCCGGCCACAATAAGAAATTCCAGGCACAGGGGAAAACCCGTAGTGACGAAGAACATCAGCAACTGTTCGTGGGCAGTGATTCCGCGCTCGACCGACTTGATGAAGTGTCCTACTCGCCACGTGCCAAACTGGGAAAAATCCTTGCCCATCAACCGCGCCATCCAATTGATGGAAGCATCCATGACAATTCGCTGGACGAGCTTTGAGAGCAGCAGCGTTTGCAGGGGGGTGGTCATCGACTGAATGCAACCGGCCAGCGTAAAAGCTGCGGTGAAAAAAAGCAGCGTACGCAGCGTTGTGTGATCGGCATCGTTTAGTGAATCGACGATCTTGCCCAATAACAAAGGAGGGGCCAGGGCCAGGATTTTCAGGGTGATGGTCGCGCCTATTGTCATCACCAGCAGGAGTCGATGTTTCTCGCAGGCTGTTCTTATAAATGTCTGCATGAGTATGGGCCTGTGGTCGTTTTGGATCACGCCGTTGGCGTGCTCCTGGTGCCGAGCAAAATGTGCTGAAGAGCTACGGGTTGGCCATTTCTGATTATGTTGAATCGGTCGAGACCCGGGATATAAGTCTGGGTAACTACGTTGGTCCCCGGGTACTCCATGACTGTTCTGAAAAATAGGACTTTGTTCATACCGCTCAGGTTTTTTCGGAGCAAGGCAAGTTGTTCAGGAACAGAGAGTGCAAGCAGGCTTTTTGGCGGCGCCAGGGTATTGAGTTTCAAGTTTTTAACGGGTGCAAAGTCTATCAGCTGTTTCAGTTTCTCGGATTGACAAAGCACATCAAGTACCTTTCGGTCCGCGATTTCATCGTTGGCGTCGTATAAGGCGTTTGATTGGAATTGCTCCGTTACCGCTCTTTGGATGGCGATAAATATGTCCAAAGAACAGCCGGAGCCGATTGCGGATATATGTCGGTCGCCGGGGCCGGTTCGTGGGAATGCAACCGCCAGATAAACTTCTGACTCGTCTTTGATAATGATGATCTGCAAAGCTTCGGCAGCCCGTAGCGCGTATGAGTTGTTGAACAGGGCTTGCGCAAGCAGGGGCGCCGACGGTGAGTAGAGATCTATCGCAGGTATCAGTCTGCAGACGGCCATGAAAAACCGGGACAACAGGTGTCGCTCAATCAGTTCCAGGGTACCGTGCAGCAGTGCTTCTGATTTCGTGCAGCCGAAAGCAGTTCCTGAGTTAGAGGCGTAGCGATTTAAAAAGCGCGTCGGTTGACTCGTTGTTTTACGTTCATCTTTGACCGGATACAGCAGGGCGCATGGCACAAAAAGCCCGGCGCAGCCGTCGAGTGCTGCAAGCTGCAGACACTGTAGAGGCTCGATGTTTTTTCGCAGACTTGTAAATGCCGTCCGACTCGACCCCGTTCTGCGAAGCGATGTCACTGCAACCAAGCGTTGTGCAAAATGGCGGCTCGGCGTGAAACATCGCGTAGTGCTCAAGGCTTTCAGCAAGTGCACCTACAAGCGCGTCGGGACCTTTGCCTGCGCCTGATTCAATCAGCGTGTCGTATTCGTTATAGAGTTCGGCAGTAGCGACCAGATTACCGTCATCGACATAGCGCACTCGCGCTTTCAAACCCAGTGTCTGGATAACATTGTTTATTCGGACAAACGCTTCGCTGGATGAAATCTCACGCTCTGACATGGTGAGCCTCGTAGGCTTGAATGCCGAAAGATCGACTTTCGGCATTTTCAGGATTGGCTGATCGGGAGGCCGAGTCAGCGGGTCAGTGAGGCGAAGAAGTCCAGTTCCGTCGCCAGGAAACCTTCAAAGTGGCCCGAGCCATAAGGCAAATCCTCGAAGGTGTTTATTTCAGAACGTTTTCTACCCATTACATATGACTCCATTGAATATCACGTTGTCGGCACTTTTTTGTGCGCCGAGCTTGCATGTTTTTTTGCAAGCGCAACGAGTAATAACAAGGGAGGGGTGGGCCCGCAATCAGACGGCTTCCGATGATTGCGTAGGGCACTTCTTGAGGAGTAGTAGGATCGAACTTCGTGCTGTTAAACACAGCGGCGTTCTATGCGGAAAATTAGCGCGAATTATGGTTTTCAGGTGTTTAGAGCTTGTAGAGGTATCGATCAGCGTGGAATTAATGACGATGGCATAAGGGGCGATCAAATGCCGTCGTCATTTATCTTGTCATGCGAGCCGACCTGGTTATTCCAGATTAATTACAAAAGTTCCTGTCCCATCGAGAATATTCTTCAAGGTCTCAACAACCTCTTCCATATCCACCATATCCGGGTTGAAAGCGATCTCCAGCACATCATCCCCATTCAACGCATCGGCATCCGCCGCAGCAATCTCGATCTTCAGCAGTTCCGACGTCAGCGTGACCTTCACGCCGTCAAGCGTCGACGGCTCGCCATCCAGGGTGATCTCCAGCTCATCCTCATCCGGATAACGGCTCATCAGGAACATCTCACCCTTGTCGCTGTGGCAGCAGAGCATGGCCATGTTGTCTTCTTCGTCGTCGCACGGGTTGACGATCAGTAGGGCGGTGGTCATTTGCATGGGTGAAATCCTGGGCAGTGGCGGCGGTGAATCTGTTCGAAGGCGCGATTTTGCCAGTCTCTGCTCGTTCGCGCTGCCTGCATCGGCAAAAAGTCGCAAAGCAGGACATTTCCGTCGCCCGGTTCCGAGTAGCGAGAAGGGAAAATCCGACGCCAGCGTAAGGCAATTACCGGATGCGCAAAATCCACCCGAAATTGCGATTTTTCGCTTGTGATCGCCACCGTTTTGCCGTTAGTTTCGCCGCTCTTGCGCAACGGAGTGCGTTACCAAAACCCCGAAAAAGGACCTTTGCCATGACTCAATATTTCGAACGCGCCGAAGAAATTCGCCACCTGTCTGACGAACAGATCGAGGAGATCTACAAGCGCTATCTGGAAGGTGAGAAAACTTCGCAGCTGATGGCGCAATTCCAGATTCCTTCCACGGTGCGCAGTCTGCTAAAAGTTCTGCCACCGATCGTCAGCACAGACCTCACCTGTCCTTACTGTGAACTGCCGATGTGGATGCGCCGCTACGCCAGGGGAACTCCGCTTTCGTTGCGCAGTGCATTCAAATGCGTCCGCTGTGAGCACCAGCACAGTGTCCCCGGCGCCAATGGCCGCCACGCAGCGTGCAACTGCACAGAATGTTTCAAGGTTCGCCAGCAGCAACTGGCCGCCCGGGCAGCGCGGGACCGTCTGGAGTTGCAGGCCAGATATGGCGCGCAACTCCCTGCAGTGCCTTACGCCAATCTGGGCTTTGTGCAGAAGTTGACGTTGCTTGCCTTGCTCGATGATGGCTACGGCGCAAACGTTGAATGGATTGCGCCGTTGAACGCGCCATCCCGAGAGGAGCTGCTCGCCCTGACCTTCGAGGCGCGGGAAGAGTTGCTCAAAGACCTGCACGAAGCCGGGGTGCTGGCGGTTTCCACCGAATCCGATATCAACGCCTTCGATCGCAGCGAGGGTTGCAGTATTCGCGAGTACAGCGCCGTGCGCTGGCTGCCCAACGTCACGCTGGATGGCGCGGCGCGCAGTAACCGAGAGAATCTGTATCTGGCGCTGTATCAGGAATTGTCGGGCAGCGTAAAGGCTGCCTGGAAGAGCGAAATCTATTCGCTGGTCTTCAGTCTCGCCCGCGAAGAGTCGCTTCAATACATTCGTGTGCTGGCCAGTGAGGTGGATTTCGCCTTCACGGCCGAAGCCCGTGCCGATGAGGTGGTCGGGCAGTTGTTGCAGGACTTCTCGGTGAGTCAGTTGTATTACTTCGCCCGCTTGGCGGTACGAAACGCCGCGCACTTTTATGCCACCGGCAATTCCAAAGGGCGCAGTCACGCCTCCAACACCATTCCGCGCAACATGCTGGGCACGGCGCAGGACGCGCTCGTCCGTAACTGGCGCAAGAACGGCCATCGTGATGCGCGGGTGCCGCAGACAGCCTTGCAGCGACTGCTTTACGACGTAGTGCTGAAGGACAGCGGCGCCGGATTCTCAAAGTCGCCGGGCATGTACTGGCGCGACGAACTGGTTCCGCAATTCTTCAGCGCCGTAGCGTTCGACAGCGACTTGCTGGGCAATCTGCGCCTGTTCTGCCGCGAATGCGATTCGAGCAACATTGACGCCAGCATGGACAAGCAGATCCTGCAGACGATGTGCTACGACTGCGCCACGGTGAGCAAATTCAGAGCCTTTGAGGAACTGCCGGACTGATCCGCGTCAACCGCCAGCGCTGAACCGGATGCCACGCTCAGGGTCGATAACAGGGCCTTGGGCGTTTTCGTTTCCGGATATGTAACGTTCCCAAGGATTGTCCTGGCACGAAAGTCCCGTGAAACCGGGGTATCGAGCCTGCATTTCAGCTCACGCCTGCTAGTGTTGATGCAGGCCAAACCCTGCATTTACGTGCCAATGACCGAATATGTCGCAGCACCGCAAGCAGACACATTGTCGCACCCATTAAGCTGCGCAACGGATGAGCACCCGTAAAGGCATTGTCGGCAGTGCTGGCAGTCGCTTTTGCAGATGCTCATTCATGGAAGGTGAATGTGACCTGAGTGTCCCGTCCAGCTTCACCCACCTGTCTCCCTGTTTCCTCTGCCCGAGAATCAGGAACAGGGCGACACCAGCCCCGAAAGGGGTGTTGCACGCGACGCTTTCCATCAATAACAAGCTTAAGCGGAGTACCACAGATGGCGTTCTTCACCGCAGCCAGCAAAGCCGACTTCCAGCACCAACTGCAAGCGGCACTGGCGCAGCACATCAGTGAACAGGCACTGCCACAAGTGGCGCTGTTCGCTGAACAATTCTTCGGCATCATTTCCCTGGACGAGCTGACTCAACGTCGCCTCTCCGACCTCGCTGGCTGTACTCTCTCTGCGTGGCGCCTGCTTGAGCGCTTCGATCACGCGCAACCGCAAGTGCGTGTCTACAACCCCGATTACGAACGCCACGGCTGGCAGTCGACCCACACCGCGGTCGAAGTGCTGCACCACGACCTGCCATTTCTGGTCGACTCGGTGCGTACC
This sequence comes from Pseudomonas sp. LW8, assembly GCF_041956865.1. Taxonomy (NCBI): domain Bacteria; kingdom Pseudomonadati; phylum Pseudomonadota; class Gammaproteobacteria; order Pseudomonadales; family Pseudomonadaceae; genus Pseudomonas; species Pseudomonas sp. LW8. The sequence goes on along the minus strand of NZ_CP168138.1, from coordinate 3,182,036 downwards.
GAGCTGAACCGTCGCGGCTACAGCATTCATACCCTGCAGACCACCGTGCTCAGCGTGCGTCGTGGCAGCAAGGGCGAATTGCTGGAAATCCTGCCAAAAGGCAGCACCGGCGAAGGCGTGCTGCACGAATCGCTGATGTACCTGGAAATCGACCGTTGCGCCAACGCGGCCGAACTGAACGTGCTGAGCAAAGAGCTTGAGCAGGTGCTCGGTGAAGTGCGCGTCGCCGTCGCTGATTTCGAGCCGATGAAAGCCAAGGTGCAGGACATCCTCACCCAGCTCGACAACAGCGCCTATCCGGTCGATGCCGACGAAAAGAACGAAATCAAGAGCTTCCTGGAATGGCTGGTGGGCAACCACTTCACCTTCCTCGGCTACGAAGAGTTCGTGGTTACCGATCAAGCCGATGGCGGCCACATCGAGTACGACCGGAATTCCTTCCTCGGCCTGACCAAACTGCTGCGCACCGGCCTGACCTACGAAGACCTGCGCATCGAAGACTACGCCGTGTCCTACCTGCGCGAACCGACCCTGCTGTCGTTCGCCAAGGCTGCGCACCCGAGCCGTGTGCACCGTCCGGCTTACCCGGACTACGTGTCGATCCGTGAAATCGACGCCGACGGCAAAGTCATCAAGGAACACCGCTTCATGGGCCTGTACACCTCGTCGGTGTACGGCGAGAGCGTGCGGGTCATCCCGTTCATCCGCCGCAAGGTCGAAGAAATCGAGCGCCGCTCCGGCTTCCAGTCCAAGGCTCACCTGGGCAAGGAACTGGCACAGGTCCTCGAAGTGCTGCCGCGTGACGACCTGTTCCAGACCCCGGTCGACGAACTGTTCACCACCGTGATGTCGATCGTGCAGATCCAGGAACGCAACAAGATCCGCGTGTTCCTGCGCAAAGACCCGTACGGTCGCTTCTGCTACTGCCTGGCCTACGTGCCGCGCGACATTTATTCCACCGAAGTGCGCCAGAAGATCCAGCAAGTGCTGATGGAGCGCCTGAAGGCGTCCGATTGCGAGTTCTGGACCTTCTTCTCGGAATCCGTGCTGGCCCGCGTGCAGTTGATCCTGCGCGTCGATCCGAAGAACCGTCTCGACATCGACCCGCTGCTGCTGGAAAAAGAAGTCGTACAAGCGTGCCGCAGCTGGCAGGACGATTACGCCGCACTGACCGTCGAAAGCTTCGGCGAAGCCCACGGCACCAACGTGCTGGCCGACTTCCCGAAAGGCTTCCCGGCCGGTTACCGCGAGCGTTTTGCCGCGCATTCGGCCGTGGTCGACATGCAGCACCTGCTGAGCCTCAACGAAAAAAATCCGCTGGTGATGAGCTTCTATCAGCCGCTCGGTCAGGTCTCCGGCCAGCGCGAGCTGCATTGCAAGCTGTATCACGCCGACACGCCGCTGGCGCTGTCCGACGTCCTGCCGATTCTGGAAAACCTCGGCCTGCGCGTACTGGGTGAATTCCCGTATCGCCTGCGCCACACCAACGGCCGCGAATTCTGGATTCACGATTTCGCATTCACCGCCGCTGAAGGTCTCGACCTCGACATCCAGCAACTCAACGACACCCTGCAGGACGCGTTCGTGCACATCGTGCGCGGCGATGCCGAGAACGATGCGTTCAACCGTCTGGTGCTGACCGCCGGTCTGCCATGGCGCGACGTGGCGCTGCTGCGTGCCTACGCCCGCTACCTGAAGCAGATTCGTCTGGGCTTCGATCTGGGTTACATCGCCAGCACTTTGAACAACCACACCGACATCGCTCGCGAACTGACCCGGTTGTTCAAGACCCGTTTCTACCTGGCGCGCAAGCTCGGCAGCGACGATCTGGAAGACAAGCAACTGCGTCTGGAACAAGCGATTCTGACTGCACTGGACGATGTTCAGGTGCTCAACGAAGACCGCATCCTGCGTCGTTACCTCGACCTGATCAAAGCCACCCTGCGCACCAACTTCTATCAGACGGATGCCAACGGCCAGAACAAGTCGTACTTCAGCTTCAAGTTCAACCCGCATGCGATCCCTGAGCTGCCAAAGCCAGTGCCGAAGTTTGAAATCTTCGTTTACTCGCCACGCGTCGAAGGCGTGCATCTGCGCTTCGGCAACGTCGCTCGTGGTGGCCTGCGCTGGTCCGACCGTGAAGAAGACTTCCGCACCGAAGTGCTCGGCCTGGTAAAAGCCCAGCAAGTGAAGAACTCGGTCATCGTGCCGGTGGGCGCGAAGGGCGGCTTCCTGCCGCGTCGTCTGCCACTGGGCGGCAGCCGAGACGAAATCGCGGCCGAGGGCATCGCCTGCTACCGCATCTTCATTTCCGGCCTGTTGGACATCACCGACAACCTGAAGGACGGCGCCCTGGTGCCGCCGGTCAACGTCGTGCGTCATGACGATGATGACCCGTACCTGGTGGTCGCGGCGGACAAGGGCACTGCGACCTTCTCCGACATCGCCAACGGCATCGCCATCGACTACGGCTTCTGGCTGGGTGACGCGTTTGCGTCCGGTGGTTCGGCCGGTTACGACCACAAGAAAATGGGCATCACCGCCAAGGGCGCGTGGGTCGGCGTACAGCGCCACTTCCGCGAGCGCGGCATCAATGTCCAGGAAGACAGCATCACCGTGGTTGGTGTCGGCGACATGGCCGGCGACGTGTTCGGTAACGGCCTGTTGATGTCCGACAAGCTGCAACTGGTCGCGGCATTCAACCACATGCACATCTTCATCGATCCTAACCCGAACCCGGCGACCAGCTTCGTCGAGCGTCAGCGTCTGTTCGACCTGCCGCGTTCGGCCTGGACCGACTACGACACCAGCATCATGTCCGAAGGTGGCGGTATCTTCTCGCGCAGCGCTAAGAGCATCGCGATCTCGCCGCAGATGAAAGAACGCTTCGACATCCAGGCTGACAAGCTGACCCCGACCGAACTGCTCAATGCCTTGCTCAAGGCGCCTGTGGATCTGTTGTGGAACGGCGGCATCGGCACCTACGTCAAGGCCAGCACCGAAAGCCACGCCGATGTCGGCGACAAGGCCAACGATGCACTGCGCGTCAACGGCAACGAGCTGCGCTGCAAAGTCGTGGGCGAGGGCGGTAACCTCGGCATGACCCAACTGGGTCGTGTGGAATTCGGTCTCAATGGCGGCGGTTCCAACACCGACTTCATCGACAACGCCGGTGGCGTGGACTGCTCCGACCACGAAGTGAACATCAAGATCCTGCTGAACGAAGTGGTTCAGGCCGGTGACATGACCGACAAGCAACGCAACCAGTTGCTGGCGAGCATGACCGACGAAGTCGGCAATCTGGTGCTGGGCAACAACTACAAGCAGACTCAGGCCCTGTCCCTGGCGGCGCGCCGTGCCTACGCGCGCATCGCTGAGTACAAGCGTCTGATGAGCGATCTGGAAGGCCGTGGCAAGCTGGACCGTGCCATCGAGTTCCTGCCGACCGAAGAGCAACTGACCGAGCGCGTCGCTGAGGGCCACGGCCTGACCCGTCCTGAGCTGTCGGTGCTGATTTCCTACAGCAAGATCGACCTCAAAGAGCAACTGCTGGGCTCGCTGGTGCCGGACGACGACTACCTGACCCGCGACATGGAAACGGCGTTCCCGCCGACCCTGGTCAGCAAGTTCTCCGAAGCCATGCGTCGCCACCGTCTGAAGCGCGAGATCGTCAGCACGCAGATCGCCAACGATCTGGTCAACCACATGGGCATCACCTTCGTGCAGCGACTCAAAGAGTCGACCGGCATGAGCCCGGCGAACGTGGCTGGCGCTTACGTGATCGTGCGCGACATCTTCCACCTCCCGCACTGGTTCCGTCAGATCGAAGCGCTGGACTATCAGGTTTCCGCTGACGTGCAGCTGGAGCTGATGGACGAGCTGATGCGTCTGGGTCGTCGCGCCACGCGCTGGTTCCTGCGTGCCCGCCGCAACGAGCAGAACGCTGCCCGTGACGTCGCGCATTTCGGTCCGCACCTGAAAGAACTGGGTCTGAAACTCGACGAACTGCTCAGCGGCGAAATCCGCGAGAACTGGCAGTCGCGCTATCAGGCGTACGTCGAAGCCGGTGTGCCGGAATTGCTGGCGCGAATGGTTGCGGGTACTTCGCACCTGTACACGCTGCTGCCGATCATCGAAGCCGCAGACGTCACCGGGCAGAACCCGGCCGAAGTGGCCAAGGCTTACTTCGCCGTCGGCTCTGCACTGGACATCACCTGGTACCTGCAACAGATCAGCGCTCTGCCGGTTGAAAACAACTGGCAGGCTCTGGCCCGTGAAGCGTTCCGTGATGACGTCGACTGGCAGCAACGGGCGATCACCATCTCCGTCCTGCAACAGGGCGACGGCTCGCAGGACGTGGAAGCACGCCTGGCGCTGTGGATGGCCCAGCACGAAAGCATGATCGAACGCTGGCGCGCCATGCTGGTGGAAATCCGTGCTGCGAGCGGTACGGACTACGCCATGTACGCGGTGGCCAACCGTGAACTGCTGGATCTGGCGTTGAGCGGGCAAGCAATCGTGCCTGCGGTGACTGCGAATGCCGAGCTTGAACTGGCGTAAGTAGTGGCTGAATGAAGAAGCCCCGCTCTCGAAAGAGGCGGGGCTTTTTCTTGTCTGTCATTCAGAACGTATCGGCGCAGCGAAAGGCGAAGCTACCGACGCCGTCCGTACGGGGCAGGGATGTTCCGGCTACGACAATCTGATTGTCCTGAATGGCAAGGCCTCCCGCCATGTCGAGCACGGCGGTCAGATTGATGACCAGCACACCGTCGTCGGCAAAATCGCTATCTGGATAGCCGTCCGATTTGAACTGGGCAATGACGATTTCCGAGTCTTGTTCGCCGTGGGTGCTGGAAAGCACGACGATGTGTCCGTCCCTCAGCGTGCCAGCAGTCCATTGGATGCCGAAAAGGGCTTTTGGATAGGACGTCAGGACTGGCCTCCCTTCATTGAAGTCGATGGCGTATTTCCCGTTCCTGTCGACACAAACCAGGACGCCCTGGTGAACAAAATCCTTCGAGGTGGCGCTACCGATGCCAAGGATGTTGCCACCAGGCATTTCGACCAGTTGGTTGATCTGACTGAGCTTGTCCAGGCGGTCGAACAGGGCAAAACCGTTATCGCCAAAGCTGCTGACAGGCTTACCTGTGGCGTCGAAGAGGGCGATCATTGCGCGGTAGCGGTTTTCACGTGAAACGTAACCTGCGATGGCGAATTTGCCGTCCTGGAGCCGGATTAGTGAGCCAGCCCACGTGAAGTTGGCCAGGTATCGAATCACGACGTAACCCTTTCCCTGGCCAAACGCAGTGTCCAGAGCCCCGTTGCTTTGCAGTCTGATCAAAAGACCGCATTGGTCATTGGGGGAATATCGATGGTTGCTCAACACCATCAGTTTTCCGTCGTCCAGTTCAATGGCATGGCCACTGTAATCGGATGCCGTAGTGCGTTTTTGCCCAAGTTCGATCTCGGACGACGTGAGCGCGGGCACCGGAATCGGATCAACGAAGACTACGCCGTTGACGCCAAATGCGGTCTCGGGCGTTCCGTCATTGCGAAACATTGCCAGGCAGCGTTGTGGCTGTGCGTATTCGTGTAGATAAAAGGCACCCTGAAGCAACAGATTTCCGTTCTTGAGGATGCTGATGCTGCCACCCGTGGATTTATAGCCCGGAGCGAAAACCCCGCTGGCCACGCCATCCCGGGCAAACGAAGTGTCCTGTGTGCCATCAGGCTTCAATCGCACAATGGCGAACTTGTTGCCCGGACTTGCGGCGATCAGCAGCTTGCCGTCCGCCGCGACGGCAACTGCGTTGGCGAAGCCGTTTTCCTGATCGGGATATTTAAACCAGGTGAGGCCATTTTTATCGGGGCCGAAAGTGGGGTCCAGATTATGCACAGCGGTGTCTTTTACTTCAGTCATGGTCTGCTCCTCGAATACGCTGTTTTTGCGTAAAGCGATCAGTCGATAGGGACCGGCAAATCAACGCAGTGCTGGTATTTGGGGAGCTTTCGGTCGCGCTGTCCACTGTCAGACCTGACAGTGGACAGCGGCGGATGATTGTGGATTTGGAAGACGGGATGGCCTGTCTTGCCGGGGATTTAATGTCTGAGGGTTTTTGTGGTGTGTGGTCTGGCGCCTTCGCGAGCAGGCTCGCTCCCACGGTTGATCGCATTCCAAATGTGATCAGGCAGCCATCAGTTTTCCAGCGGGATCAGCACCTGCTCGTTCGGGGCCATCACCATGAACACCAGCAACCTGGCAGGCTTGGTTGAGCTGGCGTTTTTCGACACCAGATGCTCGGAGCCGGCCGGCTCGTACCAGAACTGGCCCTTTTTGTAAGTGATCGCCTGTTCGCCTTTGACTTGGGAAATCACCTCGCCGTCGAGCACGTAAGCCATCGCCGTGCCTTCGTGCTTATGGGCGATCGAGGATTGCCCGGGCTGGTAGTCGACTTCGATCATCATGGCTTTCTTGCCGGGGGCGTTTTTCAGCAGTTGTTCCTGCAGGACGGTGATTTTTTCGGATGGGTCGTGAGCCATCGCCGATGCGGAAAGGCTGAAGGCGAGGGCGGCGGCGACGAGGTGCAGGGCTTTCATGGCGGGTTACCTGTGATGGTGGGGGTGTGCTCACAGTAGGCCGCAATGTGGCCGGTTCAAACGGCCAATATTCGCGAAGATCAGGTGACCAATTCTGGTTCAAAAGCAAAGATCGCAGCCTTCGGCAGCTCCTACAGGGGAACGCATTCCAGAGTAGGAGCTGCCGAAGGCTGCGATCTTTTGATCTTGCTTTTAGACGATAGGAAAGCTGTTGAAATCGACGCTATTGGCCAGGCGGCTATCGATCAGGTCGATAAACCCCTGCGCCTCGGGCCGGTTGAAATGTGCCTGCATCGCCGCTTCCGACTGCCAGCGCGCGCTGACCGTCCAGCGGTGGCTGTCCTCGGGGCAGCGGTCGACCAGGTAGGAATCGCAGCCCGGAGTTTCGCGCAGGGTATCGACGATCTTCTGCAATTGCTTGCCAAGCTCTTCCGAGCGGCCCGCAACAGCCTTCACCTGAACCGTGTTGATCACTTCGTTGGACATTGCTCACACTCCTGAATCAGGCCGGACGAATCCTGCTCACTGAGGGATAACGCCTGTGCAGAATAGGCCTGCCGCCATGAATCACCAATAACCAATCGGCGGTAAAAGCCTTATACCAACGGCTCATGACAGCTGCTCGAGGATGTCGCGCAAGCGATCGAGGGCAATGTCGATGTCGAGGGTTTCGATGGCGCCGAAACCGAAGTAAAGGCCTTCTTTCGCCGGCTGCTGGTAGTAGAAACCACTGATCGCATAGAGACCGACCTCGACCTTTTTCGCCAGCTCGATGACCAACGGCAAATCGATCGGCACCTTGCAGAACACCGCCATGTGAAACCCGGCGCTGGCCGGCACGGCTTGCAGCCACGGTGCAAGGTCAGTCGCCATGCGCTCCAGGATGCGTTCGCGGCGTTGCGTGTAGATCGTGTGGCAGCGGCGGATGTGCTTGAGCAGGCAACCCTCGGCGATGAACTTGGCCAGCGCCCATTGCGGCAGAGTCGAGGCGTGCAGATCGGTGAGCTGTTTGGCGCGGATCACCGCCTCGATGATCGACGGCGGCAGCATCGCGTAGCCCAGGCGCAACTCCGGCAGCAGGGTTTTCGAGAAGGTGCCGACGTAGGCGACGATGCCGCGCTGATCGAGGTTGTACAGCGAATCCGTAGGCCGGCCTTCGTAGCGGAATTCACTGTCGTAATCGTCTTCGATGATGATCGCGCCGAGCTCGTGGGCACGGGCAAGCAGGGCCTCGCGGCGCGCCTGACTCATCGCCATGCCCAGCGGAAACTGATGCGATGGCGTCACATAGATGAGCCGGGTGCCATCGGGAATGTGCTCGACCTGAATGCCCTCGGCATCCACCGGCACCCCGACCACCTCCGCGCCATGCGTGCCGAACAACAAGCGCGCGGGCGGATAGCCGGGGTCTTCCATGGCCACCAGACTGCCGGGACGGGTCAATACGCGGGCAATCAGGTCCAGCGCCTGCTGCGCGCCGTTGCATACGACGATGTCCTCGTCCTGACAGTTGATGCCACGGGAAAACGCGATGTGCCGAGCGATCGCATTGCGCAGCGCCGGCAAGCCTTCGGCGACGCTGTAGAAACCTTTCGACTGCGCCATCTGCCGCATCGCGTGGGCGACGCAGCGGCGCCAGTCGTCGTGGGGGAACTGGCCTTTGCTGGTGGCGCCGCCGATGAAGTCGTAGCGCAGCGAACCTTGCAGCGTCGGGTGACGGAGGAACACCGGCAGATTGCGCCAGCTCTCGATCACCTCGGCACTGGCCAGCTCGGTGTGGCTCTGCTTGCGCTGCACCTGCGCCGGTCGGGCGTTGACGTAGGTGCCTTTGCCGATCACGCCGGTGAGGAAGTTTTCGTAGGTCAGCTGCGCATAAGTGTCGGAAATGGTCTTGCGCGAAATGCCCAATTGCTCGGCCAGCAAGCGGCTCGGCGGCAACTGCGTACCCGCCGCCAACCGCCCGGATTCAATCGCCGCGCGCAGCTGCTGATACAACTGACCGGCAAGATCCTTGCGGCCGTTGATCACGACATGAAGTTCCATACCGACGAGGCTCCCGGGTGTTGAGTGAAGTGTCGGTCAGATTAGCGTTGTTGGGCTTTTGGCAGTAGTTGCGTGGAGTAAAAACCGCAAATTGGCGCAAGTCCCTGTGGGAGCGAGCCTGCTCGCGAAAGCGGTCTGTCATTGAACAGATTCGTTGTCTGACACTCCGCTATCGCTGGCAAGCCAGCTCCCACAGTTTTCGCGGCGTGCACAAATCTTGTGAACGACGTTAAACCTTGTGGGAGCTGGCTTGCCAGCGATGGCGGTGGTGCAGTGGATGAATATTTGTCTGGGAAACCGCTTTCGCGAGCAGGCTCGCTCCCACAGGTATTGCGTTTGGCCGAGGTTCATTGGTGTAGCCGGAATTCATGGAATTGGGGCTGTAACACAGCCTGCGCAGCCCTTACTGTGAAACTCATCATTCCGCCTGCCGAGAGCCGCGCCATGTCCCTGCGTCTGGATTACTACAACGCTTCGCCCAAGGCGATGAAAGCGATGATTGCCATGGAGGCGCTGACCGCCAACTTGAGCATCGAAGCGCCGCTGCTGCAATTGATCCGGATCCGCGCTTCGCAACTCAACGGCTGCGCATTCTGCACCGATATGCACTCGGTGGACGCGCGGCGGGCCGGGGAGAGTGATCGGCGCCTGTATGCGGTCGCGGTGTGGCGCGACAGCAACTTCTTCAACCCTCGCGAACGCGCGGCGCTGGCCTGGGCCGAGGCGGTGACGCTGTTGGCCGAAAGCCACGTGCCGGATGACGTCTACCAGCAGGCGCGCGAGCAATTTGATGAAGGTGAACTGGTGGACTTGACGGTTGCGGTCAGCGCCATAAACAGCTGGAATCGCCTGGCCGTCAGCTTCCGCCAGACCCCGAGTGACTGAAAAGCCCCCCTCCCTGTGGCGAGGGGATTTATCCCCGTTCGGCTGCGCAGCAGACGCCAAAACGGTGAAATCGGTTTATCTGACAGATCAGAGTCAGGCGACTTCGGGGCTGCTGCGCAACCCAACGGGGATGAATCCCCTCACCACAGGTGCTAAATCCCTCAGCACCCACAGTGCGATTCAATTCGGCGGCCGCTGCGGCTTCACCGAGGTGCCAAACGTATTGCCCATCCGCGTACTCGTCGCCGCCGGGGTCGCCAGCCCGACCTGATTCGGCGCGCGCTTGTGCACCGGCACATTCAACGCTTCCATGTTCTTCTGCGCCGCCGCCGCGCCGTCGGGATTGTTGCCCATCTGCTGGCTCAGGCAATCGTAATTCGGCGCCTTGTAACCGCCGACCGTGACCTCGACACAGCCCAGCGGCTCTTCCGCCTGCGCCGCACTCACCATCAGCAGCAAGACCCACATCCACCGTGTTTTCATGTCCGCCTCCTGGCCCGCCCGAATGGGCCGCTATGGGTTTGAGTCTAGTGCAAGCGCGCCGCAAAACCCGTGATGGTTTTTTTGCACCGCCCGTCATACCAGAGTCATAAATGCCCCGCAGGATAGCGATTTTCAGGGGTGCGCCAGTCGTGCAGCGAGGCAGTTCGCGGATCAGTCTTCAGCGCTCGGCGACGCTTGTGCGCCGCGCGGGTCTGGGGTGGCTGCTCGGTCTGCTGACCTGCGCGGCCAATGCTGATCCGGCAGCGGCAGACATGCGCATGACCTTGCACATCCCGGCGCAGGAGCTCGCTCGGGCGCTGGATCAATACAGCCGCGCCACGGGCGTCGCGGTGCTGGTCGACAGCCAGTTGAGCCGGGGCCGCCGCTCCCTCGCTGTGGATGGCGAATACACCGCCGCCGATGCCTTGCGCCATTTGCTCGGCGGCACCGGGTTGATGGCGCGTTACGCCCGGGCCGATGCGTTCACTCTACAAGCGGCGCAGGTGGAAGATCTGCCGGTGCCGACGGACAAACCCACGCCGGCCGTTGTCGCGGTCAACCGCAGTTACGCGACGGCGGTGCAAGCGGCGATCGAGCGCAAGCTGTGTCGTTCGCCGCTGACCCGCCCGGGCAGTTATCGCGCGGTGTTGCAGGTGTGGGTCGGGCGCGACGGCGTGGTGCAGCACAACCGGTTGGTCACTTCGACCGGCGATGTACGGCGCGATAACGCGCTGGTGGAAAGTTTTCGCAACCTCACAATCGATCGGCCGACGCCCAGCGCCTTGCGCCAGCCGGTCACGTTGCTGTTGTTACCGGAGTCGTCAGGGAAGCGCATGGAATGCACGAGATGGGAAGGAGTTTCCGGGGGATGAAAGACGCCGGACAAAGCACGATGGGCCAGCTGTTCCTCAGCTCCTACGAGGACTTTCGCGTGCGCTTGCGCCGCCGCCTAGGTTCCGAGGATCTGGCCAATGACGTGCTGCACGAGACCTGGCTGCGGGTCGATCGCATGGAAACCCCGCCGAACCTGCTCAAGCCCAACGCCTACCTGTATCGCATGGCCCTGAACATCGCCGCCGACCGCCGTCAGGCCGATGCGCGCCTGCTCACCGGTACTGAGGTCGAAGAGCTGCTGCAACTGGGCGACGAAGCCCTCGACCCGGCGCGGGTGGTCGGTGGGCAAAAGGAGATGCAGGCCCTGCTCAGCGCCTTGTACGAACTGCCCGCACGGCGTCGGCGGATCTTCATCGCCGCGCGGCTGGAAGAGGCGCCACACCTGGAAATCTCCCAGCGTTTCGGCATTTCCACGCGCATGGTCGAGAAGGAAATCAAAGCCGCGCTGGGCTTCTGCGCAGCGAAACTGGAAAGAAAAGTGTTTCAGCGGTTCGGTCGCGGGGCCGGAAAACCGTCTAGCGAATAGTGACCCGATTAATCCGTTGAGAATTTGCGCGTTTGAACATCTTTCGACTGAAACCCGCCGAGCCTTCGGCCACCGAGTCTCTGCACAGCGAAGCCCAAGATTGGCTGATCCTGCTGACCTCGGGCCGCGCCACCGTCGCCGACGCCCGCGCCCTGCGCGAATGGTGCGCGCAGAGTGGCGAACATGCCCGGGCCTTCGAAGAGGCCAAGCAGCTGTGGCATCACCTGCAACCGGCCGCCGAAGCCGTGCAGGGCCGACGCAGCTTCGGTCGACGGGCATTTCTCGGCGGTGCGATTGCCGCATCCGCCGCATTCCTGCTGGTGCGCGGCACGATTCCCGGTGGCTTCGAAGGGCTGGGCGCTGACTACATCACTGAAGTCGGCCAGCAACGGCGGGTCGAACCGGCGCAAGGCGTCAGCCTCGAACTCAACACCCGGACCCGCATCAACCAGCGCAGCGTCGAAAACGGCGTGCAGGGCTTTGAACTGGTCAGCGGCGAAGTCGAAGTGCAAACCGCACGCCTGCCGCTGGCGATGCAGGCCGGGGCAGGGTGGTTGCGCGCCAGTCAGGCGCGCTTCAACCTGCGCAACACCGACCAGCAAGTCTGCGTGACCTGCCTCGACGGCACGGTCGACGTCGCCATCGACGGCCGCAATCTGCGCCTCGAAGCGGGCCAGCAAGTCACCTACGACACAAGGCAAATCGGCAACGTGCAAACCGTCGACACCGCCGCCGTGATGAACTGGCGCCAACAAGTGCTGGTGTTCAACGGCGCGACCCTCAGCCAGATGATCGACGAAATCAACCGCTACCGCCCCGGCATGCTCCTGCTGCTCAACCGCGAACTCGGCCAACGCCGCGTCCAGGCCCGCTTCAACCTCGACCAACTCGCCGGCGTCGCATTGCTGATCCGCGACGCCTACGGCGTCAAATGCACCGAACTGCCGGGCGGCGTGGTCGTTCTCAGCTAGCGCCAGAAAGGCTTGCTCCAACGTTCGGCCCACTCGCTAAAGCTCGGGGTTCCTTCGTTCCGATGTCGCCCGTGGATCAAGATCAAAAAAGCAGGCGAGCTGACACTCGGCCTATCGGATGGTGAAAGCGTGGGGTGTTCGGCTTTTGATTTGCGTTGTTGCTACCCCTCACCCCAGCCCTCTCCCGAGGGAGAGGGGGTCGATTTGGGGGCTTTTCAGAATTTGCATTCGGCTCGGTATCTCAAGTCGGCGTACTTCGCCTGTACAACTCGGTCAGTCCCCTCTCCCTCTGGGAGAGGGCTAGGGTGAGGGGCTCTTGATGTGGCTTTTGATCTATTGGCCCTTCCCCCCGGTGCCTTCTGTGGGAGCGAGCCCGCTCGCGAAAGCAGTTTCCCGGCAGACCAATATCCAACGATTGCACTCAATCCCTGTGGGAGCTGGCTTGCCAGCGATGACGGCCTAACAGCCAACCAACCTGCAACTGACCGCCCCCAACCCAATTGTGGGAGCGAGCCTGCTCGCGAAAACGGTCTACCAGTGACAACAATATTGACTGACCCACCGCAATCGCGAGCAGGCTCACTCCTACAAAAAAAGCTGCGGTGACCCCGGCTATTGCAACAACCCAATCACCTGCCGATACCGCTCAACCCCCTGCGCCGTCTGCCGACTCAAACTAATCTCCAACCCCAACGGATCCTCCCGCCGATTCCCGCTCAGCTGCCGCCATCCCTTATCCACCTCCCAAACCCGCACCTGCACATCACTCACCTCACTCAACACCGCAACCCCATTCCCAGGCGCCGGCAACGGATAGCGACTGCGCGCCTCAGCCACCGCCCGATACAACGTATCCCCCTTGACCCACCACCGAACCCGCTGCAACGCTCCCGGCTGATCCGCCGCGCTACGAATAATGTCCAGCCGAAACCCCTTGGTGTCACTACTGCGCACCGTCACCGCTGGCGGCGCAGTCGACGCCTCATCCTCAGCCCCAACCTTGCGCGGCTCGCTCAACTCCACCCCGGCGCGCAGGTCCACATCCCGCTGCAACTGATTCAACACCCGCAACAACCCGTCGCTCTGCTCACTGCTCGCCTGCAAATGACTGTCCGCCCGCGTCACACTGTCCAGCCCGCGCCAGGCGATCAGACTCACCACCGCCATCAGCAGAATCGCGACCATCACCTCAATCAGAGTGAACCCTTGCTGAGTCTTCATTGAATACTGATCCGCCCACTGCCATCGCGCAGCACACTCAGCCGATTGGCCCCATCAGACAAAATCAGCCGCAACGGCGGATTGATCCACTCGGCATTCAGCACCACCGTCTGCCGAGGCTCCACACGCACCTCGACCTTCGGGCTCTGCCACACACGCGGGCGCAACTGCGCATCCTCCTTGAACGACTCAAACCCCACGCCATCATCCCCATGCCGACCAAAGCGAAACCCCTTGGCATCCGCCACCCACACAATCGGCCGCCCATCCGCGCGAGCCTCGGCCTGCGCCACCTGCAGCAACTGCGCAACCCGCTCGGCATCCTTGCGCAACAACTGCAACGGATCGGGCTTGATACTCAAACTGATCGCCGCACTGGCAATCCCGATGATCACCAGCACCACCATCAACTCGATCAACGTAAAACCCTGCTGCCTGCTCATCACCCAAGCGCTCCTTGGCGTCCCACCCCATCGTGCCCGGCGAACATGTAAGGCATGTGAAATAAAACGGAGAGAATTGCCGCGTAGGCTGGCAACAGGGACAACAAGGAGCGACAACCCATGAAATTCACCGCACGGATCACCCCGGCGCAAACCGTCCAGGCCCTGGCCCTGCTCGCCGCCCTGGTTGGCGTCGCGACGTGGTCGTCGCTGCTGCTGACCACGGCGGAATCCCACACACCCGCAGCCGCCCCGCAAGTACTCGCGGCGAGGAGCGATAGCCCGGCGTTGCAGTGGTTTTCCAATGAGACCGCCCCGGTGGATATCAAGGTGAGCGGGGTGATCGCGGGCGGGAGCGGGACGGTGGCGATATTGAGTTTGAATGATGGGCCGCCCAGGAGTTTTTTGGTGGGGGAGAAGGTTGGGGTAGGGGTGAAGTTGGTGGGGGTTGAGGGGGATGGGGTGGTGATTGAGCAGGGTGGGGAGAGGGTGAGGTTGGGGGTTGAGAGGTTGGGGGAGGGGGTGGTTTTGCCGAGGTTGGTGAGGCCATGATTCCGGCAGTAGCAGGACGAATTTTAGTGTTTCAATTGAAATCGCATCTAGATTGTAGGATCAGTCGGTTCTGTACATGAAGAAAACTAAAAAGCTACAAAATTTTCCTTTTAGCCTTGAAAGACAGCTGCATTTCTAGCTCGCGAATACGGGGTGCTAATTCGAAATATTCTACCGCCACCTGCCTTATTCGCTTTAGTCTGCTAAACATACTCAAAGCAACTTCCTCTTTTATTCATCGGTGTGGTTGGACTATGCCAAGGAGTAGGTAGGTGACGATTATTCAGGAAATTCACGCATGGTCGAAGGGACTGCCTGCGTGGCAGCAAGACGCAATTGCTCGCCTTTACCAAAACCGTAGTCTCAGCCCAGCCGATCTTGACGAACTCTACGCATTAGCCAAAGCCGAGTCTGGTATTCCAGATCCTGAGGGCCGAAGCCCTAAGAGGCTTGATGACGCGTTGATCGCTCAGCCCAATGATCCCGCACGCTTAGTACAGTTGGCTGCGATCAAACAAATTGTTAACGTCAATGCTTTAGCTAACGGGGGAAGTGTTCCGATCTCGTTGACTGGCCTGACGGTAATCTACGGCGAAAATGGCGCTGGGAAGTCAGGGTATTCCCGGGTATTCAAACATGCTTGCCGCGCGCGCGACCGGCGCGAGCCGATTCTCCCTAATGCAAACCTAGACCCTAAAACTGCAGGCGTAGCCCAAGCAGTATTTGAAACTGTTATAGACGGTGTAACTACTGATCTTTTTTGGCAATACGGGACTGTTGCTCCCGAACCTCTTTCAGACATTGCCATCTTCGATACTTATTGCGCTCGTGCTTATATTGATAATCATGGTGACTTCGCTTATGCACCATATGGGCTGGATATATTGGAAGGGATGGCAAGCGTATGCACTAAGCTTAAGACACGCGCCTCGCAAGAGATGGTTGCAAATGCTCCAACTGACGCAGTTTACGCCGCCCTTACGAGAGATAAAACACAGGTGGCTGCTGCATTACTCGGCATCCCTAAATCTACCGTCCCTGAGCAAATAGAAGCTCTAGCCGCACTCACGAAAATCGACTTGGATCGATTATCGCTCTTGACTCAAACGCTCGCTGAGGCAGATCCGAGGCAAAAAGCACAAGCATTGCGTCAAAAGGCCGCGCGCTTCAACGGTTTAAAAGATCGATTGGTGGCGGCAATTGCACTGATCGACGATAGGACGGCGGGTCAGCTCAAACAGCTAATTGAAGCATCAAAAACTGCGAAAGCTGCAGCGGAATTGGCTGCTCAAGAGTTCAAACAAACCGCCGGTCAACTTGCTGGTACGGGAGGTGAAGAATGGAAGGCACTATTCGACGCGGCCAGAGTTTTTGCGCAAGTGAGTCATCCAGGTCATGAGTTTCCAAAGATACCGGAAGACTCTGTATGTCCTCTCTGTCAAAACCTCCTCGGCCCTGAAGGTGTTGCGCATCTAACGCGCTTTGATACGTTCGTCAAACATGCTGCCGAAAAGGCAGCAAAGGAGGCTCGCGATGCAGCGACGGTGGCCTATAGAATGGTTCAAAAGGCCGTAATCGATGTGATGTTCCGTGACGGCTTGGTGGAAGAATTAACCGAACTCGATCCCGAGCTCGCTGCTGGCTGTTCTTCCATGCAGATATGCCTAAATAACCGGCAGACATCGATACTCAAAGCCGCTGCGGGTGAACTTAAATGGGAAGAAGTAGTTCCTCTAGGGACTGACCCATGCCCGGGTCTAGCCGTTGTGATCCAACGCATCCTACATCAATCCAAAGCTTTGGACGCAACGGCCGACGAAAAAACCCGGGCTCAGATGACGGCGGAGAAGCTAGAACTTGATGCGCGGGCGCGGCTGGGCGAGATCAAAGCCGCTGTTTTGGAAGTGATCGCCAAGCACGAGACGAGTCGCAAGCTTCAACTATGCATAGATGGATTCGATACTCGAGGCATTTCTAGAAAATCCACTGAGCTTTCTCGGACGACCGCCAGTCAGGAATTGGCAGATGCTCTGAATGAGGAACTCAAACGCCTCAAAGTGCATCAGCTAAAAATTGTGATGAAACCAGAGTCTCCCGGAGGTAAGACTCAATTTAAGCTTGTCCTACAGCTGCCCGGTGGGGGTACTCCCGCAGCCATTTTGAGCGAGGGGGAGCAACGAGCAATTGCAATCGCATCCTTTCTTGCCGAGCTTAAGCTAGGCAAAGGTCGTGGTGGAATAGTTTTAGATGACCCAGTGTCATCACTCGATCATAGACGTCGTTGGGAAGTTGCAGAACGCTTGGCATTAGAAGCGCTTAACCGGCAGGTGATCATCTTCACGCACGACATCTATTTTCTCTGCATCTTGGAGCAGAAAGCTGAGGAGTCCGGGGCGCAATTAACCAAGAACTATATTCGTCGCACCGCAGATGGTTTTGGTGTGCATTCGCAGGATCTACCGTTCGACGTCGTTGGTACCAAAGATCGACTGGCAAGGCTTCGGCAAGAATTGGTGGAAGTTCGTAAAGCACAAAAGAGTGGAGATGAAGACGAGCAACGTCGTTTGACTGCTGCGTGCTATGGTCGTTTGCGCTTAGCGTGGGAGAGATGCGTTGAGGAGGTGCTTTTGAATGGTGCAGTCCAAAGATTCGGCGAAGGAGTCTCGACGCAACGTTTGAAGTCGGTAATTGTCACTGACGAAGATTACCGGGAGGTGGACAGCGGGATGTCCAAAAGCTCCAAATTCGAACACGACGCGGCGACGCATGTTGGTAGGATCCCAATACCAGAGCCTGACGAACTGGAGGTGGATATCGAGAGACTCGCGACGTGGCGGGGCGCTTTAGATAAACGCTCGAAAGAAATATCGAAAGCAAGAGGCTAGATTTTGGTTTGCCCAACGTTAAACAAAATGAAGTGGATGGCTGAGCTATTTTGCTCATGGACGCGTAAGGGGACGGATCTTCCCTAAATTTAATCCGTTTCCAAAGGCACACCAAAGGTGCGCAGAACGTGTGCTGACTGTCCGAACATGCCATTCTGGCGCTGATACACTGATTTCCAACGTGCCTGTTAACCACCAACAACTAGGAGGTGAGATGGAAATCAAACAGCTTTGCGTCGCGCATGGATTCGATTTGGTTAAAAGCGGCGTAGCGTTGGGCGGCGGTAGTTTCGGAATGACGGATCTGGAAATTTCCCCCATTGAATTTTTGACCTTGGCAGAAGAGGATTTTGAGCGGGGAGGACTGCCGGCTCTTATTAACGCGACGACGAATGTGAAGCGAGCTATTGTCTGTCAGCTTGATCAGTTGCTGATCTCTTTCGGTTACTCATCGCTGCGATGGAACGTGCCGAAAAAGATTGAGCGTGTAAGAGCACTTGGGTTATTGGTGCCCAGTTTGTTGCGAAAAGTTGTTGATATGAGAAATTTTCTTGAGCACGAGTACGCTGCGCCTGAGCTCAAAAGCGTTGAGGAGGCTTTGGATATCGCAAGTTTATTTGTGATGTCCGCCTCAGCTATGTTTATACCGTTCGACGACGTTTTGGAGTTCTCACGGCCTGATTCCGTTTCTTCAGATGTTTCCGTCACCCATCTCACCGCAGGTTTGAGGCGGGAATCAGGTAGGGTTTTTTACACCGTCTACGCGTATGAACCTGGCGAATATGCGGGCCGTTGTGTTGATCAATGTCAGATTCAATCGGGGCATGTCCTGTTTGAGGCAATGGTGAAGCTTTCTGCATCGTTGATGCTTCGATACAAAGTAGAACAAGCACTGAAAAATTTTGAAGCCGCATATGCCGAGCTATGAAGTTCTTTGTATTACTTCTTCGGCGAGGGGACGAATTTCAGTGAGCGGTAGGTGTTGAGAAGTCGATAAACACCAGTGTTTAAAAAGACATCTCCAGTCACGCTCTCAGGCTACATATCCTTGCGCCTTTGCCTACAGCTACGCCAGAATCCGCCGGCTTGTGCGCCTTGGGGGCGGGTTCTATTGTGGTGCGGTCGCTGACGAATCAGCGATCGGGTTTGGTAGCCCGGCTTAGACTTGGCGCATAGCGTCACCCGATTCAGTCCTTTTTGGGGCTGTGTTTTTATGGTGGCCATGCGCAGGGCGTCTTCGGGCGCGCCGGTTTTCCAAGTCGCCGGTCTACCAACCTTCGTATGGCCACCACCCCTTCGTTTGGTAGCGAAAAGATGATGGCTCCTTTTCTATGATTTGGAGATTCACTCATGATCAAACCAACACCCAACCCGCCCGAAACCGATCCCACGTCTCCCTACGAATCCCTCGACTCCAACAAACTCCACGAAGCCGCTGACCGCGCGCTTGATCATTACCTGTCGCCAAACAATCTCCTGCCTCCGCCGCGTAAGGCGCGTGGGATGTATGCGGTGACGGCGGATACCAAGAATGAAGAACTGCTGGCGGATGCGAGTGAAACGCTTGCTTCGGCGAAGACGATTACTCAGGACATTTCCAGTCTGTTGCCGGCACCGCAGCGTCGGGCGTTGTTGGGGGTTGCCCAACTGATCATGCTGGGGGAGCTGGCGGTGAATCGGGTGATGGAAAATTTGGAGGTGGCGGGGTGATGTCGTTGGCCTTGTTCCGGCGCTGGGCCTTGGGATTTTAGGTGCGGCAGAAAAGCCCCTCACCCCAGCCCTCTCCCGGAGGGAGAGGGAGCCGACCGAGGTGTCTTGCGTTGTGCATCGACCTGGACGAGCGTGTTGATTATGGATTTTTGATGCTTATGCACCGCAGCAGAAGAGCCCCTCACCCCAGCCCTCTCCCGGAGGGAGAGGGAGCCGACCGAGGTGTTTTGCGTTATACATCGACCTGGAAGACCTTAGCGGCTATGGCTTTGCTGGGCTTCAGCAATGCTGGATTCAGAGCGATGCGTTCAGGTCGGCGTATCTCTGGAACATCCCCGAATCGGTTCCCTCTCCCTCGGGAGAGGGCTAGGGTGAGGGGCTTCCTGGCCGTGGCAACAGGGTCTCCAGTCTGGCCAACGGCGGCGCATCTTGGTTGCGATCAAATACTTGGATTCCAATCCTGAGCAGCCGTCCATTTTCTGCGCTGGCGATCACCTGTTCGCAGCGCAACATAAGCCGTCCTTGATCACATTCAACAGCCTTCATCCCATTCGGCAACCGACCTTCAAGGCGTAGCTCAGCCATCCGACTCTGCGCCGCAATCATCGCCACCGACCGATCCCTTAAAACCCCACTGCTCTGCGTCATCAACCCCGCGACGCGCACGGCGGCGGACATGGCGACGGCGATGATCGCCAGTGCCACCAGCACTTCAATCAGGGTGAATCCTTCCTCTCGCGTTCGCGCGCGCATACATGGCCCAAAACCAAAACCCAGCCCTCGACGCTAACCCCCGTCCTTGACGGCTTGACGACGGAAACACCCGAGGTTTTTCAACATCCCTGACATATCTTCTTGCAACACTGCGCGTCGAATTCGGATCAAGCCAGGGAATGTCGAGATGGATATCGCACCTTTGAACACGCTCAGTCAGTCGCCGCGCATGCCGCGTGGGCAGCAGGGTTTTACCTTGATTGAGATCATGGTGGTGGTGGTGATTTTGGGGATTCTGGCGGCGATGGTGGTGCCCAAGGTGCTTGACCGGCCGGATCAGGCGCGGGCGACGGCGGCGAAGCAGGATATTGGTGGGTTGATGCAGGCGTTGAAGTTGTATCGCCTCGATCACGGCACGTATCCGAGCATGAATCAGGGGCTGAAGGTGTTGGTCGAGCGGCCGGCGGATGCGAAAAACAGCAACTGGCGTTCGTATCTGGAGCGTTTGCCGAATGACCCGTGGGGCCGGCCTTATCAGTACCTCAACCCGGGCGCAAATGGTGAGGTCGATATCTTTTCCCTCGGCGCCGACGGCCAGCCTGACGGCGATGGCGTGAATGCCGATATCGGTTCCTGGCAGTTGTAAGGCCGGCCGTGAAAACTGGTTCGCTCAACGGGGCGAAGCAACGGGGCATGGCGATTATCAGCGCGTTGTTGATTGCCGCCGTGGTGGCGGTGATTGCGGCGGGGATGTTGACGCGTCAGAGCGTGGCGACCCGGGCGCTGGAGGCCGATCAGCAGCGGGTGCAGGGGCGTTGGGTGGCGCAGGGTGGTCTGGAGATCAGCCGGCAGTTGCTCTGGGATGCGCGCCTGCGTGATCCGTTGACCCGGCGTGATCAGCTTTGGGCGCAGCCGTTGTTGGCGGCGGGTTTTGCCGGGCGGCTGGAGGATGAGCAGGGCAAGTTCAACCTGCGCAATCTCGTCGTCAACGAGCGCATCGATGAGGCGCAAGTGCAGGCGTTCGAGCGGTTGTGCGAGTTGATCGGTGTGAGTGCCGTTGTCGGCCAGCGCATCCGTCAGCGGGTGATTGCCGGGTATCCGCATTTGCTCAATGCGCAGATTGGCGCGACGGGCAAAGCAGGTTTCGACAGCGGCCGAGCGACTTCGCCCGATGCCGATCACAAACCGCCACCGCCGAAGCTGCCGATGCTGCGCACGCTGGATGATTTGCGCAGCGTCGAAGGCATCACCGATGCCCTGCTCGGCCAACTGGCGCCGTACGTGACGGTGATTCCGGCGGCGACGTGGATCAACGGCAACACCGCCACGGCGCAGGTGCTGGCGGCGTATGTGCCGGGGCTTTCGCTGGAGCGGGCGACGGCGTTGATTGCCGAGCGTGACGCGGGGCGCTGGTTTATCAATCGCGGCGATTTTGTGAACCGCTTGCGCATGCCGCAGTTGGAAATGAGCAGCGTCAAAGTCGGCATAACCAGTGACTGGTTTCGTTTGCGCGGTGAGGCGCGGCGGGATCAGCGTCGGGTCAGCCTTGATGCTTTGTTGCATCGCAGCGAGGATCGGCTGCCGCAGGTGATCTGGTCGCGGGTGGGCGCATGAGCCAGTTGCGCGTCGCGTTGCCGCCGCTGGCGGAGCTGGAGTTGCACAGCGAAGTGAGCTGCGCCTGGCTGGATCGTCAGGGGCAGGTCAGTCGTGAGGAACGGCTCACTTTGAGTCAGTTGGGGCAAC
Organism: Pseudomonas sp. LW8; assembly: GCF_041956865.1. Taxonomy (NCBI): domain Bacteria; kingdom Pseudomonadati; phylum Pseudomonadota; class Gammaproteobacteria; order Pseudomonadales; family Pseudomonadaceae; genus Pseudomonas; species Pseudomonas sp. LW8. The sequence continues at coordinate 3,160,369 of NZ_CP168138.1, read as the reverse complement.
GGCCGAAGCAACCACCGCTGCTGTGTTTTCTGCATCCGGCCGACAGCCTGCTCGCCAGCATTGATCTGCCGCCGCTGCCCGCGAACAAAACGGCGGCCGCTGTGCAGTGCGCGGCGCAGGCGCTGATGCTCGGTGACAGCAGCCAAATGCATATCGGCCACAGCCCTCGTGATGCGAGTGGGCAGGTGCAGATTGCCTGGGTCTCGCGGCAGCATTTGCAGCGTCTGGCTGCGGTGCTCAAGCAGGCGGGGTTGACGCTGCTCGGTTTGTATCCGGCGCCCTACAGCCTGCCAGTGCTGCCGGGGGTTGTCGCTTGTGTGGCGGACGGGCATTTGCTCCGGCGCGAGAGTTTGAACAGTGCGCAGGTTGAGCCGTTGCTCGGTGACGAAGTTGATGAGGCATCGTTCGCAGCTGACGCGACACAACGCTGGATCGGTCCTTTGCCCGGTTGGGGGTTGCTCGGGGGTTTGCAGCAAGCCGGCGGCGAGCAACGTGGCTGGGGTCGTGCTGTCGGGTGTGTGGCTTTGGCCGTGGTGGTCTGGGTGATTGGCCTGAATCTCTACGCCGCCCGCGAAGCGCGGCAGGGCCAGCAGCTCAAGGCGCAGATGAGCCAGCGGGTGAAGCAGGCGTTCCCGGAATTGCCGGTGATTCTCAACCCGCTGCAACAGGCGCGTCAGCAACTCGAGCAGCGGCAAAAAGGCGCGGTCGATGACCCGGCGCAAAATTTCAATCGACTGGTGTTGCAGGCCGGCACCGGCATGCCGTTCATGGCTGGCAGTGTCGAGCGTCTGACCTATCGCGACGGCGTCTTGCAGCTGGCCTTGCTAAGCGATGCAAACCGTGGCGGCAACGACAAGGACTGGCAAAGCACCTTGGCCCAGGCCGGCATCAGCGTCACTGCCGATGACGCAGGCTGGACCTTGCGCCCGAGCGATGAATCCAGCGCCAACACCAACGCAGATGACGACAGCGGAGCAGACGATGAGTAGGGCGACGCTGGCGATTTACCGTGGACGCTGGCAGCGCTTCAGCAGTCAGTTGCAGGCGCGTTGGCAGCCGTTGGCGCTGCGTGAGAAACGCATGGTCGCTGGCATGGCGCTGGTGCTTGTCGGTCTGCTGATCTGGCTGACGCTGGTCAAGCCGCCATTGGCCAGGATCACTTTTTGGCAGAGCGAAACGCCCAAGTTGCGCGCACAAACCGAGGCGCTGGAAGTGCTGTTGCGCAGCGTCAATGTGCGGCCGCAGGGGCAAAGCGTTGGCCAGTCGCTGGAGCAAAGTCTGCAAGCGGCGGGGCTGGCCGGGCATTACCAATTACAAGCGGCGGAGGGCGGTGCGTGGCAGTTGAATGTCGACGCCGCGCCGGCCGATGCGCTGCTCGACTGGCTGCTCAGCCAGCCATCACAACTTTCTCTGCAGGTGGTCGAGGCGCAGTTGCAACGCGCAAGCGCGGCCTCGACCGATGTCACCGCCGGCACTTTGTCAGGCACCGTTCGCATGGATCAGGCGCAGGGCGCTAAGGAAGCTTCATGAAGGAGTCACGCTGCAAACCGGCACGTCTGGCGCTGCCGTTGTTGCTGATGGCATTGAGCGCGTGCAACAGCACCACGGCGCCGCAGAATCAGCCGCCGCTATTGGTCGACAGCGAACTCGGGCGGCCGCTGGCCAACACCCAGCGCAGCGGCGATGCGGTGGCCGATCGCGAACGGGCGCAGGCTCAGGCGCGGCCGGTGCCCAAGCAGTTGCACAACATCAGTCAGCGCGGGCGCAGTGGTGGTGCTGTGCCGAGCAACACGGTTGCGCGCAATCCCTTGGGCGAGCAACCGGTGACGCTGAATTTTGTCGAGGCAGATATTCAGGCGGTGGTACGGGCGCTGTCGCGGGCCACCGGGCAGCAGTTTCTCGTCGATCCACGGGTCAAGGGCAATCTGACGTTGGTCTCGGAAGGTCAGGTGCCGGCCCGTCAGGCTTACGACATGCTGCTCGCGGCGTTGCGCATGCAAGGCTTCAGCGTGGTCGATGTCGGCGGCGTGGCGCAGGTGGTTCCCGAGGCCGACGCGAAACTGCTCGGCGGGCCGATCTACAGCGCCGACAAACCGGCCGGCAACGGCATGCTCACGCGCACGTTTCGCCTGCAATACGAAAACGCGGTGAACCTGATCCCGGTGCTGCGCCCGATTGTCTCGCCGAACAATCCGATCAATGCCTACCCCGGCAATAACACGGTGGTGATCACCGATTACGCCGAGAACCTCACCCGTGTCGCGCAGTTGATCGAGAGCATCGACACGCCGAGCGCGATCGACACCGATGTGGTGCAGATCCAGAATGGCATCGCCGCCGATATCGCGCCGATGGTGGCGGATTTGCTCGACGCGCCGGGCAATGATCCGACGCAGAAAATCGCCGTGATCGGCGACCCGCGCTCCAACACCATCATCATCCGCGCCGGCAGCCCCGAGCGTACCGAGCTGGCGCGTAACCTGATCTACAAACTCGACAACGCGCAGAGCAATCCGAGCAATCTGCACGTGGTTTATCTGCGCAACGCCCAAGCGGCGAAACTGGCGCAGGCGTTGCGCGGTTTGCTCACCGGCGAGAGTGACAGCGGCAGCAGCGACGCGGCGCGGTCGGTGCTCAGCGCGATGGGCAGCAGCACCGGCGGCAGTGCCGGGCAGAACGGCCAGAGCAGCACGCCGAGCACTGGCACTTCAACGACGACTGGCAGCGGCGCAACCGGCGGCAGTTATGCGCAGGGTAGTGGTGGCGGCAGCAGCAGTGGCGGTACGCAGAGCAGCGAACAGAACGTTGCGTTCAGCGCTGGCGGGGTGACGATTCAGGCTGACGCCACCACCAACACGCTGCTGATTTCTGCGCCGGAACCGCTGTATCGCAATTTGCGTGAGGTTATCGATCTGCTCGACCAGCGCCGTGCGCAGGTGGTGATCGAGAGCCTGATCGTCGAGGTCGGCGAGGATGATGCCAGCGAATTCGGTGTGCAATGGCAGACCGGTAACCTCGGCGGCAAGGGCGTGATCGGTGGCGCCAATCTCGGTGGCGCGGGTCTCAACACGGGGGCCAAGAACAGCATCGACGTACTGCCGCAGGGTTTGAACCTTGGCTATGTCAACGGCACGGTCGACATCCCCGGCATCGGCAAGATTCTCGACCTGAAAGTGCTGGCCCGGGCGCTGAAGAGCAAGGGCGGCACCAACGTGCTGTCGACACCGAACCTGCTGACCCTGGACAACGAAGCGGCGAGCATTTTCGTCGGCCAGACCATCCCGTTTGTCAGTGGTAGCTACGTCACTGGCGGCGGGGGCACCAGCAACAACCCGTTCCAGACCGTGACCCGCGAAGAGGTCGGCCTCAAGCTCAACGTGCGCCCGCAGATTTCCGAGGGCGGCACGGTGAAGCTGGATATCTATCAGGAAGTCAGCAGCATCGATGAGCGCGCGTCCAACAGCGTGACTGCGGCGGGCATCGTCACCAACAAACGGGCGATCGACACCAGCATTCTGCTCGACGATGGGCAGATCATGGTCCTCGGTGGTTTGCTTCAGGACGGCTACAGCCAGAGCAATGATGCCGTGCCGTGGCTGGGCAGCTTGCCGGGCATCGGCGCGCTGTTTCGCAACGAACGCCGGGCGATCACCAAGACCAACCTGATGGTGTTCCTGCGCCCGTACATCATCCGCGACAGCGAAGCAGGGCGCAGCATCACCCTCAACCGCTACGACTTCATGCGCCGCGCCCAGGGCGGCTTGCAACCGGAACGCAGCTGGGCGATGCCCGACATGCAGGCGCCGCAATTGCCGAGCGCTGCGCAAGGCGTGCCAGCGCCGGGGCCGACATCAGGCCCACGGGCCACGATCAAAGCCGTACCGATTGAAGGGAGCACCCGGTTTTGACTGAGATGATGATTGTGGCGAGGGGATTTATCCCCGCTCGGCTGCGCAGCAGTCGTAAACCGGGCACACGCGATTTTCCTGGAGAAATCGGTTCTCAGGTTTTGGGTCTGCTTCGCAGCCCAACGGGGATAAATCCCCTCGCCACAGGGGATCGCATTGCCCCAGAGAATCTCATTGCCACAGGGAATTCCACTGCCACGGTACCGATTGAAGGGGAGCACCCGGTTTTGACTCAGATGATGACTGTGGCGAGGGGATTCATCCCCGCTCGGCTGCGCAGCAGTCGTAAACCGGGCACATGCGATTTTCCTGGAGAAACCGGTTCTCAAGGTTTGGGTCTGCTTCGCAGCCCAGCGGGGATAAATCCCCTCGCCACAGGGGATCGCATTGCCCCAGAGGATCCCATTGCCACAAGGGATCCCATTGCCACGGTTTCGATTGAAGGGAGCACCCGGTTTTGACTGAGATGATGACTGTGGCGAGGGGATTTATCCCCGCTCGGCTGCGCAGCAGTCGTAAACCGGGCACACGCGATTTGCCTGGAGAAACTGGTTCTCAGGTTTTGGGTCTGCTTCGCAGCCCAACGGGGATAAATCCCCTCGCCACAGGGGATCGCATTGCCCCAGAGGATCGCATTGCCACAGAGGACCCCATTGCCACGGTACCGATTGAAGGGGAGCACCCGGTTTTGACTGAGATGATGATTGTGGCGAGGGGATTCATCCCCGCTCGGCTGCGCAGCAGTCGTAAACCGGGCACATGCGATTTGCCTGGAGAAACCGGTTCTCAAGTTTTGGGTCTGCTTCGCAGCCCAACGGGGATAAATCCCCTCGCCACAAGGGATCTCATTGCCACAGAGGATCGCATTGTCACTGAGGATTCCATTGCCACGGTACCGATCGAAGGGAGCACCCGGTTTTGACTGAGAGGATGACGGTGGCGAGGGGATTCATCCCCGCTCGGCTGCGCAGCAGTCGTAAAACCGGTACACGCGATTTGCCTGGAGAAACCGATTCTCAAGGTTTGGGTCTGCTTCGCAGCCCAACGGGGATAAATCCCCTCGCCACAGGGGATCTCATTGCCACAGAGGATCGCATTGCCCCAGAGGATCCCATTGCCACAGGGGATCGCATTGCCCCAGAGGATCCCATTGCCACAAGGGATCCCATTGCCACGGTACCGATTGAAGGGAGCACCCGGTTTTGACTGAGATGATGACGGTGGTGAGGGGATTTATCCCCGCTCGGCTGCGCAGCAGTCGTAAAACCGGTACACGCGATGTGCTTGTAGAAACCGGTTCTCAAGGTTTGGGTCTGCTTCGCAGCCCAACGGGGATAAATCCCCTCGCCACAGGGGATCGCATTGCCCCAGAGAATCTCATTGCCACAGGGAATTCCACTGCCACGGTACCGATTGAAGGGAGCACCCGGTTTTGACTGAGATGATGACTGTGGCGAGGGGATTTATCCCCGCTCGGCTGCGCAGCAGTCGTAAACCGGGCACACGCGATTTGCCTGGAGAAACTGGTTCTCAGGTTTTGGGTCTGCTTCGCAGCCCAACGGGGATAAATCCCCTCGCCACAAGGGATCTCATTGCCACAGAGGATCGCATTGTCACTGAGGATTCCATTGCCACGGTACCGATCGAAGGGAGCACCCGGTTTTGACTGAGAGGATGACGGTGGCGAGGGGATTCATCCCCGCTCGGCTGCGCAGCAGTCGTAAAACCGGTACACGCGATTTGCCTGGAGAAACCGATTCTCAAGGTTTGGGTCTGCTTCGCAGCCCAACGGGGATAAATCCCCTCGCCACAGGGGATCTCATTGCCACAGAGGATCGCATTGCCCCAGAGGATCCCATTGCCACAGGGGATCGCATTGCCCCAGAGGATCCCATTGCCACAAGGGATCCCATTGCCACGGTACCGATTGAAGGGAGCACCCGGTTTTGACTGAGATGATGACGGTGGTGAGGGGATTTATCCCCGCTCGGCTGCGCAGCAGTCGTAAAACCGGTACACGCGATGTGCTTGTAGAAACCGGTTCTCAAGGTTTGGGTCTGCTTCGCAGCCCAACGGGGATAAATCCCCTCGCCACAGGGGATCTCATTGCCACAGAGGATCGCATTGCCCCAGAGGATCCCATTGCCACAAGGGATCCCATTGCCACGGTACCGATTGAAGGGAGCACCCGGTTTTGACTGAGATGATGACTGTGGCGAGGGGATTCATCCCCGCTCGGCTGCGCAGCAGTCGTAAACCGGGCACACCCGATTTGCCTGGAGAAATCGGTTCTCAGGTTTTGGGTCTGCTTCGCAGCCCAACGGGGATAAATCCCCTCGCCACAAGGGATCGCATTGCCCCAGAGGATCGCATTGGCACAGAGGATTCCATTGCCACGGTACCGATTGAAGGGAGCACCCGGTTTTGACTGAGATGATGATTGTGGCGAGGGGATTTATCCCCGCTCGGCTGCGCAGCAGTCGTAAACCGGGCACACGCGATTTTCCTGGAGAAATCGGTTCTCAGGTTTTGGGTCTGCTTCGCAGCCCAGCGGGGATAAATCCCCTCGCCACAGGGGATCGCATTGCCCCAGAGGATCGCATTGCCACAGAGGATCCCATTGCCACGGTACCGATTGAAGGGGAGCACCCGGTTTTGACTGAGATGATGATTGTGGCGAGGGGATTCATCCCCGCTCGGCTGCGCAGCAGTCGTAAACCGGGCACACGCGATTTTCCTGGAGAAATCGGTTCTCAGGTTTTGGGTCTGCTTCGCAGCCCAACGGGGATAAATCCCCTCGCCACAGAGGTTCCCATTGCCACAGGGGATCTCATTGCCACAAGGGATCCCATTACCACGGTGGATTCTGGGGAGGGTGGGCGATGAGTGTGTTGCCGTATGCCTGGGCCAAGGCGCAGCGGATTCTTTTGCGCGATGGCGTGTTGACGGTGTGCCCATCGACGCCCGGCTGGTCGATCAGCGAAGTGCGTCGGCAGTTCGGCGCGACGCAGGTCGAGCGGGTGCGCGATGACGAGCTCGACGGTTTGCTCGCCAGCGCTTACGCCGATACCGGCAGTGCGGCGGCGGTGGTGGGTGCTGCGGAAAACGAAGTCGACCTCGATCGGCTGATGCAGGACATGCCGGAAATCACCGACCTGCTCGACACCCAGGACGGCGCGCCGGTGATTCGCATGATCAACGCCTTGCTCACCCAGGCCGCGCGCGATGAAGCCAGCGACATTCATATCGAGCCGTTCGAAACCCATTCGGTGGTGCGCTACCGGGTCGACGGCACCCTGCGTGATGTGGTCTCGCCGCGCAAGGCGTTGCACGGTGCGCTGGTGTCGCGGATCAAGATCATGGCTCAGCTCGATATCGCTGAAAAACGCCTGCCGCAGGACGGTCGTATCGCCTTGCGCGTAGCGGGGCGGCCGATCGATATTCGGGTGTCGACGGTGCCCACCGGCCACGGCGAGCGTGTGGTGATGCGCCTGCTCGACAAACAGGCCGGGCGCTTGCATCTGGAAACCCTCGGCATGGATGCGCAGGTATTGGCAAAGCTCGACCACCTGATTCGCCAGCCCCACGGCATCGTCCTGGTCACCGGGCCGACCGGCAGCGGCAAGACCACCAGCCTCTACGCGGCGCTGGCGCGGCTGGATGCGAGCACCAGCAACATCCTCACCGTGGAAGATCCGGTGGAATACGATTTGCCGGGGATCAGCCAGATTCAGGTCAACGCCAAGATCGACATGACCTTTGCCCTCGCGCTGCGGGCGATTCTGCGCCAGGACCCGGACATCATCATGATCGGCGAGATCCGTGATCTCGAGACCGCGCAAATCGCCGTGCAGGCCTCGCTCACCGGGCATCTGGTGCTGGCGACGCTGCACACCAACGACGCGGTGTCGGCGGTCAATCGCCTGATCGACATGGGCGTCGAACCGTTCTTGCTCGCGTCATCCATGCTCGGCGTCCTCGCGCAACGCCTGGTGCGGCGCTTGTGCAATCAGTGCAAACAGGAAGACCCGGCCACGCCCGGCACCTGGCGTCCGGTCGGTTGCGCGGCGTGCAATCACACCGGTTACAGCGGCCGCACCGGCATCCACGAATTGTTCTGCATCGACGACAACATCCGCACGCTGATCCACCAAGGGGCAGGGGAGCAGGCCTTGCGCGCGGCGGCGTCGAAAGCGGGGATGTTCAGCCTGCGTGAGGACGGTGAGCGCTGGATTCGCAGCGGTGCCACCGCGCCGGAAGAAATCCTTCGTGTGACACGGGACGCCTGATGAATCGCTATCGCTTTGAAGCGGCGGATACCACCGGGAAAATCGAGTCCGGGCACCTTGAGGCGGACAGCCAGAGCGCAGCGTTCAGTGCCTTGCGCGGGCGTGGCCTGACGGCGCTGTCGGTGCACGAGGAAAGCAACGTCGCCCGACACGGCGGCGGTTTGTTCAGCGCCAGACTCTCCGACAACGACCTCGCCTGGGCCACGCGGCAACTGGCGAGCCTGCTCGGCGCCAGCCTGCCATTGGAAGCAGCGCTGAGCGCCACAGTCGAGCAGGCCGAGAAAAAGCACATCGCCCAGACCCTCAGCGCCGTGCGCGCCGATGTGCGCAGCGGCATGCGTCTGGCGGAATCGCTGGCGTCGCGGCCACGGGATTTTCCCGAGATTTACCGCGCGCTGATTGCCGCTGGCGAAGAGTCCGGCGATCTGGCGCAGGTGATGGAACGGCTGGCCGATTACATCGAGGAACGCAACAACCTGCGCGGCAAGATTCTTACCGCGTTCATCTATCCGGGCGTGGTCGGGCTGGTGTCGATCGGCATTGTGATTTTCCTGCTCAGCTACGTGGTACCGCAGGTGGTCAGCGCGTTTTCTCAGGCGCGGCAGGATTTGCCCGGGTTGACCCTGGCGATGCTCACCGCCAGTGATTTCATTCGCGCCTGGGGTTGGTTGTGTGCGGCGCTCATGGCCGGGGCGTTCTGGAGTTGGCGGCTGTATTTGCGCAATCCGGCGGCGCGTTTGAGCTGGCATCACCGGGTGCTGAAGCTGCCGCTGTTCGGGCGTTTCATTCTCGGCCTGAACACCGCGCGATTCGCCTCCACGCTGGCAATTCTCGGCGGTGCCGGGGTGCCGTTGTTGCGTGCGCTGGAAGCAGCGCGGCAGACCTTGTCCAACGACCGCTTGAGCCTGAGCGTCAGCGAGGCCACGGCGAAGGTGCGCGAAGGCGTCAACCTCGCCGCCGCGCTGCGGGTGGAGAATGTCTTTCCGCCGGTGCTGATTCACCTGATCGCCAGCGGCGAGAAAACCGGCTCGCTGCCACCGATGCTCGAGCGCGCGGCGCAGACCTTGTCGCGGGATATCGAACGGCGAGCGATGGGCATGACCGCGCTGCTCGAGCCGCTGATGATTGTGGTGATGGGTGGGGTGGTTCTGGTGATTGTGATGGCGGTGTTGTTGCCGATTATTGAGATCAACCAGTTGGTGCAGTAGCCGCTTTTGATGTTGGCCGGGCTGGCCTCTTCGCGAGCAGGCTCGCTCCCACAGAGGAACGCATTTCAACTGTGGGAGCGAGCCTGCTCGCGAAAGCGCCAATCCCGACAACACAAAACTCAAATATTTTGCACCGGCCTGACCCTCACCCGAGTCCTGATCCCATCATCCTCGGGTTCTCCATTCTGTCATCTGCAACCACCCGCCAACGGCTCCAGCCCGATTCAGCCAAACCCCCGATCCAGACGTGCCGCGACACCGCGCAAACACCCGAGAAATCCGCACCAAAATCCCCCCGCAGCTCCCGAGGTTTTTTCCTTTATCTGTCACCGGAAGCTGCGAATTTCTTCCTGCGGCTCCACTGCGGTGGACCCTCCCGGTGTCATGCAAGCCTTCCGAAACCTGTGTTCCAAACCAAGTTGAAAAGGAGATTCTTCATGTTCAAGCGCACTCTGATCGCCGCCTCACTGACCGTCGCCGCTCTGGCTTCCGCCCAGGCCATGGCCGTAACCGGTGGTGGCGCCTCGCTGCCTGCCGCGCTGTACAAAGGTTCTGCCAACAGCATCCTGCCTGCCAACTTCAGCTACGCCGTAACCGGTAGCGGCATTGGCAAAAGCGCTTTCCTGACCAACAACGCTGCCCAGTTCAGCACCACCGGCACTGTGCACTTCGCCGCTAGCGACTCGATCCTCAGCGCTTCGGAACTCAGCACCTACACCAGCAACTTCGGTGCTTCGTACGGCCCGCTGATCCAGCTGCCATCGGTGGCCACTTCGGTTGCCATTCCGTACAAAAAATCCGGTCAGACCGCGCTCAACCTGACCAGCGCTCAACTGTGCGATGCGCTGTCGGGCACCGCCACCACTTGGGGCGCTCTGCTGGGTAACGCCGACAGCACGCCGATCCGTGTGGTTTACCGCAGCGTGTCCAGTGGCACCACTGAAATCCTCAGTCGCCACCTGAACGCCGTTTGCCCAGGCAAATTCGCCGTCAACTCCACCTTCACCAACGCTCGTCTGCCGGCCGGTTCCGCGCTGCCATCGACTTGGGTCGGCGTAGCCAACACCGCTGATGTGGCCACTGCGGTGAACGCCGTGGACGGTTCGATCGGCTATGTGGGTCCGGACGGCGTGAACGCCACCAGCAACGCTGTGGTTGCCCGCGTCAATGGCGTCCAGCCAACCAACGCTAACGTGACGCTGGCGCTGAGCACTGCACCGGTGCCAAGCGCACCTGCCAACCCGGCTGGCTGGGCCCCGGTCGTGCCTAACCCGGCAAGCGGTTACCCGATTGTGGCTTACACCAACTTCATCTTCGGCCAGTGCTACAAAGATGCAGCCGTGGCCACCGCCGTGCGCAACTTCCTGACCACCCACTACAGCAACCCGGGCAACAACGTCGCCACCGTCGCCCACAGCTTCACGCCGGTTCCCAACAACTGGAAAACCGCTGTGACCGCCAACTTCATCACCAACACCTCGGGCAATAACCTGGACATCAACAACGCCAACGCCTGCAACGGCATTGGTCGTCCTTTGTAAGCCTTGTCTCAACTGCAATGAAACGGCAGCAGCCTTCGGGCTGCTGTTTTTTTTGCCGATTTACTCCTCGAACATGAAGTTTGTGTGACATCCGTTCGGTCGTGAGGCTCGCCAACTGCCTATGTCGTAACAGCAGGGCTGATCCGACCTGCCACCCAAAAGGACCTGTAGTGATGCTTGCTCGCACCTCCCGTCACAGTAACCGTATCCGGCCGATCAAACGTGGCGCGGGCGATCCCGCACAGTGGCTGCTCAAGCCATTGGCGCAAGCTGTCGCCTTGTGTCTGGTGGCGGGCAGTGCCGAGGCGGCGACAGCGTTCAGTTCCACCTGGTTTGCCGCGAAGGGCGCAGCGCAGCAGGCTTCGGCGTCGCGTCCGGGAGGGGGTGGTCTGCCGGGGATGACCCCACCGCTGGCACAGCAGCAACGGGCCAGCCAGCAGTTGCAGCGTTCTTTGCAGACACTCAATAACACCGTGGCAGCGATTGCCGCTCAGCAGGCCGCACAAGCCGCTGGACGTGCCGCCGCATTGGGCAGTGTGCAAGTGGTTCCTGACGGATTGGGCGAGGGCGGCCTGAAGATCGATAACAGCCTGAGCCAGGGCTGGATGAACGCCAAAGGCCCGCAACAAACCCAGGCCGACGGCAAGACCACGGTGAAGATCGAGCAGACCGCCGACAAGGCGATTCTCAATTGGGAAACGTTCAACGTCGGCCGCAATACCACAGTGGAATTTGCCCAGCAGGCCAACTGGGCGGTGCTCAATCGCGTCAACGATCCGAGCGCACGGGCCAGCCAGATCCAGGGGCAGATCAAAGCGGACGGCACGGTGATGCTGATCAACCGCAACGGCATCGTCTTCAGCGGTGGCAGCCAGGTCAATGTGCGAAATCTGGTAGCGGCAGCCGCGAACATGACCGATGCACAATTTCGCGATCGGGGTCTGTATTTCGACAGCACCGGCAGTCAGCCAACCTTCACCGACGCTGCTGGCAAAGTCCTGGTGGAGCGTGGCGCAGCCATACAAACGCACCAACCTGCGCTCTCCACCGACGCCGGCGGCTATACCTTGCTGCTCGGCCAGGACGTGCACAACGACGGCTCGATCAGTACGGCCAAAGGTCAGACGGTGCTGGGTGCGGGGGACCGTTTCTATATCCGCAAGGGCTCGGGCACCGACGGTAATGGTTATTCAACCACCTTCGGCAGTGAAGTCATTCCCGGTTTCAAGGCTGACAGCTCGGGCAAGGTCAGCAACACCGGCCTGATCCAGGCATCCACCGGCGACATCACCCTGACCGGCCGCGACGTTGTGCAAAACGGTGTGCTGCTGGCGAGCACTTCGGTGGCGACGCGCGGCACCGTGCATCTGCTCAATCCGGCCAGCGATGCCCAAGGCCTTGTGACCCTGGGCGAACATGGTGTCAGTGCGATTCTGCTCGACAGCAGTGATCTCACGGCCCTGGACAGCCAGCGCGAGGCCGCGCTGACCGGCGTCAATGCCAACAACCGGATCCGCAGCGATCAGTCACGCATCGACGTCGGCAGCGGCGGCACCGTCGAATTCAAAAGCGGCTCGATCACCCTTGCCACCGGTGGGCAGGTGGCAGTTGCCGCCGGACAACGCAGTCTATTGCGCGAGGGGGCGGTGATCGACGTGTCCGGCGCCCTCGGCGTCAAAGTGGCGATGGCAAACAACAACATCAAGATCAACGTCCAGGGCAACGAGCAGCGTGATGCGCCGGTCAATCGCGAGAACGGCGCGCTCAACAGTAACGACATCTGGGTCGATGTCCGTGAGCTGGTATTCGTGCCGGCGGGCACCAACGGTTACGCCACCGACCGCTGGTACACCGCCGGTGGGTTGTTGGAGGTCGGCGGATACCTCGGCACTCAGGGCCATGGCGTTGGTGAATGGATGGCGCAGGGCGGTGAGGTGCGGTTTTCCGGAAAGGACGTGATCAGCGAAAAAGGTTCGCTGATCAATGTGTCCGGCGGCACGCTTGATGTGCAGGGCGGCGAGATTCGCCAGAGCTGGCTGCGCGGTGCGGACGGGCGGTTATACGAAGTGTCGCGTGCGCCGGGCGATATTCTCTACAACGGTCTTTACAAAGGTTACGAAAGTCACAGCGAGCGCTGGGGCCAGACGGATTATTTCTATAGCCCGCTGATCGCGCCGACGCGTCGCCAGGAGGCGGGGTACACCGTTGGCCGGGATGCCGGCCAGTTGGTGATCGCCACGGGCAACGCCGTGCTGGAAGGCCAGCTGTTGGGTGAGGTGTTTCAGGGCGAACGGCAAATCCAGGCACCGCGGGCAGGTCTGGACGGCTATGCCCAGACCCAGACCGCCCGGGCGCGGCGAGGGCAGTTGGTGGTTGGCAGTTACGATGCTGCTTATGTCGCTGCCAGTGCAGGCCTGCTCTATCAACTCGACCCGTTGCTCGATCAGGTGCAAGTGGGGGGCGCGCATGCCAGCGTAGCGAACGCAGGGCTGACCGACGCGGTCGCGGCAGAACGCGCAGGCAAACTGTTCCTCGATGCCGGGCTGCTCAATGGTTTCGCGCTGGGCGCGCTGAAGATCTCGGCAAAAAACACGATTGAAGTCAATGAAGATGTGACCGTGGATCACGGTGGCAACATCACCCTGTTCAGCCCTGACGTGCAGGTCAATGCCGATCTGATTGCGCAAGGCGGCAGCCTGCAATTGGGCAACGTTTTGAACCAGCTCGCCACCGATCGGCGTGATGACACCATTCTCCAGGTTTCAGCAGGCAAGCAAGCGCGAGTGACGGTTGCGCAGGGTGTGCAGCTGCAGACACGCGGTCTGTGGAGCAACCTGTCGAGTAACCCGGACGACGCGGGCGGCCTGGCGTACCTCAATGGCGGGACGGTGTCGATCCGCAGTACCGGCGATATTCTGCTGGCCAGTGGCAGTCTGGTCGATGTTTCGTCGGGCGGTGCGGTATTGGCCAACGGCAAGACGCGTGGCGGCAAGGGTGGCGACGTGACGCTTGAATCCAGCGCCAACAGTGCGCCGGGCCTGTCGCGCATGGTGCTCGATGGCGAGGTGCAGGGCTATGGCGTGAACGGCGGCGGCACCTTGACCGTGCAGGCCAGCAAGGTGCGGATCGGCGCTTCCGGCGAAGTGGCCGAAGAACAGACCCTGCGCCTGACGCCGGAGCTGTTCCGCACGGGGTTCAGCGCCTACAACATCATCGGTCTGAAGGGGCTGGAGGTCGCCGCGCAAAGCGCGATCGATGTGCAGATGCCGGTCTATCGATTTGGCGAATCCGCCTCGACCATTGTCTCCGGTATGTCGCCGCGCGCTGCGCTGGAGCTATGGACGCCTGCGCTATTTCAGGAAGACCCGCTCAAGGGCGTCTTGACGCAAAGGGCCGGCGCTTCTGTCGCATTGCAGGCCGGCGCGACGCTTGCTGGCTTGATAGATCCCGCCAGCAGTCCGTTGTCGATTGGCGAAGGCTCACGGATCAGTGTCGATCCCGGCCAGCGCATCGGTTTGCGCGGGGCAGGCCAGATCACGCTTGATGGTGAACTCAACGCCTGGGGCGGTATTGTCGATATCCGTCAACAGCAGTTCGGCGCGATTGATGTGGCGACGTCCTTGCAAGAGGCCGATCCGACCCCGCACAACCGTTCGATCTGGATCGGTGAACATGCCTTGATCGATGTCGCCGGTCGGGCAGCGACCGCCGTCGATGCGCTGGGCCGCGTCTACGGCCAGGTCGGCAAGGGTGGCTCGATCATTGTCGGTGGCGAGATCGATGTGAAGAAAATCACGGCGACCGCTGCCGATGCTTACGTCATCGTCCGCCAAGGTGCGCGACTGGAAGCGTCCGGTGCGCAAGCCGTGCTCGATAGCGGTGGGCAAGGCCCCGCTCGTGTGGCCACCGATGGCGGACGGATCACCCTGAGTTCCTACAATGGTCTGTTCATCGAGGGCAGTCTGCAGGCCAGTGCTGGCGGTGCAGGTGCGGCGGGCGGGCGTCTGGAGATCGCTCTGGATACACCGGCGTACGGTCCCGCGAACTTGAGCAATGCGGTGCGCGTGCCACGTGAAATGATCATTGGCCAAGGGCCCGCGCCGGCACTGCCGCAGCCGCTGCTAGCGGGTGTGGCTTCGCCACTTTTACGCTACGGGCGTGCACGCTTGAGTGCCGATCAACTGATGAGCGGTGGCTTCGGCAGCGTGAGTCTGCTGAGCAACGGTCTGATGACGTTCGACGGCGATGTCGACCTGCATATGGGGCAGGGCCTGAGCCTGTTCGCCGGTTCTCTTTCATTGGCCGAGTCGGCGAGTGACAGCGCCCGGGTCAACCTCAGCGCACCTTACCTGCGCCTGTCAGGGCTGGGCACCTATTTGAGCTCGGAAGTCAAAGTGCGTCCGCGGGTGATGAGCAATCCGACAGCGCAGTTGTCCGGCGCGCAATTCACCGCCAGCGCGAACCTGCTGGACGTGGGCAACTCGCTTTCATTCGGCACCGAAGGGACTCTTGTGCAATCGGCCGCACCGGCGCTGGCGGTCAGCCGCCGTGGCTTTGGTCTGGTCACGCTCGACAGCCAGGGCGACTTGCGCTTCCTCGCGCCAACCGATGAACAGCAGCGCAGCCGTCTGTGGACTGCGGGTGACATGCACATGCGGGCTGCGCAGATCTACCCGGCCAGTGGCGTCTCGGCTGAGGTGCGAGTGGGCTATCAAAGTATGGCCGGATCGGTGCCGGAGCATACGTTGCGTATCGGCAATCACGGGGCGGCGCCGACCGCTTTGCCTTACTCGGTGTTCGGCAGCCTGACACTCAGTGCGGGACAGATCGAGCAGGGCGGCGTCATTCGTGCGCCTTTGGGGCTGATATCCCTGGGTGATGACGTCATTGTCAAAACCCGTGAACTTCACCTTCTGCCGGGCAGCGTGACTTCAGTCAGCGCCGCCGGACTGGTCATGCCCTATGGAGGAACCACCGACGGTATCGACTATCGGTACAACGGTAAGTCGGTGATGTTGAATGGCATTGCCGGAGCGACCTCCGGGGTCATCCTTGATGCGCAATACACCAATGTGCAGGCCGGGGCGGTGATCGACCTTTCGGGCGGCGGCGATTTGCGCGGTGCCGGTTTTGTCTCCGGACGAGGTGGCTCCACCGATGCGCGTTTCAATCCGCTGGTACGCAATGCCACCGATGGCACCTTCAGTTTGCCGGGGCTGGCCAATAACCCCGTGTATGCAATCGTGGCCGGTGACCAGAGCCGCTATGCGCCGATGCTGGCCGAGGCCGGCGCGGTCGATCCGCGTATCGGCCAGCAGATCACCCTCGGGACCGGCGTTGCCGGACTGGCACCCGGCACCTACACCTTGTTGCCATCGACCTTTGCCTTGTTACCGGGCGCCTTCCGGGTCGAAATCAATGGTCAAGCGATTGCGGGGCCGATGGACAGTGCGTTGAAGTTGCGCAATGGCTCGTGGACCACGGCCGGACAGCTGTCGATTGCCAACACCGGTATCCGCGACAGTTTGCCCAGCCAGGTCATCGTGACGTCTGCCGATGTGCTGCGGCGCTATTCACAGTACAACGAAACCGGGTTCAGCCAATTTGTGCTCAACGATGCTGCCCGCCGCGGTCTGCCGCGCGCCCGCACGCCGCTGGACGGCAACACGCTGCACCTGCGCATGGTCAGTGGCGGCGAGCACGACTCAGCCCTGGATTTCAACGGGCAGGTGCTGTTCAAACCTGCCAGCGGCGGGGTTATTGGTACGGCGGTCGTTCAGGGCGGTTATACCGGCGCAGAGTTTGAAATTCTCGGTGCCGGGCATACGCGAACGCCAGGGTTCGACGGTGTATCGCTGTACGCCGACACCCTCAACCGCTTGAATGCCGGACGTTTGACCATCGGTGGCACCCCAACCGTGTATTACGGTTCGGAGGGCGGCTCGATCAAGGTGATCGGCAATACCTCGGCGATTCGTCTGCGCGAAGGCGCGATCCTATCGGCGCCAGAGGTTGTGTTGAGCAGTAACAGCGCCAATGGCGGCATCACCATCGATGCGGGAGCGGGGGTCATTACCTTGGGGCGAGGTAACGTTCCGTATGATGCCGCAGCCGGTTTCGTCTACGAACCGGGGCGCTCCAGCCTGCTGGTGGTGTCCAACGGCTGGACGCCGGTGCTTGCGCCCTCCGATGGCGGGGGCGGGAGCATTCGTATCGGCAACTGTCCGACGGCCGATTGCACCGCTGCGGCGTTGCTGTACTCCAACGGCAGCATCATCGCCGCCACTGACAAAAACTTCGAACTGGGCGAAAGCGTGCGCTTTGGCACTCGCCAACTCGGGCTTTCAGTCGGTGTGGTCAATGCCGGCAGTCCGCAAGCACTGGCCGCAGCCAGCGGCCGCACACCCGCGGGCCTGACGCTTAACCAGAACGTGCTGGATCGCCTGTTGCAGGGCGACACGCAATCTGGCGCCCCCGCCCTGGAAACCCTGAGTCTGGTGGCCCGCGATGCGTTCAACTTTTTCGGCAGCGTGACCCTCGACACCATTGATCCGCAGACCGGCCAGAGCCGTTTGCAGAATCTGGTGTTGGGTAGCCCGGCTATCTACGGCTCGGGCGCTGCCACCGATGTCGCGACGATCCGCACCCGCAATCTGATCTGGAACGGGGCGACTCAGGCCCCGGGTACGGTGGTCAACGACGGCGCCGGCAACGGGCACGGCACGCTGGATATTCAGGCGCAGCGGATCGAATTGGGTTATGGCCCGAACCCGCAGCCCAATGGCCTGGATCGCAATAACCGACTGGCCCTGGGGTTTGCCAACGTCAACTTCAACGCCAGCGAGCGCATCACCGCCAACCACAAGGGCAGTCTGGCGGTGTACGAATCCCAAGGAGCTTATGACGCGGTCAAGGGGTTCAGCTACAGCGGCGGCAATCTCAATCTGCGCACGCCATTGCTGACCGGCGAGGCCGCCTCGGTCAGTGAACTCAAGGCGGGCAACAACCTGACTCTGAGTGGTAGCGCCACAACGGCTGCCGCGGATGCCCTCGGTGCGCAACTGAGCCTGACGGCACGCAGTGTTGTGCTCGACAGTCGCATCGTCCTCGCCAGCGGCAAGCTGCTGGTCAATGCCGAGGATGATCTGCTGCTTGGCAGCGGCGCGCAGGTGGACATGGCGGGCCGGGTTCTGCCGTTCAATGATGTGCAGAAATACAGCTGGGGCGGCGACGTGTCGTTGCAGAGCAACAACGGCAATATTCGTCAGTTGGCGGGCTCGCGAATCGATCTGTCCGCCGTCAACAATCAGGCCGGCCAATTGAGCGTTGTGGCCCTGGCCACTGACGCTGGACAGGTTGATCTGCAAGGGCAGATTGTCGGCAGCAGCAGTGGCTATTACGACGCGGGCGGTACGTGGGTGCCGTACAAGGCCGGTGGCGTGGACATTCGCGCCCAGCGCCTGGCGGGTGATTTGAGCCAGGCCTTTGCCAGCCTTAACCTGCGCTTGAATGCCGGCGGGGTAGTGGGCAGTCGAAGCTTCCAGTTCAAGCAGGGCAATCTGCGTATCGGTAACGAACTCAAAGCGGGCGAAGTCAATGTCTCGGTGGACAACGGCAACCTGACCGTGGACGGGGTGATCGATGCCAGTGGTGAACGGGTCGGCAGCATTCGCCTTGCCGGCAAAAACGGTTTGAACCTGACGGGCAACGCGCTGCTCGATGCCCATGGCCGCGTACTGCGCGTCGACAGCTACGGCAAAATCATCGACGCACCGAATCGCGCCATGGTTGAACTCAATTCAGGTGACGGCGTGCTGACGCTGGCCGCTGGTGCACGGATTGATCTGCGTCACGGCACCGATGCAGTGCCTGGAAACCAGGCGGGACAACGCGATGACGTATTGCGTGGGACGCTGGAGCTGAATGCACCGCGCCTGGGCGGCGGTGACATTGCGGTGGATGCCAGCGGTACGTTGAGTATTCAAGGTGCGCGCTCCATCGGGCTGAATGCCGTGCGAAGTTACAGTGATGCTGCCGATGGCACCGATCCGGCGGCCAGCGGTCGCCCGTATCAAGTGATCGATCAAGCCTACCTGGATCGCATTCACTCAGACAGCAGCGGCTTTATCGATGCGGCGCTGGGTAACAGTGATCTGCTACAACGCAAACTGGCCGGCCTCAACAATGCGACCTATGCCGATGCGTTTCATCTGCGCCCGGGGGTGGAAATCGTCAGCAAAACCGCTGACGGCGATCTGGTGGTGCAGGGCGATCTCGACTTGTCCGGCTACCGTTACGCCAGCCTCAACCCGCACACTCGCCGGACCTCGGTGTATGGCAGCGGGGAAGCGGGCAGCCTGGTGATCCGTGCCGGTGGCAACCTCGATATCTACGGCAGCATCAACGACGGTTTCGCACCGCCGCCGGAAACCGTGGACGACGCTGGCTGGAAACTGTTGCCGGGGATACAGCCTTTCGGCGGTGACCTGATCGTACCGGGCAGTGGTGTCAGCCTTGCCGAAGGGACGCTCTTTCCGGTTGGCGCCACCTTGAATTACGACCTGCCGATTCAAGCCGCCACACTGGCCGCGGGCACGGTGTTGCCGGTTCAGAGCACTTTGGCCGCACCTTACGTGTTACAGGGTGGAACGGTGCTGGCCGGCGATGTGCATGACGCGGCGGGTAACCTGATGTATGCCGCCGGTACGTTGCTCGACAACGCTGTGACCCTGCCGGCCGGCAGTCGTTTGGGTGCAGGTATCCGCTTGAACAACGCCACCGCACTGCAGGCCCTGCTCTGGCCCAAAGGCGTGCCGCTGCCGGGTGCGGTTGATGCCGACAATAAAACGGTGGGTGTGGTGTTGAACGGAACGTTGGCGCTGTTGCGGGGTTCGCTGATCCCCTCCATGACCAACGTGAAGCTCGCCGATGGCACGGTATTCCTCGACCTGCGTCCTGCCAATGGAAACCAGCAAGGTCGAAACTGGGCGATCGCCAGCATGCTGCCGGCGGGCAGTGCGTCGTGGTCGATGCGCATGGTGGCAGGGGCCGATCTGACCGCGGCCGACAGCCGTAGCGTGAAACCTCAGGCCAGCGTTGGCAACTTGCAGATGGCCGACACTCACTATGGTGTGAGCATGATCGAGGTGGCCGGCAAACTGGTCTGGGCGGTGGATAACGAGTATGGCTTTACACCGTACGAACCGGTTCCCGAGGAATACCTTGTGCTCTGTGATATCGCTCCCGGTTCTTGCGCGCCCATGGCGCGCAGTGTGTGGGCGCCTGGCAACTGGATGGGCATGCCGGATTACACACCGATGAACGATGACGAATTGTTCTGGTGCTCCATCGACCCGGCACTGTGCATTGAAAACAATCCGAGCAAGAGCGCCCAGGCCCACACGCAGATGTTCAGCGTTTTGCGTACTGGCACCGGCGACCTGGATTTGATGGCGGCCGGTAACCTGAGCATGGCCTCACCTTTCGGCGTCTACACCGCCGGCACCCAATCGGCAGACGTCGACGCGCGTTATAACCAGCCCCGCGGAAGGCTGTCGGCTGATGGCTCGGCATTGGGCAGCGCTGGCAGCGATTACGAAAAATGGGTCGATGGCGGCAGTGCCAGCCTCTATCAGGCCTGGTATCCGCAGATGGGCGGTAACCTGACGATCAATGCCGGCGGGTCTGTGTCGGGTGACGTGCTTGGCCGTCGCTCGGTCGCCACGGGCGACGGTACGCGGGAGCAGGTGCCGAGTGTGGCGGTGGGCAATTGGCTCTGGTGCCAAGGTACCGGCAACAACGATGTACCGACTGCCTGGTGGATCAATTTCGGCAGCTACGCTGCGCAGCCATTGCCAGCGCTGGGCGAGGAAACCAGACCTTATCTGGTGGGCTTTACCGGGTTCGGTACGCTGGGCGGCGGCAACATCAGTCTGAGCGCCGGTGGGGATGCTGGCATGCTCAAGGCCATGGGCGACGACAGGTATGCGTCGTACCCTCGCAGTCAGGGGTTGATCGTGGCTGTCGGCAGTACGGGCCGCGTGGACAGTGACGGGAACTTGCAACTGACCGGTGGCGGAGACCTTGATATTCGTCTGGGCGGTGTCCTTAATCCGTCTCTGCAGGCACGTGCCGGCCTGGCGGGTACCGGCACGCCGACGCACGACTTGCAGGGCGCGCTCATCAACCTGCGCGGTGCGGCGCAACTGACGGGCGCCGCGTTGGGCGGTATCAATCTGCAGTACGGCGCCTCGGCGCTGTTTCATGACCCACGGGAAACGCGCGCCTTCGACCCGTTCAACTCGACGGCCAGTAATGCCAGTGGCGGGCTGGTGCTGATTCCCGGTGACTCCGGCATGCGCCTCAACACCCGCGGCGATCTGGTGTTGGGTGGCGCCGCCGATCCGGGCCGCGTGCGGTTGCAGAACTCCACACCGTTTACCACGGCGGATGGCGTTTACCATGCCGGTGGCGGTTTGAGTGGTTTCTCGCTGTGGACCGATCACACGGCCATCGATTTGTTCTCGGCCGGCGGCAACCTGACGCCCAGCACCCAGTTGATGGAAACCACCGGGCAGGACCCCGTCGCCGGGCTTAACGGGTCACCGACCGATGACCGCTTCGTCTTTCCTTCGATATTGCGTGCCGTGGCCGGCCAGGGCTCGATTTATGCGGGACCATCAGCGGCCTACGGCATAGGCAACCCGGCGCCGGCTCTGGCCTGGTCATTGCTGTTGGCACCTTCCAGCGCGGGGCAGCTTGAACTGATCGCTGGGGATTCGATCTATGCCGGCGGCTACGCCATCAACCAGTCAGGGGCCAGCCCGGCGGCGCTCGCCACACCGTTTGCACCCGCGTTCAATGGCTACGGCAACAACCAGTCCGCTCGGCCGATTACGACCAACGCCGGCAGCGATGGTGTGCTGGCGCAAACCAATTCGCGCTATCCACTGTTTGCCTTTGGTCCCGATAGCTACTCGGGGTTGAGCAGGGTTCAGGGGCCGGCGCGCTTCTATGCACTGACCGGTGACCTGGTAGGAATTCGCACGGGCGAAACGCTGGCGTTCGCGACCACGAAGCGCACCTGGTATGAATCGGCAGGCCCGGTGTGGATGGTGGCGGGGCGTGACATCGTGGCGTCCGGTACCAATTTGGGGCAACCCACGTTTGCGCCCGTTGGGGGCATGGGTCGCAATAACGAACAGATCGCGTCTACCGGCAATCTGTTCGTGCATAACGATGCGCGCGACATTTCGCGGATTTCGGCCGGGCGAGACATTCTCTACAGCAGCTTCGACATTGCCGGCCCGGGTGTTCTGGACGTCAATGCCGGGCGCAATATCCTGATGGAAGATCGCGCCAGCATCACCAGCCTCGGTCCTGTCGTGGCAGGCGATCAGCGCCCCGGTGCGAGCATCGTGATGCAAGCGAGTGCGGGCGCGCAGGGGCCGGATTACTCACGGTTCATTGCGCGTTATCTGAACCCGCAAAACGTAGCGGATTCAGCGGTGGCTCTGAGCGCGCAACCGGGCAAAGTGGTCAAGACCTTCGTCGAAGAACTGCAGAGCTGGCTGAGCCTGGGTTATGGCTTCAAGGGTGGCGACGAACAGGCGCAAGCGTTCTTCGCCGCACTGCCGAGTACCGAACAGGCGATCTTCGCCCGCCAGGTGTACTTCGCCGAATTGCGCGCCGGCGGCCTGGAATACACCGATGCCAGTGGTCCGCGCACTGGCAGTTACCTGCGCGGTCGCAACGCCATTGCGGCGCTGTTCCCGACCACTGATGTCGCCGGCAATCCGATCCGTTACGACGGCGATATCACGATGTACGGTGGCGCCGGGGTCAAGACGCTGTTTGGCGGCGATATCCAGATGCTCACGCCGGGCGGTGGTCAGGTGTTCGGTATTGAAGGCGCGGCGCCGCCGTCGACGGCGGGGATCATCACCCAAGGTTCGGGCGACATTCAGTTGTACTCGCAAGGCAGCATTCTGCTCGGCCAGAGCCGGATCATGACCACCTTCGGCGGCTCGATTCTCGGCTGGTCCGCCGAGGGCGATATCAACGCCGGTCGCGGCTCGAAAACCACCGTGGTCTACACGCCGCCAAAACGTGTCTACGACAACTGGGGCAACGTCACGCTGTCGCCGTCGGTGCCGAGTACCGGTGCCGGTATCGCCACGCTCAACCCGATCGCCGAAGTGGCGCCGGGCAACATCGACCTCATTGCGCCACTGGGCACCATCGATGCCGGCGAGGCGGGGATTCGCGTGTCGGGCAACGTTAACATCGCCGCGCTGACGGTGGTCAACGCCGCGAACATTTCGGTGCAGGGCAAAGCGACCGGCGTGCCGGTGGTGTCCGCGGTGAATACCGGCGCAATCACCTCGGCCAGTTCGGCGGCATCCTCCGCTACGCAAGCGGCGGAAGACGTCGCCCGGCAGCAACAGGCAGCGGCGCGGCAGAACCAGGCTTCGGTGTTCACTGTGCAGGTACTCAGCTTCGGCAACGAGCAACTGGCACCGTCGCGCGATGGTGCCAGTCGCGCGCCAGCGACCGGTTACAACCCGGACAGCCCGGTGCAGGTGCTCGGCGCCGGGGCATTGGATGAACAGGCGAAGCAGCAGCTGACCGAAGAGGAGCGTGGGCAGCTGACGTTGTAAAAGACTCTCGTGCAGTACGTTTGGGCGGCCGGTTGGCCGCCTTTTTTTATGAATGGTTATGGATATTTTTTTCGGGCGTGCAGCACGGTCAGAATTTTGATGTGGTCTGTCACCTGATAGACCAGTAAATAATTCGAGTTGATGACCATTTCGCGAGTGCCCGGTATTCGGCCGGAGCGGAAACCATGCGGTATCCAGGAAAGCCTTCGCGCTGCGGCGCTGAGCTTTTGGTGCAGTGCAACTGAAGCGACAGTGTTGCGTTGTTCTACGTATTCGATGATGTCAGCCAGGTCTCCAAGAGCCGGTTTACTCCAGCTAACCGGCAGCGCGTCGATTCTTGCGTCTCTCTTCCAGCATCTGACCCAGCAGCACCATTGCCTCATCGTGGGGGATAGGCGGACGTGGATCATCAAGTGCGGCTTGTACCTTGGCGCGATACCAAAGATCGTAATCCGCAGCCTCTTCTTCGGTTTCGAAGTCTGAAACGATAAGTGAAAGTTCAGCGCTCATCATGACCTCCATGATCAATGTGAAGCAGTCTAAGGGGATGTGGGCTCGTTGTCGTCACTGGCGGGACGAGGGAGACATCATCCGCAAACAGACGATGCAAATCTGTCAGACGCTTCGCTTGTGATGCACGTGAAGTCGATCAGCTGTGTAGTTCAATTCTGTAGGAAATCAGCTTTTGGTCATCGGGCTGACAGCCGCCGCTCAAAGCTGCGGCCACAGCCACGCTGCACTCAGTTACCGTCTGCAACCTTACGCTCGATCTCATCGACTTTGCGCTGTAGCTCTTCAGCTTCCTGCTCTTTGACCCGAGTGGAAGACGGCGTGATGACTTTGTCCACGCCTTCGGTTTTGCCGTCGCGGTCCTGCAGATCGCGCTCGACCACGTTCACCGGTTTGCCGCTGGCATCGGTGGGTGGGGCGTTGGGAGTTTTGTCGTCGTTGGGGTTCATGGCGCTGGCCTCCTGTGGGTGTACACATTGGAGACAGCGCGGCGGCAGACGTTCGAAATTTTTCAGCTGCGAGGCCCTCTCCGGCAGGAGAGGGCACTGTGGCTTTTTTCAGTCCTTGAGAATGTCGCGATCCTTGGTTTCCGGCAGGAAGAACGTGCCGAGTATTGCCGTCGCCACTGCAATGACGATCGGGTACCACAGCCCGTAGTAGATGTCACCGGTGGCGGCGACCATGGCGAACGCCACGGTCGGCAGGAAGCCGCCGAACCAGCCGTTGCCGATGTGGTAGGGCAGCGACATCGAGGTGTAGCGGATGCGCGTCGGGAACAGTTCGACCAGCCACGCGGCGATCGGGCCATAAACCATGGTCACGTAGATCACCAGCACGGTGAGCAGGAGCAGCATCATCGGGTAATTGATTTTCGCCGGGTCGGCTTTTTCCGGGTAACCGGCGTCTTTCAACGCCGCGCCGAGGTTGGCGGTGAAGGCGTCGTTGCGGGCCTTGAAGTCGGCGGCGGTGAGGGCGCTGCCTTCGAAGCTCTCGACAACGCGATCACCTATGCGCACCTGCGCGACCGTGTTCGGTTCGGCAGCGACGTTCTCGTACGGGATCGCGCGTTTCGCCAGCAAGGTTTTCGCCAAGTCACAGGAGCTGGTGAATCTGGCCTTGCCCACCGGATCGAACTGGAACGAACACTGATCAGGATTGGCGATCACTTTGACCGGATTTTTTTCCTGAGCGACGAACACGTCCGGGTTGCCGTACTGGGTCAGCGCAGTAAAGATCGGAAAGTAGGTCAAAGCAGCCAGAATGCACCCGGCCATGATGATCGGTTTGCGCCCGATGCGATCGGACAGGCTGCCGAAAATCACGAAGAACGGTGTGCCGATCAGTAGCGATCCGGCGATCAGCAGGTTGGCGGTCTGCGCGTCGATCTTCAATGTTTGCAACAGGAAGAACAGCGCATAGAACTGCCCGGTGTACCAGACCACTGCTTGCCCGGCGGTGCCGCCCAGCAGCGACATGATCACCACTTTGAGATTGTCCCAGCGCGCAAAGGATTCAGTCAGCGGTGCTTTCGAGGCCTTGCCTTCGTCCTTCATTTTCTGGAACACCGGCGACTCGCTCAGTTGCAGGCGGATGTACACCGACACGGCCAGCAGAATGATCGACAGCAGAAACGGAATCCGCCAGCCCCAAGCCTCGAACGCCTCGTTACCCAGCGCGGTGCGACAGGCGAGAATCACCAGCAGCGACATGAACAGACCGAGGGTGGCGGTGGTTTGAATCCACGAAGTGAAAAAGCCACGGCGGTTGCGTGGCGCGTGCTCGGCGACGTAGGTCGCCGCGCCGCCGTATTCACCACCCAGCGCCAGGCCTTGCAGCAAGCGTAGGGTGATCAGAATCACCGGGGCAGCGACGCCGATGGTGGCGTAGCCGGGCAGGAGACCGACGATTGCGGTGGACACGCCCATGATCACAATGGTGATCAGAAACGTGTGCTTGCGCCCGATCATGTCACCCAGACGCCCGAAGACGATGGCGCCGAACGGCCGCACCGCAAACCCGGCGGCGAAGGCCAGCAGGGCAAAGATGAATGCGGTGGTTTCGTTGACGCCGGCGAAGAAGTGTTTGGCGATGATCGCCGCCAGCGAGCCGTAGAGGTAAAAGTCGTACCACTCGAAAACCGTGCCCAGCGAGGAAGCGAAGATGACCTTGCGCTCCTCCTTCGTGATACCGCCGCTGCGGGGCGGTGTGCCGGTGGATGCTGTGTCGATTGTGGCCATGGGTGTTCTCCGTCGTGCTTATTGTTGTAGGCCGGAGTCCCCCGTTACTGCCTGTCGCACTCTGGCCCGTTGGCATCTGCCGCCGTTGCTCTAGCGTGAAGCTTGCACAGTCTGACCGCCTCGCAGGGCTGCAAGGTTTCCTGAAGCATAATCAGCTTTTGGCGAATATCCACTTGGCCTACGCGTTGACCCAACGCTGCCGGCTCCAGGCGCTCAACCAATCGACCAGAAACACCAGCAACAGCATCGCCAGAATCACCGTACTGGCCTGGGCTTCCTGGAACAGACTCAAGCTGACATACAGCATCTGGCCCAGGCCGCCAGCACCGACAAAGCCCAGCACGCTGGCCATGCGGATGTTGTTTTCCCAGCGATACAGGCAGTAGGCGAGCAGTTGCGGGGCGAGGTTAGGCAGGGTGCCGTAGCAGAAAGCGAGGATCGGATTGCCGCCCTGCAAACGGATCGCCTCGGCCGGTTGTGGCGGAGTGTTTTCCAATGCTTCGGCAAATAGCCGACCGAGCACCCCAGTGGTGTGCAGGGCAAGGGCGAGGGTGCCGGCGTTCGGTCCGAGACCGGCGGCAAGCACCATCAGCGCGGCCCAAACCAGCTCTGGAATCGCCCGCAAGCCGTTGAGCAGCAGGCGCGCTGCACTTTGCAGCGGCCAGCCGAAACGCCCGGCAGCGGGCAGCGCGAGAACGATGCCGAACAGTGCCGCAAGCAGGGTGCCGAGGGCTGACATAGCGAGAGTTTCCAGCGAACCGTGGGCAATGGCTTTCAGGTAACCGGCGCTCAAGTCGGGACTTAGAAAACGCTGCACATAACTGCCCATCTGCTTGAGGCTGTTGGCGCTGCCGAGTTCGGCGAGATCCAGTTCCAGATAGGCAAAAGAGGCGACCACCGCGACCGCAATGGCGGCGAGCAGCAGCAGGTTGATCAGGCGCCTCATGCCAGCCTCCAGCGCAGCAAGCGGCTGAGTTGATCGGCGCACAGCACCAGCAGCAGGAACGTCAGCAACATGCTGGCGACTTCACCGCCGGCGAACATGCGGATCGACAGGTCGATCTGTTGCCCCAGCCCACCGGCACCGACAAAGCCCATCACCACTGAGGCACGGATCGCGCACTCCCAGCGATACACCGTGTACGAGAGCAGTTCGGCGGCGACATTCGGCAGCGTGCCGTAGGCAAACGCCGCCAGTCGACCGCTGCCGGCCTGCAACAATGCGTGCGCCGGGCGTTGGTCGGTGGATTCGAAAATTTCTGCGTAGACCTTGCCGAGCATGCCGCTGTAGGTGATGGCGATGGCCAACACGCCAGCCGCCGGGCCGAGGCCGACCGCGCGCACGAACAACAGCGCCCAGACGATCTCCGGCACGCTGCGCAAAAAGATCAGCAAGCCGCGTACCGGCCAGCGCAGCAAGCGCCCGGGCAGGCTCGGCACGCCGCCCCGTGACGCCGCCGAGAGCGACAACGCGCGACTGGCGATCAGGCTCGCCGGCACCGCCAGCAGCAACGCCAAGGCCATGCCCGCCGTGGCAATCGCCAGGGTTTGCAGGGTGGCTTTGAGCAGCAGTTGCAGGAACGCTTGATCATGCGCGGGTGGCCAGAATGCCGAAACGAAACGGCCCATTTCGTTCTGGCTATCGGCCTGAAACAGCACGCCCAGGTCCAGCTCGCTGAGCTGAATGCCCGGCCACAGCAGGGCCAGCGCCAGCAGCGTCAGCAACAATCGCGGCCACGCCGCCGGGTCCCGTGAATCGGCTTTCAGCATCGCGGAATCTGCACAATCAAAGGCGCGACCGCCGGCGCTGGCGATTGCAGTTGTTCATTGGCGTACAGCGCATCGAGCTTGTCGCGGCTAACTTGATCGGATGGGCAATCAAAAAGAATCTGCCCGTCGCGCAAACCGATGATCCGTGGAAAGTGTTCCAGCGCCAGATCCACCGCGTGCAGGCTCGCCACCAGCGTGACGTTGTGCTCGCGGGCATGGCGCGAAAGGATCGACAGCGTATGGCCGGCAAGCACCGGGTCCATGGCCGAGACAGGTTCGTCGGTGAGCAATATTTCCGGCGCCTGATACAGCACCCGCGCAATGCCGACGCGCTGCAACTGCCCGCCGGACAACTGCTGGCAATGGGCGAAGAGTTTGTCGCCCAGATCCAGCCGCGCCAACGCCGCGCGAGCGCCCGCCACATCCAGCGGATGCAGCAGGTTCAGCAGACTTTTGCCCAGACTCCACTGACCGAGCTTGCCGGCCAGCACCGCCGTAATGACCCGCTGACGCGGCGGAATCGGCGGCGCCTGATGCACCAGGCCGATGCGCGCACGCAGGCGCTGCCGCTGGTGCGCCGACAAGTGCCAGGCGCGTTCGCCAAGCACTTCGATGTCGCCACTGCTGGGCTTGAGCGCGGTGGCCAGCAGATTGAGCAGGCTCGACTTGCCAGCGCCGGACGGGCCGATGATTGCGACCTGTTCGCCAGCGCCAATCTGCACGTCGATGTTACGAAGGGCATCGACGCCATTGGCATGGCGCAGGCTGCCCTGGGTGAGGCGTAGGGTCATTTCAGCAGTTCGGCGGCGCGGGCGGCTTCCTCGATGCCCTTGTAGTTCTCGGGCTTGGTCTCGATGAAGCGACTGGCGGCCTGCAGATCGAGGATCTTCTTCTGCTCAGGATTGGCCGGGTCGAGGTCGAGGAAGGCTTGCTTGATCTTCGCGGCCAGCTTCGGATCAAGGGTGCCGCGCACGGTCCAGTTGTAATCGAAGTAGGTCGGCGTGGTGGCGAAGACTTTGACCTTGCTGGTGTCGACCTTGCCGGCGTCGACCAGTTTCTGCCAGACGCTGGCATTCAACACCCCGGCATCGACCTTGCCGGCCTGCACCCAGGCAACGGTGGCGTCATGCGCGCCGGAGTAGGCGACGCGGCTGAAATAGCCTTCAGGCTTGATGCCGTCGTTTTTCAGCATGAAGTAACGCGGCATCAGGCTGCCCGAGGTGGACGACACCGAACCGAAGGCGAAGGTCTTGCCCTTCAGGTCGGCGAGGCTTTTCACGTTCGGGTCGGCGGTGATGAATTTGCTGGTGAACTGCGCATCCTGTTCGCGCTGCACCAGCGGGATCACTGGTGTAGTGGCGTCGGTCTTCAAACGAGCCTGCACAAAAGTGAAACCGCCGAGCCAGGCCATGTCGAGGCGATCGGTGGCCAGCGCTTCAACCACCGCCGGGTAGTCGGCGACAGGCACAAACTGCACCTTCATGCCCAACTGCTGCTCAAGGTAGGCACCCAGCGGTTCGAACTTGCGCAGCAGCTCGGTCGGGGCTTCGTCGGGAATCGCGCTGACGCGCAGGACATCAGCGGCTTGCGTCATCAGGGCAGAAAAGGACAGCGCCAGACCGGCGGTGAGGGCGAGGGTACGCTTGAACATAGAATTCTCCGTTTCGTAAGCGTCAACATTCGAAGGGCAGCCGCTACCGGGCGGCGCGCCACGTCAGGGTAGACGAAACGGCGAGGTTATACGCATTCGCGAGGAGATTGGCCAGCCTCCGTGCCGGCGCGGTGTGTCTGTTTGTGTACGGTTGCGGTCAAGCCGCTTCCGGCAGTTTGGCAATCACCTTGATTTCAAAATCGAAACCCGCCAGCCAGGTCACGCCGACAGCGGTGATGGTCGGAAACGGCGCTTCGCCCCAAAACTCCGGCACCACAGTCCAGATCGTTTCGAACGTCGAGTGCGGATCGACCATGAACACGGTGACATCCACCGCATCATCGAAGCTGCAACCGGCCGCAGCGAGGATCGCGTTGAGGTTGTGGAAGGCGGTGCGCACCTGATCGCGCAGATCGGCCTCGGGCGAGCCATCCTCACGGCTGCCGACTTGTCCGGAGACAAACAGGAAACCGTTGGAGCGAATCGCCGGCGAGTAACGGTGACGTTCATACAGGGCGTGGCGGGCGGGTGGGAACACTACATCGCGCTTGGACATGGGGCTGACTCCATCAGTGGTTGATGGAGTGACTTTAGGTATTTGCAGCTGCTGGATAAACGCGCAAGCTTGGCGTTCACTGTTTGCAAATTCCAAACAATCGAGAGGCGCGGATGGACCGGTTCGATGCGATGCAGGCCTTTGTCCGGGTGGTCGAGGCGGGGAGTTTCACCAAAGCTGCCGAAACCCTGCACATGAGCAAGACCACGGTGACGCAACTGGTGCAGCAGTTGGAGGCGCGGCTGCGGGTCAAGCTGCTCAATCGCACCACGCGCAAGGTCAACGTCACCGCCGATGGTGCGGCGTATTACGAGCGGGTGATCAAGTTGCTGGCCGACATGGACGACGCCGAAACCAGCCTTCCCGGTGCCGCCGCACGGCCACGGGGGCGCTTGCGCATCGACGTGCCGAGCCCGTTCGCGCGGCATATTCTGGTGCCAGCCTTGCCGGAGTTTCATGCGCGCTACCCGGACATTCAGATCGACATGGGCGTCAGCGACCGCATCGTCGACATCATCGATGAGAACGTCGATTGCGTGGTGCGCGGCGGTGAATTGCTCGATCAATCGCTGATGGCGCGCAAGCTCGCCGATCTGCCCTTGGGGGTATTTGCCGCGCCGGCTTATCTGGCTCGCGAAGGTACGCCCGATCATCCACGCGAACTGGAAGACTCCCATCATCGGGTGGTCGCGTTTCTTTGGGCTCGCACTGGTAAACCTCTTCCGTACACGTTGCACAATGGCACCGAGCGCCTGCAGATCAAGGGTCGGCATGTGCTTGCGGTGGATGACGGCAATGCCTATCTGGCGGCGGGACTGGCGGGCATGGGTGTGCTGTGGTTGCCGACGTATATGGCCGATGCGCATGTCGCGCGCGGCGAGCTCGTGCCGTTGTTTGAGGGCTGGCGCCTGGAAAGCATGCCGCTTTACGTCGCGTATCCGCCGAACCGGCATGTCAGCTTGAAATTGCGGGTGTTTATCGACTGGATTGTGGCGTTAATGGCGTAGGGCTCTGGTGCGCTTATTGCTTTACGTGAAGGCAGGTCGTCAGAAAAACAACCAACCCGACGACCCGAACGTGCTCGTGATGAGAGGCGCACGTTCGACCCAAGGAGCTATGCGCGTAATGAATATGTACATCGATATCGTCGGCGCCTGCAATCTGAGCTGCCCGTCATGCCCGATGGGTAATTCGGAAAATACCAATTTCAAGAAAGCCATGCAGCTCGATATGTTCACGCAGATTGTCGACAAGGCACGGCGTGAAGGGGTCAAGGCGATCTTTTTGTACAACTGGACCGAGCCGTTGATTCACCCGCGCATTGGTGAGTTCGTCGAAATCATTAACGCTGCAGGTTTGCAAAGCGGCATCAGCTCCAACCTTAACCTGGCCAAGAACATTGAAAGCGCGATGCTCGCCAATCCCTGGTTCTTCCGTGTCTCCCTGTCCGGGTTCCACCAGGATACCTACCGCCAAGGGCATGTCGGCGGCGACATCGAAGTGGTCAAGCAGAACATGATCAAGCTGCATGACCTCAAGCAGCGTCACGGCCTGAATACGCTTATCGAGGTCTATTACCACCGCTATCTGGATAACCTCGAAGAAGAGGGGCTGATGCGCGAGTTCAGCGAGCGCCTGGGTTTCAATTTCTCCACCGGCTACTCGGTGATGATGCCGCTGGAAAAAACCTTCGCTATCGTCGAAGACGATGCCTCGGTCACCGACACGGACCGGGAAACCCTCAAGCGCCTGGCGTTGCCACCGTATGCAGACCTGGTCAATCTGGTCAAGCAATACCCCAAACAGGCGTGCACCCTGAAAGATGATTGGCTGGTACTCGATTGCAATGGCAATACCGTGCTGTGCTGCACGATTTTCAATCAGGCGGAATACAGCGTCGGCAAGTATCTGGACATGCCGGTACAGGAATTGATGAGTCGCAAATCCACGCAAAAGAACTGCGTGGACTTGTGCAACCGCTGCGCGAAGAACGGTCTGCACATCTACTCCGCCTCGCCCAACAAGGGGCCGCTGGAAAGTCATGCGGTCAATCGCATCATCGACTTTCAACGACGCACGATTCTCGAACAGCCGATCGATAGCGAACGTCTGGGCCGTACAGGTGAAGTCAGCGCCGAGCACTTCGATGAGGAGCAATATTTGCGCCTCAATGCCGACGTAAAGACTGCAATCGCCACAGGCGCCTTCTCCAGTGGCTATCAACACTACGTCCTGTTTGGGCGCCTCGAAGGTCGGCTCGGGGCGGGGTTGAATACGATCGTTTGAGATACCCGGGGCGACGGCCATGGGTTGTTTGAAGGTGTGGCCTGATGACGTGATTGACTCTTTACCGGTTCCGGCCAACTATCGGCGCACAACAATGTGACCGATGGATTGAAACTTGACCGAACGACGCCAATTCAGCGGAGGCATGAAGGGGAAAAACCTCCGCTATCTGAATGAGCAAAGCGATAACGCGCAGTTGACGCGCACCGGTTTTCTGCTGCTCGAACACTTTTCGCTACCGGCCTTTACGCAGACGCTGGACGCCGTGGTGACTACCAATCTGTTGCGCCCGGGGCTGTTTACCTCGCGCACCTTCGGGCTGGGTGAGGGCGAGGTCATCAGCGACCTGGGGCTGGTGATCCGCCCCGATGCGCGTCTGGACTCAGCAGCGCTCGAGGAATTGGATCTGCTGGTGGTCTGCGGCGGTTATCGCACTGAACTGCGAGCGAGCGATGGGTTTGTGCACTTGCTCAAACTCGCGGCGGAGCGGGGCGTCAGTCTGGCCGGGTTGTGGAACGGTTCGTGGTTTCTCGGGCGCGCCGGGTTGCTCGACGGCTACCGTTGCGCGATTCACCCGGAACATCGCCCCGCGTTGACGGAAATTGCCAAGGCTACGCACGTCAGCAGCGAGCCTTATGTGATCGACCGCGACCGTCTCACCGCGTCGAGCCCATCGGGGGCTTTCCACATGGCGCTGGACTGGATCAAAAGCCTGCACGGCAAAGCGCTGGTCGAGGGTGTCGAGGACATTCTGGCGTTTGAGGAATCGCGCTACCGGCGGATCAAGCCGGATGAAAACATCTGCGTCAGCGCGCCGTTGCGGGAAGTGATCAAGCTGATGGACGCCAACCTCGAAGAACCGTTGGAGCTGGAACAATTGGCGGTCTACGCCGGCCGCTCGCGGCGCCAGCTCGAGCGCTTGTTCAAGGAGCAACTGGGCACCACGCCGCAGCGCTACTATTTGGAACTGCGCATCACCGAAGCACGGCGCCTGCTGCAACATACCGAGCTGTCGCAGGTGGAAGTGCTGGTGGCGTGTGGTTTTGTCTCGCCGAGCCATTTCAGCAAGTGCTATAGCTCGTACTTTGGTTATCGGCCTTCGAAGGAAAAACGGCTGGTTAAATAGATCGACCGGTGCAATCCCCAAAAACCCTCACCCCAGCCCTCTCCCAGAGGGAGAGGGAGCCGACCGAGGTATCTTGCGCTGTACATCGACCTGAAAGATGGACGTCGACTTTGGATTCAATACAGCGCTTTCAGGTTGGCGTAAATCTCGAATATCCCCCAATCAGTTCCCTCTCCCTCCGGGAGAGGGCTAGGGTGAGGGGTATTGAGGGCGGGTCTGTCAGAGACGATCAGCATCGATTACAGCTTGCGCAAACGCCGCCGGGCTTTCCTGGGGCAAATTGTGCCCAACCCCACCCTCAATCAACCGGAACTGATATTTCCCGGTAAAACGCTTGGCATAGTCCTCAGGCTTGGGATGTGGCGCACCATTGGCGTCGCCTTCCAGGGTAATCGTCGGCACGCTGATCGAAGGCGCAGTAGCCAATTTTTCTTCCAGCGCGGCATATTTCGCCTCGCCCTGCACCAGGCCCAGCCGCCAGCGGTAGTTGAACACGGTGATTTCGACGTGATCGGGGTTCTGCAACGCTTGGGCGCTGCGGTCGAAAGTGGCGTCGTCGAACTTCCACTGCGGCGAAGCCAGCTGCCAGATCAGTTTGGCGAAGTCGTGGGTGTTCTTTTCATAGCCGGCACGGCCGCGTTCGGTGGCGAAGTAGAACTGGTACCACCACTGCAATTCGGCTTTCGGCGGCAGCGGGTTTTGCCCGGCGGCCTGATTGCCGATCAGGTAGCCGCTGACCGCCACCAACGCCTTGACGCGCTCCGGCCACAATGCTGCGACGATGTCCGCCGAACGCGCGCCCCAGTCGTAGCCGCCCAGCACTGCTTGCTTGATCTTCAGCGCATCCATGAAGTCGATCACGTCGCTGGCCAGCGCCGCCGGTTGGCCGTTGCGCAGGGTGTTTTTGGACAGGAACTGCGTGTCGCCATAACCCCGTGCATACGGCATCAGCACGCGGTAACCCTTGGCCGCGAGCAGTGGTGCGACATCGTCGTAGCTGTGAATGTCGTAGGGCCAGCCGTGCAGCAGGATCACCACCGGGCCATCGGCAGGACCGGTTTCGGCGTAGGCTACGTCGAGCAAGCCAGCCTTGATGTGCTTCAGCGCGCCGAAGGGCGAGGGTGCGGAATAGCTGACGGCGGCGGGTTCTGTGGTTTGCGCCTGAGCGCTGCCGACGGCGCCGAACAGTGACAGCGCCAGGACTGACAAGCCGAGCGCGGCGGTGATTTTAGAGGTGTGCAGAGCCTGTTTCATGCTGACGTCTCCTTTGCGAGCCTGTGGCCAAGGGGCTGGATGAACCCTTGAAACCCTGGGTGCATTGAAGCGTGGCGAGGTATCTGCTCTGTGTCGCCAGAGAGCGTTTTTGCATTGGGTTGTGTAGCAGCGGGGCGCGTACACAGTGTGATACATGGCGATGAAACGGTGAGTTTTCGCGCGAAAATAATAAGTGGCTGTTTTAAAACAAAAAAAAATTTATTTCGGGCTTCCCAAATGAAATGAATATTGTTAAATTGCGCCCCGTTCTCACAGCGATCCTAACGGAGCCGCTGACAGAGCTACAGGGGCGTCGCCAAGCGGTAAGGCAGCAGGTTTTGATCCTGCCATGCGTTGGTTCGAATCCAGCCGCCCCTGCCATCTACGAAAAAAACGCCAACTTCGCAAGAAGTTGGCGTTTTTTTATGCCTGCGATTTACCGCGTTTGGAGCCAAGCAGGCGTGCGCGATGCCGAAGCACCGCGCACGCCGGCCACTTAGTGCGGTGCGCGCGGGATGGTTTTCATCAGGTCTTCAGGGCTGATGTGGCCGACCACGCTGCCCGGCTGCGGCAGGTTGAGGATGTGGCCTTTCATCTTGCCGATGATGTGCATCTCGCACGGCTTGCAATCGAACTTCAACGTCAGCACTTCATCGCCGTGGATCAACTGCATCGGCGCGACCTTGGTGCGCACGCCGGTCACGCCTTTGGCCTGCTTCGGGCACAGGTTGAAGGAGAAACGCAGGCAGTGCTTGGTGATCATCACCGGCACCTCGCCTGGCTCTTCGTGAGCTTCGTACGCCGCGTCGATCAGCTTGACGCCGTGACGGTGGTAGAAGTCGCGCGCCTTCTGGTTGTAGACGTTGGCGAGGAAGGTCAGGTGCGAATCCGGGTACACCGGCGGCGGCGTGGTCTCGGGCTTGCGGCTGCCACGCGGATGCGCGGCGACACGTGCCGCAGTCAGCGCTTCGATCACTTCGCGACGCAGGGACTTGAGCTGCGAGTTGGGAATGAAGAACGCTTGCGGCGCATCCAGCTTGATGTCGGTGGCGTGGTACTGGGTTGTGCCGAGCTGACCAAGCAGGTCGCGCAATTGCTCCAGCGCTTGTTCAGGCTTGTTGGCGACACCAAACGGCCCGTTGAGGGTGACGCTGGCGCTGATGCCTTCTTCGCTGGTCGCGGTCACTTCCAGCTGTTCTTCGCGCAGGCGGGCGAACCAGCTCAGGGCTACGCGACGTTCCGAAGAAGTTTTCTGCAACGCCTGCTGCCAGTTGTGATCAAGGTTGCGATTGAGCGGGTGGCTTGGACGCAGCTTGAACAGGCCCTCGGGCATTTCGTTCGGCTCGACGCGGTAGCGGTAGCGCTTCTCGCCGTCTTCTTCGAACTCGCCTTTGGCCTCGGCGATGTTGGCGCGGAAGCCGACCACTTCGCGCTTGACCAGCACGTTCAGGCCGTCGCCGTTGGACAGCGGCTCGTGAGTGACAACCTGCATGTCACGCTTGCCGACTTTTTCCACCGTGCCGACCGGCAGCCCGGTGAAGGTTGGTGAATCGAAGGCGCCGATGTCGATCTTGCGATCGGTGACGAAGTAATCGGTGCTGCCACGGTGGAAGGTCTTTTCCGGGTCGGGCAGGAAGAAATGCACGGTCCGGCCGCTGGAGGCGCGGGCCAGGTCAGGGCGGTCTTCGAGCACGTCGTCCAGACGCTGGCGGTAATAGGCAGTGATGTTCTTCACATAGCCCATGTCCTTGTAGCGACCTTCGATCTTGAACGAACGCACGCCTGCTTCGACCAGCGCGCGGATGTTGGCGCTCTGGTTGTTGTCTTTCATCGACAGCAGGTGTTTTTCGTAAGCGATCACGCCACCCTTTTCGTCTTTCAAGGTGTACGGCAAGCGGCAAGCCTGGGAGCAGTCGCCACGGTTGGCGCTGCGGCCGGTTTGCGCGTGAGAGATGTTGCACTGACCGGAGAAGGCCACGCACAGCGCGCCGTGAATGAAGAATTCGATGGCCGCGTCGGTTTCATCGGCGATGGCGCGGATTTCCTGCAGGTTCAGTTCTCGGGCCAATACCAGCTGCGAGAAACCGGCCTGATCGAGGAACTTCGCCCGCTCCAGCGTGCGGATATCGGTCTGGGTCGAGGCGTGCAGCTCGATCGGCGGAATGTCCAGCTCCATCACGCCCAGATCCTGGACGATGAGCGCATCGACACCGGCGTCGTACAACTGATGGATCAGCTTGCGCGCCGGCTCCAGTTCGTTGTCGTGCAGGATGGTATTGATGGTGGTGAAAATACGCGCGTGGTAACGGCGGGCGAACTCGACCAGTTCGGCGATTTCGCTGACTTCGTTGCAGGCGTTGTGGCGTGCGCCGAAGCTCGGGCCGCCGATGTACACGGCGTCAGCGCCATGCAGGATGGCCTCGCGGGCAATGGCGACATCGCGGGCAGGGCTGAGCAATTCCAGGTGATGCTTGGGCAAGGACATAGTTTTTTTAGTCAGGCGGTCACGGGCAAGGGGCGCATTGTACCTGTGAAACACCTGGGCGGCATCAGCGTGCCGATATCAGGTACGAAGGACCTAGCACAATACGAGGCAATGCATAACTGTAAAGTCTGTCAGTTGTCCGTCCGCGTCCAAAGCGTGAACATCAGGTGGGAGCGGGAAAGTCGCTCTGGCCTATATCACGCAAGACATTGGAGATTAATATCATGAAAGGTAATAACGCCTTCGCGACGATTGGTATCTCGGATTTCGCGTCGTTTAAATCGCGTCCGCAGAAGAAGGCCGAAGTGTATTACAAAGCGGTCGTTTCACCCGATCATCCGGGCATAGGCAAGCCAATATTCTCCGCTACTCGGCATCTCTATTTCGGCACAAAGGAGACGTTCAGCGTTATTGGTCAATATTTTACGGACGAGGTGGGTGAGATTATTTCATTTGTGATAGATCGCTCCCTTGCGGACGGTAGACATGAAGTTGGCGGGTTCGGAAGCCCTGTGGCGGGATTGATGACTATGTCGCATGAAATTTTATATGCGAAAACAGGAACAATAGAGTTTGCTCGCAAACACGAAGAAGGCATCGATTCGATTACGGCAACATTCAATTTTGAAATCGAGCACCGCGGGCAAACATACCGGGTATCAGAAGGTAAACTGTTTGTTATAGCTAGTGGTCCCCTTTAAGTTTTGTGAATAGACCGTTGACGCCAATTCGCTCAACGAGCGAGCCAGCGCATGCCAAACGGCCGCATCCTGGTGGCTGCTGTGTTTGGCGCGCGCCCTTGAGTATTTCACTGCGTACGCCGCAACCGGAATCGTGGCGGCAGCCTACGCAGTATTTCCGCAAATCAGCCCTTGGCCGCCATCGCCGTCACCTCCACACGCATCCCTTCAACCGCCAGCGAGGCGACGCCCACCGCTGCCCGCACTGGCCAAGGCTTGGCGAAATAGCGTTTGTACACTTCATTGAAAGCCCCGCGATCGCCCATGTCGGTGAGGTAAATGGTCAGGTGCAGCACCCGGTCCATCGAACTGCCAGCACGTTCCAAGGCGACTTTCAGCGCTTGCAGCGTGCACTCGCTTTGCTCGGTGATGCCGCCGAGTTCCAGGCTGCCATCGGCGCGGGTCGGGATTTGCGTCGAGACCATGATCCCGCCAAAGGTGGCGACGTCGGAAGAAATCGAATCGG
This sequence comes from Pseudomonas sp. LW8, assembly GCF_041956865.1. NCBI lineage: Bacteria > Pseudomonadati > Pseudomonadota > Gammaproteobacteria > Pseudomonadales > Pseudomonadaceae > Pseudomonas > Pseudomonas sp. LW8. Next base: position 3,121,683 of record NZ_CP168138.1, on the reverse strand, counting down.
TGTCCGGATCAGGCGTGAAGATGATGTCTTGATTGGCCATGGGCATCTCTTGTTTGGGTGAATGAAGATTGCGGCAGTTTACAGATTCTTTCCCACCATGGCCCGGACGGGGACCGCGACACGTTTGTATAAGCGTGTATCAGCCCTCAGCGGATACACACGGCAACACCAAACTGCGCTTTCGAGACACATCCGCCTTACATGCCGAGCCCAAAGTAGCCCTCACACCAACACTACGTTCAAGAGGGCACCACCATGTACCGTCCACTGTTTCTGGCTTCTGCCGTTGTCTTCGCCTCCCTTGCCGGTTTCGCCCATGCGGCAGATGCGCCGGCGACGAGCTGGCAGAAAGGTCTGAGCCGTACTGATCTGGTTCGCCAGGATCTCGGCGCTGACAATCGCGAGGTGATTCAGGCGCGTATCGATTTCGACGCTGGCGTCACCTCGCCTCGGCATGCTCATCCCGGCGTGGAAGTGGCCTATGTCATCAGCGGCACGTTCGAGTATCAGCTCGAAGGGCGGGCGCCGGTAATACTCAAGGCCGGTGATTCGTTGTTCATTCCGGCGGGCGTGGCGCATGTGGCGAAAAACATTGGCAGCGAAAAGGGCGTGGAACTGGCCACTTACGTCGTGCCGAAAGGCGAGCCGCTGCTGATCCTCAAACCATGACCTGCCAGGCTGCTATTTCGAGCGCGGCTTGCTCATTGCGCGCTTGATGCGCATCCAATCCTGATAGGCCGCCGTTCGCTTGGCGTCGGCCAAGGCTTTTGCTTCGCTGAAGCGAGCCCAAGACTCAGGGCTGTCGGCGTCATGCTCAATGATTCTGTAGGCCGCCTCTTCCAGCAGGTCGGCCTCGCGGAACATCGCGGCGTTTTCTGCCATCTCGTCATCCCACGATCGGCCGAAACCGAATTTCAACGTGCGCTCATTCATTTTGCGTGATCCTCCTCCCACACCAGAGGCACCGACTCGCGCCATTGCACCTCGGTTACGCCGAAGCGTTCCGCCATTGGTTTGGAAAAACGTTTCAACGGAGGCCGACCGGGGCGCGGGATGGGCGCGATTCCTGCGTCGCAACTTGCCCACTGCCACGCTTCGGCGTTGTTCATGTTTTTTGTGCGAATGACGAATGACCTGGGCTTTCCATGTAACAGGTACTCGATCACGTACAAGTCCACTGCGCTCATACATTTCCTCCGTCTGTTAAAAAGAGGGATGTCTGGCGAAATGAATAATTCAGAGAAAATTCTTTTGGCTGGGATGACCGGCATACGCCGCTTGTTTAGCGTTATACCGCGCGTTGGGGCGTGTACAAGTTGAGGCGCCAATGCACTACATGATCTTGTAATGTCGCTGCTGAGAGTGGCGATCTGAATAGAATGAAACGCATCTAAAACGACGCGTTATTCAGGAGGGGCTTCAGGAGTAAATGCATGAGCAGACAAAGTCGGCGTGAATCTCGGTGTCTTCAACCGCTGTGATCAGCCCGGCATGCAAAGCTTCTTCAGGATTGATAATGCGCGGAGCCGCTGTCAGGTATTTTTCTGTCTCCAACGCATTTTTCCCGTTACTGGTACGCTCGGCGACAATCTGCGCGTACAGATGCAAGTCGTAATCCAGGCTCATGGCATATTCCGACATGCGCGAATGATCAACCGCTCCCTGCAAGTGCCAATGAAAAGGGTGAAACAGAAACTTGCTATGAGTGCACGCAGTGCGGCGCTGGCCGGCGAGGAAAACGATATTGCCCATCGACTCGACCGTTCCCAGGTTATGCGTGTGTACCGGGACGGGCAGCGCCATCAGAAAGTTGTACATCGTGAAACCGTAACTGCATTCGCCACCCATGGTAGCGATGTTCAGAATCAACCTGGGTGCATCTTCCTTTACCGCACGCGAGGCTCTGTCAATCAGCTGACCGCAGGTTGAAGCATTGATCGGGCCGGTAAAGTTAATCACGTGAACAGGCATGGCAATTTCCTCGACGGGCCGGGGCTCTGCGAACGGGCTCTTTGCGCAAGGACTGGTGCCCGTCAGTCAGGAGCAGCGTTCGTACGTTGGCGTCGTTTGCGTTTCTCGAGAGTTTTCAGAGTCAACGTTCAACTGCCTGCGCTCGTAACATTCATGTTGTGCACGATCGCTGTGCTGCGGGTGGCCAGGTTTTCTTTCAATGCACGAAGACCCAGCGTCGTCCGGCAGTTTCTCCGGAGAGCTGCGCGTCGCTTCTTGTACAACTTCAGCGCCTTCGTGTTGGTGTAACTGGCTTGGAGGAGTATGTATGGAGGTGGTCATCTATGCGCTCCGTCGAATATTACAAGGGCAGCGAGGCTGCCCTTGTACCGCTCATTTACGACTTGCGACCTCCACTGTGGCTGGATTGTCCGCCTTTGCGACCAGCCTCGGATGCTTTTTCACGATCGTTGGCGAAGTTGCCGCCAGACTGTCCGCCTTTTTTCCCGGACTCTTGCATCTTGTCACGATCGTTGCCGGCGTTACCTGTATTTTTATTTCCGGTGGTCATGATAGCTCTCCGATATCTATTAACGTTTCGCTAGTGATGTCCGTTTTCGTCATGGACACCTACTTCGATTACATATCGGTTCACGGTGTTTTGATTTTTTTTAATTGATCCGATGAGCGGTGCCTGCACTTTCAACTTGTATCGGCCAGTAGTGCATATATAACTAAAAGGGCTACGCTCAATCGCATTGGATAATAAAGAAAAACACTTACACCGATGCCGAGCCGGTTGTTGAAGTTAATTGAACCTCGACTATCTGAATCGTGGCAACGGCCGATCAATTGGCTTGAGCGTCGAAAGCGTATCGCGAATCAGCGGCGTATCTTTCTCGATGTCGTGCAGTCGATCGCGGATGCGCAGTGCTGTCGGATGCCCGCCTTGATGATCAACCCAGTCGGCGATCTCTTTGCAGGCGGCTGCCAGGCGCGCCTGGCGGGCGTCGAGCAGGGTGAGGAGGGTGGTGATGGACTCTTTCTCGGACATGAAACACCTCCGTTCGCTGAAACGGCTGAGTTGCAACAAAAAGCCCGCATGGCGCGAACCTTCAGATCAACTATAGAAGCCCTGCGCGATCGTGCAAAAAATACCCGGCTCAGCTCATCGGCAAATCTTGTAGGAGTGAGCCTGCAGGGGGTTTGTGCGACTCAGGACGCCTCGCTCACCTCACACATCCGCTCGAGAAACATCGCCAAGGCTACTTCCTCAGCGCGCAGGCCTTTGCGCACTCTCGGGCGGGGCAGTTCGGCGAGCGCGCCGAGCATGAAATGTTCGAGCACCGCAGGGTGGATGTAGCATTTGCGGCACACCGCTGGCGTGTTGCCCAGCTGTTTGGCGACGTTCTTCACGGCTTCGACCACATGGCGCTTGGCCTCGGTTTCCGACTCATGCTGCAGCTCGCGCAGCACTGCCAAAGCCAATGCGCTGCCCGCCCAGGTGCGGTAGTCCTTGGCGGTGAATTCAGCGCCGGTGAGCTTTTGCAGATAGGCGTTTACGTCGGAGGAGGTGACAGTGTGCCGTTCGCCGTGTTCATCAAGGTACTGAAACAGGTTTTGCCCGGGAATCTCCAGGCAGCGCTTGATGATTCGCGCCAGACGCCGATCCTTGACGGTGATCTGGTGCTCGATGCCGCTCTTGCCACGGAACTGGAACAGGATCGCGCTGCCATTGACCTCGACATGCCGGCTGCGCAACGTGGTCAGGCCATAAGAGCGATTGTCCCGCGCATATTGGGTATTGCCGACGCGGATCAGCGTGGCGTCGAGCAAGGTGATGACCGTGGCCATGACCTTGTCGCGGCTGAAGCCCGGGGCGTCGAGCAGCGCCTCAAGCTGGCGCCGCAGTTTGGGCAGGGCCAGGCCGAATTCGCGCAGGCGCGAGTATTTGTCGGCGTCGCGCACTTCGCGCCAGCGTGCGTGATAACGGTATTGCTTGCGCCCGCGCGCATCGCGGCCGGTGGCTTGCAGATGACCGCACGGGTCGGCGCAGATCCACACATCGGTGTAAGCCGGCGGCACCGCGAGGGCATTGATGCGTTTGATTTCGTCCGGATCGCTGATGCGCTGGCCCGACGGTTCGAAATAGACGAACTTGCCGCGCAGTTTTTTCCGGGTGATACCAGGCTGAGTGTCATCGACGTAATGCAGATCGGCGGGCAGGGCATCTGTCAGCACGGTATCGGGCATGGCGGTTTCCTTCGGTCATACGGCAGTCTGTAACTGATTGACCGCAGTCGCTGGCCGTCGTGCCGAATGATTTACGCGAGCACCGCCACTGCCTTGATCTGCGCCCACAGCCGCTGGCCCGGGTGCACGCCCAATTGGTCACGCGAGAAGCGGGTGATCCGCGCCAGCAGCGGCGTGCCGCCCGCATCGAGGCGGATCAGCACATGGGCACTGTTGTCAGCGGCCTGTTCGCTGATGACGGTAACGGGCAGACGATTGAGAATGCTGCTGGCTGCATCGTTGTTCAGCGCCAGGCTGATGTCACGGGCGTGCACCTTGCAGCGCAGGGCTTGGCCCACGGCCATCGGCGCGTGGGTGACGCGAATGTTCATTTCGGTAGCTGGCAGTTGCAGGCTGAGCAATTGATAGGTGGCGTCGTAGGCGCTGACCTGACCTTCGATGATCACCCCGGCGTCATCACCCATTGCCAAGGGCAGATCCAGGCGTGCGAGGGTCTCACCGATCGGGCCGCTGGCGAGGGCTTTGCCGTCACGGAGCAATACCAGATGATCAGCCAGACGCGCGACTTCATCCTGGGCATGGCTGACGTACAGCAGCGGAATATCCAGTTCGTCGTGCAGGCGTTGCAGGTACGGCAAGATTTCGCTCTTGCGCCGGCTGTCGAGAGCCGCCAGTGGTTCGTCCATCAGCAGCAGTTTCGGGCTGGTCAGCAGGGCGCGGGCGATGCCGACGCGCTGCCGTTCGCCGCCGGACAGATGCTGCGGGTGACGCTCAAGCAAATGGCCGATGCCGAGCAGTTCGGTCGCTTGGTTGATATTGACCCGGCGTTGCGACTTGGCGATGCGTTTGAGACCAAACTCCAGATTGGCCAGCACCGACAGATGCGGGAACAGGCAGGCTTCCTGAAACACGTAGCCAAGCGCACGTTTATGCGGCGGTACGAAGATGCCGTTGGCGCTGTCCTGCCAGATCTCGTCATTGATCTGCACAAAACCCTGCTCGGCGCGCTCCAGCCCGGCGATGCAGCGCAGGCAAGTGGTTTTGCCCGAGCCGGAATCGCCAAACAGCGAAGTGACGCCCCGGCCCGGCACTTGCAGATCAACATCCAGTTCGAACCCCGGATAAGTGCGTTTCAGGCGTACATCAATCATCGATCAGCTCCAGCCTGCGCGGGTTTTGCGGCTGGAATACAGCGCCAGCAACACCAGAAACGAGAACACCAGCATCGCCCCGGACAGCCAGTGCGCCTGGGCATATTCCAGCGCTTCGACATGGTCGTAAATCTGCACCGAGACCACGCGGGTCTTGTCGGGAATGTTGCCGCCGATCATCAGCACCACGCCGAATTCACCGACGGTGTGGGCGAAGCCGAGAATCGCTGCGGTGATGAAGCCGGGTCGCGCCAGCGGCAGGATCACGCTGAAGAACGTGTCCCAAGGATTGGCGCGCAACGTCGCGGCGACTTCCAGCGGGCGGGTGCCGATTGCCGAGAAAGCGTTTTGCAGCGGTTGCACCACGAACGGCAGGGAATAGATCACCGAGCCGATCACCAGCCCGGTGAAACTGAACGTCAGCGTGCCCAGCCCCAGCCATTGAGTGAACTGGCCGAGAAAACCGTGCGGCCCCAGCGCCAGCAACAGATAAAAACCGATTACCGTCGGCGGCAGCACCAGCGGCAGGGCGACGATGGCGCCAATCGGGCCACGCAACCACGACGAGGTGCGCGACAGCCATAACGCGATCGGTGTGCCGATCACCAGCAGGATCACGGTGGTCAGCGACGCCAGTTTCAGCGTCAGCCAGATCGCGGCGAAGTCGGCACTGGTCAGCGACATTTACAGTTCATATCCGAAGGACTTGATCACCGCAGCGGCTTTCGGCCCTTTGAGATAATCGATCAGGGACTTGGCAGCAGCGCTGTCCTTGCCTTTGTTCAAGATCACCGCGTCCTGTTTGATCGGATCATGCAGGGTGGCCGGAACAATCCATGCCGAGCCGCTGCTGATTTTGCCGTTCTTGAAGATTTGCGACAGCGCCACAAAGCCTAGTTCGGCGTTGCCGGTGGAGACGAACTGGTAGGCCTGAGTAATGTTCTGGCCTTCGACGATTTTGCTTTTCGTGGCTTCGCTCAACTGGAGTTTTTCCAGCACCTGGGTGGCGGCGAGACCGTATGGCGCGGCTTTCGGGTTGGCGATGGACAAGTGCTGGTATTGGTTGGTTTTCAGCACGTCACCCTGTGCATCCACATAACCTTCTTTTGCCGACCACAGCGCCAGGGTGCCAATGGCGTAGGTGAAGCGCGAGCCTTTGACGGTTTCGCCTTCCTGTTCGAGTTTTGCCGGGGTGCTGTCGTCAGCTGCGAGAAACACTTGGAAGGGCGCGCCGTTTTTGATCTGGGTGTAGAACTGGCCGGTTGCGCCGTAAGCAGCAACCAATTTGTGCCCGGTGTCTTTTTCGAAATCGGCAGCGATGGCCTGGATTGGCGCGGTGAAATTGGCGGCGACCGCCACTTGCACTTCGTCAGCTTGCGCGGCACTGATGCTGAAAAATGTGAGGAATGAGGCGAGACAGGCAGGGGCGAGGCGTGTGGCAGCAGGTGTCATGTAAAGGCTCCGTGATCGGCATTGAATGCTTTGCTTTGGATAACGCCGATACACGGGCGCAATCGCTGTATACGGAAATATATAGCGATATGCCGCCAAGTGGCGAGGGAATAAATCCGCTCGCCGCGTAGATTCAATGACGGTTGAGTTTCGCCAATGCGCCCTCGGCGAGTTGCCGGGTCAGTTCAGCGCTGCCGATATCCTTGCCCAACGTCAGCGCCTGACCGGCCCACAGATTGGCAAAATCGGCGTCATCCTTGGCCCGCAGCGGCATCAGCGCACCGCCGGCCAACGGGAAGGCTGGCGCTTGCGCTGACATCGGGCCGAGTTCGCGCATCGCCCGATTGACAATGCCCCGCGCCGGACGTCCGGTGAAAATGTTGGTGATGGCGGTCTCGCTTTCCTTGGCGGTGCGCAGGGCCTTGTGGTGCGAGGCGCTGACCTTCGCCTCCGGGGTAAACAGAAACGCCGTGCCGACTTGCACCGCCGAGGCGCCGAGCATCAACGCCGCCGCAACACCCCGGGCATCGCTGATCGCGCCCGCCGCAATCACCGGCACTTTCACCGCGTCGACCACCTGCGGCACCAGTGCAAAGGTGCCGACCTGGCTGCTCAGATCATCGCTGAGAAACATCCCGCGATGCCCGCCCGCCTCATAACCCATGGCGATGATCGCATCGCAGCCGTGTTGCTCCAGCCAGATCGCTTCTTCGACCGTGGTGGCAGACGAAAGGATTTTCGCCCCGGTTGCCTTGACCCGATCGAGCAGATTTTTCTCCGGCAGCCCGAAATGAAAACTCACCACTTCGGGGCGGAATTCTTCGAGCACGGCACACGCGGCCTCGTCGAACGGAGCACGGTTGGACACCGGCGTCGGCGCCTCGAAATCGGCACCGAGTTCGCGGTAGTAAGGTTCGAGCAGATTTTTCCAGTCCCGGGCTCGCTGCTCATCAGGCGCCGGTGGCTGATGGCAGAAGAAATTGACGTTGAACGGCTTGGTGGTGTGCTGGCGAATCGTCTTCAGTTCTTCGCGCAGTTGCTCGATGCTCAGCATCGCTGCCGGCATTGAACCGAGGCCGCCGGCATTGCACACGGCAATCACCATCGAAGAATTGGTCGCACCGGCCATCGGGCCTTGGATGATCGGCAGTTCGATACCGAGAAGATCAAGGATACGGGTGTCTGGCCACTGGCTCATAAAGCAATTCTCCGAACGATGAAACGGGCAGGGACGGCAAGCGGTTTTAGCAGCAAAACCGGCTGCGGGGCCAGTCTGAAATTCTGAACATTACGTGCAGTTTTTCAGCGTCGGTGCGGGTGGCTTAGCGAAAGTCGAGTGTGGCAATGTGTTGCGATGTGTTATTTCAGGGCACGCTTTCTTCCCATTATTTTCGAGGGGCCGTCATGTTCAATGCCATTCTGATCGACAAAGACGACAGCGGTTATCGCGCCAATCTGCAGCAAATCGATGAGCAGCAACTGCCCGAAGGCAACGTCAGCGTGAACGTCGCGTACAGCACCCTGAATTTCAAAGACGGCCTGGCCATCACCGGCAGTAGCCCGGTGGTACGCAAGTTTCCCATGGTGCCGGGGATCGATCTGGCGGGGACTGTCGAATCCAGTTCGCATGCCGATTTCAAGGCGGGCGATCGGGTGCTGCTCAACGGTTGGGGCGTCGGTGAAAGCCACTGGGGCGGACTGGCGCAAAAGGCCCGGCTCAACGGTGACTGGCTTATTCCGTTGCCCGAAGCTTTCACGCCGGCGCAAGCCATGGCCATCGGCACCGCAGGTTACACGGCAATGCTGTGCATTCTGGCGCTGGAGCGCCATGGCCTGACACCGGATCACGGCGAAGTGCTGGTCACCGGCGCCAATGGCGGGGTCGGTAGCTTTGCCATCGCCTTGCTCAGCAATTTGGGCTATCGGGTGGTGGCGTCCACGGGGCGGGTGTCCGAGCATGAATACCTGCAGCAATTGGGTGCTGCCGACATCATCGATCGAGCCACCTTGTCCGAACCGGGCAAGCCGTTGGCGAAAGAGCGCTGGGCGGCGGTGGTCGATTCGGTCGGTAGTCATACGCTGGCGAATGCTTGCGCCAGCACACGCTCGGAAGGCGTGGTCGCGGCATGCGGGTTGGCGCAAGGCATGGATTTCCCGGCCTCGGTAGCACCGTTCATTCTGCGCGGCGTAACGCTGGCCGGGATCAACAGCGTGACCCAGTCCAAGGCGCGCCGTATCGAGGCCTGGGGCCGACTGGCCAAGGATCTGGATTTCTCGTTATTGCAATTGATCAGTCACGAAATCAGCTTGAGCGAAGCCCTTGAGGCCGCGCCCAGATTACTCGCCGGGCAACTGCGGGGCAGGGTGGTGGTCGACGTCAATCGTTGAGTTCGCGCTCAAGCAGTTGGCGTTTGCGCTCGACGCCCCAGCGGTAGCCGGAAAGATTGCCGTCACTGCGCACCACGCGGTGGCAGGGAATCGCCACCGCCAAACGGTTGGCCCCGCAAGCCTGGGCCACCGCACGCATCGAAGTCGGCGCGCCGATGCGTTGCGCGATCTCGGCGTAACTGGCCGTGCTGCCTGGCGGGATCTCGCGCAGCGCCTGCCAGACGCGCTCCTGAAACGCTGTGCCGCGTATATCCAGCGGCAATTTCAGGCCCGTCGCGGGCGCTTCGACAAAGCCGACGACGCTGGCGATCAACTGTTCAAATTCGCGGTCGGCGCCGATCAGGTTGGCCTTGCGAAACTGATCCTGCAGGTTGCAGACCAGCTGATGCGGATCGTCGCCGAGCAGAATCGCGCAGATCCCACGTTCGCTTTGCGCCACCAGAATCGCCCCCAGCGAGCATTGGCCAACGGCAAAGCGAATGTCGTTGTTCTGCCCGGCAGCGCGATAGTCGGTGGGCTTCATGCCCAGCAGTTGATCGGCTGATTCGTAAAAGCGGCTGTTGGAATTGAAGCCAGCGTCATACAGCGCGTCGGTCACCGAGCCGCCGTCCGCCAGGCGCGCACGCAGTTTGCGTGAGCGATGCGCCGTGGCGTAAGCCTTGGGCGTCAGGCCGGTCGCGGCTTTGAATACTCGATGAAAATGGAAAGGGCTAAGGCCGGCGCTGGCGGCGAGGCTGTCGAGCGCGGGCAATGTCTCGCACGCTTCGATTTGCCGGCATGCCGCTGCGATGATCGCCGCGTGCTGCGCATCATTCTGGTCCTTGCTGGCGCGTTTGCTCGGCCGGTATCCGGCAGCTTCGGCCAGTTCGGCGGTGTCGAAAAACTCGACGTTCTGCGGTTTCGGCAGGCGCGCCAGACTGCTCGGTCTGCAGTAGATGCCAGTGGTTTTGACCGCATAGACAAATTGCCCGTCGGCACGCGGATCGCGCGCCACCACAGCGGCCCAGCGGGGATCGTGTTCAATGCTGATTGTCTTCGAAAGCTTGTCCATGAGAGGGGATCCGTTGACCTGTTTGAGTCAGGTTAACCAGCATCGTAACCCGCAACACTCCGCGCCTTGCGGTCAAACTTTCATTGATCGCCAGCAACGCGGAAGGTGATGTTGATGCGCCGTTCGCCCAAGAGCGGGTGATGGCCAGGTTTGATTGGCAGCACGCCGTGATAGCGCAGGCGGTCCACGCCGCCCCAGACCACCATGTCGCCATGCAACAGCGGAATGCGCTGGGTTTTATCGCTGCGTTCGAAGCCGCCGAACAGAAACATTGCCGGCAAACCTAGCGACAGCGAAACGATGGGCGCGGCATAACCTTTTTCGTCTTTGTCCTGATGCAGCGACATCTTGGCGCCGGGGACGTACTGGTTGATCAGGCAGGAGTCGGCCTGAAAATCCGGGAAACCGGCGCGCTCAGCCGCTTGGTGTGCCAGTTCGGCAAACACCGCCGGCATCGACGGCCACGGCAAGCCGCTGAGTGGATCGACGCTGGAATAACGGTAACCGCTGCGATCGGTGATCCAACCCAGCTGTCCGCAACTGCTGGTGCCGACCGACATGCTGAAACCGCCGGGCGTGACCATGTGGCGTAGCGGGGCGGCGGCAAGAATGGCGTCGAGCTCGGTCAGCAGTTGCTCGACCTGTGGCAAGGCGAATCCGCGCAGCACCCACGATTGTTCGCCGATCTGCTCGGCGCGGGGCTGCTGTACGGGTTCGTTGTCGGCGAACAGGTCAAACGTGGTCGGTTGCATGACTCGGTTACAGCGCTTTGCTGACCTTGATGTCACTGAGTTCTTCGTCAGCGTGCATTTTCTTCAGCGCCGCTTTCGCTTCCTCGTCAGTGCCGGTTTCCAGTTCAGCGAATTCGAAACGCTGTTCACCGTCCAGTTTGTACTTGATCACGTATTTGGTTTTTTGCGCCACGGTCATGTTTCCCTTTCAGAATAGGCTGCGCGTCTCAGCTCAGTTTAGTGCTGGAGCGACGGATGATCTTGATCGAGTGGGTCAGCGTCGGCTTGCGCGTCACGCTGATTGCGCGGCGGTTGACGGTGTCGATGGTGATGTTCCAGAAGCCGGTGCTCGGTGCGGTGATGCGTGCCGGGAACGTGTCGAACGCGCCGCCGTGGTAGGTGTGACGGCCGCCGTTTTTGAAGCTGCGGAAGTTGGCGTCGTTCATCAAACGGATGTTGCACATCTGCGAGCATTGAATGACGACGATGTCGTCTTCGTTGAGGTGCTCGCGCTGGTGAATGAATTTCATGGGCGCCTCCAGAAGGGCTTTTTCTACTAAATCAAAACGATAGCTTGTCGATGGGCGCAGTTTATCAGCCCGCACGGGTTATTATCTGGCCGTCGGGCGTTGCTTTGACAAATTTTGAACAGAACTTCGCCATGGCGGGCGGGTTAAATGCACAAGGCCCCGGAGAAAAGCGGCATTTGTGCTGTCGGACGGTCTTTAACGGAGGATTTCTATGAAGTGGGGTGTGGTGTGTGTGCCGTTGATTCTGGCGATGGCCGGTTGTGCAAATGTTTCCGAAATCAATGAAACGCTGCCAACCATGAGCGTGATCTCCGGCAAAAAGCCCCAGGAGTATGCGCAGTGTCTGACCGACAAGCTCGCTGACAGTCGTGGTGCGTTGCAAGTCCAGCCGCAGAAGGACGGTGTACGAGTCATCGTTCCCGGCAAACTTTCGTCAGGCCCGGCAGCCGTGTTTGATATCGAAGATCGCGCCGGCGGCAGCAGCATCAAGCTGCATGAGCGCATGTCCAACGTGCCGGTTCGCCCTCGCGATGTACAGAAAGCTGCGAACGCCTGTATTTCCGGCTGATAGACTATCGAACATCAGCACCCGATGCCGTCACAGTCCTGCTGTGGCGGCATTGTCATTTATGGAGTCGCAATGAAGCGAGAGCACGTGCGGGAGCGCCACGCAGAGGGCCTTATCTCTGCCACTCATGTCATCCAGAACCCGGCGAATCCGGGTGAATGGATCGTGTTTTTCAAGAAGAGTGCAGGGCGCAGCTACTTTTTGGTGGATGACAATGATGAAGTCGAGTCCTTCAATCGGCTCGACGACCTGATCGAGGTCGTCCGTGGCCTCGGGATCAAATTCGCCGAAATCCACATGTAAGGCTTACTTGCAGACGACCACGACGTTGCGCGTCTTGTAGTTGCCAACGTCAACGCCCAGGGTTTTGTCATCTTCCTTGGGCGCCGGTGTGCCATCAGTGCCGACGATGCGATAGCCGGTGCCGGCGCAGGATGCATCGGCCTTTTCGTAGCACATGGCCCATGAGTTGGCTTCGCCGGAACAGTCGATGCTCAGACCCTGTTCGCCATTGTTCAGATAGGTGGGCTGCGAAGTGGCACAGCCGCTCAGTACCAATACCGCGAAAAGCGGCTGCAGTTTGTTCAGGTTCATGGTTGCGAGGTCTTCAAGTGGGGGACTGGTTGCTCTGACAGCGCCGCGATGAAAAGGTTATAGCGATTGGCCACTTGTTTGCCAACAAAGCACAAAAAAGCCCTGCATGCTGGCAGGGCTTGGCGCAAGTGCTAAAAGGATCAGTCCTGATCTTTGCCTCGGCGCTTGGAAGAAGCAGGCGTATCAGTGAACACCGAGGCCACATCTGTCGCCATCTGCTCGCTGTCGAAAGGCCCGGCGATATGTTCGCCATTGGTAGTGGTCAGCGTCCACTTGCCGTCTTTCTTGTCGATCACATACCCGTTGATGATTTTTACCGCAGCCATCTAGTCTGTCTCATTCGCTGGTTCAAAGGCGCCATGATAGCGGCAAATGCTCGCAATGGGGGCTGATAAGCGTATGGTGATCCTGTTTGCCCGGATCTTGAGCTACGCTGACTCCGCCGCTGAAATACCCGGATGGAACTATCCGCGCGAATATTTCTCTATGTTGGCATCGGTTAGCCAGCGCGGGGCATTGTAAGGCGCACGCCGCCTGATTAGACTGCCCCGAAACTCGTACACACAGCCTTTTCAAGGACTTATATGATCAAGAAATGCTTGTTTCCAGCAGCCGGTTACGGCACTCGCTTCCTCCCAGCGACCAAAGCCATGCCTAAAGAAATGCTGCCGGTGGTAAACAAGCCACTGATCCAGTACGGCGTTGAAGAAGCACTGGACGCGGGCCTGACTGAGATTTCCATCGTCACCGGCCGTGGCAAGCGTGCTCTGGAAGACCACTTCGACATCAGTTACGAGCTGGAAAACCAGATCAAGGGCACCGACAAGGAAAAATACCTGGTCGGTATCCGCAAGCTGTTGGACGAGTGCTCGTTCTCCTACACCCGTCAGACCGAAATGAAAGGTCTGGGCCACGCAATCCTGACTGGCCGCCCACTGATCGGTGACGAACCGTTCGCCGTGGTCCTGGCGGATGACCTGTGCGTCAACATCGACGGCGACGGCGTACTGACCCAGATGGTCAAGCTGTACAAGCAGTTCCGCTGCTCGATCGTCGCGATCCAGGAAGTCGATCCGCAGGAAACCAACAAGTACGGTGTCATCGCTGGCGAAATGATCCGCGACGACATCTACCGCGTGCACAGCATGGTCGAGAAGCCAAAGCCGGAAGACGCGCCGTCGAACCTGGCGATCATCGGTCGTTACATCCTGACCCCGGACATCTTCGACCTGATCGAACAGACCGAGCCAGGCAAGGGCGGCGAAATCCAGATCACCGACGCCCTGATGAAGCAGGCCCAGAACGGCTGCGTCATGGCCTACAAGTTCAAGGGCAAGCGTTTCGACTGCGGTGGTGCTGAAGGCTACATCGACGCGACCAACTTCTGCTTCGAAAATTTCTACAAGACTGGCAAGGCTTACTAATAGTCTTCGCCTCGTCTGCAAAAGAAAGCCACCTTCGGGTGGCTTTTTCATTTTCCGCCCTTATATGGATGGCAGTGCTTGCCCAATGAATGGCTGCGGGTATGCTGATGGCCTGCCGAGGAGATAGAAATGGCCTACGATTTTGACCTTTATGTGATTGGTGCCGGTTCCGGCGGTGTGCGGGCTGCGCGGTTTGCCGCAGGCTTCGGGGCGAAAGTGGCGGTGGCCGAAAGCCGTTACCTGGGCGGCACCTGCGTCAACGTCGGCTGCGTGCCGAAAAAGCTGTTGGTCTACGGCGCGCACTTTGCCGAGGACTTCGAGCAGGCGTCCGGTTTCGGCTGGAACCTGGGCGAAGCCAACTTCGACTGGGCCACGCTGATCGCCAACAAGGATCGCGAGATCAATCGCCTTAACGGCATTTATCGCAATCTGCTGGTCAACAGCGGCGTGACCCTGCACGAGGCGCACGCGAAAATCGTCGGGCCGCACGAGGTCGAGGTTAATGGCGAGCGCTTCACCGCAAAGCACATTCTGATCGCCACCGGCGGCTGGCCGCAGATCCCTGAAATTCCGGGGCATGAGCATGCGATCGGTTCGAATGAAGCGTTCTTCCTCAAAGAGCTGCCCAAGCGTGTGCTGGTGGTCGGCGGCGGTTATATTGCCGTCGAGTTCGCCGGAATTTTCCATGGCCTCGGCGCCAACACCACGCTGCTGTATCGCGGCGATCTGTTCCTGCGCGGCTTCGACGGTGCGGTGCGCAAGCATCTGCAAGAGGAGTTGACCAAGCGTGGCCTCGATCTGCAATTCAATGCCGACATTGCGCGCATCGACAAGCAGGCCGACGGTAGCTTGAAGGCGACGCTCAAGGATGGTCGCGTACTCGAAGCCGACTGCGTGTTCTACGCCACCGGCCGGCGTCCGATGCTGGACAATCTGGGCCTGGAAAACACCAATGTGCAGCTCGACGACAAGGGCTTTATCAAAGTCGACGACGAGTATCAAACCGCCGAGCCGTCGATTCTGGCGCTGGGCGACGTCATTGGTCGCGTGCAACTGACCCCGGTCGCTCTGGCCGAAGGTATGGCCGTGGCGCGGCGTCTGTTCAAGCCGGAGCAATACCGTCCGGTGGACTACAAGATGATTCCGACCGCCGTGTTCAGCCTGCCGAACATCGGCACGGTCGGTTTGAGCGAAGAGGAAGCGCGCGAATGCGGCCACGAGGTGGTTATTTTCGAGAGCCGCTTCCGGCCGATGAAGCTGACCCTGACTGACTGTCAGGAGAAAACCCTGATGAAGTTGGTGGTCGACGCCAAAACCGACAGGGTGCTTGGCTGCCACATGGTCGGCCCGGACGCTGGCGAGATCGTGCAAGGTCTGGCGATCGCCTTGAAGGCTGGCGCAACCAAGCGCGACTTCGACGACACCATCGGGGTGCACCCGACGGCCGCCGAAGAGTTCGTCACCATGCGTACGCCGGTCAGCGCTTAAGCGTCTGTCGCTTTGGCCGAGTCTGGCGCTGCCGCAACGGTAGCCGCCAGACGCTGGCTGTCTTCAAGGCTTGCCTGAACCTTGAGCAATTCCTTTTCCAATGACTGATTGAGCTGCGTTTGTTCGTCGACGCTCTGCTTGAGCGCCTGGCTTTCCAGTGCCGCCACGCGCAGACGTTCCTGGAGGAGGGTGCGCTCGCTATCCATGCGCGTGGCCTGCTCGAGCAACTGATCCTGACGCTGATTGCTGTGCTTGAGCTGATCCTGCACAAGATTCAGCTCGCGCTGGGTGCCACGGTTTTCGGTGAGCAGGCGTTCGTTGTCGCGGTGCAACTGCGTGATCTCGTCCTGGCGCACCAACGCGCTCTGCTGGGCTTGACGCAATTCTGCCTGTATCTGCTGAAGTTGCCCTTCATGGCGGGCCTGCTCCTGCTCGCGCTGTTCCTTGGTTGCGTTACGGTAATGCTCAAGCGCATCGCGGGCGTGCAGGTGCTTCTCTTCCAGTGAGCGAATCTGTTCGTCCTTGTCCTGCAAGCGCAATTCAAAGTCGGCCAATGCCTGGTTGAGGCCGGCGTTGCGCGTCTGTTCGGTTTGCAGCATCGAGCGGGTGTTGCCCAGCGCTTCGGATTCGCGTTGCAGCGCGGCGCCTTGAATGTCGTGGTCGTGCTCGAGTTTTTCCAGCGCCTGGCGAACCTGTTTCAGCTCGGTTTCCAGTGCTTCGCGTTGCTCCTCGAACTGTTCGCGGGCTTGCTCGATGGGTTCCTGTGCTTGTTCTTTCAGGCGCTGGGCGAGTCGAGAGACGAGGGCGGTGAGCTCATCATCGATCGGTTCTGCTGACGCCTCATTCGGCTGGGCACCGTCGTCCAGTTCTTTCAGATAGCGATGGATCGTGGTTTTCGAGCCGGTGTTGCCCATTTCAATGCGTACTGCATCGATGCTTGGGTGTTCGCCGCGAGCGAGGATCGCTGTGCGTGCGATTTGCACCAGTGCTTTGGTAATGCCGCCACGGGCCATGTGAACTCCTACGTTTACGTACTGTGGTACATGCCACTAAAGTACGCAGTGTACCATGCTGAAAATATAGGTAAATCTTTGAGATAAAACAGGCGGGATATACTGGTATTACCCAATGTCAGGGGGCAAAATGCGCACCTGCATGCCTGAACCCGTACGCCAGCGAGAAAACTGCCCATGAGCGACATTGATCGATATCTGCAAGCCGCCACCCGGGACAACACTCGCCGCAGCTATCGCATGGCCATCGAGCACTTCGAGGTGACGTGGGGCGGATTTCTGCCGGCTACTGCCGACAGCGTTGCGCGATATCTGGTGGCGCACGCTGGCGTGCTGTCGATCAACACGCTGAAGCTGCGTCTGTCGGCGCTGGCGCAGTGGCACAACAGTCAGGGGTTTGCCGATCCCACCAAGGCGCCAGTGGTGCGCAAGGTGTTCAAGGGCATTCGTGCTTTGCACCCGGCGCAGGAAAAACAGGCTGAGCCGCTGCAATTGCAGGATCTGCAGCGCGTGATCGATTGGCTTGAGCAGGAGGCGCAGACGGCCCGGGAAGAACAGGACCGCCCGACCTTGCTCAAGGCGTATCGGGATCGCGCGCTGATTCTGTTGGGCTTCTGGCGCGGCTTTCGCAGCGACGAATTGTGCCGTTTGCAAATCGAGCATGTGCAGGCGAGCGCTGGCAAGGGCATCACTCTGTATCTGCCGCGCAGCAAGGGCGACCGGGAAAACCTCGGGCAGACCTACCAGGCCCCGGCGCTGTTGAAGTTGTGCCCGGTGCAGGCCTATATCGATTGGATTACAGAAGCTGCGCTGGTGCGCGGCGCGGTGTTCCGCAGCATTGATCGCTGGGGCAATCTGAGCGAGGAGGGCCTGCACGCCAACAGCATTATTCCGCTGCTCCGCCAGGCGTTGCAGCGCGCCGGGATTGTCGCCGCCGGTTATACCAGTCACTCGTTGCGACGCGGTTTTGCAACCTGGGCGCATCAGAGCGGCTGGGATCTGAAATCGTTGATGAGTTATGTTGGCTGGAAGGACATGAAATCCGCCATGCGCTATGTTGAGGTCAGCCCATTCCAGGGAATGGCTCGGATTATGGATAAGCCGGATCAGCCGTAGAGATCGTTTTCTTCTATTAATACAGTCAGCTAATAGCGAAAACAAATCAGCAGTATCAGGTTTGCCAATGAGCCTTCCGTCGAGTGAGTGGGTAGGATTCACCCATCAACTTCATAACCCCTGACGGAGAGTCATCGATGCCTATCATCAACAGCCAAGTAAAACCGTTCAAAGCTACCGCGTTCAAAAACGGCGACTTCGTTCAAGTCTCGGATGCTGACTTGAAAGGCAAGTGGTCCGTAGTGTTCTTCTACCCAGCCGACTTCACCTTCGTGTGCCCAACCGAGCTGGAAGACCTGGCTGACAACTACGCTGAGTTCAAGAAGCTGGGCGTGGAAATCTACAGTGTTTCGACCGACACCCACTTTGCTCACGCTGCCTGGCACAACACTTCGCCAGCCATCGGCAAAATCGAATACACCATGATCGGCGACCCTACCCACGTCATCTCCCGCAACTTCGACGTGCTGATCGAAGAAGCTGGTCTGGCTGACCGTGGCACCTTCGTGATCAACCCTGAAGGCCAGATCAAAATCGTTGAACTGAACGATGGCGGCGTTGGCCGTGACGCTTCCGAGCTGCTGCGCAAGATCAAGGCTGCTCAGTACGTCGCTGCACACCCAGGCGAAGTTTGCCCGGCCAAGTGGAAAGAAGGCGAGGCCACTCTGGCTCCGTCGCTGGACCTGGTCGGCAAGATCTAAGTCTGTGACATGCAACGCAGGGCGGCACGCCGCACCTTCTTAAGTTAGCTGCACCGCCCAATAAAAATGCCCGGGCGAGATTCGCTCGGGCTTTTTTTCGCCTCA
The DNA here is from genome assembly GCF_041956865.1 of Pseudomonas sp. LW8. Lineage (NCBI taxonomy): Bacteria > Pseudomonadati > Pseudomonadota > Gammaproteobacteria > Pseudomonadales > Pseudomonadaceae > Pseudomonas > Pseudomonas sp. LW8. The sequence goes on along the minus strand of NZ_CP168138.1, from coordinate 3,103,168 downwards.
AATAAAGGAAATCGCCCGTATGTTGGACGCCAATCTTAAAGCCCAGTTGAAATCGTACCTGGAACGGGTCACCCAACCGATCGAGATCGTTGCATCCCTCGACGACGGTGCGAAATCCCGTGAAATGCTGGAACTGCTGAAAGACGTTGCCAGTCTTTCGAGCCAGATTACTCTGATCGACAGCGGTGACGATGCCCGCAAGCCATCGTTCTCGATCAATCGCCCTGGAGCCGACATCAGCCTGCGTTTCGCCGGCATTCCAATGGGCCACGAATTCACCTCGCTGGTGTTGGCTCTGCTGCAAGTCGGTGGCCACCCGTCGAAGGCCAGCGTTGAAGTGATCGAGCAGATCCGCTCGCTCAAAGGCGAGTTCAGCTTCGAGACTTACTTCTCGCTGTCTTGCCAGAACTGCCCGGACGTCGTTCAGGCGCTGAACCTGATGGCCGTGCTCAACCCGAATATCCGCCACGTCGCCATCGACGGCGCGCTGTTCCAGGACGAAGTCAACGATCGCAAGATCATGGCTGTGCCGAGCATCTACCTCAATGGCGAAAACTTCGGTCAGGGCCGCATGGGCCTGGAGGAAATTCTCGCCAAACTCGACACCGGCGCTATTGAGCGTCAGGCCGAGAAGATCAGCGCCAAAGAAGCCTTTGACGTGCTGGTCGTTGGTGGTGGCCCGGCGGGTGCTTCGGCCGCTATCTACGCCGCACGTAAAGGCATCCGCACCGGTGTCGCGGCTGAGCGCTTCGGCGGTCAGGTGCTGGATACCATGGCCATCGAGAACTTCATTTCCGTGCAGGAAACCGAAGGGCCGAAACTGGCCACGGCGCTGGAAGAACACGTCAAGCAGTACGACGTCGACATCATGAATCTGCAACGCGCTGACAAGCTGATCTCGGGCAAGAATGGCGAGCTGCATGAAGTCCACTTCGCCAGCGGTGCAACCCTGAAAGCCAAGAGCGTGATTCTCGCGACCGGCGCACGCTGGCGCGAAATGAACGTTCCGGGCGAGCAGGAATACCGCAACAAAGGCGTGGCGTACTGCCCGCACTGCGACGGCCCGCTGTTCAAGGGCAAGCGCGTAGCGGTGATCGGCGGCGGTAACTCCGGCGTTGAAGCGGCGATCGATCTGGCCGGTATCGTGGCGCACGTAACGCTGCTGGAATTCGACGTGCAACTGCGCGCCGACGCCGTGCTGCAACGCAAGCTGCACAGCCTGCCGAACGTTACCGTGATCACCAGTGCGCAAACCACTGAAGTCACCGGCAATGGCGAGAAGGTCAACGGCCTGCGCTACAAGGACCGCACTACCGATGAACTGCGCACGGTTGAGCTGGAAGGCATCTTCGTGCAGATCGGTCTGCTGCCGAACACCGATTGGCTGAAGGGCGCCATTGAGCTGTCGCCGCGTGGCGAGATCATTGTCGACAACCGTGGCGAGACTTCCATTGCGGGGATCTTTGCAGCGGGTGACGTGACGACTGTGCCGTACAAGCAGATCGTGATTGCGGTAGGCGAGGGCGCCAAGGCTTCGCTGAGTGCGTTCGATCACTTGATCCGGACTTCGGCGCCGGCGTAACTGCCAGGTCGAAAACGAAAAAACCCATGAGCGATCATGGGTTTTTTATTGCGCGTGGAAAGCCACCCCTCACCCCAGCCCTCTCCCGAGGGAGAGGGAGCCGACCGAGGTGTCTGAAGTCATCCATCGACCTGAGAGAGCCGGTCGATTATGGATTCACCGCCAATCGTTCAAGTCGGCGTAATTCTCCAACATCCCGCAATCAGTCCCCTCTCCCTCTGGGAGAGGGCTAGGGTGAGGGGCTTTCAGCTTTTACAGCGGCGCAGGCTGAATGATCTCGACCCAGTAGCCATCCGGGTCCTTGATGAACGCCAGGCTCTTCATCCGGCCGTCGGTCAGGCGCTTCTGGAAATCGCAACCCAGCTCTTCAAAGCGTGCACACGCTGCGACGATGTCCGGCACCGAAATGCAGATGTGACCAAAGCCACGCGGATCGGTGTTGCCATTGTGATAGGCGAAGTCGGCATCGTTTTCGGTACCGTGGTTGTGGGTCAATTCGAGAATGCCTGGAATCGATTTCATCCATTCGGTACGCGCAGCAGCATCGGCCGGGATCTGCGCTTTATCGACCAGCGCAAGGAAGTACAGGCTGAATTCGGCTTCCGGAAAATCACGCTTCTCGACCAGCGAGAAACCCAGGACGCGGGTGTAGAAATCCAGCGACTTGGTGATGTCCTTCACGCGCAGCATGGTGTGGTTGAACACGAAGTTGCGGGTTGCGCTGTCTGGCGTGGCGGTCACGCCGGGGAAAGTGTTCAGTTCGTTGAGGCTCATGGGCCCTCCAATAACAATGGGCGAGTGAATGGGCGCAATGATACGCATGCCGGCCGGCATCGCCAAATGCAAGGCGGGCTTGCCCTGCGCGAGGGCGGGGCTCAGACTTTGCTCTCTACCTTCGAGTGCGTCCGGCAATGATCCGACTGTTCAAATCCGTGTTTGTTTTTTTTGCTTTGTCATTGGCCGTGGTTTTCCCGGCCATGGCCGAACCGAGCATCACCTGGCCAGCGGGCTGGAAGGTTGAAGTGTTGCCGGATACCGCGCCGCCAGTCTCGCGGCAAAGGGCAGTGAAGCTCGATGCCGACGGCAATCAGGTGATGGTGATGGAGTTGACCATGACGCAAGTGGAGGCGGGGCATCAGGTCAATTTGCAAGGCGTGCTGCTGGAGATGCGTAAATCCATCCAGAAGGATTTCTTCCGCAGTGGTTATCAGAGCGTCTGCAACCGAATCCATCCGGCTGCGTTCGGATCATTGACCGGGTTGGAGACGACTTGCACGATCACCGAGAACGGCCGGCACGTATTATCACAAACGCTGGTGGCTGCCGTGGAAACAGACAAGGCTTATGTACTTTCATATGCCGGTCAGGCTGAGGTTTATAAGGCGAGCGCCGACGACATAGAGGCGGCACGTAACAGCCTGAAATTATAAACGTCCGTACTAACTCGCGGTGTTTTGAATGCCGGAAAGGATTAAGCACAAAGTTTGATTCATCGTTTGCAGCAACATCGCGCAGCAAAATGTTTAGCGTGATGACTCAGTAACGTTACACAATTTTCCAACTTGTTCGATGAAAATCATTTCATTTGTTAGATATTGTCAATAAAAAAGCCCTGCATCGCGCAGGGCTTTTTGTTGGCGTCAGATTAACCGCGCAACCATGAATCCACGGTGGCCGCACCGTACTGTTCTTTCCAGGCTTTCAGGCCGCGATGGTTGCCGCCCTTGGTTTCGATCAGCTCGCCAGTGTGCGGGTTCTGGTAAACCTTGACGACGCGGGCGCGGCGGGTCTTCGGCGCTGGGGCGGCCTGCAGACCGGACTTCGCCGGGTTCGGGTCGAGGATAGCGATGATATCTTTCAGGCCTTTGCCATAGGTTTTCATCAGTCCCTGGAGCTTTTCTTCGAATTCGATTTCTTTCTTGAGCCCGGCGTCATTCTTCAGTGACTCCAGCTGTTTGAGCTGTTCCTGAAGGGCCTTTTCAGCTGCGCGAAATTCAGCGAGTCTGGACAATATCTTTACTCCAATAGTGTGTTTGGCTGATACCAACCGCAAACAAAGCTATAAGCCAAGAGCCTGGAAGCGACTCGGTGATAATTGGCTCACCTGTCAGTCTGGCTCAGGTTGAAAAAATTGTAGTAGTTAATGCGACAAGAGTAAATCCTGATGTTGTCGCCATGTAACAACAATGACTTTTTGTATCAATTTGGTGCGGTTGTTGGACGGGCTATGCTAATGAGTTAACGATCACTTAATGCGCTGATGAAATCTGCTGCCGGCATTGGCTTGGCAAACAAATAGCCTTGCATGAAATCCACCTGATGCTCCGTCAGGTAATCGGCTTGGGCCTGTGTTTCGACACCTTCGGCAACAATGGCCAGATCCAGCTTTGCCGACAGTTCAATGATGGAGTCGAGAATATGTCGTGATAGCGCATCGATGCCGATCATGGCGACAAAGCTCTGATCGATCTTGAGAAAGTCGACCTTGAAGGCGCGCAAGTAGCCGAGGCTTGAGTGGCCAGTACCAAAATCGTCGATCGCGATTTTCACTCCAAGTGCGTGCAATTGCTCAAACAGTTGCAGGGTCATCTCATTCGGTTCGATCAGCTCGCGCTCCGTCAATTCCAGCACCAGTTCGACGCTGCCGGGCGCAAACTCCGCCAGGAGGTCGCGACAGTCTTCGACCAGTTCCAGATCCTTGCAATGGCTGGCAGTGATGTTGATGCCGATATGGAAAGGTTTGGCGAAGGCCGCAGAATGCGGTCCCAGCAGGGCGGCAGTCTGTTGCATCAGCGCGCGGGTCATCGGCACGATCAAGCCTGAATGCTCGGCAAATGGAATGAACAGATCCGGGCGTACGAGGCCCTCTTTCGGGTGATTCCAGCGCATCAGCACTTCAGCGCCGGACCACTGCTTGCTGTCACCGTGAACCACCGGCTGGAAATAAGGAATGAATTCCCCGGCCTCGAGTGCGCGAAGCATTTCGTGACTGGGCGAGTTCGAGCGTTTCTGCACGACATGGCCGATGGCGCCCGAGATCACGCCGAAAAATATCAGCAGGCTGAACAACGGCGGATAATTGGCCGCCATGTAACGCCAGGTTTCTCCCTCGGGGAAACCCGCCGACACGTTGAAACCGTATCGTTCGGATTCGAGCATGCTATGCGCGACTGGCAAAGCGGGCAGGGGCCCTTGATGCACTCTGCCGTCGGCGGACAGCCAGTTATCGCCCACTTGCAACATCAGTAATGTCTGGCGGCCGATCAGGCGCAGGATGTTGCTCAGGTGATAACCATCAAGCGTGGTCAGCGCGCCGCCACGACCGTCGCTGAGGCGGTAGATCAACAATGCCGTGTCGGGAGTGACGGGATTGCCGTTCATCAACCACAGTTTGCCTTGATGATAGTCCCCGGCATTGACCGCTTCCTTGAACTGCCCGAACAGTGAGCTGCAGTAGAGCGTGTTGTCCCAGACCAGATTGGTCGAGCGCACGAAGGGGCGGCGGGTCACTTGTTCGCGCAGGGCCAGTTTCACGTCTTCGCAATTTTTCCCGGCCAGAGGCAGCAGAACCCGAGCGGCTTCTGCCGTGTTGTCGAGCATCAGATCGAACTGTTGCAACGCTTGTTCGGCCGTTTCCCCGGCACTTTGCTCCAGCGTTCGTTTTGCCTGCATATAAAGAATCCCACTGCCCAGAACGATTGGCAGCAGACCGCTGAGCAAAGTCACGGCGATTCGGGTGCTGCGTTTGCGGCGGGATCGGTGGGTCAGTGGCATGGACACATCCTGTGGTTTAGAAATCTGACCCGATAAACAATTGAGCCAGAGAGGAGAATAGATGGCTGATGGCGCTTGCGCCGTAGGTAAAAAAGAGGATTTTATACAGAGGGCAGACAGGTCTGGTTACGCTGTGTAGAATCGGGTTACGCATACAATAATAATCGTCTTCTGGCAGCAGAAGCCTCGCCCGCAAGAGCCTTGGGTCGACAATGAAGATATTCGGGTTTCAACTGATCTACGGAGACTTCCTCGCGCGCAGCGTGCGTGGCATCTCCTGTGCGCCGCCCTCCACATCACTTTCCTGACAAATAACCCTGGTTAATTGATAAGAAATGATGAGGCGTCACCATGGCAGATTTATACGAAAACCCAATGGGCCTGATGGGCTTTGAATTCATCGAGTTCGCAGCGCCGACTCCTGGCACACTGGAGCCGATCTTCGAGATCATGGGCTTCACCAAAGTCGCGACCCACCGTTCCAAGAACGTGCACCTGTATCGTCAGGGCGCAATCAACCTGATCCTCAATAACGAACCCAACAGCGTCGCCTCGTACTTCGCCGCCGAACACGGCCCGTCCGTTTGCGGCATGGCGTTTCGCGTGAAGGATTCGCAGAAGGCCTACTCGCGCGCGCTGGAGCTCGGCGCCCAGCCGATTCACATCGAGACCGGTCCGATGGAACTGAACCTGCCGGCAATCAAAGGCATTGGCGGCGCGCCGCTGTACCTGATCGACCGTTTCGGTGAAGGCAGCTCGATCTACGACATCGACTTCGTGTTCATCGAAGGCGTTGATCGCAACCCGGTCGGTGCCGGCCTGAAGATCATCGACCACCTGACCCACAACGTTTATCGCGGTCGCATGGCCTATTGGGCGAACTTCTACGAGAAGCTGTTCAACTTCCGTGAAATCCGTTACTTCGACATCAAAGGCGAGTACACCGGTCTGACTTCGAAAGCCATGACCGCACCGGATGGCATGATCCGCATTCCGCTCAACGAAGAGTCGTCCAAGGGCGCCGGGCAGATCGAAGAGTTCCTGATGCAGTTCAATGGTGAGGGTATCCAGCACGTCGCGTTCCTCACCGACGACCTGATCAAGACCTGGGATCAACTGAAGAAAATCGGCATGCGCTTCATGACCGCGCCGCCGGATACCTACTACGAAATGCTCGAAGGTCGCCTGCCGAATCACGGCGAGCCGGTCGATCAGCTGCAATCGCGCGGCATCCTGCTTGATGGCGCATCGGAGCAGGGCGACAAGCGTCTGCTGCTGCAGATTTTCTCGGAAACCCTGATGGGGCCGGTGTTCTTCGAATTCATCCAGCGCAAGGGCGACGATGGTTTCGGCGAGGGCAACTTCAAGGCCTTGTTCGAATCGATCGAGCGTGACCAGGTGCGTCGTGGTGTGTTGACCACCGAGTAATCTGAAATGAAAAAATCCCGGCCTGCAGAAATGCAGGGCCGGGATTTTTTTGCTTCATACAAAACCTGTGGGAGCGAGCCTGCTCGCGAATGCGGACTTTCATTCAACACTCATGTTGACTGGTCTGACGACTTCGCGAGCAGGCTCGCTCCCACATTTGTCTTGTGTTGCATTCAAGAGCGGCGTTGGCGCATCAAGTGTTTGAAGCCTTCGAACACCAGCACCACAACCGCCAGCCAGATCGGGATGTAAGTCAGCCACTCGCCCGACTTGATGCTCTCTCCCAGCAACAATGCCACCGCGAGCAACAGCACCGGTTCGACATAACTCAACAACCCAAACAGACTGAACGGCAGCAAGCGGCTGGCGATGATATACACCACCAGCGCAGACGCACTGATCAGGCCGAGCAGTGGAATCAGCCACATCAGCCCCGGATATTGATCGAACACGGCCAGGCCCTGTTCGCCGCCCTGCACAAACCAGTAGGCGACCGGCAGCATCAGGGTCATGTCGACCCACAGGCCACCGAGGTTGTCGGTTTGCAGGTATTTGCGCAGTACGAAGTACAGCGGATAACCGACCACGACCATCAGCGTCGCCCAGGAAAATCCGCCAACCTGATACAGCTCGTTCAACACGCCAAGACTGGCGAAAAATACCGCGATTTTCTGCAGGTAAGACAGGCTCTCGCCATAGGCAATCCGCCCGGTCAGCACCATCGCCAGTGGCAACAGGAAATAGCCCAGTGATACATCCAGGCTGTAATCATTGAGCGGTGCCCACATGAACAGCCACAGCTGAACCCCGAGCAGGGCTGAAGAAACCAGCAGCCCGGCAATCAGCTTCGGCCTGGCTGCCATCAATCGGAACAGCTCCAGCACCCGCCGCCATTCCCCGGAAACCAGCATGAACACCGTCATGCACGGCACGGTCAGAAGCATGCGCCAGCCGAAGATTTCCACGCCGCTCAGAGGGGTCAGCAGCGACGTGTAGTAATACATGACGGCAAACAGCACGGAGGCTGAAACCGATAGAGCGATACCTTTAGACAAACTGTCCTCGCGACGTGATGGTTGAACGGGGCGCGCAGGATACGTGGTTTTGTGCTGAATATTGAGCGGATGCTCATTATTTCCCACATCCTGGAGCCAAGCACAAAACCTGTGGGAGCGAGCCTGCTCGCGAAGAGGTCAGCAGATTCAGCATAGATGTTGCGTCGGCTGGCGCTATGCATGATTGCATCGCTTAAACGCAAAAGATCGCAACCTTCGGCAGTTCCTACAGGGAACGCATTCCACAGTAGCTGCCGAAGGCTGCGATCTTTTGATCTGCGCGTCTGATTAGGCCCGCAACGTCCGCGTCATCCGCAACGCCAGCAGACTCCCGCCGACGATTACCGCCGCCAGCACGTACAACGCTGCATCCGTCGAACCCGTGCTGTCCTTGACCCAACCCACCAGGTACGGGCTGAGGAACCCGGCCATCTGCCCCATCGAGTTGATCAGCGCCAGCCCACCAGCCGCTGCGCCCGCGCTCAGCATGGCGGTCGGCACCGGCCAGAACATCGGCAGGCCGGTCAGTGCGCCCATGGTCGCGATGGTCAGGCCGAGAATCGCAATCGCCGGATTGGCCGCGAAATTCACCGCGATCACCAGCCCGACAGCGCCCATCAGCATCGGCACCACCAAGTGCCAGCGGCGCTCCTTGCGTAAGTCCGCCGAGCGCCCGACGACCAGCATGAACACCGCCGCGAGCAGGTACGGAATCGCACTCAGCCAGCCGATCACCAGGTTGTCGCTGAAGCCGAGGTTCTTGATGATCGACGGCAGCCAGAAGTTGATCGCGTACACGCCGCTCTGGATGCAGAAATAGATCAGGCCGAAGGCCCAGATCGCCGGGTTCTTGAACACCGCGAGCAGCGAGTCGGTCGCGGTTTTCGGTTTGTTGGCGAGGTCTTCGGCGTGGTCGGCTTCAAGCACGGAACGTTCATGGGCGGTCAGCCATTTGGCGTTGGCGAAGCTGTCGCTCAACAGGAAATACGCCAGTGCGCCGAGGATCACCGTCGGAATGCCTTGCAGGAGGAACATCCACTGCCAGCCGGCCAGGCCACCTTGGCCAGCGGCGAAGTGGTTGAGAATCCAGCCGGAAAACGGGCTGCCGAGCAAACCGGAGACCGGAATTGCCGACATGAACAACGCCATGATCCGGCCACGGCGGAAGGTCGGGAACCACTGCGAGAGATACAGCACGACGCCCGGGAAGAAACCGGCTTCAGCGGCACCGGTGAAAAAGCGCAGGGTGTAGAACTCGGTCGGGGTGGTGACGAACAACAGGCAGGTCGACAGCGTGCCCCAGGTGATCATCATCAAGGCAATCCAGCGCCGAGGACCGAAGCGGGTCAGTGCCAGGTTGCTCGGCACGCCGCACAGCACATAACCGATGAAGAAAATCCCGGCGCCGAGGCCGTACACCGTTTCGCTGAATTTCAGTGCATCGAGCATCTGCAGTTTGGCGAAGCCGACGTTGACCCGGTCGAGGTAGTTGAACAGATAGCAGATGAAAATGAAGGGAATCAAACGCAGGGTGATGCGTTTGTAGACGGCGTTTTTACCGTCGTCGATGGTCTGGGTAGCTGCGGCGCTCTGCGACATAGCGGCTCTCTCTTTATTATGATTTTTTGCGATGCAAAGGGTAACGTTGATCGCCCTGAGAGTCTCGGCCACCTTTGGCCGGATTGTCTTTGTGCCTGAGCACAGGGTTTGCCGCCAGACCCTGTGCGGCTGAACAACCGTTCGTGCCTGAACTGAAGGATTGCCGCCGCTATGTTCGAACTCGATCACGACCTTGCCCAGGACATCGTCGACCGGGCCATGGCCATTTTGCCGTACAACGTCAATGTCATGGACAGTCAGGGCCTGATCCTCGGCAGCGGTGAACCGGAGCGCATCAACACCCGGCATGAAGGCGCGCAACTGGTGCTGGCCAACGGGCGTGTGGTGGAAATCGACGCGCAGACGGCGGTGCATCTCAAAGGTGTGCAACCGGGGATCAATCTGCCGCTGCTGCTCGATCAGCGCTTGATCGGCGTGCTCGGCATCACCGGCGAGCCGGAGCAATTGCGCACCTACGCCGAGCTGGTGCGCATGACCGCTGAAATGCTGGTCGGCCAGCGCAACCAGCAGGCCGAGCAACAATGGCGACGGCAGCGTTGCGATGATCTGCTGGCGTTGCTGCTGAGCGAGGCGGGGGATTCGCCGCGTCTGATCGATGAGGCGCAGCAACTAGGGCTCAAGCCGCAATTGACCCGGGTGCCGTATTTGTTTGAGCTGGGGCTCGAGCACGGCCCGGGGCAAACCGTCGAGGCACTGAGTGCGTGGCTGACCTCGCGTTACCCGGACAGTTGGTGCGTGAGTTCGGCGAAGTCTTCGTTGTTGTGGTGTCGCCCGGCGAGCCAGAACGTCGAGCATGATCGCCTGCTGGAAAAACTCGATGGCCTCGGCTGGAAGATTTTGCGCATCGCCGTCGGCGGGCAGGCGGATGGTCTGGCCGGGTTGCGTCGCTGTTACCGACGAGTCGGCGATTTGCTCGCTTATGGTCGTGACGTGCTGCCGAATTCGAGACTGCTGACGCTCAATCGTTATCGCTTGCCGGTCATGCTGTGGCGTCATCGCAACGATGATGCGCTGGACGAACTGCTCAAGCCGCTGCGCCAGGTCATCGCCAAGGACAGCAACGGCCAGTTGCTGGCGACCCTGCGCAGTTGGTGCGAGCACGACGGGCAGAGCCAGGCCTGCGCCGAGGCGTTGGGCATTCATCGCAATAGTCTGCGTTATCGCATGGAGCGGATTGCCGAGTTGAGCGGGGTTGATCCGTTGAAGCTGGACGGGATGCTGGCGTTGTATCTGGGGGTGCAGCTGCTGCCGCAGACTGATCCATTGCCATGAGTTGTCCTTGAGGCCGCCATCGCTGGCAAGCCAGCTCCCACAGGTCAGAAGGCGTTCATAACGTCCATAGTCACCGCAGAACCCTGTTGGAGCTGGCTTGCCAGCGATGAGGCCGGTACGACCAACACATATCTTTTGTGGAAATGAACAATAAACGCCGACGCCACTTGTGCACTCGACCGGCGTCAAGGCGCAGGCCGACTGGCAGCATGAATGCCACTGCAACCGGAGAACTCCCATGAAAATCGTCATCGCCCCCGACTCGTTCAAGGACAGCCTGAGTGCCCAAGGCGTTGCCGAAGCCATTGCCCTCGGACTGGCCCAGGTCTGGCCGCAGGCGACGCTGATCAAATGCCCGATGGCCGATGGCGGCGAAGGTACGGTCGAGTCGATTCTCGCAGCCTGCGAAGGTGAGTTACGCCGCACCCGCGTGCGCGGTCCACTGGGCGCGCCGGTCGAAGCCGCATGGGGCTGGCTGCCGCACAACCACACCGCGATCATCGAAATGGCCGAGGCCAGCGGTCTGCAACTGGTCCCGCCGGGACAGCGCGATGCCTGCATCAGCAGCACGTTTGGCACGGGTGAATTGATTCGTGCAGCGCTGGATGCCGGCGCGCAACGAGTGATCCTGGCGATCGGCGGCAGCGCGACCAATGACGGCGGTGCCGGGGCGATGCAGGCATTGGGTGTGAAGTTGCTGGATGCGCAGAATCAGTCGCTGGTGCCCGGCGGCCTGGCCTTGGCGCAACTGGCGCGATTGGACCTGAGTGGACTTGATCCACGTCTGGCCGATGTGCGTTTCGACATCGCCGCCGACGTCAATAATCCGCTCTGCGGACCCCATGGCGCCTCGGCCATTTTCGGCCCGCAGAAGGGCGCTTCGCCCGCGCAGGTTGAGCAACTCGATCAGGCGCTGGGGCACTTTGCCAAACTCTGCGCGCAAGCATTGGGCAAGGACGTGCGCAATGAACCGGGCAGCGGCGCGGCGGGTGGTCTGGGGTTTGCCGCCAAGGCTTTTCTCGGTGCGCAGTTTCAGGCGGGCGTCGAGGTGGTAGCGGAACTGGTCGGGCTCGCTGACGCGGTCAAGGGTGCGGATCTGGTGATTACCGGAGAAGGCCGCTTCGATGCGCAAACCCTTCGCGGCAAAACGCCGTTCGGTGTTGCGCGAGTTGCCAAACGACACGCTGTGCCGGTGATCGTGATTGCCGGGACCTTGGGCGAGGGCTATCAGGAGCTCTATCAACACGGCATCGACGCCGCTTTCGCCGTGACCAGCGGACCGATGACGCTCGAACAAGCCTGCGCCGAAGCTCCGCGCCTGCTGCGTGAACGCGCCACCGATATTGCTCGGGTCTGGCAACTCGCCGCCCAACGCTGATCGGCTTGCCTATGTAGGAGCTGTCGAGTGCAACGAGGCTGCGATCTTTTGACTTTTAAAAGCAGGATCAAAAGATCGCAGCCTCGTTGCACTCGACAGCTCCTACCAAGGGCAGCGGAGCAGTTTTTGATTGTTGCCACGTCCTGAAAAATATTTACCGCAGACCCGAAACCTTCCTCAAGCCTGGCCGATACAACGGTCAGGCGCACACAAAACCACAACTCAGTGCCGCCGGACTGTCGCCCGCTATGGGCCAGTGCTCACGGCATGGACGCTCGCAGTTTCTTTCTTTCGAGAGTCCGACCATGTCCCTGCGTAACCTGAATATCGCGCCCCGTGCTTTCCTCGGTTTTGCCTTTATCGCCTTGCTGGTGATTGTCCTCGGCGTGTTTGCCGCCAGCCGCATGACGGTCATTCGTCAGGCGTCGATCGACATGGACACCAACCAGTTGCCAAGCGTGACCCACCTCAGCGTGGTCACGGAAAACGTCCTGCGCATGCGCATTCTCTCGTTCCGTGTGCTGGTCAATCGCGAACCGGCCAGCCTGCAAGAGGCAGAAACCCGCATCGCGGTGCTGGTCGACAAGGTGCGCAAAGCGCAAGCCAGCTACGCTGCGTTGCCGGCAGGTCCTGAAGAGCACGCCGTTTTCCAGACGTTTTCGACGACGCTCGATAATTACCTGCAAGCGCAGAATCAGATGATTGAGCTATCGCGCAAGGGCGATCTGGAAGCGATGCGTGCGTTGATCAACACGCGCATCAAGGAAGGCACCGATCAGATGGGCGAGCAGCTCAACAAGCTGATCGGCATGAATACCGCCGGGGCCAGAGCGGCTGCCACCAAGGCCGGTGAAAACTATGACAGCGCCATCACCGGGATCATCATCGTCGCCGTGATTGCGGCACTGGCCACCGTGTTGCTCGCCTGGTTGCTGACCCGCAGCATCGTCACGCCGCTCAACCGCGCCGTGCTCGCTGCGCAAACCATTGCCGACGGCGACCTCAGCAAAGCCATCGAAGTCGACGGCAAGGACGAACCGGCGCGCTTGCTTGAAGCCTTGGCAGCGATGCAGTCCAACCTGCGCAAAACCATCGAGCAGATCGCCGGTTCCGCCACGCAACTGGGCGCCGCTGCCGAAGAACTCAGCGCCGTCACTGAAGAAGCGTCGCGCGGGCTGCAGCAGCAGAACAATGAAATCGAACAGGCCGCCACGGCCGTCAACGAGATGACCGCTGCGGTGGAAGAGGTGGCGCGCAACGCCGTGTCGACTTCCGAAGCGTCAAACCAGTCGACCCACGCCGCCCGCGAAGGTCGTGATCAGGTGGTGAAAACCGTCGACGCAATCCAGACCATGACCCACGACGTGCAGAACACCGCACAGATGATCGAAGGCCTCGCCGCGCAGGGCCGTGACATCGGCAAGGTGCTGGACGTGATTCGCGCCATCGCTGAGCAGACCAACTTGCTGGCGCTCAACGCTGCAATTGAAGCGGCGCGTGCCGGCGAGGCTGGCCGTGGTTTCGCCGTGGTGGCGGACGAAGTGCGCGCCTTGGCGCATCGCACCGCGCAGTCGACTCAGGAAATCGAAAAAATGGTCGCCGGCATTCAAAACGGCACCGGTGAAGCGGTTTCGTCGATGCAGCAAAGCAATCAGCGCACTCAGTCCACGCTGGAAATGGCCCGCGCTGCCGGTGTGGCGCTGGAGCAGATCACGCAATCGATTCACCAGATCAACGAACGCAACCTGGTTATCGCCAGCGCTTCGGAAGAGCAGGCGCAAGTCTCCCGCGAAGTCGATCGCAATCTGGTCAACATCCGCGACCTCGCCACGCAATCGGCCGCCGGCGCCAACCAGACCAGCGCCGCGACCCACGAACTGTCGCGACTGGCAGTGGATTTGAACGCCATGGTGGCGCGTTTCGTGATTTGAGATACGGTGAAGGCTGGAAACCGCGCTAACAGGAGACGTACATGCGCTATTCAGCCTTGACCCAACGAATCGCCGGGGAGGGTGCCGCTGCCTGGCAGATTCACGACCGAGCGCTGGAACTGCGCGCCGAGGGCGTTGATGTTTTGTTGTTGAGCGTCGGCGATCCGGATTTCGATACGCCGTTGCCGATCGTCCATGGCGCGATCGATAGCCTGTTGGCCGGCGATACCCATTACGCCGATGTGCGTGGGCGGTTTGAGCTGCGCAGGCTGATTGCCGAGCGTCATCGCCAGCGCAGTGGTCAACGGGTTGATCCTGATCAGGTGATTGTCCTGCCCGGCGCACAATGCGCGGTGTACTCGGTGGCGCAGTGCCTGCTCGATCCGGGCGATGAAGTGATCGTCGCCGAGCCGATGTACGTCACTTACGAAGGTGTGTTTGGCGCCTGCGGTGCCAAGGTGATTGCGGTGCCGGTGCGCCCGGAGAACGGTTTCCGTGTCGACCCGGCCGATGTTGCCGAGCGCATTACCCCGCGAACGCGCGCCATGCTGCTCAACAGTCCGAACAATCCCAGCGGCGCGAGTTTGCCCTTGCTGATCTGGCAGGAGCTGGCAGCGCTGTGCATTCGTCATGATCTGTGGCTGATCAGCGATGAGGTGTACAGCGAGCTGTTATATGAAGGCGAGCACATCAGCCCGGCGAGCCTGCCGGGCATGGCCGAGCGCACCGCAACGATCAACAGTCTGTCGAAATCCCATGCGATGACCGGTTGGCGTATCGGCTGGATGATCGGCCCGAAACCCTTGGCCGAGCATCTGGTGAATCTGTCGCTGAGCATGCTCTTCGGTCTGCCGGATTTTGTACAGAAGGCCGCGCAAGTGGCGCTGCAAAGTGATCTGCCGGAAGTCTCTCAGATGCGCGAGGAGTATCGCTTGCGCCGCGATCTGGTCTGCGAACGTTTGCACGGTTGCCCTGGGTTGCAGCCGATTCGCCCGGATGGCGGCATGTTCGTGATGGTCGATGTGCGCCAGACTGGCCTCGGCGCCCAGGCATTTGCCGAGCGCTTGCTGGAAGGTTACGGGGTGTCAGTGTTGGCCGGTGAAGCGTTCGGGCCGAGCGCGGCGGGGCATATTCGCATCGGGCTGGTGGTGGATCGGGTCAAACTGGCGGATGCCTGCGCGCGGATTGCGTTGTGTGCGGTGCAGCTGTTGCAGGCGCGCAGTGCCTGAGGGTCTTGCATTGCCTGAACCGGCGCCTTGCTGATCGTTCCCACGCTCCGCGTGGGAATGCCTCTAGGGACGCTCCGCGTTCCAACTTTCGGAAGGGACGCGGAGCGTCCCGGGCTGCATTCCCACGCTGAGCGTGGGAACGATCAGCATCAAGGATTCACCAGATTCGCCGGCGGCTGTCCATTCAACGCCGCCAACAGATTCTCCACCGCACACCGCGCCATTGCCTCACGCGTTTCATGGGTCGCCGAGCCCATGTGCGGCGTCGCCACCACGTTGCTCAACTGCAACAACGGCGAGTCATGATTCAACGGTTCGCGCTCGAACACATCCAGCCCCGCCGCGCGAATCCGCTTGCTGCGCAACGCCTCGATCATCGCCGCCTCATCAACCACCTTGCCCCGCGAGATATTGATGAAGATGCTTTCCGGCCGCATGAGCGCAAATTGCTCGGCGCCGATCAAGCGTTCGGTCTGCGCCGTCAGCGGCAAGGTCAGGCAAATGAAATCGGCCTGCTGGAGCAACTCTTCGAGGCTGCGATATTGTGCGTCGAAACGCTCCTCGACCGCCGGTTTGCGCGACTGACTGTGGTAGATCACCGGCATGCCGAAACCGAAATGCCCGCGCTGGGCCAGGGCCTCGCCGATGCGGCCCATGCCGATGATGCCCAGCGTCTTGCCGTGCACATCGGTGCCGAAATGCGCCGGGCCGATGTTGCGGCTCCATTGCCCACCACGGACCATGTCCGCCAGTTCGACCACCCGCCGCGCGGCAGCGAGGATCAGGGCGAAACCGGTGTCGGCGGTGGTTTCGGTGAGCACGTCGGGGGTGTTGGTCAGCAGAACCTTGCGCCGGTTCAGATACTCGATGTCGTAGTTGTCAACACCCACCGAGACGCTGGCAATCGCCTCCAGCTGCGGCGCCAGATCCAGCAGCGCGGCATCGAGTTTCAGACTGGCGCCGAGCAAACCGTGGGCGCGGGGCAGGGCATCGCGCATCTGCATGAGGCCATCGGCGTCGAGGCTTTCGATCAGCGTTACGTCAAACTGCTCTTGCAGGCGCGCCATCAGCGCGGGCGAAAGTTTCTTGTACAACACGACCTGTTTTTTCATGGCAAAAGTCCTTTCAGGAATGCGCCGGCACACGCGGTGTGGCGACGGCTTTGGCGACGACGCGATCACTGGCGCCGGGCTTGAGGAAAATGGTCAACACCACCGACAGCAACAGCGCGCCGCTCATTAGCAGATAGGAAGCGCCGGGCGAGCCGGTGGAGCTGTTCAGATAACCGACCAGATACGAGCCGCCAAAAGAACCGAGCGCGCCCATGCTGTTGATCAGCGCCATGGCGCCGCCAGCGACGTTGGCCGGCAGGATCTCGGGAACGATGGCGAAGAATGGCCCGTACGGCGCGTACATGCAGGCGCCGGCAATCACCAGCAGCGTGTACGACCACCAGAAATGTTCGGCGCCCAAGGCATACGAGCCATAAAACGCAATCGAAGCGATCAGCAGCGGTGGCCAGACGAAGCGTTTGCGCTTCTGCAACTTGTCCGAACCCCACGACACCGCGAGCATGCCGATCACCGCCGCCAGATACGGCAGCGCCGACAGCCAGCCAGCCTCGATCATGTCCATCTGCGCGCCGGCCTTGAGGATCGATGGCAGCCACAAAACGAAACCGTAGACGCCGATGCTCCAGCAGAAAAACTGCAGCGCCAGGATGATCACCTTCGGCGAACGGAACGCCTCGGCGTAGTTCTTCACGGCTTTGATCCCGACCTGCTCAGCGGCCAGCGCGCTTTCCAGATCGTGTTTTTCCTGCTCATTGAGCCACTTGGCCTGGGCCGGGCGGTCGTCGGCCAGACGCCACCAGATAAACGCCCACAGCACCGCCGGCAGACCTTCAATGATGAACATCCAGCGCCAGCTGAAATGCTGCACCAGATAGCCCGACACCACCGACATCCACAGCATCGTCACCGGGTTGCCGAGGATCAGAAAGGTATTGGCCCGCGAACGTTCGGCACGGGTGAACCAATGGCACAGATACACCAGCATCGCCGGCATCACCGCCGCTTCGACCACGCCGAGCATGAAGCGAATGACGATCAGCCAATAGGCGTTGGACACCACGCCGGTCAACGTGGCCAGACCACCCCAGAGGATCAGGCTGACGAAAATCAGCTTCTTGACGCTGTGCTTTTGCGCGTAGATCGCGCCGGGAACCTGGAAGAAAAAGTAACCGAGAAAGAACAGCGCACCGAGCAGCGAGGACAGACCCGGTGTAATCATCAGGTCTTCGGCCATGCCCGATGCGGCGGCAAAACCGTAGTTGGCGCGATCAAGATAGGCCAGGCTGTATGTGATGAACACAATCGGCATGATGTACCACCAGCGGCGGGTGGCGAGGGTAGCGGTTTTCATCGGTGTGACTCCTGAGCTTGTTGTTTTTGTCGCAGCAGGTTCATTGATTTGCGGTGATCAGGCGGGCCTCTTCGCGAGCAGGCTCGCTCCCACAGAGGATTGCATTCCAAATGTGGGAGCGAGCCTGCTCGCGAAGGCGGATTCAAATTCAACCGATAACTCTTGGCGGGTCGGCAACCCCTCCATGTCGCCACGACTCTGCACCGCGCGACTGCCAATCCAGTTCGCCCGCTGCACGGCCTCGGCAAAACTCTGATGCTCGAGCAGGGCGCTGATCATCCCCACCGCAAAGCCGTCACCGGCGCCCACGGTATCGACCACGTTGCTCACCGGCACGCCAGCAACGAAGCCCTGATCCAGCTGCGTGCGGTAGTAAGCACCCGCAGGCCCGAGCTTGATCGCCACGGCCTCGGCGCCCTGATCCAGATAGAACGCAGCAATGTCGGCCGGGTCGTCGAAACCGGTGAGCAAGCGACCTTCACTCAACCCCGGCAGGACCCAGTGGGCAAGGGCGGCGAGGCGGTTGATCTGGCGGATCATCTCGCCCTCGCTGGCCCACAGGCTCGGGCGCAGATTCGGGTCGAATGACACGCTGCGCCCGGCGTTGCGCATCCGGGTCATCAGCTCGAAGGACATTTCCCGGCTGGAACCTGACAGCGCCGGCGGAATACCGGTGGCGTGCAAGTGACGGGCGCTCAGCAGGTTGTCGCTGATGGAGTTGGGCGACAAATGACTGGCCGCCGAACCGCGCCGGAAATATTCGACCTGCGGGTCGCTGCCATCGTCGTTGCGCGATTTGAACTGGAAACCCGTTGGATGGTTTTTATCGACTTCGACGTGGCTGCAATCCAGACCTTCCTTGATCAGCGTCTCGACCACAAAGCGTCCGAGCGAATCGTTACCGACCCGGCTCAGCCACGCGACGTTGAAACCCAAGCGCGACAAGCCGATCGCGACGTTGCTGTCGGCCCCGGCAATCCGTTTGTGAAACTGCTCGACCTTGGCCAGATCGCCGGTCTGCTCGGCGACCAGCATCGCCATTGTTTCACCGAAAGAAAGAATATCGATCTCAGACATGAGCTGGCTCCAGGCGCGATTGACCGAGGCGGGCGAGGGCGGCGACGTGTTCGCGGGTCAGTTGCACCAGATCATCGCCTTGCAGCGGGTACTCGGCGGCGCGCATAACGCCTTGGTCCATGTGCCGCAGCAGTTGTTCCCACAGATGCAGATCGCTGATGGCCGGCGGTACGGCGATCAGTTTGCCGTCGGCGCGGCGCGCAACGGCTTTGCAATGCACATAACCGACGTGACGGCCGAGCGCGCGTGCGGCGCTGGCGGCGGACTGGTCCTGCCAGTGCCAGTTGCCAATGTCGAAGGTCATTTTGATCGGCAGGTTGTACTGCTCGACGGCGGCAAAGAAACGCTGGAACGGCTCGATACGTCCGCCGTGCAAGGTCTGGTCGTTCTCCACCAGCAGTTGCACCGGGCTTTGCTTGAGTCGCTCGGCCAGTGCCTGCAAGTCAGAGTTGTCGGTGAAATAACCGAGGGACACTTTCAGCCATTTCGAGCCGAATGCCTGGGCCTGTTGCAGCGCGGTAATCAGTTCGGGATTTGGCTGCGCTTGCCCTGCGAGCCAGAGTTCGGTGGGTGAGGAATAAATGCTTTGCAGGCCCTGCGCCTGGGTAGCCTGAGCCAGTTGCGCCGGGTCTTCACGGGTCAGCAGCTCTTCACGCCACTCGATGCGATTCGCCCCGGCTGCCGCGAGGATGTCGATAAAACAATCTTGCCCACGCTGGCGCACGAGCTCGGCACCGTAGCTGGACAAACTGATGGAAACGGCGGGTTTATTCATTGTTATTGACCTCTGAAACCGGTTTCATTTTTGTTCAAAAAAAATCAGGTGATTCTGTAGTTTTTTGCAGGCCCTTTCGCGAGCAGGCTCGCCCCCACATTTGCAACACGGTCACCTGTGGGAGCGAGCCCGCTCGCGAAAGCGCCAGATCAGACGCCGCCAATCCCTCGGGTCGAACCCCGCTCAATCAGCACCGGCGCAAAATCCACAATTCGCGCCACCTCATCATCCCCGCGCAAGCGCTTGAGCAGACACTCAAACGCCCGCGCGCCTATCTCTTGCGTCGGCTGTGCCAGCGCGGTAATCCCGCTGCCCACCAGCGGATACCAATCCAGATCATCAAGGGCGATCAGCCCGACATCCTCGAACAAGCGCACACCGAGTGCGCGCAACGCGTGAGTCGCCGCCAGCGCCGCCACGCCATTGGCGCAAAACAGTGCTTTCGGACCGTCAACGTGGGTGTTTAAAAAAGTTTGAAGTTGCGCCTTCAGATCATCGCCGGTTTCCAGCACCGCCCCGGTCAGGGCCGAGCGTTGGGCAATCTGCGCTTGAAAACTGCTGACCCGTTCGATCCGCGAGCTGGTGCCGTCAAACGGTTCGGTGACCATCAATAGGTCCCGATATCCGCGCTGCTCAAGGTGTGTGAGTGCCATTTCAACCGCTTGCGGGTTATTCAGTCCGACCATGTCGCTGTCCAGCCCGTCGACCTTGCGGTCCACCAGCACCAGCGGCATCTCGCGGCGCAGCTCGTGCAATTCGTCACGGTGATGGCCCAGCGTGTTCACGATCAGCCCTTCGATGTTGTACGAGCGCAACAGCGCCAGATGCTGGCGTTCCTGCTCGTCATCGCGGTCGGTGTTGCACACCACCAGGCTGTAGCCGTGCGCACGGCAGGCGGTTTCCACCCCGTGCATCACGGCAATCGAATAGGGGTTACGGATATCGGCGACGAGCATGCCGATCAGCCGAGTGCGTCCGCGTTTCAGGCCACGGGCCATTTGGTTGGGGCGGTAACCGAGTTCATCAATCGCCTGCTCGATGCGCCGGGCAATGGCATCGGAGAGCAGCGCGCGGTCGTCGCCAATGAAGCGCGAGACGCTGGCCTTGGATACACCAGCGCGTTCGGCAACATCAAGCATGGTCACGCGGCTGCGCTGGGCGGCGGAGAAGTCGTTCAATGGGTCAGACCTTATTTTTGAAATGTAGCGTTTTAACGGCATGGATACCGCTGAAACCGGTTTCAGAAGACACTATCTGACCTTGAGCCGTCAACCTTCAAATGCAGCGGAAGCAGTCACGGCAAAATGGATTTCCGACAAACGGTTGCTTTACCTGTCAGATCTGACAGTAGGCATCTTTCCAATACCAGCGCTTAATTTCTTTCAGGCCTAGATGACCAGCCAGTGAGAAATTCCATGCCGATCGAAACGCCGACTACCTCCAGCAATCCATTGAATCCCGGCGTGCTTCTGAGCCTGCCACGAGTGGAAGGCGTCGATCCGCTTGACCCGGCCGGAACATTGCCGCCGGACGCAAAACAGGTGGGCATCGTTTGTATTATTGACCGCTGGCCGAACTTTCCTGTTTCAGGCGTGAATAAAGATCGTGTTGAAATTTTCATTGTTGGTAACCCTGATTTCGTCGCCTTTGGCGAGTATGGGGCCGCGGACGATGCGCCGGAGTTTCGTATTCCAGTAGCTCCCGAGAAACTTCCGGATGTGGCTTCGTTTGAGCTTTTCTACACAGTACGTTCGATCAACCCTACTACGTCACCTTCACGACACCTGACTTTTGCGATAGTTAAGCCGCCGCAACTTTTGAAGGAGGTTACTTTTCCCGATGCGGATGCTTGGGGATATATCGGATGTTACAAGAACCATCCCGGCGATCCGGAAGCCTTGTTTATCTGGGAAGGGGTACGTATCGAAATTCCTTTCGATGACTTGTTTCAGCTTGCGGATGTCCTCAGCCTGGATTGGCAGGCATGGGATTCTTTAAACGGGTCGGGAAACCCTTTGACACAGGTGTTTAACTTTACTGAGGTTGTGACAGATGTTGTGACCAAGGAGCCAGTCAAGATCGTAATCAGACCATTTGCTTCACATATAGAACCCATGGAGGAAAACGATTCGGCCTTAGTTAATTACCAGCTATTGCGCGACGGTGTACCTATCTTTCGCTCGTTTACCGGGCTGGTGAAGGTAGACAGGAAAATTCCGGGAGAAAACAAGTATTGCTCGGATGCAAGTTGGATGAAGT
Organism: Pseudomonas sp. LW8; assembly: GCF_041956865.1. Taxonomy (NCBI): domain Bacteria; kingdom Pseudomonadati; phylum Pseudomonadota; class Gammaproteobacteria; order Pseudomonadales; family Pseudomonadaceae; genus Pseudomonas; species Pseudomonas sp. LW8. The sequence goes on along the minus strand of NZ_CP168138.1, from coordinate 3,081,364 downwards.
GATCAGGCCGCAACAGTAGCAGCGATATTACGACTGCAGTTGGCGACATTCGCCATTGTCGAAGATGCATGGATCAAAAAACATTTTCTACGCAATGGAGAAGGCACATGACAAGTATTCAAACTGCGGAGTCAGGCACACCCTTGGGCGTTCTGGTCGCACCTACCCCCGAATTGCCAGACGGGCGCGGCACGAACAAGGACATCATTCCGATAGCTGCGATACCTGTGGGCGCCGCGCTGACACTTATGGTCAAGACCAATGTGTGGTCGAATCCTAACAGCAGAGATCAGATCGCCCTTGACGTTACGCGAACCCAGCCTCCTGCCAATCCGCTGCCGACAGACTTCACGCGGTTAAACAGGGTAAACCTCGGCGACGTGGCCAGCCGTCCTGTAGATTTTCCGATCACAGTGCCTACCGAATTTCTGGGTGAGGATGCAACCCCGGTGGGGCCGACGCCGATCTGGGTGCGTAGCGTGCTGTATGAGCGGGGGCTCAACCCGCTGACCGGTCCGGTGATGAAGTTTTTTATCGACCGTACTGGTGCCTGGCAAGCGAAACCTGCACAAACAGGTACAAATCCAGGACAGGTTCCAGGCGCCAGAACAATTCCGCCAGCCACGTTTCCAAATGCCCCCGGGGATCTGGATGACACATGGGCAGGTCAGCCAGGTAACGAAGGGGGATTGCAGGTACAAATTGATACCGGCTACGCCAACGTTCAGCCGGATGACACGTTGACCCTGTACGTGGCAGGTACACGTACCAACCCTCCGCAGGTGCCCCCTTTTTTCAACGGACCGATGCCCACCGATGGCAAGCTGTCCATCCCGACCGCAGAGCTACGCAAGGTAACGAGCGGCCGGGCCTTCATCTGGTTCATCATTACTGACGCTGCTGGCAACCAGAGCGCATGGGGCGTGTATTTCAAAAACGTGCGTTTTCTGCCACTGCCCAAACTGGGCGTCATTACCGTCCCGGCAAACGAAGACGGTCTGATCGATTTAAAAGATGCGCGTGCAGGTGTGAAGGTAAAAGTCAGCCGGTTGGTAGATACAATCGGCACCGACGTAGTGAGCCTGACATACGGCGCTCAACCAGCCCAGGATCTGCCATTCAACGCACTCACGGAGCTGGAGTTCACCATTCCTTGGTCGAGTCTGAGCAAACAATACTTTGATAACCAGACGGGTACGAATTTCGAATTGGACGTGGTCGTCAAAGCTGACTTGATGCGTGGCGGCTTATCCATCGACGATGGAACAACAACTGTAAAAACAGATTTCTCGACGCATCCGCCTTATACCGTCGACCCGACGACCCCGCCCCCTGAAGTTAATCCCGAATTCCGGAAACTGATCGTCCGCGGACAGCCACCTGTCACGGATAACTTACTGGGCCCTCAGGATGTCGACCAGACTGCCAAGGCTCACATCGATGTCTCGCCTATCACCGCCGGGACGACGTTTCCCGATCCCGAACCGGGCGATCTGGTTACTTTGAAGTATCTCGGGGATCAAGGCGAAATTATCGTCAACTCCATTCAAATGACTCCGTCGAATATCAATACAGTCATTCAGGTAGATTTGCCATATACCGTTGTCGGTCCGGGTGGTATCGGGCTTAAAGAGGCTTGGTGGACATATGAAAACCCCGCCCGGAATAATACTCAAGACTCGGCAAAGGAGACGGTAACTGTCAATACTGTAGTCATTGTTCTCGATAAGCCGGAATTCCAACGTCCACCGACAGATGGCACCGAAGATCCATACATTATTTGCGAGAGCTTGACGGGGGATGATCACGTTGCGACGTTCAAGATCAAACCTAATGATCATTTCACCGATGGGATGAACATCACATTCAATTGGCAAGGCTGGCATGACGATAAATACACCATAGACGCACCGTCGGATACGGTTTTTTCCCGTACTCGTGCGATCACTGCGCTCGAGCTAACGGAGGGGATGCTTTGGGAAGTGCCAAACGCACCTTTTATTCGCAATCTTCCTCGTCCACCTGCTACCACGCCTGATCCGACCGACTTTTACGCAGGTTATGTAAAAATCTGGTATTCGACGCCAATTGTAACGACGTCAGAAGTTCAGGAAATGATTGTCTACTTGCTCAATGCTGACTTCTTGTACTGCGAATCGGAACCGGGCTGGGATCCTGCGCCTGCTCCATAAACGGCATTCGCGATCATTGCATTGCCGGAGAGCCAGCCTCTTCAGGCAATGCAATTTAATTGGGGAAGCAAGAAATATCTCGAAATGTCGCGAGTGGGCGATTAAGCCCACCTACTAAGAGGATTAGTCCTACAGAGAAAGTCCAGACTAGCAGGTATTCTCCGGCGTCGCCTACAAAGGTCGTCTGATGGAATATGTACGTCTGAACCGTCCTTCTTCCGTCCCGATAAACCTCAACGAGAAGTGTATATGACGTTTGAAAATAGCTTGGGACCGACAGTTTTGAAACTCACTGGCACGCTCTCTTGTGCAGCATTACTGATCGCAATATCCGAGACGGCCTTTTCCCGAAATCTCAATCCTGGTGAAGTCGAAACCGTATCCGTCGGAGCTACGCCAGAAGCCTGGTTCATCCCTGCCACTGCCACGCTTAACGTCAATGGCGGTGATACGCTGAACATCGTTGTCGGCGGTGGGACGTTAAACGCGATTTCCGCCAGCACTTCACAGATTGAAGCCTCAGCAGACGCCCGAGTGTCTCTGGACGCGGCAACGGTGACGGCTAGCAATTTCGACACTGCGCTGAGCTTGACCGACAGCTCGGCAGTGGTATCCGGCAGTACGCTGTCCAGCGATGGCAGAGCAATGTCGCTTGCGCGCGACCTGAATATACCCGTTGGCTCAACAGCGACCGTCACTGGCAGTACGTTGACAGGCGGTTTTTCGGGTGCAGCGGTGACATCCCTCAGTACGTTGAATCTGGTGGACAGCCGGGTTGAAGGGACCGACGCAGACGGTGTTGGCCTCGAACTTTACGGCGGCAACGCCAACATCAGTGCAGCCAGCGAGGTCATCGGAGAACTGGATGGGATCATCTTTGGCGAGGATACTGTCCTGAACCCGAGCGATGTCACCGCACAGAGTGTACTGAAGATTGATGGGTCAACCGTGCAGGGCCGCACCGGCGCAGCGATCAAAGTCGATTTTGCGACGCCGGACGATCAACCGGTATTGATCGAGATAGCTAACCGTTCGAATCTGATCGGCGGCAACGGTAATATCCTCGAGGTCATGGATGGCGCAGCAGCGCGCTTTCAAATCGACGACAGCCAGTTGACCGGCAATGTAGCGGTTGCTGACGGCGGGACCGCCGCGGTTTTCTTGCAAAACAATGCCAGCCTTGACGGCGATTTGACCAACGTCGATTCTGTTTCGCTCGATACCCGAAGCATACTCACCGGTAACATTCAGGGCTCCGGGGCTGGCGTCGTGATGCTGGATAACGACTCGATCCTGCACGGTTCGGTTACTGGCGTCAGCGCTATGTCCATCGGGCGTGGCGCTGAATGGAACCTGGTTGGCAGCAATTCGTTATCGAATCTCGAAATGCAGGGCGGGAACGTCAGATTCGGCACGCCCGCCGAGTTCGTCCGCCTGGACGTTGCCAACCTGTCAGGCAACGGCCGGTTTTTTTTGGATGCTGACGTGTCCACCGGTGAAACGGACTTTCTCAATGTCACGGAATCAGCCAGTGGCCGTCACGAGCTGGTAGTTGGTGCAAGCGCCAGCGAACCTGTCACCGGTGCACCGCTTCAAGTGGCTAACATCGCTGGCGGGGATGCTGAGTTCGATCTGAGAAACGGTCAGGTTGATCGTGGTGCTTTGGCGTACAAACTGGTGCGAGAGGGCGAAGGTATTTTCCTGCGGACTGATGGGACAACGCCGAGCACAGGTTCACAAACAGCATTGGCTATTGCCGGTACCGCTCCTACGGTTATCTATTCGGAAATGACCACTCTCAATACTCGCCTCGGCGACCGTCGCATGGCCGGCACTCAGCCGCGATCGCGATCGATTGCGGCACTGGACTCAGATAATCAAAACGCGACCAGCGGCCTGTGGATACGCACTCATGCCAATCAGTACAACGTCAAGAATGCCTACGGTGATGGTTATAAACAAAATCAGACTGGCGTCTCATTGGGGGTGGACACGCCACTACCGATAGGTGATGGCCAATGGTTGATCGGGGTTTTTGGTGGCTACAGCACCACTCGCCTTAACCTGGCCCGCGGCAGCGCCGGCACGATCAACAGCACCTATGGCGGGATGTATCTGTCCTGGTATGACGAAACGACCGGGTATTACGTGGATACCGTTGGCAAAATCAACCGTTTCAGTAATGACGTCAAAGTCACCTTGAGCGATGACACTCGAACAAAGGGTGACTTCGATAATCTCGGCATCAGTGGAACCGTCGAAGTGGGTAAGCATATAGTCTTTAACCGAGGTTACTTCATCGAGCCCTCTGCTCAGGTTGGTGTTGCGACGGTAAAAGGCAAGGACTACAAGTTGGACAACGGACTGCAGGTAGACAGCAACGAGACCCGCTCATTGCTCGGCAAGGTCGGAATGACCGTTGGTCGCGAGGTGGTGCTGAACAATGGCGGAAAATTGCAACCCAGGCTGCACGCGGCGTTAAGTCATGAATTCGTCAACAATAATCGTGTCAGCGTGAATGACACTGGATTCAACAACGATTTGTCCAGCACCAGCCTCGAACTGACCGGGGGCCTCAATTGGGTTCCGGCCAATAACAAATGGCAACTGTATGGCGAGATAGGGACCAGCAGGGGCAGCAAAGCTGACCAGGAGCTAGGAGGGAGTGTTGGGCTGAGCTTCAGTTTCTGATTGCATCAGCATTAAAAAAGGAAGCCTCGCAGCTTCCTTTTTGTCGTAGTCAGTAAGCGTTTTTTCTCTTGCTCAGGTCTGCGTTAGCGACAAACTCCCCAGTGATCGGAAACTCTTCGTTGCCGCTCTCTCCACCATGGTCATATGTGCCGGACCAAGTGCCACTCAGGGTTTTTTCAATGTCGTCATATTTCAATGTCAGGCTCCCGCTCACAGAGACGTGCAGATCACCCGTCGCAGGATTGGAATAGTAGGTACTTCTGACATCATCGCTATCTTTGGAGAGTTCATAGGTCGACGATTGGGGTTTAAAAGGGAACACAAACTCAAGCGTACGCGTCACACCATCCTTAGTGTGTCCGGCTGTCAGAACGTAACGCAGGCCTTCCGGGTAGGGCTTCGGCCCGAAGGAAGGTACAGAGGTAGATCGAAACTCCATGAATTGAGGGATTTTGACAAACCTGTAGTTTGGGTTGGCATCGCCGTTGATAGTGGCTGACAAATAGGTCGGCGCTAAAACCGGAGAGATCGTCGTGTAGGCTCGGGCTGCATAGCTCATGAGTTTTATCTCCATACAATATGGTTGGGGACATCCAAAGACTGACCCGTCCTACTTCTGGATGTTGTATGGAAGCGTGAATACAGTACGCCTGTAAACTGTCAGTGTTGACAGTTTACAGGCGTACGTTTTTGTGAGCTTTGAACTGCCAGAACAAGCCGTGTTTTTCAGCCGAACAATCCTGCTGCAATGTTGATCGAGAACCCGAGGATCGCCGTATTGAACACAAAACCGATCAACGACTGCGCCAGCACAATCTTTCGAATATTCCGCGTTGCAACACCCACATCCGAAGTCTGCACAGCCACGCCGATGGTGAACGAGAAGTACAGAAAATCCCAGTAATTGGGGGTGGTCAGTCCTTCAGCAAAACGCAGCGCCGGCTCTTTGCCGTCCCAGGTGTAAAACAATCTGGCGTAGTGCACACAGAAGATCACACCTATCAGCAGCCATGAGCCGGTCACTGTCAGCGCTGTGAACCCGTAGTGCATGAGTTTGCGTGAGGTTTCCAGGTCTTTGCTGCCGGCCAGTTCAAGGGTGATGGTGGCGAGACTGGCCAACGCGGCAATGCACACCACAAACAGCACCAGCCCGGCGTTCTCGTCTTCGACTTCAGCGATGCGTCGCACGTCCGGGGCCTTGGCGCGTATGGTCAGCCAGAACATCAGAATCAGGTATGTCCAGACACCGACGTTCCAGCCAATGAGGATTTTGCTGACGATGGAACCGGCCGGGACCAACAGGCCGCTGGCGAGGCCGAGCAGAGCGGCGGCGGAGAGGCGAGGGTGGGTGCGGGCGAGGAAGGGCATGAAAGCTCGGTAGGCGAGGGAGGTTTCACCACCTTAGCCCAGCGATGACAGATGTGGCCACTGCGCATGATGTTGGCCAATCCTTGTGGGAGCGAGCCTGCTCGCGAAGACGTCAGCATATTCAACATTAGTGTTGGCAGACCGGACGCATTCGCGAGCAGGCTCGCTCCCACAGTTTGATCAGCGTTGTTTGGTGAATCGCTGTACGAGCTTCATGACCACGACGAAAAACACTGGCACGAAGATTACTGCCAGTGTCGCGGTGATCATCCCGCCAATCACACCTGTGCCTATCGCTTGCTGACTTGCCGAGCTCGCGCCAGTTGCAATCGCGAGCGGCACCACACCGAGAATGAACGCCAGCGATGTCATCACGATCGGCCGCAGACGCAAACGCGCGGCCTGCAACGTCGCATCGATCAGATCGTGACCTTCGTCATACAAGCTCTTGGCGAACTCGATGATCAGGATCGCGTTTTTCGCCGACAGACCAATGATGGTGATCAGTCCGACCTTGAAGAACACGTCGTTGGGCATGCCGCGCAGTGTCACGGCGAGTACCGCGCCGAGCACACCAAGCGGGACAACGAGCAATACAGAGGTCGGAATCGACCAGCTCTCGTACAGCGCCGCCAGACACAGGAATACCACCAGTAGCGACAGGCCCAGCAGAATCGGCGCCTGATTGCCGGACAGGCGTTCCTGCAACGACAAACCGGTCCACTCTTGACCCAGACCTTTCGGCCCCAGCGCAACCAGTCGTTCGATTTCCGCCATGGCCTCGCCGGTACTGTGCCCAGGTGACGGTTCACCAGATATCGCGATCGCTGGATAGCCGTTGTAACGAGTCAACTGCGCCGGGCCTTGAATCCAGTTGGCCTGAACGAAGGCCGACAGCGGCACCATGTTCCCGGCGTTGTTGCGCACATGCATTTTCAGCAAATCATCCACCTGACTGCGCTGATCACCTTCGGCTTGCACGACCACCCGCTGCATGCGGCCCTGATTGGGGAAGTCATTGATGTAGCTCGAACCTACGGCAGTGGACAGCACGTTGCCAATGTCGGCGAACGATACGCCCAAGGCATTCGCCTGCTTGCGGTCGACGATCAGCTGCACCTGCGGTGCTTCGGCCAGTGCGCTTTCACGGACGTTCATCAATACCGGACTTTTCTCGGCGGCGGCGAGCAGTTCCGTACGCGCCTGCATCAACGTCGCATGGCCCAGACCACCGCGATCCTGCAAGCGGAACTCGAAACCGCTGGACGTGCCAAGGCCATCCACCGGCGGCGGCAGCACCGAGAAGGCCATGGCGTCCTTGATCTGGCTCAGCGCCGCGTTGGCGCGGTCGGCGATTGAGCTGGCAGTATCGTCACTGCCACGTTCCGACCAATCCTTGAGCGTCGAAAACGCCAGCGCTGCGTTCTGCCCGCTACCGGAGAAACTGAAACCCAGGATCACCACACTGTCACTGATTCCCGGCTCACCGGCGTTGTGCGCTTCGAGCTGCTCGGCTACTTGTACAGTACGGTTCTTCGTTGCGCCGGGTGGCAATTGAATATCGGTAATGGTGTAGCCCTGATCCTCGGTCGGCAGAAACGAGGAGGGCAGGCGCGCAAAACAGATTCCGAGTCCAATCAGCAGGACCACGTAGATCATCAGGTAGCGACCCGTACGCTTGAGCGCATAGCCGACCCAACCCTGATAACGGTCGGTCAATTGCTCAAATCGGCGATTGAACCAGCCGAAAAATCCGGACTTCTCGTGGTGCTCGCCTTTGCCGACAGGCTTGAGCAATGTCGCGCACAGCGCCGGCGTCAAGGTCAGGGCGAGGAACGCGGAGAATAAAATCGAGGTGGCCATGGACAGCGAGAACTGTTGGTAGATCACCCCGACCGAACCCTGCATGAACGCCATCGGAATAAACACCGCGACCAGCACCAGAGTAATGCCGATGATCGCCCCGGTGATCTGCGTCATCGCCTTGCGCGTGGCTTCCTTGGGCGACAGGCCCTCGCTGGCCATGATGCGCTCGACGTTCTCCACCACGACGATGGCGTCATCCACCAGAATGCCGATGGCCAGCACCATGCCGAACATGGTCAGCACGTTGATCGAGAACCCCAGCGCCAGCATGGTCGCGAAAGTGCCCATCAACGCCACCGGCACCACCAGTGTCGGGATCAGCGTGTAGCGCACGTTTTGCAGGAACAGGAACATCACTGCAAATACCAGCAGCATCGCTTCGCCGAGGGTGTAGATCACTTTGGTGATCGAGACTTTGACGAACGGCGAAGTGTCGTAAGGAATCTTGTATTCCACGCCGGCCGGGAAGTAGCGCGCCAGTTCATCCATCTTCGCCCGCACCAGTGTCGCGGTGTTCAGCGCGTTGGCGCCTGGAGAAAGCTGCACGCCAACGGCGGTGGACGGCTTGCCGTTCAGGCGTGTGCCGAACTGATATTCCTGGCTGCCGATTTCGACCCGCGCAACATCACCGATGCGCACCGTGGAGCCGTCGCGATTGGCCTTGAGCACGATGTCGGCGAACTCCTGCGGCGTCGACAATTGGCCTTTGACCAGAATTGTCGCAGTGATTTCCTGTGTGGAAGGCGACGGCAAATCACCGATGCTACCTGCCGAAACCTGGGCGTTTTGCGCAACAATGGCTTCGTTGACATCGGCCGGCGTCAGGTTGAAGGCGATCAGTTTCTGCGGATCGATCCAGATGCGCATAGCCCGCTCGGCACCATACAACTGCGCCTTGCCGACACCGTCCAGACGCTTTATCTCGTTCATCACGTTGCGCGCCAGATAATCGCTGAGCGCCACGTCATCGAGCTTGCCGTCGCTGGAGGTCAAAGTGATCAGCAAGAGGAAACCGGAAGAGACCTTCTCCACCTGCAATCCCTGCTGATTGACCGCTTGCGGCAGGCGCGACTCGACCACCTTGAGGCGGTTTTGCACATCGACCTGCGCCAGTTCCGGGTTGGTGCCCGGCTGGAAAGTCGCCTTGATCGTCGCGCTGCCCAGGCTGCTCTGCGATTCGAAATAGAGCAAGTGATCGGCGCCGTTGAGCTCTTCCTCGATCAGGCTGACCACGCTTTCATCGACGGTTTGCGCCGAGGCGCCAGGGTAGACGGCGTAAATCTCGATTTGCGGCGGGGCGACGTCGGGGTATTGCGCCACCGGCAACTGCGGAATGGCCAGCGCACCGGCCAACAGAATGAACAGGGCGACCACCCAGGCGAACACCGGGCGGTCGATAAAGAACTGCGGCATATAGAAGCGTCCTGCTTACTGACCAGTGGTCTGGGCAAGTGGAAGTGGGGTTTCGTCGATCTGCACCTTTTCCCCGGGACGGGCGTGTTGCAGGCCTTCGATGACAACACGGTCGCCGGGCTTCAGGCCGCCGGTGACGATCCAGCGATTGTTCTGCACCGCACCCAGTTGCACCGGTTGCTGCGCCACGCGCATCTGTTCATCGACAGTCAGCACCTGGGCAATGCCGGCACTGTCACGCTGCACCGCGCGTTGCGGTACGGTGATGCCGTTCTGGATGGTTGCCTGCTCAAGGCGTACGCGGATGAAGCTGCCCGGCAGCAAGTCGAGATCCGGATTGGGAAACTCGCTGCGCACAATGATCTGCCCGGTGCCGGGATCGACCGTGATGTCGCTGAACAGCAGCTTGCCGGGCAACGGATACACGCTACCGTCATCCTGAATCAGCGTGGCCTTCGCTTGATCCTGACCGACTTCCTGCAACTGCCCGGAGCGCAATGCCCGGCGCAGTTCATTGAGCTCGCGGGTCGACTGGGTGAGGTCGGCATGGATCGGGTTGAGTTGCTGAATCAACGCAAGCGGCGTGGTTTCGTTCTGCCCGACCAGCGCACCCTCGGTGACCAAGGCGCGACCGATACGGCCGGAAATCGGCGCGGTCACGGTGGCATAACCGAGGTTCAGTTTTGCCCGTTCCAGCGCTGCTTTGCTGGCCGCGACATCAGCGGCGGTCTGCCGGGCAGCGGCGCGGGCGTTGTCGTAGTCCTGACCGCTGATGGCCTGATCCTCGATCAACTGCGCATAGCGTTGTTCTTGCAATCTGGCCTGAAAGGCGTTGGCCTCGGCTTTGCGCAGCGCGGCTTCGGCACTGTCCAGATCCGCCTTGAAGGGTGCCGGGTCGATGCGGAACAGCACATCGCCTTTTTTCACGTCACTGCCTTCGCGGTAGGTGCGTTGCAACACTACGCCGGCCACTCGCGCACGCACTTCGGCAATCCGTGGCGCGGCGATGCGGCCGCTCAGTTCGCTGCTGATCGACAATGGCTGGGTTTTGATGGTCTCGATGCGCACCGTAGCCGGCGGCGTCTGCTCTTCGGCGTTCGAGGATGAGTCACAGGCGCTCAGCGTCAGCGCCAATGCGATCAGGCCGAGCCCGGCCAGCAGTTTTCCAGACATGTACAACCCCCAATATTGAAGGCCGCATCCTACGGCCAGACGGGGAGGTTAGCGGTGAAGCTTTGTAGCTGCTGTGTGAAATTGTGTAAGGGTTTTGCTCGGTGGTGCGCGAGGGCGTATATCCTGCAGGCCTTGAAATTTATTGCGACAGTTCGATCGCTTTCGCGAGCAGGCTCGCTCCCACAGGAGATCGCATTTCAATGTGCGAGCGAATGAGTCCCGACTGTCGCCACAGCATTCTCTGGAACACCCCATGCCCAACATTCTCCTGGTCGAAGACGACACCGCCCTCGCCGAACTGATTTCCAGCTACCTGGAGCGCAACGGTTATTCCGTCAGCGTCATCGGCCGTGGCGACCATGTGCGCGAGCGGGCGCGGATCAGTCCGCCGGATCTGGTGATCCTCGACCTCATGCTGCCGGGCCTCGACGGCTTGCAGGTGTGCCGTTTGCTGCGTGCCGATTCGGCGACACTGCCGATCCTCATGCTCACGGCCCGCGATGACAGTCATGATCAGGTACTGGGCCTGGAAATGGGCGCTGACGACTACGTCACCAAACCCTGCGAGCCACGAGTGCTGCTGGCGCGAGTGCGCACGTTGTTGCGGCGCAGCAGCCTCGGCGAACCGCTGGCGGTCAACGATCGGATCGTCATGGGCAATCTGTGCATCGATCTGTCCGAGCGCACCGTGACCTGGCGTGATCAAGCGGTTGAACTGTCCAGCGGCGAATACAATTTGCTGGTGGTGCTGGCCCGGCACGCTGGCGAAGTGCTGAGTCGCGATCAGATTCTTCAGCGGCTGCGCGGTATTGAATTCAATGGCACTGACCGCTCGGTGGACGTGGCGATTTCCAAGCTGCGGCGCAAATTCGATGATCACGCCGGCGAGGCGCGCAAGATCAAGACCGTGTGGGGCAAGGGCTATCTGTTCAGCCGCTCCGAATGGGAATGCTGAGCTGATGTTTCGCATTCTGTTTCGCCTGTATCTGGTGACGATCGTCTCCTATAGTGCGGCGATCTATTTGGTGCCGGATCTGGTGGTCATGGCCTTTCGGGATCGCTTCGTCACCTACAACCTGGAATTTTCCCGAGGTCTGCAATCGCTGATCACCAAGCAGTTTCATGCTGCGCCGCAAGAGCAATGGCCGGCGATTGCGGCGGCGATGGACAAGGAGTTCCAGCCGCTGCACATCGTCCTGACGCCAATCGACGACCCGGTGTTCACGCCCATCGAGCAGGAACGGTTGCACCGTGGTGAGAACGTGGTGCGCATCGGCGATTGGGGCTGGCGAACGCTGGCGGTGACTCCGCTGAATGCGGACATGGCCGTGCGCATGGTCGTACCGCCGGATCCGGTCGACGTCGATCTGTTGTACTGGAGCATCAACGTGCTGATCGGCGCCATGTTGCTCGGCTGCCTGCTGCTCTGGTTGCGCCCGCACTGGCGCGATCTTGAACGTCTGAAAGGCACCGCCGAACGCTTCGGCAAGGGGCATTTGAGCGAGCGAACCAGAATCGCCCCTAGTTCGAACATCGGCAGCCTCGCCAACGTGTTCGACACCATGGCCGGCGATATCGAAAACCTTCTCAACCAGCAACGTGATCTGCTTAACGCTGTTTCCCATGAGCTACGTACGCCGTTGACGCGTCTGGATTTCGGCCTGGCGCTAGCGTTGTCAGAAGACTTGCCGGCTGCCAGCCGCGAGCGTTTGCAGAGCCTGGTTGCGCATATTCGTGAGCTGGATGAATTGGTGCTGGAGTTGCTTTCCTACAGCCGTTTGCAGAATCCGGCGCAGTCGCCTGAGCGCATCGAGGTGTCGCTGGACGAATTCATCGACAGCATTCTCGGCAGCGTCGATGAGGAGCTGGAGTCGCCAGACATCGTGATTGACGTTCTGCTGCACGGTCAGCTCGAACGCTTCGCGCTGGATCCGCGCCTGACCGCCCGGGCCATCCAGAACCTGTTGCGCAATGCCATGCGCTATTGCGAAAAGCGCATTCAGATCGGTGTGCAGGTCATTGCCGGAGGGTGTGAGATATGGGTCGACGATGATGGTATCGGCATTCCCGACGATGAGCGCGAGCGGATTTTCGAACCGTTCTACAGGCTCGACCGCAGCCGTGATCGCGCGACGGGTGGGTTCGGCCTCGGTTTGGCGATAAGCCGCCGAGCGCTGGAAGCGCAGGGCGGCACACTTACCGTTGAGAGTTCGCCGCTGGGTGGGGCGCGATTCAGGCTGTGGTTGCCGGCCACGGCCTGAACCGTATGACGAATTTCAGGGCTGCGTTGTGCCGCTGGTCTGCAACACACATTGCTGGGTTTTACTGTCCCACACCTGGCCTTTCGGACATTCGGGCTTTTTCACGGCGTCGCTTTCATCGACGGCGAAAGCAGCAGGGCTGGACAGGACGGCGACCAGCAGCGGGACGGCGAACAGCATTTGGCGGATATTCATGGTCGATCTCCACTTTCATCGGCTTGGAGCAGAAGTTGTTGTTCTCCTTTGCAGTGACTGTTCAGTTCTGCGGAAGATTCAAAGTTCTACAGCGGGCCATTGACTTGTCATCCGCTGGCAGGCTAATTTCCAGCCCATGACTTTCACCGTATCGCGCTGCCAGCCAAGCATTATTACCGCCATTCCTCATTTGGCGGGCTAGCTCACGGCTGCAGCACCCAACCCGCCCTAGAGGCGGGTTTTTACTTTCTGTCTCCGGGGTTCTGAAAAATGTCAGGAGACGACCATGCCGCACACCCCCGACCAGCAAGCCCTGCTTGAGCATTACGTGAAAAAGATCCTGGCCGCGCCGGTGTACGACATTGCGGTGCGTACGCCGTTGCAGCTTGCGCCAGCGTTGTCGGAAGCATTGGGCAATCGGGTCCTGCTCAAGCGCGAAGATCTGCAACCGACGTTCTCTTTCAAGATCCGTGGTGCTTACAACAAACTCGTGCAACTGAGCGATGAGCAGCGAGCGCGGGGAGTGATCACGGCATCGGCGGGTAATCACGCGCAGGGTGTAGCGCTGGCGGCACGGGAATTGGGCATTGCCGCGACGATCGTCATGCCGTCTACCACCCCTGAGCTCAAGGTGCTCGGCGTGCGCAGTCGCGGTGCCGACGCATTGCTGCACGGTGATAGTTTCCCCTTTGCTCTGGCCCATGCGTTGCACTTGGCCGAACAGACCGGATGCACGTTTGTTTCACCGTTCGATGATCCTGACGTGATCGCCGGACAAGGCACCGTGGCAATGGAAATCCTGCGCCAGCATCAAGGCGCGCTGGACGCCATCTTCATCCCGGTCGGGGGCGGAGGTTTGATCGCCGGTATCGCGGCCTACGTCAAATACCTGCGCCCGGAAGTGCGGATCATCGGCGTCGAATCCGAACATTCGGCGTGCCTGCAAGCGGCTTTAAATGCGGACGAGCGGGTGGTTCTACCTAGCGTCGGCACCTTCGCCGACGGCGTAGCGGTTGCGCAGATTGGCGCGTATGGCTTTGAGGTTTGCCGCTTCTGCGTAGATGAAGTGATCACGGTCAGCAATGACGAACTCTGCGCCGCGATCAAGAATATCTACGACGATACCCGTTCGATCACTGAACCTTCGGGTGCGCTGGCTGTTGCGGGGATCAAGCAGTACGTGGCGCGCAGTGGGGTTCGCGATCAGACATTCGTCGCCATCGACTCCGGGGCCAACATCAACTTCGACAGCCTGCGCCATGTCGCCGAACGCGCCGCTGCTTGCGGCGTGCCGGCGTGATGTCGATCAGGGCAGCAGCGGGCGCAGAAACGTGCGCTCGTAACTGACGATGAATTTCTTCTCGACCAGATCGGCAACCAGTGCGGTGCTTTCCGGGTCTGTCATTGCAATATGTCGATAGCTTTCGTAATCGGCCAGCGATGGGAAACTGAACAGGCAATAAGCAATGTTGCTCGCGCCCTCCGAGGGGAGGAAGTAGCCGTGGTGGGTGCCGCCCAAGCGCTCAACGATGTCGAGCCACGCTTTGGCATAGGCTTCGAAAGCGGGTAACTGGTAAGGATCGATCACATATCTGACGTGGCAAGTAATCAAGGGCTGGGCTCCGGTTATTCCTGCAGGGCGGTGCCGACTTTGTCCGACGCCGACCAGATGCGATAGCGCACTTCGACGTCCGAAGGCGCGTACACCACGACTGGCAGCTTGCTGTTGTAGCGCAACATGAAGCCATCACCGACGACCGGAACGAACGCGCGCTTTTTCTTGCTGCCAGGCGGGCAGGCCATCATCGTGCTCATCGGGCCGATGACCTTTTCCAGGCGATAGAACGGATAGCCCCAGCCTTGCAGATTCTTTTCATCGAGCACACCGCCCAGACGCTGGCGATTGCAATCCACTTCGAGGGTTTTGCCGGCGAGAATTTCAACCTGGAAATTCTCTTCCTGCTCTTGCTTGGGCAGATGGATGACTTGTCGGGTAAACCCGGCTTCGGCTTTGGGATACGGCGCGATGTCTTCGAGCTTGGCGGCGTGGGCTAGAGTGGAAAGGTTGGCGATCAACAGGCCGGTGATCGCGCAAACGCTTAAGGAATTCATGGAGGCCTCCGTGCGGGTTGAATTGCAATGGGAGACATTCTTGCCGTCATAGTCTTCGAAAGCAAATTTGCCCGGAGATTGCAGATTGCAGGGGACGGGTGGTCGATTCATGCAATTTGCAAATAGCAGGATACTGGCCACATTTCCAAGTGCTTGATTTTGAAGGGAGCAAAACGAACCGATCAAAGGCACGTTTTATGCGTTCTTTTGGTGAGGCGCACAGGATTTGGGCGCCTACACTCCAATGGGCATTTCGCAGTACCACCACTTGCCGCACCAGGGAAACAGCGGGGGCACACCCGTGAAGGCGCAGCAGAGGGTCAGCGTGAATACTTGATTGGCAATCGCACAGAAAGGAGAGGGTTCGCCATGTTTTTATCTGCCTTGGAATTACGCAACATCATTGAAAGCAGCTTCTTGCCGAAACGCTGCCAGTGCACGCTGTCACCCGACTTGTCGATGTCCGTCAAAGTATTTGGCGACCATCGAACCGACCAAGCCGATCTCTACGTCAGTGGAATCGACGCCAGCCGCCTGAACAGCTGCCGTGAAATCAACAACCTGGTCGCTGGCCTGCGCTCCGACCTCGCGCAACAAACCACGACCCATCAAACCAGCGCTCGTTCTCGAGCTGTTTAACCCACCGTTTCACCCAGTTCGACCGTCACGCGCCGGGCCTGCACAAAGCCAAGGCCCAGCGCGAACTCGACCAGCACCGCGAGCAAAATTCCGGGGCCGGCATGGCCATTGAGCCATTCGCCAAAACCCAACGCCGCCAAACCGAAACAGCCGACGATAAAACCATTGCTCAGTGCACTGCGTGCCACTGACGGCGGAGCATTGCGCAGCAAATAAAACATCACCCCCAACGCCGCAAACAGCACCGCGCTGCGCCTTGCGACTACGCCAGTGCCTTCCGAATAGCCAATGCTCCAGATCGCCAGCAACACCTCCGGAAAAAATCCCCAGACCAGCGCCAGCAGAAAACACAGGATTGAAGTGAAGCTCGACAACGTGCGGAACGACAACTGCATGGCCAATCCTTGCGGCAGTAGGGAAGGCCCCGAGCATAACCGCCGAAGCCACCCCAAGCCTATGGCCAACCGGAAAATCAGAAGCGTCTGTCAGTTCTGTTGACTGCAAGCGTCAGATAATTTCCTGTAACTGATTTGTGCGGCTTGCCGGTGTTGTCGATGTATTTCATGTCGGCGGTGATGACTTTGCATTCCGAGGTCGGCGGCTCGGTTAGCGAAAGCACCTTTGCCACGTGGAGAGGCATGCCGTATTGGTAGGGTGTTTGATTCGATGTGGCGGAGGTGACGTTGGCTTGGGCCAGTGCGGCGTATGAGCTGCAGGCGAGGGTGGCAGTGAGCAGGAAGGGACGAATGTTCATGAGAGGACTCCAGCCTAACGGATAGGCGCCCGGCACGAAGCCGGGCGAGCCTGCCGCACTGGGCGTCAGCGGGGGAGAGCTGAGGGTGTGCGGTGATATGGAGTCTCTGACTGTGGCGTTAAGGCTGAGTTAACCGATGTGAACATGAGCTGAGTTATTTACGGTTGCTTTTCCCTTGTCTCGGGCATTTGTCGTTTGCGATATGAATCATTAGGGTACGGGCTTTGACGTGCTCAAAAAAAATTAATGATAAGGCTGTACTGCTAAATTTCAGTACCCTAACTTATCTGGAAAAAACGAGAGCGGTGGGTGAGTGGCCTTCCACGTTTTTGCGAGTTCTTTTGCTTTTTTTAATTGCTCTTTTGACAGGTTTTTTTCTATGTCAGGTAATGTGTCATTGACATCTCGTGTTACGTTACCTCCGCCATTAAGCTCCAGCAGATTTGAAAGTAGAGCAAAGGACTTAATTGGGTCGAATGCGAAACCGTACTTGGAGTTTTCTTCACCTATGTAGGATGCATATCCAAATACACCTTCTACATAGCTTGAGTCGGCGGCTTTCTCGTTCCAGAATCTGAACGAGGCTAGATCATTTTTTTCTATCATGATTGCGGCTAACCCCATCATTGCGAGTGGATAACCATTTTCAGCGGACGCCTTCATCCATCGTTCGATAGCTTGTTTGCGCCTTGAGGGTAGTAAAAATGAGCCATTCCCTTCTTGGTACTTCGTCGCCAGACGGAACTGAGCAAATGCGAATCCGTTCTCTGCGGATTTCTCCAACCATTCATCGTTGCCCGTCATTTCATATAACAAGTACATCGATTCGCTATCTCCCTGCTTTGCTCGTTCAACGGCAAGGCTTTTAGCTTTAATCACCCAGCTGCTGGCAGAATCTTCACCTGGAGGACAGTTTTTCATGGTCGTACACAAATCTTCTCCAATCCTTCCAAGGCGAATCATGGCGTAGATGTTCCCCTTTTTTGCGGAGCTTTCGTATGCTTTTTTAGCCTCCGGAGTCATGTGACGGTTGTTTTTTCTTAGCGCTTCACCGAGATAATAAAGTGCTTCATCGTCACCGCCGTCGGCTGCTATTTGTAATGGTTCAATTGCGGAGATGGCTTTGTATTGATTGTATAGTTCAATGCCCTTGATCTTCGCCTGAGATTGTTCGTTTGTAAGCGCGTTTGACTGGGCTGATACTAGGCTTAAAAATGTTAACGCAGTTGCCAGCAGTTTCATTGAAATCTTTGCCTAATCATGTGGAGTCGTTCATCAAGGGCAAGGGCGATAATTCATCGGGATGAAATCTCGGGTGCGGACCACCTAAAAATATACTCAATTACTCAGCTTGTCGGGGAAGAAAGACAGCGGTGGGTGAGTGGTTTTCCATTGTTCAGCGACGGCTCTCGAGCTTTCTATTTGTTCAACTGTCATTTTGCTTGCAATTTCTTCAAGTGTGTCGTGTACAAAGTCTTGAATAGCGCCCCCACCATCCAGCTCTTTCAGCAGGCTAATCAGTGCATAACCTTTAACTAGGTCCAGTGGGTAGCCCACTTGGTCAGGCGCGTGTGCGATAAAAGAGCCATAACTGCTAATGGCTTTCTGGTCCCCCGTTTCAGCTGCTGCCTGAAGCCAATGGCGGACACCCTCAAGATCGCCCTTTTTATAGAGAATCTCAATGTAGTCCATCATTGCTTTGGGATTGCCTCCTTCAGAGGCAGCTTTCAACCATTTACTAATGGCCTCATCACGTTTTCCAGGTACAAGAAAAAACCCCTCACCTTGTCGATCACCGACGGCCATCCAATATTGAGCGAGCGCATAACCTGCGTCTGCAGATTTTTCTAACCAAGTACGATCAAAAGTTATTTCATACATTAAGTATAGGGACTCAGGGTTGCCTGTCCCTGCGTCCTTCATAGCTTGATGTTTTGCTTGATCCAACCATTTGGAGCTCGATCTCTTGCTGGCGGGGCAATTATCCATTTTTTTACAAAGATCATCATTTTGACGACCTAATTGAATCATTGCGTATATGGATCCATTGTTAGCGGCTGTTTCATACCAGAAGTGCGCTTCGGGCGTCATATATCGATTTCGCTTTCGAAGAGCTTCACCTAAGTAATATTGTGATTCTATATCTCCGGCTTCGGCTTCCTTTTTTAATTGCGGAATGGCATGGTCGATTTTTAGTTGGTTGTAAAGGACGATTCCAGAGGTTTGTTTTGTGCCTCCCTGATTTTGCAAGATGGAGGCGTGCGTTTCCGCAGCCCAAGTCGGAGAGCAAATGAAGGTCAGGATAAGCAGGGCGCGAAATGCCTGGAGGATAGTCATTTTTTTTGCTGTACCATTAGTAATTGTTTAAAAGCGGCGTTGCGCCGCTGCTGGAGTAATTTGGGAGGGGGATAAAGTTTTTTTGGCAATAATCTGAAAGGTTTGCGCCAAGCAATTTTACATGGTTTTTGTAGCGGCTCCGCGCGCTGTTGCTTTGTTTGTCCAGCAAATTCTGAGCGCCTTCTGCCATAAAGCTATCTAGAGCAAATCTATTCTTACAGTAATCCTGTTCAGAGTCGGTAGATTTGATACCGAACTCATTCATCGACATACACGCCAATTCAAATTGGCTTTGTGCTTTGTCAATAGTGTTGTTTTTTTGCGCGTTTTTTACGATCCAACCTAGAATCTGTTCAATCGCCTTCTGCTGGAGTGCATGAGCTTCCGATTGTGAATATGTCCGTTTAGCACCTTCACTGTTGATAGAGAAGAGTTCAGGGGGACTGATTAGCGTCCTAAGCAGAGGGCCTAGTGCGCTAGGGATTGCGTTTACAAACCAATCCTCTAGTTCATTCTGGTTGCCGTATTCCACAATCGCGTCAGCTATAGGACCCCCTTTACCGCTACGAGTCAAAGCCTCATAAAGACCCATCACAACATCCCAACGCATCATGTACGCCATTGCTACATTCAATCCAGCAGCGCCCAAAGCGTTAAGTGCTGAAGCATATTCACTCGCTTCAGGATCCATCCACTCAACTTTACGGCCTTTGGTTTTATGCAGCTCTTTGCGATACAAGTTAATTAGATCAACCACCGCCTCATAACCGACTTCAAATTTGAAACTACCACTAGCACCCGGTCCAAGCACTACCGCTGCCTTTAAGTTAAGAATGAACCGGCCTTTATCCAGGGAGATCTGAGCGTTCCCTTGGAATCCTGCGCCTAATGCGACTCCGACGGAGCCGCTCAATTTCGCGAGTGTCAGCCAAGGGTTAGCGCTTTTTGCATCTTTTGCGCTGCCCATTCCCATTGATGGGGCCGTGCGTAAGGCGACGAGTTCTTTTGGCGGCGCCCAGTTTAGTGCTCCAGTGAGCTCAATAGCGGCTTGCAAACCGCCGAAGACGTTGAAGCTTGCCTTCGCGCCATTTTCGATTTGAACATTGGCGAGGCGACCATTCGACATTTGACCTGTGCTCAGGGTGCCCGTAGCGGTGGGGGCTTTTGATTGATGGACGAGATCTGGAGTAGAACTATCGCCGCCGCTGTCGGCTTTTGCTTGCTTGGCGGCTGCGTGATCGGCGCGTTCCTGTTTGGCTGAGGCATCTTCACGCTGGGCGCGTTTGACCGGGCTCAGTGAGGCACCGTACTTGACGTTACCGAAGATAGGGCTCAGCTCGACGCTGCCGGCAAGCAGCAGGGACGCTCCAGCATAGCCCCACGCCTTCACGCCAAAGTGGAAGGAGAATCGCCCAAAATTCATTTTTTGGGGGTTACCGTCCAGCAAATAGTCGAGTGTGATTTCTGGTGCGCTTGCCTGGGAGGGCATGTCCACCTTCATCAGCTGCACTTCGCCTCGGGCCAAGTCCAGACTTAGCCCCACTGCCGCCGAAACCTGCCAGCCTTCGGCAGCGGAAATTTTCGGACCTTCGAGTTTGACATCCCCGTGAATGTTTGGTTGAGGAGGTGTCAGGCAGCGGACGAATTGTGCTTGCGGACTATTGTCGAAAAGCCTGACCTTGCCGCGAACACTGTTTTTGAAAACAAGTTGCTGGAGATGCTCGCCCCAATTGGTTAGCGCGGCATCATCCTCCAGATCCTTGACTTCATAGCCCTGTTTTTTGATATAGGCGTAGAAATCCTTAGCGATAAACCAGCCTTTTTTATCGAAGCAGTCGCCGACTTGATCGCTGAATTTTACCGCGCCCTGAGCCAACAGCCATTGGCGGAACGAACTGAATTCACTGTTTTTATCAGACCCTTCCGTGGCATTTGCGGGGGGGCTCTTAAATGCCTTGGTTACAGAGCCGGGGACTTTTTTGAAGTCCTCTGCCATTATTTTTTTTGCATCTTTCAGGTTCGACATACTGAACCAGCCCAAGGGAGTGCCCTTGGCGTCCGAAAGACTGACTTCGCGCAGAGGAAAGCCCGGTTTAACCATACGATCTACTGGCTTGGGCTGGAACGCTTCCGGTTCCCAAATCAAATAGCGGCCAGGTTTCGCTGCATTGACATTGTTCTGGGCAGTTCTCTGGAGGTCATCCTTGATTTGTTGCAGACGATCCCATTCTGCACGCTCCGCATCCACCAAGCCTGCGGGTGCCTGCGCATTCTGGCCAGTCGCTTCGATCCAGCGTTTGTATTTATCCTGAAGCCGTGCGGTAACTTCCGACTGTTTTTTTTCTGTATCAAGATACAGTTTGAATTGCTCGATGCCTGATGCGAGTCCGTCGTTTATCAGGGCGAATTCAGGAAGCGCGATTCCATAATCTGACGCTTTCATTATGGATTCTGTGTATGCATGGTAATCAAGCGCATCGGCGTTTTTGTGTAGCGTGTAAGCGTACCCAACAAGGTCGGCTGTACAATCATTCATTCCGCTGCACAGACTGTCATAACTTTTTTTCTGCTCGGCTAAAGCCTTGGCAACCTCCTCAGCCGATACAGGCTTGAAGTCTTTGCTGTTCAGAAATTTGGTGCGTGCCTCAAGGTACGCCTGAACACGGGCGCGGGCTTCGATGGCTTCCTTGGAATACAACGACCCACTTTCGTAGGTATAGCCTTGCAGTTTTGCAGCCGCTATTGCGTCTTTTTTAAGCGCCTTGAACTCAGCCCGACGGTTGTGGAAATCGACAAACTGCTGGCGAACGCTCTCGCGAGCGTCATTATCGGCTGTCATTTGATCCATACGGGATCGAGCAGTGTCCTCCTGTAAAAGGGAGGACGGAGCAGGCGCCGCGCTTTTCAGACCAGCTTCATACTGTCTTTGCTTAGCCGTAGCAGGGTCAATGTCGATTTCATCCCCTAACGCTTCAAGCTCCTCCATGCGCGTACGCTGCGGACCCGTGAGAAAGTTGCTCAACTTTGGCTCAAGGAAAGACTCAAGCAAGCCTGACTCCTGAAGTCCGTTCAGGCGTTCATCACGAGGCTTGTTCGGCGCGATCATCTTCTCCAATGCGAACATCGATTCTTTGATGGACGACACGGCGCGCTCAGGGAGCAGCCAAAATTCTTGCTCTTCGGTGGCATAAATCGCACTTGCAAACTTTTTCGAGCAGGGAGGCGCGTGCGGTTTGAAAGTCTTTGAGCTCTGATCAGGGGTATCTTTGACAGGCTCCAGTTCAACCAGATCCTCCGCAGAGCACTGAGTTGCGGCTTCCGGGGTAGTTTGCGCAGGCGGTTGAGCCGCGGCAGGTGTCTGAGCGGCAGGCGCAGCAGGCGTTAGTGCGCTTTTCGGAACGCTCAGGTTCCATCCGACTTTGACGTTATCCGGGTTGGTGATGAAGGGGTTCATCTGACGAAGTTGCGCCACAGTAGTGTTGTAGCGCGTAGCAATCTGACCCAGAGTTTCGCCGGGCATCACAGCGTGATTTGTAATTTCCATGGTGATTCCGTTCTGTTGTCGCGTCGCCTTAGTGTTGGGCAACGGCGGCTGATTCCAGGAGCCGATCTACTTTGATAAACGACTCGTCCTTTGATTGCAGGATCGCCATGATCCCAAGCTGGGTCTCGAACAGCGGACCGTTCACGACATGGCCAAGCTTGAGCAGGTGATCGCCATCATAAATGTTGTTTTTGAGCAACATGTCGAGGTTGTCCGCGATGTCATTCAAGCGGTCATCGTCTGGCTCATTGAATGCTGCGTATTCCTCATCGATCCAGTACATCCAGCCCAGACGCGCTTGTACTTTCGCGGCCGCCTCGGGCAGATTGAACGCCGCTCTGTCACCGTCCCACGTTGATTGATCGGTGGCCTTCCAGGTGAGCCATCGCCCACGCTCTTGACCGAAATGAATTGGCGCCGGGCTGTAGACCGCATCCCAGCAGCCTAGTAACTGATCGAATGCTTTATCGGCGGTGTAGGCCAGCGCAGCCCATAGACTCGGCTTGTGGAAACTCAGCAGACTTTGGCCACCTGAACCATCGTTTGCCTTAAGCAGCCAGCGCGCATGAGCCAGAGCTTTTCCAGGATCCCGGGTTGAGATTGCGATTCCCGAAAAGCGTTCCTCACATAGTTCCACAGCGACCTTTGCCACTTTGCCGCCCTTTGGGGCCACCAGCCACAATGGCTCGTCAGGAATCCCTGCAAGGTCTGTCCCTACAAACAGACCTTGAGCGACGACGGGTTCGCCTAATCGATAAAGACGGCCTAAAGCGTCAGGCTGGAGCCCTTGGTCAATGATGAAACACAGCGACTCGCTGGTAGCGGGCAAGTCAGAAAAGTTGTAACGAGGCTCGGCGAGGAGAGCGCTCAGCGCTTTTACATGCATGTGCAATCCTTACGGCTGCAAGCGCCGTTACTCTGTTTTCCACACAGCGGGGTAATACCTGACTCATTAAGACGGGCAGGGAGCGGTGCTTTCCCCGCCTTATCCGCATCCACAACCTTCATCGGCCCCGGCAACAACGGCGCCGCCGGCGTGCCCACCCCGGGCGAGCCGCCGGTATTCACCTTCACCTCAGCCCCGCTGATGGTCACGCCACCTGCATCGACCTTGACGAAGCTGCCGCCAGCCTTGGCGGTCAGTTCCATGGCGCCTTCGACCACGACTCTCTGGCCGGCGTAATAATGGATTTCGTTGCCGGCCTCAACAAACTGCCCAGTCCCAACCTTCACATGCTGCGTCACACCCACCGTCAGGTGATCATCCGCGCGCATTTCGCTGATGCGGTCCAGATGGGTGATCCGGTGCTCTTCAACCTTGAATTCGCTAAGCACATTGGCTTCAACAGTGTCATGCCGTTCGTTGCCGACGCGGATTTTCTGGTCGTGTTCGATGTTTTCGTCCCAGTCGCGCTGGGCGTGGATGTAGATCTGTTCGGCGCCTTTTTTGTCTTCGATGCGGAATTCGTTGTAGCCCTTGCCGCCCGGGGAGCTGAGGGTTTTGAAGGTGCTGCGGGTTTTGTTGGCCGGCAGGTCGTAGGGGACGACGTTTTCCTTGTGGTACAGGCAGCCGGTGACGAGGGGCTGGTCGGGGTCGCCTTCGAGGAAGGTGACGAGGACTTCCATGCCGATGCGCGGGATGGCGATGCCGCCGTAGGCTGCGCCGGCCCAGCCGCTGGTGACGCGCATCCAGCAGGTGGTTTTATCGTCGGACTGGCCGTCGCGGTCCCAGTGGAATTGGACTTTGATGCGGCCGTATTGATCGCAGTGGATTTCTTCACCGGCAGGACCCGTGACGACGGCGGTCTGGCTGCCGAGGACTTTCGGTTTCGGATGTTCGAGGGCAGGGCGGTAGTGCGCGTCCCACGGGGTGGCGAGGAAGCTGTTGCGGTAGCCCTGGTGGAAATCGCTCTTGTTATCGGTGACGTCGCTGGTGACGTTTTCGCCGAGCACTTGCGGCTGTTTGCCTTCGTGGAAGACTTCCAGCAGCAGCCACAGGTCGTTCCACTCGGCGCGCGGGTGTTCGGCGAGCGTGAGGAAGTGGCCGCTGGTGAGGGTCGGTTCGTCACCTTTGCCTTCGGCGAGTTTGTAGTCGCTGCGATGGCGCTCGAGGGCGCGGGTCGAGAGGAACTTGCCGCGCTCGCGGGTGGTGAAGCGGCCGGGGTAATCGTAGTCTTCCAGGTCCGGGGCGAATTCGGATTTGACCGCGGCTTCGGGCAGCAGCTTGGGTTTTTCGAAATCGTAGTCGCGGCGGCTGACGCGGGTGGTGCGGGTTTCCAGGCGCAGGTTGAAGCGCTTGATCACCGGCTTCTCGGCGGCCATGCCGGAGTCCTGCTGGTAGCTGACCGGTTTCAGTTTGCGGAACACCGTCTGATCGTCGCCGAACACCAGTTTGTGGCCGCTGCTGCTGTGCTGGAAGTGGAAGTGAATGCCTTCCTCTTCGCACAGACGCTGGATGAAGTGCAGGTCGGACTCGTCGTATTGCACGCAATAATCGCGTTCCGGATACTCGGCGCCGAGCTGGAAGCTGTAGGCGTCGGAGAGAATGCCGCGATCTTCCAGCACTTGGGCGATGATTTTCGGCACCGTCAGTTGCTGGAAGATCTGCTGATCATGGTTGTGCTGCAGATAGGCCAGTTGTGGCATCAGGCTGATGCTGTAGCGGGTCAGGGTCTTGCCGGAGTCGCCCTGCTCGATGCGATAGACCTGGCCGTGAATCTTGCCTTCTCCGGTGGCGCCGAAGGTCAGGCAGGCGCGCTTGTGCAGTAGCTCTTCGAGCTTCAGGTCGGGGCGGGCGCTGACCAGTTCGAGGTCGAAACGGAACGGTTCGTTGAGGGCTTCGCGACCGGTGAAGCTGAGGACTTGCAGGTCGGCGTTGGCGTCTTCGATCGAGAGGGTGATGTGGGTTGCATTGGCGTCCAGCATGCCTTGAATTCCGTCCGTTGAATAAGCAGGTGATGGATGTTGCAGGATTAGACGGCCTCATTCAAGGCGCAAATGGCGTAGGTGTGGGGCGTCAGTGCCATAGGGAAAACCCTTAGGAGGGCGGTTTGGGTCAGTGAAATCGGGCCTTTCATAGACTTTGATGGTGTTTGAGAGATTGCCATCGCGGGCAAGCCCGCTCCCACAGGTTTCTCGGGTGTACACAAAATCGGCGTTCACTAAGGTCTTGTGGGAGCGAGCCTGCTCGCGAAGGGCTTCTACAACCAATGCCAGAACCGGCTCCAGAACCCGCGATTGAGGTCTTCCTTGCAGCCGGCATATTGCTGCGCATACAGATCCGAACGGTTCTGCACCTTGCGCGCGGTCGGCGGTAGCCAGGCTTTGCTCGCGTAGGTCTTGTTGCGGAAGCCGCCCCAGCCTTCGTGGTAGTTCAGGTATTGGTTATAGGCGTCGTATTTGTACACGCCGTTGATCGAGGTGGTCTTGTCCATGTACCAGCCGACGAAGTCGATGGCGTCGTCGAAGTCTTCGCGATCGGCCCAGTTGCGGCCGGTGCTTTTCTGGTAGTCGGCCCAGACTTCATCCTTGGCCTGCGCATAACCGGAAGCGGTTGAGACGCGGCCCCAAGGAATCACCCAGAGCAGGTATTTGCGCGGCGTCTTGGCGTCGTAGCGGTAGCCGGATTCCTGATACATGATCGCGAACGGCACCTGGATCGGCACGCCCCAGCGTTTCTGCGTGACTTGCGCAGCGTCGTACCAATCGCTTTTCTCGCGGAAGATTGCGCAGATGTCTTCCGGGGAGCGGGGCGGCGAGGTGCCGCAACCGCTCAGCAGGGTGGCCATGGTCAGGAGGGCGAGGATGTGCCTGTGATTCAAGAGCTGTTTTCCGTCGTGCGCAAAAAGGCCGACAGTCTACGCGCTCAGCTCAATTGATGACGATAGGGCAGATCCGGACCGGTTTTGCTGCAGGTCAGTGCGGCGGCTTGTACGGCGAACCTGAGCATGCCGTCGATTTGCTCTCGACTGAGCTGCTGGACGCCTTCGACCGAGTCCAGCGAATGTTCGGTCAGCCAGGTGATCAGCGCGGCCTGGAAGGTGTCGCCGGCGCCTACCGTATCGGCGATCTGAACCTGATTGGCCGGCACCGACCACGAGCCATGGGTGCGACTGAACACCGTTGCGCCGTCGCCACCGCGTGTCAGGAACACGATCTGGCAGCGATGCTCGAGCCAGCTTTCAATAACATGCTGCGGATCCTGCTCGGGATAGAGCAGGCTCAGATCCTCGTCGCTGACTTTGATCAGATCGGCCAGTCGTACCAGCGTGGCGATGCGTTCGCGCCATAGCTCGATGTTCGGCTCGGGATTGAGGCGCACGTTGGGGTCGAGGCTGATCAGGCGTTTGCCGCTTTCGCGTTGGACCAGTTTCAGCAACGTGTCGCCAATCGGCTGCACCACCAGCGAAAACGAGCCGATGTGCAGGCCGCGCACCTCGTCGCCAAGTGTCGGCAGATGCGCCTCGCTCAGTTGCCGGTCGGCACAGCCTTCGCCACGGAAGCTGTAGTGCGGTGAGCCATTGGCGCCTACCGCGACCATCGCCAGGGTGGTCGGCGCGGCAAAATCCACCAGATAGTCCGGGCGCACGCCTTCGTCCTGCAGCACTCGCTGCAAACGGCGGCCGAGGTAGTCGGTGGACAGCCCACCGAAGAGCGCCGAGTCCACGCCCAAACGCCGCAAACCTACGGCAACGTTGAACGGCGAGCCGCCGGCAATCGCCTTGAAATTGACTTTCGAGGCCAGACCGCTGGCATCGTTTTCGCTGAAGAAATCAAACAGGGCTTCGCCACACACCAGGTACATAGTTGTTTGCTCGTTATAGGGTTGCGACATGCTGTTGATAGCGTTCATAGGCCTGCTGGAACGCCGCGACATTGGCGGCGATCGGCAGGGTTTCGCTGCCTGCGTCGAGTTTCACGCAGCGCTCGCACAGCTCGGCCAGGGAGACATCATCGCCGTGAGAGCGCGACGCGCACCACGCCGCTTGAATCGCCGCACCCAGTGCGGCGGCTTCGCTTTGTTCGGTGCAGATGACCGGGGCGTTCATGATATCGGCGACGATCTGTCGCCACACCGCGCTCTTCGAGCCGCCGCCGATCAGGCAGATGCGCCGGCTTTGTAAACCATTCTGGCGGAGCAAATCCAGCCCGTAGCGCAAACCGAAGGTGGTGCCTTCGACGGTCGCGCGGCACAGATTGGCCTGGGTCAGGTTGTCCATGGTCAGCCCGTGCAGGCTGCCGGTGGCGTGGGGCAGGGCGGGAACGCGCTCACCGTTGAGAAACGGCAGCATACTCACGCCTTCGGCACCGATGGGCGACTGCGCGACCAGTTCGTTGAAGGTCGGCAGATCGAGCTTGAACAGTTCGCGAATCGCACCGGTGGCGTTGGTCAAATTCATGGTGCAGATCAGCGGCAGCCAGCCGCCGCTGGAGGAGCAGAATGTGGCAACCGAGGCATCGGCGCTGACGTTCGGCTCCTCCGAATAGGCGTAGACCGTGCCGGACGAACCGAGGCTCATGGTGATCGCGCCGGGCTGAATATTGCCGGTACCAATGGCGCCCATCATGTTGTCGCCACCGCCGCTGGAAACCACCGCGTTGGGGTTGATGCCGAGTTGCTCGGCGATTGCCGGCAGGAGGGTGCCGACGGCGGCGTGCGCGTCGATCAGCTCCGGCAGCGCGGCTTGCAAACGGCCGCTGGCGTCGATGTCGCGCAGGATCTGTACATCCCATTGCCGCGTGCGCACGTTGAAATAGCCGGTGCCGGAGGCATCGCCGTATTCGCTGCAGGCGCGGCCGGTGAGCCAGTAATTGAGGTAGTCGTGGGGCAAAAGGATTCGGGCGATGCGTGAGAACACGTCGGGATGCTGCTCTTTGGTCCAGAGCAGTTTCGACACCGTGTAGCCCGGCGCAATGACCACGCCGAGGCGTTCCAGCGAACCTTGCTCGCCGCCCATTTGCGCGAGCAAGCGCTCGTTTTCCGGCGTGGTTTCGGTGTCGCACCAGAGTTTGGCCGGACGCAGCACTGCGCCTTGCTCATCGAGCATGACCAGGCCGTGTTGCTGGCCGGAAACGCCAACGCCGAGGATCGCCTGGCCGTCTACGTTCGCCGCTTGCAAGGCCTGGCGGGTGGCGCTGACGAACGCGTCGAGCCACTGTTGAACGTCTTGTTCGCGGCGGCCGTTGGCGCCACTGATCATCGTGTGCGGCGCTGCGCCCAGACCGAGCACCTGGCCGCTGCCGGCATCGAGGATGATCGCTTTGGTGCCTTGGGTGCCGCAGTCAATACCCAGGAAGAGCTTTGTTGTTGTCATGTATGGGCCTGTCAGATTGCGCTGAAGATCAAGAGCTACCCCCTCACCCCAGCCCTCTCCCCCACGGGGGCGAGGGGGAAAGGGAGCAGATTTTCATGCCTTTCACACTCTGTATTCGACTCGGAATTTCAGGTCGATGAATAACGGAAGAACCACGCGGTCGGTTCCCTCTCCCTCCGGGAGAGGGCTAGGGTGAGGGGCTTTTCAGCCGAGCACCCGTTCCAGAGTCCGCGAAACCCCAACCTCGCGCAAACTCTGGCAGCACCACTCGAATGCCGCAACAAACTCCGCCGACTTCGGTATCGCTGTGCCGAAAATCTCCTCCACGCCCAACAGGCGCTCGGTGATCAACTCATCGTCCGCCACCAATCCCTGGCAGAAAGCCGCTCGCGGGTCCGGAATCGAATACGTATCGCCATTCTCATCCACGCCCTTCAAATACAACGCCCACGCCGCGACGACCAGCGCCGCGCGTTTGGTCTCGCGGCCATCGGCGATCAGCCGATTGATCGTCGGCACGGTGAACTTGGGAAACTTCGATGAGCCATCCGAACACACGCGCTCCAACTGATCGGCAATCGCCTGATTGGAAAACCGCGCCACCAGCGTGTCCTTGTATTCGCTCAGATCAATGCCCGGCACCGGCGCCAGTTGCGGCGTGACATCCAGGTCCATGTAGGCGCGCATGTAACGCACGAACAGCGGATCGTTCATGGTCTCGTGGACGAAGCGATAACCCTTGAGGAAACCCAGATAGGTGAGCGCCAGGTGACTGCCGTTGAGCAGTTTGATCTTCATCTCTTCGTACGGCGACACATCGTCGGTGAACTGCACGCCGACCTTTTCCCATGCCGGGCGGCCGTTGACGAATTTGTCTTCCAGCACCCACTGAACAAACGGTTCGCAGACCACCGGCCAGGCATCGTCGACGCCGTGTTTGTCGGCCAGTTGCAGGCGATGCGCGGTGCTGGTCATCGGTGTGATGCGATCGACCATGGCGTTGGGGAAACTGACGTTCTGGTCGATCCAGTCGCGCAGATCCGGATCACGCAGGGCGGCGAAAGCCAGCAGCGCCTTACGGGCGACGGCGCCGTTGTGCGGCAGGTTATCGCAGGACATCACAGTAAATGCCGGAACGCCCGCCGCACGCCGTTTGGCCAACGCGGCGCAGAGGAAACCGAACACGGTGCCCGGCGCCTCGGGATGGGCGAGGTCGTGTTGAATCTGCGGCAGATGCGCCATGAATTCGCCGTTGCTGTCGTCGATGCAGTAACCGCCCTCGGTGATGGTTAGCGAAACGATACGGATCTGCGGTTCGGCGAGTTTGTCGATCAGTGCTTGCGCGCCATCTTCGGCCAGCAGCATGTCGCGGATCGCGCCGATGACGCGCACTTCTGTGTCATCGCTGTCGCCCAGTTCAAAAAGGGTGAACAGGTAATCCTGCTCGCGCAGATCATCGCGGGCGCGGCGGTCTTCCGGGCGCAGGCCGACGCCACAGATTGCCCAGTCCAGCGCTTCGCCAGTGTTCATCAAGGCATCGGTGTAATACGCCTGATGCGCACGATGGAAACCACCGACGCCGATGTGGGCGATGCCCTGGCGTGTGTCGCCGAGGTCGTAGCCCGGCAGCTGCACTTGGGCGGCGAGGCGATTGAGGTTCTGTTGGTTGAGTTTCATCGGATAGTCTCGAAATCAGGCCGCAGCACGCAGCGGGCGGGTGAGCGCCACACCTTCGGCATCGAACAGATGGCAGTGGGTCGGGTCCAGACGCAGGCTCAATTGCTCGCCGTAACGGCTGGCCAGATCGCCGCGCACGCGCATGGTCAGGGCTTCGCCAGCGCTGGTGGTGACGTGGCAGAAGGTGTCGCTGCCGAGGCGTTCGCTGACGTCGGCAGTCACCTGCAACGTGCAATCGCCGGGTTGCGCCAGCTCCAGGTGTTCGGGGCGAATGCCCAACGTCACTGCGCCTCCGACACTGAGGTTGGCGGCGTTGAACGGCAGGGTGATGCGCGTGCCGGCGTCCAGCGAAACTTCGCAGCTGGCGCCGTCGATGCGGGCAATCTTGCCTTTGAGGAAACCCATTTTCGGCGTGCCGAGAAAGCCTGCGACAAACAGGTTCGCCGGGTTGTGATAGAGGTCCAGCGGCGAGCCGACCTGCTCGATCCTGCCGCCATTGAGCACCACGACTTTGTCGGCCATGGTCATCGCTTCGACCTGATCGTGGGTCACATAGATCATCGTCGCTTGCAGGTCTTTATGCAGGCGCAGCAGTTCCAGCCGCATCTGCACGCGCAACGCCGCGTCGAGGTTGGACAGCGGTTCATCGAAGAGGAAAATCTTCGGGTTGCGCACGATGGCGCGGCCGATCGCCACGCGCTGACGCTGACCGCCGGACAGCTGTTTGGGTTTGCGCTCGAGCATCGGCCCGAGTTCAAGAATGCGTGCCGCTTCGCCGACCTTGCGCTCGACTTCGGCTTTCGGCACGCCGGCCAGATCGAGGGCGAACGACATGTTCTTTTTCACCGTCATGTGCGGGTACAGCGCGTAGGTCTGGAACACCATCGCCAGATCGCGCTTGGCCGGGCTGACTTCGGTGATATCGCGGCCATCGAGTTCGATAGTGCCGCCGCTGACCTCTTCCAGCCCGGCGATCAAGCGCAGCAGGGTGGATTTGCCGCAGCCCGACGGGCCGACGAAGACTACGAATTCCTTGTCGTTCACTTCAAGGTCAATGCCCTTGATTATGGAAAAGCCTTCGAAGCCTTTTTGCAGATTCTTGATTTTCAGGTTGGCCATGAGATGGGCCTCCGCAATTTATTATTGGGTTAAACCAGATCGGCTTTTCTGTGGGAGCGAGCCTGCTCGCGAAGGGGCCGTGTCAGTCGACATCAGGGTTGAATGACACTCCGCTTTCGCGAGCAGGCTCGCTCCCACAGGGGATAGGGTTGGATTCGGGATGTTCATTTCACGGCGCCGAAGGAGAGGCCGCGCACCAGTTGCTTCTGGCTGATCCAGCCAAAGATCAGAATCGGCGCACAGGCCAGGGTCGATACGGCCGACAACTTGGCCCAGAACAGCCCTTCGGGACTTGAATACGAGGCGATCAACGCGGTCAGCGGTGCGGCATTCGATGAGGTCAGGTTCAGCGACCAGAACGCCTCGTTCCAGCACAGGATCAGCGACAGCAGCACGGTCGAGGCGAGGCCGCCCTTGGCGATCGGCAGCAGCACGCGGACCATTTCCTGCCACAGCGTCGCACCGTCGAGGCGGGCGGCTTCGAGGATGTCTTTGGGAATGTCCTTGAAGTAGGTGTAAACCATCCAGACCACGATCGGCAGGTTGATCAGCGTGTAGATCACGATCAGCGCGATGCGCGTGTCGAGCAGGCCGAAGCTCTTGGCCAGCAGGTAGATCGGCATCAGCACGCCCACCGGCGGCAGCATCTTGGTCGAGAGCATCCACAGCAGCGTGCCTTTGGTGCGCTGGGTTTCATAGAACGCCATCGAGTACGCCGCCGGTACCGCGATCAACAGACACAGGGCGGTGGCGCTGAAGGAGATCACCACCGAGTTCCAGGCGAAGCTGAAGTAGTCGCTGCGCTCGTTGATGTGCAGGTAGTTCTCCAGCGTTGGCGTGAAGATGAACTGCGGCGGCGTGGCGAAAGCGTCGATTTCGCTCTTGAAACTGGTCATCACCATCCAGAAGATCGGGAAGAAAATCACGATCGCGATGGCCCAGGCCAGCGTGCCGAGCAGCAGGCTTTGCAGGCGGCGGGATTGTTGGAGCGTCATGGCAGGCCTCACGCTTTGTCAGTCAGGTTTTTGCCGATCATTCGCACCAGAATGATCGCGGCGATGTTGGCGATGACCACGGCAATCAGACCGCCCGCCGAGGCCATGCCGACGTCGAACTGCACCAGCGCCTGGTTGTAGATCAGGTAGGCGAGGTTGGTCGAGGCGTAGCCGGGGCCACCGTTGGTGGTGGTGAAGATTTCGGCGAACACCGAGAGCAGGAAGATTGTTTCGATCATCACCACCACGGCAATCGGCCGCGCCAGGTGCGGCAGGGTCAAGTGCCAGAAAATCGCGATCGGGCCGGCGCCGTCCAGGCGCGCGGCTTCTTTCTGTTCCTGATCCAGCGATTGCATCGCGGTCATCAGAATCAGGATCGCGAAGGGCAGCCATTGCCACGAAACAATGATGATGATCGACAGCAGCGGGTAGTGCGCCAGCCAGTCCACCGGTTGAGCACCGAACAGCTTCCAGATGTAGGCGAGGATCCCCGAGACCGGGTGGAAAATCAGGTTTTTCCAGATCAACGCGCCGACGGTGGGCATGATGAAAAACGGCGAGATCAGCATCACCCGCACCAGGCCGCGACCAAGGAATTCGCTGGCCTCCAGCAACGCGCTGATCAACACACCGAAGACCACGCTGATCAGCAACACGCTGCCAACCAGCAGCAATGTATTGGTCGCGCCGGGCATGAAACCCGAATCAGTGAGGAAGTAAGTGAAGTTCTCCAGCCCGACGAATTCGTTTTCGCCGGGGTAGAGCAGGTTGTAGCGGATCATCGAAAAGTACAGGGTCATGCCCAGCGGCACGATCATCCACAGCAGCAACAGCGCCACCGAAGGACTGACCAGAAACCAGCCGGGATTGCGCACGCGCAGCTTGCGCTGCGGTGGCGACAGGTCGATGTGGGCTTTGGCAGTTGAAGTATTCATGGCATTCACAACCGAGTCATACAGACCTATGGAGATCCCCATGTGGGAGCGAGCCTGCTCGCGAAAGCGCTGGGTCAGTGTCATGTGTGTTGGCTGACACGACGCCTTCGCGAGCAGGCTCGCTCCCACAAGAGGCAGGAGCAAGGCATTCAGCGGTTACTTGGGATAACCCGCGCGCTTCATCTCGCGTTCCGTGGTCTGCTGCGCCGCCGCCAGCGCCTGATCCACCGTGGTCTGGCCGATCAGCGCTGCCGAGAACAGCTTGCCGACCTGGGTGCCGACTGCCTGGAATTCAGGAATGGTCACCAGTTGAATGCCGATGTACGGCACCGGTTTCAGCGTCGGTTTGCTCGGGTCAGCGGCTTTCAGCGATTCCAGCGTCACTTTGGCAAACGGCGCGGCGCTCATGTAAGCATCGCTGTAGGTCGAAGCGCGGGTGCCCGGCGGCACGTTGGCGATGCCATCGGTCTTGGCAACCAGTTCGCCGTACTCTTTGGACGTGGCCCAGGCGCTGAAGGTTTTTGCTGCGTCCTTGGCCTTGGAGCTGGTCGGAATCGCCAGCGCCCACGAATACAGCCACGCCGAGCCTTTATCCGTGACTTGATGCGGAGCGAAGGTGAAACCGACGTGATCGGCGACCTTGCTCTGGGTCTTGTCGGTGACGAACGAACCAGCGACGCTGGCGTCGACCCAGATCGCACATTTGCCGCTGTTGAACAGGGCGAGGTTTTCATTGAAACCGTTGCTGGATGCGCCCGGCGGGCCGGATTTCTTCATGGTGTTGACGTAGAAATTCAGCGCGTTTTTCCACTCCGGGCCGCTGAATTCCGGTTTCCATTGCTCATCGAACCAGCGCGCGCCATAAGCATTGGCGACCGTGGTGACCAGCGCCATATTCTCGCCCCAGCCGGCCTTGCCGCGCAGGCAGATGCCGTACTGCTCTTTGTCTTTGTGGGTGAGCTTTTCGGCAAACCCGGCGATCTCTTCCCAGGTCGGCCGCTCCGGCATGGTCAGCCCGGCTTCCTTGAACAGGTCGGTGCGGTAATAGGTGATCGAACTCTCCGCGTAAAACGGCAGCGCATACAGCGAACCCTTCACCGACAGGCCTTCGCGCACCGACGGAAAGACATCGTCGAGGGCGTAACTGGCCGGCAGGTCCTTCATCGGCTCCAGCCAACCCTTGCCGCCCCAGAGTGCGGCTTCGTACATGCCGATGGTCAACACGTCGAACTGGCCGCCCTGAGTGGCGATGTCGGTGGTCAGGCGCTGACGCAGGACGTTTTCTTCCAGCACCACCCAATTGAGCTTGATGTCCGGATGCTCGCTCTCGAAGGTTTTCGAGAGTTTCTGCATGCGGATCATGTCGCTGTTGTTGACGGTGGCGATGGTCAGGGTCTGGGCGCCAAGGCTGACGCTGCTGAGGGTCATGCAGGTGAGAGCGAGCAGAGCTTTTGCAGTGGGTTGCATCGTGCACTCCTTTTCTGACACCCGACGGGGCAGAAGGACAGTTATTGTTTTTGTGTCTTCCGAATGCAGGAAGAATCTGCGCTGATTACAGCCTTCCACGGCGGAGCTGACAAATCATCCCTAGCACTTTTGTTGATACTTTTTTGCACTGGGGTTTGGGCGGGGGAACGCAGGGAAGGGGTTTTGCGCGAGGGGGCGTTAGCGAATGCGTACAGATTTCGCCAGCCGGGGCACGGTTTTTTGTGGGAGCGAGCCTGCGCGCGAAGATGGTGTGTCAGCCACAGGATTTTTCAATGACAGACCGCTTTCGCGAGCAGGCTCGCTCCCACAGGTGGCGTGTCGTCAGAGATGGTTCTGTTCTGTCAGCCGTTGCACCGCCAGCCGTCGATAGTGCGACGGCGTCATGCCCTTGAGTTGCTGGAAGCGTCGATTGAAGTTGGAAATATTGTTGAAGCCCGACTCGAAGCACACCTCGGTCACCGGTTTGTCACCATCGGCCAGCAGCTCACAGGATTTGCTGATGCGCAGGCGATTGACGAATTCGATGAAGTTGCGCCCGGTGGCCTGTTTGAATACCCGGCTGAAATAGGTCGGTGTCATGCCCAGGTGCTCGGCCACTTCTTCCAGTGAGATGTCCCGCGCGTAGTGGCTGAAGATGTAGTCGACCGCGCGGTTGGTGCGGTCGATGTTGTGTTCGTCGGCCAGTTGCGGCGTGGTGGCGCCGGACAACAACTGGAAGTCATCACTGGCCGCGAGCAACTCCATCAGGATGAAAAAGTGCCCGAGGCGAGTGATGCCGGTACTGTCGGCGATCCGCTGCATCAGTGTCATGGCCTGACGGATCGTGCGCTTGCAACGAAATTCGATGCCGTACTGCGCACGCTCAAGCAGTGGCGCCAGGGATTTCAGCTCAGCGAACACCTGGTGCCCGCTCTCGAACAATTCGTCGGTGAAGTTGACCAGCATGTCGCGCTTCTCCACCACTTCATCCTCGGCGACCTGGCTGATCCAGTTGTGCGGCAGGTTGGGACCGGTCAAAAACAAAGTCTCTGGATAGAAGTTGCCGATGTAATCGCCGATGAACACCTTGCCGGAGCTGGCCACGATCAGGTGCAGCTCGTACTCCTTGTGGAAATGCCAGCGCACCAGCGGGCAGGGGAAGCCGTGCTGGCGGTAGATGATGGACAAACCGTTATGGTCGTCCATCAATTCGTAGGAAGGGTCGGTCACGCGAGCGGTTCGGGTCATGACGGGGCACTTTTTTATTATCGCTGCGCGATCATGCCTCGTTTTTTGCCATTTGTGCCACTTCCGACCGGCCGTCCGTGGTGACCGCTCAGCTGAGCTTGTCGCGCGCCTTTTGCAGGTTGGCCATTTGGCAGAAACGCACGATGTTGGAATTTTTGATGAAGTCGAAATTGATAATGTTGCACTTGCGCGCCCAATCGGATTTTTCCGGGTCGAACCACTCGTCAAGACTGTCGAGGATCCGCTGTGGGCCGCCGAGTGTGTAACTGGTTGCCGACAGCGACCATGGGCGAAGCGTACTGACAGGTGTGCTCAGTACGTTGTCTATATAGCCATAAAGATCCGAGGTGCTGACCTGTGATTTGCCGATCCACTTGTGATTGATTGGTCTGTAGAAACGAAAGTCTTCGCTTTCCCAGGTCATCGGCGCGGCCACCATAATGCGTTGCAATGGATTGATGGCTTTGAGTTGGCCAATTGTCAGATGCAGATTGTCGGTGGGAATGATCCGTTCCCCAAGGTGCTCCAGCAAAGCTGTTTTGAATTCCTCATGGTTGAATGGGTCTGTAGCGTTGGAAAGTTCATGAAAGTCCAGAACGATAAACTCGTTCGGGCTTCTTTCATAAAACCCCTTTACGTCCCTGATCAGGTCTTCAAGCGTTCGCGAAGAGTTGAATCCATTGTGCTGGAAACGGAATCTCGCCAGTTGTTTCGCCTTGCTGTTGTAAACAAGGCGTACATCAAGTGCGCGAGCGCCGCGATTCAACTGCGAATAAAACGAAACGTCCTGGCAGGCAAGCCAGTTTTTCCCGGGAATAAGGGCGTAAGACGCTTCCCAGTCACAACCGGCGTTATGCGCGCCGGGCAGGGTCATTTCAAATAACGAAAGATTATCGATTTGTGGTGAATAAGCCATCCATTGATGGGTTGGTATATCGTCGAAGTTTTCCATGTTGCACATCCTGCGAAGTGGTTAGTAGTTGCGCGCAGGATGTTTATAAGCATGTTCGTGTTATTGCGAAAGTTGGCTTTTAATGCAAGTCATGTAATTGATGCAATCAGCGCTCTGTTGGGCTCAATTGGTTTTTGGCTTCGATCCATTGAGCCATGTATTGAGTGCTTTTGAGTGTGTGATGTCGCAACATGGCGCCGGTGAAGTTGTCGTTTCTAAGTTGTGCCAAGTGTTGTCGGCAATCATCTATCCGGTTGATCAGACGCGGGCCATGTACGCTGCGCTGATAACGCTGCTGCAAAAGTGCCGAAGCCTGAATCTGCGCCTGCTGCCAGCGCGCCGGATTTTCGTACAGTTGCACCGCCTGTTCGGCAAAGGTGTTTGCGTCGAGGGCGACGGCTCCCGGCCACGGAGCATCGCCGTGCATGGCTTCAGCGCCAATCGGTGTGGTCACGCTTGGCGTGCCACAGAGCATGGCATCGAGCAGTTTGCCCTTGATTCCCGCGCCGAAGCGCAATGGCGCAAGGCAGACTCGTGCTGCCGACATCACTTCAAGTGCATCTTCGGCCCAGTCCATGATGTGAAAGCCTTGGGCCGGGTTGTGCAGTGCGGTGGCTTTGGGCGGTGTATAGGCGCCATAGATATGCAGTTGCGCGCGAGGCAAGCGCGCGCGGATCAGCGGCCAGAGGGTGGTCTTCATCCAGAGCACGGCATCCCAGTTCGGCGCGTGACGGAAGTTGCCAATGCTGAGGAAATGCTCCCGCTCTTCGAAACCTGGCGGGGCGGTGTCCGGAAGATCAATCATCAACGGACACCAATGCAGGATTTGCCGAGGCAGGCCAAATTCCTCCACCAGCAGGTCGATCTCGACTTCGGAAATCATCAGGTTCAAGTCGCAGCGATACAGCGCAGCGATTTCCCGTTTGGCCAGATCGGTGCCGGCCATCAACTGGAATTCTTCGGGCAATGCCGGTGCAAACAGCCCGGTGAAATCAGTCTGCTCGTCGTTGCTTTTCAGCCGGTCTTTCAGGCGCTGATGACGCGCATGCCGCAGGCTTTGCAGGTCGGAAGTTTCCAGGAGGCGCAGGGCGTCCGGACAGTGTTTCTCCACCCGCCAGCCAAACTGTTCTTCCATCATGAACTGATCGAACAGCACGATATCCGGCGCCAACTCGCTGATGAACGTGTCGAAACTGCTGTTGTTGAGCTCGATCGATACTTCGCGAATGCCCAGCGCCGTCAGATCAGCCTTGTGTTCACCCGGGCCGGCCGGGCTGCTGAAAGTGATGTCCCATCCCTGATCGAGAAATGTCTCGAGGATCTGCATGACATGCCCGCTGGCCGCCGATGAGCGCGGTTCTGGCCAGACGTAGCCGATGACCAGAACTTTGGTGGTACGCGAATGGCTCACGACTGATCCTCTGACCCATGGAAGAAAAAAGGGCGCAATTAAACCACAGCGAAGTGATTGAAATGCACCCTGTCCACCGACCAGCCGTTTCAGCGTTTAAATGACCGGTTTGGCGAGGTTGAGCAGCAGCGGCCCTTGTAGAAACTTGCCTGCAGCGGTGTTGCGCACGGCATCGTCGATGGTCTTCACATTGAAGCTCAATATGGCCGGACGCGTTTGTGCTTGATCGAGCAGCGATACCGCAAGCATGTATGACTCAGCGTTGGCCAGCGCCGGATGGTCCTGGACCAGTTTCGGCAGGTTGGCTTTTACCTGGTTGAACTCGACGAATCCCGGTCGGTGCGCCAGAGCGTGGTGTGGATTGATCAGGTTGTCCGGATGCGCCTTGCGCGCGTCCCGAGCCAGCTCCAGCAGTCCGACCGCATCGAACTCCGCCTGATGCAACTCCGGGTAGACCTTGCCGTAGTACAGGTCGAGGGTGTCCGGGCCACCGTGGGACATTTCGTGAATCAGCACGTCGGCGACGCTGCCGTCGTCGTAACGCGACAACTTGTAAAACTCATCGAGATTGTCCGGGTAGATCGACAGAAACCGGCCTGCGGACTCATCGATTTTTTCGCCTGTGCGCAGCGCTGTCTGCCAACGCTTATAGGCCGGTGGCGAAAGCGAGGCGATCACGCCGGGTTGATGCGGGCGGAACGTCACATTGCTGAAACTGATCGACTCGAGATCCTTGCGCATCGCGCTGAGATGTTTCGACACGTGCTGTGCCACTTCATCGGAATCGTTACCGAACACATGCTTGAGCACCGCGCGAATGTCGTCGTTGGAAGACGGTTGCGACAGCGCGTTGATGGAGTTGTCCAGCTTGGTCCGGGCGCGGGGAATGGCTTTTTTCAGATAACCGCGGGTGTAACTGAATGGCTTGAAGCGGCCGAACAGGCGCTTCAACGGGGCGAAGTTACCCAGGTCGAGCAGTTTCAGGCGCGGGCCCCAGGCACCGCCGGTGCGGATGCTCAGCGCGTGCCAGTCCTGGTTGCGTTCCAGCACTGCGATGTCGATCGCCTCGTCAAGCGCGTCGGCGCCTCGCCAGGTCGCCTGACGCACATCGCCGGTGTGGGAGAGCCTGAGCCAGTCCCGACTCTCGACGCCATGGATCAACCTTTTCAATTGCACGCTGGCGGTGTGCGCGGTGTCGAGCGCGGTTTCACCGGCAAAGACCACGCCGCGTTTGACCAGACGAAAACCTTTGCGGGCGAGGGCGGGCAAACCGTCGAGCGGGTTGATCAGCGACACGGCCGCTCGGGCCACGGCTTTGGCGACTTTCAGCAGTTTTAGGGTGGTCGACCCGGTCTTGGCGATGATGCTCGCTGCCGACGCGCCAAGACCGACCAGCAGGCCGATGACCGACAGGCCATCCAGAATGCAGCCACCAATGCCTTCGGCGACACGGTCGGTGCGTCCGGAACGAATGTCTTCAATGCACTGTTTGAACGGCACGATGACGTTGATTGCCAGGTTCTCGACGATCTCCCTGGTGTCGCGCCATTCTTCCAGGCCGTTGCGCACATCCAGTGCGGCATACAACTCTTCGCGGCGGGCGACAGGATGGTTGTCCAGTACGCATTGGGCGATCTCATCCAGTTGCGCAGAAAAGAACAGCGGAACCGCGCGCACATCAGTCTCTTGCAGTTGCAACTGCCAGAGCTTCTCCACCACTACTTTTGAAGTCATGCCCTGGCGTGGTTCGCTGCCTTCGCGGTAGGCGGCGTAATCGAGGGGCCACTCGCTGGCTTTGTTCTTGTCCTGAAAATCGTACTTGCTGCCAGTGTATGAAAGGGTCGGCCGTTGATGAATGAGACCGGTGTCTTGCAGCTTGAGCGCCAGATCCGGACGCTCGTAGCAAACGCCGCGCAGCGTGAACAGTTCGTAAGCGCGCAGCCGATCACCGTTGTCGCAGCAAAGAATAATCCCGTAACGCCCATTGGCCTCATCTCGCTGGATTTGCGTTTCTTGCTGCGTATTCAGTGGATTGACTTCCTTCCTGACGGTGTAGAAGGTCATTTGGCCGCTGGTCAAGGCCTGACGATCATGCTCTGGCATCTGCGTGATCGCCATTTTGATCAGGGACGATAGACCCTCGCGCACGTTCCGGTAGTAACGATCAAACGCCTGGTCAAACAGTTGCGACGGCGATTGCAGTTCGGCCAGGCGGGTGAAGGCATCGGCCGGGGGGTGGAAGTTGTCGCGGGTCTTGAATTTGTCCGAAAGTTGCCCGTCTTCAACCAGATCGCCGGAAAGATACAGATCGAGAATCGACAGGCGTAGGCGCAACAGGCCGTTGATCGCGTATTGGTTGTTGTCAGTGGCGCTGGCGAGGAAATTCCAGAACTCGGTGAGAATTCCCGCCGGATGCGCAGCCTTCAACCCTTCGAGCCAGCTCCGTTCGCCGAAACTGTCCAGGTACTTTATTTCGAAGGCCGGCTGTTCGAGATAGGCGCCGGCGGGCATCACTTGCTCCAGCGCACGCAAAGCGATTTTGCGCCGGTCCGGTGGCGCGGTGGACAAGCCTGTTTCAGACTGGGCCAGAGCCTCCATGTAACGCGAGAAATACGCGCTGGCCTTGATCACCGTGGTCTTGTCGTAGTCTTTGTCGCTGCGGTAAGGGATGACTCCGTTGAGTACCGCCCAGTCCACCACCGCCGGGATCGCCGCCGCTTCGTACAACTTGTCGAGCTCACCGGAAACCGGGGTCAGCTCGGAAAACGCCTTGAGTTGTGCAAACGTCATTGCACGCGAGCTGCCAGGTGCGGCGTGCTCGACCACGGCAGCGCTCTGGCGCGCAGTTACCCAGCCTGGCTTGTCCAGCGTGAGCCCGGGCGGGATCTGGTCGATCAGCAACTCCGGTGCTGCACCCGCGATCAATAGATGCGCTGCCAGTGGCGCGTTGTGCGCTTCGCTCAGGCCCAGATCAACCAGATGCTGTTCGAACAGGACGCGTACTTCGGCAGCGCTGAGTGTGGAATTCGCCGGTTGATAGAAGTCATAGCCGGCGACAAGAGGCTGATCGGAGCGCAATTGCATGTCGATGATCAGCGCAGCGATGACTAACTCATTGACCTGGCGTTCGCGCACGTCCGCGTTATTGGCTTCCAGATGCCAGCCAAGGCGTGCATGCAGGGTTTCTCCCAGGGCGCGAGCGGTTTTTCGCCTCAGGAAGTTGTGCAGGAACTTGTCCGCGTTGTCGCGTATGTCCTGTGCCGGAATCAGGTTGAAGTTGGCGAACGCCAGTACCTGCAACAGGCTTGTCGCACCTTGGGTCAGCTCATGCACTGTCTGGGTTATGACTTTGCGGTCCGCTATCGATAGATGAAACGGTGACGACTCATCGGCGTGGAGCAATTCGTGGTAGTCGCCCAAGGCGGGTGGCTCGGGCAGTTCGAAGGCCAGCCATTCAATCAGTGCCCGGGTTTCGGCAATGTTCGTCGGCACGTCATAACCGTTGAACTTCAACCATTGCACTATGCCAATCACTTGGCCGGAATAAACGACGCCGCCGATGTTCTTCGCCAAATCGGCGAGCATATCGAGTTCTTCGGAAAACACCGAAACTTCAGCATTATCCAGTGCAATACTGAAACGATGAGATTCGAACTCTGAATCATAAACAACGAGAACCCCGGCGTTGGCATCCACTGCTAGTTGAATATCAGCTGAAAAAGAATGGTTGCGTAACAGCTGCGCAAACTCCGGGGTTGCAATTAAATTTTTCAAGGCATTGCGTGCTGGTTCACAGCGTTCGTCAAAACTGCTGCCGATGACCCGGGGGATGAAGCGATCTTGCACATTGAATACAGTGGCGACCGGCAGCGAGGCGCTTGCCGAGTAACTGTCGGCCGAGACTTCAAACTCAGTTGCCTTAAGGGCTTCAACAAGTAACTGAACAATAAGCGCGCGTTCCTGTTTGTCGGAAGCGGAGCAATCGACGGCGGCAGGCACGTCAGAAGAAATGAACTGCATGGGCTCTATCCTGAATGAGTATCGAAAGTTCCCTGGCTGTATTTCGTTATTTATTAACGCGGCCAAAGATGATTCAGGATAGAGCTGGCAGGTTAAGCAATGGCAGTGTTAGTTAGTTGCTGATTATTTTCGGA
This sequence comes from Pseudomonas sp. LW8, assembly GCF_041956865.1. Classification (NCBI taxonomy): domain Bacteria; kingdom Pseudomonadati; phylum Pseudomonadota; class Gammaproteobacteria; order Pseudomonadales; family Pseudomonadaceae; genus Pseudomonas; species Pseudomonas sp. LW8. The sequence goes on along the minus strand of NZ_CP168138.1, from coordinate 3,038,547 downwards.
TGTGACAAGTTGCATCTGCGACGGGCATTTATCAGGTTTATTTCAGAATGCCTTTAACTTTGTCGCGCAATTGATCGATGGAGAATGGCTTGCCGATGACATGCATGCCATCGGGTACTTCGAGACTCTCGGCATAGCCGCTGGCGAACAGGATGGGCAGAGCAGGGCGCAGCTGACGGGCCTTTTGAGAGAGTTCGCGGCCATTCATGCCAGGCAGGCCGTAGTCGGTCATCATCAAATCGATGGCTTTGCCAGGATCCGCAAGGATTTCGAGTGCCGCGTTGCCGTCATCAGCCTCCAATACCGTGTATTCCAGCTCCTCCAGCACATCGACGATAAGCATGCGCACGATGGAGTCGTCTTCTACGACCAGGATAGTGGATGGAGTGGCAGACATGGCAGGACTCTCAGAAAAATGAAATCGGGGGATACCGGGCAAGCGAATTTGCCGGACTCTTGCATGAGTAAGTGGCGCATAGCCACAAGTTCCCGAGCTGATACAAAAAAGAACAGGTCAGTGCGGTGAGGCAAGGATAACCGTTGGCGTCGTCCAATGCGCAGGTGTGCGTAGGAAAATGCCATCATTTGTGTGAGAAAAATGGATCCATGGCGGGGTTTTGGGGCAAACTCTCGGGTTTTCAACAGTTCGACAAGGCTGCCCCATGTCCTCTCCGTCCTCGGTTGATGAACAACGGTTCCGCAAACTTCTGAGTCGCAACGTCAGCCTGCCGCTGGGCGTCGGCGTGCTCAGTGCGGTGTTTTTCGTCTCACTGATCACCTATTTGCTGTCCGTCATCCAGTGGGTCGAGCATACCGACCGGGTGATCAATAACGCCAATGAGGCGGTGAAACTCACTGTCGATCTCGAAACCGGCATGCGCGGCTATCTGCTTAGCGGTGACGAGCACTTTCTCGACCCGTACGAAGTTGCCAAGCCGCGTATCGACGTCGCTCTCAATACGTTGCTGGAGCTGACCGCCGATAATCCGGTGCAGACCGACCGCTTGCGTCGCCTGCAAGCGTTGCAGGTGGAATGGGCCAACTACGCGCAATCGATGATCGACCTGCAGCGCAGCAGCGGCGATTATCGCGGTGCGGTCAAGGCTGGGCGGGGCAAGCGCCTGACCGATGAAATCCGCAAGCAATTCGAGGACGTCATCGAGACCGAGCAAGTGCTGCGCGCCACGCGCAACGAGGATGTGCGTCGCACCACCATCTGGAGCATCACCCTTTATCTGATTTTCATCGTTGGTATCAGCGGTTTGCTGGCCTACATCGGCCGCCGTGACCTGGTCAATCTGTCGACCAATTACAGCGCCAACCTCGCGGCGCAACAGGCCAGCGCCGAACGCCTGGAGAAGCAGGCGTGGCTGCGCAACGGCCAGACACAATTGGCCGAGCAGGTGCTGGGGCAACTGACGCTGAACCTGCTGGGGCGCAACATTCTGCAATTCTGCGCGCAATACCTTGGCACTGCCGTCGCTGCGCTTTATGTGCGTGAAGAACATGGCGGCCTCAAGCGCGTGGCGACTTATGGCTTCTCCCGCGAGCAGGAAGAACTGAATCAAACGATTTACAGCGGCGAAGGCATCGTTGGCCAAGTCGCAGAACAGGCACGCCTGATCCGTCTCGACGCGGTCCCTGGCGACTATTTCAAAGTCAGCTCCGGCCTCGGCGCAGGCCTGCCGCACAGTGTGCTGGTGGTGCCTACCAGTGATGATGACCGCGTCAATGGCGTGATCGAACTGGGTTTCCTGCGTCCGCTGTCCGAGCGCGACATCGAGCTGCTGGAGCTGATTGCCGGCAACATCGGCACCTCGATCGAAGCGGCGCGTTACCGTCAACGCTTGCAGGAAGTGCTCGCCGAAACCCAGCAGCTCAATGAAGAGCTGCAAGTGCAGCAGGAAGAGCTGAAGACCGCCAACGAAGAGCTGGAAGAACAGTCGCGGATTCTCAAGGAATCCCAGGCGCATCTGGAAACCCAGCAAGTGGAGCTGGAGCAGACCAACGAGCAGCTCGCCGAACAGCGCGATGCGATGGACAAGAAAAACACCGAGTTGAATCAGGCGCAGATTCAACTCGAAGAGCGTGCCGAAGAGCTGCAACGCTCGAGCAAGTACAAGTCCGAATTCCTCGCCAACATGTCCCACGAACTGCGCACGCCGCTCAACAGTTCGCTGATTCTGGCCAAGCTGCTGGCGGAAAACCCGCAGCAGAATCTGTCGGCGGAACAGGTCAAGTTTGCCGAATCGATCTATTCGGCCGGCAACGATCTGCTCAACCTGATCAACGACATCCTCGACATTTCCAAGGTCGAGGCCGGCAAGCTTGAAGTGATTGCCGAAAACACCCGCGTCGATCGTCTGGTCGATGGCTTGCGCTCGATGTTCGAACCGCTTGCTGCCGACAAGCACCTTGCTTTCACCGTCGAGGTTCAGCCGGACGCTCCCGGCTTACTGTTCACCGACCGGCAGCGGCTGGAGCAGGTGATCAAGAACCTGCTGTCCAACGCGATCAAGTTCACCGAGCACGGCGCCGTCAGCCTGAGCATCACCGCGCAGCCGAATGATCACATCGCTTTCAGCGTCAGGGATTCCGGGATTGGTATCGCTGCGGATCAGCAGGAAAGTATCTTCGAAGCGTTCCGTCAGGCGGATGGCACCACCAACCGCAAGTACGGCGGTACCGGCCTCGGCCTGTCGATCTCGCGGGATCTGGCAACGTTGCTGGGCGGCTCGATCAGCGTCGACAGCGTACCGGGGCAGGGCAGCACGTTCAACCTGGTGTTGCCGCGTCAGTATCACGAATTCGGCGAAACGCCGGCCGCGCCGCTGACTTTTCATACCGCGCCTGCGGTGGCTCCACCAGTGGCCGTTGCGGCACCGCTGAAATCAGCAATTCCAGCGGTTATCCCGCGCTTCGCCGACGATCGCGACAAGGCACCGTTCGCCACGCGCTGCATTCTGGTGGTGGAGGATGAACCGAACTTCGCCCGTATCCTCTATGACCTGGCCCATGAGTTGGGTTACATGTGTCTGGTCGCCCACGGTGCCGATGAAGGTTACGACCTGGCCCGCGAATTCGTGCCGGATGCGATCCTGCTCGACATGCGCCTGCCGGATCATTCCGGTCTGACCGTGCTGCAACGCCTGAAAGAACGCGCCGAAACCCGGCACATTCCGGTGCACGTGATTTCCGTGGAAGACCGCGTCGAAGCCGCCATGCACATGGGCGCCATCGGCTACGCAGTGAAGCCGACCACCCGCGAAGAGCTCAAGGACGTGTTCGCCCGTCTTGAGGCCAAGCTGACGCAGAAGGTCAAGCGCGTGCTGCTGGTCGAAGACGACGATCTGCAACGCGAAAGCATCGCGCGGCTGATTGGCGACGAAGACATCGAAATCACTGCGGTCGGCCTGGCCCAGGACGCCCTGGAATTGCTGCGCACGACCATCTACGACTGCATGGTCATCGACCTCAAGCTGCCGGACATGCTCGGCAACGATCTGCTCAAGCGCATGTCCACCGAGGACATCTGCTCGTTCCCGCCGGTCATTGTCTACACCGGCCGCAACCTGACTCGCGATGAAGAGGCCGAGCTGCGCAAGTATTCACGCTCGATCATCATCAAGGGCGCACGCTCCCCGGAGCGGTTGCTCGACGAGGTCACACTCTTTCTGCACAAAGTCGAATCGCAGCTGTCCCATGAACGGCAGAAGATGCTCAAGACCGCGCGCAGCCGCGACAAGGTCTTTGAAGGTCGCAAAGTGCTGCTGGTGGACGACGATGTGCGCAACATCTTCGCCCTGACCAGTGCACTGGAACACAAAGGCGCAGTCGTGGTGATCGGCCGTAATGGCCGCGAAGCGATTGAGAAACTTCATGAAGTCGAGGACATCGATCTGGTGCTGATGGACGTGATGATGCCGGAAATGGATGGCTTCGAAGCCACCATGGAAATCCGCAAGGATCCGCGCTGGCGCAAGTTGCCAATCATCGCGGTAACGGCCAAGGCCATGAAGGACGATCAGGAGCGCTGCCTGCAAGCGGGCGCCAACGATTACCTGGCCAAGCCCATCGACCTTGATCGTCTGTTCTCGCTGATACGTGTGTGGTTACCGAAAATGGAACGCATCTAGTGGAACGCAGCAGTTCAGCCGAGCGCAACAGCGAAATCGAATTACGCTTGTTGATCGAGGCGATTTACCTGAAGTACAGCTATGACTTTCGCGACTACTCCGGCGCTTCGATCAAGCGCCGGGTGCAGCACGCGCTGAGTCAGTTCGAGTGCGCGACCATCTCGGCCCTGCAAGAGAAAGTCCTGCACGACCCGACGGCGTTCATGCAGCTGCTGCAACTGCTGACGATCCCGGTCAGCGAGATGTTCCGTGATCCTTCGCACTTCCTGGCGATCCGCAACGAAGTGGTGCCGCTGCTGCGCACCTATCCGTCGCTGAAGATCTGGATTGCCGGCTGCAGCACGGGCGAGGAGGTCTATTCGATGGCGATTCTGCTGCGCGAAGAAGGCCTGCTCGACCGCACGATCATCTACGCCACCGACATCAACCCGCGCTCGCTGGAGAAGGCCAAGCAAGGGATTTTCTCCATGGAAAACGTCCGCGCCTACACCGCCAATTACCAGCAGGCCGGCGGCCAGCGTTCGTTTGCCGATTACTACACGGCAGCCTATGGCTACGCGATTTTCGACAAGAGCCTGTGCGAGAACGTGACATTCGCCGACCACAGTCTGGCCACCGACAGCGTGTTCTCCGAAACCCAGTTGATTTCCTGCCGCAATGTGCTGATCTACTTCAACAAGAAGCTGCAGGACCGGGCATTCGGGCTGTTCCATGAATCACTGTCGCATCGCGGCTTTCTGGTGTTGGGCAGCAAGGAAACCCTGGATTTTTCCAACTATTCGAATCAGTTCGAGGCGTTGGTCAAACAAGAACGGATCTACCGCAAATCATGAACGACACCCCGAGCCTGCCTCGCATCGAGGCTGTCGTGATCGGCGCCTCCGCAGGCGGTGTCGAGGCGCTGCTGACCCTGCTCGGGCCATTGCGCAAAGGCTATGTGCTGCCGATCATCATCGTTTTGCATCTGCCGGAAGAACGCCGCAGTCATCTGGCCGAAGTGTTCTCCCGCCGTGTGGCGATGCCGGTCAAGGAAGCTGAAGACAAGCAGGACATTGAAGCCGGCACGGTGTATTTCGCCACGCCCGGTTATCACTTGTCGGTCGAAGCGGATCGCAGCTTGTCACTGAGCCTGGAGGACCGCGTACATCATTCGCGGCCTTCAATCGATTACCTGTTTGAATCCGCCGCCGATGTTTATGGCCAGACACTCGCCGCCGTCCTGCTGACCGGCGCCAATCACGATGGCGCGCGCGGGCTCGCTTACGTCAAGCGTTGCGCCGGCCTGACCATTGTTCAAGACCCCGAGGATGCACAAGTCGCCACCATGCCCCAGGCTGCACTGAACGTTCTGCAGCCGGATCATGTCCTACCCATTCACGGCATCGGCCGTCTGCTAGTCGAGCTGGAACGAATCGCATGCTGAGTAATATCCAAGCCAAACTGTTGATCGTTGACGATCTGCCAGAAAACCTGCTGGCGCTGGAAGCGCTGATCAAGCGCGAGGATCGCACGGTCTATAAGGCTCTGTCGGCGGACGAAGCACTGTCGCTGTTGCTGCAGCACGAATTCGCCATGGCCATTCTCGACGTGCAGATGCCCGGCATGAACGGCTTCGAACTCGCCGAGCTGATGCGCGGTACAGAGAAGACCAAGAACATTCCGATCATCTTTGTCAGCGCTGCCGGCCGAGAACTCAACTACGCGTTCAAAGGCTATGAAAGCGGTGCGGTGGACTTCCTGCACAAGCCGCTGGATATCCATGCGGTGAAGAGCAAGGTCAACGTTTTCGTCGATCTGTATCGCCAGAGCAAGGCGATGAAGCAGCAGGTCGAGGCGTTGGAGCAGGCCCGGCGTGAGCAGGAAGCGCTGCTGCAACAGCTGCAAAGCACCCAGCTGGAGCTGGAACAAGCGGTGCGCATGCGTGATGACTTCATGTCCATCGTCGCCCACGAGGTGCGTACGCCGCTCAATGGCCTGATTCTCGAAACCCAGTTGCGTAAAATGCATCTGGCGCGAGACAACGCCTCAGCGTTCACCCTCGACAAGATGCAGGCGATGGTCGACCGCGATGAGCGGCAGATCAAAAGCCTGATTCGCCTGATCGAAGACATGCTCGATGTCTCGCGAATCCGCACCGGCAAACTGTCGATCCGCCCGAGTCGTTTCGATCTGGTGCAACTGGTCAGCAATCTCCTGCAGAATTTTGCCTCGCAAATGGAAGCGGCAGAAACCAGCGTTTCCTTCGAGGCATCGGCGCCGGTAGAAGGTTGCTGGGACGAGTTCCGCATCGAGCAAGTGGTGTCCAATCTGCTGACCAACGCCTTGCGTTATGGTGGTCGCAGCCCGATTCAGGTGCGCGTCTATCGCGAGGGCGAGGAGGCGCGGGTCGAAGTTCAGGACCACGGCATCGGCATCAGCGCCGAGAACCAGAAGCGTATTTTTCAGCAGTTCGAACGGGTGTCCGCCAAGACGGTGGTGGCCGGGCTCGGGCTGGGTCTGTTCATTTCCGAGCAGATCGTCGCCGCCCATGGCGGCTCCATCGTCGTCGAGAGTGAAATCAACGAAGGCGCCCTGTTTCGCGTTTGTCTGCCGATCCAGGAAAACGGCATATCCGACGCAACCTCTGAGTGACCACACGGTCGTATCAGCAGCTATTGACCGAACAAAGGCTTCCCATGAGCGTAGATGCGCAAGATGTAGTACTCGTCGTCGAAGACGAACCGGTTATCTTGATGGTCCTGACGGATTACCTGTCGGGGCAGGGCTATCGCGTGTTGCAAGCGGAAAATGGCGAGCAGGCTTTCGAGATCCTCGCCAGCAAACCTCATCTCGACATACTGATTACCGATTTCCGCCTGCCGGGCGGGATCTCCGGCGTGCAGATTGCCGATCCGGCGGTGAAATTGCGACCGGACCTCAAAGTGATTTTCATCAGCGGCTATCCGCAGGAAATCCGTGAGACCGGCAGCCCGATTACCAACAGCGCACCGATTTTGGAAAAACCGTTCGATCTGGATGTGTTGCAGGAAAAGATTCAGGAGTTGCTGGCCTGATTCTCATGCAGGAGCTGCCGAGCCTTCGGCAGCTCCTATAGATTCAGCTATTGATCATCTCCCGCACCTTGGCGGTGAGCAGATCAAACGTGAATGGCTTGGTGATCATCTGCATTCCCGAGTCGAGGAAGCCACCGCGCACCGCCGCGTGCTCGGCATAACCGGTGATGAACAACACTTTCAGACCTGGCCGATATTGCCGACCAACCTCCGCCAGTTGACGACCGTTCATCCCCGGTAGGCCAACATCGCTGATCAGCAGGTCGATGCGTTGCGTCGAGTTGAGAATCGGCATGGCGCCGTCGGCATCACCGGCCTCCACGAACGCATAACCCAACTCACTGAGCACGGCGCTGACCAACACGCGCACAGCCGGATCGTCTTCGACGATGAGTACGGTTTCGCCATCCATCGCATACGGAGCCTGCTGCGAATCCGAGACGGGAATTTCCACTTCTTCACCACGGAAACGCGGCAGGTAGAGTTTTACCGTGGTGCCTTGATCGACTTCACTGTCGATCGACACATGCCCGCGCGACTGCTTGCTGAAGCCATAGATCATCGACAGCCCGAGGCCGGTGCCCTGGCCGATCGGCTTGGTGGTGAAAAACGGATCGAACGCACGGCTGACCACGCTCTGCGGCATGCCGCTGCCGTTGTCAGTCACGCTGAGCATCACGTAATCGCCCGGCTCCAGATTGCTGTACGCAGCCGTGAATTCGCGATGCAGCACCTGATTGCTGGTTTCCACCACCAGCTTGCCACCCTCGGGCATCGCATCGCGGGCATTGATCACCAGGTTGAGCAGGGCGCTTTCCAGTTGATTGGGATCGGCCTCGGCAACCCAGAGATTGTCGTCCAGGCGCATTTCCAGATGAATGCTTTCATTGAGGCTGCGTTGCAGCAGCTCGCCCATCGACAGCACCAGCGTGTTCATTTGCACGGCTTTCGGGTCGAGTGACTGACGGCGCGAGAACGCCAGCAGACGGTGAGTCAGGCCGGCGGCGCGGTTCGCTGACGTCACACCTAGATCGATCAGGCTGTCGAGGTCTTCCGTGCGGCCTCGGGCCAGACGTCGACGCAGCAATTCGAGACTGCCGATGATGCCAGTGAGCATGTTGTTGAAGTCGTGAGCGATGCCGCCAGTGAGTTGGCCGACCGCTTCCATTTTCTGCGATTGGCGCAGAGCTTCTTCGTTGTGGCGAAGTTGTGCGGTGCGTTCTTCGACTTGCTGCTCGAGGGTTTCCAGAGTCGATTGCAGGCGGCGTTCGCTTTCACTCAGGTCGATCAGCCGATCGCGCGCTTCATATTGTCGTCGTCGCCCACGGAGCGCGGCGGAGACCAGGCTGACCAGCGTCGCGGGATGGAAGGGGCGCTCGAGAAACGTCACGTTGCCCAGCAGGGTACTGAGGCGCGACGGCGGCCCTTGTTCATCACCGCCATGATGAGTCAGCAGGACAATTGGCATGTCCGACCACGCGGGCTGCTGGTCAAGGTAGGCGATTAGCCCTTCCAGTTCAGGTCCGCGCAGCGCTTCAGCAGCAATCACCAGCAGTCCGGCACCGACCTCCAGCTCGGTGCATAAAGCGCCGAGATTCGGCGCCACCATGCCGCCGTAGCCGGCTTCGTTGAGGATCATCAACGCGATCTGGCTGTCGCGACCCATGGGCGCCAGCACCAGCACCCGCTCGGCCAACGGCGTGTTGACCGTCACAAGCTTTCATCCTCAAGCAATGGATTGCTCGCTCCCATGTAGGTCGGCACGCCACGCAGCACGCCCTGGAAGGATTCCAGCGGTTGGCCGATGGTCATGCCATGCGAGGAGATCCGGTATTCACGGATGGTCGACTCGTGGTTGCCGGTACGTTTCTTGATAATCGAGATCGCCCGGCGGACTTTGCCGAGGGCTTCGAAGTAGCGCAACAGAATCACCGTGTCGGCCAGGTAAGTGATATCGACCGGCGCCTGCATATCGCCCACCAGACCGTGCTGGGCGACCGTCATGAAAGTCGCCGCGCCTTTGCGGTTCAGGTACAGCAACAGCTCGTGCATGTGCAGCACCAGCGCGTTTTCTTCCGGCATCGCCGCTTGATAGCCGTTGATGCTGTCGATTACCACGGTTTTGATACCCAGCTCATCGACGCAACGCCGCACGCGATGGGACAACTCACCGGGAGACAATTCGGCGGCGTCTACTTGTTCGATCAGCAGATTACCGGTGGCCTGCAAGGCTTTGAGGTCGATACCGAGATGACGCATGCGTTCGAACAGCAGGCCCAGCTCTTCATCGAAAATGAACAGCGCGGCTTTTTCGCCTCGAGCCACCGCTGCGGCGGCGAAGATCATCGAGATCAGCGATTTACCGGTACCGGCCGGGCCGAGAATCAGCGTGCTTGAGCCGGTCTCGATGCCGCCGCCGAGCAGGGCGTCCATTTGCGGGATGCCGCTGGACAGCTGCAGACGTGGGTAGTCGCCGCGATGTTCCGCCGCTACCAAGCGTGGAAAAACATGGACGCCGTCGCCCATGATGGTGAAGTCGTGGAAACCGCCACGGTATTTCTGCCCGCGATACTTGACCACTCGAACGCGGCGACGCTCAGCGCCGTAGCTCGGTGTCAGCTCTTCAAGACGAATCACGCCGTGGGCGACACTGTGCACGGTCTTGTCGAGGGACTCGGTGGTCAGGTCGTCGAGCAGCAGGACGGTGGCGTCGTAGCGCACGAAGTAATGCTTGATCGCCAGAATCTGCCGACGATAGCGCAACGAGCTCTGCGCCAGCAGACGGATCTCCGAGAGACTGTCGAGCACTACGCGGGTCGGTTTGAAGCGTTCGACCACTTCGAAAATCTGCCTGGTCGCCTCACCCAGTTCAAGGTCCGAGGAATACAGCAGACTTTGCTGGTGCTCGGCATTGAGCAGGCTTTCCGGCGGTGTCAGCTCGAAGATCTTGATGTTTTCGTTCAGCTCCCAACCGTGGGAGAGCGCACCTTGACGCAGTTCTTTCTCGGTTTCCGAGAGAGTGATGTACAGGCAGCGTTCCCCTGCCAGCGCACCGGCGCGCAGGAAATGCAACGCCACGGTGGTTTTGCCGGTCCCGGGTTCCCCCTCGAGCAAAAACACATGGCCGCGAGACAAGCCACCGGCAAGGATGTCATCCAGACCTACAATGCCGACGGCGGCCTTTGCACTGATCAACTCGTTTGATGTAGTCAAAAAACGCCCTCTTATGACTAGGGTAATCCGGCGGCTGGCTAGAGTGAGCCGCCTGAGTAACTTGACCTCACGGCGTGTTCACGGTTCCGCTTTTTCTTGGACGGGCGGCCAATTGAGTCCGCCCTGACTGGATTAAAGACCTTGTTGCAAGGCCGGGTCGTCCGGATTCAGCTGCTCCAGTTGCGCCAACAGGATCTGCACATTCTGCAGTTGTCCGCTTTCCTTCCAGTAGTTGATCAGCAACACCCGTGCCTTGCGGTCGGCGGGGTGGCGCTGGACGATTTCCTGCAGCTGTTTTTGCGCCGCTTCCAGTTCTTCCGCGCTGTGCAGGGTGGTGGCGAGGTCGTAGCGATAATCCTTGTTGTCCGGCTCCAGCTCGACGGCTTTGGACAGGCCGAGCAGGGCATATTCGCGCTGGCCGTGGTGCAGCAGCCACAGGCCGAGGGCATGTTGCAGATAGGCGGAATCAGGCTGCGCCTTGAGTTGACGTGCGAGCAACTGGCGAGCGGCATCGCTCTGGCCCTGGCGGTCAAGCACATCGATCTGCATGACCAGCGCCGCCAGGTTGCCCGGTTCCAGACGCAAGGTATTGTCCAACGCCTGTTGGGCCTGTTTGTATTCGGCGTTGTGGATATAAAGACGGGCCAGTTGCGCATAGTTGGCGGCGCTTTCCGGCTGGCTTTCCAGTGTCTGCTGCCAGCCATCAATAGCCTGCTGCAGCGGTGCGAAGTACAAACCCAATTCATCCGGGCTCAGGCCGAGCAGGGCATTGATCGCAGCGAAACGGACAGTTTGTTCTTCATCGTCGAGCAACGGCCCAAGCAACAAGCTGCGTTGCCCGCCGGGCACCAGACCGACGATGCTTTTGATCGCGGCGACGCGCACTTGCGGCGCTTCGTGATGCAGGTCGATGTCAGCCAGTTTCAAGGCCTGCGGGCTGGGGTAGTTGGGCAGCTCGCCGTGCAGCCAGACCCGGCGTTTGACCGAGATGTCCGGGCGGCCCAATTGCTGGTACAACTGGCGCGCCGCTCCGGGTTCACCAGTGCGCGCGGCGTTCAGCGCTTCGCTGTAGCCATGTTTGATAGCATCGGGAATGGTCGGTGTGCTGCTGCGCCATGACAGCCAGACGACGCCGAGGATCAGTACGAGGCCTAGGCCGATCAGCAGGTTGCGGCGGGACTGAGTCATGCGGGGTTTCCGAAAGCTTCGAACTTGAGCAGAGCGGCAAGCTTCGTTCAGCTTGGCGCGGGAGTCAAACCGTTGCCGGCGAATCGTCCTACAACACGTGTCGACTGTGAAATCCGTCAGGCTTTTGCTGCAATGTCTACGCTTGCAGAAGTCGTTTTAAAGAGTGTGCCCATGCCAGCGCTGTTCGCTTATTTCAAGGCTTTGATCCATCCCGGTCAGGCTGTTCTGCTGTTTGCCCTGCGGACCATCGCCGCCGGGCTGTTGACCCTATATCTGGCGTTCATTTTCGATCTCGAACAACCGAAGTGGTCGATCATGGCTGTTGTGATTGTCAGTCAGCCATTGGCAGGGATGGCACTGGCGCGCAGTTTCGGCCAAGTGGTCGGCACCACCGTGGGTGCCGCGGTGGCGGTGCTGATCATGGCGATTTTCCCTCAGGCGCCGCTGCCGTTCATCACGACATTGGCGTTGTGGCTGGCGCTGTGCACCGCGGGCGGCACCTTGCTGCGCTACACCAGTTCCCAGGCGTTCGTGCTCAGTGGCTACACCGCAGTGGTGGTGGCCTTGCTGGCAATCCCGGATCAGGAAGGCACGTTTTTGCTAGCGGTCACCCGCGTCACTGAAACCCTGCTGGCCGTTGCCTGCGTGTGCGTGGTGAGCCTGCTCACAGCCCGGCCTGAAGCAGTGGCCAAAGGTTATTTCGCCAAAATCGATCAGGTGATCAAACTGGCCGCCAGCCACGCCGCCGAAGTGCTTCGCACGGAAGAAAGCGAAGCCGATTTTCAGCGTCGGCAGATGCAACTGCTCGGCGAGATCAGCGCACTGGAGGGGTTGCGGCGCCATTTGTATTTCGATGCCCCACGTTTGCGCGATGCCGACAATCTGGTGTTGCTGCTCGGCAATCAACTGATGCTGCTGACCTCGCGACTGACCGCGCTACGGCATCAGCGCGAATTGCTCATCGAACGCTGGGAGGGCGATCTGCCGCTGGAGGTGCAGCAGCTGCGGGCCGAGGAACTGGCGTTGCTTGAGCAACTGGCGCAACAGGGCCGCGCGCTGTCTGGCGCGGACCGGCAACGTTTCGTCACCTTGCAGCAACAATTCGAAGCGTTGGCGTACAAGGCCGAGCAGCAGACCGAGAACATGAGCGCGACCCTGCGTTCACTGGCCTGGGCGCTGCGTTGGGAGCAGGCGCGCCTGCTGCAGCAACTGGAGCAGATTCTCGAACTGAGCGACGCCATTCAGGAAGGGCGCCCGGCCAGTTGCCTCTATCGCGGCCAGAGCAGTCCGTTGCATCTGGATTTCACCCTGGCCTCGATGAACGCCATTCGCGCCTTTACCGCGCTGTTGGTCAGCGGATTGATCTGGATCGAAACGGCGTGGGATGGCGCGCGCGGCGGAATGATTCTGGTGGGGATTCTCTGCTCGCTGATGGCGACGTTTCCGCGTCCGCTCATGGCTGCGCAAAGCTATGCGCGAGGTTTGGGTCTGGCGCTGGTGGTGTCGGCGTTCTATCAATTCATGCTGGTGCCCGCGATCAGTGATTTCGAGCTGCTGGCCTTGCTGCTGGCGCCGCTGCTGTATGCCATTGCCGTGGGCATTTCCAGTCCGGCCACCGCCGGTATCGGCATGGGCCTGGGCCTGTCCAGTTTCCTCATGCTCGGGCCGCAAAATACCGGCACTGGGCAGAATACGGCGATCCAATGGTTCGAATTCGCCGGCGCCTACGTCAGTGCAGCGATGCTGGCCTTGATCGTTTATGCGCTGATCTTCCCGTTCCGCCCGGGCTTGCGCATCCGGCGCCTGTACGGCGAAGCGCGGGAGCAGGTGTACCAACTGAGCAAAATGCCGGCCACCGATGAACAACAATTCGCCTTCGAGAGTCGGATGACCGATCGCCTGACCAGCATGCTCGGCCTGCTGCCAGCGGCAAACGATCGCGCCATGCAACGCTTGTATGAAATCAGCCTGGCTTGCGTAGCCCTGGGCGTGGCCATGCATCAGCTGAGGCAGCAGGCGCAGAACAACGCGTTACTCACCGATGCGTTCAGCCAGCGCCTGGCATCGGCGTTACGCAAGACCGGTCGTTTGGTTGCCGGTCGCGACGATGTCCAGCTCCCGGCGCTGCTGGCGACGTTGCACCAACTCGGAGATCAGCTGGACGAGCTGCACGCCGCCAGCCATGAACATTTATGGTCGGTTTTTCGCATGCGTGTGGCGCTGCTGATTGTGGTGTCGTTCCTCGAGCGCCACGGCGAACATTTGCAACCTCAAGGTCTGGAAGGAGAACCGCAACTTGCCCATTGATTTCGAAATTGGCGGGGTTTATCTGCCGCCGATTGCCCAGGCTCTGTTACTGGCGATCCCGATTTTCATGTTGCTGGACTGGTGCTTGCGCCGCCTGGGCGTACTGCGCCTGGTCTGGCATGAAGCGCTGTTCGAAGGCGCGCTGTACGCCTGTGTCTGCGCCACGCTGATTCTGTTGATGGGAGCCTGATGTCGTGAAAGCACTAGTTGCACGAATGATGACCGTGGCAGTGGTGATCCTGGCGATCATCCTCGGCTGGTTCGCCTGGGAGTATTACACCCGCGCACCGTGGACTCGGGATGCCCGGGTGAGGGCGGACGTGGTGACGCTGTCGGCGGATGTTTCGGGGCGTATCGTCAAACTGGCGGTGCAGGACAACCAGCATGTCGACAAAGGTCAATTGTTGCTGGAGATCGATCCGGCGCGCTATCAACTGGCGGTCGAGCATGCCCGACGCTCGGTGGAAGTATCCAAGGCCTCGCTGGGGCAATCGCAAGCGGCAATCGTCGCCAGTGAAGCGTTGCTCAAACAACGTCAGAGCGAGGAGCGCCGGCGCCGGACGCTGAAGCAGGGCTTCGCGATTTCCGGTGAAGAATGGGAGAAGGCCAGTACCGACGTAGCGGTTGCCCAGGCGGATCTGTTGCGCAATCAGGCTAACCTCGGCTTGGCCGAGGCCAATGTGCAACTGGCAATTGCCGCGCTGACCCAGGCTGAACTGGACTTGCAGCGCACCCGCGTCGAATCGCCAGTGAGCGGTTACGTGACCAACCTGCTTACCCGCCAGGGTGATTACGCACAGGCGGGCGGGGCACTGCTGGCGTTGGTCGACAGTGATTCGTTCTACGTCAGCGGCTATTTCGAAGAAACCAAGCTGCCGCGAATCGCGGAGGGTGATCGGGTACGCATTCAATTGATGAGTGGTGAGCGCTTCGGCGGCACAGTGGAAAGCATCGCCTTCGCCATCGCCGACCGCGAAAACGCGCCCGGCAGCCGATTGCTGGCAAACATCAACCCGAGTTACACCTGGGTGAAGCTCGCGCAACGGGTGCCGGTGCGCATTGGGATTGATGGTGACTTTGCCGGCAAGAATCGCCTGCGCGCCGGTACAACCGCCACTGTCACCGTCCTGGAGGATCACCGCTGATCCATTGTGGGAGCGAGCCTGCTCGCGAAGGCAGAGTATCAGCCACCGCTGATATGTCTGACCTGACGCTTTCGCGAGCAGGCTCGCTCCCACAAAAAATCCCAGTGCTGCAAACAGGCATAAAAAAACCCCGCGACCGAATGATACGCGGGGCAAAAAATTTGGTTGGTTGCGGCCAACCAAAGGAGCTCTTTAACAACCTTTACTTGCTGGCGACCGTCTCCGGTTGCCAGCCACCGCCGAGGGCCTTGTATATCGCGACGATGCCGCGATACAGCTCGACTTCGGCCTGTGCCTGACTGTCTTCGGCGTTCAGGCGCTCACGTTGGGCGTCGAGCAGGACGAGGAAATCGGTGGTGCCTTCGCGGTAGCGGATTTCCGCCAGATCAGCGGCCTTGCGACTCGATTCGCTCTGACGGATCAGCGAGATCAAACGTTGCTGACGCTTGCCGTAATCGCTGAAGGCATTTTCCGATTCTTCCAGCGCCAGCAGCACCTGTTGCTCGTAGTTCGCCAGCGCGCCTTCGGCGTCAGCATCGGCACCGCGCAAACGGGCGCGGACGCTGCCGAGGTCAAACGCAGCCCAGGTGATGCTCGGGCCGAGTGCCCAGGCGTTGGCTGCCGAGGAACCGATCTGCGAGCCACGTCCGGCGGTCCAGCCGAGGAAGCCGCTGAGGCTGACCCGCGGGAACAGGTCGGCCTTGGCCACGCCGATGCGCGCAGTGGCCGAAGCCAATTGCCGTTCGGCGCTGAGAATGTCCGGACGACGTTGCAGCAGTTCACCCGGATCACCGATCGGCAGCGCCTTGGCGATGGCCGGCAGATCCTTCGGGCTCAGGTCGACGGTCAGTTTGTCCGGGCGCTCACCGAGCAGGGTAGCGATACGGTTTTTCTGCCGAACCTGTTCCGCCTGCAACTGCGGCACCGTGGCTTCGACGTTGGCCAGACGCGCATCGGCGCGTTCGACATCGAGCTGATCACCGACACCGGCGTCACGCAGGCTGATGGTGATCTTGCGCGACTCCTGCTGGTTGTTCAGGTTGGCCACGGCGATCTTTTCCCGCAGCTGGGCGCCGCGCAGTTGACCGTAAGCGTCGACCAGTTCGGCAATCATGGTGACTTGCAACTGGTAAAGATCGGCTTCGGCGGCCTGCTGGTCGGCGTCACTGGCTTCCAGATTGCGCTGGATGCGGCCGAACAGGTCGAGCTCCCAGGCCATGTCCAGACCGAGGTCATAGCGCTCGCTATTGACCCGGTCGGTGGTCTGGCCGGGAATCTGGCCCTTGCCCAAGTCGCTGCTGGCGCGGCTGGTGATGGTCGGCATCGCGTCATTGCTGGCGTCGTCGCGGATCGCCCGGGCGGCTTTCCAGCGGGCGAACGCCACGCGCAGTTCACGGTTGCCTTGCAGCGATTGCGTCACCAACTGGTTGAGTGTCGGATCATCGAATTGCTGCCACCAGATGCCTTCGAATTTCGAACGGTCGAAGTTCTTTTGCCCGGCGGCGCCGTCGGTGGCGGTCGTGATGTTGGCCGCCTCCGTAGCTGGGGTCTTGTAGTCGGGGCCGACGGCGCAGGCGCTGAGGGCCAGCACCAGCAGACTCGGCAGGAAGACTTTCAGACTCATTGTTGCGCCTCCAGTGGCTTTTGAAGAGTGTGCGCCTTGGCTGCTTTGCGCTGCTCGCCGCGTTCGACAAAGTTACGGATCAGTACATAGAACACTGGCGTCAGCAGCAGACCGAAGAAGGTCACCCCGAGCATCCCGGAGAACACTGCCACACCCATGGCGTGACGCATTTCGGCACCGGCACCACTGGAGAACACCAGTGGCACCACACCCATGATGAACGCGAACGAGGTCATCAGGATCGGCCGCAGACGCAGGCGGCAGGCTTCCAGTACCGCAGCGAGCGGATCGAGGCCTTCTTCCTGCTTATCCTTGGCGAACTCGACGATCAGAATCGCGTTTTTACAGGCAAGTCCCACCAGTACGATCAAGCCGATCTGGGTGAAGATGTTGTTGTCACCGCCGGAGATGATCACACCGGTAATGGCCGACAGCAGGGTCATCGGTACGATCAGGATCACCGCCAGTGGCAGGCTCCAGCTTTCGTATTGTGCGGCGAGCACCAGGAACGCCAGCAGTACGCAGAGCGGGAACACGAACAGCGCGGTGTTGCCGGACAGAATCTGCTGGTAGGTCAGGTCGGTCCACTCATAGGTCATGCCGTTCGGAAGTTCTTCCTTGAGCAGTTTCTCGATGGCTTTTTCCGCCTGGCCAGAGCTGTAGCCCGGGGCTGCGGCACCGTTGATTTCAGCGGTGATGAAGCCGTTGTAGTGCATCACCCGATCCGGCCCCGAGGTGTCGCTGACCTTGATGAAGGTCGCCAGCGGGATCATTTCGCCTTTGTTGTTGCGTACTTTCAGCTGACCGATCTGGTCGGACTCAAGACGGAACTGCTGTTCAGCCTGAACGTTGACCTGATAGGTGCGCCCGAAGCGGTTGAAGTCGTTGGCATACAGCGAACCCAAATAGATCTGCAGGGTGTCGAAGATATCGCTGACGGCCACGCCGTGGGTCTTGGCTTTTTCACGGTCGATGGCGGCATCGACCTGCGGCACGTTCACCGTGTAGCTGGTGAACAGACCGGCCAGTTCCGGCACGTTGTGGCTTTTGTTGATGATGTTCATGGTTTCTTTGTACAGCTCGTCGTAGCCCAGGTTGCCCCGGTCTTCGATCTGCAGGCGGAAACCACCAATGGTGCCCAGACCTTGTACCGGCGGTGGCGGGAAGATCGCCATGTACGCTTCCTGAATGTTCGCGTACTGGCCGTTCAAGGCGCCGGCAATCGCGCCGGCGGACATGCTCGGGTCTTTACGCTCGTCGAACGGTTTCAGCGTCACGAAGACGATGCCGGCGTTCGGGCTGTTGGTGAAACCGTTGATCGACAGGCCCGGGAACGCTACGGCGCTTTCCACGCCCGGCTGTTTCAGCGCGAGGTCGGACATGCGCTTGATCACGTCTTCGGTGCGATCCAGGCTCGCGGCATCCGGCAATTGCGCGAAGGCCACCAGGTATTGCTTGTCCTGGCCGGGTACGAAACCGGTCGGCGTGCTGGAGAAACCGAAGAAGGTCAGTACCATCAGGCCTGCATACACCAGCAGGGCGATGCCGCTGCTACGGATAACCCGGCGCACGGTGCCGACGTAGCCATGGCTGGCGCGATCGAAGAAGCGGTTGAATGGACGGAACAGCCAGCCGCCGAAGATCTTGTCGAGCACTTTCGAGAAGCGGTCTTTCGGCGCGTCGTGGCTTTTCAGCAACACAGCGGCCAATGCTGGCGACAGGGTCAGCGAGTTGAACGCCGAGATCACTGTCGAGATAGCGATGGTCAGTGCGAACTGTTTGTAGAACTGCCCGGTGAGGCCGGAAATGAACGCCGCTGGAATGAACACCGCACACAGCACCAGTGCGGTGGCCACGATCGGCCCGGTCACTTCCCGCATGGCGCGCTTGGTCGCTTCGACCGGCGTCAGGCCGAGTTCGATGTTCCGTTCGACGTTTTCCACCACGACGATGGCGTCATCCACCACGATACCGATGGCCAGTACCAGGCCAAACAGCGACAGGGCGTTGAGCGAGAAACCGAACAGGTGCATGACCGCAAACGTACCGATCAACGATACCGGCACCGCCACCAACGGGATGATCGAGGCGCGCCAGGTCTGCAGGAACAGAATCACCACCAGCACCACGAGGATCAGCGCTTCGAACAGGGTGTGCACCACCGCCTCGATCGAGCCACGAACGAAGATCGTCGGGTCATACACGATGCTGTAGTCCATGCCCTGCGGGAAGCCTTTCTTCAGCTCTTCCATCTTGCCGCGCACTTCATTGGAAATGTCGATGGCGTTGGAACCGGGACGCTGGAAGATCGGAATCGCTACAGCCGGCTGATTGTTCAGCAGCGAGCGCAAGGCGTATTGGCTGGAACCCAGTTCAATGCGTGCGATGTCCTTCAGGCGAGTGATCTCACCGTCGTCGCCTGCGCGAATGACGATATTCTCGAACTCTTCTTCGGAGACCAGACGGCCTTGGGTGTTGACCGACAGCTGGAAACTTTGCGCGGTCGGGGCAGGGGGCGCGCCCAGTTGACCGGCGGCGACCTGACGGTTCTGCTCGCGAATCGCGGTCACCACATCGGTGGCGGTCAGATTGCGCGAAGCGGTTTTGTTCGGATCAAGCCAGACGCGCAGCGAGTAGTCGCCCATACCGAACAACTGCACGTCACCGACACCACCGAGGCGAGCAAGCTCATCCTTGATGTTGAGGATCGCGTAGTTGGACAGGTACAGCATGTCGTAGCGCTTGTCCGGTGAGGTCAAGTGCACAACCATGGTCAGGTCCGGCGATGCCTTGTCGACGGTGATACCGATGCGCGTTACTTCCTCGGGAAGCTTCGGCTCGGTCCGGGTCACCCGGTTCTGCACTTGCACCTGCGCGTTGTCCAGGTCAGTGCCCAGGGCGAAGGTGATGGTCAGGGTGATCTTGCCGTCGGCGGTCGACTGCGAGGACATGTACAGCATGTTCTCGACGCCGGTGATGGCCTGCTCCAGCGGAGCGGCCACGGTTTCACCGATGACTTTGGGGTTGGCGCCCGGGAAGTTGGCGCGCACGACCACGGTCGGCGGCACGACTTCCGGGTATTCGCTGATCGGCAACTGGAACAGCGAGATCGCACCGGCGATCAGGATCAACAGCGACAGCACCGCTGCGAAGATCGGCCGGGAAATGAAGAATTGGGAAAAATTCATCGGAGTTGTCGTCCCTTAACCGCGTGGGGTCGTAGCAGCCAGCTTCGCAGCCGAACCCGATGCACCCTTGGCAGGGGCAACTTTGGGCAGGTTGCTGGCTTCCAGCGCTTGACGTTGTTGAGCGAGGGCGGCGAGGGTCTGCTCGCTGGCCATCGGAATCACCTCAGGGGTGACCGGTGAGCCAGGACGAACCCGTTGCAAGCCCTTGACGATGATGGTGTCGTCCTTGTTCAGACCGTTGCGGACGATGCGCAGGCCTTCAATCTTCGGACCGAGTTCTACGGCGCGGTAGGCGGTCTTGTTGTCGCCATCCATCACCAGCACGAACTTCTTGCCCAGGTCAGTGCCCACGGCTTCGTCATTGATCAGCATGGCGTTGTAGGTGCCGCTGCCGACCAGTTTCAGCCGTGCGTACAAGCCCGGGGTGTAGGTGCCGTCAGCGTTGTCGAAGACTGCGCGACCACGGATGGTGCCGGTTTTCGGATTGACCTGGTTGTCGACGAAGTTCATCTGGCCGAGGTGCGGGTTGCCGTCTTCGTTGGACAGGCCCATGTATACCGGCGTAGTGGCGCCACGCTGGCCGTTGCGGGCCAGTTGGGTGTATTTGAGGAACACGCGTTCGTCGGCGTCGAAATAGGCGTAGACCTTGTCGGTGGAGACGACGCTGGTCAGTGCGGTGGTATCGGCGGTCACCAGGTTGCCGGCAGTGATTTCGGCGCGGCTGACGCGGCCGCTGATCGGTGCGGTCACGCGGGTGAAGCTCAGATTCAGTTTGGCCAGGTCCAATTGTGCCTGCAGAGCACCGACGGCGGCGCGGGCCTCTTGGGCAGCGCTGGTGCGCGAGTCGGCCAGTTCAGCGGAAATGGCGTTGCTGGTACGCAGACGTTCACCGCGAGCGGCTTCGTTTTCGCTGCGAGTGGCGGTGGCGCGGGCTTGAGCAACCAGAGCTTCGAGGCGGCGTACCTCGGCCTGGAACGGACGCGGATCGATCTGGAACAGCAGGTCGCCTTTCTTGACCAGCGCGCCTTCGGTGAACGCGACCTGATCGATCTGGCCCGAAACCCGTGGGCGGATTTCAACGGTTTCCGGCGCTTCGAGGCGCCCGGTAAATTCGTCCCACTCGTTGACCGGTTGTTCCAGCACCTTGGCCACGCTGACTTTGGCAGCGGGCGGGGCGCCGGCAGTCTCCGGAGTTTTGCCGCAGGCGCTCATCACCAGTACGGCCAGCATGGCCAACGGGAAGCGCAAATGTTTGAGTGATTGTTCCATGGATGCAATCCGCCGAAGTATTGAAGATGGGCGGATGATGCTCGGCGCGGGTGTGATGGCACGAATCGAATGAAGCAAAGGTAACTATCATTCGGAATGATATAAGCGCCGAGGCAGCCCTCTAGCATGCACTTTTCGTTAGGGGGCTAACAATCGGCCTGAAGGCAATTCTGTGTTGCTTGATCTGCAATGATTGCGACCGACGCTGCGCGCGGAGGATTATCCGGCGATTAAATACCTCGCTGTTACCAGCACCTCGCCCACTTGCCGGAGCAATACGCCAATATCGCGGAACGGGCAACCAAGGGAGTTTCGCTCTAACATGAGCGCAACCTCATGCTCTGACATTTATCGTCCCCGGATCATTTTTATGCGCGACCTGCCCCCGACCGCGACCCTGCGGGCTTTTGAAGTGGCCACCCGACACCCGACGTTCACCGCTGCCGCTCAAGAGTTGCACGTGACCCAGAGCGCCGTCAGTCATCAGCTCCGGCACCTTGAAGAACTTTGGGGCTTGCAATTGTTCGAGCGCGGCAAGGCGTTGCGCCTTACAACAGCGGGGGCGACGCTGGCGCCGATCGTGCGCGAGTTTTTCATCAGCCTTGAAGCAACGCTGGAGGATCTGCGCGAGCAAAAGGACAGGGTTCGCCTGACCGTCAGCACCACTTATTCGTTTGCCTTGAAGTGGCTGCTGCCACGCTTGCCGAATCTGTCGCGCCTGCACCCGGAGTTGTTGGTGTCGCTGGATACCACGGACACGATCATCCATTTCGCCAGCGGCGAAGCCGATGTCGCCATTCGCTTGGGCAAAGGCAATTATCCCGGTCTGTATTCGGAGTTCCTGTTCGGTGAGCAGGTGTTTCCCGTGGCCAGTCCCGAACTGCTGCAGCGCGTCGGCAGGCCGGGCAGTCCCGCCGAGTTGCTGCAGATGCCGTTACTCATTCGCGACGGCGCCGAGTTGGCGCCGAAATGGGAGGTGTGGTTTCAGTCCGTCGGGCTGGAGTTTTTACCGCTGCGCGAAGGCGTCAGGTTTGGCGACACCAACATGACGGTGGAAGCTGCGTTGCTCGGCCAGGGAGTGGCGTTGGTGCGCAGCGGCCATGTCGAAAATGAAATTGCCGACGGCCGTCTGGTGAGGCTGTTCGATGTGCCGTTCACTTCGCCGCTTGCTTATTATTTCGTCTGTCCCAAAGGCATCGAAGCCCAGCCGCACATCCTCAGATTTCGTCAATGGTTGCTCAGTGAAGCGTTGAAGGTGCAGAGCGCACAGCGCTGAAGTATGAGTAATTGCTCACGGTGTAATGAGGAGACTTCACTGTAAGGCCAATGCCAGGGATGCCTAGAATGCTGCATGCCAATCCATCTCGTACTCCTCGTTCTGTTCGCCGCGCTCCTGCACGCCAGCTGGAACGCGCTGCTGCGCGGTGGCGCCGATCGGCTCTGGTCGATGACGATGATGTGCGTGGCCATCGCCATCGTCTGCGCCATCGCCGCCTCTTTCATGGCCCCGCCTGCACCTGAGAGCTGGGGTTACGCGCTGCTCTCGGCACTGCTGCATGTCGGCTACAACCTGTTTCTGGTACGCAGCTATCGGGTCGGCGATCTAGGGCAGATCTATCCGATTTCCCGTGGGTCGTCGCCAGCGCTGATCACCCTCGGCGCCGCGCTGTTTGCCGGCGAAACCATAACCCCCGGCGAACTGCTCGGCATTGGTCTGGTGTCCGGGGGGATCATCTCGTTGGCGTTCCGAGGGCGCAGCCTGTCGGTGCCGAGCCTGCCATATGCGCTGGGTACCGGTTGTTTCATCGCCGCCTACAGCGTCGTCGATGGCATTGGCGCCAGGCTTTCCGGTGCGCCGCTCGCGTACACGGTGTGGATGAGCGCCCTGTGGGGTGTGTTGATGCCATTGGTGTATATCGGCCTGCGCGACGCCCGCAGTCTGTTTTCCGTACGGCCCGGCATGCTCGCCGCTGTGGGCGGCGGACTGGTTTCCTTACTGGCTTACGCAATCGTTATCTACGCGATGAGCGAAGCGCCACTGGGCGCGGTGTCGGCCCTGCGCGAAACCAGCGTGCTGTTCGCGGCATTGCTCGGCTATTTGTTCCTCGGTGAAAAGCTCACCGTCCGCAGGATGCTGGCATGCGTGGTCATCGCCAGCGGCGCCATCATCATCGGCTGACATAGGCCAACTGCTCAGGAGAACGTCGCATGGATAAAGTCTCGCAAGCACCGCTGATTCTGATCACCGGCGGCAGTCGCGGAGTCGGCGCCGCCACCGCCCGACTCGCCGCCGCGCAAGGCTACGACGTCGCCATCAGCTACGTCGCCAACGAGTCTGCCGCTCTTGAGGTGATGGCGGATATCGAAGCGTTGGGGCGCAAAGGCATCGCGGTGCGTGCTGACAGTGCTGACCCCGAGCAGGTTGCTGAACTGTTCTCGGCCGTCGATCGCTCATTTGGACGGATCGACGTTCTGGTCAATAACGCAGGCGTTCTGGCAAAACAGTCACGCATGGAGGGCCTCAGCTTCGAACGCATGCAGCGCATCTTCGCAGTCAATGCTCTGGGGCCGATACTGTGCGCGCAGCAGGCGGTGAAGCGCATGTCTCTGCGCCACGGCGGAACGGGTGGCGTGGTGATCAATATTTCGTCTGCCTCCGCGCGCCTGGGCAGTCCCAATGAATACGTCGACTACGCAGCATCGAAAGGCGCGCTGGAAACTTTCACCATCGGCTTTGCCAAGGAAGTCGCGCGCGAGGGAATTCGGGTTAACTGCATTCGCCCGGGGCACATCTATACCGATATGCACGCCAGCGGCGGCGAGCCGGGGCGGGTTGATCGCGTGAAAGATTCGATCCCGATGGGGCGGGGCGGTCAGCCGGAAGAGGTGGCGCGGGCCATCTTGTGGCTGGCCAGCGCGGAGGCATCGTTTGTCACCGGGACTTTTCTGGATGTGACGGGTGGCAAGTAGGTCCGGCTACAGACTATCCGGATCGCCAAAAAACATCTGAATCCGCGACCTCAACCACCGCTCTCCCGGGTCGTTATCCTGCGACCCACGCCATGCCATGTGCAATTCAAAGGTCCGCGTCGGCAGCGGCGGATCTTCAGCACGAAGCCCTCCAGCCGCCGTCAGTGCCTCAGCCGTGTAATCCGGCACGGTCGCGACGATATCGGTGCCCGCCAGCAGCGTGCCCAGTCCGTTGAACTGTGGCACCGCCAGCACCACGTGCCGTTTGCGTCCGAGTTTTTCCAGTTCTTCATCGACAAAACCACTGAGGTCGCCAGCGAACGACACCAGTGCATGCGGTCGGGCGCAGTAGTCGTCCAGGCTCAGCGGCCCCGGCACGGTGTCGGCGCGCAGCAGCTTCGGTGCGCTGCGGCGCAGGACCTTGCGCTTGGCGTTGGCCGGCAGGTCGGTGGTGTAGCTGACGCCGATGGAAATCTCGCCGGAGGCCAGCAGGCCCGGCATCAAGATGTAGTTGACCCGCCGCACCACGAGGACGATGCCTGGTGCTTCGGCGCGCAGGCGCTTGAGCAGCATCGGCAGCAGGGCGAATTCGACGTCGTCGGACAAACCGATGCGAAACACCGAGGTGCTGGTCGCCGGATCAAAATCGGCGGCACGACTGACGGCGGTCGAGATCGAATCAAGGGCAGGCGAGAGCAGGGCGAAGATTTCCACCGCGCGCGCGGAAGGTTCCATGCTGCGACCGGTGCGGACAAACAAGGGATCGTCAAACAGGCTGCGCAGGCGCGACAGCGCCGCACTGATAGCCGGTTGGCCGAGGAACAATTTTTCCGCGGCCCGAGTCACACTGCGTTCGTGCATCAATGTTTCGAACACGATCAGCAGGTTCAGGTCGACACGACGCAGGTCATTACGATTCATCTGGAGTCCTGGCAGAGTCATCAAACTTGACGAGGGCGGCCATATGAGAACAATGGCCGGCATGAATCTTACGGGGAAAGGCTGGTACTCTGCACCGGAAAATTCAGCTTTACTGCGACGGTGGCAGGCCTTTTTTCATGGATTTTGCCAATGCCGCCCTTGATGCGGAATCAATGACAGGCATGTCGACTATTAATAGCCACTGATGGTCTTGGGTCCAAAGCCCAGATAGAGTTCATGGCATTAGAGGTTACTTTGACGAGGTTTGCGATGTCCCGCACGATCCGTTTTCACAAGTTTGGTCCGGCCGAGGTGCTCAAATGCGAAGAGCATGCGGCTGCTCAGCCAGGTCCTGGCGAAGTGCAGGTGCGTGTCGAGGCAATCGGCATCAGTTGGTACGACACCCTGTGGCGCCAGAATCTGGCGTCGTCCCAGGCACGTCTGCCTTCGGGCCTCGGTCATGAAATGGCTGGCGTGGTCACTGCGGTGGGCGCTGATGTCGAAGACCTGTCCGTCGGCGACAAAGTGGCCAGTTTTCCTGCGGAAAGCCCGAACGACTATCCGGTGTACGGCGAGTCCATCGTCCTGCCACGCACCGCGCTGACCCGTTATCCCGATGTGCTCAGCCCGATCGAAGCGAGCGTGCATTACACGCCGCTGCTGATCGCCTACTTCGCTTATGCCGATCTGGCGCGGGTCAAACCGGGTCAATTTGCGCTGGTGACTGACGCCAGCCACTGCGCCGGCCCGTCGTTTGTGCAATTGGGCAAGGCGCTGGGTGTGCGAGTGATCGCCGCGACCAAATCGGCGGAGGAGCGGGAGTACCTGCTGTCCCTCGGTGCGGAGAAGGTCATCGTCACCGAAGAGGAAGATCTGTTGATGCGTATCAACAAGATCACCGACAACCGCGGCGTCGATGTGGTGTTCGATGGTCTTGGCGGCCCGCAGATGTCGTTGCTCGGCGATGTGCTGGCGCCACGCGGCAGTCTGGTGCTGTACGGGCTGCAAGGTGGTAACCAGACCCCGTTCCCGGCGTGTGCAGCGTTTCAGAAGAACATTCAGTTCTTTGTGCACTGCATCGGCAACTTCACCGGCAAGCCGGAGCTGGGCATTGTCCAGGACCACGTCGCTCTGCAGCGTGCTTTGCGTGACATCAACCAGTTGACCGCTGACCGCGTGCTCCTGCCGCTCAAGACTCGTGTATTCCCGTTCAACGAGTTCGTCGAAGCACATCGCTACATGGACGAATGCCCATGCCGCGAGCGAGTGGCCCTGCAAGTGGAAACCGCGTAAATCCGCTCATCAGAGTCCGTGGCCCCCACGGACTCTTTTCTGTTTATTCCCTCCGCTGTCAGTAAACCCTCCCCGATATCGAAGCATTGGCCTTTTCAGCAACTGAACTGGTTTTTGCCGTTCATCTGTATCTTCTAATCACACTGTAAGCACTGATAATTGAATGATTACTTTCATCTCAAGGAATGAGCTATGGCTGTGCATTCAATTTGTCCGATGCAATATCAAATGGCTGGCTCAGCTGGCTTCGTCAATTTCTGTTTAATTGCTGTAGGGCGATTCGGAAGTTGCTTCTCTTTTTCTTGTAATGATTTGGCGTGGGACGTTGTGGGAAGTTTCCTCAGAACATTGTTGAGTGGCGAAAGGCCAATGAATACGGGTGGTTGAGCGTCCAGCCTGGCATCTGGAAGGCTTTGTTTAGGTGAAGTGTTTCAAATAACTACAACTTTGTAAGTGTTAGCATTTCAGCGTCTATTACTTATTGATCCAATTGCCGCGCGCCTACTGTCATGTCTGCGCGGCATGAAACTTTTGATACCGGGTAAATACCGATGAGCACGATCCATGATCAGGCAATGAACTATGTCTATCAGCAAGTATTGCAGCGTTTGCTGAGTTTCTTTTCCCGAGCCGAGCGCACGGCATTGCAGTTGCTGATACAGCGCTTGGTGGTGGCCGCAGGCGGCATGGAAAACATTGGGCAATTCAAGGTGCTGGTGCCTCAGTCCGGCCTGCGTGACGGTTGCTATACCCTGGCCTTGCTCCGGGCCGCTCAGTTGACTATTGCCGGCCGTGCTCCGGCGACCTTTCAGCTGCGCGTGGCTTCCCTGCGCTGGAATGGCGACAGCCCGCTCGCCCTGCAAAACCTGCATCGCAGCTACAGCGCGCTATTCCTTTATGACGATCCGCGGGTCGAGGTGCTGATGGTGGATAACCGCGAGGTCCTGCCGTTCGACCATCGCACGCCTGTCAGCAATGAAGGGCGCGAGGCCAGCCGGGTCAATCTGCTGCTGGTGGGGCACTGTCGCACCTGGCTGGAAACGCCTGAATTATGGGATGACGCCTACCTGGCGACGGCCGAGTACTACAGCCAGATCGCGCGCTGGAACAACGGCGTCGATGCCATGATCAGCACCGAAACCAAAGGCAGTCAGCAGCATTTCCTCGAAGGCCTGAACCGCGCGATGCAGCGAGTGGCAATACCGGCTCCAGGCCTGGTCAATGCCGGATTCGAAATGCTTTTTCCTCTGCTCGACGAGCTCGGTGATGACTTTTACCGGGAACTGCGTGCCGATGATGACCGGACCGTGTGGCGGCCGGAAGGTGAGTTCGAAGCCTGCCGGCGCACCAGTTTTATCGACATCAACGACATGATGGTCGGCAAGCTCGAGGACCGCTGGCCGCTGTTGGGCGAGTTTCTCGGTTATGAACCTGATGATCTGGCGCTGTACCAGGGCGAAGCGGTGTTTGCTGATCCTCTGATTTCGGCACATGTGCGAGGTTTGTACGCACGGTTCATCGAGGGGCGCGCCTATGAGGCGGGCATCGACGATTACGTCCGGCACACGCTGGCCGACATGCGGCGAAAGCAGGTTGCCGAAACCGTCTGCGAGCACTTGCTGGCCAGCTACGACAACGCCGGCGGGCCAGAACAACTGCGGATGCTTGCCGAGGATTACCTCAGTAATGGTTTCGGATTGACCGAAACGCAGTTGGCGTGCCTGCTGTTTGCGCCGTTCATCGACAACGGCAAAGGTCTCGAACGCTTCCTGCGCAACTGTCATCCCGGCATGCTGGTCGCTATGCCGGACCTGCACCGCGCCATGCAGGGTCTGCACGCACCTGAGCAGGTGATGAAGTGGCTGACGGAAGTCAGCGGCTTGCCAGTCAGGCTGTTGAATCGCCTGTATGCGATGGGTCCTGTGCAGATTGATGCACCTGCGCAATTCTCCTCAGAGAGTTCGGGGTCGGACGAGGCGCGTTCGGCTGCTCCGTTCGAGCGGTCGACGGAACGCTGACGGTGAGCCAGAGCCTGGATTGTGAACCAATATCTACGGAAATGAGGGTGTGAAGGGCGCGCGGGACAACGACTTTGTTTATCAGGCAGTTTATCGATATCTGACAACGCTGATTGATGCTGCCGGAGGTGGTGGGGCGGTACGCATGCCTTCCTTGCGACAACTGGCGGACCGGCTGAATGTCTCCATCTCAACTGTGCAATACGCCTATTCGCTTCTGGAAAAGGAAGGCCGGGTCTATTCGATCGCCAAGTCAGGGTATTACGCGCAAGCGCAGTTCAGCATGGATGCACCCGGCAACGGCAATGACCTGCTGGAGACCCTGTACGTCAACGCCAGGCGTCCCGGGATGTGTGTGTTGAGTGCTGACGAACCGGCCTCGCTGCAACCGTTGGACAGTCCGTTGCTGACCTCGGAACGTGAGCTCTTGCGTCAATACCCGCGTCAGTTGCAGACATTCGTGCAGCCTTGCGGTGAACTGGAACTGCGGGTTGCGCTGGCGGCGCGGTATACCAGCTCGACAGAGCACTTCTGGCACGCCGATGACATTTATATCGGTGCTGATCTGCGCGGGGTCCTGGAGATTCTGATTTCGGTGCTTGGATTGCGTCAGGCCACCGTGATTGTCGAATCACCGTGCGACTGGGTCATCCTGCGCCTGCTCGAGTCGTGCGGAGTACGCGTGATCGAGTGGCCATTGCTTGCCCGAGGCGTGCTCGATCTGTCGGCACTCGAATCACTGCTGAAGAACGAGCCGGTTCGTTTGATCCTGCTGTCTTCCGTGCTGAGCATGCCCCAAGGCAACGGTTTCACTCGCGAGTGTCAGCAGGCCACGGCGCAGTTGCTCAATCATCATGGCGTCTGGGTACTGGAAAACGACTGCTACAGCGAGCTTGACGAGCGCAATGATTCGCAGCGTTTGCGCAGTTGGCTCGATCCTGATCGTCTGCTGGTGTTTTCCACTTTCGAGAAATTCATCGGCGCCGAAGCACCATTCGGCTTTGTCTTGTCGCGTCACTGGCGCGAGGAATTGCAGCGCCATTTTCTGCTGCGGGCGTTTCGCTTGTCGCCCATTCGCCAAAAGGCGATTGCGCGGCTGTTGAATGGCGGACGGCTTGATCAGCATTTATTCGTGTTGCGGCGAATGCTGGGTGAGCGGCGAGCCGTGTTGATTCAGGTACTGCGCGAACGTCTGGGCGATACCCTGCAGATTGTCGAGCCGCAGGGCGGGGCGACGGTGTGGGTGCGTTCGTTACGCCCGGTCGACATGGCAAGCGTCTTTCATCGCCTGCTCAAGCAACAGATCATCGTGGCGCCGGGCGAGCTGTTCAGTCTGCAGGGCTTGCACGCGGACCATCTGCGTTTGAGCGCGCTGAACCATGGCGAGCGGGATTTGCCGAGTGTCATCGGCTTGCTCGGCGATGCCTTGCGCCTGTCGCCCGGTCAATAACGTTAAAAAACATCGGGCGAGTTTCGGATACATCCCGTCGCACAGTGGTCAAACTGCCAGTAAACTGCGCTGCATTTCCTGAACCACTCCGATTTCAGAGGTTTTTGCATGACACTCAGTCCTTTTGCGGGCAAACCGGCACCGGCAGAACTGTTGGTCGACATCCCGCGACTGGTTACGGCCTATTACACCGGCCAGCCTGATGCATCGATTTCTACCCAGCGAGTGGCGTTCGGCACGTCCGGCCACCGCGGCAGTTCGTTCGATTTGAGTTTCAACGAATGGCACGTTCTGGCCATCAGCCAGGCGATCTGCCTGTATCGCGAAGCCCAGGGCATCACCGGCCCGCTGTTCGTCGGCATCGACACCCATGCACTGTCGACCCCGGCGGGCGCCAGCGCACTGGAAGTCCTCGCCGCCAACGGCGTCACCGTGATGATCGCCGAAGGCGATGAGTACACACCGACCCCGGCAATTTCCCACGCCATTCTCTGCTACAACCGCGGCCGTACCTCCGGCCTGGCTGACGGTATCGTCATCACGCCGTCGCACAACCCGCCACAAAGCGGTGGCTACAAATACAACCCAACCAACGGTGGCCCGGCCGATACCCACATCACCAAGTGGATCGAAGCCAAGGCCAACGAGCTGCTGGCGAACAAACTGGCCGGGGTCAAACGCATCAGCTACGAGCAGGCGCTCAAGGCCAGCACGACCCATCGTCACGATTACCTGAACACCTATGTCGCCGACCTGATCAACGTCATCGACTTTGATGCCATCCGTGATGCCAAGCTGCGTCTGGGTGTCGATCCGCTGGGCGGAGCAGGGGTGCGCTACTGGTCGGCCATTGCCGAACACTATCGTCTCGACCTGGAAGTGGTGAATAAACAGGTCGATTCAACGTTCCGTTTCATGACCGTCGACTGGGACGGTCAGATCCGTATGGACCCATCGTCCAGCCACGCAATGCAGGGCCTGATCGGCCTGAAAGAGCGCTTCGACGTGGCGTTTGCCTGCGACCCGGATCATGACCGCCACGGCATCGTCACGCCGTCCGGTGGTTTGCTCGCGCCGAACAACTATCTGGCGGTATCCATCGACTACCTGTTCCAGAACCGTCCGCAATGGCGCGCTGATGCCGCTGTCGGCAAAACCGTGGTCAGCAGCGGCCTGATCGACCGCGTGGCCAAGCGCCTGGGCCGTCGTCTCTACGAAGTGCCGGTTGGTTTCAAGTGGTTCGCCGATGGCCTGTTCGATGGTTCGCTGGGTTTTGGCGGTGAAGAGAGTGCTGGCGCCTCGTTCCTGCGCAAGGATGGCGGTGTATGGAGCACCGACAAGGACGGTCTGATTCCAGCCTTGCTCGCCGCTGAAATGACGGCGCGCACCGGGCGCGATCCAAGCCAGGCCTACCGCGCGCTGACCGACGAACTGGGCGAACCGTTCTCGGTACGCGTCGACGCCAAGGCCAACCCTGAGCAGAAGGCACTGCTGAGCAAGCTGGCGCCGGAGCAGGTCACCTCGACCGAGCTGGCAGGCGAGAAGATCCAGAGCATCCTCAGCCATGCACCGGGCAACGATCAGGCCATTGGTGGTCTGAAAGTCATGACCGAAAACGGCTGGTTCGCCGCGCGCCCTTCGGGCACTGAAGACATCTACAAGATCTACGCCGAAAGCTTCCTCGGCGACGACCACCTCAAGCAACTGGTGGCCGAGGCGCAAACTTTGGTAGACGGCGCCATTTCCAGCAAATGATGCGCACATGAAAAAGGGCAACCGTGAGGGTTGCCCTTTTTTATTGCCTGCAGATCAAGCCAGGTCGACCAGTACGATCTCGCTGTCCTCGATCGCCGTGACCGTCAGCACTTGCTCATGGGCTACCGCCACACCGTCACGCGCTTGGGCACGCAAGCCATTGACCTCGATCACGCCAGTGGCCGGAACCAGATAGGCGCGCCGTCCTTCATCCAGTCGATATTCTGCGGTTTCACCGGCCTTGATGTTCGCCGCCACCAGGCGCGCATTGGCGCGAATGTGCAGGCTCTCATCGTCGCCGTCCTTGCCGCTGGCCAAGGTGACAAAACCTTCGCGCTCGCCTTTGGGAAACGGCTTGGCGCCCCAGGACGGCGGCGCACCGGTTTCGGTCGGCAGAATCCAGATCTGGAAGATCTTGGTTTCCTTGTCTTCTAGGTTGTACTCGCTGTGGGCGATGCCGGTGCCGGCACTCATCACTTGTACATCACCGGCTTCGGTGCGGCCCTGGTTGCCCAGATTATCTTGGTGCGTGATGGCACCTTCACGCACGTAAGTGATGATTTCCATGTCGCGGTGCGGATGCTGCGGGAAACCGGTGCCTGCGGCGATGATGTCGTCGTTCCACACGCGCAAGTTACCCCAGCTCATCCGCTGCGGATCATAGTATTCGGCAAACGAAAAGTGGTGATGCGCGTCCAGCCAGCCATGATGGGCGCCGCCCAGCGAGCTGAAGGGTCTGAGTTCAAGCATGATCGTCTCCTTAAATTAGGTTCGTCAGGGGGCGGGCCCCGTGGTTGATGACGACGATCATCTATCAGGCAATCATCGATAAAAAGCGCAAAAACTGCCGCATCATGATCAGGTTATTTGATAGGAATGTGCCTCAAAATCGTCTCATCCGACTTTCAATTCGTCGCCTAAACCGATGACCCGTAAGCATTTCGCTAGAACTGGACGGCAAATCCAGACACCATAGCCGCCACAGCCTCACACCCTGGAGTCCGTCAGCGTGGCGCAACACACCCCCGATCTTCCCCCTGAACTTCGTCCACTGGCCGAGATGCCATGGTTCAAGCGTCTGGCCGCGCGATTCTTTGGTCACGGGTTGACCAAGCTGCGCGCGCAGCACCGGGCATCGTGGCTGCACGGGCAAGCTGACGGATTTCGCAGTGGCCACACAGCAGGCGTCGAGTACGGCTTCAAGGAAGGCAAGCTCGAGGGGCTGGAAGAGGGCCGTCAGGTGCTGCTGATTCGCGACAGCCGCAACACCGAGCATCGGCCGCCCAGCGTCGATAACCACCTGTTCGATGACTGGCGCCTGCCGCTCACCGCCGAACTGAAAAAACGCATCAAGGCTGACGTCGCTCGTTTGCTCCCGGCCCACGCCCAGCCCAGCGCCGCGCAATGGAAAATGATCTTCAGCGATACGCCGTCCACCTCGGTGGTCGCCGGTGCGGGCGCCGGCAAGTCGACCACATTGGTGCTGCGCATACTGTTGCTCAGCCATTATCTGGGTTTTGAGCTGGATTCGATGACCGTGGTGACCTTCACCCGTGAATCGCGCAAGGACTTCATCAACAAGCTCATCGAAATATTCACGCTGTGGGGTCAGCCGCTGAACCTCAAGCAGGCGCGCGAACTGGTGCGAACCTTCCACTCGCGCATCCTGCCGATGGTGCGCAGCCTGCCGGGTTTCGAGCGCTTGCAGGCCTTCGAGAACCTCAGCGATCGCCCGCAAAGTGGCGCAGAGGAGGTCGACAGCAATCCGTTTGACCTGCGGATCAACGACGCGCAACGGCAACAACTCAATGCCTGCTACCACCGCTTGTTCAACGAGGATGAGCGTTTCCGCCAATTGATCCAGCCGCTGTCCCGCGCGGGTTTGCAATTAAAGGAACTGGAACGCGACCACCCCGATGTGCAGAAACGCATGGCGGTCACCGAACTGGCGGCCAAGCGCGATGAAGAGCTCTGCGATGTGATTGAAGATTTATGGTTTCGTGCAGGGGCGTGGCCCATTAAAGGCATCGAGCCGAATCGGCAGGCCTTCGAAATCAATGGCTCGAAGTTCCACGCTCACGGCTATATTCCCAGCCTCGATGCCTGGGTGGTGCTCGGCTTTGATCCCAAGGAAAACGCCCAGCTGACCCGACCCAACGCCAAGCTGAGTGTCCGCGCAGAATGGGCGGTCAAGCGCACCCTGTTTCAAGCTTTCTGCCGTAAGCCATTGATATGGCTGGATAGTTACGAGTCATCCAGGCGCGTTCTTGCGACGTTGGCCGGAGATGCCAGCGCCGGTCCCGGATTTGATTACAAGGTCAAGGGCGAGCTGGCATCCGCGCCATTGCTGGACTATTTTGTCGCCGCGGCGGGCTTCATCGAAAACCTCGGCCTGGATGTGCCGGACGCGGTCAGCCGGATGAGCTTCGCCAAGGACGATCCTGATCGTTTTTTCTTTGAGGCCCTGAGCCTGTTCTGGCGCGCATTTGAAGATCATCTGCTGGATCAGAAACCGCCAGTGATGACCTACAACCGCATGTTCGCGCTGTTCAGCGAGCACTCGCCGGAAAACCTCAAGCTGCTCAGCGATGAGTTGCTGCGGCCTATGGCGCATTTGATGATCGATGAGTTCCAGGACGTATCGCCGCAGATCGTTTCGTGGATTCGCGCCAGCCTCAATGAAATCCGCAGCCGTGGCCCGGCCATGCACGTTGGGCGAGGGGCGCAGCGGTCGTCGCTATTGTGCGTCGGTGATGACTGGCAGTCGATTTACGGCTGGCGCGGCAGTTCTCCGAGCTACTTCATGGAGTTCAACAAGGAATTTCCTTCCCCGAGCACCACGAGAGTGATGCTCAGTGACAACTATCGCAGCCATCAGCACATCATCGACGCAGCCGAACACATTGTCCGTGCAGCGCCGGCGATCGCAGGCAAGAAGGCCAAGGCCAGTGGTGAGCCCAAGCCGCTTCACCCGGTCAACGTGCTTGAGCGTGACGATGAAGCGTTGGGGCAGCGTCTGGCCGAGCATTACCGGCGGGGTGATTCAATCCTGATGCTTTATCGAAAAAGCAGCGATAAGTTATTGATTGAGCAGCATATTCAGCCTGTAATTAATGTGGATTCGAGCTTGCCCTATGATGCGCGGCGGCTGAAACAGCTGACCTATCACAGCGCCAAAGGCTTGCAGGCTGATGCGGTATTCCTGCTGGGTGATTGCCAGCATCTGACCAGTTCTCCGTACAAGAACCAGGTGTATCGCATGGCGGGATTGGGCAAAAGTGGCGATAGCGAGCCGTACGACAATGCGCAAAAAGACGAAATCCTGCGCCTTGCCTACGTTGGTATCACGCGCGCCGTCAGCCATTGCTACTGGTACGTCGAACCGCAGGAAACCCAAGCGGTAAACATGCCGAGGGCATCGGATCGAGTTGCCAAGGGCAAGCCGTTCTTCGTCGATCATCGAACCGAGAAGGCCAGCGCCTGATCAATAAAAAAGCCCGCATCGCTGCGGGCTTTTTGTTTTAAATCAGGCGGTTATGCGTAGTTCTTGAGAGATTCCGGAGGAGTGAAAGCTTCCAGCTCATCTTCGATGGCCTCGATGATGCGCTCGACGTCCGCCGCGTTCATCACCGTTGCGCAGGGAATGCCGGCAATGGCGATCATGGTTTCGCCGCTGGCACGATCAAACAGACGGGCGATCAGGCTGCCCGGCGCATCCATCGTCGCCTCGAAACCCATGGGATGAAAATGCCAGCGCATCAGCTGGCAAGCATTTGGAAAGGTGACTTTGCTGAACCCTTTATTCATGGTGTTGCCCGCCTGCTTCATCGAGCGCTTCCTTTTGCTCATGTTAGGTGGGAAGAGCCTTCATTGGCTCAACCAGTGCTTGAGCTTTAAAAGTAGCATCCGTGTGTGAAAAAACTGTGAGTTTTTTCAGTCCGTTTAGCGATTGATTCGCATTTTTTGATGTAAGTCACTGGCTCATCGATTATCGCCAAAACGCCACCATGGATTTTCCATTGAAGCGGCAGAGGAAGTTGGGCAAGCTCGGTTCTTTTTTGCCGAGCCGCTTATGCACGCCGATGACGACGGCCCAGAACAGACCCAGGCCACGGCCGCCACGGTCATGCGCTATCACCTGAGCTGGAAACACCGGGATCTGGACAGCGTCATGGCGCTTTATCACGCCGATATCCAGTACAGCGATTTCTTTCAGAATCGCGTACTCAGACTGGATGAGTTACGCGACTACGTGCGCGTGAGCATGCCGCGAGAATCCGACGAACTGCTCGAGCATTGCGACCGCATCCGGGTGGATGGCAACACCGCGTTCATTCAGTACGAGGTGACCTTGCGTGGCGGCGATGGCCTGGTGTCGTTTCGTTCCAGCGAAGCGATCACGGTCAAGGACGGCCTGATATGGCGCGTCAATGAATACGCCTCGCTGGTGCGTACCCAAACCGACGGCAGTTCGGCACCGAGCCGTCCGGCGGTCAGTCGTCTCGGTCTGTCACCGCGCCAACTGAGCTTCATGGCCGAAGACCTGCAGCAGTATTTCGAAAAGCAGCAGCCCTATCTGGACCCTGAGCTTGACCTGCAACGGGTGGCGAAGGAGTGCGGGTACAGCCGCAATCAGATTTCCTATCTGCTCAATCAGGTACTCGGGCAAAGCTTTTATCGCTACGTCAACCAGGCGCGCCTGCAGCATTTGCTGCGTGCACTGGACAGCGCCGCACCGCCATTGCGCGTCGACGAGCTGGCGTTTGCCGCCGGTTTCAATTCGCTGTCGGCGTTTTACAAATGCTTTCGCGAGCACACCGGCCAGTCGCCCAAGGCCTACGCCAAACAAATTTCTCTGCGGGCACGCGCGCAAGACATCCACTGAAGGCAGCCACTAGGATCGACGCCATCGAAGGTTTTCAGTGGCGGAGTCTGGCATGTCGGCGTGGCGCACGATCAGTTTGTGGATGGATCAGCTCGATGAACCGCTGCTGGCGCGCCCTGCGCTTGAGCGGGATCTAGATGTCGACGTGGCGATCATCGGCGCCGGTTACACCGGACTGTGGACGGCGTACTACCTGAAAAAACAGGCGCCCGGCCTGGATATCGCCATCATCGAGGCGCAAACCGCCGGGTTCGGTGCGTCCGGACGCAATGGCGGCTGGCTGATGGGTAACTTGCTGGGTGAGGATCGCTTGCTCGCAGGCTTATCGCCGCAGCAACGGCGGGCGTCGTTTGATCTGCTGCACAGCATTCCTGATGAAGTAGAGATCGTCGTTGAACGCGAAGGCATCGACTGCGATTACCGCAAGGGCGGGGTGCTTTATTGTGCTGCGCGCTACCCAGAGCAGGAAACCGTTCTGCGCGATTACCTGAACAAGCTGCATGCCCAAGGCCTGACTGACGACGATTACCGCTGGCTGAGTCCCGAGCAACTGGCCCAGCAGATCCGCGTGGCCAAGCCCTACGGCGGCATCTTCGCCCCCCATGTCGCGACCATTCACCCAGCGAAACTGGTCCGTGGCCTGGCGCGTACCGTGCAGAACATGGGCGTGAAAATCTACGAAAACAGCCCGGTTACCCACTGGCAATCCGGCAGTTTGCGCACTGCCGAGGCCAGCGTACGCAGCCGCTGGATCGTCCCGGCCGTAGAAGGCTATTCGGTGACGTTGCCGCCGCTGGGCCGCTATCAGCTGCCGGTGCAAAGCCTGATCGTCGCCACCGAGCCGCTGTCCGCCGCGACCTGGGACGAAATCGGCCTGAATCGTGGGCAAGCCTTCAGTGAGTTCAGCCGTCAAGTCACCTATGGCCAGCGCAGTGCCGACAACCGCCTGATTTTCGGCGCCCGTGGCGGTTATCAGTTCGCCGGCAAGCTACGCCATGACTTCAACCTCACCCGCGATGAAGTCGAGTTGCGCCGCTATCTGTTCGGCGAACTGTTCCCGCAGCTGAAAAATGTGCAAATCACCCACGCCTGGGGCGGCAACCTCGGCATGTCGCGGAATTTCAAGCCGCACATGCTTTGCGACCGCGGCAACGGCATCGCGCTATCGGGCGGTTATGGCGGGGAGGGCGTCGGTGCCAGCAATCTCGGCGGCCGGACGCTGGCCGATTTGATTCTTGAGCGCGACAGCGAGCTGACCCAACAACCGTGGGTCCTGCCCGACGGTGGCATTCACGCGCTGCGTGCCTGGGAGCCAGAGCCATGCCGCTGGCTCGGCTACAACGCGATCATCAAAAGTTTCGTGCATGAAGACCAGACGCTGGCCAATCCGGCGACCGCGCCCTGGCGGCGCAAGCTCGCCAGCCAAGTCGCCGGGTTCATGGAAGGTTTCATGCACTAAACGCCGTTTCCCTCAACAAACAGGTCACGCCATGAGCATCACCCAATTCAAGAACACCGCCGCGCTCGAACTCGAGGAGTCCAACCCGGTCGCCGTGCCCCTCGGCGAACCTGTCGCAATTGCCTCGACCACCAGCGTCGAGCGCGACAACGGCGTCGAAACCGGCGTCTGGGAATGCACCCCGGGCCGCTGGCGGCGGCAGATCACCGCGCAGGAGTTCTGCCATTTCATTTCCGGGCGCTGCACCTTCACCCCCGACGGTGGTGGCGAAACCCTGCACATACAAGGCGGCGACGCACTGATGTTGCCAGCCAACACGCTCGGGATCTGGGATATCCAGGAAACCGTGCGCAAGAGCTACGTGCTGATTTTCTGATTGTTCGATCCTTTGATTGCCTGCCAACAAAAAAAGCCCATACAGGAATCGCCCCATGATCCAGAAAACCCTCGCATTGGCGCCGCTGCTGCTGGCCGCTTCCGTCAGTCACGCGGCCGAGACGGTCAAGGTCTACAACTGGTCCGACTACATCGCCCCGGACACCACGAAGAATTTCCAGAAAGACACGGGCATCGGCGTCACCTACGACGTCTACGACAGCAACGAAACCCTCGACGGCAAATTGATGACCGGCAAATCCGGTTACGACGTGGTCTTCCCGTCGAACCACTTCATGGCGCGGCAGATTCAGGGTGGGGCGCTGAAGAAACTCGACAAGAGTCAGTTGCCGAACTGGAAGAACCTCAACCCGGCACTGCTCAAAGCCTTGCAGACCAACGACCCGAACAACGAGCACGGTTTCCCTTATCTGTGGGGCAGCACCGGCATCGGCTACAACATCGCCAAGGTCAAAGCGGTGCTGGGCGACGACGCGCCGGTGGATTCCTGGGATCTGATCTTCAAACCCGAATACATGGAAAAACTGCAAAAGTGCGGCGTGGCGATCCTCGACAACGGCCCGGAACTGCTCCCGGCGGCACTTAACTACCTCGGCCTGCCGCACCACAGCAAGAATCCCGAAGACTACAAAAAAGCCGAAGCTTTGCTGATGAAAGTGCGGCCCTACGTCAGCTACTTCCATTCCTCGAAGTACACCAGTGACCTGGCCAACGGCGACATCTGCGTAGCAGTCGGCTTTTCCGGCGACATCCTGCAAGCGGAGAACCGCGCCAAGGAAGCCAAGAACGGCGTCGAGATCGGTTATGCGATTCCCAAGGAAGGGGCGGCCATCTGGTTCGACATGGTCGCCATGCCCGCCGACGCACCGGACGAAAAGGCCGGCTACGCCTTCATGAACTACCTGCTGCGCCCCGATGTCATGGCCGGCATCACCAATTACGTGCATTACGCCAATGGCAACGAACAGGCGGACACGCTCATCGATCCGGCGATCAAGAACGACACCAAGGTTTACCCGAGTGCGGAAATGATGGGCAAGCTGTTCGCGCTGGAAGCGATGCCGCTGAATATCGACCGGATCCGGACGCGGGTTTGGAACAAGATTCGTACCGGCAGCTGAGTTTTTTCAGGCCAACGTACAAGACCCCTGTGGGAGCGAGCCTGCTCGCGAAGCGGTTTGTCATTCGACACTTATGTTGACTGGCTTGGCGCCTTCGCGAGCAGGCTCGCTCCCACATTTGTTATTCAATGAATCAGCATAGTTGATATCAAAGCACTGGCACCGCTGACTGAAAGTGTGACTTGCCCAACAAATTCAAACTTAGCGATATTTAATATTTAAATAGAAAATCGTCAGACAATTTCCGCCCTCATCGCAACTAAAAACAATCTTTTCTCCCCGCGCGCTTTGTTTACGGCAGTTTCCTGATATAGCCAAATTGGATCGCAAAAAAACTCTTTACGACAGATTTCCAATTGTGTCAGGTTCGTTACGCCTTCATTGGGCGAGTGATAGGACGATCTCGCCAAAGATCGTCCTGTCGGACAAAAACTGTTCCATTGCTAAACAAGGAAGTGTGTTTATGTCGAAAGTTAAAACCAATGCTGTTGATTCCGCCGAACAGGCTTTCCAGCTGGCTGCCTTCAGCTCGGCGTACAACCAGATCAATAGCTTCAGCCATCAGTACGACCGCGGCGGCAACCTCACGGTCAATGGCAAACCCTCGTACTCCGTCGATCAGGCGGCTACGCAATTGCTGCGTGACGGCGCTGCCTACCAGGACAAGGACGGCAGCGGCAAGATCGAACTGACCTACACGTTCCTGACCTCGGCCTCGAACAGCACGATGAACAAGCACGGCATCAGCGGGTTCAGTCAGTTCAGCGCGCAGCAACAGGCTCAGGCCAAGCTCGCCATGCAGTCCTGGGCCGACGTGGCCAATGTCACTTTCACCGAGAGAGCCTCGGGCGGCGACGGGCACATGACCTTCGGTAACTACAGCGGTGGCCAGGATGGCGCTGCGGCGTTTGCCTATCTGCCGGGGACCGGCGCCGGTTATGACGGCACCTCGTGGTACTTGATCAACAGCGGTTACACGCAGAACAAGAACCCGGATCTGAACAACTACGGTCGTCAGACCCTGACCCACGAAATCGGCCATACCCTGGGCCTTGCTCACCCTGGCGACTACAACGCCGGCAACGGCAACCCGACCTACAACGACGCGACCTACGGCCAGGACACCCGTGGCTACAGCGTCATGAGTTACTGGAGCGAGAGTAACACCAACCAGAACTTCAGCAAGGGCGGCGTCGAAGCCTATTCGTCCGGCCCGCTGATGGACGACATCGCAGCCATCCAGAAACTCTACGGCGCCAACACCACCACCCGCACCGGCGACACCACCTACGGCTTCAACTCCAATACCGGCCGCGATTTCCTCAGCGCGTCGTCGTCGAGCGACAAAGTGGTGTTCTCTGTGTGGGATGCCGGCGGCAAGGACACCCTGGATTTCTCCGGTTTCACCCAGAACCAGAAGATCAACCTCAACAGCGCTTCGTTCTCCGACGTTGGCGGCATGGTCGGTAACGTGTCGATCGCCAAGGGCGCGGTCATCGAGAATGCGATTGGCGGTTCCGGCAGCGATCTGTTGATCGGCAACAGCGTGGCCAACGAGCTGAAGGGCGGTGCCGGTAACGACATTCTGTACGGCGCTGGCGGTGCCGACAAGCTGTGGGGCGGCGCCGGTTCGGACACTTTCGTGTTCGCCGCCAGCTCGGACTCCAAGCCAGGTGCGATCGATCAGATCCTCGATTTCGTCAGCGGTCTGGACAAAATCGACCTGACCGGCATCACCAACGGTGCGGGCCTGCACTTCGTCAACAGCTTCACCGGTTCGGCCGGCGACGCAGTGTTGACCTCGTCGGGCGGCAATAGCCTGTTGTCGGTGGATTTCTCCGGGCATGGCGTGGCTGACTTTATCGTCAGCACCGTGGGCCAGGCTGCGACCAGCGACATCGTGGCGTGATGTGAAAGGAAAGCGGCGCCTCGTGCGTCGCTTTCTTCGCTTGCATCGGCCTGATCCCCGAGCAAGGCTACGAGCGGAAGTGAAATTTCCTATGACTCGATACGTTTTAACTGACACGACGATGGCATGGCTGATGGCAGTCACGCTGATGATGACCGGAGCGACAAGCATGGCAAGCAGCCTCAGACTCGAAGAACCCTCGGCATTCGCCGGGCGCTGGCAGGCCACATTGACCGGTCACAACGACACACCCGAAACGCGGTCGTTGCAAGACAAACCGTCGAACACATGCGTTGTCGATCTTGCGCCAAACAAGACCTTGGGCGAGGGCGCCGATTGTCTGGGCGCGTGGTTGAGCGAAGCCCCGATTGGTTGGTTTCCAGAACCCGATGGCATTGCCATCACTGGCAAGGAGGGTTCGAAAATCGCCTTTTTCGGCCGCCGGGGGGATGGCTCTTACACAAGCAGGTTGAGTTCGGAATTGCTTATCTTGCTCGAACGCGTCGGGCACTAAGCGGTGGCTGGGTAGTTGCGCGAAGTTGATGTACTGCAATAACTGAGCGTTATAACCGCGAAGCCGATCAACTTGTTATGAAATTGTAAGCACTACTTGCAAATGATCTTTGGCAGGTACGCGAAATATCAATGGAATGCTCGTCCGCACCGACGAGACTATGAACTCAGGAAGAATCAATGAAGATGGCGAAGTCTCCGGCCGCTCCGTTAATCAAGGCATTGGGCGACTATAAAAGCATTCTGATCAGCGTCGGTTGTTTCACCGCGTTGATCAACGTGCTGATGCTGGTGCCGTCGATCTACATGCTGCAAGTTTACGATCGGGTGCTGTCGTCACAGAACGAAACCACTCTGGCGATGCTGTCGTTGATGGTGGTCGGGTTCTTCGCCTTCATCGGCCTGCTGGAAGTGATCCGCAGCTTTATCGTCATCCGCATCGGCAGCCAATTGGAGCGGCGCTTCAATCTGCGCGTCTATCAGGCCGCGTTCGAGCGCAACCTGTTCAAGGGCGAGGGTAACGCCGGGCAGTCGCTGGGCGACCTGACCCACATTCGCCAGTTCGTCACCGGACCGGCGCTGTTCGCCTTCTTCGATGCGCCGTGGTTCCCGGTCTATCTGTTTGTCATTTACCTGTTCAACGTCTGGCTCGGCGTGCTGGCCACGGCAGGCGCGTTGCTGCTGATCGCACTGGCCTGCCTCAACGAATACATGACCAAAAAACCGTTGGGCGAAGCCGCCGGTTTTTCCCAGCAGTCCAGTCAGTTGGCTACCAGCCACTTGCACAACGCCGAAACCATTCAGGCGATGGGCATGCTCGGCTCGCTGCGCAAGCGCTGGTTCGGGGTGCATTCGCGCTTTCTCGGTTTGCAGAACCAGGCCAGCGACACCGGTGCGGTGATCAGTTCGCTGAGCAAGACCCTGCGCCTGTGCCTGCAATCGTTGGTGCTGGGCCTGGGCGCGTTGCTGGTGATCAAGGGCGACATGACGGCGGGGATGATGATCGCCGGTTCGATCCTGATGGGACGCGTGCTGAGCCCGATCGATCAGTTGATCGCCGTTTGGAAGCAGTGGAGCGGGGCGAAGCTGGCTTACCGGCGCCTTGATGCGCTGTTGCAGGCGTTTCCGCCTAGCGACGAGGCGATGGCACTGCCGGCACCGAATGGCCAGATCAGCTTCGAACAAGTCAGCGCCGGCCCGCCCGGGCAGCGTGCGGCCACTTTGCACATGGTCAATTTCACGCTGGGCGCTGGCGAAGTGCTCGGCGTGCTCGGCGCGTCTGGTTCCGGCAAGTCGACGCTGGCTCGAGTGCTGGTCGGCGTGTGGCCGGTTCTGGGCGGCACGGTGCGCCTCGACGGTGCCGATATTCACCGCTGGAACCGCGACCAGCTTGGTCCCTACATCGGTTACCTGCCGCAAGACATCGAATTGTTCAGCGGCAGCATCGCGGAGAACATCGCGCGCTTCAGCGAAGCCGACCCGCAAAAAGTCGTCACCGCCGCGCAACAGGCCGGTGTCCACGAGATGATCCTGCGCCTGCCGCAAGGTTACGACACGCAACTGGGCGAGGACGGCAGCGGCTTGTCCGGTGGCCAGAAACAGCGCGTGGCCCTGGCCCGCGCGCTATATGGCACGCCGAGTCTGGTGGTGCTCGATGAACCCAATTCCAACCTCGACACCGTCGGCGAAGCCGCACTGGCCAGCGCCATTGCGCAACTCAAGGCGCAAGGCACCACGGTGATTCTGGTCACGCACCGTTCTTCGGTGCTGGCTCAGGCTGACAAATTGCTCGTGCTCAACGATGGTCGTTTGCAGGCGTTCGGCCCGAGTCAGGATGTGCTCAAGGCACTTTCCGGCCAGCACGAACAGCAACGCGAAAAAGCCGCACAAACACCGGGCGGGCTCAGCATGAGCCGGCAGTATCAGCCCTCGACAAGGAATTCGGGTGTATGAGCAGCGCCAGCATGAACACTGAAAACGAAGCGAACATGGAACACGCCTACCTCACCGAGCGCCCGGAGCGTGATGCGAAATTCTTCGCGCGCATGGGCTGGATTCTGGCCATCGTCGGCGCTGGCAGTTTCTTCACCTGGGCGGCACTGGCGCCGCTGGATCAGGGCATTCCGGTGCAGGGCACGGTGGTGGTCTCGGGCAAGCGCAAGGCCGTGCAGTCGATGAGCAGCGGCGTGGTCAGCCGGATTCTGGTGCGCGAAGGCGAGATCGTGAAGCAGGGCCAGCCGTTGTTCCGCCTTGATCAGACGCAAGTGGCTGCCGATGTGCAATCGCTGCAGGCGCAGTACCGCATGGCTTGGGCCAGCCTCGCGCGTTGGCAAGCTGAGCGCGACAACCTCAAGCAAGTGACCTTTCCGGCCGAGCTGAGCAACGACCCGGACCCGCGCCTGGCGCTGGTGCTGGAAGGCCAGCGGCAACTGTTCAGCAGCCGCCGCGAAGCGTTCTCCCGGGAACAAGCGGCACTGCGCGCCAATATCGAAGGCGCCACCGCACAACTGGCCGGCATGCGCCGCGCGCGCAGCGACCTCAATGCCCAGGCCAGTTCCCTGCAACAACAACTGAGCAACCTGCAACCGCTGGCCGACAACGGCTACATCCCGCGCAACCGCTTG
Source organism: Pseudomonas sp. LW8 (assembly GCF_041956865.1). Classification (NCBI taxonomy): domain Bacteria; kingdom Pseudomonadati; phylum Pseudomonadota; class Gammaproteobacteria; order Pseudomonadales; family Pseudomonadaceae; genus Pseudomonas; species Pseudomonas sp. LW8. The sequence goes on along the minus strand of NZ_CP168138.1, from coordinate 2,994,110 downwards.
ATGGACTACCAGCGGCAACTGTCGCAAGTGCAGCAGCAACTGGCGGAAAACACCGGTGAAAGCGGGCGCGTGGAGCAGGGCATCCTTGAATCGCGCCTGAAGTTGCAGCAGCACGGCGAGGAATACCAGAAGGAAGTGCGTACGCAACTGGCCGATGCCCAGCTCAAAAGCGTGACGCTGTCCGAACAGCTGACCTCCGCCGGTTTCGACCTGCAACACAGCGAGATCCTCGCCACCGCCGATGGCGTGGCAGTCAACCTCGGTGTGCACACCGAAGGCGCTGTGGTGCGTCAGGGCGAAACCCTGCTGGAGATCGTTCCGCAAGGCACCACCCTGGAAGTGGAGGGGCACTTGCCGGTTAACCTGATCGACAAGGTCGGCACGCATTTGCCGGTGGACATTCTATTTACCGCGTTCAACCAGAGCAAAACCCCGCGCGTGCCCGGCGAAGTCAGCCTGATCTCCGCCGACCAGATGGTCGATGAGAAAACCGGCGTGCCGTATTACGTGTTGCGCAGCAGCGTCAGCGATCAGGCCATGGAAAAGCTCAACGGCCTGGTGATCAAGCCCGGCATGCCGGCGGAAATGTTCGTGCGCACCGGTGAGCGTTCACTCCTCAACTATTTGTTCAAACCGCTGCTCGATCGCGCCGGTTCTGCGTTGACCGAGGAATAAGGATGTTCGGCTGTATGAAAAAGCTTTGCATGCTGGGGGCCGCAATGACGCTGCTCGCGAGTCACTCGGCAATCGCGGCCATGGGGCCGTTTGAGATCTACGAGCAGGCATTGCGCAACGATCCGGTGTTTCTCGGTGCAATCAAGGAGCGCGATGCAGGCCTGGAAAACCGCGCGATTGGCCGCGCCGGGTTGCTGCCACGGATCGGCTACACCTACAACACGGGCCGCAACTCGTCCAAGGCTACGTCTCTGGATGATCGCGCGCGCAACCGCACCGATGAGCGCAACTACAACAGTTACGGCTCGGCGCTGACGGTGCAGCAACCGCTGCTTGATTACGAAGCTTACGCGGCGTATCGCAAAGGCGTGGCGCAGTCGTTATTTGCCGACGAAGCCTTTCGCGGCAAGAGTCAGGAACTGTTGGTGCGAGTGCTGGATAACTACACCAAAGCCTTGTTCGCCCAGGACCAGATCGACATCGCCCAGGCGAAGAAGAAGGCCTACGAGCAGCAGTTCCAGCAGAACGAACACATGTTCAAGCAGGGCGAGGGCACGCGCACCGATATTCTTGAAGCCGAGTCACGCTATGAGCTGGCGACTGCCGAGGAAATCGAAGCGCGCAACGAGCAGGATGCCGCCTTGCGTGAGCTGGGTGCGCTGGTGGGCGTGCCGGCAGTGGACATCGGCGACCTGGCGCCGCTTGGTCAGCAATTCCAGACCTTCACGCTGCAACCGGCCAATTTCGACACTTGGCATGAACTGGCGATCAGCAACAACCCGAACCTCGCTTCGCAGCGTCAGGCCGTGGAAGTGGCGCGCTACGAAGTTGAGCGCAACCGCGCCGGGCATCTGCCGAAAGTAAGCGCCTATGCCTCGATGCGCGACAACGAGTCGGAAAGCGGCAACACCTATAACCAGCGCTACGAAACCAACACCATCGGCCTGGAAGTCAGCCTGCCGCTGTATGCCGGCGGCGGGGTGTCGGCCTCCACACGGCAGGCCAGCCGCACCATGGAACAGGCCGAGTACGAGCTGGATGGCAAAACCCGCGAAACCCTGATCGAACTGCGCCGACAGTTCAGCGCGTGCCTGTCCGGAGTGAGCAAATTGCGTGCTTATCAGAAGGCTTTGAAGTCGGCGGAAGCACTGGTGGTCTCGACCCGACAAAGCATTCTGGGCGGCGAACGTACCAATCTCGATGCGTTGAACGCCGAGCAGCAACTGTTCACCACCCGCCGGGATTTGGCCCAGGCACGCTACGACTACCTGATGGCCTGGACCAAATTGCATTACTACGCCGGGACTTTGAACGAACAGGATCTGGCGCGGGTGGACGAAGCATTTGTGGTCGCGCAACAGCCCTCACCCTAACCCTCTCCCAGAGGGAGAGGGGACCGATCCGGGGAGATTGGCGAGATGCATCGACTTGAACGAGCTGTGCTGAATCCGTAATCGACTGGTTTTCCAGGTCGCTGAATAACTGAACACAACACGGTCGGCTCCCTCTCCCTTTGGGAGAGGGCTGGGGTGAAGGGAACGGGCGACACCGCAGGATCTGAGGCTTTGCACCGAGACGTTAATGAGCAGGATCTGGTGCGGGTGGACGAAGCATTTATGGTCGCGCAACAGCCCTCACCCTAACCCTCTCCCAGGGGGAGAGGGGACCGATCCGGGGAGATTGGCGAGATGCACCGACTTGAACGAGCTGTGCTGAATCCGTAATCGACTGGTTTTCCAGGTCGCTGAATAACTGAAGACAACACGGTCGGCTCCCTCCCCCTTTGGGAGAGGGCTGGGGTGAGGGGACCGATCCGGGGAGATTGGCGAGATGCACCGATTTGAACGAGCTGTGCTGAATCCGTAATCGACTGGTTTTCCAGGTCGCTGAATAACTGAAGACAACACGGTCGGCTCCCTCTCCCTTTGGGAGAGGGCTGGGGTGAGGGAAACGGGCGACACCGCAGGATCTGAGGCTTTGCACCGAGACGTTAATGAGCAGGATCTGGTGCGGGTGGACGAAGCATTTGTGGTCGCGCAACAGCCCTCACCCTGACCCTCCCAGAGGGAGAGGGGACGGACCGAGTGGCCTGCGATAGCTGCATCGACTTGAGCGACCGAGCAGGCCGCAGGTTTTGACATCAACACAAATCGGCTCCCTCTCCTCGGGGAGAGGGCTGGGGTGAGGGGAACGGGCGACATCGCTATCAGCCCTGAACAAAACAACAAAAACGAGAATGATGACCATGGACGTACGCATCAAACCGATTTCGCTCGGCACGCTATTGCTGGTGACCTCCGCAACGCAGGCGCAATACCTGGAACCCGGCCAGCCCGGCAATCCGGCCAGTTGGCGCAGCGCCGAGTTCTTGCGCGACTGGGGCCTGGAACGCATGCAGGCCGATCAGGCCTACGCAGCCGGCATCACCGGCAAGGGCGTGAAAATCGGCGCGCTCGATTCCGGTTTCGATGCCGCCCACCCCGAATTCTCCGCCGACCGTTATCACCCGGTAACCGCCAGCGGCAGCTACGTCGATGGCTCCGCGTTCAACGTCGACGGCACGCTCAACCCCAACAACGATTCCCACGGCACCCACGTGGTCGGCACCATGGGCGCCGCCCGTGATGGCAGCGGCATGCACGGGGTGGCGTACAACGCGCAAATCTACGTCGGCAACACCAACAAGAACGACAGTTTCCTCTTCGGCCCCAGCCCTGATCCGCGTTATTTCAAAGCGGTCTACGACAGCCTCGCCAATGCCGGGGTGCGGGCGATCAACAACAGTTGGGGCAGTCAGCCGCCGGATGTCAGTTACCGCACTCTCGCGGATCTGCACGCCGCCTACGCGCAACACTGGAACAAGGGCACTTGGCTCGACGCCGCTGCCGATGTTTCCCGGCGCGGCGTGATCAATGTCTTCAGCGCCGGCAACAGCGGCTACCCGAATGCCAGCGTACGTTCGGCGCTGCCGTACTTTCAGCCGGATCTGGAAGGTCACTGGCTGGCGGTGTCCGGGCTCGATCAGAGCAATCAGCAGAAATACAACCAGTGCGGCATCGCCAAATACTGGTGCATCACCACACCGGGGGCGAAGATCGACAGCACCATTCCCGGTGGCGGTTATGCGATCAAGTCCGGTACCTCGATGGCGGCGCCGCACGCGACCGGCGCCCTGGCGCTGGTGATGGAACGTTATCCGTACATGAACAATCAGCAGGCGCTCGAGGTGCTGCTGACCACCGCCACCCAGCTCGATGGCGCGGTCACCGACGCACCGAACGAGCGCGTCGGTTGGGGCGTCGCCAATCTCAATCGGGCGATGCGCGGGCCGGGGCAATTGCTCGGTACGTTCGACGCGAATCTGGGGGCAGGGCAGCGCGATGTCTGGAGCAATGACATCTCTGACAAGGCGCTGCTCCAGCGCCAGCGCGAAGACCTCGCCGAGCACAGCGCCTGGCAGCAAACCCTGCAGGACAAAGGCTGGGAGAACGGTGTCCCGGCCGGCGCCAGTCAGCAGGACCAGACCGATTACGCCATCGGCATGCTGCGTGATGCGGCAGCGGCAAACCGGGTGTATGAGGGCAGCCTGATCAAGTCCGGCGCCGGGCAATTGCTGCTCAGTGGCGCTAACACCTATCGCGGCCCGACCACCGTCAACGGCGGTCTGCTGACCGTGAACGGTTCGCTGACCTCAGCGGTCACCGTCAACGACAGCGGCACCCTCGGCGGCTCCGGACGCATCGGCGCGTTGACCGCCAACAGCGGCGGCCGGGTCGCACCGGGCAATTCCATCGGCACCTTGAACGTCGCTGGTGATGTGACACTCGCCCCGGGCTCGACTTACGCCGTCGAGCTATCGCCCACAAGCAGTGACCGCATCGTTGCCGGTGGCACGGCAACCGTCAGCGGCGCCAGCGTCAGCCTGGCGCTGGAAAACAGCCCGACCTTGCTCAGCAGCGCCGAAGCGCAAAGCCTGCTCGGTCGCCAGTACAACATCCTGCAAGCGGCCGGCGGCGTGCAGGGGCAGTTCGCTGCAGTAGTGCCGAACTACCTGTTCATCGGCGGCGCCCTTGACTACGCCGCAAGCGGCATCCAGCTGAATATCCAGCGCAATGCCACAAGCTTCGCCAGCGTCGGGCAAACGCCGAACCAGCGTTCGGTGGCCGCTGCAGTTGAAGGTCTGGGCGCCGGCAATTCGGTTTACGAAAGTGTGCTTCGTGCACCGACTCAAGCCTCGGCCCAGCAAGCCTTCCAGCAACTGAGCGGCGAGATTTACCCAGCGCTGGGGACAATGCTGATCAACGACAGCCGCCAGTTGCGTGATGCGGTCGGCGAGCGGCTGCACGATGAATCGGCGACACGCAGCAATGGCTGGATCAAAGCACTCGGCGCCTGGGGCAGTACCGATTCGGGCCACGACACGGCCGGCTACAACACCTCGATCGGCGGCCTGCTGGCGGGGGTCGACGGCGCGCTGGACGAGCAGACCCGCATCGGTCTGGTCACCGGTTATAGCGACAGCTCGTTGAACATGGGCTCGGGCACGCATTCTTCGGCGAAAGTCGACAGCTATCACCTCGGCACTTACGCCGCACACGATCTCGGCGCCTGGCGCTTGAGCACTGGCGCGGCCTACAGCTGGCATCGCGGCGATGTGAAACGCGATCTGCAATACGACGAGGTCAGCGCCAAGCAGAAAGCCAAAGTTGACGCGACCACCACCCAAGTCTTCGGCGAAGCGGCGTATCGCTTGCAACTGCAAGCGCTGGCGCTGGAACCTTTCGCCAACCTGACCTACCTGCATCTGGACACCGAAGGCTTCACCGAAAAGGGCGATGCCGCTGCGCTGAAAAGCTCGGGCGATCAGCGCGATGTGGTGCTGAGCACTCTGGGCGTGCGGGCGAGCAAAACCTTCAACCTTTCCAGCCAGCAAGCGCTGGACGTCAGCGCGCGTCTCGGCTGGCAGCACAGCCTCAGCGATATCGAATCGGAGCAGCATTTGCGTTTTGCCAGCGGCGGCACGCCGTATTCCGTGGAGAGCTCAGCGCTGGTACGCGATGCCGCACTGGTCGGCGTGCAGGCCAGTCTGGCCTTGAGCAAGGACGTGCGGGTCAACCTCGATTACAACGGCCAACTGGCCAGCCGCGAGCAGCTGCACGGCGTTGGCCTGAGTCTGAACTGGCAGTTCTGATTGCATGTGTTTGAGTCACCGTGGCGAGGGGATTTATCCCCGCTCGACTGCGCAGCAGTCGCAAAACCTGTGTTTACGTAGGTTGGAAAAATTCCTGGGGGTCGCTTCGCAACCCAACGGGGATGAATCCCCTCGCCACAACTATTGAAACAACCGGATTTTTCGCAACATCACTAAGGAAGGTCGTGGATGGAAAACAACAATACCCCCGCGCAATCGGGTGGCCGCTTTGCCCTGAAAACCCTGACAGTCGCCATGCTCTGTGCCAGTGCGATGGCGCAGGCAGCGCCTTACGTGGAAAACGGCCGCAGCGGCGATCCGTCGAGCTGGCGCAGCAATGAATTCAAGGCTGACTGGGGCTTGGGCGCGATCGGCGCGGATTACGCCTACGCCGCCGGCTACACCGGCAAAGGCGTGAAGCTGGGCATCTTCGATCAGCCGGTCTACGCCGCACATCCGGAGTTCTCCGGCAGCAACAAAGTCGTCACCCTGGTCACCAGCGGCATTCGCGAATACACCGACCCTTACATCCCGGTAAAGGCCGGCGATGCGTTCCTCTATGACGGTTCACCCTCGGTCGGCTCCAACGGCAAGCTCGGCGCCCATGGCACGCACGTCGGCGGCATCGCGGCGGGCAGTCGCGACGGCGGGGTGATGCACGGTGTTGCATTCGGTGCGCAGATCATCAGCGCCGATAACGGCGACCCAGGCCCGGAAGACGGCATCGTGCGCGGCAACGACGGCGCGGTGTACAAGGCCGGTTGGGATGCGCTGATCGCCAGCGGGGCGCGGATCATCAACAACAGCTGGGGCATCGGCATCACCGACCGCTTCGACCTCGGCGGCCGCGATCCGGCGTATCCGCACTTCACCGTCAACGACGCGCAATTGCAATTCAACGAAATCCGCACGCTGCTCGGCACCAAACCCGGCGGCGCTTACGACGGCGCCATCGCCGCCGCTCGCAGCGGCATCGTCACCATTTTTGCCGCCGGCAACGATTACAACCTGAACAATCCCGACGCCATTGCCGGCCTGGGTTATTTCGTCCCGGACATCGCGCCGAACTGGATCACCGTCGCCGCGTTGCAGCAGAACCCGGACACCGCCAGCGCCAATCCGTACGTGATCAGCACGTTCTCCTCGCGCTGCGGCTATACGGCGAGTTACTGCGTCTCGGCGCCGGGCACCAAGATCTACAGCTCGATCATCGAAGGCACCAACGCCGGCAACCTGACCACCAGCTACGCCAATTACAACGGCACCTCGATGGCGGCGCCGCATGTCGCTGGTTCCATTGCCGTACTGATGGAGCGCTTTCCATACATGAGCGGCGACCAGGTCGCCAGCGTGTTGCGCACCACTGCGACCGACCTCGGCGCACCGGGCATCGACGCCTTGTACGGTTGGGGCATGATCAACCTGCGCAAGGCCATCGATGGCCCGGCGATGTTCGTGACCGAGCAGGACATTCCCGAGGAATTCCGCGTGCAGGGCGCTTACGGTTCCGGCCAGTTTGTCGCCGATCTGCCGGGCATCGGCGCGATCATCGATCAGGGCAAACCCACCGAACGCGTGTGCAGCGATATCACGTGCGGCCTCGACACCTGGCGCAACGACATCGGCGGCCATGGCGGTCTGACCAAGCAAGGCATCGGCACCCTGGTGCTGACCGGCAATAACACTTACAGCGGTCCGACTCTGGTCAATCAGGGTCGACTGGCCATCAACGGTTCGCTGCAATCGGCGGTCACCGTCAACAATGGCGGCATCCTCGGCGGCAATGGCCGCATCGGCGCGCTGGCAGTGAACAGCGGCGGTACAGTGGCGCCGGGCAACTCCATCGGCACCCTGAACGTCGCCGGTGACGTGACCTTCGCGCCGGGTTCGACCTACGCCGTAGAGCTGTCGCCAACCAGCAGCGATCAGATCGTTGCGGGCGGCAAAGCCATCATCGACGGCGCCACGGTGAGCCTGTCGCTGGAAAACAGCCCGACCTTGCTCAGCACCGGCGAAGTGCAAAGCCTGCTCGGCACCCGCTACAACATTCTGCAAGCGGCGGGTGGCATTGAAGGGCGCTTCGGTCAGGTCTTGCCGAATTACGCCTTCCTTGGCGGCACCCTGGATTACTCGGCGGGCGGCATTCAGCTGGCGGTGGGACGCAATGAGGCATCGTTCGCCAGCGTCGGTCTGACGCCGAACCAGCGCGCCGTTGGTGCGGCTGCCGAACGTCTGGGGGCGGGCAATGCGCTGTTCGAAACCCTGTTGCTGTCGCCCAACGCGGCGTCGGCGCAGCAGGCCTTTCAACAGTTGTCCGGCGAGATTCACCCGGCCATCGGCACGCTGCTGATCAACGACAGCCGCTACCTGCGCGAAGCCGTCGGCGAGCGCCTGCGTGAGCGTGATCTGTTCAACGCCGATGCGCCGACTGATGAGCGCAGCAACGTCTGGGTCAAGGTCCTCGGCTCGTGGGGCGAGAGTGACGGCGGACACGACAATGCCGATTCCAACAGCTCCATCGGTGGGCTGCTGGCCGGTGTCGACGGTCTGATTGCTGAAGATACCCGTCTCGGTTTCGTCACCGGTTACAGCGACAGTTCGTTGAGCATGGGCAGCGGCACGCATTCGTCGGCGTCGGTCGACAGCTACCACTTGGGTGCGTATCTGGGCCATGAAATCGACGCGTTGCGCCTGACCGTCGGTGGCGCCTATAGCTGGCATCGCATCGACGTCAAACGTGATCTGCAGTTCGGCGACGTCAGCGGCAAACAGAAAATCAAACGTGACGTGACCACCGCGCAAGTGTTCACCGAGGCCGCATACGATCTGGGCCTGCAACCGATGAACCTGGAGCCGTTCGCCAATCTGTCCTACGTGCACCTCAACACCGACAGCTTCACCGAGAAGGGTGACGCTGCCGCGCTCAAGGGTGGTGAAGACAACCGCGACGTGGTGCTGTCGACCCTCGGCGTGCGCGCCAAGCGCAGCTTCGCTGTGTCGGACAAGCATCAGTTGGAACTGGGCGCCAGTCTCGGCTGGCAGCACAACCTGAGCAGCGTCGATGCCGACAGCCATCTGGCCTTCGCCAACGGCAATAGCGCGTTCACCGTGCAGAGCGTGTCGATGGATCGTGACGCTGCCGTGGTCGGAGTGCGCGCCGGGCTGGCGCTCAATCGCGACGTGCGGGTCAACCTCGACTACAACGGCCTGATCGGCTCGAACGAGAAGGATCACGGCGTCGGTCTGACCCTCGACTGGCAGTTCTGAGGCGTAACCGGCAGCGCTTGATGGGCTGCCGGTTTTTCAAGAAAAGGGAGCGCTGCACATGGGATTGTTCGATTACAAAAATGCCGACGGCAAGGGGCTTTATAGCGATGCCATCGCGCTGACGCTGTATGCCTACACGCCCACCGGCAAACCGTTGCCGGCCACGGCGTGGGCACCGGTCACGGCGACGGCGCTGGGCTATCAGGGCAAGGTCGGTGCGCAAGGCACGTTCTTCGGGGAAAAGGACGGATTCACCAGCGCCGAGGCCGAAGTGCTCGGCAAGTATGACGCTGCTGGCAAGTTGATCGGCCTTGGCATTGCCTTTCGCGGCACCGGCGGGCTGGGTTACAGCGACACTTTCGGTGATCTGAAAAACAATCTGCTCGCCGCGGTCGGGCCGTCGGATTACGCGAGCAACTACGCGAAAAACGCGTTCGACAATCTGCTCAACGCCGTCGCCGATTTCGCGATCGCCAACGGCATTGCCGCCAACGATGTGCTGATCAGCGGCCACAGCCTCGGCGGGCTTGGGGTTAATAGCGTTGCTGAATTGAGCGCGGACAACTGGGGCGGCTTCTACAAGGATGCCAATTACATCGCCTTCGCCTCGCCGACCCAGAGCAGCACCGGCCCCCAGGTGCTCAACATCGGTTTCGAAAACGATCCGGTATTTCGCGTGCTCGACGGCACCACGTTCAGCACGGCGTCGATGGGCAAGCACGACAAGCCGCACGAATCGACCACCGACAACCTCGTCAACTTCACCGATAACTACGCTTCCACGGCGCAGAACCTGGTGCCGTTCAGCATCGCCAACCCGCTGAACTGGTCGGCGCACAGTTCACTAGGCTACGCCGATGGCTTGAATCGGGTGATCGATTCGGCGTTCTACAACCTGACCGAGCGCGACTCGACAATCATCGTTGCCAATCTCGAAGAGGCATCGCGGAGCAAGACCTGGGTCGAGGACCTGGGCCGCAGCGGCGAGCCGCACAGCGGCAGCACCTTCATCATCGGCACGCAGAGCAGCGACTGGCTCAAGGGCGGGGCGGGTAACGACTTTCTTGAAGGGCTGGGCGGCGACGATCGTTTCCGTGATGACGGCGGCTACAACGTCATTTTCGGCGGGCAGGGCCATAACACCTTCGAACTGCAGAAACCGTTGCAGAACTTCAGCTTCGCCAACGACGGCGACGGCACGCTGTACGTGCGCGACGCCTACGGCGGCATCAGCCTGACCCGCGACATCGGCGCGCTGGTCGGTAAAGAGGCCGGTTCGTGGTGGGGCAGCAAGGAAATCACCTGGGGCGTCACCGCCAAGGGCCTGAGCAACGGCAGCGAACTGACCCAGTACAACCATTCGCTCAGCGGTGATGGCTACGGCAATGCCTTGCATGCCACGGCCGATGGCGACTGGCTGTTCGGGCTTGGTGGCGATGATCAACTGATCAGTGACAAGTCGCAGGTGACTTTCGTGGGTGGCGCCGGCAACGACGTGATGACGGCGGTGGGTGGCGGCAACACCTTCCTGTTCAGCGGCGCGTTCGGTTTCGATGCGATCAATGGTTATCAAGGCAGCGACAAACTGCTGTTCATGGGCGTCGCGGGCGCGGGACAGGGTTATGACTACAAGCAGCATGCCGCGCAGTCCGGCGCTGATACCGTGCTGAAAGTCGGCGATTTTGCCGTGACGCTGATTGGCGTCGGCGTGACTGACCTGACGGATTCGAGTTTCGTCTTTGCCTGATTCCGAAGGTGCAGGAGATCTCATTGTGGGAGCGAGCTTGCTCGCGAAAACGGTGGGTCAGGCGATTGTGATGTTGAATGTGCTGCCGCCTTCGCGAGCAGGCTCGCTCCCACAGGTGCGGCGTACACATGAACGTTCCCACGCTCTGTGTGGGAATGCAGCCGGGGGCGCTCTGCGTCCCAAAAGAACGCAGCCTTCGGCAGCTCCTACAGAGGATGTGCAAGATGTAACGAATGCTCCAGAGCCCCGCGCTCTGGCTGTGAGCTATCTCTGACAATTCCAACAACAAGAGAGGCAATGGCAATGGGTGTATACGACTACAAGAACTTCGGCACAGCCGATTCCGCGGCGCTGTTCAGCGATGCCATGGCGATCACGCTGTATTCCTATCACAACCTCGATAACGGCTTCGCCGCCGGTTATCAGCACAACGGCTTCGGCCTGGGCCTGCCGGCAACGCTGGTCACCGCACTGATTGGCGGCACCGATTCGCAAGGGGTGATCCCCGGTATCCCGTGGAATCCCGACTCGGAAAAACTCGCCCTCGATGCCGTGCAAAAGGCCGGCTGGACGCCCATCACCGCTGCGCAATTGGGCTACGACGGCAAGACCGATGCACGTGGGACGTTCTTCGGCGAGAAGGCCGGCTACACCAGCGCGCAAGTGGAAATCCTCGGCAAGTACGATGTCCAGGGTCACCTCACCGAACTGGGTATCGCCTTTCGCGGCACCAGCGGCCCGCGCGAAATCCTCATTGGTGATTCGATTGGCGACGTGATCAACGATCTGCTCGCAGCGTTCGGCCCGGCCGATTACGCAAAAAACTACGTCGGCGAAGCTTTCGGCAATCTGCTCAACGATGTTGTCGTATTCGCCCGGGCCAACGGCCTCAGCGGCAAGGACGTGCTGGTCAGCGGCCACAGCCTGGGCGGTCTGGCGGTGAACAGCATGGCTGACTTGAGCGCTGGCAAGTGGGGCGGTTTCTTCGCCGATTCCAACTACATCGCCTACGCCTCGCCGACCCAGAGCAGCGGCGACAAGGTGCTGAATATCGGCTACGAAAACGACCCGGTGTTTCGCGCCCTCGACGGTTCGACCTTCAGCAGTGCCTCGGTGGGTGTGCACGATGCGCCGCACACATCCACCACCGACAACCTCGTCAGCTTCAACGATCACTACGCCTCGAACGCCTGGAACGTGCTGCCGTATTCGATCCTGAATATCCCGACCTGGATTTCGCACCTGCCCACTGGCTACGGCGACGGCATGACCCGCGTGCTGGAATCGAAGTTCTACGACCTGACCAGCCGCGACTCGACGATCATCGTCGCCAACCTCTCCGACCCGGCGCGGGCAAACACTTGGGTACAGGACCTCAACCGTAACGCCGAAACCCACAAGGGCAGCACGTTCATTATTGGCAGTGACGGCAACGACCTGATCCAGGGCGGCAGCGGCAATGACTATCTGGAGGGCGGCGCCGGCAACGACAGCTTCCGCGACAACGGCGGCAACAACGTCATTCTGGGCGGGCAGGGCAACAACACGCTCGACTTGCAGCAAACAGTGAAGAACTTTGATTTCGCCAACGACGGTGCCGGCAACCTGTACATCCGCGATGCCAACGGCGGGATCAGCATTACCCGCGACATCGGTAGCATTGTCAGCAAAGAGCCGGGGTTTCTCTGGGGCGTGTTCAAGGACGACGTGTTGCACAGCGTCACGGCCACGGGGTTGAAAGTCGGCAGCAACCTCACCGTTTATGAATCGAGCGTAAAAGGCACGGCCGCTGCTGACATGCTCAAGGCGCATACCGGCGGCGATTGGCTGTTTGGCCTGGAGGGCAATGATCATTTGCTCGGCGGCGCGGGCAATGATGTGTTTGTCGGCGGCGCTGGCAATGACCTGCTGGAATCGGGCGGCGGGGCGGATACGTTTCTGTTCCACGGCGCGTTCGGCCAGGATCGTGTGGTTGGCTATACCGCCGATGACAAACTGGTGTTTCTCGGCGTACAGGGTGTGTTGCCGGGGGATGATTTGCGCGCCCATGCGTCGGCGGTCGGGCAGGATACCGTGCTGACATTTGGTGGGGATTCGGTGACGTTGGTGGGGGTGGCGCTGGGGAGTTTGAGCGACGACGGGGTGGTTATCGCCTGAGGTTGATGCGGGGCCTGTGCCGGCCCCTTCGCGAGCAGGCTCGCTCCCACAGGGGATTTGTGAACGACGCAGATCCAGTGTGTGATCGTTCCCACGCTCCGCGTGGGAATGCAGCCCGGGACGCTCTGAGTCCCACTCGAGAGCCGAACGCGGAGCGTCCGTGGAGGCATTCCTTTGCTGCGCATGGGAACGATCATTCAGGCCAAGTCAGTCTTCCTTGCGCACGGTCGCGACTTCATCGGCGCGAACCTTGACCTTGGCGCCGGAAATATCCTCGAACTCATAGAAACCGTCCTCGGTCTCGGTCTTTGGCATGTCCTCGGTCAGGTACTGGGTGCCGTTCTGCAACGTCACCACGGTCTGGGTCGAACAGCCGCCCAGCGCCAACAGGGCTGCGACCGCTACAGGAATGCCCAGCATCTTGATTTTCATACCCACCTCTGACTCCTTGCTTGAATGTGATTGCGGGCATTGTCGGCCCTGTAACGCGGTTGGTGCCAGCAGCGGCGGAAAAGTTCGATGGCGGCGCGAAAAAATGCCATTGATCTTTTTCCGTTTGCGCCGGGCAGGGCTGAGCTGTTATCTGTACGCATAACCAGTGTTCGCTTGCCGTGGCTTTGAATTCCCGTGACCTCCAACCCTCTCGACGATCCGTTCTATTACCTCAACAACTTCCGGCAAGTGCTTGATTGGCTTGGGCTTCGCTATGCCGATGTGATGAGCGCAAGCGAGCACGGCTTCATCCGCGACTTCAACACGCTGCCGCAAGCCTCGCAGGGATTGCTGGTGCGCATGGTCATGCGCAAGGGCATTCACTTTCGCGCGAGCAAACTCAACTATCTGGAAATCGGCGACATTGCCGAGGCGGCGCGGCCGTTGCTCGAACACGGCTGGCTCGACGAACACGCTGCGCTGACCCTGGCAGAGCTGTTTGATGTCCTGCTCAAGGCCGAGCTGCTGCAAGCGTTCGGCACCTTTATAGAACAGCCGAAAGGGCGCAAGGACGAGTGGCTGCCGGTGCTGGCCGAACAGTTCAGCGAGGCGCAGCCCCTGCGTGTCTGGGCGCCGCAACTGGCTGAGCGGCTGTTCAGCCTGACCCTGATGGACCTGTGCGATCGCCTGCGCCTGATGTTCTTCGGCAATCTGTATCAGGACTGGTCGGAGTTCGTGCTGGCCGACCTGGGCATCTTCACTTATGAAAAAGTCGAGTTCTGCGCCGACTCCCGAGGCCTGCGCAGCCGCGAAGACGTCGACGCCTGCCTGTTCCTGCATCAATGCCAGTTGCGCTTCGAAGCCGGTGAAGCGCTGGACGAGATCGTCGAACAGATCAACGCCGTGCAATTCGACAACCCGTGGCTGCGCCGCCGGCAAGCCAAGGCGTTGTTCCAGATCGGCCAATATGGCGAGCGCATCGGCGACTTTGCGCTGGCCCTGAGTGTTTACCGCGACTGCGCTTATCCGGGCGCACGGCTGCGGATGATCCGTGTGCTCGAGCGTTGCGGCGAATACGCGCTGGCGCTGGAGCTCGGCACGCTGGCCGAACAGGCACCGCAAAGCGCGGCCGAGCAACAAGGTTTGCAACGCATCGTCCCGCGTCTGCGGCGCAAACTCGGTGGCCCGCCGCTCAAGCGTGCCAAGGCCAGAGAGGTCGAGCGCCTCGACTTGCACTTGCCACGCGTCGATCCGACGCGATCGGTGGAATTCCATGTGCAAGCGCACTTGCACGCCGATGACGGCCCGGTGCATTACGTCGAGAACAGCCTGATTAATTCACTGTTCGGCCTGTTGTGCTGGCCGGCGATCTTCGCGCCGTTGCCGGGCGCGTTCTTTAACCCGTTCCAGCGCGGCCCGGTGGATCTGCTCAGCGAAGACTTCCTCGAGCGCCGCGCCGAGCTGTTCCAGGCCTGCCTGGGCGAACTCGATGACGGCCGCTACGCCGAGACCATCCGCCAGCGCTTCGTCGACAAGTGGGGCATCCAGTCGCCGTTCGTGTTCTGGGGCGCGCTCAACGAAGACTTGCTGGAACAGGCGCTGGCCTGTCTGCCCGCCGAACACCTCAAACACTGGTGCAATCGTCTATTGCTCGACATCAAGGCCAACCGCGCTGGCATGCCGGACCTGATCCAGTTCTGGCCGCAGCACAAGACCTACCGGATGATCGAAGTCAAAGGCCCCGGCGACCGCTTGCAGGACAATCAACTGCGCTGGCTGGAGTTCTGCCACGAGCATCAAATGCCGGTGGCCGTGTGTTACGTGCAATGGGCGGAGCAGAGCGCTTGAGCTACAGCGTTGCCGTGCGTGCACTGTGCGAGTTCACCGCCAAGACCGGCGACCTCGACCTGCGCTTCACCCCGTCACCGACCGCGCTGGAAGGCATCGTCGGCCATCGCACCGTGGCCTCGCGACGCAGCGAGCAGTACCAGAGCGAAGTGGCGCTGCAAGGCGAATTCGGCGAGCTGAAGGTCAAGGGCAGGGCGGACGGTTACGACCCGGCGCAAAACTGCCTGGAAGAAGTCAAAACCTATCGCGGCGACTTGAGCAAGCAACCGGCCAATCACCGCCAGTTGCACTGGGCGCAGGCGAAAATCTACGGCTGGTTGATGTGCCAGAAACTGCAATTGCAGCAGATCAATCTGGCGCTGGTGTATTTCGACGTCGTCAGCGAAAAGGAAACCTGCCTGGTTGAATCCTACAGCGCCGAGTCGCTTCAGGGGTTTTTCGCGCAGCAGTGCGCTTTGTTCCTGCAATGGGCCGAGCAGGAAATGGCCCATCGCGAAGCGCGCAATCTGGCCGCGCAGCAACTGCCGTTCCCGCACGCGGATTTTCGTCCCGGCCAACGGCATCTGGCCGAATCAGTGTTCAAAGCCGTCAGCACCGGCCGCTGCCTCATGGCCCAGGCGCCGACCGGCATCGGCAAAACCCTTGGCACGCTATTTCCGATGCTCAAGGCCTTGGCGCCGCAGCAACTGGACAAGGTGTTCTTTCTCACCGCCAAGACTCCCGGACGCAAACTGGCGCTCGATGCCAGTCAAGTGTTGTTCAGGCAAGCGCCGGACTTGCCGCTGCGAGTGATGGAAATGGTTGCTCGCGACAAGGCCTGCGAACATCCGGACAAAGCCTGCCACGGTGAATCCTGTCCGTTGGCCCAGGGTTTTTATGATCGCCTGCCGGCTGCCCGCGAATCTGCCAGCCATATCAATCTGCTGGATCAGGCGGCGATGCGTGAAGTTGCCGCGCAGCACAGCGTATGCCCGTATTACCTGAGTCAGGAAATGGCCCGTTGGGCGGATGTGGTGGTTGCCGACTACAACTATTACTTCGACTTCAGCGCGCTGCTGTTCGGCCTGGCCCAGCTCAATCAATGGAAAGTCGCGGTGCTGGCCGACGAGGCGCACAACCTGGTCGAACGCGGCCGGCAAATGTACAGCGCCAGTCTCGACCAGTTCACCCTCGCCAGCGTGCGCAAAACCGCGCCGGCAGCGCTGAAGAATTCCCTGCAACGGGTCAACCGCGAATGGAACGCGCTGCATGCGCCGCAACTGGCGGCGTATCAGGCGTACGACAAGGCGCCGGACAAGCTCCTGCACGCCATCTCGCTGTGTTGCGCGGCCATTGGTGATTACCTCAACGAGCATCCGCAAGGCCTCGACAGCAGCTTGCAGAATTTCTATTTCGATCTGCTGCAATTCGCCCGGGTCGCCGAGCTGTACGACGAGCATTACCTGTTCGATATCAGCAAACGCGATCTCGACCGCAAGCGTCCGCTGTCGCAACTGTGCCTGCGCAACGTGGTGCCGGCGGCGTTCATCGGCCCGCGCCTGACAGCGGCGCGCAGCAGCGTGCTGTTCTCGGCCACGCTGAGCCCGCGCAACTATTACGCCGACCTGCTCGGCACGCCCGCCGACACGGTGTGCATCGACGTCGAATCGCCGTTCAGCGCCGAGCAATTGCAGGTACACATCGTCAGCCAGATCTCCACCCGTTTTAACCATCGCCAGGCCTCGCTGGAGCCTATCGTCGAACTGATCGCGCGCCAGTTCAGCGAGCGCCCGGGCAACTATCTGGCGTTCTTCAGCAGTTTCGATTACCTGCAACAGGTCGCGACCTTATTGGCCGAGCGCCATCCGCACATCACCCAGTGGCTGCAATCGCGGGGCATGGCCGAGGGCGCGCGGCAGGCGTTTCTCGACCAGTTCAGCGCCGACAGCCAGGGCGTCGGGTTTGCGGTGCTGGGCGGGGCGTTTGGCGAGGGCATCGATTTGCCCGGCGCGCGGCTGATCGGCGCGTTCATCGCCACGCTGGGGCTGGCGCAGCTCAACCCGGTCAACGAGCAGATGAAGCGGCGCATGGCGGCGATTTTTGGCGCCGGCTACGACTACACCTATCTGTACCCGGGCATGCAAAAAGTCGTACAAGCCGCCGGGCGGGTGATTCGCACCCGCGAGGATCGCGGTACGGTCATGCTCATTGATGACCGCTTTGCCGAAAGCCGCATCCAGCAACTGCTGCCGCAGTGGTGGGCAATCAAAAGCGAGCCGGCACTTTCCAAATCAGTGGATTCACGCATACTTCAGCCCATGACAGTGGCTGGTGAGTGTGATGAGTGAAAACAACAGTACCGCAGCGATCGAAGACAGCCGTTTCCGGCTATTGATCGACGCGGTTGTCGACTATGCGATCTACATGATCGACCCCGACGGTACCATCACCAGTTGGAACTCCGGCGCCAAACGCTTCAAGGGCTACGAAGAAGCGGAAATCATCGGCGAGCATTTCTCGCGCTTCTATACCCCGGAAGACCGCGCCAACGGCATGCCGCAACGGGCGCTGGACACAGCGATCCGTGAAGGTCGCTTCGAAGGCGAGGGCTGGCGCGTGCGCAAGGACGGCACGCACTTCTGGTCGCACGTGGTGATCGATCCGATCATCGACCCCAACGGCGAACTGCTCGGTTTCGCCAAGATCACCCGCGACCTCACCGACCGCAAAATGGCCGAGGAAACCCTCAAGCAAAGCGAACAGCAGTTCCGCCTGCTGGTGCAGGGCGTCACCGACTACGCGATCTACATGCTCAGCCCCGAAGGTTGCGTCAGCAACTGGAACCAGGGCGCGCAGCGCATCAAGGGTTACTTGCCGGAAGAAATCATCGGCCAGCATTTTTCGATTTTCTACACCCCCGAAGACCGCGAACTCGGCGAGCCGCAGCGCTCGCTGGAGATTGCCACCCGCGAAGGCCGGTTCGAGAGCCGCAGTTGGCGGATGCGCAAGGACGGCACGCGGTTTCTTGCCCACGTGGTCGTCGATGCGATTCGCGGCGACACCGGCACGCTGCTCGGCTTTGCCAAGATCACCCGCGATGTGACCGAGGCGCACGAGGCGCAGCAAGCCCTGGAAAAGACCCGCGAGGCGTTGTTCCAGGCGCAGAAGATGCAGGCGATCGGCCAACTCAGCGGCGGCATCGCCCATGACTTCAACAACCTGCTGACGGTGATTCTCGGCAATCTCGAGATCGTGCAGAAACGCATCGGCGACGCGCCGAAAATCGCTCGACTGCTGGAGAACGCCACCCAAGGGGCCTTGCGCGGTGTCTCGCTGACCCAGCGCATGCTGGCCTTCGCCCGGCGTCAGGAACTGAAGACCGAATCGGTGGATATCCCGCAATTGGTGCAAGGCATCACCGGGCTGCTGCGCAGTTCGCTCGGACCGGGCATTCGTATCGAAACACGCTTTCCCGACGACCTGCAGCCAGTGCTGGCCGATAGCAATCAGCTGGAACTGGCGATCCTCAATCTCGCCACCAACGCCCGCGATGCCATGCCCGAGGGCGGCACGGTGATCATTCAGGCGCAAGCCGAAGTGGTGCTGGAACAAACTCATTCGACCCTGGCAGCGGGGCGTTACGTGTGCCTGAGCCTGATCGACAGCGGCGAAGGCATGGATGAAGCCACGCTGGCCTGCGCCCGCGACCCGTTCTTCACCACCAAGGGCCTGGGCAAAGGCACCGGGCTGGGCTTGTCGATGGTGCACGGCTTTATCGAGCAGTTGGGCGGGCGCTTTACTCTCAAAAGCGAGAAGGGCCACGGCACGGCGGCCGAACTGTGGATTCCGGTGGCGCTAGAGCAAACGGCCAGTCGCCCGGCGTACAGCAACGCCGCGCCCATTGCGGTCCCAAGGCTCAGCGTGTTGGTGGTCGATGACGATTCGCTGGTGCTGACCAGCACCAGCCTGCTGCTCGAAGACCTCGGCCACCGCGTCATCGGCGCGACCTCCGGCGCCCAGGCGCTGGCGCTGTTCGATCAGGGCGAAGTCATCGATCTGGTGATCACCGACATGGCCATGCCAAAAATGAGCGGCGCGCAACTGGCTCACGCCTTGCGTATGCTCAAGCCGGATTTGCCGATCATTCTCGCCACTGGATACGCCGAACGTTTGGAAGGCTTCGCCGCCGATCTGCCGCGCCTGCCGAAACCGTTCACCCAGTTGAATCTGGTCCAGATCATCGCCCAGTCGATGAAGTGACGCGCTGGTCGATCCGGCTGAACTAGTGCTGACGCGTGCCTTTCCAAAAGTCTTGTTCACTTTTGGAGGGCACGTCTCTTGTCTCGCATATTGACCCAGCCAAGCGCTGTTGAAGAAGCCTTGGCCGAGCACGACGCCAAGATGTTTGGCTCACCCAAGGAGCGGCTGGATTTCTATCGCCGGGAAATCCAGTACGAAACCAGCATCCTCGCCAACCGCACAGACGCCTACCTGGCGGCGCAGTCGTTTCTGGTGATCGCTTTCGCCTCGTGCATGGCCAACCTCAATCCCGAGTGGGGCAAGATGTTCACCCTTGTCGTGCCGCCTTTTCTGGCGCTGCTTGGTGTGCTCAGTTCGCTGAATGCCTGGCCGGGGATTCGTGCGGCTTACGACATCATTGATCACTGGCACTTTAAACAAAGCCAGTTGCTGCACAGCGAACCGGTGATGGGCGCGGCGTATGACGAGTCTCCACTGTTCAGCGAAATGGAATCGAGCCACAAGGGCTATCGCAAGTCGCTGCTGTTCTCAGTGCGCACGCCTTGGATTTTTGCGACGTTCTGGGTGATGTTGGGGGTGTATGCGGTGTTTATTCAGGTGACCAATCCTTGAGGTGGATTGGTCGGGGGCAGGGGACAGGTGCTGGATTTTGTGGTGTTAGTGAGATCTTACCCCCTCACCCCAGCCCTCTCCCCCAAGGGGGCGAGGGGGAAAGGGAGCAGATCTTCATGCTTTTCAAAATCTACATTCGGCGCGGTATGCCAGGTCGGTGTAGCACGTGAGAACACCTCGGTCAGTCCCCTCTCCCTCGGGGAGAGGGCTAGGGTGAGGGGCTTTTGACTTTTATCACGCGGTTTCCAGCTCACGCCGCGGTGTAACAGCATTCTGCACCGCTGCCGGAATAGGCGGGAAATCCTCATTCAGCACACACAGATGATCAATTGCATCTTCAAATTTCGCATCGGCTTTCTTGCGCAGTGCCCGGTATTGCTCAAAGCGTTCGAAGTCGGTCGGGGTCTGTTCCAGCAGCGCGTTGGCCGCTCGGTTCAGTTCGTGGGCTTCTTCGAACAGTTGACGATTGCGTTCCAGAGCCAGTGCTCTGCAAGCCTTGATTTGCGCAGGAGTCGAGCATTCGTTCATGACTGTGACCTTGTTTGTGTCGGGGTTCCGTTTGATAGGCTGTTCACCGCAGGGGAACCGAACCTGCCGGGTCGCGCTGGATGGTTGGCGCGGTTAAAGGTGTGACCCTTGGGTCGCGCCCGGCGATCCATTTTTTTGTAGAAAAATCTTCGATGATTTTCGTCAAAGCGCAGCGGTTGAAGAATCAGCTTTTTCGTTGCTTCAGACTTTCATAGCGCGCCAGCATCGGCTGTGTGCTGATGCCATGCAGCAGGATACTCAGGGCCACCACCGACAACGTGATGTCGGTACAGACCTTGGCCACGTCGGAATCGAGGCCATGGTTCAGGGCGAAGAACAGATAGAAAAGGCTGCCGATGCCACGAATGCCAAACCAGCCGATCAACAAACGCTGCGGTCCGCTGAGCAGATTGCCCCACGGCATCAGCGCCACGCTCAGTGGACGAATCAGACAGAACAGCACGGCGCCGATCCACAAGGCCCGCCAGTCCCAATGCGCAATCAGCACGACACCGAGCAGGGTCACCAGAAACACTTCCATCGCCCGCTCGACCAGACTGCCGAATGCGAGCATGTCGCCCATCATGATTCCCGCCGCGACCTGGCTGTCTTCCAGCTTCTCGGTGTCGCCGTGCACGGCGTTCTGTGGTTCGACGTTCTGATGACCGACCACCGGCTGCACCAGATGCTCGGCAGGTGCCTGGGTGATGCCCGTGGATTTGACTTCCTCCTGACGCAGACCCAGGCCAGCAGCGAAAACCGCAAGAAAGCCGTAGCCGCCAATGGCGTCGGCGACCACGTAGGACAGCGCGATCAGCGCGAGAGTGAGGTAATCGTTCGGGCCGAGGGTGCTGTCCTCGTTGTGAATGCGCAGCAACAGAGCGATGCGGCCAATGCCGCGCCCCATCCAGTAACCGGTGAGCAAACCCGCCGGCACCGCCCATAACAGACTGCGAAGCACCCAGTGCTGCCATTCGCCGGCGCTGCCGTCACCGTGCAGCAACAGCAGGCCGAGAATCACGAAAGGGAAAGCCACGCCATCATTGAGCCCGGCTTCACCGGAGAGGCCGAAGCGCACGCTGTCGACGTCCTGCGCATCATTGACCTGCACCAGTGCGGCGAGCACCGGGTCGGTCGGCGCCAGAATCGCGCCGATCAGCAACGACGGTCCCCACGGCAATTGCAGGCCCCAGTGCAACAGCAGGCATACGCCGATAATCGTCAGAATCATTACCGGCCCCGCCAGACCAAAAGCGATACGCCAGGTCTTGTGGGCCAACGGCAACCGCAGCTTCAGACCGCAGACGAACAAGGAAAAGAGCACCGCGACTTCAGTCAGGTGCTCCATCCACAGCGACGATTCCCCCAGCGGCAATTGCAGCAGGTCGAGGCCGCTGGGGCCGATGGCGATGCCCAGCAGCAGGCACACCGCCGAGGTGGTGACCGGCATCCAGCGCAACCACGACGACGTCAGGGCCAGCGTCAGCAGCACGGCGCCGAGCACCGCGACCCATATGCCGAAACTCATGACCGCTCACTTCGGTGAATTCTCAAGGACAGGCGCACCGGGTCAGCTCACGGTCGTGCGCAGGTACTCGGGGATGAGCACGTTGAACCACAGCAGGATCATCGACACCAGCATGGTCACCAGCACCAGCAGGCCAACGCCCCACACGCACGCCGAATACAGCAGGCCTTGCTCCTTGCGCTCATGCATGAAGGTCGGCAGGCCGACGAACAGCAAAAACGTCGAATAGATCGACGCCGCGCCGAGCACCAGAATCGCCAGCCAGCGGCTCGGGTACAGCCCGGCAATCCCGGCGAGGAAAAACGGCGTCACCGTGTAGGCGGCAAAACCGATGCATTGATTGAGCGTTGGTCGCGCATCGAACGATCGCGACATCCATCTGATAAACCCGCCGATAATCGCCACACCAGCAACGATCGTCACGTACAGCAGCACGCTCAGTTGCAGGGCGCTGGCCGTGCTGAGGCGCACGTTCTCACCCGCGGCGAGGCTCCAGCCGACATAGGTGGTGCCGATGAACAGGCACACGGCGGGAATCAACGCGAGCAGCAGCAGATGCGCGAGGTAGTGGCGGGGATGGGTTTCCTCTTCGCGGCGGATATCGGTCCAGGCGAAGTTCGGTTGGGTGAAGAGTCTGACGAGGGGGGCGGACATGACAACCTCCTGTTCCTGTTGGCCCGTAGGCGCTTACAGGTATGGAGAGATGCCATGCCGCTCGGGTTCAGTTTTTCTGCTGCACGGTTACAGCATCGGTTTGCCGCCGGTCACGCCGTAGCGCTGGCCGGTGATATAGCTGGCTTCGTCGGAGGCCAGCAGCACGTAAATCGGTGCGACTTCCACCGGTTGGCCCGGACGGCCGAGCGGGGTGCTGCCGCCGAAGTTCTGTACTTCTTCATCAGGCATGGTCGAGACGATCAGCGGCGTCCAGATCGGGCCTGGGGCGACGCTGTTGACGCGAATTTCCTTCGGCCCGAGCATCTGCGCCAGGCCACCGGTGAAGTTGGCGATCGCGCCTTTGGTGGTGGCGTAGGCCAGCAGGGTCGGTTTGGGCATGTCCGAGTTGACCGAGCTGGTGTTGATGATCGACGAGCCTGGGCGCATGTGTTTGATCGCCGCCTGACAGATCCTGAACATGGCGGTGATGTTGACGTCGAAGGTCATCACCCATTCGTCATCGGGGATTTCCTCGAAGTTTTCATGGGTCATCTGGAACGCGGCGTTGTTGACCAGAATGTCGATGCGGCCAAAGCGCTCGACAGTCTTGTCGACCAGCGCCTGGCACTGAGCCTTTTCGGCGATATCGCCCGGCAGCAGGATGCACTGACGCCCGGCCTGTTCGACCCAGCGTGCGGTTTCCTTGGCGTCTTCGTGTTCATTCAGGTAAGCCACGGCGACGTCGGCGCCTTCACGGGCGAAGGCAATCGCCACCGCGCGACCGATGCCGCTGTCAGCGCCGGTGATCAGCGCGATCTTGCCGGCGAGGCGGCCGGAACCGACGTAACTTTGCTCGCCGCAGTCTGGATACGGTTCCATCTTGCGTTGCGAGCCGGGCACCGGTTGGGCTTGTTTCGGGAAGGGTGGTTTTGGATAGTCAGTCATCGCAGGGTCTCCTGATTTCAAGTCCAGTGTTCCGGGTTGACCCGGTGGCTTTGTCTTGAGTTCGATCGGATTTGCGCTGGATTTAGTTGGCTATGCAAAACCAATGTGGGAGCGAGCCTGCTCGCGAAAGCGGTCTGTCAGACGATAAATATGTCGACTGACACTGCGCTTTCGCGAGCAGGCTCGCTCCCACAGGGGGTCATTTATACAGGGGAATACCGGGCAAGGATCAGCGTTTGCGGCTGGCCAGCGCCCGCTCCATCCGCGCAATCCCTTCTTCGAGCAACGCCCTCGGGCAACCGAAGTTCAAGCGCACGAACTGCTGATGCTGGTCACCAAAATCGAGCCCGGCACTCAGGCCGACCTTGCCCTGTTCGAGGAAGAACCGCTGCGGATCCGGCAGGTCCAGCGCGGTGCAATCGAGCCACGCCAGATACGTGCCCTGCGGCACATTGATGGTCACGCCCGGCAGGCGCGTGCGTACGGCGTTCACCAGCCAGTCGCGGTTGGCCTGCACGTAGATTTTCAATTCCGCGAGCCAAGGCCCGGCTTCGCTGTAGGCGACGCGGGTGGCTTCCATGCCCAGCGGGTTGACGCTGTCGACCATGCCGCAGCGGGCGTGGTTGACGCGTTCACGCAGCGCGGCGTCCTGAATGATCATGAACGAGGTCTTCAGACCGGCGATGTTGTAGGCCTTGCTCGCCGACATCAGGGTGATCGTGCGCTTGGAAATTTCCGGACTCAGCGAGGCGGTGGGAATGTGCACGCGGCCGTCGAAGCACAGTTCGGCATGAATTTCGTCGGAGATGATCCACGCGTCCTGCGCTGCGCAGATATCCGCGACTGCCTGCAATTCTTCGCGGGCGAAGACCTTGCCGATCGGGTTGTGCGGGTTGCTCAACAGCAGGGCGCCGCCGCCTTTCAGCGACTCGCGCAGTGCGTCCAGCGGCGTGGCGTAAGTGCCATCGGCCTGGGCTTCGAATTGCAGCTCGACCTTGTTCAGGCCCCAGTGGCCCGGCGCATGGCGCAGCGGCGGATAGTTCGGCACTTGCACGACAACATTCTGCTGCGCCTGGACCAAGGCCTTGAGGGCCATGTTGAAACCCGATTCCACGCCCGGCAGGAAAATCAGCTCCTGCGGTTTGACCTGCCATGCGTACTTGTTCCACAGGTCGGCGACGATGGCGTCGCGCAGGTTGTCCTGGGCCACGCTGTAACCGAGCAGCGGGTGCAGCAGGCGCTGTTGCAAGGCTTCGACGATGACCGGCGGCGCGGCGAAATCCATGTCAGCGACCCACATCGGCAACACATCCGTCGGGTAACGGCTCCACTTGGTGCTGCCAGTGTGGTGGCGGTCGAACAGCTGATCAAAATCGAAAGTCATGCATGGTCTCGTCGAGGCGGAGTTGGTTCTGCCGGACATTCTATGCGCAACACCATCTGTGTGGGAGCGAGCCTGCTCGCGAATACGTCGGGTCAGGCAGCATCGAGTTGGATGACCCAGCGCTTTCGCGAGCAGGCTCGCTCCCACAGGGGGGGGTGTGCACTGGCTGGAAATCCGGGCCAGACACCCGACGGTCGGTTTTCACACAATCGGCAAGGTCTTTGTCTACAGTGAAAAAGTCGGCGTCAAGGCGTCGCAACCGTGATTGTCCAGATAAAGCCCGGCACAAGTACCGGGTTCCACCTGATCAGGAGTGCACGATGGATCTCAGCCGTCGTCAGTTCTTCAAGGTCGCCGGTATCGGCCTTGCAGGCTCAAGCCTGGGCGCGTTGGGCATGGCCCCGACGGCGGCCTTCGCCGAGCAGGTGCGTCACTTCAAGCTCGCCCACACCCGTGAAACCCGCAACACCTGCCCGTATTGCTCGGTCGGTTGCGGTTTGATCATGTACAGCCAGGGCGATGCCGGCAAGAACGTGGCGCAAAACATCATTCACATCGAAGGCGATGCCGACCACCCGGTCAATCGCGGCACGCTGTGCCCGAAAGGCGCGGGCCTGCTCGACTTCATTCACAGCCCCGGCCGCTTGCAGTACCCGCAAGTGCGCAAGCCCGGCAGCAATGAATGGACGCGCATCGGCTGGGACGAAGCCCTCGATCGCATCGCCGACCTGATGAAGGCCGACCGCGACGCCAACTTCATCGAGAAAAATGCCAACGGGCAAACGGTGAATCGCTGGCTGACCACCGGTTTTCTCGCGGCATCGGCGGCATCCAACGAAGCCGGCTACATCACTCAGAAGGTGATTCGCAGCCTCGGTCTGCTGGGGTTCGATAACCAGGCGCGTGTCTGACACGGCCCGACGGTGGCAAGTCTTGCCCCGACGTACGGCCGTGGTGCCATGACCAACACCTGGACCGATATCGCCAACGCGAATCTGATCCTGGTGATGGGTGGCAACGCAGCAGAAGCGCATCCGTGCGGCTTCAAATGGGTGACCGAGGCCAAGGCGCACAACGCTGCGCGGCTGATCGTGGTCGATCCGCGTTTTACCCGGACCGCTTCGGTGGCCGACTATTACGCGCCGATCCGCACCGGTACCGACATCGCCTTCATGGGCGGATTGATCAATTACCTGCTGACCGAGGACAAGATCCAGCACGAATACGTGCGCAATTACACCGACGTGTCGTTCATCGTCAAAGCCGGCTATGGCTTCGAAGACGGCCTGTTCAGCGGCTATGACGCGGAAAAACGCAGCTACACCGACAAGTCCGGCTGGGGCTACGAATTCGCCGAGGACGGTTTCGTCCGCGTCGACCCGACCCTGCAAGACCCGCGCTGCGTCTATCAACTGATGAAGCATCATTACAGCCGCTACAACATCGACCTGGCCAGCCAGATCTGCGGCATGCCGGTCGACGCCATGCAGAAAATCTGGGAAGAGATTGCCACCTGCTCGACACCGGGCAAGACCATGACGATTCTCTATGCCCTCGGCTGGACGCAGCACTCGATCGGCGCGCAGATCATCCGCAGCGCGGCGATGGTGCAATTGCTGCTGGGCAACATCGGCATGCCCGGCGGTGGCGTCAATGCGCTGCGCGGGCACTCGAACATCCAGGGTCTGACCGATCTCGGCCTGCTGTCCAACGCCTTGCCCGGCTACCTCACGCTGCCCAGCGACAGCGAGCAGGACTACGGTCAGTTCATCTTCAAACGCACGCAGGTTCCGCTCAGACCGGGGCAGCTTTCGTACTGGCAGAACTACAGCAAATTCCACGTCAGCCTGATGAAATCCTGGTACGGCGCCAATGCCACCGCCGAGAACAACTGGCTGTTCGATCATTTGCCGAAGCTCGACATCCCCAACTACGACGTGCTGAAAATGTTCGATCTGATGAGCCAGGGCAAGGTCAACGGCTACTTCTGCCAAGGCTTCAATCCGATCGCGGCGTTGCCGGACAAGAACCGCGTGATGGGCGCATTGGCCAAGCTCAAGTGGCTGGTGGTGATGGACCCGCTCGCCACGGAAACCTCGGAGTTCTGGCAGAACGTCGGGCCGTACAACGACGTGAAAACCGCCGAAATCCAGACCGAAGTCATTCGCCTGCCAACTACCTGTTTTGCCGAGGAAGACGGCTCGCTGGTCAACAGCAGCCGCTGGCTGCAATGGCACTGGAAGGGTGCCGACGGCCCCGGCGAAGCACAGACCGACATTCGCATCATGAGCGAACTGTTCCTGCGCCTGCGCCAGCGTTATCAGATCGAAGGCGGCAAGTTTCCTGATCCGCTGCTGAAACTGTCGTGGCCATACAAGATCCCCGACGAGCCTTCGCCGGAAGAACTGGCGCGGGAAATCAACGGCACCGCCGTCAGCGATTTCACCGATGCCAGCGGTGTCACGGTCAAGGCCGGTACGCAACTGGCCGGTTTCGGCTTGCTCAAGGATGACGGCAGCACCGCGTCCGGTTGCTGGATTTTCGCCGGCAGCTGGACCGAGGCCGGTAACCAGATGGCCCGGCGCGATAACGCCGACCCATTCGGCATGCACCAGCATCAGGGCTGGGCGTGGGCGTGGCCGGCGAATCGGCGGATTCTCTACAACCGCGCTTCGTCAGATCCGGCGGGCAAACCGTGGGACCCGAAAAAGCGGCTGGTGTGGTGGAACGGCAAGACCTGGACCGGCACCGATGTGCCGGACTACAAGGCCGACGTGCCGCCGGAAGCCGGGATGAATCCGTTCATCATGAACCCCGAAGGCGTGGCCCGGTTCTTCGCCGTCGACAAGATGAACGAAGGCCCATTCCCCGAACACTACGAGCCGTTCGAAACGCCGATCGGCATCAACCCGCTGCACCCGCAAAACAAGAAGGCCACCAGCAACCCGGCGGCGCGGATCTTCGATTCGGTCTGGGAAACCCTCGGCGAAGCCAAGGACTTCCCGTACGCCGGCACCAGTTATCGGCTTACCGAGCATTTCCACTTCTGGAGCAAGCACTGCAAGTTGAACGCGATTGCCCAGCCTGAGCAGTTCGTTGAAATCGGCGAGGTGCTGGCGAACGAGAAGGGCATTGCTGCCGGTGATCGGGTGCGGGTCAGCTGCAAGCGCGGGTTTATCGAAGCGGTGGCGGTGGTGACCAAACGGATCCGGCCGCTGCAGGTCAACGGCCAGGTCGTGCATCAGATCGGCATCCCGCTGCACTGGGGTTTCACCGGCCTGACGCGCCACGGTTACCTGACCAACACCCTGGTGCCGTTCCTCGGCGATGGCAACACTCAGACCCCGGAATCCAAGTCATTCCTGGTCAACGTGGAGAAACTGTAAATGGCCAGCCAAGACATCATTGCCCGCTCGGCCACCACCACCGTGCCGCCGTCGGTAAGGACTCAGCAGGGCGTTGCCAAGCTGATCGACACGACCAAATGCATCGGTTGCAAGGCCTGCCAGGTCGCCTGCTCGGAATGGAACGAGCTGCGCGACGAGGTCGGTCACAACCACGGCACCTACGACAATCCGCAGGATCTGACGGCGGATTCGTGGACGCTGATGCGCTTCACCGAGCACGAAACCGACGCCGGCAACCTCGAATGGCTGATCCGCAAGGACGGCTGCATGCACTGCGCCGAGCCCGGTTGTCTGGCCGCGTGCCCAAGCCCCGGGGCGATCATTCAGCATGCCAACGGCATCGTCGATTTCGATCAGGACCACTGCATCGGTTGCGGCTATTGCATCACCGGTTGCCCGTTCAACATTCCGCGCATCTCGCAGAAGGATCACAAGGCCTACAAATGCACACTGTGTTCCGACCGGGTGGCGGTGGGGCTGGAGCCGGCCTGCGTGAAAACCTGCCCGACCGGCGCGATCGTCTTCGGCACCAAGGAAGACATGAAAGAACACGCCGCCGAACGCATCGTCGACCTGAAAAGCCGTGGTTTTGAAAACGCCGGTCTGTACGACCCGGCAGGCGTTGGTGGCACCCACGTGATGTACGTGCTGCATCACGCCGATACGCCGAAAATCTATGCAGGTTTGCCGGACCATCCGGCGATCAGTCCGCTGGTGGGTTTGTGGAAAGGCATCAGCAAACCCCTCGGCCTGCTGGCGATGGGCGCGGCGGTGCTGGCCGGGTTCTTCCACTACGTGCGCATCGGCCCGAATCGTGTCGAGGAGGATGAGCATCCCACGCCACCCGACACCTCGGTGCACGTGGTCGACCCGGCGGTGCACACCTTCGATCCACGCGGGGAGGAGCGGCCATGAGCAACAAGACGATCCTGCGTTACAGCGCCAACCAGCGCACCAACCACTGGCTGGTAGCGATCCTGTTTTTCATGGCCGGGTTGTCCGGGCTGGCGTTGTTTCATCCATCGCTGTTCTGGCTGAGCAACCTGTTCGGCGGCGGCACCTGGACGCGGATTCTGCACCCGTACATGGGCATCGCCATGTTCGTGCTGTTTCTCGGCCTGGTGTTCAGCTTCTGGCGTACCAATTTCTTCATCGCCAATGACCGCCAGTGGCTGCGGCGGATCAACCGGGTGATGGTCAACGACGAAGAAAGCGTGCCGCCGGTGGGCAAATACAACGCCGGGCAGAAGTTGCTGTTCTGGACTTTACTGCTGTGCATGCTCGCGTTGCTGTTCACCGGGCTGGTGATCTGGCGCGCGTGGTTCAGCGCGTACTTCGCCATCACCACGATCCGCTGGGCCATGCTGCTGCATGCGCTGGCCGGGTTCGTGCTGGTGCTGAGCATCATCGTGCACATCTACGCCGGTTTGTGGATCAAGGGTTCGGTCGACGCCATGTTGCATGGCTGGGTCAGCCGGCCGTGGGCGAGAAAACACCATGAACTGTGGTACCGCGAGGTGACCCGCGACGAACAGCCTCGGGACGTGCCCGAGCGACCGCTGACAAAAAAGGGCTGACTTTTGCCAAGCATTCTTGAACCTGGGGAAATCGAGGCGGCGGCCAGTTCGCCGCCGTTTCTGTATCTGCCGCCACGTAACCTGTTTGCCCTGCGCGCTGAACGCCTCGAGCGTCTGGCCGAGGGCAATGGGTTGGCGGATTATCTACGGCTGATGGCCGGATTGTGCCGGGCGCAGCAGCAGGTCTTCGACGATCCGCCGCTCACCGCGCCGTTTGATGCGCAGCGTTTCGAAGCCTGTCAGCAACACGGTCTGCCACCATTCGCGGCAGATACCTTGGTGCGCGAAGATGCCTGGCAGCCGTGGCTTGACGCCTTGCTGCAGCGCTATGCGCCAGCGGATCAACCTGCAGTGATCGACGCGCTGGACACTCTGCGCGGGGCCAGTTCCGGCCAGTTGCGCGCGTGGGCGGTGGCGCTGGTCAGTGGGCAGTATTCGCTGGTGCCGGCGGCGCTGGTGCCGTTTCTCGGCGCGGCGCTGCAAACCGCATGGAGCCACTGGCTGCTCAGTGTGCCAAATCTGCAACTCAAGCCTGGCGATAGCCTCAGCCAATGCCCGGCCTGTGGTTCACCGGCCATGGCCGGGGTGATTCGCCATCGCGGCAAGCACAACGGTTTGCGCTATCTGGTGTGTTCGCTGTGCGCCTGCGAATGGCATGTGGTGCGGGTCAAGTGCGTGTATTGCGAGCAGAGCAAGGGCCTTGAGTATCTGAGCCAGGAAGACGACCGGCACAGCGCCGAACAGGCGCCGCTGCGCGCCGAAGTCTGCCCGAGCTGCAACAGCTACCTGAAATTGCTCTATCTGGAGAACGACGCCGAAGCCGAGGCGTTGTCGGCGGATCTCGGCAGTTTGCTGCTGGACATGCGTCTGGCCCAGGACGGCTATCAGCGTCTGGCGCCCAATCTGTTGCTGGCGCCGGGAGACGACTGACCAGAGCAAATTGTGGAAGGGGGTGTGCTCCCACAGGTTTATGTGCCGAATCACAAAGCCCGGTCCGCCCCGGGTTTCTCTGTGGGAGCGAGCCTGCTCGCGAAGGCGTCAGGTCAGCCACATCCACATTGACTGACACACCGCTTTCGCGAGCAGGTTCGCTCCCACAGGTTTTTGTGGTGACCAACAATGTTCATTCCACCCCGAATCCCTGTGGGAGCTGGCTTGCCAGCGATTGGTCGGCACATCCACCGCCTTCTTTGACTGACCCACCGCAATCGCTGGCAAGCCAGCTCCCACAAGTCTATGTGCCGAATCACAAAGCCCGGTCAGCCCCGAATTTCTCTGTGGGAGCGAGCCTGCTCGCGAAGGCGTCAGGTCAGCCACATCCACACCAACTGACACACCGCATTCGCGAGCAGGCTAGCTCCGGCAGTGCGTCTACACTTCTGAAACCCTTTTGGGAGCAAGCTTGCTCCCAAAAGGGCCTGTTTCGGTCAAATCAGGAGTGGCTGATGTCTTCAAGCGTTGCCCTGCGGTTGCCGTCCATTGATGGGTTGTTGCGTCATCCGGCGTGCGCGCCGTTGGCCGAACGTTACGGCCGGGATTCGTTGCTGACTGGCCTGCGTCAGTTGCTCGATGAGCTAAGGCCTGACGTGTTGAGCGGGCAATTGGCGGCCGTGGAAATCGGCCCCGAAGTGCTCGCCGGCCGCGTCGGTGAACGCTTGGCGCAACAGCAGCGCAGTCAGGTGCGCCGGGTGTTCAACCTGACCGGCACGGTGCTGCACACCAATCTCGGCCGCGCCTTGCTGCCCGAAGAAGCCATCGAAGCGGTGCAAATGGCCGCACGCTATCCGCTCAATCTCGAGTTCGATCTGGCGAGCGGCAAGCGCGGTGATCGTGACGACCTGATCGAAGGCCTGATCCGCGAACTGACCGGCGCCGAAGCCGTCACCGTGGTCAACAACAATGCCGCCGCCGTGCTGCTGACCCTCAACAGCCTCGGCGCGCGCAAGGAAGGCATCATTTCCCGTGGCGAGCTGATCGAAATCGGCGGCGCTTTCCGCATCCCCGACATCATGGCCCGGGCCGGCGTGCGCCTGCACGAAGTCGGCACCACCAACCGCACCCATGCCCGGGATTACCAAGCGGCAATCGGTCCGCGCAGCGGTTTGATCATGCGCGTACATGCCAGCAATTACAGCATCGAAGGCTTCACCGCGCGAGTGGCGACCGCCGAGTTGGCTGAACTGGCGCACGCCCATGGCTTGCCGTTGCTGGAAGATCTGGGCAGCGGCAGTCTGCTCGACCTGACGCGCTGGGGGCTGCCGGCGGAACCGACCGTGCGGCAGGCGCTGCTCGATGGCGCCGACATCGTCACTTTCAGCGGCGACAAATTGCTCGGCGGGCCGCAGGCCGGGTTGATCGTCGGGCGCAAAGAACTGATCGCGAAGATCAAGAAGAATCCACTGAAGCGCGCACTGCGGGTCGATAAATTGACCTTGGCCGCGCTGGAAGCGGTGCTCGGTCTGTACCGCGATCCGGATCGCCTCGCCGAGCGTCTGCCGAGCCTGCGTCTGCTGACCCGGCCCCAGGCCGACATTCATGCTCAGGCTCTGCGTTTGCAACCGTTGCTCGCCGATGTGTTGGGCGAGGTCTGGCAGGTCAGTGCAGTCGAGGCGTTGGGCATGATCGGCAGCGGCAGCCAACCGGTGGCGCGCTTGCCGAGTGCAGCGCTGTGTTGCCGCCCGCAAGTGTCCAAGCGCTGGCGCGGGCGTTATCTGCTCAATCTCGAAGCAGCGTTGCGCGGTTTGCCGATCCCGGTGCTCGGGCGAATCGGCGACGATGCGCTGTGGCTGGATCTACGCCAGCTCGACGCTGAGCCAGCGTGGCTGGCGCAGTTGCCGCAATTGCAGGTCGATCCGTGATCGTCGGCACGGCGGGGCACATCGACCACGGCAAGACTTCGCTGTTGCAGGCGCTGACCGGGCAAACCGGCGACCGCCGCCCGCAGGAGCGCGAACGCGGCATGACCATCGATCTCGGTTATCTCTACGCCGAACTCGCAGCGGGCTCCGGGCTGACCGGCTTCATCGACGTGCCCGGCCACGAAAAATTCACCCACAACATGCTCGCTGGTGCGCAGGGCATCGATCTGGTGTTGCTGGTGGTCGCGGCCGACGACGGCGTGATGCCGCAGACTTGCGAACATCTGGCGATCGTCGAACTACTCGGCATCCCGCGCGCGCTGGTGGCGATCACTAAATGCGACCGGGCGGGAGCGGGCAGGGTGGAAGAGGTGCAGCGCCAGGTCCTGGACCTGCTCGCGCCCGGACCATTTGCTGATGCGCCGATTTTTACCGTGTCGAGTGTGAGCGGGCAGGGCGTCGATGGATTGCGCGCGGCGTTGTTGCAGGTGCGGAGCGAGGTGCAGGCGCGCGGTTGCGACGGCGGCTTTCGTTTGGCGATTGATCGGGCGTTCAGCGTCGCGGGTGCGGGGATTGTGGTCACGGGCACGGCGCTATCGGGCACGGTTGCAGTGGGCGACAAACTGGTTCTGGCGCCTGCCGGCAAATCGGTGCGCATCCGTGGCCTGCACGCGCAAAACCAGGCCGCCGAACAGGCCTTCGCCGGCCAGCGCGTGGCGCTGAACCTCAGCGGCGAACGTCTGGAACTGACGCAGATCCACCGTGGCCAATGGCTGCTGGCGGACTGGCTGCATGCCCCGACCCAGCGCATCGACATCGACTTTCATCTGTTGCCGGGCGAGCGCACCTTCGAACACTTCCACCCGGTGCATCTGCACCTCGGCACCCAAGATGTCATCGCCCGCGTCGCCTTGCTGCAAGGCCCGCGCCTGAGCCCCGGCGAGCGCATGTTCGCGCAACTGCTGATCAACGCGCCGGTGCACGCAGTGAAAGGCGATCGATTGATCCTGCGCGACGCCAGCGCCCAGGGCACATTGGGCGGCGGTGTTGTGCTCGACCCATTCGCCCCGGCGCGCCAACGCCGCAGCCTTGAACGCCTCGCGCAACTGCAAACCCTTGCCCTTAGCGTCAGCCTCGAACAGGCCCTGCCGTCACTGCTCAACCACAGCCCCGGCGGCATCGACCCGCAACGCCTCGAACGCCAATTCAACCGCCCGCGCGCGCAGTGGACGCTGGCAGAAAACATCCGCCTGATCGACACCCGCCAAGGCCCGCTGCTGTTCAACGTGCAGCGCTGGGGCCAGTTGAAATTCACTTTGCTCGAACAACTGGCGCGATTCCACGAACAGGAACCCGACCAGATGGGGCCGGACCGTGATCGCCTGCGCCGCTTCAGCGCGCTGGCACTGGAACGCTCGACGTTCATCAGCCTGCTCGACGAACTGCTCAACGCCGGCTCGATCCTCGCCAGCGGCCCCTGGCTGCACCTGCCCGACCATCAGGTGCGCCTGAATGCCGACGACGAAATCCTCTGGCGGCAATTACAGCCGTTGTTCGAACAGGCCGGCTTCGACCCGCCGTGGGTACGCGACGCGGCGAAAATGCTCGGCGAAGACGATGCCAGCGTCCGCCTGCTGCTGCGCAAACTCGCACGCTTGGGCCTCATGCACCAGGTGGTGCGCGACCTGTTTATCAGCGACATCGTCCTGCGGCAAATGGCGGCGCTGCTGCTGAAACTCGCCGAAGAAAATCCGTCGATTCAAGTGACAACCTTCCGCGATGCGCTAGGCTTGGGACGCAAACGCTGTATTCAGTATCTGGAATATTTCGACCGGCTCGGCCTGACCCGCCGGCTCGGCGAATCCCGCCAGATCCGCCCAGACAACGCGCTGGCTGACGCCTGCGCACCCTGAGTTCAGGAAGACAATCGCGCCCGGTGGCGCGGCCGGGCTTCAAACCCGGTTGGGGACGGCATCCGTTCCCGGGCAGGTTCGACTCCGGCTGTCTTCCGCCAGTTTCTCAAAAGCAAAGATCGCAGCCTTCGGCAGCTCTTACATCGATTTGTAGGAGCTGCCGAAGGCTGCGATCTTTTGATTTTCGGTGATACGAGAAGGTTAGAGATTACGCTGCGCTTCCATCCGGTCATGCAAAATTCTGATTATCGCGATCCCATAGGCGGTGATTCGAAAATAAATCACGTGACTCTCCACGCTGCAGCGTCGGTAACCGGGGCGGATCGCGTCGCATGCGGGTGCTGTTTTGGGACGATCAGCCAACTGCTCGAAAGACGCAGTCAGGATGTCGATGTAGCGATTGGCCTGATCCAAACCCCATTGTTGAG
Source organism: Pseudomonas sp. LW8 (assembly GCF_041956865.1). Classification (NCBI taxonomy): domain Bacteria; kingdom Pseudomonadati; phylum Pseudomonadota; class Gammaproteobacteria; order Pseudomonadales; family Pseudomonadaceae; genus Pseudomonas; species Pseudomonas sp. LW8. The sequence goes on along the minus strand of NZ_CP168138.1, from coordinate 2,958,720 downwards.
CTGTATAGGCCCAGATAGCCTCAAGATCCACTTCGGCGGCGGGGGAAGTCGGTATTCAGCCATGTGCTCTCAACATTCTCTTTTTGAAAGCATCAGCATCGAATGGCCGGGGGGCACCACTGGATTCTCCTTCTCGAAGGGCTGCGCGGACGGTTTCCAGTTCAGCGTTTCGCTCTTGCTCTCGACGGATCAAATCGCGGATATATTCGCTGTCGTTGGTGTAATGTCCCGCTTCTATTTGAGCTTTGATCCAATGGTCTTGCTGGTCAGTCACGGTTATGGTTTTGCGTACGGTAGCCATGATCGGGCCCTTTGCGGATGGCGAACTTTGCGCAAATTATCATACTAATGGTGCGCTAACGAGTATGAGCCTAGCCGTTACAAGAACGAATCACAGCCTTCGGCAGCTCATGCGTATATCACTCGAACTGCCGCAGGCTGCATTTTCAGACCCGCAACCGAATCTGCTGCCCGAGCACATCCATCGGGTTAAAATAATCCTTCCCCTTTGTGATCGCTTGCAGGCTCGCTACCACAGGTTCCTTCAGTGGTCGCAAAGTTTGCGTCCGACCAGGATCAATGTGGGAGCGAGCCTGCTCGCGAAGAGGCCGGCACGGGCATCGCATAACTCAGCCGGCCCGCATTACCCCGGCAATTCCAGATTATCCAGCACCCGATTCACCGCCAGTTCCCCGAGCATGATCAGTTGCGCAATCCCCATCAGCGTCCGGCGCTGCGATGGCTTGACCAGTCCGGCGAATTCCTGGGCGATGGTTTTGGCGGAGGCGAGGGTTTCGCAGGCATTGGCCAGCAGGTCTTCGTTTTTGGTGTCGGCGGTGACGGCGTACATGGCGCGGGGGCTGAAGGGTGGCGGGGTGGAGCCGGGTGGGCAGAGGTAGTGGTCGAGGGCGCGATCGGCGGCTTCGTGGAGTTTTTTGGAGTCGAGGGATTCGTAGGGGGAGGTGGGATCGGTTTCGGGTGGGTTGGGTGTTGGTTTGATCATGGTGAGACTCCGTGGTTGATTTAGCCGCCACGGCTCATCGCTAAACAAGTAAAGGTGGCGGCTGTACGCAGGTTAGCGATCCGGGTCACAGAAACCCCGGGTAGACCCGAAGGTCTCCCACGCACAGCCACCATGACATCAAGTGCAGATCGAAAAATGCAATTGAGACTGGGCATTGGTGCGTCTGTAATGAGTCGGATCGCTAAACCCGATCGCTGATTCGTCAGCGACCGCACCACAATAGAACCCGCCCCCAAGGCGCACAAGCCGGCGGATTCTGGCGTAGCTGTAGGCAACGGCGCAAGGATTTGTAGCCTTGAGACCGTATCCGCAGGTGTCTTTTAAACAGCTTCGTTTAAATCAAAGAATTGCGCCGAACCTGATGGCCTCTTCGCGAGCAGGCTCGCTCACACATTGCAATTCATTGCGCCGCAGTTCACCGCACCAGCCCCCATCACCCAACCTCACGGCTGATACGGAATCACCTTGTCCCGGTCCATTTCCACCAACAACTGGTCGAGCATCTGCCGTTTGTTCTCGACCCCGGGAATCGGCACATACCACGTCATCACGCTCCAGCCTTCGCGGGAGTAGTTGTAGGTTTTGAGCAGTTGGCCATCCTTTAAGACCGAGCCGCGCAGGTTGTCCTGGTAGTGGTAGGGCATCGGGAAGGTGAACAGGGTGAAAACGTTGACCAGCGCCAGCCAATTGACCTTGCCGTCGCTGGGTTCGGTGATCAACAGGCTGTAGCCGTTGCGGGTGTAACCGCCGTCGAGCATCGAGAACGCGCCGGTCTTTTTCAGGACGCTGACGGTTTCGCGCTGATGCTGCTCGTCGATGCGCGTATACGCCGGCCCCATTCCGAGCGTGACCGGCACGTAGGCCTGATCGGCATGGTAATCGAGCGGTTGCAAGGTGTTGGCGCAGCCGCCCAGCATCAGTGAGGCACAGAGCAGGCCGGCGACTTTTATCATCGCGCGGTTCATTGCGTGACTGCCGGGATCAGCCGGTCCTGCTGCACATCCTGCGCGAAGGCGCGGGCGATGCGGCCGAGGTTCTGTTCGCGCATCTCGCCGCCCTGATCCAGTAGCCACGTATATTTTTGAGTGATGTTGCGATAGGTGTATTGCTTCAGTCGCTTGTCACCCTGGAACACGGTGAATTCGGTTTGCGTGTCGAATTCGTTCGACAGCGGCAGCAAGAACAACGTCGCGGTGCTCAGCAGAATCACCGGAAACGGCGGCAGGTGACGTTCCACATTAAGTTTGACCTGCACGTTGTACTCGTCAGCTTTACCGCTGCCGGTTTCGATGGTGCGGAACACACCGGTTTGACGCAGGTGGTTGCGCAGGCTGGAGCCGTTTTCCGGGTCATCGACCATAACGTGAATCGGCTGCAGATAATCCTGACCGTCCGTAAGCGTGCGCTCGGGCAAGGTGTTGGTCGCCGCGCAACCGGTCAACAGAGCGGCGGCAGTGAGGGCGATGATTTTTTTCATGGTTTGGCGTCCACGGCAATACCCGGAATGGGGCCGGTGAAGATGTAGGGCTGAGCACTGTTCAGGTCGAGTTTCAGCGGTTGCAGCGTTGGCAATCCTGGCGCCAGACGTTGCGCAATCAGCGCATCGCGGGCGTTCTGATCACTCCAGCGGAACGCGCAGAAACCGGCGGTCAGGCAGAACGAACGGAACTCGCCGATGTAATAGGCCTTGCCGGGTTCCAGGCGCATCGGCAGGTTGAATTTCTCCCGCGCCTCTCTCGAGGTGAAAACAGTGCCTAGCCCAGGTTGATAACGTGCGGAAAAGAACTGGAAATCATAGAACTCGTAATCGCCCGGCTTCAGGGGAAGCACGAATACGCTCGCTGCGCCGACACCGTCCTGAACATCCTGCGGCGTGGAGTAAGCGCCGGCCATTTTCCAGACGCCGGCCGCACCGTATTCGGAACCGCGTTTGCGGAAAAAGATTCGCTGGTTGTCAGCGGCTGATTGCTTGAGTGATTGCGGCCCGATTGAGCCAACGAGATAACTGACTGGCTCGCTTGCCTTGGGTTGCAAGGGTTCGCTGACCCAGGAAGCGCTTTCGGTAATGCAGCCGCTGAGCGTCGCGGCGAGCACGACGGCCGCTCCGAGTTTGAATAGCTGAAACATGTACATCCCTGAATCTGCTTGCGTTGATTGACTACAAACAGGAAGGTCAATCAATGCCTTCCTGGCTTGGCTTTTTATGCGGGGGCGCAGAATAAACGAGGTGATGGCACTTGGCTAGCTACTGTAGGCGCTGCGGTACGCTGAAATCATTTGATTTTGATCTCAAGGAGCAAACTCATGGTTTGTGGCCGACGCAGGAACCTGTGGGCGGGTTGATCGTGTTACCTCAAAAACCCAGCGGGTACTGAACGACCACGTAAATCCGGTCAATATCATCGCCAGCCTGCGCCTCGTTGGCGCGGTGGGTGACGTGCGATAGCTGCACCGACAGATCCTTCGCGGCGCCGGATTGCACGACATACTTCAGGTCGATATCGCGTTCCCAGTGTTTGCCGCCGCTGCCTTGTTGCGGTTGATAGTCGCCGCTGTCGGCGTCGAACGGGTTGTAGGCGCCGCCCTTGGGCGCGTGCGTACCGTCGATGTGGCTGCCGCTGACGTAGCGGGTCATGAAGTTCAGGCCGGGGATGCCGAAAGCGCCGAGGTCGAGGTCGTAGCGGGCTTGCCAGGAGCGTTCGTTGGCGCCGTTGAAGTCGGCGTATTTGATCGAGTTGGCGAGGTAGATCGAGTCGCCGCCGACGAAATCGAACGGCGTGTCGCCATTGATCCGCTGCCAGCCGAGCATCACCGCATGCGGGCCGAAGCTGTATTTGCCGGAGAGGCTAAGGGCGGTGTTATCGATCTCGCCGGCCACTGCGCGGCCGGTGTCGCGGGTGTGGTAGAGGTTGGCGTCGAGCAGCACGCCGGACTGTTTAAAATGCAGGTTGCCGTAATACTGATGCCAGGTGTCGCTCAGTTCTGAGGCGTAGAGTGCGCCGCCGACCGGGCTTGAGCTGAACAGATCGGCACCGACGAAGCTGATGCCACCCGCTTCGGTGTTGGCGCCGTAACCGTAGAAGTCGCCTTGGCCGGAAGAGCTGTCCTGATTCTTGAACGCGGTGAAGTGCCCGGCGACCAGATTGACGTTGTCGAGCTCGGCGCTGTTGAGCAAAAAGCCTGTGGCGTATTCCGGTTGCAGGCGTTTGTCGGAGGTGTCGAAGACCGGGGTTTCCACGGTCATTTCGCCGAAGGCCAAAGTGGTGCGCGAGACCTTGAGCTTGAACGCACCGCCAGCGCTGGAATAGTTGTTTTCACTGCGACCATCGCTGTCGACGGGCAGCAGACCAGTACCGGAGTGGCCCTTGCCGCCGTCGAGTTTCAGGCCGGCGAAAGCGTGGGCGTCGATGCCGAAACCGACTGTGCCCTCGGTGAAACCGGATGAGAAGTTGCCGATAAAGCCCTGTGCCCATTCCTGTTTGTAGTTTTTTCCGGAGGGCGTGGGCGAGCGGTAGTCGTTGCTGAGGTAGAAGTTGCGCAGCAGAACATCGCTTTTGGCGTCGTCGAAAAAGCCGCTGGCATGGGCGGTGCCGGTCAGACCGCAGAGCATGGCAAGCAGGGTGAGGCGGGAGGGCGCGCGGTTGATCATGGTCAGGGCCGGTGGTAATCAGGATGGCGCTGATGATCGGCGGATTGGCTTGGAAAGGATTGGGCCGGTGTGCTGAGTTCGTAGCCTTCACACCAAACCCTGTGGGAGCGAGCCTGCTCGCGAATGCGGAGTGTCAGTCAGCATTTTCGTTAACTGACACTCCGCATTCGCGAGCAGGCTCGCTCCCACAGTTTGAGTCGGGGTAGTCAGGTGGAAATGTGGCGTCTGTCGGGCCGCCATCGCTGGCAAGCCAGCTCCCACAGGGTTTGTGGGAGCTGACACAGTGCATTAAGCCAGCGGCGGTGTGCGCGGTGGGATCTGGCGTTTGCTGCCGGTGGATTCGAAAGCGGCGGCGAAGCGCAGCAGGTTCGAGTCGTCGTACGCGCGACCGGCGAAGGTCAGGCCGACGGGCATGCCGATGTCGGCCATCACACCCATGGGCACGGTGACGGTCGGGACGCCGAGGTGGCGGATCGCGAGGTTGCCGTTGGCCACCCAGACGCCGTTGCTCCAGGCGATGTCGGCCGACTCAGGATTGACATCGGCGTCCGCCGGGCCGACGTCGGCGACGGTGGGGAACAGCACGGCGTCGAGACCGAGGCGGTCCATCCAGTCTTCGAGGTCGATGCGTCGGGTTCGCTCCAGAGCGCGCAAGCCATCGGGCACGGTAGGGATTTCATTCCACGGCGTGATGCCGCGCTCGGCCATGCGCACGTATTCGTCCATGCCGGCGGCCAGATCGCCCTCGCGGTTGGGCAGGGTGCCGGGGTCGTGCGGGAAGATCTTCGGCCCGTCGACATCTACCAGACGATTAAGCTTCGGGTCACCGTTGGCCTGCAGGAAGTCGTCGAACGCCCACGCAGTCAGATCCCACAATTCATGATGGAGAAACTCTTTCGACACCAGCCCGCGGGTGAACACGGTTGGCGCGCCAGGGCGGTCGCCTTCGCAGTTGGAGACTAGCGGAAAGTCGGTTTCGACGACTTCGGCGCCAGCGGCCTCAAGGGCTTGGCGCGCCTGCTTCCACAAATCAATCACGGACGCGCGGGTGTTGATGCGCTGGCCGGTCGGGCCGCCGATGCCGGGGGCTTCGCTGGTGCCGGCGTCGGGGTCGGCGTTGATGTACATGCGCGGGATGGCGAAGCGTTTGCCGGCCAGGGCTTTGGCATCGGCGGCCAGTTCACTGTACGCAGCCGGGCGCACTTCGCTGACGCGCGGGATCGGCACCCACGGTTGCAAGCGCCAGAGGTCGCCACGGGTGTCCGGGTCTTCGGCGACGACCACGTCGAGCACTTCGAGCAGGTCGGCCATGGTCCGCGCGAACGGCACGACGACGTCCATGGTCGGGGTCAACGGCCAGTTGCCGCGCACCGAAATCACCCCGCGCGACGGGGTGTAGGCGCACAGGCCGTTGTTCGACGCAGGGCCACGGCCGCTCGACCAGGTTTCCTCGGCCAGGCCGAACGCAGCGAAACTCGCAGCGGTGGCGGTGCCGGCACCGTTGGACGAGCCGGAGGCGAACGGGGCGGTGAGGTAAGCGGCGTTGTACGGGCTTTCGGCGCGGCCATAGACGCCGCGTTGCATGCCGCCATTGGCCATCGGCGGCATGTTGGTCTTGCCCAGGCAGATCGCCCCGGCAGCGCGCAGGCGTTCGATGGTGAAGGCGTCGCGATGGGCGACCAGATCGGCAAATGCCGGACTGCCGGAAGCGGCGGTCAGGCCCTTGACCAGATAACTGTCTTTGGCGGTGTAGGGGATGCCATCGAGCGGGCCGAGGGTTTCACCTTTGGCGCGGCGGGCATCGGAGGCGCGGGCTTCGTTCAGCGCTTCAGGGTTGCGCACGACGACGGCGTTGAGTGCCGTCGGGGTGTCGGCGCCGTCGTAGGCATCGATGCGTGCCAGATAGGCCTGCACCAGCTCCACGGCAGTGGTCTGGCCGGATTCAAGGGCGGCGCGCAGCTGGGCAATGGAGACTTCGGTGACTTCGATCATGGGGTCACCTGTTGAGCGTGGTTGTTTGGGGCAGGGGTATTCATAGCGGTTCTCGTGGCACGGCTTTAAGCGACAAGGTCAAGACTGGCGCCTATTTAACACCAAGCCGCGCTTCGAGTAATCGGCGGGGTGACGGCCCCGCCGATTTTTTCTGCGTCTAGCGGATCATTCATTGATGCGCGGATGCTGCTGGACCAGCACTTTGCGCTTGGCCTCCAACTCGGCGATCTCGGCATCAATGTCTTCGATTTTCTGCTCGATGTTGTCGTGGTGTTCTTGCAACAACTCCTTGGCCTCTTCCAGGTCGGAAGCCGCCGGGGCCGCGCCGCGCAGGGGCTTGTTGGCGGTTTCCTTCATGGTCACGCCAGTGACCAGACCGACCACGGCGATGACCATCAGGTAATACGCAGGCATGTACAGATCGTTGGTGCTTTCCACCAGCCAGGCCACGGCAGTCGGGGTCAAACCGGCGATCAGCACCGAAACGTTGAAGGCACTGGCCAGCGCGCTGTAGCGGATGTGCGTGGGGAACATCGCCGGCAGGGTCGAGGCCATCACACCGATAAAGAAATTGAGCAGCACCGCAAGGATCAGCAGGCCGGAGAAGATCAGGCCGATGCTGCCGCTGTTGATCAGCATGAATGCCGGAATGGCGAAGATGAACAGGCCAATGCTGCCGACGACGATGAAGGGCTTGCGGCCGATCTTGTCGCTGATGAAACCGATCAGCGGCTGCACGAAGAGCATGCCGACCATGATCGCGATGATGATCAGCACGCCGTGGTTTTCGCTGTAGTGCAGGTTGTGCGTCAGGTAACTCGGCATGTAGGTGAGCAGCATGTAATAGGTGACGTTAGTAGCCGCCACTACGCCGATGCAGGTCATCAGGCTGCGCCAGTGTTTGGTTGCGACTTCCTTGAACGACACTTTCGGGCCACCGGCGAGGCCTTCGCGGTCGCCTTGTTCGAGTTTTTCCACGTGCTGCTGGAATGCCGGGGTCTCTTCCAAGGCGTGACGCAGATACAGGCCGATCATGCCCAGCGGCAGGGCGAGGAAGAACGGAATCCGCCAGCCCCATTCTTCGAAGCGCTGTTCACCGAGGATGGTTGAAATCAGCACCACCACGCCGGCACCGAAGACGAAACCGGCGATCGAGCCGAAATCCAGCCAGCTGCCGAGGAAGCCGCGTTTGCGGTCCGGCGCGTATTCAGCGACGAAGATCGAGGCGCCGGTGTATTCGCCACCGACCGAGAAGCCTTGGGCCATTTTCGCCAGCAACAGCAGGATCGGCGCCCAGATGCCGATCGAGGCATAGGACGGAATCAGGCCGATGGCAAAAGTGCTCAGGGACATGATGACGATGGTCGCGGCGAGGACTTTCTGCCGTCCGTATTTATCTCCGAGCGCACCGAAGAACAAACCGCCAAGCGGACGGATGAGGAAGGGCACGGAGAAGGTCGCCAGCGCGGCGATCATTTGCACGCCGGGATCGGCGCCGGGGAAGAAGACCTTGCCGAGCACATAGGCGACAAAGCCGTAGACGCCAAAGTCGAACCATTCCATGGCGTTGCCCAGTGCGGCGGCGGTGATCGCCTTGCGCATCTTGGCGTCGTCGACAATGGTGATGTCTTTCAAACCGATCGGTTTGACGGTGTTCTTGCGTGATTTCATTGCGCTGTTCCCGCTCGCTGATCCAGATTACCGCTGCGATGCCATCTCCATGATGGCGCCGGCTCTTCTGGCTCAGATACATGCGGACACGAAATAATTCACCGATGGGCTGGAATTAATTTCGACAGGTGGGGGAGGTGCAACTCCGAGCCTTGTTGGAGCTGTATTGCCTGACCCACCGCTATCGCTGGCAAGCCAGCTCCCACAAGAGTTTTGGGTGTTGCCGGGATCTTGTGTCCGCCGTCAAACCCTGTGGGAGCTGGCTTGCCAGCGATGACGCCAGGACATCCATTACAAGGCTTATAGCGCAGCCTTCACCTGCAAACCCACCACCAACGCATTGTCGATGTCCTGCCCGGAAAACGCGCCCGGTTCGATGATGTATTGCAGGTTCGGGCGCAGCGTCAGCCATGGGGTGGCCTGGTAGCCGTAGCCCAACTCGATCAACTGCTCGGCGCTATCGAGGTTCGGAAACGCAGCACCATTGGCCAGCGCGGCATCCTGTTGCAAATCGCGGCTGCGCGGGTTCGGCACGGCGCGGCCATAGCCCAGGGCCACGGTGTCTCGCGGGCGGCCTTCGAACGGTTTGTACAAAACCACGCCGGTGCCGTACCACTTGCTGAACGGCGAGGCCGCTTCGCTGGCCGCCGAGTATTGACCGAAGGCATGCAGGCTGCGGCCCTCGGAAGTCGACGAGCGCCAAACCGCCTGATCGATCAGCAGATAATGCCCACCGCGACCGGAGACTTCATCGTCGCTGCCAATGCGTTTGACGTCAGAGCTGTCGTAGTAATAGCCGAGCTTGTATTCACCCGGTAGCTCGCCGGCGTGCTTGTACACCAACTCGATCGGCACGACGGTGCCGGTGGTGTGCTTCGGCCCCAGATGCCAGGCGCGGCTGGAATTGCCGTTGCTCTCGGGGTCGACGTTGAACGCCGCCACACGCAGTTGCCAGGACGGCGACAGGTCGTATTTGACCCGCACGCCCAGACGCGCGTTGGGGTAGTTGGTCCAGCCGCTGCCGCCGGACATGTTCAGCGGGTGACCGCAGAAACCGGCGTTCATGAAGTTGCACAGAATGCCGCTGTCGAGGCCGCCGAGGTCGTTACCCATGGCCATGTAACCGAGCTTCACATTCAGCGCCGGGGTGAACAGGCTGCGCTCGTAACTCAGTTCAGTCAGGCGCGTGTACAGGCCGCCGTAGTTTTCCTGAATCGGCAAGCGGTTGCCGACCAGATCTTCCGACGCGCTGTTGCCGCGCCGGTCGTTGATGGTCAGTTGCACTTTGCCGGCGTTGTCGACGCCGTAGAGTTTGCTCAGATCAAACTGCACGCCGAGCTTGATGTTCTGCGAGTAGCGCGCCGAACGGTGCAGGCCGCCGTCGGCGTTGTAAGCGGTTTCGCCGCTGTAATCGCCAGTGAACTTGATGCCGTCTTCATCGAGTTGATGACGCAAGCCGCCCCAGTCACCGGTCAGGGTGCTGCGGGTCAGCAGACCGGAATCGCTGGCGGCCAGCGCGGGTAGGGCAGTAGCGCAGCTCAGGCCCAGCAACAGGCCAGTGGAAAGCTTGGTACGAGAAAAGCGAACAGCCGATGACATGTGAATCCTTCCTGCTGAAATCTTTAACGCAATAAAACGGCGACGCGGTGCTTTGGGGCACCGCGCGCTTGGAGGAGGTTGGTTGTGCGGCAATGAGTTACGGCAGGGCGTAAGCCATCACGTAATCGCCACGATCGGTCGACTGGCGTGCGCCGCCAGCGGTGACGACGATGTACTGCTTGCCGGTCTTCGGCGAAACGTACGTCATCGGGCCGCCCTGACTGCCGACCGGCAGACGGGCTTTCCAGACTTCTTCGCCGTTGCCGCTGTTGAAGGCGCGCAGGTAGAAGTCCTGGGTGCCGGCAATGAAGATCAGGCCGCCCTGGGTCGACAGGGTGCCGCCGAGGGTGGGGAGACCGATCTTGATCGGCAAGTGCATGCGAATGCCCAGAGGGCCAGTGTCTTCAACGGTGCCGACCGGAACTTGCCACGCGACTTTCTGGGTCTTCATGTCGATCGCGGTCAAAGTGCCGAACGGCGGCGCCTGGCACGGAATGCCGGCCACCGACAGGAAGCGGTTCTTGTTCACCGCGTACGGCGTGCCTTTGAGCGGAACAGCGCCCATGCCGGTGTTCAGCGCTTCACCACCGCCAGCGGCCTGGCCTTTGTTCTGCGACGGGATCATCTGGATCCACAGACCCAGGCGCATGTCGTTGACGAAGATGAAACCGTGCACCGGGTCAGTGGAGATGCTGCCCCAGTTCATGCCACCCAGCGAACCCGGGAAGCTCAGCGATTTGTCGGTACCCGGCGCTGTGTACAGGCCGTCGTAGCGCATGCTCTTGAAGTCGATACGGCAGAGCAACTGGTCGTACGGCGTGGCGCCCCACATGTCCGATTCGGTCAGGTGCTGCGCGCCGATCTGCGGCATGCCCACGGATTTCGGCTGAGTTGGCGAGTACGGCTCGTTGGGGATGTTCGCGGCTTTCACCGGTACTTCCTTGACTTCGGTCAGCGGCTTGCCGGTGGCGCGGTCGAGCACATAGATTTGCCCGGCCTTGGTACCGATGACCAGCGCCGGAACGCTTTGGCCGTCCTTGTCGAAGTCGATCAGGCTCGGCTGCATCGGCAGGTCGAAGTCCCACAGATCGTTGTGCACGGTCTGGAACACCCAGCGTTCTTCACCGGTGCTGGCGTCCAGCGCGAGGATCGAGGCGCCGTACTTGTGGTCCAGTTCGCTGCGCTCGACACCATAGATGTCGGTGGACGAGCTGCCCATCGGCAGGAACACCGTGTTGGTCGCCGCGTCGTAGGACATCGGTGCCCAGCTGTTCGGTGTGCTGCGCACGTAGGTTTTGCCGTCGGCCGGCGCGTTGCGATCCTGCGGGTTGCCCGGGTCGAACGCCCAGCGCATGGCGCCGGTGATCACGTCAAAACCGCGAATCACACCGCCGGGCATGTCGCTCTGCACGTTGTCGGCAACACGACCGCCAACCACTACGGTGGTGCCAGCCATCAATGGCGCGGACGACAACTGATAGTAGCTGTCCGGAACATCACCCAGACCGGCCTTCAGATCGACCTGGCCGTTGTTGCCGAAACCCTGGCAGAACTCGCCAGTGTCAGCGTCGACCGCGATCAGGCGAGCATCGATGGTATTGGTCAGCAGACGACGCTGGCAGTTGGCAGCCGGCGCCGGTTTGGCTTCGATGATCGAAGAGTTGCTCGGCTGAGCGATGGTCGCGGTGGCGTCGAAATAGGCCATGCCACGGCAGCGCTGCCAGACTTTCGATTGCGCGTTGATCGCGTTCTTCCAAAGCTCTTTACCGGTGTCGGCATCGAGGGCGATCAGGTTGTTGTGCGGGGTGCAGATGAATACTTTGTTGCCGACCTGCAGCGGGGTGAGCTGGTCTTCGGCGCCGTTGCCATCGCTCTCGGCGACGTCCCCGGTGTGGTAGGTCCACGCGACTTTCAACTTGTCGACGTTGTTGCGGTTGATCTGGTCGAGCGCGGCGAAGCGGCTGCCACCTTCGGTGTTGCCGTAGTGCGCCCAGTCTTTCTGCGCCTTGGCCGGCTCGACCGGAGTCAGGCCCGGGCCAGTGCCAGTGGCGGCAACCGTAGGGTGAGCGACAAACATGTTGCCCGCCGCAACGGCCACACCGACCGCCAGCACAGCGGCCACGGCATACGCACCACGACCGGCAGCCCGGCCATTGGCGCGCGCCAGCAGCGGGTAGACCAGCGCGACGACCATGCCGATGGCGCTGAACATGAACAGCCGCGAGAACACCGGCCAGAACACCAGCCCGGCGTCAGCCACGGCCCAGATCGCGGTGGCCACGAGAAACGCGGCGAACAACCAGGCGCCTGCGGTTTTCTTCAGTGCGATCAGCACGCCGGAAACGGTCATCGCCAGACCGCCGACCAGGAAGTACCAGGAACCGCCCAGGCTGACCAGCTTCACACCGCCGGCCGCGAGCGCCAGACCGAGCAGGGCGATGATCACGCCAAGGCCGACCAGAATGAACGTTGAAACGCCTGAGACGCGTTGACTGTGGTTCACATTGAAAGTCCCGTTTGAATGAAGCGCGGGATTATAGCGGTAACTAACCATTCAGTTAACCGCAGTTTTGCCATGAAAACGTGCACTTCTGTGAATCAAGCGTGGTGCAGGTTGAGCAAAACGCAAGTTGAGAGGGGTTTCTCGAGGTTTCAGCAGGAAAGGCGGATTGAGCGTGGTATTGCAATGCACATGCTTGGACACCGCGCTGGATTCACCCCTCATCGGAACGCCGCCCGCCCAGCCCTCTCCCCGAGGAGAGGGAGCTGATTTGTGGGCTTTTTGAGACCTGTGTTCGCCTCGGTATCTCAGGTCGGTGTAACTCGCGCATTCAACTCGGTCAGTCCTCTCTCCCTCTGGGAGAGGGAGCTGATTTGTGGGCTTTTTGAGACCTGTGATCGCCTCGGTATCTCAGGTCGGTGTAACTCGCGCATTCAACTCGGTCAGTCCTCTCTCCCTCTGGGAGAGGGAGCCGATTTGTGGGCTTTTTGAGACCTGTGTTCGCCTCGGTATTTCAGGTCGGCGTTACTCGCGCATTCAGCTCGGTCAGTCCTCTCTCCCTCTGGGAGAGGGAGCCGATTTGTGGGCTTTTTGAGACCTGTGTTCGCCTCGGTATTTCAGGTCGGCGTTACTCGCGCATTCAGCTCGGTCAGTTCCCTCTCCCTCTGGGAGAGGGCTAGGGTGAGGGGCTTTTGAGGTTGGCCGCGATGGCAACCTTGCCCTTGGCCCGGCCTTTTTCTACGTAGTGCAAGGCGTCAGCTATCTGATCGAACGGAAAAGTGCGATCGATCACCGGTTTGATCACCCCGGCCTCAATCAACGCAGTGATTTTCTGCAACTGGATGCCGTCGGCACGCATGAACAGAAACGAATAACCCACCCCGTGTTTGCGTGCTTTACGGCGAATACCACTGCTGAGCAGGCGCATCACCACCCCGAGCAGCCACGACAAACCCTGCTCCTGAGCGAACTGCGCAGTCGGCGGCCCTGACAGGGAAATCAGTTGCCCGCCCGGTTTCAACACCCTCAACGATTTTTCCAGCACATCGCCGCCGAGGCTGTTGAGCACCACGTCGTAGTCGCGCAGCTCAATAGCGAAATCCTGCTGTTTGTAATCAATCACCACATCGGCGCCCAGCGCTTTGACCCACGCGACATTCGCCGTGCTGGTCGTAGTCGCAACAAAAGCGCCGAGGTGTTTAGCCAGTTGAATGGCGACCGTGCCAACGCCACCGGAGCCGGCGTGAATCAGCACCTTCTGGCCTTTTTGCACGTTGGCGACTTCGACCAATGCCTGCCACGCCGTCAACGCCACCAGCGGCATGCAAGCCGCCTCGGTCATGGCGAGATTGGCGGGTTTCAACGCGACCGCTGTTTCATCGACAGCGATGCGTTCGGCAAACGTGCCAATCCTGTTATCAGGCGCACGCGCATAAACCTCATCGCCCGGCTTGAAACGCTTGACCGCCGCACCGGTGCTGAGCACCACACCGGCGACATCGTTGCCCAATATCAAAGGCATTTGATAGGGCAGGATCATCTTGAATTCGCCGCTGCGAATCTTCAGATCCAGCGGGTTGACGCTGCTGGCGCGCACTTCGATCAGCACGTCGTGAGCGCCAACCAGCGGTTCGGGCAGGTCGCCAATCCGGCCGTTCTGCTTGCCGTAGCGCTCGATGAAAAATGCCTTCATTGCGGATGCTCTTGTCGGTAGAAACCCGCCGCACTGGCGGCGGGTCCGGTTGAAGTCAGGCTTGAGGCAGATAACGTGGCGCCACGGCCGCTTGGCGGATCTGCCCCAACAGGCCCTGCCGCGCGGTTTGCAGGGCATCCCAGCGCTCGCCCTCGTGCAGCGGCGGGATGGTCACGACTTCGCGACGGTCGAAGCCGACCAGCGCTGCATCGACCATGTCGCCGACTTCCATGATGTCGGTGAGGGTGTTGATGTCGATACCGGCGCGGTCCCAGATTTCCGTGCGGGTGGCGGCGGGCAGGACCGCTTGCACATACACGCCTTGTGGCGACAGTTCCAGGCTCAGGCCTTGAGAGAGGAACAGCACGAACGCCTTGGTCGCGCCATACACCGACATGCCGAACTCCGGCGCCAGGCCCACCACCGAGCCGATGTTGATGATCGCGCCGTCGCCGGCCTTGGCCAAGCGCGGGGCGATGGCGCTAGCCAGCCGCACCAACGCGGTGGTGTTAAGCGCGACCAGTTGCGCCACGCTGTCGGTGCTCTGCTCGATGAAGGTGCCGGACTGCGCTGCGCCGGCATTGTTGACGAGAATGCCGATGCGCGCGTCGTCACGCAGACGCGCCTCGACGGTTTGCAGATCGCTCAGTTGCGTCAGGTCGGCCTGTAGCACTTCGACATGGACGTTGTGTTCAGCGCGCAAACCGGCAGCAAGGGTGTCCAGGCGCGACTGGTCACGGGCGACCAGCAGCAGATCGTGCCCGCGCTGGGCGAAACGTGCGGCGTAGACGGCGCCTATGCCGGTGGAGGCGCCAGTGATCAGAACAGTAGGGCGAGTAGTCATGGTGTTGGCTCTTTTTCAGGTGAAGACTGATTGCGGGCTTTTAGGATGATGATCCAAATCTAAACTGTCAACGGTTTTGATTATGGCTAACATCTATGTATCATCGAGCCATGATTTTTCAGCGCTGGAGGATTCAACATGCGCGTATCCAAAGCTCAGGCTCAGGCCAATCGCGAGCACATTGTCGAAACGGCATCAGTGATGTTCCGCGAACGCGGTTATGACGGGGTCGGCGTGGCTGACCTGATGGCGGCCGCCGGTTTTACTCACGGCGGTTTCTACAAACACTTCGGCTCCAAGGCCGACCTGATGGCCGAAGCCTCGGCCAATAGCCTGGCGCAGTCCACGGCCGCCGCCGAAAGCATGAGCGTGCAGGATTTCATCGACGTGTACGTGTCCCGCGACCATCGCGACGGCCGTTCCACCGGTTGCACTATGGCGGCGCTGTGCGGCGATGCGGCGCGACAGTCCGGGGACGTAAAAGCGGCGTTCGCTGAAGGCATCGAGCGCACGTTACGGACGCTCGGCGAGAAATACCCGACGGCAGCGGATGCACCGCAAGGTGAGGGCCGAACCCGGATGATCGATCTGCTGGCCCGCGCGGTCGGGGCGATCATGCTGTCGCGGGCCTGTCCGGATGACTCGGCGCTGGCCGATGAGATTCTGGCGGTGTGTCACGCTTCGATGACGGCATCGTTGCCAGTCATCGAGGCGCCCTCACCCTAACCCTCTCCCAGAGGGGACTGACCGAGTTGTTTGGGCGATTTACGCCAGGCGCTGATATCGGGTCGAACTCCGGTTCTGAATGCTCCATAGATCAGCTCCCTCTCCCTGGGGAGAGGGCTGGGGTGAGGGGTGAATCCGGCGCGATACCAAAGCCGAACGCCAGCACTTCGCCTCAGAAACTCAAGCGTGAAACGGATAATCGACGTAACCACGCTGATCACCGCCGAAAAAACTGCTCGGATCCGGTGTGTTCAGCTCAAGCCCATCGTGCAGCCGACGCGGCAGATCCGGGTTGGCCAGGAATGGCCGGCCAAAGGCGATGATGTCGGCGCGATCGGCGTTCAACGCCTGTTCGGCGGACTCGGCGTCGTAACCGCCAGCGAGGATCAGCACGCCGTTCCAGGTCTGGCGCAACTGGGCAATGATCGCGTCCCAGCGCGGATCAAAGTTTTCGTCCTTGACCGTGCCGACCATGGCCGGCTCGACCAGGTGCAGGTAGGCCAGATTCCACTGGTTGAGCGCTTCGACCAGATAACCGAAGGTCGCTTCGGGCGTGTCATCGCCCATGCCCATGAAGCGGCCCATTGGCGTCAGACGCACGCCGACGCGCTCGGCACCGACTTCATCAGCGACGGCGGCGACCACTTCGAGCAGAAACCGCGCACGGTTTTCCACGCTACCGCCGTAGGCGTCGTCGCGCTGGTTGCTGTTGCTGTTGAGGAACTGGTCGAGCAGATAACCGTTGCCGGCATGGATCTCCACGCCGTCCATGCCGGCGTTCAACGCGTTACGCGCAGCGCGGCGGTAGTCTTCGACGATGTCGGCGATTTCCGCAGTTTCGAGGGCGCGCGGTACCGGCACATCACCCCACACGCCGTTGCCTTGTTCATCGACGATAAAGGTCTTGCCCGGCACTGGCAGGGCACTTGGCGCCACCGGCAAACCGGCGTCAGGCTGGAAACTCGGGTGGGAAACCCGGCCGACGTGCCACAACTGCATGAAGATCAGACCGTTCGCTGCGTGCACCGCCGTGCTGACTTCGCGCCACGCCTGGACTTGCGCATCGGTGTAGATCCCCGGCGTCCACGCATAGCCCTGGCCCTGTTGGGAGATCTGCGTGGCCTCGGTGATGATCAGCGCAGCACTGGCGCGTTGGCGGTAGTACTCGGCGTTCATTGCAGTCGGCACGTCGCCCGGCTGGCCAGCGCGCGAGCGCGTCAGGGGCGCCATCGCTACGCGGTGGGCAAGGGTGTAAGGGCCAAGGGCGATCGGTTGGAACAGGCGACGGGTCATGGGTAGCTCCGGATGTCGATGACTAGGGTTCAAGCGCGGCAGCCAAGTGCCGCGCGCTGTGCAGGTAACTTAACCGGGGGCGGCGGGGCTGATAATCCGTGGCCGGCGCTACGCAGTTTTGCGCGCAACGCAACGGCACCCGCGCTCATCCATGACGAGCGCGGGCGTGGTTCAGGAGGGTTGGGTCGAGCGGGTCAGCGGCAGGTTCAGCCAGCGCCGGCCGGTGGCATTGCTGACCGCGTTGCCGAGGGCAGCAGCCATTGGCCCTTGGACGATTTCGGCAGCACCGAGGAAGGGTTCGCCCGGTTGATCAAGCAAATGCACATCGACTTTTTTCGGCAATTGGGTGAAACGCAGAATCGGATAACCGCTCCAGTCGTAGCTGCGAATGCCGCCGGCGTCGTAGGCGACTTTTTCGTAGAGCGTCCAGCTTGTCGACTGGACAATGCCGCCCTCGACCTGATTGCGCAGGCCATCGGGGCTGACGATCTGGCCGACGTCGACCGCCGTCACCACATGATCGACGCGAATTTCGCCGGTCTGCGGATGCACCCGCAGTTTCACCGCGAGGGCGCAGTAACCCATGATGTTCTTGTAGCGGGCGAAGGCGAAACCGATCCCCGCGCCGGGCTCGTTGCTCTTGTGGGGCCAGCCGATTTCGTCACGCACGCGCTCAATCACAGCCCGGGCACGCGGGTCGCGCAGATGCGCCAGACGCAATGCCACCGGATCGAGCCCGGCCTTGACCGCCAACTCATCAATACCCGCCTCGATGGCGAAGATGTTGATGTGCGCACCCAGCGAGCGCATGGCCGAAGTGCGGAACGGCATGGTGGTGACGAAATTCATGTTGATCCGCGTCGCGCCCAGTTCATACAGCGGCACCGCGTTGCGATCACCGTCACCTTCGGGCTGGGCAATCGGTACCGACGGCGCCGAGGCGAAGGGTTTCGCCAACAGGCGTGCCGGCAGCAGGCGACCGGCATTGACGATGCGTTCGTTGTGCGGCGTGGTCCACAGCTCGTAGTTCCAGTCCTGCAAACGGCCGTGGCTGAGGCTGGCATCGACTTCGGTGACCATCGCCGAACTGTACGGCTCCCAAAGGTTTTCCTGCTCGCGCATCCATTGCACGCGCACCGGCGTGCCCGGCAGGCGCATCGCGATCAGCGCGGCATCGGCGGCGGCATCATCGGCGCCGTTGTGGCCATAACAGCCCGAGCCTTCGGTATGAATGCAGCGCACACGCTCCGGCGGCAGACGCAGCATTTCGGCGATACCGGCGCGCAGTGGATAGACGCCCTGGGTGTGGGTCCACACCGTGAGCACGCCATCGTTAAACCAGGCCACCGCACAGGACGGGCCGATCGAGCCGTGCATCAAATACTGCTTGGTGACCCGCGCTTTGAAGCGCGTTTCGGTCACGCCGCCGTGATTGCCGTTATTGCTGATCGGATAGCGCTTGGAGGGCAGCTGCTTGAGCAAATCGTGAATCCCGGCGGATTCGGGAATCGCCTCGCCACCACTCCACTTGGCACTTTCCATGCCGGCGCGCATGGCCTTGATCGCTTGCCACTCATCACCGGCGACCACGGCCAGATAGTTGCCGTCGCGAATCACTTTGACCACGCCGTTCAACGCCTCTATGGACGCGGCATCGAACGCCTGAAGCGTGCAGCCGGGACGCGGCGGGCGAATCACCCGCGCATGCAGCATGCCCGGCAGCCGCATGTCCTGGACGAATGCCGCGCCGCCGCTGACCTTGGCCGGGATGTCCAGACGCGGCAGGTTGTGCCCGATCAGTTTGAAGTCGGCCGCTGCCATCGCCGGTGATTGTGTCTTGGCGTATTGGTGCACATCGACATGCTTGACTGCTTCGGCATAAGCCATGCGTTGCCCGCTGGGGCCTTGGATTATGCCGTCGCGAGTGCTCAGTTGTGCAGCATCGACTTGCCAACTGCGCGCAGCGGCATCGACGAGCATTTCCCGCACCTGCGCGGCAGCGTTGTACAGCGCGGTGCCGCTGTCGAAAATGCTGTGGCTGCCGGCGGTGTAGCCTTCGTTGGGCGTCAGCGCGGTGTCGGCGGTGAGCAAGTTGATTGCGCTGGCCGGCACCTGCAAACGCTCGGCGGCGATTTGCAGTAACGCGGTTTTCACTCCAGTGCCCAGTTCGACTTTGCCGGTGTACACGGTGATGCCGTCGGCACCGATGCGAATCCACGCGTCCAGGTAAGGGTTGGTGCGCAGGCTGCCGGGCAGATCGGGGGCCAGCACTACGGTGCCGAGGGTGTCGACTTCGGTGTCGGCCAAGGCCCGCCGCGCCATTGGCATCAGGGTAAAAGCCATGAGCAACGCGCCGCCGCGCAGGAAGGCCCGGCGGCTGGGGTTCAAGCCGTTAGCGTCGCTCATGTCCGGCTCCCGTTGTGCCCGGCCACCTGTTTGATCGCCTCGATGATGCGCAAGTGCGTGCCGCAACGGCACAGATTGCCGGCCATGTGCTCACGAATGGTTTGTTCGTCCGGGTGCGGATCACGTTCGAGCAACGCCTGCGCGCGCATCAGCATGCCGGCGATGCAGTAACCGCATTGCGCCGCTTGCTTGTCGATGAATGCCGTTTGCAACGGGCCGGGTTTTTCTGCGCTGCCGAGGCTCTCCACGGTGCGGATCTTTTTCCCCTCAAGGCCTGCGCAGGGTGTGAGGCAGGCGAACACCGGCTGGTCGTCGACGATCACCGTGCACGCGCCGCACTGGCCCAGGCCGCAGCCGTACTTGGCGCCGTTGAGGTTCAAGTGATTGCGCAGCGCATACAGCAGCGGCATGTCCGGCTCCAGCTCCAGCGCTTGGGCGGCTCCATTGACGGTGAGAGTGATCTGGCTCATTTCGTCTCCTGACGTAACGCTTCAATAGTGGAAGAAAGGTCGGTCCATGGCTGCTCGGGTCTGGCTTGCTCGCGCAAATACGCCGCCAGTGCGCCGAGCTGGGCGTTATCGAGGCTGGCGGCGAACGGCGGCATCACCGGGCCGGGCGCGCCGGGAATGGCGGGCACGCCTTCGAGCACGGTCTTGAGAAAGTTGCGCGGGCTGGCCGCTTGTAGCGCCGAGGTGCTTTCCAGGCCTGGGCGGCCGTCGATTTCACGCATCGGCGCGGCGGGTGCGTGACATCCGGCGCAGGCGCTGCTGAAGAGCAGGGCGCCGGTGCTGTGATCCGCTGGACTGCTCGGCGGCTTTTTCGGGGTGATTTCGGTCACCGCGTGCGGGCTTTGCAGGCTCAGCAGGTAGTCGGCAATCGCTTCGGCTTCACTGGCCGGCAAGCGCGCCAGACTCAGGCTGACCGGACGCATCGGGCCGGCGGGTGTGCCGTGACCATCGACCACGTCAGCGCGCAGGTAGCCGACCAATTGCTCGCGATTCCATGGATTGGCGCGTTGCTGGAGGCCGACCAGTGCCGGCGCTTCCCAGCCATCAACGCTGCCGCCCTGCAGATACTCCGAGGATTTCTCCGCGCCGATCAGGTTCAGCGGTGAATGGCAGCCGGCGCAGTGGCCCGGGCCGTCGACCAGATAGCGTCCGCGATTCCATGCCGCGCTGTGTTCGGCCAGCGGCGTGAGCGGCTCGCCATGCAGAAACAGCAGGTTCCAGAACGACACCAGCGGGCGGATGTTCATCGGGAAATTCATTTGGTTCTGCCGCGCCGGGGCGTGTACGGCGGGGCCGCTCATCAAGTAGGCATAGGCGTCGGCGATGTCTTCGGAGCTCATGCGCCGGTAGTGCACGTAAGGAAAGGCCGGGTAGAGAAAGTGGCCGTCGCGGGCAATGCCTTCGCGCATCGCCCGCTCGAAGGTCGGCAATGACCACTCGCCGATCCCGGTCTGCGCATCTGGAGTGATGTTGGTGCTGTACAGCGTGCCGAACGGCGTCACCAGCGGCAGCCCGCCGGCCAGGTATTCGCCGCCGGGGCGGGTGTGGCAGACCGCGCAGTCACCGGCCTCGACCACCCGTGCGCCGCGTTGCAACTGCGCAGTATCGAATGACGTCGGCCGTTTGATTGGTGCGATCGCCGGGCGCCACATCAGCGCGACGGCGACGATCAGGCCGAGCACCGCGAGCACGCCGACGCTGATCCACAGGGTTCTGGATTTGAGCAAATGGCTGTTCATGGTCGGCAGAAAAACGCGGCGGACAGTGGCAGGACGAGTGCAGTGCGGGTCATAGAAACGCTCCTTGTAGCAGCCGGGAAGGGCGCCGATGCGGACGTCAGCGCCAGGGCCAAAGCGTAGAGAAGACCCTTGCAGCGGAGAATCACCGGCCCGCGCAACAGCGCGTTGCGCCACAAGCAACGTTGCGCGCCACGCATCAGTGCGTTGTCAGTGGCACGGATTCTCGCCCCCGCCGGCTGACCGTAGCCTTGGCACAACTTTCTTTCCCGAACTCAACGAGGTGTCACCATGCTTACGGGCAACCCTGCCGTTGCGGCCCCGGCCGAACAGCCTGCTTCACTCTCCGGCCTGATGGTCGCGTTTCTGGCATTTTGCTGCGGCGCGGTCGTCGCCAACCTGTATTACGCACAACCCATCGTCGAACTGATCGCGCCGCAGATCGGCCTGTCCAGCGCCAATGCCAGCCTGATCGTGTCGCTGACGCAGTTCGGTTACGCGCTGGGCTTGTTGCTGCTGGTGCCGCTGGCCGACCTCATGGAAAACCGCCGTCTGGTGGTCGGCTTCACCCTCGCTGCGAGTGTGACGCTGCTGTGTGCTGGCCTGACTCAGTCGCCGTCGCTGTTCCTGCTGCTCTCTTTGCTGATCGGCCTGACTTCGGTGGCAGTGCAGATTCTCGTGCCGCTGGCCGCGCACCTGGCGCCGGAGGCCAGCCGGGGCCGCGTGGTCGGCAACATCATGAGCGGCCTGTTGTTGGGGATTCTGCTGTCGCGGCCGCTGTCGAGCCTGTTGGTTGAAGTGTTCGGCTGGCGCGGGGTGTTTTACAGCGCGGCGGCACTGATGGCGGTGATCGCGTTGATTACCGCTGTGGCATTGCCGCGCCGGGTGCCGACGCACAAAGCCACCTATGTCGCGTTGATCGGTTCGGTGTTTGCTCTGGCCCGGCGCTTTCCTGTGTTGCGCCAGCGTTCGCTGTATCAGGGTTTGCTGTTCGCCAGTTTCAGCCTGTTCTGGACTCTCGCGCCAATTGAGCTGATGCGTCACCACGGTTTCAGCCAGGCGCAGGTGGCGATCTTTGCTCTGGTCGGCGCGGTGGGTGCGATTGCCGCGCCGATTGCCGGGCGTCTGGCCGATGCCGGGCACGGTCGTCGCGGTACCTTGGTGGCGTTGCTGCTGGCGCCGCTGTCACTGTTGATCGCCGCGCTGCCGGGCAGTGGTTACGTGTGGCTGGTGGTGTGTGCGGTGCTGCTGGATTTTGCCGTGCAGTTGAACATGGTCCTCGGCCAGCGCGAGGTCTACGCCCTCGACCCGCACAGCCGCGCCCGCCTGAATGCGGTGTACATGACCAGCATCTTCGTCGGCGGCGCGCTTGGTTCACTGGTCGCCAGCCCGCTGTACGAACACTTCGGCTGGAACCTCTCGGCCGTCGCCGTAGCGGTGTTGCCGGCGTTGGCGCTGGCGTTGTTCCTGAGCCGCAAGGCTGATGGCTGAGGTCGCGATGAGGCCCGGCAAGCACGACGATACAAGACGTGTGGCGAGCACTGATGCACAATCAGCGGCGTTCCCTCACCACCGGATCCCGCTTATGGACAAGTTGCTGGCCTTGAAGATGTTTGTTGAAACCGTGCGCTGCGGGGGCTATTCCTCGGCGGCGCGCAAGCTTGGGATTTCGACGTCTTCGGTGACACGGCAAGTGGCGGGGCTGGAAAACGAGTTGGGCGCCAGCCTGCTCAATCGCACCACGCGCAACACCAGCGTGACCGTCGCCGGTCAAACCTATTTCGAGAAGGCCGTGGCGATTCTCGATGCCATCGACGAAGCCGACGCGGTGGTCGCCGATCGTGGCAGTGATGCCCAAGGCCGCTTGCGCATCAGCGTGCCGGTGGAGTTTGGCCGCCGGCTGATCGCGCCGCACCTGAGTCGCCTGCTTGAACGCCATCCCGGGCTGGAGATCAGCCTGTCGCTGAGCGATCAGGTCAGCGATTTGCTCAGCGAGCAGATCGACGTTTCAGTGCGGCTCGGCTCGACGGTGGTCAGCGAAGATATCGTCAGCAAACGCGTCGGGCAGTTTCAGCGTTGGATTGTCGCCAGCCCGGATTATCTGGCGCGCAGCGGCGTGCTCGAACATCCGCGGGATCTGCTTGAGCACCAATGCCTGCGTTTCGATTACGGCGGCAGCCATCATCACTGGACCTTTCAGGGCGACGAAGAGCCGATTCAGCTCAACGTTGCGGGCCGCCTGCAAAGCAACAACGCCGACATCCTGCGCGAAGCGGCAATTGGCGGTGGCGGGGTGGCGCTGCTGGCCGACTGGCTGGTGCGCGACGACGTCGCCGCCGGGCGCCTGACGCGCTTGCTTGAGCACTACGAGGTCAATCCCGGCAGTGCCAGCAGTTGCATCAACGCGCTGTACCTGCCCAACCACCGTGGATCGAGCCGGATCAACGTGTTCATCGATTTTCTCGTGGAAATCCTCAAACCCGCCGCACCTGCCGCTTAGCGCTGCACACTCTGTTGCTGCAGCCGCTGCACACTGCTTGTATGCTTGCGCCCCGGAACACGTGGCCGCCGTGAGTGCCGACGTTCGAATGATGGCTGGAATGGATCCCGGACTTCCTTAAGGTACTGACGTGAAGCGTGATACTCGCCTTGTAATGCTCCTGCTGCTGGTGATCGGCTGTTCCCTGACTTCGCTGACGATCTGGAAAGTCTGGTCTTCGCGTGAGCGTGCGCTGGCCGAGGTCGATGTGCATGGCCTGAACCTGACCCAGGCGCTCAACACCTACACCGAAGGCATTGTCCGGCAAAGCTCGCTGCTCTTGCTCGGACTGGTCGAACGTCTGGAAACCGAGGGCAACGGCCCGGCGCAGATTCAGCGCATCCAGAGCCTGATCGACCGCCAGCAGCCGCTGATGCCACAGCTCAGCGGCATCATCATCTATGACCGGAACGGGCATTGGCTGATGTCCTCCAACCGACCGATTCCGGAGGGCGCCAACAGCAGCGACCGCGCCTATTTCATTCACCACCGTGAAAACCGCAGCCGCGAGCCGTTCATTGGCCCGCCGATCCAGAGCCGTGCCAATCACGAATGGGTGGTGACCATCAGTCGGCGCTTCAATGACGCCGGTGGCCAGTTCGCTGGCGTTGTAGCAGTGACGCTGGGGGTGGAAAACTTTCTGCGGGTGTTCGGCAAACTCGACGTTGGCCAGGACGGCGCGATAGGCCTGTCGTACACCGATGGCACGCTGCTGGTCCGCTATCCGTTCCGCGAGCAGGACATGGGCCGCAACTTCTCCAAATCGCCGATCTACGCCAAATACCTCGTTGACCGCTCGGTCGGCACTGCCTCCTACACCTCCAGCCTCGACGGTGTCGAGCGGCTGTACGCGTTCCGCAAAAGCGAAACGCTGCCGCTGATCACCACCGTGGCTCTGGGCAAGGACGAAGCGCTGGCGGCGTGGCGCATCGAAGCGGCGCTTTCGGCGGTGGTGGTGATCGGGCTGCTGGGGCTGACCGGGTTGATCGGCTGGTTCCTGATCCTTGATATCCGCCGCCGCACCGAGGCCGAAGAAGCCTTGCGCGATGCCCAGCAGCAATTGCTCGCGTCCAATCGGCAGCTGGAATTACTGGCGCTGAAGGACGCGCTGACCGGCCTGGCCAACCGCCGCTGTTTCGATGAGACCCTGACGGTGGAAGCGCGGCGCGCGCAGCGTGACGGGACTTCGCTGGCCTTGCTGATGATCGATATCGACCACTTCAAATTGTTCAACGATGCCTTGGGCCACGTCGCCGGCGATGCCTGCCTGCAAGCGGTCAGCAAGATTCTTGAAGGCTGCGTGCGACGCCCCTCGGATCTGGTCGCGCGCTACGGTGGCGAGGAAATGGCGGTGATCATGCCGGCCACCGACAGCGCCGGTGCTACGGTGGTGGCGCAACTGATGCTCGAGCGTTTGCAGCAGGCGAACATTGCCCACCCGGGTAGTCCGTTTGCTCGGATCACGGTGAGTATCGGCATGGCGGTAGGGACGGGCGCTCAGCTGGATTCGCTGCCGGCGTTGATCCAGACCGCCGATCAGGCGCTGTACCGCGCGAAAGCGGCGGGGCGCAACGGGATGGCCGGGCAGGCCTGAGGCGCACTAGAAAGCTTCGCCGCTATCCAGTTTCGCCAACAGCATCTGCCCGCGTTGCCACAGCGCGTCCTGCTTGGCCAGCGGCATGCGATCAAGGTTCTTGTACATCATGGCCATGCGCTGATTGCCGCGCAGGATGTCGCCGTGGCGCATGAGGAAATGCCAGTACAGCGCATTGAACGGGCAGGCATCGTCCGCGCTGCTTTCCTTGACCTTGTAGGCGCAGTCGCCGCAGTAATCCGACATTCGATTGATGTACTGGCCGCTGGCGCAGTAAGGCTTGGAGCCGAGATAACCGCCGTCGGCATGCATGACCATGCCCAGGGTGTTGGGCAGTTCGACCCAGTCGAAGGCGTCCATGTAGATCGCCAGATACCATTCACAGATTTCCTTCGGCGCAATCCCGGCGAGCAAGGCGAAGTTACCAGTGACCATCAGCCGCTGGATGTGGTGAGCGTAGGCATGTTGCAGGCTTTGGCCGATGGCCTGGCGCATGCAGTTCATCTGCGTTTCACCCGTCCAGTAGAACTCCGGCAGCGGGCGCGTGTTGCCAAACACATTGCCCTCGGCGTAATCCGGCATCTTCAGCCAGTACACACCGCGCACGTATTCGCGCCAGCCGATCAACTGCCGAATGAAGCCTTCGGCAGCATTGAGGCCGATGCTCCCCGACCAGTAAGCCGCCTCGACATCGCTGCACAGCTGACGCAAATCGAGCAGGCCGATGTTCAGCGCGGCACTGATCCGCGCGTGAAACAGAAACGGTTCATCACTGGCCATGGCGTCCTGGTAATCACCGAAACCGGCCAGCGCATAGTCGAGAAAGTATTGCCACAAGGCCTTTGCGTCGGCGTGGGTCACCGGGTAGTTGAAGTCGTCCAGCGTGCCGTAATGGCTGGCGAAGCGCTCGCCGACCAACGCCAGCACCTCTTGGGTGATTGCGTCATTGGCGAAACGTGCCGGGTAGGGCGGTTTGGCGTGTTTGGGCAGCGCCTTGCGATTCTCCGCATCGAAATTCCACGCACCGCCGACCGGCGTACCGTCCCCGTTCAGCAGCAGCCGACTCTTGCGCCGCATCTCGCGGTAGAAAAACTCCATGCGCAGCTGCTTCTTGCCGCTGGCCCAATGGGAGAACTCTTCGCGGGAGCAGAGGAAACGGCGGTCTGAATGCCAGTGCACGGGCAAGCCCGAATCTTTGATTGACTGCTCAAGGCGCCAGTCGCCGCATTCGGTGATATGAATCTGTTCGGCGCCGGTGAGGGTTTGCCAGCGCTGCAGTTCGCCGGGGATGGAGCCGCTGTTATCCGGGTCGTCGAGGCGGACGTACTGGACGCGGTAGCCTTTATCGCGCAACGCCTCGGCAAAGTGGCGCATGGCGCTGAAGATCAGAGCGATCTTTTGCGGATGATGAGCGACGTGGGTCGCTTCCTCCATGACCTCGACCATCAGCAGCAGGTCTTGCTGGGGATCGAGTGGCTGCAGGGAGGCCAGGTCGAAAGACAGCTGGTCACCGAGGATCAGGAGCAAGCGGTGGGCAGGGGGCATGGAGCTAAGTCCGGTGAACGATTCGAACTCCAATAGTTATACAGATTGTTTGTTATGTATAGGTTTTAGCGGCCACTGACATCCTATTGTGGGAGCGAGCCTGCTCGCGAAAGCGTCCTGTCAGTCAATACAAGTGCTGACTGACCCACCGCCTTCGCGAGCAGGCTCGCTCCCACAGGAACTTGTTTTGGGTTCTTAGGCGGGGTAGGTCGGGTAATCGATATAACCCTCGGCACCACCGCCATACACCGTTGCCGGATTCAACTGATTCAACGGCCAGTCATTGGCAATACGCGCCGGCAGATCCGGGTTGGCCATGAACGGTCGGCCAAACGCAACGAGATCGGCCAGCCCCGACTCAAGCAATTGCGCGCCGGTTTTGGCGGTGTAGCGACCGGCATAAATGATCGCGCCGCTGAAGGTGTCGCGCACGGCCTGGCGAAAGGTCTGCGGCATCGCTGGCGCGTTGTCCCAGTCGGCTTCGGCGATCGACAGGTAGGCGATGCCGACGTCTTGGAGAATCTTGATCGCGGCAATGTAAGTGCTGTGCGGATCTTCCTCGACCAGGCCCAGATACGTCCGCGCTTCATCGGTGGTAGTGAACAACGGTGCGAAACGCACACCGACCTTGTCCTTGCCGATGCATTCGGCAACACCGGCCACCACTTCGCGCAAAAAGCGCAAGCGATTATCCAGCGAGCCGCCGTACTGATCGGTGCGCAGGTTGCTGTGAGCGGAGATGAACTGGTTGACCAGATAACCGTTGGCGCAATGCAGTTCGATGCCGTCGAAACCTGCATCCATCGCGTTGCGCGCGGCCTGGATGTACAGCTGAATCAGTTCCTGCACTTCATCGGTGCTCAGCGCGCGCGGAGCAGACGGTGGCACCAGTTCACCGACACCAAGCGCGGTTTCGATGAACACGCTGACGCGGTCCGTCGCCACCGCAGAGGCCGACACCGGCGCATCACCATTAGGCTGCAACGCCGTGTGCGAGACCCGACCGACGTGCCAAAGCTGGGCGAAGATCACGCCATCCACCGCGTGCACCGCCTCGGTGACTTTGCGCCAACCGGCGATCTGCTCCGGCGTGTGAATGCCCGGCGTCCACGCATAACCCTGGCCACGCGGTTCGATCTGCGTGCCTTCGGTGACCAGCAAACCGGCACCGGCGCGCTGCTGGTAATACTCGGCCATCAATTCGTTGGCGACATTGCCCGGTTGCGTGCTGCGCTGGCGGGTGAGAGGTGGCAGGACGATGCGGTTTTTCAGGGTGTGTGCGCCCAATTTGGCAGGCGTGAAGAAAGCGTTTTTCATGGAGTAAGCCTGGAATCTGATTAGACCAGTCGACTAGTGACTGGGCAAAAAAACAACGCCGGGCGGTACGCACGCGGCGTTGATCGGGGTAGAGCGAGGGATTCAGCCGAGCATCTTCAACAGCTTTTCGGCAACGGCGGCGGAGCTGGCCGGGTTCTGGCCGGTGACCAGTTGACCGTCAGCCACCACATGCACCTGCCAATCGGCGACTTTCGAATAGCGCCCGCCCAGACGCTGGAATTCGTCTTCGATGAGGAACGGCACCACGTCAGTCAGACCAACAGCAGCTTCTTCGGCGTTGGTGAAACCGGTGACGTCGCGATCTTTGACGATCGGCTGGCCGTCAGCGCGCACCACATGACGCAACACGCCGGGTGCGTGGCAGACAAAACCGTGAGGTTTGTTGGCGCGGTCGAAGGCTTCGATCAGTGCAATCGAGGCCTTGTCTTCGGCCAGATCCCACAGCGGGCCGTGGCCGCCTGGGTAGAACACGGCGTCGAAATCTTCGGCCTTCACGTCAGCCAAACGGCCAGTGGTGGCGAGTGCCTGTTGTGCAGCCGGATCAGCGCGGAAGCGATCGGTTTCGGCAGTCTGCGCGCTTGGCTCATCGCTTTTCGGATCGAGCGGCGGCTGGCCGCCGGCAGGCGATACCAGCGTGACGTCGGCGCCGGCGTCCTTGAAGGCGTAGTAGGGCGCGGCGAACTCTTCCAGCCAGAAGCCGGTTTTCTTGCCGGTGTTGCCGAGTTGATCGTGGGAAGTCAGAACCATCAAGATTTTCATAGAGCACCCTTGGTTTGGTCAGGCATCGGCACAGGGCGAGGAATTCGCTCAGCGTCGGCACCGCATGAATTTGTGTCTCGGGGCGCAGCATAGGTTCCAATTAGACCAGTCGTCTAGTAATTTTTTCAGAAAATGTTTTTGCTCGTCGGTTATGGCAAACTCCCGGCCTTGAGAAGTATACGACTGGTCTATTGTCTGGAATTTTGCGCACCATGAAGCCGACCTTTGACGACACCCGCCAACACTTACTCGACACCGGCCACCGGATGATGGCCGAGAAGGGCTTCACCAGCGTCGGCCTCAACGAGATCCTGCAGACCGCTGGCGTGCCCAAGGGCTCGTTCTATCACTACTTCAAATCCAAGGAGTTGTATGGCCAGGCGCTGCTCGAGGATTACTTCGTCGACTACCTCGCCGACATGGAGCGCCGCCTGACATTGCCTGGGCTGACTGCGTTCGAGCGTTTGATGGATTACTGGCAGGGCTGGCAGAACCGCTGCACCCTCGAAGGCCACGGCGATGAATGCCTGGTGGTGAAACTCAGCGCCGAAGTCGCCGACCTGTCCGAATCAATGCGCTTGACCTTGCGCGACGGCGCCGAACGCATCGTCGCGCGCATCACCGAATGCATCGAACAAGGCCAAAATGACAAAAGCTTGCCCGAGGGCGATGCGCGGAAGTTGGCAGAGACGCTGTATCAGCTCTGGCTCGGCGCGAGTCTGCTGAACAAACTGCAGCGCACCGGACAGTCGCTGGAAACCTCAATGGCGATGACCCGGCAGCTTTTGCGAGTCTGAGCTTCGCCGCAGGTCCCTGTATGAGTGAACCACCGATCTTGATTCAATCCCCAATCCCTGTGGGAGCTGGCTTGCCAGCGATGGCGGTATATCTGCTACATCAATGCTGGATGTGCTGACCTCATCGCTGGCAAGCCAGCTCCCACAGGGATTTGCGGTGGTTGTCGCAGTTATGTCCAGGGAGTACCGGATCAGGCCACTCAACATTCAGTCAGGGGACTTTTCCTCTTCAGGCAGTTGGGCAAACCACTGCGCATACGGTGTATTGCTCACCTTGAAACGGTTGTAGTCCGGGCTGCCGTCATCCCACCACACCGGCCCGCGTTCACCCAGCGCGACTTTGGCGTCGTTGACGCGAGCTCTCGCCGACTTCAACGCCTGTGCATCCTCCGCACGCTTCGCCTCTTTGACCGCACGCCGCGCTGACATGAGTTCGGTTACAAACGCCTCACGCTTGGCGGCTGGCAGCGATGGGTTGCTGCAACGCCACAGCTGTTGCTTGACCACAAAATAGTGGCCATCGGGGGTGGTGGGGTACATGGGCGATATCCTGCGCGATCGAGTCTTAGACCGGGTAGGACAACTCGCCGATGAGTTTATCCAGCGTAATCGGATAATCGCGCACCCGTACGCCACACGCGTTATAGATCGCGTTGGCGATGGCCGCCGCGGCGCCGCTGATACCCAGCTCGCCGACGCCTTTGGCTTTCAACGGGGTTGCATACGGATCGACTTCATCGAGAAAGATTACTTCCTGATGGGGAATGTCGGCGTGCACCGGCACCTCGTATCCGGCCAGATCGTGATTGACGAAAAAGCCGATTCGATGGTCCACCGCCATCTCTTCCATCAATGCCGCACCAGCGCCCATGGTCATGCCGCCGATGATCTGGCTGCGCGCGGTTTTCGGGTTGAGGATGCGCCCGGCGGCGCACACGGCCAGTTGCCGGCGCAGGCGAATTTCGCCGGTCGCCGCATTGACCGCGACCTCGGCGAAATGCGCGCCGAAGGTCTGCTGGGCAAAACGCTCGGCCAGATCGCCGTATTCCATGCGGTCCTCGCCCGTCAGCTCGCCACTGGCTGCGGCCTGAGCCAAGGCAACCTGCTGCGAGCCTGCGCGAATCTGTGCATCGACAAACTCGGTTTGCTGCGGGTCAAAACCGACGGCGCGAGCAGCGGCTTCACGCAGTTTCATGCACGCGGCATACACGCCGGCAGTGGAGGAGGCGGCTCCCCACTGGCCGCCGGAGCCCGACGATTCCGGAAACCGCGAATCGCCCAAGTGCACCACGACACGGTCCAGCGGCACGCCCATCATTTCGGCGGCGGTCTGGGCGATGATGGTGTAACTGCCGGTGCCGATGTCGGTCATGTCGGTTTCCACGGTGATGACGCCTTGACGATCGAGACGCACGCGTGCCGCCGAAGCGGTGGTCGGTGCGCCGCGAATCGCCGAGGCCAGCCCGATGCCGATCAGCCAGCCATCCTCACGGCGCTGAGCGGGTTGAGGGTTGCGCTGACGCCAGCCAAAGCGTTCGGCGCCAGTGTTCAGGCATTCCACCAACTGCCGTTTGGAGAACGGCCGCGCCGGTTGCTCCGGATCGACCTGCGAGTCGTTGAGGATGCGCAGTTGCAGCGGATCCATCTGCAGCTTTTCCGCCAGTTCATCCATGGCGATTTCCAGCGCCATCATCCCCGGTGCCTCGCCCGGCGCGCGCATCGCCGAACCCTCGGCGAGATCGAGCACGGCGAGATTCAAACGAGTCATGCGATTGGCCCCGGCGTAAAGCAAGCGGGTTGACGCGGTGGCCGCTTCGGCGCGTCCGCCGCGCAGATTGCCCGACCAGCTCTCGTGGCCGATCGCCGTGATCACGCCGTCACGGTTGGCACCGATGCGCAGGCGCTGAAGCGTCGCCGGACGATGGGTCAGGTTGTTGAACATCAGCGGCCGCGGCAGCGCGACTTTCACCGGTCGCCCGGCATGTCGAGCCGCCAGGGATGCCAACACTGCGTCGCAAAGAATCGTGCCCTTACCGCCGAAACCACCGCCGATATATGGCGAGATCAGGCGCACATCTTCCTTGGCGATGCCGAGGGTTTTCGCCAGATCGCGCACGCCCCAGTTGATCTGTTGGATCGATGTCCACAAGGTCAACTGCGTGCCACTCCAACGGGCAATGGTTGCGTGCGGTTCCATCATCGCGTGGGCCTGGTCAGGCGTGCTGTAGTGCTGATCGATTTGCACTGGCGCAGCGTAGAAGGCGCCTTCGAAGTCACCGACGCTGGTCTGCGGCGGCGGGCCGAAACCGGCCGGTGGCGGTGGGGTTGCGGAGTCTTTCGCAGCCGCCAGATCGAATGAACCTGGCTCGGCCACGTAGCGGATGTCGAGCAAGCCGGCGGCCGCGCGCGCCTGTTCAAAAGTGTCTGCGACGACAATCGCCACGGCCTGGTGATAGTGATCGACCTGCGGCCCGGCCAAGGCCCTGGCTACGTAAAACTCCCCTTTGGCCAATGCCCCGGCGTTTTCGTAAGTGACGATGGCAATCACCCCGGACGCTTCCCGCGCTTGCGTCGAATTGATCGAGGCAATGCGCCCCTTGCCGATCCCGGCGCCGACGATATAGCCATAGGCGGCGTCCGGCACCGCTGCGTTTTGCTCGTAGGCATAGGGGGCGGTGCCGGTGGTTTTCAGCTTGCCGTCGATGCGGTCGGCAGGTTGGCCGATGACGTTCAGCTGGTCGATCGGATTGGAGCCGGCCGGGGTGTCGAATTTCATCTGCGAACTCCTTTCAGACAGGCTGGCGGCGCACACGTAGCGCGGCGCAGCCATCGATTGACGTCGGATCTCTACGAGCCTAGGCCATCGACGCGCTGCTGATAATGCGCGGTTTCAGGATGGAATGATGAATCCCGCTCACCAATCCTGATCAACATGACAAATAGGAATACGTTTCAATTACTAATGCGACCGTATACCATGCGCGACGTTTTCACTGGCGGTTTTGCCCTTCGTTCTGGCCTATTCGTAAAGGTTTTCACCTCATGCGTCGAACTCTGCTTTCCATTTGTGTGCTGCAGGCGTTGTCTTCTTCCTCGTGGGCTGAGTCAGCCGAACCGACTTCTTCAACGCTTGAGCTGGAAGCCACCGATGTGGTCGGCACAGCGGATTACGAACGGGCAGACGGCCCGGTGCAAGGCTACCGCGCGACCCGTTCGGCCAGCGCCACGCGCACCGACACCTCGATTCATGAAACCGCGCAATCGATCAGCGTGGTGACCAAGGATGCCGTTGAAGACCTCGGCGCGACGCGTTTGCAGGATGCGCTGGATTACGCCGGCGGCGTCGGGCGGGCGAACAATTTCGGTGGGCAGGGCCTGACCACGTTCACCGTGCGTGGCTTCACTACGGGTGAGTTCTACCGCAACGGTTTCCCGATCAACCGTGGCTACCCGAACATGCCCGACGCCAACACCATCGAGCGTCTGGAAGTACTGCGCGGTCCGGCGACCATGCTCTATGGCCGTGGCGACCCAGGCGGTACCTTCAACGTGGTGTCGAAACAGCCGTTGCCCGAGCGCACCGTTACGTTAGGCAGCCAGTTGAACGACCAAGGCATGAAGCGCGGCACCCTCGACGCTTCCGGTCCGCTCGATGAAGAAGGGCGCCTGGCCTATCGCTTGAATGTGGTGGGCGAGGGCGGCGACACCTTCCGCGATCATGTCGAGACCGAGCGCTACGGCATCACGCCGGTGCTGACCTGGCAGGCCACCGATGCGACCAAGCTGATTTTCGAAGGCGACTTCATGCGCAACAACGCGCCGCTCGATCGTGGCGTGACGCGCTACCCGGCGCAGATCGGCACTGCCTCGCGCGATACCTTCTTTGGCGAGAAGGACGTCGGCAAGCTGCACAACGACAACAACATGGCGCAGTTGCGTTTCGAGCACATGCTCAACGATGACTGGACCCTCGGCGGTGGTTTCCAGTGGCTCGACGGCTCGCTCAAGGGCAACGCGATCGAGGCCAACGGCATCGCCGCTGACGGCCGCACGCTGGGGCGCAACTTCAACTACCGCAAGCTGGAATGGACCGACAAGGACACCCAGCTCAACCTCACCGGGCATTTTGATACTGGCGGTCTGCAGCACACCTTGCTCACCGGCATCGAGTACGAAGATTACGATTACAAGTCGATCATCCAGCGCTCCAGCGGCGCGGTCAGTGCCTACCCGATCGACATCTTCAATCCGGTTTACGGCCAGCCACGCCCGGCGCTGACCCGCACGCCGACTCATGACAAAGAAAATCTCAAGACCTACGCAGCGTTCGTGCAGGATCAGGTCGCCCTGACCGACAAGCTGAAGGTGCTGGCCGGTGCGCGTTTCGAGCGCTTCGAGCATGACTACGAAACCTACGTACCCGGCGGCAAGAGCTGGCAGGCCAGCGACAACGCCGTCACCCCGCGTATCGGCGTCACCTACGACCTGACCGAAACCCTGGCTGTCTACGCCAACACCGCGCGCTCGTTCAAGCCCAACACCGGCGCCAGTCGCGAAGGCGGCGGCTTCGCTCCAGAGAAAGGCAAGTCCTACGAGATGGGCGTGAAGTGGGAGGCACTGGATCAGCAGTTGAGCGTCGACGCGGCGATCTACCAGATCGAAAAACGCAACGTGCTGACCACCGACCCGGTAGATTCGACCTTCAGCGTCGCTGCCGGTGAAGTGCGCAGCCGTGGTTTCGATGTCAACGTCACCGGCAATCTCACTCCGGAGTGGCGAGTAGTCGGCGGTTACGCTTACGTCGACGCCGAGGTGACCAAGGACAACACGCTGCGCTCCGGCACCCGTCTGCTGAACATTCCGAAGAACAGCTTCAGCCTGCTCAATATGTACGAGTTCCAGGACGGCACGCTCAAAGGCCTTGGCCTTGGCACCGGCCTGAAATACGTCGACGAGCGCGCGGGGCAGACGGCCAACACCGCGTTTTCCATGGGCAGTTACACCGTGGTCGACCTGCTGAGCTTCTACAAGGTCAACGATAAAGTACGGCTCAACCTCGATGTGAAAAACATCTTCGACCGCGACTACGAAGAAGGCGCCTTCGGCAACGTTTACGCCTACCCGGGCGCGCCGCGAACCGTGCAGGTGGGGATTTCCTACACGCTGTAAATCGCCGCAGCGGTTGCCGCCGACTCATGGTGGCCTGAGAGTGGCATGTCGAAATCAGACATCGGCATGCCGCACTCAGGCTAGTTGGGCGGCGGTCGGGCCACGTAAGGTGAAGCATCATTTCGTCGGCAAAGCGTCTGCGTCGCAGCTTTCGCCTGATGTCGGCACCGGAAATGATGATCGCCTGACGCACAGTCAGTGACCCAAACGTCGATCATGAGAACAATAAGAACCCATGACTAGCCTGAACCCCAAGGACTCCAACGGTCAGTTGGCGCAAGGTTTCAAACCGCGTCACGTCACCATGCTTTCCATTGCCGGCATCATCGGCGCAGGACTTTTCGTTGGCTCAGGCCACGCCATCGCCGCCGCAGGACCTGCGGTGCTGCTCGCTTACCTGTTCTCCGGTCTTTTGGTCGTGCTGGTGATGCGCATGCTTGGCGAAATGGCCGTGGCCCATCCCGACACCGGCTCGTTTTCCACTTACGCCGATCAAGCCATCGGCCGCTGGGCCGGGTTCACCATTGGCTGGCTCTACTGGTGGTTCTGGGTGCTGGTGATTCCGATCGAAGCGTTGGCCGCCGGGCATGTGCTCAATCAGTGGTTTCCCCAGGTCGATGCCTGGTTGTTCGCTTTGCTGTCGATCGTGCTGCTGGTGATCACCAATTTGTTCAGCGTGTCGAAATACGGCGAGTTCGAATTCTGGTTCGCCATGGCCAAGGTCATCGCGATCATCGGTTTCATCGGTCTGGGTTTTGCGGTGCTGATGGGCTGGATTCCCGAACGCGAAGCCAGTGGCTTGAGCACGCTGATGGCCGAGCACGGCGGCTTTGCGCCGAACGGCATGTCGGCGGTGGTCGGCGCGTTCATCACCATCATGTTCAGTTTCATCGGCACCGAAGCGGTGACCATTGCCGCTGCGGAGTCGAACAATCCGGCGCAGAACATCGCCAAGGCCACGCGCTCGGTGATCTGGCGCATCGGCATCTTCTATCTGCTGTCGATCTTCGTGGTGATTTCCGTGGTGCCGTGGAATGACCCGCAACTAGCCTCGGTCGGCTCCTACCAGCGCGCACTGGAACTGATGAACATCCCCAACGCCAAATTCCTCGTCGACGTGGTGGTGTTGATCGCGGTGGCCAGTTGCATGAACTCGTCGATCTACATTTCCTCGCGCATGCTCTATTCGCTGGGCCGACGCGGCGATGCGCCGCCGGCATTGAAGGTGACTTCGGCGGCCGGCGTGCCACGCGCGGCGGTGATCGCCAGCACGGTGATCGGCGCAGGCGTGACGTTACTCAGCTATTTCATGCCGGCCGGGCTGTTCCAGTTCCTGCTCGCCAGCTCCGGCGCAATCGCCTTGCTGGTGTATCTGGTGATCGCCATTTCGCAGTTGCGCATGCGCCGCCGACTGGAACGGGAAAAGGTCGAAATGACCCTGCGCATGTGGCTGTTTCCCTGGCTTACCTGGCTGGTCATCGCCTTCATCTGTGCGGCTTTGGCAGTGATGATGATCACCCCTGAGCATCGCCTGGAAGTGACTTCGACCATTGGCTTGGCGCTGCTGATTTCCTTCGTCGGATTGATCAGCAGCCGCCAGCATGGGCCGGCGGGCAGAGTGGCGGCGGTGAGCAAAGCCTAAGCAAACAACGCCTTCAGCCCACGGGAAAACCAGCCGTTCGGGCTCGAAGGCAGATGCTCACGTTGATTGAATGAGCCCGTCAACGCGCAGGTTTCACCGGCGAGTGAACCCATCAATTGCGGCAGCAAAAAGCTGCGTTCGCATTCGCTGGCGGACAGTCCGGTTTTCTCTTGCGGCCAAACGACGCTGGTTTCGGCAAACGGCTTCATGGCACACCTCCTCAACATTCAAACATCCAGCACCAGGGTGTCGCTGCCCTGCGCCGGGGCGGCGCAGCAGATCAGCACTTCGTCATCCGCCAGACGCATGGCCGGCGGGGTGAGGTAATGCACCTGGCCGCTGGTAAGGCGGGTTTTGCAGGTGCCGCACGAGCCGCCGCGACAGCTGAACTCAGGATTCAAGCCACGCGCCTCGGCCAGTTCCAGCAAGGTGCCGCTGCCCGGTTCCCAGCGTGCTTCCTTGCCGGACGTGGCAAACAGCACCTTGACCGGCTCTTCCGCGACCGGCACTTGCGGCGGCGCCGGGGTGCTGATTTCGACATCGCGGATCAGCGTCGACGGGCCGAAGGTTTCGGCGTGGATGCGATCGTCCGGGATGCGCATTTTGCGCAGGCCGTCGTACAGCGCCTGGGTAAAACTGCCCGGGCCGCACAGGTAGAAATCGTAGTCATCCAGCGGCAGCAGGCTCTTCAGCAAGGCGATGTCGATGCGCCCGGCATGATCGTAACCCTGCGCTGTTGCTTCCAGCGGCGGCTGGCTGACCACGCGCAGCACCTTGACCTTGTCACCGGCGCGTGCAGCCAAGGCGTCGATTTCTTCGCGAAAGGCCAGATCCTCGACGGTGCGACTGCTTTGCACGACCCAGGTCGGGCGCATGCGGCTGATGCGTTTGCCCTGATAGACCACCTCGCGCAGCATCGACAGCAACGGCGTCACCCCAACCCCGGCGGCCAATAGCACCAGTGGCCGGCGTTCGGTGGCGTCAACGGTGAAATCGCCTTGCGGCGCGCGGGCTTCGATCAAATCCAGTGCCTGGACCCGATCATGCAGATGCGAGGATACCGAGCCATCGCGTTTGACGCTGATACGCAGAAACTCGTCCGACGGCGCGCTGGACACGCTGTAGGTGCGGATCGACGCGGCATCCTGGCCGTCGAGCAAGACCTTGATCGGCAAGTGCTGGCCCGGTTCGAAGCGCGGCAGGCCGAAGCCGTCGTTGGCTTGCAGGTAAAACGAACGGATCTGCGGACTCTCATCGACCACCCGCGTGACGTGCAGCGCGCGCCATTGATTGCGCAGCGCCTCGGCCTGCAAACGCTCGCGGGTCTGCTCCCAGCTGCCGGTCATTTGCGAATTGGGCGAATCGCCTTGCGGCTGCTCGGCCCAGCGTAGTGGCAATGCGGCCTGACGGTAAACGATGCGCTGCGGCTTGAAGCGCCACAGGCGCTCGGCGCCCTGGAACGCGGCGATTTGCGGATCGTCGAGCAGCACTTCTGCGCTGCCGGTCATCTGCAACAGATCGCCGCTTTCAAAATCGATGAAGGTCAGCCCGGCGCGCGGGTTGAGCAGGATGTTGCCCAGGGTGTTGAAGAACAGATTGCCGGAGAAATCCGGGATGGTCAGGGTGCCGTCCTCGTCCATATGGACGAAACCGGATTTGCCGCCGCGATGGGACACATCGACCTGGCGCTCACCGTCGCGCACCACATAAGTGGCCACGTAGAACGAATCGGCGGCGGTGATCATGTCGCGCACCAAGGGTTCGCTGACAGGCAGGTCGAGCGCGGTGTCGGTGGTTTCGTCGACGAACGCGTAATGGCGCAGATTGATGTAGCGCGGGCAGTTGCCGTAAGCCTGGGTCACGCCGATCTCAAGAATGTTGTCATCGCGGCGGCTGATGTTGCCGTTCATGCGATTGCGCCGACGGGTGTGCAGCTCGATGCCGAGCATGCCGATCGCGTCGCCGGGCTGCAGGCCTTGATTGGCCGGGTCATTGGGCTGGGCGTCAAGTTTGATCTTCAGAACCTGTGGTGACGGCGAATCCATGAACCCCGGTTGACCGGTGCGCAGCGTCGCCCACGGGTCGCCCTGGCCATCAACGGCGCCGAGCACGACGAAGGGCAGTTGCGCATAGAACTCGCGGTGCTGATCCGGCATCCAGTCGCGGGCCAGTTGCCGCTGGCCGACACCGACCATCATTTCCACCGCGCCGACGGCACGTTGCAGGGTCAGCTCACCTTCATGCCAGGGCGAGGGCTGCGGTTTCGACGCTGTGTCCATTTCGATTCTCCTCGGGTGCAAACGGGCCGGTGAGCCGCCAGGGGCTGAAGCTCAAGTGGGCTCATGTTCGCCCTCGGCCGGTTGCGAGGGAATGGCCAGAAACTGCAATCCACTGTTTCACGCGGTGAAATGATCCCTACGCGCGCCTAAGGACGAGGATGATTATTTCACTGGCTGAAATGCTCGATTGTATTTGCTGAGGATTCCGCGATTTGCGGCAGGGGAGCAGGATGAGCCCATCGACACGATCAGCGGGTCGACCTCAAATAATCCAGGAGCACGTCATGTCCCAGTCAGCCGTCAAACTGTACCGCCATCCGTTGTCCGGCCACTCGCATCGCGTCGAGTTGATGCTGTCCCTGCTTGATGTTCCGACCGAACTGGTATTCGTCGACCTGATGAAGGGCGCACACAAAACCCCTGAATTCCTCGCCCTAAACCGTTTCGGCCAAGTGCCGGTGATTGACGACAACGGTACGGTGCTCGCTGATTCCAACGGTATTCTTGTTTATCTGGCGAGCAAATACGGCAACGGCCAGTGGCTGCCGAGCGATCCGGTCGAACAAGCCAAGGTGCAACGCTGGTTATCGGTAGCTGCCGGGCAGATCAGCTCCGGCCCGGCCACGGCGCGCTTGATCACGGTGTTCGGCGCCGGTTACGACGCGGCTGATGCGATCAAGCGTTCCCACGCTTTATTGCAAGTGATGGAAGACGAGTTGGCCAACAGCGCATTCCTTGCCGGCGACAAGGCAACCGTTGCCGATGTGGCCGCCTACACTTACGTAGCCCACGCACCGGAAGGCAATGTCTCGCTTGAGGATTACCCGAATGTGCGGGCGTGGCTCGGGCGGGTCGAGGCGCTGCCGAAATTCGTTGGCATGCAGCGCACAGCGGTGGGCCTGCAAAGCGCTTGATATCAGCACACGCCAAAAAAACTTGTGGGAGCGGGCTTGCCCGCGATAGCGGTGGGTCATTCAGCATCGTTGTTGACTGACAGGACGCCATCGCGGGCAAGCCCGCTCCCACAGGGTCGGTGGGTTTTCAAAGTCTTCGACAGGTCCCCAGCTATGGATCGTTTTCAGGAAATGCGCATGTTCCTGGCCGTGGCCGAGGAGGGCGGCTTTGCGGCGGCGGCCCGGCGTTTGAACACCTCGCCCCCCAGCGTCACCCGCGCCATTGCCGCGCTGGAACAACGCATCGGCACGCGCCTGTTGTCGCGCACCACACGCAGCCTGCACCTGACCGAAGCCGGGCATCGTTATCTGGACGATTGCCGAAGAATTCTGTGCGACGTCGACGAAGCCGAAGAGGCGGCCGCCGGCAGTTATCGGCTGCCCTGCGGGCACTTGAGCGTGACCGCGTCGGTGTTGTTTGGCGAGCTGTTCATCGCGCCGTTGCTGGCGCAATACGTCGATGCGTTTCCTTCGGTGCATCTGAAGGCCTTGCTGGTTGACCGCGTGGTGAACATGGCAGAAGAGGGTATCGATGTTGCCGTGCGCATTGGTCATCTGCACGAGAACAATCAGCATGCAATCAAGGTCGGCGAGGTCCGGCAGGTCATCTGCGGTACGCCCGATTACTTCGCCCGGTATGGCCGACCGCAACATCCGAACGAGCTGAGCCGCGCCAATATCGTCATGTCGTCCGCCAGTCATTTGCTCAGCGATTGGCAATTCGCCCATGCCGATGGCCCGTTGAGCTTTCGCTTCGAACCGCGTCTGGTGGTCACCGCGAATCAGGCGGCGATCAACATCGCCAGCTCCGGTTGGGGCATTACCCGGGTGCTGTCCTATCAAGTCGCCAGCCAGGTTGCGGCCGGTGAACTGGAATTGGTGCTGGAGGCCTTTGAGCCGCCGGCGTTACCTGTGCAACTGGTCTATCTGAAACATCCGCGCGTACCGGCGAAGGTGCGCACGTTTGTGGATTTTCTCAGCGAGCGG
This sequence comes from Pseudomonas sp. LW8, assembly GCF_041956865.1. Taxonomy (NCBI): domain Bacteria; kingdom Pseudomonadati; phylum Pseudomonadota; class Gammaproteobacteria; order Pseudomonadales; family Pseudomonadaceae; genus Pseudomonas; species Pseudomonas sp. LW8. The sequence continues at coordinate 2,917,977 of NZ_CP168138.1, read as the reverse complement.
CTGCAACACCACCCAGCGCTGAAAGCCGTGAACAGAGTTCACGGCTAACGCTTGAAGGCTCAACTCAGCGCTGGATCACTTCGCGGCCGCAGCGGTTTCGATCAGGCTGGCAACGGCTTTCGGGTTGGACACCATCACCACGTGCGAAGCGCCTTTGACCACGACGGTCTGCTTGGAGTGCGCGCGCTCGGCCATGAACGCCAAGGCTTGCGCCGGGATGTTCTTGTCCTGGTCACCGTAGACGAAGTACGACGGCACGGTTTTCCATGCAGGCTCGGTGGCGGCTTCGTTGAGCGCGGCGACGGTCACCGGGCGTTGCGTGGCGGCCATCAACTTCGCATCTGCCTGAGACACATCGGCAGCGAACTGATCGTGGAATTTGTCCTGCTGGATGTACAAATCCTTGCCACCATCGGCCAGCTCAACCGGGGCCGACAGGGTCGGGCCAAGGGTGCTGCCGGGGAAACGCCCGGACAATTCGGCTGCGGTTTCACCCTTTTCCGGTGCAAAAGCTGCGACATAAACCAGCGCTTTGACATTGGCATTGCCGTAAGCGGCTTCACTGATCACCGGGCCACCGTACGAGTGGCCGACCAGTACCACCGGGGTTTTCACACTGGCCAGTACATCCGCCACTGATTGCGCATCACCCTTGACCGAGCGCAGCGGGTTCGCGGCGGCGATCACCGGATAGCCATCCTTCTCGAGAATCTTGACCACGCCGTTCCAGCTGCTCGAATCGGCAAAGGCACCGTGCACCAGCACCACGGTAGGTTTGACCGGCGCGGCGAACGCAGCGGTGGCGCCGAACATGGCGGCGGTAAGGGCGAGGGTTGCGAAGACTTTGTTCATGGTGATGTCCTGTCGATTGGTTAAGGTAGGAATGGAAGCGACAGTGGTATTTAGCGCGCTAAATGTGTCAGTTGTGTGTGCGCACGGCCGAACTTCGCATGCGTGTGTATCTGTGTCGGCGAAAGCTACACGCTGATACAAAGCGATCCATTCAATCAGATCGCGCGGCGGACTTTGCCCGGGGCCTCGCCGTAGATTTCCTTGAATTTCTTGCTGAAGGCAGCCTGCGACTGATAGCCGACCTGCACGGCAATGTCATTCAGGCCCAGATGCGAATGGCTGAGCAGACTGAACGCCAGCTCCATGCGCAATTGAGTCAGCAGCACCCACGGCGACACGCCAGCGACCCGGGCGAAGGTGCGCATGAACGTCGCGCGGGACATGTTCGCGGTGTCGGCCATGGCTTCGATAGTCCATTCGTGCGCCGGGTCGGCCAATATCGCCTGACAGGTGCGGCCGAGGCGCTGGTCGCCGAGCAGCGCCAGGGTGCTTTTGTCGTGATCGGCACGGGCCAGGTACGCACGCAGGATCAAGGTGAACAACGCTTGGGACAGTGAGTCGAGGAGGAACCGTGCACCCGGCTGTTCGCTGTCGGCTTCGCTGCGCAACAGCGCAATCAGGGCGGTCAGCGGCTGATCGACCGGCAGGCCATCGTTGGCAATCAACAGGTAATCGGGGAGGGCGGCGAACAGCATCGATGCGCGGTTGTAATGAAAGCCACCGCAGAGCATGTCCAGATCGGCGCTCGCGCCGCCCAGCCGATAGATCGGCAACACCCCGCCGGGAATCAGCGTTGGCAGCATTGGCGCTACATCTTTACCGCCGCTGTGCAGCACATGCGGCGTGCCCCGTGGCAACAGCAGAATATCGCCGGCGCGCATCGCCAGGCGTTGCCCGCTGGCCAGTTCCACCCGGCATTCACCTTTAAGCACGATGTGATAGGGCGCCTTGCCAAAGGCTTCCTGTGGGTGATCACGTGCCCAGTCGCCTTGGAACTGGCAACGCAGATCGAGGCTGCCGCGCACGCTGGCCAGGCTGATGAGCTTATCGAGCGAGTTCATTGGCACCCATTACGAAGGAATCCGCAAAGTTGAGACGATTGAGCAAGACGTTGAGCATGACCGACAAAAGCGCGATTCGATAGCACCGCAGACTGACTCCACTTTCATTGATCTGGAGACGTCGCATGTTCACCTCAATCAACGCCGGACTACAACAGCTCGGCAAACTCGATCGCCTCGGCATCCCGCTGATGCGCGTGGCCATCGCCATCGTGTTCCTGTGGATCGGCGCGCTGAAATTCGTCCCGTACGAAGCCGACAGCATCACGCCCTTCGTCGCCAACAGCCCGGTGATGTCGTTCTTCTACGAACACCCGCAGGACTACAAGGCGCACCTGACCCATGAGGGCGAGCTGAACGCCGACAAGCGCGCCTGGCAGACCGCGAACAACACCTACGGCTTTTCCACCGGGCTTGGCGTGGTGGAAATTCTCATCGGTCTGCTGGTCCTGTCCAATCCGCTTTCTCGCCGTACCGGCCTGCTCGGTGGCGCGCTGGCGTTCGCTACGCCGCTGGTGACCCTGAGCTTTCTGGTTACCACGCCTGAAGCCTGGGTCGCTGCGCTGGGTGATGGTCAGCACGGTTTTCCCTATCTGTCCGGTGCCGGACGCCTGGTGCTCAAGGACGTCCTGATGCTCGCCGGAGCGCTGCCAATGATGGCCGATTCCGCGCGCCAATTGCTGACTGAACGTCAGGCCTGAATTCCCCATCCTTTATAGAGAGATCACACCATGAAACCGTTTTTTGCTTTGGCCCTGGCCATCCTCGCCGGCAACGTGTTCGCCGCCACCGAACCTGCACAGACCGGCGTGCCACTGGACATCGCCAAAACCATCAGCATCACCGACACCAGCGCCGCCTGCGGAATTGTTCCGGTGGAGGTCGTCTATGAAGACAGCCACGGTCAGCGGCATGTCGCCACTTACAGCGTTTTAGGCAATGGCTGCGGTGGCGATTAGCTCAGGTTTGGCCCATAACCGCAGCGGACTCGATTTTCTCAGTCCGCTGCAGCGTTTCCGGGACACCGATCAACAGCAGCAGGAACGCTGCCGCTGCAACCCCGGCAAGGGTCAGGAATGCCGCGCTGTAACCGGCGGCCTCAACGACAAAACCCGCCAGCCCGTTGCTCAGCGCCGCGCCCAGGCCAAACGCTGTGGTCAGCGCGCCAAGGCTGACATTGAAATGCCCGGAGCCGAGGGTGAGATCCTTGACCATTACCGGGAACAGCGCGCCGAACAAACCAGCGCCGACACCGTCGAGCAACTGCACGGCGACCAGCCAGTACGGATCATCCGAGAAGGTGTAGAGCAAGCCACGCAGCGGCAGGCTCAGAAAACCCGCCAGCAATAACGGTTTGCGCCCCCAGACATCGGCTTTCGCGCCGGCCAGCAGCGCCATTGGCACCATGACCAGTTGCGCGGCTACGATGCACGCCGACGTCAGCGGTGTGGCCATGTGCAAATTCGCTTGGGCGAGTTTCTGGCTCACCAGCGGCAGCATCGCCGCGTTGGCCAAGTGGAACAGCGCGCAGCACAGGGCAAACATCAGCAACGGGCGATTGCTCAGCAGTACCTTGAACCCGGACGGCTGATGGCTTTGATCGCCAGGCTGCAACCCGCGTGCGACGTCATGATCAATCGCCTCGGCCGAGACGAACAGCACGGCAATCACGCTGGCCAGCGCCATGACCGCCATCAGATAAAACACCGCCACCGGACCGAACAGATAGGCAAACAAACCGGCCAACAACGCTGCGCACGCGTTGCCGGCGTGGTTGAACGTCTCGTTGCGACCGGTGCGCCGGGTGAATGCTCGCGGGCCGGTGATGCCCAGGGTGATCGCGGAGATGGCCGGGGCGAAAATAGATGCTGCCGCCGCGCTCAAGGCTTGGGTCAACGCCACCAGACTGAATGACGAAATGAACGGCAGCACCAGACAACTCACCGTGACCAACAGCGCGGCGATGATGACCAGCGCCCGTTTCGCCCGACTGTTGTCAACCAGCGCACCGGCCGGTGTCTGCGTGACCAGCGCGGCGATACCGGCGAGGGTCATGACTACACCGATGCTGGCCGGGTCCCAGTGGTGCACGGCGAGCAAGTAGATGGCGAGGTACGGCCCGAGGCCGTCGCGGACATCGGCGAGAAAGAAATTCAGACTGTCCAGCGAGCGGTTGTTGCGGCGATCGAGATGGCTGATCACGGGGGGCAGTCTCTTGAAAGTGAGGTCTGCGTAAATGTATCAACCTCGGCAAACCTAATGACCGAAGCGGCGGGGGATTAGTTGCAGGACGGCGGAGCAGTTGCTGCTCCGCAGATATTCATGCGTCAGGCGTTTGCAGTATCTCGATCCACAATGCGCCTTTGCCGGATGCCGCTTCACCGACACGCTTCAGCGCGCCATCCTTGCTCACCGCGTACGTACCGACCTTGGCGCTTTTCTCGCCCGTCACCAGCAGCCAGTGGCCATCGGGGGAGAAGGCGATGTTGCGTGGTTGTTGTTCCTGCACTGAGTAGTTATCGAGGAACTTCAGTCCTCCGGTTGCCGGATCCACGGCAAATGCCGAAACGCTGCTGCTGGTGCGCTCACTCATCAGCAGCAGTTTTCCATCCGGCGACATGCGCAGGTCGGCAGCCCAGATGCGCGGGGTCGGGTCGTCTTTGAGGTCGTTGTTGCGCGCATCACGGACTTCGCCGTGGGCCAGTTGCAAACGTTCGGGAATGCCGTTGGCCACAGCGATTTGCGTTAACGCGCCGCTGGCGTCGTCGATTGAAAACGCGGTCACGGTGCCGCTCATTTCACCGACAACGTAAAGGAATTTGCCGTTCGGCGAGAACGCCAGGTGCCGAGGGCCGGTGTTGTCCGGGACGCTGACCGAGCCGCTGCCGATCGGGCTGAGCTCGCCAGTCTTGGCATCCAGGCGATATTGCAGCACCTTGTCGGTGCCCAGGTTGCCAGCGTAGGCAAAGCGATTGCTCGGCTCGGTGCGAATCGAATGCGCGTGCAGGCCGGTCGGATAACGCAGGATGTTGGCGGAAGGTTGCTGATCTTCGCCGATCTTTTGAACGCTGAGGGTGTCGGCGCCGTAGGACGCGGCGAGCAGGTAGCGACCTTTTCGATCGGTCGACAGGTAGGCCATGCTCTCTGCCAGGGGCGCTTGGGTGAATTTTGTCAGGCGACCGCTTTGGCGATCGATCCGGTAACCCAGCACCTGAAAGGGTTTGACGCGCAAGGCTGCAAACAGCACCTTGCCATCCGGGGTGAGCGCCATGGGATTGACCTGATCACCGGCCTGAATCTGTTCGACCAGGGTAAGCGCGCCGTTGCTCTGATCAAGGCGATATTGCGAGATCAGACCGTCGCCGGGGCTTGAGATGTAAGCGTAGGTAGCGGCGTTAGCCGTCACGCTCAACGTGGAGGCGAGCGCAGCAATCAAGAGCGTTCTGTTCATCATTTTCAGCCTTATTGTTGTTGTGATCAGTCATCCTATGAGTGATTGGCAGGGGCATCAATGGCTATTTCGTGAGCCTTATAAGGTCGCTACGCTTATTCATAGGCGCGTATTAGAAGATTTTTATCAGCAAAAATGATCGGAGAGGGTAGTCGCCATTGAGGTTTGACACATTTCTACATACTCTCCTGTTAGCGTTGTTGTACGACATCCTACCTAATGTGCGCACTGCATCAATTCTCACAAAAACAATAACGGAGATACCCCTATGACGAGTATGGCTCCACTCGATCATCAGGCCGCTGCGAAACCGCAAAACCTGTTCCTGCGAACGCTGAAACTGCTCGGCCCCGGCATTATCGCCGTGCTGTCGTGGCTCGGTGCGGGTGACCTGATCACATCCTCCGTGGCCGGTGCGAACTACGGCTACGCCATGATGTGGGTGCTGGCGGTCTCGCTGTTGCTCAGGTACCTGATCGTCAACATCATTGCCCGGTTCCAGCTGTGCAATAACCAGGGCATGACCATTCTGCAAGGCTACGCCCAGCTCAACCCAGTGTTTGCCTGGTTCATGCTGGTTTATGCCTTGTTGATGGGGCACTTGATGAACGCCTACATGATCAAGGGGGCAGGGGAGTCGCTGGCGATGCTGTTCAAGATCGATCAGCCATTGCTGTGCTCGGTGGCGGTGGTGCTGGCGGTCTGGATGCTGGTCGGGCGCAACATCTACACGATGATCGAAGGCGTGATGAAGCTGCTGCTGGCGATCATGACCCTGGCGTTTATCGCCCTGGCGGTGATGTCCGGCCCGGATGTCACAGGCATCATCAAAGGCACCATCGGCTTCAGCATTCCGCCGGACGAAGGCGTGCATGGCGCGTTGCTGGTGGCGGTCTCGGTAATTGGCGCGGTCGCCGGCTCGATCGCCAACTTCGTGCACCCGTATGTCATGCGCCAGAAAGGCTGGACCGGGCCGCAGCACAAGCGCATTCAGCGTAACGATCTGCTGTTTGCGGTGTTCGTCGGGATCATCATCAACCTGGCGATCTGGATTGTTGGCGCGGAAATCCTGCGGCCCAACGGTATCGAGGTGAAAACCTTGGGCGATCTGGGCAAGGCGCTGGAAATCTTCTTCGGCCCGATCGGCTGGTATGTGTTCTTCATCGGCGTGTTCGCGACCTTGTTTGCCAGTATTTCAGGCAAGACCACAGCGTTTCCGATGCTGATCACCGATGCCTTCCAGCATGTTCGTCCTGAGCGCCGCGAGAAGTACGGCAAAGAGTTCCATCACGACCCGATGCACAAGTGGTTCATGCTGTTCATCCTGGTCACGCCGCTGATCTGGTCGATGCCGGGCATGCCGGATTTCGTCACCCTGACCATTGGTGTCAGCGCATTGAACATCATTGGTTTGCCGGTGATTTCCCTGGGCTTGCTGATCATGTCCAACCAGAAATCGCTGCTGGACAAGCAATACCGCAACAACCTGTTTGAAAACATCGCGCTGTTATTTGCCACCGGTCTGGCGCTTTGGGTGGCCTTTCAGCTGGGCGTTGATCTGTTTACTTGATGAGGCGCAGTCGAGGGGGCACACCCCCCCTCGAATCTCCGCTTACAACGGCACATCCATTTCGATTCTGCGCCATGCTGCTTCGGAAAAGCTGTACACCGAAAACGCGATCAGCCCCAACGCCATCAGCATCAACAGCACGCCGCCTGCCGGCAGATTCTGCAAAGCATCCAGTGCTTCCTTCATGCCGGGTGGATTGGTTGCCTGGTAAACCGAGCCACTGACCGCCATCAACAGCGCAATCTCGATAAACACCACGCCTCGGGCGATCAAGCCAAAGCGCGACACCGGGCGCACGTAACGCATCACTTCGTCATCTGCCTCGAAGTATTTCTCGAACGTGGCCTTCCAGCCTTTGATGATGTGGGCAATACCGACGCCGAGCGGGATCAGCGCGATCAGGTAGATCAACAGGTTCGAATGCTCGAACGACAGCAGCTGCGCAAGCAGATCCTTGGTCTTGCCATCCCCGGAACCGCCCGAACTCCTGAGACCACTCACCAACAGACCCAAGGCGAAGAAGGCCAGCGCCGCATTGACCAGACCGCCAGCAAGCAAACCTGCACGGATGACCAGACCTTTGAACTCGCTGCCGTGGTGGTCGACATCGCGGATCGCTTGCAGTGCACGCCAGGCGGCGAAGGCCAGCAGGCCGGCGACCACAACACCGATCAGCACGTAGCCGAACGGCTGGCTGAGCAATGCTTCGAGGCTCTTGTGGCTGTCTTTCGGTTTGGTGGAGTCGTGCGCTGCCAACAGCGCGAAGATACCGATGATCAGATACAGAACACCGCGCGCGGCGTATCCGCCTCGGGCAAGCAGGACAAGTGTGTGTTGAGTGGACATGGGATTTACTTCCAGGGAATCGATGTGAAGCAGACCCGTGGACGGAGCAGGGGTTCGATAAATGCGTCGCCGGTGGGCGACGCGCGCTTTATCAGCCTGCCATTCAGCGCTCGCCTTGCTTCGGCGTCATAACGGCGTGGTCAGCGAAAACGGAATGCGCAGCTCTTCAACCGGCCCTGAATCCCGACCGCACATTTCGTCGTGCACGCATTGTTGCACCAGTACGCAGGGAAACGCCGGCACGGTCTGCAGCAAGTCGCGCAGGTGAGTGATCGAGCGCAGGTGCATTGGCTTGGCCGCGTCATCGAGCAAGGTGAATTGGCCCTGATCCACGCGAATTCTCGCCAAATAAAAACCGCCTTCAAGTGACAGCAGCTCCAGTTCGCGAACTTCACTGTTGGCCGCACGTTCGGTGAGGGTTTGCAGATTCATGCTTCACTCCTTGCCTACCAGGGCAGGCGTTCTCCATCGTAGGCGAAGAAATGGCCGCTGTCGGCCGGCGTTAGCGTGTCAATCAGACTCAGTAATTGCCCGGCGGCAATGTCTGCCGGGCGGGCGCTTGCGGCTCCGCGAAAAGGTTGCGACAACGGCGAGACCACCGTGCCCGGGTGCAGGCTGAGCAAGCGACTCTGCGGTCGCGTGCGCGAAAGCTCGATGGCGGCGGTCTTGATCAGCATGTTCAGCGCAGCCTTGGAGGCGCGATAGGCGTACCAGCCGCCCAAACGGTTGTCGCCGATGCTGCCGACTTTTGCCGACAGCATCGCCATCGCGCCTTGAGGCGCAAGCAACGGCAGAAAATCGCGCAGCAGCAATGCAGGCCCCAAGGTGTTGACCTGGAACACGGCCTGCAGCGACTCGGCGTCGATCGCGCTGTAGCTTTTTTCCGGCTTGATCCGGTCACGATGGAGGAGGCCGGCCGCGTGAATGATCAGGTGATACGGCGCTTCGCCTGCCAGTTCAGCGGCGGCGCTGGCGATCGTTTCGGGTTGCTCGAGGTCGAGCTTCGGCACAGTCTGGCGTCCCAGCGCATGGACGCTGGCGCAGCGTGGATCCTGTTTCAAATGTTGGCAAAACGCCGTGCCGAGGGCGCCACTGGCGCCGATCACCAGAGCGCGATAACCGTCGCCGAACGAGGTCAGGGTCAACCCACTGCTCATGGGTTCGTCCCAGCGTTCTGGCGCCGGAAGAACACCGTCACCTGACCGACTTCGAAACCCCACTTGGACATACGGGTGCGGTTGATCAGCGTGTCCTCGTCGACCAGGTACATCCAGTCGTCCATGCTCATTTCGTAGGTCGAGTCGTCGACTGGCAGGTTCAGGCGATAACGCCAGTGGAAGGTGTTTCCAGCGATCTGGCCCTGAGCAACCCCGACCACATCGTGCGCGCGACCGCTCCACTGACCATTGCCCCCGGGAGTGAGGGTCCAGACTCGGCGTTCACGGGTGCCGTCGCTGTAACGGAAGCGCTCGTCGAGGATCAGGTTTTCACCTTCACGACGGCTGGCGATATCGACCTCGAAACGCTTGACCACTTCGCCGTTGCGCTTCTGAAACATCCCCCAGGCTTTGACGGGCTGGCTGAAAAACTGCTCCAGATTCAATGCCGGTTGCTGGTCAGCGTAACGAGCAACATCGACACTGCCGCAGCTTGCGATGCTGAGCGCCAGTCCTAACAGCAGCAGAAATCGGGTCATCCGCCTACTCCTTGAGCTTGTACAGGTAACAGATTATGTATAGGCCTAGCGCCGTCCGATGAGCTGGAGAAATTCCTGCCGCGTCGTCGAGCTGTCGCGAAAGGCACCGAGCATGACCGAGGAGGTCATGATCGAATTCTGCTTCTCAACGCCGCGCATCATCATGCACATGTGCCGGGCTTCAATGACCACCGCGACACCGGCGGCATCGGTGATCTGCTGGATCGCCTGAGCAATCTGCCGAGTGAGGTTTTCCTGGATCTGCAGGCGCCGCGCGAACATGTCGACCACCCGCGCCACCTTCGACAGCCCCAACACCCGGCCAGTGGGGATATACGCCACATGCGCCTTGCCAATAAACGGCAGCATGTGATGCTCACACAGCGAATAAAGCTCGATATCACTGACGATCACCATCTCATCGCTCTGCGATTTGAACAGCGCACCGTTGGTGACGTCTTCCAGGCTCATCCCGTAACCGTTGCACAGGTATTGCATCGCCTTGGCGGCGCGCTGGGGTGTATTTAAAAGCCCCTCACGCTCGGGGTTTTCGCCGACGCCAACGAGGATTTCACGGTAATGGCTGGCTAATAGTGGGCTCATTCGGGTCACTCGTGGCGGTGCTGCGTGAGGGCCAATGTCTGGCGAAAAGGTTGTACGCATACAGGTTGTCTGTATAGGTTTTATTGAAGATAGGCTGAAAAGGATCAACTGACAACGCATCGGTGGTTTTTTTGTGCGGGTTTGGGAGTTCGCTCGGGACAAACCGAATGCCCGGTGCAGTGAAGGGCTTGATTGGCGCGGGCATTTGGCCTTCGACTCCCGCAGCCTGACTGATTGCAGGTAAAAATTTTACGGAGAATTTACGCAGTCTTGATGGGAGGCATTCGATACTGCGCGGCGCTAATTTGGAACGCTATCGTGATGTCCCTCGCAGCAATTCGGCTTATCGGCTTCATCTTGGGTATTTTTCTGATCACCCTGGCGGTAAGCATGGCTATACCCATGTTCACGCTGGTGGTCCATGAGCGTAGCGACGATCTGTCGGCCTTTCTCTGGTCGAGTCTGATTACCTTCATCTGTGGTCTGCTGTTGATCGTGCGAGGGCGTCCGGAGACCGGCAATCTTCGGCCCAGGGACATGTACCTGCTGACTACCGCGAGCTGGGTTGTTGTGTGCGCCTTCGCAGCGTTACCAATGGTTTTCATCAGCGATATCAGCTACACCGATGCGTTCTTTGAAACGATGTCGGGCATCACAACCACTGGCTCGACGGTACTCACCGGTCTGGATAGCGCCTCTCCCGGCTTGTTGATCTGGCGTTCCATGCTGCACTGGCTAGGCGGGATCGGTTTTATCGGCATGGCTGTCGCGATTCTTCCGCTCTTGCGAGTCGGCGGCATGCGTCTTTTCCAGACAGAGTCCTCGGACTGGTCGGAGAAAGTGACACCACGTTCTCATGTCGCAGCCAAGTACATCCTTTTGCTCTATCTGGGCCTGACGGGTATCGGCACTTTGGCGCTCTGGCTCGCAGGAATGACCCCATTCGAAGCGATCAACCACGCAATGTCGTTGATCTCCACCGGCGGGTTCTCGACGTCGGACTCCTCCCTCGGGCACTGGGAGCAGCCAGCAATCCACTGGGTGGCGGTAGTCATCATGATCCTGGGCAGCCTGCCATTCACCTTGTACGTCGCTACATGTCGAGGCAATCGGCGTGCGCTGATCAGGGACCACCAGGTACGCGGGTTTATTGGATTCTTGCTCGTCACGTCACTGGCTGTAGGTACCTGGCTGTATTTGCACAGCGACTACGGATGGTGGGACGCGTTTCGTATCGTGGCGGTCAATGTGACCTCGGTTGTCACGACCACTGGAATTGCGGTTGGCGACTACACCTTGTGGGGCAGCTTTGCTGTTTTGCTGTTTTTCTATCTGACCTTCGTCGGTGGCTGTTCCGGCTCAACGGCAGGCGGGCTGAAAATCTTCCGTTTTCAGGTGGCTGCCGCGCTTCTGGTCAGCAGCTTGAAGCAGTTGATCCATCCCCGAGCCGTGATTCAGAAAAAGTACAACGGTCATCCTATCGACGAGGAAATCGTCCGCTCGCTGCTGACCTTCTCGTTTTTTTTCACCATCACGATTGCCGCCATCGCTTTGGGCCTGGCACTGATCGGGCTTGATTGGATTACCGCTCTGAGCGGTGCCGCTACGGCGGTGTGTAACGTCGGCCCCGGCCTGGGCACAATCATCGGGCCGGCAGGTAATTTCTCGTCACTGCCGGATGCGGCCAAATGGCTACTCACCGTTGGCATGCTGCTAGGCAGGTTGGAAATCCTGACGGTGTTGGTGCTCGTGACCCCGGTCTTCTGGAGATATTGAGCCAGTCAATCGCTGGCAGAGACGCCGATTGTTGCCTGTTACGGTGATAGCACGGCGGTCATGGTTTTACCGCGTGATGATCGTCAGTACGGGGAGCGTCCGTCGGTTTATTCTCCGGTACTGTAAAACTCACTGTCGTACTGGTGATGATCTGGTGCGTCGGGTCGGCCACTTCCAAGAGAACCTTGTGAGGACCGGGCGTTAGCCCGACCAGGATAATCGGGTCTTCACTGGTGTGCGCCCACGTACCTTTCCAGTCATCGACGGTCACGTGAAGGTGACCTAAGCGTGGTGATACCTGCGCAGCCACCTTGCCAAATACCGGCATGATCCTGGCGTGCTCTGTTCGAAACTGGATGATGACCACTCCACGGGCGAGCGGCTCGGCAAGCGGCGGGTAGGCAATGAGTCTCGGCGCACTCTCGGATGCCAAGGGCAGTATCGCCAGCGGAGAATCGCTGTCTGCTGCCCCTTGTCCGAGCACGGATGGGCAAAAGCAGACACCCAAAGCCAGGGCCAATAGACTTCCGGGAGCGAGGGACATGATCGGTTTCTCCGCGTGATTTCATTCAAGCGTAGATCAACCTGGGTATTGCCCGCGGCTCATTTGAAAATGGAATCATCCAACGTATCTCATCGATACTGACTGGCCGCTTCTGGCCGATCTCCGTGTCACGGATCGCCAAATACCCAAAAGCGGCCACCCTTGTGTTTGTGTACTATCTCAATTCGCTAGCGCCAGTGAGCGCGGGTCTCGATACCCGCTTTGTCACGTTTATCTGATGACAGTCCAAGTCGACCTCTGCCGAATAAGCCCCGGGGGAAAACGGGACCACCCAATCAGAAGCTGCTTTCGAACCATAGCTGTCGCTTAACAGCAAATCTGCCAACATGTTTTCTAACAGGCTTGTCCTGAATCCATCGCAAAACCGAACTCACGAGTACTTTGATCATATGGCCACAGGTCTTAGTGATGCCGAGCTTGATTACGTACTGGGGATGATTGAGAAAGCCCCAAACACCGAATTAAATGTTATGTGTGAGCACCTGCAGATCGACAGCCGCGATCTTCTCAATCAGTTGGCGATCTCAGTGGCAAGACTGTTTATCACCGGCGGCCGCGATTTTCACTACTGTGATGAGGTGATGAATATTGTCATCAGCGATATCGTCGATCTGTCCTTGTACGCAGAGATGCCCGAGCCGGCATTTTCGATCTATCAGGCATTTGATGCGGGCGAGTATTGGCACAGCGGCGATGACCGGGAGGTATTCCCTTGGGAGAGGTGGACCCGTCCTGAGCTTGAGAGAATTTTGCGTGAGGTCGGCGGCTAACAACCAAGTCGAAGGTGCCCGCGGTAACGCGGGCACCGTTTTCTGTGTGGGGAAAACGCTGACCCGTCTGCTTACCAGTTGTAGCTCAGCTTGGCGGTAATCTCGCGGCCCGGGTTGTAGAAGTTCGCGGTGCCGGAGCCGACCACGTGCTGCTCATCCAGCAGGTTGCTGACGTTCACCGCCAGGTCGGTGCCCTTGGCGATCTTGTAGTTGAAGGCGGCGTCGAACAGGGTAGTGCCATCGCTTTTGCCGGAGTTGGCTGCATCGAAGTAATAAGCGCCGACGTAGCGCGCACCCAGGCCCACGCTGACATCAGTGGCGGGTACGTCGTAGTAACTCCAGAGCGAAGCGGAATGCTTGGGTGCCGTGGCGAACTCGTTGCCCTTCAGGGAACTGCCGTCATACAACGAACCGCGCAGTACCTCGGACTCCATGTAGGAATAGCCACCGATCAGGCTCAGGTTCTGCGTCACCTGCGCTTTGGCCTCCAGGTCGAGGCCACGCGCCCTCGATTCGCCCACCGTCTGCTGCTCGATGATGCCGCTCGGCAGCACCACAGCGATGGTGACATTTTCCTGGGTCAGGTCGTACACGGCGGCGGAGAACAGTGCATCCATCCCCATCGGCGCATACTTCACGCCGACTTCGTACTGCCTGCCTGTCTGCGGTGTCACGCCGACCTGCGGCGGCGAGACGGATTCGACCATGCTCACATAGGTGGAGACTTCATCGTTGACGATATAGGTCAACGCACCTCGGTAGGAGGTTTCGGAGAAGTTGTCTTTCTCGGTGGATTGCAAGCCTTTGCTGGTCAGGTCCATCGAGTCGTTGCGCACACCTCCGGTGACGATGAAACGCTCGTAGAACGACAGGTTCTGCTGAAGGAAGACGGCCTTGGTGGTCGCGTCTCGCTTGTTGACGGCATACGGCGCGATTGAGCGTGGAACGCCAGTAAACACCGGGTTGGCAATGTCGATCGGGGTTGTCAGGGCGTAGACCGAGCTTTCCTTGGTGGTCGAATCGAGGTACTCCACGCCCACCAGACTGCTGCTGTCGATGTTCTCGAAGCGGGCATCGTATTGCAGCATCAGATTGCCGTTGAACTGGTCGGCTTCAGTGTCGGTTCCGAACAGGTAGCGATCGACGGTGGTACCGATACGTGCGGCGCTGTCGCTGAGGTACACGTAGCCAAAATCATCGGTCAACTTGCTGTAACGCAGATTGCTGCGCAGCACGAAGCCGTTGTCGAAATCATGGGTGACGTTACCGCTGAGGCTGGTGCGCTCGACATCGTGGAAGTTGTAGCTGGGCTCGCCATAAAACTTGCTGCGGTCGTATTCCCGATCCAGTGGATAGCCGCCGCTGTTGGGCGAACTCTCGGTTTTCAGGTAATCCAGAATCATCGTAGCCGATGTGTAATCCGTCGGTGCCCAGGTGAGGCCACCCATAAACAACTGGTTATCGTCTTGCGAGTGATCGTACTCGCGGTCGCTGTTCTGGCCTTTGGCAGTAAAACGGCCGGCCAGGGTTTTCTCGTCGTTCAGCGCATCGCCGACATCGATGCCGGTCTCGACATGGTCAAACGAACCGTAGGTCACATAGCCTTGGCCAAACTTCTCGAAGCGCGGCTGTTTGGTCACGAAATTTACCGAACCGCCCGGGTCCGCAGGGCCAAACAGCGTGGAGTTGGCGCCACGCAGAATCTCGATGCGCTCATAGGCGAATGGGTCTTCGCGTACGCCGCGCATCGAGCTGAGGGTCAAGCCGTCACGGTAGGTGGTGGCCTGGAAGCCGCGGATCTGGAAATAGTCGTTACGATCATCCGTACCATAAAAGTCACTGACCACGCCCGGCGTATATTGCAGCGCCTCTTCCGTAGTGCTGACGCTGCGTTGCTGCATTTCCTTGTTGGTCACCACCGACACCGATGCCGGTGTATTGAGAATGCTGGTGGCGACCTTGCCGCCAACCCAGAGCTCCTTGGCCACCACCGAGTTGGCGTCGTCGTCGGCACTGACCCGAACCTTGGCATTGATGATGAGCGGGGCGAGGCGGTAGTCCTCGACGGCCGTTGCGTCGAGCTCCAGCGGGCCGGCGGTTTTTGCTTGAGGGGTCAGCAGGTAAGCATTCGCGCCTTGCTGTTCGATCTGCAACTCGCTGCCCTGGAGCAAGGATGACAGCGCTGCCGATGTATCGAGCGTGCCATTCACGCCAGCAGTGGTGCGGTTCGCCACACTCGACGCGTCGAAAGAGAGGCTGATGCCAGCTTCGCGCGCAAAGCGGTCAAGCGCTGGCGCCAGTGGCCCGGGGGCGATATTCCACTGTTTGACTTGATTGCTGTGATCAGCGCCCGAGGTTTGCGCCAGCGATGGCAATGCGTAGCTGCTCACGATCAAACCCAAGATCGCACCGTGCATGGCACGACTTAATGGATGGCGCTGTGAAACCGGGGACGAACTCATTTTCTCGCTCCAAGAAAGGACATCGGCAGACTGGCCTGTATTCCGGCCTTCCTTAGAGGTCGAACGAGAATGAGAAACCACCTCATTATTTTTCAGATAGCAGAAAAATATTCAGGTGGACTCAGGTGGCAGCGGTTACGGTGACCCAGTAACGGGTTCGGTAATCAATGTGCAGGCGCAGTGACTGCGCGATCAATGCCAGGACCCGATCGTTGTCGGCGAGCTGGAAGGTGCCGGAAACGCGTCGATCAGCGACCTCTTCGGCGCAGCGCAAGATTCCGGGGCGATAACGCGACAACTCCGCGATAAAGTCCCCAAGGCGCATATGGTTCGCACTGATCACTCCGTCACCCCAACCCCATGGATCAAGGCCGTTGTCCCTGAACGTTCGGGTGCCGCTTGGGGTGAACAGCAGTTGGTTTCCTGCCAGGACGTTGCGGCTCGCAGGCGTTTGACTGGAGCCGGGGAACACCGTGACTGATCCTTCCTGGGCCGCGACCAGAGTGCCGTCGTCACGCTCGCGGACCAGAAAGCGCGAGCTATGGGCTCGCATCATTCCGTCGCGTGATTGCACCCACAGCGGTCGCACTTGCGGCGAGTATTGATCCGCACCGACATTCACGATGATTTCACCACGGCGCAGGATGATCAGGCGCCGCTGGGCGTCGAAATCGCTGTCGACGGCGCTATCGCTATTGAGCTGGATAAGGCTGCCATCGTCGAGTTGGAAACGTCGTTGCTCGCCGGTGCTGCTGCGCTGCTGTGCAAGCATGGAGGGCAGGGGGGTGTAGTCGCGGCCGAGCCAGGCTGCCGTGCCGACGGTCGCCAATACGCCCAGTAGCTTCAGGCTTTCCCGCCGGCGCATTCCCTGCTGGGCGCCCTTAAGGGTTTGTCGAGCCAGCTGAGCTGGCACGCCTTCAAATTCATCGCCAAGCGTTTCCACACGCTGCCACGCCAATCCATGCTCGGGGCGCTGCTGCAGCCAGTGCTCGAACGTGCGCTGTGTCTGTTCATCGGCTTGATTGAAGCGAAGGCGCACCAGCCATTGGATCGCCTGCTCGACAATGGCCGGATCCAGCGCCTCGGGCTCAGGCCTCGACATAACGCAAGCGATAGCAATGTTGCAGGGCTGTGGCCAGGTCGCGTTCCACCGTCGCGCGGGAAACTCCGAGCTCTTCGGCGATTTGCGCGCAGGTCAGACCGTCGAGTCGGGCAAATAAAAACGCCTGGCGTACTCTTGGTTTAAGCGAGTCGAGCAGACGGTCTATGCGCTCGAGCGCATCGAGAATCATCAGCCGGCTTTCTTCCGATGGAACCTCGTGTTGCGGCAGCAAGGTGATGCTTTCCAGGTAGGCACGTTCCAGTTCGCGACGACGATACTGATCAATCATCAGACCGCGGGCGATGCTGCTCAAATAGGCGCGGGGTTCGCGCAGGGCGCCGGACTGATGGCGGTGCTTGAGCACTCGCACAAAGGTGTCCTGGGCCAGATCTGCGGCGTTGTCGCGACAGCCGATGCGCCGAATCAGCCAGCCCTGTAACCACGAGAAGTGGGTGCGATAGAGCAGCCCTGGATCTGCAGTACCTAGTGTTTCGTCGCTACGCATCGGCATCCCGGGACATACATGATTGATAATGAATCGCATTCTACTCAGGCGATTGATCTTAGGCAAACATGCGCAGCTCAGCGCCTGCATGCAGGCGAATGGCATGGTTGCGCAGGAACTACGAGTGGAAGATGCGTCCGGCAATTGGATAGATTGAACGCTCGCCGTCCCGAGTGGCTTGCCTTCTAAAGGGAGAGAACGTTGCCCGGGCTCACATCTGCGAACCAATCGACCAGCATGTCCGTCAGCACCCGTATCTTTCGCGCAGGGTGCTGGCTTTGGGGGCGAACAATGTAAATACCCGCCGGAACAGGGGGATATCTGTGCATGACGGACACCAATGCGCCAGATTTGATGTGCTCGTCGATGACGCTGTCAGAAAGGTACCCTAGACCCAGACCTGCAACGGCTGCCGCGGCGAGCGCGACAGGATTGTCAGCCTTGAAGCGCCCTTGGGGATTAACCATGATGGACTTTTGGCCATCCATAAACCGCCAGGTTTCCGCACCTTGCATAAGAGATTCATGCGTAAGAATCTCGTGGGGAGCCTCTGGCGCTCCATGTGTACTCACATAGCCTGGGCTTGCCACGAGTTTGCCGTGAATGCTGCCCACACGCTTTGCGATGAAGTTGGAGCTCTGTAAATGGCCGACCCGAATAGCACAATCGAAGCCCTCGCCAATCAGATCGACGATACGATCGCTGTAACTTGCATGAATGTGCAGGAGAGGGTGGCGTCGCCCCATTTCAGCAAGCACGGGGGCAATATGTGTCGGGCCGTACGAGATCGGTGCTGCGATCCGGAAGCGGCCTCGAAGGTCTCCATCTGGAACAATGGCGTCCCTGGCCGCGTCAAACTCAGCGACGATCCGCGCCGCATACTCTCGCAAGGCGGCTCCCGCTTCGGTGACAGCAGCACCACGGGTTGTCC
This sequence comes from Pseudomonas sp. LW8, assembly GCF_041956865.1. Lineage (NCBI taxonomy): Bacteria > Pseudomonadati > Pseudomonadota > Gammaproteobacteria > Pseudomonadales > Pseudomonadaceae > Pseudomonas > Pseudomonas sp. LW8. Next base: position 2,899,787 of record NZ_CP168138.1, on the reverse strand, counting down.
TGGCCAATAGCTGCACACCCAGTTGGGATTCCAGCTTCAGAAGCCTGCGGCTTATTATCGATTTCGCAACACCCAGTCGCCGGGCCGCCGACGAAACACCGCCCGCGTCGGCTACCTCGACGAAGGTTCGAAGATCATCAATATCCAATGCTTCCTGCCTCTGCAAATGGCCATTAGTGCGTTTCAACCCCTGACCAACAGTCCATGGCAGCCGTCCACTGCGGACAGCTGCCTGAGCGTTAGTCAAGCGATCGCACCGCCGTCCACGGTCAGGATGGCGCCAGTGATCAGGCTCGCGGCAGGACTGGCCAGATAGACCACCGCACTCGCAACTTCGCGAGGCTCGCCAAAACGTCCCAAGGACGACAGGCTCCGCTGAAAGTCGCCGGCGGGGCCGTCGGCTGGATTTGCGTCGGTGTCGACCGATCCCGGCTGAACAAGATTAACGGTTATGCCGGTGGGGCCGAGTTCACGTGACAAACCCCGGGTGAATGCGAGCAACGCCGACTTGGACATTGCATAGGCTGTTACACCCGCAAAGGGCACCCGCTCTGCCAGTCCCGAGCCAATTGTGATGATTCTTCCGCCAGCGGGCAGATGCGGGATGACCGCCTTTGCGAACAGGACGGGGCCTCGCACGTTGATATCCATCAGTGCTTGATAGTCGTCTACATCAATGTCGGCGATCATTCCGTTCAAGCCGATAGCCGCGCTATTGACGAGAATATCGAGGCCGCCCAGCGTCGAGATGGCCTGCGCGACTGCGCATTCAATGGCTTGCGGGTTGGCACTGTCGGCTTGAATCGCGATAGCACGACGCCCTTTATCAGCGATGAATTTGGCCACTGCCTCAGCTTTTTCCGTCGACTGCTGGTAGGTGAACGCAACATCGGCGCCATTCTCTGCCAGTGCCACTGCGATAGCGGCGCCGATCCCGCGAGCTCCTCCCGTCACCAACGCACGTTTTCCTTCCAAATCGATCATTACTCACCTGTCTGGCATGCAGTTATTTGGCCGCGCGCATTCACCAGGGATGGTGCAAGCGTGCCGATACGGGGGCGGATATTAGGGATCCAGTTCCTTGGTTTGTAGTCTCGTGGGTTGTATTACTGTGTCGCACAAATCGGAACATCCAACCGGGTGTTGGCGTTATTCGCGAGTGAGGAATGAAACTTTGGAGAAATATTCGGGTGCGCTGATCAGGACTGGACGTATTAGCCGCGATAGCTCTGATGGATCAATAAGTAAGCCTGGTATCCATACTTTGCTTTCAGGACTCACTCGAAGGGAGCTTGCAATCGGGTCTTTCAGCTCTGTGGCGACTCAGGAATATGTGCCGCCTGGTCGCAGTATTCAAGCAGCAATTCGGTGAGCACTCTTATCTTTCGCGCAGGGTGCTGGCCTGGCGGTCGAACTACATAAGCGCCTGCTGGAGGCGGCGGATAATCCGTCATGATCGCTACAAGTGCGCCGCTCGCCAAATGCTCATGCGTGACCCAGTCAGGTAACCAGGCAATGCCGATGCCGGCCAAAGCTGCGGCCAGCAATGCGGTGCCATTGTCGGCTTTGAACGTTCCCTGCGGGCGCACCGTAACCATCGTGTCACCATCCATGAATGACCACGATTCATTGCCTTGCATCAGTGCTTGGTGGCTGACGACTTCGTCGGGTGTTTCGGGCGCTCCATGCGCCTTGATATAGACGGGGCTTGCCACCAATTTGCCAAAGATCGGTCCGATACACCGGGCGATCATGTTGGAATCGGGCAGGTAGCCCACCCGTATCGCGCAGTCATACCCCTCGGCGATGAGGTCAACGAAACGATCGGTGTAGTTCGTTTGCACATGAAGCTGTGGGTGACGCCTGGCCATTTCCGCGAGGATCGGCGCGAAATGTATTGGCCCCAAAGTCAGGGGCGCGGCGATCCGCAGGCGGCCACAAAGCTCGCCGGAAGGCAAGATCGCATCGCGTGCCGACTCGGCCTCAGCGCATATTCTGGCGGCGTAGTCGCGGAAGGTCGCCCCAGCTTCGGTAAGGGCCGCACCGCGGGTGGTACGCGCCATCAGTTGCACGCCCAGCTCTGCTTCCAGGCGGGCAAGCCGGCGACTGACGATAGATTTCGACGTGCCCAGGCGCGTTGCCGCACGGGAAATGCCGCCGGCATCGGCCACTTCTACAAAGGTTTCAAGCTCTTCTATATCCATTTCCACGTTCCTTTTTTTGTCACGCAGCTACGCACGGAATGCGACTACCAGAACGTACATCTGAACTGCACATTACGGAGTTCGCGCGTTGGCGCCAATAGCGGTTCCCGGGGACGTCCTGATCTGTGCGTACATGGGGCCGCTTTTCGAGCGGCCAGCAGTGCGTGCGAGTGTCGACAAGCTGCTACAAGATGTATTGCGGGGGCGTATACGGGTTGTCATTGAACGGGCCTTTACCCTATCGCAGGCTGCTACGCATGACTTCGCGGAGCGAAGCAAACCGCTGGGGCGCGTCGTCATGAAGCCGTGAAGCCATCGCCAGAGAATGGCAGCAAAAACCGTGGCGTTCCTCATTCCGCGACACAGTAAGTCATTCGCTGCTACTACCCGAAGGTTTGAGGGCGCTGCACAGTGCATGAGGCATCGCCGCTCATAAGGCGCGCTGCACGGAAACTGATCCCGCAAATAAACGTGCCAACCCACGGCAACAAGAGGATGGATTAATGGCTTTTCGTAACGGTCTTGCTTCGCTTCTTCGTCCAGAAGACTCCGTACTTGTGTTGATCGATCACCAGCCTTTTCAACTCACCAATCTCAATAGCCACGATCCGCACGCAGCGGTCAACTGTGCGACAGCATTGGCGAAGGCTGCGAAGGCGTTTAACGTCCCGACCATTCTGACCAGTGTAATTGCCGAGCGTGGCGGTTGGATCTTTCCGCAAATCACCGACGTTTTCCCCGGTCAGGAGGTGATTGACCGAACGCTCATCAATACTTGGGAAGACAAGAAAGTAGTGGACGCGGTCAAGGCAACAGGCCGCAAGCAATTGGTCCTGGCTGGCCTGTGGACTGAGGTCTGCGTCGCCATGCCAGCGATTCAAGCACTAGGCGAGGGCTGGGACGTTACCGTGGTCACCGACGCGTGCGGTGGCGTTTCGGTCGAAGCCCATCAAGTCGCCATCCAACGCATGGTCGGCGCTGGGGCAAATGTCATGACCTGGTTGGCAGTCATGGCTGAATGGCAACGCGACTGGGCACGCCTCGATACGGCAGGCGCTGTAACCGATGTGCTTCTGCAGCATGCTGCAGGTAGCGGCATTGCTTATCTGTGGGAGCAGCAATTGCTCGACACGCCGGTACCCGCTGAAGGTTGATCAGCACGGGAGTGAGGGGCCAGTGAAGTACCGCTTTGCCAGGGAGGCGCCCCATTCCCGCGTTCATCGACGGCCGATACTGAAGGCGTGCATTCGCAATCTGCTGGGATATTGCGAATGACCAATACCTAGTCCAACACAGCACATGGCTGGCTCGGGCCAGATCACCAACATTAAGCCTGGCTGTGACTTTGGCGCTTGGTAACTGCCTTCATCTGCCCGCGAAGCCCGTGCACCGTCATGTCTTTGCATCGGGAGGCCCGCTGGCTCTGCGTAGCAATGCACTAAAATCCCTTCATATCGCGATCGATTGTTTCGGTGCTTTCACTCGGCGCCACAGCTTGATCAAGACCGCTCAAAACAATAATCGAGGTCTCTCTCAATGGCTGTCAGTTACAACCCTGAGCTCCACTATTCCGGCTTTCACGACCTGAGCGACCAGGTTCGTTTTCAAAGCACGGAAGGCAAGATCTGGTTTGGTGAGCAGCGCATGTTGTTGATGCAGGTATCGGCGATGGCTAATTTTCGCCGTGAACTCATCAATAGCCTCGGCGTCGACCGCGCCAAGGGGTTCTTCTTGCGCCTTGGCTACCAGTCTGGACTCAAGGATGCGGAAATGGCCCGCAAGCTCAGACCAGACAGTCCGCAGTTGCAGATGTTTCTGGTCGGCCCGCAACTGCATTCCCTCAAAGGTATGGTCAATGCGAAACCCATTCAGTTAGAGCTGGATCAGGAGAGCGGCCATTTTTATTGCGAGCTCGAATGGATTGACTCCTTTGAGGTCGAGACTTGCCTGACTGAAGTCGGCCTGATGGAGGAACCAGTCTGTTGGTCTTTGTTGGGCTACGCCTGTGCGTACAGTTCTTCATTCATGAAACGCGAAATCATCATCCAAGAAACCACCTGTCGCGGATGCGGGGATGAGCGCTGCATCATTATTGGTAAACCTGCCGAGGAATGGGAGAACGCCGCAGAATTCAGACAGTACTTTCAAGCCGACCCAATCATCGAGGAGCTGTATGAACTGCAATCACAGATCAGCTCTCTGCGTAGAAGCCTGGAGAAGCAGGAAGCTCAATTCTATGGAGTAGGGCGCTCGCCTGCCTATTTGAAGGTATGCAAGATGATCGACAAGGCTGCCAAAGGAAAAATTTCCGTCCTACTGCTCGGAGAAACTGGCGTCGGCAAGGAGGTCATCGCACGGAGCGTGCATCTGCGCAGTGATCGCGCCGAGCAAGCGTTTGTCGCAGTGAACTGCGCTGCCATTCCTCAGGACCTGATTGAAGCCGAATTGTTTGGTGTTGAGAAAGGCGCTTTTACCGGCGCCAATCAAACCCGCCCAGGACGCTTTGAACGGGCCAACGGAGGGACGATTTTTCTAGACGAGGTGGTGGAGCTGACGCCCAGAGCGCAGGCGACATTACTTCGGGTACTGCAAGAGGGTGAACTGGAACGGGTAGGCGATTCCCGAACCCGCAAGATCAATGTGCGAGTCATCGCTGCTACCAATGAAAGCCTCGCCGACGCCGTCGAAGCGGGCCGGTTTCGCGCCGATCTTTATTACCGCTTGAATGTGTTTCCGGTGCAGATTCCCCCACTGCGCGAGCGACTTGAAGATCTGCCACTGCTGGCCGAGCACTTTATAAGCAAATTTCACTTGCAATATCACAAGCGAACGCTGGGTTTATCAGACAAAGCTCTTGAATTGTGTCGCCGCTACGCCTGGCCGGGGAATATTCGCGAATTGGAAAATACGATTGAGCGTGGCGTCATCCTGACCGACAGCAACGAGACCATAGGCCAGGATGCACTCTTTGCAGTCTTCCCAAAAACAGACGATTCGCACGGTGATCGTCTCAACTCTGATGGCGCGTTGGTTCAGGCTGGCGGTGAAGAACTTTGTCCCGATTGGGTTACGCAGATCTTTGATAAAAACATCAGCCTGGATGCTGTGGAAGAACGGCTGATGCGCCGCGCCATGGAGCTTTCACACCAAAACGTCTCGCAAGCCGCTCGCATGCTCGGCTTGACCCGGCCGGCACTGGCCTATCGCCTGAAGAAAAGCGGCTTGTTGCATGACGAGAGTCTTGAGTGACTTTGCGTGGCCGCCTGGCGGTTCACCGTGGACCACGCTTGAGCTGGATTGATCAAATCAACAAAACCTCGCCGAGACTTCATCAAATGATCAAACAAGCCCTTCGATAAACTCCGAGCCCGATACTCGCGACATCACATTAAGTTGTATGTCATTGATAAATATCTATTTATATAAGTTTTATAAAATTGGCATAGCCCTTGCTCCAGTACCAATTGTCGCTTTTCGACGCGTAGCTATTTGCAACATGGGTTGGATGACCGCGAATTGCAAAATCGTACTCATAAATGGAGAGTTCATGAATACTCGAAGCATCAAATTGATCACTGCAGCAATGGCGCTCGCCTCATGGTTAGTAACAATCACTCCAGCGTCGGCGCAGTCAGCTACTGAAGCGCAATCTGCTGCTTCACTAGCGGTTGTCGTGGAATTCCTGGCCAATACCGCACCCGATAAAGTCGAAGCCGCGGCAATGAGGTTGGCAGCTCCAGACGCCACCTATGTTTCTCTAAACTTTGAGAATCCAGAACTCAGAAAAATCATGCCGTGGACCGGCACAAACAAAGGTCCCAAAGCCTTTAGCTCTTTGTTTTTGCAGGTCTCAAACTACTGGAAAATCGAAGACTTTACGATTACTACCAAAATCGCTTCCGGCGAAGATGTCGCGATTTTCGGTAAGTTCACCTACCGCTCCGTGGCGGTCGGACATCTGTTCACATCACCGTTTTCCATCCATGCGAAAGTTCAGGATGGAAAGATGACCTATTTCCAGTTCATGGAAGATACCTACGCGTCTGCCAGTTCGTTCCGGCAGTCCGGTTCATGGACCGTGAAGACATCCAAAGATGCACTTCCCTTCAAGGTGGGAGCGAATTAGCCGCAGATGATGTGCACTTGCAAAAGCAGCTTGCCAAGCGTTTTTCGGGCATTTAACTGAACCCCGCGAACGCAGCTGAACAATGCTGCATTCGTAAATTCAAGGGGCTTTTCGGCACCCCTGAACTCGTCCGGAAAGTGGCTTTTAGCCCTACCAGGACGGGTAGCGTTCTGCTTGCGCAGCCACGCATAACGCCGCTTTCGTATTGCTCTACTTACCAAAGGAAATCCGCCATGTCCAACAAGTACTTAGAAATACTGACCCCGCAAAACAGCCAAGTGATTTTCATCGACCACCAGCCCCAAATGGCCTTTGGTGTGCAGTCGATAGATCGGCAGGTGCTGAAAAATAATGTCGTGGGGTTGGCCAAGGCTGCCAAAGCGTTCGGCATACCTACCACCATCACGACTGTGGAAACCGAGGGTTTCTCTGGTAATACATACCCCGAGTTGCTAGCGGTATATCCGCAGAACAAAATCCTCGAACGTACTTCAATGAACTCCTGGGATGACCAAAACGTTCGTGATGCCCTGGCAGAGTCCGCCATTGCCGGCCGTAAGAAGATCGTCGTATCCGGCCTGTGGACCGAGGTCTGCAACACGACCTTCGCACTGTCCTGCCTGCGCGATACAGACTATGAAATCTATATGGTTGCCGACGCCTCGGGTGGCACCTCGATCGACGCGCACAACTACGCCATGGACCGCATGATTCAGGCCGGTATCGTACCGGTTACCTGGCAACAGGTGCTGCTCGAATGGCAGCGGGATTGGGCGCGCAAGGAGACCTATGAAGCCGTGATGGGGATCGTGCAGGAACATTCCGGCGCCTACGGGATGGGTGTGGATTATGCCTACACCATGGTGCATAAGGCGCCTGAGCGGGTGCAACACGGCGAGCACATCGGTCCAAACCCTGCTAAATAAATCCGTTATGCAAGAGCTGTCGCGCAGCGCTGACGCGATAGCTCCACCCATCGGCGTTATTGTCCAAAACACGAGGTGGAGCATGAGGATGTATGCAGTTTAAAAAGTCCAGTCAGACGTGAGTAACCGGTTCTCAAGGTTCGCTATTCCCTGAAGGCCCTGGAAACGGGCTTTATATCTGTGAGGCCTCTACCTATGACATCGCGCCGAAAACTTCTCCAGGCCGCCTCCACCTTAGCGTTAGGGGGTGTCTTTGGACGCAGCGCTTTTTCCGAAACTCTAAGTAGGGAAGGGCCGAATATGACCGATTCCATTCCGGACATCATTTTCCACAATGGCGAGATCACTACACTGGATCGCGCCAACCCAGTCGCCCACGCCGTTGCAATCAAAGACGGCAAGTTTCTGGCTGTAGGGTCAGACCAGGAAGTCATGGCGCTGGCTGGCTCAGCCACAAAAGTTGTCGATCTCAAGCGCCGTTGTGTGCTCCCTGGCTTAGTCGATAACCATACCCACATGGTCCGCGGCGGCCTTAACTACAATCTGGAATTGCGCTGGGACGGTGTGCGTTCACTGGCTGACGCCATGGACATGCTCAAGCGCCAAGTGGCTAACACACCAGCACCGCAGTGGGTTCGCGTGGTAGGTGGCTTCACTGAACACCAGTTCGTTGAAAAGCGCTTGCCAACCATAGCCGAGATCAATGCGATCGCGCCCGATACACCTGTATTTCTTCTGCATCTCTATGACCGGGCCTTGCTCAATGGTGCGGCCTTGCGCGCGGTCGGCTACACCCGAGATACCCCCGAGCCACCAGGCGGGAAAATTTACCGCGATGCCAATGGTGCGCCTACGGGCCTGCTGTTGGCCACGCCCAACGCGACGATCCTTTACGCCACGTTGGCCAAGGGACCGAAGTTGCCCTTCGACTATCAGGTCAACTCCACTCGCCATTTCATGCGCGAGCTCAATCGCTTGGGTGTGACAGGGGTTATTGATGCGGGCGGCGGTTTCCAAAACTATCCCGACGATTACGCAGTGATCCAGAAGTTGGACAACGATGGGCAAATGACGGTCAGGTTGGCTTACAACCTGTTCACTCAGAAACCCAAGGAAGAGAAGGAGGATTTCCTCAAGTGGACCTCCAGCGTTAAGTACAAGCAAGGAAACGACTACTTCCGTCACAACGGCGCGGGCGAAATGTTGGTGTTTTCCGCTGCCGACTTCGAAGATTTTCGCCAGCCGCGACCGGACCTGCAGCCCGAGATGGAGGGAGAACTGGAGGAAGTTGTGCGCATCCTCGCAGAGAACCGATGGCCGTGGCGGTTGCATGCCACCTACGACGAAACCATTACCCGAGCGCTGGATGTATTTGAGAAGGTCAACGAGGACATCCCCCTCGCTGGCATCAATTGGTTCTTTGATCATGCCGAAACCATCTCGGACAAATCGATCGACCGTATCGCCGCGCTCGGCGGTGGCATCGCTGTACAACATCGTATGGCTTATCAGGGGGAGTACTTCGTCGAGCGCTACGGCGCCCGTGCGGCGCAAGCGACCCCGCCCGTAGCGCGCATACTGGAAAAAGGGGTGAAAGTGTCTGCAGGCACCGATGCCACCCGGGTTGCCTCCTACAACCCCTGGGTTTCGCTATCCTGGATGGTAACCGGTAAAACGGTGGGCGGTCTGAATCTGTACCCTCAACGAAACCTGCTTGATCGCGAAGCGGCGTTGCGGATGTGGACAGAGAATGTCGCCTGGTTTTCTAACGAAGAGGGCAAACGTGGTCGCATCCAGACCGGTCACTTTGCTGACCTGATTGTGCCAAGTAAGGACTACTTCTCTGTGCCTGAAGAGGAGATTTCATTTCTTACCGCCGATATGACCGTGGTTGGCGGGCGCGTGGTTTACGGGGCCGGCCAATTCGCCAGGTTTGACGACAACCCGCTACCGCCCGCCATGCCTGACTGGTCGCCGACGCGTACCTTTAAAGGTTATGGCGCCTGGGGAGACCCAGACGGAGCAGGCAGAAACTCGCTGGCTCCGCTGCGCGCCCAAGTCGCGGCCTCGTGCGGCTGCGCAAGCTTTTGCGGCCTGCACGGTCACGATCATGCCGGTGCATGGGGATCCAATGCTCCAGTATCGGACCCCCGAAGTTTTTTTGGTGCCTTGGGCTGCTCCTGTTGGGCCGTGTAGAAATGGGCCGGTGATCGATCAGCTATCCTATGAGGGTCATCGGCCATTACTCCTGCACTGCCAGCGCGTCAATCAATTCTTGGGTGGTCACGATTGAATGAGCGAAGGTCGGCCCGTTCAACTCGTGGGGTGCTACGTGTTTGACGCTTTTGGCTGGGAGAATGGCGGCGAGGACGTTGCGGACCATTGCGCACGCGTTTGGCCGAGTGCGCTCTAAAGAGATTACAAGGAACTAGGCAGCCACAAACTCGATCGCCGTCTTGCCCTTGCCGCGGCCTTCGGCGACTTGGCGAAATGCCTCGTTGACGTCCTGCGGCGCAAAGTGCTGTTGATCCACGCGGATCGTCAGTTGACTCGCATTGGCCAGCGCAGCAGCCTCGCGCAGGATAGCGCCGTGGTGTTCGCGTCCTTTGCCGGTGAGCAGTGGTGCCAGGGTGAAGACGCCCGAGTAGGAGGCACTTTTGAACGATAACGGTGCCAGGCTGTGCTGGCCCCAACCCAGGCAGCTCAGCACGTGCCCGGTATAGGCTTTCACGGCTTTGAATGATGCATCCAGCGTGCTGCCGCCGACGGTGTCGTAGACAATGTCGAACCCTTCGCCGGCGGTGTAGTGCTCGACATAATCCTCAACGCTCTGAGCCTGATAGTCGATCGCCGTGGCCCCCAGCGAGCGTATGAAGTCGAGACTGCCCGCCGAGCCGGTGGCGTAGACATCGGCACCGCGTGCCTTGGCCAGTTGCACAGCCACTTGGCCGACCCCACCCGCGCCCCCATGAATCAGGACACGCTGACCAGAGCGGACATTGGCGTGATCGACCAGACCTTCCCACGCGGTGATGAATACCAAAGGCAATGCAGCCGCCTCACGCATGCTGAGGGTGTGTGGCTTGACCGCGATCAGGCGGGCATCCACGGCAATATACTCGGCCATGGTGCCTTGGGCACCGCCGATCCCGCCGGGCATGCCGAAGACTTCCTGGCCCGGGGTGAACCCCTCGACCGCTTCGCCCACTTCGACCACCGTACCGGCAAGATCAAGGCCGAGCACCGCCGGCAGCGTTTGGCGGGCGTGGGCCCCTGCGCCGGCGGCAATTTTGGTATCGAGCGGATTGACCCCTGCGGCGTGAACCTTGACCAGTACTTGCCCCTTACCGGGAACAGGGCGGTCGATGTGACGGATGGCCAGAGGGGATTGAGCGGACTCGGCGATGGCGGCAAGCATGGAATGTTTCATGACGGGAACCTGTGTTGGGATGGACGCTTACAGATTGCCGCGCTTTAATCATTCCGATAAGAAACCCAATTTGCATATGACTTATTCCCCAAAGAGAACCAATCGTCGATGGATCTGTTCGACAGCATGCATGTCTTTGTTCGCGTCGTGGAGCGCGGGTCTTTCTCGGCGGTCGCCCGTGAACTGAATATGGGGCAGCCAGCAGTGAGTAAGCAAGTGCGCGCGCTGGAGCAGTACCTGGGTGGGCCATTGTTCGCACGCAGCACTCGGCACCTGGCCCTGACCGACCAAGGTCAACGCTTCTACGACCACTGCCAGGAAATTCTCGGCCACGTCGAAACTGCCACGCGAAGCTTCACCAGTGGCCAGGAGCAGATCGCCGGCCCTTTACGAGTCGCCGCCCCGGTCAGTTATGGAAGGTTATGCATCGCACCGCTCATAGGGATTTTCCTGCAACGCCATCCAGGTGTGCGGATTGACCTGCGGCTGAGTGACCATAATGAAGACCTGCTCAAGGAAAACATCGATCTGGCTATCCGCATTGGCGCGGTGAAGAGCGAGGGATTGGTGGCACTGCCACTGGGCGATAGCCCACGGCGTGTCTATGCCGCGCCCGGTTACCTGGCTCTGCACGGCGTGCCACGTGAGCCCAGCGAACTGTCAGGTCACAACTGCATCGCCTTCACGTTGCTGGAGCATTACGACCGTTGGACCTTTACGCACCTCGGCCAAGCGTTCGATGTAGGTATCCAGGGCAACGTCACCAGCAACAGCAGCGAGGCCATCCGCGAAATGGTGCTCTCCGGCCTGGGCATTTCCCTCTCACCGCAATGGCTGTTCACAGCTGACGTTGAGCAGGGCAGGGTGAGTACCGTACTCGACAACTATCAGACCAGCGCGCTGCCGGTCAGCGCCGTACTCAGCCGCGAGCGACGACGTTCAGCGCGGACAATGGCGTTCATCGATTTTCTACGCGAGCAATTGTTGTAGCAGCGCCTTGTGATACGCCGTCCGCTGCTTTCTTCTCCGGGACCCTGAAACTGTCTGATGACAGTCCCAAGTCGATTACTGGCGTATTTTTCCATCTACCAGACATTTGATGCGGCCGAGTATTGGCACGGCAGCACGTGCCGGGGAGATCAGCTCATGAGCGTACGCCTGCGGCCTGCTGCAACCGCCGCACCGCGTCCCGGGCCTGGGCGCCGAGTTCGGCCAGGTCGAAGTCAGGCAACTGGTCGTCGTGTACGGTCAACCGGCCACCGACCAGCAAGGCGCGCAACGTCGGGCGTCCTCCGCCCACCACCGGCCCGATCGCCGGGTCATGCAGGCCGAAGTATCGCGGCTGGTCCAGGCGGTAGATCGCCAGGTCGGCCGCCATGCCCACTTGCACGCTGCCCACGGCGTCCAGCCCCAGCACCCGAGCCCCGCCAGACGTACCCCAGCGCACCACGTCTTCCACCGTGGCCGCGCTGGCACCGCCTTCCTCGTCACCGCCGGCATAACGCGGGCGGGCCCGTTCGCCAAGTCTGGCCCGTTGCATCAGCCAGGCGGCGTGGGTTTCGCTGATCATGTCGCAGGCCTCGTTGGAGGCGGCGCCATCCACGCCAATCGACACCGGCATTCCCGCAGCCTCCATGGCCACCACATTGGCAATGCCACTGCCCAGGCGGCCATTGCTTTGCGGGCAATGCGCAATGCCCGTACCGCTGGCCCCGAGCATGCGGATTTCCTCGGCGTCGAGTTTCACCAAATGCGCGAACCACACGTCCGGCCCAAGCCACTCGTGCTCGGCACAGAACGCCACTGGCGACATGCCGTGGCGTTGCTGCACCTCATTTTGATATTCGACGGTTTCGCTCAGATGGCTGTGCAGGCGAATGCCCAGTCGCCGTGCGACCCGGGCGGTTTCGCGCAGGTGTTCGGCAGGCATGGAGTAGGGCGGGCTGGTGGGCGCCATCACCACCCGCCGCCAGGCATCGGCGGCCGGGTCGTGGTAGCGCCGCACCAGACGCTCGACGTCGTCCAGGTATTGCTCCAGGGTCTCTGGCCCAGCCACTGACTTGCCTTCGGCTTGTCGTGCTTGCGTGGCTCCGCCACGGCAGAGAACAAACCGCAGCCCCAGCCGTTCGGCTTCCTCGAACAGCACCTCGGCACTGTCAAAGTCCATGCCCGGCAAGTACAGGTAATGATGGTCTGCGACGGTGGCGCAGCCGGATCGTGCCAATTCGACCAGGCCAATGCGCGCGGCGAGGCGAAAGCTTTGCTCGTCAAACGCGCCGCGATAGCGATAGGGCACGGCACCCAGCCAGGCTCCCAGACTCTGGTCGATACCTGCGGGAATGCCTTTGAGCAGCGATTGAAACAGGTGATGGTGGGTATTGACCCACGCCGGGTAGACCACGCAATCGGTGGCATCCAGCACTCGCTCGCCGGGCTGGGGTTGCAGGGCGCCGATGGCGCTGATGCGGCCGTCGACGATACGGATATCAGGCCCGGCATGGCGCGCCGCCGCACCGGACAAACCGGTGAGGATGGCGCTGGCGTTACGTACCAGCCAGCTATTTTCAAGCTTCATGTGAGGCTCCATGCGCCGCGCCTGCGGCGGATTAAAAGGTTCAGCCGAGTTCGCTTTCGTGCCAGTTGCGCAGGCTCAACCGGGCCAGCACGGCCATCAGGCTGAATAACGCGACACCGGTCAAGGCGATCAGCAGCAGGGCAGCGAACAGCCTTGGAATATTCAGTTGAAAGCCGGCCTGGAGGATCTGATACGCCAGCCCTGCACCGGTGCCCCCGGTGCCGGCGACGAACTCCGCCACCACCGCGCCGATCAACGCCAGCCCGCTGGCAATGCGCAGCCCGGCAAAAAAACACGGCAGGGCGCTGGGAATGCGCAGGCGCAACAGCACCTGCCAGCGGCTGGCGCGGTTCAGGCGGAACAGATTGAGCAGGCCGGGGTTGACGCTGCGCAAGCCGAGTACGGTGTTGGCGATGATCGGGAAAATCGCCACCAGGGTCGCGCAAATAATCAACGCCAGCGTGGTGTTGCTGCACCAGATGATGATCAGCGGTGCCACGGCCACCACCGGCGTCACCTGCAACAGGATGGCGTAGGGAAACAGGCTGGCTTCCAGCACGCGGCTCTGCACAAACACAAACGCCGCCAGGGTGCCGATAAGCACCGCCAGGGCAAACGAGAAAAAAGTGATCTTCAAGGTCATCCACAACGCACCGAACAGCATCGGGCCATCGCTGATCAGCGTACGGCCGATATCGACCGGGGAGGGCACCAAATACACCGGCACCTTCCAGGCCACACACGCCAATTGCCACAGACCCAGCAATACCGCGCCGAGCAGCAGCGGCGAGACGATGCGCAACACCGTGGGGTGACGTAACCAGGGAGTAAAGGACGAGTTCATGATGATCGGGCTCTCAGTGAAGTCAGCAAGAATCGCCATTGGCCTCGGCCAGCAGCCGGGACAGGCGTGCGCAGTGCGCGATAAAGGCCGGGGAGGTGCGGTAGGCCTCGTCTCGTTCCAACGGGCCGTCGATTTCGATGTCGGCGATTACTCGGCCCGGGCGCGCACCCATCACCACCACCCGCGATGACAGGTAGACGGCCTCGAAAATGCTGTGGGTGACGAACACCACGGTCAGGTCGCGGCTAGCCCACAGCTGACGCAGGTCGCTGTCGAGCTTGTTGCGGGTGAACTCATCCAGGGCGCCGAAGGGCTCGTCCATCAGCAGCAGATTGGGCTCGGTGGCCAAGGCCCGGGCGATGGACGCGCGCATTTGCATGCCGCCGGACAGTTCCCGCGGGTACACCTGGCTGAAGCGGTCCAAGCCGACAAGGGCAAGGGCGGCGTCGACCTTTGGTTGGCTCTGGGCTTTCGGCACACTGGCCAGATCCAGCGGCAGGCGCACGTTGTCGCTGACCTTGGCCCAAGGCATCAGGGTCGCCTCCTGGAACACCATCGCCAGGCTTTGCCCTTGGGTCGGGCTGGCCGGGCTGTCCTTGCCCCACCAGCGCACGTGGCCGGCGGAGGGCTTTTCGAGGCCGGCGAACATTTTCAGCAGGGTACTCTTGCCGCAGCCCGAAGGGCCGAGCAATGAAACGAACTCGCCGCGCTGAATGGCCAGCTTCACCCGGCTCAAGGCCTGGGTGCCGTTGCTGTAGGTTTTTTCCACCTGATTGGCGAACAGCGGTGTTTGCACGCCGACGCTGTCGCCCCGTGGCAACGCCTGTGGCAGGGCGTTGGCCCCAGTTATGGTTTGCATCAACATAGCGCTCTCCCCTTGGGTCATGAGCGTCCGGTAAAGCCCCGGCACACCGGGGCGCTGACTTCAATGGCTGAGGAACACTTCACTTTCACCGTGGGCTTCGAGCAGGCCCAGCAGTTGCCGGCGAATCACCAGGCCAGGCTTGTCCGACGGCATGTGCAGTTCCACTCGCCGGCGAGTATCGACACAGGCGTCGTAATCGGTGGCTTCGAGGATGTCGCGGTCTTCGGCGGTGATCGCTGCGTCCCAGTCGATCAGTTCCTGGGTCGAGCATTGCTCTTCGCTGTCATTGCGATACAACCACTGCACCAGCATCAGGCGCCCGTCTTCCATGGGCGTCGCGCAGTTGTAGATGATGTGGTGGATGCCGCTGTCCGGGTACATGCAGCCAAAGCGCCGGGAGAACGGCAGGTAATAGCGGTTGATCAGGTGGCGCTGGGTGATCGGCTCGCGGGTGCCGGTGATGCGATAGCTTTCCTCAGGATTGCGGATCGGCACCCGAGTCTCCGCCTCGAAGCCGTAGTCGGTTTCGCGAAACTCGTAGCCGGCCGGCGCGGGCTGGTCGAAAAGGCCGAAGTTGGCTTTGTGGACGAAGGAAAAATGCGAGTTGTCAAAGGAGTTTTCCATGACCCGCAGCGGGCTGGTTTTCCACTCTTCATAAAACTGGAAGATGCGCCGGTAGCCCGGGGCGCCATCCTCGGGAAACTCAGGGATTGGTTGCAGAGGATCGTCGAGGGCAACCCAGGCGTAGCCGTATTTTTCCTGGCAGTGAAAGGCCTGGACCGAGGCGCCCGGCGGAATCATGCCAGCGGGGTTTTGCGGGATCTTCACGCAGGTGCCGGTGCAGTCGTATTCCCAGCCGTGATAGCCGCAGGCGATGTTGCCGTCCTCGCTGACAAAACCTTTCGAGAGCTTGGCGGTGCGGTGGCAGCAACGGTCGCGCATGGCCACCGGGGTGCCGTCGGGGCGCTTCCACAGCACCAGCGCCTCGCCGAGTAAAGTGAAAGGCTGCGGACCGGCATCCAGCGAGGTCATGGGCAGCAGGGCATACCAGAAACGGCGCAATACAGGTTGTTTGGTGACCAACATAACAAGTGTCCTCACGGTAATCGTTCAGCCGGCTCTTGGGCTCGGGCTCTGGGTTCAGCAGTCTTGCAATCAGACTCAGCGGCTGGCGGACTGTTCGGCGCCAGGCAGTACCTTCAAGTCCTCGACGAACCGCGTGGTGTAGGCCTTCTGCCAAGGCGCATCGGCACCGAGCAGGCCGGCGTCGACCATGAAATTGCGCGTGGCCTGCCAGCGCGCATCGCTCATCACGCCGATGCCTTGGGTGGCGGCATCACCGCCGGTGACCAGGCGGTATTGCTTGAGCGTCGACAAGCCCCAGGCGAGCAATTCATCGCTCATGTTCGGGTTGTCAGCCTTGATCAGGTGGTTGGCGCTCGGGTTGTCGAGGTAGCGCTTCCAGCCCTCCATCAAGGCGCGAACAAAGCGCTGGACTCGCTCAGGATGCTGATCGATCACGTCCTGGCGAGTCGCCAGGGTCGAGCCGTAGGGCGGGTAACCGGCGTCGGCAAACAGGAAGAAGTTGGCTTTCTCCCCGGCCTTCAACGCCTGGAACAACTCGGAGCTGGCATAGGCCTGCTGCGTGGTGTTGGCGTCCGCGAGGAAGGGTTGCAGGTTGAAGGTGTAGGGGCGGGCCTGGCTGTCCTTGAGCTGATATTTTTCCTTGAGCCACGGCCACCACGTTTGCTGGCCCGAGGTGGACACCAGCACCTGTTTGTTCTGCAACGCATCCAGGCCGCTCACATCGGCATGGGTCAGCAGACCCTGAGGATCACCTTGAAAGGGTGCGGCCACGGCCACCACCGGCAGGCCTTGCTCCACACTTTTGAGAATCTGCAAGTCGTAGTTGACGATGAAATCGGCCTGCTTGTTGAGCAGCAGCTGCATGCCATTGACCTGCGGCCCACCCATGCGGATGGTCACGTCCAGGCCTTCTTTTTCATACAGTCCATCCGCCAGGGCCTGGTAGAAACCGCCCTGTTCGGCTTGGGCATACCAGGAAGTAAGCAGCACCACCTTGTCATTGGCCAAAGCCAGTGGAGACGCGATCAAGGCGGCGGGCACAAGCGCCATGGCCAGTAGCGAGCGAAGCGGTTGACCCAAGGCAAAGCGAATTTTCATGATGTGTTCTCCACAACGATTCGAAAACCGCCGCGCGCCAATCGGCACGCCAGCGAGGGACCGATTGGAGAGAACAAGGGGAGGAGAGAGGGCGTATATGCGTAGTTACACGGCTGACACTTCTCTCTTGCCCGGGGCGCTGGCGCCGCGTTCAAGCATCCAATCGGACGTACGCCCACATGGGAGGGCGCAAGAGCAATGCCCGGTGCCATTGCTGGCACTGACCGCTTCTACTCGAAGGTAGTAATAGCCAAAAGTGTGCCAAGCCGTCGCAGGCCCGCCCTCACGGGATCCGGCGGGCGAGGCAATCAGCAGGAGGTGGGCAGGCGATTCGCAACGGTGCGAATTCAAGTGGGTGCGCCTCAATCTGGTGCGCAACCGATAGCTGTAAAGTATTCAGTTTTACCCATCGATTGTGCTGGATGAGGGTTGAGGATTGTATTCGCTCAGTTGGCACAACCCCTGCTTAGTCCGGAATCGAGTAGAAGCGGTCAGCACAGAGGGCTCTCAACAGGACCCGAGGTGCAGGGCATTGCTCTGGCGGCATTACGCCGCGCACCCGGCAAGGGTCGCCCCTCGTTAATTTGAGGGCCAGAGCAGTTGTCTGATCGCAGCTCGGGGATGCCTTGCCGGTGATATCCGCTAATCACCTGACAAGGGCAGCCCATGAAAGCATCGCGTATTCCATTACTTGCACCTTCACAGCTGCGTCGCAGCCTGGCGCCGCTGTTAGCTCTGGCCAGCGCCGGCGCCGAAGCTGGCCCTCTGTTGTGGAACGACAACAGCTTGAGCTACCTCTACGGCCAGCATTTCAAAGTCGACGGCACTGGCGACGATACTCAGCAAACGCTGAGCTTCGAGCACGCCAGCGGCTGGACGTGGGGCGATATCTTCATGTTCGTCGACAACAAATGGTCCAGCGGACTCTCGGGTGCCGACGGCCATTCCTACTACGGTGAATTCTCCCCACGGCTGTCGCTGGGCAAAATCAGTGACCGCTCCCTGAGCTATGGCATCGTCAAGGACGTCCTCATCGCCGCCACCTACGAGCGCGGTGAAAACCGCAATCGCAAATACCTGCTGGGTCCCGCTGTGGACCTCGTGCTTCCAGGCTTCGATCGCTTTTCCCTGAATACCTACTACCGCAAACCCGACGGCATTACCGGTAAGGCCTCAGGTCAATGGCAGATCAACCCGACCTGGTCCATGACCCTCCCGGTGGGTCGCTCCGACATTCTTTTCGACGGCTATCTGGAGTGGTACGTCAACGACGTCGGCAACAAAGGCACCTCCAACTATGTGGCCAGGAGCTTTCACTTCAACCCACAAGTCAAATACGACGTGGGCAAGGCGCTGGGGCAACAGCAAAAACGTTTTTATGCGGGACTTGAGTGGGATTACTGGTCGAATAAATACGGGATTGAAGACACGAGCGGATTCCCTACCGACCAGAACGCGTTGAGTCTCTTGCTCAAGGTGCATTTTTGACGGGGGCCGATCGCCCATTGCAGAAAGCGGCCTTGACGCACCACCTCGGCAAACTGGCGAAATCGGTGTTCATCGCCGCTACCCCCGCGCTGCCAGCGCCTCAATCAATTGCTGGGTGGTGACGATTGAATGAGCGAAAGTCGGCCCGTTCAACTCATGGGCGGCGTGCATCATTTCCGCACGGAAAGCGGCGGTCGCATCGCGCACCAGCGTGACGTGGTAGCCCAGTTCCGAGGCGTAGCGGGCGGTCGCTTCGATGCAGGTGTTGGCGAGCAGGCCGACGATGATGACGTGGGTGATGCCTTTCTGCTTCAGGCGAAAATCAAGGTCGGTATTGGCAAAGCCGCTGGAGCCCCAATGTTCCTGCACGACAATGTCGCCGTCCTTCGGCGCGAAATCGGGATGCCATTCGCCGCCCCATTCACCGCGTGCGAAGTGGTGCATGTGCATGATTTTGCATTGGGTCGGTGTTGGATGATCCCAGCCGTCGTAGTCGCCATGTTCCCAGCGGTGGTGCGGCACGATGACCACCGGAATGTTCTGCGCCCGTACGGCGCGATCGAGGGCTCGCAGGTTGTCGAGCAGCCCGACCTGCTCGGCAATCGGCTTGATCAAGGGGAAGACCTTGCCGTTTTCCGAGAGAAAATCGTTGTATGGATCGACCAGCAGATAAGCGGTGCGGTTCAGCGGATAAGGGGCGTTCGACATGACGATGTACTCCACGCAAGTTGAGTGACCGATGCCGTGGGCTCGCCCGGGCATCAGTTTTTTATGACGACGAAAAAGCTCAAGTCAGTTGAAGGCGCTGCGGTAGGCAAAGAGGCCAGGCAAGCCGCCGGTCATCACAAACAGTAGATTGCTTCCTGGCGGGTAGTCACCCCGGCGCACGGCAGCGAGCAACCCGGCGAAGGCCTTGCCACCGTAGACCGGATCCGTCAGCAAGCCCTCAACGGAGGCCAGCAGCCGGACCGCTTCGAGCATCGATTCGGTGGGGGCGCCATAGGCGTCGCCACGTTGACTGCCATCCACAGTGATTGCGCTTTCCACAAGGGTTGCGGACGGGTCCAGGAGCTGCAAGGTTTCCCGAGTTTTTTCCAGGGTCGCGGCCGTGGCCTGCTCCTCAGTTGCCAACACCGAGTAGCCGATCA
This sequence comes from Pseudomonas sp. LW8, assembly GCF_041956865.1. NCBI lineage: Bacteria > Pseudomonadati > Pseudomonadota > Gammaproteobacteria > Pseudomonadales > Pseudomonadaceae > Pseudomonas > Pseudomonas sp. LW8. The sequence continues at coordinate 2,879,997 of NZ_CP168138.1, read as the reverse complement.
CTTCGGTTGATGATCGAGCCAGTGCCAGACCGGCCTGCAGTCCTGAATGGGTCCCTGCGCTGCCGTTGGGGATGATGATCCGCTCGAAGTGAACGCCGAGCGCGTCCGCCTGACGGAGAATCTCTCCCGCACAAGCGGCGTAGCCCAGACTGCCCCTGGGGCTGGAGCCGCCCAATGGTATGAGGACGGGTTTTTTGCCTTGGCTTTTGAGCGCGCTGAGCAGTTCGCCAGCGTAGCTATCGGGCGTCAAACCGCGCGGCAGTCGATGAACCTTTGCGCCAAACAGGCCATCGAGCAATACGTTGCCGTTATGGCAAAAATCATCATCGCTGCGCACCGCCGACGGGGTCAGGATAAGCTCGCAGGCCAAACCTTGGCGGGCCGCGACGGCGGCGGTCAACCGGGCGTGATTGGATTGAAAACCGCCCCAGGTAACCAGTGTGTCCGCGCCTTCGGCCAATGCTTCGCCAAGCAAAAATTCGAGTTTGCGCAGTTTGTTGCCACCGCCGCCGAGGCCCATCAGGTCATCGCGTTTGACGTAGAGATCGCAGCCATGCAGCTCGGCGGCCCGGCTCAGACGGGACAGCTTCTGAATCGGTGTCGGGCCTTCCAGCAGCGCCACTCGGGGGTAAGCAGCCAGCGCAGTTTCCAGTTGATTCAAGTCGTGAGGCATGACGGTTCACTTGACGTTGATGGAAGGAAGTGGGGCGGTCACTTCAACAAGCCCCGGCGAAATGCTTAATAACTGAGATTGCAGTTAAGTCGCTTTGTCAGGCAGTGGCGGACTCTCGTGCGACTTGCCTGAGGATTTGTTCGTATTCCTTGGCGGATAGCGATCCGGACACCAACTGACGACCGTTCACCACCATGGCCGGGACCGAATTAATCCCGCGCTCAAGGTAAAAACCTTCAAGTTCACGGACCTCGAGAGCGAACGCCTCGCTAGTCAAAATCTCGCGGGTGCGGGTGGTTGAAAGTCCCGCTTCACCGGCCAGGCGCACCAGTGTTTCGTGGTCGCTGGGGTTCTCGCCATTGGTGAAATAAGCCTCGATCAGGATTTTCTTCAGCGCGACCTGGCGGCCTTCCTGCACGGCCCAGAGCAGAAGGCGATGGGCATCGAAGGTGTTGTAGAAATGGCTGCGCTTGTCCAGGTCGAACTGAAAACCGATGGCATTGCCACGCGCGACGATCATTTCATTGCGCGAGGCGACTTCTTCGGCGCTGCGCCCGTATTTGCGCATCATGTGCTTGATGGCGTGCTCGCCCTCGGCCGGCATGTCCGGGTTCAGTTCGAACGGCTTGAAGGTCAGTTCTACGGCAACCTCGCCGGCAACGTTCGCGATGGCTTGTTCCAGCGCTGTGGCGCCGAGTGCGCACCAGGGGCACACCACATCCGACACAAAGTCGATACGGACGGGGAAAGTCATTTCTTCGACTCCGCCAGCTGTTGGCGGTACTCGGTGGTGGTAATTCCGGCATAGCCCCAGTTATCGGTGTCGACCTCTTCAATGACGATATGGGTGAGGTGCGGGTCCTTGTTGAGGACGGTTTGCATGGTTTTGGTGATTTCGGCGATGACTTGGGATTTCTGTTCTTTGGTAACGCCGTCGCGAGTGATACGAACGCTGATGAAAGGCATGGGATAAGTCTCCTGTAGGCACCCCATCGATATGAAGGGGAGCAGTGGGATCGACTTTAGAGTGTTGCGTTCAGGGGATAAATCAGGGGCGGAGAACATCACTTATAACGCTGTGTAATCAATCCGCATTTAACATTGAGCGCTTTGCAGAAAGTAGATCGCCCTCCCTGGCTGCAGGCGCGGGGAGGGCGAATGCTACGGCGGGAGGAATCAGTTCTGCGCTTTGCTCATGCGGGTAAATAGCTCGGTTGGGACTTTTTTGCCATTGGAGATGTACTGGTTGGTTCTGAACTTGTAGACCTCACCTTCCGAAAGAAAACCATCGTGGTTGGTGTCCATCGCTTTGAATTCTTCACCGCCCTGAGGTGCTACAGCCAGCAGTTCTTTAAGAGAGACGAGGCCATCATGGTCGGTGTCTGTGCGAGCGAAAGAGTCGTCGCCACATTTGCCTTCACCGCACTTGCCTTCGGCAGTAGCGGACTTGTCGCTGGCTTCGCTGGCCCCGCATTTGCCTTCGCCACACTTGCCTTCGCCGGTTTTATCGGCCGATGCCAGTTGGTAGCCTTGGGGCAATGGCTCAACAGCAAAAGCGGCGGACGATGCTAGGCTCATGCCACCGGCTAAAGCAATTGCGGCCAGGCCAAGACTGGTTTTGTTCGATATTGGTTTACGGTACATAGTGCTTCTCCAGATGCTTTGCGCGGCGAGGCCGCGGTTCATGCCACAGGGCGGATAGACCCTCAAGGAAGTTCGAGGCGAAAGGCGCAAGCGTCTTCCACTTCGATACAGCGTCCTTGTTCGGGTAGGCCTATTTAGCGGGAGTCATGTATCGGCGATGTATCGGCGAGCGGAGCATTTGTAAGCCAATCCCAAGACTTAGCGTTTGGGTACATAGAGATACAAAAACCGACCTCAGCCTTTGCTCGTCAGTCAGGACAACAGCTTCAAAACGGGTGTCGCGGCTACGCCGACGGCAGCTTGCGCATGCAACTGGCGCAGCAGCACCAGTGCGTCAGCGACGAAGCCGGTCACGTCTGTTGCACCAGCCTCCGCAGCCAAAGCGTGCAACTGCGCTCGACCATACATGTCAGGGAACTGCTCGATCCGCTGCAACAAACGGAACGCGAGAGGGCTGACCTGGGAGAATTGCACTTGGCCACTCGGCACACGGCTGATCAGCAGCAACGTCGGTTGTTCTGGCGGTTCAGAAGGCAAGTGACCTGGCGCGAGACGATGTACGGCCCAAATGTAAGCCAGCGGCCAGACGAGCGGGGAGAGCCTGAGGGGACGGTCGAGTAAATGCGCCGCATCACTGGCCTTTAACGGCGCAGCGTCCAACTGTTGCAGCGCCATTTCCACCCACTCGTAATGAGCCAATTCGGGCAAGAACGGGTACCAGGGGTGTTCGTGATCAGGCGAGTCCTCCAGGCTCGCTACGAAGTCTACAAACTCACGAGCAATTTCTCCGAAGCGTGGCGTTTGCGCGCGGTAATCACGCAAAAAACGTCGTACCAGTGCACGCCAACCGGCATCACCCAGCACGGCAACCAGCACCGGAAACGTCCCACCCAGCAACCCCAACAGATTGTTCAACACCAGGTTGAGATAGACCTGCGCTCTCTCGGGATTCATCTGCGCAGGCGGCGCATAACTGCCCGGGTCACGCAGGTACCGGGTCAGCGCGAGCTGCTGACTGTGCAAACTTGAAGGGGAGTCAGCCATCGAGGGTCACCCGCACCAAAGCATTGGCGTCGCGCTGCAAGCGCCTGATGGTGTTCAGCTCAGCCACCAGTTCGTCGTAGGACGGAAAGTTGAAATCGCGCTCCAGCAGGGTTGGCTTCACGCCGAAAAGGCCATAAGCCTGCCCCAGCAATGACCAGACTACCGGTTTGACCGAAGCACCATGGGTGTCGATGATCAGGTCCTCGGCTTCGTCGTAATGCCCAGCCACATGCATGGCGACTACGCGTTCTGGTTCCAGGCCGGCGAGGAAAACCGCTGGATCAAAGCGGTGGTTCACCGAGTTGACGTACACATTGTTAACGTCGAGCAACAGGTCGCAATCGGCCTCGCGAAGCACTGCATTGGTAAAAGTGAGTTCGTCCATGTCCTGATGAGCAGCGGCGTAGTAAGAGACGTTCTCTACAGCAAGACGACGACCGAGAATGTCCTGTGCACGGCGGATGCGCGCAGCAACGTGATGAACGGCCTCCTCAGTGAATGGCAACGGTAGCAGGTCGTATAAATGGCCATCGTCACTGCAGTAACTCAGATGTTCGCTATAGAACGGCACGTTGAAGCGATCGAGGAACCCGCGGACTTGCTCAAGAAAAGGTTCGTCCAGCGGTGCACTGCCACCCAGCGACAGTGACAGGCCATGGCATGACAGCGGGTAGCGTTCAGCCAGCAACTGCAAGGCCTCACCATGAGCGCCACCGATGCCGATCCAGTTCTCTGGAGCAACCTCTAGAAAATCGAAATCACCGACTGGAGCGTCACGAAGCGTGTTGAGCAGTGCACGGCGCAACCCGAGCCCGACGGTCGCCGCAGGGGGAAGCTGTGGATCTAAATGCGTTGATGATGAAGTGTTCGTTTGCATGAGCTAAATACTCCGATTCGACGTCTGAAACGCCCGATCCACGCCACCTCCACGGTCACCTATGGCAGCCGGGCGGGCATGGATCGGGCGGTTGAAACCCGCCACGGTTCTGCTCAAACGAGGTTGATCACCACGTTGATGTTGTTCCGCGTCGCTTTGGAGTACGGGCATGTCTGGTGTGCGGTATCGATCAGGTCTTGGGCGACGTTGCGATCCAGCCCCGGAAGGAAGACGTTGAGGCGAGCCTGGAGGAAATACGCACCATCTGTTGTGCCTAGATCCACTTCGGCGTCGACGGCAAGGTCACCCGGGAGGGTGACTTTCAGCTTGCTCGCCGCAAGCCCCATCGCGCCGATAAAACAGGCCGACCAACCTGCGGCGAACAACTGCTCTGGGTTGGTACCGGCGCCAGAGGTGCCAGGCGATGACAGCTTTATATCCAGTCGGCCATCGTCACTGAGGGCGGTGCCATTGCGTCCACCCGAAGAGGTATGGACTTTGCCGGTGTACAGCACTTTATCAATATGGGTCATGGTGAAACTCCTGATTACTAGTGGGGTTGAGAGCAATAACCTTGGTGACGCGATAGCACTCAGCGCGCATTCAAGCGCTTGAGATACCGACCGATGAATGCATCCAGGCTCAGCTTGCCGGCGCCTGTGAACACGAGTGGCAGAAGTGCGACGAGATAGATCAACGGCAGCTTGAAATTGCCGTAGCCTTTGTTGCTGATGGAGTACCCCATAGCCAGTTCGCTCAACGTCGACCACTCTGCTGGCCAGTGAACTGCGGCAGTTGCCACGACGGTGACCACTATGAGGATCAGTGCCGAAAGGCGTGTTCCCAGGCCTACAAGCAAAGCAATGGAACAGAGCAGCTCTGCCCACATGGATAACTGCCAATTGAACGTAGCCGGCAGCTGATTGAAGGGAAAAGGAAAGGCCCCTTGAATGCTGGGGAACCAGTTCTCACCGTTCCACTTTTCCCATCCCGCTTCAAAAAACTCCCAGGCCAGAAAAACGCGCAGGCTTAACGGCGCGATCCAGTCTCCAGCACGATCGAGATTAAGGTGCAGCCGATTCAAGACCGATGACGGATTTGTTTGCATTGGTTTAATCCTCCAACTTGTCGTCAAGAAAGTGGAAGCCGTTCAGGTGCTCCCAATGACAGGTGTCAGGCACAGGAGCACTGCGCTGGCCGTGAGCGCAGTTCATCGTGCTGGTGTATCTCGCTTGTGTCTGAGGGGGCGGGAAGATCAATGTTGTGTAACGTGTTTGCGTCCGTACACACTTGGATACAGAGCGATACCTGTGGAAGGCGCTATTTTGGAGTTGGGATATACGATCGGCTGCGTTCTGCCGGTGACTGGCAGGAGGATTTCACAGGGCGAATGAAAGTCGCAGATGTGGGGGGCGAGGGCGTGGAAATGACTGTTGAATGAGGGGGCACGCCAGGTGCCCACCTTATCTGTCTGGAACCGCCTAAGGGATCAAGCGCATCTCCCGCAGTTTGTCGAACACGTCGAAAAATGCCTGATCGCTCGCCTGGTAGGCAGTGAAGCCCATCAGGCGGCTTTTCGACATATCCGTGACCACTTCGATGGGGCGGCCAAGGTCGGCATCGGTATGCCATGGGGAAATCAGGCGACCGATATCGGATTCTTTCAAATCGTGTTCGGCGACTATTTGCGTCCAAACGGCTTCATCGTCCGCCATCTGCTTCTCTAGAGGCGAGGGTGACGCAGGATAGTCAGCAGCAGGCAGGTCGAAGTATTCGGCAATTCGGCTCCACATCCATTTCCACCGGAATACATCGCCATTGGTGATATTGAATGCCTGATTTGCCGCAGCCGGCGTGGTGGCCGCCCACAGTTGCTGTTTCGCCAACTGCCGCGCATCGGTCATGTCGGTGAGGCTGTCCCACTGCACCCTGGATCCGGGAAACACAAAAGGGCGATTGGTGTGTTTGCAAATCGAGGCATAGACGGCGAGCGTGGTTGCCATGTTCATCGCGTTGCCCACGGCCACCCCGGTGACGGTATGCGGGCGATGCACGCTCCAGGTGAAACCGTCCTTTTCCGCAGCGGCGAAGAGTTCGTCTTCTTGGGCGTAATAGAAATTCTCGACCTCCAGACGACCCTGTTCTTCGCGAAACGGTGTCTGCGGCAGGCTGCCTTTACCATAGGCTTCGAACGGGCCGAGGTAGTGTTTCAGGCCGGTAACCAGTGCTACGTGTTTGACGCTTTTGGCTGGGCGAATGGCGGCGAGGACGTTGCGTACCATGGCCGCATTGACGCGAATGTTCTCGGCCTCCGTGGCTTGCCGCGACCATGTAGTAATGAACACATGCGTGGGTCTCACATCCCTCAGCGCCTGTTCCAGAGAAGCAGGATCCTGAAGGTCTGCCGCGACAGGGATCACGCCGTGCGCTTGCGATGGATGTCTCGATAGCGCAGCGACTTGCCACTGGTTGTCGATGAGTAACTGGGTGATGGCGCTGCCGACAATGCCGCTGGCGCCCACGACTAGAGCTGTCTGGGTCATAGGTTTCTCCTGGATTTGAGTTTGGGAGTCCTGCTGAGCAACAGAGGTTCAACCTGAAAATCCGTTAGAGTGCGCGCTACTCCCCGTTAAAGCCTGTGAGAAAAATGACTCGTCCGCTGTTTGTCGCTCTGGATGGCCCCAAAGGCGTCGGCAAAACCTCGCTGTTGGAGGCCATCACTGAAGTCCTGAGGGCAGACAACCAGAAAGTCATCCGACTGTGCGAGAAAAAAAGCGACCCGTTCAGGGGCGAGACAATGCATCTGGTGAATCGACTCGTCCGACATCCTGACCGGGATCTGGAACTGGACGTTTGCCAACGCCTAGCTGATAGCCGCCGCTGGATTTCCCGAAACGTGCTGACCAAACAACCCGCCAACAGCATCATCCTGATCGATCGCTGGTACCCGTCCGATGCGGCGTTTCGCCGGATAGTCCCTTTCGCTGAAATCCTGCAGTTGAACATTGACCGCAACGTACAGGTGCCAGACCTGCATGTCGGGGTGGTTACAGCGGCGGAGATTTCGTGGGCGAGGGCAGGGGCACGCCGGCGTGGCTTGAGCAGCACTGTGCTTCGCGGTCTGGAGGAGCATGTCGCTTGTACTGAGGCGTTTGAGCTGGCCGCTACCGATCAGGGTTGGTTTTTGTGCCGGAATGAGGGGACGATCGAGGAAGCGACGAGCCGAGTGGTAGCGGAGATTAACCGGGTGATGAGCCACCGGCACAGCCGCTCGATCTGACGCCTGAGCAATCGTGCGAATCTGCGCCACCGACGAGCGGCGCAAATATGACAAAGTATTTCGCCACCAAACGAGGTCAAGTGATTAGGTTTATTCAGAGGTTTCAAGATGAGATTTGCACGCTTTTGCCAGACACTGTCCAACTGGGCGGGTAGCCCCAAGACCTTTTTGACAGCGATTGTTCTGATCGTCGCCTGGGCTGGGACAGGGCCGTACTTTCATTACAACGACACTTGGCAGCTGATCATCAACACCTCGACAACGATCATTACGTTCCTGATGGTGTTCCTCATTCAAAACACCCAGAACCGCGACAATGACATTCTGCATCTGAAGATCGATGAGCTGATACGAGCTACCCACGAGGCACAGAATGCTACGCTGGGGCTGGAGCAAATGGGCTCGAGTGAGCTGCGAAAACTTCGTGAACAATACCGCATGCTGGGTGAGTCAGGGCAGATCAAGTTTGACTGAAACTGGCGAAGCACCCACAAAGCTACGGGGCCCCGGCATTGCGAACATTGCTGGAGCCCCGCATCGATCGACTATCAGTCGAAACTCAGTTCCTGAGTCTTGATGTGATTGGCCACTGCGCCGGAGATCGCGTCGAAGATTGCTTTTTCATTGTTGCTGTAGACCTCCATGTCCAGATCCAGGGTAATGGCAGCGCTGCGGATCATTACACCTTCATGGTGGTAGCTGACAAACAGTGAGTGCCAGTCTGTGAATTCCACATCCAACACGAGGTAAACCACTGTCACCGAAGCCATGCCCTGGTCGTTCTTGATGGGGCCAAAGGCGACAGTCGTGCGGCCGTCCTTAGTGCTGGCCTTGTTCCACCAGAAGGTCATGAAGTCGTGGGTGCCCGAATCGTTGGGATCCTTGGCCAAGAGCGTCGCGAGCTGCTTGAAACTCTCGAGTTCCGTCGCTCCCAGATACGTGCCAACGATGGTGGTCAGCAAACTACCGATGTCCACGTCACCTGAAGAGACATCCTGCCTGACCTGGCCGCCACTCGCTGCCTTTACGGTAAAGCCCAGATCGGTCAGTTGGTAAACCACAGCATCGAACCATTGCTTCGTCTGCAGATAGTCCGTATTGGTGATGTCCACGCCCTTGTTTTTCAGGACGGCGCGCGCAGCCCCCTGTGCGTAGAGGTTCAGGTGAGAGTATGCGCTGACCTGCTCCGGGGTAGCATCGGTCATGGCATAAACCAACTGCGAGTCGATGGCTGTGGCGTCGATTGTCGTTGTAGCTCCACCGGTTACCACGCTGCCCAGCTTAGGCGGCGCAAGGGCAGGCCATGCGCAGGTGATGATCCTGCTCGTAAATCCCACACCATCGCGAAGATAGGCTTGACGAGAGCGCCAGTCGGGATGGGAAGTGCGGTCGATAGTGAAAGGGACGTCACGCAAGCCTTCGGGAGGGTTACCTATGGACTTGTCGATTGCCACGTTGAGTCTCTTCAGAAGCCCGTCGCACTCGCATTTCGCGAAAACATTCAGATGGTAGTTCAGGCCTTCTGTGTTGGTGACTTGCACGTGAGCACCAGCCCCCAGGGCCGCTTGGCAAGTTGAGATGTTCCGACCGAAAAGGCTGAACGTTTTCTGGGACTCGAACTTCACTTCTACATCAGCTTTTGCAGATTCCTTAGTGCACATGATGATCTCCAGCTCATACCCAGGCGTCATTGCTTGGGCATCTAGAAGTTATCAATATCGGACCCTTCGTGAAGCTCAGTCGGTTGAGCAGGGCTCACGAATTGCCCTGAAAATATTGCGTGGCGCTCAAGGTGCTGGAGTAGTCACTTCATCAAGAAACTTGGCGAGGTTACGAACATCGTTGTCGGCCATTCTTTCAATTACGTCCGCGAGCGCTTTGCGATGCGGCGCGTCATGCATGGCGCCGAGCGTGTGCTGTCCACGGCCGAGCAGAAGCCAATCGGCATTGACGTTCAGCTCGACGCACAGCTTGGCGAAGTTCTCCATACTGATTGGCTCTGAACGAAACCACCGACTGAGGGCGCTGTCCGTCACACCGATTCGGTGTGACAGCGCGTAGAGTTTTGGAAACCCACGAAGGGTATATGCGAACTGAAGTCTCTCGCCGTAGCTTTTGATGCCATGCATTTCCATATCTTTCTTCGTCCTTTACTCGGAGAGGCATCGAAAGCTTCAGAAGTCCGCAGCCTCTCCGGGTTTAAGGCGGGTGAAGCCCCCAAGAGCGAATCGAGTGTGGTGAGAGGCACATGGCAGCGCGCCAACGATTGCTCTCGTCCATGCTAAAGACGAACTCATGTGCAGTGATATGAACTTTGCCGACTGAGAGCTCAGGTAGGTGTCCGGCCAAGGTGATTGTCTGGTTCGAGCGATTATGGCCTGAGCGCCAGCCAACGACTTGGTTTGCGAGGCTGAGGCGCTATGGGGATCGGTTTCACCGCGCGCTCAAACAGATATCTCAGCGGCCGTTAACAACCTTGAAGAGTGATCGCACGTCGGTGAGTGCGCACACGGTCAAGCGGTTGGACTCCGCATCCGTCTGCATACGCGCGAGCTTATCGGTTTGGTTGGTACGCGTTGCGTTCAGGTTGGTTGGGAAAGGATCCTGATGAGACGCTGTGGGTCAGCCCAACATGGGAGGTTTATGAGCGGTGGTGCTTTGTAACTGTAGTCTCACAGCTGCAACGTCAGTTTCCTGAACTCGTCTGGAGTCGTGAATATCGATCGGTGGGTTTAAAAGAAATCGTGTGGCGGGGAATAGCGGCTTGTGACCGTTGAGGCATGTTACCAAGTCCGATGCCCAGCGAGTGATCAACCTGCGCATCGCGGTTTTCAAAGCTTATCGCGAGAGCGATATCTGGACATCGTCGTGACGTTGGACTCGCCTTCGACGAAGCGCTTCTTGGTTTTCGACGCGAAGTATCGCAGCGCCCGCGCCAGCGTCCTGGATGCAATGGAGTCAGCGCACATTTATCACGACAGTCTCCAGTGGAAGGGCATCAAGCCTGACGTTTCATTGCTGCTGATACCTAGGGCAGACAAAGTAACGGCGCTTATCAGTCCGACTTATCATGCGGACTATGGGGTCGGAGCCTGGCAAATCAGTGCAGAATCAGAAGGGGAGGCACTGGGGATCGAACTCAAACGAATTCTGAGTGCAATACCAATCGCGGCCGCTCCAGCCCGTACAATTGCTATTGGAACGGCGAAGTAATCGATTACGCACAGTAGCGCTAAACTCGCTGACAATCCCGCAACCCGAAATAAAGGCGTCGGGCTCCAGGCGTATTGGTTCGCGACGCCGGTGCAAAGGACTCGATCGGACTGCGCTGGTCTTGACGACTCTTCCCGAGATCACCTGATTACGTTCAGGTTCACAAGCGGCAATGTTTTCGATCTTCACAATCGTTCAGCGCTGGTGGACAATCCGCGCTCTGTTCCGGGGTAGTTCAGCGGTAGAACACTCGGCTCTTAACCGGGTGGGCGCTGGTTCGAATCCAGCCCCCGGACCCACAACATCGCAGGCTCGGAAGGACTCATGCTCAGGGACGATAGGGAATCGAATGCGAATGCCGGCATAGGTGCCGGCTATGCAGCCTTTCAACTGTCTCGGGCACTCGCTGCATCGGGCCTCGACGATAACGGACAGACGAGCAAGCGCATCGAGCGCTGGCGCAATGTAATCGAGCACATATTGCAGGGATCTGCGTCGTATGGCTCACGAACTCCATTCGCGGATGTGCCTGAGTGGGTCACGCTGGAAGTCGCCACGGGTGGTTTTGCCACTGGGCAGTACATGGCCGGTGGCGCACTGACCGAGTACGAGCGACATTTGGCTGCTTCGATTCCTGGTATCCGTCCTGGCTTCGAGCGACTCGATCTCAACACTTGGCACCTTACGGAGGAGGGGATTGAGGTACTGCAAACGAAGCTGGCGAGCGGGGATTATCGAATCGAGGTGCCAGAAGAAGCTGCACTGCTGACGGTGGCCTGGTTGCTGGGCCAACAACGTACAGAGAACGCATGGGACCTGGTTGAAGCGATAGCGCCTTTCTTTGAAGAGCTGCGATTCTTTCCGATGGCTTCTGACGGTTCGCCGCTTTCAGCAGGGCAAGTGCAGGTTTTTACTGTCGGTGATGTCAGAACCGTGCTTTCAAACCGCCCAGCACAGACGCGTCTGGCAGCGCAAAAACATGTCGTCGAGACTCGCTTGCCGCTCTACGATGCGGCGGTGTCGCTTTTCCTTTTGACGTATCAGGATGATTGGCCTTGTCGCCGGTACCCCGAGGGCTGGTTTGAGCAGGCGAATATTCTGAAGCGGCAGTTCGATGCTTCTTGCCCCAGCGCTTCAGGTGAAGCTGAAAGCTCAAGGGATCGGGCAGGGGAGTTGTTTGCATTGCTGGGGAGTTGCGCTAGCGATGCGGCGTCGCTTACGGGACGGCAAGTCGGACGAATTCGCAGGATCGTCGACGATTTCGTACGCAAGCATGGTCATCCCGAATCCGAATCTCATCAAAAGCACAGAGAGTCTCAACGCAGTCACGTGTCCTCACCCGGGCACCATCTATTTGCTAAAGCGGTTGCCGCACGTCTGAGCAGGTATCCCGGTTCGGACGGAGTTTCCGACTTTTCATCTCTGCTGCAACCCGTTACCTGCGAAGAAGCGACCGCATATTCGCTGTTAACAGGTATCGGCATTCCTACTGATATTCGTCGACGCGTCGAGCGGTGTCGAACGGGCACAATTGCCGAGCTGATCGATAAGGGATTGATTACATCCGGGGATACCGTGGCGCGGCTGCTGCCAGCGATAACGGCTGAGATCTGCAGTGCAGGATTTCGCGATATGTCGCTGCGGATGCTCTCTGTAGCAACCTATCGCGCCTTTCGACAACGCCGCTCATTGTTGCTGTTGGATCTGCAAAGTCAGGTCAGGATGAATGAATTGCCGTGGGTGGCGGCTGTTGAGGACCAGCGAGAAACGGACGCGGTGGTCGCTGACGCAGCCAGACAGGTCCTGATCGAATGCGCAGCGATGACTCTTTGCGCTTTTCCTCAAGCGATCCTGCCCAACAAACTCATTCAGGAATTTGCTGCGCTTGGTGCGATGGCCAAGCTGGATCTGCCTTTTGTCGAAGAAGTCGCCTCGGACATTTTCATGGGTGCTTTCTCGAACAAGTACATAAGAGCTGCCAGGCAGGCGGCATCTTTGACAGGTGGCACGCTATACGCCAATTACTACGACATTGATGCAAGCCAATTGGCGATGCTTCCTGATCAACCGAAATCCAGGCGGAAAAGGTTCTCCAGACCTGACGCGAGTTCCAGGGACGCATTGGCCAGATTGTGCTCCCAGCGGGCTGATGCGGACCTGGGGACATGGCGACCGGCGACTAACGGGAAAATCATCGAGCAACAACAGATCCTGACGACGCAAAACCTTGCGCTGTTGTTTGGTGAGCTCGGGTTGAAGGCGCTGTTGCAGTATCGCCTGGCTTCGATGGCCAAGGAATGCTTCAGATGGATATGCGTACGCCAGCAGATGAAGTTGCGGTTTTATCACTCCAGCCTGGTGGTGATCAAAAATACGGCTTATGCCTGGCGGCAAATGGTCTTTTATCTAGCGATGCTTGATGAGGCAGAAATGCGTTTCGCGATTGAACGTATCGAAGCTCATTTCGCGATTCAGCCTAGTGCATTTCGTGAAAGGTTTCTGCCGGCGATTAGAGGATTGCGAGTAGCGGCTTCTGGCGCACCGTTGACCGAGGCTCGCCAAGCAAGCGAAAGTGCTCAGGTTTTTATCGGATGGACTACCGAGAGACATTGGTTGTTGAAGCAGCAAACGAATGGCGTTGCTTAGACTGAGAGGTTGGGAGTGGTGGATCTGATATCTAAAGCCTGAGGCCATTCGCATACATGATTTAACATAATATACATTACACGTAACAAGATGTTACAGGGTTAGCGTGGTTGCCCGAGAGATTTGAATCTGCGCGGTCGCTTCAAAACCAGCTTTCCCTGCAAACTGCATTTGTCCCAATCTACAACTCTCAATCTTCACCGCGCGTAAGCATTTCAATCAGCGCTCCATGCTGCGGATACTGTGCCGTGAGTTTTGCGCGATTACCGACTTCCATGTCCGCGAAATCAAACCCAGGCGAAACCGCTTCGCTGATCAAGCCAAAGCCATTCGAGCCTTCCAGCAATCGAGAGGCTTTCCAGATTCCACCCGGTACGTGCAATTGCAGTTGCTGACCAGCCAAAACATCGCTGCCCATCACCAGCGTTTGCAGTGAGCCGTCGGCGTGGATCAGGTTGTATTCGATGGCGTCGCCCAACTGAAAATAATGCAGGATGTCGGATTGGTTGAAATGAAACTGGCCCGCCGGCGATTGCTCAGTGAGCAGATAGTAGATCGAGGTCAGCAGATATCGCGTGCCTTGCTGCGTTTCGAGGCAGGCACGGTGATCGGCTTGATAGGTTCTGCGGTAATAACCGCCCTCGACATGGGGCTGTAGATTCAGCGCAGCAATCACATCTGTAGCATTCGGCTTGCGCTGAATCATGGCCTTCTCCGTTGCAGGTACGGTTTTTTGTTAGCTCAACTAAACGGTCATTTAGTGTAGTTAACGTATTTTCGACGACGATCGACGCACTTACCCTGCTCCGTTAGAAGTCTACCGCCGCCGACAGCAGATACGTCCTCGGCGTAGAAAGCGTCAACCCCGGCTCACTATCATCCGATGCACCCGCCGAGCTCCAATAGCGTTTATCCAGCACGTTTTCGACATTGGCGCGCAAGGTGATCGTTTTCTCGTCCAGCTTGAAAGCATAGCGCGTGCCTACATCGAATCGTTCCCAAGAGTCGATTTCCTTGTCGTTCGCCTGATCCAGATACTGCGAACTCGAATAGATCGCACGACTGGTCAATGTCAAACCCTGCACAGTCGGCACATCCCACTCCGCGCCGAGGTTGACGTTGTATTTCGGTGTCGCCGGTGCGCGGTTGCCGTCGAATGTGCCGTTGGTGGTGTGGGTCAGTTCGCTATCGATGTACATCACACCGCCCAGCAATCGGAAGCCGTTCAGCGGTTCGCCAAACACGCTCAGTTCTACGCCGTTGTTTTCGCGTTTGCCGTTCGGGCCGAAGACTCGTGTGGTCGCATTGGTTTCGTAGGCAGGTTGTTTGATGCGGAACACCGCTGCCGTCAGGGCGTATGAGCCGGCGTCGTACTTGGCGCCGACTTCGACCTGGCGGCTGATGAATGGCGGGAAGATTTCGTCTTCGTTGATCGACGTCGATGGCGCGATCTTGCCTTGGCTCAGACCTTCCATGTAGTTGGCGTACAGCGAAAGTTTGTCTGTCGCCTTGAACAGAATGCCGCCCGACGGCGAGACTTTTTCCTCATCGTAGGCCGTGTCGCCCTTGATGCCGTCGCTCCAGTCATCGACTTTGACCCGCTGCCAGCGCGCACCCAGAGTCAGCAGCAGTCGATCATCGAAGAACCCGAGCGTGTCGGACAAGGCCACGCCGCTGAAGCGATTTTCGGTGTAGACCTTGGCGTCATTGCGGGTCGGCGTGCCGGGTCTGGCTATTTCCACCGGGTCGTAGAGATTGCTGCGCCCGGCCGCGTAACGGGCGCCGCCGTTTTCGAAGTCCATATAAAAGTAGTTGGCCGCCAGGTTCACTTCATGGCTGACAGGTCCGGTCTGGAACCAGTTACGCACCCCAGCGGTAGCCGTGCGAACGTTTTCGTCGCGAGTGAAGTCGCGCGGCTGGACGCTGAAGTCGCCGGCGTCATTGGTCACCGACACCGCGTGGCGCAAGAAGTCGTGATTGCTTTTGCGTGCGCCGACGCCGCCATACAGCATGACTGAATCGCTGACATCGAACTCGCCGTTGAGCGTGCCGAAAGTGTCTTTGGTTCGCGCCCGGCTCCAGGGTTGCGCATAGTTGTCGCGCACATCATTGGCGTTCGGCACCTTGGCATTGGCGGCGACTTGCACGCGTTCCTGCGGTGCGTCGGTGTCGCGTTCGGTGTGGCCGATATCGGTGGAAAGTCGCAAGCGTTCACCACGGAAATCCAGACCGAGTACTGCCATGTCGCGATCGACACTCTGATGATCCCATTCTGTATCACCGGACTGTTTAACCCCGTTGAAGCGCACCCCGAATTGATTGTCTTCGCCAAAACGCCGTCCGACATCCACCGCGCCGCCGACTTGATTGTTCGAGGCGTAATTGGCTGTCAGCGAGGTGATCGGCTTGTCGGTCGCGCGTTTCGGCACGACGTTGATCCCCCCTCCTACACTGCCCCGTGGCGAAATCCCGTTGATCAATTGGCTCGGGCCTTTGAGGATGTCGACGCGATCGGCCATTTCCATATCAATCGTGTAAGTCGGCAACACACCGTAGAGGCCGTTGTAGGCAACATCACTGTTGAACAGGCTGAAACCACGGATGGTGAATTGCTCATAGCGGCCACCGGCAGGGTTGGTGGCGCGTACCGAAGGGTCGGTACTGATCAGATCGCCGAGCGTGCGCGCCTGTTGGTTTTTCACCGTTTCGCTGGTGTAGGTGGTCATGCTGAACGGGGTTTCCATGAAATCCCTGGAACCCAACAACCCTTGCGAGCCACGCCGCGCGACCTGACCGCCAGCAAACACGTCGGCATCCGCTGAACCGCTCGCGCCGAGAATCGATGTCGGTGCCAGTTGCAAGGTGCTGCCTTGCGCTGCGGGCACCAGCGTATAAGCCTGATCGCCGACCGGTTGCAGCTGCAAACCCGAACCCAGCAACAACCGGCTGAACCCCTCCTCCACGCCATATTCACCGGACAAACCATTGCTGTTGCGGCCGCTGACCAGCGCCGGATCCACCGACAGATTGACTCCAGCGAGACCGGCGAAGCGCGTCAGCGCTGTACTCAGACTACCGGCCGGCACCTGATAACTGCGGCGACTGCCATCGTC
The DNA here is from genome assembly GCF_041956865.1 of Pseudomonas sp. LW8. NCBI lineage: Bacteria > Pseudomonadati > Pseudomonadota > Gammaproteobacteria > Pseudomonadales > Pseudomonadaceae > Pseudomonas > Pseudomonas sp. LW8. Next base: position 2,863,507 of record NZ_CP168138.1, on the reverse strand, counting down.
GGCCCAGCTCGATTGGATCAACACGGGGCTGGCACTCAGGCTCAGCAAAAGGCTCAACTGCAACAACGGACGCAAACGACCTGGAAATACTGCGGGCATTGGAAGAAGCTCTCGATTTTGTTCACTTGCCTGGAATGACCAGCGAGGCGAAAAAAAGGGACAGGCTTCAGCCAGTTTTTTCTGCACGCGGTACCAGTGACACCCAAAATCGCGTTCGCGTATGCACATCGACGGGCAAACTGGCAGCCAGCAGTGCCAGCACTTGATCGGTATCGTCGAGGCGAAAGCTGCCAGTGACGCGCAGCGATTCCAGCGCCGGATCCCAGCGCAGCACGCCCGAGCGGTAGCGACTCAGCTCGCGGAGGAAATCACCCAGCGGCTGGTTTTGCGCCATCACCACACCGTCGCGCCAACCGGGCATCAACGCTTCGAATGCCGTCACCGCTCCCGCGCCCGAAGCTTGCAGGCGGACTTGCTGGCCCTGCTGCAATACCAGCGCCGGGCCGTGCAGTGGCTGCAATTGCACCGAACCACGCAGCACGCAGACCTGGCAATCGCGCGCATTGAGGCGCACCGAGATGTCGCTGTGTTTGACGATCATCCGTCCATAAGGCGCGTTGACGATAAAGGCTGAATCGCCTGCCGCGTTGAGCGCCATCTCGCCACGAATCAGCGTCAACTGACGTGCCGCCAGATCGACATTAACCGCGCTGTCGGTGTTGAGTTGCAATGAATAATCCTGGGCCAACTGCACTTTGCGCCGCTCGCCAGTGCTGGTGTGCAGGTCGGCGCGCCACACCTCCAGCGGCAGCTCCCGACTGATCAACCACACTGCCGGCACTAGCGCTGCCACGCCCAAAGCACGCTTGAGAGCAGCGCGCCGCGCCGGATCCGGCCGGTCCAGCGTGGCCAGGGCAAGCGCCGGGGGCAAGCCTGCAAAGCGTTGACGCAGTTGTTGAATTTTCTGCCACGCGTTCTCGTGGCGACTGTCACTGGTACGCCAATGCTGCAATCGGGCGTGATCTTCATCACTGGCACCACCGGACTCGAGCAGTGCCAGCCATTGCGCCGCTGCCCGCGCCACTTCCCGCGTTTCCTCGCTGGGGGCAACGCGCATCACAGATCCGCCAGCAAGCAATGCTCGTACGCTTGGGCCATGTAACGTTTCACCGTGCGCTCGGAAACCTGCAAGCGCTCGGCAATCTCGCGGTAGCCAAGGCCCTCGAGTTGACTCCAAAGAAATGCCCGGCGCACCGGGCGCGGCAAGCCATCGAGCAATTCATCCAGCGCCTGCAAGGTTTCCAGCAGCAACCAGCGCTGCTCCGGCGACGGTGCGCACGCTTCCGGCAATTGCGCCAAGGCATCGAGGTAGGCTTTTTCCAGATGGCGCCGCGTGTAGAAATTGCTCAGCAGCCGTTTGCCAACGGTGAGCAAATACGCACGCGGCTCGCGCAACTCGGCCAGTGGCGGCGCGTTGCACAGGACGCGTAGAAAGGTGTCCTGACTGAGGTCCGCCGCATCCCACGCATTGCCCATGCGCCGGCGCAGCCAGGTTTCCAGCCAGCCGCGGTGCTCGCGATACAACTGCTGCAGGCTCTGCTCCGACGGTGACGTAGCTTCAATCATCTCAAGAGACCCTGCGCGAAGGTAGATTCAAATGAGACTGATTCTATTTAACTTCTGCGAGGACACAAAGCCTTTTTCTGCTCAGCGCTTGAGCGTTTCGCTCGGCAGCTCCTTGAAAAGCGCGCGGTAACTGCTGGAAAACCGCCCCAGATGCCAGAACGACCAGCGCATCGCCACTTCGGCAACGGTGGTTTCGCAAGGCCTGCGCTTGAGCAATTCACGGTGTGCACTGTTCAGCCGCCTCAGGCGTAACCAATGGCTCGGGGTCATCCCGGTGTAGGCCTTGAAAGCCTGCTGCAACTGGCGCAGGGGTACGCCGGCAACGTTGGAAAGCTCGAGCAGATTGACCGTGTCTTCCGGCGAATCAGCTGCCCACTCCCCTACTCGCTTCATGATTTGGCGCTCGTCGTTGCGCCGCTGCAATCCGCCCCGATCAAGGCTGGTGTGAGCGTTGTCGAGGATGAACAGGCAGTCCTCGAGCAGTTGCCGAGTCAGGCGATCTTTATCAAGTGGATCAGAGGCTTGCGACAACTTCGTGAGAATCGAGCTTAACCAGCCGCTGAACAAAGCGTTCTGTCCGCAGTTCAGCGGCGCCATGAACAAACCTTCGAGCTTTGCCACTTGCAAACCGTGCTCGCGGACGAAATCCGGACCGAATACCACAGCGATTTCCCGGTAGTTCTCCGGGGTGATCCAGATGTTGCGGCTCTCTTCGTTGAGCAGATACAGCGCGTTGTCACTGCGATCAAAACAGAACGCCAGAGCCCCGGATGGCGCGCTGAAATTCTGTTCGACCCGGGTGTTCATCTGTTCTTCGTAAACCTCGACGCCCTGCAGATCCAGATAGCGAATCTGCCCAGCGAAATGCCCCGGCGACATCTGCTGGTAATGCTGGACCCAGCCCGGTGTAGCGCGGATTTGCTCGGCCACATCGGCGGTATTGAACGCTTGAACCTGAAGCGGATTGCACGTTGTCATGGGGTGACCCTGCGCACTCTTTTGGTGCGCTTTGGTGCTGCTGAAAGTGGATAGATGGAATCGCAAGCCGCGCCCAAGATAGTCGCCAACGCGCCACAGGGGAAGGGGCGGAAGATGAAACCCGCCCTCCCCGGCGTCTACAAAACCAATAACGAGGTCTTTATGAACGCCCCTTTCGATCAGCTGTTCACCTGGCTGAAAGATCACAAGATTACCGAAGTCGAATGCGTGGTCAGCGACCTGACCGGCATCGCCCGCGGCAAGATTGCACCGACCAACAAGTTCCTGCATGAGCGCGGCATGCGCCTGCCGGAAAGCGTGCTGCTGCAAACGGTAACCGGGGATTTTGTCGACGACGACATCTACTACGACCTGCTCGACCCGGCTGACATCGACATGGTTTGCAAGCCGGTTTCCGATGCCGTGTATGTCATTCCTTGGGCAATCGAGCCGACTGCCATCGTCATCCACGACACCTTCGACAAGTTTGGCAATCCGATCGAACTGTCGCCGCGCAACGTTCTGAAGAAAGTTCTGCAGCTCTACACCGACAAGGGCTGGAAGCCGATTGTCGCGCCGGAAATGGAGTTCTATCTGACCCAACGCTGTGAAGACCCGGACCTGCCGCTCAAGGCACCACTGGGTCGTTCGGGTCGTGCGGAAAGCGGTCGCCAGTCATTCTCGATCGATGCCGCCAACGAGTTCGATCCGCTGTTCGAAGACGTCTACGACTGGTGCGAACTGCAAGGTCTGGATCTCGACACGCTGATCCACGAAGACGGCCCGGCGCAGATGGAAATCAACTTCCGCCACGGCGATGCGCTGGATCTGGCTGACCAGATCACCGTGTTCAAACGCACCCTGCGCGAAGCAGCGCTCAAGCACAACGTCACCGCGACGTTCATGGCCAAGCCGATCGGCGACGAGCCCGGCAGCGCCATGCACTTGCACCAGAGTGTGGTCGAGATCGCGACGGGTCAGCCGATCTTTGCCGATGCCGAGGGCAACATGAGCGAACTGTTCCGTCATCACATCGGTGGCCTGCAGAAGTACATCCCGAAAGTCCTGCCGATGTTCGCGCCGAACGTCAATTCGTTCCGCCGCTTCCTGCCGGACACCTCGGCGCCGGTCAACGTCGAATGGGGTGAAGAGAACCGCACGGTGGGCCTGCGGGTGCCGACATCGGGGCCGGAATCGATGCGCGTGGAAAACCGCTTGCCCGGCGCCGATGCCAACCCCTATCTGGCGATTGCCGCGAGCCTGCTGTGCGGCTACATCGGCATGGTCGAGAAGATCGAGCCGAGCGCGGCGGTCGAAGGCCGGGCCTACGAACGGCGCAATCTGCGCCTGCCCATCACCATCGAAGAAGCCCTGACGCAGATGGAAGACTGCCCGAAAGTTGCCGAGTACCTGGGCAGCAAATTCGTCCGCGGTTACGTCGCGGTCAAACGCGCCGAGCATGAAAACTTCAAGCGCGTGATCAGCTCGTGGGAGCGTGAATTTCTACTGCTCAGCGTCTGACGGCGCGCCCGTCCCTGTGGGAGCGAGCCTGCTCGCGAAGACGTCAGTACATTCAATATTGACGTCGACTGGAACACCGCTTTCGCGAGCAGGCTCGCTCCCACATGGGATTGTGCAGCGCCTGAGAATTCCAATAAATCCAAGAGGTGTCGATATGCGTCCATTGAAATCCATACTTCCCGTCGCGCTGAGCGCGCTGTTCAGTGCCGTAGCCCACGCCGAGCCCCAGGTCAGCGTCTACAACTGGACCGACTACATCGGCGAAACCACCCTCGCCGACTTCCAGAGCAAGACCGGGATCAAGGTGATCTACGACGTCTTCGACTCCAACGAAACCCTTGAGGGCAAACTCCTCGCCGGCCGCACCGGATACGACGTGGTGGTGCCGTCCAACCACTTCCTCGCCCGTCAGGTAAAGGCCGGCGCGTTTATGAAGCTCGACCGTTCACAGTTACCAAACTGGAAGAACTTGGACCCGAAACTGCTTGAATTGCTAGAGAAAAATGATCCCGGCAATGCGCACTCGGTGCCTTACCTGTGGGGCACCAACGGCATCGGTTACAACGTCGACAAGGTCAAGCAAGTGCTCGGCATCGACCACATCGATTCCTGGGCCGTGTTGTTTGAACCGGAGAATCTGAAGAAGCTGAGCCAGTGCGGTGTGTCGATGATGGATTCCGCCGACGAAGTCTTCCCCGCCATCCTCAACTACATGGGCATGGACCCGCTCAGTGAAAACCCTGAAGACTACAAAAAGGCTGAAGCCAAGCTCCTGAGCATCCGCCCGTACATCACCTATTTCCATTCTTCCAAGTACGTGTCGGACCTGGCCAATGGCGACATCTGCGTCGCGTTCGGTTACTCCGGCGATGTGTTCCAGGCGGTCAACCGCGCCAAGGAAGCGAAGAACGGCGTCAATATCGCTTACGCCATCCCCAAGGAAGGCGCCAACCTGTGGTTTGATCTGCTGGCGATCCCAGCCGATGCGAGCAACGCCAAAGAGGCCCATGCCTTCATCAATTACCTGCTTGATCCGCAGGTGATCGCCAAGGTCAGCGCCACCGTCGGCTACGCCAACCCGAATCCGGCGGCCAAACCGTTCATGGATCAGGAACTGGTCAACAATCCTGAGGTTTATCCGCCGCAGTCGGTGCTCGACAAACTCTACATTTCCTCGACCCCGCCCCAGGCGATCATGCGGCTGATGACCCGGTCGTGGAGCAAAGTGAAGTCGAACAAATGAATCAGCACAATTCACAGCACGCCCGCTCCTGGTACGCCGCTTCTGCGCGGGCGACCACGCCCTACCCTGCGCTAAACGGGGATTTGATTGCCGATGTCTGCGTGATCGGCGGCGGCTTCACGGGCGTCAGTACCGCGATTGAACTGGCGCAGCGTGGTCTGTCGGTGGTGCTGCTCGAAGCGCGACAGATCGGCTGGGGCGCCAGCGGGCGCAATGGCGGGCAGCTGATTCGCGGCATCGGCCATGAAGTCGAGGGTTTCGCCCGTTACGTCGGCCAGGACGGCGTGCGCTATCTGCAGCGCGCCGGCATCGATTCGGTGGAGCTGGTGCGCCAGCGCATCACTGAAAACGCCATCGACTGTGATCTGCGCTGGGGCTTTTGCGAACTGGCCAACACCGCCGCGCAATTTGCCGCGCTCCAGCAAGAGCAGGACAGCCTTGCCGAACTCGACTATGCCCACGCAACGAGGCTGGTCGGGCCGGAGCAGATCCGGCAGCAAGTGGTCGACGCCGGTGTGTACGCCGGCGGATTGATCGACATGGGTTCGGGCCATTTGCATCCGCTTGATCTGGTTCAGGGCGAAGCGCGTCTCGCCGCGTCGCTGGGCGTGCGGATCTTCGAGCAGAGTCCGGTCCTGGAAATCCTCCATGGCCCGACCGTCGAGGTGCGCTGCGCCACCGGTTCAGTACGCGCCGGCAGCCTGGTGCTTGGCTGCAACGCGCATCTGGATGACCTCGAGCCGAAACTCAGCGGCAAAGTGCTGCCCGCCGGCAGTTACATCATCGCCACCGAGCCGCTGGACGAAAGCCGTGCCGCGCAGTTGATCCCGCAGAACCTGGCGCTGTGCGATCAGAAAGTCGGGCTCGATTATTACCGTCTCTCGGCGGATCGACGTCTGCTGTTCGGCGGTGCTTGTCATTACTCCGGGCGCGATCCGGCGGATATCGCCGCCTACATGCGACCGAAAATGCTCAAGGTGTTCCCGCAACTGGCCGACGTGCGCATCGACTACCAATGGGGCGGGAAGATCGGTATTACCGCCAATCGTTTCCCCCAGGTTGGCCGGCTCAAACAGCACCCGAACGTGTTTTACGCGCAGGGCTATTCCGGCCATGGCCTCAACGTCACCCACTGGTGCGCGAAATTGCTGGGCGAAGCCATTCACGCCGGCCATAGCCAAGGCATGGACGTGTTCAGCAGCGTGCCGCACATGACCTTCCCCGGTGGCCCGGCGTTGCGTTCGCCGCTGCTGGCGCTGGGCATGTTCTGGTATCGCCTGCGCGAAATGCTCGGCTGAGCCCGCCACGACTCTGGCCCCTGTAGGAGCTGCCGAAGGCTGCGATCTTGGGACGCAGAGCGTCCCGGGCTGCATTCCCACGCAGAGCATGGGAACGATCAGGTCGCAACCTTCGGCAGCTCCTTGCACCGCAATCGCGTCCCACGCCAGCTATACACATTTGCTCTATCGCCAAGCACTTCTATATTGATGAAGTGCTTTTGCGTTCCTGACGCTCAGTGCCCGATTAATTGAGGAGGACATGGATGAAGTCGTCAGCCAGCGACGAGCCGCGAGCACCCGGTCAGGCGCCGGTCAAAACCCGCCGATTCGGTATCTCGCTGGTATGGATCGTGCCGATCGTGGCGGTGCTGGTGGGCATTTCGCTGGTGATTCACAACATCCTCCAGGAAGGCCCGACGATCACCGTCACCTTCAAGACCGGCGATGGCCTGACCGCCAACAAGACCGAAGTCAGGTACCGCAACGTAGTCATCGGCCATGTCTCCGATGTTGAACTGGCCAACGACCATAAACACGTCAACGCCACGATCAAACTCGCCAAGCAGGCCGAAGCCTTCACCCGCGAGGACTCGCAATTCTGGGTGGTACGTCCGCGCATCGGCGCCGGCGGGGTATCGGGCATCGACACATTGCTGTCGGGCGACTACATCGGTGCCGACATTGGCCAGGCCAATACCCGCTCAAAAAACTTCAAGGGTCTGGAGAACCCGCCGCCGATCACCTATGGCGAACCGGGCAAGCGTTTCACCCTGCACACCGCCGACCTCGGCTCGCTGGACATCGGCTCCCCCGTCTATTACCGCAAGATCCCGGTTGGCCAAGTGGTGTCCTATGCCTTGGACCAGGACGGCAAAGGGGTCAACATCGAAGTCTTCGTGCATTCGCCGAACGACGCCTACGTCACCGAAAACACCCGTTTCTGGAACGCCAGCGGCATCGACATCAATGTCGGGGCCAACGGCTTTGCGGTGAAAACCGAGTCGCTGTCGACCCTGCTGGTGGGCGGCATCGCTTTCCGCGCTCCGGATTACAGTCCCAACGATTCGCCAGCCAGTGAAGACAAGGGTTTCGAACTGTTCGCCGACCAGACCACCGCCCTCGCGCCGCCCAACGGCAAGGCTCAATATCTGGCGCTGCGCTTCGATCAAGCCTTGCGCGGGCTCAAGGTTGACGCGCCGGTGGAGTTCCTCGGAGTTGAAATCGGCCGGGTGGTGGCAGTCAATCTCGACTTCGACGAGGTCAAGCGCACCTTCCCGGTGAATGTCGGCATCGTCATCTATCCGCAGCGCCTGGGTCGCGCCCACGCGAAGATGCTCAAGGCTTACCATGGCGACGAAAACGATGAGGCCACCGGCGCGCGCCTGATCGGCACGTTCATCGAAAATGGCCTTCGCGCCCAGGCCCGCAACGGCAACCTGCTCACCGGTCAGTTGTATATCTCCCTGGATTTCTACCCCAAAGCGCCGAAAGTCGCTTTTGACCCTACGGCACGGCCGGTCACCATTCCGACCGTCCCTGGCAGCCTCGAGCAATTGCAGGAAAAACTCGAGGCGATGGTCAACAAGATCAACGCATTGCCGGTTGAACGCATCGCCAGCAACCTCGACGGCAATCTGGTCGAGCTGCGCAAGGGCCTGAAGCAGTTCAACGCCAGGACTCTGCCGGGTGTACAGAGCACCCTCGCCGACGTCAGCAAGACCTTGCAGTCCGCCAATTCGACCCTGGCCGAGGATTCACCGCAGCGCGAGCAACTCACCGAGACCCTCGACGAGCTCGGGCGCATGTCGCGCTCGTTGCGAGAGCTGTCGGATTACCTCGGTCGCCACCCTGAGTCGCTGATTCGCGGACGCCCCGACAACGCCGCGCCGCTGGACCTCAAAGGACCGCCACGCAATTGAGCACAGGAGCTGCATCCATGGTTTTACCGTTGAAGATCTCCTTGCTCGCTGCGCTCGTGCTGCTGGCCGCGTGCCGTAGCGACCCGATCAGCTTCCATACGCTGACCCCGGCGCAACCGGGTGCCAGCCGCAACGGCGCCGACATCGCCATCGAAAGCATCAGCGTGCCGCCGCAGGTCGATCGCGCGCAGATCGTGATTCGCCAAGGCAACAGCGGCGTGGCCATCCTGGATACCGATTGGTGGAGCGCCACCCTTGCCGATGAATTGCGCGGTGCGCTGGTCGATCAATTGAGCGGCGGCGTCGGCCAGCAGCGCGCTTCCGTGCGAATCGACGTGCAGCGCTTCGATTCGATTCCCGGTCAGTACGCCTTGATCGACGTGAAATGGCGAGTGCGCCCATTAGGTGCGGCGGACGCGGCGCTGCTGAGCTGTCGCTCGGTGTTGCAGACGCCTTCAGGGCCGAGCATCGACGAACTGGTGACCGCGCAACAGAACAACGTCAAACGCCTCGCTGCGCACATCGCGCAGGGTGCCAGCGGCTCGCGCTGCCCGCCGCAGACCTGACACCGTTTACAAATCGAAGCGATCCACCGCCCGCCGCCGCTCGTTGTCATCGCGCACATCGTAGTTGGCAGTCGTCTGGATATTGCTGTGATGCGCCAGTTTCTGTGCGATCGACAGGTCGTGCTCTTCGATCACCCGGGTGATGAATGAACGACGGAAGTCATGGGGCATGATTTTCACCCCGACCTGCGTACCGCGCTGGCGGGCAATGTAGTAAATCGCGTGTTTGGTGATGCGCTCGCGGGTGATGTGGCTGCCCCGGCGAATACGGTTGAACAGAAACGCATCGTCGCTCTCGCCTTCCTTGAGCTGTGAACGACGCAGTTCCAGCCAGGCGTCGAGCTTGGCAAAGGCCCAGGCCGGCGCGTACTTGATCAACTGTTTGTTGCCCTTGCCGGTCACCGTCAGGCTGCGTTCGTGAAAGTCGACCTGGCTCAGATCCAGATCCACCGATTCCGACTTGCGCATGCCGGTGCCGTACAGCAGCGCAATCACCGCCGCATCACGCAGGCCCTGCGGGCGCGGGTCGGCAGCGCAGACTTCCATCAGTTCATGAATCAGCGTGCGCTTGAGGTTGCGCCCCTGGGACAGCCGCGTGCCGGCTATGCCCTTGACCGACCGCATCTTCAGCAGGTGATCCTGACTGATCAGGCTCATGCGCCATGCTTCGTTCATCACCCCGCGTACGGCGTTCACGTACAGCGACGAGGTGTTCGGTGCATAACCATCGGCACGCAAAGCAGCGACCAGCGCCACCACGTCTTCCGGTTGCAGGCCGTGCCAGGGGATTTCTTCGATATCGACGTCCTCGAAACCGAGGCGGTCAGCGGCGTCTTGCAGCACATAACGCATGGTCAACTGGCTGGAAGGTGCCAGTCGCGCCAGGTAAACGGTCAGCGGATTGTTGTTGGACGGTGCAGGTTGGGTACTCGACAAATCACTCAAACGAAACGGCCTTGAAATAAAAAACGATTCAACAAAAACAATAAATGCATGAAATGAAACGCAAAAAACGGCATGACTCGATGACAAGGGTTACCGCGAAAGGCCGACAACCTGCCGTTCGAGGCCATAAAAGTCAATCGGGCATTCCCCGAACGGTCTGTTTGCTGCTTTATCAGCACGGTAGGCGAACTGAAACATCGCGCTCTTATGTTCAGTCCAGGGAACTGCGAGCAGGAGTGCGGCATGAAGATCACGGTGTTTGGCAGTGGTTATGTCGGTCTGGTGCAGGCGGCGGTGCTGGCCGAGGTCGGTCACGAGGTCGTGTGCATGGATGTCGACGCGCAGAAGATCGAGCAATTGGGCCAGGGGCACGTCAGTATTTACGAGCCGGGGCTGGCCAGTCTGGTGCGCGAGGGCCTGGATTCGAAACGCCTGCAATTCACCACTGATGAGCGGCTTGCGGTGTTGCATGGGCGGGTTGCGTTCATCGCGGTGGGCACGCCGTCACGCGAGGATGGTTCGGCGGATCTGCGCTACGTCCTGTCGGTTGGCGACGCGATTGCCCGGCATCGCGAGCAGCCATTGATCGTGGTGGAAAAGTCCACGGTGCCGGTGGGCACGGGCGACGCTTTGCGCAGCCACATCGAAAAGGCCCTGATCAAGATTGGCCGCCTGCTGCAATTCGATATTGTCTCCAACCCGGAATTTCTCAAGGAAGGTTCAGCGGTTGCTGATTGCCGGCGACCGGATCGCATCGTCATTGGTTGCGAAGGCGCTGAAGTGCGCGATGTGATGCGCGATCTGTACGCGCCGTTCAACCGCAACCATGACCGCATCCTGTTCATGGACTTGCGCAGTGCCGAGCTCACCAAATACGCCGCCAACTGCATGCTGGCGACCAAGATCAGTTTCATCAACCAGATCGCCGAACTCGCCGAGCACCTGGGCGCAGATATCGAAGCAGTGCGCCAGGGCATCGGTGCCGATACGCGGATTGGCTATCACTTTATCTACCCGGGTTGCGGCTACGGCGGTTCGTGTTTTCCCAAAGACATGCGCGCGTTGATTCACAGTGCCGAACAAGCGCACTGTTCCAGCGACTTGCTGCAAGCGGTGGAGGCGATCAACCAGCGCCAGAAGCACAAGCTGTTCGAGCGCATCAACGCGTTCTACCGGGGCGATTTGCGCGGCAAGACCTTTGCCCTGTGGGGCCTGGCGTTCAAGCCCAACACCGACGACATGCGCGACGCGCCGAGCCGGGTTCTGCTCGAAGACTTATGGGCTGCCGGTGCCAGTGTGCGTGCGTTTGATCCGGAGGCCATGGTCGAAACGCAGAAGCTCTATCCGGATGAGTCGAAGCTGACGTTGATGGGCACGCCGGAATCGGTACTGGCCGGCGCCGATGCGCTGATCATCTGCACCGAATGGCAACAGTTCAAGGCCCCGGATTTCGAGCTGATCAAACAGCGCCTCAATAGCCCGGTGATCTTCGACGGCCGTAACCTGTACGACGCCGAGCGCCTGACGCGCAATGGCTTTCAGTATTTCCCGATGGGGCGCGGTGAATCGTGCAAGTTGCCGATCACCTTGCGGCAGTGGCCCGCGGCTTCGGATGTGGCTTGAACTGGCCCTGTGGGAGTCATTGCAAATTGTGAGCTACACAGACCCTGTGGGAGCGAGCCTGCTCGCGAATACGGTATGTCAGCGACATAGCAGGTGACTGATCCGCCGCCTTCGCGAGCAGGCTCGCTCCCACAGGGAAATCATGTGCTCCGAGAGACGCTGGTGTATCAGCTTGACCGGTGGCGGCTGCCCAGAGAGGATGGCGTTCGCCCTAGGCAATCCGAATATGGACATTCCCCCTCCCTTGGCCATCTATTCGCCGTTCATTCGCCGGTTGATGATCAGCTCGCTGACCGTGGTCATCAGCCGCGCCCTGGTCAGTCCGCTGCTGACGCTGTTCCTCAGCAACAAGCTTGGCCTCGATCCGCAGGATGTCGGCTTGCTGCTCGGCATCGCCGTGTTCAGCGCAACATTGCTGTCGCTGTACGGTGGCTACATCATCGACAAGCTGGACAAGCGCCAGTTGCTGGTCCTGGCCATGCTCTCCAGCGGTATCGGCCTGATCCTGCTGACCTTCGCGCAGAATCTGTATGTGGTCACCCTGGTGCTGATCATCAGCGAAACCGCGTCGGCGCTGTTCCTCATCGGCTCCAAGGCGATCCTCAGTGAAAACCTGCCGGTGGGCCAGCGGGTCAAGGCGTTTTCCCTCAATTACACGCTGACCAATATCGGCTACGCCGTCGGCCCGATGATTGGCGTGGTGATTGCCGGGGTGCAGCCGTCCGCGCCGTTCATCGTTGCCGGTGCGATCGCCATTGGCAGTATTTTTCTGCTGCTCGGCGCGACCAGGGATGCCAGTCCGATAAGTTCCGGCAGTGCGCCGCAAAGTTTCCTCGACACGCTGATGATCCTGAAAAACGACCGTACCATGGTGCTGTTCACCCTCGGTTGCCTGCTCAGCACATTGGTGCACGGGCGCTTTACGCTGTACCTGTCGCAATACCTGCTGGTCACCCACACCCAGCAACAAACGCTCGACACCATGGCCGCCCTGCTCGCCTGCAACGCAATCACAGTGATCCTGCTGCAATACCAGGTCGGTCGCTGGCTCAGTCGCGAACACCTGCGTCACTGGATTGCTGGCGGCACTGCGCTGTTCATCGTCGGGTTGATTGGCTTCAGTGTGGCGGACAGCCTGCTCGGCTGGTGCGTGGCGATGTTCATCTTCACCCTGGGCGAGATGATCATCTACCCCGCCGACTTCCTCTTCGTTGACACCCTCGCACCGGAGGCACTGCGCGGCAGCTACTACGGCGCGCAGAACCTGTCAGCGCTTGGCGGGGCTGCCAGCCCGGTAATGTGCGGTTTTCTATTGATGCACACGCCTGCGCCAAGCATGTTCTACGCCTTGAGCGGCTTGGCGGCGCTGGGCGGTTATCTGTGCTTCGTCAGCGCTCGGTGCACCGCTTCAATGCAAAAATAGTGCACTAAAACTGCATTTATATGAATTTGTCAGCATCGATTTTGATCGGCAAACTACGCGCGTTCCTCCCCCAATGTTGGAACGCTTCTAGGGCTTTCCGGATATGCCGGACAAGTCCTTTTTTTTGCCCCGGATTTTGTAAAGGATCAGTTCTACATGCTCGCTCGCTGGTTGCCCGCTGCCATCAACACCCGCCCTACTGAATGGAGCCGTGCCGCGATCGGCATGGCCCTGGGCACGCTGTTCAGCGTGTGGATGTGCGCGCAGGTGTTCGGCCATGACGTTGCGTTTCACCTGGTCGGCCCGCTCGGCGCTTCGGCGGTGCTGCTGTTCGCGGTGTCCTCGGGCGCCCTCGCCCAGCCATGGTCGATTCTTGGCGGCTACCTGTGTGCTGGCGTGGTCGCCTTGCTGGTCGCCCATGTTCTTGGCCGTACGCTGGGCAGCGCCTGCCTTGCTGCCGGCATGGCGGTGATTCTGATGTGCTGGCTGCGTTGCCTGCACCCACCGGCCGGCGCCTTGGCGTTGACGCTGGTGCTAGCCGACCCTGCGACCATCGCCATGGACTGGAAAGCCATGGAGCCGGTGATGCTCGGCGCCCTGTGCATGCTCGCCAGCGCGCTGGCCTATAACAACCTGACCCGCATCCGCTATCCGAAACGCGCTGCTGACCCGGCTCCGCCAGTGGTCCCGATCGATAGCCAGGCGATCACCGCCGCAGACCTGAAACTGGCGCTGGCCGACATGGAAGCCTTCATCGACGTCACCCCCGAAGACCTCGAACGCCTGATTCACGCCAGCGAACTGCACGCCAAGCGCCGCAGCATTACCGAAACGTTCAGATGATCCCTTTGTAGATACTCTGTTCACGGTCAAGCTTTTTGGGTGTGTTTATCGCTAAAAAGCTTGGCTGTACTGAAGTCTTCGCCTGCCCGCATGCAGGCCCATAGTCCGGTCAGGTATTTGCGCATGACTGCGACGATAGCCTGCATCTTCCTCTTTCCTCGAGCCACCAAGGCTTCGTAAAACGCTTTAACGTTCGGGTCGCAACGTATGGCGGTCAGCGCAGGCATGTACATCGCTGATCGCAAATAGGCATTGCCGCCCTTACTTATCCGGCCGGGTTTATCAATGCTGGTGCCTGATTGCGTGAGTCGGACATCGAGTCCGGCATGGCGGCTGACCTGCGCTGACTTGAGCGTTACCGGTAAGGTCGTCAGTTCAGCCAGCGCCGCAAATACTGAGATCTCACCCATGCCAGGGGCGGCGATCATGTGGGCGAACTGGGCGCTCAACGTTGGGCAGTTGTCGATCAATGCACGACCCGCTAGTCGGAAACGCTCGATTCGTTTGTCAAAGGCGTTGATGGCTTCTTCTTCGTCTTCAATCAGCATCAGAAGAGTTGTTTGAGTGGCTTTTAGTGCATGCAGCTCGTTTTTGGCGCGGGTGCGATGACCCGTCAAACGATTGATGTGGCGACCGATAGCGCGTAGCTCAAGCTGTATTGAAGTGGGCGGCGTCCACAACCTTGGGCTCATGCGTTCGCCGTACTCAGCTAATAACTGGGCATCGATTGCGTCCGTTTTGCTGTTTTTCAGCATCAGCTTTGCAAAGTTGTGAAAACTCTTCGGATTGATAACCGAGACTGGCAAACCCGCCGCAGCGAGCTCCATGGCCAAGTCCAGGTAGTAGATTCCGGTGGCTTCCATCACCACAGATATAGGCTTGAGCTCAAGTAACTTGCCGACAGCAGCTTTGCGCCCCGCCGGTGTCTGGTCGATATTGCACTGACCTGCAAAACGGCCGCCATTGCGCCAGCCCATCGCTGTAGTGCGAGATCCCACATCCAAACCGACGTGCATGTTCATGCTTTCAACTCCAAGAGAACTGAGTTAAAAATGCTTCCTGGTTCCCCTGACCTCGAACTTCATGCCACTGCAACCTTGTAATGCGAAGTCCGACTCGTCGGCTTCTCGATACTCTTCGTGGTGGGCAATGAGGCGGGGGGACCTCTCTACATACAAGGTCAGGAGCAAGTCCTGCCTTAAGGAGCGATCGGTCTCCCCCAGAAACACATCTTCGTATGTCGCACCAGCGAGCTTAGATCTCATTCATGCTGGTGTGTGGGGAACATACAAGGAGCTGACGAGTGCAACGAGGCTGCGATCTGTTGATTTCAAAAAACAAGATCAAAAGATCGCAGCCTCGTTGCACTCGTCAGCTCCTACACGGACAGCGGCGCTAAGAGAAAAACGCAGATTCCCCCTGCACATATCCCCGTTGTACACGACAAATTTGCACTGTTACGATCCGCTAACGCCCGCGCGCGGGCTTTTCGAATAAAGACAATAAAAGCAGGGAGTTACTGATGACAGCTCAGGCTTCATCCCGGCGGACCCCGTCCATGGATGCCATGCAAAACGACGTGCTGGCCGAGGTGCGCAATCATATCGGCCACCTGACCCTCAACCGCCCAGCGGGCCTTAATGCAATCACCCTGGACATGGTGCGTCTGCTGCAACAGCAGCTCGATGCCTGGGCGTCTGACGCCGATGTGCACGCCGTGGTATTGCGCGGCGCTGGTGAAAAGGCCTTCTGCGCCGGTGGCGATATTCGTTCGCTGTACGACAGCTACAAGAGCGGCGACACGCTGCACGAAGATTTCTTCGTCGAGGAATACGCCCTCGACCTGACCATTCATCACTACCGCAAACCGGTGCTGGCCCTGATGGACGGTTTCGTCCTCGGCGGTGGCATGGGCCTGGTGCAAGGCGCCGATCTGCGTGTGGTCACCGAAAAGAGCCGTCTGGCGATGCCGGAAGTGGCCATCGGTTATTTCCCTGATGTCGGCGGCAGTTACTTCCTGCCGCGCATCCCCGGTGAGCTGGGGATTTATCTGGGCGTCAGCGGCGTGCAGATTCGCGCCGCCGATGCGCTGTACTGCGGCCTCGCCGACTGGTACCTGGACAGCAGCAAACTGGCGCTGCTCGACGACAAGCTCGACCAGATGGAGTGGCAGGACACGCCGCTCAAGTCGCTGCAGAACCTGCTGGCCAAGCACGCCGTGCAAACTCTGCCCAATGCACCCCTCCAAGTGTTGCGCCCGGCCATCGACCATTTCTTTGCCCTGCCCGACGTGCCGAGCATGATCGAGCAATTGCGCGCCGTCACTGTCGCCGACAGCCATGAATGGGCGGTCAGCACGGCGGATCTGCTGGAAACCCGCTCACCGCTGGCCATGGCCGTGACCCTGGAAATGCTCCGTCGCGGCAGACATTTGAGTCTGGAGAATTGCTTTGCGCTGGAGCTGCATCTGGACCGCCAGTGGTTTGCCCGAGGCGACCTGATCGAAGGCGTGCGCGCCCTGCTGATCGACAAGGACAAGTCACCGCGCTGGAACCCGCCAACCGTCGCTGAGCTGGACGCTGCGCAGGTTGCGAGCTTCTTCCATGGTTTTGATGAGAGCGGGAGCTGAGTCATGCACGATCTCGAACTGACTGAAGAACAAGTGATGATCCGCGACATGGCCCGGGATTTTGCCCGTGGCGAAATCGCACCCCACGCCCAGGCCTGGGAAAAGGCTGGCTGGATCGACGACGCCCTGGTGACGAAGATGGGTGAGCTGGGCTTGCTCGGCATGGTTGTGCCGGAGGAATGGGGCGGCACCTACGTCGATTACGTTGCCTATGCGCTGGCGGTTGAGGAAATCTCTGCCGGCGATGGCGCGACCGGCGCGTTCATGAGCATTCACAACTCGGTGGGCTGCGGCCCGGTGCTCAACTACGGCAGCGACGAACAGAAACAGACCTGGCTGGCCGATCTGGCCAGTGGGCAGACCATCGGTTGCTTCTGTCTGACCGAACCCCAGGCCGGCTCCGAAGCACACAACCTGCGCACCCGCGCCGAACTGCGCGACGGCCAATGGGTGATCAACGGTGCCAAGCAATTTGTCAGCAATGGCAAGCGGGCGAAACTGGCGATCGTCTTCGCGGTAACCGATCCGGACTTGGGCAAGAAAGGCCTGTCAGCGTTTCTGGTGCCGACCGACACGCCGGGTTTCATCGTCGATCGCACCGAACACAAGATGGGCATCCGTGCTTCCGACACTTGCGCGGTGACGCTGAACAACTGCAGCATCCCCGAGGCCAATCTGCTCGGCGAGCGTGGCAAGGGCCTGGCGATTGCCCTGTCCAACCTTGAGGGCGGACGCATCGGCATCGCCGCGCAGGCATTGGGCATTGCCCGGGCAGCGTTTGAAGCGGCGCTGGCCTACTCGAAAGACCGGGTGCAATTCGACAAGCCGATCATCGAGCACCAGAGCATCGCCAATCTGCTCGCGGACATGCACATGCAGATCAACGCCGCGCGGTTGCTGATCCTGCATGCAGCGCGGCTGAGGACGGCGGGTAAACCATGCTTGTCCGAGGCTTCGCAGGCCAAGCTGTTCGCTTCGGAAATGGCCGAGAAGGTCTGTTCGTCGGCGATCCAGATTCATGGCGGCTATGGCTATCTGGAAGATTACCCGGTCGAGAAGTACTACCGCGACGCGCGGATTACCCAGATCTATGAAGGGTCGAGCGAGATACAGCGGATGGTGATTGCGCGGGATTTGAAGAACTATCAGCTGTAATGGCGTTGGCCCTTCCCCTCACCCCAGCCCTCTCCCCAGGGAGAGGGAGCCGACCGAGTCGGTTACGGATTCAGCGGCAACCTTTCAGGTCGGCGTAATTCGCCCATATCACGCGGTCAGTCCCCTCTCCCCAGGGAGAGGGAGCCGACCGAGTCGGTTACGGATTCAGCGGCAACTTTTCAGGTCGGCGTAATTCGCCCATATCACGCGGTCAGTCCCCTCTCCCCAGGGAGAGGGAGCCGACCGGGTCGGTTACGGATTCAGCGGCAACCTTTCAGGTCGGCGTAATTCGCCCATATCACGCGGTCAGTCCCCTCTCCCTGGGGAGAGGGCTAGGGTGAGGGGCTTTTGAAGCTCACACACTATTTGCCTTGGAATTCAGCCTCACGCTTGGCAATAAACGCCGCCATCCCTTCCTTCTGATCCTGCGTCGCAAACGCGGCATGAAACACCCGCCGCTCGAAACGCACGCCTTCGCTCAGGTTGACCTCGAACGCCCGATTCACGCTCTCCTTGATCATCATCGCAATCGGCAGTGACTTGCCGGCGATCACCGCCGCGACTTTCAGCGCCTCATCAAGCAGCTCATCGCTCGGCACGATCCGCGCGACGATGCCGCAGCGCTCGGCTTCGACCGCGTCGATCATGCGGCCGCTCAGGCACATTTCCATGGCTTTGGCTTTGCCCACGGCGCGGGTCAGACGCTGGGTGCCGCCCATGCCCGGCAGCACGCCGAGGTTGATTTCCGGCTGGCCGAATCTGGCGTTGTCGCCCGCCAGGATGAAGTCGCACATCAGCGCCAGTTCACAACCGCCGCCGAGGGCAAAACCATTGACCGCGGCGATAATCGGCTTGCGGCGGTTGGCCACGCGATCGCTGTCGCTGAACAGATCGTCCATGTAGATCTGCGGATAGGTCAGCTCAGCCATTTCCTTGATGTCGGCGCCGGCGGCGAAAGCTTTTTTCGAACCGGTGAGGACGATGCAGCCAATGTGCGCATCGGCTTCCAGCGTATCGAGGGCGTGGTTCACTTCGCTGACCAGCTGCGCGTTCAGCGCGTTCAGCGCCTGCGGCCGGTTGAGGGTGATCAGGCCGACGCGGTCGCGGGTTTCCAGCAGAATCGTTTCGTAAGTCATGAATAAAATTCCTTGTCAGAGATTGCGCGAAATGACCATGCGCTGAATGTCGCTGGTGCCTTCGTAGATCTGGCAGACGCGCACGTCGCGGTAGATGCGTTCCAGCGGGAAGTCGTTGAGGTAACCGTAACCGCCGAGGGTTTGCAAGGCCATGGAACAGACCTTCTCGGACATTTCCGAGGCGAACAGCTTGGCCATCGACGCTTCGACCAGCGCCGGTTGGCCGCTGTCACGCAAGGCCGCGGCGTAATGCACCATTTGCCGGGCGACGGCAATTTGCGTGGCCATGTCCGCCAGGCGGAACGCCACGGCCTGATGCTCGATGATCGGCTTGCCGAAGGTGTCACGCTCGCGGGCGTAATCACGAGCGGCTTCGAACGCGGCGCGGGCCATGCCGACGGCTTGCGAGGCGATACCGACGCGGCCGCCTTCAAGGTTGGCCAAGGCAATCTTGTAGCCCTCGCCCTCCTCGCCCAGCCGATTGGCCACCGGCACTTTCACATCTTCAAAAAGAATCTGGCAGGTGTCGGACGCGTGCTGGCCGAGTTTGTCTTCAACCCGCGCGACCTTGTAGCCCGGGGAGTCGGTCGGCACGATAAAGGCGCTGATCCCGCGCTTGCCGGCGCTCGGGTCAGTCACGGCAAACACGATAACGATGCCGGCGTTCTGCCCGGAGGTGATGAACTGTTTGCAACCGTTGAGCACGTAGTGATCGCCTTCCAGGCGGGCGCGGGTTTTCAGGCTGCTGGCATCGGAACCGGCCTGCGGTTCGGTCAGCGCGAAGGCGCCGAGCATCGCGCCGCTGGCCAGCGGTTTGAGGAAGCGCTCGCGCTGATCGTCATTGCCGAACTTGAGAATCGGCACGCAGCCGACCGAGTTGTGCACGCTCATGATCGTCGAGCAGGCACCGTCGCCTGCGGCGATTTCTTCCAAAGCCATGGCGTACGCGAGGTAGCCTGTGTCACAGCCGCCCCACTGCTCCGGCACGAGCATGCCGAAAAAGCCCAGCTCAGCCATCTCGGCGATGGCTTCCTTGGGGAAACGGTGCTCGCGATCCCACTCGCCGGCGAACGGCTTGAGCCGCTCCTCGGCAAACTGCCGGGCCATGTCGCGGATCTGGGTCTGGTCTTCGTTGGGGATCATGGTGATTCCTTGAAATCTGAGTACGACATTGAACCCTGTGGGAGCGAGCCTGCTCGCGAAAGCGGTGTATCAGTCACGCATGTGCCGGCTGAAACGACGTCTTCGCGAGCAGGCTCGCTCCCACAGTTGATCGGCGATGCCTTCAGTAAACGCATTCCACGGCCATGGCCGTGGCTTCGCCGCCGCCAATGCAGATCGCTGCAATGCCGCGCTTGAGTTGTTTCTGCCGCAGCGCCGCGAGCAACGTCACCAGAATCCTCGCTCCCGACGCACCGATCGGATGGCCCAGCGCGCAGGCGCCGCCGTGCACATTGAGCTTGTCGTGGGGAATCTCCAGGTGCGTCATCGCCGCCATGCCGACCACGGCAAACGCCTCGTTAACTTCAAACAGATCCACCTGATCCAGCGCCCAACCGGTCTTGTTCACCAGTTTCTTGATCGCGCCAATCGGCGCGGTGGGAAACAGGCCCGGTGTATCAGCGAACGCAGCATGCCCATGGATCACCGCCAGCGGCTTGAGGCCCAGTTGCTGCGCGTGGGACTGGCGCATCAGCACCAGCGCTGCCGCGCCGTCGGAAATCGAGCTGGAGTTGGCTGCGGTGACCGTGCCGCCCTCGCGGAACGCCGGTTTCAGCGAGGCGACTTTGTCGAGTTTGGCTTTTGGCGGCTGTTCATCATTGCTGATCACCACCTGCTCTTTGCCGACAGTCACAGTCAGCGGGACGATTTCGTCCTTGAAGCTGCCGTCCTGGATCGCCTGTTGTGCGCGGGTGGTCGAGGTAATGGCGAAAGCGTCCTGCGCCTCGCGGCTGAAGCCGTTGGCCTCGGCGCAATCCTCAGCGAAGGTGCCCATCAGGCGGCCCTTGTCGTAGGCGTCTTCGAGGCCGTCGAGGAACATCGAATCGAGCACGCGGCCATGGCCCATGCGATAGCCGGCGCGGGCACGATCGAGCAGGTACGGCGAGTTGGACATGCTTTCCATACCGCCGGCGATCACCACGTCGGCACTGCCGGCAAGCAGCATGTCGTGAGCCATGATGGTGGACTGCATGCCCGAGCCGCACATCTTGTTCACCGTGGTGCAGCGCGTCGATTTATCCAGCCCGGCGCCCAGCGCAGCCTGACGTGCCGGCGCCTGACCGAGGCCGGCGGGCAGTACGCACCCAAACAGCAGTTCATCAACCGCGTCGCTGGCGACACCGGCGCGTTCGACCGCAGCCTTGATCGCCGCCGCGCCGAGTTGCGGTGCGGTGAGGCTTTTCAACTCGCCCTGAAAACCGCCCATCGGTGTGCGGACAGCGCTGACGATAACAATCGGATCATTGGACATAGTCATGACTAATCCTCCTTACTTGGCGGCCATGCGCAAGGCGCCGTCGAGACGGATCACCTCGCCGTTGAGCATGCTGTTTTCGATGATGTGGCGCACGAGCGCGGCGTATTCGGCAGGCTTGCCCAGACGCGGCGGGAATGGCACGCCGGCGGCCAGCGAGTCGCGCACTTCCGGGGTCATGCCGGCCATCATCGGCGTTTCGAAAATGCCCGGTGCGATGGTCATCACGCGGATGCCGAAGCGCGCCAGCTCGCGGGCGGCCGGCAGGGTCAGGCTGGCGATCGCGCCTTTCGAAGCCGAGTACGCAGCCTGGCCAATCTGGCCGTCGAACGCTGCGACCGAGGCGGTGTTGATGATCACTCCACGCTCGCCGTCAGCATTGGCTTCGCTCTCGGCGATCGCCGCCGCAGCCAGGCGCAGCATGTTGAAACTGCCGATCAGGTTGACGTTGATCACTTGAGCAAAACTGCTCAGGGCGTGCGGGCCGTTCTTGCCGAGAATTTTCTCGCCGCGAACGATGCCGGCGCAGTTGATCAGGCCGTTGAGGCTGCCAAATGCGGCAACGGTCGCCTGCACAGCGGCTTCGGCGGCGGCTTCATTGCTGATGTCGGCAACCACGCTTTGCGCACCCAGGCGCTGAGCCTGAGCGGCGACGGCTTCAGCGTTCATGTCGACCAGCATGACTTTGGCGCCGGCACTGACCAGCAATTCAGCGCTGGCGGCACCGAGGCCTGACGCGCCACCGGTGACGATAAAAACCTTGTTCTCGATCTGCATGACGGTGTTTCCTTGGATTCAAGCTGAAACTCTGTGCGCCGCGGCCTCTTGAGCCTTGGCGATTTCCTGGTTGCGCAAGATAAAGCGCTGCAATTTGCCACTCGGGGTTTTGGGCAGCTCGCTGACAAATTCGATTTCACGCGGGTACGAATGCGCGGCCAGACGCTTGCGTACGTGTTGGCGCAGTTCTTCCGCCAACTCCGGCGCGGCGCGGTACTGCGCGCTCAGCACGACAAAGGCTTTGACCAGTTCGGTGCGTTCCGGGTCGGGTTTGCCGACGACCGCCGCCTCGACCACGGCCGGGTGTTCGATCAGCGCACTTTCCACGTCGAACGGGCCGACGCGGTAGCCCGAAGTGGTGATCACATCATCACTGCGGCCGACGAAGCTGATGCTGCCGTCCGGGTTCCACTCCACGGTGTCGCCGCTTAGATAGTAGTTGCCGACGAAGGCCTTGGTCGGCGCACCTTCGTAGCCGCCGAACCAGCACATCGGCGACTGCGGGCGGTCGATGGCGAGGATGCCCGGCTGACCGACGTCGAGTTCGTTGTACTGCTCATCGAGCACGACAATGCGATGGCCCGGCGAAGCGAAACCAGCGGCGCCGACATGCACCGGGTGCTCGAGGCCGTGGTGGTTGCACAGCACCATGCCCAGTTCGGTCTGGCCGTAATGGTCGTGGATGACCACGTCGAGGTTGTCGGCGAACCAGCGGATCACTTCCGGGTTCAGCGGCTCACCGGCGCTGCTGACGATGCGCAGTTTGCCCTTGATCGATCTGGCGAACTCATCGCCACCGGCAATCAGCAAACGATAGGCAGTGGGCGAGCCGGTGAGATTGGTAATGCCGTATTTGTTGATCACCCGGCAGGTGCTTTCGAGGGTGAACGGGCCATCATAGAAGGTAATCGGGTGCCCCAGCGCCAACGGCCCGGTGACGCCGAAATAGATGCCATAGGCCCAGCCCGGATCGGCGACGTTCCAGAACGCGTCTTCGGGGCGCAGGTCCACCGCATCGCGGGTGTAACTCTGGAAGGCGACGATGGCTTTGAGCGGCACTGACAGCGCTTTCGCCGGCCCTGTGGTGCCCGAGGTGAACATCAGCAGGAACGGGTCTTCACCGGTCAGCAATACCGGCTCGCAGACATCGGAATAGTTGGCCAGCTCAGCCCAGAAACTGAAATCACCGCGAACGATGCCCTGCCCTCTGGCGCCGGCCACGGTGACGATGGTCGGGCATGCGCTGACTTCACTGAGCTTGGGCCGATTGAACGCATCGGTGACCACGATTTTAGCCCCCGAGCTGTTCAGGCGATGTTCGAGGGCTTTGGGGCCGAATGCGGTGAATAGCGGCTGATACACCGCGCCGATGCGCCAGGTGGCGAGCACGGTGATGAGCAATTCGACGTTGCGTGGCAGCAGGCCAGCGACTTTATCGCCCTTCTGCACGCCCTGGGCGAGGAGGAAATTGGCGAAACGCGCGGCTTTGTCTTGCAGATCAGTGAAGGTGTAAGTCGCACTTGAGCCGTCGCGACCTTCCCAGAACAACGCAATGCGCCCGGGCAAGGCATGGCGGTCGCAACA
Organism: Pseudomonas sp. LW8; assembly: GCF_041956865.1. Taxonomy (NCBI): domain Bacteria; kingdom Pseudomonadati; phylum Pseudomonadota; class Gammaproteobacteria; order Pseudomonadales; family Pseudomonadaceae; genus Pseudomonas; species Pseudomonas sp. LW8. The sequence goes on along the minus strand of NZ_CP168138.1, from coordinate 2,839,783 downwards.
TTCAACGCAGGCGTTGAGTGCCGCCAGCGTGCCGCTGAGCGACGCATCGACGGTGTGCTGATAGTTGAACTGTTCGGTGGCAGACAAGTAATCGCGCATTGCCAGAATCCCTCGGTGTTTTTATTAGGCTGGGAACCGTAAACAACACAGGGATAGTCGCGCCGCGCGGGCCTTGGGGCAATGGTCAAAGCTATCAACGTGGTTGACTGGTTTGGCCAAGAGGTTGCGGCCGCATGCCCTGTAGGAGCTGACGAGTGCAACGAGGCTGCGATCTTTTGATCTTGATTTTTACCATCAAGTACAAGATCAAAAGATCGCAGCCTTCGGCAGCGCCTACAGGGGAACGCATTTCAAAAATGTGGGAGCGAGCCTGCTCGCGAAGGCGTCGGGTCAGACAACCTCATTGAGGATCAGTGTGCGGTAATGCCCCGGATTCGACCCGGACCACTTGCGAAACGCTTTGTAGAACGAACTGGCATCAGCAAAGCCCAGCCGTGCAGCAATCTCGACGAAACTGATCGAGGGCTCTGCCAGCCAAGTGATTGCCAGCTCTTTGCGCACGCTGTCTTTCAGCCCCTGATAAGTCTGCCCTTCCTCGGCCAGACGCCGGCGTAATGTCGACGCGGACATACAAAGTTGCTGGGCCAGCGCCTCGGTTTCCGGCCATTGCTCGGCGGGCAGCTGTCGCAGATCCTGTTTGATCCGGCTGGCCAGGCTGTCGGGGTCGCGGTACTTGACCAGAATGTTGGCCGGCGCCTGGGCCAGAAAGCGCTTGAGTTCTTCGGCGCTGCGCTTGATCGGCAGATCGAGGCAATCGGCGGAAAAAATCATCCGCGTACGTGGGCGCTCAAACCGCAGGTTCTCCGAGAACATCACCCGATAGTCATCAGTAAAATCCGGTTCGGCGCAGCGCAGTTCAATCGCCAGAATCGGAATCCGCCGCCCGGCCAGCCAGCACGCGACGCCGTGCACGATCATCCAGTAAGTAAAGTAGGTGAAGGCGCGGCGCGGTTCGGCGTCGTCTTCGAGCAGGACGATTTCCGCAAGGCTCTGCTGATGCACCAGTTGCGCCGGCAGTTTTTCCAGCATCAGCGACAGGAACGTCAGACCAGTATCCAGCGCCGCCGCCAGCGTCGGTTGCGCCATGGCGCTGCGACACAAAAACGCCAGGCTGCCGGATTTGAGCGGGCGCGGGTCCATGCCGAAGAACTCGTCATCACCGCGTCGTGCCAGCAGGCGCCAGAGTCTGGCGTATTGCGAGGCCGGCACCCTGCCCTCATCGGCCGCTAACAAAGCCGGATCAATGCCGACCTTGCTCAACGCCTCATTCGTCGCCGCGTCCGGGGCACAACTCTGCAGCAGCGCTTCGCGCACCAGTTGAATGGCAATGGTGTCTTTTTCCGCCATGGAGCGAGATGAGCCTTATTGTTTTTTGGGTGGTGGGCATCTTAACCCAGCTGCTGATTTCACCGCAGGGCCAATGTGGGAGCGAGCCTGCTCGCGAACGCGGTGTGTCAGATAAAGAAATGTCACAGGCATACCGCATTCGCGAGCAGGCTCGCTCCCACAGGAATCACAGTTGTTCAGCTAAGGTTCAGCTAAATGTCAATGAATGCCATTTGGGAATGAGTGTCATTATGTTACAACTTAGCCTCCTATCTAAATCGCTGTGGCTCGCCAATGCTCGTTCCCTTTTTGATCATGTTGCGCGAAGGCATCGAGGCCGCGCTCATCGTCGGCATCATTGCCAGTTACCTGCAACAGACCGGCCGCGGCCAATGGATGCCAGCGGTATGGATCGGCGTCTTCCTCGCCGCCGCCCTTGCCCTGCTGGTCGGCGGTGGCCTGGAGCTGGTCAGCGCTGAATTCCCGCAAAAGCAGCAGGAGTTGTTCGAAGGCGTGGTCGGTCTGGTCGCCGTGGGCATTCTCAGTTCGATGGTGTTCTGGATGCGCAAGGTCGCGCGGTCGATCAAGCACTCGCTGCAAGCCTCGCTGGATCAAGCGCTGACGCAATCCAGGCATCAAGTGATTGCATTGATCGCCATGGTTTTCTTCGCCGTCGCTCGCGAAGGCCTGGAAACCGTATTCTTCCTGCTCGCCGTGTTCCAGCAAAGCGAAGGCCCGGGCGCGCCGATCGGTGCCCTGATCGGCCTGATCCTGGCGGTGATCGTCGGTTTCCTGATCTACAGCGGCAGCATGCGCCTCAATCTCTCGGCGTTCTTCAAGTGGACCGGATTGTTCATCCTCGTGGTCGCCGCCGGAATACTCGCCAACTCGGTGCAGGCGCTGCATGAAGCCGGGCTGTGGAATCACCTGCAAACGGTGCTGTTCGACTTCAGCGCGACGCTGCCGATGGACGGCCCGCTGGGCTCGGTGCTGGCCGGCATGTTCGGTTACCAGGATGCGCCGACCGTCAGCACTCTTGGCGCGTACCTGATTTATCTGCTGCTGGCGCTGGTGATGTTCTTCATGCCCGCGCCGCGCCAGGCGCCGTCAACCACTTCCGTTTCCAGCCAATAAGGCCCTTCATGTCTACTACCCAAACCCCTCCGGCCCTGCGTTGGGCGCTGGCCGGCTCGGTGCTGCTGATGGTCGCCGCCGCCGGGCTGTTCTGGTACGCCTCGAACATGGCCGCCGCCAAGCGTCAGCACAACCACGATGAAATCGTCGTAAACATCCATCCGCACAGTTGCGAGCCAAATGCCCTGACGGTGCCCGCCGGCCGCGCCAGTTTTCGCATCGTCAACCGCTCCGAGCGTGCGGTCGAGTGGGAAATTCTCGACGGCGTGCTGGTGGTCGAAGAGCGGGAAAACATCGCGCCGGGCCTGAGCCAGGTGATCAATGCCAACCTGCAACCGGGCGACTATGCGATCACCTGCGGCTTGCTCAGCAACCCGCGCGGCACTTTGCACGTGACGCCGACGGCAGCCTCGGATGCCGCGGCCAAGGCCAAGCCGTCGATAGTCGCGTTCGTCGGGCCGCTGTCGGAATTTCGCGTGTATCTGGCCGTTCAGGGCAGCGCGTTGATCAAAGCGGCGACGGCGCTGAATCAGGCGATCGCCAGTGGTGATCTGGCGCAGGCGCAAGCGTTGTACCTGCCGGCGCGTGCTGCCTATCAGCGTCTGGCGCCGGCGGCGCAGCGCCTGGCCGAGCTGGACAATCAGATCAATGCCCGCGCCGATTATTTTGAAAAGCGCGAGCAGGATCCCGCCTTTGTCGGTTTCCATCGCCTCGAATACGCGCTGTTCCAGCAGCGCAATCTCGACAACGTTGCGCCGATTGCCCAGCGCTTGCTCGCTGACGTCACCACCCTCAAGCAACAGTTGCTCGCGCAGTCGCTGCCGCCGGAGCAACTGGTGAGTATCGTCGTGCGCAACCTCAACAGCCTCGCCGAGGTGCGCGCTGCCAGCGGCGAAGAGGAGCGCTACAGCCACAGCGACCTCAACGGTTTCGCCGCCAACGCGCAAACCGCGCGCAAGGTCGTCGACCTGTTGCGCCCGATGCTGAGCAAATCCGCTGCTGAGCTGTTACCGAAGATCGACCAGGCGCTGGACGATTTCGACAACCAGCTCAACGCCTTCAAATCCGCCGATGGCTACGTCAGTTACGACGCCGTGACCGCCGCGCAACGCCAGCAGATCGCCGCCAAAGCCGAGGCTCTGGCCACGGCACTGGATGGCATCGACCCCGCCCTCGGCCTTTCCGGCCTGTAAGCAGAAGACCACGACAGATGAACGATTCAGAACCTCTCAACCTGCAACGGCGCCGCGTGCTGATGGGCATGGGCGCCGCCGGTGTCGCCCTTGCCGGATCGGCGCTGAGCTGCCCGGCCATGGCCGCGCTGCCTGCGCAAGTTACCGAAGCGCCGAGCAGCGACAAGACCGAAGACCGCCACGATTTTCACGGTGTGCACCAGGCCGGCATCGTCACCCCGCGCCCGGCCTCCGGGATGCTGGTGGCGTTCGATGTGCTGGCCAGCGATCGCGAAGACCTTGAGCGGCTGTTCCGCACTCTCAACGAACGCATCGCGTTTTTGATGAAGGGCGGCCCGGTCGCGCAGGTCGATCCGAAACTGCCGCCGCTGGACTCTGGCATCCTCGGCCCGGTGGTCACCCCGGACAACCTGACCATCACCGTTTCCGTCGGCGATTCGCTGTTCGACGAGCGCTTCGGTCTGGCGGCGGCAAAGCCCAAGCGTCTGCAACGCATGGTCGGCTTTCCCAATGATGCGCTGGACGCCGATTGCTGCCATGGCGACCTGAGCCTGCAGTTCTGCGCCAACACCGCCGACACCAACATTCACGCCCTGCGCGACATCGTCAAGAACCTGCCCGACCTGCTGCTGGTGCGCTGGAAACAGGAAGGCAGCGTACCGCCGCAAGCGCCGGCCAAACCCGGTGTGCCGGCGCAGTCGGCGCGCAACTTTCTCGGTTTTCGCGACGGTTCGGCCAACCCCGATTCCAACGACGCCAAGGCCATGGAGCGGATTGTTTGGGTGCAACCGGACAGTGACGAACCGGCCTGGGCTGCCCACGGCAGTTATCAAGCGGTGCGCATCATCCGCAACTTCGTCGAGCGCTGGGATCGCACGCCGTTGCAGGAGCAGGAAAGCATTCTCGGCCGGGTCAAGAGCAGCGGCGCGCCCATCGGTGGCCACACTGAAAGCGAAGTGCCGGATTACAGCAAGGATCCGGCCGGCAAGCTGACCAGGCTCGATGCGCACATTCGTCTGGCCAACCCACGCACCGCCGCGACCCAGGCCAATCTGATCCTGCGCCGGCCGTTCAACTACTCCAACGGCGTCAACAAGAACGGCCAGCTCGACATGGGCCTGCTGTTCATCTGTTACCAGGCTGACCTGGAACAAGGCTTCATCACCGTGCAGACCCGCCTCAACGGTGAACCGCTCGAGGAATACCTCAAACCGGTCGGCGGCGGTTACTTCTTCACCCTGCCCGGCGCTACCGGCGATGACGACTTCATCGGTCGCTCGTTACTCGCTGCCACCTCCCAAAACAAAACCGCATGACACCCAACCGACACTGGAGCCGCCCCATGAAAAAGACGCCACTCGCGTTATTGCTGACCCTTGGTTTGCTCAACACCCCGCTGGCGGCGTTCGCCGCGACCGCGCCGCTGGATCTGGTGGGGCCGGTGTCGGACTACAAGATTTACGTCACCGAGAAACTCGATGAGCTGGCCAGCCAAACCCAGCAGTTCACCGACGCGGTGAAGAAAGGCGATCTGGCCACCGCGCAGAAGCTCTACGCGCCGACGCGGGTGTATTACGAGTCGATCGAGCCGATTGCCGAGCTGTTCAGCGATCTCGATGCGTCCATCGACTCGCGCGTTGACGATCACGAAAAAGGCGTTAAGTCCGAGGACTTCACTGGCTTTCACCGGATCGAATATTCGTTGTTCGCGGAGAAGTCCACTAAGGGCCTGGATGCATTGGCCGACGGTTTGAACAAAGACGTGCAGGACCTGCAAACCCGTGTGGCCGGTCTGACCTTCCCGCCAGAGAAGGTCGTCGGCGGCGCTGCTGCGCTGTTGGAAGAAGTCGCGGCGACGAAGATTTCCGGCGAGGAAGACCGCTACAGCCACACCGACCTGTACGACTTCCAGGGCAACATCGACGGGGCGAAGAAGATCGTTGATCTGTTCCGTCCGCAGATCGAACAGCAGGACAAGGCGTTTGTTGCCAAGGTCGACAAGAACTTCGCCACGGTCGACAAGATCCTCGCCAAGTACAAAACGGCAGATGGCGGGTTTGAGACCTATGACAAAGTGAAGGACAACGACCGCAAAGCGCTGGTCGGGCCGGTGAATACGCTGGCGGAGGATCTTTCGATGATGCGCGGGAAGTTGGGTCTGAACTGATTTTTTAGCCTCTGGTCTGGCCCCTTCGCGAGCAGGCTCGCTCCCACAGTTGGAATGCATTTCCCTGTGGGAGCGAGCCTGCTCGCGAAAGCAATTCCGGACGCGCTAGAGAATCCTGTAGAGCAACCGCTCAATCCTCACCCGACTCACCCGCTTGAGAAACTTCGCCACCCCTGCCGGGTAATCCGGCAGCGTTTCAAGCGTCTGGAAGTTATCGATCCGCGTGGTATGGCGGAAGATGTTTTCCAGCTCTTTCGCCCGTGGCTCCAGCCACTCGCCTTTCGGGTCTTCAATCAGCAGCGCGTTTTCCAGATCGAGACGGAATGCGCGCGGGTTGAGGTTGTTGCCGGTCAGCAAGGTGTAACGCTGATCGATCCACATGCCTTTAAGGTGATAGGTGTTGTCACCGTCGCGCCACAAGTGCAGGTTCAACTGGCCACTGTCGATGCTGTGCTGATGGCGTTTGGCGAAGCGGCGCAGGCTGATCTCGTACAGATACGGCAGCGCGGCGATCACTTTGAACGGCTCGCTCGGCGGAATGTAAAAATCGTTGGCGGTCTTGTCGCCGACCACAATGTCTATCTTCACGCCACGGGCCAGCGCGCGGTTGATCTCACGGATCACGCCCAGGGGCAGGTTGAAGTACGGAGTGCAGATGGTCAGCTGCTTTTGCGCGCTGGCGATCAGTTCCAGAATCGCCCGGTTCAGCGGGTTGTTCTTGCCGACGCCGAGCAGTGGCGTGACCGACAGCCCTTCTCGGCTGGTGCTGCCGGCGCCGGTGTCATAAGTCGCGTATTTGAGACGGCTGCGCAGGTCGCCGATGTCGTTGCGCAGGCTGCGGGTAGTCGGCAGGTTGGGCAGGTCGAGGCGGTGCACGGCTTTCGATTCGATCAGGCCGTGCTTGACCAGATGATGCATCGAATCCGCGAGCTCGCGACTGTGCAGCACGTGGTAGCGGTCGAAGCGGTACTTGTCGAGTTTGTGCAGGTAGACGTTGTTCAGGCTCGCGCCGCTGTAGACCACCTTGTCGTCAATCACGAAGCCTTTGAGGTGCAGCACGCCGAACAACTCGCGGGTCTGCACCGGCACGCCGTAGATCGGCACTTCGCTCTGATGCGTGCGGGTCATGTCCTGATACCAGGCGGCGTTGCCCGGCTGCTTGCCAGCGCCGATCAGGCCGCGCTGGGCACGCAACCAGTCGACCACCACGGCGATTTCCAGCTCGGGACGCTTGAGCTTGGCTGCGTGCAGGGCATCGAGGATTTCCTGACCGGCTTCGTCCTGCTGCAGATACAGCGCAACGATGTAGATGCGCTGGGTCGCTGCGGCGATTTGCTCAAGCAGGCAGCGTCGGAATTCGGCAGCACTGGACAGAATGCTCACCGCCTCGGCGGTCAGCGCGAAGCTGCGCAGTTTGGGCAGCAGAGAACGTTTGAAAAGCAACGGCATAAGGCTCGCAAGGTTCGATTCCGAAGAGTTTGAGAGCTTACACCATCGTCTGCGCCGGGTCTTGTCAGTGTCCGTAATGGCCCCTTCGCGAGCAGGCTCGCTCCCACCGTTGAAATGCATTCCCCTGTGGGAGCGAGCCTGCTCGCGAAAGCGTTTTCACACACGCTGAAGAAATTCGCTTGACCAAGGAGAACAGTCGTTCTACTGTTCGCCACATGAACGAATCAATCAGCAATGACACACGCGACATCATTCTGGATGTCACCGAAAAGTTGATCTACAAAAGTGGCATCGCTGCCACCAGCATGGATCTGCTGGTGAAGACCGCCGGCGTCTCCAGAAAAAGCATCTACCGTTACTTTGCCGACAAGGACGCACTCGTTGTCGCGGCCCTTCAGCGACGCGATGTTCGCTGGATGCACTGGTTCACAAGTGCTGTCGACCAGGCCAAGACTCCGGCCGATCGTCTGCTCAACCTGTTTACCGTGCTCAAGGGCTGGTTCGACTCGGAAGGCTTTCGCGGCTGCGCCTTCATCAACACCAGCGGCGAAACCGGTGATCCACAGGATCCAGTGCGGCTGGTGGCCAAAGAACACAAACAGAAGCTGCTCGACTACGTGTGCGAGCTATGTACCGAATATGGTGCCGAGGATCCGCAACTATTGGCCAGACAGTTGCTGATCCTGATTGAAGGCGCCATTACCATAGCGCTTGTGATGGGTGATCACAGTGCCGCCGATAATGCGCAATGCATGGCGCGAAAGTTATTGGGCCTGTAACTCTTAATAAGCCGGACTTGTTGTTCATACATTAAATGAAACAGGAGATTGAACATGTCGACTGCAGCCCAGGTACGTCCGCCATTGCCGCCATTCAACCATGCGTCAGCGATCGAGAAGGTGCGTCTGGCCGAAGATGGCTGGAACACCCGCGATCCGGAAAAGGTTTCGCTCGCCTATACCCTCGACACCAAATGGCGCAATCGCGCCGAGTTTGCCAACAACCGCGAAGAGGCCAAGGCGTTTCTGACGCGCAAATGGGCGAAGGAACTGGATTATCGCTTGATCAAAGAACTCTGGGCCTACTCCGATACGCGTATCGCGGTGCGTTATGCCTATGAATGGCACGACGATTCGGGCAACTGGTTCCGCTCGTACGGCAACGAGAACTGGGAGTTCGATGACAACGGCCTGATGTTCCAGCGCTATGCCTGCATCAATGACATGCCGATCAAGGAAAGCGAGCGCAAATTCCATTGGCCGCTGGGCCGCCGACCGGATGATCATCCGGGGCTGAGCGAACTCGGTCTCTAAAGCCAACCCACCCCTGTGTAGGAGCTGCCGAAGGCTGCGATCTTTTGATCTTGATTTGATCGTTCCCACGCGCAGCATCCGGGGCGCTCCGCGCCCCAGAAGATCGCAGCCTTCGGCAGCTCCTACACAGGAATGTATTCCAGACTGTAATTGACGACGGCATGCTCTGGCTCGCCGCAACAGTTCGATACAGGTAACATAACCGCCCTCCCCGCAGCCCACGTTCTGCGCCTTGCCGAATAAGCCGACTCCATGCCTTTCGAACTCAGCGTTGACCTCACCACCCTGGCCATTCTGGCTGCTGTTGCTTTCCTTGCCGGTTTCATCGATGCCATCGCTGGCGGTGGCGGTCTGTTGACCACGCCGGCGCTGCTGACGGCGGGCCTGCCGCCGCATCTGGTGCTGGGCACCAACAAGCTGAGCTCGACCTTCGGTTCGGCGACCGCCAGCTTCACCTTCTACAAACGCAAACTGTTTCATCCACGCCAGTGGACCCACGCGATTGTCGGCACCCTGGTCGGCGCGCTTACTGGCGCGGTGGTTGCGCATTACCTGCCGGCCGAGTGGCTGAACAAGATGCTGCCGGTGATCGTTTTCGCCTGTGGCCTGTATTTGCTGTTTGGCGGCACGCCGAAAGCGCCGCTGGACAGCGACGCGCCGATCAAAAAGAAATGGCAATCGACCCAAGGCTTCAGCCTCGGCTTCTACGATGGCGTGGCCGGCCCCGGCACGGGCGCGTTCTGGACCGTGAGCAGTCTGCTGCTGTACCCGATCGACCTGGTCAAGGCCAGCGGCGTAGCGCGCAGCATGAACTTTGTCAGCAACATCGCAGCGCTGTCGGTGTTCATCTTCTCCGGTCAGGTCGACTGGATCATTGGCCTGTGCATGGGCCTGTCGGTGATGGTCGGGGCCTTCTTCGGCGCGCGCACCGCAATCAGCGGCGGGGCCAAATTCATTCGTCCAGTGTTCATCACCGTCGTGCTCGGCTTGACCGTGCGTCTAGCCTGGCAACACTGGTTCAGCGTGGCCTAAGCGCCGCGCGACGTAGACGTCGATCAGGTAACGGGCAATCGAACGCGACGCCGGCAACGGCGGCAAGTCATGCACGTTGAACCACTGGGCGTCCTCGATCTCGTCTTCCTGACAGACAATTTCGCCACCGGCATATTCGGCATGGAAGCCGAGCATCATCGAATGCGGGAACGGCCAGCACTGGCTGCCGATGTACTGGATGTTCTTCACTTCGATCTGCACTTCTTCACGCACTTCGCGAATCAGGCAATCCTCGGCCGATTCCCCCGGCTCGGCGAAGCCGGCCAGCGTGCTGTAAACCCCGGTGACGAAACGCGGCGAGCGCGCCAGAAGGATTTCGTCGCCACGGGTGATCAGCACGATCATGCTTGGTGAAATGCGCGGATAACTGCGCAGATCGCACGGCTGGCAATACATCGCTCGTTCGCGCGGGACTTGCGTCATTGGCTGGCCGCAGTTGCCGCAGAAGCGTTGCTCTCGTGCCCAAGTGCCGATCTGAGCGGCATAACCGAGCACTTTGTACAGCGTGTGATCGCCTTCGAGCATGAACGCTCGCAGCCCCTTCCAGCCGCAACCGGGCACATCGCTGACGCTGTGCAACTCAAGCAGATAGACCGGTTCGCCGTCGAGATGACCAATCCCGTGCTCAGCGAGGACTGAAAGGTCCTGGCGCTTGAGCCACTCGCGCGGGAACAGTGCGCCGTTGTCATCGAACAGGAAGCCTTCGGGGCTGCGCGCTACGGCCCAGCCGCCGGGTTGATCGGTGTCGAGTACTGCAGTGGTCCAGCGAGAGATCATGATTAACTCAATCCAGAAATTCGGGTTTCTGTTTGCTCATGTGGGCGGCCATGGCCACGCGCAGATCGGTGGATTGCAGCATGGCGGCGTTCCAGGTGGCAACGTATTCAAGACCATCGTCGATGCGATGGTCGCGCATGTAGCTGATCATTTCCTTGGTACCGGTCACGGCGATCGGCGACTTCGCAGCGATGTCACGGGCAATGCCGAACACGCCTTCGAGCAGCGTGTCCTTATCGCCGTAGACGCGATTGACCAGGCCCATGCTGCGTGCTTCCTCGGCGCCAAAGGTGCGACCGGTGTAAGCCAGTTCACGCAGCATGCCGTCTCCGATGATTCGCGGCAACCGTTGCAACGTGCCGACATCAGCGGCCATGCCGATGTCAATTTCCTTGATGGAAAATTGCGCGTCCTCGGCGGCATAACGCATGTCACAGGCGGCGATCAGATCGATTGCCCCGCCCAGGCAATAGCCCTGAATTGCAGCAAGCACCGGTTTGCGGCAATTGTCGACGGCGTTGAACGAGGCTTGCAGATTGAGAATCTTGCGCCGCAACAGGCGCGCATTACGGCCCACGTCCTTGCCCAGTTCATTGGCGACACCGGCGAGCATCATCAGGTCGATGCCCGATGAAAAATGCTTGCCGTTACCGCTGAGCACCACCACGCGGACTTCGTCGGTATCGTCAACCCAGTGAAAGATTTCGACGATTTCGCTCCAGAACGCCGCGTTCATTGCGTTGATCTTTTCCGGGCGATTGATCTGCACATGGGCGATGTTGTCGGCCAGTTCGACGCTGAAGGCGGAGTATTGAGTCATGGCAGTGATCCTTTACCGGGCTGGGAAATAAGCCTCGAACTATAACAAGGCAAGGGGGCGGCGGTTCGGCCAAATGCGGGACTGCCCGAAGTCTGCGCAAGATGCGCGGGCCTCTTCGCGAGCAGACTCGCTCCCACAGGGAGACTGCATTTCAATGTGGGAGCGAGCCTGCTCGCGAAGGCGTCGGATCATTCACCGCACGCAATTATTTCAGCCCCAGCCTGTAAAGCGAGCCATTCTCTTCATCTGTCAGCACATACAGATAGCCATCCGGTCCTTGGCGCACGTCACGGATACGCTGATTCAACTCACCCAGCAAACGCTCCTCATGGACCACCTTGTCACCATCGAATTGCAGGCGAATCAGTTCCTGGGACACCAGTGCGCCGATAAACGCGTTGTGCTGCCACGGCGTGAAGCGATCGGCGTCATAGAAGGCCATGCCGGTAACCCCGGGGGATTTTTCCCAGACATGGTGCGGCGCCACGGTGCCTTCAGCAGTTTTGCCCTTCGCCTCAGGAATCGGTTGCATCGAGTAGTTGATGCCATGGGTCGCCAACGGCCAGCCGTAGTTCTTGCCACGTTCGATGATGTTCACTTCGTCGCCGCCACGTGGCCCGTGCTCGTTCTCCCACAGCGTGCCGGTCCACGGATTGAGCGCCGCGCCTTGCGGGTTACGCAGGCCGTAGGACCAGATTTCAGGCCTGACACCGGATTGGCCAACAAAAGGGTTATCGTCCGGCACCTTGCCATCCGGGAAGATGCGTACGACTTTGCCTTGCAACTTGTCGAGGTCCTGCGCAGTCGGCCGATCGTTGTTTTCGCCCAGGGTGATGAACAGATACCCGTCGCGATCGAACACCAGCCGTGAACCGAAGTGGTTGCTCACCGACAGCTTCGGTTCCTGACGGAAGATCACATTGAAGTCCTTCAGCGTCTTCAGGTCATCGGAAAGCCGTCCGCGCCCTACCGCCGTACCAGCCTTGCCGCCCTCACCACCGCCTTCGGCATAGGACAGGTAAACCATGCGGTCCTGCTTGAAGTCTGGCGACAGCGCCACATCAAGCAAACCGCCCTGCCCTTTGGCCCAGACTTGCGGCACGCCACTGATCGGCTCCGACAGTTTGCCGTCCTTGCTCACAACGCGCAGATGACCCGGACGTTCGGTCACCAGCATGCCCTTCTGATCAGGCAGAAACGCCAGTGCCCAGGGATGTTCCAGGCCTTGGGCAATGGTGGTGACTTCAAGAATGCCCTGTTCGCTTTTCAGCTCTTTGGGCGCGGCGGCGAACGCCGGGGCACTGATCAGCGCGGCGGCGCAGCAGGTGGCTAGTAGGGTTTTACGCAACATGCACGATTCCTTTTGTTCGTGTGAAAGGCTGACAGAACATCAGTCCTGCCGTTCAACGGTTGTTGCCGGTGCCCCGTGAGGGCGGGTTGGGAATGAAGGTTGGCGGATTGCTCGGCACCGAACGAATCGGTTGACCATTGCCGATGCCGCGATTTTCAACGGTCGGCTGACGTGGCACGGGAACGGTGTTCGGCCCGCGAAGCGGCGGAGCGCTGGGCTGGGTGCCCTGCATGCTGTTGGGATTGGCCCGGCGGATCGGGCTGTTGTAGGGATTGTTGCTGTTGCCGGTGGGGCTTTGTGCGAGCACGACATCGGCATGAACCAGGCCACCACTTAAGGCGAGGACGGCGATGCCAATCAGAAACCGGTTCATGGGAATACCTCTCGATGTGCGTGGACTAGAGCCTTGGAGCCCACGCTACGCCGTGGGTTCGGATTTGTTAACCCTCGCGCCTTAAACAACATGTAACACGGCTTGACCATACCGTTGGAAGCCGCGCAATCACTGGAAACTTTCTCACCGCGCCACGGGTCACCTGATCATCACTCGGAGGACAGGTCATGGCTCGGGCAATCTGGAAAGGCGCAATCAGTTTTGGACTGGTACACATCCCCGTGGCGCTGGTTTCAGCGACGTCGTCCCAAGGCGTGGACTTCGACTGGCTCGACAGCCGCAGCATGGACCCGGTGGGCTACAAACGCATCAACAAGGTCACCGGCAAGGAAGTCACCAAAGAGAACATCGTCAAAGGCGTGGCCTACGAAAAGGGCCGCTACGTGGTGCTCAGCGAGGAAGAAATCCGCTCGGCGCACCCCGTCTCGACACAGACCATCGACATTTTCTCTTTCGTCGACGCCGAGCAGATTCCGCTGCAGAACATCGATACGCCCTACTATTTGGCGCCAGACAAGCGCGGCGGCAAGGTCTACGCGTTGCTGCGCGAAACCCTGAGCAAAACCAACAAGGTCGCCCTCGCCCGCGTCGTCTTGCACACGCGCCAATATCTGGCCGCGTTGATGCCGCTGGAGTCGGCGCTGGTTCTGGTGAAACTGCGCTGGCCGCAGGAAGTGCGCAGTCTTGATGAACTGGCGCTGGGCAGTGAAGTGACCAAGCCGCAATTGGCCAAGGGTGAGCTGGACATGGCCAAACGTCTGGTTGAAGACATGACCTCGGAGTGGTCGCCTGAGGACTACAAGGACGAGTTCGAAGACAAGATCATGGCGCTGGTCGAGAAAAAAGCCCACGAAGGCAAGATCGAGGACGTCGAGACCACCACTGGCGAGGAAGAACGCAAGACTGCCGATGTTATCGACTTGACCGAGCTGCTCAAACGCAGCCTCGGCGGCAAGGCACCGGCCAAGCCCAAGGCCAAATCAACCAGTAAGGCGGCGCCGGCGAAGAAGACTCGGAAGGCGTCCGGGGAGTAAGCGTTGGGCCAGCTAGAGGTATGTTTGAAGTGAGGCCGCCTTCGCGAGCAGGCTCGCTCCCACAGGGAAACGCATTTCAAAATGTGGGAGCGAGCCTGCTCGCGAAGAGGCCGGTACTGACACCGCAAGTCTCAGATCAGAATAAAGATCGCCAACAACGCCGCAAAAATCGCCCACTTCTCCATGTAATACCGCGTACGGTTGCGTTTCTTCAGCTCTTTGCCGCGCAAACGGATCTTGTAGATCTTGGTAAACAAGCGGTTGATACCACCGGTCTTGTCCCCCGCATCATTCGGCGCGCCTGCCGCTGACATCACGGTGCGGCTGAACCAGCGGTTGAACGCCGCCGCCCAGCGGTACTTCAACGGCCGTTCAATATCACAGAACAGAATGATCCGGTTCTGGTCCGTGGTGTTTTCGGCGTAATGAATAAACGTCTCGTCGAACATCACCGCTTCGCCATCGCGCCAGTGATAGTTCTCGCCGTCGACATTGATATAGCAGCCAGGATCGTTCGGCGTATCCAGACCCAGGTGATAACGATAGGAACCGGCGTACGGATCGCGGTGGCGCACCAGCTTCGAGCCCGGTGGCAGCTCGGCAAACATCGCCGCCTTGATCGAGCCGATGCTCTGCACCAATTCAGTGGTGCGCGGGCACAGCTTCATCGCCGATGGGTGACTGTCGCCGTACCACTTGAGGTAGAAGCGCTTCCAGCCAGTCTTGAAGAAGGAATTGAAACCGACATCGTCGTATTGATTCGAGCGCTTGATCTCGCCGGCACGCAGCAGATTCTGGCCTTCCTCGCGAATCTCTTGCCAGTGCGCCTGCAACGGGCTCAGATCCGGGAAATCCGCCGGATTCAGGTACGGCTTGTTGGGAATCTTCGAAAACAGATAGAGGAAGCAGTTGACCGGCGCGAGAAACGTCGAGTGGTCACTCAATTGCCGCCCCAGCTTGTGGCGCACGCGTCCACGCAAGTGAACGTAAGCAATGGAGATGACATAAACAGCGGCAATGATGAGTTTCACGGAAAAGGGTCACACGTCAAAAGTGAACAAACTGCGCGCGTGGCGACCTGAGGCCCAGCGTCTTATGCAGCGGTCTTGATGCACAGGGCGCGTCCATGGCCCGCGCCGTTTCCGGGCGCTCGGTGAAAGGGTGGCATTTTAGCCACAGTTCGTAACCGATAGTGAACCCTCAACTGTGAAAAACTGTCTTGCGCGTTTGCGTGTAAAGCTCCAGCACACTTGAATCCATACAAACGCCCGTTGCTCATTTCGATGGAACCACGCTTGGCACGCGCTCCTCTATCGCTTACCAATAACGGAGGAACCCCCATGATCGCCCCACAAACCGGTATGAAACCAGGTCAGCGCTATCGCATTGAAAGCGTCGAGCGCGCGCCGCAATTCTCTGGATTTTTTCTCGATGGAAAGTATTACCTGGGACCTGAGTTGCAGACCGCCGTCGGCTGGCTTGAAGGGCAAATGTTTTTCTACGACCAGCTCGACCCTACCGGTGAGCCGGTTTATCCGGGCAGGATTGCCGGCACGATCGAAGGGCTGACGCTGGTGATGCCGGACGGCTTACGCCTGGAGATCGAAGAAGCGCCTTATCTGGCGGAACCTCTTGCGCCGGTGCGCGCCTCCCTCACCGGGCGCATCGAGCGTATCTCGCGGCAGCCGATTCGCCCTTCGCCGCTGTTGGTAGCCGGGGCCGCGATGTTGGTAGGTGTTTGCCTGCTGACGATCTCGCGCATCAGAAATCGCTGAAGGCCACCGCGCGAGCGGTGGCCCAACTATCGGTCACTGCTCGCGGGTTACCGTCAGTGCGACCACGGCGATGCGCTCGGCGCGCTCATATTCAGGCTTGAGCAGTTCCTCACTGAACACATCCGGATCGAGTTCACGATAAGTCCAGCCAAAACGCTCGCCCTCGAGCAAAGGCGCCACGGCCTCGCGGAACGGGTCCTGCCCGGCGACGATCGCCACGCCGGTGTACACCAGCAACGTGCCGCCGACTTCCAGACGTGGTAACGCCTCACGCACGATACGCACCGACAAGCCCTCGCCCAGCGCCCCGCCGCCGTGGCGATAAGCGCGCTGTTGCTGGTCGTTCATATACGGCGGGTTGGCGATGATCAAGTCGAACTGACCTTCGACACTGGCGAGCAGATCGCTGTGGTACACCGACACGTTGTTGGCCCCGGCCAGCTCAGCGTTGACGGCACTCATGCGCAACGCCTGCGGATTGATATCCACCGCCAGCACTTGGGCATCCGGCCTTGCTTTGGCGATGAGCACCGCCCCGGCGCCGCTGCCGCAGCCGATGTCTACTGCGCGCCTGATCGGCGAAAAGCGCTGCTGCAACTGCGCTTCGATGGCCTGAGCGAAACGGTAGGTATCCGGACCGAAGAACACCGCATCGCTCGCGGTTGTCGGGAAGGCGGAATGAGCGAACAACCGCTCATTGAGCGTCGACCAGCGCACTTGACTGCGCCACACCGCGCCGTCGCGTGCAACTAAACCAGCCTGTTCCAGACTGGCCAGTTCGTCTGCGCTGAACAGCTCGGAAGGGAACGGCATGGACCAACCGAACACGTCACGCAGATCCTTCGCCAGCGGCGTGGCGAAGCGCTGCAAATAATGTTCGTGGGTCAACGGCGTTGGGGTAATGAAGTGATAACCGCTGTCGAGCAGGCGCTTGCCCAGCTCGAACAGCGCTCTGTCCGATGTTTCTTGTGCCGACATGAAGCCTCCTTGTTTCAACGCAAGCGGGCGCGCAGTTGCATGAAGCGACGCGTCGCGAAAAGTCCGGCCGGACGCCAGTGCCGCTGGGGTTGCAGCCATGGCATCAACAATGACATCTGTTCTGCGGCAGGCTTGTCGGCCAGTGCCGCTTCCAGGTTGAGCAGATCGGCGTCATCGTCAAAGGTTTCTTCGACGGCAGCTTCGCGGCGTACGTAAGGCCGAGGCCGGGAGGCCGGGCAATCCTGAGTGATCCAGTCGCGCAACAGCTGTTTCTCATAGCCATTGAACACCCCGAACATCGCCGCATCGCTGCCGTCGATCAAACGCCAGAAACGACTTTCTTCCACCGCCTCGCCACGCTTGATCCAGCTCTTGCGCTCCAGAGCCGCGAGGAATTCGCCCATTTGCCCCGGCGTGGCCAGCCATTGATTGATAGTGCGATTTTCGATGCGGCAGTAATCGGAATGCATGTGCCGGCCAAAAACAGCTTTGCGCTCAAGCATGGCGATGACTTCGTGGTCCAGATCGAACTCTGTGATCACCGCGGTTGTGCCTTTGCCGACATCATTGAGGCGATAACCGACAGCCATGCGCCGGTAGAACTCATCGCGTTCATCGCCAAGTGGCAACAGCTCGAGCATTGATTGCACTGCCTTGCGCGCATGGCCGGTGCTGGCGTTGTCGATGGTCACGTGCAGGCGGAAATAGTGCGGATCGATGCCCAGCTCCGCTAGCTCATAAGCACTGATCAACAAGTGCAGCGGCAGTTGCTCGTAGCCGAGGTTGAAGCCGATGACTTCTGGCAGAAACTGCCCGCCGAAACGTCCCAGTGCCAGCTGCACCGCGCCTTGCAGAAAATACTCGTCGGCAAGACCGCTCAGATCAGAGCATTCATGCTCGGCGAGCAGCTTGCGATAGATCACCACATGATTCTGCCGTGGCACGCCCTCGCCCAGCTCTTCAAGATAGGTATCGAGCAAATCGTCGAAACGCGGGTCCTGCCACTGCGGCAACAGCCCGGCCAGCCAGGCGCCATCGACCTCTTTGGTCGGTGCCACATGCAGAATGAAATACAACGCGTGGGATTTGTTGCGGAAATAGCGGCGCGGCGCGCCCTGCTGACGTTGTTCGAGGTAATCGGCGTACTCGGCCGCCACGCTGGCGCAGCGGGTTTCCGACCATTGCAGCAGCTTTTCGGCGCTGCCCGGCAAATCGTCAGACAGCGCAGCCGCCTTGCTCAGCTGCCGGCGCAGGAAGTCCAGTGCCGCACGATCAACCGTGGAGTCTTCCGCCAGCAATCGGTCATAGAGCCGGCGCTCAGTATCCGCCGGCGTGGATGTTTTACCCGAAGACTTCCTGGTCGGGATTTCGATCAGCGACATGACTCATTCCCCTGCGTTATTGGCATTGCCTATAAACGAAAGAGTGATTGGCGCTGAAAAAAATTCCCTTTTTGTGCGAGACGATACGCTCAGTGGTGCACATCGGTTTTTTAACCCAAAGCGGTATCGAGAAACATCATCACGCCGAACCCAAGCATCAGCCCGAGCGTGGCAGGCGTCTCGTGGCCGTTGCGGTGAGTTTCCGGAATCACTTCATGCGACACCACAAAGATCATCGCGCCCGCCGCCAGGCCCATCGCCACCGGAAAACCCAACGCAAAACTATTGGTGATGCCCAATCCGATAATCGCGCCCAACGGTTCCATCAATCCTGAAGCGGCGGCAATCAACGCTGCACGCCCTGCGGAAATGCCGGTCACCCGTAGCGCCAACGCCACAGCCAGACCTTCGGGAATGTCCTGAATGGCGATCGCAGTGGTCAGCGGCAAGCCGATTTTCATGTCGCCGGTGGCGAAGCTGACGCCGATCGCCATGCCTTCCGGCAGGTTGTGCAGGGTGATCGCCAGCACGAACAGCCAGACTCGATTGAAGCGCTTGGCTTCGGGGCCGCGCCGGCCGCTCTTTTCGTGTTCGTGGGGGACGAAGCGGTCGAGGCCGACCATCAACGCTACGCCCAAAGCCATGCCGGCAACTACGACGGCAGCGGCGAGCATGGGACTGCTCACCGCTTCCTTCGCCGCCGCAATCCCCGGCAGGATCAGTGAAAAGGAACTGGCAGCCAACATCATCCCTGCCGCAAACCCGAGCATGGTGTCTTGAGTTCGCGAAGTAATCGCCCGCAACGCCAGGGCCAGCAACGCACCGATTGCCGTGGCGGCAAAACCCGACAGACCGCCGAGAGTGGCGAGGCGTAGCGTGTCGCGGCCGGTACTGACCAAACCGGTGTAGCCGCTGATCAGCAACAACACGGTTACACCGACCAGGGTCAGCCAGAAAATGCGCCCTCCCCAGCCCGTGCGCGACAGGTTCACAAACCATGCTCGCACGGGAGCTGCGAACGAAGATGACGGTAGCGCCATGAAAAGTCCTCGGTTTCAGGTGGCCGGTACGAACGGCGTGGTTTCATCCAGCTGCGCCAGCGGAACATCGCTGCCACCCGGGGTCAGAATCACCTTGCGGCATTCTTCCTGCTTTTTATTGAAGATCTTGTAACCCTCCGCGGCCTGCTCCAGCGACAGCCTGTGGGTGATGATCGCTTCAGGCTGCAACTTGCCGGTTTCGATGTAGCCAAGCAGCTCAGGCAGAAAACGCTGTACGTGAGTCTGGCCCATTTTGAAGGTCAGGCCCTTGTCAAAAGCGTCGCCGAACATGAAGCCATGGATAAATCCTGCATACACCCCCGGAACGCTGACCACACCGCCACGGCGGACGGCGGCGATGCACTGGCGCAAAGCCTTGCCGCTGCTGCCTTCAAGCTTGAGTGTAGCCATGACCGTTTCGGTGGTGCTGCCCTTGGCTTCAAGGCCGACGGCATCGACCACCGCATCGACGCCGCGATGGCCGGGAGTCTGGCTGGTAATGGTATCCGCCGGGTCATCGTCCTTATCGAAGTTGATCGGAATCACGCCGTAGGTGCGCTGGGCATAATCGAGGCGGTACTGGTGATGGTCGACCATGAAAATCAGCTCAGCACCGAGCATTCTCGCGCAGGCTGCGGTGAGCAAACCGACCGGCCCGGCGCCGTAGATCGCCAGACTCGAACCCTGTTTAACGCCGGCGTTGATCACCGCTTGCCAGGCAGTCGGCAGGATGTCAGAGAGAAACAGCACTTTCTCGTCCGACAGCGTGCCCGGTACCTTGAACGGGCCGGTATTGGCTTTCGGCACGCGCACCAGTTCCGCCTGGCCACCGGGAATTCCGCCATACATACGGCTGTAGCCGAACAGCGCTGCTGGCGGCGGAATCATTTTCTTGTTCAGCGCCGCGCCGGGGCCTTCGTTGGTGGTCTCGCAAGCGGCGTAAAGCTCTTGCTGGCAGAAGAAGCAATCGCCACAGGCGATCACGAACGGAATTACCACGCGGTCGCCGCGCTGCACGGCCGTGACGGCTGGCCCGGTTTCTTCGACGATCCCCATGAACTCATGACCGAATATATCGCCGTGCTCGACGGTGGGTATTTTGCCTCGGTACAGGTGCAGGTCCGACCCGCAGATGGCGGTAGCGGTGACGCGCAGGATGATGTCGTCGGCGGCTTCAAGTTTCGGGTCTGGTACGGTTTCGACGCGCACGTCATGGGCGCCGTGATAGGTCATTGCTCGCATGGCTTGGTCCTCACTCGTTTGAACGAAAATGGCTGCTGCTCCACTTTCCGAAGTGAAAATGGCCGAGTGAGTTCATTCGGGTTTTCGAGATTTTGATCAGCGGATATCGGGGACTTCTCGGACGAGCCGATGCGTACGCCCGTTTGCCTGCCATATAACTGCCGTCTGAGTTATGCGACAATGCGCGCCAATGTCCAACAAGAACCCCGTACTCGTCGCTCAGCAGCTTGCCTTCAACGGCCCCAGTTGCGGACGGCTTATGCGCGTTGGCTCAACTCAAGCACAGACTGGGGGGAGCTGGAAAAGCTCCAGATTGGTACTCAGGTTTGTACCAGGCACCACAGACCAGCTCTAACCCATTGATAGGTAAGGTAATTGATCTCCACAGCTAACATCACGATGCAGTTTGGCGCCAAGCCGCTGTTCGAAAACGTTTCGGTCAAATTCGGCGCAGGCAATCGCTACGGCCTGATCGGTGCCAACGGTTGCGGCAAGTCGACCTTCATGAAAATCCTCGGCGGCGACCTCGATCCGTCCGGCGGTCAGGTCATGCTCGAACCGAACGTGCGTCTGGGTAAGCTGCGCCAGGATCAGTTCGCCTACGAAGAATTCACCGTGATCGACACCGTGATCATGGGTCACGAAGAGCTGTGGAAGGTCAAGGCCGAGCGCGATCGCATCTACTCGCTGGCTGAAATGTCCGAAGAAGACGGCATGGCCGTTGCCGAGCTGGAAACCGAGTTCGCCGAGATGGACGGCTACACCGCCGAATCCCGTGCCGGCGAATTGTTGCTGGGTCTGGGCATTCCGCTGGAACAGCATTTCGGCCCGATGAGCGAAGTCTCGCCAGGCTGGAAACTGCGCGTGTTGCTGGCGCAGGCACTGTTCTCCGATCCGGAAGTGCTGTTGCTCGACGAACCGACCAACCACCTGGACATCAACACCATTCGCTGGCTGGAAAACATCCTGACCCAGCGTAACAGCCTGATGATCATCATCTCCCACGACCGTCACTTCCTGAACAGCGTGTGCACGCACATGGCTGACCTGGATTACGGCGAGCTGCGTCTGTTCCCGGGCAACTACGACGAGTACATGACCGTGGCGACCCAGTCCCGCGAGCAGTTACTGTCGGACAACGCCAAGAAGAAAGCGCAGATCTCCGAGCTGCAATCGTTCGTCAGCCGCTTCTCGGCCAACGCCTCGAAAGCCAAGCAGGCCACCTCCCGCGCCAAGGCGATCGACAAGATCCAGCTGGCCGAGGTCAAGCCTTCCAGCCGCGTCAGCCCGTTCATTCGTTTCGAGCAGAACAAGAAGCTGCACCGTCAGGCGGTCATGGTCGAGAAAATGGCCAAGGGTTTCGATGGCAAGCCATTGTTCAAGGACTTCAGCTTCCAGGTTGAAGCCGGCGAGCGCGTTGCGATCATCGGCCCGAACGGTATCGGCAAGACCACCCTGCTGCGCACCCTGGTCAACGAACTGACCCCGGATGCCGGTAGCGTGAAATGGACTGACGCCGCTGAACTGGGCTACTACGCTCAGGACCACGCTCACGACTTCGAAGACGACGTCACCCTGTTCGACTGGATGGGTCAGTGGACCCAGGGCGAACAGATGATTCGTGGCACCTTGGGCCGCATGCTGTTCTCCAACGACGAGATCCTCAAGTCGGTCAAGGTCATCTCCGGTGGTGAGCAAGGTCGCATGCTGTTCGGCAAGCTGATCCTGCAAAAGCCCAACGTGCTGATCATGGACGAACCGACCAACCACTTGGACATGGAATCGATCGAAGCACTGAACCTGGCGCTGGAAAACTACCCGGGCACGCTGATCTTCGTCAGCCACGACCGTGAGTTTGTATCGTCCCTGGCCACGCGCATCATCGAGCTGAGCCCGAACGGCGTGACCGACTTCAGCGGCACTTATGACGACTACCTGCGTAGCCAAGGCGTCGTTTTCTAAGAGCAGCTTTTAGTTTCAAGCTGCAAGCTGCAAGTTAAAAGCCCTGTCCTCTGTGACGGGGCTTTTTGCATTCGGCGTTTGGACATTGCTGGTGCGCAGATATTCGCGAGCAGGCTCGCTCCCACATTGATCGTTCCCATGCTCCGCGTGGGAATGCAGCCCGGGACGCTCCGCGTCCCAACAGCGGACGCAGAGCGTCCATGGCGGCGTCACCACGCAGAGCGTGGGAACGATCATTAAGGCGAAGTAGTTAGCCTGCTTTCTTTTATCCCAGCCCCGCGCCATGATGTCGGCAACTCTCCCACCGCCGCCCGCGAACGAGTGCTCATGTCTGCGCAGCCACTGCCACCGCAAAGCTCCCTGGCGATCACCCTGCAGATCGTCTCCATCGTTTTCTATACCTTCATTGCCTTTCTCTGTATCGGGTTGCCGATTGCGGTACTGCCCGGTTACGTCCATGAGCAACTGGGTTTCAGCGCGATCATTGCCGGTCTGGTGATCGGCTCGCAGTATCTGGCCACCCTGCTCAGCCGGCCAATGGCCGGGCGCATGTCGGACACCCTCGGCACCAAGCGGGCGATCATTTATGGCTTGTGGGGGATTGTTCTCAGCGGCGCGCTGACGTTGCTGTCGACCTTGCTGCAAAGTTTTCCGCTGACCAGCCTGTTGATTCTGATTGCCGGGCGCCTGCTGCTTGGCATTGCCCAAGGCCTGATCGGTGTCGGCACCATCAGTTGGTGCATGGGCCAGGTCGGTGTCGAGCACACGGCAAAATCCATCGGCTGGAACGGCATCGCCTCTTACGGCGCGATCGCCATTGGTGCGCCACTGGGCGTGGTGATGGTCGCTGAATATGGCTTTGTCAGCCTTGGCATCGCGCTGTCGGCGTTGGCGGCAGGCGCGCTGTGGTTGATCCGCAACAAACCTTCGGTGCCGGTGATTCGTGGCGAGCGCCTGTCGTTCTGGGCGGTGTTCGGCAAGATTGCGCCGTACGGCACCAGCCTGACGCTGGCTTCTATCGGCTACGGCACACTGACGACTTTCATCACCCTTTATTACCTCAATCGAGGCTGGACCGGCGCGGCTTACTGCCTGACCGTGTTTGGCGTGTGTTTCATCCTGTCGCGGCTGTTGTTCATCTCGGCGATTGCCCGGTTTGGCGGGTTTGCCTCAGCCATCGTTTGCATGTCGGTTGAAACTGTCGGGCTGGTGATGTTGTGGCTGGCGCCCTCCACTGCGTATGCGTTGATTGGCGCAGGGCTGGCGGGGTTTGGGCTGTCTCTGGTGTACCCGGCGCTGGGCGTTGAAGCGATCAAACAGGTGCCGAGTTCCAGCCGTGGTTCAGGGTTGGGGGCTTATGCAGTGTTCTTCGATCTGGCACTGGCGATCGCGGGACCGTTGATGGGCGCTGTGGCGTTGAATCTGGGCTATTCGTGGATTTTCTTCAGCGCGGCGTTGTTGTCGGTGACCGGGCTGGGCCTGACCTTGTTGCTCAAGCGTCGTGCACTTCCCTGAAAACAGACAATTCAATCTCCGTGGGAGCGAGCCTGCTCGCGAAGGCGTCGTGTCAGAGAAAGATGCGCTGGCTGACTCACCGCTTTCGCGAGCAGGCTCGCTCCCACAGGGGAATGCGGTGTTTGAGTTATTGATCCGCCGTCTGCATCCCCGCCCTGCTCGATTTACCCAGTGCCTGGGCAAAAAACCGTCCGGCCTCGGAGATCAGGTTGCGGTGAATATCTTCGCGATCCACCCCGTCGGCATCGGTACACAACGCCGGCATGGCGCGGATCTGCTCTTCGGTGCACGGCGCCATGAACACGAAGTGCCCTGCTCCGGCCAGCAATTTGAAGTCCGGCGCGGTGGGCAGTTTGCGCGCCAGGGCGGCGGCGTTTTTATCGAAGGCCACCAGTTTGTCGCCGTCGCCGCTGTAGAGCAGCACCGGTACGTGCACATCGGCAAGGGTGTGGCGGCCGAACTTCAGGCTCAGCGGTGCCATCAGCAATAACGCGTGAACCCGTGGATCGGCCACTGGCTGCAAGTCATCGCGATCAACAATCAGTTCACCCTTGGTGTTACAGGCGTCGTGATCGTCCGGACGTTCCTGGCAATAGCGGCGCAGACGATCCAGATCCGGTTGCGCCCCGGAAAGAATCAACGCGGTCTCGCCTCCAGCCGAATAACCGATCACACCAACCTGATCAGCATTGACGAACGGTGCCAGCATGTTGTCTGCGAGCGTCGCGGTGATCGCTTGGGAAATCTGGATTGGCCGGCCGTAGAGATTGCTCAACGTGCCAAGTCGGCTGTGGTCGCGCCAGTTGTCGCCGGGATGAATCACTGCAACCACGACAAACCCCTTGCGCGCCAGCGAAGTGGCCAGATCATGCAAGGCCAGCGGCGTGCCGGTATTGCCATGGGAGAGCATCAACATGGGAAAGCGGCCGATGGCAACCTTGGTGTCTTCTCCAGCCTCGACCGAGTAACCCTCAAGCAAACTCATATGCTCACGGTCACTGGACGGGTAAAAAGCGATGGCGCGCATCGGTTGCAAATCGAGCGGGTCGAGAAAGGTCATCTCGTGATAACCGACGCTCCAGACAGGGTGGCGCCCCGGTGCGGCCTGCACTGAATTCAGGCTGGCCAGCAGGCAAATCAGCAACAGTGCACAAAGATGCCTCATGAATGCCCTACCCTGTTGGACCACATCGTCGGATGTGCTGAAACTGCATAACCCGGGCCAGATTATGTAACAGCCAGAAACAAAAAACTCCGTATTCGGCCCTTGCGGAACCAGAATACAGAGTTTTTGGGGGATTACCTGAACATCAGCTGTTCTTTACGCAAGCCTTACGCGGCGGCGAACAGTTGCTCGCTGATCTTCGCTTGCGCAGCGCTCATGGCGTTGTTGCGCACTTCTTCGCCATAGGCCAGACCTTCAGCGCGGACGATTTCGATATCGGTGATGCCGAGGAAGCCCAGTACCAGCTTCAGATATTCTTCGTGAGCGATGCCGCTGGCCTGACCGGCGTGGATGCCACCGGAAGTCGACACGATCACCACTTTCTTGCCACCGCACAGGCCTTCAGGGCCGGCTTCGGTGTAGCGGAACGTCTGGCCGGCGACGGCGACGCGGTCGATCCACGCTTTGAGCTGGGTTGGAACGGTGAAGTTGTACATCGGCGCGGCAATCACCACGGCGTCGGCAGCGATGAATTCGGCCAGGGTCGAAGCGCTCAGCTCGGCTTCGTGCTGTTGCGCAGCGTCGCGCAGTTCGGCGGTGGTGCCGGCAGCAACCAGTGTGGTCGACGAGAAGTGGCTGATCGCATCGGCCGCCAGGTCGCGGTAGGTGACCACGGCGCTCGGCTCGGCAGCTTGCCAGGCGTCGACGACTTGACGGCTCAACTGACGGGAAGCCGAGTTGTCGCCGAGAATGCTCGAATCGATGTGCAACAGTTTCATGTGGGTTCTCCTGAAAGAATCGCCGGCGGCGACGGAATGGAGACAATCCTACGCAACAAACCAATAGCTGATTAGTCGCCGACAATGCGATAGTTCGTCCCATTGATAGAACGACTGGAAACACGTATGCAGGACCTCAACGATCTCTACTACTTCGCCAAAGTGGTCGAAGCCGGCGGATTTGCCGCCGCCGGGCGCTTGCTAGGTATTCCCAAGTCACGGCTTTCGAGAAGAATTGCCGAGCTGGAAGAGCGCCTCGGCGCACGTCTGCTGCAACGCACCACTCGCCAACTCAATCTCACCGCCGTTGGCGAACGCTATTTGCGCCACTGTCAGGCGATGTTGCTGGAAGCGGAAATGGCTGACGAGGCGGTGGCGAGCATGTCCAGCGAGCCTCGCGGGCGCTTGCGGGTATCGTGCCCGACCGGTCTTGCCCATGAAATGCTGCCGACGGTGATCAGCGATTTCCTCGGCAAGTTTCCTCAGGTGCAGTTGGAGGTCGTCCTGCTCAACCGCCGGGTCGATCTGGTCACCGAAGGCATCGATGTAGCGTTGCGTGTGCGCGATCACGGTGATGAAGATCCTTTGCTGGTCACCCGCCGCTTGCGTCAGGCCCAGGCGGTGGTGATCGCCAGCCCGGCGTTCATGCAAGGCAAGACGATCACTCATCCGCAGGACCTGAAAAACCTGCCGGTACTCGGCGCGCTGGAAGCCGACCGCATGGTTCATGTGCGTCTGCTCGATCAGCAAGGCAAGAGCGTCGATCTGAGCATGGAAGCGCGGCTGGGCATTGATGACTTCGTGGTGCGCAAGGCCTGCGTGCTCGCCGGTCAGGGCTTTACCGTGCTGCCGATGATGTTCTGCGAAACCGAATTGCGTAACGGCACACTGGTGCAAGTGCTGCCGCAATGGTCATTGCCTGGCGGCTGGCTGCAAGCGGTGTACCCGCACAGGCGCGGGGTAATGCCAGCGGTGCGCGCATGGATCGATCACTTGGTCGAATCGTTCAATGCATGCGGGGACAGATTTCTATGAAACAAGGAAGAATGAGCGAAGCCGAGGTCGCCGAGTTTTGTCTGGCTCTGCCCGGCGCGCGGGAAGATTACAAATGGGGCGGCGTGCGGGTGTTCTCGATTGCCGGCAACAAGATGTTTGCCTTGCAGGGGCTGCGAGGAGATTCGCTGGCGTTCAAGGTCGACAAGGATCTGTTTCTCGGCCATTGCGACCGCCCGGGGATTCATCCGGCGCCGTATCTGGCGCGGGCGCAGTGGATCATCATGCACCCGCCCTACCCGCTGGGTGCCGAGGAATTGCGGGGACTGTTGCAGCGATCGCATCAACTGGTGGTGAGCAAGTTGCCTAAGAAAACCCAAATCGGCCTGCTTTTGTAAGCACGCAAATCCTGTGGGAGCGAGCCTGCTCGCGAAGGCGGTTTGTCAGGCGACTCATCAGCGAGGATTGATCGTTCCCACGCTCTGCGTGGGAATGCAGCCGGGGACGCTCTGCGTCCCAAAAGATCGCAGCCTTCGGCAGCTCCTACAGGGGTAAGTGTGTTCTTTAGATCAAAGACAACAGGTTGGAACCGAGGAAAATCTGGTCAATCCAGAACACCTGATGCAACAACACGATCGCCCAGAACAGAATCTGAAACGACACCTTGCGCGTTTTGTGCCGAAACACCTGCTGCGCAATCAACGCTCCCGGCCAGCCGCCCGCCAGTTCGACCGCATGCAGGATATTTTCCGGGGTGCGCCAGGCATCGGCGCGGGCTTTGCGTTTGTCGGCCCAGTACAGAAAGAACGCCAGCACACTGACAATCCCGTACGCCGCCAGCGGCACCCGCGAGATGCCGCTGAGCCACATCGACAGCGAGCCGAACAGCGGCAGCGCGCAGACGATCAGCAACACCCCAAGCTTCAATTTCAGATGCTGAACGCGCCCGCCTGAAGGTCGCCCCTCAGGGCGGCGCGTGCGGGAATCGTTCATGCCTTGGCCGCCGACCAGTCCACCCAGCCGAACTGCCAAGTGGCCAGAATGAACAGGCCGAACGCAATCCGGTACCAGGCAAAGGCTGCGTAGCTGTGGCTGCCGATGAACTTGAGCAGGCCGCGCACAGCGATCATGGCGAAGATGAACGCCGTGACAAAACCAATGGCGAACACCGGGAAATCCGCCGGCACGAACAGGTCGCGATATTTGTAACCCGAATACACTGCCGCACCGACCATGGTTGGCATGGCGAGGAAGAACGAGAACTCGGTGGCCGTCTTGCGCGAAAGGCCGAACAGCAGGCCCCCAATGATCGTCGAGCCGGAACGCGAGGTTCCGGGAATCATCGCCAGGCATTGCGCGAAGCCGATTTTCAGCGCGTCGGTCCAGCGAATCTCGTCGACGGTTTCCGCATGCACTTCATGCTGGCGCTGTTCGGCCCACAACATGATGATCCCGCCGATGACCAGCGCCGCCGCGACGGTAATCGGGTTGAACAGGTATTCGTGGATCAGATCGGCAAAAATCACGCCGAGCACTACGGCCGGCAGGAAGGCGATCAGCAGGTTGGCGGTGAAACGTCGTGCGCTCGGCTGGGTCGGCAGGCCGATCACCACGTCGAGGATCTTGCGCCGAAACTCCCAGACCACCGCGAGGATCGCGCCGAGCTGGATGATGATGTTGAACGCCATGGCCCGTTCGCCGCCGAAGTTCAGCAAGTCGGCGACGATGATCTGGTGTCCGGTGCTCGAAATGGGCAAAAACTCCGTCAGCCCTTCTACAACTCCTAGAATCAGTGCCTGCAAGGCGGTCCAAAGATCCATCAATCCCCCAAAGAGCGATGCACGCGGGCATGCCCCGATAGTATTTTTTCGTTCACTGCGTCCAGCGTAGCCGGTAAAAGCTGTAGCGATTGCGCGCGCACAGGATCCACACGAAACGGTAAAAATTCCGTGAAATATCAAAACCGGATTCAGGTTTTCGCGCGCGGGGCCGAAATCCTAACAGACAAGCCTTAATAGCGCTCCCCGCGTTAGGCGGCTCAAGTCGCGCAATCGCGAGCCCACAGCGGTGGCTGGATGCTGGCGATCGTTTATTACAAGAACAAGAATCCGGAGTGACAGCGTTATGAACAGCTTGCGCAGTGTGTCGATCAGCCGACGCTTGTGGCTCATCTTGATCGTGGCGGTGGTCATGTTGCTGACCTTGGGCGTGCTGATGCTCAAGCAGATCCATGACGACCTCTACCACGCCAAGGCGCAGAAAACCCAGCACGTGGTGCAGACCGCCAGTGGCCTGCTCACCTATTACCAAGGGCTGGAGACCGCCGGCACCCTGACCAGAGATGCCGCGCAAAAGCAGGCGCTGACCGCGATCCGTGGCCTGCGCTATGACCAGAGCGACTACTTCTGGATCAACGACCTCACGCCCGTGATGGTCATGCACCCGACCAATCCCAAGCTCGAAGGCCAGAACCTTTCGGCGATCCGCGACCCGGATGGCTTTGCGGTGTTCAACGAGATGGTCGCCATCGCCAAGGCCAAAGGCGCGGGCATGGTCAATTATCGCTGGCCGAAACCGGGGGCGACTGATCCCGTTGCCAAGACCTCGTATGTGAAGCTGTTTGAGCCGTGGGGCTGGGTAATTGGTTCCGGCGTTTACGTCGACGATGTGCAGGCAGAATTCCAAGGACAAATGATCAAGGCGTCGGCGATCGGCCTGGCGATTGCGCTGATCATGGCGCTGCTGGTGATCCTGATCGCACGCAGCATTGTCCGTCCGTTGCAGGAAACCGTGAATGCCATGGCCAACATCGCCAGCGGCGAAAGCGACCTGACCCGCAGCCTCGATACCCATGGCAAGGATGAGGTCACCGAACTGGCCCATCACTTCAATGCCTTCACCGCCAAGCTGCGCCGAGTGATTGGTGACCTGCAGGTGTCGGCCAGCGCTTTGGGCCAGTCTTCCAGCGAGCTGGGCAACGATGCCTCGCAGGCGCAGCAGCGCAGTCAGCAGCAATCGCAGCAGATGGAACTGGTGGCCACAGCGATCAACGAAGTCACCTACGGCGTGCAGGACGTGGCGAAAAACGCCGAACACGCCGCCGCAGAAATGCGCGATGCCGAAGCGCAGGCGCAACAGGGGCAGATCAATATTGACGGCAGCCTGCAACAGATCGACAAGCTCTCGGGCACGATCGATCAGGCGGTGGAAGTGATCCGCACCCTGGCGGCGGAGAGTACGCAGATTGGCAGCGTGCTGGAGGTGATTCGTTCGATTGCCGAACAGACCAACCTGCTGGCCTTGAACGCGGCGATTGAAGCGGCGCGCGCGGGAGAACAGGGTCGCGGGTTCGCCGTAGTCGCCGATGAGGTGCGCTTGCTGGCCCAGCGTACGCAGAAATCGACGGCGGAGATTCAGTCGATGATCGAGCGTTTGCAGAATCATTCGGAGGCTGCGGTGAAGGTGATCGGCGACAGCAGCAAGGCCTCGCAATTGACCATCGAACAGGCGGGACTGGCCGGGGCGAGCCTTAATGCGATTGGCCAGGCATTACGTAATCTCAACGGTCTCAATGCGTCGATTGCCAGCGCTACGCTGCAACAGGCGCAAGTGGTTGAGGACATCAACCAGAACGTCACTCAGGCGGCCGGGCTTTCCCATAGCACCGCGTTGGCGGCTGAGCAGTCCAGTGCAGCCAGCCTGCGGCTTGGGCAACTGAGCGAACAGCTCAACGGGTTGCTGCGCCAGTTCCGGGTCTGACCGGTCACCGAGGTGAGCCCACCCCTCACCCCAGCCCTCTCCCCGAGGAGAGGGAGCAGATCACTGGGCTTTTCATGATCTGCGTTCGACGCGTTATTCCAGGTCGGCGTACCTCGACCAAACAACGCGATCAGTTCCCTCTCCCTCCGGGAGAGGGTTAGGGAGGGGCTTTTGATCGCAGATCACTGGGCGTTTCATGATCTGCGTTCGACGCGTTATTCCAGGTCGGCGTACCTCGACCAAACAGCGCGATCAGTTCCCTCTCCCTCCGGGAGAGGGTTAGGGTGAGGGGCTTTTGACCTGACTAATGCAGTACAATCCGCCCCCTTCTCAACTCCCCCAAGGATCACTCATGTCCGGGCTTGAACTGTTTGCCGCTGCCCTCGGTGTCATCGCGGTGTGGCTGACGGTCAAGCAGAATCCGTGGTGCTGGCCGATCGGGCTGGTCATGGTGTTGCTCTACAGCTGGGTCTTCTTTGAGGTGAAGCTGTATTCGGACATGTTGCTGCAAGTGATCTACGCCGCGCTGCAGATCTACGGCTGGTGGCAGTGGACCCGCGCCGGGACGATGCATGACGGTCGCCAGGTTACCCGCCTCGATCCACGCTCAATGGTGCTCGGCCTCGGCGTTGGGGCGATCGGCAGTGTGTTGCTGGGCGCGGCGATGGCGCACTGGACCGACGCCGCACAGCCGTGGCTCGATGCCGCGCTCACCGGTTTCAGTCTGGTCGCGCAACTGTGGATGGCGCAAAAACGTCTGCAATGCTGGGCGCTGTGGTTCGTCCTCGATGTGATCTTTGTCGGCCTGTTCATCTACAAAGGCCTGTACCTGACCGCCGCCCTGTACGCGCTGTTTACCCTGCTCGCCGTGCAAGGCTGGCGGGAATGGCGTGCCGATCCGGCGTTGCGCACATGAAAGTCGTTGTTCTCACCGGCCCGGAATCCACCGGCAAGAGCTGGCTGGCGGCAGGGCTGGAGCAGCGTTTCGGCGGCGTGCGTGTGGATGAATATGTTCGTCGGTTCATCGAAGACAACCCACGCGACACTTGCCTTGCGGATATCCCTGATATCGCCCAGGGCCAGTTGCAATGGGAAGATCAGGCGCGCGCGAAACAGCCCCCACTGCTGATTCTCGACACCCACCTGCTCAGCAACATCCTCTGGAGCCAGACTTTGTTTGGCGCCTGCCCGGACTGGCTGGAAACCGAGTTACTGGCGCGCCATTACGACCTGCACCTGCTGTTGTCCCCACAACAGATCGACTGGACCGAAGACGGCCAGCGCTGCCAACCGGATCTTGCGGATCGCATGGCGTTCTACGAAGCCACCCGCGTTTGGTTGATCCAGCACCAACAGCCGCTGCAAATGATCGAAGGCAATTGGGCCGAGCGCCAGACGCAAGCCTTTGCGGCGGTCGAGCGTTTGCTGTCCAGATAAGCCGCCCGGCGGCTTTTAACGCAAAACTGTCCGTTTTTGAAACACTCCCGACCGCGCAAAGGCCCCGCCCAAGCGTCATTCATCATTGCGTCACGTGATCTGTTACGCCGATGAAACACCTCGGCGCAAACCCTTGTTCCAGAGCTTTCCGGCGCCCATTGCCCCGCAAGCGATCCGCCCTGTGTCTCAGCGCTGAAACAGTGCCCGCAACAGGGAACTTCCAAAAGTATTTAAGCCGTTGAAATAAAAAGATAATTCAAAACCGGCACAGCTTTCGCTCTCTTCTTCACAACGCTGAATAACCCAGCCCACTGAAGAAGGAATTGCAGCCGTGGGGAATTTCAATAAAGGCCTGACCTGCCTCCTGCTGATCGGATCAGCCGCCAGCGCTTTGATCAGCGTCAGCGCCCAGGCTGAAGGCAACGGCGTGATCGTCCTCAACCGCGACGTTCAACCCGTCGCGATCGGGCGCAATGGCGGCAAAGACCCCTATCCGACCACGGTCAACGCCAACCCTTCGGCGCGGATCAACCAGACCCTCAGCAGTACCGAACTCACGGACGGTGATTTCGCCAGTGTCGCCAGCGGCTCATCGATTCGCGGCAACATGACCACGCCCAGTTCCAACCTGCCCGGCATGAACACCCTGACCAATCAGAACGGCCTGCCCGGCATGCGTACTGGCAGCGGCGGTGGTTCTGGCGCCTCGATCTCCAACACGGTCAACCGGGCGATGAGCACCGGGCTGGCGCCTCTGACTCGTATGGCCGGAGGCCAATGACATGAATCGCACCCTGCTGCTTCTCGCCCTGCTCGGCTGCACCAGCGCCATGGCCGATTCGGCTTCAGTCAACAAGGCAAACATTCAGGATTCCGGCGCTCAGTATCGCGGCAACTTCAATGTCAACCAGGCTGCCGGTGACCAGATGCAACAAGCCAACACCAAGGCGATTGCCATCGGCACCGAAGCCCATGCCACCACCAGCGTCAGGCAGACCATCGACACGCCCGCCAGCCGCGCCATCGACGCGAGCGCCAACATCGGCGGCAACTCTTTCAGCAATGGCAACGGCATCCTCGGTGTTAACCAGGGCGCCGGTGCCAACAATCAAATGGCCAACGTCACGCGCGTCAGCATCAGTGCCGGCCCGCAGAGCGTTGACGACAGCGCCCTTTCACAACAGAACGTGGCGTTTTTACCGAGCTCAGGAGCAACTGGTACCTCAATCGGCAGTCGCCAGGTCACGACAAGTGATCAGGCCTTCACCGGCAGCCGCGGGGTAATCCAGGTGAACCAGAGTGCCGGGGTGGGGAACCGCATGGCTAACACCCTGAGCATCCGGGTCGCAGACTGACCCAAACAAAAAGCAGTGCAATTAGAAAAGTCCCAACACTTAACCAACTAATAAGCACGACGGAGAAACAACCATGAAACCTACAATGGCTCTCAAACCACTGGTTTTCGCACTCGCAGCAGTGATGGCAATGGCAGCACAGGCTGGCGGCCGTGGTGACAACAACGGTCATGGTAACGGGCACGGCAACGGTCACGGCCAGCCACAAGGTCCGAATCTTGAACAACTGCTGCAGATCACCGCAGGCGCCGGCGCCGCTGTACTTGACGCACAAAACAGCGACGGCAACGTGGTGAAAAACCAGGGCACCCTGAACAACGCCAATGCCAGCGACTCGCTCAACGGCTCCAACGGCAACATGGGTGCCAACGTGGCGGGCGGCGACGGCAACCAGCAGGACAACGCTGCTGCGCTGGCTACCGCTGACGAAAGCTTCATCTTCGGCAATGCTGTTGCCGCCTCGAGCGCGACTCAGGTGAACAACAACAACTACGTGAAAAACTCTTCCACCTTCAACAACGCCAACCTCACCAATACTGGCAACAACGGTTCCGGCAACATCGGCATCAACGTGACCGCCGGCAACTTCAACCAACAGAAAAACAACCTCGCCATCGCCGTTTCCGGTGGTCGTGTAGCGCAGGCTGCCGCCTCTGCCAACCAGTCCTCGACTGGCCTGGTCGTGGAAAACAAAGGCGTGCAGGCTTACAAAACCGACACCCTTACCGGTACTTATGCAGCCGCTGGCGTGTTCAAAGCCAAAGGCACTGCGACCATCGAAGACGACAACGACCATGGTGGTTGGGGTAACCGTGGCGGCGGCCATGGCGGCAACGATGATCAGAAAGCCAAGTTCGAAGCCGTGGGTACTTTTGGCCTCGCTGGCGTCACCACCCAACAAGTGTTGACCAAAGATGGCTGGAAAACTCCTGTCGTCAACAACGCCAACATGACCAACTCGATGAACAACTTCTCCGGCAACGGCGGAGCCAACGTCTCGGCGGGTGTGGGCAACCAACAAAGCAACTCGCTGTCCATCGCCGCAGGTTGCAAAGCCTGCATGTAATCGCGATCGAA
This sequence comes from Pseudomonas sp. LW8, assembly GCF_041956865.1. NCBI lineage: Bacteria > Pseudomonadati > Pseudomonadota > Gammaproteobacteria > Pseudomonadales > Pseudomonadaceae > Pseudomonas > Pseudomonas sp. LW8. The sequence goes on along the minus strand of NZ_CP168138.1, from coordinate 2,805,253 downwards.
ACGAAAGCCCCGGCAACGGGGCTTTTCCTCGGTTCCACAAGGCGTATTCGATCATGCGGACTCCTGCCCTCCTCGCTCTGCTTTGTCTGTGCGGCCTGACTCAGGCGGCCCAGATGCCCATCGCTGCCCTGCCGGGTGGCGTGCTGGTCTACAAGGACGTGCAAAGCATTCGTGAGCGCAAGTTTGCCGACATCGTCGAACAGAAAACCGACTTCAGCTGCGGCGCTGCTGCACTGGCGACGGTCCTGCGCCAGGCCTATTGGCTCGACGTCGATGAGGAGCACATCATCAAAGGCATGCTGGTCAACGCTGACCAGGACCTGGTGCGAACCCAGGGTTTCTCCATGCTCGACATGAAGCGCTACGTAGAAAGCATCGGCATGCGTGCCCGTGGTTACCGGATCCCGCCCGAGAAACTCGAAGCGGTGACCATTCCGGTGGTGGTTCTGATGGACATTCGTGGTTACAAGCATTTCGTCGTCCTGCAGCGTTCGGACAAGGATTGGGTCTACATCGGTGACCCGGTTCTCGGCCACAAGCGCTACAAGCACGACGACTTTGTCAAAGGTTGGAACGGCATTGTCTTTGCCATCGTCGGCCCCGGTTACGACAAGGCCAACGCCTTGCGCAGCCCTCCCGTGCCGCTGACGGCGAAGAACTCGCTGGACAGTTTCAACCCGGTCAAAGATGCGGAATTGATGGATTTCGGGTTCATTCAGAGCGACTTCTTTTAATCGCCGAGTTAGAGAATGGGACTGGATGTCCCGGGAGCAGCAGATGAAAAGCTCATACTGGCTGGCCGCCGCCTGCCTGGCAGCGAGTGCGTCAGGTTTAGCCCATGCCGGATTCAAACCCATCGAAATCAAGGACCAGGAGCTCGCCGAGCTGCGCGGTCGGTACGTCATGCCGGGGCGGATCATCAGCTTCGGCATTGTCATGAGCAGCACCTGGCGCAACGCCAGCGGCGACTTGATCGGGGCCGCGACCTCGATGCAGATCCAGGCCGCAACCGTCAAACCGGAATTCTACGTCTCGACCATCAAGGAGTCGGGCAACGGCAGCGCCCTCACCGCAGGCACCGGCAGCGTAATCGGTGGCGCCGGCCTCAACAGCAGCCAGGGTGTGACGCAAAGCGTACGCGCCGCCGGCGATGGCAACACCGCCAACAACAACGTCGCGATCAACGTCAGCGAAGCCAGTCAGGCGCCGGCACTGGTGCCATCGCAAGGCCAGGCCCTTATCGCCGGACAAACCATTACTGGCAGCAACGGCGCCGGCAGTGTCGCGGTTTCGGCCAATGGTGGTGGCGTGCAAATGGCCATTCAGGCCAGCGGCAATCAAGGCACGGCACTGCAACAAGTCGCCCAGGGCGGGCTGCTGCAGAACACCCGATTGCTGGGCAGCGCCAACGTGGTCAACAACCTTACGCAACTCAACGTCGTACTGAACAATAACGGCAGAAGCGCCGGTGCACTGGATTGCAACCTGACCCAACTCGGGGCCCTACGCAATATCGGATATTGAACTACGCTGAGTCTCGATCATTGGGCTTAAAGGGACGGCTTATTCATGTATCGATCAGTATCACTGCGTGCCGCAGTGTGTTTGAGTACCCTTCTCCCGGCGGCAATGCTGCAAGCAGCACCCGACGCCGATGTAGAAGCCCTGAAACGGGAACTTCTGGAACTGAGACAACGATACGAACAACAACAACAAGCGCTGGCGGTACTTGAACAACGGGTCCGCCAGGTAGAAGAAACACCCGCTGCCCCACCGCCAAAACGGCTGGCGAAATCGCCGTCTGACATGAAAGGCAATCGCGTCGCCGCCGGAGCCGCCACAGGCACCGGTGCGGCCGCTGCATCGGGAGGCGCCGCCGGGGGCAGTGGCGCTTCCTACGGTCAATCGCTGGCCGATGATTCACAACCGGCGCAGAGCGTTTCCAACCTGTATGACGAAGCCAGCGGTTTCTTTGGCGGCGGCAAGTTCAGCGTGGAAACCGGCCTGACCTATTCACGCTACGACACCCGTCAGTTGATCCTGAACGGGTTCCTCGCGCTGGATTCGATCTTTTTGGGCAACATCAACCTCGACCGGATCAAGGCCGACACCTGGACCCTGGACCTCACCGGCCGCTACAACTTCGATAACCGCTGGCAGTTCGACCTGAACGTGCCGGTGATCTATCGCGAGTCGACGTATCAATCCGGCGGCGGCAACGAGGGCGCGGCTGGCGTAACAACAGAAGAAACCGTCACCAAGGATCCAACCATCGGCGACGTCAACTTCGGTATCGCCTACAAGTTCCTCGACGAATCGGTCAACACCCCGGACGCCGTGGTCACCTTGCGCGTCAAGGCGCCGACCGGCAAAGACCCGTTCGGCATCAAACTGCGCCAGACCGACGCCAACTCCAACCTGTTCGTCCCCGACACCCTGCCCACCGGCAACGGCGTCTGGTCGATCACGCCGGGTATCTCGCTGGTCAAGACGTTTGACCCGGCGGTGCTGTTCGGCAGCCTTTCCTACACCCACAACCTCGAGGAGTCGTTCGACGACATCAGCTCTACGGTCAATCAGAAAAACCCGGGCAAAGTGCGCATCGGCGACAGCTTCCAGATCGGTGCCGGTATCGCCTTCGCGCTTAACGAGAAGATGAGTATGTCGTTTTCGGTCTCCGACCTGGTACAGCGCAAGAGCAAGCTGAAACAGGACGGCGGCGATTGGGAATCGGTAGTGTCCAGTGATGCCAACGCCGGTTACTTCAACGTCGGCATGACCATTGCGGCCACCGACAACCTTACGATCGTGCCGAACTTGTCGATCGGTATGACCGATGATGCGCCGGACTTCTCGTTCAGCCTGAAATTCCCGTATTACTTCTAAAAGCAAAAGATCGCAGCCTTCGGCAGTCCCTACATTGTTCCGTGTAGGCGCTGCCGAAGGCTGCGATCCTTTGATCTGTCGGCTTTTCGCTGCTGGTGCAACTCGCGACCACTTATCGGAAATATGTCCGCACCTGTCAGATCTGACAGGTGCGCCCTACCGCTGAATCCGCTTACATGACTCCAGCGCCTCGCACCTTGCAACAGGCCGTAATGGAGCATCGACATGAACCAGACGCCGGATGAAAACCGCATTCTCGCTCTGAATCCACCCTTTGTTTTGAAACAGGCCGTTTTGAAGGATGGGGGCTACGACGGTGGCATTTCGCTCGAGACCGTCGAAAATGATTTGCTGATCATCGTAGATCCGTGGGTAGGGATGGCGATGTATGACAACTGTAAAATGTATTTTGATGGCGTCGAAGTTGGGACAATTCCGGTCGATGAAAGCAACTTGAATAAGCGGCTCGAATTCAAAGTCCCCAAGGGTCAAGTCACCAATGGCGAAGCACTGATCGTTTACACCGTACAGCGCTTGGGTCAGGACCCGGTTAGCTCCGAGCCGGTACGGCGTGTGTGGGTCCAACTCACACAACCAGGTGGCACCGATAGCGACAGCGAAGAAGGCAACTCCGGCCTGATCTATACGCTTAGCCCGGATCCGTCCAATGGCGTGAATGAGGATTTGGCCCGGCGGGGAATCCGCATGAACATCGTACCCTATGAGAACATCGCCATCTTCGACACCATTCGGTGCCGTTGGGGTGATCAGGTGGTGACGTACTACCCGGTCACCAGAGAGCAGATCGACGATCCGGTCAACCATCCGATCTTCGCTACCTTCACCGAGGACGTCATCAGGGCGCAAGGCAACGGCAACAATATCGAAGTGAGCTATCAGGTCGTCGACAGGGTGGGTAATCTGCCGGATCCGAAGGCGCGGTGGGCGAAAATCACTTACGTCTCGGTGGATCTGAACAATCGCTTGCCGGCGCCGACGATCTGGGTCAACGGCCAGAACGTCACCACCATCGACCTGAAGGTACTGGGCACGAGCGACGCCGCTGCCCGGGTTTACTTCACAGGCCCCGACTACCAGGCTGGTGACAAGGTCGTCCTGACCTGGGCCGGTACGACGTCTGGAGGACAGCCCGTGATCGTCGGCCCGCTGGAAAAAACTGTCGACAGCGTGCCCGGCCATCACGACTTCCCGATCCCGAACGACAAGATCACAGCGATCGTCAACGGTTCGGCCAAGGTCGGCTTTCAGCTGCTGCGCGCCGGCGCACCTGCGCGCCCCTCCAATGACATTGTGATTGCGGTCACCGGCGAAGTCAGTCAGTTGAAACCGCCAACGGTTGTGCAGGCGCCCGATTACAGGCTGAACCCGAATCTGCATCAAAGCGGATTTACCGTGGTGTTTGACACTTCGACGTTTGGCGCCAATCACGAAGTGCAACTGGAAATCGCCGGCAGACCCGGCGCCGGCTCAGTGCCTCCCCAGCACAAGCCGGTGGCGGGACAATCGAAAGTGCAATTCGATATCGATTCTTCTATCACCGGGGCAAATCTGCAGCGCAGTGTGGAATTGAAATACAACTTGATCGTCAATGGCCAGCCGACGCCTGTGCAGAGCGTGACGTTGGTGATTGGCGAGTTGCTGCAATCGAGCATGCCGATGCCGAAACTTGAGGGTTTTGATGGTGAGGTGCTGGATGTTGGAATGCTCAACGATGACACGAAGGTTTTGTGTGAGGCTTGGCCATTTCAGCAGGCGGGATTACCGATCTGGTTAAGGTATGTGGAGACGTTCACGAGTGGTGGAGAGCGCGTCAAGGAGCAGTTTGTCGGGGCGGCGCATGATCAGGGAGGGGGGCTTGATTATTTGGCTGAGGTGGAGTGGTTGCGCGGGTGTAAGGCTGATTCGAAGTTGGCTGTTGTATTTAAGGTGGGATTGCATGCGGGGGCGGTTGAGGGTGAGGCCGTGGCGTGTCGGGTGAGGAGTTATGGGGTCAAGGCTGGGTTGGATGATTTGACTACGTTTGATGGCTATGACTGGAATCATTGGGCGATTGGTGTTAGCGGAGGGTATCAATCCAAGATTTCTTATTCTTCAGATGAATACTATTTGGAGTCTCTACCAAGTTCTAATCCAGACAATACAACTTTATGGATCTGTAAGTCCTTTCATGGTATTGAGGCAGGCGATCTGGTCGAATTTAGCTTCGAATATAGAAGCCCAGGCATTTCAAGAGCATCATTCACACAAAACAATAAGACCGAAATCATTACGGGCGGAGTTCCATCTAAATTATGGCAGAAAAAAAGCTTGGCATTTTATGTTGCAGAATCTCCGACACCTCGCACGCTAATGTTGGTATTTAGTGCAGGATTTATCTCGCAGCCAACCCACGTGAGAAATATTAGATTAAGAGCAATGCGCGACTTGACTGACATGTCGGCGGCGGGAATGTAAAAATTCCCCTCAAAATTTTCTTCTAAAACCAATGGTATTTAAACTCAGGTTCACACTCACCTAATCTGATGCTTATGCAACAACCGATAAAAAGTAGGCCGCGAAACCCCTAAAACTTTCGCGGCCACACTCAAATTATCACTGTGCCGGTTCAACACATCACACAACGCCTGCCGTTCCGCCCGGGTCTTGTAGTCTTCCAGCGTGCCCATCGGCGTGGCGATGGAATGCTGACTGATCAACCCTAAATCCCGCGCCTCGATCTGGCGGCCCTCCGCCAACACCAACCCACGCCTGACCCGGTTAGCCAGCTCGCGCACATTGCCCGGCCAGTCGTGCTTGCCCATGGCAATCAACGCATCTTCGCTGAAGCTTCTTGGCCGGCGCCCGGTTTCGTGGCTGTAGAAGTGCGAAAAGTGGTTGGCCAGCATCGACAGATCGCCATGACGTTCACGCAACGGCGCGGTGACCACTTGCAGGACGTTCAGCCGGTAATAAAGGTCTTCACGAAAGCGCTTCTTCTCGATTGCTGCTTCCAGGTCAACGTGGGTTGCGGCCAGCACGCGCACATCCACCGGTATCGGCTGACTGCCCCCTACCCGTTCAATATGCTTTTCCTGCAGAAAGCGCAGGAGGTTGGCCTGCAATTCCAGCGGCAGGTCGCCGATTTCGTCGAGGAACAACGTGCCGCCATTGGCCGCTTCGATGCGTCCGACCTTGCGCTGGTGTGCGCCGGTGAACGCGCCTTTTTCGTGGCCAAACAATTCGGACTGAATCAAATGCTCGGGAATCGCCCCGCAGTTGATAGCTACAAACGGTTTGTTGTGGCGCTGGGATTGGCGGTGCAAGGTGCGCGCGACGAGTTCCTTGCCGGTGCCGCTTTCGCCGCGAATCAGCACGGGCGATTCGGTCGGGGCCAGTTTGCTAAGGAGTTTGCGCAGTTCGCGGATCGGTTTGCTGTCGCCGAGCAGTTCGTGCTCCGGCTGATCGACATGAATCGTACCCTGCCCGCGCAGGCGTGCCATGCCGAAGGCGCGGCCGAGGGTGACCTGTACGCGGGAAACGTCGAAGGGCAAGGTGTGGAAATCGAAAAACCATTCACAGACGAAGTCACCGACGTTCTGCAAGCGCAGGACTTCCTGATTGAGCACGGCGATCCACTCGGTGCCGCTGCGGCTGATCAGCTCTTTGACGGCTTCGGGTCGTTCCAGGTGGTAGGGCTGCAAACGCAGCAGGCCGACATCGCAGGCCCGGGATGCGGCGTTTTCCAGATTACAACTGTCGACATCCCAACCCACAGCGCGCAATCCGGGCAACAGGCGATAACAGTCGTCGCAGGGATCGACCACCAGTAAACGTCTCGATGCAGGCGCTTCGCTCATGACTGTTCCTTGGCGCCAAATTTGATAAATGATCGTAAAAACAGTCATTTGGCAGACCCGGTTGTAACACTAGCAAGATTTTGACGGAGGCTTGTACCGATTGCTTATAGGCTGGGTATTAAAAGAGTTATAAGAAAGTTGGTTGTTAGTTAGCTATCGACTATTTGCCGTGAATCAAAGAGCGGCCCCTCACCCTAGCCCTCTCCCGAGGGAGAGGGAACTGACCGAGGTGTTTACGCGAGGTCAGCCGATCTGAAAGACCGAGCCGAACTCCAGTTTGAAAAGCCCACAACTCGGCTCCCTCTCCTCGGGGAGAGGGCTGGGGTGAGGGGTGAATTCAGCGCGGTGTTCGGACATGTGCAGGATTAACGAAACGAACTTACGTTATGTAAAGAATCTGAAATTTCTTTGTTTCACGTGTGACCCGCCCCCCGGTTGCGTGCATCAGTACAAGTAACCAGCCGCACGGTATGCCCAACCGACGGCACATCATTTGATTGGGCGCCAATAGAGAGAAGACCCCATGACTGCCCCGCTGCGTATCAACGAAGCTCTTTTGATTGCCAACCACGCGTTCAAGCCTTTTCAATGCGTGGCCTGGGCGCCACAAGACGGCAATGGCGAACTGAGCCTGACCGTCGTCGACCGCACCAACTCCCACATCGGTCGCAAACAGATCCCGAGCAGCGCCTACTCTGACCCGGCGCAACTCGAACAACTGCTGCAGCAGGCCCGCGCTGAGCTCAGCGAAGACGGCCACACACTGCAATCGTGGTCGATGCCACACTGATTACCGAACAAGGGCGGATGACGTTAAAGTCATCCGCCCTTGTTGTATGCGTAGCCGAATAAGCAACGTACTTGCAGCGCAGTTTCATCCAAAGTACTTGGCTCGCTTGCGACTGGTTCAACAAGACACTGTTCTGGCACAGTGCGACCGTCGTCTGTTTATTCGTCCAGTTGTACTTCTCGCGGTTCAGGGATTGAATATTTCGCTCGTGCAGTCAGCCTCCCAACCACTGGGTATCGGCTCAGGCACAAGGAGACGCGTGCATGTCCACCCTGAGCCCTTACGCGCTGCCTACTGCATGGACCGCCCCCGGTTCGCTCGACCCGACATTCGCCATTGGCGGTGTTGCGCAGGTGTACTTTGCCGGCAGTTTGTCCAGCCAGACCCAACATGTCGAGCTTGATGCACAGGGCCGGATTCTGGTGGCCGCCAAGGTCGGTACGGCCAAGGGAAGTCGGTTCGGCCTGGCGCGGCTGCTGGCCGATGGGTCGGCGGATTTGTCGTTCGGCTTTCAGGGCAGCGTGATCGGCAGTTTCGTCGAGGGTTTCGAAGCCAAGGCCGGCAAGGTTCAGGTGTTAGCCGACGGCAAGATTCTGCTGGCCGGCCTGCATTATGAAGACACCCAACGCACCCTGCCCGCCCTCGCCCTGTTCGATGCCAACGGCCAGCCAGACCGATTCTTCGGCGATGACGGTTTCCAGGTGGTGCGACTGCCCGGCGAGCTGTCCATGGGCACCCGCGACAACTGGTTGCCGCCGGGCGTGCCTGGCGTCGAAGCCTGTGACTTTGTGGTGGAGGAAGACGGCCGTATTCTGCTGATCGCCAACCATCATTTCAGCCTTGCCGACCACGCCGGGATGCTGATTCGCCTCTGCCCTGATGGAAGCCTCGACGAATCATTCAACGGACGCGGATTCGTCGTGGTCCGCCACCTGCTGCTCAATACCTGGCTGAGCACGCTGTTGTTGAAGGAAGATGGGCGCATCGTCGTCGCAGGTTCCATCGACTTTCCTCAGCAAGGCCTGTTGGCGGTGTATCGGCCCGATGGCAGCCTGGATGAGCGCTTCGCCGTCGATGGCTTCATGGCCTTCAAGGCCCACGGCAATAGCGCTCAGGTCAGCCAGATCATTGAGTCCGACGACAGGCTTTATTGCTTCGGCAGCAGCCGCGATCCAATCCGCTGTTTGACGTTTGTCCTGCACGCCAACGGTCGACCGGACCTGCACTGTCATCATGGCCAGCCACAGGTGTTGGACATCGGCCCCAGCGGATGCCAATGGAACGCCGCCCGGTTGATGAGCGACGGCCGCATCGTCGCCGTGGGCGCGACCATCGGCGGGGTTCAAGCGAACTTCATGGTCGCGCGCTATCAACTCGATGGCAGCCTCGATCCGGCGTTCGGTGAGGGCCATGGCTGGTTGCGCACGCGACTGGGGCGAAGTCTCGATACAGCCAATACGCTGGCCGCACAAACTGACGGAGCCATCGTGGTGGGCGGCTATTCGCTGGATGGCAACTACCGGGCCATGGTTGCGCGTTATGTGAATCCCTAGAGCATTCAACAGGATCGAAGTTATCGGCGACTTGATCTTCCTTGAAACATCCGGCAACTTTCGCGCTTCTAAATAAAAGGAGCAGCCGATGTCCGGTTCAATCGCCCAGGCGTTCGCGCACAACTTCCTCGGGCAATCGCCACGCTGGTACAAGGCGACCATCGTCGGTTTTCTCATTCTCAACGCCGTGGTGCTGTTCACCGTCGGGCCGGTCGCCGCAGGCTGGTTGCTGGTGATCGAATTCATCTTCACCCTGGCCATGGCCCTCAAGTGTTATCCGTTGATGCCTGGCGGCCTGCTGTTGATTGAAGCGTTGCTGTTGAAGATGACCACGCCGCAAGCGCTTTACGATGAGTTGCTGCACAACTTTCCGGTGATCCTGCTGCTGATGTTCATGGTTGCCGGCATCTACTTCATGAAAGATCTGCTGCTGTTTCTCTTCTCGCGGCTCCTGTTGGGCGTGCGCTCGAAAGCGATTCTGGCGCTGATGTTCTGCTTCTTGTCAGCGTTCCTCTCTGCGTTTCTGGATGCGCTGACCGTGACGGCGGTGATCATCAGTGCGGCTGTCGGCTTTTACTCGGTGTATCACCGCGTCGCGTCGGGCAATGATCCACGCAAGGACAGCGAATTCGCTGACGATCAGCATTTACCGTCGCGACACCATGAGGACTTGAATCAATTCCGCGCTTTCCTGCGCAGCCTGTTGATGCACGGAGCGGTCGGCACAGCGCTCGGTGGCGTCTGCACCTTGGTCGGTGAGCCGCAGAACCTGTTGATCGGCCATGAGATGGGCTGGCATTTCGGCGAGTTCTTCCAGAAAGTTGCCCCGGTGTCGCTGCCGGTACTGGCGGCGGGTCTGGTCACTTGCGTGCTGCTGGAGAAGCTGCGCTGGTTTGGGTACGGCACACTGCTGCCGGACAACGTCCGCGCCGTGCTGGCCAACTACGCTGCCGAGGACAACGCCAAACGCACACCTCGTCAGACGGCGGCGCTGCTGGTGCAAGGGGCGGCGGCGCTGATCCTGATTGGATGCCTGGCGTTTCACTTGGCTGAAGTTGGCCTGATCGGGTTGATGGTAATCGTGTTGATCACCGCGTTTACCGGGATCACCGACGAGCATCGTCTGGGCAGCGCGTTCAAGGACGCCATGCCGTTTACTGCACTGCTGGTGGTGTTTTTTGCCGTGGTGGCGGTCATTCACGATCAGCATCTGTTCGTCCCACTGATCGAGTGGGTCTTGGCGCTGCCGATGGATCAACAGCCGGGCATGTTGTTCATCGCCAACGGCTTGCTCTCGGCGATCAGCGACAACGTATTCGTTGCGACCATTTACATTACCGAAGTGAAACAGGCTTTTCTCGCAGGGCACATGACTCGCGAGCACTTCGAGACATTGGCGATTGCGATCAATACCGGCACCAACCTGCCGAGCGTGGCGACACCGAATGGTCAGGCAGCGTTTCTGTTCCTGCTGACCTCGGCGATTGCACCGCTGGTGCGGTTGTCATACGGGCGCATGGTGTGGATGGCGGTGCCGTATACCGTGGTGATGGGACTGCTGGGCTGGTATGCGGTGAGCTATTGGCTCTAAGCAACACTGAATAAACCTGTGGGTTACCGGGGTTTGCACGCGCCGCGAAAACCTGTGGGAGCGAGCCTGCTCGCGAAGAGGTCGTGTCAGGCAACGAATCTGTTGAATGACACACCGCCTTCGCGAGCAGGCTCGCTCCCACATTGGTTTTGGTGTTGGGTCAGTGCGTGAGGATGTATTTCTCGATCGCCAGGACCACGCCGTCTTCAGTGTTTGGCGCTGTAACGACATCAGCCTGGTGCTTCACCGCCTCTTCCGCCTGGCCCATGGCAATCGAAAAGCCAGCGCATTTGAACATCGCCGGGTCGTTGCCGCCGTCGCCGATGACAGCGGTTTGCTCCAGCGGCACGCCGAGGTATTCGGCGATGGTCGTCAATGCCGTGCCTTTGTTGGCCTCAAGCGCCGTAACGTCGAGATACACCGGCTGCGAGCGCGACACTTGCGCCATGCCGTTGACCTTGGGCAACAACTGCGCCTCCAGCTCAATCAGCAACTCAGTGTTGTTGCTGGTAGCGACGATCTTGTCGATGCGCTCCAGATACGGTTCAAAACTCTCGACCACCACCGGCGGATAGCCGAGGCCACTCTGTTCACGTGGGACCATCGGCCCGTGCGGGTCCTTGAGCAGCCAGTCGCCGCCGCTGAACACCCAGATTTCCACCTCCGGTTGATCGGCAAACAGTGCCAGTGCGATCAGCGCTGTGGTCGCCGGCAAATAATGCGCGGCCAGCAGCGTGCCGTCCGCTTTGACGATGGTGCCGCCATTGAACGCCGCTGTCGGCAGATCAACGCCTAGCGCCTCGATCTGCTGCAACATGGCTTTCGGCGGACGGCCACTGGCGAGGCTGAACAGCACGCCGGCATCGCGCAGCGAGCGCACGGCTTCGATGGTGCGTTGGTTCAGCGTGTGATCCGGCAGCAACAGCGTGCCGTCCATGTCGCTGAGCAGAAAACGTATGGGTTGTTTCGGCAAATCACTCATCCCAGGCCGTGCCAGACGCGACCATCGCGAGTCAGGAGATCTTCGGCTGCTTGCGGGCCATCTTCGCCAGCCGCGTAGGTCTCGACGCTCGCATCCTGCTGCCAGGCATCAAGGAAAGGCTGCACGGCTCGCCAACCGTTCTCGATGTTGTCGGCACGCTGGAACAGCGTCTGGTCGCCGGTCAGGCAGTCGTAGATCAAGGTTTCGTAGCCGGTGGAAGGCTGCATCTCGAAGAAATCCTTATACGCAAAACCCAGCTCGATATTGGCCATGTTCAGCGCCGGCCCCGGCCGCTTGGCCAGCAAGTCGAACCACATGCCTTCGTTTGGCTGGATCTGGATACGCAGATAAGTCGGCTGCAACTCGTCGACTTCGGTGTCGCGGAACTGCGCGTACGGCGCCGGTTTGAAGCAGATGACGATCTCTGTGTCGCGCACGCTCATGCGCTTGCCGGTGCGCAGATAGAACGGCACGCCGACCCAGCGCCAGTTGTCGATCATCACCTTGAGCGCTACGTAGGTTTCCGTGGTGCTGTCGGGCGACACGTTGGCTTCTTCGCGATAACCCTTCAATGGCTGGCCATCGCGCTCGCCGGCGCTGTACTGGCCGCGCACCGAGTTGGCCCGGGCCTCCTCTGTCGACCAGGGACGAATCGCCCCGACCACTTTGGCCTTCTCGCCACGCACCGCGTCAGCGCCGAAAGCAGCCGGCGGTTCCATGGCCACCATGGCCAACAGCTGGAACAGGTGATTGGGCACCATGTCGCGCAGTGCGCCGGTGTGTTCGTAAAAGCTGCCACGGGTTTCCACACCGACGGTTTCCGCCGCGGTGATCTGCACGTGGTCGATGTAATGATTGTTCCAGAACGCTTCGAACAGGCTGTTGGAGAACCGGCTGACCAGAATGTTCTGCACGGTTTCCTTGCCCAGGTAATGGTCGATGCGGTAGATCTGCTTCTCGCTCATGACCTTGAGCAGGCACGCGTTCAAGGCTTCGGCGGTCTGCAGGTCGGAGCCGAACGGCTTCTCGATCACCACTCTTCTGAACGCTTCGGGGGTTTCTTCAAGCAAACCGGCGCTGCCGAGGCGGCGCACCACTTCACTGAAGAAACGTGGCGCGGTGGCCAGGTAGAAGACCGCGTTGCCGGTGCCGCTGTCGGCGATTTTCGCCGCCAGGGCTGAATAGGTGCTGTCGTCCAGGAAATCGCCCTGGACGTAGCTGATGCCTTTGGCGAGCTTGGCCCACAAGACCGGATCAAGCATCTGATCGCCCTTGCCGACCTTCGCCGCCACTTCGGTACGGATGAAGTCTTCGAGCTTCTGCGCAAAGGCTTCATCGGTAATGGCGTTGTGATCAACGCCGACGATCCGCAGGTTTTCGTCGAGCAGACCGTCGCGACTGAGGTTGTACAGCGCCGGCATGAGCAGGCGCTTGACCAGGTCGCCGTGGGCACCGAACAGGAATAGCGTGGTCGGTGGTGCGGGTTCTGCCTTGGATTTTCTGCGGATCGTATGGGTCATTTTTTCGCGGTCTCCACGTGGCCGCCGAAGCCGAAGCGTTGTGCCGACAGGATCTTGTCACCGAAGGTGCCCTGCCCGCGCGAGCGGTAACGGGAGAACAGCGAGTTGGAAAGCACCGGTACTGGCACTGCTTGCTCCATGGCCGCTTCGATGGTCCATTGGCCTTCGCCGCTGTCAGCCACGGAACCGGAGAAACCGTCGAGCTTCGGATCGCTGGCCAGTGCGTCGGCAGTCAGGTCAAGCAACCACGACGACACCACGCTGCCACGACGCCAGACTTCAGCGATATCGGCCACGTTCAGATCAAATCGCTGATCTTCCGGCAAGCGTTCGCTGGATTTGGTCTTGAGAATATCGAAGCCCTCGGCGAACGCGGCCATCATGCCGTACTCGATGCCGTTGTGAATCATCTTCACGAAGTGCCCGGCGCCGGCGGGACCGGCGTGGATATAGCCATGCTCGGCGCGGTGGTCATCGGACTTGCGATCCTTGGTGCGCGGAATGTCGCCCATGCCCGGCGCCAGTGCGGCGAACAGCGGATCGAGACGCTGCACGGTTTCGGCATCGCCCCCGATCATCATGCAATAACCGCGTTCCAGGCCCCAGACGCCGCCGGAGGTGCCGACGTCGATGTAGTGCAGGCCCTTGTCGTTCAGCGTTTTGGCCCGGCGAATGTCGTCCTTATAGTTGGTGTTGCCGCCGTCGATGATGGTATCGCCGGGTTCGAGCAGTTCGCTCAGGGTGTTGATGGTGTCTTCGGTCGGTGCGCCCGCCGGCAGCATGACCCAGACAGCACGCGGCTTGTCGAGGCCGGCAACCAGCGCTGGCAAATCGGCGACGCCGGTGGAGCCCTCGGCGACCAGGTTATCGATGAAAGCGGTATTGCGGTCGTAAACAACGGTGGTGTGCCCGTTGAGCATCAGACGTCGCGCAATATTGCCGCCCATGCGGCCCAGTCCAATAATCCCGAGTTGCATGTGCTGATGCTCCTTACTACAAATAAATGTGTGTCATTGGTTATAGCCCAACGCGACTGATGGAGGTTAGTCCAGAGCGTTGCGATGAAGTTTCCGGGCATTGTGCCCGATCCAGAGTGATAACGCCCCGAATCCTGCCGAAGACACACCGACCATGAAAAATAAAAAAGTTCCCTTCCAGGGCAAAAGAAATCAAAATTGGCGCCGATAGTAAGTCAAGCGCCTCAAAACGAGGAGTGACTTACAGTTGATGCACGCCATTTGCGAGGTGAGCAATGGGCACAGTACATACAGCAATGCCGCCACAAACCCTCTACGTTACGATCCGTCGCGATGAATTGCGCCAGTTGAAAGACGAGCGCGACCAGTTGAAGCACGAATTGGCGCAATTGCGCGCATTGACCCAGGGCTCGGAGCCGCAACCGCGTCCGGTTGTGCAGCGCGCACCCCACGCCTGATCCCCGCCTGCTTCGGGAACGGCCCTCGTCGTTCCCGACACGTTGCACCTCTGACCGCTTGATACACACCAACAGCGGCGCTTAACAAATCTTTCACAAGCCCTTGGGGATACTTCGCCCCATTCTGGCCGTGCCTGCGTGTACGGCCTCTGTTCGTCGGTGTCATGGAAGCGTTTCCGGCGTGGGTCTGATGATTGAGCTGGAGCGCTGAATGGCATTGTTCAAACGCAGCAAAACGACTGCGACCGGTTTCGACTGGGCCGGATTCATCTGGTTGTTCGTCTTCTTCTGGTACTTCTCGGGCATCACTCAACTGCTGATCCAGCTGACCGGCACGTCTGGTTTCACGGGATTTCGTCAGGCATTCGTGATGAGCGCGCTGTGGCTGGCGCCGATGCTGCTGTTCCCCAAACAGACGCGTCTGCTTGCGGCAATCATCGGTGTGGTGCTGTGGGCTTGCTCGATGGCCAGCCTGGGTTACTTCTTCATTTATCAGCAGGAATTCTCGCAGAGCGTCATCTTCATCATGTTCGAGTCGAACGTGTCGGAAGCGGGCGAGTACATGACGCAGTATTTCGCCTGGTGGATGATCCCGGCGTTCCTCGCCCATACCGCGTTAGCCTACTTTCTGTGGACGCGCCTGCGCCCGGTGTATATGCCCCGTGGTCGCGCACTGGTTGCAGCCACCGCAATCGTGATCGCCGTCGCCGGCTACCCGCTGATCAAACAAACCATGCGCATGGGCAATTTCGCCGAAGGCTTCGAGAAATTCGAAACCCGCATCGAGCCCGCCGTGCCGTGGCAGATGGCCGTGGCGTATCACCGCTATCTGGAAACGCTGGGGGACATGCAAGGCATGCTCGACAGTGCCAGCAAGATCCCGCCGCTGAAAAACCTCAAGGACGCCTCGGCCGGGCAACCGGCGACCCTGGTGCTGGTCATCGGTGAATCGACCAACCGCCAGCGCATGAGCCTCTACGGTTATCCGCGCAACACCACGCCGGAACTGGACAAACTCAAGGATCAATTGGCGATCTTCGACAACGTCATCACCCCGCGCCCGTACACCATCGAAGCGCTGCAGCAAGTGCTGACCTTCGCTGACGAGCAGAACCCCGACCTGTACCTGTCGACGCCATCGCTGGTCAGCGTGATGAAACAGGCCGGTTACAAGACTTTCTGGATCACCAACCAGCAGACCATGACCAAGCGCAACACCATGCTCACGACCTTCTCCGAACAGGCCGACGAGCAGGTGTACCTGAACAACAACCGCAACCAGAACTCGGCGCAGTACGATGGCGACGTCATCGAGCCGTTCAACAAGGCGCTGGCCGATGCGGCGCCGCGCAAGCTGATCGTCGTGCACCTGCTCGGCACGCACATGAGCTACCAGTACCGATATCCGCCGACGTTCGACAAGTTCCAGGATCGCCAGGGCGTTCCGGCTGGCGTGCGTGACGATCAGGTGCCGACCTACAACAGCTACGACAATGCCGTGCTGTACAACGACTTCGTGGTCTCGAGCCTGATCAAGGACTACGCCAAGACCGACCCGAATGGCTTCCTGCTGTACCTGTCCGACCACGGTGAAGATGTCTTCGACTCCGCCGGCCACGGCACGCTGGGGCGCAACGAAAACAAACCGACCGCGCCGATGTACACCATCCCGTTCATGGCCTGGGCCTCGCCGAAGTGGAAGGAAAACCACGACTGGAACTTCGCCGGCGACCTCAGCCGCCCGTACAGCAGCTCGCAACTCATTCACACTTGGGCGGATCTGGCCGGGTTGAGTTCCGATGAACTGGATCGCAGCAAAAGCCTGGTCAGCGACAGCTTTGTACCGCGCAAGCTGTTGATTGGCGACCCGTACCAGGCGCCGAGGCGCGCGTTGATTGACTTCAGTTTGATGAAGCCCAAACACCCTGCTCCGGCGGAAGTCGCGCAGAAGTAAAACGACAAAGGGCCGAGAAGGCCCTTTTTTGTGCCTATCGGCCGCGCTGTTTCTGTAATACGCCGCAATATTTGCGCTGAACCAGCGTTAACCGATTGTTAATGGCCGCGACGCAGACTCTCTTTCGCGGTCTGCTTCACGGACGAACCGACTCCCACTTGTTCAGTAGGAGGCACCATGAAAACCACCACTATCATCCTCACCACCCTGCTCGCCCTCGGCTCCACCAGCGCCTTCGCTGAAGGCGGTGCCGAACGCATGCGTTATTACTACGACAATTTCCCGGTCCAGCACGCGCAAAGCGAGCAGAAAGCCGACGCCAGTGCGAAAGAAATTCGCGTCCCTGCTGACCAGACGGCGCAGGTGACCGAGTCCTATCGCGACTGAGCTTTACCGAGCAACCGATGGACCTTCCGTGGCTCCGCTCTGGCCCGGAAGATGACAGTTCAGGCGCCCTGATCGGGGCGCCTTTTTTTATGTTGGTGATTGGCGGTGAGGAGCCTTCAGGCCTGTAAATCCTTTATCCAGAACAGCATCCGCCCGTGATCTGGATTGAACATCCCCGGTGCAAAGCCGAATTTGCGATATGAACCCTGCGCCACCGCATTGCCTTCCAGCACTTCCAGGGTGATCTTGCAGCAGCCGCGCTGACGGGCGATCTCTTCTACCTTCTGCAGCATCTTCTGACTGAGCCCCAGGCCGCGAAATTTACCGACCACGGCGACGTCGTGAACGTTGACCAGCGGTTTACAGGCGAAAGTGGAGAAGCCTTCAAAACAGTTGACCAGCCCGGCCGGTTCGCCGCCGACGAAGGCCAGCACGCTGAAGGCATGCGGGCGGCGGGCGAGCTCTTCGGGCAGGCGTTGCAGCAGTTCGGGCGCGATCGGATGACCGCCGCCCATGGGATCTTCGGCGTAGTGGTTGAGCACGATGCCGATGGCTTCGCCGTGCACCGGGTTGCTGTAGCTGGCCTGAAGTACGAGTATTTCTGCGGAATCCATTTCCATCCCCGATAAGCAAAAAGCCCCGGCGCGCAAGGTGCTAGCTGAAAGGCCTGGGGGGGGACCTTAGCTTGGGTGCGTCGGAGAGGGCAACTTGAAAAGCTGAAGATCAAAAGATCGCAGCCTCGTTGCACTCGTCAGCTCCTACGGTCCGATATGTGTAGGAGCTGACGAGTGCAACGAGGCTGCGATCTTTTGCGGTCAGTGGCCCCAGATCAGCTCTTCGGTCCAGCCCAGTTCGGCGAAATCTTCGGCACGCAATGCGCTTTCGCCGACACAGAAAAATTCATCCAGTTGCGGTGGCTTGACCGCCGTGCCGCTGAGCATGGCGTGCACCTGGCCACGATGATGGAGCTGGTGCTCGAACAGGTGCGAGAGCATGCGCAGGCGGCTGTCATGTTGCGGCATGTCACGGGCGATGGTGACGATTCTCGACAGGTCGGCATCGCGCAGTTGCTCGCAATAGGCGATCAGGCGGCGATCAACGCGGGCCTGTTCTGCACGCAGCGCCGCAGCCTCGGTAAACGGCTCGTCTGCATTGAAGAACACGTAGCAATCAGGGTGTGGCTCGTCACCGCGCAATTCCCGCTCCAGCGCGTCGACGTAGAACCAGTCGCAGGTGAGGATGTGATTGAGCGTGAGGCGGATGCTGGGGAAGAAGCTAACCCGTGGTGCCGCCAGTTCAGTGGTGTCGAGCTGGCTCCAGGCCTTTGCCAGGCGGTGATTGGCCCAGGCATTCTGATAGGCCATGGTCAGCAAATGATGGGACAGCGGTTGACTCATGTCGGCGCCCTCTTCTTTCAGGCTTCAGCGAAGCGCTGCAATTGCATCTCCTGCAAACGGCTGAGGGTGCGGCGGAACGGGAATTCCAGGTAGCCCTCGGTGTATAGCGCGTCCATCGGTACGCTTGCCTCGACGTACAGCGGCACCTTGCGGTCGTAGCATTCGTCGACCAGCGCGATAAAGCGGCGAACGCCATCGTCATGCACCGATAACTGCGGCAATTCCCGGTCACCGGCGACCACTCGCTCAGCGCCATCTTCGGTGCCCCGAGCAATGCGCCCTTCGCGTTTTTGTGCGCTGAGGTTCGGCACTTCGCTCAACAGAATAGCCCGGTAGCGATCACACAGGGCAATGAAGTCCATGGCGGCGAAAGGTTGTTCGCACAGATCGCTGTAGCGGCACCACAGCACGGATTCGCTGGCTTGCACGACGTTGAGTGTGCGGTGGCCCACGGCGACTGGCTCATCGCTGACAGTCTCATCTGCAGCCAGCGACTTGAACACGTCACCCAGTGCGCTCGGTGAATCGGCTTCATTGACAAAATAGCGCTGCTCGATCGCTCCGGGATGCAAGCGATGATCCTCGGCGCCATTCACCGCCACCACTGTCATGTGTGCCTTGATCGCCGCAATCGCCGGCGTGAAACGGTCGCGATTGAAGCCGTCCGCGTACAGATCATCAGGCGGCAGGTTGGACGTGCAGACCACCACTACGCCTTCCTCGAACATCACCTGAAACAGCCGGCCGAGAATGATCGCGTCGCCGATGTCATTGACGAACAGTTCATCGAAACACAGCACCCGCACTTCGCCGGCCAGCTCTTTGGCCAAAGCGCGCAACGGATCGGCGATGCCACTGAGTTGAAACGAACGCTGATGTACCCAGCCCATGAAGTGATGAAAGTGCTGACGCCGCGCCGGCACCCGCAGAGTCTGATAGAACTGATCCATCAGCCAGGTCTTGCCGCGCCCGACCGGCCCCCACAGGTACACGCCTCGGATCGAAGGCTCACCGGCGTGCAAGGCTTCATGGCATTTTTGCAAGGCCCAGACTGCGTGTTCCTGGGCTTCATCCTGGATGAAACCCTTGTGGTCGACCGCGTATTGCCAGGCACTGAGGGGAGAGTCGAAAGTCATGCGCGGGAGTATGCCACGGGCGATTGGCCATTGCTGATTAACGGGCGTGGACGATCATTGTGGGAGCGAGCCTGCTCGCGAAGGCGGCTCGTCAGTCACCGAGATGCAGACTGAGCCACCGCTTTCGCGAGCAGGCTCGCTCCCACATAGGCAGTAAAACCTGACCTTTCAGGCAGTTATTGCTCGTTGCCCTCGCCGCCCTCTTCCGGCATTCTGCGCACCCATTTTCTGACCCGGCCCCGCCTTGCGGCGCGCACATCACCATGACCGCCTCTGACAAAACCCCGCGCAACAACGACCTGATCTACGGCCTCAACGACCGTCCGCACCTGACCGCCACGGTGTTCGCCGCGTTGCAGCACGTGCTGGCGAGTTTCGTCGGCATCATTACCCCGACCCTGATCATGGGCGGCGCCCTCGGTCTGCACAGTGAAATCCCCTACCTGATCAGCATGGCGCTGTTCGTCTCCGGCCTTGGCACCTTTGTCCAGGCCAAGCGCTTCGGCCCGGTGGGGTCGGGTCTGCTGTGTCTGCAAGGCACCAGTTTTTCCTTTATCAGCGTGATTCTCAGCGCCGGATTCATGGTCAAGGCGCGCGGCGGTGGCACTGACGAAATCCTCTCGACGATCTTCGGCGTGTGCTTCTTCGCTGCGTTCATTGAAGTGGTGCTCAGCCAGTTCATCGGCAAACTGCGCATGCTGATCACGCCGGTGGTGACCGGCACGATCATCACGCTGATGGGCCTGTCGCTGATCAAAGTGGCGATGACCGACATCGCCGGCGGCTTCGGGGCGCCTGATCTCGGCGCGGCCAGCCATGTGTTTCTGGCGGCGCTGGTGATCGGCACCATCGTTGTGCTGAACCGAGTCGACGTGCCGTTTCTGCGGCTGGGCGCGATCGTCATCGGCCTGACGCTCGGCTACGTGGTGGCATGGCTGATGGGCACGGTGGATTTCGCTTCGATGCCCGAAGTGCCGCTGGTCAGCGTGCCGGTGCCGTTCAAGTACGGTTTCAACTTCGATTGGGTGGCGTTCGTGCCGGTGGCGGTGATTTTCCTCGTGTCGCCGCTGGAAGCGGCCGGTGACCTGACCGCCAACTCGATGATCTCCCGGCAACCGGTGAAAGGCCCGTTGTACATCCGCCGGATCAAATCCGGCCTGCTCGCCGATGGTCTCAACTCGGCCATGGCGGCAGTGTTCAACAGCATGCCGATGGTGACCTTTGCGCAGAACAACGGCGTGATCCAGTTGACCGGCGTGGCCAGCCGCTACGTGGCGTTTTTCATCGCCGGGCTGCTGGTGTTGCTCGGTTTGTTCCCGATGATCGGCGCGGTGCTGCAACTGATGCCGAAACCGGTGCTGGGCGGCGCTGAGCTGGTGATGTTCGGCACCGTCGCCGTGGCCGGGATCAAGATCCTCGCCGAGGCCGGCCTGCATCGACGCAACATGTTGATCGTGGCGATCTCGCTGGGCATGGGCCTGGGCATCGCGGCGGTGCCGGAAGTCCTGCGCGAACTGCCGCAAGCGCTGCGCAACATCTTCGAATCGCCAATCACTGTCGGTGCGTTGTGCGCTATCGTGCTGAACATCTTCCTGCCGGAAGAATTCATCGAGCTGGAAGAAGATGATTTCGACCCGGAAGCGTCGATTCTGCAGGTCATGGAAAACCCCGACGTCGCCGCCAAAGGTGAACCCGGCCAAGCGGCGGCTGTCGCACAGTTGAACCGCTGACGTCACGCCTCGAAAAAAGGGCTGCACCGGCGACGGTTCAGCCCTTTTTTTGTCGAGAGATTTTTATGCGCCGCGTCCACGCCGTCATCCTGTCGCTTCTGCTGTTGTCGCTCAGCGCCTGCGCGCTGTTTCCCAACCGCGATCCGGTGAACATCAACGTGGTCGGCCTCGAACCGTTACCCAGCCAGGAACTGGAAGTACGCTTCGCGATCAAGCTGCGCGTACAGAACCCCAATGAAACGGCGATCGATTACAACGGCATCGCCCTGGATCTGGAGGTCAATGGTCATTCGCTGGCTTCGGGTGTGAGCGATCAGAGCGGCTCGATCCCGCGTTTCTCTGAAGCCATTGTCACGGTGCCGGTCAGCGTCTCGGCGTTCTCGGTGCTGCGCCAGACATTGGGGCTGAGCCAGACGCAAAGCCTCGATAATCTGCCCTACGTGCTGCGCGGCAAACTGGCGGGCGGGTTGTTTGGCACGATGCGCTTTACCGACAGCGGCAAGTTGAGCCTGCCCAAGGCGAGTGCGGCGACCTGGTAGTCAGCGGTCTCAATCGGCAGAACAACACACAACCCCTGTGGGAGCGAGCCTGCTCGCGAAGGCAGTGTTTCAGGCGACTACGACGCTCATGCTGCCTACGTCTTCGCGAGCAGGCTCGCTCCCACAGGTTCTCTGCAAGTTTCAAGGTCAGCAGTGGAACCGCACCCCCGGCTTCGCACGCTCATCAACGGTCAACTCGAAGACATCCGGCCGCGCGTAGTGGCCGACCACATCGTAGTCATACCGCGCGCGGATCAGTTCATCAGTGTCGATTTCCGCCGTGAGCAAGCCCGCTTCCCCGCGCAACGGCCCCGCCAGCACATCGCCCATCGGACCGACGATCACGCTGCCACCGGCAATCAACGGTCGATCACCCGGCCAATTGGCAATCTCCACCCCCAAATCATCCGGCGAGGCCTGCACCTGACAGGCGCTGACCACGAAGCAGCGGCCTTCGTGGGCGATGTGGCGCATGCTGACCTGCCACATCTCGCGCTCGTCCACGGTCGGCGCGCACCAGACCTCAACGCCCTTGGCATACATCGCCGTGCGCAGAAGCGGCATCATGTTTTCCCAGCAGACCACGGCGCCAAGCTTGCCGACCTGGGTGTCGAACACCGGCAGCGTCGAGCCGTCACCCTTGCCCCAGATCAGTCGCTCGGTGCCGGTGGGCATGAGCTTGCGGTGTTTGCCGAGCAGCCCGGCCTGCGGATCGAAATACAGCACCGTGCAATACAACGTGCTGCCAGCGCGCTCGATTACGCCGATCACCAGATTGGCCCCGGTGCGCGCTGACAATCCGGCCAGCGCTTCGGTTTCCGCGCCCGGTACATCAATGGCGTTGGCAAAATAACGCGCAAAGGCCTCACGCCCCTCGGGCAGTCGATAGCCCAATAGGGTGCCGAAGCCCTCGCCTTTCGGGTAGCCACCGAGCAGGGCTTCCGGCATCACCACCAACGCGGCGCCGGATTCGCGGATTGCGTCTTCCCAAGCAAGGATCTGTTCAAGGGTTTCGCCTTTGCCGCCGGGCAAGGCACCGATCTGCAACGCCGCCACTATGGATCTGGCCATCGTATTTACTCCATCAGGTTCAGGTGTTGCCGATTCTCCGGCGTCACGCGATCATGAATAAAGCCCTGCCGACTGCTGAATGATATGAGCCAAATGAATATCGCCGACATTGACCTCAACCTGCTGAAAGTCTTCGAAGCGCTGCACGACGAATCCAGTGCCAGTCGCGCCGCCCTGCGCCTGGGCGTAACGCAATCGGCAGTCAGCGCGGCATTGCGCCGCTTGCGTGAGGTGTATGGCGATCAGTTGTTCGTGCGCACCGGGCGCGGACTGGCGCCGACCCTGCAAGCCAATCAGCTGAAACCGGTGATCAGCGATGCGCTCAACAAATGCCGGCAAAGTCTGGCCATGCTCGATCCGGCGGCCAATCAATACGAAGGACGCTCGGTGGCGATCGGTCTGTCAGATGATTTTGAAATTGCCTACGGGCGCCACTTGATCGAGGAAATCGCCCGCCGTGCGCCGAAGCTGCGGTTGATATTTCGCCAGACCCACAGCCAGATCGTTGCCCGCGCGCTGATGGAACGCAGCATCGACCTGGCGATCACTGCCGGCGGCTTTTCCGAGCGCCTGCTCAGTCGTCAGGTGTTGGGGGAAGGCGGCTATGCGTGTCTGGTCGACCCGGCCAGTCTCGCGCCAGGCCAACAGCAGATCGCGTTGCAAGAGTTCGTTGAACGCGAGCACATTCTGGTGTCGTCGGGCGGCTTTATCGGCATTACCGATGAGGGATTGGCGGCAGTGGGTTTGAGCCGGCGAGTCTGCGCGTCGAGCACGCATTTCGCCGCGCTGCCCTTCCTGCTCAAGGGTAGTCAGGCGGTGGCGACCATCCCGGCCCATGCCGCCGCAAGCATCGCGGCGCTGAGCGGGCTGGCGTTGCTGCCCTGCCCTCTGGCGTTACCACGCTATCCGGTGGAACTGGGCTGGCGCACCAGCACGCAGATCGATCCGGTGCTGTTCAAGGTTCGCGAGGCGATTGCCGCCACGTTCAGCCAGGCGTGAAGCGGATTATTTGTTCGCCGCCATCAGGCGATTGACTTCACTGCGCACCATGTTGGCGAACTCCGGCGGCGACATGCCGTCCAGTTCGGCGCGGACCCACTCGGCCCATTTGCCCTTGCGCTTGGAGCGCTCCCCAAACAAGCGCGCGGCTTCGCCTTTGGCTTTGCCCAGATTGTTCTGCCAGAGTTCGAACAGACGGGATTTCTCATCTTCCAGCGCTGCGCGCTCTGCGAGGGATTTGTCGGCCAGATTGAAACTCATGGGGATTTATCCTGCTGCGTAAAATGGCGACATCTTACACGCTCGATGGAAATCTCCGGTGCAGGTTTTTCCCTTCTCCACGAATGACATGCAACTTTTCGCCTGCCGCTACACTCCATTGGTCACTGTCCATTCACCTGCAAGGAGTCACCCAATGGCCCGTAAAACCGCCTCGCAAGCTGCCGAAGAGCAAATCAAGGATCAAGCTTTCAGCGAGCTTCAGGCTCTGATCGAAGAATCGGACAAACTGCTCAAGAGCAGCGCTTCACTGGTCGGCGAAGAAGCAGAAACGCTGCGTGCACAAATCGCCCAGAAACTGCAGCTGGCACTGGATTCGGTGTCCAGCGTGCGCGATCGCACCAAACCCGCCGTCGAAGCCACCGAAAACTACATCGGTGGTCACCCTTGGCAAACCGTGGCGATCTCCGCCGGTTTCGGCCTGGTGGTGGGCCTGCTGCTCGGCCGTCGCTGAGTTCCAGCGCTACAAAAAAAGCGAGCCTTCCGGTTCGCTTTTTTTATGCCCACCGCTTTGCTTTTCCATTACTGAATTCACCTCGGTATCCCAAGTCGGCGTACCTCGCCCAAACCACGCGGTCAGTCCCCTCTCCCCCCGGGAGAGGGCTAGGGTGAGGGGCTTTTGACCTTGTCACTGCAATCGTCAGAACAACAAAAGACTCACTCCCCCGCCAACTCCCGCAACTGCCCCAGCGTCTGCTCATCCAGTACGATCCCTTGCGCCATTGATCGACTGCGCTGCAAATGCCGGCGATCCCCCGGCAGGCGCTTGAGCCCGACTCCGTGCATCTGCCGCACCAGTTCCTCGCTGCGCTGGGCAAAGCTCTGCCCCGCCGCTTTGCTCGGGTCGATGACGATCAACAGCTGACCGGTCCACGGCGTTTTCGCGCCGGGATGGTTGGACCAGTCAAACTCGAATGAGAAATTGCCGCCGGTCAATGCCGCCGCCAGCAACTCGACCATCATCGACAGCGCCGAGCCTTTGTGCCCGCCGAACGGCAACAAGGCGCCGCCTTCGAGAACCGCTTTGGGGTCCTGGGTCGGCTGGCCGAGGCTGTCGACACCCATGCCGGCCGGGAGTTTTTCACCTTTACGGGCTGCAATTTGCACATCGCCATGGGCGATGGCGCTGGTGGCAAGGTCGAACACAATCGGCGCGGCGTTGGCCCTTGGCGCGGCGAAGGCAATCGGATTGGTACCGAACAATGGCCGATCAGCGCCATGGGGCACCACGCAGGTCATGCTGTTGACCACGCTCAGCGCCACCAGACCTTCGTCGGCGAAGGGCTCGACATCCGGCCACAAAGCGGCGAAATGATGCGAGTTGCGAATTGCCAGGACTGCGATGCCGGCATGACGCGCCTTCTCGATCAGCAAGGGTCGGGCCGCTGCCAACGCTGGCTGGGCAAAACCGTTGCCAGCGTCAACCCGGACAAACCCCGGCGCGACATCTTCAACCTGTGGCACGGCATGACCATTGACCCAGCCGCTTTTCAGCGTCGAGACATAACCGGGGATGCGAAACACGCCATGACTGTGAGCGCCGTCGCGTTCGGCGTTGGCGCAGTTGACGGCGAGTACCCGTGCGACTTCGCTGGAGGTGCCGTGGCGCAGAAAAATCGTTTCAAGCAGTTGCGTCAGTGCCTCGAGGGACACTGTGGACGAGCCATGATCGTGTGGCGCAGACATCTGAAGCTCCAGAATGATTATTGGAGGGAACAACAGCGTACGGTCGATTTTGCCCACCGATTAACCCTGTCCGAGCTGCCAGCTGTCAACCCTTCGATTCATTGCCATCGGTTGGCGCGCCCTGATGCACATTTTGATCTCGGCACGTGCGGTCACTATCTACCGCAAGTGCTCCACTCTGCGCATTTACTGTTGAGTTCCAGCCCAATGGCGCCCTGTTCAGAGTTGCAATGATGTCCACCCCGACTGCCCCGCTGTTGTTTCCAGTGATATTCGATTCACCCGGCCTGCACGCTGACCTCGGTCCGGCACACGGTCTCAACAGCAAAGACTTCGACTGGCTTGCACATGCGCAACTCGCTACGCAATCGCTGCGCAACAAGCAAACACCGCCAATGCTGGCCGAACGCATCCTGCTCAACGCCGACAAGCAACTGGCCGTGCCGCTGGCAGGCAGCTTCATACTCAGCGCAGGGCCGGATGACAACGGCGTGTTTCTCTATACGCCCTACGATGGCCTGAAAAAATTCGCTGACCGGCAAGCCCTGACTGATGCCCTGCAGAAACGCCTCGACAACGCCAGGGAAAACGATGATCTGCTGGCTTTCCTCTCGGTTTCATTGCGCAAGGAACTGGTGGAAAAACGGGGTATCACTCTGACTTGCGAAACCATCGAAGGTGATGTGTTCGAGGACCAGCAATTGGCAATCGGCGACTCTCTGGAGAGGTGCGCCCGTGACCTGCTGGACGAGCTCAAACGCCTGCCATCCCTTGCAACGCTGCTGGAAAAGATTCTCGACGAACTGCTCGAAGCGCATTTTGGCGCGGTGCAACAATCGCTTACCCGGGTCGGTTTCTATTCGGTGACTTCTTCGGAGGGGAAACAGTGGGTCGACTCGCTGTCGCTGACTGAAGCGCTGTTGGTGCACTTTCACCGTCAGGGCTGGCCCCACGGTCAGGCCGTAGAATTCACCCATCCTGGTCGTTCGGTACGCGAAGACGATCAGTCGGCCTGGACCAATGCGATCAAGTCGGCATCGGGAAAACTGACCATGCTGTTGTTTCGACAGCTTGAGGTGTTTTGGAACGGCGCCTCATTCGAAGGCTCGCCCAGACGTACTTTCTTCAGCCAGACGGTGCAGGATCAGGCGCGCGCGGATCTGATGATCAAGCGCGAAACGCAGATCCTCACCGCCAGCGAGTTCTACGCCCTGCACAGCCTGGTACGTGAGCCAACCGTTGCGGTACGGCGGCCAACGTTCGAAACCGTGTGCCTGAGCGAAGAAACAGCCTGTGTCGAGCTGGCCGGTTCGCTGATGATCAATCACGACAAGGCTTATCTCTATACGCCCAGCCAGGGCCTGCAGGTACTCGCCGACTATGCGGATCTCAAACAGACACTGACCGCGAAAATGCGGGCTGCCGGACACGAAGACGAACTCTACGGGCTGATGAATCTGCAAGAGCGCAATCGTTACCTTGGCTTCGCTAACGCGCAGGTATCCGGGGAAAACATTGGCGGTGAGATCATGACGACGCTGTTCGAGGCCATCATCACCAAGCAACGTCAGAACGTTGAATTCGTTCTGCAGCGTTTTCGTCAGAGCGAGCGCACCACTGACATCCATGCGCTCTTCGACAAGGCGCTGGATATCCGCTCAATGATTCATGAACGGCTGCTCAAGCTCGACGTCAATCAGCGCTGGAGTACCCGACCGTTGTTTACCAGTACACCGCCATCGTCACTCGTGCAGGCAGACAAGGCTGCGCAGCAGGCGGCACTTCTGGGACGGACGCTGGATAATCTGACCAGCCACTTCAAAGACCAGCCGACCGCGCACGCCGCAGAACAGCGCGTCTTTCTCGAAGGCATTCTGTGGAAACTGGCCCAGGCATTCGAAGACGGCCTGCGTGGTGAGGCGTACCTGCGCAGCCTCAGCGGGTCATGGCTGGAGGCGGAACGAAAGATCGTCGACACCGTGTTCGATTCCAGGCACCCGACACGCAGGGACCGCCAGTCACTCAATGGTTTCCGCCCCGATGCCTGGTCACTGACCCTCAACGGGGCCGAGCCCAACGCTGCGCTGCCGCTCGCTCACTGCGTGCTGCTGACCGAGCGCGGCGGCATGGACGTGAAACATTCCGGGCGCGCCATCCTCTGGACACCGGCCCTGGGCCTGGAGCTGTTTGACGACATCGCCAATGCGCAAAAGCAATTGCAGCAACGGCTGGACGACAACAATCAGAGCCACACGCTGCTGGAAAATCTGCCAAAGGCGCAGCACAAACTGGACCAGCAATACACCCTGGGCGAGTTTCAATTGATTAATGGCAGTGTCTCCCGAGACCGCATGCAATCTGCCATTGAACAGTTCCTGGCGGAATGTGAACTGCTGCGAGTTTGCATCAAGGAGCCAAAGACATTGGCGAGCTTCCTTGATGAAATGAAGAATGCTGTCATCGATACCAACCTGCGACGCGCGATCGATCTTGCACGCACCCTTTCGCGTCATCTGGATTACCCCGACTGGTTGCGTATGGCCTCGGCGACGGAGCAACGCACGCAACTCGCGCTGCTGGATGAACTGCGGCATGCGTTCATCGATGGCAAGGATTTCCTCGATGAGGTCCCGGCGCTGGCCACTCATATCGAGCAGACCCTCAAAACCCTGCTCGATGCCCGCTTTCCAGGCAACGGGCTCAAGCCACAGGACATCCGGATCACCCCCAATCTGATATTGGCCGGCCCTGCCTGCAACTTGCTGGAATTTGCCTTGCATCACTACAACGTCGTGCAGGGCAGCGGTTTCAAAGTCGCCTCGACAACGGCCACAGCCTTACCAAAAGAGTTTGCCCAGGCCGCGGTACGGCAATTACTGCAATCTCTTGATGTTGCTACCACCTACACCGCGAAAGTCACCGAAGCGCTGTCAGCCGACAGCCCGTCTGCTCGCACCAGCAAAGAACGGTTTTTGCGCCAGTTACCTTGGCAATTGATGCAACACGCCCACTCGATGAAATTGCAACAACAGCTCTCGGATACCGGCTATGACTACATTTGCCAGGTCCTCGACATGCCGGACGCGATAGCGCGCGCTGCGGTCGAGGGCGTTCATGCCATCGCCTGTCCGCTATCGTTGATCAAGACCCCAGGCGCTGATTGCGTCGACACACTCGGTTTGTATGTCTTCGGTCCGGGCGCAGGGCAAACAGGCCCCCGGGTCCTCTATGCGCCTTACTCCAGGTATGTGTTTCGCGAATTCGAAAACGAAGCGCAGCTGATCGAGGCACTGAATACCCCCGGGCACTTCCAGGATTTGATTATCCGGCGTCTGCCTGAGGCTCAGCAGGCGATATTCAAGAGTCTGTTGAAAACAACGATCGGCAAAGACAGTGAAATCACTCTTCATGGCGCGCCCATCAATGGCAACGTGCTCGAGCGGTTTCACCAGGACACTCTGCGTCTTCTGCCGCAACTGTTGCGCAGCCAGCCACAGATCAATGGCCAAGCGGATTGGGAAGCGGTGAAGTTTCTCTTCAGCCACGGCGTGCGCCTGGTGCCACATTTGCTACCGGGCAAACTCGCGTCCGGTTTTTTTCTGTGGCGAAGCTACCAGGACTTCAAGGCGTCCGCCGAAGGCCTTCAGGATCACCACTGGGCAAATGCCCTGAAAAGCTTCATCGCAGGGGCGATTACCCTCTTCAGCCTGGGACGTCTGTCATGGGAAAGCGAGGCAGAAACGGCCGGCTCCGAATTCGCCGCAGAGGCGCAAGCACCTGCGGGTACAGCCACAACGGTGCAAGTCTCCTCTCGCTGGGCAAAGGTGTCGCCCGTCACGCCCGCTCGGATTGATTTGCAGCCCTTTGAAAGCAGTACGGCGCTGGAATCCCTCAAGCTTGATGCCAATAAGCTGGTCTATGGGGATTCGTCAACGACGCAAAAATACGCCGCCATTGCCGGCAAGGTGTATCCGGCAGTCCAGCTCGAAAAAAACTGGTATTTGCGCAAAAAAGACGGCAGTCAGGGGCCGGCACTCGAAGAGAAAAATGCCCGTCTGGTTGTTGCAAGCGCCAGCCAGCCGGTTCATCGCTGCCGATCAAAACGTCGTGACCCTGCTCAACATGAAGTCGAGGAGAACCGCTCAATAGAAATGTATATCCAGGCCAGAGGCATGGCCCAGATCCACCGTCGCTATCCGGCCAGGGCGTTCGTGATACAGCAAGCCGTAAACCGTGCAAGAGAATACGCAGTCAACTGCCTGCATAACTACGTTACACAGCGCAGCCACCCTGCAGGCACACGGCTGGAGACAGTTTTGAAGGAGTTCTTCGAGGTTCATGAGGTAACGCCCTTGCTGCTCACAAAACTCGAGAAAGTGATCATTCCTGTCTGCCAGGAACTGACGAACCCAAAAGATGATTTGCTCTACACCGAGCGCTTTTTTACTGGTCTGAATGGGCCTGGCAGCGCCAATACCGTTGCTTTCGTTTTCAAACAGGACAAACAAAAAATAATTCATCTCACCGAGGTTTTTTTCAATCCCAGAATGGACAAATACACCGCCCATCTGCCTCCTCGATTCAATGTTGATTCACACGCACGCGCGGTAACGATTATCCATGAACTCTCGCATCTGGTTTGCGACAGCGAAGATCTGGTGACGATCCAGGCCATGGGGCCTTATCTCGACCTTATCGACACGACGACGGCAGAGGGGCAAGCGGCCAAGGACTCGCTTGAACGTTATCGCAGGTTATTGTCGCGCTACGGCAATCTCTCGCACCTTTTTGCGGTGAAATCCGATAACCACGTCTGGACCGATCTGGACAAAATGCCGACGCATGCCGCGGATTACCTGAAAGTCCTCAGCCTTACCAAAACCACAAACCTTGCAGACGCGCGCCGAGCGTTTCGCAGTCCTGTTTCAGCAGATGCGCGGGTCGACGTGATGCTCGCCAACGCCGACTCGATCGCCCTGCTCATCAGCGAACTGGGTCGTCAGCTCGACCCGCTTCCCGCGCCCATACCGCTATCGGCGCCGGTTGCAGATCAGGCGGGATCCTCGCAAGCGCTGGCGTGACGACAAAAAAAATGCGCCGGCGTAACGCCAGCGCATTGCTCATACCAAGAATCAACGAGTGAGACGGTGCGTTAATCCTTCTGATCGCGCAGTACATTGCCCGAGGCGCCGTCGATGCGGAACTCGTAGACAATGCCGTCAGCCTTGCGCCCTTCGCCTTCCCAGTAGCCGTCATTGTCGGCGCCGATCTCATAGACTTCGACATAGCCGGCCTTGGTCTTGGCGACCTCGATGGCTTTTTCGATGGTGATCCAGCCTGCGCCGGGCTTGTCCGCCAGAGCGGCACCGGCACCGAGCAAACCAGCAGTGGCGATCAGGGCTGCGAATGTCTTTTTGATCATTTTTTCACTCCATTTATGGATAGTAGTCAGTTGCTTCCTGTTTTTTTGGGCGCCACAGGGAAAAATAAGTTCCGCGTTGATGGGTAAATGCCATGACGGATGTTCTCGGCAGCCTGCCGGCGAGGTTAGAATGAGCGAAATCAGGACGAGTCAATGACCCAAGACACTCTCTCGGAAGCCGAATACGATGCGATCACCGATGCCGCCGCGCACTGGTGCATGCGTCTGCACGCCGCTGACTGCACGGACGAGGAGCGTCGCGCATTTGAGACCTGGCACGCTGCACATCCTTTGCATGCCTTCGAATACGAAGCCATGCAAGAAATCTGGGAAGTCGCCGGAGATCTGCCTCGAACCGAGCCCGAGGCACTCGCGGCGCAGCGCAAGCCTTCGCGTTCGTGGCGCAAGTTCGCGGTCATTGCTGGCGCCTGCGCCCTCGCCTTGCCACTCGCGGCCTACAGCGGCTGGAGTCTGGGCTGGGTGCCTGACAGTTATCAGCATTACGCCGCCACCGACAGTGTGCGTCAGATCACCCTGAGTGACGGCAGCCAGCTAGAACTCAACCTGCACACCGACCTGAGCTTCAGCAATTACAAACATGAACGTCGCGTCACCCTGAACAAGGGCGAGGCGTTTTTTAATGTCAGCCATGACGCGTCTCATCCATTCGTGGTTCGCGCCGGCGACGGCAAGATCCGCGTGACCGGTACGCGGTTCAATGTGTGGATGTACGAAGATCAGGTGCGGGTCAATCTGATCGAAGGTTCGGTGCTGGTCAGCAGCAATCGCGACTTGCCTGGCGACGGTCTGCGCCTCAGTCCCTCGATGCAGGCGCGCTACCGGCATGGCGATTACGCGCCGCAAATCAGTCAGACCTACCCTGGCGATACTTCGCTGGCGTGGCGCAGCGGCCGATTGGTGCTCGACAACCTTGCGCTGCACGACGCCCTGCCGCTGATCAACCGTTACCTCGACAAGCCGTTGATGCTGGCCGACACCAATACCGGCGCGATCCGCGTGGGCGGCGTCTACAACATCAAAGAGATGAACCACCTCGCCAACAGCCTGCCGAAAGTGCTGCCGGTCTATTTGACCCGCAACAAGGAAGGCAACCCGGTAATCAATTCGATGCCGCAACGCCCGCCGAAAAGCTGAAGGCCGCGTCCCTTGCGGGAGGCGGCCTTCGTTTGTTTCGAGCTGTGACTGTTTTACTGCGCTGCCACCTTCCCTGCCTGATCCTGCTTGATCGTCTGCACCTGATATTGCGGATCCGCCTGGATCTGCTGTTCGGTGAACGGCAGAACACTCCACTGCTTCTTCGAAAATGCAGCAGTCTGATCCCGCGAGTATTTCGACATCGGATCACTGGATAACGAGAACGCCAGCAGCCCTTGGGCGTGCGGGCCTTTTTCATCGAAGCTCACCACTTGCAGATAGCTGGTGCCGCTGACCACTTCAAGTTTGCCATCCTCACGGGGCACGCTTTGCATCGCGTTGTAGATGCCCAGCGTCCCCGGCCCGCCATGAATCGGCGTTTGCTGCCCGCCGCTGCTGACCACCTGGACATCACCCCAGCGGGTGTCAGGTTTCAGGCCCATTTTTGCGACCCGCTCGACCGACGCCAGCATCGCTTCACGCAGTGCTTTGGCGACGGCAGGTTGTTCGACTGCCAGGCCGCGAGGAGTGTGTTGCGCATCTGCCGGATTGAATGCAACACGCCAGATATCCGCTGATTCAAGCAGCGCCTGCATGATGTTCTGAAAATGCACCAGACCGAGCCCGGAATCCAGATTGGCGCGGCCGTCCCAGGCTTTGAGGCTGGCGCACGCGGACTTGAGTGTCGCGGCATCGCTGCCCAGATCGGCGCCGCAGAACTTCCGCAGATCGGGCATGACCTGCGCGGCCAGATAGACCTGATCGTCCATGACCATGTGCTGCAGATCCTTGACTGCCAGCGGGCCTTTCTTGCTCAGTTCACCCAAACGATCAAGCGCAAATCGTGAGCGCAGGCCCAGCGGTTGTCCTTCCTGACTGATCAGCGGTGAATAGCCGGTGAGCGGTTGCGCCGGGTTGGCCAGCCATGCCGAGTCGTTGGAGTGCTGAACGAAATCCTTGCGCAGCAATTGCGGCAACTGGCTGGAAGCGAAGATGCCCTTCTGCGCCGCGTGCGGATCGACATCCCAGGCACAGCCGCTGTTGGCACCGTCCAGCACGATCATGCGCAGACCGAGGCGTGGGTCGCTGCACTTGGCCAGTTTTTCCGCGCTGACGTTCGGTACCACCGACAGGTTCATGTACAGCGTCTGGCCCTTGTCATCCACTGCCAGGGTGTTGACCCACGGAATGCCCTGGATCTTGTGCACCGCGTCTTGCAGATCCTTGAGATTGCTGGCCTGGTTCATCGCATACCACTGTTCGAGCACGCGGTCGTTGTCGAGGTTGGCATCGCGCAAGCTGTAGGCATATTGCCTGTCCCAGTCGAGCTTGCCCGGCCATTGCACGATCGGGCCGAACTGCGAGCTGTAGATGTCGCGCGCAACCGCTACGACCTGTCCGTCAGCCTGCTTGACCTGCACGGTAACCGTCTGTTTGTTCAGTGGCAGCGACTTGCCATCGAGCAAATATCGAGTCGGATCCTTTGGATCAAGTTGCAGGCGATACAAGGTGAAGTGTTTCGACGAATCGACGGTGTGGGTCCAGGCCAGATGCTGGTTGAAACCGATATTGATCATCGGCAATCCCGGCAAAGCGGCGCCCATCACATCAAGCTTGCCGGGGATGGTCAGGTGCATCTGATAGAAGCGCATGCCCCCGACCCATGGGAAATGCGGGTTGGCCAGCAACATGCCACGGCCATTGAACGAGCGCTCGCTGCCGACCGCCACGGCGTTGCTGCCGCGATCCAGGGCGAAACGTTGCTGGCGCGCGTCGGCCAACTGGAACGCCACGGTGTCGTGCTTCACCTGCGCGGTCGCTTGCGGCGGCGTCGCGCCAGCAAGGGCTTCGGCGAACTGCCCCACCCCACCTTCAACCAACAGGCGCCGCGTCAGTTTGACCAGATCCTCGGCGCTGATATCACGTACCCACTCGCCCTGGCATTGCTGCGGCAACCCTTGCTGACGGCGTTCAGCCAGATAGCGGTTGTAACCGGCGGCATAGCCTTCAACCAGATCATGCACCTGCGCCGGTTGTGCCTGCCAAAAGGCTCCGACCGCTTCAGGGGTATTGAGCCAGGTGAAGAACACATCACTGACGCGGTTTTGCCGTTGTTCAACAGTGAACTGCTCCGGGCCGAAATATTGGGAGCGCTGACCATTGACCGTGACGATCTCGTTGGCCAGGAGGCACAAATTGTCCTGGGCGTAGGCGTAACCGATGCCGAAACCCAGACCGCGCTCGTTTTCAGCGCGAATGTGCGGCACGCCGAAACTGGTGCGGCGAATATCGGCGCTGGTTTGTGCAGCCGGGCTCAGTGCATGGGCTGACAGGCTCAGCCCGAACAAGGTGCTGGCGAGGGCCAGCCCGGTAAGTTGCCTGGAAATAATCACGCTCGCTCCTGATCGAAAGGTCGATTGCCCCTGCGTCCACGCGCAATGAGCCTGTCGAAGAAACGAAGCTGAAGGAAAAAATTTAGCGGGTAGCCCATTGAGGCAATGCCGTCATCACAAGGCTGAGACGAATTAGCGACGAAATTTCTACATCTTTTCTTTCATGATTTGTCGTGCTGAAACGTCTTGTTTAGAGAGCGCAACAAAACCTTTCCCGATCTGGCTCTGAAAAGGAGTAATCGCATGTACAACTCGCAACTACCAACGGACGGTAGCCAGACGCCACAGGGCGTTTCCATGGGTTCGCACACCGGCAATTTCACCCAGCGCGGCGAGCGTCCGGGCAATGAGCGTATTCGCGTGCTACTGAAGAGTTTCGGCCTGCGCACCAGCCTGATTCGCCTGAAAGTCATCGACGCGCTGCTCGTGGCGGCGCAGAGCAATCGTCGCCTGGGCGTACGTGGCGTACATAGCCAGTTGCTCGATCTGGACGTGCCGCTGTCGTTTCTCAGCGTGCGAGAAGTGCTTAAACGCTTGTGCGCCGAAGGCGTGATCACCTTCAACGCCGACAAGAGTTACAGCCTGCACCCGCAGGCTGCAGCGGTCCTCAACCACGAATGAGGCTCGCCTTCAGGGCTTGACCTTGCGGCGCATCACGCCGTTGATGATGACCACCACGACCGCCACGCCGATTGCCACGTACTGGAAAGTCTTCTCGGTGATCATGCCGGCATTCTGCAGCCAGGACAGGCCCAGCATGATCGCCAGTACCGACAGAGCGATCAGAATCGAATAAATCAAGCGTTGCTTCTGGGTCATTGCGGTTTCCTGAAACATTGAAATGTAGCCGGTTGCACGCCGAGCGTTCCCCGGATTACGGGTATGCGCCGGGGCAAACGGGTGCTCATGTTACCGCCCCTGAAGACTTTTGGCTGCAAGGTAACCCGACCTTAAGGCATGGCCCTCCCTGCTCTGGCGCAATCAATGCCCGCACTGACGCGGGCATCGTTGTTTGCGCCGCAATGGCAGCCAGGTAAACAGGTTTCACGCCGCGCCAATCCTTTAAACATGCCGTAAGTTTTTGAAATCTGCTGACGCAGCAAACGGCTAGGTCGGCTGTGCGCCTGCGCCTAGGCTCTGCGAACTTCCTACCACTCATAAAACAGGGATGTTCATGCAGAGAACACTTATCAATATCGGCCCCAGACAGGTTGCGGGTTTCTGTCTGGCGTTGACCGCTTTCGAACTGCTCACTTACATGGCCAGCGATGTGATCATGCCAGCGATGCTGGATGTCACCACCGACCTCGACGCGGACGTACGGCATGTTCCCCATGCCTTCAACCTGTATCTGTTGGGTGGCGTGTGCCTGCAATGGTTGCTCGGCCCGTTGTCCGATCAATACGGCCGACGACCACTGTTGTTATCGGGCAGCGCGCTGTTCGGATTGTCGTGCGCGGCGGCTTTTTTCACCGACAGTATTGGGGCGTTCAACCTGTTGCGGCTGTTGCAAGGCATGGGTCTGGGGTTTGTCGTCGCAGTCAGCTATCCGGCGCTACAGGAGGTGTTCTGTGAAGCGGACGCCGTCAGGCTGATGGCCTTGCTCGGCAATGTTGCGTTGTTATCGCCGCTGCTCGGGCCGCTACTGGGGATCCTGTTGCTGGAATGGCTGAGCTGGCGGGAAATCTTTCTGCTGCTGGGATTCACGGCAGCGCTGGTCTGGCTCGGTCTGTTGCTGTGGATGCCGGAAACCGTAGGCGTCGAGCGCCGCGATGGTCATCGAACACCCCGTGTGCCCTTCTCCTGGCGTTGCACTTCACGGCGCTATGGCGCGTTGTTAGGCAACCCGCGTTTTCTCTGCGCCAGTCTGGCGCTGGGCCTGATGAGTCTGCCCCTGATCACATGGATAGGCCTGGCACCGTTGCTGCTGGTGCGGGTGCTGGAACTGCCGCCGCTGGAATATGGCCTGTGGCAGATTCCGGTTTTCTCAGCGGTGATTGCCGGCAATCTGATTCTCGACCGCTTGCTGCAGACTCATTCGCTGACGCAATTGATTCAACTGGCGCTCTGGCCGTTCTGTCTGGGCCTTCTGTTTCTGGCCGCGTGCGCATTGTTCGGCGCGGGGCTTGGTCCGGTGGTGGCGAGTTTGTCGCTGTACGCCGTCGGGCTGGGCATGAGCAACGCCGCGGTGTATCGCCTGGCGCTGTTTGCCAGCGACGACAGCAAAGGTCTGGTGTCGGCGCTGACCGGCATGATTTCGATCGCCGTCATGGGCCTTGGCGGTTCGCTGATTGCGGCCATCGGTGGCGGCGACCGTCTTGAATACTTCGCCCTCTGGGCCGCATTCGGCGGGGTGATGTGCCTGCCCATGGTGTACCGGCTCCTGCAAACCACCACAGCTGATGTGGCCTCGCCTCAGTAAGGAACACTGATGACTCACCTACCCTATGCCGACGCGCTGTGCGCGTTGAAGCAACCCTATTGCGCGGATTCAGCCGCGCCCGGTCTGTTTGATCGGGCGATGAAGGAAATCAGCCGCTTTCACTGCGACCACACCCCGGGTTACGCCCATTGGCTCAACGCCCATGGATTGGCGCCGCAAGACCTCGACAGTCTTGATGACTGGTCGCGTCTGCCGCCGATCTTTGCCAGTTTCTTCAAGCAACACTTGCTGCTCAGCAGCACGGGGGCGGACGCCCTGGAACTGACCTCGTCGGGCACCAGCGGACAGAAAAGCCGGATGCGTTACGACGAACGCAGCCTGGCGCGGGCGCAGTTCATGGTTGCGCAGATCTTTCGCCATTACGGTTGGGATACTCCGGATACGCCGTGCAATTACCTGCTGCTGAGCTACGAACCCGAGGGTCACATTACGCTCGGCACTTCGTTTACCGACCAGTTTCTCTGTCGGTTTGCCCCGGTCAATCGCGTGGTTTACGCCTTGCGCAACACCGGTAGCGGCCATCAGTTCGACGTATTCGGTGTCATCGCCGCATTGCAGTCATTCGCTGAAGAAGGTTTGCCGGTGAGGATTTTCGGCTTCCCGGCGTTTCTCTGGCAGACCCTGCAACGCATGCAGGCTAGCGCTGTGCAGGATGTGCAATTGCCCGGCGGTTCGCTGGCCTTTTTTGGCGGCGGCTGGAAAACCCTGGCTGCGCAGGAAATTCCTAAACAACAGTTTTATGCCCATATCCATCGGCAATTGGGCATCGAACCCGCCCGCTGCCGCGACGGTTACGGCGCTGTCGAGCATGCGGTGCCTTACATCGAATGCGCCCGTCACCGCTTTCATGTGCCGGTGTATTCGCGGGTGCTGATTCGCGATGCGGCGGATTTTTCTCTGCTGCCCTATGGCCAACAAGGCCTGCTCGGCTTCGTCTCGCCTTACATCTCATCCAGCCCGGCGCATGCCGTGGTGATGAGCGACCTTGCCACGCTGCACCCGGGCGCAAGTTGCGGCTGTGGATTGACCACCGACTGGTTCGAACTGCACGGCCGCGCCGGCACCACGGCCGGCAGAAGCTGCGCGATGGCCGCCGCCGAATTACTGGGAAGTCACTGAAATGTATTTGATAAATGGACAACTGCACGACATTTACAGCCTCGACCAAGCGCTGCAAGACCTGCAACACAAGTTGCCCCAGCGTTTGGCGACGTCGCTAGACAGCAGCACGGTCATCAAGGCGATCACTGTTTTTGCCCAGCTGCTGCGTGACTCGCGCACGGATCTGCCCCTCGACAGCGAACAACGGCAGGCCTTGATCGATTTCTGCCAACCTGAAGCCTTGACGACCAAACGCCAGCGCGAACTCGGCGTCGCTGCCGACTCCCTGCGCCGTATCGATTATCGCCTGCCACGCTTCGAAGCCTGGCGCCCGCTCGGGCTGGTGGTGCACATCACCCCGGCCAACGCGCCGCTGCTGGCCTTTTGCGCGGTGGTGGAAAGTCTGCTCGCCGGCAACGTCAACTGGTTGCGCCCCAGCCGCAGCGATCAAGGCCTGACGGCGCGACTGTTGCGCGCGTTGGTGAACTGCGATGCGAGCGGACAACTGGCCGGTCACGTGGCGGTGGTTCCAGCGAGCACCGAGCAGATCGGCCAATTATGCAAATCGGCCAATGGTGTCGCGGCGTGGGGTGGCGAAGCGGCCTTGCAAGCCATTCGGCAACAGCTCGCGCCGGGTTGTCGCTGGATCGACTGGGGGCATCGCATCAGCTTCGTCTATCTCACTCCTGCATCGGCTACGCCAGAGGCGCTTGATGCCGTCGCCGACGAAGTTTGCCGACTGGATCAGCAGGCGTGCTCCAGCCCGCAATGGCTGTTGGTGGACAGCGACGACACGCAAGTCTTGCGCGATATCGGTGAACGCCTGGCGCAGGCCCTGCAACGACGCGCCGCACAGTGGCCGGCACTGGTGCCGACACGCCAGGAAGCTGCGCAAATTACCACGCACACGCAGATGGCCCGCCTCGGCCAGAGTTTTGCCGGTCACACCGGGCAAGTATGGAATGGCCCAGGCTGGCGGGTGATCTGGAGCCATGATCGGCAACTCGCACCTTCGCCGCTGTTTCGCAGCGTATTGCTGCACCCGGTGCCGCAGGCGC
The DNA here is from genome assembly GCF_041956865.1 of Pseudomonas sp. LW8. Lineage (NCBI taxonomy): Bacteria > Pseudomonadati > Pseudomonadota > Gammaproteobacteria > Pseudomonadales > Pseudomonadaceae > Pseudomonas > Pseudomonas sp. LW8. Next base: position 2,765,889 of record NZ_CP168138.1, on the reverse strand, counting down.
TGCTGCCCGCCACTCTGCTGCCGTGGCGCAACGTCCTGCAAAGCTGTGCGCTGGTATGCGCACAATCGCAAATTGTCGAGCTTACCCATGCGTTGATCGCTGCCGGAGTCACGCGGATCGCACCGATCGGCAACATTCACGACGGGTACGAGGGCGAACCCCATGATGGCGTCTATGCGCTGCAACGTTTGAGTCGACGGGTATCGGTGAGTCTTGCAGCCACGCAACTGCCGAATCAGGCCATTCTCGATCCAGCACCATCAGCGGCGACGCCGTGCGCTGCGATCATGGACAAAGAAGCCTTCGTTACCCAGCCCATCAACGATCAGGCGCAGTTGTATTTCCGCTCTGGAGGCAGCAGCGGCACCCCTGCTCTGGCCGGCTACAGCTATCGCGACTTTGATCGGCAGATGCGCGCGACCGCTGATGGCCTGTTCGCTGCCGGTCTGGATCCAGCACAAGACCGAGTCATGAACCTGTTCTTCTGTGGCGGGCTGTACGGCGGCTTTCTCAGCTTCAGCAAAACGCTGGAACTGCTCGAGGTGACGCACCTGCCCATGGCCGCCCCTGCTGATGACGATTATCGGGAGATTGCCCAATTGATCATCGACCAACGGGTCAACGTGCTGGTCGGTATGCCCGGCACCCTGCATCGTCTGTTCCTCAATCAACAGGAGCGTCTGCGTGCTTATGCCGGAGTCGAAAAGGTCTTTCTCGGTGGCGAGCACCTGAGCGAGCAGAACCGTGAATTGCTGCGCAGTTGTGGCGTCTCGACCATTCGCTCGGCGATTTACGGCAGCGTCGACGCCGGTCCGCTTGGGCATGCCTGCGAGGATTCGGCGGATGGGGTTTTCCATCTGATGAGCGAGATCCAGCAGTTGGAGATTGTCGCGTTCGATGAGGATGTGCCGGTGGCGGATGATCAGGTGGGCCGGCTGCTGGTGACCTCGCTCGCCCGCGAGGGTGGTCAGCGCGTGCAGCGTTATGAGATTGGCGACAGCGGACGCTGGCTCCCGGGCGTCTGCGCCTGCGGGCTGAAGTCGCCCCGCTTTGAACTGTTGCAACGCCACGGCAAGTTGTTGCGTATCGGCACTGACTTTATCTCCCTGAGCGAATTGGCGTCACGGCTGCAAGTGCCGTTTCAGTTGCATCTGGACCACAGCGCCGAGGGCGTCGAGCGCATGCAACTGCATTGCGAACTTACAGCCGCCACCGTTGAAACACGTCTCGCCGATTACCTGACCCTGACGACCATCATCGACAGCGGATTGCTGGTGCTGCAGATCGAGCAATGCTCGCCCGAACACTTCGCTCGAAACAAACACAGCGGCAAGACGCCGCTGGTCATTGACTCCCGCCGCTGACGCTTGCAGTGAGCTGGCTCATTCGAATCAAGAAGAACACACCGTGAAAACAACCGACTCGATTAGCGAATTAACGGGTTTCGCCCGTGAGCATTCGCCCTACTACAAGAACAGTCTCGCCAACACCCCCGAGGCGATAAGTTCACCGTGCGAACTGCCACTGCTTGATCCGGCAGACTTCTGGAAAGACAGCGCGGATCTCGCGCAATGGCCGGTCCTGACGGCCCCCATTGGGCACGCCTTGGTGTTCAAGACCGGTGGATCAACCGGCGGTGGCAGGTTGTCCGTGTATGCCCGCACGGAATGGCAGCGCACGGTGGAAGATTTCGGCCGCAGTCTGAGCGAGCAGTTCAGCCCCGGGGACCGTGTCGCCAACCTGTTTTTCGCCGGCGACCTCTACGCCAGTTTTCTGTTTATTCATGACTCACTCGCCCATGTTCAAACAGCTGTCAGCGAGTTTCCGTTTACCGGCGAGGTTGATCCACCGAAGTTGGCCGATGCCATCAACCAGCATCGGATCAATGTACTGGCTGGCGTGCCCGCGCAATTACTGACCTTCGCCAGTTGGCTCAAACAACGCGGCCTTACGTTGCCCCTGGTTGATAGCGTGCTTTACGGCGGGGAGAGCCTGTTTGCCTCACAACGCCAGCTCCTTGAGCAAGTGCTGCCCAACGCGCGCATTGCCTCGATCGGCTACGCCAGCGTCGACGGCGGATTTATTGGCGCCAGTCATCCTGACTGCGTCGAAGGAGAACATCGCACACCCGACGGTCACGTCCTGTTGGAGATTATCGATCAGCACAGCGGCGCAACGATCGAGGCCTGCGATCAAACCGGTCTGCTCGTATTGACCAATCTGCATCGCCGCTTGATGCCGCTGATCCGCTATCCCGTCGGAGATCTTGCGTGCTGGCGCGAACCGCCGGGCACTGCACAACGCAAATTCGCCCTGAGGGGACGCAGCGGCAATAGCCAGCGGGTGCGGGTCGGCATTCTGTCGCTGATGACCGATGAAATCAGCGAAAGCGTACGGAGCATTACTGGCAGCGACGATTGGCAATTGCTGATCGAACAAGCCAACAGCGCAGATGTGTTGACGTTGAAATATGCAGTCATCGAACGATCGGCTCGCATCGACGAGAAACTTGAGGCCCGCTTGATCGAACTGTACCCGCCGATCGCGCAACTGCGGGCTGAGCGGTTATTGGAGCTGCGCATCAAGAGTTGCCGGTTTGAGGACTTGGCGCGCCATCCTCGCGCAGGGAAAAGCCTGCGGATCGTCGACTTGCGCTGCTATGACCAGGAAGAGCGGGAGGTGCGTGATGGAGTCGTTGATTCTGCGCAATTACCGTGACACCGACGCCAAGGCCGTCAGCCAGCTGTTTCGCGAGGTCTACGGTGATCATTACGTGCAAACCGACGTTTACATGCCCTGCCTGATCAATCAGAACCACGCCGACAAACGCTGGCATTCACTGGTTGCAGTGGAGGGTGAGCGGATTCTTGGTCATGCCACTTTGTATCGGCAAAGCGAAAGCTCGCACGATGCCGAACTGGCCTTGAGCGTCGTACATCCCGATACCCGTGGAAAGAACATTGCCACGCGGCTGGGCGGACAACTGCTGACTCATGCGCAGGCGTTGGGTTGTCGCAGCGTCTCGATCAAACAGGTCACCCATCACCCTTACACCCAACGCATGGCTATCAACCTCGGTTTTCACAACACTGGATTGTTGCCGGACTATGTCCGCTCACCCTTTGGTTGTAAAAAACCCGAGTCGATCGTGTTGGGTGTACGTGCTATCGATGGCTATCAACGGCCATTGCCAGAACAGGCATGGCCAGCCAGTTGCCGCCCCTTGATGGAGCGTCTGAGCGCTGTGTTCGGCGTCGGGGCTGATGCAGAACGCTGGCGCGGAGCTTCGGTTCAGGTCCAGCAGCACGGCAGCCGCCATGAAATGTGGCTGGAAAAACTCAATCCGGAACTGCTCGACCAGTTGCGATCACTGCCCGGGCATTGGCTGGTTTCGATTCGTCTACAGCTTTCGCGACAGTTTGCCGTGGATCTGCACAGCCTCAACGCCATCGGTTTTGCTTTCACCGGCCTGGCGCCTGCACAGGATAATCGAGGGGGATGGCTGGCGCTGTTTCATCGTGGCTACCGCACGCGCAGGCTGACATTGCATTGTCCGCACATGCAGCAGTTGCATGACCAGGCACAACGTCACATCACTCGGCAAGCCGTGCCGGCGGCGTAAACAGCATGAGCCCGCACACGGATGAGCGGGCATCATCAGCAGACGTTACGCCTTTGCCTTCAGGCCTTTGTCAGACGGAACTGGCGCATTGCCTTCGCCATAGGTCTTGAGATTCTGCAGGACGTAAATGGCTTTCTTGAATTCGGGAATCAGGCTTTTGCCGTAATAATTGCCATTGAGGCTGTTGGTCTGGATGGCATCGAGCTGAGTGGCGAAATATTCCAGCGCGTTGAACTTCGCCTCCGGGTCTTTCTGCACGCCGAAGCGGTCGAATTTGTCGCCGGCATTGAGCAAAGTGATCGAGGTGATCTCGGAAATCAGGCCGCGCCCGCGCAGGAACTCGCTGAGGTTGCCCAACTGCTTGACGGAAACGTTGGCCGGGTCGAAGCCCTTGATCTGCTTGCGCAAACCCTGTTTGTCCATCTCCGCGACGTTAAGCGCATTCGGATCATTGCCGACCAGCGTCAGCATCTGCTGCACTTTGACGCTCTGCGAAACCTGCTTTTTCGCGCCGGTATCACGAACCATTACGCCTGCCTTGCTTTCCCAGGCGCCGGTATAACCGATCGTCATGCGAGGATTCCTTGTGCGATGAGCATGAAATGTCCTTGTTCCAACCAATTGAATGGGCGCGAGTATCGGCCGATGCGCCTGATCGCACCAAGTCTTTTGTGCGCTTTTTTACAAATCTCGTACATTCGCGACACAAGCCTGCATCCCGTAAACATTGGTTCAGAGCCGTCATCTTGATGTAACAAACGTGGCGATCCGGGGGTTTGTACCCATCCCGATACCAACCGGTCATCGCCCAGCGTTGTTTCGGCGCGCAAGCACCTAAAGCTTCGGCCCGCAACGACGATACGCTGTGATACCCGCCCTGTTTTTATTCCTGCCCTCCAACAAAAAAGCCGCTCAAGGATCAGTTCCATGCCCGCACTGCGCACTATTCAGGCTCGCTACACGCTGTTTCTGATTCTGTTCATCCTGCTGTTGTCCGTGCTGACCGTGGTCGGCATCAGCCAACTGGTGGCACCGACCCTGCGCGATACCGAAGAGAAGGTCGTGCTCAACCGCATCGCCGAAGTCGCCGTGCAGATTCAGGGCGAACTGAACAAGGTCCAGGCGCAGCAACGCAGCATCACCCAGACCATCCCGCTGCTCGACAGCGCCGCCATCGACGTGGTGCTGCCAGGGCTGGTGGATCAGTATCGCGAACTGAAAGTCTTCGGCGGCGGCATCTGGCCGTTACCGGGCCAGCGTGAAGCCGGGCGCAACAAATTCAGCACTTTCTGGCACCGTGACGCCTCTGGCCAACTCAAGGTCAATACGTTCTGGAACAGCGATGCGGCGCCCAACTATTACGACCAGAGCTGGCACAAGGGCGGCATGGCCACTCCGCGCGGCCAGTGCGCGTGGGCCGCTGCCTATAAAGACGACGCCAGCGCCGAGCCGCGCACCAACTGCGCCATGGCGATCTACAAGAACGGCAGCGCCTGGGGCGTTTCGACCATCGACGTGACCCTGGGCTTCTTCAACGACCTGGTGGCGCGCAAGGAAAAAGACCTCAACGCCGAAATGCTCATCGTCGAGGCTGACGGTAAGATCATCAGCAACAGCTCGCGCATCAGCGGCCCGATCGTGCTGAAGAACATCAGCGAACTGGCGGCCAGCTCGACCTTCGTCAATCAGATCAAGACCGGCCTGCAGAATCGCGATACAGCGCAACGCGTCGAGTTCGATAACAACGGTGAAGACGCTACATTCTTCATGCGCCCTATCGAGGGCACACCGTGGTTCCTCGCCACCGCCCTGCCGACCAAGATGCTCACTGCCCAGCGCGACGACGTGCTCCATAGCCTCAGCCTGATCCAGATTCCGCTGGTGATCCTGCTGGTGCTGTTGCAGGTTTACGCGATTCGTAAACTGGTGCTGCGCATGAAAGCGCTGAAGGCCAACATTGATTCGCTGTCCAGCGGTGACGCCGACCTGACCCGCCGCATCACCATTCGCGCCGAAGACGAACTGGGCGCCATCGGTCACTCGGTCAACACCTTCATCGCCTATCTGCAGAACATGATCGGCGAAGTCACCCAGGCCACCGGCGCCATGGCTTCCAGCCTCGACAACCTGCAGCGCACCTCGGCACATACCGGCCAGATTCTGCTGCGTCACGCTTCGGAAACCGATCAGACCGTCACCGCCATCAACGAAATGAGCTCGACTGCTGAAAGCGTCGCGCAAAACGCCGCTGAAACCGCTGCATTCACCCAGCGTGCCAATGAGAACGCAGACCGCTCGCGCGTCGTGGTGGGTGAAGCGACCAACAGCGTGGTCGCGCTGATCGACGAAGTGGCCAGCGCTACACACAAAGTTGAAAACATGCAGCAGGACGCCCAGCGCATCACCGAAATCCTCGGCGTCATCGGCGCGATTGCCGGGCAGACCAACCTGCTCGCCCTCAACGCGGCGATTGAGGCGGCACGTGCCGGTGAACAGGGTCGCGGCTTTGCGGTGGTGGCGGATGAAGTCCGCGCCCTCGCCGCCCGCACTCAGGCCAGTACCTCGGAAATCAACGAAATGTTGACCCGTCTGACGCAAGGCGTGAGTTCCTCGGTCAGCGCCATGGAAAACACTCAGGCCAGTTGCCAGTCCGCTGCTGACGCCACCGCCCGAGTCAACTCGGGGCTGGACGAAATGGCCGGTTCGGTCAGCCACATCAACAGCCTCAGCACGCAGATCGCCACCGCCGCCGAACAACAAAGCGCAGTGACTGAAGAGATCAACCGCAGCATGGTACAGATCCGTCACATGGTCGATGAACTGGTGCAGAGCGGCCAGGCCAGCGAGCTGAATACCCGCCAGTTGCTCGAAGCCAATAGCCGCGTGAGCGCGATCATGGGGCGGTTCAAGGTTATTTGAGCCAACCGCGACCACGGGGATTTCGGCCTTTACACCAATCCCCTGTGGGAGCGAGCCTGCTCGCGAAAGCGATTTTTCAGTCACCTGGATTTGCGTCTGATCCAGCGCATTCGCGAGCAGGCTCGCTCCCACCATTGTTCGAATGTCTTGTAGCAACTGGAAACACTCAGTTGATGCCGGGATGGAAAAACCGGTCAAAATGCGCTCTTGCTGACCTTCACCGAGTCGAGAGCCCATTCCCATGCGAAGCCAACTGCGTCTGCTCGCCCTGAGCGCCCTGTTCATCTCCTCCCTGGCGCAAGCCGCCGAACTGATCCCGATCGAAGTGCACCGCGATGCCAATTGCGGCTGCTGCAAAAAGTGGATCAGCCATCTCGAAGCCAATGGCTTCAAAGTCGAAGATCACGTCGAAAGCGACATGAGCAGCTTCAAACAGCAGCACGGCGTACCACCGCGTCTGGCGTCCTGCCACACGGCGATCATCAATGGCAAATTCGTCGAAGGCCATGTGCCGGCCGATCAGGTGCTTGCGTTGAGCAAGCGCGACGATCTGCTGGGTGTGGCAGCGCCAGGCATGCCGATGGGCTCGCCGGGCATGGAAATGGACGGCATGAGCGATGCGTACCAAGTGATCGGTCTGAAGAAGGACGGCGCCGACGTGGTGGTGGCGGACTACCCGGCCCGTTGATGGGTGCGGCTTACTTCGGCCTGTTCTTTGCTGCGTTTGGTGCGGCGACGTTGTTGCCATTGCAATCCGAGGCGCTGCTGGTCGGTTTGATCGTCAGCGAGCGTTACTGGCTGTGGGGTTTGCTTGCGGTGGCGACGCTGGGCAACGTACTCGGCTCGCTGGTCAACTGGTGGCTGGGCCGTGGCATCGAGCGGTTTCAGGATCGACGCTGGTTTCCGGTCAGCCCTGGGCATATGGCCAAGGCGCGCAAGCACTACGAGCGTTATGGACATTGGTCGCTGCTGCTCAGTTGGCTGCCGGTGATCGGCGATCCGCTGACCTTGATTGCCGGCGTCATGCGCGAACCGCTCGGGCGCTTTCTGTTGATCGTGACGCTGGCCAAAGGCGCGCGCTATGGCGTGCTGGCCTTGCTGACACTTGGCTGGCTAGGTTGAACCAACCCTCAGTGTGATTGCCTTTGTTTAACGTCGGCGTAATCCCGACCTTCCAGAGTCGGTCAATTTTCAAGGAGTTTGTGCTTATGTCCGTCACGCTTTCCCGCTGGCTGCCCGGCCTGGTCCTCAGCGCTGCCCTGCCATCAATGGCGCACGCGGCCACTGAAACCGCCCCCGCCGAAGGGCCTGCCTATGGCCCGGAGCTGCAAGGTTTCCAATACCCCTACACGCTTAAACATTTCGCCTTCGAATCCCAAGGCCAGAAGCTGCAAATGGGCTACATGGACGTCGCCGCCAATGGCAAGGCCAACGGCCGCACCGTGGTGCTGATGCACGGCAAGAATTTCTGCGCAGCGACCTGGGACAGTTCGATCAAAGCCCTGAGCGACGCCGGCTACCGCGTGATTGCGCCGGATCAGATCGGTTTCTGTACATCCAGCAAACCTGAGCATTATCAGTACAGCTTCCAGCAACTGGCCACCAACACCCAGCAATTGCTCAAGGCTTTGGGCATTCAGAAAGCCACTGTGCTCGGCCACTCCACCGGCGGCATGCTCGCCACCCGTTATGCGCTGCTGTTCCCTGAGCAGGTTGATCAACTGGCAATGGTCAACCCGATCGGTCTGGAAGACTGGAAAGCCCTCGGCGTTCCGTATCGCACCGTCGATCAGTGGTATCAGCGTGAATTGAAGGTCACGGCCAAGGGCATTCGCGATTATGAGCGCACCACCTATTACGACGGCCGCTGGAAGCCGGAATTCGATCGTTGGGTCGACATGCTCGCCGGCCTGAGCAACGGTCCGGGCAAGACCCAGGTCGCGTGGAACTCGGCGCTGATCTACGACATGATCTTCACCCAGCCGGTGTACTACGAGTTCAAGGATCTGAAGATGCCGACCCTGCTGCTGATCGGCACCTCCGACACCACCGCCATCGGCAAGGACCTCGCGCCGCCGGAAGTGAAAGCCAAAATCGGTCATTACGAGGTGCTTGGCAAACAGGTCGCCAAGCTGATTCCGCAGTCGACGCTGATTGAATTCCCGGGCATGGGTCATGCGCCGCAAATGGAAGAACCGGAGAAATTCCATCAGGCGCTGCTCGGCTGGCTGGGCAAGACTCCTTCCGTTCCTTGATGAGGCAAGCCGATGACGGTGCAGATTGCAGTGATCGATGACTGGCAAGACGTGGCCCGCGACGTGGTCGACTGGTCCGTGCTGGAGAGCATCGGTGAAGTGACCTTTGTGCATGATTACCCGGCCGACAACGCCACACTGGCCGAGCGCCTTGGCAAGTACGAGGTGATCTGCGTGATGCGTGAACGCACGCGCTTCGACGCCGATTTGCTAGGGCGCTTGCCCAATCTGAAGTTGCTGGCCACCGGCGGCATGCGCAATGCCGCGCTGGACATGCCGGCCGCAGCAGCTCTGGGCATCAAGGTCTGCGGCACCGATAGCTACAAACACGCCGCGCCGGAACTGACCTGGGCGCTGATCATGGCGGCCACCCGTGATCTGGTGAAGGAAGCCAATGCGCTGCGGGCCGGCCAGTGGCAGCAGGGCCTCGGCGGCGATCTGCACGGCAAGACGCTGGGTATTCTCGGTTTGGGCAGCATCGGCCAGCGGGTCGCGCAATTCGGTCAGGTGTTCGGCATGCGGGTGATCGCCTGGAGCGAAAACCTCACCGCCGAACGCGCTGAACAGGCCGGCGTGACGTACGTCAGCAAGCAGCAACTGTTCGAGCAGGCCGACGTGCTGTCCGTGCATCTGGTGCTCAGCGAACGCAGTCGCGGTCTGGTCGATGCCCAGGCGCTGGACTGGATGAAACCGACCGCATTGCTGGTCAACACCGCACGCGGGCCGATCGTCGATGAAACCGCGTTGATCAAGGCGCTACAGAAACGGCGCATTGCCGGAGCAGCGCTGGACGTATTCGAGCAAGAGCCGTTGCCGGCCCTGCACCCGTTTCGCACGCTGGACAATGTCCTCGCCACGCCGCATGTGGGCTATGTCAGTCGGCAGAATTACGAGCAGTTCTTCCGGCAGATGATCGAGGATATTCAGGGTTGGGCAGCTGGGGAGCCGGTGCGTCTGTTGAACTGAGTCCATCACTTTAAAGTTGAGTTGCTTCAACCGCCCTCTTCGCGAGCAGGCTCGCTCCCACAGGTTGTACGCGGTCCAATGTGGGAGCGAGCCTGCTCGCGAAGAGGTCATCTCAGATTCCACTCTGCAATACGCTCGCACCACAACGGTGCAACTCGCCCATCCCTTAGCACAAAACCGTGACTGCCCAGTCACTGTTTTGGTCCACTCCGACCGAAAAACATGCCCTTCGTCGGAGCGTTTCCCCTCCTGAACCCTCGCTTACATCCCGACACAACCGATTGTCGAACAATTTACCCATTTGCCCCGACCCGCTCTAGGATCTGGCCTAGACTCATTTTTCAGTGGCCAAACCACTCGGTCATACCGACGAAAAAAAGTCGAAACTTTTGCTTCACGCCACAGGTCATCAGAACAACTGGGCGAAAGCGACTGGTGTAATCCTTGCAACGGCCTCACCACCCATTCTGCTTGCGCGTGTTGGGTCAGCATTTGCTCACCGATGCGTGGCGCCTTTGCGCCCGGCCACAGGACTTGGCCACGAAACAGCTTGTTCGAGACAAGAATCAGATCACACACGGGAGATACATATGATCAGTGCGGCATTGGATATTCAGGGAGAGCGTGCTCACCAGTCGCTTGGAGAATCGAGCACCATCAGTGTTCCCGGCAGCCGACAGATCAACGTACCCGGCACAAAGACGCTTGCTCCGGTAGCAAGCCAGAATCCCAACAAGAAAAAAGTGTTGTTCGTGACCTCTGAGATCGCCGATCTGGTCAAGACCGGTGGCCTCGGTGATGTCTCCGCCGCCCTGCCCCGGGCGATGGCCCACCTGCATGACGTGCGGGTGTTGATTCCCGGGTATCCGCAAGTGGTGCACAGCGAAAACCCGATTCACATCATCGGCGAGCTGGGTGGCCACGCCGCGCTGCCACCTTGCAAGATCGGTCGTATGGACATGCCCGATGGTCTGGTGATCTACGTGTTGATCTGCCCTGAGCTCTACGAGCGAGAGGGTGGCCCTTACGGCGCCAACAACGGTCGCGACTGGCCGGACAACCATATCCGCTTCGCCCGTCTCGGCCTGGCTGCTGCCGACATCGCCGCCAATCTTGCGCAAATCCACTGGCGCCCGGATCTGGTGCACGCCCATGACTGGCCGGCTGGCCTCGCGCCCGCTTACATGCACTGGCGCGGGCAGCGCACGCCAACGCTGTTCACCATTCACAACCTTGCCTACCAGGGCGTGACCAGCCTCGGTTCCTGCCCGGAGCTGGGGATTCCCACCCATGCCCTGCAACAGGAAGGCATGGAGTTCTACGGCAAGATGTCGTTCCTCAAGGCCGGCATGGCCTATTCGAGCCACATCACCACCGTCAGCGCGACGTATGCGCAAGAAATCACCACCCCGGACTTCGGCTGCGGCCTCGACGGTTTCCTTGCCGCCAAGACCCAGCAAGGCCTGCTCAGCGGTATCCCGAACGGCATCGACGAGAGCTGGGATTCGGCGACCGACCCGCACCTGTTTGCTCCGTTCGCCATCGGCGACTGGGAAGGCAAAGCGGTCAACGCCGCCCATGTCCGTGAGCTGTTCGGCCTGAATGACTCCACCGGCCCGCTGTTCGCCGTGGTATCGCGCCTGGTCTATCAGAAAGGCCTCGACCTCACCGAAGCGGTGTCCGAGTTCATCGTGCAGAACGGTGGCCAGATCGCGATCATCGGTCGCGGCGAGCCGGAGGAAGAGCAAGCCATGCGTGAACTGGCCCTGCGTTTCCCAGGCCAGATCGGCGTGCGGATCGGCTTCAACGAAACCGATGCCCGACGCATGTTCGCCGGCAGCGATTTCCTCTTGATGCCGTCGCGCTACGAGCCTTGCGGCCTGAGCCAGATGTACGCCCAGCGTTTCGGCTCGCTGCCGGTCGCGCGCAACACCGGCGGTCTGGCCGACACCATTGAAAACGGCGTCACCGGTTTCCTCTTCGATGAGTCCACCGTTGATAGCTACAAGGAAGCCCTGAGCCGCGCGTTCAAGGTCTTCGCCTTCCCGGAATTGCTCAATGCCATGCGTTGCCGGGCCATGGCTGCACCGTTCAACTGGAGCAAAGCGGTTGAACCGTACGCCGAACTTTACGAACAACTGGTCGCCAAGGCGTTGGGTAAAGCCAGCCACAAATAACCAGGGAGTTGCAGAAAATGCCGTCAAGGACCCAAGAAACCTGGCCCCACGGCGCGATCATGCTGGATGCCGAGCACACGCAATTTGCGTTGTGGGCGCCTGACGCGTTCTACGTCAGTGTGGAACTGGAAGATGGAAAATCGTTGCCCATGCTGCCTCAGGGTGACGGTTGGTTTGTAATCAAGGCCAATTGCCCGGCGGGCAGTCGCTACCGTTACTGCATCGATGGCGAACTGGAGGTGCCGGACCCGGCCTCCAGAGCGCAGGATGGTGACCTTGACCGCCACAGCGTGGTGGTCGACCCCCATGCCTATCAATGGCGGCACACGACCTGGAATGGTCGGCCGTGGAGTGAAGCGGTAATTTATGAGTTGCACGTCGGTGCGCTCGGTGGATTTGCCGAAGTCGAACAGCATCTGGCGCGCTTGGTGGCGCTGGGCATTACCGCGATCGAACTGATGCCGCTGGCGCAATTTCCCGGTGATCGCAACTGGGGCTACGACGGGGTGCTGCCCTACGCGCCTCAAGCCTCCTACGGCACACCGGAACAACTCAAACACCTGATCGACAGCGCCCACGGCCATGGCCTGGCGGTGATTCTCGACGTGGTCTACAACCACTTCGGCCCCGACGGCAACTATCTGCATCGTTACGCCAAGGGCTTTTTCCGCGAGGACAAGCACACGCCTTGGGGCGCGGCGATCGATTTCCGCCGCCCGGAAGTGCGCGAGTTCTTCATTGAGAATGCACTGATGTGGCTGCTCGAATACCGTTTCGACGGCCTGCGTCTGGATGCGGTGCACGCAATTGAAGACCCGGATTTCCTCAGCGATCTGGCCCGGCGCATTCGCCAGCAGATCGACCCGACCCGGCACGTCTGGCTGACCGTCGAAAACGAGCTGAACCAGTCGAGCCTGCTGGAAAACGATTACGACGCGCAATGGAACGATGACGGTCATAACGCGTTGCACGTGCTGCTGACAGGCGAAACCGACGCCTATTACGCTGACTATGCAGCGCAGCCCACTGAGCAATTGGTGCGTTGCCTGAGTCAGGGCTTCGTGTTCCAGGGCCACATCACTCGCCATGGCGAACCTCGCGGCGAGCCGAGCGAACATCTGCCCTCCACCGCTTTCGTGTTGTTCCTGCAGAACCATGACCAGATCGGCAACCGCGCGTTTGGCGAACGTCTGCATCAGCTTGCCGACCCGCGTGCGGTGCAGGCGGCTACGGTGTTGTTGCTGCTGTCGCCGATGATTCCGCTGATGTTCATGGGCGACGAGTTTGCCGCCGAGCAACCGTTCCTGTTTTTCACTAGCCATCACGGTGAACTGGCGGAACTGGTGCGTGAAGGTCGGCGCAACGAGTTCGCCGCATTCAGTGCCTTTACCGATCCGCACAAGCGCGAACAGATCCCTGATCCAAATGCCGAAAGCACTTTCCACGCTTCGCAGCCGCGACTGTCCGGCAGCGGTACGCCATTGCAACAGCAGACCCAAGAGCTCTACCGGCAACTGCTGAAGTTGCGCCATCAGTACATCATTCCCCATCTCTCCGGGACCCAGGCTCTGGGCGCGCAAATGCTCGGCTATGGAGCGGTCAGCGCGCGCTGGCGGCTGGGCAACGGCAGTGAGCTGCGAATTGACCTGAACCTCAGTGACACGCCAGTGGTCAACCCTGCACAGACCGATACCGAGTGGCTGTTTCAACAGCCAGCCGCGATCGAACTGTCGGACCCGAACCAACTGCCGGCGTACACCGCGCTCGTCAGCCTCACGGCCGCACCCCTTTTGCACCCCCTGGATGGAGAGCGCCTATGAGCGATGCGCAACTGGAAATACTCGCCAGTCGAGCCGGCCTTGCCGTCGACTGGATCGACGCCAACGGGCGTCAGCAAAAAGTCGCTCCCGCTGTGTTGCGCAATGTCCTGATCGGACTCGGCCACCCCGCCAGCACCGCGCAAGAAATCGATGCCAGCCTGTTGCAACTGCAAGAAGTCCAGCAAGACCGCCATCTGCCGCCCCTGCTGACCTGCGACGTTGGTGTTGCCCTCGACCTGAGTCGCTACTTCACACCGGAGACGCCCTGCGAGATTCATCTTGAAGACGGCTCGCAGATGAACCTCAAGCTGGACAACGAAGCCATGTTGCCCGGCTTGATTCCGGTCGGTTACCAGCAAGTGCACATCGGCGATCAGTATTTCACTCTCGCTGTGGCGCCTGAGCGTTGTTTCAGCGTTGGCGATGCGGTCGATAGCCCGATCCCGCGCGCCTGGGGTCTGAGCGCCCAATTGTATTCGCTGCGCCGTCCGGGTGACGGTGGTTTTGGCGACACCCAGGCGCTGGAGGAATTGGTTCGTGTAGCGGGTGAACGTGGCGCCGATGCACTGGCGATCAGCCCGATGCACGCGATGTTCAGTTCCGATAATGGCCGCTATAGCCCCTATTCGCCGTCCAGCCGCTTGTTTCTCAATTCACTGTACGCAGCGCCGGGCAGCATTCTCGGCGAGCGCGCATTGCGTGACGCAATCGATGCCAGTGGCCTGGCCGCGCAGTTCGACCAGTTGGAAAATCTCAAGCTGATCGACTGGCCTGCCGCCGCACAAGCCAAGCAGAAACTGCTGCAAGCCTTATATGACGGTTTCGTCGCTGGCGAGCATCCGCTGCACGCCGACTTCGCCAGCTTCCGGCATGCCGGTGGCGAAGCGCTGGAGAACCATTGCCGCTTCGAAGCCATTCAGGAAATGCGCGCCGCCCGTGGCGAAAGCCTCGACTGGCGCGAATGGCCGGAGCACTGGCACGACCCGCGCGGCGCGGCGCTGGGCGCTTTTGCCGAAGAATATGCCGAGCGCATCGGTTATTTCGCCTTCTGCCAATGGCTGATCCATCGCTGCCTCGAGCGCGTGCAATCTGCCGCGCGCAGTGCCGGCATGGGCATTGGCCTGATCGCCGACCTCGCCGTCGGTGCTGACGGTGCCGGCAGTCAGGCCTGGAGTTTTCAGGATGAATTGCTCGCCTCGCTGACCGTCGGCGCGCCGCCGGACATCCTGAACCGCAGCGGCCAGGGTTGGGGCATTTCCGCGTTCTCGCCGGAAGGGCTGATCCGCAACGGTTTCCGTGCCTTCATCGAGATGCTGCGCGCCAACTTCGCCCACGCCGGAGGCCTGCGCATCGACCATGTCATGGGCCTGCAACGCCTGTGGGTGATTCCCAACGGCGCCGCCCCGGCCGATGGCGCCTATCTGTATTATCCGTTCGACGACATGCTGCGTCTGCTGGCCCTCGAGTCGCATCGGCATCAAGCCATCGTGCTCGGCGAAGACCTCGGCACCGTGCCGGAAGGCCTGCGGGAAAAACTCGCCGCGCGCTCGATTCTCGGCATGCGCGTGCTGTTGTTCGAACAGGACAATACCCGCTTCAAACCGATTCTCGACTGGCCGGATGACGCGCTCGCCACCACCAGCACCCATGACCTGCCGACACTCAATGGCTGGTGGCATGGCCGCGATATCGACTGGAACGCGCGCCTCGGTCTGGTCGATGCCAACGGCGAAATCGACTGGCGCCGGCATCGCGAGCGTGAACGCGAAGGCCTGCGCGATGCGCTGCGTCAGGATCCACAGAACTTCCGCGAAGAGTCCCACGAAGCCGATCAAGTGGTCGATGCTAGTGTGCGTTTCCTCGGCCACACCCGCGCGCCGCTGGTGCTGCTGCCGCTGGAAGATGCCCTGGGTATCGATGAACAGCCGAATCTGCCTGGCACCACCGATTCACATCCGAACTGGTCGCGACGTTTGCCCGGTCCCAGCGAAGCGTTGCTGGACGGCCCCGATGCCGCCCGCCGCCTGGAACTGCTGGCCTGCGCGCGCCTTCAAGCCTCTGAGCGTGACCAATGAATCAACAGCAAATCCAGCCACTGCGCGCCACGTTGCGCCTGCAATTTCATAAAGGTTTTACCCTCGAACAAGCGGTGCCACTGGTGCCGTACTTTGCCCGGCTCGGCATCAGCCATATCTACGCCTCGCCCCTGCTGGCGGCGCGCGCCGGTTCCATGCATGGCTACGACGTGGTCGACCCGACCCAGGTCAACCCTGAGCTGGGCGGCGAGCCGGCATTGCGCCAACTGGTCAGCACCCTGCGTGAACACAACATGGGGCTGATTCTCGACATCGTGTCCAACCACATGGCCGTGGGCGGCAATGACAACCCGTGGTGGCTCGACCTGCTGGAATGGGGACGCCTGAGTCCGTACGGCGAATTCTTCGACATTCAGTGGCACTCGCCGGACCCGTTGATGGAAGGCCAATTGCTGCTGCCGTTTCTTGGCAGTGACTACGGGGTGGCGTTGCAGGAAGGCACACTCAAGCTCAAATTCAACGCGCAGACCGGGACTTTTTACGTCGAGCATTACGACCACCACTTCCCGATCTGCCCGAACAACTATGGCGAGCTGCTCAAGTCCGACGACACGCTGAAATCGCTGGCAGATCGCTTCAGTACGCTCAGTTACCAGACCGATGCTCACTCGCTGGCGATCCCGCTGAAGCAGGAGTTGCGAGAGCTGGCAAGCGATCCGCGTGTTCTGGCCACCATCGAAAGCAATGTCGCCCAATACGATTCCACCACTGACGAGGGCTTCCACAAGCTCCACGAGTTGCTCGAGCGGCAAAGCTATCGCCTGGCCAGTTGGCGCACGGCGGCGGACGACATCAACTGGCGGCGCTTCTTCGACATCAACGAGCTTGGCGGTCTGCGCGTGGAGCGCCCGGCAGTGTTCGAAGCAACCCACGGCAAGATCTTCCAATTGGTTGAAGAAGGTCTGGTCGACGGCCTGCGCATCGACCACATCGACGGCCTCGCCGACCCGCGTGGCTACTGCCGCAAGTTGCGTCGGCGTCTGGATCACTTGGCACCGGGACGTCATCTGCCGATCTATGTCGAGAAGATCCTCGGCGAGGGCGAAACCCTGCGCCGCGACTGGAGCGTCGACGGCACCACCGGTTACGAGTTCATGAATCAGCTGTCGCTGCTGCAACACGACCCGGACGGCGAACATGTCCTCGGCGAACTCTGGCAGCGCCGCACCGAGCGCCCGGCAGCGTTCATGGAAGAAGCGCAACTGGCCCGTCAGCAAATCCTCAATGGTTCGCTGGCCAGCGACTTCGAAAGTGTTGCCCAGGCGCTGCATCAGGTAGCACGTGATGACTTGATGACCCGCGACCTGACCCTGGGCGCGATTCGCCGCGTGCTGCATGCGTTGATCGTGCACTTCCCGGTTTATCGCACCTACATCAGCGCGATGGGCCGTTCCGAGCAGGACGAAGCGATTTTCCTGCACGCCATGGACGGTGCGCGGCAGACCCTCAGCGAAGCTGACTGGCCAGTGCTCGACTCGGTCGCCAGCTGGCTTGGCGGCACGCCATGGCGCCGCAAGCCACGGGGGCGCTCGCGCAAGATCCTCAAGCATGCCTGCGTGCGGTTCCAGCAACTGACCTCGCCCGCAGCTGCCAAAGCCGTGGAAGATACTGCGCTGTATCGCTCGGCGGTGCTGTTGTCGCGCAACGATGTCGGTTACAACACCGAGCAATTCAGTGCGCCGGTCAGCGAGTTCCACGAAGTCAATCAACAGCGCATGACGGAGTTTCCCGACAACCTTCTGGCGACTGCCACCCACGATCACAAGCGCGGTGAAGACACTCGCGCCCGGCTGGCCGTACTCAGTGAGCGCAGCCATTGGTACGCCGATCAGGTCGAACTGTGGCGCGCCCTCGCCCGCCCCGTGCGCATCGAAGATGACGCGCCTTCCGCTGGCGACGAACTGATCCTCTATCAGGCATTGCTCGGCAGTTGGCCGCTGGACCTGCAGGACGACGACAAGGCCGGTTTCGCCGATTACGCCAAGCGCATCTGGCAGTGGCAACAGAAAGCCCTGCGCGAAGCCAAGCTGCAAAGCAGCTGGAGCGCGCCGAATGAAGCCTATGAAAACGCGGCCCAGGCTTTCACGGAGAAGCTGCTGACCGGTGAAGAAGGCGAGTTGCTGCGTGCGGCGCTGAGCAAGACCGTCAACAGCATCGCCGCTGCCGGCGCGCTCAACGGGCTGGCGCAAACCTTGCTGCGCATGACCGTGCCGGGTGTGCCGGATCTGTACCAGGGCAACGAGTACTGGGACTTCAGTCTGGTAGACCCGGACAACCGCCGCCCGGTGGATTACGCCGCACGCGAGCAAGCGTTGCAGGCATCCGTGCCGGGTACCGAGCTGCTTAAGGACTGGCGTGACGGGCGCATCAAACAGGCGCTGATCAGTGAGGTGTTGAACCTGCGCAAGGAACACGGCGAGCTGTTCCGCCGTGGCGATTACCAGCCATTGGAAGTACTGGGCAGTCAGGCGCACAACGTCTTGGCATTCGCGCGTGAACACGAAGGCGTGCGGGCCATTGTCGTAGTGCCGGTGCGTTGCGCAACGTTGCTGGAAAACAGTGCCATCCCGCAGGTCGATGCGCTGCGCTGGGGCGATACGCGGGTGGTTTTACCGTCTGCCGCTTCGGATGCAAACCTGAAGGGACTTTTTGCAAGCAGCGTAGTCACACAAAACAGGGAGCTGAATGTCAGCGAAGCGCTGGGGGATGTCCCGGTCAATCTCTTTATCCAACACTTAACACAAGCATGAGTTCAGTTCAGGAGCATTGCGATGAGCACCGACGATAAACGCATTCGCGAATTCGCCTATCAGATCTGGGAGTCGGAAGGGAAACCTGAAGGCCACGAAGAACGTCATTGGGAAATGGCGCGCAAGCTGGCCGAGGCCGAAGCGCTGGCACCCAAGAAGCCACCAAAAGCGGCTGGCAGCAAAGTGGCTGGCAAGACTACAGCGGCAACAGCGAAAAGCACCGACGGCAAGACACCGGCAGCCGCCAAAGCCAAACCAGCGGCGAAAGCCAAGCCTGCGGCCACGGCCAAAGTAGTCCCGCCGGGCGAAAAGGCTGCCGAGAAAAAGCCGCGAGCCGCGAAGAAGCCTCCGGCGAACTGACCCGATCCATTTTTGAACTGAATGACTGTGTGGCGAGCGTGCTCGCCACAAGGGGTTCTTGCGCCCCGAAGAAAGCCCTTCTTGGGGCAAAACACACCACCCTGTGGGAGCGAGCCTGCTCGCGAAAGCGCTAGGTCAGTTGGTGAAAACGTCGAATGTACCGACGCTTTCGCGAGCAGGCTCGCTCCCACAAGGAAATCTCATTGCCTGAACTGTCCCGTTTTTTTGCAGGAGCAATCATGACCCGTCCAAAGAAAGCCGAACCCGCTGCGCACGCCGAGCCGTCGAGAATCCGTGAAGGCCTGCCCTTCCCGCTGGGTGCGACCTGGGATGGTCTGGGGGTGAACTTTGCTCTGTTTTCCGCCAACGCCACCAAGGTCGAGCTGTGCATTTTCGACGATGCCGGCGAAGTCGAACTCGAACGCATCGAGCTGCCGGAATACACCGATGAGATCTACCACGGCTACCTGCCGGATGCGCATCCTGGCTTGATCTACGGCTACCGCGTTTATGGTCCTTATGACCCGGCCAATGGTCACCGTTTCAACCACAACAAACTGCTGATCGACCCTTACGCCAAACAATTGGTCGGCGAGCTGAAATGGTCGGAGGCGCTGTTCGGCTACACCATCGGCCACCCCGACGCCGACCTCAGTTTCGACGAGCGTGACAGCGCGCCATTCGTGCCCAAGTGCAAGGTCATCGACCCGGCCCACACCTGGGGCAATGACCATCGCGTCAGCGTGCCGTGGGACAAGACCATCATTTACGAAACCCACGTGCGCGGCATCAGCATGCGTCATCCTTCGGTGCCGGAAAACCTGCGCGGCACCTTTGGCGGCTTGATGGTCGACGACGTGCTTGAGCACATTCGCAAGCTCGGTGTTTCGTCTGTCGAACTGCTGCCGATTCACGCCTTCGTCAACGATCAGCATCTGCTGCAAAAGGGCATGACCAACTATTGGGGCTATAACAGCATCGCGTTCTTCGCCCCGGACCCGCGTTATCTGGCCAGCGGCAAGATTGCCGAATTCAAGGAAATGGTCGCGCACCTGCACGATGCCAATCTCGAAGTCATTCTCGACGTGGTCTACAACCACACCGCCGAAGGTAACGAGCAAGGTCCGACCCTGTCGATGCGCGGTATCGACAACGCCTCCTACTACCGCTTGATGCCCGACGACAAGCGCTACTACATCAACGACTCCGGCACCGGTAACACCCTGGACCTGAGTCACCCATGCGTGCTGCAAATGGTCACTGACTCCCTGCGCTACTGGGCCAGCGAGATGCACGTCGACGGTTTCCGTTTCGACCTGGCAACCATTCTTGGCCGTTACCACGATGGTTTCGACGAGCGCCACAGCTTCCTCGTCGCCTGCCGTCAGGACCCGGTGCTGCGTCAGGTGAAAATGATCGCCGAACCCTGGGACTGCGGCCCCGGCGGTTATCAGGTCGGCAACTTTCCGCCGGGCTGGGTTGAGTGGAACGACAAGTTCCGCGACACCGTGCGTGCGTTCTGGAAAGGTGACGACGCCCAGCTCGCCGATTTCGCCAGCCGCATGACCGCTTCCGGGGAGATGTTCAACCAGCGTGGGCGCCGGCCGTATTCGTCGGTGAACTTCATCACCGCGCACGACGGTTTCACCCTCAACGATCTGGTCTCGTACAACGACAAGCACAACGAAGCCAACGACGAAAACAATCAGGACGGCAGCAACAACAACCTGTCGTGGAACCACGGCGTCGAAGGCCCGACCGACGATCCGGAAATCAACGCTCTGCGCCACCGGCAGATGCGCAATTTCTTCGCCACCCTGCTGCTGGCCCAAGGTACGCCGATGATCGTCGCCGGTGACGAGTTCGCCCGCACGCAGGACGGCAATAACAATGCCTATTGCCAGGACAGTGAGATTGGCTGGGTCAACTGGGACCTGAGCGAGGACGGCAAGGCCCTGCTCAAGTTCGTCAAACGCCTGATCAAGCTGCGCCTGACTTATCCGATCCTGCGTCGTGGACGCTTCCTGGTCGGCGAGTACAACGAAGATATCGGCGTCAAGGACGTGACCTGGCTGGCACCAGACGCCACCGAAATGACCACCGAGCACTGGCACGATGCGCACAATCGCTGCCTCGGCATGCTGCTCGACGGTCGCGCGCAGGAAACCGGCATCCGTCGCAAAGGCGCCGACGCGACGCTGCTGCTGGTGGTCAACGCCCACCACGACATCGTCAACTTCACCCTGCCGGAAGTGCCGGATGGTGGCTTCTGGACTTGCATGATCGATACCAATCAGCCGTCGATTCGCGGCCAGGAACGCTTCGAATTCGGCCACGAGTATTCGGTGACCGGGCGTTCGTTGCTGTTGTTCGAACTGCAACGTGACGAAGAAGATTGATATGGACTTTCAACATTATCTGGCCCGCCGTCCGCCAGATTACGCCGACACCAATGCCCTCGGCCGTTGCCTGCGAGCAATGGTAGAGGCCGGCCTTGACCGCTTGCCGTTGCCCGGCAGCGGTCACACGCTGGAGCGCTTCCAGCGTCTATCGGAGGTGGGCGGACACGATCTTGGGCTGTGCAAACTCTATGAAGGCCACACGGATGCGCTGGCGATCATCGAGCAATTGGGCGGTACGCCAACCCCAGGCAGCACGTGGGGCATGTGGGCCGCCGAACCGCCGCAGGCACGGGTGAAAGTCACGCCGTCCGGGCATATGGTGATGCTGAACGGGCGCAAGGCCTGGTGCTCTGGCGCTGCGGTGCTCAGCCACGCCTTGCTCACTGCGTGGGACGCTGATGATCAGCAGCAATTGGTTGCAGTCGCACTCGATCAACCTGGCGTGACCATCACCGATCAGGGCTGGCAAGCCGTGGGCATGGCGGCCACCGGCAGCGTCGAAGTGCTGTTTGAAAACGCCGAAGCGCAGGCCATTGGCAACCCCGGTGATTACCTGCAACGGCCGGGGTTCTGGCAGGGCGGGATCGGTATCGCGGCTTGCTGGTACGGCGCTTCACGGCGGATTGCCGAAGGGCTGCGTCAGCATTGCGCGCAACGCGATGAACCGCACGCCCTCGCCCATCTCGGTGCGACTGACACAGCACTGCAAGCAGCGGCCGACGTGTTGCGCTTCAGCGCGTTGCAAATCGATGCGCAGCCTGAGGCTGACGCTGAACTGCTGGCCCGTCGCGCCCGCGCGGTGGTCGAACAGTCTGCCGAACAGGTCATGCGTGAAGTCGGGCGGGCGCTGGGTGCCGGGCCGTTTTGTCAGGATCGGCATTTTGCGCGACTGAGTGCCGACTTGCCGGTGTTTCTGCGCCAGAGTCACGCCGAGCGCGACCTTGCTGCGCTGGGCCAGCGGATTGCCGGTCAATCCTGCGAGGTCTGGGCGTTATGAAGGACAACCCGATCGTCGGCCAGGGCACTTCACTGCAGCAATGGCAGGGTTCGCGGCGTCTGGCCGAACTGCCCGCCATCGACGTTCTTGACCTGGTACCGCTGGGTTCGCGGGCGGTGATCATCGCGCCGCATCCGGATGACGAAGTGCTCGGTTGCGGCGGCATCATGCAGTTGCTGGCGGCAGCCGGACGGCCGTTGCAATTGATCTCGGTTACCGATGGCAGCGCCAGTCACCCCGGCTCGCAACGCTGGACGGTCGAACGCTTGAGCGTGGTGCGACCGCAGGAATCCGCCGAAGCTCTGCGCCGCCTCGGCTTGCCGATGCACAGCCTGAAATGGCTGCGCGGCGGGTTTACCGACACCCAAGTGGCGGCTCAGGAAACCGGGTTGAGCGAATTCATCGCCGGTTATCTGCACGCCAATGATGTGGTTTTCACTACCTGGCGCCAGGACGGCCACAGCGATCATGAGGCCGTCGGCCGCGCCAGTGTCGAGGCGGCGCGACGCGTCGGTGCGACCTGCCATGAACTTCCGGTCTGGACCTGGCACTGGGCAACCCCGGAAGACGCCTCGGTGCCATGGGAACGCGCGCGCAAGATTCTTCTGTCACCCACGCACATCGCGCGCAAACGCCACGCGGCCCACGCGTTCGCCAGCCAGCTGGAAGGCGACCGCGACGTCGGGCTCGGGCCGGTGCTCGCTCCCTATGTGCTTGATCGTTTGCTGCAACCTTTTGAAGTGGTGTTCCTGTGAGCGTCGATGACCGCTATTTCGACGGCCTGTTCGCTGGCAACGACGATCCATGGGCGTTCCGCCAGCGCTGGTACGAGCAGCGCAAACGCGCGATCACCCTCGCCGCCCTGCCGCGTCCGCGCTACAGGTCGGTGTTCGAACCGGGTTGCGCCAACGGCGAACTGAGTGCAGAACTGGCTCCGCGCTGCGACCGCCTGTTGTGCTGCGACACGGCGAGCGCGGCAGTGAAGCTGGCGCGTACGCGCTTGAGCGTGTTCGAGCATGCCGAAGTCCGTCAGGGACGCCTCCCGGCTGACTGGCCGGAGGAAAAATTCGACCTGATTGTATTCAGCGAAATCGGCTACTACCTCGACGAAAAAGATCTGACAGAAATGATCCGCCGGATCAGTGAGTCACTGACGGCCGACGGACAATTGCTGGCCTGCCACTGGCGCCCGCCGATCGAGGGCTGCCCGTTGAATGCACGTCAGGTCCACGATCAGATCCACGATCAATTGGCTTTGCCGCGTCTGGTGCTGCATCAGGAAGCGGATTTCATTCTCGAACTGTGGAGCCGCGAGCCACGCTCGGTGGCGGCACTGGAGGGCTTGCGTTGATCGGTATCGTGATTCCTGCACACAACGAAGAAGCGCTGCTCGATGAATGCCTGCGCGCCGCCCTGCGGGCCAGCCAGCATGCACAACTGGGCGGCGAGCCGGTGGAAATCCTGGTGGTGCTCGACAGTTGCAGCGACGCCTCGGCGCAGATCGTCAGCGCTTATCCGGTGCTGAGCCTGCAGATCGACGCACGCAACGTCGGCGAAGCCCGAGCCGCCGGTGCGCGACTGCTGCTCGAGCGCGGTGCCCGCTGGATCGCCTGCACCGACGCCGACAGCCGCGTCGCCGATGACTGGCTGGCGGCGCAACTGGGACTGGAGGCGGACGCAGTGTGCGGCACGGTGACCGTCGAGCACTGGCACGAATCGATCGATGAAGCGGCGCAGATTCGCTATCACCGCCATTATCAGGCCCGCGATGGCCATCGGCACATTCACGGCGCCAATCTCGGTGTCAGCGCCGAGGCTTATCGCCTGGCCGGCGGTTTCAAACCGCTGACCTGTGACGAGGACGTGCAACTGGTGCGTGCGCTGGAGCGCAGCGGTGCGAATATCGCCTGGAGTCATCGCCCGCAAGTGCACACCAGCGCCCGTCTCGACAGTCGGGCCAAGGGCGGATTCGGTGACTTTCTGCGCAATCTGGCACAGCTGGAATAAAAAAATACGGATCAGATTGATCTGTGACGCGACGAATCGGCTGTCTTGAGCAATACTCTGCTTCGCAGTAATCCAAGGGTTGGAGCACTGCACCGTTGCTATTCATTTGCCTTCACGGGCCGCGATCAGCGTTGGCTGTTCACGACTGAGGGCGAGATACCACAAGGACGTCGCACTCATGAAATCGTCATTGATCAACGAACACGGCCTGCCAGCACAGATCTGGAACAGCGCGCCGCAACTCGACAATATTCCCGTCATCAACACCCACAGCCTGGTTCCCGCCGGCGCCCGCGCCGTGGTCATCGCCCCGCATCCGGGCGATGAAGTGGTCACTTGTGGCGGTTTGCTGCAATTGCTCTCCAGCCTTGGCCATCCCCTGCAATTGCTCTCGATTACCGACGGCAGCGCCAGCCACCCCGGCTCGCGGCAATGGTCGGAACAACGCCTGAGTGTATTCCGCCCGCAGGAAAGCGTCGAAGCCCTGCGCCGCCTCGGCCTGCCCATGCACAGCCTGAAGTGGGTGCGCGGCGGCTTTACCGACAACGCACTGAGTGATCAGCAAAGCCAGCTCACCGAGTTCATCGGCCGTTATCTGCGACCGGGCGACGTAGTGTTCAGTACCTGGCGCAAGGATGGCCCGCCGGATCATGAAGTGGTCGGCCGCGCCAGTTTCGACGCGGCGCAAAAGGCCGGGGCGACCTATCACGATGTGCCGGTGTGGGCCTGGCACTGGCCGGAGCGCGAGCAGCGCATGATTCCCTGGGAACGCGCGCGCAAGCTGCGTCTCGACACCTGGACCGTAGCGCGCAAGAGCCACGCGACCCACGCTTACGCCAGCCAGCTCAAGGGCGAACCGGCCATCGGCATCGCCCCGCTGCTGCCCCCGGTGCTGCTGGAGCGGATGCGCTTGCCGTATGAAATCGTCTTTGTCTAAGCACCACAGATCCCTCTGACACCGTGAAATCCTGTGGGAGCTGGCTTGCCAGCGATAGCGGTGTATCAGGCAGTAGAGATACTGCTGATTTGGCCCCATCGCTGGCAAGCCAGCTCCCACAGAGTCCTGTGTACGATCAAACATTTCTGTAAGGAACTGCCACCCCCTCAAACCAGTCGCATGAACAGGCATGGCCCAAATCAGAGGAGTGAACGTGTCCAGCGATCCCAAGCGTCAAGTGGTCGACGCGCCAGTCATTCATCGCCTGCGGGTACTCACGGTCAACACCCACAAGGGCTTCACCGCGCTGAATCGGCGGTTCGTTCTCCCGGAGCTGCGCGAAGCGATGCGCAGTACTTCGGCCGATCTGGTGTTTCTGCAGGAAGTGGTGGGTGAACACGAACGCCATTCGAGTCGCTACAACGACTGGCCGCAGACCTCGCAATACGAATTCCTCGCCGACAGTATGTGGAGCGATTTTGCCTACGGCCGCAACGCCGTTTACCCCGACGGCCACCACGGCAACGCGCTGCTGTCGAAATACCCGATCCGCGAATACCGCAACCTCGACGTGTCGATCACCGGGCCTGAACGTCGCGGGCTGTTGCACTGCATTCTTGATGTGCCCGGGCATGCCGAGGTGCACGCGATCTGTGTGCATTTGAGTCTGCTGGAGAGCCATCGGCAATTGCAGTTGCAGCTGCTTTGCCAGTTGCTTGAATCACTGCCCGACGATGCGCCGGTGATCATTGCCGGTGATTTCAATGACTGGCAGTTGCAGGGCAACGCCGCCCTCGCCCGTCGCGACTATTTGCACGAAGCTTTTGAACGTCATCATGGGCGCCCGGCGAAAACCTATCCGGCGCGTTTTCCGCTGTTGCGCCTGGACCGGATTTACCTGCGCAATGCCAGCAGCCACGATCCAAGGATTCTCGGCAACAAGCCGTGGACGCATTTGTCGGATCATCTTCCCTTGGCGGTTGAAGTGCACCTCTAGCTGCATTTTTGACAGCCATCTAATGACAGGTCGTTCCGGCAATTACCGCTCGGAAGGACCTTTCGTCGGCGGCAAAAAACCGTCAGATGCACCCTTCGCAAGCGTTTTTCCATGCAAACAAGCACTTAGTTATGTGCAGAAAAACAAACGCTTGCGATTGCTGATTTAAGCGCGCCATTCATCGTGCATTTTCTTGACGCGCGAGCATCGCTCTTCTTATCTCTACCTTACTACCCCCGGAATCACTACTGGGGCTGACCTTCCGGCACTCGCGAAATCGAGCAGCCGCGGTTCGCCCCGCTCTATTCGGTCGCCCCTCGTTCGGGGTAGGAGAGACGCCAAACTCGAGATGACGCATGCGCTTGCAAGGTAGACCTCCATGAAAACTTCACTGACCCCACATGAATTGAAAATCACCTTTTGCACAGTGTCAGGTTCGCTGTTGCTGTGCTCGTCCATGGAGGCGCATGCGGAATTTTCGGCGGATGAACGCGCGTGGTATCGCGCCGATGTCCCTGTGATGACCTTGCCAGTGACCGTGATAACGCCCGGACCGCTGCCATTGAGTCAGCAGAGTTCGCGCCTGATCACCGAAGATCTTGCCCCGTCTGCCTGGGACGAGCTCTACGGCAAAAGCGCCCGGCGCGCGCAGACGGATGCATTGTCCTCCGGTTACGCGATGCCTGGCGGCGAGTTCAAAGGCCCGGCGGTGGTCACGTTGAAAAGCAGCAGTGGTGCCACCCAGACCCTTGGTCTGATCGGCGGCGATAATCAGATTCAGATGAATGCCGGTGGTGCGCTGACCCGACGCGCCCTCGCCGACCGCAACACTGACAGCCTCAACCTGCAAGGCCAGAGCCTTGGCGCCTATTACAGCCTGGTCGGTGCGCAGGGCTGGCACGTCGACCTGTCGGCCAGTGGCGGTCGGGTCAGCGGTTTCAGTCGGAGCCCACAAGGCAATCGGCAAGCCACCGAAGGCAACGCGATGACCTTTTCCGTTGAAGGCGGTTATCCGATCGGCTTGAGTGACAACTGGGTGGTCGAACCACAGGCGCAACTGATCAACCAGCGCATCAGCCTCGACGCGCCTTATGCAGGCTCGGGCAACGCCTCGTCGACCGACCTGACCGCGTGGAGTGGCCGTGTCGGTGCGCGATTGAAAGGCAGTTATGACTTGAACGGGTTGCCTGTTGAACCCTACGTGCGCACCAACCTTTGGCACACGGTGTACACCGGCAGCACGGTGACCCTCGATCAGGTCGACAAGATCAGCAGCAGCCGCAAGTCTTCAACAGTGGAATTGGGCTTGGGACTGGTGGCGCGGGTCACACCGGCGGTAAGCCTGTACATGAGCGCCGATTACAGCAGCGATGTGGATGACAATGATCTGAACGGCATTATCGGCAGCCTTGGAGTGCGGATGCGTTGGTAATCTGCTGATCAGTGAAAAACCCTGTGGGAGCTGGCTTGCCAGCGATGGCGGAGTGTCAGTCAACAAAGATGCTGAATGTGACGGCCTCATCGCGGGCAAGCCCGCTCCCACAGTTTTACTGTACCTGGATCAGCCCTGCGGCTTGAGAATCAACACCGCCAATGGTGGCAGGTTCAGTTCCAGCGACAACGACTGACCATGGCTTGGCACTTCTTCGGTCAACGCTCCGCCGCCATTGCCATAGTTGGAGCCGGCATAAATGTCGGCGTCACTGTTGAACAGCTCGGTCCAGCGCCCGGCAAACGGCACGCCGACCCGATACGCCTGGCGCGGTACCGGGGTGAAGTTGGCAACCACCAGCACTGGCGAGCCATCCTTGCTCCAGCGCAACCACGCGTAAACGCTGTTGATCGCATCGTCGCCAATCAACCACTGGAAGCCCTGCGGCGCATCGTCCTGGTCGTGCAGCGCCGGCTCTTCGCGATACAGCCGGTTGAGATCGCCAACCAGTTTCTGCACGCCCTTGTGCTCGGAATACTGCAGCAGGTACCAGTCCAGCTGCTGATCGTGGTTCCACTCGCGCCATTGGCCGAACTCGCAGCCCATGAACAAAAGCTTTTTGCCCGGATGCGTCCACATGAAGCTCAGATAGGCGCGCAGATTGGCAAACTTCTGCCAGCGATCGCCAGGCATCTTGTCGATCAACGAGTGCTTGCCGTGCACCACTTCGTCGTGGGAAATCGGCAGGATGAATCGTTCCGACCAAGCGTAGACCAGACCAAAGCTCAACTCGTTGTGGTGATGGGCGCGGTACACCGGATCCTGCTGGATGTAATGCAGCGAATCGTGCATCCAGCCCATGTTCCATTTGTAGGCAAACCCGAGACCGCCCTGCTGGGTGCTCTGACTGACGCCGGGCCAGGCGGTGGACTCTTCGGCAATCACCAGCGCACCCGGCGCTTCCAGCTCAACCACGTCGTTCAAATGCCGCAGGAAGTCGATGGCCTCCAGGTTCTCCCGACCGCCGTGGCGATTCGGCACCCATTCGCCCGCCTTGCGCGAATAGTCGCGGTACAGCATCGAAGCCACCGCATCGACACGCAGGCCGTCGATATGGAAGTGTTTCAGCCAGTGCAGCGCCGAGGCCAGCATGTAACCGTGCACTTCGGTGCGACCAAGGTTGTAGATCAGCGTGTCCCAATCCTGATGGAAGCCTTCCAGCGGGTTGCCGTACTCGTACAGCGCGGTGCCGTCGAACTGGGCCAGGCCGTGGGTATCGGTGGGGAAATGCGCCGGCACCCAATCAAGAATCACCCCGATGTCGGCCTGGTGACAGGCGTTGACGAACTCGGCGAACTGATCCGGCGAGCCATAACGCGCACTCGGGGCGAATTGCGAAAGCAACTGATAGCCCCAGGAACCGCCGAACGGGTGCTCCATGATCGGCATCAGTTCGATGTGCGTGAAACCCAGCTCTTTGACATAAGGAATCAGGCGCTCGGCCAGTTCCGGCCAGGTGTACTGGCGCGCGACCTCGCCGAGATCATCCAGCTCGCACTGCCAGGAACCGGCGTGCAACTCGTAGATCGACAGAGGTTTGGAGCGCTGCTGGCGATCCTGACGGGAATTCATCCAGTCGTGATCCTGCCAGTCGATCTGCAGGGGCGAGGCAACTTTCGAAGCGGTGTCCGGCGGCAGGCTGGTGGCCAGTGCCATCGGGTCGGCCTTGAGCGGCAGAATGCCGTGGGCACCAAGAATTTCGTACTTGTACAACTCCCCCGCTTGCAGGCGCGGGATGAACAGTTCCCATACACCGGACGGATGACGCAGCCGCATGGGATGGCGACGCCCGTCCCAGACGTTGAAATCGCCGACCACCGATACACGGCGGGCATTCGGTGCCCACACGGCAAAGCGCACACCGTCCACGCCATCAACGGTCTTCAGCTGCGCACCGAGGCAGGCGCTGAGGTCGCGGTGGTTACCCTCGGCGAACAGGTACAAATCCATCTCGCCGAGCAACTGGCCGAAGCTGTAAGGGTCTTCGGCAACCTGCTCGCCACCGGCCCAGCGTGTGCGCAACAGATACGGTCGCGCCTGATCGAAATGGCCGACAAATAGCCCCGGCGTTTCGGTCATCTCCAGCGGGCCAAGCTCTTCGCCGCTGTCCTTGTCCAGCACTGCCACACTCAGCGCACCTGGCAAATAGGCGCGGATGAACTGCCCGCCGGCGCCATCGCCGTGCGGGCCGAGAATGGAAAACGGGTCCTGATGTTCAGCGCGCACCAAAGCATCGATGTCGCGCGCCGAGGGTAACAATGCTTCCTTTACCACACCCTGTTCCTTGTTCGAGAAACTCATGACTACTCTCCACCAAGATCGGAAAAGGGTTTAAGCCCTGTCAA
Source organism: Pseudomonas sp. LW8 (assembly GCF_041956865.1). Lineage (NCBI taxonomy): Bacteria > Pseudomonadati > Pseudomonadota > Gammaproteobacteria > Pseudomonadales > Pseudomonadaceae > Pseudomonas > Pseudomonas sp. LW8. The sequence goes on along the minus strand of NZ_CP168138.1, from coordinate 2,735,747 downwards.
TAATCCATACAAGCCGTGCAATGGCACGGGCAGCCACGTTGGGCGGTTTTCTGCCTCGTAAGCCACTTCATAAGCGGCTTTTTCCAGGCCGAACAACGCCAGCGCGGCGTCGGCACCCTCGGGATCCTGCCAGGCATGCTCAAGACTAGCTGCTGCCTCGCGGTATGCCTGGACAAATGCCTCGCGTGCCTCACGCAGATAACGCTCGGCGACCCGTTTGCGCGCCGCTTCGGCTTCGACGCTGTTATCAACGTTATGCACATTGATGGTCATCGCCGCTGCGTAATCGAACGAACGCAGTACGCCGCTGACGTCCTTGTACGGGCTGTGTTTACCGCGACGCTCGCTCAATGGCCGCGCCGGTTCGCCCTCGAAGTCGATCAAGTAGGCGTCGCCCTTGATCACCAGCACCTGGCCCAAATGCAAGTCGCCATGCACCCGAATGCGCAAGCCGCCGGTGGCTTTCTTCGCCAGATCCTGCACATGGGCAAGAATGGTTTTCTTCTCGTCGAGCAGACGCTTGACCAGTTTCTGATCCGCCGCATTCAACTCGCCTTGATGCTGTTTGAGCAGTTTCAAGGCGTGTTCGACCTGGGCGGTGACATCCTTGCCCGTCGCGGACATGTCCTTGCTCGACGACACTTGCGGCGCGAAGTCGGCATTGTCGGTTGGCGCAGCGAGCACCTGATGCATCTCGCCCAGACGCTGACCAAGCATGCCGGCGAAGTCTCTCAGCTCGCCGAGGGCGTTGTAATGCTGCTCCTGCTCGGACATGGCGTCGGCCAGTTCATCGCGCAGCGCCCGTTCGAGGTTGTTCTGCGTCCATTCCCATGCGTCGCCCTGATTGCTCAGATAGCCTTGGGCGATCATCAGCAAGTTGTCTTCGCCTTGCGCGTCGCGGCGAATCACCGAACCAAGCAGTGGAGAGATATTGGCAAACCCGGCCTCGGTCAGGTAAGCGCTCATCTCCAGTTCCGGGTGTACGCCAGAAGCGACTTTGCGTATCAGCTTAAGCACCAGACTGTTGCCGATTACCACTGAACTGTTCGATTGCTCGGCCGACAGGTAGCGCACATCCGACTCGGCGCCGAGGCCGAGTTTTTCCAGATGATCTGTCTGTTCGAAGCGGATTTCGCCTTCGATCGACTCCAGTACGGTGTTGTTCTGCATGCCTTGCAGAACGGCGCGGACGAAGGTTTCCAAGGTGAACGCATCGGTGATCAGGCCGACCTGACGCACACGGCGTACACGCGAAAGCGCCAATTGCTGCGGCAATGGCGGGCCGACATGGTCTTCGCCAATGAAGCCGAACGGCAGCTGATAACGGTTGGTCTGGCCGCCACTGGTGACTTCGATTTCGCTGAGCAGCACCGGATGCTGGGCATCACCGAAACGCACGCCGTAAGCCAGATTGACCTTCTCGATCGCCGCATCCTTGCCGGCAAACCAGCGACGGTTCTGCAGCCAGCTCGGCAGGATGCTTTGCTCCAGCGTCGTCCGCGATGGCACTTCGAGCAGTTCTTCCATGCGTTTTTTCAGCACCAGCGTGGTGAAATCCGGCAGGCTCTGCGCCGGTTCGACGTGCCAGCTCGGCATCTGGTTTTCTGCCGCCAGTGCAAACCAATAGAAACCGTACGGCGCCAGGGTCAGGAGGAAATTCAACTGACCGATCGGCGGGAACGCGTTACCACCGAGCATTTCCACCGGCACCATGCCGACATACGCCGACAGGTCTAGCTCGACCGCTTGCGCACTGCGCGAGACGTTGGCCACGCACAGAATGATTTCGTGCTTGCCGTCGGCATCGGTGTATTCGCGGGTATAAGCCAGCACGCGACGGTTGGCCGGCGAGAGCATTTTCAACGTGCCACGGCCGAACGCTTTCGATTGCTTGCGCACGGCCAGCAGACGGCGCGTCCAGTTCAACAGCGAGTGCGGATCGCCGGACTGGGTTTCGACGTTGACCGACTGATAGCCATACTGCGGGTCCATGATCGGCGGCAGTACCAGACTGGCCGGATCGGCGCGGGAGAAACCGCCGTTGCGGTCGATCGACCACTGCATCGGTGTACGCACGCCATCGCGATCGCCGAGGTAGATGTTGTCGCCCATACCGATTTCGTCGCCGTAGTACAGCGTCGGCGTGCCGGGCATCGACAGCAGCAGACTGTTGAGCAGTTCGATGCGGCGACGATCGCGTTCCATCAACGGTGCGAGACGACGACGGATACCGAGGTTGATCCGCGCGCGACGGTCAGCCGCGTAGTAGTTCCACAGGTAATCGCGCTCACGGTCGGTGACCATTTCCAGGGTCAGTTCATCGTGGTTGCGCAGGAAAATTGCCCACTGGCAATTCGCCGGAATTTCCGGGGTCTGCCGGAGAATGTCGGTAATCGGGAAGCGATCTTCCTGCGCGAGCGCCATGTACATGCGCGGCATCAGCGGGAAGTGGAAGGCCATGTGGCATTCGTCACCATTGACGCCAGCAGCGTCGGTGTCACCGAAATACAGCTGGGTGTCTTCCGGCCACTGATTGGCCTCGGCCAGCAGCATGCGGTCGGGATAGTTGGCGTCGATCTCGGCACGGATCTGCTTGAGGACGTCGTGGGTCTCGGGCAGGTTTTCGTTGTTGGTGCCGTCGCGCTCGATCAGGTACGGAATCGCGTCGAGGCGCAGGCCGTCGATGCCCATGTCGAGCCAGTAACGCATCACCGACAACACGGCTTTCATCACTTGCGGGTTGTCGAAGTTCAGATCCGGCTGGTGCGAGTAGAAGCGGTGCCAGAAGTATTGGCCAGCGACCGGATCCCAGGTCCAGTTGGACTTTTCGGTGTCGAGAAAGATGATTCGCGTGCCGTCGTATTTCTGATCGTCATCGGACCACACGTAGAAATCCCGCGCCGCTGAACCCGGCTTGGCTTTACGCGCACGCTGGAACCACGGGTGCTGGTCGGAGGTGTGGTTGATGACCAGCTCGGTGATCACCCGCAGCCCGCGCTTGTGCGCTTCGGCAATGAAGCGCTTGGCATCGGCCATGGTCCCGTAGTCGCTGTGCACACCACGATATTCGGCGATGTCGTAACCGTCGTCGCGACGTGGCGAGGGATAGAACGGCAGCAGCCAGATGGTATTGACGCCGAGGTCGGCAATGTAATCGAGTTTGGCGATAAGCCCGGGAAAGTCGCCGATCCCGTCATTGTTGGAGTCGAAAAACGATTTGACGTGAACCTGATAGATCACCGCGTCCTTGTACCAGAGCGGGTCTTTGATGAAGGCGGCTGCCTTGGGTTTCTTCGCCATGTGGAACTCCTGAAAAATTCTCTGATACACCGAGGAGCTAGCATTGGTGAGCCCCTGTGGCGAGGGGATTTATCCCCGTTCGGCTGCGCAGCAGTCGCAAATTGTTAACGCGGTGCAGCTTGAAAACAGGGGCCGCTGCGCGCCCCAACGGGGATAAATCCCCTCGCCACGGAGGCGGTGCAAATGTTACGAAGCGCTGATCCGCCAAATCCCGAACGGCTGATACGCCGGATCGATGCGCATGAACTGATACTTGCCGTGCCAGTCCCAGCGATGGCCGTTCATCAAATCTTCGCCATGGGTGGTGGCATCGTCCGGCAGGCCCATTTCCCACAGCGGCAGTTCGAAATTCGCTTCCTGCACGTTATGCGGATCGAGGCTGACTGCGACCAGAATGAAATTGCTGCCATCGGCGCTGCGCTTGCCGAAGAACAGAATATTGTCGTTCCAGGCGTTATAGATTTTCAGGCCCAGATGCGTATGCAGCGCCGGGTTCTGTCGGCGGATGCGGTTGAGCTGAGCGATCTCGGCAATGATGTTGCCCGGCGCGGTGAAGTCGCGGACGCGGATTTCGTATTTCTCCGAATCCAGGTATTCCTCTTTGCCCGGCACCGGTGCCGATTCGCATAACTCGAAGCCGGAATACATGCCCCACAGGCCCGAGCCCATCGTTGCCAAGGCAGCGCGGATGAGGAAACCGGGACGCCCCGACTCATGCAAAAACGCCGGGTTGATGTCCGGGGTATTGACGAAGAAATTCGGCCGGTAGCATTCGCGCCACGGCGACTGATTCAGCTCGGTGAAATATTCCGCCAGTTCGGCCTTGGTATTGCGCCAGGTGAAATAGGTGTAGCTCTGCGAGTAACCGACCTTGCCCAGACGCGCCATCATCGCCGGCGTGGTGAAAGCCTCGGCGAGGAAGATCACTTCCGGATACAGGGTGCGCACATCGGCGATCAGCCATTGCCAGAACGGCAGCGGTTTGGTGTGCGGGTTGTCGACGCGGAAGATCTTCACACCTTCCTTGACCCAGCCGACGACGATATCGCGCAACTCGACCCACAGGCTCGGAATCGCGTCCGGCGCATAGAAGTCGACGTTGACGATGTCCTGGTACTTCTTCGGCGGGTTTTCGGCGTATTTGATCGTACCGTCCGGGCGCCAGTTGAACCAGCCCGGATGCTCCTTGAGCCACGGATGGTCCTGGGAGCACTGGATGGCGAAATCGAGAGCGATTTCCAGGCCGTGATCGGCGGCGGCAGCCACCAGCCGGCGGAAATCTTCACGGGTGCCGAGCTGCGAGTGAATCGCCTCGTGGCCGCCCTCTTCGCTACCAATCGCATACGGGCTGCCGGGATCATCCGGGCCAGCAGTCAGGGAATTGTTGCGGCCCTTGCGGTGGGCGCGGCCGATCGGGTGAATCGGCGTGAAGTACAACACGTCAAAGCCCATGTCCTGAATCATCGGCAGACGCGAGTGCACGTCGTTGAAAGTGCCGTGACGCTGAGGATCGTCGGTGATCGAGCGCGGAAACAGCTCATACCAACTGGCGAACTCGGCGAGTTCGCGCTCGACGTCCATGGGGAATTCGGCGCTGATGCTGAGGTAGGCGCGGTGATCAGCCTGGGCCATCAGCTCTGCACTGCGCGAGTGCAGAAACAGCGCAACCTGCTCGGTTTCGAGCAGGCCGGACAATTCATGGTGCAGCGCGGCAAGCTGCTCGCTGAGCTGACCTTCGCTGCGTTCTGCGGCCTGTTGCACCATGGTTCGGCCTTCCTGCAGCTCCAGGGAAACCGGCACAGCAGCGTTGTGCTTCTTTTCCAGTTCGTACTGGAAGCTGGCGAAATGGTCGATCCACGCTTCGATGCAATACAGATAGCGGCCCTGCTCTTGCGGGCGGAACTGGCCTTGCCAGGTGTTGTTGCCCTGATCGGACATGACCTCGGTCTGCCAGGTTTCCTGGCCTTCTTCGCGCCAGCGGATGCGTACGGCGAGCTTGTCATGGCCGTCGGCAAACACTTTGCTGGTCACCACCACTTCGCGTCCGGCAACCGACTTGACGGCAAACTGGCCGCCGTCGAGGGTCGGCATGGTGTTTTCGATAACGATTCGAGGCAGCAGCAACGCCTGCGACAATGGCATGTGCGGGTTGTAACTCAGCTCTGAAGGTCTTTCAGCAGTCATTGAGCATCTCTCCTTAACGCCCCAAGGACGCTCTTGTGCCGGAACAGTATTCGCGACAAAGCGCCGGCCCTGTCATGAACTCACTTAGGTTCCGAGCAACCGGCGCGGGGAAAAGTTCAGATGAAATTAACAAGACAAACCGGCGGATCGAATTTGCCGTGGCCGGGTCAACTTACTTAAGCACGTCCCACGCCATGTGCCATACGGAGGTCATCAGATGAACATCCCGATCCCGGCGGAAACGCCTGATCCGAACATCGACAAACCCACCCTGCCGGATACCGAGCCGCCACCGGTGCCCGAGCAAGAGCCACCCGGCACCACGCCACCGCCGAAAGAAGAGCCACCGAATACGATGCCGCCAGTGATCGTCTGACCCTGCCCCCCTGATCGTTCCCACGCTCCGCGTGGGGATGCCTCAACGGACGCTCCGCGTTCGGCTCCAGAAGGGACGCGGAGCGTCCCGGGCTGCATTCCCACGCGGAGCGTGGGAACGATCAGGCAACGATCATCAGCCGGCGGGAAGTCAGAGGTGGTCATTCTTGTCGACATCCTTTTCGAACACTCTCACCACGTAAGGCATCACGCTGAAAATCGCCAGTGCCAGAATGGTACTGAGCAATGCCGTCGCTTCCTTGCCCAGCCCCGCCGCCACGCCGATCGCCGCCGTCATCCATAAGCCCGCCGCCGTGGTCAGGCCTTTGACATGGGCCTCGTCGCCCTGCTGATTTTTCAGAATGGTGCCGGCGCCGAGAAAGCCGATCCCGGCAATCACACCCTGCAAGACCCGACTCATGGCATCGGATTCTGCGCCCGAGGTCTGCGGCACCAACACGAATAGCGCAGCGCCCAACGCCACCAGCATGTGCGTGCGCACGCCCGCTGCCTTGCCTTTATGCTCGCGCTCAAATCCGAGTATCCCGCCGAGAATCGCCGCCATCAGCAGGCGTACGGTGATCCGGGTCATTTGCGAGGCGTCGCCGATATCGGCAAATTCGGCTTGCATCGTGGCCCACACTTCATCCCACCAGTCTTCCATCGTGCTTCCCTTGTTATTGGCTTGATAAGCGATGGACAACAGCGACCATTAATCGGTTGCGCAGAACGAACTGCGCGCTGCGTTTCCTAACGTGCAGACCTCACTTGAAAGGACTGCCGCCATGACCGTTCGAATCGATGAATCCAACCCTGAGCAGAAAGTGTGTTTTTTCACCGTCGAGCATGGTGAGGAAATCCGTATCTGCGACACGTTGACAGTCGAGACCGATAGCGAAAAAGCCATGTCGTTCGTGGAAATCGAAGGCAAACGCGCCTACATCACCGAAGCAGAAGCCGATGTCTTGACCGTCGCCGGGGCCAAGGACGGGCGCAAACATCTGAAGGCCGATGACAGTGATTCGGTGGTTTGATTGACCTCGCTCAATACGCTGCGCAAACATCCGCGATAGGCGTTTGCGCCGCGCCCACCCTGATGATTCAAGTTGTCGCAGGGATTGCGCCAAACCCCATCTGATCCGCTTTTTATTGCCAAACCTGAGTCTGTTCTGCAAACAGATCGGCGCCCATAGTTCATCGGCCTGATGGAGGCTGATGAGCGAACGAACATGAGCGAGCAAATCCCCGTCCGAACCGTAGAAGCATCGCCAACGATAAAAAGCGTACCCGCGCGCCCACTGAAGGCGACTGCCGGCTCCACCGACAAGCAGATCCACACCCGCAGTTTCACCGGCCTGTTCCGCAACCTGCGTATGAGCGGTGCCGGGTTTCTGTTCCTGCTGTTCTTCGGCACCGTGTGGCTGAACTGGGGCGGTCGGCAGGCGGTGCTGTGGGATCTGGCGGAAAGCAAATTCCATATCTTTGGCGCGACGTTCTGGCCGCAGGATTTCATTCTGCTCTCGGCGCTGCTGATCATCGCTGCGTTCGGACTCTTCGCCATCACCGTGTTTGCCGGTCGCGTCTGGTGTGGTTACACCTGCCCGCAGAGTTCGTGGACGTGGATCTTCATGTGGTGCGAGAAGATCACCGAAGGCGAACGCAACCAACGGATCAAACTGCAAGCGGCGCCGTGGAGCCTGAACAAACTGGCGCGGCGCGCCGCCAAGCACACGTTGTGGCTGGCGATCAGCGTGATGACCGGCCTGACCTTCGTCGGCTACTTCACCCCGATCCGGCCGCTGGCTGAAGATTTGCTGACCCTGCAGATCGGTGGCGTCAGTCTGTTCTGGGTGCTGTTCTTCGCCGCCGCCACCTACATCAACGCCGGTTGGCTGCGTGAGGCAGTGTGCATGCACATGTGCCCGTATGCGCGGTTCCAGAGTGTGATGTTCGACAAGGACACGCTGACCATTGCCTACGACGCCGCCCGTGGCGAAAACCGTGGTCCGCGCAAGCGTGACGTGCGCCCGGTCGAAGCCGGCCTGGGTGATTGCATCGACTGCCAGTTGTGCGTGCAGGTCTGCCCGACCGGCATCGACATCCGCGATGGCTTGCAAATGGAATGCATCGGCTGCGCAGCGTGCATCGACGCCTGCGATTCGATCATGGACAAAATGCATTACCCGCGCGGCCTGATCCGCTACAGTTCCGAGCGCGAATTGCAGGGCGGCAAAACCCATCTGCTGCGTCCGCGTTTGATTGGCTATACGGCGGTGTTGTTGGTGATGATCGGAGCGTTGGCGCTGGCATTGATCGAGCGGCCGATGGTGTCGCTGGACGTGACCAAGGATCGCGGGTTGTTCCGCGAGAACGCTCAGGGGCAGATCGAGAATATTTATTCGCTGAAAGTGATCAACAAGACTCAGCAGCGACAGGAATACCGGTTGAGTCTGGTTGATGGCGACGGGTTTGAGTTGCAGGGCAAAACGGCCCTGAGCCTGGCGCCGGGAGAGATTGTCGATGTGCCGGTGTCGGTGGCGATGACCACCGAGCGCCCGGCGAGCAGTTCGCAGACATTGAGTTTCAGGATTGAAGACAGTGACGAGCCGCAGGTATACAGCGTGGCGAAGAGCCGGTTTGTGGCGCCGATAAATCGTTGAGAATTTGGTATTGCTGCCCTCACCCCAGCCCTCTCCCGGAGGGAGAGGGAGCCGACCGAGGTGTCTGTCGCTATGCATCGACCTGAAAGACCGAGTCGATTATGGATTCGGCAAAGCACTGTCAGGTCGGCGTATTTCATCAGCATCCCCCAATCAGTCCCCTCTCCCTCTGGGAGAGGGCTAGGGTGAGGGCTCCTTCCCTGACACCCCACAAAATCATGTCCACCAAGGCCCACCGATGAAACGCTACGAAAAATTCGCCGACGACATCGCTGAACTGATCCGCTCCGGCGTCCTCGGCCCCGGCCAGCGGGTGCCGTCGGTGCGCTACGCCAGCCAGACCTACGGCGTCAGCCCGTCCACGGTGTTCCAGGCCTATTACCTGCTCGAACGCCGCGGCCTGATCCGCGCCCGGCCGCGCTCCGGTTACTTCGTCAACGCCCATACGCCGAGCACATTCTCCGAGCCGGTAATCAGCAGCCAGGTCAACGAATCCACTGAAGTCGACGTCAGCGAGTTGGTGTTCTCGGTACTCGATTCGATCAAAGACCCCAACACCGTGCCCTTCGGCTCGGCCTTCCCCAGCCCGACACTGTTCCCGCTGCAACGCCTGTCGCGTTCCCTGGCCAGCGCCGCGCGGGAGATGGACCCGCGCATGGTCGTCACCGACATGTCGCCGGGCAATCCGCAACTGCGCCGGCAGATTGCCCTGCGCTACATGGTCGGCGGGCTGATGCTGCCGATGGAAGAATTGCTCATCACCAACGGCGCCCTCGAAGCGCTGAACCTGTGCCTGCAAGCAGTGACCGAGCCCGGCGATCTGGTGGCCATCGAGGCCCCGGCGTTTTATGCCTGCCTGCAAGTGCTGGAGCGCCTGAAGCTCAAAGCCGTGGAAATCCCCGTGCACCCGCGTGACGGCATCGACCTCGGTGTGCTCGCGCAGACTTTGGAACGCCATCCGATCAAGGCCTGCTGGTGCATGACCAGTTTCCAGAACCCGATGGGCGCGACCGTGCCCGAGGCGAAAAAACAGGAACTGGTCGAACTGCTGCGTCAGCATCAGGTGCCGTTGATCGAGGACGACGTCTACGCCGAGCTTTATTACGGGCAACAGGCGCCAAAACCGGCCAAGGCTTTTGATACCGAAGGATTGGTCATGCATTGCGGCTCGTTCGCCAAAAGCCTCGCGCCCGGTTATCGCATCGGCTGGGTGGCGGCCGGGCGTTTCGCGCAGAAAATCGAACGGCTCAAGCTGATGACCTCACTGTGCGCTTCGATGCCGGCGCAAGCGGCGATTGCCGATTATCTGCAACACGGCGGCTACGATCGGCATCTGCGCAAACTGCGTTATGCCCTGGAAGAACAGCAGAGCGCGATGCTCGCGGCGATTGCCCGCTACTTTCCGGCGCAGACCCGGGTCAGCCAACCGGCGGGCGGCTACTTCCTGTGGCTGGAATTGCCGGAGCAGATGGATTCGCTGAAATTATTTCAAATGGCATTGGCACAAGGCATCAGCATCGCGCCGGGGCCGATCTTCTCGCCGACCCAGCGTTTCAGAAATTGCATTCGATTGAATTACGGCAGCCCCTGGACCGAGGAATCGGAAAAGGCCATGGAGACGTTGGGGCGGATTGTGCGGTCGTTTTGACGGATAGGTGTTGTCTGGGCTGGCCCCTTCGCGAGCAGGCTCGCTCCCACAGTTGATTTGTGAATACAGAACCAATGTGGGAGCGAGCCTGCTCGCGAAGAGGCCGGTTTTCAACACTGCAAACCCACCGGTTTACCGCCCGCCCCCCAAATCAACAAACGTCCCGGTCGCATACGATGCCTTGTCCGACAGCAACCAGACAATCGCCTCCGCCACTTCATCCGGCCGCCCGCCCCGGGCCATGGGAATCGCCGATTCGAGCTTGCTGACCCGATCCGGGTCGCCGCTCAGCGCGTGGAAGTCGGTATAGATGTAGCCCGGACGCACGGCATTGACGCGAATGCCCTCGCCTGCGACCTCTTTCGACAGACCGATAGTGAAGGTGTCGAGCGCACCCTTGGATGCGGCGTAATCAACGTACTCGTTCGGCGAACCGAGGCGTGCCGCGACCGAGGACACGTTGACGATGCTGCCGCCCTGCCCTCCATGTTTGGGCGACATGCGCAGGATCGCGTGCTTGGCGCAGAGGATCGGCGCCAGCACGTTGGTTTTCATGATTTTGAGGATGCGGAATTCGGACATCTCATCGACCCGCGATTTCTGCCCAACGGTGCCGGCGTTGTTGACCAGCGCGGTGACGCGGCCCAGTTCGGTGTCGACGCGATGAAACATCGCGATCACTTCGTCTTCGATGCTGACATCGGCGCGAACCGCGATGGCCTGGGCGCCCAAGGCGCGAACCTGCTCGAGCACGCTGTGTGCGGCCTGTTCATCCGACTGATAGTTGATGCAGATCCGGTAGCCCTGTTCGGCTGCCAGCAATGCCGTAGCCGCGCCGATTCCGCGCCCGCCCCCGGTGATGACAATGACTTTATCCATGCTGGCCTTCCCCCACGTGCACACGTAACAGTCGGGGCCAAGAATAACTGCCATTCATGGCTTTTGCATGAGTTCTATGGTGTTTGCACAAGCGCCTTCGCGAGCAGGCTCGCTCCCACAAGGGAATGCGATCACCTGTGGGAGCGAGCCTGCTCGCGAAGAACGATGACTCGGTATCTCAGACCACCGCCAGCCGTTGCCCACGCACGATGTCCTGCATGAAGCGCTCCGCCGGCATCGGATGGCCGAGCAGATAGCCCTGCAGCGAATCACAGCCCAGTTTGGTCAGGAAGTCCTGTTGCGCGCCGGTTTCGACACCTTCGGCGACAATCCGCAAATCCAGGGCCTGCCCCAGCGCAACGATCGCCGAGACGATTGCGGCATCATCGCTGTCATGCTCCAGATCGCGGACGAAACCGCGGTCGATCTTCAGCTCATTGGCCGGCAAACGTTTGAGGTACATCAGGCTGGAATAACCGGTGCCGAAGTCGTCGATCGACAGGTCGACGCCCATGTCCGACAGCTCTTGCAGCACGGTCATGCTCGCATCGGCGTCGCTCATGGCCGTGGTCTCGGTGATTTCCAGAGTCAGGCTGTTGGCCGGCAAGTGGTGGGTTGCCAGCGCCTTGGCCACGCTTTGCACCAGCCCGGCATGGCAGAACTGCAAGGCCGAGAGGTTCACGGCGATGCGCCAGTCGGTGTAACCGAGCACGTACCATTCGCGCATCTGCCGGCAGGCTTCGTTGAGCACCCATTCGCCCATCGGAATGATCAGCCCGGTTTTCTCCGCCAGATCGATGAATTTATCCGGCATCAGCATGCCATGCAGCGGATGCTTCCAGCGCAGCAGCGCTTCGGCACCGACCGGGCGGCCATTGGCGGCGTCGAATTTGGGCTGGTAATGCAGGCAGAACTGGTTGTGCTCGATGGCCGCGCGCAGGTCCTGTAACAGTTGCAATTGTTTGCGCGCGTTGGTGTTCATCGACGCATCAAAGAAGCTGTAGCCGTTCTTGCCGCCGCCCTTGGCGTGGTACATCGCAGCATCGGCGTTCATCAGCAGTTCCTGGGCGTTGTCACCGTTGCCCGGGTACAGGGCGATGCCGACGCTGGCGGAAATCTGCAGATCATGTTCAGCGACGCGGAACGTGCGACCGATGAGGCTGACCTGACGCGCAGCCAGGCTCAAGGCGTCATTGGGCTCGCTCAAACGCACCAGTAGAACGAACTCATCGCCGCCGATCCGCGCAAGAGTGTCCTGGCTGCGCAAGTCTTCACGCAGACGTGCGCCGACCTCGCGCAGCAATTGGTCGCCCATGTGATGGCCGAATGCGTCGTTGACCGGTTTGAAGCCGTCGAGGTCGATGAACATCAAGGCGAAGCAGCCACCCTGCTCTTGCACCTTTTTGATCGCCTGATTGATGCGGTCGTCGAGCAGCATGCGGTTGGGCAGACTGGTCAGCGGATCGTGCAGGGCCAGTTGGGTGAGTTCGCGGTTGGCCACCGTCAGCGAGTGCGCCAGATCAGCCGTGCGCGCTTCGAGGCGGGCGTCGAGGATCGAGGTCAACAAGGCAATCGACAGCACCGCCAGCGTGGTCACCACGACCAGACTGTCGAGGCCATTGCCCTTCAAGCCATTGAGCGTCGCGCCGCAGAAACTGCCGTCAGGAAATTGCGCAGCAGCCATGCCGGTGTAGTGCATGCCGACAATCGCCACCCCCATGATCACCGCCGCGCCGGCACGAATCAGCCGCACATAGGGCGATTGCTGACGCAGGCGAAAGGCAATCCACAATGCCGCTGCCGAGGCGCCGACGGCGATCAGCAGGGAGGCACTGAACAGGGTCGGGTCGTAATCGATGCCCGGTGTCATGCGCAGCGCGGCCATGCCGGTGTAGTGCATGGCGCTGATGCCCGAACCCATGATCAGCGCACCGAAAGCCAGTTGCGCCAGTGGCAGTTTCGGTTGGCTGACCAGCCACAAGGCGAAACCGCAGGACAGCACCGCGATCAGCAGCGACAGCGCAGTGAGGGCGAAGTCGTAGCCCAGGTCGATCGGCAATTTGAAGGCGAGCATGCCGATGAAATGCATCGACCAGACGCCAACGCCCATCGCCAACGCCCCGCCCGCCGTCCAGAAATGCACGGCCCGGCCTTTAGCCGTGGCAATGCGCCCGGTGAGATCGAGCGCCGTGTAGGAAGCCAGAATGGCCACGCACAACGAAATGAAAACCAGGGTGAAGGAGTAGCTGCCGATGAGCATGGACGTTCTCGTGACAAGCCGAAACCGTACTGCTTCCATTCTCGGTCGGGCAAATGCGGCGATTGTACTGATTGCGCGGAAGAACGCACTGACAAAGTAACCAAATTGCCATCAAGCCGATGAAACGCTTGTTCGATCGTCCTACAAGGCTCTGTGGCGGGCTTTAAGCACACCTTGTGAAAGCGATCTCACGCCAGACACAAATCCCTGTGGGAGCGAGCCCGCTCGCGAAGGCGTCGGCACAGCCACCATCGTAGTTGCCTGACCCACCACTTTCGCGAGCAGGCTCGCTCCCACAGGTTCAGCGGTTGTCGCTGACGTCGAGTTGGCCGTCCCAGCCGCCGCCCAGCGCGGCGATCAGTTGCACGCTGGCGATCAGTCGGTTCTGCAGAATATTCAGCACACTGCGTTCGTTGCTCAGCGCTGTGGCTTGCACCACGACCACGTCGATATAGGCAATCAGGCCCGCCTTGTACTGGTTTTCCGTCAGGCGCAGGGAATCGCGGGCGGCATCCAGCGCTTCCTGGCGCACTGCCGCTTCGTCTTCATACACCTTGAGCTGGACCAGGTAGTTTTCCACTTCGCGGAAACCGTCGAGCACGGTCTGCCGGTAGCGCGCGACGGTTTCGTCATAGGCTGCCTCGCTGCGGTCAACCTCGGCCGAACGAATGCCGCCGTCGAACAGCGGCAGAGAAAGCTGCGGGCCGACCGACCAGAAACGGTTCGGCAGGCTGATCAGGTTTTTCGAGGTACTGCTGCTGTAGCCGCCGCTCAGGCTCAGGGTCAGGTCCGGGTAATACGCGGCTTTCGCCACGCCGACATTGGCGTTGGCGGCGATCACAGAGCGCTCTGCCGAAGCGATGTCAGGACGGCGTTCGAGCAATTGCGAAGGCAGGCTCAACGGCACTTGCGGCAGATTCGGGATGTTCTGGCTTTCGGCAATGCTGAAGTTGGCCGGGGCTTCGCCAGTGAGCACGGCAATGGCGTTTTCAAACTGTGCGCGCTGCCAGATCAGGTCGACCAGATCGGCCTGAGTGCTTTTCAACTGGGTTTGCGCCTGCGCCACCGCATCGCGCCCGGAAACCCCGGCGCGGTACTGGTTCTGCGTCATCTTCAGTGATCGCTCGTAAGCGGCAACCGTGGCTTCAAGCAAACGCTTCTGCTGATCGATGACGCGCAGTTGCAGGTAGTTCTGCACCAGCTCCGACTGCTGACTCAGACGCATCGCCGCCAGATCGGCAAAACTCGCCTGGGCGTTGGCCTCATCCGCCTCCAGCCCACGGCGCAGCTTGCCCCAGACATCGGCTTCCCAACTGACGCCCAGTTGCGCGGTGTAGGTATCACGAATACCGCTTGAGGAACTGCTCAGGCTCGAACTGCTGCTGCCGGTGCCCTGACTGGAGCGATTCTTGCCCAGACTCAGGTCGACGCTCGGGTAAAACGCCCCGCGTGCACTGCGCACCAAGGCCTGCGCCTGACGAAACTGCGCCTCGGATTGAGCGACGGTCTGGTTGGAGCTGTTGAGTTTTTCCACCAAGGCGTTGAGCTGCCGGTCGCCGTACAACTCCCACCAGGCGCCCCGGGCCAGCGAGTCGCTTGGGTTGGCCTGACGCCAGCCTTCGGCTTCCTTGAACTGAGCGATTTCGGCGGTTTGCGGGCGCTGGTAGTCCGGACCGACTGCGCAAGCGCTGAGCAGCGCCACGCACAGCGACAGGCTCAATAGGCGCGAGCCGCGGACGGTGGCCAATTGGATAAGCGAACGGTCAGTCATAGCGGAGTTTCCAGAGCGGCATCAGTACGCACGCCACGCCATTTGTTGAAGCGATGGCGCAGCTTGTCGAGATAAAGGTAAACCACCGGGGTGGTGTAAAGGGTCAGGACCTGGCTGAACACCAGGCCGCCAATGATGGTCAGGCCCAGCGGCTGGCGCATTTCCGCACCCTCGGCGCGGCCGAGCAGCAACGGCAAGGCGCCGAGGATCGCCGCCAGCGTGGTCATCAGGATCGGCCGCAAGCGTTGCAGACAGGCGCTGCGGATCGACTCCAGCGGCGACAGGCCCTGATGACGCTCCAATTGCAGCGCCAGATCGATCATCAGAATGGCGTTCTTTTTCACCACGCCGATCAGCAGGAATATCCCCAGCAGGGAAATCAGGCTGAACTCGCCGCCCAGCGCATAGATCGACAGCAACGCGCCAACCCCGGCCGAGGGCAAGGTCGAGAGAATGGTCAGCGGGTGGATGTAGCTTTCATACAGCACACCGAGCACCAGATACACTGCCAGCAATGCACCGAGGATCATGAACGGCTGGCTCTTCTGCGTGGCGGCGAAGGCGTCCGCAGTGCCGGCCATTTTCGCAATCACATCCTCCGGCAAGCCGACCTTGGCGATCGCTCGTTCGATGGCGGCACTCCCCTGCTCCACGGTCACGCCTTCGGCCATATCAAATGAAATGCTTTCGGACGCAAACTGGCCTTCATGGCTGACGCGGTCGTTTTCCAGGCTGTTTTCGTAATGGGCGAACGTCGACAGCGGCACGCGCGCACCGTCAGCGGTAATCACCTCGACCTGCTTGAGCGTCACCGGATCCTGGGCGTATTTCGGATTGACCTCCATCACCACCTGATACTGATTGAGGCTGTCGTAGATCGTCGAAATCTGCCGCTGGCTGTAAGCGTTGTTGAGCACGGCGGTGACCATGTTCATGTCGACCCCCAGGCGCTTGGCCTGATCCCGGTCGACAATCAGTGTCACCTGCTGCGCCCCGGCACCTTCGCGGGCATCGATGGCGGTCAGCTCGGGCAAGGCGCGCAACGCGGTGACCACTTTCGGGAACCACTTGCGCAATTCAGCGAGGTCGCCGCTTTGCAGGATGTAGGTGTATTGCGAACTGGTCTGCTCGCGGCCGCCGCCAAATTGCAGGTCCTGGTCGGCCATCAGCATCAACTGCGCCCCGGGCACCTTGGGCATTTCCTTGCGCAGACGCTCGATGACTTTCTGTGCCGACAGCTGGCGCTCCTTGATCGGTTTCAGGCGCACGATCATGAAGGCGTTGTTGGTGCCGTTGTTACCACCAATGAAGCCGGCCACGCTTTCCACCGCTTCGTCCTTGAGCACGGCGCGGCGGAAGGTTTCCATTTTCGGCTGCATGACGTTGAACGACAGACCGTCGTCGCCACGCACGAAACCGATCAACTGGCCGGTGTCCTGCTGCGGCAGGAAGGTTTTCGGCACTACCACATACAGCGCAATGTTGACGCCAACGGTGAGCAGCAGACTGAACAAGGTCAGACGGCGATGACGCAATACCCAGTCGAGGCTGGTGGCGTATTTGCCGACCATCCAGTCGTTGGTCTTGTGGCTCCAGCGTTGCAGGCGGTTTTCCTGGCCCGGCGTGTGCGGCTTGAGCCAGCGCGCGCAGAGCATTGGCGTCAGCGTCAGGGAAACCACCAGCGACACCACGATTGCCGCCGCCAGGGTGATGGAAAATTCGCGAAACAAGCTCTCGACCAGCCCGCCCATGAACAGGATCGACAGGAACACCGCCACCAGCGAGACGTTCATCGACAGCAGGGTAAAACCGACTTCCTTGGCGCCGAGGTACGCGGCCTGCATCGGCTTGACGCCTTCGTCGATATGCCGGGAAATGTTCTCCAACACCACGATGGCGTCGTCCACCACAAGACCTGTGGCGAGAATCAACGCCATCAGCGACAGGTTGTTCAGCGAGAACCCGTAAAGGTACATCACCGCAAAGGTACCGACCAGCGACACCGGCACCGCCAGGGTCGGGATCAGCGAGGCGCGGAAGTTACCCAGAAACAGGTACACCACCAGCACCACCAGGGCGACGGCGATCAGCAAGGTCATCTCGGCTTCGTGCAGCGTCGCCTTGATCACTGGCGAGCGATCCATGGCCAGATTGAGTTTGACGCTGGCCGGCAGCACCGCTTGCAGCGCGGGCAACTGCGCTTTGATCTCGTTGACCGTCTCGATGATGTTGGCGCCGGCCTGACGGTTGATCACCAGCAATACCGCCGCGTCGTCGTTGAAGAAACCGCTGTTGTAACGGTCTTCGACGCCATCGCTGACTTTCGCCACGTCCTTGAGACGCAATGCGGCGCCGTCAGCGTAGTGAATGATCAGCGACTCATAATCCTTGGCTTTCTCCAACTGGTCGTTGGCCTGGATTTGCCACAAGCGCTCGCCGTCCTCGACCGAACCCTTGGGCCGGCGTACGTTAGCGTCGGCAATGGTCTTGCGCACATCGTCGAGGGCCACGCCGTACTGGTTCAGCGCCTGCGGTTCGAGCTCGATGCGCACCGCCGGCAGCGAACTGCCACCGATCTGTACTTCACCAACGCCCTGCACCTGCGACAGGCTTTGCGAGAGGATGGTCGAAGCCAGGTCGTAGAGCTGGCCTTTTTCCAGCACGTCCGAGGTCAGCGACAGCACCATGATCGGCGCCTGCGACGGATTGACCTTTTTATAGGTCGGCATGCTGCGCATCCCGCTAGGCAGCAGATTGCGCGAGGCGTTGATCGCCGCCTGCACTTCCCGCGCCGCGCCGTTGATGTCGCGGTCGAGGTCAAACTGCAGAATCACCCGCGTCGAACCCTGACTGGAACGGCTGCTCATGGTATTGACGCCGGCAATCGCACCGAACGACCGCTCCAGCGGCGTCGCCACCGTCGAAGCCATCACCTCGGGACTGGCGCCCGGCAGACTGGCCTGAACCACGATCACCGGGAAGTCCATCTGCGGCAGCGGCGATACCGGCAACAGACCGAAGCTGACCCCACCGAGCAACATGATTGCCAGGGATAGCAGCATGGTTGCCACGGGGCGTTTGATGAAAGGGCCGGAGAGGTTCATCGACTCTTGTTCTCCCCGCATACCTCTGTGGGAGCGAGCCTGCTCGCGAATGCGCCCTTACCTTCAACTTTGGCAGTGACTGACCTCCCGCTTTCGCGAGCAGGCTCGCTCCCACAGGGGAGATATATTCCGACAGTCATACCGCGACCTCTTCACCTTCGGCTTTGGATTTGCCAAAGCGCCTTCCGAGGCGGTCGAAGTACAGGTAAATCACCGGCGTCGTGAACAGCGTCAACACCTGGCTCACCAACAAGCCGCCGACCATCACCAGACCCAACGGCTGTCGCAATTCAGCACCAGACCCAGTGGCCAGCATCAGCGGCACTGCGCCGAACAACGCCGCCAGCGTGGTCATCAAAATCGGCCGGAAGCGCAGCAGCGCCGCTTGATAGATCGCCTCTGCCGGGGCCATGCCCTGGGTGCGTTCGGCGTCGAGGGCGAAGTCGATCATCATGATCGCGTTCTTCTTGACGATACCGATCAACAGAATGATGCCGATGATCGCGATCATGCCCAAATCGTTGCCGCTGAGCAGCAACGCCAGCAAGGCACCGACTGCGGCGGACGGCAAGGTCGAAAGAATGGTGATCGGGTGGATGTAGCTCTCGTAGAGCACACCGAGGACGATGTACATGGTCACCACGGCCGCCAGAATCAGCAGCAAGGTGCTCGACAGCGAAGCCTGGAACGCCTGCGCCGCGCCCTGGAACTGAGTCTGCACGCCGACCGGCATGCCGATGTCCTGCTGCACCTGCTCGATGATGTCCACGGCATGCCCCAACGCCACGCCCGGCGCGAGGTTGAACGACATCATCACCGCCGGGAACTGGCCGATGTGAGTGATCGCCAATTGCGCCTGACGCTCTTCAACATGCGCCAGACTCGACAGGCGTACCTGCGCGCCGTCGGTGGTCTTGACGTGAATCTGATCCAGCGCCTGCGGGCCGATCTTCTCCCCGGCCTGGGCTTGCAGCACCACGCGATACTGGCTGGCCTGGGTGTAAATGGTCGAAATCTGCCGCTGGCCGAACGCGTCGTACAGCGCATCGGTGATATTCGCCACCGACACGCCAAGGCGCGATGCGGCGTCGCGGTCGATCACCAGATAGACCTGCAAGCCTTTGTCCTGCAGATCACTGGCCACGTCGGTCAACTCCGGACGCTGGGCCAGGGCTTCGACCAGACGGCCACTCCACTGGCTGAGCAATTCCGAGTCCGGCGAGGACATGCTGAACTGGTACTGGGTGCGGCTGACCCGGTCCTCGATGGTCAGATCCTGCACCGGCTGCATGAACAGACGAATGCCGACCAGTTTGTCCAGTTGCGGTTGCAGGCGGGAAATCACTTCACTGGCCGTCAGATCGCGCTCGCCATGGGGCTTGAGGTTGATCAGCAAGCGGCCGCTGTTGAGCGTGGCGTTGTCGCCGTCGACACCAATGTAGGACGACAGGCTCTGCACCGCCGGATCTTCGAGGATGATCTTGGCCAGTTGCTGCTGCCGCTCGCCCATCGCCGCGAAGGAGATCGACTGCGGCGCTTCGGAAATGCCCTGAATCACCCCGGTGTCCTGCACCGGAAAGAAACCCTTCGGCACGATCACGTAAAGGAATACGGTCAACGCCAGCGTGCCGATGGCGACCAGCAAGGTCAGCGGCTGATGCTTGAGCACCCAGCGCAGCATCCGCCCGTATTCCTTGATCATCCAGTCGATGAACGCACCGCTGGCGCGGTAGAAACGGCCTTGCTCGTGTTCTTGCGGTTCACGCTTGAGCAGGCGGGCGCACATCATCGGCGTAAGGGTCAGCGACACCACCAGGGAAATCAGGATCGCCACCGCCAGGGTAATGGCAAACTCGCGGAACAGGCGCCCTACCACGTCGGCCATGAACAGCAGCGGAATCAGTACGGCGATCAGCGACAGAGTCAGGGAAATCAGGGTGAAGCCGATCTGTTTCGCGCCCTTGAGCGCGGCCTGCATCGGGCTGTCACCCTCTTCGATGAAGCGCGAAATGTTCTCGAGCATGACGATGGCGTCGTCGACGACGAAACCGGTGGCAATGGTCAGCGCCATCAGGGTCAGGTTGTTCACCGAGAAACCGGCGAGGTACATCACGCCGAAGGTGCCGATCAGCGACAGCGGCACGGCCACTGACGGGATGATCGTCGCACTGGCGCGGCGCAGAAACAGGAACGTGACCATGACCACCAGCGCGATAGCGATCAGCAGTTCGTGTTGCACGTCGGTGACCGAGGCACGGATGGTCTGGGTGCGATCGGTCAGCACCGTGACTTCGAGGCCGGCCGGCAGGTTGTCGGTGATGCTTGGCAGCAAGGCCTTGATGCGGTCGACCACTTCGATAACGTTGGCGCCGGGCTGTCGCTGGATGTTCAGCAACACCGCCTGATTCTGGTTGGCCCACGCGGCCAGACGCTCGTTCTCGGCGCCATCGACGATTTCCGCGACGTCCTTGAGCCGCAACGGTGCGCCGTTCTTGTAGGTCAGGATGAGGTTGGCGTAGTCCTCGGGCGAGGTCAGTTGGTCGTTGGCATCGAGCATCGACACCCGGGTCGGGCCGTCGAAGTTGCCTTTCGGCTGGTTGACGTTGGAGGCGCCGATCAGCGTGCGTACGTCCGACAGGTTGAGGCTGTTGGCCGCCAGCGCTTCGGGGTTGACTTTGATCCGCACGGCTTGACGCTGGCCGCCGGCAATGCTGACCATGCCGACGCCGCTGATCTGGGCGATTTTCTGCGCCATGCGCGTATCGACCAAGTCATTGAGCTTGGGCAGCAGCATGGTTTTCGAAGTGATGGCCAGGGTCAGCACCGGGGTGTCCGCCGGGTTGACCTTGTTGTACACCGGCGGTGCCGGCAGGTCGGTGGGCAGCAGGTTGGTCGCGGCGTTGATCGCGGCTTGCACCTGCTGTTCGGCGACGTCCATGTTGATGTCGAGGCTGAAACGCAGCGTCAGCACCGAAGCGCCGCCGGAGCTGGTCGAGGCCATTTGTGTGAGGCCCGGCATCTGCCCGAACTGGCGTTCAAGCGGCGCGGTGACGGCGCTGGTCATCACGTCCGGACTGGCGCCGGGGTACAGGGTCATGACGCGGATGGTCGGATAATCGACCTGCGGCAAGGCCGAAACCGGCAGCAGGCGATAAGCGATCAGGCCGGCCAGAACAATGGCCAGCATGCTCAGGGTGGTGGCTACCGGACGGAGGATGAACAGCCGCGAAATGTTCATGCGCCCTTCTTGGCCTTGTCGGCTGTGGTCGCATCAGGATTGGCGGCGGATTTGCCTTGCAGGTGTTCGGTCGGCGAGGTCGGCACTTCGCTGCTGTCATTGACCACTTCGACTTCGCTGCCCTCCTTCAGGCGATCGGTGCCTTCAAGCACCACGCGATCACCTGCGGCGAGGCCTTCGGTGACCACGGTGTTGTCACCGTCGCTGGCACCGATTTTCAGTTGGCGAATGGTAACTTTCTTGTCGCCGTCCAGCGCATAGACAAAAGTGCCATTGGTGCCGAACTGAATCGCTGCCGACGGTGCCAGCACTACACCTTTGAGCGTGTCGGCCAGCAAATGAACGTTGACGAACTGATTGGGGAACAGCGACTGGTCGCGGTTATCGTAACGGGCCTTGAACTTGAGGGTGCCGGTAGCTACGTCGATCTGGTTGTCGAGGCTTTGCAGCACACCGGTAGCCTGCAGCTTGGTGTCGCCCCGATCCCACGCTTCGGCAGGCAGTTTAGCTCCGCTGCGGTAACGCGCGAGCACGGTGTCGAGGCTGTTCTCCGGCAAGGTGAAGGCAACGCTGATCGGTTGCGTCTGGGTGATCACTGCGAGGAACGTCGTGTCATTAGCGGCGACGAGGTTGCCGACGTCGACCTGACGCAGACCGACGCGACCGGCAATCGGCGCGCGGATCTTGGTGAATTCGAGATTGAGCTTGGCGTCGTTGACCGCCGCCTGATTGGTCTTGACCGTGCCCAGGTACTGGCCAACCAGCGCTTCGGCGGTGTCGAGGGTCTGTTTGGCGATGCTGTCTTCTTTATACAGACCGCGGTAACGCTCGACGTCGACCTGGGCGTTTTTCAGTTGCGCCTGATTCTGCAGCAACGTGCCTTCGGCCTGGAGCAAAGCGTTCTGGTAAGGACGCGGATCGATCTCGGCCAGCAGGTCGCCCGCCTTGACCATCTGCCCTTCTTCGAAATGAATCTTTACCAGTTCGCCGCCCACGCGGCTGCGCACGTTGATGGTATTGAGCGCGGTAACCGTGCCCAGTGCCTTGTAATACAGCGGGAAGTCGCCCTTCACCGCCGGCGCCACACGCACCGGAATCGGCCCGGTACCGCCGCCGAAGCCAGGCCGCATCATTCCCGAGCGCCCGGTATGCCCAGCGGCCGCTTTGTCGCCTCCCGCCTTGTCAGCAGAGCCGGCGGGCCAGAATTTCCAGCACAGGACAGCGATGACCAACAGGACGAGCAGGCTGATCAGCCAGCGACGGGATTTGCGGGGGGACGATTGCATGGAGTTATTGACCATTGGGCGCGTGGGCTTCTATTACGGGAGGCTGAACGATAAGCACTGAGTGGATTTAAGCAAAGCAGCTTTACCGGCAATTTACCTTCCACTTACGTTTCAAGGTGTGAGGCAAAACCCTGATACACAAATGAAAACGGCCTGGACAGGGCCAGGCCGTTAACAATTGTAAAAGCCTTACTTGAGAACGGACAGTGCCGCTTCGTAGTTAGGCTCTTCGGCGATTTCCTTGACCAGTTCGCTGTGCAGAACGGTGTCGTTTTCATCCAGCACCACAACCGCGCGAGCGGTCAGGCCTTTCAGCGGGCCGTCAGCGATGGCCACGCCATAGTTTTCGATGAACTCGCTGCCGCGCAGAGTCGACAGGTTCTGTACGTTTTCCAGACCTTCAGCACCGCAAAAGCGTGCTTGGGCGAATGGCAGGTCAGCGGAGATGCACAGCACCACGGTGTTGCTGATGTCGTTGGCCTGGGCGTTGAACTTGCGCACGGAGGTGGCGCAGGTCGGGGTGTCGACGCTTGGGAAAATGTTCAGGACTTTGCGCTTGCCGGCGAAGTCTTTCAGGGTGACGTCGGACAAATTGCCGGCTACCAGGGAAAAGGCTGGCGCCTTGGAACCGGCTTGTGGCAACTGGCCGTTGACTTGAACCGGATTGCCTTTGAGGGTGACTTGAGCCATGACTTGAGTCCTTCTGTTTTTTGATTGGAAAGCATGCAAGAGGCGGAAGTTAACCACGAAATCGGCTGACGACCTATGCCCTGTTGGAAATTGTTGGGTGCTGAGCGGTGACATTGTATACAACCCACCGCAGCTTTCCTGTAGGGCTGAGCCTGCTAGCAAAAGCGTTGTGCCAGGCAGCACATTCGAAACTGATACACCGAAATGCGAGCAGGCTCACTCCCATACTGAATACGAGTCCAGTGTGGGAGCGAGCCTGCTCGCGAAAAGGCAACCGGCCTTACTGCATCATTTGGCTTCAGATTTGAGTTTCAGATACGACTGATGCAGATCGCTTGCCCAGCCATCGATCACCGCTTTCATGTCGTCGGCTTTCATCACCTGGGAAGAGTTTTCCAGCGGTTTGCCGGTACCTTTGCGCACCACCTGCGCGATGACATGATTGGTCGCGCCGTCCATGAATACCGCCTCGGTGGCCAGCGTGGTTTCCTGGTCGCGGATGCCAGAGGCCGTACTTACCGCTGCGGCGACCAGTGCGATCGGGATCACTTCATAGACTTGCAGGCCTTCGGTCTTGCTGCTGACTGCGGTAATCGCCGGACGCACCACAATTACGCCCGGCCCGGGACCTGCGGCCAACGGCAGCGATTTGCCGAGTTCGCGCTTGAGCGCCTGATCGTAATAACTGGTGATGCCGTTGAGAGTCTGCTGGGGGATTTTCTCGGTGGCTTGCGGCTTCGGGTAGAGCTGGCTTGGCTCTACGTAAACGCTGGTGAATTTATTGATGTCGAGTTTCGGGTCCATCCAGCGCATCACCTCGGCACCAGAGGGTGACTTGGCCTCCTTCAGCTGGCTGTAATCCTTGAGAAAGCCGGAATACTGGTCAGGCTCGACGGTTTTGCTGGAACAACCCACCACGCCAAGGGTGGCAATGCACAGCGTGCCCATCACGACGGCTAGCTTCATGCTGTAATTCCTTTGAGAAGGCCAAGACATTTTGCATAGGGGAGATACAGGTATAGCCAAAACCCCGGCAAATGCGATGGCCAATTGCAAAGTTCACATCCGACAGCGCGTGTGCCTCGCCAACCGGTATTACCAGGAGGATGTTTCGCCACTGCGCAACGCCATCTCTCGCCGGCTATTGGCGCGCATCGCCTTGATCAGCGATACCGTTCCCACCAGCAGAATCGCCGCACCAAACAAGAAGTCGATGTTGTATAGCTGGAAATCTTCCACCGGCCCGATCAGCAATGTACGCACCAGCGCAATTCCCACCAGCGTCGCGAGAAAGTCGATCCCCGGTTCATCGCGGTAGAACACCAGCATCAGTGGCAGGCACAGCACCAGCAGAAGCAACAGCACCACGACCTTGAACGAGCCTTTGCGTTCGACGCTGAACGCGCACTCATGCGCCCCGTACGGCTTGTAGTCCTCATCGCGGATCATCGAGTTTTTCTCGTTGATGTAGTCGGCGCGGTTGTACTTCTGGATCGGCGTAAAGGTGTTGGACATCTCCATCAGCGTGGTGATGTTCTTGAAGCGCAAGTCGATGCGCTCGCTGCCCTTGAGGTAATACAGCACCGGTTTATAGCCGTAGCGATAGGTATCGAAGGGGAACGCGGCAGTCTGAGCGTGCACGCCGATTGCGCGAGGCTCAAGTTCGGCGAAGGCGCTTTTATTGGTCGACGAGAGGTTGCGGCTCAGCGGCTGCACCTTGACCTGCTCGAGGAAGATCGGCGTGACGCCGAACGACCACTGCAGCGGTTCCAGACGCAGGCGCAGTTCGTTGCGGCCCAGGTCGTAGCGGTTGAAGGTTCGTTCGGAAACCACCAGCGAGCCGCCAACCATGAATTCGCCACGCAGGTTGTTGGTGACGCGCAAGGTCAGTTGATCCTTGCCCACCAACGCCGCTTCACTGGTCGGTGGCGTGCCGCACCACGCGGTGCTTTCGCCGACACCGCCAAGCTGGCCGTCGCGGTTTTCCTTGAATACATAAAAGTAACTGGCCCACAGCGTCAGCAACAAAAGCGACGCCGTGAGACCGAGGATTTTTTTGCCCGGACTCACTGATCAGACTCCCTTCTTCGGTTCCATCGTCCAGCCGAAAACCCGCTGGCGACGGCGACTCTACCAAAAGGCCACCAGTGACCCAAGGGAAAATGCCGGATTGGCACCGAACCTAAGGGTTTCCCCGGTCTACGCCTCACTCCTCCTGCGGATGTGGCGCTGGCCCGGCGTCATGCTCAGATTGCTTGAGGGCTCAGGTGATGGAGATGCTTTTTGATGCGCTGGGCGTGATGTTTTTGTGGCTGGCGGCGGGCTGCCCTCACCCTAGCCCTCTCCCAGAGGGAGAGGGGACTGACCGAAGTGTTTGTAGGACTCACGTCGACCTGAAATATCGCGTCGAGCTCAAGTTTTGAACATCACTCGGTCTGCCCCCTTTCCCCCTCGCCCCCTTGGGGGAGAGGGCTGGGGTGAGGGGGTAAGCTTTTGATCTTAACCGCGATCGCGAGGTATCAGGCTCTGCAATTGCTGAGCAAGGAAATCGGCGTCGAAGGCAAACGTATCCGGATCCTTCAAGCCATTGGTCTTACGCCACTGCCATGCGCCATCCGCCAGGCCAACCAGCGAAATACTCCCGTACCGCGCCGCCGTCAGCCCCATCACTGCCAGGGAAATCTGCCCGCCGCTGCCCATCACATCCGGCACAAATTCCACCGGTTTGCCGGCAATCACAATGCTCAATTTTTCCGTCTTGAACGTCGAGGTTTCCACCGGCACGCTCGGCCCGAACGCGACATACGCCTCGCGACTGACCTCCAGCAGATTCGGCGCCTTGACCGGTTCAAGCCATTGCTCGATCTCGTCGAACAGCGCGCCAATTCGAGCCGCCCAAGCAGCCGATTGCGTGGTGAACAGTTGCTTCTTGTGCGCTTCGCTTTCGGCATAGTGGCGAAGCATTTCGCCCAGTTGCTGTATGTCGTTCATTGCGGTGTTCCTCGGAAAGGACCTGCGAAGGGTGATAGTGGCAGATCCCCGGCGCGGCGTACGTTTAGTTCTTGCAGATGCACAGTTGCGGGAAAGATCGGCGGTACAGTCAGTCGGTACTGGCGTCGAGTCTCGAACAGAAGGAAACTTCAGGCAGCCCTGAATGCTCGACACTGACATTTGCTTGAGGAAATCCAATGCGCACCATCGGCCTTATCGGCGGCATGAGCTGGGAGTCCAGCGCCGAATACTATCGCCTGATCAACCAACAGGTTCGCGAGCGCCTCGGCCCGTTGCGCTCGGCGCAGTTGCTGATGTACAGCGTCGATTTCGGTCCGGTCGAACAGGCCCAGCACGCCGGGCGCTGGGACGATGCAGCGGCGATTCTGGTGGATGCCGCGCGCCGGCTCGAAGCTGGCGGCGCAGAATGCGTGGTGCTGTGTACCAACACCATGCACAAGGTCGCCGAGCAGATTCAGGCGGCGATCAGCATTCCGTTTTTGCACATTGCCGAACCCGCCGCGCAGGCTGCACTGGAAATCGACGCGCGCACTGTCGGGTTGCTCGGCACCGCGTTCACCATGGAGCAGGACTTTCTCAAGCAGCGTCTGATCGCCCAAGGCCTGACCGTGCTGGTGCCGGATGATGCCGAGCGCAAAGAGGTGCACCGGATCATCTACGACGAACTCTGCGTGGGTGTAATCAGCGAACAATCGCGAGAAATCTATCAAGGCGTCATCCAGTCCCTGACCGCACGTGGCGCCCAGGCAATCATCCTCGGCTGCACCGAAATCGGTCTGCTGATCAAACCCGAACACAGCGCCCTGCCCCTGCTCGACACTACCGAGCTGCATGCGCAGTCGGCAGTGGCGTTCGCACTGGGCGACTGACTCAGGGTTTCGACGAACGGCGCAGACGGGCCATGCTCAACGTGTCGACCCACTGCCCGTCGCGCACCGCGTAATCACGCAACAGCCCTTCGGCCTCGAAACCGAACTTGCGGTAAAGGCCGATGGCTGCCTCGTTATCGGCGTACACCGTGAGTTCGACGCGGTGCAGATTCATCCAGTTATCGGCGACCTCCAGCGCCGCCGCCAACAACATCGAACCGACGCCCTTGCCCTGCCAAGCCGCCCCGACTGCCATGCCGAAACTGCCGGCGTGGGCGCGGCGCATGCGTGAATAAGCTTCCAGGCCCAGATTGCCGATCACCACGCCTTGGTCCAGGGCAACCAGTTTCAGCGCACGTTCGTTATCAGCCTGAAGTCGCTGGCGCCAGACCTCGGTGGATTGAAACGGCATTTGCAGCACTTGCCGTGCAACGACGGGGTCGTTGTAAAGCGCGGTGATACCCTCGAGGTGGGATTCGTTGGAGCGTTCGAGATGGATCGTGGAGGTTGGGTCTGACATGGGATCGGTCCGTGATCAGCGTGTGGCTGGTCACTCTAAACCGCTGATCTGGAATCTGGCGAGATGAAATTGTGGGAGCGAGCCTGCTCGCGAAGGCGGTTGGCCAGTCACTGAAGCTTCGACTGGCAGATTGCATTCGCGAGCAGGCTCGCTCCCACATTTTGATCCAGCCCGGGCACAACCCCTGTGAGCACTGAAGATTCCTGTGGGAGCGAGCCTGCTCGCGAAAGCGACCTCATAGCCAACACCTGCTTCCCGGCAAAAACGTCTACCGTGCTGTCGCCAATTTTTTGCTTTTTAAACACCGCTGTTTAAATGACACCTGCTGACACGCCTTCCAGGCTACAAATCCTTGCGTCGTTGCCTACAGCCAAGCCAGAATCCGCCGGCTTGTGCGCCTTGGGGGCGGGTTCTATTGTGGTGCGGTCGCTGACGAATCAGCGATCGGGTCTCGCAGCCCGTCGATCTCTGGACGCACAACACCCGCTGTTTTTATGGCGGCTGTACGTGGGAGACCTTCGGGTCTGCCGGTTCTAGAGTCCCGGTCTGCGACCCGCGTACAGCTGCCACCAACCATTTCGTATCGCAGCGAAAGGTGGCAGCTCCGTCGACTCTAGGAGCTCTACCATGATCAAACCCACCCCAAACCGACCCCACCTCTCCCTACGAATCCCTCGACTCAAAAAAACTTCACCAAGCCGCCGACCGCGCCCTCGACCACTACTTCTGCCCACCCGGCTCCACCCCGCCGCCCTTCAGCCCCCGCGCCATGTACGCCGTCACCGCCGACACCAAAAACGAAGACCTGCTGGCCAACGCCTGCGAAACCCTCGCCTCCGCGAAAACCATCGCCCAGGAGTTCGCCGGGCTGGTCAAGCCATCGCAGCGGCGGACGCTGATGGGGATTGCGCAGCTGATCATGCTCGGCGAACTGGCGGTGAATCGGGTGCTTGATAATCTGGAGTTGCCACAGTAGCGGGCCTTTGATGATCGTTCCCACGCTCTGCGTGGGAATGCCTCGAGGGACGCTCCGCGTTCCAGCTCTGGTGGGGACGCAGAGCGTCCCGGGCTGCATTCCCACGCAGAGCGTGGGAACGATCAACGCGTAAGCAGTGAAGATTCCTGTGGGAGCGAGCCTGCTCGCGAAAGCGTCGGAGCAGTCAGCATTGCAACCGAACATTACGACAAATTCGCAAGCAGGCTCGCTTCCGCAACTGCCGCGCGGACAAGATCCGGCAAGACCGCTCGTCTGAATACCGCCTGTACCTGTCAGATCTGACAGGTGTGCTTTTTTTCAAACTGGAGTGAGATGGATCCCATTCAATGCACGGCACGGCACGGCACGGCACGGCACGGCACGGCACGGCACGGCACGGCAAAATTCTCAGGGAGCGCTTCCATGGATATCCAGTCTTCGATTTTCAACGAATTGTTTGTCTTGTATCCGGTCATCATCAGGGGCTGGGTCACACCGGTGAAGCCGCAGGGCATTGCCCAAGGCGGGATTCCCAAGGTGCTTTACGATGGCGAGACGCAGGGTCTGGAATGTCTGATAGATCCGTGGACGGAAATGCAGCTCGCTTCCTGGACCATGGCCGCTGATGACCGCGTCGATCTGTACGTCAACGACAACCCTACTCCCGCAACGGGCAAGACCGTTGCCCCGGGCGAAGAACAACAGCGGGTGCGCTTGTACTTGCCCCACGGCTGGCTCAATCAGGGCGTCAATCGCCTGTATTACAAGGTCACGCGCGTAGGAGGTAACGATGAATCGTCTCGGGACACGCTAGCCCTCTACCATTTGCGTCTGCCGGAATCTCTGGATCTGATCATTCCGCCGGAAGTAGTACGTGAAGGCGTGGGGCCGGAGCTCGCCGCACGAGGTGTGACATTTGCGTTTACTTACACCAACCGACGCCACTTCGACTCCATCGTTTTTGCGCTCGGCGATACCACCGTGCGCTTCGACGTGCCCGACGCGCCGGCCCCGATCAACCTGACCCTGCTCACCGATACCTTCCAGCGTGCCGGTGACAACCCGAATGCTGTGGCGGAATTCAGAGTATTTGACCAATTGGGCAATGCCGTCATGTCAGGTGAAAAGCGCGTGGACATTCACCTCGGTCGCCTTTCTCTGCTGGCACCCACCGTCCGTGGCATGAACGGCAATCAGTTCAGTCCGACCACTCCGGAAATCAGAGTCCTCGTACCGCAGGGTTCGTTACTGCCCACCGACACGTTGTGGGTGAACTGGCAAGGCGCGACGGCTGTCCCTGAAGGCTCCTACCCAAGCCCGCCTCGGCTGGTCAGTGCCGGCCTGGAGATTGCGGTACCGCGCTCGGTGCTCGCCTACAGCCTGGGCCAACGGGTTGCAGTCAGTTATTTTATCGACCGCGACGACAAACCCGTGGAGTCGGCTGTGTTGCTGCTGGACATTCTGCCGCTGCCGGCAACCGCTTTGAACTCCCCGAAAATTGTCGAGGCCGATGCCAACAATTTTCTCGACATAACGGCGCTTGGCACCAAAAACGCAACCATTCATGCGCTGCTGCATACCTTGATTGAAGCCGAACAGCCCTGCTGGCTGCGGCTAGAGGGCAAGAAGGCTGATGGCACTGCACATGACTTGACTCTCTGGGCTGGGTTGCCAGCTAGAGTCAACAGCACTTGGATCAACCAGGGATTCTGGCCACAGACGCTGGCGAACAATTATCTCGTTCAATTGGGGCATGGCACGACGCTGACGCTTAAATACCTGGTGGCGCTGGACAAGAGCAATATCGAAACGAACGCAGTGAAATTTCCGGATCGGGTTTACACGATCAAGTCTGTAGAACTGGTTGTGCCGACACTGGACAGGGTATTGGACTCGAACGGTGAGGAAGTGCTGGAAGGGGGATGGACGGTCAGCACTAGCTTAACGTTGTCGGGAACTGCCAGTAAGGGACTGGATATCGAGGTGTTCGATGATGATGGGTCGAGCACGGTTGCCAAAGGCCGAGCGACGGCCGACCCGCTGACGGGAATCTGGACACGGGAAGTAACTGTTGCCGAAGGGAAGCACCGGTTATTTGCCAGATCGTTGTATCACGGTGGAGAAGTTGATTCTGGCGCGCGGAGTTTTACTGTGGCAGCTGAAGTTGCCCCGACGATTGATTCGGTGAAAGGATTGCCAAGTAACGCCGAAATTGAAGAAGGTGGAACTACTGCAGACACTTCAGTAGCAATGCAAGGCTTGGCCTCGAAAGATCAATGGGTCGAGGTATCTGATAAAGAAGAGTTCAGAATCAAAGTCCCGGTGAACCACGAAGGCGTTTGGAAATACAGTGAAGATCTGACCGCAGGAAATCACAGCTATAAAGTCAAGGCACTGTATGGTAGTGGAAAAGTTTCCATCCCAAGAACTCTAAAAGTTGTTCCACCGCTATTGGTCGACATATCACCCGTACATCTCTCAGGGAGAAATTACGTCGTCGACCATGCCGCGCTTGGCTGGGCATTAACTGGAAACGATTTCCCAGATACAACCGCGACCCGGGCGGCGACAGGCGGGCAAGCACCGTACACCTACAGGTCGAGCATGCCCAACGTTGTATCTGTGGACGGCAACGGCATGATTCGTTCAATCGGGAATGGTGCAGCTAAAGTGATCGTATCTGACGCTAGCGGACAACTTAAAGAAATCCCTGTCGTAGTAAGCAACGTGCAAACGGTTTTAATTGGCGGCGCCAACTTTACACACGCTGCGGCCAGTGCTTGGATCGCGCGCGTGGGGGGCAGTCCGTTTCCGAGCACCTTGGGCGAGATTGCACTACTTAACGTTAAATACAGACCGCTTTACGAAGCCAATTACTTTTGGGGATATATAAGCTCTGACATGGTTCGATTCACATGGGCCCGCACTAATTTCACAAACGCGTCAACAGGTGCCTCTTCCCCTTTCACTTACACAGCAGTCTGTGTGGCTAGGATCTAAAGTTACACAAGGTTTCAAACAGAGAGTTTAACTACCTGGTTTCGACTGGTAGGTCGATTTGCACAAAGCGTGCACAAAGGGGCCTACACAAAGAGGACGGATTTATTTGACGAGAGATTTAAATAGCAGGGCGTGATCGAGGCTTTTCTTCTGATCGCGAAAGGGCCGTCAGGTTTGGCGCAATTTTTTGATTTAAACCAGGCGTTTAAAAGACACGCGCTGACACGCCTTCCAGGCTACAAATTCTTGCGCCATGGCCTACAGCTACGCCAGAATCCGCCGGCTTGTGCGCCTTGGGGGCGGGTTCTATTGTGGTGCGGTCGCTGAATGTTCAGTGATCGGGTTTAGCAGCCCGGGTTATCTCTAGACGCACAAGGTGTTGCCGTTATGGCGGCTTTGCGTGGGGCACTTCGGTGCGCCGGGTTCTAGAGTCCTGGTCTGCTAACCCGCGTACAGCCGCCACCTCTTTCGTTAGCAGCGAACGGTGGCAGCTTCACCACTCTAGAGGCTTCACCCATGATCAAACCCACGCCCAACCCACCCCAAACCGACCCGACCTTTCCCTACGAATCCCTCGACTCCAAAAAACTCCACCAAGCCGCCGACCGCGCCCTCGACCACTACCTCTGCCCACCCGGCTCGACCCCACCGCCCTTTAGCCCCCGCGCCATGTACGCCGTCACCGCCGACACGAAAAACGAAGACCTGCTGGCCAACGCCTGCGAAACCCTCGCCTCGGCCAAAACCCTCGCCCAGGAGTTCGCCGGATTGGTCAAGCCATCCCAGCGCCGAACGCTGATGGGGATTGCGCAGTTGATCATGCTCGGCGAACTGGCAGTGAATCGGGTGCTGGATAATCTGGAGTTGCCGCAGTAGCGGGCCTTTGATGATCGTTCCCACGCTCTGCGTGGGAATGCCTCAAGGGACGCTCCGCGTTCCAGCTCTGAGGGGACGCAGAGCGACCCGGGCTGCATTCCCACGCGGAGCGTGGGAACGATCAACGCGTAAGCAATGAAGATTCTTGTGGGAGCGAGCCTGCTCGCGAAGGCGGTGGGTCAGTCACTGAGGCTTCGACTGGCGGATTGCATTCGCGAGCAGGCTCGCTCCCACTATCGATACGGTTTGTTCAGTTACGGGTGTGGTGTCTGGGCTGGCGCCATCGCGAGCAGGCTCACTCCTACAAGGGGATCGGGTTAAGGCTGGAACCATTCGTGGCGTTCGTTGAAGGTTTTGATGATCGTCCCCACGCTCTGCGTGGGAATGCCTCAAGGGACGCTCCGCGTTCCAGCTCTGGTGGGGACGCAGAGCGTCCCGGGCTGCGTTCCCACGCGGAGCGTGGGAACGATCAACGCGTAAGCAACGAAGATTCCTGTGGGAGCGAGCCTGCACGCGAAGGCGGTGGGTCAGTCACTGAGGCTTCGACTGGCGGATTGCTTTCGCGAGCAGGTTCACTCCTACAGGGGGGCGGGTTAAGGCTGGAACCATTCGTGGCGTTCGTTGAAGGTTTGCTGGATGAGGTCGGTGAGGGCTTTGATTTCGGGGGAGTTTTGCGAGTCGGTGTTGACGGCGAGCCACGCGTGTAGCTGCATCGGTTCGGCGAATAATCCGGGCAGTGCGATGAGGCCACGGTCGAAGCGGCTCATGTATGCCGGCAGCAACCCGATGCACGCGCTGCAGCGAATCATCTCCAGCATCAATTCATAGGACTGCATCTGCACCACCCCAGCCAACCTCTCC
The DNA here is from genome assembly GCF_041956865.1 of Pseudomonas sp. LW8. Lineage (NCBI taxonomy): Bacteria > Pseudomonadati > Pseudomonadota > Gammaproteobacteria > Pseudomonadales > Pseudomonadaceae > Pseudomonas > Pseudomonas sp. LW8. The sequence continues at coordinate 2,702,238 of NZ_CP168138.1, read as the reverse complement.
TCCACCAACTCATTCCACGGCCGAAAGCTCTCAACCTGTCGGTCATGCTGCCATTGCACCAACATGAAATCAGCCAGATCTTCCGGCGTTTCCGGTCGCGCTGTCACCCGTGAATAGCGCTTGGCAATGTGCGGCAGATACGCAATCCGCGCGAGGTGTTGCGGTTCGCTAGTGGAAAAGGTCGGGCCGGGATTTGGGCATTCGCCAGGAGCAAGCCACAGGACAATGTCGGCGCTGACCGCACGCAATGCCAGTACGCTATCCAGCGCGATAATTTCCAGGCGCAGGCTGGCGTTGCGCCGCAGCAGTGCGATGAGGTCGCGGCCGAGGATGTCGTGCAGGATCGATTCGGCGATGGCCAGACGAATCAGCGGTTGTTCGATGACCGGGAGTTTGCGTTCGTGGGCCAGGGTGATGAGTCGGGCCTGCAACTGTTGGCCTTCGCGGGTCAGGCTGAGGGCGCTGCCCTGGAAGCTGAACAGGCTGCGTTGCAGTTGCTGTTCGAGTTGCGCGAGTTGTTTGCGCAATACAGTTGAGCGCACGTTGAGGCTGCGCGCGGCTTGCATGAAGCAGCCGCAGCGAGCACTGACCAGGAAGTATTGGGCGACTTCGCTGTCGATGGTCGCGGCCTGGTTTAGCCAGGGCTCGGAGCGGGATTGCGGCGATTGATAATCAACGGTGCCCGGGCGTCCTGCGGGTTCGGTGAATGACATTGATGACTCCCTGTCGATCTTTGTAGTTGTCTTGAATGCGCCCTGGATCCCTGTGGGAGCGAGCCTGCTCGCGAAAACGTTGGCACATTCAACATCTTCGCTGACTGACCCACCGCATTCGCGAGCAGGCTCGCTCCCACAGGGGTGATTGGTGTTCGGCTGACGTCAGTGTTTTTCCTCGAGGATTTTGTTCAGTTCAGCGCCGTCGATGCTCAGGGTGGCGGTGTTGAGCATGCCGTCCAGATAGGCCTGGGCGATCTGTTCCTGGCGTTGTGCGCGCAGGGCCTGGGTCAGTTGGTCGCGCAGTTCCTCCAGCGTCGCGGTGCGGGCCGGTTGTTGTTCGGTGAGCTTGATCACGTGGAAACCGGCGGCGCTTTGCACCGGATCAGACACGGCGCCCACCTTGAGCCGCGCCACGGTGCCACGCACTTCCGGCACCAGCTGTTGCAACGGTTGCAGGCCGGTATCACCGCCCCGCTCTGCCGTGACGCGATCCTGCGAATATTGCGTAGCGAGCGCCGCAAAATCAGCCGGTGCTGATTGCGCCTTCTTGCTCAATTCAGCGGCTTGTTTGCGCACCGTTTCCACATTCGCTGCGTCACTGACGCCAAGGAAAATCTGACTGACCCGGTACATCGGCGGCGTCTGCCAATTGGCCTTGCCGGCGTCGTACGCCTGCTGCAATTCAGCTGCGCTCGGATACTCCGCCGGCACCTGACTCACCGAGCGCAAATAATCACGAAACACGATTTGCTCAGTCGCAGCACGGGTCTGCCGGGCGACGTCCGGACGCTGCGCCCAGCCCTGCGCATCGGCCTGTTCCAGCACGGCTTTTTCGGCCAGTCGCGCACGAATCCAGCGCTCCAGCGCCTCACGGTTGCCGCGCAATTGCTCGCGGGTTTGCGCCGGGACAGTGGCCAGCAGGGCCTGCAATTCCTCTGGCGAAACCTGCTGATTGCCCAACCGCGCGACTGCTGGCCCGGCTGCAACCGCCGGCAACGGCGACGGCTGCTGGGCGGCGACCGGATCACTGCCCGGTCGCAGCACCAGCGCCACGGCCACCACCAACAACGCCAGCGCTCCGGCGCCGATCACCATGGCAGGCTTTTTCACAGTGCGACTTCCTCTGCTTCGGCGACAGCGGATTTGGCGGGTTGCACAGCAGCGGTCTGGCTAAAATCGCGCAGGTAAACGATGAATTCCTGCAACAGGCGATCCCACAACTCCAGATTGCCGCGCAGGTGCTCGTTGCTCACCCCTGCGGCCACGACCACGTCCATTTCCATCAGCAGAAACTCACCCTGCAACGACAACCGTGCAAACCGCCGCGTAGCGTTCCACTGCTCGGCCACGCCCTGGGGCAAGTCGCCCTGCACGCGCAGCGCACAGCTGAAGGTGAAATCAACAAAGCTGCCCTGCTCCACCGCCGGGTTGCCGAAGCGCACGGCGTAGCCGATGCCCTGACTGGCGCTGAGCAACTGGACGATGCCGTTCTGTTCGCTCTGGTTGACGCGGTAACCGGCGGCTTGCAGGACGTCGGTCAGTGATTGCGGGGAAACGTGGGTGATCAATTGAGTCATGGCTTTCTTCCTTGCTATCAGTGAGCGATCGCCGCTTGCGGCGCGTCGAATTGGGTTTTGTACAGCTCGTCGCCAAAGCCCTGGGCCAGTTCATCGAACTTGACCCGGGCGCTGCCGGCGAAGGGCTGGCGGATCTTCATCACTTCGGCGACGTCGATGTTTTCGTAGGCCGTGAGGATCTGTTTGGCGACGCCGTACATTTGCTGATTCTTGGCTGAACATTGCTGCACTTGTGTGTCACGTTCCGCCAGTTGCGCTTGCAGCTTCGAGCGTTCGGCTTCCTTGCCGCGAGCGAGGACCAGCAATTCGTCATAGGCTTTTTTGAACTTGCCAGTCTGCTCGGCACTGGCCGCGACTTGCGCCTGAGCCTGGCTGTGCAGGCTCTGTTGTTGCCCGGCCAGTTGCTCGGCGAGGCCTTTGGCTTTGGCCAGTTCGGCGGTCAATTGCTTGATTTGCGCCTGGGCTGCCTTGACTTCGTTCTGCGCCGCCAGTTGCGCGGCGCTGGCCTGGGCCTGTTGGCTTTGCAGGGCCTGCAATTGCTGGGTGGTGCTGCGCAATTGCGTGCGCAAGCGTTCTTCCATGCCTTCGGCGCTCGCCCCGGTGGCAATCAACAAACCCAGGCCCAGCGCGAGAAAACGCGTGTTCATAAAGCTCTCCCGGCGCCTTAGAAGCGCGTGTTGATCTCAAGCTGCAAGACGTCGATGTCGAACGGCGCGCCGTACACCGCTTCGGTGCTCATCCAGCGACCCGTGGCGAAAACGTTCTTCGCCAGGCCGTAGTTGCCGCCCATGAAATAGCCCTTGGCGTTGGTGCCGCCGAGGTGGAACGACGAGTCGTTGAAGCCGTCCGGCAAGGCGTCCGGCTGGATGTACTTGTAGCCGGCGAACAGGTTCCAGTCGCCCTTGCGTTTGAGGTCCAGTGCGTTGCCGAGGGTGAACTGCACCATCCATGCATTGGCGCCGCTTTCGATCTCGCCGTTGCTGTCGAGGTTGTTGACGATCTGCCCGGCGGAGCGCTTGCGCATGTCGCCTTCGTCGTAGCTGAGGTTGTGGATGTAGTTGCCCTGGCTACGCAGTTTGAAGTCCTGCGGCAGGTCGGCGTCCCACACGACGTTGAGATCGAGCAGGTTGAACTCGGACGCAAGCCCGACGAATTGCGGCTGCGGCGTAGCGCTCGGGTTGAGCGGGTTCGGCGTGATGTCACGCAGCAGGAACACGCTGTTGCCCTTTTGCATGAACGCTGCGCGAGTGCCATCGCTGTCGCAACCCGGTGCGCCGGCCCACGGTTCGCAGGGGCTGGAGCGCTGGCCCTGAATGTCGTCGAAACGGTAATAGGCCAGCGCGCCTTTGAGGCGGTTGTTGCTATTGATCGCCCACTTCGCGCCGAGCTGCGCGCCGTACAGCCACTTGTTGTCGCTCTCTTCCTTGTCGAAACCGTTGCTGCTGGAAGTGTCGTTGGTGTAGTCCACCGGGAATGCGCCGACGGTGCCGAACACCCCCCAATCGCGGTTGAGCTTGTGGTCGAAGATCGCTGCCACACCGTCGAAATTCAGGTCGCTGGAATAGAGCATGTCGGTGGACATGAACGGGTTGGCGAAGCGCCCGCCGGTCAGGGTCAGTTCGTCCGTTGGCTTCCAGCTCAGGTAACCCTGATCGAGCCAGATGTCCTTCTTGGCGAAGCCGCCACCGAGGTTCTGCGTGGTCGATACCGGGTTGTTGTCCGAACCGGTGCCGATGCGAATGCCGGCGGTCCACTCTTCCGAGATCAGCGCTTTCATGCCCAGGCGTGCGCGCAGGCGAAAGAGATTTTCGCGGTCTTCGCGGGTGTTGAGCAACGGCGGCAGGCTGGTGCTGCTGTTGGGATTCACGTCGTACGGGCCATTGTTGTTGAGCTTGGCGAAGTCGACGATTTCGTTGCTGTTGTTGCCCGAGTAGTAACGCGATTCGTCACGCAGACGAATGTCACCATCGAAACTGATGCGCGAGGCCCAGTCCGGAAAGGTATTCGGCGCTGCCCAGTTTTCCTGTTTGGCGGTGGCCATGACCTCGGCTTTGACCTGATCACGGATCTGGTCGCGCACCGCTGCCGGCACGTACTGCACGCGCACATCCCCCGGCGCGGCGACCGGTCCAGCCGCTACGGCAGTGGACGCGGCAGCCTGTTTGGCCTGCGCCGCTTCGTTCTGGGCCTGGGCGATCAGCGCGTCGGCCTTGTCCTGTTTGAGAATGCCCTGCTCGACCAGCAAGCGGATCAGATTGATCGTGGCGTTCTCCGAAGGCGCAGGCGCTGCCACGGCCTGACCGACCAGGGTCGCAATGACCATGCCGACCGCCAGGGACAATCGATTCACGTTGGAAATCATCTGCACACAACTCCTTTTGCCAAAGCTTGAATAAGTGAATTAACCCGGACGCCGCCCTTGCAGGGACAGGCGCACGGGCAAAGTAATGGAGGCCGGAGGCCGTTCGCTGAGGGCTGGCGCACCGCGTAAAGCGGCCAGCACCTGGGTATCGATTTGCGGGTTGCCACTGGACTTGATCAGCTCGACACGGGTGATCTCGCCGACGCTGCTCAGCCATACATCGGCCTGTAGCGAGAACGCGAGGTTGCGCAGCTCGGGGTTCTCGCGCAGCAAACGCTGGAAGGTGAACGCGAGAAACTGGCTGTACGTGCCCGTACCCAAACGCCCGCCGCCGGCACCGGCCATGCCGCCGCCCTTGCCCGCGCCGATGTTGAAAGCGTCGCTGCCGGCCTGCGCGTCGCCGTCCATTTGCATCGGGTTGGCCAGGTCGTCCGCCGGCGATGGCGGTGCTTCTTCTTCAGGCTTGACCTCCTCCGGCTCCGGCGTTGGCTCGGGCTCGACGACTTTTTCTTCCACCGGCGTTTCCGGCTCTGGCGGTTTCTCCGGCGGCGGTGGTGGCGGTGGCGGCAACGGAATGATCGTCGGCACTTTCGGCGCTTCGCGGCGCACGCCGGCCATGTCGTTGGCCCACTGCCAGAGGAACCACGCGGCGAGCGCGCCGACCAGCAATCCGGCGCCCCACTTCACATAGCGCAACGGCGACTTTTTCACGGGCGGCGGCTCGATCGGGAGTTGTGCGGTCATGACTCAGCCCTGACTCGGTTTGCCGGTGACGAGACCGACCTGGGACAGTTCGAGTCGGCGCAGCAGATCCAGCACTTCGATGACTTTCTGGTACTGCACCGTCGCATCGCCACGCACGATCACCGGAAAATCCGGGCTCTGCGCTTTCTCGATGCGCAGGCGTTCTTCCAGCTCCGCCAACGTCACGGGATAGGCATCGAGAAACACCTGGCCGCCGTCGTTGACCGAGATCGCCTTGGTCTTGGCCTCCGACAGCGACACCGAAGCGCTGGCCTTGGGCAGGTTGATCTGGATCCCGGAAACCTGCGCGGTGGCAGTGAGGATGAACATCACCAGCACCACCATCAGCACATCGACCAGTGGGGTGATGTTGATGCTGTCGACTGCGGCATCGTCATCATCGTCGTGGGAGGCATTTACGGACGCCATGGCAGTGCTCCTCAGGCCGGGACGGAGTGGTTGGCGTGATGGCCGCGCTGGTGCGACGCCTCACTGAACTGGCTCTCGCCGTGCATTTCCGCCAGACGAGTGATGAACTCGTCGACGAACACGCGCATGTCGGCGCTGACTTCCTTGTTGCGGGTGATCAGGCGGTTGTAGCCAAACAGCGCCGGGATCGCGACGAACAGGCCCATCGCTGTGGCGAGCAGTGCTGCGGCCATGCCCGGCGCGATGGCGTTGATGTTGACGTCGCCGGCCATTGCCGTGCCGAGGAACACCACCATGATCCCCAGCACCGTGCCTAGCAGGCCGATATACGGACCGCCGGCGATGGCGTTGGACAGGGTCGAGAGTTTCGAACTCAGTTGCTGGTTCTCGCGGGTGCGCACACCGTCCATCGAGCAGCGAATGGCTTCGATGGTCGCGGCGGAAACCGACGAGGTATCGGCGCCCTGCTCGCGGCGGGTGCGGATCTCTTTGACCGCCACCAGATACAGGCGCCACAGCGACGAATGCTGCAGACGCTGAGCCAGTTGCGCGTCGTCGGCGAACATCTCCAGACGCGTGCCGACCTTGGCGAATTGCACGCGAAAGTCTTCGTTGGCCGCAGTGACGCGGCTGAGGCTGCGGTTCTTGCGTAGCATGATGATCCACGACTGGAACATCATCAGCACCAGCACGGCGATGATCACCCAAGCGTCGATCGGCACCGCGTTGAGGAGGAAGCCGAGGCTGCCGAAACCGAAGCCGGATTGTTCTTCATCGACGCCGTAAGCGACCAGTTTCGACTCGGCGCCTTGCGAGGTGGCATCGGCCAGCAACAGCGCAGCAGGTCGGGCAATTTTCGACAGGCGCAGTTCGTCGATGGCGCCAGAGAATGGCTGCAACGCGCCTTCCTGCAGATCAGCGCCGATGGCCATGACCGAGTTGAATGCCGGCATCGCCTGGGCCAATGCAGCGCTCTCGCGACCGTTGATGTACAGGGTGACTTTCGAGCCCTCGGCGGTTAGTGCGAGGTGTTGCCATTGCCCCGGCGCCAGCGCTTGGGTGGCAGCGGCGCGCTGGCCGTCGATTTCCACGAACGGCAGGCCTTGGCTAACGCCGATCAGCAGGCTCTGCGAGCCTTCGCGTCGAGCGAGAATCAGTTGCTCGCCACTCGCCTGATCCAGACGCAGCCAGGCGCTGAAAGTGAACGCGCTGCCGGCGTTGTGTTGCAGTGAAGGACTGGCCGGCAGCAGCAACGGTTGACCGCTGAACTGCAACGCACGGCCGACGACGCCATCGATCGCTGTGCCGGTCGCGCTTTGCGCGGTGTTGCCGTACGCCGTGGTGTCTTTCGCCGGGGTGCCGGTGGCGCCGTCGAAGTGATACAGCGCGGTGTAATTCGGATCGAAAGTCAGTTGGCCGTTGCCGGTAGCCGGGGCTTTCTGGTTGCCGTAATACATCCAGATGTCCTGACGTTGGCCACCCTCGACATTCGGCACATCGACCCAGATCAGCGCCATGCCCATCAGCGCGTCGAAACTTTCGATCTGGTGGTTGAGCACGGTCTTGTCGTCGGCAGCGACGAAGCGCAGATCGGAGCCGTCCTCTTTCACGCCGTCGAAGGTGAAGTTGCCGGTGTGCAGGCGCACCAGCAGCGCGGTGCGGCCAAGGGCCTGATTGATCGCCGCGCCCTGCGGTGTGGTGTCGACGGCGATCTGTTTGCGGTAATGCCAGTCGTCCTGCCACCAGGCCTGAGCCGTGGCCGGGAGCACGAAGCCCAGGCAGATCAACAACGAAAGGAGAAGGCGTTGCATGGACGTGCTCCGTTAGAAAGTGGCTTGAAGGTTGAAGTGCAGGCGCGATTCCTGCTTTGAGGTGTTCGGCCCTTCGAGTAGCGGGTAGCCCCAGTCGAGGCTGCCGGACAGCCATTTACTGAGGCTGGCGCGGGTGCCGAGGCCGACGCTGGCCAGGGCGTAATTGGCGTCCTGATCCGGCAGTTCGTCGCGCAGGTACAACTGCGCGCCTTCGGCGAAGGCATAGAAGCGCCAGTCCTGCATCCACGTGCCGGCGAATTTCGCCAGCGACGGTGTGCGCAATTCCTGGCTGAGCAGGTAGCCGTCATCGGCGGTACGTTCAGCCGCGAGATAGCCGCGCACCGAAGTGGCGCCACCGGCGGAGAATTGTTCGTTGGAAACCAGCGGCCCCGAGGCGAGTTGGAATGCGGCTTTGCTTGCGCTCTGCCAGTCGCTGTCGAAGGTCCAGGTGTAGTTGGTGTCGCCCTTGAGCACGGCGAAACCCGGTTTGGCGCGATAGCGTTTGTAGTCGAAGTCTTCGTCGTCGCTGCCGTAGCCGAACACGCTGCGCGTGGCGGCAACCAGGCTCAGACCGAGACCGAGCTGGCTCTTTTCGCTGTAGCGATAGCCGTTGTAGGCGAAGGTGAACGGCGCGTATTTGAGCGGTACCTTGTCGCTTTCGCCGGACAGGCTCAGGCGCTCGTCGAAGTCCTTGAAGTCGATGCCGGCCGACAGCGAGTTCGACCAGTTGCCACTCGAGGGCAGCGTGTAAATCGCCGCGACGCCGTAAGAATGACCCTTGCCGAGCACGTTGCTGCCGCCGATGGTGGCGACGTTGCTGTCGGACTGGTAACCGGAGAATTGCACGCTCCAGCGCTCGCTCAGCGGCGCGGTGTAGGACCCGGACCAGACCTTGGCGTTGTCGGTTTCTTGCGGCGCGGTGAAGAACGTCAGGTTGACGCTGTGACCGAGTTGCCAGAGGTTGTTGTAACCGAGGCTGGTGACGCTGCGCAGCTTTTCGGTGTCGGCGCTGTAGTCGTTATTGAGGCCGACGCTGGCCGTCCATGGGTTCTGGTCTTCGACCTGCAAGTCGACATCCATGGTGCCGGGGCGCTGCCCTTCACGCACCAGCGGCATGACCTGGCGACCGGGTGTCTTGTTGAGCTGCGCGAGTTCGCCCTGGACTTTGGCAAAGTCCGGCACCTCGCCTTCTTTCAGCGCCGGGACGTTGTCGCGGATATCCAGCGGCGAATAGTGTTTGGCGCCGACCACGCGCACCCGGCCGACCTTGGTTTCGCTGACTTGCAAATAAACGATGCCATCGGCCACGGCCTGCTCGGGCAGCTCGACAAACACCGACTGATAGCCGCGCTCCTGATAGGCCTTCTGCAACGCATCGCGGGCGCCTTCGATGTCGCTCAAGGCTTTCTGCGGGCCGAGAAACGGGTACACCGCTTCTTCGATCGCCCGCGCATCGAGCACGGTATTGCCGCGCACAAAGTATTCGTTGACGTCGACCAGTCGCTGCGCGGCGGGCGCTTCTGTGCCCTCCTCGGCCAGCGCCGGCTGCGCGCCCGCCGTCACCAGCAGCCAGCCCCACAGTGCCAGCCGTGACGTGAAAATCCGTTCCACACTACCCCCTGAAATTCGCGATGACCTGTAGGCGTTAGCGCCCGATGTGATGCGTCAATTGCTGATCGTTGTGGCGCAGGCATGCTTGCCCAGCCAGGTGTGCAACAGCGCAAAGTTCAGCGAGAACTCGGGCATTTGCAGCAAGGCACCGCAGAACACTTCGCCGATGATTTTCTGAATCAGCAGCACCGCACGCGGCTCGTTGAGCAGCGTGGCGATGTCACGGCTGAGGGCGGTGAAACTCCAGACCTTCTGGTTCAGGCCAAGGCCGACGAACCAGCGGAACAGCAGGTTGTAATTGAGCTGTTCATAGAGCTGCTGTTCGCTGGGCACCGAATACAGCAATTGCAGGAGCAGGATGTGCATCACCGTCTGCGCGGGAATGAGCATGCCGGGTGCGGCATTGAGGTCGCGCAGCAGGTCCTGGTGGGCGTCGAGCAGATCGTCGATCTGCGGGCGCAGCAGCACCAGCGAATGGCCCGGCGGAATGTAGCTGGAGACCTCTTTCAAAGCGCCCTGCCAGTCATCCTGCGAGACGATCCAGACCCACGGCGCGCCGTAGCGATACACCGAAACCGGCTTCTTGCGCGCGGCTTCGACGATCTTCGACAGGCGTTGATCGAGCTCCTGCATGCCCACTTTCGAATAGCGTTCCATAGTCCCCATTGCCTCACTCCCGGCGTCCCGCCTCGGCTTGCAAAGTGCGCCCCGAAAGGCCCCTCAAGCGCGTTACACAGGCATGACCGGACTGGCTATGTGCTACCGAACTTTTGTCATAAAAGCTTCATTACCGAAGATGGATTGACGGATGTAGATGATCGACCGTGGGAGCGAGCCTGCTCGCGAAAGCGCTGTGTCAGGCGATGAGGATGTTGGATGTGCCGCCGCCTTCGCGAGCAGGCTCGCTCCCACAAGGTGGACTGTGGTTGCACCGTTGCGTGACATTCGCGTGACATTCACGGGGTTAAATCCCGGCCCGTTCAGGCGTATAACCTTCACAAGACTTTCAATCGGCACGCCGACTTCAACACAGGGTAGTGACATGACCACAGCAAACATCCTTGGCAACCTGTTCCCTTCGGTCAGCGACATCCCGGAAAAATATCGCCTCGACGCTCAGGTCGAGCAGCGTGAATATCTGGTCGATGGCCAGTTGCGCCGCTGGGACGGCCCGCTCGCGCAGGTGCGCAGCCCGGTTTATCTGAAAAGCGAAAACGGCGAAGAACAGGTGATCCTCGGCAGCACGCCGCTGCTGGATGCCGACACCGCCCTCACCGCCCTCGACGCTGCCGTTCGCGCTTACGACCGAGGTCAGGGCCTGTGGCCGACCATGCGCGTGGCCGAGCGCATCCAGCATGTCGAAGCGTTTCTCGGCCGCATGCGCGAGCAGCGCGAGGCGGTAGTCAAGCTGCTGATGTGGGAGATCGGCAAGAACCTCAAGGACTCGGAAAAAGAGTTCGATCGCACCTGCGATTACATCGTCGACACCATCAATGCCCTGAAAGAACTCGACCGCCGTTCCAGCCGCTTTGAGCTGGAGCAGGACACCCTCGGCCAGATCCGCCGCGTGCCGCTCGGCGTCGCCTTGTGCATGGGGCCTTACAACTACCCGCTGAACGAAACCTTCACCACGCTAATTCCGGCACTGATCATGGGCAACACCGTGGTGTTCAAACCGGCCAAGCTCGGCGTGCTGCTGATTCGGCCGTTGCTCGAAGCCTTCCGCGACAGCTTCCCGAGCGGCGTGATCAACGTCATCTACGGCAGCGGCCGCGAGACCGTCAGCGCTCTGATGGCCAGCGGCAAGATCGACATCTTCGCCTTCATCGGCACCAACAAGGCTGCCAGTGACCTGAAAAAGCTGCACCCGAAACCACACCGTTTGCGCGCGGCTCTGGGTCTGGACGCCAAGAACCCGGGCATCGTTTTGCCCGAAGTCGATCTCGACAACGCCGTTAGCGAAGCGGTAACCGGCTCGCTGTCGTTCAACGGTCAGCGCTGCACCGCACTGAAAATTCTTTTCGTGCATGAAGACGTGGTCGACAGCTTCATCGAGAAATTCAACGCCAGACTGGCCACGCTGAAACCGGGCATGCCGTGGGACAGCGGCGTGGCGCTGACGCCGCTGCCGGAGTCGGGCAAGGTCGATTATCTGCACGGTCTGGTCGCGGATGCGCAAAGCAAAGGCGCGCAGGTGGTCAACCCGAATGGTGGCGAGTCCCACGCCTCGTTCTTCTACCCGGCAGTGCTCTATCCGGTGAACCCGCAAATGCGCGTGTATCAGGAAGAACAGTTCGGCCCGGTCGTGCCCATCGTGCCGTACCGCCACCTCGATACCGTGATCGACTACGTGCTGGAATCCGATTTCGGCCAGCAGTTGAGCATCTTCGGCACCAACCCGGTGGCGGTCGGCCGGCTGGTCGACACTTTCGCCAACCAGGTCGGGCGGATCAACCTCAACGCCCAGTGCCAGCGCGGCCCGGACACTTACCCGTTCAACGGTCGCAAAAACTCCGCCGAAGGCACGCTGTCGGTTCACGATGCCTTGCGGGTGTTTTCGATCCGCACGCTGGTGGCGACCAAATTCCAGGAGAGCAACAAGGACCTGATCAGCGAGATCATTCGCGGGCGGGATTCGAGTTTCCTGACCACCGATTACATCTTTTGACGGATGATCGGCAGGATTGAACGATCCTGCCGATCCGTCAGCCCCCCGGCGATTCAGTGACTACACTCAGCCCAGCATTGCTGAATGCCCGGGAGGCTGACCATGCTCGATTACTTCGCGTTGGGTCTGTTGGTTTTTGTCGGTCTCGTGCTGTTTTACGGGATCATCGTGCTGCATGACATTCCGTACGAGATCGCCGTCCACCGCAACCACCCGCATCAGGACGCGATCCATGCCACGGGCTGGGTCAGCCTGTTTACCCTGCATGCGCTGTGGCCGTTTCTGTGGATCTGGGCGATGGCCTATCGCGAGGATCGCGGTTGGGGTTTCGGCGATGGCAAACCCATTCAGAATCACGTCAATCAACTGGAGCAGCAGGTCGTCGAGCTGCAAGCCCGGATCGAGCGGCTCGAAGCGCAGTCGCCGGTTGCGCCGCAATCTGACAGCCGGGGGATCTGAGCATGGATCTGTTGCTCATCCTCACGTACGCCGCACTCTGCGTCGCCATTTTCAAGATCTTCCGCATTCCGCTGAACAAATGGACGGTGCCCACCGCTGTGCTGGGGGGCGTGCTGATCATCGGCGCGCTGATTTTCACCATGAACTACAACCATCCCTATTCCGAGGTGGCGCGCTCCTACTTTGTCTCGGTGCCGGTCATTCCGATCATCAGTGGCCAGGTGATCGACGTGCCGGTAAAGGGCAACGAACCCCTGGAAAAAGGCGACGTGCTGTTCCGCATCGATCCCACGCCTTTCCAGAACCGCTTGAAATCGCTGAAGGCGCAACTGGTTGCAGCCAAAGGCGACCGCTACCGCATCACCGAACTGATCCGCCGCAACTTCGGCACCCAGCGTGAACTGGATGCGGCCATTGCCCGCACCGACGATCTGCAGGCGCAACTTGACAATGCGCAGTTCGAGTTGGACAACACCGTGGTTCGAGCACCGAGCAAAGGCTTCGTCACCCACGTTTCGCTGCGACCGGGGATGATGGCGAGCAAGCTGCCGCTGCGCCCGTCAATGGTGTTTATTCCGCAGGAAGGTCAGTACTTCGCCGCCTGGATGCGCCAGAACAGCCTATTGCGTCTGACCGTGGGCGACGAGGCCGAAGTCGCCTTCGATGGCATTCCCGGCAAGGTCTTTGCCGGTCGGGTGAAAAGTGTGATCGGGGTGATCGCCGAGGGCCAGGTGCAACCTTCCGGTACCCTGATCAGCTACACCGGTTCGCCACCGGCCGGACGCGTGCCGGTGATCATCGAGATAACCGATCCGGCGTTCGCCGAATACAGCGCGCTCATGCCGGGCGGCGCCTACGGGCAAGCGGCGCTTTACAGTCAGCACTTTCACCACATCGGCGCGATGCGCAAAATCCTGCTGCGCATGTCCGCCTGGATGAATTACATTTTCCCCTTCCATTGATTTGACTGACGTACGAGGTTCGCACTGACTACTTACAGCACCCACCGCCTGCCACCGCTGTTGCGCCGTATCCTGCGTCCGTTGCTGGACCCGTATCGGCGCTACCGTCACGCCCGACTGATCCATTCCGTGCGGGTGGCCTTGGGGTTGCTGGCGACGATTCTGCTGACCACTGGCATCAATCTGCCCCACGGCGAATGGGCATCGGTGACCATGCTGGTGGTGATCGGCGGTTTGCAGCACCACGGCAACATCGGCAAAAAAGCCGCCGAGCGCGCCATCGGTACCTTGATCGGTGCAGGAGTCGGGTTGGCACTGGTGGCGCAACATGCGTGGCTGGGCATGCCGTGGCTGACCTACTTTTCCATGGCCGTGGTCTGTGGTTTTTTCTCCTATCACGCGATTGGCAAGGGCGGCTACACCGCCCTGCTCTCCGCCATCACCGTGTTCATCGTCGCCGGGCATGGCGACAACCCGATCACCGATGGTCTGTGGCGCGGCGTCGACATCCTGATCGGCATCGCCCTCGCCCTGGCGTTTTCCTTCGCCCTGCCGCTGTACGCGGTCTACTCGTGGCGCTACAACCTCGCCGATGCCTTGCGCGATTGCGCCACGGTGTACGGGCGCATCATCAACGGTGAAGCGGTCAGCGCCGACGAACACGTGCGGCTGATGAGCAAGCTCGGCGCGGTGATGGTGCAATTACGTTCGCTGATGCCGTCGGTGTCCAAGGAAGTGAAAATCTCCATGACCGAGCTGGACGCGATTCAGCGCAACCTGCGCATGTGCATCAGCACGCTGGAGATCCTCGGCAATATCCGCCCCAACGCAAGTGACCCGCAGGCCACGGCACATCTGCAAACGGCACTCAAGGCTGAGCACCGGCAGATTCGCGTGCAACTGATCGGGATGGCTCGCGCCTTGAAGACCGGTGCCTCGCAACGGCTGGAGCGGCCGATGGAGCTGCCAGCAGCGGACCTTGATGCGCCAGTCGCCAATACGCTCGACGGCTACCGTATGCTGACCCGACAACTCGCTGCCAATATCAGCGAGATGCGCCAACGCTTGGCAGCCACCGCACCGCGCTGGAACATCTGATTCTTATTGCGCCGCCAGCCGCCGGGCTTTCCAGCCCCAACCTTGTTGCATGCCGGCGGCGGCGAGCAGGATCGCTGCGACGCCTATCCATTGCAGCAATTCGAGGCGATGGCCGAAGGCGAACCAGTCAGCGAAAATCGCCGCGATCGGATATATAAAGGACAGCGCGCCGGTCAATGCCGTCGGCAATTTTTGAATCGCGCCGTACAGCAAAACGTACATCAGACCGGTGTGCACGATCCCGAGAGTCAGCAGACTGGCCCAGGCATCGACGCCTTGCGGCAACGCATCGAAATGCGCAAAAGGCGCGAGCAACAACACCCCGGTGCAGACTTGAATCAGCGCGATCAGATGTGGCGGCGTGCCGGTCAGGCGCTTGATGATCAGGGCGGCAATCGCGTAGAGAAACGCCGCGCCCAACGCCAGGGCAATTCCCATCAAGTAATCGTTACCCTCCTCGCCTTGCGTGCCATGGGCGCTGACGATCGCCAGCATGCCCATGAACGAAATCGCCAGCCAGAACAGCTTCTGCAGGGTAATTTTCTCGCCGAGGAACAACGCCGCCAGGCCGACCAGCATGAACGGCTGTACGTTATAGACAGCCGTGCCGATCGCAATCGAGGCGCGGGAATAGGACGCGAACAACAGCACCCAATTACCGACAATCGCCATGCCACTGAGCACCGCCAGCAGAAACGTTGTGCGGGTCAGAATCCCCGGACGCAGGAATCCGAACGCGGCGCAGACCAACAGCAAGGTGCCGGCGCCGAACACGCAGCGCCAGAACACCACGTCCAGCACCGGTTGCCCGGACACCAGCACAAACCAGCCGATCGTCCCGGATATCAGCATGGCGGCGGTCATTTCCAGCGAACCGCGGCGGATTGCGTTGTCCATCATCTTCTCCTGAGGCTGTGAGCGAAGCATGGCAAAAGTATGCCAAGCGCACCTCGGGCTGCTCCAGCGCATAAAGCAGGCTAAACTTGGTTTTTGCCTTTTTTATCGAGGGTGATTTGCGTCCCTTGCCTAATCCGGAGTTTGAATGTGACTGACGATATCGATCAGATCCTTATCAGCGCGCTGATGGAAGACTCGCGTCGCTCGCTCAAAGCGCTGGCGCAGATCAGCGGCCTGTCATCGCCCAGCGTGGCCGAGCGGTTGCGGCGTCTGGAAGAACGTGGCGTGCTCAAGGGCTACACGGTAGAGATCGATCCGAAATGCTTCGGCTATCAGTTGCAGGCGATCGTCCGTGTGCGGCCGCTGCCAGGGCAACTGCAGGAGGTTGAGCGGCAGATCATGTCGATCCCGGAGTTCACCGAGTGCGACAAGGTCACCGGCGACGACTGCTTTATTGCCCGCCTGCACGTGCGCTCGATGGAGCAGCTCGATACCCTGCTCGACCGACTGAATACGTTGGCCGAAACCAACACCGCGATCGTCAAGAAGACCCCGGTCAAGCGGCGACTGCCACCGATGGCGTAGGTGTCTTTTACCAATGATCAGGGTAGATTGGGGTTTTTTGCGGCTAAGGAATGGCGCTATGAAAATTCAGGCAATACTGCTGGCCGGCATGCTGCTCGGCGGCTGTGGCACGATTCAAACAGTAGCGCGCAACGATCAGGCTGCCGTTGACGGACTCAAGCAGCAGAAAAGTTATTGCGGCGCGGTACCGAGAATCTACAGCGGCCTCGCTTATGACTTCTGCACGCTGAACGCTCCGCTGGCCTCAGGCATCGATCCCGATGATCACCGCAACGCGGCGATTCCGGTGGTGCTGGTGGACGCCGTGGTCTCCGGCGCCCTAGATACCTTGCTGCTGCCCTACACGATCTACCGTCAGCAAGTGGACGGCAGCATCGTCATCAACTGAGCAGACACCTTTGTCCAGACGATAAAAAACCCGCCGAAGCGGGTTTTTTATTGCAGCCATTACGATCAGTCGTCGCGGCTCATGATGCCGAACAGTTGCAGCAGGCTGACGAACAGGTTGTAGATCGATACATACAGGCTGATGGTCGCCATGATGTAGTTGCGCTCGCCGCCGTGGATGATCGCGCTGGTCTGGAACAGAATGCAGACCGACGAGAACAGCACAAAGCCGGCGCTGATCGCCAGTTGCAGGCCGCTGATCTGGAAGAAGAAGCTCGCCAGCGTAGCGCCCAGCAGGACAAAGAAACCTGCGGTGATGAAGCCGCCAAGGAAGCTCATGTCCTTGCGGGTGATCAGCACGTAGGCCGACAGACCACCGAACACCAGTGCGGTCATGGCGAAAGCCGAGCTGACCACTTCAGCGCCGCCCTGCATGCCCAGGTAACGGTTGAGGATCGGGCCGAGCAGGAAACCCATGAAACCGGTCAACGCGAAGGCGGATACCAGGCCCCACGCGGAATCACGGAGTTTGTTGGTGAGGAAGAACAGCCCGTAGAAGCCGATCAGCACCACGAAAATGTTCGGGTAGCCGACACGCATCTGCTGGGCTACGAAGGCCATCACACCGCTGAATGCGAGGGTCAGAGCCAAGAGACCATAAGTGTTGCGCAGGACGCGGCTAACCTCTAGCTGCTCAGCCTGCACGCTGTTATTAACTGCGTAATCCTGTTCGCGCATGGCGACACTCCTGTTGGTTTGAAACGTTCAGTCGCAAAGATCATAACAGACGCTCTGTAACAAGCCATGCAGAGAGTTTGACAGTGTGTTTCATTCAGGTATTATGGCGCCCGCAACGCAAACGGAGGTGTGGCCGAGTGGTTTAAGGCAACGGTCTTGAAAACCGTCGACTGTAACAGGTCCATGAGTTCGAATCCCATCGCCTCCGCCATCTTTATACGACAAAGCCCTGATTATTCAGGGCTTTGTCGTTTCTGGCGTTCGCAAAAATTTCCGGCTTGGAAGATGCGTTCCATAAGCATTAGGAGCGCGTCCCACACTTTATCGACCTAACAGAACTCACGCGGGAATGGCTCGACCCAGCCACACCGAAAGAACGCGCCGAGCAGATGGCGCTGTATGAGGGCGAGCCACCCGAGGCTTTCGAATGGATCAAGGTGGACAAGGCTGTCGGCTACATTCGCAATGACCAACCCGGACTGCTGCTTCCTAACGATTATTGCACTGCATGACGGGAGAAGATCGAAACTTGTCGATACGAATCGTTCAACTAATCTCCCCCTCGGAGTGCACCCAGGGACCGGGTGACCGGACACCCTATGAGGGAGCGGTCTAAGAGTGCCATCGCAAACAAGGAGCAACAAAATGTCTGGATCGACCAAACAATTGATGTGCTTATCGCTGTAGATGCCGATTATTTGATCGCCAACCCCGATGCATTAGTCGCTAATGCGGTTTCCATGCTAGTAAATCGCGAAGCGATCGATAGCCAAGCGACCGGCATCTACGGGGCCGTGGGTTAAGAACTGTGGATTGACGTCGAGCCCGGCGATAACGTTCGCTGGCGCGCTACCACGTTATCGCGCAACTTCGACCGTGTTGCACTGATCACCGGAATCGAACAAACCAGTAACCCCAGCAATGATCCCAAAGAGACGGGCTCCATTTCCACCCCAACCTCGTACAACATCCCTCATATCCCAGTGCCCTATCTGGACAAAGGCGCTCCCCACGGCATCGGCAAAACCGATGTGACTTATACATTTTGGCAGGCTGTGGCGGAAAACGGTGGGAAACTCGCCTACCAGATCACTTTCGTCCTTTTGGACCGTGACCTGAACCAGATAGGCGAGCCTCACACGTGGGATCCTTTCATCACCGTCAACGATCGATAATGTGAACCGTTGAGATGCTGCGCACAGTCTTGGCCGGTATGCTCTTGTCTTCTGGAACGCACGGGTTAGAACTGGTCGCAAGATATAATTGAAGTCGCCCGAAATGGCTGAGTTTTTAAAATTCACATCAGAGCACTCTTTCAATCAAAGTCCAGAATTGCAATCTTATCGAAGGCGGCAACCATTTCATTTGAACCAAGCCTGTGCCTTTCTTCCTCTGAATGCTCTCAAGGCTCTAGATCGTCCATTACATCACCACTTCACGCCAGCCAGCGCCCCCTACGGGGATCACTCACGGCTCGATCTGCTCAGGCAATATAAAACAAGCATGGGAGCCGCAAGGCGAACGAGTTCAATGGATACAATTGATCAATTCATGAACCTCGATAATAGTCCGCCATAATGTTTGAGACATACCCATGGCGTTTAAGAAAGGAGAAATCCCACTCTCGAACAACCTTTCTTGTTTTACCTCCGCGAACGAAACACATGCTTGAAAATAGAATCCTCTCATTGGGCATCAACGTATCTCTAGCGATGTTCATATAACTACTTTTCAAATCATGTGAGATATTAGCGTTATGCACTAAGTGAACTACCCTTGCAGTTCGCAAATAAAAACCGTTCCTGATATCGCCAGTGATCAGGGTTCGAATATGCGCCTTTGTTTCGTTCAACTGATCCCGCCATGCTAGATCGTCGAGACGCTTCCTCTGTGACTGAAGCAGCTTGGCTAAAGCAGCAATCTTGGTCATCGAATCTGCTTTACTGGTTTGGTTAACGCGAAAATGGTCTTCACAGTATTTTTCCACTCGATCAAGCAACTGAAAAAAAGTGTTTTCAAATTTTTCCACCTCCATGATGCTTTGTTGCGAAGACATAAACGTGGTCGTCTTTCTGGCTTCGACAGTTTGTATCAACGTCGTCCTAAGCAAAACCAACAGCGCTAGGAAACTTAGGACAGGATTTATCAGCCCTCCGAAAAAATCACCTATTTGACCGATGTTATTTTCAAAATTAAGCTTCCTACCATAAAGAATCACGAAAGACAACAAGACTACCGCAGCAACTACTAGCGCCATCCAAACCATTAAAGCATTACTGATCGGTGGAATTTCCTCAATTACACCTGAAACACTTCGCTCACTCACAAATTGATATATGCTGTATGCAGTTACAAGCACAACAAACACTATTACTGCAATTAAAATATACTCCCTCACCCCACATCCCTTTAATCAAATTACTACGATATGTACCGAAATTTTCTCCTGAACGCCATTTTTTTGCCACTACAAATTTTCATCCTGGATTTAATGTGCCGGTCTCAGGCGCTAAGCCTGAGAAGCGAGGATCCCCGGTGTCCCCACACCAGATCTACAAAAAGAAACTCGCGCAAGCGATCCGCAAGATAAAGCACTGCCGTACATTGGCTCAGAGCACTAGGCTAGGTTGAAATGGATCGAACTCGAGACCAGGGATAAGCCACTGATCTGCGCACTATGAAGGGAATCTTAGATCGATATATTCGTGACGTGGTCCCGAGAAAGCACCGCGCACGCCGAGGGACAATCTGGCAGAGTTCAAAAAGCTCTCGCATGTCGGATGCTATGCTGCCGTGTTAGCGGCAGGTGTGCTCACTTAACCAAGTGGCTCAAAGACAGCGCCAGCACGATGCCGCACCGGCTCTTCAGGTCTGAACATTTGCTGCCAGGCGAGCTGCGCCTGGACCTTGGCCACCGAATCCAGCACTTTCTGCGCCCAGCGATCATCCTCGGGATGAACCACGACCACCCGGAAGCCATGATCCTTGCCTTCAATCTGCACGCCCTCCGAATCATCGACATGCAAGTCGATATCGAACGCTGGCGGATACTTGGAAGGCGCGTTCGACATCCCGTGCGCCGTCAAGGCACGGTTGTGCAGCACGCTGTTGACCACGCCGTCGACGCGGATACCGTACAGCGCCAACCAGCGCCTGATATAGGACGGCGTGCGCCCGGATGAGGTGTAGACCCAGACACTGCAATCCTGGCGACGCAGCTCTCGGATCAGCGATCGTGTGCCCATCCGCAACGGTTCACCCAGCCAGCGATGAATACAGGCCGGTAGTCGACTCTTCTCCACTGCGCAGTGGTGGAGCTGGCAAGCGAGCGTGTCATCGATATCGAACGAAATTCGTATGCGCTGACGTTCGAACAACTGCGGCAAAGCGCAGCGGATAGCCTGCCCTGCCCGGCTGCCGAAGGTTTTCAATCTGGCAAATGCTGGTGCCCAGTTCATCAATGGCCACCTTGAGAGAGAGGCAAAGGCTTGCCTTT
The DNA here is from genome assembly GCF_041956865.1 of Pseudomonas sp. LW8. Lineage (NCBI taxonomy): Bacteria > Pseudomonadati > Pseudomonadota > Gammaproteobacteria > Pseudomonadales > Pseudomonadaceae > Pseudomonas > Pseudomonas sp. LW8. The sequence continues at coordinate 2,681,698 of NZ_CP168138.1, read as the reverse complement.
GAGAAAGAACTTCATTGGATCGGGCGCCTGTTCTTCTAAGAATGCTGCATATTTTTTCTTGATCTTGGGCAATTCGTACAACGCCTTGACGCCATGCTTGGCGGAGTTGCGGATGACCGAGGACGGGTTGAAGTAGCCCTCGGCGTTTTCCAGCGTCAACACGAATGGAGGCAGCCCCGCCCGCATGAGCAGGTAGCTGACAATGAGCGAGCCACTGCGGTTATTGCCTTCGATAAACAGCTGCGGCTTGCTCAGAATGCGCACATAGACACCGGCTGCACGTTTCCAGACTGACTCACTGCGATACGCGCAATACCAGTTGTACAAGTCCTTGATGCCGCCCTCGACGTTGTTGAAGAAATGCGCCTCGGTGGCTGCCAGATGCTGGGCGTATTCCAGCCGGCGCGCCGGATCCCGGCCACAAAGCACCGTGGCATTGATCTCCAGCATCAGGTTCAGTTGCTGCAGATCGAACAGGTCGACGCCGCGGGCAACATACTCGTCAACCAACGCATAGCCTTCAAGCACATTGTGCAGAACTTCGTCAGTGAACGGGTCCCGAGGCTCGGTGAAGTGCCGGCTGAGCTCGGCGAAACGGCTCTGCACGTTACGCAGTGCGCGTTCAATCGCAGGCAAATCAAGGCGATGCGTGGCAGGCATTGGAGCTCCTTGGAAACGCTTGGTAAATGTCCGCCGGTGCCCGCCAAATCCATTTGGCTTGTGCAGGTAGGCGGCCGTGACCGGTGGCAAGGCTCAGCTGAACTTGCCGCTGATGTAATCGCCGGTCATCTGTTCACGCGGGTTGTCGAAGATCTGCGCGGTCGGCCCCATTTCGACCAGATAACCGGTGCGCGTGCCCTGGGAAATATCTACCGAGAAAAACGCCGTGGTGTCAGCAACACGGATGGCTTGCTGCATGTTGTGGGTCACCAGTGCGATGGTGTAGTCCTTCTTCAACTCGACCATCAACTCTTCGACGCGTCGGGTGGCGATCGGGTCGAGTGCCGAACAGGGCTCATCCAGCAGCAGGACTTCCGGCTCAGTGGCGATAGCCCGGGCGATACACAGGCGTTGTTGCTGGCCACCGGAGAGCGACAGGCCGCTGACCTTGAGCTTGTCCTTGACTTCGTCCCACAGCGCGGCGCCTTGCAGCGCATGCTTGACGCGGTCGCCGATATCGCCCTTGTAGCGATTGAGGCGAAGACCAAACGCCACGTTGTCGAAGATGCTCATCGAGAACGGGTTAGGCTGTTGAAACACCATGCCGATGTAGCGACGTACGACCACCGGATCGACGCCCTTGCCATAGACATCCTGGCCGAGGAAATGCACATGGCCCTCAAAACGAAAGCCCTTCACCAGATCGTTCATCCGGTTGAGACTGCGCAGCACGGTGCTTTTGCCGCAGCCTGAGGGACCGATGAATCCGGTGATCTTGTTTTTCTCGATGGGCACGTGGCTGTCACGTACTGCCATGAAGTTGCCGTAGAAAATCTTGTCCAGTTTGCAGTCCATGACTACAGGCGCCTGGGTGACAAACGGAGCGGCAATTTGCGCAGTGGATACGTTCAAAATCAGATGCTCCCGTTCTTAATACTTGGGCTTGCCGAAAATCCGGCTGATGATGTTCACGAACAGCACGATCATCACCAGCACCAACGAGGCCGCCCATGCGAGCTCGAGCTGGTTATCGAAAGGCATGCCGGAGAAGTTGTAGATCAGCACCGCCAGCGAGGCAGTCGGATTCATGACATCGAGATTGCCCTGGTGGTAGATCCAGTAGTTGCTGAACAGCGCGGTAAACAACAAAGGTGCCGTCTCGCCTGCGGCACGCGCCACGGCGAGCATCACGCCAGTCAGGATCGCCGGCATGCCGGTCGGCAAGATGATTTTCCAGATGACCTGCGAGCGAGTGCAGCCCATGCCATAAGCAGCATCTTTCATGATCTTGGGCACCATCCGCATCGATTCTTCTGCGGTGAGCACCACGATAGGCAGCATCAGGACGGCGAGCGCCACGCCACCTGCCGGTGCCGAATACGTGCCAGTCGTCATTACTACCAAAGCGTAGGCAAACACCCCCGCCAGGATCGACGGCAGGCCCGTAAGCATCTTGGCGGCAAAACGCGCGGCGTTCCCCAGCTTGCTATCCGGCCCCAGTTCAGCCAGAAAAATGGCCGCCATGATCCCGACCGGCACCGCGATCGCTGCCGCGATACCGACCATCACAAAGGTACCCGCCATCGCGTTGCCGAAACCGCCGCCCATCTCGAAGCCGGTCGGCGGCAGTTCGGTGAAGACTTCCAGGTTAAGACGCGCGCCACCACGAGTGATCAGCATGTAGAGCACGGAAATCAGCGGCACGCTGGCCAGCAAAGCACCTGCCCAGACCAGGGTGGTCAGGATCAGGCTGCGCAGCGCGCGGCCTTCGAACCTGCGTTGCAAACTGGGCATCGCACCGGTTGGCGCCGTCAGGTCTGTTGCTGCGGTCAGATCAGTCATCACTTGTTACCCCGTTGGGCGTACATCATGATCATCGAGCCGAAAATGTTCACGATCAGCGTAATCAACATCAGCACGAGCGCGGCATACATCAACACCTCGATCTCGTTCGGTCCGGCTTCGGGGAAGTTCAGCGCCAGCAGAGCGGCAAGCGTGTTGGCCGGTGCAAACAACGAGAGGGAAATGTTGTTGGCATTGCCGACCAGCATGGCCAGCGCCATCGTTTCACCCAGCGCGCGCCCCAGGCCCAGCACCAGAGAGCCGAAAATGCCGGTGGCAGCCGAAGGCACCATCACCTTGAGAATCGCTTCCCAATGGGTTGTGCCCATGCCGTACGCGGCCTGTTTGGTTTTCATCGGCACAGCCGTAAGCGCGTCCTGCGACACGGCGGCAATGGTCGGCAGAATCATGATGGCGAGCACCAGAGCTGCGGGCAGCAGGCCCGGACCGCTCAGGGACGTGCCGAAAAAGGGTATCCAGCCCAGCTCGCTGTTCAGCCAGGTCGTCAGCGGCCGAATCGCCGGAATCACCACATAGATCCCCCACAGGCCATAGACCACGCTGGGGATGGCCGCGAGCAATTCGACGATGGTGCGAAACAGCGCAGCGAGCTTGGTTGGCAGGAAATCCTGGGTCAGGAAAATCGCCATGCTCACGCCAAAGACACCGGCGATCAGCAACGCGATGAAGGCGCTGTAAAGCGTGCCCCAGATGGCCGGCAGGATGCCGTATTTGCCCTGGTTGACGTCCCACACACTGCCCAGAAGCACATCGAAGCCGTGCTTCTCCATACCGGGAAGTGCCTTGCGTCCGACTTCGAACACCAGTGCAAATACCAGCGCCAGAATCAGTACCACACCGATGCGTGCGAGCGCGCGGAAGGTGCGATCAACCAGAAAATCCTTCGTCGAGGGTGGCTGGCAGGCAGAGTCGGGATTAACCGGTACGACAAAAGGTTTGTTCATGGGCTAAGTCCGGAACAGGGGGAAAACTTTCCCGGCGTGGCGCAGACGCACACGCCGAGAGAGACCTCACGGCGTTACTGAATGTTGGCGGACGCTTTGCGAACCTGTTCGACGACCGATTGCGGCAACGGGATGTAACCCATCGAATCGGCAATCTTCTGCCCCTCGGTCAGGCTGTATTCGACCATTTCACGCATGGCTTTGGCCTTGGCCGGGTTGCCATTATCCTTGCGGAAAATCATCCAGGTATAAGAGGTGATCGGATAGGACTTGGCACCGTCCGGATCAGGCAGCCAGGCCACCAGGTTTTCCGGCATCTTCACCGCCGCCAGGGCCTCGGCACCGCTTTCGGCGTTTGGCACGACGTAATTGCCTGCCTTGTTCTGCAACTGGGCAAAGTCGACCTTGGCCAGCTTGGCGAAGCCATATTCGATGTAACCAATCGCACCAGGGGTCTGACGCACGGTAGCGGTTACGCCATCGTTTTTCGGCGACTTGATGAACTTGTCACTGGCCGGCCAGTTGACGGTGTTGCCCTCACCCAACGCCTGCTTGAACTCGGCGTTGACGGTTGCCAGGTGCTTGGTGAATACGGCGGTAGTACCGCTGGAATCTGCACGCACGACAACCGTGATCGGCGTATCGGAGAGTTTCAGGTCCGGGTTGGCTGCGACGATCTGCGGATCGTTCCAGCGCGTGATTTTGCCCAGGAAAATGTTGGAATAGACGTCGCGTGGCAGCTTCAGACCCTTGGGATTGCCCGGCAGGTTATAGGCCAGCACGATTTCCCCGGCGGTCATTGGCAGCAACTGCACGCCTTCGGCGACCTTGGCGATATCTTCGTCCTTCATTGCCGAGTCACTGGCAGCGAAATCCACGGTTTTGTTCAAGAAGTCCTGTACGCCCGCGCCACTGCCCTTGGATTGGTAATCGACAGTGACACCATCGGATTTCTTGCTGAAATCCTTGAACCAGGTCAGATAGATCGGCGCCGGGAAACTTGCTCCGGACCCCGTCAGGCGAACATTTTCTGCTGCAAAGGAGGCCGAGGTGGCACAAAGAGATACCGCAATGGCGAGCGCAGCAGACTTCATCAAACTTTTCATTAAATGACACCTAGTGATTACGGGCTCCCGAACTCTGCAGCAGTTTTGTGACGATTTCATGAAAGCAAAGTGGCAAGCGTTACCCTCATGGTCCGCAGCAGCGCCTATGGATGTAATCGGCCTCCGGGTTTCGAAAAATCGAATCTTCCTGTGCCGGGCTTGTCACTACCCCCTGATCCCGAGCAGTCACGCGCCAGGTTCACATTGCAAAAACGCTACTTTTCCCCAGCCTTTATGGCCCTCGACCGGAAATGGCGTTAGCATTTCACTCATTCGGCTGAACAAGCCTGTTTATTCAGATCAGGGTTGCATTGTGGAAAAGCTAAAACGCCTTCAAAGCGGGATCGAAGGGCTCGACGCGCTGCTTCAGGGGGGCTTTGTCGCGGGCGCCTCGTACATCATTCAAGGGCGTCCGGGCTCCGGCAAGACCATCCTTGCCAATCAGCTCGGATTTCACCACGCCCGAAACGGCGGCCGTGTGCTGGTCGCCACGTTGCTGGCCGAGTCCCACGACCGTCTGTTCCAGTTTCTGTCGACCATGAGTTTCTTCGACGCCTCGCGAGTCGGCGCCGAAATTCAGTTCGTAAGCGCCTTCGATACGCTGGAAAACGAAGGCCTTGATGAAGTCGTGAAGCTGCTTCGGCGCGAAATCACCCGGCAGAAGGCGACCGTCATGGTCGTCGACGGCCTGCTCAACGCACGTTCCAAAGCCGACTCGCCGATCGATACGAAAAAATTCATCTCTGAACTGCAAGGCCATGCCGCATTTGCCGGTTGCACCGTGCTGTTCCTGACCAGTTCGCGCCTGGACGACGGCAGCCCCGAGCACACGATGGTCGACGGCGTCATCGAAATGGGCGAAGAGCTGTTCGGTACCCGTTCCGTACGGCGCATTCATTTGCGCAAGACTCGCGGCAGCGGCGCGTTGACCGGTCTTCACGAGTGCGAGATCACCGATAACGGCCTGGTCGTCTACCCGCGCCTCGAAAGCCTCTACAAGCGCCCTTCCGCCCCTGACAGCGCGGACATGACGCGCATTCCAAGCGGCATTGCTTCACTGGATGACATCCTCGGGGGTGGCTTGCACAGCTCCAGCGTGACGCTGGTCATGGGGCCTTCCGGGATCGGCAAGACCACGCTGGGTCTGAAGTTCATCGCGCAGTCGACGGCCGAATCGCCGGGCCTGCACTTCGGCTTCTATGAAAGCCCGCAGCGGCTGCGGCTGAAAGGCCGTTCGCTGGGCATTGATATCGAACACATGGAACACAGCGGTGCGCTGAGCATTGCCTGGCAGCCAACTACCGAAGGCTTGCTGGACGGCCTCGGCGCACGCCTGCTGAGCCTGGTCGATGAAAAAGGCATCAAGCGCCTGTTCATCGATAGCCTCAGCGGCATGACTCGGGTTTCAACCACGCCGGAACGCATCACCGACTTTTTCAGCGCGCTGATGAATGAGCTGCGATCCAGAGGCGTTACGGTGTTCGCCTCATGGGAAATGCGCGATTTGTTCGGCTCCGAGGTCAGCGCACCGAACTCCGACCTGTCCAGTATTGTCGACAACCTGATGCTCATGCGTTTCTTTGAGAATCACGCTGAACTTCACAGGACGCTTTCCATTCTCAAGATACGTGATAGCTCCTACAACCCGTCGCGGTTCGAGGTGGTTATCCGTGATCAAGATGTGTTCCTGGAAAAGGCTTTGAAAAATGAACCTTCAGTCACAGCTGAGTCATTGCCTGGTTCAATTTCGTAAGTCTTCAAGCGGGTTGAAATAACATGACCACCATTCTGGTAGTCGACGACGAGTATCTGATTGCTGACATTCTTGGCTTTGCGCTTGAGGATGAGGGCTTCATGACTGTGACCGCGAGCAATGGCAAGAAGGCTCTCGAAGTGCTGGAAAGAGAACGTCCAGCCCTGGTCATCACTGACTTCATGATGCCGGTCATGGACGGCCTCGAATTCGCCGAAGCCGTACGTGCCCAGCCGTCCGTCAAACACTTGCCGATCATTCTCATGAGTGGCGCGCAAGCGCACATCGGCATGCAGCGTTCGGATCTGTTTGATGTGGTGGTGCCCAAGCCGTTTGATATTGCGGTGATTGTGGCTGAGGTAAAGAGGCTGTTGGGCTCATAGATACTCGACGACAAAGGCAATTTCGGCATTGGCATCGCCCGCTCGCATTTGCGCATTGGAAGGCTCGATGCGCACGAAGCGGGCTTGCAAGGAAACATATGCATTGCCGCCTTGCGATGTGGGCGCTTTCATTATGTAGTTCTGATTCAGTTTGAGTGTCGACTTGTCACTGAAGCGCATCTGCAATGCCAGACCTTTGGCAGTGGAATTACTGTTCAGATTTACCATGCCAGTACCAGCGTCCCACACAGGGCTGCCCGCAGTGGGTGAGAAGGAAAATCGGAAGTTGTTAATTCCTGTGGGACAGTTTTTCATATTGAGAGAAAAGTATTGCTCCTTGGCAGATGCGCCGTTCTCGGGGAAATCGCTCAAGTTATAGCTGCCCATATCGACTTTCACATCGGGTGTTTCGCAAGACTGTGAGACTACCCGCGTGCCGCTGGTATTCATTGCCAAAGGCTCGATTTCAGCAGCGACAAACGTCCCCAGTTGGCCTGAAGGTATCGTCGCACTGCCGGAAATAGTGCCCGTCTTTACAAAACGCAAGATGTGCTCCGAACCATTCCAACCCCAACCGCCAGCAGTGTCGGTAGTTCCTGGAAAGCCCTTCCACGCTTTCCCCGATGGCGGTCGGACCCATTGCCAGCCGATTCCGGTATTCCCAATAGGAAAAATCTCCACGCCCGGCTGAGTAACGCCGACATTATTGCGCACACCTTCATTGTGCACTGCAGAGCACCTGAACGAACTGGGAATGGAACCCAGCGTCACGATCGGACTTTCATAGATAACCGTGCCATTCGGCGCGTCACGTGGTACCGAGAGAGTGGCCGGCAGTATAACCCGCATATTGCCCATGGAATTGTCCGGATAAAATTCGCATACCGCCGCCATTGCGTTTGACGACAGCATATACAAGAGCCCGACAATTAATACACGGCACAACTTCATAACACTCTCTCTGACTCTATCTAGCGTGTAAACAACTGAATGGCTGACGTAGCCACACCTATTTAATTGGCAGCAAAATCACCACGACCGGAACGAGAAGATAATAAAAAAAGAACACTTGAGCAAAAATTTATTTATTCAATAACAAGACAATTCTCATAGATTTATAACCAGCCAGTCAGACCTGAAAAATCTACAAACAGACACGCTATTTAGCATCACACTTACTCAGCGCAAATAACTAAAGCCAATTTAAGACTCGTCTTAAATGCACAGTGGAACTCGGCCAGTACCCTGACTGTTCTTGATAGGAGAACAGATTCCGTGAGAGCCCTCGATACCCTCAATAGCGCAAAACCCCACAGCAACGCCGCCCTCTACTGCCTGACGATTCTGGCACTGGCGCTGATCGCCATGACTGTCGTCGCCGGTTATGAGCTCAACAATCTCTTTCCACTGAAGGCCGTGGTGCAACAGCAGGAGATCCAGCTCAAGCAGCGCTCCGATACCATCCAGTCAATGACCGCTGAACTCAAGCGTCTGGCGGAACAAAAGCAGGCCCTGGAAACCGACCTGCTTACCGCGAAGGAACAGGCGAAGGCCGCCGAGGCGGCAAAGACCGAACTCGAAAACACTCAACGCGCAGCACAAACCAGCGCGGCGTTAGAGGATGAAGACTCACTCTGCGCGATCATCGAGCAAAATATCCGACTCGTAGCGGACCAACTCAGTCGCGACGACTTCTTTCGTCTGCGTGATGAGCGCGAAGCTGAAGCCGAAGCCGTGCTTGAAAGCTATGAAAAACAACTCGCCACCTGCATTGAACAACTGACGGCACACACCGAATCGCCAACACAGAGTTGAGTCAGCACTCGTTGCGCGCTGCGCTTGATCGCGGATCAAAAAAGCCCTGGCAATCAGGGCTTCCCGTTAACGTCTTAAAGCTTGAATTCCTTGGTCAATTTATTCAGCGACGCCGCCAATTGCGACAGCTCCGCCGATGCGACTGCCGTCTGTTTCGACCCCTCTGCGGTTTCACATGACAGGTCACGAATGCTGATCAGGCTGCGGTCGACTTCCCGCGCAACCTGAGCCTGCTCCTCGGCAGCGGTTGCCATCAGCAGGTTTCGCTCGTTGATGAGATTCAGCGAGCCAGTGATGTCGGTCAGCACTTCGCCGGCGATATTGGCCATTTCGAGCGTTCTCTCGGCCTGAGCGCGGGTGTGGCTCATGGAGGAAACTGCGCGGCTGGTGCCCGACTGAATGGAGCTGACCATGGACTCGATGTCCTCGGTCGACTTCTGAGTACGCTGCGCCAGCCCTCTCACCTCATCGGCAACCACGGCAAAACCGCGACCCGCCTCCCCCGCCCGCGCTGCTTCGATCGCTGCGTTCAAGGCAAGCAGATTGGTTTGTTCGGCAACCTCTCGGATAACGTCCAGCACGCTGCTGATATCGCTCGCCATGGTCGATAGCGCCTGCACCTCAGCCGAGGTGCTGTGCACGCTGGACACCATCAGATTGATTGCGGCTACCGTGTCGCTAACCTGGCTTCGACCGGCGACGGCTGCCGCACTTGATTCCGACGTCAGCTGCGAGGTCGATGCGGCGTTGTCTGCAACCTGCTCCACCGCTGCACTCATTTCAGTGACGGCGGTGGCGGCCATTTCGATTTCATGGCTCTGACGTTGAGTGATACGCGAGATATCTTCAGTGACGCCGTGCATGACCTCCGAGGTTTCGGCCAGCTGCGTGGACGAATCACGGATCATGATCAAGGCATCTCGCAGACTGGTTTGCATCGCCGCCAATGACGACAGCATTTGCGCGGCCTCATCGGAGCCATCCAGCGCAATGGTTTCGCTCAGATCATTGGCGGCGATGCATTCCGCCACCCTTAGCGAGCCTGCAATGGGTACCGTCAGGCTGCGGGTATACAACACGGCCAGGGCCAACGAAGCACCGATCGCGATGAGAATGAACACACTGACGATCAACAGCGTGTGCTCATAGACATTGTCGGCCTGCTTGCCCGCCTCATAAGCTTCTATTTCGTTGAGTGCAATCAGCTTCTTGAGCGCGACTTGTACACCATCCGAGGCAGCACGCATCTGATTCTTTGACAACGCAATGGCCGCCTCAAGCTGCCCGTTCGCCACGGTTTGAAGGTATTGGTCCTGCGCCTGATCGTTGACCTTCTGTGCTTTGGCAAACTCCTCGAACGCCTCGCGCCCAGCGTCAGTGGCCAGCAGATCAATGAGCGCTTGCTGATGTTTTTTGATCAGCTGACGCGACTGCTGAATGTCCATCAGGGCTTGCGCCTTGCGCTCAGGGGTTTCGATGGGATTGCGCAAGCGAGCGTTGTTGCCCTTGATTTCGACGAACTCTCGATCGAGTTGGCCGAGCAGCTTGATACTCGGCACGATCGTCGTCTCGACGTACGTTTCTGCCTTGTTGAGCAAGTCGACTTGCTGCAGAGCGATCAATCCGATCGCGATAATCATGAGACAGAACAAGCCGAAACACAGCGCCGAACGAGGCGCGAGATTGAGTTTACGAAGCAGCATGATGCCTTACCTTAGAGTGTATTCAAGACAATGGGGCAAACGAGTGGGCGGCACAGCAGGCGCTGGGCAATAGCACCTCAGCGTCTACGTGGATCATCGCGGGAAGGTGCAGCAGCTAGCGGTTTGCGCACGAAGAGAGTGTGGAGTCGGTCGAGGCCGGCTCCGCAAGTTCCTTGAGCGCCGGGTCGGCCAGCATCAGAAAATCTGCCAGGCGCGGCAGATTGATTTTCGAGACCAGGCGCATCCAGCGTTGCGGATGCGGGTTGAAGAAGGTCTTCGACCACTGGTGATCATCGTTGGGATTGAAAATCAGCAGATGACGAATCAGCGGGTTTTCCCCGAAAAAGTCGAGCGGATCCATCGCCATTTCGCTGAGCAACTCAGCATTGACGACGACCAGGCTCAACCGTTGAGGGCAGTAATACGTCAGTATTTTCAGGTCACGATAAGTGCAAACGTTCAAGACGCTGAGACAGCCCAGCTTGTTGAACTGCTGTTCGATTGACAGACCTCTGCGCACATCGCTATCGGCGATCAGGATCCGCAAGGATCGACTGCGGTTATTTTCAAGAAACATCGGACACCTTTGGCAGCTCCATTCTTCCTTTCAAGAAAATAACCAAGGGCCAACCTGCCTGATATGAGACTTGTCTCAAAAATGAACGCAGGGATAGATGATAAAAAGCCACACCTTGACGACAGCCCAAGCGATCGGCGCATGGTCTGGCTCAGAAAGTGTTGAAGGAGGGATTTTGCAACGCAGGGGAGTGGCGACAAGCCAGAAGCGCGGGACGGTTCTGTGCGAACCAGACAATTCTCATTATTAACGCCCCTTTTTGTCAGTAACCTTGAAACAAGGGGCGCAGACTCATTCTTTCCAAGCCATCAAGGCAGCGTCATCGTCACTACGTAATTACCGCTCGTTATCTGGTGACCCTTGTTGTCCGTGAGCAGCAAGCGCTGGTCGTAATAATCGTCCTGCTCATGAGTATCGGCAATCACCTTCACAAACACCTGCTGGCGCGACTCACCTCGCCCTGCCGCACTGACGTTGTTCACGGTAAAAATCTGCCCGGTGCTTGCCTGGGGGCAATCAAGCAACTCGACAGAAGAATGGCTGGCGCCACTGGCAATGCAACTTGCCTCGACAATTCGACCGCTGAAGCGAATCACTCCGCTGACCGGCGCAGACTGGGCTGCGCTGACGGTGTCAAAACCGAGCAGGCAAAGGCAGGCAATCAATAAAGGACGTCGAATGATCATCGCGAAACTCCATGGTTATTAACCAAGGTATCGCCCGCTGCAAAATGATCTTTAACGTCAGCTTCAATGCAAGGCCAGTCGGATGGTCATGAGCCGATACGTTTACAGCTCGATCCGTTTGATTTTCTTGATCAGATCAGCCTGTGCATGCTCCAGCTTCAATGCACTGCGATTGAGGTCCAGCGGATCGATAACAGGCGCCTCGCACTCGGCCTCAAGCTCGTTACACGCCTCAATGACCTGATGCTCGGCAACAATGCGCGCCGCCCCCTTGATGCGGTGCGCCAGGTCAGCCAACAGCCCGGGATCGCTTTCGGGTATTAGCGAATGCAACTCCTCCAGATCCTTTTCGCAACTCGACAGCGCCTCGCGCAGAAGTTCTTTCATCATGTCGAGATCGCCCCCGGTGAGCTCGTCAAGACGCTCGCGAATCGAACCCAGCTCCTTGATAGTCGCCGCAGGCGGGCTTTCAAATGGCTGGGTTTCAACATTTTTTTCCCAGCCTGCAAGCATGATCGACAAGGTGCCGAGACTGATCGGTTTGAACAGGCAATCATCCATCCCGGCCTCCCGGCATTTCACTTTTTCTTCCGGCTGCGCGTTGGCCGTGAAGCCCAGTACGATGCACGGCGATCCACCACTTTCGCGTTCGTCCTGGCGAATGGTGCGGGCCAGCTCATAGCCGTTCATGACCGGCATGTTGCAGTCCGTGATCACAATGTCGAACGGCTCCGAGCGCCACAGCGCCAATGCCTGGGCACCGTCGGCGGCATCACGCACCGCCTGGCCAAGGAAACTCAGCTGCTGCGTCAACAGCAGGCGGTTGGCGCTCTGGTCATCGACTACGAGAATCCTGAGTGTCGGTACCGGTTTGTCCTGAACAACCGAAACAGGCAGCACTTTGCCGCCAAGCGGGCTGAGAATATTGAAGAAGAGCGACACTTCCAGGCAGGTGCCTTTGCCAAGCGTACTGGTAATGTTCAGCCGCCCGCCCATCAATTCGCACAATGAACGGGAGATCGCCAGTCCCAGACCGGTGCCGCCTCTGCTGGAGGGACCATGATTGGCTTGGGAAAACGGCTGGAACAGATTCTGCAGATCGGCGCTGGAAATGCCGATGCCGGTGTCCTCGACCTTGAGGTCGACCTGTAAGCGTTCGTCAGCGAGACGTTGGCCGCGAATCGAGACGCTGACATGACCGGTGTCGGTAAACTTGATCGCGTTGCCCACCAGGTTCGAGAGCACCTGCTGGAAGCGCATCGGATCAACCAATACGTCACAGCCGACAGTGGCGTCGATGTCGAGCTTAAGCACCAGACTCTTCTGCCTGGCCAAGCCGTCGAACACCCGCGCCACGGATTCGACCAATTCGCGCAGGTTGGCACGTTTCGGCGAAAGGCTGACATGGCCCGATTCGATGCGTACCACATCGAGGATATCGCCGATCAGTTCCAGCAGACCTTTTGCCGAGTCGTATGCCACTTCAATCGCCGGCCGATCGAAGTGACCTTGCTCGGCACGCTTGAGGGTAAGTTCGAGCATGCCGATCACGGCGCTCATCGGCGTACGGATTTCGTGGCTCATGGTCGCCAGGAACGTGGTTTTGGCGCGGCTCGACTCGTCAGCCAGCTCTTTCGCCGAACGCAACTCCTCGATCAGTTCACGGCGTTCGCTGATATCGATCCAGCCGCAGATCACGCCTCTGACTTCACCCGCCGTGTCGTGATACGGCTGGATCCAGTGGTAAATGATCAGCCGCGTATCACCCACATGCAGCGTGCGATCCACCTCGTAAGGTTCGTCCTGCTCGATGACGCGCAGGTAGTCGTCGTGAAATTGCAACGCCTCCTGACGATTGCGCTTGCCGCTTTCGAGCACGGTCTTGCCGATCACGTCCTTTTCTGACAGGCCAAATGTTTGCAGATAATTATTATTGCAGGTCACCAGCCGACCTTCCCGGTCACGTACGTAAATGGGATGCGGCGTGCCGTTGATCAGCGCCCCCATGAACTTCAGCTGATCGCCGAGCAAGCGCTCTGCACGACTGCGTTCGCGAATCTGCCGACGGATGTAGAAATTCCACGCCAGCGATCCCAGGATAATCAGGAACGCGCCAGCGCTGATCTGGTAGATCAGCGCCTTGTAATCGCGCCACGACAACCCCGAAAACGCTGCAATGGGACGCCACCTGTTGAGGATTACGTCCAGCTCATCCGGCGGAATGCTCAGCAGCGCCTTGTTCAGAATGCTGACCAGTTCGGTATCGGCACGCCGCGCGGCGAAAGCGAGGAAGCCTTTGTTCATGCCGACGATGTTGGAGATACGCAAGCTGTCGCTGTAGATGTGGGCGATGTAGTAGCGCGCACTGTGCAACGTGGTAATCATCGCGTCCGCTCGACCGTCCTTCACGTCAGCCAAGGCGCCCAGAACTGTTTCGTTATCAACGATCTCGATGTCGGGGTAGTCCTTGAGCAGCTCACGCTCAGCCGAACTTTCGGGCACTGCGACGCGCTTGCCGCGCAGCTCCTGCAGGCTTGAAGGCGCGCCTGCGTCCTTGGTGGTGACGATCACAAAGGGGCTGGCAAGGAACGGATGAGTGAAACGCATGCCGACTTCCCGCGAGACCGTTGGTGTCAGCAGAGAAATATCCGCGCTGCCATCCAGCAGACGCGTGCTCAGACTGGAAAAGCTGTCGGTGCGCTCGACATTGATCTGCAAGCCGGTACGCCGCTGGATGAGCTCGAGCAGATCAGCGCCGATCCCGCCAAAGTTGCCGTCACCATCAAAGAATGCAAACGGTGCCTGATCGTCATTGATCACGAACCGCGCGACCGGATGCAGCTCAAGCCAACGTGCTTCGCCGGGTGTCAGGTCAATGCGTTTGGGCGTCAGCGCCCCGCCGCCGCCCGACCAGCGCTTGGTAATTTCGGCAATCTTCGCATCACCCAGCGACTCGAGGGTCGAATCGATCAGACGCAGCAATTGGTCGTTGCCCCGGCGCAAGGCAAAGCTGAAACCGCTGGTTTGGGTTTTGACGAAAGAGTGCAGCCGCACATAGTTGAAGTAGTTGAGGTTGATCAGGTAATTGCTCGACACCGTATCGCCGAGAAACAGGTCGACCTTGCCAAAAGCCAGCGCAGCCAGTGCCAACTCGTTCGATGGAAAAAGCACGAATTCGGCGTTGGGGTATAACGCGTGTAATTGACTGGAAGGCAGGTAATCGTCGGCAACCGCAATACGCAAACCGGCCAGATTGGCCGGCATCGGGCGCCGATCATCACCGCGCATGAACATTGCCGGCACGTCTTCGACATAAGGCTTACTGAGCGTGACGAGGCCGTCGATCAACTCGAAACTGTTGGAACTGCCCAGCATGTCGATGTCGCCACGCTCGAGCGCCGCCATGGCGTCGCGACGGTCGGGATAAGCCTTGACGGTAACTTCGACATGCAAGGCCTGACCGATAATGCAGGCGATGTCGGCGGCTATTCCCTCGTACCGCGTACCGCTGGCGGTCATGACATAAGGCGGGAAATCCGGAAGCGCCGAGCCCAGCACCAGACTGCGCTTCTGCCGCAGCCAACTCCAGTCTTCATTGGCCAGATCGACCTGTAGCTCCTTGCAGTCAGACCGACCGAACACCTGCAGAGTGCGCGGCTCTGCTGCCCACAACGACCCGCTACCGAACATGACAAGCACACTGACTAGCAAAACACCGCGCAACAGATGAAACATAAGCGAGTTATCCCTGGTTGTCCGCCGTCAGGCTGTGCTGCAACTTGAACAGCTCCGCATCACCACGAATGCCAAGCTTTTTGAAAGCGGCCTGTTTTTGCCCGCTGATGGTTTTGCGACTGCGCGAGAACTTCAAAGCGATCTGCGTCACTCCCATCCCCTCGAGGCAGCAGCGCAATACTTCTTTTTCTTTCGGTGACAGAAGAGGATTACTGAGGAAGTCGTCGCCGTGCGCCGCGCCATCGTCATTGGCACCAGCAGGTTCGTCGACCGACGCAGGCAGCACATCGAGTTCGAAGGCCATTTCCGGCGAAAGATACAACTGGCCGGACGCAGCACTGCGGATGGCGGTGATCAGGTCATCGACCGACTGCGACTTGCCGAAGAATCCGCTGACGCCCGCCCCGATCGCCATATTCACTACCGCCGGGCGCTCTTCGGAAGATGAGACAAGGATGCGCATGCCCGGATATTGCTTGCGCAGCAGGCGGATCAGATTGAGCCCGTCCAGCTCCCCATCGTGCAGTTTGTAATCGAGTATCAGCAGGTCGATGTCGATTTCGCGCAATCCGGTGAGCAACTGCGCGCTGCTGCCATACACACCTACGACACTGAACTCGGCTTCGCGCGTCAGCCGCGACTTCATCGCCAGACGTATGAGCGAGTGATCATCAAGGATGGCAACGCGTAACGGATTCACGACTGACCAATGCATGAACAGCTCCATGATGAAGAGTGTTGGAGGACCATCAGCACTTGGCAACCGCAGCAAATCCCGGGCATCACCGAAGCATTCAGGTGCATCTGATTGATTTCTCGGCACATGATGAGTGTTTTGAAGGCGTGACGAAATAGGGCTTTGTCCCAAAAGTCAGAATGCCGCTTGCATCAACGATCGGATGTGCCTATTGCGCGGCGCCAGGACGACTTCTGGCCTTCGAAACGCCAGTCGACCAAATGCGCCCAATTCATCGGGCGAGCATAGAAGAAGCCCTGCCCCCACTGACAACCAAGCCGCGCCAGATGCTGAACCTGATCTGCGGTTTCAATACCCTCTGCCACCACGCGCATGTCCAATTCCCGCGCCAAGGCCAACGCCCCGTGGATGACCGCGCTGTAGCGCGCCTGATGGAAATTCTGCACGAAGCCGGCGTCGAGTTTGATTTCGTTGAACGGCATCTGGCACAGCCGCTCAAGTGAAGAATAGCCGACACCGAAATCATCGATTGCCAGACTGAAGCCGAGCATGCGCAGACGCACCATGTTTTCCATGCTGATCTCGGGCATCTGCAGCAGGCCGGTTTCCGTGAGCTCGAAAATGAGCCCAGCTGGCGAGGCGCCATGGATGCGCAACAGCGCCTTGATCCGGTCGACAAGATTCGGATTGGCCATCTGCGTCACGTCGAGATTGAACGCCAGCTTGAACGGCTTGCCGTGAGACTGGACGAAGCGCTGCAGACTCAAGCCTTGCGTGAGCAGGCTGAAAAACATCTCATCGAGCAGCCCGCAGCGCTCGATCGTCGGCAAGAACATGCCTGGCGAGAGCAAGCCGCGACTGGGGCTCTGCCATCGCACCAGCACCTCGGCGCCATCCACCTCACCACTGCGCAGATGAAACTTGGGCTGGAAATAGGCGCGAAATTCCTGACGGCGTATCGCTTCGAGCACTTCGTTCTCCGAAGGCTGATCGAGATGACTTTCCACCACTTTGGCATCGC
Organism: Pseudomonas sp. LW8; assembly: GCF_041956865.1. Classification (NCBI taxonomy): domain Bacteria; kingdom Pseudomonadati; phylum Pseudomonadota; class Gammaproteobacteria; order Pseudomonadales; family Pseudomonadaceae; genus Pseudomonas; species Pseudomonas sp. LW8. Next base: position 2,664,755 of record NZ_CP168138.1, on the reverse strand, counting down.
CCGGAGTGTGCGGCCGATAACGCGCCAACAATGGCCCCAGCACATCGACCATCAGAGGCTTGCCGACACTGCCAAGCAATTCCAGCCCCTGCAACGTGACAATCCGGTCAACCGTGCGCAACAAGTCTTCAGGCAGTGAACTGCAGATGATCACTGCACGAATCAAACCGGCCTCTCTCGCCAGGCGCAAGAACGTCAAACCATCCATCCCGGCCATGCTCAAGTCACACAATGCAACGTCCACGCCTCCAGCCTGGGATATCACAGCCAGCGCATCCTTGCCGTCAGCCGCCTGAAAGATATTTTTGTACCCCAGACTATTAAGCGCACTGACTGCCGCCGTGCGCTGAAAGGCGTGATCTTCCAAGACCAATATACGAAGCGTGTTCACAAACCTGGAACCTCTTTCTATCAGTCGTTAATAGCGAAAGTTTGAATAATCTTTCAAGCAGGACGCCCGCTCACAAACTTTGCGTTGACTGAGAATTTCTGCATCCGCGAATACTAGCCAGACAAAGACCGCACGACTTTGAGAATTGTCTCATTTGGTTCGCTGCACCATTACCGCAAATATGAATACGCCACTGTCATATTACTGACCGGCTCGCACCTTTATCGCTTTAAGACAAATCCCAAAGACCCGCCACCACCGCACACCTAATATGGCCTGGCATTTCAATGCAGCACTTCACAATAACTTCGGATATAAACATGAAAAAGTTCGCTTTCGCAGTACTCACTCTTTCCGTACTGGCTGCCTCCACTGGCGCAGTGGCTGAAGAAGAAGCGGCCAAAGCTGTCAAGGGCGGCAGCGGTCAAATCAGCTTCACCGGCGTTATCAATAACGACGCTTGCTCGGTAGATGGCGCCTTGGGTAACGACAAGATGATTGCCGTGGACATGGGCAGCGTGTCGATCAAAGACATGGGCACCGACTCTGCTCCGGGCGCCGGTCGTGTGGCCGCCAACGATTTCAACCTGAAAGTGAACTGCAACGCTGGCACCAAGGTTTCGATGCTGTTCAAACCAACCGTAAACGGCGGTTCGGGCCTGGTTGATGGCAAGAAAGTTCTCAAGCTGCAGGGTGCAGACGCGGCCAAGGGCGTTGGTATCGCACTGCTGGACAGCAATGGCCAGTTGATCGACCTGAGCTCCGAAGCCACTGCCAAAGTGCAGACCAACCTGACTGGCGACGCAACCACAGGTGGTGATGGCACCCTGTCGTTCGCAGCCGCTTACGTCACCACCGGCGACAAGACCACCGCTACTGCCGGTACCGGTAACGCCACTCTGCCGTTCGTTCTCGAATACGAATAAGCAGCCCGCAATACCTGGACGGGGCCGCTGTGCCTCGTCCTTCCCGAACAGATTAATCGGTGAAATCTATGTTAAGTCGCTACTTTCCGCTTTGCCTGGGGCTTGCCGGGGTGTTGATGACGCACTCGGCATTCGCCAGCATCTCCTTGAGCTCCACCCGGATTATCTTCGATGGCGCGCACAAAGAGGCGAATGTCACCGTGCGCAACGGCGGACAAACCATTCTGGCGCAATCGTGGCTGGATGCCGGCGACACCGCTGGCAGCGCACCGCCTTTCGCAGTTACTCCACCACTGGCCAAACTTGAGCCCAATCAACAGCAATTACTGAGGATTCTTTATGAAGGCCGCGGCATGCCTGCGGACAAGGAGTCGGTGGTATGGCTGAACGTGCAGGAAATCCCCCAGGCCAGTGCTGCCGATGTCAACACGCTGCAATTGGCGGTACGTCAGCGTATCAAGGTCTTCTTCCGCCCGGACGGACTCACCGGTGATGCCGCAAAGGCACCGGAGCAACTTGCATGGCAATTGGTCACTCAGGCTGGCAAGTCGGTGCTGAAAGTAAAAAACCAAAGCAACTACCACGTGTCGCTGGCCGATCTGAAAGTCGTTGCAGGGAAAAAAGCGGAATTGGTAATTGATTCGACAATGATCGTTCCAGGGGAAGTTCGCTCATTCAATCTGAAAGATCTGCCAGCTGGTACTTCGCATTTGAGTTTTTCAGCAATTAACGATTACGGCGCACAACAACGATTCGATGCACCACTAAGCGTTGCCGAAAGCCATGCCGAGCGCGTGAAAGATGCCTCCGCCCAGTAAATCCCCCACCCCACCCTGCCAACTTACAAGCTATTCACAAGTTCCGGACTCCGGTTGAAGCAACACGGACTGATAAGGCAAATTGCATGTTTCCCTCCCAACACCACACATCTGAAAGTTGTGTTAAGCATCATGTTGCGCGCCAGAAAAACAAAGCGGCGTTGGGCTGCCTGCATCCATTGTGCTTTGCTATCAACATGGCCATTTGCGGCTTCGCCGTGGGCGCCGAAGCCCCGGCCGCAGTGGCGAGTGAATCTTTCAATACGCTGTTCCTTGAAGGTTCATCGGCGGTCGATCTGCAACCGTTGCTGAATGCCAACAGCGTCTTGCCAGGCCAATACCGCGTCGACGTGTTCAGCAATGGCACGCTGGTCGGGCGTCGCGATATCGATTTCGCGGCCAACCCGGTCAACGGCAAAGTCGAGCCACGCATCACTCTGGAACTGTTGCAGCAGCTGGGTGTGGACATGCGCAAACTTCGTGAGCAGGGTCTGGTTGACGAGCAACACCCTGCCGATCACTACGACCTGCCTGCAATGATCGAGCAAGCCAGTCTCAGCTTCGATGCCAACCGCCTGCGCCTCAATATCAGTGTGCCGCAGGTCGCCATGGCGCGTGGCATGCGCGGCTATGTAGATCCAGAGCTTTGGGACCAAGGTGTGGCCGCCGGTTTCATCAACTACCAGCTGAGCAGCACCCGCAGCAAAACCGATTACTCGACGCAAATTTCCAACAACCTCGGGCTTCGCAACGGCCTGAACCTGGGCGCCTGGCGGCTGCGCAACGAGTCCAACCTGAGCAGCTCCACCGGCCGGCCCAATCGGTTCGTCAGCAACCGCACCTTCATCCAGCGCGACCTCACGGTGATCAAGGGGCAACTGAGTGCGGGGGAAATCTTTTCCGATTCGGATCTGTTCGACAGCGTGCGCTATCAAGGCGTCAAGGTGGCCTCTGATGAGGGCATGCGCGCAGACAGCGAGCGCGGCTATGCGCCGATCATACGTGGCGTTGCTGAAACCAACGCCACGATCGAGGTCCGCCAGGATAACTACATTCTCTACACCACCAACGTGCCGCCGGGTCCGTTCGAGATCAGTGACATCTATCCATCGGGCTCCAACGGCGATCTGGAGATCACCATTGTTGAAGCAGATGGACGGCGCAAGGTCACCCGACAGGCATTCTCCGCCCTGCCGACGATGGTGCGTGAGGGGCAACTGAAATACAGCCTGTCGAGCGGCAAATTCAACAACAACAGCGAGGGCTATGACAAGCCCGCCTTCCTCAGCGGCACGTTCGCCTACGGCTTGACCAGCAACCTGACAGGCATTGCCGGCCTTCAGGCCAGCAATGGTTTCAAGGCGATTTCAGTCGGTGCGGCGAAGAACACCTCGATTGGCGCAATGTCCCTGGACGTGACGCAATCGTCCAGCAAGGCATTCGGCAAAACCACCCAAGGCAGCAGCATACGCGCGCTCTATGCAAAGACCTTCACCGGCACCGATACCAGCTTCACCCTCGCCGCTTATCGTTATTCGACCGAGGGTTATCGCACGCTGACCGACCATGTCCAGGACACCAGCTCCGGGGCCACCCGGCGCCTGGGTAATTCCAAAACCCGCACCGACCTCACGGTCAACCAGACTTTGGGCGAAGCACGCCAGTTCGGCTCGCTGTACCTGAACGCCAGTGACCAGCGCTATTGGGATCGCGGTGGCTCGCGGAGCTTTTCCGCCGGCTACAACAACAATTGGCGCGACCTGAACTACAACATCAGCCTGAGCAAAACCCAGGAGTTCGGCGCGCGCGGTGACACCAGCAACGACACACAACTGAGCGTCTCGATTTCGTTTCCGCTCGGTTCGACACCCCGCGCACCGCGCGCCTACATTTCCAGTAACCATCAGAACACCGGTACCAGCACCCAAGCCGGGATCAACGGTTATCTGACCGAGGACAGCGACACCTACTATTCCGTGCAGACCGGGCGCAGTGTCCAAGGCGATCGATCTGGCTCGCTGAGCCTGAGTACCCGCACATCGATGGGCGACCTGAGCTTTGGCTACAACCGAGGCAACGGTTATGAATCACAGAACCTGAGTGCCGCCGGATCGCTGGTGGCCCATGCAGGCGGCATCAATATGGGCCAGACCGTCGGTGAAACGTTCGGTCTGGTGGAAGTGCCCGGCATGTCGGGCGTCGAAGTCAGCAGCTATTCGGGTGTGAAAACCGGCCTGAACGGCTATGCGGTTCTGCCTAACGCGCAACCGTACCGCGTGAACTGGGTAACGCTGGACACGCGTAACCTGGGCGGTGAGATCGAGCTGGACAATGCCACCCAGCAACTGGTGCCAAGACGAGGTTCGATAGTTCTTGCACGCTTCGAAGGCAGCAAAGGCAGACGCGTCCAGTTTGAACTGTACGATGCCAACGGCCAGCCGATTCCATTCGGCGCGGTGCTGTTGGATAGCGACGGCAAACAACTGGCATTGTCAGATCCGACGGGTAAGGCCCTGGCGCTGGTGACCAAAGATCACGGTGTCATCACCATCAAGTGGCAGGGCAAAAGCTGCCCCGTGCCGTACAAGCTGCCGGAAAAGGTCGAAGGCTTGAACTATGAGCAATACCGGTTGGCCTGCTCTTCGAGCGCGAAGTAGACCGACCGCGAGCTTGTCACTCTACGCCCCCTCAACCAAAACTCAGCCCTGATGATTCAGGGCTTTTTAATGCGCAGTTTGAGCATCGCGTTGATCAATACGCTGCCCCCAGAGCTGAACGTCAGGAGACCTTCCACGGATGCTCACGCCACTTGTTCTGAAAAAACTCGATGAATACTCGTATCCGTGGACTCAAATGCTTGCGATCCGAATAAAGCAGGTAGATCGGCTCGACCACACCCGTTTTGAAATCCTCAAGCAACGGCACTAGCGTTCCCGCTTTTACATCAAGCCCGATATGAAAGTCCGCAAGCTTCACCACGCCAGCGCCTGACAGCGCCATGTCGCGCAACAGATCGCCTTGAGTAAACGACGCGCTGGCGGTCACCGGTACCGAGACGCCGTCTCCATCCTGCAAAAATGACCATTTGTTCCACGGGCTGACGAAGCTGAAATTGAAGCAACGATGATTCAGCAAATCTGCGGGTGTGGTTGGTGTGCCGTGTTCAGCCAGGTACTGCGGCGAGGCACAGATCAGCCATTCACATTCGCCGATGCGTCTGGCAATGCGTGATGAGCTGGGCAATACGCCGCTGTGGATGGCGATATCGAGCCCTTGCTCGAAGTGATCGACGAATTGCGCGCCGAGTTGGATCTCAACGTCCAGTGAGGGATACAAATCCAGAAATTCCGGTAGCCACGGCACGATCTGGTGTTTGGCGAAAGAGGTCATGGTGTGGATGCGCAGGGTGCCACTGACCCTGGAGGGCAACGCCTCGGCCAGCGAGTCCGCCTCGTTCATGGCTTCAACGACGGCTTTGGCGCTGCGCAGGTAAGCGGCGCCCTCCTCGGTCAGCGTCAGCACGCGTGAGCCGCGCTGGAACAGCCGGACCTGCAAGCGATCTTCCAGGCGGGTGATCAGTTTGCTGACCGCTGATGGCGTCAGGTGATGGGCGCGCGCGGCAGCAGAAAAACTTCCACATTCGGTAGACCATATAAAAGCGAGCAGCTGCGAATAATTGTCCATGGCCGGTCCTGGCGAAAAGCTTGAAGGCATGTTGTCTCAACGCTTATGAAAAAGCGCGCCGAAGCGCGCTTTTTCCTGGGGGCCGGGTCAGCGAATGAACTGTTCGATGTAGTCGTCCGGCAAACCCAGCGTCTTGTAATGCGCTCGGGCGGCTTCAAGCTTGGTGAACACATCTTCGTAACCCACGGCAACGCCCTGCGGATCGACGTAAGTGTAGCCACCCTGCACGTGGAACCAGGTGATCATTTCACTCACATCCTCGGGGACGAACAGGGTATGCGTTTCACCGGGCGGCTCATAGGCAAAAGACCCCTCCTCCGCGACCCAGTCATGCTCCAGGTAGTACCAGCGACCCTTGAGCACGATCGCATGCACGCCGCCGGTATGGCGGTGACGCGACAGCACGCCGGCCTGACGCACCCGCAACAGGTTGATGTAATAGCCGCCGCTGGTGTTGAGCAGCAATGGCTTGAAGGAGACAGATTTTGTTACCGGCACCCACAGCGCATCGTCTTCGAGCCACTGCGTCATGACGCCCGGATGCACCATGTCGGGCGTCATGAATGGAACTTGCGGCAACTGATACGCAATGGCGAGTTCATCAGGTTTAACAGGAGTATTCATAGTCAGGCCTCTCGGTTTTTTTGACGAATTCACAGCACTTGATTGCGCCAGGATTTCGCTTGAGGGAAAGGTTATGGCGTCGCTGTACGGGAGAAAACAGCTACTTGGTCACACCTGTTGTGACGCAGGATCACAGTGTCGGGGCGGGTTCGCGCAGACTCTGACCAGCCGTGAACCAAGGCTGTCAGCCGCCGCCAATCCTTCCACCAGGCGCTGGTAGTTCAAGGGCGGTTGCATGTTTCTGGCGTAAGCCACCGATAAGGTTGCGTCCACGAGAATATTGATCTGCGCCGTCGTCAACGGCGTGCGCTGACCCAGTTCAGCGAACGTCACGGGCAGCTTCACCGCGTGCAGCAGACGCGCGACCTGTTCAATCTCTTCGGCCGGTCGCGCCTCCACCGCCATCTGCACCAGCGTGCCGAACGCCACCAGTTCGCCATGCAGCATCGACGCCATCGCCGGTATCGCGGTCAGCCCCCGAACCAGGGCATGGGACAGTGACAAACCACCGCTCTCGAAACCGACACCGCTAATCAGCACGGTGCCTTCGACGACCCGCTCAACATCATCGGTGAGTTCATGACGACACACCGCCTGATAAGCCGGGACGCCGTACTGCATCAGCGTGTCGAAAACCAGGTTGGTGAGCATCAATGCCGTGTGCAGCGGCGGTGTGCCGAAAGAGTTGTGGCCGCCGGCGGCGTAGCACTGTCGGGCTTCGAATTTCTTGCTGATGGCATCGCCGATCCCGGCCGCGAAGAACCGTGCCGGCGCCTGAACGATGACCTCTGTATCGACAATCACCGCAGCGGGATTCATCTTCAGGAACTCCACGCCCACCACTTTGTGCTCTTCGTCGTAAAGCACGATCAGCCGACTCGTTGGCGCGTCACTTGAAGCGATCGTGGGGCAGACAATGATCGGTACGTCGAGATTGGCCGCCAGCCCCTTCGCCGTATCGATGGTCTTGCCACCGCCCAGCGCAATGATGGTGTCGGGGGCGTGCAGCAATGCCTGCTCGGATAACTGCGCAATCGCAGCGCGCGTGCACTCGCCGGGAAACTCGATGTGCAATGGCTCCAATCCCTGGTCCTGCAACGCGGCGCCAACCTGCGGCCATAGATGCCGGGCGACAAACTCATCGCAAAGCACCAGCGGCCGTGATCGACCCATGTCGCTCAGCACTCTGCCCAATTGTTGCAATGCATTCGGACCCTGCTCGTAGCGTCCGGGAAATCCCATTGTTTTAACCATGACAAACGTCCTCGCAAGAAGTCATCAGCGCATCAACCAGCCGCCCGCGACATCAACCACCTGGCCGGTAATGAAGTCGCTTTCACTCGACGTGAGAAAACACGCCGCCCTTGCCACCTCAAGCGGTGTGCCCAGCCTGCGCAGCGGTGTCTCGTCGACCACGGCTTGATTGGCCTGGGCTGATACGGTCTTGAGCAATGGCGTTTCGATTCGTCCCGGTGCCAGCGCATTGGCGGTGACACCGAACGGCCCGAGTTCGCCGGCCAGGTGGCGGGTAAAGCCGATGATTGCGGCTTTGGTCGCACTGTAGTGCGCTGCGACAATCGGCAAGAACGCGCTGCCCGCCACCGAAGACATATTGACGATGCGCCCGAACCGGCGCTCGACCATGCCGGGCGCGAGCACTCGCACCAGGTTGAAGGAGCCACTGAGGTTAATATCGACCACCCGCTGCCACTCCTCCGGCGCCATGGTCCAGATCGGCGCGGGTGCGCCGTGGTGTTTGGGCGAAATGCCGGCGTTGTTGATCAGGGTATCGATGGGGCCGAGCTCACCTTGCACGCGCTCGCATGCAGCAGCGCAGTCTTGAAAACTCGCGACATCAGCCTGCGCCCACGCGACCGCAAAACCGGCATCACGCAACGCCTCGGCCTGCTGTTGCACCTTGTCGGCATCAGCGTCGAGCAGCGCCACGGCTGCACCTTCTTCGCAATACAACCGCGCGATCGCCGCACCGATGCCGCCACCGGCACCGGTGACCAATACGGTGCGCCCGGCGTGTCTGGAATGAGTCATGAGCTGTTCTCACTTGCAGATGAATGGACTGGGTCAGAGCCCCAGATAAGCACGCTTGACGTGCGGGTTTTCCAGCAGTTCCTGGCCGGTGCCGCTGAGCACCACTTCGCCGTTCTCCAGCACGTAACCTCGATGAGCAATGCGCAGCGTATGAACGATGTTCTGCTCGACGATCAACACGGTGGTGCCCAGCTGGAGAATCCTGTTGATGATCTCGAAGACCTGCGACACCAGCAGCGGTGACAGGCCCAGCGACGGCTCATCAAACATCAACAATTTCGGCTCGGCCATCAGGCCCCGGGCGATGGCAACCATTTGTTGTTCGCCGCCCGACAGTGTCCCGGCGTTCTGATCAGACGTTCGCGCACCCTCGGAAACAGATCGAGAATATTGTCCAGACGCTGCCTGTAGCCCGCTCGTGCACTGCGTTTGTAGGCTCCCATCAAGAGGTTGTCGCGCACGCTGATGAAGGGAAACAACTGGCGCCCCTCCGGTATCAGCGTCAGGCCCGCGTCGACAATCTGATCGGGGCGATTGCCATCGATGCGCTGGCCTTCGAATTCGATCGTGCCTTGGGACGGTGTGACGATGCCGCACAAGCTGCGCAGGGTCGTGGTTTTGCCGGCGCCGTTGGCGCCGACGATAGTCACCACCTCACCGGCATTGACCTCGAACGACACGCCACGAAGGATCTCCGTACCGCCATAGCCGCTGTGGACGTTGTCGAGTTTAAGCATGGCTGTACTCCTTACCGAGGTAGGCTTCGATAACCTGAGGATCGTTGATCACATCGTGAGGCGCGCCCTGCATCAGCAGCGTGCCGGAACTGATCACGACGATGCGGTCAGAAAGGCTCATGGTGGCTTGCATCAGGTGCTCGATCATCAACACGCTGACGCCCGAATCACGCACCCGGCGAATCACTGCGATGGCCTTGGCAACATCCGTCGGGTTGAGGCCGGCCATGACTTCGTCGAGTAACAGGATGCGCGGGCGGGTCGCCAGAGCGCGGGCCATTTCCAGGCGCTTCATGCCGCCGACCGTCAAGTTGCGCGCCCGGGTGTCGAGCAGCGCGGTGAGTTCGGTCAGCTCGGCGACTTGCTCGGCGATCGCCCTGGCCTCCTTCGCGTCAGCGGTGTGCATGAATGCACCGAGCATGATGTTCTCGCAGACACTCAAATCAGCGAATGGCTGGACGATCTGAAAGGTCCGGCCAATGCCTGCCCGGGCGAACTCGGCCGGGCTGTTCGGGGTGACCCAGTCGCCATTGAGCAGGCGCACTTTCACTTGGCCTTTGGATGGCAGAAGAAACCCGGAGAGCTGGTTGAACACCGTAGTTTTGCCGGCGCCGTTCGGGCCGATCACACCCACGATTTCGCCTTCGGCCAAGCTCAGCGAAACATCGTTGGTGGCGTGCAGTCCGCCAAAGAACTTGTGCAGGTTTTCTGCGACCAGAACCGGCTCACCGTGCGTGGCCGAGTGGGCTTGCGCCAAGGTCGGCCCGATCGGTGCTTTTGTATTTGCCATCGAACGACGGCCGCCGGGCAATGAGTCGATCCAGGCAAATATCCGAGCCCCAAAACGCCCCACCACGCCTTGCGGAATAGTCAGCACCACCGCGACCAGCACGATGCCATAGACCAGACCGTGCACCCCGCTGCCCAGATCGCCAAGCCAGCCGCGTGCCAGTTCAGCCAGCGGCAGCACCAGCAAAGTGCCGATCAGCGGTCCCGATACCGTGCCGAGTCCACCAATCAACGCGAACATGGCGATCTGAATCGACATCTCGAGAGAAAACATCGAGCCGGGTTCGATGAAGGTCAGGTACATCGCATGAAAGCTGCCGACCAGGCTGGTGATAAATGCGGACAACACCACGGCGATCAGCTTGACCTTGACCGAGTTCACGCCCACCGCATGGGCGGCGTCTTCACGCTCACGCACGGCGATCAGGTAATAACCCAGTCGGGAATTCTTGATCTTCCACGACACTGCCAATGTGATGAGCAGAAAGGCGAAGGCAATCAGCAGGTATGGCCAGCGCGGGCGGAACAACATCCACTCGAAACCGAGCTTCAGCGGTACGCCCAGCCCTGCCGCACCACCGGTCACGTCATGCTGATTGATCGCCACCAGACGCACGACCTCCAGCACCGCAATGGTCGCCAAGGCAAAAAACGGCCCGCGCAATCTGAAGCACGGCCAACTGATCAGCACCGCGACAATCGACGACAGGATTGCACCAGCGAACATGCCGATCCATGGACTGATGCCCAGTTTCATCATCAGCAGCGTCGTCGTGTAAGCGCCCACCCCGTAGAACACGGCATGCCCCAACGACAGCTGGCCGGCAAACCCGCCGACGATGTTCCAGGCACTGGCCAGTGCCGCATAACTGCATATGAGGATGAACAGGTGATAAACGAACGGCGAGCCAACGCTCAATGGAATGATCAGTAACAGCGCCAGGGCCAGTGCACTGACATAGACACGCGGGTGCAAAATATTCATGAACATCTTCCTCACTCAGACCCGCGACCGGCGCCGAAAAGACCTGTCGGACGAAACACCAGGATGCCCAGGAAAATCGTGAAGTAGACGACCTCCTTGAGGTCCGGCGCGATGTAGTAGCCGGCGAGACTGTCGACGATGCCGATCAGCATTGAACCGATCAGTGCGCCGGACAGGCTACCCAGGCCGCCCAGCACCACAATCACAAACGCCGTCAGCACGAAGAAAGTGCCAACGGTTGGAAAGACCGGATATTGCGGGGCGATCAGTCCCGAGGCGACGCCCAGGCAGGCGCAACCCAGGCCGAAGGCAAACACATAGATGTTCTTGACGTTGACACCCATCAGTTGCGCCGCGTTGCGATGCTGTGCAGTAGCGCGGACAGCCCGGCCGAGAAACGTGTTCTGCAAAAACCAGTGCAGCCCCGCGACCAGTGCGAGCGACGCGACAAAAGTGATCAACTGACCGCTGCTGACGCGAAAGGCGCCAAAGCTGACGGTTGTGGTACCGACGCTGATGTTCTTCACCGTCATGACGTCGGCACCGAAGATCAGCAACGCGCCGTTCATCAGGGCAATCGAGACGCCCACGGTGGCGAAAATCTGGATATGTCCCTCAGCGCCAAGCAACGGCTGAATGATGAAACGCTGCATTGCCGCACCAGCGGCAAACAACAGGATCGTCGCAGGAATGATCGCCATATACGGGTGGATGCCGAAGTGCGAATTCAGCAAATACACGGCATATAGGCCGATCATCAGAAACTCGCCATGGGCGAAGTTGACCACTCGCACGATGCCGAAAATCAGAGTCAGGCCGATGCTGATGATGGCCAACGTGCCACCGAGCAATAAGCCGTTCAACAGGAGCTGGATGAAAATTTCCACGGTTGGCGCCCTCTTTGCGAGCGAACGAACCCGTGAAGCTCAATGATCAAGCTTCAGCAGATTGCGGGTTCAGGTATCAGGGTTGGTCGGAAAAACGCGCTTGGGCAACGGCGGCTGCCTGGGGGTAAACGGTTTTCAGCAGTCCGTTCTGCCACTGCATGATTGCCGTATTGGCGCGCTGGTTCTGGCCGTTCTTGCCAAACCTGGCACCGATGCCGGCAGCCGTGCCACCGAGAGGAATATCGATGGTTGCCACCGAGGCACGGATCGCATCGGCGTCCAGCGAAGTACTGTTTTCCATGGCATCGAGGAATATCTTCGCCCCGACATAGTTGATCAGGCTGTGGCCCGAGCGCGGTTCGCTGCCGTAGCGATCCTTGTATGCCTTGGCGAACGCCCCGATACCGGGAGCGCCGTTTTCATTGGTCTGGAACTGTGGGAAATCGACATCGAGCACGCCTTCCATATTGGCTGCGCCGACGACCTTGACCGTGTCCTGCATGGAATAGCCGCCGCCGGCGCCGATAACGGCTTTGGGCCTGAAACCGGCTTCGCGGATCTGGCGGAAAAACAGCGTCGTGTCGTTCTGATAACTGGTCTGCAATACCACATCCGCCTGGGCGCCTTTCAAACGCAGGATCAGCGATGAGAGATCGACCGCTTTGGCCGAATACGGTAGTACCTCGACCACGTTCAGACCTTGCTCCTGAGCGATTTTTTTCTGAAACCCGGCGATGGTCGTACCGTACAGCGCATCCTCGTGGATGATCGCGACCTTCAATTGTTTCGGATCGACCTTGAGCGATGGGCTGACAATCTCCGTGATGGCGGTGATGGTGCCTTCGGCAAAATTCCTGGCGGTCGGGTTGCTGCGCATCACGTAGCTCAGATCACGCTCAGTGATGTGGTCGGACACCGCACCCAATTCGAAAAAGGGCACCCCCGCCATCTCCGTCACCTGCGTGGCCGCAAATGACAGCGCCGAGGAATAGCTGCCAAATACAGCAGTGACGTTCTCAACAGAGGTGAGCCGGCGCGCGGCACCGACCGCTTGTCCCGCATCGACTGCGTCGGCCTTGAGCAATTTGATCGGCTCGCCCTTCAAACCGCCCGAGGCATTTCGTTCGGCGACGGCCAGTTCGAGGCCACGGAAGCTCTCGTCGCCCAGTAACGCCAGGGATCCACTCAGGGGATAAAGCGCACCGATCCTGATGTCCGCGAGCGCGGCAACCGGAGTGGACAGGCAAAGCAGGATGCCGGCAGCTTTCAGCCAGCTTTTCGCGGTAGCCGCCACGGCCACGGCTTCCTCTTGAGCGAGTCTCATTGGATTCATCTCCCGCAGATATTGTTTTTATTGTTCCTTCAAATGATCCGTGCCGAGCACAGACATCATCGGATTACAGTGGCGATGACACGCAAGTTTCTGCGCCACTGTTTGCAAGAGTACGGCTCGCCAAGATTGGCTGGATATAGCTGAAAAAGCACACCTGCTGTGAATTTGCGGCACAGCTCCTATGGCGGGCTGATCAGTCCCAAGGCGCCGGCGACCACGCTTCCACCAGCCTGTCGATGAACAGCCGAATCTTCGGCGACAGGTGCCGCTTGCTCGGGTAAATCACCCGGATCGGCTCGGCAGCCTCGGCGTAATCTGCGAGCAACTGCACGAGCTTGCCACTGCGCAAGTCATCGTTGACCACATAGGATGGCAACGTCGCGATACCGAGGCCTGCGGCAGTCGCCTGATGCAAGGCCTCAGCGCTGTCCATCTGCAGCCGCCCGGCATGAATGACCGACACAGGCTGACCATTGACGCGAAAATTCCACGGCAGCAATCGGCCGCCGCTGACGAAGTGCAGGCACGCATGCCCGGCGAGATCTTCGGGTGTCTGCGGTGCCGGATGTTCTTTCAGATAATCGGGCGAGGCACAGGTGATCATTTGCTGGTAAGCCACCGTGCGCGTGAGTAGTCCGGAGTCTTCCTTGGGCGGACCGATGCGAATCGCCAGATCGAAACCCTCGTCGATCAGGTCGACCAGCCGATCGGAAAACGTCGCGTCGATGGCGAGCGACGGCCAGTCTCTCAGGCAGCGCTCGATGTGCTGCACAACGTGCAGCCGGCCCAGTGCTACCGGCAGGCTCATGCGCAAGCGGCCGCTGGGCGTCGAACGGCGGAACGCCAAAGCTTCTTCGACCTCGTCCAGATCCTGCAGGATGCCCACGCATCGCTCATACAGCACCCGACCATCGTCGGTCAGGCTCAGGCTGCGGGTGGTGCGGTTGAGCAGACGGACCTGCAGACGCGATTCGAGCCGCACGATCGATTTACCGACGGCCGAGCGAGTCAGCCCGAGTTGCCTGGCCGCCGCCGTAAAACTTCCGGCATCCACCGAGGCGACGAAGGCGGCGATGTCGTTCAGGTTATGCAGTTCCATGTGGCCTCCGGATTTGGCATTCAAGCGGCTTGGCACCGGTTATGGGGAACCCTATTCCCCAATCATGAGCATAACATCTCGATTAGTTAATCCATCACCAACGCCTGATTGAGGTCATATGAACACTGAAGTAAAAGCAGCCGTGCAAACCTGGGCCAACAGCCTCAGCGATCTGGTACCCGTGCTCAAGGGCACCGATACCACCACAAAGATGAGCGACATCCGCGATGCCTACGCAAAAATGCTCGGGCAGAATCAGCCGCCGGCTGGCGTGAGGTTTGAAACAGTCGACATGGGCGGCGTGCCCGCTACGCTGGTGACTCCGGATGAGCTCAAGACCGACGCGGTGCTGATGTACATCCACGGTGGCGCCTACATCGTCGGTCGACCTGACGGCTACCACGGCATCGGCGGCAACTACGCAAAAATGCTTGGCGCGCGGGTGTACATGCCGGATTACCGCCTCGCACCCGAGCATCAGTTCCCCACCCCTATCAATGACACTTTGCGCGCCTATGAGTGGTTGCTTGAGCAGAGCATCGTCGCCAGCAAGATTGCCTTCGCAGGCGAGTCGGCGGGTGGCGCGATGGTGGTCAGCGTGATGGTCGCGGCAAAATCCAAAGGTTTGCCATTGCCTGCGGTGGGCTCGTCAATTTCGCCATGGGCCAACCTCGAACACACCGGCGCCTCCATGAGCAATCGTGAAGGCCTTGATCCGCTGAACTCCAAGCCCGTGCTGGACATCCTCGCGCGAGCCTTTCTCGGCGACACCTTGGCCAACCATCCGCTGGCGTCGCCGGTGTTCGCCGACGTCACCGGACTGCCACCGATTCTGGTGCAGATCGGCGAAAACGAACTGATGCTCAGTGACGCGATGCGTCTGGCCAATCACCTGGCGGACAACCGCGTCCGGGTCAATCTTGAAGTGTGGCCCGGCATGTTTCACGCCTGGCATTTCTACGCGGGCATATTGGCCGAGGGGCAGCAGGCGCTGGAGAGTTCGGTGCGGTTTATCGAGGCGGGATTGACTGAGGCTAATCGCTGACCAAACTGCGTCCGCTGCTGATCGGGGACACTTGTCGCTGTATTGCTCGGCGCCTTGGCGGTATGGTGATTTGCCGACCGCCGAGGAACCCTGAATGCCGAAAAAACCACCAGCCCCTGACAGCACCGCCAGCGCAGCCGACATCGAACGCGCCATTCTGGCCTTGAACAAAATGGCCGAACGCCTGTGGGGTGACGGTCGTGAGGCCGAGGCCAAGGCGCTGCTCGATGCACTGGATGCGCTGAATCGCGCCCTCGACCGGATCCGCATCGGGGAAAGTCGCAGGGCCGTCACCCTGCACTGAATCAGACCTGATAGAACTCGCGATACCACTGCACGAACGCTTGCACGCCCTGCTCGATCGGCACCTGCGGGCTGAAGTCGATGCAGCGTGCCAGCGCCGACACGTCGGCCCAGGTCTTCAATACATCGCCCTCCTGCATCGGTAGATAACGGCGCTGGGCCTTCATGCCCAATGCCTGCTCCAGGCATTCGACGAAGATCAATAGCGCTACTGGACTGCCGCGACCGATATTGAACAGCCGGTTAGTACCACGCTCGGCGCTGAGTGCGGGCGGTTTGTCGAGCAGTCGGAAAATCCCTTCGACGATGTCATCGATGTAGGTGAAATCCCGCGCCATTTCGCCTTGGTTGTAAAGGTCGATGGCGCGCCCCTGCAGCATCGCTTCGGTGAACTTGAACAGCGCCATGTCCGGTCGACCCCAGGGACCGTAGACGGTAAAAAAACGCAGGCCGGTGGCTTGCAAGCCGTAGAGATGGCAGTAACTGTGCGCGAGCAATTCGTTGGCACGCTTGGTCGCGGCGTACAACGAAACCGGTTGGTCGACCGGGTCGTCTTCTGCAAACGGCATCTTGGTATTGGCGCCATACACCGAGCTGCTCGATGCGTAGATAAAGTGCTCCGGCGGATGACGACGGCATGCCTGCAGAACGTTGAGAAACCCGACCAGATTCGATTGCGCATAGGCATCGGGATTGTCCAGCGAGTAGCGCACCCCGGCCTGGGCGGCCAAGTGAATGACCTGTTTGAAGTGGCCGTGCTGTAACAGCGCGTTCAACGCCGCCTGATCAACAATGTCCAGCCGATGGAAAGTGAAATTGGCCAGCGTCTGCAATCTGTGCAAACGCGCCTGTTTGAGTTTGACGTCGTAATAAGGATTGAGATTGTCGATACCCACAACCTCGAGGCCCTCGCGACACAAACGCATGACCGTGTGATAACCGATAAAACCTGCGGCACCTGTTACCAGAACACTCATGATTACCTCGGCTCACCGGTTGGACTTTAAGGAGATACACAGCACCGAACATTTACCGGCCAACAACGGCAACTATTGATAGACGACGCTAGTTACCCTGGCCAGCAGCATCCGACGCGAGGTATTTAAAAGCCGAACTGCCGATGAATCGAAAGATGTAAGATTGAAACTAATTTGCTATCACGGACGCCATCTAACACCCGCGACTTCAATAACTTCGAAAAGTTTAAAAAATCCGACGAATAAATTTCACCATTCACAAACAATGACTTACGGAACACGGCCATTATCAGCGGATGAAAGGCAGTCTTTTTGACTGTTATTAATTGACAGCTTGCAAAGACTGGTCGATAACTTAGCACTGCCCGAAGAGCTCGCGCCGCCGCGCACTTTTCTGCTCTCCGGCTACTTATGTAATTGGATCCTGAAGGTCGCAACTGCGAACCGTGCGGTAGCTTTGCCTGAATGAAAGCGCGCCGATTCGTTATAGCCAAGACGGCCACGGATATAACAATAACCAACCAAGTTGATTCATTTTTGAAACACTTCTTCTGCCAATAAACATTGATGCATCTGGCTCGGCACTTTGCCTTGATCAGCCTACTACCTACTAGCAAGCTTGGCGGCTAGTCCCACGTTATCGGCCGCCCTGCTTACACGATCGCTATGTATGGAGTACTCCAGCATGCTAACGGTTTGCCGCAACGGCTCTAACTGGTATTTATTGCAGTGCAAGCCCCGCCAGGATGAACGGGCACAACTCAATCTGCAGCAACAGAACTATTCGACCTTTCGGCCGCAGCTGATGAGCGAGCGAAGTATTCGTGGCAAACGCCAACGAACACTGGAATCGCTGTTCCCCGGCTACGTATTCATTGAACTGAGCCGCGACGACAACTGGGCACCGATTCGCTCGACCCGTGGTGTCAGCCGCATCGTCGAATTCAACCATGTCCCCGCCCGGGTCGACGAGGACGTGATTGCGCAACTGCGCGAGCGCAGTCAGGAGTCGATCGGCTTTCCTGCGGAACCGACACTCAAACCCGGCGAACCTCTGCAAATCGTCCAGGGTCCACTGTCCCCGCTCGAAGGCGTGTTCCTGTCCATGCAGGGCGATGAGCGAGTAATGATCCTGCTCAATTTCCTCAACCGCCAACAGCACGTCAGCGTCCCGCTGAGTTACCTCGAACGCCAGCGACAATAGTCCGGATCCGCTTCGCCCTGACCCCGACCCCCTTAATCAGGAGCGTGATCCATGGCTCTGAAGCCTCGCTGTTCCTTGGTTTTAGTCGTCGCCTGCTGTGCCCCCGAAGCTGCCTGGAGCGTTGAGCCGCAAGCGATCAATGTGTACGGCTTCGATTTCACCCCGACCTTTGCCTTGTCGGAAAGCTACGACGACAACTTTCGTGAAGTCGAACACGATGTCGAATCGACCATGGTCACCCGCCTGGCGCCGGCCTTCGAGCTCAAGGCTGAAGATCGCAACAGCGCCACGCGGGTGATCTGGGAGCCGACCCGCTACATCTATCACAGCGCCTCGGACGCTTCGAACACTGCCCAGCGGCTGCGCGCCGACAGCATCATGGAATTCACCGATCGGCATCGGCTGAAACTCGAAGCCGAGGCGCGCAAATACGAGCGCACCACCTCGACCGCCGTCGACGGTATCAACGACAAGATCGAGAGCCAGCGCGTCGGCGGCGTCTACACCTTCGGCGCGCGCAGTGCGCTGAACCAGATCGACCTCGGCGCCAGTTACGCACAGCTTCGCTATGACAACGCCGACGGCATCAACGATGACAAGGAGCGCAACACCAGCAACCTGACCAGCACCTGGTATCACCGCCTCGGCAGCAAAACCCGTGGTTTGCTCGAATACGACCACACCCGCTTTGACTACCTGCAATCGAACAGCCCGCGCAGCAGTCGCTCCGATGCAGTGCTGGCCGGAGCCGAATGGGACATGACAGCGAAAACCACCGGCAAGCTGCGCGTCGGTTACGAGCGAAAGAATTTCGACCAGAGCGGTTCCGACGATCTGAGCAACCCGACCTGGCAAGTGGATCTGGCGTGGAAACCGCGCACCTACTCGACCTTCACCTTTCTCGCGCGCCAGGCCATGGCCGAAGGCGATGACGGCTCCGACGCGGTGAAAGCCACCTTCACCCAGATAGGTTGGCGTCACGGCTGGACCGAGCGCATCACCACGATTGCTGAAGCCGGCATGGGTCATTACGTCTACGAAGGCCAGGACCGCAGCGACGATTTGCAGGACTACAAACTCGGCGTGAATTACGCAATGCGCCGCTGGCTGGACATCGAAGTCGCCTACCGCCACCGCGACAACGACTCCGATGCCGACAACGAAAGCTTCACCCGCAATGTTTTCCAGATCACGTTCGACGTCAGTCTTTAGGAGGGTTGGGCCATGCACACGCGCCTGATTTTATTGTTGTTGCTGCTCTGGACAGTGCCCACGGTCGAGGCGGCGGACACCGACACCCATTACCGCCTGGCCGCTGGCGATGTCTTGCGCATCATCGTGTTCGGCGAGCCGGAACTGAGCTTCAAGAAGATTCGCCTCAATGATGCCGGCACGTTCTCCTACCCGTTTCTCGGCGAAATCGTCGCCAAGGGCCTGACGCCCAATCAGGTCGAACAGAAAATTGTCGATGGCCTCAAGCAAGGCTATCTGGTCGATCCGAAAGTCAGCCTCAGCCAGATCGAGTACCGCCCGTTCTACATCAACGGCGAGGTGCAGAAGCCCGGCAGCTATCCGTTTCAGCCCGGCCTGACCCTGGAAAAAGCCATCGCCCTGGGTGGCGGCCTGACCGAACGCGCCTCAATGAAACGCGTGACGATTTTGCGCGGCAGTGGCGGCCCGCCGGTCACTGAAAACATCTCGCGCACCACCGTCATCGCCCCCGGCGACACCATTTCCATTGCACAAGGCTTTTTCTGATCATGGACAACAGCCCAAGCACCTACCTCGAACGTCCGCTCCAGGGCCACTCGCAAACGCAAGCGGCTGATGAGTCGGACACCCTTGATCTGCTGCACCTGTGGCGCGTGGTCTGGTCGGCGAAGTGGAACATCGCCTGGCTGGTGCTGCTCAGTTGCGCGCTGGCCGTGGCGGCGCTGTCGTTCATCACCCCGCAATACGTCGGCAGTGCGACGTTGCTGATCAAGGACAAGACGCCGCCCGTGATGAGTTTTCAGCAAGCCGCCGAAGCCGGTGGCGCGACCACCACCGATTACTTGCAGACCCAGCAAGCCCTGCTGCAATCGAGGGAACTGGCCGAGCGCGCCGTGCGCAAACTTGGCCTGACTACTAACCCGATCACCGATCCACGCCAGCAGGCGCAGAGCTGGTTCACCCCGCGCCAATGGCTGGCGGAGCTCAATCGCGACCAGTGGCTGCCATGGCTGGACCTGTTGCCGCCGCCGAAGCCGCCAGCGACCGAAGAGCAAGTGTTCAATGACGTCACGCAAAACCTGATGCTGCACACCAGCGTCAAGTTTGTCGGCAAGAGTCAGTTGCTGGAGATCGACGTCGAACTGCCCGACCCGGCACTCGCTGCGGCGGTGGCCAACGCCCTCGCCCAAGGCTTTATCGACAGCCAGCAGGACACCAGCCTGAAGTCCTCGCAAAACAACACCAGCTGGATGAACACCCGCCTGGTCGAACTGCGTGACAACCTGCGCGTGGCCGAAAACAAGTTGCAGGCCTATCGCGAGGAACAGGGTCTGGTCGATGTCGACGGCGTCGCCACCATCAGTGCCAACGAGCTGCAAATGACCGGCAATCGCATGATCGACGCGCGCCGCGACCGTGCTGAAGCGGAGAGCCAGTTCCGTCAGGCGCAAGCCTTGAGCAACGGCGACATCAGTCGTTTGTCCAGCGTGCCGGCAGTGCTGAGCAATCCGCTGATTCAGCAGTTCCAGGCTGATCTGGCCAAAGCTCAGGCCAAAGTCGAAGAGTTGTCGGGCCGCTACGGGCCGAAACACCCGGCGCTGATATCCGCCCGCTCCGAACAGCGCACCGCCGCCAACAGTCTGCGTCTGCAAGTGCAGCAAGTGGTCGCCGGCATCGAGCGTCAATACCAATTGGCGGTGGCCAGCGAAGACGCCCTGCGCAAATCCTTCAACAGCAACAAAGCGCAGATTCAGGACATTTCGCGCAAGGAATTCCAGCTGCGCGAATTCCAGCGTGAAGTCGACAGCACCCGGGCGCTGTACGAAACCTTCGTCACCCGCCTCAAGGAAACCGCCGCCACTTCGGACATGGATTCGGCCAAGGCGCGCATCGTCGACCCGGCGATCGCACCGCTGGAAGCGAGCAAACCGCGCAAGAATCTGATTCTCGCGATTGTCGCGCTGGTCGCAGCGATCGTCGGCGTTGCCCTCGCCTTCCTCTTCGATACGCTCAGCAATACCTTCAAGACCGACGACACCGTCGAGAGTCTGCTCAATGTGCCGTTGCTCAGCGTCGTGCCGCTGGTGATGAAGAAGAGCCGGCGGCAGTTGGCGCGGTTGTTCGAAGACAACGACCACCCGCGCTTCTGCGAAACCATCCGCAACCTGCGCACCTGGCTGATGCTGCAGAACAACGAACGCCCGGCGCAGGTGGTGCTCGTCACTTCCTCGGTGTCGGGCGAAGGCAAAAGTACCATCGCCAACAACCTTGCCTCGTCACTGGCGCCACTGGAACGGGTGCTGCTGATCGATGCCGACATGCGTCAGCCGACGCTGTCGCTGAACTTCGATTTCCCGCCGCAGAGCCCCGGCCTCGCCAACCTCATGGCCGGCAGCGCGCGGCTGGAAGACTGCATTCGCAGTGTCGGTAATCTGGACATGCTCCCGGCCGGCTGCCTGACGCCCGCAGCGCTGGACCCGTTCGAGGCACCACGCTTGAAAGCCTCGAGCAGTTCGAGCAACGCCGTGGCCCCCGCGCAGGACTTGCTCAGCTCACCGCGCCTCGGTCGGCTGTTGCAGATTCTCAAGTCGCGCTACCGGCACATCATCATCGATTCGCCGCCAGCGGAAATCGTCAGTGACGCGCTGTTGCTGGCGCAGCATTCCGATGCGGTGATCTACGTGGTCAAGGCGCAGAGCACGCCGGTCGGCCAGGTGCGCAAGAGCATTGCCGTGTTGCAGCAGAGCCAAGCGCCGGTGTTCGGCGTGGTGCTCAATCAGGTCGATCTGCGCAAGGCGCGCAAGTACGGCCATGGCCATTCCCGTTCCTTCTACGACTACGACTTCGCCCCGCGCTGATCCTTCGGGCCGTGCCGCCCGGCCGCAGCCTGTCCTTCCCTGTTCGACGAATCGGAGATCGCGCCGATGACCTCGCAATATTCCGCGCAAATGGCACACCGTCGCGGCCTCACCTTCTGGGGGCAATGGTTGTGCGCAATGACCCTGGTCAATCTGTTGCTGATTGTTCTGGTGCACTGGCGCATCGGCGCCTTGCCCAGTGAATACCGGCTACTGATCATCCTCACGGTGCTCGGCTCGATGCCGGTCTACAGCCTCGTTCAGGTCTACCACAAACGTCATGGCCTGCTGGTCGGGCTCGGCCGTTTGCTGGCCGGCTGGCTGATTCTGCTCGGACTGCTGATGAGCATCGCCTTCGTCACCCAGACCAGCGCGTTGTTCTCCCGGCAGGTGGTGATTGTCTGGGCGGTGGTCGGTTTTCTCGCCCAGGCGGCGACGTTTCTGCCGCTGCATCTGTTCGTGCGCATGTACACCAAAATGATTTGCAACGAGCGCCGCGCGGTGATCATCGGCACCTGCCCGACCGCCCATGAACTGGCGCGCAAACTCCTCGACCCGGATCGCGCGTTACTGCTCGGGTTTGTCGCTGCGAAAGCCGACAGCGGCCCGGCGCCGAGCATCCTGCCGCTGCTCGGCGAGGTCGAGGACATTCGCGAAATCATCATGCGTTTGCAGGCGCGGCGGGTGTACATCGTGCTGCCGATGGCCGAGGCGGCGACGATCGAAGCGCTGTACATCAACCTCCTCGACATGAACGTCGACGTGGTGTGGATTCCGGACCTGGGCAGCATGGTCCTGCTCAATCATTCGATCTCCGAAATCGAGCGGATGCCGGCGATCTATCTCAACGAAAGCCTGCTTACCTCGCACCCCGGCAGCCTGTTCTGCAAGGAACTGTTCGAACGCAGCGTCGCAGCGGTGGCGCTGATTCTGCTCAGCCCGCTGCTGCTCGGCGTGGCCATTGCGGTCAAGCTGACGTCGCCGGGGCCGGTGCTGTTCAAGCAGAACCGCCATGGCTGCGACGGCGAAGTGATTCGCGTGTGGAAGTTTCGCTCGATGCGCGTGCACAACGATCAGCAAGTGCGTCAGGCCACCCGCGACGACGACCGCGTCACACCGCTGGGACGCTTTCTGCGACGCAGCTCCATCGACGAATTGCCGCAACTGTTCAACGTGCTGTTCGGCCACATGGCGCTGGTCGGGCCGCGTCCGCACGCGGTCACCCACAACATCTATTACACCGGCAAGGTGCGCGCCTACATGGCACGGCATCGGCTCAAGCCTGGCATCACTGGTCTGGCGCAGATCACCGGGCATCGCGGCGAAACCGAGACCGTGGAAAAGATGCAGCGCCGGGTCGCTCAAGACCTCAATTACATCAATCAATGGTCGCTGTGGCTGGACATCAAGATCCTGCTGAAGACGCCCTTCACCCTGTTCTCGAAAAACATCTACTGACAGCGGCCAGCGCTCTGGCCCACCCCGCCACGCATGAGGTTTTCCCATGAATGTGAGTGTATTCGGTATCGGTTATGTCGGACTGGTCCAGGGCGCCGCGCTGGCCGAGGTCGGCCACAACGTGCTGTGTGTGGATGTCGACGCGGCCAAGGTGCAGGCCTTGAATGACGGCACTCTGCCCATCTACGAGCCGGGTCTGAAAAGCCTGGTGCGGGACAATCATCACAGCGGCCGTCTGCAATTCGGCAGTGATCTGGCCGCTGCGGTAAAGCACGGCGATGTGTTGCTGATCGCGGTCGGCACGCCGCCGGACGAGGACGGCTCGGCGGATCTCAAACATGTCCTCAGCGTCGCCCGTACCATCGGCGAACACCTGCGCGGCGAGCAGATCATCGTCGACAAATCCACGGTGCCGGTGGGCACGGCGGACCGGGTGCGCGAATGCATCAGCGCCATCCTCGGCGAAAGCGGGCGTGGTGCACTGACCTTCGATGTGGTTTCCAACCCGGAATTTCTCAAGGAAGGTTGCGCGGTCGACGACTGCATGCGCCCCGACCGGATCATCATCGGCACCGACAGCCCGCGTGCCGAAGCTGTGATGCGCGAGCTGTACGAACCGTTCAATCGCAACCGCGAAAAAATCATCGTCATGGATGTGCGCAGCGCCGAGCTGACCAAGTACGCCGCCAACTGCATGCTGGCAACCAAGATCAGCTTCATGAACGAGATGGCCGGGCTTGCCGAAAAGCTTGGCGCCGACATCGAAATGGTTCGCCATGGCATCGGCTCGGATCCGCGCATCGGCTACCAGTTCATCTACCCCGGTATCGGTTACGGCGGTTCGTGTTTTCCCAAGGATGTGCGCGCGCTGATCCACGCCGCCCACGGCGTCGACATCGATGCGCGCCTGCTTCGCGCAGTCGAGTCGCGCAACAACGAGCAGAAAAGCACGCTGTTCCACAAGATCACCGAGCACTTCAACGGCGCGCTGGAAGGCAAAACCTTCGCGCTGTGGGGCCTGAGCTTCAAGCCCAATACCGACGACATGCGCGAGGCCCCCAGCCGCGTGTTGATGGAAGCGTTGTGGCGAGCCGGCGCCAGCGTGCAGGCGTTCGACCCGAAAGCCATGGAACAGGCGCAGCAGCTTTACGGCCCGCGCGATGACCTGACGCTGGCCGGCACCAAAGAGGCGGCGCTGAAAAATGCCGACGCGCTGGTGATCGTCACCGAGTGGCAAGCGTTTCGCGCGCCGGACTTCGAACTGCTCGCCCGCCAGCTTAAAAATCCGCTGATCTTCGATGGCCGCAATTTGTTCGATCCGCAACGCCTCAGCGCACGCGGTTTCACCTACATCAGCGTCGGCCGGCCAACCTGCGCCGCTGAAGCACAGGATCTCGCGTCATGATCCGCCTGGAATTGCTCGACCGTTATTCGCCGGCCCTGCTGGAATCCAACCGGGCCTTCTCCTTTCTCAACTTCGCCTCGATCGGCAGTTTCATCCGCCAGCCGCCGTCGTCGCTGGCGTATTTTTGCGACGGCATGCTGATGTCCGGGTTCATGTCGCGCATCACCGGGCGCGCGGTGCAGCGGGTCAGTTTCGATTTCACCTCGATTGCCGATCCTGTGTTGCGTCAATCCGAGCAGCGCGGCAAACGCGTCTACGTGGTCGGTGCGCGGCAGGCGGAGCTTGATCGTTTCGTGGAAAAGCTCGGCACGCAGTACCCGCGCCTGCAACTGGTCGGCGCGCACAACGGGTACTTCGATGCCGAGCAAGGCGCCGCGCTTCAGGCTGATATCCGTCGGCAGCGGACCAACCTGTTGCTGGTCGGCCTCGGCGCCGGCCTGCAGGAGCGCTTTGTCCTCGATGCGCTGCGCGGTGGCTTCAGCGGCGTGGCGTTCACCTGCGGCGGTTTCATTCGTCAGGAAGCCAATGCCGGCGAGCGTTACTACCCCGACGCGATCAATCGCCTGCACCTGCGCGCCTTTTACCGCATGTATCGCGAGCCGCACACGATCAAGCGCTACCTGCTCGACTACCCGAGCAATGCCCTGCGCCTGACCGAACTGATTCTGCGCCAGCAAGTGGCGATCAATGTCACCGCCCCATGAGGATTGTGCCGATGCATATTCTGTTCACGCTCAAGGATTACCAGACTGGCGGCGGCGTCGAGTGCGTGCAGCAGCGCCTCGCCGAGCAGTTTCTGGCGGACGGCCGGCGGGTGAGTTTTTTCGTCATGAACGGCGACTCGCCCAACGTCGACGGCGCGCCGAGCATGGCCGGTGGCGGCAGTGGGCTCGCGGGCTGGCTGAAGTCGATCGTGCTGTTGCGCCGGCTGATTCGCCGCGAAAGCGTGACGCATCTGATTGGCGCCAAGGAGCAGGCCAACCTCTGCACCTGGTTCGCCACCCTGGGCAGTGCCTGCAAAGTCATCTACACCCGCCACGCCGCGCTGGATTGCGCCGAGCAGAACACCGGGCGCGCCAGCCTGCGCCTGTTGTACGCGCTGTACCTGTGCGGCAGCGGCAAGGTAGTCGCGGTGTCCCACGGTCTGCGCCAGTCGCTTGCCGGGTTGATGCCGTGGGGCCAGCCGCGCATCCGTTATTGCCCGAACGCGGTGATCAGCGAGCAACTGTTGCGTGCGGCTCAGGCGCCGTTGCCCGGTGGCGTGCCCCATCATTATTGGCTGGGTGTCGGCCGGCTAGTGGAAACCAAGGGCTTCGCGCTGCTGCTCGACGCCTACGCGCTGGCGGCGCAACAACGCCCGCTGCCCTATCTGGTAATTGCCGGCGACGGGCCGTTACGCGCAGCGCTTGAAGCGCAGACACAACGGCTGGGCATCGAACGCCTGGTGCATTTCACCGGGCATCTGCGCAATCCCTATCCGCTGATCCGCCATGCGCAGTTGCTGGTGCTCAGCTCATTGCACGAAGGTTTGCCGACGGTGTTGGTCGAGGCGCTGGCGCTGGGTACGCCGGTGATGTCCACCGATTGCGGCAGCGGGCCGCGCGAGTTGCTCGACGATGGACGCCTCGGGCGTTTGGTCGTCGTCAACGATGTGCCAGCCCTGGCCGAGGCGCTGCTCGACAGTCTGGCCAGCCGCGAACCCGAGCCGCCGCCCCGACGCTCAGTCAGCGACGCGATCCTGCCCTATACCAGCCAGTACGCCGCGCAGGCTTATTACCAGGTGTGGAACCGATGAAAAAGCTGCTGATCATTCTCCAGGACCTCGGCGCCGGCGGCGCGGAGAAAATGATGGTGCGCCTCGCCGGTGCCTTGGTTGAGGCCGGCAACGAAGTCACGCTGCTGATGCTCACCGGTGCCGGCATCAATCAGCCGGCGCTCGATCCGCGGGTCAGGCAAGTGCTGCTCGACAGTCCGCGCAGCGCGGCGGCTGTGCCGGCACTGACACGGTTTTTACGCAGCAATCAGTACGACGCGCAACTGGCCGCCCTCACCCACGTCAACGTCGTGGCGATTGCCGCCGCCGCGCTGTCCGGGACGCTGGCGCGGCTGCATGTCAGCGAGCGCAATGCCTTTTCGCGGGACAAACACGTCAACCCGGCATTGTCGGTCAAGCTCGCCTACTGGCTGGCGCCGTGGTTGTACCGGCTGATTCCCAACCCGGTGATCTGCGTGTCACAAGGCGTCGCCGAGGATCTGGTCGACACCACCATCGCCCGCGCGCGCGATGTGACGACCGCTGACAACCCGGTGCTCGACAACGATTTTCGTGACAAACCCGCCGCCGCGCCCAGCCATCCCTGGCTGAAGGACAAAACCACCCCGGTGATCGTCGCCGTGGGTCGACTGGCGCAACAAAAGGGCTTCGACACTCTGATCGACGCCTTCGCCCGTCTGCCGCAACGCGATGCGCGGCTGATCATCTTCGGCGAAGGCGCCCTGCGCGGCGAACTGCTGGCCCAAGCGACAGCGCTCGGCGTCGCAGAGCGTTGCGATCTACCGGGATACGCCAGTGACCCTATCGCCGAGATTGCCCGAGCGGACTGTTTCGTCCTGTCGTCGCGTTTCGAGGGCAGCCCCAACGCGTTGGTCGAAGCCCTGTCGACCGGCACGCCGGTCGTGGCGACCCGCTGCCCGTACGGCCCGCAGGAAATCCTCGGCGATGGCGCCGTCGCCCCCTTGGTCGATGTTGACGATCCGGCCGCGCTCGCCAGCGCAATCAGCGCACAAATGGCCGCACCACGAGCCCTGCATCGCCAGCGGCGGATTGATGCCGCCGCGCGCTTCGTCAGCGGCCGCGCGGTGCAGACCTACCTCAAGGCGTTACTCGGGAGGCACTGAGATGAACCGCCTGCAAGTGCGTTATTCGACACTGGCCGATGCCTTCACCTTGTTTGGCGTGCTGTTCTATACGCAAGTGATCGGCTTCTTTCTGCGCCTGGGGAATGTGAGCACGCTGGACGATGCCCAGCAGGATCTGGAAGGCAATCTGGCCAATCAGGTCTGCGGCTTGCTGACGTTGCTGGTGCCGCTGTTCTTCTTCATTCGCCACAAAGTGTTCCTCAGCAAGAGTTTCTACCGGCAGAACCTGTTTTTGCTGTTGTTTCTCGGCTGCGTGGCGGCTTCGATCAGTTGGTCGAGCGAGCCGATGCTCAGTTTCAAGCGTTTCGTTGCGCTGCTCAGCGTGGTGTTTTTTGCCGGTTTTATCGCTTGGCGCTACAGCATCGAGCGGATCGCTTTTCTGTTCGGTTGCGTGATCGGTGCGGCGGCGCTGGTCGGGTTGATCTTCGCCGTGATTCGCCCGGACATCGCCTTTATTTCCGGCGGCATTCGTGACGGGGCCTTTCGCGGGGTGTTCGCGGAAAAGAATGCCGGTGCACGCCTAAACGCCATTGCGATCCTGTTGCTGCTGCCGATGATCCGCCAGCGCAATCCGCTGGCCATGCTGTATGGGCTGTTCGCGCTGATCGCCATCGGTCTGGCGCAGTCAGCCACGGCGATTGCGCTGATCGTCGCCGGCACCGCCAGTTACGCCTACTTCATCACACTGATCCGGCTGCGCATCAACCGCTCACTGCTGGCCTTCACCGCCGCCACGTTGGTGTTCTTCCTCTTGTGTGGGGTGCTTTACGCCAACTACGCCATGCTGCTGGAACTGGTCGGCCGCGACCCGTCACTCACTGACCGCACGTTGATCTGGGAGCTGTTGCAGCCGCTGATCGATGCGCAATTTCTCAAGGGCTATGGCTTCGGCGCGTTCTGGGCCAGTGCCGATGCCGATGCGTTTATCACGCGCTGGGGCTACATCGGCAACGCGCACAGCGGCTACGTCGAAACCCTGCTCAACGGCGGTTTGATCCAGTTGATCGCCCTGCTGCTGATGTTTGCCCAGACCCTGAGCAAGCGCTACCGGGCAATCACGGCGGATCAGTCGGTGCGCTATCAGGCCTGTGCGCTGGTGATCATCGGCCTGTTCGTCGTTACCAATTACGTCGCCTATGTGATTCCCAACTACCGCTCGGGTGAGTTCCTGATTTTCTGCGTGCTCAGCCTGACCTTCCGCCATCACCTCGTCGCCCGTCCGCAGCCGCTGCCAGCGGCGAATGCTCGGCCAATGCGCGGCACTTTTCGGGAGCAACGCCCATGCTGAATGATCCCTCGGCCGTCACCGTGTGCGTGGTGGTTCCGCTGTACAACGCCGCCGCCAGCATTCAACGCACACTGGACTCGGTGTGCGCACAGACCCGCCCGCCGGACAAAGTCATTGTCGTTGATGACGGTTCCAGCGATGCCGGGCCAGAGATCGTCAGGCAGTACGCCGCGCCCTTCCCCATCGTCCTGTTGCAGCAGCCCAACCAAGGCCCGGCCAGTGCACGCAATCGCGGCGTGTTCAGCGCCGAAGAAACCTTTATCGCTTTCCTTGATGCCGACGACCGCTGGCATCCGGAGAAGCTGCAAAAACAACTGGCACTGCACGCGGAATTGACCCGACAGGGAC
Organism: Pseudomonas sp. LW8; assembly: GCF_041956865.1. Taxonomy (NCBI): domain Bacteria; kingdom Pseudomonadati; phylum Pseudomonadota; class Gammaproteobacteria; order Pseudomonadales; family Pseudomonadaceae; genus Pseudomonas; species Pseudomonas sp. LW8. The sequence continues at coordinate 2,635,416 of NZ_CP168138.1, read as the reverse complement.
GCAAAGTCGGTTTGATCGATTGCTTTCAGATGAGCGAATTCAGTGATGGCAAACGCCAATTGGAAGATCGCTGCAAACACGGCGATCACTTTGTCGATTTCATGCGCGAAAACATCATCAACGGCACCTCCGGCGTACTCGCCCTGCGCGAGATCATCGTCGCCATTGGCGGCTTCGATCAGAGCCTGCGCTTCGCTGAAGATCGCCTGTTGTGGACGCGCATCGCGGAAATCAGCGAGATCCACAGCGTGCCGCAGATTCTCCACTGGCGCGCCGTCAACGCCGCCAACATCACCGCGCAACCGCACAAGTATTACCCGCACAAGCTGCGCTTCATCCAGCTGTACCTGGCGCGTTACGGCACCCGGCTGAACCAGCAGCAGCGGATCTATTTCGTCCTCGCCAATCACGCGGAATTTCTCAATGCCTTCTCCCGGCGCGGCGATCATCGCCGGGTCATCGAGGTGTTCCGACAGATGCTCGGGCATTCGTGGCAGACGCTGTTGTTCTCCCGGGGCAAACCGACCCTTCGCTACCTCTACGCCTGCTTCAAAAGTCTGGGCAACAGCCGCTGAATTTCAGGGATCGCGCCATGGCCAACCGTCGCCTGATGACCCTCGCATGGATTTTCACCGAGAAGTTCGGCCTGATTTTCCTGTCGATGATCACCTTTGTCGTGTACGCGCATTTGTTGACGCCGACGGAGTTGGGCATCGGCACGTTGATCATCGCCGTGGTCGAAGTGGTCGGCATTCTGTTCTCGTCGATGCTGGAAGACCCGCTGGTGCGCCTGCAGCGGATGGAAGACAAACACATCAGCAGCGTGTTCTGGTTTGCCGTGCTGGTCAGCCTGCTATCGATCGCGTTGATTTCGCTGGCGGTCGTGCTCTATACGCCGTCCACCGCGCTGCGCTGGATGACCGCTGTGGCCTCGGTGAAAATCCTTTTCACCCTGATGGCGCGGGTGTATGTGGCACAGATGCGCCGCAGCGGCAATTTCAAGCTGCTGGCCTCGCGCACCTTGCTCGGCAAAGTGGCTGGCGGGGTTGGCGGCGTGGCTGTTGCGCTGCTGGGTTTCGGCCCGTGGGCGGTGGTTGCCCAAGCGCTGATCATGGACGGCGTTTCCACACTGGTACTGATGCGCAGCGAACGTCGGCGCATTCCCTTGCTGATCGACCGCCAGGTGCTGAGCGAACTGCTGCGCGCCGGTCTGCCGGTCTGCGTCAATGTCATGAGTTCGCAAACCCTGCAACGCGGCGTCAATCTGATTCTTGGCCTGACTGCCGGGGCGCACGCGGTGGGCATGTTCAATCTGGCCATGCGCATCATCGATCTGCCGCGCTCGGCGATCTACAACGGCTTGATGAGTTACGCCTTGCCGGTGTTCGCCCGGCGCAGTGCCGAACCGGCGCGGCTGATCGGGATGATTGGCGATTCCACGGCGATCAGCGGCTTCGTGCTCACGCCGCTGTTCTTCGGCATCGCCCTGACCGCCGAAGACATCATCCTGCTGATCTTCGGCGCGAAATGGGCCGACGCGATTCCCTTGCTGCAAGTGCTCGCCTGCACGGCGGCGCTGGGCAATCTGGCGCTGTATGCAACCACTGCGCTGGTGGCGGTCAATCGCACGCACCTGACGCTCAAGGCCGAAGTTGCCACCACCCTGCTCGCGCTGGCGCTGGTGTATCTGCTCGGCGCGACCTACGGCGGCATGGCGGCGGCGCTGGCTTTGCTGCTGCGCATGCTGCTGATCACGCCGCTGCAGGTACGCGGCCTGCACGCCGCGATCGGTTACGACTGGCGCAGCTTCTTTCAGTCCAGTTACCGCAGCCTGCTTGCCTCTTTCGTGATGGTCGTCGTGGTGATGTGGCTGTCGCGGCAGACCGGCCTGTCCGGTTATGCGCACCTGGCCGGCGACATTGCCATCGGCACGCTGACCTATGCCTTGGCCTACAGCCTGCTGCACCCGCGCTGGCCGCAAGAATTCAAGTTGGTGTTCACCGCCCGCTGAGCCGGATTTCCTCGCAATGGAGCACGTCGTCATGCGCAAAACCACGTTGATCACGGGCGGTGCCGGCTACCTCGGTTCGCACACGGCATTGCAACTGATCGAAGCCGGACACTCGGTGCTGATCCTCGACAATCTGTGCAACAGCAGCCGCGAAGCAGTCGCACGGCTGGAGCTGTTGAGTCATTCGCACGTCGATTTCATCGAGGGCGATATCCGCGACGCCGCACTGCTGGACGAGATTTTCAGCACCTACGCGATCGACGCCGTGCTGCATTTCGCCGGCCTCAAAGCCGTTGCGCAGAGCGTGCGCCGGCCGATGGATTACTACGCCAACAATGTGTTCGGCACGCTGAACCTGTGTCAGGTGATGGCCCGCGCCCACGTGTTCAATCTGGTGTTCAGTTCCTCGGCGACGGTGTACGGCGAGCCGGCCCGCATGCCCATCGTCGAAGAGCACGGCACCGGCAAACCGGTTAATCCCTACGGGCGCTCGAAGTTGATGATCGAAGAATTGCTCAGCGACCTTGCCCTCGCGGATGCGCGCTGGAACATCGCCGTGCTGCGGTACTTCAACCCGATCGGCGCGCACCAAAGCGGATTGATCGGTGAAGCGCCCAATGGACGGCCGAACAATCTGCTGCCGTGCCTGACCGAGGTTGCCAGCGGCCAGCGCGCTGCGTTGACCGTGTATGGCAACGACTATCCAACCGTCGACGGCACCTGCGTTCGCGATTACATCCATGTGCTGGATCTGGCCGAAGGTCATCTCAAGGCGCTACAGGTTTTGCAGGGCGACGAGCATGGCCTGCACGTGTGGAATCTCGGCAGCGGCAACGGCTACAGCGTGTTGCAGATCATCAGCGCCTTCGAAGACGTCACCGGCCTGCGCATTCCCTACCGCTTCGCCCCGCGCCGCGCCGGTGATGTCGCCGAATGCCGCGCCGATGCGAGCAAGGCCGGGCGCGAACTGAGCTGGCGCGCGCAACGCGAGCTGACGCAAATGCTCATCGACAGCTGGCGCTGGCAGACCAGCAACCCATGGGGCTACCGCCCGAAACCGGCGCCGCTGCTGGCGGTGGGTAGCTGAACCGGCGCACATCCATGTTAGGGACGACTCATGAACAGATCGCCATGCTTGCTGTTGGTTTTGCTGCTGCTGAGTGCTGGCGTCAGCGCCAATATTCCACGACCGGTCACCGATGGACTGGTGCTGTGGCTGGACGGCAATGATCCCGCCTCGATGACTCTGGAGGGGCAAAACCAGGTCGTGCGCTGGCTGGATAAATCCGGCAAGGGCAATGACGTCGTCGTCGACAATCGCGCGGCGACGACATTGCCCACGCGCGTCGACAACGCCCTCAACGGCCACGGCGTGGTGCGTTTCAGCGGCACGGCGGCGTTCATGGGCCAGGCGATCCGCACAAGCAAAGGCCCGGTGACAGTCTTTATCGTCTCGCGGCGTCTGCCCGAGCAGTCCGGCGGCAAGGCCTGGCAGCGCCTGTTCAGCTCGCGGCCGCAACTGGCGGACAACGATAACGTCGCACCGAATTTCGGCATCAGTGTGCAGCAGACCACCGCCTACGAGCCAGCCCTGGCCTTGCTGGAAACCAGTGACGTGCCGATCGGCCCGTTCGCGGTGGCGCGCAATGTGGTGGGCACCTCGGAGATTCTGCGAGGCGACATCGCCGAGGTGCTGGTTTATGACCGCCCATTCAGCAGCCAGGACGAACGCCGCAATGTGTTCGAGTATCTGGCGCAAAAGTGGGCGGTCGCCATTCCGCAGCAGGCCGATGCCTGGACCCGCGTTGGCCCGTTAGGGCCGGCTCCGACGCCGGTTACGCCCGATCTGCCGCTGTCGGATCAGGCCAATGCCGGCGGCTGGAAACTCGATACACGGCTGTCCGACGAATTCAACGGCAGCGCGCTCGATGCCGAACGCTGGCACGTCAACAACGCCACCGGTACCGATTCCCTCGGGCGCAAACCGGCGCTGTTTTTGCCGGAGAACGCCAAGGTCGGCAGCGGTAATCTGAACATCACCTTCCGCAAACAGACCCTCCCGGAAAAATACGTCGCCCTGGGCTACAAGGACTACAGCTCGGCGATGGTGCGCACCAACGAACGGGGCATGTACGGCTATTACGAAGCCCGGGCGAAGCCGATGAACTCTGCCGGCTCCAGTGCCTTCTGGCTGGCGTGGACCGGGCTGCCGGACAATGCCACGGAAATCGATATCTTCGAAATCGGCGGCAAGACCCGCAACGAAGCCTTTGATCGCCTGTACAACATGAACGCGCATGTCTGGACCAGACCGCAGAACGATCAACACCTGAGCTCCGGCAGCACCTGGATCGCACCGTGGCGGCTGGCCAATACTTTTCATGTCTACGGCTTTGACTGGCAACCCGAGACCTTGCGCTGGTACGTCGACGGCGTATTGGTCCGGGAGGCGAAGAACAGCTACTGGCATTTCCCGATGCAAATCGTCTTCGACAGCGAAGCGATGTGGGACTGGTTCGGGGTGGTCGACGATGCTGACCTGCCGTCGGTGTTTCGCATCGATTACGTGCGGGTCTGGACGCGCTCAGCGCAGTAGTGCTGTGTTCAACGGTTTTGTACCCTCGCTTGCATCCGCCACCGCGCGCGGAAAACTCCCTGACGCTCGCGCAGTTCTTCCGGCGTGCCGTCCTGCACTAACTCGCCTCTCTCCAAGCGCCATCCCCCGCCCCTCGATACCCGCAAAAACCCCTCGATCCTGCTCGCAAAGGTTGACGTGCGCCAAGCCAACCGAGAGCTGCCCTCGCCCTTTGCTCTACCATCCATCGGCTGTGTTGGAAAATCATCAAACCCCAGTGCAAGTCCGTTATCAGAATCGGTAACCACTCCAGCAACAGACATCCTCAGGGACACTCATGGCTAATGATCCCTCCAACTCCGATCGCATCTGTTCCAGGCCGGAGCATGCGGTCGAGACAACCTTTCCTGCCAGCAATCCGATTTCACCGTGAGTCTTGACCGGCGCAGCCTCAATCTTGTCGCGGCAGCGTTCGCGCTGACGGCGTTGTCCTATGGCCTCGCGCGCTTCGCTTACGGATTGCTGCTGCCGCAGATTCGTCAGGATCTGACGCTCAGCGTGACCGCTGCGGGATGGATTGGTGGCAGTGCGTTCGCCGCTTACTGTGTGGGCATCGTTGCGACGTTTGTCTGCAATGGCAAAATCAGTCCGCGCGGGTTGACGGTGATGGCCGGCGCCGCCGCGACGCTGGGCATGGGGCTGGTGGTGATGGCTTGGTCGGGCTTGGCGTTGGGCTGCGGGGTCGCGCTGGCGGGATTGAGCACGGGTCTGACCTCGCCGCCATTGGCCAGTGCGGTGGCAGCGCGTCTTGATGATGCGGATCGCCCGCGGGCCAATGGTTTTATCAATGCCGGGACAGCGGCGGGAATCGTTTTTTCCGGTTTTGCGGCGATATTGGCGGCCGGGCAATGGCGCCAGCTGTATGCCCTGTTTGCCTTGATCGGCATCGGCGTCACGATCTGGCTCTGGTTTGCGGTACCGCGCCGGGTCGAGCGTGACGTCGCGCAGAGCTTCTCGCTGGCAATGCTGCGTCGACCCGGCGTACTGCCTTTGTGCGCCAGTGCTTTCCTGATGGGCCTGGCGAGCACGGCGATCTGGACATTCGGCGCCGATATTTTGCGCAGTGAGGCTGGTTTCTCCGATCAGGCCATTGCGTGGGCGTGGATGGTATTGGGCGCTGCGGGAATCAGCGGCTGCATGACCGGTGTGCTCACCGGCCGCTTCGGTGTCGCACGGATGCAGCATCTGGCGCTTGCCGGGATCGCCCTCGGGACATTGGGCCTTTCTGCCGCATCAGTTTCCGCCGGATCGGGCCTCGCCGCGATGTGCCTGTTTGGCGCGGCCTACATCGTTTCTTCAGGCGTTTATCTGCTGCAAGGCATTCGTTTGTTGCCGGACCGCCCGGACCTGGGACTGGGCATTCCGTTTCTGCTTCTGGCGCTCGGTCAGACCGCTGGCACGCCGGTTTTCGGCGCGGTGCTGGAGGCTGCCGGCGTAATCGTTGCCCTTTGTGTTTTCGCGGCGGCCGCTTGCGCCGCCATGGTGCTGTGCCCAAGAGATGGTGAAAGTCCGCGCAGACAGATGTGCCAATCCACCGAAGGCTTGGGTCGCTAATGATTTTTATCGTCAGGAGTACAAACCATGGCCGTAAACATCAGCAATCTCACCCTCTCCACCCCGGTACCCGTCTCGGCGACCAATCCGGTCGCACTGGAGCTCAACGGCGCCGAAGCCATTGCGCAATTTCCCAGCATCGTCACCGTGCTGCCGGACGGATCGCTGCAACTGTCCGCGCCGACCAAAGGCGCCTCAAGCAAGAGCACCCACCGCACCCGCTGCGAATGGAAAGAATCCTTCTATTGGTCGCTGGCCAGCGCCGCTGACCACCTCAACTATCAGGAGATGACCGTGACCAAGGTCAACTCTGCGCAGAAAGTCGTTATTTCGCAGATGCATGTGAAAAACGACGACAGCCCCGCCATCAAGGTGTTCTGGCAGAAAGGCAACATCACCATGGGCTTCCGCCAGAGTTTCAACCAGCCCACCCCGGTCAACACCACGGTGCTCAAGGGCGTACCGCTGGGCGCGAAATTCAAGGTGACCATTCGCGCCAACTCTGCCGGCGTGGCCCGCGTCACCGTCGACTACAACGGCGTTGTCGGAACATCAGGTGATTTGCAGCTCGACTCAACCTGGAATTCGCAGGTGTTCAATTTCCACGGCGGGGTCTACAACCAGATCGACTACACCGACGCCACGCCGCCAGAGGATGGATCGATCTGCATCATCAGTGATTTGTTGATATCGCATACCTAGGCGCTGAAACGAGCAAGGGCCTGCGTAGTTTTTGCATGCATGGCCCTTGTCGGAGCTCAGCCCGATGATTGGTTTTCAGCCTCCTCTCGAACCTCAAAACAGCCTGCGTCCTAACGTCGCAGCCGTCAGCTATTGGCAAATCCTGCGCAAGCCGTAGAATCCCGCGCTCTCGCATCGCGCGTCTGGTCACAGACGCGAACTTGCAGGGCTGGCCATGTCGTCCGACGTCACCACCCTGCCCGATCGGCAGACCCCCTGCACAACACCTGTTCCAGCCTGGCAACCGCACGCGCAGTGGCGCACGTTGCGCTGTTCGATTTTCTTGAGGTTTTTATGTCTCCGCGTTTGCTGGCCATGGCGCTGGCGCCCCTGCTCGGGCTGTTCATTATTGCTCTGGGCAATGGTTTTCTGTCTTCCCTGACCACCCTTCGCCTGGACGCCGCCGGTGCCTCGGCGACGATGATCGGAGTTGTTTCGTCGGCCTACTTCATCGGCCTGACGCTGGGCGCGGTGTTCAACGACCGGCTGATTCTGCGCATCGGCCATATTCGTGCCTACGGCAGCTTCGCCTCGCTGATCGCCGTGACGATTCTGTTGCAGGGTCTGTTCTACGACACCTGGGGCTGGCTCGTCCTGCGGCTGATCAACGGCTGGGCCACGGTCGGTGTGTTTCTGGTGATCGAAAGCTGGCTGCTACTGGCCGGTGACGAGAAGATTCGCGGGCGCCTGCTCGCGCTGTACATGATCGTCCTTTATGGCGCTGGCGTTTTGGGCCAGGCGACGCTCGGGACCATCACCGGCATGAGCGACAGCGCGCCGTTCATGGTCGCCGGCATGCTCGCTGCGTTGTCGGTGCTGCCGATCGTGATCCTGCCGCGTGTGTCGCCGCTGCTCGACCAGGTCGAGCCGCTCAAGCCCCGGCAACTGTTGGGCGTGACGCCGACCGGGCTGGTCGGCTGTTTCGGCTCGGGGGTGACCATCGCGGCGATCTACACCTTGTTGCCGCTGTATCTGCAACGCAGAGGTCTGGACGTCGGAGAAGTCGGCAGCATGATGGCCTGGACGATTCTCGGCGCGATGCTGCTGCAGTATCCGGTCGGACGCTGGTCCGACCGCACGGATCGCTTGCAGGTGCTGACGCTTCTGACGGTGGCGTGCACCGCGTTATCACTGGTGATTGTGCTGCTGCCGCTGTCTTCGACAATGCTCGCGGCGATGCTGTTTCTGCTCGGTGGCGGCGTCTTCGCGCTGTACCCGGTGGCCGTCAGCCACGCGGCCGACCGCGCGCCGGCCGAAGCGTTGGTGCCGATGATTCAGGGTTTGCTGCTGATCAACTCGCTGGGCTCGGCCATCAGTCCGATGATGATCTCGCCGGTGATGAACTCGTTCGGCGCCAACGGCCTGTTCTGGGTATTTGCGGTGGTCAACCTGAGCATGGTCAGCTTTTTCTTTTGGCGCCGCGGCAAACGCCCGGTGCCGGCCAACCCCGCACCGTTCACGGCAGCAGCCACCTATTCACCGACAGGTGCGGAGTTGCGGGTCACCGAGGATTTGCGTGTGGCCGCTGAGGAGCATCCGGCGATGATGGATGCGATCAGCGGGGAACTGGTGACGCAGCCACGGTGACCGCTGATCAGCAACTGCCCGGCGGGATGCCGTCCTTGTTGAAGTCCTTCAAGCGCTCGCGCTCTTCTTCGGTGGAATGCGCCGGGGTGGTTTGATCCGGTACCTCTTGCGGCACTTCGGTATTTTCTTCAGTCATGGCTTTGCCCTCGTTGTCGATGCTATTTCGGCATCGGCGAGGGCTGGCAGTTCCGGATTTTCAGCTCCACCGCAGCCATGCGCTTCAGTTACGGCGAGCATTACCTTCAGCGAACAGCGCCAGATGCTTGCCTCAAGAGCGGGTACGCTCAATCAGCATCCTCTGCAACGTGTTGTCCTTCACCCAGTAATGATGGAACAGCCCCGCCAGCGCGTGCAGGCCGATCAGCCAGTAGCCGGCACTGCCAATCCATTCGTGCCAGTACTTGAGTTGTTTGGCCAGGTCCGGATCAATAGCCACCGGCGCCGGCACATGGAAGCCGAAGTACGGAAACGGTTTATCGCCCGCCGCGAGCATGAGCCAGGCCAGGACAGGCGTGACAATCATCAATCCATACAGCGCCAGGTGCGTCAGGTGCGCAACTGCGGTCTGCCACGCCGGCGGTTTGGGGGTGATCGGTGGACGCGGGGTCAATCGGCCGATCAGACGAATCCACACCAACGCGAAGATGCTTGCGCCAAACAGCCCATGCATACCCATCAGCAGGCCGCGTGCTTCGCTGCCTTTGGGCATATAGCCTTTGATTTCGACGCACGCATACACACCGACGAACAACGCCAGCATCAGCCAATGCAGGATGATTGAGAGTTTTCCATAACGGGTTACAGCGGTGTCGCGAATCATAGGAAACGCCTCGTGATTGTTGTGGAGCGACGATCATCTCGCTCGAAATTATCGATCCGGTTGCCCTGAATCAAGGCTAACCATGCTTGCCCAGCCTTAAGGGAGTCTGAAGATCGGCGCTGCGGTTAACGGTTTTTCATCTTCAGACTTCGTTAAGAAATGGCTTGGATACTGCGCTCAAACCCATTGAGGGAGGCGTTCTGCCCATGCCCGAATTCGACTGGAACATCCCGCTGCCCTTGCACTTCGGCCAGGCCGAATCGTTGCCGATGACGCTGAGAAACGCGTTGCCGGAGGACGAGCTGCGCGCGCCCTTCGAAGCCTTTATCCAGCAGCGTTTTCGCACGGCTCACGGTGCCGAAATCCGCCATTTCATGCCCGAGCTGTTCGGCATGCACAACAGCGATGGCCAGTTGTGCGCAGTGGCCGGGGTCCGTCGAGCGCATCTGGAGGCACTGTTTCTCGAGCGCTATCTGGATGAACCGATCGAGCCGTTGATCAGCGCCGCCGCCGGTCGTGCAGTGGATCGCAAGGTCATTGTCGAAGTCGGCAACCTCGCCGCCAGCGATACCGGCAGTGCGCGCCTGAGCATCATCGCCATCACCTATCTGCTGGCCATGGGCGGCCTAGAATGGGTGACCTTCACCGGTAACATCGGACTGGTCAACAGCTTCCATCGCCTCGGTTTGAAGCCCGTGACATTGTGCGCCGCTGATCCACAGCGACTGGGTGACGAGCGTCAACACTGGGGCAGTTATTACGAAAGCAAACCCTGGGTGCACGTCGGCAACATTCGCGCGGGATTTGTTCATCTGCGCAATATTGGCCTGTTCACTCGCCTGGGTTTGCCGACTTCCGTTGAAGGAGCCTGCCATGTCGCTTGAATTGCAGCGCTTCCAGGAAACCCTGCGCGACCATGCCCGACGCAATGACAACGCCTCAGCCCTGTGGGGCGACACGCTGAGAATAGATTACGCCACGCTGTATGCCGAGGTGTTGTATCGCCAGGAGCGCCTGCGCGATGAGCAGGTGCAGGTGATTGCGCTGGCGCTGGACAACGGCGTCGACGCGATGCTTTGGGATCTGGCTGTGTTGTTCGAAGGCTTGACCTGCGTAACGCTGCCACCGTTTTTCAGTGCCGCGCAGCGCGCCCATTGTCTGGAGCAGAGCCAGGCCGAACGGGTGATCGCCGAGCCGGAACTGCAAGCCGAGCTGCTGGCGGCGGGCTATGAATTACGAGGTGAATTCTGGTGTCGCTCGTTCAATGGCCCGAGTCGCATGCCGGCGGGCACCGCGAAACTCACGTTTACCTCCGGGACCACCGGCACGCCGAAAGGGGTGTGCCTGAGCGCCGACAGCTTCCTGCGAGTTGCCCGGGAGCTTGATCAGGCAAGCGCAACCGCTGGACCGGAGCACCATCTGGCGCTGTTGCCTTTGGCGATCCTGCTGGAGAACCTGGGCTGTTATGCCGCGCTATACGCCGGTGCGGTGTTGAGCCTGCCAAGCCAGACAACCCTCGGCATTCAAGGTGCCAGCGGCATCGATGTTGCGCGCCTGCTCGGTTATCTGGGCAAGCGTGCGCCGGAGAGTCTGATACTCGTGCCACAGCTGCTGCAAGTTCTGGTCAGCGCCGCTGAACAGAAGGCTTTCGATCCGCAAACCTTGCTCTTCGCCGCGGTCGGTGGCGCGCGGGTGTCAGCGGATCTGCTGCACCGCGCGCAACGGGTCGGGTTAGCGGTTTACGAGGGATACGGCTTGTCCGAGTGCGCCTCGGTCGTATGCCTCAATCGCCCCGGCGCGCGCCGTCCGGGCAGCGTCGGGCGCCCTCTGCCTCATATCGAGGTGCGGTTGGCCGAGGACGGCGAAGTGCTGATCAAGGGTTCGGTGTTGCTCGGTTATCTAGGGGAGCCGGCGTATACCGATCAATGGTGGCCGAGTGGCGATCTGGGCGAGTTCGATCCGGAAGGTTTTCTCTATCTCAAGGGCCGCAAAAAACACCAATTCGTCACCAGCTACGGGCGAAACGTCAACCCGGAATGGGTCGAGTCGGAACTGACCCAGCGCCGCCACATCGCTCAAGCGTTCGTCTATGGCGAGGCGATGCCGCACAACCACGCCCTGCTCTGGCCGCATCGTCCGGACTGCACCGATGCCGAGCTGACCGCCGCCGTCGCCGAAGCGAACGAGGCGTTGCCCGATTACGCCCAGGTGCATCAGTGGACGCGCCTGGCGCACCCCTTCACCGCCGCCAACGGCCTGCTCACCGCCAATGGCCGGCCGCGCCGCGACGCCATCATCGCGCAGTACCACACGCAATTGACCGAATCCGCCACTTCCGAGGAATCCGCATAATGAGTTTTTTCGACACCCTGCAAGAAGCCACGCAGCGCGAACGCCACGAGCTGTTCAATCTGCCGATCATCGTCGATGCGTTGCAAGGCAAGGTAAGCCTCGACAGCTATCGGGCCTTTCTTGCCCAGGCTTACTACCACGTGCGCCACACCGTGCCACTGATGATGGCCTGCGGTGCACGCCTGCCGACGCGCCTGGAATGGCTCCGCAAAGCGGTGTGCGAGTACATTGAGGATGAATACGGCCACGAACAATGGGTGCTCAACGACATTGCCGCCTGTGGCGGTGATCGCGACGCCGTGCGCGATGGTCAGCCCTCGTTATCGATCGAGCTGATGGTCAGCTTTCTTTACGATCTGATCGCCCGGGGCAATCCGGTGGGTCTGTTCGGCATGGTGAACGTGCTCGAAGGCACCAGCATTGCCCTGGCGACCCACGCGGCGGGGAGCATTCGCGATCGCCTGGCGCTGCCGGAAACGGCATTCAGCTATCTGAGCTCCCACGGCGCGCTCGACATCGAGCACATGCAGACCTATCGGCGGTTGATGAATCAGCTGGAAGACCCTGACGATCAAGCGGCGGTCATCCACGCATCGAAAGTCGTCTATCGCCTCTACACCGACATGTTCCGTGATCTGCCCCGCGACGCTGAGGCTCAACATGCAGCTGCATGAAGCCCGCGTGGTGCTGACAGGTGCCAGTGGCGGCATCGGCCTGGCCATCGCCAGTGCCTTGTGCGCCGCCGGTGCCAGGGTATTGGCCGTGGCGCGGCATCAGGAGGCGCTGTTGCCGCTGCTTGAGCGGTATCCGCAGAACCTGTGCTGGGTCGCCGCCGATCTGACCTTCCTTAGCGATCGGCGCAAAGTGTTGGCCGCCGCCGACGCCATCGGCGGCATCAACCTGCTGATCAACGCCGCCGGGGTCAATCACTTCGCCATGCTCGAACAGCTCGATGACAGTGACATCAACGCGATGCTGGCGGTGAACATCAGCGCGCCAATCTGCCTGACCAAAATGCTGTTGCCGCTGCTCAAGCAGGCTGACAGTGCGATGGTGGTCAACGTCGGCTCGACCTATGGCTCGATCGGCTACCCCGGTTACGCCAGCTATTGCGCGAGCAAATTCGCCCTGCGCGGATTCTCCGAGGCGTTGCGCCGCGAGCTGGCCGACACGCGGGTCAGCGTGTTGTATGTCGCGCCCCGGGCCACCCGCACCTCGATGAACAGCGCCGCTGCGCAAGCCTTGAACGATGCCCTCAAGGCCAGCGTTGACGATCCGCAGACCGTGGCGTCGGCAGTGATGCATGCGATTGCCGGCGACCGTCGTGATCTCTACCTAGGCTGGCCGGAGCGATTTTTCGTCCGTTTGAACAGCTTACTTCCGCATCTGGTGGATCGCGGTCTGCGCAAGCAATTGCCACTGATCCGCCGTCTCAGTGAAAAACCTGACAACGAGGCTTCAAAGCCATGAAAAAACTCTCCACATGCCTGCTGTTTGCCGCCCTCAGTCAAAGTGTCTGGGCGCTTGAGCCGGCTGATCAGCAACGTCTCACCGGCATCCAGCAGAACTGGGCGCACATTCAATACGAGGTCGCGGAAAAGCAGCGCGCCGCGGCGTTCGAGCAATTGGCCAGCGAAGCCAACGCGTTCACCACGCAACGTCCGAATGTGGCCGAAGCCTGGATCTGGAAAGGCATCGTCACCAGCAGTTGGGCCGGTGCCGAGGGCGGGCTCGGTGCCCTGGGCAAAGCCAAGGACGCCAAAGCGGACCTGGAAAAATCCCTGACGCTTGACCCTAAAGCCTTGCAGGGCTCGGCCTATACCAGCCTCGCTGCATTGTACGATCGGGTACCGGGCTGGCCGATCGGCTTCGGCGACAGCGACAAGGCCGAGCAATTGCTCAAACAAGCCCTGCAGCTCAACCCCGATGGCATCGACAGTCTGTACTTCTGGGGCGACCATCTCTACCGTCAGAAGCGCTACGCTGAAGCCAAGGCAGCGCTGATCAAGGCCAGACAAGCCGCACCCCGTGCGGGCCGCGAAAGTGCCGACGCCGGGCGTCGTAAAGAGATCGACGCCTTGCTGGTGGACGTGAACAAGAAACTCGACTGAAAGGAGTGCGCGTGCGTTTATTACTGATCGAGGATGACGTGGCGCTGGGTGAAGGCATCTATCAGGCGCTGGGCCGTGAGGGATACACCGTCGACTGGCTCAAGGACGGCAGCAGCGCCTTGCACGCGCTGCTCAGCGAAACGTTTGACGTCGCCGTGCTGGACCTCGGCCTGCCACGCATGGATGGCCTCGAAGTGTTGCGCCGCCTGCGCGACAGCGGTTCGAACCTGCCGGTGTTGATTCTCACCGCTCGCGATGCCACCGAAGACCGCATTGCCGGACTCGACGCCGGTGCTGACGATTACCTGGTCAAGCCGTTCGACCTCGCCGAACTCAAAGCCCGCCTGCGCGCCTTATTGCGCCGCAGTGCCGGGCGCGCCCAGGCGCTGATCGAACACGCCGGCATCAGCCTCAACCCCGGCACCCAGCAGGTCAGTTATCAAGGCCAACCGGTCGCGCTCACCCCCAAGGAATATCAGTTGCTGCACGAACTGCTGTCGCCGCCGGGGCGGGTGATGACTCGCGATCAATTGATCCAGTTGCTCTACGGCTGGAACGAAGAAGCGGAAAGCAACACCCTGGAAGTGCACATTCATCACCTGCGCAAGAAGTTCTCCACCGACCTGATCCGTACCATCCGCGGCGTGGGTTATCTGGTGGAGGAGCGTCGATGACCTCGATCCGCCGGCGCACGCTGACCCTGATCATCGGCCTGTTACTGGCCGGTCTGGCGATACTCAGCACCTTCAATGTGCATGACAGCAACCACGAAATCGCCGAGGTGTACGACGCGCAATTGGCGCAGAACGCGCGCCTGCTGCAAGGCGTGATGCGTATGCCGATGGCGAGTACCGAGCACGCGCAGTTGTATCAGGCGTTCAATCAGGCTCTCGGGGAAGCCAAGCCACGGGTTGACGGACATCCTTACGAAAGCAAAATCGCCTTCCAGGTGTGGAACCCGCAAGGCGAGGTGCTGGTACATACCGCCAGTGCGCCCTCCTTTACTGCGCCGCCGACGAGAACGGGCTTCAGCGACGTCGTCGATCTGAAAGGTCGGCAATGGCGAGCGTTCATGCTGGAAGACAAGCAGAACGGCCTGCGCATCTGGGTCGGCGAGCGCGACGATGTGCGCACCGACCTGGTCGACCGCATCGTGCGCCACACGCTGTGGCCGAACATGCTTGGCAGCCTGATCCTCGCCGCGATGATCTGGCTGGCCATAGGCTGGGGACTCAAGCCCCTGGCAGACATGGCGGCGACTCTGCGCGCCCGTCACAGTGGTTCACTTGAGCCGCTTCAACTGACGCCCCTGCCCAGTGAGCTGGAGCCCATGCAGGCAGCGCTCAATCGCATGCTCGCGCAGATTCAGGAAGTGCTCGGCCGGGAGCGTCGCTTTATCGCCGATGCCGCGCACGAAATGCGCACGCCGCTGGCGGTGCTGCGGGTGCATGCACAAAATCTGCAGGAGGCCGGTACCGAAGAGGAGCGTCGTGAGTCACTTGAGTTTCTGATCTCCGGAGTCGACCGCACGAGCCGACTGGTCAATCAGCTGCTGACCATGGCGCGTCTTGAACCCAAACCCAACCCGCCGCCACTGCAACGCATTGATCTCAGCGAAACCGTACGCAACAGCCTGGTGCAATTGACACCATGGTTGCTGAGCAAACACCTTGAATTGATCTTCGAGGTCAGCGACCAACCGTTTCATGTCCTCGCCGACCCCGCCGCCATCGACATTGCGCTGAATAACCTGATCACCAACGCGGCGAATTTCTCCCCCGAACACGGTGCGATCACCGTGCACCTGAGCGAGTCCGATGGCTTCTGTCATTTGACGGTCGACGATCAAGGGCCGGGAATCGATGAATCGGACAGAGAGCGATTGTTCGAGCGTTTCTACAGCCGTGGCACGGCGCATGGAGCCGGGTTGGGGTTGACCATTGTCAACACCATCGCGATGCGACTGAACGGACGGATTGAACTGACAAACCGCGCAGAGGGAGGTTTGAGGGCGACGTTATCGATTCCGGCAGGGGAATAATCATCCGATTGATTCAGCTGTATGCCGCCGGCCCCAAATACCTGCTGCTCAGCGCTCTGCTCTACGCGCTTGGCTCGTTGATTTACCTGGGCACGCTGAAAACACGTCAGGGTCAGCCGCTCAGCGGTCCGGAAACGGGTGTGTTGATCATCATCTGGGCCGCCGCGATTTACGCTGGCCGGATGTTGTGGGCCGGAACGCTGACTTTGTAAGGTGCACCAGCGTTTTCGCTAGACCGCCAGTACGCTGCAGGGGACCTGGTACAGTGAAAAACCTGAATATCGAGGCTTGTCCACCCCCCTTGCGCAAGCGCCTGGAAAACCGACAAAGCGGCGATGAAACTGGCGAGCGACATTGATCTGGATCAATCGCTGCGACGACAAACTGGATCGAAATAGGGTCATGATTCGGCGGCGCCCGCGTTTCGGATCAGCGACAGTCACAAGCTGCTCGAACACGTGAAAGTTACAGATGCGGCCACAGGGTGACAGGTCCGCAACCCACCCTCATTCTTGCTTTGCGAGGTTCACGATATGGTCATCAATGATCCAGCCATGACAACCGCCAATGTCCGCGACGCAATCGATGACAGTGGCGCACTGTTTCACGAAGCCGATCGGCTCAGCGAACAGGCCTATGCCGTCCTTGAAGAGCCGTTTTCTCCAGACACCATGCACAAGTTCAGCGAAGCGAGGAAACGCGCCGATGAGAAATATCGGCACGCCTGGCAACAATGGCAATACGCACATGGTGGGCGCAGTCACTGATTGATTACCCTCAACCGATTACCATCAACTGCTGCGATGACCGGTCAGGCTGTGGCAGGCATTGCCTTGACCATCAACAAGCTGCAAGGAGCCCGGTTCATCAGGCATTCGGCCGTGCCGCCGATGAAGCCGTCCAGCGCCTGATGGTGACAGATGCCGAGCACCAGCAGGTCGAACGCGTTCTGCCGGGCGAAGTCTTCGATCACCCGGTACGGGACACCTGCAAACATGTGGCTGTGCTGTTCATCGAGACCATAGCGCTCGGCCAGCGTATCGAAGGCTTCCTGCTGAGTGTCGTTGATCGCATCGCGCAAACTGTGATCCAGACTCAAGTTCGGCACACTCATCGCCGCATCACCCACCACCGACCAGTTGCTCACATTCAACAAGTGCAGCGACGCATCGCATTTCGCTGCCAATGTCGATGCAACGCCGAGTATCCGGTCGTTGAGGCCTTGGGTCAGATCCTCGAGATGCGACAGGTCAATGGCCGCCAGTATCTTCAAGGGTTTCGGATGTGCGGCCTCGGTGACCAGATGCAGGCAGGCGGGACAATCTCGTACCAATAGCCAGTCCAACGGCTGGTGAAACGTTTGATTGAGCGCTGAAACATGGTGAGCATCCTTGATCACCAGATCGACATGAATGTCATTGATGTACTCAAGCACATGCGCCGGGGTGGCCCTGGCCCAGACCACTTCGGTGCTGACTTGCACGCCGGCGCCACGTTGAAACCGGGCCTGCTGCTCCAGCCACTGGCGATGCATCTGCAAATAGCCTTCACGCGCTTGCGCCATGGCGTCGTGGTCGATCAGGCCGGCCAACGCCAGGGACTGGACATGATCGAACGCTACGATGTGCAACAACGCGCCACTGGCCCGAGCGAGCGCCCGGGCGCGATCAAACGCCGGGGTGCGGGTCATTTCGGCGGGTGCGATCAACAGAATGCGTTTGAGCCTGAACATCACGTGTATTTCCAGTCAGCGCCATTGGACGATTCTGCAACTCTGCCAACCGCCACGCTTGATATGCATCAAGTCTCCCCATCAAGCCTGCGACACAAGAGCGGCGCAGAGGCCGTTGCCTTTGTGATTCCCCTCCCCGCCGTTCGTCCGTAATCACGCTGGCACGCCAAACGAAAGGCACGTGCGCTGCGAAGACTTCTATGCTTATCACACTCACTGGAGGCTGCTTATCCATGCTTGAAGCCCACTCGCCCCCGCCGATTCTTAAAACTGCCTGTTCCAATTGCAGTGTGGTGGAGTTATGCCTGCCGCTCGGTCTGACTGGCCCGGAGGTTGATCGACTCGACACACTGATCGTGCAGCGATACAAGGTGAAGAAAGGCGCTGCTCTCTACAGGACGGGGGACCCGCTACGCTCGCTGTACGCCGTGCGAATAGGCTCGTTCAAGACCAGCGTGGTCTCCGTCGACGGCCGCGAGCAAGTGACCGGTTTTCATATTCCCGGCGAAATGCTCGGGCTCGACGCCATCAGTATCGATCAACACGCGTGTACTGCGTATGCGCTGGAGGACAGCGAGGTCTGTCCGATTCACTTCGCACAGCTGGAAAAACTCGCGCAAAGCCTGCCATCGCTGCAGCACAATCTGAATAAACTGCTGAGCCGGGAAATTGTGCGCGATCACAGCATGTTGATGCTCATGGGCAACATGAACTCAGATGAGCGCCTCGCGGCTTTCCTGGTCAACCTTTCACAACGCCTCAGCTCCCGTGGCTATTCCTCGAAAGAGTTCGTGCTGAAAATGCGCCGTGAAGAAATCGGCTCCTACCTTGGGCTGCGTCTCGAAACCATTTGCCGCGGCATTGCCCACTTGCGCGATCAGGGTTTGGTGGAAATCACCGCACGCGACGTAAAAATCCGCAACATGGACGGCCTCAAGCAGATGGTGTCGGGCTGCAACCGCCAGCAGCATTGAGCCCGTCCATGAGTTCCTGCCATGCCTTCGCCATCCCTCGGGCAAGCCATATCGAAGCGATGGGCGCGCTGTTTCGATGCACTTGAAATCACCTGTCTTTCTAACCGTTGAACGTCGCTTGAAAAGCTGCGTACTGCCGATGCCGGCAAAACCTCGTGCGTCGGCTGAGCGGTGATGCGTTGCGCAAATCGAGGGAACTCCGATGGCCGACTCAAGCAAGAAAATGAGCCTCATGGGGCTCACCACACTGGTGACGGTGAACATGATGGGCTCAGGCATCATCATGTTGCCGACGAGCATGGCCCAACTCGGGGCTGTTTCATTGCTGTCATGGATCGTCACCGCTGTCGGCTCGATGGCCATCGCGTATTGCTTTTCCCAGTGCGGCATCTTCTGCCTGCGCTCTGGCGGGCTATCCGCCTACACCGAAGAGGCGCATGCAAAGTCAGGCTTTTTTCTGTGCTCTTACCTGTACTTCCTGTCGCTGGCCATTGCCAACGTGGCGGTGGCGATCTCTGCGGTGGGATACATGACATCGTTCATGCCCTGGCTGGGAAGCGGCGCCATTCCTTTATTCGTTGGGACAGTCGGCCTGCTCTGGCTGACCACCGTGGCGAATTTCGGCGGCCCAGGCATCACCGGCAGGATTGGTGCGGTTACGGTGTGGGGGGTGATCATTCCTGTAGCGGGCTTGAGCATCATCGGTTGGTTCTGGTTCAAACCCGATCTGATCATCGCCGCCTGGAACCCGAATCAACTGCCGATATCCGAGGCCATCAGCAAAGCGATTCCCCTGACACTCTGGGCGTTTCTCGGCATGGAGTCGGCAGCCCAGGCCTCAGATGCGGTCGAAAATCCCAAGCGCACCGTACCGCTGGCCTGTCTGTTCGGGACATTGGGCGCAGCGGTGGTCTATGTGCTATCGACGACGGTCATTCAGGGCATTATTCCCAACGCCGAACTGGCCAACTCATCTGCTCCTTTCGCGCTCGTTTATGCACATATGTTCAATCCCCTGGTCGGCAACATCATCATGGCGCTCGCGGTAATGGCCTGTGTTGGCTCGCTGCTGGGCTGGCAGTTCACGTTGGCGCAAACGGCCAAGGTGACCGCTGATCAGGGCATGTTCCCGAAACTGTTCAGCAAGGTCAGCGCACGCAACGCCCCCATCGTCGGGATGCTGGTCTGCGGCGTACTGCAGACCTTGATGGCGCTGTCGACCATTTCGCCGAACGCAAGCGCGCAGTTTGGAAAACTCGTCAGCCTCGCCGCGGTGACCAACCTGATTCCCTACGTGACGGCAGCCACCGGGCTGCTGGTCATGATGTACAAAGCCAGAGTCAGCGCCGCCGTATACACGCGCAATACCCTGCTGTTAGTGGTTGCCGTGGCCTATTCGTTGTATGCGCTGTATGCCTGCGGCAAGGACGCGGTATTCGGCGGCATCCTGGTCCTGGTGTTCGGCTACCTGCTTTACGGTTTCCTCGCCAAACGTTTTGTCGCTGCCCCTGCGCCTGTCGGCCCCCGGCCTGATAACCCTTGATCGAAGTCTTCGGTACAGCACAGAAATCTGAGTTCGAGGAACCGCGCGCATGAACGTGAAACTGATCAGAGCCCACCACCTGCTGCTCGTCTGCGTCCTTGCGCTGCTACCGCTAGTGACCCATGGCAATACGCTGGAGCGCATCCGTGCCAGTCAAGCGATCACCCTTGGCTACGTGCCTGACTTCATGCCTTTCAGTGATCAGGCCGCCGATAAAGCCAGCGGCTATGCCATCGATCTCTGCCTGAAAATAGCCGAGAAGGTCAGGATCGATCTGAATGTGCCGACGTTGAAAATCCAGTACCAACCGGTCTCGCTCAACGACGAGATGAGCGCCGTCAGTTCCGGCAAGATCGACATTCTTTGTACGCCGACCCCACCCACGCTGGCGCGGCGCAGGGTCGTCAGCTACTCGGTGCCGATTTACACCGCCGGGCTCTCGGCCGTGGTGCGCCAGGATGCTTCCGAAACCTTGCTCAATGTGCTGAATGGCAAAGTGGCCCATACCGGGCCAACGTGGCGAGCCACGGTGAACCGTGGCCTGGCCAACCAGACGTATGCCGCCATCGCTGGTGGTGTCACCGAGACGTGGATACAACAGCAGATGCGATTGCTGGGTGTGGTCGCCACGCTGGTCACCGTAGAGAACGCAGAAGCCGGTCTGAATCTGGTTGCCAATGGCAAAGCCGATGCGTTTTTCGCTGAACGCATGCTGCTCAAGCATCTGCTGACCAGAAATTATCCATCGGGCAACCTGGTGCTGCTGGAACGGATTTTCGAGTCCGCACCGACGGCGATGGCAGTGGATCGAGAGGATGAGGACTTTCGTCTGCTGGTCGACACGGCGCTGAGTGAAATGTACCGATCCGGCGAAATTGAACAGGCATTCGACAAACATCTGGGCGGCGCCGGCGATGCGGCCAGGAAGCTGTTCAAGATCTATGCAATCCCCTAGCGAGCCAGCGAACAGGCTGGCTCGCTACGCTGCGATCATGCTCACCGCACAGGCTCTTTCCTCACCGCCAGAATGCTCCCCGGCAGCGAATACAATGCGCGCTCGGTGGTGCTGCCGATCACGCGTTCGATGCCCACGCGATGAACCGTGCCCATCACCACCACGTCGGCCAGGTACTGCTCGACAAACTCATTGATGACCTGCACTGGATGGCCCATGACGAAGTGTCGACGCTCAGGTGGCACACCGTGACGATCGGCTAGCGCGACAAAAGCCTGATGCAGTGTCTGACGCAGCTCGTTCGCCAGATCTTCGTTCCAGCCACCGTTGATCATTGGTGCATCGCCGTTGAAAGCGGCGGACAAATCGTAGGCGCATAGCAGGTGCAACGGCACGTCGCATTGCAACGCCAAAGCGTTCGCCGATCGTATGATGACGTCGTTCAAGCCATTGATTTGGGTATCTGGATCAAACGGGTCAACGGCCGCGACGACACGATGCGGCAACGCATAGCGAATCTGATTGACCAGATGCACGGGGATCGGACACTCACGCAGCAGGTGACAATCGAGCGGCGTGATGAACACGCGCTTGAGCGCCGGTTCCAGTCGCACATCCTTGATTAACAGGTCGGGCTTGAGCACATGGACGGTCTTGAGGATGTCCAGCAGCGGATGGCTGGAGAAGACCACATCAACGGTGCCGTCCAGCCCCTGGTTGCTGAGCTGCTCGAGCTCATCGGCCACCCAGCGACGGTAGCGCCGCTGATAGCGCTGAGCATCCACGTCATCGATTTTTTCCTCCCACAGATGGGTGATCGGCACCGGCTCGACGAAGGCCCGCACATCCAGCGCCGCCCCGCTCGCCTTGGCCAGCGCGATGGCACGCAGCATCGCCGCCGATTGATGCAGCGTCTGGTCGGCGACCAGCAACAGACGTTCATATTGGCCCATCACACACCTCCGCTCGGCACCGGCGCGGTGGGCCGGCAGGCTTCAAGACTGCGCCCGCTCGCCCTGGCCGGGCTTTGATTTACATCAAGCCCGGGTCAATGAGCGAGGCGCATGGCAGCTGTCTGATGTAGATCAGATGTCGCCGTGGGCAACCGCGTAGAAGGGAGGCAAGCGGACGGTTTTCCAACCGCCCGCCAGCCTTTCGAACCGGATGGAGAATGACCATGCTCACCGTCAAAGACCACAACGATCAGGCCGTGGCCGCTTACGCGGCGGTTTCCGGTCAATACTGGATTGAGGCGCTCAAGGACGGTCGCCATGTATTGATCCGGCCGCTCACGGAGAAGGATCGCTTGCGCGAATACGACTTCATCAAGCGCCTGTCCCCCGAATCCAGGCACATGCGTTTTCTCGCCCAGATCGGCGAACCCGGCACTGCTCTGCTCGACCAGTTGATGGACACCGATAACAAACAGCGCACCGCCTTCATTGCACTGGTTCACGAGAACGGCAAGTTGATCGAAATCGGCATCAGCCGCTATGCCGGCACAGGCGGACATCAATGCGAGTGCGCGGTGACGGTCGCCGATGAATGGCAGCACTTGGGCTTGGGCACGTTGCTGATGGAACACTTGATCAAGGCCGCCCGCCACAACGGATTCCGCCAGATGTACTCGGTCGATGCCGCCAGTAACTCGGCGATGCGCGATCTGGCCAAAAGCCTGGGCTTCGAGACCCACAATGATCCGGACGACGCACGCCAGGTCATTCATCGTCTTGACCTGTAAATGAATCGCCCCGAGGTGAGTCGGCCAACGATTCACCTCGGGGCGTTCGTGTTTCAGGATTGCAGTGTGGGTTGCGGCTTGATCGCCAGCACACTGCAAGGTGCCCGATGCAGCAGCTGTTCGGCGGTGGTGCCTAACAACTTGCTCAAGCCGTGGTGCTGCACTGTGCCCATGACAATGACGTCGATCTGCTTGTTGATGGCGAACTCGCAGATACTGCGCACCGGTGCGCCCTCGATGAAGTGCCGGCGTGAGACCGGCACGCCGTGGCGCTCGGCCAGGGCCGTAAATGCCTCATGCTGCGCAGTGCCCAGCGCTTCATGAATCCCGGTGGCCAACGGCAATGCGCCGAACCCCATGTCCGTGGCGTAAACCGCCGTCCAGTCGTAAACATGCACCACATCAAGACTGGCATCGCACTGCGCGGCCAGTTGGGCGGCGGCATCGATGATCTGATCGTTGAACACGCAGTCCTGCTCTTCGCTGCGCAAGACATCGACGATGGCCAGCACACGGCGTGGGCGCGGATGGGTGTCGTCGGTCACCAGATGCACCGGCACCGGGCAATCGCGTAACAGTTGCCAGTCCAGCGGGGTGTAGAAAATACGCTCCAGCACGGACTCGTGCTGCACATCCTTGATGATCAATAGCAACGGCATCTCGTTGATGAACTGCAGGATCTCGGCGAAGGGATCCTGAACCCACATCACCTCGCTGGTGACCATGATCTGATGCCTTGCCAGCAACGACGCCTGCTCTGTGAGCCACTGCCGGTGAGTGCGCAGATAACCATCGCGGGCGAGGCGGATCTGCTCGGGGGCAAACAGCCCTGCCACTGCCAGCGCCTGCAAGTAATCGAAGGCCACGATGTGCAGCGGCAACTGCATGGCCTGGGCCAGCGCAGCCGCCCGCTCGAACGCTGGCGTGTGCTCCATGGCTGAAGGAGTGATCAACAGTAAACGCGGAGTCTGTGACATGGGATACCTCGGCATGCGGCCAGCCAGAACAAACAGTCTTCAGGGTGAATGCTGTGTCCATTGGCAGCTTGATCTTTGTCAGCAAGAGCACCGATTGCGCTCAAAACAGCACAGTGCCCGCCCACATGGCCAAGGTCAGCAATACCTGGCCCGGGATCACGCAGGCAGCGAAACGCCTGCCGCCGCTGACCCACGCCACCACGCATTTGCTCAACGAGTTACTGCTGACGGCAATCAGCGCTGGCACGACTATCGAGTCATAAGGCACCTGGCCCGCCTTGGCCAGGCTTGCGATGGACGCTGTGGCAGAGTGCGCATCGGCAAAGCCCGAAAGCATTGCGGTAAGCCACAAGCCTGCCTGACCAAAGTGGCTGAGCATGGCCGAGGAGACGAATGTGATGCCGGTAAGCGTCAATGTCACGATGACCGCGAGTTTCAGATTGAACGCCCCTGCCGTATCGACCGGTTTGCTGCGGCTCCCTCGCGTGGGGTCGGGAAACATCAGGCAGGCGCCGTACAACAACGTAGCGATCAGGCCGAAAAGCAGAGGCGTCCATATACTGTTCAGCAGATTCGGATCAACCATCATGAGGATCAGTCCGACCTGTATCACCGTTGCCAGATTGGAGAAAATCGCGGCCGCGCTGAGGATGCGGATATTGCCCGGCTCATGGGCAAGGCGTTGGCCCATGGTCGCGATCGTCACGGTACTGGAGGCGAAGCCGGATGCAATCGCGCTGATGACGTAGCCATAGCGCGAGCCCAAAGCGCGCACGGCAACGTGGCCGAACGCGCCGACCAGCATCAGCAACACCGTCACGGTACAAATGGTGCGCAGATTGATCGCGGCGTACGGGCCGATATATCGGTCCGGTGCCAATGGCAGTATTACCAGCGCGGCGATCAGCAAGATCAGGCCATCACGCATTTCCGTGTCGGACAACTGGCTGTTGGCAAAGTGATGCAGCGTCTGGCGATACGCCAAAAGGCCCGCAATCACCACGCCAAGGGCAATGGCCAGCGCCGGCGCAGTTGCGCACAACGCGCCCAGGATCAGCACCGCGATCAACGCCACCTCGCTGGTCACCCCGGGATCGTCGCTCTGACTGCGCCAGTAGGCGACACTGGTCAGCAATGTGACACAGCCGGCGACGATCCCCAGCAGCAGGCCACCGCCGACCTGTAGCGCGACATACCCCAACAGCGCGGTAATGGCGAACGTGCGCAAACCGGCGCAGTGTCGCGCATCGCCGGTGCCCTTGTGCCGTTCACGCTCAAGACCGATGAGCATGCCGATCCCCAACGCCGCAGCGGCGCCGGACAGATCAAAAAC
The DNA here is from genome assembly GCF_041956865.1 of Pseudomonas sp. LW8. NCBI lineage: Bacteria > Pseudomonadati > Pseudomonadota > Gammaproteobacteria > Pseudomonadales > Pseudomonadaceae > Pseudomonas > Pseudomonas sp. LW8. The sequence continues at coordinate 2,610,309 of NZ_CP168138.1, read as the reverse complement.
CTCATTCATGATGGGTAGCGTCCCGCAGGGTTTGCGCACCCTGCTCTGCACTTGGCTTATGGCGAGCATTCAGCACTTGCGCTGATGCGGCGAGCCGTTGCCGGCCTCGCTGGCAACGGCTGGGCAAACGCATTCGGCCACTCGTGAGGGGCGTTGATACGGGCCTCAAGCACCTCGACAAATTCCTGCGCAGCCTTAAGGCTCCTGAAGCCCACATCCCAGTCATCCATGTGCACGACCCAGCCATGGGGAGCGTGTTTTTCAGCGATCTTGATGTTCATGCAAACCCCGGTTTCAGCGGCACGCCAAGGTGCTTTCAAGGAGTGATTGCGACTTTCATGACCCCGTCGCGTTGATGAGCGAACAACTCATACGCCTGCTCGATGTCGTCCAGCCTGAAACGGTGAGTCACCAGCGGTGACAGATCGACGGCGCCGCTCTGCACCACCGCCATCAGGCGCCGCATGCGCTCCTTGCCGCCGGGGCACAGGGTGGAAACGATGCTGTAATCGCCCAATCCGGCGGCAAACGCGCCGAGCGGGATGTGCAGATCGCTGGAATACACCCCGAGGCTGGACAAGCGCCCACCCGGGCGCAGCACCCGCAATGCCGACTCGAACGTGCCTTGGGTGCCCAGCGCTTCGATGGACACATCCACGCCACGGCCATCGGTCAACGCCATGATCTGCTCCACCACATTGCCGTCCTTGAAATTGACGGTATGGGTCGCGCCCAGTTGGCGCGCCATGGCCATGCGTTCGGGCACCGCGTCGACACCGATAATCGTGGTGGCGCCCTTCAGGCACGCTCCGGCCACGGCGCAGAGGCCGATGGGACCCAATGCAAATACTGCGACAGCGTCGCCGATGGCGATCTCGCCCCGCTCCGCCCCCGAGAACCCGGTGGACATGATGTCCGGGCACATCAGGACCTGCTCATCGCTCAACTCATCGGGGATCGGGCACAGGTTGGCCTGTGCATCCGGCACCAATACGTACTCGGCCTGGCAACCGTCGATCGTGTTGCCAAACTTCCAGCCGCCAATGGCCTTGAAGCCGTGCCGGGTGTCGGGGCCGTCCTGCGAGCCGCAGCCACACAGGCACGCGTAACTGTGCCCGCTTGGGGTGATGGCACCGGCGATCACTCGCTGCCCTTCGATAAAACCGCGTACTTGCGAGCCCAATCGCTCAATGATGCCGACCGGTTCGTGCCCGATGGTCAGCCCTTTGGCCACTGGATATTCGCCGCGCAGGATATGTACGTCGGTGCCGCAAATGGTGGTGGTGGTCACGCGGATCAACGCATCCAGCGGCCCGACCTCGGGAATCGGCTTGTCATCGAGCACGATGCGGTTTTTTTCAACGAATATTGCGGCTTTCATGGTGGCCATGATGACTTTCCCTCCGCCGACAGGTGAGTGCAGAGCAGAGCTTGAGCCGCGGCGACAGGGTCGTAGTTGATAATGGTCAACTATCCGAGGATCAGTGGTCTTGCTCGACCGTACATCCGCTCACGACCACGCGCTGATGTCTGGTTGATAAATATCAACCCCGCCCTGCTGGCTCGCTCCAGGATAAGCGCATGCGCCACTACTCACTCCTGGCATGCAGCGCAATGCTTGGGTGACTACCTCGGGAGTTCTGTCATGTCTGAGCAATCGCGTTTCATGCTGGTCGTGTCGCCGCTGATGAAAAACAGTCCCGCATTCGACCGCGCCGCCGCACTGGCCAAAGCGTCGGATGCCGCACTGCATATTGTCGCGTTTGATTATCTGGAGGGCCTGGCGACCGCAGGAATGGTCAACGAGCAAGCCCTGGAGCAGATGCGTCTGGGCTATGTCGAACGCCATCATCAATGGCTCGAAGACCAGGCCCGGCCGCTGCGCAAGATCGGAGTGACCGTCACCACCGAGGTCGTCTGGGTGGACAATCCTTTGAAGGAGATCCTCATCCATTTGAAGGAACAGCCGATGGCCGCCCTTGTAAAGGCTCTGGAGCACGAATCAGTTCTGTCGCGACTGATGTTCACCCCGCTGGACATCCACCTGTTGCGCGAATGCCCGGTGCCGCTGCATTTTGTCAGCCACGCTCAAAACGCACTGCCACGCCGAATCGTCGCGGCGGTCGACCCCTTCCATCGTGATGGCCAATACCAGGGCCTCAACGACCGGATCCTGCGCGAAGCAGCAAGACTGGCCGGTATCTGCAATGGCAGCCTGGACGTAATTTATGCTCATGACCTGTCATCGATCAGCGCTGCCGAATTCGGCTTCAATAACGCGTCCGCGATCTTTTCTTCCAGCGCAGCCAAGAAACTGTTCGACGCCCAAGGCGAAGCTTTCCAGGCGCTGGCTGCACGCAACAACATTCCGGCAGAAAACCAGCACATGATTGTGGGCGATCCCGCCAAGGTGCTTTCCAGCTATGCCGATGCTTACGACATCGATGTGATCGTAATGGGCCGCGTCACTCATCGAGGAATAGGCCGACTGGTTGGCAGCACGGTCGAGCATCTGTTGTACAAAATGCCCTGTAGCGTATGGGTGGTAGCGCCGGAAACACTTACTCGCTGATGGATGCAGTCGACGCTGAAGAAAGGAGTGGAACTTCAGGCACCAGACGGCGACGGAATGGCCAGTCAGGAGCGTGGAAAACATTTCCACGGCACAAAAAATAAGGGCTTGCATGACATATGTCATGCAAGCCCTTGATATTTATGGTGCCCGAAGCCGGAATCGAACCGGCACGCCCTTACGAGCGGGGGATTTTAAGTCCATTATTTTTTCCTTATAAATCATAACCTTATGGTGATGATTTTTTCCGCATCACACAAATTCTCTGTTCGTTTTAGGGTAGTGAAACCAGGAGCTCAAAACAAATTGCGGAAAGAATTCGGGCCGCCAGAAGCCCGTATTTCAAGCAAAGGCAGTCGGATGTAGGTCTGTAGAAATGGCCTTGAAGCTGTCACCGGTTACAGCTCTACATTGAATCCGCTGAGGCCCACGCCTTCGGCAAAACGCCCCACGGCGGTCAGGCTGGCCCAGGTGCGCAGCGGTTCACGTCGCGAGCGCACCGGCACCCAGCGGGCGCCGCTGCCGCCCAGGCGAATCGACAGGCCCCAGTCGGAACCGCCGTCGATCCTGGCCACCAGGCATTCGCGAACCGCGTGTTGTTCGACCAGGGCGCGCAACACCTCTTCGTGAATGCCGTCGCAGATCATGCTTGCAACGCCTCGCGCTGGGCCTGGACGGCGTTGTCGAGCAACCGGTACAAACCTTCGATGGCGCCTTAGTTCAGAGCACGCACGGTTTCGATGCCGAAGACAAACCCCTCGGCGCGATCCGCCACGCGCTGCAGCTCCTCAAGGCTGAGACAGGTCTCGATCCGGGCCAGGAAATTGCCGGTCTGCATGTAAACGGACGCCGGCAGGTTCAGCGCGTCCAGCGCCTCGACCTGGTTCATTGCCATTTCCATCCTTGGAGGTTGGCAGGCGGCTCAAGCGGCAGTTCGTACTGCTCGACATTGATCAGCAGCCAGCCGCCGCCCGGTTCGTTGCTGCCATCGACAATCGGGCCTTGCAGCACCAGACCGCCGGGCATGATCACCTGTATGGCATTGGCTTCAGGGGGGCCTTGCAGATAGTGGTCAAACTCAAGGCGAAAGCGCTGCTGCCCGACCTTGAGGATACGGACGTTCAATTCGTAGGTGGTCAGCTGGTTCGGTGGCTGCCCCCGGTAGAGGGCCAGCACGCCGACGCTGGCCGAGCCTTCATAGGCGTAAGACATAAGCCTGTTCCTGATCCGTGGGATCGGCCTGGACGTTTGCCAGAGCGTTAGGGAATGGTAGACCAGCCCCGGCCAGGGTGGTTTCCACGGCCACAAAAAAAGGCCCCCACACCGGGGTCGGGTGTGGGGACCAATTGAACATAGGCTGGAATTCAATGAACAGGTCATTAAGGCCGCTATCGGCCAATAGCTGCCTCTCATTTCAGCAGCAATGGGCAGGTGAAGACTGCATCTTATGACTGAGTACGGGTGCAATTCAGAGGGGGCATTTCTTCATTGAGAGCCGTAGTCGTTGCCATTCATTCCAGCAGTCCTCGGCGACTAAGTCCCGGAACCCACGTTCGTTCTCCATATCCAGGGCGACGTCGAATGGAACTGCAACACACGTCGCGTGATCACGAATTTTGAGTGCCTCGGACTCTGTAAGTGGGGAGCCTTTGTTCGTTTCGGCGCTTTGCAAAGCCACCGAAAGCGCCGGAATGAATACAACGCAAAGCTGTTCCGTCATCTGTTGCTTGCCTCAATTGTGCGAGAAGGCCGAAAGATTACGCTGGTCGCTTAATCACGGCTATTGGCCAGAAGCTGCCTCCCAGGCAGCGAACCGTGAATGGTCACTCGTCAAACAAGGTCCAGCCATGACAAATGCCGGCAAAGTCTTTTGCCGTAAAAAATAATGTCAGTTCCTTTGGGTCAAATTCTTTGTAGAGCCAATGCCCAGGAATGGGGCCTCTCGTTATCGCGTATTCCAAGCGGTATTTTTGAACAGGTCCAAAACCGAAGGATCGTGAATTCAACTCAAACCTGTCACCTCTGTTGAGCGCCCATAGCTTTTCAACAAGGCAGTCATCAAGCACCACCTCTCCCGCTACCTCAATCAGATACTTTGAATGAAGTTTCTGTTGAAGCCTAACGCTTCTGGCCATGCATCAACCTACCTATGAACAGTCCGCGCATCGGCGCAATAATACTTGAACATGATGACGACCGCTTTGGGTTGGAAAAAAGTGCGTTGAGCGTCCGCTTTTGGTCGATTGCAGCCAACCAGGACGCCCCTAGCGCTGCCGTAGCCGCATGATCGCACCTGTAATCGCCGTTGCGTTTATATCCAGTGTTTCCAAAGCTGCAACGGCATTATCGGCAACAACGTCTGCGCCAGCCCCTGAAATCCAATGGCTAATCTCTTCAATCGCCGCCGCCAGGGCATGCTGGTTATGCAGGAGCAATGTCAGAGCATCTGCCGTAGCAATGTTGGAGTCTGAGTCATATGGCATGGAAGTCGTCCTTGTACCTAAGTTTGGAGAAGCCTAGTTCATCAGATGGATGATGAAGGCAGTGATCCATTCAGCAGGCACTATTTACGCACCGATATAGTGCGCCAGTCCCATCTCAGTCCCATATGGCCTTTTTTCAGACATCAAAAACCACAAACCCCCGACTTTCTCTAGGAAAATCAGGGGCTTGCGTTTACTGAATGTGGCGGTGAAGGAGAGATTCGAACTCCAAATCCCTAACGACCATCAACATTCATCGCGACCCTGACAACGGCAGCTTTCGGCCAAAAATGGACATCAAGAGCGTCTATAAAACTTAGGGCGGTTCACAAATTGATCGACCTTGGTCTAGATTCAAAACGGATGAGGGAATCGGCTATGATGATGGCCATTTGTTAATATGGTGCTTTTGGCCCCGGCGATAAGGACTCGCGACATGAAAAAACCGGTGGCCGCTGCAGTCGTTCATCTTGATGGGAAAATTCTCATCACTCGTAGGGCTCCAGGTCAAAAACTCGAGGGCCTGTGGGAGTTTCCAGGCGGCAAGCTTGAACACGAAGAATCTGCCCTGGAGTGCATTACCCGTGAGTTACGTGAGGAGCTTGGTGTTGAGTCTGTCGCCGGCGAAATACTCACCACCACGACTTACACCTATCCCGGCGGTGAGATCGAACTGATCGCCATTTCGGTTCAGCTGCAATCCACTCAGTTCACCTTGCAGGTCCACGACCGGTTTCAGTGGGTGCTACCTCAAGAACTCCTTCAATACAACTTGGCTCCTGCCGACATTCCCATTGCCCAAGAGATCATCCGGAAATATGGCTAATTTCATTTCTCCTGTCCCCGGATCAAACCTTAAAAACGAAGACCTAATTCTTCATTTTTTGTGCAGTCCTCAAGGTGGAATGCGCCGGTCAAATCGAACCAACACTCTCGTCATTGTTTCTAATCACGTGGCGTCAATTTACGACGATCGCTGGGTCGAAGATGTATTGCATTACACCGGTATGGGTCAGGTCGGTGATCAATCTCTTGCGTTCAACCAAAACAGAACACTGAACGAATCGCGCATTAATGGAGTGGCCGTACATCTATTCGAAGTCTTTACCGCCAAGACCTATACCTACATCGGTGAGGTAATGCTGGCTGATGAGCCATACCAAGAGAGACAACCGGATGTAGAAGGGCAGGACCGCTTTGTTTGGGTTTTCCCTTTGCGTTTGAAATCGGGCACTCCGCCGGCAATTTCTGATGTCACGCTGCAGCAACTCAATCGGGTCAAGGAAAAACAGGCCCGGAAATTGAGTGACGCTGAGGTAGAAGCGTTAGCCCGGCGTCAAGGACGGGTCAATGTTGGGAAGCGCAGCGCCAGAGTCACGCAACACCAGCGCTCACCATGGGTAGCAGAGCACGCTAAGCGTAGATCCAAGGGGCGATGTGATTTGTGCCAGGAAGCCTCTCCGTTCAACAGGAAGGATGGGACGCCATATCTGGAGACACACCATATCGAGTGGCTTGTACATGGTGGAGCAGATACGGTGGAAAACACAGTTGCTCTCTGCCCCAACTGCCATAGAAAAATGCATGTGCTTGACGACCAGGCTGACAAAATATTTTTGGTCGCACGGATCAATTCCCACTAATTAAAGGAGCTATGTGTGGACGAGGAAATCAGTTTTGAAGATGAAGAGACAAAGTACAGCGGCACCTACTCGGTTCACGGAGATGAGCTCATAGTTTATCTACCTGACGGTAGCCAGCGGGCAACCACGTTGCGTGGCCTTGACCCTGAAGTGACTGCCTTAACTCATCTACGTGGGTTTGTACTGCCCTCGAAAAACGTTGATCGGACTGGTAACTGACAGTCAGCATCGTTATGCCGTGATCAGAAAACCCATCGGTAGGTCGTCATGAGTGGCTGTTCCCGGCTAGAGGCGGACATTTTTTTTGAATCCATACTTTACCTTGAGCACGCACAGCGCCGCCTACAGAGCGCGCTCACTCCGGCTTACAGATGAGTTTGATTTGCTTGCATGCAAGTTTAAGTAATTAGCGCAAAATTAACGGATCCGGGAGTTTTTAGATGGCAAGCACTGAGATTAAAAACACTCTTTGCCCCTATCTGGTCAGACCTCTGATAGAGGTTGGGCAGATTAATAGGGAGCATGTACTACCAGTAGGAATAGGCGCTCCGGAGTCATTTTTTGTAGAGGCAGCATTGTCTGAGAATAGTCGGCTTAATGAGCTGATTGACGCTCCAATGGTAAATGACCAACTTATTAAAATGCTTTGCATGATGGCCGACATCCACGGACGCTCTGGTGGGAAGACTGCAACCATGCATGGAGAGACCGAGGTGGGAGGTCGATTTACTGCGAATGTTAGCAAGGAAAGTATTGATTTCAAATATCGAAAACCTATTGAAAAGAACAAGCTCACTGGGGATTTTTTGGTAAAAGGCTTTAGCGAAGAGGTTTTTGAGGAAGCGGCTAAAATTGCCAAGAATATGGCTGACAAGGGGAGAAGTGGACAAGGCGATATAACCATGCTTATCCACAGCAAAGAGCGCTTGGATATGAGCTTTTACAGTGATTTTATGTTGATTGTACGCGAGGCAATCAAGGCGGCTTACCTATTTACTGTCAAGACTTATGGGGATATTGCAATAACTTCTAAGAGCGGGCATGTGTTTAGAGCCGCCTTTGAGGCTCGTACTGAAGAAAAACTCAGAGCGTCAGGGCTGTATTGGCAGCAGCTGCCTGCCGACCATTACGAGCCTATTGTTAAACTTACTGCTAAGCATCATATGTTCATGACAAGCATAAAGGAGGATATGATGTACACTCAGGTAATCTTGTTTGGAGGGTTGTCATTTATTTTTTGGACTCCTCGGGATGACATAGAGTTCGAGCATGATGGCTGTGGAAAGCTGATTGATGCATCCAAGCAGTGTTTTATTGATAGGCCAGAAGATTGAGGTTGTATGTCATTGACTTAGGTTTTTAATTTCTGCACATGATTTCCTGAACTCTGGCGGCGTCCGGTGCGAATTAAATGAATGCCAACCAACACACTGATAACAATGCTTGCGGTCGCCACCGTCAGCTTTTAGCCGAACGCGGCTGCTTATGAGAGACGGCTTTCGACCATAAGCAGACGTTCAAGGTTGCCTCTCGCGGTTGGTAGAGTTCGGGCCAAAGCACGCTTTCCTCGAGACACTTACGTATTACAGCTGCAAGCTGTGAAGTGTAAAAAGATGCGATTGTCAAGGACTTCCGCTCTTCTAATTTTACCATTGATCGCATTCGCGGTATGTCCAGAGTTTTCATGCGGGGACTGAGCAAGCGATTGAAGTTATTAGCTACTGATTGTATTTAAACATTCACATAAGGATAGGATGTTTTGCACGTACGCAGTCGATCATCTGGGTAATCATCTTGATTCAGTCTGAAGTCACGTCTACCGAGCCGAGGATGGCATCAATTGAGACGCATGAAATAGCGCGCTTGACCTGGCTTGCACGATCTGGATATATTGATAAAACTAATATTATGACCCAGGGTTTCATGCACCTCCTTTAAATTGTAGTAACTGTCGAAAGGAATCGATTATAATGACCAATCTTAATTTGACCTCCTTAAGCGCTTTTGCGCCATGTTTGATGCAAAGTCAAATAAATGGAAGCCGGGCGTTGTGCAGGCTACGCAGTCTCGTATCGACGCTTAAGTTCGAAAGATACCTGTCAACTTGCTATATATAAAGCAATTAGTTTTAGGTGTTGTAGCCGGCCAAGTTCTCACAAAATAATTTCGATCTAGGTAAGATCGCCACAACATTGGTAAATACATGAAAAAAGAATTAGTCTGGCTACACTTATCAGATATCCACTTCCATCCAAAGACCGCTTGGCGCGATAATGTAATCCGCCGTGAATTGTTGACTTTTTTGAGCCGTAGATTCGCCAGCGGCCTGCAGAAGCCGGACATCATATTCTGCACGGGGGATATTGCATTTGGAGAAACCAGCGGTGCCCCACTCAAAGAGCAGTATAAGGAGGCAGCAAAGTTCTTCGATGATTTGCTTCAGTGTTGCGATCTTACCAAAGATAGATTATTCCTAGTCCCTGGAAATCATGATGTTAATAGAAAAAACATTTCAGGTGACCAGCAGGCGAGACTGGTCGAGATGGCGGAAAAATCGCGAAATCATGTTGGAGAGATTAATGAGCGGTTTGCAGATTGTACTTTTGATCACAAATCCGCAATGGGAAGACTAGTCGAATATGGAGATTTTGTTAAAGAATATCGTCCGGAGTTATACAAAGAACACTATCATTTATACGCCCATACTTTAGAAATTAACGATTTTATCGTAGGCGTAGCTGGATTTAACTCTGCGTGGAGTTGCGCGGGACCAGAAGATGATCGTCATGTATGGCTTGCAAGCGAGTGGCAGTTTAATTATATGTCGGAAATAATCAATGGTGCGGATATTCGGATTGGCTTAATTCATCATCCGTTCGATTGGCTTAGTGAAGCTGAGCAACATGACGCAGAAAGTCGTGCAAGTAGGAGTCTACACTTTCTTCTACATGGTCATACTCATACATCTTGGGTCCGCCCTACTGAAAACTGCATTCAGTTAGCCGCGGGCGCCGTAGGAGCAGATACCATAGATCAATTTGGTGTTAACTTAGTGAGGACCGACCCGCTCACTGGAGCAACCACTGCCCATTTATTCGGGTATAACAAAGGTTGGACAATACAGCCAGTTGCCGACCACGCTGATGAAGGGCAATGGAGTTTCAACTCTTCCCTTAGACTTAAGAGGCCGCAGAAATATAGCGCAGGGTCAGATGCAAATACTCAGGCTGTGAATCACCCTTCATTGCCTTATGTGCCACCATTTTGTGGGCGCGAAAAACTTCTCAATGTGCTAACTGATTATCTAGAGCATAACTCATCGATTGCTTTGTACGGAATGAGTGGGAATGGGAAAACGGCGCTAATCAAAAAACTTCATGACCAAGTGAACTTTAACTCCTTAAAGTTTCTCGATATAAATTGTAGCAAGCAAATAACCGCAGGAGAGATATTTCGCAGGTTGCTGGATGTTCTAAATAATCGCCGAGAAGATCCGCAGCCGCCGAGCGGAGTAACTTCAAGAGAAATGGCAGCGGGGTTGCTGAAATCCTATCCCGACCCCCACACAGCCTATATCTGGGTAAACAACGCACACTTACTTATGCACAATAGTAAATGGCGAAATGCGGAAGTACGTATTTTGCTAGAAAGCCTCTCAATTGCTTTTCCCGATTGGAAATTTGTTTTTGAACTTAATGAAAAGGTCGATGACGGCAGTTTCGGCGTTAACTGTCTACTTTATGAGGTTCCAGGCTTGGATAAGTCGGGGTTCGCTCAACTACTTGTTGAAAGTGCTCCTCTGGGACAGGAAGAGGAATGGACCTATTCAGGCAATAGTCTGAAAGCTCTATTCCAATGGTTAGGAGGTGGGCACGGGGGAACCGCTCACACGTTAGCCGCAGAATTACTTGCGTCTATCGCGCGGGAAAAACGCTCTACACCATGGGATGTTTATCAAACAATACGCCAAGACGTTATTGATCGATTAGACGAAAAATTACTTTCCATATTACATGATGAAATAATCGGGGATAGCGAACGCAGTCTTTTGAGGGTTCTGGCACTTTATAGAAATGCAATCCCACAAGACCATGCTGACAAGCTAGAGGATGGCATTGGTGTAAGTCATGCATGGCAAAAATTAAGAAGACTTGGTCTTTTGCCGATTGACAATAACAAAGATCATTATTTACACGGATTTATTACCGGCTGGATTCGCCAAAAAATGGCTCTCGGTGACGCAGAGTTTTCTCCAGACTACGCTAGCAGCATACCTGAAGAAATCTCCAGTAAGCACTTGCTAATTGCTCAATGTTGGCAACATCAAATTGGCAGGCAGATAGAGCAGATTAACCTACAGAGAGCAAACGAGGCTTTTTATCATCTGCTTTGTGCGGATTCCCTCGCTGATATAGATATTTGGATTGCTCATTTGGAAGGAAAGGAAATAGGCTGGAGCGAGAGTGCCCTCTGGGGAATATATCATCGACGGCGGGATGCAGGAGAAAGTGTTATTCGGCAACAGGAAGTTTTGCAGATAATAGTAAATATTTATCCTCGAGACTCCAAGGCTTGGCGCTTTTATGGTGAAAGCTTGCAAAAAACTCAGAGTTTGGGTTGCGATGAAGCGATCTACGCATTTGAAAAAGCGTTGCAGTTGAATCCCAACTTTCCGCCAGGTGTTGCCAACCTTGGACAAGCACTTTTGGCACAGGGTAAAGCTGGCGCTGAATTTTTTTTAGAACGACTAGAAACTCATCAAAAAGATTATCCAGACTCTGTCAATAATTATGTTCAATCGATCCAAAATCGCTGTATTCAATTAGTCGTGGATGCAGCGGAGGCTTCCCGTCAGCGCCGATTGGCCATTGAAGAAGGAAGTATGAATTCGGCTCTTTATAATGAAGAGGCCTTATATCAACTGGAGCAGCAGCAAAACCCAGATAAGTCACTAAAGATATTAGAAAAAGCTCAGTCCTTCGGCGCTACAGATGTGTATACAGACTCCATTTTGGGAAAAATTTTAGAGCAATTAGGTCGTGGTCCCGAGGCTTCACAGTTGCGTATGAACTTAATTCTCGAAGGCACAGTTGATGATGTGATTTTTTGCGACGAGATTTATTATCAGTTAGAAAAAGCCGAAGACTTACCGAAGTCGATTGAGTTATTAAATCTTTTTGAGGCGAAAGGTGGAAGTCAATCATGGATTGAGCGTCTTCGGCGGAAGATACTTACAATGCAAAGCCAAAAAAATCATAGCTATGTAGCTGGAAAGAAAATATTCAAATGGTCACTACCTCATCATGGATGACGCCATTTAAAAAATAGCCTGTAAAAGCGAGATTTGCTTGTCGTCTTAGAACTATAGATTTTGTCGTTAGTTTTAGTGGCTATTCTCGCTATCTGCTACCAAGCTGATTATAGGGCGCCTAACTTCTAACAAGTTAGTCCTTCTTCGTGCTTATGCGTCTTGAGCGTCCGTTCTTGGCCGGAAGGTGCCGATTTCAACCGTCCGCTTCTGGCCGTTAGCGGCCATACCGAGTGACATTTGCGCACAATCAAAGCGGAATACTCTGGTCATAATCCATTGAAATTACTCGTTTTAGTCATGGACTTGAAAACCGTCGACTGTAACAGGTTCATGAGTTCGAATCCCATCGCCTCCGCCATCTTAAGTACGACAAAGCCCTGATTATTCAGGGCTTTGTCGTTTCCGGCATTCGGAAAAATTTGCCCCACACTACGAGATCGTTTCCGCATCTTTTCGGGCATTTCCGCAACTATGCCCTTCTGACACTACTGCGTCCCCCCTCAAATTTTGTTGATTCGACCTCGGACCTCAGTGGCATGTGGCTGCCTTTGATAGCAGTTTTCGCCCAAAAGTGGATGGCCACAAATAAAAAAGCGCTAACGTCAGACACCTCACGATTGTGTTCGGAATTGAGAAAAGTCTTTCCCTGATCCGCGCCTGTTTCCGCAAAACCCTCAAGCCTAAAGTTCGTCCTGCCAGCAACATCACACTGACTATCGGAAATATCATTATGAAAACGGCAATGATCATCGTCGCACTCTTGGGCTTCAGCTCTGTGGTAGCGGCACAGGACGGCACTGCAAATACTCAACCTGTCGAGCAATACGGTTATGGCACCCACCTTGATGTCGCCAAGGTCATTTCTGAAGACCCGGTACCGGATGTTTGCGCAGTGGTACCGACGCATATGACCTACCAGGATTCGCAAGGCAAACGCCACGTACTGGCCTATAACGTCATGGGCCGTTGCAGCCAGGGCTAAGTCAACTGTTCGCCGATCATTGCGCCTCGGAGAGTAGTCTCATCGAGGCGCAAAAACCTTTTTGCTCCTCGGCGTTTCAATCGATCAGTGCTTGGGCCGTGGCTGCCAGCTGACTGCCAACCCGATCTTTCAACGTGTCGATAAAGCGGGTGATTTTCGCATCGACAAACTGCCGAGAGGTATAGACGGCGTACACGTTGCGCTCATAGGTATGGTACTCAGGCAAAACCCGCACTAGCTTGCCGGAACGCAAATCATCGATGGCCGTGAACCCGGCCAGCAAGCCAATCCCCGCGCCCTCTCGAATGGCCAGCGCCATTGCATCCATATCGTTGACGCTGAAACTTGGCCCTGTCGGGACAAATGTCGCTTCCCCCGCCTTGCTCTTCAGCTGCCACTCATCCCGCACATAGTCCACGGTGCCCAATAGCAGACACTGATGATCACGCAGGTCTTCAGGTGTCTCCGGGGCCGCATGCCGCGCCAGGTAGTCTGGCGACGCCACCAGCACACAATGGCTGACACCGATCTTTTGGCTGACATACGCCGAATCGGGGAGCGCGCGGGCGATCAGAATCGAGACATCCAGTTGGTCTTCCAACAGGTTAGGCATGCGTTGCGAGAGTAGTAAATCCACGGTCACTTCCGGGAATTGCTGGCGGTATTCCAGCACGGCCCCGGTGACCAGATGCCGGGCTAGTCCGGGAACGCAATGCACCCTCAGTGTTCCCCTAGGCTCCAGTGCGGCATTGCTGGCTTCTGCTTCGGCACTCTCCAGATCAGCCAGAATTCTCGTGCAACGCTCATAGAACCGTCGCCCCGCATCGGTGACCGACAGGCGTCGGGTCGAGCGTTGCAACAGGCGCGCATCGAGCACGTTTTCCAGCGCAGAGACAGCACGCGAGACGTTCCCGACCGTGGAGTCCAGATGATTGGCCACGGCCGTGAAACTACCCATCTCGACAACCTTTATGTACACCGACATGTTCGAAAGCTTATCCATCGCGACCTTCCTGTATATCTGACGCTCACCCGTGATAACGCGCATTTTTCCGGATGCTACACGTTCGGCCTGCGGCTCGATATTACCTCTGGCGACAACAATGATTCCCTTTGGCGCGTCTAAATCAATGCGCACTCCTTCCATAGACTTGGTTGCACAGGCCGCCTGAACAGGCGCCAGGTTTCATCCGAATCTCTGACAACCAACTGAAGGGCGCATCATGAAAACCTCCTACGACCCGCTTTATCTTTTCATCGGTGGTGAATGGATCAGTGCCGAAGGGCGCGATACTGCCGCCGTCGTCAACCCGGCAACCGGCCGGGAAATCGGCCGCGTCCCACTCGCCACCGCGAGCGACCTTGATCACGCCCTTGAAGTGACTCACCTGAGCTTCGAGAAATGGCGCCAGACCGTGCCTGACCAACGCGCCAAGATCCTCAAGCGTGCCGCCGACCTGATCCTCCAGCGCGCACCGCAGATCGCCGCGCAGATGACCCTGGAGGAAGGCAAGCCGCTGAATGAAAGCCTGGATGAAGTGACCCGTGCGGCGGAGTATTTCGAATGGTTTGCCGAAAGCGCACGGCGTATCGATGGCCGTGTGGTCCCGGCCAATCGGCCAGGCGTGCTGCAACTGGTCAAACGCCAAGCCATCGGCCCAGTGGCCGCATTCACACCGTGGAATTTCCCGGCCATCACCCCATCACGCAAGCTATCGGCTGCGCTGGCCGCCGGTTGCAGCGTCATTCTCAAACCCGGTGAAGAAAGCCCCTCCACAGCGCTGGCCCTGGCGCGTGCACTCGACGATGCAGGATTGCCCAAGGGTGTGCTGCAAGTGGTGTTTGGCGTACCGGATCAAGTGTCCAGCCATCTGATCGCTTCGCCGATCATTCGCAAAGTGACCTTCACCGGCTCAGTTCCTATCGGTCGCCTGCTGTCTGCACGCGCTGCCGAAGGTGTGAAGCCCATCACCCTCGAACTCGGTGGGCACGGACCGGTGCTGGTGTTTGAGGATGCCGACATCGAAAAAGCGGCTATAGAAGGCGTCGCCAACCGCTTTCGCGGCACCGGACAGGTGTGCATTTCATCCACTCGGTTTCTAATCCAGCGTGGCGCCTATCAAGCCTTTGTCGATCGGTTTGTCGCTGCGACCCAAGCCCTGAGAATCGGTGACGGCCTGCATCCGGATACACAGGTCGGACCTTTGGCCAACCCAAGGCAATTGGCAAAAATGGAAGACCTGGTCGCCGATGCCGTTGAGAAAGGTGCACGGGTATTGGTCGGTGGTGAAGCCTTGTCAGGCGAAGGCTACTTCTTCCAACCCACGGTTCTGGCGGATGTGCCGATGAACGCTCGCGTCATGCACGAAGAACCCTTCGGCCCCATCGCCGTACTGATGCCATTCGACGAACTGGCCGATGGACTGCAAGAAGCCAACCGCCTGCCGTACGGCCTCTCGGCCTACGCGTTCACCTCCAGCGCGCGCACGGCCATTGATGTGGCCGACGGATTGGAGGCCGGCATGATCGGCATCAACCAATACCGCATCATCGCGACCGAGCTCCCGTTCGGCGGCATGAAAGAAAGCGGTCACGGCTCCGAAGGCGGTATTGAAGGCATCGAGCACTATCTCACCCACAAATTCATCAGCCAGGTTTAAGGAACTCGCCAATGTCCAAGCTCAACTTCAACAGTCCTCGCGAAGCGGCGCGCGCGTTCACGCCGAAGCTGGCGCAATTCGTCGACTCAACGCTTTATCCGCAGATATGGAGTGACCCGGCGCTGTCCCCGCGCGACCGTAGCCTGATCACCGTGGCGGCATTGATAGCCGCTGGTCACTCGGAAGAGTTGCCTGCCCACTTACGCCGGGCAGCTGACAATGGTGTAACCCACGACGAACTAGCGGCAGCGATCACGCACCTGGCGTTCTACGTGGGCTTCCCTGGCGCCATCACCGCATCGGCTATCGCCAATACCACGTTCAGCGAAATGGAGAACAACTGAATGAAAGCCATCACCATCACAGAATTTGGTGCGCCAGACGTCCTGGAACTCGAAGAGTTCGCCAATCCTGAAGTCCGTCCTGACGACCTGTTGGTGCGTGTCTATGCCGCCGGGGTGAACCGTGCGGATCTGACTCACCGGACCGGTGGCTACGGCCATCCGAACTTCGGCGACTCGCTGATCATCGGCCTGGAAATCGCCGGCGAAGTGATCGGCAAAGGTAGCGCGGTGACGGAGTTCGAGGTCGGAGATCGAGTCATGGGCGTGGTCGGTGGCGGTGCATACGCCGAGCTGGCACGCATCGATTACCGCATGGCCATGCACATCCCCGCGCAGCTTGACTATGTACACGCGGCAGCCATTCCCGAGGTCTTCGTCACGGCCCATGAAGCGATGATGCATCTGGCTCGGCTCAAGGCTGGCGATTCCGTGCTGATTCACGCGGCCGCCGGCGGCGTCGGGTCTGCCGCTGTGCAGTTGGCTTACGCCACCGGCGCCACGGTGTATGCGACAACCGAAGACAGCAAGTTGGCGCGTGTCGAGCATTTGGGCGCTGACGTGGCGATCGATTATAAGACGCAGGACTTCGCTGAAGTGATCGCCGACAAAACCCAGGGTCGCGGCGTCGATGTGATCATTGACTTTATCGGTGAGCCCTACTTCGCGCGCAACGTCGCGTCCCTTGCACGCGGCGGCCGCCTCATTCAGGTGGGGATTCTCGGCGGTGGTGGCAAAGTCACGGTGGCGCTGGAGGACATTCTTTATCGCCACTTGCAAATCATCGGTACGGTCATGAAGTCGCGCACGCAACCGGAGAAACACGCCATGATCAAGCGCTTCCGCGAACATTGGCTTGATCGCTTCGAGGGTGCCGGAAGCCTTGAGCCGGTTGTCGATAGCACCTTTGCGCTAGCACGGGCTGCCGACGCGCATCGGCGGATGGAGTCTTCCGAAAACGTCGGGAAAATCATTTTGACGATGCGACCTGAAGATCTGCTTTAAGTACGGCCACATGAGGCATAGAGCTGAAAAATGGTGCCCTTAGTGGACACCTTCAACGGGAGAGGGGAACACCTCTGAGCAGTGCACTCTTAATAGGCTGATCGCGACAACTAGGATAATCGTGACAGGTGATTGGCCGAAAGTGGTCGTGCGTTAGCGGCAGCTAACAGCCAAAAGCGGACCTAGATGAGCCATGCATATGGCAAAGTGGTCACCGCTGCAGGCTTGCCATGTTCGTCTTTCCTTCAAGGCAAGCTGGGCGTGACGGCACTGGCCAGCTGAGAATTTCATTGATAAAAGGTGGGCAACTATGTGGAGAATGTACTTAATCAAGGGCCCGAGTTGATCACGTCAATTAGAGGTAAAGTTAGCGCAGAAAATAGAGGCCGAGAGCACGATCCGCACCGGATAGGTGTCTCCTCGACCTCAATGCGTTTCTAACGCCTACCGCAAGGTATACCCCCCATCTACCACAACATCTTGGCCGTAAATGCCACGTGCTCGCTCTGATAGAAGGAACAGAATCACATCTGCCACCGCTTCCGGCTCAAGGAACTTACCCTCTAGTAAGCGCTGGTTGACCGTTTCCGCGACTGAGGACAACGTCGCATTATCCAACCCTAGTGATCGCCAGATCGGCGTAGCTGTTGGCCCTGGCGATACGACGTTCACTCTAACTCCGGCCTCAGCCTGTTCGACGGCTAAGGTTCGAGCATGCGCTGTCAGTGCTGTTTTCGACGCAATGTAGCCAGCCAAGCCTGGGAAGGCCAAAGCGGAAAGAAAAGTCCCCACAAATACAACCGAAGCGGGTCTCGCCAATTGGGCTCGCAAAGCTGAAAGCGTGTTAAGCGCACCTGCTCCGTTGATGGCCCAATTTCGCTCGAATCCCTCACTCGCCAAGCTGTCTTCAAATACAGCGACTCCTGCATTCGGTACTAGAAAATCTACAGGCCCGATTCTGGAGACGCAGTGTGCAAGCTTCTCAAGATCCGAACTTACCGTAACATCGCCACTGACAATATGGAGGCGATCACCATGAACGTCTTTGAGTGCAGCCAGGCCGCCCCGGCCACGGGACATCGCCACTACCGTCGCTTCATAGCTTAGTAATCGTTGAACGACTGCCAGTCCGATGCCTGAACTTGCTCCGGTTACCACAGCGACACGATTGTCGAACTCACTTTTCATGTTTCAGCTCCTTGGGTATTAAACCATTTACCCATCACTGACACATTTCATGCCAACCTCAAACGTCATAAAAATCAGGGTGCTGAAGCTATACCGAGTCAATTTGACCATTATTCGTTTTTGTCGAAATGACGACAAAAAGGTTTTTTTGACACGCACCAATGGCTGTGTTCTCAAGTGCGTTATAGGACTGAAAATCCGGTCGCATCGAATTTCTTTGAGAGGAAAATGCCACTCCACTCTTCGTAAACACGCCCGAGTTGCTCTGCGAACTGCGGATTGACCGCCCACCGCCCCACTCTCTTGCGATCTGTTTCGGCGTTGTCGACCGGCGAGAGGAATCAGTCTTCACAAAGGCGCTGCACCTGTTATCCACCCCAGAACTATCGCGCATCGCAACTCAGTTGCCGCTTACTGTGCCAGTTTATACACCGGCTTTGGGTCGCCTTCCGCCGGGTTCACGGACAACCGGCTTGGCAACATCGGCGAACGGCAAATCGCGAATCAGAACTGTATGGCTTAGTTGAAAGGTCTTTTCTTGGCCCTGTCTGACTAGACCACGCGTGGCTACTGTGGGCTCCAACAACCCTAAACCCGCTGCGAGTGACCGCCATGAACAACCGTCTTGATTACTTCAAACAGTCGCCTCAGGCTTCCAATAAGCTGGTGGAGCTGACGATGCAACTGAGTAAGAAGCCGCTACTGGCTGACCTGGCCCACCTCATAATGCTGCGGGCGTCTCAATTGAATGGCTGCGCGTTCTGCGTGGATATGCACGTGAAGGAAGCCAAGATCCATGGCGAGCGCGAATTGCGCCTCCATCACATTGCGGTCTGGCGTGAATCGCAACTGTTCTCGCCAATAGAGCGCGCGGCGCTCGCCTGGACAGAAGCCCTGACCCAACTGCCATCCCATGGTGTACCTGAAAGCCTCTACGCGGATGTGCGTGAGCAGTTTTCCGAACAGGATCTGTCGGATTTGTCGTTCCTGATTGTCGCCATCAACGGTTGGAATCGCCTCAATGTGGCCTTTCAGGCAGTCCCTGGTTCGTCGGATGAGGTGTTCGGCCTGACCAAAGCCAACCTCAACTGAGCGCACGGTTTATAAACGCGCCAAGCTGCTCGCCCTGAGCAGCGCAGGCGCAGTTGGTGAAGCTCAGCAGCAGCCCAGATTGACGCCGCGACGAAACACTCCATCGCGACAAGGGTTGCACGGCGATGCCTTTGGCCAGCAGTTGCTCAGTCAGGGCAGTGTCGACTACTCCCTCCGGCAAACGGAGTACCAGGTGCATCCCTCCTGGCGAGCGCTCCACCAGCAGTCCATTGGGTAAACTCCGCTCCAACGCTTCAATAGTCAAAGCGCGTCGTTCGCTGTAGAGCCTTCGCATGCGCTGAATGTGCCGAGTGAAATGCCCCTCGACAATGAACTCTGCGACCAGCGCTTGAGTAATCGCTGGCGAGCCTGCGGAGAATAACGCCCGACTTACACGCTCAAACGCTGCCACTTGCCCCTGAGGCACCACTAGGTAGGCAAGGCGGATACCGGGGAAAAGCACCTTGCTGAAAGTTCCGGCGTACAGCACGCGCCCGTTGCGATCCAAGCTCGCCAACGCCGGCAAGGGGCGACTGACATAGCGATACTCGCCGTCGTAATCATCCTCGACAACCCAGGCATCGCTCCGGGCCACCCAATCGAGTAACAACTGTCTCCGAGGCAAAGACAGCGCCATACACAATGGGCTTTGATGCCCCGGCGTCACCATGACGACCTGTGCAGCCTGATGCCTGGCAATGGCGTGCTCCACATCCATACCTTCGGCATCAACTGGCACTGCCTCAAGCTCAATACCGAATTGACGAAGCACTTGGCGCGTGGTTGGGTAGCCAGGATCTTCGACCCAGGCTCGCTCCCCTGCGCGCAGTAAAGTATGTGCGATCAGCGACAGGCTACTGCGCCAGCCGCTGGTGATAAATACCTGATGGGCGCCGCAATCGATACCTCGAGACACCTGCAGATATGAGGCTATGGCGCTGCGTAAGGCAGGCAGGCCGTGCGGCGGCGGATAGTCCAGATCGCCTGAACGCATGCCTCGCAGATAACGGGCACCCAAGCGCGCCCAGATCTTGCGTGGGAACTCATCCATTGCAGGCACTCCCATCTGAAACGGCAAAAGTTGCGGTGGACGCCATAGTGCGTCTGGGGAGTTTTCAATCACCTCGCTGCTGACGGATAAAGCGGGGGCAGACAGTAGCGGCTTCTGCAATTCGGGATTGACCACGGTGCCCTTCTGCCCCAGGGCCAAGAGGTAGCCCTCGCTCGTGAGCAGCGAATAGGCCAGCTCGATGGTGCCACGAGCAACGCCGAGATCCTTGGCGAGAGCTCGCACCGAAGGCAATCGGTCACCAGGGGAAAGCGTGCCAGCGGCGATGGCGGCGAGTACTCGGTCATATAACTGACGGTACAGAGGCGAGCCGGGTTGCCCATCCAAGGAGGCGAAAGGGTGCGAACAGGAAGTCATCATGGCCTAGTTCATATCTCACTTCTTGGTTCAATAAATTGAGGCAATGTTAGTTCAAGATTTGACCATCACAACCCACTAAGGCCTCTCCCATGACGTTCAATCTTCAAGACTACGTGCCCAGCGTGCTCGACTTGGCCGACACTGCCCTGCGTCCTCTAGACAGCCGCCATGACTTGAAAATCGCTTTCCCGGTAATGCAGCAATTGCGCCCCCACCTAACAAGCGAGGCCGATTTTATGAGTCGTATCGAACGAATGCGAGCCGGCGGCTATCGCCTGGTTGGAGCCTTCGAGTCATCGGCTCTCGTGGCGCTTACAGGTTACCGCCTTCAGGAGAATCTGATTTATGGCCCATTCTTGTATGTCGATGACCTCATCACCGATGAAGCCCAGCGCGGCGGCCAGTGGGGCTCCCGATTATTGCGAGCTCTGGAACGACTGGCTCGTGCCAGCGGTTGTGCTCGCCTTGTGCTTGACACGGGTTTGGCCAACGCGCGCGCCCAACGCTTCTACTTCCGCGAAGGCCTTTATACCGGCGCGCTGCGTTTTCAAAAACAGTTCGATACCCCATGACCGCATCACCCGTACAGGAGGCAATATCATGAACCCGTCTCAGAAGCCACTCGCTCCTTTGCGAATCCTTCGCCTGATTGCCAGTCCCAACGGTAATGCATCTGAAAGCTTGAAACTGTCTGAGCGGATTCTGCACGCTCTGACAGTACGCGCTGGTATACGCGGGATTGAACTGACGGATATAGACCTGAACACGTTATCGCCAGTCGATGCGACTTATGCCCATGCCTTGGCCCATCCGAGCGAAATAGCTACCGAGGATCAGAAAGGTACATTGAGTCGCTCCGACCAAATGATCATCCTGTTGAATGCCTGCGATGTACTGGTAATCGCTACTCCCATGCACAACTACAGCGTGCCCTCTCCGCTCAAGGCCTGGATTGACCACGTTGTACGCGTCGGAAAAACTTTCCTGAGCACATCAAAAGGTAAGGTTGGAACGTTATTGGATCGCCCCGTCTACGTTGCCGTAGCCACCGGCGGCTACATTAGCGGTGAGAGGGCCCGGCAACCCGACTTTCTTCGTCCCTACCTATCCGCAGTGCTGAAAACCATCGGTCTCAATCAGGTGCATTACTTCACCGTTGAAGGGACAGCAAAAGGGACGGACGCGCTAAAAACGGCGCAGAAAATAGGGTACGACGATGTGCACACGTTCTTTCATGAGGAAATCGAAGCTAGGACTCATGAAACAGTTGCCTGAAGCCGGTGCCCCCAGACGGTCGAAGTACAAAGGTCGGCAGCGATGCCTGAAGCTGAGCCTTGCTTTTTGATTTCGGGAGAGCCGTTCGCCCGGCTCGGCAGCCATGAGCCGCAAGTCCCACGCTTAATATCGCCCTACAGAGAGGAATTAATCATGAGTCGCCTCGATTGGTTTCAAATTTCACCTAGTGCAGCCAAGGCGCTTGGAGGTTTGCATCACTTTGCGACCACTGCAACCAACCTGCCAGCCCAACTGATCCATTTGGTGTTTCTCAGAGTGTCGCAGATCAACGGCTGCGCACACTGTATTGATCTGCATTCACGGGATCTGATCAAAGAAGGCATGTCGGTGGACAAGCTGGTATTAGTACCGGTATGGCATGAAGCGCAGCACCTATTCTCGGATCAGGAGCGCTCGGCATTAGCCTGGGCAGAAGAGGTCACGCGGGTAAGCGAGACCCACGTATCGGACGAAGCGTACGCAGCCGCCTTGGCGATGTTTGCGGAAAAGGATCTGGTTGACCTGACAGTAGCGATTGCTGCGATGAACGCTTTCAATCGTATGGGTGTCAGCTTTAGATTGAAGCCTGCTGCCAAGGCTTGATGGCGAAGGCCTATGAGTCCGAAGACAGCACTTCAGCATCCCTCTGCTGACCCTGCGTAAAGGCTAGTGTACGCCCACCACAACTGATGCCCGCTGTGGGTTGCGGCGGACGCTAAAGGCCCGGTATCCGTACTGGGCCTGTGTCTTCGCCCCGCCTCATTTGTCCGATTGAATTCAACATCTTTGAAGGGCTATCTCCGCGCATCAGTTAGAGGCGGCAATTTTAGTTAACAGCCTTCTCTTAGCCTTCCTCATGCGTTTATGCCAATACTGTTGGCAGCTATAGCCTGGACGTTTTCGGAAACATCCACGAGTTCGCGTCTAGCGGTTTTTCATCGAAGGTAATCTCAGGTTGATCTGCCGCTTATAGCCGAAAATGGACGCCCATCAGGGCTGCTGCTGGCCGAAAGCGGCCGTTCACGAATGACTACCTTCGGCCAAAAGTAGCTCTGAAGGCGGGCTATAACTCTCTGATGCTCAGAATCAACGGGGGATGACAGCGGGGGGGAAATAGGCTGTAAGTCGACCCTGCCTCATATCACCACCCTCGCCACGATAGAGAAGCCATCGGGCTTTCTACTTCAGGCGAACGAAAGACCATTCAACGCTACAGATGAGAATTGGCGGTAGCTGCTTCTCCCTTAATAATACTGGCCTACGGCGAGCAAGCTTTCGAGACCCGTCTAATCGTAACCCCTATCCTCCGAATTTGACCGGTTGAGGAAGGTGCTCTCGTCTGAAGA
The DNA here is from genome assembly GCF_041956865.1 of Pseudomonas sp. LW8. Lineage (NCBI taxonomy): Bacteria > Pseudomonadati > Pseudomonadota > Gammaproteobacteria > Pseudomonadales > Pseudomonadaceae > Pseudomonas > Pseudomonas sp. LW8. Next base: position 2,586,982 of record NZ_CP168138.1, on the reverse strand, counting down.
GGGACTGCGACGGCGAAATGTCCGTATTCTAGGCGAACGCAGTGGCGCTCGAACAATCTCGGTCGGTACCCAGGTGACGGTTATAGGCGAGAGAGCCACTGCAATGGCAAACGCATTCAGTCCCCCTGTGCCGAGAACGTCAGAGCAGATAGCTCTTTTTTCGCCATTGAAGGTACATGCGGCAAGATTATCAAAGAGCACCCGACCGCGAGCTCTATCCGGCTGTTGTACAGGGGGCCTGGACTGAGCCTGCAAGAGGGATTGGAAATCTGCGCCATCACTCGCTGCCTCCATCCTGGTTTCTGATGTCGGCAAGACGGATGGTGCTGGCGGTACTGCAGAAATACCGGTCATCGGCATGCCTCATATCACGCTTGGTGTCATGAATCTCGCCAGTGTTCCTGGCGTGACAGTTCCGTTCTTTGCTTCATCAGATCCCGCTGAACCAGTTGTAGCCCTGGTCTTCCCAATACCCGCCCGGGTTGTCGTTGCTGACGAAAATCTCGACAACATGCTTGGGGTTTTTGAAGCCCAGTTTGGTGGGGACCCGAACCCTCAGCGGATAGCCGTACTCGGGCGGCAGCGCCACGTTAGCGTAATCCAGTGCCAACAGCGTCTGCGGGTGCAAGGCAGTCGGCATGTCCAGACTGGAGTAGTAACGATCGGCACATTTGAAACCGACAAATTTCGCTGTGGTGTCGGCGCCGATGTGTTCCAGGAAGGTTTTCAGCGGTACACCTCCCCATTCCCCGATCGCGCTCCAGCCCTCAACACAGATCAGCCGAGTAATATCGCTGCGTTGCGGCAGCTTGCGCAAGCTTTCGAGTGTCCACGGCGCCTTGTCCCTGATCCGGCCGGAGACGGCGAGCGAGTAACTGGTCAGGTCTACTTCAGGGATATCGTCCTGACCATAGAAAGCGTTGAACGGAAACGGCTTGGTGATCTGCGCGCGGGCGAAGGTCGGCGCCAGTTTCCGTCCACTGAACAGCCACGCCTGGACCCGGTCGTTCCAACGCGACATGGCCCAAAGCACTTTGTCGACCTGATCGCCGTCCTGCAGGTTGCAACCCGTCAGCATCGACATCGCGCCCACCGTCAGGCCGGCCCGAAGAAAATGCCGGCGCTGAATGTTTTCCAGTTCAAGCTGTTGCGCAGGTTCAAGCCTGACGCGCTGACGCGTTGTTTTTGTGGATTCAGTCATGACCCGTTTTTCCCGTTATCAGGCGTCCGCACTCCACCCGTGATCATTGGCAACAGGGTTTTCGGTACCAAAATCACCAAGACCAGATGAATCACCACAAACGCTGCAATCATCGTCATGGCCGCGAAATGTACGTAACGAGCAACGTCATAGCCGCCCAGTAACGCGACCAGCTCCTGAAGTTGAACCGGTTTCCAGATCGCTACGCCCGAGATAACGATCAGTACGCCTGCCGCCAGCACCATCCAATACATCAAGCGTTGCACTGCGTTGTAGACACCCTTTTCATGCACCAGCCGAAAGCGCAAGACAGCCGTCAGATCATGCTTCAACGCGGCGATCCCGATGGGTAGCAGGTCTCGTTTGAAATGACGACTGACGAACCCGTACAGCACATAGATCGCACCGTTGATCAGCAGCAACCACATGAACGCAAAATGCCAGGCAAGTGCCCCGCCCAGCCAACCGCCCACGGTCAATGAAACCGGAAACCTGAAACTGAACAGTGGCGAGGCGTTGTAGATAGCCCAACCGCTCATGAACATGCAGACCATGCAGGCCGCATTGATCCAATGGGTGAAGCGAACCGGCCAGGGATGCAGCTTCTTCTGTCTCACGTGGTTCCCCTTGCAAACCATCCATGTAGCTGGGCGCCGCCAGACAGCAGCGCCCTAACCTTTTTCAGGTGATTACATCGGTGGCTGGAAGCCATCCTTGCCCACCGCAATGCCGCGTGCGGAGGTGCCATCTGCAGCGGGGAACACGACAATTTTGGTGCCTTTGACCAGTTCATCGGTCTTGCCGGGCTCGACATAGGCGATGGGCACATCATCCGGTACTACAATCTGCTTCTCGCCGCCCTTGTAGTTGACGGTCAATGTTCGGCCGTCGGTTTTGGACAGTTTGCCAACGGTGCCGTTGGTCATGGTGCCAGTGCTGCCGTCTGCGTTCTGCCAACCGTAATGACCTTCGCCGCTGCCCTTGAGCCTGGCGTCGAATACCGTGACCTCCAGCGCCTTCAGTGTTCCATTGGCCTGCGGGATGGCCGCCGAGCCGATGAAACTGTCGGACTTGATCGAGTCGAGACTGGCTTTCGATACCCGGCTGATACCGGTCTTGTCAGTCAGTCCGATCGTCTGCTGGGCGCCAGAGCGGACAGTGAAGGTCAGCGTGTTGTTGCTGACGCTTTCCACCGTACCGCGCAGTGGTTTGATGACCGGCATGTCGGCGGCGGTGGCAATGACGGCAGCGCTGAGCATCACCAAACCGAACGTGGTAGACAGGGCGTTTTTGAGTTGCATGGCGACGATTCCTCATGGGTTGATGTGTCGCCATCCTCGACCGCAGACCGGGACGTCACGATGACCGTCGAATGACATTTTTGTCATTCGCCAACCCTGACCATGTATGACAGAAATGTAACCGACTGCGCCCGCTCATCCCGTTACACTGCACAGCCGAGATACCGATGTCGCGGACTGAATCCCGTCATGAAGAAACCCGAGCGCGCCTGACGATGCATATCCTGCTGATCGAAGATGACACCAAAACAGGTGAGTACCTGAAAAAGGGGCTCGGTGAGTCCGGTTACAACGTCGACTGGACCCAGCATGGCGCTGACGGCCTGCACATGGCCTTGCATACGACCTATGACCTGATCGTGCTGGACGTGATGTTGCCCGGGATTGACGGCTTTCAGATCATCGAGCTGTTGCGCGCCAGACAAGACGTACCCGTGCTGTTCCTTACCGCGCGCGACCAGTTGCAAGACCGCATTCGCGGTCTGGAACTGGGCGCCGATGATTACCTGATCAAACCTTTTTCGTTTACCGAACTGCTGTTGCGCATCCGCACTATTCTGCGCCGCGGTGTCGTGCGCGAAGCCGACCATTTCCACCTTGCCGATCTCGAACTGGATCTGGTCCGGCGCCGCGTGACCCGCCAACAACAGGTGATCGTGCTGACCAACAAGGAGTTCGCCCTGCTCCATCTGTTTCTCCGTCGAGCCGGCGATGTGTTGTCCAGGACACAAATCGCTTCGGAAGTCTGGGACATGAATTTCGACAGCGATACCAACGTGGTGGACGTCGCTGTCAAGCGCCTGCGCAACAAGGTCGACCAGCCCTACCCGATCAAGCTGATCCATACCATTCGCGGTATCGGCTATGTCTGCGAGGTGAGGCCATGCGGTCCCGACGCCAACCCTCGCTGACGCTGCGATCGACCGTGGCGTTTGCCATGGTCGCGATGCTGGCCGTGGCCGGCGCGGGCTTCTATCTGTATCAGACGATGAAGGCCTCGGTATTGGTCTACAGCGATCACGCGGTGATGGGCCGTCTGGAGCATTTTCGCAAGCTCCTGCATTACGAACTCGCCATCGAAAAGCTGCGCGACAGCCCGCAGATTTTCAAGAACATGCTCGACAGCGAAGACGACATCTTCATCATTGAAGAGCCGGGGCAGCCACCGGTCATCCAGGTCAATCCACTCAACGTCACGTTGCCTGAACTGCCGGTGATCGGCCAGGACACAAAGCTGAGCGTCAGTGATCTGCGCAGCGGCGTGACCGACTCGGGAACAAGGCTGCGCGCCGCCTCCGTAGTCACGACGTCGGGTGGCCGTGTAGTCCGATTGACGGCCGCCCACCTTATGGGCAAGGAAATGGCGATGCTTGCAGCGTATCGCGAGCGCATCTACCTGGCCGTGGCCCTGGCCTTTCTGGCAACCGCGTTGCTGGGTTATCTGTTATTGCGTCGCGGGCTGCGTCCGCTGCGCAAAATGGCCGCCCATGCCGCAGCCATAACGCCTGAGCGTCTGCACAGCCGTATGGACAGCGCCGATACGCCGGTTGAATTGCAACAGCTGAGTGACGCCTATAACGCGATGCTTGATCGTCTTGCTCAGGGTTATCAGCGACTGACGCAATTTTCCGCCGACCTTGCCCATGAAATCCGCACGCCGGTCGGGTCGTTGATGGGACATTGTCAGGTTGCCCTTCGCCAACGCCGTAGCGAGGACGAATATCAGGCGCTGATCGCTTCGAACCTTGAAGAACTCGAACGGATCTCGCGCATCGTCGAAAGCATTCTATTTCTGGCGCGCGCCGATGAAGCGCAAGCCGTAGTGGAGCGCCAGCAACTGTCGCTGCATGACGAATCACAGCGCATCGCTGAGTATTTTGAGGGTTTGGCTGAAGAGCGGCGAATGAGCTTCCAAATAACGGGCGATGGTATCGTGCTCGCTGACCCCTTGCTGCTGCGCAGAGCGTTGAGCAACCTGGTGGCGAACGCTGTTCGCTACGCTTACGAGGGCACCGAGATTCTGATACGGGTATTGGAAACCCACGGAGGTGCCCGGATTGAGGTGGAGAACCAAGGGCCGGTGCTGGGCGACGAAACCCTGGGCAAACTCTTCGACCGCTTTTACCGTGGCGATGCGTCTCGGCACCAGAATTCCGACTCCTACGGGCTTGGCCTCGCCATTGTCGTGGCCATCATGCAACTGCATGACGGCCACGTGGGTGTCGAACAGCCAATGGCCGGGACTATTCGTTTTTCGCTGTCGTTCCCTTGAGCTGCTCGAACGGTGCAAACTGTTCTTCGCCCGCTGCGGGTACCCAATCTTTTAACGGCGTCAGGAAATGCATTTCAAAACGACGTGACAGGAACGCCCACTTTCCGTCCCGACGTTCAAACCTGTCGTGGTAAAGACCGCTGACTTGCACCGGGCCTTTTTCAATGTCATGAAACAGGCAATCCGCAGCTACCGTGCCCACTGCGCTGTCACCCTCGATTTCAATCAGCGGGTTGGCCATCCAGTGGTGCATATGGGGCATCTGGCGCCAGCTGTTTTGCGCCATCGCCAGGATTTCGTCACGGTTTCCAGCCTGGCCAAAACCCGGTAGATCCAGTGTCGACTCTTCGTGCCAGATTGAGCTAAGAAGCGAGGCGTCGATGCGGTCGAAAGCATTGGCGTAGGCGCTGATCAGCGACTCGATGGCGGCGCGACTTTCCAGGGCGTCCAGTCGGGCTGTCAGTTGTTCATTGTTCATGATGAGGTTTCCTGCAGGGGCTGCGCATAAGCGAGGAAGGCAGCCCTGCGCGAGGGCTGCGCTACGGTTGAGCACGTGGTCAGATCTGCGACAGGCCGCCGTCGACCATCAACTCCACACCGTTGACATATTTCGCATCGGCAGACGCAAGAAACAGCGCCGACGAGGCGATTTCCTCAGGCTCGGCCATGTACCCCAATGGCGTGATCTGCTCGACGTGCTGACGCAGCGCGGCGACGTCGGTTTCGCTCATCTTCAAGCCGTTATCCATCAGCGGTGTGCGGGTGAAGCCAGGGCTCAGGACATTCGCTCTGATCTTGCGACCTTTGAGTTCGTTGGCCCACGTCCTGGCAAAGGAACGTACCGCGGCTTTGGAGGCGTTGTAGAGGCTCAGTCCTTCCATGCCATTGCTGGAACAGATAGAGGCCGTCAGCACGATCGAAGCGCCATTTTTCAACAATGGCATCAACGTCTGTACAGTAAAAAAGACTCCCTTTACGTTGATGTCGAACATGTTGAAATAGGCGGCCTCGGTGGTCTCGCCCAGCGGGTTCTTTTCACAAATACCCGCATTGGCAAACACTGAGTCCAGTTGATCGCCGTGCGCCTCAATCGTCGCCTTGAGCTCGTCCAGATCAACCTGGCGCGCGACATCGGAAATGACCGCGACCGCCCTGTCGCCAAGCTTGGCCACCGCAGCCTCCAGCGTGGCTGCAGAACGCCCGGTGATGTAAACGCGCCTGGCGCCCTCGGCAATCAAACCCTGTGCAATCGCAAATCCGATCCCGGTGGACGCGCCGGTGACGACTGCGACCTGATCAGCGAATTTACCTGACATAACTGACTCCTCGATTTCGGTTGTGTGGCTCGACTGGAACCACAGTGCGGCCATTTTGCGAGGAGGCAGGGGCGCAGCGGCACTGCCATAAATGAACATTGGCCGTTCATTTATGTGAGGCGTCAGCCAGGGTTTGATCGTTTAGATTGAAGTCAGCTTATTCAAAGCATGACTCGCAATCGAAAATATTCTGGAGCCGAAGGGTTTCAGAAAGGAGACCTTATGCCTGAGAAAATAGTAGCCCTTCCGGAACAGCGGCGCTGGCTGATGTTCGCCATCCTGTTGGTCGGTGCATTCTTGCCGCCGCTGGATTTCTTCATCGTGAACGTAGCGCTGCCTTCGATTCAGCAATCGCTGGGCACGGCCTCCTCTGCCGAACAGTTGATCATCTCTTCTTACGCGGCGCTGTATGCCGTGACACTGATCACCGGCGGAAGGCTTGGCGACATCTTTGGCCGCATGAGAATGTTCTTCGTTGGCCTGATTGGCTTTGCCGTCGCCTCACTGATCTGCGGTGTCGCCGAGTCACCCTGGGTGTTGATCGCCGGACGCTCACTGCAAGGCGTGACGGCCGCTGTCATGGCGCCGCAGGCACTCGCTTCAGTGCAGGCGATATTCCCTGAGTCGGAAAAACCCTTGGCGTTGAGCCTGTACGGTGCGGTGTTTGGTTTGGCGTCGGTAGTCGGCCAGGCACTTGGCGGGATTCTGATCTCGCTCAACCTGATGAACCTGGGCTGGCGGTCGATATTTCTGGTGAATCTACCGATTGCGTTGCTGGTCATTCTGATCGCCATCCCCGTGGTCAAGGAAACCCGCGCACCCCAGACCAGCAAGCTGGATCTGGGTGGAACGCTGTTGTCGATGGTGACGCTTGCGGCGCTGATCGTTCCACTGATCGAGGGACGTGAAGCGGGCTGGCCGTGGTGGGCCTGGCTGTCGCTGGCGGCGGTGCCACTGCTGGCCTGGCTGTTCTGGCGCTACGAAGCCCGCTTGTATCAAGCGCAAGGCGCGCCGTTGCTGAACCCTGCTGCACTGCGTGCGCCCGGGCTGGGCCGGGCATTGCTGGTGGCGCTGACTTTTTACGCGATCGGCGTGTTCTTCCTGCTGTTTTCCATCTATTTACAGGGAGCGCTGCATACGAGCCCGCTCAGTGCAGGTCTGGTCTTTCTGCCATTCGGCGCTGGTTTCTTGCTGGGGCCGCTCGCCACCCATCTATTCCGGCGTTTGCTGGGGTCTTATGTGAATCCCTTCGGAATGGCACTCGAAGTGCTGGGGTTCGTGCTATTGGCCTGGCTCGTGGCGCACACGCCAACCGCCGTCACGCCCTCTGCGCTGTCCCTTGCCGTGATTCTCTTTCTGATCGGTTTCGGACAAGGACTGGCCCTTCCGACATTGATGCGCATGATCACTGGACGCGTGGCACCGGCGTATTCCGGCATGATTGCGGGCATCACCAGTTCCACACTGCAAATCAGCACGGCACTGAGCGTAGCGATCATCGGTGGCATTTTTTACACGCTTCTGGGCAAGGACACGGACGCGGCGGCCATCACCCACGCCTTCACCGTCGCCATACTGTGCATCGCTGCGTGTCTGGTGGTAGGCGCAGGACTGAGTCTGAGTCTGGCGCGCCAATCTGCTGCAGAGCTGCAAACGGCGGCCATGCAGCCGGCAGAGTGAATCAACCGCCTGCCTGAGTGCCAATCATGACGGAGGCCAGGTCGGCAAGCGCGCGCAGACTGTCCATCTGGCGCATGTCCTGGTGGTAGCCCATCCAAATGTCGCGGCCTGGTGGCGGTTCATCTGAATCGATCAGACGCAGCGCCGTCAACTGGTCGCCCAAAGCGCGGGGCAATACCGCGACGCCCTGCCCCTGCGCACACATTTGCGCCTGGACTGTGCGGCTGCTACTGGTAAACACGGTACGCGCCAGAGGGTAACGCTGCTGCAGCCACTGCACATCGGGATAATGAGACTGGGCAACACTCATGGTGATCAGACCCAGCCCGGCGCCCTGTGGCTCAGGGTCAGCAGATCCAACGGCTGCGTATAACCCGTAAGTCAGGGAGATCAGCTTGCGGTGCACGATATCGGGTTCGGTGAACGGAACGATTCGAAACGCGATGTCGGCGTCGCGGCGAGCCAGATCAAACAATCGATGCCCGGCAATGACCTCGGGCACGATCAATGGATAACGCCGGCCCAGTTCACTCAGCACCGGGGCCAGCACATAACAGGCGAACCAGTCAGCGCAGGAAATGCGCAGCACACCTTCGGGCTGTGCGCTGTCCCCCGCGAGGCGCCTTTCGATGGCCAACGCACTTTGCTCCATTTCCTGCGCGAGGCTGAGGAGCTTCTCGCCGCTGTCGGTCAACACGAGACCTTGGTTGGTACGCAGGAAAACGGGTTGGCCACTGAACTGTTCCAGCACCTGCAAGCGCCGCCCCACGGTCGGATGGCTGACCCCCAACAGCTTGGCGGCAGCCCCTAATGACCCGCTGCGGGCAATCGCGAGAAAGACCCGCACATCACTCCAGTCCATGCTCCGCCCCCGTACAAAAATGAACAGTGAGAGTGCAGCAATGGCAGTGCCGTAGCAATCCCGTGCCCGACATACTTGTCTGCATTCACCGTCGTCGAATACCAACCGGAGACTGCAAATGAAGATTGGTTTTATCGGAGTGGGATGCATGGGCAGAGCCATCATTCCACTGCTCGTCCGCGCTGGCCATCACGTCTCGGCATGGAACCGCAGTCAGGCGGCGATCAAGGATCTCGAAGGCATCAGCGTTATCGAAACGCCGGCCTCGGCGTTCCAGCAAGAGGTAGTCATCACTCTTCTGGCCGATGATGCCGCCGTCAGGCAAGTGCTGCTCTCCAGCGCTGTTCTGGAAACTGCAGACAAAGCTTGCGTGCATGTCGTGATGTCGACCTTGTCGCCTTCGCTGATGTTGGAGTTGCAGCGCGAACATGAAGCCGTCGGCATGCCATTGATCGCGGCGCCGGTCTTCGGCGTGCCCGCCGTGGCGGCCAAGGGCGAGTTGAATATCCTGGCGGCCGGATCGCAGGCCGCTGTCTCGACCGTCCAACCGCTGTTCGACCTGCTCGGGAAAAAAACCTGGTATCTGGGCGACCAACCTGAACAGGCCTGTATCGCGAAAATCGCCGGCAACATGATGATCACCCAAGCCATCCAGTCGCTGGGCGAAGCCAGCGGACTCGTTCAACGCCACGGACTGAGCCCTTCGATTTTCATCAAGCTCATGACCCAGACCCTGTTCGCCTGCCCCAGTTATCAACGTTATGGGCAGAACATCGTCAGCAGCAATTTTGAACCGGGATTCAAACTGTCGCTTGGCCTCAAGGATATGAATCTGGCGATCGATGCGGGTCGTCTCAAGGGGCTAGAGTTGCCAGCGGCGGATGCCGTGCGATTGAAAATGACGTCGGCGGTAGCCAGGGGAGATGGCGACAAGGACTGGTCGGTTTTTGCTCAGCAGACGAATCATTGAGAAGCTCTTTCGAACACCTGTCACGAGGTCATTCATGGAAAACTCCGACATCGCGCGTCAACTCTCAACATTCAGGAAAACCATCGACAATATAGACGCCGCCCTCATCCACCTGCTCGCGGAACGGTTTCGCTGTACCGATGAGGTCGGATTGCTCAAGGCCCGATATCAGTTGCCTGCGGTAGACGAGGCCAGAGAGCAGCAGCAATACCAGCGTCTGGCAGCACTTGCTCAGGAGGCCGAGCTGGATACGGCCATCGTGCAGAGGCTGATGCAGTTGGTCATTGGCGAAGTGGTCGAGCGCCACAGGCAGATCGCCGCCAGGCATGCCCCGGCACCCGCCAATAACCCTGACCCTCGGGCCTGACCCTGGCGCCACTTATCGAAGCAATCAGACAAACGAGCAGAACCGCATGAAATGGCCAACGATCGAGCAAATTCGCAGCTTCACCGATTTACCCTATGGCTACAGTTGGGATTACCTGAAACGTGAGGAGATCAATGTCGCGACAGATTTTTTCCGGACATGGTTTCCCTCCATTTCGGTGGGGTTGGCAAGCCCGTTTCTGGACCAGCAGTTCTACGCAGACAACGTGGTGCTCGAAGACGATCCGGATCGAGGCATATTCGCTACCGTCGTCCGCCAGAACGATGAGATTGTCGCTATCGCCACGTGGGAAAAAATTGACGGTGCTGACGTTATTTTCGGGCGGGTCGGCGCGGTAGCCAAACCGCACAGACAAGCCAGACTGGCCGTTGCGGCCCAGGACCTGGGAGAAAAAATCGGCACGTTCATGGGCGCGGGGCTGATCTATGGCATGGCAACAACCCGCACGCCGTATATGCAACAAGCACTGGAGCAAGCCGGTTACAAAGCGGTAGGGATAATGCCTGGCTTGGACCGGGAAGAAACAGCACCTGGAATCGTGCGCAGGGTTTACGAAGTCATCTACGTAAAACGGCTCGCACCACACGCCGACTTTCTCATTCCTGCCGGTCATAACCTTACCCCTACAGTCGCGCGACTTTACGCAGATATATTTCAAGGTGATGACGACACGAACTGACGAGCCAGCCTAGCAGCGAACCAACCATCGAAATGCTTCTGATCAGTAACGCTACCGGCTCGCGCCTTTTGCATCGATCGAGGTAGCCACATTAGGTAATGAGTTCAAAAAGACTCAGCAGCGGCTAAAAGCACCTGTGGGGTTGATTAATAGATGAGAAGTGAACTGAGTGGACGCGGCTCTGGCCCCTGAGTTAGCTTTCGTAACCGTTCTAACTTGGGGCTCCGCAATCATGACTGACCGTCAGATCATTGTTCCAGATGGCATGAGATTGATCTACGAGCGCGCGGGTTATGCACCAGCAGTAAAGGTAGGAAAAACTCTCTACTGCGCGGGTCAGGTAGGCAGGACGCCGGAATTATCCGTCATTGAAGAACCTGAGCAGCAGTTTTTAGCTGCATGGGACAATCTCCGGATCGTCTTGGAGGCAGGTGGCTGTAAATTTGAAGATGTCGTAGAAATGACAACTTACCACGTCGACATGCACCGTCACATGCCAATTTTCAGACGCGTAAAGGATAAAGTATTTCCGAGAAGCACTTGTGCATGGACCTGCATTGGTGTCAGTGAATTAGCTCGACCTGGCCTTCTCGTGGAGATCAAGTGCGTCGCAGTAGAGCGATAACCCTCTGACAAGAACCTGCATATCCAGGTCTTAAAATGGGTGACTACGCATGCGGTGGTAGATTCAAAATTACACTTGCCTGCTGCATCGGTAGGCGCGTGATAACACTTTACGCCGACGGCTAATACTGACTGGAAGCAGGCGCCAATCAATTCCGATGCGAGCAGAAAAATGCCTATCAGCGGATATCCTTAGCACTCGCTAAACGCAAATCCAAAGTCATCGCTTGACACTTGTGCCGCTTCGTTAAGTCGTTGGCGCAGCGCAGCCGTTAGCTGCCTCTCCACCACCCACGAATCCGACAGCGCGGCGAGTTGTGGCGCCAATTGCGGCGACAGGCTCATTAGCGAATGATTAAGCGATCGCGCCGTTTCAAAAGCGGCTTTCTGCACAAAGCTGATTTCCACCAGCTCCCCCTGCGCCTTGCGAAACTCCATCTCAGCCATCCGCGCCAAGTAGTGCTCGCGATGTGCACGCGCTTTCTGAAAGTCCGGGGACTGCCCTTGCGCGGGATCAACGGGCGGCGGCGCAGCCATGTTGGTCGGTTCGGATTGTGTAGCGACGTGGCTGTACACATTACGCTGAAGCCGCTCCTGTTGGTGGCGAGCAGCGACGGCAGCCTTGCTCGGGTCAGCGGTATCGCGGATCAATGCTTCGGTGGCCAGAACGTCGACCTGCTTGCCATTGGGGACAGGACCAGTCGACCATTTTCCTTCAGCCAGGTGATGTAACTCGGTGAGCGGCCGATGTGTGCGGCGAAGGCGCTCTTGGATAGGTACGTGGCTGCGGTCATAAGCCCTCCTTTTCAGCGGCTTTTCAATGAATGCTTTCAAGATTTCAGTGGATTGAAATTTCAGTAAGCTGGTGGGCCTCCCACTAACAAGATCCCGCGGGTTTCCGGCCCCGTGTCCTTTGGAAGTCCCCAGGGTCCCCGGCGGTTTTCCGCCCGGTCCGGTCGCTCGACTGCCATGCCCTGCCCCCATCCCTTTGGAAAGACGGACATCCCTGCAAAGGTTTCAGCTAGAGAGATCTCGCGAGTTCGATAACCCGTGTAGGGGGCGGCCCTCGGGGAGGACCCGTGAAATCTGCGCCCTACCCGGCCTGCCCGGCTCATGCCTTCGGCTCGGCCTCGCTCAGGTCGAGCCGCTTGGCGACCCAGCGTTCGTACAACCCGATGGCGACGTCCGCGCCGGCCATCGCTGTTAGGCAACCCAGGGCGCCCGCCGTCCAGATCGACAGGCCCGCGCCGAACAACAACATCATCGCCGACACCCCGCAAACGATGCAGGCACCGGACCGAAGTGCTAGCCGGCGCAATAACGCGCAGCCTCGCGCCCCATCCTTGTCAGCGCGCCACATCTCACCGGATACACCGCCAACCAATGACAGGGCAATCACCATCCAGATCGGCATCTCTGCCAGTGCCTGTTGCTCGTTCGTCATTGCCCTACCCCTTAAACAAAAAGACCCGGCGCATTGGCCGGGTCAGGTGGTGGGTGGTCTGCCGCGCTTTGCGGTCGCACCCATCGAAGATGGCCCCTTTTTACAGGTAGATTCTGGTGGCAGCAAGACCGTTTTAATGCCACCCGGTGAATGTGTGGCTTACGCCCGGTGAACGGCTGGCGAATGTCGGTGAATATCTATCCCGGCTATCTTTTGCTTTTCTGGCGTCCCACGCGTCCCACCTCTCTAAAACTAGGTGGGACGTCCGAAAGCCCCGCAGATTGGGGCTTTGCCCCACCGTCCTACTTTTAACTCTCCTTTCTCGTGTATAGAGAGAATATTTAAAAACACGCGTGCGCGTGAACACGCGCATTGATGCCCGCTACGCATACACGGGCGGGTGGCATGAAAAAGGTGGGACGGTGGGACAGCCCAACAACGACGGGGCCTGCGCCCGTCCCACCACCGCAAAAAGCAGTGGGACGGAGGCAGGCCAGTGGGACGGCGTGAGCCAGAGTAATGCCCACGATCAAGCCGCTTCCCCCAGGAGGAAGTGCTCAACCACGATGTGAGCGTCATGCAGGCGCTGGTAATAGAGGTTGCGTGTGCAGCCACTCTCAGCCAGACGCGCAGTCAGAGGTGCATCAGGCTGGAAGTAATGCACCTGGACCACCGTCATCAACTCGGGATCAAGACGCTTCTTGACGATGCGCTCGATGTCCAGGGAGGCCTCCAGCGGCACCCTGCTCCCCCGCCTTCCGCGCACAAGCTGGCCACCGCTTTCCATCATCATCGCGACCATGTTGCCGCCCGAGTAACCGGCGGCGACCTCATCGCTGTGCAGCTCCTGCGCCCATTGCTTGAGGGCCATATCAATTGCCTTAATCATCGAAGCACGGCTCCTCGAACTCAGGTTGTTCCAGCGCAGGCGCCCTGCCCCAACCCTCAGGTTTCTTGTACGCCCATGGCCGCTGACCGCTTTTGCTCAAAGCGCCCAAACGGAACCGTCGCCAGCCCAGTCGATGCAGAATCGCACCAACGCGCATCTGCTCGGGTTTGCCCCAATGACCGGGATCGAGCTTGAGCGCCTGACTCATCACCTCACTGCCGGTGGTGGTCTCGCCGATCTGCGACTCTTCGAGCCAGGTCAGGATGGGCGTCTCCCATTCGTCCACCACGAAGCGTTCGTCCTGTTCCTCGCTGAACATTGGTGCTTCCTCTCGCGTGACCCACCAGAGGTCCCCGACCTCAAAACAGAACATCGCTTCGGCCCAGAGCTGGTCGCGGATCTCGCGCAGCAACGCCACGTCGACCTTGGTACAGGCAACCGGCCAATACCGGCGGTTGCCGGTAGCGTCCTTGAGGTACTCGTCCTGGTTGGTGGTACCGACGAAAACACACTGGCGTGGCACGTCCAACGTTCTGCGGCCATAGCTTTCGCGGTAGGTGTCGGTCGACGCCGAGAAGAACTGCTTGGCCTTGGTGCTCTCGGCCTTGTTGAAGCTGTCCAGTTCGCCCAGCTCGACGATCCACTTGCCGCGGATCGCCTGAAAGCCGTCCTTGTCACCGAGAGCAAACGGCGTATCCATGAACCACTCACCGCCGAGCACGCTCATGGCGGTCGACTTACCGGCGCCTTGTACGCCTTCGAGGATCATCACCGAGTCGGCCTTGCAGCCGGGCTTCATCACCCGCGCCACGGCCGAGATCATCCAGCGTTTGCCGACCTTCGATGTGTAGTCCGTTGCCTTCACGCCCATGACATCCGTCAACCAGCGCTCTAGGCGCGGCACACGATCCCACTCAAGTTTTTTCAAGTATTCGCGCACCGGGTGAAACGCGTGGTCGTGAGCCACGACACTGACCGCCTCGATCACGTGCGAGGACTTCACACGCAGGTTGTACTGCTGCGCGAGCCACTTCATCACGCGCACATCATCGATGTCGGCCCATTCGCCGGTACCGCCGCCATAAGGAGCGGCCCGCAGCTTGACGATCTTCGAGCTGAAGGCGCAGTAGCTGATTACCCCGGCCCAGCGTTCATCATGGGCGAGGATCAGTTCGACGTTCTGCATGTGCGCGATCAAAGCACCGCTCTCGCTGCGGGCGAGTTGATCCTTCCAGCCACCGGCCGCCGGTGGACGGACTACTGCGAGCACTTGTCGGCGAACCGCGTCGAGGCCTTCGGCGACGTGCAGATCGTTGAAGTCGGTCCACTTCCCGTGACGCTCGACCGAGAAGATCGGCGCCACGGTCTGGGCACCGACGATCAACGCGGCGTTGCTCGCCTTCTCCTCACCTGGGTTCCAGGCATCGCCGTTGGGCTTGGTGGTCTTCCAGTCGTCATCGCGGCAGATGATCAGTGGGCAGCCGGCGAAGCGCTCGCGCATGACCTTGCACACGGCCAACAGGTTGCCCGCATCGAAGGCCACGGCCACAGCGAGCGACGTCGCCATGTGCAGGCTGGCGCCGGTGGCGTAGCCCTCACAGACCAGCACCGGTTCGCCCGGTACCGGGTGCGGGCCGAGTAGGTGGAAGGTGCCCTCCTTCGCCATCCCGTAAGGCCAATAGGATTTGTCGCGGCCGGTGTCTTCCTGCTTGTTTGGGAAGATCACCTGCAGACCCATGAACTGATCGCGGGCGTTCTTCATTGGGACCAACACGGCGCCGGTGCGTGGCGCGTAACGCACGTTGATGCCGACGATCTGTTTGCGGTCCAGGTAGTCGCTGCGCCCGGTGGTCGGCATGCGCTCGAACAAACCCTGCGCCCTTTTCGCGGCCCGCCGCGCAGCGTTACTCGCGATTTCGGCAGCGCGGCGCTTGGCTTCTTCCTGGCGGGCGCGCATCACTTCGCGCTCTTCCGGCGACATGCGACCGGCCTTGACCTTGATCTTCTGCGTCTCGCCCGAACGCCAGTCACCGAAAGCGCCGAAGATCAGCGTATCGCCCTTCTCCGTGCGCTGCTCGTGCACCACGTACCAGCCGTTCTTTTCCTTGCCCTTGTCCTGCGAAGTCTTGCAGCGCGTCAGCTTGCCGAACACCAGCGGTTGCGCTGGCTCCAGACCGTAATCGGCGAATTGCCCCAACACTTCATCGAGCATGCTGAATCCCCCGCTCAGAGAGGGATTGGCAGCTGATGCACTGCGAGCAACCCGGTGAGGCCAGGCGACGGGCTTCCGGAATCGGATCGTCACAGGCTTCACAGAACAGCAAGGAATGGGCAGCACTTTCGGCCTTGGCAGCGCTGCGCGCCGCCATGGCCTGATCGATGCGTTCCTGCACCAGATCGTTGGCGAAATCGGCGATGTCAGCCACGGTCGGCACCTCGCGTCGTCTGGTTGACGTAGGTGGCGCGGTTGAACAAACCCAGCAGCCCTTGAATGCCCCGGAACACCTGCAGGCGAATCGCTGCCAGTTCCTGATCAGTCACCACACCGTCGCCGATGCTCTTGGCCCAGGTCTCGGCCAGATCGGCGACCTGGCGGAAGTATTCGGCGATACCCGTTGTGAGAGTCTCGGGCATGTCGTTGGTGTAGGTGTCCGCCAGCTCCTGCCAGATCGTGTCGCCGACCAGCGCATGCACCGCATCGAGAATGCGGCGATCCTTGGTCAGTTCGAGGATCTCGCCGAATTCCTGAATGTTGATGGAGTGGCTCGGATGAGTCGGCGACAGTTTGTGCTGCAGCGTGGTCGGGTTACGACCTGTCGTGGCAGCGATGGCAGCAGCGCCGCCCGGGTAATCGCGAGCGGCGTGGTACAGCGCTAAATCGAGCGGCAGGATTTCCCGCTGCGCCCGTTCCAGAGAACTGAGAACAATTCGGCTCATGGCATTAATCCTAAAAGTTGCCAGTGCCGCGCGACAGAAGTTGGTGATACATTTGCCGCGTGGCTTGGTATGGCCCAAACGCCGGGAACCCTTGCAGGGGATAACCGGCACCGTGCCGGGGCGAACAATCCGTTGTTCACCCCTGGCGCAACAGCTGCCAGCTCTGTGGTAAGAACGGCAGCAACACCAAGGCTTCCGAGCCTTGGAAACGCGATGAAGGTCGGCGGCATGTGGTGTGCTCGCCTTCCGACATCGCGACCCGACCGCATTGTGGTGATGCTGTCGGGAGAAACTGGGCGACCCTTGGGTCGCCTTTTTTCTATGCAGCGTTTTCTACTCTGTGATTAGCTGGTGCCTGCGTTCGCAGATATTGCCAATCAATGTCTGGCCTTAACGACTCACACGTCACACGACTGCCGCTATGCCGATCAATCGAAATGGATAAAGCTGCGTTCGCTCGACGATTGCCATAAGCAACCTGCTTTAATTGGCCGACTGAGGTATTACATCGAGAGGCAAAGGTCTTGAGCTGTACGTCGTCTAGGATCTTTATGTATTCGAGAAGCGTCATTGCTAACCCCCTATTCAACACAAGATTAGCAACTGCTAATCCGGTCCGCAATAGCAAAACGTAATTTACATTTTGCTAACGGAGCACGGATGATTCCCTATATGAATATCTACGAAAAACGCCTCACGATTCTTAAAGCCCTGATTGGTGAAAACCAACTCAAGGACTTTGCCGGAGCGCATGCAGATGTGGACGCTTCGTACATTTCTCAGATCCTGAACGGGCACCGGACATTGGGTGACCGAGCTGCCACGAACCTTGCAAAAAAGCTCGCAGTTCCTGCTGATTTGCTTACGACGGGAACCTACTCCGCCGAAGACCAGCATCAAATCACCGCCGCTTGGATCGCTCTAGGCCTCAAGCCTCCAGTTTTGCCCCACCCTGCGTTCTTCAATGCAACCATCAACGAGACCGCCCTTAGAACAGCTGAAGAGCGGGAAGCAAGCGAGCACCGGCGCCCTGCTCCAGTACCCGTAGTGGGAAAGGCTATGTTGGGTACTGATGGCTACTTCGACGCACTTGAATATCCTCCAGGTCATGGCGATGGATACTTGGAAATTATCAGTTCCGATCCCGATGCATATGGCTTGAAAGTCGTGGGAAGCAGCATGCATCCACGTATCAAAAACGGAGAGTTTGTGCTCATTGAACCGAATCATGCTTATCAGACTGGCGATGAGGTCCTCGTGCGGACCACCGATGGTAGGGCAATGGTGAAAGAGTTCATTTATCGCCGGGACGGTCAACTCCGGTTCGATAGCATTAACGACAGCTACCCTCCTATCTTCCTGGAGGAAAAGCTCGTCGAGAAAATCCATTACGTAGGGGCTATCTTAAAGCCGTCAAAGTATCTTGAGATCTGAAATTTAGCATTTGCTATTGCGAAATGAATTAGCTGTTGCTAATTTGCACTCACTCTCTAACCACAGAGCGAGGCAAATTCATGCATACCAAAGCTACGATTCATCTGCACCCAACCATCGCTGACCCCTGCCGCATTTTCGAGGTTCGTCGTCTGGCCCGAGAATGTGGCTGCGCTTTTATTGGCATCAAAACCTCCAAAAAACGTCGCCCTCCTGCCAAGTGTTTCGACCCAAACGGTGGGGGGCACGCGGCATGATCAAGTACAAGATCGACAACCGTACCCTGCAGCTGCTCAACGCCCAGGTCAACCTGACCGAGACCTTCAACCATGTCCTGCGCACAGCACCGAAGCGTGAATGCCTGGCATTCCGCCTGAAGGCTGAACGCGGCACCGTGGAAAGCACTTTTGTCGTCGAACTGGGCAGCGAACGCCACACGCTAACCCTGCCAAACGACAAGAAGATGCACCTCAAACTGGCCGATTTCATTGAAGAGATTGCCAACGGTCCGTTCGACGCGAGCAACTCCAGCGACCTGGTGCCTCTCCCGCACGCCGGTCGCCAATACGGCCGTTTTGAGGTCCGGGAAAAGCAGCGCGTGTTCGAGCTGGTGCACACCGGTGGCACGCTGAGCCTCGACATGGGATTCGAACTTCCCTTGCATGTGGCGCTGCATCGCACCCATTCGCGCAGCGGCGTTACCGTCATCTTGAGCATCGGCAGCAAGAGCCCGCACACACGCTGCTTCACCTTGTACGACTCCGATGCCGAGATCTACGCAAAGGTCATTGAGTCCATCAACCACCTTGCTGCAGCGGCCACTCCAGCTGCGCACGCAGCATGAGGAGGACGCTATGGAACGCACTCTCGCCCAAGCAGCCGCTCAACTCGGCCTCACTCGCCCCAACCTGATCGCTCTCATGCGGGAAAAAGGTTTGCTCAAGGGAAACCTGCCGGCGTACCCGAAGCGCGACAAAGCGTACCTGCGGGTCAAGGACAGCCCCTGGTATGACGAAAAATGCGGAATGCAGTACAGCCAGTCGACCCGCGTCATGCAAGCCGGTATCCGCTGGCTAGCCGACCAGTTGGGCATCGATCTACCCGCCATCCCGGCAGATCGCCGTGACGTGGCCTAGGGAGTACGCCCGCCAGATCGTTGCCATGCGCACACGCGAGGAGCGCAACGCCGCGCTCCTCGAAGTGCCCGAACATCTGCGCGAGCTGACCAGACGCCACTGCCTGAATGCCTGGAATCACCCGGCACGACAACAACGCAAGGAGGCTAGACAAGGCCATGAGTAACGCTGCACAGAATCCGCTTCGCCTGCATCCGGCGCCCGAATCGGCCACCGTCGAACTGCTCTATCGAATCTTCGGTGACGTCCTGATCCCGCTAGAAAAAGTCCGCGAGCAGTACTTTCGCAATCTCAACGAGCAGTCGTTCGTGACGGAGATCAACAGCGGCCGGATCCAGCTTCCCATAACCACGCTGGACACAAGCCGCAAGGCGTTGAAGTACGCGCACATCCGCCATGTTGCCTCGCTGATCGACATCCGCGCCTACAAGGCTGATGAAGATATGCAGCGACAGCAGGACGGCCAACGCCAAACGGCCCCCACACCACTGACGGCTGTCACCACCAGCCAACGACAACCCTAGGAGCACACCACATGATGACCCCAATACAAATCGGTGCACTGCTCATCCTGATAGCTCTGGCCGCCCTGCTGCTCTGGGGCGGTTACATCATAGGCCGCAGCGATGGCCTGGAGACCGGCCTGCGCGAGGGTGAAGACTTCCAGCGCGCCGCAAGCGCCAAAACCATCCGCGAGCTTCGAGCCTCCCTGCAGCTCATCCGGGCCGATCACACTCGCTTGGCACAAACCTGCAAACGACTTGAAGTAGCCCCCCTCTTCTGCCCGGCCGAGCATCAGACGCTGGTCGCCATCGGCGAGTTGCTGCGGATCGCCGCCGAAACCTTCAGCGCCTTTCGTACCGGCAAGAAGCTCGAGCGTGATGCCCGATCGATGCGCGAACAGGCACTTGCAATGGCTGCGCAGCTGCAACCAGGAATCGAGGGCAGCAAAGTCGCACAGCAAGCGCATTCGAAGCGCTCTGTATTTCCTAGCAAGGAGGCAGCATGAACATTCAATTTCTTAGCCATGAGCAGGTCTGCGAGTTGACTGGAGCCAAAACTAAAGCCGGTCAGATTACTGTACTGAAGCGTAATGGCATTCGTCACACCATCAAGCGCAATGGCTGGCCCTGCGTGATTGCCTCGGCGCTAACAGGGGTAACTACAAACGCACCAGAAGTTCCGACGTGGCAGCCACGCTTGGTGGGATAAATGGGACGAAGACCAACAAAGCCGGGAAGCATTCCTCGCCTACGCGAGAGAAAACGCGGCAACACCACCTACTACCTTTATGACACTGGCGGGAAACCACGCAAGGAAATCCCGCTGGGTACAGATTACGGCCTAGCCATCTTGGAGTACGCAAAGCTCGAAAAAAGCCGCGTTTCTCAAGCTCTGACACAAACCGTACTTACCTTTGCATACGTGGCCGAGCTTTATATGAATGAGGTGGTACCCACAAAAGCCCACGCCACCCAAAAAGACAACGCGCGCGAACTCAAAAACCTTCTTCTGTTCTTCAACGACCCGCCCGCCCCTCTAGAAGCTATCGAACCGAAACATGTCAGCCAGTACCTTCGTCATCGTGGCAAGACAGCACCTATTCGCGCGAATCGGGAGAAGGCATTACTCAGCTCTATCTGGAACTTTGCTCGCGAGAATGGCTATACATCCTTGGCAAATCCTTGCTCAGGCGTGAAAGGCAATAAAGAAACCGGTCGCGACATATATGTTGAAGACGACGTACTTGCCAGAGCCTACCGGCATGCCGATCAGCCATTGAGGGACGCCTTGGACCTGTTCTACCTAACAGGCCAGAGGATCGCAGACACATTGAAGATGGATGAGCGAGACATAAAAGACGGAAAGCTCTCCGTTCAGCAAGGCAAGACAGGGGCTAAACGAAGGATCGAGATCATTGGTGAGCTCAAAGTCGTAATCGATCGAATCATGACACGAAAGGCTGGACACAAAATCAGATCAACACGTCTGGTAGTAATCGACTCTGGGCAGCCAATGACGACCAGCATGCTCAGAAAGCGGTTTGATGACGCCAGGGAAGCAGCCGGAATTCCAAAAGCAGAATTTCAGATGCGCGACCTAAGAGCAAAAGCGGCGACGGATAAGGAGGAGTCAACAGGGAGCATCCGAGAAGCTAGGGACCAGCTAGGACATACAACCGTTGGGATGACAGAACAGTACATCCGAATGCGCAAGGGGATGAAGGTTACCCCTACGAAGTGACTGACAGTCACGAATTGCGGAAAAGATTTTTTGATTGCGGAAAAAAGAACTAAGGGCTTGCAAGAGGTATGTCATGCAAGCCCTTGATATTCATGGTGCCCGAAGCCGGAATCGAACCGGCACGCCCTTACGAGCGGGGGATTTTAAGTCCCGCGCCAGAATCAAGCGGGCTGCGGCTTGGATGCGATTTTTTGGGCCGCAATTCGATTCGAAAGACTGCCATTCGGCCCAATGTTTTCGCATACCGCAGAATGATTGCGGCCCGAAAAAATACCTCAAATTTCACGTAAAGATTGAAATCCTATCGGGCACTGAGAAGCTGGCATTATGCCGACTCTGCATAATCCAGCGCTTTGCCCTTCTCCGGCGTTCTGCCGACATTCAATCCCCCTGCTACTCTGGTTTCGTCCAAGGAGGAAACCAATGCCAAACTCTGATCTGCTCCCTTCCCTACTCTTCAAAATCAATGAAAACCAGCTCGCCCTTGAAGCCGCCATCATGGAGCTCACCCTCTGGGTCGAGCAGCGCGGATCCGCCGACATCGCGGAAAACGTCCGCAGCTCTCTGGCCGCGCTCGATCGAAATGAAGAATTCATCAAAATGACCTTGGCTGTTTTGATGACGCCCGACTGACAGCTCGTCGCCTCACTCTCGCCCACGGGCTTCGCCTCGATTACTGTACATACATACAGCACTCGTACAGCGAACCCATTTCATGAATTTCAACCAAGCAAAATCCCTTCGCCTCGATCGCTGGCGAGCCACTCTCGATGATCACGACTTCCGTATGCAAAGCCCCGGAGCGCACCGGGCGACCTTGCGAGAAATGGCGATGGATTTGCTGAGTGAAGGCCTGATCGACGAGCTCGAGCAGTTCGACATGAACGAAATGGCCGACGCAGCTTATTGGCACGCAGTGGAAGAACTGCAGAGCTTGCCTGGCCAGTATCGGGGCGCATCGAGCTATGACGTGGTGCACATCGACAACGGGGAGTTGCTTGGCACCATCAGTCGGTCAATATTCAACTTCGCAAAGAGTGAGCCGCGCGGCGCTTACTCTGGCTATGACGGAAAGGTGTACTCCGAACCCAACGGAGTTTGGTTGTCGCTTGGAATCTCTCGTAGGGTCGGAAAGATTGCCGGGTTGGCGATGGAGATGAACGGCTGCCTGTACCGGCTGATTGAAACCGAGCGAATGATTGACGGCGTTACCCACCGCGCTCTCGCGGATGCTGACGTCTACCGGGCGCTCGTCGATGCGGCGCAGGTCGCTCAAGAGGAGCGGGATCTTCGGGCATTTGAAAAGTTACGCCCTCACATCGAGTCGGCGGCGTTCTGCATTTGTCCTGAGTGCCTCGATCGCTTCGGTGCCAGGGACGACTGCACGACATGCGCCGGAAAAGGTTTTGTGACGAAGCCAGCGCCAGCGGGTCTACGCTGAATCAGATCCCCCCGAGGGCACGGCAATGTGCGGACGACTCACCCAATACAGCGGCATTCACGACTTCGTAGCGGCGCTCAGCATGCAGAACGCGCTGATCAACTCGGTGGGTGAGCAACCGCTCGAGCGGTACAACGCCGCGCCGACCACTCAATTGGCCCTCTTCCACCAGGAAGGTGAGTTTCTGCACGCGGACATGGTTCGCTGGGGATGGCGCCCGCATTGGGCGAAAGACCCCGCCGCGCCAATCAACGCCCGCGTGGAGAAAGTCGCCCACGGCCCGTTCTTCCGCGCGATCTGGCCGCACCGGGCAATCATCGCGATCAACAACTGGTTCGAGTGGGTAGACGAAGGCGGGCCGAAGAAGCAGCCCTACCTGATCCGGCACCGCGACCAATCCCCAATCCTTTGCGCCGCAATCGGCCAATACCCGCAAGAGGAGCACGAACCTGGCGAGCACGACGGATTTGTGATCATTACTGCCGATAGCGCCGGCGGGATGGTCGACATTCACGACAGGCGGCCGGTGGTTCTCTCGCCAGAGCTTGCCCGCGAATGGCTGGACCCAGCGACACCGAAAGAACGGGCCGAGCAGATGGTGCTGCATGAGGGCGAACCATCCGAGGCTTTCGAGTGGTTCAAGGTTGACCGCGCCGTGGGTAACGTACGCAATCAGAGGCCGGAACTGATCAATCCGGCCGAATGATTCATCGTTGCGACAAGGTTTTCAGGTGCTCCACCAGAGCAGCTTCGAAAATGATGTAGAGCCTTTCAGCATCGCCGGAGCGCAATGCGCCGGCGGTTTCCAGCCCAAGCACGAAACCTTCAGCCCGTGCTCCCGCCTTCACTGCAGTGATCATCGAATCTGTCCGGACGATCTGCGCCAGCAGGCGATCGGCCTCTCGCTGCATTTTGTCGCCCATCACTACGCCTTCCACAACTATTTACCCTTTATATTCAGCGCGACATCCAATACATCACTGCCAGGACGACCGTAACCCAAACGAGGGTCATCAAAAACGAAAGCCCTGCGAGTCGCTTGTCCACGAACATAACGCCATCATCAAAAAGGAATGATGGTTCAAGGCCGATGGCGCCGCAAGCGTGGCTCAGAGCCATCAACATCAGCGCGGTGCGGTCACGCCAGCACTTCGCGCGCCTTCTCCCACAGCTCCAGCCGATCGGCCAGACCGTTCAGCCCGCCGTTGATCCGCCGAGTGATGATGTTGAATTGATCCTGATCGGCCAAATCGTTCAGGCCCTTCTGCTTCCAGTACCACGCCGCCGACATAGCGGCATGCTGCGGCAGCTCAAGCAGTTCCGGGTGGCTGATCAGATCGAGCCCCAGCGCCTCGCCGCACTTGGCGTAGTTCGTCCGGCCGGTGATCTGGATCAGGCCACGACCGCAGTACTTCCGGCCATCGCCCGGCACGGTATTGCCCAGGTCTTCACGGCCTTCGTACCCGCGCTGGGCAGCGGTCGGCCCCCAGATCTCACGGACATAGCGCAGTTGGCCAGACTCATGGCCGATCTGAGCGATGAACGCGGCAACGCGCTTTGGGCCGACGATCTGGTAGTGCTGCATGGCAGTGTTCAGGGCGGAAACAAAAACGCCCGCTTGGGTGCGGGCGTTCGGTAGAATCAGCAGCAAATTTTGCGTAGTGATAGACATAGTTTCTCCACTGGTGATAGACCGCAACTCACTACAAATGGCCCGTACCCAGTGGCCACTCAGAGTTGGCTACGTATAATCAACGCCGATATATATTTAAAAAGGAACAACATGGAAACGAGGAATTTGGAGTGGCTTCAATGCCTGCGTGGCGTCGCAGCTATATTGGTGGTCTTCACGCATGCCCGATACTTTCTACTGGGAACACCGAGTGAAGGGCCAGCTGAAGCCGTTTTCTTTCCAGGTGCGATGGGAGTGGATCTTTTTTTCTTAATCAGCGGCTTCATCATGGCCTACACGACTAGGGACGCTGATGGAACGTTGAAGTACACTATCAAGTTTTTAATCAAGCGCGGATCGAGAATACTGCCAGTCTATCTAGTAGTAGCAATTACAGGCTTATTGCTAGTTAAAAATGGAGAGTATTTAAGCGCTCCGATACACCTTAAAGAAATACTTCTTAGCTTTATTTTCATACCAATCAACTCTAATAATCCTCCTTTTTTCGACATGCCTTGGAGCGTAGGCTGGACGCTCAATTTCGAGATGTATTTCTATCTAGTATTTGGGCTCTGCCTTATGGCTGGCAAGCATCGCTGGACTGTGGCGATGCTTTGGCTAGTAGCATCTCTTATTATTTTACCACTTATCACTACGGGCTATGTTTCAACGAGTGCAATGAACAACTATGGCTTCGAGTCGCGATACTTAAATCTGATAACCAATCCAATGCTCTGGACATTCCCAGCCGGAGTTATCGCGGGCGTCGCATTCAGCACAAAGTTGAGACTACCGCGTGGCCATGTCGATTATTCAATCACGCTAATAGCCGTGGCATTCGCAATTTGGTGCGCCTACTCGGGCCTTTACAAATTTCATGGAATGGACCAGTGGGGCGGACCACTTGCTCTTGCTTTCATCCTGCTGTCAATATCCGGCTCCGTTGATGCAATCAAAGCCCCACCAGTACTATTATGGCTAGGCAAGATATCCTTCTCGCTTTATCTTTGCCACCCGATAGCGCAGCAAGTATTGTCCAAATTGATAACAGCTTTGGGACGACCAGATTTGACGCATACATGGTCGCATGTATTTCTCACCACATCAGTTGCATTGCTTCTTGCTACTATCTCTCATCATTATCTTGAGAGCCGGCTATCGGGTCACATCAGGGCCAGACTGTTATACTGGGCAGACCAACATGAATATAAAATTAAAGATAGCAAAGAGGAACTCAAGAATTCTTAGGCGTGGATGTGAGGACAGCCTATACTCAGCCCATCTCAAATATCGTAATTTTCTTTAGAGAGAACGCCACCTACTTAGTTCTACACTTTCCATGCCGCCTCCTGCCTTTGGGTTCAGCAACAGGATAGCGGCTGCCTCACGGCACATCCTTGAAGAAGATGTGGTGACCGAGCCTGAATGTCTGCTTTGCCTTTGCCGCCCATGCAGGCGCCTTGATGCTGGTGGCGTAATAGTGGGTGGCCCCGCCTGTTGGGTCCTGCACCTTGCCATCGATGACCTGGTCAGCAGCGATACGGCACTGCGCCAGCTCGCGGAACGGGATCTGTTTCACGCCGATCAGGAACTGATAATTTGGATCGGTCTTGTTCCAGCAGCTGAACTGCCACGGCTTCTGACAGACGCCGGCATAGCCCTCCCCCCACCACGACTTTTCCTTTCCATCGAACACGCGGTTGCGGATCGTCCAGGCCACGGCGATCTGGCCAGCGGTTCCCTCGCCTCTCGCCTCACCCCAAATTGTGCGGGCGAGGATGTCGCGGTCTTTCTCGGTTACAGGCATCACTTTTCTCCAGACGAAAAAAAGCCCGCGAATGCGGGCCGATTATTTATAGAAACGCTATGCCACCTAAATCACCTTACTTGCTCGTATTGAAAAAAGCCGACTGGCGGCAGTCGGCATGTTTAACACAAGCCTCTGGACCGGCATCTCTACATATTTATATCCAACCCATGAAATCGGTATAACCAAGCTCATGACACAGGTGAAATATATAGCATGATTTGTTACAGGCCCAGCCAAGGAAAGAAAACCAACCAATACAAAGTAATGCAGTAAGTAAATTGAGTAGGAAATCTTACCTAACCAAACAAGCACTTTGCTAGAAAGGAAACCACCCAATAGACCTGACCCTCTTAGAGAGAGATTAAAGAGCGCAGCTAACTGTGCTAGAACAAGAATACTAAGCCATGGATCAATCTCAACCCCAGTCAATGACTTATAAATCACCGGAAACGTCAAAGGTACAGACAAAAGCAGAGACAAGCCTGCAACAGACCATGCTAAGCCAGTAAGTCTATTCGGCATCCATTTGTAAGCAATCGCTGAAAGAACGCCAATCAAAAAGATGTGCGCTGAGTCGAAGAACAGAAACCCTGTCTTAGGCTTGAGTAATAGGCTACAAACCATGACAAGGGCAACCATCACAAAAACGATTATCGAGTTTCTTACCGCTCTAGCAAAAATCCAAATACCGATAAAGCTTGCATAGAATAATATCTCAACCTGAATAGTCCAAAATACGTTAGCGCCTCGCTCTACTAGAAGAATCTGTCGTAAATATTTAGGAAACGAATCGATTTCAACCATTCCTATCTTGCCTGGAAAGCCAACCCAAACTAAGAAGGCTGGAAGCGCAGCGACAATCACAAAGTAAGGGTAGACCCTGGCAATTCTTCGGATAGCGTACGTTCCGCAGTTTGTTAAATTGAACTGCTGATCAATATGAAGCTTGGTTATCAGGAAGCCCGATAGAATGAAAAATAATATGACGCCTGCTTGGCCAGCACCTGACCCAAGGGAACCACCCCATAGATTTGTTTCGTTGCTGTAGTGACTGACAACCACTATAAGAGCCGCAATCCCTCGAAGCCCGTCAAGGGCTGGCATGTGCTTATTATTCATGTCGACCGAACGTACCGAAAATGACATTTTAGCAGGAGGCTGAGGTATTTGTTGCAACAATCAAACTGGGCGGTCAGGTTTGCGCTCCACGGCGCCAGCCCATTTGCGCACTGCCGACCGATAGCTAAGCCAAGAAAACCTTGAACCAGGCAGGAGATCCGCGACTTCTACTCCTGCCTCACTCTCTTCAATAGCCATGAGTTGGTCAGCGATTATGGAAAGCTCCTCATCACGCCAAACCGCACCAACCCTCTCCGCCTCCTGCGATTCAAGTTTTTGCTCAGCGGCTCTAAATGCCCATTCGGGTATTTCTTCAAAAACAGATTCGCCCGGCTCAACCGGGATGGACGAATCCACACACCGCCAAGAGCCATCAGACTTAACTGCCCACATGCGATCACCTTTCATTCAAAAATCCACAAACATCAATAATCACGGATCCGCCGCTAAGAACGGCGTAACCCATGCGCTGGGTTGCATCGAGCGGGAATGGCAAGCCACCCAATACCGCCGTCGCTGTCTGTTGCCGGATCATCTGACCTAATGCTGAAGCGTGATAAAGCAGGGCCGGCGTTGTGCTTGGGCTGACGTTGATGAGCGCGGTGAAGCTCACGGGGGGGACGACGGGACCCAAAGAAAACGCTACCGGGGCAGTCTGCACTCCGCCGTTCAGGACACGAAAGGGCGCTCCATTGGTGGCGGCAATCCAATAGATAAAACCGGTCGGTTCATGCTGAAACTGCAATACTTGACCCGAAGCATTGGTTTTTATTGCGCCTATGTAGCGCCTGGATTGATCGGCAGTTTTTGTACGGGCGATGCCAAAATAAGTCGCGGACGGCTGCGTTGTGACGACCTCCACCGCCGGCACGCCTGCATTGTCATATAGATACACGTAATACCAAGCGTTCGCAGCGAGTGACAAACCAGAAACTATAATCGAGCTGGATACTTGGATTATCTTGCCGGTGCCCGGGATGGATGCGGCGCCGGTGCCAAGCGAAATGGACGTGGCGCTTAGCCAGGTGAGGTACAGCCCCTCAATGAAGCAAGGCGCTGCACCACCTTGAACGGCACTGAGGGGCTTGGTCAGCCCGTTGATTTCTGTGATATCTGAATTCGCCCCGCTCTTGGCGGCAATAAGCGTACCCCTTGCTGCTGATTCATTGACGTCATCAACCATCGTTTTCATGAAATCCGAGAAGCCGAACCCCGTAAGTGCTTCTCCCGGATTGCTGCCCCCAGTCCCACCCTTCTCCAGCGGCAATATCTCGTAGTTGCCTGTGGTGCCCAGCGCCGCCAGCTTATCGCCGTAGTTGTTGAGGATCACCCGCACCTGGTCGGAAAGATCCTTCTGGTAGCCCTGCACCGGCATGATTGCGTAGAGCCCGCCAGTCGCTGTCGGACCTTCGTAGTTCGGCGAGATCGACAATGCAGTATTGCTGGCAATGTTGGTCACTTCGTACCAGCGACCGTCAGGCCCGCGAAACCCGTCGCCTACCCGGCTGTTTGCGATAAATGCAGTGCCTGTGCCGATCACCGCATTGGAATTTTGGGTGACAGAGACCGTTCCCGTTTTGTACCAGGGCATGGGTGCATCCTATAAAAGAGTTATGCGGCTTGTTTGGCGAACACGGCCGGCAGGAAGAAAGCGAAGGGGTTCGATGCCGCAATGGTGATGGCGTAGAGCGTGTTGTTTGGGAAATCCCACCAGCAATAAAGATCGCGAGGGATACCGCTTCCGGAAGTCATCGGCATGCCGAATGTGTTCACCAACATGTACTCGTTCTCAGGGAAGTTGAACGGAACGCTGTAGAAGATTCGCGTCAGGCCCTGAGGGGTGGTGTCATAGCGAACATACGTCCAGCTCTGAAACGCGCGAGTAAACGTTGCGTTCGGAGTGCCGGAGTCAAATAGCAGCTTTCCGGCGCCGTCCCACAAACGCATCCCGTATTGAGCAACAGGCTGGGCACCAAAGGCGGCGACGAAATAACGCCCATTCAGGCCGGCAACGCTGACGTCGTACGCCCTGACATAAAAGCCAGTCCAGTTACCCGCAGAGCCGAGAAGGCTCATCCGGCAAAGTCCTGCTACCCCGTTGATAGTGTCAGGTCGCACGAATACGAGCGGAGGCTCTTGCGAGGTGACGGGGCGTGCAAACGTGGTAACCGAGCCAAGCCCAGACTCTTGGTTTGGTGCATATCGCCCTGAAGCAATGACCATCAGCCGTGCATACTCTGAATCCAAAGTGACGACGTTATTGTTGTTTGTGAACTGAACGCCGTAGCTCATCAGCTCCACCTCATTACTATCAAGCGCATGGTTCCGGAAGACGTGGTACTCGCCGCGTAAGTCCGGGTGTAGTTGTAGACGCGGACGACTCCGTCGAGCATCTCGGTTTCGAACTGCATCTGGTTCTGCGAATAGGTGCCGATCGGGATCACGATCGCCGTTCCGTTGCCAGGGCCTACGCCGGGAACGGCGAAATCCTGCGTTCCTTTGCTGGCTCCAAGCGCGAAGGTCACTTGCACTGAAAGCACGACGCGAATAGTGAATGAGTTCTCGTCCAGCTGGAGCGCCCCATCGGCGCCCCATATCCTTATGCCGAAGCTCATGCGTTCAAGTTCCCCCACTGATAGCGCTTCACGCCGTTCTCGTCGAACACTTTGCCGCCGTTGTTGTTGATGACTTGGCGAGCGCCACCGCCCAGCGGGCTGTTCAACTCGAAGTTGCCAGCCTTGTCGATGCGCCAGCCTTGGACGCCGGCGATGTAATTATCCGACTGGATGAAGAAGCCGATCTTGGCGTTCCCGATCGAAGCGTCCTGGATGAACGCCGAGTTCATGAACACCTGCCCGCCCTGCACCGCAAACGGCACCGCGATCGCGCCGCCGGCAATGGTGTTGACGATGGCGAAGCGGTCAGCGCTTACCAAGAACTGACTTTGCAGCCCGGCACCGGTGTTCTCGATGCCGAGGCCGATGCCGGCGGCGACGTACTGCCCATTCGCCGTGACCTGCATCTTCACCGACCACATCGTGCTCAGCTTGCCGGCCGTATCCGCGTATGCCGTCGATGTCTGCTGAATGGCCGCCGAGTTATCCCCCACCGACACATTCAACTGCTCGATCTTCGTCGCTGTCGCCGATTCGTTGGTGGTCACCACCTCTTCAAGCTCAGTGATATTCGCCGCGTTCTCTGCGATTTTGGCGTCGAAGGTCGTCACACGCCTTGCCATTGCCTCGTTTTGAGAGGCTCGAACCTTCGATTCGGACGCGATCGCCGCCGTGTTGGTATAACTTTTTATCGCGTCCGCGAGATCGCCAGCACCGTCATCGTCGCGATATGAGGCGCGAAGGGCTTCGAAGGCCGTAGCTTGAGCCGTCACCTCTCCGTCGAGTTCGATGATCTCGGCGGTGTTGGTCGCGACCTGCTGCGCAAGGCCGTTCGCCGTTTCCACAGCCTGCCCAACATCGAGCCAGTAGAGCGGGTTCGGCGGAGGAGTTCCGACCGGTACCGGGCCATTGGCTTGGTAGATCCGCTTGCCCTGCACCACCAGGTCGTACTCTTCGTAGGTGGCTTCCGGGTCGTAGCCTTTCAGGCCGTCGAGCGCGTCGATCTGCGCCTGCAAGCCTGGGATCTTGTCGATCTCGTCTCGCAGATCCTGACCGAGCTCCGTTTCCGTAATCTGGCCGGCGATCATTTCCAGAATGGCGGCGGCATCCGAACTGGATTGCCCCTGCACGCCAAGCCCAATCGGATACCACGGCCCGATGTTGCCGATCTTGTCGACGATGCGGCCCCAGAAGTAGAAGGTCACGCCCGCGCGCAGGCCGAGCATGGAGAAATCGCTCTGCGGATAGGCCAGGTCTGTCAGCTTGGTCGCGGCCTCAAGATCGGTCGTCGGCCCGTACCAGATCTCAGTGCGCTGGCTGTCCTCGGCGCCAGCAGGGAAACCCCACTTGAGATAGATGCCGAACAGCAACGGTGTTGCGGTAAGGAACGCCAGCGCCGGCGGAAGCCCCTGCTTTCCGCTGAGGTTGGTCAGGATTGAGTTGCGCCACGGCGACGTGATATCGAACGCGCTCACCGCGCGCACCCGTGCCACATATGCGCCAGCGTAGATGCCGACGACGTCCACGTTGGTCATGCCGGTGCGCTGTAGCTTGATCCAGTTGCCGCTGTCCTTGCGCCATTCGACGTCGTAGCCGACCGCGCCATCCACGGCCGGCCAAGTGATGGTCATGGTAGCCACGGCCAGCCCCTGCACAACCGATGAAGTCGACGAGAGCGAAACACTCGCAGGCGCCGGAACAACGGTGATTGGAATCACGCTGATCGGGCGTTCTTCCAAGCGTGCACCGGTGTCGATGAAAGCGAATTTGCTCGGCTCGAACTGGAGCGCGCTGATTTCGTAGTCGCCTTCGGTGGTGCGCTTGGTGCGCAGTACGCGATACAGCGGGATTGCCAAGTCACCGGCGTCGAGCGCCCATTGCAACTGCGCAACCGGCGGCTCGCTGTAGGCGACCGTGACGGTCACGGCGCGGCCGCTGACGCTCTGCACTGTGCGGCCTTCGGCGCGGCCGCCCGGGAGGTTGATAATCAGCCGGTCGCCGGCCTTGGCTTGGGTGTCGCGATCGAGCGTGATAACCCGCCCCGCCACCGCCGAGATCCGGCCGCCAACTTCACGGCCAGCCAGCAGAGAATCAGCCACCGGGATGATGTGACCGGGCAG
This sequence comes from Pseudomonas sp. LW8, assembly GCF_041956865.1. Taxonomy (NCBI): domain Bacteria; kingdom Pseudomonadati; phylum Pseudomonadota; class Gammaproteobacteria; order Pseudomonadales; family Pseudomonadaceae; genus Pseudomonas; species Pseudomonas sp. LW8. Next base: position 2,554,828 of record NZ_CP168138.1, on the reverse strand, counting down.
CGGGATTACACCCTCCATGCCAGTCTTGAACGAAACCGTGCGGTCTTGGTTGTTGCTGAGGATCGCCCACTTGCCACGGCGCTGGGCCTCGGAGGCACGAGTGCAGCCAATGGCGCTCAGCTCGGTCGGACGATCGCCATAGCGGCGTTGAAGATCAAGGTCAGCGAAGGGAATGACGTCGGTGTCGTAGTTGTTCGCCGGGTTGTCGTAGCTGACCAGCGCCCGGGTGTACCGCGTCTTCGCAGAGGCACTGCCGTAGGAGAACTTACCGTCGATCACGTTCGACCGGGTGAACACATAGTCGAAGTCCTGCGCGCGCGGCATGTCAGCCTGCATCACCAGTTGACCCTGAGCCCAGTACGTCATGCCCCGGTAAATTGCCGAAATGTCGCGCAGCAGCGACCAGGCATCCGCTTTGCCCTGCAGGTTCATGTCGCAGAGAAAGCGCGGTTCCTGGCCGCCCAGTCCGTTCGGCACCAACTGATCGCAATACTGGGCGATGCGGTACAGCTCCCACTTATCGACCATGAACGGCTTGATGCGCTTGCCCAGGCCGAACCTGTCTTCGGTGCAGATGCCGTAGGTGATCCACGCCGGGTTATTGGTCCAGGCCGATTTCATCGAGCCGTCCCATGTCCCGGTGTAGGTGCGCAGGATAGGGTCGTAGTTGCTCGGCACCATCCAGCGGCGGGCCTTGCACTTCACGGTCACGGCCGGAATGTTGGTGAACTGCTCGGCGTCGAACTCGATGTAGAGCAACGCGGTATTCGGGTAGCGCAGCTTGGCGTCGATGACTTCGGTATATCCGGCCACCAGCATGGTGTCGGCGATCTTGTTGGTGTTCTGGTTCGGCGTCAGGCGGCGCACGCGGATCTGCCACCCGGTGGTGGCGTCCGGCAGATCGATGCGGCGCGAGCGCTCGTAGCGCGTGGTGGTCTTGCCGTCGACAGCGTCCACCAGTACCTGCTGATAGGCGCCGCCATCGGTGGCGACATCGATTGCGTACTCGATGCGGTAGCCGCCGACGTTGCCCTGATCATCCGAGCGTTGCAGCGCCGGCCAGGCCAACCGCATGCGCACGGCGGAAAGCTGGGTGTTGGTGATCGAGCGCACCCACGGCGAATCGCTACGCAATTCAATGTTCAGCGACGTCTCGTTCTCCACAGACGGAATGCCCGGGATGTAGGTCTGATCCACCGAGCCCGGGCGCCAGTCCCACTTCACGTTCGGGAAGTTGTAGTTGCCGCTGGCATCGCGGATCGGCGTGTTGTCCAGGTAAATATCGTAATCGGTCGGGACGCTGTCGAACTCACCCTCGCCCACGGCGATCAGCAGCTTGGCCAGGTTGGTCGAGCGCAGGCTGTCGCTGGCTTCGGTCGGCGACTTCGGCTTGCTGCTGCCGCCCTTTTCGCCGTGGATATCGATCTGTGCTGCTGCGCCCATGCTTTCCTCCAGGCATAAAAAAACCGCCTCGCGGGCGGTCGGTGTGCTGCTGTCCTGATTACACTTTGTCTTCAGCCAGGATCGAGGCCGAGATGATCATGCCGCCCCACCGGCGTTCGCCGATGCAGATCGGTACCGGGCTGCCGCTGGCAGTGGTGTTCTTGGCGCTGCCGAAGGCGTAGGACGGGGAGTTTTCGGGGGAAGCGCTCTGCTTTAGGCCCGATGCCTGCGGACTGAGCATTTGGATGACACCGCCGGCAACGAGTGCAATGCCCACCGGGGCCAAAGCCTGAAACCCCGGAATGAACGATGCAGCAATCAGGACTGCGCCGATGATCGTTTGAAGCAGGCCAGCACGCTTGCTGCCGCCAACCACCGGCACGATGCGGATTTCCTGAGCGCCGCCCAGCGCGAAATCCTTCTCAGGCACGTTCTTTCTGTTCCGGAAAATGGCGAAGCGCAGACCGCGCCGCTCCAAGTCTTTGATCGCTGCGTCGAACCCCTCCAGCGTGCACTTCAGCGCCTTGAACGCCTCCCCTACGGAACGACTGCCCAGTTCGCGGTAGTGAACTCGGCCGAACAGTTTAATCAGCGGACCCGATAGAAGAATGGTCGTCATCATTGGCCGGCAATCTGCAGTTGCTGTCACGGTTTTCTCCAGACATAAAAAACCGCCTTTCGGCGGCTGTTTTTTGGGTGTTCAAAGGCAATCTTTTATCGCCTGCTTCATATCTCCGCGGCCATTGCCCGGCGACCATGCCATGCGCTGATACAGCGTTACGGTACTGCCCTTCGGTGCTTTGCGTATATCCAGCAGCTCGTCGGTCATATTGTTGCTCGCGACCAGCAATCTGTATCCGTTTTCTGACTCGGACATTGAGGCATCACTTCTGGCGTCCTGCCATTTCGGAAAAACGCACAGCGCAAAGCGCTTTGGATCTTTTGCAGTTGTTGCCTTGAAGCTCGGGTCATTTTTCTGCAGATCTCCGGGCGATACACACCCCGCCAACAGCACTACCGCCAGCGCTCCTATCGCAATTCGCATGTTTATTCCCCGCTATCTAACTCGCCGAAGATAACAAATGGATCGAGTTTTTTAGCTTTGCAGAAGTTTGGCTTTTTCAGCCTCAAACTCACTTTCCGTGAGGAGGCCCTTTTCCTTCAGGCTACCGATTCTCTCAAGCTTCTGGTACTTATCGGCTTCAGGCTGAGATTGAGACGGAACGCGGGTCATTTCAGGAGACGTTATTTGGGAGACGGACCAAACGAGAGAGACAACCCATCCAACGATGGTCCAGCCGAGAAAAAGGTCTAGCATGAAAATAGGCCATCTGTCCGGGTGCTTTCGACTGAAAGCATTGAACGAGGGCAAAAAGTAAGTTGCCATTATCAAGAAGAGAAAAACTATCCCCAGCCCTAGTTCCTGCATATTCATATCCTTAAATTGATCAGAGTAATTTACCACCATTAACAAGCAGCGCCAAAGCAGCCAATAAAATTAACACCGTCTGAAATACTCAGTATTACGCGATTCGTTAGCGTCTTTGTGCCTGAGAATAAGGCGTGTGCGATCAAGCCACGGACCACCAAAAACGATGACCTCTGACGGCCTGCCGTACAGGTGGTGCAGTAGGAACGGGCCGGGGCCGAACGTGGCGCCATCCTCGCCAGGCAGCGCCGGTTCGGTGCCGAGAAAGATCCCAGCATGGTTCGGATAAACCGTGCGCCCCACTTCCATCACGATCATGTCGCCGCGCTGCGGCTGGTCGACACGGTAAAAGCCGGCGGCCTCGTAGTTCGCCTCGTACAGACTGGTGTTTTCATTGCTTTCCCACCAGCCATCGGCGCGCTTGAAGGGCTCGAACTCCAAGCCCCACTCGCGCTTGTACCAATCGGCGCAGACCTGCCAGCAGTCCCAGGCGCCGTGCACAAATGGCCGTTTCAACAGCGGCACCTCGCCGGTCGGCACAATGGTGCGCAGATCTCCTTCCGGCCAGCTCAGGATATGCCAAGGCATAGCGGTCGCTTCGCACATGGCGAGGTCGCGCGGTGACGGCCTGCTGGTTGCGTCCGGATGCGAATGAATTATGCCGATTACTTCGCCTTCGTCTTCGGCCGCGGCGTACTGCTCGGGGTCGATTCGGAACTCTTCATTCGGCTCCGTCGAGACATTGATGCAGGGGAAGTATTGCTGCCTGCGTCCGATCGCCAGCAGCAGACCGCAGCACTCTTTCGGGTACTCGGCCGCTGCGTGCGCCTGGATCGCGTTCAAGATGTGCTTTCGCATGTCAGCTCCGTGCGATCAGGGAAACGGCCGGGAAGCCACCGAACGGCAGCGGGTTACCCTCGCCGAAGCGTGGGATGCAGCCTTTGCCTAGCGTGGCGTCACATTGGTCCAGTTCAGGGTTATCGGTGATGACGCCATCCCTCGTGACGTACGGCCCGGTGTAACCGCAGTTCGGCCCGCGATATCCGCCGGTGAGGCACCAATGGCAAAGCGTCGTGGCCTGCCGGCCGATTGATTCATTGCCGACGTCGCCCGGGCTGGCCAGTTCCCAGCTGACGGTCTCCCCGTCCTCGTTCGTCTTCTGGTCGATGTACCAGACCTCGATCGTCTCTTGGGTAGGATCGGCAGTTGGGTTGCCGGCCGGGAAGTTCGCCGCGTCGAGGTAGGAGCCGAGCGTGTGCCGCATCGTCAGCTTGAACTCGAGCAGATCCTCGAAAGCCAGACAGAGCGCGGTGATGCGCCCGTTGACGTTGCCCACCGACAATGTCGGCCGGACCGCCGTGCCGTCGCCGTTCGCCTCGATACCGTCGATCTGCATCGGCCAGGCGCTGTATTCGTTGCCCTGCCAGTAGATCGCCTTCGCCGGCAGCTGGTCAGCACCAGCGCCGGCGGCAATCAACTCTGCCGGCGTGTGCGGTATAGCGTGCCCGTGGAAGCGCAGAACGTCCGCGCCATAGTCCGTGCCGTCCAATTCAAAGAGCAGCACTTCGCTGCCAGGCTCAAGCACCTGGATGTCACTGATCAGCGGCATGTTTGCCCCTTATGGATGGAATGCACGCTCGAACGTGGCGGTGAGTTTGAAAACGCCGCCGCCCACCGGAGTGGGCACGGGGTTCTTGCAGGTGAACAGGCCAAGCTGGCCCAAGGGCGTGGTCCAAAGGAAGGCTTTCGCGCCCGCGTGCCGATCAAGGAACGCCATGATCTCCAGCACCTTGGCTTGAGGGCCGCTGTAGGTGACCGGATACGCGTCTTCCTTGTTGTTCGGCCCGTCGCCAACTTCCTGTTTGTAGCCGCCGCCAAACTGCGAGGTGCGCACCCGATAGGAAATCTCTGGCGAGTCGCCGTGCTGGGTCGGCCAGATGAACTTCTCGATGGCCATCAGGCCCTCCCGTTGGTGAGTTTCCAGATTGAGCCGCCGGGCTGCAGCGCTCGCGCGATGGCGGTTTCAGCTTCGGCTTTCGCCGCTTGCTGAATGCCCTTGCCAAGCTGCGAGGTGTCTTCCGTGCTGGCCGCGCCGCCAGCGCCTTGGGTTTGCACCGATACCGCGACGGGGAAGTTGTAAACGTTGCCGCCCCCACTCCCACCGCCGCCAATTGCCCGAACGCCAAGTTGACCGCCGGCAGTACGGGTCAGTGGCATGATCGCCTCCGGCCCTGCCTCGCCCATGACGCCCGTCTGCCCTCCAGCCATCCCGAACGCTGTCGGCTTGCTCACGACGGAATTGGTGAACGCTGCTCCATTGGCGAACATCTGCACACCCGACGACCAGGCACCGCCGAGCGCCTGAGGAACGTAGCTGCCGGAGTACCCTGCCGAAGAAGCGCCCAGATTCGAAGATGTCGCACCGGCAGATCCAGCCGCCAGCCCGTTACCACCACCTCCGCCAGTGAAGTAACTGGTGGCCGCACCAACCAGACTGCTCAGCAGCGTCGAACTGGCCTGCCGGGTAGCAATCCGCGCCATGTCCGCCAGAATCGACTTGGTGAAGTCAGCGAACGACAGCTTCCCGGTCATGGCGAAGTTGACGACTGCGTCTTCCATGGAACTGAAGGCATTGGTGAACAGGCTTTTCGTCTGTCCCGCGACATCACGGGCTGATTCCAAGTAGTTCTGCCAAGCTGAGGAAGCACCGGCACTCCAACTGCCTTGGGCGGCTGTCATGTCGTCGTAGTTCGCCTGCACCGTGTCGTGCAGATCTTGCTGCGTGGCTTTCAGCGCGGCGAGCTTCTGGGTGTACTCCTCGAGGCTCATACCGCGTGAGCCATCGCCGTACTGGTTGGCCAACTCCAGACGCTGCTGATTGAATCGGTCGTCGATTCCGTTCTGCTGCTCGGTCAGTCCGCGCTGCCGGTCTCCCTGTCCGAGGCCGGACGCGGCCCGCAGCCCCTGCTGACGAAGGGTGTCGACCTGCTGTTGCAAAGCACTCGTGTAAGAGTTGACCGCCAGAGTTTGCTTACGAAGACGGCCCTCTTCGTTGGTCGCGATCAGGGCCAGCTCGCTGTCGCTGTCCTGCTGCGCCTTAACCATGGCGCTGCGGGCGTCGGCAATTTTCTGGTCAATCTGAATGATCTGAGCGCTGTTCGTGCCCTTCTTTGCCTTGACCGCTTCGAGGGCATCAATTTCAGCCTGGTAGCTTAGGGAAACTTCGTTGGCCTGCTGGTTGAGTAGGCTCACGCGCTGCTCGGTGTAATCTGCTTGGGAGATGACACCGGCGCGCTGAGACGCCTCAAGTTCCTTGTCAGCACTTTTGTAGTAGGCCAGTGTCTCGGCCAAAGCGTTTTTCGCGTTATTGAAGCCTGTAGTGTCGACGCTACCGGCTGGTGTTTTTGGATCCTTGAACTTGTCGTTGATGTTCGCAATGTTCTTGTCGATAGCTGCCTGGCTCAGGCGCGGATCGTTCGGAGCGACCTTGCGTATGTCATCGAGTTGGCGCCTGTACTCCTTTATAGCCTCGGTGCGCTTCTGCTCGTTCGTCCAAGAGGACTTGGCCAACGCGTCGATCTTCAACATCGACGACACTGCATCGCCCTGCGCTTTCGCCTGCTCGCCTTCCCATTTTGCGATATCGGCCTGGGCTGCCTTCTGGTCCTCCAGCATGTTCAGCTGATTGGAGTAGAGCTCGACCATCTCCTTCTGGTTTTGAAACGCCCCGACGTCGCCCTTTTGTGCGGAAGCGAGATTGCGCCGGGCCTGCTCAATATCAGCGTCGATATCGGGACGGCCGATGTTCTTCAGATTGTCTGCCGCGCGCGCAACCGCGTTATATCCCTTCTCCCAAAAGCTCAGGTTCTCCAGAATGCGCGGCGTGCGCTCGTTGATCGCATCGGCGTACTGCTCAGTCGCAAGCTTTACCGCGCCAGCGTGGTCGCCTTGCTGTTCCAGCGCTGCAATCTGCGAATAAACCGAAGCGGTCAGATAGTGGTACTGCTCATTGAGCGCGGCGGACGCTTTTACCGGGTCATCGGCGAGCTTGGCAAATTCGGTAACCGTCTCGCTGACTGCCTTGCCGGTAGCCTCCTGCATTGACACAGCAGCCTGGGTGATCCCGGCAAAACTCTCTCCCGCAATTTTTCCGTTTCCCGCCAGCAGCGCGAGCACTTCCGCCGCTTGACCGGTAGTGCCTACAGTGGCACTCACCTGACGAGCCATTTCGCCCAACTGACCGGCACTCACACCTGCGTAGTTGCCGGTGAGGATCAAGGATTTGCTATAGGCGTCCTGTTCTTCGCTGCCCTTGTAATAGGCGGCGGCCAGCGCGCCAACAGCTGCTGTAGCCAGTGCGAGTGGCGCGAGAATAGCGAGCAAGCCAGCAGCACCGGCGCCGGCCCCGGCTCCCAGCTGAGCAACGGCGCGAACCCCACTTCCCCAGTCTCCAGATGACAGGGCATTACCCAGCTGCACGACGTTCTCTTGGGCCTGGCGGGTGCCGAGGCGAAGTTTGTCGAAGCCGGTGGTGGTTTTTTCGAGCTTGTCGTAGTCCTTGTCGATCTTACTCAGCGCTGAGTTGTATTGGTCCTGGCTGATGCGACCGGCGTCTAAATGCTTGCCGAGTTGCTCAACCTGCGTGTCCAGTTTGGACAGCGCAGCGCGGGCCGGGTCAATTGCGCCCAGCAGGCTGTTCAGAGCCTTTTGCTCATCCATGGCCGACTTGGCCAGCGCCACCTGCTGCTTGTCGAGCTGCGCTGATATCTTCGCTGCCTCAGCCTCGCCATAGGCGCCGGTTTTTGTCAGCTTTGCCAGTGCTTCCCGCTGCTTTGCGATCTCCTGAGTGGTCTTGGCGTTGGTAGATAGCGATTTCTCCAGCGCCTGCATTTCGTTCATCAACGAAACGGCGGACTGCTCTGCACGGCCGCCGGCCTTCGCCATTTCATCCAGACTGGTTTTAGCCTGAATCGCATCGGCCGAGTCGATCTTGACGCCGAGCTCTGCAATGTTCATCGACTCACCTTGAATAAATGCCCGTTTCTACGGGCTGTTGTCGCGGGCCGCAGCCATGACTGCGATCGCCTCCGATTCCATGACGCGAATGTCTTGGAACACGCGTGAACGTTCCTCGTCAGGAATACCGAGAAGCTTCATCACGTCAGTGAGAACGCCGTAATCGAGACCGGTTGCGCCGCATGCACCAGTGCGCCACTGGGTCCACATCGAGTCCATAACAAGGAATGATTTCCAGTTGTCCGGCCAGACTTCGAAGGTTTCGTCGTAGTCGTCAGGAGAAAAGCCGAACATCGCCATCTGCTCGGCATCACTCTCAACCTCGTAAAGCGCACGGGCAGCGGCGGTTAGTTTCCCAAACGGGCCTTGCCGAAGGCCTCGCTATAGGCTTTCACGACGGCATCTGAAACGCCGATGCAGCTTTTCACCAGCGCCGTTATCGATTCATCGTTGAGCTTGTCGCCGAACCCCCATGACACAACCAGATCTTTGATCTGATCGACGCCCTGTTCGACTTCCGCAGCAGTGATTTCGGCAAGCGTCGGCTCTGTGCCTTTGAAACGTTCGCCGATAGCCTCTGCCTTGGCCTTCCAGGAGTCGAACAACTCGGCAAGCGCGGTTCGATCACGATACTTAAAGGTAAACGGCACCATGACCGGCTTTTCGCCGACTTGCGGGATTGCCACGTCGACCGTGAAGGTCGGTTTCGGCGCGATGGAAAACTTTGCCATTGGACCCCCTTAGGCGTTGTAGCGAGTTGGACGAGATGCGAACGACAGAGTGATAGTCCGCGTCATGATGTTGTTTCGGCTCAGTGTCGGGGTCGCGGTGATCGACACGTACGCGTAGTAGTAAATCGTCGCGCCGCCGGGCAGGTTTGCGCGAATGAGGCGCGGCTCCTTGTCTTCGTCAGCCGTTTCGACAATCGAGACATAGGCCTGCGCTGGGTCGTCAGCCACCGGCAGCGTCATGCTGCTGGCAGACTTGTTGGTTGGGAGTTGGCGGTCATCATCGTCTTCGAGGAAGCCGTAGGTCAGAAACTGTTGCTCACCACCGTTCGCAGTTGGCTCGGTGATCTGAGCGATTTGCGTCCAGCCGGTCGCCTCGCGAATAGTCCCCGCGCCAGAGCCAACCGGGTAGCTTTTCACGCTGGTGGTGTCCACGCCCTCGGCGGAGAATTCGCCAGTATCCGAATCGATAACGCGAGCCGGGCGGCCATTCAACTTTGCCCAGGCAGAATCGATCACGATCACGTCGCCATCGGTCAGGCCGTGGGCCGCTGCAGTAAGCACTGCTGGTTTGGCGTTGCTGATCGCAGTGAATGCTTTCGGCGCGCTCAGAGTGGCGGCGATTTCGAATGTGGTGCCGTTGGGGATTTTGACGCTCATGGGTTTTCCTCTTTGCAGAAATGACAAAACCCGCTCGGTGGCGGGTTCAGGATTCGCCCAACGGGCGCGTTATGGCGTGGTGTCGGACCGATATGAGAACGACAGCGGGACGGTATAGGTTGAATCGCCTGTGATACCTGGGCCGACATCTACAGGGGTCATAGGTGTGACTACAAAACCATTTTTCACAGCGCGCACATAAAGGGGAAATAACGCGATGATCTCGGCGGCAATGGGATTGGTTGTCGCTTTGCCAGTACCGGCCGGGGAAATGATGCTTACCTGAAACACACCGGTATACAGCCGGTGATCACCGCTGAGCGTGTTGCTGGCCGTGTCGCCCGGAATGGTGAATGCCCGTAGGTAAGTCTCGCCCGCTGCGGGCGTATACGCCATGTTCTCAAAAACGATCTTGAGCTTTTCCGACCTGGCAGCGTTCCAGGCGATCAGCTTTGCCTCGTAGATCGAGGCGATGATTGCATGACTCATACCTGGTTGTTCCTGATGGCCTCCAACACGATTTGCTGGAAGCGAGCCACGGTTACCCGAACCATACCGCCGGGGGCCTGGGTTGAATGGCCGAACTCCAGCGGAATCGCATAGGGCAAATTGTTGATGATGTAAGCCATCTGGCCGGCGGTGAAGTCACTCATTGCGGCGACCAGCGCGGCGGTGGTTTCGGCGCCGCTCGGGTCTATCTCGTCAAAGGTGACGCTTTCGACTACGCCGAGTGAGATGTGCCAGTTCGCACGGAACCGGCCGCCGACGTAGCCTTCTGGCGCCTTGACGTCCATGCCGTCGTTGAGCTTGCGGCCTTTCTTGAGCCTGCCACCCTTGGTCAGGTTCGCTGGGTCGCTGCGCAGCGCAGTGTTGTGTTCGTCGACAGCCTTGTTGTACTCGGAGGCAACTGCGTTCTGCGCCCAGATCTCCGGGTTGCCCACGGGAGACATGCGGATCAGGCTGCTACCGACCTCGATGATTATCTCGCGCACACTGGCGTCGATGGCTTCGCCGGTCTGAGCGGCGAACTTGGCCAGGCTCAGGGCGAAGCTGCCGGATTGAGCGGCCATGTCATTTCCTCAGTTGCGCCGTCCACGTTGCATCAGCAGGGTCCGCAGACACGTTCATCACCCGCAACCCGTTGACGATATCGCCGATGGCGGGCTCGGCGGGTGCAGCTGTTGGCGAGCCCGCCTCCGAAACGAACAGCTCGTTTTGCAGCACCAGTAGCTTCTTGTCGGTGGTCTGGATGAGAGACCCATCGATTTCGTTGGACAGGTAGCTACCCAAAACGCCGCGCCCCATGTAAGTGATGGTGGTCTCCGGCGTCTCGCCACCCAGGTCAGGGTCATACTCGCCCGCAACCTTGCGTACGCCCTCCACTGGCTTTACCGCGTCGGCCAAGCCGTCGGGGTCATCGAACGCCTCAGCCATTTCAGCCTGAATCTCTTCGCGCATGCCCATCATCAGATCCTTTTCAGCAACATCACGCCGGAACGCTTGATCCAAGGCTCCAGGAGCGCCAGAGCGAAGTTCACACCCGCCGATTGATCAGTAGATCCGGCCAGGTAGGTCTTGCTCACAGACGTGCCGGACTGAGCCGAAACCGTCTTGCTCTGCACTTCCTTCTGAGTTGCCGCGTACAACTTGCCCTCCGCCGCCTCTTTGGCGACCTGGGCGCCGGCTGTTTTGATCTCGATCGGAACCGGATCTGGAACAACCCGCTTGATCTTGGCCGTGAGCCAGGCGTTGGCCATGGTCACAGCAAGGACCGGATCACCGGCGCCGGCCCAGCCAGGACCCAGCGAAGCGTCAACATCGGCAACGGTGATGAAGTCGGTCATGTGCTTGTCCTTATTGCGCTGGCACCAGGGCCTGCAGGTCTTCTTTCTTGGCGGCTGGGTCAAAGGCGATGCCCTTCGCCGTCAGCCAATCTTTCAGCTCGGGGACCTTCATTTTCAGAGGGTCGGTTTCGGCATTTTCTGTCTCCTTGCCGTCCGAAACTTTGATGCCCGCCGCTTCGTATGCATCGTAAATTTCAGGCGCATCACCCTCGATGACCACCTCAGTGGCAGTGCCAATGACGCCGAAGAATTCGCTCAGCAGGCGGTAGCACACGCCGCGCTCTTTGCCCGGTTTGTCCGTGTAGATAACTTTCATGAGTCACCTCAAATGCAGCCCGGCGCCCTTGCTGGCGCCAGGGTAAGTGGAGGCCGGATTACGGCGTTGTGGTACCGCTGATGACGGCGGCGAATGGGACCTGCTTGCGGCTGAACACGCGCTCCCAGTTCGCAGCAGCGGCATACTGGGTCGCGGTCGGGCTGAGGTTCTGAGCTTCGGAGCCTTTCCAGCTGAAGCCGGCAGGCTGGAGAATGTAGGTCTTCCGTTCCCACAGCACCTCAGCACCGCCGCCATTACCGCCGCCCGGTTTGCGCTCGATCTCCACCGGCACCTTCGGCGTGCCTTCGCCGTAGCCGAACGCGCCTTGGCCGAAGAACACCGACAGATATTTGCCGGCGCCGTACACCAGGCCATCGTCCATGAACACTGGCTTGCCCAGGTAGGTGGCCAGGATGATTTTGCCGTCGGAGTCGCGCAGATACTCGATGAGATCCTGCTTGACCATCTGGTTCATCACCACCGAGTGCACGCCGATCGCGCCGAACTGATCGGCCGCATCGCCAGCGGTGAACGCGGCATCCTGAAACGCGTTCGCGCTGATGGCCGCGCCTGCGTCGATCACCATGTCACCGCCGTTGTTGGCGATGTTCGACGCGATGATGCCGCGCGCTGCGCCGAGAGCGTAACGCTGCCACTGGCGAGTCCAGTAGGTGCCGAAGCGGTTGCGAATCTGCTGCTGAGGCTCGCTGTTCGCGAGTTCGGCGGTCAGGTCGGCCACGCCATAACCTTTGTTGAGGTACAGGACGCGAGCACGCATGCTGTCCTGAGTGACTTTGCCGACTTCGCCCTGGTCGTTCGGATCATCGTTGCTGATGTTGGGGGCTTCATCAGCGTTGAGATCCTGCCAGTAGCTGATCTCGGCGGTGCCTTGGCTGCCGGAAGCGATAGCGTCCAGAACGGGCGAGCGGGTCACAATGCCCGACTCGTAGACAGCGGTTTTCTCCGGGCTATTTACCGGCTCCAGCGAGGCGTAGTAGTCACCGACGAAGATGTCGGTCAGTTGGGTAGTTGCCATGAATTAGGTTCCTTTGGTGGCCTGGATTTTCTTGAACAGCTCGGGATTGTCACGGGCGATCGCAGCGCGCTCGGTTTCCGTGTACTCGCCCCATTTTTTCGTGGCCTTGCCACCTTGGTCGCCGGTCGGGCCGGCACCCTGAGCCCTTGGCCACAGGTGTGTTGCTGTTTCACGCAGCGATTCCGCCCATTCGAGCGGCGACAGCGGGGTTTTCCCGTCCTTCCCGTAAACGACCTCGCCGTCACGGTCGGTGGCAATCGCCTCGCCGTCTTCACTGAGTTTGAAAGTGCCCCGGGCGCGCAGGATGATGTCCTCCGCAGCCTCAGGGAGCGCGCCGGCCTTGATGGCAGCAGCGCGGATGGAATCGGCCAGCACCTTGTCGCTGTATTTGGCAGCGAATTGCTCGGCCTTGTCGGCGCGCGCTTTCTCGGCGGCAAGCTTGGTGTCGTAATCGGTGCGCAGGCGCTCAGTACGACGGGTGATGACCTCGTCCAGCTTGCCTTCGGCAATCAGCTTGGTTTCTTCGTCCTGGCCGACCTTGGTCAGCAGCCCTTTCACGGCGGCGATATCCAAGCCTTCGAACTGGGACTTGAATCCTTCCAGTTCAGTTTTGGTGGTCCGGAGCGAGCCAAGCAGCTCGGTGTTTTTGTTCTTGAGACCCAGGGTCGCCGCCTCTACAGCTGCAGCAATGGCGGTCTGAACTGCCGGGTCCTCAAGATCAATCTGGTTTTCGTCTGCCACTTGGTGCACCCCTTGGGTTTGGTCGGCCCGCTTTGCAGGCAATAAAAAACCGCCCATTGGGCGGTTTGGTGTGAATTCTGGTAATAAAAAACCGCCACTAGGGCGGTTTCTTTGATTCGGTTAAATCGATGAGGAAGCGTTAGAGGTCGTTCAAGCGTTCAATGTTGTGTTCCCAGCCTTCCTGATCCATCGGATCAAGCTCTTCCGGCCCCTCTTCTTCGTGCTCTTCTTCCTCTTCGATCTCGTCGTCAATTTCTGTGTTGTCGATTTCTACTGGCATATTGATCGCCTCTGATTGAAATGGTACAGCGGCGCGGTTTTATATACATTTTAACGGCCTTCGGCAATAGACCTGCCGTGTCAAGTTATGACCGTCAACCCACGCATCACTAGATAATCGGCGAACTGCGTCCTACTCGGTGCGTAGGGAGGCGGCCGAAGCATTGCGCCGGGATTGCTCCGGAGCAACCTCACGCGCTCTCCGTCTTTCTCGGTGCCGAAGGCAGGCTCCGGGATGCCGAACCCGTTATCCGCAGCGTACAGCTCTACCGCCAACCTGAGCTGACCCCATTCAATTTCGAACGGGACGAACGTTTCCGACAGAATTTCCATTCCGACCTTGCACTGGCGCCTTGGCCAAGCCAACGCCTGCGTATCTCGCGCCTTGCGGCCCTTCCATTCCATGGAGTTCATGGTGGCGGCAGCGCGCAACAGCAGAGCCCTTTGCTCGTTCTCGGTAGCAGGGAGCGGGAAGCCGTAATAATTTCGGTAGAAGACCAGTTTCTCCAACGGCACAAAGCTGTTGGCGTCTGGTCTCACTGTTCCATCCTCGACAATGACAAGCATAGGTGTGCTCAGCCTGATTGAGCGCCGAGTGTAACGCCTGCCCGGCTGAACATGTCAGGCTCAAGATCCTTGAGTTGAGCAAGGGTCAGCGGCTTGAACGACTTGTCGAGCTGCAGCTTGGCGAACTTCTCCGGCGTCAGCCCCCCATCGCGAAACAATTTGGCGCGCACAGGCCCGAGCGCATGATCCTGAAAGCTCGCCGGCTGCGTTGCCAGCCACTCGTAATAGTTCAGGCTCGCATCTACCTGTGCTCCGCCGTTTTCGCCTACCGCAGCGCGCGTCGCGTCCTTGGCGAACATCTCGGAAAGGCGGGTTGTCGGCACCGTGGTTGACCGGCAGTTAATGTGCGTCGGCGGCAGCGGTCCTTTGCCTAGGTCGAAACGCATGCCATCCAGCCCCTTGCACTGCTGCGAGGTCTTGCGGTCGAGCGTCGAAACCCAGCGATAGCCGAGTACCACGTCGCTGTTGGCTTTCAGCGTCTCCATTCGCGCCGTCGTGGCCACGTGCTGGATTGCCGTCTGCACCACAGCAGCAGCGTTGCGATTGCTCACCGCGAGTATGCCGTCCGTGAAGTTCTGCGCCGCAGTTCCGCGAATCGCCTGAATGATCTCGGCGTTGGTCTGGCCCTGGCCGAAGCCGAGCCGGATCGTGTTCGTGACGCGCATCGTCTCGGTCCGCGTCCAGCCGCTGAAGAAGCTCTTCAGCAGCTTTCCGCCGTCGATGCCCTTCACCTGAAGCGGATAGGAGAACACCGCCGCGCGGATAACCGTGTTGGTCGGCACAACCGCGTCGATGGACAGCGCATTGCTCAGGCTGTTGGCCTCAAAGGTCGACTCGTACAGAGCGATATCGACCAGATCGGCCTGCACCAGGTCGCCGTAGGCCTTGTAGATCTCCAGCAGCTTACCGTCCACACGAGCCAGGAACTGCTCAAGGCGGTCCCGGCTGTAGGTGGTCAGCTCCCTGCGGGTCAACTGCACCCGCACAAGCGTGTCGATCTGGCGAAGGTACTTCTCGAACTTCTTGACCTCGCCGGCCTTAAGCCGCTCCAGCATCACCGAGTGGCGCGTCGTCTGCTCCAGCAGTTGGCTGTCTGCCTGCGCCAGGTTTGTCGATGGCATCGTCTTTATCCAGGTTGATGCCGGCCGACTCGCGCTCATCGCTGATCAGGTCGGCTTCGTCTTCGTATGGGCGATCCGGCAACTTGCCGGTGGTGAGGTACTGCCAGTAAGTGTCGGCGCTGATCGTGCCAGCCATCACACCCTTGAGCAGCTCAGCCAGCACCTGGGCGTCGACCACTGGGGTCACAAATTCAGGGCTCACCTTGAACTTGACCTGCTGGGGGTCGTAGCCCTTCCACTCAGCGGCGTAGCGCAGTGCCTGCTCCACTGCCTCTGCCACCGTGACGACAATGCTGTGCAACGTGGCGTGCTGGTCGTTCTGACGTGTTTTGCGCGCCTCGCCCGACTCGGTGCCGCCCACGTCCATGACCTTGGCGCCGGCTTCAAGGGCGGCGTTTTTCTGGTCGTCCATGGCCTTGCGGACTGCTTCAATGCCGGCACCTTGGAACTCCAGGTAACCGCACTCGCCATTCGGGCCTAGATCCCAAGCAGCAGATGGCCCGGTCACGCTCAGCTCCACCGAGTCATCCAGGCCAGATACCCAAGGTTGCGGGTGGCTGGTCTGGTGTAGCGCAGTGAAGTAGTCAGCGCTCAGTTGATAGGACTTCAGCGCGGCGCGCGCCATTGTGAGCAGCGGCACCTCGTCCACTTCCGGCGAGTTGTCGGTCGAGCCGCAATAGATCACCGGCAGGTATGACAGGCCTTTGACCAGTCGGTTGTCGGTGCCAGTGGTGCCTAGGGGCTTCTCCTCCTCGACGATCTCACCACCTTCGTTCCGTACAGCGGTGTAACAGGTCTCGCCCTGCATGAAGAACTCGCGAAACACCGTGTCGCAGTCGTGGCTGTAGCGATCGCCGCCCTTCTTGCGGAATTCCCGGAACACCGAAAGGACCAGGTCTTGGCGACCGCCTTGATCAGCCGTGTCCCAGTTGATCGCGTTGCGAGTGGCGTATGTCGAGAAGTACGGCTCGCCGCGCTCATCGATGTTCACCACCAGAGGGACGCGGCCGTGTGAAATAGCCTGGCGCACCATGCGGAAAAACAGTTGCTTCAGGCCGAAGCCGTCAGAAGTGGCATTGTCCTCGATCCCCTTCAGGCCGGTGGGCAGCTCAATCTCCGGGATCAGTCGGGAAACCAACCCCATCATTGAGCGCAACGAGTCGCGCACCCAATGCTCGTACTGAGCCCGGTTCGTGTAGTTCTCGTAAAGGTACTTGTTGCCCGCACCGTCGAGCTTCTCAGCTTCGACCATGCCGCTCGGCTTGGGCAGGTTGCGCTCGTTACGCTTCACGGCGCACTCACCCTCGAGCGCGTCGTCCATCATTTCCCATTCGGCGATGTGCGCGTCGTAGTCGGGGTTTGTCGATTGCACTGGCATCAGGCCAAGCCTCCAATTCGGCGTGTTCCGCCTGTGCGTGTTTTGATCGGGTACCGCTTGGCAATGAAGTAGCCAGGGGCATCCACCAGGTGGTCATAGCCGGCCTTCTTATCGGGCTCGCCCTTGTCCGTGTAAATCTGGCGCTCTAGGCACTGCGTGTATTTCGGACACTGGTCAACGTTGACCAGATATCGATGCTCGCCGTAGGTATTGGCGAACATCGCGCACATGGCGTTGACCCGGTCCTTCACAGCGGGGTTGGTTGAATCCACCACTACGGTAAATCCAGCCTTTTTCAGCAGTGACAGGTCAGATTCGCTCGCGCTCTTACTGCTGGTGTTCTGGCCGCTGGCGTCCGGGTAGATCGCAATGCTGTGGTCTGGAAAGCGGAGCTTGATCTTCTCGATCATCTCAGGAGTGTCCCGCACATCTGAAAACTCACTGAGCGCCAGTGGCAGGTCATCGCGAATGACGTGCACGACTGCCGCCATCTTCATGACGTTGAAGTCCATACCGATGTGCAGGGCCTCGCCGCGCTTAATGGTTTCGCTGGTGCGGTTCGCCTCACGATTGAACGTGTAGTAGACAACACCTGCGTAGTTCTCAAAGCTGGCCTCGTATTCCTGTCGAAAGGTTCGAGGGTCCATCTTGCGGCGGGCAGCCTCAAGCTCTTCAGCCGGAACGTTGCCGCCATCGAGCGATGTGTAGAGCCAGCTCTTGTGATCAGGCTCATGCCCCGGCCGGCCGTCTTGGAAAGTGTCGTAGCAGTGATTGAATCCCTTGGGTGTGCCGATGCGTAGCGCATGACCGCCCTTCCGCATGCCAATGCCCGGTATCGAGTATTGGCAGGTCGAGAGCATCGGGCGGAGGACTTCTTCCCATGCTTCCCACGGGCAATCCGCCCATTCATCCACCAGAACGAAGAACAGACCGGAGCCGCGCAAGTTGTCGTAGTTGTCGAGCCCTACCACGCGCATGACGTGGCCAGACTTGAGCGTGATCGAACATTCCGTTTCGTTCGGGCGGTGTGCACGCCACGCTTCAGGGATCGCCTGCTTCAGCCGGCGCCAGAATACGCGCTTGGCCTGCTTGAAGGTCGGCGCGCCGTACCAGATCTCGTCCTCGACGCTCACGCCCCACTCAGCAGCCAGGCGAGCAGCTCGACGCATCTCAGCTTTGCCCAAGAACGTCTTGCCGAACCGGCGACCACACACCGCATCGCGGAAGCGCGCCTGAGGCTGGAAGCCCCAGCAGTAAATGTTCGCCTGCTTCGGCGTCAGCTTTACCGGCGGGTCATAGGTACGGGGTAGCGGGGACATTCTCATCAGGCTCCAGGGTGTACTCAGCAACGGCGTGCTGCTGGTCCGCTTGGGAGCCCAGAGGTTTTTCAGGTTCGAGGCGACGATTCACGTAAACGTCGCCCACTTCTTTGGCTGCCTGCTCCAGCAACTGGGCAGTCAGCGCCATGTTTTTCAGGCTCTCGGCCTTCTCGGCCATGCGTCCCAGGGTGCGAAGTCGATACGCACGGTTCGCGATCGGAATGTCTGTGGTCTCTTCGCGGAATCTCTTGCGGGCTGCGTGGAACAACTCGACCCACTTCGCCCCAAGCCCCCGGCCAGCGAATTTTGTTGGGTCGTGGGATTCACACTGCTGCCGACTGAGCTCGATGCCGAACTCTTTCTTGACCGACTCGACTACCTGGGATGGCGTATCAAAGCAGGCTAGAGCCTGAACGATGAAGGCTTTGACCTCGCTTCGTAGTGCTGCCATATGGTTGTCATCCGTCAAAACCTGTCAGAAGTTCAGGCCGACTTGAGCAGACAGGTTCCGCAGGCCCTCGATATGTTCAATTTCCCCACCTCAGCAGGAGTGTTTGCAGCGTCCACCAGCTCTTGCACTTGAGGACTCGCCCCATACCGACGCACAACACCGACGAACTCTTCAACGTCGTGTCCGCGCATCTCAAGCTTGGGCAATCCTTCCTGGGTGAACTTGGGTGCGCCGTACTGATCGGTCGCCTGAGCGATGTGATACAGCTCATGTTCGACCAGTGCGCAGAAGTCAGCGTCGGAACAGTCGGCGCAGTAATCGGCAGCCAGTGTGATGATGTAGGCCGGCACGTCGCCGAACCAATCCAGCATCTGCTGTTCAATTCGGGCTTTCTGCCAGCCACCGGCGCGGAACGCTACCTGTTCGGCCTGACCGACCACCGTGCGCCCCTTCTTCGTGAAGGCGGCAGACGCCCACATGACTCTCACGTCCGCATCGATCAGATGGGCATGGTCTTCGTTGTGGATGCTTCCGGTGTCGGCGAGGATTTCTGCTTGGAGCCACTCCCACACTTCTGGCGCTGGGATCAGGCGAATACCGAGGCTGGACAGCTCAGACAAGTAGAGCAGCGACTCCGGAGGCATCGGTCTGCTCACGAATCACCTCAAGCTTGTATTGATGGCTGGTTGCCGGTATTGGTGTGATTCAATCAGCGCAAGGAGCAGGCTAATGGATTTCAAAGTAGCGGAAGTAACGGCCCAAACCGGTCATGCAGACCCCGTGCTTCTCTCAGGCATCCCCTTCCACTTCAGTCCGGGCGAGCGGTCGCTGTATGTGGGTGCCGATAACACCGGCGGGATCGTCCTACGAGCGGGATGGCTAGGATTGAAAACCGAACCGTTCCAAGGCTGGCAGAGCGCACACAGCTTCGAGCTGAGCTATGCGAACGGCCGGAACAGCCATCACCTATTCGAAGTGAAACGCAACTTTCACACCCCACTCCAAGACGGCGAATGGCTCTGGTTCCCTGCGATGCCGATGCGAGCAACTCCGCACACAGATTAATGAGCTCAAGTGTCGCGACACAATTCGCACTCTCGCGAAACGTGTCGCGACCTACCTGTTCTTCTGTGCGGCGGTGTATGCAGCCTCACACGCCAATCCAGCTATTCGGCTTCGATCAAGCGCTTCTGCCAGTCTTCCCGCTTCCTCGTCAGCGCTTCTACGCAGGTCGGCGAGCAGAACGGTAAGGTCGGCTGTTGCCTTGCTTCCGCTGGCAACCTCGGCAGCACAAGACTCTCGCTTGGCGATGAGGTCGGTGATTTGCTGCTGCAGGCTGCGAGCCCGGTTATCAGCAGTAACAACGGCAGCCGACACATGCTCAGTTTTGGCTTTCGCATCGTCGGAGACTCGATTGATGTCATTGGTGATCTCACGCTGGATGCGGAGTGTGTGGGTGAGCGAATCCACGCGGGCGGTCGCGGTGTCGAGCTCGGCGGCGATGGCTGCTCGATCGTCCTTCACGCTATCGAGACGCAGCGATAGATAACCGACAGCTGCGAGCGACGCCAGCACTACCCACACCCACGCAGGAACCAGCTTCAGCAACGCGTTCACGGGGTCTGCCGCTCTACGGCTTCGTTGACCTTCTCCGCTGCCTTGCTCGCGGTATCGGCTGCCTGGACTGCTGAGTTCGATGCCTCTTGCACCTTTACTGCCGCGTCCTGCGTCTTCTCGGCCAGGCTGTTGAGGCGAACGTCTCGTTTGCCCAGCGCTGCGTCGTAGGCTGCGCGAACTTCGGCGAGCTGCTTCGTCTGTTCACTACTGGCTGACCACACACCAGCTTGGAAACCGAGGATCAGGCCGCCGGCCAGCAACAGCGCAGCTATCAACCATACCTCTGCCCGACGCCACCAGCGGCGAGCGATGAATTCCATAGCGCATCTGTCCATCAGTTGATGCCTCCCAGCTTGGTACGCAGGCGGGCGATCTCTTCGCTCTGCGAGGTAACCGTGGCGGTGAGCTGTGCGACTTGGCTGGTGAGGGCTTCGATCTTCCCCTCCATCCGCCCTACTGCTGCGGCGAGCTCGTTGCGCTCTTTGGCGAACTGGTCAGCGCGGGCTTCGGCCTCTTTTCGCGCAACACGCTCGGAGTCCAGAAGCTCATTCAGCCGGCGAAGCGTGAAAATGTCGGCGTTATCCATCGCCCTGTCCGCAGCATCCTTCGAGAGGAATTTACGCAGCCAAAGGAAGCCGGCCAGCAACACGGTTCCGGTACCGCCCAGCCAGGTAGCTGTGCCTGGGCCGAGGTCAGTAGGATCCATCGCAACTCCAACATGAAAAGCTGACCCGTCAGGCCAGCGCAAATAGGTCGGCGTCCGCTGCACTCCCAGCTGGGAGCAATGGGCGTGGGAGCCGAATAAAAAACTTCTGTCCACTCATGACAAACGATACAAGGGATCTAAGTTTGTAGAGGTTTTATGTATTAATCGGCACGAACAGTTCACATTATTAGAAATAAATTGTGCCGGAAGTTAAACATTGTTTCGTAGGCGATTGTCGATGCACTACGACAATTGGGGAGTATCTCGGAATATCACGCTAGGTTTCCCTTTCCGATCATCAGTCATCATTTGCGATACCCACTAATAAAGTTCATAAAATGGAGCGAATAGGAAAATTTGGGTGCCGGCAGGCAATCAGGGATGCCGGTCAGAAGAGCGAAGAAAAGATGAAAAATAATCCGAGCACGACATCAGCGTGGCATATAGCCACCGACCGCAGCAGCGCGCTTTTCAAAGAGGCGGATCGGCTGAACGCTATTGCTTACGAGCTTCTAACTCATGCAGCGGACTCACCCGAAGCAATGATTGAATTTCAGAACGCAAGGGCCGCAGCCGATGCTAAAACGCTTGAAGGCAAAAAAGCGTGGGATGAGGCTCGCTCTATCTTCAAGAAAAACCATTAATCCGCGGCTGTAAATATCCTCTCGCGGATCGATGCGCCAAGGTATTTACGAATAAATGTGCTACTGCGTCGTATTTAAAAAATTTGATAATAACTTGAATTTCCGTGATCCCGTGAACTCACTTACCAATGAGCAAACGGAGACATACCCATGAGCACCACATATTACGTCGAGTACTTACTCCGCGGAGAGTCAAGAACTTTTGTTATTCGCACGAGTACGATGAATAACGCAGAAGCATGGCAATGGGCTAGCTGCGACGCGGGACTTGTTCCGATACCTAAGCCTGGTCGACCGCCACTAAAACGGGTCTCAAAACCAATGGCAGAAAGGTTCGGCCTCACTGATGTGAAATGGCGCGAATCGGCTGTAGTCACTTGGGACGAGGATTAAACGCCCGTCATTCAGCAGCCGAAACATCTCGCTTGAAATAGGCAATGCTTAAACCACAAAAAAGCCCGACGCAATGGCCGGGCTGCTATCCAATCCTGAAACACGCAGGAATGACAGGATGGGTGAATCATGCGACATGGCGACATGACATTGCAAGCCCTTTTGAGGGACTATTTTATGCCGCCTCGCCTTCCAGCACTCCGACTGCTTCAAGCATGTGTTGCGCCTCGACCAGAGCCTCGTTCACAAGCGACTCCAAGCCGTCCTTGATGGCCTTGTTCCAGCGCTGGTAGGTGCGCTCTGTAAGCCCTTGGGAATCCCAATTCGTCATGTCGTAGTTCGAGTCGGCCAGCACGATCATCTCGCCTGGCTTTTCCTCTGCTACCGCACGCGCATGTTTGTTGGCCCGAGCGACATCAGCGTCTGCTGCCGCGTTGCGCCAATCCCACTGCCCCTCCACCTTGTTCTCCCGGTGCTTCGGCGCCTTGATCTGGGTCACCGCTCGCTGAATGCCCTTCACCTGCTGCGGTACCGCCCAAACGAGAACGGCCTGCTGCGTGAAACGCTGCGGTGCCGGGGTCTTCACCACGGCGACCAGCCGGCCGATGGAGTCGATCTTGCGGCCACGGTGCGTACTGTACTTCGCCACCAAGGCGTTCCAGTGACGCGGAGAAAGCTGGGCGTGCAAGAGCTTGTGCACGATGCAGTCAGCCAACAGCGCGGCATCCTTCCCGGATATCTCGCCCTTGAGCTTGCTGGCCTGCACCCGGGGCTCGACGTTGCATCCGCCTGAACTGTTGATCGTCTCGGCGGCCAAGGCCCGGACTACTGCTGAGATCACGTTGTGGTAATTCATGCTGCCTGCCCCTTTTTCAGTTCTCGGGTCTTGGCCCGGTATTCGGCCTTGATGGTTTTGATTTCTTCGACGGTGTACTTGCGGGGCTCATGAGGCCCTTCAAGCCATTCGACTTTTTCGGCGCCCATTCCCTGTAGGAGTGAGATTCGGTAATTCACCAAATTGCCTGACAGGTGCGTGTTGCATGGCGCGCACTGCTTCCAGACATTGAGCGGCTCGAATCGCAACTCAGGGTTCGCTCCTACGGATCGGTAGTGCCCTGCGTGGTATTGGCCTTCGTGGTGCCGACCGCAACTGATACAAGGGCGATCGGCGTCACGCAGGCGAACCCACTCGTTGAATGCCGCCTGGGCCTCGCGCAGGTGGTCAGCCCTGCTCTTCAGCTTCTCCTTGCGCACCTGGATCTCGCGGCGATCGCGCTGGGCGATGGCCTTGCGGGCTCTCTCGCTGTTCGCCGGCGCCATGGCCAGCGCGCACTTCGGACTGCACACCGCCTGACCCAGGCGTTGCGGCGGAAAGCTGATTCCGCACGCTGGGTTCTTGCACTTCTTCGGCTTGGGCGCCTTCTTCTCCTTGAGGGCTACGCGCATGGCTCGGCCTCCTTGGGAACAATCGTCGCGCAAGCAGACCGATAGCTGTAATCGCCGCACACCGCGATCACTGTGTAGTCCTTGAGGCCCAGGCGGAACGTGTCGCCACACTCGGGCGGCGTTTCTTCGGCAGTTTTGATGACCGCAGTGCCTTGCAGATACCAGGTGGTGATGCACTTGGAGGTCGCGTCGGCAATGGTGAAGGTTTTGGCCTCTCGCATCAGTAACGCCCTCCCCACTTGTCCTGCTCAGTCCACTTCACGTCATGCTCGGCGCCGAAGGCATGCATCAGCTCGAACAGATCGCTGAACCACTTCTGCGATTGCTTGCGGGTCGATACGGCCATCACCACGAAGCCACCGTCGAGACCTGGCTCCGCGCGCTGCTTCTCCAGCGAGGCACTGAAGAGGCACTTCCAGTCCTCACTGGTCAGCTTCTTGCCGTGCCAGACCACCTGCTCTGATACGTCCTTGAGCATTGCCCACATCTTGCGGTTGCAGATGTCCGGGCGCTTCTCGTCCTTGATGACCACGATCTTGGGTTTGGTGAAGTCGGTTGCATGCAGAACGCCCATGAGACGGCTGATATCGCGTTGGCTGCGGATTGCGAACTCGGTCATCGCCCGAACTCCTTGAGCAATTGACGCGCCCCCATGACGGCACCTTTGTCGCCGGATGTGCGGCTAATGTCCTTGAGCCACCCCAGCATTCGGGTGTTCTGTGCTTTCAGTTCGATGACCATTCCAAGCAACTCATCGCCGTCCGCGTCCATGTCGGACTTGAGTGCTTCGCCAATCGCGCCAAGGTCGCAAACGGCCGCCAGAAGCATGCGTTTGTGCGATTCGAGATCCTTGCGAATCACCTCGGTGTCAGCCAGCAGCTCCAGCGCCACCTCCTCCACGGTCTTCTCGCCAAGGAATTCCTGCAGCGCCTCGGTGTTGCGCTTCCAGTCTGCGCAGTCGGCACGGTAGGACGCGGCTTCGGCCCACAGCAGCTTCTGGAGTTTTTGTTTATCAATGCTCATTGAGCCGCACTCCTTGCTTCCAATTGTTCGGCCTGCTGAATGAGCAGCGCCCGGCGATCCGCCAGCTCATTGGCTGCCTGAATTCGAATTTCTGTTTTTTCTTCGGCTGATGCTTGGCGCATGGAAAGCATCGAATCCTTCACCGCTGCGAGCCTCTCGCGCAGCTTTGGCGAAGGCCGCGCAACCTTACCGGTGAGCAGCGCGACGACGGCCCGACCGTCTTCAGTGACCGGCACGACACTCAAGTCGGCCAGGTACTGCTGAGCGCGCTCCTGAGGGATTCGCTGCATCTGCACGGCCTTGGTGATCGCCTGTGTGCGGCGGTTGGCGTCGAAGCCGACCGACACATGCCAGTTCACTTCCTTGCTGTCCTCCCGGGCCTGCCCAACCAGACGCTCGTAAGCACTGTTGAACGCCATGCGCGCACCGACCTTGTCGCCGGCATCGAGGACAGGTTTCGCCGCTGCGAGTGCGAGCTGGATCTCGTCGGTCAGCACCACAGTTTCGAATTCATCGTTGGTGGTCATCGCGATCGCCCAGGCCTCGTCCTTGCCCGGCCGGCCGTCAGCAATCTGAACGCGCTGAAGAATGTCAGCCATTGCCAACTTGCCCTTCACCTCAAAGCGGCAGGCCTTCAGCGCGGCTTTCACGACCGGTACCGGATAAGCGCAAAGGTCTTCGGCCATGATCGCCGCAGTGCCTGGGTTCATTTCCTGACCCATGGCCTCGGCGGTGGCGCAGATCGCAGCAGCGAGCCCGGCAACCTGCTGGTCATTCATTTCAAAGGTACTCATTGCGCTCCCCTGCTTGGCGCTTGGCCAAGACCATTTGCGCGGCCTGCTCGGCGGCGGAGACGTTCGCTTCGGTGCGTTCCATCTGGCGCGCGGTCGTTCCGTTGATGCGCTGCCCGGTCACCCACTGGGTGTGGTAGCTCTCGGCATTGGCCAGCAGCTCGTTGAGGCTGTGGCATTTGCGCAGAACGGCGGCATCGCTGGTTTTCAGGAAGTGAGCTGCGACGTGATGGGCGACATCGGCGCCGAGGCGGTCGACCAATTGACCGAGCTGGCCACCGACCTTGGCGTTCCACACCGGCCAGGTGCTGTAACGCCTGCGGTAGGCCATGGCGTAATTCGCCCAGACCTTGAAGGTTTTGCACGACTGGTCTTTTGGACCTGGCATATCGGCGGGGATCTCAACCCGTGGCGTATCGGTGCGATCGACCACCAGCACCAGGTTGCGGGCCGGCTTGTCCGGGCTGCCTTGCAAGTCCTGACTGGTATCCTGATTGGTACCCTGATGATTGGTATCCTGATTTGTCGGAGATTTTTCCGACCCTTGCTCGGATTTTTCTCCGACCTTGCTCGGATTTTTTTCCGAGGTAGATCGGATTTTTTTCCGACCTTCGTTCTTTGGTGGGGTCGGATATTTTTCCGACCCATCCAGTTTCTGGTTCCACTCAATCGCCTTATCGGTGAGGCGAAACAGAGTGATGTTCGATGTACTGGAAAGCTCAATAAGGCCGGCTTCTTCCAGGGCCTTCAACATGCGGTAAGCAGTGTCTGGTTTGTCAGTGAGCAGCGGCAGCTCCTCGATGATCTTGGCCTTGCTCAGCGCGAAGAAGATCCCGTCGTCAGTCTTGATTGGCTTTGTCCAACTCGGACAACCATAGACGAAGGCAAACAGCAGGGCCTGCTGAGAGTTCAGCCCCCACTCCAACGCCTTCACCTGATTGATCGTGACGGTGAATTGCATATCAGGCCTTCCCGACCAATTTGGCCAGTTCGAGGAAGCGATCCACGTACCAGTGAGGCTGTGTTTCGCGGGGGCATTGAGGGCTGGTGAGGTTCTTGCCGTAGGCCAGCCCCTTGTCAGTCACCGACCAGAAGTCGACCGTCTCTTGTTTGGAGTTTTTGCGCTGAAGGACTTTGAGGAAGCCGTGAGCTTCCAGTGCAATGTTGAAAGTGCGTGCGGTACTGGGGATGCTGTGATCTTTGATCAGCGCAGTTATGGCCTTGGTCGGCATCGAACTGCCGCCTGTGGCATCCGGCGCAGCATCCACGGCGTAACCCGGAAGGAAACTAGACTCCAGACCGTTATTGGTGGCGATCTTCGCCAGCATCATCACCTGGCTGGACGGCGACGGCTTCAGCAAGCGCGTGTAGCACTCCATGAGTGCAAGTTCACCTACAACTTTTGAACTGCTCGGGCTGGCAGCTTCGAACTTCCCGGTTTTGCGAATGCTCGGCAGTACCTCGCCAACCACCCATTCTTCGAAGCGTTCCGCACCAACCAGCTTGGAGCGCATCACCAGCCGGTAGACATCGCGCTCAGGAATAACCGTCATGAATCCACCACCCTGTTTCGGGGTAGTGGTCGCGGCCTTGCAGTGACGGGAGATAGCGTTCTCTGGCTTTGCATAACCCAGGGCGTCGGCTACGTCACGTGCAACGAACCACGGATCACCGAGCTCGTCGGTTATGACGCGGATGGCGCCACCATCGAAGTCGAAAGGAATTACTGAGGTGGTACGCGACACGTTTTGCGATTTGTTAAAACGTGTCGCGACACTGTTAGGGGTATTGCTTGAAGTAGGTTGGCTATGCATAATCGGCCTCATCAAGTGTTAATGAATTAGCCGGGGCGCAATCCCGGCTTTTTTGTGCCTGCGATTCAGGCAAGCTTCAAATTCGGTTTGTGTTTCGCAAGCAGGGTCTCGGCCTTCCGTCCTAACTCCCCCGCCCGAGCCTCGACCTGACGGCATTGCTCAGCGAACGCCGGCAGGTGCGGAAGGTCCTCTTCGCACATCACCTGGTCGTCAAAGACTTCGCTGCCGGTATCGATCACGTCGCCCAGCGCGCGGATCAGTGCACCGAAGCTTTTGTTGGCGCATTGGTCGCTCTGCATTTGGCGCGCACCGGTCAAGCCATGACGGCCGGCCAGCTCATTGATGCAGTTGTCGCGAAACTCAGGCTCCAGCGCATTCACCCAGGACTCTTCCAGCCAAGACGGCATTTCCTGATCACCCGAGAGCCAGCGCTGCACGCGTTTTAACCAGCGGCCTGTCGCCTTCACGAATTCGCCCACATCGTTCAGGCGCGCCAACTCATTGAAGTCAGGGACCTTTGCCTGAACGATCTTGGCGGCGGGAACTCGCAGGCAGATCTCCCGGCTCAACGCTTGGGCGAAATCGTCCTGGCTCAAGCTGGTTCGGGCGATCTGGTTTTGAGCGTGGGCTACAAGCACTTGGTCGCGGGTTTGGGCGCTATGTCTTGGACTGGACGTTTCCATGGGGACTGCT
This sequence comes from Pseudomonas sp. LW8, assembly GCF_041956865.1. NCBI lineage: Bacteria > Pseudomonadati > Pseudomonadota > Gammaproteobacteria > Pseudomonadales > Pseudomonadaceae > Pseudomonas > Pseudomonas sp. LW8. The sequence continues at coordinate 2,527,373 of NZ_CP168138.1, read as the reverse complement.
CTCTTCTAATCTGGCTTCAACGGATTGGCGGACAGGGATGTCGCTTAGGCGGCCATCTCGGCCCAAGGAAACGACGGGCACAGGTTTTCTTTTTTGAAAGCACCTTCGGTCAGCGCCTCCGCTCGTTTGGCAATAACCGGAGACATGCCGTGCTTCCCCCGAACCCAGCCGGAAACGGTGCTTTGATCAACCTTGAGCTTTTCGGCGGTGGCCTCCTGGGTGCCGAAGTAGTCAACGAGGCCCTTGTAAATTGCGTTCATGATGCCCCTCCATACGGGAATACCCATATAGTAGGTTATGGGAATACCGATTTGCAAGGGTATGGGAGCGCCCGTAATACTTCACGTATGGAATTTAAAGACCGCCTCAAAGCAGCCCGCCGCCACGCCAAGCTCAATCAGACTGAGCTCGCAGAGCGCGCCGGACTCACGCAGACCTCGATCTCCGATTTGGAGAGGGGAAAATCGAAGGCTACAGCCTTCGCAGCCCAGATCGCCTCTGTATGTGGCGTGTCCCCGATGTGGCTGGCTGAAGGTGTCGGTGAAATGCTTAAGGGTGTGCCTGATCATCAGGCTGAACGCATCCAGCCCAGCGTGAAACTTGGCAACATTGAAACTTGGGACGACGAAACCCCGCTCGATGACGATGAGGTTTATGTCCCCTTCCTACATGAAGTTGAACTGGCGGCCGGATCTGGCAAGTTTGCGATCGAGGAAAGCGCCAACTCGCGCCTGCGCTTCAACAAGAAAGACCTGCGCCACAACGGCGTTCAGTTCAGCAACGCGAAGTGCGTGAAGGTCGGCGGCAACAGCATGATGCCTGTGCTGCGCGACGGCGCGACGGTCGGCGTGAACGTGGGGAAAAACTCACTGAGCGATATCGTCGACGGCGAGATGTACGCCATCAATCACAATGGCCAGCTTCGCGTGAAGCAGGTTTACCGCATTCCGACCGGGCTTCGCCTGCGCAGCTTCAACCGTGACGAGCATCCGGACGAGGACTACACGTTCCAGCAGATCCAGGAGCAGCAGATATCGATTCTGGGGCATGTGTTCTGGTGGGCGATGTATTCCAGATAGGCTGAACTCCTCTATTAGAGCCGCTGCGACGTCGGGAGAGGAACTTTTATCAGCATTGCAAAGGATGGCGATATGCCGGTTGTGGCCGTTTTGAATGATGAGTCAGATCTAGATCGGATTGTCAGCGCTTTGAAGGCTTATGGATGTGTGGTGGCTAACCATCACAATCGCCCTGGTGCTTCAATCCTCACAAGCTCACTTCGAATTGCGCTCGGCCCCAGATCTGATGAGGATGATCTGCAGTGTCACGAGCTTCCCCTGCTGATCGACGGAGAGCCTTGGTGGACCAGTGTATTAGTCATGCCACCTCGCTACGAATACAAACACAGTGAAACCACGGCGCTCGCAGCTCGGGCGATGAGAGCTGCAAACGAATCCGGCGAGAAAGGGATGTTTCTGTACCATGACTCATAGCGGCGTCTAACAGTTCAAAGGGCAGGCTAGGCGAACCTGTAGGATTAGGGGCACGCTGCGCGCTGCTGAAGCTCTCTCGGGCGAGCCTTGTTCGTTTTCAGACAGGCAACCGTAGACATAAATAGACAGCATCACGCACGGAAGCAACAATGGACGACATGAGCAAAGCATCCTTCAACGTACTTTACGACGGCCCTGCCCTCGCCAATAGCGAGATGGACGTGCGCGAACTTGCGCCCGCATTATTAGCTCTAGGCTCCCTTTTAGAGGAGGCAAACTCGGTCATAAATGACGGTCGAGCTCAGGTAGCCGTGCAGGTGAAAGCGACATTCAAAACCGGATGCTTTGGTATCGAACTGGAGGTCATTCAGTCCCTACTCCAGCACGCACACAACCTTTTCTCGAACGAATCAGTTGCAAGTGCCAAGGAGCTTCTTGAGTGGATTGGCCTCATTCAGGACAACGCTGGTAACGCGATCGCTGGCGGTGCAGGGCTGCTCTGGCTTATTAAAAGAATTCGTGGCCGTCGAATCAATCAGGTAGTGCTTCTAGACCGTGGCAGAGTGCGCGTTGTAATGGATGATGACGCTCTTGTCACCGAGGAGAAGGTTCTCGCGCTATACCGACAATTCCGTGTTCGCCAGGCGCTTGAGAACGTGCTCAAACCTCTGGAGGCTGATGGAATAGATACATTCGCAGTGACCAATCTGAAGCAAACCGACCGTTTTATAGAAATTTCCAAGGCCGAGAGGCCTTATTTCAAAACGCCTGAGCCGGAATCTGAGACGCTTTCTGAAGATGAGTTCGATGTGAATTTGCAGATTGTGAGCATTTCTTTCCAGGAGGGTAACAAGTGGCGATTTAACGATGGTGCGAGCGTTTTCTACGCCGACATGCTGGATGAATCGTTCATTTCTCAAGTCGCCGCCAGCGCGACAAGCTTCACTAAGGGCGACATTTTGAAAGTTCGCCTCCGCAGGGTACAGGCTTTGTCCGGCGAGCAATTCAAAACTGATTACACAGTCACCAAGGTTCTCGAGCACCGAAAGGCAATGGCTCAGCTCCCAATGAATTTCCAGCGTGGAGATGACTGAGACTCTAAGCCCGGCCCAGCGCCGGGCTTTTTCATTTCTGCTCTTGCTCTACCTGCGATTACTTGCTCGACGTCTCCGGCTTGCTGTATCGCAGCACGAATCCTTTCAAGGCCTTTTTGCTCGCCAACTCATCCATCGAGGCGTTGGCCTCTGACCGGGTTGAGAATGGCCCAAGCAAAACTCGGCTCTTGCCTTCCCGCCTCGTCGTATAGGGTTTCCAGCCAGAGGCGATAAGCTCTTGGCTTAGTTTCTCTGCTGTCTGCTCGCTGCTAACAGAGGCCACTTGGACGGCCCACTGGACGCCAGGAATCTCCTTCGTCTGCACCGGCTCTTCTATTTGTGGGCTGGCTATCGTGTAGCCGCAAATCTTACTGACGAATGGATCTGATAGAGAGGAGTCGATCACCACATCGAAACCATCGGGCGCTTTCATGGCAAAGAACGGAGCGAATCCAGAATAGGCGCCAAAACCATTTTTTCCGTTCACCTCTCCGCAAACGCCGCCATCGGCGACCTGTCGCTCATTTCTGAACTTTGCAGAGTCAGGATCTTTCAAGCGATCAGCGACTGCAGTTCGAGCTCTATCAATATCGCTGCCTCCGCATCCCGCCACGGCGAACGCCAGGCCCATCACCAGTAATCCGCGCATCCATACCTCCATGGTCAAGTCGCGCGATTCTACCAGCCAGCTAGGCCCTGAGAAGGACAGCACGCAGGATTTTTGCAAATGAAAATATAGCAGGACCAAAGATTATGGGAATACCCGTTGACATAAAATATGGGAGTACCTATATTTCAACCCATCGCAGCGACACAGCCACTGCGAAGGGCCTCAACAGACCCGCCGCTCTTTCACAATATGGAATCTTCGCGGATCGATCCCCGGAAACGGGCATAGCGCGAAACACAAACTTCGATCTCCATGCAGGCTCTGGAACCTGCCGGACTCCCCATATGGGAGGACGCCAAACCATACAAGCCAGCCGGCGAAGAACACCGAACACGAAATGTGTGACGTCGGCCAGGTGGGGAAACCGCGGCGACGCGTATGGGGCGGATAGCAACACGGAATTTTTCACTGATGCACCTGGTGACGGGTGCATTGGGAAAACAACCGAACGGAGCAACACCATGACTCGTGCTGAATTTGAAGACAAAGAAGGCATCGCAATCGCCGCGATGCTGGGGATGCTTGCCGGGCAGACGCCACGACGTCCAGAAGAGGTCGCTAGTGACGCATTTGATTACGCCGAGGCGATGGTTAGTGAGCGCAAAAAGCGTCTCGGCGAGAAGCCGGGTTTCAACGACTGATTTCACTGGCTGGCCTTGGCAGCAGGGCCAGACGGGAAATCAACTGAGGGCAAGACGATGAACAAGGTATTCCACATCACGCTGCGCGGAGAGCTGCAGGTCTTCGCCGACGCTGACCTGAATGCCTGCATCCGAGAGGCGAACAGGCTCAACGCTGAGCGTGGATACACCAGCGGCGTGCGTGTCGTTGAATGCGAAGACGGCCATCGAATGACGGCGGCTGATTGCAAGGCTGCTGCCCGATCCTCTCTATGAGAGCGCATCGGGGTGTGATCTGAGGCTAAGTCTCGGGCAGCGGATGTGCCAACCGGTCGCCATTGGGCTACCCCTTCCGCCGAATGCCGGTTGAGCCCCGGCCAGATCACACCCCGATGCGGACGAAACTGCGGCCTATAACCGCCCACCTGCATCTCCACCAACTACCGAGGGATGCTCGGCAGTTGTCTTCAATCAGAGGAATGGCAGCCATGTAAAACTGAGCGATTCACCTGCGCGGCGCGGCAAGCCTGAAGGCCGGCGCCCATCACTCATACAGGCAGCGGACAGTAGGCCGTCGATGTCACCGCGCATCGGCCGAATGCGGTAGGCCACCCCTGCGCACGAAGACAATTTGACGCTGCAAGCCCGGTCTGTCGCCAGCAGCGAGACCGGGCCACCCTCACCGACACCACCCGAATGCACTCCCCTCCGCGCCCAACGGCAACCAGCGGAGCGGATGAGTGCATCCGAGTTTTGTTGGGTCAATCAACGAATGGAGAAAGCGATGAGCAAATACACGGAGGCGATCACGGAAGCGGTAAAGGCTCTGGAGTCGGCCGAGAAATCCCACCAAGCCGCAGCCGAGCGACTCGCTACTGTTCGTGGCCATGCAGGCCAGTCTGGTTACTCGGTCACCGTAAACGGCGTGACCGTCGCAGTCTCGACCTGCGACAACCGCAACAACTACCAAGGCACCTTGATCCGTGGTCGGGAAATGATTCACCTCGGTGCGCTAAAGGCTCTCGGCGCCGAACTCCAAGCAGCGGCAGACCGCGTTCGGAGTTGCCGCGCGCATCTGGCATCAATTGTTATCGCATAACCCAAAACACTGGAGGTCGTCATGCACAACTGCACCGACACACAAGCAGTTTGCCGAGCTTGCGGGCTGAAGCTGCGCGGCTCGCCATCGTGGAAAGGCGGCCTCGCCTATCACCCCGATCCGAAAGGCGAAGTCCACTGCTGCCATTACGGCGGCTGGGTGTGCTCGCGCCGCTGCGACATCCGCGCCTGCGTCGAGCTGGAAGGGACCATGCCCGGCTGCGGTGGCGTGAACAGTTACGAGCGACTGTCCATTTACGCAAAAGAGAGCATTAAGCGCCATTGGCCGGAGGCAGCATGAACGCAGCACTGAAGATTTGTCAGGCCATGCACGACGCGCAGTTGCCTCCGATGGTGAGCGAGAGCGTGCAGGAAGTGGCTCGGGCTGAGTGGCTTTACAACGCGACCGAGCAATTGGTGCGGTTCGGCTGCGATGTCTCGTTCCAGCGCCGCATGCGGCCGACTCAGGGCGTCACGCTGGCACAGTTCGCTCTGGCAGTTGATGAGCATGCAAACGGACGGCTCGCAGACTGCGAGGTCACCACGGCTTCGCTGGGCTACCTGCTGATCGCCGCCGAGCGCGGACACGCTGACAAGGTCGCTGCCGCCGAACTGCTCGGTCCAAGCGATCACCCACTGGGAAAGCTTGGCGAAATCGCAGAGGGCCTACTTCGACCCCTTGTCGATGACGCGCTGATCGCCCAGGCCGAGGACAGGGAGCTATGAGCAATCAGGTAGCACTGGCCCGGCTGGGCCTCGAGATCGCGAAGATGCGCAAGTCCTGCACCCCGGTGCCGGATCGCACCTTCGTCATGGGCATGATTGAAATGGCGGAGTTCGCCGAGATCATCGACACCCGCACCGCCAATCGTTATCGGGATGCGCTGGACGCCAAGTTCGTCGAGCGCAACACGCATCTGAAAGGAGTTTCGGCATGACAACCCCTCTGGTGAAAACGCTGGCCGATGAGCAGCTCGAGGATATCGAGCGCCGCATCGCGATACTCGGCTTCGGCCTGCCCTTCAATGAGGTGATCGGTCGCAAGCGCGAGGATCTGGTCGACAGCCTCCCGCAGCGCCTGTCGGTGACCATGAAAGGCGGGCGTATCGCTGTGAGGGCTCGGCCATGAACCTCGTCTATTGGATTCTCGTCGTGCTTCTGGTTGCCGGTGCAGGTGCCTACGGCATCGTGAAAGACGGCTCGGGCACTTGCCAGGTGCCGCGCTCCACCACCTACAACGTGTTCCGATGACCAGTCTTCAGCGGGCGCGCCGCATCCTGATTCGGCGCGGATCGTTCCGAGTCCTCTCGATTTACACCTTCCTGATGCTGCTCAGCGCCCTCGCCGATCGCATCACCTCCTAACTTTCAACTTCAAGCGCTGCGCACGTCGCGGCAAGGATTCCCACGTGTCCGCACAACAGCAAGTCATCACCATCGACGACATCAGCGCCGACAACGCGCCGGCCATCTACGTCGCCGGCGGCCTGAGCCAGTTCTTCGAAGCAGTGAAGGCCGAAGTTACCGGAGAGGTCCCTGACCTGAAGACCGCCAAGGGCCGTGCGCGCATTGCCAGTTTGGCCGCGACTGTCAGCAAGTCCAAGACTGCGGTCGAGAAGCCGGGTCGTGACTACCTGAAGCGCTTGAAGGAAATGCCTAAAGTGGTCGAGGCCGAGCTGCGCGAGTTCGTGAACAAGATGGATGCGCTGCGTGACGCAACTCGCCAGCCTCTGACGGATTGGGAAGAGGCGGAGGAGGCCAAAAAACGCGAGATCGAAGCGTGGATCAACGAGTTGCGCCTGGATCCGCTAATCATTAGTACCGCCGACTCTGAATATTTGAGAATCAGCATCGGAGCGTTTGAAGGAATCGCGATTGACGGCGAGTGGCTCGGCGATCATGAGGCGGAAGCGCTTCGATTGAAATCTGAAACTTTGTCAGTTCTGCGCATCGCGCTAGAAAAGCGCGAGCAGTACGAAGCCGAACAAGCCGAGCTGATCCGGCTGCGCGCCGAAGCCGAAGCACAGGCGCAGCGTGATCGTGATGCACAGATCGCCCGGGAAGCTGAAGAGCGTACCCGTCGTGAAGCTGAGCAGCGCGCACAGACCGAACGAGACGCCGCCACCCGCCGCGAGCAGGAGTTGCTTGACCAGGCTGCCGCTGCGCTGCGCGCCGCCGAGCAAGCGGCCCGCGATGCTGAGGCACAGGCCGAGCGTCAGCTCCTCCAGCTTGAGCAGCAGGCCGAGCAGGCGGAAGCGAATCGCATTGCTGCCGAGCAACGTGCCGAGCAGGAGCGCCAAGCCGCAGCAAAACGCGCCGAACAGGCCGCAGAGCAAGCGCGTGCCGACGAGCGCCGCCGCGCCGATGCAGCGGCTGCCGAAATCGTCCGCCAGCAGCAGGCGCGCGAGGCCGATCTGGAACACAAAAAGCAGATCAACCGTGCCGCTCTGGAAGCCTTCATTGAAGGCGGCATGACTGAGGAATGCGCCAAGCAGGCAATCACCTTGATCGCCCAGCGCAAGATCCCCGCCATTTCAATCAGCTACTGAGGTCGCCATGTCTACCGAAATCATCATGCCGGAGCAGCGCCGGCAAGCCGTCGTGCCGATCTCGACGGACAACAGCATCATGGCGGTCATCAGCCGCGCCGCCGCCGATCCAACCTGCGATATCGAAAAGATGGAGCGGCTGCTCGCCATGCATGAGCGCATGCAGGCCAAGACCGCCGAGCAGGAATTCAACGCGGCCATGGCCGAGATGCAGTGCAATATCCCGACTGTGTTCGAGGGCGCGGTGAACCTGCACACCGGCAACTCCTACGCCACGCTTGACCACATCACTCACACGTTGAAGCCGATCATGCAAGAGCACGGCTTCGCCATCACCTTCAAGGTTGAAACCGAAGACAAGGTGATCAAGGTCACCGGCATCCTCATGCACCGAGGCGGTCACCGCGAGCAAACAACCATGACTTTGCCGGTCGATATCGGCAAAGGCCGAAACGAAGTTCAGGCGGTCGGCTCCTCCACCACGTACGGCAAGCGCTACGTCATGTGCGCCCTGCTCAACATCACCACCGGGGAAGCCCGTGACGATGACGGGCAGTCGGCCGATGGTTCGGATACAGATGACATGCGCGCCCAGGTCGTCGCCGACATCCTCGAGCGTGTTGGGCAAACCACTACACCGGACGAACTGAAAGACGTCTGGCAGGCGAGCCTGAAAGTCCTGCAAGCATCAGGTGACACAAACGGTTATTCCACAGTGAAGACCGCCGTCACCGTTCACAAAGCCAAGCTGGAGGCGCCTCAATGATCGTCCTCAACTGCACTCAGGGCTCCGCTGAATGGCTGCAAGGCCGCGCCGGAGTCATCACCGCCAGCATGTTCAGCACCGCCCGATCCAAGGTGAACGGGCTCACCGCCCAGCAGCGGAAGTATGTCGACGCGATCCTGGCCGGCCATAGCGAAAGCAAGGCCCGCGACGTGGCTGGCTACAAGGCCGGGCCGAAGGCCGAAGTCGTGCAGCGAGCTCTCGATGGCGAGAAGGTCGGCGAACCATCGAACGCCGCACTCACCTACGCCTTCGAACTGGCCGTTGAACGGATCGGCGGTGCGCCGCTGGATGGTGGCTTCGAAACGTGGCAGATGCGACGTGGACACGAACTCGAACCCGAAGCCCGCATGGAACACGAGATTCAGACAGGCCTGATCGTTACGCAAGTCGGTCTGGTGAAAACTGATGACGGCGTGTTCGGCGCCAGTGCAGACGGGTTCATCGGTGAGGACGGCGGGTCGGAGTACAAGTGCTTCCTCTCGCCTGACAAGCTTCGCGCGTTCCACATCGACAACGATGCCAGCGAGGTTATCGACCAGGTACAGGGCTGCATGTGGATCACCGGCCGCAAGTGGTGGCATATCGGGATGTACTGCCCCCTACTCAAGCCTGTTGGGCGGCAGCTCTGGCTGCAAGAATTCAAACGTGACGACGACTACATTGAGCAGCTCGAAGAAGACCTCTGGCAGTTTAAGCTGCTGGTGGACGGCTACGAGGCGAAGCTCCGGAGTAAAGCAGCATGATCAGCAACCACCTCAGCATGGTCGAAACTCTTCGGCCAAAATCCAGCGAGCTGGCAGCGCAGGTTGAAGAATTCCTGGCCGCTGGCGGAAAGATCCAAGAGGCTGAACCCATCGGCTACAAGCCCAAGCCGATCAGCTACAGCACCCAGATGCCGCCAGCGCCGAAGCCATTCGTTCGGCGTCGTGCGCCTGCCCCGCCTCAACCGCTGTCAGCTCAAGACATTCGCCATCAGGAGCGCATGCAGCAGCTCGAACGGATTCGCGAAATGGCTCCGATGCACACGCAGGCTGAGATTGTTGAAGCGCTCGGCATCAGTCGCCGCACGCTATACAACATCGCCCAGACCCACGACCTGACGTTCAAGGGTGCGGCTCGCGGCCGCCTGACCGGTAAAGACCGGGAGGAGCATCTGGAAGCCCGCGACGCGAAGTTCGCCGAGCGGATCAGGGCATTCCTTGAACTGGGCATCACTCGCCGGCAAGTTTGTGGACGCCTCGGCATTGCCAATAAAACACTCGAGCGGATTCTCGCCAACCACGGCATCGATTATCCGAAGGCGCGGCGCGGCTGTACTTCATGCGCCGCATAGCTCGTACCAAACAACGCAAACGACAGACCTGGCTGGACTTGCCGGCCAGCGGAATTGAAGAGGTAGGCCATGGCCAAGAGCAATGCAGATCGCTCAGCGAAAGCCGCGGCGAAGAGGAAGGAGCGCGGCGAAGAGGAAATCAGGCTCCACTGCCTGCCCGGTACGCGCCAAGCACTTGCTGAGCTGATGGTTTGGAGCGGCATCAAGGAACAGGGCGAGGCCATTACGCTGATGATCCATCACCTGCACGGACTTGGACCGGGAGGTGCCCTTCCTTTGCTGGAGCCGCCACCGCGACACGAATACGTGATACCTGAAAACGTGTCGCGGAAATTGAAGCTTTCCTTCGACCGAGAAGCACTTCGCATCAGTAGTGATGAGTAGTCAGTTTGATTGCAGCCTACAACTATTGACTCTTACCAAACGAGTACCCTAGAGCCAATGTGATCAGCGGAATGAAAATCGTCCAAACTGATTTTATCTGTTCTAGATACTTAAAATCCTTGTCCGCCACAACCAGCGAGAATAAAAGAACACTTAATCCGGAGGCGATTATGAAGCTCCAGGTTATAGTCATCCAGACGATTGCGTTACGAGCGTTTTCCCCAGTACCGATGTTAGCAGCGATTCTTCCTGCACCTTCGACTGGCTTTGCAATTCGCGTGGGAGCTTCATGATGATTAAGCTCGCCTTTCGCTACAATAGGTTCGATCACACATCATCCCCTTTCGCGAACAAGTTATAAACTACAATCCGTTGTGCGCCTTTATTGAGCGTAGTTACATACAGCGAAAGGAAAAACTCCACTTCTGGAGACTTTGCAATTGAAACCGGGGTGAATATGCCGCCACCCTGAGGACTGTCCATATTAAAAAGCGTGAAAATCACGCCCGTCGCTTCACTCCCTTGGGTTTCCCATCTTGTAGTTCCCGAATCAGACTTAAAAGATATCGAAATCGGAAGGCTCTCCACCTCCAGTTTAAGCTCGGAATTTGCAAGGAGCGCTGTACCACTATCTATCAGCGTTAGACCATCAATCGAAGCGGTTACGTCCATTTTTATCTCGGTTCCGGGCGGAAAGATTGAGCTATTGAATAGCAATATTAACATATGCTCTCGGGCTTATAGCTGCGTGCCCCTGAGTTTGAGCCAGTGCTGTAAACACAAATACCCCACTTCTACGAATCACGCCAGCCGGCGAGGATCCCACATGGAAATCACTTACGGCTCGGTCTGCTCGGGCATCGAGGCGGCAACGCTTGCATGGAAGCCGCTCGGCATGCGCGCCACTTGGTTCGCCGAGATCGAAGCGTTCCCCAGCGCGGTGCTGGCCCACCACTACCCGAACACGCCGAACCTCGGCGACATGACCAAACTCGGCGCCCAGGTGCTGGCCGGCAAGATCGCCGCACCGGACGTCCTCGTAGGCGGAACACCGTGCCAAGCCTTCAGCGTGGCCGGGATGCGCGAAGGACTCACCGACCCGCGCGGCGCGCTCACCATCAAATACGTGGAGCTTGCAGATGCAGTTGACTATGTTCGCGCCGGCCAGCGAAAGCCCGCCTGCGTTATCGTCTGGGAAAACGTCCCCGGCGTCCTCAGCGACAAAGGCAACGCCTTCGGATGCTTTCTTGGCGCGCTTGCTGGGGAAGACTGCGAACTGCAGCCTTCAGGGAAGAAATGGCCGGACGCTGGTTGTGTGTATGGACCCAAAAGAACAATCGCGTGGCGGATCCTAGACGCCCAATATTTCGGCCTGGCCCAACGACGCCGCCGTGTGTTCGTTGTCGCAGGTGCTCGAGACGGATTCGATCCCACCGAGGTACTTTTTGAGCGAGAAGGCGTGCGCCGGGATACTGCGCCGCGCCGAGGCGAGGGGCAAGACGTTACCGGATCAGCTCCTTTCGGCCCTGCGCTCCAGTGCGGATGTGGATACACCTTCGAAGAGTCACTAGGGCAGTACGGCTGCCCGAACTGCGAGGGCGACGAAGGCCCAGCGGTTGGTGTGTTCTGCGGCGTGCCGGCGTTCGGCGGTCACAGCCTTGGCGGATCGGTCGAGCGGTCGGCAACACTCACCGCGAAGGACACCCGGCTTGATATGGAAAGCGAGACTTTCTTTCTCCATCCGGAGGTAGCAGGAGCTCTCACCATCCATGCATTTAGTGGAGGTTCCGGCCGGCGCCCAGATGGTGCGGCAGCAGGCCACTTCGTTGTCGCGCCGACCCTCGCCGGCGGTGGACGAAAGTCTGGCGGATACTCGCTCGACGATATCCCGCTCACAGCGCCAGCGCTGCGCGCCCAAGCACAGAGCAGCCACCGTGCCGACTCTGAGGCGTTCATTGTGGCTGGCACACTCAACGCCAACGGTAAGACGGCCGGCAGCGCCACGCAGCAGGACGCAGAATCCGGCTTGCTGGTCGTTCATGGCACTCAGGACCCGGGCGTCAGCAGCACAACAGCTTTCGCTCTCGGCCGAAACAACGGGCAGGAAAACGCAGTCTGCATCACCGGCGATATCACTCACACGCTCAAGGCCGACGGCTTCGACGGCAGCGAGGACGGCACAGGGCGCGGCCAGCCAATCGTTGCATGTCGAGAGGTCGACCAAACGCTTACAAGCAACTACGGCAAGCAAGTCGACAACACTGACTCAGCCCTGGGCCCCAACTTTGTTTCGGGATCAAGTTCGGTTCGGCGCCTCATCCCACGCGAGTGCGAACGTCTCCAGGGAATGACTGACGACTACACGCTGATCCCATGGCGCGGCAGGCCTGCCAGCGAGTGCCCGGACGGTCCCCGCTACAAGGCGATCGGCAACAGCAAGGCCGTGCCGTGCGTGCGCTGGATCGGCCGGCGCATCCTCAAGCAGATCACACCCAGCCCGTACGGATGATCGCGTCGATCAGCCGAATCACGGCAGCGATCAGGTTTATCAGCTCAGTCAGTTTCTTCATTCGGCGGCGCCTCGGCAATTGGTCAGCTATCGCACGATGCGCTGACGGTAGTGCTCGATGGTCTGCCGCTTACCCCAAGCGTTCCACTTGGGGTTTTTCCAAACACCACCCTCCACCGCCCGGGCATGCCCCGGCATAGGACGCCCCATGCCCACAGAAAACAAACCGGCCGAGCCGCTGAAGGTCGAGCGCTCGACTGTGACCAAGCTGGTGATCACCGGCGCGCCGCGTCTCGACGCGATTACCGTGTTCCTCGAGGACTTCGGCCGCCGCGACTGCCCTACTGAATCCGACCCGAGCTATCAGACCGCCCAGGGCAAAATCACGGTCAATTGCTGGGACCACAGCTGGAGCGCCTACTGGGGCGGCATGGGTCCGCGCACGGTGGCCGAGTTCGTGGCCGACTGTGATTGGCACTACGTCCTGAACTGCCTCGATCGCGGTATCAGCAGTACGCGGTTCAGCGGGAATGCCCTTCACACCTTCGCGAAAAAGTGCATCGTCCAGCGGCGCCGGCAACAGACCGGACGACATGACTGGGAGCTGCATGAGCTGAGCAAGGATGAGGCGCGTGAGCTCTGGCACGACATCGACGCTCTACGAAGCGTCGAGTCGCCAAACGAGTGTTGGCATCACGACAGGCTGCTGACTGAACTGTTAGGTGATGAGTGGCACTACCCGGTTGGCGACAAGGCGGTCGAGGAGAATCACGAATTCAACTACCTGCGCCAGGTGGTGGAAGCGGTACAGGGCGCGTTGCGCCAAGAACAACCGCAGCAGGTGGCAGCATGAAGCGCATCTACCTCAGCGGTCCCATGACCAACATGCTGGACCTCAACTTCCCGCTGTTCCATTCCACGGCCGCCACCCTCCGCGCCGCCGGGCACAGCGTCATCAACCCCGCCGAGCTCAACCCAGACGCCGGCACCTGGAGCGAATGCATGCGCCGAGACATCGCCGCCCTGATGGAATGCGACACCGTGGCCACCCTGCCCGGCTGGCAGGACTCTCGCGGCGCCAGCCTCGAAGTCCACATCGGCAAGGAGCTCGGCATGAAGGTTGTGAATGCCCATGATCTGGTATCGATGGAGATTGCATGATGCGCAACATACAAACGCGTGAAGGTTTCGAATTCTGGGACAAGCTGAACGCGCTGCCCCGCTACGCCTTCCTGCTTTCGCCCTCCGGCAACTCGGTGCAGAAATTCGAAGACCAGGCCATGGGCAACTGGATCGATGTGCACGAAGCACAGAAGGTTGTTGATCAGGCCCAAGACCGGATCAACGAACTTAAGGAAGAGCTGGCAACTGTTCGGCTTGGCCCCTGCAAGATGGTCGCCGGAGACGAACTGCCATGACTGAAGTCCATCGATACAAAGCCGTGACAATGATTTCAGCGGCCGGCGCGACCATTGGATATGACCCGCACGGGCCTGATGTGGTGATGGCCACCGAGTTCGACCGGGTCACCGCCGAGCGTGACGCCCTGCAGCAGCGCCTGAACGCAGCGGATCAGCGGATTGATGAGATGACCGCGCCGATCCCGGATGAACCCGTGACATGGGGATCACCGAAGACGGTGCGCCAGCTCGTACATCAACTATTGATGCTCGATCAGGATCTTGAGCCATGGGCGATGCACCGAATCCCGGACTTCAAGGACGGGAAACAAGTCGCCGCCGTTCACCTGAGCATGTCATATGAACGGGTAGAAGGTCGGTTCCTGTCTGATTTCAAAGGGGACGGCCGGAAGATCATCGCATTCTGGTGCAAGCCTGACCCACGCGCCGAGCACCCCACGCTGGTGGCAGAAAAACTTGTGACCAGGCTGGCCGAGGAATTCCCCGACTCCGACACCCTGCTCACCGTCGAGTGCGTCGCCGACCTGATCAAAGAATATCTGACCGGTCTGTAGTAAATCCCTCCCCCTTCAAAGTCAGCCGCTATTTCGAGGACGCTGACTTAGGACTCGCACTTCCAGCAGCAGCCAACTGACGAGCTCGGCTTACGCCCCAAGCCATAGCTCTGGTCATTGATTCACCCGGACTTGGGTTAACGGTTTCTTCATGCAACGCCATGCCACCGGAAGCATAAACACCGATGAACATTTGAGTTTCGCCGGTACGAGATAGCCTGACCTGCACGTCGATGTGAGTTCCATTACTGAGAGTTTCATCATGTGTTCGGTTGTGGATCTCGGGATCTGCCCAAGCCCAGAAAATGTCGCCGCGAAGCCTCATACCGCCCTCCTGCCTGTTCCTTGATAGGGGCTTAAAACTCCTCCAAAGATAGACCTGATCGAACGAAGCGCAACGGCGCCGAAGCGGTTACGGACGGCTGGTTTCAATACCTCTACAGCTCCAATTCCCTTGTACATATTTTAGCCGCTATAGCGGCAAGGACGAAGTCATGCCCAAGCATAAGCCAGAGCTGGCCCGGATCTACAACCTGTTCGGCCTCAGCTCCAACCACGAACTGTCGACGCTGTTGGTCAACATCGAAAACACCAAACACTTCTCCGACCTTCTCCAGGCTGTCGAGCGTGAGTTCTTCATGGTGCCGGGCGAACCGTCAGGAGAGCCAGAAGACGAAGGCGCGCCGGTTGATGACGAGTGCCTGCTTAATCGCTGGGGATCGAAGCCAGCCGAATATCTCGAACAGTTCAGGGCGGCCCTACCGATCGCTGCGGCGAACTCGATTCCAGACTATGAAGCTCCGGCAACTGGCGAGAAGTGGTCGCTCACGGGCGAGAACGGTTCGTGGGATTACGACAGCCTGACCGACTTGCTCAAAGACAACTACGGCCATGACAGCTGCGGCGACGGGCACCCGGCCAGCTTCAGGCCCGGCCTATACGAGGGCGATACGGTCTATCGCGGCACCGAGTGTAAAGACGACCCGGCGAGCTTTCTGCCAGACCAAGACGATTTGCTCGAACACATGTGCGACCGCGCCTACGAAAGCGACGCCGGCGAGTGGGTCGACAATTACCCAACGCTCGACGCCGCCGCGAAGGCTGACTTGGTGCAGGCGATGCGGCCGCTCATGGCATGGGCGCGGAAGCACTGCCAACCTGAATTCTTCACCATCAAGGACGTCATCCCCCACACCGTCACCGTCGAGGACGTAAGGAAGGCTGCCCCATGATCACCAAGCGCTTACTCGGCTGCACCCTCTTCTTCTGGCTTCCATTGGTACTGACCATAAAGGCGGTGATCTCGTGAGCGATCCAAAACCGAAACCTTGTCCTGAATGCGGCGACGATGATCTGGAGATCGACAGCGCCGCGAATGCCGCGAGCTGGGTTGAATGCCGCGGCTGTGAATTCAGACTCCAGCACGCTTGCTCCGAAGAGGCGGTGATCCGCCGCTGGAACAAACTCGAACGCAAAGCCAAAGTGGTGACGCCATGATCGCCCTCGCCTGGTTCGGATACGTGTACTGCTACAAGGGGCCGCGGTGATGAAAGCGCGCATCGAAAAGAAACTGAGCAAGCGACTGGTTGAATTGCATCCATCCCTGTACCGAAAGGCTTGGCGTGATGACGAGCATTCTGAACTGGCGTATGAGCAGCGTTCGAGTGTCAGGCACTGCCTCAGTGTTGGAGGCGGCACTGATTATTGGGGCGATGGCGTGGACGCTTACACCGTGTGGGCTGATTGGAAAATGAATTGGCCCTGGCACGGGCCATTCAACGCTTACCCGGAAGGCCATCAGTTCGAATGTTATCCGGACACAAGCAATTTCAGGCCAACAACGCGGAACCTGCTGAAGCTGGCTGCCAATTGCGAACTGTCAGAGCGAGCCAAGGCGAGGGCACGATGAACCGCATGGTCAGCGTCCGCACCGAGAAACTGACCGGCCCGGCGCTGGACTGGGCAATCAACGCGATCGAGGGTGGTCAGCAGCCCGACACTGGCCAGCTGGATCTCTTCGCCGCGCCCGACGCCGAGCATCTGACCACGAAGTACGGCGTCTGGGTCGATGTTGGCCACCGGCACAATTGGCTGGCCGACGCGACAAACGATCCATTCAACCGCCAGCCCGGCGAAACCCGAACCATCGCAGTGTTCCGCGCCGTGGTATTCGCCAAGCGCGGCGCCGCCGTGAAGGTCCCCGCCGAACTGGTCCAGCAATAACTCCAACCACTCAACAGCCTGCCGGCGTACGGCGGGCGAGGTATTCGCATGCCCGAATTAACGTACGACCAGAAGCTGGTGGATTACGCGACGGCGCCGAAAGCATCGGCCGGCACCATCTGCCAGATCGAGAACGGCGACTTCGTGAAGCACTGGTGCGGCAAGCTGCGCGGCAAGTTCATCCAAGTCGGCCCCACCTAGAAGGCCGCCAGCAAACAGCAAGCAATCGAAAAAGCTCGAGAGTTTCGCGAACAGTGCCGGGCAGAAGCAAAAGCGAAAGGCTTGCTGCCTGCATAACCCATCACCACCTTCTGCCGCCACGCGCGGCATGGAGCATCACAATGACCATCCAGTTTCTGTCACACGAGGAGGTTTGCGAGCTCACCGGCGCGCGGACCAAGGCAGGTCAGATCCTCAACCTGAAAAAGAATGGCGTTCGCCATACGATTAAAGTGAACGGCTGGCCGAGTGTCACCGCGATGGCGGTCACCGCCGTCGGCGCATTTGAATCAGAAAAGCCCGTCTGGAAATCACGTAAGGCCAGCTGACATGGGAAGACGACCAAGTAAACCCGGCTCGATCGCCAGGCTGCGGGAACGCAAGAAAGCCAGCGGCCGGGTGTTCTACTACTACGACACGGGCGGAAAAGACCGAAAGGAAATTCCCCTGGGCAGCGACTACGGCTTGGCGATCATGGAATACGCGAAGCTAGAGCGTGATCGCACCGCAACCGATCTGGTCGCCAAGGTCATCACGTTCCGCTACGTCGCCGAAAAATACATGGTCGACATCGTCCCAACCAAAGGAACAGCCACCCAGGCTGACAACAAGCGCGAGCTGAAAAACCTGATCGCTTTCTTTGACGATCCACCGGCACCGCTGGAAACGATCGAGCCATTGCACGTTCGCCAATACCTCACTTGGCGAAAGTCCGCGCCAGTGCGCGCGAACCGCGAAAAGGCTCTGCTCAGCGCGATCTGGAATTACGCACGGGATAAGGGCTACACATCGCTTGCCAATCCATGCGCGGGCATCAAGGGCAACAAAGAGACCGGCCGGGACACATATGTCGAAGATGCGCTGTTCAAGCGCGTGCACGACAAGGCGGACGCGGGCCTACAAGACGCAATGGACCTCGCTTATTTGACCGGTCAAAGAGTGACCGATACCCGGTTGATGGACGAGCGCGATGTGCGCGACGGGCAGATTTGGGTGTTGCAGGGAAAGACCAAGGCAAAGCGTCGGATCGAGATCACTGGCGAGCTTAAGGTTTTGATTGATCGAATCATGTCCCGAAAGTCAGAACACAAGGTCCGCTCGACGCGGCTGATCGTTACAGAGGACGGCACACCAATGACGGTGGCGATGTTGCGCAGGAGGTTTGACTTGGCCAGGGAAGCGGCCGGGGTTGAGAAATCTGAATTTCAGATGCGGGATTTACGCGCCAAGGCAGGTACTGACAAGGCCGAATCCAGCGGTGACATCATGCAGGCCAGAGATCAACTCGGGCATACTACCGTGGTGATGACTGAGCAATACATACGCAATCGCATGGGCAAGAAAGTTACTCCCACCAAGTGAATTGCGGACCAACATCAAAATAGCGGACCAGAAACAAACAAGGGTTTGCATCTGCTTTCGCTCGCAAACCCTTGATTTAAGATGGTGCCCGAAGCCGGAATCGAACCGGCACGCCCTTACGAGCGGGGGATTTTAAGTCCCATGCGTCTACCAGTTTCGCCATTCGGGCGGTAGCGCGGTATTGCTCTGTTCAGCCTTGCGGTTGGATCCTCACAGGATGACCGCTTGAAAAGCCGAGCGGGGAATATATACATCACGTCCCGGTGAAGCAAGTTTGGAGTGCGCGATTTGAGAACTAAATATCGCTGACCGCGGAAAATTAAAAAGCCCCAGAAATCAGGGAGCTACGAAGTTTGCTTGAAGTAGAGGCCGAGGTAACTGGCAAATCGCAGCAACCAGACTGGAAATTGTGGCGATAAACTCAAAAGATTCAGATGCTCACCATCACCTTGGCTGCACGGGTGACAGATGTTTCATCGATTGAGATTATGAGCAGGCAACCCAAGTCTGGACGGGATGTCTACGCTAAAGGTTGGCGCCGAAATCAATAATCAAAGGGTATCAGCACGCCCCCCTTCAACCACGATCACGCCTCACAGAACGTCACCAGAGCAGAGCTCAGGGATGTACAAGCAATCAGGAGATTTGATTCCATGCAAATGAGTGACACCGTTCTAAAAGCGTCTTTAAGCCAAGAGGAGCGCTCGGCGATCGCCGAGATCGAAGCGACCACCAATATCCTGCAGCTTGTCACCCGCCTGACCGGTACACGCTTTGCCGGAATCGCAAAATTCACGGAAACGGAATGGATCGTCTGTTCGGCATACGATCCGATTGAACTGGGAATAAACGTAGGCGATACGCTGGATCTGGAAACTACGCTCTGCAGTGAGTTTCGACGAAATCCTCAAGCCCTCTTCCTTCCACAAATCAGCAAGGATGGACGACTGTCGTCACGTCCTGTGGTGAAGCAGTATTCAATTGAAAGCTACGCAGGCGCGCCTGTTTTCCTGCCGGACGGAAGACTCTGGGGTGCCCTATGTGCTCTGGATTCAAGGGCCGTTCTGTTTGATAACCCGGATCTTGCGGACACACTGACGTTATTCGCACGCCTTATTGGCTGCATCTTTTTCTCGAATCTGACGGTGGAAGGTGCCAGCCATATCAAGACCGGGGCGTGTCTGACTGAGTGACCCTACTCAAACGATGCGGAACACCACACTTTTCCCGCAAGCAACAAAAAACCCCGTAGATCATTGATCTACGGGGTTTTTGATAGTGGAGGCCGAGGTCGGAATCGAACCGGCGTAGGTGGATTTGCAATCCACTGCATAACCATTTTGCTACTCGGCCTCAAAGTATTTGCTGTCAGTAGCGCAACAACAAACACTGTACAAATTGGAGCGGGAAACGAGACTCGAACTCGCGACCCCGACCTTGGCAAGGTCGTGCTCTACCAACTGAGCTATTCCCGCTTGGTGTGGCGCATTCTATAGAATTAAGAAGCCCCGTCAACCCCTTGATTCAAAAAACTTTTATTTCTTTTCTACATCAGTCTTCAGGTGCGGCCAGGCGGCGCGAAGGTATTGAACCATCGACCACAGGGTCAGCCCTGCCGAGACGATCAGCAGCGTATAACCGAGCACGACCCAGAAGCTCAATGCCTTTGGATGAGCCAGCAGAATCACCAACGCGAGCATTTGCGCCGCTGTTTTCCATTTGCCGAGATTGGAAACGGCCACCTGTGCCCGGGCGCCGAGTTCGGCCATCCATTCGCGCAGCGCCGAAATCACGATCTCGCGACCGATGATGACTGCTGCGGGCAGCGTAAGCCAGAGATTGCCGTGTTCCTGCACCAGCAAGACCAGGGCAACAGCGACCATCAGCTTGTCGGCGACCGGATCGAGAAACGCCCCGAACGGTGTGCTTTGCTCCAGTCGGCGCGCCAGATAACCATCGAGCCAGTCGGTTGCAGCCGCAAAGGCAAAAACCGAAGCGGAGGCCATGTAACTCCATTGGTAAGGCAGATAGAACAGCAATATGAAGATCGGGATGAGCAGGACGCGTAGAACGGTAATCAGATTAGGGATATTCATCGGCACAACTGGCTACGAGGTGAAGGGGCATTCTACTCACTATGCAGGTTCGCATAAATCGACTCAGCGAGCTTTTTACTGATCCCCGGGGCTTTGGCGATCTCTTCGATGCTTGCACGAGACAGCTCCTGCAATCCACCAAAATGTTTCAACAGGTCACGGCGGCGCGTCGGCCCTACCCCTGCGACACCCTCAAGCGTCGAGGTTCGGCGGGTCTTGCCGCGACGGGCGCGATGCCCCGTAATTGCAAAGCGGTGTGCCTCATCGCGGATCTGCTGAATCAGGTGCAACGCGGGCGAATCGCCGCGCAAGGTGAACTCGTGCGCTGCATCATTCAGATACAACGTTTCGAAACCGGCCTTGCGCGTGGCGCCTTTGGCGACGCCCAACAGGATCAGATCCGGCACGGCCAGTTCGTTGAGCACATCGCGGGCCATCGACAATTGGCCCTTGCCACCGTCAACCAGCAGGATGTCCGGCAACTTGCCCTCTCCGTCCTTGAGTTTGCTGAACCTGCGGGTCAGCGCCTGGTGCATGGCCGCATAATCGTCGCCGGCAGTGACGCCTTCGATGTTGTAGCGGCGGTAATCCGACTTGATCGCGCCTTCCGGCCCGAACACCACGCAGGAGGCAACCGTCGCTTCGCCGCTGGAATGACTGATGTCGTAGCATTCCAAACGTTGCGGCGGCTCATCCAGATTCAGCACTTCGGCCAGCGCGTCGAATCGCGCGGCGGTGTGCTGACGGTTGGCCAGACGCGCGCCCAACGCTTGCTCAGCGTTGGTCACGGCCAGTTGCTGCCAGCGCGCACGGGTACCGCGCACCCGGTGACTGATGGCCAATTCGCGGCCGCGCAAGGTATGAATCCCTTCGATCAGCGCTGGAAAATCTTCGTGAACCACATTCACGATCAACTCGCTCGGCAAATCCCGCTCGGGGCTGCTGATGTAGTACTGGCCGAGAAACGCCGCCATGACTTCGGAAACGTTTTCCTCGATGCCGACCTGCGGGAAAAAATTCTTGCTGCCCAGCACTCGCCCGCCGCGCACGCTGATCAGGTGAACACAGGCGCCGCCGGGGTTGACGAATGCGGCAATCACGTCGATATCGCCGGTTCCGCCTTCCATGCTCTGCTGGTCCTGTACCCGGCGCAGCAATCCGATCTGGTCACGCAATTCGGCCGCGCGCTCGAACTCGAGATTGATCGCTGCCTCTTCCATCGCCGTGGACAGCTCGTTGGTCAGCGCATGGCTGCGACCTTCGAGGAACATCACCGAGTGGCGCACGTCTTCGGCGTAGACGTCAGGCTCGACCAACCCCACGCACGGCGCCTTGCAGCGTTTGATCTGGTATTGCAGGCACGGACGGGTGCGGTTCCTGTAATAGCTGTCTTCGCACTGGCGAACGAAAAAGGTTTTTTGCAGGATGCTCAGGCTTTCGCGTATGGCACCGGCACTCGGATATGGGCCGAAATACTTGCCCTTGGCCTTTTTTGCCCCGCGATGGATGCTCAGGCGCGGAAACTGCCCGTCGGAGAGAAACACGTACGGATAGGATTTATCGTCGCGCAGCAGGATGTTGTACGGCGGGCGCCACTCCTTGATCAGCGTCTGTTCCAGCAGCAGCGCTTCGGTTTCGTTGGCGGTGATGGTCGTCTCGACCTGAGCGATACGGCCGACCAGTGCGGCCGTCTTCGGCGCCAGCCCGGTCTTGCGAAAGTAGCTCGCCAGACGTTTCTTCAGGTTTTTCGCTTTGCCGACATAGAGCAGGCGCGCTTCGCTGTCGAACATGCGATAGACGCCGGGCCGACCGCTGACGGTCGACAGGAAAGCACTGGAATCAAATTTCTCGGTCATGGTCAGGCGCTGGCATCCACCATGCCGTGACGCACCGCGAGCAGTGTCAACTCGACGTCGCTGCTGATCGAAAGCTTCTCGAAAATGCGATAGCGGTAGGTATTCACGGTTTTCGGCGACAGGCACAACTTGTCGGAAATGATCTGGACCTTCTGGCAACCGACAATCATCAACGCAATCTGGATTTCCCGCTCGGACAACGCATCGAACGGCGAATCATTGGTGGGCTGGAATGATTTGATTGCCAACTGCTGAGCGATCTGCGGACTGATGTAACGCTGCCCGGCGAAGACCAGACGAATGGCCTGAACCATTTCCGGCAGACCCGCGCCCTTGGTCAGGTAACCAGCCGCCCCGGCCTGCAGCAAACGCGTCGGGAAAGGGTCTTCCTCGCACACCGTAACGGCAACCACCTTGATGTCCGGGTGGCTGCGCAGCAGCTTCCGCGTGGCTTCGAGGCCGCCAATGCCGGGCATCTTGACGTCCATGAGCACTACGTCAGGCTTCAATTCACGGGCCTTGATCAGGGACTCTTCACCTGACTCGGCCTGACCCACCACCTGCAGGCCATCGATATCGGCCAGCATTCGTGTAATGCCTGTGCGAACGAGATCATGGTCGTCGACCACTAGCACCCTAATCAAGCAGACACCTCGCGATATGGTCTTATTGGGATGCCGGACACCTTAGCAAAAAGTGCCAGACAGACCTAGCGGAAAGCCGCATTTAAAAAGTTTCAATTCATCATTCAGGGCTTGCCGGCTGTGGGTTTCAGAGCACAGCTGTACTCAAATCGAGCTGCATCCTGAGGAAACACTCATCCCTGCCCACGATGCGCAGTCCTTTGCGTGCATACAGTTCTTGCGCCCGGTTATTGTCAAACACTGTCAGTCGCAGTGCCGGTCGTCTTGCCTGACGAGCCATTTCGGTAACTTGACCAATGGCCCAGGAACCGGCGCCCTGCCCTTGCCAGAGATGATCAATCTGCAATTCGCGTATGTACAGCGCCCGCGCATCCTGGCTCAGACTGAAAAAACCGATCGCCAGTTCATCCTGGAGGATCATCCAGTTGTCACGATACTGCCAGCCTGCGTCGAACGCCTCGTCCTGCCACAACAGGTCGTGGTCAATGTAATAGCGCAGCATGTTGCGACAGGTCAGATCCCGCGCAAGAGCAAGATCATCACGGGTGGCATGCCGGATTCGATAACTCATTCAGCTTTCTCCATGACTGCAAAGTTGCCCTTCACCCGCATGGTTTGCCAGTGATAGGCGTTTCGAGCGGCGGGCAATAGCATTTTCTGATTGCTGATGCGTATCAGCGTCGAGTAAGCTCGGCGCATTCAACGGAGACAGCACATGTTCAACACCCTTCCACAGTCTTGCACCACCAGCGCCCTGCGCTCGGTCGCGGCTGCCCGGGTGAATCACACTTGCGCTCCTGACAATTTTTATTTTGGGTATTGGTTTAGCCACTGGCGCGCCTGATACCCAAACGGCGCCCATGATAACGGGTCGCCTACCAGAGATTTCTCAACCCCCGGTCGGCCTCCCGACCGGGGGTTTTGTTTTTTCAGGCCCATCACTTTCAGCGACACACCACATTTCGAGGATTACACCATGAACCACGCCACTTATTACCGTTACGACAGCTTTAGCGCCTGGCGATTTACCAGCCTCCGCTCGGGACAGCCTGCCGCCTCCGATCGGTCACCCACAGGTGGCAAACACACATGCCTAGCCAGTACGGCCATTTGTCGAACACCCCAGTAGGGCCGATTGCGCGGGAAAGACCCGCCATCCGCCCAGGAAGACCGAACATGAACTCTTCAGTTTCCGCTTTGCCGCTGTCCACAATCGATTCTGCCAACGAAGCGCTGACCCTGCGTCTGCCCAGCTCGTTGCAGCTCAAACAGCAATTGCCGCTCAGCCATTCCCTGCATCAACAGGTCAACACTCATCGCCAGGCGGTGCGCGCCATCCTTGACGGTGAAGACCCACGCCTGCTGGTCATCGTTGGCCCCTGCTCTATCCATGATCCGCAATCAGCAATCGAATACGCCAGCAAACTCGCTCGCCTGGCCGAGGATGTCAGCAGTGAAATGCTGCTGGTGATGCGCGCCTACGTCGAAAAGCCGCGTACGACAGTTGGCTGGAAAGGTCTGGCCTACGATCCGCATCTGAACGGCACTGACGACATGGCTACCGGCCTGACGCTGTCGCGCGAACTGATGCTGGAAATGATCCAGCTCGGACTACCGGTCGCTACCGAACTCCTGCAACCCATGGCCGCCAACTACTTTGATGACCTGCTGAGCTGGGTGGCCATTGGAGCCCGCACCACCGAGTCGCAGATCCACCGCGAAATGGCCAGTGGCTTGAACATGCCGGTGGGCTTCAAGAACGGCACCGACGGCGGCGCCGCCATTGCTGTCGACGCCATGCGCTCGGCAGGCCATCCGCATCGACACTTCGGCGTCGACAGCCAAGGGCATCCGGCGATCGTGCAGACAGCCGGCAACGCTGACACCCACATTGTGCTGCGCGGTGGCCATCAAGGGCCAAACTACGACGCAACCAGCGTAGCCAACATCAGCGCCGAACTCAGCCGACTGAAGATTCCCAGCCGGATCATGGTCGATTGCAGCCATGCCAACAGCGGCAAGGATCCCCTGCGCCAGCCAGCCGTCTTCAACGAGGTGCTTGAACAACGCCTGCGTGGCAACCACTCGCTGATCGGCGCGATGCTGGAATCTCATCTGTTCGAAGGCTGCCAGCCGCTGAGCACCTCTCTACGCTACGGCGTATCGATAACTGATGGCTGCCTCGGCTTTGACGCAACGGAACAGTTGCTGACCGACGCCGCACGGCGCCTCGCTAACGCCAGGGCCTGATCGCAGATCGCCCTCCCGTTCCATACGAAGCGCGGAGGGCTGACCTTCCCCAGGTTATGCCACTATGCTGATCCGCCTCACGGCAGATTGCTGACTGGTATCGTCCAGACGTTCGATGGTGTAGGCAATCTCCACCGTCGTGCCGTGGTGCTCGCGCCAGAACCGATGGGGAACAATGAAACTCACCGGTTGCCCGGCCGCCTCCCGAGTGATTTCAAGATCATCGCGATGACTGAAAAAATCACCATCGCACTTGAGATAGACCAACTCGTCTTCCTGCACCAGCGGGTCTTCAATCAGAATGGAAACCCCCTCTATCGAGTCCTTCACCGACAGCACATCATCGATCGTCCCAACAATATCCGGCGCGGCCAGTTCAGCACGCACTGCCGGCCCAATGAAAACCGTCGCAGGCTCCGAGGTTCGGATGGCTCCACAGCGTTGTTCAACACGGTAGGCGACCACCACCTCGCCACCACGATGCGCTTCGACGTAGCTGGCCGGCACCCAGAAGGACAGGCTTTGCGCGACGGCGCAGGCCTCGACCTTCAACGAGTCGGTGAATATTTCAGGCGAAGCATCTCCATGCCACGACAGCATGATCCGGTCGCCCGCTGACATCCGAGCGTAAGGCTGCAGGGTCACCAGGGTGCCTTCGACCACTCGCGACGGCTCCAGCGCTCCGTTTACCGACCCTTCTATTTGCGGCGCCAACAGATGCGGTCCAACGTCCCCGACAGACAGTTGCAGGCGAGCAGATTCCACTGCCTTGGGCGCGGACGCACTTTGAAGTGCCCAGTAAACCTCAAGCGAGCCCCCGTCCAGCGCAGCGACATGCATTGCCTTGATGACGAAGATGACGTCTTTGCCAACCTGGACCTGGCTGATGAATCGAACACTCTCGTATTGATAGGCAAAGCCTTCGATATCCAGCCCCTCCCAAGACAGCACGATCTGATCGCCGCAGCTCATGTTGGCATAAGGGGAAATGCGAACGATGGCCTTGGCCAGCGAAGGATCCAACACGCTCCCTTGGAGCCCGTCAATCGTTGGCGCGACCAGAGGTTCGATAGACACTTCGGCAACCATCGGCTGGCGCATCCGCCAGCAAAACTCGATTTCATGGCTATTCATTTTCGCTTCCACTCCCTGGAAAACGTGCCGCCCCGAATGACGACACTGACATCTACATTGAGGACCTCTTTGAACGTTCCGGATGTCAGCCGAATCCACCGCGACAACGGCGTAACCGCTACTCGCAAAGTAGGCAACAGCAGAGGTCACGCGGTTATGCCGACAAACGACCCACTGAACTTCCGATTCGGATTTCACAGCTCTCCGAAATTTCGTACGCCTCGTAGTCCATTTTCAAACGCAATGTGAAGCCTCTTCGTACTTCTTCAACGGGATGAGTGTTTTAGAGTGGCCCGGTGATTTCCCGATGAACTTCTACGAAAAAGGTAAGAACATGCAACGGAATGCTACAACTCGTTATCCCATCCTGTTGGTCCACGGTCTGTTCGGGTTCGAGCATATCGGTCATTTCGAGCTGTTCCATGACGTCAAGTCCGCGCTGAAAACCGCCGGATGTCGATTGTTTGTTCCACACCTTTCGGCCACCCACGACAATGAAAAGCGGGGTGAGCAATTGCTGTCACAGATTGCTTGCGTGCTACGAGGCACAGGCGCGAAGAAAGTCAACCTCATAGGACACAGTCAAGGCGCACTCGCTGCACGCTATGCCGCGGCGCTTGCACCAGACGTCGTCGCTTCGGTCACCTCCGTCAGTGGCCCGAACCATGGCTCGGAGCTCGCCGACTTCCTGCGCAGGGCACTGATTCCGGGCAAGCTTCCCGAAGCCGTCGCACAGAATGTCGCAACGCACTTCGCCGACTTACTGTCGCTACTGAGCGGCAGCGCGACATTGCCGCAGAATGCGTTAGCCGCACTCAACGCATTGACCACGGTCGGCGTCGGTCAATTCAATGACAAATTTCCCCAGGGACTGCCGCAAACCTGGGGCGGGCATGGTCCTGAGCAAGTCAACGGCGTGCGCTACTACTCGTGGAGCGGGGTTGTTGCGCAATCCACGTTGCCAGTGCTGGATCCGGTTCAAGCAACCTGCCGGGTCCTGTCGCAATATTTCACCACCGAACCCCAGCAGAATGATGGTTTCGTCGGACGCTTCAGTAGCCATCTCGGCCAAGTGATCCGCTCCGATTACCCAATGGATCATTTGGCCAGCCTGCGGCGGAGCGCGGGCACAAAAGCGCCCTCGCCGGATCCGATCGACCTGTACGTCGAACATGCCCAGCGTCTGCAAGCGGCGGATCTATGAATCGGGCAAGGAACGCAGAATGGAACTTTGCCGAGAATTCGCCGACTGATTCCGGTACGCTCCACCTTTTATTGAAACAGTTCGGAGAATTCCCCATGGCCAAAGCCACTGCCCGCCACATCCTGGTTTCCAGCGAAGACAAGTGCAACGAACTCAAGGCTCAGATCGAAGCCGGCGCCGATTTCGCTGAAGTCGCCAAAGCCAACTCCACCTGCCCGTCCAGCCGTCAGGGCGGCGATCTGGGCTCGTTCGGTCCAGGCCAGATGGTCAAGGAATTCGACACCGTGGTATTCAGCGCGCCGATCAACGTCGTGCAAGGCCCGGTAAAAACCCAGTTCGGTTATCACCTGCTGGAAGTCACCAGCCGTCAGGACTGATTCGTCGTCCGATTGCTGACAACGGCCCGCCTTCTGGTGGGCCGTTGTGTTTCAGTTACACATACGGCTGGCGAGTGGCGCGCGGGTCGCGTACAACTTGCGCTTATCGATTTTGCGTTCCAAGGCTGACGATGCGACTGGTTTTTCCCACACTGATGCTCACCGCCCTCGCCTTTCTCATTGGCGCCGCTGGCGTGAACGCTGCCCCGCAACACGCACTGACCGTTTACGGCGAACCGGCCAAATACCCCGCCGGTTTCAGCCATTTCGACTACACCAATCCGCAAGCGCCGAAGGGCGGGACGATGCGGCGCTCGGCCATCGAGATCGGCCACTTCGACCATTTGCTGCCTTATATAGACAAAGGCATCGGCGTGACGCAGATCGACGGCCTGCTGTACTCGCCGCTGGCCCAACGCTCGCTGGACGAGCCTTACACCGTCTATGGTCTGGTTGCGCAGAAGATGGAACGTTCGGACGACGGTCTTTCGCTACGTTTCTTCATCAACCCGAAGGCGCGCTTTGCCGATGGCAAACCGATTACCGCCGAAGACGTGCGCTACACCTACAACCTGCTGATGACCCAGGGCAGCCTGCGTTATCGCACCCAGTTTGCCGACGTCAAAGGCGTCGAAATCGAGGCACCGCTGACCGTGCGCTTCGACTTCAAAAGCAACGAAAACCGAACTTTGCCGCTGGACATCGCGACCTTGCCGGTATTCCCCGAACACTGGTGGAAGAGCCGCGATTTCGCCGGCGGCGGTGGTTATGAACCGCCGCTGGGCAGCGGGCCGTACCGGGTTGGCAAGGTCGACTCCGGGCGCAGTATCACGTTCGAACGCAATGGCGACTGGTGGGGCAAGGACCTGCCGGTCAGCCGCGGCCTGTACAACTTCGACCATTTCAGCATCGAGTATTTCGGCGACACCGATGTCGCCCGCCAGGTGCTGCGTGGTGGCGCCTATGACTACAACCGCGAGTTTTCCGCGACCGGCTATTCGATCGGCTACGACAGCCCTGCCCTCAGCGATGGCCGTTTGCAGAAAGCCCACCTCGCCACTGAAGCGCCGCAATCGGCCCAGGGTTTCGTGTTCAACCTGCAAAAGCCGATGTTCCAGGACCGCCGCGTGCGCCAGGCACTGGCGATGCTCTGGGATTTCGAATGGAGCAACCGGCAGATGATGCGTAACGTCTATATCCGCCAGCAGAGTTACTTCTCCAACACCGATCTCGCCGCCCGGCAGTTGCCCGATACGCAGGAGTTGAAAATCCTTGAACCGCTGCGCGGTCAGGTGCCTGAGGAAGTGTTCAGCAAAGTCTTCGAAGCACCGAAGACCGATGGCAGCGGCATCATCCGTGACAAGCAGTTGCAAGCCCTGGAACTGCTCGAGCAGGCCGGCTGGAAACCGGATGGCGACCAGTTGGTCAACAGCGCCGGCGAACCGCTGAGCTTCACTTTTCTGGTCAGCCAGAATGGAATGGACCGCCTGCTGTTGCCTTACAAGCGCACGCTGAAACAGATCGGCATCGAGCTCAATATTCGCCGCATCGACGCCTCGCAATACGTCAATCGCCTGATGAGTCGCGACTACGACATGATCGTCACCGGCTACCCCGTTACCACTTCTCCGGGCGGCGAGTTGCTCAACTACTTCGGCTCGGCAGCGGCCAACGATCCGGGCGCGAACAATTACATGGTGCTGAAAAATCCGGCAGTCGACACTTTGATCAACGGCCTGATCCGCGCCTCGACCCAATCAGACATGCTGCATTACGCCCATGCGCTGGACCGGGTGCTGCAATGGAACTACTACTGGATTCCCAATTACTACCCGCCAGGCACCTCGACCGTCTGGTGGAACCGCTTCGGCATTCCCACGGTGCAGGCGAGCAATGACGAAGCCATCGAGAGCTGGTGGGAAATCAGCCGCACGCCACTGACCAATCAACAGATGACCGCTGAGAAAATCAGTCGCGGCAGACCCGGAGGACCGCACTGATGTGGGGTTACATACTGCGGCGCCTGCTGCTGATCATTCCGACGCTGGTGATCATCCTGCTGGTTAATTTCGTGATCATTCAGGCCGCGCCCGGCGGACCGGTGGAACAAGCCATCGCCCACCTGCAAGGCATTGGCGGTGCCAGTGTCGGCGGCGGTGCCAGCGAGACCTCGAGCTCTGCCTCGCGCGCCAGCCGTGGCCTTGATCCGCAGCTGATCAAGGACATCGAAAAGCAGTACGGCTTCGACAAACCGGCCCACGAGCGTCTGTGGCTGATGCTGAAGAATTACGCGCAACTGGACTTCGGCAAGAGCTTCTTCCGTGGCGCGACAGTCACCGACCTGATTCTGGAAAAAATGCCGGTGACCATTTCGCTCGGGCTGTGGGCGACGCTGATCACCTATCTCGTGTCGATCCCGCTGGGCATCCGCAAGGCTGTGCACCACGGCAGCCATTTCGATATCTGGAGCAGCACGGCGATCATCATCGGTTACGCCATGCCGGCGTTTCTGTTCGCGATGTTCCTGATCGTCGTATTCGCCGGCGGCACTTCGCTGAACTGGTTTCCGGTGCGCGGGCTGGTGTCGGACAACTTCGAATCGCTGTCGACACTGGGCAAGATCGCCGATTACTTCTGGCATCTGGTGCTCCCGGTCACCGCGCTGGTGATCGGTGGATTCGCGACGCTGACGATCCTTACAAAAAACTCGTTCCTCAATGAAATCACCCGACAGTACGTAGTAACGGCCCGCGCCAAAGGCTTGAGCGAACGCCGCGTGCTGTACGGACACGTGTTTCGCAACGCCATGCTGTTGGTGGTCTCGGGGATACCTCAGGCGTTCATCAGTGTGTTCTTCGCCGGCTCACTGCTGATCGAAGTGATCTTCTCCCTCGATGGCCTTGGGCGCATGAGTTACGAAGCAGCGGTATCGCGGGATTATCCAGTGGTGTTCGGTTCACTGTTCATCTTCACCCTGTTCGGCCTGCTGATAAAACTGATCGGCGACCTGTGCTACACCCTGGTCGACCCGCGTATCGACTTCGCCGCGAGGAATGCCTGATGTTCAAGCTCTCGCCTTTGGGTCGTCGCCGTTTCGAACGTTTCAAGAAAAACCGTCGTGGCTGGTGGTCGCTGTGGCTGTTCATCGGCCTGTTCATCCTGACGCTGGGTGGCGAGTTGATCGCCAACGACAAACCGTTGATGGTCAGTTATCAGGGCCAGTGGTACTTCCCGGTGTTCAAGCGCCATACCGAACAGGAGTTCGGCGGGCAACTGCCGTTTCAGGCCGATTATCGCAGCGAGTACGTGCAGAATCTGATACGCAAGGACGGTGGCTGGTTGCTGTTCCCGCCGATTCCGTTCAGCGACGACACCCCCAACTATGACCTGAACAAACCGGCGCCAAGTCCCCCGACTTCGGTGAACTGGCTGGGCACCGACGATCAGGCACGCGATGTGCTGGCGCGGGTCATCTTTGGCGCTCGGGTGTCGATTCTGTTTGCCTTGATGCTGACATTTGTCAGTGCGCTGATCGGTATCGCCGCCGGCGCATTGCAGGGGTATTACGGTGGCTGGGTCGACCTGCTCGGACAACGCGTGCTGGAGGTATGGTCGGGGCTGCCGGTGCTGTATCTGCTGATCATCCTCTCCGGTTTCGTCGAGCCGAATTTCTGGTGGCTGCTGGGGATCATGGCGCTGTTTTCCTGGTTGGCGCTGGTCGATGTGGTGCGCGCCGAGTTCCTGCGCGGGCGCAATCTGGAGTACGTCAAAGCCGCACGCGCCCTGGGCCTGACTGACCGCAAGGTGATCTTCCGGCACATTCTTCCCAACGCAATGAACGCGACGCTCAGCTACCTGCCGTTCATTCTGACCGGGGCCATTTCGACGCTGACCGCGCTGGATTTCCTTGGCTTTGGCATGCCGGCCGGCAGTGCCTCGCTGGGCGAACTGATCGGTCAGGGCAAGCAGAACCTGCAAGCACCGTGGCTCGGGTTGACCGCGTTCTTCACTCTGGCGCTGATCCTCTCCTTGTTGGTATTCATCGGCGAAGCGCTACGTGACGCTTTTGACCCTCGATCCTGAAGCGTGACCATGACTGAAAACCTGATTGAAATCCGCAACCTCAATGTCGCCTTCCATGGTCAGACTGTGGTGCGTGACCTGTGCCTGGATATCCGCCCCGGTGAGTGCCTTGCGCTGGTCGGCGAATCGGGCTCGGGGAAATCGGTGACCGCGCATTCGATCCTGCAACTGCTGCCTGAGAGCGAGGCGCAAACCCGTGGCAGCATCCGCTATCGCGGGCAGGAGTTGCTCGGTGCTGATCCGAAGGTCTTGCGAGAACTGCGCGGCAATCGCATCGCCATGATCTTTCAGGAGCCGATGACGTCGCTCAATCCGCTGCACACCATCGAAAAGCAGATCGGTGAAACCCTGTTATTGCACCGCGGCCTCGGCGGCAAGCAAGCGCAGCAGCGCATTCTCGAATTGCTCGGGCTGGTCGGCATCCAGAAACCCAAGGAACGCTTGAAAGCCTATCCGCACCAACTCTCTGGCGGGCAACGGCAACGGGTGATGATCGCCATGGCCCTGGCCTGCGAACCGGAGTTGTTGATTGCCGACGAGCCGACAACGGCACTGGATGTCACCGTGCAACGCAAGATTCTCTTGCTGCTCAAGTCCCTGCAACAGCGCCTGGGCATGTCGCTGCTGCTGATCAGTCACGATCTCAATCTGGTGCGCAGCATCGCGCAGCGGGTGTGTGTGATGAAGGCTGGCGAGATCGTCGAGCAGGCACCCTGCGAAACCCTGTTCACCGAACCCAAACACCCTTACAGCTGCGTGCTGTTGAACGCTGAGCCGGAAGGTGAAGCCCTGCCCCGTGACGAACGTGAAAATGTGCTGGAAGTCGCTGACCTGCGCGTCGATTTCCAGGTCGGCGGCGGGCTGTTCAGGCGCAAGCAGTATCTGCGCGCAGTCGATGGCATCAGTCTGAATATTCAGCGCGGCAAGACCTTGGGCATTGTTGGCGAATCCGGTTCGGGCAAGTCGACGCTGGGTCAGGCGATCCTGCGCTTGCTGGATTCCGAGGGCAGCATTCGCTTTCAGGGCGAAGCGCTGGACGGCCTCAATCAAAAGCAGCTGCGGCCGTGGCGGCGGCAGATGCAGGTGGTGTTTCAGGACCCGTTTGGCAGCCTGAGCCCGCGCATGTCGGTGGCACAGATCATCAGCGAAGGTCTGGAAGTGCATTGCGAGTCGACCGCTAATGAATGTGATGAGCAAGTGATTCGCGTGCTCAAGGAAGTCGGCCTCGACCCGGAAAGCCGCCATCGCTACCCGCATGAATTTTCCGGCGGCCAACGCCAACGCATCGCCATCGCCCGGGCTCTGGTGCTCAAACCCGCGCTGATCCTGCTCGATGAGCCAACCTCCGCACTTGACCGCACCGTGCAGAAACAAGTGGTCGCCCTGCTCCGTGATCTCCAGGAGAAATACGGTTTGACCTACCTGTTTATCAGCCATGATCTGGCGGTGGTGCGCGCTTTGGCACACGACATGATCGTGATCAAGGACGGTCAGGTGGTCGAGCGTGGTGCCAGTCACGACGTATTTGACAACCCGCAGCATCCCTACACCAAAGAGCTGTTGGCGGCGGCGCATCCGGGGTAGGTTTTTTTCTGCTAATTCGCGGCGCGGCATTCGCGAGCAGGCTCGCTCCCACATTTGGAATGCAGGCCCCTGTGAGAGCGAGCCTGCTCGCGAAGGGATCGGTACCGGCAACAAACAATCAGGATCAGCCTCCATGAACACCACCGAAAGCCTCAAGGACTACCAACGGGTGCGCACTCTGGCGATCCGTTCGCTGTTCGAGATCATCGAGCAATCCAGTGAGGGCACGGTGATTGTCGATCGCGATGCGAACATCGTCTGGATGAACGAACGCTATGCCCGGCGCTTTGGTCTCGATTCAGCGGCAGGCGCTATCGGCAAACCCTGCGAAAGCGTGATCCCCGGCAGCCTGCTGCGCGAGGTGGTGCGCACCGGTCGGCCGATTCTGCTGGACATGCAGGACACGCCAAAGGAGCCGCTGGTGGTGATGCGCCTGCCGATCCACGACGATGCCGGCAGCGTGATCGGCGCCATCGGTTTTGCCCTGTTCGACGAGTTGCGCACGCTGTCGCCGATGCTCAAGCGTTACCTGAGCATGCAGGAAGAACTCGCCTCGACCCGCTCACTGCTGCGTGCGCGGCAGACCAAATACAACTTCGCCCATTTCATCGGTACCAGCGCCGCCAGCCTTGAAGTCAAACGACGTGCGCGACGAAGCGCCAGCGCTGATTCGCCCGTGTTGCTGTTGGGAGAAACCGGCACTGGCAAAGAGTTACTCGCACAAGCCATTCACAGCGCTTCGCCGCGCGCGCACAAAGCCTTCGTCAGCATCAACAGCGCGGCAATTCCAGAGGCGCTGCTGGAAGCCGAATTTTTCGGCACGGCACCCGGCGCCTTCACCGGCGCTGACCGCAAGGGCCGCATCGGTAAATTACAAATCGCTCAGGGTGGCACACTGTTTCTCGACGAGATCGGCGATATGCCGCTACCGCTGCAAAGCAAACTGTTGCGCGTGTTGCAGGAAAAGGAGTTCGAGCCGGTCGGCTCCAATGAAGTGATTCAGAGCGATGTGCGGGTAATCGCCGCGACGTCGACGGATTTGCAGGCAGCGATCAAGCGCGGCGAATTTCGCGCCGATTTGTACTACCGCCTCAATGTGCTGCCGATCCAGGTGCCGCCGCTGCGCGAACGTCTCGATGATCTGCCGGCGCTGAGCGAGGCGATTCTCGAAGAACTGCGCAGCCAGCATGAACTGCACCGCGATGCGCTGGCGCTGTTGGGCCAGCATGCCTGGCCGGGCAACATCCGTGAGTTGCGCAATGTGTTGGAGCGGGCGGCGTTGCTCAGTGATGACCTCATGCTGACCGAGCAGGATATTCGCGGGGCGATTGGCACGTTTACTCCCGTTGCGCGGACGTCCGAGCCGAGCACGCACGCATCGGCTCGGGAGACATTCGCGCAGGCGCGGGCGCGCTTTGATCGGCAGTTGATCGAATCGACCCTGGCGCAATGCGCGGGGAAGGTACCGGAGGCTGCGGTTCGGCTGGGTCTGGGGCGGTCGACGCTGTACAAGAAAATGGCTGCGCTGGGGATTGTCGAGTCTACATAAAGAGATATCGAATCTCTGTATGAAGACAAAACAAAAGCTTCGCGAGCAGGCTCGCTCCCACAGGGGAATGCATGTCATATGTGGGAGCGAGCCTGCTCGCGAAGGCTCCGGCCCATTCAAAGAAAATCTCAACTAAGAGACAAAAACAGCTTCGAGAACTCGACCGAGATCTAATTTCCTTATATTTCAAACAGTTAGAAGATTGGCACAAATCTCGCTAACACCTCTCCACACCCGTTTCACCCACAAAAATAACAATCTGGAGAGACACACCATGAGTGTGATCATTGCCTTGGCAGCCCTGACGCTGCTGATGCTCGCCGCTTACCGTGGCTACAGCGTCATCCTCTTCGCCCCGATCGCCGCCCTCGGCGCGGTGCTGCTCACCGATCCGTCCGCCGTTGCCCCCGCGTTCACCGGGGTGTTCATGGACAAGATGGTCGGTTTCATCAAGCTCTACTTCCCGGTATTCCTGCTCGGCGCGGTGTTCGGCAAGCTCATCGAACTGTCCGGTTTCTCGCGCTCGATCGTCGCCGCTGCGATTCGCCTGCTTGGCACCAAACAAGCGATGCTGGTGATCGTGCTCGTGTGCGCCCTGCTCACTTATGGCGGCGTGTCGTTGTTCGTCGTTGTCTTCGCCGTTTATCCGTTTGCAGCGGAGATGTTCCGCCAGAGCAATATCCCCAAGCGTTTGATTCCGGCGACCATTGCCCTCGGTGCATTCTCGTTCACCATGGACGCCCTGCCCGGCACGCCGCAAATCCAGAACATCATCCCCAGCACCTTCTTCAACACCACCGCATGGGCGGCGCCGTGGCTGGGGGTGATCGGCACGATTTTCGTGTTCTGCGCCGGCATGCTGTTTCTGCAACGCCAACGCAACAAGGCGCAACGTGCCGGCGAAGGCTACGGCACTGAACTGCGCAACGAACCGGAAACTGCCGAAGACCTGAAACTGCCCAACCCGTGGATTGCCCTGTCGCCATTGCTGGCCGTGGGCATCATGAACCTGCTGTTCACCCAATGGATTCCGCAGTGGTATGGCAAGACCCACAGCCTCGCACTGCCGGGCATGGCCGCGCCGGTCACTACCGAAATCGCCAAGCTCACGGCGATCTGGGCGGTGCAGGCGGCGTTGCTGGTCGGCATCCTCATGGTGCTGGCGTTCGGCTTTAAGGCGATTAAAAGCAAGCTCGCCGAAGGCAGCAAAAGCGCGGTCAGCGGTGCGTTGCTCGCAGCCATGAATACGGCGTCTGAATACGGCTTTGGTGCGGTAATCGCTTCGCTGCCGGGCTTTCTGGTGCTGGCCGACTGGCTCAAGCAGATTCCCAATCCGTTGGTCAACGAAGCCATCACCGTGACGCTGCTCGCCGGCATCACCGGTTCGGCCTCGGGCGGCATGAGCATTGCGCTGGCGGCGATGTCCGAGCAGTTCATCAGCGCGGCGCACGCGGCGAATATCCCGCTGGAAGTGCTACACCGCGTGGCCGCGATGGCCAGTGGCGGCATGGACACCCTGCCGCACAACGGCGCGGTGATCACCCTGCTGGCGGTGACCGGATTGACCCACCGCGAAGCCTACAAAGACATTTTCTGTATTACGCTGATCAAGACCCTCGCGGTTTTCGTGGTGATCGGCACTTTCTACGCCACTGGTATTGTGTGAGGTATTCATGACCACTCTTTCCGGCAAGACAGCTTTGGTGACCGGCTCCACCAGCGGTATCGGCCTGGGCATCGCGCTGACTCTCGCGAAAGCTGGCGCCAACCTGATTCTCAATGGCTTCGGCGATGCTTCGAAGGTGATCGCCGAAGTCGCTCAGTTCGGCGGCAAGGTCGGCCATCATCCCGCCGATGTCAGCGACCCGGCGCAGATTGCCGACATGGTCGCCTACGCCGAGCGCGAGTTTGGCGGCGTCGACATTCTGGTCAACAACGCCGGCATTCAGCACGTTGCGGCGGTAGAAGAGTTTCCCGTTGAGCGCTGGGATTCGATCATTGCGATCAACCTGTCATCGGTGTTCCACAGCACCCGTTTGAGTCTGCCGGGCATGCGCCGCAAGAACTGGGGGCGCATCATCAATATCGCCTCGGTGCACGGCCAGGTCGGCTCCATCGGCAAAGCCGCGTACGTCGCCGCCAAGCATGGCGTGATCGGCCTGACCAAAGTGGTCGGGCTGGAAACCGCGACCACCAATGTCACTTGCAATGCGATCTGTCCGGGCTGGGTGTTGACGCCGCTGGTGCAGAAGCAGATCGACGATCGCGCGGCCAAGGGGGTCGATCCGCAGCAGGCGCAGCATGATCTGCTGGCGGAAAAACAGCCCTCGCTGGAGTTCGTCACACCGCAGCATCTGGGTGAGCTGGTGCTGTTCTTGTGCAGCGAAGCCGGCAGCCAGGTGCGCGGCGCGGCGTGGAACATTGATGGTGGCTGGCTGGCGCAATAAACACTTGGCCATTGTGGGAGCGAGCCCGCTCGCGAATGCGGTTTATCAGACACAGTTCGGGATACTGAGACAACGCTTTCGCGAGCAGGCTCGCTCCCACAGGGAATGATCTCCCTGGCCTGTACGAATCCGATAAGAAGAGGCAAACCCATGTCCGACATCCTCTGGCAACCCGACACCCAGCGTATCGCCGGTTCGCGTATGGATGCCTTCCGGCGCGATATCAATCAGCGGAATTCGCTCGAGCTCGACGGCTACCCTGCCCTGCACCAATGGAGCATCGATCAGCGCCCGGCGTTCTGGCAGGCGATCGTCGATTTCTTCGACATCCGCTTCCACACTCAGCCCGACGCCGTCTTGCGTGAAGGTGCAGAAATGCCCAGCGCCGAGTGGTTCCCCGGCGCGACCCTGAACTTCGCTGAACACCTGTTGCGCCGCCGCGACGATGCCGTGGCCGTGATCGCAGTTGCAGAGAATGGTCAGCGCGAACAACTGACCTGGGCCGAGCTGGCCGAACAGGTCGCCGGGTTTCAGGCGAGCCTGCGCGCGGCGGGCGTTGGCCGGGGTGATCGCGTGGCGGCGTGCATGCCCAACACCTGGCAAACCCTGGTGGCGATGCTGGCCACTACCAGCCTCGGCGCGATCTGGTCCTGCTCGTCGCCCGACTTCGGCACACACGGCGTGATCGATCGCTTTGGCCAGATCGAACCGAAAGTGCTGCTCACCTGTGCCGGTTATCAATACGCCGGAAAAACCCTGGATCAGACCGCCAAGCTCAACGAAATCCTTGCACAACTGCCGTCACTGCAGCAGTTGATCATCGTCCCGTACGCCCGTCCGCAAGCGCGCATCGAGGATTACCAAACCCACGCTGATGTCTGCTTCTGGGAAGACTTCTATCAACCCGGCGGTGAACCGGATTTCACCCCGGTGCCGTTCAATCATCCGCTCTACGTGCTGTACTCCAGCGGCACCACTGGCGTGCCGAAATGCATCGTCCACAGCACCGGCGGCGTGCTGCTGCAACACGTCAAAGAGCACGGCCTGCACTGCGATCTCAGTCCCGGTGACCGTTTGTTCTACTACACGACCTGCGGCTGGATGATGTGGAACTGGCTGGTCTCGGCACTCGCAGTGGGCAGCGCCGTGGTGCTCTACGACGGCTCGCCGTTCCACCCGAATCACCAGCGCCTGCTCGACCTGATCGACGATGAACGCATCAGCGTGTTTGGCACCAGTCCGAAATTCCTCGCGACGCTGGAAAGCAGCGGCGCCAGGCCACGGGAAAGCCATGATTTGAGCAGTTTGAAAACCCTGCTGTGCACAGGCTCGGCTTTGTCACCGCAAAGCTACGATTTCGTTTATCGCGACTTCAAAACCGAGGTGTGTCTGGCCTCGATGTCCGGTGGCACCGACATCGTTTCGTGCTTCGTCAATGGCAATCCGCTGTCAGCGGTACGTCGCGGAGAAATCATGGGCAAGAGCCTGGGCATGGCCGTCGAGGTGTGGAACGACGCTGGCCAGCCGGTGATCGGTGAGAAAGGTGAACTGGTCTGCACGCGGCACTTCCCGGCGATGCCGATCGGCTTGTGGAATGACCCCGACGGCTCAAAACTGCACCAGTCTTATTTCAGCCAGTTCCCCGGTGTATGGGCGCAGGGTGATTACGCCGAGCAATTGTCCGATGGCGCAATGATGATCCATGGCCGTTCGGATGCGGTGTTGAATCCGGGCGGCGTGCGCATCGGCACGGCGGAGATTTATCGGCAGGTCGAGAAAATCAGTGAAGTGCTGGACAGCGTCGCCATCGGCCAGCAATGGCAGGAGGATGTGCGCGTCGTGTTGTTCGTGCGTTTGCGCGACGGCGTCGAGCTGGATGAAGGGCTTGAACAGCGAATCCGCGAAGTGATCCGCGCCAATACCACACCCAGGCATGTTCCCGCACGCATCGTCGCAGTAACCGATATACCGCGCACCATCAGCGGCAAAATCGTAGAGCTGGCGGTGCGCGATGTCGTGCATGGGAGGCCAGTGAAAAATACCGATGCACTGGCCAATCCCGAAGCGCTGGAGCAGTTTCGGGATCGGCGCGAACTGGCCATGACCGAAGTTATTCAACACTGAATTTCGTCTGGCGCAGCCTCAATTCAGCTGTATTACAACTTCACCGGTGAGGGGCTGATCTCCACTGGCTTCGATCGCTGCGCGCATGATGCTGAGATTCAGCGAAAACAACGCTTCGTTTGTTTTCAACAAACTGAGCAAGGCAATAACGAGCATCAGCGAGTCTGCATTGAGGAGCGCTTGAGCACTTTCGTGAAAACTGCCAGTGATAGGCTCAGATCGGGGCAAGCGTCCCTTTGCCAAGTTTAGTAAAGGCGCCACATCCAAACCGACCTTACCATCTCGGGTCGCCCCCTCGGCAGTGATCAGACTGGTCTTGGCGGGGTTGACCCGAATCATTTCGTGGATGAGGTCATCAGCGATTTCGCCGTAACCTGTCAGGCTGAATCGCTGGTTGAAGTTACGTGTATTGACCGTCATG
The DNA here is from genome assembly GCF_041956865.1 of Pseudomonas sp. LW8. NCBI lineage: Bacteria > Pseudomonadati > Pseudomonadota > Gammaproteobacteria > Pseudomonadales > Pseudomonadaceae > Pseudomonas > Pseudomonas sp. LW8. Next base: position 2,487,289 of record NZ_CP168138.1, on the reverse strand, counting down.
TACTGAACACGCTTTTTATCTGTAGCTCCTGCGCTCTTCCATTTACTGTAATCGAATGGATTTACCTCAATGACGCCATCATCTAGTTTCAGGCTATCCAACAGGAAATTACTGGCGGACGTTCCGCCGAAATCCAGCCTGATGGCGCTTAGCAGATTGGACAATTCGTCACGCGCCGCCGCGGTACTGCCAAAAAACAATCCAATCGCGGGGTCGGTTTTGAAATTCAGCGCCGGCGAGCCCAGCATTTCAATTGCGCTGTCTATTTTGAAACGGGCCAGTGGCAGACTGCGCTCGAGAATGTGAGCTGTAAAAACACCCGGAACCGGTTTCTGCAGTAATGGCAGACTAAACTTCTCTTGCAGGTCGAAATTGACGAGTCGTTTTCCCCACGGCTTACCTAGCCGATTGGCCGCGTACCACTCACTGCTTTTCTTGATGGCACAGACATTGAAAGAAGACGCGGTGCTTCCAAGCGGGCGCCACCTCCCGAAACCAACATCGGTAGCATTCGCCAGCTTGTGAAATTCCCGCGCCGTACCGGTCAGTCTGCTCATCTGGACAACGGCAGATTCCACGACTTTTGCGCCCGACGCGCCCAAATGCATGACGCTTTTGAACAATGCTTTTGACGCTTGGTATCCAGCAGTTGGCAATCCATCAATCGGATTGAAAGTCGAGACTGTCAGAGAAATGCCAAACCTGACGAGGCTGCCGATTTTTGCCGTTAACGAAACTGTTTTGGCTGCGATATGCAGAATTTTAGCCGGGGCACCCAGTACAGTGAAGAAAATACCGATAGCATCCATCGTGCACGCGTAAATTCCGTCAACCACCTGATTTCTATTTCCGGAAGCCAAGTCTTCGATACATTTCTTGAACGGGACACACAGGTCAATAATATACGTCAGCACCTCGTTATAAGTGTTCTCCGCACGCTCTTTATCAGTGTATTCGGTGAAGACTTCCCTGAAATCCTGGAGGCTGCCCAATGGTCTGTTCTTCACAACAAATTGGGCAATATTTTCGATATGCTCATTTACGAAAAACTGATAATGATTACGAACGACCCGCGACGCAGAAGTCGGAGCCATAACAGTGCCAAGTTTCTCTATAACCATAATCCCAGAGGCATTCGGCGACGGCTTTTTTCCGACAATGTAGCTATCGAAATCAGTTGGAACGTTATGCGTGGGGGGCAAAGGGAAAAATGCATCATTGGGCTTCCCTGTATATTCAACCCTTCCAGGCATGTTCATTTTTTGGGTATAAATAATCAATTTGCCTAGCTCATCGTTTCTTCTGCACTCTCCCAGCAAGGTAAACATTTCATAGCATAAAGTCTGATTATTCCCGAAGGAAGCTATCATAATTACACCGAACCGCCCCACCGCCTGGTCTTTCTTGAGCTGAACTTCGATATTTTTGGGTGGCTGATTACCCGCGCCGACCAAGTTATAATTAGCCGATGACGGATAGTAAATCTCTGCAACCGAAGGACGTACAGTAAAAAACGTGATCTTGCTTGAGGCAAAGACATCTCGATCGGCTCGAGGCATTCCTGCTATCGCCAGCTTTATGTTTGAAGCCATCGCCTTATGAATATTGCAGTGATAGCTAACGAGCTCAGCTTCGAATGCTGGTTTGATGGCAGGCAAGGCCAAAAGCTGCGGATACTTATCGAAAATGCCGGGCTCTTTATTCCAATCCCATGTTCCGGACGCCAGCAACCCTTCGATATGAAGATCAAGCATCGACACTCTCATTGCAGAATAAGTCTCAGGACGCAAAAGAGGTTGTTCAATAACATCAAAATCAGCAACCGCCTGCTTCAATGCAGTCATCGCCAGTCGTTTCCGATTGGGCGGAGCCGCCCCAAATGCCTTGATTCCCAAAACAATATCATCCACGTGCGTTTTATACGCATTCAAAGCGTCTTGAGCTGCTGTAAGAGCAGACGTGCTCAGTTGCTCATGAGTGATGACTTCATTCATCAATGCCCAGTCAATGATAGGGTCGATCGCAGTAATACCTTGCAGCTCCCCCAGTACCGGGCTGACCGTTTCCATGCTTGCAAACTTCATGACTTGTTCATATGTCATGAAGCGAGAGACGCCTCGACAATTGATCTCGATAAAGCTCACCGCCTGGCAAAACGTCACCCAGCCGATCGAGCCAGCGTGAAGCTCTTGGGGCAGATTTTTAACCAAGAGACAAGGCGCTACATGAGCCAGGAGCAGGTGGGAAGCGAGAGGAATAATCGAGTGCGAATGGCCCTTTGCTACAAGGTAAGCCTCAAAATTTTCACGTATGGCATATAACGGCCTATCAGCCATGGTGCTCGAATCGTATATATCAAAGGTTCCGATGCAGTTGCGCTTGCCAGTAACGCCTATGGATGAATCCAACTGCAAAATTATTGCGGTGAGCAATACCTGAGCTAGATCGTCACTACTGATTTCCTCGGAATCCTTCGCCCCCCACCAGTCCAGTGCAATGACGTATTCCTTGGCAATTTTCTGCGACGCTGGATGACGAACCAGCATTGCAACGACCTCGTTAGCGCTGTCCCAATTAACTGTAGTAACGTTATACGGTCTGACGCTTCTGAAGATTGTGTTAAGTAGATTCTCATTCGCAGGGAAAAGTTTACTCGTCACCGCGCGAATCTCTGCACACTGCTGTGGTGTCAAGGTGATCGACGTATCATTTAGCCCAGTTATCTGCCCCCAGTAATTACCAAAATTATCTCCTTCAGGCCACTTCCACTCCAAAAAGCCAATCAAGCTTTCTAGTTTTTCTCTGTCATCCGGCACGTTGAACCCGTGAAAACGCAACCACTGCGACAACAGCACTGCGTTATCAAGGTGAACGAATCCACCAAGACCTGCTGCAATAGCAACTAACTTCTCGAACTTCTCATTCGCGTCGGGATTACTCTTGACGTTATCCGATACATCCATCCACCCTTCATGAGTAACGTATATGTGAATTTCACCCGAAGACGTAACCCTACTGTAGGTGCCGGAGCCGAGTAAGCTCATCAGATCCTGAAGCATCTCGCTGGCCGGTTTCTGTAAACGTCCAAAAGAGGATTCAGGCGAGAGCCAGATGATCTTTTGGTCGTCGTTTGAAATATCCCGTGCAACGTCTTCCGGAGCTTCAACAAGAAATCTTTTCAACTGGCCTAGAAGTGCCATTCGCTCTAATTCATCTGCGGCAGAACAACGCACATTGTCGACAGCGCTCAACTTGGAAAGAGCACCTGCACCACATCGATTTTTCATTTTATTGACCTGTTTATTTACATGGACTTGCTATCGAGATCGCAAATCTAATAAAAACAGGCGAAACCACAACTAACCAAGTATTAGTCTAGATTTCAAACATCTATCACCTGACCGCTCAGCCGCCTACAGACACGACAACTTACTCCACCAACCCCCAATCCCCTGTCGATGCTTTTTCGTTGATTGGAGAATCAAGTTTAAGCTTGATGCCTAACCGTAAGTTGTTTGTCGAATCCGCGTTTTTCAAAGCTTCTTCTACTGTAATAACACGCGCAAGGACTAACTGTAACAGTGCAGCATCGAATGTCTGCATGCCTGAGTCTTCGGATTTCTCCATGATACTTTTCAACTCAGCCAACTCATTGCGACGGAGCGCATCAGCAACAGTCGGCGTACCTAATAACACTTCCACGGCCGCCCTGCGCTGGCCGTCGACAGTGCGTACCAAGCGCTGCGAGATAAAGGCTTTCAGGTTGTTGCCCAATGTCTGCAACAGCTGCTCGCGCTTCTCCTCGGGAAACATATTGATGATGCGATCCAGCGCCTGATTGGCATTGGTCGCATGTAACGTGGACAACACCAGATGCCCTGTATCGGCAAACGAGAGCGCGTGCTCCATGGTTTCGCGGTCACGGATCTCACCAATCAGGACGACGTCCGGTGCCTGGCGTAAAGTGTTCTTCAGCGCGGCATGAAAGCTGCGCGTATCGACGCCAACCTCACGCTGATTGATGATCGAGCGCTTGTGCCGATGGATATATTCGATCGGGTCTTCGATGGTAACAATGTGTCCGGCACTGTGGCGGTTGCGATGATCGATCAGCGCCGCCAGGGAGGTCGACTTGCCCGAACTGGTAGCGCCGACAAAAAGAATCAGGCCACGTTTGAGCATCACCGTTTCCAGCAACACCGGCGGCAGTTTCAAGTCTTCGAACCGCGGGATGTCGAGCTTGACGTTGCGGATAACGATCGAAACGTCGTTGCGCTGCTTGAAAATGTTCACCCGGAACCGGCCGACGCCCGTTCGGGAGATTGCCAGGTTCATTTCCAGATCCCGGTCGAACTCCCGGCGCTGCTCGGCGTCCATCAGGGAGGTGGCGATGGCCGCGGTTTCGCCAGGTTTGAATGGCTGATCGCTGAGCGCCGTCAGCACACCATCAATGCGAGCGCTCGGTGGTGCGCCGGTGGAAAGGAAGAGATCCGAACCGTTTTTTTGCGACAATGTTGACAACAGTGCATCGATTTCCATGGCTGAAAGCACCCGCGAAGCATTGAATGAGCAGATTTGGCCTACGCTTGGCGCGGCTCCTGCAACAATGATAGACCCCGTCTCACCGAACCACGCTCAGGATTGAAACATGAATGCTGTACCCACCACCGATGACGCCCAGGCCCTGATCGCCCGCACCGACTGGAGCCGCAGTCCGCTGGGCGCCGCCGGCACCTGGCCGCAGAGCCTGCGCACAGCGGTGGACATCGTGATTCATTCGCCGATGCCGATGCTGCTGTTGTGGGGGCCGCAACTCACGCAGATCTACAACAATGGCTTCGCCCTGCTCGCCGGCAGCAAGCATCCCGAAGCCTTCGGCCAGCCAACGCATGAGATCTGGCCGGAAGTGCGGGATTTTGCCGAGCCGATCTACCAAGCGGTGCTGCAGGGTCAGGTGCGCAGCTTCAGCGAGCAGCGTTTCAGCGTGCAGCGGGACGGCAAAAAAACCGATTTCTGGCTGGACCTGACCTACAGCCCGATTCGCGATGAAACCGCACAGGTCGCCGGCATTCTGATCACTGCCATTGAGACCAACGAACGCCGCCGTATTGCCCTGGAATTGCAGCGCCGTTCCGAGGAAAGCCTCAAGGCTCAGCGCCAGTCCGAAGAGCGTCTGCAACTGGCCCTCGCCGCCGCCGACGCCGTCGGAACGTGGGACTGGGACATTGGCGAAGACCGATTCATTGCCGATGCGCATTTTGCCGAACTGCATGGCGTTGATCCGAGCAAGGCCGGGCAATTGCCGATCAGCGAATATATGCACGGGGTGCACCCCGAAGACCGCGCAATGGTTGCGCGCGGCATCAAGCACTGCATTACCCACGGCACCGAGTACGCTGAGGAATATCGCTTGTTGCAGGCCGATGGCACGCTGCGCTGGGTGTTCGCGCGGGGGCGTTGCTACAAGGATCATCATGGTCGGCCGATGCGCTTTCTCGGCGCGGCGCTGGACCTGACCGAACGCAAACACACCGAACAAGCGCTGCGTCAGAGCCAGACCGAATTGCAGTTGATCATCAACGCCATGCCGATCCTGATCAGCTATGTCGACGCCGAAGAACGTTTTCGCTTGAACAACGCAGCGTATCTCGACTGGTACGGCCTTACACCGCAAGAGTTGTACGGGCGCAAGATTCGCGAAGTCATCGGCGAAGAGGCGTATTTCCTGCGTGCACCGTACATCGCCGAAGCGCTGGCCGGGCGCGCCTGTTCCTTCAGTTTCTACACACCGCACCGCGATGGCAGCACCCGTCATGCCCTCATGAATTATCTGCCGCGACATGGTGCGGACGGTGCAGTGAACGGCTTCTACATCTTTGTCATCGACGAGACCGAGCGCAAGAAAACCGAAGAAGCCCTGCGTAATCTCAACGAGACCCTCGAAGAGCGGGTCAGCGCGCGCACCGAGCAACTGGCTCAGGCCAACGAGCGTTTGCAGAACGAGATGTTCGAACGCGAGCGCGCCGAAGATGCCTTGCGCCACGCGCAGAAGATGGAAGCCGTCGGCCAGCTCACGGGTGGCATCGCCCACGACTTCAACAACATGCTCACCGGCATTATCGGCAGTCTGGACTTGATGCAGCGCTACATCGCCAATGGTCGTGCCGACGAGATCGGCCGTTTTACCGAAGCGGCCGTGTCATCGGCCAATCGCGCGGCGGCGCTCACGCATCGCTTGCTGGCGTTCTCGCGGCGCCAGTCGCTGGACCGCAAGCAACTGAACGTCAATGAGCTGGTGCACTCGCTGGAAGATCTGATCCGCCGCACCAAAGGCGATCCGATCGATCTGCAACTGCGCCTGCCCGAAGACGTTTGGCCGGTGAGCACCGACGTCAGCCAGCTGGAAAATGCCTTGCTCAATCTGGTGATCAACGCCCGCGACGCGATGCCCGAAGGCGGCACGTTGCTGATCCAGACTGCCAACGTTTACCTCGACAGCAGCGACATCACCATTCTCGAACCGGTCAAGGCCGGGGAATACGTCATGCTCGCGGTCAGCGATAACGGCACCGGCATGACTCCGTCAATTCGCTCCAAAGCGTTCGATCCGTTCTTCACCACCAAGCCGATCGGCCAGGGCACCGGGCTCGGGCTGTCGATGATCTACGGTTTCGCCCAGCAATCCGGTGGTCACGTCAGCCTCGACAGCGTGCCGGGGCAAGGTACTTGCGTGCGCCTGTACTTGCCGCGCTTGCTTGAGCCGACGCCGGAAACCTCATCTGTGAAGAAAGCCGAACCGATTGCTGCTTCATCTTCTGGCGAAACCGCAATCGTGGTCGAGGATGACGCGGCGGTGCGCATGCTGGTGCTCGATCTGCTGAGGGAGCTGGGCTATAAAACCTTCGAAGCGGCAAACGCCAAAATCGCCCTGCCCTTGTTCGAGTCCGCGCAACGTGTCGATCTGCTGGTCACCGATGTCGGGCTGCCCGGCATGAACGGTCGCCAGTTGGCGGAAATTGCGCGCCAGCATCGTCCCGGCCTTAAAGTGCTGTTCATGACCGGTTACGCGCAGATTGCTGCCGAGCGCCAGGGCTTTCTTGAAGAGGGCATGGACATGGTCGCCAAGCCTTTTGTCCTGGAAGTGTTGGCGAGCAAGATTCGCAAGTTGAGCAACCCGACCCCGTGACTTGAGGCATAATCGCGCGCCCCGCTGTCACCCCGTTATCAGGTATTGCACGATGAAAGCCCAAGCCCGCCACATTCTGGTGAAAACCGCCGAAGAGGCCGAACAACTCAAACAGCGCATCGCCAAGGGCGAAGCATTCGATGTGCTGGCGAAGAAGTTTTCCACCTGCCCGTCCGGCAAACGCGGCGGTGATCTGGGCGAAGTACGTCCAGGACAGATGGTCGGCGCGATTGATGCGGTGATTTTCAAGAAACCACTGCGCACCGTGCATGGACCGATCAAGAGCAAGTTTGGTTATCACCTGGTGCAGGTGTTTTATCGGGATTGATCGGCTGGCTGCCGGGCTTCTTCGCGAGCAGGCTCGCTCCCACATTTCGACCGGGTTTTCATTGTGGGAGCGAGCCTGCTCGCGAACCGATTGCGCAGCAAGCGGCCATTCTCTGACTACCTGGGGATCAGCGCCCCTGGCACCTGTATCACCCGACTGGCCAATTCATGTCCCGCTTGGGCCGCCTCTGCCGGGCTGCCGCCGAGCAAGCGCCGGGCCAGATATGCCGCACTGAACGAATCCCCCGCCGCCGTGGTGTCGACAACCTTGTCGACCTTTTGCGCCGGCACCTCAAACGCCTCCCCCTGACAACGAATCAGGCACGCCTCCGCGCCACGCTTGAGCACCACTTCTGGCGTGCCAATCTGCGCATACGTCGCAAACACCTCAGCGCAATCGGCAAACCCGAACAACGCCTGTTCGTCATCCACGGTGAGCAACGCCAGATCGACATAAGGCAAGACGCTGCGATATGCCGCGCGGGCCTCTTCCACAGAAGCCCACAAGCGTGGGCGGTAGTTGTTGTCGAAAACGATGCGCGCATCGCGCTGCCGGGCTTCGCTCAACGTCTTGATCAGGCGGGCACGGCCTTGCATGCCAAGTACGGCGAGGGTGATCCCGCTGAAATACAGCACGTCGTAGTCCGGCAAGGCCGCGAGAATCGGCTCGGCCGCAGGGGTAGTGAAGCAATCGCGTACCGCCGCTTCGTTGCGCCAGTACAGAAAGCGCCGCTCGCCGTTGGCGTCGGTCTGTATGCAATACAAACCGGGAAGCCGACCGGGCAAGCGCTGCACCAGATCGAGGCCGATGCCTTCGCTGCGCCAGATCTGGCACATTGCGTCACTGAAACTGTCATCGCCCAGCGCGGTAACGTAATCGACTTGCGCCTTGTCGCCCAGGGCGCGGGACAGGTACACGGCCGTATTGAGGGTATCGCCACCGAAGCTTTGCTGCAGACTGCCGTCGGCACGTTGTTGCAGTTCGATCATGCATTCGCCGATCAGGGCGATGCGCGGGGTGTTGCGGAGGATTTTCATCGGGTGGGATCTCGGATGGTTCAGTGGTGGCTAAGCGGGCGTCTTCGCGAGCAGGCTCGCTCCCACATTCAAATGCGTCCTCTGTGGGAGCGAGCCTGCTCGCGAAATAGCCGCCGCAACGCAATCTCAAGCCTTAGAAACAAGTCTCCATGGTCTCGATGACCGCCAACTGCTCATCCACCAGCAACCCAACACGCCATTTGTCAAACGTCAGGCACGGATGCGAAGTACCAAAGGAAATGATGTCGCCGATCCGCAACTCGACACCCGGCGCCACAGTCATGAACGCATGCTGATCCATCACCGCCGTGACCTTGCACGCACCGATATCATCACCTGTCGCCGGCACCACACCGGCCTTGTAGCGCAACAACGGCACCGGCAAACCGGCGTCGAATGCGACGTCGCGCTTGCCCAGAGCGATCACTGCGAAACCCGGTTCCGGCAGCGACTGCACATGAGCCCAGACTTCCAGCGCTGGGCGCAGGCCTTCGTGCAGATCGCTGCGACGGTCGAGCACGCAGCACTGCGCCTCTTTGTAGATGCCGTGGTCGTGCGCGACATAACTGCCCGGACGCAACACACTGAGGAAGCGGCCAGCGGCGTTCTGGGTTTCGAAGGATTCGGCGATCAGGTCATACCAGGCTGAACCCGATGCGGTGATGATCGGTTTGGCAATGGCGAAAGCGCCGCTGTCCTGCAGCTGCACCGCCAGGCGCACCAGCGATGCGGCGAACTGGCGAATGCCACTGACCGCGTGATCGCCATGAATCACGCCTTCGTAACCTTCAATGCCGGTCAGTGCCAGCGCCGGTTGCGCATCGATGGCCTTGGCCAGCTCGATGACTTCCTGCTCGCTGCGGCAACCGCAACGCCCGCCGACCACGCCGTATTCGATCATCACGTTGAGCTTGACCCCACGGGAAGCGAAGTAAGCCCCGAGGTCGGCGACGTTGTCCGGGTGATCGACCATGCAATAGAAATCGAACGTCGGATCGGCGAGCAGATCGGCAATCAACGCCATGTTAGGCGTGCCGACCAATTGATTGGCCATCAACACCCGACGTACGCCGTGAGCATAAGCGGCGCGGGTCTGGGTGGCGCTGGCGAGGGTGATGCCCCAGGCGCCGGCGTCGAGCTGTCGCTTGAACAGTGCCGGGGTCATGCTGGTTTTGCCGTGGGGCGCGAGTTCGGCGCCGCTGTCGCTGACAAATTTCTGCATCCAGCGAATGTTGTGCTCCAGCGCCTCGCGGTGCAGCACCAACGCCGGCAGGCTGACGTCGCGGGTCAGTTGCGCGCCGATGGCGGCGTCGCCTTTTTCTACGGCAGAGTTGATGGCAGTGGTCATGGTCCAGTCCTCACAGTCGCGGCCGCAGGCAGCCGCGGTTATTCGTTGATCCGCCGGGCGAGGCTGTTGGCGCTCTCGATCAGCACCCGGCGATAGTCGTTGTAATTGTTTTTTGCATCGGCCCGTGGGGCGACGATGCACAACGTGCAAATGGCCACGCCTTGCGGGTCTTTCACCGGCGCGGCGAAGCAATGGGTGAACGTGTCGGCGACGCTGTCGAAGGAGAAGAAGCCATCGAGGCCAGCCTGACGAATCTCCGCCAGAAAGCGTTCCAGCGGCAGGCGTTCGCCGTCGGGCAGGATGTAGTCGTCCTCGTCGATCAGGTCGATGATCTGCTGATCGCTCAAGTGCGCGAGCAGCAGGCGCCCGGAGGCGGTCCACGGGATCGGCGCGTTTTCGCCAATATCGGAGGAAATGCGGAAATGCCGCTCGCCCTCCTTCATCAACGCCACCGTGTATTTGCGCCCGTTGAGCAGGCACATCTGCGCAGTTTCGCGGGTCTGGCTGACGATCTCCTGCAAGGCGTGATCGGCCTCGCGGCTGAGGTCGAAATGGCGCAGATGCGCTTGGCCGAGGAAGTACAACTGGCGGCCGAGATAGACGTGGCCGTCCTTGCCCACCGGCTCGAGAATCCGCCGCTCCAGCAAGGATGCGACCAGCTCGTAGACCGTGGATTTCGGGCCGCCGATGCCGTTGGCGATGTCATTGGGGCGCAGGGGCTGGCCGATTTCCTTGAGAAAATCGAGGATATCGAACGCCCGGTCCAGACCACGTGCCCGGCGCTTGATGGTGTCTTCGGTCATGTCAGTGGTTTCCATTCAAAGTCGCCGGGAGTTTACCGAGAGTCCAGTGTCGCCTGTTACATCGCTTTCGCGAGCAGGCTCGCTCCCACAGGAAAACGCATTCCAAATGTGGGAGCGAGCCTGCTCGCGAAGAGGGCTGCACTTGTTTCAGGCCTTCTTCTTGTAGGCAATGCAGTCGATCTCAACCTTGCAATCAACCATCATGCTCGCCTGCACGCAGGCCCGCGCCGGGGCGTGTTCGGGTTTGAAATACTCGGCGAAGACCTTGTTGAAACTGCTGAAATCACGTGGATCGTCCAGCCAGACGCCAGCGCGGACCACATCTTCAAGGCCATAACCAGCCTCTTCGAGAATGGCGATCAGGTTCTTCATGGTCTGGTGGGTCTGTTCGACAATGCCGCCGACGATGATCTCGCCATCCACCGCCGGTACCTGGCCGGACACATGCAGCCAGCCATCCGCTTCGACTGCGCGGGCGAATGGACGAGGCTGGCCGCCGGCGGCGGTGCTGCCGGTGCCGTAACGCGTAATGCTCATGGGTGTTTCTCCTGATTGCTAAAGTGCAGATTCAAAACCGCGTGCTTTTGAGAAATTCCGCCAGACGCGGCGATTGCGGGCGTTCGAACAGTTCCTTGGGAGGCCCCTGCTCTTCGATTCGCCCTTGATTCATGAAAACGATCTTGTCCGAGACCTCGAAAGCGAAACGCATTTCGTGGGTCACCAGCAACATGGTCATGCCGTCCTCGGCCAGCCCCTTGATCACGTTGAGCACCTCGCCAACCAGTTCCGGGTCGAGGGCCGAGGTGACTTCGTCAAAGAGCATCAGGCTCGGGTTCATCGCAATCGCCCGCGCAATCGCTACGCGCTGTTGCTGACCGCCGGACAACTGACCGGGAAAGTGATTGCGCCGCTCCAGCAGGCCGACACGCTCCAACCATTTTTCGGCAAGCACCACGGCTTCGTCCTTGTGCATCTTCTTCACCTTGAGCAGGCCCAAGGTGACGTTCTGCAACGCGGTCAGGTGCGGAAACAGGTTGAATTGCTGGAACGCCATGCCGGTCATCGCACGATGACGGGCAATGACCTTTTCCGCATGGCGAACGCGTTTGCCGTTGACCTCGTCATAGCCGATGGATTCGCCGTCGAGCAGAATCTGCCCGCCCTGAAACTCTTCAAGCATGTTCACGCAACGCAGCAGCGTGGTCTTGCCCGAGCCACTGGAGCCGATCAGCGTAACGACGTTGCCGCGCTGCATGCTCAGGTCGACACCCTTGAGCACTTCCACCGCGCCGTACTGTTTGTGCAGGCCGCGAATGTCCAGCAATGCCTGATCCTGTGAAGCAACTTGAGTTTGAGTCATGGCAGGGCCACCCGCTTTTCAATGTGCCGGCCGAGTAATTCGATGCCGTAGTTGATGACGAAGAACAGAAAACCGGCGAACAGGTAGAACTCCAGGGTCATGAAGTTCCGGGCGATGATCTGTTGCGTGCTGAGCAGCAATTCGGCGACGCCGATCACCGAGAGCAAGGTCGAAGCCTTGACGATTTCGGTGGACGAGTTGACCCAGGTCGGCAAAATCTGCCGCAGCGCCTGAGGCAACAGTACATAGCCGAGGGATTGGTAGAACGTCAGGCCGATGGCTTTCCCCGCCTCCATCTGCCCGCGCGGCAAGGCTTGCAGCGCGCCACGAACGATTTCGGCAACGTGCGAGCCGCAGAACAGCGTCAGGCCCAGGGCTCCGGCCTGAAACGCGCTGATCTGCCAACCGAGCGCCGGCGCCATATAAAAGCAGGCCAGCACCAATACAAACACCGGCGTGCCGCGAATCAGATCGACGTAAAGCCGAAACGGCGCGCGCATCCAGAATCTGCCGTAAGTCAGGACCAGGCCGGCAACCACGCCGAGCATGGTGCCCAACACAATGGCCAGCGCCGAGACCTGCACACTGGTCAGAAAGCCCTGCCACAAAGGCTCGCGCGCGAGCCACAATTCATGCAACCAACTGGGGGATTGGTACATCGCAGCCTCCTATCGGCGGATCGCCAGACGCTGCTCGAGGTAACGCAGCAGCATGGCAATGAGGTAACAGGCCGCGACATACAACGCCGTGGTCACCAGCCAGGTTTCGATCACCCGGTAGCTCTCGACGTTGATCTTGCGCGCGTAATAGGTCAGCTCCGGCACCGCAATCGCAGCCGCCAGCGAGGTGTCCTTGAACAGCGAAATGAAGTTGTTCGACAGCGCCGGCAGCACATTGCGCAGCATCACCGGCACGGTGACGTAAGCCTTGACCTGCCATTCACCGAGACCGATTGCCAGCCCGGCTTCGCGCTGACCTTTGGGAATGCTCAACAAGCCGCCACGGAAGACTTCGGTCAGGTACGCGCCGGCATACAGCGACAGCGTGATGATGAACGAAGGAATCTTGTCCAGACGAATGCCAAGGCTGGGCAGTGCGAAGTAGATCAACAGAATCAACACCAGGATCGGCGTGTTGCGCACCACCGTGACGTACACCGAGGCCAGCACCCGCAAGGCGCGATGTTTGGAGAGCAAGGCAAACGCCATCAGCAGGCCGATCACGCAGCCGATGGCGATCGACACCAGCGCCAGCTGCAAGCCCAGCCCGAGCCCTGCCAGCAAGGTGTCGAAATCGCGCCACACGGCGGCAAAGTTCAACTGATAATTCATGGTCAGCAGTACCTTGAGCGGGGCGACTGAAATCGCCCCACTCTCACGGGATCATTTGAATTCGACTGGGAAACCGATCGCGGGCGACGGCAGATCGACACCGAACCATTGCTTGAAGGAGGCGGCGTAGGTCGGGAACTCAACCCCGGTCATGGCCTCATGCAGCGCGGTGTTGACGAAGTTCAGCCAGTCCTGATCGCCGCGTTTCACCGCACACGCGTAGGTTTGCGGGCTCCAGGCGTAGCTTGGGCTGCGGTAGCGGCCCGGGTTCTGCACCATCAGGTATTTGACCGACGACTGATCGGTTGCGGCGGCATCGGCACGGCCAGAGTTCACTGCCTGATACATCAGGTCGACGCTGTCGTACTGATCGACCTTGGCCTTGGGCAATGCCTGATGCACCAATTCTTCGGCGTAGACGTTTTGCAGCACCGCAACGGTAACGTCATCGCCTGCCCCTTGCAGGTCTTCGATTTCCTTGTACTTGCTGTTATTCGGCAACAGCAGGCCGACGCCTTCACGGTAGTACGGCAGAGTGAATGCCACTTGCTGGGCACGGCTGGCGGTGACGGTGATGAACTGGCAGCTCATGTCGACCTTGTCGGTCAGCAGGTTGGGGATCCGCGCATCGGACGACTGCACCACGAACTCGACTTTACTCGGGTCGTTGAACAGTCCCTTGGCCACCATCCTGGCGATGTCGATATCAAAACCCTGCAACTTGCCGTCCGCGCCCTGAAAGTGCCACGGCGCGTTGGTGCTGCCGGTGCCCACGATCAACTTGCCACGGGCGAGAACACTGTCGAGCTTGCTGTCGGCCGCCTGGGCCAGACCCATGACCGAGGAAGAAGCCGCAAGGACAAAAACACACGCTTTGAACAACGAAGGATGGCGACGCATGGCAAGCACTCCAGAATTGTGTTTATTCCGCTATACCGGAACACGGTTTGTTACTACGGAATAGACAGCAGAAAGTGTGCCACAGGAATCTCGCGAAATCTGTAACTGCGTTGAACGCTTTTGGAATCAACAAGATATGTTTCGTGGACCAAAGGGTTTGGCCCGACCAGGAGCGAAGGAAACACCTGACAAAGCCAGGAAAGGGGTAATGCGTTCCCAACTTGGGTCAGATCGCGCCGTTGTGGTGCGAATCAGGGTGACAGTTGAGCAAAACCCGGTATCAGCGCTTTAGCGCCTGCCCGTAGACATCACCACCCTGCCGTCTCGCGACGGCTATCACCGTGACGACAGCACTTCTCGTGGTTACGCAGTCCACCTGTAATTTCTGACAGTAGACCCAGACGTGCCTACTCCTTTAACGTCAAGGAACCTATCCGCTCGTTGAAAAGGACCCTTCGATGAACGTCACCAACACAACTTCCGCGCTGGCCCCGGTTTACCGCAAAGCCCTGAAAACCTGGCGTCCGGTCATTCTTTATTTCGCCAATGAACATTGCCCCGCCTGCGAATGGTCCGGGCCGATCTTTCGGCAGATTGCCGAGCCTTACCGACTGCGCGCCAACATCTATATGCTCAACACCAGCCAATCGCCCAAGCACCCGAATGTCACGGGCACGCCAACCGTGCTGTTCTATAAAAACGGCAGGCTGATGAAAAAGCTCAAAGGTATCGGCACTGAAGAAACCCTCGCACGGGATTTCGCCGTGCACATCGGCAAGACCAAAGCCCCCTTTGCCGCGCGTAAACGGAAGCATGATCTGCCTTGGCTGCGTCAGACACTTCGTACTTTGCGTACCGTCCCACATGGGCGCCTACGGAGGATGTACTGAACGAGCCTCCTCAGAGGTATGGAGTGCCTGCCAAATTGCCTTCGCGAGCAGGCTAGCTGCCACATTGAACCGCATTGCAATGTGGCAGCGAGCCCGCTCGCAAAAAGGCCGGCACAGCTTTTAGAAAACGCAAGTATTACGCGGCAGCGCGCTCCAGCAACACCCGCGTCACCCTCCGCTCTTCCACCGCTTTGACAGTCAATTGCCAGCCCTCGTATTCCAGTTGATCGCCGGTCATCGGCAAGCGATCCAGCAGACTCATCACCAACCCGGCCATGGTCTGATAGTCCTCCGTCGGCTCGGCATCGAAGCCGGTACGCTGGCGAACGCGAGCCAAGGGCAGCGCGCCGCTGACCAGAAACCCGCCACGCTCTTCGACCACGTCCGGGCCTTCGATTTCGCTGGCATCGGGTAGTTCGCCAGCGATCGATTCGAGGATGTCGGTCATGGTCAATACGCCGACGAAATCGCCAAACTCGTTGACCACGAAAGCGATGTGGGTCGAGGCCGCGCGCATCTGCTCCAGGGCATTGAGGATTGAGTAACTGTCGAGCAGATTGACGGTCTTGCGAGCCAGATGCTCCAGGTTCGGCTCGTTGCCCGCCAGATATTCCTTGAGCAGTTCCTTCTTGTGTACGAAGCCCAGCGGCTCGTCCACCGCGCCATCGCGAATCAGCGGCAAGCGCGAGTAGGACGAATGCATCAACTTCGTGCGAATGGTTTCGGCGTCATCCGCAAGATCAATCAGGTCAACGTCGGCGCGCACCGTCATCAGGTTGCGAATCGGCCGTTCCGCCAGTTGCAGCACACCGCTGATCATCACCCGCTCACGACGATCAAACAGCTCGGCCACCGGCGCTTCACCGTCGTCCAGCAGGTCGGAGATTTCCTCGCCAACCTCCTCCGCCGCCAGTTTGCGCCCGCCGAGCAGACGCATCACCGCATGGGCCGTGCGCTCACGCATCGGCCGCACGCCCTGCATCGAACGTTTGCGCCGCGCCCGGGCGATCTGGTTGAAGACTTCGATCAGGATCGAAAAACCGATGGCCGCGTACAGATAACCTTTCGGGATATGGAAGCCCAGACCTTCGGCGGTCAGGGCAAAACCGATCATCATCAGGAAGCCCAGGCACAGCATGATCACGGTCGGGTGCGCGTTGACGAAGCGGGTCAGCGGTTTGCTGGCGACGATCATCAGGCCGATGGAAATGATCACGGCGATCATCATCACCGCCAGTTCATCGACCATGCCCACGGCGGTAATCACCGCGTCGAGCGAGAACACGGCGTCGAGCACCACGATCTGCGCCACGATCGGCCAGAACAGCGCGTAGGTCGTGTTGGCCGAGCGCTCGCCGACATGGCCTTCGAGGCGTTCATGCAACTCCATCGTCGCCTTGAACAACAGGAACACGCCACCGAACAGCATGATCAGGTCGCGGCCGGAGAAGCTCTTGTCGAACACCTCGAACAACGGTTGCGTGAGCGTAACCAGCCAGGAAATGCTCGCCAACAGGCCCAGGCGCATGATCAACGCCAGCGACAAGCCGATGATGCGCGCGCGATCACGCTGATGCGGCGGCAGTTTGTCGGCAAGAATTGCGATGAACACCAGGTTGTCGATACCCAGCACCAATTCCAGCACGATCAGAGTCAACAGGCCTAACCAGGCCGTGGGATCCGCTAACCATTCCATAAAACGTCTCGATCTCTCTACAGTGAATTCAGGCGGCCGGACACGGCGAAGTGCAACGCGAAGGCTCAAGGGCCGCGTTATCAACCATAGTCGGGAGTCGGAAGACGGGATGCTGCGAATGGATCAAGACCGCGCAATATTGCGCTGGAGAATGCTGACTGGGAGGCTCCGAGAGGGTGTTCATGTAGATCCTGAATGAAAAATGGCCTTCGAGCGTACAGGGTCGACTGGTCCGCTCCACAGCGGTAAATCATTTCAAGATCTGTATGAATCAATGTAACCGAAGATTTTCAGCGTTGCCGAAAAAGCCTTCGCGAGCAGGCTCGCTCCCACAGGGTGCGAGCGGTGCGGCGGATTTCAGCGTGGACCCAGCTCATCGATATGCTGATACTGCGCTTGCAGCGCGGTCGCCAGATCCTTCGCCCGGCCCAGTCGAATCGGCCCGCGCTCGATGTCGATCAGCAATCCCGGACACGCCAGCACTGGCAACGCCGACAGTTCTTTCACGCGACCATCGGTCACGATCAGGCAGCGTTGCTGTTCGGCGGGAAAGCGCTTGCGTCTAACCGTCAGCCATTGCTGCGCCTGCTCCAGCGCCGCGAGCAACGGCGTGCCGCCACCAGCGCCCAGACCATCAAGCCAGGTGCTCAGGCCGCTTGAGGCCTTCAAGCCTTGCACCTGCCATTTCGGCGCAGAACCACTGGCGGTCAGCAACGCCAGCCGCGCCCGCTGGTGGTAAGCATCGTCGAACAACTGCGCGAGCAGGCCCTTGGCATCGCTCAAGGCCTGATGGCGACGGGTCGAAGCCGACGCGTCGACGATCACCAGCCAGATTTCATGGGATGAGCGGGTGCGCTGTTGAAACAACAAATCGGCGCGGCGCTGCGGGCGGCCATTGAGCAGCGTGCCCGGCCAGTTCACCGAACCGCTGCTGGCAGCGTGCCGTTGGCCCTGGCGGCCATTGTCGAGTTGTCCGGCACGGGGTCTGGCATTCGCCCCCGCGTCGGATCGGGGGCGAATGCCTAGGGTTTTTTTGCCTGTGGCGGCCAGCTCGGAACTTCGCGGCGGGCACCGGTAGCTTGCGCCGTTGCCGGCATCTCGCCCCACTGGCCCTGGCCTTCGCCGGATTTGCTGTCTGTGCCTGACGGAGATTGCGCTTGTGATTGGGCGCTGGATGAAGGTTGTTCGCGACGGCGATGGCGCAGGGCAAATTCGGCCACCGCGTCGATATCCTCTTCAGCAATCGCATCGGCCCCACGCCACGCCGCATGGGCGCGAGCCGCGCGCAACCAGACCAGATCAGCGCGCAAGCCATCGACGCCGGCGGCGAAACAACGCTCGGTAATCAACGCCAATGCCGCATCATCCAGCGGGATGGCTGCCAAGCGCTCGCGGGCGCTTTCACAGCGCGAACGCAGGATGTGTTGCTCGCTCGCCCACTGCGCGCAGAACCCTTGCGGATCGCTGTCGAAATCCAGCCGCCGGCGAATGATCTGTCCACGTTCGGCGGGCGCGGTGTGGCCACTGAGGGCAACGTTCAAGCCGAAGCGGTCAAGCAGTTGTGGCCGCAGTTCGCCCTCTTCCGGGTTCATGGTGCCGATCAGGACGAATTTCGCCGAATGTCGATGGGAAATGCCGTCACGTTCGATCAGGTTGGTACCGCTGGCGGCGACATCGAGCAGCAGGTCGACCAGATGATCGGGCAGCAGATTGACTTCATCGACGTACAGCACGCCACCGTCAGCCTTAGCCAGGACACCGGGCGAAAACTGCGCGCGAGCGCCGCTCAGGGCAGCGTCGAGATCGAGGGTGCCGACCAGGCGCTCTTCAGTTGCGCCCAATGGCAACGTGACAAATTGGCCGCTGGCGAGCAGGTCCGCCAGGCCCCGGGCCAGGGTCGACTTGGCCATGCCGCGCGGGCCTTCTATAAGTACGCCGCCGATTTTCGGGTCGATGGCGGTCAGACAAAGGGCGAGTTTCAAGTCATCGGCGCCGACCACGGCGGAGAGCGGGAAATGCGGGGTGTCGGTCATGGGTTTCTCTTTCGTGGTCGTGGATGGTCGTGACGTTGTGGTGTGTCAGTTGTTGCCCTCACCCTAGCCCTCTCCCAGAAGGAGAGGGAACAGACCGTGATGGCCTCTCGAGTTCTGTCGACGTGATGCATCGGGTCGACGCAAACTTCGACAGCGCTAAAGATCGGCCCCCTCTTCCTCCGGGAGAGGGCTGGGGTGAGGGTAGCTTTTTAGCGGCTACATATCTTCCTCGATATCCAACAGCAAATTCTCCAGCGCTTCTTTATAAGCCCCCGGCTCCTGCCACATCCCGCGCTGCTGCGCTTCGAGCATGCGTTCGGTCATGTCGCGCAGCGCATGGGGATTATGCTCACGAACAAAATCCCGGGTCGCCGGATCGAGCAAATATGCCTCCGCCAGCAACGCGTACTGATGGTCGTCGATCAACTGCGTAGTCGCATCGAAGGCGAACAGATTATCAACCGTCGCCGCCAGTTCGAACGCGCCTTTGTAGCCGTGACGCTTGACCCCGTCGATCCACTTCGGATTCGCCGCGCGCGAGCGCACCACGCGGTTCAATTCTTCCTTTAATGTACGAATCTTCGGCAGATCCGGCTGGCTGTGATCGCCGTGATAACTGGCCGCCGCTTCGCCGCTCAGAGTCTCCACCGCCGCGAGCATGCCGCCCTGGAACTGGTAGTAATCGTTGGAATCGAGCAGGTCATGCTCGCGGTTGTCCTGGTTTTGCAGCACCGCTTGCACCTGGCTCAGGCGCTGGCTGAATTGCGCGCGGGCGGCCGTGCCCTCGTCGGCACCGCCGTAAGCATAGGCGCCCCAGTTCAGGTAGACCTCGGCGAGGTCTTCGCGCGACTGCCACAGACGTCCATCGATAGCGCCTTGCACCCCGGCGCCATACGCCCCCGGTTTCGCGCCGAAGATGCGCCACCCGGCTTGACGCCGCGCGGTATCCTCATCGACGCCCGACTGCAACAGCGCCTCGCGTTCGGCGCGCACCTTGGCGGCGAGTGGATTCAAGTCATCCGGCTCGTCCAGTGCGGCCACTGCTTGCACGGCGGCGTCGAACAGGCGGATGAGATTGGCAAACGCATCACGGAAAAACCCCGAAACCCGCAGCGTCACGTCGACCCGAGGACGATCGAGCAGGCTCAGCGGCAGAATCTCGAAATCATCCACGCGCTGACTGCCCGTGGCCCAGACCGGACGCACGCCCATCAAAGCCATGGCCTGAGCGATGTCGTCGCCGCCGGTGCGCATTGTTGCGGTGCCCCACACGGACAAGCCGAGGTGGCGCAAGTGATCGCCGTGATCCTGCAAGTGTCGTTCGAGAATCAGCGTTGCCGACTGGAATCCGATGCGCCACGCGGTGGTGGTCGGCAGATTGCGCACGTCCACCGAATAGAAGTTGCGCCCGGTCGGCAGCACGTCGAGGCGGCCACGGCTGGGCGCACCGCTGGGGCCGGCCGGGACGAAACGACCGCTGAGGGCGTCGAGCAGACCGCGCATTTCGGCGGGGCCGCAAGCGTCGAGGCGCGGGGCGACGACTTCGCGCAGATGGTCGAGTATCGAATCAACCTCAGCCCAACCCGCCCCTTGTGGGAGCGAGCCTGCTCGCGAACTCGGTGTGTCATTCAACAATGATTTACCTGACGCACCGCTTTCGCGAGCAGGCTCGCTCCCACAGGGGACATTCAGTGCTTGGAAGATCAGGTCTGCGGCGAAGAGTTCGAGGCGTTCGCGGGTGTCGCCGGCGGTGCGCCAGACTTCTTCGCTGATGGCCTGCAACTCGATCGGACACGGGCCATTCCAAGGATCGGCCAATGCACAATCCAAGGGGTCGAAGCCCAACTCAAACGCCTTGGCCAACGCTCGCAACAAGCTCGACTGCGCGCCTTTACCGTCACCGCGCGGGATGCGCAGCAACGCCAGCAACGTGTCGATACGCAAACGCCCGCTCGGCGACTCGCCAAAGATGTGCAACCCATCACGAATCTGCGATTCCTTCAGATCGCACAGATAAGTGTCCAGACGCGGCAACCAGATCGCCGCATCGGCATCGCTGTCCAGCGCGGCATCCAGTTGCAGTTCCCTGTCGATCTGCGTGTCTCTTACCAATTGCAGAATGTCGCGCTGCAACTCGCGGGCACGGCGCGGATCGAGCAGTTGCGCCTCGTAATATTCGTCGGCCAGCAACTCCAGATTGCGTAGCGGCCCATAGGTTTCGGCGCGGGTCAGCGGTGGCATCAGGTGGTCGATGATCACCGCTTGCGTGCGCCGCTTGGCCTGGGCGCCCTCGCCCGGATCGTTGACGATAAACGGATAGATATTTGGCAGCGGCCCGAGCAGCGCATCCGGCCAGCAGTTTTCCGATAGCCCAACGCCCTTGCCCGGCAGCCATTCGAGATTGCCGTGCTTACCGACGTGGATCACGCCGTGGGCGCCGTAGGTGTTGCGCAACCAGAAATAGAAGGCCAGATAGCCGTGCGGCGGGACCAGATCCGGGTCGTGATACACCGCGCTCGGATCGACCTGATAACCGCGGGCCGGCTGGATGCCGACAAAGGTCAGACCGAAACGCAGACCGGCAATCATCAGCCGACCGTCGCGACACATCGGATCGTTGTGTGGCGATCCCCAGCGCTCGAGTACCGCGGCGCGATTCGCCTCCGGCAACGCATTGAACATTGCCAGGTAATCGTCCATCGCCAGGCTCTGCTGGCACGGGCGCAGATCGAGACTGTCGAGGTCGTTGCTGACACCACCGAGCAGTTGCTGGATCAGTTCGGTGCCGCTGTCGGGCAACTCGGCCGTGACCGGATAACCCTCTTCGCGCAACGCGCGCAGGATGTTCAGCGCCGCCGCTGGCGTATCGAGGCCGACACCGTTGCCAATGCGGCCGTCGCGGGTCGGGTAGTTGGCGAGGATCAGCGCGATACGTTTTTCGCCGTTCGGCACGCGTGCCAAAGCGACCCAGCGCCGCGCCAGTTCGGCGACGAAATCCATACGTTCGGGCTGAGCGCGATAGCAGACCACATCGGACTGGCTGCGCTCGCTGCGCCAGGCCAGATCCTTGAAGCTGATCGGTCGGCTGATGATGCGTCCATCGAGTTCCGGCAACGCAATGTGCATCGCCAGATCACGTGGTCCGAGGCCCTGCTCGCTGTCGCGCCAGCCGGGCTCGTTGTCCTGGGCGCAGATCGCTTGAATCACCGGGATGTTGCGGCGAAACGGGCGTAGATGCGGCGCCTCGGGACTCGATTGGGCAAAACCGGTGGTGTTGAGAATCACCCCCGCCTCGACTTCATCCAGCCAGTCCTCGACCACCGACAAGCAACCGGGTTCTTTCAGACTGGCCACCGCGATCGGCAGCGGATTGAGTCCGGCTGCCTGCAAACGCTGACAGAACACATCGATGAACGCCGTGTTCGCCGCCTGCAAATGCGAGCGATAAAACAACAGCGCCGCCACCGGTTGACCGGGCAGCCATTCGGCTTGCCAGTCACTCAGGGCAGCGCTGTTTTTCTGTGGGTGATAAATCGCCGTGCGCGGCAGGGTTTGCGGCTCGTTCCACGGGTAATCGCGGGCGAACCATTGGTCGCCCAGACAACGGAAGAAATCCAGCGCATTGCCCATGCCGCCCTGACGCAGGAATTGCCAGAGTCGATCGCGCACGTCGGCGCTGACCGTGCTCAAGTCACTGAGCTCGGGGTCCGGGCGGTCATCGCCAGGCACCAGAATCAGTTGCACGCCGCGTTCGGACAACTCGACCAGCCGCTCGACGCCGTAGCGCCAATAGGCGATGCCGCCGTGCAGCGAAATCAGAATGACCTTGGCGTGGCGCAGCACTTCGTCGACATACAGATCGACCGAGGCATGATTCTGCACCTGCATCGGGTTGGCCAGACGCAGGCTCGGATAGTCATCGGGCAGTTGCTGCGCAGCCTCGGCGAGCAGCGCCAGGCTGGAATCGCCGCTGCACAGGATCACCAACTCGGCGGGGGTTTGTCCGAGATCGGCAATGTTGTCATCCGAGACGAATCCGCCGGGCTGGGTCCTGAGCAGGTGCATGACTTAAACGCTGAGCGCAGCGCGCAACTGCGCTTCGAGTTGTGCCGCATCAAGCTCCTGACCGATCAGCACCAGACGCGTGACGCGCGCTTCGTCGGCGCCCCACTGACGGTCGAAATGCTTATCGAAACGCGTGCCCACGCCCTGGATCAGCAGACGCATTGGTTTGTTCGGGATGGCCGCGAAACCTTTGACGCGCAGGATGCCGTGCTGCACCACCAGTTGCGTCAGCGCATCGAGCAGCAAGCTTTCGTCGGCTTGCGGCAATTCGATGGAGATCGAATCGAAGGCGTCGTGATCGTGGTCGTCGTCATCACCGTCATGGTGTTGATCGTGGTGGCTGTGGCGGCCGTCGATATGCTCTTCAGACCCGGCACCGAGACCGATCAACACGTCGAGCGGCAGGCGGCCGTTGCTGGCTTCGATGATTTTCACTGCTGGCGGCAGCTCTTCGGCGACTTCAGCGCGTACGCGAGCCAGATCTTCCGGGCTGGTCTGGTCGGCTTTGTTGAGGATCACCAGGTCAGCGCTGGCCAGTTGATCGGCGAACAGTTCATGCAGCGGCGACTCGTGATCAAGGTTCGGATCGAGCTTGCGCTGGGCATCGACCTGATCCGGGAACGCAGCGAATGTGCCTGCGGCGACCGCCGGGCTATCGACCACGGTGATGACTGCGTCGACGGTGCAGGCACTGCGAATTTCCGGCCACTGGAAGGCTTGCACCAACGGCTTGGGCAGGGCCAGGCCCGAGGTTTCAATAAGAATGTGGTCGAGATCGCCGCGACGGGCGACCAGTTCGCGCATCACCGGGAAGAATTCTTCCTGCACCGTGCAGCACAGGCAGCCGTTGGCCAGCTCATAAACGCGGCCGCTGGCCTCTTCTTCGGTGCAGCCGATGGTGCATTGCTTGAGGATTTCACCGTCGATGCCCAGCTCGCCAAACTCGTTGACGATCACCGCGATGCGCCGGCCCTGAGCGTTGTCGAGCATGTGCCGCAGCAGCGTGGTTTTGCCCGAACCGAGGAAACCGGTGACGATGGTGACGGGGAGTTTGGCCAGTGTTTTCATCGGTATGCCCTTTGGCAAGCGGCGGGCATACGGGACGAGAACCGGCAGCGCGCGTGCACGCCGGAAGCATTCGCCACCGGATCACCCCGCCCGGTTGTAGTGAGAATCTGTGACGAGGCAGGTCTCCTGGCTGACGGCGTTCAGGCGTTGGGCCTGGCGTCCATTGCGCCTTCCCGCTGGCTCATCGGTTGAGCTGGCAGTGGCGTGGCAACGAACATCACCGTTCACAGTTGCGGGGGCAGCCGCGGCTTTGACCGCGTTCCCTTCTTAGCTTCGGCGAGTGCCGAAGAACCTCGAAAGCGCAAGGCTACGCATGGGTCCGTCGTGGGTCAATGGTCGGTGAGTCTGAAACTGGGGGTATATCCGTTGCTGCGGTAACGGCTTCTTATGGTTTCGCTCTTACAGCGAGTCCCTTTTTCAAACGCCAAAAAGGAACCAAAAGGCTTTGCCCCGGCGTACGGCCCGCTCGCTGGGGCTCGGGGTACCTTCGTTACGGGACCGATCCGGGCGCAGCGGCTACGGTTTGCTTCGCTGCACCTCCTTCCGCTGTGTACGACTGCGTCGTACGGTCGCTGCGCTCCCACCCCCGGATCGATCCCGTAACGAAGCCTGCCGAAGGGGCAAAAGATCAAAAGCCAGAGCAAAAGCAAAGGCAAAGGCAAAGGCAAAAGCAAAAGATCGCAGCCTTCGGCAGCTCCTACAGTTGGATCGCGCACCAGCTCAAGAACAGGTCGGCTGTCAGGCCGCCTTCGCGAGCAGGCTCGCTCCCACAAAAGCAAAAGCAAAGCAGCGCAGCTGCCCGCGGCGAAGCCGCACCACTCAACAATGAGCGCAAGCTCGAGTGCTCTTGATCTTGATCCACCGGCGACTTCGGAAGGCTGAGTGGAGGGATTGATCCGGGCGTGGGAGCGCAGCGACCGTTCGACGAAGTCGAACACAGCGGAAGGAGGTGCAGCGAAGCAAACCGGAGCCGCTGCGCCCGGATCAGTCCCGGAGCGAAGGAACCCGAGCCTGCGAGGGCCGAACGTAGGAGCAAGCCTTTTTGGGTACTTTTTCGGCGTTTGGAAAAAGTGCCTCGCCGTAAAGGCGAAACCGTAATCAGCAACACCCGCAGCAACGGATATACACACAAAAACACCCGAAAAAAAGCCCCCCCGCAGCAACGGATCCGCCCCCGGAAATTGACTAAAAACCCAAACCCATGTTCTCCTGCACACCTTGTTACGGGTGCCCTTCACAGGGTGAAACGGGAAACCGGTGAATCATGTGCTTTACTCAAAGCCACGTCAGTCCGGTGCTGCCCCCGCAACGGTAAGCGAGCGAAGCGTCAGATCCACTGTGCCCCGGCATGGGAAGGTGATGCTTGCAGGTCGGCGACCAGCCAACCCCTCGCGAGCCCGGAGACCGGCCCGCAACACCCAGCGCGCGCAAGCGCCGCTGAACACAAACAAACCCGCGGTGGGCGGGCGCTGTTCGAAATTCCTGCGTGCCCGGCCCGCAGGGATTTTCATGCGCTCTGTTTACCCGCTGACATTTCAGAGGGAAGCGCTATGTCGATCATCAGTAACACCGTCAGCCACACTGACCACATCTCCAGCAGCACCACACTCGGCCAACGCGTCGCCGCCGCCCTCTTCGCCTCGATCCTCGGTGCCAGCCTGGTCTGGTTCGCCGGTTTCTCGCACATCGAAGCGGTGCACAACGCCGCCCACGATACCCGCCACAGCGCCGCGTTCCCGTGCCACTGAGGCCTGCCGAAATGATCAAGCGTATCGCGCAAACCGCAGGCTTCACCGGCTTGCTGGCCGCCCTGCTGCTGACCCTGCTGCAGAGTTTCTGGGTATCGCCACTGATTCTGCAGGCCGAAACCTTCGAGAAATCCGAACCGGTCGCGCAAGTCCACGAACACGCCGCCGGCACCGCCGCCCACAGCCATGATGGCGAAGCCTGGGAGCCGGAAGACGGCTGGCAGCGTGTGGTCTCGACCACTGGCGGTAATCTGGTGGTGGCAGTGGGTTTCGCCTTGATGCTCGCCGGCCTGTACACCTTGCGCGCGCCGACCAAGACCTCGCAAGGGCTGCTCTGGGGTCTGGCCGGTTACGCCACGTTCGTTCTCGCGCCGACCTTGGGCCTGCCACCTGAGTTGCCGGGCACAGCCGCCGCCGATCTGGCTTCGCGGCAGATCTGGTGGATCGGCACTGCCGCTTCGACCGCTGTCGGCCTGGCACTGATCGCTTTCAGCCGTCACTGGCTGATGAAGCTTCTTGGTGTAGCGATTCTCGCCGTGCCGCATGTGATCGGCGCGCCGCAACCGCAGGTGCATTCGATGCTCGCTCCAGAGGCACTGGAAACCCAGTTCAAAATCGCTTCGCAGCTGACCAACGTCGCGTTCTGGCTGGCCTTGGGCCTGATCAGTGCATGGTTGTTCCGCCGCAAAAGCGCAGGCCCATATCAGGCATGACGGATGACCGCGCAGCGCCGACCCTCGTGGTCGGCCTCGGCTGCCAGCGGGGCTGCCCGGCCAGTACGTTGCGTGCGTTACTCGATCAAGCGTTGCAGGCGCACCGCATCGAGCTGCGAGCGGTCAAGGCTTTGGCGAGTATCGACCTCAAGCGCGACGAACCGGGGTTGCTGGAACTGGCCACACAATTGAACCTGCCGCTGCAGTATTTCAACAGTGCCGAACTGGCGCCCTATCAGCAGCGCCTCAGCCATCAATCGCAGATCGCCTTTGAGCGCACCGGCTGCTACGGCGTGGCGGAAAGCGCCGCGCTGGCGCTCGCCGAGCAACTGATTCAGGCGCCGGCGAAACTGCTGATCCACCGGCAGAAATATGCGCAGGCCACGCTGGCATTGGCCGGCGCTGCATAAAATCCCGATAATCCCCGCCATCGATCATGAGCACGCTTCATCTGCAGTGTGCCTGCGCCTCTTCACAAGGATTCAACGATGACCGTCTACTTCATCGGCGCCGGCCCCGGCGACCCGGAACTCATCACCGTCAAAGGCCAACGGCTGATTCGCATCTGCCCGGTGATTATCTACGCCGGTTCGCTGGTACCCGCAGCGGTGCTGGAAGGTCATCAGGCCGAAATCGTGGCCAATAGCGCTGAACTGCATCTGGAACAGATCATCGATCTGATCAGGACTGCCCATGCCCAAGGCCAGGATGTGGCCCGTGTGCATTCCGGAGACCCAAGTCTGTACGGCGCGATTGGTGAGCAGATCCGCTACTTGCGTGAGCTGAACATTCCTTTCGAGATCATTCCGGGCGTAACCGCGACGGCGGCATGCGCAGCGCTGCTGGGCGCCGAGTTGACCCTGCCGGACATTTCGCAAAGCGTGATCCTGACCCGTTACGCCGACAAGACCGCGATGCCCGCCGGCGAAGAACTGGCGAGCCTGGCGCAGCACGGCGCGACCATGGCCATTCATCTGGGGGTCAATCATCTGGAAAAGATACTGGTTGAACTGCTGCCGCATTACGGCGCGGACTGCCCGATTGCCGTTATTCACCGCGCGACATGGCCGGATCAGGACTGGGTGGTAGGTACATTGGCGGACATTGCCGCAAAGGTCGAGGCCAAAGGCTTTCGGCGTACGGCGCTGATCTTGGTTGGCAGGGTGCTGGGCAGCGAGGTGTTCAGCGAGTCTTCGTTGTATCGGGCCGGGCATGCGCATCTTTATCGCCCTTGAAGACGCTTTCGCGAGCAGGCTCGCTCCCACAGGTGATTGCATTTCAATGTGGGAGCGAGCCTGCTCGCGAATGGGGGCGGCAAAAGTTACCCATAAAAAAACGGCGCTCACGGGGCGCCGTTTTTCATGTTCGCAGCGAACACCTTAGTAGTAGGCGTTTTCTTTCTGCGTGTGGTCGGTCACGTCGCGAACGCCCTTGAGCTCAGGAATGCGCTCGAGCAAGGTGCGCTCAATGCCTTCCTTCAAGGTTACGTCGGCCTGGCCGCAGCCCTGGCAACCGCCACCAAACTGCAACACAGCGATGCCGTCCTCGACAACGTCGATCAGGCTGACCTGACCGCCGTGGCTGGCCAGCCCCGGGTTGATCTCGGTTTGCAGGTAGTAGTTGATGCGCTCGTTGACCGGGCTGTCGGCATTGACCATCGGCACTTTGGCATTCGGTGCCTTGATGGTCAGCTGGCCGCCCATGCGGTCGGTGGCGTAATCAACAACCGCGTCATCGAGAAACGCTTCGCTGAACGAATCGATGTAGGCGGTGAAGCTTTTCAGCCCCAGCGCGGTATCTTCAGGTTTCTCTTCGCCCGGCTTGCAGTAGGCAATGCAGGTTTCGGCGTACTGGGTACCAGGCTGGGTGATGAAGACACGGATGCCGATGCCCGGGGTGTTCTGCTTGGAGAGCAGATCGGCCAGGTAATCATGGGCGGCGTCGGTAATGGTAATAGCGGTCATAAAAACTCCTCGCAGGCGTGGGCGCAGTTTACGCCAATCGGCGCGGCTGACAAAGTCCTAGTATTTTTGTCGGGAAAGAATCTCGTAACACGCCTGCGAATCATCAAAGGTTCTCGTACCGATTCATATCCAGCACGCCCTCTTCCACCGGGTCGGTTTCGTGGATGTATTGGCTCAGATCGTGGAAATACAGCCAGAACTGCGGATGACTGCGCCGAATGCCCCAGCGTTCGACGATCTTTTCGAACCGACTGGCATCCCTGGCGTTTTCCATCGCATCGACAAACGCCGGCACCTGCTCGGCCGGTACGTTGAACATGAAGTTCGGGTAACTGCTGAGCACGCCCGGATAGATCGTCAGGGTGTCGAGCCCTGGCTGATAGCGCCGCGACTCACCGAGCAAAAACGCCACGTTGCTGTGGGCGCGGTTGCGCAGCAGGCTGTAGACCTCGCGCTTGCCGCTGGCGGTTTCAACGCGCAGCAAGGTCGCTTCGGGCAACTGGTCAATGACTTTCAGCCCTGCGGCCGGGCGCGAGGCCAGACGGCTCAGGGCCTGCTCGGCATTCTGCAACGCCGGATCGATATTCGGTCGCGAGCAATAAGCGCCGTCGCAGCGATTGATCGGGTCTGGCCGCGCGTTCAGATCACCGTAGCGCGCCAGCAACTGCATGGCGAAATCGTGTTTCGGGTCTTTTTCGTCGAGTTTCAGCGCGGTCGGTTTGTCGTCATCGATGGCCTCGTAATCGAGCCACATCTTGAATTGGCCGCCATCCTGGTACCAATCGTTGAGGTAGTCCTCGCGCGAGTCGGCGGGCATCAGGCGCAGGAAGTTCTGCTCCGCGCCGTTACGGATCAGATCGAAATACAGACGGGTCTGCGCCTGATGGGAAACGTTGCCGAACACGTCGAAATTGACCGCGAGCTGGTAATAGGTGCGCTCCAGCAGCGGATAGTCGAACAGCCACATGGTTTGCGGCACCTCACCGATAAGCCCCTTGGTCACCGAAGCGCTGTCGAAATGGCGGAAAATGCTCAGCAAGGCGTTGTCGTTGCCGGCCCACAGCGTCGACCAGCTCGGCGCCGGCAGATCGGCATAGCTGTCACGGCGCAGTGCCTCGTATTCGTTGCGCTTGTCGCGATAGTTGCGCCACAGACTCAGCACGCTGCCGACATCGTCGTTCTGCCCCGGCATCGCCAGCAGCGGCGTGGCCTGGCCGCGGTAGTTCGGGTCGGTGATATAGAGATCATGTTCCGGCGCCTGGAACAGCGCCCAGAAATTGTCGCGGATCACGTCGGTCGCGATCTGCCCACGGCACACCGGGCCGCGAATGAAGGTGCGGACGAAGTATTCAGCGTTATCGAGCATGAACTGATAGCGCGCCTGTGCCGGAATCGCCTCGAAGGTGGCAAACGGATTGGCGCGGCTTTGCGGCCCGTAACCCGGTAACGCGTTGACCTGCCAGTTGCCGCTGTAGAACAGGCTCTTGATCCGGGCCATTTTCGCCGCGCTCAGCGGATAAGTGATGTGCGTCTTGTGCACGATCACCCCTTGCACCGGCCACAAGCGGTAATACACCTGCGTGCCCGGGTCGTCGTTGGGGCGGCGAGTGGCGATCAGATCAATCGGCTGGCCGCTCGGCGTGCGCGAACGCACCCACTGGAAATAATGCCCCGGCTCGCCGTCCTTGAAATAGATGTGCGCCAGATACCAGTGCTCGAACAGCCAGCGCCCGACCAGACTTTGCCGAGCACCGGGAGCATTGAGCAGGTTCTCCCACTGCTGGATCTGCATGGCCTCTTTGGCACTCGGCGCCAGACTCTGTTCGTCGATCGGCGCGCCAGACGCCAGCCAGCGCTGCAAGGTCTGGTATTGCTGGTCGGTCAGACCGGTGACGGCCAGCGGCATACCCTCTTTCGGGTGCGCGCCGGCATATCCGTCGAACTCCGCAGGCATTGCGCATAGATTGTTGCGATTGAGCCCAAGAACAATCTCTTCTGGCAGCTTGGCGTTCGGCGTCAGCGGCGTCTTGTGGCCGAGTTCAAGCATCCGCGCCATCAGCGCGGCCTGACTGCCCTGGGCGTCGAGTACCGAATAGAAGTCTTTCTGCTGCCAGGCGCGCTTGCCGAAGGCGTCGTAAAACAATCGCGTGGTCGGTGCCGCCTGGGTACGTTCGCCGTCATATACCGGCATCTTGCTCGCGCCACGGGCGGCGCCTTCGCCGCTGCCGAGATTGAGCTGACAGGCCGAGTCATAGCACGCATGGCAGGCTACGCACTTCTCGGTGAAGATCGGTTGGATGTCTCGGCTGTAGGAGATGGAAGAAGAAATGGCGGGATCTTGCGCCGCAACGCTCCCGCTCAGGACCAGCAACCATAAACTGATGAAGCGGTGCGGCATGCTGCTGATCTCGATGATAAAAAAAGGCTGCGATTCTACCGTTATGACGCTCGTACCAACATGAGCGATATTCATGCAAAAGCTGCACATGCTCCAAAAGCGCACAGGTTTGCTATGATCGCGCTCCTTCGTAATGGTCTTTCCGAGTAGTCCACATGTCCGATCGCAGCGTCCGCCTTCAAGCTCTCAAGCAAGCCCTCAAAGAGCGCATCCTGATTCTCGACGGCGGGATGGGCACGATGATCCAGAGCTACAAGCTCGAAGAACAGGATTATCGCGGCAAGCGCTTCGCGGACTGGCCGAGTGACGTCAAGGGCAACAACGACCTGCTGGTGATCACCCGTCCGGACGTGATCGGCGGTATCGAAAAAGCCTATCTGGACGCCGGCGCCGACATTCTCGAAACCAACACCTTCAACGCCACGCGCATTTCCATGGCCGATTACGGTATGGAAGAGCTGGCGTACGAGTTAAACGTAGAAGGCGCACGTCTGGCGCGCAAGATTGCCGACGCCAAGACCGCCGAAAACCCGGCCAAGCCGCGCTTCGTGGCCGGCGTGCTCGGCCCGACCAGCCGCACCTGCTCACTGTCGCCCGACGTCAACAACCCCGGCTACCGCAACGTCACCTTCGATGAGCTGGTGGAAAACTACACCGAAGCCACCAAAGGCCTGATCGAGGGCGGCGCCGATCTGATCCTGATCGAAACCATTTTCGACACCCTCAACGCCAAAGCGGCGATCTTCGCCGTTCAAGGTGTGTTCGAAGAGCTGCACCTCGAATTGCCGATCATGATTTCCGGGACCATCACCGACGCCTCCGGCCGAACCCTGTCGGGGCAGACTACCGAAGCGTTCTGGAACTCGGTAGCGCACGCCAAGCCGATTTCCGTAGGCCTGAACTGTGCCCTCGGCGCCAGCGAACTGCGCCCGTACCTGGAAGAGCTGTCGAACAAGGCCAGCACCCACGTTTCGGCGCACCCGAACGCCGGCCTGCCCAATGAATTCGGCGAGTACGATGAACTGCCCTCGCAAACCGCGAAAGTCATCGAAGAGTTCGCCCAGAGCGGTTTCCTCAACATCGTCGGCGGCTGCTGCGGCACCACCCCGGGGCACATCGAAGCGATTGCCAAAGCTGTGGCCGGTTATGCGCCGCGGCAGATTCCGGACATCCCCAAGGCCTGCCGCCTTTCGGGTCTGGAGCCGTTCACCATTGATCGCAGCTCGCTGTTCGTCAACGTCGGCGAGCGCACCAACATCACCGGCTCGGCAAAATTCGCCCGCCTGATCCGTGAAGACAACTACACCGAAGCCCTCGAAGTCGCGCTGCAGCAGGTCGAGGCCGGCGCGCAGATCATCGACATCAACATGGACGAGGGCATGCTCGATTCGAAGAAGGCCATGGTGACCTTCCTCAATCTGATCGCCGGCGAACCGGATATCTCGCGCGTGCCGATCATGATCGACTCGTCGAAATGGGAAGTCATCGAAGCCGGCCTCAAGTGCATCCAGGGCAAGGGCATCGTCAACTCGATCAGCATGAAAGAAGGCGTCGAGCAGTTCATCCACCACGCCAAGCTGTGCAAGCGCTACGGCGCTGCGGTGGTGGTGATGGCCTTCGACGAAGCCGGCCAGGCCGACACCGAAGCGCGCAAGAAAGAGATCTGCAAACGCTCCTACGACATTCTGGTCAACGAAGTCGGCTTCCCGCCGGAAGACATCATCTTCGACCCGAACATCTTCGCCGTCGCCACCGGCATCGAAGAACACAACAACTACGCAGTCGATTTCATCAACGCCTGCGCCTACATCCGCGACGAACTGCCGTATGCGTTGAGCTCCGGCGGCGTGTCCAACGTGTCGTTCTCGTTCCGTGGCAACAACCCGGTGCGTGAGGCGATTCACTCGGTGTTCCTGCTCTACGCGATCCGCGCCGGGCTGACCATGGGCATCGTCAACGCGGGTCAACTGGAGATCTACGATCAGATCCCGGTGGAGCTGCGCGACGCGGTCGAAGACGTGATCCTCAATCGCACCCCGGACGGCACCGACGCCCTCCTCGCCATCGCTGACAAGTACAAGGGCGACGGCAGCGTCAAGGAAGCCGAGACCGAAGAATGGCGCAACTGGGACGTCAACAAACGTCTGGAGCACGCGCTGGTCAAGGGCATCACCACGCACATCGTTGAAGACACCGAAGAATCCCGCCAGTCGTTTGCGCGGCCGATCGAAGTGATCGAAGGCCCGTTGATGTCCGGCATGAACATCGTCGGCGACCTGTTCGGCGCCGGCAAAATGTTCCTCCCGCAAGTGGTGAAATCCGCGCGCGTGATGAAGCAGGCCGTGGCGCACTTGATCCCGTTCATCGAACTGGAGAAAGGCGACAAGCCGGAAGCCAAGGGCAAGATCCTCATGGCCACAGTCAAGGGCGACGTGCACGACATCGGCAAGAACATTGTCGGCGTGGTGCTCGGTTGCAACGGCTATGACATCGTCGACCTCGGCGTGATGGTCCCGGCCGAGAAGATTCTGCAGGTCGCCAAAGAAGAAAAGTGCGACATCATCGGCCTTTCCGGCCTGATCACCCCGTCGCTGGACGAGATGGTTCACGTTGCCCGCGAAATGCAGCGTCAGGACTTCCATCTGCCACTGATGATCGGTGGCGCGACCACCTCCAAGGCGCACACTGCGGTGAAGATCGAGCCGAAGTACAGCAACGATGCCGTGGTCTACGTGACCGACGCCTCGCGCGCCGTCGGCGTGGCGACACAGTTGTTGTCCAAGGAGCTCAAGGCCGGTTTCGTCGAGAAGACCCGCCTGGAATACATCGACGTGCGCGAGCGCACTTCCAATCGCAGCGCACGCACCGAACGCCTGAGCTATGCCGCCGCCATCGCCAAGAAGCCGCAATTCGACTGGGCCAATTATCAGCCAGTGGTACCGACCTTCACCGGCAGCAAGGTGCTCGACAATATCGATTTGAACGTGCTGGCCGAGTACATCGACTGGACGCCTTTCTTCATTTCCTGGGACCTGGCCGGCAAGTTCCCGCGCATCCTTGAAGATGAAGTGGTCGGTGAGGCCGCCACTGCGCTGTACAAGGACGCCCGGGAAATGCTCACCAAACTGATCGACGAAAAGCTGATCAGCGCCCGTGCGGTGTTCGGTTTCTGGCCAGCCAATCAGGTCAACGAAGACGACATCGAGCTGTACGACGACAACGGCAAGCCGCTGGCCAAGCTGCATCACTTGCGCCAGCAGATCATCAAGACCGACGGCAAGCCGAACTTCTGCCTCGCCGACTTCGTTGCGCCCAAAGACAGCGAAGTCACCGACTACGTCGGCGGCTTCATTACCACCGCCGGCATCGGCGCCGAAGAAGTGGCCAAGGCTTATCAGGACGCTGGCGACGACTACAACTCGATCATGGTCAAGGCCCTCGCCGACCGCTTGGCCGAGGCCTGCGCCGAATGGCTGCACCAGCAAGTGCGTAAAGAACATTGGGGTTACGCCAAGGATGAAACCCTCGACAACGATGCACTGATCAAAGAGCAATACCGTGGCATCCGCCCCGCTCCCGGCTACCCGGCCTGCCCGGATCACACCGAGAAAGCGGCACTGTTCACCCTGCTCGATCCAGAGGCTGCGGAAATGCGCGCCGGGCGCAGTGGCGTGTTCCTCACCGAACACTACGCAATGTTCCCCGCCGCTGCGGTCAGCGGCTGGTACTTCGCCCATCCGCAAGCGCAATACTTTGCGGTGGGCAAGATCGACAAGGATCAGGTGCAAAGCTACACCGCACGCAAGGGACAGGATCTGAGCGTGACCGAGCGTTGGCTGGCGCCGAATCTGGGTTACGACAGCTGATCGGGCCGCGGACCTGGGAGCGCCCTGCTCCCAGGTCTGCTCGATCACTCAGTCGCGGCGCCACGAAGGCCCGGGTTTCGGTGAAGACGGGGCCGATGGCGACGCTCCCGCATCCTGCGACGCCAGGCTCTCCAGTTCTGTGCGAGTCAAAGCCTTGAGCTTCTCGATACGCGCCTCCGCCCTTTCGATTTCAAGCACTCTCATCGCGTCCAGATAATTGCTGTTTTCTTTATCGGGGTAGGCATCCTCGACCGCTTCGTGCCGCTGGGTGGCGTCGCGCTCGAGTGCCTCGAACGCCGCGACGTGGCGATCCTGCAGATAGCGGATCCAGTAGTCCCGCGCAATCAGATCTTCCAGAAACAGCGGTGATGCCTCGTCCGCGAGAACCGAGGCTCGCGCGTCGAGCAATCGCTGCCCGCGAATCGGTGAGGCGTACAACATGTGTTCGGGTTGCGCCGGCAACTCAAGGTCGTCCGGCCAGCCGCGTGTCAGGCCGATGCGGTATTGCAGGCGGACTTCCGCGCGATCCTTGTTCCTGGCGGCGGCTTCGGCCAATCGATCCACCCTTTCCAGGCGGAACAGCCGTCGAGTCAGGTCTAGCAACGCTCTGCCGCGTTGCAGCGGACGATGCCGCGGAATGTCGCGCAGGGCGTTGAACTCATAGACGCGGGTTTCCAGTTCGCTGAAAGACAGGATCCGGCCATCGGGGCACGTGCCGTGGGTTTCGGCGTTGAGGAACAACAGCTCGCGCAGTTCAGCGTTTTGCGTGGCAGCCTGGATCACCTGCCAGACCCGATGGGTCAGTTCGGCGCCGGCAAACCTGAATTCCAGGGTGTCGGGCAGAGTCGAGAGCAAATGAAAGAACGCCTCATGGTTGGCCTGTCGAGCCAATTGCAGCCATAGCGCTTGCCGCGCTGCACGCGCATCTGCATGGGTATAGGTCATCCAGGTTTCCATCGCCGGCGCCGCCACATCCTGCGCCGGATTGGCAATCACCTCCGCTGCTTCCACAGCGGCATGCGCATCCACGGACCTGCTAGCCCCACCACCTCCGCCACGCGGATCATCGCCGTCGTCGCTATCGGACCCTGAGCCCGAGCTTGAGCCCGAGCCCGAGTCCGAATCCGAATCCGATTCGGAACTGGTATCGCTTTCCGAGTCGCTCATACGCTCGGCGATCAAACGCTGCAATGACTCGGGCGTGTAGCCGAGCACATCACCTGCGCCATGCGCGAAGCTGTAGTCCCTGATCTGCTCAAATGCGTTAAGTGACAGCGAGTTTTCCGACAGATCGGTGCCCGCCACAAGCGCCTCGTGATTGCCGCCCAACAGCCGGTCCGGGAAGACCATGATGTTGTTGCCCGACAGGTCCAGCCTTTGCAGAGGGGCCAATTCAAGTACACCTTCAGGCCAGAAATCCAGACCGTTCTGGGCGAGGTTGAGGGTTTCCAGACGGCTGAAGGTTCTGGCGCTGAACTCTTCCAGCTGATTGTGGCTGAGGTCGAGCCAGCGCAGCCGCGCCCCGCTCGCGTGCTGATACACGCTTTGCGCCACGGCCAGGCGGTTACCACTCAATTCCAGCCGCTCGAGCCGGTTCAGACTGCCGACAGCTTCCGGCAGATGTACCAGTCCATTGCCATTGAGCATCAGAGTGGTCAACTCCGGAAACGCCGGGCAGAAGAGGTTGAAACTCTCGACGGAAAATTTTGCCCCGGTCAGGTCCAGCGTTCGCACATGGGAAAACACGTTTGACAACACGGGTAAATCACCCATGCCGCTCGCAGAAAGGCTCAGCGTCCGCCCGGCGGATTCGGTATGGCCAGTAAGCCCGTCCCGCCAGCAAGCGCGGATCCTGGTCGCGTCGAAGAACCTTGCAGATGGCGATGCCCTTTCACCAGACCCTTGCGCCGGATTGAAGATCCAGCCGTTCAACTCACGCGTCAACGTCTCGTTACTCGCTCGCCACTGGGTCAGTCTGCCCACCATCTGCTCATTGGACAGACCCTCATTGCGTAAACGCTCAACGCTGGCCTGGGCATTTTCAAGTGAAAGTGACGGAAAGATTTCCACCACGGTACGGCTCATGTCGGCGCCTTGCGTAATGGCCGTGGCAGATGGCAGCGGCAATAGATGAGCGGCGCGATTCAGTGCCGTGTCAGGCGTCGCACTGCTGGAACTGGCGAGTAACGATGCCGATTGCGATTCGAACCGTTGCAAAGCGCTGTCGGGCAAACCCAGGGCCTTTTCAATACGTTTCTGCGCCGCCCTTAAGCTCGCTTCGCCGTTGCCACTGAAGAGGTTGTTCAACAGGCGGGTCTTGAGCAGCACCGCGTCGTTGGCCAGCACGTGTTCGGGGAGCGAACCGATGGTGTTATGACGCAAATCCAGGGCCTGCAAATGCGCCAGGTTCTCCGCCCCCTTGGGCCATTCATTGAGCCCGCTTGAGCTAAGATTCAGTGTCTTCAGCCCGGTCAGGCGAGAAACGTCCAGTGTGTCGAGCCGATTGAGCCGGGCATTGAGATGTTCCAGACTGCTCAGCGCGTCGAATTGGTCTTGAACCTCAGGGGTCACGACAATACGGTTGAAAGACAGGTCCAGCTGTGCGAGCTGCGGCAAATCGGCTGGCCGGACCGGCACTTCGCTCAATCCGCAGGAGGTGATTTCCAGGCTTGTGACGCCACTGAATGCCTGGAGAAAACCGCGAATCTGTTCGATCGGCACAGTCAACCGGTCCAGCCGAACGTTTTGCACATGAGCAAACGTACCGGCCGGCAATTGCGGCAGCTCACTGACCGACTCCGCGCCCTGCGCCCAAGCGGTGTCGACCAGCTCAAACACACTTGCGTCGTCGAGATCGCTGCCGGATGTCCAGTCCATCGCATTGAACGGACGAACATCGTCATTCAAGCGATAACGCCTGCGTATGGCGGCGCGCCAGTTTTTTTCCAGGGCACGAACCACCCGGGCATTGGGTGGCGTCTGCCAGCGTGCTGCCGGCGTCGCATTACGCAATCCTCCGGATGCGGTGGCCTCGTAGAACTGGCGGAAAATTGCGCTGTGCTCCACTCGCAGAATCTCCACGGCCTTGAGCCGGGTTTCCGGGGTGTTCCACAGGCTCATGATGCGCTGAGGTAATGGATTGAGACGGCCGGCCTCGCCTGTGAGGAACTGCAGTTCCCCGGCGCAGTAGCGGCGGACCATCGAGTCCAGATCAACCAGATGCCCCCACTCCCCCATGTAGCTTTTCACGTAGTCGTAAGCAGGTTTGAACGCTTCATGGGAAAACTTCGACCAATCCAGGGACAAACCGGCCCAGAGTTTCTCGTGCCCGACATAGAGGGTCTGTGGAAGGGACGCGATGGCGGTCTGCGTCAGATCCAGACGTTCCAGCTCAGGCAGTCGTTCCACATAAGCCGTCCACTGCGTCAGGCCCGGCGCTTCAATCTTGAGTTTCTTCAGTCGTTCAAGGGGAGCCAGATCCAGGTCAAGCGGGCTGCCTGCGCCGCCGGGAAAATCAAGATGAAGCTCCTCAACGGCGGTCAAGCTGCGCAATCTTGTCGCCAGATCGGCAGCCATCACCCTGGCTGGGGTTCGTAACTTGAGCTTCTTCAACCCAGACATGCGCGTCACGCTCAGGGGCAAGGTCGTCAATGACTGCTCCTGCTCCATGTACGCGCCAAACAGACTGCCTCGCTCTCCCAGCGATAACTTTTCGACGTTGGCAAATCGCGCCAGGAAGGCGTCAGCATTGGCGTCGGTCAGGCCCCCACCACCAATCGAAAGTTCACGCACATGAGCAAAGTCGGCGGTCAGCTCTGGCAGAGGATCGTAGGTGAGAATCGACAGCTGATCGGCACCCGCGAGCCCAGTGGACAAAGCGTTGCGCCAGCAGGCTTTCAGCGCTTGCGCGGCGAGAAACCTGTAATTTGTTCCGGAGCGTTCCCAGGGCGCCGCAGCCGCTGCGCCTGCCCATTCATCCAGCGTCGCCTTCAGTTGTTCCCACTCACGCCGACGTGATTGCAACAGCTCGAAAATGGCGCGGTTGTCTTTTCCTGCCCGGTATTGGTCAAGTAGGAAGCCGTGCGCCAGTTCGTCGCTCAGTTGCGGGTAGAGATCCTGCACATGAGCCAGCAGGTTCGGTGCCGATCCCGCGCCGCGTCCACTGGCGGGATAACCGATCAAGGTAGCGTTCACCCGCACCGGCGGCTTTATCCACTTGACCTGCGGCGCCAGCAGCGCGGGTGCGTCCGCCTGGTGCTGGTCGGCGTAATCGATGATCTTTGCTTGCAACCCGGCAGACTGCCCGACCTCAGGCACACCGAGGCTGCGGCGCGCGTGATCAGGCAGGGCATGCATGATCGACGAGTAAAAGTTGTCGCCGTTGCGAGGCAGGCTGTTGAGTGCCTCGCCGCGTTCGTTGAATGCTTGAAACTGAACGCCTTTTTTGATCAGGTATTTTTTCTCGCCGGCTGTTTCACTGCCGATGCTGTCAAGCAGCATGCCGGCGCCATGGCCTTCGCGAACCTCAATGCGAATACTGTCGGGCCACCCCGCCAATTGCTCGAGCGTGTGCAACGCCAGACGCCGGCTGTCCGCAGAAGCGACGTTTTCGCTACGCAGACCGGCATATGCCGCTACCTGTCGACTCTGATGCGCGTACCAGCGGGCTTCCTCCAGCAGGCGCAAAGGTACTCGTTGCCCTGAGCCGAGCCGCTCAAGATCATCGGGGCGACCATGGGCCAGCACCGTTTGCGCCGCCGGCTCACTGAGTCCGGGGCAGGCCTTCTGCAAACGCACAACCTGCGGATCAACGGGGTCGGTCCCCAGATAAATGCTGTCGTAAATCGCCGGCTGGCGGGTGTCTGCGTATTCGGCGATCTGCTTGCCAAACTCTGCAGGTCGGGCATCGCCCACGCGTGCTCCCTGCTCGCCGAGAAGCCGAGTGATTTCTGCCTCGTCCAGCGCTGCGAGAATACGTGCTGGCAGTTCACCGCTGAAGATATCGGCCCGCGATATCTGAATGGGTGGCTTGACGCCGACGTCGCGAAACCGCCGCGCGGAGCCATACCTGACGGACTTGCCGGACAATTGCTCGCCGTCGAAGACTTCCAGCACCCGGTTCTCCGGCCATCGCGGCATTTCGGTGATCAGCGGCAATGCATAGAGGTACAGTTCATCGATCGGTTTTGTCCCGCGCAACTGCTCGACAACCAGTGCCGCGTTGCCGCCTGCTTGCATCATGCGCATGGCCTGGGTCAGTTCCGGTGGCGGTAGCGCAGAATCGATGTGCATCTTGCGCAGGGCGGCGTCACTGACACCGCTGATATCGGCAGCCTTGATCAGCTGTTCATCGGAGAAGGCATCGGTTGCATGGCCGATACGTCGCAGCAGGGTCAGACGATCCCAATCCTGCGGACGCTCCAGCGAATGACGCCAGGCACCGCGTCCATTGCTGTCGAGCACCGGCTGCCAGGCGTTGATGTCGGTCGGATGCCTGAGCCGCCATTTGCCGATCGATTCATCGAAAAACTGCTCGTAGACCTTGCCGCTCTGGCGAATATAGGTTTTGCCGTCAAGCACATGCTGGCCGGCACTGTTCGGGCCGGGACTGACTGGCAGCGCGACAGCGGACTCGTAAGCATTCAGGTCGGGTTTCCACAGTCGGGTTTCGCCGTTGGCCAACTTCACCGGATGCAGCCTTTCAATGACCGGCACGGCTTGGGCGCTGGCGATTTTCCGCACTCCCGCGCCCACACCTGCCATCAGCGCAATCTGCGCGAGGTTTTCTGCCACATCGATCAAATGATCCTTGGCCGCACGACGGTCGCCCTCGGCCCATTCAATTGCGCCCTCGAGCGTTTCAGAGAGCAATTGCCCGGCCATCACCACCATCATCACTTCACCCAACACAGGCACGAACATAGACACCAGATTCAAGCCCAGCATGCCGATCTGCATCAGATGGGCCAGTTTGGCATCTCGTGCGTTCGCATCGACATCGGCAGTGGGTACCGCGTGGCTTCGCGCGTCGGCCAACACCTTGGCGCGATTCTGCGCATAAAGGTATTGCCACAAGTCCTCGTTCGCCGCCCAAAGCCCTCGCCCCTTGCGTCCAACGGTTGACGGCGCGATGTAAGGATCCGCCACTGGCTCCCATTTGACCTGGCGTTCGGATGGTACCTGCTGAATCCGGGTAAAGGCTGAACCGCCGGCCAAGCCCTGAAGCACCGACAGCCAGGGCGAGCGCAGCAGATCCCAAGCATCGCCCGCTGAGTCGGCTGCCTTTTGCCTGAACTGGCTGAAATAGTACGGGCGCTGATCATAGGGCAGGAACTGACTTAAAAAACGCTGGTATGCGGTGGGCTCTGCGCTGGTCTGTTGCGACGCATCACGTGCAGTGAGCAAGCGCTTGAGCTCTTCGCGCATTTGCTCGAACGTGTAGCGCTTGAGCGGATGTTCCGGGTCGTTGGGGATGTAAAGGATCAGTTCATCGGTGTAACGATATTTTTCGCAGATGACGAAAGCCACGCACCCGGTCAGCCTTTTTTTCATCAGGCCGAGGTCCTGGAACCAGACTTGCTTGCGCCCCATCCACGGGTGCATTTCGCCGTCGATGACCGAGAGGATCATCGCGTGATCTGCCGCCTCGATGTCATTGCGCAATAGCGCCTGTTCGGCTGCGGCGCGCATCGCTGCCTTCTGGCTGGCGATGAAGCGTTCGCTGAGCACCGCCTCTGCCACCGCGTCCCCCGGATGAAAAAAACCCTCCAGGTATGTCTGGTATTGCTGGCCGATATCCAGATTGCGGCAAAGGTGCAAAAACTGGCTGACCGTGAGGCCTGTGTCGACGTGCTTGAATGTGTCCACAGCAGGCGTCGCCACAACAAAACCGGAGCTCGAATGATAGGTCCCCTCGCATTCGTCAGCTTCGAAGTTGTGCAGCGAGGCTTCCAGCAGCGTGATCTTGAGAACCTCGAACGAGGCCAATACGGTTCTCTGAATACCCATTTCGACCGGGCGCCGCAGACATAACAGAGTTTTGTCTACATCGATTTCCAGCGCGTATTGGCCCTTCAAGGCTTTGATCAATAACGGCCTGGCGAATGTTTCGACATCCACGAATTTCGCCATGCTTTTGTCGAGACTGTTCTGGGCAATGACACTGGCCTTGAAAGTGTCATCGAGGGTTTTGCGCTGGGCCGGCGTCGCATTCTGATACCAGGCCGGTAACGCGGTCGGAACCGCCTTGAGCGCCTCGCGCCGATGCGGCAAAGCGTTGGTCAACCACTGCGGGATCGATGTCTCGAGAAACTCGCCGTGCAGGCTTTGCGTTGCAATGAGCTTTACTGACCGACCGGGGTCTGCCGGCTGAGCGGTCGACGCAGGCAGCGCCGACACTGGTTTGGGCGGGATAACGTTCATGGTCACTCCTTTTTCATGGAGCGATCAGCAAACCATGTCGCGTTAGTGCTTCTGCGTTATCCGGGTATCGCTCAGAGCAGACGGCCGGGTGTCGCTCAGAGTTGTCCGGGCTGCTTCGATGGCATCCCGGACCCAGCGGATTGGCTATGCTTCAGGAGGATGACTTTTCGCAGAGGGATTTATGGACGATCCAATCGACAACAAACCGCCGAGTTTCTGGCAGATGCTGCACAGCGTCATGGCGGCGGCGTTCGGGGTGCAGAGCGGCAAGAACCGGGAAAGGGATTTTACCCACGGCAAACCCAGTCACTTTGTGATTCTGGGAGTTTTGTTCACGGCGGTGTTCGGCCTGACGCTGTTTGCCATCGTCAAGCTGGTGCTGTATCTGGCCGGGGTGTGATGGCACTGAACAGGCATCTGCCACAGGTTATCCGGGCCTTGGGAGAACGGCCCGGAAGCGCGGATGTTACTGGTGACTGACCCAGAAGACCGCTGTTCCTACTACGAGAATGATCAGGAACAAAATGGCCCACGCGTCGACACTGCTGTCGCTTTTTCTGGCTTTGGTCGGGTTGCTCATTGCATCGCCTCTTGTCGGTTTTATCGGTGATTGCACAAAGACTCGATCACAGTTAAGACGATGATTGTCCGCACGACAAATGTGGATTAGATGACCGGCATTCGCGTTAGGCGATTTGGTTCTTTACATATACTCAAACATCACTTTTGCGCATAACTGCAAACGGGTATATTGCCCCGGCTCCGTGACGGAGTGCGCGGCCGTGCGCGCAGAATTGCAGAGGCAACATCGGACTCCAGCAAGCGAAAACGCAGCGTTTTCCGAGAAGCCCAAGCCTGAGAACAGGACTTATATGTACGTATACGACGAGTACGATCAGCGGATCATCGAGGACCGCGTCAAGCAGTTCCGTGATCAGACCCGACGCTATCTGGCAGGTGAGCTGAGCGAAGAAGAATTCCGCCCCCTGCGCCTGCAAAATGGCCTGTATATCCAGCGTTTCGCGCCGATGTTGCGCGTGGCCGTGCCTTACGGCCAGCTGACTTCGCGCCAGGTGCGCATGATGGCGAAGATCGCCCGCGACTACGACAAGGGCTATGCCCACATCAGTACGCGGCAGAACGTGCAGTTCAACTGGCCGGCGGTTGAAGACATCCCGGACATCCTTGCTGAACTCGCGACCGTGCAGATGCACGCCATCCAGACCAGCGGCAACTGCCTGCGCAACGTCACCACCGACCAGTTTGCCGGCGTCGCCGCCGATGAAGTGATCGACCCGCGTCCATGGTGCGAAATCGTCCGTCAGTGGACCACGTTCCACCCGGAATTCGCCTACCTGCCGCGCAAATTCAAAATCGCCGTCAACGGTTCGACCAGTGACCGCGCAGCCATTGAAGTCCACGATATCGGTCTGGAACCTGTCCATAACGCTGCTGGCGAGCTGGGCTTCCGCGTGCTGGTTGGCGGCGGCCTCGGTCGTACGCCGGTGGTTGGCGCATTCATCAATGAATTCCTGCCGTGGCAAGACCTGCTGAGCTATCTCGACGCCATCCTGCGGGTGTACAACCGCTACGGCCGTCGCGACAACAAATACAAGGCGCGGATCAAGATCCTCGTCAAGGCGCTCACCCCTGAGGTGTTCGCGCAGAAAGTCGACGCGGAAATGGAGCACCTGCGCGGTGGCCAGACCACGCTGACCGAGGCTGAACTGCATCGCGTCGCCAAGCACTTCGTCGATCCGGACTACAAGACCCTCGACAACCAGACCGCGCAACTGGCCGATCTGGACAAAGAGCATCCGGGTTTCGCCCGCTGGCGCAGCCGCAACACCCTGGCGCACAAAAAACCGGGCTATGTCGCTGTGACGCTGTCGTTGAAGCCGACCGGCGTTGCCCCGGGCGACATTACCGACAAGCAGCTCGACGCCGTCGCCGATCTGGCCGAGCGCTACAGCTTCGGTCAACTGCGCACCTCCCACGAGCAGAACATCATTCTCGCCGATGTCGAGCAGAGCCAGTTGTTCACCCTCTGGGGCGAGTTGCGTGAAAGCGGTTTCGCCACGCCGAACATCGGCCTGCTGACTGACATCATCTGCTGCCCCGGTGGTGACTTCTGCTCGCTGGCCAACGCCAAATCGATCCCGATTGCCGAATCGATCCAGCGCCGTTTCGATGACCTGGATTACCTGTTCGACATTGGCGAACTGGACCTGAACATCTCCGGCTGCATGAACGCCTGCGGTCACCACCACGTTGGCCACATCGGCATCCTCGGTGTGGAC
Source organism: Pseudomonas sp. LW8 (assembly GCF_041956865.1). Classification (NCBI taxonomy): domain Bacteria; kingdom Pseudomonadati; phylum Pseudomonadota; class Gammaproteobacteria; order Pseudomonadales; family Pseudomonadaceae; genus Pseudomonas; species Pseudomonas sp. LW8. The sequence goes on along the minus strand of NZ_CP168138.1, from coordinate 2,442,833 downwards.
AAGAAAGGCGAAGAGTTCTACCAGGTTTCCCTCGGCGGCAGCGCCAGCCGTGATGCGAGCCTGGGCAAGATCCTCGGCCCGTCCTTCGCACAGGAAGCCATGCCTGACGTGATCTCGAAGCTGATCGACGTGTACGTTGAACAACGTACCGAAGACGAGCGCTTCATCGACACTTATCAGCGTATTGGCATCGACCTCTTCAAGGAACGCGTCTATGCAGCGAATCATTAAGAACAACGAAGTCGTCGACGAAACCTGGCACCTGTTGCCGAAGGATTTCAACATCGATGAGATCAGCAACTGCGACGATCTGATCGTTCCTCTGCAGTTGTGGCGCGAGCACAGCCGCATGCTCAAGGCCCGCGACGGCGGTCTGGGCGTGTGGCTGGATGCTGACGAGGAAGCCGAAGAAATCGGTGAAGACGTCGGTGAGTTCCAGGTAATCGCGCTGAATTTCCCGGCGTTCACCGATGGCCGCAGTTACTCCAATGCCCGTCTGCTGCGTGACCGTTATGGTTTCAAAGGCGAGCTGCGCGCGATTGGCGACGTGCTGCGGGACCAGCTGTTCTACATGCACCGCTGTGGCTTCGACGCCTTTGCCATTCGCGCGGATAAAGACCCGTACGAAGCACTGGAAGGTCTCAAGGACTTCTCGGTGACCTACCAGGCCGCCAGTGACGAACCGCTGCCGCTGTTCCGTCGGCGCTAAGCCAGCGGGTTTATTGCGGACACAAAAACGCCGGTCATTGACCGGCGTTTTTTTATGCCTGGTGTTTACCAGAAACGTTGCTGAGTAAGACGACTCCACCAGCTCAACAGCACGCGGTCTACCGAACCGCTGGCGGCCATGCCGATGCGTTCCTGCAGGCTTTTACGCTCGGCGTAGTGCAGGTGATAAACCTCAGCCTGTTTGGCTTTCTGCGCCAGGTATTCATCGCTGGTCTTGAGCTCATCCACCAGTTGGTTTTCCAGCGCAGCGATACCGAGCCACACTTCACCGGTCGCCACCTCATCGATCGCCAGTTGCGGGCGGTACCGCGCCACGAAGTTTTTGAACAAGCGATGAGTGATGTCGAGGTCTTCCTGGAACTTCTCGCGGCCCTTTTCGGTGTTTTCGCCAAACACGGTCAGGGTGCGTTTGTATTCACCTGCGGTCAGCACTTCAAAGTCGATGTCATGCTTCTTCAAAAGGCGATTGACGTTAGGCAATTGCGCGACCACGCCGATCGAACCGAGGATGGCGAACGGTGCACTGATGATCTTGTCGCCGATGCAGGCCATCATGTAACCGCCACTGGCTGCGACCTTGTCGATACAAACGGTCAGTGGCACGCCCGCATCACGGATTCGCGCCAGTTGAGACGACGCCAGACCGTAGCTGTGCACCATGCCGCCGCCACTTTCCAGACGCAGGACTACTTCGTCCTTCGGCGTGGCCAGGGTCAGCAGTGCGGTGATCTCGTGGCGCAGGCTCTCGGTGGCGGAAGCCTTGATATCGCCGTCGAAGTCGAGCACGAACACCCGGGATTTGGTCTCAGGCTTGTTCTTCTGTTTTTTCGCGCTTTTTTCCGTTTTCGCTTCGCCCTTGCGCAATGCCTTGAGCTGATCCTTGTCGAGCAAGGTCTGCTCAAGGCGTTCACGCAGCCCCTTGTAGAAATCGTTGAGCTTGCTGACCTGCAACTGCCCTGCCGATTTGCGCCGGCCTTTGCTGCGCAACGCGGCGAAACTGGCGAGCACCACCAGAATGGCGATCACCAGTGTGACGGTCTTGGCCAGGAAGCTGGCGTATTCGGTGAAAAAATCCACAGAGACTCCTCAAAGCAATGCGTGACGGTGTATCACACGCGGAATGGCTCCAGCATACCCATGCGTCGGCTCGTCGGCCAGCCGTGAAACCTCTGGCAACACGCCTGTAACGGGCATTTCAAACAAGCGTATGTTTTTTCATTGACAGCCTTACGCCATCCTCATAACCTCGCCTGACCTTCAACGTACCGGGACGACGCGGACGTGGGCAGCATCTACTTGATACGACATGGCCAGGCCTCCTTTGGTGCAGACGATTACGATGTCCTGTCGCCGACCGGTGTGCGTCAGGCAGAAATTCTCGGCCAGCACCTCGCCGACCTTGATATCAGCTTCGATCGTTGCCTTGCCGGTGACCTGCGTCGCCAACAGCACACGGCCACCAGTGCACTGGAGCAATTCAGCGCCAGAGGCCTGCCGGTTCCAGTCCTCGAAACCGATTCCGCCTTCAACGAATTTGACGCCGACGCGGTGATCCGCGCCCTGCTCCCGGCCATGCTGCCGGAAGAGCCGGAAGCCCTCGACATCCTGCGCAACGCCGCGCAGAACCGCGGTGAATTCCAGCGCATCTTCGCCCTGATCGTCGAGCGCTGGCTTGCCGGCACCTACGACACACCCGGACTGGAAAGCTGGCTGGGTTTCGTCGAACGGGTTCAGGCCGGGCTGCACCGCATCCTCGATCTGGCAGAAAAGAACCAGAAAATCGCCGTGTTTACCTCCGGCGGCACCATCACTGCCCTGCTCCATCTGATTACGCAAATGCCTGCCAGGCAGGCCTTTGAATTGAACTGGCAAATCGTCAACACCTCGCTCAACCAACTGAAGTTTCGTGGTCGCGAGGTGGCTCTGGCTTCCTTCAACAGTCACGCACACCTGCAACTGCTGAAGGCCCCGGAACTCATCACTTTTCGCTGAGTCCGGCTTACTGTGACCCTGGCTGTAACCACCCAGCTCCCATGACCAAGAAAGGATCGAACCATGACCTCCGTAGCTGATGCCGTAAAAGCAATGCAAGCCAAGTTCAACCCAGCCGCCGCTGCCGGTCTGGATCTGGTCTTCGGTTTCAAAATCACCGACGAAGACAAGCAATACGCACTGATCGTCAAAGACGGCACCTGCAACATTCAGGAAGGCGAAAACCCGGACGCCAACTGCACGCTGGTGCTGGATAGCGAAACCCTGAAAGGTATCGTCAGCGGCGAGACCGACGGCATGCAGGCCTTCATGAGCGGCAAGCTGCGCGTTGAAGGCGACATGATGCTGTCGATGAAACTGTCCGAGCTGTTCCCTTCGTAAGAAGCTTCTTGGTAAAACACAAATCCCGCTTATTGGCGGGATTTGTCGTTTCAACCATTGAAGACATGGCAACGTGAGTTAACGCTTGGCTGAAGCCGTCCCATCAAGCTCTTTTTTTACCTGGAGGTATGCCGCCTCTTCATCACTTTTTTCGATCAGATTCGAAGCCATCGAGCGGGGCAGGAGTTTCTTTTCTGTCACGTCCCAATCGATCGTAACGACCACGGTCTTGTTTGCAAACGTGATGAAAAGCCAATAGGAATCCACCGGCCTGTCAGGCTCGGCAAATGAACTATAGGCATACCGTATCTGGCGGTGCAGGTCCGGCGTATTCAGAATGAGGTCTTCGGTGTCCAACTTCGGAAACTGCCGCCCTACAGCGAATAACGCTTCTGTCAAGAGAACATCATTCTCAATATGTCGCAAACTTTCAGGCCTATTGCGCAGCATGGTCACTGGGCTCTCTTCAGGCGGAGTACCCATGAGACGCGGGCGATACATACCTGAACTGAACCACCGGCTGGCGTCGAAACGGTTTTCTTCCGGACTCCACGGGCCGTAATACATCATTACTTTGGCTGGCATCTGGGCTTCCTTGGCGTAAATAAATAGTCCTGCAAAGCTGACAGCAATCAACAAGACACATAAGACGTGACGTTTGCCTATAAACTTCAGGAGCGTCATAGCGGTTTATAGGCAAGCAGGTGTTTGGGTACGCCGTCCGGTGTATCACCTGATCGAACGTCACGATGTGCGCCTAAGGCATCCAGCGGAAATCCAATCTTTCGTTCATACAATGCTCGGCTGTCATCGTGCGCCAGCAAATTGCGCTCTTCTTCAGAGACTGTTGGCGTCGGCGCCTGCGGCGCCTGTTCATCAGGTAATTGCGCCGTTGGGTCTTTGAGGGTCTTGCGATGTTCGATCAGCTTTCGTTCATAAGCGGTTTTTCGACTCAAATAATTCCGCATCGCTCGCCCATCAGCTGCTTCTCTTTCACGAATTCCCGGCACAGATCCCCGTTCCGCGGCAGTACCATAAGTCGTGTCGTAGTTGCTGCGTCTTGGAAATGCCCACACGGTGGTCCGGGTAGCATTAGCAAGAATCTGCGCCAGGCTGCGCTCGTAATGAGGATCTTCTGTTTCATTGACCTTGAAGTCGGCATCGATACCCAAACCTGTGCGACAAGCGTAGGAGTGAATTTTCGCACCATAGGCAAACGCTTCGGGCTTGAACATACTCGCTTGTGCATCACGCAGACGGTAGCTATCGTTTTTATCCAGCTCGTAGCCCAACTCGATACTGCCCACCACACCATGGGAAAAAAAGTCGAGCTGTTTGATCTCGCGCCCGCGGCGTTGCCGAGCTGCGATGAAATCCACAAGACCGGATATCGAGTCCATCTCTCGGTACTGGGCCCCGTGCTGATTTTCGACAACGTCCTTCAAAGCCGTCAGCAAGTTCTCCGGATAGTCATTTTTGAAAATCAGAAATACACGCTGGATTGTGAAGTTTGGAGTGCCGATTGGATACTTTGTGAGTTGGCGGATACCCTGATTGATAAAGCGCATCTTGTTGCCCTTCTGGCCACGAACCTTTTCATAAAGGGACATGTAAGACGCACCCACAACCGTTACGTAATCCTGTGCCAGCGTACCTTTCACTTGGGTCGTTGTATGTTGATCGCTTGTTCGAGCTTGATTCTTTTTGGGGGCTGCCACCTGCCACCTCCCTTAGTAATCTAGGCCGAGCGCATCGAGATGGGCGGCGGCTTCCTTACCCCACTGCACAACTATCGAAGTCGGGTTGGCCGTAAACACTCGCGCGGCGTTACCATGACTATCGGTATGGCCGACGAGACGCTGCCCGTCACCCGTTTCGATGCAATAGAGCATGTCGGGAATAGCTTCGCCAGTGGCCTCATCAACCAGTTGGAAGCGCTCGCTGTGTTTAGGAACAGTGATAATCGGGGAGAAAGGTGCGGAACCGACCTGGGTGCCGACAAAAACGTCGCCAGAGCCCGTGATTATCATGCCTCCGTGGGCCGTTGCACTGCCCAAGAAAGCAATAGGCTTGCCATTGATCAAAATATTGCTGATGCCTTCGGTGACAGTATCTCCGCACGCTGTGGTGTCTCCGACACGCAAAACTGGCATTCCATTGATGTTTACATCACCGGAACCGCTGTTACTGGGATTGGTGCCATGGCCTGTGATCGGGCATGCATTAAGATCGCTGAGTCGAGCGGCAGGCTTTGCCATCTTTAACTTCCTTGTAGTAAGCGTGGGCGCGAAATGTACCGGATCTTTATATTGGTTGAAAGCTTCAATCCAGACGTAGAATGCGAGCCGCCGCGAATGTAGCTGGCAGCGACTCATCGGCCCTTGATCGCTCCCGGAACCTGGAAATTGTCGTGTCGGATTCGCAGGCCCACACAAATCCGATCAACCCTCCTGCAACAACCGCGTATCCAGCCCAAACCGCTCTTGCGAAACCATCCTGAACTGACCTTCCGCCAGATCGCAACTCACCAGCAAATTCCACGAGTGTCGGGTGGCCACCGAAGGCACCAGAACAAATGGATGTTCAGCCAGCAGTGCGTCGGCAAACTTTCGCTGGTTGGGCGAGGTTTTGATCGGCGTGAGCCAATGCGGATTGGGCACATCTTCCGGTTGCACGATTCTGACGCTGGCGTCGTGGGTGATTTCAAAACAGGTCAATACATAGGGCTCCTGATCAAGTGCATCGAAGCTGCCGTGGGCGGCTACCTCCAGAATTGCCGTGGATGGGTCGACCGACGCATAAACGACTCTGCGGCCAGGGGTATTCCAGCGACCGCCGTCCCGTTTCGACCCCAGGCCGCTGTCCCAGGTCTCGCTGTACACCTCGCGATCCAGCCGCCACGCGTACCAGCGATCATCCCAGGGCAAGGGATTCATTGATAAACCCCGTATTTGATCTGGTTCAGATACTCCTCCACCATCCTGAAGCCCAACGCATTTCCAACCAGATCGAGCGGCACATAACCGTAGAAGTAAGTGGCGCGTTGCTCCAGCCATGATTCGGCCTTGGCCTGTCGCCCGAACACCTCGATGGCCAGCTCCAGCGCTGCCGCATATTGGTAGGCGATGATGCTCTGCGGCGTGTCCAGGCGCACCGACGCGCCTTCCTTGAGCAGACGTCGCACGGTTCTCACAGATTTGCCGGTGATACGTTTGACCATCTCTCCCTGTTGGTACAGTTCGGAGGTTGCGATCATGTTGACCACATCGAGCAGCGCAAATCCTTCGGCTGTGCAGCGCAGAATGAGCATCGGATCGTCGCCGGTGTCCTGCCCTCGCAACAGCAATTCCAGAGGTTTGCCCTCAAGCTTCTTCAAGCCCGTGAGCCGGGGCACTTTGGCGCTCGGCATGGCAACGTCCTCCGAGGGGCATCTCGCGCGGTCGTCGCGCCAGTAATGACGAGGCGAGTAAGCAGGCGTATGGCTTTCAATCAGTGGGATTCGCATAGTCCATCCTTTGTCCAGGTCCAGAGCGATCTGTGCGCTCGATGACTTCAATGTCAGGACTGATCCTATAGATCCGGCGTCCGACGACCAACCTGAAAAAGTCGTCAGAAATATCCCCTCATCTGATCAAAACGCTCCTGTTTCCGTAGGACTTAAACGGAATTTTCAGCGGTTTAATCCGTTGTGGCTTTCAAGTTGGGGAGAGGGACTTTTGACTTACAATGCGCTCCACCTTCAGATATCGGCCCCGCCCCATGGACATCGACCTCGCCCGCACTTTCCTCGAAATCGTCCGCCACGGCAGTCTTGCCGCCGCCGCGCAGAAGCTGTTCGTCACACAAACGGCGATCACCGCACGGGTGCAGAAACTCGAAGGCCAGCTGGGCAGTACGCTGTTCGTGCGCAATCGCGCCGGGGCGAAGTTGACGGCCAATGGCGAAGCGTTCGTGGTCTACGCCAATCAACTGGTGCAGACCTGGGAAGCCGCGCGCCGCGACTTGCCGCTGCCCGAGGGTTATCACAACGTTCTGCACATTGGCGGTGAGGTCAGCCTGTGCAACCCGCTGATGCTCAGTTGGGCGGCGGGACTGCGGGAGAAAATCCCCGGCCACGCACTGCGCATGGAAATTCGCGACGGCGAAAATCTTTTGCGTCAGCTCGAACTCGGTGTGCTCGATGCGGCGCTGGTTTATCAACCGGAATACTGGCCGGGATTGCAGGTCGAGCAAGTGCTGGAGGAAAAACTGATTCTGGTGCGCGCGCCCGAGCGTCCGGAGCCTTACGTCTACATCGATTGGGGACCGGACTTTCGTCGTCAGCACGACGCCGCCCTGCCGGAAAAAGCCAAAGCCGCGCTGAGCTTCAACCTTGGCCCGCTGGCCCTGCAATACATCCTCGAACATGGTGGCAGCGGTTATTTCCGTACCCGGGTCGTGCGCACTTATCTGGAGACCGGCGCGCTGGAAGCCGTCACCAAAGCCCCGGAATTCGGTTATCCGACCTATCTGGTGTATTCCCGCGATCGCGACTCGGCAGTGCTGCAACAGGCCTTCGATCTGTTGCGCGAGGTGATCCGCACCGATGACGACTGGTCGCAGCGCTGGAACCCGTTGAGCTGACGGGCAGCTTCAGTCCAGAGCATGGCGCTTAAGGCCGCAAGGTTCGCCCTGCACAAGTCAGCGGATCGGCTAATCTGCCGGGTATAACAACAATACCCGCAGGTGAAAGCGTTGAGGCAGACCACCGAGGCATTCCGCAGCCGCTACCGTGCGGCCATTCATCCTTTATACAACCCGTGGTTGCATGGCGCGTTCGTGTTGCTGTTCGGCATTTTCGCCGTCGCTGCGTTCTGGCGCACGGTGCATTCAGTGAGCTGGCTGGAATGGCTGACAGTGCCGCTGAGCCTGTTGTTGTTCAACTTCGGCGTGTACATGGTCCATCGTCATTTAGGCCATCACAAAAAAGCTTTCGCAAAGATGTTCTACGCACGACATGCCGGCGACCATCACAGCTTTTTCACCCCCGGCCATATGACCTACGACAGCGCGCGGGACTGGCGAGTGATTCTGTTTCCAGCCTGGCTGATCGTCATTCATACGCTATTGATCACCCTGCCCCTCTGGTGGCTGCTCGCGCAGGTCAACGCCAATGTCGCCGGGCTGTTTGCCGGGTGCATGGTGCTCGGTTATCTGCTCTATGAGGTATTCCATGCCTGTGAACATCTGCCACCGCAGAATCCGTTGACTCGTTTGCCGTGGATTCGCCAGATGCGCGGTCTGCACGAACTGCATCACCGCCGCGAGCGCATGCAGGAGCGCAATTTCAACATCGTTCTGCCCTTGATGGACTACCTGTTCGGCACGCTGTACCGCGAGCCGGAACCCGCCCCTTTGAGTGATTCGCAAATGCCCACGACGCGCATGCAGCACCAGATCGATATCGCCGGCGAACCGGTCGCCGTGCTGGCTTATGCCGCCAGCGTCAGTCACTGGCCGGACTGGCATCCCTCCTCATTGAAGATTGCCGGTGCGCAAGGTCCACTGCATGCCGGTGCACGTTTCGAAGAGGACATCCATGCCGGCGGACGTGCCGGTCACTTGCGTTGGGAGGTTACTGAATATCTGCCGGGCCGGCGCTGGTGCGCACGCGCGCAAAGTGATCAGGGCTTGTCCCTGCGGTTGACTTACGAGTGCTCAGCGGAGGCTGGCGGCACGCGTTTCGTGCGCACGCTGGAATATCGCTTTGACGGTTTGCTCATGCGTCTTGCCAATCGCCTGCTGCTCAAGCGGCGCATCGAGCGCGAATCTGCCGCATCCATGCTCGCCCTGCGCGACATGGCTGCGCAGTTTATCGGCGCGGCGAGGGCCAGCGCGTGAAATTACGTTATGTGCTGTGCCTGCTGATCGTTCTCGTCATCGCCTTCTTGTTGTTGCTGCCGACCAAGGTCGAACCGGTCGCCTGGACGCCGCCACTGGCGCCGTCATTGAAAGACGGGATCTACGCGGACAACCAGCGCCTCAAAGCTGTGGCGAAGGTCGGGCCGAGCGACATTGAAGGGCCTGAGGCGTTGCTACTGGAAGACGAATTCCTCATCACCGGATTGCATGACGGCAGGCTCATCCGTAGCAGCCTCGACGGTACGCAGCGCAAGGTCCTGGCCGACACCGGTGGCCGTCCACTGGGCCTGGCCCGTCATCCGAATGGCATGCTGGTAGTTGCCGATGCGGTCAAAGGCTTGCTGTCGCTGGATGCGCAGGGCCGCGTGATTCCGTTGACCACCGAGGCCAACGGCGTGCCATTTGGATTTACCGATGATGTAGCGGTCGACAAGTCAGGCCACTACGCCTACTTCAGCGATGCCTCGAGCCGTTGGGGCTATGGTCATGACGGCGAGGCGATCATTGAGCACGGCGCCGACGGACGTCTGCTTCGCTACGACTTTCAAACCGGCAAGACCAGCGTCTTGCTCGACAAGTTGCAGTTTGCCAATGGCGTCACTCTTGGTCCGGACGAGGCCTATGTGCTGGTCAACGAGACCGGTGCTTACCGCATCAGTCGCTACTGGCTGAGCGGGCCGAAGGCCGGTACCCATGATGTGTTCATCGACAACTTGCCGGGGCTTCCGGACAACCTCTCGTTCAATGGCAGCAATCGCTTTTGGGTAGCGCTGTATGCGCCGCGCAATGCCTTGCTCGATGGCACCGCTGAACACCCGTTCGTGCGTAAGATGATCGTGCGGGCTTTGACGGTTTTACCCAAGCCTGTCGAAAAGCGTGGGTTTGTGCTGGGACTGGATCTGGACGGCAAGGTGATTGCCAATCTGCAGGACGCGAGCGAAGGCAATTATTCGCCGATTACCACGGTGCGCGAGTATGGGCAGTGGTTGTATTTCGGCTCGTTGAAGGCCATGCATATGGGGCGAATGGGGTTGGATGCGGCGCTTAAGTAAAACAGAAAAATTTTCACCGTATGGACCGACGATATCGCTGGCAAGCCAGCTCCCACAGTGTCCGTGTGAACTCCAAATATGTGTTCACCAGATGAACCTGTGGGAGCTGGCTTGCCAGCGATAGCGGTCTGTCAGTTGCCGGACCGGTCGAACTTGTCCGGATCTTCATCCTCCGGCAGTTCCTTCACGGTTTTTTCCGGATGCGCAGTGGTATGCGCCGGGCTGTTCGGTTCAGGACGGGTAGGAATCGGGTCGAAACCACCCTGCTCTTCACTGGGGAATTTGGGGTCGTTCATAAGGCACCTCGCAAAGAGTCGATGGTTTGCAGACTCTGCACATTGGAGGTGCCATTGGCCGTAGCCGTTCCCTTCAGAAAATGACCACGGGTCGGGGGACTACTGTCCCGTCAGCGGCTGCCCGGCGAGTTGAGCAACGATCTGTTCCTTGACGATCACGCGCTTCTCTTTGAGCTTTTTCAATTCGTCGTCAGTGGGGGCGTCTGACTGGGCGTTCTCGGCTTCGACCACGGCTTTATCCACGTCGAAATACTTGTTGAGCAGCGAATCCAGCTTCGGATCCTCGGAGCGTTTTTGCTCGATCTCTTCCTTCTTGCAGCCCAGGTCCTGATACAGATCATGTGAAACCGGCATGAAACACCTCCATCAATTTGATCGACAACCAGCGCGACCGATGCGCTGACTCATTATCAGCATGGCCTTGCCCGATGACTTCTGTCGACTCCCTGTCAGACCAGCGGTTGCCGTTCGTCGCCCTGTCGTAAATGCGATAAAACCTTTGGCGTCTGCGCTCGCTCCATTGGATAACGCTCACAAAAACCTGCGTGGAGATACCCAATGGACGGATTCAACCTGCGTCATCTCGCTCTGGCTGTTGCACTGTCTGCCGGCATGGGCAGCGCCTTTGCCGCAACCGACAACGACTTTGTCGACAATGCCGCCGCTGGTGGCATCGCCGAAATCGAAACCAGCAAGCTGGCACTGGAAAAAAGCCAGTCAGCCGACATCAAAGCCTTCGCTAACCAAATGATCGCTGATCACACCAAGGCCAATGAAGAGCTGAAGAAGATCGCGACCACCAATGACATCGAAGTCCCTGACGACACCACCCTGGTCAAACAAGCCAAGGAAAAAATTCTCGACATGCGCGATGAATCCTTCGATGCGGCCTACGCCAACAACCAGGTCAAGGCTCACGAAGAGACCATCGAGCTGTTCAAGAAGCAGGCGAACACCGTGACCGATGACAAGGCCAAGGGCGCTACTGAGCTGAAAGCGTTCGCGCAGAAGATGCTGCCAGCGCTGGAAAAACACCTGGCCCACGCCAAAGAGCTGCAAGCCAAACATCCGAGCAAGTAACCGGCCGGCAATAAAAAGGCCGCATCCTTCGATGCGGCCTTTTTGCGTTTCAGCGATCAACCACCATCGGTGTCGATATCGGCGTCAGTGCTTTCGCCCGGTTCAGGACGGTCCGGGTCAGGCTTGAAGCCGGGGCTGAAATCGTTGCTGTTGTCGTTGTGATGCTGCTTTTGATCGACCTCGGCAGCCGCGCTGTCCGCCTGCCCTTCTTCAACCGGCGCGGGAGTATTTTGCCCCGGCGTTTGCGGGTCGATGGCCGGGTCGTTGCGGTTAATTGACTCTGAGGACTGATTTTGCTGTTGCGGCGCTTGCTCGTTCATATCCACCTCATTCATAGTCCTGCCTCCTTCTTCCAGCACGACTGGAAAACGTCGGGCATGCAGATTCGAAGCCTGACGCCGTAGATTCGTTCAAAAGATCGTTGCCTGCCGCCACGCCGACTAGAGTTACCGGGGCGTTCGACGCGGCAGGCAGAAAAATTCATCGCTAGCTGAACAACTATTTCAAGCGGTAAATGTCAGTCAAATCGCGCCGGTCATTTCGCCGAGCCGGCCCATATACGTAACGGAGCGACACGCACATGGCAGCACTGCAGAACAGCACAGTTGAAGCAATCAAGAACAACCAGACTCAGCTGTTGAGCGAGTGGACCAAACGCCTCGAAGCCAGCGGCGCCACACGCAACCTCAAGGAACACGACCTCGCTCAGCAAACCCGCGACTTGCTGGGCCTGCTCCTGGCGGGTCTGGAAAACGGCAACGGCAGCAAGATTGCCGCTGCGGGTTGGGAGGATACCCGTCAGTTCCTTGAAAAGCTGTCGCAGAGCCGCGCCCTGCTCGGCCAGGATTCCCAGCAAACCGCCAATTTCATCTTTGCCCTGAAAGGCCCGTTGTTCGCCCTGCTGCAAAACCATTATCAGGACCAGCCAGCACTGCTTGCCGAGCAATTGCTGGAAATCTCCGAATTGCTCGACACCGTCGGTATGCACACCATCGGCACCTTCCAGAAATCCCGCGAAGCGGTGATCAAGCGTCAACAGGAAGAGCTGCTGGAACTGTCGACTCCGGTGGTCAAGCTGTGGGATGGCGTCCTCGCCCTGCCAATGATCGGCACCCTCGATTCGCAGCGCACCCAAGTAGTCATGGAATCGCTGCTGCAACGCATCGTCGACACCGGTTCGGAAATCGCCATCATCGACATCACCGGCGTGCCAACCGTCGACACTCTGGTCGCCCAGCACTTGCTGAAAACCGTGACCGCAATTCGCCTGATGGGCGCTGATTGCATCATCAGCGGCGTGCGTCCACAGATTGCGCAAACCATCGTTCACCTGGGTCTGGATCTGCAAGGCGTAGTGACCAAGGCCAACCTGGCCGATGCATTGAAACTGGCCCTGACCCGCTTGGGTGTCAGCCTCGTCAAGACGGCTTGACCATGGAACGTATTCCGATTCTTCAAATGGGCGATATCTTGCTGGTGACCATTCAGGTCGACATGCATGACCAACTCGCCCTGACCCTGCAGGACGATCTGTCCGAGCGCATCAGCCGGACATCCGCCCGGGGCGTGCTGATCGACATCACGGCGCTGGATATGGTCGATTCGTTCATCGGGCGCATGATCGGCGACATTTCCGGGCTGTCGAAAATCATGGACGCCAAAACCGTGCTGGTCGGCATGCAGCCGGCAGTGGCGATCACGCTCGTTGAGCTGGGCATGACTTTGCCAGACGTGAGCACCGCCCTGAACGTCGAACGCGGGATGAAACTGCTGCGGGAACGAGTACTTGCACAATGACCGTGCGCAGTAGCGGTACGCAACCCATTCTCATTGAACAGGACGTAGTGCTGGCCCGCCAGACCACGCGCAAACTCGCCACCGAATGTGGCATGCGCCTGATCGACCTGACCAAACTGGTGACCGCTGTCAGTGAGCTGGCGCGTAACACCATGGTCTACGGCGGCGGCGGCGACATGGACTGGCAGATTCTCGAGGAAAACGGCCGGGTCGGTTTGCGCATCACCTTCCGCGACGAAGGCCCTGGCATCCCCGACATCAAACTGGCGATGACCGACGGCTGGACCTCCGGCAGCGGGTTGGGCCTTGGCCTGACTGGCGCCAAGCGCCTGGTCAATGAATTCGAACTCGACACTGAGCCCGGCAAAGGCACGCGCATTACGATCACACGATGGACATGAATATCACCGGGTCGTTGACCCAGGTTCTGCCGATCGAGGACAGCAGCCAGATCGGCCACGCGCGGCGCACCGCGCAGAAACTCGCCGAGCAGCATGGCTTCGACGAAAACGATGCCGGCCGCGTGGCGCTGGTCGCGACCGAACTGGCGAGCAACGTGCTCAAGCATGCCCAGCGTGGTGAATTTCACCTGCGTGTACTGGCTCGGCCGGATAACGGCTTCGGCATCGAAATGCAGACCGTGGATCGGGCGCAGGGCTTTGATCTGGATGCCTGTCTGGCGGATGGCTTTTCCACTGGCGGTACGCAGGGCATCGGCCTCGGCGCCGTATCGCGGCAGACCAATGTCTTCGATGTCTACGCCGACCACCGTGGCGCGGTGTTGCTGGCGCGGATCTTTGCCCGCAGCGATCGGCAGGCCGATATCCGCTTCGGGGTCAGCCAGCATTCGCTGCATGCCGATCCGGCCTGCGGCGATGTCTGGCATCTGAAATATGAAGGTTCGCGGATCAGCGCGCTGGTGGTCGATGGCCTCGGCCATGGCGAAGACGCCGAACGTGCTGGCCTGGCCGGTGCCCGGGCATTCGCCCGGGCACCGTTCGCCGATCCTGTGGTATTGATGGAAGACCTGCATCAGGAAATGCTCGGCACGCGCGGTGGCGCCGTGGCGTTCGCCCAGTTTGACAGCCAGCGCGACGGCCTGACGTTCGCCGGTGTCGGTAACATCGGCGCCAGTCTGCTGGAGCCTGGCAAATCCCGCGGTCTGGCCTCACACCCCGGTATCGTTGGCGGCCAGTACCGTAAAGCCAAACCCTTTGACTATGCTCACGTGAACGGACATTTATTGATCATGTACAGCGACGGCCTACAGTCCCGTTGGAATCTTGCAGACTACCCCGGCCTGGTGCATCGCCATCCTGCCGTGATAGCCAGCGTCCTGCACCGCGACTTTTGCCGTGGTCGCGATGACGTGACGGTGCTGGTCGTGGCTCTGGAGGCCGACCATGGCTGAATCGACTCACTTGAGCCACGCCGAACAGGCGGCGCTCATCGCTCAGTTGCAGCGCGAAACCACTGCCCTGCGCGAAGAACTCGATGAAACCAACCAAGGTGTTCTGGCGCTGTACGCCGAGCTCGACAATCAGGCCGAAGAACTGCGTCAGGCATCGGATCTCAAGAGCCGTTTCCTGTCGTACATGAGCCATGAATTCCGCACGCCGCTGGGCTCGATACTGAGCATCAACAGTCTGCTCGCTGACGAACTCGACGGTCCGCTCAGCCCTGAACAGCACAAGCAGGTAGCCTTCGTCAGCACCGCTGCCCGCGAGCTCAGCGACATGGTTGATGACCTGCTCGATCTGGCGAAGATCGAAGCCGGGCGCATCAGCATCTCGCCGGCCTGGTTCGACATGTTCGACCTGTTCTCCGCCCTGCGCGGGATGTTCCGGCCTATCGTCGACGCCTCGGCGGTGGATCTGATCTTCGAAGAGCCGCTGGGCCTGCCGCGCCTGTATACCGATGACAAGAAGCTCGGGCAGATCCTGCGCAACTTCATTTCCAACTCGTTGAAATTCACCACCCGTGGCGAAGTGCGGGTATCGGCGCGAATGGAAGGTGAAGACAAAGTGCGCTTTGCCGTCAGCGACACCGGCATCGGCATCGCGGCCGAACTGCATGACACGCTGTTCGAAGACTTCTCCCAAGTCGATTCGCCATTGCAGAAACGTCTGCGCGGCACCGGTCTGGGTCTGTCACTGTGCAAGCGTTTCGCCGCCCTGCTCGGCGGTGAAGTCGGGGTAGACAGTAGGCCGGGCGTCGGCTCGACGTTCTTTGTCATCATCCCGCTGGCAATCGCTCTGGAGAACGTCGATGAATCGTGACATCCGCCTGTTGATCGTCGATGACAACGTCGCCACCCGTTACGCCCTGCGCCGGCGCCTGGAGAACCATGGCTACACGGTGCTCGAAGCCGGCACCGGCAGCGACGGACTGGCCCTGATCGAGAGCGAAGCCCTCGATGCGTTGATCCTCGACGTCAACCTGCCGGACATGAGCGGTTTCGACATCGTCCGCCTGCTGCGCGCCGACCCGGGCACCGCGCTGCTGCCAGTGATTCATGTGTCAGCGGCGTCGATCCAGACCGGCGATATCATCACTGGTCTCAACGCGGGTGCCGATGCCTATCTGATTCACCCGGTCGACCCCGATGTGCTCTTGGCGACCCTGCGTACCCTGCTGCGGGTGCGCGACACGGAAAATGCCCTGCGCGAGAGCGAGGCACGTTTCCGCGAGATTTTCGCCAACGTCTCGGCACCGATCGCCGTGCTCGATGCCAATCTGAAAGTGCATGAATGCAACCACGCCTTTGCCCAGTTGATCGTCGACAACCGCGACGCGCAGGCGCTGCGTGAATGCTTTGCCGAAGATCAATGCTCGATCCTCGACGAACTGCGTCTGCGTCTGGTCGACGGCGAGCGCTGGAAAGGCACGCTGAACATGCGTGTGCAGGGCGAGATTCGCGAGACGCAATGGCAGATTTCGCCGTATCGCACCCCGGAACTGAGTCTGGTGTTCGTCGAGGACGTCACCGAACACCGCCATCGCGAGCGCTCGCATCTGGCGCGGCTGGATGACACCACCACGCAGCTGGCCAAGGAAGTCGCCGAACGCGTGCATGCCGAAGCGCAATTGCTGCAAGTGCAGAAAATGGATGCGCTGGGCAAGCTCACCGGCGGTATCGCCCACGACTTCAACAACCTGCTGACCGGGATCATCACCAGCCTGGAACTAATCCAAAAACGCGTGGCCGATGAGCGTCTGGACAAGGTGCAGTTCTATACCGAAGCAGCGCTGAACTCAGCCATGAGCGCGGCCTCATTGACCCATCGTCTGCTGGCATTTGCCCGCCAGCAGCCGCTCGATACACGGCCGGTGGACATCAACGAGCATGTCCGCTCGCTGGAAGAATTGCTGGTGCGCACCATCGGTGAGCGCATCACCCTCAAGCTGGAACTGACCAACAAACCGGCGATTGCGCTGGTCGACCCGGTGCAGCTGGAAAGCGCGGTGCTCAATCTGGTGATCAACGCCCGTGATGCCCTGCCCTCGGGCGGCAATATCTGGGTCAATACTTACGCCGCTTATTCCCATGGCGATCCGAATCTGGCCGATGGCGCGTACGTGGCGCTGTCGGTACGCGACGACGGCACCGGCATTGAACACAACGTGATCGACAAGGTGTTCGAACCGTTTTTCACCACCAAGCCTTTGGGCCAGGGCACCGGGCTCGGTCTGTCGACGATCTACGGTTTTGCCCGTCAGTCGGGCGGTGACGCGCACATCCGCAGCGTCGCCCGACGTGGCACCGAAGTGACCATCATGCTGCCCGGCACCAACGACCCGACCGGGGCCGACGCACCTGTGCCCGTGCCTGACGCGAAAGGCAGTGGCGAGCATGTGCTGATCGTCGAGGACATGGCCACGGTGCGCTTGTTCGTCACCGAAGTGCTGGAGGATGCCGGCTATCGCTGCACGCAAGCGGCGGATATCGAATCGGCGCTGGAGCGCTTGCAGAACGACCCGTCGATCGACCTGCTGCTGACCGACGTCGGCCTGCCGCGCATGAGCGGGCGGGAGTTGGCGGATGTTGCCCGTGGCTGGCACGAAGGGCTGCCGATCCTGTTCATGACCGGCTACGCCGAAACCGCGCTCAACCGCCAGGTCTTCCTCGGCACCGGCATGGACATGCTGGTCAAACCGTTCCAGATCAGCGAACTGCTCGACAAGGTCCGCCGTACGCTGGATGGCGCCTGAACTGGCGCCATCGCTGGCAAGCCAGCTCCCACAGGGGGCATCAGTGTGCGCAGATTTTCGGCAACAACTTGAATTCCTGTGGGAGCTGGCTTGCCAGCGATGGCGGCCAGCAAGGCGCTGCAGTTATCGGCTCAAAGCCCGAGCCAGAAACGGCGCAGTCTTGCTCTTCTTGCTCGCCGCGACTTTCTGCGGTGTGCCGGCGGCGACAATCCTGCCGCCCTGATCGCCGGCCCCGGGGCCGATGTCGATCACCCAGTCACTCTGCGCGACCACGCGCATTTCGTGTTCGACCACAATCACCGTGTGCCCCGCCGTTACCAGCGTATCGAGTTGTTCCAGCAACCGATCGACATCTCTCGGGTGCAATCCCGTGGTCGGTTCATCCAGTACATACAAGGTCGCGCCACGCTGGCTGCGCTGCAACTCGGTCGCCAGTTTGATCCGCTGCGCTTCACCACCGGACAGTTCCGTGGCCGGTTGCCCCAGGCGCAGATAACCCAGGCCGATATCGCGCAGCACTTCCAGCGAACGACGAATCCCCGCCTGCTCGGCAAACACCGCCACCGCCTCATCGACGGTCAGTTGCAGCACCTGGGCGATGCTCAAGCCCTGCCAGAGAATCGCCAATGTCTGCGGGTTATACCGCGCTCCGTGGCAGGTCGGGCATGGCGCATACACGCTGGGCATGAACAGCAATTCCACACTGACAAAACCTTCGCCCTCACACGTGGCGCAACGGCCCTTGGCGACGTTGAAAGAAAACTGCCCGGCATCATAGCCCGCCGCTTGTGCCTCAGGTGTCGCGGCGAACAGCTTGCGCACGTTGTCGAACAAGCCGGTGTAAGTCGCCAGATTGGAGCGCGGCGTGCGTCCGATGGGTCTCTGATCAACCTGCACCAGCCGTTTGATCGACTCCAGGCCGGCGCTGATCTGCCCGGTGCTGGGCGGCGGCGTGTCATCTTCCAGGCTCGGTTCTTCCGACTCGGCCTCGGCCACTGGACGGCCCAACTGCGCGCCGACCAGTTCCAGCAAGGCCTGACTGACCAGACTCGATTTGCCAGATCCCGATACGCCGGTCACCGAGGTGAAACAGCCCAAGGGGAATTCGGCGCTAAGATTATTCAGGTTATTGCGCGTCACGCCGTCGAGCTTCAGCCAGCCGCTCGGCTTGCGCGCGGCGCGCTCAGGGCGTTGGTTTTCGGCAAACAGATAAGCGCGGGTCTGCGAATCTGCAATATCAGCAAGTCCCGCAGGCGGACCGCTGTACAGCACGCGCCCGCCCTTTTCGCCCGCCGCCGGGCCGACGTCAATCAGCCAGTCGGCACGGCGCATGGTTTCGACATCGTGTTCGACCACAAACAGCGTGTTGCCGTCGGCCTTCAAGCGCTGCAATGCCTCGAACAACGCCTCGCCATCCGCCGGATGCAGACCGGCAGACGGTTCGTCCAGGACATAAATCACCCCGAACAGCTGCGAACCCAATTGCGTGGCCAGGCGCAAACGCTGCAACTCGCCCGACGACAACGTCGGCGTACTGCGTTCCAGCGCCAGATAACCCAGGCCGAGATCGGTCAGGGTGCTGACCCGCTCCAGCAAATCCTCAGCGATGCGCTGCGCCGCCAAGCGTTTCTCCAGCGACAGATTCGGCGTGTGGCGCACGTCCGGTGCGCTGGCATGACCGCTGGCGCCATGGGCAACCCGCTGCTGACGCGCCTCGCGGGTTTGCGCATGGCTGAGGGTGTCGCCGCTCTCCTCGGCCTGTTCCAGATAATTCGCCGCCGCTACAGGCCGCAGCACTTCGGCCACTTGCAGCAACGGCATCTGCGACAACTCGCCAATGTCGTAGCCGGCGAAGGTTACCGACAACGCCTCGCGCTTGAGCCGTTTGCCCTCGCACAATGGGCATGGGCTACCGCGCATGAACTGCGAAACACGCTTCTTCATCAGCGCACTTTGCGAGTGAGTGAAGGTGTGCAGGATGTAGCGCCGGGCGCCGGTGAAGGTGCCCTGATAACTCGGTTCCATTTTGCGTTTGAGGGCGACGCGGGTTTCTTCCGGGGTCAGCCCGGCGTACACCGGCACCGTCGGCGTCTCTTCAGTGAAGAGAATCCAGTCGCGCTGCTTTTTCGGCAGCTTCTTCCAGGGAATATCGACATCAATGCCCATGGTCACGAGGATGTCGCGCAGGTTCTGCCCCTGCCACGCCAAGGGCCAGGACGCCACTGCACGCTGGCGGATGGTCAGGTTCGGGTCCGGCACCATCAGCGCTTCGGTGACTTCATAGACGCGACCAAGTCCATGACACTCCGGACAGGCGCCCTGCGGCGTGTTCGGTGAAAAATCCTCGGCATACAGCATTGGCTGCCCCGGCGGGTAACTCCCGGCGCGGGAATAGAGCATGCGGATCAGGCTCGACAACGTCGTCACGCTGCCCACCGACGAACGCGCGCTCGGCGTGCCGCGCTGCTGTTGCAAAGCGACGGCGGGCGGCAGTCCTTCGATGGAATCGACATCCGGCACGCCGACCTGATCGATCAGCCGCCGCGCGTACGGCGCCACCGATTCGAAATACCGCCGCTGGGCCTCGGCATACAGCGTGGAAAACGCCAGCGACGACTTGCCCGAACCGGAGACACCGGTGAACACCACCAGCGCATCGCGCGGAATATCGACATCAACGTTCTTCAGGTTATGTTCGCGGGCGCCGCGCACGCGAACCATGCCGGCGGGTGCTTTGGAATTGCGCTTGGAAATCATCGGCCTGCCTTGATTGAAAAACTGGGCAGCGCTCGGCATCAGGTGCCGAGCACCTCGCAAATCATCTGCAGTAAGGCTTGCGGGCTGTAGGGTTTGCCGAGCAGATGCGTATCGGGGCTGAGCTGGTGGTCGCGGGAAATGATGTCGCGGGTATGCCCGGAAGTGAACAGCACCGGCACTGGCGGCGTCTGCACCTTGGCCCAGGCAGCTAGATCGGAACTCTTGATCAGGCCGGGCATGACCACGTCGGTGAAAATCAGATCGATCTCGATGCCTTCCAGCAGCATCTGCATGGCCACGTCGCCATTGCCGGCGGTCATCACCCGATAGCCTTCTTCGCGCAGCAACTCGACCGCCGAAGCGCGCACCGCGTCATTGTCTTCCACCACCAGAATGGTTTCGTGGCCGCCGCTCTTGCGTTCGCCGACACTGGCGGTCTCTTCGCGAACCGGACGCAGACTGCGCGGGAAATACAGCTGCACCCGCGTGCCTTCGCCGAGCTTGCTGTCGATCTCGACGTGGCCGCCACTCTGTTTGACGAAGCCGAAGACCATGCTCAGACCGAGGCCAGTGCCCTGCCCGTCGGCCTTGGTGGTGAAGAACGGTTCGAAAACCTGTTCCAGCATTTGTGGGGCAATGCCCACGCCGGTGTCGGTGATCGCCACGCGCACATACTCACCGGACGCGATGCCCTTGCCGACGCAGTATTCGCTGTCCAGACAGACATTGGCGGCACTGAGGCCGATAACGCCCTCGCCCTTCATCGCGTCGCGGGCGTTGATGGCCAGGTTGAGAATCGCGTTTTCCAGTTGGTTGCGGTCGACGTTGATGTGCCAGGGCTGCGGCGGCAACTGCACGTCGATCTGAATGGTTTCGCCCAATGCACGTTGGAGTAATTCGCCCACGCCTTCGAAAATTTGCTCTGGATTGCACACGGCCGGTGACAGCGGTTGCCGCCGGGCAAAGGCCAGCAGTTGCGAAGACAGTTTGGCACCGCGTTCGACCGCCGCCAGCGAAGCCACGACCCGGCGTTGTACGTTGGCATTGTTGGGCTCATGCCGGGCGAGCAGATGCAGGTTGCCAGCGATGACTTGCAGCAGATTGTTGAAGTCGTGGGCAACGCCACCGGTCAGGCCGCCGATGGATTCGAGCTTCTGCGATTGGCGAAGTTGTTCCTCGGCCGCGAGCCGCGCATTCACTTCGGTGGCCACGCGCTGTTCGAGATTGCGGGTGAATTTGAGCAGTGATTCTTCGGCGTTTTTGCGCTCATGGATGTCGATCAGCACACCGGGAAAGCGAAACGGCTTGCCTTGCTCATCGAACTCGCAGGCACCACTGGCCAACACCCACAGGTACTGGCCGTCGGCCCGCTGCACGCGGTATTCAGCGTTGTACGGCTCGCCAGTGCGCACGCTATGGGCAACTCGCTCCTGCACCCACCGATGATCTTCGGGATGAATGCGCGATTCAGCGATCTCTTGTTGCAGATCGCTCAAGTCCTGATCCGGCGGATAGGAAAAGGTGCGGGCGAAACGTTCGTCAGCAGAGAAGCGATTGTTCTTGATGTCCCAGACAAACGAGCCAAGCAGTGCGCCGGCATTCAGCGCCAGACGCACGCGCTCGTTGTCGGCGCGATAGGCATCTTCGGCCGCCTGACGCAGGCGCTCGGAATGCACCAGTTCGGTGGTTTCGACCACCATCGCCATGACGCCGCCGGGCACGCCTTCGTCGTTGGCCACCGGGCTGTAATACAAGTCCATCCAGACGTCTTCGGGCACGCCGTCGCGCAGCAATACCAGCTCTTTGTTGCGATAGGACAAGGTGCCGCCGGCCAGGCAAGTGTCAACGACGTGGCGGTTGAATTCGGCGACTTCCGGCCAGCCAAGCTCTACCGGCACGCCAAGCAGATAGGGATGGCGGCCACCGGCGAATTCGGAGTAGGCGTCGTTGTAGATCATGTAGCCGGCATGGCCCCAGAGCATCACCATCGGCAGCGGCGAAGCCAGCATCAGCTGCACGGTGTTACACAGACTGGCCGGCCAGTCGGCGAGCGGACCCAGTTCGGTGAGGCTCCAGTCGAACGCACGGATGCGTCCGGCCATTTCGCCTTTCCAGCCCTCACAGCCGTGGCTTTCGGATAAAAACTGCATCGCCTGACTCAGTGTCCTTTTTTGCGGTTTTCCGATCTATCGCAACGCTACAACGACGCGACGCCCGTGTGTTTCGAGGCCCTGAAAACGCATTGGTTTCATTGGAGGTATAGCCGATTTGCGACACAGAGCCATTCAGACGCCAATCAAGTGTTTGAGTGGGTGATAGCCGGTTTTCATTTTTGCAGCAACGTCGAGAATCGCCTTCTCGATTCCGTTGAGGTGCGTGCAGGTCAGCTCGATCGCGGCGCTCTGATTACCGGCCTCGATGTACTCAAGCAAACGCAGGTGTTCATCGTCGCGGCAGGCTTGATGACTGTCGTCATCGAGCGCGGCGGCATACAGCGAAGCGCGCGAGATCAGCTTCTGGAACCAGTCAAGCAGCACCGGATTGTTCAGGCTGCGCGCCAGTTTGAGGTGGAATTCGCCGAGCAGATGGATCAGCCGTTCATGGTCGCCGGCCGCATGGGCGGCATCCTCCAGCAACAAGTGCTCACGCAGATCCTGCATCGCAACGGTGTCTTTGCGCCGGCACAGTTCGGTGACGATGCCGATTTCGATCAACCGCCGGGTTTCGAACAGCGAACGCAGCTCTGCGTCACTGGGCAGCGACACCGATGCACCTTTGTTGGGCTCAGTGGTGACCAGACCATCGGCTTCCAATTGCTTGAGCGCAGCACGCACCGACGTGCGGCTGACATTGAACAACTCGGCCAGCGAGGCCTCACCCAGCTTCATGCCTGGGCGCAACGAACGCTTGCTGATCGCCGCGTAAACCCCTTGGTAGACGCGATCGACCGTGGTTTCCAGTTTCTTTTCGCTCATTCGAACACTCCTTTGGCGTCGGGCAATTCATCCTGGCAGTGGCTGGCCATGGAGATTGATCGGGTTCCCGTACCGGTGTGAAGCGCAGAATATCTGCCTTCGGCCCAAAGGTGCAGCCTTTTGATTTATCTCGATTTTGGATAAATAGCCAAAACCTGTGGGAGCGAGCCTGCTCGCGAAGGCGGCGGCACGTTCGACATTGTCATTGCCTGACACTGCGCTTTCGCGAGCAGGCTCGCTCCCACACTGATACGGGGTAAATCCACCATCTTCATCGCAACCAAATTCCCTGTGGGAGTGAGCTTGCTCGCGAAGGCGGCGGCACAGTCAATATCGTCATTGCCTGACAGTCCGCTTTCGCGAGCAGGCTCGCTCACACTCTGATACGAGGCAGATCGACCATCTTCATTGCAACCAAAATCCCTGTGGGAGCGAGCTTGCTCGCGAAGGCGGCGGCACGTTCGACATCGTCATTGCCTGACAGTCCGCTTTCGCGAGCAGGCTCGCTCCTGCAAGGGTCAGTCACTGATGACTCTACATCTATTTCCTGCTTCGTCATTCGGCTAAACCACACTTTGCTCAAACGATCAGCAAGGGGTTGTCAACTGTCAGGTTTGACAGTTTACGACCGGCTACTGTCAGCATAGGTTGGAGATATGTTGCTGGACCGATTCGTATAAACGGCACCCGTTGCCAAGGAGCTGCACATGCTGACGGAACACGTTCTCCCACAAACCAGAACCAATCCTTCCTCCGGTACGGTTTCCACTGATGTAATAGGTGAACCGGCGTTCACTGCCGATGGACTCAACTTCGCTTATGACTATTACACCACCGATAAAAAACTGCGCCTGACCCTCAGCGCCGTTCAGACAATTGAAGATGAACAAGGAAACACCGTCATCAGAGGCATTGAGATGGTGTTCAATCCCGACATGGACAGTGGCACCCATGCCATCAAGGATGGGAAGTACTCTGCCACATGGTGGAAAATGCGGGCCGATGGCGCTGAAACCTTATTTCAGACGTACAACGCGGACAGTGGCTCGGTTAGTCTGTCCTTTGATCACGAACGGGAACTCTATGAAGGTAGCTTCTCCTTTGAATCCAATGGGCCCGGTTCCGCCAGTGCAATCATCAAGTCGGGCAGCTTTTCTATCAAAGGGCGGGACAATTTCACCCTGTGACCGCTGATGATCCGTTAGGAAGCGCTCAAGTTGGTGAGCCACCCAAACCGATGCAGATGCGAGATTGCGCCCGGTTGTAGTGAGTCGCTCGACACTCGTCTTGACGGATTGATCGCTGACGCAAGCGTGGGTGTTTGATCAGTGGAAATCCCGGCTCTGCACATGAATGCCGTTGAGCAGCGGGCTCAGGTCGCTCATGCGCCCGGCGATCAGGTGGCGCACATCGCCTTCGCGTTCCCAGCGGCCGTCGACCTTGAGCAATTGCGACCCCACCAGCACTTGGCGCTGCCGCTCGGCCAGGTCACGCCAGACCACCACGTTGACGTTGCCGAACTCGTCTTCCAGGGTCACGAACGTCACGCCGCTGGCCGTACCGGGGCGCTGTCGGCCGGTGACCAGACCGGCCACGCTGACCGGCCGGCCATGTTCGATATCCATCAATTCCCGCGAGCTGCGGCAACGCCGGGCCTGCAACTCGCCACGCAACAACGCCAGTGGATGCGGCCCCAGCGTCGTCCCCACGGTCGAGTAATCAGCATGCAGGTCTTCGCCAACGCTGGGTTTAGGCAAGACGATTTTGACTTCTTCCTCGTTGGGCAGGCCGGCGAACAGGCCGAGCTGTTTCTGCACCCCGGCCACTTCCCAACGCGCACGATGACGATGCCCGGCCAGACCGCGCAAGGCGCCGGAGTCTGCCAGCAAGGCCTGCGCACGACTGTCGAGGGCGGCGCGCTCACCCAGGTCAGCGACATCGGCAAACGCCCCGTGTCGGCGCGCGGCTTCGATGCGCCGTGCGTCCTCTTCGCGAAATCCCTTGATCATGCGCAGGCCCATGCGAATCGCCGGTTGCCCGGCACTCAGCGGCTCGAGGCTGCAATCCCAGTCACTGGCGCGCACGTCCACCGGACGGATCTGCAATTGGTGCCGCCGCGCGTCCTGCAGAATCTGATCCGGACTGTAAAAGCCCATCGGCCAACTGTTGATCAATGCACAGGCGAACGCCGCCGGCTCGTGGCATTTCAGCCAGCAACTGGCGTAGGTCAGCAAGGCGAAACTGGCGGCGTGGGATTCGGGGAAGCCATAACTGCCGAAGCCTTTTATCTGCTCGAAGATCTGCGCAGCGAATTCCGGTGTGTAGCCGTTCTTTTTCATGCCGGCGGCGAGGCGCTCCTTGTGCGGCTCCAGTCCGCCATGGCGCTTCCACGCCGCCATCGAACGGCGCAACTGATCGGCCTCGCCGGGGCTGTAGTCGGCAGCGACGATGGCGATCTGCATGACCTGTTCCTGAAACAGCGGCACGCCCAGGGTTCTTTTGAGTACGACTTCGAGCGCTGGCGACGGATAGGTTTCCGCCTCTTCCTTGTTACGTCGGCGCAGGTAGGGATGAACCATGCCGCCCTGAATCGGCCCCGGGCGGACGATCGCCACTTCAATCACCAGATCGTAGAACGTCTGCGGTTTCAGGCGCGGCAGCATCGACATCTGCGCCCGCGACTCGATCTGAAACACACCGACGGTATCGGCGCGGCTGATCATTGCGTAGGTCGGTTTGTCTTCGGCGGGGATCGTCGCGAGCGTCAGGTTCAGATCACGATGCCGGCGCAGCAGGTCGAAGCAGCGGCGAATCGCACTGAGCATACCCAAGGCGAGAATATCCACCTTGAGCAGGCCGACCGCATCGAGGTCGTCCTTGTCCCATTGAATGATGGTGCGGTCGGCCATTGCCGCGTTTTCGACCGGCACCAAGGTGTCCAGCGGCTGCTCGGAAATCACGAAACCACCGGGATGCTGCGACAGGTGCCGGGGGAAGCCGATCAGTTGCCCGGTCAGGCTCAGCACCCGGCGCAGCACCGGACTGTCCGGGTCGAAGCCACCTTCACGCAAACGTTCCAGCGGCGGCGTTTCATCGCTCCAGCGCCCGCAGCAATCGGCCAGCGCGTTGATCTGATCCGGTGGCAGGCCGAGGGCCTTGGCCACATCGCTCACGGCACCGGTGGCGTGATAGGTGCTGACCACCGCGGTCAGCGCCGCACGTCGCCGGCCATAACGGTTGAACACGTATTGCAGGACTTCCTCGCGGCGCTCGTGCTCGAAATCGACATCGATGTCCGGCGGCTCGTTGCGCTCTTTGGACATGAAGCGTTCGAACAGCAGCGTAGTACGATCCGGATCGATCTCGGTGATGCCCAGGGCAAAACACACCGCCGAGTTGGCGGCCGAACCACGGCCCTGACAGAGGATGTTCTGCGTGCGGGCAAAGCGCACCACGTCGTGCACGGTGAGGAAGTAGCTTTCGTAGCCGAGTTCAGCGATCAATTGCAGCTCGTCATCGATCTGCTTGAGCACCTTGGCCTGAGGCCCTTTCGGCCAGCGCCAGGCAATGCCCTCCTCGGTCAGATGACGCAACCAGGAACTGGCATTGTGGCCCTTGGGCACCAGCTCTTTCGGATATTGATAGCGCAGCTCGCTCAGATCGAAGGTGCAGCGCTGGGCCAGGTTGACCGATTCCTCGAGCAAGGCCGGCGGATACAATTCGCGCAGCACATCAAGGCAACGCAAATGCCGCTCGCCATTGGGATGCAGGCGCAGACCCGCTTCGGCCACGGGGACGTGATGACGGATCGCGGTCATGGTGTCCTGCAAGGCACGGCGCCCCCGGGCATGCATGTGCACATCGCCGCTGGCCACGGCTGGAGTCTGCAGCTCAGCCGCCAGAGCCAACAATGCCGCGAGCCGCTGCTGATCGTTCTGCCCGCGATGCAGTTGCACCGTGAGCCACAGGCGGTCGCCGAAGGTTTGTTTCAGCCAGCGCCCTTCTTCCCGGTCATCCACTGAATCCGGCACCCACAACACCAGCAAACCCGGCAGCGCTTCGGCGAAGTCTTCGCGCAGCACCTGATACTGCCCTTTCTGCGTACGCCGCCGGGCCTGGGTGATCAAGCCGCACAGGGCCTGATAACCAGCAAGGTTTTCCACCAGCAGTACCAGTTTCGGGCCGTTGTCGATGCGCACCTCGCTGCCGATGATCAGCGGCAACTCCACGGACTTCGCCGCTTGCCATGCACGAACGATCCCGGCGAGGGTGCACTCGTCGGTGATCGCCAGCGCATGATAGCCGTGCTTTTTCGCCCGCTGAAACAGCTCCAGCGCGCTGGAGGCACCGCGCTGGAAACTGAAATTCGACAGGCAATGCAGTTCGGCGTAATCGGCACTCATGCGAACCAGCCTTGCAGCCACAGCGGGCCGCCCTCACCCACAGCGCGCCAGGCCCAGCCCTGCTGACCGGCGCGGTTCTGGATCAGGTAGTAATCACGCCGCACGTCGCCACCGTCCCACCAACCGGATTCGATGCGCTCCGGCCCCATGAGAATCCGCGCCGAACCTTCCGGCACGCTCTGCGGTTCGTTGAGCAGCCAGCCCGGGCGCTGCACGCTGGGCAAACCTGTGCAAGGCTGTTTGTCGACGCCATTCTGCCACGCGCACTCGGGGCGATGATCGGCCTGAAAGCGCAAGCCCTGCACCGCGTCATCACCCAGCCGTGCGCGCAGACGTTCGCGCAATTGCTCCCAGGGCAAGGTCTGCTGCGGGCGGTCGTCGAACAGTTCCTGATACTGCGGAACGAAACTCGGCAGGTCTTCGGCGCGCAAGCGAAAACCACGCACCGGCGCCTCGACCTGGACTTGCTCCAGCCGGCCACGGGCCAGTTCAAACAGCATCGCCGCGTCACGCTCGGCACTGAGCAGGCCGACCTTGATCACCGTGTCCGGCAGCCCTGCGTGTTCCAGATGCAGATCAAAACGCTGCACGCCACTGTCGCGCCCACAGAGGAACGCCGACAGGTCGCCGGTCAAGCGCCGTAACGGGAACAGCAATGCCTGATGGGATTGCACGTCGAAATTCAGTTCGATGCGGATATCGAAACGGTCTGGCGGCAGATAGAACGCCAGCGCCAGCGGGCGTGCGCCGAACAGCGTGTCGAGGTGCTTGAGCATCTGCGCTTCGAAACGCCGGGCCAGTGCCTGGCGTGGCAGGCTTTGCACCTGACTGAGATTGCGCAGGCCCATGCGCGACAACGCCGTGGCGACATTCGGCTCCAGCCCCACACGATCAACCGGCAATTGCCCGAGATGATGCTGCAAGGCTTCGCTGTCCGGCACCACCAGGCCATCGTAGGCATTGGCCAGCACTCGTGCCGCCACCGGGTTCGGCGCGGCGACGATGCGATGGCGAAAGCCCAGATCTTTCAATTCCTGGCGCAGGCGAGCTTCAAATTGCGGCCAGGTACCGAACAGTCCGAGGCTCGATTCGATCTCGAACACCACGGTACGCGGGTAATGCACGCTGACCTGCGCGCTGAAGCGATAGGCCCACGCGGCGAGAAACTGCTGCCAGTGCTCGACCTCGGCCACCTCGTAATCGGCGGTGGCAAAGCCTTTGCTCATGGCTTGCGCGGCGGTCATCGACATGCCGGGGCGCAGGCCGAGTTTGCGCGCCGCCGGATTTACCGCTTGCAGCACTCGGCGTTGGGCCGGACCGCTGAGCAGCACCAGCGGCTCTTCAGGGTCGGGCCGCTGACGCAGCACAGCGTCGAGGGCCAGTTGCGGAAAGAGAATACATACCCAGCGCATGACGATCAGTGCCCCACGGCAAAGGCAATCGGCGCCGCACGCGCCAGCCCGCCACGGCATTTGAGTACGCGGAGTTGCGCCGGTTTGGCATCGATGGCTATGCGCAACGCTGCCGGTGACGGGTTGACCGCCTCGCTCAACGGGCGCCAGGCAAAGGCCAGGGTCTGGCCGGTTTCCGCCGCTACCTGCAAACGCCGCAAGGCTCGGTCATCGGCCTTGTTCGGCCAGCACAGCACCGCGCCGCAACTGCCCGAGCGCAGACACTGCTCCGCCGCCCACAAGGCATCGCGTTCGCTGGCCTGAATCACCGACAACTGGCGCAAATCGACCCCGGCATTGGCCCAGGCCTGCGGGTACGGCACGAACGGCGGCGCCACCAGCACGATGCGCTCACCGGCCGCGGACAATCGCGCCAGGGTTGGCCAGACCAGTTGCAGCTCGCCGACACCAGGGCCGGCGAGAAGGATTTCGCTCAGCGCCGCTTCCGGCCAGCCGCCGCTGGGCAGAGCTGCGTCCAGTCCCGCATGCCCGGTCGGCTGCGGACTCGCCGCCGGTGGCGCAGGCCTGCCGCGCCAGACCTGGCCGCCATTGAACAGCGTATCCAACGCAACGACGGCGCCCATCAGCCTTGCCTCACCAGACCACAGAACACGCCTTCAATGGCCAGATCCTGATCATCACGCACGACAATCGGCTTGTACGCCGGGTTGCGCGGCAGCAGGCGCACTTCATCCCCGACCCGTTCGAAGCGTTTGATGGTGACTTCACCGTCCAGACGCGCAACGACGATCTGGCCGTTCAGCGCCTCGGGATTGCGCCGTACACCGACCAGATCGCCGTCGAGGATGCCGTCCTCGATCATCGAGTCGCCCTGCACCCGCAGCATGTAATCCGGGGTGCGGGAGAACAGCGCCGGGTCGAGCAGCAAACGGTTATGGATATCGGCATCGGCGCCAATCGGCGCGCCGGCGGCCACACGACCGAGTACGGGGATCTCCAGCAGCTCCGGACGCGATGGCTGGCCGAGCAAACGAATGCCCCTGGCCTGATGCGGGTTGACCTCGATGAAACCGGCTTCCGTGAGCGCCAGCACATGCTTGCGCGCCACGCTGCGCGAGGCAAAACCAAAAGCCTCGCTGATTTCAGCGAGGCTTGGGGGCTGACCGTGCTCGGCGATGC
The DNA here is from genome assembly GCF_041956865.1 of Pseudomonas sp. LW8. Lineage (NCBI taxonomy): Bacteria > Pseudomonadati > Pseudomonadota > Gammaproteobacteria > Pseudomonadales > Pseudomonadaceae > Pseudomonas > Pseudomonas sp. LW8. The sequence continues at coordinate 2,412,667 of NZ_CP168138.1, read as the reverse complement.
GATCGCGGATAAAGGTCAGAATGGCGGTACGGCGGGGAGTCAGATTGGTCATGGAGTACATTTGTACTCCTGTGGGAAATGCCTGACAAGAACCGCCAGTCGGCGCATGCCGACGCAGGGAGCTGCCGAAGGCTGCGATCTGATCGTTCCCACGCTCTGCGTGGGAATGCCTCAAGGGACGCTCCGCGTCCAGTGACGCGGAGCGTCACGGGCTGCATTCCCACGCGGAGCATGGGAACGATCATCGGATAAGGTCAGGAAGCCAGTTGCGCCAGGTACTCCCACGGATAAATCCCGCGTTGATGCCCGTCGCTGAACACCAGTTGCACACCATAACCCTGCGGGTTGAGTTCGATCAGGCGCACGCGATCATCAACCAGCGGCGTGACACCGCGCAGGCGAAATGCGCGGCATTGCGAGCAAGGGCATTGCCGGCGCAGATCGGCATGCTTGAGCAGCGATTCGCGCCCGTCCGGCCAGCTCAGGTGTAACGTGCGCTCACTCTGCGAGTTGCCCACCGACAGCGGATTCATTGCAGCTGACTCAACGCGATGCGCACGGCTTTGCGCACTTCCGGGTCGCCGTCGTCCTGCGCTGCCTGCAACGCGGCCACGGCGCCGCGATCGTTCAACTCTCCAAGCGCCAGCGCGGCCTCCTTGCGCAGGTTGCTGATGCGGTGGCCGAGAGTGTCGATCAGCGCGTCCAGCGCCGGGACGAAACGCAAGCGGCCAAGGCTGCGAGCGGCGCGCAGGCGCACTTGCCAGTAATCATCGCTCAGCGCTTCGACCAAGGTCGGGCCGGCGTCGCTGTGGCCAACCTTGCCCAGTGTCGTCGCGGCTTCTTCGCGCACTTGCCAGGCGGGGTCGTGCAAAGCCTGGCGCAACGCCGGCAATACTTCGGCGCCACTGGCCAGACCCAGCGCACCTGTCGCGGCGCGGCGCACTTCGGTGTCCGGGTCGTCGCTGGCCAGTTGCGCCAGGGCTGGCAGCGCGTCGAGCTGTTTGAGCCAGCCGAGCACGCCAACCGCTTCGCGCCGAACATGAGCATCGGCATCTTCCAATGCCGCGACAGCAGCCGGCGCGGCCTCGGCAAAGCGCAATTCTCGCAACGCCCGAAATGCGGCTATGCGCACACTGACATCGGCATGTTCGGTCCACGGCAGAATCACGCGCCCCGCCGCTGCAGTCTTGAGCAGGCTCAGGCTTTGCGCCGCTGCCGATTGCACAGCGGGCGACGTATCCGTCAGCGCTTCGCACAAGGCTTGCACGACCGCATCGTCCTCCCACGCTTCAAGCAATCGCGCAGCTTCAGCGCGAACATCCTTGGCAGGATCCTGACGAAGTCGATCAACCAGCCAGAGCAAGCCATCCGGTTCTTCGAGATCGGCCAGATCGATCAGGGCAATGCGCCGCACGCCGGCGTCTTCAGCCGTCAGGCGCGGATGCAGGGCGAGGATGTCTTCGTTGTCGGTCACAGCAAAAATAGAGGTCATAAGGCAAATCGCGGCAAAGGGTTTTCAGGAGGCAGGCCGAGCGGATTGAGGCGCGGCAGCGGTCGGTCGTTGTCGTGGCGCAGCAGGTCGAGGCAGTGGCGCTTGAGGCGAGCGAATTCCGGGCTGGTGACCAGTTCGCTGGTGCGCGGACGCGGAAAGTCCAGAGGCAAGTCTTCGATGATTCGCCCCGGTCGCGCGCTCATTACCAGCAAGCGGTCGGCGAGAAACAACGCCTCGTCGATGTCGTGAGTGACGAAAACCACCGTGGTGCGGATGCGCGTCCAGATGTCCAGCAGCAGTTCCTGCATGCTCAGACGGGTCAGCGCATCCAGCGCGCCGAACGGTTCGTCCATCAGCAACAGTCGCGGGCGATTGACCAGCACCCGGGCGATTTCTACCCGTTGCTGCATGCCCCCAGAGAGCTGATCGGGCCAGCGCTCGGCGAAGCCTTCGAGGCCGACCAGTTTGAGGATGTCGTCAGCGGCTCGATGGCGCTCAGCCTTGCCGACCCCGCGCATTTTCAAGCCGAAGGCGACGTTGTCGCGCACCGTGCGCCACGGGAACAGCGTGTGGTGCTGAAACACCATGCCGCGCTGCGGCGACGGGCCGGTCACCGCGCTGCCGTCGACTTTCAAGCTGCCGGTACTGGCATTCAAGTGTCCGGCCAGGGCGCCGAGCAAGGTCGACTTGCCGCAACCGGAGGGGCCGAGAATGCACACGAACTGGCCGGATTCGATCTGGCAATCGAGGCCCTGCACCGCTTCGAAGGCTTCGCGGCCCTGGCCGAGGACGATGGACAACTGGCGAATGTCGATCCGCCCTGCCGGGGTTTGCATCACGCTCATCAGGCTTTGCCTCGCGGTCGATGCCAAGGCGTGAACAAGCCGCCCAGGCGTTTGATCAGCCAACTGCTGCCCATGCCCAACACGCCGATCAGGAGCATGCCGACGACAATGTCGGCGTAGTTCTGAATGGTGTAGGACTCCCAGGTGTAGTAACCGATGCCGAACTGCCCGGAGATCATTTCCGCCGTCACCAGACAGAACCACGACGTGCCCATGCCGATCGCCAGGCCAGTGATGATGCTCGGCGCAGCGCCCGGCAGGATTACTTCCAGCAGAATCGCCCGACGCCCTGCCCCGAGGCTCTTTGCCGAAGCGATCAGGCGCGGGTCTACAGCTTCAACGCCGTGCACGGTGTTGAGCAGGATCGGGAACAGCGCGCCAGTGAAGGTGATGAAAACCATCGACAACTCCGAGGACGGAAACATCAGGATCGCCAGCGGAATCCACGCCACGGCGGGGATCGGGCGCAGGACCTCCAGTGGTGGCAGCAGAATGTCTTCAGCCCATTTCGAACGGCCGATGGCCAGGCCCAGGGCGATGCCGAGGATCAACGCCGCCACGTAACCGGCGAAGACCCGGCCGAGGCTGCTGCTCAGGTGCTGCCAGAGTTTGCCGGAGTCGCCCAGGCCCAGCGCGGCTTCGATCACCGCCAGTGGCGTCGGCACGTTGGCAAAGGTCACCAGGCCGAGGTTCCAGTGGTGGCTGGCGGCGAGTTGCCAGAAGAGCAGGCAGAGCAGCAGTGAGGCGGCTCTTGATGTCCAGCGCAACGGTGTTTTCATAGTCCGGTTTCCAGTTCGGGTTCTGTGTGATGGCTGAGATTTACCCCCTCACCCCAGCCCTCTCCCCCAGGGGGGCGAGGGGGAAAGGGAGCCGATTTGCGTGCTTTTCACGACCTGAGTTCGACTCGGTACTAAACGTCGGCGTATCTCACCAACAACTCGGTCAGTCCCCTCTCCCTCCGGGAGAGGGTTAGGGTGAGGGGCTTTTGATCTTCAGCGCTTGCAGACCTGAGTTCGACTCGGTACTTCACGTCGGCGTATCTCTCACCAACAACTCGGTCAGTCCCCTCTCCCTCCGGGAGAGGGTTAGGGTGAGGGGCTTTTGATCTCAGCGCTTGCAGACCTCAGTTCGACTCGGTACTTCATGTCGGCGTATCTCTCACCAACAACTCGGTCAGTCCCCTCTCCCTTTGGGAGAGGGTTAGGGTGAGGGGCTTTTGATCTTCAGCGCGCAGCAACAACCTGCGCAGTCGCATCGCTGAAGTCGAACACCTTGCCACCCTGCGCCGCAGCGTATTGCTGGGCCTGGCCCTTGAGCAGAAATGCGCTGAGGCGACCCTTGGCATCGCTGGCAAACCACGCTTGTTCGGCGAGCAACTTGATCCCGCTGTCACTGGCCTGCGCATACACCGCACGAATGTTCTTGCCCTCCTGCTTCAACCCCGCCAGCGCGGTGAACGCCGCTTCAGCCGAGCCGTAACGGCGGACTTTTTCCTCACCGCGCACCCAGATTTCCGCGACATGGCTGACGTCGGTGATGGCTTTGCCCGTCGCCGCATCCACACCCGGCAATGGCGTCTGCGCGTAGTTGGCCAGTTGCGCGGTGTAATCGAGGTTCGCAGCCTTGAAGGCGGCGCGGATGTACTGGTCGTCGATGAAGCTGTTCAGGTCGAGCCCGCGATCGGCTTTCTTCAGCAGCTTCAAGGTATCGATGGCGGTACCGACAGCCTGGCGGTATTCAGGTTTCCAGCTCAGGTCGCGGGTCTGTACGCCGAGCGGGCCGTGAAACAGGTAGTTGACCTCGGCATCGACGCCGGTGACTTTGGCGATCAGTTCGCTGTACTTCTCGGGTTCGGCGGCGAGCAGTTGGTTGGCTTCGATGCTCGCGCGCAAATAGGCGACGACGATTTCCGGGTACTTCCTGGCGTAGGCCTGATCCACCAGTGCGCCATGGAAAGTCGGCGCGTTGGCCTGGGCGCCGTCATAGATCTTGCGGGCGAAACCACGGCTCGGGAACAGCTCGGCGAACGGCACGAAATCGGCGTGGGCTTCGATCTTCCCGGCCTGCAATGCCGAGCCGGCGACTTCCGGTGGCTGGGCGATGATGTTGACATCCTTGAGGGGGTCCCAGCCCTGCTCTGCCACGGCACGCAGCAACATGCCGTGAGCCGTCGAGGCGAACGGCACCGAAATGGTCTTGCCCTTGAGTTCGCTGAGGCTCTGCACCGAAGAAGCGCTGGGCACGACGATGCCATTGCCGCTGCCCTTGATACTGCCCGACAGCACGCTGATGAACAGGCTGTGCTTGCCCGCCGTTTCGAACGCCACACCATTGAACGCACCGGGGAAATCGGCCATGGCGCCAAAGTCGAGTTTGCCGGCGACCATCTCGTTGGTCAGCGGCGCGCCACTGGTGAAATTCTTCCACTGCACGTCGTACTTCGCGTCTTTGTAGGCGCCATCGTGGGGCAGGTATTTTTCCAGCAGACCGAGTTCACGGATCAACAGGCCACCGGCGGCGCAGTTGATGGTGGTGTCCTGAGTGCCGATGGCGATGCGGATGGTTTCGGCCGAGGCCGACAAGGTGAATGAAGCCAGTACCAGACCGGCAAGTGCTGCACGCAACATGAGTGTTTCCCCTCGAATCATTTGTTTGAAGTTCGTCTCCGCCGCGATCGGGGCGCGGTGGGAAACGAGGGGTGTTTTGCACTTCAGCGTCCGGGGTTCACCGGATGGCTATTGGATAATCACACTTGCAATGTGGGAGCGAGCCTGCTCGCGAAGGCGGCGGGTCAGCACCATCATTGTTGAATGAACGATTGCTTTCGCGAGCAGGCTCGCTCCCACAGTGGATTTGGGGTCAACGCAATAAATAGGGGATGTCGACTTTGACGGCCCCCGTCGGGCAATCCTTCTCGCACGGCATGCAGTACCAGCATTCATCGAACGCCATGTAGGCCTTTTGCGTGGCCGGGTTGATCGCCAGCAGGTCCATCGGGCAGACGTCGACGCACACGGTGCAGCCCTTTTCGGCGATGCATTTGTCCTCGTCCACGGTGACCGGGGCGTTGGAGCGGAAGAAGATTTCCTGAGCTTGATAAGCCATGGTTCGGACTCTCTTTCTAGTGATGCATCAAGCGGCGAAGGCGCCGACCCGCAGGCGGTCATAGGCCTGCATTTCTTCGGCATCGAGCGGGATGATGTAAGGCTCGACGGCTTTCTTGAAACTGGTCATGCGCCCGTCCTCGCCCTTCTTCAGATGGCAATGGCAGAACCACTCGGCGTCGTTGCGTTGCGGATGATCGACGCGATAGTGGTACAGGCCCCAGCGGCTTTCGGCGCGGAACAACGAAGCGCGGGCGGCCATTTCGGCGCAATCGCGGATCACGCTGGTTTCCATCGCTCGCATCAGTTCGTGAGCGTTGTTGGCTTTCATCTGCTCGAGATCGTGCTCGATGTCGCTGAAACGCTGCAGGCCGATCTGCATCTTCTTGGTCACTTTCGGCGGTTGCAGGTAGTCGTTGACGAAGCGGCGCAGCTTGTATTCCACCTGCGCCGGTGGCAGGCCGTGTTCGCGGTCGAGCGGCGCGTAGACCCGGGCTTTTTCCTTGGCGATCTGCTCGCTGTCCAGTGCGGAAAACTCGCGGCCGGCGACGAACTCCGCCGCGTTGTGCCCGGCGAACCAGCCGTAAGTGAACGCGCCAAGCATGTAATTGTGCGGCACCGCAGCCATGTCGCCGGCCGAATACAAGCCTTTCACTGAAGTCTCGGCACGCTCATTGACCCACACACCGGACGCCGAGTGGCCGCTACAAAAGCCGATTTCCGAAATGTGCATTTCAACCATCTGCGTGCGGTAGTCGGTGCCACGGTTGGCGTGGAACTGGCCACGGCTCGGGCGCTCATTGCTGTGCAGGATTTCCTCGATGTTCTGGATGGTTTCTTCGGCCAGGTGATCGAGTTTGAGGAACACCGGACCGTTGCCGCTCTCCAGTTCCTGATGGAATTCCCACATCATCTGCCCGCTCCAGTAGTCACACTCGATGAAGCGTTCGCCCTTGTTGTTGGCGGTGTAGCCACCCAGCGGGCCGGTGACGTAGGCGCAGGCCGGGCCGTTGTAGTCCTTGATCAACGGGTTGATCTGAAAGCACTCGAGATTGGCCAGTTCGGCGCCGGCGTGATAGGCCATCGCGTAGCCGTCGCCCGCATTGGTCGGGTTTTCGTAGGTGCCCATCAGGTAGCCCGACGACGGCAGGCCGAGGCGCCCGGCCGCGCCGCAGGCGAGAACCACTGCTTTGGCCTTGATCACATGGAAGTCGGCGGTGCGGCAATCGAAGCCCATCACTCCGTTGACCGCGCCCTCCTCGTCGGTCAACAAACGCGTGCAGACCAGGCGATTGGTGATGCTCACCCGCGCACGTTTCAACTGCCGATACAGGACTTTCTTGATGTCGTGCCCTTCCGGCATCGGCAGCACATAGGCGCCCATGTGGTGGACCTTTTTTACCGCGTAGTCACCGGTCTCGTCCTTCTCGAACTTCACGCCCCAGCGGTCGAGTTGTTCGATGGTTTCAAAACTGTGCGTCGCATAGGCGTAGACCGCCGCCTGATTGACGATGCCGTCATTGGCGATGGTGATTTCCTTGGTGTACTGCTCCGGTGTCGAGTGGCCGGGAATGATCGCGTTGTTCAGGCCGTCCATGCCCATGCTGATCGCGCCGCTGCGCTTGACGTTGGCCTTGTCGACCAGCAAAACGCGCAAATCGCGGTTCTTCTCTTTGGCCTTGATCGCCGCCATCGGCCCGGCCGTGCCGCCGCCAATCACGACGATGTCGTATTCCTGTTCTAGAACGTTGCGGGTCATGCCTGCTCCCCTTTTTGCCGGTCGATCCGCAGGCGGTACTGGAACGCATCGCCACGGTAATAAAGGTGTTCGAAGTCCAGCGGCTGGCCGTGGGCATCGTGGGTCAGGCGCTCGATGCGCATGATCGGCGAGCCCGCTTCGACGCTGAGTGCCTGGGTCAGGTCGCTGTCGGCCAGCACCGCATCGATGGCCAGATCGGCGTGGCCGAGGGCGATGCCGCAGTCGTTTTCCAGAATCAGAAAGATGTCGCGGGTGACCAGATCGGCCTTCTCCAGCCGCTCGCCGACGGCTTTGGGCAGGTAGGTGATTTCCAACGAGATCGGCTCCCGGTTGATCAGGCGCACGCGTTTGATCTGCGCGACGATTTCACCCTCGGCGAGCTGCAGCCGCTCGGCCACACGCTTGTCGGCCGGAATGAATTTGAAACTGCGCAGGCGGTTGATCACTTCATAACCGCGCCCGGTCATCGACTCGGCGAGGCCTTGCAGGCTGCTGACGTTCTGAAAGGTTTTCGGCTTGGCGACGAAGGTGCCCTTGCCATGGATTTTGAAGATCAGCCCTTCTTTCTGCAGATCGCCCAAGGCCTGGCGCACGGTGATGCGGCTGACTTTGAACAGCGCACCCAGCTCGCTTTCGGAAGGCATTTGACTGTCTTGCGGGTATTCACCGTCGAGAATCCGCGCACGCAGGACGTCGCGCAGTTGGGTGTGCAGCGGAACGCTACTGAGGGAGAGAACGTTATCGGTCATCGTCGGATCACTTGTTATAACGAGTTATGACGTGATCTTAGAGACGTTATGACGAGGTTGAGAAATACTGTTTGGGCATAACCTTAGATGCGTGTTGCGCCGGCAAAACCTGTGGGAGCGAGCCTGCTCGCGAAAGCGGTGTGTCAGTCACCCAAGATACTGACTGACAGAATGCTTTCGCGAGCAGGCTCGCTCCCACAGGGGATCGTAAGCTATTCAGCGTTTGAGTATCCGGTCCATGACCCAGTCGGTCTTGACGGCTTGCTCGGCCACGGCGGGATGCTGTGAATCACCACGAATATGCGCATTCATCCCCAGCACGTGATGCCACTGGATATGCTCGTGATGGGCGATTTCCAGGCTGATCTGCTCATCGGCAAACAGCTGCACCGGATGCTCGTCAAACACCGAAAAACCGATCCGCCCTTTGCTGCCGATAATCTCGACGCGATCCTCACGGCGATCCGCAACAAAGTTCCAGCAGCCCGTGCCCAACGCCCCGGAGGCGAATCGCCAAGTGGCGCTGACCGCATCTTCAGCCGCGTACAAACCTGCCTGACGCGCAGTGAAACCGGCGACTTCAACGATGTCGCCAAGCAGATACTGGAACAGGTCCAGGCCATGGCTGGCCAGGTCGGCAAAGTAGCCGCCGCCAGCCACCGCAGGGTCGGTGCGCCAATTATCGCGACCCTCAAGATCAGCCGGCGACGGCGCTTTGGTCAGTGTCCAGCTCAGATGGCGGACATCGCCGATGCGCCCCTCCTCCAGCCATTGCCGCACCTGAGCGAAGCGCGGCAGCGAGCGGCGGTAATAGGAGACGAACAAGTGCAGACCGGCAGCGGCAAACGCTTGCTGCATCTCGCGGCTTTGCCCGGCGTTGAGTGCCATGGGCTTTTCCACGCAGCAATGCTTGCCGGCAGCGGCGACTTTCAGGCTGTAGGCGTGGTGGCTGTCGGGCGGCGTGGCGATGTACACCGCGTCGACTTCGGGATCGTTGATCAGCGCGTCGACGTCGGTATAAACGCGGCTGATGCTGTGGCGCGCGGCGTAGTCGGTCACCGCTTCGAGGCGTCGGCCCATCACCGCGACCAGTGCCGAACCGGGCGCCTTGTAAAAGGCCGGCCCGCTCTTGCGTTCAGCGACACTGCCGCAACCGATCATGCCCCAGCGCACCACGTTCATATGCAGTCCTCAGCCGATGCGCAACGCGCGCAGATCAAGGCGTCCGTCCTTGAGCGGCGGGCACCAGTAGTAGCCGCCGGTGATTGGCCGGCTGATCTGGTACAAGCCATCGGCAATACCGTCTTCCAGACCGCTCATACGGCGCAGCTGCGCTTCGAAGGCATCGAGGGAGAAACCGAAAGCGAGGAACATCAAACCGGCACGATCGCCTTCGATCCACGGCATCGAGCGGCGCACGACGAACGCTTCCGGCGCAAAGCTTTCCTGCGCGGTGCGTTTCACGTGGGCGGAGATCGGCGCGTCGTCGATTTCTTCGTTATCGCTCAAGCGACGCCCCATGATGTCGTCCTTGGCCCCAGCAGAGAGGCGGTGAAAACCCTTGAGATCGTGCTGCCACTGCTGGATCGCGGCGAAGCTGCCACCGACCAGCCCGTCCGCGCCACTGCTCAGCAGCGCGGCGGCGACAGCGGCGTCATCGTGGGGGTTTTCCGTGCCGTCTTCGTAACCGGTGAGGTCGTGGCCCTCCATGTGGCGGAAGGCTTCCTGCATCTCGACCAGACGCAAGGCCGGGGCCAGCGCGGCTTCGATAGCGTTGCAGCGGTTGAGCAGTTCACCCCGGTCGACACCGTGCAGCCAGATCCACAGGGCATGCTGGGTCGACGGGTTATTCACGCCAACTCCGGTCAGCGCCGGGAAGCTGCGCAGGCCAGCGATTTCGACATTCAGCGCCTTGGTCAACGACTCACCAAAGCCAACCACCGCCGACTTGCCATCCACCAGCATCAGCAGGTTGTCGATCGCTTGCGGCAAGGCTTCAACCGACGCCAGGGCGAAAAACAGATGACGTGCTTGCGCAGGAACAGGGGTAGCGAGAATGCCCGGCTGGTAGTAACTCATGTGAACTCCTTGAAAAAGTGCGCGGAGTTTACCTGTAGCCGGATCTTTTGTGTGGGTGGCGAGAGCGTCGTCGTTCAGCGTTCACCGCCTTCGATCAACGCCTTCAAAGCCAGCGCATCGGCGGTGGCGGCACCGCTGGCGGTGTTGTCGAAGATGCACCAGATGTCTCTGCCGTCGGCCTTCGCGCGCTGCAGGTTCTGAGCAAGCTGTTGCAGATAAGCCGCTTCATAAGCGCTGTGATAAATCCGTGGCGAGCCGTGCAGGCGCCAATACTGCAGGCCTTGCCAGCCACCCGGCGCGGTGTCGCTGCTGATCCGCGATGGATCGACCACCGCTTGGGCGATTTGCAGATCGACCAGCATCGCCTCAGCGCCAGTCCACGATTCGTGTCGCGGTTCCAGCACCACACTGCCTTTGAACCGCTCGCGCAGGGCACGAAAAAACGCCTCGGCGACCGGCGCATCGAACGCAAGTTTCGGTGGCAGTTGCACCAGCAGGCAACCGAGTCGATCTCCCAAGCCCTGGCACTGTCCGAGAAACTCATCGAGCGCGGCCGCGCTGTCCGCCAGTCGCTGTTCATGGGTAATGAGCTTCGGCACTTTCACGGCGAAGCGAAAGTCCGGCGCTACCGAGTCGGCCCAGCGCTCGTAGGTCTGACGGCGATGCGGGCGGTAGAACGAGCTGTTGATTTCCACACAGTTGAAGCGCGCGGCGTAGCGTTGCAGGTGCGTGCCTTCGGCGGGGAATGCCGGCCAGTGCTCGCGGCCGAGACTCCAGCCGGCGCAACCGATAAAGATCGCTGGCTCGTTCAAGCGCCCACCGTCATTTTTTCCCGGGCAACACGGCGCCGAGCACCTGCTTGGCGGTCTGCACAATCACCCCGGCTTCATCCGGATCACCCTTGAGCAGTGTCGTGGCGAACTTCTTCGCTTGCTCAAGCTTGATGTGCGGCGGCAGCGGCGGCACGTTCGGGTCGGTTTTGAACTCGATCAGCACCGGCACTTCCGAGGCGAGTGCCTGTTCCCACGCAGCGGCGACCTCTTCTTCACGATCAACAAAAATGCCCTTGAGGCCAATGGAGATCGCGAACAGGTGATACGGCACATCGGGAATGCTCTGCGACGCTTCGAACTTCGGATCGCCCTCCATCACCCGCTGCTCCCAGGTAACCTGGTTGAGATCCTCGTTGTTGAACACCGCGCAGATCCATTTCGGGCTCTGCCATTGCCGCCAGTATTTGGCGACGGTGATCAGCTCGGCCATGTTGTTCATCTGCATCGCGCCATCGCCGACCAGGGCAATGACCGGGCGTTCCGGGTAGGCAAATTTCGCCGCGATCGCATACGGCACCGCCGCGCCCATCGAGGCCAGACCACCGGACAACGAGCATTTCATGCCGCGACGGATTTTCAGGTCACGGGCGAACCAGTTGGCGCAAGAGCCGGAATCGCTGGTGATGATTGCCTGCTCAGGCAAGCGCGGTGACAACTCGTAGACCACTCGTTGCGGGTTGACCGGATCGGCTTTGGCCATGGCGCGTTTTTCCAGGGTTTTCTCCCAGCTGCTGCGCCAGCCTTCGATCTTCTTGCGCCATTTGTTCGAGGTTTTCTGTTCCAGCAATGGCAGCAACGCGGCAAGAGTTTCCGCTGAATCACCGACCAGATTGACCTCCATCGGATAACGCAGGCTGAGCATGTCCGGCTGCAGATCGATTTGAACCCCGCGCGCCTGGCCTTCCTTGGGCAGAAACTCGGAATACGGGAAGCCCGAACCGATCATCAGCAAGGTGTCGCATTCGCTCATCAGCTTGTAGCTGGGCTCGGTGCCAAGCAGGCCGATGCTGCCGGTCACCCACTGCAAGTCATCGGGGAGTGCCGCTTTGCCGAGCAGAGCCTTGGCGACACCGGCGCCAAGTTTTTCCGCCACGGCGATGACCAGATCGGTCGCCTCCAGCGCGCCGGCACCGACCAGAATCGCGACTTTCTCGCCGCTGTTCAGCACCTCGGCGGCGCGTTGCAGATCGGCTGCATAAGGAACGACTTTCGGCTTGCTGTATCCGACGCCGGAATGCGCGGTGCCATGGGCGCGCGCCGGTTGTTCGTAAGGCAGATCCTGCAAGTCATTGGGCAGAATCAGCGCGGTGACGCGGCGCTCGCCGACGGCGGTACGCACGGCGCGATCAAGCAGATGACGCACTTGCGATGGTGCCGAAGCCTGCTGCACAAAAGCCCCGGCGACGTCTTTGAACATCGACACCAGATCCAGCTCCTGCTGGTAGTGACTGCCCAGCGCCGTACGCGCCTGCTGACCGACAATGGCCAGCACCGGCATGTGGTCCATGCGCGCATCGTAGAGGCCGGTGATCAGGTGCGAAGCGCCGGGACCGGAGGTGGCGATGCAGACGCCCAGCTCGCCGGTGAACTTGGCGTGGGCCGAGGCCATGAACGCAGCCATTTCCTCGTGCCGTGCCTGAACGAATTCGATCTTGCCTTTGGCCCGGCTCATGGCGCCGAACACGCCGTTGATGCCATCCCCCGGATAACCAAAAATCCGCGTGACGCCCCATTCGCTGAGCCGCTCAACCAGAAAATCACCTACTGTCATCGTCATCTCGACCCTCGCCATTTACCGCTGCATGGACATGTAAGGGTCTGGACAGCCCGGTGCGCGATGAAGTTTCGCTGGATTGTCCGGGCATGAACTTAGGCGCCGTGTTTGCGCGGCAATGATTTTTTGAGGCGTGCGCCCTGCTCTGTGGTCGATTGAGAAATGATCGAAGGAGGATGGGCCATGACTGAAGTACAAACCCTGCTGCTTCAACGCAATGACTGGGTGCCGAACAATCCGCGTCTGCCAGTGCTGATCTACCGCAGCGCGATTGCCGTTGAAGGCGACGATCCGGCGGCGCGCTTCGAGCAGACCTTCGGCGCCAATGGCTGGCCGGCGCAATGGCGCTACGGCATTTATGACTATCACCACTATCACACTGAAGGCCACGAAGTGCTTGGCGTGGCGGCCGGTCAGGCGCGGTTGATGTTGGGCGGGCCTGACGGCCAAGTCGTCGACGTCAGCGCCGGGGATGTGTTGTTGCTGCCGGCCGGAACCGGGCACTGCAATCTGGGATCGAGTGAGGATCTTCTGGTGGTGGGTGCTTATCCGCCGGGGCAGCAGGCGGACATTTGCCGGGCCGCGCCGAGTGATGCGCAGTTGGCGCAGATCGCGGGGCTGGCGTTTCCTGAGACAGATCCGGTGCAGGGAGTCGGGGGTGCCGTTGGGCGGTATTGGAGCCATTAGGCGCGGCGACCCTGCCGACGCTTTCGCGAGCAGGCTCGCTCCCACAATGAATACGGGTGAACCCTGTTTCTCTGTCCAATACATACCCTGTGGGAGCGAGCCTGCTCGCGAAGGCGGCAGATCGGTTTACATCATTCAATATGAATAACCGCACTCACCGCTGGCACCCGCCGGAAATTTTCCCTACGGTGTCTACCTGTTCTCTCCCAGCATCGACGAGGTCCGTTTCATGAGCAATGCGTCTTACGTTCCGCCCAAGGTCTGGAAACACGAAGCCCCGTCCGGCGGCCACTTCGCCAGCATCAACCGGCCGATCGCCGGGCCGACCCACGACAAGGAACTGCCGGTCGGCAAGCATCCGTTGCAGCTGTATTCGCTGGCCACGCCCAACGGCGTCAAGGTCACCATCATGCTCGAAGAGTTGCTCGCACTTGGCCACAGCGAGGCCGAATACGATGCGTGGCTGATCCGCATTGGCGAGGGCGATCAGTTCTCCAGCGGTTTTGTCGAGGTCAACCCGAACTCGAAAATCCCGGCGCTGCTGGATCGCAGCGTCGAGCCGCCGATCCGGGTGTTCGAGTCCGGTTCGATCCTGCTGTATCTCGCGGAAAAGTTCGGCGCCTTGCTGCCCAAGGATCCGGCCGGTCGCACCGAAACCCTCAACTGGCTGTTCTGGCAAATGGGCTCGGCGCCGTACCTGGGCGGCGGTTTCGGGCACTTCTACGCGTATGCGCCGGAGAAGCTCGAATATCCGATCAACCGCTTCACCATGGAAGCCAAACGGCAGCTGGATGTGCTCAACCGCCGTCTCGCCGACAACGCCTATCTGGCCGGCGACGATTACACCATCGCCGACATTGCCGTGTGGCCCTGGTACGGGCAACTGGTACGCAACAACGTTTACTCGGCGGCGGAATTTCTCGCCGCGCACGAGTACACCCATGTGCAGCGCTGGGCGGAAGAAATCGCCAAGCGGCCAGCGGTCATCCGTGGGCAGCGAGTGAATCGCACCTGGGGTGATGAAGACAGTCAGGTACCGGAGCGGCATGAGGCGAAGGATCTGGACTGATTTCAAAAAAACCGCATAACCCTGTGGGAGTGCCTGCTCGCGAAAGCGTCGTATCAGACAACGCATCTGTTGAATGACACACCGCCTTCGCGAGCAGGCCCGCTCCCACATTTGCCTGCGGAGGCCATCAAATCCAATTGTGAAAAAATCATTAACTAACTGACTCGTACGGGTTTATTCCCCCGGAAACTTCCGACATACTAATGCGAATAATTCTTACATTCACTCGCATTAGTTTCGTTTGGGTAAATCTTGGGGAAGCAGATAGATGTCGTTTCACACCATTCACCGCCGCTCGAACCTTTCACCTAACCTCCTCGCACTCGCCATCGGCATGGCCAGCATCGCTCCTGCGTTGGCTGAAGAAACCGCAGCCACTGCGCCAGCCAATGGCCCGCTGGAACTGCAAGCGACCGAAATCGGCGCTACGCAGATGAGCAGCACCACCGAAGACACGCAGTCCTACACCACCGGCCCGATGCAGACCGCGACCAAGCTGTCGCTGACCATGCGCGAAACGCCGCAGGCGGTGACGGTAATCACTCGTCAGCGCATGGACGACCAGAACATGACCAGCGTCAACGACGTGGTGCGCGGTACGCCGGGGCTGTTCCTCAGCGAGGCCAGCGGCCCGGGCCGGCAGACTTACAAGGCGCGCGGTTTCGACATCGACAACATCATGTACGACGGCCTGCCCAGCTCGTATTCGCCGTACACCCTGGCGGTGCAACCGAACCTGGCGATGTTCGACCGGGTGGAAATCGTCCGTGGCGCGACCGGCCTGGTGACCGGTGCCGGCAACCCGTCGGCGGCGATCAACATGGTGCGCAAGCGTCCAACCGCCGATCAGCGCGTAACCCTCACCGGCGCCGCCGGCAGCTGGGATGACTACCGTGGCGAAGTCGATGCCTCCAGCCCGCTGAACGACAGCGGCACCCTGCGTGGCCGGGTGGTGACGTCGTATCAGGGCGCGGACAGTTTTCGCGACAAGGAAGAAAACGATCACGGCCTGTTCTACGCCATCGGTGAAGCCGACCTGAGTGACAGCACCACCGCGACCCTCGGTTTCTCCCGGCAGAACGACCAGACCAACTATTTCTGGGGCGGCCTGCCGATCGGCGAAAACGGCCACCACCTCGACCTGCCCCGCTCCACCTACCCGGGCACCGATTGGGAAAACCGCAAGCTGCAGGTCGACACCGTGTTCGGTGAAGTCGAACACCGTTTCGCCAATGACTGGAAACTGCACCTCGGCGGCTCGACTTCGACAACCGAAGGCGAATTCTCCGGCACGTACCTGTCGCGCTACGACGGCCCGCTGGAAACCACCGCCTACCAATCGCACCACACCGACAAGCAACGCGCCTTTGATGGTTTCGCCAGCGGCCCGTTCGAAGCCTTCGGCCGCACCCACGAATTGGTAGTCGGCGCCAGCAATCGCGTGTACGACGCCACCACCAAGGAATACGCGCCCTACGACACCGGCCTGCCGATCGCCGCGCCCAAGCCGGACTTCGTCCGTAGCGGCAAGTCGCGCAACGTCACCACCCAGGACGCGGTTTACCTGACCACGCGCTTGAGCCTGGCCGACCCGCTGACGCTGATCCTCGGCAGTCGTCTGGACTGGTATGACTACGACGATCGCAGTGCCGACGGTGACTTCAAGGTCACGCGCAACCTGACCCGTTACGCCGGCCTGATCTACAAACTCGACGACCATCACTCGGTCTACGCGAGCTACACCGACATCTTCACCCCGCAAACCCAGAAGGACCTCGGCGGCAAAGTGCTCGAGCCGATCGTCGGTGAAAACTACGAAGTCGGTATCAAGGGCGAATATTTCGACGGCGCGCTGAACGGCAGCGTGGCGGTGTTCCAGATGGACCAGACCAACCGCGCCACCCAGGCGGCGACCCAGCTCGGCTGCCCGGAACTGACCTGCTACGAAACCTCCGGCAAGGTTCGCGCCCAAGGCGTGGACATGGAACTGCAAGGTGCGCTGACCGAGCAATGGCAAGTCGGCGCCGGCTACACCTACACCCGCGCCCACTACATCAAGGACGAAAACCCGGCCAACGATAACCAGAAATTCGACACCGACATGCCCGAGCACCTGTTCAAGGTCTCCACCGTGTACCGCTTCAAAGGCCCGCTGGAAAAACTGCGCGTGGGCGGCAACGTCTACTGGCAGAGCCGCATGTACAACGACATCGCTCTGGCCAACGGCGGCAGCTATCGCCTCGAACAGGGCGGCTACGCGGTCACCGACCTGATGGCCGGTTACGAGGTCAACAAGCACCTCGACCTGCAGGTCAACGCCAACAACATCTTTGACCGCAAGTACTATTCCTCCATCGGCACCGACGTGACCTGGGGCTCGACCGATAACTACGGCACCCCGCGCAGCTACATGATGACCGCCAAGTACAAGTTCTGAGGCGATAGCGCTCAGCAAGCACCGCACAGGGCGTCGGGAGTTTTCCCGGCGCCCTTTTTTGCAGGTTCATTAGGCATGGCCGGCAATTACCGATAGTCTCTGGCGACACTTTCGCGAAGCGCCGGCCATGCCCCAGACAGATTTCTCCTCCGACCTCCAGGCCATCGGCAGCATCGACGCTGTGCCGGTGATCCTGAGCATGGTCAAGCATACGACCGGCATGCGGTTCGCCGCTGTAGCGCGGGTCACCGAGAGCAAGTGGATCGCTTGCGCCGTGGATGACTCGATAGACTTCGGCCTGTTGCCCGGCGGCGAACTGGTACTGGAATCGACGATTTGTCATGAGATCCGTCAGCACCATCAGCCGGTGATCTTCGGCCATGCCAGCCAGCACCCGGTTTTCTCCACGCACCACACGCCGAAAACCTATGGTCTGGAAAGCTACATTTCGATTCCGATCATCAAGGCCAATGGCGAGTTTTTCGGCACACTCTGCGCCATTGATTCGGTTCCGGCGAACCTCGACGACCCGGCCATCGAAAAGACCCTCACCCTCTTCGCCCAGCTGATTGCAATGAGCCTGGATACCCAGGGCCATTTGCACGCGACCAAAACCGCACTGGCCGATGCCAACGAATTGGGCCGTCTGCGCGAGCAGTTCATCGCCGTACTGGGCCATGACTTGCGCACGCCACTCAGTGCCATTCGCATGAGTGCCGACCTGCTGCAAAGCAAAGCCGAAGACAAGCGCTCGCGCACGCTGCTATCGGCGATCCGTACCAGCTCGGTGCGCATGGGCGTGCTGATCGAAAACATCCTCGACTTCGCCCGGGGTCGGCTCGGCAGTGGCATCCCGGTGCAGCGCAAACTTGTCGATGACTTGCAGCAGACGCTGCGCCAGACCCTGGAAGAAATCCAGGTGGCGTACCCGCAGGCGAATTTTATTGATTCGCTTGAGGTGCCGACCGGGGTCTATTGCGACCCGTTGCGCATCAGCCAGTTGTTGTCGAATCTGCTGGGCAACGCCGTGACCCACGGTTCTACGGCCGAACCGATCGTGCTCAAGGCGTTTGCCGAGGGCGATGAGATGGTGATTTCGCTGACCAACCAGGGCGCGCCGATTCCACCCGCGCTGATGCCGCTGCTGTTTGAACCGTTCTCACGTTCCGAAGCCGGTCAGCGCAACGAAGGGCTGGGGCTGGGCTTGTACATTGCCGGGCAAATTGCCAATGCGCACAACGGCACCTTGACCGTGACGTCCGACAGCGAGGCAGGCACCTGTTTCGTGGCGCGCTTCCCTGCCCGCTTCAAATGGGTCTGAGCGCCGTTCTAAGTATTCAGTGGTGTCTGCGGCGTATCCGGATTGAGCTGGCGGCGACGAAACTGCCCCGGTGGCTGGCCATGAATCTGGCGAAAACGTCGAGAGAAATAGGCCTCATCAGCAAATCCACACAGCCGCGCGACCTCGCCCACCGAGCGCGTGCTGTTGAGCAGGAAATTGCGCGCCGCGTGCATGCGCCGCTCCAGCACCAGCTCGGTGAAGGTCTTGCCGATCTCCTTGCGCAGCCAGTGCGTCAGGTAGGTCGGTGACAGATAGGTCGCAGCGGCGACTTTGATCAGGTTGAGATCAGGATCGGCGATGTTCTTCCGCAAGTACTCGAACATTCGGCTCAAGGCGTCGCGACGGCTGTTCTCGGCGGCATTCTCTTCCGCCAGGCGCTTGAGCGGCTCGGCGTAAAGAAAACACACGCTGCCGATCATCTGCAGCAACAAGCCCTTGAGCATTTCCCGTGTGCCGAACTGACGGTTCTCATCAAGGCTGCGCATCTGCTCGATCAGGCCGCAGACCTGAGCGAAATCCTCATCGCCCAAAATGAAATCCAGATGCTCCTGAAAGCGGAACGGCGACAGTTCAGGCGCGAGCAGGATTGACACCTCTTCCAGATCCATCGGGTCGCACTGTAGATGCGGCAAGAGGAACGTCTGGGAAAAATTGATGACGATGAAATTGCTGTCTGCGGGATGCGGAATCACATGCACGCGGTGCGGCAGGATGAACGCCAGAGTGTTGCGCGGGAACGGCCGTTGCACGCTGCCGATGTGCTGCACGGTGTCGCCACCGAGGTTGATCTGGATTTGAAAATACTCATGCCGGTGAGGCGCGGTTTCGGCGCGCCGACCCTTTTTGTCGCGAATGTAGAAATCGGTCAATTCGCTGCGTTGCTGCATGACGTAGGTCGGGATACGGCTGGGTGAAGACATGGGCGGGAGGTCCTCCGGGCAGTGAGGTGGCGCCCGTCATCTTGCAGGGTTGTGCGGTGGGCGGCAACGAGTCATACGATGACGTTGTCTTTTTTGAAAGAAGCCTCACGATGAGCCTGTCCAAAAACCGCATTATCGTAAAAGTAGAGATAGTCGTTATTTTTCAGTTATTTATGCTTTAAACCTGATCTTTATTCTCAAGACAAAGCGTATTTATCTTTTTGGACACGTTCGCCAAATCCACTTTTTTCAAGAAAAAACGTTCTAACCCATCGGTTGATTTAGAACCGTTGTACGACCACTGTAATGACCAACGCAGCCCAACCTCTTTCAAAAACAATCAAAGGTGCGCACGTCATGATCCTGCTATTTCCCCTCGCCGCCCCGCCCGACCTCCCCTTGAAATCAGTCGCAGAAAGACGTTCCTAAACGTCTGAAAACCGCGCTGCAACCCGTTCGATTGCCTTGCCCCACACGTTGCGGGCAACGGCATCGGCTGCTCGAAAAATCTCGACTCTTCTAACAATAACGAGGTCTCCGCATGTCCAACTCCCATTCTTCCAGTGCCACGGTGCCGCCGGTGATAGCCGGCGCACGCGATGCCGTTTCGGCGCAGCGTCTGCCTACCCGGCGGCGCTGGTTCATGCTGTCGTTGCTGCTGATTGCGACGATCATCAATTACATCGACCGGGTGAACATTTCGATTGCCGCGCCGTTCATGGCCAAGGACCTGGGCCTGGACAAGATCGAAATGGGCCTGATCTTTTCCGCCTTCGCCTGGACCTATGCGCTGGCACTGGTGCCGGCCGGCTTCATCGCTGATCGGTTTGGCTCGCGCTTCACCTACGGCGTATCGCTGATCAGTTGGTCGACCGTCACCGTTTGCCAAGGTTTCGCCACGGGATTTGCCTCGCTGTTCGGCCTGCGCCTGGCGGTCGGCGCCATGGAAGCCCCGGCTTTTCCGGCCAACAGCCGCGCCGTGACGGTGTGGTTCCCGGCGCGGGAACGCGGGATGGCCAGCAGCATTTACGTGTGCGGTCAGTACCTCGGCACGGCGCTGTTCACCGGCGCGCTGCTGTGGCTGGCGACCACTTTTGACTGGCGCCACGTGTTCTACAGCACCGGCGCACTCGGCATCGTCTTCGGTGTGCTGTGGCTGTACCTGTATCGCGATCCGCTGAACTGCAAAAAAGTCAGCCAGGAAGAATTGAAGTACATCGAAACCGGCGGCGGCCTGGTCAAGAGCAGCCAGGAGCGCACCCGTTTCAACTGGCGGCAGATCGCCGAGCTGTTCAGCTATCGGCAGATCTGGGCGATCTGCATCGGCAAATTCGCCAGCACCTCGGCGCTGTACTTCTTCCTCACCTGGTTCCCGACCTACCTGATCGAAGAACGCAAACTGACCATGATCAAGGCCGGGATCTTTGCCGTGCTGCCGTTCGTGGGGGCGACGGTGGGGATTCTGCTGGCCGGCATCGTTTCCGACCTGCTGATCCGTCGCGGCTACTCGATGTCGTTTGCGCGCAAGTTGCCGCTGGTGGTCGGTTCAATGCTGGGCATGTCGATCGTGCTGGTGAATTTCACCGATTCCAACCTGATCTGCATCGCCGTGCTGACCATCGCCTTCTTCGCCCAAGGCATCGCGTCCTCGTCGTGGGCGGCGGTGTCGGAAGTGGCGCCGAAAGAGCTGATCGGCCTCACCGGCGGCATTACCAGCCTGGCGGCGAATATCGGCGGCATTGTCACACCGATCGTGATCGGCGCCATCGTTCACGCCACCGGCACCTTCGCCTATGCCTTCTGGTTTATTGGCGGCGTGGCGCTGATCGGCACCCTCTCCTATTCGTTGTTGCTCGGACGTCTGTACCGCATCGAGCTGAAGGTGCGCTGAGGCGAAAAGCCCGGATTTGTCCAAACACAGGCGGCTTTCGTCCAACTTCGCCGACGCCAGCCGCCGTACGCTGCCCTTTCAAACAGGATGACCCGCAGGATGAACATGACCGAATACGTCTTTACCCCGGATCTGCCCGTGACCTTGCCGGTCCTCGGCACCGAGCAGCGCTTCCCCGTCGGCCGGGTGTTCTGTGTCGGCCGCAACTACCCATGGCCGGACTCTCAAGGCCAGTCGCGCCAGCCGCCGGTGTTTTTCATGAAACCGGCAAGCTGCGTGGTCGATGCCGTCGGCGACGTCGCCTTCCCCTCAGTGTGCGAGGACTTCGTTCACGAAATCGAACTGGTCGTTGCCATCGGTGAAGGCGGCGCCCATATCCCTGAAGATCAGGCTCTGGCCTACGTCTGGGGCTACGCTGCCGGCCTCGACCTGACCCGCCGCGATGTTCAACGCGCAGCCAAGAGCAACGGCTTGCCGTGGGAAGGCGCCAAGGTGTTCGACGGCGCCGCGCCGATGACTGCCGTTGTCCCGGTGAGCCGCTGCGGCCATCCCGAGGGTGAGTTGTGGCTGAACGTCAACGGCGAAGAACGCCAGCGCGACAACCTCGACAGCCAGATCTGGTCGGTCAGCGAAGTGATCGCGCGCATCTCGCAATCCGTGGCCCTGCGCGCCGGCGACCTGATCATGACCGGCAGCCCCGCCGGCGTTGACAGTCTGCAACCCGGCGATGTGATCAGCGCTGGCATCGACGGCATCGGCCACCTGGAAATGCGCGTCGGCCCACGGCCCTGATCCTGCGGATTAAGAAAAAGGAGAACAACAATATGACGACCTCTTTGAAAGTCGCGCTGGTGACCGGCGCCGGCAGTGGCATCGGCCGCGCCGTGGCGCTGGGCCTGATGGCCGACGGCTTCACCCTCGTGCTCGCCGGTCGCCGGCCCGAGCCCTTGCAAACGCTGGTCGAACTGGCGCAGAGCCAGGGTCATCAAGCCTTGGCGGTGCCCACCGACGTGCGTGATCCGGCCAGTGTCGACGTGCTGTTCGCGACCATTGCCGAGGTCTACGGGCGCCTCGATGTGGTCTTTAACAACGCCGGCGTCAACGCCCCCGCCGTGCCGCTGGACGAGCTGACCTTCGAGCAATGGCGCAACGTGATCGACACCAACCTCAACGGTGTCTTTCTCTGCGCTCGCGGCGCGTTTGGGCTGATGCGCAAACAACAGCCGCAGGGCGGACGAATCATCAACAACGGCTCGATTTCCGCACACACACCGCGCCCCTTCAGCAGCGCCTACACCGCGAGCAAACACGCCGTGCTCGGCCTGACCAAATCCCTGGCGCTGGACGGCCGCGAATTCAACATTGCCTGCAGCCAGATCGACATCGGCAATGCCCTGACGGAAATGTCGGTGCGCATGACCAAAGGCGTACGCCAGGCCAACGGCAGCATCGCCGTCGAGCCGATGGTCGACGTCAAACACGTCGCCGATGCAGTGCGCTACATCGCCGGCCTGCCGCTGTCGGCCAACGTCCTGAACATGACCGTCATGGCCAGCGCCATGCCGTTTGCCGGCCGCGGTTGAGCCGGCCTTTTTATTGCGTAACGAGGTAGCCATGAAGCCAGAAATCCTGCAACTGAGCCCGATCCTGATCCCGGCAATCAACGCGCGTCTGGACGAACTGTTCACCGTACGCCGCTACTTCCAGCAAGCGGACAAACCCGCCTACATAAAGGAACACGGCGCCAACATTCGCGGCGTCATCACCGGCGGCCACACCGGCATCAGCCAGGCGCTGATGGCGCAACTGCCGAACCTGGAAGTCGTCGCGGTCAACGGCGTCGGCACCGATGCCGTTGACCTCGCCTACGCCCGCGACCGTGGCATCCGCGTGACCGCCACCATTGGCGCCCTCACCGAAGACGTCGCCGATCTCGCCATCGGCCTGCTCATCTCGGTCTGTCGCGGCTTGTGCACCAGCGACCGCTACGTACGCTCCGGCCAATGGCCGCAAAGCCCAACCCCACTCGCCCCGCTGCCCTTGGCCCGACAAGTCTCCGGCATGCGCATCGGCATCGTCGGCATGGGCCGCGTCGGCCGCGCCATCGCCACCCGCGCCGCCGCCTTCGGCTGCCCGATCAGCTACACCGACCTGCAACCGATGAGCGACGTCCCCCACACCTTCGTCGCCGACCTCAAACAACTCGCCCGCGACAGCGACGCCCTGATCCTCGCCGCCGCGGCGGACAAGGGCGAAGCGATCATCGACGCGCAAGTGCTGCAAGCGCTGGGCAAGGACGGTTATTTGATCAACGTCGCCCGGGGCAAACTGGTGAATGAGACGGCTCTGGTTGCCGCGCTTGCGGCTGGCGAGATTGCCGGGGCTGGGCTGGATGTGTTTGTCGATGAACCGAATGTGCCGGAAGCGTTGTTTGGTAATGAACAGGTGGTGCTGCAACCGCATCGGGCCAGCGCCACGCTTCAGACACGCACGCGGATGGGGGAAATGGTTGTGGCGAGTCTGGTAGATACGTTTGCGGGGAAAGTGCCGGTTGGGTGTGTGACGGGGTGAATGGTTGTTTGGGATAGGCTGCAGATTGCGTTGAGTCAGTGAAACCCAGCCCCCTCACCCCAGCCCTCTCCCCCCAGGGGGCGAGGGGGAAAGGGAGCCGATCTTCGTTGAATTCAAGAACGAGCTCGACGCAGAGTCTCAGGTCGGCGCATCTTCAACAAACACCTCGACCAAGTCCCCTCTCCCTCTGGGAGAGGGTTAGGGTGAGGGCCGTCCCTGGAGAAACCGGATCGCAAGACAAAAGAACACTCCCCAATCATCATCGTGTTGCCAGATACACAGCCATCGCGAGCAGGCTCACTCCTACAGTTTTGATCGGATGCATTCAGTGAGAAAACGGTCGGCTGTCAGGCCGCCTTCGCGAGCAAGCTCGCTCCCACAGAAAAGCAAAAAGCAAAAGCAATCCGCCTCCTGCTTTTCACCACTCAATACAATGAGCGCAAGCTCGAGTGGCTCTTGATCCTGGAGCCCGTCGGCAGGCTGAGCGGAGGGATTGATCCGGGCGTGGGAGCGCAGCGACCGTACGACGCAGTCGTACACAGCGGAAGGAGGTGCAGCGAAGCAAACCGTAGCCGCTGCGCCCGGATCGATTCCGGAGCGAAGGTACCCCGAGCCTCAGCGAGCGGGCCGAACGTCAGGGCGCAGCCTTTTGGTTACTTTTTGCTGGGCCGGCATTCCGGCGTTTGAAAAAGTGACCCGCTGTAAGAGCGGAACCGTAATCAGCCACACCCGCAGAAACGGATATACACCCAAAACCCGAAGAGCATGGTCGGCCCAAAGGCCGCCAAGTCCAAAAAAAAGCCCCACAACCGAAAACCAGTGTGGGGCGATAAAATTGGTTGGTTGCGGCCAACCAAAGGAGCTCTGTCAAAACCATTCAAGCACTCAGATCAAATGCACTCCTGAGCCGCCCGCTCAAAACTCGAAGGCAACAAATTCGACGCCAGCAAATGCCGCTCATAAATGAACACCTTGCCGCCCTTCCCCGCCTTGTACGCCTCCAGCACGTTGTCCGCCGCCACCTTGCTCGGCACCACAATCCGATAACTGCGCTGACTCTGCGAAACCGTCGGATTCAACGCACTGCCCTGCAACTTCGGCACCACGCAATCGGCGTACTGCGCCGGCGTCTTGCTGGTCTGCAACGTCAGAGTCGGATCGTTCGGCGCCGAAGCGCAACCGGCGAGCAACAGGGAAACAAAAGCCATGGCTGGCACGAATAAAGGACGCATGGGGTAAATCCTGAAAATAAAGGTTCGGTTCAACCGGCAACGGTTCGACTTCACGGCGCCGCCGTTGCCATTTACGTTTTGAGAATCAGCTCGACGCCACCAGGGCCTTGAGCGACACATCGAATTGCTTCAGCGCATTGAGTTGCAGATCACGCTGCTGATTGATCTGTGCCGCGATCTGCGGCGCCGCCCGGTCATGCACCCAGACCGAAGGCAGCTCCTGCTCGATTGCCCCCTCGGCCTTGCCGATGTATTGCAGGTCGGCGTCGTAGAACCGTGCAGAGAAGCGCGCCTCGACCAGACTGTTGCGCTGGGTCAGCAAGCGATTGAAGGTATCGAGCTTGACCACCACATCCGGATGGGCCTGAAGCAGCTCATCCAGATTGTCGTAAACGGTCACCGAGACGAACTGTTGCTGCAGCGAACTCATCAGCCAGTCGAGGGCCAGTTCCGGGTCGGAACTGCCGACAAAGGCGTCGCGGATTCGCGAATCCAGTGCGTCTTTCGCACCGTTGAGCGCCATGTCGTGGTAGCGCTCCAGATATTGCAGGTTCTGCAGTGTGTTTTCGCTCAACAACACCCCGACGGTCTGCGTGTGCTGCAGGGCCGAGGCGCTGGCGGCGATGGGTTGCAGGTGACACGACCGGGCGTCGTCTGCGTAAGCCGGTGCGATAACTACCCCGCCCATCAGCAGGGCGATCATTGCCAGTCGAGTCAGAATGTTCATCGCGCAATTTCCTTGAGCTGCGTCTTCGATGGAGGTGATTTTCCGCCGATCGCCGGCAAAGCAGAACTTGCGTTTCTTGATGGTCACTATTACTTCCAGCAATAGTTGCGCGTCGCGCAGACTGATGCACACTGAGCACATTCAAGAAAAATGATGAGGGTCTCGCCTTGAGAACGTTTGATCTGATCCGTGACGCCGTGCTGCCCGAATATCGCGACCGCGTAGCCGAATACCTGGTGCAGTACGAAAGCGTCCTGCTGGACAAAACCACCCGCGATGCGCAATTGATCCGCGACACTGCCCAGCAACTGCGCGGTTACCTGCGCGGGCTCAACACCACGCGGGTGCTGGGCATGGCCTATTGGGAAGAGCTCGATCGCCGCGTGGTAGACACCTGGCTAAGCCCGCAAGAGTGACCGCTGGAGCGCCAGTGGTCTGCCCGGCAACACGCCCCCTGCGAAAAACCTGACCAAACGCTTACAATCGCAGGCCTATTGCCATACAGACAGGCCTGCCCGGAAATGCCGCTCGACCCGCCAACGATGCTGACCATCACGATCGCCCTCGCAGCCGCTGCCGCGCTGTACCTGGCGGTCGAGTGGCGCAGCATCCGTGAGCCTTCGCTACTGTTCTGGAGCGCCGGTTTCGCCACCATCACCATCGGTTCCACCCTCGCGCTGCTGCGCAGCAGCGGTTTTCTGCTGCTGGGCATCTGGTTCGCCAACGGCCTGCTGGTGACCGCGCATTTCTTTTTCCTGCTCGGTGTGGCGCGCTTCACCCAGACCCGACTGTCGCCGGCGTGGTACCTGATTTTCGCAACCTGGCTGATCATGTTGATGTTGCCGGACAGGCCGCTGTGGTCCAAGGCCATGCTGGTGGCCAACTCAATGCTGGTGGCGATCCCGACCCTCAAGGCCAGTTCGCTGTTGCGCCCGCACGGCAAGTCGTTGAGCGTGGGCGCGGTGCAATTGCGTTATGTGCTGCTCGGCCATGGCATCTTTTATGTGGCCAAGGCCCTGACCGTGGTGATCCCCGGCACGCTGATCGATCTGGCGGCGTTTCGTGGCGAGATCATTCAGATCTCGCTGGTCGAAGGTGCGATGGCGATCATGTTGATCGCCCTGTCGATGACCGGCACCGAGCGTTATCGCCGGGAAAAGCAGATCGCCCGCCTCGCCGAGCGCGATCCGCTCACGGCCCTCTACAACCGCCGCGCCCTGGAAAAGCGCACGCCACGCCTGCTGGCCGGCGTATCCGCGCAAAGACCGGGTGCGTTGCTGTTGATCGATATCGACAACTTCAAACTGGTCAACGACCAGTACGGGCATATCGCCGGTGATCGCTTGCTGATTGCTCTGAGCGAGATGATCCGCGCCCAGCTGCCGCCCCATGCGCTGACGGCGCGGCTGGGTGGCGATGAGTTTTTGATGCTGCTCAACAACGCGTCAGCGGAAGCTATCCTTGAACTGGGCAACGCCTTGCGCGAACAGTTTCTGGCCCTCGCGTCGCACACCTATCCCACGTCCGCTGCGGTGACTTTGAGCATCGGCGCCACCCTGTTCGACAAACCGCCGGCCAGTCTGGCGGCGCTGATCGAACTTGGCGACGCCGCGCTCTACGAGTCCAAACGCGGCGGACGCAACCGCTTGCGCCTGTCCGGCCTCGCCACTCCAGGATGAAACCCGCCATGTCCAGCCACGACACCCCGCTGCAAGACCTCGCCGCCCCCGAAGGCGTTTGTTACGGCTGCGGCGGCCGCAATCCGCAAGGCCTGCACGTGAAAAGTCGGTGGGATGAGGATGGCCACCACGTCATCGCCGAGCATCTGCCCGAAGCTCAATACTGCGGCTGGCCGGATCTGGTTTACGGCGGGCTGATTGCCATGCTCGTCGACTGTCACTCCAACTGGACCGCCATGGCCTGGCACTACCGCGCGGAGAACCGCGAAGCCGGCAGCCTGCCGCGCATCGACTGCGTGACTGGCAACCTCGGGATCAAATTCATCAAACCCACACCGATGGGCGTGCCGCTGCTCTTGCGCGCGCGAGTCGAAGGTGAAGTCGGGCGCAAGACCCGGGTGATTTGCGAAGTGTATGCCGGGGAAGTGCTGACGGCGGTGGGTGATTCGGTGTTTGTGCGGGTGGATACGGGGCAGTTGGCGGATGCAGCGCATGGCCGCGAAAGCCAAAGCCCCTCACCCTAGCCCTCTCCCAAAGGGAGAGGGAACTGACCGAGGTGCTTGGTGCAGATACGCCGACCTGGGAAACCGAGCCGAACTCAAATCTTGAAAAAACCCCCACCCTAGCCCTCTCCCAGAGGGAGAGGGAACTGACCGAGGTGCTTGGTGGAAATACGCCGACCTGGGAAATCGAGCCGAACTCAAATCTTGAAAAAACCCTCACCCTAGCCCTCTCCCAGAGGGAGAGGGAACTGACCGAGGTGCTTGGTGCAGATACGCCGACCTGGGAAACCGAGCCGAACTCAAATCTTGAAAAAACCCTCACCCTAGCCCTCTCCCAGAGGGAGAGGGGATTGACCGAGGTGTCTGGTGGAAATAGGCCGACCTGGGAAACCGAGTCGAACACAAATTCTGAAAAGCTTGAAAATCGGCTCCCTCTCCCTCGGGAGAGGGCTGGGGTGAGGGGCTGCGGTTCAAGCCACGCAGCCACACTCAAGCCGAAAGCGAAACGTTCTGAGCCAGCTCTTCAACGCGACAAAGCCGCCACACCAGCCCGCGCCGCATGCAGCTTTTTATAGCTTTCGATCAAGCGCAAATGCCGATCCAGCCCTTCCAGCTTCATGCTCGTTGGCGTCAAACCGTAAAAACGCACACTGCCATTCACCGAACCAATCGCAGCATCCATACGCTCGTCACCAAACATCCGACGGAAGTTGGCCTCGTAGTCTTCCAGCTCGAGATCCTCGTCCAGCTCCATCTCCAGCACCACATTCACTGCCTGATAGAACAAGCCGCGCTCTACGGTGTTGTCGTTGTATTGCAGGAACGCCTCAACCAGATCCTTCGCCTCGTCAAACTTCTGCAGCGCGAGGTAGATCAGCAGGCGCAGTTCCAGAATCGTCAGCTTGCCCCACGGCGTGTTGTCATCGAACTCAATGCCGATCAGCGTGGTGATATCGGTGTAGTCATCCTGCTCGCTGCGTTCCAGGCCTTGGACCAGATTGCGCAGGCCAACCTTGCTGAGGTTGTGCAGATTGAGGATGTCGGCACGGAATTGCAGGGCTTTGTTGGTGTTGTCCCAGATCAGGTCTTCGATCGGGTAGATCTCCGAGTAATCCGGCACGAGGATGCGGCAGGCCTTGGCGCCGATGTGCTCGTAGACCGCCATGTAGACTTCCTTGCCCATGTCTTCGAGGATGCCGAACAGGGTCGCGGCTTCTTCGGCGTTGGAGTTTTCGCCTTGGCCTGAGAAGTCCCATTCGACGAATTCGAAATCTGGTTTGGCGCTGAAGAAGCGCCACGACACCACACCGCTGGAATCGATGAAGTGCTCCACAAAGTTGTTCGGTTCGGTCACTGCCTGCCCCGAGAACGTCGGCTGCGGCAAGTCATTGAGGCCTTCGAAGCTGCGGCCCTGGAGCAGTTCGGTCAGGCTGCGTTCCAGCGCGACTTCCAGGCTCGGGTGCGCGCCGAAGGAAGCGAAGACGCCGCCAGTGCGCGGATTCATCAGGGTCACGCACATCACCGGGAATTCACCGCCCAGCGAGGCGTCCTTGACCAGCACAGGGAAGCCCTGCTCTTCAAGGCCTTTGATGCCGGCGAGGATGCTCGGGTATTTTTCCAGTACCTCTTGCGGTACATCCGGCAGGGCCATTTCGCCTTCGAGAATTTCGCGTTTGACTGCGCGCTCGAAAATTTCCGAAAGGCACTGCACCTGCGCTTCGGCCAAGGTGTTGCCGGCGCTCATGCCGTTGCTCAGGTAGAGGTTTTCGATCAGGTTCGACGGGAAGTACACCACTTCACCGTCCGACTGGCGCACGAACGGCAGCGAGCAGATGCCGCGCTGCGTGTTGCCGGAGTTGGTGTCGTACAGGTGCGAGCCGCGCAGTTCGCCGTCGCGGTTGTAAATGCCAAGGGTGTAGTCGTCGAGAATCTCGCTTGGCAATTCGTCTTTCGGACCCGGCTTGAACCACTTCTCGTCCGGATAATGGACGAATTCGGCATTGGCGATGTCTTCGCCCCAGAACTGGTCGTTATAGAAGAAGTTGCAATTGAGGCGCTCGATGAACTCGCCCAGCGCCGACGCCAGTGCGCCTTCCTTGGTCGCGCCCTTGCCGTTGGTGAAGCACATCGGCGAATGCGCATCGCGAATGTGCAGCGACCAGACGTTGGGCACGATGTTGCGCCACGAGGCGATTTCGATCTTCATGCCGAGGTCGGCGAGGATCTTCGACATGTTGGCAATGGTCTGTTCCAGCGGCAGGTCCTTGCCGGCGATGTAGGTGCCTGCCTGGGAATCGGACTGCGGCATCAACAAGGCCTGGGCATCGGCGTCGAGGTTGTCGACTTCTTCGATGATGAACTCGGGGCCGGTCTGCACCACTTTCTTCACGGTGCAACGGTCGATGGAACGGAGGATGCCCTGGCGATCCTTGTCCGAGATGTCGGCGGGCAATTCGACCTGAATCTTGAAGATCTGGTTGTAGCGGTTTTCCGGGTCGACGATGTTGTTCTGCGACAGGCGAATGTTCTCTGTCGGGATGTTGCGCGTGTCGCAGTACAGCTTGACGAAGTAAGCCGCGCACAAGGCCGACGACGCCAGGAAGTAGTCGAACGGCCCCGGTGCCGAGCCATCGCCCTTGTAGCGGATGGGCTGATCGGCGATCACCGTGAAGTCGTCGAACTTGGCTTCAAGTCGAAGGTTGTCGAGAAAGTTGACCTTGATTTCCATGCGGGATTACCAGAATACGGCTAAACGAATGGCGGCCATTATCCGGTTTTTGTGCGGGAAGTCTCGCCCTTTCGGGATTCGCCGCTGGCCGGCGGTTCTGGAAATTCCAACGGATTCGCTACACTTTGAAAAAATCCAGGCGATACCAATAACAACAATCTGAACATTGTGCGCTCGCCATTGTTCTAGATTCAGAAGACACCGGATCAAGGACGAGCACATGGCCGTTATTCTCCCTGCGCAGCCAATCCCCACCCCGCAACGCGCCGTGACCCGGCGCCTGGCCATCGCCGTTGGCGCACTGTTTGTTGCGGGTGTCATCGCCGCGATCAGCACCTTGCTTGGCATCGCCAATACCCTGGATGCGAAAGATCTGGAACAGAACCAGTTCTATTCCGTGCGCGCCGTGGAAAACCGCATCACCGCGTCGAAAAACTACATCACCAGTTATGCCTACTGGACCCGCGCCTATGAGGCCTTGAGCGGGCCGATCGACGTCAATTGGGCCTACACCGAACAGAACATGGGCAAGACGCTGTTCACCAGCGACGGCTACGACGGCGTGTTCGTCCTTGATCGCAATCGCACCAAGTACGCGGTGATTCGCGGGCAGATGGTTGAAACCGACGTATCCAGCGTACTGCAAGCGTCCGCCTCGGCGCTGGTCGAGCAGGTGCTGAGCCAGCCTGATCTGACCAAGCCGATCAGCAGTTATTCATTGTTCGAAGGCTGGCCGGCGCTGATCACCGCTGCCGCGATCATTCCCAATGACGAGCGCCCGCTGGATGAATTGAGAAACACCTCGGTGCTGGTGTTCGTCGACAAGCTGACCCCGACCAAACTGCGCAAGATCGGCAGCGGTTATGGCCTGACGAACCTGACCCTGGTCCCGGATGAAACCATTGAGAAAGGCCATCCAAGCGTGCCCCTCGACAGCACCGGCTACAGTCTGGTCGCCGACCTGCAGCGACCCGGTCAGCAATTGCTGTGGACGCTGGTGCCGCCGCTCGGCGCGACGTTTCTGGTGCTGATGCTGCTCACCGCCTATTTTTTCCGCCATGCATTGCGCTCATCGCAATACGTCGACAACAGCATTCATGCCATGCAGGCCTCGAATCAGGCACTCGAGAAAGCCAATCATGCCCTCGAAGCCAGTGAAGAACGCTTTCGCGCCGTGGCCGAAGCGGCGTCGGACTGGATCTGGGAAGTTGATGATCAGTTGGCGCTGACCTATCTGTCGGCGCGCTTCAGCGAAGTCACCGGTTACCCGCAAGCCCTGTGGCTGGGCCAGGACATCGGCGAATTACTGTCTTGCGACACCACACCACTGGAGCTGTGGCTGCGCAAACTCAGCGAAGAAAACAGCGCCAGCGATTTGCGCTGCACTTATCGCGATCACTCCGGGCAGCCACGCCACTGTCGGCTCTCGGCGCGGCCGATTTTCGACAAGAACAGCGTCGTCGGCTATCGCGGTACTGCCAGCGATATCACCGACGAAGTCGCCGCCCATGCGCAGATCCAGCACCTGTCGATGCATGACGCCCTGACCGGCCTGCCCAACCGCAACAAACTGGCGCGTTATCTCGACGACGTCCTGGTATTGAAGGAACACGCGCCACCGCTGTCGCTGCTGATGATCGATCTGGACAACTTCAAGCCGATCAACGATTCCCTCGGCCATCCTGCCGGTGACGCGGTTCTCCAGGAAGTCGCCACGCGCCTGCGCGAATGCACCCGCGAGCACGACATCGTCGCCCGTCTCGGTGGTGATGAATTCGTCGTGGTGCTCAACGGCATGGACAGCCATAACGAGATCGACAAATTCTGCACACGGCTGATCGGCAGCCTGCATCAACCGATCAATTACGAACAACATCCGCTGCACATCGGCGCCAGCATCGGCATCGCCCTGAGTCGTCGACACGGTTTTGCCGCCAGCGATCTGATCCGCTACGCCGACATCGCGCTATATCAGGCCAAATCCGACGGCAAGAACACCTGGTGCTTCTTCGAAGCGCACATGAGCGACCAGATCCAGACGCGCCGGCAAATGGAAGATGACTTGCGCCATGCGCTCAAGCACAACGAATTTGTCCTGCACTATCAGCCGCGCTACAAGGTCGACGGCAAACACATCGTTTCAGTCGAAGCGCTGGTGCGCTGGCAGCATCCGACCCAAGGGTTGCTCGGACCGGACGTGTTCATTCCGCTGGCCGAGCAGACCGACCTGATCGTCCCGCTGGGCCGCTGGGTGCTGCGCGAAGCCTGCGAAACCGCGCTGGAATGGCCCCATGACATTCTGCTGTCGGTCAACCTCTCGCCTGCGCAGTTCGCCCTCAGCGATGTCGTCGAGGATGTTCGTGAAGTGCTGGTGGATACGCGTTTCCCGGCCAGCCGTCTGGAGCTGGAGATCACCGAGAACGTGATGCTCAATGACACCGACGGCGCGCTGACCACCATGAATCAGCTCAAGGAGCTCGGCGTACGCCTTAATATGGACGACTTCGGCACCGGTTATTCGTCGCTCGGTTACCTACGCGCCTATCCATTCGACGGGATCAAGATCGACAAACGCTTTATCGCCTCGATCAGCAGCGGCGCCAACGACCGTGCCGTGGTGCAGGCGATCATCGGTCTGGGCAAAGCCATGGGGCTGACGGTGACGGCCGAAGGCGTCGAGACCGAGGAGCAACTGGCGATTCTCGGCAAGGATCAATGCAACGAGGTGCAGGGTTATTTCATGAGTCGACCGATCGACAAGGCGGCTTTTGCTGATCTGCTACGGGCTTCGCGACTGTCGCTGGTGAGCAAAAAAGGTCGGGTGACGTGAATATCAGCCATCGCTGGCAACGCGCACTTTGCCGCTGAACACGCGGAAACCAAACGTGTTGTAGGCCAGGGTGATGGGGATCAGCACGGCGAATCCGACCAGCATGAAGATCTGGCTGTTCGGGCTTGAGGCTGCTTCGCTCAAGGTCAGATACGGCGGAATGATGAAGGGAAATAGCGCGACCAGCATCACCGCGAAAGCCAGCACGAAAACGCCCAATGCGGCGAACAACGGCACGCAGTCAAAGCGCCCGTGAAAACCTTTGCTGAACACCCATCCTAGAGCGCTGAGGATCAGCCCTGCCGCCAGCCACAGCCGAATTTCGGCAAGCCGCCGGGCATATTGCGGCTGCAACGTCGCCGTCCATGCGATCAGCACCAGCAATAACGCCACGACGACCAGCGCCAAGACGCGGGCCTGGCGGGCCGAGTGCTGCTGCAATTCATCCAGGGTCCGCCAGTACAACCAGCACGTCCCCAGCCAGACGTAACCGAGCACCAGCACCAAACCGCAAAATACCGGGAAAGGATTCAGCCAGTCGCGGCCATCGCCAATGTACTGACCGCCCTGATGCGCAACGCCTTGCACGAGAGTGCCGAGCACCATGCCTTGGACCAATCCGGTCAGCAGGGAAGCCAGCGCCAGCACGCCGTCGACGATGCGCTTGCGTCGTTCGTTCGGTGCGTAATCGCGAAACTCCAGCGCCATGGACCGCGCGATCAAGGCGAGGAACATCACGATAAAAGGCACGTACAAGGCCGGCAGCAAGATCGCATACGCCAGCGGAAACAACGCCAGCAGCCCGCCGCCGCCGAGCACTAGCCAGGTTTCGTTGGCGTCCCATACCGGCAGAATCGACACCGCCATCACCCTGCGCTGCTTGCTGCAAGCCGTGAGGCCCATGAGCATGCCGACGCCCAGATCGGTGCCGTCGAGCACCACGTAGTTCATGACCGAGAACGCCAGTGCGGCGGCGCACAACAGGGTCAGCCAGTCCGTGTCCATGTCTGCGATTCCTCAGTGCCCGGTTTCGTCGGCAAGGGTGGGCTGCGGCCCGGGTTGATCCTGCTGCGGCGGCTCGCGCAACAGGCGCAGCAACACCCACAGACCGATGCCGAAGATCAGCAGATAAAACAGCAGAATCAGCCACGTCGACCCGACGACTTGAGCCCTGGACACCGATGACAGACTGTCCGCCGTGCGCATCAATCCGTAAACCGTAAACGGCTGTCGCCCCACTTCGGTGACAACCCAGCCGCTGAGCATTGCCAGAAACCCGGCCGGTGCCAGCAGCACGCACGCGCCCAGCCAGAGCCGCGCCGTGTACAGGCGATTACGTCGGCGCAGGATCAGGCTGACCACACCCTGCCCAAGCATCAGCAGCCCCAGCCCGACCATCAGCCGGAACGCGAAAAACACCGGCGCCACGGGCGGGATGTCCTCAGCCGGGAACTCATCAAGCGCAGCGATTGTGCTGGTCAGGTCATGCTGCAGGTAGAGGGAACCAATGCGCGGAATCGCCACCTCCCAGTGGTTGCGGCGCTCTTGCATATCCGGCCATGCGAACAGCCGCAGTGGCTCCCCTGCCCCTTGGGCCGGGCGCGTCCATGAGCCTTCGATGGCCGCCACTTTCTGCGGCTGGGCGTGCAAACTGTGCCGGCCATGCAGGTCCCCGACGACAATCTGCACCGGCATCAGCAGCGCAATCACCCATAGCCCCATGGAGAATTGCAGGCGAGCACGCGGGTTTTCCGGGGCCTTGCGCAATTGCCAGGCACTGATCCCGGCAATCAGCGTCGCGCTGCCGATGAGCACGGCAAGTAGCATATGCGCCAGGCGATAGGGAAACGAAGGATTGAAGATGATTGCCCACCAGTCCTCGGCAAGGAACCGCCCTTCAGCGCCAATCGAATAGCCGGCCGGAGTCTGCATCCACGAATTGGCGGAAAGAATCCAGAACGCGCTGATCAGCGAGCCCACCGCCACAGCGCAGGTGGCAAAAAAGTGCAGATGCGGGCCGACTTTCTTCAAGCCGAACAGCATGATGCCAAGGAAACCCGCTTCGATGAAAAACGCCGCCATCACTTCATAGAACATCAGCGGACCGAGGACATCACCGGCCTGCACCGACAGCCGCGACCAGTTGAGGCCGAACTGATACTCCAGAATCAATCCCGACGCCGTGCCCACTGCAACGTTGAGCGCGAATACCTTGAGCCAGTAACGATAAACATCCAGATAAACCTGGCGCCCGGTTTTCAACCACAACGCTTCCAGCACCATGAGGAAATTCGCCAGACCGATGCTGAACGCCGCCAGCACGATATGAAAGCTGATCGTGATCGCGAACTGGGCGCGGGCGGCCATCAGGGCCGAATCAACAGGCTCCATCCATCAGCCGCTGTAGAACACAGCCAGCTTGTTGCCTTCGGGGTCGCGCAGATAGGCCACGTAAAAGTCCGGCGTATAGGCTTCGCGCGTGCCCGGCGGTCCTTCATTGCTGCCGCCACTGTCGAGCCCGGCCTTGTGCACCTGATCGACCTGGTGCCGCGAGTCGGCGCGAAATGCCGGCATCATGCCGTTGCCGGGTGTCGCCGGCTCACCATTGAACGGTTGCGAGATGTGCACACTGCCGGGGCCGTTGGACTTGTCGATGCAATCGGGCAGGTAAAAACAGTAGTGTTCTTCGCGATCATGCCGGTAGCCCAGCGGCGTCAGGATCGCCTTGTAAAAAGCTGCCGAACGCTCGACGTCGTTGGCGCCGATAAACAGATAACTGAGCATGGGACGTCCTCCGATGACAGCTGTCAGCGCTGTGGCTGTTCTTGGTTCAAGGTGAAAACGTTGCCGGCGTCACGCACCAACTGGCGCCATTCGGCACTGGTGATCAGGCCTTGCTCCTCCATCTGATCCGCAGCCTTGAGCAGCTCGTCATATTGCTGTTCCGGATCCAGATCGCCCTCGGCCTGCTCTGCCATCTTGCGCCATGCCGCCAGTGATGCCTTCTTTTGCTGATCGAACATACCGGTATCTCCTGAGGGACTTACCCGGTAGAAAAATCAGCGCGAGAGAGGTTCAGGGCAGACGACGGATGGACGGTTGATGCGCAAAACCTTGTGGGAGTGAGCCTGCTCGCGATAGCGGTATATCTGTCAAATTAAATTTGAATGTTCCTCCGTCATCGCGAGCAGGCTCACTCCCATAGAAAAGCAAAATCAAAAGATCGCAGCCTTCGGCAGCTCCTACAGTTGGATCGCGTACCACCTCAAGAACAGGTCGGCTGTCAGGCCGCCTTCGCGAGCAGGCTCACTCCCACAGAAAAGCAAAATCAAAAGATCGCAGCCTTCGGCAGCTCCTACAGTTGGATCGCGTACCACCTCAAGAACAGGTCGGCTGTCAGGCCGCCTTCGCGAGCAGGCTCGCCTACAAAGCAAACGCAAAGCAGCGCAGCTGCCCGCGGCGAAGCCGCACCACTCAACAATGAGCGCAAGCTCGAGTACCGCTTTTGATCTTGATCCACCAGCGACGTCGGAAGGCTGAGTGGAGGGATTGATCCGGGCGTGGGAGCGCAGCGACCGTACGACGCAGTCGTACACAGCGAGTGTAGGTGCAGCGAAGCAAACCGGAGCCGCTGCGCCAGGATCGATCCCGCAGCGAAGGAACCCGAGCCTGCGAGGGCCGAACGCAGGAGCAAAGCGTTTTGGTTACTTTTGGGCGTCTGCAAAAGTGACCCGCTGTAAGAGCGGAACCGCCAGCCGCAACACCCGAAAAAACGGATATACACCCAAAACCCCAAGAGCCTGGTCGGCCCAAAGGCCGCCACGCCCAAAAAAAACCGCAAATGTCAAAACCGCTCCGCCACCCGCTTGTACGCATAATCCGGCTCCCGATACTTGCCCGGCTTCTGCCGTTTCGGCAACTCGACCTTGTCGCGCTTCACCTCTTCATAGGGGATGCGACTGAGCAGATCAGTGATGATGTTCAGCCGCGCACGACGTTTGTCATTCGAGTCGGCAACCCTCCACGGCGCCCAATCGGTGTCGGTGTGCTTGAACATCTCGTCCCGCGCCCGTGAGTAGTCATACCAGCGGCTGTAGGACTTCAGATCCATGGGTGTCAGTTTCCAGATCTTGCGCCCGTCATTGATTCGCGCTTCGAGCCGGCGGGTCTGTTCCTCCGGACTGACCTCAAGCCAGTACTTGAGCAGGATCACCCCCGAATCAACGATGGCGTTCTCCACCCAAGGAATCGACTTGAGAAACTTGTCGGCCTGCTCCTCCGTACAAAAACCCATGACCCGTTCGACACCGGCGCGGTTGTACCAACTGCGGTCGAAAATCACCACCTCGCCGCCCGCCGGCAGATGCGGCAGATAGCGCTGTACATGCATCTGACTTTTTTCTCGATCGGTTGGCGCCGGTAATGCCATCACGCGGAACACCCGTGGGCTGACGCGCTCCGTGATCGCCTTGATCACCCCGCCCTTGCCCGCACCGTCGCGCCCTTCGAAAACAATACAAACCTTGACACCTTTGGCGATGACCCACTCCTGCAGCTTGACCAGCTCAACGTGGAGCTTGCGCAGCTGTTCGAGATAGTCCTTGTTTTTCAAGCGCGGACGTTCGATTGCCTTTGCAGGTTTCTTCTTGTCTTTCGCCATGAACCTGTCCTCGCGCTTCAACAGCCCGCTGAATTTGTTTATTGACCCGAAGGGCCTGATCCGTGAGGTTAGTTCACGCCCGGTTGTTTGCCATTGCCGGGCAAAAAAGCCCTGTCGCCATGTGTTTCCTGAGGTTGTTCCGACGTCGCACTGTTCATTGCCCGATCCCCTGTTTGCTGGAGTTTTTTCGATGCCGTCGTCCAAATCATTGCCCACTGCCCTGCTCGGTCTGGCCCTGGCCTGCCCGGCGATGGCCGAGACCCAAGGTCTGGAGCTGGGGCAAGTGCTGATTTCGGCAGATGAGCGCAGTGGCAGCGATGCAGCGGTCGAAGAAGCGCGGGAACGCCTTGAGCAGATTCCCGGCGGCACCAACGTGGTCGACATGCGCCAGCCGTTGCAGGGCCGCGTTGCCAGCAATCAGGATGTGCTGGCCTATCAGCCGGGGGTGTATGCACAGTCGGCGGGCAACGAAGGCGTGAAGATTTCCATCCGTGGTTCAGGCATCAACCGCGCACCCGGCGCCCACGCTTCGGGGCTCTACACGATGCTGGATGGCTTGCCCCTGACCGGCCCCGGCGGCACACCGTATGAATTGCTCGAGCCGTTTTGGGTCGACCATGTCGAAGTGCTGCGCGGCGCCAACGGCTTCGATCGCGGCGCGCTGGCACTGGGCGGCGCTATCGATTACGTCAGCCACACCGGTTACGCCGCGCCAAAGCTGCACGTGCGCTACGCCACCGGCAGCCATGGCTATCAGCAGCGCCAGGTCAGCTCCGGGCAAGTGCTGGGAGATTTCGATTACTACGTGTCCCTGACCGATGCCAACGCCGACGGCTATCAGGACCACACCGCCAGCGAGAGCAAAGGCCTGGTCGCCAACTTCGGCTATCGCTTCAACCCGAATCTGGAAACCCGCTTCTACTTCCGCTATCGCGAAACCGACAACGACCTCGCCGGTCGCGTGACCAAGCATTCCATCGAACACAGCCCACGGGCAGCCAACCCGGCGTATGTGGCCCGCGATGACAGCCGCAAGCAGCCCGGCAGTACGTTCATCGGCAACAAGACCACGTTCTACCTCGATGACGATTCGAGCATCCAGACCGGCCTCGCCTACCACGACTACCCGATGGATCTGCGCGAAGGCCCGAACCGGCTGAAGGTGGCTTATACCGACGTCAGCGGCACCTTCGACTACAAACGCCGCGACACTTTGTTCGGGATGGAAAGCCGCAGCAACGTCGGCCTGCGCGTGACCAAGCACCTGCCCAACGATGGCGCCAGCGAGTTCGTGCGCATCCCGAGTGGCAACACCGCCAGCTACGCCCCGGGCACGCGGATGCGCAACTTCACTTATCAGGGTTCGGACACCGTTCTGCATTTCGGCAATGACCTGGAAATTGCCGACGACCTGTGGCTGACCTCCGGCCTCGCCGCGATCTACACCCGCCGCGAAAGCGCCGTGACCTATCCGCAGGGCGGCGGCAAAACCAGTCTCAGCGACTGGGACTATGCACCGCGCATCGGCCTGCGCTATCAGATCACCCCGGACGTGCAAGTGTTCGGCAACCTCAGCCGCTCCGTCGAAGCACCGCACCCGTGGTCGCTGATCTACAGCTCCAACGTGCGCTTCCCTGCCGGCAACGGCGCCGCCACCGGCACCCAGCGCGACCCAGTCGAACTGCAAAACCAGACCGCAACCACTCTGGAACTCGGTGGCCGTGGCGACAGCAAACTGGGCGAATGGAGCCTGGCCTGGTACTACGCGCAAGTTCGTCACGAACTGCTCTCGGTACTGCCGGACGCCAACGCCGTCACGCCCTACGAACTCAACGCCAGCCCGACCGTGCACCAGGGCATCGAGGCCAGCCTCAACAGCAAACTCTGGACCGCCGCCGACGGCCGCCAGTTGAGCTTGCGCCAGGCCTACACCTTCAGCGACTTCCACTACCGCGACGACGAACGCTTCGGCGACAACCGCTTGCCGGGCCTGCCGATGCATTATTACCAGGGCGAACTGCGTTACGACTGGCCGCAGGGCTTCTTCGCCGCCGTGAACACGCAACTGGTCTCCAAAGTTGCCGTGGACTACGCCAACAGCTACTACGCCGACCCTTACGCCCTGTTCGGCGCCACCCTGGGCTACAACGCGCCGAAGGGCGACTGGCAAGGCTGGGTCGACATGCGCAACCTGACCGGCAAGCGTTATGCGGCAACGGTCACGCCGGGGTATGACGACAAGGGAGTGGACGCCGCGCGGTCGACCCCGGGTGAAGGGATGGGGGTTTATGTTGGGGTTTCGTGGAGTTTGCTATAAGACCCAACGCGAAATTCAAATGTGGGAGCGAGCCTGCTCGCGAAAGCGGTGTATCAGCCGTGAGTTATTTCAACTGACACGACGCCTTCGCGAGCAGGCTCGCTCCCACAGTTGGCTTTGTGGTGTTGGTTAGAACGACGCAGGATTCGAATCTCTGGACGAGTATCATCGTGACAGCACGTCTCCTCGGACCGACCAGATAATCATCGCTCTCCATTGAAAATAACGGACTGACCTCATGGATACTTCCCAAGAAAACCCTCTGGAAACATCGCTCCGACTGGCCGCGGACGAACCCGCGCATCGCCCTGAGTTCTATCGCACCCTCCTGGAATCGACCGTCTACATCCTCGGCACCGCCGGTGCGGCGCAAGGTCATGTCAATCTCGAAGCCGGCAGCAACATCAGCATCGCCCATTGGCAGAAGCCCGATGGCACGCCTGTCATTCCGTTCTTCTCCTCGCTGCCGACGCTGCAACAATCCATCGACAGCGAACAGAGCTATGTGGAGATACCGGCACGATCATTGTTCGAAATCACGCTGGGCGCGCTGCTCTTTCTGAATCCGAAGTCGCCGTACGGCAAGGAATTCCTTCCGGATGAAGTGCAACGGCTGCTCTCAGGCGAAATCGGCCGGCCCGCCACGCAGCGTACCGTTGAAAAAGAAACCAACGTCTTGCTTGGACAGCCTTCGGACTACCCATCGACGATGGTCCATTCGCTCTCGCAACTGCTGGCCAAACACGCCAATGTGAAACGCGCGTTCCTGGCGCTGATGCACGACCCCTCGGTTGATGAAAAACCGCACTTGATCGTCGGCATCGAAGCGGATGGCGATATCGAACAGGTCAT
The DNA here is from genome assembly GCF_041956865.1 of Pseudomonas sp. LW8. NCBI lineage: Bacteria > Pseudomonadati > Pseudomonadota > Gammaproteobacteria > Pseudomonadales > Pseudomonadaceae > Pseudomonas > Pseudomonas sp. LW8. The sequence goes on along the minus strand of NZ_CP168138.1, from coordinate 2,371,587 downwards.
GCGCGAAGCCGGCAATGTCGCTGCGGACACAGCCCCTGATGGCGGGCCGGTTGATTTTTGCCGCGTGCTGACGGGACAAGCCGGGCTGAGTGATTACTTCCTCAGGGAGACCAAACCGTTCTACGAGCGCAAGTCACCGAGCAAGCTGCGTTCGTTCTTTGGCTTTGGTTGAATACGATCTGATGAAAATCGCAGTCGCCTGCATGTCGCTTGATCAGCAGGCCAGTGGTCGATTCTCATGAGCGTGACCTTGGATTCTCTCAACCCGCCCTCATAACAGTGGGTATCCCCCCATCGTCTCGAGAGGAAGCACACACCATGACCACTCAAACCGAAACTGCCATTCTCGCCGGCGGCTGCTTCTGGGGCATGCAGGATCTGTTGCGCCGCTATCCGGGTGTGCTGAAAACCCGCGTCGGCTATACCGGCGGCGATGTGCCGAATGCGACCTATCGCAACCAAGGCAACCACGCCGAAGCCATCGAAATCGAGTTTGATCCGGCCGTGATCAGCTACCGGCAGATCCTTGAGTTCTTCTTCCAGATCCACGACCCGAGCACGCCTAACCGTCAGGGCAACGATCTTGGCCCGAGCTACCGCTCGGCGATCTACTACCTCAACGACGAGCAGCGTGCCGTCGCTGAAGACACCGCCGCCGATGTAGACGCATCGAAGTTGTGGCCGGGCCGAGTGGTTACGGAAATAGAACCGGCCGACCCGTTCTGGGAAGCGGAACCCGAGCATCAGGATTACCTGGAGCGGATTCCGAACGGCTACACCTGCCATTTCATCCGGCCTAACTGGAAACTGCCGAAGCGCGGTTGAAGAAACTGCTGGCGGGGTTCAATGCCCCGCCACCACCGAAGCTTCTACAGAGCGCGGGCCCGACTTGAAACCGTGGGCCCGGGCACCCCAGGCAATGGCGAAGGCGATAGCGACCAGTGCCAGCATGGCCCACGGAAATGAGGTAACGCCCCACTGATCGAGCAGCACGCCGCCGACGACACCGCTGCCAGCGATCGCGCTGTTCCACGCCACTACGTTCAACGACAAGGCGACATCCGCTCCGTCGCCCGCCGCATCAGCCAGCGCCGTTTGCAACAGCGTCGCCGCGCCGCCAAAGGTTAAACCCCATGCCGCCACGCCGAGATAAATCACCTCTGGGCTGCCTCCGCCAAATCCCAGCGCCACGCAGACGGCGGCAAAGGTCGCCAAACTCAGCAGAACCGTCGAACGCAGCAGCGGCTCGACCAGCTTCGCCGTCAGCCATATCCCGACCAGAGCGGCGATGCCGAAGCTCAACAACACCACATCCACCCGCTCGGCCATGCCCGCCGGCGCCACGAACGGAGCGATATAGGTGTAGAGAATGTTGTGCGCCAGCATCCAACTGATCACCACTGCTAGCACAGGACGCACGCCCGGGGTAGTCAGGACTTTGCTCAGCGATAGGCGTTGATGGGCCGGCTGCGGCGGGTAGTCGGGCACTTTCACCAGTACCCAGACGATCAGTACCAAGGTCAGCGCCGACATCAGACCGAATGTAGTGCGCCAACCGACCAGCCCACCGAGCCACGTACCCAGAGGCACGCCCAGCGACAGCGCAATCGGTGTGCCGACCATCGCCAGCGCCAACGCCTTGCCCTGCTGTTCGGGCTCAACCATGCGTCGCGCATAGCCGGCCAGCAGACTCCATGCCAGACCCGCCGCAACCCCGGCGAAGAACCGCGCGACCAGCGTCACGCCGTAATGCGACGACAGCGCGGTAATCGAATTGAACAGCAGGAAACCGACAATCGTCAGCAGCAGCACGTTGCGGCGCCGCCAGCCCCGGGTGGCGATGGTCATCGGGATCACCGCCAGTACGGAACCCAATGCGTACGCGGTAACCATTTGCCCGGCCATGGACGGCGAAATCGCCAGGCCTTCACTGATCAACGGCAACAGGCCCGCCGGCAGGGTTTCGGTGACGATGCAGATGAAGCCAGTCATGGCCAGCGCCAGCAAAGCGCCGATGGGCAGACCTTTTGGCGTAGCCGTTAACGTGATTGAAGGTGTCACTGGAAGCTCCTCGAAAAAACCGACTCAGATTTAAATACCGATCGATCTAGATCCTGAGGGTGCATGCGCAGCGTTGTCAACAATTTCTGTATCGACTAGTCTTTATATTAAATCAATGAGGAGTCAGGTCATGGCGAGAACCGGTCGCCCCCGTCAGTTTGATCGCGACGACGCCGTCGATCAGGCTTTGCAACTGTTCTGGCAACACGGCTACGACGCGACATCGCTGGCCCAATTGAAGGCAGGCCTGGGTGGCGGTATCTCTGCACCTAGCTTCTACGCCGCGTTCGGTTCCAAGGAAGCGTTGTTCGATGAATGCGTGCAGCGTTATTTAACCACCTATGCGCAAGTCACCGAGTGCCTGTGGGACGACAGCCTGCCACCACGCCAGGCGATCGAGACCGCTTTGCGCCAGTCGGCACGCATGCAGTGCGACGACACACACCCCAAGGGCTGCATGGTTACCCTCGGCGTCATGAGCGCACCGAGCCCGGAAACCGCCCATGTGGCGCAAGCCCTGACCCACTCAAGGCAGCGCACCCGTGCCGGCATTCAAGCCTGCGTCGAACGCGCTGTGAATGCCGACGAGCTGGCCAGCGGCACAAGTGCGGCGGCGATGGCGACGGTATTCGACAGTTTCCTGCAGGGCATATCCATCCTCGCCAGAGACAACACCGCGCTGGATAACATTGATGCTGCTATCACTCAGATCATGCAAATCTGGGAAATTGCCGCCACGCGTAAGGCGGATTGATCAAATCACAAATGCACCGGTGCCACCGGCGCCGAACCCGGCTCCGGCACATCGACATTGACCTTCAGGGCAATCAGCAGCGCGGCCAGCAACATCAGAATTCCAGCTGCTACAAACACGCCATTGATGCCGCTGAAACTGAACACCGAACCGCCGGCGGCGGCGCCTGCGGCAATCGCCGACTGCACCGATGCGACGACCATGCCGCCTGCGCTTTCGGCCTGATCGGGTATCGATCGCGCCACCCAGTTCGACCATGCCACCGGCACGCCACCGAAGGCCATCCCCCACAGAGCCAGAAGCAACGCCTGCCCGGTGAGCGACGCCGGTAACCCGACCAACGCCAGAGCAGCAACGCCCACCAACACCGGCATTAGCACCAGTGTTGCGCGTGGATTGCGCTGCAACAGCCAGCCAGCGAACAGCGTGCCGGCAAAGTTCGCCACGCCGAAACCGAGCAGCATCAGCGCCAGCGTCTGCGCGCCGACTCCGGTGGTGCTTTCCAGAAATGGCCTGATATAGGTGAACAACGCGAAGTGGCCGGTGTGCACCAATACACAGCCGAACATGCCAATGGCAATGCCCGGTCGCAGCAACACCTCAAGCACCGTACGCAGGCGTGACGGACGATGCGGCGCCAGACTCGGTAACGTGAACATTTGAAAGACCAGCGTCACCACGCCCACCGCCGCAGCTGCGAAAAACGCACTGCGCCAGCCAAACTGGCCGCCGAGATAGCTGCCCAATGGCACCGCGACCACGGTCCCGACGGCGATCCCGCTGAAGATAATCGACAGCGCCCGTGGCAGCAGCGCCGCCGGCACCAGGCGCATCGCCACGGCCGCCGCCATGCTCCAGAATCCGCCCAAAGCTATGCCCAAAAGGATGCGCATGATCAGCAAAACTGCGAGGCTCGACGACAGCGCCACCAGCAGATTCGACGCGATCATCAGTACCGAGAAACCGAGCAAGACCAGCCGCCGATCAAGACTGCGCGTCAATCCAGGTACGAGCAATCCGGCAAAGAGCGCCACCACTGCGGTCACCGTCACTGCTTGCCCGGCCAGGGCTTCGCTGACGCCAAGGTCGAGCGCCATCGGCGTCAGCAGGCTGGCCGGCAGATATTCTGCGGTGAGTAAACCGAACACTCCCATCGCCAGTGAGAAAACCGCCATCCACGCAGGAACCATCGGCTCCACTTCAGCTCGCCCATCACCTACACGTTCATTCATTTCAAGACTCCCTCGGACATTTCAAAAGGGCAGTCTATTAGCGGCAAACCGGATGATCTATGATGCGCAGTCTTGAATTTTTGATCGAAACCCCGAACATGAGCAGCACTGATTCCTTTTCACTGTCATCAGACCTGATCACTGAATTGCTGCGCAGCATGCGTCTGCGTGGCGTGCAGTATCGGCGGATCCACGCCGGTCCGCCGTATGGTCTGGGTTTCAGCGACAAATCGGGCCATGCGTATTTCCACTTCGTTGCCGCTGGATCGACGGTGTTGCGACTGGAGGACGGCAGCCTTTACGAGTTGGCGGCGGGCAATGCGGTATTCATTGCCCATGGTGCAGCGCACCAGTTGCTGTCACACCCAAACGCCGAAGTGCAGGACATTGACAGCGCCGTCGCCGCGCCACTCGGCGATACGGTCTGCGCGGTGCAGGTCGGTCACAGCGCCGTTTCGCCCGATAGCGCCCTGCTCTTCAGTGGCTGTATGGAGTTCGAGCTCGGCAGCCTGCAGGGCCTCGGTCGGCTGATGCCGGGACTGATGCTGATCGACGCCGGCGGCCAGCGTTATCCGGGGCTTATGCCAATTCTTGCGACCATGGAACGCGAAGTCAGCGCAGCGCGCATCGGCTTCGCCGGCATTCTCGCTCGCCTTGCCGACGTAGTGGCGGCAATGATTGTTCGTGGCTGGGTCGAATGCGCTTGCGGCAATGCCTCCGGTCTCGTCGCCGCCCTGCGCGACCCTCGTCTGTCGAAAGCTTTGCTGGCCCTGCACCAACAACCGGGGCGCGACTGGAGCGTCGCCGAGCTGGCAACGCTGTGCAACACCTCACGCTCGGTCTTCGCCGAACGCTTCCAGACCACCCTCGGCACCCCGCCGCTGCGCTACGCCACCGAACTGCGCATGCGCTTGGCCAGTCAGTGGCTGACACTGGAAAGACTGCCGATCGAAGAAGTGGCGCAGCGCTTGGGCTACACCTCCCAAGCGGCGTTCAGTCGTGCGTTCAAGCGGATAACGGGAAGCTCACCGGGAGCGAGTCGGCGCCAGCGCGCACTGTAGAAATTGCGTTAACAGGGCGGCAATGAATCCGAGCCGCCCTCACCGCTGGATTTTCCCCAGCCCCGCGCCCACCCGCTCAGCAGCCTGCAAATCCCCGCGCGCCTCCAACTCCTGCGCCACTTGCCGCAACTGCTCAACCGTCAATCCCACATTCAGACTGATCTTCAAATGTGACTCCAGCTGCGATTCCACCCCAGCCATTGCCGCCAGCGCGCCAACCGTCGCCAGTTCCCGATCCGTCCATGCCAGGTTGTCGCGGGCGAAGATGTCGCCGAACAAGTGCACTTTCAGGAACTGATCGATCGCCGGGGCGAATTCGAACAGTGGGCCGGACACTGGCGCACCGACCAGACGAGTCTGATTGTCGGTGCCGAGCTCGGTGAGCGCATATCCCGATGGAACCGGACCCGGCTCGCGTCCCGGCACGTCTTCGATGCCCCGAGCAGCGCGTTCCTGCAAAACCTTCATCAGCACCGACAAGGCGTTGAGGCTGCGCGGGAACCCGGAGTAGGCGTACAGCTGCACCAGAATTTCCTTGGTCTCGCTGATGCTCAGCCCGGCATCGAGACCACGATTGAGTGCGTCGTGCAAACGCGGCATGTCGCCGATTGCAGCGTTGGCGGCAATCGGGGCGATCGCCAGTTGCTTAAGCGTCAGAGGCTGTTCTTGCATGATCGGTTTCTCCGGTGATCGGGAAGGATTGGCGCAGAGAGGATTAACGCAGGCTGCACTGGCGAGGACCGCGCAGCCGAGGGCCACGATGCGCAGAAGACGCCCTTGCTTTAACGATCTCTGGTTCATCAATGAATCTCCTCACTCATCCAGCGTGAACGTCAACCGCACATCGCCGCGCCCCAAGGCCTCGGCCAAGTCCTGCGGCCGGTCGATGCGACCAAGACGCGAATAGCGGTAAGACGAATCGAAGGTTTTATAGAAGACCACCAGCGTATCGTCGCCATACAAAAGGAAATCGCCGTTGTGGATCGTGCCCGGCCGATAGGGCTGCGTGGGCAAGGGCGGCTGCACGGTGGCGTATTTTTCGTTGCTGTGCAGCTCGCTCATGTTCAGGCTCAGCGGCAATCGCGTGAGCAATTGCCGCGTACTCGGGTTGTCCTCAAGAGCAATGGCAAAACGGTGTTCTCCGACGGTCATCCACATCGTGATCTCCTCCGGGTTAGCAGCAGACAGAGCAAAGGGCAGCCATGCCATCAGTACGAATCCCTTCCAGCCGTTGGCAAAAATCCGCATCGCTTTGCTCCGTCGCGTTGAAAGTTACTTCAGGTTGCTCTTGAAGAACTGCGTCAGCTTGGCAAAAGGAATCAGCTCGGCCCGGTCGTACAGATCGACATGACCGGCATTCGGCACAATCACCAGTTCTTTCGGCTGCCCCGCCAACCGGAACGCCTCTTCGCTGAACTCACGGGAGTGCGCATCGGCACCGGCAATAAACAACATCGGGCGCGGCGAGATGCTCTCGATATCGACGAATGGATAGAAGTTCATGAACTTGGTGTTGCTGCTCAGCGTCGGGCGCGTGGTCTGTTGCGGCGTCGAGCTGGCCGGGGTGAATTCGCCGCGCGGGGTGCGGTAGAAATCGAAGAATTCACGCTGGATCGGATGGGTGTCGGCCTTCAGTTCCAGCACCGTGCCGCCGGTGTATTCGACCTTGCCGCCAGTAAACTCGGCGTAACGCTGCTCGGCCGCTTGCGCAATGATCTGCTTGCGCTGCTCAAGGCTTTGCGAATGCTTTAGGCCGTCACGGTTGGCGGCGCCCATGTCGTACATGCTGACCGTGGCGATGGCTTTCATGCGCGGGTCGATTTTCGCCGCGCTGATCACGAAGCTGCCACTACCGCAAATGCCCAACACGCCGATGCGCTCGCGGTCGATGAATGGCCGTGTGCCGAGGTAATCGACGGCCGCGCTGAAGTCTTCGGCATACATGTCCGGCAGCACGGCATTGCGCGGCGCGCCCTCGCTTTCGCCCCAGAACGACAGATCCAGCGACAAGGTGACAAAGCCCTGCTCCGCCAGTTTCTGTGCGTACAGATTGGCGCTCTGCTCCTTTACCGCGCCCATCGGATGACCAACGATAATCGCCGCGCTGCGGGCTGCCGGGTCGAGTCCTTTAGGGACAAACAGGTTGCCGACCACGGTGAGTTGATATTGATTTTTGAAGCTGACCTTCTGCGCGGTCACCTTGTCGCTTTTGAAGAAATTGTCGGCACCGTGGGACATGTCAGCTCCGAATGCAGTGAATGAACTCAGGAGAAACCCGAGCAGTATGAACAGTCGTTTCATGGGGGCGTCCTTGATCGAGAAGCCAGTCGTGGCCGGGATGAAGGTATTGTTGCGCACGCTCGAGACTTTGATTAGCTAATGAGTGCTTAATGCGGTTATAAACTCTGCTAATCAATAAACCCGAGCGCGCGCCCATGGCCAAACCCAATTTCAACGACCTGCTCGCCTTCGTCACGGTTGCCCGCAGCGGCAGCTTCACCCGCGCGGCGGTGCAACTGGGCGTGACGCAATCGGCGGTGAGCCAGGTAGTCTCGGCGCTGGAGGCACGTCTGAAAATTCGCTTGCTGACCCGCACTACGCGCAGCGTGTCACTGACCGCGGCCGGCGAACGCCTGTTGCACACCGTCGGGCACCGTTTCGATGAAATTGAAGCCGAGCTGGACGCCCTGACCGAGTTGCGCGACAAGCCCGCTGGCACGGTGCGCATCACCTGCGGCGACAACATCATCAAGACCACCCTGCTGCCCAAGCTGACGCCACTATTGCTGCAATATCCGGACATCAAGCTCGAGTTCGATATCAACTACGGTTTCCGCGACATCGTGGCCGACCGCTTCGATGCCGGCGTGCGTTTCAGCGATACCGTCGCCCAAGACATGATCGCCGTACCGATCGGCCCGCCACTGCGCATGGCCGTGGTCGCTTCGCCCAGCTACTTCGCCCAGCACCCCGCCCCGCAACATCCGCGCGATCTGGCGGCGCACCGTTGCATTGACATCCGCTTTCCGACCTACGACGGTGTCGATGCGTGGGAATTCGAGCGCGAGGGCAAAAAGCTGAAAGTACGGGTCGACGGCCAACTGGTGTTCAACTCCACCGTGCACATCGCCGACGCGGCTGTGAACGGGTTAGGGATTGCCTACCTGCCTGAAGACGAGTTCGGTACGCATCTGGCTGAAGGGCGTTTGGTCAGAGTGCTGGAAGACTGGTGCGAACCGTTCGGTGGCTTCCACCTCTACTACCCCAGCCGTCGCCAACCGTCGCCGGCGTTTTCACTGGTGGTGGATGCGTTGCGCGTGGTGAGAGATCCAGCCCCGTTGTAGGAGCGAGCCTGCTCGCGATAGCGTCGGCACATCCAACAGAGTAAGTGCCTGACCCAGCGCTTTCGCGAGCAGGCTCGCTCCCACAGGGTTTTGCGTCAGATCCCGGAAATCAGTCGATTCACAAATCCATTGTGGGAGCGAGCCTGCTCGCGAAGACGCCAGACCAGGCAAATCATCTCTGCATGCCACCCCGCGCGCGCCTCACAACTTCGACACATCCCCGGTAGCCTCGGCAATCGTCGCCAAGGTTTCCTCCATGCTGGCGATGTCTTCATGCAGCTTTTGAAACACCAGATCCAGCGACTCGGGAGCGTCCACGGTCTGATGGCCACGCAGCGACTCGACGCTAGCGCTCTCCACGTGCTGAAGAATGTCCACGCTTTCTCGCAGTGCCAACAGCTGATCAAAGATCGCGGCAATCTGCGCCTGGCTGCGGGTGCTCATCGCTTCCCCGGCTTACAGATCAGTGATCCCCATCCCAGACATGTGATGACCATAAATCAGCCCCTTCTAAAGAAACGATGAACACAGAAAACAACAGCCTGCTCAGCCTTTGGTTTTTCGCGGATCGGCAGCGCGCGGTAAAGTGCGTTCTTGCGTGAATGATCAAGACCGATAATGGATTGACCTTGAGCGGTTCAGAGAGTTTGAAAGAATTGATCCCCACTCAATACGCGAACTCGTGCCCCAACTCGCTCTCCATCCACGCCAGAAAACGCCTGACCCGTGGAAAGCTCGAATGCGCCTTGGGGAATACCAAATGGTGCGCCGCCACCGCAGCACTCAGTGATTCAGGCGCGACTTCAACCAGCGTGCCCGCGGCCAGATACTTCTGCGCCAGCAATGTGCTTTCCAGCGCGAAACCCAAGCCATGACTCGCCGCTTCCAGCGACATGTAGGAACGATCGAAGCTCAATGCATAAGGCCGTTCCGGACGCGCCAAGCCGTGCTGGGCAAACCATTGCGGCCATTTGAGCAGGGTGGCTTCCGACAGAATCAGATCGCACTCCAGCAGATCCGCCGCGCCGCGTATCGGGCGTTGCGCGAGCAGTTTCGGTGAGGTCAGCACCGCGAACGTCTCGTTCCTGACCGTGCGCACCTCATAGCTTGGCCAGTTCGGCAGACCATGGCGGATATCGACGTCGATCTTGTCGCGACTGAAGTGCAGCGATTCATAGGAGCACGACAGATTGATCTGTATGTCCGGGTGACTGGCGCGAAACGCTTCCAGGCGCGGCATCAGCCAGAGCAGGCCGAAGCTTGGCGACGAGTGCAAGCGCAGGCAATCGAGGCTGACATCGCTGGCAGCACGTTCGGTGGCAACGGCGAGACTGTGCAAAATCCCGGAAACTTCCTTGAGGTATTGCTCGCCGACCGGCGTCAGCGAGACGCCACGGGCAGCACGGACGAATAATTGCCGGCCGATCATCCCTTCCAGTTTCGCCAGTTGATGGCTGACTGCCGAGGGTGTCAGGTCCAGCACTTCCGCCGCTCTGGCGACGTTGCCGAAGCGCGCGGTTTGTTCGAAGGCCTGAATTGCTTTCAGCGGTGGCAGGATGATCGATGCCTCAGTGTCTGAGCGCATGGGGACTCCGTGGTGATTTCTTGTGATGTACGGACCGGTTTCATTCAAGCATTTGCGAAACGGCCTGACGAGTGCTGAATTTTTTTCAGCATTGAGTGACTTCCGCGTTATTGCTCACACTCGCCCCGGAGGACAAGCTGAGTCATCGGTTACTTACACACCGACCCAATAAAAACAATTCGAGGGAATCCTCCATGCTTCTTCAAGGCAAAGTCGCAATCATTACCGGTGCCGCATCTGCCCGTGGCATTGGCCGCGCTACCGCCAGTACATTTGCGCAACACGGCGCTCGCGTGGTCATCCTCGATCTGGATGCATCCGCAGCACGTGACGCCGCCGCAGCACTGGGCGAAGGTCACCTGGGCCTGGCGGCCAACGTGGCCGACGAAGCGCAGGTTCAGCAAGCTGTCGCCGCCATCATCGAGCACTTCGGGCGCATCGATATCCTCGTCAACAACGCCGGTATCACCCAGCCACTGAAGACTCTGGATATTCGTCCTTCGGACTACGACAAAGTGCTGGACGTCAGCCTGCGCGGTACTTTGCTCATGTCCCAGGCGGTGATTCCGCTGATGCGCCAACAGTCTTCCGGCAGCATCGTCTGCATGTCGTCGGTGTCTGCCCAGCGCGGCGGCGGCATCTTCGGTGGCCCGCATTACAGCGCGGCCAAGGCCGGTGTGCTGGGGCTGGGCAAGGCCATGGCGCGGGAATTGGGGCCGGACAACATCCGCGTCAACTCCATCGCCCCGGGCCTGATTCACACCGACATCACCGGCGGCCTGATGCAGGATGAACGCCGCCACGCCATCATCGAAGGCATTCCGCTGGGGCGCCTGGGTCAAGCGCAGGACGTCGCCAACGCCGCGCTGTTTCTGGCCAGCGACCTGTCCGCTTATCTGACCGGCATCACCCTCGATGTGAACGGCGGCATGCTGATTCACTGAGTAACTCTGGGCGGGCCTGCGTGGCCCGTGCGGTTCTGGATCGATGACGCAGCCGGGCCTGATGGCCTGGCGGTCAATAAAAACAAGAGATCAGACCATCATGACTACCCTGTCGCTCGAAGCGGTTTCGACCGTGCGTTCTTCTGCCTATCGCAAAACGGCGTGGCGCCTGATGCCGTTCCTGATGCTGTGCTACCTGTGCGCCTATCTGGACCGGGTCAACGTCGGTTTCGCCAAGCTGCAAATGATGAACGATCTGGCCCTCAGCGAAACAGTCTACGGACTGGGCGCCGGGGTGTTTTTCATCGGCTATTTCCTTTGCGAAGTGCCCAGCAACATCATCCTGCACAAGGTCGGCGCGCGAGTGTGGATTGCGCGGATCATGATCACCTGGGGCATCGTCTCGGCGCTGTTCGCCTTCGTCGAAACCGCCTGGCAGTTCTATGCCCTGCGCTTTCTGCTGGGGATTGCCGAAGCCGGGCTGGCGCCGGGCCTGTTGCTCTACCTGACGTATTGGTTTCCGTCCTATCGGCGGGCGCGCATGACGGTGTTGTGGTTCATCGCCATTCCGCTGTCAGGCATGGTCGGTGGCCCGCTCTCCGGCTGGATCATGAACCACTTTGCCGGTGTGCACGGCTGGGCCGGCTGGCAGTGGATGTTCGTTTTGGAAGCGGTGCCCACCGTGCTCGTCGGCCTGCTGGTGCTGAGTTATCTGAAGGACGGCGTGCATCAGGCAACCTGGCTCAATGACGAGGAAAAAGCCTTGATCACTCGCGAGCTGGCCGAAGACGACCAGCAAAAGGTCACCCATGCCTCGGTCGGCGAGTTCATCCGCGACCGGCGCTTGTGGCTGCTGGCGGCGATCTACTTCTGTGTGGTGATGGGCCAATACGCGATCACCTTTTGGCTGCCGACACTGGTGCGTAACGCAGGGGTTTCCGACCCGCTGCACATCGGTTTCCTGACCAGCCTGCCTTACCTGTGCGCCATCGCCGCCATGCTCCTGGTCGGCCGCAGTGGCGACAAACATCGCGAGCGCCGCTGGCACCTGATCGTGCCCATGATCGCCGGTGCGATCGGCTTGAGCCTGGCAGCAATGATGGGCGGCAACCCGACCTTGTCGATCCTCAGCCTGTGCCTGGCCGCCTCCGGCATTCTCTCCGCCACCTCGTTGTTCTGGATGCTGCCCACCACGCTGCTTGGCGGGGTGTCTGCGGCGGCCGGCATCGCGGCGGTCAACAGCTTCGCCAACCTCGCCGGGTTCTGCTCGCCCTATCTGATCGGCTGGATCACCACCCTGACCGGTTCCAGCGCCATCGGCATGTACCTCATCACCGGCGTGCTGTTCCTCGGCGCCAGCCTGGTCCTGCGTATTCCTGCCGCTTTGGTCAATCGTTGAGTCAACGGAGTTTCATCATGACGACTAATCTTGCACACGCTGCATCGCTGAGCCTGACCCAGCGCGCGCACAACATTCGCCGCCATGCATTGCGCATGGGCCAAGTTCAGGGCCAGGGCTATGTGGGCCAGGCCCTCGGCGCGGCTGACCTGCTGGCGGTGTCTTACTTTCATGCGATGAATCATCGCCCCGCAGATCCCGAATGGGAGCAGCGCGATCGCTTCTATCTCTCCATCGGCCACTACGCCATTGCGCTGTACGCAGCGCTGATCGAAGCCGAGATCATTCCGCTCGACGAGCTGGAAACCTACGGTTCGGATGACAGCCGCCTGCCGATGTCGGGCATGGCCGCCTACACCCCGGGGATGGAAATCACCGGCGGTTCGCTGGGTCAGGGCCTGGGTATCGCGGTCGGTGCCTGCCTGGGCCTCAAGCGCAAAGGCTCGGCCTCGTTCGTCTACAACCTGCTGTCCGATGGCGAACTCAATGAAGGCTCGACCTGGGAAGCGGTGATGTCGGCTTCGCACTGGAAGCTCGACAACCTGATCGCCATCGTCGACGTCAACAACCAGCAGGCCGACGGTTACTCCAGCGAGATTCTTTCGTTCGAACCCATTGTCGATCGCTGGCAAGCCTTCGGCTGGTTTACCCAGCGCGTCGACGGCAATGACCTCGACGCCCTGGTCGCTGCATTCGATGCCGCCCGCAATCACCCCGGCGGGCAACCGCGCGTGATCATCTGCGACACGAAAATGGGCAAAGGCGTGCCGTTTCTGGAGAACCGGGAAAAGACCCACTTCATTCGCGTCGAAGAGCACGAATGGGACCTGGCACTGAGCAACCTTGAAGAAGGAAAAGACCAATGAGCAATGCCGCCAACACTGCGCCTTCGACTGCTACTGGCGCGCCGGTGAAAAAGCGCCTGACCACCTCGGCGATGATTGCCTCGATTGCCTCCGAGGGCCAGGCGACCCGCTCGGCACCGTTCGGCCATGCGCTCGCGGCGCTGGCAGATCAGCGCGCGGACATCGTCGGTCTCTCTGCGGACCTGTCCAAGTACACCGACCTGCACATTTTCGCCAAGGCGCATCCGGAGCGTTTCTATCAAATGGGCATGGCCGAACAGTTGCTGATGAGCGCTGCGGCGGGCATGGCGCGTGAGGGTTTCGTACCCTTCGCCACCACCTACGCGGTGTTCGCTTCGCGCCGTGCTTACGATTTCATCTGCATGGCCATCGCCGAGGAAAACCTTAACGTCAAAATCGTCTGCGGTTTGCCCGGCCTCACCACGGGTTACGGGCCGAGCCACCAGGCCACCGATGATCTGGCTATTTTTCGCGCCATGCCCAATCTGATGATTGTCGACCCGTGCGATGCACTGGAAATCGAACAGGCCGTGCCGGCCATCGCCGCTCACCAAGGCCCGGTCTACATGCGTTTGCTGCGCGGCAATGTGCCGTTGGTGCTGGACGAGTACGGTTATAAATTCGAGATCGGCAAGGCCAAGACTCTGCGCACGGGCAATGATGTGCTGATCATCTCCACCGGGCTGATGACCATGCGCTCGCTGGAAGCGGCCAAGCAATTGCAGGCCGACGGCATTGATGTGGCCGTGCTGCACGTGCCGACCATCAAGCCGCTGGATGAACACACCATTCTCGCCGAAGCGCGTAAATCCGGGCGTCTGGTGGTCACAGCCGAGAACAGCTCGATCATCGGCGGTTTGGGCGAGGCGGTTGCTGGGTTGTTGTTGCGCAATGGCGTGACGCCCACCTTCAGACAGATCGCGTTGCCCGACGCCTTCCTCGACGCCGGTGCCCTGCCGACGCTGCATGATCGCTACGGCATTTCGACGCCGGCTGTCTGCGCGCAGATCAAAGCCTGGCTGTAACTCCACCGTGGGCGGCGCTTCGATCAGAGGCGCTCGCTCATTCGAGAACAGGAGGCAGAACGTGAAAGCACATGAACTGCTGGATCCCGACTTCAAAAGCTTTTTAACCCCCGGCGCACAAGCCTGGACGTTGGAGACGCTGCCCGCGATCAGGGAGCGTGTCCATGCGACATTCAAATCCCGAGAACAAGCGCGCGGTGAAAGCCTATGGACCAAGGCCCACGACGGTGAGGATTTGCGCCTGTGTCTTTACCGGCCCGCCGCCGGGGCACCGGGCGGTAATTTTGCGGTGATCCTGTACATCCACGGTGGAGGTTTCGTCCTTGGTTGCCCCGAAATGGCCGATGACTATCTGGCTAACCTCGCCGAAGAACTTCAGGCGATCATCGTCGCTGTCGATTACCGTCTCGCGCCAGAGCACCCCTTCCCTATTCCCCTGGAAGATTGCTACACCGCCCTCGGCTGGGTTTTCGCACACCGGCAAACGCTCAACATGGACGCCGACAACGTGATCGTCATGGGTCACAGTGCCGGTGCAGGTCTGGCAGCAGCGCTGGCCATCGTGGCGCGGGATCGCGGCGAATATTCCATCGCCAGCCAGGTGCTGGTTTATCCGATGCTCGATTACCGTTCGGGCAGCCCGGCCTCGCCTCACCAGAACAGCACGACCGGAGTGATTGGCTGGCCGGCGCAAGCCAACCAGTTCTGTTGGGATTGCCTGCGCGCTGACCAAGCGCTGGATGATCTGCCAATCGGCTGGTTTTCGCCGGCCCTGCAAGACGATCTGCGTGACTTGCCACCGACGTTTCTGGCCGTCGGGGCGCTGGATCTGTTCCTGGAAGAAGACGTTGCATTTGCCATGCGTCTGTCGCGCGCCGGGGTTGCCGTCGAACTGCATGTCTACCCTGGGGCGCCACATATGTTTGATCAGTGCCCCGGCAGTGTTAGCGATCAGTCTGCGCTGGATATCGTCCTATCACTTCGGCGATCGATAGCTAGCGCATTAACTGCTGAGGGATAGAAAGAACAGCTGAAACGGTACGACTGGATTTCTTATACAAAGCCTTCCCCCCCTCCCACGCTTATTGATTAATACCTTCGCAGACCGGCAGCTAAGGAGGTTGGCCTGCGCTTTGAGAAATTCAATATCGCTTAGCCATCGCTCTCCTCGATTCCGCCCGGATATTTTCCAGCCTCTCTTTGGATAATGTCGAAACCGACACATTTTGTTGCACCCAAAAGCCGCTTGGATCCAACGTCCCGACAAACGGTAACGACTCAAATAGAACAGATTTTCAAAGAGATAAACGTGGGCAAATGGCCCATCCATACGCTCGTCAAAAATCAGGCAGCCCCATCTGACACTCCCTATCTATGGTTTTAAAACCATCCGTGGACGTCCGCCCCACCCATTTACAGGGAGTAGTAATGGACAACATCGTCATTGCCGACAAAGCCAATTCTCAGCTCACTGCCCAGAACTGGGGCAATGTTCAGCTCAATCAGCCTTCAGTTGTACAAATGCCGGTCCGTCCCGACCAACTGGCGTCAACCAGTCGCAGCGGTCAGGATTTGATTGTCAATTTGAAGTCCGGCGAGCAAATCAAAATCTCCAATTTCTTCGTCACCAGCCCTGACGGCGTGCCTAATGACATTGTCTTTCAGGGTGACGACGCGACGCTGTGGCAGGCGCGCTACAGCGCCGAGCCGTTCAACGGCTTTACCTTTGACGAAATAAATTCGCTGGATGAGCTGATCGCTGGCGTCGGTGTGGTGGATGGCGCGACGCCGGCCTGGGCGATTGCCGGGCTGGGCCTGTTGGGCGCGGGTGGTGCGGCGGCCGCTGCGGGCGGAAGTGGTGGTGGCGGCGGCGGTGGTGGCGGTGGAGACGCAACGCCTCCTGCGCCCGCGACCGGATTAACCTTGTCGGCCGATGGCCGGGTGCTGAGTGGTTTTGGCGAAGCTGGCAGTGTCGTTCAGGTACGCGATGCAGCCGGCAACCTTTTGGGTTCCGGAACCGTTGGCGCCGATGGCAGTTTCCAGGTCGACCTGGGTACGCCACAGAACAATGGCCAGCCGCTCGACGTCACGCTCACCGACCCTGCGGGCAACGTTTCGACACCGGGTACGGTCACTGCGCCGGATACCACCGCGCCGACCGCACCAGGCAATCTCAGCGTGAGCCCTGATGGCACGCAACTCGGCGGCACCGGTGAAGCCGGCTCGACCATCCAGGTGCGCGCCGCCGATGGCACTCTGCTCGGTAGCGCTGTGGTGGCGGCGGATGGCACTTTCAGCGTCGCCCTCAGCCCCGCGCAAACCGGCGGCCAGTCGCTGACCGTGAATGCCACCGATGCGGCAGGCAATATCTCGACCGGCGCAACGGTCAGCGCGCCGGAGATCGTCGAACCGACGACGCCAGGCAATCTCGATTTGAGCAGCGACGGCAGTCAACTCACCGGCACCGCCCGAGCCGGCACCACGATTGAAGTCCGTGCCGCCAACGGCGAATTGCTCGGGCGCGCGGCGGTGGCCGCTGATGGCACTTTCCTGCTGACGCTGGTTCGTGCGCAGGCCAACGGTGAAACCTTCAGTGTCGTGGCAGTCAACAGCGCCGGTGCGCAATCGCCGGCCGTGACCTTCAATGCACCAGACATCACCGGCCCCGCTGCTGCAACGGATCTGGCCGTGAGCAGCGATGGCCTTTCGGTGACCGGCCGTGGCGAACCCGGCAGCACAGTCAGCGTCACCAATGCACAAGGCACGCTGCTCGGCACGGCTCTGGTCGCCTCCGATGGCTCGTTCACTGTGCAACTCAATGCCGCGCAAATCGATGGTGAAGCGCTGAGCGTGCTGGTCACCGACGCCGCCGGCAACCCTTCGCCAGCAGTGACTATCATCGCGGTTGACCTCGACGGGCTGACCCAACCAAGTGACATCGCAGTGAGCATCGATGGCACGCAATTGAGTGGACGCGGCCAGGTCGGTTGGACCGTAACGGTGCGCGACGCCAACGGCAATGTGCTCGGCACGGCCGTGGTGGCGGCGGACGGCACGTTCAGCCTGCAACTGAGCAGTCCGCAGAACAACGGCGAAACACTGCAGATCAGTGCCAGCGACGCCGCTGGCAACACTTCCGCACCACTGAACTACGTGACGCCTGACACCCAAGGGCCGACGGCCGTCTCCGATCTTGCGCTCGACGCTCAGGGGCAGACGCTCACCGGTAAGGGTGAGTTGGGTGCGTCGGTCACTGTGCGCGATCCGGCCGGCAACATCATCGGCACGGGCACGGTGGATGCCGATGGCAATTTTACCGTTCCACTTTCCACACCACAGACCGATGCGCAACAACTGCAAGTGATCCAGACCGACGCGGAAGGCAATCCATCGGCGCCGGTCAACGTCACCGCACCCGATCTGACCACACCGGTAGCCGTGACCGATGTAAGCATTTCCGCTAATGGCGCCGTGGTCTCAGGCGCGGGTCAGATCGGCGCCACCGTTACTGTCACTGACACCAACGGGACCGTGCTGGGAACAGCTTTGGTCGGCAGCAACGGCCGGTTCGAAGTCACCCTGTCCTCGCCACAAACCAATGGCCAGAACCTCAGCGTGGTGCAGAGCGATGGCTCGCCCACTGGCTCCCCGGCAGTTCCAGTTGAAGCGCCGGATATCCAGGCTCCCACTGCCCCTTCGGATCTGACGCTGAACGCAGGCGGCACTGAACTGAGCGGCACCGGCGAACCCGGCGCCACGGTGACGGTCAAGGATTCGGCCGGCAATACCTTGGGCACTGCGATCGTCGACGGCAGCGGCGCCTTTACAGTGCCGCTGAACAGCCCGCAGATCGATGGCCAACAACTGCAAGTGAGCCAATCGGATGGCGTGAACGTCTCCCCCAACACGCCGCTGACGGCAGCGGACACCACCGCGCCTCTGGCACCAGACAACGTCGTTCTGGCCAACAATGGCGTGACGTTGACCGGCACAGGACAAGCCGGCAGCACCGTAACGGTCAGCGCAGCGGACGGCACGGTAATCGGTACGACGGTGGTCGCCAGCGACGGCAGTTTCAGCGTCAATCTGAGCCCGGCTCAGCTCGACGGTCAGGTGTTGAGTGTGATCCAGACCGATGCGAGCGCCCTGCCCTCGCCGGCCACGCCGGTTACGGCACCGGACATCACCGCCCCACCTGCACCGAGCGGTCTGCTCATCGATCCGGCGGGTGCCACGGTCACCGGCACCACTCAGCCCAATAACACGGTGCAGGTGCTGGATGCCGACGGCAACGTCATCGGCACCGCAACCGCTGACGGCACGGGCGCCTTCACGGTCAACCTCGATACTGCACAAACCAATGGCGAAGCCTTGCAAGTCGTGGCGTCGGACGGCGCCAACAGTTCGCTTCCCGGCAGCGTCACTGCGCCGGACAGCACCCCGCCGGCGCCAGTCAGCGATCTCGCGCTCAATCCCGCCGGTACGCAAGTGTCGGGACTTGCCGAACCGGGCACCACGGTCACCGTCAGCATTGCCGGCGGTGGCGCTGTGCTGGGCACCGCGACGGCCGATGCGGACGGCCGCTTCGTCGTGACCCTCAGTCCACCGGCCGAGCCTGGCGGCAATCTGGAAGTCATCAGCACTGACAGTGGCGGCAATGATTCGCCCGTCGTGCCGCTGGCAGGACTGGACGGTAGCCAGGTCGCGACCCCGACCGATCTGGCCTTGAGTGCCGACGGTTTCACCCTGACCGGCGCCGGTACGCCCGGTTGCACCGTGACGGTGACCAGCAGCAGCGGCGCTGTGCTCGGCTCCGGGCTGATCAACAGCTTCGGCCGCTTCACCCTGTTGCTCAGCAGCAAACAGATCAACGCACAAGTTCTCCAAGTGACGGCCACCAGTCCCGACGGTGACGTGTCGATTCCGGGCACGGTGACGGCGATCGATGGCACGGCGCCGGACGCGGTGACCAATCTGGCGCTTAATGCCAACGGCACGACACTCACAGGACGCGGAGAGGCCGGGGCGACGGTCACTGTCACCGACGCCACAGGTACCGTGCTCGGTACTGCACTGGTCGCCAGCAATGGCACGTTCAGCCTGACGCTGACGCCGGCACAACTTAATGGCCAGGCACTTACCGCGATCCAGAGCGATGCCGCCGGCAACCTGTCGCAACCCGCCGGCATCATCGCCACCGATCTGCAACCGCCAGCCGCAGCGACTGGCGTTACGATCAATGACGTCGGCACCGTGGTCAAAGGCCAGGGCGAAGCCGGCAGCACCGTGACCGTGCGCGATGCCGCCGGCAATGTTCTGGCCACCGGCGTAGTCGATCAGAGCGGCAACTTCCAGGTCACCTTGCCCAACGCGCAGAACACCGGCGAAACCCTGCAGGTCACCCTGACCGACGCCAACGGCAACGCCTCGATTTCCACTGGCGTGGTCACCGTCGACGGCACCCCGCCGGCCGCCGTGCAGAATCCACTGATCAGCGCCGATGGCAGCACCCTCAGCGGCACGGGTGAGGCTGGCGCAACCGTCAATGTCACCACCGCCAACGGCACCCTGCTGGGTAGCGCCGTAGTTGGCGCGGACGGCTCGTTCAGCGTGACCTTGGCGCCAGCGCCGACCAATGGTGAAGCGCTCGCGATCAGCCAGACCGACCCTGCCGGCAATGTTTCACCGTCGGCCAGTGTCAACGCCCCCGACATCAGCCCGCCGGCGGCACTGACCCAGGTTGCGGTGAATGCTGACGGTGTCACCGTCACCGGCCACGGCGAGCCCGGCGCCACCGTGTCTGTGCGCAGCGCCGACGGCACCTTGCTCGGCACCGCACAGGTCGGCAGCGGCGGCGCGTTCACTGTCACCCTCAACGCAGCACAACTGAATGCCGAAGTGCTGACCGTCACTCAGGAAGATCCGCCGGGCAACGTTTCGACGGCGGTTGAAGTCATCGCCGCGGATCTGACCGCCCCGGCGATTCCGAGCGCATTGACGCTCAATGCTGCCGGCGTGCAACTGTCGGGCAACGCCGAGGCCGGCAGCACGGTGACCGTGCGCGACAGTCAGGGCAATCTTCTCGGCACCACCACGGCGGCCGCAAACGGCACTTTCCAGATTACCCTCAACAGCCCGCAAACCAATGGCCAGGCACTGAACGTGACGGCCACCGACGCGGCAGGCAATCCGTCGGCCCCGGCAATCGTCAATGCGGTCGATAGCACGGCGCCGTTGGTAGCGAGCGATCTGGCGGTGAGCGCCAATGGTGCCACCCTGACCGGCATTGGTGAGGTCGGCGCCAGCGTGGAAGTTCGCGATGCCGGCGGTGTTTTGCTGGGTACTGCGACCGTTGCCAGCAATGGCAATTTCAGCGTCACGTTGTCCCCGGCGGCGGTGGCTGGATCGAATCTTTCCGTGGTGCAGATCGATGCTGCCGGCAACACCGGACCGGCGGCGCCGGTGACTGCACCGGGCAATCTGGCGGAAAGTGCACCGACCAATCTGGCCCTCAGCGCTGACGGCCTGACCCTGACCGGCTCGGCCACCGCCGGCAGCACCGTGAGCATTCGCAATGCCTCGGGCGTGTTGCTCGGCAGCGCGCTGGTGGCGGCCAATGGCACTTTCAGCGTCACCCTCAACGCCGCGCAACTCAACGGCGAACAGCTGTCTGCCGTGGCGACGTCGAGCACCGGTATCAATTCATCCCCGACCGACTACACCGCTGCCGATATCGCCGCGCCAACGCCGCTCAGCGAACTGAGCCTGGCACCGAACGGCACGGCCCTGACCGGGCGCGGTGAAGCCGGCGCCACGGTGACCGTGCTCGGCACCGGCGGAGTGGTTCTCGGCAGCGCCGTGGTGGCGGCCAATGGCACGTTCAGCGTCACCCTCAGCCCGGCACAGACCTCTGGTCAGACTTTGAGCCTGAGCCAGGCCGACACCGCCGGCAACGAATCGAACAGCGTCAACCTGATCGCCCCGGATCTGCTCGCGCCCAATGCGCCGGCTGCGCTGGTGGCAAGCACTGACGGCACCTTGCTCTCGGGTACCGGTGAGGCCGGCACCACGGTCAACGTGTACAACGCTGCCGGAGCGCTGGTCGGGACCGGCACCGTGAGCATCGACGGCACGTTTGCGATAACCCTGACTACGCCACAAGCCAACGGTCAGGCGCTGACCGTGTCACTGACGGATGCAGCGGGCAACACCTCGGCAGCCACGCCGTTCACTTCGGTCGACAGCACACCGCCAGCGGCCGTTTCGCAACTGAGCATCGGCGGCGACGGCGCAAGCCTGACCGGGCGCGGCGAACCCGGCGCGCAGGTGCGGGTCATCGACAGTGACGGCAACGTGCTTGGCACCGCCGTGGTCAGCGCGACCGGTACCTTCACCCTGCCACTGAACCCGGCGTTGACCAATGCCGAAGTGATCACCGTGGTTCAGGCCGACGCAGCGGGCAACGACTCGCCTGCGGTGAACCTGACCACGCCGGACTTCACTCCGCCTGATCCACTGGACAACGTCGATATCAACTCGTCCGGCGCGCTGGTCATTGGTACTGGCGAACCCGGCGCGACCGTGACCGTGCGCGATGCCAACGGCACTTTGCTCGGCACCAGCGTGGTACTCGGCGACGGCACCTTCAGCGTCACCCTCAATCCGCCGCAGATCAACGAACAGATTCTCAGCGTGCAGCAGGCCGATCCACCCGGCAACGTCAGCGCCCCGGTCACGGTCACCGCCCCGGATCTGACCCCGCCAGCGACGCCGGCCGATCTGCAACTGAATGCCGATGGCGGTCTGCTCACCGGTACCGGCGAAGTCGGCGCCATTGTCCGCGTGACGTCGGCCGATGGTACCGAATTGGGCACCGGCACCGTGGGCAGCGATGGCCGTTTCGAGGTCACGGTGACCCCAACACAGACCAATGGCCAAGCGCTGTTCGTGGTGTTGGCGGATGCAGCCGGCAATGCCTCGCCTGCCGGCACCCTGACGGCGCCTGACAGCACGCCTCCTGCCGCACTGACGGATGTCGAGATCGACGCCAGCGGCAGCCTCATCACCGGCTCCGGTGCGGCTGGCTCGCAGGTAGTCGTCACCAACGCGGTGGGCACCATCGTCGGCACCGGCACCGTCGCGGCCGATGGCAGTTTCAGCGTCACCCTCGACCAGCCGCTGCTCAATGGTGAAGCCTTGTCGGTGATCCAGCGTGATGCGGCGGGCAACCCTTCGCCGATCGTGCCCGTCACTGCGCCGGACATCACCCTGCCCGCTGCGCCCACCGACCTCGTTCTCACGCCCAATGGCGTGACACTGACCGGCAGCGGTGAAGCCGGCGCCACGGTGCGTGTACTCAGCGCGACTGGCACTGTGTTGGGCTCGGCAACCGTGGCCGGCAATGGCTCGTTCAGCGTGACCCTCAACCCGCCGCAAGTGAACGGCGAGCTGTTGAGCGTCAATCAGACCGATCTGGCATCCAACACATCGCCGACAGCGCCCGTGCAAGCGGGCGATATCACCGATCCACTGGAGGTGGCCGACCTCAATGTCAGCCAGGACGGCTTGACCGTGACCGGCACCGGCGAGCCCGGAGCGACCGTCACCGTGCGCGACGGCACGGTGGTGCTCGGCACGGCGACCGTGGCCGCAGATGGCAATTTCAGCGTCACGTTGTCGGCTGCGCAAATCGATGGCCGCGCACTGTCGGTCGTGCAAGCCGACGCGCAAAACAACCAGTCCGAGCCCGTACTGGTCGACGCGCCGGACAGCACTGCACCGATCGCACCAACGGTGACATCGCTGACCGGCGCCGGCACCTTGCTCGCCGGAACCGCCGAAGCCGGCAGCACCGTGACTGTGCTGTCCGCCACCGGCACCGTGCTCGGCACGGCGGTGGCATTGGGCGACGGCACCTATACCGTTACGCTGAATCCGGCCCAGGCCAATGGTCAGTTGTTGTCAGTGATCGCGACGGATGAGGCGCAAAACGCATCGCCAGTGCTGCTCTACCCGGCGGCTGATACTACCGCTCCAGATGCCGTCACCGGTCTGACCATCAGCGGCGATCTGAGCCAGCTCGCCGGTCGTGGCGAAGCCGGCGCGAGTGTCGAAGTGACCGATGCGCTGGGCAATATCGTCGGCACCGGCACAGTGGCCGCCAACGGTACGTTCCTGATCGATCTGGCGCCGGGCATCACTGCCGGCCAGGTGCTGACGGTGAATCAGATCGACGTCGCAACCAACGTTTCGGCAGACGCTAACCTGACTGTCCCGGCGGTTCCGGCACCGGACGCTCCAGCCAATCTGGCGCTTACGGCCGATGGTCTGACGCTGACCGGCACGGCGGCGCTCGGCACCACCATTAATGTTTATGGGCCTGACAACAGTCTGATCGGCACCGGCGTCACCGGCGCGGATGGCACGTTCAGCGTGGTGCTGACGCCTGCGCAAACCAACGGCCAAAGCCTCGAAGTCACCGCCAACACTGCGTTGGGTGGCGCCTCGCTGCCGACTGAAATCACCGCTGGTGACACCTCGGCGCCGGCGCCACTCAGCGATCTGGCGGTCAACGCCAACGGCACTTTGGTTACCGGTCGCGGCGAAGTCGGCGCGTCGGTGACCATCACCGGCGCTGGCGGCGTGGTGCTGGGCAATGCGACGGTTGGCGCCAATGGCACTTTCAGCGCACAGCTCAATACGCAGCAGGTCAACGGTCAGGTGCTCAATGCGACACAGACCGATGCGGCCAACAACACCTCATCCGGTCTTAACGTAACTGCGCCCGATATCACTCCCCCGGCCGCTCCGACAGCACTGGTCCTCAGCGGTGCCGGTCTGGTGCTCGGCGGGCTCGGTGAAGCCGGCGCGACCGTCACTGTTCGCGGTGCGGGAGGCGCGGTGCTGGGCACGGCGACGGTGGCGGGCAATGGCTCGTTCTCGGTGACCTTGTCATCGGCGCAACTCAACGGCCAGCAACTGAGCGTCACGCAGAGTGATGCGGCGGGCAACGTTTCGCCGGTTACCAACCTCAGCGTCGCCGATACCACCGCGCCAGCGCCGCTGAGCAATGTCAGCTTGAACGGCACCGGCCTGGCGGTCAGCGGCACGGGTGAGGCCGGCGCGACCGTCAGCGTGACCAACGCAGCCGGTACCGTCCTCGGCACCGCCGTGGTCAATGCTGGCGGCACCTTCACCGTGCAACTGTCCAGCGCGCAACTTAACGGCCAACAGCTCAACGTCCAACAGGCCGACCCGACGGGCAATCTGTCGCAGGTCTTCAACCTGACGGCCCCTGACGTGCAGGCGCCGATTGCAGCCAGCGGTCTGACGCTCGCTGCCAACGGTCTGACTTTGAGCGGTACGGGCGAAGCCGGTGCGACGGTCAACGTCTACGGCCCGGGCGGCGCGCTGATTGGCACTACCACCGTGGGCAGTGGCGGCACGTTCAGCTTCAACCTGAACACCGCACAACTCGACGGGCAGCTGTTGACCGTGCGTCTGGTCGACCCGGCCGGCAATCTGTCGCCCAACGCCAGCCTGACAGCGCCGGACATTACCGCGCCCGGCGCGCCGACCGGCGTCAGCGTCAATGGCAGCGGCACCGTGCTCACTGGCGTCGGTGTGCCCGGTTCGACCATCAGCGTACGCGGCGTCGGCGGTGTGGTGCTCGGCACCGCGACCGTTGCCGCCAACGGCAGCTTTTCGGTAGTACTGGCATCGGCGCAGATCAACAGCCAGGTGCTCAGCGTCACCCAGGCCGATCCGAGCGGCAACGTATCGGCTGCGGCGAACGCGACGGCGCCAGACCTGACGCCTCCAGCGGCGGCCACCGCGCTGCTGGTCGGCGCCGACGGCCTGACCGTCACCGGTACCGGCGAAGCCGGCGCAACCGTGACCATCAAGTCGGCCAGCGGCACCGTCCTGGGCACCGCTACGGTCAACAACCTCGGCGTGTTTACCGTCACCCTGAGCAGTGCGCAGATCAACGGTGAAAACCTCACCGTCAACCTCAGCGACGCACGCGGCAACGTTTCGGTGGCCGCCAACGTCATTGCGCCGGACGTCGACGTCAACGCGCCAGTGATCGCCAGCGATAACCTCGCCGTCGGCACCGTCACGCTGGCCCCGGTCACCGCCTCGCAGACCTTCAACGACTCGTTCACCACGCTGCTGGCCGGATTCTCGAAAACCTTCACTTTCACCGTCGCCGGCGGCACGCGTCTTGATCCGACCCTGACGCTGACCACCAGTAGCCTGATTTCGCTGATCGATGGCGTGGTCTACACCCTGCAAGTGAAGGATGCCAGCGGCAACTGGGTCACTCTGGATGTCAACGGCAGCGGCGGCCTGCTCGACCTGATCGCGCTCGCCGGCCAAGGCGTGCGGGTCGACATCGGTAACCTGCTGTCAGGCGATTATCGACTGACAGTTTCGAGCACCGGTATCGGCGTGCTGACCACGGTCAATACCCAGCTGCAACTGGACGTCAGCAGCCTGACCCAGTTCAACGGCATTGCCGGGCCAGCGGTGACCGGCAACGTCATCACCAACGTCGGCGTCGATGGCACGGCCGATCAGACCGGCCCGGACAACGGCGCGCAGTTGCAGATCTTCAAGAACGGCGCCTGGGTCAGCGCCGGGGCCGGCACCACGGTGCAAGGGTTGTACGGCACGCTGACCATCGACGCCAACGGCAACTACAGCTACAAACCGAACGGCAGTGTTGGCAGCGTCGGCAAGGTCGACGTATTCAACTACCAACTGGTGCACCCGAACGGCTTGAGCGATACCGCCAATCTGTACGTGCGCATCGACAGCCCGCAAGCCAGCGAAGTGTGGAACGACGCCAACCTTGGCAGCCCGGCGCTGGTGGTGGATGCCACGCCAGACGTCGCCTCGACTGACGTCACCCTGGTCAACCGCGAAGTCACCACCAACTCTGCCCTCGGCACGTTCAATGTGCTGCTGGGCGGCGGCAGTGGTAACTACAACACCGTGGTCGCGGCCGATACCGTCAGTGACCTGACCGTGGTGGTCAATTCGAGCAACCTGCTGGCGCTGCTCGGTTCGATGACGGTGGGCCTGTACAAGCTCAACACGGCGACCAACCAGTACGTGCTGGTCAAGAGTTACGGCGGCAACGCGCTGGTCAATCTCGGCGGCGGCAACTACGGGATCAAGTTCGACGACCAGACCGCCGGCAGTTATCAGGTGCGGGTGGCAGTGGGCGGCCTCGGCCTGCTGACCAGCGTCAACACCAGCCTGATCAACGTCGCGACCTACAACAATCAGTTCGTGGTCGGCAGCTACACACCGGTATCGGGCAACCTGCTCACTGACACCGCGGGCGGCGGCGCCGATGTGTTGGGCTCGGTCTACACCTTGCTCAGCGTGCTGGTCGCCGGCAGTTACGTCGCGCCGGGTTACAACGGCGTCTCGCTGGTCGGTAACTACGGCACCCTGGTGGTCCAGGCCAACGGCAACTACACCTACACGCTCAAGGCCGGGCTGACCGATGCGGTGATCGGCCAGGAAGACACCTTCACCTACCAACTCACCCACCCCAACGGCACCGTGGATACCGCGACGCTGACCATCGACCTGAACAATGCCGGCGCATTCGCCAGCACCGCGTTCTCGGCACTGGCCAGCGATGACCTCGGTCTGGCCCATGTCGCTGGCAGCGAACTGATCCAGGGCACCGAAGGCAACGACACCCTCGACGGCTCGCACGGTGGCGCCGTCACGCTGCAAGGTGGCGGTGGCGACGACACGCTGATCATCGCCGATCAGCAGTTCACCTCGGTGGACGGCGGCAGCGGCACCGACACCCTGCTCTGGGCCGGTGGCGATGTGTCGATCAACCTCGGCGATCTGCAGAGCAAGATCCACAACGTCGAAATCCTCGACCTCAACCATTCCAGTGCGGTTGCGCTGACATTGAATCTCGGCGATCTGCTGGCGATTACCTCTTCGGACAACAACACTTTGCTGATCAAGGGTGACGACAGGGACAGCGTGCACATGACCGATGGCTGGGTCGCCGATGGCACGCAACAGGCCGACGGCATCGACTATGTTCAATACACGGCACAGGAGGATCCGAGCCACCACTTGTGGGTGCAGAACGGCATTCAAGTGGTTTGAAACAAGACATCAAACGTCGGTCTCTCAACAGTAAGGGAAGTCTGTGGAGTCAGTTTTTCGCCAGAAATGGCCGGTGGTCCTGTTGACCATCGGCCTCTACCCCGCTTTCACCGTCGGCGTTCGCGCCGACGACAACCTCGACAGTAGCTTGCGCAGCATCAGCCCGTCGCAACTGCAACAACCGGCAGGCAATGACAATCGTCAGCGCCCTGCCCCTGCTTCAAAAACGGCCGCCAACGCGGATACTTTGGGGCTGGAACAAGCGGTCAGGCTCGCCGTGGACTGGCACCCACGCATCGGTGAGGCCATCGGCACCCTGTTCCAGCAAGGCGAAGGGGTCAACGTCGCCGAGTCCGGTTATTACCCGCAGGTCACCGGCGGCATCAAGGGTGGCTACACCAGCGGTTACGGCAGCGATGCCGGCAGCCAGTCGGTGAACATTTCCCTCAAACAGATGCTGTATGACTTCGGCAAGGTTTCCAGCTCGGTCGACGCCGCCCGCGCCCGGGTGGCGCGCAGTCAGGCCGGGATTCTGCTGGCGATCGACGACATCGCCCGCGACACCGCCAGAGCCTACATCGAAGTGCAGCGTTATCAGCGTCTGCTCGAGGTTGCCCGTGAACAGATTCAGGGCATCGGCGGCATCGTTGACCTGGCCAGACAGCGCAGCGACATGGGCGCCAGCACCCGTTCCGATATGGTCCAGGCGCAGTCCCGCGCAGAAGGCGCGACGGCGACGTTGCAGGAATTCAAGGCGCAATACGCACGCTGGCAAGCGACCCTGACCAGTCTGCTCGGACGGCGCACGCCGCCGGCGGTCAGCGACGCCGCCGCGCCTACGCTAACCCAGGCCTGCGACGCCTCGCAGATCTCCGACACCCTGCCCGCCGTCCTCCAGGCCGCCGCGCAACGCACTCAGGCCCAGGCCGAGCTGGCCCAGGCCAAAGCCGAGGCCTACCCGACCCTGTCGCTGCA
The DNA here is from genome assembly GCF_041956865.1 of Pseudomonas sp. LW8. NCBI lineage: Bacteria > Pseudomonadati > Pseudomonadota > Gammaproteobacteria > Pseudomonadales > Pseudomonadaceae > Pseudomonas > Pseudomonas sp. LW8. The sequence continues at coordinate 2,343,192 of NZ_CP168138.1, read as the reverse complement.
ACCGTCGGTCAACCAATACCTGGACGACCACTACGACGATCAGAACTCGCGCGCTGATCGCACCCAGGTGGGGATCTTCCTCAACCTCGAAGTGCCGATCTACCAGGGCGGCGCGATCAGTGCGCGCAGCCGCGCCGCCGGGCATGCGCTGACCGCAGCGGATTCGGCCGAAGACTTCGCCCGTCTGCAAGCGCGCCAGGGTCTGGCCGAAGCCCAGGCGCAAACTTCGGGCCTGAACCGGCGGCTGCGCTCGCTGGAATTTCGCCAGACCAGCATCACCGAGGCACGCATGTTGTATGGCCGTCAGTACCTGGAACTTGGCACGCGACCGCTGCTCGACCTGCTCAACGCCGAGCAGGAAATCCATCAGTCGCGCTTCGATCTGGTCAACACCCAGGCTGATCTGCAACGCCTGCAGATCGATTGCTTCTACAACAGCGGTGCGATTCGCCGGGTCTTCGGCATCGACCACAGCGCCATCCAGAATGTCGAGATCCTGCCATGACCGATGCCAGCATCACTGTTCCCGAACCCGCTGCTGCCGAAGCTCGCGAAGATTATTCGCCATGGCTGGAAGCGGTGTTGAAGGTCGCCCGCCACTACCGACTCGACGTCTCGCCGGAAAGCGTGCGTCTGGCCTCGGTGCACAGCGAAGGCCGCGTCGAAGAAGTGGTTCGACACATGGCGCGTCAGGCCGGTTTGAGCGTGAAATTCGCGGTATTCGACAACAAGAGCCTGAGCCGCTGGCGCACGCCGCTGGTGGTGCAACTGCGTGATGGTCAGGTCGGCGTGCTCGAAAGCATCGGCGAAACCGGCGAGCTGGGCATCTGCTTCAGTGGCGATCAAGGTTTGCAGAGTCGCATGGAGGCTGGCGCGCTCGCCGAGCAGGCCCTGCGCACGGTGATTCTGCGTCCGACGCAACCAGTGGCGGACGTGCGCACCAACGATTACATCAAGCCCTACGACGAGCACTGGTTCCGGCGCATCGTCCTCACCGATCTGCGGCCCTACAGCCAAGTGATGATCGCCTCACTGGTCGCGAACCTGCTGGGCATGGCCGGGGTACTGTTTTCCATGCAGGTGTACGACCGGGTGATTCCGGCCGAGTCGCTGCCGACCCTGTACGTGTTGTTCGGCGGGGTGATGCTGGCGCTGCTGTTCGATTTCGTCATGCGCATTCTGCGTCTGCGCATCACCGATGTGCTGGGCAAACGCGCCGACTTGCGCGTCTCCGATCTGGTCTTTGGCCACGCCTTGCGTCTGCGCAATTCCGCGCGGCCGAAATCCACCGGTTCGTTCATTTCGCAGTTGCGCGAGCTGGAGCAGATCCGCGACCTGATCACCTCCAGCACTGCCACGGCACTGGCGGACATGCCGTTTTTCCTGCTGTTCCTGCTGGTGTTCTATTTGATCGGCGGGCCACTGGTGCTGATCCCGTTAGTAGCGCTGGTGTTCATGTTGCTGCCCGGGATCATCGCGCAACCGCGTCTGGCGCGACTGGCCAATGCATCAATGCGTGAGGCGGCGTTGCGCAACGCCATGCTGGTGGAGAGTATTCAGGGCCTCGACGACATCAAGGCATTGCAGGCCGAGCAGCGTTTCCAGCAACAGTGGAACCAGTACAACGCCGCCTCGGCGGACAGCAGCCTGCGCCTGCGCACCTTGACCAACAGCCTGGTGGCGTGGACGCAAAACGTGCAAGGCGGAGTGTTCGCGGTGGTCATCGTGTTCGGCGCGCCGATGGTGATTGCCGGCGACCTGACCACCGGCAGTCTGGTCGCGGCGTCGATTCTGTCGTCGCGGATGATGGGGCCGATGGCGCAACTGACCCACGTGCTCACCCGATGGCAGCAGGCCAAGGTCGCGCTCGAAGGCTTGAACCGGATCATGCAGATGCCGGTGGATCACCCCGAGGGCAGTCAGCGCGTGCACCTGCCGGCGATTCGTGGCGACTACCGCCTGCGTCAGGCCAGTTTTCGCTACAGCGAGGAATCGACCCCGGCGCTCAACAACATCGACCTGAGCATCCGCCCCGGCGAGCGCATCGCCCTGCTCGGCCGCAACGGCGCCGGCAAGTCGACGTTGCTGCAAGCACTGGGCGGCGCGATGGATCTGAGCAGCGGTGAGACCACCCTGGACGGCATTGCCCTTGCGCATCTGGATCCGGCCGATCTGCGCCGCGATGTCGGCCTGCTCTCGCAACAGGCGCGACTGTTTCACGGCACCTTGCGCGACAACATCACCCTCGGCGCCGGTCAGGCCAGCGATCAGGAAATCATCGCCGCGTTGACTGTCACCGGTGCGCTGGACTTCGTTCGGCAGCTGCCCAAAGGCATGGATCATCTGGTACTTGAAGGTGGCTTGGGCCTGTCGGGCGGTCAGCGTCAAAGCCTGTTGCTGTCGCGCTTGTTGATCCGCCAGCCACAAGTGCTGCTGCTCGACGAACCGACAGCCGCGCTGGATGACGTCACCGAGCGGCTGCTGCTGGAAAAACTCGCGACCTGGACCCAGGGCCGAACGCTGGTGGTTGCCACGCATCGGGTCAGTGTGTTGCAACTGGTCGAGCGGATCATCGTTCTCGACAATGGACGCATCGTCATTGACGACCACCGCGACGCGGCACTTGCGCGGTTGCGCGCACCGGGCAAAGGAGTGGCGGTATGAAGCCGATGATGACCGACGTGCCGGACCCGATGTCCTACCTCGACGGCCGCGATGAGCGCGCACTTGCCGGTGGCGCAAAGGTGATCTGGGGTTGCGCGCTGATGCTCGCCTGCTTCATTGCCTGGGCGGCGTGGTTTGAAATCGTCGAGGTCTCGACCGGCACCGGCAAAGTGGTGCCCAGCTCGCGCGAGCAAGTCATTCAGTCGATGGAGGGCGGCATTCTCGAGCAGCTCAATGTCAGCGAAGGCGCTTTGGTCGAGCGCGGGCAGATCCTCGCGCAACTGGACCCAGTGAAGAACCAGTCCAACGTCGGCGAAAGCGCGGCCAAGTACCGCGCGGCGCTGGCCAGCGTCAACCGCTTGCAGGCAGAGGTCAGCGAAAAGCCGCTGACCTTTGACGCCTCGCTACAAGAGTTTCCTGATCTGATCCGCGCCGAAACCGAGCTCTACCAGACCCGGCGCAAAGGTCTGGCGGAAACCCTCGACGGCATTCAGAGCTCGCTGAAACTGGTGCGCAGCGAACTGGCGATTACTGAAAATCTGGCGAAGATCGGCGCCTCGAGTAGGGTTGAAGTGCTGCGCCTGACCCGTCAGCGTTCGGAGCTGGAATTGAAAGCCACCGAAGCCCGCTCCGATTACATGGTCCGCGCCCGCGAAGACCTGGCCAAAGCCAACGCCGAGGCGCAGATGCTCGAAGCGGTGATCCGTGGGCGCACCGACTCACTGTCGCGCCTGACCCTGCGCTCGCCGGTGCGCGGCATCGTCAAGGACATCGAGGTCAGCACGATTGGCGGCGTCATTGCGCCCAACGGCCAGGTCATGCAGATCGTGCCGCTCGATGAACAACTGCTGATCGAGACGCGTATCTCGCCGCGCGACATCGCCTTCATTCACCCAGGCCAGGCGGCGAAAGTGAAAATCACCGCCTATGACTATTCGATCTACGGCAGCCTCGACGGCGAGGTGGTGACGATCTCGCCGGACACCATCCAGGACGAAGCCAAGCCGGAGATCTTCTACTACCGCGTGTTCATCCGTACCGCTTCGGATGAACTGCGCAACAAGGCCGGCAAACGCTTCGCCATCGTCCCCGGGATGATCGCCACGGTGGACATTCGTACCGGCGAGAAAACCGTGCTCGACTACCTGATCAAACCACTCAACCGCGCCCGCGAAGCGTTGCGCGAACGCTGATCAGCGACTGGCCAGTTTGGTCGCCGGTGGCGCTGTCGGGGTGATGCTGGCCTGATAGCGCGACCACTCGCGATTGATCTCCGCGTACGGCAAAAAGATGCTTACGCGCGGTTGATCGAGCAGGTCCTTGCGCTTGAGGCGGCTGACGTCATCACGGGTGAGGAACGCCACGTTGATGCCAACCACTTTGCCATCGGCAGAAAACACCGGCCCGCCGGACATGCCTTTGGCCAGTGCGCCATTGTGGGTGCCGTAAAGCACGTTGCCCTCTTTGATGTCGAGGCGAACCATGGCCGGCAACGCCTGGCCGGTACCCTTGACCGACATGTACAGCGAATTGAAGCCCACCGAAGTCAGCTCCTCGCCCGGCTTGTAGCCGCGCCACGCCGGCACGCTATTGGCCTTGTGGCGGAAGAACTGTACGTCTGCCTGCCCTTGGAAAACCGTGCCCGACAAGTAAGGAATGTGCTTCACCGTCACGGCGAAGTCTTCGTTCCATTGCACAGCCGACCCCATCAGCAGGTAAGGCAAAGGTGCGCCGGAGTGAACGATAAAGGCTTGGTCTAAAACAGGATCCTGAACAAAAGCGACTGGCATTCCATTGCACCCGCTGAGCAGCAACGACGCTGCAACAAGTGACTTGAGGGGGCGCATTTTCGGTACATCTTGAAGTGAGGAAAGGTGCTGCAATATGTCATTGCGCCATCACTTCTAGCAATAGCCTGAGCCTACCGCTTGTCGGCGAGCGATATAGTGAGTCAATGATTGGATCCAAGCAATTTCCCGGCAATGCACGCAATCAACAGCGAATGAACGCAAATGATCGCGATTGTCTTCAACCAGGTCGAGTGATCCCATGCTGACGAAGCTTGCGGTACAGGGTATTGCGGCTAATCCCCAGACGACGGGCAACTCGCGCGATATGCCAGTGTTCAGCTTCAATCAAGCTCAGCAGAGTTTGCCGTTCGGATACGCCCAGTGGATCGTCAACAGGTTGGTCGTCACTTGCGGGCAGTAACTCATGCACGTCCTCCAGCGTGACCCGGCCTTCCACTGCCAACGCCACCAACGTACGCAAACAGGTGCGCAGTTGCCGGACGTTGCCCGGCCAGGGCTGCGCCAGCAAGCGCTCTCGAACTCCCGATTGCAGCCGCACAGTGGCGCCCGCCGCTTCTTCGCGCAGCAGGAGGTCGAGCAGACGGCCCTTGTCGGAACGCTCGCGCAGCGGCGGCAGTTCCACGGCGAAACCGCCAATGCGATAGAACAGGTCCTCGCGCAGGCGTCCGTCGGCCACGCAGGCTGGCAGATTCTGGTGACTGGCGCTGATCAGGCGTACATCAAGCGGTCGCGGCGTTGCGCTGCCCAGCGGCACAACCTGGCGCTCTTCGAGCACGCGCAGCAGACGGGTCTGTAGCGCGAGGGGCATGTCGCCGATTTCGTCGAGAAACAGAATGCCGCCATGGGCCTGCTCAAGCTTGCCGACCATGCCGTCCTTGCGCGCGCCGGTGAAGCTGCCGCCGCGATAGCCGAACAGCTCGCTTTCAATCAGCGTCTCGGGGATCGCCGCGCAGTTGATCGCAACAAACGGCTGGCCGGCGCGCGAGCTGGCGCGATGCAGCGCTGCCGCAAAGGCCTCCTTGCCGGTGCCGGTTTCACCCTGCAGAAACACCGGCACGTCACGCTCCAGTACACGCAACGCGCGAGCGAATCCGCGTTGCAGGCGCGGGTCTTCCAGGCACACGCGCTCATCCTTGATTGGCGGGACAGGCGCAAGGGTCAACGGCGCGGAGCGGATCGGTTCGCGCAACTGGCCGTAGAACAAGCGCCCGTCGGCCAGGCGCATCGGCCAGCAGACGTGCGCCTGAGCACTGGCCTGCTCGAGCAACTGCTCCATCGGCGTTTCCAGCAGCATCGTCAACGACTGCCCGACCATCTGCTCGCGGCTCAGGCCCAACAGATCGAGCGCCGCCGCATTCACCGAACAGATCCGCGCACTCTCATCGAAGCTGAGCAGGCCTTCACCCAGCAGCCCGACAAACCCGGCGTCGGGATGAAACCGCAGCAAATAGCGCTGCGGATCGTGGCCAAGGAAAAAACAGCTCTCGATCAACCTGGCCGACAGATTGGTCAGGGCCATGGCCTTGAAGCGTTGCTCAAGGCTGCTTTCCTCGCGCACGGAGGACAGGTTGAGCACCGCGAGCAACTCACCGCTGGCGTCGAATATCGGGCTGGCCGAACAGGTCAGGCCGACGTGCTGGCCACGGAAATGCTCGTCGCGGCGAATGGTCACGTGCTGGCGCTCGACCAGGCAGGTGCCGACGCCGTTGGTGCCCTCGTGCTCCTCGCTCCAGACCGAGCCGAGCCACAGCCCGGAGCGCTGGAACTCGCCGCGTTCGGCTTCGTTGAACACGCTGTCGATCGCCACGCCGCGCGCATCGGTGAGCAGCACGACATGGCCGTCACGTCCCAGTTGCTGGTGCAGGCTGTTCATCTGCCAGTGCGCAACGGAAATGATGTGTTCCAGCGGCGCACGGTGTTCGCGCAAACGCGCCTGTTCGAGCACATCCGGCGCGCGGCGGCTGGCCGGATCGAGCTGGTATTGATCCAGGCAACGCCGCCACGAACGGGTGATCGCCAGGTCTGCCGCCGCGCTGTGGCTGGCAACAGAGCCCTGCACGGCTTGCAGTACCTGGCGCGCGTGGGCGTTGATCGAGGCCGGTTTCATTGTTGTTGTTCTCCGCTTCGGTGAAGACACGGGTGTGTCCGCAGCTTAGATGAAAAGCTCGTTGCGGGGGAATTTCGCGCCGAGTGACACAGTGTCATCCGCGATTCTCGAATTTGTGACATGTCGCCTGTGCCAAGCCTTGTCGGCCTTTGCATCAAACGCTCTGGCCCGCGCCTTTCAAGGAGATGGCCCAAGCCTTGCTCTGATGCCATGGCTTACCAAAACAACAAGATCGGGAGTGGCCCCATGAACATCGCTATTGAAACCCCTTTGCAATCGCCAACAGCGCAACTCGCCGCTTGGGTCGAACGCCTCGGCGGACGTCTGGCGCAACGAGATGTGGACGGCACGCTGGAGCTGTTTGCCGAAGAATGCCACTGGCGTGACTTGCTGCTGTTCAGTTGGAACCTCGTCACCCTGGAAGGCAAACCGGCGATTCGCGACATGCTCGAAACACGCCTTGAGCAGACCCGGCCCGAACGCTGGCAACTCGAAGGTGAAGCCACGCTTAGCGATGGCGTGCTTGAAGGCTGGATGAGCCTGGAAACCGACTCGGCGCGCGGCAAAGGCTATGTGCGCCTGAAAGAAGGTTTGTGCTGGACGCTGCTGACCACCATGCGCGAACTCAAAGGCTTCGAAGAACCCAGCGGCCGCCGCCGGCCGATGGGCGCGAGCCACGGCCATGCCCACGCTGACAAGCGCAACTGGCTGGAGCGCCGCCGCGATGAAGAAGCGGCGCTGGGCATCACCACGCAACCGTACTGCCTGATCGTCGGCGGCGGTCAGGGCGGGCTCGGCCTCGGCGCAAGGCTCAAACGCATGGGCGTACCGACGCTGATCATCGACAAAGCCGAACGCCCCGGCGATCAATGGCGCGGCCGCTACAAGTCGCTGTGCCTGCACGACCCGGTCTGGTACGACCACATGCCCTACCTGCCCTTCCCCGACCACTGGCCGGTGTTCACCCCGAAAGACCAGATCGGCGACTGGCTGGAGATGTACACCAAGGTCATGGAACTCAACTACTGGCCCCGCACTGAGTGCCTCGGGGCTACGTTTGACGAAGAGACTGGCTGCTGGACCGTGGAGGTCCTGCGCAACGGCGAGCCCGTCACCCTGCAACCGACGCAACTGATCCTCGCCACCGGCATGTCTGGCGTACCGAATGTGCCGGTGTATCCAGGCGCCGAAAACTTCCAGGGCCAGCAACATCACTCCAGCCGTCACCCCGGCGGCGATGCGTGGAAAGGCAAGCGCGCAGTGGTCATCGGCGCGAACAATTCAGCCCACGACATCTGCGCCGATCTGGTGGAAAACGGCACCGAGGTGACCATGGTGCAACGTTCGAGCACGCACATCGTGCGTTCGGACAGCCTGATGGAACTGGTTTTCGGCGGGCTTTATTCCGAAGAGGCGCTCGAGTCGGGGCTGACCACGGACAAGGCCGACCTGCTGTTCGCCTCGATTCCGTACAAGGTCATGCCACAGTTTCATCGGCCGATCTTCGACGCGATCAAGGAGCGCGACAAGGACTTCTATGAACGCCTGAGCCGGGCGGGTTTCATGCTCGATTTCGGCGATGACGAATCGGGTTTGTTCATGAAATACGTACGCCGTGGCTCGGGTTACTACATCGACGTCGGCGCCTCGGAACTGATCGCCAACGGCACGATCAAGCTCAAGAGCGCGCCGGGCCTCGGTGTCGAACGCATCGAAGCGGATGCGGTGGTGCTCACCGATGGCAGCCGCTTGCCGGCCGATCTCATCGTTTATGCGACAGGTTATGGCTCGATGAACGGCTGGGCCGCGAAGCTGATTTCCCAGCAAGTCGCCGACAAGGTCGGGCGCTGCTGGGGCCTGGGTTCCGGCACCACCAACGACCCCGGCCCGTATGAAGGTGAACTGCGCAACATGTGGAAGCCGACCCAGCAGCAAAACCTCTGGTTCCACGGCGGCAACCTGCATCAGTCACGGCACTATTCACTGTATCTGGCGTTGCAGTTGAAAGCCCGTTTCGAAGGCCTCGACACCGATGTTTATCGCCTTGCAGAGCGCCATCATCTGGGCTGATTCCTCAAGTGGTCGTTCGTCGGTGCGCAGACCAAGCGCACCGGCGAACTGGCAAAGTGCGTGCTAGGGTGTCTAGCCCAAGCACGTTTCAATCCAGGAAAAATGAGGAGGATTCATGCCACTTCATCCCATTCTGTTCATGGGCGGTTCCGGCGCCATTGGCCACCAGACAGCCCGCGCATTGCGCGCGGCGCATCCCGACGTTCCGTTGCTGATCGGCGGACGCGACCTCGCCAGGGCTGAGCAAACCGCCGAGCAAATCGGCAATGCCCAGGGTGTGGTCATCGATGCTGGCGCAGAAGATCTGGGACTGGGTGATCGCCCGGTCAGCGCCATCGCCTTGTTCTACATGGACCACGCCCTCGCCGGGCTGCGCTTTGCGCAAAAGCGCAAGGTGCCGCACTTGAGCATCTCTTCCGGCGTGTTCGAAATCGCCCCGCAGATCGCCAGTTTCATGCACACGCCTGACGCGTCGCCCATTGTCCTCGGCTACGAATGGATGGTCGGTGCCACCACCGTGGCAACGCTGCACCTCGCCAAGGCATTCGCCCGCGTGCACGACATCCACATCCATGCACTGGTCGACGAACAGGACGGCGGCGGCCCGACCGTGGCCGTCGATTTCGAGCACCTGAACAAAATGCTGCCCGCCGCGCTGACCCGCCGTGACGGCGAATTCATCTGGCGTGAAGGCGACGATGCCAAGGTCAGCTTCCGCGCCGTCGACGGCACGACCCTGCAGGGCACCGGCTTCTCCTCGATCGACGTCACCGGCCTGGCCGCCGCCACCGACGCCCCGAACGTCGAGTTCAACCTCGCCAGCGGCATCAGCTCGACCCGGCGTCAGGGCCAGCCGATGTCGACGGAAATACTCATCGAACTTGAAGGCACGGATCACGATGGCCAGCCGTTGCGCACCCGCCACGCCGTGGTTCACCGATCAGGTGCAGCGGCGTTGACCGGGCTCAGCGTGGCCATGCTGCTGGAGCGACTGGTTGGGCTGGATGGGCAAGCGCCGGTAAGGCCGGGGCTGTATTTCCCGTATCAGTTGCTGGAGGCACAGGTGTTTTTGCAGCGGTTGAGAGAGGACGGTGGGGAGTTGATCGAACTACTTGAGTGAGACGGCGCACAGGTCACTCGACACTTGAACTGCTCGTTTGAGAGAGTACCGGTGCTGCCCGCCACTGCTCGCAAGGATTGATTGCCATGGATTGCATCCCCACGCTTTACACCCGCCGCTTGATCCTCACGCCGCTGCAACTGAGTGATGCAGCGGCGGTGCAACAATTGTTTCCGCAATGGGAGGTCGTGCGCTATCTCGACAGCCGCGTTCCGTGGCCGTATCCGGACGACGGCGCGCTTGTTTACGTCCGCGATGTCGCGCTGCCCGCGATGGCTGCCGCAAAGGAATGGCACTGGATGATCCGCACCCGCGTTCAGCCCGAGAGCTGCATCGGCAGTATCAGCCTGTTTGATCAACCGGGTAACCATCGAGGCTTCTGGCTCGCCCCACAGTTTCAGGGCAACGGCTACATGCGCGAGGCCTGCAAGGTGATCAATGCCTACTGGTTCGATACGTTGATGCGCCCATTGATGCAGGTGCCCAAGGCCGCCGCCAACCGCGCTTCGCGCAAGATTTCCGAAGATGAAGGCATGCGGATGGCTGAAACACGGGACGGCCAGTTTGTGTCGGGGCCGATGCCGGTGGAGGTGTGGGAGATCACGCGCAGCGAATGGCTTGCCGAAGAAACAAACCGGTCAATTGATTGTTAGAGCCGATCAAGTGCTCAATCTTGCGTATATGCTGCTGTCTGCAAAATCAGGACAAGTACTCCCCAAACGTTCGAGACAGTAGAAATGATCTCCGATCCAGGAACACCAACGCTTGATCAACTGAAAGTATTTCTGACGGTTGTAGAAGTGGGCAGTTTTGCCGCTGCGGCCAGAAAACTGCATCGCGCGACATCGGTGGTGAGTTACTCCATTTCCAATCTGGAGATGCAGCTCGGGGTTTCACTGTTTGACCGCAAAACCACGCGCAAACCGCAACTGACGGAGGCAGGTCGAACCGTCCTGGCTGAAGCACGCACTATTACCAACGGCGTAAATGGGCTGCGCGCAAAAGTCTCCGGTTTGCTGCATGGGCTTGAAGCAGAAGTTCACCTCGCGCTCGATGTAATGCTCCCTGCCGAGCGAGTAGTCGATGCGTTGAGGACCTTCAGGGAAGAATTTCCCACAGTCACTCTGCACTTGCACATGGAAGCCTTGGGGGCAGTGACCCAACTGGTGATGGAGAAGAAAGCTGGAGTCGGCATCAGCGGTCCGCTGGACATTGGCCTGGACGGCATCGAGCGCATCGGCGTGGGCAGTGTTCAATTGATACCGGTCGCCGCGCCTGCACACCCGCTTGCAACCGAGTGTTCCAAATCCCCTGGCGCTGCCAGAGAGTTTGTTCAATTGGTGCTATCGGATCGTTCAACGCTTACGGGTGACAAGGACTTTGCCGTCGTGAGCACTCGCACTTGGCGACTGGCGGATCTGGGCGCCAAACACATGCTTCTCAAAGAGGGCATCGGATGGGGGAATATGCCGGTGCCCATGGTTCAGTCTGACCTGGACGAAGGACGCCTGGTCGAGCTTGATATGCCCGACTGTAAAGGCGGCACCTATGCCTTCGATGCGATTTATCGAACCGACTCGCCGCCCGGTCCGGCTGGGCAGTGGCTGATCAAGCGGTTCGGCGAACAGCTCTTGCCGACGTAAGCAATTCAGGGAAAAGAGCAAAAATCCGACAGCCTGAGCAAGGCTGCCGGAGAGATGCATGTCAAAAAGCAGGAAAGTTGAATTGTCGAAAGCGACTGACAACAACTGTTTATCCTCTTTTGATCCCCGGAGGCGCCATGACCGCATTTCGAAAATCCGACTTCCCTTTGAGCGAGGTTCGCCAGCATCTGGAAACCGGCCCCATCGTCCTGGTGACCTCCGCCTGGCAAGGTGAAACCAACATAATGACCATGGGTTGGCACATGATGATGCAGTTCTCCCCCGCCCTGTTTGGCTGCTACATCTGGAGTGCAAACCACAGCTACGAGCTGATCCACAACAGCCAGCAGTGCGTCATCAACGTGCCCACCGTCGAATTGGTGGACCAGGTTGTTGCCGTCGGCAACAGCAGCGGTGGCGCCATCGACAAGTTTGCCCAATTTGACCTCACAGCCGCCCCCGCAGAACGGGTAAAGGCCCCGTTGATCAAAGAGTGCTACGCCAATTTCGAGTGCAAGCTGTTCGACTCCAATCTTATCGGCGAGTACGGTCTGTTCGTGTGGGAAGTGGTCAAGGCGCATGTGGCTACGTCGGTGAAAAACCCCAAAACCCTGCATTACCGCGGGCAGGGGAAATTTATGGTGGCGGGCGAAACCCTGGATTTGCGCGATCAATTCCGCCCACAGAATCTGTAATACGACACTAATAAAAAAGCCGGAATGTTCATTCCGGCTTATGCGTCAGCGCTCGGGATATAACACCATGCCCGCGTGGTACAGCACGTTATCTCGAAACTCTCCGTCTGCGGTAAAGCCAGTATCGTCCACATACTCGATGTGGTCGCCTTCCAGCCAGTAGCGCCCTTGATAAGCGCTTTTTTGCCGACCGCGAGCCTCGTCATATCGCCCTCCTGGCAGCAACTCATGGCGAATATGACCGTCGGCTGTCACCCACATGCCAACGTACTTGCCCTGATCGCCGGCTGGATTTGCCGTGGCGTTTTCTTGCGCATCAGGGGTTACGCGAATTTCGACATCGGACATTTTAGAACTCCTGTTTTCAGATCATAGTTTCCTGCCGTTCAGCAGGATTTGAAGCAAGAGTAAAAAGTCGCGGCGCGGTGCCGTTATGCAATTCCTGCGCAGGTTTTGCCCAATGCTCCAGGCGCTCGCAGAACGTCTAAGCGAAGGACTACGCGAACTTCTGCAAAGGAGAGAAGGCCCGCGCATCTTTCAGCGCCCGTGCCCACCAGGCCAGCTGGATCAACAACTGCGCCATCGAAACCCGTGCTTGCGCAAAGTGCTCCAGTCCGAGGCCTTGTTCGAGACGCTCGGCAATCTCAGCGAACTTCACATAGCCACCAACAGGCATGGCCTGCAGCTTCAACAACTCGCATCCAAGCTCGTCGACCTCATCCTCCCCGCCGGTCGTGGTGCCATAACCAACAAATGAACAAGGTCGTCCCTGGAGGTGTTCAGGCCAGCGCGCCATCAAGACTTTCAATCCATGCTGGTAACCAAGGTGACGTGCGGGCACCAAGACGATATAGGCATCTGCTGCCGCTAGCGCTCTCAAGCACACTCGACGACCGGGTTGTTCCGAAAAATCGTCTATAAATCTCAGGTCAAACGGCTCTACCACGCTCAACGCAAATTCGCTGCGGTCTTGCACCACGGCGGTAATCCATTGCACCAACGCCGTGTCTACGCCGTTGGACTGGTTGCTGTTATGGATCAGTACTAATTGCAGTGTGTGAGTCATTTCAGCCTCCGAGCAGCTATCAACTTGGCAATGTTCTACGGTTAGAGAAAACAACGTGACAGCAAGAGCGCGATGGTTGGAAGTGGCCACTTCTTTGCTTGCAAAGTCGGCAACCGTTCCATATCGCGTTGGCAAAATATTAGGCGCGCGAAATGGTAGATAAACAGCCCGTGCCCAGGCACACGATTTATGACGTGAGTTCACATGCGACGACTGGATATCAATTGCTTCGCCGAGATGAGCGTGTTCGTTAAAGTGGTGGAACGCGGAGGTTATTCAGCGGCCGCAAGGGCTTGCGCGATAACCCCCTCTGCCGTGAGCAAGCTCATGACGCGCCTGGAAAGCCGTCTTGGCGCACGTTTGCTGAACAGGTCCACGCGCAAGCAACTGCTGACGCCAGAAGGAATGGCTTTTTACGAACGCAGCGTTGCCATACTGGCCGATCTTGACGAAGCGGAACGCGAAGCATCTGCCAGTTCTGCACCGCAGGGAGTGGTCAGAATCAGCTCTAATGTGGGTATCGGCCGCCAGCTTTTTCTTCCCATCATCAACTTGTTCATGAATCAACATCCTGGGGTCAGCGTCGAACTTTTCCTCACCGATGAGGTGGTCGATCTCATCGAAGCACGTGCGGATATCGCCATACGCACCGGAGCGCTCAAGAACTCCAACCTTGTGGCGAAACGACTCGGGCAATCCAGAGGGCTGATCGTAGGATCTCCTGACTACCTGGCGGCCAAGGGCACTCCGCTGGTGCCTCAAGACCTTGCCGATCACAACTGTCTGGGTTTCACCTTTTCGCCTCCCGCCATGGAGTGGGCCTTGCTCGACGAGAGCGGCGAGCAACGTATGTACCCGGTAAAAGGCAATCTGCGCGTCAGCGATGGCGACGCCTTGCGTGAATTGACGGTGCTGGGCGCAGGGCTAGCCAGGCTGGGGTTCTGCCAGGTTGCAGATGACCTGGCTGCCGGAAGGTTGGTTTGCGTCCTGCAACCATTCGTGCCTGCAAGCGTCACGGAGATTCATGCGATTTACGTCGGCCAAGGCGGACATCTGCCCGCACGCGTAAGAGCCCTGATGGATTTCCTCGCCGCCCATTTGCATGTTCATTGAACCGCAACGCGGGCAAAGGGCCGTTCCTTCAATGCATAGGCCAGCACAAGAGCCGCGGGCAAAGCAGCGCCCAGTAGGCACAGCCCTTCCCAGCCGACATACCGAATACCGAAACTTGCAACTGCGGAGCCAATAGCGCCGCCAACAAAGTTGATACTGATAAACACCGCGGTAATCCGTGAGTTGGCTGCGGGGGCCAGTTTGTAGATGACCGATTGATGGGTGATCTGCAAGCCCATTACGCCAACGTTCAAGGCCATTGCGGCAGCGATAATTATCCAGAGCCCTGTCGCCGCAAAGCTCAGCACTGCCCAGGCCAGTATCATCAACGAGGCCAACCCGAATGCCAGCGCGTGCCGGTAGCCATGATCACAGAGCCGGCCAACCACACCGGGAATCAACGCGCCAGTCACTCCCGTGAGCCCGATCAGTCCGATGCTCGAAGTCGAAAAATTGAACGGCGGTTGCGACAACAGTATTGGTAATCCAGTCCACAACATGCTGAAGCTGGCCATTCCCAGCGCACCGTAAAGCGCCCGGCGAGCAAGCGCTGGGTACTCGAGGATGAGTTGCCACAACGAGCGCATCAACTGCTCATAACGCACGGGCTGGCCTCGGCGCTCGGGCTCGGTTGGCAAGGTGATTCTAAGCAGCATGAGCAGGATCAGCGCCGCGCACCCGGCGCTGGCGTACACCAAGCGCCAACCTGCCGCGTTGCCGATACCGCCGGAGACCAGCCACGACAGCGGTATCGCGAGCAAGGCCCCGGTCATCACCACGCCGATCACTTGACCGCGCCGATGCTCGGCTGCGATGGACGCTACATACGGCACAATCAACATGGCAGCGGATGCCGTGACTCCACTGATCAACACTGCGGCGCGGAACAGCAAGAAATTCGGGCTGGCCGCAGCCACAAGCAGCGCTAATGCGTTGATGGTAAACATCCGGCTCAGAAGCGCTCTTCTTTCGAGGACGTCACCGAGCGGGACGACCAGCACAATGCCCAGCGTGTAGCCAAGTTGAGCGCAACTCACCAGCAGGCCGGACGTGGCAAGCGGAATACCAAATGCCCCCGTTACCAACGACAGGATCGGCTGCAGATAATAGAGATTAGCGATCATGGCCCCCGCTGCGAATGCGCAGAGCCACATGAAAGGTCGGGACGGGGACGACGAATTCATACAAATACTCCTCGGTAAATGCCGTTCAAAATTGGGCGAGTCAACTCACTCGCCCAGTTTTTCCCGCACCGCGTCGTCCCCGTTAACTCACTCCTCTCAGGTGTTTGCCTGATTCTGTAGCGTCCATGCCATCAGTGCGGGCTTCGCCTGTCAGGCCGTCGGGAAGTCCGCGCCACGGGCGGTAGACTCCCATGCGCTGAACTCGCGGCCCATGGCGGCAAGCTTCGCCTGCGCTGCCTCATAGGCTTCATTGCCCAACAGCAGGCGCGCCGGCGGCGCTGCGCAGGTAACCGCGGCGTAGATCGCCGCTGCCGCCCTGTCTGGGTCGCCAGCTTGATTGCCAACAGATTGCCGGTACGCGCGCATCGCAGCGCCGGCGGTTGCCTGATAATCCTCGGCCACCGTTTGCGCAGCGCCCGAAGACCCCGCCCATTGGGTTCTGAAGGCGCTGGGCTGAACGGTCATCACGCCGATACCCAGTGGCGCAACTTCGGCGCGCAGACTTTCCGACAGGCCCTCAACGGCGAACTTCGTCGCGCAGTAGTGGCCGACCGCTTCGAACCCGACCAGACCGCCTACCGATGTGAGGTTGACGATCATGCCGGTGCGCCGCTTGCGCATGCCAGGCAGTACCGCGCGAATCATATGGGCCGTGCCGAAGTAGTTGACCTCGAACATCCGCCGAACAGCCCCATCGTCGCTGTCTTCTATCGATGAGAAATAGCCGACGCCGGCGTTATTGATCAGCACGTCCACTCGCCCGAAGCGATGCTCGGCCGCCTGTACGACCTGCATCGCCTGCGCCGGATCGGTCACGTCCAGAGGCAGAATCAAAGCGTCGCCGAGGGCGGCCAGATCCTCGATCTGCCGTGTGTTGCGCGCCGTGACCACCACACGCTCACCCTCATTCAGCAGCGCCGTGGCGATGTGGCGACCGAACCCGGTGGAACAGCCTGTAACCAACCAAACCTTAGTCTCGTTCATTGCAGTACTCCTCTAGATAGCGGCGGTTCAGGATTCGGCTGAACCGCGTTCGAGACCAACGTACCGAATCCGCCCCGCCACTGTTATCCGATCAATCCGCGACATTTGCCTGATCCTGCTCCCCAACACACGTCGCTGACCACAGTGGAAGGTCCACTTCGATTTCTGCTGCATTTCTAGTTTTTCGAACCTGATCATCGAAACTTGTCGGCTATTGCGCAAAGCCTCGCGATGACATCATCTGCTCCACAACGGCGCTTCATGGTGAAGCGCTGAAATCAGCGGAATCCACGTCATGTCCCACGCAGCCACAATTTCCAGCGTCACTGCTTCAACGTCTTCCAACCTCAACAGCACCGTTTCCTTGATCGGGCGGATTCTTCTGAGCGCGATCTTCATTCTTTCGGGCCTGTCGAAAATCGCGGCACCGGCCATGATGATTGGCTACATCGGCTCTGTCGGGTTGCCTTTTCCCGAACTGGCGTTGGGCGTGGCGATTGCTGTCGAGGTTCTCGGCGGCGTAGCGTTGATCGCCGGTTATCGCACACGTACCACCGCAGCGCTGTTGGCGATTTTCAGCGTACTGACCGCACTGATTTTCCATAACGCCCTGGCGGACCAGAATCAGTTCATTCACTTCTTCAAGAATATCGCCATGGCCGGTGGGCTCTTGCAGATCGTTTCTTTCGGCGCAGGGCGTTTCAGCCTCGACGCACGTCGCCACTAATCGAATCGCCGGCACGTCCATTCCTTCCGACGAGCCTTGACCATCACAACGGAGAGAATCATGAAAGCGATCCAAGTCGCGCAGTACGGCCAGGCAGAAGCGCTGGAGCTCAAAGAACTTGCGGATCTGAAACCCAATGACGATCAGGTGTTAATCAATGTTGCCGGTAGTGGGATCAATCCAATCGATTGGAAAATCCTCTCCGGTGCCATGCAGCAATTCATTCCTCTGCCACTGCCCTACACGCCTGGCGTGGAAGTCTCAGGCACAGTCGCCGCGGTGGGCAGGAATGTCAGAGACTTTGTCGTTGGCGACAAGGTGTTCGGGTTTATCGGGATTACCGGCGGATATGCGACCCAGGCCCTCTCAACGCCAGATCGTCTGGCCCACACGCCGACAACACTATCGTTGCAAGAAGCCGGCGGCGTGCCGGCGGCAGCGCTGACCGCTTGGCAAGCTCTGCATGAACACGCCGGAATTCAGGCAGGTCAAAAAGTCCTCATTCACGGCGGCTCAGGTGGCGTGGGCAGCTTCGCAATCCAGCTCGCCCGCCTTGCCGGTGCTTATGTGATCGCGACCAGCTCTGCGAAGAACCACGACTATCTGCGTTCACTTGGCGCCGATGAGGTGATTGACTACACCACGGCTAAATTCGAAGACAGCGTTGCTGACCTCGATGCGGTCATTGATCTGGTCGGCGGCGAAACTCAGAACCGTTCATGGAGTGTGATCAAGCGCGGGGGCGTTCTGGTTTCCCCCGTAAGCGCACCCTCTGCACAGAAGGCAAGCGAGCACGGTGTGAGTGGCAAAAATTTCGCCACCCGCTCCGATGGCAGCCAATTGGCCGAGATTGCCGCGCTGTTCACATCCGGCAAGCTCAGCCTTGAGGCTCAAGTGGTACCGCTGACAGAAGTTGTCGACGCGGTTAAACAAAGCTGGGCCGGACACACCCGGGGAAAAATCGTGCTCGATGTCAGC
Organism: Pseudomonas sp. LW8; assembly: GCF_041956865.1. Taxonomy (NCBI): domain Bacteria; kingdom Pseudomonadati; phylum Pseudomonadota; class Gammaproteobacteria; order Pseudomonadales; family Pseudomonadaceae; genus Pseudomonas; species Pseudomonas sp. LW8. The sequence goes on along the minus strand of NZ_CP168138.1, from coordinate 2,325,030 downwards.
GCTCAGGCCGAATCCTGAACCAGATCGCATACATCGCCGGCAGAAACACCAGCGTGATGATGGTGCCAACAAACGTGCCGCCGATCAGCGTGTACGCCAGCGTGCCCCAGAACACCGAGTGGGTCAGCGGAATGAATGCGAGAATTGCCGCCAGCGCGGTCAACAACACTGGTCGCGCTCGTTGCACTGTCGCTTCGACCACGGCATGGAACGGCGCCAGCCCTTCTTGCTCGTTGTGATGAATTTGCCCGATCAGGATCAGCGTGTTGCGCATCAGAATCCCGGACAGCGCAATCAGCCCGACCAGCGCATTGATGCCGAACGGCTGGTTGAAGATCAGCAGCGTCGGCACCACACCGATCAAGCCTAACGGCGAGGTAAGGAAGACCATGATCATCGCTGAGATCGAGCGTACCTGGACGATGATGATGAGCAGCGTCATGGCGATCATGATCGGCAGCAACGGCAGAATCGCTTTGCCGGCCTTGCCGGATTCTTCGATGGCGCCCGCCTGTTCAATCCGGTAGCCGGAAGGCAGGTTTTCGATGATCGGCTGCAACTGCTGGATGATCGCGCCGGAAACGTCCGGTGGCTGCAAACCTTCGGAGATGTCGCCACGGACGATGATGGTCGGCGTGCGATCGCGGCGGCGCAGGATCGGGTCCTCCATGCGCACTTCCACCTCGCCGATCTGCGACAACGGGATGCGCTGCCCCGCCGCACCGACCAGGGTGAAGCCTTCGATCTGCGCCGGGTCCAGGCGGATATTGCCCGCCGCACGGCCGACGACCTGCACGGAACGGATGTCTTCGCGCACCGCCGTGATTGGCACGCCGCTGAGCAGAAATTGCAACTGCTGGGCGACTGCGCTGGACGTCAGCCCCACTGCCTGCAAGCGATCCTGATTCAGGTTGAAGTGCAGCGTCGGCGTCAGCGGCCCCCAGTCAGTGTTGACGGTTCTCATCATCGGGCTGTCCTGCATCACCCCCCTGACCTGCTCGGCGATGTCGCGCAGCTTCGCCGGATCAGGCCCCATCACCCGATAGGCCACCGGGAATGGCGAATACGGACCGAACACGATCTGCGTCGCCCGAACCCGCGCCTCTGTAGCAAGCCCTTCGGCGACCGCTTCGCGCAAACGCAACTTGAGGGTTTCGCGAGCGTCCTGGTTGTCGGTCAGCACAACGATTTTGGCGAACGATGGATCCGGCAACTCCGGCGCCATTGCCAGGAAAAACCGAGGCGCACCCTGACCGATATAGGCGGTGACGATTTTGGCCTCTTCCTGCTTGTGCAGCCAGGCTTCGACTTTGGCCGCAGCGGCGCTGGTCTGCTCGATGGAAGTGCCGTAGGGCATCTGCACTTCGATCATCACTTCGGGGCGGTCCGAGGTTGGAAAGAACTGCTTCTTCACCAGCCCCATGCCTGGGATCGCAACAGCAAACAGCGCGACCACCGCACCGGCCACCAGCCATTTGCGCGTGATCACCCACGTCAGGATCCGCCGGAAGCGGTTGTAGCGCGGCGTGTCGTAGATTGCCGCGTGCCCGCCTTCGACTTTCTTGATGTCCGGCAACAGCTTTACGCCCAGGTACGGCGTGAAAGCCACGGCGACGACCCACGAAGCAATGAGCGCGATGCCGACAATCCAGAACATGTTGCTGGTGTATTCGCCCGCCGTTGATTGCGCGAATCCGTTGGGCAGAAAGCCAATCGCCGTGACCAGTGTGCCGGCCAGCATCGGCGCTGCCGTATGACTCCAGGCATAGGCCGAGGCCTTGATGCGGTCGTAGCCCTCCTCCATTTTCACCACCATCATTTCAATGGCGATGATCGCGTCATCGACCAGCAAGCCGAGCGCCAGAATCAGCGAACCCAAGGTGATCCGGTCAAAGTTCTTGCCGGTGGCCGCCATCACCACAAACACGATCGCCAAGGTCAAGGGCACCGCCGCTGCGACCACCACGCCGACGCGCCAGCCCATGCTGAGAAAGCACACCAGCATGACCACCAGCAGCGCGACAAAGAACTTGACCATGAACTCGCCAACGGCCGAGTCGATATTCACTGCCTGATCGGTAACTTTCGAGAGCGTCATGCCCAAGGGCATTTCTTCGTTGATCCTGACTGTCTCGGCATCCAGCGCCTTGCCCAGATCGAGACCGTTCCAGCCCTCGCGCATGATCACGCCGAGCAATAAGGCTTCTTCGCCGTTGTTGCGCACGAGGAAGGTCGCCGGGTCTTCGTAGCCGCGTTCGACCGTGGCCACGTCAGACAGTTTGAGTGTTCGTCCCTGCGCCACCACAGGCGTGTCACGGATTTTCTGCAGCGTGTCGAACGCGCCATCGACGCGCAAAAATACCTCCGGCCCTTTGGTTTCGACCGATCCGGCGGGGGTCAGCACGTTCTGATTGTTCAGCGCGGCGAAGATGTCCTGTGGCGCCAAGCCCAGCGTCGCCAGCCGATCATGGGAAAACGAGACGAATATCCGCTCGGCCTGCTCACCGATGATGTTGACCTTTTTCACCCCCGGCACGTGCAACAGGCGCTGGCGTAACGTCTCCGCATCGCGTACCAGCAAGCGCTGCGGCTCGCCCTTGGCTTTCAAGGCGAACAGCGCGAAGGTCACGTCGGAGAACTCGTCGTTGACCATCGGCCCGATGACACCCGCCGGCAGCCTGATCGCTTCATCATCGAGCTTCTTGCGTGCCTGGTAGAACTCTTCCTGCACTTGCGATGGCGGTGTGCTGTCGAGCAACGAGACCATGGTGAATGCCAGTCCCGGACGCGTGTAGGTTTCCGAGCGGTCGTACCACTTCAGTTCCTGCAAACGTTTCTCCAGGGGTTCGGCAACCTGATCCTGCATCTCCTGCGCGGTCGCCCCCGGCCACGCAGTAATCACCGTTAGCTGCTTGACCGTGAACGGTGGGTCTTCCGCCCGGCCCAATTTGAAGAACGACAGGACGCCGGCAACGGCGATGAGAAAAATCAGAAACACCGTGATTGCGCGCTGGCGCACGGCGATAGCAGAAAGGTTGAACCGGCCCTCGCTCATGGACGACTCCCGGCAATCTGGCCATCGTCGCGGGCAAGCAAGCGTACTTCTTCGCCATCGCGCAGCAGATGCGCGCCCAGCGCGACAATCGGTTCACCGACGTTGAGCTCGCCAGCGACACGGGCCGAGTCATCGCTCAAGCCCAGGACCTCCACCGGGCGCCAGCTCACTGTCGCCGGTGTGCCGGCGATGACCCACACGCCGGGGCCTTTGCCCGGGTCGTAGATCGCGGCGACGGGCACCTTGAGCGCCTGATCTGGCGAAGAACCCTGGGCAATTTCGACGGTGACCGTCGAGCCGATTGGCGCATTGGCCAAACTGCCTTCGAGCACATAGCGCGCCTCGAAGGTACGAGTTGTGCTGTCGGCCGAATCGGACAGCAGACGCAGTTTTGCGCTCACGGCAGCTGACGTATCGCCATACAGTTTTGCCTGAGCGGTCGAGCCCGGTGCGGGCCGCAAGGTCTCGGGCAGATGGACGATGGCCTCCCGCTGACCGGCCCGCGCCAGCCGCACCACCGGTTGTCCCGGGCTGACGACTTGCCCCGGTTCGGCGAGGGTTTCCACCACCACGCCGTCAGCGTCCGCCACCAGCACCGCATAACCGGAAGCGTTGCGCGCAACGTCCGCTTGCGCGACAGCGGCATTGAGTTGCGCCCTGGCGGTGTCGGCTGCGGCTTTGAACTGATCGTAGGCCGATGCCGAAATAGCGCCGGCGGCGACGAGTTTGCGATTGCGCGCTTCGTCACCGGCAGTCTGTATGGCTCGGGCGCGAGCGGCGCTCACCGCTTCTTGCTGGGCTCGCGCCTGCAGGCCGAGGTCGATCGGGTCCAGGCGCATCAGCGGCTGGCCGCGCTTGACCGTCTGGCCGGTATCAACCAGACGCTCAAGCACCTTGCCCGAGACGCGAAAACCCAGGTCGCCCTGCACTCGCGCCGCCACGACACCGGTGAACGATCGGGAGCCGTCTTCTGCAGGCTGCACCGCCGCCGACCTGACAAAGGGCGCCAAGGTACGCGGATCCTGCGCGGTGGAAGAATCACCGCACGCCGTCAGGGCCAGGGGCAATAAACATACCGCGAGGGGAAAAGGTCGGAGCCGGCGCATGGAATTCCTTCACTGAAAATAGGATGACCATCATATTCTCAGCCTTGTGACCAATATCGTCAACAGTCACTAGATCGCCGACCCGATTTTCCGCGCTGAATCAGAAGCGGTAACTGACGGAAGTGCCGAGGCCGCTGGCGCTGTTCTTGTATTTCGCGCTGTACGAACCCTTGCCAGCCGAGGTGTCGTTGATCTCCACGCTCTCTTCCCAGAGATAGGAATAGGCGACGTCGATGGTGACATTTTCCGCAGGCGTCCAACCGGCGCCGACGCTGAACACCTTGCGATCGCCCGTTGGAATACGCGGCCCGCGATTGGTGTTGTTCGCCGGCGATTGATCAACCGAGAACCCGGTGCGCAGCACCCATTGGTTGTTCAACCGGTACGCCGCGCCGATGGCGTGAGCCCAGGTGTCATGCCAGTTCTGTTCTTCGCTGATCGTGCCCAACTGACCGGCGAGCAGTGGCGGCAATCCGCTGTTTTCGATGGTCAGCTCTTTAAAACGGCTCCAGCGCGTCCAGGTGCTGCCGGCATACAGCGTCCAGTTGTTGTTCAGTTGATGGGTGACCGAGAAGTCCACCGATTCCGGGGTGTCGACGTCCAGCGACGCGTCAAAGCTGCGGCCGCTGACGCCGAGCACGTTGAAGATGCCATCGCTGAGTTTACTTTTCGCGTCGAGGTGGTAACTGACTTTTGAGTGATAGGTCAGGCCCAGGCGGATCTGCTCGGTCGCCTGCACCATGACCCCGGCGTTGAAGCCCAGCGCGGTATCGTCGCCCGTGCTTTTGACTTTGCCGTCATTGCGCCCGGGGCTCAGCGGATTGGCGACCATCCCCGACAGCTCGCCGCTGATGCGGTTGATGGTCGGGCCGAAGCCGATCGACACCTTGTCATTGAAGGCATAACTGATGGTCGGCTGGAACGTCAGCGTGGTGACTTCGCTTTTGTTGGCGTAATAGCGGCCAGCGAAACCACTGCCGTAGTCGGTGATCAGGCCAAACGGCACGTAGAACCCCACGCCGAACGCCCACTGCTCGTCGATCGGTTTGACGTAATAACCCATCGGTACCGTGGTGGTCGGCACCATGTCGCCGTCTTCCTTGCCGCCGAACGTGCTGCGGGTCTGGCTGATATCGGACTTCGCAAACAGCGTCGCCTGCCCGACGCTGGCCTGCTCGCGCTTGAGCCGCGCCATGCCCGCCGGGTTGCCAAAAACGGTGCTGGCGTCTTCCGCCGAGGAAGAGCGACCGGCAAAGCCCGATCCCATGCCGCTGACGCTTTGCTCATTGAGCGCAAAACCACCCGCAAGAACATTCGACGAGGCAAGAACGACAGCCAGCCCCACCGGGCGCTTGAGCATTGTTTTTTTCATTGTGTGGACTCTATGGGTGACTCGGAATTGGATGAACTGCGGCGGCCATGTTATCCGAGTGACCATATCAGTCAACAGTCACGCTTTGGGCAATTATTCATCGTCCGCCCTGTACAGGCGAGGCGAGATCAGGGGGCGACTGATCCGAGTATTCGGATCAGCAGAGGGTCAAGGCATCAAGCTGCGCAAGATGAGGTTCGAAGTCAGCAAGGGCGCCACTTCGATGAAATCCAGATTGTGTTGCAGCATCAGTGGATTGACGAAGGGCCGCAACGCCAGGTGGATCGATTCGACCGTCTCGTCCAGCGGCGTCCTGCGCTCGAACTCACCGGCCTCGCGCCCTTCACGGACAATGTCGGTGATGAAACGCTTGATCTGCGCATCGTAACGCTGCGCACTCGGCCAGTTCTCACCCGCTGCAAACGCAGCAATGTCGTAGAGCTTGCGGTCGTTGAAAAACAGGTTCACGCCCGTGGCGATCACGGTTTTCACCAAACGGCGGAAACGCTCGGTAGGCGTCAGGTCTTCCTCGTTGATTGCCTGCTCGACCGCCGCAACGATTTGTCCCAGACAGTTAGCGCAGATGGCTTCGCCAATCGCCTGCTTGGAATCAAAGAATTTGTAGATGTACGCCTTGGAGAAACCGATGGCCTTGGCCAGATCGGACACCGTGGTCTTGGCGTAGCCGTACTGGCTGAAATGCTCGTTGGCAGCCGCGACAATCTGATCACGAATGTCGTGATCGACTGGCCCACGCGGGCCGGGGAAGGATGGGGAAACTGAGGACTGATTCATGTCGGCAGCTTACTCACCCGCCCGCCGACTGACAACGTGTGACTCATCCTGAAAAACACCACCCATCCACTGTGGGAGCGAGCCTGCTCGCAAATACGCCCGCCCAAACAACACAAATCTCCCGCCCATCACCTGCCAGGAAACGTGACGCTAACCAGCCTTACTGATCGCAGACAACTTGATACGAGAACAGCCGTGCAGCAACATCCCGACAATGATCAACGCCCCCGCGCGCAACCACGTTTCCCACCCCTGCTGACTGAGCAGCAACAGACACGAAACGATCGCAAGCACCGGAACGAAGGTCGGCACGCGAAAGTGATCCTCCTCTACCCTGTCCCGCCGAAGAACCAGCACCGCCACATTGGTACTCAGAAAAACGAACAGCAACAGCAAGACCACCGTCTCTGCCAGCGTTGCCAGCGTGCCTGTGAGTGTCAGGGCAATAGCGACCACGGTAGTTGCGACAATGGCAGCCCACGGAGTTTTTCGTTCAGGCAGCACCGCACCCAAAACACCCGGCAACAGCCCCAGGTTGGCCATGCCATAAGTCAATCGACTGGCCATGATCATGGTTAACAGCGCACCGTTGGCCACAGCGATCAGCGCAATAAAAGAGAACAGCGCCGGCGGGATTGCGAGGGTCGATGCGCGGACAACTTCGAGCAAAGGCGCCGACGTGGCGACCAGTTTCTCGGTAGGCAACACCGAAGAAGCCGCCACACCCACCGCCATGTAAACCACGCCAGCCGTAATCAAAGCCGCGAACAAGGCGCGCGGATAGACCTTGCGCACGTCCTTGATTTCCTCGGCCAGATTGGCCGAAGTTTCGAAACCGACGAAAGAATAGAACGCGAGCAACGCCGCCCCCAACACCGCCAGCATGGGACTGACGCCCGGTTTGAACGTGAGCGTCCGCCCCAGATCCGCCTCGCCTGTGCGGAAATACCAGACCGCAGCCACGATCACCAGAATCAGCCCGGACAGTTCAATCACGGTCATCACCAGATTCGCCCCAAGCGACTCCTTGATCCCCCGCGCATTGAGCAGGCCGATAGCCAGAAGAAACACCAGGGCTGCAATCTGCGGCGATACGTCGACGAAGGCGTTCAAGTAATCACCGGCAAACGCCAGCGACAAACCCGCTGCACTGGTGACCGCAGCCGCCAGCATGCAAAAACCGACCAGGAAGGAAATGAGCGGTGACTTGAAGGCCTTTTCCGCGAATACCGAAGCCGCGCCGGCGTGGGGATATTTGGTCACCAGTTCTGCGTAGGAACCCGCCGTCAACATGGCGAAGAACAATGCGATCAGCAGCGGCACCCAAATCGCGCCGCCCACCTCCCCCGCGATCGTTCCGGCGAGTGCGTAAACGCCCGCCCCCAGAACATCGCCGAGAATAAACAGAAACAGCATCGGGAAAGTGATAGCCCGGCGCAGAGAAGTTTTATCAGTGGGAGCCCTCACGGTCATTCCTTGATTCAGGTGGGTAGGAGCTGGAGGGTTGTCACCTCAAACAATGGAAATGGCGCCGAAAGCAAAGTTCAAAATGTGTGACCGCCCGACTGGCACGACGCTGTAAACGTTGCCAACTCGACACCTGTGGGAGCGAGCCTGCTCGCGAAGACCCCAGCCCGATCAACACGAAACCTCAGCCAAGACCAATTCCCTAAACACCCCGTTTAAAACCGACATCCAGACTGTTCCAGCAAGCTACAACGCCTTGCGCCATTGCCTACGACTACGCCAGAATCCGCCGGCTTGTGCGCCTCGGGCCGTGGTTCTATCGTTGGCCGGTCACTGAAAACAGTGATCGGGTTTGGTAGCCCGGGTATACGAGGTGCGCAATGACACCGTTTGGCGAAGTCGTCGCCTGGCTTCTATGGTGGCTATGCGCAGGGCGCTTTCGAGCGCGCCGGTTTTGCCTCGTGTCCCGGTCTACCAACCTGTGCATGGCCGCCACCCTTCGTTTGGTAGCGAACGGGTGATGGCTCCTTTTAAAGCGGCACGAGGAGAAAGATCATGTTCAAAGTCACGCCAAACCCGCCACAGTCAGACGCAACCTCTCCCTACGAATCCCTCGACTCAAAAAAACTCCACAAAGCCGCCGACCGCGCCCTCGACCACCACCTCAAACCCACCGACACCCTCAAAACCACGCCCTACCAGACCAGCAGCATGTTCCTCGCCAACCCGAAAATCGCCACCGAAGAATTGCTGGTCAACGCAAGCGAATCGCTAGGCTCTGCCTCGGTAATGCTGAGTGATGTGATCGGGATGGTTGAAGGATCTGCGCGCAAGACACTGCAAGGTATCGCGCAGGTCGTCATGCTCGGCGAGCTCGCGGTTAATCAGGCGTTGGATAACGTCGTGCCGGTGGAGTAATTCTGCGGATGCAGGCGTTCGCTAATTGCCTCGCCCTCATCGCGCGCTCCTCGATAGCCCAGCCTTGCGCTGGGCTTTTTGCTCGTCAGTGGCAGTGGTAGTAGTTGGTTTTATGGTTGCGATGGCAACCCTTTGCATCAATGCCACCGCTGTGCGCAAAGGGTCTTATGCGCTCAGGCCAATCCAGCCATGGAAGCCGACATACAGGCCAACGCCAATGATCAGCACGCTGGACAGATAAGGAGCGCGGCGCGCCACGGTTCCCAGCCACGGCCAGCGATTGGAAGCCTGTCTGGCGCCAATGGCTGCTGCGGCACCGACGGTGACCAAAGTCAGCGCCAGGCCGATGCTGAAACACAGAACGAGCATGCCGCCGAGCGCGACCTCTTTGACTTGCAGGCACAGCAACAGGACAGTGATGGCAGCCGGACAGGGAATCAGGCCGCCAGTCAGCCCGAACATGACGATCTGACCCGTGGTCACTTCGCGGTTGGTGAAGCGCTTACGGATGTCGTTGGCATGAGCACGTTCGTGCGCATCCTGATAGCCATCAATCGACAGCTCCAGACCTTCGAGTTCGGAATGCGCATGCCCGTGATCATGCTCCTGGAACGTCAGGTCGTAATCATGCGAATGCCCCGCGTGTCCAAGGCTCAAGCGGGCGCTGAACTCGTGCGGTTCCGGAATATCCACCGTCGACTGCAGAAAGCCTTCGCGCTCGACGAACGCGAACGATTGGCTGCTGCCGTCGGGACGCGTCGTGGTCAGGCGAACATCCGAGGCTGTCCAGGCGTGTCCGCTCAAGATCTTCAGGCGCCAGTGCGGTGGCATGCCTTCCTCGAAGATCGACAGTTCAACACGGCCATGGCCGGTATCTATTCGGTGCGTTTCATCATGATGACCATGGTCGTGTTCGCCGTGATGGTGATCATCGCTTTGCTCGAACTTGAACATCTGCTCACCGCGCCAGGTACGCCACAGCATCCACAGGGCAATCATGATGATCAGTGCAGCAGACGCAAGCTGGAAGTACGGCTCAGTGGTTTGAGCATCCAGGCCTTTGCCCAGGTACATGCCGCCGATGGCGACCAGCCACACCACGGCGGTGTGCGAAAGCGTTGCGGCCAACCCCAACAAAACAGCCTGTTTGACCGAGCCACGGATGGCCACGATGAAGGCCGCCATCATGGTTTTCGAATGACCTGGCTCCAGGCCATGCAAGGCACCGAGCAGAATCGCGCTCGGGAAATACAGCCAGGCGTGAGCCCCGCCTTGCTGCAACAGTTCAGCGAAATCGGGCATGTCAGACCTAAAGGTACTTGGTGATTTGTTTGAAGGCTTCCAGCGGTGCGCGCTCGCCATTGCCTAGCGCCGAAACGGTATCTTCGAGGCAGTGGTCGATGTGATCCTGGATGAGCGTGCGTTTGGCCTGGCAGATCGCTTTCTCTACCGCATGAAGCTGCTGGGCGATATCCACGCACTGACGCCCTTCTTCGATCATGGTGATGATGCCGCGCAAATGCCCGTCCGCCCGCTTGAGGCGTTTGATGATCGCCTCATGGCTTTGGTGGGTGTGGGGATGGCTGTGGTCGTGTTCGTGTTCACTCATGAGTTGAGTCTCAGGGCTCGATGAATCGCTGGCATCCTATCCCCCCAGGGGGGATTAGGCAAATCGCTTGAACGCCCTGTCAACGAGTTGAAACCTTTAACGCCATGTTCAGCAAAACACTGACAACGACGGTAGTAATCGCGCTTGCTCTCGCCATGTTCATGGCCTGGGTCGGGCATACCTATTCGTTGTCAGTCACCTCGGGGCAGCCAGCCTGGGAGATCGCTCAGGACGTCCATCATTCTCACGGCGAAGAGTCGTCATCCAGCCACTCAAGCTTTTCAGAACACTATCACTCGCCATTGACCCCTGATCATCAGCACGAAACGCCGCAACTCACAGCCGCGTTGATGTTGGCGACATCGCCGATGCCATCGATCCGGGTCGATGCACTTCGACACTCGGTTCCTCTGCCGCCGATATTTTTGATCGAGCGTCCACCTCGCCCTTCGTTCGCATCCTGACCACGGCCGCAATGCGGCCCACGATCATTGCAACGTAGGATTGCCCCATGCATTCGCACTCGATGAGCGGCACAGGCGTATTTACTGCGCCTTCGCACCGCCCGCTACTGCTGTTGTTTTTACTTGTCGCTGCACTTTTCCTCGGAACACCCGAGGCGATGGCTCACGCTGTTGCGGAAGGCGACAAAGGTTTCATCCAGGAAAGCTCAGGCGTCATGTTGCTGCCCTTCATCTATATGGGCGCCAAGCACATGATGACCGGCTACGACCACCTGCTGTTTCTGTTCGGGGTGATCTTCTTCCTCTACCGCCTGAAGGATGTTGGCCTTTACGTCACGCTGTTCGCCGTAGGCCACTCGGTCACGCTGCTGCTTGGCGTGCTGGCCGAGATCAGCATCAGCTCCTACATCATCGACGCCATTATCGGCTTTTCGGTGGTGTACAAAGCCCTCGATAACCTCGGCGCATTCCAGCGCTGGTTCGGTTACCAACCCAATACCAAAGTGGCCACGCTGATCTTCGGCTTGCTCCACGGTTTTGGTTTGGCGACCAAGATTCAGGAATACGAGATCTCACCAGACGGCCTGATTCCGAACCTGATCGCCTTCAACGTTGGTGTCGAGATCGGCCAATTGCTGGCCCTCAGCGCGATTCTCATTTTGATGGGGTATTGGCGGCGCACCGGCAGTTTCTGGCGCCACGCGTATACCGCCAACGTCGCCATGATGAGTGCCGGTTTCCTCTTGATGGGTTACCAGATCACCGGCCTGTTTGTCTCCGCCTAAGGAATTCCGACGATGTTCAATACTCCGCTTCCAACTGTTAATGAACTGCCCAGCACCCGCAAACTGCTGCGCTCGACCGTCATCGCGATACTGGTCGCTACCGGCCTTTTGGTGACCGTTGTCATGCCTTCCGAATACGCGATCGATCCGACAGGCGTGGGCCGAACACTGGGGCTTACCCAGATGGGCGAGCTGAAAATCATCCTTGCTCAAGAAGCATTGGCGGAAGCCGCGCCGCCTCAAGCAGCCGCTCCAGCTACGACTCCAACTTCTGCTCCAGTTCCTGCGCAGCAAGTTGCACAAGTCCAAGCCATTGAGAAGCCTGTTACCAAGCCAGTAACCGCACCCGCCCCGGCGCTGAAAACCAATCAGATGAGCGTAACGCTCAAACCTGGCGAAGCTACGGAAATCAAACTGGAAATGCTGAAGGGCAAGACTGTCAGTTACGAATGGACGGCCACGGGCGGGCTCGTGAACTACGACACGCACGGCGAGCCCTACAACGGCGAAAAGGGTTACTTCCACAGCTACAACAAGGGCAAGCAGGTCAAAAGCAATAAAGGCGAATTCACCGCGTTATTCGACGGCACCCATGGCTGGTTCTGGCGTAACCGCAGCAACAAGGACGTGACCATCTCGCTGAATACGACCGGCGATTACCTGAGCGTCAAACAGTAGTCCGGAACACATTGAAAACGAGGCCGCAAATGCGGCCTCGTTTTTTTCTGCGCGACGAAAAGCGCTGGATTCAAATCCCGCAAATGTCCGTGCGCAGCCGCCAGGCGTCTTTCGCTGGTGGCATGCCGAACAGTCGGGCGTAGTCCCGACTGAACTGCGAGGGACTTTCATAACCGACTGCATATCCCGCCTCTGCGGCGTCGACCGCTTCGGTGACCATCAGCCGGCGTGCTTTCTGTAGACGCAACTGGTTGCGAAACTCCAGCGGGCTCATCGAGGTGATCGCCTTGAAATGCGTGTGAAACGAAGAACGGCTCATGCCGGCGATTTCGACGAGTTCATCTATTCGACACGCTTCGTTGTAGTGGCTGCGCAGCCAGGCAATAGCCTTGGCGATCTGGTTCAAGCGGCTGTCTGCTTGTGCCATCTGCCTGATGATGCTGTTGCCGTTTTCGGTGAGAAGGCGATAAAGCATTTCGCGAATCACCAGCGGAGCGAGCGCTTCGATATCCCGTGGCCTGTCGAGCAGCCCGGCTAACCGAACCGCTGCATCCAGCAGTTCTGGAGTCGTATCGTTGAGCGTAATGCCTGCTGGCGGTGCACTGACGCTCTCTTCTCTAAGCGGATGGCGCAGCGCAAGTTCACTCAACACAGCGGTATCGAGATCCAGCGCCAGGCACAGATAGGGAACAGCCTCACTCGCCTCGATGACCGAGCCCATCACCGGAAGGTCTACCGATGCAATCAGGTACTTGGCCGGATCGTAAACATAGACGGTAGTACCCAGCATCGCTTGTTTACGTCCCTGAGCGACAAGGCAGAGTGTCGGCTCGTACACCACCGGCATAGGCATCGTGGGCGTAGCCGAACGAATCAGGCTGACACCCGGAATCGCGGTGCTGTGAATGCCGTCATTCTGGGCGTGACGACCAACGATATCGACAAGCTTGGAAAGGGAATTCAAACACAACTCCATCACGTGGGGATGCGGCGGTTAAACATCTGGTATCGGATGATCAAGTAAGAAATCAGGACGATCCTGCAACAGCCCTCCTCCGCTCGTAAGTCACACTTCAGATGAGGCCCAGAGATACTGCCGTCCACACCCGCGCCGATTCTTTGCCAATGCCCCATATAGAACAACGGCGTCGGGGAACGCAACTAGCGGCTTACATATAACAACAACGGCCCAGCCAACTCGACGGGGCTCATCCGACAGATTAAGGAGCACAGGAAATGACGCTTGTTCAACGCCTCTCTACAGCGCTAGCACTGGTCTTCACCACACTCATTGCAGGGCCGGCGCCCGCCGTGGCCAGCGAACCGACTACGGAACGCAACCGCCAATTCATTGCGCAAGCGTTCAACCAGTGGGCTCAAGGCGGCCGGACGTTCTTCACAGATGTCCTGGCTCCCGATGTGATCTGGACAATCAAGGGGACGAGCCCGTCGGCGGGTACTTATCGCGGCCGAGATGACTTCCTGAAACGCGCAGTCCAACCCTTCGCAAAACGGCTCGCCTCGCCCGTTCGCCCGACGGTGACGGATATCTGGGCTGAAGGCGATGACGTCGTTGTGCACTGGGACGGCACCGCCACCGCAGCCGACGGCGCGCCTTATCGCAACAGCTACGTATGGATCATGCGCATGCAAAATCTGCAGGCAGTTGAGGTCACTGCCTTTCTCGATCTGGTGCCTTATGACGACGTTATCAGGCGAATTCCGCTTGAAGCTGGCGATGTTGAATAGATAAGCCCGCCACAATCGGCTGAAGGTTCTGCTTGTAGGAAGCTGCGAGATATTACGCAGGTGGACATGTCAGCGAATGTCTGCTTTCGGCCAGAAGCAGTCATTCGTCAGTGCCCACATTTGCCGGCCAGCCTAGTAGCAAAATAGCTCTATTAAGTTGCAGACCGATTACGGTCAGCTAGCCGTGTGTTTCTTGCAAACGCCAGCGGCCGGCCAGAACGCACAGTCGTTAGCGGGCGAGCATTAATTGAGGATAAACCCAAAATTTTTGCCGCTGCTGCATGAATTTCACAGTGTCACCAGCTTGCCTCATCTATGCGGGCGCCACTTTATGCATTCTTAAATTATTATTGTATTAGAAGCCTTCTTTTCTTAGATTGGCCTCAACGTCTTCGCGTTTTCCATGGCGCTCGTAGCCTTGAGCAAGTTGATCCAGCATGGCTGCAACATTTGGATGGGAGTGCTGCACCCGCTCTGCCTGGTTTCTGTAATGTGCTGCCAGATCACGCTCTTGGTCGCCGCCATCCCAAGGAGACCGGCTAGTGACCCCACGCTTATTAATGGTTCCAGTGATGAAGCCGGTACGCATATGTTCTAATTCAGGAGACTCTAAAATCTCCCTAGCCGGCGTGAATGGCCATGTACCATCCTCATCTGCTGGGGAATGGGAGAGAATTTGTCCTAAAGTCTGATCACACATTGTTGGCCGATCTGCATCACTACATAACTCACGTGTTTCCTGAATAAAGTGAATAAATTTATCTGCATCAATACCCCCATCTGATTGAGTGCCAGGTAGTCGCTTGCAGTGATGTAAGACATCCCAAGCCCTCCCGGCAGTTGCCCGACTGGCCTCAGTCACCTCCTGCCTTTCCCCATGTTCCGGCTTGTAGATCGCACAAATTAACTCCTTGAAGAGTTCTGGCTCTGATGTGATAGCTTCATACAGCGCACTAGCATTGTCTCCTAGCCCATGCTGAAGAAATGGAAATAGCCCAAATTCAAGTTGAGCCAGAGCTAACCGCTCAAATTCACCAGAGCTCTCTAGCCGCTCCAGCATTTTCTCTAGATGCCAAGACTGAATTTTCGGCCCATCTATCTCTCGACAGCTGAGTAACTGTTGAAGAGCTAAATAAATCTTACCAGGAGCAGTTTCTTGAAGTTTGAATTGGCAGCAATAAAGAGCACTCATTGGGCGCTTAGCCTTCAAGAGCTGCTCTAACACAAAGTCTAAATCCTCATCATTTGTTTGATGGTATGGTTGAACCCTGTGCCAATACTCGGCATTGACCTCATGATCACAGGACTCAACCAACTGCCAGGTTTCTCGGTTTGGGATAGCCAGAGTTAAGAAACTGGCGAGCCTCACAGATGGCCATCCACGTTGTTTGCCTAACTCAACTACTTTTTTAAGTAGCGCATCAGGTGCTGGTGACGCAGCCGTACGTAGAAAGCCTGCTATACACGCACTCATGTGCGTGCCGTTATCAAAGCTCTCAAGCTTTTCCTGAATCCATTCCATCCAGTAGCTCTCACCCCAGGGAACCCCTGCCAATGTGGCTCCGACGATGCTGGGTTCGGTGCATACTTCAATAAGGCATTCTATTCCTGTGATTCTTTCAGCCTGATATATCGCCGATAACGAGGAGGCTCTGAGCTCGGAAACAATTTTGGCTTTGTCATTGAGATCTTTTTTTTCATCCTCCGTAGGAAGCTCCAGCCAATGGCTATCGAACAACCAATGGTCTCGCATGACCAAGTTGAGGGGGGCCAATCGTTCATAGCATGTCTCCACCGACTGGAGCCACTCGTTAAGCTCCGTGACGGATGCCTCATCGTAATTACGGTGCCAATTAATAATTGCCCTCAGAGCTGAACGTATAATTTCCCGATCCGCATCCCTATCTGTCGCTTGGATGAAGGGTTCAATCACTTCCAATAATCTGGGCAAATCCTCTCGATCCCTGAAGCCGGTCTTTTGCAATAGCGAGACAATTCTAGGTGCATTCCCATCGCTGAGTTGAAGTAGCTTTTCATGGACGAAATCAAGCATTTCATACATTTCAGCATGGGTAACACCACGGCCTGCACCTGCGTCGTCTTCACGCCATTTGGGCCTGTGAATATGGTCGGCAGTTTGGTGACCACGCTCCGCGATACCCACCAAAAGACGAAAGGCAGCCTCGGGATCCCTTTCGATTAACAGACTGAGTACTTTGATCCGCTCCGGTAAGCTGGCAGCAGTTTGCGGAAACCACGAGCGGAAAAAGTTTAGAAGGCTCCGACTCGGTTTGTTGCCCCAATTTCCCTTCATAGGTACATGGCTTAACTCGGCGAGAATTAGCGTCACTGGGGCCAAGCGACGCGGAGCCCAGGCAAGAGTTTCCAATGCCCAAAGCAAACCTGCGTGCCAGCAGCGGCCTCCAAGTATAGAGTCACTAGTTTCGGTAAAAAGCCTCGTTATTGGAGCATCCGCCATGCGTAAGCCGTTCTGAACAGCACGAAGAAATCTATCCGGCGCTGCTTCTGCCAAGTTTGGTAGATAGGAGGATAAAGACAGCCAGCGCCCTCCATCAGCACCGTCAAGCAGCTCGCCAACTAACCCCGCCACTCTCTCTTCGATGTCCAGTGCCTGTAGGCCAACTTGATCTGGGGCACGCACTGCCAGCTTTATGAGCGAATCGCAAATCGATTCAAATAGTAAGTCTGAATACGGATGCACTTTTCCATGAAGCTGGGCCATCCAGCGCTCGTTATCCGGCAGTTCCAACTGGGGGTCAGGTGCCGATAACATTTTCTGAGCAAGGGCAAAGAAACGGTCCAGTTGGCTACTAGTAATTCGGTCTGCACATTGACTGAGCAGCTCCAAAGGCGATTTGGCTTTCCAGACTGCGCCTATCTTCAGCAGTGGAGCATCGTCAAGTCGTACAAGTTTCCGCAAATCTTGCTCAATCGTTTCATAGGAGCGGCCCGACAGTTCTTCAACTGCTTGTCGATCCGCTGCTTTGTCTGAATGCCAAGCTCCAAGTAGGCAAAGCAGAGGGAGACTTGCTGCTTGCGGTGCTTCTAGCCAGGCAGGGCATTGAATTGCCGGGTTAGTCGCTCTTTGTCGGCGAAATACAGTCCATGAGCGGCCAGTGGATAATGCATAGCGCTTGGCATCAGACTCTTCCATTCCTGTAGCAATCAGAGCTTTCTCGAACTCGTATATGTTCGGCCGCTCCAAGATCAGCTCATTACCATTTGGCCTGCCGGCCAAATCGCCTGTGGCGTGAGGGATGATCACTCGCAAGTCTTCACGTAAAACTAGATTGCTTGCTGTTTCAGTGCGAGCCGCGATTGCAACCCGCAATTGAGGGTTTGCTTCCACATACCGCCAACCATGAGGTTCTGTCACCACAAGGGCATGATGTTGAAGGTCGCCCGATGCCATCACCACCGCAACTGTGAATGCTACGGCTTCTTCCACACTGTCGGCACGTATCACAAGAGGCTGTATAGGAGTAGTGCTCGCCTGAAGCTTTTCATCCAAAGCGTCGAACATCGATGCCCGATCCTGGAATAGTGCTTCGGGAGTGATGGCCGGGCTACATTGTCGCGCCCACGTATCCCAGTAGCGGGAAAGGCTGACTACACCCCCGCCACTCAAACCCAACGCTTCGGCGAACTGCAAAGCGACTGCCGGGCTTTGCTCCAACCATTGCTCCAGATCGTCCGCATCGTAGACCCGCACATCAGCCCATTCCCCCTGGCGGGTCTGCTCCTCAATCCATTCAGACTTTTTTGTCCAGCGGCGAGGGGTAACAAATACATACGTGCAGTTCGATCGCTCTTCCTTGCTTGTCGTTTCTGTGCGCTTCCGATAATCGCGGTTAGCTTTGCCGGGCACATCTTGATCACAGCCAACTTCCCAGCAAGACGCACCAGCTGGAACCCAGGCATTACCAAGGTCACTGAACAGAACGCCGTCCCAACCTGGAACATAGGTTGAATCACCCGCTGGAAATGAAAGCTGGCGCGTTGCTCCGGGTTCAAAGCAAAGGCGCCTGACCCAGCGCGGCAAATCGGTTTGCGCTTCCTTGGCATGCGTATTGGCCCAATTGACGATGTGGGAGGCTGTGATTCGCATAATCCATTCCAGATAAAAGGGGCGTCAGTGCAACCCCAAGCTTACCCCTCCGCCAGCTCATCTTGGAACACCATTGGTGTTCTTGCGGTTCAGTGTTCCTGTATTTTTTCGTTGGTGCTCCATGGCTGAAAGCCTCAGTCTCCTTAGCTTTCACCGACCCTGACCGCTTTGAATCGAAGTGTCTACGGTGAACGGCCGCTATTGGCCGATTGCTGCCCGTCGCCATGCGCGCCCTGCTGGCAGACCATGCATTAGCCTCACGAAACAGCGCCGAATACACCTGAACTCTCCGCAATCTCCCCCTCAGCCCGCAAAAAATCCACAAACGCCCTCAGCGGCGAAGGCATGTGACGGCGGCCGTGGTAGTAAAGAAACGGGCCGTCGAAGGCTTGCCACCAGTCCTCGAGAATCGGCACCAGTCGACCATCGGAGAGTGGCTCGCGCAGGAAGTCCTCGAAGGTATAGACGATGCCCAGCCCGTTGATGGCAGAGCGAATTTTCAGATCGTGCGACGACGTCAGCAGTTGCCCCTGAGGCGGGATACGTACGATACGGCCGTCTCGATGGAACTCGAATACGCCGACTTTCCCACTCTCGAACCGATGGCCAAGCAGGTCATGGCTCGGCAGTTCTTCGGGGTGAGTGGGTGTCCCACGTTCAGCCAGATAGCCCGGGGCGGCGGCTGCAACGAAGCGTTGGCGACGCGGGCCGATGGGCACGGCGATCATGTCCTTGGCCAGGCTCTCTTCATAGCGCACGCCGGCGTCATACCCGCCAGCGTTGACGTCGACAAAGGTGTTGTCCATGACGACTTCGACACTGACCCCTGGATAAAGGCGCAGAAAACGCGCCAGCAGGTCGGGCAACAGAAAGCGTGCCACCGGCACTGGCACATTGAGTTTGAGCGTGCCGACCGGGCGCTGAGCGTCGTCGTCCAGATCGTTGAAAGCGGCGTCGATTTCTTGCAAGGCCGGGCGCAGGCGCTCGAGCAGTCGCTCGCCGGCGGCCGTCGGCGTGACGCTGCGCGTGGTTCGATTGAGCAGGCGCACGCCCAGGTCGCTTTCCAGCCGACGCATGCAGTCGCTCAACGACGAGGCGGACAGCCCGCGCTTTTGCGCGGCAGCACGAAATCCTCCGGCCTCGACCACCGCAGCAAATATCGACACATCGGTAAGGTTTGGTTTACGCATGGACGCTTCCTCCGCAAGCGGCTGACTGTACGCCATACCGTACGGGCCATCCACAAATGACCGACTTATCCTCGGGCATTCGTACACCGATACTGCTCACTCGCCCCGCCAACCGGGAACCTGTACCGCGAATGAGATTTCCCCAATGAGCCATTCACCCGCTACGCCGAGCAATACTGCGACCCAACGCCTCCTCAAGGCCGCCCGAACGCTGTTCGCCATTTCCGCGATGGCCGGCACACTGGCTGCGCAGGCGACTCCCCGAACGGAGCCGAAGCCGGACTGGTCAACCCACGATATGCCCAGCCAGAAAGGCCGCATCGTGCTGGTGACCGGGGGCACCAGCGGCATGGGCTATGAAGACGCGCTGGCCCTGACCCGAGCCGGTGCCGAGGTGATCATCGCCGCACGCAACGCCGAGCGCGGCCGCGAAGCGATCACGAAGATCAAGCAAGCCGTGCCCGAGGCGCGCGTGCAATTCGAAACGCTGGACCTTGCCAATCTGCAATCGGTGCGCGACCTCGCCAACCGTCTGCAAGGGCGCCTGCCGAGGCTCGACGTGCTGATCAACAATGCCGCGATCATGTCGCCGCCTGTTCGAGGCGTTTCCGCTGATGGCTACGAGATGCAATTGGCGACCAATTACCTGGGGCATTTCGCCTTGACCGGCCTGCTGATGCCCCTGCTACGCAAAAGCGACGATGGTCGGGTGGTCAGCCTGTCGAGCATCGCCGCAGGGCGCGCAACCGTTAATTTTGATGACCTGCAGGCTGAGCGCAGTTACGACCCTTTTGCCAGCTACAGCCAATCGAAACTGGCGGTTCTGAAGTGGAGCATTGAGCTGCAGCAGCGCAGCGATGCCGCCGGTTGGGGAATACGCAGCATCGCCGCTCACCCCGGCGTTGCCGTGACCGAACTGATCGCCCGTGGGCCTGGCCTGGACAGTGAATTCGGCAAACAATGGGCAGTAGAGCGGGACCTGTATCATTCCGCAGCGCAGGGCGCGCTGCCCACGCTGTATGCGGCGACGGCGCTGGAGGCGGTGGGCGGTGCCTACTACGGGCCTACCGGTGATAACGAGAAGCGCGGGCCGCTGGGCTTCGCCAAGATGCCGCCGGCCGCTGCCGATCGCTCGAATTCGGCCACACTGTGGCAACTCTCCGAGCGACTGACCGGCGTCACCTACCGCTGAGCCCGCTGGCACGGGCAGGCTCCGTGCCATTGCCCCGCCACTCCCACAGGAGCGCAACATGGATACGTCTCTTCTCGCCCACCGCGCCGGCGCCATCATCAATGCCGAGGCTCACGAGCTGCGCCCTGCGCTCAATGGCTTTCTGCTGTTCGTTTGCCTGTTCGCCGGCTATTTCATGCTCCGTCCGATCCGCGAATCGATGGGCATCACTGCCGGCGTCGAGAACTTGCAGTGGCTGTTCACCGCGACCTTCCTGGTCATGCTGGCGGCCGTTCCGCTGTTCGCCTGGCTCAGCGCACGCGTGCCGCGCCTGCATTTCGTGGACTGGGTGTACGGATTCTTCTGCTCCAATCTGCTGTTGTTCGCCGCCTTGTTCCTGGGCGAGGAAAGCCCGTGGCTGGCGCGCGTGTTTTACGTGTGGATATCGGTCTACAACCTGTTTGTCGTATCGGTCGCCTGGAGCCTGATGGCCGATGTATTCGACAGTGCCCAGGCCAAACGCCTGTTCGCGTTCATCGCGGCGGGCGCCAGCGTCGGCGGCCTGAGCGGCCCTGCGCTGAGCGCCTTGCTGATCGGTCCGCTGGGCGAGTCCGGCCTGATGCTGCTGGCCGCTGTTCTGCTCGGCGCTGCGATGTGGTTCAAGCGCCAGCTGATGCGCTGGCGTGAACGGGGTGGCGCAGGACGCCCCGATGCCGCGCCGACCGAAAGCCCCCGCAGACCGTTGCCCGGCAATCCGTTCAGCGGTATGACGGCCGTTGTGAAATCACCTTATCTGCTCGGCATCTGCGGCTTTGTGGTGCTGCTGGCGACAGTCTCCACCTTCCTTTACTTCGAGCAGGCACGCGTCGTCGCCGAACACTTCCCGGACCGCGAGGCGCAGGTGCGCGTGTTCGGCATCATCGACTTTGTCGTGCAGGCAGGCGCCCTGCTCTGTCAGCTGTTCATCACTGGACGCCTCGCGCAAAGGCTCGGCGTCGGCGTGCTGTTGGCCATGGTGCCGCTGGTCATGTGCGCGGGGTTTATCGGACTGATCTTCGCGCCCAGTTTTGGCCTGATCGCCGCGCTGATGATCGTGCGCCGCATCGGTGAGTACGCCTTCGTGCGCCCAGGCCGAGATGCTGTTCGCCCCGCTCGATGCCGAAAGCAAGTACAAGGCAAAGAACTTCATCGACACCGTGGTCTACCGCGCCGGCGACGCCATCAGTGCCTGGGCAAAAAGCGCGCTGGACGCCCTCGGCCAGGGTGCAGGCATGGCAGCGCTGGTCGGCGCGTTGTGTGCACTGCTGTGGGGGCTGCTGGGGTGGCGGCTCGGCGAACGGGCGGACCGCCGAGCCAGTGTGGCGGGAGCGCGGCAAAACCCCGCCTAGCGTTCAACGGTCATTGACTGAGACAGGCATTGCCGTAGAATCGCCCGCCCAAAAAATCAGCTTGCAGAGCGAGAAGGAGCTTCGATGCAACGGGTGATGATTGTTGGTCAGCCTGGGTCTGGCAAAAGTACGTTGGCGCGCAGGCTTGGTGAGCGCACGGGGTTGCCGGTCGTGCATATCGACACGATCCATTGGCAGCCAGGCTGGATCGAGCGAAGCCCGGATGAGAAGACCCGACTTTGCCTGGAGGTCGAGGCGCGTGATCGCTGGATATTCGAAGGTGGCCATTCAACCACTTGGGAAAACCGCGCTGCACGAGCAGATCTGCTGATCTGGATCGATCGTTCGCCACCGCTTCGATTCTTGCGCGTCCTGCGTAGAACGCTGCTCAACCACGGTCAGTCTCGGCCCGACTTGCCGGAAAACTGCCCCGAACAGCTGGCGAATCTGCCGGAGTTTCTGAAGTTCATGTGGCGGACGAGAAAAACCTCGCGAGCCAAAATGCGCCAATTCGTGTCAACGGCGCCATCGGTTTGCCGGGTGGTTCATCTGCGGTCGAATCGAGAGACGAGGATTTTTCTCGAAAGCATTCGCCATGCACAGGGCCAGACTTTACAGACTGACTGACGGCTGACCGCTCCACCAGGGAACTGCCGGTGCCAGGTATCGTCCGAGCTTAAGCGTTTAAGCAAACTGCTCGCCACGAGGTTTCCGTTTGAAAGCTGCCATCGTCAAAAAATACCGTCTGATCATCAAGACCTTGGGTTACGTGGGCTGGTCTTTGTTCTGGTTGCTGCTCTGGGACATCGCCGTCACCGTCGACTTCATGCTGTTTCTCAACGCCAAGCTGAACCTGCCGCTGATGCCGCTGACGTTGCTCGGTTCGGCGTTGATCGTGTTGATCAGTTTTCGCAACAGCAGCGCTTACAACCGCTGGTGGGAAGCGCGGACGCTGTGGGGATCGATGATCAACAATTCCCGCAGCTTTGCCAGGCAGGTGCTGACGCTGCTGGACGACGCTGGTGGCGAGGTGAATCCGGTCAAATCCACGCTGTTGCGCCGCCACGTCGCTTACGTGAATTGCCTCGCGGCGCACCTACAGGGCCAGCCATGTCCCGACGAGGTGCGGGCGTTTATTCCCGCCGAAGAATTCGCCCGCAGTGGCACAACCAATAACTTTGCGAACGATATTCTCACCGGCTCGGCGACTTTGCTCGCTCGCGAATACAAGGCCGGGCACCTGGACAGTATTCGCCTGGCGCGGCTCGAGTCGACGCTGGTGGATCTGTCCAACAGCCAAGGCGGCATGGAGCGGATCGCCAATACCCCGCTGCCCTACCCTTATGTGTATTTCCCACGGTTGTTCATTTCGCTGTTCTGCCTGATCGTCCCGATAGGTCTGGTGGAATCCCTCGGTTGGTTCACGCCGCTGGCGTCGACCGTGGTCGGGTTCATGCTGCTGGCCATCGAACGCATCGGCACCGATCTGCAGAGTCCGTTCCGCCACAGCGAACACCAGATTCAAATGGAAGCGCTGTGCGAAACCATCGAAAAGAATTTGCAATCGATGCAGCGTGATTCCTTGGGGGATGTACGCAGGGTTGAGGAGCCCGCTTGAGGCGCTGCTTAAGCAGCAGCGCTTTTCATCAGATGCGCAGTGACTATTGACGCGTGTCCGCCGCCTCGGCCGGGTAAAACTCGCCCTGCTTGCCCATTTCTTCGAGTCGTTCGCGCGCTACCGCCTCAACACGTGCCACTGCGTCTCGATCGTCAGGGTCAACCAACTGCAAGCACAGGCGTCGGACATTCTGATCATGGGTTCCCTCGCTGAGCATTTCGTGGGTGAAGACTTGTTCAGCACGCCATAGGCATAACTGGGTATGGGTCCCGCCGAGCCATATCTCGTTGATTGAGCCAAGATCAGTGGTTGCCAGTTGATCCACGGTGATTGTCTTATCCATTGCGCCGTACCTTGAAAATGCTTGTACAGGTACGACTGGCAGGCATAGCGAGTCGTTCAAGTCGTCGACAGTCCACCCACGCCCCACTCTCACTTGTGCGGAAGATTCTTATGAAATCGCCAAAAATCGAAGATTACATCGCTCAATGGCCATTACTGGGCGTGGACTCCGCTGCCCCTTGGTCAGTGGTTCAGGGTTGCGAGAGCCGGATTCTGAAATTGCTTGAAACGCTCGGCCCGGGATACCGGCGCCACGACTATTGTGCGATTCATGAAACCGCCATCGTTGAGCAAGGCGCCGTTCTCAAAGGCGCAATCATCATCGGCGCGGGCTGTTTCGTAGCAGCGGGCGCTTACCTCCGTGGAGGCGTTTACCTGGGCAGAAACTGCATCGTTGGCCCCAGCTGTGAGCTGAAAAGCACCTTCATGCTCGATGGCAGCAAGCTTGCCCACTTCAACTTCGTCGGCGACTCATTGATTGGCGAAGCGGTCAATATTGAAGCCGGCGCGATCATCGCCAACTACCGTAACGAACTGGACGGAGCCGATATCAAGATCCGCCACGAAAATCGGGTGATCGAAACAGGCGTCAGCAAATTCGGAGCGCTAGTGGGTGATGGCTGCAAGATTGGCGCAAACGCTGTGATTGCTCCTGGCGCTTTGTTGCGGCCCGATACGCGTGTTCCTCGCTTGGGATTGATTGATCAGTTTGCTTACGATTAAAACGAAATGTGTACTCCGGAATCGAATCGCCGTCGCGCAGGGCTGCCCAACTCAGCAAATCTCCCATACGAAAAAGCCCGCAAAGCGGGCTTCTTCAGGCATCGACCAAGCATGCCGCTTACTTGTTCCTCGACAACACATAAGTCTCACCGCCCTTGCGGTCATGCTGAAGAATGAAGTTGTTGTCCTGAATACGCACCTTCGACGGCACACGATCAGCGACCGGCGTTTGCGAGTAAATCTGCGCGGCACTCAGCAATTGACGGGTCAGGCTGTCATCCGACTGACTGGCAGTGGCGACGACGCATTCCTTTTCGGAGAGTTGCACGGAAAGATTTTTGTCTGCGGTGAAGCCGATGCGCGTGAAGCCCATGTCCACAAGCTCGGTAATGCCGTTCCTCTTGGCCGCTTCAGCCGAGCCGGCGAACGACGGGGCGGTTTTCAGACAAATGTCGATAAAAGCTTCAATGGCTTTGGAGGTGACAGGTGTCGGTGCGGATGGCGTTGCGGTGGTGCAGCTGGCGAGCACGAACAGGCTGGACAAAGCCAGTGTGCGGAACAACGTATTGGACATGACGCGGGAATCCTTCCATTTGAAATTCGCAATGCAGCCGTCTGGCTGAAACCGCCGGGCCGGGCGGCGTGCATGATAAATGAAAAACGCGATACTAGGCCCACCCCTGCAGCTTACTGTTCGCTTGTCAGATCACCTTTGAGTCCCATGAGACCCGGCGGGCTTGAATAGAGGTTCTCCAGAGCCGATATCTCAGCCAGTTGCTGCGGCGAAAGTGTTTTCTCTTCTTTCTCAAGCTGCTCGCGCATGGGGTCTGCAATATCGCTCGGCAGCGACTGTTTAAGCGCCACACGCAACAATCCGCAAGCCTTGAGCTTGTTACGCTGGACGCCCTGCCCATTATCCAGATGAACGGCGAGGGCAATCTGCGCCATAGCGTTTCCTTGAATGGCCGCCTGCAACAGCCAGTGATTGGCAAGTGGATAGTTCACGGGTACATCACCGCCACTGCTGTAGAGATAGCCGAGGACATACTGGGCGTTGACCCGGCCCTGATCGGCGGCACGGGTATACCAACGCAATGCGGTGGGTACGTCTTTCGGGATACCGGTGCCTTCTAAAGTGACCGCTCCCAATAATTCAAATGCAAGGCTATCGCCAGCATTGGCCGCTTGGGTGAACAATGTCACGGCGTGTTGAGGGTCGGCTGGAATTCCTTTACCGGAAAAATAGAGTGTGCCTAATAGAGTCAGAGCCTCGGCATCTCCATGATCGGCTGCCTTGCTAGCCCATTTGAACGCCTGTTGGTCGTTTGCCTCAACGCCGTAACCTTTGTCATAAAAGATAGCGAGTTGTCGTTGAGCTTTGGTATGACCTTGTTCTGCTGCCTTGCTGAACCATTGCGTGCCTTGGACAAAATCACTGGCCACCTCTCCACCCGCGACGCTTGCAACCCCCATGTAATATTGTGCGTCGGCGTATCCCTGATCGGCCGACTCAGTTATCCAATGCATACCTTTGGGTCGATCAACTTCGACGCCTCGACCGTAGTATTGAATGATGCCAATCTTGTATTGCGCGACAGGGTCGCCTTTTTCTGCAGCGCTCAAGTACCAGTCTGCGGCTTTGCCAGGGTTGCGGCTGACTATCAGCCCCTCCTCATAAGCTGAGGCGATCAAGACAGGAAGGCTATAAGGGCTCCGCCATAGTGCGATCACGAAGGTAACAAGAAGAAAGGCCAAGAGGCTGAGGCATAGAGGAATCGAGAACTTGCGCAATTTTGAATCCGTTCATGAATGGGAGGACAACGCTTGGGGCCGAGTCGCCCGACAGGTTATCGCCAGGTTTCATGCTCGCTGAAGGGCAAATCTACAAAAGAGCTCGTGCACACAGTGGGTTACCGCAGGTTCGCAGATTCGCAGATTCGCCTGCCAAGGCTCACTCATAGAATTTGCCAGCTAACAGAATGGATGCACACCGCTGCCATATATTTGTTTCTGAAATGCTCGGAGAATTCCGAGCACTGTCGGTTGCCCAAGCAGCTGCTGCTTCGAGAAAAGTATCAACAGAACCATTTTCCCACTGCGAAACGCCCAACTCATCGCGCTTTAATAGCGTCACATTATCTAGCAAGGGTTGACTGGCAAAATCCGAACCCAGAGCATCGATGAATGCGATGAACGATTGCTCGTCGTTCACACGCTCCAGTAGCTCATCGAGATCAATCGACATATAAAGACATTCCGCTGCGGCATAATCGAATGAGAGATTCGCCGCGATTTTGTTCCGCGAAAGGAAAAAGAGTCAACTTCTATAACGGGGCACGTCGGGGCTGAAGTGGTTTGCGAGCGACAGCTTCCGGCCGAAAGCTGCCCTTCACGGATGGCAGATTTCGGCCAGTAGCGGACGCCTATGTCGAGCGCTAAGCTGACGTTGCTCTCTTCGGAATGGAGGTCACCCGTTGCGCTAAACTAGCGCGGTTGATTGCAAGTTCGCCGCTTACATCAGGGCCGCGATAGACCATGGAAGTTTCATGGTGCACATAGTCGCCATAGCGCTGCGCACTCAGCCAATTGAACGAGCCGATACACAGTAACTCCTCATCGGCCATAACTATCTTGCTGTGCACCTTGTTAACCACGCACACCTGAACATCCCGCATTCTCAGCGCTGCAATCGCGCCTTCGAATTCGACGACTTTCTCAGGATCGCCCTCCGGCTTGGCGCGCTTGATGCCAGTGTTGAACCCAAGGTCGGTATACACCACCACTTGGACGCCGCGCTGAACGGCGTTACCCATGATTTCCATCGCGCCGCTTTCCAGCATCCATCGCAGTCTGACCCAAGGCGTTACGATCTGAACCTGCTGGCGAGCCGCTTCAAGCGTCTGCATCAGAAACCGATCATGCTCTTCAACTTCATGCAGGTGGCTCAATCCTGTACGCGCTGTTTGTAAGTCATCTCTGGGTTGATACTCGAAAATCAGCTCGTTCGTCGAATCTGTAAACAGAAACTTGGTTAAAAGTCCGCGCGGCTTGCTTATCGGCACCTGGCTGAACAGGTCCATGTCGCCAAACACCAGGAAACTGTCCTTGGCCCGAGAAACGGCAACGTTCAGCATGCTGTCCTTGCGATCGATAAATTCGCCATCGGCATGTTTGGAATAGACCGCAGAGAAAATCACCACCGGCCGCTCCGCGCCCTGAAAGGAATGAACCGTACCGACAGTCATCTCGCCATCGCCTTTACCGGTCTTGATGCCCAGTGCTGTGCAGGCCTTGACGATCGCCTGCGTCTGCGCGCCGAACGGCGTGATCACGCCGAGAATTTCCCACAGTTCCTTCTTGTAGCGCTTTGTCAGCTCGGCTCCATTCGCTTGAATCCACGCAGCGATCGTCTGCGCTTCCAAGAGGTTATGACGGCTACCGCCATTGCTCTTCTGGCACACTCCATCAATATGCAGGTAGCCCAGCCCCGGCAAACCATCTTCCAGTTTTCGCCCGCGCCGCGGCTGTAGCTTGCCCTTGTAGCAAAGGGCATTGCAGTATTCGATTATCGAGTCGTAGCAGCGACGGTGCTCATACAGATACATGCCTCGGGCGAGGTCGTGATCGTAGTGGTACCGACTGGTCGCCTGGGCGATAGCCATGACGCTGCCGTTGGCCGCGCTACGGCCGCTATCGCAAAAGGCGGCATAGTCATCATCGACCTTGTCGCGCGATAGCAGACCGGCGCCCATCAGGTTGCCGATATCGACCGCGGCCGGAATCGACCAGATCGGTTCGATCTGCTGAGTATCGCCGATTACCAACGCTTGCTTGGCGAGCGCGAACGACGGCGCGGCGACTTCGGGAAGGACTTGGCCAGCTTCGTCGACGATCAGTAGATCAATGAAGTTCAGCGCGTAGTCGTCGACGAAGCCGTTACCATCGTGCCGCTTGCAGTGCAGCTCCTTGGGCAGCCTGAAAAAGGTGGCCACAACGCAGGGCGTGAGCTTCATCCACCGCCGCCAGTTTTTCTCCAGGGTCTTGCGGCCGTTTTTGCCGCGGCTCTTGAGGATCTCTGGCAGGCTTTCGGCGACTTCCATAAGCCAACGACCTTCCCAATAATGGGTAGTCAGCAGGAAGATTTCGAAACGCAGGGAAGTGTCCGCCCACCTGTCGCAGTCGTTGAGAGTCACTTGGGCAGCAGGCCTGTCGGTAAGGGTAGGCAGAACAGCAATCACGGCCTGCCAATTCAATACGTGACGTTGCTCCGCTTGCAGCAATTGCCGGGCCTGCTGCAATCGGGCCACGACGACTTCCTGGGCCTTGCTGGCTTGAGCCACGGAGGCCGTCAACCGGGTCTCGATTTCGCTGATACTGGCGGCGTTTTGCAGCTCGGTGCTAGCCTCATCGAAATGTAATTTCGCCAAACGCAGACGTTTGCCAGCGACCGGGCCAAACCAGCCGAACAGTGTGTAGATCCACGGCTCATGGGCCAGGTAGTGTTTGAAAACCTTCAGACGTGCTTGCGCGTTCGCAAGCTCTTCGGCGTGGTTGAGGCGTTGTGCCTCAAGACGCGCAATGCCTGCATGTGGATCATCGCCCAGCAGTGTCCGGATGGCTTCGCGGGCGCCGACCAGTTCGGCCCAGGCGTACTCGATATCGGTGAGTTGCTGCTGGCGCGAACGGATCGCGACCTGGAGCTGCTTGACCGCGCCCTGGACGCTCAGGCTCCGATCATGGGGGAAGGCGATGGTGGCGCGGGCCAGGTAGGCCTGTTGCGCCTTGTACAGATAGGACTGCGACTCAAGCTCGGTAAAAAAGCTTTTGGTCTGGTAGGTGCGGGCCATTTCCGCCTCGGTCGAAGACTTGGGAAAGTAAGCGCCGAAGCTGTTGATATCGGGCAGCCAGCGCCCCGCAAAAGGACCGCTCCCCTCTGAGAAGTCCTTGCCGAACGCTTTGATGATGTTGGTCACGGCTTGGTTGTTGGTGGAACTTGCCACAATCACCGGAGGCTCGCCACCGGCCAATGCGGCCTTGGCCCAGAGCGAGGCGACGACCGAAAGCAGCAAGGTGGTTTTACCGGTACCCGGCGGCCCGTTGACGGCCAGCACATCCCCCACATCCGCGACGAGAACATGAGCCAAGCCATCACGTTGGGCGGGCGTCAGGGCATATTCGTCTCCAGCATGGCCCAATCGCACGGCAAACTGGCTGTTGGCGGGCAAGCAAACTTCGTCAGGGCTGGAATCGCGCTGAGCGAAGCGGTCGAATAATGGTGCGTCGGGCTTGCTGTCGCGCAAGTGGTCGTAGAGGCCGACGATATTGCGACTGAAGCCGTCAGCTTTCTCTTCCTTGAACAAATAGCAGAAGTTCACCAGGTCGAAGCCATCCTCTGCCCCCTCCCAACCGCTGGTGACCTTGCGGAACATTTCCATGCAGAAATGGACATAGGCATTCCACTTGTCCCGGTGCTGGTCTGCGGTCAGCTCTTCACCCTCGGCGGATGGAGCGAACAGCGGCACATCTTCGGTGGACAAAAACGCATCCACGTCGACTTGGGCACCGATGACGAAATTATCGCGGTCCAGCGGTTCGAGAATATCGCGGGGCATCAGGGTTTGCGATGTCGGATAAAGACGACCATCGCGGGCGACCAACACTCGACATACAACTGGAGTGATGAACGCCGGAAGTCCGTTTCGGGCTTTGCGGTGCTCCAGGCGAGACTTGTAAACCAAGGGCCGCAGGGTGATCTCTACACAGGCTGATTCAGCGGTTTCGTTGGCGAATAAGAGACTCACCTGCTCTGCCGGCACACACCCTGAGAATAAGGCCTCGATGGGTAAAGCGGTGAGCTTTCGGGCTTGGCTGGTGGACAAGGCGCCGTTGCCATTTTCGGCGTCGGCCAGGCAATTTCGCCAGTAGTTCGCGAGTTTGAAGGAGTTGTCGTTCATCGTCCTGATTCAATGCGGACCGTGACTCACTGTGACGGTCGATGGATGGGTAATTAGGGCGAGGGTAGCGTGTTGGGTGAGGAATGGCCAACCAGGACATGCTGCGCACCGCGATGCTCCAGAACTGACATCGGCGTAAATGTGGAGGACCAACCAGAATACTCACGCCACACAAGTCCAATTCCATCGAGGATCGCATCTTGAGACTGCCTGTTAGTTCATGAATTAGACCCAAGTGCGGTAGACCGGCCCGTAATGACCGCGACATTAGACGTCAGGTTAGTATCGATGAATGGCGCCTCCCCTTCGTATCCGCCTCTCAAAACGTCAATTTTTCCGAGCCCAACTCCCAAACATCACATCACCGACGTAGATACCCGAAGAAGCTGAACGCTCCTGATCCAGACGCGCCTGCAACGTTTCAATGTCCACCTCTTCTGCATTGGCTACTCCTAATGCAATGATTCGTGGCAAGCATGCTCGAACGATGGCGCCAAGGCTGTACGGCGCATCAGGCGTTTGTATCAGGCACTCAGCGCGCACGCTTTCAACGGTCAAGCCGGCCTGAGTGAAAATGCCGTGCAGGTTGAACCCGATGTGCAAATCCGCTCCTTCGTGAGCAAGCATTTGCTGTAACCAACGTTGCGCTTTTTCATGCAAAGGGAAAGGCTCGACGCTGGCGGGCGCCATCGTCGTATCGTGTTCCTGGAAGATCATGATCCCACCGGGACGCAGACACTGCGACAGCGCTCGGATTGTCGCCACCGCATCCGGTTGATACATCAGGACGCGCCTGCCGACGATGGCGTCAAAAGTGCCGATAGAGTCTGGCAACTCCTGCAGGTCTCCCTCGAGAAAGGTCAGCGCATGTCCTGCGGTGCGCTGGCGTGCAAAGGCAATGGCAGCGGCATCGTGATCAACGCCGATGATCTCCCCGTCTCTTCCCACGAGATCACACAGCAAAAACGAAACATCACCCGAACCGCAACCTACGTCCAGGATTCGCATCCCTTCTCCAATGCCCGCATCGATCAGCAAGCGTGTGGTGAAGTCGAGTCGGTTGAGCGGCATTATCAAATTCCCTGAGTTTTCCAAAAAAAATCATTTATGGACTGCTGTCTCTTGCCGCATAGGATGACCGCTTTTGGCCAAAAAGAGACAGTGGACATTATCTACGCCAAGAAGCTAGCGTCAGACCCTTTCAATTCGAGGACGACACCATGAATGCTATCGCCGACTACTAAAATGAAAACCATCGCCGCTACGTCGTGGAGCTCTGGGAAACAGTGTTCGGTTACGAAACCCCGCATAACACCCCCAGCCTGGCTATCGATAAAAAACTGGCCGCAGCCGATGGCCTTTTCTATGTGGCCCTGTCAGGACAAGAAGTCGTTGGCACCGTTCTCGCCGGATATGACGGCCATCGCGGATGGTTGTACTCGGTGACGGTGCACCCTTCGCACCGCAGAAAAGGCATAGGGATGAATCTGGTCCGTCATGCAGAGGGCGCGCTGACCGCGCGCGGCTGTATGAAAATCAACCTGCAAATCTTCAGCTCAAATGAAAATGTCAAAACCTTCTACGAGTCTCTGGGCTACTTGATCGAGCCGCGAATCAGTATGGGCAAAAAGATCGAGTCAAATATCGAGATTCCGGGAGAGCAGGTTTGATCAACGTCCGTTTCGGGTAGGAAGCGACCATTGATGAAGGTGTGCTTTTGGCCGAAAGCGGAAGATGCTCCAAAGCCCTGTCACCAGAAAGTCATGCCAATTTCCTAATCTTCATCCCTCCCGTCGCCCCAAGAGCCCGCATTCCAAAATGCCGCCCATCACCGCCACCTCCCCACCCCGCCAAAAAATCATCCTGCGCTCCGACAACCTCACCTCTTCCGACTTCGGCGCCCTGTTCTCCAGGCTCTTCGGCAACCGCTACGCCGATACTCCGCCGCCACCTTCCAACATCATCATCGGCGGGGTCTACGGGCGGCACGACGGGGTGAGTTTTCGGCGTATGCATTACCACGGCGATTTCAGCGTCGCCCTCCCCGACCCGCAGAACGAAATCACCTTCGTCATCCCCACCGCCGGCAAGATAGTTTTCAACCACGCCACCGAGTCCATCGGCATGGAGCATGTCGGTCTGGCAATCGACAAGGCGGATATCCGTTCGATGCGCTTTGTTGATGATCACGCGCACCACGGGATTTCGATCAATCGTCAGCAGCTCACCGAGCGGTTGTCGGCGCTGCTGGAGAAACCGGTCGTGCAGAAGATCGTGTTTGAGCCAAGCGTGGATCTGAATACCCCGGCATTTCAGGGCCTCAAGGCGTTGATCGATCTGGCCACAGGCACTGAGTTCGATGCCTTGATCAACAGCGGCACGCTGATGCCGTCACGGTTGCGCGAGATGTTGATCGATGCGGTGCTGGAGGCGTGGCCGCACAATTTCACCGACGCATTACGGGGGCCGGCGCCGTGCGTGGCGCCGCGACATGTGAAGGTGGCGATGGAGTTTATTCAGGCGCATCCGCAGCAGTTGGTCAGTGGCGTGGATCTGGCGCGGTTGAGCCATGTCAGCCAGCGCGCGTTGCAGGAAGGCTTTCGGCGTTTTGTCGGGATGTCGATCGTGGCGTATCAGCGGCAAGTGCGTTTGCAGCGGGCGTATGAGGCGTTGGCGCGCGGGCATGCAAGCTCTGTGACGGAGGTGGCGTTGCGTTTTGGCTTCAGCAATGTCGGGCGCTTTTGTCAGTATTTTCAAAGCGCTTACGGCGTAAGCCCAGCGGAGTTGAAGGCCAGGTGTTGACCATTCGGTCCGGCGAAACCTGCATTTGATTGAACAGCAGGAATCTCAGGGCGACTAACCCCAGACAGGTCGTTTGACGGCACCACCGATTCAAGCGGCGTTTACCTGGCTGCGACCGACGGTGCCTTTCTGCGCGCGTCGGTGCAGGCTTCGCAAGGGGGTTTCCATGACCGAGGATTTCATCGGCTTTTTCACGGCTCACACGATTTTAGGCATTTCACTGGCGAACTGGGTGCTGGCGTTCCTCGCCGCGACACTCAGTTATCTGCTGACCACCACGGCGATCCGTTTCGTTTTCCGCAAGGTGCAGGCGCGGGCCAGCGCCGGCAACGGGCATCTGACCTACATGGCCAGCGAAGTGCTGGCGGCGACCAGCACCACGTTGCTGCTGTTGGCATCGATTCTGGTCGGCATCGGCTTGCTGGATTTGCCGGAGCGCTGGCTCGGGCGGGTCAGCAGTTTATGGTTCGTGGTGGCGGCGTTGCAGGTCGGCCTGTGGACCAACCGCGCGCTGGCGCTGGGGTTGCATCGTTATTTCTCGCGGCATAACGCGACCGGCACTTTTCAGGCGAGCGCATTGGCGACCCTGAGCCTGTGGGGCGTCAAGGTATTGCTGTGGGCGGTGATTCTGCTGGCGATGCTGTCGAACCTGGGCGTGAACATCACTGCATTCGTCGCCAGCCTCGGTGTCGGCGGTATCGCGGTGGCGCTGGCGGTGCAGAACATTCTCGGCGACGTGTTCGCCTCGCTGTCGATTGCCGTCGACAAGCCGTTTGAGGTGGGCGATTTCATCGTCGTCGGCACGCTGGCCGGTACGGTCGAGCACGTCGGCCTGAAGACCACGCGCATCCGCAGTCTCGGCGGTGAGCAGATTGTCATGGCCAACGCCGACATGATCGGCAGCACCATTCAGAACTACAAACGCTTGCAGGAGCGTCGAGTGGTGTTCGAGTTTCGTCTGACATACGAGTGCACCAGCGAACAGATCCGCCAGATCACCCAACGCGTTGAAAGCATCATCAAGAACGAAAAACAGGCACGCTTCGACCGCTGCCATTTCCGCAGTTTTGGTGAGAGCGCGCTGGAATTCGAGACGGTGTACATCGTTCTGGACGCCAGCTACAACGTCTACATGGACGTGCAGCAACGCATCAACCTAGCAATCATGGAAGCGGTGGCCGAGCTGGACGCGACGTTCGCCTTCCCGGCGCGCACCGTGCATGTCGCCTCGCTGCCCGAACCCAGCGCGCAGCCGGCACGCACACCGCAACCTTCGCGTGCGCAGCATGCTTGAGCGCAAGAGCCCGGCAATTTGCCGGGCTCGCTGTGTTCAAAATGCGTAACTGGCCTTGAGTCCGCCATTGAAACCATGACTGTCACCGCCACCGTTGGCCCCGACCTCAGCGCCCACACTCAGGGCGCCGAGGTTGGCCATCAGATTAACGCCGCCGCTGAACTGGTCGCGATTGTCGAACGCCGCGCGCTGCTCGATATCCAACCCCAGCAGGTGACCTTCGCTGTCGACTTGCTGATCGCCGAGCGCACGTTCATAGCCCACGCGAACACCCGGGACCAACTGCCACGCACCCATGGTCACTGGGGCAAATGACACGTCGAGATTAGCCACCGCGCTGCGGCGGGTCTGCTTGATGCCATCGACGTCGAGCGCCAGCTCACTGCCCTTCTCTTTGAAACCCTGCAAGTCGAGATGACTGAGGCGAAAGCCCAGGCTCGGTTCGACAATCACGCTGCTCAACGGCAGGCGATAACCCAACGCCACGGTCGCGCCGGTGAGATTGCCGTGAGTGTCGCCCTTGGCAGTGCCGAGACCACCGCCGAGCTCGCGTTTGCTGTCGTAGTCGACGTAACCGGCGCTGGCGTTGGCATCGACAAACATGCCGCGCTCAAGGCTGGTGAGGCCGTAACGCGCACCGAGGTTGAGGAAGGTGAAGTCAGTATCGGCCTCGCCACCCGCGCCGCCCACGCTGCCCTTGCTGTAGCCAAAGCCGCCGCGTGCGCTGAGTTGTTCGCTGAAGCGCTGGGTAATGCCGAGCATCAGGCCCTGGCTGTGTTCGTTGCTGCTCTCGGCATGGGTCGAGCCGTCAGTGCCGAGGTAGCCGGCAAGCGCGGTACTCCAGAGGCGGTATTGGCCGACCTTCAAATCGCTGCCACTGGCGAACGGCGCGGCGGCTTGTTCGATCATCGCGTTCTGCCGCAAGAGATAGCTGGCTGCATCAGCGTGGACCTGTCCGCCGACTTGAGATTCGACACCGCCCAGACTGCCGGCGTCGATCGCCGATTGCAGGTAGTAGTTGTAGGCGCTGTAGGTGCCGGACAGCTCGGAGTTCTGCAACTGCCGCAGCAATTCGGCACCAGCGGCGGCATTGCCGATCAGCCCGGCCTGCCCCGGCAAGCTGCTGTACTCGACCAGTTTGCCGCGCAATACGTAAATGGTTTCCTGGGACAGACCGAGGCCCTGCTTGAGGTAGTTGTCCATGCTGCCGTACTCGGCGGCGACCTGGTCGAGACCGGCCTGCAAATAACTGGCCTGCACGCCGAGCAGCGGCTCGTAGACAGCGGCCATGCTCGGCGGCAAGGCTTTCAAGGTCGCGGCAACTCGGGCGGCGGTGTAGTCGTTGGTCGCCAGGTAGTTGGCCATGATCGTCGCCTCATCGACGCCAGCGATGCTCTGCAACACGGCGGCGGTCCAGCCGGTGCGGTCCTTGCCGGCGGTGCAGTGAAACAACTGCGCAGCGTCGACACTGGCCAACTCATTGAACAACTGGCCGAACTGCCCGCGCATGCCGGCATCGCTGACGAAGGCGCGGTTGGTTTCCTCCATCATCGCAACGGCCTCGGCGGCGCTGTGGAAGGAGATATTGGTGATGTCCGCACCCGAGGTGGTGCTGCCGATGATGTCGATATTGCGGTATGCCGCGCCCGTGATCATCGTGTCAGGCGTGGCGGCAATTTCGCTGGGCGTGCGCAAGTCGTAAATGGCTTTGATGCCGAGCCCATTGAGCGTCGCCAGATCCGCCGCCGACGGCGTCAATGCGTTGGAGCGGTAGAACACGCCGCTGCGCATAACGCCGTCGTGGGCGGTGGAGTACGCAGTGGTGATGCCGGCGATGTCGCGAAAGTTGTCGATGCCGGACAAGCGCGGCGTGTCGAGGGTGACAGGCTCGGCCGCGTGGGCAGCGGCAATGGACAGACTCAGAACGGACAGCGAACACAGAAGACGTTGGAACACAGTGCAGCCTCATGAAATCAGCGTTGGGCTGGTCACTATGGGCAGGCGAGAGGGAAGGAATATGACAGTTTCGGCAGGCGACAAAATGCCTGCGCGAATGGGCCGTGGGGTGCGTGATCGGTCCATCAATCCTGCTTGAATGTGTTGAAGATCCCTGTGGCAGCGAGCCTGCTCATGAAAGCGGCGTGTCAGCCGATTATATTCAAACTGAAAAAAAGCTTTCGCGAGCAGGCTCGCTCCCACAGGGTTTGGGGAAGTATCCGTTTTTTCAATTTGTCGCGCGCAATGCCAACCCCTTATAAGACTGCCATCACTTTCAAGAACAAGAGGCTGTACCCATGAGCAACGCCTGGAACGAAGGTTATTTCACCGACGAAGGCTACACCTACAGCTATAGCCGGGAGATCAATCCGGTGTTCCTGCGTTACTGCCTGTTGTTGCGTGGGTTCGCCACACTGGAAAGCAACGACGGCGTGCACTGCGAACTGGGCTTCGGTCAGGGCGTGTCGATCAACATCCACGCCACCGCCAACCCGGGTTCGTTTGTCGGTACGGACTTTCACCCGGGTATGGCAGCCCATGCCATCGACCTCGCGACTGCCGCCAACAATGGCGCCCGCCTGTACGACGACAGTTTCGAACAGTTGATGGCGCGCAATGACCTGCCGCAGTTCGACAGCATCAGCCTGCACGGTATCTGGACCTGGGTCAGCCGCGACAACCAGAAGCTGATCGTCGAATTCGCCCGCCGTCACCTGAAACCGGGCGGCATGCTCTACGTCAGCTACAACTGCTTCCCCGGCTGGTCGCCGTCGGCGCCGCTGCGCAATCTGTTCAGCCTGCATGACCGTTTCGCCAATGCCTCGGCGCGCTCCGATGAGCGTATTGACGCCGCACTGGAGTTTTCCGAAGCGTTGCTCGCGGCCAATCCGAAGTATGCCGCTGCGGCGCCGAGTCTCGGCGCGCGGCTGCAGAGCATCAAGGGCCAGGATCGTCACTACGTCGCCCACGAGTATTTCAACCGTGACTGGAATTGCATGTACTTCGCCGACATGGTCGACGCGCTGGCCCCGGCCAAACTCGACTACGCCACCACGGCAGTGCCGCTGGACTCGGTCGACCCGCTCAACCTGAGCGCCGAAGGCATGGACTTTCTGGAAACCATCGAACACCCGATCATGCGCGAGCAAGCGCGGGACTACTTCGTCAACCAGCACTTCCGCCGCGACCTGTACGTGCGTGGCGCGACGCGCCTGTCCGCTGCCGAACGCCGCGCGAGGATGCTGCACAGCCGTTTCGTGCTGCTGCAACCCTGGGAAACCGTGGCGGGCTCGGTCAGTGGTCCCGCCGGCGAAGCGACGCTGCAACCGGAGATTTACGGCCCGGTGCTCGATGCACTGGCGGCACAGAACTATGCGGCCAAATCGATGCGCCAATTGCTGTCCGAGGCTGCGCTGGCTTACGACGACCTCGAACAAGCCCTGGCCGTGCTGATCGGTATGGGCGCTGTCGCTCCGTGCCAGAGCGAGGCCGCCGAGTCGCAGGTCAGCGGTCGCTGCGCCGCGCTCAATCTGCAACTGTGCAAACGCTCGCTGTACGGCGCCAACATCCAGACCCTGGCCAGCCCGGTCACTGGCGGTGGCGTGACGGTCAGCCGCTTCCAGCAGTTGTTCCTGATTTCGATCAAGCAAGGCAAACAGCAGCCAGCCGAGTGGGCGCAACTGGCGTGGAGTGTGATCAGCGAACAAGGTGAAGTGCTGGTAGAGAACGGCCAGCCGCTGCTCACTGCCGAAGCCAACATTGCGGCCCTGACCGCACAGGCGCAGGTCTTCGCCGAGCAGACGCTGGTGGTGCTGAGGGCGTTGAAGATCGCTTGATTGCCAACGAACCATTGTGGGAGCGAGCCTGCTCGCGAAAGCGCTGGATCAGCCGCCAAATCGGTGACTGACGTACCGCATTCGCGAGCAGGCTCGCTCCCACATTGGTCGTGGAACAGGGTCAAGCCAACCGTCCTGTTTCCGGAACTTTCCGCCCTCTGCCGTCCGTCCAGCCGGCCTGCAATAAACGAAATTTCCGCTCCACCCACTCCTCACAACTATGCATGCGCTAACGCCCACCAGGGCAAAAGCGCGATAGCCTGGTCTGAGGAAAATTTGAATGTTCATACATAACAAGCGACTTCAGTACACCGTTCGCGTGGCCGAGCCCAACCCTGGTCTGGCCAATCTGCTGTTGGAACAATTCGGGGGCGCCAATGGCGAACTGGCCGCAGCAGCGCGCTATTTCACCCAAGCCTTGGCCGAGGAAGATCCGGGACGCAAAGACCTTCTGCTGGACATTGCCACCGAAGAATTGAGCCATCTGGAGGTGGTCGGCTCGATCATCGTCATGCTCAACAGAGGTGCCAAGGGTCAACTCGCCGAGGGCGTGCAAGAGGAAGGTGAGCTGTACCGTGCGCTGAATGGCGCCGGTAATGACTCGCACATCACCAGCCTGCTGTACGGCGCAGGCGCGCCTCTGGTCAATTCCGCTGGCGTACCGTGGACAGCGGCGTATGTAGATTCGATCACCGAACCTACTGCCGACTTCCGTTCGAACATCGCAGCCGAAGCGCGGGCGAAAATCCTCTACGAACGCTTGATCAACATCACCGATGATCCGGGCGTGAAAGAGGCGCTTGGCTTCTTGATGACGCGGGAAATCGCCCATCAGCAGTCCTTCGAAAAAGCCCTGCATTCGATCCAGCCGAACTTCCCGCAGGGCAAATTGCCTGGCATGCCGGAGTTCACCAACAAGTACTTCAACATGTCTGGCGAGCCTAATGTGCGCGGCCCCTGGAACGAGGGCGGTGCGTGGGAGTACGTGGAAAACCCAGAGCCTGCGGTCGACGGCGGCGATGGTCTGGCGACCGTCAGCCTTCCGGCCGAAGACGAACAGGTGCTGGAAGCGATGAAGACTCGTACAGCCTCTGACCCACTCAGCGAGCCGGTGACCGGTGCTGATCTGGGCTCCGGTTATGTACAAGGCAAAGATGTCTGAACCCGTCCGGCGGCCCCGGACCGGGGTCGCCACTTGCTCAAGGAAAACACATGAAAAGCAGCAAAGTCCTGGCACTGACCTCTGAACATTTTCAACGTTTGATGGAGCACGCATACGCCGGTTTTGAGCTGGACTGCAAACAGGCCTGTCGAGGATTGAAAGTCAGCATGGCGGTGAATGTATTCGGCTTGGGCACCCTGCTGCCGAATAATTTTGCCGATCAAGCCACAGTCCAGCAATCGGAGGTGGCAGCCATCCATTGACCGCGAACTGGCGGGAAGACTTGCTGCTCTGTGAGCCGAGTGTTGCCACCGTCTTCAATGCAGAACCGGGCGTTCAGAAAAGTACCGACGCAGCTTCCCTCATGAAGATCTCGACGGTCTTCGGCCCTATCCCCTCGAACTCGGACAGGCGCTTCTCCAGCGCCTTACGATCCGCGCTCGCCGCCACGATGTTACTCACCTTACCGGCGTACTCGCTGTTGAGCTTGTTGGCCAGCGCGAGCAGTCGCGACGCCGTGCTTTCATCGTAACGAACGTAACGCGCCTGCCCCAGCATCGACACCAGTTGACGGTGCGTACACTGCGCGAGCTTTTGCGGGGTGTCGTTGTGATGCTGCTCTACTATGACCTGATACGCCTTGGCGGCGATGGCGCCCTGAATCCTCTTGCCCATCAGAAAACTCGCCAGCAGCCATTTGAACAGGCCGGTTTCGTTGGCATTGCGCAGGTCGATGTTCAATTCACCGGCCGTGATGATATCGCTCACAAGTCTCACCTCAAGGCGCGCTTCAATTACAGATGTTGACCCGGCACGGCTTTGAACGATCCAATCGCGACCGCCTGGCCAAGGCAGTAAATTGAATTCCAGGTGGAAAAGGATGGTCATCTTTCAAGAGATGAGAGATGACAAGCATAAGGACCCTCAGATGCTCGGTCGTAAGATGCCCAAAACCAAGGGGCATGACGCCGCAGAAACCGCTCCCATCAAAGCTGCCAGCGAGATAGCCGCTTTCCGCCTGACAGTCATCTTCATGCTGACGGTCATTCTGGCGTTTCTCGGCGTGGAGGGATGGCGAACCTGGCGTGACTATCATGCAGCCTTCTCGTCGGCGCGTGATTCGGTCACCAACCTCGCGCGGGCAACCGCGCAACATGCCGAAGACGCCATCCGCCAGGTCGATGTGCTGACCGCCGCCCTGGGCGAGCGCGTCGAAGGCGACGGTCTGCAGAACATCGACGTACCGCGCATCCACAACCTGCTGGTCCAGCAAGCCAAGTTGATGCCGCAGTTGCATGGACTGTTTATCTACGGCCCGGACGGCAAATGGATCGTCACCGACAAGGAAATGATCCCGGACCCGGCGAACAACGCCGACCGCGACTACTTCCAGTATCACCGCGCCAACACTGATCGAAACGTGCGTATCGGTGATGTCGTCAAAAGCAAATCCACAGACGACCTGATCATCCCGATTTCCCGCCGCTTGAATAACCCGGACGGCTCCTTCGCCGGCGTGCTGCTGGGGACGATCAAGGTCAGTTACTTCGTCGACTATTACGGTGATTTCAAGATCGACGACAAGGGTGCGCTGGTGCTGGCATTGCGCAACGGAACCATTCTCGTGCG
The DNA here is from genome assembly GCF_041956865.1 of Pseudomonas sp. LW8. NCBI lineage: Bacteria > Pseudomonadati > Pseudomonadota > Gammaproteobacteria > Pseudomonadales > Pseudomonadaceae > Pseudomonas > Pseudomonas sp. LW8. Next base: position 2,283,797 of record NZ_CP168138.1, on the reverse strand, counting down.
TCGTCCTTTCATCGCTTCGGTAATCGGTCAGAGCCTCGCCGACAGTGAGGTGTTCAAGAACTACCTGCCCTTTTCCAATCAAGGGATCGCCGAGGTCCGAGCCGTCGTCGACGGCACCCAGCGTCTGTACGGTTACAGAGCTTTGAGCACCTATCCGCTGGTGGTCGAAACCGGCCTGTCCCGCGAATCGATCATTGCGCCGTGGCGCTGGGACCTGATCAAAACCGGCTTTGTGTTGATGTCGGTGATCACCGCGTTCACGGTCTTCGGACTGATCGTCTTGAGGCAACTGCGCCAACGGATGGTGATGGAAAAGGATTTGCGCAAGGCACACCAGGCCATGAAGGACATGGCCTTGACCGACAGCCTGACCGGGCTGGCCAACCGTCGGCGACTGGACACTGCCTTGATTGACGAAATTCGTCTGGCCAGACGCCAGGGTTCGTCGATCTCACTGATCATGATCGACGTCGATCACTTCAAACTCTACAACGACAGCTATGGGCACGCGGCAGGTGATGATTGCCTGAGCGCCGTCGGCCAGGCCATTGCGCAGGCGGTAAAACGGCCGGGTGATCTCGCCGTGCGCTATGGCGGCGAGGAGTTTTCCGTGTTGCTGCCCAACACCGATATTCGCGGGGCGGCGCTTGTGGCTGAGGAAATTCTTGAGGCCATTCGATCCTTGCAGTTGGAGCACAGAGCCCATCCGCTGGGTCACGTCACCGCCAGTGCAGGTATTGCGGTTGGCAAACCCGCCGAACATGAAGTGAGCCCCGCCACTCTTATCGAGTCGGCTGACAAAATGCTGTATGCCGCGAAGCAGAAAGGCAGGGACCGCTACTGTATCGGCGAGGAAGTGCTCGGCGCCTAGCCACCGCTCTTCAACGGGAGCGCAGCATCACGGCTGCGCGAACCCGCTGTACGCCAAACACCGTCATGCGCAGGAATTCCTGGTGACTGACCGGCAAGTGCTGGCAGTCCAGGCCGCGCTTGAGTTTGCTGTGGTCAACATCAGGATCATGCAAGTAGACGAAGTCCTCGTCACACCCGGTGATGATGACCCAATGCGGCGCTTTCAAGCGGGTGAATCGGTAGCTGCTGATCAGCACCAGCGGTTTGTATCCGGCCGCCAACGCAGCGCCGATCTGCAGATAATCACCCAGCACCTGCTCGACTTGCGTGGCAGCCAGTTCCTGGGCAAACCCATCCTCGACCAGTTTCATGATCGACTTCTTCTCCGTGCTGCGTACGCCGTGAAGAAAAAGCGAGCCCGCGTGACTGACCTCAAGGCGCACATCGAAACCGCGCCGCCAGGCCGCCAGTGCGAGGCCCTGAGGACTGCAGCCACCGTGCCCCGCCGTCATGAAAATGGTGGTTGCCTCGCGCCACAGCTGGATTTCCTCCGCTCGGGTCATGGCACGGCTCGCGTCGATGGCAGACATGGCCATCAGCAGGCACGCGGCGCCGCAGGTGAACTCGGTGGTCTGCTGGTAATACGGCACTTGCCGGGCGGGGGCAGGTGTTTCGCGCAGGATGCGTTTCTCGTAGCGCAACGCCTCGCAGTGGTCTTCGTAGTAGTCCTCGACGCTGGCAAAGCGCTGATAGCCATTGGCTTCGTAGAGGCGGATGGCAGCGGTATTGTCAGCGCGCACCTCCAACCGCAGCCATGCGCAGTTGCGCGCCAATGCGCAGGCCTGGGCCTGTTCCAGCAAACGCTGGCCAAGTTGATGTCCGCGCCACGCAGGGCTGACCGCAATCGAATACAGGCGTCCAAGTGAGGTGCCACGGTGAAAAAGCACCAGTGCGTAACCGCAAAGGATTGCGCCTGAGGTAACGACAATCAACGCGGCATTGGCTCTACTGAGCATCCAGCTGAAGTTGCGCTGGTTCAACCGGTCGAGGGTAAAACACATCCGCTCCAATTCGACCAGATCGTCGATATCGTCAGTGGATGCAAAGCGAAAATCAAAAGACATGACCGCACCGTAAAGTTTGAGTAACGAACCGGGACAGACCGAAAGGCCCGTGATTTATTGAAGCGGCGTCTTCTTCAACAGGGATTCATTACTCATGTCAGCGGTGCAAGCCAACGTGAACGAAGTATTAGACAAAACCGAGCATTCGACAATCTCCCTCAGCGAGGAACCTCCCAGTATCAAGCCCTCGGGAAGTCGATTGCTCATACTGGTCGAACGCAAGGATGACTGGGCTGATTACCTGCCCAGCGAGAGCCTGATGCTGGCTCAGGATTACCTTGAACACAGCGATGATTTTCCTCATCGCACCCAGGTCATAAACCTCTGCCGCAATTACAAATACCTCGGTCAGGGCTATTACTGCTCATTGCTGGCCGAAGCGCGCGGACACAAGGTTTTCCCCTCGGTACGCACCGTCAGCGAGCTGGCGCGCAAAGCGCTTTACGGGGTCGGGCTGAATGATCTGGAGCGCACCCTGGAGCGGGCGCTGGCCAACCATCCATACGGCGAAACCGAAGCCTTCACGCTGTCGCTGTACTTCGGCAAGGCCTCGATCGAGCCGCTGCAAGAGATCGGCCGTCAGCTGTTCGAGGCGTTCCCCTGCCCTATCCTGCTGGTGGAATTCCGCCGTGGTGAGACCTGGCAGATCGCAGGCATCAAAGCCGGTGCACTGCACAAACTTCGCGATGAACAGCAGCATGTTTTCGCCGACGCACTGGACGCGTTCAATCGCAGAACGTGGCGTCAGCCCGCCTCCAAACGTGTGGCCCGCTACGACCTGGCCATCCTGCATGATCCTGACGAAGCCCTGCCGCCGTCTAACCCCGAGGCATTGCAGCGTTTCATCGCTGCGGGCGAACAGCTGGGTATCGATGTCGAGCTGATCGAGAAAAAGGACTACGCACGTCTCGCCGAATTCGACGCGCTGTTCATCCGCGAAACAACGCGAGTGGATGATCACACCTATCGGTTCGCGAAAAAGGCTGAAAGCGAAGGCCTTGTGGTGATTGACGATCCGTCGTCCATCCTGCGCTGCACCAACAAGGTTTATCTGGCCGATTTGCTGAAGCGTCGCGGGCTGGGCATGCCGGCAACGGAAATACTCTACAAGGATCGTCCGCAGGAACTCGAAAACGCAGGGCGTCGCCTCGGTTTTCCCTTGGTATTGAAAATCCCCGATGGCTGTTTTTCACGGGGTGTGATCAAGGTCGCCGATGCACAAGCGCTGGCCACGGCCGCGCAGGAGTTATTCGAACACTCGGTGCTGCTGCTGGCGCAGGAGTATTGCTACACCGAATACGATTGGCGCGTCGGGGTGCTCAATGGCGAAGCGCTGTATGCCTGCAGGTATTTCATGTCCAAGGGGCATTGGCAGATTTACAACCACAAGGCGCTGCCCGGCGAGATCAACGGAATGTGCGAGGCGGTGCCGGTCGAGCAAGCCCCGCCCGCAGTCGTGCAGCTCGCCGTACAGACGGCGCGGCTGATCGGCGACGGCCTCTACGGCGTCGACCTCAAGCAGGCGGGCGATCGGGTACTGGTGATCGAAGTGAACGACAACCCCAACCTCGACGCCGGCATCGAAGATGCGGTGCTGGGCGACGAATTGTACCGGCGCGTATTACAGGCTTTTACCCAAAGGCTTGAGCTCAAACACCGTGGCCAAGCGTGGTGAGCAATGATTGAAGGCTATTGCATTGATTGCGGCGCCCTGCACAGGACATCGGAGGACCAGGCGACTGTCTGGCTGTGTGTCGCCCCGGACGCAGCCGAGCAACTGGATTTGCACAGACGCCTGGGCATTGGCGCACAAGCGATAGAGTCGTCGCTGGACCCAGATGAAGTGGCCCGCATCGAGGTCAAGCCAGATCACCTGTTCCTGATCTGGAAGCGTCCGGAAAGCTTCGACGGGCGCGCATTCAACGTTTCGTCCTTCGGAGTGGTGCTGAGCGAAAAACGCCTGGTGGTCATTTGCGCGAGCAACTCGCTGCTTTCGGGTCTTGAGCACGATGCGCAAATGACCGGGCCGCTGGACGTGCTGATGGCGTTACTCGCTGAAAGCGTTCATCACTATCTCGGGCATTTGCGCGTGGTCAAACAGATCGCCCGGGAGATTCAACAGCAATTCACGCGGGCAATGGACAATCAGCAATTGGCGCAGATGTACAACCTGAGCGAAAGCCTCGTGTACTACGTCAATGCGATTCAAAGTAACGGTGCGGTGCTGACGCTGCTGCGCAACCACGGCCAGCGTCAGGGCTTCAGCGACAGTCAACTGGCTGCGCTGAACGATCTGATCGTGGAAAACGAACAAAGCTTTCAGCAGGCCAGAATTCACGCCAAGGTGTTCGCCAACCTCATCGAATCCCATGGCAACCTTGCCAACAACAGCATGAACCGGGCCCTGCGCAAGCTGACACTGATCAACGTCGTATTCCTTCCTTTGAACCTGATCGCCGGCATCGGTGGCATGTCGGAGTTCAGCATGATGACGTCCGGCGTCCCATGGTGGATGTCCTTTCCCGTGCTGATCGCCTGCATGGGCCTCGTGGGCGCGGGGATGGTGCTGGTATTGCGGCGCATGGCCTGAATTCAGAGCACATTCTGCTAACGCCTGCGCCGCATGCGGGCGTCAATTGGTGCGGCTGACCACCCGGATATGCGTAATCCCTACCCGCTCAGCCTGCTCGAGAATCTGCTCTGGCGTCGAATCCGCCGTGGGCATGACCAGGCTGTTTTCGGCATCGCCCAGATGCAGTTCCAGCAGATGCATCGCCGCGTCGTGCTCGGCCAGTTGCGCTTCCTTGAGTTCGAGCAGATAAGTACGAGGCTCGCCGTTGAAACGGTATTCGATGTGATAGGTGTACATGTTGTCGTCCGCGTCGGTGGGAAAAGGCACTGTTTATCCTGACGCAGCGGTCAGCTTTTAGTTCAACCTGACTGCCAAATTGCATTTGCGAACAAACTTTTTGCGCAGCGAAGCGTCCTCTTCTTAACTCTCCACAACAGCTGATCACAGCTAAGGACTGGCAATGACCTTTTTCATCTTCCTCTTGGCCTGCGCGGCGGCGGCAACCACTGGCGTGATGTTCAAACCCGGCCCGTGGTACGAATCGCTGACCAAACCCTCCTTCACCCCGCCCAACTGGGCCTTTCCGGTAGCGTGGACGATCATCTACCTGCTGCTGGCCTGGGCCGGTTATCGCCTGAGCCTGATCCCCGGCAGCCAAACGGTGCTGGCCTTGTGGGCCGCGCAAATCGCCCTGAACACGCTGTGGACGCCGGTGTTCTTCGGCGCGCATCAGGTGCTGGCGGCGCTGGTGATTCTGGCGGTGCTGTGGGTGGTGGTTGCGGTGATGGTCGTGCTCGCCCTGCAACTGGACGTGGTCACCGGGCTGATTCTGTTCCCTTATCTGGCGTGGCTGTGCGTCGCGGCGGCGCTGAACTGCTCGATCCTGATGAAGAATCGCCTGTGAGCGATTTTCCATGGCCGCAAGGCGAGCGTGAGCTGGCACAGGTTCGCGCGTTTAACAAAAAGCTCGCCTGGCTGCCGCGTTTCAAGATCCGCAATCGCCTCACCCCACGGCTGATTCAGGCGTTGCTGCGGGCGGGTCAGATCGGCGGCGCTGGCAAGCTGCGCCAGCATGGGCTGAGCGCCGAATGCAAGATCATCGACACGGTGCCGGTACGCATCATCCGTCCCAAGGGCAAAGCCAGAGGCGTAGTGCTGGATTTCCATGGCGGCGGCTGGGTGATCGGCAATGCGCAGATGAACGACAACTTCAACATCGCCATCGTCAACACTTGCGACGTGGCGGTGCTGTCGGTGGATTATCGGCTGGCGGTGTCGGCGCCAATCGAGGGCTTGCTGGAAGACTGTCTGCGGGCCACTCGAGGCATCTTGAACGATGGCGAATTTGCCGGACTGCCCGTGGTCGTCGTCGGTGAATCGGCCGGTGGGCATCTGGCGGCGGCCACCCTGCTCGCCCTCAAATATTCGCCGCAACTGCTGCAACGGATCTGCGGCGCGCTGCTGTATTACGGCGTCTACGACCTGACCGGCACGCCCAGCGTGCGCGCCGCGCCAGCCGATACCTTGGTGCTCGACGGCCCCGGCATGGTCGAAGCGTTGCGCCTGCTCACGCCGGATATCAGCGACGAACAACGACGCCAGCCACCGCTGTCGCCGCTGTACGGCGATTTCAGCGGACTGCCACCAGCACTGCTGTTTGCCGGCGACATCGATCCGCTGCTGGATGACTCGCGACTCATCGCTGAGCGCTGGCAGCAAGCGGCGCCGGTGGAGATGTACGTGCTGCCAGAGTGTCCGCATGGCTTCATTCACTTCCCGACCGCCACTGCTGACCATGTGCTGGCTTACAGCAGGCAGTGGATTTCGGCACAAGTGGCAAGCTACTCAGCGAAATCCGCCGAAATCAGCCCGGCGTTTTCGTAGCTGCCGATCAACTCATCAAACAACGCAATATCCCCTCGGCTGCGTGCAATCAACTGCGCACCGGCCACCGCCGCGTAAATCGCCCGCGCCCGCGCCTCGCAGCTGTCTTCGTCGGCAGCTCCTGCAGCGATCAACACCTGGGTCAGCCACTCGATGTTGACCTCTGCGAACTTCTTCACCTGGTCCTTCACCGGGTCTGGCAGATCCTGGTATTCGGCAGCCATGAAGCTGACCAGGCACAGCCGATTACCGTTCTCCAGCGAAGTGCGGAATATCGACGGGTACAGCTTCAGGGATTGATGCGGCTCGGGATTGGCCTCACGAATACCGTCCAGCGCCTTGGCCGCGTCTTGCCAGTAACGCTCGGCAACTGCCGCGCCGAGGTCGGCCTTGCTGGGAAAGTGATAGTAGATGCTGGCGTTCTTGATACCCACCACTTCACCGATGCTACGGAAGTTGATGCCGTTGTAGCCGTGGGTCTGCGCCGCTGTTTTGGCGGCGTCCAGAATAGCTTCGCGTGCGTTCACGCTCATGTCTGTGTCCTCGCTGACTATCGGTCAATGGGGCGGAGTGTACCCGCGAAAGATTTACCTGCCAATTGGCAGGTAGGGGATTGACAGGAATAAATTCTGGTCGCAGTCTTTGCCTACCAACTGACAGGCAGGGCAACTGAAATGACCGCTAACTCGACTCAAAACGACGCTCACTCCATTTCCGCATTGAAAATCTACGACTGGTACAACGGCCCCTACCCGGCGCGCGTGCGCATCGCCCTGGCGGAAAAATCGCTATTGGCCCGCACCGAATTCGTCTCGGTAAATCTGTGGAAAGGCGAACACAAGAACCCCGAGTTCTTGCGCTTGAACTACTCCGGAACGCTGCCAGTGCTGGAGCTGGAAGACGGCACGCTGCTCGCCGAATGCACGGCCATCACGCAATACCTGGACGTTCTCGATGGCAACCCTGTCCTCACCGGCCGCACACCGATTGAGCAAGGACGAATACACATGCTGACCAAACGTGCCGAGATCGAATTTCTCGATGCCGTCAGCGTGTATTTCCACCATGCAACCCCGGGACTCGGCCCGAAAGTGGAGCTGTACCAGAACGCTGAATGGGGCATGCGCATGCGGGACAAGGCTGTGCGCGGCATGCGCTATTTCGACAACTTGCTGCGTCAGCAGCCGTTCGTGGCCGGCACCAGTTTTTCCATGGCGGACATCGCCGTGTTGGGCGGGATGATCTTCTCGGCGCTGGTTGAGCTGGAAGTCCCGGAAGACTGCACGGCACTGCGCGAATGGCACGCGCGCATGCAGCAACGTCCGAGTGTGCAGCAATGGCGCGCGATGGTTGAGCGAGGCGAGCCGTAAAAAACCAGACCAGCAAAAAAGGCGCCTTGATCGGCGCCTTTTTCGTTGTCAGCCTACCTTGATCACAACCTTGCCAAACGCCCCCTTCGCCAGATGCTCATAGGCATCGCGCGCCTTTTCGAATGGATACACATGGTCGATCACCGGCCGAATATCGTGCTCGGCGAGGAACACGTTCATCCGGTCGAACGATGAACGCGGTGCCACCGCGATGCCGCGAATGGTGGTCTGGCGGAAGATCAGCGGCATCAGGTTCAGCTCGACGGTCTGCCCTGTCAGAAAGCCAATCTGCGCTATCCGCCCCGAGGCCTTGGTCGCTGCTACCGACTGATTGATGCCATTGCCTCCCGCCACATCGAGCAGCAGGTCCACACCCTTGCCCTCGGTGAGTTTCAGCACCTCGTCCGCCCAGTTCGGCGTGCTGCGGTAGTTGATACCGGCGACCGCGCCCAGACGTTTTACCGCGTGCAGGTTTTCATCGCTGCTTGAGGTAGCGATGACTTTGGCGCCCAGCGCGGTGGCGATCTGCACGGCGAAAATCGATACGCCGCCGGTACCCTGCACCAACACAGTCTGGCCCGGTTGAATAGCGCCGAAATCCACCAGCGCATACCACGCAGTCAGTGCGGCGATCGGCAGTGTCGCCGCCTCTTCATCGCTCATGTTGGCCGGCGCGCCGACGGCGCTGTCCTGATGAATGATCATGTACTCGGCGAGGCCACCGGGCAGCGGCGAACCGAAGCAATAATCCGGCTCGCTCGGCCCCGGCTCGCCATCCAACCAGCGCGAGTACAGATGTGAATTGACGCGGTCGCCAACCTTGAAACGAGTAACACCGGCGCCGATTGCAACTACGGTACCGGCGGCATCGCTCACCGGAATCAGCGGTTTCGGCACCAGGTGCGGCTCGTAGATACCGTCAACGATGGCCTTGTCGCGAAAATTCAGCGAGACCGCGCCGACCTTGACCAGCAGCTCGCCAGCCTTGGGCTGCGGGGTTTGCGTCTCGCCCAGTTGCAGATTGTCGAGCCCGAAATCTTTCAGTAACCACGCTTTCATGATGTGTCTCCAAATGCATTATTGGCCGCAATCCCTCAGCGGGCTTGCCTTGGGGCCATGATTGGCTTTTACATCAGCGCAATAAATGCCTGGAAACAGACATGATTGTTCTATTCTCAGGCAACAAATCCAGATACTGAAGCTCACCGGAAAAGTCATGGAATTACTGCAATCAATGCGCCTGTTCGCCCGACTGGCGGAGCTGGGCAGTTTCACCAAAGCCGCTGAGTCGCTGGACATCGGCCGGCCGCAGGTCACTCGCTATATTCAGGAACTGGAAACATCGCTGGGCGTGCGCCTGTTCCAGCGCACTACGAGGAAAGTCGCACTCACCGCCGAGGGTGAACTTTTCTATCAGCGGGTCCAGGAAATTCTGGCCGAGATCACCGCCGCCACCACAATGTTCGATCGCACCGGAGCCACGCTGTCCGGCCGCCTGCGCATCGACATTCCCACGGCGTTCGCGCAGCTGGAATTCATCAAAAGCCTGCGCGAATTCACCGACACCTACCCCGGCATCGATATGGTGCTGGGCGTCACCGATCGTGCGGTTGATCTGGTCGGCGAAGGCATCGACTGCGCGCTGCGCATCGGCGAGCTGCCCGACTCAACCCTGATCGCCCGCCCTATCGCCTTGGCGACCATGGTCACCTGCGCCGCGCCCGAATACCTGCGCGAGCACGGCACACCGGAAACGCTTGGAGATCTGGCGAACCATCAAGGCGTGAACTTTCTCTCGGGCCAGAACAACCGCACCTTGCCCTGGCAGTTTTCAGTTGAGGGCAAACAGAAATCCTACGTCAGCCGCCAAGGTATTACCGTCACCGAGTCGAACGCCTACGTGCAGTGTGGCGTGTCGGGCTTCGGCATTATTCAGGCACCGGGTATCGCGGTGGCAGAGCATCTGGCTAACGGTGCTCTGGTGGAAATTCTGCAACCGCTGCGCCCGCTGCCTCGGCCAGTGACGCTTTTGTACCCGAGCCGCACGCATTTGCCGGCGCAGGTGCAGGTGTTTATCGAATGGCTGCAGGTGCGGTTTGTGCAGTTGCATGGGGGGTGGGTGGTAGGTTGAATCTGGCTTTATCCCGCAGTTTCTGCAGCGTGCGCACCTAGGATTTAACACTGATCCCGCGAGCAGCAAAGACTTCACGCGCAGCCGTTATACCGTTCAAGGCGCTGGGAAATCCTGCGTATACGGTCATTTGCAAGATCACATCGACCACCGCCTCCGGTGTGCACCCGACGTTCAGGGCGCCGCCGATATGCACTTTCAGTTGTGGCTGTGCATTGCCCAGTGCGGTCAGTGCCGCAACGGTTGCCAGCTCACGAGTGCAGTGATCGAGCCCGGGGCGGGCGAAGACATCGCCGTAGGCAAAACTCAGAATCCAGTCCGCAAGCTCTGGAGCAGTATCCTTCAATGAATCAACCACTGCCTGACCAGGTCCGCCAGTAATCTGCGTCAGAGCGGCTTCTCCGCGCGCTCGACGATCAGTCATGTCCACGGGCGCTGCCACACTGGTCACGCTTGCGCCAATCAATGTGGCGGACAGCAAGCGGTTGAAACCGGGAAGTTTACGGATCATGGTGATGCTCCTTTTGCTCGAGTTGGTGATAGATCTGAATCTTGTTATCCAGAACCTCCAGGGACTGGCTCAACTGGCTGATCTGCGCTTGCACGTCCCGGCGATGCTGCTCGAGAAGCTCGCGGCGTTCTGCCAGGGTCGAGTCGCCTGATCGGCGCAGTTCGGCATACCGCAGCATTTGCTGGATCGGCATTCCGGTCGCCTTCAACCGGAGCAGAAACTCGGCCCACAGCACATCCTTCTCGGCGTACACCCGGTGGCCATTGCCACCGCGCCCAACCGGGTCGAACAGCCCGATGCGCTCGTAATAGCGGATCGTGTGAGCGCTCAAATCAAGGCGCTTGGCCAACTGTGAAATTGTCAGTTCTGGATTCATGTCATCACCGTAAAGGTTTGAGCGTGCTCTAAGTCAATGGCTATTTTCAATCAGTTGGAATCAGACAAATCGCGGGCACTATCCGCGCGGTCCGTCGCTATCAGTCTCGACGGTTCAACCCCTGTTATATTCGCTTTACCAGATATATGACTATGCGTATATTCGGTTATCCGTATCCATTGCTCGGCAATCATCCCGCCGCCTTTCACCCTACGCGTCACGACATCCGCAAGCGCATCAGGCTCTTCGTTTTGGTCAAGACACAAGCTTCTGGAGGATGTATGACAGAACCCATGACCCCCACCACTTTGTTCAAGTGTCTGGCCGATGACACCCGGGCCAAAATTTCCCTGCTTGTCGTGCGCGAAGGCGAGTTGTGTGTATGCGAGCTGACGGCAGCACTCGACCTCAGTCAGCCGAAGATTTCTCGCCACTTGGCGCTGCTGCGCTCCGCCGGTTTGCTGCTGGATCGTCGCCAGGGTCAATGGGTGTACTACCGGCTGAATCCTGATGTGCCCGCGTGGGTGGCAGCAGTTCTGAAGGAAGTGGCAGACGCCAATCAGCCATGGCTGGAAACCGAGGCCAAGCGCCTGTGCTGCATGAGCGACCGACCGATCAATCAGGCCATGTGCAGCTGATTCATGCCCACCGGATCAACCACCCTGGCACTGCGCCTCAGTTTCTGAATCAAGGAATCGTCTGATGAAAATCTTGTTCATGTGCACCCACAACAGCTGCCGCAGCATTCTGTCCGAGGCGCTTTTCAACCATTTGGCGCCCGAGGGCGTAGACGCTGTCAGCTCAGGCAGCTTTCCCAGTGGCCGGGTGAATCAACGGGCACTGCAAACGCTGGAGGCGGCGGGTATTTCCACAGTGGGCTTGAGCAGCAAGGCTTCGGATGCTTTTGAGGGCTCGCCTCCGGACATCGTGATCACCGTCTGTGATCGGGCTGCGGGAGAAGCATGCCCGATCTTTTTCGGCCCAGCCTTGAAGGCGCATTGGGGGCTGGCCGACCCGTCTGAGGCTAGCGGGTCGGAAGCCGAGATCACCGCAGCGTTTGCAACCACACTGGCCAAAATCCAGGAACGCGTGAGTGCGTTTCTCGCACTGCCGCTCAAGACCATGAGCCCTGACCAACTGCAAGCTGAACTGAACCGCATCGGTTCGCTTTGAAGATCAACCGAGGCGCCCCCCCTCCAGGTGCCGCCGCAGGAGTTCATATGCAAGAGACATTGCCAAACGTACACGCCGACCTGATCGACATTCCTACGCTGGAGCAGCTGTCTCCTCGTAATCCTTCGCCCCACAAACCTCGCATTTTGCTGCTATACGGATCGACGCGAGAGCGCTCATTCAGTCGTCTGGTCACGCAAGAAGCGGCACGCCTGCTGAATGAGTTTGGCGCCGAAACCAGGATTTTTGACCCTGCGGGTCTGCCGCTGCCTGATGACGCACCCGACACGCATCCCAAAGTCGTGGAACTGCGCGAGCTGATGCAATGGTCAGAGGGTCAGGTGTGGTGCTCTCCTGAGCGTCACGGTTCCATGAGTGCCGTGTTCAAAGCGCAGATCGACTGGGTTCCGCTGGCGCTGGGCGCTGTACGACCTACGCAAGGCAAAACCCTCGCTGTGATGCAGGTCTGCGGCGGCTCGCAGTCCTTCAACGTGGTCAATCAGTTGCGGGTACTTGGCCGCTGGATGCGGATGTTCACCATCCCGAACCAGTCTTCCGTGGCCAAGGCGTTCACCGAGTTCGATGAAGCGGGTCGCATGAAGCCTTCTTCGTACTACGACCGCTTGGTGGACGTGATGGAAGAATTGATGAAGTTCACGCTGCTCTTGCGCGATCGTCAGGATTACCTGGTCGACCGTTATTCCGAGCGCAAGGAATCCGCCGAAGAGCTGTCCAGACGAGTCAACCAGCGTTCAATTTGATACCTGTGTGCGGAAACGGTATGAGCTCACCACGATCTTTCACACGTTGAGGCCTTTGCGCCGGGAGGATGCTGGTGAGTCAGAATTCGAAACTTGATGTCGTGATCATTGGTGGTGGCCAATCCGCGCTGACAGTCGCCTATTTTTTGAAGCGCACAGGCTTGTCTTACGTGCTGCTCGATGCCGAGCCGGGACCGGGAGGCGCATGGCGGCATGGCTGGGATTCGCTGCGGCTCTTCTCGCCGTCGGCATGGAGCTCGATTGCAGGCTGGCCGATGCCGGCCATATCCGAGGGGACGCCCGGGCGGGACGATGTTGTCGAATACCTGGCCCAATACGAGCGACGGTATGACTTCCCCATCATCCGCTCCACGCGGGTGACCGGTGTCGAGAAGATCGAAGGCGGGTTGCGCGTTATCTCAAAGGACAAACACTGGGACGCCAAAGCGGTTATCAGTGCAACAGGCACCTGGAGCTGCCCGTTCGTGCCGGACTATCCCGGCCAGGCGTTGTTTGCAGGCAGGCAGCTTCATTCCGCTCATTACGTCGGGCCGAACGGGTTTGCGGGTAAAACCGTCCTTGTCGTCGGTGGCGGCAACTCCGGCGCCCAGATTTACGCCGAGGTCTCCAAAGTGGCGCAGGCAACCTGGGTCACGCAACAGGCCCCAACGTTTCTACCTGATGAGGTGGATGGACGCGTCCTGTTCGAACGCGCTACTGCTCGACTGAAGGCGCAGCAGGATGGCGTCGAGCCTCAACAGCCCGTTGGAGGGCTGGGAGACATCGTCATGGTGCCACCGGTGAAGGAAGCTCGCGAACGCGGTGTACTGAACGCAGTACGGCCGTTCACGCGTTTTACTTCGACAGGGGTTGTGTGGTCATCGGGGATCGAGACAAAGGTGGACGTTGTCATCTGGTGCACGGGCTTTTCTCCAGCGCTCGACCACCTGAACAACCTGGGCGTTGTCGGCCGGGATGGCAAAGTGATTGTGGACGAAAGCCGAAGCGTTGCGATGCCCGAACTGTGGCTGGTGGGTTATGGCGACTGGACGGGGCTCGCTTCTGCAACATTGATCGGCGTAACCCGCAGCGCTCGCGATGTAGTCAGGCAAGTGCAAAGCTATCTCACTGGCGGAACCTGATTGCTCGCGGCGCCGTGAAGCCATAAGGTCGCTAGCCTGTAAATCATCTTCAGCGAGCAGAATCAGGCAAGTCGCCAACAGTATCCGCCTAACGCCGACACCGCCCTGCCCCCTAATCTGAACCCATGCAGAACACACCACTGCAACGGGTTAACCAGATACGGATCTGAACGACCCGGACCTCAATCTCAACTTGACCGGAGTCACCGCCATGAAAACTGTAAGCCAACTGATCGCCGTCGCCACTTTCGCCCTCAGCGCCAGCGCATTCGCCGTACCGAGCAATCAGGAAGATCGTTTCTTCACCCAGGTCAACGAACCACAGCAGACTGTTGCTGCCGATGGCTCGGAACGTACGCCGCAGGGTCAGGCTCTGGCTGAAAACGGCCGCAACCGCCTCGAGGAACAAGGCCTGGTTGAAGACGGTTATGACAAGACCCCACAAGGCCAGGCCATCGCTGCCGACGGCTCAGACCGCACCTCAATGGGCCAGGCCCTCGCCGCTGATGGATCAGACCGGACCCTAGGTCGTCGCGCAGCATAAGCGCGTGTCGCTGAAACAAGAAAAGTCCTGCAGGTTTGAAACCTGCAGGACTTTTCCGTTTTTTGAGGCAAGACCTGATCGAAAACCCTATTGATAGGAACAGGCAATACTCCGATCCGATTCGGCATCGTCCGCCAGCGTTATCCGCCCTAGCATGGCCTCTCCAATTGCCTGCTGGAGTACAGATCCATGAAGACCCTTTTCATCACCGGTGTCAGCAGCGGCTTTGGCCAAGCGCTGGCCAAGGAAGCACTTGCCCAGGGCCATAAGATCATCGGCACAGTGCGCAGCGAATCAGCGCTGGCAGCCTTCGAAGCGCTGTCGCCCGAACGCGCTCATGGGGTGGTGCTGGACGTTACCGATTTCGATGCCATCGATGGGGTGGTTGCGGCAGTGGAGGATCGCCACGGCCCGGTGGACGTGCTGGTCAACAACGCAGGTTATGGCCACGAGGGGATTTTTGAAGAGTCGTCGCTGCAGGAAATGCGCCGCCAGTTCGACGTCAACGTGTTCGGCGCGGTGGCGGTGGCCAAGGCGTTCGTCCCGTATTTTCGCCAGCGCCGCGCGGGGCATGTTCTTAATATCACGTCGATGGGGGGCCATATCACCATGCCCGGGATCGCGTATTACTGCGGCAGCAAGTTTGCGCTTGAGGGCATCTCCGACACCTTGAGCAAGGAGCTTGCACCCTTCAATATTTTTGTCACCGCTGTGGCGCCGGGGTCATTTCGCACCGACTGGGCAGGCCGCTCGATGCAACGCACGCCGCGTAGCATCAGTGACTACGACGCAAGCTTCGATCCGGTGCGCAAGGCCCGGGAGGAGAAAAGCGGCCAGCAGCTGGGCGATCCGCTGAAAGCTGCACGGGCCATGCTGACCATCATCGACAGTCCAGATCCGCCGGCTCACCTGCTATTGGGCAGTGATGCGCTGGCGCTGGTGCGTGACAAGTTGCAGCAGACGGCGGAGAGTATTGAGCAATGGGCAGCGCTTAGTCGTTCGACGGATGGCTGAAAGATCAAAAGCACCCTCACCCCAGCCCTCTCCCGGAGGGAGAGGGAGCCGATCCGGGTGGATTCAACCCCCGCGTTCGGCACAATATTACAGGTCGGCGTAGTACCAGAAAGCACCACGGTCAGTCCCCTCTCCCTCTGGGAGAGGGCTAGGGTGAGGGCTCTGTCTGACACCCCGCCAATCAGCCAGACAGGTTCAAACGCGCCTTTTCACAAGGAAACCCACAGCCCATGCCGAAACCGAAAGACCCAATCACAGCGCGCATGGTCCAGTTAATGAGCCAGCTCGCCCCGCTGGAGGGCTACAACCTGAGCCCGCTGGACGATGTACGTTTCCTGCGTTCCAACCGACCGCTGACCCGCACGCCGGTGCTGTATGAACCGGGCATCGTCATCCTCTGTCAGGGGCGTAAACGCGGTTACCTCGGCAATGAAATCTACGTCTACGACGCTCAGCACTATCTGGTGGTGTCGGTGCCGGTACCCTTCACCATGGAAACCGACGCCAGCGAAGCCGAGCCAATGCTCGCGGTGTACGTGCGTCTGGATTTCGCCCTGGCTGGCGAACTGATTCAGCAAGTGGATGAGCGGTGGGATTTCCCCACAGCGCAACCGATGGGCATGTACGCCTCGCCTCTCGACGAACCGCTGCGCCGGTCAACCCTGCGTTTTCTTGAAGTGATGAGCGACGATGCCGACGCGCAAATCCTCGGCCCGGCGATGCTGCGCGAGCTCTACTACCGTATCCTCACCGGCGAACAAGGTGGCACCCTGCGCGCCGCCATCGCCCAACAGGGCCAGTTCGGCAAAGTGACCCGCGCCATCCACAAGATCCACAGTTGCTATCACCAACATCTCGACGTAGAAACCCTGGCCGAAGAAGCGCAGATGAGTGTGCCCAATTTTCATCTGCACTTTCGCAAGGTTACCGATTCCTCGCCGATGCAGTATCTGAAGTCGACGCGTTTGCACCAGGCGCGATTGCTGATGCTGCGTAACGACCTGACCGCGGCAAAATCTGCGTTTCTGGTCGGTTACGAAAGCGCCTCGCAATTCAGCCGCGACTTCAAACGCCTCTTCGGCCGCACACCGCTAGCGGAAGTGGCGTGGATGAAAACGGCCTATGCGCTGCCGGCACCGACGAGTGCTTCGCCGTTTGTGTCGTCGCACTGATTTTCAGTGCCACGCTCCGCGCACTTATTGCAGCAAATTCCCCGTTCGCATAGTGCTTGCCCCCTCCTGCGTTTCCTCGCCCAATCATGCAGGTCAGCCACCTGCATCAGGATGGGATCATGAACACCACAGCCATTCCCGAAGGTTTTACTCCGTTCACCCGCAGCAGTCCGTTGCTGGATCTGCTCGGCCCGATCTACGCCAGGGGTCAGGGGCTGCACTTGGAACTGGGTTTACTGACCGACTCCCGCCACGCCAATGGCCGTGGCACTTTGCATGGCGGTGTATTGGCGACACTGGCGGACGTGGGCATGGGTTACGCCATGGCCTTTTCCAGCGATCCGCCGCAGCCGTTGATCACCGCGAGCATGACCCTGGATTATCTCGGCGCGGTGCAAATCAACGAGTGGCTCGAAGTGCGTCTTGAGCACTCCAGAAAGGGCCGCCAATTGGCGTTTGCTGGCGTCAGTCTGCACGTCGGTGAGCGAACGGTTGCGCGCGCCAGTGCCGTGTTCGCCGTGCCGATGAATTGAATCGACTGACTCGACTCATCGTCCCACCCTGGACGGCAGGCCGGGATTTGCCGCCCCGCCCGCACGGCCATTACCTTCAAGGCATGGTGTTCGCCATCGTCACCCCATACGCAGCCAGAAGCATATCCGCCGCCCGCTCACCAATAACGACACACGGCGCCATCGTGTTGCCAACGGTAATGCGCGGCATGATCGAGGCATCTGCAACGCGCAGCCCGTCGATCCCGTACACGCGTAATTGGTGGTCAACCACCGACAGCGCATCGCGGCCCATTTTTGCCGTGCACGACAGGTGCCAGTAGGTCACGGCCGAATTGCGGATGAACTGTTCCATAGCGCGACGCTCTCTGGGACCGGGCACGACTTCGCGCTTGATCAGCGCATTGAAGGCCTGGCTGTTGCCGAGTGCGCGGCACAGTTCGATCGACGCATGGGCTGCGGCCATGTCCTCGGGCTCGCTCAGGGAGTTCGGCTCAATGATCGGTGCATCCAGCGGCCCAGCACCCGACAACCGCAAGCGTCCGCGACTGGCAGGTCTGGCAAGCCCGGCGAACATGGTCCAGCCATGCTCCGGCGGCTCGATGGCGACCTCAGGCGGAGACGGTACCGCGAATGCCAACTGGCACTGCAACAGGTCCGGGGCTTCCAGGCGGCTGTCGCTTTTCCAGTACAAGGTGGTTTCGCATCCGCTGCCAGCGACGGCCTGGGGTTGTCGATACTCCCACGTGCAAGCGAACGCCAGATGATCCTGCAAATTCTCGCCCACACCGGGTAGATGAACGACCGGTGCGATGCCGTGTTTTCGCAGTTCATCCGCCGGGCCGATGCCCGACTGCATGAGCACTTTCGGTGATTGCACCGCGCCCATGGACAGGATGACTTCAGCTGCGGCATGAAAGCAGCGCCGCTCGCCGGCGATCAACACTTCGACACCGACGGCCCGGGTGCCGACCAGCAACACGCGGGTCACTAAGGCTCCGGTCAGCACCGTCAGATTTGGACATTGCAAGCGTGGCTGGATGTAAGCGTCGTAAACCGATTCGCGCTTGCCCTGTTTGATGCGCAGGTCGGTGACAGCGATCCCACCTGCGCCTTCCATCATCTCGCCATTGGGACTGTCGAATCGGGGGATGCCCAGATCGCTGGCCGCCTCCAGCGTTGCCCACGCAAGGGGTTGAGGCGTGGCCGGCTGTTCGACATGTACCGGCCCACCTGAACCACGCCGAGTGGCGTCCGGGCTGCCTTGCCAGTTTTCGATCCTGCGGTAGTAATCGAGAACCGATGCGTAGCCCCAGGCCGGGTCGCCAGACTCGGCAGCAAAATGCTCCCAATCGGCGCGATGGCCGCGCGACCAGACCATCACGTTGATGCTCGAACCTCCACCGAGCCCCTTGCCCATGCTCAGCGGGAGCCGTCGACCGTTGAGGCGTGGATCGGATTGCCCCTCGAATGCCCAGTCGCGCGCGGAGCCGAGGTTCAGCGGCCATTGCGCCGGTTCGGTCACCTCGGGGCCTGAGTAACCTTCGCCGGCTTCAATCAGCAGAACCCGTGCGCCTGACTGATCGGCAAGCCGCGCAGCGACCACGCAGCCCGACGTGCCGGCACCACAGACAATGAAATCGTAGTCGTGAGCGCTTCGAGGGTTCATACGCCCACTCTCCTTCGATGCCGCGATCACTGCTCAGCAACGCCGTGCACGGCCTTGAGAATCACCGCCGCGACTTGCGCCGGCTGCGACTGCTGCGGGACATGGCTGGACTTCACCTCGGCGAGGGTCGCACTGATGCGCTTGGCGGCAGACCGCTGGACGTCGGGATGAATCATCCGGTCTTCGGTAGCGAGCAGGTACCAGGACGGCTTGGTTTTCCAGGCCGAAGCGGTGGTTTTATCTTCGAAAGCCGAGGCCTTGATCGGCCCCTGTGTGGCGGTCATGACGGCGGTCTGCGCGGCCGGCAGATCCTGAGCGAAATCCTTGGCCATGCCTTCAGCGGTGAGATAGAGGAAGCCGTTACCGTCGGCCTTGATCTGACTGATGCCCGGCGGCGTCGGCGCGCCTTTACCCTGCTCGCCGCTGGTTTGCCCGGCGTCTGGCGCGAAGGCGGCGACATACACCAGCGCGCTGACTTTCTGGTCGTTACCGGCTTCGGTGATCACCGTGCCGCCCCAGGAGTGACCGACCAGCACCACCTTGCCCTGCTGGTTGTTCAGCGCGCGGCGCGTGGCGGCAACGTCATCGGCCAGCGAGGTGAGCGGATTTTGCACAACGGTAACGGCCACGCCTTTGGCTTGCAGCAGTGGCACCACTTTGGCCCAGTCGGAACCGTCGGCGAAGGCGCCGTGTACGATCACCACCGAAGGCGTTGTATCCTGCGCGTGGCTGGCGCCAGCCATGAACGTACTGGCCAGGGCAAAGGCGACGGTGGCGAATTTCGATTTGATTGTTTTCATTGGATGAGCTCCTGTTCGGGAGTTCAGAGTGTGCTGGCCGGCCTGCGATGTGGGCATCGGTCAATTATCCGACCCCGGGGCATTTTTCATGGATAGTGGCTTGCAACTGGACATCTCACTGGACGGCGCACTGGCAACCATCGCCCAGGTCGGCGACCTCAGCATGGGGCAACCGCTCGGTCACTCCCGGCGCGTTGCCGCTTTGGCGCGGATGCTCGCGCAGGCATGCCACGGCGCCGGTGAGCATCTGCAGGTTGCAGAGCAGATTGCCTTGCTGCGCTGGTCTGGGTGCACGGCCAACGCCGAAGGCTTTGCCGATCTGCTGGGCGACGACGTCGATGGTCGCCGCGCAATGCTTGATCTGACCTTGGGCAATGAGCAGATGAACGCGGTGCATCAGGCAACCCCGCTGGCCGTGGTGCACTGTGAAGTGTCCGGTGCAATCGCCAAAACCCTCCAGCTCGGAACCGCCGTCGAAGCGGGCCTGTGTCGGGTGTTCGAAACCTACGACGGCACTGGCCGACCGCTCGGCGTGGCGCATGAACATATCCCGGAGGTGGCCTATCAGGTGGTCATGGCCGGTGATCTGGATATTCTCACTCGCGCTCACGGCCTGGACGCGGCGTTGCGCTGGATCAACGAGCAGTCGGATCGGCGCTATCCAGCGTCGCTGGTGTCGTTGCTGGTGGCTAATGCCAAGGCCTGGCTGGCGGATCTCGAAACGCTTTCCACCAAAGTTGAACCCGCGCCTGAGCAGCGTCGTGTCTCGCTGACTTTGGTCGGAGACGTCATTGACTTGAAGCTGCCATGGCTGGCCGGGCATTCGCGTCAGGTCGCGCATGTTGCCGTGGAAGCGGCACGCCTGTGGGGGCTGGGTGAGCCGGCTTTGGCAAACATTGGCAAGTCTGCACTCATTTACGGTCTCGGCCGCGCAGCCGTTTCCAATCACCTATGGAATAGCCCAGGGCCGCTGCCCTATGGGGCGGCGGAGCGAATTCGCCTGGTGCCTTACTGGACACAACAGGCGCTCCGACCGGTTCCTGAACTGGCCGCGCCCGCCGAGATAGCCACCCACGCGTATGAACGGCTCGATGGCAGCGGCTATTTTCGCGGCGTGGCCGGTGATGCACTGAATGCCGAACATCGGCTGTTCGCCACCTCGGTCGCCTGGGTAGCGTTGAGGCAAGCCCGGCCATGGCGAACAACCCACGACGAAGCCGCAGCAGCCACGCTACTCAAACAGGATGCTGGCCGTGGTCTGTTCGACAACGATGTCTGCGAAGCGGTCATTGCCGCCGCCAGTGGCGAGCGCCGCCTGCGGCAACCCAAACCTTCGCTGCTGACAGCCCGTGAGTGCCGCATTCTTCTGGAGATCAGCCGTGGCGCCAGCAACAAACAAGTCGCGCAACTGTTGGATATCAGTCCGAGCACGGTACGCACGCACATGGAAAGCATCTTTCGCAAATTGCAATGCTCGACCCGGGCAGCCGCCACCTTGAAGGGGCTGACGATGGGCTTGATCGCCTGAATACCGTGCCGGGGTCAAGCCTGACTGGCGCGCGCCAACTCAATGAATGCCCTGGCGGCCGCAGAGGGATTGCGGCGGTTCGGGTAGTACAGGCACAACCTGTCTCGGGGCGGGGTCCAGTCCTTGAGTACCTGCACGAACTCGCCGCTGCGGATTTCGTCACGAACGTCCTGCTCCATGAAAAAGCCCAGCCCCATATCCGCCTGCACCGCCACCTTGACCACGCTCGATTCATCCAGGGTCAGCGGCCCGTTCACATCCAGACGAATGACTTCGCCGTCGCGCTCGAAATACCAAGGGAAAATCGCCCCGTTCGGCAGTCGTACGCGGATGCATCGATGCCCGGGCAGATCGGACGGCGAGCGCGGTTTGCCGTGTTGTGCAAAATACCCCGGCGAACCGACCACCGCGTAACGTTGCGGCGGGCCGACAGGCACCACAATCACATCGTTGGGCACAAGGCCTGCCGAGCGCACGCCGAAATCGAAGCCGTCAGCCACGATATCCACCAGGCGCCCTTCGGTCACAAGGTCAATGTGGACTTTCGGATGCTGCTGCAAAAACTCGATCACCAGTGGCAGCAGCGCCGAACGC
The DNA here is from genome assembly GCF_041956865.1 of Pseudomonas sp. LW8. NCBI lineage: Bacteria > Pseudomonadati > Pseudomonadota > Gammaproteobacteria > Pseudomonadales > Pseudomonadaceae > Pseudomonas > Pseudomonas sp. LW8. The sequence goes on along the minus strand of NZ_CP168138.1, from coordinate 2,262,068 downwards.
GCAGCGCTGGCGAAGGCATTGATGCGCAGCGTTCCCGAGGGTCCGGCATTCTGCGATCGCACTGCATCCAGTGCCGCGCGCAAGTCGTGCAAGGCTGGCCCCACTTGCTCGAGAAACACCCTGCCCGCTTCGGTGATGGCGACGCTGCGGGTGGTGCGGTTGAACAGGCGCGATTCGAGGCGCGCTTCGAGTTGCGCAATGGTGTTGCTCAGCGCGGTGGTCGAAACGTCGAGATCAATGGCAGCCTGGCGGAACGACCCCCTGCGTGCCACCGCTATAACGGCATCCAGTTCATTAAGGGCTAAGCGATCCTGGGCCATGGATTGTCCTCATTTTCGGGATGGGTCATTAAGGTTTGTCCCAGTTGAACAAACTATCTGTGGCGCAGCAAGATGACTCCAGACCATCAATCAGGAGTCAGGCAATGAACCTTCAACTTTCCAACGTCGTGCAAACGTATCTCACGGTCACCGACGAGAAAAAAATCTCCGACGCAATCCATCAATTCCTCGCGCTGGAGATCTCGCCATGCTGAATTCAGGATTGACTGGCAAGCGGGTGCTCGTCACCGGCGGCACCAAGGGAATCGGCAAAGCAGTGGTCGAGTGGTTCCTGGCCGAGGACGCAAAGGTCATCACCTCGGCTCGGCAAGTGGAGGTCGAAATGCCGGGCGCACTGCTGGTTGCGGCTGATCTTTCGACACGGGAAGGTTGTGACGCACTCATCGCTGCGGTCGAACAGCAACTGGGCGGCGTCGACATAGTGATCCATGTTCTGGGTGGCTCGTCGGCCCCCGGTGGTGGTTTTGCAGCGCTGGACGAGGAGCAGTGGCAACGCGAACTCAATCTGAATTTGCTGCCAGCGGTGCGCCTAGATCGTGCCGTGCTGCCGGGCATGCTCGAGCGTCGTAATGGCGTGGTGATCCATGTCACATCCATCCAGAGTAGGCTGCCACTGCCGGAATCAACGACGGCGTACGCGGCGGCCAAGGCTGCGCTGTCGACCTACAGCAAAAGCCTGTCGAAAGAAGTGTCACCCAAGGGGGTTCGCGTCGTGCGGGTATCGCCGGGCTGGGTTGAAACCGAAGCGTCGGTGGCATTCGCCGAGCGACTCGCGCAGGAGGCAGGCACTGACTATCAAGGTGGCAAGGACATCATCATGCAGGCCCTGGGCGGTATCCCGCTCGGCCGCCCGTCGACGCCAGTTGAAGTGGCTGAGCTGATCGGGTTCCTGGCATCGCCGCGAGCAGCGTCGATCACCGGGAGTGAATTTGTGATCGACGGCGGCACCATCCCGACCATTTAGCCGCCAGTCTGCGGGTCATGGACGACCCGCAGAATCCGCACAGCACGTCTACATCCGATGCTGCTCCAGCAAAAAATCCACAAACAAGCGCACCCGCACCGGCATCGCCGCGCCGCCGACGAACACCGCATGAATCGGTTCCTCATCGCCCGGGTTGAACGCTTGCAGCAGCGGGATCAGCGCGCCGCGCTGCAAGTCTTCCCTGACGGTGAACTCGCCAATCCGCGCAATTCCGGCGCCGAGTCTGGCGAACTGAGCCAGTGCTTCGCCGCTGCTGCATTCGATGTTGCCGCTGACTTTCAGCGAGAACTCCTTGCCGTCGCGGATGAACGGCCAGTTGGCTTCGGCGCGGCGGAAGTTGAAGCGCAGGCAGTTGTGCTTGAGCAGGTCTTCGGGTTCGAGAGGTGTGCCGTGGCGTTTCAGGTAATCGGACGATGCGACCACGACCTGGCCGGTGTGGCCGAGCCGGCGTGCGGTCAACGGGCTGTCGGGCAGATGGCCGAAGCGTATGGCGACGTCCGCCTGGCCGGCGAGGATGTCAACGACTTCGTCGCCGAGGCTGAGGTCGACGACGATGTTCGGGTAACGGGCGGTGAAGGCTGCGACCAGCGGCACAATGGTCAGCCGTCCATGGCCAAGGGCGGCACTGACACGCAAGCGGCCCTTGGGTACGCCCTGATCGGTGATGGCCCCTTCCACTTCGTCCATGTCGGACAGAATCCGCCGGGCACCGCGCAGGAAGGCCTCGCCCTCGGTGGTAAACGTCAGCGCGCGGGTGGTGCGCAGCAACAGACGAGTGCCGAGTCGCTGTTCGGCGCGGGCGATGATCCGACTGACCGCCGAAGGCGTCAGCCCCAACGCGCGCGCAGCTGCTGAGAGGCTGCCCTCCTGCGCCACGGTGACGAACACGCTCATTTCCCCTGACCTGCCGTTGAAGTCCATTCGTGCCTCTTACGCAAAGGTGATTGCCAAAATCGCCATCTACCGCCGGAAAACCATGGATCGTAGCATTGGCGGCATAGATGAGGAGACTTTCCATGCGTATCAATCCACCACTTGTTGCACTCGCTGTCGGCGCCTTTGGCATCGGCGTCACCGAGTTCGCGCCGATGGGCATGTTGCCCGGCATTGCCGCCGATCTCGGCGTTTCCATTCCCGCTGCGGGGTTGCTGGTCAGTGCCTACGCTTTGGGCGTGCTGCTCGGCGCGCCGCTGATGACCCTGACCACTGGCAAGATCCCCCGGCGCTATCTGCTGATCGGGCTGATGGCGATTTTCACCCTGGGTAACCTGATGTCGGCGCTGGCCACCGATTACTCCAGCCTGATGGTCGCCCGAGTGATCACCTCGCTCAATCACGGCGCATTCTTCGGAGTGGGCTCTGTGGTCGCCGCCAGCGTGGTCGCGCCGGAAAAACGCGCCGGCGCTGTCGCAGCGATGTTCATGGGCCTGACCCTGGCGACCATTGGCGGTGTGCCGCTGGCAGCGTGGTTTGGTGAGCTGTTTGGCTGGCGCACGGCGTTCTGGGGCATTACCGGCCTCGGTGTGCTGACCATGATCGCCTTGTGGTTCGCCCTGCCCAACCTGAAAGCAGAGCAAGGCGCGGGGGCGCTGGCGGAAATACGTGTATTGGGCCGCGGTCCGGTGTTGGCCGCGCTGGCCCTGACCGTGGTCGGCTCAAGTGCGATGTTCACCGTATTCACCTACATCGCGCCGATCCTCAGCAGCGAGACCCATGCCTCCGCCGCGTTCATCACCGCCATGCTGGTATTGTTCGGAATCGGTTTGACGCTGGGCAACATGTGGGGTGGCAAGGCTGCCGACCGTTCGATTGACCGCACCCTGATCGTGTCGCTGAGCGCATTGATTGTGGTGTTGCTGGCGTTCACTGTGCTGATGCGCTGGCCGCTGCCGGCCGCCGTCGCCATTCTGATCTGGGGTATCGCCAGTTTCGCCCTGGTGCCACCGCTGCAAATGCGCGTGATGGAAGCGGCCAAGGATGCGCCCAACCTGGCTTCGGCGGTGAACATCGGTGCCTTCAATTTCGGCAACGCGATCGGCGCGGCGCTGGGTGGCGCGGTGATCAATGCCGGGCTGGGTTATCCGGCGATTTCCCTGGCCGGCGCGGCGATGGCTGGTCTGGGCCTGCTGATGGTGCTGACATTCGCCTGGCGCTCCAGAGCCAGTGCCGCTGCGCTGGCGTAAGTCTTCGCAGCGCTACGCCCCGCCCTGCTGATACTCACGCGGCGTGCAGCCGAACTCGCGACGGAACACCGTGTGCAGGTACTGCGCCGATTTGAAGCCGCAGGCCTGGGCAATGTCGGCAATCGCAGCATCGGTGTTCTTCAAACCGCTGGTAGCCGCCGCCAGTTTGAAACGCAGAATCTCGTCATGCACGCTGCAACCGCGCTCGGCGCGGAAATGCGCTTCCAGCGATGAGCGCGACACGCCGACATACGCCGCCACTTGCGCGGTCTTGATGCCCTGACAGGCATATTGGCGGATGAACAGCAGCGCTTGCATGACGTAGGGATTGCCCAGTGGTTGGTGCAGGCTCGACACCTGCACATTGACCGCGTCCGGCGGAATCAGAATCTGCGTGCCGGTGGACGGCATGCCGTGGAGCATCTGGTGCAGCAATTGCGCAGCGGTGCGGCCCATGGTTTCGGTGCCTTGGATCACCGAACTCAGGGGCACGCGGGTCAGGCTGCGGGTCAGCGGGTCGTTGTCGATGCCGATCAGCGCGACCTGCTCGGGCACGGCAATGCCGGCGGTCAGGCAGGCTTGCAGCAACTGCCGGGCGCGCGCGTCGCTGACGGCGATGATGCCGATCGGTTTCGGCAGGCTGTGCAGCCAGGCGATCAGTTGCTCGACGGCACTGTCCCACAGCGGCGCGCTGGTGCCCATGCCGCGATAGATCTCGGCGTGCAGGCCGTCGCGCTGCATCAGTTTGCGAAAGGCTTTCTCCCGCTCCTGCGCCCAGCGATTGGCCTGCGCTTCCGGCAGGCTGAAACAGGCAAAGCGCTGCAACCCCGCCTCGACCAGATGCGAATAAGCCAGAGTGATCAGTGCGTTGTTGTCAGTGGCTACGTAGGGAATCGCTTTTGGATAAGCGCGTGCATCCTCGTAGGAACCGCCGACCGCCACCACCGGCAAATGAATGTCGGCCAGCGCCTCGCCAATCAGCGGATCGTCGAAGTCGGCAATGATGCCGTCACCCTGCCAACGCTCGATGCCCTTCAAGCGGCAAAGAAAGTCCTCTTCCAGAAACAGGTCCCAGGAAGCGCGGGTGCTGCTCAGGTAGTTGCCGATGCCGCTGATGATTCCACGGTCGTAGATCTTGCTGCCGTTGAACAACAGGGCGATGCGGTGCACGGGCGGTAGGCTTTTCATTCAGTATCCGGATTTTGCGTAAAGCCATTCGCGAGCAAGCTCGCTCCCACACGGTTTTGTGAACGACACGAATCAAATGTGGGAGCGAGCCTGCTCGCGAAAGCGGCCTCAAATTGTTTTTGTTCCGGGCGCCATGTCACGGCGACGATGGACACAGACTAGGCCTGCGAGCGCTGAAGCTCAATACGCAAAATCGCACTCACGGTTGAGGCTTTTCATAATCAGCGGGCACGGGGGCGTTGCTAGTATCGAGACACCGCCAAGAACAACAAGGACAAGGTCCATGCAGTATTTCCCCAATATCGAGCCGGTTCGCTACGAAGGCCCGAACAGTGATTCGCCCCTCGCTTTCCGCCACTACGACGCCGACAAACTGATCCTCGGCAAACCCATGCGCGAACACCTGCGCATGGCCGCCTGCTACTGGCACACCTTTGTCTGGCCGGGCTCCGATGTGTTCGGTGCCGGCACCTTCAAACGCCCCTGGCAACGCAGTGGCGAACCGATGGAACTGGCCATCGGCAAGGCTCAAGCCGCATTCGAGTTCTTCAGCAAACTGGGCATCGATTACTACTGCTTTCACGACACGGACGTCGCCCCCGAAGGCAACTCGCTGAAGGAGTACCGCGAACACTTCGCGCAAATGGTCGACCGCCTCGAACAGCATCAGGAACAAAGCGGCATCAAGTTGCTCTGGGGCACCGCCAACTGCTTCAGCAATCCTCGTTTTGCCGCCGGCGCTGCGAGCAATCCCGATCCGGAAGTGTTCGCCTGCGCCGCCGCGCAAGTGTTCAGCGCGATGAACGCAACCCATCGCCTCAAGGGCTCCAACTACGTGCTGTGGGGCGGTCGCGAAGGCTACGAAACCCTGCTCAATACCGACCTGAAACGTGAGCGCGAACAACTCGGGCGCTTCATGCGCATGGTGGTCGAGCACAAGCACAAGATCGGTTTCACCGGCGACCTGCTGATCGAACCCAAGCCGCAGGAGCCGACCAAGCACCAGTACGATTACGACAGCGCTACGGTATTCGGCTTTCTCCAGCAGTACGGCCTGGAGAAGGAAATCAAGGTCAACATCGAGGCTAACCACGCGACCTTGGCCGGCCACAGCTTTCATCACGAAATCGCCACCGCCGCCTCGCTGGGGATTTTCGGCAGCATCGACGCCAACCGTGGCGATCCGCAGAACGGCTGGGACACCGACCAGTTCCCCAACAGCGTCGAAGAAATGACCCTGGCGACCTATGAAATCCTCAAGGCCGGCGGCTTCAAGAATGGCGGCTTCAATTTCGACTCCAAGGTGCGCCGGCAGAGCCTCGACGAGATCGACCTTTTCCACGGTCACGTTGGCGCCATGGACGTTCTGGCCTTGTCGCTGGAACGTGCCGCCGCGATGGTCGAGAACGATCAACTGCAAGTGCTCAAGGATCAACGCTACGCCGGCTGGCGTCAGCCGTTCGGGCAAGCGGTGATGGCGGGCGACTTCAATCTCGAGTCGCTGGCCGAGCACGCGTTCACCAACGAGCTGAACCCGCAAGCCGTCAGCGGCCGTCAGGAAATGCTCGAAAACATCGTCAACCGCTATCTCTATCGCTGATCGCCGAGACCCTCTGCCGACGCAACGACGCTGTGACAATTGCACGACAATTCTGTACCTGCTGCGTCGGCAGATTCTCTACAGTTCTACCCAGCCCGATTCATCGTCAGGCCGTGTCTTTCCAACAAAAATAAAAGGACGCACCACCATGAAGAACTTGAAACGTACGCTGTTGGCCAGTGCCCTGGCGTTGTTGGCCCTGCCGGTAATGGCTGACGCTACCCACCCGAAAATCGGCTTTTCCATTGATGACCTGCGTCTGGAACGCTGGTCGCGCGATCGCGATTATTTCGTCGCGGCGGCGGAAAAAATGGACGCCAAAGTCTTCGTGCAATCGGCGGACGCCAACGAGCAGAAGCAGATTTCGCAGATCGAAAACCTTATCTCTCGCGGCGTCGATGTGATTGTCATCGTGCCGTTCAACGCGACAGTGCTGACCAACGCCGTGGCCGAGGCGAAGAAAGCCGGGATCAAAGTGGTGTCTTACGACCGGCTGATTCTCAACGCCGATGTCGACGCCTATATCTCCTTCGATAACGAAAAGGTCGGCGAGATGCAGGCCGGCGGCGTGCTGAAAGCGGCGCCCAAGGGCAATTACTTCTTGCTGGGTGGCGCGCCCACCGACAACAACGCCAAGATCCTCCGTGAAGGCCAGATGAAGGTGCTGCAACCCGCCATCGACAAGGGCGATATCAAGATCGTCGGCCAGCAGTGGGTCAAGGAATGGAACCCGACCGAAGCGCTGAGCATCGTCGAAAATGCCCTGACCCGTAACAACAACAAAATCGACGGCATCGTCGCCTCCAACGACGCCACCGCTGGCGGCGCCATCCAGGCACTGGCCGCGCAGCAGCTGGCCGGCAAGGTGCCGATTTCCGGCCAGGACGCTGACCTCGCAGCGGTCAAACGCGTAATCGCCGGCACGCAAACCATGACCGTGTACAAACCGCTGAAACTCATTGCGTCCGAAGCGGCGAAGCTCTCGGTGCAACTGGCACGCAACGAAAAACCGGCCTACACCTCGCAGTACGACAACGGCAGCAAAAAGGTCGACACCATCCTGCTCACGCCAACGCCGTTGACCAAGGACAACATCGACTTGCTCGAACAGGACGGCTTCTACACCAAGGCGCAGATTGCCGGGCAGTGATCCGGTCGTAAATCTTGATCAGACCTGTGGGAGCGAGCCTGCTCGCGAAAGCGGAGTGTCAGTCAGTCAAGCTCTGGCTGAAAAGGCCCCTTCGCGAGCAGGCTCGCTCCCACACAGGTTCAGTGGTGTTTGAGTCCCTGGTATACGAGCCTTTTCCATGTCCGACTATCTGCTGCAAATGAACGGCATCGTCAAAACCTTCGGCGGTGTCAAAGCGCTCAACGGCATCGACATCAAGGTCCGGCCCGGTGAATGCGTGGGCCTGTGCGGCGAGAATGGTGCCGGCAAGTCGACGCTGATGAAGATCCTCTCGGCGGTCTATCCCCATGGCACCTGGGACGGTGAAATCCTCTGGGACGGGCAACCGCTCAGGGCGCAATCGATCAGCGAAACCGAAGCCGCCGGCATCGTCATCATCCATCAGGAACTGACCCTGGTTCCCGACCTGTCGGTGGCGGAAAACATCTTCATGGGCCATGAGCTGACGCTGCCCGGCGGGCGCATGAACTACCCGGCGATGATCCACCGTGCCGAAGCGTTGATGCGTGAATTGAAAGTGCCGGACATGAACGTGTCGCTGCCGGTTTCGCAGTATGGCGGCGGCTATCAGCAACTGGTGGAAATCGCCAAGGCCTTGAACAAACAGGCGCGTCTGCTGATTCTCGACGAACCCTCCTCGGCCCTGAGCCGTTCGGAAATCGAAGTGCTGCTGGACATCATCCGCGACCTCAAAGCCAAGGGCGTCGCCTGCGTCTACATCTCGCACAAACTCGATGAAGTCGCCGCCGTGTGCGACACCATTTCGGTGATCCGCGACGGCAAACACATCGCCACCACCGCCATGGCCGACATGGACATTCCACAGATCATCACGCAGATGGTCGGGCGCGAAATGAGCAACCTTTATCCCAGCGAGCCGCACGAGATTGGCGAGGTGATTTTCGAAGCGCGCCACATCACTTGCTACGACGTCGACAACCCCAAGCGCAAACGGGTCGACGACATTTCCTTCAGCCTCAAGCGCGGCGAGATTCTCGGCATTGCCGGGCTGGTCGGGGCCGGCCGCACCGAACTGGTCACCGCACTGTTCGGCGCCTACCCCGGACGCCACGAGGGCGAAGTCTGGCTGGACGGCCGACCGATCGACACGCGCACGCCGCTGAAAGCGATCCGCGCCGGCCTGTGCCTGGTGCCCGAAGATCGCAAGCGCCAGGGCATCATTCCGGATCTCGGTGTCGGTCAGAACATCACCCTCGCCGTGCTCGAGAGCTATTCGAAAATGACCCGCATCGATGCCGAAGCCGAACTGGGCTGCATCGACCGGGAAATCTCCCGTCTGCATCTGAAGACCGCAAGTCCATCCCTGCCGATCACCAGCCTGTCGGGCGGTAACCAGCAGAAAGCCGTGCTGGCGAAAATGCTGCTGGCCAAACCGCGCGTACTGATTCTCGACGAGCCGACCCGAGGCGTGGACGTCGGCGCCAAGTACGAGATCTACAAATTGATGGGCGCGCTGGCCGCCGAAGGCGTGTCGATCATCATGGTTTCATCGGAACTGGCCGAAGTGCTCGGCGTCTCCGACCGCGTGCTGGTGATCGGCGAAGGCCAGTTGCGCGGCGATTTCGTCAACCATGAGCTGACCCAGGAACAGGTACTCGCCGCCGCCCTCAGTCAGCCGGGCAGCCATAACAATAATGATCGGAAAACCGCGTAAATGAATCAGGTCAAACAACTGTTCACCCGCTACAAGATGCTCGCGCTGGTATTTGCCGTGGTGCTGATCTGGCTGTTCTTCAGCTGGCAGACCGAGGGCGGCTTCCTCACCCCGCGCAACCTGTCCAACCTGCTGCGGCAGATGTCGATTACCGGAATCCTCGCCTGCGGCATGGTGCTGGTGATCATCAGCGGCGAGATCGATTTGTCGGTGGGTTCATTACTCGGTCTGCTCGGCGGCCTCGCGGCGATACTCGACGTGGTCTATCACATTCCGCTGCTGGCGAATCTCAGTCTGGTTGCCCTGTGCGGTCTGGTCATCGGGCTTGCCAACGGCTACATGGCGGCGTACTTGCGCATCCCCTCATTCATTGTCGGCCTGGGCGGCATGTTGGCGTTTCGCGGGATTTTGCTGGGGATCACCGGCGGCACCACCATCGCCCCGGTTTCGCCGGAGCTGGTCTACGTCGGCCAAGGATATCTGCCTCACGCGATCGGCACCGGCCTGGGTGTGCTGCTGTTTGTGCTGACGGTTTTTCTGACCTGGAAACAACGACGCAACCGCGCCCTGCATGGCCTGGCGGCGCATTCGCTGGTGCGTGATGTTGTGCGCGTGCTGGTGATCGGCGCGGTGCTGGCCGGTTTCGTCCAGACCCTCAACAGCTATGACGGCATTCCCGTGCCGGTGCTGCTGTTGCTGATTCTGCTCGGCGTGTTCAGTTACGTCACCAGCCAGACTGTGTTCGGCCGCCGGGTCTATTCGGTCGGCAGCAACATGGAAGCGACGCGCCTGTCGGGCATCAATGTGCAAGCGGTCAAGCTGTGGATCTTCGGCATCATGGGCGTGATGTGCGCCCTCGCCGGCGTGGTCAACACCGCACGCCTCGCCGCCGGCTCACCGTCCGCCGGCAGCATGGGCGAACTCGACGCCATCGCCGCCTGCTTCATCGGCGGCACCTCCATGCGCGGCGGCTCCGGCACCGTCTACGGCGCCCTCCTCGGCGCACTGGTGATCACCAGCCTGGATAACGGCATGTCCATGCTCGACGTCGACAGTTACTGGCAGATGATCGTCAAGGGCAGCATTCTGGTGCTGGCGGTCTGGGTGGATGTGAGCACGCGCACGGCGCGGCGTTGAAACGTTGCAGGTGAGTTGGTAAAACGCAAATGAGGCCTGATCACAGGCCTCACTTTTTCCTATCAACGGCGTGAACCGTCTCTTGCGACTGGCTTAAGCGTGCTTTTCCGGGTTCTGGCCAGCCCGTCAGGGCATCCACTGCCACGGCGGCTGGCACCGACGCTACATTCAAACGCCATCCACCGCCGGATAATCCCCATACCCTTCCCAACCCTGGCTGAACCAAGTGCTCATTTCGCTTTCCGCCAATGGCAACTGCCGAGCGAATCTCAGCGGCAGATCCGGATTGGCTATAAACGGCCGTCCAAACGCAATCGCATCGGCGAGCCCGGCATCCAGTTGCGCTTGTGCCCTGGCGAAACCGTAGTCCGAATTGAGGATCAGCACGCCTTTGAACACGTCGCGAATCATCCCGGCCAGTGGCGGGCGTTCGGACTTGCCGAAGGTGCCGTCCAGCGGTGGTTCGCGGACTTCCAGATGAGCGATGCCAATCGCTGACAGCACTTCGGCGGCGCGGATGAACAGCGCTTCGGGATCGCTGTCGCGGATGCCCTGCTCGTAGCTGCTTGGAGTCAAGCGCACGCCAGTGCGGTCGGCGCCGATGACTTCGGCCACCGCCTCGGTCACTTCCTTGAGCAAGCGGATACGGTTGTTGATCGAGCCGCCGTACGCATCGGTGCGAAAATTGTCGCTGTCGCGCAGGAACTGGTCGAGCAGATAGCCGTTGGCGGCGTGGATCTGCACGCCATCGAAACCCGCCTCGATTGCGTTGCGAGTGGCCTGACGAAAGTCTTCCAGCAGTGCGGGAATTTCTTCCAGCGGCAACGCACGCGCCGGTGTATACGGCTGCTTGCCGGCGTACGTATGCGCCTGTCCCGGCGCGGTGGTGACCGATGCGGAAACCGGCTGGCCGCCGCCAAGGAAACTCGGGTGCACGACCCGGCCCATGTGCCAGAGCTGCGCGATGATCCGGCCGCCAGCGCCATGCACGGCATCGGTGACCTTGCGCCAGCCGGCGACCTGTTCGGCCGACCAAATGCCTGTCGCATACGGCCAGCCCAGACCTTGCTGGCTGATGCCGATCGCTTCGGAAATGATCAGGCCGGCACTGGCGCGCTGGCGGTAATACTCGACCATCATCTCGGTCGGGACGTGCTCGCGAGTGCCGCGCGCGCGGGTCATCGGTGCCATCAGGATGCGGTTGGGCAAATCGAGCGCGCCGAGGCGCACGGAATCAAATAACGATGTCATGTTCAGGCTCTCAAAAAGGTGGGCAGGATCAAACCAGGCGTGCGCCGCCGTCGATGTTGAGCACGGCGCCGTTCATGAAGGTGTTGCTCATCAGGAAAACCACTGCCGCGCCCGCTTCTGCAGCTGTGCCGAGGCGATGCAGGGGCAGCACCTGCTCAAGAGAAGCGACAAATGCATCCCGCCCCTCGCCCAGTGCCTTGCCCAGAATCGGGGTGTTGATCGGGCCGGGCGAAAGCGTGTTGACTCGCACCGGTGCCAACTCAAGGGCCAGACCGCGAGCCAGTGCTTCCATGGCTGCCGAGGCGGCGGCGAGTACGGCGGTGCCGTAGGCATTCGGGCGATCAGCGAGAGAACCGGAGATAAACGTGATCGAGCCGTCTTTTGCCAGCCTGTCGCCAAGGACCCGAATCGCATTGATCGATGCCCAGATGCGTTCGTCGAACGCGCGGTGCAGATAATCGAGATCAGCCGCGCGCACGGTGCCAGCGACAAACGTGCCGGCGAGCAGAACGAGGTGATCGACCTGAAGGATATCGGCCAGTGCAGTATCGAGAGCCTGGCTATCGGTCACGTCGGCCGCGCGCCAGCCATCGAGCCCGTGCTCGCTGGCGGCCTGCTCGGCACGTGCAGCGTTCGAGCCGATGACGATGACCTTGGCGCCAGCGGCTTTCGCTTGCACCGCAGCGGCCAGGCCGATGCCGGAGGTGCCGCCGAAAATGACCACGGTTTTGTCGGTGAGTGTGGAAGGCAGGGTTTGGCTGATGTTCATGCTGAGTCTCCGTCTGGAACACCTGAATGGCGTTCGATGGGCAAAGACTACGTTTTGGAAGCCACATTGATAATTGGGCCATAAGTCGCTTTACTAGTGCCATGAAGGCACAAATTGGATTGGATCGTTTAACCGGGCTCATCGCCTTTGCACGAGCGGCTTCGCTGGGCAGCTACACGGCTGCCGCTCGGGCACTGTCGGTGTCGCCGTCGGCCATCAGCAAAAGCGTGCAACGGCTCGAAGAGCATTTCGGCCTGATGCTGTTTACTCGCACCACGCGCTCGCTGGTACTCACCCCGGAGGGCCGTGATCTATACGAACGGGCGCTGCGGATTCTGCGCGAAGTCGAAGACATCGATCAGGCCGCCGTTGCTTCACGCGCTGAGCCATCGGGCGTATTGAAGGTCACCGCGCCGTTGCCGATTGGACTGAATATCCTCGCGCCGGACCTGCCGAGATTTCGCGAGCAATATCCAAAGGTGACGATCGATCTACGACTCGGCGATCAGTATGCCGACCTCATCGAACAAGGCATCGACGTCGCGGTTCGGGTTGGCAATCTTGCGGATTCGCGACTGATTTCTCGCCCGCTGGGCCCGCATCGAATCGGTGCGTTCGCATCACCGGACTATCTGCAGCGCAAGGGTACTCCGCTTACGGCCGAGGATCTCGCCGAGCATGAGTGCGTGAATTTCCGCTATCAAAGCACCGGGCAGAGTTTGCGCTGGCCGTATCTAGCCGGTGACAGACAGTTGGAACTGGCACCCGACGCGGCCTTCACCGTTGATGCCAGCGATGCGGTCGCGGCGGTGCTGGCTGCCGGCGGCGGCATCGGTATTTCGCCGCACTACGTAGCGGCGGCGTATGTTCGTCGGGGCGAACTGGTCCCGGTGCTGCCACAGTTCACCGTCGAACGCTTCGCCATTACCGCGTTGTGGCCGGAGAGCCGTCGCGGTAGCCCGAATGTCAAAGCGTTCACGGCGTTTTTGCTTGAGTTGTTCCCTGCAACGCCGCCTTGGGATGAGGTCATCCAGACGTACGTAGAGGGTTCAGGTCCGGCCTGACGGTTCATAGCGAACGTTTTGCAATCCACTGCTTGTACTGTCCGGTGCGAAAGAACATCGCCAACTGTTGTGACAGCAATCGCGCAACCTACTGTGGAAACGGGCTTGCTCGCGAAAGCGCTCTGCCGGTCGCCATCCGTGTTGACCGTTCTGGCCCCTTCGCGAGCAAGCTCGCTCCCACAGGTTTTTTGGCATGGCTGGGGATTGGTGGCGTGCCAGCACCGACTGGTTTTCGTCAGTGCGCCAATTCTCATCGTCCCGCCCCCAGTCCATAACCTTTGAACTGACTTGAAACCTGTACGCGTCGGCAGGCCAATCAAGCGCTCACGTTGCCCGAATCACTTATGCACAAGCAGCGACTTGCGCGCTGCCTTGTCCTGCTTCATGGCGGCGATTTCCCGCTCGCACGCTTCGACATCGAACGACTTGTCCCATTTGGCGATGGCGATGGTGCCGATGCCGTTACCGATCAGGTTGGTCACGGCTCGCGCCTCGTTGAGGAAGCGGTCGATGCCCAACAGCAACACCAGGCCCACCAGAGGTATGGAGTGAATGGTGGTGAGCGTGGCCGCCAGGGTCACGAACCCTGCTCCCGCCACGCCGGCCGAGCCCTTGGAGGTCAGCAGGAACACGCCGAGCAGAATCATCTGATCCATGAAGGTCAGCGGCGTGTTGGTCGCCTGGGCGATGAAGATCGCTGCCATGGTCAGGTAGATGCAGGTGCCGTCCGCGTTGAAGGTGTAGCCCGTCGGCAGGACCATGCCGACCACGGACTTCTTGCAGCCGAGCTTTTCCAGTTTGACCATCATTCGCGGCAGCACCGCTTCGGTCGAACAGGTGCCCAGGGTGATCAGGATTTCATCTTTGAAATACCGCAGAAACTGCATCAGCGGCATGCCCGACCATCGCGCCACCGCGCCCAATACAACGACGATGAAAATCAGCGTGGTGATGTACAGCGCGACCAGCAACTGCCCCAGCGAAAGCAGAGTGCCGATGCCGTATTTGCCGATGGTGAATGCCATGCCAGCCCCCGCGCCCAGCGGCGCCAGACGCATGACCATCGCGACGATTTTGAACAGACCTTGCAGGAACAGGTCGATGGTGTTGATCAGCGGTTTGCTGGTTTCGCCCATTTGCACCAAGGCGACGCCCATCAGCACCGATAACAGAATCACTTGCAGCATGACGCCATTGGAAAAAGCGCCGAGGAAGGTGTGCGGGATGATATTGAGGAAGAATTCGACCAGACCGCCCTGCTCGCTCGCCGCCTGGCTGTATTTGTTGACAGCGCTGCCATCGAGGGTACCGGCGTTGATGTTCATGCCGGCACCGGGCTTGACCACGTTGACTACGATCAGGCCGACCACCAGAGCGATGGTGGAAAGAATCTCGAAGTAGATCAGCGCTTTCACACCGATGCGACCGACCTCCTTGATACTGCCCATCTTGGCGATACCGACCACCACCGTGCCGAAAATGATCGGCGCCAGAAGCATCTTGATCAGCTTGATGAAACCGTCGGCAAACGGCTGCAGCTTGGCGCCGATGTCCGGCACGACGTACCCGATGGCAGCGCCAATGACGATGCCGATCAGCACTTGCACATAGAGCTGGCTGTACCAGCGTGATTTTGAAGTTTCCACGGAAGCACCTCATTTTATTGTTGTGGTGGGCATGTGGCTTTGGCGTCGAGGATGACGCCTGAAGGTGCGGCCTCGGAAATCGAGGCCGCAGATAAAACCGAATCAGCCCTCGCCCAGTTCGCGCATGACGGCATACAGCGCAGATTTGGCTTCGAAGCCGACGCCCGGGATATCCGGCAGCCCGACGTAGCCGTTTTCCACGCGGATGCCATCGGCAAAACCGCCGAATGGCTGGAACACGTCCGGGTACGATTCGTTGCCGCCCAGGTGCAGACCAGCGGCGATGTTCAGCGACATCTGGTGACCGCCATGTGGCACCACGCGGCGCGAAGACCAACCCAGCTCTTCCATCACTTTCAGGGTGCGCATGTACTCGACGAGACCGTAGGACAGCGCACAGTCGAATTGCAGGTAATCGCGGTCAGGACGCATGCCGCCGTGGCGCAACAGGTTGCGGGCGTCCTGGTGAGAGAACAGGTTTTCGCCGGTGGCCATCGGCAGTTCGTAGTGATTGGCCAGCTCGGCCTGGAGCGCATAATCCAGCGGGTCGCCGACTTCTTCGTACCAGAACAGGTTGTACTTCTTGATCGCTTCGGCGTACGCGATACCGGTCTGCAGATCGAAGCGGCCGTTGGCATCGACCGCCAGGCGCTGGCCGTCGCCCACCACTTCGAGCACCGCCTCAATGCGGCGGATATCTTCGTCCAGCGGCACCGCGCCAATCTTCATCTTGACCACGTCATAGCCACGATCCAGATAGCTCTGCATTTCGGCCTTGAGCTTGCTCTGGTCCTTGCCCGGGTAGTAATAGCCACCCGCCGCGTACACCCAGACTTTGTCATCGGCCACACCGTTGCGATAACGATCGGCAAGCAGGCGATACAGCGGCTTGCCTTCGATCTTCGCCACCGCGTCCCACACCGCCATATCGATGGTGCCGACCGCTACCGAACGCTCGCCATGCCCGCCCGGTTTTTCGTTGGTCATCAGGGTTTTCCAGATGGCGAACGGATCGAGGTTATTGTTCTCGTGATCGATCAGGGTTTGCGGGTCGGCCTCGGTGATCCGCGCCAGAAAACGATCGCGCATCAACGCGCCCTGACCGTAGCGACCGTTAGAGTTGAAACCGTAACCGATGACCGGCTTACCATCGCGAATCACGTCGGTAATGACCGCGACGACCGAGCAGGTCATCTTCGAAAAGTCGATGTAGGCATTGGCGATCGGGGAAGCGATGGAGACGGTTTTTTCACGGATATCGACGATACGCATGACGGGTTCCTCTTGTTGTGGTGGGCCAACGTTATGCGTTGCGACGACACCCGCCCAATGCTATTAATGCCGCGCCCTATGCACAGGAGGCATTGCCCTTGGAACTGGTTTGGCTTGAGGATTTTTCAGCGCTGGCCGAATACGGCAGCTTTGTCCGGGCCGCCGAAGCGCGCCATGTGACGCAGCCGGCGTTCAGTCGCCGAGTGCGCTCGCTGGAGAACTGGATGGGCGTGGAATTGTTCGTGCGCACTCCGCAGGGCGCGACGCTGACCGAGGCCGGCAGGCAGATTTTGCCCAGCGCTCAGGAAGCGGCCAGACGCCTGTACCGCATGCGCTCCGAGGCTCAGGAAGTGGCCGGCATGGCGGCGAAAACCTTGCAGTTCGCTGCCACTCACTCGCTGTCATTCACCTTCTTCCCGCGCTGGTTGCGCAGTGCCGAAAGTGGCGCGCCGATCGATGCGGTTCGCCTGCATTCCGACAGCATGGCCGTGTGCGAACAGATGCTGATTCATGGCCAGGTGCAGTTCCTGCTATGCCATCGCCACCCCGACGTTCCGCCATTACTGGCGCCTGATCAGTTCATTGGCAAGAAGGTCGGCGAGGACGTACTTGTGCCGCTGGCGAGTGCTTCAGCCCAGTTCGACACATCGCCTGAAACCCTGCCCTATCTGGCCTACACCCACGAATCCGGCCTGGGCCGAATCGTCGCCCACAGGCTACACGGCAAGGCCGATTATCTGCATTTGAAACCGCTGTTCAGCAGCCATCTGGCGGCAGTGCTGATGTCGATGGCGCTGGAAAGCAAAGGCGTCGCCTGGCTGCCGAAAAGCCTGACCGAACAGGAAATGGCCGACGGGCGTCTGGTCAGGGCACTGGATGAAAGTTGGGATATTCCGCTGGAAATACACCTGACTCGCCCGACCGCGCCGATCAGCCCTTCGGCGGAGGAATTCTGGGCGAAGCTGGGAGAGTAACTCTATCGAGCAGCCCCTCACCCCAGCCCTCTCCCGAGGGAGAGGGAGCCGATTTGGGTGCTGTTCAAGAACTGAGTTCGACCCGGTATTTCAGGTCGGCGAATTTCTACTAAACACCTCGGTCAGTCCCCTCTCCCTTCGGGAGAGGGTTAGGGTGAGGGGCTTTTGTCCTTTGACTCGATTTATGCCACCGTGAGCCCCGTCCATTGCTCCGAAACCGCCCAAAGTCGCTCAGCCAGCTCAGCATCCGCCGCCCATTGCGCAACGCCCTTGCGGCCCGCTTCAGGTTGATTGATCGGCGCAACATTGCAGTCTTCGCAATACACGCCACCCAAATCCGCAAGCAATGCACTGGTCGCACACCACAATCCCGTCGCGGCGCCCTGCTCCAGCGTTTTCAGACCGTTGTGGGCATCCAGCCGTGGCCGGCCCTGCTCATCCAGCGCATCGAATGCGGCAAGTTCCGCTGTGCTGAGGTGCCGTGCCAGATCCGTCAGAATCTGCCCCGGATGCAATGAGAACGCACGAACGCCATGACTGCGCCCGCGACGATCGAGCGCCATGGCGAACAAGGCATTGGCCGTTTTCGACTGACCATACGCGACCCATTTGTCATACGGCCGTTGCAGGAAATCAATGTCGTCAAAGTCGATCCCGGCAATCTGGTGCCCGCGCGATGACACTGACAGCACCCGCGCCTGTCCAGCTTTGACCAGCGCCGGCCAAAGGCCGCAGGTCAGGCGATAGTGGCCCAAGTGATTGGTCGCGAACTGGCTTTCATGGCCATCGGCATCGCGCAGCAACGGCGCGGCCATGACTCCGGCGCAGTTGATCAGCAAAGACACCGGCTGACCCGCGCTGACCACGCTGTGGCTGAACGCCGCCACCGATTCAGCCTGCATCAGGTCCATGGGCGTCACGCGGACACCTTCAACACCGGCCAATGCCACCTCTGCCCGCGCC
The DNA here is from genome assembly GCF_041956865.1 of Pseudomonas sp. LW8. Classification (NCBI taxonomy): domain Bacteria; kingdom Pseudomonadati; phylum Pseudomonadota; class Gammaproteobacteria; order Pseudomonadales; family Pseudomonadaceae; genus Pseudomonas; species Pseudomonas sp. LW8. The sequence continues at coordinate 2,243,831 of NZ_CP168138.1, read as the reverse complement.
GTATCTCTGGCCGGCACGAGGACTTGCGCGCCCGCCGCCGCGAGGCTTTTCACCGTCAGCAGACCCAGGCCGGAATAGCCGCCGGTGACCACTGCGAGCTGCCCGCGCAGATCGATGCCGGCCATGACTTCAGCCGCTGTGCTGGCGGCGTTGAACGGTGATTGCACAGGTTGTTGGAACGTAGCCATGAGCCTTAATCCTGAGTGAGCTATCGAAGGCCTTCATTCTTGGCTAAGCTCTCGGGACGAACCAGTCTGATAAATCCAGGTTTCTGTCGTGATCATCCAAAATCCTGCTGGCGATCCGCTTTCTGCCGTATTGGCACTCTCCGAGTTGCAAGCAGCCTGCTCGGTTCGCTTGCAAGCGGGAGGCGTCTGGGCGCTGCGATTTCACCCCATCGAACTGAAATTCAACGTGGTGCGACGAGGCGAATGCTGGTTGCGCATGCAGGGCTTGCCGGCGCAGTTGCTGCGGGCCGGCGACTGTTTTGTGGTGTCGCGCACGCCGTTCATTCTGGCCAGCGGCGCCGACGTCGAGGCGGTGAATGCCGCGGATGTTTTTGCCCATGACGGCGCCTCGGCGACCTTTGGCGTCGGCGAGGAAGTCGAGCTGCTGGGCGGCAGCGTGTCGCTATCGGGACCCGGCGCAACCGAACTGCTCGACGTGCTGCCGACCTCGCTGATCATTCGCGCCGAGGCCACAGGTGCCTCGTCGTTTGGTTGGCTGCTGGATGAACTGGAGCGCGAGTGGCCATCACACCAGGCCGGCTCGCAGGCGATGTGCAACGACTTGCTGCGACTGATCTTCATCCATGCGCTGCGCCATCACATCAACAGCGCGGATGCCGAACAATTGTCTTGGCTGGGCGGACTGCGGGAACCGGCGATTGCCGGCGTCTTGCGCGCCGTTCACGCTGCCCCGGAAAAACCTTGGCGACTGACGCAAATGGCCGAGATTGCCTGCATGTCGCGCTCCGGTTTCGCCGCGTTATTCAAAACTTGCATGGGTGTAGCGCCGGTCGAATATGCCACGCGCTGGCGGATGCGCGTGGCCGCGTTTCGCTTGCGCAATGGTCGGGACAATGTGGCCACTGTCGCCGCGTCACTGGGCTACCTGTCCGACGCGGCGTTTGGCGCTGCCTTCCGCCGCGTGCACGGCATATCGCCGGGCCAATACCGCCGCGATCCACTCCTGTAGGCCAATGATCGAGGTTATGATCGCGACAACCGCCGCCAAGGACATCCGCCGATGCCTGCCATGAAAACCCGCCCCACCCCCGCGCCATTGCTCAAGCCAGGCGAAACCGTGGTGCTGTTCGACGGCGTGTGCAAACTGTGCAACGGCTGGGCGCGCTTCCTGATTCGCCATGACCATCAGCGCCATGTGCGTCTGGCGACCGTGCAATCGCCCGAAGGCCAGGCCTTGCTGGCGTGGGCCGGCTTGCCCCTGGATGAGTTCGACACCATGGCGGTGATCCGCGACCGCAATTATTGGGAGCGATCAGATGCATTCCTTGCAGTGGTCGGGCAACTGCCGATGCGCTGGCAGCCGCTGAAACTGCTGCGGATTTTCCCGCGCCGCCTGCGTGACTGGGCTTACGATCGAATCGCGCTGAACCGCTATCGGCTGTTCGGCAAGTACGACACTTGCCTGCTGCCAACAGCGGATCATGAAAGCCGCTTTCTAAAAGCCCACGGTTAACCCGACCAGTTGCACCGGTGTCATCTTCGTCACCATCATCAGCACGATGACAAACATCCCGGCGAACCCGGCGATGCCCATCCAGAACCACCAGCGGTAAGTGCTTGCAAAGCGATCATCCAGAGGCAGGCCGCCCTCGCCCGCGCTCAGCGCCATCTTCTGCAGACGCTTTTGCAATACCAGTACAGGCAGCCACAGTGCGCCTACGCAGAAGAAAATGATCAGCGACGTCAGCAGCCACTCACTGCTCATCGAAAGCCCGGAAAGCCGCATCAGCAGATAGCCGGTGATGACCTGCACAATCCCTGCCGGCGTGGTGATCCACGTATCGAAACGCACCACCATCCTTGCGACATGGGCGATCACTTGCGGGTTGCCGCTGCGGCTGGCGGCGATCAGGTAGAGGTAGGAGCCCATGCCGAAACCGAAGAGGAAAATCGCCGCGATTACATGCAGGTACTTCAGGCAGAGATAGAGCATCTCAACGCTGTCCATCGGAGAATTGAACCGACAGGCTCAAGTTGGCCGGATCGTTGATCGCCGCCAGATATTCATCGACGCTGATTTCGCCAACACACGGCCTCGCGCCAGGTTGCGGTGCATAACCCCGCGCCATTTTGATTGCCAGGGCGACGGCGGCGCAGCTGGGGATTTCCGGGCCTTTGTCATTCAGCGCGGTGAGTTGCGCGGTCAGGCTCAGCGGCTGATCGTCAACCCCGATGCCTTGAACATCGATGTACATCGCGCTTTTGCCATCACCGAAGCGTTCGAACCACGTGCCCAGTCGATGCAGACGCGCCGCCCAGCGCACATGATCGCGCACCAGCCCGAAGCGCAAGGCTTTCGCCAGCAAGGCATTGGCGACGCCGCCGAGCTTCAGGCCGGCGCCAGCCTTGAAGCGCAGCGTCTGTGCGCCATAGCGGCGTGCGAAAATATCCATGTCAGGCACATCGACATTGGCCAGCACCCGCGTGCCCAGTTGCGGCATGCTGCGCAGGGTCAGATCGAGCCAACCCAATACTTCGTGATCCTGGCCGTTTTTCAACTGCCTGATCGGTTTGCCGGCATAAGCGAGCACGCCTTCGACCGTGGACAGCCCCGGCATTTTTGCCGAGGAAGAAATGCCATGCTCGATCGAGTCGATTCGCGCAAAACGTGAGCGCTGCTGATCGATGATCGCCGAAGACAAGGTCGGCACCGAACTGCAACCGCTGAGCACGGCCACACCAGCCTCCCTGGCGCGGGCGTCGAGCACATCAATGCCGTTGACGAAGGTGCGGCAGTCAGCCAGATCGCAATAATTCACACCGGCGCCGATGCAGCTTTCAGCAACTGCGTAGGATTGCCCCTGAAACGGCCCGCCGGTGTGCACCACCAACTGAACATTCAACTCTCGCAACGCCGCTTGAAAACCTGCGCCCATTGCATCGCCGCACCACCCTCCGCACGGACGGCCTGATTGCGCTTGCAGCTCAGCGACCTTGATTTGCAACTTGCGTGCATCGCGGCCCGACAACAGCAGTTCAATCTCTGGCATGAGCGCCAGATGCCGACACACGATACTGCCGAAATTGCCGTAACCACCGACAACCATCACCCTGAATGCCATTGCCCTGTCCCTGTTTCAGCCCAAACGTGGCGCAGAGGATATAGGCCGCAGCGGCGATCAGACATTTATTTTGCAACCGGGTATCACCCCGCCCGCTTGTCCAAGGCAAAAAGAATGAACCCAACGCCCCTATCGTCGCCTAACGCACAGACCATCAGGAGCTAAGCCTATGCAAATCGAAACCGTGTGGATCGTATTGGCGGTCATTCTTGTGCTGATCGAGCTTTGGGCCATCAATCGGGTGCGTAAAAGCGAAGGGAAATCCAGTAGTAAAGGCGTGTGGATCGTGCTGATCGTGTTCGTGCCGCTGTTCGGCCTGATCGCCTGGGCACTGGCGGGACCCAAGCATGTCGGTCGCATTTCGCCTTCCCAGGCTAACCGGTGACCCACGGGCGCAGGCCCGTCTCAAGTATCACCACAGCCCGGCTTTTGCCGGGCTTGTTATATGCAATGCCCGCCACGCGGATTTCTTGCAGGCTGCACGAAAGCATTGTGCCTGCTTCGATGCCAGCCCTTGATTTAGAAGGGTTGCGCTTGATCGGCGAGTTGGCATGAGTCCTGCGATAGCCTCTTCCTGAATACACAGCAGCGCGAAAAAGAACGCTGTGTTCAATCCGTGAAAAGCAGAGGCCTCAAAAAATGAATGCCATCGACCTTCTCAAAGCCGACCATGAAAAAGTAAAAGCCATCCTCAGCCAACTGAGTGAATCCACCGACCGCGCGCTGAAAAAACGCGTCGAGTTACTGGGCAAACTGGAAATGGAAATCACCATCCACACCCGCCTCGAAGAAGAGATTCTCTACCCTGCGTTCAAGGAAGCCGGCAGCAAGGAAGAAGACATCATGTACTACGAAGCCAAGGAAGAGCACCGCACCGTGGACTCACTGGTACTGCCTGATCTGAAAGAAACCGATCCGGGCAGCCCGGAATTTGCCGGCCGGGTCAAAGTGGTCAAGGAGCTGCTGGAGCACCACATCGAAGAGGAAGAAGAGGAAATGTTCCCGAAAGCGCAGAAGCTGCTGGGTAAGGCGAAGCTCGAGGAGCTGGGCGCGCAAATGGAAGCCATGAAGGCGAGCCACAAAAAGGAAATGGCGGCCAACAAGATCGCCGCTTGAAGTGTTGAAGACACCGAAGCCCGGCGGCAATGCCGGGCTTTTTTTGTGCTCCCAAACTGGCCCACGCTCCCACATTGGATATACGTATGTTCGGCAATTCCTGAGCAAGCCACGAAAGCTGTGGGAGCGAGCCTGCTCGCGAAGGCGTCAGGTCAGCCAGATCATCCATGACTGACACTGCGCTTTCGCGAGCAGGCTCGCTCCCACATTGGATATACGTATGTTCGGCAATTCCTGAACAAGCCACGAAACCTGTGGGAGCGAGCCTGCTCGCGAAGGCGTCAGGTCAGCCAGATCATCCATGACTGACACTCCGCTTTCGCGAGCAGGCTCGCTCCCACAATGGATATACGTATGTCCGGCAATTCCTGAACAAGCCACGAAACCTGTGGGAGCGAGCCTGCTCGCGAAGGCGTCAGGTCAGCCACATCATCTATGACTGACACTGCGCTTTCGCGAGCAGGCTCGCTCCCACAGGGTCAGTGTCGGTCTTGATGCAGGTTGTGATCAAACCGCCCAAGGTGGCGCCGGATCGAATTTGGATTCAATCCACTCCTTGAACGCCACCACCGCCGCCGCTGGAAACCGCGATGACGGCCTGACCAGATAAACGCCGCCCGCCGAATCCAGATGCCAGTCGGGCAGCACGTGAATCAACCGACCTGCCGCCAGATCGCGGCTCATCAGCCAGTCGCCAGCACCGAGTATGCCGGCGTCGGCGCGCGCGGCGGCGAGCAGGGATTCGCTGTCGCTGGCAGTCAGGTTGCCGTGGGGCGTGATGGTCTGCACTTCGTTGCGGCGATGCAGGCGCCACAGCGGGAACGAGGCCAGCCCACTGAAGCGCAGGCAATTGTGCTGCAGCAGATCCTGTGGTGTCTGCGGCATGCCATGGGCCTCGATGTACGTCGGTGATGCGCAAAGAATCCGCCGATGGTCACTGAGCTTTTTTGCAATCAGCCGATTGTCCTCAAGCTCGCCGATGCGGATAGCCGCGTCGAAGCCCTGCTCGATGATGTCGACCAGGCCTTCGCTGTAATCGGCCACCAGCGAAACCTGCGGATGGGCCTTGAGAAATTCCGGCAGCAGCGGCCCCAGCCACAAGCGCCCCATCGCCGCCGGCAACGCCAGGCGCAAGGTGCCGCGTACTTCGCTGGCGCCCTGCACCGCTTGTTGCTGCGCTTCGTTCATCAACTCGACGGCCGCGCGCAAGCGTTGTTCAAGTTGCAGGCCGGCCTCGGTGATACGCACGTGTCGCGTCGAGCGTTCCACCAACCGCACGCCCAGTCGCTTCTCCATCGCCGCCAGGCGCTTGGAAACAATGGTCGGATGGCGCTGCAACAAACGCCCCGCCGCGACAAACGAGCCTTGCGCGGCGACGGCCAGGAAAGCAGCGATTTCATCGCTGTGCGGGTTGCTCAGAACATCCAGATTCATGGTTTTAGAATGATCGCCCCTGATGATCGCCCCGATTCAAGATCGGCATGCGCTTGTGCCGCGTCGGCCAATGAATACCGCGCGCGAATTTGCGGGGTGATGATACCGGCGGTAACAGCGGCCAGTACATCTTGTGCGCGCTCCTGATATTCGGCTGTCGTGGCGGTGTGCGCGGCCAGCGACGGACGGGTCAGGAACAGCGAGCCCTTGGCGTTCAGCGTGGCTATTTCCACCGCTGCCGGCGCGCCGGTCTGCGCGCCGAACGAGACCATCAGCCCGCGTGGGCGCAAGCTGTCCAGCGAGGCCTGAAAAGACACCCGACCAATCGGGTCATACACCACATCGACCTTGCGCCCCTCGGTGATACGCAACACGTCGGCTGCGAGGGTTTCGGCATCGAACACCAGTACTTCGTCACAACCGGACGCGCGAGCCTTGTCGACACTGGCCTGCTTCGACACCACACCGATCACCGTTGCGCCAAGGTGTTTGGCCCATGGCACCATGATTTCCCCCAGACCTCCCGCGACACCGTAAAGCAGCATCGTCGTGCCCGGCCCGACCGGATAAGTCGCCTTCAGCAGATACTGCGCGGTGATGCCTTTGAACAACACCGCCGCCGCATCTTCGAACGACAACTCATCGGGGATCTTCACCAGGCGCTCTGCCGGAAACAGTCGCGCCGAGGCGTAACCGCCCAAGGGGCCAGTGGCGTAAGCGACCCGATCACCGACGCGCACATTGCTCACACCGGCACCGACCGCCGCCACCCGACCCGCGCCTTCCAGCCCCAGCCCCGAGGGCAACGCCACCGGCACCGCACCTTTGCGCTGGCTGACATCGAGGTAATTGACGCCCACCGCCGCTTGCTCCAGCCAGACCTCGCCAGGCCCAGGCGTTTGCTCGCTGACAGTGTGCAGTTGCAGGACGTCCGGTGCGCCGGTTGCGGTGAAGCGGATTGCATTGGCCATGGTCATCTCCATTCATTCGTTAGCCGTTGAGCTCAGTCTGAAAGCTCAACATTCAACGAACAACCCAGCCTGAATGCAGTTCATTGCTGCATCTGATGCAGCTATGCATGAATAAAAAGGAGCGGCAGGTGCTGCCACTCCTCTTTGCAGAATCAATCGAACGCGCCATTGAGAATTTCGTAAACCAGCCCGGTAGCCAGCACGACGAGGATAAGGTCAGTACCTACCTGCCGCCATTCGTAGCCGTCGTAATGAGGCAAATGGCCGAGCAGACGTCCGTCCAGCTTCTTGGCGATGCCTGGTGGCAGCGGTTTGCCCCGCGCCAGATTCTTCTGAGCGCCAGGCGGCAGCGCTGGCCCCGGATTCCAGTATTCGCCGCGATAGCCGTCGACGATGCCGAGAATATTGCTGCGATCAATGCTCGGAGCACCGCCGCCATTGCCAGAGTGTTGCTGGCCTTTGTTGCCATTGCCCTGACCGCCCCCACCCGGTTTACCATGATCCTGCATGTTCTGCGGTTTGCCCTTGCCGTTGCCCTGGCCGCCCTGGCCCTTGCCATTGCCGGGGTCGGCCAGTGCCGTCGTGCTGCCGACTACAAGCGCGAGGCAAGACAACGCGACAATCAATCTGCGAGCTTTTCTCATGTGCGATTCCTTCGGTTTGGGGGGGGCTTGAGTTGGGGGGAATGTGCTCAGCTTAGTGGATTTCTCCTTGCTGACCACTCGGCCTTGCGTCAGGATTCCCACCCTCTCCACCCGCGATCGAAAAAACATGAATCGTCAAAAGAAGCTGCAGCAGTTGTTCAAGGAAAAAGCCAAAAAGGCCAACGCCAAACTGGCGCCGAAAAAGCCCAAGTACATCTGCAAGGCCGACCGCCTGAAGCTGGAAGCCGAAGCCGCGCAGGCTTCAGTGGAAAATACCGAGAGCTGAGTCAGGCCGTCTGCCGCGACGTCAGCCAGGTCATCAGCGCCGCCAGCACCAGCAATGCCGCGCTGGCGAAAAACGTCAGCCGATAACCGCTGCCGTCGAACAGCAGACCACCGATGGTAGAACCCGAGGCAATCGACAACTGCACCACCGCCACCATCAGCCCACCGCCCGCTTCGGCATCGTCAGGCAGCGTGCGCGCCAGCCACGACCACCAGCCTACCGGCGCCGCCGTGGCGATCAATCCCCACAAGCCGAGCAACACGAACGTCGCGACCACTGAACTGCCCATCCCAATGAGCGCCACTGCGATCATCGCCATCAACAGCGGGATGGCGATCACCACGCGATACAGCCCCTTCTTCAACACGGAACCGATGACCACGGTGCCGATAAACCCCGCCACACCAATGACCAGTAAAATCATCGACAGCACCGAAACATCGACCCGGGTCACGGTTTCCAGAAACGGTCGCAGGTAAGTGAACAGCACAAACTGGCCCATGAAGAACAGGCCGGCGCCGAGCATGCCGAATGCCACCCGGCGGCTTTTGAACAACGCAAAGCCGTTGGCTGCGCTGGCTTTGCGTGGCGCGGCGGGGAGCGCGGGCAAGCTGATCCATTGCCACAGCAGCGCAATCAACGCCACCGGTATCAGGCAGAAAAACGCCCCGCGCCAGCCAATCACACTGCCGAGATAACTGCCCAGCGGCGCCGCGACCACCGTAGCCAAAGCATTGCCGCCGTTAAAAATTGCCAATGCCTTGGGCACGCTGGCGGAGGGCACCAGACGCATGGCCAACGCTGCCGACATCGACCAGAAGCCGCCAATCACCACGCCGATCAATGCGCGACCGATCATGTAAACCGTGTAGTTGGGCGCCAGGCCCACCACCAGCCCGGACGCGCACATCAGCGCCGTCAACAGCAGCAACAGGCGCTTGCGATCCATCGAACCGGCAAGCCTGGTGATCGTCAGGCTGGTCAGCACCGCGAACGCGCCGGAGATGGCGATGCCGTAGCCGGCCAGGCCTTCGCTGATGTGCAAGTCCGTGGCCATGGGCGTGAGCAGACTGACCGGCATGAACTCGGAGGCGATCAGCGCGAAGACACACAGGGTCATGGCGAACACGCCGCTCCAGTACGCCGGTTGCTCGCCGGCAGTGGACACGCCCATGGGCTGGTTTGTCGGGTTGTCGATTGCTTGGGCCGTCATGCAAAAACCTGTTTGGAGGAACCAATGGTCGAGGCACTTCTGCCCCGTTACTCAGGCTGCAAAGCTTGACGGATCGGGCTTAACTTGATTAGTAGCGGTAATCTTCATGTGCTTTTGAGAAAAATTCAGCAATGAGCAACGCCAAAGTCAATGACCTGCAGGCCTTTCTGGCGGTGGCCCAGGATCAAAGCTTCACCAAAGCCGCTGCTCGCCTCGGCGTCACGCCTTCTGCGTTGAGTCATACGGTCCGCGCGCTGGAGCAGCGTCTGGGTATCCGCTTGCTGGCTCGCACAACGCGCAATGTCTCGCCGACCGAGGCTGGCGAACGCTTGATGCGTTCGATTGCGCCGCTGTTCGAGCAGATCAGCGCCGAGCTCGAAGCCCTTGGCGAATTGCGCGACAAGCCCAGCGGTACGATCCGGATTTCCTGCACGGACGATCAGATTGAGTTGTGCATTCGGCCGATGCTTACAAAGTTTTTGCAGGACTATCCGGACATCACCTTGGAGTTTTACGTCGATTATGGTTTCACCAATGTGGTCAAGGAGCGCTTCGACGCTGGTATCCGTCTCGGTGAGTCGATCAGCAAAGACATGATCGCCGTGCGCATCGGCCCGGACTGGCGCCTGGCCGTGGTGGCCTCGCCGGATTACTTCGCTCGCCACCCGAAACCCGCCACGCCACATCAGTTGACGGAGCACGCCTGCATCAACATTCGCCACCAACCGGCCGGCGCGATATACGCCTGGGAGTTTGCGCACAAGGGTCAGGATTTCAGCGTGAAGGTCGACGGGCAGTTGGTGTTCAACAGCATCATGCACGTGCTCAATGCCGCCGTGGATGGCATCGGCGTGGCGTACGTGCCCGAGCAATTGGTCGCGCCGTATCTGGCCGACGGGCGACTGGTAGAAGTGCTGGAAGAGTGGTGCCCGACGTTTCAGGGCTATCACCTGTACTACCCGAACCGGCGCCAAGGCTCGGCAGCGTTTGCAGCGTTTGTCGAAGCACTGAAGCTGAACACCGCGCCCCTGTAAGAGTGAGCCTGCTCGCGAAGGCGCCAGATCAGATACATCCACGTTGAATGACACACCGCTTCGCGAGCAGGCTCGCTCCCACAATGGTCCGGGTCAAGACCAAAATCTTCAGCGCAACCAAAATCCCTGTGGGAGCGAGCCTGCTCGCGAAGGCGCCAGATCAGATACATCCACATTGAATGACACACCGCTTTCGCGAGCAGGCTCGCTCCCACAATGATCCGGGTCAAGGCTACGTTTTCACAGGCTGGCTCACCACAGCGGCGCACCGAATCACCGCCGTACAACGACGAAGGGAGGCCCATTGCAGGCCTCCCTCGTTTCTCCCCGTCAGGATGTACCCAGACCCTGCGACAGATCCGAAGAAGACGGCCGCGCCGGATCCGGTTTGGTCTCGACTTCGGTTTGTTCAGTGGTTCGGGTCACCGTGTCACGCACGGCTTCATAACCTTCCTGAGCTTTTTGCTTGGCTTTGTCGACCATGCCAGCGCTGGTGCGGCCCATGTAGCGCTGTTCAGTGGAGGTGGTCGGCAACGCCGCGCCGAGCAAGGCACCCAAAGCGACCCCAGCGGCAGCCACCATCAGCGGTTGCTCCTTGAGCAGGTGACTGAACTGCTGGCCAAGCACTTGCGAATTACGCGACAGTCGATCACTGGCGTCATGCATCGCATGGCTCAGATTTTCCTTCGCCGCACCGACGTTTTCCCCGAGGTGGCTGGCCTTGCCTTTCAGCGACTGGTAGCCGTCCTTCAGCGAGTCAGTGGTCGAATGCAAATGCGCGCGCGCACTGTCGATGCCGTCGGCCAAACCATCGGCCCATTCGCCGGCCTTGTCTTGGTCCGGCCCGCTGCGATAGGTCGGCTGCGGCACCGGTGGGCGATTCTGGCTGATCATCAGCCAGAGCAGGCCCACGGAAGTCAGCACCGCTGGCACCGGATTATTGCGCACGCTGGTGCCGAGATTGGTGAAGAATGTCGAGCCGTTGCTCTGCATCATCCCCCAGGCCTGATCGATCATCTGCCCGGGGGTGAACTTGCTCTCCAGTTGATCGACGATGTTGCCGATGCTCGCGCGCTGCGCATCGATTTCGCGCTCGATCTGCTCCGGGCTTTTTTCCGCTTCGATATCCAGTTCGCTTTTCATGAGACTTTCCTCCGCAGCGCTTCCTGATCCTTGTTCAAGGCGTCGAGGGTGCGATCAGGTTTGAAGTGAGATGGCTCGAATTGCTTTTTCCCGGATTGCAGCATGGCGAAGCCGATGATCATTACCACCACGCCGACGATCAGCGCGGCCAGCCATGGCGCCATGAACATGCTCAGGCCGTACACAGCCGACATCAGCAGAATGATGAAGCCGGCGAGGAACACGATCGCGCCGCCGGCCACCGCAGCGATGCCCGCCTTCAGCGTGCTGAGGCTGTTGTGCAGTTCGGCTTTTGCCAGTGCCAGTTCCTTGGTGAACAAGGCCGGTACCTCGCGGGACAGTTGTCGCAACAGGCCGACCACCGAAGCGTCATCTGTTTGGCCGAGGGGCCTTGCCCCGCTCAGATCAGATTCATCTCTGTTCATCACAGTTCTCCTTTGGCGTCGGGTGCGTGCGGTACGGAAGCCGCGGCAAAATCAGCGGGGTGATCGCTGTCACTGGGCGAGGTCGGGGTGATGCCGGTGGCCAGTCCCGGATTGGCGTGGGTCGACGACGGCATCGACGATTCATAGGGTCGCTGCGCGCCGTAATCGGCTGGCGGTGGCGTAGAGGTGGAGCCCGCCGCTGGATCGTGTTCGGCACTGACCGTCGCTGCTGCAGAGGTGCCTGCCTTGAGAAACCGCGACAGGCCGAAACCGATGGCAATGCTGCCGGCGATGAACAATCCCGGATTGCTGCGCGCCAGATCCGCTGCATCGTGCAGCAACTGTTCGGCACTCTTGCCACGCAGATTGCCTGCCAGCCCGGTCATGGAGTCCGCCATGTCGGTCAGGTAGTCGGACATACCCAGCGTGTCCTTGTCCTGCAGTTCCGAGACAAAGCTTTTCGCCCCTTGCGCCAAGGCTTCGATCTGCTCGGCCGCCGTGTCGCGATACTGGCCGAATTGCGCATCGGCCTGCTGCCGCGCACCGCCCAGTGCTTCGCTGACGTTGTCCTTCAAATGATCAAAACTTTGCTCAGGCTTGCCGTTGGGATCACCTGATTCATACCCTGACCTGCTGTCTGAAGTATTCATGTCGCCCCTCGCCTTCTCACTGAAAACGTAAAAACGGAGCTACACGGCAACATTGCCTCGAGCCCCCACATAGGAGATGACGGAGCAGCTTGCGCGAGAGTTCAAACAGGTTGATGAGCGTTCAGCATCAGGTCTGGATCAGCGACGAAAGGTTGCGCTTGGCAGGATTGTGTTGAGCTTCTGCGCCGGTCTGCGGTCAAGACAAGGCACGGGGGTTCATCCAGATGATGGCAGTGAAACCCTCAACGCCGCCGATAGATGGCAGAATCCCCACACCCTGATCACTTCGGAGACCGCAATGCTTCGCCTGTTTGAAGAAAGGCTCGACCCCTTCCCGCCCGACGAGGCGCCGCCACCGCCAGTCGGCCTGATGCGATTTCTGTGGGCCTGCACCCGGGGCGCGCGCGGTTACATCCTGGCCTTCGCCCTGCTCAGCGCCAGCGTGTCGATCTACGAGGCATGGCTGTTTTCGTTCCTCGGGCAAGTGGTGGATCTGCTCTCGACCTGGCAATCTGGCGGCGCTGCTGGTGACGAGGAAAGCCGCGTGTTGTGGGGCATCGGCATTGTGCTGGTAGTCAGCATCGGGCTGGTGGCGCTACGCACGATGGTCCAGCACCAGATCCTCGCGATCAATCTGCCGCTGCGCCTGCGCTGGGACTTTCACCGGTTGATGCTGCGGCAAAGTCTGTCGTTCTTCTCCGACGAGTTCTCCGGCCGGGTCACGACCAAGGTCATGCAGACTGCGTTGTCGGTGCGCGAGGTGTTGTTCACCCTGATCGAAATTCTCCCCGGCATTGGCGTGTACTTCATCGCGATCATTGCGCTGGCTGGTGGCTTTGCGTTGAAGTTGATGCTGCCGTTCCTGGCGTGGATCGTTTTGTTCGGGCTGGCGATGGTGTATTTCGTGCCGCGTCTGGGCAAGGTCGGCCAGGAACAGGCCGATGCGCGCTCGTCGATGACCGGGCGGATTGCCGATGCCTACACCAACATCACCACGGTCAAACTGTTCTCGCACTCCAAGCGTGAAGCGCATTTTGCCCGTGCGGCGATGGAAGATTTCAAGCTCACCGGGTTCCGCCAGATGCGGCTGGTCAGCCAGTTCGAAATCGTCAATCAGGCGCTGGTGGTCGCGCTGATTCTCGGTGCCGGCGGTTATGCGTTGTGGCTGTGGCATCAAGGCGAAGTCGGCACCGGCGCCGTCGCGGCGATCACCGCCATGGCGTTGCGCATCAACGGCATGTCGCACTGGATCATGTGGCAGATGACTTCGCTGTTCGAAAACATCGGCACCGTGCAGGACGGCATGGCCACCCTGACCAGCGGCCCGAAAGTCCAGGACGCACCGGATGCCAAGGTGCTGGAGCCTGCCGGCGGCGAAGTGGTCTTCGACAATGTCAGCTTCAACTACAACGGCGAACGCCAGGTGCTCGACGGCTTGACCCTGCACATTCGCCCCGGCGAGAAAATCGGCCTGGTCGGCCGCTCCGGTGCAGGTAAATCGACGCTGATCAACCTGCTGCTGCGCTTCTACGACGTTGATCGCGGCGAGATCCGCATCGATGGGCAGAACATCGCCGAGGTCACCCAGGACAGCTTGCGCAGCGTGATCGGCATGGTCACCCAGGACACGTCACTGCTGCACCGCTCGATCCGCGACAACATCGCCTACGGACGCCCGGACGCCACCGACGAAGACATCCACCGCGCTGCGGTGAACGCCCAAGCCGATGATTTCATCAGCCAGTTGAGCGACAAGCAGGGCCACAGCGGTTACGACACGCTGGTCGGCGAACGCGGCATCAAGCTCTCCGGCGGCCAGCGCCAGCGCATCGCCATCGCCCGGGTAATGCTGAAGAACGCGCCGATCCTGCTGCTCGACGAAGCCACCAGCGCACTGGACTCGGAAGTCGAAGTCGCGATCCAGGAAAGCCTCGATGAAATGATGCAGGGCAAAACCGTGATCGCCATCGCCCACCGCTTGTCGACCATTGCGGCGATGGACCGGCTGATCGTCATGGACGAAGGCCGCATCATCGAGCAAGGCACCCACGCGCAATTGCTCGAGAAGAACGGCACCTATGCGCGGCTGTGGCAACACCAGAGCGGCGGGTTCCTCGGTGAGGATCGCGGTTTGGTTGAGGTGATGGAGGAGTGATCAGGCTGGAGGGCCGGGGCCGGCCCTCCATCGATTGGCCTAGATGGTGACGGGGCTTTCTGCATTAACCGGAAGCTTTACGCGAAACACGGTTCCGCCTTCCAGGTCAGAGCTGACCTCGATCGAGCCGGCATGCGAGGCGACGATTTCCGAGGCGATGAACAGGCCCAGACCGAGCCCGGCAACCGGCCCGTGATCAACCACGGAGCGCTGCGAGAACCGCCCCATCGGGTTGAAGATGAACGGCAATACATCCTCCGGGATCGGTTCACCGCCGTTATGTACGGTGAACACCGCGCAATCCTCGCGGACCTGCAACTCGACCGAGACCGGAAACTTATTGTCGCCGTGGGTCACCGCATTGCTGATGATGTTGGAAAAGACCTGTTCCATCCTCGCGCCATCGAAGGCTCCCATCACCGCTTCCTTTGCATCGAACCGCACGTTGGCCTGCGGATGAAAGGCGCGGATTTCCTCGATCACCCGTTCGCACACAGGGCTGAGATCGATCAGGGATTTTTTCACCGGAATACCCGGCCCCATCTGGCAGCGCGTCAGATCCAGCAGGTCGCCAACGATCTGGCTGGCGCGCTGCACGCTGGCGTAGATCTGCCTGGCCACTTTGCTGGTGCGCGGGTCGGTGGCTTCGGTACGACGCAACATATCCGCACCAAGCAGAATCGCCCCCAGTGGCGTGCGCAAGTCATGGCCGAGAATCCCCAGAAACACGTTGCGCGACGCCTCGACGGCGCGCGAGTAGCTGGCAATCGACTCGGCGAGCGCCTGATCGATGGCTTCGTGGAAGCGCGTCATGTCGTCGACATTCACCGATTTGCCATCCTTGACCTGACGCAGCCACTGGCTCAGCACACTGGTGCGCAGCGCGCGGTATTCGGAAACCATCTGATCGATGGTGAAACCGGCCATCAGCCGCGTCACCGCGTGGGTTTCCGCAGCCGTTTCTTCATCGTCGCGCGGCGCATGACCCTGGGCCTTGGCGATTTGCTCGCTGATGGTCTGCTTGCTACGCAGATCGATAACGATGGCGCGCAACATCTGCTCGGCGTGATCGCGCAGTGCGACGTTATCGAGTTCCGCACCTGGTGTCTCGATGGTGCGGGCGAAATCTTCCCAGGCCTGCAGGATTGGCTCTAGGTTTTCGAGAATGAAATCTGGCAGGCGCATGGCTGTGGTCCTAAAGGCAATCCATCAACGCTATGAGGCGAACCGGCGCAGACAGCTAAAAAAGCAAACTCAGGAGTACAGAAGGTACGGCTGACGTTATGCAGCCTACCATCAAAGCGCTGGGCTAACGCGGAAGGAAAATCCAGGGCTGAAGTGTCGCGGACCTCACCTACTCCGCGGCCCAGACCGGCCGCTCACCTAATCGCTCAACCAGCCTGACGAGATAACCGTCCGGATCCTGCACAATGAATTCCCGCTGCCCTGTTTCAACACTTTCTGCGCGATACCAGGTGTCCTGGCAGTTTCGAAAGAGTGGAAAACCAGCTTGTTCGAGTCGTTCGAGGACAGGTGCGACCGCGACTACATCTATTTGCAGGTTGATGCCGCGCCCAAAAGGCTTGCTCAGAGGCGCGGTGAGCCACTGGCCGGCCTGCGGATCGAATTGCTCCAGCATCACTTGCGCGCCGTTCAGATCGAGGTAGGCGAAACCGTCTTCAAGGCGTTGATAGGCGACTTTGAAGCCCAGACAGTTCACCCAGAACGCCAAGCTCTTCGACAGCTCGGTGACCATCAGTTCAGGAACCAGTTTGTTTCGTTCAAGCATGGCGATAAATCCGTTTCAGAAGCTTATGCAGCGAGGGTTGTTTCACTCCAGGCATCGCTTGGGCGTAAGTCGAGTTTGCTCGGTGTTCGGCACCTCAGCATTCACATCCGTCTGTTTACGGCTGCTGAACTCGATCGGATAAGGCCCGGTCTGCGCCAGAGCTGCCTGCACACGGCTGACAAAGGCCGCGTCGTCCAGGGTGTAGAAAACCCACACCTGACGCTTTCCGCCGGTGACCGTGCACCCCCACTTTGCGAACCCATCCGCCGTTACGGCCGCCTTAATCAGGCGGTCTACCCGCATCATCCGCGCGGATTCCTTTGAACTCGGCAGGAAGCGATCCGACACGTATTTCCAGCTGATGCGAGCCTTGTAAGGAAATGCCCGGGTATCCTTGAGATTCAGGTCGGAAGGCATGCGAAAACTCGCTGGCATTGGGTCGTCAGGAAAATCAGACGGTTGGAAATCGCTGTCGCCTGTCACGGCCACTTGCCGTTGCGGATTGTCAGCAGGATCATCACTGAGCAGTATTCTGAGCGCTTCAGCGCGGCGCTCTTCCCGCTCGCTCACGCATTTGTTGTAGGCCGTTGTATGCGCTGGACCGGAATCCAGACACGGATCGCGCTCCACCAATTTTGGAGAATGGGAGCGCGTGCAGCCGGACGTGATCAGGCTTGCCAGCACCAATAAAACAACGGCTGGCCAGATTTCAGGGCGCAGGGAAGCGTGGGGAATGACTTTCAAGTGGCCTTCCTTGGATGAGTTGCAGTACGAGACATATGGAAAACGGCGCATTTTGCCTGCCACCCCTGCTCCATGAACAGGCCGAGGCGGAATTAATGTGGCAATTCATCACAAGCAGTGCTCGACCAGCCACAGCCGCTTCTGACGAACAGCCACATACTCACTCAGAGGCCTACGCTGGCTCCGCTGTCCGATACGCCAAAGTCGCCACCCGGAAAAGCACCACCCTCAATGTGGTACACCATCGGTTCCGCCGAAAAATAATCCTCCAACCCCAGCATGAACCGCTGGTGGTCTTCACTCTGCTCAAACCCCGGCGAGTGGTCCTCAAGTGACTGCCAGCGCACGATCAGATTGAACTGCTCGGGGGTTTCAATACCTTGCGCCAGCAAGTGGCCGCCGTATCCCTTGGCGCGGGTCAGCAACGGTTCGACTTCGGCAAATGCCCGTCGAAAGGCTTCAGTCTGTTGCGGGTGAACGGGCAGGACTGCGATTTCATAAACCATGATGCTTCTCCAAAATCAGTGAGCGGATTCAGACGATGAGCGTAGGCTCGACGGCGATGGCGATTTTTCCCAGCAGACCGTTGTTGGCGCTCTCCAGTCGAGCGTGGGCGAGCGGGATGTCGGCGAGCGAATAGACGGCGCCCACATGTGGCCGCAACTGGCCGCGCTCGACCAACGCGCTCAATTCATCGAGCTTGCCGCGATTCTGCCGGGTGAAGACGAAGTGGTAACTGGCGTTCTTGCCCCAGGCCTGGACGAGGTTTTGTGGCTGCGCGATGTCGACGATCGAGACCACGCGGCCAAGCTGAGCGAGCACGTCGGCGCTGCGGGACAGGGTATCGCCGCCGATGGTGTCGAACACCACATCAACGCCATGCCCGGCGGTTTCGCGCATGATCGCTTCGACGTAGTCCTCTTGGGTGTAATCGATCACCACGTCGGCACCCAGGCTGCGGACGAACTCGGCGTTGGCCTCGCGCACGGTCGTAAAGACCCTGGCGCCCATGGCTTTGGCCACCTGAATCGCCACATGGCCGACCCCGCCGGCGCCGCCGTGGATCAGAATGCTTTCGCCAACGCGGAGCACGGCGCGCACGGTCAGCGCTTCCCAAACCGTACCGCCGACCAGACTCAGACTGGCCGCCTCGAGGTGGCTCAGAGAAGCAGGCTTCCTGGCGATGATGCTTTCGGCTGCGACGTGGTACTCGGCATAACTGCCCTGCCCGTCGAATATCTGCGGGGTGTACCAGACCTCGTCGCCCGGCGCGAAAGCGCTGACGCCCGGCCCGATGGATTCAACCACGCCCGACACGTCGTGACCGGTAATGGCTGGCAGCGGCACCAGGTCGGGATAGTCACCGCGCCGAACCTGGTAATCCAGCGGATTGATGGAAGTGGCGTGCACTCGGACCAGCACTTGGCCCGCTTGCGGAACCGGTTTGGACACGTCGCTGAGTTCGAACGAATCAGGACCGCCGAAGGATTTCAGAATCATCGCTTTCATGGCAAAACCTCGTATCGATAAAGAGGGATATCGAGAATTCTCGATATCCTGTAGTAAAAAAATTTACAGCTCTTTCCCTATGATCTCTGCAAGCGCGCTGATTGCTGCCTCATTGCGTTTGTAGTAGGTCCATTGACCGATGCGCCGCACTTCCACCAGCCCCACCCGCTGCAACGTGGCCAGATAACTCGACACCGTCGACTGCGACAGGCCGATACCTTCCTGGATACTGCTGACGCAGACACCCTCAACAAGAACGTCACCCTCATCCTGCGGGGGGAAGTTCTTCACGGGATCCTTCAGGCCTTCAAGGATCTTGAGGCGCGTCGGGTTCGAGAGGGCTTTGAAGATTTCGATCAGTTCCATGCGCCGAGGATATCGAGATTTTTCGATATGTCAATGCGCGATATTAATCTGATCGGCAGTCGGCGACAGGCGGCAACGGGATCCGATTTGCCACCCTGCCGTGCGGCTCAGCCTTGGGGCGCATCCAGCAACACCCACAGTCGCACGATTTTCCCTTCGCTGATTTCTGCCACATCGACGCCGCTGACGATGACCGGCCCATCGCCCGGGCCTGCGTGCCAGCGCAGATAACCCAAGCCGTGATGCCCAACTGCAGTGCCCTCCGCAACAAAAGCGAAGTCCGGCCCGAACTGATCCAGCAACGCACCGGCCACTGCCGAAATCGCCGCTTGCCCGGTGACGATGCCAGCCGGTTCATACATCGTCGGTGCGTCTGCAAAAAGCTCCTGCACCGCCGCCAAGCGCCTTTGTGCATCGCGTTGGTTGAACACCCGCTGCAGATTGGCCCGTAGCAAGGCGTCGTAGTTTTCAACTTCATCAGTATTTCGCGAATCTGAGCCAGCCATTTTTGATTCCTCGATTTGTGTGTGAAGCCCGGTTGCCCGGGCTCAGCGGTTAACCATGTTTGACCAGGTTCAAGGCTGGCAGCGGTCCGCCCGGAAACTGCGCAAGCATTCCTTGCTGCACACCGCCCAGATCGATGCCGTAAAAACCCAGTTGAGTAATCAGCTCTGCAACCTTGGTTTTGCTCGTGGCATCTTCACCGGAATAAAACAGCACCCGCTTGCCGCCCTCGGCGGAGGGATCGCTCAGCAGAGCCGCGAGCAAATGGTTGAAGGCCTTGACCACGTGCGCACCGGGCAGCATCTGCGCCACCACTTGCGAAGACGGCTGGCCGCCCAGATCGAAAGGCTTGAACAGCGGCGCTTCAATGGGGTTGTTGGCATCGATCACGATACGTCCATCCCAAGGCCCGAGATCGCGTACCGCGTCGGGGATCTTCGACCAGTTCACCGCCAGAAAAACAATGTCCGCCTGACTGGCTTGCTGAGCCGTCACCGCTTGTGCGAGTGGACCCAATTCGTCGACCAAACCGGCAAGGCTCTGCGGCCCACGGCTGTTGGCCAGACTGACCGGCAGGCCTGCGTTGACGAGCAACCGAGCGATGGCGGTGCCGATGGAGCCTGTACCAATGATGCTGATAGTCATGATGCTCTCCTTACGCTGTGAAGCCGCCGTCGACGATTAATTCTGCACCGGTGACAAACCCGGCGTCCGCACTGGCCAGGTACGCCACCGCACTGGCGACATCCTTGCCCTCTCCGTACCGCCCCATGGCGATGTTCGGGCGTAGGAAGTCCGCAATAGGCCCGTCGGCCGGGTTCATGTCGCTGTCGGTCGGGCCGGGATGGACGGTGTTCACAGTGATGCCGCGCGGCCCCAGATCGCGCACCAGTCCACGACTGAAACCGGTCAGCGCACCTTTGCTCAGGGTGTAGACGGAGGCGGTAGCGAACGCCGCGTATTGCACCATCGAGCTGCCGATGTGAATGATGCGGCCGCCCTGCCCCATGTGTTTGAGCGCTTGCTGAGTGGCGACGAAGACGCCGGTCACGTTCACCGCAAGGATGCGTTCAAAGTCCTCGAAGGCGATGTCCTCCGGGGCGCCAAGCAGGCTGATACCAGCGTTGTTGACCAGAATGTCGATCTTGCCAAAACGCTGTGCAACATCGGCAATCGCTGCACGAACAGCCTCGGGATTGCCCGCATCGGCCGCCAGCGCCACAGCCTGGCCGCCCGCCGCAACGATTTCCTGCACGACCGCTGCGGCGCGATCTGGCGATGCGTTGTAGGTGATAGCGACGGTTGCGCCATCTGCCGCGAGCCGTTTGGCGATTGCTGCGCCGATGCTGCGTGAGCCACCGGTAACGATGGCGATTTTGCCGGTCAGTGGAAGCGTGGAAGTGTTCATGGTCGAGCCTCTGGGTGGTTGAAGTTGATGAGGCTATGAGACGCTTTTCGATCTTCCACCAGTAGTGGAAGACACCTAGAATCACTTTCAATCATTAGTTGAAGGTGCACGGATGGAAACGTTAGGCAATTTGCTCTCATTCGTGCGCAGCGCCGAGGCGGGAAGCTTCTCTGCAGCGGCGCGGCGCCTGGGCCTGACACCCGCGGCGGTCAGTCGCAATGTCGCGCAACTGGAGGCCAACCTCGGCGTACGCTTGTTTCAGCGCAGCACGCGCAAACTCACGCTGACCGAAGCGGGAGAACGTTTTCTGGCCAACGTCGGTTCGGGATTGGAAAGTGTTCAGGCGGCGATCGCCGATGTGGCCGGCAATGCCGGAGAGCCTTCCGGCACCCTGCGTCTAAGTGCGGCACCGGGTTTTGCAAGGGATTTCCTGCTGCCGCTGATGCCGGAATTTCTCAATCGATATCCCGCCGTGATCCCCGAATGGCATGTCGACAATCGCCAGGTCGATCTCATCGCGGATGGATTTGATGCGGCCATCGGTGGCGGCATTGAACTCGCGCAAGGTGTGGTCGCCAGAGCCATCGCCCCGGCGCATCTGATTCTGGTGGCATCGAAGGAATACCTCTCGGCACACAAGCGCATCCGGCACATCGAAGAGCTGTCGACGCTGAATCACCTGGCCATGCGTTCGGTGCAGACCGGCAAGGTGCGCAGCTGGATGTTGCAAGGGCCCGACGGGCAACGAGCGCCCCTCGAGTTGACGCCGCGCCTGTTGGTCAACGATCCGCAAGCGCTGTGTCAGTGCGCCCGACTGGGGTTGGGGGTTGCGCTGTTGGCAGTTCCGGATGTTTTGCCTTATCTGCAGGACGGTACGCTGGAAAGGGTTTTGCCCGATTGGTATGTCGATGCAGGGCAGATCTACTTGTACTTTTCCAGCCAGAAACTATTGCCAGCAAAAACCCGGGCTTTTGTGGATTTCCTGGTCGGTCTGGCTCGAGAGGATGGGTGGGCGACTCGACTCGATGCTCGTGCCTAGCAAGCAAGTTATACGATCTCTGAAACTCAAACAGCATCACGCCCAAGCGGTTTATCAAGACTTTCAAGCTTGCCGCCCCTGCTCAATTACGGTACAAATCTGGCAGTTGTACGACAACATAATAAAAACCTGAGCCACCCCGAGTGGCTATCATTTTTGAGATCTGCCATGTCCCGTCCTGAGTTTGCGCCAACCGTACCGCCGCCCTTCCCCCGTTATCTCGCCGTGATCATTCTGTTGTGCATGGGTTGTGCGTTCGCCGGCAACCACGTCGCGGCACGGGTCGCTTTTGATGATGGCGCGGGCGTGTTGCTGGCGATTCTGATGCGCTCGGGCGGGACCTTGCTGGTGCTTGCCATTCTCGTTCTGTGGCAGCGGCAAAGTCTGCGTCTGCCGGCGGGCGCGTGGCGTTGGCAGTTACTGTTGGGGCTGTTGATCACCGCGCAGAGCCTATGTCTGTATTCCGCCGTAGCACGGGTGCCGGTTGCTTTGGCGCTGCTGGTGGCCAACGTGTTTCCGATCCTGCTCGCCTTGCTGACCTGGGCGATGGGCGGCCCACGACCAAGCGCGCGCACCGCGATGTTGATGGGCTTGATTCTCGTGGGATTGGTGTTCGTACTGGACGTCCCCGGACGTCTGTCAGACAGCGCCAGCGTCGGTCCGGAATGGCTGCTGGGCGTCGCACTCGCCTTCTGCGCCGCCAGCGTATTCGCCTGCGCGCTGTGGATCACCGATCACAAACTGTCGCAAGTGCGCGGCTCGGTGCGCAGCCTGCTGACCATCTTCATCGTCTTCAGTAGCGTCAACCTGGCCGGCCTGACCGGCGCCCTCCCCGGCGGACTCAACCTCCCCGCCACCTCAACCGGCTGGCTGGCCCTTGCCACGCTTGTCGTGCTCTATGGGACCGGCTTCATTGTGTTGTTCATTTCCGTGCCCAGGCTGGACATGCCACGCAACGCACCGGTTATGAACATTGAGCCATTGGCGACGTTGTTGATGGGCTGGATTGTGCTGGATCAAATGCTCAGCAGAGGGCAGATCGTGGGTGGAGTAATTGTAGTGAGCGGGATTGTTTTGCTGACGTATCGCAAAGCGGCGGTGAAGGTTGGGGTGAAGGCTGAGGTTTGAGGGGGTGTGGTGGCGGGACTCTTGGTTGGCGAGTCCTGCTTATCGCCCCCGGCTCGATACCGGATCAGCAAAATTGCAGGCTCTCGAGGTCTACCTTGGCATAGCTTCCTATTTCACCCTTGTAGAGATAAATCGCAGTTACCTCCAGCTCCGTTCGTAAGAATTCCGCCAGCGTTCTGAGTCTGGTGCTTGTGGTCATGGCAGGGCGTACAACCGTCGCGCCACCGGGTTGGTCATCGTAAGTTCTGACGAAAAACTGATCGACACCATCCAGAATCAGGTAATTGAAACCTCGATACTCATAGCCTGCGCCGTAGTCGACATCATCGAAACGGTCGACCTTTTCTATTCTCAAGACGCCGCCCCGCTAATTCGACTCAGCGAAATTGAAACGGTCTGGCGCCTGAAAAGTAGATGGCGCTCCATCCACGTCGTTTACCAGCTACCGTACGGGATGCCGAACTTATCAATGTATCGCTTGGCCTTTTCACTCACGGGATAGGCATACTGACCACCGTTCTTGCCCAACTCCGGCCCCAGCGGTTCCAACTCTGCTTGGGTGCGGGCGACTTTGATCGGGCGTCGACACTGATCTCTGACCCAGACCTGGACTATGCCACCTGGTGCGAGTCCCAAATACACAGAAGCCATGAAGCGCGCTGTCCTGTCGGGAGTTTCGGCGCAGCGCTGATGGGTAGATGTCACCATTACTCGTCTGGCTTCCTCAGGAAAATCCACCCAAGCCCGGTAGGTTTTTTGCTCGGGTATAGACTGCCAACGGACGAAAATTCGCTTGGGCAGATCTGCGCCAATAACCGGTTTCCCCGTACCTCCCACACCTACCCAACCGCGCGCGGATTCTTTGTCGTCATTTGGTTCAGCGCCGCTGGCGTTTCCTCCCCCGGCTCGCAGAAACGTTCGACCGTTGATGTCTTCCACTGAGCTGTCTTCGACCCAAACGTTCATGAAATTGGGCTTGATAAACGCCAGTTCCCACCAAGGATATTTGGGATCGTTTTCACCTGAATTGGAGCCTGTCGCGTGACAGCCGGTAAAGGCCAAAACGCCCAGTAGAGCCAAGAATATTCTCATTACCAAAGCTTCCAGTCAGCTACATGAGGATGCTGCATGCGAATGCCATTTTCCGTTGGTGAATTGATATAAACAGCTTTCAGGCCGCTGCCGTCCCGCCTTCCTTGCGGGTGATTCCAGTTGGCAGATGTGTGGATGTATTTCAATTGCAGCAATTTCTCCTCTTCAGCTGTGGTGCTGAAGTCACCGGCGATGAATCTTTCACAAAGCGGTTGCAGCTCCTGGGGAACGGCGTACTCGGGTCGTTCGGGAATATCGTGGAGAGGAACACCTTTTTCTTTGGCCAATTGATACATGACTCTCAAATAAACCCTTGAGAGTTTGCCACTGACCGGGCGTTTGAGCTGAAGCCCAGCGTATACACGTTTGTGTTTAGGCCCGAAACGATCTTGCGGATCGGGCGGCAAAGCAAGCGCGGGGGGCGTTACGATTTCCAACAGATCGGCAGGCCATCCTTTGGCGACCCATTGTTTTTTCACCATCGCGGCGTCCTGATAGATCGAAGTTGATTGAACGTCAGTGTTGCTCCATACATCAAGTCTCTGCATGGGACTGACCAATACGCATTCCTCGACTTCGTCGAGATAGCTACCACCGATATCCGAATGCACGCCCGGAAAAACATATTCTGGATAATCGGGATTGACATTGCTGAGGGCGAAATTGGCACGACATTCATCGCGCGCCACCAAGTGGACAACATCCTTGAAGAAGCGAGGGTCGAGATACAGTTTAATGCCCGGAGCAATGGGGCTTTGCACTCTACCGAAATTAGTGAAACCGGCAATAGACGGCACGGTGTCGAATAGACCGATGAAGCCCATTCGGATACTGCTGCCATATTGATCTAGAAAGGTGCGGCTGAAATCATGGGCGTAAGTGCTAAGCAGATCCCTTAACGGCCCCTGCTTGCCTCGTACAATTTCATTGCAGAAATGACGTGCCGCCGCTGCACCTCGACTGAATCCAAAAGTGTCAAAAGTTAGCGAGGCAATTTCACTGTTCGGATTTTCTTGCAGGGCGTCTTCAACAACCTGTTTGATGAACGTAAACGAAGTCTGCACCCTACCGGCTACTCCCGTCTCTCCACGTCCCGTGCTTTGACCGACGATACTGTCTTTCTCGTTGGATTGAGTACCGATGCCTTCGATATATAACGGGCGTGACACCTGTTTTATAGGCCCTTCTCCATCAGCAATCGGAGCCTCGTAATACAGATCGGCAAGTTTTTTGATATTCGTCGCGCCAGAGCCATAACTGCTGTCCGGATCTCCCATATAGGGCTGACAACTGGGAGGAATATCCTCAGGCGCAATCGGATGCTGAGCACCACACAACAACCCCGCAGCAGAGTTGTTCGCATTGTTGCCAGTGCCATCAAAGAAAACCCCGATCCTCAACGCAATGCCTATCTTCTCAGGCTCGCGCGCGGGCTCTTTCCCGTGCTTCTCATATTCGGCCCAGTGCTGGGCGTGCAGGTCGACGGGTTTGGCTTGTTCGTAGCGGTAGTTTTTCGGCGGGTTTGGAACGTAACCACTCAATCCTTGATTCCTTGTTCTGATCCTTGAAGAACGGCCCGAAGGGTGACAGTCGAGCCCGGGTGGTGCAAGCCGTGGCCGTGTGCCAGCCGTGGTGCGCCCGGGTGTTGCGACGAGGTTTTGCGCTCGTCGCATTGCGGGTTATTTGGCTATTTCGACTTTGTCCAAAGCCTGATTGACCGCGATTTCGCCGAGCATGACGACCTGGGCGATGCCTAGAAGGGTTTTGCGGCGCGGGTTGTCGAGCAGCGCGGCGAAGTCGTAGAGCATGGTGGTGGCCGAGCCGAGGGATTCGCTGGCGTTGGCCAGCAGGGATTCGGTGTCGTATTTCGGGTTGGCGAGGAACATCTGTTCCGGGGTGTTGGTGCTGGCCAGGATGTCTGCCGGGCCGAGGTAGTGATCGAGGGCGCGTTCGGCGGCTTCGTGTAGTTTTTTCGATGCACCGGATTCGTAGGGTGATGCGGGGTCGCTGGTTGGGGGATTGGGTGTGACTTTGAACATGGTGAAACTCCTAGTTAGCTAAAAGGAGCCTTCACATTCGCTACCAAACGAAGGTGGCGGCCATACGCGGGTTGGTAGACCGGTAACTAGGAACCGGCACACCCGAAGGTGTCCTGCGCATGGCCACCATTGAGCAGCGACCTGAAGCCGGTCTGCGAACGGTGCGCGATGCGACTAGTTATGGCGGGCTACCAAACCCGATCACTGTTTTTCAGCGACCGACAGACGATAGAACCCGCGACCTAGACGCACAAGCCGGCGGATTCTGGCGTAGTCGTAGGGAATGGCGCAAGGCGTTGTAGCCGTTTGCTTAATGCTTGATTTACTGTTTAAACGGGCTAAGGGTTTTCTGTTTATGTGGCGGTGAATGGGCTGGCGTCATCGCGAACAGGCTCACTCCTACAAGGGGATCAGGCGATGGGCAGTCACAGCATTCTGCTCCTGCACATTCAACTGTCGCTTCTTAAGCAGCGGGTCAATCTCCATTTTGCTCCTCGGTCGTGTGCCGCTAGTTGTCCCTGGTACTTCAAAGCCTCAATCAAAAACCCGAGCGCTCTACGAAAGGTCGGGATGCATAAAGATTTCCTTATCGGTTTAAACGATCAATCGGGGCGGCATCAACCCTGCGTTACGAGCGTCAATTTCGGCCAGATCTCGAGCCATATCTTCGACTGCAGGCGCTCCAGAAACACCACGTATTTATCACTTTCAAATCGGGCGGTTGGCCGCACTTTCAGCGCAAACAAATCCTCCAGCCCCAACGGCGCCGAAACCTCTATCGCACCATGCCGATCAAGCCTGACACCTACTGCCGTAGCAGTTTCCGGCCAGAACGTCATTGCATCCGCAGCCGCCCCATAAGGCGCATCGGCGTTCCGCTGGTGCATGCGTGCCTGGTTTTTCACCGACCACTTCAAGTCACTGCACAGTGCTGCAAGCTCGACCTCCACGGCCAAATCCGTTTGATCACCGGGACGTGTTCTGTCAAACCATATGACATCAATGTCCTCGGGCAACGGCGAAGGTTGGCGCTGATGCAGATGATCCCAAACCAGGCTGCGCACAAAACCTGCGGCAACCCAGCAGTCCGGCAAGTTGAGATCCCTGACTATGCGCAAGATGTGCATGCGGACGAGATCTTCAGCAATCAGATCCCGCAGTTGCGCTTCCAGATTCATTTATTTCAATCCAATGACCATGGTTGCGAGAGCCTATCAGTGGTCTCTGTAAGCGCTCGGTCCCTTGTGCTGAATGACGAGTGCAGGCGAACTTTGCAGGATAGGGCCAACTGCCGCCCACTTCTCAAACCTTGAACTCTTCCTTGAGCAAATCGGCAAACTTGTCTTTTGCGCGATGAGATTCAACGTGCCTGTTCCAGATAAAATAATTCTGCACAGGCTTTAAGTCATTGAAGAAGAATCCTTGAATACCGCCGAGCTGGCGGAACTGTTCAAACATGCCTCTGGGCAC
Source organism: Pseudomonas sp. LW8 (assembly GCF_041956865.1). Lineage (NCBI taxonomy): Bacteria > Pseudomonadati > Pseudomonadota > Gammaproteobacteria > Pseudomonadales > Pseudomonadaceae > Pseudomonas > Pseudomonas sp. LW8. Next base: position 2,216,362 of record NZ_CP168138.1, on the reverse strand, counting down.
CAACGATATCCCGGCGCCTGAACTTACGCAGCCAAGGATGGTGCCATAACTGGCTATGCTTGTTATCGGATTGAAAACTTTGTACCGCTCCAGCCAGGTTACCAAAGCCTTTCTGTAGGGACATCCTTCAGGCCACATGAATAAATCCACACCGCGCAGGTCCTCTGGCTGGTTTATCACCCCCGCGGACGGCGAGGCAATCACCACTAGATCCTCTTCATAGATCTCCAGACTCTCGATGTCCGGATGTTCTGGCCTGACGGCAATTATTGCCCCGTCCAACGTGTAGTTGACCACTTCTGCGGATAATTGTGACCAATCGCCAGTGCTGAATTGCATTTGTACAGCCGGATAAAGTTGATGAAACCTGGATAGCACTTTGGGTAACCGGCCGGTAGCGGATGATTCTATGGCACCAATCCTGAGTTCTCCCGAAGGAGCTGACGACGGATCAAGCGCTCGTTGCGATTCTTCGCACAAAGACAGGATTTTGTTGGTATAGCCGAGAAAAAGCCGACCTGAAGGGCTGATGATCAATCCTCTGCCTTTCCTTATAAACAGGTCAACTCCAAGCTCACGTTCCAGAAGCTTGATGCGGTTGGTGATGTTGGACGGCACGCAGTGCAATCGCTCCGAGGCACGGACGATACTGCCCAGATCGGCTACTGCCTTGAACATGACCAGTTGCGAAAACTCCATGTAAACGCTCATTAAAAATGAATGATTTGGTCAGTATAAGTCACTTGTCGCAGGCCAACAAATCGGGCTAATTTCGCCGCTGCAAGGCAAGAAAGTGCGTTAAAACCAAACATTTCATAGGTCTTTAGGGAGAAGGACACATCATGAGCTCAGCATCGCCACAGAGTCGTTTGGAACCGCTTGAACATAAATCCATGCAAGAATTTGGCGAGACATTTATCCAGGCCCTGCCCAAGCACATACGCAACTTGAAAATTCCCGGACGTACCTTAGAAGAAAACCAACGGCGTCAACCGTTGCTGGCCTGCGTCGGCAACGTTGCTGAGATACAGGACGCCATGCTTGAGGTACTCAATCATTCCATCACGCAAGACGCGCAACTGGCGGCTGAAAGCGCATTCAGGGCGTTCCTCGAAAAGCCAGTAATAGACTCGTCGGTATTGAGCTTTTTCAATGGGTGGAATGAAACCCATAAAACCACCAGCCTTGTCTCGGCAAAAATCATCATGCGCCTGTCGGCGGATGCGATATCGGTATCTGCCGACAGACGTGAGGGTTACCACAATGTCATGGCGCATATGCATGAAGTGGCGAAAGATGATTTCGGTCTTGGACATCAGGGCCATGACGGAATGTACAACTACATGACTGCAGCTTTTGGTGCGTCAGCCTGGGTTGAAGAACAATTCAAAATTGCTGAATGCAATGACTTCGCGGACTTCCTATACAACACCGGGGTCGCCAAGCATAAAACGGCACTAAACTCGCAGGAACACAAATCTTCAATTATGGATGCGATGATGGTTTCAATCTCATCTGAACTGTGGAACGGTCGTGAATACAATTTCATCGCTCAATATATTGAAGCAAAGCTCCTCGCGGCCAATCCGTTCTTGAGGACAAACACGCAAAACCTGCGTAACGCCAAAGGCTACGTAATGGGGCACTCCGGAGAAGTTGAGAACAAACACGGATTGCATGCCTTGGCGGCCGCGCAAGCTTACGGTCAGACGGTAGGTCTGGAATTCAAGCCTGCGCGACTGAAGGGCATCATGCTCAATTACAATGAAAGAGTCGGCAATGCATTCTCCGCCATGCATCGGATTATGACCTGTTGATCTCTATGGATTAACGAAGCATGCCGATGAACTCTCATAATGTGAGCTTGGAGAATGATCGGCATGTTTTGACGATATTTAAACCAAACCACGAGCGACTCATGAACCTTCCGGCCAAATGACGTTCCGCAGGGATCTATCGCATGGATGTTGAACACGCTGTTCTTGCATTGGGTTTCTTCGCGTTTTGTGGTGGCCTGATAGACGCTGCGGTCGGTGGCGGGGGCCTGGTACAGGTGCCGGCACTTCTACATGCTCTACCCCAGTACAGCCTTGCCACCATTTTCGGCACCAACAAACTGGCCGTTCTGGCAGGCAATATTTCATCAATATCGGGTTACCTGAAGCGCATAAAAATTCGCTGGAATTTAATGCTTCCGACCATGCTCGCCGCTTTTTTATTTTCTTTTCTCGGAGCTCTCTCGGTATCCCTTGTTCCTAAAAGATTGATGGAGATCGTTGTCTTTTTCATATTGATAGTCATGGCTATCTACACGTTTATGGAAAAAAAACTTGGTTTGGCAGGCAAAGACCGCCACTTCGGAACGAAAGACATTTGCCTTGGAGTTTTCTTTGGCAGCCTGATCGGTTTCTACGATGGTGTCTTCGGCCCGGGCAGTGGCAGCCTGCTGCTGTTTATCTTCGTCAAGGTCTTTGGCTTTGATTTCCTCAATGCATCAGCCTCTGCAAAACTGGTCAACCTGGGGACGTTCAGCGCTGCGCTCATATTTTTTATCCCCTCCGGTAATGTCTTGTGGGCGATTGGCGGCATAGTTGCTTTATGCAATATGGCCGGTGCACTGACCGGTGTCTTTTTGGCATTACGGTATGGAAGCAGTTTCATCAGAGTTTTCTTCCTGATTCTGCTCGTATTCCTGATCGGCAGAATGGGGATCAACATTTTTTCGTAGACCCTAGTCACGTCATACCCTCCGCCGCGAATCCCGCCGTACCGCCTGCGGCGGCACGCCAAAGCCGCGCATGAACACCTCGCGCATATGCCGACGGTCACGAAACCCGGTTTCCCTGGCGACTACATCCAGACTGTGACTGCTCTGCTCGATCAGCAAACGCGCCGCTTCCAGGCGCAGGCTCTCTATCGCCCTGGCCGGAGACTGGCCGGTTTCGGCGGTAAACACCCGGGTGAATTGCCGCGGACTCAGGTGCACCACTTCGGCCAGTTCTTCGACACTCAGCGGGCGATTGAGGTGCTTGCGCGCGTAATCCAGCGCACTCTGAATTCGATCGGATTTGGGTGACAGCGACAGCAATTCCGAGTGCTGCGACTGCCCGCCCGAGCGGCGCTGATGCATCACCAGCCGATGGGCCACCGAGCGCGCAATGTCGCTGCCCAGATCTTTTTCAACCATGCCCAACGCCATGTCGACACCAGCGGTCATGCCCGCCGACGTCCACACCGGGCCGTCGATAATAAAGATCCGGTCGTCCTCGACATTCACCGAGGGATGCATCCTGCGCAGCGCCGGGGCGAACGCCCAGTGCGTGGTCACGCGGCGATTATCCAGTACACCGGCCTGCGCCAGTACGAACGAGCCGGTGCAGATGCCGGCCACGCGGCGTGCGCCGTCGGCGAGCCCGCGCACGCTGTGCAGCACGTCAGCATCGGGCGGCGTCAGCGGTGTCAGCGTTCCCGCCACCAGCCAACTGTCGGCCAGCCCCGCTTGCGTCAGCGGCAACGTATCGACGTGCAAGCCCAGCGAGGAGCTGACGATGCCGCCGGCCTGGGAAAAGTTCTGCACCTTGTACACGGCTTTGCCCGTGACGATGTTGGCGAACTCGAACACCGACTGGGTCGCCAGCGCCATGACCTGAAAACCTTCCGTGAGCAGATAGCCGACTCGATGCATGGTCGCGCTCCGTTTGTTGAATGTCCTGAAACACTACCACATACGTCATTCAGGTCGGAGCAGGTTTTCTCCATCATGGCTTGCATTCCAATCAATCCACTCGCGGGACGCAGCTCATGAAACTTGAAGCCAACACGATCTTCATCACCGGCGGCACTTCCGGCATCGGCCGCGCACTGGCCGAGGCCCTGCATCAGCGCGGCAACAAGGTCATCATCGCTGGTCGTCGCCAGACCCTGCTGGCAGAGATTGCCCAGGCGAATCCGGGCATCGACACCGTGCAGCTGGACATCAACGATGCGCAGCAGATCAAGGACGTCGCCGCCGAAGTCATCCGCCGCCATCCGTCGTTGAACGTAATCATCAACAACGCCGGGATCATGCCCTTCGACAACGCGGGTTCCGGCGACTACGACGATGAGCAGGCAGTAGGTCTGTTGCAGACCAACCTGCTCGGCCCGGTGCGCGTCAGCGCCGCGTTCGTCGAACACCTCAAGCGCCAGCCCGAGGCCTACATCATCAACAACAGCTCGGTGCTGGCCTACCTGCCGCTGGCGACCACGGCGCTGTATTCGGCGACCAAAGCGGCGATCCATTCCTACTCGCTGTCGCAACGTTTCATGCTGCGCGACACCAACGTCAAGGTCCTGGAAATCGCGCCACCTTGGGTCGATACCGACCTGATTCACAAGAGCGGCGACGAGCGCGCCATGCCGCTGGGCGAGTTCATCGAGGAAACCCTGATCAAGCTGGAAACCGCCACCACCGAAGTGCTGGTCGACCGAGTGTTGCCGCTGCGGGCCAACCAGGGCGCGAACGAGCACGGGTTGATCGAGCAGTTCAACCTGTCGCTGCTGGAAAATCCTATTCCGGTGGCCTGAACTCACCGACAGAAACATCCGGGCTCAATGCCCGGGTAGCCTGGCTGTTGATCATGTTCATTCACAACGCGGCAAGCCAAACACCACCCGCGCCCCCCTCGGCTCATTGCGCTCGGCCCACAATTTGCCGCCATGTCCTTCAATGATCGTGCGGCAAATCGACAGGCCCATGCCCAGCCCGGTGGATTTGGTTGTGAAGAACGCCGTGAACACTTGCTCCGCCCGCTCGCAGGCAAAGCCCGGCCCCGAATCGCTGACGCTGATGTGCACGTTATCGCCCAGCGCCTCACTGCGAATCAGCAGACGTCGCTGCCCCTCTGCCATGATCGTCATGGCTTCGAGGCTGTTGATGATCAGGTTGAGCAACACCTGTTGCAGTTCGACCCGGTCCGCCACTACGAAAGGCAAATCTGCCGCCAGCTCAACGCTGACTTCGGCGCCGTGCTTGAGCGCTTCGCCCCGGCTGAAACCGACCATTTCTTCAATCAGCAGATTGAGGCTGACAGGCTGACGCTGCGGTGGCGTTTTGTGAATCAGCGCGCGGATGCGCCCGAGTACGTCGGCGGCGCGGTTGCCGTCGAGAATGATATGCCGCAGGCCCTGCTCGACCTCGTTGATATTTGGTGGCTTTGCACCGAGCCAGCGCAACGCGGCATTAGCATGGGTCACCGTGGCGGCGATCGGCTGATTGACTTCGTGGGCAATCGATGCGGCCAACTGACCCATGGTTGCCACACGATTGGCGTGGGCCAGTTCCGTTTGCACCTGACGATAACGACGCTCGCCTTCGCGCACTTGCTCTTCAGCCAGCTTGCGTTCGCTGATATCCAGCACAAAGGCCAGGCCCTGTTGCTGACTCGCTTCGAAGGCAGCCAGACCGACAATCACCGGCAGCCGACTGCCGTCCTTGCGGATGTACTCCTTTTCGAATGGCTGGGCCCGGCCAGTGTGGATCGCCGTTGCCAGTGCAATATCGCTGTTAGCGCGCATCGCCGGCGGGGTCATGTCACGCCAATGGACACTGCCCGAAAGCAACTCATCACGGGTGTAACCGACCATGCGCAGGAACGCGTCATTGGCCTCGATGATTTCCCCTTCCACGCCCCAGACGATGATGCCGATGATGTTGGCGTCGACCAGCCGACGGATCTTCGCTTCTCGCTCGGCGAGGTCGCGGTACAGGCGCGCGTTGTCCAGCGAGATCGCTGCCTGCGACGCCACCAGGCGCAACACGGCGAGACGCGTCGGGCTGAACACCCCGGCGGACAGGTTGTTTTCCAGATACAGCGCCCCGGCGACCCGCGCCTGATTCATCAATGCCAGGCACAGGATCGAGCGCGCGCCTCGTTGCTGAACGTATGGATCAGCGGCGAACAGCGGATCGGCAACCGCGTCGTCCAGGCACAGGTTTTCGCCGGTGCGCAGCGTCTGGTAGAGCACTGACTCTGCCAGCGCCACCGTGTGCAGCGGCGCGTTGCACAGCTGCGTGGCACCGTCGCCGATACGGGTTCGCGCAGCGACATAGGCAATGTCGGCGTTCAACAAAATGAGCAGGCCATGCTCGGCCCCGGCCTGTTCGATCGCGGTGCGCATCACCGTTTCGATCAAACGGTCCAGGACGATCTCGCCGGAGACTGCTTGAGAGACCTTGAGCACCGTTGCCAGGTCGAGATGTTCAACTGGCGTAATGAGCGTGGTGACCGGATTCGGTTGCGCCTCTTCGGCACGCAGAAAACGATGACGTCGCTCCAGCTCCCGCACCTTGCCAGCAGCCCCCCAACGCAGATAGGCGTAGCGTGCGTCGCGCAGGTAAACCCGGGATATCCTGACCAGCCCGCGAGCGCCGTAGAACCGTGCGGCCAGTTCGTTGGCCAGCGCTTCGATATGGAGCAAACCATTGTCCTGAGCCAATTGAATGGCTTGCTCGTACTGCAATTCGGCTTCGAGCAACTGTCCGGTGACGCGCGCCATTTCCGCGCCGACCAGCGCCACCTGACTGGCGAAGGTCTCTGCACACAAGCGCGCCCACGTCTGCAACTGTTCATGATGTTGACCCAGACGCTGCAAAGCACCGGCGTCAGTTTCGCCGTGGGCCGCCAAGGTCAACGCCGCGTAGAAATGGTATTCGGCCTCCTCGAAAAACGCCGAAACCACCCACAAAAGTCCCTGCGCCTGGGCCGCGCACTCAGCGGCCGCCGCGTAATCCCCGGCCAGATAGCGCGCCTGCAACTTGCGTACCCAGTACTTGCCGCGCGCCAGCGCCAGATCCGCCGAACCGGCCAGATGCGCCTCGACAGCTGTTTCATCGAACCCGTCATCGTCGAAACAGCCGAACGTCGGCGTCTGCCCGCGCAGCATGCGGATCAGCGTCAACTGGCAGCGCATGAAATCCGCCACCAGACCGAAACCGACCTTTTGTGCATAGACCAGCCCTGATTCCGCTTGCGCCTGCACCTCGGCCAGCGGCTCGCCGATAAACAACAGATCGGAAATCAGGCTGTTTCCGGCGAACGCGGCATACGGCAGATCGCCGCTGCGATGGGCCGCGTTGAGCGCACGGCGCAACAGTTCGCGGCACTCGCGCACTGGCCGCATCCAGCGCACCACGAAGATCGAGAAGCACAACCAGGTGCTCGCCTCATAACGCGTGAGCCCGCGCCGATCAACCAGATCGCAGCCCAGACGGCCAAATCGATAACCAGCGGCATAGTCGCCAAAACGCGGCCCCGACACGCGCCCGAAGTTGGCATAGAGCAGGCAGGAGGCGTCGCAGTTGCCATATTGCAGGCTCAGGCTGATCGCTTTGCAAATGGTCAGGCTGGCGAGGTTCAGATCCGACTGCACCGCCGGCGCGAAGAGTTTGCCCAGCGCATCGAGGGTGGCCCGCGCGGCAGGATCCTCCATCAGCGGCAAGTCGATCATCTGCTCGATACTGCGCCCGCGCAGGCTGGTCCAGACCTGCTGATATTCGTCGCGCACCTGAATATCGTCCGGACGCGCTGGCCAATCGATGCCGACCTGACGCAGAAAGGCCAGACACACCGTCACCGCCCGGTCACTGCGATCAAGCAGCAAGTAGACATCCATCTGCAGGCACGCCACCGCCGCGCGCTCGACGGTGGTCACGGCGCGCTCGGCCAATGTCGCCAGGCGCGAGTCGGCAAGCTGCAGTTGGCCGGTGAGAAATTCGCACTCGGCACGGTTCAGCTCCAGAGCGAAACCCAGTTCATGCCGACTGTCATAACCCTGCTCGCCCAACAGTTCTGCGCCGGCGCCCAGATAGGTCAGTGCTGAGGTATAAGCGGTCGAGGCCTTCGCTCGCTGGCCGGCGAGCAGGTTGAACTCGGCCAGTTGCTCGCGCTCGGCACGCAGGCTGATCAGATGCGCACCGCGATTGAGCTGGCCGACAATCTCGAAGATCGCCTCCTCGCGCCGCTCACCCTGGGTTTGCAGTGCCAGCAGCCGGCCGATGCGCAAGTGCATTTGCGCCCGTTCGGTTTCAGCGATCAGCGAATACGCCGCCTCATGGATGCGATCATGCACAAACCTGTAGGCACCGTCCTGACGCTCGACCAACTCAAGCCGCACCGCCGGCCACAATGCGGAGTGAACGTGAGGCACCGGCACATCAAGGACTGTGGCCAGCGTGTCGAGACGCGCGACGTTGCCCAGGCAGGCCAGTTGTTGCAGCGCCTGGCGGGTTTCCTGGGGCAGCCGCGCCAGTTTGCCGACCATCAAATCGACGACATTGTCGGTGTAGCCCTTGCCGTTGATCAGGTGCACATCCCACCGCCAGCGCTGGCACGCAGGCTCGTATGTCAGCAGCTTCTCCTCGGCCAGGGCGTGCAGAAACTGGATGACGAAGAACGGATTGCCAGCGGTCTTGTCCAGCACCAGCCGCGCCAGCGCGACAATGCTCGCCGGCGGGCAGCGCAGTGACTCGCTGATCAGTTGTTCGATGTGCGCGCCAGCCAGTGGCGCCAGACGAATTTCGTCAATGTGTACGCCGGCGTGATGCAGGGTCTTGAGTGTGCGGCTGAGTGGGTGATCGCCATCTACCTCGTTGTCGCGATAAGCACCGACCAGCAGCAGATGAGGGGTCTCTGCGCGACTGAGCAAATCTTCGAGCAGATCAAGGGTGGCCGCGTCGAGCCATTGCAGGTCGTCAAGGAACAGCGCCAACGGATGCTCGGACTGAGCGAACACGCCAATAAAACGCTGCAAGACCTGAAGGAACCGCTGCTGCGCCTGTTGCGGCTCCAACTCAGGCACGGGCGGCGGCTCGCCGATGATCAGCTTGAGTTCGGGGATCAGATCGGTGATCAACCGCGCATTCGCTTCCAGTGCCCGCAACAGTGCTTCGCGCCAGCCCGCCAGTACGTCGGTGCGCTTGCCCAACAGCGTCCGCACCAGCCCCTGAAAGGCCTGAACCAGAGTCGAATAAGGCACGTCGCGCTGGTACTGGTCGAACTTGCCGGCGGCGAACAAGCCACGCGACGGCACCAGCACCTTGTGCAGTTCACTGACCACCGACGATTTGCCGATGCCGGAATAGCCGGATACCAGCACCAGTGTCGGCGCGCCTGTCTGCACCACATTGGCGAAGGCATCGATCAACGTTTGCACTTCGTGTTCGCGGCCGTAGAGTTTTTCCGGAATCAGCAAGCGCTCGCAGGCGCCCTGCTCGTCCAACGTGAACGTCTCGATCTGCCGCATACGGCGCCAGTCATCGAGGCAACGGCGCAAGTCATGCTCGACACCGACTGCGCTCTGATAGCGCTCCTCGGCAGTTTTCGCCAGCAGTTTCATGACCACTCGCGAGAACATCGGCGGCACCGTCGCCACCCGTTCACACACGGGCATTGGCAGCCGCGCGATATGGCAATGCACCCACTCCATCGGTTCACTGGCACTGAACGGCAGCGAGCCGGTGAGCATCTGGTACAGCGTCACGCCAAAGGCATACAGATCACTACGCGAATCGATCGAACGATTCATCCGCCCGGTTTGCTCCGGCGCCATGTAAGCCAGCGTGCCGGCGATAGATTCCGGTGGCGTGGGCGCTTGCCGTTCCCGTGGCAAGCGCGTGGCCAGGCCGAAGCCGGTCAGCCGCGCCTGCCCGTCATGGCAATGGACAAAGACATGCTGCGGTTTCAGGTCTTTGTGCACCAGACCACACTGATGCATATGGCCCAGTGCCTTGGCGATGTTCGTGGCCAATTCCAGACAGGTTTCGATATCCAGCGGAGCGACCAGCAATCGCGACAACGGCTCGCCACCCGGATCGTCGAACAGCAGACGAACTCGGGTGCCCGTACGCTCGAAAGCTGTCGGCTGCAACGCCCAGGCAGGATTGAGGTCGTCCCTGAGGCTGTATTCATGCGCCAGACGCTCCAGGGTGCTCGGCAATGGCTGGCCCATCGCCGGACGCACCGCCAGTAGGCTGCCATCATTCGAACCGCGCTCACGGGACAGCACCCGCTCGCCGTCGTCCCACAAAATCTGTTTTCTGCTGGCCATCTGCGTCAACACTGCTCAGGTTTTTTGCCGCACGGTGAGTTGCACGTCGCCAGCGCTCAGGGGTTGCGCTGGACAGGCTCGATGCCCAGCGCTTCTGCGATACGCACCAGATCGGCCACTGAACGTGCGGCCATTTTGCGCATGACCTGGCCACGGTGGACCTTGACCGTGACCTCGCTGAGGTTGAGCTGTCCGGCAATCTGTTTGTTCATCAGCCCGGCAATGACGAAGCCGAGCACTTCGCGCTCACGTGCGGTCAGGGTTTGGTAAGCCCGACACAAAACGGCGCCGGAGTGTTCGGCTGCTAGCCGCGCACGGTCGCGAGCCAACGCACTGGCCACGGCGTCGAGCATGTCCTGATCACGGAACGGCTTGGCCAGAAAATCCACCGCGCCTGCCTTCATCGCCTTGACGCTCATGGCGATGTCGCCGTGGCCGGTCATGAACACCACAGGGATGCGCAAGCCATTTTTTTCCATCTGTTCCTGAAACGTCAGGCCACTTTCGCCGCGCAGGCGCACGTCGAGCACCAGGCAACCGGGTACCTCACGTTGCGCTTGCGCGAGAAAATCTCCGGCGCTGTCGAAGGTTCGCACCTGCAAGCCGATCGAGCGCAGCAAGCTGTCGAGCGCCTGGCGCATCGAGGCATCGTCATCGACCACGTACACCACTGGTTCGCCGAGCACATCGGGACTTTGCGCAGGGCTGGAATGCGACCACAAGGTCATTGTGTCTCCTCGGCGAGATCGCAGCACGCATTGGGCTGGTCAATAAATCTAGTTCAGGATGGCCACCGCAGCCAGACACCGGCCGGACGGTCAGCAATCAGGCTAACAGTCAGCACCATTGCCGGCCGGCCAGAAACCCCTGAAAATCGGCCAGGCTGAGGCAGTCCCGCCTCTAGCGCTGCAAACAGGCAGGCCCGCGATGTCCACTCATCCCGCTTTTACAACGGCCCCGCGCGACGTGGTGTTTATCGCCTACCCACGGCTGAGCCTGCTCGATCTCAGCGGTGCGCAGACCGTGTTCTGGGCGGCGAGCAAAGCCTTGGTCGAGCGCGGGCAGCCCGGTTATCAACTGCACACCGCCAGCCTCAGCGGCGGCTTGATCCCGACCGTCGAAGGGCTGGCCATCGACACCCAAGCGTTAACCACGCTCGACACCACCGCGCTGGACACGCTGGTCGTGCCCGGCGCCCCTGACATCTGCCAGACCCTTGAGGAGCACCGCGAACTGAGCGACTGGCTGCAGGACCATGCTCACCTCGCCCGCCGCGTGGTCTCGGTGTGCAGTGGTGCGTTTCTGCTGGCTCAGGCCGGATTGCTCGACGCCCGCCGCGCTGCCACTCACTGGGCGATGTGCGACGCTTTGCGCGATCGCTTTCCAGCGGTCGAGGTAGATGCCGACGCGATCTTCATTCAGCAAGGCAAGGTCTGGACCTCGGCCGGAGTCACCGCCGGGATCGATCTGGCGCTGGCGCTGGTAGAGGCCGATTACGGCCGTGAAGTGACGTTGCAAGTCGCGCGGGAATTGGTGGTGTACATCAAACGCCCCGGCGGCCAGGCGCAATACAGCACGCTGCTGCAATCGCAGGCGCAGGACGCTGCGATGTTCGATGATCTGCACCTTTGGCTCATGGAGCGCCTCGGCGACCCGAATCTGACGGTGGAGCGCCTCGCCGAGCAAGCCGCAATGAGCCTGCGCAACTTCACGCGGGTCTATAAAGCGCGCACCGGGCGCACACCGTCGAAAGCGCTCGAGCTGTTCCGGCTCGAAGCGGCCAAACGCCTGCTGGAAAACTCCCCGCACAAAATCGAACGAATCGCCCGCCTCTGCGGCTTCAACGATGAAGAACGCCTGCGCGCCTGCTTCCAGCGCCACCTGTCGATCTCCCCGCGCGACTACCGCAGTCGCTTCAGCCGCGATGGCTGAACCGCTATACCTACGTATAGTTTTGCCCGCTGGCCATCAGCGTATGGTGCAAGAACGACAGGAGTCACCAGCTCGGCCGCCCGGCCCGGGAGCTTTATGTACAAGACGCATGTCATTGCGGTAGTGGACGACGACGAGGCAATGCGCACATCGCTGAGCAGCCTGCTGCGAGCGTCGGGGTATCAGGTGTTCTGCTATGCGGCGCCAGCGGACTACCTTGACTCGGACGGGCCGGCGCAGACTGATTGTTTGATTTCCGATATTCAGATGCCGGGCATGGGTGGTTTGCAGATGCTGGATGCACTGCGGGCGCAAGGCTGGCGGATGCCGGTGATTTTTGTGTCGGCGCATGCGGGCAAAATGCCCAACAGCGTACCCGGGGTCATCGCGTGTCTGGCCAAGCCATTTCAGGCTGAACGTTTGCTCGCCTGCCTGGAAAAAGCGCTGGGTTGATCCTTTTTCCCCATACCTTCGTATACCCCCCTTCCACCCATGCGTACCCCACGCACACCGATGGACAACTGCGCTCGTAGCCTCCCCGCCCTAGCATGGCTCTACACAGCGGGCGATTGAGCGCCAGGCAGTACGGCAAGCAGTTACGGCGGCCAGTGATCGTCACGCCAGAGTCCGCATCGGACTCGGGTGTCATCCATCCATCAGCGTCAGGGAGCACATTATGAAACAGCAATTATTGGTGATCGGTGCAGGGTTCGGCGGGCTGTGGAGTGCGCTGAGCGCTGCGCGTTTGCTGGATATGCATGCCCGTCAGGATGTCGAGATCACGCTGCTCGCCCCGCAAGCGGAATTGCGTATTCGCCCGCGCTTCTACGAGCCGGACGTGCACAGCATGTACGCGCCGCTCGACGCGCTGTTCGATGCGGTGGGTGTGCGCTTCGTCAAAGGCACCGCTGAAAGCATCGACGCCCGGGCGCGCCGAATCGGTTACCGCGACGAGGCCGGGCGTCCGGGTGAACTGGCCTACGATCGGCTGGTTCTCGCCAGCGGCAGCCAGCTCGCTCGGCCTCCGGTGGTTGGCCTCAAGGAGCATGCGTTCGATGTCGATCAGATCGAATCCTCGGCGCGTCTGGAACGCCATCTCATCGCCCTCGGCAACCAACCGCCCAGCGTTGCGCGCAACACCGTGGTGGTCGCCGGTGGCGGTTTCACCGGGATTGAAACTGCGACGGAAATGCCGGCGCGCCTGCGCGCGATTCTCGGTGAGGATCAAGACCTGCGCGTGATCATTGTCGATCGCAGCAAGGACATCGCTGCGACCATGGGCGATGGCATTCGCCCGTCGATCATCGAGGCGTCCAATGACCTGGGTATCGAATGGATCGTCGATGCCAGCGTTGCCGCTGTGGATGCCAATGGCGTCACCCTCGCCGATGGCCGCCACATCGAAAGCCACACCGTGATCTGGACCGTAGGTTTCCGCGCCAGCCCGCTCACCGAACAACTCGACGCCGAACGCGATGGCCAGGGCCGCTTGCATGTCGATGGCAACCTCAAGGTGCACGGCATCGATCACGTCTTTGCCGCCGGTGATGTCGCTCGCGCCGCCACTGACGACCTCGGCAACTATGCCGCGATGTCTTGCCAGCATGCGATCAGCCTGGGTCGCTACGCCGGCAACAACGCCGCCGCCGATATCCTCGGCGTCGCTCCGACAATGTATCGCCAGCCCAAGTACGTGACTTGCCTGGATCTGGGCGCCTGGGGCGCGGTGTACACCGAAGGCTGGGATCGTCAGCTGAAACTGGTGAAGGCCGAAGCCAAAGAGCTGAAGACGCAGATCAACACGGTGTGGATCTACCCGCCCGCCGCCGAACGTCGCGCCGCCCTCGCGGCCGCCGATCCGCTGATCCCTGTAGCCTGATTTCACCCTCCGCTTTAGCCCTGAGAACAAGGAGAACACCATGACCCTGCATCTGGATTCCTTCACCGCCAACCGCGCGGTGGCCCTGCAAACGCAAAGCGAAGAACTGGTGCCGTCGCGCTACGCCCTGCGCCTGGGCGACATTGACGTGATGGTGATCAGCGACGGCGTGTTGCCGTTGCCGACCCAGACCATGTCAACCAATGCCGCCCCCGCCGACCGTGCCGCCTGGTTCAAGGAAATGTATCTGGGCCCTGACGCCTTCGACTGGGCGCTCAACGTGCTGGTGGTGCGTAGCGGCGAACAAGTCATCCTCGTCGACGCCGGCCTCGGTGGCCAATTCCCCGGTTTCCCGCGCGCCGGGCAGTTCCCCAAGCGCCTGGCCGCTGCCGGGGTGGACCTCGCCGACATCACTGATATCGTCATCACGCACATGCACATGGACCATATCGGCGGCCTACTGGTCGACTCGGTGAAGAGCCGTCTGCGCCACGACGTGCGCATCCACGTCACCGCTGCGGAAGTGAATTTCTGGTCCACGCCAGACTTCACCAGCACCGACATGCCCGCACCAGTACCAGACGTCCTGCGCAGCACCGCCAACGCGTTCATCAACCACTATGAAAGCAAGTTGCACATATTCGAAGACGAATGTCAGGTTGCACCGGGCGTAGTTGCAAAACTCACCGGTGGTCATACGCCAGGGCACTGCGTGGTCTACGTCAACTCCGGTGGCGAGCGCCTGACCTTTGCCGGTGACGCGTTGTTCCCGGTGGCGTTCGATCACCCTGACTGGCACAACGGTTTCGAACACGATCCGACCAAATCGGTGGAAGTGCGCGTGCGCATGCTCAAGGAAGCCGCCGCCAGCGGCGAGCTGTTTGTCGCCACGCATCTGGCCTTCCCTTCGGTGGGTAGGGTCGCGATCAATGGTGCTGCTTTCCGTTGGATACCTGCGATTTGGGATTACTGATTGCGCGCCTGAAATCTTCGCCCGGCTTCTGCCGGGCGAAACCTTTTTCACCGCCATTGCTACGCAGAACCGTGCGGGCGGTGACCATACTTCGGTTGCTGTGTACCCTTTCTGCATCAAGCAAATCTGAGCAGAGGATGGAGTGTTGGCATATCTGGATTGGGTGCAATGGCCGGCGATGCTGGTCACCGTTCTGGCCGCCTGGCTGATCGGTTCGCAACGACCGCAACGGCGCATGAGCGGCTTCGTTTGTTTCAGTCTGAGCAATTTGCTGTGGGTGATCTGGGGCGTCCATGCCGGGGCTTACGCGCTGATCGTTCTGCAGCTTTGCCTGTTCCTGATGAACCTGCGCGGCTTCATGAAGAACCGCGTTTCAGAGCGCTGAGTGACGATGATCATCTGGCCAGAAAATCCTTTGAATTTTTCTTGTCGGACAAAATCATTTACGTATGAGCGTAAGGAGGAACTCATGCGTAGCACCGATATTTTCGTCATCGAATACAAACATCACGACCAGCCAAAATCATTCGTCATCCGCGCCAAGAGTATGCGCAACGCCGACGCTTGGCATTGGGCGAGCTGTGACGCCGGTATTGCGCCGATTCCGAAACCGGGTAAACCACCGTTGAAAGTGGTTTCCAAACCCCAGGCCGAGCGCTATGGGATTACGGAGGTGAAGTGGCGCGAGACGGCAGCGCTGGACTGGACGGAGGCTTAGGCAAATCGGGTCGCCTGGCTGAGCTTGCAAGTCAGCCAGGCGCCCCACAACAGACCATGGGGGGCATTCCGCTGGGGAATGTGCGGTTATCGTCCCGGTGAAGTGACCAGTACCTGACCGCGCGAAACTGATCGTTCCTCACGCTCCGCGTGGGAACGATCCATATCAACTAAGACCAGAACCCTTTATGCGGCTCAGCCGCCTCTTCCTCCAGCATCGGCCCGAAAACGCTCACCGTGCGCTGCCCTCTGGCAAACACTTCGCGACACGGCAACGAGAACGTCGGGTTCTCGGGATGATCGCCGGTCAGCCCGAGCAAAGCATGTTCCGATAACGCGTACACCACTCGCCCGACACCGGTCCAATACACCGCGCCCGCGCACATGCAGCAAGGTTCGGCGCTGGTGTACAGCGTGCACGCCTCCAGCTCCGTGGGTGACAAACGCTTCGCCGCCGCAGCCACCGCGACCAGTTCGGCGTGCTGGGTGGGATCACCTTCCGGCGGCATCGAATTGTTGCCCGCTTCGGCAATGACGTTGCCGTCGCGGTCCGCCACCAGCGCCGCAAACGGGTGCCGGCCACGTTGTTTCGACGCCTGCGACAGGGCGATGGTCTGGCGCAGCAATGCCAGGTCCAGATCGCTGACGCCGGCCGGGACAAGCTGAGTGAATTGATTCATGGGTAACTCCTGGGCAGTGAGAAAAGACAAAAGTCAGTCGGCCAGTTCGGCCGTGGAAGCGCCGACGGCGTCGGTCGATGGTTTTTGTTTGTTGAGCAAGAGGTTGAGCAGAATGGCGGTGATCGCACCGAGAAAAATGCCGCTGTCGAGCACCAGTTTCAGCGTCGGGCCGACATGTTCGAACAGGGCCGGAAACGACATTGGCAAGACGCCGACGCTGACCGACACCGCAACAATGATGGCGTTGCGTGTGCCTTCGAACTGCACCCGTGACAATTCCTGAATGCCCGCCACCGTGGTCATGCCGAACATGACGATCGCGCAGCCGCCCAGGACTGGAGTGGGCACCGCCGCAATCAACGCGCCGAGCTTGGGGAACAAGCCCATCAAAACCATGATTGCGCCAGCGGCGGCAACGACGAAGCGGCTCTTGATGCTCGAAAGCGCAATCAGGCCGGTGTTTTGCGTGAAAGCGTTATAGGGAAAGCTGTTGAACACACCACCGAGCATGGTCGACAAGCCGTCGGCGCGGAAGGCGTTGCCGAGGGTCTGCTGCGTAGTCGGTTCGCCGACCAGTTTGCCGATGGCCAGGCAGTTGCCAGTGGTCTCGGCCATGATCACCAGCATCGCCAGGGTCATGATCAGAATCGGTACCAGAGAAAATTCCGGCGGACCAAAGGCCATTGGCGCGCTCAACTCGAACCACGCCGCCTCGCTGACCCGATTGAAGTGCGTCATGCCGCAGGCGGCAGCGATCAGGCTGCCGACAAACAAGCCGATGAGCACACTGAGATTGCCGATGAAACCGCTGAATTTCGCATAAATCACCAGCGTCACACTGACCGTGGCCAGGCCCAGCAGCAGATTGGCCGGGCGACCGAAGTCAGGCGAATCGGGATTACCGCCACCCAGCCAGATTGCCGCCGCCGGCATCAGTGAAATACCGATGATGGTGATCAGGCTGCCAATCACCACGGGCGGAAAGAATCGCAGCAAGCGGCTGAACACAGGCGCCAGTGCGATGGTCAGGAAGCCGGCGGCGATCACCGCCCCAAAGATCTGGCTGAGGCCGAACTCCTTGCCGATCATGATCATCGGCGCCAGCGCAATGAACGAGCAGCCCTGAATCAACGGTAACCGCGCGCCGAACTTCCAGAAGCCGAGGGTCTGAATCAACGTCGCCACACCGGACGTCAGCAGGTTGGCGTTGATCAGTAAAACCACCTGAGCCGACGTCAGCCCCATCGCACTGCCGAGAATCAGCGGCACCGCCACCGCTCCCGCATACATCACCAGAACATGCTGCAGACCGAAGGTGACCAGCTGCCGCAGGGGCAACACCTCGTCGACCGGGTGAACGCGTTGTGTAGTCATGGCACAAGCTCCTGAAGGGGCAGCGTTGGTTGTAATCGCGGGCGCTCAGGGACAGATGCACAGAAAGAATCGGCCCCGGCGTTCAAAGACGCGAGGTCATCCTTGAATGTTTTTAACGATGAAACAAATTGGCAACCATCGCTTTTTTCGATGGCAAAGACGCGGCACAATCGCCGTCTCGCTCAACCTCGGAGTACACCGCGTGCGCTTCTCACTCGATCAGTTGCTGATGTTCGTCCAAGTGGTGAAAAGCGGCTCGTTCTCCGCCGCCGGGCGCAAGATGGGCAAGACGCAGTCGACCATCAGCGCAGCGATCGCCAATCTGGAAACCGACCTTGGCGTCGAGCTGTTCGACCGCAGCAATCGCAGCCCTGCCCTCACCGCCAGCGGGCATAAATTACTGGTGCAGGCAGAAGCGGTACTGGAGCGCTGCATGACCTTCGAGGCCCACGCTGATTGCCTCTCGGATAGCGTCGAACCGAGCCTGACCCTGGCGATTGAAACGCCGTACGGCCCGATCATGCCAGTGCTGCAAGCGTTCGAGCAGGCCTTCCCGTTTGTCGATCTGATCATTCGTCACCCGGTCTACGGCGATGTCAGCGAACTGGTCAGCAGTGGCGAGGCGGTGCTGGGGGTGGCGTTTTCGCAGCCGGGCTATCCTCGGGAACTGGCGTTCCAGCAACTGGGCAAACTGATCATGCTGCACGTCTGCCATCCCGATCATCCGCTGGCGCAACTGGACAACGTCACCTTCGACGATTTGCATGTGCACCGGCGCCTGGCGTTCAGTGCGCACGCCAGCAAACTGCCGAGCAGTGAATACCTGCGTTCGACGCAACTGTGGCAAGCGGAAAGCTATCTGGCCCTGCTGGAAATGGTCCGCGCCGGCCTCGGCTGGGCGACCTTGCCGCGCCAACTGATCCAGCGTGAACTGGGCAATGGCGAACTGGTCGAGTTGCAGCTGTCGGCGTACCCGCATACCGACTGGCAAATCGGCGTCGACCTGTTATGGGCACGCCAACGGCCGCTGGGCACGGCCGAGCGTTGGCTGAAGGAAAAGCTGCAGGCCAACAAGGTTTATGAACGCGATCGCAACGGCCAGACCACTACGCTGTGATCATTTGGCAAACACCTGACTCATGTCTTTGAACGCCTTGAATTCCAGCGCATTGCCGCAGGGATCGAGCAGAAACATGGTCGCCTGCTCGCCGACCTGACCCTTGAATCGAATGTAGGGCTCGATCACGAATTGCGTGCCGAATGACTTCAGTCGCTCAGCCAGTGCCTCCCATTGTTCCCACTGCAAAATGATGCCGAAGTGCGGGACCGGTACGTCGTGACCGTCTACCGGGTTGCTATTAACGCTTTGCTGGGCAGCCGTTTTCGGCTGTTCGTGGATCACCAATTGGTGGCCGTAGAAGTTGAAGTCGACCCATTGCGCGCTGGACCGCCCCTCCTCCAGGCCGAACACTTCACCGTAAAAACGCCGGCAAGCGGCAAGATCGTAGACCGGGATGGCGAGGTGGAAAGGTGAAAGGCTCATCAGGCACTCCGGTAATCGCGTTGCTGGAAATATGGCAACGGCGCACCGCTGCTGATCGAGGATCGAAAACAGCCTAGATCAAAAAACCGGCGGATGCCGACTTGACTTTTCATGCCATGGAGATAGCGCGGCTGTGAATACACGCCACGACTATCTGCCCGGCTTCATTGCCGGCGCGCCACCACTTTTCGGTGACAGTCCGCCGGGGCCAGCACCGCGCCCGCCGTGGAGCGCACGACGATAGTCTCAACGGGCTCGGCCCGTTCGTTGTCGAGCAGAATCGAATGCTCCTCGCCTTCCGCAAACAGAAAGCGCTCGCCCCACTGCCGCAGGCTGACGACGATGGGGAACGCCGCGCGGCCCATGTCGGTGAGCACGTATTCCTTGTAGGCGCTGCCATCGGACGCGGGCTGAATCTGCAGCACGCCGAGCTCGACGAGCATTTTCAGTTTGACCGTGAGGATGTTCTTGGCCAGGCCCAGACGTTTCTGGAATTCGCTGAACCGGCGCACGTCATCGAACGCATCGCGAATGATCATCAAGGCCCAGCGATCGCCAATGGCTTCGAGGGTTCGGGCCACCGGGCATTCGCTCTGCGCCAATGTTTGTTGTCGGGCCATGTGATTCCTGATGGACTCGGCTATTGAATGTGGTTGCATTTAACAACCCGAATGAATAAAGATCAACGCATCGGTTTCAATTCAAAACCACACTACGAGGAAGCAAGGATGCCGTGTCAGACGCAAAACCTGATCAATGCGCAAGCCGCAACTGACAGCGCAACGACCGGGCTGAGTCGTTTGCAGACTTTTCTCTTTGCAATCACCTGCGCGATAGCAGTGGCCAATGTTTATTTCGCACAGCCATTGTTGGAATCGATGGCCGCCAGCCTCGGGGTTTCACCCGGTGCAATCGGCGTTGTGGTCACGGCCACGCAAGCCGGGTATGCGGTCGGGCTGCTGTTCATTGTGCCGCTGGGTGATCTGCTCGATCGAAAGAAACTCATCGTCAGCCAACTGCTTTTGTCTGCAACGGCGCTGTGTGCCGTGGGCCTGTCCGAGAGCTGGGGAGTGTTGCTCGGCGCCATGATGCTGGTGGGATTGCTGGCGGTGGTGGTGCAAGTGGTGGTCGCCTGCACCGCCAGCCTTGCTCGTCCGGAACAGCGCGGCGCCGCCGTAGGCACCGTCACCAGTGGCGTGGTGCTGGGCATTTTGCTGGCGCGTTTCGTTTCCGGCGTAGTGGCTGATCTGGCCGGTTGGCGCGGCGTGTATTTTGTCTCGGCAGTCATGATGATCGGCATGGCTCTGCTGTTATGGCGCACCCTGCCCGCCTCGGCAAAACCGCCCGCACAGGGCAGCTATCGGCAATTGCTGCGCTCGATGTTCCAACTTTTTTTGACTGAGCGGGTATTGCGCATCAGAGGTATCTTCGCCCTGCTGATCTTCGCCGCGTTCAGTGTGTTGTGGACGTCGATGGTGCTGCCGCTCAGCGCCCCGCCCCTGTCGTTGTCCCACACGCAGATCGGCCTGTTCGGACTGGCCGGAGTGGCGGGCGCGCTCGCCGCCGCACGGGCTGGGCGCCTGGCCGATCGCGGCTTGGGCAATCGCACCACCGGCATCACCCTAGCGCTGTTGACGCTGTCCTGGCTACCCATCGCATTTGTCGACAGTTCGCTGCTGGCGATGGCCGTCGGAGTGATCCTCCTCGACTTCGCCGTGCAAGCGGTGCACGTCACCAACCAAAGCCTGATCTTCGCCGCACGGCCCGATGCGCAGAGCCGACTGGTCGGTGCGTATATGTGTTTTTACTCGGTGGGCAGTGGTTTGGGCGCCATCGCGGCGACGTATACCTATGCGCACTCTGGCTGGGTGGCGGTGTGTTTTCTCGGAGGAGGGATCAGTGCTGTGGCGCTGATGTATTGGGTGTGGCTGGAGTACGTTTATTCACACGACTGAACCAATGTGGGAGCGAGCCTGCTCGCGAAGACGGAGCATCAGTCAGCACAGAGTTGTCTGACCTGACGCCTTCGCGAGCAGGCTCGCTCCCACAGGGATTACTCGCCAGCAGCTACTTGCCGTCCTCGGGCTTCTCGGTCTGCATCTGCACCGACGGTTTGCTTTTGTCACCGTCCTTGTTGGGTGCATCGTTGGAATCGAAGCAGCCGCTCAACAGAAACATTGAGCAGAACCCCAGACATACGCAGATTTTCTTCATGACAATCTCCTTTCAGCAGTGGTATTGCTACCCGGTTCAAGCTTGACCTAGCATCGTTTACCTTCTTCCGGGATGTGCGCAAATTCATTGCAGGACTGCATCGGGCTCTCAGCCCTTACTGTGCTCCGGCGACGAAGGCCCTTCCTTGACGCCGCGCGGGCCGGCGATGCCCCACACGATCAGGCCGAGCACCGGGAACACGATCAAGCCGATCGCCCAGGCGGCTTTGACGCCGACGCTCTTGTTGCTGCGAAACACGCTGACAATCGCCCACAGGTCGACCAGCAGAATGATCACCGCCACGGCGATGGAGAAGTAACTCGCTGCCTCGTTCATTTCGCAATCCTCCGATGACTTGTAAGCATTGGGCTGCGGGGCTTTTTCAGCGTTCAAAAAAATTGCGCGTGCGCGGCGCCAAAGGCTCAGCCGCCTTCCGCATCCTGGCGGATCACGGAAATCTTGCCGTTGCGCTCGATGATCGCGAACTTGATCTGGTCGATGGTTTCAATGCCCTGACTGGAGCGCGCCGCCTCCATGACATCCGCCTCGACCAGCCGCGCATGGCGCAGACGCCGCTGCAACAGCTTGCCGTTCTCGACAATGATCGTTGGTTCACCATCGATCAGCCGCGAGATCCAGCTGGACCGCTGCTTGAGCAAAGAGAACCCAACGTCGATGGCGATCAGGGTGATGATCACCAGAAACGCATTGGTCAGGGAAAAATCATCACCAAGCAGCGCTTGCTGGGTGGCTTCACCGATGATCATCAGCAAGACGAAATCAAACGTCGTCAGCTCGGCCAACGAACGCCGACCGGCAATTTTGAACAGCACCATCAGTGCCAGATACATCGCGAGTGCACGCAACACCGAGTCCATGGGTCACCTATGGATAAATGAATTGAATGAGCTTCACTTCGCTCGAGCCCGGCGCGCGGATATGGCTGCGAAACAGGCCCAGTCCGTCACCGCGCAGGGTCAGATAAAGCGTTGCCTGGCCCTGCGCATCCGCCTGCAACCACAAACGCATGCCCTGCGCTGAACTGCGCATACGCACTGGCGCCGGTTGCATGGTTTCGATGCTGAAGCCATCGAGCATCTCGCCGCCGATGTCCAATTCGACGATAGCTTCAGGCGTCGCGTGCACGCTGAGTTTCAGCGGGTTGGTCGAGCCGTTGCGGTGGAACATCTCGTACTCGACCTGGACTTTGCCATCGTCGCTGCGGGCGTCCTGCGAACTGAGCACGCCCCGGGAAAACAGCCCCAACAGACCCAGCAGCATGCACAGCACCAGCAGATACCAACCGATGCGCTCGAAGCGCCAGACCTTCAGTTGATAGGCCATGTCCTCCTGCACCGGGAACTGCCGACTGCGCAGATCGGGATGCTCAGCGTCAGGCTTCATCGGCGCCACCCTCCCTCGCCGCGCAAGGCGCGACGGTGATAGGCCGGCAACTGCTGCAAGGCGAATTCACAGGCCAGGGTCTGCACTTCACTGCGCGACCCGGCAAACCATTGCCGGGTGCTGAACAGAAAATGTCGGTCATCGAACTGAAACGCCCAGGCAAAACACACCGTACCGGCCTTGATGCCATCCATATCGTCGGGTCCGAGAATGCCGGTGGTGGCGACGGCGACGTTGGCCGTGCTGTCGCGCAACGCACCGATGGCCATTTCACTGGCCACTTCCACGCTGGTCAGATTGAAGGTTTCCATGGTCGCCGGGCTGACGTGGAGCAAGCGCTGCTTGGCTTGCGGCGAATAGACCACGTAGCCGCATTCGATCAGCTCGCCGCTGCCGGGCACTTCCGACAGCAACATGACGATTTCCCCGGCCGTGCAGGATTCGGCGGTGGTGATGATCAGCGAATGTTGGCGCAGGTATTCAATCGTTTCCTTGGCGATGGACATGGCACGCTCTCGAAGCTGTTATTGCCGGTTGACCGCTCGCTGTGCGGATCATTCCGCTGGACTGGATGAGCGTATACCCGCCTCTTCCAGTGAAAGTTTTCCGCCCTGTTCGGCACGATCACCTACCCTCATAGACTGTGTGATCCACTCGAGCCCGCCGCCCCCATGCGCTGTTCATTCAAGTCGTTGTTTTTGGTTCTGTTGCTGCTGCTGATGCCGGGCAGCGCTGCGCCGTGGGCAGCGGACCTTGCCGCGCCGGCGAACTCAGGCGCAGCGCCGCTACCTGTGATTTCGCAAAGCGATCTGCAAGCCCTGCAACAACGCCTCGACGGGCTCAAGCAGCAGATCTCGGCAGCGAACAATTACAACCAGCTCGAAGGCCCGCAGGATCGGGTGCAGGCGTTCATTCTCGATGTCGATCGGTTGTCGGCAGCGCTGTTGCCGCAACAGGCGCAACTGGCGGTGCAACTGGGCGTGCTCGGCACCGCTCCAGACGCTGAGGTGGCTGCCGAGCAAGCCGATATCGTCGCGCAACGGGCTGCGCTGGCGGAACAGAAAAGCAAGGTCGACGGCACCCTGAAAAGCCTCGCCGCACTGAAACAGAATGCCGCCGACCTGATCACGCAAATCGCCGGCATCCGCCGCACGCTACTGGAAAGCGAACTGACCCTGAGCACGCGCAGTGTGTTGAGTCCGCAGTTCTGGGCGCCACTGATCAATCCAAGCGAGGACGACCGCCAGCGCCTGCGACTGTTCGTCGAGCAGGTGGCTGACGTATGGGCCACGGTCTGGGCGCCGGGCGAGCGGTTTTACACCTGCGTACTGGTGCTGCTGGCGCTGCTGATCTGGACCTTCGGCCGACGTCTGGCTGAGCGCGGGCTGACCTGGTTCTGCATTCATCGCGTGGCGGAGGGCCGACTGCGCCGCAGTGCCTTGGCCTTCGCCTCAGCCATAGCGACCTTCATCACCACCGCCATCGCCCTGAAGCTGCTGTTCTACGCCTGCACCCGCCACGACGCCCTGCCGCCGGTGCTGGAAACCTTCTCCGAAGAGTTCGAAAAAGTCGTCTATGCCTGCGTGCTGATCACCGGGCTCAGCCGTGCATTGCTGTCCACCGAGCACCCGTCGTGGCGCCTGCCGGCAATTGCTGATCCAGTGGCGCTGGCCCTCAAGCCTTATCCGCGAATCCTCGCCTGCGCGTTGCTGGTGTTGGTGACGCTGGTGCAAGTCGCCAATGCCACAGGCATGAGCAGCCACATCGTGATGGCCGGGCGCGGCGTGATTTCCATGGTGGTGCTGGCGATCATCGGCACGATGCTGGTGCGCGTGGGCAAAGTGCGCAAGGCCTTGGTCGCCGCCAACGACGCTTCGGCGACGAACAGCGTGTTCGCCGGGCTGATCTACAGCGTCGCCAGCATCTCGATGTTTGTCACGGCCATTTCACTGCTTGCCGGCTATGTTTCGCTGGCGCGGTTCATCAGTTATGAACTGGTGTGGAGCTACGTCGTGCTGTCGGGTTTCTATTTGCTCATTCAGTTGGTCAAGGACGCCTGTGAACACCTGTTTTCACCGAAACACGCGAGCGGCCAGGCGCTCAAGCAATTGCTCGGGGTGAGCGATCGACGCCTTGAGCAAACGTCGATCCTGTTGTCCGGCGTCAGCCGCGCCGGCCTGATGCTGATGGCGCTGATTTCGTTGTTTGTCGGCGGCATCGGCACCACGCTCGGCCAACTGGTCACCAACATCATGTCGATTCTTGGCGGCGCCGGTTTGCGCAAGCTGAATATCGTCCCCGGGCACCTGCTCAATGCGCTGTTGGCGCTGCTGATCGGCATCTGGCTGATCCGTAC
This sequence comes from Pseudomonas sp. LW8, assembly GCF_041956865.1. Taxonomy (NCBI): domain Bacteria; kingdom Pseudomonadati; phylum Pseudomonadota; class Gammaproteobacteria; order Pseudomonadales; family Pseudomonadaceae; genus Pseudomonas; species Pseudomonas sp. LW8. The sequence goes on along the minus strand of NZ_CP168138.1, from coordinate 2,191,204 downwards.
ATTGAGCCGCTGGCTCGACAACGAATTCCTGCCCAAGACCGACATGGACCCGGGCATGTGCGCGTCACTGAGCACGCTGTTTTCCAACATCGGCTACGCCTTTGTGATTCTGCTGACGCTGTCGTCGCTGGGCGTGCAGTGGACCAATCTGGCGTGGATCGTCAGTGCGCTATCCGTAGGTATCGGCTTTGGCTTGCAGGAGATCGTCAAGAACTTCGTCTCCGGCCTGATCCTGCTCACCGAGCGCCCGGTGAAAGTCGGCGACCTGATCAGCATCAGCGGCGTCGAGGGCGACATCCGCCGGATCAACGTGCGTGCCACGGAAATCCAGCTCAGCGACCGCTCGATCGTGATCGTACCCAACTCGCAACTGATCTCGCAGAACCTGCGCAACGTCACCCTCGGCGGCAGCGCTCAGGGCGTGGCGTCGCTGGAGCTGGTTTTCCCGCTGGATATTGATCCTGAAGAGGTCAAACAACTGCTGCTGGATGCGTATCACGAGAACGAAACCATCCTCGATAAACCGGCGCCGTTCGTGCGTTTCAGCAAATTGTCGCCGGACGGCATAACCCTCACGGTCACCGGCTATGTCGGCAGCCCGAGGATTGTCGGGCTGACCAAGAGCGATTTGTTGTTCGAAGTGTTGAAGCGGTTGGGCGTAGCGGGGATTGCGCTGGCGAAACCGCCAGCGGCGTGATTCGGTTAGCGCTTGCCCGAGTTGTCGATGCGGGCCGTGCTGCTGCGTGGCGTCAGCTCGAACGGCAAGACGACATGCCGCTCTGTCAGCGGCTGTTTTTCGATCAACGCAATCAACATCTCGACCGCCTTGGCCCCGAAGGCCTCGGCCGGTTGCGAGATGGTGGTCAGCGGCGGATCGCAGTACGCAGCCATGGGAATGTCATCGAAACCCACCAGGGAAATATCCTCGGGCACACGCAGCCCGGCCTGCCGGATGCGCTTGAGCGCACCAATGGCCATTTCATCGTTTTCGCAGAACAGCGCGCTCGGCCGCTCGGCCAAGCCGAGCATCTTTTGCGCGCCTGCATAACCGGCCTCGAGGCTGAAATTGCCATGGCAGATCAGTGCTTCATCGAAGGCAATCCCGGCCTCGCGCAATGCCGCTTCGTAACCTGCCAGTCGATCCAGGGTCAGCGGGCTGTTTTTTGAGCCTTTGATCAGGCCGATGCGTCGATGTCCCAAGGCGATCAGGTGGTCGGTCATGGCTTTGGCGGCGGCGACGTTGTCCAGGCTGATGGTTGGATAACGCCCGGCCTTGAGCACTTCGCAGGCGTTAACGACCGGCGGCACATCGGCGTCGGCCGGGGCGTTTTCGAAAGGATCGTAGGCGCGCAACTGGATCACCCCGTCGGCCTGATAGGCGTACACCAGCTCGGCGAATTGTCGCTCCAGTTCTTCCCGGCCCTGGGTGTCGCACAGCAGCAGGCGATAACCGGCCGCCTGCGCCGCTTGCTGCGCGCCGCTGATGACGCGGGCGAAGAAGGTATTGGCGATGGTCGGCACCAGAATCACCAGATTGCCAGTGCGCCGCGAACGAAACTGCACGGCCATCAGGTTCGGCCGATAGCCGGCCTGCTCCACCGCAGCCATGACGCGCTCACGGGTTGGCGCGAGCACGCGCTCGGGCGATTTCAAAGTCCTCGAAACCGTCGCCACGGAAACCCCGGCCAGCCGAGCCACTTCGCGAATATTGGACAAAAACACCTCGTTGATTCATGCCGATCAGGCGCGGAGCTTACCGCAGGCGACGAGCGATCGAAACGCTGTCGATCATCCGCTGGCATTTGACACTCGGCTAATTCAAGCCTAGATTTCGCCCACGATGTAACCGGTTACATCGCTCATCAACATTGCATCCAGCTACCGAGACGACTGCCATGTACGCTGCCGCAAAAATAAGAATGGGTTTTGTTGGAGGCGGTGAAGGTTCATTCATTGCCCGTGCCCACCGGCAAGCCGCCGGCCTCGACGGACGCTTCGAACTGGTCTGCGGCGCATTCAGCCGCGACTCGGAGAATAATCAGCGCACAGCTGCGGCCTTGGGTGTCGCGGCCGAGCGTTGTTACGACGACTGGCAAACCCTGCTCGCCCGCGAGGCCGCACTGCCCGCCGAGCAGCGCATGCAACTGCTGGTCATCGTCACTCCCAATCATCTGCACGCACCAATTGCCCGTGAGGCATTGAGCGCCGGTTTTCATGTGTTCAGCGAGAAACCCGCGGCGCTGAACCTCGCCGAGGTGCAGGCGCTGCACTCGGTGGTCATCAACAGCCAGCGAATTTACGGGCTGGCGCACACCTACCTCGGCTACGCGATGGTCTGGCAGGCCCGCGAAATGGTCGCCAGCGGCGTGCTCGGTCGCGTGCGCAAAGTCCTCGTCGAGTACCCGCAAGGCTGGCTCAGCACCGATGTCGCCGGGCAAGGCAACAAGCAGGCCGGCTGGCGCGACGACCCGACGCAATCCGGGATCGGCGGCTGCATCGGCGACATCGGCACCCATGCGTTTTCCCTCGCCGAGTTCGTCACCGGCCAGTCGATTCAATTCATCAGCGCGATGCTCGGCGCCCATGTCGAGGGTCGGCAACTGGATGACGATGTGGCGATGCTGTTCAAAATGCGCGACGGCGCCAGTGGCGTATTGCTCGCCAGTCAGGTCTGCGCCGGTGAAGAAAACCCGCTGAAGATCCGCGTCTACGGTGACAAGGGTGGGCTGGAGTGGCGCCAAGAGGAACCGGCCAGCCTGATTCATCGACCGTTGAACGAGCCGATGCGCGTTCTGCGCTCCGGAGTCGGTCAGCCGTGGCTGTGTGCCGCCGCAACCCAACGCATGCGCCTGCCTGCGGGGCATCCGGAAGGTTATCTGGAAGCCATGGCCAACCTGTACGGCGATCTCGCCGAAGCGATTGTGCATGGCGCCGAGGGCCATCTGGCACCGGGCGTACCGGGCATCGATACCGGCCTGCGCGGCATGGCCTTCATTGAAACCGCGATCGCCAATCACCTTGGCAATGAAAAGTGGAGCGAGATACCCGGCCCTCTGACAGGAGCCCAGCACAATGAACAGTGATCAGCAAAATTTGACTGGCCTGAAAGGTCCGGGGATTTTCCTCGCGCAATTCATCGCCGACGAAGCGCCTTTCGACTCCCTCGCCAACATCGCCGAATGGGCGGCCTCGCAAGGCTACAAAGCCATCCAGGTACCGACCCTCGGCACACGGTTCATCGATTTGCAGCGCGCCGCTGAAAGCCAGGATTACTGCGACGAACTCATCGCCGTCTGCGCCCGCGCCGGTGTGGTGATCAGCGAGTTGTCGACGCACCTGCAAGGGCAATTGGTCGCGGTGCATCCGGCGTTCGACAGCCTGTTCGACGACTTCGCCCCGCCCGCGCTGCGCGGCAAGCCGCAGGAGCGCACCGAGTGGGCTGTTGATCAGTTGAAACTGGCCGCTCGTGCCAGCAAGCGTTTGGGACTTACGGCCCATGCGACCTTCTCCGGCGCCCTCCTCTGGCCTTACGTGTATCCGTGGCCACAGCGTCCGGCCGGCTTGGTCGAGCAAGGTTTCGCCGAACTGGGCAAGCGCTGGCTGCCGATCCTCGACTGCTTCGAAGAGGCTGGCGTTGATCTGTGCTACGAAATCCATCCCGGCGAAGACTTGCATGACGGCGCGTCGTTCGAACAGTTTCTCGAAGCGGTGAATCATCACCCCCGCGCCGCAATTCTGTATGACCCGAGCCACCTGCTGCTGCAGCAAATGGATTACCTCGGCTTCATCGACCGTTACCACCAACGCATCCGCATGTTCCACGTCAAGGATGCCGAGTTCCGCCCCGATGCGCGCTCCGGCGTCTATGGCGGCTATCAGGGCTGGGTCGAGCGTCCCGGGCGCTTTCGCTCGCTGGGCGACGGCCAGATTGATTTCAAATCGATCTTCAGCAAATTGTGCCAATACGACTTCAACGGCTGGGCCGTGCTGGAGTGGGAGTGCTGCCTGAAAGACTCCGCACAGGGCGCGGCGGAAGGCGCGGCGTTCATCGAGCGACACATGATCAGCAAGACCGCCAAGGCCTTCGACGATTTCGCCGGAGTCAGCGCTGACGCTGCTTCCAACCGACGCCTGCTCGGTCTGACTGACGATTGATTCATCCGCGTTACCGACATAAAAACAATACGGTGATCTGAAATGAACGTAATGAATGCGCGACTCAGCGTGATGATGTTTTTGCAGTTCTTTATCTGGGGCGGCTGGTTCGTCACCCTCGGCACTTTTCTGGCGACAACGCTGGCCGCCAGCGGTGGTCAGGTCGGCATGGCCTTTGCCACGCAATCCTGGGGCGCGATTCTGGCGCCGTTTGTCATTGGCTTGATTGCCGACCGGTTCTTCAATGCCGAACGCATTCTGGCAGTGCTGCATCTGCTTGGCGCAGTGTTGCTTTATCAGCTCTATCGCGCGGCAGACTTCAGCGCGTTTTATCCCTATGTGCTCGCCTACATGATGGTCTACATGCCGACATTGGCACTGGTGAACGCCGTGGCGTTCCGCCAGATCAAAGACCCGGCGCTAGAGTTCTCGCGCATTCGCGTGTGGGGCACGGTGGGCTGGATTGTCGCTGGCGTGGTGATCAGCTTCGTATTTGCCTGGGACTCTCAGCAAAGCATCGCGGCTGGAAGCTTGCGCAATACGTTCCTGATGTCCGCCGTCGCGTCGCTGTTGCTGGGGCTTTACAGCTTCAGTCTGCCGAACACTGCGCCGCTGAAAAGCGCAGCGGGCTCATCAAGCCTCAAGCAGATGCTCGGCGTCGATGCCTTGGGTTTGCTCAAGGATCGTAGCTATCTGGTGTTCTTCCTCGCCTCGATCCTGATCTGCATTCCGCTGGCCTTCTATTACCAGAATGCCAATCCGTTTCTGGCCGAGATAGGCGTGACCAACCCGACAGCGAAGATGGCCATCGGTCAGGTGTCGGAAGTGCTGTTCATGTTGCTGCTGCCGCTGTTCATTCATCGTTTCGGCATCAAGATCGCCCTGCTCGTTGGCATGGCTGCCTGGGCGTTGCGTTACGTGCTGTTTGCTTTTGGCAATAACGACGATCAGGCATTCATGCTGCTGATCGGCATTGCCCTGCACGGCGTGTGCTATGACTTCTTCTTCGTGTCCGGGCAGATCTACACCGATGCCAAGGCACCGGAACGCTTCCGCAGCTCGGCGCAAGGTTTGATCACCTTGGCTACGTACGGATTGGGCATGTTGATTGGTTTCTGGATCGCGGGACGGATTACCGACCACTTCACATCAAGCGCGGGGCATGACTGGAGAAGCATCTGGCTGTTCCCCGCCGGTTTTTCCGTGGCGGTATTGCTGTGTTTCTGGGCGACATTCAAGAGCCGCGATCGCGACAAGGCTGTGCTGCCGAGTGCGGTTTAGAGCAGACTTGTAAAGCGTGAATAGAACGAATGCCGCCTGTGGTTGAGGCGGCATTCGTTATCGATGCTCATCGTTGCGCTCAAGCGGTGCGACGTTCGAGCAGACGGTCAGCGCCACCTTCAGCGACCCGATTGCCTTGCAGATGATCGGAGCCATCAGAGGCTACTGCATCGCTGAACAGTGGATCGGTTTCGGTTGCGGCTACTGCATCGCTGAACAGCGGGTCAGTTTCGGTTGCGGCTACTGCATCGCTGAACAAGCGGTCTGTTTGAGTGGCGGCCGCGACCGCATCCCTGAACAGCGGGTCGGTTTCGGTGGCGGCGAAGGCATTCAGTGCAAAAACCGAGAAAGCGATACCGAGGATAGTCTGGCGTTTCATGATGATGTGCTCCGAGTTGCAGCGGTTGGGTATGGAGCCGATCTTACGCCGCACCGTGGATATGAGAACTTCATTGACTTAATGGTTGTTATTGACGCAATCAATGGCTGATCGAGCATGAGCCGCTATTGGATCGATCTTCATGCTGTTGCTTACGTCGTTAAGCGAAACGCCCTACAAAGTCGAAAGCATAAAACCGACAATCTCGTTTCTGACAGTTTTTGCGCACAAAAAAAGACCCGTACCAGTCGAAACCGAAACGGGTCTTTCCCCACTTAGACGACCTTATTTCAGGTCGTCAAAGTGATCTCGCAGGAACTCGTAAAAGCGCAAGGCTTTCAACAATCTCCATACAAGGCTCAGCGTACGCAGCAAAAGCTTCATACGTTTTGGCCTCCAGTGCTGGCGGCCAAACCTCCAGCAAACTTACCGGACCATGCGTGCCTTCAGCCTACATGTTGGTGTGGCTAGTGAGGCGGCCGGTTGAAATCCCTCCGAGACAACATTCCGGCGCGGGTGCGAATCCGCGTCAGAGGGCGTAAAACCTTTTGCGCCCCCAGCCAAACCTCACTGCTCTACCAACAAGATGAGCGCGGGCATCTTAACCCAGAAATCAGAAGAGAAAACCCGAGTAGCCAAGGTTATCCTGCGGCTACGCCTGAACCTTTGTAAAATCGTATTTCTGACAATGTTTATTGACAGACCTGAATTCAGTTACATGCGTTGGACGTTCCGAAAAAACCTCGCACACCACGCTAAACCCTCGTTGCACTGACGGGAGAAACTCAATACCATGCGCGGACATGTTGGTGTGGCTAGTGAAGCACATGGCCTCGGCTCCAAACCGAGGATTGAAAAACCGCCCCGCGAAGGCGGTTTTTTTTCGTCTGCGTTTTCTGATCCCGCCCCATCCAAGGCACATTGCCTGACACGATCCCCCTGCGCACCTGCACAAATCTTCTAAACACTCTCCTCCGCCACGCGGTATTTTAGAAACGCCCCTGCTCAACCGACCTATGGAATCCTCCCATGGACAAACGCAACTGGATCACTCTCTCCCAGGATGTCGATACCGGGATCGAGTCGATTCGGGCGCATTTCCGTGGGCATGCCTACGATCCGCACTGGCATGACAGTTTTCTCGTCGGAGTGACCGAGCAAGGCGTGCAGCAGTTCAATTGCCGTCGTGTGCGTCATCGCAGTACGCCGGGGCATGTGTTTCTGCTTGAGCCGGGTGAAATCCACGATGGCCATGCGCCGACCGAGGATGGCTTCACCTACTCGATGCTGTATCTGGATCCGCACTGGCTGGAGCGCGAGCTGCACGCGCTGTTCGAAGAGGCACCGGCCGACAGCCAGCCAGGCTTTGCCGACACACTGAGCCACGATCCGCGCCTGTCGACAGCGATCGTGCAAGCCTTCCACGCGTTACATGACGGCGATCTGCGCATCGTCCGGCAGACTGCGCTGGATGGCCTGCTGGCGTCCCTCACCCGTCATCTCGACTGGCGCAAGCGTCAGGACTTCGATCCGCGCCTGCCACTGGTTGCGCAGGTTGCGCGCGACTATCTGCATGCCCACACCTACGAAGACATCGGCCTCGACGACCTAGCGCAAGCCTGTGGTGTCGATCGTTTTCGCCTGACCCGCGCGTTCAAGGCCGCTTTCGGTCTGGCACCCCACGCCTACCTGATCCAACTGCGCCTGGCCAAGGCACGGCAATTGCTCGCGCGCGGCGAGACGCCAGCGCAGGTGGCCAGCGCGCTTGGTTTTGCCGATCAGAGTCATCTGGGGCGCTGGTTCCGCCGCGCCTATCAATTGACCCCGGCGGACTACCGCAGACGCTGCTCAAATCTTCCAGACTGAGGCCCGCCCGCTGACGATCATGGTGTCCTGTTTCGACTTTCAGGAATTTGCACCATGGCTTCTTTACTGCCCTTTCTGCTGTTTGCTTTCGTCGCCTCGATCACTCCGGGGCCGACCAATATTCTGGTGCTGAGCCACAGTTCGCGGCGCGGACTGATTGCCACGCTGCCGATCATTTTCGGCGCCTGTGCGGCGGCGGCGCTGATTGTGCTGGTGGTCGGGCTCGGCGCTGGCGAAACCCTGTTGCGCTTTCCGCGCGTGCAGCAAGCCATGGCTTGGGCTGGCGTGCTCTGGTTGAGCTGGCTGGCGTGGCAGATCTTTCGCAGCCCGCCGCCATCCCTGGACTCGAAATCGCAGGAACAAAGCTTGAGCGTATTCGGCGCGGCGCTGCTGCAATTGGTCAACCCGAAGGTGTGGATGATGGCTGTGGCGGTGGTCAGCGTATTCGTTGGCGGCGGCGACAAGACGCTGCGCCTGTTGGTGTTGTCGCTGGCGTTTCTGCTGGTGTCGTTGCCGTGCATGACGCTCTGGGCATTGCTCGGCGTTGGCAGCACGCGGTTGCTCAGCTCACCGCAGGCGTTCAAGCGCATGAACGCGGCACTGGCCCTTCTTCTGCTGCTCTCGGCCTGGCTGGCCGTGTTGGTCTAATGCCCGGTGGCTTGCCGGTATTCGCGTGGTGTAAACCCGGTCGAGGCTTTGAACTGACGGGTGAAAGCGCTGTGATCGGTGTAACCGCATTGCAGCGCCACCTCGGTGATCGGCAAGTCGCTGTGCAGCAATCGATGCGCATGTTCCAGGCGGACTTTCTGAATCATCTGCCGTGGTGTCAGGTGGAAAACGCGTTTGCAATAGCGCTCCAGTTGCGCCACGGAAATCCCGGCGATCCGCGTCAGTTCACTCAGCGTCACCCGCCGGTTGAAGTTGCCGCGAATGTATTCATCGACAGCCGCCAGGCGCTCGAACGCCGGGTGGGTTTCACTGGCTGACTGCAGATCCACCGAGATCCCCACCAGACCGATGATCGTCCCGTCACGGTTGTAGATCGGCCTCTTGTGGGTCAGGCACCAGCCCGGTTCGCGACTGCCATACAGATGCAGTTCGAGCTGATCCTCCAACACGAAACCTTCCTCCAGCACCTTGCGATCCTGCTCGGTATAACCCGGCCCCAACTGCGCCGGGAACACCTGCGCACTGGTTTTGCCGAGCAACGGGCGCAGGTCCTTCAAGCCACAACGCTGCACCAGCGTACGGTTGGCCAGCACATAACGCGCTTGCAGATCCTTGATGAAGATCGCCGCATTGGGGATCACATCGAGTATCGGCAACAGCTGCGCGGCACCCGCGACCATCTCTTCGAGGGTCTGCGCACGCAAGCCGTCAGTGCCTTGGCACAGGATCGAAAACGCTGACTGCATCAAAGACTTCCCCTCGAATTGAACCACCGCAAATGTCACTCGCCAGCAGATTGCAGCAACGTCGCGACCCTGTCGAGGCCGCGCATTCATCGGTGCCATTGTGCTGAATTCGTCATCGATCCCGGCATAAAACATCAATCGCCGCCACTGCCGGGCGGTGCAAAGTCTGCTCGTCCCCGTGACACAACTGCCTATCCAATAACTCACAAGAAGGCGATGCCATGTCAGGCCAAGGCAAGTTCAAAAAACAGCTTTCATTGATCGACCTCACCTTTATCGGACTCGGCGCGATCTTCGGCTCCGGCTGGTTGTTCGCCGCCAGCCATGTCTCGGCGATTGCCGGTCCGGCGGGGATTTTCTCCTGGTTGCTGGGCGGTTTTGCCGTGTTGCTGCTGGGCATCGTCTACTGCGAACTGGGCGCGGCATTGCCCCGTGCCGGCGGCGTGGTGCGCTACCCGGTTTATTCCCACGGCCCGCTGCTCGGCTACCTGATGGGCTTCATTACGCTGATTGCGTTTTCCAGTCTGGTGGCGATCGAAGTGGTCGCCTCGCGCCAATACGCGGCGGCGTGGTTTCCCGGCCTGACCAAGGCTGGCAGTGGCGATCCGACGATCCTCGGCTGGCTGGTCCAGTTCGGCCTGCTCTGCGTGTTTTTCCTGCTCAACTACCGCAGCGTGAAGACCTTCGCCAAGGCCAACAATCTGGTCAGCGTGTTCAAATTCATCGTGCCGCTGCTGGTCATCGGCGTGCTGTTCACCTTCTTCAAACCGGAGAACTTCCAGGTTCAGGGATTCGCTCCATTCGGCCTGTCCGGCGTGGAGATGGCGGTCTCCGCCGGCGGGATCATCTTTGCCTATCTGGGCCTGACGCCGATCATTTCCGTCGCCAGCGAAGTGAAGAATCCACAGCGCACCATTCCCATCGCGCTGATTCTTTCGGTACTGCTGTCGACCTTGATTTACGTGCTGCTGCAAATGGCTTTTCTCGGCAGCATCCCGACGGAAATGCTCGCCAACGGCTGGGCCGGTATCAGCAAGGAATTCGCCCTGCCCTATCGCGACATCGCCCTGGCGCTCGGTGTCGGCTGGCTGGCGTATCTGGTGATTGCCGATGCGGTCATTTCGCCGAGCGGCTGCGGCAACATCTACATGAACGCCACGCCGCGAGTGATCTACGGCTGGGCGCAGACCGGCACCTTCTTCAAGGTCTTCACCCACATCGATGAAAAGTCCGGCATCCCGCGTCCGGCGCTGTGGCTGACTTTCGCCCTGTCGGTGTTCTGGACCCTGCCATTCCCGTCGTGGGAAGCGCTGATCAACGTGGTGTCCGCCGCGCTGGTGTTGAGCTATGCGGTGGCGCCCGTATCGGTTGCGGCGCTGCGGCGCAATGCGCCGGACATGCCGCGCCCGTTTCGGGTCAGGAGCATGGGCCTGCTTGGGCCGGTGTCGTTCATCATCGCCGCGCTGATCGTCTACTGGTCGGGCTGGAACACCGTGTCGTGGCTGCTCGGCCTGCAAATCCTGATGTTTGTCATCTACCTGTTCTGCGGTCGCTTTGTGCCCACTGCGCACCTGAGTCTGGCGCGTCAGGTGCGCTCATCGGCGTGGCTGATCGCCTTCTACGCGGTGACCATCGTGCTGTCGAAACTCGGCACCTTCGGTGGCCTGGGCATCCTCGCCCATCCGTTCGACACGATCGTCGTCGCCGCTTGCGCCACCGGCATTTACTACTGGGGTGCAGCAACCGGCGTGCCTGCGCATCTGCTGCGCCTGGACGACGAGGACGAAGAAAGCGAAAGCCCTGCGCCCTCGTCCACCGTCACCGCCCGCCCTGCCGGCGCCTACTGAAATCATCCAACGGGATCTCTCCATGAAACGAGTACACGTCATTGATTCCCACACCGGCGGCGAACCGACACGGCTGGTGATGAGCGGCTTCCCCGAGTTGTCCGGCAACAGCATGGCCGAGAAACGCGATGCCTTGCGCAACCAGCATGACCAGTGGCGGCGCGCCTGTCTGCTCGAGCCACGCGGCAACGATGTGCTGGTCGGCGCGCTGTATTGCCCGCCGGTCTCGCCTGATGCCACCTGCGGGGTGATCTTCTTCAACAACGCCGGCTACCTGGGCATGTGCGGCCACGGCACCATCGGCCTGATCAATTCGTTACAGCATCTGGGGAAAATCCAGCCGGGCGTGCACAAGATCGACACACCGGTGGGGCAAGTCAGCGCGACGCTGCACGACGATGGCTCGGTCACTCTGGGCAACGTGCCCGCTTACCGTTATCGCAAACAGGTGTCGGTGGACGTACCCGGTTTTGGCCGCGTGGTCGGCGATATCGCCTATGGCGGCAACTGGTTTTTTCTGGTTTCCGAGCATGGCCAGACCCTGACCATGGACAACGTCGAACACCTGACGGCGTACACCTGGGCGATGCTCAAGGCGCTGGAAGATCAGGGCATCTTCGGCGAAGACAGTGCGGTCATCGACCACATCGAATTGTTCGCCGATGACGATCAGGCCGACAGCCGCAACTTCGTCATGTGCCCCGGCAAAGCCTATGACCGCTCACCGTGCGGCACCGGCACCAGCGCCAAACTTGCCTGCCTGGCAGCCGACGACAAGCTGCAACCGGGCGCACCGTGGATCCAGGCGAGCATCACCGGCAGCCAGTTCGAAGGCCGCTTCGAATGGGAAGGTGAACGCATTCGCCCGTTCATCACCGGCCGCGCCTACATGACCGCCGACAGCACCTTGCTGATCGACGACAGCGACCCGTTCGCGTGGGGCATCTGAGCCGCCACGCCGATTTTTCACTTCGAATCAAACGAAATGCCAAGGAGTTGAACCATGAGCGACAACATCTTCACCGGTTGCATGCCGGCCCTGATGACCCCGTGCACCGCCCAGCGCAAACCGGACTTCGATGCGCTGGTGAGCAAGGGGCGCGAGCTGATTGATATCGGCATGAGCGCCGTGGTCTATTGCGGCTCGATGGGCGACTGGCCGCTGCTGACTGAAGCCGAGCGTCAGGAAGGTGTGGCGCGCCTGGTCGCCGCCGGGGTGCCGACCATCGTCGGCACTGGTGCGGTGAATACCCGTGAAGCGGTTTCCCACGCAGCGCATGCGGCGAAAGTCGGCGCGCAAGGCTTGATGGTCATTCCGCGCGTGCTGTCCCGTGGTGCTTCGGCGACGGCGCAAAAGGCCCACTTCGCTGCCATCCTGCAAGCCGCACCGAACTTGCCGGCGGTGATTTACAACAGCCCTTACTACGGCTTCGCCACCCGCGCCGATCTGTTTTTCGAACTGCGTCGCGAATACCCGAACCTGATCGGCTTCAAGGAATTTGGTGGGGGCGCAGACCTGCGCTACGCGGCTGAGAACATCACCTCCAAGGACGATGACGTGACCCTGATGGTCGGTGTCGACACGCAAGTGGTGCACGGTTTCGTCAACTGCAACGCTACCGGCGCCATCACCGGTATCGGCAACGCCCTTCCTCGCGAAGTGCTGCAACTGGTCGCGCTGAGCAAGCAGGCCGCGCAAGGCGATGCCAAGGCCCGACGTCAGGCGCGGGAGCTGGAATCGGCATTGGCAGTGCTGTCATCGTTCGACGAAGGCTGTGATCTGGTGCTGTATTACAAGCACTTGATGGTGCTCAACGGCGACAAGGAATACACCCTGCACTTCAACGAAACCGATGCGCTGAGCGACTCGCAACGGCGCTATGCCGAGAAGCAGTATTCGCTGTTCCGTCACTGGTATGAAAACTGGTCTGCCGAACAGAATTTCGCCTGACCACCACCTGCTGCGAGTCATCACGATTCGCGGCAGGCCTCGCTCATTTCACAGGAAGACACCATGACTCTGACGGGCAACATGCTGATCGGCCAACAACCCGTGACGGGCCATCGTCCGGCCATTCACGGGATCGATCCGGCGACCAGCCAGGCACTTGAACCGCAGTATGCCGGGGCGTCAGCCGAACAGGTGGAACAGGCCTGCGCCCTGGCCTGGGCAGCACAAGACGAATATCGCGAAACCAGCCTGAGCAGCCGTGCGGCATTTCTCGAAAGCATTGCCGAGCACATCGAAAACCTTGGCGATGAACTGATCGAACGCGCCCACGCCGAAACTGGTCTGCCGCCTGCACGCCTTCAAGGCGAGCGTGGCCGCACCTGCTCGCAATTGCGCCTGTTCGCCCGTACGGTGCGCGCGGGTGAATGGCTGGATGTGCGCGTCGACAGTGCGCAACCGCAACGCCAGCCACTGCCGCGCTCCGACCTGCGCCAGCGGCAGATTGCCCTGGGGCCGGTCGCGGTGTTTGGTGCGAGCAACTTTCCCCTGGCATTTTCCGTGGCCGGTGGCGACACCGCTGCGGCATTGGCGGCTGGTTGCCCGGTGATCGTCAAGGCGCACAGCGCGCATCCCGGCACCAGCGAACTGGTCGGCCGCGCAGTGGCGCAAGCGGTCAGGGCCTGCGCTCTGCCCGAAGGCGTGTTTTCCTTGTTGTTCGATTCGGGGTACGAAGTCGGCATGGCATTGGTCAGTGATTGGCGCATCAAAGCCGCTGGTTTCACCGGCTCGCGGGCTGGTGGACTGGCCTTGATGAAAGCCGCGCAAGTGCGGCCGGAGCCGATTCCGGTGTATGCGGAAATGAGCTCGATCAACCCGGTAGTGCTGTTTCCTGCCGCGCTGGAAAATCGGGCGCAGGCGTTGGCCGAAGGATTTGTCGCGTCGCTGACACTGGGCGCCGGGCAGTTCTGCACCAACCCGGGATTGTTGATTGCCCGCAAAGGCCCGGCGCTCGACGGGTTTCTCGGCGCGATAGCGGAACTGATCCCGCGCAGCGCGGCGCAAACCATGCTCACGCCCGGCATCTTCGGCGCCTATCAAGCAGGCGTGACTGCTCTGCAAGACAATCCCCACACGCGCGCGGTGGCGGTTGGCAAACCGGGCAGCGGTCCGAATCAGTGTCAGACGCATGTCTTCAGCACCGATGCGGCGGATTTCCTCGCCGATCAGCGTTTGCAGGCTGAGGTGTTCGGCGCGACATCGCTGATCGTGCAATGCAGCAGTGACGAAGAAATCCGTCAAGTCTGCGCCCATCTCGAAGGTCAACTGACCGCGACATTGCACATGGATGACGCGGACCTTGCTTTGGCGCGCGCGTTGCTGCCAACCCTCGAGCGCAAGGCCGGGCGCTTGCTGGTCAATGGCTGGCCGACCGGCGTGGAAGTCTGCGATGCAATGGTGCATGGCGGGCCTTACCCGGCAACCTCGGATGCGCGCAGCACCTCGGTGGGCACTGCGGCGATCCTGCGTTTCCTGCGGCCGGTGTGCTATCAGGATTTCCCCGACAGCCTGCTGCCGACGGCGCTGCAACAGACCAATCCGCTAAACCTTCGGCGCTTGCTCGATGGCCAACGGGAAGCGACACACCATGGCGAATAACCCTTCGCACGACATCGCGGTGGTCGGCGCGGGGATCATCGGCGTCGCTTGCGCACTGCGCCTGGCCCGCCAGGGTTTGCGTGTGGTGGTCATCGATCAGCAGGAACCGGGGCACGGCGCTTCATTCGGCAATGCCGGGCATCTGGCCACCGAGCAGGTGTTTCCGATTGCTGATGTTTCGATCCTCAAGCGTTTGCCGGCCATGCTGATGGACCCGATGGGGCCGCTGCGTCTGGACTGGAAATACCTGCCGCGCGCCCTGCCGTGGTTCACCCGCTTGTTGCTGAATCTGCGGCCTGAGCCTTTTCAGAAAACCGTCGCCGGCTTGCGCGCGCTCAACGAAAGCAGCCTAGACGCGTGGCAGCGCTTGCTCAGCGATATCCAGCGCACCGATCTGCTCAAGGTTGACGGCTCGTTACTGGTCTTCGAAAAACCTGAATCCCGGCAGGCCATCGAAGCCTTGCAGGCGCGACTGCATCAGCAGCAGGTGCCGCTGGACTATTGGCAAGCGGGGGCGATCCGCGAAACGGCGCCGCAGCTCAGCGAGCAAATTCAGGGCGGACTGTTTTTCCCGCGAACCGGGCATTTCCTTGACCCTTATCGCGTGGTGTGTGCGCTGGTCGAGTCGGCTCGCAGCAGCGGCGTGAGTTTTCTCAAACAGCAGGTTCAGGGCGGCTACGTGCAGGAAAACGGTGTCTTGTTGATGACCGGCAATGGCGGCGTAACGGCCAGCCGCTTGTTACTGGCCTGCGGTGCGCATTCGGCGAAACTCACCGCCGCGCTGACTGGCAAGCAAGTACCGTTGGACACCGAACGTGGCTATCACCTGATGCTGCCCAACGAGCATGATCGCCTGCCCTTCCCCGTCACCTCGCTGGAACGCAAATTCATCATGACGCCGATGCGCGATGGGCTGCGCCTGGCCGGCACGGTCGAATTCGCCGGATTGGAGCGGCCAGCGAACATGGCGCGCGCCTGGCAGTTGCAGCGCCTGAGCCAAGGCCTGTTTCGCAAGGACCTGAACGCTGATGGCGCCACACCGTGGATGGGCTTTCGCCCGTCGCTGCCGGATTCGCTGCCAGTGATTGATCAGGTTTGCGCCGGCAAGGTCTTGCTTGCCTTCGGTCATCAGCATCTGGGCCTGACGCAGGCGGCGGTGACGGCGGAATTGATCGGGCAGATGGTCTCAGGCGCCGCTCTCGCGTTGCCAAATGTCGATGCCTACCGACTGGCACGTTTCTAAGCGTGCTTCAGCGCGTCGCCGTGATGCATGGCCAAGTGGCCGGTCTTGTCGCTCTTGACCTCGTATTGCGGCGCGTCTTTCGAGGCTGGCCGGTGGCGGCCCATGAACTCGGTGTCGCGGGTGTGCACCTTGACCACTTTGCCGTGAATCTCGCCCGCCTCGGAATTCCAGCGCACCGCGTCGCCGACTTTGAATGAGCTGCTCATCATTGCGTCCTCGCCTCTGGCTGTTGGTTTATGGAGCCGCGCGCGTCGGAGAAATTCCGCTTTTTTGCGAGGCGACCGAAGGCAGGCAAAAAAATCGAACGGCGAAAATCGCCCGCACCTCCAATCTGCACAAGCCGTAGAAAACGGCCATGACGAGGTGTGAGATGAATAACGATCAAGGCAAGCAAGGTGACGATCCGCTCCCAACCACGCCCGACCCGCTGAGTCCGGGGCGTACCGAGGTCGATCCGATGAAGGAACGCGGCATCGACGAACTGCCCGACAACGAAGGCGAAATCCCGCTCGACGATGACAGTACCGGGCTGGATCCGGAGCGCGTACGTCAGGAAACCGATAACGCCGAGATGGACGATCAGCCCAATCCGCGTTGAGCCTCGAAAGGCAGCCGTCTCTACGGTTGCCTTTTGTCTTTGCAGCGGACGGCAGAATCAGGCAAGCATTTCACAGAAATGCACTATTTCGTTCGCGCCCCCACGCGCAACAATAGGCGTCCGACAACCCCATGGAGGATGCTCACATGCTCGTACAAGCCTACGGCGCCCACGCTGGCGACAAACCCCTTGAGCCCATGCAGATCAAACGCCGTGCGCCAGCCGCGCACGACGTACAGATCGATATCGCCTTCTGCGGCGTCTGCCATTCCGACCTGCATCAGGTGCGCGCCGAATGGGCCGGCACGCAATTCCCTTGCGTCCCCGGCCACGAAATCGTCGGCCGCGTCTCGGCGGTCGGCGATCACGTCAAGGACTACAAGGTCGGCGATCTGGTCGGTGTCGGTTGCATCGTCGACAGCTGCCAGCACTGCGATGACTGCGAATCCGGCCTGGAAAATTACTGCGACGGCATGATCGGCACCTACAATTTCCCGACCCCGGACGCACCGGGCTGGACCCTCGGTGGTTACTCGCAAAACATCGTCGTGCACGAACGCTATGTGTTGCGCATCCGTCATCCCGAGGCGCAACTGGCCGCCGTCGCGCCGCTGCTCTGCGCCGGCATTACCACCTACTCGCCGCTGCGTCAGTGGCACGCTGGCCCCGGCAAGAAAGTCGGCGTGGTCGGCATCGGCGGCCTGGGTCACATGGGCATCAAACTGGCCCACGCCATGGGCGCCCACGTGGTGGCGTTCACCACCTCCGAATCCAAGCGTGAAGCGGCCAAGGCACTGGGCGCGGACGAAGTGGTGGTGTCGCGCAATGCCGAGGAAATGGCGGCGCACACCAAGAGCTTCGACTTCATCCTCAATACCGTCGCAGCCCCGCACGATCTCGACGCCTTCCTCCTCCTGCTCAAGCGCGACGGCGCGTTGACCCTGGTCGGTGCGCCTGCCTCGCCGCATCCGTCGCCGAACGTGTTCAACCTGATCACCAAGCGGCGCACCATTGCCGGCTCAATGATCGGCGGCATCCCTGAAACCCAGGAAATGCTGGATTTCTGCGCCGAGCACGGCATCGTCTCCGACATCGAGTTGATCCGCGCCGATCAGATCAACGAGTCCTACGAGCGCATGCTCAAGGGCGACGTGAAATACCGCTTCGTCATCGACAACGCAACGCTCGCCGGCTAAGCGCAATCCCCCATCGGCAGCGCCGTGCTGCCGATGGTTCGAGTAATTCCATCGCGTAATTGACAGCGCCAGCGTTGCTCGCCAGAGTCGCACCCCTTTTTTCCACCGCAGGGTGAACAGGGGTTTGCGTTGAACCAACAAACATTGTCCATGCGTCTTGAGCGCGTCGCCGCCCATGTGCCGCTTGGCGCTAGACTGGCCGATATCGGCTCCGATCATGCTTACCTGCCGGTGGCCTTGCTGCGCCGGGGCCTGATAACAGCAGCGGTCGCTGGCGAGGTCGCGTTGACGCCGTTCCACGCGGCGCAACGCACTGTCAATGACAACGACCTGCTCGGCCAGATCAGCGTGCGCCTGGCCGATGGTCTGACGGCAATCAAACCTGACGACGCCATCAGCGCCATCACCCTGTGCGGCATGGGCGGCGAAACCATTCGCGATATTTTCGACAGTGGTAAAGCCCATCTCAGCGGCCACGAACGCTTGATCCTGCAACCCAACGGCGGCGAGCAAGCGCTGCGGCAGTGGTTGATGGATAACGGCTACCGCATCGTCTGTGAAGAGGTGCTGCACGAGAATCGCTTCGACTACGAAATTATCGTTGCCGAGCGCGGTTCTGATCCGGTGACTTACGATGCCAGGGAACTGTTTTTCGGACCGCTGCATCTGCAGGCGCGCGGCTCGGCATTTCTGCACAAATGGCAACGCAGGCTGAAGCAGCGGCAAAAGACGTTGGGGCAGTTTACGAGAGCGCAACAGACGTTGCCGGAGGACAAAATTCTTGCGCTGAAGCAAGAGATGCAGTGGATCAGTGAATTGCTCGGGTGACTGTGCCGCCGTCTTCGCGAGCAGGCTCGCTCCCACAGGAAATTGCATTTCTCCTGAGGGAACACGGTCCACTGTGGGAGCGAGCCTGCTCGCGAAAGCGGTGGGTCAAGCTACAGAGCAACCAAGTTGGCCGCAGCCGTCGGAAAAACAAAAAGCCTGCTGTTAAAAGCAGGCTTTTTCGTGGGTGGTGAACTTACTTCTGCTGCGTCAGCGCCGAGTAGCTGTTCATCAGGTTGCGGTAGTTGGGGATGCGCTGCGACAGCAGATTGCCCAAGCCTTCGATGTCGTTGCGCCAGTCGCGGTGCAGCTCACAGGCTACAGAGAACCAGTTCATCATCTGCGCGCCAGCCTGAGTCATGCGGCTCCATGCGGCTTGCTGAACAGTGGTGTTGAAGGTGCCGGACGCATCGGTGACCACGAACACATCAAAACCTTCCGCCAGTGCCGACAGGGTCGGGAACGCTACGCACACATCCGTTACCACACCGGCAATGATGATCTGCTTGCGCCCGGTGGCCTTGATCGCCTTGACGAAGTCCTCGTTGTCCCAGGCGTTGATCTGGCCTGGACGAGCGATGTATGGCGCGTCCGGGAACATCTCTTTCAGCTCCGGCACCAGCGGGCCGTTCGGGCCTTGTTCGAAGCTGGTGGTGAGGATGGTTGGCAGGTCAAAGAACTTGGCCAGATCCGCCAGCGCCAGCACGTTGTTCTTGAACTCGTTCGGCGAGAAGTCCTGCACCAGCGAGATCAGACCGGTCTGGTGGTCAACCAGCAGCACGATAGCGTCGTCTTTGTTCAGGCGGTTGTAGGTTGGAGTGGTCATGGTGTGCGTCCCTTTTCAAGTTTGGAGTTTTGTTGTTGCGTTCAAGTTGGGTACAGATTACTGACGCACAGCAAAGGGATAAATCGGCTGAAAAGCGTTTCACCGTCCACTCAAACGGGACAATCGAAAGCTGCCTCCTACAAAAACGCGTGCAGGCCGTTCTGATTTGATACACCGAAGTACAAATGATGTACCTCAGCCCCCATTTATCAACTCCTCGCAACTTCCTAAAGTCCTCTCCAACAGCCACCCGCCATCCTGACGGGCCAGCGACAGAGGAAATCATCATGAGCACATCGAAAAAAGTAGTTGTCATCACCGGCGCCTCGCAAGGCATTGGTGCAGGTCTGGTCGAAGGCTTTCGCGCCCTTGGCCATCAAGTGGTCGCAACCTCGCGCTCGATCAAAGAGTCGAGTGACCCGGATGTGCTGACCGTCGCCGGCGACATTGCCGATCCGCAAACCGCCGAGCGCGTGATTCGCGCCGCCGTCGCCCGCTTCGGTCGCGTCGATACGCTGGTCAACAATGCCGGGATCTTTCTGGCCAAGCCGTTCACCGCTTACAGCCAGGCGGACTATGCCCAGGTCGTGGCGACCAACATGAGCGGCTTCTTCTACATCTCGCAACTGGCCATCGCCGAGATGGAAAAACACGGCAACGGCCACGTCGTCAGCGTGACCACCAGCCTGGTCGATCATGCAATCGACGGCGTGCCTTCGGTATTGGCGTCGCTGACCAAGGGCGGCATCAACGCCGCGACCAAATCCCTGGCGATCGAGTACGCCAAGCGTGGCATTCGGGTCAACGCGGTATCGCCGGGCATCATCAAAACGCCGATGCACGCCGAGGAAACCCATCAGGCGCTGGGCAGCCTGCACCCGGTCGGCCACATGGGGGAAATCGACGACATCGTGCAAGCGATCCTCTACCTCGACGGGGCAAATTTCGTCACTGGCGAGATCCTGCATGTCGACGGTGGCCAGAGCGCTGGCCATTGATCGAAACCCTGCAACGCCGCCGGTGGATACCGGCGGCGTCGTTGGTTGTGGTACACAGAGGATGAACGTCCGTCGATCCTCGGTGCGAGCCACAATGAAACGCCATTTTGAAGATTTGCAGTTAGGCAGTATCGAACTGTTCTGCCTGGCCGCCGAAGCCGGCAGCTTCACCGCCGCTGCGCAACTGGCCGGGGTCACGCCCGCTGCGGTGAGCCGGTCGATTCTGCGTCTGGAGCAACGCCTGGGTTCGCGACTGTTCGCCCGCACCACCCGCAGCATCCGCCTCACCGACGCCGGCCGAAGCTTCTTCGAACAATGCAGCCAGGCCCTGACGCAACTGGTCGAAGCGCAGCAGGAAGTCATGGGCGCGCAGACTTCGCCATCGGGTCGACTGCGCATCAGCCTGCCAACCACCTACGGGCATCACCGCATCCTGCCGCTGCTGCCGAAATTTCGCGCGTTGTACCCCGAGGTCACGGTCGACGTGCACTTGGGCAATCGCAATATCGACTTCGTCGATGAAGGCTACGACCTGGCGATACGCGTGCGCGCGCAACCGGACTCGACCCTGATCGCGCGCCTGCTGGAAGACGCCGCCCTGGTGGTGGTCGCCGCCCCCGAATATCTGCATAGAGCCGGCACGCCGCAGACCCTCGACGATCTCATTGCGCATGAATGCATCCAGTTCGAATTGCCCAGCAGCGGGCGGCGGATTTCCTGGCTGTTTCAGGAAAACGGCCGGGACCTGGAAGTGATTTCCGACGGTGGCTATTCCTGTTCCGACGATGTGCTCGGCGGTGTGACGCTGGCCAAGCACGGCGCCGGGCTGTTTCAGACTTACCGTTTCATCGTCGAGCAGGAACTTGCCGATGGCCGCCTGATTGAAGTGCTGCAGCCGTACGCCGGACGTTCGCGCCCCTACACCCTGCTCTACCCGCACGGCCGCTATGTGCCGCAACGGGTGCGGGCGTTTGTGGATTTTCTGTTGGGGTTTCGTGAGGAATGGGCGGGACTCCCGAGGTAATCAGCCGGTCTGACGCAGGCGGCTGAGCTCCTTGGACGGCGGGCAGCCGAACTGGCGGTTGTACTCGCGACTGAACTGCGAGGCGCTTTCGTAGCCGACGCGGTAGCAGGCGCTCGAGACGTCCAGCCCTTCATTGATGATCAGCCGCCGCGCCTCTTGCAGGCGCAGCTGTTTTTGATATTGCAGCGGGCTCATGGCGGTGACGGCTTTGAAGCGGTGATGCAGCGCCGAATTGCTCAGATTGGCCACCTGCGCCAGCGCGTCGATGCGCAGCGGTTCAGTGAAATTCTTGTTCAGCCAGTCGATGGCCCGCGTGACCCGATGGGTCTGCGAATCGTTGACGGCGATTTCATACAGCAGATGCCCGTGCTGGCCGCGCAGCAGGCGGTAATACAGCTCGCGCAACGCCATCGGCGCGAGCATGCCGATGTCGCGCGGATTATCCAGCAGGCGCACCAGACGCAGCATGGTGTCGAGCAATGTCACGTCGATCTTGTCGAGAAACATCCCGCGTCCGGTTTCCTGCGGCATGCCGGTCAGCGGCGACTCGGCAATCAGTTGCGTCAGTTGTGCCGGATCGAAATCCAGCCGTACGCAAAAATACGGCGCCTCGGGCGAGGCTTCGATCACCCGTCCCGACACCGGCAACGTCACTGACACCACCAGGTAATTCAGCGGGTCGTAGAGGAAGCGTTCGTCACCCAGCCCGACTTCCTTGCGCCCCTGCACGATCAGGCACAGCGCCGGGCGGTGCACGACATGGATCAGCTCGGACGGCCCATCGAGACGGATCACGTGCAGTGGCGCAATCGCGGTTTCGTAGGTGCCCGGCGCATCAAAGCGCTGGGTCAGCAAGCGCACCAGCTCGGCGCGATACACCGCCGTGTCGTGGAGGATGGAAGCGTCGTGGTTATCCATGCAAAGGGCCTCGAAAGCAGACGAAGGTGGGTCAACTGCGAAGGAAGATTAGCCAGTTTTACCCAGCGGCGACTAGATCAAAGATGCTGCAGATTTGCCTGATTCTGCGTCGGTCAGATCGGGGTAAACCATGGGCACATCATCTGACGTGCCCATGGTTTGCCGCACTGCTATCAGCCTGCCGTTACCGTCATGCCGCCATCGGCCATGACTACCGAGCCGACCATGAAACTGGCGCGGTCGGAGGCCAGAAAGGTCACGATCTCGGCGATCTCTTCCGGCTGCGCCGCCCGACCGATTGGCGCTGCTTCGCCGTGCTGCGCGAGGAAGCCCGGGCCGTCCTCGACCACATCGTTGAGAATATTGGTCACCACATCGCCGACGCCGATCGCGTTGACGCGAATGCCGTGCTCGATGACTTCCAGGGCCAGCGTGCGGGTCAGTTGTGCCAGCGCACCTTTGGAAGCGGTGTAGGCGGCGATGGTCGGGAAGGCAAAGTACGAGGCATAGGAGGCGATATTGACGATTGCACCGGACTTGTTCGGGATCATCGCTTTCACCGCTTCGCGACAGTGCAGGAAGGCTGCCGTGGCATTCACTGCCTGGATCTTTTCCCAGTCGTCGCGGCTCATGTCGATCACGGCTTTGTTGATGATGATCCCGGCGTTGTTGACCAGAATATCCAGGCGCCCGAACTGCTCGACGGCAAGGCCTACTGCGCGTTCGGCGGCGCCGTCCTCGGTGATGTCCGCCACCAGCGGCACCAGATCGGGACGAGCCAGTTCTTCGACAGCCGGGTTGAGGTCTTCGGCAATCACCTTGGCGCCGCGAGCGTGCAGCATCAGCGCAATCGCTTTGCCGATACCACTGGCCGCGCCAGTGACCAGTGCAACTTTACCGGCGACTTCTTGGGGCAGGTTGTGGTTGAAATCAGTCATGGTTTTAACTCCTCGATAGCGAATCGGTGTTGCGCCTGATGGCGCGGTCGTGAACACGGCTTCACTGTCGCGCACTGGCCGCCGCCGGGCTTTCGGGCGATTGCCGGGACTGTCGGAGTTTTGCGCTGGAGTTTCTCGTTCGCCCGCCCTAACCTTCAAAATCATTCGCAGCCGAAGCTTTTCATGGAGCGTCCTGTGCCCTCTTCCAGCCCCGCTACACCGACAATCAGCCAGCCAGCGCGCATCGCCGCCGAAGCCATGCCGGAGCATCTGCCCGGTATTGCGGAAACGACCACGCCGCGGCCGCAGATCAAGGATGCAGTGGTGCAATTGTTCCGCCATCAGACTCTGCTTGAGCCGATCCGCGTGCCATGCGTGGCCGAACCGCTGCTGGTGCTGGTATTGGCCGGCACTGCCCGGGTCGAAGAACGTTCGTTGGGTGGAGAATGGCAGGCGAGCCAGGTCACGGCGGGCGACTTCTTCCTGACCAACACCCGCGAACCTTATGAAATGCGCTGGCAGACCGAAGGCTGTGAGGTATTCGAAGTCATGCACCTCTACCTCGGTCTGGGCCTGATCGAACAAGCGGCGCGCGAAGCGTTCGGCGAACAGGCCGGTGCAGTGACGTTTGTCGATGTGTCCGGTGCGCGTGACGAGCAGGTCAGCTTCATCCTTGAGCAACTGCGCATCGAACTGACCGAACAGCGCCAACCCAGCGCACTGCTGGTGCACAGCCTGGCTCAGGCGTTGGCGATCCATCTGCTGCGTCATTACCTCGACCCCGACAGCAACCCGCGCCGCGACAACGCCCTGCCCGCCTACAAACTGCGCCGGGTGATCGAAGCCATGAATGCGAATCTGGCGGAGGATTTCAGCCTCAGTCATCTGGCCGCCATCGCCGGGCTGAGCGACTACCACTTCAGCCGCACCTTCAAGCGCGCCACCGGTTTATCGCCCTCGCAATACTTCATCCGCCTGCGCATGAGCCGCGCGCGTCATCTGTTGCTGGAAACCGCCCACAGCGTGATCGACATCGGCCTGGAGGTTGGCTACTCCAGCCCCAGCCACTTTTCCCAGGTGTTCCGCCGTGAAGTCGGCGTCACCCCAAGTGCCTACCGCGATGCGCCACGCGGGGCCTGAAATCTGTCGAAAAGCGATGCAGCAGAATTGGGCAAATCCCGTGGAGGAATCGATTAATAGCCCATGAGCCCCCGCACTTAATCTTCTTCCAAGCCCACTCACGGGCACACAGAAGAGGACGACATCATGCTGAACATTCAAGACAAAGTGATCGTGATTACCGGCGCCAGCAGCGGCATCGGCGAAGCCACCGCACGCCTGCTCGCCGAACGTGGCGCCAAAGTGGTGTTGGGTGCACGGCGCACCGAGCGTCTGGCAGTCATTGCCGAAGAGATCAATAGCGCCGGTGGCCACGCGCAGTTCCGCGCACTGGACGTCACCGATCAGCAGGATGTGCAGCGCTTCGTCGATTTTGCCGTCGAGCATTACGGCCGCGTCGATGTGCTGGTCAACAACGCCGGGGTCATGCCGTTGTCGCGGCTGGACGCGCTGAAGGTCGATGAGTGGAACCGCATGATCGACGTCAACATCCGTGGCGTACTCCACGGCATCGCCGCCAGCCTGCCCTTGATGCAGCGCCAGCGCGCCGGGCAGATCATCAACATCGCCTCGATCGGCGCTTACGCGGTCAGCCCTACTGCGGCGGTGTACTGCGCGACCAAATACGCCGTACGGGCGATTTCCGAAGGCTTGCGCCAGGAAGTGGGCGGCGATATCCGCGTCACCGTCATCGCACCGGGCGTGACCGAATCGGAACTGGCCGAGAGCATTTCCGATGAAGGCGGCCGCGCCGAGATGAAGTCATTCCGCAAGATCGCCATCCCCGCCGAAGCCATCGCCCGCGCGATTGCGTATGCCGTCGAACAACCGGCGGATGTCGACGTCAGCGAACTGATCGTGCGCCCGACCGCGAGCCCTTACTGAGACCAGATGAATCACAATCAACTGTAGGAGTGAGCCTGCTCGCGATAGCGGTAGACCAGTCAATGAAAATGCTGAATGTGCGGCCGCCTTCGCGAGCAAGCCCGCTCCCACAGGGTTTTGTGGCGCAACCAAATCAATGGTCAACACGGAACATTGTGGGAGCGAGCCTGCTCGCGAAAGCGCTGGGTCAGTCGGCAAAGATGCTGGATGTGCCGCCGCCTTCGCGGGCAAGCCCGCTCCCACAGGGTTTTGTGGCGCAATCAAATCAATGGTCAACACGGAACATTGTGGGAGCGAGCCTGCTCGCGAATGCGCTGGGTCAGTCGGAAGATGTTGAATGTGCCGCCGTCTTCGCGAGCAGGCTCGCTCCCACCGGGGATTTAGCGCACGGATATTCCAATCCTGGGCGGTTGAAACTGGTTTTCACGATGTCGGTGACTGAACTGCATCAGGGTGCGCGGGAGAGCCTCTCACTCTAATTCCAGAGTGGGAGGCATCGATTAAATCGCTCGATCAGCGTGACGGCGGATGTTCGGTTGACACCGAGTTGGCCGCATCCACATCTGACATATCTTCCTCGACCGGTGCCTCATCGTCCGGCGGCAAAGGCACCTCGGGATTTTCCCGCTTGGGATCGTGCCCCGTCTCGTTGTCGGTGGTGCGCGTCACGGCTTGTTGCGACTGGTTGCCCGGTGCGTTTTCATCAATGTCCATGTCGGTCTCCGATGTGATTCAGCGATAGGTACCTGAACGTGTGAAATGCCGGCGCGTGACAAGTGCCCGGCAATGGACGAACGGTGACTCGCCGGCCGGCCCTGAGCGCAAAAAACCTGCTGTTTAAAGCAGGCTTTTGCATTGTGTAGGAGGCTTATTTCTGCTGCGTCAGCGCCGAGTAGCTGTTCATCAGGTTGCGGTAGTTGGGAATCCGCTGCGACAGCAGATTGCCCAGACCTTCGATGTCGTTGCGCCAGTCGCGGTGCAGCTCACAGGCTACAGAGAACCAGTTCATCATCTGCGCGCCAGCCTGAGTCATGCGGCTCCACGCGGCTTGCTGAACAGTGGTGTTGAAGGTGCCGGACGCATCAGTCACCACAAACACATCAAAACCTTCCGCCAGCGCCGACAGGGTCGGGAACGCTACACAGACATCCGTTACGACACCGGCAATGATGATCTGCTTGCGCCCGGTGGCCTTGATCGCCTTGACGAAATCTTCATTGTCCCAAGCGTTGATCTGACCCGGGCGAGCGATGTACGGCGCGTCCGGGAACATCTCTTTCAGCTCCGGTACCAGCGGGCCGTTCGGGCCTTGTTCGAAGCTGGTGGTGAGGATGGTTGGCAGTTCAAAGAACTTGGCCAGATCCGCCAGCGCCAGCACGTTGTTCTTGAACTCGTTCGGCGAGAAGTCCTGCACCAGCGAGATCAGACCGGTCTGGTGGTCAACCAGCAGCACGATAGCGTCGTCTTTGTTCAGGCGGTTGTAGGTTGGAGTGGTCATGGTGTGCGTCCCTTTTCAAGTTTGGAGTTTTGTTGTTGCGTTCAAGTTGGGTACAGATTACTGACGCACAGCAAAGGGATAAATCGCTTGAAAAGGGTTTCACCGTCCACTCAAACCGGACAATCCACTTCAATCGTAAAACGGCTCAACCAACGCCCGGCTGCCGACAAAGAAACTGTCCGCCACCAGGCGCAACGGTTGCAGATCCAGGTCGCTGGCCTTGTCGCCGATCAGTTGCTGGAAGTGGCGGTAGACCGCTGCGTACTCGCCCTCCTCCGAGACGCTTTGGCGCACGCCGTCGATGCTCAGCACGGCGCCGCCATTGTCCAGACGCAGGACGCCTTCGACGCAGCGAATTTCGATGCTCCACAGTTCGTCGTGGCCATGGTCGAAGTCGAACTCGGCGCGCACGTCGAGCCGACGCGCATCGGACATTTTGATAGAGGCGGCAATCGGCGACTGGCAGTTGCTCGGCACGCGCAGTTCGGCGGCTTCGACGAACAGCGGCAGCGTCAGCAGGTGGGTGATGATCGACAAGGCGTTGATGCCCGGGTCGAAGACGCCGAGGCCGCCCGGTTGCCAGATCCATGCCTGACCCGGATGCCACTTGCGCACGTCTTCCTTCCAGTCAATCTGTACGCTTTGCAGGGTGCGGCTGGCCAGCCAGTCGCGGGCGGCGGCGATGCCCGGTGCGTAGCGTGAATGCCAGGCGAACAAAGCGCTGACGCCTTGATCGGCGACTTGATCGACCAGGGCCATAGCCTCGCCCAATGTCGCACAGGGCGGTTTTTCC
Organism: Pseudomonas sp. LW8; assembly: GCF_041956865.1. Classification (NCBI taxonomy): domain Bacteria; kingdom Pseudomonadati; phylum Pseudomonadota; class Gammaproteobacteria; order Pseudomonadales; family Pseudomonadaceae; genus Pseudomonas; species Pseudomonas sp. LW8. The sequence goes on along the minus strand of NZ_CP168138.1, from coordinate 2,163,793 downwards.
ACCAGCACGTGCTTGCCGGCCGCCAACGCCTGTTGCACCAGTGCGAAGCGCCCCTGTGGCGGCGTGCAGAACGCAATTGCGTCGACAGTCGGGCCGTTCTCGAGCAGCTCGCCCAGCGACTGGAAGTTTTCCACCCCGGCGCAAGGTTTGCCCTGGGTGGCGACCGCCACCAACTGGAACGCCGGGTTGGCGAGGATGGCGGGAACGTGTTGATCCTGGGCGATCTTGCCGTAGCCCACCAGGCCGAGACGAATCGGTTGCATTACAGACTCCTGTTGTTGTTTTGGTCTTTGCAGCGCAGCGGCAAGAGTACGTGTTTCTGCGCTCGCGTCCAATCGTCATACTATTTAAATCAAGTTTGGTCGCGGCGAACGCATCGCTTATTCGTCATTTCTTCTTACACCTTTTGTCGTCCGATCCCGCACCGCGCGGCGATCGGCAGCCGGCGATCAGCCTCAGTTTGCTATCATGCGGCGCTTTTACGGTTAACCCCCCGCCAGTCCTGCCGACTCGCGGGCTGCAAAAGGCGGTATTAGATGACGGCTTTGTTGACTCGCCGCAAGGTACTTGCGGGAATGGGCGTGCTCGGGCTCGGCCTGCTCGCCGGTTGCGATACCCGTGGCCAACTGTCGTACAAGTACGGCAAGGATCTGAGCGACAAGATCCTCGGACGCACCTTCAAGCTGAAGAATCCCGAAGGCGAAACCATGTCGCTGTCGAGCTTTCGCGGGATGATGCCGATGATCTTTTTCGGCTTCACCCAATGCCCGGCCGTTTGCCCCACCACCCTGGCCCGCGCCGCGCAGATCAAGAAACTCATGGGCCGCGACGGCGACCGTCTGCAAGTGGTGTTCATCACCCTCGACCCTGAGCGCGACACGCCGCAGATCCTCGACGCCTACGTCAAAGCCTTCGATCCGAGCTTCGTCGCGCTGTACGGCACACTTGAGGAAACCAAGGCCACCGCCAAGGAATTCGACGTGTTCTACGAGAAAGTCCCGGCCGGCGACACCTATACCATCTCCCATACGTCCACCAGCTACGTCTACGACTCGCGTGGTGAGTTGCGCCTGGGCCTGTCCACTTCGCTGACAGCCCAAGAGTGCACGGAAGATTTGCTTACTGTTATGGAGGTCTGCTGATGCATCCCGTTCTGAATCACCTCAAACGCACCGTATGTGCACTGTCCCTGCTCGGCCTGGCCTTCCAGGTGTCGGCGCAGACCAAAGTCGACGATGCCTGGGTCCGTGCCACCGTGCCGACCCAGTCCGCCAGCGGCGCGTTCATGACCGTCACTGCCGACAGCGACAGCAAGCTGCTCAGCGTTGCCTCGCCAGTGGCCAAGGACGTTCAGATTCATGAAATGAGCATGAAGAACGATGTGATGACCATGGGCCCGGTGAAGTCCGTTGAGCTGCCTGCCGGCAAAGCCGTGAGCTTCGACCCGAACGGCTACCACGTCATGCTGATGGGCCTGAATGGTCAGTTGAAGGAAGGCGACAGCGTGCCGCTGACCCTGACAGTGGAAAACACCAAGGGCGAGAAAGAAACCATCGAAGTCAAAGCACCGGTTCGCGCGCTGACCAACATGGGCGGCCACGATCACAGCAAGATGCATTGATCGCTGACGGAAAGACTGTTCGCCCGACACATAAACGGGGCGGCCTGATCGATGATCGGGCCGCCCCGTTTTTTATTGGCCGGAAGAAGGCTTACGCCGCTAAACCTGTGGGAGCGAGCCTGCTCGCGAAGGCGTCAGGTCAGTCAACTCATCTGTGGCTGAAACTCCGCTTTCGCGAGCAAGCTCACTCCTACAGTAGTTCCGGGTGATGCCCAATCCCTCAACTCCCCGCACCACCATGCGCTTCTTCAAAGAAGTAATCCTTCCAGCTCGCCGCCTTGTTTTTCAACACACCCAGTTCCTGCAATTTTTCGGCATAGATAAACGTGCGTTGTGGCACAACGGTGAAGTCGATTTCCGGGTCTTTGACGATTTGCTCGACCAGAGCCAGCGGCAGTTTCGATTGTTCGACGCGGATGTAGGCTTGGGCAGCGGCGGGTTTGTCGGCTTTGATGATCTGCTCGGCTTCGGCCAGTGCGTCGTAGAAGGCCTTGTAGGTTTTCGGGTTTTCGTCGTGGAATTTTTCCGTGGTGTAGAGCACGTTGAACGTCGCCGGGCCGCCGAGGATGTCGTAGGAGCTCAGCACTTTATGCACGTTCGGGTTTTGCAGAGCCTGGTACTGAAACGGTGGGCTGGAGAAATGCGAATTGATTTCCGAGCCGCCGGCGATCAGCGCGGCGGTGGCGTCCGGGTGCGGCAGGCTGACTGAAATGTTATCGAATTTCTTGAACTGGTCGTCGCCGAACTCCTTGGCGGTTTCAATCTGCAGGGTGCGCGACTGAAAACCTACGCCTGCGGCCGGCACGGCAATACGGTCCTTGTCGCTGAAGTCCTTGAGGGTTTTGATGTTCGGGTTGTTGGTCAGCAGGTAATTGGGCATCGACCCCAGCGCGGCGATGGCTTTGACGTTCTGCTTGCCCTTGGTGCGGTCCCACACTGTGAGCATAGGCGGCACGCCGGCCGAGACGACGTCCAGCGCTCCGGTGAGCAGCGCCTCATTCATGGCCGTGGCGCCAGAAATGCTGTTCCAGTCGACCTTGATGTCCAGCCCCTGAGCCTTGCCGTGCTTCTCGATCAGTTGTTGATCGCGCACGACATCAAGGATTAGATAACCAATGCCGAATTGCTGGGCGATGCTGATCTTACCCTCGGCTTGGGCGCCGCTACTGAACAGCGCACCCGCTGCCAGAGTAGCGGCCAACAGAGTCAGCGCAGAACGTTTGAACGGTGTGGCCATGACAACCTCGCAGCATGGGGGTGGGCTGAAAGGCCTGACTTTATAGCTATAAAAAACAGAAATTAAATATCCTTATCGCATATCGATAGCACTGAGCGATTTGACGTCTGCTGCTGGATTCAGGAGCAGTGGATGAACCTACAACAGTCTGAAACAAAAAACTGCCCTCGGGAAAAATGGCACTGCGCCCCACAACCCACGCCCGCTATGGGCACGCGCCGTTTCGGGGATCGCCGGCCGCAGGTTTTAAAAAGCCGATCAGCCTTCCTGCCCTTGATATCATCACCCACACTTTTTTGACCCTTTGATGACAAGCAGGCCTTTTTTGTGAGCGCTCTTTTCAACTGGCTGCGGCGGCCGAATGCCCGCCTTCTTTCTCTAATCGTTTTGGTAATGATCGTGCCGGTGTGCCTGCGTGCAGCGTTGGGCTGGTCGACACCGCTGGGCTTTTTGTCGGATCTGGCCGTGGGTAGTCTGCTGGTGGTAGCGCTGCATCGCCGTATGTGGTGGCTGGCCTTGCCGGTGCTGGTGTTTTGGGCGCTGCTGGCGATCGCCACGGCAGAATTGGTCAGCGCCGTCGGCCGCCTGCCGACGCCTTCGGATATTCACTATCTGATCGACCCGCAGTTCGTCGAGAACTCCACTGGCGGCGGACTCGCGCACCCTGCCCTGGCCATTGCCTTGCTGGTTGCGTTGGTTTTCTGGCTGCTGGCCCAATTTATGGGTCGCGGCCTGGCTCGTCCGGCATTGCCGCGCGCTGCCTGGGCCGCGCCGATCGTGTTGTTCGCCGCCCACTGGGGCGCGCAAAACCTGTGGCCGAATGACGGCGATGCCTGGCGTTTGTACAACCTGCCGCATCAATTGCTCGCCAGCGAAGTGGCCGACCTACAGATCCAGGCCGAGGAGTGGCTGGACGGCGACGTCGAAGAACCGACACCGGCGATGGCCGGGCTCACCGACGTCGATCTCATTGGCCAGAAGCTGCTCGCCGCGCCGGGTCAGGCGCGCAATGTGTTGATCATTGCCCTGGAAGGCATTCCCGGCGCCTACATCCGCGCCAACCGCGAAGCGATCGGCAGTCATTACCAGCAAGACTTGATGCCCAACCTCAGCCGCTGGGCCGAGCGCGGCATGAACACTCCGGATTACGTGCTGCACACCCATCAGACCATTCGCGGTCTGTACGCCATGCTGTGCGGTGACTACGACAAGCTCAACAACGGCACGCCCAAAGGCGTGGAAATGCTCACCCTCAACGAACGCAACCAGGCCTGCCTGCCGGCGCAGCTGCGCGAACACGGCTTCAGCACTCATTACTTGCAGGGCGCCGGCCTGCGCTTCATGGCCAAAGACAAGATCATGCCGCACATCGGTTTCGATGCGACCCACGGCCTGGAATGGTTCAGCAACAGCAACTATCTGGAGTTCCCGTGGGGCAAGGATGACAAGGCGTTTTTTGAAGGTGCGCTGGATTACGTCGGCCAGTTGAAAAAGCAAAAGCAGCCGTGGATGTTGACCCTGCTGACGGTCGGCACCCATCAGCCCTACTCCGCACCGGAGGATTATCTGCAGCGTTATGAGACGCCCAAGCAGGCTGCCGTCGGTTATCTCGACGATGCGCTGGATCAGTTTCTTTCAGGGCTGGAGCGCCAGGGCGTTCTCAAGGACACACTGGTGGTGATCACCTCGGATGAATCCCATGGCATCGACGGCGTGCGGCTGGCCTCCTCGTGGGGTTTCAACCTGACGCTGGCACCGGAGCAGGCGCAACTGCCGCGCCTGAATGCCGGGGTTTATGGTCACGTCGATCTGAGCACCTCGATCCTCGACTATTTCGACCTGCCGGTGCCGACTGCGCTGAGCGGGCGGTCGCTGTTTCGCGACTACGATTCGGGGCGAGAAATCATGTCGTTCACCAACGGCAAACTGCGCTACCACAACGGTCAGGGCATCTTCTCCGAGTGCGATCTGCCGCGCCGCTGCCGCTATTACCAAAGCACCGGCTTCATCGCCGAAAGTGCCACATACAAAGGCACCTACAGCGGCCACCCGGCCCGGCAAATCGCCGCGCGCGCCGATGCGCTGGACCTGTCCTTGCTGCGCACACCGCTCAATCATCGCTACCAGTTCGGCAGCAACAACATCATCCCTCTGCAAGCGCAGATCAAGGATGACTGGGCCGACAACCTGATCGGCGCGCAATACCTGGAAATGCCCAAAGGCTCGCACACCCGCGTGCGCCTGACCGTGCGCTCGGTCGATCCGCAGCAGGCGGCGTACATTCAGCTCAAGGCCAAGGAATTTGAACAGGACGTGCAACTGGGCCTGCCAGCAGAAATGGTCGCCACGGCGGATCAGCCGCTGGAGATGGATTTCAGCTTTGAAAACCCGCAGCCGCGCAAAGCCTTCTCCTTTCATTTGCTGGGCTACGGCAATGGCGCGGTTGAAGTATCGGACTTCAGCGTGATCACTGAACTGCCTGGGCAGGATGACATTCTTGATGACGTGCCCGAGGACGACACCGCGCAATCGAGTTGACGTTTTTATCTATAAAGGCTGCACTCGCCTGTCACTTTGCTTCGGGGTATCGAGTGTAAGATCGAATTTGCCTGTCACTTTCCTGGCTTTTCCCAGATCCAGAGCAAAAGTGCCTGCTACGTTTTTGCGAAAATTGGCAAAGGTGACGATGAGTTCACCCTCAATAATGGGTTGGTCAAAATGATTGATCATAACCTTCCAATACCGTCCCATGGTTGGAAAAGTCACTGTGTGAGGACCATCTCCCTCCAACGCATTCGGCACAGACAACTCGACCGTGTGTATAAAATCGTCAGTTCCGATGATGATAAATTCCGTCTCGGTCTCTGCATAAACACATAACTTGCTCTCCAAAAATTTAACGTCATCGAGAAACGCGACAAAGCTACCGGTAGCATTTCGTTTGTTCAGAAGGTCACTTGTTTCGTCCTGAGACATGTCGATATTCCCTTGAGGTGAAGGTGACGTTGCGTTGACTCCAACATATTGTGATTGCGTGGTATCAACCACTGTCAAAGCTGACAGTTTTTAAGATCGCTTCGAAATAACGCCGCTTTTGCATCACGATATCGAGGTAGCAAAAGAGCCTGCCTATCGCCTGCCAAGACTGCGGCTATTAGCCGACTTGCCAACTCGGGTCTAGCCTTACCAGTCCGAAGTCGGCACGAGCCGGCCGCAGACCTGATAGGGATCCGAACATGGCAAACGAATCGAAATGCCCGTTCAACCACGCCGCCGGCGGCGGTACGACGAACCGTGACTGGTGGCCGAATCAACTCAATCTGAAAATCCTCAGCCAGCATTCCCCCAAGTCCGATCCACTGGGCCAGGACTTCGACTACGCCAAAGCCTTCAAAAGCCTCGACTTCCAGGCGCTGAAACAAGACATCAAAGCACTGATGACTGATTCTCAGGACTGGTGGCCAGCCGATTTCGGCCATTACGGCCCACTGTTCGTGCGCATGGCCTGGCACAGCGCCGGGACCTATCGCACCGCCGACGGCCGTGGCGGCGCCGGCTCCGGTCAGCAACGCTTCGCCCCGCTCAACAGCTGGCCGGACAACGTCAGCCTCGACAAGGCCCGCCGCCTGCTGTGGCCGATCAAGCAGAAATACGGGCGCAACATTTCCTGGGCCGACCTGATCGTGCTCACCGGCAACGTCGCGCTGGAGTCCATGGGCTTCAAGACCTTCGGTTTTTCCGGGGGCCGCGCCGATGTCTGGGAACCGGATGAAGACGTGTACTGGGGTTCGGAAACCGAGTGGCTGGGCGGCGACAACCGTTACGGCAAGAGCAATGGCCCAGTGCAAGAGCCCGGTGACGGCACGCTGGTGGCTGAGCCCGATTTGCATGGCCGTGAAGAAAGCCGCACCGATCAGGGCGAACGCAATCTGGAAAATCCCCTCGCCGCCGTGCAGATGGGCCTGATCTACGTCAACCCTGAAGGCCCGGAAGGCAACCCGGATCCGGTGGCCTCGGCCAAGGACATTCGCGAAACCTTCGGCCGCATGGCCATGAACGACGAAGAAACCGTGGCCCTGATCGCCGGCGGCCACGCGTTCGGCAAGACCCATGGCGCCGGCCCGGCTGACAATGTCGGCCCCGAACCGGAAGCGGCCGGTCTGGAGCAACAGGGTCTGGGCTGGAAAAACGCCTTCGGCACCGGTAAAGGCGCCGACACCATCACCAGTGGTCTGGAAGTGACCTGGACCACCACGCCAACGCAGTGGAGCAACAACTATCTGGAAAACCTGTTCGGCTTCGAGTGGGAGCTGACCAAAAGCCCGGCGGGCGCCAATCAGTGGCAACCGAAAAACGGCGCGGGTGCAGGCACCGTTCCCCACGCTCACGATCCGAACAAGAAGCTCTCGCCGACCATGCTCACCTCCGACCTGGCGTTGCGCTTCGATCCTGCATACGAGCAGATTTCCCGGCGTTTCCTGGCCAATCCCGATCAGCTCGCCGACGCATTTGCCCGCGCTTGGTACAAGCTGATCCATCGGGACATGGGGCCGCTCTCTCGCTACCTCGGCCCGGAAATGCCACAAGAGGAATTGCTCTGGCAAGACCCGCTGCCCGACGTGACGCACCCGCTGATTGATGACAGCGACGCTGCGGCGCTGAAAAACAAGGTGCTGAATTCAGGACTGTCGGTGTCGCAACTGGTCTCGACCGCGTGGGCTGCAGCATCGACCTTCCGCGGTTCGGACAAGCGCGGTGGCGCCAACGGCGGACGCTTGCGTCTGGCCCCGCAGAAGTTCTGGCAGGCCAACCAGCCCGAACAACTGGACAAAGTGCTGAGCACGCTGGAAAGCATTCAGAGCGAGTTCAACAACGGCGCCGCCGGTGGCAAGAAAATCTCGCTGGCGGACCTGATCGTCCTGGCCGGTAATGCCGGAGTGGAAAAAGCCGCGCAGAACGCCGGGCATTCAGTGTCGGTGCCGTTCTCGCCAGGCCGCGTCGATGCTTCGCAGGAGCAGACCGATGTTGAATCGTTCGGCTTCCTCGAACCGATCGCCGATGGTTTCCGCAATTACAGCAAAGGCAAATACACGGTTGCGGCGGAAACGCTGCTGATCGACAAGGCCCAGTTGCTGACTCTCACCGCACCGGAAATGACCGTGCTGCTGGGTGGTTTGCGGGTATTGAACACCAATGTTGGCCAGACCCGGCATGGCGTGTTCACCGATAAAACCGAAACGCTGAGCAATGACTTTTTCACCCACCTGCTGGACATGGGAGTTGAGTGGACCCCAACGTCACGGGATGCCGATGAGTTTGAAGGCCGTGACCGCAAGACCGGGGCGCCAAAGTGGACGGCGACTCGAGTGGATCTGGTGTTCGGCTCGAATGCGCAATTGCGCGCATTGGCCGAGGTCTATGCCAGTTCCGACGCGAAGGCGCAGTTCGTCAACGATTTCGTCAAGGCATGGACGAAGGTGATGAATCTGGATCGGTTTGATCTGCGTAAATAGCTGTTTGTTGTGCCAATGAAAATGCCGCTCGTTGAGCGGCATTTTTTTGTTGATCGTTCCCACGCGCAGCAAAGGAATGCAGCAAGGGACGCTCTGCGTCCCAAAGCCGATGCAGAGCGTCGAGAGAGGCATTCCCACGCAGAACATGGGAACGATCAATTAAACGCCCCAAACATTTAATCGGCGTTACGCCAGGCTTTTGCTCACCACTTCATACACATCACTGGACAGCGACCCGGACGCCAGAATCCGCTCCAGCTCAGCCTTCATCAACGCCTGACGCGCGCTGTCGTATTTGCGCCAGCGGGTCAGCGGGGCCAGTTGGCGCGAGGCGATCTGCGGGTTGAAGCCGTTCAGTTCGATCACCAGATCGGCAAGGAAGCGATAACCGGAACCGTCCGCCGCGTGGAAGTTGATCAGGTTCTGCCCGGCGAACGCGCCGATCAATGCCCGCACCTTGTTCGGGTTCTTGATGTTGAACGCCGGGTGCTGCATCAACGCCTTCACCCGCTCCAAACCGCCCGGCAAGGTGCTGCCGGCCTGCACGCTGAACCACTGGTCCATGACCAGCGGATTGTCCTTGAAGTGCTCGGCGAAGCTGGCCAGTGCCAGGGCCTTCTGCTCTTCGAACGGCGAGTTGACCAGCACCGCCAGCGCGGTCAGGCGCTCGGTCATGTTGTCGGCAGCCTCGAATTGCTCCAGCGCCGCTGCCAACACTTCCGGCTTGCCGCTGAGCATCAGGTACGACAGGGCGATGTTCTGCAAGGCGCGACGGGCGAAGTGCTCGGCTTCGGCCACGTACGGAGTCTTTTTCGACAAATCGCGGTTGGCCTGATAACGCAGCCACAGCGCTTCGAACAAGCCTTCGGCGAGTTGCTTGCGGGCGAACTCGCGCGCGACGTGAATCGCCTCGACGTCAGCCACTTCGCTGATCTCGGTGAGATAGGCCTCACCCGGCAGCGAGAGCATTTCGGCAACCATCGCCTGATCCAGCGACTCGTCGGACAGCACCGTGCGCAGTGCCGACACCAGACGCGGATCGAGCTTCAGGCTCTCGCCTTTCTGATGTTGGCCGATCAACTCTTGAAGCACTTGCACCGACAGTTGCTGACCGGCATCCCAGCGATTGAAGCCGTCGCTGTCGTGCTGCATCAGAAACATCAGTTGATCGCGGTTGTACGGGAAGCTCAGTTTCACCGGTGCGGAGAAGCCGCGCAGCAGCGACGGCAACGGCTGTTCACTGATGTCGACGAAAGTGAAGGTCTGCTCGGCTTCGGTCACCGAAATCACCCGAGTGGTGCCTTGTGCCGAAGCTTCACCAGCCAGACGCAGGGCGATTTCATTGCCCTGGCTGTCGAGCAGGCCGAGCTCGACCGGAATCACGAACGGCAGTTTTTCTACCTTGTCCGGGGTCGGCGGGCAGCTCTGGCGGAAGGTCAGACTGTAGGTTTTCGCCGCAGCGTCGTAGGACTCGCTGACGGCCAGACGCGGCGTACCAGCCTGGCTGTACCAGCGTTTGAACTGACTGAGATCAACGCCATTGGCATCTTCCATGGCCTTGACGAAGTCGTCGCAGGTCACGGCCTGACCGTCGTGGCGTTCGAAATACAGATCGCTGCCCTTACGGAAGCCTTCGGCGCCCAGCAGGGTGTGGATCATGCCGACCACTTCCGAGCCCTTTTCATACACGGTCAGGGTGTAGAAGTTGGAAATCTCGATGAAGCTGTCCGGACGCACGGCGTGGGCCATCGGCCCGGCATCTTCGGCGAACTGGTGAGTACGCAGATAGGCCACGTCCTGAATGCGCTTGACCGTCGCCGAGTTCATGTCCGAGGAGAAACCGGCATCGCGGAACACCGTGAAGCCTTCCTTGAGCGACAACTGGAACCAGTCGCGGCAGGTCACGCGGTTGCCCGACCAGTTGTGGAAGTATTCATGGGCGACGATCGCCTCGACCCGCTGGTGCGCGGCGTCGGTCGCGGTTTCGGCGCGGGCCAGCACGGCGCTGGAGTTGAAAATGTTTAGGCCCTTGTTCTCCATCGCGCCCATGTTGAAATCGTTGACGGCGACGATCATGAAGATGTCCAGATCGTACTCGCGACCGTACACCTCTTCGTCCCAGCGCATGGATTTCTTCAGGCTGTTCATCGCGTGCTGGCACTTGTCGATGTTTTCCGGCTCGACATAAATGCGCAGCGCGACATTGCGCTGGCTCATGGTGGTGAAAGTGTCTTCGACGCACCACAGATCACCGGCGACCAGCGCAAACAGGTACGCCGGTTTCTTGAACGGATCTTCCCAGGTCGCCCAGTGCCGGCCATCTTCGCCGGGGCCGGAGGCGATCGGGTTACCGTTGGAGAGCAGCACCGGGTAGCTGTGCTGTTCGGCCACGACGGTGGTGGTGAACTTGCTCATCACGTCCGGGCGGTCGAGGTAATAGGTGATCTTGCGGAAGCCTTCGGCCTCGCACTGAGTGCAGAACATGGTGCCGGACTTGTACAGGCCTTCCAGCGCGGTATTGGTTTCCGGATGGATGCGCACGCTGGTGTCGAGGGTGAAGGTTTCACTGGTCGGTTGCAGCGTCAGGTGGCTGTCGGAGACTTGATAGTCAGCGGCGCTCAGCTCCTGGTCCGCCAGCGTTACCGACAGCAGCTCCAGTTGCTGGCCGTCGAGCACCAGCGGCGGCAGGCCGGCGCCGCGTTCCGGGTTGCGGCGCATCACCAGTTGCGCGTGAACCAGGCTGTGGTCCTCGAACAACTCGAAGGTCAGGTGCGTTTCGTCGATCAGGTACTCGGGAGCCTGATAGTCCTTGAGGTAAATCATCTTCGGTTGTTCGGTGCGCATGCTGGAATCCTTATTGATGCACGGCGAGATGGTAAGCCGTGTATTTACGAATGTTGATCACGCCGGTGTCGAAGATCAGGTACTGGCCCTTGATCCCCAGCAGCGTGCCTTCGGCAATCGGGTTCTTGTCCAGGTTGAAGCTGACGATTTTCGCCGGGTATTGCTCGACGGGATAGCGGATTTCCAGCGGTTCGACATCGGCAATCGTCTGAATCGCCTGTAGGCCGAATCGCTCCTGTAAGCCTTGCAGGCCCTCGGCGCAGCTTTCGAACAACTGATCGCGCACTTGGGGCAGATCCACCGCCGCCGCATCACCTTTGAGCAACGCGCGCCAGTTGGTCTTGTCCGCCACCTGGCTGCGGAACAGGTCTTCGACAAACCCCGATTGCTGGCGTGTCGATACGCGCATGATTGGCAAGGCTTGACTCGCGCCCTGGTCGAGCCAGCGGGTCGGCAACTGCGTAGCACGGGTGATGCCAACCTTGATGCCTGACGAATTGGCCAGGTAAACCACATGGTCGGTCATGCAGAATTTCTCGCCCCACTCCGGATCGCGGCAGGTGCCGGCGTCGAAGTGGCAGCGCTCCGGACTCATGATGCACAGGTCGCACTGCGCCAGTTTGGTCATGCACGGGTAGCAATAGCCCTGACTGAAACTGGTTTTGGTTTTGCGCCCGCAATGGGTGCAGTGAATCGCCCCCAAAAACTCCAGACGCAGCGTGCTGCCGATCAACGGATTGACCGGCACCTCGACGTCATCCAGACGAAACGCGTACTGCACGTTCGACCCGTCCAGACGCGCCGACATTTTGCTGATTGCACCGCGGCCAATCTCGATCAATGGATGGCATCCGACTTGAACAGGATGTTCGGCACTTCGATCGACTTCGACGCACATTCTTGCGGGCCCATGTAACCGGTGCGCTGGTCTTCAGGCAGGTTCTGGGTTTCCCAGGCAATCATCGCCTGCAACGACAGCTCGCGCTGTTCGACAGTGAGTTTGTTGCCGTCGGACCATTTGCCGATTTCCACGGCCAGCTTCAGGCTTTCGTAGATGTCCGGGGTGATGTTGTTGATCATGTCGTTGAAAGAGGACATCAGGGTCTCCGTGCTCTTTGCTGAAACAAAAATGTTAGGCGGCCAGTTTACGGCGGTTATACAAACCGCCCAACAAACCGGTAAGGCATCCGATGAGTAACCCGCTCAGGTGCGCGGCGTTGGCGATCTGGCCGAAACCGATCAGCGAGATCAGCCCGGACATGCACACCACCAGCCACACCAGCATCATCACCAGCACGCCGCGCGGCAAACGATAGGCCGGGTTCGGCGCCAGCAGCTGGAAGATCCAGCAATGCCCGAGCAAGCCGTAAAGCACGCCGGACAGCCCACCGAACAGGCTCGGGCCGCTCCAGACGAACTGCGCGTAGTTGGACACCAGACTGAACAGCAGCGTCAGGCCGATCAGGTTGATGCTGCCCTGGCGCGACTCGATGCGCCGCCCCAGCTCCCAGTACCACATACCGTTCATGGCCAGATGGAGGATGCCGAAGTGGATCAGCATCGGCGTGACCAGCCGCCACCACTGCCCCGCCGCGAGGCTGTCGGCCAGCGGCGTGAAGTGGATGTACTCACCGATCACGCGGAAATCGAGGAAGGTCAGCCAGCGCAAGGTCTCGAGGTTTTCGCCGAGGAAGGTCAGACCACCGACGATCAGGCTCAACAGCAGAATCAACCCGGTGGCTTTGGCGTGTTTCAGCTGCTCGGCGAAGCTCGGGCGCTTGAAGGTCTGGCCCATGGGTAGGTCCAGTTGCTGATCCGGGTCGCCGGCCGGGAAGCGCTCGTACAAGGAACGCACGTCCTCGCTGATTTCTTCTGGTGCCCACAGCACCTGTTCGCCCGCCTCTTCGCTGACGCGATGGGGCACTTGCATGCGTTGCAGCAGTTTGACAAAACCGCTCAGATCCACCGCCAACGGCAGGCGCAATACCGCTACCGCACTCATTGCAGCACCTCCGGCCGCTCGACATCGACCCAGACGAATTTTTGCGGATCCAGGCGCGTTTCCTGGTCCAGACGATAGGCCACCAGTTTGCCGTAGAGCACGGCGCTGTAATCCAGGCACGCGAGGTTCGGGCGGATCGGCGCCGGTTTGCCGCTGCGCCAGTAGTGGCCGACGAACAGCAACGGCTCGTCGACGCCGTAGCGCAGCAGGGAATTCTTTTCAGTGGACGTCAGCGGCGTCTGCGCGACAGGTTCGGGCAGTGCATCGGGCTGGAACACGATGTCGCCATAGGTTTTCGGGTTGTCTTCCCAGAACTTGGTGCGGAAGAACGAACGCACCAGACCGTCGCCGCTGGTCATAGTCAGGCCACCGGGCAGGCGCATGTCGGTGCCGCGCAGCAAGCGGTCGAACACAGTGCAGGCGAAGCTGCCGGGCACCGCCGAGGCCTGGAGGAAATGCTCATCGACGCAGCCATTGGGGAACAGCGCCCGCAGCGGCTCGATCAGCCCGGCATCCCAGCAGGCGTGGACGACGCGAAACCGCCCGGCATCGACGAACAGCGGCAACTCGTAGAACCACTGCTGGAAGTCATGCCAGTCACCGGGATGGTCCTCGAATTGGCTCAGGGTTTCCTGCAACAGCCGCGCATGGCGCTTGGTGTGTTCGCGCACGAACTGCTTGCCGCTGCCCGGTGGCGCCGGGGTGACCCAGCCGAGCGCGTTGAATTCGTGGTTGCCCATGATGCACAGCGCCTGCCCCGCCTCGACCATGTCGTGAACGATGTGCAGCGCCTCGCGAATGCGCGGGCCACGGTCGATGATGTCGCCGACGAACACCGCCATGCGTGACGGATGCCGCCAGACCCCGCCCTGCTTGTGATAACCGAGACGGTCCAGCAAGTGTTCAAGGGTCATGGCGCATCCGTGCACGTCACCGATCAGGTCGTAACTGCGCGCGGGATCGAGCATCAGTCGCCTCCGCCCCCCAGCTTGCTGCCCCAGCCAAGCTTGGTGCGGCACACCTCGTAGTAATTGTGATCGAGCGGATGAATCAGGCGCAGCTTCTGCGCTTTCTTGCTCACGGTAATGGTGTCGCCCGGTGCGCAGGTGAAGTGGTTCTGGCCGTCGCAGGACACCTGCGGGTAGATCTGCATATCTTTGGACACGACGATTTTCAGCTCACTGTTGCCATCGACCACGATCGGCCGTCCCGACAAGGTATGGGGGTACATCGGCACAATCACAATAGCGTCGAGCTTGGGATGCATGATCGGCCCGCCGGCGGACAACGCGTAGGCGGTGGAGCCGGTGGGCGTCGCGACGATCAGGCCGTCGGCCTTCTGGCTGCAGACGAACTGGCCGTCGATGTACAGCTCGAATTCGATCATCCGCGTCGATTTGCCCGGGTGCAGCACCACGTCGTTGAGCGCATCGCCCTGGCCGATGGCCTCGCCATGGCGACGCACTTCGGCTTGCAGCAGGAAACGGTTTTCTACCAGATAGTGGCCGTCGAGCACTTCGGCGACCTTGATTTCCAACTCGTCGGGGCGAATATCGGTGAGGAAGCCAAGGCTGCCACGGTTGATGCCCAGCACCGGAATATTGTGCCTGGCCAGCGCCCGCGCGGCGCCGAGCAGGCTGCCGTCACCGCCGACGACGATGACCATGTCACAAACTTCGCCGAGCATCTTGCGCGACGAGGTTTGCAGGCCATGGCCGGGCAGGACTTCAGCGATGGTGTCTTCGAGGATCACATGCAGGTGACGGTCGAGCAGAAAGCGTTTCAGTCGGCGGACGGTATCCAGCACCTGGGAACTGCCCAGGCGACCGATGATGCCGATATTACGAAATTGCTCCATGGGACCTCTGCGGACAATCGAAAACGCGAAAACCCGATTATGGGCGAAAGCGCCAGATAGACAAAATCCTTTCAGCCTCAAGGGTGCACTCAGGTTTAAGGCTATGCTCGCAAGATGATCCTGTTCCCCGACTTGTTGCAATTGCCCCATCGATTACGCCATCCCGAAGTGCGGGACCTGGCGTGGGTGATCCTCGCGCCGCCGATGCTCGCCGCCACGCCGTGGCCCCAGCGCCATCCGCTTGCCGGCAGCGACTGGGTGCACGACCCGCAGCGCCTCGAACATTGGCTGCACCAGCTCGACCGCGACAGTTACGGCCTGCTGCAATGGCTGTCGCAGGCGCGCACCCGGCGTCTGGGCCTGTATTACGAGCGTCTGTGGCAGTTCGCCGTGGAGCATGCGCCGGGCATCGAACTGATCGCCGCCAACCTGCCGATTCGCCGCGCTGGGCACACCCTCGGCGAGCTGGACATGCTGCTGCGTGACCGCGACGGCGTGCATCATCTGGAACTGGCGATCAAGCTCTACCTTGGCCCGCAGGATGGCGATGGCCGCGATCCCGCGCAGTGGCTGGGGCCGGGTTGTCATGACCGGCTGGATCGCAAACTGGCACATCTGGCCGAGCATCAATTGCCGATCTCGGCGCGCCCGGAAAGCCGCGAGGTGCTCGCGGCACTGGATATCGAAACCTTCAGCGCGCAGTTGTGGCTGGGCGGTTATCTGCTGTATCCGTGGCCAGGGCAGGCCGACTCACCGAACGGCGCGCATCCACAACATCTGCGTGGCAGTTGGCTGCATCAGAGGGACTGGCCGGCGTTTGTCGCGCAGCGCCCGCCGGGCCGCTGGCAACCCCTGCCCCGCCATGCGTGGCTGGCGCCGGCGCATTACCCGGCGGATCAGGTCTGGACAGATGAGCACCTGCGTTTGTGGCTGGCAGACCTGCCAGCACTGGCCCCGGCGCAGTTGCTGGTACGCCTGACCGAGAATGCCCAGGGCGAATGGGAAGAGGCGGAGCGGTTGTTTCTGGTGGCGGATCTTTGGCCGAATGTCCCCGGCCAAACCTGAGATTTGTAGTGCCTGAACTGGCCCCTTCGCTGGCAAGCCAGCTCCCACAGGTTTCGCGATGAATACAAATCTGTGGGAGCTGGCTTGCCAGCGATTGGGCCCACCCCGGTCTACAGCGAAAGCCGCACCGCCAGTGCCGCCAACGTCACCAGCAACACCGGCACCGTCAGCACAATCCCGACACGGAAGTAATTGCCCCAGCCAATATGGATGCCTTTGCGCTCCAGCACGTGCAGCCACAGCAAGGTCGCCAGGCTGCCGATCGGAGTGATCTTCGGCCCCAGGTCGCTGCCGATCACGTTGGCGTAGATCATCGCTTCCTTGATCACGCCGCTGGCCTGACTGGCGTCGATCGACAGCAAGCCGATCAGTACCGTTGGCAGATTGTTCATGATCGACGACAGCAGCGCCGTCAGCACCCCGGTGCCCATCGCCGCGCCCCACACCCCGTGGCCGGCGAATACGTCCAGCCACCCGGCGAGGTAACCGGTGAGTCCGGCATTGCGCAGGCCGTACACCACCAGGTACATGCCCAACGAGAAAATCACGATTTGCCACGGCGCTTCTTTCATAACCTTGCGCGTGGAGATCTTGTGGCCGCGCGCGGCAATACCCAGTAGCAGCGCGGCGCACACCGCCGAAATTGCGCTGATCGGAATGCCCAGCGGTTCGAGGGCAAAGCAGCCGATCAACAGGATCACCAACACCGCCCAACCGGCGTAGAACGTCGCTTTGTCGTGGATCGCGGTGTGCGGGTTTTCCAGCTGTTCCGGATCGTAAGCGGCCGGGATGTCGCGACGGAAAAACCACAGCAACATGCCCAACGTCGCCGCCACGCTGACGAAGTTCACCGGCACCATCACCGCTGCATAGCGGTTGAAGCCAATGTGGAAGAAGTCCGCCGAAACGATGTTGACCAGGTTGGATACCACCAGCGGCAGGCTCGCCGTGTCGGCAATGAACCCGGCGCCCATGACGAATGCCAGCGTCGCCGCCGGTGAAAAGCGCAACGCCAACAGCATCGAAATCACGATCGGCGTGAGAATCAGCGCCGCGCCGTCATTGGCGAACAGCGCAGAGACCAGCGCGCCGAGCAGCACCATGAAGGCAAACAATTTGCGCCCACTGCCCCGCCCCCAACGCGCCACGTGCAGCGCCGCCCAATTGAAAAAGCCAGCCTCGTCGAGCAACAGGCTGATGATGATCAGCGCGACGAAGGTGCCGGTGGCGTTCCAGATGATCTGCCAGACCAGCGGGATGTCCGTGAGGTGAACGACGCCAAAAATCAACGCCAGCACGGCGCCCAACGTTGCACTCCAGCCGACGCCGAGACCTTTGGGTTGCCAGATGACGAGGGTGATGGTCAGCAGGAAAATCAGTGACGCAGCGAGCATTCGCAGAAGCCTTCAAATAGCGAAACGGGTGGAAATCGAACAAATGTGGGAGCGAGCCTGCTCGCGAAAGCGGTTTGTCAGACGCGAAATTGTTATCTGACAGTCCGCCTTCGCGAGCAGGCTCGCTCCCACAGTGCGTTTCGGTGAGCTTATTTCTTGTGTTGCTCGACGAACTGGCCGTAAGCATCGATGAATTTTTGCAGGAACGGCTTCACCGAGTCGCTCAGTTTGCCCGCTTCGTCGAACGCGTTACCGGCGCCGCCCAGGTAGGCTTCCGGCTGTTGCAGGCAATGGATATCAAGGAAAACAAAGGTCTGGCGCAGGTGCTGGTTGGCGCCGAAGCCACCGATGGCGCCTGGCGATACGCTGATCACCGCGCCGGGTTTGCCACTCCACGCGCTCTGGCCATAAGGACGGGAACCAACGTCGATGGCGTTCTTCAACGGTGCCGGGATCGAGCGGTTGTACTCGGGGGTGACAAACAGCACCGCGTCGGATGACGCCACTTTCTGACGGAAAGTGCTGTAGGCTGCCGGCGGAGAATCGCCGTCGATGTCTTCGTTGTACAGCGGCAGTTCACCGATTTCGACAATCTCGAGCTTGAGATTGGCCGGTGCCAGTTCGGCGAGGGCCAGTGCGACTTTGCGATTGATCGATGCTTTGCGCAGGCTACCGACCACTACAGCGACGTTGTAGACATTGCTCATGGATGACTCTCGATGGTCCGTGGGAAGAGTCGCTAGTTATAGATGATCCAGTGACATTTTCACCAGTGGTCATTGGTTTTTCCTGCGCGAGGAATATTTTTTTCCTGTAGGAAAACTTACCGAGCTTGCTGACGGTCTACAAAGCCGCAAATCAAGCGTTTTATCTCCAGAGGTTCTAAGCAGATGGCAGCAGTACTCGTCGGTCAGTTTCATGCAAGAGATGCGGAAGGCCGCGTTTATTCCGTGCATGAATTCCAGGAATCGAACCCGTCTGCAGACGGATCCACTGGCTCGGAGCCCATTTACAAACTCGCCATTGGCGATCGGGTCAACAAGGTCAGTGACAGCGAGTTTCTCCTGGTGCAATCAGGCATTACCCTGATCCGCGAACCTGAGCCAACCGTCGCTCAATAACCTAGCGTTATGAGCAGAAGTCATGCGAGCGGACTTGGGGTAGGATTCAGCGTCTGACCCCACCTGCTGAACATGGACTTCACGCATGCGTTTACGCCACATCGAAGTGATTCAGGCGCTCTTGCAGACCGGTCACCTGGGCACCGCCGCCGAATGGCTGCAACTGCCGGTGACCGAGGTCGAAGAGCGTTTGCGCGAAGCCGAGAGTCAGTTGGGGTTCATGTTGTTCGCCAGCGTTCGCGGTCGGCTGCAATCGACGCCCGAAGCGCGCGCCCTGCAAGCGGAAATCGCGCACATTTATGAGGCACTTGAGCCGGTGCAGCGTCTGGCCAACAGCCTCAAGCAATACCTCGCCCCACCCCTGCGCATCATCGGCACCCCGCCGCTGGCCCAACAATTACTGCCACAAAGCCTTGCGACTCTGCGTCGACGCCTGCCGGACGCACCTTGCAGCCTGCTCAGCGCGCCGACTCGCGACATCGTTCGCAGCCTGTTACTGCGCGAAAGCGATCTGGGCCTGAGCCTGCACGATCCCGAACACCCCGATATCCACTGCCAGCCGCTGGCCCAGGGCAAGCTGCAATTGCTCGCTCCGCACGGCTGGCTGCAGCCGAAACAGAAATACATTTCCCTCGCGGATCTGGCCGGTCAGGCCATGGTCGGTCTCGAAGGTCAGGATCCGCTGAGCCCGGCGCTGGAAAACAAACTTCAGGCGCTGCGCCCGGCGCCAAGCATTCAGACCCGCGTGCAGACCCATCAGATGATGCGCAGCATGGTCGAGGCCGGCGAAGGTCTGGCCATCGTCGATCCGTTCACCGCTCTGGGCGCCCGCGCCGGTGGGCTTGACGTCTGCCCGCTCTCACCGGCAGTGCCGATCGGCCTCTGCGCCCTGACCTTCAAACATGCCGCGCCGTCGGCGGCGATTCAGACCTTGCTGGCGATCGTCACGGAACAAGCCGAGGCGATGTTGTCGAGCTGAGTGGTTTTTCCAGCGGATTATCGAACAGGCGATACCAGAACAACGCGACTTCAGCGGTATGCGGATCGATGCCGCGATAGCGCAACTGGTCGATGCCGCCGATCACATAGCCGCAACGCTCATACAGACGACAGGCGCCGAGATTGTTGTTTTGGGTTTCGAGCATGATGCCCGGCAGCTTCTTCTTGCGACTCCAGAACTGCGCGACATCAAGCAACGCCTTGGCCACGCCGTGGCGACGGGCCGGGGCATGCACCGCCAGCTCATCGATGTGGGCAAAGCCGTTCCAGTTGGTGCTGATCACCAGGTGACCGACCGGCTCGTCGTCCAGGTACGCCATGAAAATCGCGCTGTCGGGCGCGTTGTGAAAGGCGCTGAATTCTTCGGGATCGATGCCGTAGCACTTGCGGTACGGCACGATTGGCGTCACCGGCCATTGCTCGACCGGTTTGCCGAGCACGGCAGCGCCGTAGGCCGCGACCTCGAAACTGAAGTCGCTGCCCCAGATATACGGCGCAAAACCTTCGTCGGCTACACGCACCGACAACCCTGGGTATTTCGGATTCATGACCGGTTGCATACTGGGAAAAGTCCTCATTCCTTGACGCAGCCGACGGTGTCGACCTTACCGTCGCGATGGATGATTGCCAGCGCAAATTTCAACTCTTTGTACATGAGGCTCAGTGTCCTGAGGCGGCAGATTTGCACCT
This sequence comes from Pseudomonas sp. LW8, assembly GCF_041956865.1. NCBI lineage: Bacteria > Pseudomonadati > Pseudomonadota > Gammaproteobacteria > Pseudomonadales > Pseudomonadaceae > Pseudomonas > Pseudomonas sp. LW8. The sequence goes on along the minus strand of NZ_CP168138.1, from coordinate 2,143,449 downwards.
GACCAGTGCACTCAGGGTAGAGGGTTGCGGCGAATGTGGCGAGGGTGGCAACTTGGCTCCATGTCGCCAAACGCAAAAAATCGCTGCCTTCCTGGTCCCTACTATGGAATGCAATCCCCGTAGGAGCTGCCGAAGGCTGCGATCTTTTGATCTTCTGATCTTCTGATCTTTTGATTTTTCGATCTTTCAGACCTGCGCATCAGCCTCGGCAATCTGCGTCCACAACGCCGGCGCTCCCGCCGATTTGGCGATGATTTCCAGCCGCACCAGATGCGCCGCCAGTTCTTCTTCGGTCGCCCGGATGATGCGTGCTGGCTGGCGATCGACCGGCAGGCGGCGGATTTCGGTAGCCGAGTTGTCGGCGCCCTCGCCCGTGCCATTGCCGTCGGACGCGTTGCCAGCCAGCGACAGGCTGGTCTGGCCGCCGGTCATGGTCAGGTAGACGTCGGCGAGAATCTCCGAGTCGAGCAAGGCGCCGTGCAGTTCACGGCCGGAGTTGTCGACGCCGTAACGTTTGCACAACGCGTCGAGGCTGTTGCGCTGCCCCGGGTGACGTTCCCGGGCCATCATCAGGGTATCGAGGATGGTGCAATGCTGGGTGATATCGGCGCGATCGTGCTGGCCCATCAAGGCAAATTCGTTGTTGATGAAGCCAACGTCGAACGCCGCGTTGTGGATGATCAGCTGCGCGCCCTGGATGAACTCGAAGAACTCGTCGGCGACTTCGGCAAAGCGCGGCTTGCCGACGAGGAATTCGTTGGTGATGCCGTGCACACCGATCGCGCCTTCGTCGCTCTCGCGATCCGGTTGCAGATAAACGTGAAAGTGCCGGCCCGTCAGGCGCCGACCGATCAGTTCGACGCAACCGATTTCAATGATCCGGTGACCATCGGTCACCGGCATGCCGGTGGTTTCGGTATCGAGTACAACGGATCTGGTGGCCATCAGTGCTCAGCTCTCAACGGGTCAATCGTGCAAAAGCGCGGATGTTAACACGCTGGACTCGAACCCTGTAGGAGCTGCCGAAGGCTGCGATCTTTTGATTTTTCCTGCAACAAGATCAAAAGATCGCAGCCTTCGGCAGCTCCTACAGGGGAAAGCATTCCAATGTGGGAGCGAGCCTGCTCGCGAACGGCCACGCCACGGTTAGAAGCGAATCAGCTCTGCTTGTAACCGCGAACTTCATCGACCCCACGGTTAGCCAATTGGTCAGCCCGCTCGTTACCGTGATGGCCAATGTGCCCGCGCACCCATTTCCAGGTGACTTTGTGGCGGTTGACCTGCTCGTCCAGCTCTTTCCACAGATCGGCATTCTTCACCGGCTCTTTCGCAGCCGTTTTCCAGCCGCGCTTCTTCCAGTTGGCCATCCACTCGTTGATGCCTTTCATCACGTATTGCGAGTCGGTGACCAGCAGCACTTCGCAGGGGCGCTTGAGCGCTTCCAGGCCACGAATCGCGCCGAGCAGCTCCATGCGATTGTTGGTGGTGTTGGCCTCGCCGCCCCACAGTTCCTTTTCGACGCCCTTGCACACCAGCAGCGCGCCCCAGCCGCCGGGGCCGGGGTTGCCCTTGCAGGCGCCGTCGGTGAACAGTTCTACGGTATCGACGCTTTCCACGCTTTTGCTCATGCCAGTCTTTCCAGAAAAAATGCCTGTCCTGCCAATCACGGATCGACAATGACCGCGGCCGGGACAAGCCCGGCCACAAATAAAAGAAGATTTACGGTTCGATGCGGCGGCGGTTGACCTTGGCCATCGGCAGCGGAATCAGCTTGCCCATCGGCTCGCGGCGTTCCTGGCGCAACGGCCTGAGACCCACCACGATCTTGCGCGCCACCAGCAGATAGAAGCCACCGCCAGACAATTGCCAGTCACCGGCCTTGCGTTCCCAGCCGGCCAGGCGGTTCTGCCACTTGGGTGACGCGAGCGGCGGACGATAGCACCCGAAGCGGCGTTTCTCCAGCGCAAAGCCGAGCAGATTGAGCCAGTCGGCGACCCGCGACGGCGAGATGCAGCGCGCCTTGCGCAGGGCATCATTGGCGAAGAAATGCCGCAGCCCCCAGGTGCTCCAGGGGTTGATGCCGATGATCAGCAGATGCCCGCCGGGGCGCACGCTGCTCGCCGCTTCACGCAGCAAGCCGTGGGGCGACAGGCAGAAATCCAGGCCATGCTGCATCACCACCACGTCGGCAGCGTGCTCGCTCAACGGCCAGGCCTGCTCTTCGCAAACGATCTCGACTCCGGGCAACGGTGCGCCAAGACGCACGTTGCGCTGCACTTGCGGCGCGGCCGGCGGGGTTTCGGCGGACGGCCCGTAATGCACCAGATAACCGCCGAAGAAGCGGCCGAGCTCGTCATCGAGCATGCGCCGCTCTTCATCCAGCAGAAATTGCCCGAGCGGCCCCGACAGCCATTCGCGGGCGGCGCTGATCAATGCCAGCCAGTCGGGATCGGCCTGAGCGAACGCTTTATCGGTCATGTCATTCTCCAACGCGCCAGGAACTACTAAGATGCGCCAATGTTTTCTGCTTGGCGAATTCCGACGATGATACAGATCAGTGCCCTGCCCGCGTTCACCGACAACTACATCTGGTTGTTACAGGATCACCAGACCCAGCGTTGCGCGGTGGTCGATCCGGGCGACGCCACCCCGGTGCAGGCGTGGCTTGACGCGCATCCGGGCTGGGTGCTCAGCGATATTCTGATCACTCACCATCACCATGACCATGTCGGCGGCGTCGAGCGCCTGAAAGCCGCGACCGGCGCCAAGGTCTACGGCCCGGCCAGCGAAAGCATCCCGGCGCGCGACGTAGCGCTCAAGGACAACGACAGCGTCAGCGTGCTCGGCTGGGACTTCGACGTCTATGCGGTGCCCGGTCACACCCTGGGGCACATCGCCTATTACCACCACGGCCTGCTGTTCTGCGGCGACACCCTGTTCGCCGCCGGTTGCGGCCGGTTGTTCGAAGGCACACCCGAGCAGATGTACCACTCGCTCAGCCGACTCGCGACCCTGCCGGAAGATACGCTGGTCTACTGCACCCATGAATACACCTTGAGCAATCTGAAATTTGCCGCCGCCGTCGAGCCGGGCAACCCGGAAGTCGCCGCCCGTCTGGAAAAGGTCACGCAGCAACGGCAGAACGGCGTGATGACATTGCCGTCGACTTTGGCCCTGGAAAAGCTGACCAATCCGTTTTTACGCACTTCTGAAACATTGGTTACACAAAAAGTGGACGAACGGGAAGGCGCTCAAAACCGGGAGCCGAGCGAGGTATTTGCGGCTCTGCGGGCATGGAAAGACAAGTTCTGACAAGCGCGCCGGCCGGGACAAAAATTCTCAATGGTTGACCGCAGGGGGTGCGCTTTCTAGAATCGCCCGACATTTTTGCCCGGAACTTACTTCCAGCCAATGTCGTCATCCATACGTAAGTCCGTCAATTCAGATGCTTTGACCCGCCTGGCGCAAGCCATCGCGGTGGCTGTGTCCGCCACGCTGGCGGGTTGCTCCAGCCACGCTCCGCAGACTGAAGCGACGCATACGCCGAACATTGCTGCGCGAGCCAAGCAGAAGCCGATCTGGCTGACCGAGAAGCCCACTCCCGTGGCGCCCCAGGACATCTGGGAACGCATGCGTCAGGGCTTCCAGTTGCAGGAAGGCCTTGGCGTCAATCCGCGCATCGAGCAACAACGCCTGTGGTTCGCCAGTAACCCCTCTTTTCTCGAGAATGCCGGCGAACGCGGCAGTCTCTACATTCATTACATCGTCGAACGCCTAGAAGAGCGCAACATGCCGCTGGAGCTGGCCCTGCTGCCAGTGATCGAGAGCGCCTACAACCCGATGGCCTATTCCCGCGCCGATGCGGTGGGCCTGTGGCAGTTCATTCCGTCCACCGGGCGTTATTTCAACCTGCGCCAGACGCGTTTTTATGATGGTCGTCGCGACATTACCGCCTCGACCACGGCCGCGATGGATTATCTGACCCGCCTGCACGACATGTTCAACGGCGACTGGCTGCTGGCGCTGGCAGCCTACAACGCCGGTGAAGGCACCGTCAGCCGGGCGATCGAGCGCAACGAAAAGCTTGGCCTGCCCACTGACTACTGGAACCTGCCACTGCCGGCGGAAACCCAGGCCTATGTGCCGAAGCTGCTGGCGCTGTCGCAAGTGGTGCTGGCGCCGGAAGCCTATGGCGTCAACCTCAATCCGATCGCCAACGAACCCTACTTCCAGGTCGTCGAAATCAACCAGCGCATGGACCTGTCCAAGGTCGCTGCGGTGGCGAACATCGATGAAGACGAACTGTTCCAGCTCAACCCCGCGTTCAAACAGCGCACCACCATCGACGGTCCGCAGCACTTGCTGGTGCCGACGTCCAAGGCGCAACTGCTGACCGCCAGTCTGCAGACCATGCGCCCGGACGAACTGATCAGCCCACGCTCGCTGAAACCGGTGTTCGAAGGCGCCGATCCGTCGGAAGTGGCGCAGCTCAAGCGCGCCTATCGGGTCAAGCGTGGCGACAACCTCGGCTCCATCGCCAAGGCCAACAAGGTCGAAGTCAAGGATCTGCAGCGCTGGAACAAGCTGACCGGCAAGAATCTCAAGGTCGGCCAGACCCTGGTCATGCAGGACAACACCAAGCGTGCCCCGGCGCGCAAGTCCGGTCGGGTCAACACCGTGGTCGCGGCAAATACCAAGACCAAAGGCAAGGACGAGAGCAAGCAGCAGACCCAGTACAAGGTCAAGCGCGGCGACACCCTGTATGTGGTGGCCAAGCGGTTCAACGTCGAGATGCAACATCTCAAGCGTTGGAACCCGGGTGCGGGCAAGGCGTTGAAGCCGGGGCAGATGCTTACGGTTTATCAGCCGCACTGATTGAAGAGCCCCTGATATTTCAGGGGCTTTTTTTGGATGAAGTTTTTGTGGTGTGCTTTAGATTCATCCCCCTCACCCCAGCCCTCTCCCCCAGGGGGGAGAGGGGGAAATGGAGCCGATCGGGGGCTTTTCAGAAACTGACTTCGACTCGGTATCGCACGTCGGTGCAACTCGCCCAGACACCACGATCAGTCCCCTCTCCCTCCGGGAGAGGGTGAGGGGCTCTTCGCGCAAACGATTAACCCGGCATTAACCCGCATCTTTTTCCTGTCCAGACAAGCTGTTACTGTACGGCCCACAAAGCCCAAGCCGCTGGATCGGATCTGACTTGAAGCGTGCCCTCTCCCTGCTCCTGATCAGCCTGGCCTTGAGCTCACCCGCAAGCGCGACGATTACCGAAAGTCATGGTTATGCGCAGTTCGGCACGCTCAAGTACCCGGCCAGATTTACCCACTTCGACTGGGTCAACCCGCAAGCGCCCAAGGGCGGTACGTTGCGGGTGATGGCGTTCGGCACCTTCGATACGGTCAATCCGTACACCTTCAAGGGCACCAGCCCGGTTACCACCGCCAATTTTCTCCAGTACGGCATCAACGAGCTCAACGAGCCGCTGATGGTCGGTACCGGACAGTATTCGCCGTCCGGCGACGAGCCGGCGTCGAGCTACGGTTTGATCGCACAATCGGTGGAGTACAGCGAAGATCGCAGCTGGGTCGTCTTCAATTTGCGCCCCGAAGCACGCTTTCACGACGGCGCGCCGATCACCGCCTACGACGTGGCGTTCTCCTATCGAACGCTGCTCAAGGACGGTCATCCGCTGTATCGCACGGCCTTGCAGGAAGTGCTACGGGTCGACATCCTCAACAAACAACGCATTCGTTTCGTGTTCAAGCGCTCGGGCAATCCGCTGCTGATCCTGCGCCTTGGCGAGTTGCCGGTGCTGCCGCAGCATTACTGGAAAGACCGCGACTTCAAAGCCACCACCTTCGAACCGCCGCTGGGTAGCGGGCCGTACCGCATCACGTCGGTCACGCCGGGGCGGCAGCTGATTTTCGAGCGGGTCAAGGATTACTGGGGCAAGGACCTGCCGGTCAATCGCGGCAAGTACAATTTCGATCGCATGGAAGTCGAGTTCTACCGCGACAGCGATGTCGCCTTCGAAGCGTTCAAGGCCGGTGAGTTCGACATCTACATCGAGCATCAGGCGAAGAACTGGGTCAACGGCTACAACTTCCCTGCTGTACGTCGTGGCGAGGTGATCAAGGCGCAGATCCCGCATCAGATCCCGACCCAGACTCAGGGCCTGTTCATGAACAGCCGCCGCGCGACCTTCGCCGATGTCAGGACGCGCGAAGCGTTGGGCCTGATGTTCGATTTCGAGTGGACCAACCGTGCGCTGTTCAGCGATGCCTATAAACGCACCAGCAGCTACTACCCCAACAGCGAATTCACTGCGTCCGGCCTGCCGGTCGGCCATGAATGGCTGATGCTCAAACCCTACAAGGAGCAACTGCCGGCCAGGCTGTTTACCGAGCCGTTCACCCTGCCGAAAACCGACGGCCGTGGCATTCCGCGCGAGACTATGCGCAAAGCCCTCGCCCTGCTCGCCGAGGCCGGTTGGAAGCTCCACGGCCAGCGCCTGCAAGACAAAGACGGCCAACCGCTGCGTTTCGAACTGCTGCTGGTCAACCCGAGCCTGGAGCGGCTCTATCAGCCGTACATCGAAAACCTCAACAGCATCGGCATCGACGCGCGCCTGCGTACCGTCGATCGCGCCCAGTACAAACAGCGCCTCGACCAATTCGATTTCGACATGATCTCGATGACCCTCGGCCAGACCCTGAGCCCGGGCCTTGAGCAGTGGCAGTACTTCCACTCCAGCCAGGTGAACGTCAAGGGCAGCAAGAATTACGCGGGCATCGCCAATCCGGTGGTCGATCACCTGCTCGAACAGTTGCTCGCCGCTCGCACCCGCGACGAGCAGGTCGCCGCCGGCAAAGCGCTCGACCGCGTGCTGCTCTGGCAGCACTACAGCATTCCCAACTGGTACCTCAATTATCACCGTCTGGCCTACCGCAACCGGTTGGCCTTTGTCACCACGCCGCCCTACACCCTGGGCCTGAGCGCATGGTGGCTGAAGTCTTCGGAGAAAGATCGATGAATGCTGTTCGCACCCTGCTCGTGCAGGCCGGCGGCTTGCTGTTCGCCGGGCTGGCCTGGGCCGCCCCGCAACACGCCGTGACCCTGTACAACGAGCCGCCGAAATACCCGGCCGATTTCAAGCATTTCGACTACGTGAACCCTGATGCGCCCAAGGGCGGCGTATTCCGTCAGGCCGGCTTCGGTGGCTTCGACAGCCTCAACCCGTTCATCAACAAAGGCGTGCCCGCCGATGACATCGGCCAGATCTACGACACCCTGACCAAACACAGCCTCGACGAGCCGTTCACCGAATACGGCCTGATTGCCAGCAAGATCGAGAAAGCCGACGACAACAGTTGGGTGCGTTTCTACCTGCGCCCGGAAGCACGCTTCCACGACGGCCACCCGGTGCGCGCCGAAGACGTGGTGTTCAGCTTCGAGACGCTGACCAAGGAAGGCTCGCCGATGTTTCGCGGCTATTACAACGACGTCGCCGAAGCGATTGCCGAAGACCCGTTGAAAGTCTTGTTCAAGTTCAAGCACAGCAACAACCGCGAGCTGCCGCTGATCCTCGGCCAGTTGCCGGTCCTGCCGAAACACTGGTGGGCCAGTCGCGACTTCAACAAGGGCAATCTGGAAATCCCGCTGGGCAGCGGCCCGTACAAGGTCACCCAAGTGAAGGCCGGCCGTTCGGTACGTTACGAGCGGGTCAAGGATTACTGGGGCAAGGGCTTGCCGGTCAACCGTGGCTTCTACAACTTCGACACGATGACCACCGACTATTACCGCGACAACACCGTCGCCCTCGAAGCACTGAAGGCCGGACAGTTCGACTACTGGCTGGAGATGACCGCGAAGAACTGGGCCAGCGCCTATAACGTTCCGGCGGTCACCGAGGGCCGTTTGATCAAGGAACTGATCCCCAACAGCAACCCGACCGGCATGCAGGGCTTCGTCTTCAACCTGCGCCGCCCGGTGTTTCAGGATGTGCGCGTGCGTCAGGCTCTCGGGCTGCTGTTCGACTTCGAATGGACCAACAAGCAATTGTTCAACGGCGCCTACGTGCGCACCCGCAGTTACTTCGAGAACTCGGAAATGGCCGCCACCGGCCTGCCCGACGCCGAGCAACGGACGATCCTCGAACCGTTTCGCAGCAAACTGCCGGCCCAGGTGTTCAGCGAAGCCTTCGAAAATCCCAAGACCGACGCCAGCGGCATGATCCGCACCCAGCAGCGTGAGGCGTATCAATTGCTGCAAGAGGCCGGCTGGAAAATCGTCGATGACAAAATGGTCGACGCCACTGGCAAACCGGTGGTGATCGAATTCCTCCTCGCCCAGACCGAATTCGAACGGGTGCTGCTGCCGTTCAAGCGCAACCTCAGCGACCTAGGCATCGATCTGGTCATCCGCCGCGTCGACGTCTCGCAGTACATCAACCGCGTGCGCTCGCGGGATTTCGACATGATGGTCGGCAGCTTTCCCCAGTCCAATTCGCCGGGTAACGAGCAGCGCGAGTACTGGATGAGCGCCGCCGCCGACAAACCGAGCAGCCGCAACAGCATGGGCCTCAAAGACCCGACCGTTGATCAACTGGTGGAAAGCCTGATCAACGCCGACTCGCGCAAAAGTCTGGTTGCCCACGCTCGCGCGCTGGATCGTGTTCTGCAATGGGGCTACTACGTGGTGCCGAACTGGCACATCAAGAGCTGGCGCGTGGCTTACTGGAACCACATCGGCCACCCGAAAACCTCGCCCAAGTACGACATCGGCATCAACACCTGGTGGGTCAAGCCTGACGCCAAGCCTGCCGTAGAAGTCGAAACCCAACTGCAAGCCGACCCTGCGGGCACGGAGTAATCAGATGCTGGCGTATATCTTTCGGCGACTGCTGCTGATCATCCCGACCCTGTTCGGCATTCTGCTGATCAACTTCGTGATCATCCAGGCCGCGCCCGGCGGGCCGGTCGAGCAGATGATCGCCAAGCTCGAAGGCTTCGAAGGCGCCACCAGCCGGATTGCCGGCGGCGGTGCCGAAGTGGCGGTGGCCGGCTCGTCCTACCGTGGCGCGCAGGGGCTGGATCCGGCGCTGATCAAGGAAATCGAGCACATGTACGGGTTCGACAAATCGGCCCCGGAACGTCTGTGGATCATGGTCAAGAACTACGCGCAGCTGGATTTCGGCGACAGTTTCTTCCGCGACGCCAAGGTCATCGACCTGATCAAGGAAAAGATGCCGGTGTCGATCTCGTTGGGGCTGTGGAGCACGCTGATCATGTACCTGGTGTCGATCCCGCTGGGCATCGCCAAGGCCACGCGGCACGGCAGCCACTTCGATGTCTGGACCAGTTCGGCGATCATCGTCGGCTATGCGATCCCGGCGTTTCTGTTTGCGATCCTGCTGATCGTGGTGTTTGCCGGCGGCAGTTATCTGGACTGGTTCCCCCTGCGCGGGCTGACTTCGAACAACTTCGATGAGCTGAGCCTGAGCGGCAAGATCCTCGATTACTTCTGGCACCTGGCATTGCCGGTCACCGCACTGGTGATCGGCAACTTCGCGACCATGACCCTGTTGACCAAGAACAGCTTTCTCGACGAAATCAACAAGCAGTATGTGGTCACCGCCAAGGCCAAGGGCCTGACCCGCCATCGCGTGCTCTACGGCCACGTGTTCCGCAACGCCATGCTGCTGGTGATTGCCGGTTTCCCGTCGGCATTCATCGGTATCTTCTTCACCGGCTCGTTGCTGGTGGAAGTGATCTTCTCTCTCGATGGCCTCGGCCTGATGAGTTTCGAGGCGGCGATCAATCGCGATTACCCGGTGGTGTTCGGCACGCTGTTCATCTTCACCCTGCTCGGGCTGGTGGTGAAACTGATCGGCGATCTGACCTACACCTTTGTCGATCCGCGTATCGACTTCGCCAGCCGGGAGCATTGAGATGAACCTGTCCCCTCTCAACCGCCGGCGCTTCGAACTGTTCAAGGCCAACAAGCGTGGCTGGTGGTCGCTGTGGCTGTTCCTGATTCTGTTCGGCCTGAGTCTGGGCGCCGAACTGATCGCCAACGACAAACCGCTGGTCGTGCATTACGACAACAACTGGTATTTCCCGGCGATCAAGCGCTATCCGGAAACCGCGTTCGGCGGCGAATTTCCGCTGGAAGCCAACTACAAGAGCCCGTACATCCGCGAACTGCTCAAGGCCAAGGACGCGTGGATTCTGTGGGCGCCGATCCCCTACAGCTACCAGAGCATCAACTACGACCTGAAAGTCCCGGCGCCCGCCCCGCCCTCGGCGGATAACCTGCTGGGCACTGACGATCAGGGCCGCGATGTGTTGGCGCGGGTGATCTACGGTTTCCGCATTTCCGTGTTGTTTGCGCTGACGCTGACCGTGCTGAGTTCGATCATCGGCGTGATTGCCGGGGCGCTACAGGGCTTTTATGGCGGCTGGGTCGATCTCGCCGGGCAGCGTTTTCTCGAGATCTGGTCGGGGCTGCCGGTGCTGTATCTGCTGATCATCCTTGCCAGTTTCGTCCAGCCGAATTTCTGGTGGTTGCTGGGCATCATGCTGCTGTTCTCGTGGATGAGCCTGGTCGATGTGGTGCGCGCCGAGTTCCTGCGCGGGCGCAATCTGGAATATGTGCGCGCCGCCCGCGCGCTGGGCATGCAGAACGGCGCGATCATGTTCCGCCACATCCTGCCCAACGCCATGGTCTCGACCATGACCTTCATGCCGTTCATCCTCACCGGCGCCATCGGCACCCTGACCGCGCTGGACTTCCTCGGCTTCGGCTTGCCGGCCGGCAGTCCGTCGCTGGGCGAACTGGTCGCGCAAGGCAAATCCAACCTGCAGGCGCCATGGCTGGGCATGAGCGCGTTTGCCGTACTGGCACTGATGTTGAGCCTGCTGGTGTTTATCGGCGAGTCCGCTCGCGATGCCTTCGACCCGAGGAAGTGAAATGAATCAGGACAATCTGATCGAAGTGCGCGACCTCGCCGTCGAATTCGGTTTCGGCGAGCGCGTGCACCGCGTGGTCGAAGGCGTGAGCTTCGATATCAAGCGCGGCGAAACCCTGGCGCTGGTCGGTGAATCGGGCTCGGGCAAATCGGTAACGGCGCATTCGATCCTGCGCCTGCTGCCCTACCCTATGGCGCGGCATCCGGCCGGCAGCATCAATTACGCCGGGCAGAACCTGCTGGATTTGAGCGAGAAAACCATCCGCCATATTCGTGGCAACCGCATCGCCATGATCTTTCAGGAGCCGATGACTTCGCTCAATCCGCTGCATTCGATCGAGAAGCAGATCAACGAAGTGCTCAGCATCCACAAGGGCCTGAGTGGCAAAGTGGCGACCAAACGCACGCTGGAGCTGCTGGAAATGGTCGGCATTCCCGAGCCGCACAAGCGTCTCAAGGCCCTGCCCCATGAATTGTCCGGCGGCCAGCGGCAGCGGGTGATGATCGCCATGGCCCTGGCCAACGAGCCGGAATTGCTGATCGCCGACGAACCGACCACCGCGCTGGACGTGACCGTTCAGCTGAAAATCCTCGATTTGCTCAAGGATCTTCAGGCCCGATTGGGCATGTCGCTGCTACTGATCAGTCACGATTTGAACCTGGTGCGAAGAATTGCGCATCGCGTATGTGTCATGCAGCGCGGTTGCATCGTCGAACAGGCATCGTGCGCAGAGCTGTTCCGTTCGCCGCAGCATCCGTACACTCGGGAATTGCTCGGCGCGGAGCCCAGCGGCGGCCCGGCGAGCAATGAAATCGGCGCGCCGCTGCTCGAAGTCGAGGACCTCAAAGTCTGGTTCCCGATCAAGAAAGGCCTGCTCAAACGCACGGTGGATTACGTCAAGGCAGTGGACGGCATCAATTTCAGCCTGCCTCAGGGCCAGACCCTGGGGATCGTCGGCGAAAGCGGTTCCGGCAAATCCACCCTCGGTCTGGCGATTTTGCGGCTGATCGGCAGCAAAGGCGCGATCCGCTTTGAAGGCAAGCAGCTAGACTGCCTGACGCAGAACGAGATTCGCCCGCTGCGGCGGGAGATGCAGGTGGTGTTTCAGGACCCGTTCGGCAGCCTGAGCCCGCGCATGTGCGTCAACGACATCGTTGGCGAAGGCCTGCGGATACACAAGATGGGCACCGCGACCGAACAGGAAGCGGCGATCATTGCGGCATTGAAGGAGGTAGGTCTGGATCCGGAAACCCGGCACCGCTACCCCCACGAATTTTCCGGTGGGCAACGGCAGCGAATCGCCATTGCCCGGGCCTTGGTGCTGAAACCGGCGCTGATCCTGCTGGACGAGCCGACTTCGGCGCTCGACCGGACGGTGCAGCGGCAAGTGGTGGAGCTGTTGCGTTCACTGCAAGCCAAGTACAACCTGACGTATTTGTTCATCAGCCATGACCTGGCTGTCGTCAAAGCGCTGAGCCACCAGCTGATGGTGGTCAAGCATGGCCAAGTGGTCGAACAGGGAGACGCGCAAAGTATCTTTGCCGCCCCCCAACATCCGTATACACAGCAGTTGCTGGAAGCCGCTTTTCTGGCACCAGCCACTGCGCAATAACCTGAAAGAGGAGCAACACATGGGTTTTCTCGCCGGTAAGCGCGTACTGATCGTCGGTGTCGCCAGCAAGCTGTCCATCGCATCCGGCATCGCTGCCGCCATGCATCGCGAGGGCGCTGAGCTTGCCTTCACTTATCAGAACGACAAACTCAAGGGTCGCGTCGAAGAGTTCGCACAAGGCTGGGGTTCGAGCCCTGAGCTGTGCTTCCCGTGCGACGTGGCCAGCGATGAAGAAATCGCCAAGGTCTTCGAAGAGCTGAGCAAGAAGTGGGACGGTCTGGACTGCATCGTGCACTCCGTCGGGTTCGCCCCGGGCGACCAACTGGACGGCGACTTCACCGAAGCCACCACTCGTGAAGGTTTCCGCATCGCTCACGACATCAGCGCCTACAGCTTCGTGGCCCTGGCCAAGGCCGGTCGCGAAATGATGAAAGGCCGCAACGGCAGCCTGCTGACCCTGTCGTACCTGGGCGCCGAGCGCACCATGCCGAACTACAACGTGATGGGCATGGCCAAAGCCTCGCTGGAAGCCGGCGTCCGTTACCTGGCCGGTTCCCTCGGTCCGGACGGCACCCGCGTCAACTGCGTATCGGCTGGCCCGATCCGCACCCTGGCCGCTTCCGGCATCAAGAACTTCCGCAAGATGCTGGCCGCCAACGAAGCGCAGACTCCGCTGCGCCGCAACGTCACCATCGAAGAAGTCGGCAACGCCGGCGCCTTCCTGTGCTCCGACCTGGCGTCGGGCATCAGCGGTGAAATCATGTACGTCGACGGCGGCTTCAACACCACCGCGATGGGCAACATCGAAGAGTGATCTTCCTGTAGCCCATAGAAAAACCCGCCGGATCCGGCGGGTTTTTTTTATGCCTGCAGAAAAGCTCGCCCAACTACATATGTACCGCCAACCACCCTGCCCTGCCTTTGATACTCGGCGCTCGATGCTTATCAGCCGCCAGGGAGGCGCAGATGGACGACACACCGGTACACGAACAGACGCTGATTCACAATCTCATCGCAGAATTGACCGCCGTACCGGTGGTCAGCGCCGCCACACCGGCGCGCACGCTGGAGGTTCCCCGTGCATGCCGGCTGCGCGAATGGATGGAGCTTTACTGGAGCGCCCTCGAACGCCCTGAATTTCTCGATTGGGCCAGTGGCTTTAACATCGATCTGGATACCCTGCAGATCAAGGGCGATACCCTGCAAGCGCAATCACCCTCGAACGGCTCCAACGGCGTTCGCACGTTCACGCTGGAAGATGATTCAGGCTGGTGGCAGATGGCGCCGATGCTGCTGTCGATTTCCCAGCGTATCGATCCTGCGGGGCTGGGCCTGCCCTACATCGGCGGTAAATCCGCCAACCCGCTGTATCGGTTTCCACGGCAAGTGGTGCTGGCGTTCTACGGTTACCCGGAACCGCAAAACCAGATTCAGGCCCGAGTCATCCTCGCCGAGCTGAAGAAAACCGGGCTGGCGGCCATCGATGAAAACGGCCAGAGCACGTCGGCGCTAGTGAAGGAACGCAACGCGCAACTGGAAGACTTTCGGGCGATCGCCAATCGAATCGATGAAGTGCTGCTGGCGAGCGACCCTTTCGAGCAGCGAGGCTTTCTCGACACCCCGGTAACGCTCACTTCGGCCTCTGTTTCTGCACCCGCCAGAGGGCCGCGCCTCAAACTGGGCGAGCTTCTGGGCCGCTATGAGTTTGCGTTGCCGCAAGATGCTCGCGAAGCCAGGGCACTTGCGCAACGCCTGCGCCAGCAAAGCTGGCCGGCGCTGCCCTACGTCAGCGATTACGTGCAAAGCAACGACCCCATCCGCAGTTATCGTGAAGAATTTGGCGCTCTGGAAGATAACCGGCACATCGTGCGACGCCTTGAAGCGCTGAGCTGGAACAAAGCGCCCAAGGCCAAGATCGATTACGAGGAAATCAGCGAGCCCCATCCGGATTCCGCGCTGGCGGGACGGATGAAGTATGGCCAGCGTCAATTGCAGACACTCAGCGCCGATGAGGATTTTCAAGCCATCCTGCAGCAGCACGGACTGCCCGCCGACAGTCAATTGCTCGTCACCGAATCCGGTCATGTCGGTACTGCCAGCGTAAAAGGCTGGGTCACCCTGACGGCGCAGGTGGAAAAACAGGCTGATCTGAAACTCTTTCGCGACCAGCTCAAGGCCAAGGCAAGCAAAGCCGGCGGCGCCTTGCGTTCAAGCGGTAAAGTCACCCTTGGGCAAATGCTGCGCTTCTACAATCTGCTTTTGCCGAATACTGTCGAGCAAGCCCTCGCGCTGGTGAAATGGTTCAGGATCAATCTGCACACCCGCCCCGGGCATATGAATCACTGGTATCTGCTCGGCCAGCCGTGGACACAAACCGAACGGTTCACGGCGCAACAGCGTCAGAGCATCATCGACACCACACAGGCGTTTTTACCCGTAGACTCGCCGCCGTTGATCGACTACATCAGTGAGGGTGTCGATACCGATCTGCCGCTCAAAACGCTCCAGGCAAAAGCCGACTACCTGATCAGCCGTATTCTGATCACACCGCGCGCGCAAACGCTGGGCAATCTGCTGGTGAAGACTCTGGGCGCTCCGGCGCAGGAGAAACGCCTGCTGGCCACCAACCGCGATCGCCTGTTGCTCGCTGCATTGATTCTCAGCCTGGAGCCGAACGCGGGTGAGGATTTGAACCGTATTGTCGTGCAACGTCTGGAGGGGCGTGATTTCTGGGGCGACAGCTATGACGAGGTACGCCGCTTCATTGATCGGCAGCCCGCTCTTGCATCGGTCAAAAACAAGACGTTGGCCACCCATCTGTTGTTGTCCGGTATAGCGCCGGAGTTTCTGACCCGGCATATTCCGCCATCACTCTGTTACATGAGCTGTTCGCGTTGGGTCAGGCTGAAGCAGGTCGTGCTGTATATCGAAAGCCAAATGCCGGGTGTGGCACGCCTGATGAGCTATGAGCAACTGAACCAACTGACCAAAGGCCCGGCCCCCACGCACTTCTACAAATTCCTGCGCGAGGATTCCTGTGCCTCACTGGTCGTTGACTGGGCGGTTGCCAGAGGGCTGATCCAGCGCAATGCCGAATTTCCGGTGACTGTTTATGACGCCACGACGCTGAAGCAGGCCGATGTCCTGTTCCGCAACCACAATCGCCTGTTGAACGATCTTTATCGGCGGGCGTTCCTTTCGGCACCGCCCACTCCCGTCACGGTTGCCCTGGCCGATCTGCGCAAGGTGTTCAGCGATTCCCCCTACCTCACGGAGAAGGCGCTGTTTGTTGCAGACGCCAACCCGCAGACCTTTTCAGCGCATTACTCGCTGAGCGAATTGCATGTCGCCGGCAAGCTGACAGGGAAGCTGGCGGGATGGCAATCGAGCAATGCACAGTTGCAACTGGCCCCCATGCTTGCCTCGTTGCCCAGACTGCACAATGTGGCGACCTACTTCCATGCGGCACTGAGCGCACGCCTGAGGCAAATGAAGGACGCACATATCGCATTTCTCAAGGAAGCGTTCTGTCGCTTGCCGTTCGCGCAGCGAATCGACATCGAAGATCACGAGCTGGAACTGCTCGCCCTGCGGCCAGTATCGGCAGCCACGGACAAGCTGGCTGACGCCAGCACTGCGCCATTCGGCATCTTGTCGCTGCTGAGTGGGAGTCCAGCCAGAGTCTTCGAGATTTTCACTGGCAGGAATGAAGTGGTGCTGCGTCGCGATATCGACCTTGCATTACTCAAACCATCGGGGGCAAATGATGCGGCGAAATCGCTGCCCCTCGACGCCGAAGCCTACAGGCACGGCTCCCAGCCTCGCTTGAATGCCACTTGTAACGCGTTCCTTACTCGCCTCGATATTCAGGGCGCCCCCCTGGCGCAACAGGAGCGCGCCGCCGTGCCCGATACCTTCGCCTCCAACACAGTCAACGCCATCGCCAGCACTGCCGTCAGGCATCTGTTCGATGCTTTCAAAGCGCAAGCCTTGCAAGACGCATTGCGCGTGCCCGAACTCGAGGATGCCGCTGCCAGTCACGAGAAATGGCTGGCGTTTTACCAGAAGCTGAGCCCGCCCAAGCGCTGAGCACTGGCGAATCCGGCGATAGATCGGCTGACGCGTTCGCGAGCAGGCTCGCTCCCACATAGATGGTGCTGAACTGAAAAATCCTCCGCGCCATCGAGACCTGTGGGAGCGAGCCTGCTCGCGAAGACATTCCATCAGCCAGCATCAAATTGCCTGACCCACCGCCATCGCGGGCAAGCCCGCTCCCACGGGATTCAAGGTGAACTCACACCTCATTAACGTCACTGGACTCTGTGGGAGCTGGCTCGCCAGCGATGGTGCCGGTGCTAGCAGCCTTTCAGAGCTTGCTTGTGCGCATACATCGCGCCATCCGCATCGGCGAGCAGGCGATCAACGGTTTCGTGGCGTTTGGGGTCGTATTCGATCTGGCCGACGCTGAAGCGAATCGCATAACCGCGGTGCAGCGTGGCGTTGCGCTCTTCGAGGATTTCCTTGAGCCGCGCCATGATCCGCGTGGTTTCAACGTGGCTCGAGCCGGTCAGCAACGCGACGAACTCATCACCACCCAAGCGCCCGACAACATCGCTCTCGCGAAAGGCAATGCGCAACACATCGGCGAAGGTCTTCAGCGCGCTGTCGCCTTCGGCATGGCCGTACAGATCGTTGATCTGCTTGAAGTCGTTGAGATCGAAAAACAACAGCGTCGCCGGTCGGTTCAAACGTGCGCAGGCATCCAGCGCATGCTGGGCCAGTTGCTTGAAACCACGGCGATTGGACAGCAGCGTCAGTTCATCCATGCTTGCCATCTGCACCGCCGTCAGCTCTTGCTCGGCCATCTCCGCGAGGTCGCGCAACAAGGCACGCTCTTCGTCGTCGAGATGGCGGGGTTTGGTATCGATCAGGCACAGGGTGCCCATTTTGTTACCGTCCGGCACCGTCAATGGATAACCGGCGTAAAAGCGAATATTCGGTGCGCCGGTGACCAACGGGTTGTCATGAAAGCGCAAATCTTCCAGCGCATCGGGCACCAGCATCAACTCGTTTTGCAAAATCGCATGGCCGCAGAACGAGACATCGCGGGACGTCTCGCTGACATCCAGACCCACACAGGACTTGAACCACTGGCGATCCTTGTCGACCAGCGTGACCAGGGCGATCGGCACGTTGAACAGGCGCTTGGCCAGGCGCGTCAGACGATCGAAACGCTCTTCAGGGGCCGAGTCGAGGTTGAGGCCGTGCAAGGCGTCGATTCGTGCAGCTTCATTGGCAGGTTTTCCGGGCACCAGCATGCGCACACTCCGTAGACAGTCATGCGTTCAGCGTAGCGCTTAATCGTCGGGGCATCACATTTGCGCCACCGGACACGGCCCGCCGGCATCGGCCCAGAGTTTGAACTGCGCGACGAAAATATCGTGCGGCACCGGCACCGGTGCGCGCCCTGCCCCGGGATTCCAGCCCCAGAGCACCAGTTTGTCTTCGCTGACGTGTTTTAACAGTGCGGCAAAATCCCGATCGCCGTTGCTCGCGCGGTCCTTGATCATCGCGCAGAGCTTGTCCGAGGGCAGGCCGATCCAGGCCATTTTGTGTGCCGCTGGCGGCAGGCTCCAGTGCGGCGCACCCGGCGGCGCATGGGGGCCATAACTGGCCGGCGGATTGCTTTCAGCATGACAGGTGGCGCAGGGCAAACCAGCGGCGCCCTTGCCATCCATGCCGCGCACTACATTCATCGCGTGAGGGATGCCGGCGTCGAACTGCAACGGCGAATCGCCGGGGATGTGGCAGTTCTGGCAGCGCGGGCTCTGAAAGACTTTCTGCACCGTGTCGAAGGCTTTCAAGGCCTGCTGATCCTCGGCAAACAGGTCCGAGGCATAGCCACCGAGGCCCAGCAACACGACGGTGCCCAACACAAGATGTCGTTTCATCTCACACCCCCGACAATTGCAGTGGCAGTTCGCGCAGGCGCTGCCCGGTCAAGGCGAACACTGCGTTGGCCACCGCCGGCGCGGTCGGTGGCACGCCGGGCTCGCCGATGCCGCCGGGTTTTTCGCTGCTGGGGACGATGTGCACTTCCACCACCGGCATTTCGTTGAGCCGCAGCACCTGATAATCGTGATAGTTGGATTGCACGACGCCGCCGTCCTTGACGGTGAGCTTGCTGTGCAACGCCATGCCGAGACCGAAGGTGATGCACGATTCCATCTGCGCGGCGATGCTTTGCGGATTAACCGCAATGCCGCAGTCCACCGCGCAGACCACCCGATGCACGCGGATCGCCAGATTGTCCTGCGAAACCTCGGCGACCTGCGCCACGTAGCTGCCGAACGACTCGTGCACCGCCACGCCCAGAGCATGCCCGTCCGGCAACGGTGCGCCCCAATTGGCCTTCTCCACCGCCAGATTGAGCACGCCAAGGTGGCGCGGGTGCGCTTTGAGCAGCGTTCGTCGGTACTCCACCGGATCCTTGCCCGCCGCCGTCGCCAGTTCATCGATCAGCGATTCCATGACAAAACCCGTGTGGGTGTGGCCCACCGAACGCAGCCACAACACATTGATGCCGGTCTGCGGCGAATGCAGATCGACCTGATGATGAGGCAGATCCTTGATGTACGGACTGTCGGCCACGCCCTCGACCGAGGTGGCATCGATGCCGTTCTTGACCATCGCTGCCTCGAGCATCGTCCCGGCCATGATCGACTGGCCGACCAGCACATGCTGCCAGCTCATCGGCAAACCATCAGCACCCAGCCCGACCTGCGCCTTGTGCAGGTACATCGAGCGGTAGTAGCCGCCGCGAATGTCGTCCTCGCGCGCCCACACGGTTTTCACCGGCAGGTCCGCCGCTTTCGCCACTTGCACCGCTTCGGCGACGAAATCCGAAGTCGGATTGGCACGGCGACCGAAGCCACCACCAAGAAATTCCGTGTGAATTTCGACCTGCTCGGGCTTGAGCCCGGTGATCTTGCTGGCGACCATTTGGTCGAGGGTCTGAAACTGCGTGCCAGTCCAGATTTCGCATTTGCCGGCGCTGATTTTCACCGTGCAATTGAGCGGTTCCATCGGCGCGTGGGCCAGATACGGCACGCTGTATTCGACCTCGATTTTTTTCGCGGCTTTGCCGAAATTGGCCTTGGCATCTCCAGCCTGCGTGGCCGAGGTGCCCGGCGTCGCCGCCAGTTTGCGGAAACTCTCCAGCAGCTTTTCACTGCTCATGCCGGCCAACGGCCCCAGGTCCCAATCGACCTTCAGCACATCACGGCCCAGCTTCGCCGCCCAGAAATGCTCGGCCACCACCGCTACGCCGCTGGGCACCTGCACAACCTTGTGCACGCCGGGAATGGCCAGCGCTGCGGCGCCTTCGAAGGTTTTCACCGTGGCGCCAAACACCGGCGCGCGGGCGACCATCGCGGTCATCAGGCCTTCGAACTGCACGTCCATGCCGAATCTGGCGCGGCCGGTGATCTTCTCCGGGGTGTCGAGACGCTTGGTCGGTTTGCCGATGACTTTCCAGTCCTTGGCTTCCTTGAAAGTGATGGTTTTCGGGTCAGGCACCGGCAGTTGCCCGGCGGCATCGGCCAGTTCGCCGTAGGTCGCGCGGTGGTCCCCGACGATGACCACGCCGGACTCAGTGCGAATCGTCGACGGCGCGACGTCGAAACGTTTCGCAGCCGCTTCCACCAGCATCTGCCGTGCCGTCGCCCCGGCCAGTCGATAGCGGTCGAATTCCATCCAGGTCGACGTCGAGCCACCGGTGATCTGCATGCCGCCAAATGCTGGCAACCCGTAATCCGCCGCTGAGGCTGGCGAGTGCTCGACGCGGATTTTCGACCAGTCGGCGTCCAGTTCTTCGGCGATCAGCATGGTCAGGCCGGTCCAGATGCCCTGGCCCATTTCCGAATGACCGAGCAGCACGGTGACGCTGTTGTCCGCCGCGATGCGCAGGAACGCGTTGGGCGCGAAGGTCTTGTTCTGATTTTCTGCCGCCCGGGCAAAGCGGTTGGCCCCGGGCACCACAAACGCCACCATCAGGCCGCCGCTTAACAGTGCGCTGCCCTTGAGAAAACCGCGACGCGATACGGGACTGTTCATCGTTCATCTCCCACAGAATGAATCAGCCGATTTCGGCGGCGCGTTTGACCGCAGCGCGAATGCGCGGATAGGTGCCGCAGCGGCAGATATTGCCGGAGAGCGCCTGATCGATATCGCTGTCGGTGGGCTTGGGAATTTTCGCCAGCAACGCGGCGGCGGACATGATCTGCCCGGACTGGCAATAAC
The DNA here is from genome assembly GCF_041956865.1 of Pseudomonas sp. LW8. Lineage (NCBI taxonomy): Bacteria > Pseudomonadati > Pseudomonadota > Gammaproteobacteria > Pseudomonadales > Pseudomonadaceae > Pseudomonas > Pseudomonas sp. LW8. The sequence goes on along the minus strand of NZ_CP168138.1, from coordinate 2,122,563 downwards.
CGCACTGCACCACGTCCAGCTCGGCCCAGGCCTGCTGCACCGGGTGCGAGCCATCGGTGGACAAGCCCTCGATGGTGAGGATTTTCTGCCCATGGGCGACGGCAGTCGCCGGGGTAATGCAGGAGCGTAATGGCGCGCCGTCGACGTGCACGGTGCAGGCGCCGCACTGGGCCATGCCGCAACCGAACTTGGTCCCGGTCAGGTGCGCGATATCGCGCAGAACCCAGAGCAGCGGCATGTCGGCGGGGACATCGAGCTCTTGGTCCTTGCCATTGATATTCAGGGTCAGCATCGGGTGATTTCCTCAGACTCACGTATTGCAAAGGGGCGTCGCTGTGGTCGCAAAAACCTACGGACGCCCGCGCTTATCCCTTTCAGCAAAGCCTAATTTGCGCAGCAAGCCACACGTTGTGACCAGCGGTCATGCAGACCCCGGCTTTGCTCCTACAGTTGATAACGGCTCGCACTGAGTCGTCGTATCTCTGCGCAACCGGCCCGCGAACCTCGCGGTTGTCCATCACAGGTCAGGAGTAACGAATATGGGCTTTGTCACCACTCGAGACGGCGTCGACATCTTCTACAAGGACTGGGGGCCGCGCGACGCGCCGGTGATCCACTTCCACCACGGCTGGCCGCTCAGCTCGGATGACTGGGATGCGCAAATGCTGTTTTTCCTGGCACAGGGCTTTCGGGTGATTGCTCATGATCGACGCGGGCATGGCCGCTCAAGCCAGGTCTGGGACGGCCACGACATGGATCACTACGCCGACGATGTGCTGGCGGTGGTCAATCATCTGGGTACGCGCAACGTTGTCCACGTCGGCCATTCCACCGGCGGCGGCGAAGTGATCCATTACATCGCCCGGCATGGTCAGGACAAGGTCAGCAAAGCGGTATTGATAAGCGCCGTACCACCGCTGATGGTGCAGACCGAAAGCAACCCGGGCGGTTTGCCGAAATCGGTGTTCGATGGCTTTCAGGCGCAGTTGGCGGCAAATCGTGCGCAGTTTTATCGCGATGTGCCGAGCGGACCTTTCTACGGCTACAACCGCCCTGGCGCCGAGCCGTCGGAAGGGACCATCGCCAACTGGTGGCGCCAGGGCATGATCGGTGGCGCCAAGGCGCACTACGACGGCATCGTCGCGTTCTCGCAGACTGACTTCACCGAAGACCTGAAAAAAGTCACCGTGCCGGTGTTGGTGATGCACGGCGAGGATGACCAGATCGTGCCCTACGCCAACTCCGCACCGTTATCGGCGAAACTGCTGCCCAACGGCACACTGAAGTCGTACCCGGGATTTCCGCATGGCATGCCGACGACGCAAGCGGAAACCATCAATGCTGATTTGTTGGCGTTTATTCGCGGGTAACCGCCTCAATCAGGCTTACTGCAATTGGCAAACACTGATCCCCTGTGGGAGCGGGCTTGCCCGCGAGGCGTCTCTACAGTCCAATTATCTGCGAATGACACTCCGCTTTCGCGAGCAGGCTCGCTCCCACAGTTGGGATTGGGTATATCCGTCAGAGACTGGTCGGCTACAAGGCCGCCATCGCTGGCAAGCCAGCTCCCACAGTTGAAATTGGGTGTACCCGTCAGAGACTGGTCGGCTATAAGGCCGCCATCGCTGGCAAGCCAGCTCCCACAGTTGGAATTGGGTATATCCGCCAGAGACTGGTCGGCTATAAGGCCGCCATCGCTGGCAAGCCAGCTCCCACAGTTGGAATTGGGTATATCCGCCAGAGACTGGTCGGCTATAAGGCCGCCATCGCTGGCAAGCCAGCTCCCACAGTTGGAATTGGGTATATCCGCCAGAGACTGGTCGGCTATAAGGCCGCCATCGCTGGCAAGCCAGCTCCCACAGTTGGGATTGGGTATATCCGTCAGAGACTGGTCGGCTACAAGGCCGCCATCGCTGGCAAGCCAGCTCCCACAGGGATCAGGGTAGATCTGCTGTTCATTCGTATCTTTGAGATAGCTATCGCGAGCAGGCTCACTCCTACAAGAGCAAGAGCAAGAGCAAGAGCAAGAGCAAAAGATCGCAGCCTTCGGCAGCTCCTACAGTCTCCGCGTTCGCCTTAGGCCGAGTGTCAGCTCGCCTGCTTTTGATCTTGATCCACCGGCGACGTCGGAAGGCTGAGTGGAGGGATTGATCCGGGCGTGGGAGCGCAGCGACCGTCTGGCGCAGCCAGACACAGCGGAAGGAGGTGCAGCGAAGCAAACCGGAGCCGCTGCGCCCGGATCGATCCCGCAGCGAAGGAACCCGAGCCTGCGAGGGCCGAACGCAGGAGCAAGCCTTTTGGGTTACCTTTTTGGCGTTTGAAAAAGGTGACCCGCCGTAAGGGCGGAACCATAAGCAGCCGTTACCGCAGCAACGGATATGTACTCACTCAAAAAAAACCACCGCCTGACAAAAAGCCTTCGCGAGCAGACTCGCCCCCACAGAAATCGCAAGCGTGCTGAAGGCTGAATCAATCCCCTACCCCTCTGCCCGCCCTTTGCCTTCACGATCACCACGGTAATGCCTGGCCAGCGGAAAATCCGGCAACCACGATTCACGCCGCACAATCCAGCTCTCATAGGTCGGCTTCAACTGATCCGGCGCATCCAGCGCGTCGAGGTTCACCTCGACCTCATCACCACTGCGATTGAACACCGACGAACCACAGCGCGGGCAAAAGTGCCGCCCTTGATACTCATGGGTTTCACCGCTGATGGTCACCGCGTCCTCAGGAAAAATCGCCGAGGCATGAAACAGCGCACCGTGGATCTTGCGACAGTCCAGGCAATGGCACAGCCCGACCCGGTAAGGCTCGCCAGAGGCTTCAAAACGCACATCGCCGCACAGGCATCCGCCGGTAAATGCAGTCATGGTTCAGCTCCATCGCGCTCGTGGTGTCACGCCCCCAGAGCCTATAACAGTCGGCGCTGCAATGCAGACGATGTTTCAGATGAAAGAACTCAATGTTGCCGCACTGCAACGGGCATTCGCCGGCCAGAGCTAATACACTCGGACGCTGACCTGCCGGGACGATCACGATGAAACACGCCGCTGCGAAAAACCCCGAGAAAGCCCCGCGCTTCTGGCGCGACGACGCCCTGCCCTTCATCGAAGCGCGGGCGATCGCGGATGGGCGTGAAGTCTGTTATGCGCGGCATTCCCATGCGCACTTTTCCATCGGCGCAATCACCGCCGGGCGCAGTACCTATGTGCATGAGCAGGCGCAATTTGAGGTGGCGGCCGGCACCGTGGTGCTGATGAATCCCGGCGATGTACACGCCTGCAATCCGATCGATGATCAGCCTTGGTCGTACGTGATGTTGTATGTCGAAACGCCGTGGCTGACGGATTTGCAGCATCAATTGGGGTTTGCCGGGGAGCTGGAATTCCGGCGATTTTCCGACACGCATCTGGCTGATGCCGAGCTGTTCGGCAAATTGATGGGGTTGTATGAGGTTTTGCTCGACGACCAAATGGAGGCGCTGGCGAAACACAGCGCGGCGGTAGAGTTTTTCAGTGATTTGCAGGTCCGCCTCAATCCGGCGGATGAGCCCGTCGATGAGCCGAATTTCAAGCTGGAACGCGCCGCTGATTTCATCCGGGGACATTGCACCGAAGTGCTCAGCCTCGAGGCGATTTGCGCGGCGGCGCAGCTGTCGCCGTCATACCTGATTCGCGCGTTCAAGCAGCGCTACGGGATGACGCCCCATGCCTTCCTGGTCAACCAGCGCATCCAGTTCGCCCGCGAGCGCTTGCGCAGCGGCCAGTTGATTGCCGATGTCGCGCTCCAGGCCGGGTTTGCCGATCAGGCGCATTTTCAGCGAGCGTTCAAACAACATCTGGCGGCAACGCCGGGGCAGTATCGCGGCTGACTTCATACTCGAAGTTGAACACTACCCCCCTTGTGGGAGCGAGCCTGCTCGCGAAAGCGGTGTGTCATTCAACACTTCACTGACTGATCCACCGCATTCGCGAGCAGGCTCGCTCCCACAGGGGGTTGTGGTGGGCCTGTCAATCAAGTGAACAGCAAATAAAGCGCACTCACCGCCAGCAACAACGCCATCAACCGATTGAACCAGCGCATCCCGGCGGCATTGCTCAGATAACCGCGCAAAAACGTCCCGGCATACGCCCAGCAGCCCACCGACAGATAGCAGATCACCAGATACACCGCCGCAAACTGCCAGACCAGCCGCGCCTCGCCGTCGGCGACAAACGCGCCCATGCCGGCGACGCATGCCAGCCAGGCCTTGGGGTTGAGCCATTGCATCACCGCGCCATAGAGCATCGACGGCGCACGGCCGGACTCGCTGGTGTTCAGTTGGCCGTCATCGCTGGCCAGTTTCCAGGCCATGAACAACAGGAACGCCACCCCGGCCCATTGCACCACGCGGGTCATGAACGGCCACAATTGCAGCACCTCATGCAGGCCCAAGCCCATCAGCACCAGCAACAGCACAAACCCCAACGTCGCCCCGGCCACGTGCCGCTGGCTGGCGCGGAAACCGTACTGCGCGCCGGAACTCAAGGCGACGATATTGACCGGCCCGGGGGTGATGGATGCGGCGAGGGCAAACGCCGCCATGGAAAGAATCAGACTCATTGCACACCTGCTTCAATCGAGGAACGAGGTGGCTACGGTAGCGAGCGGGGGATTTGCGGTATTGAAGAAAATGACCCTGAGGATACGAATCTGATCTGATCGTTCCCACGCTCTGCGTGGGAATGCAGCCCGGGACGCTCTGCGTCCCATTCAGAGCCGAACGCAGAGCGTCCGTAGAGGCATTCCCACGCAGAGCATGGGAACGATCAAAACCTACAGGGGGCACTCAGGCGAGGCGCGGCACGGTGAAGCGGAATTCGCTGCCCTGCCCCGGCTCGCTCTCGGCGACGATCTGGCCGCCATGGGCTTCGACGATGCCTTGGGTGATGTACAAACCCAGGCCAGTGCCGGTCGGGTTGCCTTCCTTTATCGTCCAGTAGCGGTCGAACACATGCGGCAAGTGCTCCTTGGGAATGCCTTCACCACTGTCACGCACGATGAACACGATCTCGTCGCCCACCGATTTCGCGTGTACGCCGACGGTGCCCATGCGCGGGGTGAACTTGATGGCGTTGCCCACCAGGTTCGACAGCACCTGAAACAGCCGCTCGGGGTCGGCGTGGATGCGCAGGTCAGGATCGGCCTGGAAGGAAATGCTGATGTCCTTGTCATGGGCCAGAGGCGACAGCAACGCTTGTGCCTCTTCAAAGATGTGCCCGACCTCCAGCGCCTGCGGGGTGATCGAGTAACGCCCGGCATCGATTTTCGAGGTATCGAGCAGGTCTTCCAGCAGCGTGTTCATCCGCGCCGTGGCCTGCTGCATGGTGTCGATTGCAGTGGAGATACGCCGCGAAGTGTGCGCGCCTTCCGAGCTGAAGGCTTTCTGCATCATGCCGCAGAGCATCGAAATCACCGTCATCGGGTTGCGCAGGTCGTGGGAAACCACCGCCACCAGATCATCGCGCGCCTGCACAGCCGCCTGCTCGCGACGTACCTGACGGGCCAGATCGTTTTCCAGCGCTGAACGGCGCAGATCATTGGCGGCGAACCGGTCACCGTGGCTCCACTTGGTGGAGATCCCGGCCATCTCGACCATCCAGATCTCGAACGAAGTACGCGGACGCAGGCGCATCCCGGCGTCGGAGGTTTCCAGATCCAGCGGCTTGCGCGGGTCACCGCTCCAGTTGATGTTTTCCTTCACTTCCGGACGGAACCACAGCACGCCGTTGTCCACCGGTTTGGGCAGGCTCATGGCGAGCACACCGCTGGCCACAGACTGATACTGCGCCGCCGGCGGGTAAACGCTGGACAGGTGATGGCTGGCGAACACCGGCTCGCCGCGCGCCTGCAACCACTTGTGCAGCGCGCGAATTTCTTCCGGCGCCGGGCAGTTGCCGTAACGGTGCAACTGCTTGTCTTCGATGATCGCGATGCCGCCGGCATTGACCAGCGCCATCAGCGTCGCTGGCTGCTGGGCGAGGCCGTCGAAAACATTTTGCGGCGAATCGACCATCGCCTGATTGAGCCGCGCCAGCGCTTCGACCTTCTCTTCACGCTGGCGGGTCAGTTCAAGGGTTTCCATGGCACTGATCTGCAACGACAGGACCTGGCCGATGGTCTGGCAAGCCATGCGCAATTCATGCGGCACGTGCAGCGGCTGGCGATTGCCGCAGCTGATCAGGCCCCAGAGCTTGTCGCCCTTGAGCAGCGAAATGCTCATCGACGACAGCACGCCCATGTTCTTCATGTACTGACAGTGAATCGGCGAGACGCTGCGCAGCGTGGCGAAACTGAGGTCCAGCGGCGTCTGCGTGTCCGGGCGCAGCTTCGGCACCAGTGGCACTGGCTGATAATCGGCGTTGGGGATGATCCGCAACCAGTTGGTGCGATACAGCTCGCGCGCCTGCTCGGGAATGTCCGAAGCCGGGAAGAAAAGGCCGTTGAACACTTCCATCGACGGATCGGACGCTTCGGCGATGACCTGACCGTGGCCCTCTTCCTCGAAGCGATAGATCAGCACCCGGTCGTAACCGGTCATCGCCTGGATTTCCTTGACGCTGATGTCGTACAGGGCCTGCAGCGTGGTCGCCGCTTGCAGGCGCTGGAGCATGCGGCCCAGGTGGGTATTGACCCCGGCGACGTTGCGCGGCTGGAAATTCTTCACATGAATTTCCAGCTCGAGAATCAGCACGCCCTGATGGCGGTGCAGCAAACCTTCGAATTCAGTGCCGTTGAGCTCGAATCGTAGCGGCGCCGCCTCGGAAAACGCTGTCTGCTGCAAGGCTTCGAGCACGTGCGCGGTGTGTTCGGCGCCGATCAGGCTGTGCAGCGGCTGGCCGATCAAGGATTCGGGCGCGCGGGCCAGCAGGGCTTCGACGTTGGCGCTGACCTGAATGATCTGCAGCGCAGGCTCGGTCAGGGTCAGCAGCAAACCATGGGGCTGGATCGCGCCAGGAAAGCGGATCGGCTCGTCGGCACAGTTGGCCAGCAGTTCTTCAAAGGCTTGTGGGTCTTGCGGGTTCATGCCAGTACCTCCTGGCGCTCGAGCCACTGCTCGAAACAGCTGAATGTGGTTTGTGCTGCGCTGACCACGGCCGCGCGTTCGCTGGCCGCCATGGGCCGGTTGCTCAGGTATTCGATGAACTCGCGCCAGCGCCGCCCGGTGGCCGCGCCGTAGACATCGAGGAAGGCAGCGCCATTGTCGGCGTCCAGATTCAGCCGCGCGGCGATCTCCCGACGCAGGATCTGTCCGCCGAGAGTGGCGCCCTCGAGCACGTACAAAACACCGAGACTGGCGGCGCTGGAGTCGATCACCGGCAAGTCCTCGCACAGCGGCAAATCATTGGTCGTCGCGCCCAGTGCGCGCAGGTCGGCGTGCAAGGTCTCGGCCTTCAAACGAGGCGTCAGATCGAAATCATCCGGGACAGCGCCACTGGCGAGCAACGCCCGTTCCAGCGGCTGATAAAAACCGTAATAGGCCGCCATCAAGCGCTCGAATGCGGGGGTATCGAGGGTATCGGTAAAAAAAGGAAGGCGTTTTTCCAGTGCGATGTGCAGTTCGGCTGTGCCGGCCCGCAGATCTTGCAGCACCGGTGGCACATAAACCTCACGGGCCTTTGCTTGCATGTAGATCGCTCTTGGTGGGACCCGGCAGGGGCCATTCTGGGTGGGCTCGACGTGGGGGGAATTTATCACGCCACGCAGCTTTTTCTGACTGCCGAAGCGTTTTTTCTGTCGAACTGCGACCCTATGACAGGTTCAGAGTGGCGCCGGATCAGAAAAGTTCGACCGACGCCACTATCCCGCCACTGCTGACCACCTCAATCAGCGCCGTCGTTCTGCACCGATGGGTCGCCGTTGGCCGGTACGCTGCTGTCGGCAACGGGTTTCGAAGGATTGTTTTTTTCGGCCCCGGGATAACCGGGCAGGCCGCGAGTATCGTCCGGCGTCATGACATCTTCGTTGTCACGACTGACATCCCAGTCGGTGGTGGCGTTAGGGTCTTCATCACGCCCGGCCGTGCCGATGGCGAAGCCGTCGTCGTTGGGATTGACGGTTTGGTTAAGTGCTTTGTCGTTGCTGGATGGGTTGCTCATGTCTGCCTCCAGAACACGTTGATCGGACTTGTTTGGAAACGCCCTGGCCGCTCAAGTGCAATGGACAAGACCAACGGTGCATTCGCGGGGCACTGGTCGCCTGGCGTGAACCACCGCAACGGCGCACGGTTCTCAAGAGAACCACTTGCTCGAGCACCGTCATGAGCCACCCGCGATTCGGCATTGAGGAAGAGTACTTTCTCACTGACCTGCAGAGCCTGCGCATGATCGGCAGTCCGCCGCCACAGGCCATCGAGGCTTGCCGGGCGGCGCTGGGTGTGTGGTTTGCCACGGAGATGTTTCAGGGGCAGATCGAAGTGGCTTCGCCGGTATTCAGCGATTTCGAGCACGCCAGTGATTTTCTGCGTGGCAGCCGTCAGGCCTTGGGTGCAGCCCTTGAACCGTTTGCTCTGGGCGTGCTCAGCGCCGGCAGTCATCCGCTGGCCGACTGGCGCGAGCAGGTTCCGACCGACGAGGAACATTTCCATCATCTGTTCGAGCGCTACGGCCATGTTGCCCGGCGCAGCGTGTTGTCGGGGCTGCATGTGCACGTCGAGGTGGCAGAGCCGCTGGATCGCATTGCGGTGATGAACGAAGTGCTGCCCTGGACGCCGCTGCTGTTGGCACTGAGCTGTTCGTCGCCGATCTGGGATGGCGCCGCCAGCGGCTTCATGAGCTATCGGCAGACCGCGTGTGACGAGTGGCCACGCATGGGCATCCCGCCGCTGTTTGCCGATCAGCGCCATTACGACGAACACTTGGCGTTGCTCATGCGTATCGGCGCGATCAGCAAGCCCGGCGAGTGTTGGTGGGGCGTGCGCCCGGCCGCGCGTTTTCCGACCCTGGAACTGCGTATGACCGACGCTTGCCCTCGCGTCGACGATGCGCTGACCCTGGCGGCGTTTTTCCGCGTATTGGTGGCTCACGCCAGTGCGCAGCGGCGGCCAGGATTGCTCTATGACCAGACCGCACGTTCGATGCTGGAGGAAAATCGCTGGCGGGCCAAACATCAGGGGATTCATGCGCGCTTTTTGGTCGAAGGCATCGACGGCGACTGTTCGCTCGCGCAATGGCTGGAACTGGCCGAGCAGCGTTTTGCCGAAACGGCACAGGTATTGGGCGCGGCGCAGTTGTTCGAGCGTGCGCGGACGATCATCGACAGCGGCACCAGCGCCGATCGGCAACTGGCGCTGTTCAATCTGGCGTCTGAACAAGCGCAAAACGGCCGTTCGGCCCTCGGGCAAGTGGCCGAGCTGCTGCTTCAGGAAACCGCTGGCTGATCGCTCTCGGACGGGCCTTTGAGTTCGACCTGATTGCCGTCCGGGTCAAAACAGTACAGCGACAAGCCGTAACCCTCGGCGCCAAAACGCCTGGCGGCTTGTGCAACGGTCAGCCCGAACGATTGCAGATGGGCGATGAGCGCGGCTTCGTCGAACGGTTCGATGCGCAGGCAGAAGTGGTCGACATTGCGTCGCTGCGCCTGCGCCGCGCCACCGCCCTTGCGCCCGAGTTCGCCCGCCAAATCGACGAGATCGATCATCGACGTACCGGCCCGCAGGTGCACCAGCCCCAGTGGCTGGTTATGCCTGACCACTTCGGCGCCAAACACCCTGGCGTAGAAATCGATGCTGCGTTGCAGGTCGGCGACGCGCAGGACGATATGATCGATGTGCTGAATGGAAAACGGATGCATGAGTTGGCTTCCTCGAAAGCGGCGACCCGCTCATTGTGCTGCACAAGGGAAAAAATTCACTGTCGATTTTTCGGTGGAGCCATCGACAAAGCGGATTTACTCTCTGGCCATGAACATACCAGCCGCTGTCCTGCCGCCCCACGCCGAAATGGTTCGCGCCATGCTCGAGCGCGACACTGCCTATGAAGGCGTGTTCTTCACCGCCGTGAAAACCACCGGGATCTTTTGCCGTCCCAGTTGCACGGCGCGCAAGCCGAAACCGGAAAACGTCGAATTCTTCGCCCACGCCGACGAATGCCTGTGCGCTGGTTACCGCGCCTGCCTGCGCTGCAAACCGCTGGACGCGGCAGCCATTGCCCCGGACTGGGTGCAGCGCCTGCTCAATGCGGTGGACGCCGATCCCGAACGGCGCTGGAGCGATGCGCAATTGCTCGCCGAGGGCATCGAACCGCTGAAACTGCGACGCTGGTTCAAGCAGCACTTCGGTATGACCTTCCACGCCTGGCTGCGCACACGTCGCCTTGGCATGGCCCTGGGCGGGATCAGGCAAGGCACTTCGATCGATCACGCGGCGTTCGACTCCGGCTACGAGTCGCTCAGCGGTTTTCGCGATGCGTTTCAGAAGTCCTTCCACATCACCCCGGGCCGTGCGGCCAACAGTGAGCCGTTGCTGTTCACCCGCCTGACCACGCCGCTGGGGCCGATGATCGCCATGGCTGAGCAGCGTGGGCTGGTGTTGTTGGAGTTTCTCGATCGACCGGCGCTGACCCGCGAAGTCGAAGCGCTGCAGAATCGTTATGGCTACGCGGTTGCGCCGGGGCATAACGCCCACTTGCAGCAGATTGAGGTGCAACTGGCGGATTATTTCGCCGGCAAACTGACTCAGTTCAGCGTGCCGCTGCACCTGCCCGGCAGCGCTTTTGCACGCGAGGTGTGGGCGGCGCTGCTGCAAATTCCCTATGGCCGCACGAGCACGTACGGCGCCATCGCGGCAGGCTTGGGCAAACCCGGCGCCAGCCGTGCCGTCGGCCTGGCCAACGGGCACAATCGCCTGTCGATTGTGGTGCCGTGCCACCGAGTGATCGGCGCAGACGGATCGCTGACCGGCTATGGTGGCGGACAACCGCGCAAGGCATTCCTGCTCAGGCTGGAAAACGCTGCGCTGCAAATGACTCAACAATTGGCTTTTTGAGCCATGCGATCCAACACGCAAACAAGGATTTCGATGAGTACGTTCGAATCACCGCAAGATGGCTGACATGTATGAGACGGCCAGCGCTTTTCTGGCCGCGATAGACACTGACTGGCAGCGCCATGTCAGCAGCGTCGGGCCATGTCTGCATCAGCCACATCCGGCACGCGACCCTTATGAATCGCTGGTCCGGGCGATTGCCTATCAGCAACTGCACGCCAAGGCCGGCGATGCGATCCTTGGGCGTTTGGTGGAGTTGTTCCCCGGCCAGGCGTTTCCGCGTCCGCAGCAGATTCTGGCTACCGAGGTCGAGCGACTGCGTGCTTGTGGTTTTTCGGCGAGCAAGATTGCGACGATTCAAGGGATCGCCCAGGCGACGCTGGATGGCGTGGTGCCGGATTACCCGACTGCGCGGGCGATGGACGATGAAACCATGATAGAACGCCTGACCAGCCTGCGCGGGGTCGGCCGCTGGACCGTGGAGATGCTGTTGATCTACAGCCTCGAACGCATGGACATCCTGCCGGCGGATGATTTTGGCGTGCGTGAGGGATATCGGCGCTTGAAGGGACTGGAGGTGCAGCCAACGCGCAAACAGATGATCGAGATTGGCCAGGCGTGGAAGCCTTATCGGACGGTCGCGGCCTGGTATCTGTGGCGCGTGGCCAAGGTTTAGACCGCGTTATCGTTCTTCGCGAGCAGGCTCGCTCCCACACTGAATCAGCGTTCGACGCTCTGTTTCCGCGTTCCTGGGGTGAGGGGGAAATCGAACTGGCGCTGCAAATCTTCAGCCTTGAGAATCTCGAACAACGCCTGCGCCGCCGCCGACAGGTCATTGCCCGGCTCGGTCAACACACCAATCGCCCGTTCCACCGAATCATTCAAGGTCAGGCAATGCGCGCCCAGCTCACGCATTTGCCCCGCGCACAATGCCGGCACCGCGCTGACCCCAAGCCCGCTGGCAACCATTCGCCCGACCGTCGCCAATTGATGACTCTCGAACTCCACCGGCAACTTCATTCCGCGCGCCTGCAAATGCTCTTCCAGCATCACCCGCACCGTTGATGGCCGCTGCAGGGTGATGAACGGTTGCTCCAGCAAGGTCTGCCAATCGATGTCGGCGCGACCGGCCAGCGCTGAATCGGCCGGCACCACGGCGACAAAACGATCGACATACAAAGGCGTGAACGTCATCGATGTGCTCTGCATCGGCGCGAACGCCACACCGAGTTCAACCTGACGATCGCGGACCATTTCCAGCACTTGCTCGTTGATCACGTCGTTGACCGTCACGTTGACGTTCGGATAACGCGCGCGGAAGCTCTTGAGAATCGGCGGCAGCAGATTGCCGGCAAACGACGGCATCGCCGCCAGCGTCACGCGTCCGCGTTGCAGGCTGAAACGCTGGCGCATCTCGTCTTCGGCGTTGTCCCAGTCGGCGATCAAGCGGCGCGCCAGCGGCAGCAGGGACTCGCCTTCCGGGGTCAGCGCGACATTACGCGTGTTGCGGCTGAACAGACGCCCTCCCAGGCCCTCTTCCAGCGCCTTGATGGTCAGGCTGAGCGCTGACTGCGACAGGTGCAGACGCTCGCAGGCCACAGCAAAACTGAGGCTGTGGGCCACGGCGAGAAAGGCCCGGATCTGTTTGATGGTCATGGTCGCTTTGCTCCAGTTGCGAGCGGCAAGCGTCAAGCTGCAAGCCGTGATGCGATGGCCCTGATCGTTCCCACGCTCCTGCGTGGGAACGATCATCGCCGAACGCGTATTGGTGAGATTTATCAATCAATCAACCGGAAAAATCAACTTAACAAATATATCCAGCAGAGAGACACTCCAGTCATTCGGCTAGCCAGCCGCCCGCAAATAATAAAAGAGGTGCCTATGGCAGGTTTCGACAAGCGTGTGTATTCCTACGAGGAAGCGATGGCCGGGCTGGAAGACGGCATGACAGTCATCGCCGGCGGCTTTGGTCTGTGCGGCATTCCGGAAAACCTGATCGCCGAGATCAAGCGCAAGGGCACCCGTGATCTCACCGTGGTTTCCAACAACTGCGGCGTCGATGGTTTCGGCCTTGGCGTGCTGCTCACCGACCGCCAGATCAGCAAAGTCATCGCCTCCTACGTCGGCGAGAACAAGCTGTTTGAAGAGCAACTGCTCAAGGGCGAGATCGAAGTCATCCTCACCCCGCAAGGCACCCTCGCCGAGAAGATGCGCGCGGGCGGCGCCGGCATTCCGGCGTTCTTCACCGCCACTGGCGTTGGCACCCCGGTTGCTGAAGGCAAGGAAGTGCGCGAGTTCAAGGGCCGCAAGTACCTGATGGAAGAATCCATCACCGGCGACTTCGCCATCGTCAAAGGCTGGAAGGCCGACCATTTCGGTAACGTCGTTTACCGTCACACCGCGCAGAATTTCAACCCGCTGGCCGCGACCGCCGGCAAGATCACCGTGGTCGAAGTCGAGGAAATCGTCGAGCCCGGCGAACTCGACCCGACGCAGATCCACACCCCGGGCATCTACGTCGACCGGGTCATTTGCGGCACGTTCGAAAAACGCATCGAACAGCGCACCGTCCGCAAATAATTCAGGCCTACGGAGAACAACAACATGGCACTTACCCGCGAACAAATGGCTCAGCGCGTCGCCCGCGAAATGCAGGACGGCTACTACGTGAACCTCGGCATCGGCATTCCGACCCTGGTCGCCAACTACATCCCCGAAGGCATGGAAGTCATGCTGCAATCGGAAAACGGCCTGCTCGGCATGGGCCCGTTCCCGACCGAAGAAACCATCGATGCCGACATGATCAACGCCGGTAAACAAACGGTGACGGCTCGGATCGGCGCGTCGATCTTCAATTCCGCCGAATCCTTCGCGATGATCCGCGGCGGCCATGTCGACCTGACCGTCCTTGGTGCCTTTGAAGTGGATGTTGAAGGCAACATCGCTTCGTGGATGATCCCCGGCAAACTGGTCAAGGGCATGGGCGGCGCGATGGATCTGGTGGCCGGCGCCGACAACATCATTGTCATCATGACCCACGCGTCCAAGGACGGTGAGTCCAAGCTGCTGGCCAAATGCAGCCTGCCGCTGACCGGTGCCGGCTGCATCAAGCGCGTGCTGACCGACCTCGCCTATCTGGAAATCGAAAATGGCGCTTTTGTCCTCAAGGAACGCGCACCTGGCGTCAGTGTTGAGGAAATCGTCGCCAAAACCGCTGGTAAACTGATCGTCCCGGATCACGTACCGGAAATGCAGTTCGCTGCCCAGTGAGGAATTCGCACATGCAAGACGTCGTCATTGTTGCCGCCACGCGTACCGCGATCGGCAGTTTTCAGGGCTCCCTGGCCAATGTATCCGCAGTAGACCTGGGCGCGGCGGTGATCCGCCAGTTGCTCGAGCAGACCGGCCTCGACGGTGCGCAGGTCGATGAAGTGATCATGGGCCAGGTGCTCACCGCTGGCGCCGGGCAGAACCCGGCACGTCAAGCCGCAATCAAGGCTGGCCTGCCCCACGCCGTACCGGCCATGACCCTGAACAAGGTTTGCGGTTCCGGCCTCAAGGCTCTGCACCTGGGCGCGCAAGCGATCCGTTGCGGCGACGCCGAGGTGATCATCGCCGGCGGTCAGGAAAACATGAGCCTGTCCAACTACATCATGCCGGGTGCGCGCACCGGTCTGCGCATGGGCCACGCGCAAATCGTCGACACCATGATCAGCGATGGCCTGTGGGATGCGTTCAACGATTACCACATGGGCATCACTGCCGAGAATCTGGTCGACAAATACCAGATCAGCCGCGAACAGCAGGACGCCTTCGCTGCCGCTTCCCAGCAGAAAGCTGCCGCTGCGATCGAGGTCGGGCGCTTCGTTGATGAAATCACGCCGATCCTGATCCCGCAGCGCAAAGGCGATCCGGTCGCGTTCAAGGTCGACGAGCAGCCACGCGGCGATACCACCGCACAATCTCTGGCGAAACTGCGTCCGGCGTTCAAAAAGGACGGCAGCGTCACCGCAGGCAACGCCTCGTCGCTGAACGACGGTGCCGCCGCCGTGATTCTGATGAGTGCCGAGAAAGCCAAGTCGCTGGGCCTGCCGGTTCTGGCCAGGATTGCCGCCTACGCCAACGCTGGCGTCGATCCGGCGATCATGGGTATCGGCCCGGTATCGGCCACCCGCCG
This sequence comes from Pseudomonas sp. LW8, assembly GCF_041956865.1. Classification (NCBI taxonomy): domain Bacteria; kingdom Pseudomonadati; phylum Pseudomonadota; class Gammaproteobacteria; order Pseudomonadales; family Pseudomonadaceae; genus Pseudomonas; species Pseudomonas sp. LW8. The sequence continues at coordinate 2,107,363 of NZ_CP168138.1, read as the reverse complement.
CTGCCTGGACAAGGCCGGCTGGAGCATCGATCAGCTCGACCTGATCGAAGCCAACGAAGCGTTCGCTGCGCAATCGCTGGCCGTGGCCAAAGACCTGCAATGGGATCTGGACAAGGTCAACGTCAACGGTGGCGCCATCGCCCTCGGTCACCCGATCGGCGCATCAGGTTGCCGCGTGCTGGTGACATTGCTGCACGAAATGCTCAAGCGCGATGCGAAAAAAGGTCTGGCGACCTTGTGCATCGGCGGCGGTCAGGGCGTGGCTTTGGCGCTGGAACGCGGCTGATACGGAGTTCAAGGTTGACGGCGGATCCACGACATCCGCTGTTGGCTGGCAACAAAAAACCCGGTGCGATTTGCGTTGCACCGGGTTTCTTTTTGCCTGTCTACAATCGGTGGTGAATGTTCTGGCCCCTTCGCGAGCAGGCTCGCTCCCACATTCTGCAACGCATTTCCCTGTGGGAGCGAGCCTGCTCGCGAAAGCGCTTGTTCAGGCGCCAACCACTCAAGGCTTGCGCAACAGATAGGTATCCATGATCCAGCCATGCTCCGCTCGCGCCGCCTTGCGCACCCGTTCGATCTCATCGGCCACTTCCGCCAGCCGGCCGCTGAGCAGTATCTCGTCCGGCGTGCCCAGGTAAGCGCCCCAGAAAATCTCGGTCTGCCGATCCGCCACCCGCTGGTAGGAATCCTCGGCATCAAGCATCACCACCAGACTGTCCGCTTCACCCACCTGCCCCGCCGCCAATCGCCGGCCTGTGGTGATTTCTACTGAGCGACCAATCGTGTTCAAAGGTATTTTGTGCTGCGCAGCCAAGGCTTGAACACTGGTAATCCCGGGGATGACTTCATAGTCGAATTCACAGCGGCCTGTTGCCTGAATCGCCTGAAGAATCCGCAATGTGCTGTCGTATAACGCCGGATCGCCCCATATCAGGAATCCGCCGCACTGGCCGTCGGACAATTCTTCATTGATCAGCCGTTCGAAGGTCTGCTGCTTGGCGAGGTTCAGTGCATCGACGCTCGCCGTGTAGTCGACATCGCCGCGCTCGCGCTCCGGACTGCTGGCTTCGACAAAGCGATGTGCGTGGTCGGTGATGTAGCGCTCGCAGATCTCGCGGCGCAGATCGATCAGCGTCTGCTTGCTCTGGCCTTTATCCAGCAAAAAGAACACATCGACCCGATTCAGCGCTTTCACCGCCTGCATCGTGATGTAGTCCGGATTGCCGGCACCAATGCCGATGACCAGCAGCTGTTTCATCAGTGTTCCTCTTCAAGGGCCATGCCCGGCAAGCGTAGCCGCCAGATGCCATTGAAGCGCAAGTCGATCATCGCCAGTGGCTCGACGTCGATCGCATTGAACGCTGCGCCCTGCAGCACCTGCATCAGCGCCGCGCGCATGACGAACGGATGCGTGACTGCCACTACATGTCCTGGGGTTTCGGCGATGGAGTCCAGCCACATTGAGACCCGCTGCGTCAGTTGCCTGACCGATTCGCCGCCGTGGGGTGCGGCTTCAGGATCGGCCAGCCAGGTTGACAACGCGTCGGCGTGGTTGGCCTGCAAATCCTTGATCGACTGGCCGTGCCAGCGTCCCCAATCGCAATCGCGCAGGGCTTGATCAATCTGCGCATCGACGCCAAACCACGCTGCCGTTTGCCGGGTACGCAGCTCAGGCGCGCAAATCAGTCGCCATGGCGGGGCGAATCGCGCCCTCCACGCGTCAGAAGCTAAATGCAACTCTTCAACAGGCTCGTCCGTAGGAAAACGCGCCAGTTTCTGTGCGACGGTTCGCGCATGGCAAATCAGTGTCAAACGGCTACTTGGCACAAGCATGTACTCGCTCGAAATATATAAAAATAACGGTCACCAAGAGATTTGCGGCCCATTGTGCCGTAAAACCGTGCTCCTCAGCGTAGCCCGGCCTCTAGCCACGCGCGCGCCACGGGCAATGTCTGACACTAGCGAAGGCAAAGGACTACAAAACGATGCAACTTCCGCGTAAGCCTTGCTACACGGGCACTCTGCACACTTTTGGTGCTCGAAAAACCTGTACAAAAATTCGCTAGACATGTAGCACCCATTACATAAATACTCGTTTAACGGATTGTGAAACGAATTCGACACCCCCATCCAGCAGGAGCCCGGATGCCCCCTCTCAGAGACCTGATCACCGACCCCGGCCTGGACCTGACGCCGTCGGAGCGCAAAGTCGTTCGCGCCCTGCTTGACCAGTATCCACGTAACGGTCTCGGGCCTATGGCGCGACTGGCCGAACATGCCGGTGTCAGCGATCCGACCATCGTGCGTCTGGTGAAAAAGCTCGGTTTCGGCGGTTATGCCGAATTCCAGGAAGCCCTGCTCAGCGACATGGACCATCGCCTGCGTTCACCGCGCACGCTGTTGCAGCCGCGCTCGCAGCAGAACAAGGACGATGCCTGGGCGCATTACCTGGCGGACAGCCAGCGTTTGCTGGTCGACACCCAAGCCCTGACCCAGCCTGAGGACGTGCGCATCCTCGTGGAATGGCTGCTCGACAGCCGCCATCAGGTCTACTGTTTTGGTGGCCGCTTCAGCATTCTGCTGGCCAATTACCTGCTCAACCATTTGCGTCTGCTGCGTCCCGGCTGTTTCGCCTTGGAAGATAACGCGCTGCTGCCTGACCGCTTGTTCGACCTGCAACGTCAGGACGTGGTGCTGGTGTTCGACTACCGGCGCTACCAGACCCAGGCTTTGCGCGTTGCGCAGGCGGCGAAGAACAACAACGCGCGGGTGGTGCTGTTCACCGATGTCTACGCCTCGCCGCTGCGCGAATTGGCGGACCTGATCATCAGCGCGCCGGTGGAATCGGCGTCGCCGTTCGACACCATGGTGCCGGCGCTGGCGCAGGTCGAGGCGTTGATTGCCTGCCTGACCTTGCGCGTGCCGGACCCGGCCGATCGCCTGGAAGGCATCGATGCCCTGCGCAACGATTTTGCGACTCACCTGCTGGAGGACAAATAAGGATGTTCAGCCTTCCCCACCGCTCGCCACGGGACCTGCCGTTTGCGACCGACCACACCGCTTTGTTGCTGGTGGACATGCAGCGCGCCTGGCTCGAACCGCAATTCGACCCGCACCTGAGCGGCGCGGATGCCGAGTATTTTCTCCAGCGCACGCGCAGCCAGGTGGTACCCAACCAACAGCGCCTGCTCGGCGCCTTTCGTCAGGCGCAGCAGAACGTGCTGCACACGATTATCGAAAGCCTGACCGCCGACGGTCGCGACCGCTCGCTGGATCACAAACTGTCTGACATGCACTTGCCCAAGGGCAGCGTGCAGGCTCAGGTCATCGCTGAACTGACCCCGACCGAAAACGAAATCGTGCTGCCGAAGACCTCCTCCGGGGTGTTCAACTCGACCAACATCGATTACGTGCTGCGCAATCTGCAAACCCGCCATCTGATCATCGCCGGCATCGTCACCGACCAATGCGTGGACATGGCCGTGCGCGATGCCGCCGACCGTGGTTATCTGGTCACGCTGGTGGAGGATGCCTGCGCCACTTACACAGCTGAACGCCATCACGCCTGCCTCAACGCGATCAAGGGTTACTGCTGGATCACCGACACCGACACCGTGCTCGGTCGTCTGCGGGAGATGCAGCCATGAGCCCGCGCCTGACGCCTTTACCGATGACCACGCTGGTGACAACTGACCTGATCGGCATCACCCGGGGCCGCTCGTTTCCTACCGATGAGCTGGAGCATTACCAGGCAGCGGGATGCGGCTGGGTCCCCGCCAACAGCGCGTTGACGCCGCAGGACATCATCGCTTCGAGCAGTCCGTGGGGCGCGTACGGCGATCTGCGGCTGATTCCGGATCTGAGCAGCCGCGTCACTGTCGGCAGCGGCCCGGACGCCAATGCACCGGTGCTGGATTTCATCCACGCCGATATTCGCGAGACCGACGGCCAGGCCTGGGGCGCCTGCCCACGCACATTGCTGCGCGATGAAATCGAGCGCTATCACGATGAGTTGGGGTTGCAGGTCAACGCCGCCTTCGAACATGAATTCAACCTGCACGCAGGCATTGCCGAACACGCGGCGTTCTCTCTCGAAGCGCAGCGCCAGGGCGCCGAATTCGGCGGCTGGCTGCTCAGTGCCCTGCGCGCCGGCGGCGTCGAGCCGGAAATGTTTCTGCCGGAATACGGCAAGCACCAATACGAAATCACCTGCCGCCCGACTCTTGGCGTAGCGGCGGCGGATCGTGCGGTCAACGTGCGCGAAATCACCCGGGAAATCGCCCGGCAAATGGGCCTCGACCTGAGTTTTGCGCCGAAGACTGCCGCCGAAGCGGTGTGCAACGGTGTGCACCTGCACATCAGCCTGCTCGACCTGGCCGGCCAGCCGATGTTGTACGACGCCGGCACCAGCAACGGCCTGTCGAGCATCGGCCAGCATTGGGCTGCCGGAGTCCTGCATTTTCTACCGGCGCTGTGCGCGTTCACCGCGCCGACGCCGCTGTCATACCAGCGTTTGCAGCCGCACCACTGGAGCGCGTCGTATGCGTGTCTGGGGCAGCAGAACCGTGAAGCGGCGCTTCGCATCTGCCCGACCGTGACCTTGGCCGGCAAGTCCGCCGCGCAGCAGTTCAACCTGGAGTTCCGCGCCATGGACGCCACCGCCTCGCCGCATCTGGCCATGGCCGCACTGCTGATTGCCGGGCGGCTGGGCATCGAACAACGTCTGGCGCTGAACGCGATCACCGATGAAATTCCCGATTCACTCAACGACGAGCAACGCAAGGCCCGGGGCATCGTCGCCCTGCCCGCCTCGCTGGCCCAGGCGCTGGATTGCCTGCGCGACAGTGCAGCGTTCAATGAATGGCTGCCCAAGCCGTTGCTCGACACGTATTACGCCCTGAAAACCGAGGAACTGGCGCTGACGGAACAGCTCTCGCCCGCTGACCTGTGTGAGCACTATGCACGCCTGTACTGAATCCGCTGAGCTGGGGTTGTATACCCGCCCGGTCTACACCCTGAGCCGCGAGGACTCGACGAATCCGTTGATCCTCGTGTGCGAACACGCCAGTCGATACATCCCCGACGCCCTGAACAATCTGGGCCTGGACGAGGCGGCCGCGCGCGAACATATCGCCTGGGACATCGGCGCGCTGCAACTGGCCGAACAGTTGTCGGAACAGCTTGGCGCTACGTTGCTCAGCGCCAATTATTCACGGCTGCTGATCGACCTCAACCGCCCGCGCCATGCTCCGGACAGCATCCCGCTGCAGAGCGAGATCTACCCGATACCCGGCAACCGCGAGCTGGATGAGGCGACCCGCGAATACCGCCGGCAGACCCTGTTCAAGCCGTTTCATGCGCGCTTGCAGACGCTGATCGATGAACGCATTGCCAAAGGCCGGCCGGTGCGTGTGGTCGGCATTCACAGTTTTACCCCGGTGTATTACGGCCAGCCGCGACCACTGGAAGTCGGCGTGTTGTTCGGCCAGGCCCGGGACTATGCCCTGCGTTTGCTCGACGGGCTGCAAGTGCATCCGCTGAAGGTGGCGGGCAACCAGCCGTACAGAATTGATCCCTTGGGCGACATGACCGTGCCGGTGCACGGCGATGCCCGGGGCCTTGAGGCGGTGCTGATCGAGGTGCGCAATGATCTGCTGCGCAGCCCCGAAGCGGTCTCGCGCTGGGCAGGTTACCTCGCACCTTTGCTGTAAACGATGGACCGATAAAACATAAACCGACCGATGGCTGACAAGGAGTTGCGCTTCATGGAAATTGAAGAATTCGGCTACAAGCAAGAGTTGAAACGTAGCCTGACGCTGACCGATCTGGTGGTGTACGGGATGATCTTCATGATCCCCATCGCCCCGTTCGGTGTGTATGGCTACGTCAACGCCGAAGCACCGGGGATGGTGCCGCTGGCGTACATCATCGGCATGGTGGCGATGCTGTTCACCGCCCTGAGTTACGGCAGCATGGCCAAGGCCTTTCCGGTTGCCGGCTCTGTATATTCCTACGCGCAACGCGGCCTTAATCAACACGTCGGCTTCATCGCTGGCTGGCTGATGCTGCTCGATTACCTGCTGATTCCGCCGCTGCTGTACCTGTATTCGGCGATGGCGCTCAACCATTTGTACCCGGACATTCCCAAGGTCGGCTTCATCCTGGCGTTTCTGGTCAGCGCAACATTCGTCAACCTGCGCGGCATCACCTTCACCGCGCGGATGAACATGCTGTTCCTGCTGGCACAACTGGTGGTGCTGGGGATCTTCCTGTTCTACGCCTGGAACGCCCTGCACAACGGTGGCGGTAACGGTGAGCTGACGCTGGCGCCGCTGTATCACCCGGAAACCTTCAACTTCGCTCTGCTGATGCAAGCGGTGTCGATCGCCGTGCTGTCGTTCCTCGGCTTCGACGCGATCTCCACCCTCGCCGAAGAAATCAAGGAAGATCCGGGCCGCAGCGTCGGCAAGGCAGCGCTGATCACCCTGGCGGTGATGGGCACGATTTTCGTCGTACAGACGTGGATTGCCACCGATCTGGCGGCGGGCATGGGCTTCAAATCCGCCGACACCGCGTTTTATGAAATTGCCGAAATCGCCGCTGGCAGCTGGCTGGCGACCCTGACCGCCGTCGCCACGGCGCTGGCCTGGGGCGTTGCTGTAGCGATCACCTCGCAGGCCGCCGTCTCGCGTCTGCTGTTCGGCATGGCCCGCGACGGCAAGCTGCCGAAGGTGCTGGCCAAGGTCCACCCGAAACACAACACGCCGTACCTGAGCATTTATCTGGTGGCGGTGTTGTCGCTGCTGATCTGCTACCTGTTCATCGACGCGGTCGACATCCTCACCTCGCTGATCAACTTCGGCGCCCTCAGCGGTTTCATGCTCCTGCACCTGACGGTGATCAACCACTACTGGCGTCGGCAGAAGTCGGGACAGTTTGTGCGCCATCTGCTCTGCCCGGTGATCGGCTTCATCATCGTCGCCGCCATCATGTACAACATGGGCGTCGATGCGCAGAAACTCGGCCTGATCTGGATTGCCCTGGGCCTGGTGTACCTGTTCTTCCTCAACAAGCTCGGCGCCAGCACAGCGCTGCCCGATCCGAGCAAAGGCTGACAAGAAAAAGAGCGGCGTCTGACAACAAATCAGGCGACCGCCGATTCAACGCGTGGACACCGACAGTGATAGTCAGGTTCGGCGAATCGGCCGAACCTTTTGATACAGGAGTACATCCATGCTGGTCTTACGCCCAGTCGAGCAGAATGATCTGCCCCAGCTACAGCGCCTGGCCCGCGAGAGCCTGATCGGGGTGACTTCGCTGCCGGATGACAGCGAACACCTGCGCGAAAAAATCGCCGCGTCGTGCGCGTCTTTCGACAGCGCCGCCACAGCCCAGGGGCCGGAAAACTATTTCTTTGTACTGGAAGATCTCGAACGCCAGCAATTGGTCGGCTGCTCGGAAATCCTTGCCACCGCAGGCTTCAAGGAGCCGTTCTACAGCCTGCGCAACCGCCATTTCACCAGTGCATCGCGGGAATTGAACATCGAGCACGGCGTGCCGGCGTTGTCGCTGTGCCATGACCTCAGCGGGCATACCTTGCTGCGCGGTTTCCACATTGACACCGCGTTGGTGCGCACGCCGTTTTCTGAACTGCTGTCGCGAGCGCGCCTGCTGTTCATTGCTGCGCATGCACAGCGGTTCTCCGAGGCGGTGATCACCGAGATCGTCGGCTACAGCGACGAGCATGGTCACTCGCCGTTCTGGGATGCGCTGGGCAAGCACTTTTTCGACCTGCCGTACGCGGAAGCCGAGCGTCTGTGCGGATTGCAGAGCCGCACGTTCCTCGCCGAACTGATGCCGCAATACCCGATCTACGTGCCGATGCTGCCGCCAGCAGCGCAGGAATGCATCGGCCGCGTGCACCCGGACGGCCAGGAAGCGTTCGACATCCTCGCCCGTGAAGGCTTCGAAACCAACAGCTACATCGACTTGTTCGACGCCGGTCCGACGCTGTATGCGCGCACCGCAAACATTCGTTCGATCGCTGGCAGCCAAACGGCCATCGTCCGACAACAAGCATCAACCGCCGCACACGGCCGTTATCTGCTCAGCAACGACGCCCTGCATGACTACCGCGCGATTGTCACCGAACTCGACTATCACCCTGATCAACCGCTACCCCTGACACCCGCCATCTGCGCGGCACTGAAAGTCAGCGAAGGCAGCTCGATACGGCTGGTCGCTCTGTGAGCCGCGTTAGCCATCCGCGCCTGAATCGGTACGCCAAAGGAGTTGGAGCATGATTGTCCGTCCGGTAAAAGTCAGCGACCTGCCAGCCTTGATGACCCTCGTCGAACAGGCAGGGCCAGGTTTCACCACCCTTCCGGCCAACGAAGACCGCCTCGCACATCGAGTGCGTTGGGCACAGCGCGCATTCGCCGAACAGGTGGAGCGCGCCGATGCCGATTACCTGTTTGTCCTCGAGGATGATGAGCAGCGCGTGGTCGGTGTCAGCGCGATGGCCGGCGCCGTTGGCCTGCGCGAGCCCTGGTACAACTACCGGCTCGGGGTGACCGTCAGTTCGGCACCGGACCTGGGCATTCAGCGGCAGATCCCAACGTTGTTCCTCAACAACGAACTGACCGGCCAATCGGAGCTGTGCTCGCTGTTCCTGCGCCATGACCAGCGCAGCGGCAGCAATGGTCGACTGTTGTCGCTGGGGCGCCTGCTGTTCGTCGCCGAGTTTCCGCACCTGTTTGGCGAGAAGATGATCGCCGAGCTGCGCGGCAGTGCCGATGAAAACGGTTGCTCACCGTTCTGGGACAGCCTCGGCCGACACTTTTTCCAGATGGATTTCACCCACGCCGATCACTTGTCCGGCCTGGGCAACAAAGCCTTTATCGCCGAACTGATGCCGCGCCAGCCGCTGTACACCTGCCTGCTCACCGAACAGGCGCAGGCCGCGATCGGCCAGACTCATCCGAACACCCAGCCGGCGTTGAAGATTCTTCAAGCCGAAGGTTTCACGCACAAAGGCTATATCGACATTTTCGACGGTGGCCCGGTCATCGAAGCGCCGATCCGCAGCATCCGCACGGTGCGCGACAGCCTCGAACTGACCCTGAGCCTCGGCACCCCGGACGAGCAGGCGCCGCTATGGCTGATTCACAACCGCCGGCTGGAAAACTGCCGTATCACCGTGGCCCCCGGTCGACTGGTGGGCAACAGCCTGGTTGTCGATCGTCTCACCGCCAAACGCCTGCAACTTCAGCCGGGCAATTCAGTGCGCGCAGTGCTCCTGCCCCATCAACAGCAACATGCCGTGGCGGCCTGATATTTCCAGCACGGGAGATTAAACCTTTCAGCCGCCAGTCCTGCCGCGCAAATTCGTCATGATTCTTGACCCATTCGCGTGATAGCCTTTTCACTCTTCGGCGTTGACACCTTTGCTCAAGCCCTTCCATTCCTTATGTATTGGTGGAACTCGTATGACCAGGCTTTCCCATCAAGATTTGCGCCGTAACTTCCGTCAGCTGCTGGCCTCCGACACCTGCTACCACACGGCTTCGGTGTTCGACCCGATGTCCGCCCGCATCGCCGCTGACCTGGGTTTTGAAGTGGGTATCCTCGGCGGTTCCGTGGCCTCCCTGCAGGTGCTTGGCGCGCCGGACTTCGCCCTGATCACCCTCAGCGAATTCGCCGAACAGGCCACGCGCATTGGCCGCGTCGCCCAATTGCCAGTGATCGCCGACGCCGACCACGGCTACGGTAACGCTCTTAACGTGATGCGCACCATCGTCGAACTGGAACGCGCTGGCGTCGCTGCACTGACCATCGAAGACACCCTGCTGCCCGCGCAATTCGGGCGCAAATCCACCGACCTGATCACCGTGGCCGAAGGCGTCGGCAAGATCCGCGCGGCGCTGGAAGCCCGGGTCGACACCGAGATGGCCATCATCGCCCGCACCAACGCCGGCATTCTGCCGAATCAGGAAATCATCAGCCGCACCCGCCAATATCAGGCGGCGGGCGCTGACGGTATCTGCATGGTCGGCGTGCAGGACTTCGATCAGCTGGAACAGATCGCCGAGCATCTGACCGTGCCGCTGATGCTGGTCACCTACGGCAACCCAGCCCTGCGCGACGACAAACGCCTGGCCGAACTGGGCGTGCGCGTGACCATCGACGGCCATGGCGCCTACTTCGCCGCGATCAAAGCAACCTACGACAGCCTGCGCGAACAGCGGCAGATCTTCACCCAGGCCTCCGATTTGAGCGCGACCGAGTTGACCCACACCTATACCCAGCCGGAGGAATACATTCTCTGGGCCAAGGAGTACATGAGCGTCAAGGAGTGATGCACACGCTGCACCGGCCCCTTCGCGAGCAGGCTCGCTCCCACAGTTGAAATGCGGTCCCCTGTGGGAGCGAGCCTGCTCGCGAAAGCGTCTATTGCGGCACCGCTAAACCGGCGTCTTATACCCCTCCTACCGCTGCGCCGCCCGCGCCTGAATCACATTCAGAATCGCGCAGCCCTCGCGCATCAGCAGATGAACCGCGCTGGTCACCCGCGTCAGATCACAATCGGAGATGCCCTTGAGGTTGAGGCTGGCGAAAGTGTCGGCCAGATCGCGCACGACCAAAAACCGGTGCATCGCACAGGCGGCCATGTCGCTGAGTTCAGTGTGGGTATTGATGAAGAGCACCGGGGATTCGGCGTCGTAGGTGTCGATGGGGAGGTAGCGCGGCATTACCTGGTCGGTCATAGAGTTCACTCCAGAAAGGTCAGGTTCTGTATTCGACCGGCCAAGATCGTCGCAGGGTTATCTGCGAACCGAGACTATAAGAGCCGCGCCCGACGGCCGCAACGAGAGCTTCTGTCGGACTTTTCGGTATTTTTTGTGCGCCGTCCTCGACTGCCACTTTTCCCACAAAAGCCCCTCACCCTAGCCCTCTCCCAGAGGGAGAGGGGACTGATTGGGGGATGCTCTGGATCTACGCCGACGTGAGAGATCGCGTTGAATGCGAATTTGAATTCAACTTGATCTGGCGGTTGCCACATGGACCACAAACAACGCGGTCAGTCCCCTCTCCCTCCGGGAGAGGGTTAGGGTGAGGGGCCGATTTCTCTGGCACCCCGCCCGGCCTCGTCACACCGCAAACCCCATCACCGCGGCTTCGCCAACTCCATTATCATCCGCGACAACAAATAAATCCGCGGCGCCACGCTCGCCACCTCGGCATATTCCTCAGGCGTGTGAATATTGCCGCCGACAATGCCGAAGCCATCCAGCGTCGGCGTCCCTACGCCTGCGGACAGACTGGCATCCGCCGCGCCACCACTGCCCTCCTCGGTCAGCTTGCGGCCAATCTCGCCGTAAATTCCCTGGGCCATGGCCATCAGGCGATCCGACTCGGCCGTTTGTGGCATCGGCGGCAAACCGCGCTGCAAGGACGTTTTCACTTCGGTATCGGCAATCAACTTGTCCTGCGAGACCCGCGCCAGATCCTTCTCGATGCGATCAAATTCCTCCGGCACTGCCGCACGCACATCCGCTTTGGCCGTGGCCTGATCAGGAATCACGTTGGTGCGATCACCGGCCTTGAGCACGGTAAAGTTGATGGTGGTCTTCTTCGCCTCGTCACCGAGCTTGCCCAGTTGCAGAATCTGATGCGCCGCTTCCATCGCCGCGTTCCGTCCCAACTCTGGCGCGACGCCGGCGTGGGCGGCCTTGCCTTTGACTTCGACCAGCGCCGTCGCACTGCCCTTGCGCCACACCACCAGGCCATCGGCCGGGCGCCCCGGTTCGAGGTTGAGGGTGACGTCGTGCTGTTTGGCGGTTTTCTTGATCAGGTCGGTGGCGACGTCCGAGCCGGTTTCTTCGCTGGCATCCAGCAGGAAGGTGATCTGCGCGTAATCCTTGAAGTCGAGGTTCTTCAGCACTTTCAATGCGTAGATGCCGGCGACGATGCCGCCCTTGTCGTCCATTACACCCGGCCCGTAGGCGCGGCCGTCCTTGATGTGGAAAGGCCGCTCGGCGGCGGAGCCTTCCTTGAACACAGTGTCCATGTGCGCCATCAGGAGAATCTTCGCTTTCCCGGTGCCTTTGAGCGTGGCCAGCACGTGGTTGGATTTTTCCGGGGTGTTGGGCACCAGTTCGATGGTGGCGCCGAGTTTTTTCAGTTCATCGATGGCAATGTCGCTGACCTGTTTCAGGCCCGGCTCATAACCTGAGCCGGAGTCGATATTGACCAGTCGCTCCAACATTTTCAGGGCTTCGGGCTGATACTGCTCGGCATCGGCGAGCACTTGTTTGTGCGGTTCGGCGGCGTTTGCGGCCGAGAATGCGAGGGACAGACCGAGGCTGGCGGCCAGCAGAGAGCGGGGAAAGGAGAACGTCATGAAGCAGTCCTTGTTTCGTGTCGGAGGGATTCAACCGTAACCGACATCGGCGCGAGGCTCTATAGCGAATGCGACACTGATCTAACCGACAACACATACCCCGGTGGGAGCGAGCCTGCTCGCGAAGGCGTCGTGGCAAACGATATTGATACCGCCTGACCCAGCGCTTTCGCGAGCAGGCTCGCTCCCACAGGTATCAGCTCGCCCGTCAGACCGAATCCAGCAGCGCCTGCCTCGGCTTGTTGTCGCTGTTGCAGATCACCCGATTGCGCCCACTGGCCTTGGCTTCGTACAACGCCTGATCGGCCTCATCCAGCCAACGCGTGGCGTCGGCATGGCTCGGGTCGTACGCGGCCAGGCCAATGCTCAGACTGACCTTCAACGCCGGGTTCTGCTCGTAGCCCATCACCGCAAAACGCTCGCGCAAGGCTTCCATCGCCTGAGCCGCGTTGAACAGTGGCAGCTCCGGCAAAATCACGCAGAACTCGTCCCCGCCATAGCGCCCCGCCACATCCGTGGCGCGAAGATTCTGTTTGAGCAGTTTGCTCAACTGGCGCAGGACGATATCGCCAGCGACATGCCCATAGGTGTCATTGATCGCTTTGAAGTGGTCGATGTCGATCAGCGCAATCGCCGCGCCCTGCTGCTGGCGTTTGCAGCGCTGGAACGCGAGGTTCAGCTGATCCTTCCACGCGCCGTGATTGAGCAGGCCGGTGAGGCTGTCGGTGCGACTCAACGCCAATAGCTCGCGCTTGTGCCGACCGAGGGTCGAGGCCTGGCGAAAGCAGATCCAGCCCAGCGCCAGCGGATACAGCAACAGCAACGGCAAACAGGCGTACAGCTGCAGCGGCGATGTCGGTGGAATGAACGCCGGAGCAAACACCACCAGCCCCACGCCCATACCGAATAGCTGTGCCGCCGTGCCCGCCAGCAAAAAACGCCCGCCACCGATGGCGACGTTGTTCATCGCCATCATCGAAATCGTGGTAGCGCTGGGCAAGGGATTGAACTGCATGGCGGCGACCCAGAAGCCGCCCATGAATGCATCAATCAGCAAATTGCGGTGTTCGGCGCGAAACGGCACGCTCGAGCTTCGCGCCCATTGAAAGGCCAGATGCGGCCAGACCAGGCCGTTGAACAGCATCAGGCCCCACACCCACAGCGGCGGATCGAGCGCGTGCATCGCCACGCTGACACACATCAGCCCGAGCAGCAGCCCGAACACCCGCGACCTGTACAGCCTCCTGGCCAGTGAAAGTCCCTTTCCTCGCGTATTTCCCATAAGGGCCTCGACCGCGCGATGCATGGTTACATCCCGACAAGGATGTGTCCGGAGTCTATCAGGGCGCCGCTAAATAGCCATCACCGGCCAGCGGCCTGAATAGAGCGCTATCAGCGCCGCACGCGCGGCCCAGAGTTGGCTATAAATGAAAGAGGGGAAATGGAAAAACAACTATAAAAAGGGGGCACATGCATACCTACGCTGTGTTGATCATCGGCAGCGGTTTCGGCGGCCAGTGCGCGGCGGTCAACCTGCTCAAGGCCGGAATCGACGACTTTCGCATTCTCGAGCGACGCGATTTTTTCGGCGGCACCTGGTGCCAGAACACCTACCCCGGCGCAGCGGTGGACGTACCGTCGCCGCTGTATTCGCTGTCATTCGCGCCCTACCGCTGGTCGCAGATGTTCGCCGAACAGGCGGAACTGCGTCGCTACACCGAACAGCTGATCGAGCAGTTCGGTTTGCGCGAGCGCGTGGAGCTGGGGGCGGATGTCGAGCGCGTCGAGTGGGACGAGGCGGAAAAACACTGGACGGTGCACACCCGCGCCAAAGGCATCTTTCACACGCAGTTTTTGATCAACGCTTCCGGGCCATTGAGTCAGCCGGTCATCCCGCACTTTGCCGGGATGGATCGCTTTCAAGGCAAGACTTTTCACACAAACAATTGGGATCACAGCTACGACTATCGCGGTAAACGCGTGGCGATCGTCGGCAGTGGTGCCAGCGCCGCGCAGGTGATCCCGGCGATTGCGCCACAAGTCGAACACCTGCATGTATTCCAGCGCACGCCGCATTGGGTGCTGCCGCGTGCCGATCGCAAATTCGGCCGTTTCCAGCGCTGGCTGCTCGGTCTGAAGCCGGCGTACAAGCTGCTGCGCTGGCTGATCTACTGGCAATTCGAAACCCGGGTGATCGCCTTCAAATACTCGAGACCGGCGATTCATCTGGTCCAACAACATGCGCTGCGTTTTCTCAAGCGCCAGGTTCCGGACCCGCTGCTGCGGCAAAAACTCACTCCGGACTTCACCATCGGCTGCAAACGCGTTTTGGTGTCCAGCACGTACTACCCGGCGCTGAGCCGCGCCAACGTCACGTTGCACAGTCGCGAGCACGGCATCGCTTCGATCGACGAAAGCGGGATCAACACCGTGGACGGCGAGCATCTCGATGTTGATCTGATCGTCTGGTCCACCGGTTACGACGCCACCGACGGGGTGATTTCCTACCCGGTCAGCGGCAAAAACGCGGTGCAACTCAGAGATGTCTGGGCCGAATACCCGCGCGCCTACCTCGGCACCAGCCTGCCGGATTTCCCCAACCTGTTTATCGTCACCGGGCCGAACACCGGCATTGGCCACACTTCGGCGCTGTTCATCATCGAATCGCAGATGAACTACATCCTCGACTGCATCCGCACCGTACGAGCCAAGGGCCTGCGCAGCATCGAAGTGCGCCGTGACGCAGAACGTACCTACACTGCAATGATCCACCGGGAAATGCAGCGCACGGTGTGGAAATCCGGTGGTTGCCACAGTTGGTACCAGAGCAAGAGCGGTCATGTGATCGCGATGTTTCCCGGCTTCAGTTTCAGCTATCACCTGCTGACCCGGGCGCTGAAACCGGCCGACCATATTTTGTCCTGAACACGTATAAGGAAGACGTCGATGCTTTTGCTGTTTGTCGCACTCGCGGTTTTCGTGGCCTGGAGCTGGTTGAGTTACCCGGCGGTCGGCCATTGGTTGTACAACCTGGCCATGGCCAGCGAGGCCAGGTTGTACAAATTGCACAAGATCGAAGTGCCGATCGCCGAGATGACCGTGTCGACCTGGCAAGGCGGGCCGTACGAGGCGTCCAGCGCGATCCTGATGCTGCACGGCTTCAGCGCCGATAAAAACCTCTGGCTGCGCTGCGCCCGGCATTTCGTCCGTCAGTATCGGGTGATCATTCCGGATCTGGCCGGCCACGGTGAGACTGGCTTCAAGGCTGGCGGCGGTTATGACATCGCGGTTCAGGCCAAACGCATGATTCAACTGCTCGATGTCTGCGGCGTGGAGAAAGTCCATGTCATCGGCAATTCCATGGGCGGCTATATCGCCGCGTGGCTGGCGGCGACCTATCCGGAGCGAATCGCTTCGCTGGCCTTGATCGACCCGGCCGGCGTCACCGCACCGGAGCCGAGCGACATGGAGCGCCATCTGGCGCGCGGGCACAATCCGTTCCTGATCAACTCCCGCGAAGAATTTCAGCGCTTCTACGCGATGACCATGGAGTCGCCGCCGTGGGTGCCGAAGCTGGTGCTGGACGCCGTCGCCCAGCGCTACGAGCAACAACGTGACGAGCTCGAAGAAATCTTCCGCGACTTCCGCGCCAGCCCGCCGATGGAGCCGAAACTGGCCGAGATCAAATGCCCGGCGCTGTTGCTGTGGGGGCGCAAGGATCGCCTGATCGACGTCAGCAGCGTGCCGGTGTGGAGCAAAGGCATCGCCAATCTCGAAGTGGATGTGTGGGATCACGTCGGGCACATGCCGATGGTCGAACAGCCGGGAAATACCGCGCGGCTGTACGGGGAGTTTCTGGAACGACAGCGATGAAGATGGATACTCGCAATGCCCCAGGTTGCGCACCTGATCGTTCCCATGCTCTGCGTGGGAACGATCAGCGGAGACAGAAGGTTGGCGTTCCCATGAACATCCTTTACGACGAACGCCTCGACGGTCCGTTGCCCGAGGTGAACAAGGGCGAATTGCTCAAGGCTCTGCAACAAGCCCTGCCGGACCTGGACATCCTCTGGCGCGAAGATGAACTCAAACCCTACGAATGCGACGGTCTCTCCGCCTACCGCACCACGCCGATGCTGGTCGCCCTGCCCCGTCGACTCGAACAAGTGCAAACCCTGCTGAAACTCTGCCACCAAAGCAACGTGCCTGTCGTCGCGCGGGGTGCCGGTACGGGCTTGTCCGGCGGCGCGCTGCCACTGGAAAAGGGCCTGCTGCTGGTGATGGCGCGGTTCAACAACATCCTGCACATCGACCCCGCTGCACGTATCGCGCGGGTTCAGCCGGGGGTGCGCAATCTTGCTATCTCCCAGGCGGCGGCCCCATTCGGCCTTTATTACGCGCCGGATCCGTCATCGCAGATCGCCTGTTCGATCGGCGGCAACGTCGCGGAAAACGCTGGCGGCGTGCATTGCCTCAAGTACGGCCTGACCGTGCACAACGTGCTGAAAATCGAAGTGCTGACCATCGAGGGCGAACGTCTGACGCTGGGTTCCGAGGCGCTTGATTCAGCCGGTTTTGACCTGCTCGCCTTGTTCACCGGCTCCGAAGGCCTGCTGGGGATCATCACCGAAGTCACGGTGAAGCTGCTGCCCAAACCGCAAGTCGCCAAGGTCCTGCTCGGCAGTTTCGATTCAGTCGAGAAGGCCGGCCGAGCGGTTGCCGAAATCATCGCTGCCGGGATCATTCCCGGAGGCCTGGAAATGATGGACAACCTGGCCATTCGCGCCGCCGAAGATTTTATCCACGCCGGTTACCCGGTCGACGCCGAGGCGATTCTGCTGTGCGAACTCGACGGTGTCGAAGCCGACGTGCACGACGATTGCCAGCGGGTGCGCGAAGTCATGACAGCAGCCGGCGCCACTGAAGTGCGCCAGGCCCAGGACGAGGCCGAGCGCGTGCGTTTCTGGGCCGGGCGCAAAAATGCGTTTCCGGCGATCGGCCGGTTGTCGCCGGATTATTACTGCATGGACGGCACCATCCCGCGCCGCGAATTGCCCGCTGTGCTGCAAGGTATCGCCAGCCTCGGCGAGGAATATGGCTTGCGCGTGGCCAACGTGTTCCATGCCGGCGACGGCAACATGCATCCGCTGATTCTGTTCGACGCCAACCAGCCGGGGGAGCTGCATCGCGCCGAGGCATTGGGCGGCAAGATCCTCGAACTGTGCGTGAAGGTCGGCGGCAGCATCACTGGCGAGCACGGCGTCGGCCGCGAAAAAATCAATCAGATGTGCGCGCAGTTCAACAGCGACGAGTTACTGCTGTTTCATGCAGTGAAAGCCGCGTTCGATCCGCAGGGCTTGCTCAATCCCGGCAAGAACATTCCGACCCTGCACCGCTGCGCCGAATTCGGCGCGATGCACATTCACGCCGGGCAACTGCCCTTCCCCGAGCTGGAGCGATTCTGATGGCTGATTTCGACGCCGCCAACGCCCTGCTCGATCAGGTCAACGCCGCGCGGGCCAATGCCACGCCGCTGAAGATTCAGGGCGGCAACAGCAAGGCCTTTCTCGGTCGCGAGGTGGCCGGCGAAGTGCTCGACACCCGTGCTCATCGCGGCATCGTTCAATACGATCCGACCGAACTGGTGGTCACCGC
This sequence comes from Pseudomonas sp. LW8, assembly GCF_041956865.1. NCBI lineage: Bacteria > Pseudomonadati > Pseudomonadota > Gammaproteobacteria > Pseudomonadales > Pseudomonadaceae > Pseudomonas > Pseudomonas sp. LW8. Next base: position 2,089,302 of record NZ_CP168138.1, on the reverse strand, counting down.
ACGTGCCGGCACGCCATTGTCCGCGCTGCTTGCGGCGCTGGATGACGCCGGGCAAATGTTGCCCTGCGAACCGCCATCCTTCGCCGACAGCGCCACGGTCGGCGGCATGGTCGCCACGGGACTGTCCGGACCTCGCCGGCCGTGGTCCGGCTCGGTACGCGACTTCGTTCTCGGCACGCGGGTGATCACCGGCCTCGGTCAGCATCTGCGCTTCGGTGGCGAAGTGATGAAAAACGTCGCCGGTTATGACCTGTCGCGACTGATGGCCGGCAGTTTCGGTTGCCTCGGCGTGCTCACCGAAGTGTCGCTGAAAGTCCTGCCGAAACCGCGCCAGTGCCTGAGCATTCGCCTCGATATCGACTGCGCTCGGGCCTTGAGCAAACTTGCCGAATGGGGCCAGCAACCGCTGCCGATCAGCGCGGCATGTCACGATGGCCAGAGCCTGTATCTGCGTCTGGAAGGCGGCGAAGGTTCGGTAACGGCGGCGCATCAACGCCTCGGCGGCGAGCCGCTGGACTCGGTTTTCTGGCGCGACCTCAACGAACAGCGCCTGAGTTTTTTCGACGAAGGTTTGCCGCTGTGGCGCCTGTCATTGCCGAACAATCTCGGCCCGCTCGAGCTGCCCGGCGAGCAACTGATCGACTGGGCCGGCGCGCAACGCTGGGTGAAATCCGAAAGCTCTGAGATTCACGCACTCGCCCATTCCTTGGGCGGCCATGCAACGTGCTTTACCCATGGCGCCACCGATTCGCCGTTTCAACCCTTGGCGCCAACCCTGCTGCGCTACCACCGGCAACTCAAGGCACAACTCGACCCGCAAGGGCTGTTCAACCCCGGGCGAATGTACGCGGAGGTTTAGCCATGCAAACCACCCTCAGCGAGCAATCGCGGCAATTGCCCCGCGCTGGCGAAGCGGAAAAGATCCTGCGCACCTGCGTGCATTGCGGCTTCTGCAACGCGACGTGCCCGACCTATCAATTGCTCGGCGATGAACTCGATGGCCCGCGCGGGCGCATTTATCTGATCAAGCAAGTGCTGGAAGGCGCACCGGCCACCGAGCAGACGCAGCTGCATCTGGATCGCTGCCTGTCGTGTCGCAACTGCGAAACCACCTGCCCGTCCGGCGTCGATTATCACAACCTGCTCGACATTGGCCGCGCAGTAGTCGACAGCGCGGTGCCGCGCCCGGCCGCTCAGCGCTTGCTGCGCGAAGGCTTGCGTGCGTTGGCGCCCAATCCCGGTTTGTTCAAAGGCTTGCTGCGCATGGGCGCGACCTTTGGACCGTTGCTGCCGCGCCTGCTGGAAAGCAAACTGCCGCAACACTTGGGTGTTATGGGGTCGCGCCCCGCTCCTCGGCATCCGCGCCGGGTGTTGTTGCTCGAAGGCTGCGTGCAACCGGGCCTGTCGCCGAACACCAATGACGCGACCGCGCGGGTGCTCGATCGTCTGGGCATCAGCGTCACTCCGGTGAGCGAGGCGGGTTGCTGCGGCGCGCTCGACTATCACCTCGACGCCCAGGCCAAAGGTCTCGACCGCGCTCGACAGAACATCGACGCTTGGTGGCCGCACTTGCAGAATGGCGCCGAAGCCATCGTGCAAACGGCCAGCGGTTGTGGCGCGTTCATCAAGGATTATGGGCATTTGCTTGCGGACGACCCGATCTACGCCTCGAAAGCACGGCGGATCAGCGAAATGACTCGGGATCTGGTGCAAATCATCGCCGAAGAACCGCTGGAGCAAGTGTGCGCCGCCAGCGAACGACGCATCGCCGTGCATTGCCCGTGCACTTTGCAGCACGCACTGAAACTCGGCGGCGCCGTGGAAGCCGTGCTGACCCGACTCGGCTTCAACCTCACACCAGTGCCGGATGGCCATTTGTGCTGCGGCTCGGCGGGCACTTACTCGCTGACCCAACCGGTGCTGGCGCGGCAACTGCGCGATCAGCGCCTCAACGCCCTGGAAAGCGGCCGACCGGAGTTGATCGTCACTTCCAATGTGGGCTGTCAGAGCCATCTGGCGAGCGCCGGGCGCACGCCGGTCAGACACTGGATCGAGCTGGTGGATCAGTCGTTGGCAGAATGAAGTTCGTAGGATTCTTCGTTTGCCCGCGTGGGCGAAGGCTGCGATCTTTTCCGGCATCCATTTCGTCACCGTGGCAGGAATTTTTTTCATGACCGTGCAGCCGTTCGTCAGCCCCGACCTGATCCGCCAACGCTTCTCCCGAGCGATGTCCGACATGTACCGCGAAGAGGTGCCGCTGTACGGTGCGCTGATGGAACTGGTGGAAAAAACCAACCGCGAAGTGCTGGCACGTCAGCCTGATATTGCCGGACAGCTCAAGCGCACCGGCGAAATCGAACGCCTGGACATGGAACGCCACGGCGCCATCCGGGTAGGCACCGCGACCGAACTGGCCACCCTCGCCCGCTTGTTCGCGGTGATGGGCATGCAACCGGTGGGTTATTACGACCTGACCCCGGCCGGTGTGCCGGTGCATTCAACGGCGTTTCGCGCGGTGCATGAAGAAGCGCTGCAGGTCAGCCCGTTTCGCGTGTTTACCTCGTTGCTGCGCCTGGAGCTGATTGAAGACGCCGAATTGCGTTCGTTTGCCGAGTCGGTACTGGCCCGTCGTTCGATTTTTACTGAAGAGGCGTTGCGCCTGATTGAACAGGCGGAAACGGCAGGCGGACTGAATGACGACGAAGCCGCAGAATTCGTCCGACAGGCCCTGGAGACTTTTCGCTGGCACCACAGCGCCACCGTCAGTGCCGCGCAGTACCAGAAACTCAGCGCTCAGCACCGCTTGGTCGCCGATGTCGTTGCGTTCAAAGGCCCGCATATCAATCACCTGACCCCGCGCACGCTGGACATCGACACCGTTCAGGAGCAGATGCCTGCCCATGGCATCACACCCAAAGCGGTGATCGAAGGTCCACCACGCCGCAATTGCCCGATCCTGCTGCGCCAGACCAGCTTCAAAGCGCTGGACGAGCCGATCGCCTTCACCGATCAGCCCGAAACCCGTGGCAGCCACAGCGCGCGCTTCGGCGAAATCGAACAACGCGGCGCCGCCCTCACGCCGAAGGGTCGCGCGTTGTATGACCGCTTGTTGAATGCCGCTCGCGATGAATTGGGCGACTTCCCTAACGAAGCCAATGCCGCACGCTACGACGCGCTGATGACTCAGCACTTTGCGGAATTTCCTGACAGCATCGAGGGCATGCGCGAACAGGGGCTGGCGTACTTTCGTTTTTTCGCTACGGAAAAGGGCCTCGCGGCGCACGGACTTGGCGAATCGTCCCTGGAGGATTTATTGCGCGATGGCTACGTGAAAGCGGAGCCACTGGTGTACGAAGATTTCCTGCCGGTGAGCGCGGCGGGGATTTTTCAGTCGAACCTGGGGGATGCCGCACAGGCGCATTACGCCGAACACTCCAATCGACATGCTTTCGAACAGGCGCTGGGGCGTTCGACCATTGATGAGTTGGGGTTGTACGCCGAGACGCAACGGCGGTCGATTGAGGAATGTGCCGAAGTGCTGCGGATCAAACTCACCTGAATTTTGCACCGCTCTACTGTAGGAGTGAGCCTGCTCGCGATAGCGGTGTAACAGTCGCCGATGATGTGACTGGAAAGACGCCTTCGCGAGCAGGCTCGCTCCCACAGGTTTTGCGGATGGACCGCCGTTCAGGACAAGCGACAAAACCAAATGGTCGCTGCATCTATTGGAAAACAATGTCGGATCTGAATTATCCCGCTTGTTTTCACAAACCAATCAGATCGGCAAATTAAGCTTCACCTAAGCTTCCCCCGCTAGCATCCCGGCTCATCAACCTGTCGTCTTGAGCCGTGATGAGTCCCTCCGACATGAAAGCCTTCGATCTGCCTACCCAGCCGCATCCCAACTTCAGTCTTGTTCTGGTCAATTACAAAACTCCGGACATCACCCGCATGTGTCTGGAGCTGTTGCGCGAGCATGTTCAGGCGCAGGGCATTCCAGTGTGGGTGGTGGATAACGATTCGACGGATGCCAGCCTCGATTATTTGCGTTCGCTGGACTGGATCAATCTGATCGAGCGGCCGTCGCCCGGTAAGGAAATGGGGCATATTGCCCATGGCAAGGCGCTGGATCTGGCCTTGGCGAAAGTTGAGACCGATTATTTGTTTCTGCTGCACACCGATACCTTTGTCTACGACATGGAAGTGTTCGCGATGATGATGCGCGAATGCACGAAAAGTGCGGACATGGCGGCGGTCGGTTGTGTTGAGCAACTTGATCGTGGGTTACTGCGTGATACCTGGCGGTTAACTTCGCGGTTCTGCAAACATCATGTTCGTCGGCTAAAAGTTCATTTCGGCCTGCGTTCGAAACCACCACGCCCGTATAAAGAAACGCATCTGAAAAGTTTCTGTACGCTGTGGAATGCGCGTTTGATGAAGTCGCTCGGGCTGCACTTCTGCATGGATGAGGAGGTGCCTGGTTACACGCTTCAGGATCGAATGGTCGGGTTGGGCTATGGCGTCAGGTTTCTCTCGCCGCGGAAGATCTTCCGCTACCTTGATCACATCCAGGCCGGCACCGTCGCGGCGGCAGGCACATATGGCAAGGATCATCGCCGTACAAAAATGTACCAGCAGACACTCAAGCGCTTGCAGGGGCAGCATGGCAAAACCGGTATGCAAGCTTCGACTTGATCGAAAACAATAAAAAAGGGCGACTGCAAAGTCGCCCTTTTTGTTTGCAGATTCTGTATACAACTTTCGTCAGTAGTGGAGTTCGCCCAGTGTTACGGCCTGGCAATCCTTGCACCGGTAAAGAGCCCTGACACTGGGCGAACGCCGAGGATTTTAATTCAAACAAGTGGACCTGTCGTCATGGGCAAACATGAAATTTTTGCACTGAAAATTTAAAAACTGTGTTTTACCGATTTATCCCGGGAATTGTCTTACAAAAAACTTTATATGATTGCTCTCATACATAAAGTTATACAAGAGCAATAAACTTGTAGAGTTAATACTCAACTATCGTGCTGACTGGTCACTTTCAGGATATCGGTGTAAGTGACAATAACGCTTTGCCCTACTTTCAGATCTTTCAACTTGGCCTGAATCTCCGGCTTCTTCACATCGAGCGTCTTCGATTGTCCGGACGGATCTTGGAGGGTGACCTGATTGGTCTTCAAATCGATTTTGCTGATTTTCAGCTGCACCTGAACCTGACGATAGGCCTCGCCGCCCGGGTTATCGCTGCCCGGGGCCTTGCGCAGTTCGCCGGTACGTTCGGTGGTGCCCGGCAGACCTTTATCTACATCGGTGTCGAGATAAGCCGCGACAGACCGCTGCACTTCGATCTTCACCAGGTCCCCCACCTTGAGATTGGCGAGATTTTTCGCTTTGTCGCTGAGCTGAACGTGGACCTGACGTCCCTCGGGGCCTTCCAGCACGACCTGGTGATTGGCCGGGTCGACGGCGAGCACTTTGGTGGTAACGGAATCGGCCTCAACGACGGCAGATAACGGAATATCGGCAGCTAAAGCGCCGAAACTGGCAGCAGAAAGCAGCGTTGCGAGAGTGATGGCCTTGGCCAGAGCGTCGAGCTTCATATGCATTACTTTCCCTGTGATGAAATGGCGACGCCCGCCACCGAAACGACTTCTGCAGCAGGCGTGCCAGTGAGCATAGACGCTGTTCAGGGCTTGACTTGGGTTTGTGGCCCACGGGTATGTGGCTTGGCGGTCTCTTGCGCAGTGGATTCGCCACTCGGCGTGCCTTTGCCGCTGTCCTGCCGCTGCTTGGGATCGGTCGGGCGCAGGGCATCATTGTCGCGCTCGGTTTCACCGGCCGGGCGTGGTTCGTCGGGGTTGTCGTTCTGGTTGCTGGTGGTATTCATGGCAGGAGTCCTCAGGCTTCGGGATCTTCGAGTTCGCGGGCGACGTTGACCTCGGGTGACTGCTTGTGCAGATCGTCGGCTTTGGCGCGCATCAACTGCCATTGCTCAAGATCGATCGCGCCTTGGCCGAGCAGGTCATCGGCGATGCGCTGCAGATGGAGGTAGTGAGCGTCAGGGGAGTTCTGCCAGTAGGCTTGATCGTCGAACAGGCGCTGCCAGGTGTCGAGGTCTGGGGGTTGCAGGTCGTCGCTCATGGGTGAGTCCGAAAATGGCGGGTTTCTGGGTAGAGCGGAGAGCGCTGGCGAGAGTTCCAGTCAGTTAACTCAGCGGTCACAGCGCTGACGCTTTCGCGAGCAGGCTCGCTCCCACAGGGAAGAAAGCGGTGCCGCCGTTAATACCCGGTCATTTCCAGATAGCCTTGGCCAGGATGGCTGCCATCAATCTTCACCGGCCCTTCCCAGTACGGGATACGCAAATCCATCCACGCATTGCGGTTGATCGCGTCAACGCTGATATCGAGTTTCTTGTCAGGAATGCGGATCGACCATTTCACCGGCATCGGTCGATCGGCAACCTTTGCCGTGTCCTGCGGCACAAGGCTGATCTGCTCGCTGCGCAACGTCTGAATCTGCCCGTCAGCGGCGATCCAGGTGCCGGTCAGATAAGGCGCGCCGGTCTTCTGCCGCATGCGATAAAGCATCACGTGTTCGCCGCTGTCCAGATGCAGCGAGAACCAGTCCCAGCCAGTTTGATTGGCGGTGAGTGGCTGACTGCTCCACTCGCGATCGAGCCACGCCGGGCCGCTAACGGTGTAGGCCTGGCCGTCGATCTGCAGCGTGCCGCTGGCCTGGAAAAATGGCTGGCTGTAGTAATACGACGCCTGGCCTTCTTCGGATTTTTGGCTGAAACCGTTGTCGCCCTGCAGCACCAGCGGTCGGCTGGAGGTAAGGCGCAGTTGATAAGCGAAATTCTTGTCACGAGCACTGAGTTGCATATCGCTCAACGGATCCTGCGCCTGACTGGCAAACATCCAGTCATCGATCCACGCCTCGAACGGCGCCAAGCGCACGCCGGCCTGGCCTACTCCGCCCCGGGCGTAGCGCTCGGCGGCATGATGCACCGAGCGCGAAGTGACTGCCGCATGGCCCAGCCAGATCGTTTGGTTGCCCCAACCGGCCTGCTCGGCGACGGGTTTCAGGGCGCTGCGAAACAGCGTCCATTGCACGCCGAAATCATTGCCCTGCTGATCCTTGAGGTTGGCGGTGACGTACCACCACTCAATGCGAAAACCATCATGCGCGCCATGATCGGCCGGAAAGCTGAATATCCGACCGGGCACCACCGGGGTGAAGGATTGCGCCTGATCGCCCATGCCGGCAAAGCCCTTTTCCTCGGGTGCAGGCTGATCGCAGCCAGCGAGCAGCAGCGCAATCATCAGCACGAGCCATTTAGTCCTCATGGGCAAATGTCCTCAGCAAGTCCGCCGGTTGTGTGCGGTACAGCGAATACAGCGGCCATGCCGAAGCCAGTAAAGTCGCGAGCAAGGCCAGGCCCATCAGTTGCAACAACTGCAACGGGAACACCCGCAGCGGCAGTCGCCAGCCGAACGCCTGCACGTTGATCACCGCATCGAGGCACCACGCCAGGGCGATGCCCAACGGCAGCGCCAACAGCAACGTCAATACGGCAAGCAGCCAGGTCTGACCGAGGTTGAGCAGCATCAATTGTTTGCGTGTAACGCCCAGCGCCCACAGCGGTGCGAGCTGACTGAGGCGACTCTGGCTCTGAGTGAGCAGACTGATGAACAGCGCCACACCCGCCACGGCCAGGGTCAGGCTGTTCAAAGCTGCTGTCGCAGCAAATGTGCGTTCAAAGACTTGCACCGACCAGCCCTTGAGCCGCGCCTGATCGACGATGCGGTTGTCATCCAGCGCAAAACGCGCCTGCAAGGCGTTGAGCAGCGCCGGAATCTGCGCTGGGTCGATACGCAGATTGAAGCGGTTCGGCGTGAGTTGCGGCCAGCCGCGCAGCAGGTGCTCACTGCTGATCAGCACGTGCCCCTTCGGATTGCCGTAGTCGGCGTAGATGCCGACGATGCGCGGCGACCATGTGCCGTTCGGCGTGGGAATGTTCAGATGCTCGCCCGGCTTCACTTTCAGGCGTCGCGCCAGTTGTTCGCTGAGCATCACCGCATCGTCCGTGGCCAGTTTGCCCCACGGATCGCTGCCACTGCTGTCGAGCAACGGCCAATGCTGGCGATAGTAGGAGTGGTCGATGATGCCGTAGACATCGGCCGGCCAGCCTTGCAGCGTCACCGAAACCTGCCAGTTGGGCAGCACAGCGGTCACGTTGGGCTGCTGCCTGAGCCAACTTTGCATCTCGCGAGCCTGCGCCGGATTGGCCGGGTTGATGTACAGCTCGGCGCTCAGGCGTTGTTCGAGCCAGTCGTTGAAGGTCTGGCGAAAACCGGCGGTCATGCTGCCGGCGCCGATGTTGGCGGCGAGCGCCAACAGCAGCGCCATCAGCGCCAGACTCAGGGCTGGCAGTTGCTGGCGGCAGTCGGCGAGAAACCACTGGCCGAGCACCGAACGACTGCGCCCGAGCAACGGGTTCAACAACGCGCTGAGCAACACCGGCAAGGCCAGCGCGGCACCGAGCAACAGCCCGGCCATGAGCACGAAACCGCTGCTCAGGGTGTCGCCCCAGATCAGCGCCGCCAGCGCAATTGTCAGCAGCGCTGTCGCCAGCCAACCCTGTCGGCGCAACCAGCGCGAATACTGTTGATGCCACGCCTGCGGATCGGCCACCGCCAGCAACGGCAGGCGCGCCGCCCGCAGCAGACTGTTGGCCCCGGCCAGCAACGCGCCGAGCAGGCTCAGCCCTATGCCGCTGAACCACCACCAGGGACTCAGGCGCAACTGCCCCGCCACTTCCGCGCCATATAAACCGCGCAGGCTGGCGGCGACGTCCGGCAGCAGCACGCTGGCCAGCCAATAGCCGCTGATCACACCGAATAATCCGCCGATCAGCGCCAGCACACCCAGTTCAACCACCAGACATGCGATCAGCATTCGTGCACTGACGCCACAGGCGCGCAAGGTGCGCAGCAAACCTCGGCGCTGTTCCAGAGCGAGGCCGATGGCGGCGTGGACGATGAACAGGCCGACCAGAAACGACAGAAATCCAAGGGCATCGAGATTGAGGTGAAAGCTCTCGGTCAGCCGCGCGAGGTTGTTTTCTTCGCCGCTACTCTTGAGCTGCAAGCGATCATTGAAACTGGCCGGTAATTCTTGATGAAAGTCCTTGGGTAGCAGCAGTCGCGACAATTGCTCGGGTTGTTCGAGCAGGCGTTGCGCTACGCCGATGTCGACCAGTAACAGGCCCGGCGCCATGTCCTTCTGCGCGAGCAGTGGCGGCAGGGTTTGGCCGTTTACGGTTTGCGGTGTATCACCTTCGCGTAAGCCGAGCATTTGCATCGTGTCCGGGGAAATCCAGGTGCTGCCCGGCGGGCTGAAAAACTCGACGATGCGCTCGATCGGCATCGCCTGCCCGGCTACTGCCGAATCCGACGGCAGCGACACCGGCTCGATCCCCATCACTTGAATGCGTTGATCTTCCTGGCCCTTGAGCGTCAGCCGGCCCTGCAACACCGGTGACACTGGCCAGCCCTGACGGCGCAATTCGATAAACCAGCGCTGTGGAAACAGCGCCCCATTCGGCGTGCTCAGGCTGGCCTGTGGTTCGCCGCCGATCATCTGGCTGGCCCGCGCGTAGCTGTCACGTGCCTGACTGTTCAGCGCCTCGACGCCAGTGAGCAGACTGGTGGCCAGCCACAACCCGGTCAGCACGCTGAAAAACTGCACGGGATGGCGCCGCCAGTGGCTGAGCAGCGCGCGCAGGGTTTGCCGCCAGATCATCAGGCGACCCGCCCGTTCGACAACACCACACGCTGGGCCAATCGCGCCGCGACGCGCTGACTGTGGGTGACCATCAGCAGGGTCGTCGGCGTGTCATCGAGCAATTCCAGCAACAGCCGCAGCACTTCATCGCTGGTCGCTTCATCGAGGCTGCCGGTGGGTTCATCGGCCAACAGCAATTTCGGCTGCGAAGCCAATGCCCGGCCCAAAGCGACTCGTTGCTGCTGACCGCCGGAGAGTTGCTCGGGATACCGCGAGAGCAGATCGCCCAGACCCAGACGCTGCACCAGATGCGCTTGCCAGCGCGGCTCATGGCGCCCGGCCAGGCGCGCCTGAAAGGCCAGATTGTCTTCCACGCGCAGACTGCCGATCAGGTTGAACTGCTGAAACACCAGACCGATTTCCGTACGTCGCCAGTTGGCCAGTTGCGCTTCGCTCATGGCTTCCAGACGATGTTCACCGCTGCGGATGCTGCCGCTGTCGACCTTGTCCAGCCCCGCCACCAGATGCAGCAGCGTGCTTTTGCCACTGCCCGATTCGCCCATCAGCGCCAGGCTGCCACCGGCCTCCAGCGTCAGGTCGACGCCTTGCAGCACCGGCAACAATCCCTGTGGCGTGGCATAGCTTTTGAAAACGTCGCGAACCTCAAGCATGGGCAAACCCGATCAGTGAACCTGGGCCTAGGATAGCGGCCCTGAATGGTTTTTGTCCGCTGATGATCATCGTCAACCCAGCGCCGCGCCTTAAGCTGCTGGCTGTTCGGCCATAACGATAATAAAACCGGAGACACCCATGCCCCGTTTCATCCTGAGCCCGCGTGGCCTGCTGACCTGCCTGATCACCACTTGCCTGAGCCAGCCGTTGCTCGCTGCTGACGGTCCGGTGGCGCCGAGCATGCAAACCGCTGCAAGCAACGCTGCCGTCCTGCAAACCCTGCCTTTCAGCGACCGCACCGATTTCGAATCCGTCAGCAAAGGCTTGATCGCACCGTTCAAGGGCCAGATCAAGGATGCCGCCGGCAAAGTCATCTGGAACGTCAATGCCTATGATTTCCTCGCCAAAGACAAGACGCCGGAATCGGTCAATCCGAGCCTGTGGCGGCTGGCCCAACTCAATGCCCACGCCGGTCTGTTCGAGGTCAGCCCCAAGCTGTATCAGGTACGCGGTCTCGACCTCGCCAACATGACCATCATCGAAGGTGACGACGGGCTGATCATCATCGATCCGCTGACCATGGCCGAAACCGCCAGGACGGCGCTGGATCTGTACTACGCCCATCGCCCGCGCAAACCGGTCGTCGCAGTGATCTACAGCCACACTCATGTCGATCATTTCGGCGGCGTGCGCGGGGTGATCGACGAGGCCGATGTCAAGTCCGGCAAGGTCAAGGTGTATGCGCCAGCGGGATTCATGGAACACGTGATGAGCGAGAACGTCATGGCCGGCAATGCCATGAGCCGCCGCGCGCAGTACCAGTTCGGCAGCCTGTTGCCGCGCAGTGAAAAAGGCCAGGTCGACGCTGGCCTCGGCAAGAGCGCGCCCAGCGGTGGCACGGTCACACTGATCGCGCCTACCGATCTGATTGCCGAGCCGTTGGAAACCCGCACCATCGCTGGCCTGCAAGTCGAATTCCAGCTGACCCCAGGCACCGAAGCGCCCGCGGAAATGAACCTTTATCTACCGCAGCTGAAAGCCTTGTGCATGGCCGAAAACGCCACGCAGATGATGCACAACATCCTCACCCCGCGCGGTGCGCAGGTGCGTGACGCCAAAGCCTGGTCGCAATACCTCGATGACAGCCTGGCCCGCTACGGCGACAAGGCCGACGTGCTGTTCGCCCAACACAACTGGCCGACTTGGGGTGGTGAGCGCATTCGTACTTTGCTCGCCGATCAGCGCGACATGTACGCGTTCATCAACGACCGCACCCTGCACTTGCTCAACCAGGGCCTGACGCCGCTGGAAATTGCCGAAGCAATCAAGAAACTGCCCGGCTCGCTCGATCAGAAGTGGTACACCCGTGGCTATTACGGCTCGCTGAGTTTCAATACGCGCGCGGTGTATCAGCGCTACATGGGTTTCTACGACGGCAACCCGGCCAATCTCAATCCGCTGCCCCCGGTCGATGCGGCTAAACGCTCGGTCGAGGCCATGGGCGGTGCCGCGTCGGTGCTGGAGAAAATGCGCAGTGCGATGGCCAGCGCTGACTACCGATGGGCCGCGCAGTTGGGCAACCAGTTGCTGTTCGCCGATCCGGACAATGCGGATGCCCGCAACGCTCAAGCCGAGACGCTGGAACAGTTGGGCTATCAAAGCGAGAACGCCACCTGGCGCAACATGTACCTGACCGGTGCGATGGAACTGCGCAACGGCGTACCACCGCAGTCTGCCAATACCGTATCGGTGGACATGGTCCGGGCGATGAGTCCGGAAATGTTCTTCGATTACCTCGCGGTACGCCTGGACAGCGACAAAGCCGTGGCCCATGACCTGACGCTGAACTGGACGTTCGACGATGTGCAAAAGGATTTCACCCTGACCCTGCGCAACGGCGTGCTGACTCACCGCGCCGGCTTGAATCCGGCGGCGGATGCGAGCGTCAGCCTGAGCCGCGATACGCTGGAGAAGATCAGCCTGAAGCAATTGGACTTCCCGACGGCGATGCAAAAAGGACTGGTGAAGTTGCAGGGCAATGGTCAGAAATTCGGATTATTGATGGGCAGCCTGGATACGTTCGGGCCGCAGTTCAATATCGTCACGCCGTAAGTCAAAAGCCCCTCACCCTAGCCCTCTCCCAAAGGGAGAGGAGACTGACCGTGTTGGATGTACGAGATACGGCGAGGTGGGATACCGAGTAGGACTCAGATTCCGAACGCCATGAAGATCGGCTCCCTTTCCCCTTCGCCCCCTTGGGGGAGAGGGCTGGGGTGAGGGGGTAAATCTTGCTGGCACCCTCAATAACGATCAATCACCTCAATCCTGCTTTCAACAAACCTGCCCCGGATTCAACCGGAACTGCTTCGGCGTAATCCCGAACTGTTTGCGAAACGCGCGGATAAAGTTGCTCGGCTGGCGATAACCCAGCCGCTCAGCGATCCGCTCGATCGGTTGATCGCCCGCCGTCAGCCAGTGCCGCGCCATCGTCAGATTGTCCTCACGCGCAGGCGCGCAAGTTGCAGCGTGCCAGTGGCGCAGCATGCTCTGGTGCAGAAACGGGTTGGCGCCCAGCAAAGCCTGATCGAGCCTGGAGCGCGGCAAGGTCAGGCACAGATGCTCGCCCTGCTCCACCGCGATACCCACTCCACGCAGCCAGCCACCGGCCATTTGCGCCGGGCGCAGGCTGACACTCACAAACAAATCTCCAGGCGCCCCGCCGAGTCGACGGGCAATGTTGCGCACCAGCGTTATCGCCGCCGCATCCAGAGCGAAATGATGGAGCTGCCCCTGCTGCGAACGCAGGCGCAAACGAGCCACGTCGCCTGCCTCGACCAACTCCACCGCAACGTAATTGATCACCCTTGGCAAGCAGTCAATGAAGCACTTCAGACTGGCCCGCAGGGTCGCGGCCGAGTCGAGCAGAATATTCAGTCCTTGCAGGCAATCGGTCGCCATCCCGTCGGACAGTTCGCAGCCAAACGTCGGCGCTACCCCGGCCCATTCACACTCACGCCACAACCGTTCAACCGCTTGTGCGGCGATCAATTGATGCTGTCTGGCAAGCACAGACGGGCAGATCCCGACGCGCGTCATCAAGCGTTGCGGGCACAGCCCGGACTGGCGAGCATGCGCGAGAATCGTGCGGGTGAACGCGCTGGAGGCGAACAGAGGCTGAGACATGAAGGCGGCCATCGAAGAACAGGCGTGTACTTATGCCAGCGGACGTGCTATCGATCCAATGCATTAAAAGTATTCGCAAAATGCAGGAGACGCATGATGGATCTTCGCCAGCTTCGCCACTTGGTCGCCCTCGCTGATTACCGCAACTTCGGTCGCGCCGCCGAGGCGATCAACCTCAGCCAACCGGCGTTCAGCCGCAGCATCCAGACTCTGGAGCGTGACCTTGACTGCGAGCTGGTCGAGCGCAGCAGCCGTGAGTTTCGCCTGACCGGGCAAGGCCAACTGGTGCTGCAACATGCGCGGCGCCTGCTCGCTGGCAGTCAGGCGCTGCACAACGAATTGACGCAATACAACGGCCTCACCGGCGGCGAACTGCAATTCGGTTGCGGTCCGTATCCGGCGCAAGTGCTGGTGCCGGAAGCGCTGGCCGACTTCATTGATGCGCATCCGGCGATTCGCACGCGGTTTCATCAGGGCGACTGGCAGCAATTGACGCTGTGGTTGCGCGAGCAGCAGATCGAGTTTTTCGTCGCCGATGCGCGGCACTTTGTCAGCGATCCGCAGTATCAGGTGTACCTGCTGCGCACGCGGCCGGGACGGTTTTTCTGTCGCGCCGGCCATCCGCTCCTCGCGCAACGAGACCTGCGATTGCGCGCCCTGCTCGATTACCCGATCGTCGGCACGCGCATTCCTCCGATGATCCGCAAGGTACTCGCCGATATCCTCGGTGAGCAGGACTTCACCCCGAGCGTCGAGTGCGCACAATTTGACGCGATCCAGCGCGTAGTGCTGCGTTCAGACGCGGTGGGGCTCGCCACGCTTGAGGCCTTGCGTGAACAACTTGATCGAGGCCTGATCGAGCTGCTCGACTTTGTCGACGTCCCCCATGACGAGGCGGCGCTGCAATTGGGTTACGGCATCGTCAGCCGCGCCGGTTTTACCCTGACGCCAGCAGCGCGGGCGATGATCGAGGCGATCCTCAGCGTCGATCAGCGTTTGCTGGCGGCTAACGGAGCTACGGGAGACGCGCGCACAACATGAGCAAAATCGATCCGCAACCCGTCAACGCTTTTTACGCGCCGACCCTGCTGCCGGCCATTGAAGAATTGCTCGCGCGCGGCGTTACCCAAGACGCCATCGAAGCGCAGCTGCGCCGCAGCCTGTTCGATCTGCGCACGCCGTTCACGCGCATGCCGCTGCTGATGTCGCGGCGCTTCTGGGCGTTTGCCGTGGAACAGAGCGGGGATCCACTGATCGGTCTGGCGGCGGGTGAACGTTTCGTTTCGACGGCCACCAACGGGCTGACCTATCTGTTCGATGTCGCCGTGTCGCTGGAACGTGCCTGTGCGTTTTTCGCCGAGTACTTTGCGTTTTTCAACGGACATTTCCGTGTGCAAATCCTGCGTGAAGATGACGGCGTAACACTGCGTCTGGTCGACGACGGCAGTCTTGGTGCTCCGGCGGCGCTGACCGATTACATCCTTGTCAGCCTGTGCAGCCTGGTACGACGCAAATTGCTCGCCAGCGGCGTGAATCGTGATCCGGTGCTAGGTGTGGCACTGGCATCGGCAAGCCGCGAGCAGCATCAATCGGCATTGCGCGCGCCGGTGAGCGCAGAGCAATCATGCGCGGCGATTCATCTGGATCCGCAGCTGTTCGTAATGCCGTTGACACCGGGCAATCCGGCATTGGAAACAACGCTTGTCGATCTGCTGGAACAGACCCGACGTCTCAGTGAATCGACCTTGCTCGGACAGCTCAGCGATTATCTGATCGAAGATCTGGCGACAGCGGATTGGCAGCAGTTCTGTGTTACACAGCATTTGCTTGAGCGCACGGCGGCAAGGCGTTTGAAGGCGTTGGGCTGGACTTTCAGCGAACTGCTTGATGAGCATCGCCGCTATCGTGCCGAGGACCTGCTGCAATCCGGGGCGCTGGAGCTGGTCGACGTGGCGGATCGCTTGGGTTACAGCGATGTGCAGGGATTCAACCGGGCTTTCGCGCGCTGGCTGGGGTGCGCGCCTGGGGAGTATCGGGCGCGGTGGCTGAAGCTTTGAATTGGCTGGTGTCAGTGCTGGCCCCATCGCTGGCAAGCCAGCTCCCACAGAGGCCAGTGCTGACACAGGATTTGTGAACAACCTCGAACCCTGTGGGAGCTGGCTTGCCAGCGAAGAGGCCCGCCCGAGCAACTCAAAACTCATTGCCCCGCAGCCACACTCGCCGGTGCCCGCTCAGGCGTAACGATGCTGCCCAGATCGATATGCTTCCACTCAGGCTTGGCCCCCAAGCGCGCATTGAAGCGGTAGTTGAAAGTGAACTCATCCGCCGTCGGCACGCTCAGCGGTTTGCCATACACCGCTTCGATTGCGCCCAAGTCGTAGCCCATCACCTGCAACAGTGTCGGGAAGATGTTGTAGTGGCTGGAGCGGTCCTTGTTTGCTGGCAGATTCGCCGCCCAGTCCGGCGTCTGCAATCCACGGCCCTGAATCACCACCAGCGGCACCAGCCCCTCCTCTTCCACCGGGTCGCCGCCGCAGTGGGTATTCAAGCCCGGGTTGCCGCGCTCATGCAGATCCTGGCCATGATCGGAGGTGTAGATCAGCAGCGCATTGTCCAGATTGGCCTGGGCAAACACCCGGGCGAAGAACTCGCCGACGTTCCACAACAGCGTGTTCTTGTAGGCGTTGCGATACAGCACCCAGTCATCCGGCTGGCCATTGAAACCGGGGCGTTCGCCAGTGTCGGCGACTTCGGTGAACTGCCCGCGCGGCAGCGTCGGCCGGTAGGCCATGAACGCGTCCGGGTATTTGTCATGCACCGGAAAATGCGCGCCGACCTTATTGATCACGATCAGCTCGGGCCGATTGTCGTTGAGCAGTTCAATCAGCTTCGCCGCTGCCGCCATATCGCGGTCGCGCACGCTGGTCTGGTCGAATTGCACGAAACTGTCGATGTCGTTTTTCTCGGCGGCGGTCATCAGGTTCTGCAGGTTGCCGGCCGTGCGTTGGGCGTCGATGTAGACCGTGCCGAGCCCGGCCTTCTTCGCGTACTGCCAGATCGACGGCAACGTGCTGTTGATGCGCCTGTAATCGGCGCGGGTGCCGCCGTAGCGCAAGGTGACGTTGGTGTCGGCGCTGCAGTTGGCAATGGACGCGGCATAACCGAAGTTGAAGACATCGACCCCGGCCGGCGCTTGCTTGAGGTTGCTGTGCACGCCGAACGGCGCGTTGATGTCGAGGTAATTGCCGGAAATGCTTTCGTCGATGATCAGCACGATATCGTGGCCGACGGCAGGCGTGGCGCGCGCAAGCGTCACCGATTCACGCGGGCCGACGGTGTCATGCAACGCTTCGTAAGCAAACAGGTTGAGGTAGGCCAGCGGCGTGTACATGATCGGCAGACCACGTGCGCCCTCACCCGCTCGTAGAAACAACAATCCGCTGAGCATCAATACGCCGACGAGGGGCGCCGCGACCCGCAACGTGTTGGGTATGAACAGCGCATGACGCGGCTTGAGCCCGATGCCGAACAACAGCAGCAAGCCACTGAGCAGCGCGCGCAGGATCGCGTCGCGGTACTGATAGGCCGCTTCCTGAATGAAGCCGCCGGAGTACACCAGCGAGACAAAATCGCTGTACCTCAGGTAATCCGCCGTGACCCGGGTATAGACATCGAAAAAAACCGCCGCAACAAACAGCGTTAATGCGAACGCATGTCGAACAAGAGCCTGACGTATATAGGCAGTTAGATATAACGCGAAAGTAAGCGCCAAAAACATCGCGCCAAAAACAAGTACATTAAAACCCCACCCGATAGCATTTAACCGGTCCAGATAGTAGTCGGAAAAGAGCAATAAGTAGGCAACTAAAAGCAGTTCCTTGGCGTATTTGAACATGGCGATACCGGCCGTCCGAAATGGGAGGTTGTCAAAGCTTTGTCGGTCAGAACCTGACACTAGCACCCGGCCATCAAAGCGCAAGAAATGACTGATAGCCGGGTAAAGCGTCAAAAAAACGGTGACTCAAATCTGACACACCCGGGGGGATGAAAGCCTTTAATTTCGGGGACTTAGACCGTCTGTCGGTTAAATTGAATCTGAACAAATCTGCAAAGAAAGAACAAATTCAATCGCAGCAATGACTTGATGGCCAATCGCCAAAAACGCCTCAAGTGTTATACCCGTGCAACATGTCATTTTGCTGACACGCTTTTCAAACCCTGCGCTATACCCCTTTAACAATCTCATTCCGTAGTTAACTTTTCTGGTTTTATTGAGGTGCGCAGATGGACGTGAGCGTATTTGGCACTGGCTATGTCGGACTTATACAAGCCGCTGCACTTGCCGATGTCGGTCATCGGGTTTTATGCATTGATATTGATCCGAACAAGATCAAACAACTGCAACAAGCGGTACCGCCCATCAGTGAACCAGGCCTGTCCGCAACACTTGAAGAAAACATCAAGGCCGGGCGCTTGTTGTTCAGCACCCAGGCCAGTGATGCGGTGACTCACGCCGAGCTGATTTTCATCGCCGTCGGCACCCCGGCGGACGAAGACGGCTCAGCCGACCTCAGCCATGTACTCAACGTCGCCCGGCAGATCGCCGGCCTGATGGAGGCCGATCGCACGCTGATCATCAAATCCACAGTGCCGGTCGGGACTGCCGATCAGGTTCTGGCCACGGCCACCAGCGAATTGCTGCAGCGCGGAAAAACCGAGCTGCAGGTGCGTGTGGTTTCCAACCCGGAATTTCTCAAGGAAGGCAGTGCCCTCGCCGACTGCATGCGCCCGGACCGGATCATCATCGGCACCCGCGACGACGCTGCCCGCGAGCAGATGAGCGAGCTGTACGCGCCGTTCTGCCGCAACCACGAAAAACTGATGTTCATGGACAACCGCAGCGCCGAGCTGACCAAATACGCGGCCAACGCGATGCTCGCCACCCGCATCAGTTTCATGAACGAACTGGCCAATCTCACCGAGCTGCTCGGCGCCGACATCGAAGCGGTGCGCAAAGGCATCGGCTCCGACCCGCGCATCGGCTATCACTTCATCTATCCGGGCTGCGGCTTCGGTGGCTCGTGCTTTCCCAAGGATCTGCGGGCCTTGCTGCACACCGCCGAACACAACGGCATGCCGCTGAAACTGCTGCGCAGCGTCACCGACGTCAATGACAGCCAACGGCACATCCTGTTCAGCAAATTGCGCGCGCAGTTTCCGCAAGGCCTGGCCGGCAAATCCATCGCCGTCTGGGGCCTGGCGTTCAAACCGAACACCGACGACATGCGCGAAGCCCCCAGCCGTTACCTGATGGACGCGTTGTGGGCCGAAGGCGCCAGCGTGCAGGCTTATGATCCGGAAGCCATGTCCGAGTGCCGGCGCATCTACGGCTACCGCAACGACCTGCACCTGTGCGCGACCCGCGACGACACCCTTGAAGACGCCGACGCGCTGGTGATCTGCACCGAGTGGAAAAACTTCCGCGTGGTCGATTTCGAGCTGCTCGCCGAGAAGCTGCGTTCGAAGGTAATCATCGATGGGCGCAATCTCTACAACCCGGAACAAGTAGCCGCCGCCGGCCTGCATTACAGCGGCATAGGCCTGCGCCACATCGCCCCCGAAGGGCTGCGGCCATGAAAACTCTGGTGACCGGTGCCGCCGGTTTCATTGGTGCCCATTGCGTCCTGCGCTTGCTGCGCGACGGGCATTCGGTGGTCGGCCTGGACAATTTCAATCACTACTACGACCCGCAGCTCAAGCACGACCGCGTGCAGTGGGTGCGCGAGCAGGTCGGCGATTTTCCGCTGGCCACGGTGGATCTGGCCCACGCTTCGGCGATCGATGCGCTGTTTGCCCGCGAGCAGCCACAAGTGGTGATCCATCTGGCTGCGCAGGCCGGGGTGCGTTATTCGCTGGACAATCCACGGGCGTATCTGGACAGCAACCTCAACGGTTTCCTGAACATTCTCGAGAGCTGCCGCCACCACCCGGTCGAACACCTGATCTACGCCTCGTCGAGTTCGGTGTACGGCGCCAATCAACACACGCCTTACTCGGTCAAGGATGGCGTCAACCATCCGCTGTCGCTGTACGCCGCGACCAAGAAAGCCAATGAACTGATGGCGCACAGCTACAGCCATCTGTTCGGCATTCCCTGCACCGGCCTGCGCTTTTTCACTGTGTACGGGCCTTGGGGTCGGCCGGACATGTCGCCGATCCAGTTCGCCCGGGCGATCAGCGAAGGCGAGCCGCTGAAGCTGTTCAATTACGGCGAGCACCAGCGCGATTTCACCTACATCGACGACATCATCGAAAGCATCGCACGCCTCATCGATCAGCCACCGCAAGCCAATCCGCAGTGGGATCGCGAGCAGCCCGACCCGGCCAGCAGCATGGCGCCGTGGCGTCTGTTCAACATTGGCGGGCAGCAGCCGGTTGCACTGAAAACCTACCTCGCGCTGATGGAAAAACATCTCGATCGGCAAGCCATTGTCGAGCTGCTGCCGCTGCAACCGGGCGACGTGCTCAACACCTGCGCCGAGGCCAGCGATCTGGCCCAGGCCACCGGATTCCAGCCCCGGATAGAACTGGATGAAGGACTGGGCCGCTTCATCGCCTGGTTCCGCGACTACTACCCCATTGCCCGTGCGCCGCTTGCGGCTGATTGAATGCGGAGGACGCCATGACTGGACATGAAAGAAGTGTGTCGATTGCACAGATGCGCCCTGACAAGCGCGTCGACCCGGAACATCGCATGCGCCTCGACGCAGCGATCCACCGCCAGGGTCGCGGCTGGCTCAGCGGCCGCGATGGCGGCCGCCCATGGCAGCTGTCGCGGACCAACCGGGTGGTCGCCTGCCTCGGCGCGCTGACGATTCTCGTGCTGATCTCGCCAGTGCTGCTGGGCCTGGCCCTGGCCATCAAGCTCACCAGCCCGGGGCCGGTGCTGTTCGTGCAGAAACGCACCGGTTATCGCGGGCGCAAGTTCGGCATGTTCAAGTTCCGCACCATGGTCAGCAACGCCGAAGAACTCAAAGAGTCGCTGCGCCACCTGAACAAACACGGGGCTGACGCCATCGACTTCAAGATCGACAAGGACCCGCGCGTCACCGGCATCGGCAGTTTTCTGCGGCGCACCAGCCTCGACGAGCTGCCCAATCTGATCAACGTAGTGACCGGCGACATGCGCCTGGTCGGCCCTCGTCCGACCTCGTTCAACGCCTACCGCTACAAGGACAATCACCTCGCGCGTCTGGCGATCTACCCCGGCATGACCGGTCTGTGGCAGATCTCCGGACGCAGCAACATCGACTTCGACCAGCGCGTTGAGTTGGACCTCAGCTACATCGCCGAGCAGAGCCTTCTGCTTGATCTGAAGATTCTGTTGAAAACCCCCTTCAAAGTATTCAGCGGCCACGGAGCAAGCTAATGGACGGTTCAACCAATAAAAGCCTGAGCATCGCCAGCCCCAGCGAATCGAATCTGACTTCGACCGTGCTGGATCTCGATCTGCGCATTCTGTTCCTGACCGCCGCCAACCCCGGCGCCGGCACCACCACCAGCGCTCTGGCACTGGCCAGTCAGCTGGCGCAGATGAGCAGCGGCCAGGTGCTGCTGGTCGACGCCAGCCAGTCGGCGAACAACCTCACCCAGCAGATGAACCTCGGCAAGGAGCGCGGCCTGCGCGACCTGCTGTTCAACCCGGGCAACCCGCCGCTGTTGCAGGACTGCGTGGTGCAGGTCTCGAGCCTGCCCTTCCATGTGCTGCCCAACGGCCGGCCGATCCGCACGCTGGAACACCTGACCGCCGAGCGCCTGAGCCCGTTGCTCGACCAGTTGGGCAGCCAGTACCGCTTTGTGGTGATCGACGGCGACGCGGTGTATTCCGCCGCCGACACCCTGGTCATCAGTACTCAGGTCGACGGCGTGGTGTTTGTCGTGCGCGCCGAAGACACCCGCTGGGAAGTCGCCCAGGCCGCTGTGCAACGCCTGACTCAGGCCGGGGCGAAAGTGGTCGGCAGCGTGTTCAACCGGCGCAAGTACTACATGCCCAAATGGCTTTACAAAAACCTGTAAGCGAACGCAAAGGATGACGCCATGAACGCCAGAATGCTTGTCCTGCTGTTGCTGCCGCTTGCGGGCTGCTCCAGCACTTCCGACACCCAGAACATGCCGGTGAATATTCTCACCGCCTCCCCGGCCAACGCCCAGGCGACCGATATGCCGAAGATCGAGCAGACCCTGCGCCCGCAGGATGTGCTGGACGTGATCTTCCATATCAGCACCAGCGGTTCGGACGCCTACCGCGTGCAATCGGGCGACCAGATCGGCCTGAATTTCACCGCCGCCAGCCAGCTCAACGGCAATCAACTGGTGCTGCCCGACGGCACCATCGAACTGCCGGGCGCCAACACCTCGGTGAAGATCGCCGGGCTGACCAGCGAAGAAGCGCGTCAGGAAATCCAGCGCGTGTATCAGCGCAAACAGCTGTTCCAGCCCAACCGCAACCAGCTCACCGTGCAGATCATCAGCCCACTGAGCAACGAGCAGAACCTGAAAAGCGCCCTCAATCACCCGGCCACCGGCATGAGCCGCGAGATCACCGTCGGCACTGACGGCTACGCGAGTTTTCCGGAAATCGGCGCCGTGCCGCTGCAAGGCATGACCGTCAATCAACTGGAATCGTTCCTCAACAAAAAGTACGCGCAACTGCCGGGCCGCATGACCGTGGACGTGCTGCTCAAGTCCACCGCAGGCAACGAGATCTACGTGCTCGGCGAGGTCGCACAACCGGGCTCGTATCCGATCCGCCGGCCGGTGTCGGTGCTCGAGGCGCTGACCCTGGCGCGCGGTACCAACGTCAAGGCGCGGCTGGATTCGGTGGTGATCATGCGGCGCAACGGCAATCAGGTGAAAGCCGTGCGCTACGACGTCGAAAAAGCGCTGTCCGGCGACGCCCCGCAAATCGCCTACCTGCAACCGGACGACATGCTCTACGTGCCAAAAACCAAACTGGCTAGCGCCGGCGAACTCGCCCGCCAACTGGCTGATGTGGTGCTGTTCCAGGGCGTCGGTTTCAGCTTCGGCTACCGCGTCGACAACAAAGACAGTGACAACTAACTCACAGGTGACCGACATGAACCCAAAGGAAAACTACCTGCATGAGTTCTTCAGGATTTTCTTCGCCAACAAGCAGCTGGTGAAGCGCGTCTTCCTGACCTTTGCAGTCATCGCCCTGCTCCTGCCGTTGCTGCTCAAACAGAGCTTCGATATCACCGCGCAGGTCATCGTGCAGTCGAAAAAACTCTCTCAGGGCGACGCCACCACGTCGCTCACGGTGGACAACGCCACGTTCATTCCGCCGTCGCTGGCGGACATGGAAACCGAGAGCAACATCCTCCGCTCGCCAGCGCTGATCCGTCAGACCATCAGCGAACTGCGCGACAACGGCGAATACAGCCCGCCACCCGGGGTGTTCGCCAAGTTGCTCGGCGAACCATTCAAGCGCTACGTCTCGACGCCGCTGCGCGAGTACGTGATCAATCCGCTTCGCGACGGGCTCGGCATGGAAACCGATCCGGTACGTGACACCACCCTCGACGCCCTGACCCAGCAAGCCGTCGACAGCCTGAAAATCGAAACCCTGCCCGGTTCCAACGTGATCTCGATCACCTACAGCTTCCCGGATCCGCAGCAAGGCACGACGTTTGTCAGCGCCCTGCTGCAGAACTATCTGGTCAGCCGTCAGGCCCTGCAATCGATCGACTTGCCGCAGTCGTTCTACGAGACCAAAAAGCACCAGTATCAAGTGCGTCTCGATGGCCTGGAAGGTAATCGTCAAGCACTGCTGGAAAATGTCGGCGCAGCGGATCCGAAGGAGGAAATCACCTTCCGCCTCAACGCCATCAACACTGAAGAACAGGCGCTGAACCTGTATCAGGACCGCCTGCTGCAAAGCCAACGCTGGCTCGAATATCTGAAAACCGCGCTCGCCGCCGCCAGCAGTAGCAAGCTCAACGACTACACCTTCCCCTACACCTTCACCACCACCGTCGACAACGTGGCGTTCGAGGACCGGGAAATCAAACAGATGGGCGAGCAACTGACCAGCCAGGTCAGCCGTTACATGAACGATCTGGCGGTGTTCCAGCCCGGCAGCGAACCGATGCTGTTGACCCGCGAGCAGATCGCCCGCACCCGTCAGCAGTTTCTCAAAGTGGTGAGCAACCGCATCCAGGAACGCACCGCCGATCTGGCCGTGGTCAAGCAGGTGATCGAGCAGAAAACCGCGCGCATCGCCGAGTTCAAGAACCGCATCCGCGACCTGCAGCAGACCCAGAGCAAACTGCGCCAGATGGACACTGAGATCGATGCGCTGCACGCAGCGTTCTCCACCTATGCCCAGCGTTTTGCCGAAAGCAGCACCACGCGCTCGCTCAACGATGACCTGTCCAACGCCCGGGTGCTCAGCCCGCCGTTCGAACCGACCGAGGCAGCGTTCCCGAAACCGCTGCTGATCATCCCGTTCGGGCTGTTCACCGGTCTGCTGCTGGCAATCGCGTTCGTCTACGTGCGTGAGTTCTTCGATCACCGCTTCAAGCATCCGGCGCAAATCAGCCATGAGCTGGGCCTGCCGGTGCTGTTGGTGCTCAACGAAGAAACGTCGCAGCCGGGCAATCCGCACAAGAACTGGACCATGCCGAGCCTGGTTCACTGGGTGCGCAATTGAACGCGGTGTCCACCCCAATCGTCGCCCTGCCGATCATTCATTTGCTCAGCAGCGGCGGCTTCTACGGGGCCGAGCGGATGTTGCTGGATCATTGCCTGGCCACGCCGGGGCAGCACCAGGTGCTGTTCCTCGACGCACCGCCTGAGCTGATCTCGCGCTTTCGCGAGGCTGGGGTGGACGCTCGCGCTTGTTCAGGGCCGGGCGAGCTGTTGCGGCACTTGCGTCAGCGCCGTGGCGACAAACCGTTGCTCAACACCCACAATTTCAAAGGACTGCTGTTCGGCTGGGTCGGCGCCACGCTGTTGCGCCTGCCGCTAGTGATCACCCAGCACGGGTTCACGCCGCGCAGTCGCAAGCAGAAGTTCTACACCTGGCTAAGCCTGCAACTGTGCCGCACGGCGTCGGTAAAACGGGTGGTCTGCGTGGCGGAAAGTATCGCCGTGCTGCACCGTCAGGCCAACGTCCGGACGGAGAAGTTGCAGGTGATTCCCAACGGTTTACCAGCGGCGCCAGCGATGCCGTCGCTGGCAGAGCGGCAACGCTGGCTGGCCGGTTACGTCGGTCGATTGAGCAGCGAGAAAGGCCCGGACCTGTTCCTCGATGCGCTGATCGCACTGTGTCACCAGCATCCGCAACTGGACGCGGTGATGCTCGGTGACGGACCGGAACGCGAGGCCTTGCAGGCGCGCATCGATGCTGCCGGGTTGCAGCAGCGGATTCGCCTGCCGGGCTACCAGACGGCGATGCAAGGCTGGTGGCAGCAACTCGATGCGTTGGTGATCAGCTCGCGCACCGAGGGCACGCCAATGATTCTGCTCGAAGCGATGCAGGCCGGCGTGCCGGTGGTGGCGTTCGCGGTCGGCGGTATTCCCGATGTCCTGCAGGACCGTCACAACGGCCTGCTCGCGGCGCCGACGGATACCGCCGCCCTCGCCCGCCAGCTCGACACACTGCTGGCCGAACCGAAGCTGGCCGCGCAGTTGCGCGACAACGCCAGACGCACCCAACAGGAGCGCTACGACCTCAAGGCTTTGGCCGAACGCTGGTCGCAGCTGTACATCCAAACGGCACGGGAGACACGCGCATGATTTTCCCGCTCTCGATCGTCAGTCTGTTCGCCCTGGTCAGCCTCGGTTTGCTGGCCAGTCCCTGGCCGTATCTGGCGCCGGGGGCGGTGATTGGCCTGGTCGGTTTCACCGTCCTGTACCGCAAGCCGACATGGGGCCTGCTCGGCATTGCCGCGCTGGTGCCGTTCGAAGGGTTCTTCAAGGACAGTTCAGTGTCGGGAAGCAAGTTGCTCGGCGCCTCCCTGGCGGTAATCGTGATGCTGCAACTGGCGCTGCACCAGATTCCGTCGCAACGCCTGCGCAGCAACCTGTGGCACTGCCTGATCGGCTTCATGGTTCTGTATTTTCTCAGCCTGCTCAATACCGATGACATGGGCATGTCGCTGGGGCATCTGCGCGAACTCAGCGTTGGTCTGGTGCTGTTTGTCATTACCTTGTTGATCGGCCGCGAACTGAACCTCGACCTGTTCGCCCGGCTGGTGACCCTCGCCGTCACCGCGACCTGCGCCATGGCGATGTTCTCGGCGAAGTTTCAGGATCAGGGCCGCGCCGCCGGCCTGCTCGAAGACCCCAACGCCTTCGCTATGCTCATCGCCTTCGCCATTCCTCTGGGTCTGCTGCTGGTGATCCGCAGCCCGAACCTGCTGCACCGCTTGTTCTGGGGCACCTGCTGCCTGCTGTTGCTGGGCGGCATGACCAAGACCGAATCGCGCTCAGGTCTGGTGGTATTGGCGTTGAGCCTGCTCATCGGCATTTGGCACTACCGCGCGCAACTGACCCACATCCGCCCACGGCATCTGGGTTTCGTCATGCTCGGTGCGGCCATCGTGATTCCGCTGGCGATCTACGCCATGCCGGCCGGTTACATGGCGCGGATCCAGTCATTGAGCATCCTCAGCGCCGGCTCCAAGGCGCAGGACGAATCCCTCGGCCGCCGTGCTTCCTACATCGTCGTCGGCGGCCAGATGATCCGCGAACATCCGGTGCTCGGCTCCGGTCCCGGGACCTTCCCGTTGCATTACGCGACCACCGGTTACGCCAAGGCGTTTTCCGCCAACCGCAAGATCGGCGATCTGTACCGGCGCGCCCACAACACCTATCTGGAAATCTTCAGCGAACTGGGCGTGCCCGCCGGGCTGTTCTTCGTCGGCATGCTCGGGCTCGGTCTGTACAACCTGATTCGCGCGCGGGCGGCGTGGATGCTGCGCGGTGATGGACATCGGGCGGACATGATGACCCACATGGGGGTGAGCTTTCTGTCGCTGACCCTGTTCCTGATGTTCCTCAGCGCGCCGAACCAGAAATACGTGTGGATCATGCTGGCGCTGACCAGCGTCCTGCGCATCAAGGCCGAGCAGGCGCCACTGACCCCGGAGACGCAGGCATGAAGCGGATCAGCATCGTCATCCCGATGTACAACGAGGCGCGGCACATTGGCCGTACCCTGCTCGCCGCGCAGAAAGCCGCACACGCGGCCAACGTCGAGTGCGAGCTAATCGTGGTCGACAACGGCTCGACCGATCAGGGTCCGCAGATTGCCCGGCAGTTCGGCGCAACCGTGCTGAGCTTGCCGGGGCTGTTGATCGGCGCGCTGCGTAATCGCGGCACGGCGATCGCCAGCGGGGAATGGCTGGCCTTCATCGACGCCGACGTGGAAATGCCTGAAACCTGGTTGCAGCCCTTGTTCGACATCCAAGCCAGTGGCCAAGCCGATGTGTTCGGCCTGGATCTGCATACGCCGGCCGAGGCGCCATGGTTCGCCACGGCCTGGCAGCGGCGCACTTCGCAGCCGTCGCACCGCGTCAGCCACAGTGTCGATTGGCTGCCCAGTTCCAACCTGCTGATGCGTCGCGAATGGTTCGACAAGGTCGGCGGTTTCAACGAGGCCCTGCGCACTGGCGAAGACAAGGAATTCACCCTGCGCCTGCACGAACAGGGCGCGCGTCTGCTGTCGGTCAATGACAAGGTCGCGCTGCACTGGGGTTACGAGATGAACTGGCGCGAATGGATGGGCAAGGAAATGTGGCGTCAGGGCAGCCATCTGCAACTGCTGCGCACCCATGGCATGAGCCTGCGCCTGCTGCGCTTTCCAATATTGTCGTTGTTGGTGTGGATCCTCGATTTCCTGGCGATTTCCGCACTGCTAGACGGCTTTCCCCATCACGCGGCGGTGATGGTCACCCTGACCGTGATCCCCGGTCTGGTCCTGAGCGTTCGCCAGAGCATCAAGCACCGCGATCCGATTCTGCTCCTGCAACTGTGGGGCCTGCACTGGCTGCGCCTGCACCTGGCCGGCGCGGCGTTCATTTTGAGTCTGTGTCAATGGAACGCAAGGAGGCCTGCCCGTGGCTGAGTTCATTTTCTGGATGTGCCTGTTGCTGCCCGTCTACGCCTACGTCGGCTACCCGCTGTTGCTGACGATCCTCGCGCCGCTGTTTCCAGCGTGGCGACACACGCCGGCGCCGCCGCTGAACGTCAGCATCGTCATCGCCGCGCACAACGAGGCGCGGCATATCGAGCACAAGTTGCGCACGCTGCTGGCCCAGGATTATCAACCGGCAACGCTGCAGATCATTCTCGCCAGCGACGGCTCTACCGATGACACCGTGGCCTGCGCGCACAAAGTGATTGATCCGCGCATCACCGTGCTTGACCTGCCGCGTCAGGGCAAAGCCGCCACGCTGAATGCCGGCGCGGCCCTGAGCAGCGGCGACATTCTGGTGTTCACCGATGCCGACAACCAATGGTCACGCGACACCCTCGGTCACTTGCTCGCGCCGCTGAGCGATCCACAGGTCGGCGCTTGCGCCGGGCACATGGTGATCCCGGTCACCGGTGGCGGTCTGAGTGTCGGCGACAGCCTCTATCGGCATTACGAAGGCTGGTTGCGCCGGGTCGAGAACCGCACCGGTTGCATGGTCTCGGCCGACGGCGCCCTGCTCGCCCTGCGCCGCGAGTTGTTCCAGAACGTACCGGCCGAGGTCAATGACGACTTTTTTATCAGCACCTGCGCGCCGGTAGCCGGCAAGCGCATCGTCTACGTGCCCGAAGCGCAAGTGATCGACCATGGCGTCGACGAGGCGGACAAACAGTTTCGCCGCCGTCAGCGCGTCACCGTCGGCGGCCTGCAAAGCCTGGCCCAGCGCCGCGAGCTGCTCAACCCGCTCAAGCATGGCCTGTATTCCCTGGCGTTGATCAGCCACAAATTGATCCGCCGCCTGGCGCCGGTACTCCTGCTGCCATTGCTGCTGAGCAATTGCTGGCTGTGGGACGAGCACGCTTTCTATCGCCTGAGCCTGATCGCGCAACTGTTCGGCTACAGCGTGGCAATTGCCGGGCTGCTGGATGCGCAACACCGCTTGCCGAAACCGTTCCGCCTCGCCGCGTTTCTGCTGGTCACCCTCGCCGGGATGAGTCTCGGCCTGTGGCAGTTCCTGCGCGGTCAGCGGTATGCCCAGTGGAATCCGGAACAGAACCGTTAAGAGGACCGAAGCCATGGCGATCAAACAACTGATAAAAAGCACCAGTGGCTGGCTCTATCTCAACTCGCCGGTGGGCCGTCAGCAGTTGCAGGGCGCGGGGGTGATTCTGATGCTGCACCGCGTGCTGTCGAATGACCGCGCCGCCGACCTGCCGCACCGCAATGAACTGTGCGTCGGACCGAAAGCGTTCGAGCATTTGCTGGTGTGGCTGCGCAAGCATTTCGACTGCGTGCCGCTGATGGAAATTCTCCAGCCCAACGCCCTGCGCAGCGAGCGCCCACGGGTGGCGCTGACCTTTGACGATGGCTGGCGTGACAACGCCGTCAACGCCTTCCCGTTGCTGCAGAAACACCAGGTGCCGGCGAGCATTTTTCTCTCCACCGATTTCATCGGCAGCCGCCAGCGTTTCTGGTGGGAAAGCCTTGGCGAAACCCTATGGGGCAGCCATGGCGATAAAGCACGCATGCACCTGATCGAATGCCTGCATGCGCGCAAACATCCGCTGCCGGTGCTGCTTGATGACATCGATGTCGAGCGCCGCAGCCTGGCGCTGCTGCATTACCTGCAAGGGCTGAAAAGCCTGGCTCCGCAGGAGCTGGAAGAACTCACCGACGAATGCCCGAAGGACTCGCTGCCACAGGCACTGGACTGGCATCAGGTGCGGGCAATGGAAGCCTCCGGTCTGGTGCGGTTCGGCCCGCACGGCGCCAGCCACGCAATCCTCACCGGTCTCGATGATGCGCGCCTGAGCGAAGAAATCCGCCGCAGCCGCGACGCATTGAACAACGGCTGCAACCGACCTCTACCGGTCTATTGCTACCCCAACGGCGACAACGATGATCGCGTTCGCCAGCAGGTCGCGGACCACGATTACCCGTTTGCGCTGGGCACCGGCACCGGGATCTATCGCGGCGACGGCGATCCGCTGAACCTGCCGCGTTTCGGCGTCAGCCAGCGCACCGCGCGCCATCCGCAATTGCTGTCTTGGCGGATCTACCGGGGAGCGCGGCCATGAGCCGAGGCAACTACCTCAAGCACCTCGCGTTGAGCATGGGCACCAAGCTGGCGATGATCGCCTTGCGTTTGCTGCGCAACGTCTTGCTCGCGCGGATTCTCGGCCCCAGCGAACGCGGCCTGTTCGCCCTGCTCAGCACCCTGCCTGACCTGATCAGCGCGGCCACCAGCGGCGGTTTGAATTCGGCGGTCGGTTATCAGGCGGCCAAGCAGCGGCCGATGGGTTTGCTGCTCAGCCAGGTGCTGGTGTTCGGTTGTTTGCTGGCCGGTTTGCTGACTTTGCTGGTGGTGGCGCTGGTGCGCGAATTCGGCACGCAACTGGACGTGACCACGCAACTGGGCCTGCTCGCCTGGCTGTTGCTGCTGGCGGTGCCGTTGACCGTGTTGAAAAGCGGCCTGCTGACCCTGCACAACGCCTCGGGTGGCGTGGTCGCGTTCAACGTCTTGCGCCTGATCGAATCGCTGGCGCCGCTGTTGCTGTTCGTCGCGCTGTTCTGGATGTGGCAGAGCGCGGCGTTGGAGGCAGCGCTGATCAGTTGGCTGGCCGGTATCAGTCTGGTGGTGCTCGCCGGTTGGGTCTGGCTGAAGCGGGCGCAGCCATTGCAGCTGCAATGGGATCGCGCCAGCCAGAAGGAGCTGCTGCGCTACAGCGCGCGCAGCCATCCCGATCTGCTGTTCCAGCAAGTGATTTTGCGCTCCGATTACCTGTTTATCGGCGCCCTGCTCGGTAGCACCGCGCTGGGCCATTACGCCATGGCCAGCGCTGCTGCCGAATTGCTGTTGATCGTCCCCGAAGCGGTGACTACGCCCCTGATGAAACGCCTGCTGCAACAGGATGAAGGCATGGACAAGGTCACTCCGCTGGCGCTGCGCCTGACCGCGACGGTGATGCTCGGCGCCTGTTTGAGCATGGCCGTGATCGGCGAGTGGTTGATCGTCACCCTGTTTGGCGCTGCCTACCAACCGGCGTACCCGGCGCTGCTGGCGTTGCTGCCGGGGCTGTTGGGTCTGTGCTACGCGAGCATTCTGCGCCTGGACTTGCTGGGCAAGAATCGCCCCGGCTCGGTGTCGTTGTTGATGGGCCTGGGCGCGCTGCTCAATCTGGCGCTGAACCTGGTGCTGATTCCGGCCTACGGCATCGTCGGCGCCGCCGCCGCATCATCGATCGCCTATCTGGCGGTGACCGTGGCCATGCTCGTGCTGTATTGCCGTTTGAGCGCTGTGCCGTTCTGGCAAACCCTGATCATCCTGCCCCGCGACGTGCTGCCGATGTGGTCGATGCTGCAGAGGAAGCCCGCATGAAAGGCTGGTACCTGCTGTTCGGTCTCGGCCTGTCGCTGGACGCTTTGGCGGCGTCGATGCGCTGGGGCGAAATTCGTGACGGCAGTCTGTTTCTGCAAACCGATCAGCCTGACAGCGTGACCGTGCGCTGGACCCCGGCGTGGCAAGCGGATGCCAACGAAGAGCAACTGTACCTGCTCGACGGTCGCGGCAAATTGCTCGGCGAACGCTTGATCAAGGCCAGCGAAACCCGTGGCAGCCAGACCTGGCCGCTGCTGCCCGGCGCGGCGAGTTATCGACTGGAAATTCCCGGCTACAGCTTCCGCCACTACCGCATCGAACACGATGAACGCACCGTTGCCCTGTTTGCCCCGGCCAAAGTGCACTTCAGTGCCGAAAGCAAAAATGGCGACGTGCTGTATTTCAAAGTCGCGGCCGGTGAGCATGCAGTGCTCGCCGGCAAGTTTCACGGCGGCGTCACCGCGCTACAGGCGCAGCGGATCGGCGACCACCAGGCGCTGACTCTCGCACTAAAGCCCTATCGCGCCTATTGGCAGTTCGATCAGGTCGCGTTGCCAGTCAGCCCCCGCGAGCAGGTCTGGCGCCTGCAACTGCAGGGCAGCGGCAAAGCGGCGTTCTGGCTTGATGGCACGGCTAATCTGTTTGCGCAGAATCCGCAGCAACTGCAACCGCTGCGCGAAGAGGTCGGAGATGTCCGGCTGGTGCTGCACGACAAAGTCCTCGGGCGCACGCCGGATCTCGGTATCGCCCTGCCCTATGTGATGCCGCCCGCAGCCAGCCACGCGCTGCTCGATGCGCTGAAGCCGACGGCGGCGAGCTATTACAGTTTCGTCGACGTCACGGCGCAGAACCCGCAATTCGAAGACGCATTCCGCCGGGTCTATCAGCAGCGCTTCGGCATTCGCAACGACATCACCCTGCTGGCCGGCAGTCAGCGCCAGGCCGATCTGCGCGCCGACGTGCAGAGCAACAGCGGCCTCGATGCCTGGCTGGCCACCACCCGCGCACTGGGCGGCAATGGCATGCACTACATCGGTTTTGCCGACGAGCCCAATCTCAACTACTCCAGCTATGGGCAATATCAGGCGATTTTCGCCAGCATGGCCCGTCAGGTGCGCAGCGACCCGGCGAATGCCCGCGCCGGTGTGCGCATCGCCATGCCGGCCAGTTCGCGACTGGTCAACGGCCCGTTCGCCGATAATGCGGCGGACAAGCGCGGAATCGATTGGGCACGGCGCCTGCTCAGCGAGTCAGCCGATCAGGTCGATGCACTGGCCTGGCATGAATGGATGATTCGCGATCTGCTCGCCACCCGCGTCTACCGCGACAGCGTTCGCCGTGCCGCCGAACTGGTCGGCCGCGACGCCAATGGTCAGCCGCGCAAGGCCTTGCTGCTCGATCAGACCAACCTGTCCAGCGGCTCCAGCCTTAGCCCCTACGATCAGGAAACCCACTACACCTCGCTGTGGTGGGCCTCAGTGGTGATCAACGCTTCGCAGGACGGCTTGCTGAGCATGCTCAACTGGTTTCAGGCCGCCGATGAACCGCAATACCCAAAGGGCATGTTGCGCATATTGGGCGAGGATCGCTTCGAGCTGAAACCGGTCGGCCTGGCCCAGCAATTCATCGCCCGCCACTGGCTGCACCAGGTGCTGCAACTGGACAACGATGCCTTTGAGGTGGATGTGCTGGCGATGGCCGGCGACGAGCAGCGCACGTTGCTCGGAGTGAACAAAGGTACGCGCCTGCAACGCGTCGATCTGAGCGGCGCCCGATGCCCGCTCAACCATGGCGCCCTGCGTTACTTCGGCGCCGACAATCGCAGCCGCGACGCACCGTTTGCCTGCGACAACGGGCGCGTGCGTTTCGAACTGCCGGGGCAAACCCTGTTTGCCCTGAGCTGGAGCGCTTCATGAGCCGCCCTTCGATGCTCTGCCGCGCGGTCTTGATGCCGCGCATGGCACCTTCATCAGGAGAAGAGACCATGGATGTTTTGCAAAAACTCAGCGGACATATTCGTCGTAAAGGCCTGCGAGCGACCTTGGGCAAGATCCGCAAACTGTACATTTTTTCCCATCAGCAACTGCTGTGGATGGAGCGCGACCTGGTCAGCCCGGTGCCGCCGCACAGGCTCAAACCCTATCCGCCGCTGCGCGTGGTCAGGATCACCGCGGACAACGCCAGCGCTTTCGCGCGTTACTTTGGCGACCGTGTCGGCACGATGGCCGAGCTGGCCAAAGAGGGCCACACCGGGCACATGCATGTCGACGAGCAAGGCGATGCCGTGGCGTTTATCTGGGGCACGCCGCGCAGTTATTTCGATCGGCACTACTACGGCTGCCGATTCCCGGTGAAGCCCGGCGAGTTCTTCGAGTTCGGCGGCGAACTGGCCCGGGCCTACTGGGGGACAGAGCTGTCGGTGGACCTGCAATTGCGCCTGTGGGAAGCCATGGCCGCCCAGGGCTGCCGAAAAGTGGTCGATGTCTGTGAGTCGACCAACATCCCGGCACTCAAGCTGCATCTGCGCATGAGCTATACCGAACAACGGCGGATCATGAATATCTACACGCTGTTCGGCCGCTGGCGCTTCTATCGCGAAACCCGCTACAGCGGTTCGCGCCTGGCGGCGCTGGGTAAAACTTCCCGTCCACCTGTCAACGCAACGGCGGCCTGAACCTATGGTGATGCGATTCGAATGGTGCACGTCCCTGTGCGCCGCCGACTTCCCGGCAACCGCGTATGAAACGCTGCGCCTGGGCGTGACCGACCATACGCCGTTCAACAATCTCGGCTGGTTATGTGCGGCGGAACAGGCTCTGGGTGAGGATCAGCGCCTGCACATTCTGCTCGGTTGGGAAGCCGCAGAACTACGCCTGTGCCTGCCGCTGGTAGCCAGCCGCGAGCGCTTCGCCGGCGTGCCGTTTCGGGTCTTGCATCACTTGGGTTATCCGCTGGCTGATCGTCTGGCCCTGCTGTCGTTGCTCGGCGGCGCGGACATGCACGAGGCGCTGCTGTTGATTCGCCAGCGCCTGCCCCATGCGCTGCTGCAACTCAATGAGTTGTCGGAGCCTGCGGGTGAAGAAAGTGCCGTCACCGCATGGATGGCGCGCAGTTCTACGGCCGAGCGACGCCTGAGCTGCCGGGTGCCAGTGCATCTGATCAGCGAAGCCGACCATCAGGAAGTCTCCGGCGACCCGCGCTACAAACTGCGCCGGGCACGCAAACGGATTGCCGCGTGCGGTGCGCAGATCCGCCGGATTACCCCGGATGCGCTGAGCATGGCTGCCTTGTTGCAGACCATCAGCGAAGTCGAGGCGGTGAGCTGGAAAGGCGATGAAGGCGTCGGGATTTTCGCCACACCGCGCAGTCGCCAATGGATCGAACGCGCCTTCACCGCCCTCGCCGGCCAAGGCATGGTACGCGTGGTGATGCTCGAGCTGAACGGCCGCTGCATCAGCTATCGCCTCGGCCTGCTCGAACAGGGCCGGCTCTACGATTACAACCTCGCCTTCCTGCCGCAGTACGCCGATCTCGGCAGTGGCCGGGTGTTGCTGGAGGAATGGATTCGCTGGGGCCTGGACGAGCACTGGCGCTGGATTGATGCCTCGCGGGTCAGCCTGGAAAACTCCAGCCATCAACTGTACGAACGCATGACCGGGCAATTGGAACACTGGCGCTGGAGTTTCTATTCGTGGCGCCCAAGTGGGCTGGCATTGGGTCTGGCGCTGCGCATCTGGTATCGCTGCAAGCCCGCCGTGCAGCAGTGGCGTACCAGGCGCGCCAACAAAAAATCTGCAGCACTGGTGCAACCTGTCGCAATCACTCCGGAGGGCGGCCATGCCTCGCCAAGTCATAGTCAACGCTGATGACTTCGGTCTCAGCGCCAACGAAAACGCAGTGATCTTCGCTGCCTTCCAGGCCGGCCTGATCAGCTCGGCCACGGCCATGGCCAACATGCCGGCGTTTGAAGCCGCCTGCACCATGGCCCGCCATCCGACGCTGCAAGGTCGGATCGGTCTGCACTTCAACCTGACCTATGGACGCCCGCTGAGCCAAGCGATCTTGGGGCGGCGGACCTTCTGCGATGGCAACGGCGTGTTCGACCTCAACCTGCCCCGCCACAGCCTGTGGCTGAGTCGCGCAGACCGTGACGCGGTGCGCGCCGAGTTACAGGCGCAGTGGCAACGCTGCGTCGATCACGGCATGCGCCCGAGCCATATCGACTCCCACCAGCACGTACACAACATCTGGCCGATCGGCGAAGTCGTCGCGAAGTTTGCCGCCGAGCAAGGCGTACCGATTCGGCTGGCGCGCAACCTCGGGCACAACCTCACGCTGCCCAAGCGCCTATTCAAGGGTTTGCTCAATGGCCGTTTGCAGAGTCTGGCGCGGGTCACCGCCGATTACGTCTGTACACCGGTGGACCTGCGCAATGCCAGCGTCCCCAGCGACGGCGTGCTGGAAATCGTCGCCCACCCGACCCGCCTCGGCGTCGATTTCGGCGATGCCTATCTCGACTCCGGCGAGTCGTTGAGCGAGGTAATCGAACAGGGTTTGAGAGGCGTCGCGCGAGTCTCGTATGCCGACCTCAATCGAGAAGAAACGCAGGGCGCTACGGCGCTCGAATGAATCACCGCTGTAACGACACTCACCACAACATCCGGGCCAAGACCCTGGAGGGGCATCATGAGCATCATCACCAAAGTGCAAGATCGCATCAGACAGAAAGGCTTGGGCCGCACCGTCGGCACGTTGTGGAAACGCTACGTGTTCTTCCACTGGGAACTGCTGTGGATGGAGCGCGACCTGGTCAGCCCGGTGCCGCCACACAAACTGCGCCCGTATGAAGGCCTGCGCAAAGTCGACATCACCCCGGAGAACGCCGTGGCGTTCAGCAAACACTTCGGCGACCGTGTCGGCACCATGGCCGAACTGGCTGCCGAGGGCCACACCGGGCACATGTACCTGGACGCCGATGGCCACGCCGTGGGCTTTATCTGGGGCAGCATTCGCGACTACCACGACCGCCACTATTACGGCTGCACCTTCCCGGTCAAACCCGGCGAGTTCTTCGAATTCGGCGGCGAAATGATCCGCGCCTACTTCGGCAGCAGCCTGTCGGTGGACGTGCAGGTTGCACTGTGGCAAGCGATGGCGGCGCAGGGTTGCACCAAGGTGGTCGACGTTTGCGAAACCCACAACATCCCGGCGCTTAAACTGCATATCCGCATGGGTTATCAGGAACAGGGCCGGGTGACCCACGTTTACTGCCTGTTCGGCCGCTGGAAATTCTTCCGCGAAACCCGCTATGAAGGCTCACGCCTGGATCCGCTGCGCAAACCGGGCCGGCCGGTGGTAAGTGCCGCGGCCCAGGCTTGATCCGGCCTTGTGAAATGTGGCGGTCACAAGGCCGCCATCGCGAGCAGGCTCGCTCCCACACTGGAATGCGTTTCCCTGTGGGAGCGAGCCTGCTCGCGATGAGGCCAGCCGTCGCAATAAAGGATCTCAGGCCTTGCTTGCCACCAGGCTAAAGCACATCGGCAGCTGCGCCTGCTGGTTCAGGTAGCAGTCATACACCTCTTCCCGGTTCGAATGCGCATATTCCTGAAAATCCATAATGCTCAGCCCCGCGCCAATGGCGCCGCTGAAGATCGCGCCCAGCGTATGCACGAACCAGTACGACTTTGCCGCCGGCTGCTCGACTTTACCTACGTAAACGATCGGCTCTTGCTGCACAAACGGCTCGGCACGGAAATACGAGCTGGCGAGGCGGTAGGGATCTTCAGCCTGCGGATCAACCATTTCCAGAAACGGATGGGTTTCGTAGATCACCAGTTTGCCGCCCGGCTTCAGCACCTGCGCGACATGGCGGAAGAATTCGCCGATGTCAGGCATCCAGTTGAGTACCCCGATGGTGATCAGGGCGACGTCGAAGCGGTTATGCAGCGATGCGGGCAGATGGTGGATATCGCTCTCGACGAATTCGGCAGTATGCGGCGAGCGGCTGTTGAGCTCGCGGGCCTGCTCAAGAAACGCTGCCGATTGATCGACGCCGACGACACTGCGCGCACCCAGCGCAAACAGCGACAGGCTCTCCCGACCGTTATTGCAGCCCAGTTGAATCACGTCTTTGCCGTCGACTTCCAGCAAGCCGCGCAAGGTGTCATCGAGGCAGCAAAACTCCGCCTGCGCGACATCGCTGAGCAATGCCTGCCAGTCCGGTGAATCCTGATGATGGCGAGCGGAATCGTTCCACGCCTGTCGATTGCTTTCGATGGCGGTTTTGGGGTTGGGCACTTCCATGGCGCTACTCCGGGTGAAGCTCGTGATTGAGCGGCGTGAGTGTAGAACAGACGCGGGGTGGCGGTTGTTCCAATGTTGTAATCACACTGCGCAGTCCTCTTCAGCGAGTCCTACAGAAAAAGGAAGGAACTCGGGAAACCCCAACCGTTTTCCTACATCTTCCGTCGGTTGGCCGTCGGAAGCGCTCAGTCTAGGATTTGTCGAACTACAAGTACTCATGGAGCTCGACCAAGATGCAGTTCATCCAGACAACGACGACAGCAATCCCTGTACCGAATAGACTGCCAGGCATTGATCCCGGAGGCACTATGGACGGCAAAATCTTTCCCGACGATTCAGGGTTTAAAAACAACGAGCAGGCTGCCAGTCATGATCGCTGGTTGCGAGCCAAGGTGCAGGCGTCCAGAGATGATCCCCATCCGAGTCTCCCCCATGAGGACGTGATGGCGGACATGCATGCCTTGATCGAATCCATGCGAAAAAAGGCCGATGCAGATTGAGTGGCGGCCCGAAGCCAAGGCCGATCTTTCGAACATCCTCAGATACATTGGCGAGAGAAACTTTGCAGCCGCAGTGAGTCTCTCGAAATCCATCGAAGAATCCACAACCTCACTCTCCGTTCATCCCCATCTCTACCGTAAAGGTCGATCTCCCGGCACCCGGGAAATCGTTGTACATCCTAACTACGTAGTGATTTATGAGGTGACGGATCGAATCGAGATACTTAGCGTTTTGCATACCCGACAGGAATATCCATAAAGACATCGCAGGAAAAAACGGTAGGACGTTCGCCCGATCGATAACACGCCGTTTGCCCAGCAGGCCCCACTATCAAAGATTCACATGACTCTGGTTAAGCCGCTCACGCAAAAACTCCACCAGCGCCTGTACCGGCCGCGAAGCCTGGCGATGCTGCGGATAAACCGCTGACAGGGTCAGTGGCTCCGGGCGTAAATCATCCAGCACGGGCACGAGGCGCCCATCCTTCAGCGCCGCACCGACGATGAAGGTCGGCAGATAGGTAATGCCCATCCCCTGCACCGCTGCGTCCCGCAGCAGTTCGCCGTTGTTGACGCGCATGCGGCCGGCGACGTTGATCAGCAGCGGTTTGCCCGGCGCTTCGTTGAAACGCCATTGCACCGAGCGCCCGTGGCCGTAAGGCAGGCAGTCGTGGCTGTGCAGGTCTTCGGGTTTGAGTGGTGTGCCGCGTTCGGCGAGGTAGGCCGGGCTGGCGCAGTAGACCCGTTCGATGCTGGCGATACGTCGGGCGATCAATGTCGAGTCCTCCAGCACGCCGATGCGCAGGGCCAGGTCGTAACCTTCGCCGAGCAGGTCGACCGGGCGATCGCTCAGATCCACTTCGACGGTGACTTCGCGATAACGCTGCAGGAATAGCGGTAGCAGACAACCCAGATGCGCCACGGCAAACGACAACGGCGCGCTGAGGCGAATCGTGCCGCGCGGCTCGGCGGTTTCGCCGGCGATGCCCTGCTCGACC
The DNA here is from genome assembly GCF_041956865.1 of Pseudomonas sp. LW8. NCBI lineage: Bacteria > Pseudomonadati > Pseudomonadota > Gammaproteobacteria > Pseudomonadales > Pseudomonadaceae > Pseudomonas > Pseudomonas sp. LW8. The sequence continues at coordinate 2,050,263 of NZ_CP168138.1, read as the reverse complement.
TGTTCCACCTCACCCAACAAGCGCAACGCCGATTCGTAATAGCTCTGCCCCAGCGGGGTGACGTCGAGGCGGCGGGTCGAGCGATTCAACAAGCGCACACCGAGGCGCTCTTCCAGTTGCATCAAACGGCGGCTGACGAACTGCTTGGACAGCCCCAACTGATCGGCCGCGGCGGTGAAGCTGCCGGAGTCCATGACCTGGCAAAAAATACGCATGTCTTCGAACGGGTTCATTGTCACTCTCTGGTGGACAGTTAAACGCTTTATAGCCGCTTTTTCGCTTTTCAGCAGCCCATTAATCTGTGCTCACGGTTTGAAAACAACCCTGAACACAAAGAGCTGCCGAAGGCAGCCATCTGATCGTTGGGACGCGGAGCGTCCCCGGCTGCATTCCCACGCAGAGCGTGGGAACGATCAGATCGCAGCCTTCGGCAGCTCCTACATCACACATTCAAAAATGGAATTGAACATGAGCATCAAGAAAACCCTAGCCGCGTCCCTCCTCGCCCTGTCCGTCAGCAGCGCATTTGCCGCAGGCAGCCCCGGCGTCGAACACAACACCCAAGCGTTCCTCGATGCCCTCGCCGCTGGCGGAGGTCGTCCGCTGGAGCAACTGAGCCCGAAGGACGCCCGTGCAGTGCTGACCGGTGCCCAAGCTTCGGTAAAGGTTGATCTGTCCGGCGTGGAAGTCAGCGACAAGGCGATCAAGGTCGACGGCCAGACCATCAACCTGAAAGTGGTGCGCCCGGCCAAGGTCAAAGGCGAGTTGCCGGTGTTCATGTTCTTCCACGGTGGCGGCTGGGTGCTGGGTGACTTCCCGACGCACCAGCGCCTGATCCGTGATCTGGTGGTCGGCTCTGGCGCTGTTGCGGTGTATGTCGATTACACGCCATCGCCCGAAGCGCAGTACCCGACCGCGATCAACCAGGCGTACGCCGCGACGAAATGGGTGGCCGAGCACGGCAAGGACATCGGTGTCGATGGCAAACGTCTGGCGGTGGCCGGCAACAGCGTCGGCGGCAACATGGCGGCGGTCGTGGCGTTGATGGCCAAGGAGCAGAAAGCCCCTGCCCTGCGCTTCCAACTGTTGATGTGGCCGGTAACCAATGCGCAATTCGATGACGGTTCGTACCAGCAATTTGCCGAGGGCCATTTTCTCACCAAGGGCATGATGCAGTGGTTCTGGGACAACTACACCACCAACCCGGCCGAGCGTGCGCAGATCCATGCCTCGCCGCTCAACGCCAGCGCCGAACAGCTCAAGGGCCTGCCCGCTGCGCTGGTGCAGACCGCCGAGTTCGACGTGCTGCGTGACGAAGGCGAAGGCTATGCGCGGCATCTGGATGCAGCCGGCGTGCCGGTGACTTCGGTGCGCTACAACGGCATGATTCATGACTTCGGCCTGCTCAATCCGCTGAGCCAGATTCCGGAAGTCAAAGCGGCGGTGCGTCAGGCGGCGGCCGAGCTGAAGACTCATCTGAATCCATAAAAGCAAAAGATCGCAGCCTGCGGCAGCGCCTACCCTGGAATACGATTCCCTGTAGGAGCCGCCGCAGGCTGCGATCTTTTTTCTCACCAGCGTCGCGGAGTACCGGTCATGACCCTTTTCTACGCCCACCTGCTGTCCTGGAGCGCTGTGCTGTTGCTGCTCGACGCCGCGCTCTGGCATTTCTCGCCCTTCAGCCATCGCGCGCCGCGAGTCGGCGTGCGTCTGGCACTGTTTCTGGCGTTCAGCGCGCTGGTGATCAATGCCGGTGTCAGCCCCTTGCAGGCGCCGCTGTTCGCCGATGATCGTGTGGCGCAGCTGGGTGCGACGGCGCTGGGGATTCTCTGGTGGTTGTACGCAGCACGGGTGCTGACCGAAGTGATCGGCCTGGCGCTGATGCGCCGCATCGGTCACAGCGGGCGCTTGCTGCAGGACGTCATCGGCGCGCTGGTGTTTCTGGTCGCGATTGTCGCGGCGGCCGGTTACGTGCTGGATCTGCCGGTCAAAGGTCTGCTGGCCACTTCCGGGGTGGTCGCCATCGTGGTCGGTCTGGCGCTGCAAAGCACCCTCGCCGATGTGTTTTCCGGCATCGTCCTCAACACCACCAAGCCGTATCAGGTAGACGATCTGGTGATGATCGACGGCGTCGAAGGCAAGGTCTTCGATATCGACTGGCGCGCCACGCACCTGCTGACCAGCGCCGGCACCATGGCCGTAGTACCGAACTCGGTGGCGGCCAAGGCGAAAATCGTCAATCTCAGCCGGCCGAGCAACATGCACGGTGTCTCGATCAGTATCAAAGTGCCGAACCACATTCGTCCGCGTCGGGTATTGGATGCCCTTGATCGCACTCTGCAGGGCAGCAGTTCGCTGTTGCTCAGCCCGGCGCCGAAAGCCGTACTCAAAGAAGCCGGCGAAACCATGTCGGAATACGTTGCCAGCGGTTTCATCGCTGAGCTGGGCAAGAAGAGCGAAGTGCGCAATCAACTGTTCGACCTCGCCCACCGTCATCTCGAAGCGGCGGGTATTTCCCGGCATCCCGACGGCGTGATCGAACCGTCGAGCCGCGCCCGTGCGTTGCTGGATGAGGTGAAGATTTTCCGCTCGCTGAGCAGCGAGGAACGTGATCGCCTCGCTGAGTCGATGGTCGCGCAGCAGTACACGGCCGGTCAGGTGGTGCTGGATCTGGACGAGGTGCCGGACAGTCTGTTCGTGATCGCCACGGGCGTGGTCAGCGCGACGGTGCCGGACGGCAATGGCCAGACCGAGGCCGGGCGCATGGGGCCGAGCGAAGTCATGGGTGAGCAGAGCATTCTTGCCGATACACCGTCGCAGGCGACGTTCACGGCGCTGACGTCGAGCATCATCTATCGTCTCGACAAACAGTTGACCCGTGAGTGCATGGACAAGCGCAGCGAAGTCGGCCGGGCCTTGAACAAGTTGCAGGCGGTGCGTCAGCAGAACAGTCGCCTCGCGTTGATGGCCAAACCGGTGGCGGTGAAGAAAGGTGGTTTTTTGGGGTGGTTGCAAAAACGCTGATCTGAAACTTTGAAGATCAAAAGCTCACCCCCTCATCGGAACGCCGCCCGCCCAGCCCTCTCCCCTTAAGGGGGCGAGGGGGGAAAGGGAGCCGATCTCCATGCGTTTCAAGAGCGGAGCTCGGCTCGGTATTGCAGGTCGATGCAACTCTAGCAAACAACGCGGTCAGTCCCCTCTCCCTCCGGGAGAGGGCTAGGGTGAGGGGCTTTTGACTTTCGACCAGATTACTTGGCAGTGAACTTGGTATAGCTGTTGATCAGGTTGCGATAGTTAGGCAGACGCTCGGACAGCAGATGCGCCAGGCCTTCCATGTCGTTGCGCCAGTCGCCTTGCAGCTCGCAAGCCACAGCGAACCAGTTCATCAGGTGTGCACCGGCGGCCGACATCCGCGCCCACGCCGCTTGTTGCACGGTGGTGTTGAAGGTACCCGACGAGTCGGTAACAACAAACACTTCAAAGCCTTCAGCAATCGCCGACAGGGTCGGGAAAGCTACGCAAACGTCGGTCACTACACCGGCGATGATCAGTTGCTTGCGGCCGGTGGCTTTGATCGCCTTGACGAAGTCTTCGTTGTCCCAGGCGTTGATCTGGCCTGGACGCTGAATGAACGGCGCGTCAGGGAATTGCTCGAGCAGTTCCGGCACGATCGGGCCGTTTGGACCTGCGTCGAAGCTGGTGGTCAGAATGGTCGGCAGCTTGAAGAACTTGGCGATGTCGCCCAGTGCCAGCACGTTGTTCTTGAACTCGTTCGGCGAGAAATCCTGCACCAGCGAGATCAGACCGGTCTGGTGATCGACCAGCAGGACGACGGCATCATCTTTGTTCAGACGCTTGTAAGGAACGCTCATGGCAAAACTCCTGGATGGATGGTTGTTGCGGGAAGCGCCGGCCCTGATGACCGGCGCTTTTTTCAAACTCAGAACGCGAAGCAGGAACAGCCGAACGCGCCCCAGAAACCGGCGAAATCGCTGACCGGCGCATTCGACATCCGCGCTTTTTCATGGCTGTGGGTGTGCACGGCGCACGGCCCGCTGCACTGGTGAACCTGCGCCTGCAGTGGCGAGTTCGGGCGCCAGTGGCCCGGGACTTTGACTACCGGCGACCAGTCCGGCAGCACCGGAATCGAACGCGGGCCGAGGTCTTCGAAGTCGCCGGCGGCGTAGACGATCTTGCCGCCGACCACGGTCATCACCGACTCGATCCACTTGATCGCTTCTTCCTCAACGCTAAAGAAGTCCGCGCTCAGTGCCGCCAGGTCTGCCAGTTGGCCGACGCGGATCTGGCCCTTCTTGCCCTGCTCCGAAGAGAACCAGGCGCTGCCGTGGGTGAACAGTTCCAGCGCGGTGCTGCGTGGCAAACCTTCTTCGTAAAGCGCCAGACCGCCAACGGTACGGCCGCTGACCATCCAGTACAGCGAAGTCCACGGGTTATAGCTGGACACGCGGGTGGCGTCGGTGCCAGCGCCAACCGGCACGCCTTCAGCGAGCATGCGCTTGATCGGTGGCGTGGCTTCGGCGGCTTGTTTGCCGTAGCGATCGACAAAGTATTCGCCCTGGAACGCCATGCGATCCTGAATCGCGATACCGCCGCCCAGCGCTTTCACACGCTCGATGTTCTGCGGGGTGATGGTTTCAGCGTGGTCGAAGAACCACGGCAGACCGTTGAACGGAATGTCGCGATTGACCTTCTCGAACACATCGAGCATACGGCTGATCGATTCGTTGTACGTGGCGTGCAGACGGAACGGCCAGCGCTGCTCAACGAGGTGGCGTACCACCGGCTCGAGTTCCTGTTCCATGGTCTGCGGCAGGTCCGGACGCGGTTCGAGGAAATCCTCGAAGTCGGCGGCGGAGAACACCAGCATTTCGCCAGCACCGTTGTGGCGCAGGTAGTCGTCGCCCTGATGCAACTTGACGCTGCCGGTCCAGTTCTGGAAATCGGTCAGCTCTTCTTTCGGCTTCTGGGTGAACAGGTTGTAAGCGATGCGTACGGTCAACTGGTCGTCTTTGGCCAGTTGCTCGATCACTTGGTAATCGTCCGGGTAATTCTGGAAACCACCCCCGGCGTCGATTGCACTGGTCAGGCCCAGGCGATTGAGCTCGCGCATGAACTGACGGGTCGAGTTGACCTGATATTCCAGCGGCAGCTTCGGTCCCTTGGCCAGTGTCGAGTAGAGGATCATCGCGTTCGGCCGCGCGACCAGCATGCCGGTCGGGTTGCCGTTGCTGTCGCGGACGATTTCGCCACCCGGCGGGTTTGGCGTGTCGCGGGTGTAGCCGGCCACACGCAGGGCAGCGCGGTTGAGCAGCGCACGGTCGTAGAGGTGCAGGATGAACACCGGAGTATCCGGCGCGGCCTGGTTGATTTCTTCCAGGGTCGGCATGCGTTTTTCGGCGAACTGGAACTCGTTCCAGCCACCGACCACACGCACCCACTGCGGGGTGGGCGTGCGATCGGCCTGATCCTTGAGCATGCGCAGCGCGTCGGCGAGCGATGGCACGCCTTCCCAGCGCAGTTCGAGGTTGTAGTTCAGACCGCCGCGAATCAGGTGCAAGTGCGAGTCGTTGAGGCCAGGGATGACGCAGCGGCCCTTCATGTCGACCACTTGTGTGGCGCTGCCCTTGAGGGCCATGGCCTCGGCATCGTTACCGACGGCGACGAAGCGGCCATCCTTGATCGCCACCGCACTGGCCAGTGGTTTTTCCCGGTCTACGGTATGAAATTGGCCATTGAATAAAATCAGATCGGCGCTCATCGCAGTTCCTCAAGCGAAAGTGAAAAGAAGCAAACCCCGCTCAACGCGGCGAGGTTTCTTGGGAATCGAGGTGTTCGTGGGCCTGACTGGCTTCCAGCCACGGGGTAAACAAACGGGTGACCGGCGGCATCACCACGTAGACCACCGAGAGGACGATGGTCAGGGTGATCAGGAACGTGGCGACCACGTAGTTGGACAGAAGCGGATGCAGCGCCAGCAGCGGGCCCCAGATCAGCGGCACCAGCAGGGTGTGCGGCAGAATCACCAACAGTGTGACGACAGCCTGCTTCCAGCGCGGCGGCGGCGAGCCGGCCTCGGCCAGCGGTGTGAACCAGAATTCATTGACCGGCGCGACTTCGGTCTGATCGCCGTCGGCCAGCATCGGTGCGGCGTCAGCCACCAGCGCCTGACGCTCGGAGGATTCCAGCCAGCCCTGCATCGCTTCGGTGGAGCTAAAGCGCAATACGCAAGTGTAGAAATCCAGACGCCCGCGCTTGCCGCGCACCACGTCGACACCCAAATGCCCTTCGCGCTGCCCGGCGACGCGCACGATATTGCGCAGCCATGCTTCATACGCCGATTCGAAACCGGTTTTGACCGAGTGTTTGATGATCAACGTGACGGTCTCATCGGCCCCCGGTGCTTGTGAATTGAGGACTTCAGGCATAACGCAGCACTCCGGGCAAACGAACAGGAATCGCCAGCCGTCCCGGCCCGGCGATCAAGACGGTGGTGAAAAGAATCAACAGCAACCAGCCAAACTGCCCTTCAGCCACACTCCATTGCGGATGCACGACCAGCAACGCCACGAGCAGTACAAAGAGAATAGGCAAACAAGCCAATCGCGCCAGCACACCGGCGACGATCAGCAACGGGCAGAGGACTTCGGCGAAGATCGCCAGGATCAGGGTCAGGTGGGCGCCGAGGTGGAACGGGTCTTCGATCAGTTGCAGCTGCGCGGTGAAGTCCAGCAACTTCGGCAAGCCGTGCACCCACAGCAGAAATAATCCACCGCTGACCCGCAGGAACAGCAACCCGATGTCGCGCGCCTGTTCATCCCTCGTAGCAATCATGACCCGACCCTTTGAATGTCATTGACGGGAATCATGCCAAGGCCGGCGCGGGAGAAATTGGATGGGTGTGCTTAGTTGCTTTTCAGGTCTTTGATGTTCTGCCGCCAGCCACAAAACAATGTGGGAGTGAGCTTGCTCGCGAAGGTGTCAGGTCAGCCACATCCACATTGACTGACACACCGCTTTCGCGAGCAGGCTCGCTCCCACAGGTTTTTGTGGTGACCAACAATGTTCATTCCACCCCGTATCCCTGTGGGAGCTGGCTTGCCAGCGATTGGTCGGCACATCCACCACCTTCTTTGACGGACCCACCGCAATCGCTGGCAAGCCAGCTCCCACAAGTCTATGTGCCGAATCACAAAGCCCGGTCAGCCCCGAATTTCTCTGTGGGAGTGAGCCTGCTCGCGAAGGCGTCAGGCCAGTCACATCCACACAAACTGACCCACCGCTTTCGCGAACAAGCTCGCTCCCACAGGGATTGGCGGCGTGCACTCAATTTGCAGACTGCCACAAAACAATGTGGGAGCGAGCCTGCTCGCGAAGGCGTCAGGCCAGTCACATCCACACTAACTGACACACCGCTTTCGCGAGCAGGCTCGCTGCCACAGGAGAACTGCTTGTGTAATCGAGGGCGGTTAAAGCGCCGGAATATCCAGCGGCGCCGCCATGAACTGGCTGATGCGCGAGCGCAGCCACTTCTCCGCCGGGTCGTTGTCATGCACCCCGCTCCACGCCATCGACAATTGCGCGGCATCGATCGGGAATGGCGGATCTTCGGCACGCAGGGCGCAGCCTTCGACCAAGGCACAGGCGGCGTAGTCCGGGACCGTCGCGATCATCTCGGTACCGGCGAGCAAGGCGCGCAAGCCGCTGAACTGCGGTACGCCGAGAACGACTCGGCGGCAACGGCCGATCTTGGCCAGGTCCAGATCGATATTGCCGCTCAGGTCACCGGAGAACGACACCATTGCATGCGGACGTTCGCAATATTCGTCCAGGGTCAACGGCCCCGGACGGTCGTCGCCGCGCAGCACTTTGCAGGGAATATCACGCAGCTTCTTGCGCTTGGCGTTGGCCGGCAGATCCGTGGTGTAGCTGACACCCACGGAGATTTCTCCAGAGGCCAACAGCGCCGGCATCAACAGATAGTTGGCGCGGCGCACCACCACGACGATCCCCGGCGCCTCCTGCTGAAGCTGGCGCAACAGCGGTGGAAACAGACCGAACTCGGCGTCGTCCGACAGACCGATGCGAAATACGTCGCAACTGCTGGCCGGTTCGAACTCCTTGGCGCGGCTGACTGCGCCGGAAATCACGTCCATTGCCGGTTGCAATTCCTTGAGGATCGCCAGCGCCCGCGCTGTCGGCTCCATGCCGCGACCGTTGCGCAGCAGCAACGGATCGTCGAACAGATCACGCAAGCGCCCCAGTGCAGCACTGACCGCCGGCTGGCCCATGAACAGTTTTTCCGCCACACGGGTCAGATTCTTTTCGAACATCAGCGCTTCGAAAATCACCAGCAGGTTCATGTCGACGCGGCGCAGATCGTTACGGTTCATGGGTGTGGTTTCCTTATCGGTGTCAGACGCTTTTTGCCACAGGCGTTGGGCACTTTACTCGATCAATGGCACTTTCGCCGCGCGTTTGTAGGGGCCGTACTCTACCGGCACCCATTGGAAATGTTTGCCCTCGGCGGTGATGTGGCCGATGCCCGGGAACGGCAGATGCGCTGCCGTCACCCAGGTCTTGCTCGCTGCCGCAGCACTGAACACTGCCTGACGACTGCTGATCGCTTGCTGACTGTTGACGTCGAAACCGATCGACACTTCCGGGTGCAAAAACTGCACCGCCAGGTTATGCACCAGATCGCCCATGAACACGATGCTCTGCTGCTGCGAATTGAAGCGATATGTGGTGCTGCCCGGCGTGTGGCCGGCTTCGAGGGTTGCTTCGACCAGTCCCGGCAGTGGCGACTGCCCGGCGGCAAACGTCTTGAAGCGGCCGGCGGCAACATAGGGCGCCGTAGAGTCCCGGGCTATCTTGAAAAACTCTTTTGCGCCCGCCGGGGCCTTGGCCAGCGCTGCCGGATCGAGCCAGTAGTCGGCCTCGGCTTTGGCTGCAAACACGGTGGCGTTGGCGAACACCGGTTTCTTTTCGGCGTCGACCAGACCGCAGACGTGATCGAGGTGCAGGTGCGTCAGCAGAATCGTGTCGACCTGTTCAGGCTTGTAACCGGCGGCCTGCATGTTGGCCGAGAGTTGGCCTGCGGTGGCGCCGATGCACTGCCCTGCGCCCGTGTCGACCAAAATCAGTTGTTTGCCAGTGTTGACCAGAAAGGCATTGAACGCCGTCTGCACGCCAGGGGTTTCAATCGAACGGCGCGCAAGCAGCGCGCGAATCTGACTCTGGCTCATGCCCTGCAACAACTTCGGCGACAAATCGTTGTAACCGTCGAACAACGCCGTGACTTCGTAATCGCCGACAGCCAGCCGGAAATAACCCGGCGCCTGAGTGCCAACCTGCGGTGCCTGCGCCATGGCGCCGGACATTGCCAGCACGACCGCCAGCGTCGTTGCCGCTTTCACCAAGCTTTTCATTGCATTCCCCTTTGAACCTGGCCAACGGCGGCCGTGCTTTGTCGACATCGTCGCGCAAAGCGCCGGGCGCTGACTTGCAAGGATGTGCTGAGTTCCAGCCTGAGCGAGGAAATTAACAACGATTAACTCGTCAGTCTCAAGGCATCGCCCAACAATGAAGCCCTCTGCGCAGCGTTGCTTTTTTGACCTGAGGGAATGCGCCGACCGTGCCTTCCCCACCGACACGGACCTTGGCCATGGCTTATCCACAGCAAACCGTCGCCCTCGCCCCTGCCAGCGAACCGCGTAAAAACACGACTGGCGGACTCAGTCCGCAGCGCGAACGCCAGATCAAACAGTTGATCCTCGATCGCTTGGGCGAAAGCCTCGAAGTGGCTGAACTGGCCCGGGCATGTGCACTGTCACGCAGTCATTTCTCCCGCGCATTCAAGTGCAGCACCGGCCTGTCGCCACAGGACTGGATCCGCGCCCAGCGCCTGGCCCGGGCCAAGTTGCTGATCCAGCACACCGACTTGAGCCTGACGCAAATCAGCCTCGAATGCGGCTTCTGCGATCAGGCGCACTTCTGCCACATGTTCACCCGCAGCGAGGGCATCAATCCCTTCGCCTGGCGCTGTCGAGTCATGGATAAACCGAAAAACACCGCAGCGCAGCCTGCGGTGTTTTGACTGCTGCCGTTACGCCACCCGTTGCACTGATGCTCAAACCTGAGGATTATGCCCGGACACCCCGGATCAGACGGCCTGCGCATGCGCCAGGCACTGATTCGCCCTGTCCGCCGCATCACCGCAGGAGCGCGCTGTTGAGTTTTTCCCGAATCAGGCCATTGCGTTTGGCCCCTATCGGATTCATCCCGGGCAACGATTGCTACTTGAAGGCCAACAGCCTTTGCGCCTGGGACGGCGGGCGATGGACATCCTCCTGATTTTGCTGGCCCATGCCGGTGAAGTGGTGAGCAAACAGCAATTGATGGCCGGGGTCTGGCCAGACAGTGTCGTTGAAGACATCAATTTGCGCGTGCACATGGCGGCGCTGCGCAAAGCGCTTGGCGACGGGCAGAACGGCCAGCGCTACATCGTCACCGTGGCGCAGCGCGGCTACAGCTTTGTCGCACCGTTCGTGCTCGACAGCATCGAAGCAACGCCTGCGGTCGCCGCGCCCCGGCACAACCTGCCGCTGCGTCGTACGCGGATGATTGGTCGCCAACCCCTGATCGATCACTTGATTACGCAACTGCCGCGCCGACGCTGCATCACTCTGGTCGGCCCCGGCGGCATTGGCAAGACCACCGTCGCCCTGCGCGTCGCCGAACAATTGCTCGACCAGTATCGCGACGGCATCCGCCTGGTGGATCTGGCGCCCATCGCCGATCCCGCGCTGATCGGCTCGCATCTGGCGACGCTGCTTGATCTGTCCGCAGCTGAAGGCGATGCGCAGGCTGGTCTGGTCGACGGCCTGCGAGAACAGCAAATGTTGTTGGTGATCGACAACTGCGAGCACTTGATTGATGCGGTCGCCGCGCTCAGCGAGCAGATTCTGCGGGGGGCACCAAAGGTGCATATCCTGGCGACCAGCCGCGAGAGCCTGCGCGCTGAGGGTGAGTTCGTGCAGCGTCTGGAATCGCTCGAATGCCCGTCCATGTCGACCCCGATGGAGCCGGCCCAAGCACTGGGCTTTGCTGCGATGCAGTTGTTTGTCGAGCGCGCCATCGCAGCCAGGGAAAACTTCCGACTGAGCCACGCCGAGCTGCCGCAAGCGATCGAAATCTGCCAGCGCCTGGACGGCATTCCGCTGGCACTGGAACTGGCCGCCGCGCAGGTCAGCGAATTGGGCATGGACGGATTGCTCAAGCAATTGCGCGAGGGTTTGCCGCCATTGTCGGCCGGACACCACAGCAGCGCCGAACGCCACCTGACCCTGCGCGCGACGATGGACTGGAGTTTCAACCTGCTCAACGTCTGCGAGCAAACCTGTCTGCGGCGACTGGGGATTTTCCGCGGCAGCTTCACCCTCGCCTCGGCGGCAGCGGTGGTCATCGGCCAACAGATTGATCCCGGCGCGGTGTTCACCGCCGTCACACAATTGGTGGCCAAATCCCTGCTGAGCGTCGAAGTGGGCGACGAAGATGTTTTCTATCGCTTGCTCGACACTACCCGCCACTACGCACTGGAAAAACTCGAACAGGCCGACGAGCTCAACGCAACCCGCCAACGCCACGCCGAGCGATGCCTGACACTGATGCAGCAGGCGCAGGCGGATTGGGACAATACTCCGACTGTATTGTGGATGGAGCGCTATGCCCGGGGTCTGGAGGATTTGCGCGCGGCGCTGGACTGGAGCCTCAACGGGCCGGGACCGGATGAGCTGGGGGTGCAACTGGCAGCCGCGTCGGCGCCTTTGTGGCAGGAGCTGTCGTTGCTGCGCGATTACAGCCGCTATGTGCGCCGGGCACTGAGTCTGCTGGAGGCTTCGCCTGCAGACTCGCTGCTACCGCCCTGCCCTCGCCTGCAAATCGCCTTGAAACTGGCGCTCGGTAGCGCCAGCTATCACACCTGGGGCGGCACGCCACAAACCATTCAGGCCTTCGTCGACGCCTGCCAATTGGCCGAGGAACACGGCGATCTGGCCGGGCAACTGCGCGCAGTGTCGGGGCACATGGCGGTCAATCTGAGTTGCGGGCATTACCGCATGGCTTTGGCCCAGAGTGAGCAATTCGACCGCATCGGCCTGCACGGCGAACCGCTGCTGTCACTGAGCACACATCGCTTGCGCGTGCTGGCCCTGCATTATGCCGGCGACCAGCCGCAGGCACGCGTACATGCCGAGCAGGTGCTGCAACGCATGGCGCACAGCGGCCATCTCAATCGTTTCACCCATGGTTTTGGCGTGCAATACGATCAGAGCGTCGCTTCGCTGACAGTGCTGGCCCGAGTGCTGTGGTTGCAGGGCCTGCCCGAGCAAGCCTGGCGCGCCGCACGGCAGGCGCTGGACATCGCCGTGCAGATCAATCACGGCACATCGATCTGTTACACCCTGGCGCTGGCCAGTTGTCTGATCGCTCATTACAACGGCGACCATGTAAACGCCCGCGCGCTGCTGCAGTTGCTGCTGGAACAATCGCAGAAGCACTCGGTGCTGCTGTTCAATAACTGGGGCCGGCAGTATGCGCAGGTGATCGATCCGGATAATGCCGTGCCCGTACCAGCACAGAGCAGCGGTCTGATTCGGGAAGTGATGGTTACGCTGGATGAGCGTTTTGTCGATGATGCACTGGTGCAGCGCGCGCGCAATGGCGATGCGGGATGGAGTGCAGCGGAGATATTGCGGGCGCGGGCGGCGGCATTGTTGAAGGGTTCATCCTGTGGGAGCGAGCCTGCTCGCGAATCGGCCCGCTCAGACACCGCTGAAACCCGAGAAGCCGAACAAACCCTGCAACAAGCTCTGGCCATCGCCAGAAGCCAGGGCGCCCTCGCTTGGGAACTGCGCAGCGCCACGGACCTCGCCCGATTATGGCAGCGCCAGTCCCGCCATCGCGAAGCATGGGATTTGCTCAGCCCCATTTACCAGCGCTTCACCGAAGGCTACGCCACACCGGACTTGCGCAAGGTCCGCCTGCTACTCGACAGCCTCCACGAGCAGTGCCCGGCCTGAAGCGTTGCGCGTTCTGCTGAGATAGCGCGCATGGCGCTGTTTCAGTTCGAACTTGTCGTCACTGCGCTCGAACTGATCACGAGCATAGCGGCGCACGGTGTTGAGCATCCAATAGCGGGCCGTCGCACGGTTGGGTTCTCGAACAAGCAACGATTTGCGCGCCAACCCTTCGATTATCGCGGACAGTCTGGAACCCGCCAGATCCGCGCTGCTGATCACACTCAGTGCGGCCTCCAGGGTAAAGCCCGCGCTGAATACCGACAGACGCAGCAGCACACGCTGTTCCATCTCCGTCAGGTACTGGAAGCTCCAATCGATCGCAGCGGCCATCGACTGATGGCGCGGTTCCGCGGTGCGCCGGCCTTGGCCAAGCAACTGCAGGCCGTTTTCAACCTGTGCCTGCAAGCCGATCAAGCCCAGCGCGTCGATCTGCGCAGCGGCGAGCTCGATCGCCAGCGGCAGACCGTCCAGTTGACGGCAGATCTCGCGCACACCTGGCAAATCCTGCTCACGCAAACAGAAGCCATGCTGCCGTGCCCGCGCGCGATTGACGAACAACTGCACCGCCGGATAGCCCATGGCTTCTTCGACGGTGTTCAATGTCGAGCGCTTGGGAATCGCCAACAGCGGCACGTAATGAACGGTCTCCTGCGCGACTTGCAAGGCTTCGCGGCCGGTGACCAGAATCGACAGGCGAGGCGCAGCATGCAACAGCGTTTCCACCAGTGCCGCACAGCTGTCGCGCTGGTGGTCGCAGTTATCCAGTATCAACAAGGCGTGCCGGCCGGTCAGTGTGAAAAAGTCTGTCTTCAGGGTGTGCAACAGGCGCTCGAGCAATGGAATGTCATCTTCGAGGCTGGCAAGGTCGACCCACCAGGCGCCATCGCGAAAGTATTGCAGGAGCAATTCCGCCACGCGCAATGCCACAGTGGTCTTGCCAACACCCGGCGCACCGGTAATCGTCATCAAGCGGCATACCGGCATTTGTCGAACCAGACTACCAATCAGGGCGTCGCGCCCACTGACTGGCGTCAGTCGTGCCGGAAGATTGTGCAGGGGCATGAGCGCGGCAGCGGGCATGGTCAGCGCATCACTGGTGCCCTGCTCCACCGGGGCGACAAAACTGTAGCCGCAGTGCGCCACGTGAATGATGAAACGCTGCCCGTTTACGCCGTCACCCAGTGCGCGGCGCAACGCCGCAATGTGCACCCGCAGGTTGATCTCTTCGACGACCGAGGTCGGCCACACTCGAGCAATCAACTGCTCTTTGCTGACCACCTCACCCGCGTGTTCGAGCAGCGCCTGAAGGATGTCCATGGCGCGCCCGCCCATGCGCAACGGCTGCTCTCCTTCAAGGACCAGACGTTGGCGCACATGAAAGGCGTAGGGGCCGAAACGCAGCACTGAACCGTGGCTTGTGTCGTTGTGATTATTCATGCCAAACATCTTGGCACTCTCGCGTGACGATACAACCGCCAGAGCCGACGCAGCACGGACATCCGACTGCGTCAGACGGACAGAACCGCTCTAGCTGAACTGTTCGCGGTATTGTAACGGTGTAAGACCGAGCTTTTCGGCGAACAACGAGCGCATGTGCCGGACACTGCCAAAGCCGCTTTTGTAGGCGATGGTCTTGAGCGGCAGATCGCCGGTTTCCAACAGGTTTCGCGCGCAGTCAATGCGGGCATTCTGCAAAAACTCCATCGGCGTCATATTGACGTCACGGGCGAACAGGCGAGCAAAGTGCCGTGCGCTCATGTTCGCCAATCCGGCCATGCGCTCGACGGTGAACGCTTCATCCAGATGTTCAAGGACGTAATTCTGCGCGCGGGTGATGGGCGTTTCTTGCGGTGAGACTGCCGCCATCAACGGGCTGAACTGCGCTTGCCCGCCCTGGCGCTTCATGACCACCAACAAGACCTTGGCAACGTCCTGGGCGATTTTCTTGCCGTGATCTCTGGCCACCACCGCCAGCGCCAGGTCGATGCCGGCCGTAACGCCACCGGAGGTGATGAGATTACGATCCTCGACGTAGATCTGATCGGTGGTCACCGTGGTTTTCGGGAAAGCCTTGATCAGCCGTTCGGTGTAGTTCCAATGCGTGGTGACGCGATAACCATCAAGCAGGCAGGCGTGGCCGAGGATGAATGCGCCAGTGCAAATCGAACCGTAACGCTCCGCGCGCGGCACGGCTTTTTTCAACCAGCCAAACAGCTCGGGAAATCTCTGGTTATAGGCGCCGGGTCCGCCCGGCACCAATAGCAGGTCATAGCGCTCGGCCGCTTCGTCGATGTGCAAGTCAGCCTGAACCTGCACGCCGTTGGACGCCCTCAGCAAGCCGCGCTCTGTGCCGAGAGTCGTCAATTGATAGTGCAGATCAGGTTTCAGATAACGGTTGGCGACTGAAAACACCTCCAGCGGCCCCGCCATGTCGAGCATCAGAAAGTCAGGGAACAGCACCATTGCCACGGTTTTCATGGGAGGTTTCACACATATTCAAGGGTCAATACGCACGGTTCAGCCAAGGCATTATGGCGGACCGAGTGTTCAGGAGCGTGATCGAATGGGTGAACCATAACGCAAAACTGTCAACCTGAGCCGGACAGTCTTTCAATTTCCATCTACTTATTGCCTCACCGGGTAACCAGTAACCTTCTCCTCACTCGGACGAATTCACGTCCCGCCAGGAGATTTCATCATGCTGACTCTTCGCAAAGCCTCCGATCGCGGCCTCGCCAATCACGGCTGGTTGAAGTCGTTTCACACCTTTTCTTTCGCCAGCTACCGCAACCCGCGTGAACAGGGTATCTCCGATCTGCTGGTGATCAACGATGACCGGGTCGCCGCCGGCAAAGGCTTTGGCCAGCACCCGCACCGCGACATGGAGATCTTTTCCTATGTGCTCGAAGGCGCGCTGGAACACAAGGACACCCTCGGTACTGGCTCGGTGATCCGCCCCGGGGACGTGCAATTGATGAGTGCCGGCAGCGGCGTGGCGCACAGTGAGTTCAACCACTCGGCCACCAAGCCCGTGCACTTTCTGCAAATCTGGATCGTGCCGGATGTCAGCGGCGCCAAGCCGCGCTATCAACAGGAACACTTCAGCGCGCAGAAAAAACGTGGTCGCCTGCAACTGATCATCTCGCCGGACGGTAGCAATGGCTCCCTGAAAGTCCGTCAGGATGCGCGGGTCTACGCCGGGTTATTTGACGGCGAGGAAAGTGCCACGCTGAAATTGCCGGCCAATCGTTACGCTTACGTGCACGTTGCGCGTGGCAGCGTCGAACTCAATGGCCAACCCTTGCAGGAAGGCGACGGCGTGCGGGTTCGTGAAGAACAGCTGCTCACCTTGAGCAACGGGGTCGATGCCGAAGTGCTGGTGTTCGACTTGCGGCCTCAGGAGTTGCCGGAAATGCCATGATCTGGCGCGATGCAGAACGGCCTTCCACTGAAGGCCGTTTTTTATTGCGGCGGCACTGCTGAGGGTTGTACGACAGGTTTGGGTGACGATACCTCTTTGCCAATCTGAATCGCTGCCAGCGTGGTTTGTATCGTGGTCAACACCGCCGCCTGATTGGCAAAATGTGCGCCAACCAGCAAGGAAGCCACGCCGAGGAAATGCACAGTGGTGGCAGCCCAGTAATTGGCCTTTACCGTCGATGCCTGTCTGATCGCTTCCCGCGATTCGTCGGCGATTTTCTGCACGCCCATCCACATCAGGTCATAACGCTTGTCCCGTTCCTGCAGGGCCTTGTCCCGTTCAAGATAGACCTTGTCCCGCTCTGCCTGAGCAGCCAGGAACCCGCGAATGTCGGCGCGCATTTCTGCCACGCGGCCATCCATCCTCGTCTCGATGGTTTCTATCCTGGCATCGAATTCTTCGCGACTTATGCTGCTCATGATTTGCCTGTTCCGCCCCGCGTCCGATCTGTCCGTGACTGCATATTGATTCACTTCCCTGATTTTCAATTCGACACCTTTCTGCGGCTACGCGGCCTTCCCTGGCTCTTCGTTTCGATGCGTCACTGAGGTCTGCATCGAGCTGCAGTGACAATAGAACTCATCACGGACTACAACAAGCCGGCCCATTCTGTCTCGGACGTAGGCTGTTTCGTCAGCAGTTGTAGCCTCGGCAAAACCCTGAACCACTTATTCGTTTTCCAGCGCAAAAGCCTCAACGATCTGCTCGATGACCGCCCGTACCCGCGCGGTGTGACGCAGGTCGGCGTGGGTGACCAGCCACACTTCATACGGCAGCGGCCGGGTCCGCTCCGGCCAAAGTCTGACGAGGCCATCGCGTTCGCCCATGTATACCGGTATCTCGCCTATCCCGAGGCCTGCGGCAAGGGCTCGACGCACCAAGAGGCTGGAGCTGAGCGTGGCGACGATGCGTCCGCGGGTCAACGGTTCAGAGACCAGCGTCAGGTCTTTTTTGCTCTGTAAGTACGGCTGATACACCACCAGATCATGGCCCCCGAAAGCGTTGCCGGGCTGCGGTTCTCCATGGCGCTCGACATAGGCCTGTGCTGCGAAAAGTCCTACAGGCCAACGGGCGATTCGCCGAGCGATGAGATCCGGGTTATCCGGCCGAGTATTGCGCACCGCGATATCGGCTTCGCGCTTGGCCAGACTGAGGATTTGCGTCGATGCATCCAGCTGGATCTGCACATCCGGATGCTGATCATGCAGGCGCGCCATCGCCGGGATGATGAAGTCGATGGCCATCGAGTCGGTGGTGCTGACCCGTACGTTACCGGTCAGACGATCGTCCAGCCCGTGGATGTGCCGCTCCAGTTCCAGTGCCGAATGTTCCATTTTTTCCACACTTTTACGCGCCGCTTCACCAACACTGGTCAACGCGTAGCCATCGGAGGTACGCAGGAACAGCGTCGCGCTCAAAGACTTTTCCAGCGCGGTAATACGCCGCCCGACAGTGGCCTGGTCCACGCCCAGAACTCGTGCAGCTCCGCGCAAGGTGGACTCGCGACAGACCGCCAGAAAAACCCGCGCATCATCCCAATTCATGCTGATCCTCATCGAAGCATTTTTGCATCACTCTGCCGCTTAATCGCTGCATATGCGCAGCCAGGATAGCCGATAAGCTGAGCGCCATACACCTCTTGTGAGATCGCTATCATGCGTACTGCAAATTCCTCCGGCATCTGGCTGCCGATCTTCGCCGGGCTTTGCGCCAGCCTGGTCAGCATTGGCCTGGCGCGTTTCGCCTACACGCCGCTGATCCCTTCGCTGATTCAGGCACAGTGGTTTTCCGCCAATGATGTCGTCTATCTCGGCGCGGCCAATCTGGTTGGCTACTTGATCGGCGCCCTGCTCGGTCGGCCCATGGCCCATCGACTGGGTAACCGCAACGCCCTGCGCCTGATGATGCTCGCGGTCACGGGAGCATTTTTTGCCTGTGCTTATCCGCTCTCGGTGAGCTGGTTCTTCGGCTGGCGTTTGCTGTCCGGCATTGCCGGTGGCGCGATCATGGTGCTGGTGGCGGCAACCGTGCTGCCTCACGTTCCGGTGGCGCGCAGAGGTCTGGCCAGTGGCGCAATCTTCCTGGGCATCGGCCTCGGAATCGCCGGTTCCGGGACCATCGTGCCGCCGCTGCTGAGCCTCGGCTTGCAAGCGACCTGGCTGGGACTGGGCGCGCTGGCGTTGTTGCTGACCGCGGTGAGCTGGTTCGGCTGGCCTGCGGATACCGCGCACCCTGTGGCTGCGCACGCAACGTCGGCTGATGAGCCGACACCGCCGGGCGTCTACCTGTTGTTTGCTCAATACGCGTTCATGGCCGCCGGGCTGGTGCCTGCCATGGTGTTTCTGGTGGATTACGTGGCTCGCGGACTGGGCGCCGGGGCGCATATCGGCGCAATGGTCTGGGTGATGTATGGCCTGGGAGCGATTGTCGGGCCGGTGACGTACGGTTTTCTGGCCGACCAGCTTGGTGCACGCACTGGCATTCGCGTGGTGCTGGTAGTTCAAGCCATTGCCCTCGGTTTGCTCGCCGTCTCCCATGCGTTTCTGGCGCTGGCTTTACTGGCGGTGATTCTCGGCTCGTTCCCGCCGGGCATCGTCCCGCTGGCCTTGGCCCGCGTGCATGAGCTGGTGCCGTCGCATCACCGTCAGCAGATCGCCTGGAGCCGCGCCACCGTATCGTTCGCCACTTTTCAGGCTCTGGCCGGGTTTGCCTACTCGGCGCTGTTCAACGCTTCAGGTGGTCAGCACACGCTGCTGTTTGTGATCGCCGCTGGCGCAATCGTCGTGGCTCTACTGCTGGAGCTAGCCATGCGCTGGCTGCCCTCTGCTAATGAAACGCGCTGCGCGGCGAACTGAGGGGAATCATTGCACCCTGTCTGCGCTCCCATCTACACGACCTTCTCCACAGGAATAGACATGTCACTGCCTAAAGAAATGACCCGTATCGAAATCACCCAACCCGGCGGCCCTGAAGTATTGCAAGCCAGGCGCGTATCTCTGCCCACTGCTTCCGAGGGCCAAGTGCTGATCCGTGTTCACGCCGCGGGAATCAATCGTCCGGATGCCTTGCAGCGCGCCGGCAAGTACCCGATGAAACCCGGCATGGACCCGATCCCCGGTCTGGAAGTGGCTGGCGAAGTGGTCGCGGTTGGCGCCGGAGTAACGCGTTTCGCGGTCGGCGATCGGGTCTGCGCGCTGACCAATGGCGGCGGTTACGCCGAGTATTGCGCGGTTCCGGCCGGCCAGACTTTGCCTGTGCCGGATGGAGTCGATTGGGTCCAGGCCGCCGCGATTCCGGAAACGTTTTTCACCGTCTGGGCCAACCTTTTCGGCCTCGGCGCCGCCAAGACAGGCCAGCGCGTGCTGATTCACGGTGGCACCAGCGGTATCGGTACCACAGCGCTGATGCTCTGCCGTGAATTCGGTATTGAGGCGTTCGCCACCGCCGGCAGTCCTGAAAAATGCGCCGCAATCAGCAAACTTGGCGGGCAACCGATCAACTATCGTGAGGAAGATTTCGCCGAGGTCATTGCCCAGAAAACCGCAGATCAAGGCGTGAACGTGATTCTCGACATCATGGGTGGCTCGTATCTGAACGGCAACATCAGCGCACTGGCAATGGATGGCCGACTGGTGATGCTCGGCTTTCTCGGCGGCGCCCGCGCCAACGACATCGATCTGTTGGCGATCCTCGGCAAACGCGCGGTGGTCACCGGTTCGCTGCTGCGCGCGCGTACGGCTACGGAAAAAGCCGCCATCGCCGATCAACTGCAAGAACACGTTTGGCCTGCCCTCAGCGCCGGGCGCTGCCTGCCGATCATCGACAAGGTTTACCCGCTGGCTGACGCGGCTCAGGCCCATGCCCGCATGGAGGGCGGCGATCATATCGGCAAGATTGTGCTGCAGGTGGCGTGATCGATTGCAGCATCTTGTAATCGTTGGGCGTGCACGGTGGTCGAAAAACAGTCACGCGCAGACCGAGGCATCTGGTAAAAAGCGTTCTTTGTCTGCGCTGTGGTGAAACGATTAATGTTCCTGTCCTTCCTGACCCGTCTGCGACGCCGCCGCTTGGCGTTCGCCATGATGGCCGCGCTGATCATTGGCGTGCCGACGAGTTGTGCGGTGCTGGAACACACCGAGCGCAAACTGTTGTTTCGCATCGAGCCGGGCACCGCCGGCTGGTATCGCGGTCTGCCTGGCAGCGTTCAGGAACTCGATCTGCAACCGAAGAGTTTCAAGGCCGGGCAGAACATCCATGCCTGGTGGTGGCCGGCGGAACGTGCCAATGCCCCGGCAATCCTTTATTTGCATGGGGTGCGCTGGAACCTCACCGGACAGTTGTTCCGCATAGAACAACTACGCGCGGCGGGCTATTCGGTGCTGGCCATCGATTATCGCGGGTTCGGCCAAAGCAAGGGTGATCTTCCATCCGAAAGCAGCGTTTATGAAGATGCCCGCGTGGCCTGGGAGCGCTTCCAGCTGCTGCAACCGGACCCGAACAAGCGCCTGATCTACGGCCACTCTCTCGGCGGTGCGGTGGCGATTGATCTGGCGGCCGAGCTCGGACAGAACGCGGCGCGCAACAACACACCTCTGCCGGTTCGCGGTCTGGTCATCGAATCTACCTTCACTTCTCTCGCCGACGTAGCTGCCGCCGTGGCCAACACCTCGCTTCCTGTGCGTTGGCTCCTGTCGCAGAAATTCGATTCCATCGACAAGATCGCCGACATTCACATGCCACTGCTGGTGGTGCATGGCCTGGCTGATGCCTTCGTGCCGCCGCGCTTCAGCGAGCAGCTATTCAATGCCGCAGAGCAGCCCAAACGCCTGCTGCTCGTGCCCGGCGCGACGCACAACAACAGCATGGCGCTTGGCGGCCAGGGCTATCGCAAGGCTCTGGATGCACTGATGCAGACCAAAGCGGCGCCGCGGGTTGCCGGGCCGGCAGTCGCCAAGGGCTCTCGCGATTCCTGAGCTGTGTAAATCAGCCCTGAGAAACCGGCATCAGCGCCGAGCCAACTCATGGCGTACGCATTGTTCGTAATAGGTCTGCTTGACCGCTGCCGGTTTGAGCTTCGAACTGCTGTTGTAGGTCTGCTCGGTAATCCCCATCGCTGTCATGCGCATCCAGGGTTGCTGGAATCGGCGAACCTGCAATTGCTTGCGCGCGCCATACAGCGAAACCCCGGACAGTTTTGATCGCTGCGCACCGGCAGCAATATCCGAGCCCCAGGTGCAGGCAAAGCGATGGCCCTTGCTCAACTCTTTTGCCTGCACTCCCGAGGCGATCAAAGCCAGGGAGAGCGTCACAACGGTGATGACAATCGTGCGCATGTAGCCAACCTAACCTTTTGAAAAAAGGCGATTTTGCCGGTGCGAAACACCTATGGGGGCCAGCAATTTGCCTGCTGTCGCGAGATTTTTGATCCGGCTGAATACAATCAGGCTTCGCCGCTCGTCCAGTACTGCGCACCTTTGGCAGACAGGCTTATCCAAAGCAGTACATCCCACCGCGTAGAAGGCCCACGTGATGAACAAGAAAATCTTCGCAATGTCGTTTTTCAGTCTGTGCTTGATTGGCCCGCTCCACGCTTGGGCAGCCGAAACGACAGCGGGCGCTGCCACCCCCGCCACCGCCCTGCCCGGTGTCAATCATGCACAAAGCTCTAGTGACCATGATGAGAAGGCCAACAAGAAAGGTGAAGAGTCTTCAGGCGCCAATGCGGGCTCAGAACCGCACGAGACGGAGAAGGATGCGGCGACGTCGAGCGACTCTGAAGATCTTGAGAAAAAGCCCGCTCAGTAACCACGGACTTTGCTATTCATAACGAAATACCGACGCCGAACTAGCGCAATCCACGGTGATATCAATATGATGCGCGCACTGGCCACCATAGAAGGTGGCCAGAGGAAAATACATCCAAGGAATGCAAATGAAAGATTTCGTCATCGGCGTCAACAACATCGTTCTCTACATCGCACTGGCGGTCATCCTGATCGTTTCCCTCTTCATGATGAGCCAGAGCTTTCTTTCGGGTCTCGGCATGTTTGTAGGCGGCACCCTGGGCTGGTGCATCGTCTCTGGCTTCTGGTTCGTGCAATCGGCGACCTACGAAGAACTGCGCAAGCTGAACTCGAAAACCAGCTGATCTGCGCCGAGTATTGGTTAAATAAAAAGGCCAATGTCATCGACATTGGCCTTTTTCTTTCAGCTTCGAAAGGACTGATTAGTCATTGCTTGGTGCACTGAGCGCCCAGTCCCATGCCCATGGAACCCAGGGCAACCATCGGGCCGCTCGGCAGTTCGCACGTATATTCGCCACTTTCGGTTTGAGCGGTGTAGAAGGTTGTATTGAAGTCGCTGCGGATATTTGAAACCTTGATTACGGGTTTACCGATGGTGGTCTGTGCGCGATTCTTGAGATCACTCTCTCCCGGTTTGACGGTCTGGCATCCAGTAACTGCGAGCGCCATTGTTGCGAATAAAGCGAGAACCGGGATAGTCCTTGATGAGTTCATTGCAGATCGACCTTTTTGATTTTCATACCGGAGAAATACTGGCAATAACCTGCCAAGCGAAAGGACTTTAAGGTCGAGCCAGACCGGGGGCAATTAGGTCGGATGTGCTAATGGCTGAAGGCTAGCCTCACCTGCGATGAGGTTGTGCAACTGCTTTCCGGTTGCCGGCCGCTGTTAATCGGTTTGGAAAACGTCTACCCGCAAGCGATCGCCGCCCTCCTCTCGGCAATCGATACGGACCGGCAAAAACAGGTGAATGACTTCGATGTTGCTGCGCAGATGATCAGTCATGCGCGGCGTGGTGAACGATCCGCCACCGGCCAGCGCCATCGGCAACAGCAACTGATCGGCCAGATGCTCAGCGACCGCAGCATCACTGCGCAACCAGTCGACAGCCTGATTGATTGCGGCATCGGCCACCTTCTCGGCGCGTAACGACACTTGGCCAAATGCGCTGAACACCTCAGTGACATGCTCGAAAACGTACTCCAGCAATAACACATTGCCCGGGCCGCGTGCCGGATCAAGCGCCACAGGTTGCAGCGCCTCCACTGGCCAGTTCAAACGCTTGGCCACCTGACTCAGCTCTCGCTGAGCGACAGTGGGTGCGAGACCTGCGGTCAGCGCCAATGCGCGTCGTGAGACTGCCTCGCCGCGCTCACACAGGTCCAGGCGCGTGAGGCGCGAGGGCTGCACCTTCACCGCAATTTCGCCACCGCCAGCCGGTACGAAACCATGACGCAGCAACTCCAACTCGACATCGCCGCCCATGCGCCGCAGCAGCGGCAACCAACTGCGCGACAGGAAATCCGTCGGCGGCGCCAGCGGATTATGCGTGCCACCGGAGATCGTCACCCGACTGGCCTTCGATGCCCGTAACAAGGCTGGCAGCAACGTCTGCAGCACCAGCGTGCAGCTGCCGGCCGTGCCGATAGCGAACTGAAAGTCGCCGCCGCGAATTTCGCCCGGTTCGAAGCTCAGGCCTTGCGACCCCAGATGCGCACCAGATATCTGTGCACCACAAATCTCGCCCGCCGCCATCACGGCTGTCAGGTGCTGACGCAGCAATCCCGGACGACTGCGTCTGGCGCGAATCTGTTTAATGCGAAACGCCCGACCTGTCACCATCGACAGGCTCAACGCACTGCGCAACACCTGGCCGCCACCGATGGCGCCGTCCAGTTCGATTATCTCTTTCATTGCAAATCCTTACGCGTATAGCCCGACGGTGTCTCTGAGGTACCGTTAAACCGTCGTGGGTCTTCGTGAGTTACGATCAATATTGATAATTCGCGCTTCAGCTCAGCCGCGATGAACCGGGGCAGCGCCGGACGCAGAATTCTCGCCAGCGCTGTAGTTCCTTAGCCTTTGACGCACACCACCTGACGCAGGGTGTGCAGCACTTCCACCAGCTCACGCTGGGCGTGCATGACTTTGTCGATGTCCTTGTAGGCCATCGGAATTTCGTCAATCACCGCTTCGTCCTTGCGGCATTCCACGTGGGCAGTGGCGCGGATCTGATCGGCAACGGTGAAGGTATTCTTGGCCTTGGTGCGGCTCATGGTGCGCCCGGCGCCGTGGCTGCAGGAACTGAACGACTCTTCGTTGCCCAGACCGCGCACAATGAAACTCTTGGCGCCCATCGAGCCCGGAATAATCCCCAGTTCGCCCTTCTTCGCTGACACCGCGCCTTTGCGGGTAATCAGCACGTCTTCACCGAAATGCCGTTCCTTCTGCACGTAATTGTGGTGGCAGTTGACCGCCTCCAGCGCCACTTCGAACGGCTTGCGGATGATCTGCCGCGTGGCCTGAACCACCGCACGCATCATCAGTTCACGGTTCTGTCTGGCGAAGTCCTGCGCCCAGCCAACCGCCTCCACGTAATCATCAAAATGCTGGCTGCCCTCTTCGAAATAGGCCAGGTCACGGTCCGGCAGGTTGGCAATGTGCTGACGCATATCGGCTTGGGCCATCTGGATGAACAGGTTGCCGATAGCGTTGCCGACGCCACGCGAACCGCTGTGCAGCATGAACCACACCCGATTGGCCTCGTCCAAGCACACTTCGATGAAATGGTTGCCACTGCCGAGCGTCCCCAGATGCCCCCGGTTGTTGGTGTTGACCAGTTTCGGATACTTGTCGGTGATCAGTTTGAAGCGCGGCTGCAACCCCGCCCAGGCCTGATCGGCTTGCTGCGGAACCTCGCCCCAGGCGCCTTTGTCTCGTCGCGAACGATTAGAACTGCGGCCATGTGGCACCGCTTGCTCGATGGCGCTACGCAGTCCGTGGAGGTTGTCCGGCAGATCCGAAGCCATCAGCGATGTACGCGCAGCGATCATGCCGCAACCGATGTCGACGCCCACCGCTGCGGGAATGATCGCGCCGACCGTTGGAATAACGCTGCCGATGGTTGACCCCTTGCCCAGGTGCACATCCGGCATCACCGCCAGATGCTTGAAGATGAAGGGCATTTTCGCAGTGTTCATCAACTGTGCGCGGGCTTCGTTTTCAACCGGGACGCCTTCGGTCCAGAGTTTGATGGGCTTGCCGTTGGCGACTTCGAGAAGCTGGTAGGTTTGGTCTTTCATATCTTGGTGTCCATGTTCGTTTCCATCAGCATTGCAGCCGCTGTGCCAGCTTTGGATGCGGCCATGGTTGTTTCTGCTATGTTTTTGATTTTAATAACTTTTATCTCTGATTGGACGAGGCTCGATAATCTATGGAAGACAAATCCGACCAGCAAAATTATCATTGCATATCGTCATTTATCTTATGAGATAAGCATGCCCAACAAACGCACGGTCGCCATCGGATTTATCGGAGCCACCCTGGATCGTGTCGGCAAAGGTGCCAGCCGATGGAATTATTGGCGACCAAGCGTAGGCCTGTGCCAACAAACAGACCTCCCTATCCACCGACTTGAATTGATTCATGGCCTCGACGCGCGCGACGTCAGCCTCGCCGAGCGTGTCCGAGCGGACATCCAGCAGATTTCTCCGAGCACCGAAGTGCGCCTGCATCCAATGTCGCTGCGCAACCCTTGGGATTTCGAGGAGGTGTACGGCGCCCTGCACGACTTCACCACTGCGTACAATTTTGACACCGAGCACGAGGATTACCTCGTCCACATCACCACCGGCACCCACGTCGCACAGATCTGCTGGTTCCTGCTGACCGAGGCGCGCTATCTGCCAGCCCGGCTGATTCAGACCTCCCCCGCCAAGCGCAAGAACGAAAACGAGCCCGCCTGCGGCACTCACGCGCTGATCGATCTCGATCTGTCGCGCTATGATCGCATTGCCTCACGTTTCGCCAGCAAACGCCTCGAAGGCCTGGAATTTCTCAAGTCCGGCATCGCCACGCGCAACCCGGCCTTCAACCGCTCCATTGAACAGATCGAGCGCGTTGCGCTGCGCTCCAAAGCCCCCATGCTGCTGATCGGCCCGACCGGCGCCGGCAAATCCTTCCTGGCGCGGCGCATCTACGAACTCAAACGTAACCGTCATCAAATGCAGGGACGCTTTGTCGAAGTCAACTGTGCAACCTTGCGTGGCGACGGCGCGATGTCGGCCTTGTTCGGTCACGTCAAAGGCGCCTTCACCGGAGCGCAAAACGCTCGCGATGGCCTGCTGCGCGCCGCAAACGGCGGCATGCTGTTTCTCGATGAAATCGGTGAGCTCGGCGCGGACGAACAAGCGATGCTGTTAAAGGCAATCGAAGAGAAACGCTTCTTCCCGCTGGGCTCGGACAAGGAAGTCGAGAGTGATTTTCTGATAATCGCCGGCACCCATCGCGACCTGCGCAGCCGCGTCGCCGAAGGCCTTTTTCGCGAGGATCTGTACGCAAGGATCAACCTCTGGACATTCGACCTGCCCGGCCTCGCCGGCCGCCGCGAGGACATCGAGCCAAACATCGATTTCGAACTGGAACGCCACGCGCGCGAACATGGGCAACGCGCGCGTTTCAATCTCGAAGCACGCCGACGCTACCTGGCCTTCGCCAGCTCACGTGAAGCAGCGTGGCTGGGCAACTTTCGCGAACTGTCCGCGTCGATTACCCGGATGGCAACTTTGGCCGAAAGCGGACGCATCGATGAAGCGCAGGTAGACGATGAGATCGATCGATTGCGATATGCATGGGGCTTGGCGCAACCCACTGCTATATCAACTGAGTTGCCGGGAGATGGCGAGAGCATGGACTTGTTCGATCGCTTGCAGTTGAAGGCTGTCATTGAGGTGTGCCGGCAGGCCGATAGCCTGTCCGATGCAGGCCGACAGCTGTTCGGTATTTCCCGGCAGGCCAAGGCGCAGCCTAATGATGCCGATCGCTTGAGGAAGTACCTGGCGCGGTTCGGACTTGAATGGGGCAAGTTAGTGGACACGAGGTGAAGCACAGCGCTCTTGATCGCACTACTTCAATGATGACTGTAGAAAAAATGAATTAGCCGCCTGATCTCTCGGTCAAGAATTATGAACGCAGTAAATCTGACGAGGTGACAGCAATGACTATCCAGGCAGAGACACTCGTACAACTGACCGAAGCGCTCCAAGAGCGAGGCATGAAAATGGTCTCAGACGTCCATTTCACCCGCGCACCCTATCGATACAACCATCGCTGGATCTGCATCGTAGAGTGAACATGCTTGTTGCCGGCGCCTGGATCGAAGCGTCCAGCCGCCGGCGCCGCTCGGCTTCGCCCACCCACGCCCAAATAACCGTCTGCGCCCAAGGATGTCGATAGAGGGTTGGGCGGCAATAAAAACCCGGCGCGATGGCCGGGTCTCGTGAACTATTACAATTGATCGGGCTTACTTAGCGCCGCCATTATCTCGGCCCGTCTGGGCGTCCTGATCAGAGCCAGGATTGCCGGGTGGCGGATTCCAGTCCTCTGGTCGTTCGTCGGTGCCCTGCTTCGGCTCAGAATCAGCCTGCTCCAGGCCGGAATCATGACCCTCGCCAGAATCAGGGGTTTGTTCGTCTGGTCCCGGATATGGCGCTTCAGGGCCGTTGTTGTCGTCGATCATCATTCTCTCCCGTCAGTGGCGCAGGGGCTGCGCTTAATAAGTAAGAGAAGATCGGCGCACAGAGAGTGCTATTTGCTCGACGAGCGGACTTTCTTACAAATCCAAACACTTGGTGCGAGTCGCAGGCGTGATCGAGTAGCCCCGCAAATCTCACACACATGAAAAAGGCCAATGCTGTGAACATTGGCCTAAGTCGTTGAAAAATATGGTCGGGACGGAGTGATTCGAACACTCGACCCCTAGCACCCCATGCTAGTGCGCTACCGGACTGCGCTACGCCCCGACTGATGTTGCATCCCGTTCTTCACCTCGAAGAACGCTCAAGAATATATCGCAAGCTTTTGAAAACTGGAAGTATTCAAACGCAGCTTTTTATTTCTTGAGTACCACCAGGACATCCTCCAATTCGGCAATCATCTGCCGAATCATCTGTTTGTACTGTGTGGTGTCATCTTTGGCTTCGTCGCCGGACAGGCGCAGACGTGCGCCGCCGATGGTGAAACCCTGATCGTAAAGGAGCGCGCGGATCTGCCGGATCATCAGCACGTCCTGGCGCTGATAATACCGGCGGTTCCCGCGGCGTTTGACGGGGTTGAGCTGAGGAAACTCCTGCTCCCAGTAGCGCAGCACGTGTGGCTTTACGGCACACAGCTCGCTGACCTCACCAATGGTGAAGTAGCGTTTGCCCGGGATGACGGGTAGTTCGTCGTTATGACTTGGTTCCAGCATAAGCCTCAACTCGGGCCTTCAACTTCTGCCCTGGACGAAAGGTGACCACACGGCGAGCCGTGATCGGGATTTCTTCCCCCGTTTTCGGGTTGCGGCCGGGCCGCTGGCGTTTGTCCCGAAGGTCGAAATTGCCGAAACCGGACAATTTGACCTGCTCGTTGTCTTCAAGAGCGTGCCTGATTTCCTCGAAAAACAGTTCGACCAATTCCTTGGCTTCCCGCTTGTTCAGGCCCAGCTCTTCATACAGACGTTCCGCCATCTCAGCTTTCGTCAAAGCCCCCATACGTCACTTCCTTAACGTGGCGTTCAACCTTTGTTCGAGCGAGGTGAGGATATTTTGCGTCGTCGAATTCACCTCATCGTCATTAAGAGTGCGCGATGGATGCTGCCAGGTCAAGCCGACTGCAAGGCTTTTTCTATCAGGATCAATACCTTTACCCTGATACACGTCAAACAGCCTGAGCTCTGTGAGCCATTCGCCTGCATTTTCACGGATTACGTCCAGTACAGCCGAGGCCGCGACGTCTTTGTGCGCGATCAGTGCAAGGTCACGACGCACTTCAGGAAAGCGCGACAACTCGTGGAATTTCGGCATTTTACCGAGCGCCACTTCCGCCAGAACCAGCTCAAAGACGAACACCGGACGATCCAGCCCCAGCGCCTTCGACAGCTCAGGGTGAATTGCACCGATATAGCCTACCTCGCGACCTTCACGCTCGATGCGCGCGGTTTGACCCGGATGCAGCGCTGGGTGTTTGCCCGGAGCAAAGGTGAACGAATCCAGGGCACCGGCAAAACCCAGTACAGCCTCCACGTCAGCCTTTACGTCGAAGAAGTCGACGGTATCCCGACCCTGCGCCCAGCCTTCCGGCAAGCGACTCCCGCACACAACCCCGGACAACATCGGCTCTTGCTTCAAGCCGTCAAGCTGACCAACGAAGCGCAGGCCGCTCTCGAACAGACGCACACGATCCTGCTGACGATTGAGGTTGTGCTGCAACGCCTTGACCAGACCTGGCCACAACGACGAGCGCATGGCGGCCATATCGTTGGAGATCGGATTGGCCAGCAACAGCGGCTCGACACCTGGATTGAACAGTTCGAACTGACGCGGATCAATGAAGCTGTAAGTGATCGCTTCCTGATAACCACGAGCAACCAGCAGACGACGCAGCTCAGGCAGATCACTACGCGCTTCGGCCTTGGCTTGCGGCGCCAGACGCGCTTGCGGGTAGCGAACCGGCAGACGGTTGTAACCGTACAGACGAGCCAGCTCTTCGATCAGGTCGACTTCCAGGCTGATATCGAAGCGGTGGCTTGGCACTTCAACGCGCCATTGGCCTTCGCCGTCAGCGGTAATGCTCAAGCCCAAGGCACTGAGCAGACGCTCGACCTGTGCCGAATCCATCTCCATGCCGAGCATCTGAGTGATGCGCTGAGCGCGCAGAGTGATCGGTGCAATCGATGGCAGATGTTGTTCGCTGACGGTCTCGATGATCGGACCAGCTTCGCCGCCAGTGATTTCCAGCAGCAGGCCAGTGGCGCGCTCCATGGCTTCACGGGCCAGTTGCCAGTCAACGCCACGCTCGTAGCGATGCGAAGCGTCGGTATGCAAGCCGTAAGAACGTGCCTTGCCGGCAACCGCAATCTGATCAAAGAACGCAGATTCGAGGAACACATCACGGGTGGTCGCGGAAACACCGCTGTGCTCGCCACCCATGACGCCGGCGATCGCCAGTGCACGAGTGTGGTCAGCGATGACCAGCGTATCGCTACGCAGGCTGACTTCCTGACCATCAAGCAGAACCAGCTTTTCGCCCTCTTCAGCCATGCGCACACGAATGCCGCCATTGATTTCGGCGAGATCGAAAGCGTGCAGCGGTTGGCCGAGCTCGAGCATGACGTAGTTGGTGATGTCGACGGCAGCGTCGATGCTGCGCACGTCGGCGCGACGCAGACGCTCAACCATCCACAGCGGGGTTGGCTTGGACAGGTCGACGTTACGGATGACCCGACCCAGGTAACGTGGGCAGGCAGCTGGGGCCAGCACCTCGACCGAGCGGACTTCGTCGTGTACCGCTGCAACCGCAGCCACCACAGGACGGGTTACCGGCACGGCGTACAGCGCGCCGACTTCACGAGCCAGACCGGCCAGGGACAGGCAGTCGCCACGGTTCGGGGTCAGGTCGACCTCGATGCTGGCGTCTTCCAGATCCAGATACACTCGGAAATCTTCGCCCACCGGCGCATCGGCCGGCAGCTCCATCAGACCGTCGTTGCCCTCACCGACCTGCAGCTCTGCCTGCGAGCACAGCATGCCGTTGGACTCGACGCCACGCAGCTTGGCCTTCTTGATCTTGAAGTCGCCCGGCAGCTCTGCGCCAATCATCGCGAACGGAATCTTCAGGCCCGGGCGCACGTTTGGCGCTCCGCACACGACCTGGAAGGTTTCCGCGCCATTGCTGACCTGGCATACGCGCAACTTGTCGGCGTCCGGATGCTGCTCGGTGCTCAGCACCTCACCCACCACCACACCACTGAATACGCCGGCGGCCGGAGTAACGCTATCGACCTCAAGACCGGCCATCGACAGACGAGCAACCAGCTCATCGCGATCTACCTGCGGGCTGACCCAGCCACGCAGCCATTGTTCACTGAATTTCATCCTGCTCTCCTAAGAATTCGTTACGACTAGCGAAATTGCGCGAGGAACCGCAAGTCGTTGTCGAAGAACAGACGCAAGTCGTTCACGCCGTAACGGAGCATGGCCAGACGCTCGACACCCATGCCGAAGGCAAATCCGGAGAACTCTTCCGGATCGATGCCGGACATGCGCAGCACGTTCGGGTGAACCATGCCGCAGCCCATCACTTCCAGCCAGCCGGTCTGCTTGCAGACGCGGCAGCCTTTGCCGCTGCACATCACGCATTCCATATCGACTTCAGCGGATGGCTCGGTGAAGGGGAAATACGAAGGACGGAAACGCACGGCCAGTTCTTTCTCGAAGAACACCCGCAGGAATTCTTCGATGGTGCCTTTGAGATCGGCAAAATTGATATCGCGATCAACCAGCAGGCCTTCGACCTGGTGGAACATCGGCGAATGGGTGATATCGGAGTCGCTGCGATAGACGCGGCCCGGGCAGACGATGCGGATCGGCGGCTGCTTGGATTCCATGGTGCGGACCTGTACCGGCGAGGTATGGGTGCGCAGCAACATGTTGGCATTGAAATAGAAGGTGTCATGCATCGACCGGGCCGGGTGATGGCCTGGGATGTTGAGCGCTTCAAAGTTGTGGTAGTCGTCTTCGACCTCAGGGCCTTCGGCGATGCCGTAGCCAATGCGGGTGAAGAACTGCTCGACGCGCTCCAGAGTCCGGGTGACCGGATGCAGACCGCCAGAGGTCTGGCCACGGCCCGGCAATGTCACGTCGATGGATTCGGCAGACAGTTTGGCAGCCAGTTCGGCTTCTTCAAACAATGCCATGCGCGCATTGAGAACGCCTGTAACACGTTCCTTGGCAACGTTGATCAGCGCACCGACTTGCGGACGCTCTTCGGCCGGCAGATTCCCCAGGGTCTTCATCATCTGAGTCAATTCGCCCTTCTTGCCAAGGTATTGAACCCGGATTTGCTCCAGGGCATTGATATCTTCAGCGCTTTGCACAGCCTCTAGTGCTTGAGAGACCAGCGCATCCAGGTTTTCCATGTACAGACTCCAGATACAAAATAGGGGAAGAGCTTGAAGGCTCTTCCCCTATTTATGACGTTTAACACCTGGCCCCACAGAGGTGAGGCCGGGTGACTGTCGGGGGTACTTAAGCCAAGGTGGCTTTAGCTTTCTCGACAATCGCAGCAAACGCCGCTTTTTCGTTCACTGCCAGATCAGCCAGAACCTTACGGTCGATCTCGATGGACGCTTTTTTCAGGCCAGCGATGAAACGGCTGTAGGACAGACCGTTAACACGAGCACCAGCGTTGATACGAGCGATCCACAGAGCGCGGAACTGACGTTTTTTCTGACGACGGTCACGGTAGGCGTATTGGCCTGCCTTGATTACCGCTTGCTTGGCAACACGGAATACGCGGGAGCGTGCGCCGTAGTAGCCTTTAGCAAGTTTCAGAATTTTTTTGTGACGCTTACGGGCAATGACGCCACGCTTTACACGAGCCATGAGTTACTTCCTCTATTCTTGACTAAATTAACGAAGGCGCAGCATGCGCTCGACTTTTGCCACGTCAGACGGATGCAGCAAGCTGCTACCGCGCAGTTGACGCTTACGCTTGGTCGACATTTTAGTCAGGATGTGGCTCTTGAAAGCGTGCTTGTGCTTGATGCCGTTAGCAGTTTTCAGAAACCGCTTGGCAGCACCACTTTTGGTTTTCATTTTTGGCATGTTCGGATACTCCGCATTCAGTTGATAAACATAATCAGAAGGCCTGCCGTGCCCTGTTGATTACTTCTTCTTTTTCGGGGCGATGACCATGATCAGCTGGCGTCCTTCCATCTTAGGATGCTGTTCGACCGAACCGTACTCGAGCAGGTCTTGTTCAACCCGCTTGAGGAGTTCCATCCCCAGCTCCTGGTGGGCCATCTCACGGCCGCGGAATCGCAAGGATACCTTGGCCCTGTCCCCGTCACTCAGGAAACGTACCAGGTTGCGCAGTTTTACCTGGTAATCCCCTTCCTCCGTCCCTGGACGAAACTTGATTTCTTTAACCTGAATCTGCTTCTGATTTTTCTTCGCCGCGGCAATCTGCTTCTTCTTCTCGAAGATCGATTTGCCGTAGTCCATCACCCGGCAAACAGGCGGGACTGCATCTGCGGAAATTTCCACCAGATCAAGCTTTGCTTCTTCAGCGATACGAAGCGCTTCATCAATCGAGACGATGCCAATCTGCTCGCCATCAGCGCCAATTAACCGAACCTCGCGTGCCGAGATATTCTCGTTGATCGGGGCTTTCGGTGCAGCTCGTTTATCTTGTCTCATTTCACGCTTGATAATAATTACTCCGAATCTGGGCGACCACGCCGGGAAACCGCTTGCGCGAGAAACTCAGCGAACTGGGCGACGGGCATCGAGCCCAGGTCAGCACCTTCACGAGTACGCACAGCGACAGTCTGCATCTCGACTTCCTTATCTCCGATAACCAAGAGATAGGGAACCTTGAGCAAAGTATGCTCGCGGATTTTAAAGCCGATCTTTTCATTTCTCAAGTCGGACTTGGCACGAAATCCGCTTTCGTTGAGAGTTTTTTCAACCTCTGCAACAAAATCTGCCTGTTTATCAGTGATATTCATGATCACCGCCTGGGTCGGCGCGAGCCACGCAGGGAAAGCACCTTCGTAGTGCTCGATCAGAATCCCGACGAAACGCTCGAACGAACCGAGGATCGCGCGGTGCAACATCACCGGGTGTTTGCGGCTGTTGTCTTCAGAGACGTATTCAGCGCCCAAACGGACAGGCAGGTTAAAATCGAGCTGCAAGGTACCACACTGCCAGACTCGACCGAGACAATCTTTCAGCGAGAACTCGATCTTCGGCCCGTAGAAAGCACCCTCGCCCGGCTGCAGATCGTACGGCAGGCCAGCAGAATCAAGGGCTGCAGCCAATGCTGCTTCAGCGCGATCCCACAGCTCATCGGAGCCGACGCGTTTTTCCGGACGAGTGGACAGTTTCATCTCGACTTCGGTAAAGCCGAAATCGCGATAGACATCCATGGTCAGCTTGATGAACGCAGCGGACTCGGCCTGCATCTGCTCTTCGGTGCAGAAGATGTGCGCGTCGTCCTGAGTGAACGCTCGCACGCGCATGATGCCGTGCAACGCACCCGACGGCTCGTTACGGTGGCAGGCACCGAACTCGGCCAGACGCATCGGCAACTCGCGGTAGCTTTTCAGGCCCTGATTGAACACCTGCACGTGGCATGGGCAGTTCATCGGCTTGATCGCGTAGTCGCGGTTTTCCGACTGAGTGGTGAACAT
Organism: Pseudomonas sp. LW8; assembly: GCF_041956865.1. Lineage (NCBI taxonomy): Bacteria > Pseudomonadati > Pseudomonadota > Gammaproteobacteria > Pseudomonadales > Pseudomonadaceae > Pseudomonas > Pseudomonas sp. LW8. The sequence continues at coordinate 2,015,427 of NZ_CP168138.1, read as the reverse complement.
GTTGTCGGCGTAGTTGGCCCAGTGCCCGGATTTTTCCCACAGGCTGCGGTCGACGACTTGAGGAGTCTTGATCTCAAGGTAGCCGTTGTCGCGCTGGATCTTGCGCATGTACTGCTCGAGCACCTGGTACAGAGTCCAGCCATTCGGGTGCCAGAACACCATGCCCGGGGATTCTTCCTGGGTGTGGAACAGGCCCAGACGCTTGCCGATCTTGCGGTGATCGCGCTTCTCGGCTTCTTCGATGCGCTGGATGTACGCCGCCAGCTGTTTCTTGTCAGCCCAAGCGGTGCCGTAGACGCGCTGCAATTGCTCGTTCTTGGCGTCGCCACGCCAGTAGGCGCCCGACAGCTTGGTCAGCTTGAAGGATTTCAGGAAACGCGTGTTCGGCACGTGCGGACCGCGGCACATGTCGACGTATTCTTCGTGATAGTACAGACCCATGGCCTGCTCGTTCGGCATGTCTTCGACCAGACGCAGCTTGTAATCTTCGCCGCGGGCCTTGAACACTTCGATCACTTCCGCGCGCGGAGTGACTTTCTTGATGACGTCATAATCCTTCTCGATCAGCTGCTGCATGCGCTGCTCGATGGCCGCCATGTCTTCCGGCGTGAAAGGACGCTCGTAGGCGATGTCGTAATAGAAGCCTTCGTCGATGACCGGGCCGATGACCATCTTCGCGGTCGGGTACAGCTGCTTGACCGCGTGGCCAACCAGGTGCGCGCAAGAGTGGCGAATGATCTCCAGCCCCTCTTCATCCTTTGGCGTAATGATTTGCAGGGTCGCGTCGCTGCTGATGATGTCGCTGGCGTCGACCAGTTGGCCATTGACCTTGCCCGCGAGCGTGGCTTTGGCCAGACCTGCACCAATGGATGCGGCGACCTCGGCTACGGAAACCGGGTGATCGAATGAACGTTGACTGCCGTCGGGAAGAGTAATAGTTGGCATGGCGCCTCCTCTCCTAGTGGTGACCCCTACCAAAGGTCACGTGGGTTGGGATGAGCCAGTACAAGATCCGATCCAGGCCATTCAATGACGAACGCCTGCCTTACAGCGGCAGGAGCCTTGCGGCCAACCGGAAAACCGAACCAGAGTGACTGGGATTCAAATCGGAAAAATTCGCACGCCGACCGCTTCGGGACTGAAGGTCATCCGAAGCCTGAGAACGCTTGAGCCCGGCATGCTAGCACAGATGAGCGGTCGCTTACGTCCTGATTTGGCAGAAGGTCAAATGTCCGTTTTTATGCCAAAGTGCTGAACTTGATCGGCCTTTGCGCCCTCAGATAACAAGACATTGACCCACAAGGAGCATCCTCGCATGCGTCTGAAAAGCTTATTCGCCCTCGTCGCACCCGTCGTTCTGCTGCTGCCACTGAGCGCCCATGCCGACTGGCCGAAAGGCGAGCGCGAGAAGTACATGGCCCAGTGCACTGAGGCTGCAACCCAGCAAATCGGTGCTGCCGCGGCGAAATCCCACTGCGCTTGCGGAGCTGACGCCATCAAGTCCTATCCGGCCAGCGACATTCAGGCGCTGATGGACAACAAGGCGACGCCTGAATTGCAAAAGAAAGCCCTTGGCCAGATCACCAAATGCAAGGCAAATACCGCCCCGAAAAAATAAGAAAACCGGTCATTAACATCGGCTGAAAGGCGGAAAAAAGTGCTGGAAATGAGGCTTTTCAGACAATTTATGCAGGTTTTACAGGTTTTTTTATCGTCTTTACGTTTCGCTGAAAGCCTTTCAAACCGGGGCTTTCAGCGCAACCAGGTGGTAAAGAAAACACGACTGATTGGCAAACAGCACGTCCGGGGGGCTACCAAAGCGAACATTTCGACTATGATACCCGGGTGTGCCCAGTTGGCCTGAGCAGCACAGCACTACTGAAAATATATGTTTCTTGGAGATACACCATGTCTAATCGCCAAACCGGCACCGTTAAATGGTTCAACGATGAAAAAGGCTTCGGCTTCATCACTCCTCAAGGTGGCGGTGACGACCTGTTCGTACACTTCAAAGCTATCGAATCCGACGGTTTCAAAAGCCTGAAAGAAGGCCAGACCGTCTCTTTCGTGGCTGAGAAAGGCCAAAAGGGTATGCAAGCTGCACAGGTTCGCCCAGAGTAATTTCTCGGCGCACTAAAAAAACCCCGTCCTGGTGACGGGGTTTTTTATGCCTGACGCAAAAGGACTCAGCCGCAGTTGACGCGAGTAACTACCAGGTTGTTGTCGGTGTTCAGGTTCAGGCGATCGGAGCGGTATTCCAGGGTGATCATGTCGTTCGGCTTGAGGAAACGCGCATTTTGCGCCCCAGCCTTGGCACGCGCCTGATCCAGCAACTCAGGGGATGCCTTCTTGCCGATGGCAAATTGCGCTGCCGATGCTTCGCAGCGGCTATTTCCTGATTCAGCCGCCACGGGCTCCTTTGCCGACTCGCTGGAGGTTGTGCTGCAACCAGCCAACAGAGCAGCGGCCATAAGTGCACCCAGTGTCGCGAACTTCAAAGGCATGAAGCCTCCTTGTTTTCAAATGTTTAAGCAGAGATCGTGCGACCGCCAATGCGGCGTTTGGTTTCAAGGCTCAAGCCATGCCCTGCCCCACGAGCGGAAAAATGCCGAGTGTGCCTGAGCCGCCCTGTCCGGCTCATCAAACATTCGTGACTGAATATTAACGACCTCAATAAACGTCGATGTAGTCGTAGGGCGGATTCGGCCAGTTGTCTTTGAGTGCGTTGAAAATCTGCATCACCCAGACTTCATCGCTGGCTGCGACGTTACCCACATAGCCCGACCCCTTCGCCCAGGTTTCCAGGCGAAACAGCAGACCCTCGATATCCTGCCCACCGGTCACCGTAGACAGATAGGCAATGCCATCTTTGGTCACGCGCAATTGGTTGTGCACGTCGTCACTGCCCGAGGCAAGCAATTGGCGCACTGCTTCGAGTGTGAGGCCGTCAGGGGTATTCAGATCAATCTGCACAGCGGGGTCCTTTGCAAGCCGGAAAAGACCAAGTGTCGCATAGCGCTCCGCTCATGCCTAAGTCGCAGTGCCAAATGCCGCACAAAATGGTTAACTCGAAAACAGACATCCTGACCTTTCGAGCCTCCCATGACCAGTGTAAGCATCGACGCCGCCATCAACGCCAAATGGGCCGAAGGACACAGCTCTTACAGCCCCGGCACGACGGAAGAATTGGCGCTGATCGGCATTGATTTACTGGTCAAGGAGTTGGGGATAGAAGCGGCGCAGCATTTTATCAATCAGGTATTCGAACGCTATCCGATCAGCCAGGCCGAACAGCCGCAGTGAAAACCCGCAGGCAAACCGCCTGCGGGTTGACGAATTATTTCAGGCGTTTCAGGCGCTCGGTCAACAGATCAAAGAATCCCTGGGCGTCGCCATTTTCGACCCAGAATGCATTCTTCGGTGCTTTCAGGCCGTCATACCAGTCAACAATGGTCTGGCCGAATGTCGGTCCTTCACGGCTATCCACCACGACGTTAACCGCCCGACCGGCAAACAACTCAGGCTTGAGCAGATACGCCACAACCGTCGCGTCATGCACCGGGCCACCGGGAATGCCGTAGTGCTCCATATCGCCCTTGATGTATTCGTTGAGAATGTCGCCGACGATCTTGCTCGCATTGTTGTTCAGCGCGGCGATCTGCTTCAGGCGTGCATCGCTGGTCAGGATCTTGTGGGTCACGTCCAGCGGCAGATAAGTGAGTTTCACCCCGCTCTTGAGCACCACCTCGGCAGCCTGCGGATCGGCGAACAAGTTGAATTCAGCCACAGGGGTGATGTTGCCACCGTTGAAATGCGCCCCGCCCATGATCACCACTTCCTTGATGCCCTGAACGATTTCCGGCTCCTGGATCAATGCCAGAGCCAGGTTGGTCTGCGGACCGAGCATGGCAATGGTGATGCTGTGCGGTTTGGCCGATTTAAGAGTGTCGATCAGATAATTGACCGCATTGCCTTTCGCCAAGCCTTTCTTCGGTTCGTGAACCGTGACGCCTGACAAACCTTCCTTGCCATGAATGTTCTCGGCGTAGATCGGCGTGCGCATCAGCGGCTTCGGTGCGCCAGCGTAAACCGGCACGTCTTCGCGTCCTGCCCATTCGCGAGCCAGGCGTGCGTTACGCGAAGTCTTGTCCAGGCGCACGTTGCCGGCGACAGTCGTTAACGCGCGGATATTCAATTCATCCGGCGACGCCAGCGCGAAGAGCAAAGCGACAACGTCGTCAGCGCCTGGATCGGTGTCGATGATCAAATCGATTTTTTCAGCGGCCTGAACGCCGGTCGCAGTTATCACAGACAAAAGCAGCAGACCCCGAAGCAGTTGATGGAGTTTTTCAGCATAGCGTTGCATAGCGCATTCCTTGTGCAGGTGATATCGGAAATCAGAATGTAACCCCGGCGACCAGAACGATGTTGCAGTACGGCTGACATTCTCCTGTACGAATGATCGCCCTGGCTTGTCGGCTAAGCACCTTGAACTGGTCGTGGGTGAGCAGATCCCTACGGCCCAGCGCGCCCTCTTCGTTCAATGCGTCCAGATCGGCCAGTGCCGTGGGTTGTTTGTCGAAGATCTCTTTGGCCAGCACATGGCTTTCTACCTGCATCTCGCTGAGTACAACTTTCAGCGTGTTGACGAAATCAGGGATGCCATGGGTCAGCGCCAGATCAATCAACTCGACACCCGGTGGCACGGGCAAACCGGCATCGCCAATCACGACCATGTCACCGTGGCCAAGAGAAGCGATCAATCGCGACAGCGCGACATTAAGCAAAGGAGTCTTTTTCATGCGGGATTGAACGCCTGTACTTCGGATATGGTTGGAATCGACGGTTGCGCACCGGCGCGGGTAACCGACAGTGCAGCGGCGATCTGACCGTAGCGAATCGCCTCGGCCTCAGACTTGCCATCGGCCAGCGCTGCGGCGAAACCGCCGACAAAAGTGTCGCCCGCCGCCGTGGTATCGACCGCCTTCACGGTCGGCGCGGGGAAATGTTCGAAGCCGTTGCCGTTGGCGAACAATGAGCCTTGCGCGCCTAACGTGACGATGACTTTGCCCGCGCCCATGGCAATCAACTGAGTGGCAGCCGTTTCTGCCGACTGCAGCGAGTCGACAGCGAGCCCGCTCAATGCGGCGGCTTCGCTTTCGTTGGGAATCAGATAGTCGATGGCGGCAAACCAGTCTGCCGGCAAAGGACGGCTGGCCGGCGCCGGGTTGAGGATGACGGTTTTGCCCAGTTCACGCGCACGCTTGAGCGCATGCCCGACCGTCGCATCGGGAATCTCGAGCTGACAGATCACTACATCGGCGGCCTGTAAAACCGCATCAAAGCGGTCGACCACTGCCGGCGTCATCGCGCCGTTGGCACCGGCGACAATCACGATGGCGTTCTGGCTGTTGTCATCCACCACAATCAGCGCTACGCCACTGGAATCCTCTACGACACTGACAGCCTCGCAGTCGATGTGCTCGGCGAGCAAGGCATCGCGCAATCGCACACCGTAGTCGTCATTTCCGACGCAACCGATCATTGCCACCTTAGCGCCCAAGCGCGCAGCAGCAACCGCCTGATTGGCGCCCTTGCCGCCAGACACCGTGGCAAAGGAATGACCAATCAGCGTTTCACCGCCGCGTGGCAGCCGTGGCGCCCGGGTGACCAGGTCCATGTTCAGGCTGCCTATTACCACTACATTTGCTGGCATACATCACTACTCATCAATTCGGTTTCAGCGATATTCGGTGAACACGCCGGACAGCGGCGCGGTCGATTCGCGCAGGACAATGCTCGGGGTCACGATGCGTTGATCGGTGCCCGAATCCGGCGCGGCAATTCTGCGCAACAGCACTTCGGCGGCCATCTCGCCCAGTTGCAGGATCGACTGGCCGACCGTGGTCAGCGCCGGATAGACATAACGGCTCATCTGAATGTCATCGAAGCCGATTACCGACAGCTCGGCCGGCACCCGGACATTACGTTCAGCCGCCGCACGCAGCACACCGATGCCAATCATGTCGTTACCGGCAAAAATTGCGCTCGGCGGATTGCTCTCGAGCAGCCGGGCTGCGGCGTTGTAACCGCCGGTGCTGGTGAAGTCGCTTTCGAGCATACGCTCCTCGCGCACCTCGATTCCCGCTTCTCGCAGCGCTCGGCAATAACCGGCCTGACGCATTTGCGCCACGCTGGTACTGGCCGGACCGCCAATGGTGGCGATGTCGCGATGCCCCAACTCGAGCAGGTGACGGGTTGCCAGATAAGCGCCGTATTCATGATCGATACGCACCAGATCGGCATTTACACCTTCCAGGCCCCGGTCAACGATAACCATCGGCGTCTTCACGCCTGCCAGCCCTTGCGCCAGACCAGTGTCACCGCCGGCGGAGGCGACGATCAAACCGTCGATGCGTTTTTCCAGCAACACGCGCAGATAACTGCGCTGCTTGTCCGGATTGTCGTCGGAGTTACAGAGGATCACGCAGTAACCGTTGCGCTCGCAGTAATCCTCGATTCCGCGCGCCAATTCAGCGAAGTACGGGTTGAGGCTGTTAGGCACCAGCAGGCCGATGGTCGCCGTGGTTTTGGCTTTCAGCGAGCGCGCCACGGCACTGGGAACGTAGTCGAGGCTCTTGATCGCCGCCTCGACTTTGCGCCGCACTTCTTGACTCACCGGGCGGGTGTTGTTCACCACGTGCGACACGGTCGTGTAGGAAATACCCGCAAGCGCCGCTACATCCTTGATCGTTGCCATGGTTCAGCCTCGGCGACTGGCGCGTTGACTGCGATAGGTGTCGAGCACCACGGCGATAACAATTACCGCTCCGGTGATGATGCGCTTGGTCGGCTCCGTCGCACCAATCTGTGCGAGACCGGCCGCGAGCACGGAAATGATCAGCACGCCAAAGAAAGTACTGATTACCGAACCGCGTCCACCCATCAGGCTGGTACCACCGATAACCACCGCCGCGATCACTTGCAGTTCCAGACCCGAACCTGCGTTCGGGTCAGCCGCCTCCAGACGCGAAATCTGAAACAGAGCGGCAATGCCCGCCAGCAGGCCCATAAGGCTGAACACCAGAATTTTGTAGGGCTTGGGATTGATCCCGGCCAGCCGCACGGCTTCTTCGTTGGTGCCGATGCCGATCAGGTAGCGGCCGAAAACAGTGCGAGTCAAAACTGCCTGCGCGATGAAGATCACCAGCAAAGCGATGATGAACGAGGGTGAAATACCGAACGCGATCGGATTCGACAGCCAGGCGAACGCATCGCCGATGTACGCAGTCCGCGACCCGGTCATCTGATACGCCACACCGCGGGCCATTTCCAGCACGCCGAGGGAGACGATGAACGACGGAATCCGCCAGGCCACGGTGATCGAGCCAGTGATGGTCCCGGCCAGCGCCGCCACCGCCATGCCGAGCAGCGCCGCTGGCAAAACGCTCCAGCCCCAGCCGAGAATCGCAACGCTGACCGTCGATGCGGCCAACGCCAGCACCGAGCCGACGGACAAATCGATGCCGCCGATGATCAGCACAAAGGTCATGCCCACCGCCAGCACCATCAAGTCGGGAATCTGGTTGGCCAGGGTGCTGAAAGTGTTGTACGAGAGGAAATGGCTGCTCAGAACCGAGAACAGCGCAATCATCGCCAGCAAGGCACCGGCCAGGCCCAGATATGTGCCCAGGCCGAAGAAATTGCCACTACGTTTACTGGCAGAAGATGCAGTTTTCATGGGAGATCCCTAGGCGCTGCCTCATTGAGCAACGCATCACGTTTTTGGTAGCCGGCGAATGCGGCGGCAAGCAAATCATCCTGGGTCCAGCTGTCGCGCTCGAAGGTGTCGATCAGACGCCCCGCCGAAAGCACGCCGATCCGGTCGCAGATCAGCATCAACTCGCGCAAGTCACTGGACACCACCACCAACGCCTTGCCCTGACGGGTCAACTCGCCGAGCAAACCGTAAATGTCGAACTTGGCACCGACATCGATTCCACGAGTCGGCTCGTCGAACAGCAGCACCGAACAGTCGCGCTCCAGCCAGCGACCGATCACGACCTTCTGCTGATTGCCGCCGGACAGCTCCGAAACCAACTGCGTCGGGCTCGAGCTGCGGATGCGCATGGCTTCGATCTGACGCTGCGCCAGGGAAATTTCGTCGCCATTGTTGACGAAACCGCCACTGGAGATTTCCGGCATGTTGCCCAGAGCGATGTTGGCGCTGATCGACTGACTGAGCAGCAGCCCTTCGCCCTTGCGATCCTCGGTGATCAACGCGATGCCATTGCGTACGGCATCGACTGGCGAGCGAATACTCACGACCTTGGCCGGGGAGCCGAGCGCGATGGTGCCGCTGTCGGCAGCATCGGCACCGAATATCAGCCGCAGCAATTCCGTGCGCCCTGCCCCGATCAATCCGGAAATACCGAAGATCTCCCCGGCACGCACCTCGAAAGAGACGTCACGGACTTTGTCAGAACGGGTCAGGCCTTTGACCGTCAGCGCCGGAGCGCCGATCTTGCGCGGCCCCATGTCGATGTGTTCGCCCAGTTCGCGACCGACCATCAAGGTGACCAGTTGCTCGCTGTTGTAGTTGGCCATCGGCTCGACGCAGACCAGGTTGCCGTCACGCAGCACGGCAATACGCTGCGCCACCCGCGCCAGTTCTTCGAGACGGTGAGAGATATAGATGATGGAAACGCCGCGGGCCTGCAATCGGCTGATCTGCTCGAAGAGCATTTCGACTTCGCGCGCCGTGAGCATCGCGGTCGGCTCGTCAAGGATCAGCACATGGCAGTCGCCGATCAGGTTGCGCGCGATTTCAACCATCTGCTGATGGCCGATACCGAGTTCGCCGACCAGCGTGTCCGGATCGATCGCATCGAGCCCGACTTGCGCCATGGCTTCGATCGCCGCCTTGCGCAACTGCTTGCGGCTGATCCAGCCCGCGCTGCTCGGCAGATTATCCAGAAAGAGGTTTTCCGCCACCGACAGCGTCGGCAACAGATTGAGTTCTTGCATGACCATGCGCACGCCAAGCTCTTCAGCCTGGGTACGGCTGCCCGGACGATAGTCCTTGCCGTGGAATTGCATCTGGCCGGTAGTGGGTGTGACCAAACCACCAATGATCTTCGACAGGGTACTTTTGCCGGCACCATTTTCGCCGGTCAGCGCCAGTACTTCACCGCGCATCAGCGTCAGATCGATGCCGGTGAGCACCGGTTGCGCATAGGTCTTGCCGATACCGCTGACCGAGAGGACAGCGTTCGGAGCGGAAACTGACATAGAAATCTCCATGCGCTCGCCCGGACGGACGAGCGCCGTTGTGTCGCCAGATGACTTACTGGGTGACCAGCTCGACCGGTGTTTCGATCACGCCGTTGGCACCGCTGTCGACTTTCTCGCCTTTGATGATCTTCAGCGCGGTTTCGATGCCGAACACGGCCTGCTTGGCTGCAAACTGATCAGCCGTCGCCAGCACGCGGCCGTCCTTGAGCATTGGCTTGATGGCATTGATATTGTCGTAACCGACGACTTTCACCTGCCCAGCCTTACCAGCGGCACGGACTGCGGAAACGGCACCGACCGCCATGCTGTCGTTACCGGCCAGCAGCGCTTTGACATCCGGGTATTCACTGAGGATCGAAGCCGCAACCTTGTTGCCCTTGTCGATTTCCCAGTCACCGGACTGCAGCGAGACCACTTTGATCTGCGCGGCTTCCATCGCGTCCTTGAAACCGGCCGTGCGCGCCTGCGCGTTGGTGGTGGTGGACACGCCTTCGATGATGCCGACCTCGTCGCCCGCCTTCAGCTGCTTGGCCAGGTATTCGCCAACCAGACGTGCACCCTTGCGGTTGTCCGGACCTACGAACGGCACGTTGATGTTCTTGCTTTTGACCACGGCGGGATCAAGCTGGTTGTCGATGTTGATCACCGTGATACCGGCGTCTACGGCCTTCTTGATCACCGGCACCATGGCCTTGGAGTCAGAAGGCGCGATCACCAGTGCATTCACCTTGGCCAGGATCATCTGTTCGACGATGCGAGTCTGGCCGGCGGTGTCGGTTTCGTCTTTGATACCGTTGGAGATCAGATCGAAATCGGCGGAGTGTTCTTTCTGGTAGGCCTTGGCGCCGTCTTCCATGGTCAGGAAGAATTCGTTGGCCAAAGATTTCATGACCAGCGCGACTTTGGGCTTTTCTGCAGATTCGGCGAACGCCGAGGAGACAGGTAGTGCGGCGGCTGTGGCAGCCAGCATAGCGACAGCAAGAAGACGTGCGGCGAATGGCAGCTTCATGGGTTCACTCCGATCTTATGATTATTGTGAGCAACGTTTGCGCTGACGTAAGCTACGTCACGGCTCCGAGAGCAGATGCCCTTCCAAGTCGCGCAAACGTTTGCGTAGACCGAACTATGAGAATCCCGCCGACATTTGTCAACAATCAGAAATCGTCTTTTGTTGTAGGCCGAATCGCTGAGTCGGCCATCTGACGCTTCAGGCGGTCGTGTTGACCAGGCCACCGCTGGTAGCGCTTTTCGACATCTCCTTGACCAACGCACCCGCCACTTCTGCCAGTGCGGCGCTGGTTTGCGCGATCTGGCCCTGAATCGACATCACTGCCTGGGACTTCGCTTCGGGAGTCGGATAGCTTGCAGCCTGAGCCGCAGCCAGTTGCTGTTGCTGCTCCTGAAGTTGCTTCTGCAATTCCTTCATCCGCTTGAGCAACGTCTTGACGGTGATGCTGAGATTGCTGTCAGCCTCGGTTTCACTGTTTTCCTGCACAGGCCCGCCACCGGTTCTGACCTGATTCTTCTCAGTCTTTTCGGTACCCAGCGCCTGCGCCGAAGTCTCATTGGTCGCATCGTTCAGGCTGTTGATCGTCGCTGCAGTTTTACCGCCAATGGTGACTGCAGCGGGATTGGCAAAACCGACCGTCAGTGACATGTGAACTCCTAAGATTTGGTTTCCTTGAGGACGCATCGGCCTGAGAGCACATTTCTTTAGCGAGGATTTGTCACCCGCCTGGCTTTTCAGAGATTGCCTATCGGCGAGCCGAACACGAATCCGCCTGTCGTTCGGAATCCCGGATGGATGAATCCTCAACGATGCTCCAGCCCTCGACAAATATTGATTTAAATCATTGGGTTAAACATTTTCCGCCAGCACATTACGCATGGTATGAATCCTGCTCCCGTCCTTGCACCTCGAGCATTCAGATCGGCTTGGGGCGCATCTAGATGAACCTGCATCAGCACCGTCTCACGACTAGAGAGAAAAATAATGAAATCTGCTTTCAATACTTTGATTCCGGGCGCACTGGCCCTCCTCCTGCTCCTGCCTGCTGCCCTTCAGGCAAAAGAAGCCGAAACCCAGACGAAACTGGCGAACGTCGTCGTCCTCGCCACAGGCGGAACCATCGCTGGCGCCGGCGCCAGTGCTGCCAACAGCGCCACTTATCAGGCAGCAAAAGTCGGTATCGAACAACTGATTGCCGGCATTCCCGAGTTGAGCAAACTGGCTAACGTGCGCGGCGAACAAGTCATGCAGATCGCTTCGGAAAGCATCACCAACGACAACCTGCTGCAATTGGGTCGTCGCGTTTCCGAACTGGCCGACAGCAAGGACGTGGACGGCATCGTTATCACCCACGGCACCGACACTCTGGAAGAAACCGCGTACTTCCTGAACCTGGTCGAGAAAACCGACAAGCCGATCATCGTCGTAGGTTCGATGCGTCCGGGCACTGCCATGTCGGCAGACGGCATGCTCAACCTGTACAACGCCGTCGCCGTGGCGAGCAGCAAAGAAGCACGCGGCAAAGGTGTGCTGGTGACCATGAACGACGAGATCCAGTCCGGTCGCGACGTCAGCAAAATGATCAACATCAAGACCGAAGCATTCAAAAGCGCGTGGGGTCCGCTGGGCATGGTGGTCGAAGGCAAATCCTACTGGTTCCGCCTGCCGGCCAAGCGTCACACCATGGATTCGGAATTCGACATCAAGGACATCAAGAGCCTGCCTGACGTAGAAATTGCCTACTCCTACGGCAACGTCAGCGATACCGCCTACAAGGCACTGGCTCAAGCCGGCGCCAAAGCCATCATCCACGCCGGCACTGGCAACGGTTCGGTATCTTCCCGCGTGGTTCCATCCCTGCAAGCGCTGCGCAAGGATGGCGTGCAGATCATTCGCTCGTCCCACGTCAACGCCGGCGGCTTTGTCCTGCGTAACGCCGAACAGCCCGACGACAAATACGACTGGGTTGTCGCTCACGACCTGAACCCGCAGAAAGCCCGCATCCTGGCGATGGTTGCACTGACCAAGACCAACGACAGCAAAGAGCTGCAACGGATGTTCTGGGAATACTGATTGAACATCGCCTGATCACTTCTCGATCGGGCAATTGCGCATCACCTGTCAGCTTGGCAGGTGGTGCCCCGCTTACACCCTTCCAATACTTTTCCCACAAAAATCTCGACAAGTCCTACACCAAAATCGGAAACCCGCTGTCAGAGGATTTTCTTGAATTTTAAGCAGTTGCGAAATCGCTTACAGTTAAATACTGTATGCACGTACAGCTTAATAAGGATAACCTCGTGGCCACCTCTCCTGCTGCTCCTGACGCTTATGAACGCATGGGTATGCGCGTTCAGAAAATCATCAATTCCCCCACCGCACAAAAAGCCAAAGCCGCACTGATTTTCCGTCTGCCGGATGAGCCGATAGACGACTGGGAGCGCTTGCTCGAGGAAATCGACGAGAACGACAACGTCACCCTCGCCTATCGCGATGACGGTGGCGTGCAGATTTTTTGGGTTGTGCCGAAGGAAGATTGATTCAATGACTGTCCGCTGTGTTGCTTTGCTGTTGTTGTTTTTCGCCGTGGGCGCCCAGGCTGGCGCCCCACGTACATTTTCCGAAGCCAAGAAAGCTGCATGGAAACTTTATGCGCCGCAGTCCACGGAGTTTTACTGCGGCTGCAAGTACACCGGCAACCGCGTCGATCTCAAGGCTTGCGGCTATGTGCCGCGCAAGAACGCCAAGCGTGCATCGAGGATCGAGTGGGAGCACATCGTGCCAGCGTGGCAGATCGGGCATCAGCGGCAGTGCTGGCAGCAAGGCGGACGCAAGAATTGCACGCGTTACGATCCGGTTTATCAAAAGGCCGAAGCTGACCTGCACAACCTGGTACCGAGCATCGGTGAGGTCAACGGTGATCGCAGCAACTTCAGCTACGGCTGGTTGCCGGTGCAGTCCGGTCAGTATGGATCCTGCCTGACGCAGGTCGACTTCAAGGCCAAGAAGGTCATGCCCCGCCCTTCGATCCGCGGCATGATCGCCCGCACGTATTTTTACATGAGCAAACAATACGGACTGCGGCTTTCGAAGCAAGATCGGCAGTTGTACGAAGCGTGGGACAAGACCTATCCAGTGCAGGACTGGGAACGTCAGCGCAACCAGAGCGTGGCGTGCGTGATGGGGCGTGGCAACGAGTTTGTCGGCTCGGTAAATCTGAAAGCCTGCGGCTGATCGCAGCACAAAAAAAGGCCTCGAGCGTTATGCTCGAGGCCTTTTTCATGTCTGGCGTTCAATCTGTGTTGAAGGCGCTTCGCTTATGGCGTGAGCGGATGCTCAATCACCACCGACTCGATATTTTGTTTCTTGGCTTTTACCAACGCCGCATCCACCTGCACCTTGCGCGCTTCGGCATCAGCCTGGGAGTTGAACGGACCTATCAGAATTCGTGTTTTACCGTTGCCGTCCTTCACGACCGTCGGAACGAAAGCGTGCTCGATCAACCAGCCGCTCAGATCACTGACGGCCTGAGGAGTCTCGCCACGCACTTCCAGATCCCACTGTGGCGCGGCGGCCGCCGGCGCTGCCGCGACCTTTGCCTCAGGCTTTGGCGCATCTACATTCTTGCCTTCACCGCAGCCTGCCAATGCCAGTGCCGCTACCAGCCAAACCAATTTGCGCACAACGCTTTCCTCGGAATTCACAAAGCCGCGATCTTATCATTCAAAAATACTTCGCGAGCCCCGCAAAATGGGCACAAAACAACGAGAATGATGATTGCAGCCTCTGTATAGTTACGCCCTGGGAATTAATGCCGCATCTGCGCGTCAGAAAGAGGCACCCAAACCGTGAGACTTCGCACTAATCTATAGATACCACCGACCTCTGCACTGTCTGAATCAGGTGCCCTACAAAGCAATCAAGGAGAAGACCATGCTGATACTCACCCGCAAAGTCGGTGAAAGCATAAACATTGGTGATGACATCACGATCACCATCCTCGGAGTCAGCGGCCAACAAGTCCGCATCGGCATCAACGCTCCGAAAAACGTGGCAGTGCACCGTGAAGAAATTTACCAACGCATCCAGGCCGGCCTGACCGCTCCGGACAAGCCGCAAACATCCTGAGCCACTTTGCATTACGTAGCCAGTCCTATTGCCGTCGCGCAAGACTGGCTAAAGATTCACGCGCCGTTTAGCCATCCGCATTTCACCCCGCTGGGCACGGCGCCTGAAGCACACTGACTCCTTTCACTTGTCACTCCCTCCTTTCTTGCGCCGATATTACCTTTCACTCCTGGAGCTGGCTGTCGGACGTTTCCGATAGAGCACGGAGAATTTCGCCTTCTAAGCGAATATCACCCCACGCGCCATGCCTGTCGCCGCGACCATCATCAGGATCAGCAGCAGCGCTTCAACATGACTGATGCGCGCGTACAACTTCGCACGCCCGGCATCAGGCGCTACCCCGCGCGACGATGCGATGCGCCATTTGATCAGCGTGATCATGGGTGCAAGCTCTACCAGCAGGATCAGCACTAACAACGTCATCTTCAGATGAAACAGCGGCTGATTCAGGTAATAGTCAGAGCCTTTCTCGTAACCACCAAATGCGCGCATCGCTCCGGTAATAAGCAGCGTCAAAGCTGAAAGCCCCCACAAGTTATCCGCGAGCAGCACGCGCTTGACCTCTCCCGTACCCGCCGAGAGCTGGCTGAACACTGTGCCGCGCGTCAGCACCGCCCAGAAAGCCAAGGCAAACGCGAATAGATGAACAGCCGCAAGGATCCACTGACTCAGCATCGACGCACTCCCTTACAAAGAGTTGAAAATCGGCCAGTCAGTAGTAGACGAAAAAGCGGGGCCTCGCTTGGAGGTGACGGCGAGACAGATGCCAAACGCCAAAACGCAGGCAAAAAAAATCCCAAGCAGCTGATGGAAGCTTGGGATTTAAAAATGCATAAACCGTGGTGGTGAACGCGGAACGGATGTTACTTAAATTCCCAATATGCAACAAGGCTTTTTCGATAACCGGTTGGAGAAAAATAGCTGTAAGCCTTTGGATATTCAGGTGTTTTCAACCACGAAATGGTAAAAAAACGCACCAAAATGGCGCTTGATCATTTTGCGCAAATAGTAATGAATGGAGAGCTGATCAGAGCGAAGCGGAAATGACTGGGAACAAGCGTTGCGCAAATCGCAGAAAACAAAAAAGGGCCCACCTTTCGGTGAGCCCTTCTAGACCGCCCAGCAGAGCGGATTTTGTTTGGTAGGCGCGATTGGACTCGAACCAACGACCCCCACCATGTCAAGGTGGTGCTCTAACCAACTGAGCTACGTGCCTGCTGTGAGGCGGCATTCTACGGAATTCCGGAGGGGTGTCAACACCTTTTTTTCACCTAACCCTATGAATATGCAAAATATTTAATTTCGCCTCAGCGACGAAGATTTTCCGGTGGCTGGCGGAGGTTTTTCAACTCGGGTAGGATCGGCACACTCGTAAAATATATTAAACAGAGGCGGCAGGATGGCGAACACCCAATACCCAGAGTCTTATTACGCTGCGTCGGCCAATGCCGTACCACCACGCCCTGTGCTGCAGGATGATGTGGAGACGGACGTCTGTGTGATCGGCGCCGGGTATACCGGGCTGTCGTCCGCCCTGTTCCTGTTGGAGAACGGTTTTCGCGTAACCGTGCTGGAAGCGGCGAAAGTCGGTTTTGGCGCCTCTGGCCGAAACGGTGGGCAGATCGTCAACAGCTATAGCCGCGACATTGATGTCATCGAACGCACGGTCGGCCCCAAGCAGGCGCAACTGCTCGGCGAAATGGCCTTTGAAGGCGGCCGGATCATTCGCGAGCGCGTGGCCAGATACAACATCCAGTGCGACCTGAAAGACGGTGGTGTATTCGCCGCCCTTTCCGCCAAACAAATGGGCCACCTTGAATCGCAGAAACGGTTGTGGGAACGCTTTGGTCACACTCAGCTGGAACTGATGGACCAACGCCGCATCCGTGAAGTGGTGGGTTGCGATCAATACGTCGGGGGCATGCTCGATATGAGCGGCGGCCACATCCATCCGCTGAATCTGGCGCTCGGTGAAGCAGCGGCAGTCGAGTCTCTCGGCGGCACCATCTATGAGCAATCACCTGCCGTGCGCATCGAGCGCGGGGCCAATCCGGTTGTGCATACACCGCAAGGCAAGGTCAGGGCCAGGTTCATCATCGTCGCCGGCAACGCCTATCTTGGTAATCTGGTGCCCGAGCTGGCGGCCAAATCGATGCCGTGCGGTACCCAGGTGATCACCACCGAGCCGCTGGGCGATGAGCTGGCGAAGGCGCTTTTGCCGCAGGATTACTGCGTGGAGGATTGCAACTATCTGCTCGACTACTATCGCCTGACCGCCGACAAACGCTTGATCTTCGGTGGCGGCGTGGTTTACGGCGCTCGCGATCCGGCGAATATCGAAGCGATCATTCGCCCGAAGATGCTCAAAGCTTTCCCGCAACTCAAGGACGTGAAGATCGACTACGCCTGGACCGGCAACTTCCTGCTGACCCTTTCGCGCTTACCGCAGGTCGGGCGCCTGGGCGACAACATCTATTACTCGCAGGGCTGCAGCGGCCACGGCGTCACCTACACGCACCTGGCTGGCAAAGTCCTCGCCGAAGCGTTGCGCGGTCAGGCCGAGCGCTTCGATGCCTTTGCCGACCTGCCGCACTATCCCTTCCCCGGCGGGCAACTGCTACGCACACCGTTTGCCGCGCTGGGCGCCTGGTATTACGGGCTGCGCGATAAGTACGGCCTATAAACACCATTGTGGCGAGGGGATTTATCTCCGCTGGGGGTGCGAAGCGCCCCCTCTTGAGCAGGAGGGGACTGCTACGCAGTCCAACGGGGATAAATCCCCTCGCCACAGTAGATTCAGCAAGGCTTAGGATCAGAGCTGATCCCGAGCGATCCCGCTGCGAATCCGCAGGATATCCGCCAGCACCGCCAGCGCAATTTCCGCCGGGGTCTTGCTGCCGAGGTTGAGGCCGATCGGCGCATGAATCCGCGCCAGCTCCGCCTCGCTCAAACCACCAATGCGACGTAAGCGCTCAAAGCGTTTTTGCGACGTCTGCAGCGATCCCATCACACCGATGTAAAACGCCTTGGTGCGCACCGCCTCCATCATCGCCAGATCATCGATACGCGGATCGTGGGTCAACGCCACTACCGCCGTATCGCGATGACAACCACCGTCGGCAATAAACACCGAAGGCAACTGCCGACGGATTTCCACGCCATTGAGCACCACACCTTCCAGCACCTCCTCGCGCGGATCGCAGAGAATCACTTCGAAGCCAAGTCCTACCGCGAACTCGGCACAGGCCTGCGCCACACTGGAGTAGCCGGCGAGCAACAAGCGCTGTGCTGCACCGATACGGATGCGCACCCGATCAATCTCACGCTCGATCCGTGCACCCTGCTCGCGATCAGCCAACAGAACGCGCGCACCGCTGGCCAGATCGACTTCGCGAAGCAGACGACGTTGACCCAGCAGCGCTGACTCCAGTTCACGCAGATGCGCCTGCACCGCGCTGTCGGCGTCAAGTTTTTCCACCAACACATCGAGAATGCCACCGCAAGGCAGACTGACCCGCGAGCGCGGATCATCGCCTTCGCCGTAACGCACGACGCTGACTACTTCGAGAAACGCACCTTCGGCAACGCGCTGAAGAAAATCCTCCTCAACGCAACCGCCCGACAGCGAACCGATCCACTGCCCGCTTTCGTTCACCGCGAGCAGCGAACCCGGCGCGCGCGGTGCCGAGCCGTAAGTGGTCAGCACCGTGCACAGCCAGATTCGCTGCCCGGCCACCGACCATTCCAGCGCCCGACGCACCACTTGCAGATCGAGATGCTGCATATCAGTGGGCCTTGTGCTCGACGCTCGGCGCGTCGGCTTGCAGCTTCTGCACTTCACTTACTGCCAGCTCAGCGCTCTGGCCGCCCCAACCCTGACGCAGGTAGTTGAGCAGATCAGTCAATTGCTCAGGACTGAGCTTTTCAGCAAAACCCGGCATCGGCTGCATGTGCTCGAACCCGGAGAACTTCTGTTCGCCGATGCCGTCCTCGATCACTCGCAACAGATTGCGCGGATCTTCCAGACGCAACGTGGTGTTGCCGCGCATGGCCACTGCGATGTGCGGTTTGCCTTCTCCGCCAACCGCGTGACAACCGGCGCAGACGTTCAGATATTCCTGACGGCCGCGCTGAGCACTCGCGCTGAGCTTGTCCAGCGGTACTTCGACGAGCTCTTTGGCTGGTGGCGGTTGCTCGCCAAGCAGGAACGTCGCCATTGCCGCCAGATCAGCATCGCTCAGACCTTGAGTGCTGTTGTGAAACACCGGGAACATTTCGTTGAACATCGTTCCTTGCGCGCTCATGCCATGCTTGAGAAACGTGCTTAGATCCTGCTGATTCCAGCCGCGCGCGGCCAGGTCGGTAGCCAGCAGGCTCGGCGCGAGATAACCATTGAGGATGCCGCCGGTCATGCGCTTGTCCATTTGCATCGCGCCGGGCAGGCCGCGTGGCGTATGGCATTCACCGCAATGGCCGAGGACGTCGACCATATACTGGCCACGCTTCCACGCCGCACTTTTGCCTTCGGCGGGCTCCAGCTTGACGTCTTTGCCGTAGAGCATGTTCCAGCCGGTCAGGCCCAGACGCACATTGAACGGAAAGCTCAGGCTGGTCACCGGCGCGGCGCGTTCGATCGGCTCGATGGTTTTCAGATACGCGTGAATCGCATCGGAATCGGCGCGCGGCATCAGGTGATACGAGGTGTACGGCATCGCCGGATACAGATTCGCACCGTCGCGCCGTTTGCCTTCGGTCAGCGCAGCGAAGAACTCGTCATCGTTGTACAGACCGATGCCGTGCTCTTTGCTCGGGGTGATGTTGGTGCCGTAGATCGTGCCGAATGGCGAGACGATCGGCAGGCCGCCGGCATAGGGCGCGCCACCGGGTGCGGTGTGACAAGCCATGCAATCAGCGGCGCGGGCGAGGTATTCGCCGCGCTTGACCTGATCCTCGGCGTGGACCGCCAAAAGCGGCGCAGCCAGTCCGACCGCAAAAGTCAGGCGGGTCAGTAAACGCTTCATGCTCAACCCTCCTTGACCAGGCCGAGATCGGTCAGCACGTTGCGCGTGGCGTTGTAATAACGCACGTAACCGGTGCAGCGGCAGACGTGATGACCGAGACTGTCCTCGATCACCTGTTCCAGCTGACTTTTGACAATCGGCTGGCGCTGCAGCTTCTCGACCAACACCGTCGCGGCGTTGACGAAGCCTGGCGCGCAGTAGCTGCACTGGAAAGCGAACTCGTCGACAAAGCGCTGCTGGATCGGATTGAGCTCGGTGACCTGGCCCTGCTCGTCGCGAGTGGCGTGGCCTTCGATGGTGCGGACTTTCTTGCCCTCGAAGTAGTGCGCGCCGGTGATGCAGGTGCGCACTTCTTCGCTGGTACCGTCGGGGTTATCAACGATCACCACACAGGCGTGGCAGATCCCCTGACCGCAGCCCAGCCGCGAGCCGGTGAGGTTTTTGTATTCGTGCAGGTAGTCGATCATCGGCAGGTCATCAGGGATGTCCACCGGGCCGACGGATTGACCATTGAGGGTCAGTTGAAGCGGACGGTTAGCCATTGAGGGCCTCCTTGATGCGCGCAGCGGTGATAGGCAAGTCACGAACACGTTTACCGATGGCGTGCGCCACGGCGTTACCGATGGCACCGACAATCGGGATCATCACCACTTCGGCGATGCCCTTGGACGGATCGCTCGGCGACAGCGGCGGCAGGATCTCCGCAGTCTGCTTCCACACCGCTACGTGACGCGCCATCGGCAGACGGTAACGGTTGAAGTTCCAGTCACCCTCCCCCGGCCCGCCTTCGTACAACGGCATCTCTTCCATCAGCGCATGACCAATACCCATGGCGATACCGCCTTCGAGCTGGCCCTTGACCAACTCTTCAACCAGCACCCGGCCGCACTCGATCCACGAATGGTGGTTGAGCACCTCGACTTCCGCCGAGCCTTTATTGACCTTCAACTCGACCAGCGTCGCGACCGGGCTGTAATAGGTCACGGCAGCGTTGTTCAACTGCACTACCGGGTAGTTGACGTTCTGCCGATCAAGCAAGTGGAAGCCGGCGCTGTTCATCTGCGCTTTCTTCGCTTGCGGCGCGCCATCGCCGTATTTCACCGCCAGACCGTCGAGCGGCAGGCGCTCGCGCACGCCGTCGATGCTGTATTCAGCCTCGGCCCAGCTCCAGCGGTTGAAACCATGCACCGTGGCGCCAGTCACCAGACCGCGTTCGTGGGCGCGTTTGGCCAGTTCTTCGAAACTCAGCGGCTGCATGCCGTTGGCGGTCAGCTTGCCGTCGACCCAATGCGCATCTTCGCGACGCACCACGTAAGGGTTGGCCTGGCCGCCGTACGGCCCCTGACGCCATATCTCCAGCGCCGCCGGCCACAAACCATGGTTGAACAGCACCCGCGCCGCTTCACGGGTCGCATGACTGAAGTAATAGGCGGAGTTGGTCGCCGAGGACGCCGACGCCAGCTTGCCGACCCAGCGCGGATTACGCAGCAGATTGTCCTGTTCGGCCTGACTCATGATGTACGGGTTGCCGCTGGTGATCAGCTGCATTTCCTGCCACTCGGTTTCTCCGGTCTTCACATCATGCGCCGGGCTGCCGAGGAAATCGGCGACGACCAAGGCTTGCGAAGTGGACATGCCGGTGCCGATTTCGATACCGATATGGCGCAGGGTGATGCGCCCGTCAGCGGTGAATTCGATGCTGGCCATCGGTGCTTCGGAGCCGGTACCGAAGTCTTTCTGGCAAATGGCGAAACCGACGCCGTACCAGTTATCCGGGTCTGCCGCTTCACGTTGTTGCTTGATCGTGTCGCGGTTTTTCCAGACTTCGTGCACCGAGGCCTTGTCGAGAATTTCGTGCAGGCGCAATGCACCGGCCGGGATTGCGCCCTGGGTATTTTTCATACCGGAACGCAGGGCATTCCTGCGGCGCAAATCGATGGCGTCGACACCCAGACGATTGGCGATCTCGTCGACCATCATTTCGGTCGCCGCCATGCTTTGCAGGGTGCCGTAACCGCGCATCGAACCCGCCTCGACCGCGCGCGAGTGATACGCGGTGACTTGCAGGTCGTTCTGCGGCATGTAGTAGATCGACTGCGCTGCGGTGGCGCCAACCGCCGCCACCGATGGGCTGTAGTTGACCCGACCGCCGCCGTCGACGCTCATTTCTGCACGGAAAATCTTGAAGGTGTAGTCGTTCTTGTCCACGGCCAACTGGTAGCGGATGTCGAACGGGTGACGCTTGATACCGCTCTGGAATTGCTCATAGCGGTCGTTGGCCAGACGCACCGGCACACCGGCGCCGTACAGCGCGGCCAGGGCTGCGTAGTAGACAAAAATGTTGTGGTCTTTGGAGCCATACCCGACGGTGTAGCCCGGGTGCATGTTCAGGTTGGCCAGGCCGAAACGCGACGGCCCGATCATCTTCGCAGTCTCGGTCGCGACTTCCAGCGGGCACTGCGTCGCCACGACGAAATGCAGGGTTTTGGTTTTCGGGTCGTACCAGCCGTTGCCGTTGTCCGGCTCAAGGGCGGCCGGTTCGATCGACGGCGTCTTGTAGCGCTCATCGAACACCAGCCAGTTGTCTGGCGGCGTGTCGATCTCCTGCTTCATGCGGTCGGCGTAGAACAGACCGCGCTCGGTGAGGTTGCCATGCAGGTTCGGCGATGCATTCCACACTGGACGGCGGTTCTTCAGCATCGGGAACAGAATCGAATCCTTGAGGCTGGCGAACTCGTCTTCATCCGCCGAGGTCGCGCCACCGACGCGCACATAGCGGAAGCTGCCGTAGGGATCGCCTTCGTAGAACGGCACTTTGGCGCCGTAACGAATCGCCTTGTCATTGAATTTGAGTTGATTCTTGGCCTGACGGAAACGCTCGAAATCGTTCCAGATCAGGATCGCCACCGGGTGACCGATGAACATCGGCACTTTACCTTCCGGCAGCAATGGATCAGGCGCGTGCTCTTCGGGGAAGACGATACCGTCCTTGTCCAGATCGGCAGCGGTAACGATGCGGTCTGGCTGCAGATCAGCGCCGAGCCACGACAGGTCGTAACCTGCGTAGATACGGTCGGCCTTGATGGTTTTCAGCAGCATGGCGTGGCCCTGTTGCTCAGGCCAGCCAGGCATGTCCTTGGCGCGGATGTCGCGGGCAAACACCTTGCTGCCGCAGACCTTGGACAAGGCATCGTTGCGTTGACGGGCCTTGCCGTTATTGCCGAGCCATTTCTCGGACGGCACGGTGACGCTGTTTTCCATCAAGGCAGCCAGCGCCTGACTGCTGAGCGGCGTAAGCGTAACGCTCACACCCGCCACCAGCCCGCCCTGGAGGAACGAGCGCCGGGATATTTCACGGTTGGACATGGATCATCCTCTGGGCGGTTATAGGTCCGCCCTTGTGGTTATCTACTGGGGATCTCGAGTCGTGCAGAAGCTCTTTCTGGCGAAGCAAAGAGCTGTGTTGACAGTGCAAAGCTGACCGAAAGGTTAACTTTAAAGGTTTCTGCGCCCACAGCAAACAACCAGTTACAAAAACCTGACTAAATAATCAAAAAATCAATGCGACGTAGCACCGCATCCGATCTGCCGAGATAACAGAGCGTGCCTATGTGGGAGCGAGCCTGCTCGCGAAAAAGTTTTTCCAGGCAATACAGATTTTGAACGTGCCGGCGCTTTCGCGAGCAGGCTCGCTCCCACAGGGATTCGCATGGACTTAAGGAGAGAGGAAGAGGAATAACCAAATTTCAGACACAAAAAACCCCGGTCTTTCGACCAGGGTCTTTGCTATCGATCCGATTCAGCCAATGGCTGATTTCGGCGCTTCAAGGCGTTCAGTGGTCCTTGAAACAGATATGGCGCAGCGGACGGGACTCGAACCCGCGACCCCCGGCGTGACAGGCCGGTATTCTAACCGACTGAACTACCGCTGCGTATCGCTTTGAGCTTGCGCTCAAGTAACTCGTTTTGATTGCCGGCTTCGGTGCCTTGCAATCGCGAATCAGATGAATCTGACTCGTAAAATATGGCGCAGCGGACGGGACTCGAACCCGCGACCCCCGGCGTGACAGGCCGGTATTCTAACCGACTGAACTACCGCTGCGCGTCGGTGCAGGCACTTTCAGCCTACTCTCTTGCTTGCGCAAGCTTCTCGGGAGTGGTGGGTGATGACGGGATCGAACCGCCGACATTCTGCTTGTAAGGCAGACGCTCTCCCAGCTGAGCTAATCACCCGTTTGCATCTCCGAGGCCGCGAAATTTACGCAGGTGGCGAAGCTAAGTCAATAGCAGGATTGGAGTTTTTCTGAAAAAGACGAAATTGCTTCATTCCTGAAGAAGCCATCGACCGATGGACCGCATTCGCCAGCAGGCTCGCTCCCACAGGACGCGGCTTCGCTTGTTATTCCGTGTAGATCATCTTCTTGGTCATGCCGCCATCGACGACGAATTCCTGCCCGGTGACAAATCCCGCATTGCGCGACAGCAACCACGCCACCATCGCCGCCACGTCTTCGACCGTCCCCACCCTGCCCGCCGGATGCTGGGCGTGATCGGCATCGGCCAACGGTTCGGCGCGACGCACCGAGGGATCACGCGCATCGATCCAGCCCGGACTGACCGCATTCACGCGGATTTCCGGTCCAAGGCTGATTGCCAGCGCATGGGTCAGCGCCAACAGCCCACCCTTGCTCGCCGCATACGCCTCGGAGTCCGCCTCCGACTGTCGCGCACGGGTCGAGGCCAGATTGACGATCGAACCGTTGTGCGCACGCAGATAAGGCGCACAGTGCTTGGCCAGCAACATCGGCCCGCTCAGATTCACCGCCAGCACCCGATTCCAGTACGCCAGATCGAGGCTTTCCAGAGTGATGTTGTGCGGATCTGCCACCGCCGCGTTGCAGACAAGCGCATCAAGGCGACCAAACTGTCCCAGCACCTCGGCCACGCCCAGTGCGACCTGATTTTCCTCGGCGACGTCCATGGCGATGAACCAGGCATTCTCGCCGAGCACCTTCGCCACTTTCGAACCACGCGCCCGATCGAGATCGGTCAGCACCACTTGCCAGCCTTCGCTGATCAGCCAGGCGGCAATTCCGAGGCCAATACCGCGTGCAGCGCCGGTGACCAGCGCCACGCGGCCATGGGTATTGGCCGCCGGTGTGGACAACTCGATCACAATGCCGCCAGACCGCGCGCCAGGTCAGCCTGCAGGTCAGCCACATCTTCCAGACCAACCGCGACGCGAATAAGGCTGTCGCGAATCCCCGCCGCTTCACGCTCCTGCGGCGCCAGACGGCCGTGGGAGGTGGTGCTTGGATGGGTGATCGTGGTTTTGCTGTCGCCGAGGTTGGCGGTGATCGAAATCAACCGAGTAGCATCGATAAAGCGCCAGGCGCCTTCTTTGCCGCCCTTGACCTCGAAGCTGACCACCGCACCAAAACCCTTCTGCTGGCGCTGGGCCAACTCGTGCTGCGGATGGCTCTTCAGACCGGCGTAATGGACTTTCTCGATGCCGTCCTGCTGCTCCAGCCATTCGGCCAGCGCCTGAGCGTTGGCGCAATGCGCTTTCATGCGCAGGTTGAGGGTCTCGAGGCCTTTGAGAAAGATCCACGCGTTGAACGGGCTGAGGGTCGGCCCGGCGGTCCGCAGGAAACCCACCACTTCTTTCATCTGTTCACCGCGACCGGCGACAACGCCGCCCATGCAGCGGCCCTGACCGTCGATGAACTTGGTCGCCGAGTGCACGACAATGTCCGCGCCGAGCTTCAGCGGCTGCTGCAACGCCGGGGTGCAGAAGCAGTTGTCGACCACCAGCTGCGCGCCCTTGGCATGAGCGATTTCAGCCAGGGCGGCGATATCCACCAGCTCGGCCAACGGGTTGGACGGCGACTCGACAAAAAGCAGTTTGGTGTTGGACTTGATCGCCGCGTCCCAGGCTGACAGATCGGCCAGCGGGACGTAATCGACTGCGACGCCGAAGCGCTTGAAATACTTCTCGAACAGGCTGATGGTCGATCCGAACACGCTGCGCGACACCAGCACATGATCGCCAGCACTGCACAGGCTCATCACCACCGCCATGATCGCGGCCATGCCGGTTGCCGTGGCGACGGCTTGCTCGGCGCCCTCCAGCGCGGCAATGCGTTCTTCGAACGCGCGCACGGTCGGGTTGGTGTAGCGCGAATAGACGTTGCCAGGCACTTCGCCGGCAAAGCGCGCCGCTGCATCGGCAGCGGTGCGGAACACGTAACTGGAGGTGAAGAACATCGGGTCACCGTGTTCGCCTTCCGGCGTGCGGTGCTGACCGGCACGGACGGCCAGGGTATCGAACGCTACGCCTTCGAGGTCGCTGTCCAGCCGACCGGCATCCCATTCCTGACTCATGCTGTCTCTCCTTGCTGTTCTCGAACAATAAATATCAGATACAAAACCGGCCCCTCAGGGCCGGTGGAAACTCAGTTGTTGTACAGATCGATGATCGCACTGACTGCCTGGGTCTTGACCTTCGAGGCATCGTTGCGCGCCTGCTCGATCTTGTTCAGGTAAGCCTCGTCGACGTCACCGGTCACGTACTTGCCGTCGAACACTGCGCAATCGAAGTGCTCGATCTTGATCTTGCCGCCGCCGACCGCTTCGATCAAGTCAGGCAGGTCCTGATAGATCAGCCAGTCTGCACCGATCAGGTCGGCCACGTCCTGAGTCGAACGGTTGTGCGCGATCAGTTCGTGGGCGCTCGGCATGTCGATACCGTACACGTTCGGGAAGCGCACCGCAGGTGCCGCCGAGCAGAAGTAGACGTTTTTCGCGCCAGCTTCGCGGGCCATCTGGATGATCTGCTTGCAGGTGGTGCCGCGCACGATCGAGTCATCGACCAGCATGACGTTCTTGCCACGGAATTCCAGCTCGATGGCATTGAGCTTCTGGCGTACCGACTTCTTGCGCGCAGCCTGGCCCGGCATGATGAAGGTGCGACCGATGTAACGGTTCTTGACGAAACCTTCGCGGAATTTCACGCCCAGGTGATTGGCCAGCTCCAGCGCTGCGGTACGGCTGGTGTCCGGAATCGGGATGACCACGTCGATATCGTGTTCAGGGCGCTCGCGCAGGATCTTCTCGGCAAGCTTCTCGCCCATGCGCAGACGCGCCTTGTAAACCGACACGCCGTCGATGATCGAGTCCGGACGCGCCAGGTAGACGTGTTCGAAAATGCACGGGGTCAGCGACGGGTTGGTTGCGCACTGACGGGTGTGCAGCTTGCCGTCTTCAGTGATGTACACCGCTTCACCCGGCGCGAGGTCGCGAATCAGGGTAAAACCGAGCACGTCCAGAGAAACGCTTTCCGAGGCGATCATGTACTCGACGCCTTCGTCGGTGTGACGCTGGCCGAACACGATCGGACGAATGCCGTGCGGGTCGCGGAAACCGACGATGCCGTAACCGGTGACCATCGCCACCACGGCGTAACCCCCAACGCAACGGTTGTGCACGTCGGTCACGGCGGCGAACACGTCTTCTTCGGTCGGCTGCAGCTTGCCGCGCTGGGCCAGCTCGTGGGCGAACACGTTGAGCAGCACTTCCGAGTCGGAACTGGTGTTGACGTGACGCAGATCGGATTCGTAGATCTCTTTGGCCAACTGTTCAACGTTGGTCAGGTTACCGTTGTGCGCCAGAGTGATGCCGTACGGCGAGTTGACGTAGAACGGCTGGGCTTCGGCCGACGTCGAGCTGCCGGCAGTCGGGTAACGGACGTGGCCGATACCCATGTGGCCGACCAGACGCTGCATGTGACGCTGCTGGAACACGTCACGCACCAGGCCATTATCCTTGCGCAGGAACAACCGGCCATCATGGCTGGTCACGATACCGGCAGCGTCCTGGCCGCGGTGCTGGAGCACGGTTAGCGCGTCATACAGCGCCTGATTAACGTTCGACTTACCGACGATACCGACGATGCCACACATGCGACGCAACCCCTACTTAATGGATCTGAACTGAACAACACTCACTGAGGCGTTTTCGCCGGCGGCAAGAGCTGCTCCTTGAACGGAATCTCAGCGGGTACGCTGATTCCGCTGGCAAGCCACTGACTGCTCCACCCCAGTATCAGGTTTTTGGACCAGTCGGCGACCAATAGAAACTTGGGCACGAGCTGTGATTCTTTCCACCACCCGTCCTGCTGTACCGGCCCCAGGCTCAACAGCCCGACCGCCACGACCACCAGCAACACGCCACGCGCTGCGCCGAAGGCCATGCCGAGGAATCGATCGGTCCCGGACAACCCGGTGACGCGAACCAACTCGCCGATAAGATAATTGATCATTGCGCCCACGATCAGTGTGGCGACAAACATGATGGCACAGCCCGCGATCACGCGAGCCGATGGGGTTTCGATGTATCCGGCGAGGTACTCGGACAGTGAGCCACCAAACATCCAGGCAACCGCTCCTGCGATGATCCAGGTCAGCAGCGATAAAGCTTCCTTTACGAAGCCGCGGCTCAGACTGATCAAAGCGGAGATGGCGATGATTGCAACGATCGCCCAGTCAACCCAGGTAAATGGCACAGTGCAGCCTACAGACGGATAAGGCGGCGCATTTTAGCAGAGCGCATGGCTGTCGGTAAGCTGCGATTGTCAGTGCTTTTCAATCGAAGTGATAGATTTCAGCCACGTTCAGGCTGAAAACGGACAACGAAGCCCTTGAGGTTCTGCTGACGACTCAGCAGATCACGCAAACGATCGGCCTCGGCACGCTCGATCAGCGGACCGACGAACACCCGATTCTTGCCATCGGCAGAACGAATGTAGGCGTTATAGCCCTGGCTGCGCAGGTTCTTCTGCAGGCTTTCGGCGCTGGCGCGGCTCGACAGACTGGCCAGTTGCACCGACCAGCTCACCGACAGACCGTTGGCATCGATGCGGCTCTGCGTGGTATCCGGCTTGCTCGTTGCCGATGTGATCGGCTGGGCCGGCGCAGGAATTGGCTTGGCCACTGGCGGCGGCGTTGCCGGACGGGCAATTTGCGCAGGGATGGTCGGTGCCGGGGCGGCCGGTGCAGCCGGGGCCGCAGGCACCGCTTCTTCAGCGACTTCTTCGTCAGTCGGCACAGGCTCTTGCGGCAAGGCTTGCGGCTCGGGCACAGCCACCGGGTCAATTTGCACCTGCGGCATGGCCGAAGGCTGAGGCGCAGCCGGGGCCTCGACGGTCACCTGACGCTGCTCGTCCTGACGGGAAAACAGCATCGGCAGGAAGATCACCGCCAGCGCCACCAGCACCAGCGCGCCAACCATGCGCTGCTTGTACGCTTTATCCAGCAAAGCCATTTGCCGCTTCCTCCGTGGAGCGCCGGGCCAGCCATTCAAGGGCCTCGGCGACACAATAAAATGATCCGAACAAGAGAATCTCGTCGTCGCTGGTTGCTATAGCGCACTGCCCTTCCAGAGCGGCCGCAACGCTGGCATAGGACGTTACTGAAGCACCAAGGTTCTGCAGCGCCGCCTCAAGTTCAGCCACCGGACGCGCGCGCGGCGAATCCAGCGGCGCGACAGCCCAATGCGCGACACTAGCATTCAATTCGCCAACAACACCATCCAGATCCTTGTCCGCCAGCAACCCGAACACCGCCAGACGCTTGCCAACCGGCGGCCGCGCGGCCAGACGCCGGGCGAGATATTCAGCGGCATGCGGATTGTGACCAACATCCAGCAACAGGTTCAGGCGCTTGCCATTCCATTCGAATGACCGACGATCGAGGCGCCCAACCACGCGCGTCGCCTGCAACGCCGCGACAATCTGTTCGGCATTCCACGGCAAACCTGTCAGCAGATAAGCTTGCAGCGCCAGCGCGGCGTTTTCCATCGGCAGATCGAGCAGCGGCAAGTCGCGCAACTCGACCACTTGGCCCAGGGCATCGGTGCCGCGCCATTGCCAGTGTTGGTCAGTGATGCCGAGATCGAAATCGCGTCCACGCAGAAAGAATGGGCAAGCCAGTTCGTGCGCCTTGTCGAGCAGTGGTTGCGGAGGATTCAGGTCGCCACACAGAGCAGGCTTGCCCTGGCGGAAAATTCCGGCCTTCTCGAAGGCCACGGATTCGCGGGTATCGCCCAGATAATCGGCGTGATCGACGCCAATGCTGGTGACCAGCGCAATATCGGCATCGACTACATTGACGGTATCCAGACGCCCGCCCAACCCGACTTCAAGCACCACAGCGTCAAGCGCCGCCTGCTGGAACAGCCAGAACGCTGCCAGAGTGCCCATTTCGAAGTAAGTCAGGGAAGTCTCGCCGCGGCCCGCCTCGACCGCAGCAAAGGCTTCGCAGAGCTGCGCGTCAGTGGCTTCAACGCCGTCGAGCTGCACCCGCTCGTTGTAACGCAGCAGGTGCGGAGAATTGTAGACACCAACGCTCAGGCCCTGGGCACGCAGCAACGAAGCCACGAACGCGCAGGTCGAACCCTTGCCGTTGGTGCCGGTGACCGTGATCACCCGAGGCGCCGGCTGGCCCAGCCCCATGCGGGACGCTACCTGTTGCGAACGCTCCAGGCCCATGTCGATGGCCGACGGATGCAACTGCTCAAGGTAGGCGAGCCATTCACCAAGGGTGCGCTGGGTCATACGTTGGCAGGCACCGGCGGCACCACGATCGGTTCGATCGGCGCGGCGACGAACTTCGGCGTCGGCTTGCCGGTCATCTGTGCCAGCAGGTTACCCAGACGCGGACGCAGTTCCTGACGGTGAATGATCATGTCGATCGCGCCGTGCTCCAGCAGGAACTCGCTGCGCTGGAAGCCTTCCGGCAGTTTCTCGCGCACGGTCTGCTCGATCACCCGCGGACCGGCGAAGCCGATCAGGGCTTTCGGCTCGCCGACGATGACGTCGCCAAGCATCGCCAGACTGGCGGAAACGCCGCCGTAGACCGGGTCGGTCAGTACGGAGATGAACGGAATGCCTTCTTCACGCAGACGCGCAAGTACGGCCGAAGTCTTGGCCATCTGCATCAGCGAGATCAGCGCTTCCTGCATGCGTGCACCACCGGAGGCGGCGAAGCAGATCATCGGGCAGCGGTTTTCCAGTGCGTAGTTGGCAGCGCGAACGAAGCGCTCACCGACGATGGCGCCCATGGAACCGCCCATGAAGTTGAATTCGAATGCCGAAACCACTACCGGCATGCCCAGCAAGGTACCGCTGACCGAGATCAGCGCATCTTTCTCGCCGGTCTGCTTCTGCGCAGCGACCAAGCGGTCCTTGTACTTCTTGCCGTCGCGGAATTTCAGACGATCAACCGGCTCCAGGTCAGCGCCCAGTTCGTTACGGCCTTCCGGGTCGAGGAAGATGTCGATGCGGGCACGTGCGCCGATGCGCATGTGGTGGTTGCACTTGGGGCAAACGTCCAGGGTCTTTTCCAGTTCCGGACGGTACAACACCGCCTCGCAGGATGGGCATTTGTGCCACAGACCTTCAGGCACCGAGCTCTTCTTGACCTCCGAGCGCATGATCGAAGGGATCAGTTTGTCTACTAACCAGTTGCTCATGCTTTCTTTCTCCAGTACCGGCGGCCCGAACGCTCTGGTTCGCAGCCCCGCGTATGCCCTTGAGCTAAATTCATGTGTGTGGCGATGGTTGCCGAACAGTGGCGGTCAGCGCGAAACATGACCTGCGACGATTCAGCAACCCTCAGCCGCGCCTGCTTTGTGCAAGTGCATTGATGGACGGCGGCAGACTGCCAGCCGTCACATCGACGATGTATTGCCGCGCACCGCGTTGATGAATGCGCGAATCTTGTGGTGATCCTTGATGCCTTTGCTCGCTTCTACCCCGCCGCTGACATCCACCGCGTAGGGCTTGACCCGTGCTACCGCGTCGGCAACGTTCTCCGGCGTCAGGCCGCCGGCCAGAATCAGCGGCTTGCTCAAGTGTTGCGGAATCAGTGACCAGTCAAACGCCTCGCCGGTTCCACCGGGCACCCCTTCGACATAGGTGTCGAGCAGTACGCCACTGGCGCCGGGAAAGGCATCGCAAGCAGCGGCAATATCATCGCCGGCCTTGACCCGCAGCGCTTTGATGTACGGACGATGCCAGCCTTCACACTCCTCCGCACTTTCGTCGCCATGGAACTGCAGCAGATCCAGCTGCACCGCATCGAGGATTTCTCCGAGCTCGCAACGGCTGGCATTGACGAACAGCCCCACGGTGGTAACGAACGGCGGCAGCGCCTTGATGATCGCCCGCGCCTGCTGCACGTTCACCGCTCGCGGACTCTTGGCGTAAAACACCAGGCCGATCGCGTCGGCACCGGCTTCGACGGCGGCCAGCGCATCTTCGATGCGGGTAATGCCGCAGATCTTGCTGCGAACGGCTGACATGTCAGGAAAACCTCAAGGCAAAATCCGAAAACGTCCCGGATGGTAACAAAAGCGTTCGAGGGCGTCAGCCGTCAAGTTCGGAGAAACCCGTAAGGAAATGTGGCCCGATAAAGCGCTCGGGCAACGGAAATTCGTCGTGGTACTCGACCTGCACCAGATACAACCCGTAGGGATGCGCCGTGACCCCGCCGGAGCGACGCTCGCGACTTTCCAGCACTTCCTTCATCCACTCCACCGGACGCTCACCGGCACCGATGGTCATCAGCACACCAGCGATATTGCGCACCATGTGATGCAGGAAGGCATTGGCCCGAATGTCGAGCACGATCATCTTGCCGTGACGGGTCACGCGCAGGTGATGCATCTTCTTGATCGGCGACTTTGCCTGGCACTGACCGGCCCGGAACGCGCTGAAATCGTGGGTACCAATCAGGTACTGCGCGGCCTCGGCCATGCGCTCGGCGTCGAGCGGACGGTGATTCCAGGTGATTTCTTCATTGAGGTGCGCCGGGCGGATCTGATCGTTGTAGATCACATAGCGATAACGCCGGGCAATGGCTTTGAAGCGCGCATGAAAATGCGCCGGCATGACCCTGGCCCAACTGACGCTGATGTCGTGGGGCAGATTGATATTGGCGCCCATGACCCAGGCTTTCAGCGAGCGATCAACCTGGGTGTCAAAGTGCACCACTTGGCCGCAGGCATGCACGCCGGCATCGGTACGCCCGGCGCATTGCAGGGAAACCGGCGAATTGGCGACTTTCGACAGGGCTTTTTCAAGCTCTTCCTGCACCGTCGCCACTCCGGTCAGCTGCCGTTGCCAGCCGCTGTAGCGCGAGCCTTTGTACTCAACGCCCAGCGCGACGCGGTAAAAGCCGTCGGGCGCCATTTCGGCGACCGGGTTATCTATGTTTGCCAAGGTGGGACAGCCTGCTGATTTGCAAAGGCGGGCATTATAAGGCGGTGGGCTGGGGATGCCAGAGTTCTCTATCGGCAGTACCGCCCCCTTCGCGAGCAGGCTCGCTCCCACATTTGCAATGCGCCCCCCTGTGGGAGCGAGCCTGCTCGCGAAAGCAATCGATCAAACACCGCCGAATCCGGCACAAACAAAAACGGCAGCCCCACCGGGCTGCCGCTTGTTGTTTACCGCTGAACTTACGCCAGGTTGGAAAGCATTTCCTTGGCCTCGCCCCGCTGCTTCTCGTCACCCTCGGTCAACACTTCGTTGAGGATGTCACGCGCACCGTCAGCGTCGCCCATGTCGATGTAAGCCTGGGCCAGATCGAGTTTGGTCGCTGCTTCGTCTGTGCCGGCGAGAAAGTCGAAATCATCTTCACCCAGGTCATCACCCAACGCTGCGTCCGCTTCGGTGAAGCTCGGTTCAGCCATGCTTTGCGACAGGCGATCCAGCTCGGCATTGACGTCGTCGAGCTCGGCCGCGAAGGCGTCCGGCTCGGCGGCTGGGTTGGTGTCCATTTCGTCGGCCAGCGACAGGTCGAAATCGGCTGGGAGTTCCAGATCGTCCTGCGGCACGTCAGCAACTACCGGCGTCTCGACCGGTGGCAAGTCCTTCACGCCGTCGTCCAGATCCAGCAGGAAGTCATCTTCAGCCAACGTGGCCGGCGATGGTTCGGCGCCCAGATCCATGTCCAGATCGAAGTCCGACAGATCGTCGAGATTGTCTTTCATCTCGGTCTGCTCTTGCAGCACCGAAGCGAAGCTCAGATCGTCTTCGGCCGGAAACGCGTCTAGCTCGACAGGCGCTTCTGGCTCGACCGCTGGCGCAGGATCGACCGGGGTGATGTTGTCGAGGTCGTCCAGGCTCAAATCGAACGCGGTGTCGAGGTCGTCAGCGGCAGCCTCTGGCGCTTGCGGCTCGTCTTGCAGCAGTTCCTTGACGTACTGCGCATCCAGTTCGGCAGCGACGGCGGCAGCTGCCAGCCCACCGGCAGCGACCACAGCCATGGCCGGGAAGCGGCTTTTCAGCGCTTCGACCTTGGCGAAGTTATCGCCATTGGCCACCAGTTGACGCTCTTGCGCAACGAACGCATCGCGGTCGCCCTGCTGACCGTAGACTTCCATCAGCTTCAGGCGCAGATCGCTGCGTTCCGGCTCAAGGCTGACGCCCTCTTCCAGCAGCGCAGCGGCCTGATTAAGGCGGCCGGCATTGATGTGCGATTGCGCTTTGTCGAGCACATCATCAGAGCGTTCGCCGGCCGGGGCCACCAGTGGTGCGGCAATCGGCGCAGCCATCACCACCGGAGTGACGACCGGTGCAGGGGCTGGCGCAGGTGCCGGAGCTGGCGTGTTGAGCTTGACGCTGGCTGCCGGGGTTTCCAGGCCGGAGAAGCTGCTTTCCGGCAGATCCTGCTCAGCGGAGAACTCTTGCTCTTCAGCCAGAGCGCGGGCCATGCGCAGGTGCTTTTCGGCTTCCTGCTGGGCTTTGCGACGGCGCGCCAGCAGCAACAGCAGAAGCAGCAGAACCACCGCACCGCCGCCGATCAGGCCGAGCAGAATCGGATTGGTCAGCAGTTCATTGAAGGCTTTGTCGTCATCGGCGGCAGCAGGCGTGGTTTCGACCACCGGCTCGACGACCGGCTCAACCGGGGTTTCCGCTGGCGGCGCGATGGCCGACTCTGGAGTCGGTGAAGCCGCTGCGGCGTCGGCCGGGGTGGCTGGCGGTGTTGCGGCCAGTTCGGCAGTGATCGCCGGCACCGGCGGCACAGCAGCAGTGGCGCCAGGCGCAGCGCCGGCGCCGTCGGCCTGCATCTTCGCCAGTTGATTGTTCTTCAGCTCGATCAGCTTTTGCAGCTTGTCCAGCTGGCTCTGCAGATCAGCCATGCGGCTTTTCAGTTCCTCGTTGTCACGGCGGGTCGTGTCGAGGTTTTCCTGAGTAATTGCCAGTTTGTTGCTCAGCGCCTTGGCGTCGCCGGCCGGGCCTTTCGCACCGGGCTTGGCGCTTTCCGCCGAGACCAGGCTCAGATTGTCCTGGGTGTTGGCCGCTGCACCGGTATTGCCACGGCCACGATTGGTCGCATCCAGCTGCTGTTGACCGGTGCCAGGCTTGCCCACATAACGCCGGCCCTGACGCCAGGCTTCGTTCTGCGCCGCCACTTCAGCGATGGCAGCCGACTGCGGCAGCGCTGTGCTTTGTACCGGGTCAGGCAGACGCAGCACCTGGCCGGTTTTCAGACGGTTGATGTTGCCGTCGATAAAGGCATTCGGATTGAGCGCCTGAATCGCCAGCATGGTCTGCTGCACCGAGCCACCGTTGCGCGCCTTCGCGGCGATTTCCCACAGGGTGTCGCGCGGCGTGGTGGTGTATTGATTGCGATGGGTGGCGCCAGTGGTTGGCGCGGTGATGGTCTGCGACGGCGCCGGTTGCGCGGCGGCGTCTGCGGTCTGCGGCGAGAATTTCGACGGATCGAGCAGCACGCTGTAATCACGCAACAAGCGGCCATTGGGCCACATCACCTGCACGAGGAACTTCACCATCGGTTCCGACAGCGGTTGGCTCGAGGTCACGCGCAACACGCTTTTGCCGTTGGCGTTGAGCACCGGGGTGAACGTCAGGTCATTGAGAAAAGCCTGACGGTCGACGCCGGCCTTGGCGAAATCTTCAGGGGAAGCCAGGCTCGGCACCACTTCGGCAGCGGTGAGATCCTTGACGTCGAGCAGCTCGATTTCAGCCACCAACGGCTGGTTCAGGGTCGACTTCAGGGTCAGCTCCCCGAGCCCGAGGGCATGCGCCATACCGGAGGACAGCGCCGAGGCGGCCGCTATTGCTAACACCAGTTTGCGAACTTGAACCATAGCCTCATCCTTTGTTTGAACGTTCCTCGGCCAGCGAGAAGCTTTTGAATACCGCTGCCGTAAGGCATTGCGCGCGACGACGGGGGTCGCCGCGCGCGATCATTTCGGTGCTGCCCCGGAAAGTCCCGGAGGGTGACTCGTCATCGACGCGCTTCGGGCAAGCATAGCGCTCACCTAGAATCAGTCGACAAATTGTTGCCAAGTATCTTTTACAGCAGGTCTTTTATCAACAACTCAGCCAGTTGCACGGCGTTGAGCGCCGCGCCTTTGCGTACGTTATCTGACGTCAGCCAAAGATTTAGTTCCGCCGGGTCGTCGACGCCCGTCCGCACGCGGCCTACGTAGACCACGTCCTGCCCCACCGCATCGCCGACCGCGGTCGGATAATCACCGGCCTCGACCAGCTCGATGCCCGGTGCAGCCTCAAGCGCTGCGTTGACCTTTTCCAGGTCAACAGCGCTGCCTGACTGCAAGGTCACGCTAAAGCTATCGCCAAAAAACACCGGGGCTTGAACGCAAGTGGCAGAAATCTTCAATAAAGGTTTTGCCAGAACCTGGCGCAGCTCTCGAACCAATCGTTTTTCCAGCAGCGTGTGGCCCTGCGCATCAGGCGTACCGACTTGTGCCAGCAGGTTGAACGCCATCTGCCGATCAAAGAACGTCGGCTCCAGCGGGCGCATGTTGAGCAGCTCGGCGGTCTGCCGCGCGAGCTCGGTGACTGCCTCGCGGCCTTGTGCCGAAACGGCCAGATTGGCGGTGACGTTGACGTATTGCAGATCGAGCAGATCGAGCAACGGCGCCAGCACCACCGCAAGCGTCGTCGCAGACGGGCTTGGGCTGCTGAC
Organism: Pseudomonas sp. LW8; assembly: GCF_041956865.1. Taxonomy (NCBI): domain Bacteria; kingdom Pseudomonadati; phylum Pseudomonadota; class Gammaproteobacteria; order Pseudomonadales; family Pseudomonadaceae; genus Pseudomonas; species Pseudomonas sp. LW8. The sequence continues at coordinate 1,978,957 of NZ_CP168138.1, read as the reverse complement.
CTGGAATGGGCTTTTCAGACTGGCGAGAATATCGGCATTGGCCTCGGGCACCACTTGTGGCGCCTGATCGGTGGGCAAGGCGCCGGACAAGTCGATCAACGAGCAACCGGCAGCATGGGCGCGAGCGGCGTAGCTCAGCGACACAGCAGCGCCGGCGGCGAAGAACACCAGTCTGACCTTGCTGAAATCGAACTCGTCGACCTCGCGCACGCGTACGTTTTTGTTGCGGAAAAGCACCGAGCTGCCGGCCGATTCACTGCTGGCCAGCAGGTGCAGGTTGCCGACCGGGAAGTCGCGTTCTTCGAGAATCTGTACGAGGGTTTCGCCGACAGTACCGGTGGCGCCGATAACGGCGATATCGAAAGTCTGGGTCATGGAGCTACCTCTGGCAAAACGGGGGGAGCGGCACTTTACCGGGTGGGTGGCGCGCAGGCAATTTCTGCAGGATTTGCGGCGGCTGGACCGGCCCTTTCGCGAGCAGGCTCGCTCCCACAGGGACCGCATTTCAATGTGGGAGCGAGCCTGCTCGCGAAAAAGGCAGTACAGACACCGGAGAAATCCTTGGCATAAAAAAACCCGCACCTCTCACAAGGCACGGGCTTCTTCAATGCTTCAAGCGATCAACGCTCCAGCAGGATCCGCAGCATGCGGCGCAGCGGTTCGGCCGCGCCCCACAGCAGTTGGTCGCCGACGGTGAAGGCGCCGACGAATTGCGAACCCATGTTCAGCTTGCGCAGACGACCGACCGGTACATTCAGGGTGCCGGTGACCTTGGTCGGGCTCAGCTCCTGCATGCTGATCTCGCGGTTGTTCGGTACCAGCTTGACCCAAGGGTTGTGCTGGCTGATCAGCCCTTCGATATCGGCGATCGGTACGTCTTTGTTCAGCTTGATGGTCAGCGCCTGGCTGTGGCAGCGCATGGCGCCGATGCGCACGCAGATGCCGTCGACCGGGATCGGGCTCTTGAAGCGACCGAGGATCTTGTTGGTCTCGGCCTGGGCCTTCCACTCTTCGCGGCTCTGGCCGTTCGGCAGTTCCTTGTCGATCCACGGGATCAGGCTGCCGGCCAGCGGTACGCCGAAGTTTTCGGTCGGGTACGCGTCGCTGCGCATGGCTTCGGCCACGCGACGGTCGATGTCGAGGATCGCGCTGGCCGGATCGGCCAGTTGATCGGCGACAGCGGCGTGGGTCGCGCCCATCTGCTTGATCAGTTCACGCATGTTCTGCGCGCCGGCACCGGAGGCCGCCTGATAGGTCATGGCGCTCATCCACTCGACCAGACCGGCCTCGAACAGACCGCCCAGACCCATCAGCATCAGGCTGACGGTGCAGTTGCCGCCAATGTAGTTCTTGGTGCCCGCGTCCAGCTGCTGGTCGATGACCTTGCGGTTGACCGGGTCGAGAATGATCACCGCGTCATCGTTCATGCGCAGGCTCGACGCCGCGTCGATCCAGTAACCCTGCCAGCCGGCTTCGCGCAGCTTGGGGAATACTTCGCTGGTGTAGTCGCCGCCCTGGCAGGTCAGGATCACGTCGAGGGTCTTCAGCTCGTCAATGCTGTAAGCGTCCTTGAGCGGAGCAATGTCCTTGCCCACGGACGGGCCTTGGCCACCGACATTGGACGTGGTGAAAAACACCGGCTCGATAAGATCGAAATCCTGCTCTTCCAGCATCCGCTGCATGAGCACGGAACCGACCATCCCGCGCCAACCGATCAGACCTACACGTTTCATCGCAACTACACCTTCTTGAAAAGTGGGCCGCTGCTTTGTATTGAATTTCGCAGCGGGCCCGAGAGATTACAGATTCCGCAGCGCGGCGACTACTGCGTCGCCCATTTCCTGCGTACCGACTTTGGTACAACCGGCCGAGTGGATGTCGCCGGTGCGCAAGCCCTGATCGAGCACGACACTGACGGCTTTTTCGATGGCATCGGCAGCGTCGTGCAGATTGAAGCTGTAACGCAGCATCATCGATACCGACAGGATCGTCGCCAGCGGGTTGGCAATGCCTTTACCGGCAATGTCCGGGGCCGAACCGTGGCACGGCTCGTACATGCCCTTGTTATTGGAGTCCAGGGAGGCCGAAGGCAGCATGCCGATCGAGCCGGTGAGCATCGACGCTTCGTCGGAGAGGATGTCGCCGAACATGTTGTCGGTGACGATCACGTCGAACTGCTTGGGTGCGCGCACCAACTGCATGGCGGCGTTATCGACGTACATGTGGCTCAGTTCGACTTCCGGGTAATCCTTGGCCACTTGCTCGACCACTTCGCGCCACAACTGGCTGGATGCCAGGACGTTGGCCTTGTCCACCGAGCAGAGCTTCTTGCCACGAACCATGGCCATGTCGAAACCGACACGGGCGATGCGGCGGATTTCGCTTTCGCTGTACGGCAGCGTGTCGTAGGACTGACGCTCGCCGTTGTCCAGCGTACGGGTGCCACGCGGCGCGCCGAAATAAATGCCGCCGGTCAGCTCACGGACGATGAGGATGTCCAGACCGGCAACGATTTCCGGTTTCAGGCTCGACGCGTCGGCCAGTTGCGGATAGAGGATCGCCGGGCGCAGGTTGCCGAACAGGCCCAGTTGCGCGCGGATTTTCAGCAGACCGCGCTCAGGGCGGATGTCACGCTCGATGGTGTCCCATTTCGGGCCACCGACCGCGCCCAGCAGCACGGCGTCGGCAGCGCGGGCGCGATCAAGGGTTTCGTCGGCCAGCGGCACGCCATGCTTGTCGATGGCCGCGCCGCCGATCACGTCGTGGCTCAGCTCGAAGCCCAGGCTGTACTTGTCATTGGCCAATTCCAGTACCTTGACCGCTTCGGCCATGATTTCCGGACCAATACCGTCACCCGGGAGAATCAGAATCTGCTTGCTCATGCTTTCCTCGTGTCTTCAAGCGGTGCGCCAGTGAACGGCGCGCCGGGAAAAATTCCTATCGCTCGGCCATCAGTACGATCACATCGGTACTGAACGAGCCGTCGGCATCTATCTCAAAATACTCACGCACTTCGTTGCCCATCGACTGCTGCAACTGGCGGATCGCCGCGCGCATCACGTCAGGTGTGCGCATGCGCTCGACCCAGCTGCTGTACTCCAGACGCAGGCGCTGCCGGGTGGTACTGCGCACATGCAGACCAGCCTCGCTGACCTGGCGCAGCCACTCGGCGGCGGAGTAGTCGCGGACATGGCTGGTGTCGCGCAGCACTTCGACGCTTTGCAGGTAAGTGTCGAACAACGCACTGCCCGGTGACAACACGTCAACGAAAGCCGCCACCCCGCCCGGCTTCAGCACCCGGCGCACTTCGCGCAAGGCCAGACCGAGGTCGCTCCAGTGATGCGCCGAATAGCGGCTGAACACAAAATCGAACTCGCCATCGGCGAACGGCAAGCGCTCGGCAGCACCGTTGACGGTAATGATATTGCTCAAGCCGCGATCGACGGCAGCGCCGGCAACCACATCAAGCATTTGCTGCGACAGGTCGTAAGCCACCACCTCCTTGACCAATGGAGCGACATGGAAACTGACATGGCCTGCGCCGCAACCCAAGTCCAGCAAACGAGCCTCGCCCTGCCCGGCCAGCTCAGCCTGTAGCAATGCGAATTCGGTGCCTTGAGCGTGAACGGCGCTGCTCAGGTAGGCGGCGGCCTGTTCACCGAATTGCTTTTGTACGACCTGAGTGTGTTGGGCGGTGCTGGTCATGGGCACATCCTGGTATCTATGTTGTTTGCGCTGCCGTCTTCGCGAGCAGGCTCGCTCCCACAGGGGAATGCATTCCAAGGTGGGAGCGAGCCTGCTCGCGAAGAGGCCCGCCCTGACTACATCAATCCCGAATCAAGCGTCGCGAAACAACCACGGCTGACTAACCCGATGCTTGGCTTCGAACGTCGCAATCGCATCGCCGTCCTGCAAGGTCAGGCCGATATCGTCCAGACCGTTGAGCAGGCAGTGCTTGCGGAACGCATCGATCTCGAAGCTGTACACCTTGCCATCCGGGCGGGTCACGGTCTGCGCCTGCAAGTCGATCTGCAATTGATAACCCGGCTCGGCTTCAACTTGCTTAAACAGTTCATCAACTTCTGCATCGCTGAGAATGATCGGCAGCAGGCCGTTCTTGAAACTGTTGTTGAAGAAGATGTCGGCGTAACTCGGCGCGATGATGCTGCGGAAACCGTACTCTTCCAGCGCCCACGGCGCGTGTTCACGGCTCGAGCCGCAGCCGAAGTTCTCGCGGGCGAGCAATACGCTGGCACCCTGATAACGCTCGGCGTTGAGGACGAAATCCTTGTTCAACGGGCGCTTGGAGTTGTCCTGATACGGCTGGCCGACATCCAGATAACGCCACTCGTCGAACAGGTTCGGACCGAAACCGGTGCGCTTGATCGACTTCAAGAACTGCTTGGGAATGATCTGATCGGTGTCGACGTTGGCACGATCCAGAGGCGCGACAAGACCAGTGTGCTGAGTAAATGCCTTCATCTTTACTGTGCTCCTTGGATCAATTCACGAACGTCGATGAAACGGCCGTTCACCGCTGCCGCCGCCGCCATGGCCGGGCTGACCAGGTGGGTACGGCCACCGGCGCCCTGACGGCCTTCGAAATTACGGTTGGAAGTCGAGGCGCAATGCTCGCCGGACTCCAAACGGTCCGGGTTCATCGCCAGGCACATGGAGCAACCCGGCTCGCGCCATTCGAAACCGGCCTCGAGGAAAATCTTGTCCAGCCCTTCGGCTTCAGCCTGCGCCTTGACCAGACCCGAGCCCGGCACGACGATCGCCTGCTTGATGGTCGAGGCCACCTTGCGGCCCTTGGCGATCACCGCAGCAGCGCGCAAGTCTTCGATGCGCGAGTTGGTGCAGGAACCGATGAATACGCGATCAAGCTGAATGTCGGTGATCGCCTGATTGGCGGTCAGACCCATGTATTTCAAGGCGCGAACGATCGAGTCACGCTTGACCAGATCCATTTCCTTGGCCGGGTCCGGCACGTTCTGATCCACGGCCAAAACCATCTCAGGCGAAGTGCCCCAGCTGACTTGCGGCTTGATCTGCGCGGCGTCCAACTCGACCACGGTGTCGAATTTGGCATCGGCGTCGGAGACCAGGTCTTTCCAGGCTTCGACGGCCATGTCCCACTGCTCGCCCTTCGGCGCGAATGGACGACCTTTGACGTAGTCGATGGTCTTCTGATCTGCCGCCACCAGGCCCACGCGGGCGCCGGCTTCGATGGACATGTTGCAGATGGTCATGCGGCCTTCGACGGACAGATCGCGGATCGCGCTGCCGGCAAATTCGATGGCGTGGCCGTTACCGCCGGCGGTGCCGATCTTGCCGATCACCGCAAGGACGATGTCCTTGGCGGTCACGCCGAACGGCAATTGGCCTTCGACGCGCACCAGCATGTTTTTCATTTTCTTGGCCACCAGGCACTGCGTGGCGAGCACGTGCTCGACCTCGGATGTGCCGATGCCGTGGGCCAACGCGCCGAATGCGCCATGGGTCGAGGTGTGCGAGTCGCCGCAAACCACGGTCATGCCCGGCAGGGTCGCGCCCTGCTCCGGGCTGATCACGTGAACGATGCCCTGACGCACGTCGTTCATCTTGAATTCGACGATGCCGTATTCATCGCAGTTGTCGTCGAGGGTCTGCACCTGCAAACGCGAGACCTGGTCGGCAATGGCTTCGATCCCGCCCTTGCGCTCCGGAGTGGTCGGTACGTTGTGGTCCGGGGTCGCGATGTTGGCATCGATGCGCCAAGGCTTGCGCCCGGCCAGACGCAAGCCTTCGAAGGCTTGCGGCGAAGTCACTTCGTGGATGATGTGACGATCGATGTAGATCAGCGCCGAGCCATCGTCGCGCTGCTTGACCAAATGCGAATCCCAGAGCTTGTCGTAGAGCGTTTTGCCGGCCATCAGACGGTTCCTCATCAGCTTGTTTCTATGCCCTGGGCTTATCAATAACCCTTTGGCTTGTGAGGCCGATCCTATGGGGTTAGATTAAATAACTCAAATTCATATTTTTTATGCTTTGGATAACCAACTGGAATGCGACATGGATCTGGCTAACCTGAATGCTTTTATTGCCATCGCCGAGACCGGCAGCTTCTCCGGCGCCGGCGAACGCCTTCATCTGACACAACCGGCGATCAGCAAGCGCATCGCCGGGCTTGAGCAGCAATTGAAGGTACGCCTGTTTGATCGACTGGGTCGCGAAGTCGGTCTGACCGAGGCGGGTCGCGCCCTGCTGCCAAGGGCCTATCAGATTCTCAATGTGCTCGACGACACCCGCCGCGCCCTGACCAACCTGACCGGTGAAGTCAGCGGCCGCCTTACGCTGGCCACCAGTCACCACATCGGCCTGCACCGCTTGCCGCCTCTATTAAGGGAGTTCACCCGCCGCTACCCACAGGTTGCGCTGGATATTCAGTTCCTTGATTCGGAAGTGGCCTACGAGGAAATTCTCCACGGCCGCGCAGAACTGGCGGTCATCACCCTCGCGCCAGAGCCGCACACCCTGGTCAAAGCCACGCCGGTGTGGGACGACCCGCTGGATTTCGTCGTCGCCCCGGAGCATTCGCTGATCAACAACGGCGCCGTCAGTCTGGCGGACATCGCCGGTCATCCGGCGGTTTTCCCCGGCGGCAACACGTTTACCCACCACATCGTCCAGCGTTTGTTCGAAGCCCAGGGCCTGACGCCGAACATCGCCATGAGCACCAACTATCTGGAAACCATCAAGATGATGGTCTCCATCGGCCTGGCCTGGAGCGTGCTGCCGCGCACGATGCTCGACGAACAAGTGGCAAGCATCGCATTGCCGGGCATACAGCTCACTCGCCAGCTAGGCTATATCTTGCACACCGAACGGACGCTATCGAATGCAGCACGCGCCTTCATGGCCCTGCTGGATGCACAAATCGATCGGCCAGGGATCCCGGCCTGACTTGTGCTACTCCTATAGAGCCGCTCCTGTGCCTCACGCCACTCAGCTCAAGGCCCGCTGACAATGCCGAAATCTGTTGACCGAACTCCGCCGATGCCGCGAATCCAGGCTGTCGATCCGCGCCATTCCGAGCAGAGCTGGGAAAGCGCGCCGCAATTGCTCGCCGCGCTCAACGGCGCGCGGCTCGGTGCCTGGTATTGGGACATTGAGCGCGGGCAGATCAGCTGGTCGCGGGGCACTCAGGCATTGTTCGGTTTCGATCCACGGCAGCCATTACCCGCCGATTTGGAATACCTCGACCTGTTGCCGCCGGAAGACCGTGCGAAAACCGTGCGTGCTTTCCACGCGGTGATCGCCGGCGCCCCGCTGGAGCAGGCGATGCATCACCGTATTCGCTGGCCCGACGGCAGCCTGCACTGGCTGGAGATCAGCGGCAGCCTGCTGCCAGACAAGAACGGCCGGCCCCGAATGATCGGGGTGATTCGCGAAATCACCCACCAACGCCAGCGCGAGCAGGCCCTGAGCAGCTCGGAGAAACGTTTCGCGACACTTTTCCACCTGTGCCCGAACATGGTTCTGCTGACCCGTCAGGATGACGGTCTGATCAGCGAGGCCAACCAGTATTTCGAAAGCCTGTTCGGCTGGCCGGTGCAAAGCGCAATCGGCCGCACCACCCTGGAACTGGGCCTGTGGGTGCATCCCGAGCAACGCGCCGAACTGGTGAAGAAAACCAAAGCCAAGGGCGAGCTGATCAGCATGGAAGTGCAGTTCCGCGCCAGCAATGGCCAGGTGCACGACGGCATCCTCAGCGCGCAGAAGGTCGAGCTCGAAGGCCAGCCCTATCTGCTCAGCACCTTCCTCGACACCACCGAACGCAAAGCCGCCGAACTGGCCTTGAAGGACAGCCAGGAACGCCTCGACCTGGCGCTGGATTCGGCGCAACTCGGCACCTGGGACTGGCACATCCCCAGCGGCATGCTCTACGGCTCGGCGCGCGCTGCGCAATTGCACGGGCTGGAGCCGATTCCATTTCATGAATCATTCGAGGAGTTTTTCGAAGGCGTGCCGGGCGAGGAGCGCGACAGCATGCGCGACGCCTACCGCAGCCTGCGCGAAGGTCCGGCCGGCAATTATCAACTGACCTACCGCGTGCAATTGCCCGACGGCAGCTCGCGCTATCTGGAAAGCCGCGCGCGTCTCTATCGCGACGACAACGGCGCGCCGCTGCGCATGGCCGGCACGTTGCTGGACATCACCGATCAGGTCGAGCGCGAGCAGCGGCTGGTCGCCTCGGAAGAGAAATTCGCCACGCTGTTTCAGGTCAGCCCCGATCCGATCTGCGTCACGCGCCAGGAAACCGGGGAATTCATCGAAATCAATTCGAGCTTCAGCCAGACCTTTGGCTGGAGCGCCGCCGATGTGATTGGCCACACCGCCGAAGAAATCGGCCTGTGGGACGCCTCGGCAAAGAGCCTGCAACGCATCGAACGGGTGATTCGCGAACAAGGCCTGAGCAACGTGGCCATTCTCGTCCAGCACAAGGACGGCCAGTCGCTGACCTGCGTGATTTCCAGCCGGCAGATCAGCGTCGGCGACCAGCCGTGCATCGTCACCACCCTGCGCGACATCACCCAGCAACAACGCTCGGAAGCAGCGCTGAAGGCCAGCGAAGAAAAATTCGCCAAGGCGTTTCACTCCAGCCCCGACGCCATCACCATCACCGAGCGCGACACCGGGCGTTATCTGGAGGTCAACGACGGCTTCTGTCGCCTCACCGGCTATCGCGCCGACGAAGTGGTGGGCAAAACCGTTTATCAGGTGGGGATCTGGGCCGAAGAGAAACAACGCTCGACCCTACTCGCCGAGTTGCAGATCAAGGGCCGCGTGCATCATCAGGAAATGCTCGGGCGCAACAAGCGCGGCGAGTTGCTCACCGTTGAGGTCTCGGTCGAGCCGATCACCCTCAATGAAACCGCGTGCCTGCTGCTGACCGCGCGCGATGTCAGCCTGTTGAAGAACGCCGAAGCGCAGATTCGTCACCTGGCCTATCACGACCCGCTGACCAACCTGCCCAACCGCGCCCTGCTGATGGATCGCCTGAGTCAGCAGATCGCCCTGCTCAAGCGCCACAATCTGCGCGGCGCCTTGCTGTTTCTCGACCTCGACCACTTCAAGCACATCAACGATTCCCTCGGTCACCCGGTCGGCGACACCGTGCTGAAAATCATCACCGCGCGGCTCGAAGCCAGCGTGCGCATGGAAGACACGGTAGCTCGCCTCGGTGGCGATGAGTTCGTGGTGTTGCTCAGCGGCCTCGAAGGTTCGCGCAGTGAAGTCAGCGAACAAGTGCGCGCGCTGGCCGACACCATTCGCGAATTGCTTTCGGAGCCGATGTTCCTCGATGGCCAGCGCCTGCAAGTGACGCCGAGCATTGGCGTGGCGCTGATTCCCGATCACGGTTCGACCCCGACCGACCTGCTCAAACGCGCCGACATCGCCCTGTACCGGGCCAAGGATTCCGGGCGCAATACCACGCAGATGTATCACAACACCATGCAGAAAGCGGCCAGCGAACGCCTGCGCATGGAGACCGACCTACGCTTGGCGCTGTCGCGCGGCGAGTTCAACGTGCACTTCCAGCCGCAAGTCGATGCCCGCGACAACCGCATCATCGGCGCCGAAGCCCTGGTACGCTGGAACCATCCTGAACTTGGCGCGCAATCGCCTACCGAGTTCATCAAGGTGCTGGAAGATAGCGGCCTGATTCTCGAAGTCGGCACCTGGATCCTCGATGAAGCCTGCAACGCCTTCAAACAATTGATCGCACTGAAACTCGTCGACCCGCTGAATTTCAGCCTGTGCGTGAACATCAGCCCGAGACAGTTCCGCCAGAACGATTTCGTCGAACGCATCGAACACAGCATGACCAGCCACGGCCTGCCCTGCTCGCTGCTGAAACTGGAAATCACCGAAGGCATCGTCATCCAGAATCTGGAAGACACCATCAGCAAAATGCGCCGCCTGAAAAAGCTCGGCGTGAGCTTCGCCATGGACGATTTCGGCACCGGTTATTCATCGCTGACGTATTTGAAGCGGCTACCGGTAGACACCCTGAAGATCGACCAGTCGTTCATCCGCGATGCAACCACTGACTCCAATGTCGCAGAGATCATCCGCGCAATTGTTGCGATGGCGCGCAGCCTTGAGCTGGAAGTCATTGCCGAAGGCGTGGAGACGCCCGCGCAACTGGCGTTTTTACAGGGGCTGGAATGCCATTTGTATCAGGGCTATCTGCACAGCCGGCCGGTGGGGTTGGAGGATCTGAAAAAACTGCTGCCCTGAATCAGCGGTCGCACAGACTGGCAACAGAGCAACAATTGCCACGGTTTGCGTCAGCCTGTAGGGTCGCGTTTTTTGCGCCGCTTCGAGATCAACCATGCAGGATGCATCCCTTCCCCGCCCGGCTCTGCTGGGCATCGACCTTGGCACCACCAACAGCCTGATCGCCGTCTGGCGTGAAGGCCGCGCCGAACTGATCCCTAACGCCCTCGGCGATGTGCTGACACCGTCGGTGGTCAGCCTTGATGAAGACGACACGATTCTGGTCGGCAAAGCCGCCCGCGCCCGCCTGACCACGCACCCGGAACGCACTGCCGCCGCGTTCAAGCGCTTCATGGGCAGCGACAGGCAAATCCAGCTCGGCTCTCGCCAGTTCAGCCCGGAAGAGTTGTCGGCGCTGGTGCTTGGCTCCCTCAAGCAAGACGCGGAAGCCTTTCTCGGCCAGGCGGTCACAGAAGCGGTCATTTCCGTACCGGCATATTTCAGTGACGAGCAGCGCAAGCGTACCTTGTTCGCCGCCGAACTGGCCGGGCTGTCCGTGACGCGCCTGATCAACGAACCGACCGCTGCCGCCATGGCGTACGGCCTGCACGAACAGAAGTTCGAACGCACGCTGATTTTCGATCTCGGCGGCGGCACATTCGACGTCACCGTGCTCGAATACGCATTGCCGCTGATTGAAGTGCATGCCTCCACTGGCGACAACTTTCTCGGCGGCGAAGACTTCACCGCCGCCCTGTTGCAGGCCTGTCTGCAAGACTGGCAACTCACACCCTCAACGATCGATGCACAAGCCATGGCCAGCCTCGGTGATGCCCTGGAACAGCTGAAATGCAAACTCGGCGAAGGCGCACAGCAGTTGAGCTGGCGGCATGCCGAGCAGACATTCGAATGGGAACTGGATGAAGCCGCTGCAGTGAAAATATGGGAGCCGTTGCTGGCCCGCTTGCGCGCGCCAATCGAACAGGCTCTGCGCGATGCCCGACTGAAACCGCGCGACCTCGACAGCCTGGTGCTGGTCGGTGGCGCCACGCGCATGCCGGCGGTACAGCAAATGGTCGCCACGTTGTTTGGACGCCTGCCTTATCGGCATCTTGATCCAGACACTATCGTGGCGCTGGGGGCGGCGACGCAGGCGGCATGCAAGGCGCGGGACGGTGCGGTCGAGGAATTGATTCTGACGGATGTCTGTCCGTATACGCTGGGGATTTCGACCAATCGTGGCGAAGGCGTCAGTGGCGCGTTCTCGCCGATCATCGAGCGCAACACCATCATCCCGACCTCAAGGGTGGAGCGTTACCACACGACATCTCCACGACAGGAAGTCATCCGTATTGCGGTCTATCAGGGCGAACGTCCGTGGGTACGCGACAACATTTTTATCGATGCTTTCGATGTCACGCTGACGCCGAGCGATGATATCCAGGCGCTGGATGTGCGGTTCAGTTATGACATCAACGGTTTGCTCGAAGTTGACGTCACCCTGCCAAGGACGGGCGAACGCCACAGCCACAGCATTGACCGCAGCCCGACCGGACTCGATGCGCAATCGCGGCAAACCAGTCATGAACGCTTGAGTACGCTGAAAATTCACCCCCGCGACACTCTGCCCAATCGAACCCTGCTGGCTCGACTGGAACGGGCGTGGACGCAAAGTCTGGGCGAAGAACGCCAGCGGATTGCCGACTGGCTGGACAGTTTCACCACGGTGCTGGGCGACCAGCGATCGGAAGAAATCGCCAGCCACCGCTCACAACTCAACAAGGTTCTGGATGAGTTACGCCTCTAGCCGATAAGTCGCCGTAAGGTCGCCTGCAAACCACCGGACAAGGTATCTTCACCGCCACTGTCCGGTGGCACGCCATAACGATTGGGCAGCTTCTCTCCGGGAAAACCGAACAGTATCAGCGGCAGAAACGGCAATACCGGCGACAGCATTACCAAAATCAGCAACATCGGAATGCCCCGCCCCATGTCATGCAAACGGCGCAGGACCGCACCGAGCAGAAACGCCAGGCCCAGTAGCAACACGACGATGCCGGATACGGGCGTACCGCTGAGCAACGCCGCCACGGGCGTCACCAGCAACGCGCCAATGACCTGCCAGATAAACGCCCCGCGCCCCAGCCGGGTACCCAGGCTCCAGAACGCAGCGGCGGGGGTTGGACGGGTCGTTGCCTTGGCTAACAGCAAACGCTCAGACCACGACAGCAATGCACTGAATGCGAAGCGCAAACCGAGTCCATTTTCCGAGTCATCCTTGGCCCGCTGCATGCGTAACAGAACCTTCTGCCTTGGCAAGCCCAGATTGCCAAAACGCACCAGATCCTTCAGCACATCCAGCGCCAGGTAAAAGGCGTCGCTGACACCCTCCTCCGCGAGAGCCTCACGGGGCGGGTGAACAGGCTCACCCTTGATCAGACTGTGACGGAAGCCGTCGAACCAGTCCTGTGGATTGACCACCTCGGTGATACTTTCCAGCAGGTATTTACGCTGTTGCGCAGTGAGCAACGGATCGTGGTAAAGGACTCCACCCAAGAGCATGCGCCCGAGCAAATCTTCGTTGAAGCTGACGATGTCGCTGCGCATGCACTCGAACAAACGGTCATTACCCAACAGCCGAGTGCTATCGAGCGCCTCATGCACACTGAACAACTTGCGCGCGAGCAGCGAGTGCACCGGATCCGCCGCTTGCAGCCAGCCGAGCAGGCCACTGGCGCTGCCCTGCTCGCGACTCAGGCGACAGAGCAGCGGCTGCAAACGGGCCAAGGGGTGTTCACGCGCAATGCTCATGGCGTCGACGCAGTGTCCCGATTGCGCGCCCAGCCAACGCGTCGGATCGTCGAGGGTGGCCAGCAGGTAAATCGCCTGACGATGCCATTCCCAGACATCAGAGTAGCTATCGACCGCCGGAAGCAGCATGCCTTGCGCGGCCAGTTGCGCTTGCAACTTGAGCCCCGCAAGCCGTTCGTCACGCTTGTCGAGACTGAACGCTTCGGCAAGCCGCGCCAGCGATCGGGCGTCGTAAGCACGCAAACGGCGCATCCACAGCAGACTGAGCTCAAGCGGTTCGCCCTTTTCCAGCGCCGACGGCAGTGTCGATGCCGAGTCGCTGGCCAGAAACGCTTCCAGGGCCTGAGGAATCGGCGCTCGGGTCAACCAGCAGATCTGCTGCCCGGCCTGATACTGCAAGCCTTCCAGCACCAGTTGATCGAGCACATCCCCCGGCTCGGATGCCTGCATGATGCGTCGCAGCAATGGCACATCACCACGGTGCAAAGCCCAGGCATGCTGGTAGAGCGTTTGCAACGGACGGTCATCACTGTCAATGATCAGCGCCGCCAACAACGGCAACTCGTCACCACTGACACGCCATTCGACAAATGCACCGGCAATGTCCTGCAACTCGAGCTGCTTGGCCCTGAACCAACGCCCGAGTGTTTCCGGGCGCTGTGATGGACTGCCGTACTCTTGAGTGACATCACCTAGATCCTCGGACCAGTCGCGGAAGTTTTCCAGACGATCAAAGGCCTGAATCAGCAGCGGCAGGCGCTGAGGCTGATGTCGCGCGCACAACGCCAGTAACCACGTCGCCGCTTTCGGATGCTGATGTTCGCGCCAGAGCCGCACCCATGCCTGCAGTGCCAACTCTTCCATTCCCAGCGCACTGCGCTGACAGGCCAACAGATACAGCCAGTCGACATCTTCAGGCGCAAGCCGATGCTGCTCGCTGATAATGTCGAGAAAGTCTTTGTTGGCGATATCAGCCTGACTGAACTGTATGGCCAGGCGTTGCAATAACCCGTCATCAGCAGGCAGGGGGATGCAAGTGTGCAGGCCGGCGAAATGACGGTAGTCGTCGAGCGACGCCTCTCGGTGCAGGTGATTCAGGGTTCGCACATACCAGAGAGTTTCCAACTGCGCGACAGCGGGCCAATGGCTCATCAACGAGGTGTCGAACGGATCCGCCGCGCTGATCCGCTGCAAAAACTCGTCGACATGCCGTGCGTTGTCGAAATCCAGATCCAGCATGCGGCTCGCCCAGCCCAGGCGCTGGGCCAACAAACGGGCGCAGACATGGGAAATCGGGCCGGCGTCGAGCAACTCGCGCAGCAATGGCCAGCAAACTTCGTCCAGCACCTCCAGCGGCAGGCGGTCCAGCTCAAGGTTGAATGCCTGCCAGGCCACCGGTTGGAAGCGACGCGCTGGATCAAGCAGCAATGCTTCAAAGTCGGCCATCGTCTGATCGGCAGGACTGATCTCATCGGCAACCGGTTGATCCGGCTCAACGGCTTCCTCGCGGGCAAAGCGTAATGCCAGCTCATAAGCCTCACGCAGCGCCTGAAAACCTTCCGGATCAGTTTCCGGATGGTGCTGCGGCAAGCGTGCGCGATAGGCGCCGCGAATGACGTCGTTGTCTTTGGTGGGCTCGATACCCAAGCGAATCCAGCAGCTCATGACCAGTCGAACTCCCCTAGCGAATCAGGCCGCTCGGGTGGATACAAGGGCATGTCCCAAGGCAGTTGTGCGAACAGCGCGCGCGCATCACGATCAAGCTTTCTGATGACCACGGTGGTGCCTATGTAATCGCCTTGCCGGTCATATTCGTGCTCCAGCTCTTCATCCTTGTTGCCCAGGCAATGCCAGAAGGCTTTGCCGAAGACAAAGCCGTTAAGGTAGCTCGTCCAACTGTCGTAGTAGTAGCGCGCGCGTGCCGCCATGCGACCATGCAGCCAAAGGCTTTCGGTGAGATCAATCCAGCCGTGCAGCACTGCAGAACGCAGCAGAAAACCCATGCGACCAAGGTCCCAGGCACGGATGCCACCTGAACCGCACTCGCCAAATGTGCGACTGGCGAATTCGTAGAAAGCTCGCTGGCGAGTGTCGAGTGTTGCGAGCAAGGCCTGCCATTCGGACGGCAGACACCTCTGCCACTGCCGATAGGCTTCGTTCAACTGCGTAGCGTGGCCGTCATCGGCAGTACGCAGCATGTCCAACAGCTGTTCGCGCGTAGTGATGCCCCAACCACCTTCGACATCGACATGTTTGAGGTCAAAGCAATAGGTGGGTGCGGTGTAATCGGCGTCGGGATTGAGGGCGACCAAAGGCGCAGAAAGCGCGTATAGCCAGCGCTGTTCCATTTCGTCCATGAACAAAGGCTCCGGGGCCAGCGGGAATTAAGGGGGGGGCTGGCCTTGATGGCGCGGATTGTAAAGAGCCACAAAGCCAGCAGCAAACGTTGCGTCGGCTTTCTTTGCGCGCACAAAAAAGGCCCCGACGTATCGGGGCCTTTCGTTCAGCGGCTTATCGCCGATTCGGGCGATTGTGTGTCAGCACATGAATCAATGCTGCAGCGCCGGCTGCTGCGCTCCATTGATCGGGATGCGCTTGGCTTTCGCTTCTTCCGGGATCACACGGAGCAGGTCGATGCTCAGCAGGCCGTTGCGCAGCGCAGCGTCCTTGATCTCGATGTGATCGGCCAGACGGAACGACAGCTTGAAGGCTCGCTGGGCGATGCCTTGATGCAAGAACGTGACGCTCTCGTCAGTGTCACGCTTGCCGCCACTGATGGTCAGCACACCCTTCTCGACTTGCAGGTCCAGGTCTTCTTCCTGGAAACCGGCGGCCGCAACGACGATACGGTATTGGTCATCACCGTGTTTTTCGACGTTGTAAGGTGGGTAGCTGCTGCCTGGCTCGTTGCGCAGGGCGGTTTCGAACAGGTCGTTGAAACGGTCGAAACCTACCGAGGAACGGAACAGTGGCGCGAGAGAAAATGCAGTACTCATGATTCAAATCTCCTGAAAACTATCAGCAAGGTTTTGTGTCTCCGCGACCCGAATTCGGCATCGCGTAACCCTTAGATAGGGACCGCTGTTTTGATTTCAAGAGAATATTTTGAGATTTTTTATGCGGCTTCGACGAGCGGCAATCCGAGCAAGCGCGAGACTTGATCCGGCTCGGTTTCGCGACGCAGAACAGTGAAAAGCTCGGCGGCTTCCGGGTAGTTGCGCGTCAACATGGCCAGCCATTGCTTGAGGCGACCGGGCGATTGGCGCGCGGTCATCTGCGCCTTGGCCTGCAGCCAGAAGTCCTGAATCAGCGGCATCAGCTCGGCCCAGGTCATCTCGACGACCTCTTCACCAGCGCGAGCGGCAGCGATCTGCCGAGCGAGATCCGGGCGGGAGACCAGCCCCCGACCGAGCATGATGTCTTCGACGCCGCTGATTTCGCGGCAACGGCGCCAGTCTTCGACGCTCCAGATGTCTCCGTTGGCGAAGACCGGGACCTTGACCACATCCTGCACACGCGGGATCCACTCCCAATGCGCCGGCGGTTTGTAGCCGTCCAGTTTCGTCCGCGCATGTACGACGATGTGCTCTGCCCCGCCTTCGGCCAGTGCCGTGGCGCAGACCAGCGAGCCGTCAGGACTGTCGAAACCCAGGCGCATTTTCGCGGTGACCGGGATGTGCGTCGGTACGGCGCGACGGACATGCTCGACGATCTGGTTGAGCAGCTCCGGCTCCTTGAGCAGCACGGCGCCGCCACGGGATTTGTTGACGGTCTTGGCCGGGCAGCCGAAGTTGAGGTCGATCACTTCCGAGCCAAGCTCGCAGGCCAACGCCGCGTTTTCCGCCAGGCACACCGGATCGGAACCGAGCAATTGCACGCGCAGCGGCACGCCGGACGCGGTGCGAGCGCCGTTGAGCAGCTCGGGGCCGAACTTGTGGAAATAGGCCGGCGTGAGCAACTGGTCGTTGACCCGAATGAATTCGGTCACGCACCAATCGATGCCGCCAACGCGGGTCAGCACGTCGCGCAGGATGTCGTCGACCAACCCTTCCATGGGCGCCAGAGCAATTTGCATGGGGAAACACTACTTGAAAAAAAACGTGCGGCAGTTTACTGGATATCGCACAAATCCGCAGAACTACACATATCTCTGTGGGAGCGAGCCTGCTCGCGAAGGCGGTCTGTCAGTTGACGCATGCGTAACTCACGCGATGCTTTCGCGAGCAGGCTCGCTCCCACAGGGTGAGATTCACATGGCTTCTGCGATCTGGATCGCCGGGCCATAGCCTTCGATAAATTCCGCCGGCATACGCTTGGGCTTGCCGGTCGACAGTTCGATGCACACAAACGTGGTCTGCGCGCGCAACAGGATGGCGTTGTCGCTGGGGCGTTTGAGCTGGAAATGCCGGGTCATTTTCAGGCGCTGATCCCAATCGACGATCCAGGTCGCCAGTTGCAGTTCATCGCCTTCATAGGCGGCGGCCAGATAATCGATTTCGTGGCGGACAACGGCCATTGCTCGGTCCAGACGCCGGTATTCGACCAGGTCCAGGCCGAGGCGCTGCGAATGGCGCCAGGCGCAGCGCTCGAGCCAGGTGACGTACACCGCGTTATTGGCGTGCCCGAGCCCGTCGATGTCTTCGGCGCCTACTTGCAGATCAATGGTAAACGGCGTTGCCCGATCCCAGCCCATGCCCCACTCCCGGTCAAAGTATTCAACCGAGGCAGTGTAACGGAGCTCAGGCCGATTGGCGCGCCTGGAGACTGCGACCGGCGAGCAGTGATAACACGCCATCAATCACTCGAGGGTCGGCCAGCACGCGTTGATGGCCGCCGCTTTCGAGGCGCAGCAGGCGGCTGTCGAACCAGGCTTCGTGAATCAATTGCGATTCTTTGACCGAGACAAAATTGTCGTCCTCGGCATGCACGATCAGGCCGGGCATATCCAGTTGATAGTGGGCCACGTCCAGCGTCGCGGCGCGCATGCCGACGTCCTGCTCGACCTGACGAATGAACGCCGAACGCGCGCGCGGCGGCATGCCGACCATTCGCGCGAAACCGCGCAGCACGCCGAGAATCCGCGACGGTGCGGCGATGCTGACCAGGGTTTCGGTGCGCAGCCCCAATTGCACGGCGAGCATCGCGCTGGCGCCGCCCATGGAATGGCCGATAACCGCTTGCAGCGGCGGCAATTCGGCAGCGGCTTCAAGCATGGCGCGGGCGAACAGCACTACATTGGCTTCTCGCCCAGGGGAACGACCGTGGGCCGGGCCATCGAGCGCGACGACGGTATAGCCGGCATCGACCAGAGCATTGATCAGCGAGGCGAATTGCGTTGGCCGCCCTTCCCAGCCATGCATCAGCAACACTGCAGGACCTTGGCCCCAGCGCAGCGCCGACAGGCCGAAGCGCAATGTGATGCGTTCGGAGCTGGCCAACAGCGGCAGCTCCCAATCGCGCAGCGGTAGCGCGCGGGGCGTCATGAACGCCAGACGCATTTTGCTTGCCACCAGTCTCGGTGCAAACCAGCCCAAGGTACCGTTAACGCCACGAACCCACTTCAACGCGTTCATCGCACTCTCCTCAGGCTTGTTGCCTTCAGGTCAACGCACCGCCGACTTGGCGGCGCGCAGCAATCGATCGGATAAATCTCCCGGACCCAGCGCTCTGGCCAAGGCCAGACCACCGACCATCAACGCGACATCGGCCAAAGCCTTGTCGGTGTCTTCAGGGCTGGCCGCCAGTTGCGCGACCATCAATTCCAAATGCTCGTTCAGCGCAATGCGGAACGACTCCGGCAAACGCCCCAGCTCGCCAATCGAGGCCGGGATCGGGCATGCAGCCTCGCTGGAATCCCGGTGTTTGCGTGACAGGTAGAACGCAGCCACCAAAGCGCGACGCTCTTCGCCGGTCAGATCGGCGTCCATGTCGGCAATCAGGTCGCGACGGCGGCCCAGCAGCTGTTTGAACGCCTCGAGCATCATCGCGTCCTTGCTTTCGAAGTGCGCATAGAAGCCGCCGACAGTCAGCCCGGCGGCGCCCATCACTTCACCCACGCTCGGGTCTGCCGGGCCGCGTTGAATCAATGCGGCGCTGGCAGCCTTGAGGATGCGTTCGCGGGTTTGAGCTTTTTTATCGTTCATCGTTGCCTCCGAATATTACGACTAGAATATTATTCGCATAATAATATTCCGCAAGTCATGAATATGACCGCTGGTCTGAAGCACAGTGTAAGGAAAAAGGAGAGTTGGCCAAACGCCAGACAAACAAAAGGGCCATTCAATAATTGAATGACCCTTATAAAATCCCGCAGAGCGGGTAATCGTGGCGTCCCCTAGGGGACTCGAACCCCTGTTACCGCCGTGAAAGGGCGGTGTCCTAGGCCACTAGACGAAGGGGACACAAACCCTTCTATACAACTGATCAGTGCTGAGAGCTGATCGATTCAAGGCCGGTGTGGCCAGACCTTGAACTGTAAAATTGGTGGAGCTAAGCGGGATCGAACCGCTGACCTCCTGCATGCCATGCAGGCGCTCTCCCAGCTGAGCTATAGCCCCGGATTTTTCGCCTCGCGGCGGAGTGATCTCTTGCAACATCACTTCTGTAAAACTGGCGTCCCCTAGGGGACTCGAACCCCTGTTACCGCCGTGAAAGGGCGGTGTCCTAGGCCACTAGACGAAGGGGACGCAAACCCTTCTATACAACTGATCAACGCTGAGTGTTGATCGCTTCAAGGCCGGTGTGGCCAGACCTCGAAGTGTAAATTGGTGGAGCTAGACGGGATCGAACCGTCGACCTCTTGCATGCCATGCAAGCGCTCTCCCAGCTGAGCTATAGCCCCTCATCGCTGAGGACGGGGCGAATCTTAAGGGCGTATCGAAAGCCTGTCAAACTTATTTTTGAAAAATTTCAAAATTTTTTGCCGGGATAACAATCACTTACCGCCCTCCCCCGTAAATTCGGGAGAAACGCCGAAGGCAGGATCAAAAGATCGCAGCCTTCGGCAGTCCTGCAGAGAAGCAAAAGCAATCAGGCGATGGCGCCCAAGAGCTTTTCCCATTCCTTGTTTTCTTTCTTCGACACGCCGCCCAGCAGGTCAATCGCCTGGCGCAGACGGAAACGGGTCAGGTCCGGGCCGAGGATTTCCATCGCATCGAGCACCGACACCGAACTGGCCTGCCCGGTGATCGCAGCAAACATCAACGGCATCGCATCGCGCAGTTTCAGCTCGAGGGATTCGACCACCGCCTGGATCGTCGCGGTGATGCTGTCCTTCTCCCACTGCCGCAGACTTTCCAGTTTCCACAGGATCAACTGCATCAACTGGCGAACCTGATCGCCGGAGAGCTTTTTCGACTCGAAGAGCTTGGCATCCGGATTCACGCCGCCGGCAAAGAAGAACCCCGCCAGCGGTGCGACCTGGCTGAACGTTTCAACACGACCCTGTACGTGCGGCGCGATCTTCATCATGTATTCGGAATTGAACGCCCACTTCTGCACGCGGGCGGCAAACTCTTCCACCGGCAGATCGCGCAGCCACTGGCCATTGAGCCACGACAGCTTCTCGATATCGAAGATCGGCCCGCCGAGGGAAACGCGCTTGAGGTCGAAGTTGTCGACCATTTCCTGCAGCGAGAACTTCTCGCGCTCGTCCGGCATCGACCAGCCCATGCGCCCGAGGTAGTTGAGCATCGCTTCCGGCATGAAGCCCATGCGCTCGTAGAACGTCACCGAGGTCGGGTTCTTGCGCTTGGACAGCTTGCTCTTGTCCGGGTTACGCAGCAGCGGCATGTAGCACAGCTCCGGTTGTTCCCAGCCGAAGTATTCGTACAGCAAAATCAGTTTCGGTGCCGATGGCAGCCATTCTTCGCCACGCAGCACGTGGGTGATGCCCATCAGGTGATCGTCGACGACGTTGGCGAGGAAGTAAGTCGGCAGGCCGTCGGTCTTCATCAGCACTTGCATGTCCATGCGATCCCACGGGATCTCGACGTCGCCACGCAGCATGTCCGGCACCACGCAGACGCCTTCGCTCGGCACCTTCATGCGAATCACGTGCGGTTCGCCAGCGGCCAGGCGCGCCGCGACTTCTTCCTTCGACAGCAGCAGTGCGCGGCCGTCGTAGCGCGGAGTTTCGCCGCGAGCCATTTGCTCGGCGCGCATCTGATCGAGTTCTTCGGCCGTGCAGAAGCACGGGAACGCATGGCCCATGTCGACCAGTTGCTGGCAGTACTTCTGGTAGATGTCGCCGCGCTCGCTCTGCCGATACGGGCCGTGCGGGCCGCCGACGTCCGGGCCTTCGCTCCAGTCGATGCCGAGCCAGCGCAGGGCGTCGAAGATCTGCTGTTCGGACTCGCGGGTCGAACGCAACTGATCGGTGTCTTCGATGCGCAGGATGAACTCACCGCCATGCTGCTTGGCAAAGCAGTAGTTGAACAATGCGATGTAAGCGGTACCTACGTGGGGGTCCCCGGTAGGCGATGGCGCGATGCGAGTGCGGACGGTGGTCATGGCTTGTCTCGAAAAAATGAAGAGCAGAACAATCAAGCGGCGAATGGTAACAGGCGACACCCGCCCCGCTCCAGCGGGCAGGGTATTTAAGCCAGATGCCCTAAGCCCTTCGGATGGTGTGAAGGCCATTCGCGAGCAGGCTCGCTCCCACAGGGATACACAATGATCGTTCCCACGCTCTGCGTGGGAAAGCATCCTGTGACGCTCTGCGTCACGCGAGCGATGGGACGCAGAGCGTCCCGGGCGGCATTCCCACGCAGAGCGTGGGAACGATCCCTTATACCGTAAGCAATCGTTCGCGCAGTTTGGCAATCTCGTCGCGCATCTGCGCCGCCGCTTCAAACTCCAGATCCCGCGCCAATTGGTACATCTTCTCTTCCAGCGCGCGGATGCGTTTGGTGATTTCGCTTGGCGAGCGCAGTTCGGCTTCGTACTTGGCGTTCTCTTCGGCGGCCTTGGCCATGCCTTTGCGCTTCTTGCTGCGCGAGCCCGGTACGGTGGCGCCTTCCATGATGTCGGCGACGTCCTTGATCACACCTTTCGGGGTGATGCCGTTCTCAAGGTTGAAAGCGATCTGCTTCTCGCGACGGCGCTCGGTCTCACCAATCGCCCGCTCCATCGAACCGGTCATGCGATCGGCGTAGAGAATCGCCCGGCCATTGAGGTTACGCGCCGCGCGGCCGATGGTCTGGATCAGCGAGCGCTCGGAACGCAGGAAGCCTTCCTTGTCAGCATCGAGAATCGCCACCAGCGACACTTCCGGCATGTCGAGGCCTTCACGCAGCAGGTTGATCCCGACCAGCACATCGAACACGCCGAGGCGCAAATCGCGGATGATCTCGACGCGCTCGACGGTATCGATGTCCGAGTGCAGATAACGCACGCGCACGCCGTGGTCGGCGAGGTAATCGGTCAGGTCTTCGGCCATGCGCTTGGTCAGCGTGGTGACCAGCACACGTTCTTCGATCGCCACGCGCTTGGTGATTTCCGAGAGCAAGTCATCGACCTGAGTCAGCGCCGGCCGCACTTCAACCTGCGGGTCGACCAGACCGGTCGGCCGCACCACTTGTTCGACCACGCGCCCGGCGTGCTCGGCTTCATAGTTGCCGGGGGTCGCCGAAACGAAAATGGTCTGCGGGCTGACCCCTTCCCACTCGTCGAAACGCATTGGCCGGTTGTCCAGCGCCGAAGGCAGGCGGAAGCCGTACTCCACCAGGGTTTCCTTGCGCGAACGGTCGCCCTTATACATCGCGCCGACCTGCGGCACGCTGACGTGGGATTCGTCGATCACCAGCAAGGCGTCGGCAGGCAGGTAGTCGTAAAGCGTGGGTGGCGCCGCGCCGGATGGACGCCCGGAAAGGTAGCGCGAGTAGTTTTCGATGCCGTTGCAGTAACCCAGTTCGAGGATCATCTCGAGGTCGAAACGGGTGCGCTGCTCCAGGCGCTGGGCCTCCACCAGTTTGTTGTTACTGCGCAGGTATTCGAGGCGCTCCTGCAATTCGACCTTGATGCCTTCGATGGCGTCGAGCAGGGTTTCCCGAGGCGTCACGTAGTGGCTCTTCGGATAGAAAGTGAAGCGCGGCATCTTGCGGATGACTTCGCCGGTCAGCGGATCAAACGCGGAAATGCTCTCGACCTCGTCGTCGAAAAGCTCAATGCGGATCGCTTCCAGATCGGATTCCGCCGGGAAGATATCGATCACATCACCGCGCACGCGGAACGTCGCCCGGGCAAAATCCATGTCGTTGCGGGTGTATTGCAGGTCAGCCAGGCGCCGCAGAAGCGCGCGCTGATCGAGCTTGTCGCCGCGATCAACGTGCAAGACCATTTTCAGATAGGTTTCCGGGCTGCCCAGACCATAGATGCACGACACCGTGGTGACGATGATCGCGTCCTTGCGCTCCAGCAACGCTTTGGTCGCGGACAGTCGCATCTGCTCGATGTGGTCGTTGATCGACGCGTCCTTCTCGATGAAGGTGTCGGACGACGGCACATAGGCTTCGGGCTGGTAGTAGTCGTAATAGGAAACGAAGTATTCAACGGCGTTGTTGGGGAAGAACGCCTTGAACTCACCGTACAACTGCGCGGCCAGGGTCTTGTTCGGCGCCAGCACCAGCGTTGGCCGCTGTACCTGCGAGATGACGTTGGCAATGCTGAAGGTCTTGCCCGAGCCGGTCACACCGAGCAATGTCTGGTGCGCCAGCCCGGCGTCAATGCCCTCAACCAACTGGCGAATGGCTTCCGGCTGATCGCCGGCAGGCTCGAAGCGGGTGACTAGCTGGAATTCCGACATACACACCTCTGGATTCGCGGCGCTCCGCGTCAGACGGAGCACCACGAGGACGACCGCAAACGACCGATGTCGCGCAAGAAAAAACCTGGATTGTGCTGAATGTGGTGGCGATTGCCTGACCTTTCAAGGCAAACGTCCTACATCCGGTAAAGAGTCTGACAAAGTCAATCGACTAACGGTCCAGAAATAATCGGAAAAACTTACCCCAAAAGCCGATTCGCCTGTCGCCATTGCGCGGTGATGGCCTCTATACTAGCTCCCCGTTTGTGCACCGCTCTAGTGCATTCGGCTGGAGCGCTACACGTCCCTCCACTCTCCATTCAGAGCCGCCGTAATAATGAGCCTGTTCTCCGCTGTCGAAATGGCACCCCGCGATCCAATCCTGGGCCTCAACGAAGCATTCAACGCCGATACCCGGACCACCAAGGTCAACCTGGGCGTGGGCGTGTATTGCAACGAAGAGGGGCGAATTCCACTGCTGCGCGCGGTGATCGAAGCCGAGACGATTCGCGTCGCGCAACACGCTTCGCGCGGTTACCTGCCGATCGATGGCATCGCTGCCTACGACCAGGCCGTGCAGAAACTGCTGTTCGGCAACGACTCGCCGCTGATCAGCGCCGGTCGCGTCATCACCACTCAGGCCGTCGGCGGGACCGGCGCACTGAAAATCGGTGCCGACTTCCTCAAGCAACTGCTGCCAAACGCTGTCGTGGCGATCAGCGACCCGAGCTGGGAAAACCACCGCGCGCTGTTCGAAACCGCCGGTTTCCCGGTGCAGAACTATCGTTACTACGACGCTGCCACCCACGACGTGAACCGTGCCGGCATGCTCGACGACCTCAACGCCCTGCCGAACGGCTCGATCGTTGTCCTGCATGCTTGCTGCCACAACCCGACCGGCGTCGACCTGACCCCGGCGGACTGGAACAAGGTACTGGAAGTGGTCAAGGCCAAAGGTCACGTGCCGTTCCTCGACATGGCTTACCAGGGTTTCGGCGACGGCATCGATGAAGACGCCGCCGCTGTGCGCCTGTTCGCTGAATCCGGTCTGACCTTCTTCGTCTCGAGCTCGTTCTCCAAATCGTTCTCGCTGTACGGCGAACGCGTTGGTGCACTGTCGATCATCAGCGAATCGAAAGAAGAAAGCGCGCGCGTGCTGTCGCAGGTCAAGCGCGTGATCCGCACCAACTACTCCAACCCGCCGACCCATGGCGCCAGCATTGTTGCTGCGGTGCTGAACAGCCCGGAACTGCGCGCACAGTGGGAAGCCGAGCTGGCCGAGATGCGCCTGCGCATTCGCGGCATGCGCGAGCAGATGGTTGCCCTGCTGGCGGAAAAAGCCCCGGGCCGCGATTTCAGCTTCGTTGGTCGTCAGCGCGGCATGTTCTCCTACTCCGGCCTGACCACTGAACAAGTGCATCGCCTGCGCAACGAGTTCGGCATCTACGCCCTGGACACCGGCCGCATCTGCGTGGCTGCGCTGAACCAGAGCAACATCAAGGCTGTGACGGACGCGATCGTTCAGGTCATCTGATTTCGCCGCGCGATGAAAAACGGGAAGCCTTTGGGCTTCCCGTTTTTATTTGTCCCTGGAACCGCCGTGCAACCTCTAGACTGCACACAATTCAAAGTGCAGGAGCTGACGAGTGCAACGAGGCTGCGATCTTTTGATCTTGTTTCCAAGATCAAGATCAAAAGATCGCAGCGTTCCGCAGCTCCTACCGGTTTTGTGTACACCCGAGATTTTTGAAGAGAACCCACATGAAAAACGAC
Organism: Pseudomonas sp. LW8; assembly: GCF_041956865.1. NCBI lineage: Bacteria > Pseudomonadati > Pseudomonadota > Gammaproteobacteria > Pseudomonadales > Pseudomonadaceae > Pseudomonas > Pseudomonas sp. LW8. Next base: position 1,953,303 of record NZ_CP168138.1, on the reverse strand, counting down.
AACCTGCGCGCCGACCGTGACGACCTGGATGATTTCGTCCCGCGCGCTCCGGCCAAGCGTGAAAAGAGCCTGGTGCTGCAAGTCGCCACCGGGGTATTCCTCGGTGGCCTGGCCCTGTGGCTGGTGCAACTGGCGGCGACAGCGGTCTATGCCAAGCTGATGCTCGGCACGATTACTTTCGGCAGTTAAGCCAGTTCAGCCGAGCGCTGGGTGGCGGCATCGTCGTAAATCACATACAGCGATTCGGCGACCTGGCTTTTGATGGCCTTGCTGCTTTCGAGACCGAGGACGAAACCTTCGGCCTTGCCGCCGGCGCGGTTCAATTCTTCGGCGGTACTGGCGCCGATGATTGCCTCGAAGAGTTTTTCGGCGTGCGGGCCGATCCCTTTGGGCAGGCTGATCTGTGCAGTGCTCATGCGAGCACCTCGATGTTACGGGTGATTTGAGTCATGGCGCGTACCTTTGCGGCGAATGGCCGGTAGCGCGTGTGACCACTTCCGGGCTGCCATGGTAGACCTCTGAAGTATTTCTGGTAACCGCCAATCGCTGACAAAATGCCGTCCGTCCCCATGAATCGCAAAAATTGCCAGGCGATGCTTGACTTCTCTTTTTGAATCAGTAACATACGCACCAATTCCGCAATAGCTCAGTTGGTAGAGCAAGTGACTGTTAATCACTGGGTCCCTGGTTCGAGTCCAGGTTGTGGAGCCAAATAGCAAAGCCCCTGAATCGCAAGGTTCAGGGGCTTTTTTGTGGGCGCACGAAAAATACCAAAAGGCCGATCTGTTGGGCAGATCGGCCTTTTCCCTTTCAGACGCAGCGGTCAGACATGTTCGCTGCTTTTCACCTGCACCTTCGGCGCGCCGTGGCCATGATCATGGTCATCCGGCTCGATCACCGGCACTTCCTTGCCATCGCAATCATGCAGCTTGCCGTCGCTGAAGTAATCGCCTTCACGCAGCGCGGCGAGATCGCGATAACGCAGCGTGCGCTCTTCGGCTGCGGCGAACACCGACTGCTGATCCGAGTTGCCGGTCGTGAAGTGGTTGAACGCCAGGTTGAGCAGGATCGCCATGATTGCCGATGAACTGATGCCCGAATGGAAAATCGTCGCGAACCAGCTCGGGAAGTGATCGTAGAAGTTCGGCGCTGCGATTGGGATCATGCCGAAACCGATCGAAGTGGCGACGATGATCAGGTTGACGTTGTTGCGGTAGTCCACCTTCGACAACGTGCGAATGCCACTCGCCGCCACGGTGCCGAACAGCACGATCCCTGCGCCGCCAAGAACCGAAGTCGGCACGGCGGCAATCACCCGCCCCATGAACGGCAGCAGCCCGAGGACGACGAGAAACAGACCGCCGGTGGCCACCACGAATCGGCTCTTGATCCCGGTCACCGCCACCAGGCCGACGTTCTGCGCGAAAGCACTTTGCGTGAACGATCCGAAGATCGGCGCAAACATGCTCGACAGCATGTCGGCGCGCAGGCCGTTGCCCAAGCGTTTGGAATCTACCTTGGTGTCAATGATTTCGCCCACGGCAAGGATGTCTGCCGAGGTTTCCACCAGCGTCACCATGACCACAATGCACATCGACAGGATCGCGGCGAAATGGAAGGTCGGCATGCCGAAGTGGAACGGTGTCGGGAAGCCGAACATGGGACCGGTGGTGACACTGGAGAAATCCGCCATGCCGAGGAACACCGCCAGCACCGTGCCGATGACCATGGCCAGCAGAATCGACAGCCGAGAAATGGTCGCGCTGCCAACCTTGCTCAACAGCAACACCAGCACCAGCGTCACCGCTGCCAGACCGATGTTCTGCATGCTGCCGAAGTCCGGCGCGTGGCTGTTGCCACCCATTGCCCAGCGTGCGGCCACTGGCATCAGCGTCAGGCCGATAGTGGTGATCACAATGCCGGTGACCAACGGCGGAAAGAACTTGGTGATGCGCGAAAACACTGGCGTGATCAGCAAGCCGATCAACGAGGCGGCAATCACCGCGCCCAGCACCGATTGGAAACCGCCCTCCCCGCCACTGCTGACGATCGCGACCATGGTCGCCACACCAGAGAACGATACGCCCTGGACCAGCGGCAGCTGACAGCCAAAAAACGGCAGACCCAGGGTTTGCAGCAACGTCGCCAGCCCCCCCGCAAACAATGAAGCAGCAATCAACAGACCAATGTCCGCCGGCGACAGACCGGCCGCCTGGCCAATGATCAGTGGCACCGCAACGATACCGCCGTACATGGTCAGAACATGTTGCAGGCCGTAAGCCATATTCGCGCCGACCCCGAGGTTTTCGTCCTCGGGCCGTTGGTGTGAAACATGGGGCGTTTTCATGGTGGGGGGTTCCCTGGTTTTTGTTATGCGCACACTGTATTCAATACTCAGGACAAATGTCCATAGAGTTGTATACAACTTGTCAGTCACATAATGGTTAGGTAGCCATCCAACCTTCTAGTCTGCGCTTCTTGCCCCAACAAATTCGGCAACACATCCCCGTTGCGCTCGCGCCAGTGCCCACTAGGCTGAAGTGTCTACGGCGACCGACGGTGTAGTTGCGCTCTTTTTTATGCATATAAAGTATGCATAATGAAATTGAGGAGATTTAGTTACGACCGGAGTTAAGGAGGCTTGACCGATGAAAGACGAATATGACTTTTCCGCAGGTAAACGCGGCGCAGTAGTGCCGAACAAGGGCAAGACCCGCATCACCATCATGCTTGATGACGCGGTGATCGAAGCGGCGCGTAGCGCCGCAGAAACCGAGGGCTTTGGCTACCAGACTGTGATCAACAACACCCTGCGCCATGCTCTGCTTGATGGCGCACGCCAACAGGAAAGCGCTGACGATTCAGGTCTGACGGGGCAATTCAAGAAAGGCATCACCGCCACCGATCTCAAGAGTCTCGAGAGAAAGCTGTCAGCGGCAATCGGGGAGATCCGTCGCGTATTGGAGCCTGATGTAAAGCCTTAGATGGAGGCTGGCGCGATTACCCGAGCCAGCGCTTGCCGCACACGCGGTGAATCAGGCACCTGAAGATCAAACTCACGCCGCAGCAATTTCATCAGCTCGTCGACATCCGCCACCTCGCGCCGCTCACTGTCCGCGCCCATGTGATGAATGGCAAAACTGCCGTTGTTCAGGGTTTTGCGCCAACCAGCGCCGGTGCGCGCCAGCATCAGGCGCTGGGCAAAAGGTGACTCGGGATGCGTCGAGACGTACCAGTTGCCAACGGTGTAATCGATGTCCTCCTGGCGCTGCAGATCAAACAGGTACATCGGCCGCCACTCGCCTGCGACCTGGGCGCGCAGCAGGTAGCCTTCGTTCTGCTTGTCGATGCGGTAGGGTTCGTGCGGGGTTAGTTGCTCATGTTCACTGTCGAGCAGCAGCGGTGCGGTCGGCACCATGCCGCCAAAGCCGACGTCGGTGATGTAACGCACTGTGTCGATGGTCACCAGACTCAAACGATGGGTGCGCGCCGTCCAGCTGCCTTCCGGTTGATTCATCACCACGCGCCCGCTGATCGCCCGCGCGTCGAAGCCCAATTCAAGCAGCAGCGCATAAAACAAATGGTTGAGTTCGTAGCAGTAGCCGCCCCGCCCTTGCTGCAGCACCTTGCTTTCGATGGAGTCCAGGTCGATCGACACCGGTTCACCCATGATCGTAGCCAGATTTTCGAAAACAAATTCGGCGGTATGGCGCAGTTGCAACTGACGCAACGTATCCAGTGTCGGTGGCGGCGGCGCATCGAAACCCAAACGTTGCAGATACAGATTGGTATTGCTCAGCCGTAGCGCACTCATTGCTCGATCCTTATGCATGGGCCGCAGAACACTGCGTGGATGTTGCCCTGTATACGGGATCAAGCACGGCTTCCGACAATTGATTTCGCCAATCGCCCGCTCAGCGCTTTTTCCGCGAAGCGATGCGAATCCATGTCGGTGCATGGTCGCTGGCGTGCGGTTCGTTGCGCACCCAGGCGTCGACGCCGGCATCGTGCAGATACGGGCTCAATGCCGGGTTGAGCAGCAGGTGGTCGATGCGCAGGCCGGAGTTGGTTTGCCAATGGTTACGGAAATAATCCCAGAAGGTGTAGATGCGTTCTTCGGGATACACGTGGCGCAGGGAATCGGTCCAGCCCTGGCCCAGCAGGCGCTGATAGCACTCGCGGCTTTCGGGTTGCAACAAAGCATCCTTGAGCCAGGATCGCGTGTTGTAGATGTCCATGTCGGTGGGCACGACATTGAAGTCACCGGCGAGCACCACCGGGTGATCGCTGCTTTGCAGGTCTTTGGCGTAATTGATCAGACGCTCGAACCAGGCCAGTTTGTAATCGAATTTCGGCCCCGGCTGCGGGTTGCCGTTGGGCAGATACAGGCAACCGACCAGCACACCGTGCACCGCCGCTTCGATATAGCGGCTGTGCGTGTCATCGGGATCGCCGGGCAAACCGCGTCGACTCTCCAGCGGCTGCGCATCACGCGCCAGAATCGCCACGCCATTCCATGACGCCTGGCCCTGCCAGATCGCGCCGTAACCGGCGGCCTCCAGTTCGGCGGCGGGAAATGCGCTGTCGACTGACTTGAGCTCTTGCAGGCAGGCGATGTCCGGCTGCTCGCGCTTGAGCCACTCCAGCAGATTCGGCAGCCGCGCGCGCATGCCGTTGACGTTGAAGGTGGCGATCCGCAGGTTTTTCATCATCTGCAACTCCTGCCCGGTGGGATTGCAAATTGTGACCCTGAGAACGCCGCGCAGGTTGCATCGAATGACAATGCGACAGCTCAGACGCGATTACGCAGCCATTGCAGGAAGCCTCTTTTCGGCGCGACCACGGGCGCTTCCTCGGTCAGCGACTGCGCCTTGTGCAGGCGGAAATCGAGCAACGCCTGCATCGCATCATGGATGTCATGGCGCGCGTCCAGGCACGGTTTCAGGTAGGACTTCTCGATGCGATACAGGGCGCAGAAAGTCTTAGCGGAAAAATCCGCCGGCAGCGCGGTGTCGGAGAGAATCCCGGCCTCGCCGATCACCTCGCCCGGCCCCATGCGCCCGGATTCCAGTGGCGCACCATGGCGCTTGAGCGTCACCGAAACCACGCCGGATTCAATGATGAACAGATGATCGCTGACCTCCCCGCCCGCCAGAATCGTTTCGCCGGCGCGGAAGGTTTGCAGGGTCATGTTCTGGCTGAAGGTGTCTTTTTCTTCCTCGCGTAGGGTCGAGAAGATCGGTGAGCTTTCCAGCAGCGCCCGTGGCCGCGACAACTGCGGCGCGGCGCTGGTCTCGTTGCTCGACAGCAGATTGACCCCGGAGGCCTGCAAATGCCGGTAAGCGAGGTCGAACAACTGATTGCGCACCACGCGCTTCTCGCCCATCGAGGCGACAAATCCACTGATTTCGTATTCCGCGCCGCCGCTGGCAGAACTCTTCAACGACACGCTCGGCGCCGGTGTGTCGAGCAATTGCCGACAACCCTGCATTGCCCGCTCCAGCGCCTCGATTACCGAACTGGGCCGGGCATGGGGGCTGACAGGCACGCTGACGGAAACGCCGAACATATTGCTCGGTCGGCTGAAGTTGATGATTTTGGCTTTCGCCGCCAGCGAGTTGGGTATCACGGCCATGCTGCCCTGGCTGGTTTGCAGACGCGTGGCGCGCCAGTCGATGTCGGTGACGCGGCCCTCGGTGCCGTCGATGGAGATCCAGTCATCGAGTTGATAGGGCTTGGTGGTGTTGAGGACGATGCCGGAGAACACGTCGCTCAACGTGCTCTGCAAGGCCAGACCGACGATGATCGCCAACGCGCCGGACGTCGCCAGCACGCCTTTGACCGGCAGATCGAGCACGTACGCCAGCGCCGCAATGATCGCGATGAGGAAAATCACCGCGCCGAGCAAGTCCTGCAACAGCCGGCCGGTGTGGCCGACCCGCTGCATCATCACCGCGCCGATCAGCACCGTCAGGGTCCGCGCACCAAACAGCCACCAGCCGATCTGCAACCCGGTCGCCGCCAGATGCAGCGGCACGTTGTCGGCCCACGGCGCCGGTTCCATCGGGTTGAGACCTTCGTTGAACAGCACAATGCTGAACAGGGCGAAAATCAGCACCCGCACCAGCAGCTTCCATTCGCTGCCGCGAGAGCTGATCAGCCGCCACAGGCCAAGATCGAGCAGGATCAGGATCAACGCGCTAAACAACGGGTGTTCGGTCAGCAGAGACAGCATCAAACAACTCCGACAAAGGCCAATCGCGAGAAGATCGCACAGATTGGCACAGTGTAGGAGCAATTGATTTCGGCGGATGAACCGCCGCTTGAAAACACTGCGAAACCCTGTAGGAGCTGCCGAAGGCTGCGATCTTGAGGCTGTGGGACGCGGAGCGTCCCCGGCTGCATTCCCACGCAGAGCGTGGGAACGATCAGACGCTGAAAAACCTGTGGGAGCGAGCCTGCTCGCGAAGGCGTCCTGTCAGTCACTACCTCTTCGACTGAATCAGAGCATTCGCGAGCAGGCTCGCTCCCACAGGGAAGTTTCAGTTGCCAGTAAAGCTCGGGGTCAGGCGTGCATCCGGCCAAAACGCCCGGACTGGAAGTCGGCGAAGGCCTGATGAATTTCCTGCTCGGTGTTCATCACAAACGGGCCATGGCCGACGATCGGTTCGTCGATCGGCTCGCCGCTGAGCAGCAATACCACCGCGTCTTCGCTGGCCTGGAGAGTGAGTCGATCACCGTCGCGTTCGAACAGCGCCAACTGCCCGACCCCTACCGATTCCGCACCGTTGACCTGCACCGAACCTTTCAGCACCACCAGTGCGGTATTGCGTCCTTCGTGCAGATCAAGCGTCAGCAACTTGCTGGCATTGAGGCGCAGATCCCAGACATCGATCGGCGTGAAGGTGCGCGAAGGTCCGGTGTGCCCGTCGAATTCACCGGCGATCAGTCGCAGGCTGCCGGCGTTGTCCTTGAGCGCGATGCTGGGAATGTCGCGGTCGAGAATGGTCTGGTAACCCGGCGCGGCCATTTTGTCCTTGGCCGGCAGGTTGACCCACAGCTGGACCATTTCCAGCTTGCCGCCAGTTCTGGCGAAATTCTCCGAATGAAACTCTTCATGGAGGATACCGGACGCTGCGGTCATCCACTGCACGTCGCCCGGGCCGATGGTGCCGCCGCTGCCGGTGGAGTCGCGGTGTTGCACTTCGCCGTCGTAAACGATGGTCACGGTTTCAAAACCACGGTGCGGGTGCTGGCCGACGCCACGCTGTTCAGTGGTCGGGGTGAATTCGGCGGGACCAGCGTGATCGAGCAGCAGAAACGGGCTGATGTGCTTGCCCAGGTTGTCGTAAGAGAAAAGTGTGCGCACCGGGAAACCATCGCCGACCCAATGGCCGCGCGGGCTGGTGTAAATGCCGATGATGTTTTTCATGGGGTCTCCAATGGGTAAATGCATTGGATTAAGCCTAAAGGCATATCGAATATTCGACTAGACGGTGAAAACCGGCTTGAGTGTTCCATGTGCAGAACAATTGGGTCAGCAGCGCGCATTTCGCGAGCAGGCTCGCTCCCACAGCAGACTGCATTGGTTCAGAGGCACCGTGCGAGGCCGTGCATGGCGTCGCGCAGCTTGCCGATGGCACGCTCGATAAACGCGTTATCACCGTCTCGGCACGCCGTGTCCAGATCTGCACACGCCGCAACAACCCGCGCAGCGCCGACCATTTGCGCGCCGCCCCTGATGCGATGGGCCAGCTCACGCAGGCCGTTGCGGTCGCCGACGTGGATATGATCCAGAGCCTGGAGATCATCACGCAGGCTGTTGCCGACTTCCTTGCGCAAACGCTCGATCAACGAGTGATCGGTCCCGGCCATCTGCTCCAGGGCACTCAGGTCAATCTCGACCGACTCGGCGCCAGGCGGTTCATCTTCGTGAAGCTCGCAACGGCGGGCGCCGTTCATGGCTTCAGCCAGATCATGCAAGCGAATCGGTTTGAACAGGCAGCCGTCCATACCGGCATCCAGACAACGCAGGCGCTCTTCGATTTGCGCGTTGGCCGTAAAACCGAGGATCAGACAGGGCCTGCGGCCGCTGGCGGCTTCTTCGTTGCGAATCGCCTGTGCCAGTTCATAGCCATTGCGTCGCGGCATGTTGCAGTCGGTGATCACCACATCGAAGGCCTGGGTTCGCCAGCGGTCCAGCCCCTGTTCGCCATCGCCCACATCTACCGTGCGATGCCCGAGTTCGCTCAATTGCCAGCACATCAGCAAGCGGTTGACCGGGTGATCGTCCACCACCAACACGCTTAATACACAGGTCGCGGCTGCCGGCTCGGGCGTTGCCAGTGTGGTCGCCACCGACGTCAGCAGCGGCAACTGGATATTGATTTTTACTCGCGTGCCTTGCCCGAGATCACTATCGAGACCCAGCGTGCCGCCCATCATTTCGCAGAGGTTACGGCTGATCACCAGCCCCAGGCCGGAACCGCTGCGCGCCGCTTGAAGGCTATTGCTCGCTTGAACGAACGGGCTGAACAGGCGCTTTTGATCCTCGGCACTTATACCGATGCCGCTGTCTTCGATAAGCACCTGCACATTCACTTGCTCGTCCGATATTGCAACGACCTGCAGTCGCAGGCTGACCTCGCCTGCCTCGGTGAATTTGATCGCATTGCTCAACAGGTTGGACAGTACTTGTTTGAAGCGCGTCGGATCGACCAGCACATCCACGTCGGCGCGCGGATCAAGCTCGATGCGCCACAACAAGCGTTTCTGCCTCGCCAGCCCTTCGAAAACCCGACACACCGATAACACCGTCTCGCGCAGGTTGGCCCGCTCGGGCGCGAGGGACAAATGCCCGGACTCGATACGAGCGATATCGAGAATGTCGCCAATCAACGCCAATAATTGCTGGCCGGCATTCGACGCCACCTGAATGGCGAGTCGATCGGTGACGCCCTCCTCTGCGCGCTTGAGGGCCAGTTCGAGCATGCCGATCAGGGCGTTCATCGGCGTGCGGATCTCGTGGCTCATGGTCGCCAGAAAAGTGCTCTTGGCCCGACTGGCTTCGTCCGCCGCGTCCTTGGCCTGTTGCAGTTGCAGCAACCATTGCTGACGCTGGTGGATCTGCCGGCGCTGCCAGCCAATCCACAGCAGTGACAACAGAAGCAAGGCAGCTGCGCTGGCGAAACCCAGCAGAATCTCCTGACGGTGGCGCAGCCAGTAGCTGTTCTCGACCACTACATCGTGGCTCCAGCGCTCCACCAGTTCATCCATTTGCTGCGGCGCAATGCTCAGTAACGCCTTGTTCAGGATCGAGTGCAGCAATGCCGATTGCGGCGCCGTGGCCAATGCGATGCGCGCCGGCTGATCGCCAACGGTGCCGGTAATTCGCAGGCGATCGCGGTACTGCCGGGCAATCAGAAAACGCGCCACCAGCAACGAGCTCACCGTTACGTCGACCTGTCCTCGGGCAATCAGCGCCATGCCTTCGGCGGGGCTTTTCACTTCGACCAGACGTAGTCCGGGCACGCGTTGCAGCAGGTATTCACGCAACGGGTGGCCGCGATAGATGGCCAGGCGTTTGCCCGCCAGGTCGTCGAGCGGCAATGGATGTGGCCCGTTCGCCGCACTGACCAGCACGAACGGATTGTTCAGATAGGCGCGGGTGAATTGCAGCTGCGCTTCCCGCTCGGTGCTCGGCGTCACTACCGGCAGGACATCAAGTTCACCCGCCTGGAGCTGCTCGAACTGATCGTTCAACGAGGTGCCACGCACGATCTCGAAATTCAGCCCGCTGCGCTGGGCGATGAGGCTCAACAACTGCGCTGCCAGGCCGTTGAAGCGTCCCTCGGCATCGAAAAACGCCAACGGCGCGAAGTCTTCGACCGCGCCCACTCGCACCACCGGGTGCTGATCAAGCCACTGCTGTTCAGCGGCGCTGAGCTGTACCCGCGACTGTTCGGCCATCTCGGCGAGGCCGACGCTCCAGCGCTGTTCGATCAGATGCCGACGCTCCATGGGCACGGCCAGCAAGGCCTTGTCGACGATGCGTTTGAGCACCACATCGCTGCGCAATAACGCAAAGGCGAACGGATTGGCGTCAAGCCCCGACGGCCCGGCCAATTGCAGGTCGTTGCGATAGTTGGTGTTGATCAGATAATTGGCGCTGATGAAGTCGCCCAGGTACACGTCGTCGGCACCGAAGGCGACCGCGCCGAGTGCATCCATGGCCGAAGCATAAAGCTGCACGTGGGCGCCGGGGTAGAACGCCTGAACATGGGCCAGTGGCAGGTAATCCTCGACCATGGCGATGCGTTTGGCCGTCAGGTCGGCGGTCAGCTTCTCGTCGTGACGCGTGACCAGCATAGGCTGATCTTCAGCATACGGCCGCGACAGAACAAAGGCCGGATCCGCCGCTTCGAAACTGTTCGAGGTGCCCAAGAGATCAACGTCGGCGCGCTTGAGTGCGGCCATCAGTGCCGGCCGATCGGCGAAACGCCGCACTTCGATCCTGATGCCGAGCAGTTGCGCCAGCAGATCGGCGTAATCGGCGGTCAGCCCTTCCAGCTCATGCTGTTGGCGGGTGATTTCGAAGGGCGGGTAATCCGGGCCGGAGATGCCCATGCGCAAAACTGGATGCTCACGCAGCCACTGGCGCTCCCGATCATCGAGGCGGACCTGGATACCCCCCGGTTCGAGGCGGGCCAGCACCTCCAGCGTCTGCGGCTGATCATTCGCCCAGACCGAGGCGGCAAGCCCCAGCCAAATCCCCAAAACCCGCAGTCCCTGCGTCATGTCGAGGTACTCAGATCAAGTGATTGCGCTTGGCGAACTCACGCAGGAGCACCAGCGAACCCAGGCCAAGTTTCGCCATCATGCGGGTCTTGTAGGTGCTGACGGTCTTGTGACTCAGGTGCATCTCCTGGGCGATGGCTTTGTTTGGTTTGCCCAACGCCAGGTTCACGAAAATGCATAACTCTCGATCGGACAGCTGCGCGATCAGCTCCTGTTCAGTGCGTTGCACCGCGTTGTACAGACCGCTGGTATTGGGCAACGCGGAGAAATAGGTGTGGCCGGACATCAGCGCTTTGATAGCATCGTGCAGCAGCGTCAGATGATTGCTCTTGGTCACGTAACCCCGCGCGCCCGCGCGCAAACAGCGCTCCTGGTAATGCGTGGGCTCATGCATGCTGAACACCAGGATCCGACAGCGTGCCGTCGGCGCTTTGATCTGGATTCGCGTCAGCACTTCCAGCCCGTCCATGGACCCCAACCCGAGATCGAGCACGACCAGGTGCGGATCATGCGCGCAAATCAACGGCACGACTTCATTGCCATTGGACGCTTCATGAATCTGCGTGAAGCCTTGAGCCTGCAGGACAATGCGAATGGCCGCGCGCACGACTGGGTGATCATCGACGATCAGCGCTGACTTCATTGGTACTCCTGCAAAATCGAAGACACCGCAACAGTCTGTCCCGGAGTCGGTGGCCGCGCCGGCACTGTTACATGGATGAGCAAGAGAATCACCTGTCAGGTCTGACAGTTGTGCAGAGTGTTTTTTTATGCATTGGCATGGCGCAACGACGCGTGAGAGTCGGGCGGTGCCTGGCGTTCGTCGCAAGCTTCGACTCTCGCCATCACCTGCCCGATGAGCTGTAAATTGGGCAATGGCGTCGGGCTGATCTGCGCGTTTTCCTGAGCAAACCCCGCAACCGCCAGCAAGGGCGCCGACGGTTCGTTGTAGATCAGAGCGTGGCGAACCTGTGGGTGATCGAGCAGAAAGCCCGACAGATCCAGGGAGCCTGCCGCCAGCTCGGCATTGATCACCAATACATCGAACGGCTCGCAGCCGTAGTCGACCAGGGTCAACAATTCGCCGAGATTCTGCACCGGGGCGACGCGGTAGTAGCCGAGCGAGTTGAACAGGCGCTCGATTTTCATGCGATGAAAATGCTGCGGGTCGGCGATCAGGATGCGCAACGCTTTGTTGCTCATGGTCATTCTCCCGGTGAGGTTTGGGGAGGGCAAGACTACGCAAGCGTCGGGGATAGCTCTGTAGGACTTTTCCTAAAAATCCGCTCATTCATCCGGCGGCCCCGACGCATCAATATCCCCTGTGGGAGGGAGCCTGCTCGCGAAGGGGCTATACCAGTCAGAGATGTATTGACTGACACGGCGCCTTCGCGAGCAGGCTCGCTCCCACAGGGGAAAGCATCCCATGGCTGCTATTGCCAGCCGAATCGACGGATGTAGAAGCCCTTCACTGCCTGGGTCAGGGCCATGTACGCGAGCAGAATCATTGGCAGAAACGCGAAATACAGCGACGGCAATGCCTGCAACTTGAAGTAATGCGCCAGCGGCCCCATTGGCAGGAAGATGCCGACCGCCATGATGACCCCGGTCATCACCATCAGCGGCATGGCTGCACGGCTTTGCAGGAACGGAATCTTCGGCGTGCGGATCATGTGCACGATCAGCGTCTGGGTCAGCAACCCGACCACGAACCAGCCGGACTGGAACAGTGTCTGGTGATCCGGGGTATTGGCGTCGAACACGTACCACATCAAGGCGAATGTCGTGATGTCGAAGATCGAACTGATCGGGCCGAAGAACAGCATGAAGCGCCCGACGTCAGCCGGCTGCCAGCGCTGCGGCTGTTTCAGCATCTCTTCGTCGACGTTATCGAACGGAATGGCAATCTGCGAAATGTCGTACAGCAGGTTCTGCACCAGCAGGTGCATCGGCAGCATCGGCAGGAACGGGATGAACGCGCTGGCCACCAGCACCGAGAACACATTGCCGAAGTTGGAGCTGGCAGTCATCTTGATGTACTTGAGCATGTTGGCGAAGGTGCGCCGCCCCTCGAGCACGCCCTCCTCCAGCACCATCAGGCTTTTTTCCAACAGGATGATGTCCGCCGCTTCCTTGGCGATGTCCACCGCGCTGTCCACGGAAATGCCGATGTCGGCGGTGCGCAGCGCCGGCGCGTCGTTGATGCCATCGCCCATGAACCCGACCACATGGCCGTTGCCCTTGAGCACACGGACGATGCGCTCCTTGTGCGACGGCGTGAGTCTGGCGAAGACGTTGGTCGTCTCGACCGCCATGGCCAGCTCAGCATCGCTCATGCGCTCAATGTCATTGCCCAGCAGCAAACCCTGTTGGGCGAGGCCGACCTCGCGGCAGATTTTCGCCGTCACCAGTTCGTTGTCACCGGTCAGCACCTTGACCGCCACGCCATGCTCGGCCAAGGCCTTGAGCGCTGGCGCGGTGCTTTCCTTCGGCGGATCGAGGAACGCCACGTAACCGATCAGCGTTAGCTCTTGTTCATCGGCCAGGCTGTATATCTCGCGACCTCCAGGCATCGAGCGAGCCGCGACCGCCACCACGCGCAGACCTTCGGCATTGAAAGCGCCGGTGACCTGGCGAATCCGCGCCAGCAATTCATCGCTCAAAGCCTCATCAACTTCGCCGTGACGCACCCGGCTGCACACCGCCAGCACTTCTTCCACCGCGCCTTTGCAGATCAATTGGTGGGGCTGAGCGCGGCCCTCCACGACCACCGACATGCGCCGGCGATTGAAATCAAACGGGATTTCATCGACCTTGCGAAACGCACTGCCGACTTTCAATTCTCGATGGATTTCCACGTGCTCGAGCACGGCGACATCCAGCAGGTTTTTCAGGCCGGTCTGGTAGTAGCTGTTGAGGTAGGCCAGTTCCAGCACAGCGTCAGAATCCTTACCCCAGACGTCGACATTACGGGCGAGAAAGATCTTGTCCTGAGTCAGGGTGCCGGTCTTGTCGGTGCACAGCACGTCCATGGCGCCGAAGTTCTGGATCGCGTCGAGGCGTTTGACGATGACCTTTTTGCGCGACAGGAACACGGCCCCTTTGGCCAGGGTCGAGGTGACGATCATCGGCAGCATTTCCGGAGTCAGGCCGACGGCAATCGACAGCGCGAAGAGCAGCGCTTCGGTCCAGTCGCCCTTGGTGAAACCGTTGATGAACAGCACCAGTGGCGCCATGACGAACATGAAGCGGATCAGCAGCCAGCTGACCCTGTTGACGCCCTGCTGGAACGAGGTCACCGCGCGGTCCGTCGCGCCGACCCGTTGCGCCAGCGCACCGAAATAGGTGCTGTTGCCGGTGGTGAGAATCAGCGCAATCGCGCTGCCGGAAACGACGTTGGTGCCCATGAACAGAATGTTTTCCAGCTCCAGCGGGTTACGCGTGTCGCGATCGGTCTGCCGGGTGAATTTCTCCACCGGCATCGATTCACCGGTCATCGCTGCCTGGCTGACGAACAGGTCCTTGGCGCTGAGCACGCGGCAATCGGCGGGAATCATGTCGCCGGCCGAGAGCACGATCAGATCGCCGGGCACCAGTTGCCTGATCGGCAGCTCCCGGCGTGGGCCATCGCGGCGCAGCACCGTGGCGGTGTTGCTGACCATGGCTTTGAGCGCATCGGCGGCCTGATTGGATTTGCTCTCCTGCCAGAAGCGCAGCAGCGTCGACAGCACCACCATGGAGAAAATCACCACGGCCGCCTTGAGGTCTTCGGTCAGCCAGGAGATCACCGCGAGCAAGGTCAGCAGCAGGTTGAACGGATTTTTGTAGCAGTGCCACAGATGAGTCCACCACGGCAGCGGTTGCTCGTGTTCGACTTCGTTGAGGCCGTGTTGCGCACGCAGTGCATCGGCCTCGACCTCGGTGAGCCCCTCGCCGTGCGTGCCCAACGACGACAGCAACGCGGCGCTGTCGGCATGGGCCGCAGCAACCAGCGTACTGGCCAGCGTCGGCGGCACTTCACGGCTGACCCTGGTGTCGTTGATCGAATCCAGCAACGCGAGGCTACGGAAGTGCCGGGCGATGTGACGGCTGCGCAGAAAGCCTGCGAAAAATTCCTTGAGCGTGAGTTTCATGGCTGTGTCCCCTGTGGTCAGCCGGGAAACCGTCGAGCAGGTACCGCCGCGCCCTGGCACCGGGACAACCGGCACGGCAAGGCGTAGCGCGCCCGTCGGGAATGACAGGCGTGTCGATAGGCTGCGATGACGACTGAGGTCGTCAGCACGCTTGGTTCAGCGTCGATGAGAAGGACGTCGAGACACGATCCGGAACGGGTCGTGCACGGGATGCCGCTGCTCGCTGTTACGGCGAGACAACGGCAGGGAAAGGCTGCGCGTTATCTTGCCGAGAATCTGCCGGTGATCGAGACCGGCCGACAACTGTCACTCGAACAAGTACCCACTGTGGGTCTCCGCAATTGATGAAAACGCGCGCAGCTTACGCCCGCAGCGAAACGGCTGGAAGAGGTGTTTTCGGGGAATGTGGGGGGTGTTCAGGAAGGGTTCAGAATTTCCCCGCGATCGTTCCTACGCTCAGCGTAGGAACGCCTCATCGGACGCTCCGCGTTCGGCTTCTGAAAGGGACGCGGAGCGTCCCAGGCTGCATTCCCACGCAGAGCGTGGGAACGATCATATGTGGGGCCATCCATGGCCCCTTCGCGAGCAGGCTCGCTCCCACGTTTTGCCCTGCGTTCACAGATCCATTGTGGGAGCGAGCCTGCTCGCGAAAGCGGTGTGACAGGCGCCGCATACTTCAGCTGGCAGTCGCCAACAACAGCTCCGCCACCGAGCGACTGTGCCCGCGCTGCTTGCCATGCTCGTACAACGAGCCAGCGATTTCATCGGCGCGAATCGGCAGCACCGACAGCAGCGTATCGCTCAGGCCATGGCTGGCCTGGCAGAAGCCCTGCATATAAATGCCGGCCTTGCAGCGCTCGTCGGTGATCAGTTTGTAGTTGCGATCGACTTCGAATTCGCCGAGATATTCCTCCAGCGGCGCGAGCAACTTGCGGTGCATCTGGCGCTCGTAACCGGTGGCCAGCACCACGGCGTCGTAAATCCGCACTGTGACTTCGCCGGTGGCATTGTTGCGCGAGGCCAGTTCGATGCCGTTTGCCGTGGCAGTGGCGCTCTCGACGGTGGTCAGGGTGCGGAACGCATGGCGGGCAATCCCGGAAACCTTCTGCCGGTAGAAGATGCCGTAGATGCGTTCGATCAGGTCGATGTCGACCACCGAATAGTTGGTGTTGTGGTACTCGTTGACCAGACGCTCGCGCTCGACGCTGTTCTGCTGGAACACCAGATCAGTGAATTCCGGCGAGAACACTTCGTTGACGAACGGGCTGTCGTCCGCAGGCTTCAAGGCCGAGCCGCGCAGGATCATGTCGACCTGCACCGACGGGAATGAATCGTTGAGATCGATAAAGGCTTCCGCCGCGCTCTGCCCGCCACCGATGATGGCGATGCTCATCGGTTGATTGTTCACGCACGGCTGCCTGGCCATTTGCGACAGGTATTGCGAATGGTGGAATACCCGATGATCGCCCTTCAGCGCCTTGAACGCCTCTGGAATGCGCGGTGTGCCGCCAGCGCTGACCACCACCGAACGTGTGGTACGCACGAATTGCTGGCCGTCGCTGTCCCGGGAAATCACCCGCAACGCTTCAACCTGCTGGTTGTGCAACACCGGTTCGATGAACTGCACTTCTTCACCGTAACGGCTCTGCTCGGTGAACTGCCCGGCCACCCAGCGCAGGTAGTCGTTGTACTCCATGCGGCATGGATAAAAGGTGCCGAGGTTGATGAAGTCGACCAGACGCCCGTGGTGCTTGAGGTAATTGACGAACGAGTACGGGCTGGTCGGATTGCGCAGGGTCACCAGATCCTTGAGGAAGGAAATCTGCAACTCGCTCTGCGTCGACAAGGTGTTGCCGTGCCAGCTGTAAGTGGCCTGCTTGTCGAGGAACAGCACATCCAGTTCGCCCTGGATCCGGCCGCGCTCTTGCAGGGCGATGGCCAGTGCCAGGTTCGAAGGGCCGAAACCGACGCCGATCAGGTCGTGAACGATGGGCGATGCAATTGCCTGTGTCATTTCCAGTGTCCTCTGGATGAACCCCTCAACGCGGGGAAATAAAGCCTGGGTGGCCTGACCGGCCTGAATCAGGTCAGCAGGTCGTCTGTTGAGTAGGAACGAGGACGATGAGAGGAAATTTAACCGGCGCGGCTCACTGGCCATCCCATTGCTGGATGCGCAAGCGGCAATGTTTCATGGCGTTGACGATGTGTTTTTCCACCAGCGCCCGGGAGATACCGAGGGTCTGGGCGATTTCCGGATGGGACAGGCCTTCGATCTTGCGCAGCAGAAAACTGTCGCGGCACAGCGGCGGCAGCTCGGCCAGTGCGCGCTGGAGCATTTCCAGACGCTGGCCGTGATCAAGAGTGCCGTGAGGCGAGGGAGTGAAATAGCGCTCTTCATTGTCGAGCACGTCCAGCGATTCGACCTGCCGCAGCGCGTTGCGGCGGTGATCGTCAATAACCAGGTTCAATGCGGTGCGATAAAGGAAGGCCCGTGGTTGTTCGATCGGCACCTCGCTGGAGCGCTCCAGCACGCGTACGTAGGCGTCATGCACCACATCCTCGGCGACCTGACGGTTGCCCAGTCTGGCGTTGAGGAAACACACCAGCTCACGATAGTAGTTTTCCAACATGACTCCCGACCGCATCGATGCCGTTTCTGTCCTTGAGCGCACTGATCAGACCTGCGGATCACGCAGTAGCAAGATAGTGGCAACTTGAGGTGCGTAATTTATAGTAATTCTCATATAGATTTAAAGAGTTGATTCCATATCCCGGACAAATAGTCGTCGCCCGGCGTGCGGTAACTCGATGTGTCTGCGGCTAAATTCCGTCGCCCATGCCTCGTTTACAGGACAGCCCCTGTGTCTGTCGTGCCTTGCGACGGGCCGCAACCACTGGCCGGAACCTTGCATGAATCGTCCCCGCCCCGCCCGTCGCGCGCTGTTTGCCGCCCTCTGTCTGATTCCCGTGATCGCCGTTGCTGCCTGGCAGGTTTTGCCACCCGGTCGCGACGCCGTTGCCACTGTGCAGGTAAGCCGCGGCGATATCGAAAACAGCGTGACGGCGCTCGGCACCTTGCAGCCGCGCCGCTACGTGGATGTCGGTGCACAGGCTTCGGGGCAGATTCAGAAGATTCACGTCGAGGCTGGCGATACGGTCAAGGAAGGCCAGTTGCTGGTGGAAATCGACCCGTCGACACAGAAAGCCAAGCTCGATGCCGGGCGCTTTTCCATCGAAAACCTCAAGGCGCAGTTGCAGGAGCAACGCGCCCAGCACGATCTGGCGCAGCAGAAATACCAGCGCCAGCAGAAACTCGCCGCCGGTGGCGCCACCCGCGAGGAAGACGTGCAGACCGCCCGCGCCGAGGTTCGCGCAACCCAGGCGCGCATCGACATGTTCCAGGCGCAGATCCGCCAGGCCCAGGCCAGCCTGCGCAGCGACGAAGCGGAGCTCGGTTACACGCGCATCTACGCGCCGATGAGCGGCACCGTGGTCGCAGTCGGTGCGCGCGAAGGCCAGACCCTCAACGCGCAGCAACAGACCCCGCTGATCCTGCGCATCGCCCGACTGTCGCCGATGACGGTATGGGCCGAAGTTTCGGAGGCCGACATTGGCCACGTCAAACCGGGCATGACCGCTTACTTCACCACCCTCAGCGGTGGCACTCGGCGCTGGAGCAGCACGGTGCGGCAGATCCTGCCGGTGCCACCACGTCCGCTTGAACAGAATCAGGGCGGCAGCCCTACCAGTGGTCGCAGCGGCAGCGAACGCGTGGTTCTTTATACCGTGCTGCTCGACGTCGACAACGCCGATCACAGCCTGATGACCGACATGACCGCCCAGGTGTTCTTCGTCGCCGAACAGGCGCAAGACACCCTGACCGTGCCGACTGCTGCCCTGCAACCGGGCTCGCGTCCGCAGTGGCAGCGGGCGCAGATCGTCGCTGCCAACGGTGATATTCAAACGCGGGAAGTGCGCACCGGCATCAACGATCGCCTGCGCACCCAGGTGCTGGAAGGTCTGGCCGAGGGCGAGCATGTTCTCAGCGCGCCGGCCGCTGGTCATGGAGGCTGAATGCACACGCCTCTGATCGACCTGCGGCAGATCCGCAAAGCCTACGGCGGTGATGACAGCCCGCGGGTGGAAGTGCTGCGCGGGATCGATCTGTCGATCCACGCCGGCGAATTCGTTGCGATTGTCGGCGCCTCCGGTTCAGGCAAATCGACGCTGATGAACATCCTCGGCTGCCTCGACCGACCGACCAGCGGCGAATACCGCTTCGCCGGGGAAAACGTCGCTCATCTGGACAGTGATGAACTGGCCTGGCTGCGCCGCGAAGCGTTCGGGTTTGTCTTTCAGGGCTATCACCTGATCCCGTCCGGCTCGGCGCAGGAAAACGTCGAGATGCCAGCGATCTATGCCGGCACCCCGGCCGCCGAGCGCCATGCCCGAGCTCACGCGCTGCTGGAACGTCTCGGTCTCGGCACTCGCACCGGCAATCGTCCGCACCAACTTTCCGGCGGCCAGCAACAGCGGGTGTCGATTGCCCGTGCGCTGATGAACGGCGGCCACATCATCCTCGCCGACGAGCCGACCGGCGCCCTCGACAGCCACAGCGGCGCTGAAGTGATGACCCTGCTCGACGAACTCGCCGATCAGGGCCATGTGGTGATCCTTATCACCCACGACCGCGAAGTGGCGCAACGGGCCAAACGCATCATCGAAATCCGCGACGGCCTGATCATCAGCGACAGCGCCGAGCACGCGTGCGCGCCGCCTGTGGCCAATCCGGGCGCGTTGCAAGCGGTCGACCTGCGCCAGCGCCTGAGCAGCGGCAGCAACCAGACCGGCGCCTGGAAAGGTGAACTGGTGGACGCTGTACAAGCGGCGTGGCGAGTGATGTGGATCAACCGCTTTCGCACCGCGCTGACCCTGCTGGGCATCGTCATTGGTGTGGCCTCGGTAGTGGTCATGCTCGCCGTCGGCGAAGGCAGCAAGCGTCAGGTCATGGCACAAATGGGCGCGTTCGGTTCCAACATCATTTACCTCAGCGGCTCGGCGCCGAACCCGCGTACGCCGGAGGGCATCATCACTCTCGACGACGTCGCCGAACTGTCCGCCCTGCCCCAGGTGGAGCGCATCATGCCGGTCAACGGCTCGACCGCCGGAGTGCGCTTTGGCAACGCCGACCACAGCAGCTACGTCGGCGGCAATGACACCAACTTTCCGCAGATTTTCAACTGGCCGGTGATCCAGGGCAGCTACTTCACCCAGGCCGACGAGGACAGCGCCGCCGCTGTCGCGGTGATCGGCACCAAGGTCCGCGACAAGTTGCTCAAGGATGTCGCCGACCCCATCGGTCAATACATCCTCATCGAAAACGTGCCGTTCCAGATCCTTGGCGTGCTTGCGGAAAAAGGCGCCAGCTCCGGCGACTCCGATAGCGACAACCGCATCGCCGTTCCCTACTCGGCGGCGAGCACGCGCCTGTTCGGCAGCCGCAATCCGCAATACGTGGTGATTGCCGCCAAGGACGCGCGCAAGGTCAAGGACGCCGAGCAGGCCATCGAACAGGCGATGTTGCGTCGGCACCACGGCAAGAAGGATTTCGAGCTGACCAACAATGCCGCGATGATCCAGGCCGAAGCGCGCACACAAGGCACGCTGTCGCTGATGCTGGGGGCGATTGCAGCAATTTCTCTGCTGGTCGGCGGTATCGGCGTGATGAACATCATGCTCATGACCGTACGCGAACGTACCCGCGAGATCGGTATTCGCATGGCCACCGGCGCCCGTCAGCGCGACATCCTGCGGCAGTTTCTCACTGAAGCCTTGATGCTCTCGGTGGTTGGCGGAATGGCCGGGATCGGCCTGGCGCTACTGGTCGGCGGCGTGTTGCTGCTCAGCGGCGTGGCGATCGCCTTTCAAGCGCTGGCGGTGATCGGTGCGTTTGCCTGTGCGCTGGTCACCGGCGTCATCTTCGGCTTCATGCCGGCCCGCAAAGCTGCCCGGCTTGACCCGGTCACGGCCCTTACCAGTGAATGATCGACCTATGAAAGTGCGACTGACGTTCCTCGCCGCCAGCCTGTTGCTGGCAGCCTGCAGCAGCCCGGCGCCGCGCCTGGACAGCGGCGTGCAACCACCGAGCGCGTGGCAGTCCGCCGACAGCCACGGCGCGCTGCAGAGCAATCGACAATGGTGGACGCAATTCGGCAGCCCCGAGCTGGCGCGACTGGTCGAACAGGCGCGGCTGGGCAGCTACGACCTCGCCGCCGCCGTGGCACGGGTCAGACAGGCCGAGGCCAGCGCAACCATTGCCGGCGCCCCGCTGCTGCCCGAACTCAAGGCCGGGCTGAACGCCAACCGGCAGAAACTGATCCACGGCAAGGGCTACAGCCAGTTGGATGTCAGTCCCGAGAATCGCTCGCTGGATTATTACGACGCCGAGCTCAGCGCCAGTTACGAAATCGATTTCTGGGGCGGCAAGCGTGCCGCGCGCGACAGTGCCTTGTTCGGTGTGCAGGCCAGCGAGTTCGACCGCGCCACCGTCGAGCTGACCTTGCTCAGCGGCGTCGCCAACAGTTACACCCAGGCCCTGGCCCTGCGTGAGCAGGCGCGCATCGCCGAACTCAATCTGGCCAATGCACAGAACGTGCTGCATCTGGTGCAGACCCGTTTCGACGCCGGCAGCGCCACCGCGCTGGAACTGGCCCAGCAGAAAAGCCTGGTGGCCGAACAACAGCGTCGCCTGCCGCTGGTGCAACAACAGGCCCGCGAAGCACTGATCAGCCTCGCCGCCCTGCTCGGCCAACCGGTGCAAGCGTTACCGTTGCCCGAGCAATCCTTCGCCCAATTGCACTGGCCGGACATCGCCAGTGGCGTGCCGAGCGACTTGCTCAGTCGGCGTCCGGACATTGCCAGCGCCGAGGCCAAGCTCGCCGCAGCCCAGGCTGATGTCACCGTCGCCCGCGCCGCGATGCTGCCGAAAATCACCCTGACCGCCAGCCTCGGCAGCGGCGCCGACCTTGCCGCCGACCTGCTGCGCACGACGTTCTACAACCTGTCGTCGGGGCTGACCGCGCCGATCTTCAACAACGGCCGCCTCAGCGCCGAACGCGACAAGGCCAAGGCCCGCCAGGATGAACTGCTGGAGACCTATCGCGGGGCAATCATCAACGGTTTCGCCGACGTCGAAAAAGCCCTCAGCAGCATTCGCGGCCTCGACGAACAGCGGCAATGGCAAAGCGAAGAACTGAACCAGGCACAGACCGCTTTCGACATCGCCCAGAGCCGCTACCAGGCCGGCGCCGAAGACCTGCTCACCGTCCTGCAAACTCAGCGCACGCTGTATGCGGCGCAAGACCTGAACGTCCAACTGCGCCTGTCGCGGTTGCAGGCGAGCATTGCCTTGTACAAAGCGCTGGGGGGTGGTTGGGAAGTGATCTGAGGGCGATGCGTCGACTGAACTGACGCCTTCGCTGGCAAGCCAGCTCCCACAGGGATCAGGGTAAATCTGCTGTTCATTCGTATCTTTGAGATAGCTATCGCGAGCAGGCTCGCTCCCACAGAAAAGCAAAGCAGCGCAGCTGCCCGCGGCGAAGCCGCCCCACTCAACAATGAGCGTTAGCTCGAGTGCTTTTGATCTTGATCTACCGGCGACGTCGGAAGGCTGAGCGGATCGATCCCGCAGCGAAGGAACCCGAGCCTGCGAGGGCCGAACGCAGGAGCAAGCGTTTTTTTGCTTACTTTTTTAGGCGTTTGTAAAAAAAGTGAGTCGCCGTAAGGGCGAAACCTTAGGTAGTCGTTACCGCAGCGATGGATATGTACGCCACCATAAATACCCCCTGTAGGAGTGAGCCTGCTCGCGAAGGCGGTGGGTCATCCGGCATAGCAGCTGATTGACACAACGCCATCGCGAGCAGGCTCACTCCCACAAGGGGATTGCGACCTATCCTGAGTATGTGTTGAACCAATCTAGAGCTGTCGGCCCTTGACCTTCAGGTGCCGCGCATACCAAGGGCGCTGTGGCACTTTGCGGAACAGCTCGGTCATGTTGTCTTCATCGCCGAAGGTGATACGCAGCGCCAGCTTCATGGTCTCCGGGTCCATCTCCACTGAGCGTCCGACTTGCAGGCCGGGCACGGTGCTGCAGCCGTGGGTGTCGGGGCCGAGCCAGGGGTCGGCGACTTCCACCCAGCGTCCCGGTGCAAACCACGGCACGCCGTTGACTTCCAGACGACTCACTTCGCCCGGGTGAAAACGTTCATGGGCGCGGAACCAGTCTTCCAGGCGATCATCAATCCAGCCATGGAAACGCCAGAACACCGGATTCACATGGGAGGAAAACGGGTCGCCGAGAAAGTCGTTTTCCGGCGCATACCAGCGCGCAGCGAAGTCTGCCTGATCGCGCGCCATCGGCACTGGAATGTCGTTGGATGGGTCACGCGCCACCGAAGCCCAGCGCATGTGCAGCCAGTCGTGCAGGCCCAGTTCGACTTCCGAACCGAACTGGCCAAGGGTCAATTTCGACAAGTAACGCGGGTCACGGTACTGCGATTCCCAGACCAGGAAATTGCTCTGGAAAGTCTCCGCCGCTTTGATGTCGCTGACCCACTTGGTGTACTCGTCATCGCCCTCGGCCAGCCAGGTCGGCGGCAGCGAATTGCCGTCATGATTGTCGAAGTAACGGGCGAAACCCTGGCGGTCCCGCTCCAGCTCAGGCTGCGGCTGCGGGAACGCCGGCCACGATGGCAAATCCTGCATCGAGCGGGCGATGCCAAGCATGTGCCGGTGCATAAAGAAAAAATCCACGCCCGAGCCATTGCGATCCTTGCTCGGTCCACGAGCATCACGCTCCTTGTCACGCGGCCCGGGCTGCCAGCCGATGCCGCGCAGCGCTTCGCGTTTTTTCTCCGAGAGCTTGTGCCACTTGTCGCGGGTGGCGTGCCAGAGCTGGTGGAACAACCGATGCTCGGGCGCCACCAGCCAGGCCAACAGTTGCGGATTAAGCCCGGTGCGTTCACGGGCCTCGGGAAAACGCCGTTTGATGGCGATGAACTGATTATCCAGCTCGGGCAACGCCAACGGCCGGTCCAGACGCAGCACTTGCCCGGTGAACGTGGCGCTGCCGGCATTGCCGAACGCCGCCCAGACCTCATCCAGTTTGACTTTTAATTCATACACCGGCGGCGCAAGTGGCGCATCGGTGCGCAGCAGGCGCCAATACATCTCGGCGCCGTTGCCCGGTGCCAGATCGCCAACCACTTGATAACGCACAGGCCCTTCGGCACGCAGATTGGTCCCGGTGTCGAGATAGCCACGCAAGCCGCGACCACGATGGGCAATGTCGAGAAACAGCTCCAGACCTTGCGCCGGCAAACCATCAAGCCCGGCCGCCGCACCGGTAAAGCGAATGTCCCAGACCCCACGCAAATTGTCCGCCAGCTGTTGCCCGGCGGTGTCCGCCAGATCGACCGTGGCCTCGCCCGGGGTGATCGGAAACTCCTCGCGGGTCAATTCACGATGTGCATAAAAAGCGGCAGGCAGCGCGGCGCCCGTGAGTGCCATGCCCGCCATGAACCAGCGTCGAGAGATCGTCATTGCCCTACCTGTGTCAGCCATGAAGCAGGCTTTATCCAAGCTAGAACGTTTGCTCGGCGGGGAAATTTACGCCGCCGGCAAAACATCCCTGCGCCGCTGCCGGGCATTTGTAACGCACACCTAAATTAGCCCTGCGGCCACTCGTTCTTCCCAGATAGCAAAGGCCCCTGCGCCTGTACCTCGACGGCGAACCTGAATGAGATGGCAATGACAAAACCGCGTTGGAAAAAGGCTCTATTCATCGGCCTGCCGCTGGCCCTGGCGATCAGTGCCGGCGCAGGATTTCTGGCCTGGGATTACTGGAACAACCCCGGCTATCCGGTGAAGGTGATGAAACAGGCGACGGAGTTGCAGGATCGCCTGCTGTCGTTCGACAGCCACATCACCGTGCCGCTGAGTTTCGGCAGCCACGACCACGAAGCCGACAAGGATGGCTCGGGCCAGTTCGACCTCATCAAGGCCAATCGCGGACGCCTGTCCGGCGCGGCGCTGACGGTGTTCGGCTGGCCGGAAATGTGGAACGGCCCGAACGCCCCGCACCGTCCCACCGAGGGTTTTGTCGAAGAAGCGCGCAATCAGCAGGAGGTGCGCTACAAGATCATTTCCGGGATCGTCCGCGACTTCCCCAATCAGGCCGGCATCGCCTACACGCCGGATGACTTCCGCCGCCTGCACGGCGAAGGCAAGTTTGCGATCTTCATCAGCATGCTCAACGCCTACCCGCTGGGCAATGACCTGAGCAAGCTCGACCTATGGGCCGGGCGCGGCATGCGCATGTTCGGCTTCAGTTACATCGGCAACAACAGCTGGGCCGACTCGTCGCGGCCGCTGCCGTTTTTCAATGATTCGCCCGACGCCCTCGATGGTCTGTCGGACATCGGTAAACAAGCGGTGCAGCGCTTGAATGATCTGGGGGTGATCATCGATGTTTCGCAGATGTCGACCAAGGCCCTCGAGCAAGTCGCCGAACTGAGCCGCACACCGCTGGTGGCCTCGCACTCGGCGCCACGGGCGGCGGTGGATATCCCGCGCAACCTCAGCGACAAAGAACTGCAACTGATCAAGAACAGTGGCGGCGTGGTGCAAGTCGTCGCCTTCTCGCAATACCTGAAACCGCTGACCCAGGGCACGCAGGACAAACTCAATGCGCTACGTGCGCGCTTCGATCTGCCGCCACTGCCCAATCTGGCCATGGCACTGATGCCGGGCGATCCGATCATCACCGCCTGGTCGGAACAGAAGCTCGGCCAGTACGCCAGCGGCCTCTACGCGATCCTCGAAGAGGAACCGAAAGCCACCCTCAAGGACTTCGGCGACGCCATCGATTACACGGTGCGCAAGATCGGTATCGACCACGTCGGCATTGCTTCGGATTTCAACGATGGCGGCGGTATCAAGGGCTGGGAAAACGTCGGCGAGATTCGCAACGTCACCGCCGAACTGCTACAGCGCGGCTACTCCGAAGCGGATATCGCCAAGCTCTGGGGCGGCAACTTCATGCGCGTCTGGGATCAGGTGCAAAAAGCCGCGAAACCAGCGCTGGCGTCGCGCCAGGAGGTGGCCCGGCCATGACCGATCGTCGCACTTTCCTGAAGCAGGCCGGCCTGCTCGCCGCCGCCCTGCCCCTGGGCGCCAGTCTGACTGCACCGGCGGCCATCGCTGCCGTGCCGACTGCGTCGCGAGACAAATGGGCGCAGTTGCGTCAAATGTTCGATCAGGATCCTCAGGCGATTCACTTCGCCAATTTCCTCGTCACCTCACATCCGAAACCGGTGCGCGAAGCGATCGAACGCCATCGCGCGGCGCTGGATCTGAATCCGGGTCTGGCGATGGATTGGGATCTGGGCGTCACCGAGAAGCGTGAAGAAAACGTGCGCCACTGGGCCGGCCAGTACCTGCAAGCCAAACCGGCGCAAATCGCCCTGACCGGCAGCACCACCGAAGGCCTGGCGATGATCTACGGCAGTGTGCAGGTGCGCGCGGATCAGGAAATTCTTACCACGGTTCACGAACATTATTCGACGCGCAACATTCTCGATTTCCGCAGCCGTCGTGACGGCACGCGCGTGCGCAAACTCAAGCTGTTCGAAACCCCGCAGAGCATTTCTCTGGATCAGGTGCTCGACACGATCAATCGCAATATCCGCCCCGAAACCCGCGTGCTGGGCATGACCTGGGTGCATTCGGGCAGCGGCGTGAAGCTGCCGATCAGCGACATCTCGCGGCTGGTCGACGAGCACAACCGCCAGCGCGACGACAAGGATCGGCTGATTTACGTGGTCGATGGTGTGCACGGTTTCGGTGTCGACGACTTGAGTTTCCCGCAGATGAACTGCGACTTTTTCATCGCCGGCACGCACAAGTGGATGTTCGGCCCGCGCGGCACCGGCATCGTCTGCAGCCGCACCGAAGAACTGAAATACGTCAGCCCCAGCGTGCCGACGTTCTCCGAGGCCACGGCCTTCTCGACCATCATGACCCCGGGCGGCTACCACGCCTTCGAGCATCGCTGGGCACTGGACGAAGCCTTCAAGTTACACCTGCAACTGGGCAAGGCCGAGGTGCAGACGCGCATTCATCAGCTCAACAGTTACCTCAAGCAACGCCTGCAAGAGCACCGCAACATCGAACTGGTCACCCCGCTCGACTCGCAGTTCTCCGCCGGCTTCACTTTCTTCCGGATCAAGGGCCAGGACAGCGATGAAGTGGCGGCCTGGCTGATGCAGAACCGGGTGATCTGCGACGCGGTCAGCCGCGACGTCGGGCCGGTGATTCGCACCGCACCGGGCTTGCTCAACAACGAAGCCGAAGTGGATCGCTTCATGGACATCCTCGGCACCAAGCTGCGTGCCTGACCCTCGACTGCCGTTTTCCTTTCAAAGAGACGACCCATGAAAAAGCCTCACGCGTCACTCATCTCCAAAGCCCTGCCCGCACTGGCGCTGAGCGCCCTCTGCGGCGCACTGATGCCCGGCACCGCGCAGGCGGCGACAGGCCCCGCCGCGGGTAAAGTGTTCAAGGACTGCAAGGACTGCCCGGAAATGGTCGTGCTGCCGACCGGCAGCTACACCATGGGCACGCCGGACGATGAAGTCGGCCGCCAACCCGACGAAGGCCCGCTGCACACGGTGACGTTCAGCAAACCATTCGCTATCAGCCGCTCGCAGGTGCTGGTGGGCGAATGGGACGCCTATGTCCGCGAGACCGGCAACAAACCTTACGACTTCGATGACCGCCCCGGCCGCCGCTGCACCGCCGGCAAGCCGGAATTCAAACAGACGCCACGCGACCCGGCCGTGTGCATGAACGTCGCCGAAGCCCAGGGCTACATCGACTGGCTGTCGAAAAAGACCGGGCACGCCTATCGCCTGCAAAGCGAATCGATCCGCGAATACGCCGCCCGGGGCGGCAGCACCGGGCCTTTCCCGTTCCCGTTCGATGAGGGCAAGGATTACCAGATTTCCAGGCACGCCAACACTTACGGCGCAGCCGACGGCTACAACTTCACCTCGCCGGCCGGCACCTTCCCGGCCAATGCGTTTGGCGTGTTCGACGCCCACGGCAACGTCTACGAATGGACCGCCGACTGCTACCACCCGGACTACTCCGGCGTGCCCGCCGACGGTCGCCCATGGACCCAGGAAAACTGCGAACGCCAGGTCATGCGCGGCAATGACTGGGGCGAGGCGCCGATCTTCTCGCGCTCGGGCAACCGCAACAGCAGCTGGCCGACCAGCAAGGGCGACTGGCTGGGCTTTCGCGTAGTACGCGACCTCTGATCCCGCCCTCGACGAGCGCAGCCACGCCTGCGCTCGGTTAAAGAAACTCCGCGACCATTCGTTTTCCTTAAGTACCGGCACTCCCTCCGCATCGAAGCAGGAATCCTCCATGACCAAGCCTACGCGTGGGGCGATCAACGAATTGTTCGCCCTGCTCAAGCCCTTCCGCCTGATCGTCTCGGCGTCCATCGTGCTCGGCATGCTCGGCGGCCTGAGCGTCACCGTGCTGCTGGCGACCATCAACAACGCCCTGCATTCCGATGACGGCCTGACCCGCACCGTGGTGATGATCTTTGCCAGCCTCTGTGCCCTGGCCCTGCTGACCACGATCCTGTCGGACATCGGCACCAACTACGTCGGCCAGCACATCATCGCCAAACTGCGCAAAGAGCTGGGGGAGAAGGTCCTGTCGGCGCCGATCGACCAGATCGAACGCTATCGCAGCCATCGCCTGATTCCGGTGCTGACCCACGACGTCGACACCATCAGCGACTTCGCCTTCGCCTTCGCGCCGCTGGCGATTTCCATGACCGTGACCCTTGGTTGTCTCGGCTATCTGGCCATGCTGTCGTGGCCGATGTTCCTGATGATGCTGGTGGCCATCGCCATCGGCACCACCATCCAGGCCATCGCCCGGGCCAAAGGCATGCGCGGTTTCTACGCCGCCCGCGATTCCGAAGACGAACTGCAGAAGCACTACAACGCAATTGCCGAAGGCGCCAAGGAACTGCGCATTCACCGCCCGCGCCGCCAGCGCATGTTCGTCGCCGGCATTCAGAAAACCGCCGAGAAAATCTGCGACACCCAGATCAGATCGATCAACACCTTCGTCATCGCCAAGTCGTTTGGCTCGATGCTGTTCTTCGTGGTCATCGGCATGGCCCTGGCCCTGCAATCGCTGTGGCCGAGTGCCGACAAAGCGGTGATGAGCGGTTTCGTTCTGGTGCTGCTGTACATGAAGGGGCCGCTGGAACACCTGATCAGCACCCTGCCAATCATCAGCCGCGCGCAGATTGCCTTCCGCCGCATTGCCGAACTCAGCGAACAGTTCTCCTCACCGGAACCGCACCTGTTGCTGCAGGATCAGGGCGGCAAGCCGGCCGCCGTCAATAGTCTGGAACTGCGCAACGTGCGCTACGCCTTCCCGGCGGTGGAAGGCAGCGAGCCGTTCCGCCTCGGCCCGGTGAACCTGCGCATCGAACAGGGCGACATTGTGTTTATCGTCGGTGAGAACGGCTGCGGCAAGACCACGCTGATCAAATTGCTCCTGGGCCTGTACGCGCCGACCGAGGGCGAAATTCGCGTTAACGACAAGCCGATCACCGCCGTCAACCGCGATGATTACCGGCAGAACTTCACGACGATCTTCGCCGACTACTACCTGTTCGATGACTTGATCCAGGGCGATCGTGAAGTGCCGCAGGATGCCACCCGCTACCTGGAACGTCTGGAGATCGCGCACAAGGTCAGCGTGCGCGACGGCGCCTTCAGCACTACCGACCTGTCCACCGGCCAGCGCAAACGCCTGGCACTGGTCAATGCCTGGCTCGAAGAGCGCCCGGTGCTGGTGTTCGATGAATGGGCGGCGGATCAGGACCCGACATTCCGGCGGATCTTCTATACCGAGCTGCTGCCCGACCTCAAGCGTCTGGGCAAGACCATCATCGTGATTTCCCACGACGACCGTTACTTCGACGTCGCCGATCAACTGGTGCGCATGGAGGCTGGCAAGGTCAAAAGCGAACTGCAACCCGCCTGATCGAAGCAGCCGCGACCGGGCCGGAGAAAAAACTTTTCCGGTTTGCCGCGGCTTCCTCGTCTTAATGAGATGAATAAGAACCATTAACAACTATACCTGCCAAGGTCTTAACCTCATGTCCGCATCCCGTTTCATGCTTCGCCCTCTGACTCGAGCCCTGCTGATGCACGGCGCGACCCGCACACGCCTGGCCGGTAGCGGCCTGGGTCTGGCACTGACCCTTGCAGCAGCGCCGTATGTCCAGGCCCAGGAATGGACCCTGAACATCCCGGCCCAGCCGCTGGCCCAGGCCCTGCAGACCCTCGGTCAGCAGACCAGCCTGCAAATCATCTACAGCCCGGAAAGCCTGCAAGGCCTGCGCTCCAGCGCCCTCAATGGCCGCTATCAGGATGACGAGTCGCTCAAGGCCATGCTCAGCGGCACCGGCATCCGCTATCAGCGTGACGGCAACACCGTCACCGTGCTCGGCCCGGCCACCAGCGGCAGCGCGATGGAACTGGCGCCGACCAACGTCAACGCCAACCGCCTCGGCGCCACCACCGAAGGCAGCAACTCCTACACCACCGGCGGCGTGACCATCGGCAAAGGCGTGCACTCGCTCAAGGAAACGCCGCAGTCGGTCACGGTGATGACCCGCAAGATGCTCGATGACCAGAACCTCAACACCATTGAACAGGTGATGGAGAAGACCCCGGGCATCACCGTTTACGACTCGCCCATGGGCGGGAAATATTTCTACTCGCGCGGTTTCCGCATGACCGGCCAGTACCAGTACGACGGCGTGCCGCTGGACATCGGCAGCAGCTACGTGCAGGCGGACAGTTTCAACAGCGACATGGCCATCTATGACCGCGTGGAAATCCTCCGCGGCGCGGCCGGCATGATGAAAGGCGCGGGCGGCACCGCCGGCGGCGTCAACTTCGTGCGCAAGCGCGGCCAGGACACCCCGCACACGCAGCTGTCGCTGTCGGCCGGCACCTGGGACAACTACCGCGGCCAGGTCGACACCGGCGGACCGCTGAACGACGCCGGCACTGTCCGTGGCCGCGCAGTGGTGACCCAGCAGACCCGTAAGTATTTCTACGATGTGGCTGAACGCCGCGACCAGATCTACTACGGCGCCCTGGACTTCGACCTCAGCCCTGACACCACCCTCGGTCTGGGCATGGCCTATGAAGACGTCGACGCCACCCCGTGCTGGGGCGGCCTGCCGCGCTACGCCGACGGCTCCGACCTGCACCTGAAACGCTCCACCTGCCTGAACACCTCGTGGAACAACCAGCGCAGCAAACGCGCCACCTACTTCGCCGACGTCAAACACCAGTTCAACGATGACTGGTCGCTGAAAGTCGCTGGCGTGTACTCGCGCAACACCCAGGACATGGAATATTCCTTCCCGAGCGGCACAGTGCCCTTGGGCGCGACCGCCACCAACACGCTGATGCTCGGCAGTACCTATGATTACGATCAGCGCGACTACGGTTTCGATGCTTACGTCGACGGCAAATTCGACGCATTCGGCCAGCAGCACGAACTGATCGTCGGCGCCAACGCCAGCCGTTCGCACAAGGACGACTTCTACGCGGTGGCGGCATTGCCACAGCGCCAGAACGTGTTCAACCCGAACCACAACATCCCGCAGCCGGATGAAAGCTATTACCTGGCCAACGCTTCCCGTGGCGGCCCGGTGGACATGCACATCAAGCAATACGGCGCCTACTCGATCGCCCGCCTGAAACTCGCCGACCCGATGACGCTGGTACTCGGCAGTCGGGTCAGCTGGTACAAATCCGACACTGACTCGGTGCAGTACTTCCGTGGCGAAGGCACCGAGGTCAACACCCAGTCCACCGAAACCGGCCAGGTCACGCCGTTCGCCGGCCTGCTCTACGACCTCAACGACAACCTGACCGCCTACGCCAGCTACACCGACATCTTCACCCCGCAAGGCTCGTACAAAACCATCGACGGCAGCACGCTCAAGCCGCTGATTGGCCAGAGCTACGAGCTGGGGATCAAGGGTGAGTGGTACGACGGTCGTCTGAACACCACGTTCAACCTGTTCCGCACCATCCAGAAAGACGCGGCCCAGGATGACCTGCGGTGCGAAGACAGTTCGTGCCAGATCAACTCGGGCAAGGTCCGCGCCCAGGGCTTTGAAGCTGAAGTCAGCGGTGAAGTGATCGACCGCCTGCAACTGTTGGCCGGTTATACCTACACCCAGACCAAGGTGCTGGAAGATGCCGATGCCACTCAGGATGGCGCGGTCTACAACTCCTACGTGCCGCGTCACCTGTTGCGCGTCTGGGGTGATTACGCCCTGAGCGGGCCGCTGGACCGTGTGACGATTGGTGCGGGGGTCAATGCGCAGACGGGCACCTACCGGGTTTCGCCTCTGGGCGGCGACAATGTCGATGGCGCGGGTTATGCGGTCTGGAACGGTCGCATTGGTTATCGGATTGATGACACCTGGTCGGTGGCGTTGAACGGCAACAACCTGTTCGACAAGCGTTATTACGCGACTATTGGTACCGAGGGGTTCGGTAACTTCTACGGGGATCCGCGCAATTTTGTGATGTCGGTGAAGGCTGATTTCTGATTTTTTGATTTGAGCTGTGAGAGAGCCCCGCATTGTGAGATGCGGGGCTTTTTGGTTTTTGGGATTGGGGATTGGGGGGCATATCCGTTGCTGCGGTGAAGGCTACTTAGGGTTCCGCCCTTACGGCGGGTCACTTTTTCCAAACGCCGGAATGCCGGCCCAGCGAAAAGTAACCAAAAAGGCTTTGCCCCGGCGTACGGCCCGCTCGCTGGGGCTCGGGGTACCTTCGTTACGGGACCGATCCGGGCGCAGCGGCTCCGGTTGGCTTCGCTGCACCTACACTCGCTGTGTACGACTGCGTCGTACGGTCGCTGCGCTCCCACCCCCGGATCGATCCCGTAACGAAGCCTGCCGAAGGGGCAAAAGATCAAGAGCCAGAGCAAAAGCCCCTCACCCTAGCCCTCTCCCGGAGGGAGAGGGGACTGACCGAGGTGTTCAGGCGAAATACGCCGACTTGCGATATCGAGTCGAATGCAGATTCTGGAAAGCCCGCAAATCGGCTCCCTCTCCCTCGGGAGAGGGCTGGGGTGAGGGGCGAATCCAACACAGATCCAAAGCAGACCACACGCTTTTCACCACTCAACAATGAGCGTTAGCTCGAGTGCTTTTGATCTTGATCCACCGGCGACGTCGGAAGGCTGAGTGGAGGGATTGATCCGGGGGTGGGAGCGCAGCGACCGTTCGACGAAGTCGAACACAGCGAGTGTAGGTGCAGCGAAGCAAACCGGAGCCGCTGCGCCCGGATCGATCCCGCAGCGAAGGAACCCGAGCCTGCGAGGGCCGAACGCAGGAGCTAGCGTTTTTTGCTTACTTTTTTAGGCGCTTGTAAAAAAGTAAGTCGCCGTAAGGGCGAAACCGCCAGCAGCAACACCAAAAAAAACGGATATTCACCCCATCCAAAAAACCCGCGCAAGCGCCCCACCAACCCGCAAATAAACCTCCAGAACCCCAGGCACCACCGCCCCCAACCGCAACAAATCATGAGTCAACCCGGCACAAACCTCGACCTCGACCTCAACCCCCTGCCCACGCAGCCTGTCGACATAAGCCTGCCCCTCATCCAGCAACGGATCAAACCCCGCCAATACGACAATGGCCGGCGCCACCCCACGCAAATCCTCCGCCAGCAACGGCGAAAAACGCCAATCCAGATAATCCTCCGGCCCTCGCGCATAGTGCTGATAAAACCACTCCAGCGTGTCGTTCTCGAGCAAATACCCCTCGCCAAACAACAGCCGCGAATCATGCACCCGCGAAGCATCGGTCACCGGATAACACAACAACTGCGCCTTGGGCGCGATAGCCACCGTGTGCGGCCGCCGCACTGCCTGAATCGCCAGCACCGTCGCCAACGTGGCGCCCGCGCTGTCGCCACCAAACGCAACGCGCGAACCATCCAGGCCGAGGCTCACAGCCTGTTCGGCCAGCCAGGCCAAAGCGTCCTCGCCATCCTCCAGCGCTGTCGGAAAGCGATGCTCCGGCGCCAGTCGATAACCGACCGAGAGCACCGCACACGGCGTGCGCTGGCAAAACTCGCGGCAGACGCCGTCGTGGGAATCCAGACTGCCGACCACAAACCCGCCACCGTGGAAATACACCAGCACCGGCAGCGGCGATTCAATACCGTTGGGCCGATACAAACGCAACGCCAGCGCCGCACCGTCACGGGCCTGTGTTTCGATCTCGGTGACTTCAACATCCTGCGGCGCCGGCCAGCGCAGTTGCGCGGTGGTCTGCTCGAAGGTGGCGCGGGCCTCGCTCGGGGTCAGTTGGTGCATGGCCGGCAGGCCGGCGTCCTGGCTGTCTTGAGCGAGGTCGAGGAAAGCTTCCAGATCAGGGTGTAACGACATCGTTAAAAATCCTTGTATCCGCAATAAGACGGGCGCGCCTGGGCAGCGCCCGCGCAAAAGACCGGGCGATCAACCCACCCGCGCCATGCAATGCTCGATCAACGCTTCAAGCTCGCGCTGGTAATCGCTCATCAGCGCATCCATGGTGCCGGCGCGGTAACGCTGGCTGCTGTAGATGCAGCGCAAGGCCAGTTGCCCGTCATAGACCTGGCCGACAATTTCCAGCCAGTTGCCCAGATTCGCCTTGAGACTGTAGTTGTCGCCGGTCTCTTCCAGTGCCGGCACCAGCAACGCCTGTTCATCGAAGCTCTGGTCGAACTGCCCGAGGTAGTTGAACGTCACCCGTGCCTGCGGCAATGCAGCCAGTTGCGCCGAGATTTCCGGCCCGGCCAGATGACGCAGCACGCCATAGCCGATGCCCTTCTGCGGTACGCCCGCCAGTTGCGCCTGCACATCGATGATCGATTGGCCGATGTCGTCGCTGTCCGGGCGTAAACGCACCGGGAACATGCTGGTGAACCAGCCGAGGCTGCGGCTCAGGTCGATCGATTCGAAGAGGTCTTCGCGCCCGTGCCCTTCGAGCAGAATCAACGCCGACGGTTGCTGGCTCCAGCGGCACAGGGCGCGACTGAGCGCTGACAACAGCAAGTCGTTGATCTGCGTGCCGTGCACCGCCGGGGCCTGTTTGAGCAGTTGTTCGGTGTGCTCGCGGGACAGCTTGAGCCGCGCCTGCGCCTGTTGCCGCACGAGGTTCTTGCCGCGCGGGTTGTCGCACGGCAGATCAACGCCGGGCTGATCCAGTTGCTCCAGCCAATAGCTCAATTCCTGCTCGGCAATCACCGGCGCCTGCGCCTGCAATGCCTCGGCAAACGAACGATAACTGCTGGTGCGAATCGGCAGCTGCGGCGCCAGCCCCTGCACGCACGCCTCATAAGCGACTTTCAGATCGTCGAGCAGAATCCGCCACGACACGGTGTCGACCACCAGGTGATGAATCACCACCAGCAACCGCGCCTGACCATCCGGCAAGGCCACATGCATGACCCGCCAGACCGGCCCGTCATTGAGTTTGAGGCTGCGCTGCGCGAGGTTGGCCAAGGCTTCGACCTCTTCGCTGTTTTGCGCTTCACGGCGCCACAGCACAGCCTCGTCGGACGCGCTGCGGCTATAGCGCTGCAACCAGCGCCCGCCGTCGTTGGAAAAACGCAGACGCAACGAATCGTGATGCTGTTCGATCAAGCCCAGCGCCTGTTCCAGGGCATCGAGATCCAGCGGCTGACGTGCGCTGAGCAGCAACGACTGGTTGTAGTGATGCGCCTCGGCCATGCCTTCGGCGAAGAACCATTGCTGGATCGGCAGCAAATTGAACGCACCCTCTGCAGCGACCTGAGTCAGGTCCGGCAACGCTTGCCCGGCGCCCTCCTTCGCCACTTGCTGCTCTACGATGCCGGCGATGGTTTGATAGCGCATCAGATCACGCAGCTTCAGCTCCATCTGCAGGGTCGGGTGGTTTCTCACCCGCGAGATCACTTGCAGGCTGAGGATCGAATCGCCGCCCAGTTCAAAGAAGTTATCGCTGATACCGACCTGCTCGACCTGCAACACCTGCGCCCAGATTTCCGCCAGCAGGCGTTCCTGCTCGGTGCGCGGGGCAACATATTCGTCGCTTTTGAACTCCGGCTCCGGCAAGGCCTTGCGATCGAGCTTGCCGTTGGGCGTGACCGGGAACGCGCTGAGGCAGACGATCTGCGCCGGCACCATGTATTCCGGCAGCGAAGCGCGCAGCCCGGCCTTGAGTTCATCGCCGATATCATCACCCGTGGCAGTGACCACATAACCGATCAGTTGCTTGCCGGAGGCATTGTCGCGGGCAATCACCAGCGCATCGCTGACCGCCGGCAACTGACGCAGGCTGGCCTCGACTTCGCCCAGCTCGATGCGGAAGCCACGCACCTTGACCTGATGGTCGATGCGCCCGACGTAATCGACCACGCCGTCCGGGCGACGGCGCACCAGATCGCCGCTGCGGTACAGGCGTTCGCCGGGCGCAAACGGGTTGGGCACGAAGCGCTCGCCGGTCAGATCGGGGCGTCCGTAGTAACCACGGGCGACGCCGTAACCGCCGATGTACAACTCACCGGCAAAACCCGGCGGCAGCGGATTCAGATCGTCGTCGAGCACGTACAACGAACGCGCACCGACCGCGCGGCCAATCGGCGCGTATGCCGCTTCGCACTGCTGGCTGATGGCGACTTTCCAGAGCATCGGCGTGACCACGGTTTCGGTCGGGCCGTAGCCGTTGGTGAAGTATTGCGGACGCAACGCCGCTTTCACCTGTTCGAAAGTCTGCTCCGGCACCGCATCGCCACCGAAGCAGTAGATGCGCACTGGCGGCGGCGCAATGCCGCTGGCGGCTGCGTACTCGGCCAGTTGCTTGAGATAGGCCGGCGGGAAACAAGCGATGGTCACGCCGTAATCGTGCAGGGCCTGATAGGTCTGCTCCGGCGTCCACAAACAACCGTCGCGGATCACCAGACGACCGCCGCTGTACAGCGTACTCAGCCAGCGTTCGTGAGCGCCGTCGAAAGCGAAGGACATGAAGTGCAGCTCGCAACTGCTCGCGTCCATTTCGTACAACTCGGCGATCGCCTGGCAGTGCATGCTCAGCGGTCCCTGGGTCACGGCCACGCCTTTCGGCCGTCCGGTGGAGCCGGAGGTGTAAACCAGATAGGCCAGGCTCTGCTCATGAACATCGCAGACCGGGACCGCGTCACTGTAAAGACTGCGATCGAGCTGATCGATTTCCAGACGCCGCACGCCGTTAGGCGCCGGCAACGTCGCACGCAGGCTGGTTTGCGTCAGCAGCAGCGCCATGCGCGAATCTTCGATCATGTACGCCAAGCGCTCGGGCGGATAATCGATGTCCAGCGGCACGTACGCCGCACCGCTCTTGAGCACGGCGAGGAAGCTCACCAGCATTTCCAGCGAGCGCGGCAACGCCACGCCGATCACCACTTCCGGCCCGGCGCCGTGCGCGATCAGGCACTGCGCGAGTCGATTGGCCTGCCGCTCCAGCTCTGCGTAGCTCAGGCTTTCGCCGGCGCATTGCACCGCGATCGCGTCGGGCTGCTGTTGCGCATGACGACTGATCAACTCCGGCAACAGGCGAGGTTCATGGCGGTGCGCCGGCTCGGCGCTCCAGGTCTGCGCCGCTTGCCATTGTTCGGCGGACAGACGCTGCAAGTTGCCCAGCCGCTCATACGGCGCGGCCATCATCGCCGCGAGGGTGTTTTCCAGGGTCAGGCGAATGCCTTCTACCGCCTCGGCGCTGAAGTGGCTGCGCAGGTACAGGTACTCGATCGACAATTCGTCGCCGAGCATCACCGCAAGGTCCATCGGCACGTTGGTCACGCCGTGGCCGATGGATTTGCCGAAGGTCAGCTCGGTGTCGGTTTCTTCCTGCAAGCGCTCGTCGATCGGGAAGTTCTCGAACACCACGATGCTGTCGAACAGCGCCTGACCACCGAGGTTCGACCAGCGCTGCACATCGGCCAGCGGCGCCTGGGAGTAATCGCGAATGTCGAGGTTGTAGGCCTGCACTTCGCCCAGCCAGTCGGCCAGGCGCTGATCGGCCTGCGGCGTCTGAATGATCGGCAAAGTGTTGATGAACAGGCCGAGCATGTTGCCGACGTTCGGCAGACTTTCCGGACGCCCCGATACGGTGGCGCCGAAGGTCACCGTCTGCTGGCCGGTATAACGCTGCAACAGCAACAGCCACGCACCTTGAATCAGTGTGTTGGGGGTGATGCGCAAATCGCGGCAGAACTCCAGCAGGCGCGCGGTTTGCGCTTTGTCCCAGTTCGAATAGATAGCATCGTGACCAGTAACGTCGGCACTATGACGCGGGTGCATCGCCTGACTCAGCGCGGTCGGTTCGTTGACCACCGCCAGACGCGCTTTCCAGAACAGCTCCTGGGCATCCTGATCCTGCGCCTGCAACCAGGCAATAAAGTCGCGATAGCGGCCGTTCTCGCCAGTCACCTGGCCCGTGGAATAGAACTGCAAGACCTCGCCGAACAACCGCGAACTGCTCCAGCCGTCCATCAGAATGTGGTGGCTGGTCCAGATCATCTGGTACTGCTCGTCGCCCAGCTGCAGCAGAGTCACCCGTTGCAAACGCGCCTCGGACAAGTCGAAGCCCAGCGCGCGGTCGGCGCTGGCGAATTCGGCAATCGCCGCCTCGCTGCAATCCTGCCCACGCCAATCGAGCACCTGCATCTGCAACGGCGCTTGGCGATGGACGACCTGCAACGGCTTGGCCAGCCCATCCTGCCAATGGAAACTGGTGCGCAGGATCGCCTGCCGCACAATGATGAATTCCCAGGCCTGGCGGAAACGCTCCACGTCGAGGCCCTTGATCGGCAGGCTGACCTGTTGCACGTAGAGGCTGCTGCCGTTATCCGACAGCGTATGGAACAGCATGCCTTCCTGCATCGGCGACAGCGGGTAGACGTCTTCGATCAGCTCCGTCGGCACCGGCAAGGCATCGAGTTGCGCCTGATCCAATTGCGCCAACGGGTAGTCGCTGACGCTGGCGGATTGCGCGTCTTCAAGCGAAACCACTGCGGCCAGTTTCTGCACCGTCTGCTGCTGGAACAGGTCCTTGGGCGTGAAGCAAATGCCCTGCTGCCGCGCGCGGCTGACCAGTTGAATCGAGATGATCGAATCACCGCCGAGGGCGAAGAAATTGTCGGTCACGCCGACCTGCTCGATCTTCAGAATGTCCTGCCAGACCTCGGCCAACTGCTGCTCCAGCGCCGTCGAAGGCGCGACATAATCGCGTTGCACCTGACTGGCGTCCGGTGCCGGGAGAGCCTTGCGATCAAGTTTGCCGTTGGGTGTCAGCGGCAACTGTTCGAGGAACAGCCACTGCGCCGGCACCATGTAATCCGGCAGATGCGCCTTCAGCGCGGCTTGCAGCGCAGTGCTCAGCGCGTCCAGTTGCGCAAGACTCTGATCAGCCTCGGCCGGCACCACATAAGCGACCAGTTGCTGGCCGCCAACGCCGTCCACCGCCAGCACCACGCCTTCGCGCACGCTGGCCTGGGCCAGCAGACGCGCTTCGATTTCCCCCAGTTCGATACGGAAGCCGCGCACCTTGACCTGATGGTCGATGCGGCCGACGTATTCGATACGGCCGTCGTCCATGAAACGCGTCAGGTCGCCGGTGCGGTACATGCGCTCGCCGTTGCTCGCCAACGGGTTGGGCACGAAGCGCTCGGCGGTCAGGCCCGGGCGCAACAGATAGCCACGGGTGATGCCCTCACCGGCCAGATACAGCTCCGCTGCGATGCCGAGCGGAGCTGCCTGCAATTGCCCGTCGAGCAGGTACGCGGTGGTGTTGCGCAGTGGCCGGCCGATATTGGCCTGGCCGCCGAGTTCGCGGCGGGTCCAGGTCGAATACGTGGTGTCTTCGGAAGGCCCGTACAGATCGTAAACGTGGGCAACCGAAGTCTCGCGGTACAAGGTGTCGACCAGCGCCTGCTTGAGCGGCTCGCCGGCCAGATTGATGATGCGCACGCCCGGCGGGATCTGGCCGATGCGTTGTAGCGCGGCAATCGCCGATGGCACGGTGTTGATCAGGCGCACCTGATCACGCTCGGGCAAGTCCGCCAGCTCCAGAGCATTGCGTGCGATGACCATGGATCCGCCGCGCGCAAGGGTGACGAAAATCTCCCACACCGACAGGTCGAAGCACACCGACGTCGAGGCCAGCACGCCTTGCAGATCGTCCTCGCTGTAGACCTCGGCGGACCAATGAATCAGCGCCTGCACGTTGCGATGGGCGATGGCCACGCCTTTCGGTTTGCCGGTGGAACCGGAGGTGTAGATCACGTAGGCCAGATTGGCCGAATCGGCGCGCGCCGGCAGGTTGTCAGGTGCCTGCGCGGCGAACGCCTCGCCGCCGGCCTCGACCAGCACCACGTGTGCTTCGCTGGATGGCAGTTGCGCCAGCAACGCTTGCTGGGTCAGCAGAACTTTCGCCTGGCTGTCGTCGAGCATGTAGGCCACGCGGTCGGCCGGGTAGTCCGGGTCCAGCGGCACGTAGGTGCCGCCGGCCTTGAGCACCGCCATCAGGGCGATCACCAGTTCCGCCGAACGCGGCAGCGCCACGCCGACGCGCACTTCGGCGGTGACACCCAGCGTCACCAAATGCCGGGCGAACTGGTTTGCCCGCCGGTTCAGTTCGCCGTAGCTCAGGGCCACGCCGGCATGACTCAACGCCAGTGCCTGCGGATGTGCTGCGACCCTTGCTTCAAAGCTCTGCGAGATCAGCCGCTCGGCCGGATAAGCCGCGTGATTGTCGTTCCACTGCGCCAGCGTCTGCCGTTCGGCCAGCGGCAGCAGACCGATCTCGCCGAGTGCCCGCTGCGGCGCTGCGATAAATTGCTCGAGCACTTCACGCAAATGCGCCGCCAGACCAAGCACGCTGCGCTCGGCGAAGTGTTCGGTGAGGTAGTTGAAATCGAGGTTGAGCACTTGGCTGGCGCCGGCGATCAGGGTCAGACCGTAGTTGGTCTGCTCGCGATGCTCCAGACCGGAAAAGCGCAGCCCGCCCGGATTGCCCTCCAGCGCTTCGGACACCGGGTAGTTCTCGAACACCAGCAAAGTGTCGAACAACGCTTCGCCACTCAATGCGGCCAGACGCTGAATGTCCTGCAACGGCGTCTGTTCGTAGTCGCGCAACAGCAGGTTCTTGTCCTGCACGCTGCGCACCCAGTCGCCCACACTGAGGGTGGCCTGCGGGCTGGCGATCACCGGCAGAGTGTTGATGAACAGCCCTAACTGTTCTTCGATGCCCGGCAAATCCACCGGACGCCCGGATACCGT
Organism: Pseudomonas sp. LW8; assembly: GCF_041956865.1. NCBI lineage: Bacteria > Pseudomonadati > Pseudomonadota > Gammaproteobacteria > Pseudomonadales > Pseudomonadaceae > Pseudomonas > Pseudomonas sp. LW8. The sequence continues at coordinate 1,911,895 of NZ_CP168138.1, read as the reverse complement.
GGCGCCAAACGCAACGGTGGCCTGGCCGGTATAGCGCTGCAACACCAGCAGCCATGCCGCCTGCACCAGGCTGTTGAGGGTCACCTGTTGCTGACGGGAGAAGCTGTTCAGACGCTGGGTCAACGCTTCATCGAAATGCAGACGATGCATCTGTTTGCCCGGCCCCGGCACGGTGCGTCCGTGGCAGGCGGAGGCCAGTCGGGTCGGCTCGTCGAGTTCGGCCAGTTGCCCGCGCCAGAATTCCTGCGCGGCCGCCTTGTCCTGGCCCTGTAGCCACACCAGAAAATCCCGATAGCGACCCTGCGCGCTCGGCACCGGCTGGCCGGCGTAATCCTGCAGCACCTCGCCGAACATCCGCGAGTTGCTCCAGCCATCCATGAGGATGTGGTGGCAGGTGAAAATCAGTCGATGGCGATCGTCGGCAGTGCGCAGCAGGCACAGGCGCAACAGCGGCGGATTCTGCAGATCGAAGCCACGTTCGCGGTCGGCCTGCGCCCGTGCTTCAAGCACCGCCGGCAGATCGGCGGCATCGCGCACATCGATTTCCGGCATTTCCAGGGTCAGTTGGCGGTTGATCACCTGCAACGGCGCATCGAGGCCATCGCGGCCCCAGATGAAACCGGCGCGCAGCACTTCATGGCGATCGACCACCCGTTGCCAGGCTTGCTGGAACCGCGCGACGTCGAGGCCGTCGATGTCCAGCAGCATCTGATAGACGTAGGCGCTGGCGTCCGCGTCGTACAGGCTGTGGAACAGAATGCCCTGCTGCATCGGCGCCAGCGGATAAATGTCCTCGATGCGCTGGGCGGCAATCGGCAGGCTGTCCAGATGCGCCTGGGACAAACCGGCCAGCGGCACGTCGGACGGAGTCAGCCCCCCGGAATGACTGAGGCAGTGGTCGATCAATTCGCTCAGCGCCACTTCGTAGGCACGGGCCAGAGCGGCAATGGTCGCCTCTTCGAAAACGTCGCTGCTGTAGGTCCAGGTCAGGCTCAACTGGCCCTGATAAACCCGACCATCGATGGTCAGCCAATTGGCCATCGGCGCGTTTGCGTCCTGACCGGCGCCCTTGTCTTCGGTGGCCGGCCGCCACAAGGCGTCTTCGTCGAAGTTGTTATCGAACTGGCCGAGGTAGTTGAACGTCACCTGCGGTTGCGCCAGTTCATGGAGTGCCGCTTGTGCTTCGGCGGTGCCGAGATAACGCAGCAAACCGAAGCCGATGCCCTTGTTCGGGATCGCGCGCAGTTGCTCCTTGATGCCTTTGATCGAGGTTTGCAGACTGGCGTTTGGCGTCAGGCGCACCGGGAACATGCTGGTGAACCAGCCCACGGTGCGGCTCAGGTCGATGTCATCGAAGAGGTCTTCGCGGCCATGGCCTTCGAGCTGCACCAACGCACTGTCGCTGGCGGTCCACTCACACAACACCCGCGCCAGTGCGGTCAGCAGCAGGTCGTTGACCTGAGTGCGGTAGGCCGCCGGGGCCTGTTGCAGCAGCTGGCGAGTGCGTTCGGCGTCCAGCCGCGTGTCGACGCTGCGTTCGAAGCGGTTGTACAACTGGCCCTGCGGATTATCCAGCGGCAAACCGAGCGGAACGTCGCGCAACTGTTCGCGCCAGTAGCTCAGTTCGCTGCCCAGCGCCGCGCTGCGCGCATGTTCTTGCAGGCGCAGACCCCAGTCTTTGAACGCGCTGGTCTTGGCCGGCAGATGCACGCTCTGTCCGCTGCTGATCTGCTGATAGGCGCTTTGCAGATCTTCGAGCAGGATTCGCCACGACACGCCATCGACCACCAGGTGATGAATCACCAGCAACAGACGCTGACTGGCGTCCGGCAAATCGATCAGCGCCGCGCGGATCAGCGGGCCGTTGTGCAGGTCGAGGCTGCGTTGCAGCTCCAGGCACAGCGCTGGCAATGCCGCGCTGTCGTCCAGCGTGAAAGTGCGCAACAACGCTTGTGGCTGATCCGCCGCGCCGTGACTTTGCTGCCAGCTTTGCTCGGTTTGGCGATAACGCAGACGCAAGGCGTCATGCTGCTTTTGCACCTGCGCCAGGGCCTGTTGCAGCGCAGTGGCTTGCAGGGTTTTCGCCGGGGTCAGCAGAATCGACTGGTTCCAGTGATGCCGCGCCGGGATGTCGCTGTGGAAAAAATACTGCTGGATTGGCGTCAGCGGCGCGTCGCCAAGCACCTCGCCCTGCTCCGTTTGCACGGCGTCGCTTTGTTGCGCGACGGTGGCCAGACGCTGCACGGTCTGGTGCTGAAAAATGTCCTTGGGCGTAAAGCGGATACCGGCCTGCCGCGCGCGGCTGACCACTTGAATCGAAATGATCGAATCGCCGCCCAACTCGAAAAAGTTGTCGTGAAGCCCGACCCGTTCGACCTTGAGCACGTCCTGCCAAATCTCCGCCAGACGCTGTTCCAGTTCGCTGCGCGGCGCGGCGTAGGCCTCTTGCACGTGCGCAACGTCCGGCTGCGGCAGTTGTTTGCGATCGAGCTTGCCGTTGGCGGTCAGCGGCAGTCGGTCGAGGAACGCCCAACTGACCGGGACCATATAATCCGGCAGGGTTTCGCGCAGGTGCACCTTGATCGAATCACGCAGCGCGCCCTGCTCGTCCGCGTCCAGCATCTCGTTGGGTACGACCCAGGTCGCCAGTTGCTGACCGCTGAGACCGTCCACCGCCAGCACCACCGCTTCGCGCACCTGTGGATGCTTGAGCAGTTGCGCTTCGATTTCGCCGAGCTCGATGCGGAAACCACGGATCTTCACTTGGTGGTCGATACGACCGATGTACTCGATCACCCCGTCGCCGCGCAGGCGTGCGAGGTCGCCGGTACGGTACAGACGCTGGCCGGCCTTGCGGTTGAACGGGTCCGGCACGAAGCGGGTGGCGCTCATGCCAGCCTGATTCAGATAACCACGAGCGAGACCGGCGCCAGCGATGTACAACTCACCGATGCAGCCTTGCGGCACCAGGTTGAGCGAGCTGTCGAGCAAGTACCACGACAGGTCGACAATCGGCGCGCCAATCGGGCTGCTGTGATTGCTGTGCAGATCCGCCAGCGACAATGGCCGGTAGGTCACATGCACGGTGGTTTCGGTGATGCCGTACATGTTGATCAGCGTCGGCGCGCGGTCGCCAAAACGCTCGAACCACGGGCGCAGATTCTGTACTTCCAAAGCCTCGCCGCCGAACACCACGTAACGCAGGGCATTGCTGCGCGCAGATTCACAGGCAACCTGCATCAACGGCTTGAATGCCGACGGCGTCTGGTTCAACACCGTGACGTTTTCATCGCAGAGCAGCGTGTAGAAATCCTCCGGCGAACGGCTGACGTCGTGGGGCACCACCACCAGTTTGCCGCCGTACAACAGCGCGCCGAAAATCTCCCACACCGAAAAGTCGAACGCGTAGGAATGGAACAGCGTCCAGCTGTCCTGCGCGCCGAAATCGAACCAGTGCGCGGTGGCGCTGAACAGGCGCATCACGTTGCCGTGCGGCAGCAACGCGCCCTTGGGTTTGCCGGTGGAACCGGAGGTGTAGATGACGTAGGCCAGATTGTCCGGCGTGGTCAGGCATGGCGGGTTGCTTGCGATGCCGTGCTCCGGCGCCTGATTCAGATCGAGGCAGATCAGCCCCGGCGGCAGCGGCAATTGCCCGAGCAAATGGCCCTGGGTCAACAGCAATTGAATACCGCTGTCGTCGATCATGTAGCTCAAGCGGTCATCCGGGTAGCTCGGGTCCAGCGGCACATAGGCGCCGCCCGCTTTCAGCACCGCGAGAATGGCGACGATCATGTCCAGCGAACGCTCCACCGCCACGCCGACGCGCACGTCCGGGCCGACGCCCTGCTCGAGCAGCGTATGCGCCCACAGGTTGGCGCGGTGATTGAGTTCAGCGTAAGTCAGGCGTTGCCCGGCAAAGCTCACCGCCACCGCATCGGCATGCCGCTCGGCCTGGGCCTCGATGGCTTGCTGGATGCACTGGGTCAGCGGTTGTTCAATCAGCGACGGATTCCATTGCGCCAACAGCTGTTGCTGCTGGCCGGCGTCGAGCATCGGCAATTGGCCGATGCGCCGAGTCGGCTCGGCGACGATCGCCTGCAACAGCGCGGTCCAGTGTTGCGCCAGTCGCTCGATGGTCGCTGCGTCGAACAGGTCAGTGGCGTACTTGAGCACGGCTTCGATGCCGTGGGCCTGCTCGGTGGTGTTGAGGGTCAGGTCGAACTGCGCGGTCTGGCTCTGCCATTCCAGCGGTTCGATGTTCAGGCCGTTGAGGCGTGTGGCGACGCTTGCGCGGCGCTCGGCCTGGTGGTTGAACATCACCTGGAACAGCGGACTGTGGCTGAGGCTGCGGCCCGGCTCCAGCGCTTCGACCAGTTGCTCGAAAGGCAAGTCCTGATGCGCCTGCGCCTCCTGCGCGGTCTGTTTGACCTGACGCAGCAGTTCGACAAACGGCAGCTCTGCGTCGATGTCCGCCTTGAGCACCTGGGTGTTGACGAAGAAGCCGATCAGGCGCTCGATTTCTACCCGGCCACGGTTGGCCACCGGCACGCCGACACGGATGTCGCTTTGCCCGCTGTAGCGATGCAGCAAGGCCTGAAACGAAGCCAGCAGCAACACGAACAGGGTGACGTTTTCCTGCCGGGCAAACGCTTTGAGGGCATGGCTCAGCGCCGGGTCGAGAATCAGGTTGTGGCTGGCGCCGGCGAAGCTCTGCTCCAACGCGCGCGGGCGATCCAGCGGCAGTTCCAGCACCGGTTGCTCGCCGCCGAGCTTGGCCTGCCAGTAGGCCAGTTGTCGCTCCTGCTCACCGGCCTCCATCCACTGGCGCTGCCACAAGGCGTAATCGGCGTATTGAATCGGCAGGGCCGGCAGACCGGCGTCGTGACCGAGGTTGAAACCGGCATAGAGCTGCACCAGTTCCTCGATCATCACTTGCAGCGACCAGCCATCGGAAACGATGTGGTGCAGGGTCAGCACCAGCACATGCTCAGCGGGGTTGACCTGCAGCAGCGCGGCACGCAGCAACGGGCCGTGCTGCAGGTCGAAAGTCTTTTGGCTCTGGGTCTGGACGAAAGCCTCGATCGAGTGCTCCGGGTCATTCGCCAGATCAGCGCTCAGGTGATGAATCTCCAACGCAAAAGGTCCTGCGGGCAGGACCACTTGCAAGGGTTGCGCGCTGTCTTGAGAGAACACCGTGCGCAAGGTTTCGTGGCGTTCGATCAGCGCCGCAATGCTGCGTTCCAGTGCCGGCACATCCAGCGGCCCCTGCAAGCGCAGGGCCGTCGGAATGTTGTAGGCCGCGCTGTGCGGTGCCCACTGCCAGAGGAACCACTGGCGCTGTTGAGCGTAGGACAGCAGCAACGGCTCTTCAGCCGTGCGCTTGAAAACCGGGGCAATGTCAAAGAGGTTGACGCCTTTCTGCTTGAGCAGAACCGCCAGAGCCTTTCTTTGCTTAGCCGAAAGTTGTCCTACCGACTCGATTAACTCTTGCACGCGTTTTTCCCTCTCAAGAAATCAGTTTTTCCAGATCATCGAGGGATAGACGTTTGAGGGCCTCCAGTGATTTAGCCAATTCATCCTGAACGGGCGACATTTCGACGCGCAGCGCTTCGATCCGCGCGCAGAAATCCTTGAGGGTGTCGGTCTCGAACAACGCCTTGAGCGGTACCTTGTCGCCCAGACGTTCCTGCACCCGGGTCACCACCAGCGTCGCCAGTAACGAATGGCCGCCGAGCTGGAAGAAGTTGTCCGCCAGCCCTACCCGCTCGACTTCCAGCACCTCCTGCCAGATCGTCGCGACCTCCCATTGCAGATCGCTTTGCGGTGCATGGTATTGCTCCTGCGTCGGGCTCTCGCCCAACGCCATCAGCGCCTTGCGATCGAGCTTGCCATTGGGCGTCAGCGGGATCGCGTCGATCAGGTGCAGATGCCCCGGCACCATATGTGCCGGCAAGCGGCTGACCAGCGCACTGCGCACTCGCTCGGTCAGCGTCGACCGCTCGCTGTCCGGCGCGGCGACGAGGTAGGCATGCAGGTGTTTGCCAGCGGCGCCGTCCTGCGCCAGTACCACCGCCTCGCGAATATCGTCGAGTTCCAGCAGGCGCGCTTCGATCTCGCTGAGCTCGATGCGGAAGCCGCGAATCTTCACCTGGTGGTCGGCGCGACCGATGTACTCGATGTTGCCATCGTCGCCCTGGCGCACCAGATCGCCGGTGCGGTACAGGCGCTCGCCGTTGCTCGCGTAAGGATTCGGCACAAAGCGTTCGGCGGTCAGCGCGGCGCGGCGCAGATAGCCGCGCGTCACCCCGGCACCCGCCAGATACAGCTCGGCCGCCACGCCCTCGGGCAGCACCTGCAACTGACTGTCGAGCAGGTAGGCCACGGTGTTGTCCAGTGGCCGGCCAATGTTCGCCCGGCCCTGCGGCGTGCGCAGGGTGAAGGTCGAATAAGTGGTGTCCTCCGACGGCCCGTAGAGGTCGTAGACCTGCTGCACCTGAGTGCTGGCGTAGAGGCTGTCGACCAGACTCTGCTTGAGCGGCTCGCCGGCCAGATTGATGGTGCCGACCGAAGTCGGGATCTGCCCGGCCCGTTGCAACGCGGCAATCGCCGACGGCACAGTGTTGATCAGGGTGACCTGCTCGCGCGCCGGCAAATCCGCCAGCGCCAGAGCGTTGTCGGCCAATACCAGACAGCCTCCGCAGGCCAGCGTGACGAAGATTTCCCACACCGACAGATCGAAGCAGATCGAGGTCGAGGCCAGCACACCGCGCAATTGTTCTTCGCGATAGACACCCGCTGACCACTGAATCAGCGCCGACAGATTGCCGTGGCTGATCGCTACGCCTTTCGGTTTGCCGGTGGAACCGGAGGTGTAGATCACGTACGCCAGATTGTCTGCCGCGAGATTAACCAGTGGCGCAGCATCCGGGTATTCGCTGGCGACGTTCTCGTCCACCAGCAGCACCTGCGCACTCAAGCTTTCGGGCAGCATCGCCAAGGCCGCTGGCTCAGTGAGCAGCACCGCCGCGCGGCTGTCGTCAAGCATGTGCAGCAAGCGCTCCTGCGGGTAATCCGGGTCCAGCGGCACATAAGCGCCACCGGCCTTGAGGATCGCCAGCAAGCCGACCAGCATGTCCGGCGTGCGGCGCATGCACACGCCGACGCGCACTTCCGGCCCGACGCCCATGCCTTGCAGTTTGTGCGCCAGACGATTGGCCCGGGTATCGAGGTTTTGGTAAGCGATGGATTGCTCAGCGAACAGCACCGCGTTCGCCTGTGGCTGTCGCTGCACCTGCGCGGCGATGTGCGCCAGCACCGTGCGTTGATCCGGCGTGGTAACCGGCGCCTTGCCCCACTCGATCGCTTGTTGCCGTTGTGGCTCGGCGAGCAGTTGCAGCGTCCCCAGCGGCTGCGTGGCGTCGGCGAGGAACTGCTCGAGCAGGCCTTGCAACTGCGCACTCAACACGCGGATCGCTTGAGCGTCGAAGCTGGCCTGATCGTAACTTACGCCCAGACTCATCTCGCGGCCGGTGACCGCGACCAGCGTCAGCGGATAGTTGGTCTGCTCCTGCCGGCGGATCGCCGAGAACTTCAGGCCCGTCTGCGGTCCCTGCGCCAGCGCTTCGGCCATCGGATAGTTCTCGAACACCAGAATGCTGTCGAACAATGCCCCGGCACCCGCCCCGGCCCAGCGCTGAATGTCATACAGCGGCGTGTGTTCGTGCTCGCGCAAGGCCAGGTTGAGGTCTTGCACCTGTTGCAGCCATTGGCTGACGCCGATCTCCGGCGATGGCGCCGCCACCACCGGCAAGGTGTTGATGAACAGGCCGATCTGCTGCTCGACACCCGGCAAATCCGTCGGCCGCCCGGCGACAGTCGCGCCGAACGTCACGTGATCCTGGCCCGTATAACGCTGCAACAGCAGCAGCCACGCCGCTTGCACCAGCGTGTTGAGCGTGACTTTCTGCTCGCGGGCGAAGCGGTTCAGTTCTGCGGTCAGCGGTTCGCTGAACACATGCTGGTGATCGGCATAGCCGCTGGCCGCGTGCCTGACCGGCATGGCACTGGCCAGTCGCGTCGGCTCTTCGAGATCCGCCAGCGCCGTGCTCCAGAACTGCCGACTGGCTTGCTGATCGCGCTGGCCGAGCCATTCGATGTAATCGCGATAACGCCCCTGCCCTGTGCTCGGCACGATGCCGGCGTAACGTTGCAGCACTTCGCCGAACAACTGCGAAGTGCTCCAGCCGTCCATGAGGATGTGATGGCAGGTGTAGATCAGGTGATGAGTGTGCTCATCGGTGCGCACCAACGTCACGCGCAACAGCGGTGCGTCGAGCAGATCGAAACCGTTGTGCAGGTCTTCAGTGGCGAGATGATCAAGTGCTGAATCAAGGCCGGCGCGACCGCGCCAGTCCTGCACCTGCCACGGCATCTGCACACGGCTGCGTACCACCTGCACCGGTGCGGCTGCATCCTGCGGCCAGACGAACGCCGTACGCAGAATATCGTGGGCTTCAAGGGTCTGCTGCCAGGCCTGGCGGAAGCGCTCGGCGTCGAGCTGCTCGACATCGACGCGCAGCTGATTGGTGTAGGCCGGGCTATCCGGCTCGTTGCGGCTGTGGAACAGAATGCCTTGCTGCATCGGCGACAGCGGGTACAGATCGACGATGTCACGCGGCGCAATCGGCAATGCCGACAGCTGCGCCTGGGTCAGGTTGGCGAGGTTGAAATCCGAAGGAGTCACGCCACCTGCGCCGCTCGCGCAGCAATGTTCGATCAGGCGTTGCAGTTCGCGGCGATAAGCCTCGGCCAATGCCTCGATGGTTTCGGCGCGATACATACCGGTGCCGAAGGTCCAGGTCAGTTCCAGCTCTCCGCCGAGAACCTGACCGTCGACGCTCAGCCAATTGCCCAGCGGCGCTTGCCCATCCTGATTGGCGCCAGTCCCGTCGCTGCTTGGCAAGAACAACGCGCTCTGCTCAGCGCTGAACGCGCCGTCGAACTGACCGAGGTAATTGAAGGTCACCCGTGGTTGCGCCAGCGTCTGCAACTCGGCAGCACGCGTGAGGTAACGCAGCACGCCATAACCGATGCCTTTGCCCGGCACGGCGCGCAGTTGCTCCTTGATCGCGCACAGCGACGCAGCGGGATTGGCCTGCGGGGTCAGGCGCACCGGGAACAGGCTGCTGAACCAGCCGACCGTGCGGCTCAGGTCGATGTCGTCGAACAGGTCTTCACGACCATGGCCTTCGAGCTGGATCAACACCGAAGGCTGCTCGCTCCAGTCACACAACACCCGCGCCAATGCGGTCAGCAACAGGTCGTTGATTTGCGTGCGGTACGCCGCCGGGGCGACTTTCAGCAGTTTGTCGGTCAATGTCTGGCTCAGGCGCGTACTGGCGCGGGCGGCCTGGGCGCGGGTCTGGCTGTCCACGGCAAAATCTTGTGGCAGTGCCACGTCTTCCGCCACCAGGGTCTGGCGCCAATAATCGCGTTCGCCGGCAAGCGCTTCACTCTGTGCATAACGATGCAACTGCTCGGCCCAGTTGTGCAGCGAACTGCTCTGGCCTGGCAACACCGGCGCCGTCCCCGCCGCCCATGCGTGGTAAGCCTGCTGCAAGTCTTCGAGCAGAATGCGCCACGACACGCCGTCGACCACCAGGTGATGAATCACCAGCAACAAGCGCTGCTCGGCGTTCGGCAGGTTGACCAGCACCGCGCGCAGCAAGTGCCCGCGTTGCAAATCCAGGCTGCGCTGCGCCGCGTCGGCCACGGCCGGCAAGGCATCGAGGCTGTCCAGCTCGCGTACCCAGAGCAATTCGGCATCACCCTGCGGCTGGGGCAGTGCCTGCCAGTGATCGCCCGACTGCACAAAGCTCAAGGCCAGCGCTTCGTGCTGTTCGACCAACGTCGCCAGCGCCTTGCGCAAATGCGCGGCATCCAGCGCCAGGGTCGGTTGCAGCATCACCGACTGGTTCCAATGCTGGCGCTGGGCAAGCGGCGTCTCGAAGAAGCGCACCTGAATCGGCAGCAACGGCAACGGCCCGCGTGCCACAGGTGCGGCGACGGCAGCCGGTTTGGCTTCGATCAGTTTGGCCACGGCAGCCAATTGGCCGATGGTCTGTTTTTCGAACAACTGCTTGGGGCTGAGCTTGATGCCCTGGCGCTTGGCCCGGGCGATGATCTGCAAGCTGAGGATCGAGTCGCCGCCCAGTTCGAAGAAGTTATCGCTGCTGCCGACCCGCTCGAGCTTGAGCACCTCGGCCCAGATCGCGGCCAGTTTTTCCTCGATCTCACCGACCGGCGCGACGAACTGCTGGCTGACCACGCCGGGCACTGGCAAGGCACGCTTGTCGAGCTTGCCGTTGGCAGTCAGCGGCAGCTTTTCCAGCAACAGCAACTGCGCCGGCACCAGGTAATCCGGCAGCCGCGCCTGCAATTGCTCGCGCAGCTCCTGCGCCTGCACCTTCGCGCCCACTGCCGGCACGCACCACGCCAGCAGTTGCAGGCGCGCCGGATCGTCATCCAGTGGCAGCGCGAGCACGGCGGCTTCGCTGACGTCATCGAGGCTGAGCAACACCCGCGCGACTTCCGCAGGCTCCACACGGTAGCCGCGCACTTTGACCTGATCGTCGGCACGACCGATGAACTCCAGCGCCTGCTCGCGATTGCGCCGGACCCGGTCGCCACTGCGGTAGACCCGCGCGCCCGCTGCGCCGAACGGGTCGGGCAGGAAGCGTTCTGCGGTCAGCGCTGGCTGATTCAGGTAGCCAAGGGCAACGCTGTCGCCACCGATGTACAACTCACCAGCAACCTGATCGGCTACCGGGTTGAGCACATCGTCGAGCACATAGACATGGGCACCGGCCAACGCCGTGCCGACCGGAACACTGCGTGCTTGCGCGGCAAGCACTTCGACCTCATGGGTCAGCACGCCCACGGTGGTTTCGCTCGGCCCGTAGTGGTTGATCAGGCGGCAGCCCGGCTTAAGTTGCTGCACGCGCTCGACCAGTGCCGGCGAACAGGCTTCGCCGCCGACGATCAGTGCGTGTTCCGGCAGCACATCGGCAGGCTTGGCCGCCTGCAACAGCGCGGCGAGATGCCCGGGGACGATCTTCAGCACGCCAACGCGATGACGGGCCATGTATTGGGCAAAGCGGTCCGGGTCGAAGCCGAGTTCTTCCGGCAGCACATGCAGCAATCGGCCCGAGCACAACGCGCCGAACAGCACCGTGAAGCCAAGGTCGGCGGCGATGGTCGAGACCAGCGCCATGCTCGCCTCCGGCGCCGGCGCCAGACGCTCGAGTACACCGCGCACATAACTGCCCAGCGCGCCGTGGCTGACCAGCACGCCCTTGGGTTGCCCGGTGGAACCGGAGGTGTGAATCACGTAGGCCGGCGACTGCGCATACAGCGTCAGCTCAGGCGCGGATGCCAGCAGCGACTGCCATTGCCCCGGCGCAAACTCCAGACCCTGACAGCCCTCAGCCGCCAGTTCGCTGAGCCGTGCGTCGCCTTCAGCACCGATCAGCGCCCGCGCCTGCGCAGCGCCGAGCATCTGCTTCAGGCGCGCGCTTGGCGCCTTGACGTGGAGCGGCATGTACACCGCGCCAGCCTTGAGAATCGCCAATACGCAAGTCAGCCAGTCCAGCGAACGTTCCAGCAGCACCGCCACCGGTTCGCCGACATTGACGCCCTGCGCACGCAAATAATGGGCGAGACGGTTGGCTTGTTCATCCAGCGCCTGGAAAGTCACCGTTTGCTTGAGATCCCGAGCGGCCAGCGCCTGTGGCTGCCGCGCCACTTCACGCGCCCAGTGTTGCAACACCGTCAACGCCGGTTCGCGGTGAATGGCAAGCGCAGCAGGCCGCCGCGTGGCCACGGTGTGCAATGGCGCCTGCGGCGAGTCGAGCAACTGTGCAAACAGGTCCAGCAACATCGGCACAAAACCGGCGACCGTTTCCGCCCGATAGAGATCGCTGGCATAGGTCATCTGACCGTGGATCAGTGCGCCGTCGTCGGTGATGTCCAGGGCCAGATCGAAATGCGTGCCGTCCTTGGCCAGCGGGTATTCGCTGACGGTCAGGCCGGGCAAGGCCATCGAGCGTTGTTTCTGCATGCCGACGTTCTGGTTGAACTTGGCCTGGAACAGCGGGTTGTGGCCCAGGGTGCGTTCGGCGACCAGTTCGTCGACGAGTTGCTCGAACGGCAATTCCTGATGCGCCTGCGCGCCGAACGCCGCTTCTCGCACCTGCGCGAGCAAATCGGCGAAACTGCCGCGCTCATCGACCTGGCAGCGCAGGACCTGAGTGTTAACGAAGAAACCGATCAGCCCTTCGACTTCGGCGCGGCCACGGTTGGCATTGGGCACGCCGACACGAATGTCGCGCTCGCCGGCCAGACGCGAAAGGAACAGCGAGAACCCGGCCAGCACCAGCATGAACAGACTGATCCCCTGGCTGCGGGCAAAAGCATTGAGCTGTCGCGACAGCTCGGCACCAAAATCGAAGCTCAGGGTCTGCCCGGCGAAGCTCTGGGTCGGTGGTCGGGCAAAGTCCGCTGCCACTTCCAGCAGCGGATGCTCGTCGCCCAGTTGCTGACGCCAGTAGTCGAGCTGGCGTTCGCCCTCGCCGGCTTCCAGCCAGCGCCGCTGCCAGATCGCATAGTCGGCGTATTGCAACGGCAGTGCCGGCAATTGCGGCTCGCGCTGCAAGCTGAACGCCTGATAGCACTGCACGAATTCCTTGACCATGACGTCCATCGACCAGCCATCGGAGACGATGTGATGCATGCTCACCACCAGCACGAATTCATCGTCGGCCAAGGCAAACAGGCTGGCGCGCAGCAACGGGCCGTGGCGCAGATCGAACGGTTGCGCGGTGACGTCTTGTACGTGTTGCGCGAGCAGTTCTTCGCGCTCTTGCGCGGCGACGTCGGTCAGATCAAAGCGGTCCAGGGCAATTTTCTGCTGCTCGAGAATCACCTGATGCGCTTGATCGCCGTCGGTGTGAAACACCGTGCGCAATACTTCATGGCGCGCCAGCAGATGATCGAACGAGCGGCTCAGGGCCGACTCATCCATCCGGCCTTTCAGACGCAAGCCAGCGGCCATGTTGTACGCGGCGCTGTGCGGTTCCAGTTGCCACAGGAACAGCAGGCGTTGCTGGGCGAATGAAAGGGGAATCTGCCCGCAGTCGTGGCGGCTGACCGGCAACGGCAACAGGCTGAAGTCCTTGCCCTCCTCGCGCAGTTTGGCGAGAAACAGCCGACGCTGTTCCAGCGGCAAGCCGACGAACCTTTTTGCAATACGTTCCGCCATCGTGCCGCTCATACTTCTTCTCCTTGCAAAGCATTCATGAACTGATCCAGGTCGGACCAGTCGTCGTCGCCGCTCGCCTCGGCCAGTTGCCCGAGCACCTCGGCCAGATCCGCCAGCAGCGGTTTTTCGAACAGGCTGCGCAGTGGCAGCACCACGCCCATCTGCTCCTTGACCCGGGCAATCACCTGCGCGGCCAACAACGAATGACCACCCAGTTCAAAAAAGTGATCATCCAGGCCCACACGCGGCACGTGCAGCACCTCGGCCCAGACCTGCGCCAGACATTGTTCAGCCGGTGATTGCGGGGCGCGGTAATCGCCCTGCAACTGCGCAGGATCCGGCGCTGGCAAGGCCTTGCGGTCGAGCTTGCCACTCGGTGTCAGCGGCAGGTTCGCCAGCAACAGCAGATGCCCCGGCACCATGTAATCCGGCAGGCTGGCTTGCAGCGCGGCGCGGGTCTGCTGACGGAATGCCGCTTGCGTCGCCGCGCTGGCGAGCACCGCAGGTTCTGTCACAACGTAGGCGACCAGTTGCGCACCGCCGGCGAACGGCACCGCCAACACCACTGCTTCGCGAACGCCCGAACATTGCTGCAGGCGCGATTCGATCTCGCCCAGTTCGATGCGAAAGCCACGAATCTTCACTTGATGATCGACCCGACCGACATATTCCAGCGCGCCATCGCCGCGCAGCCGCGCACGGTCGCCAGTGCGATACAGGCGCTGGCCGTCGGCAAACGGGTCGGCAATGAAACGCTCGGCGCTGAGGCTCGGTTGGCGGTGATAACCGCGCGCCAGACCCGGTCCACCGATGTACAACTCGCCCACCGCGCCTTGCGGCAGCAGGTTCAGATCATCGTCGAGCACGTACAGACGCCGCGCCGCCAGGCCCTTGCCGATCGGCATGCCGCGCCACGACACGTCCTGCGCGGTCAGCGCAGTGCAGTCATGAATCGTCGAGACCACCGTGGCCTCGGTCGGGCCGTAGGTGTTGAGCAGGCGCATATGGCCGAGCCCGGCCTGTTGCCACAAGCGCAAACCGTCCACCGCCATGGCTTCACCGCCGACGTGAATCTGCCGCAGCGCGCCGAAACTTGCCGGCGGTTTCGCCGCGTATTCCTGCACCAGCCAATACCAATAAGCCGCTGGCAGATCGGCCAGGGTGATGCCCTGATCGATGATCACCTGATGCAGCGTCGCGCTGTCCCACAACGGCGCATCGCGCATGACCACGCTGGCGCCATGGCACAGCGGCGGGAAAAACTGCTCGACGAAACCGTCGAAACTGCTGGTGGCAAATTGCAGAACCCGGTCGCCTTCGCGCAGATCGCTGTAATCGATGGCGCGGGCAATGAACTCGCTCAGCGCGCCATGACTGACCGCCACCCCTTTCGGCCGTCCGGTGGAGCCAGAGGTGTAGATCACGTAAGCGAGGTTGTCGGCTTCGACCGTGACCGGCAGATTGTCGCTCTGTTCGCTGGCGGGCAATTGCTCCAGACACAGGCATTCGATGCCGTCGAGCGGCGGCAGGCTGGCGAGGCTTTGCTGGTCGCCGAGCAACAGTTGCAAACCACTGTCAGCGAGCACATGGCGCAAGCGTTCGGCCGGCGTCTGCGGATCCAGCGGCACATAGGCACCACCGGCCTTGAGCACCGCCAGCAGCGCCACCGCCAATTCCAGCGAACGCCCCAGCGCGACGCCGACCAGCACGTCCGGGCCGACACCCTGTGCGCGCAACTGATGGGCCAAGCGATTGCTGCGGCTGTTGAGTTCGTCGTAGCTGAATGCCGGCGCAGGCGCTGTGGCCAACCGCACCGCCGGCGCTTGCGCGGTCCGTGCGACTTGCGCTTCGAACAGGCTTTGCACGCTAGTGAAACGAGGCGCTGGCGCGGTGGCCTGGATCAACCCGTGGCGTTCGCTGTCGGCGAGCATCGCCACTTCGCCGATCAACTGCTGCGGGTCACGGCACACCGACTGGAGAATGTTGCGCCAATGCCCGGCCAGCGCGCCGATGGTCGCGGCGTCGAAAATATCCGTGGCGTACGTGAAGGCGGCAAACAGTTGCTCGCCTTCCTCGCGGGTGTCGAGCATCAGGTCGCTGGTGGCCGCGTGCTGTCGAGCGCTGCCGGCCAGTTGTTCCTCGCTCAGATAGCCCACGCGCAAGCCTGAAGCGAGTTGCGCCTGGTGCAAATCGGTGACCAGCGGCTGATGGTTGAACATCACCTGAAACAGCGGATTGTGGCTTTGACTGCGCGCCGGTTGCAGGGCTTCGATCAAGGCGTCGAACGGCAGATCCTGATGGGCCTGGGCGCCGAGGGCGGCCTGGCGCAGGTTCTGCAGCAACTCGGTGAAGGGCGTTTGTGCGGTGACCACGCTGCGCAGAATCTGGGTGTTGACGAAGAAGCCGATCAACCCTTCGGTTTCACTGCGGGTGCGGTTGGCGATCAGCCCGCCGACACGAATATCGGTCTGGCCGCTGTAGCGATGCAACAAGGTCTTGAACGCCGCCAGCAGCACCACGAACAAGGTTACGCCCTGACGCTGGGCAAGGTTTTTCAGCTCTTCGCGCAGGGCTGCGTCGATCACCGTTTCCAGGCGTGCGCCCTGATGACTGGACTGCGCCGGATAGGCGCGATCGGTGGGCAATTCCAGCACTGGATGTTCGTCGCCCAGTTGCGTGCGCCAGTAGTCCAATTGCCGCTCGCGCTCACCGGCCTCGAGCCAGCTGCGCTGCCACAGTGCGTAGTCGCGGTAATGCACGCTCAACGGCGCCAGCGTCGGATCACGCCCGGCGACCAACGCGTCGTAAGTGCGCATGAATTCGTCGATCAGAATGTTCATCGACCAGCCGTCGGCGATGATGTGATGCAGGGTCAGCAGCAGCACATGTTCCTGCTCGGCCAGGCGTAACAGACGCAGACTCAGCAGCGGGCCGTTCTGCAGGTCGAAGGCCTGGGTCGCCTCGGCCATCATGTGCTGCTGCGCCAGCGGCCAGCGCCGGGCTTGGGGCAACTCGCTCAGGTCAGTCACGGGTAGTTTCAGAGGCTGAGGTTCGGCCACACGCTGGAAGGCCCGCTCGCCGTCCTGGCCGAAGGTGGTGCGCAAACATTCGTGGCGCGCCGCCAGACGGCTGAAGGCCTGCTCCAGTGCCTCGACTTGCAACTCACCATCCAGACGCACCGCCATCGGCAGGTTGTAGGCGGCGCTGGTCGGCTCCAGCTGCCAGAGAAACCACATGCGCTGCTGCGCGTAAGACAGGCCGTCACGCTCGGCGATGCCGTCGCAGGCGGTCATGGGAAGCTGCGCAAAATCGATGCCTTCGCGGGCCATGCCGGCGAGGAACAGACGGCGTTTGTCCTGGGGCAATTCGATAAAGCGGCGGGCTAGTTTCTGTGCGTCTGCGGCATTCATGCGTGGAGTCCTTGCTGATCGGCGGCGTGACCTGGAGACCCGGTCGTATCAACAAGAACGAATGGCCCGCGCGATGATTTAGCGCACCGGCGGCAATCGCGGCCCGACGGTACGAAGGCCAGACACGCAAATGCCGAAGCCGGTACAGGCCCGGATTCGGCATTTGAGTTGAAGGGTTGCGAACAGGTCAGCGCACGTCCTGCGAATGCCCCTCGGCCATCGCCACGATGACTTTGCGCGGCCCTTCGAACGGTGAGCGCGCGTGAGCCGAGAGCATGTTGTCGAGCATCAGCACATCGCCCTCCTGCCAGGGGAAACTGATCGCACAGTCGTCGAGCACCGCGCGAATCTGCGCCAGCACATCGTCTTCGATCGGCGAGCCGTCGCCGTAGTAGACGTTACGTGGCAGGTCTTCTTCGTCAACGATATCGAGCAGGCTTTCGCGCACGTCCGCTGGCAGGTTGGAGATGTGAAACAGGTGCGCCTGATTGAACCAGACGTGATCGCCCGTTACCGGGTGCACCGCCACCGCCTGACAGATCTGGCGCGTGCGCAGCTCACCGTCGTCCTTCCACTCGCAGACAATGCCGTGAGCCTTGCAGTAGGCCTCGACGACTTCACGGTCTTCGGTGTTGAACACGTCTTCCCAGGCCACATCGAGGCCATTGCCGAAGTTGCGCACGTACATC
This sequence comes from Pseudomonas sp. LW8, assembly GCF_041956865.1. Taxonomy (NCBI): domain Bacteria; kingdom Pseudomonadati; phylum Pseudomonadota; class Gammaproteobacteria; order Pseudomonadales; family Pseudomonadaceae; genus Pseudomonas; species Pseudomonas sp. LW8. Next base: position 1,894,478 of record NZ_CP168138.1, on the reverse strand, counting down.
AGGCCTTTGCTGACGAAACGCTCGCGGATCGCCACCGGGATGCGCCGGTACACTTCGCGGCTGTCGGCAATCGGCGTCTCACCGCCGGACCTGGCGGCGATCATGCTGTAGAACCAGATCTTCATCGGCCAGTCGCGGGAATAAGCCTGTTCGTTGTGCAGCGGAATGCTTTGGTGCGCCGGGTATTCGGTGGAGGTGTACACGCCTTGGGTGACATTGGTACGCGGCGTCGAGCCGAACTCGTAGTTGAGCAATGGATGGCCGAAACTCGCGGCAAACTGGCGAAACTGCTCGGCGCCGTCGAGGCGGAAGCCGCGAAACAGCACGCCACCGTCGCGCAGCAGATGCTCGTCGACCAAGGCCTTCAATTCATCGAATACCGCCAACAGATCGGTGTCGGCATCGCTTGCTTCGACCAACAGCGGCAAACGTCCGCGCTGCGGCAGCAACGGCCGCACGGAAAACCCCAGAGCAACAGCCATGACTGGCCTCCTGAAAATGATAGATGGGTCGCGTCTCAGAACGCCGGTTGCGCGGCCTGCGCATGGCGCCGGTGATGCACTTCCAAATGGGTCTTGATCGTGCGAATGACCCGCGCTTCATGCTCATGAATGAAGAAATGCCCGCCGGTCATCATGTCCACCGAGAAACTGCCCAGGGTCTCTTTGCTCCAGCCGATCAATTGTTCGGTGGTGGCGCGGTCTTCCTTGCCACCGAGCACGTGCACCGGGCAATTGAGCAAGGGCCGCTCGGCAGGCGTGAAGCGCCCGCACATCATGAAATCGGCGCGCAGCACCGGCAGGGTCAGGCTCATCAGCTCTTTATTGGCGAGGACTTCTTCGCTGGTGCCCTGAAAAGTGCGCAACTGTTCGATGAGTTCTGCATCGCTGCGCGGTTCGGCAAAGCCTCGGTCGTAATCGCTGCGCATGGACGGTGCGGCGGTGCCGGAGGCGAACAGCGCCAGCGGCTCCGGCACACCCAATTCGCGAAAGGCATGGGCCATTTCGCAGGCGAGCAACGCACCGAGGCTATGCCCGAACAACGCATACGGGCCTTGCAACCCCGGCTTGTGCTCGCGCGCCAGTTGCCGCGCCAGTGCGCGCATGTCGGTTTGCAGCGGTTCATCGAACCGCGCGCCACGTCCCGGCAGTTCCACCGGTTGCAATTGCAGCCACGTCGGCAGTTGACGCCGCCAGCGGCTGTAAACCATGGCGCTGGCGCCCGAATAGGGCAGGCACAGCAATGTCAGCTTGGTCACCGCGCTTTCCTTGAAAAATGTGTCTGCAAGAAAGACGGATCACTGGCCGGACAAATTAGTCGCCCGGTCGCTAAATTCCCCCGCCAGCCGCTCGTTGCCTGTTCAGGAAAAAAACAACAATCGCGAGGGAATCACCGTGGACCTGCAGAGCATTCTGGGCAAGTTGTTCGCCAACGCCGGCGCGGTCGGCATCGAGGGGGTTTTCCAGTTCATCTTCAGTGCGCAACAGGCGTACTGGTATGACATCAAGACCAGCCAGCGCACCGCAGCCGGTCGCCACCCCAGCCCGGACGTGACCATCGAAGTCGCGGAAAAGGACTTTTTGGGGATCATGGCCGGCGTGGCCAACGTCGAGGAACTGTTCGCCAGCGGGCGCCTGAAGATCGGCGGCAACATGGGCCTGGCGACAATGCTGCCGCAGATCATCGACCACGCCCGCCAGGGAGGCGGCACGGTGGAAAAGGTCGACATGAACAAGCGCTACCCGACGCCGCCACGCTTCAGCGAAAAGCTCACTGCCGCGCTGCCTCGGCAGACCAGCGTCGAACGTCGCACACGCGCCGAGTTGAGCCGGCACGAATTCGAAACCCGGTATCTGCCCAACGGCATTCCGTTGGTGATCAGCAATGCCCTGCACGACTGGCCACTGTTCAGCCTGAGCCGCGAGGAGTCGCTGGTGCATTTCGCCGAACTGCAGGGCATCACCCGTCATGGCGATTACGTGAAGAAGACCTTTTCCACCGAGCGTGATTTCCGCTCGACCTCGATGGCCGAGTTCATTGCCTCGCTGGACAGCCCGGCGGTCAAAGGCGCGGATGGCGAGCCGCCGGCGTACATGGGCAACAACATCCTGCCGGCGCAGTTGTTGCAGCAGATCCAGTACCCGCCCTACTTCGACACGTCGTTGTTCATTCCGCCACGGATCTGGATCGGCCCCAAGGGCACGCTGACGCCGTTGCACCGCGATGACACCGACAATCTCTTCGCGCAGGTCTGGGGGCAGAAAAAATTCACCCTTGCCGCGCCGCATCACCGCGAGGCACTGGGCACTTGGTCGACCGCGCCCAAGGGAGGTCTGGATGGCTGCGATTTCAACCCGGACGCGCCGGACTATGAACGCTTCCCGGCAGCGCGGGAGGTGACGTTTTTGCAGGTGACGCTGGAGGCTGGGGATCTGCTGTTCCTGCCCGAGGGCTGGTTCCATCAGGTGGAGTCGGTGTCGACGTCGCTGTCAGTCAACTTCTGGATCAACTCCGGCCGAGGCTGGTAACCCGATCCCTTGCACTCGTCAGCTCCTACAACAGGACTGTTATTTCAAGTGACGGAAACTTTGAAACGCGGAAATCAGCACCACCGCCCCCGCCGCAATCGCCAGCCAGAATCCGCTGCGCGCACCAAACGCGTCCACCAGCGCGCCGGAACCGGCGGCGCCGATCGCCACGCCGATGCTCAGCCCGGTCACCAGCCAGGTCAGGCCTTCAGTCAGTTTGGCCGGTGGCACGATGCGTTCGATCAACGCCATCGCGACGATCAGCGTCGGTGAGAAGAACAGCCCGGCGATAAATACCGCGATCGACAAGCCGAGGATATTGCTCGCCAAGAGCAGCGGCAGCGTCGTCACTGCCGTCGCCACGCCGCCGTAGAGAAACAGGCGCGGCAGCGGCAGTTTCGAACGCATCGCACCGAAGGCGATGCCGGCCAGGCATGAACCAATCGCGTATACCGACAAGACAATACTCGCCGCTGCCGGCTGGCCCTGATGTTGAGCGAAGGCGACGCTGACCACGTCGATCACCCCGACGATCACGCCCATCGCCAGCATCAAGGCCAGCAGCCATTGCACGTCGGTCGAGCGAATGATCGAGCCCCGATGCTGCGACTCCTGCGCGTGCACGGGCGGCTCGGTGCTGCGCTGGGCGACAAACGCCGTCACGCCAATGGCCAAGGCCAACAACGCCGCCAGTGGCCCGGCCTCGGGAAACACCGCGACCGACAAGCCCACCGACAGCGGCGGCCCGACGATAAAACACACTTCGTCGAGCACCGACTCCAGGGCATACGCCGTCTGCAATTGCGGCTGGCCACGATAGATCTCGGTCCAGCGCGCCCGCACCATCGCCGACATGCTCGGCATGCACCCGGCCAGCGCGGCAAAAATGAACAGCGTCCAGGTCGGCGCCTGCAAACGTGTGCACAGCAGCAACATCAATAACCCGCCGCCACCGGTCAGCGCTGCGATCGGCAGCACCCGCCCCTGCCCATAACGGTCCACCAACCGCGATACCTGCGGCGCGCAAAACGCCGTGGCCAAGGCAAACGTCGCCGCCACCGCACCGGCCAAAGCATAGCCGCCCTTGAGTTGCGAGAGCATGGTGATAACGCCGATGCCGGTCATCGAAATCGGCATGCGCGCGATCATCCCGGCCAGGACAAAATTGCGTGCGCCGGGGGCAGTGAATAACTCGCGGTAGGGGTTTGCCATGAACTGCAGCCTCATCAGGGGCCGCCACGTTGCCATAGCGTCGGGGGGTCGGGGAAGCGGGGAATTGTTGGTGGAGTGTGAAGGTGTACAACTCTGCACTCTGCGCTTCAATCCTCCAATTGAGCATCCCGCCAACCTCTGAAATCACATGACCATCTGTCGAAAATCGCGCAGACCTGTCAGATCTGACAGGTGTCTTTTCTGGTCACCGGAGTTCTCATAACGCCTTCGCTCAACTGCGCAGTTCACCTGGACGAACAGGCAACTGCTCTTGGCCACCATCCGCTAGCGCACACGCTCGGGAGCCCCGCCATGGAAGAACAGCTGATTCTCGTCTCACCAACGGATCGCCAGACCGGCGTAGCCCCCAAGATGCAGGTGCATCACCAAGGGCTGCGTCATCGTGCGTTTTCGATTCTGCTGTTTGATCCACAAGGACGGCTGCTGATGCAGCAACGCGCGTTCGGCAAATATCATTCCGGCGGATTATGGACCAACACCTGCTGCGGGCATCCACTCAAAGGCGAACGAACGGCGGTGGCTGCCAACCGCCGATTGCAGGAAGAAATGGGCATGAGCTGCAAACTGCAGAAAGTTGCCTCGATGCTCTACCACGAACAGGTCTCCGATCAGCTCATCGAGCATGAATTCGACCATGTGTTTGCCGGCATCAGCCAGACCGATCCGGTAGCCAATCCCGAGGAAGCCGAAAGTTGGCAGTGGCTGTCGCTGGAGGAGGTCGCCGAGCAGATCGAACACACACCCGACATGTTCACGATCTGGTTTCGCCGGATGGTCGAACAGTTCGGGATAGAGGGTGTCCGGCAGTGGTTCGAGTCCGTCCGTAAAGCTTCAGCGGCACGATCAATGCCAAGCCTTTCTGGTGCGAAGGCAGGATCATCCTGGGCCGTCCCGCCGCTGAATTGTCCGGCGCCGTTTCGGGTCGACGGGGCGCTGGCCAGGGGGGTGGATGATCTGCTCATGCCATGGATCGAGAAGGTCGGGATATTTCCGGGCCAATTCGACAAGGTCCGCGCCATGGGTTTCGGTCGCTTCGCCATGCTCTGTCATACCGACACCGATGAGCCCGATCGGCTGTTGCTCGCGGCGCAATGTTTCGCCGCGTTGTTCGCCGTGGACGATTACTACTGCGACGATGAGCGAACCGGGTCGGAGCCGAGAATGGTCGGGCCGCGCCTCTCCCTGGCGCTGGCGGCTCTGGAACCGGTTTACCTGAGCGCACGGTTCCGCCCGGGGCTTGAGCAGGCCTTGAACAGCGATCCGGTGCTGGTCGCGCTGCGTGCTTATCTGAGGCGGGTCGAGACGCTCGCGACCGCGGCGCAGGTTGCCCGCGTGCGCCATGAAATCATTGCCATGTTCGTCACCATGACCGCCGAAGCGGCCTGGCGTATGGAAGGGCTCACGCCCGCGCTCTGGGAATATCTCGCTCAGCGTCAGGTCAACAGTTTCCTGCCGTGCCTGTCGCTGATCGACATCATCGGCGGGTATGAATTGCCCGCCAATGAGTACAGCGCACCTGAGGTGCGGCGCGTCACGGCGCTGGCCGCCAGCGCCACGATCATTGCCAATGACCTGTTTTCCGCGCTGAAGGAACAGCAGGCCGGTATCGGCGATTTCAACCTGCCTTTGTTGCTGATCCAAGAACAGGGCTGCTCCCCCGCGCAGGCCATGGCGCAAAGTGCTGCCGTCCACGATGACATCATGCATTTGTATGAAGCGGCAGAACACGCGGTATTGCCGCACGCCTCGCCGCTACTCCAATGCTATCTGCGCGGAATCAAGAGCTGGCTGGCCGGTAACGTTGAATGGCATCGCAGCAGTGGCCGCTATCAGGTCTGAAGCTGCCAACTTTTCATGGTTGCAGATGAACTCTCGCTACAGGCCATCAGTCAGCTACTTAAGTCTCTGGAACCAAGGCGCGAATCGTCATGCAGATTTCCCTCGCTCATCAGGTGGCGCTGGTCACGGGTGCCAGCTCCGGCATCGGCCATGCCGCCGCCAAAGCACTCGCTGCGGCCGGTGCTGCGGTCGTGATCAACTACAACAGCAGCGCTGAACCTGCGGAAGAACTGGCCGCGCAAATCAACGCCAAGGGCGGCAAGGCCCTCGCTATCGGCGCCGATGTTTCGAAAGAGGACGAGGTCGAGCGGCTGTTCGCCGAGACCGTCGAAGCCTTCGGCTCGCTGGACATTCTGGTGGCCAACTCCGGTCTGCAAAAAGACGCTGCCGCCGTGGACATGACCCTCGACGACTGGAACACGGTGATCGGCGTCAACCTCACCGGGCAGTTCCTCTGCGCGCGGGCGGCGTTGCGGATTTTCCAGCGTCAGGGCGTGCGCGAGGGCGTGTCGCGCGCGGCGGGCAAGATCATTCACATGAGTTCGGTGCACCAGCGCATTCCATGGGCCGGGCATGTCAATTACGCGGCGTCCAAGGGCGGCGTCGATCAGTTGATGCAGAGCCTCGCTCAGGAAGTCAGCCACCAGCGCATCCGTATCAACAGCATCGCGCCCGGTGCGATCAGCACGGCCATCAACACAGAAGCCACTGAAGGCGCGGCCGGCGAAAAACTTCTTGAGCTGATTCCCTACGGACGCATTGGCGATGTCGAGGACGTTGCCAACGCAGTGGTTTTCCTCGCTTCCGATCTGTCCGATTACATCGTCGGCACCACCCTGTTCATCGATGGCGGGATGAGCCTCTATCCGGAGTTTCGCGGCAATGGCTGAGCCTGAAATGGAACAACAAAGTCCCATCGGTGCCCACGGCATCATCGGCGACATGCGCAGCGCCGCACTGGTCAACGACAAGGGCAGCGTGGATTTTTTCTGCTGGCCGGAGTTCGATAGCCCGACGATCTTCTGCTCGCTGCTCGATACCCCTGAAGCAGGGATTTTCCAGCTCGCGCCGGACTTGCCGGATGCGCGCCGGGAACAGATTTATCTGCCCGACACCAATGTCTTGCAGACCCGTTGGCTGAGCGAACACGCAGTGGTGGAAATCACCGATCTGTTGCCCATCGGGGACGATGTCGACGCCCTGCCGCTGCTGATGCGCCGGGTGCGCGTGGTCAGCGGTTCGGCAACGTTCAACCTGCGTTGCGCGGTGCGCCACGACTATGGTCGCGCCGACACCCGGGCAGAGATGGACGCAAAGGACGTAACGTTCCACGCCGCTGGCCAGCCGTCGATACGCCTGGCTTCAGATCAGGCACTGCAAATCGATGCACAAGCGGCCGTCGCGCAGTTCACCCTCAAGCACAATGAAACCGCCGCGTTCATGCTCGGCGGCAGCGACGATCCGCGTTTTGCCAAAGGCGCCGGCGAGTTGTGCATGGAGCGCACCCTCAAATACTGGCGCGGCTGGATCGGCCAATCCAACTATCGCGGGCGCTGGCGGGAAATCGTCAATCGCTCCGCCCTCGCCCTGAAACTGCTGACCTCGCGTCGCCACGGTGCGATTCTCGCCGCCGCCACCTTCGGCCTACCGGAAACTCCCGGCGGCGAGCGCAATTGGGATTACCGCTACACGTGGATCCGAGATGCCTCGTTCACCGTTTACGCGTTCATGCGCCTGGGCTTTGTCGATGAAGCCAACCACTACATGCAATGGCTGCGCGGACGGGTCAGCGATTGCTGCGGCAAACCGATGAAACTCAACATCCTCTATGCCATCGATGGCCAGCAGGAATTGCCGGAAACCGAGCTGACGCATCTGGCCGGCCACGGCGGCGCGCAACCGGTGCGCATCGGTAACGGCGCTTATGACCAAATCCAGCTGGATATCTTCGGCGAGCTGATGGACGCGGTGTATCTGGTCAACAAGTACGGTGATGCGATCTCCCACGAAGGCTGGCGGCATGTCGGCGAAGTGGTCGATCAGGTCTGCGAAAACTGGCAGAGCGAAGATGTCGGCATCTGGGAAATGCGCGGTGAGACCCATCATTTCCTGCACTCGCGGCTGATGTGCTGGGTGGCGCTGGACCGGGCGATCCGTCTGGCTTCCAAGCGTTCGCTGCCGGCGCCGTTCGCCCGTTGGGATAACACCCGGCAAGCGATCTACACCGACATCTGGGACAACTTCTGGAACGAAGAACGCGGGCATTTCGTCCAGTACAAGGGCGGTACCGCACTGGATGGCTCGATGCTGCTGATGCCGCTGGTACGCTTCGTCAGCGCCAAGGATCCGCGCTGGCTGTCGACTCTGGAAGCAATCGAAAAAACCCTGGTGCGTGACGGCATGGTCTATCGCTATCGCAACGAGGACGCCAACATCGATGGCCTCAGTGGCACTGAAGGCGCGTTCGCCGCGTGTTCGTTCTGGTACGTCGAATGCCTGGCCCGCGCCGGCCAGGTGGAAAAAGCCCACCTGGAGTTCGAGCAATTGTTGCGATATGCCAATCCGCTTGGGCTGTACGCCGAAGAGTTCGACAGCCATGGGCGTCATCTGGGCAACACGCCGCAAGCGCTGACGCATCTGGCGTTGATCAGTGCGGCGAGTTTTCTTGATCGCAAGTTGAGTGGCGAGAAGAGTTCCTGGCAGCCGTAGCGTTGAGCGCTTTTTCGCCAGCGCTTGTCAGACCGATCTCTGATCGACAGGTATGTTTCCACAACGGGCCTGCATGCCAGACAACTGGCTCAGGCCCATATTCATGGTGAAACCTGCGCAGCGGTGACCCGCATTCCGTTCGCAGATCCAGAGTGTCTGAATACGATTCAAACGGAGTGGTTCGTCATGATCGAGAGCGTTCTTACCCCAACCCTGACCATTGCCTACGAACAGCACGGTCAGAACAACGGCGCCCCGGTAATTCTGCTCCACGGCTTCCCCTATTCCCCGCGCACCTTCGACGAAGTCGCCCCGGCGCTGGCCGCGCGAGGCTACCGCGTCATCGTGCCGTACTTGCGCGGTTACGGGCCGACCCGGTTCAACAGTGCGCAAACCCTGCGCTCCGGTCAGCAAGCTGCGATGGCGCAGGACTTGCTCGATCTGATGGATGCGCTGGGCATCGAACAGGCCACGCTTTGCGGTTATGACTGGGGCGGTCGGGCAGCGTGTATTGTCGCGGCGTTGTTTCCGGCGCGAGTGCGCGGGCTGGTCAGCGGCGACGGCTACCTCGTGCAGGACATCGCCCATGCGAACCAGCCGTTGGACCCGGAAGACGAGCATCGGCTCTGGTATCAGTACTATTTCCACACGCCGCGTGGCGCCGAGGGCCTTAAGCAGAATCGCCGGGAGTTGTGTCAGTTGCTCTGGCGGCTGTGGTCGCCGACATGGGCGAGAAAGGACGAACGCTACCCGCTGACCGCTGGCGCTTTTGATAATCCTGACTTTGTCGACGTGGTGATTCATTCCTATCGGCATCGCTTCGGCTACGCCCCGGGCGATCCAGCCCTGGAGTGGATGGAAGAAGCGCTGGCCACAAACCCGGTGATCAGCGTGCCGAGTATTTCGCTGTGCGGTGGCGATGATGGCGTCGGCCCGCCTTCGCTGATTGATGAAGATGCCGAGCATTTCAGCGGCTTTTATGAGCGGCGCGTGCTCGCGGGTGTCGGCCACAACATTCCCGAAGAAGCGCCGCAGGAAACCCTCAAGGCAATACTGGATCTGCTGCAACGCTGACCGAAAACCGCTCCCGATAAGCCTGCGGCGTCACGCCAATCGCTCGCAAAAAACTGCGCCGCAGCGTCTCTTCGCTGCCAAACCCGCAATTGGCGGCGATGCGTTTCACCGGCAAACCGGTATCGCTGAGCAGTCGCCGCGCGGTTTCGACGCGGATCAATTCGATCGCCCGCGCCGGGGTCTGGCCGGTGTCGGCGCGGTAGTGGCGGATGAAGCTGCGTTCGCTCATGCCAGCCTGTTCGGCGAGGGTCGGGATGCCGAGGTCGCAGGTCAGGTTCTCGGCGATCCAGGCGTGCAGTTCATCGAAGCGGTTGCCCTGTTGTTGCAGCGACAGCGTCACGCTGAACTGCGACTGTCCGCCCGGGCGTTTCAGGAAGACGACCAAGTGCCGGGCGACGTCGAGGGCGATGTCGCGGCCGAGGTCTTCTTCGACCATGGCCAACGCCAGATCGATGCCTGCCGTGACCCCGGCGGACGTCCACACCGGGCCGTCGTTGATGAAAATCGGATTGGCTTCCACGTGCAGATTGGGATGTTGCGCGGCCAGTTGCTCGCAGCGCGTCCAGTGGGTAACCACGCGGCGGCCATCAAGCCAGCCGCTGGCCGCGAGCAGAAAGGCCCCGGTGCATACCGAAGCCACGCGCCGGCAGTGAGTGCCGTGCTCGCGCACCCAGTCGACCAGTTGCGAGTCTTCGGCGGCGGGATAAATGCCCCAGCCGCCGGCGATGATCAAGGTGTCGCTGGGCGTTTTTGGCAAGGGTTCGGCGAGCACCGCCAACCCCGCCGATGACATCACCGCCCCACCGCCGCTGGCGATCACGCTCGGCGCATAGGGTGTGGGCAAACCGCGCTGGCGAGCCAGATCGTTGGCCGAGGCGAACACCTGCAGCGGCCCGGTGACATCGAGAATCTGCATGTTGGCAAACGCGAGGACGTGAATGGCTTTGGGCATTTGGCGTAATTCGTGGGGTGATTGGCGTATGCGCCAGAACCTACCCGCCTACAGTGAAGTCGTCCACTTCTTTCAACGGAGCAAGAACGATGACGCTGCAGATCGGTTTTCTGTTATTCCCGCAGGTTCAGCAACTCGACCTCACCGGCCCCTACGACGTCCTCGCCTCGTTGCCCGGCGTGCAGGTCCACCTGGTCTGGAAGGATCTGATGCCAGTGACATCCAGCACCGGGCTGCTGCTGAAACCGACTACAACTTTCGAGGATTGCCCGGATCTGGACGTAATCTGCGTGCCCGGCGGTGGCGGCGTCGGGCCGTTGATGGAAGATCAGCAGACGCTGGACTTCATCAAACGCCAGGCCGCCCAGGCACGTTACGTAACCTCGGTGTGCACCGGCTCGCTGGTGCTTGGCGCGGCTGGCCTGCTGCAGGGCAAGCGCGCAACTACGCACTGGGCCTATCACGAGTTGCTGCCGACGCTGGGCGCGATTGCGGTGAAAGATCGGGTGGTGCGCGACGGCAATCTGTTTACCGGTGGCGGAATCACCGCCGGGATCGATTTTGCCTTGGTGCTGGCGGCGGAACTGGTCGATGCCGACACAGCGCAACTGGTGCAGTTGCAACTGGAATATGCCCCGGCACCGCCGTTCAATGCCGGCAGCCCGGACGTGGCACCGAGTGCGGTGGTCGATGAAGCGCGGTTGCGCGCGGCGCCGTCGTTGAAGCTGCGTACCGAGATTACTGAACGCGCGGCGGCCAAACTGGGCCTGCGCTGATATCCAGCCGAATGCAAAACCTGTGGGAGCGAGCCTGCTCGCGAAGGCGGAGTGTCAGGCGCCAGTGACGTCATCTGGAAGACCGCATTCGCGAGCAGGCTCGCTCCCACATTTGATTTGTGTCTGGCATGACTGCCACACCTTCACTTGTCCCACCTCCCTCGCCCGTGTAGAAAGCCCCTTCCAGAAATCTCGCACAAGGACTTTCGATGAAGGCGCTGCCCTGGCTCTATCTCGCGCTGCTCGGCCTCGGTTACGGACTGGCCCTGAGCTACGGCCAGCTCGGTTGGCTGGCGTTGATCTCCGTCGGGCTTCTGTTGTTCGCCGCATTCGCCGTGCGTCAGCAAGAGGTGCCGGTCGCGCGTTGGCTCGGCCATGGCCTGTTCATCGTTCTGGCCGTGGCACTGGCGCTGCACTGGCTGCCGGGCTTCGCCAACGGCCGCGTGATCAATCCGCAACGTTTCACTGACAACGCCGTGCCGTTCGCGATGTACCTCAATCTCGACAAACCGCTGGTGGGCTTCTGGTTGCTGCTGGTTTGTCCGTGGATCGTCGCGCGGCGATCGTTGCGCCTGACGGTCTATGCCACCGCCCTCGCCCTGACGCTATGTGCGATTCTCGCCCTCGGCGGCGCGCTTTTACTTGGCGTGATCGCCTGGGCACCGAAATGGCCGGATCAGGCCTGGCTGTGGGTGCTGAACAATCTGCTGCTGGTGACGCTGGTCGAGGAAGCGCTGTTTCGCGGCTATATACAGGGCGGGCTGAGCCGTCGCCTCAAGCACCTGCCCTACGGCGACAACCTCGCGCTGCTGTTGGCCTCGCTGTTGTTTGGTCTGGTGCATGCCGGCGCTGGCTGGACCTGGGTGTTGCTGGCGGGACTGGCCGGGGTCGGCTATGGTCTGGCCTACCGTTTCGGCGGACTGGGCGCGGCGATCGCCACCCATTTCGGCCTGAACCTGTTGCACTTCGGCCTGTTCACCTATCCGATGCTGGCCAGTTGACGCAAGCGCGGTTTTGCGACGCCGTACTTAAATCTGAAAAAAAACTTCAATAAAAACCTGTCGGCGCCGACAACCATTCAAAGCCTTGCGGATTGAAAAACCATGCGTAACAACCAGCCCATTACACAACGCGAGCGGACCTTTCCAGCTCAGCAACGGTTGATTTCCACCACCGATGCCAAGGGCGTGATCACCTACTGCAACGACGACTTTGTCGAGATCAGCGGGTTTTCGCGGGAGGAACTGATCCGGGCGCCGCACAATCTGGTCCGTCACCCTGACGTGCCGTCGGCGGTGTTCTCGCACATGTGGGGCACACTGAAACAAGGCTTGCCATGGATGGGCATCGTTAAGAATCGCTGCAAATCCGGTGACCACTATTGGGTTAACGCCTACGTCACACCGGTGTTCGATGGCAGCCAGGTGATCGGTTACGAGTCGGTGCGCGTCAAGCCCACCGCCGAACAGATCCGCCGCGCCGAAGCGCTCTACCAACGCATCAACCAGGGCAAGTCGGCGATTCCTTCGACGGACAAATGGCTGCCGCTCCTGCAGGACTGGCTGCCGTTCATTCTGGTCAGCCAGCTGAGCTTCATGATCGGCGCGACGCTGAACTCGCAGTGGGGCTTCGCCCTCGCCGCCGGTCTTTCGGTGCCGTTGGGCCTGATGGGCCTGCAATGGCAGCAACGCGGGCTCAAGCGCCTGCTGCGCCTGGCCGAACAGACCACCTCCGACCCGCTGATCGCGCAGATGTACACCGACAGCCGTGGCGCCCAGGCGCGTCTGGAAATGTCGATCCTCAGCCAGGAAGCGCGCCTGAAAACCTGCCTGACCCGCCTGCAGGACACCGCCGAGCACTTGACCGAACAGGCCAAGCAGTCCGACGCCCTGGCACACAACAGCTCAACCGGCCTGGAACGCCAGCGCGTGGAAACCGAACAGGTCGCCACCGCCGTCAACCAGATGGCCGCCACCACCCAGGAAGTCGCCAGCCACGTACAACGCACCGCTGACGCCACCCAGGAAGCCAACCGCCTGACCGGCCGTGGCCGCGACATTGCCGGGGAAACCCGCGAAGCGATTCAGCGCCTGTCGGTGGTCGTCGGCGAAACCGGCCTGACCGTGACGCAACTGGCCAAGGACAGCGACGAAATCGGTGGCGTGGTCGACGTGATCAAAGGCATCGCCGACCAGACCAACCTGCTCGCCCTCAACGCTGCGATTGAAGCGGCGCGTGCCGGTGAAATGGGCCGTGGTTTTGCGGTCGTGGCTGACGAAGTCCGCCAACTGGCGCAACGCACCAGCGAATCCACCGGGCAGATTCACGCCCTGATCGCCAAGTTGCAGCAGACTGCCTCCAGCGCCGTGCAAACCATGGAAGCCGGGCATCGCCAGGCTGAAGAAGGCGTTGCACGGGTACTGGAAGCGGATCAGGCACTGGTCGGCATCAGCGAAGCGGTGGCCAACATCACCGACATGACCACCCAGATCGCCGCCGCGACCGAAGAGCAAAGTGCCGTGGCTGAAGAGATCAGCCGTAACATCAGCAATATCTCGGAGTTGGCGGATCAGACCTCGGAACAAGCGCACAACTCGGCGTTGCTCAGTGAAGAACTGACGAAGACGGCCAACACGCAGTATTCGTTGGTGGCGCGGTTTAACCGCTGATTGGAAGGCTGGAATGAAAAAACCCGGATGGCGTGAGCTTTCCGGGTTTTTTGTTGTGTCAATGAACTACTCAATAGGATTTGAGTAGGTTGAGACTGCGCTTGAGTAGTTCAGTCATCCATTGCGCCGCCTGCCAAACCGAAACATCTAATATTGAACTTCATCAGAAAGTTTTGCGCTGCACATTCGGAAATCCTGGCGGAAATCCACAGAACACAGCGTATGTTTACTGTCAGGTCTTACAGTAGACATTCAAGTTTCAGGGGCATATCTATAAATCGTTGAACAGATGGTTTTCATTATCACGATATGACCAAGGAGCTAAAAAAATGAGCAAACATAGCATCCTCATCCCAAAACCAGGTGCCATTGCAAAACAGTCTAATGTCTTCACTTGGCAATTCGGCACCAACCCTGAAACCACGGCCACTATAATTTCTTTTGAGCTACGTCATTTTATTCCGACGGGCGAAAAGAGCTGGTCAATCTCAGGATCTACAGGAACGCTGGAGGAGAAGAACATCTTTCTCTACTCTTTCTCGATCCCCTATACCAGTGACGCCCCGTTCCATAAAACTTATACGTTGGAAGACGGGCTGACATTCCAGCACGGCCACTCGTCACCTGGACCCTCTGGGTTTTATGGATTTACTTATGTTGATGCTGATGAAGCCACGGTCACTATCGACATCCATCCCACCAAGGGGATTGCTAAAGGTACATTTGAAGCAAAGTTCAAAAGCCATGGATACCGAACGCAGCCTATAGGTACTTTCAACTTGCTTAGGGATGATTTGTGATTTTTCGCGACAACGTTTCGATCAGATTGCATCCCCGCCCTTTTAGCCGTATGGCGCTTCGCGAACAGGCTCACTCCCACACTGGATCTGCGCTGATCACAGATTAGGTGCCAGACACCAATCCCCTGTGGGAGCGAGCCTGCTCGCGAAGAGGCCATAACAGCCAATGAAATTATTGAGGCAACTTCAGCTTGTCCAGCAGTCGATTGACCAACAGTTCGTTGAGCATGATCACCTGTTGCAGCGCCAGCAGTGGTTTGCGTTCCGGGCCGCCTATCGAGTTGGCGATGTTACCGGCCATGGCATGCGCGTATGAAAGCGACTCGCAGGCTTCGATCAACAGGGTTTCGTCATCCAGCGTGGGGTCCACGACATAGATCGGGCGATATTTTGGAGAGCTTGGTGGAGCTGCCAGATCTTCGGGTTTGAGGTAGTAATCGAGGGCGCGGTCGGTGGCTTCCTGGATTTTTTGCGGATCGAGAGCGCGGTCGTGGGGGGGTGGCGGGTTGGGGGTGACTTTGAACATGGGCGTACTCCGGTTTCGAATATTGGGAGCCAACACCCTCGCTACCAAACGAAAGGTGGTGGTCATACGCAGGTTGGTAGACCGGTCGAAACAGGAAACCCGGCGCTCACAAAGGAGCCCCACGCATGCCCACCATAAAAGTCGAGCCCCGAAACGGGACTGCATACGGTGACGCTATACAACGGTTTCGACGCGGGCTACCAAACCCCATCACTGTTTCTCAGTGACAGACAAACGATATAGCCCGCCGCCTAGACGCGTAAGCCGGCGGATTCTGGCGTAGGCGTAGGCAATGGCGCAAGGAGTTGTAGCCGGGATGGCGTAACGGGTCGTGTAGTTTAAACATTGGTATTTGATGATGTTTAAGTTCAGAGATTGCCTCTGACAGGCAGGTGGTTTGATGTCGTCTGGAAGGGAGCTTTCGCGAGCAGGCTCGCTCCCACATTTGGATCGGGTACATCAGTGGGGGATTGGTCGGCTTGGAGGCTGCCATCGCTGGCAAGCCAGCTCCCACAGGGATTTGGTCCAAACGGTAGAGATTGGTCGACTGGGAGACCGCCATCGCGAGCTGGCTCACTTCTCCAAGGAGCGCGGTGTACATCAGGAAGAATCAGGTCGGCTGTCAGGCCGCCTTCGCGAGCAGGCTCGCTCCCACAGAAAAGCAAGGCAGCGCGGCTGCCCGCGGCGAAGCCGCCCCACTCAACAATGAGCGCAAGCTCGAGTGCTCTTGATCTTGATCCACCGGCGACGTCGGAAGGCTGAGTGGAGGGATTGATCCGGGCGTGGGAGCGCAGCGACCGTCTGGCGCAGCCAGACACAGCGGAAGGAGGTGCAGCGAAGCAAACCGGAGCCGCTGCGCCCGGATCGATCCCGGAGCGAAGGGACCCGAGCTTGCGAGGGCCGAACGCAGGAGCTAGCGTTTTTTGCTTACTTTTTTTGGCGCTTGTAAAAAAGTAAGTCGCCGTCAGGCGAAACCGCCAGCCGCAGCTCCCGAAGCAACGGATATGCCCCCAAAAGCAAGATCAACAACTACCCCCTCACCCCAAAGATGGCGAAGGGAAAGGGAGCAGGTCTTCATGCAACGCAAAATCCCGGCCCGGCTCAAAATCAGTCACCGAGAAATTCAGCCACCTTCTGCGCAGCACCCGCCAAATGATCGGAATGCGCAAAGCCAGAAGCCTTGAGCGGCTTCAAATCATGATCCCCCGCCACCAACCAAAACACCTCAATCCCCGGCGCTAACGAATAGCCCTCAACCGCCTCGCGATTCCCCAGAGCGTCCCGCTCTCCCTGCACAATCAACGCCCGCGTGCGCAACGAAGCCAAATGCTCAACCCGCGGTTTCTCCGGCTTCCCCACCGCATAAAACGGATACCCCAGACATACCAACGCATCCACCCCCAACTCATCCGCCACCAGACTCGCCATCCGCCCGCCCATCGACTTGCCGCCAATCGCCAACGGCCCAGCGACATGACGCCGCACAACCGCAAACACCTCCCGCCAACATTCCTGCAACTTGCCAGCAGGATTCGGCGGCCGCTTAACCCCATCCACCCGCCGCTGCGCCATATAGGGAAACTCAAAGCGCAACACGTTGACCCCAAGCCCGGCAAGGCGCCCAGCCATGTCGTTCATCCACTCGCTATCCATCGGCGCCCCCGCCCCGTGCGCCAGAATCAGCGTTGCCGAAGCCTCACCAACAGCGGCATCCCAAAGCCACCCATGATCGAGCACACACTGCGCCCATTGATCCCCGTCAATACTGGCCTTGTGCTGTTTGTCCATGCTTGCCTCGCTTTTAGTCTGCCTATAACTCCAGGCGAAGGATTCGCGCCGTTTGCGCGCTCACTTCGGCTGAACCGTGGATGGGGAACCATGAACACTTCTATCAGTACCGCCTACAACTACAAGGTGGTCCGCCAATTCGCCATTATGACGGTGGTGTGGGGCATCGTCGGCATGGGCCTCGGGGTTTTTCTCGCGGCGCAATTGGTCTGGCCGGAACTCAACTTCAATTTGCCCTGGACCAGTTTCGGCCGTCTGCGCCCGCTGCACACCAACGCGGTGATCTTCGCCTTTGGTGGCTGCGCGCTGTTCGCCAGCTCCTTCTACTCGGTGCAACGCACCTGCCAAACGCAATTGTTTGCGCCGCAAATCGCCGCGTTCTGCTTCTGGGGCTGGCAACTGGTGATCCTGCTGGCGGCGATCAGCCTGCCGCTGGGTTACACCAGCTCCAAGGAATACGCCGAACTGGAATGGCCGATCGACATCCTGATCACCATCGTCTGGGTCGCCTACGCGATCGTGTTCTTCGGCACGATCATGCAGCGCAAAACCAAACACATTTATGTGGGCAACTGGTTCTTCGGCGCGTTCATCATCACCGTGGCGATCCTCCACATCGTCAACAACCTTGAGTTGCCGGTGAGTTTCACCAAGTCCTACTCGGTGTACGCCGGTGCAACCGACGCGATGGTGCAGTGGTGGTACGGCCACAACGCTGTGGGATTTTTCCTCACCGCCGGTTTCCTCGGGATGATGTATTACTTCGTGCCGAAACAGGCCGAACGTCCGGTGTATTCGTATCGCCTGTCGATCGTACACTTCTGGGCCTTGATCACCCTGTACATCTGGGCCGGCCCGCACCACTTGCACTACACCGCGCTGCCGGACTGGGCACAGTCACTGGGCATGGTGATGTCGCTGATCCTGCTGGCACCGAGCTGGGGCGGCATGATCAACGGCATGATGACCCTCTCCGGCGCCTGGCATAAGTTGCGCAGCGACCCGATCCTGCGCTTCCTCGTGGTGTCGCTGGCGTTCTACGGCATGTCGACCTTCGAAGGTCCGATGATGGCCATCAAGACTGTCAACGCCCTCTCCCACTACACCGACTGGACCATCGGCCACGTACACGCCGGCGCACTCGGCTGGGTGGCGATGATCTCGATCGGCGCGCTGTACCACATGATCCCGAAAATCTTCGGCAAAGCGCAGATGCACAGCGTCGGCCTGATCAATGCGCACTTCTGGCTGGCGACCATTGGCACCGTGCTCTACATCGCCTCGATGTGGGTCAACGGCATCGCCCAGGGCCTGATGTGGCGCGCGGTCAACGAGGACGGCACGCTGACGTATTCCTTCGTCGAAACCCTGGTGGCCAGCCATCCGGGCTTTGTCGTGCGACTGATCGGCGGGGCGATTTTCCTCAGCGGCATGTTGCTGATGGCTTACAACACCTGGCGCACCGTGCGGGCCTCGCAGCCTGCCGACGTCGTCGCTGCCGCGCAGATGGCCTGAGGAGTCCGCCATGAAACACGAAACGATTGAAAAGAACGTCGGCCTGCTGATGCTGCTGATGGTGTTCGCCGTGAGCATTGGCGGCCTGACCCAGATCGTCCCGCTGTTCTTCCAGGACGTCACCAACAAACCGGTGGAGGGCATGAAGCCCTATACCGCGCTGCAACTGGAAGGTCGCGACATCTACATCCGCGAAGGCTGCGTCGGTTGCCACTCGCAGATGATCCGTCCGTTCCGCGCCGAAACCGAACGCTACGGGCACTACTCGGTTGCGGGCGAAAGCGTTTGGGATCACCCGTTCCTGTGGGGCTCGAAACGTACCGGTCCGGATCTGGCCCGGGTCGGCGCGCGTTACTCGGATGACTGGCACCGCGCGCACTTGTACAACCCGCGCAACGTCGTGCCGGAGTCGAAGATGCCGGCCTACCCGTGGCTGGTCACCCAAGCGGTCGACAGCAGCCACACCGAAACCAAGCTCAAAACCATGCGTACCCTCGGCGTGCCGTATACCGATGACGACATCAGCGGCGCAGTCGCCAGCCTCAAGGGCAAAACCGAAATGGACGCCCTCGTTTCCTATCTGCAAGTGCTCGGCACTGCAATCAAGAGCAAGAGGTGAGCCATGGTCATTGAAATGAGTGCAGGCCTGATTCGCGGCCTCGGCACGGTCGTGGTGTTCGTCGCCTTCGTCGGTTTGACCTTGTGGGTGTTCAACCGCAAGCGCACCCCGGAATTCGCCGAAGCACGCCTGCTGCCGTTCGCCGACGAACCACTACCCGAAACAATTTCAGCCCCTGAAACAAGGAGTACCCGGCCATGACCACCTTCTGGAGTACGTGGATCTGCGTACTGACCATTGGCAGCCTGATCGGCCTGACCTGGCTGCTGATCGGCACCCGCCGGGGCGAGACCAAGGGCAGTGTCGACCAGACCATGGGCCACAGCTTCGACGGCATCGAGGAGTACGACAACCCGCTGCCGCAGTGGTGGTTCATGCTGTTCGCCGGCACGCTGGTGTTCTCGGTGGGTTATCTGATTCTCTATCCGGGCCTGGGCAACTGGAAAGGCATCCTGCCCGGCTATGAGGATGGCTGGACCGGCGTGCACGAATGGGAAAAGGAAATGAACAAGGCGGACGCCCGGTTCGGACCGATCTTCGCCAAATTCGCGGCGATGCCGCTGGAAGAAGTGGCCAAGGATCCGCAGGCGCTGAAAATGGGCGGTCGTCTGTTCGCCTCCAATTGCTCGGTGTGCCACGGCTCAGATGCCAAGGGCGCGTTCGGCTTCCCTAACCTCGCCGACAGCGACTGGCGCTGGGGCGGCGATGCCGAGACGATCAAGACCACCATCATGGGCGGCCGCATGGCGGCGATGCCGGCCTGGGGCGAAGTGCTCGGTGAGGCCGGGGTGAAAAACGTTGCCGCGTATGTGCGCCACGAACTGGCGGGCCTGCCGCTACCTGCCGACAGCAAGGCAGATCTGCAAGCCGGGCAGCAAGCGTTCAGTACCACTTGCGTTGCCTGTCATGGCGTCACCGGCCAGGGCACTGCGGCGATGGGCGCGCCAAACCTGACCCATCCGGCCGGCTTCATTTATGGCACCAGCCTGACCCAACTGGAACAGACCATCCGCCATGGTCGTCAGGGGCATATGCCAGCGCAGAACGAATTGCTGGGCAACGATAAAGTGCAATTGCTTGCCGCTTATGTGTACAGCCTGAGCCACGGATTGAACACAGAAAAACTGATAACTGAAGACAACAAGAAATAGCAATTGCGCACACCACTGCCGCAGCTTTCTCGCTGCGGCAGTTTCCCGCCCCTTTGCGACGCATTGTCGCACCCCTTGGATCCTCTCCTTTCGGAACCCCGGATTCGGGTCTACGCTTCATCGAAGCGGACCGGCTGAAGTCAGTTTCCAGATCAATCCCGAACGATGCGCGCCGTGAACCGGTTGATGGATTCGCCGCAAACGCAGGTAGATAACGGCTGTTGCGCCGATTGCCCGCAATTTCCCGATCACGACCTGTGAACGGGCACCGTTGACGGCGATCCGAATTGCGAGCTTTTTACGCACACTGCGACATTTTGTCAGAGGCCATTTTTGACCCTACG
The DNA here is from genome assembly GCF_041956865.1 of Pseudomonas sp. LW8. NCBI lineage: Bacteria > Pseudomonadati > Pseudomonadota > Gammaproteobacteria > Pseudomonadales > Pseudomonadaceae > Pseudomonas > Pseudomonas sp. LW8. The sequence continues at coordinate 1,873,955 of NZ_CP168138.1, read as the reverse complement.
CGGCGCATGGAAAGGCCGCAGAATCAGCGTTGGAAAGCATTGACCCAGGTCATGGCGCGTTGCAATGACCCCCTGCTTTATACATACTTGCGGCCGATTTTATCCCTATAAAAATACCCAAACCGTGGAACCTTAGAATGAGCACAGCAATCAGTCCGACTGCTTATAACTATAAGGTAGTCCGCCAGTTCGCCATCATGACGGTGGTCTGGGGGATCCTTGGCATGGGGCTCGGTGTCTTCATCGCCTCGCAACTGGTCTGGCCGGAACTGAACTTCGGTCTGCCGTGGACGAGCTTTGGACGCTTGCGCCCGTTGCACACAAACCTGGTGATTTTCGCCTTCGGCGGTTGTGCACTGTTTGCCACTTCCTACTATGTCGTGCAGCGAACCTGCCAGACGCGACTGATTTCCGACAGCCTCGCGGCCTTCACCTTCTGGGGCTGGCAAGCGGTCATCGTCGGCGCCATCATCACCTTGCCGCTGGGTTACACCACCACCAAGGAATACGCCGAACTGGAATGGCCGATCGCGATTCTGCTGGCGATTGTCTGGGTCACTTACGGTCTGGTGTTCTTCGGCACCATCACCAAGCGCAAAACCAAGCACATCTATGTGGGCAACTGGTTCTACGGCGCGTTCATCGTGGTCACCGCGATGCTGCACATCGTCAACCACATGTCGCTGCCGGTCAGCCTGTTCAAGTCGTACTCGGCCTACTCCGGCGCCACTGACGCGATGATCCAGTGGTGGTATGGCCACAACGCGGTGGGCTTCTTCCTGACCACCGGTTTCCTCGGGATGATGTACTACTTTGTGCCGAAACAGGCCGAACGCCCGATCTACTCCTATCGTCTGTCGATCGTGCACTTCTGGGCGCTGATCACCCTGTACATCTGGGCCGGCCCGCACCACCTGCACTACACCGCCCTGCCGGACTGGGCACAATCGCTGGGCATGGCGATGTCGATCATCCTCCTGGCGCCAAGCTGGGGCGGCATGATCAACGGCATGATGACCCTGTCGGGCGCCTGGCATAAATTGCGCACCGACCCGATCCTGCGCTTCCTCGTGGTATCGCTGGCGTTCTACGGCATGTCGACCTTCGAAGGGCCGATGATGGCGATCAAGACCGTAAACTCGCTCTCGCACTACACCGACTGGACCATCGGCCACGTACACGCCGGCGCCCTCGGTTGGGTAGCGATGATCTCGATCGGCGCGATCTACCACATGATCCCGAAACTGTTCGGCCGGGCGCAGATGCACAGCACCGGGCTGATCAATGCGCACTTCTGGCTCGCCACCATCGGCACCGTGCTCTACATCGCTTCGATGTGGGTCAACGGCATCACCCAGGGCCTGATGTGGCGTGCAATCAACGATGACGGCACCCTCACCTACTCGTTCGTCGAAGCGCTGCAGGCCAGCCACCCGGGCTTCATCGTCCGTGCGCTGGGCGGTGCTTTCTTTGCCAGCGGCATGCTGCTGATGGCTTACAACGTGTACCGCACTGTCCGTGCGTCGGATCCGGTTGAAGCCGAAGCCGCCGCCAAGATTGCCGTCGTTGGAGCTCACTGATGAAGCATGAAGCTGTCGAGAAGAATATTGGCCTGCTGGCCTTCTTCATGGTCATCGCCGTCAGCGTCGGTGGCCTGACCCAAATTGTTCCGCTGTTCTTCCAGGACGTCACCAACAAGCCGGTCGAGGGCATGAAGCCGCGCTCGGCGCTGGAACTGGAAGGCCGCGACGTGTACATCGCCAACGGTTGTGTCGGCTGCCACTCGCAGATGATCCGCCCGTTCCGCGCTGAAACTGAACGCTATGGCCACTATTCGGTCGCCGGTGAAAGCGTCTGGGACCACCCGTTCCTGTGGGGTTCCAAACGTACCGGCCCGGATCTGGCCCGTGTGGGCGGTCGTTACTCCGATGACTGGCAACGTGCGCACTTGTACAACCCGCGCAACGTGGTCCCCGAGTCGAAAATGCCGGCTTACCCGTTCCTCGTGGAAAACAAGCTCGACGGCAAGGAAACCGCGAAAAAAATGGAAGTCTTGCGCACCCTCGGCGTGCCGTACACCGACGAAGACATCGCCGGTGCACAGGATGCCGTGAAGGGCAAAACCGAAATGGACGCGCTGGTGGCCTATCTGCAAGGCCTGGGCACCATCATCAAAAGCAAACGGTGAATCTGATGGATATCGGGATGATTCGAGGCCTGGGCACCGTTGTCGTGATGGTGGCCTTCATCGGTCTGGCCTTGTGGGTGTTCAGCCCCAAGCGCAAGTCAGAGTTTGACGACGCGACCATGCTGCCTTTTGCCGATGATCCCGAAGCCATCAAGCACGTCGAGCAAGCTTCTAGGAGTAACAAAGAATGACTACATTCTGGAGTCTGTACGTCACAGTCCTCAGTCTCGGTACGATCTTCGCCCTGACCTGGCTGCTGCTGTCGACCCGCAAGGGCCAGCGCAGCGAACAGACGGACGAGACGGTCGGCCACTCCTTCGACGGGATCGAGGAGTACGACAACCCGCTGCCGAAATGGTGGTTCATGCTGTTCGTCGGCACCATCATTTTTGCCCTGGGTTATCTGGTGCTGTACCCGGGTCTGGGCAACTGGAAAGGTCTGCTGCCGGGCTACAACTATCTGGATACCGAGAAACAGACCGCGTTCGCTAACGGCCAGACCGGCTGGACCGGCGTCCACGAGTGGGAAAAGGAAATGGCCCGTTCGGACGCTCGCTTCGGTCCGATTTTCGCCAAGTTCGCGGCGATGCCGATCGAAGAAGTCGCCAAGGATCCGCAAGCACTGAAGATGGGCGGCCGTCTGTTCGCGTCCAACTGCTCGGTGTGCCACGGTTCCGACGCCAAGGGCGCCTACGGCTTCCCCAACCTGACCGACGCCGACTGGCGCTGGGGCGGTGAGCCGGAAACCATCAAGACCACCATCATGGGCGGCCGCCACGCGGTGATGCCGGCGTGGGCGGAAGTGATCGGTGAGCAAGGCGTGGCCGATGTGGCTGCTTACGTGGTGACCAATCTCGACGGCCGTAAATTGCCGGAAGGCACCAAGGCCGACCCGGCCAACGGCCAGAAACTCTTCGCCGCCAACTGCGTGGCTTGCCACGGCCCTGCCGGCAAAGGCACGCCGGCCATGGGTGCGCCTGACCTGACCCATCCGGGCGCATTCATCTACGGCTCAAGCTTCGCGCAACTGCAGCAGACCATCCGTTACGGTCGTCAGGGCCAGATGCCTGCGCAGGAACAACTGCAGGGCAATGACAAGGTGCACCTGCTGGCGGCGTATGTTTACAGTTTGTCCCATGGTGAAAAAACACCGGAGGCGAAGGCTGATTAAGGCCAACGCTTGAAGCAAAAAAGGCCCCGCCAATGGGAATTGGCGGGGCCTTTTTGCATGCTCGCATTCATGATTCGAAACGCTTGCTCAATGGACCTGAGCTGCGATGCACGGTAGGTTTTTTCGCCCGATAAGCCTATCGGGTCCACTTCAAGGATGAAGCCCCAATGTCGAAAGATCACCAAAGCACACTGCAAAATCAGCCTCAACCCGGCTCTACCCACAGGGCAGGGTTCGAACGAACACCTGTGAAACCGTTACTCAAGGTATCGCAGCAAACCATGAACAGCCCCGGCCACGGTGGCGGACTCGACGGCCTCGGCGGCGGTAGATTGCTCTGACAAGGGCAGCAAAAACACCGAATTTACGCCCTGTATCCAGCGCCTCGCGCCTTGGCGAGAGGCGCCTTCGCCGGTGCCTTATGAAATTGACAAACCGATCGTCCCCGACCTGCCTTTCCGATTGCGGGGAAAATCTCAAAATAGTAACGTTCCTACATCAGAATTTCTGGAGGCCAAACATGATGGCCATCACCACTATTTCCAGCCGCGAGTTCAATCAGGACACCAGTGCAGCCAAAAAAGCCACTCGTCAAGGTCCAGTAATCATTACTGACCGAGGCAGGCCTGCCCACGTATTGCTCAGCATCGAGGAGTACCAGAAACTGACCGGTTGCGAGACCAGCATCGTTGAGCTGCTGGCGATGCCGAAAGCGCTTGAAATCGAATTCGAACCCGAGCGCGCTGTCATCAATCCTCGCAGCGTGGACCTTTCCTGATGTTTCTACTGGATACTAATGTAGTTTCCGAGCTGCGGAAAAACCAAGCCGACAAGCATGTGGTGAAATGGGCAAACAGCGTTTCCCCAGCCAGCCTGTATCTATCCGCAATCACTGTGCTGGAACTGGAAACGGGCGTCCTGCGTATCGAACGTCGTGACCCTTCACAAGGCCAGCTGCTGCGCAACTGGCTGGAACACCACGTCAAACCGGCGTTCTCTGGAAGAATCCTGCCGGTCGATACCAACGTCGCCACCCGGTGCGCACGATTGCATGTTCCCGACCGCAGCAGTGAATGCGACGCCTTGATCGCCGCCACCGCGCTTGTGCACGGGCTTACGCTGGTAACTCGCAACATTGCGGACTTTCAACTCAGCGGCGTCAATCTGATCAACCCATGGATCGCTGCCAATAACTGAGTGCTGAACACCCCGCCTTATCACCGGCGGGGCTTTTTTCATGGGCGTTGGGCAAAGATTGAATGCACAACCGTGGTATCGATCAGCGTCCGCTCACGCCACTGGTTGTTCTTCACCAGATAGACCTGCAACTGCTTGCGATCCTCGGTGAAATTCGCAGTCAGGTAGGTTTGCTGAGAGGTGCTTCCGCTGAGATACATGGGGACGCTGCCCTCCCAGTAGGAACTTCCTCCCTCGGTATGCAGGTGGCCGGCGAAAATGGCCGTCACCTGGTACTTGTTGACCATGTCATGGAAACGCTTCTTTTGCTCGGGGCTGCCTTGATGCCGCAAGGGTTTATGCATATTGATAATGATGGCGTAGCCCGACGCTCGCGCCAGTCGCAGATCGGTCTCGAGCCAGTCCAGTGCGTCGTTGATTTCGAACGTCGTCGGGTTCAACGGATGAGCAATCCGGGTAGTGTAGGTCGGCTCGTTATTGAGCTGAACCATATGCACTTCGCCGATATTTTTCGAATAGGCGAGACTACCGGCATACGTCTTGCTCAGAAAACCGTCCGTGATTTTCAGATCAAAGTTATCGACTTTACCCTCATGATGTTCTTTGAACTCGACAATACTTCCTGCAGCACAGTTATTGGTAAAGCAATCATCAACATTGTTTTCATAGTCGTGATTGCCCAAGCCGTAAAGATATTCACCCTTGAAGTGCCTGTTCAGCGAATCCTTCATGAACGAGCGCTGCCAGCCATGACCAAAAGCGGTTATATCGCCATTGATCATCAAAGGAACCTGCGCTTGGGAGCCGTGTAGATTTCTGAATTCGGCAATGCTTGCAAGTTGGGTTTCAATCAGCCATTTCGAGCGCGCCGTGAATTCTGAATCCGATTCGGGCTCGCGGATATCGGTCTTGTCTGTCCATGGATATTGAGTATCCGAAGTAAAGACCATATGTTTCGGCATGCCAGTTGTAGCCTGAGCGGTAATAGCCGAAGCTACCAGACAAGCACCCATAAAGGTGCTCATGAATTTATTCAAAGCCATGCTTGAAATTCCATTTCAATTAATTTTCGATACGCAAAAGAAGTTTCGCGCGAACAGAACTTATTCGAATACAGCGAAAACTTCAAAGCCTTCACCAACAACAATCGAGTGAATATATTTCAGACCCACCAACTTACAACATACCAATCAATAGAAACCCGTAGCGTCCGGCCTTACTTGTCGCCAGAATGAAAACAATCACGGGTGTTATTCAACTTGCGAAATCAACGGCAGTGAGTGAACAAGCAATTGAAAGGATGAACTAGCCACTTCGGCAAAACCGTCCATACTCAACAAGTCAATTGATCTGCGTCAGGCTTTTGCGCAATCGCTACACCATCCGCATTTTTTACCCAACGCGACCAAAGGTCGCACCCTTGAGCCAGAGCGGCAGGCGTATCATCGCGCTACTGCAACAGCCTTTTTGACCTCGGTTGGCACGTATCGACCGAGGCATTTTTCCACTGCCGTGGGATGCAATGATGAGCAATCAGATTCCGGTACACGACGTCACGCCACCGAGCAAGAACGCGAACAACAGCGTCGATCTTTATGCCTCACGAGAAAAAATCTACACCCGCGCCTTCACCGGCCTGTTCCGCAATCTGCGGATGCTCGGCGGTGCGGCGTTGTTTCTGCTGTATTTCGGCACGGTGTGGCTGAACTGGGGCGGTCACCAGGCGGTTTGGTGGAACCTGCCGGAGCGCAAGTTCTTTATCTTTGGCGCGACCTTCTGGCCACAGGATTTCATTCTGCTTTCGGGCCTGTTGATCATTGCTGCATTCGGCCTGTTCTTCATCACCGTCTATGCCGGGCGCGTCTGGTGCGGTTACACCTGCCCGCAGAGCGTATGGACGTGGATTTTCATGTGGTGTGAAAAGGTCACTGAAGGCGACCGCAATCAGCGCATCAAGCTCGACAAGGCGCCGATGAGCGCCAACAAATTCTTGCGCAAGCTGGCCAAGCACTCGCTGTGGCTGCTGATCGGTTTCGTCACCGGCATGACCTTTGTCGGCTACTTCTCGCCGATCCGCGAACTGGTCATCGAGTTCTTCACCGGCCAGGCTGATGGCTGGTCGTATTTCTGGGTCGGTTTTTTCACCCTCGCCACGTACGGCAATGCCGGTTGGTTGCGTGAGCAGGTGTGCATCTACATGTGCCCGTATGCGCGCTTCCAGAGCGTGATGTTCGACAAGGACACGCTGATCGTTTCCTACGACCCGCGCCGTGGCGAAAGTCGTGGCCCACGCAAGAAAGGCATCGACTACAAGGCGCTGGGGCTGGGTGACTGCATCGACTGCACGATGTGCGTGCAGGTCTGCCCGACCGGCATCGACATCCGCGATGGCCTGCAGATCGAGTGCATCGGCTGCGCTGCGTGCATCGACGCTTGCGACAGCATCATGGACAAGATGGATTACCCGCGCGGGCTGATCAGCTACACCACCGAACACAACCTCTCCGGGCAGAAAACCCATAAACTGCGACCGCGCCTGATCGGCTACGCCGTGGTGCTGCTGGCGATGATCAGCCTGTTGGTCGCTGCGTTCTTCATGCGTTCACTGGTCGGCTTCGACGTCAGCAAAGACCGCGTGCTGTACCGCGAAAACGCCGAAGGCCGGATCGAGAACGTCTACAGCCTGAAGATCATGAACAAGGATCAGCGCGACCACACTTACCTGCTGCAAGCCGAGGGTCTGCCGGACCTGCGCCTGCAAGGCAAGCGCGAGATCAAGGTTGCCGCCGGGGATATCGTCAGCATGCCGGTCGAATTGTCCAGCGCACCGGAACAACTGCCATCGAGCACCAACGAGGTGAAATTCATCCTCAAGGACGCCGATGACGACAGCGTCCACGTTGAAGCCAAGAGCCGATTCATCGGCCCACAAATCCGTTGAGAGAATTTTGAACATGCCCGCTGCAAACGCCGCAAGTCCCTGGTACAAGCACCTCTGGCCGTGGATCATCATCGCGATTCTGGCCTGCTCGGTGGCCTTGACCCTGTCCATGGTGACCATCGCGGTGAACAACCCGGACAACTTGGTCAACGACAACTACTACGAGGCGGGCAAAGGCATCAACCGTTCATTGGATCGCGAGCTGCTGGCGCAAACCCTGAAGCTGCGTGCAGCGGTGCATCTGGATGATGTGACCGGGGAAGTCGACTTGCGCTTGAACGGTGAAAGCCAGCCGCAAACGCTGGAGCTGAACCTGATCTCGCCAACCCAGCCGGAGAAGGATCGCAAGATCGTTCTGACCCGCAGTGGCAGCGAGAGCGGGCGCTACATCGGCCAGCTAAGCGACAAGGTTGAAGGGCGACGGTTTGTCGAGTTGCTTGGCAGCCAGGACGAGCACGTGTGGCGCATGTTTGAAGAAGAGCTGGTCAGTCATGACAAGGAACTGCTGCTGGGTGATGAGCCATTGCAGGGTGCCGAAGATCTGAAGAAGTGAATCAAAATCAAGAGCCCCTCACCCTAGCCCTCTCCCGGAGGGAGAGGGGACTGATCTCGGTTGCTTGGAAGCGGGGCGTATGACAGTGACAATGTCGGCGACTGAAGCCGCTCTTCAGGCTCACATCGATCGGCTCCCTCTCCCTCCGGGAGAGGGCTGGGGTGAGGGCAAGCGAACACCCCCAATGCAAGGGCTCACACCCTCATCAATGCCATGACCACCCCAATCCCCTGCTACCACTGCGCCCTGCCCGTCCCGTCCGGCAGCCGCTTCACCGCCGTCGTCCTCGGGCAGGCCCGCGAGTTCTGCTGCCCGGGCTGTCAGGCGGTAGCCGAAGCCATCGTCGCCGGTGGTCTGGAAAGCTATTACCAGCATCGCAGCGAAGCGTCGGCCAATCCCGAAGCGCTGCCGGTGCAACTGACTGATGAACTGGCGCTGTACGACCGCGCCGACGTGCAGCAGCCCTTCGTGCGCCACGAAGGCGATCTGGCTGAAACCACGCTGTTGATGGAAGGCATCAGTTGCGCCGCCTGCGGCTGGCTGATCGAGAAACACCTGCGCACCCTGCCCGCCGTCGCCGAAGCGCGGTTGAACCTGTCCAACCATCGCCTGCATGTGCGCTGGGCCGACGCACAATTGCCGCTGAGCCAGATCCTCGCCGAGCTGCGCCACATCGGTTACGCCCCCCACCCGTACCAGGCCGACCGCGCCAGCGAACAGCTGGCCAGCGAGAATCGCCTGGCCCTGCGCCAGCTCGGCGTCGCCGGGTTGCTGTGGTTTCAGGCGATGATGGCGACCATGGCCACCTGGCCGGAATTCAACATCGACCTCAGTCCCGAGCTGCACACGATCCTGCGCTGGGTCGCGCTGTTTCTGACCACACCCATCGTGTTCTACAGCTGCGCGCCGTTCTTCAAAGGCGCGATGCGCGATTTGCGTACGCGCCACCTGACCATGGACGTTTCTGTTTCACTGGCGATCGGCAGCGCTTACATCGCCGGGATCTGGACATCGATCACCGGGGTCGGCGAGCTGTACTTCGATGCTGTCGGCATGTTCGCGCTGTTTCTGCTTGCCGGACGCTATCTGGAACGCCGCGCCCGCGAACGCACCGCTGCTGCCACCGCGCAACTGGTCAATCTGTTACCGGCCTCGTGCCTGCGCCTGGATAGCGATGGCCAGAGCGAACGCATCCTGCTCAGCGAGTTGCGCGTGGGCGAGCGGATTCTGGTGCAGCCGGGCTCGATTCTGCCGGCTGACGGCAAGATCATCGACGGTCAGTCGAGCATCGACGAATCGCTGCTGACTGGCGAATACCTGCCACAGCCACGCACGCTCGGCGATGCAGTAACTGCGGGCACGCTCAATGTCGAAGGCGCATTGACCGTCGAAGTGCAGGCGCTGGGACAGGACACGCGTCTCTCCGCGATCGTGCGCCTGCTCGACCGCGCTCAGGCGGAGAAACCGCGTCTGGCAGAAATCGCCGACCGCGCCGCGCAATGGTTCCTGCTGCTGTCGCTGATTGCCGCAGCAGTGATCGGCGTGCTGTGGTGGCAACTGGACTCAGCGCGGGCGTTCTGGATCGTCCTCGCCATGCTGGTGGCGACCTGCCCGTGCGCGCTGTCACTGGCGACGCCGACCGCGCTCACCGCCGCCACCGGCACCCTGCACAAACTCGGCCTGCTGCTGACCCGCGGCCATGTGCTGGAAGGCTTGAACCAGATCGACACGGTGATTTTCGACAAGACCGGCACGCTCACTGAAGGTCGCTTGGTGCTGCGCTCGATTCGCCCGCTCGGCGCGCTCGACAGCGAACAATGCCTGAGCCTTGCCGCTGCGCTGGAAAACCGCTCGGAACACCCGATCGCCCGCGCTTTCGGGCGTGCGCCGCTGGCCGCCGAGGACGTGCACAGCACACCAGGCCTGGGCTTGGAAGGCGTGGTCGGTGAGCAACGCTTGCGCATCGGTCAGGCGCCGTTCGCCTGTGCCCTGAGCGGCGCGGCACTGCCAACAATGCCTGATGAGGCCGGACAATGGTTGCTGCTCGCCGACACTCAGGGGCCGCTGGCATGGTTCGTCCTCGACGATCGCCTGCGCGACGATGCCCCCGCCCTGCTCGCGGCCTGCAAAGCGCGGGGCTGGCGCACCTTGCTGTTGTCCGGCGACAGTTCGCCGATGGTCGCCAGTGTCGCCGCCGAACTGGGCATCGACGAGGCCCGTGGCGGCTTGCGCCCGGATGACAAACTGCAAGTGCTGCAACAACTGCACAAGGAAGGGCGCAAGGTGCTGATGCTCGGCGACGGCGTCAACGACGTGCCGGTGCTGGCCGCGGCCGATATCAGCGTGGCCATGGGCTCGGCCACCGATCTGGCGAAAACCAGCGCCGATGCAGTGTTGCTGTCCAATCGCCTTGACGCTCTGGTGCAAGCCTTCACGCTGGCGCGACGCACGCGCCGGGTAATCATCGAAAACCTGCTGTGGGCGGCGCTGTACAATGGCCTCATGTTGCCGTTCGCCGCCCTCGGCTGGATCACACCGGTGTGGGCGGCGGTCGGTATGTCGATCAGTTCGCTGACCGTGGTGCTCAACGCCCTGCGCCTGACTCGCCTGCCGAGCGCGCCGGCCGCCGGCAGCCCGACCCAAACCCGCCCGCTGCCGGCCTGAGCCGCGCGAGCCTGGAGTTACCCATGCCAGCTCTCTACGTGATGATTCCCGCTGCCTTGCTGATCGTCGCCATCGCCGTGTACATCTTCTTCTGGGCGGTGGACAGCGGCCAGTACGACGACCTCGACGGCCCGGCGCACAGCATCCTGTTTGACGATCAGGATCCCAACCACACCGCTGCGGTGGACGAAGCCAACGCCGGCAAACCGGACGACAAGGCGCCGCCCCATGCTTGAACTGGCGCCCCTGCTGGTCTCGGCGCTGATCCTCGGCCTGCTCGGAGGCGGCCACTGTCTGGGTATGTGCGGCGGCCTGATGGGCGCGCTGACCCTGGCGATTCCCAAAGAGCAGCGCAGCCGGCGCTTTCGTCTGTTGCTGGCGTATAACCTCGGGCGGATTCTCAGTTATGCCACGGCGGGATTGCTCATCGGTCTCGCCGGCTGGGCCGTCGCCAACAGCCCGGCGGCGCTGTTCATGCGTGTGCTGGCCGGGTTGCTGCTGATCGCCATGGGTTTGTATCTGGCCGGTTGGTGGAGCGGGTTGACGCGTATCGAAGCTGTAGGGCGTGGTTTGTGGCGCTTTATTCAACCGGTGGCGAATCGCTTGCTGCCGGTTTCCAGCCTGCCGCGTGCCTTGCTGCTCGGTGCGCTGTGGGGCTGGCTGCCGTGCGGACTGGTTTACAGCACCTTGCTGTGGAGCGCGAGTCAGGGTAATGCGCTGGACAGTGCATTGCTCATGCTTGCGTTTGGCCTCGGCACCTGGCCGGTGCTGCTCGCCACCGGGCTGGCGGCTGAGCGGGTTACGGCGATCCTGCGCAAACGCAGCGTGCGCATGGCGGGTGGCTTGCTGGTGATCCTGTTTGGCCTGTGGACCCTTCCCGGCCCGCATCAGCATTGGCTTATGGGCCATTAAATGTGTGGCGCGGCCTTCGCGAGCAGGCTCGCTCCCACAGGTCTTGAGTACGCTGCAAATCCAATGTGGGAGCGAGCCTGCTCGCGAAGACGCCCGCACGAACAACACAAATCCTCGCCGTTGATGCAAATCAAGATGCCCTGTAACGCCCTCCCCTAGACTCGCCACACTGCCAGCCTATCCGGGGGAATGCCCGCATGCTCGACGCCATTCGTTGGGACTCTGATCTGATCCGCCGCTACGATCTGGCGGGGCCACGCTACACCTCATATCCGACCGCCGTGCAATTTCACGGTCAGGTCGGCACTTTCGACCTGTTCCACGCCCTGCGCGACAGCCGTAAGGCCCAGCGGCCGTTGTCGCTGTACGTGCATGTGCCGTTCTGCGCGAACATTTGCTACTACTGCGCCTGCAATAAGGTCATCACCAAGGATCGCGGTCGCGCGCAGCCGTATCTGCAACGGCTTGAGCAGGAAATCCAGTTGATTGCCTGCCACCTCGACCCGGCGCAAACCGTCGAGCAGCTGCATTTCGGTGGCGGCACACCGACCTTTCTCAGCCACGACGAATTGCGCCAGCTGATGGCGCACCTGCGCAAGCATTTCAATTTGCTCAACGATGACTCGGGCGATTACGGCATTGAAATCGACCCGCGCGAAGCCGACTGGTCGACCATGGGCCTGTTGCGTGAATTGGGTTTCAACCGGGTCAGCATTGGCCTGCAGGATCTTGACCCGGCGGTGCAGCGCGCGGTCAATCGCCTGCAAAGCCTGGAAGAAACCCGCGCGGTGATCGATGCGGCGCGAACCCTGCAATTTCGCTCGATCAACATCGATCTGATTTATGGCCTGCCCAAGCAGACGCCCGACAATTTCGCTCGCACCGTCGAGGAAGTGATCAGCCTGCAACCGGATCGCCTGTCGGTGTTCAACTATGCGCACCTGCCGGAACGCTTCATGCCCCAGCGGCGAATCAACAGCAGCGAACTGCCGAGCCCGGCGCACAAGCTGGAAATGCTCCAGCGCACCATCGAGCAACTGACCGCTGCCGGCTACCGCTACATCGGCATGGACCACTTCGCCCTGCCTGATGACGAACTGGCGATTGCCCAGGAAGAGCACACCCTGCAACGCAACTTCCAGGGTTACACCACCCACGGCCATTGCGACCTGATTGGCCTGGGCGTGTCGGCGATCAGCCAGATCGGCGATCTGTACTGCCAGAACAGCAGCGACCTCACTGCCTATCAGAACAGCCTGGCCAGCGCGCAGCTGGCGACCAGTCGCGGCCTGGTGTGCAACGCCGACGACCGCTTGCGCCGCGCAGTGATTCAGCAGCTGATCTGCAATTTCAAACTCGAGTTCGCCGAGATCGAGCAGCAGTTCAACATCGATTTTCAAGGCTATTTCGGCGCGCTCTGGCCGCAGTTGCAAGGCATGGCCGAGGATGGCCTGATCAGACTCGAGCGCGAGCGCATCGAGGTGTTGCCAGCGGGCCGATTGCTGGTGCGCTCGGTGTGCATGGTTTTCGATGCGTACCTGGAGCAGCAGAACCGCCAGCGTTTCTCGCGGGTGATTTAAGGCTTGGTCAGCAACGAGCCGACTTTGAGGTTCTGGTCAGGATTGAGCGCCGACTGGTTCATGACTTTCGACAGGGCGAGGTTGGCGGTGATCAGGCCACTGTTGAGGGCGGCGATGGCGCCCCGCAGTGCGGCGAGCTTGTTGATCTTTTCCTCGGTGGATAGGGTTCTGTCTGACATGACCGCCGCCATGCGCGCTTTTTTCTCGATGATTTCTTTTTGGATCTTGCGAATCATCTTCAGCAACTGCTGGATGTTCTCCGGCAAGCCACTGTTGTCGATGTCACTGTTTTCGCCGCCGACAGCGGCGGATTTGGCGATGGCCGCGCCGGAGAGCGACACTTTGACGCCCTCGACCAAGGTCGGGGTTGCCGTGTGCGCCAAGTCTTCATCGCGATCGATTGCAGCGTCGGTGCTGGCCATCTCCGGCGAAGCAGCAACGCCGCTGCTGCCGGGGCTTAGCGTACCAATGGCGGTCATCGGGGCCTTCCTTGGATGAGTACTGATATTTGGTTATCGGCCGCCGGTGCTGCGGCTTTATGTCTGTAGGACAACGCCGCCACGTGCTGGCCTGAATGTCCTCCCGTGGGTTACCCTTACGGCTTATGTGTGTTTTCCCACAAGGATTGAAGAAATGTCCGAGCCAGTCAAACTGCGCGCTCAAAACCAGGCCCACTGCAAGGATTGCAGCCTGGCCCCGCTCTGCCTGCCACTTTCTCTGAATCTGGAAGACATGGATGCGCTCGACGAAATCGTTAAACGCGGCCGCCCGCTGAAGAAAGGCGAATTCCTGTTCCGCCAGGGCGACACCTTTGATTCCGTTTATGCAGTCCGCTCTGGTGCCCTGAAGACTTTCAGCCTGAGCGATGCCGGCGAAGAACAACTGACCGGTTTCCACCTGCCGAGCGAACTGGTAGGACTGTCGGGCATGGACACCGAAAAACACCCGGTCTCGGCCCAGGCGCTGGAAACCACTTCGGTTTGCGAAATCCCCTTCGAGCGCCTTGATGAACTCGCGCTGCAATTGCCGCAACTGCGCCGCCAGTTGATGCGGGTGATGAGCCGCGAGATTCGTGACGACCAGCAAATGATGCTGCTGCTGTCGAAGAAAACCGCTGACGAGCGCATCGCTACTTTCCTGGTCAACCTGTCGGCACGCTTCCGCGCTCGCGGCTTCTCGGCCAACCAGTTCCGCCTGAGCATGTCGCGCAATGAAATCGGTAACTATCTGGGCCTGGCGGTGGAAACCGTGTCGCGGGTGTTCACCCGTTTTCAGCAGAACGAATTGATCGCCGCCGAGGGCAAAGAAATCCACATCCTCGACCCGATCCAGCTGTGCGCGTTGGCCGGCGGTTCGATCGAAGGCTGATCACGACCCGCGGTTGAGCGAATCGTTTCAGCCGCGGGTATACTGCGCCGTTTGCAGCCCTGCCAGGACACCCCGATGGTCTTCGACTCCTTCGACATCAAATCCCTGATCCGCCCCGTGATCGACTTCCCGAAACCGGGCGTGATCTTTCGCGACATCACCCCGCTGTTCCAGTCGCCGACGGCCCTGCGCCTGGTGATGGACAGCTTCGCCCATCGCTACGTCGAAGCCGACTTCACCCACATCGGCGCCATGGATGCCCGTGGTTTTCTGATCGGTTCGGTACTGGCCTATCAGTTGAACAAGCCGCTGGTGCTGTTCCGCAAGCAAGGCAAACTGCCGGCGGACGTACTGGCCGAAGGTTATGCGACCGAGTACGGCGAAGCGTTTCTGGAAGTGCACGCCGACAGCCTGTGTGAAGGCGATTCGGTGGTGATGTTCGATGACCTGATCGCTACCGGCGGCACGCTGATCGCAGCAGCCAACCTGATTCGCCGCATGGGCGCGCGGGTACATGAAGCGGCGGCGATCATTGACCTGCCAGAGCTGCAAGGCTCGCAGCGCTTGCAGGACATGGGCATTCCGACGTTCTGCCTGACGCAGTTTGCGTTGACTGATAAATAAGCAGCGTCTGACAGGCCGCTTTCGCGAGCAGGCTCGCTCCCACAGGGGAATGCATTTCAACTGTGGGAGCGAGCCTGCTCGCGAAGGGGCCGGCAGCTACACCGCAGGACTTAGAGCCCCATCTGCTTGCTGATGATTTCGTTCATCACTTCCCGCGTTCCGCCGCCAATCGACAGAATGCGATTATCCCGATACAGCCGCTCCACCAGGCTTTCACGCATGTAACCGAGCCCGCCAAGGATCTGCACGGCTTCGGTGGTGATCCGGTCCGAGGTGTCGGTGGCGAAGTTCTTCGCCATGGAAATCTCCTTGATCACGCTCTGCCCCGCCGCCATTTTTGCCGCTTGCCGGTAAGTGAACTCCCGCGACACTTCCAGCGCCGTGGCCATTTCGGCGAGGCGATGCTTGATCACCTGAAACTTGCCGATGGGTTTGCCAAATGCCTCACGCTCGCGCGCCCACTTCAGGCTCTCCTCCAGCGCCAATTGCGCCGTCATGTTGGCCATCAGCGCCAGCGCCAGGCGTTCGCTCTGAAAATTGCCCATGATGCAGGCGAAGCCCATGTTCTCGGCGCCGATGAGGTTTCCTACAGGCACGCGGCAATCGTCGAAGAACAATTCAGCCGTGTCCGACGCCCACCAGCCCATTTTCTTCAACTGCCTACCGACACTGAACCCCGGCGCGCCCTTCTCGATCAGCAACAAACTGATGCCGCCAAACCCCGGCGCACCGGTGCGCACCGCGACGGTGTAGAAATCCGCGCGAACGCCGCTGGTGATAAAGGTCTTGCTGCCGCTGACCCGGTAGAAGTCGCCGTCACGCACGGCGCGGGTTTGCAGGTTGGCGACGTCGGAACCGCCGCCGGGTTCGGTAACCGCCAAGGCGCTGATCTTTTCGCCGCTGAGCACTTGGGGGACGACCCGCTCTCGCACTTCAGGCCGCGCCCATTTGACGATAGGCGGCAGGCCGATATCCAGCGAACCCAGCCCCGCTACCAGGCCGCCAGAGCCGCAGCGCATCAGCTCTTCACTGGCGGCGACCTTGGCGAACAGATCACCTTCATGGCTGCCGCCAAGCGCTTCGGGATAACCGAGGCCGAGAATGCCTGCCGCACCGGCCTTGAGGTACAGCTCACGGGGAAAGCTTTCGGCTTCTTCCCACTGATCAATGTCCGGCAGGATCTCACGTTCGACAAAACGTCTGACGCTGTCGCGGACCAATTGGTGGCTGGGGTCGAAGTATTCCTGAAAGGCAGGCATGGGCGAGCTCCACGGAAGGGTTCGCCGACGTTAACCGAGCGCTTGCTTGGTTATCAATGAAATTGTGCGAATCAGATGGACCGCGGCGCGGCCATCGCTGGCAAGCCAGCTCCCACAGGGTTCGGTGTGGACACATATGCTGTGGGTCACATCCAACACTGTGGGAGCTGGCTTGCCAGCGATGTGGCCCGAAAGGGCGATAGAGACTTACAGGGAGATAGGTTTACGCCCCGCAAACGAATGCGCCAGCGTGCCGCCATCGACCAGCTCCAGCTCACCGCCCAGCGGCACGCCATGGGCAATCCGCGAGGCGACCAGGCCTTTGTTGTTGAGCAACTGCGCGATGTAGTGCGCCGTCGCCTCGCCTTCCACCGTCGGGTTGGTGGCGAGGATGACTTCGGTAAAGGTCCCCGCCTCTTCAATCCGCGCCATCAATTGCGGAATACCGATCGCTTCCGGCCCCAGGCCATCCAGCGGCGACAAGTGCCCCTTGAGCACGAAATAGCGGCCACGGAAGCCGGTCTGCTCCACCGCATAAACGTCCATCGGCCCTTCGACCACGCAGAGCAGCGTGTCATCGCGGCGCGGGTCGGCGCATTGCGGGCAGAGGTCGTCTTCGGTCAGCGTGCGGCACTGGCGGCAATGGCCAACGCCTTCCATGGCCTGGCTCAAGGCCTGGGCCAGACGCGTACCGCCGCTGCGATCACGTTCGAGCAACTGCAACGCCATGCGCTGAGCGGTTTTCTGACCCACGCCTGGCAAGGTGCGCAGAGCGTCGATCAGTTGGCGAATCAAAGGGCTGAAGCTCATGGGTAAACAGTCCGACTAAACAACGAGACGCGGTTTATACCCGCGCCTCTGGCCAGCGTCAAATCCTCAGTCCTGGGCGACCCGGACCACCAGTTTGCCGAAGTTGCGCCCTTCCAGCAGACCGATGAACGCCTCGGGTGCCTGCTCCAGGCCTTCGACCACGTCCTCGCGGAACTTCACCTTGCCGTCGCGTACCCACGGCACCATGTGGCTGATGAATTCCGGCTGACGATCACCGTAATCGTCGAAGACGATGAAGCCCTGAATCCGCACACGCTTGGTGAGCAAAGTGCGTTGCAGCATCGGCAGACGATCCGGGCCGGTCGGCGCCTCGGCGGCGTTGTAGCCGGCGATCAGGCCGCACAACGGGATGCGCGCCTTGGGGTTGAGCAACGGCACGACGGCATCGAAGACATGGCCGCCGACGTTCTCATAATAAATGTCGATGCCGTTGGGGCAGGCCTTGGCCAGTTGCTCGGCAAAGTCATCGGCCTTGTGGTCGATGCAGGCATCAAAACCCAGCTCCTCGACCACGTATTTGCACTTCTCGGCACCACCAGCCACGCCGACCGCGCGCAGGCCTTTGATCTTCGCCACTTGCCCGACCACCGAGCCGACGGCACCGGACGCTGCAGCCACTACCAGGGTTTCGCCCTCTTTCGGCTGGCCGATGTCCATCAGGCCCATGTACGCGGTCATGCCCGGCATGCCCAGTACGCCGAGGGCCATCGACGGGCTCGGCAGGCCGGCCGGGATCGGCATGATGTTGCGACCGTCGCTGATGCTGTGGCTCTGCCAACCGGTGGCGCCAACCACCAGATCACCTACGTGGAATTTCGGATGATTGGACTGCTCGACCCGGCTGACCGCACCACCGGTCATGACTTCGCCGATTTGCACTGGCGCAGCGTAGGACGGAGCGTCGCTCATGCGCCCGCGCATGTAAGGGTCGAGCGACAGGTACAGGGTTTTCAGCAATACCTGACCGTCCTGCAGGTCCGGCAGCGCCTCGCGCTCCAGACGGAAATTCTCCGGGGTCGGCGCGCCGCTCGGGCGCGAGGCGAGGACGAAGCGTTGATTGAGGGTGAGAGGGTCGGACATGTCAGCGTCTCCTGTGAATGGGGAATTCGGTGTATAGGGAGCAGACCTTGGTAGCGGTGGTGTGTTCGATGTTTCTTCAGTTGTGCCGAGGTGACTTCATTCGCGAGCAGGCTCGCTCCCACACTTGGAAATGCAATCCCTGTGGGAGCGAGCCTGCTCGCGAAAGCGTCAGTCTGCGGCACATGCCCATCAGGCAGAAACAAAAATGCCAGGCACAATGCCTGGCATTTTGTGTAGCTCATCTGCCGCGCAATGGCGAATCAGAACGGCAGCTTCATACCCGCCGGCAGGTTCATGCCGGCGGTCATGCTGCCCATTTTTTCCTGGCTGTTGGCTTCGATCTTGCG
Source organism: Pseudomonas sp. LW8 (assembly GCF_041956865.1). Classification (NCBI taxonomy): domain Bacteria; kingdom Pseudomonadati; phylum Pseudomonadota; class Gammaproteobacteria; order Pseudomonadales; family Pseudomonadaceae; genus Pseudomonas; species Pseudomonas sp. LW8. The sequence goes on along the minus strand of NZ_CP168138.1, from coordinate 1,855,240 downwards.
CACGGCGTCGTTGACGGCGGCGGCGACCACGGCTTCCAGCATCTCTTTGTCGTCTTCGCTCAGGCCTTCGACCAGGCTTGGGTCGATGCTCACGCTTTTAACGTCGTGACGACCGGTCATCACCACGGTGACCATGTCGCCGCCGGCCTTGCCGGTGACTTCGGCGTTGGCCAGTTCTTCCTGCATCTTGGCCATTTTTTCCTGCATCTGCTGCGCCTGCTTCATCAGGCCGGCCATGCCACCTTTCATCATGGGAATCACCTCAAACGTACTTGGATAAAACAGCGCCCGGCCATCTTGGCCGAGCACCTTCAGTTATTAGCCTTGGGTGACCAAGGCGTCGACAGGTTCAATAGTATCGCTTCGCACCACCGCGCCGAACTGCTGAACCATCTGCTGGATGAACGGATCACCGTGGATCGATTCCTCCGCCTCACGCTGGCGATTGGCGCGGCGGCGCGAGGCGGCCTGGGCCGGGGTTTCCTGCTCGGGCTTGATCAGCTCGATGGTCAGGGTCAGCGTGCGCCCGTGGAACTGGTTCAACGCGTCGTTGAGACGACGCTGTTGCGTGGCGTTGAACAGGGCGCTGTGAGCCGGATCGAGGTGCATCAGCCAGTGATCGCCATCGACCGCAATCAATGTGCAGTTGGCGGCGATGCTGCCGGTCATGCCGGAAATCGGCAGCTTCGGGAACAGCTCCAGCCATTGCAGGGCCAGGCCGGTGGCCGGCGCGGCGGCAGGTTCCGGCTCGGGCTCAGGCTCCGGATCGGCGGCGTGTTCGCTGGCCAGTTCGTCGAGGTAGCTGTAGGCCGAATCCATGTCCGGCTCGATGTAGTCTTCATCCAGCGGCGGTTCGTCGTCCATGTCCATGCCCGGCGTAGCGGCATCGACGTCGGCGACGGACGGCTCGGGAATTGGCGCAGCGGCCCACTCCGGCGCATCCGGGACCACGCTGTCCGGGGTCGGCAGCGGCATCGGCGGCAGTTCAGGCTGCTCGCCGGCGGTTTCCAGCACCGGTTCGACGGCGGGTTGCTGAACTGGCGCCGGCTCGGCCTCGGCTTCCACCGGGTCGTTCCATGGCAGATCGACCACGGTTTCGACGGCGACTGGCTCAGGCTCCGGGTGCGCTTCGACAACCGGCACATCCGGTTCTGGCTCGGCAGCCGGCGCTGCTACTGGTGCGGGCGCGGGCGCGGGTGCTGGCGCAGCAGCCGCAGCGACCACCGGCGCAGGCTTCGGCGCGGCAGCCACTGAGTTTGCGGAATCAACTGTGGCCTGGCTGATCCCCACTGGCTTTAGCGGTTGCCTCGGCGCGTCCGCCGTATCCGCCGGTCGGAACGCGAGCATCCGCAGCAAGACCATCTCGAAACCGCCACGCGGGTCCGGCGCCAGCGGCAAATCGCGACGACCGATCAGGCCCATCTGGTAATAGAACTGCACGTCTTCGGCCGGCAACGCCTGGGCCAGGGCCAATACGCGATCACGGTCGCCGTGGCCATTGTCGACGCCTTCCGGCAACGCCTGAGCGATGGCCACGCGGTGCAGCACGTTGAGAATTTCCGAGAGCACGCCGTTCCAGTCCGGACCTTGCTCGGCCAGATGCCGCACGGCTTCGAGCAGCGCCTTGGCATCGCCCTCGATCAGCGAATGCAGCACGTCATAGACCTGACCGTGATCCAGCGTGCCGAGCATGGCCCGCACGTCGGTCGCGAGGACCTTGCCTTCACCGAACGCGATGGCCTGATCGGTCAGGCTCATGGCGTCGCGCATCGAGCCGTCAGCAGCGCGACCGAGCAGCCACAGTGCATCGTCTTCGAACGGTACGTTCTCCGCCGTGAGCACGTGGGTCAAATGCTCGACCACACGCTCGGGCGTCATGTTCTTCAGGGAGAACTGCAGGCAGCGCGAAAGAATCGTTGCCGGAAGTTTCTGCGGATCGGTGGTCGCCAGGATGAACTTGACGTAGGGCGGCGGCTCTTCGAGGGTTTTCAACAGCGCATTGAAGGAATGGCTGGAAAGCATGTGCACTTCGTCGATCAGGTAGACCTTGAAGCGCCCACGGCTTGGCGCGTACTGCACGTTATCGAGCAGTTCGCGGGTATCTTCGACCTTGGTGCGGCTGGCGGCGTCGATCTCGATGAGGTCGACAAAACGGCCTTCATCGATCTCGCGGCATACCGAACACTCGCCGCAGGGGCTGGAGGTGATACCTGTCTCGCAGTTCAGGCACTTGGCAATAATCCGCGCGATGGTGGTCTTGCCGACCCCGCGCGTCCCGGTGAACAGGTAGGCGTGGTGCAGCCGTTGGCTGTCCAAGGCATTGATCAGAGCCTTGAGCACATGGGTCTGGCCGACCATTTCGCGGAACGAGCGCGGACGCCATTTACGTGCAAGAACCTGATAACTCATCGAAAACCGTCGCAGCGAAGGAAGCAGAAGCGGCTAATGCTAGCGGAGCAAGGGCAAAATTGCATCCGGTGTCCTCGTCTAATATGGCTAAGCTGCTTCAGCAGAGGCTTTTATCAGCTCGGGACGAGGAATTACCGGAGCGTCTATGCGGTGGGCGGTGGCGGCATTGCTGGGTATCAGCCTCAACGCGATGGCAGCGCAAGCGCCGTTGCGCTTCGCCGTGCCGGACAGTTGGGCGATGCCGATGGTGCAACTGCAAGGCGGCAGACCGACCCAGGGCATCCTGCACGACGCCCTGCTCAGCCTGGCGACCCAGGTTGGCGCGCCAGCGCAATTCGTCGTCCTGCCGCGCGCGCGGGTACAGAGCGCCATGGAGCACGGCGACATCGACGTGCGCTGCTATGCCGCACAGTCGTGGCTGCCGAATCAGTCCGGCGATTACATCTGGAGCGTGCCGTTGTGGTTTCAGCGCGACCTGCTGATCAGCCGCAAGGAACAACCGGCGCAGATCGATCCCGCCCGGCTGCCGCGCCAGGCCATCGGCACCGTCCTCGGTTACAGCTACCCTACCCTGCAACCGCTGTTCGACGCTGATCAGTTGCAACGCGAAGACGCGCGCAATCAGGAGCAGGTACTGGAAAAGCTGCTGGCCGGGCGATACCGCTATGCGGTGAGCAATCAGTGGACCCTGGACTGGATCAATCAACGCCTGCTGCCGGAGCAGCAGTTGCAGGGGGTCGCGGTGCTGCAGGAACAGAATATCGGCTGCTATGTGAGGAACGACCCGAACGTGCCGGTGCAGCGGATCCTGCGCACGCTGCTGCGCATGAAAATGTCCGGCGAGATCGACGACATTATCCGGTTGTACACCGGCGCCTCTTCAACCACACCCTAGCTCCCACAGGGTTGGCCGGGTCAATAACCGTGCGACTCGCGGAATTTCGGCTCGCGGCTGTGGTGATAATCGATCCACTCGACCACGTCGTAAGGCAGATAGAGCTGCTGCCGGGCACGGGACACGGCGATGTACACGGCACAGATGCGCTGATCGAACTCGTAGGCATCCTTGAATTTCTCGTTACTGAGCAACGTCCGGGTCAACAGCACGCGCTTGAACTCCATGCCGCCAGCCCGCTCGGCCATCATCAACAGGCAGGCTTTGCCTGGCTCGATGATCTTTTGGCTCAGGCGAGTCAGGTCGGCAATCATGAAGCCGTTTTGCAACTGCGCCTCGATCCACAAGAAAGCTTCATCGAACTGGTTGGCGGCGCGCACCTGCTGCCAATCAGCCATGTCGCTGAAATACGGGTGCGGTCCTTTCTCGCTGGACCCGGCGTTGTAGAAATCGCGGCGGAACAGCTCGATGGCGGTGGTCATGAAATGCTTGATGTCGTCCTGCGCTTCCCGGTCGGGAAAACTGAAGGCGCAACTGGAGTCGTGCAGATGGATGGCCCACATCATCGTGTCCCAGGGTGACGCGGTCAGCACCACGCAACCTTCGGGCGGCACGAAGGCTTGCGGGTAGTACTCGATATCGACGTCGGCGTGACGAGCGCCTTCGAACGGCACTTTGCTCTTGTGCGTGTGGCGCGAGATCAGCGGATTGACCAGGCGCTCGACATTGCGCCCCGAACGCACCGAATAGCAGATATCGCTCTGACGAACTTCACGCTTGCGCTTGGGCGCCTCGCCCGTGGCCTGCTGATACTCATCGCCGAGGGTGATCAGTACCTGCTGCCCGCGCTCGATGATTTGCAGCAGCGACGCCGGCACGTCCTGGCTTTCGTCGATGATCACATGGGTGTAGCGCGGCGGCACGCGGCAACCGGCCAGACTGGCGCGCTTGATCATGAGCAACGTCGGAAAACCGCTCTGGCTGGCCCACGACGGATTGGCCTCGAGATATACCCACAGGCGACTGGAATATTCCAGCAGCGCCTGTGAGTCTGCGCCGGTCAACGGCTGCTGAAAATGCGGCAGGTGCCTGGCGGATAGCGTGTGATCTCTTGAGGCGCAATACAGCTCCAGCACGCGCAGACAAACCTCCAGAGTGCCCTGCCCATCGTGGTGGCGAAAGCCGAACATATTCAGTTCCTGCGCCAGCGCCTGCCTGCTCGGGATCCGCGCTGGCGTCCTGGCCATGTGCGATCGGGGGCCAAGCAACTGGGCCTGGGCAAAATCGTAGAAGGTCTGGCCAATTTCCGTGTCGTGCACCTGCACGATGTGCTTGCGCAACGTCGCCAGTTTCGCCGGGGTGCGCGCCAGTACCAGGGTGCGTTTCGAGCGCAGGCATTCGATCAGCGCGCTGAGCATGTAACTCTTGCCGATGCCCGCATAACCCTGCACGTGCAGGTCTTCGTCGAGGTTGGCACGGAAGGTTCGCAGCAGCTTGTCCTGCGCCGCGCTTAACCAGTGCTCGCGCTCGCGTGGCGTGACCATTTGCTGGCTGAACGGATTGTTCTGTTGCTGATGGCGAATTTTGTAGTCCACATCCCACTGCCCGCCGGGCAACAGATATTCCTGTGCGGCGACTTCATCGGCCATGAGAAAGCGCAGGTTCAGGCCTTTGAGCGCATTGAGGCCGAAATACAATTTGCGCGAATCGAAAAGACGCCGCGCCTCTGCAAGCAGTCCCGCAGATCCGGAGCGCCGGGAGGTGACAGACCAGTCAATGAGTCTGGCGAGAATTTTCTCCGCTGCGCTGGCACTCAGGTCCTTTTCCGTGGCCTGGGCAAGGTTCTGGATGACCAGCACCGCCGCCAGTTCCGGGTCGCTCAGGTTGGCGAGTGTCGCGTCACCCTCGGGCTGCAACAGCGCCGTACACACATCATGGGTGATGGGCAGAAATACCGGGGTGGCCAAATCAAAATGTTCCGGGTGCATACAACCTCGCCGCCTGGGCCTTAATACAACACCAGATCAGTCCTGGTCATTCTCGTCGGGCATTTCATGGGACTGCGGCAAGTTTCCTTCACTGCCGGCCTCGGGGCTGATGCGCAGCTCGAAGGAGTAACCGCCGAGCGTGCCGGACATGCCGCGTCGTTCAGTGCCGCTGGCCACCGCCGCCGCATCGATCTGCGCCTGCACTTCGTAGAGCGCCATTTCGAGCAGTCTGCGCAGGTGTTCAGGGTTTTGCGCGGTGGCTTGCAGCTGCAGGTCGTACTTTGCGGTCAGCGAGTCTGATGCGTGCTCGACGATCGCCGATTGTGCCTCCACCGGGACCGACTGTTCAGGCTCTTCTGCCGCGTTGAAAACAGCAGATGCCGCCAGAATCGCAGCGTGTTCTTCATCCATCAGGTCGAGCACTCGCGACAGTTCCAGCGTGCGCGCGGGCTGATCCTGCATCTGTGCTTTGACTTCCAGACGACGCAACTGCCATTCGCGCAGCTTTTCCCGGGTCAGATCGTCAATTTCACCCACTTGCCTTACCTCTCGTTGCCAGGCGGGGGAGTATGCCACTGTTCGCTGTCGACAGCCGCACGGGCACCGGGACGCTGCGCTGCTGATCCGCGCGTTTCTGATGGCGGAGCAACGCCACTAGCCAAATCGCAGGCATAAAAAAACCGCAGTGGGCGAAACCCATGCAGTTCTCTCTGAAGCCTTGGCTGGTTCGTTAAGGTGGTGCCCCCACCAGCCACACCCCGGCACACAATGTTCCCGCTGTGGCTGCTTCCTTCCGGATCTGACCAGGTTCACGGGTAATCGTTGCGGGGGGACCGATGGGGTCACCATAACGACGCTTGCCTGTCGGCGAGCCGCGCCATTGTACCTGTCTGAGATGAAGTTACAACCGTTGGTTGCAGATAAAAAATACCAACAGGTTCAAGGACATGCGGTGACGCCAAAAGATCGCAGCCTGCGCCAGCTTCTACAGGGCCAGGACTTCGTCTGCGCGACCGCCCGCATCCTGGATCACCAGATGAATGAAGTGCAGCTTGGCGATCGCCGCTGCCGGCAGTACGAACGGATAGAAATCCGGCTGGCCCATGCTGCGCGACAGTTCGTTGAGCATGCCCGCCAGCTCGATCCACGCATTGACGAATGACAGGAAAGCGCCACCGCCGGGGTGCTCCGGGTCGTACAGGGTGCTGGTCGGAAACGGCTGATAGTCAAAGTCCATTTCCCGCGCGCTCATGCCGAAGCCCAGCGCAGTATCCACGGCGTCCATCATGTGCAGGTAGTGCGCCCAGGTTTCCGCCCAGTCTTCCCACGGGTGCATGGTCGCGTAGGCACTGACGTAGTGCTGCGGCCAGTCCAGCGGTGCGCCTTGCTGGTAATGCCGGTCCAGCGCCTCGGCGTAACTGGCGCGCTCGTCGCCGAACAGGTTACGGAACGCCTCCAGCCAAGGGCCGTTGGCGATGAGGCGATCCCAGTAGTAGTGGCCGACCTCATGGCGAAAATGCCCGAGCAGCGTGCGGTAAGGTTCGTGCATCGCCGCCCTGACCTGTTCACGGTGCGCGTCGTCGGCCTCTTTGATATCGAGGGTGATCAGGCCATTGGCGTGGCCGGTCATCGGCGCGTTGCCTTCCAGGTCGACGCCGATGAAGTCGAACGCCAGCCCAGTTTCTTCATCCGTGGTTTTCGGGATGACCGGCAAGCCGAGGGTGATCAGTTGCGCGACCAGTCGACGCTTGGCGATTTCGACCTTGCGCCAGCGTTCGGGATTTTCCGCGACGGACAGGTCGGGAATGGTGCGGTTGAGGCTGCAAGCGATGCACAAGGTGTCGTGATCGTTGGCCGGCAGCAGCCAGTTGCACGCGGCGGGCATGTCGAGGTTGGCGCAACGGCGGAACAGTCCGGCGTCGGGATCGGCGTCGAGCGCCCAGGTGCCCTCTTCCGGCCCCGGCTGCAGCGAGGTCAGGCGACTTTGTTCAGGTTGATAGCCGAGCAAGGCGTTACAGGCCAGGCACTGACTGTTGCGAAAGAACAGCGACTGGCCGCAACGGCACGGCCAGACTTTGCTGTTGCGCGAGGATCCGGCCACGAACGGCGCGATGATGCGGGAACTGAGCTGCTCGAAAAAACGGTGCATGGCGATCTCTCCCTGGGACTGGCCAAGACTAGATCATCCTGAAGACAACATCGTTCCCACCCATAACCGCGCAGCCGAGTGATAGCAGCATTGTGGTGAGGGGATTTATCCCCGCTCGACTGCGCAGCAGTCGCAAAAAACCGTACACGCGATACAAATGAAATGATCGGTCGCAGGGTTTTGGGGTCGCTGCGCAACCCAGCGGGGATAAATCCCCTCGCCACAGGTGTCCATCGGGACAGGAATAAATCCCCTCGCCACAGGGGTTCGTCCGGTCAGACAGGGACGCCGTGGGTTTTGAGGAAGGCGATAAACGCTTCCTCGTCCATGACCTTCACACCCAGCTCGTTGGCCTTGGTCAGTTTCGAGCCGGCACCCGGGCCTGCGACCACGCAATGGGTTTTCGCCGACACCGAACCGGCGACCTTGGCACCCAGGCTTTCGAGATGATCCTTGGCCACATCCCGGCTCATCAGTTCGACCTTGCCGGTCAGCACCCAGGTTTCCCCGGACAGCGGCAGACCTTCGACGACTTTCTTCTCGCTCTGCCAATGCATGCCGAAATCGCGCAACTGCTGCTCGGCCCGCTCGGCCAGTTGCCGATGCTCAGGCGAGGCGAAGAACTCGCGTACCGAGTTGGCCTGCTTCTCCGGCAATGCCTGGCGCATGTCCAGCCAGTCAGCGTTCATCACCGCTTCCAGCGAACCGAAGCGATCGGCGAGTTTCTGCGCACCACCGGGGCCGACGAAAGGAATGTGCAGTTTGTCGAGCAAGCCGCCCAACGTGGTACTGGCGGCGAATTCGGCGCCCAACTCGCCCTGATCCTGAATCTGCAAACCATGGCCGAGCAATTCGCTGATGACCTGCTGGTTGTGCGCATCCTCAAAGAAACTGTGAATCTCGTGCGCCACTTCCAGGCCGACATCCGGCAGGTAGGTCAGCACATGCGGCAAGGCCTGTTGCACGCGCTCCAGCGAACCCAGCGAGCGCGCCAGCACCTTCGCCGTCTCTTCGCCGACATCGGGAATGCCGAGGGCGTAGATGAAACGTGCCAGGCTCGGTTGCTTGCTGTCTTCGATGGCTTTGAGAAGCTTGTTGCTCGATACCTCGGCGAAGCCTTCCAGATCGACGATGTCGTCGAACTTCAGCGCATACAGATCGGCCGGCGAGCTGACCAGGCCTTCGTCGACCAGTTGTTCGACGCTCTTGTCGCCCAAGCCTTCGATGTCCATGGCCCGGCGCGAGACGAAGTGAATGATCGCCTGTTTCAGTTGCGCACCGCAGGCCAGTCGGCCGACGCAGCGATACACCGCGCCTTCGCTGAAGGTTTCCTTGCCCTTGCTGCGCTTGACCAGTTGCGTGCGTTCAACGTGGGAGCCGCACACCGGGCAACTTTCAGGAATGGCCACCGGGCGCGCGTCATCGGGGCGACGCTCGGTGATCACTTGCACCACTTGCGGAATCACATCGCCGGCGCGGCGAATGATCACCGTGTCGCCGATCATCAGGCCCAGCCGCGCGACTTCGTCCATGTTGTGCAACGTGGCGTTGGCCACGGTGACGCCGGCGACTTTCACCGGTTTCAGGCGCGCCACGGGAGTTACCGCACCGGTGCGGCCGACCTGGAATTCCACGTCGAGCAGCTCGGTGAGTTCTTCCATCGCCGGGAATTTGTGTGCGATCGCCCAGCGCGGCTCGCGGGCGCGGAAGCCCAGTTCACGCTGGTCGGCAATGCTGTTGACCTTGAACACCACGCCGTCGATTTCATAGGCCAGCGAGTCACGGCGCGCGCCGATGTCGCGGTAATACTCAAGACACTCGTCGATGCCCTTGGCCAGCTTCAGTTCGTGACTGATCGGCATGCCCCACTTCTGCAACTGCTTGAGGTTTCCGATGTGGGTGTCGGCAATATCGTGGGACACCTGGCCAATGCCGTAGCAACAGAATTCCAGCGGACGATTGGCGGTGATCTTCGAATCGAGCTGGCGCAGGCTGCCTGCTGCCGCGTTGCGCGGGTTGGCAAAGGTCTTGCCGCCGATTTCCAGCTGCGAAGCATTGAGGCGCTCGAAACCGGCCTTGGACATGAACACTTCACCGCGCACTTCCAGCGTCGCCGGCCAGCCTTCGCCATGCAGCTTCAGCGGAATATTGCGCACAGTGCGCACGTTGACGCTGATGTCTTCGCCGGTGGTGCCATCGCCACGGGTGGCGCCGCGCACCAGCAGACCATCCTGATACAGCAGGCTGACCGCCAGGCCATCAAGCTTCGGCTCGCAGCTGTATTCCACCGCCGCGCCGCCACCAAACAGATCGCCGGCCGGCACGTCGAGGCCTTCGTTGACGCGGCGATCGAACTCGCGCATGTCGGATTCTTCGAAGGCGTTGCCGAGGCTGAGCATCGGGATTTCGTGACGCACCTGAGTGAACGCAGTCAACGCCATGCTACCGACGCGCTGGGTCGGCGAATCGCTGGTGATCAGTTCCGGGTTGGCCGCTTCCAGTGCCTTGAGCTCGTGAAACAAGCGGTCGTATTCGGCATCGGGAATGCTCGGCTCGTCGAGAACGTGATAGCGATAGTTGTGCTGATCCAGCTCAGCGCGCAGCTCTAGAATGCGGGTTTTGGCGGCGGTCATGGGTGTTCTCTCATAAAGCAAAAGAGCAGCCGAGGCTGCTCCAGTTTTATTCCATTATCGGCGGCGGGGCCAGAAGATCGCAGCCTCGTTGCACTCGTCAGCTCCTACAGTATCGCGATCCTCTGTAGGAGCTGCCGAAGGCTGCGATCTTTTGATCTGGCCTTAGCGCTTCTGGGTCAATGCGCGGCGTTCGAATTCGACGATGCGCTGACGGTAATGCTCAATCGTCTGCGCGGTCAGTACGCTGCGCTGATCGTCTTTCAATTCGCCGTTCAATTCCTGGGACAGCTTGCGGGCTGCCGCGACCATCACGTCGAAGGCCTGCTTCGGATGACGCGGGCCTGGCAGACCGAGGAAGAAGCTCACCGCCGGGGTGCTGAAGTGGTCAATGTCGTCCAGATCGAAGATACCCGGCTTGACCGCGTTGGCCATGGAGAACAGCACTTCGCCGTTGCCGGCCATGCTTTCGTGGCGGTGAAAAATGTCCATCTCGCCGAAACGCAGGCCGCTTTCGAGAATGTTCTGCAACAGCGCCGGGCCTTTGAAGCCGGCCGGGTCGCGGCAGATCACGCTGATCACCAGGACTTCTTCGGCTTGCGGCTGATCTTTTTCCGCCACGGCCGCTGCAGGCTTACTGTCTTCGGCGAAATCGTCGTCACGGCTGCTGAAGCTCGGGCCGCCGTCCAGATCGAGGTCGAGGTTCAAGTCGCCCTGCGCCGGGCCGTTGCTGCCGCGCTTGGCACGTTTCGAACCGGATTCACGCGGCTCGCGGGCTTCGCGGTTGGGCATGCTCACCGACGGCAGATCGTGCTCGTCCAGTTGCGGCTCTTTGTGCGTATCCAGGACGCGGGCCGGGCCCAACAGCTCGGCGCTGGTGTCCTCGTCCGGCAGATTGGACAGGCTCCGGTCGAGACGGAATTTCAGCTTTCCCTTGCCGCCGCGCATACGGCGCCAGCCATCGAAAAGAATACCGGCTATCACAATGATGCCGATGACGATCAGCCACTCGCGCAGACCGATTTCCATGTAATCCCGTGCCTCTATAAAAAATGCTGAAAAATAAGGGGTTTACACTGCGTAAACCGCTTTAAAACGTGGCGCCAACTCTATGTTCTGACAGGCGTTTTGCCCACGTATACGAAAAATTGACATTAAACTAGCACGACCAAAGACAACTTTACACCGTCTGTCTCATTTGGCTTGCGCGAATATGTCGATTGGCCATCCAGCCGATGTCAGTAAAAAGTCCTACAGACCTCCAAAACTATTCCGACATCACACCGACTCAGGCATCCACCATCGCCATCGCCTCCTCGACATCCACCGCCACCAGTCGCGAGCAGCCCGGCTCATGCATCGTCACGCCCATCAACTGTTCGGCCATTTCCATGGCGATCTTGTTGTGGGTGATGTAGATGAACTGCACGGTCTGCGACATCTCTTTGACCAGGCGTGCGTAGCGTCCAACGTTAGCGTCATCCAGTGGCGCGTCAACCTCATCGAGCATGCAGAACGGCGCCGGGTTCAACTTGAAGATGGCAAAAACCAGGGCCAGTGCAGTCAGGGCCTTTTCGCCGCCGGAGAGCAAATGGATGGTGCTGTTCTTCTTCCCGGGCGGCTGCGCCATGATCGTCACCCCTGTATCGAGTAGATCTTCGCCCGTCAGTTCCAAATACGCGCGCCCGCCACCGAAAACTTTCGGGAAAAGTGCCTGCAAACCGCCGTTGATCTGATCAAAGGTATCTTTGAAACGGTTGCGGGTTTCCTTGTCGATCTTGCGGATGACGTTTTCCAGGGTCTCCAGCGCCTCGACCAGATCGGCGTCCTGCGCATCCAGATAACGTTTACGCTCCGATTGTTGCGTGTATTCATCGATGGCCGCGAGGTTGATCGCACCCAGGCGCTGAATCCGCGCGTTGATGCGTTCGAGTTCTTCTTCGGCCTCGCGTTCACTGGCTTGCGCCGTCAATGTGGCGAGCACACCGTTGAGATCGTAGCCATCTTCGAGCAGTTGATCCTGCAAAGCCTTGCGCCGTACGGTCAGCGCCTGCCATTCCATGCGCTGTTGTTCGAGCTGGCCGCGAATCAACTGCGATTGCTGCTCGGCCTGGGTGCGGCGTTTTTCCGCGTCGCGCAATTCACGATCGGCGTCTTCCAGGGCGATCTGCGCAGTCTTGAGTTCTTCATCGACGGTCATGCGCTTGTCGAGCAACTCTTCGAGCTTGAGGCGCAACTCTTCCAGCGGTGCCTCGCCCTCCTCCAGATTCAGACTCAACTGTTCGCGCTTTTCAGTCAGGCGTTCGGCCTGCATTTCCAGACGCTCCAGCGCCTGCCGGGTGGAATCGTGCTGGGCACGCAGCGAGCCGAGACGCACGGCCAATTGATGGGCGTGATCCTTGTGCTGCCGGGCTTCCTGACGCACGCGATCAAGGCGCTCGCGCAGGCTGTCGCGCTGGGCCAGCAGCAACTCGCGCTGCTCGGTGTCGAGCGCCATGGCGTCCAGCGCTTCCTGCAATTGCATGCGCGCTTCGCCGACCTGTTCGTGCTCAAGCTCGCGCTGTTCGGCGAGTTCGACCAGTTCTTCATCGAGACGGGTGCGGCGCAATGTCAGCTGTTCGGCTTTGGCCTTACCGGCGGACAACTGCGCTTTCAGTTCGCCTTGCTGGCGCGCTTCGTCCTGCAGCAAGCGGCGCAGATGTTCGCGGCCGTTTTCCTGCTGGCGCTGTTGCGCGCGCAAGGTTTGCAGGCGGGTTTCCATGGCCTCGACGGTGGCTTCGCGCTCTTCGCGTTCAAGCTGCAAGTCTTCGATTTCCTGGCCACGGGCGAGCATGCCGCTTTCCGCTTCGCTGGCGCGACGTACGCGTAAAAAGTGTCGACCCACCCAATAGCCATCGCGGCTGATCAGGCTCTGCCCGGCGCTCAACTGACCGCGCAAGGCCAGTGCCTGTTCAAGGCTGTCGACTGGTTTGACCTGACCAAGCCACGGCGACAGATCGATCTGCGCCTCGACTTTATCCAACAGGCTGCCCGCCACTCGCACGCCATCGCTGGCCGGGCTGAGCAGACGCAAGTCGCCTTGGGTGAAACCGGACAAATCAAAACCGCTGAAGTCGTCGACCAACACCGCTTGCAGATCGGCGCCAAGCACGGTTTCCACCGCCAGCTCCCAACCCGCCTCGACCTTCAGGCCCTCGGCCAGACGCGGACGCTCGGCGAGGTTGTGTTCCTTCAACCATTCAGCAGTGCCAGTGCCGGGATCGAGCGCGGCCTGCTGCAAGGCTTCCAGCGATGCCAAACGCCCGTTGAGCCGCTGCAGATCGCCCTGCGCCTGCTGCTGGGCGGTCAACGCCTGCTGCAATTCCTGACGCAGTTGTTCGAGCTTTTCGACCTGCGCTTCTTCGCTGGTCTGCAAATCTTCGAGAGTCGCTTCGGACTCGGCGAGCTGCTCATTGAGCGCCATGATCGCCGCGTCTTCCGGGTCGGCGGACAGCAACCCGCGCTCTTCAGCGAGGCGCTTCTGTCGGTCAGCCAGACGCTCCATGCTGCTTTCCAGCTGCTGGATCCGCGATTGCTGGACTTCAGCCTGACGGCGCGGTTCGGCAGCGGTCAGGTTGAAAGCGTCCCACTGCTCCTGCCAGCCGTGCATAGTGGTTTCGGCTTCTTCGAGGGCCGCAGCGGCTTCCTCGGCGGCGGCGCTGGTGACTTCCTGCTCGGGGGTGAGCATGTCCAGTTCTTCGCCGAGGGTCAGCAGCAACGTGCGGTCGTGGCCCAGGTGCGATTCGGTTTCCAGACGCGCGCGCTCGGCTTCTTTCAGATCGTCCTGCAACTGACGCAAACGCTGCTGGCCGTGCTGGATGCTCTGCTCGACCCGGGCGATGTCGCCGCCGACCGAATAGAAGCGGCCCTGCACCAGATTGAAGCGTTCGGACAGGTCGTGGTGACCGTCACGCAGGCGTTCGATGGCGGCGTCAGCGTTACGCTGTTCAGCGACCAGCGCTTCGAAGCTGACTTCCTGGTTGCCGATGATCGACTCGCGCTGGCCGACCTGCTCGTTGAGGTCCTGCCAGCGCAGCGCCGACAGTTGCGCCTTGAGCTGACGCTCTTCGGCCTTGAGTTCCTGATACTTTTTCGCCGCCTCGGCCTGACGGTGCAGACGTTCGAGCTGGCGCTCCAGCTCGTCGCGCAGGTCGGTCAGACGGGCGAGGTTCTCGTGGGTACGGCGGATGCGGTTTTCAGTCTCACGGCGACGCTCCTTGTACTTGGAGATGCCCGCCGCTTCTTCGATGAAATTGCGCAGGTCTTCCGGCTTGGATTCGATCAGCTTGGAGATCATCCCCTGTTCGATGATCGAGTAGCTGCGCGGACCGAGGCCGGTGCCGAGGAAAATATCGGTGATGTCGCGCCGACGGCATTTGGTGCCGTTGAGGTAATAGGTGGTCTGGCTGTCGCGGGTGACTTTGCGGCGGATGGAAATTTCCGCGTAGGCGGCGTATTCGCCGAGCAGCGTGCCGTCGGAGTTGTCGAACACCAGCTCGATGCTGGCCTGGCTCACCGGTTTGCGGCTGGTCGAGCCGTTGAAGATGACATCGGTCATCGACTCGCCACGGAGGTTCTTCGCCGAACTTTCGCCCATCACCCAGCGCACGGCGTCGATGATGTTCGACTTGCCGCAACCGTTCGGCCCGACGACCGCCGCCATGTTACTGGGGAAGTTCACCGTGGTCGGGTCGACGAAGGATTTGAACCCCGCCAGTTTGATGCACTTCAGCCGCACGCTCAGGCAACCGTCAGCGCAGACACCACTAGATCGCAGCTGCGCTGGGCATACGCCGTGAGCACGATGCGGATCTGCGGCAAATCACGGGCGAGTACGGCAGCGAGCAAGCGTTCGAACAGTTCGAGGAATTCGCTCATTTCCGCCTTGCGCTGTTCGAGGGCGAGGAAATACGCACGGCTCATCGCCGGCTGGAGGTTCTCGACGGTTTCTTGCAGGTACGGATTGTTGGCAAACGGATAGGCGGCGCGCATCACCGCGAAGCTGTCATCGACGAAGCTGCGGATATCGCCGCGTTCGTAATTGGCGGTCAGGCGCTGCTGGATCTGCACGAACGGCGCCATGTCCGACTGCACTTGCCAGCCGTTGGCCACGGAATTGCCGAGCAGGATGTACAGCTCGCTCATCAGCGTGCACAGGCTCTGCACCTTGTGCGGCGTCAGCTCGGTAACGTGGGCGCCACGACGCGGCAGGATCGCGATCAGGTGACGGCGCTCGAGGATCAGCAAGGCTTCGCGGACCGAACCGCGGCTGACGTTGAGCGCCAGCGTGACCTTCTGTTCCTGGATGCGCTCTCCCGGCTTCATTTCGCCACGAATGATGCGTTCGGCGAGGTGGTGAGCGATTTGCTCGGCGAGGCTGTCCGGCGCCTTGAACGTCATGGTTGTCCTTCAAACTCTATCGATCTGCACAAGCGGCGCAGTGTAGCGCAAATGCACGGTCATGGCGGAGTGCCCACTCAGCGGTTTTTGGCACGAATCCCGCAAAAAAGCGCGGTGACCGATGAAGGTCAATACTGAATAGACACGCTGCTGATCGACGAAACGTATTTTCCTGACCCTTAAGTCAGAAAACCATTGACCGAAAAGTCAGACCTGCTAAATTCGGTTCACGTCGGTTAACAACAATAATGAGTCTGCGAGGCCTTCCGTGATCCAGTTTTTACTTAACCAGGAACTCCGTAGCGAGCACGCCCTGGACCCGAATCTGACTGTGCTCAATTACCTGCGCGAACACGTGGGCAAGCCCGGCACCAAAGAAGGTTGCGCCAGTGGCGACTGCGGCGCCTGCACCGTGGTGGTTGGCGAGTTGCAGACCGATGACAGCGGGCGTGAACACATTCGCTATCGCAGCCTCAACTCGTGCCTGACCTTCGTTTCGTCGTTGCACGGCAAACAACTGATCAGCGTCGAAGACCTCAAGCACAAGGGCGAACTGCACAGCGTGCAGAAAGCCATGGTCGAGTGCCACGGTTCGCAGTGCGGCTTCTGCACCCCCGGTTTTGTGATGTCGTTGTTCGCCCTGCAAAAGAACAGCGATGCGCCGGATCAGGCCAAGGCCCACGAAGCACTGGCCGGCAACCTCTGCCGCTGCACCGGCTACCGGCCTATTCTCGCCGCAGCCGAACAATCCTGCCTCGGCAAGCCAGCGGATCAGTTCGACGCCCGCGAAGCCGAAACCATCGCCCGCCTCAAGGCTATCGCGCCGACCGATATCGGTGAACTCAACAGCGGCGACAAACGCTGCCTGGTGCCGCTGACCGTGGCCGATCTGGCCGACCTCTACGACGCTTATCCACAAGCGCGGCTGCTCGCCGGCGGCACCGATCTGGCGCTGGAAGTCACCCAGTTCCACCGCACCCTGCCGGTGATGATCTATGTCGGCAACGTCGCCGAAATGAAGCGCATCGAAACCTTCGATGACCGCATCGAAATCGGCGCCGCCACTGCCCTCTCCGACTGCTACGAGGCGTTGAATGCCGAGTACCCGGACTTCGGCGAACTGCTGCACCGCTTCGCCTCGTTGCAGATCCGCAACCAAGGCACCCTCGGCGGCAACATCGGCAACGCCTCGCCGATCGGTGACTCGCCACCGCTGCTGATCGCCCTCGGCGCGCAGATCGTGCTGTGCAAAGGCGAAACCCGCCGCACCTTGAACCTGGAAGATTACTTCATCGACTATCGCGTCACGGCGCGGCAGGAAAGCGAGTTCATCGAAAAAATCATCGTCCCGCGCGCCAGCGCCGAGCAGCTGTTCCGCGCCTATAAAGTGTCGAAGCGTCTGGACGACGACATCTCCGCCGTCTGTGCTGCGTTCAATCTGCGTGTGGAAAACGGCGTGATCAGCGACGCCCGGGTGGCCTTCGGCGGCATGGCGGCGATTCCGAAACGCGCCGCGCATTGCGAAGCCGTGCTGCTCGGTCAGCCGTTCAACAACGCCGTGATCGAACGCGCCTGCGCCGCGCTGGCCGAAGACTTCACGCCACTCTCGGACTTCCGCGCCAGCAAGGAATATCGCCTGCTCAGCGCGCAGAATCTGCTGCGCAAATACTTCATCGAACTGCAAACACCGCACATCGAGACTCGGGTGACCGCTTATGTCTAACCATCACGCCGTAGAGAAGACTCAAGCTGAATTGGCCGAACTGTTCGCCCAGGACCTGACCACCGGTGTCGGTCGCAGCGTCAAGCACGACAGCGCCGCCAAGCATGTATCCGGTGAAGCGCAGTACATCGATGATCGCCTGGAATTCCCCAACCAATTGCACCTGTATGCGCGCCTGTCGGACCGCGCCCACGCGAAAATCCTCAGCATCGACACGTCGCCGTGCTACGCCTTCGAAGGCGTGCGCATTGTCATCACCCACGAAGACGTGCCGGGCCTGAAGGACATCGGCCCGCTGATGCCGGGTGACCCGCTGCTGGCCATCGATGACGTGCAGTTCGTCGGCCAGCCAGTGCTGGCAGTCGCAGCGAAAGATCTGGAGACCGCGCGCAAAGCAGCGATGGCCGCAATCATCGAATACGAAGACCTCGAACCGGTGCTCGACGTGGTCGACGCCCTGCGCAAACGCCACTTCGTGCTCGACAGCCACACCCATCAGCGCGGCGACTCGGCCTCTGCACTAGCCACGGCTGAACACCGCATTCAGGGCACGCTGCACATCGGCGGCCAGGAGCACTTCTATCTGGAGACACAGATCTCCTCGGTGATGCCTACTGAAGACGGCGGCATGATCGTCTACTGCTCGACGCAGAACCCGACCGAAGTGCAAAAACTGGTCGCCGAAGTGCTCGACGTGTCGATGAACAAGATCGTCGTCGACATGCGCCGCATGGGCGGTGGTTTCGGCGGCAAGGAAACCCAGGCCGCGAGCCCGGCGTGCCTGTGCGCGGTGGTCGCGCACCTCACCGGCCAACCGACCAAGATGCGCCTGCCGCGTGTCGAAGACATGCTGATGACCGGCAAGCGCCACCCGTTCTACGTTGAATACGACGTCGGCTTCGACAGCAGCGGCCGTCTGCACGGGATCAACATGGAGCTGGCCGGCAACTGCGGCTGCTCGCCGGACTTGTCCGCCTCGATCGTTGACCGCGCGATGTTCCACTCGGACAACTCTTACTATCTCGGCGATGCAACCATCAACGGTCACCGTTGCAAAACCAACACAGCGTCGAACACCGCTTATCGCGGCTTCGGCGGCCCGCAAGGCATGGTCGCCATCGAAGAAGTGATGGACGCGATTGCCCGGCACCTGAAGCTCGACCCGCTGGCGGTGCGCAAGGCCAACTACTACGGCAAAACCGAGCGCAACGTCACCCACTACTACCAGACCGTCGAGCACAACATGCTCGAAGAGATGACCGCCGAACTGGAAGAAAGCAGCCAGTACGCCGAGCGCCGCGAAGCGATCCGTCGCTACAACGCCAACAGCCCGATCCTGAAAAAAGGCCTGGCGCTGACGCCGGTGAAATTCGGCATTTCCTTCACCGCCAGTTTCCTCAATCAGGCCGGTGCGCTGATCCACATCTACACCGACGGCAGCATCCACCTGAACCACGGCGGTACGGAAATGGGCCAGGGCCTGAACACCAAAGTCGCTCAGGTCGTGGCGGAAGTGTTCCAGGTCGACATCGATCGTGTGCAGATCACTGCAACCAACACCGACAAAGTGCCCAACACCTCTCCGACCGCTGCTTCCAGCGGTGCGGACCTGAACGGCAAAGCCGCGCAGAACGCAGCACAGACCATCAAGCAACGCCTGGTCGAATTCGCCGCGCGGCACTACAAGGTCAGCGAAGAAGACGTCGAATTCCGCAACGGCCACGTGCGGGTGCGCGAGCAGATCCTGACGTTCGAAGCGCTGATCCAGCAGGCGTATTTCAATCAGGTCTCGCTGTCGAGCACTGGCTTCTACAAGACCCCGAAAATCTACTACGACCGCAGTCAGGCGCGGGGCCGTCCGTTCTATTACTTCGCTTTCGGCGCAGCCTGCTGCGAAGTGATCGTCGACACCCTGACCGGCGAGTACAAGATGCTGCGCACCGACATCCTGCACGACGTCGGCGCCTCGCTGAACCCGTCGATCGACATCGGTCAGGTCGAGGGCGGTTTCGTCCAGGGCATGGGCTGGCTGACCATGGAAGAGCTGGTCTGGAACAACAAGGGCAAGCTGATGACCAACGGCCCGGCCAGCTACAAGATCCCGGCGGTGGCCGACATGCCGCTGGATCTGCGGGTGAAACTGGTGGAAAACCGCAAGAACCCGGAAGACACGGTGTTCCATTCCAAAGCTGTCGGTGAACCGCCGTTCATGCTCGGGATCGCCGCGTGGTGCGCAATCAAGGACGCGGTGGCGAGTCTCGGTGATTATCAGCATCAGCCGAAAATCGACGCGCCAGCCACGCCGGAGCGGGTGTTGTGGGGTTGCGAGCAGATGCGTCAGCTCAAAGCGGTGAAGGCTGTCGAAGCTGAAACCGCGGTTGTTTGATGATCGTTCCCACGCTCTGCGTGGGAATGCAGCCCGCGACGCTCTGCGTCGCATCCTGAACAGCGGACGCGGAGCGTCCAGTGATGCATTCCCACGCAGAGCGTGGGAACGATCTGAGAGGTGTGTATGTACAACTGGATCGACGCCCTCGCCGACCTGCAGAATCAGGGCGAGCCCTGTGTGCTGGTGACGATCATCGAAGAACTTGGCTCGACGCCACGCAACGCCGGCTCGAAAATGGTCGTCAGTGCCGACCGCCTGTTCGACACCATCGGTGGTGGGCATCTGGAATTCAAAGCCATGCAGATCGCCCGCGAAATGCTCGCCAGCGGCAAGCAGGACACCCATCTGGAGCGCTTCAGCCTCGGTGCCAGTCTCGGCCAGTGCTGCGGTGGCGCTACGGTGTTGCTGTTCGAACCGATGGGCCAGGTGCAGGCGCAGATTGCCGTGTTCGGTGCCGGCCATGTTGGTCGCGCCCTCGTGCCGCTGCTGGCCAGCCTGCCCTGCCGGGTGCGCTGGATCGATTCGCGCGAGGCCGAGTTCCCTGAACACATCCCTCACGGCGTGCGTAAAATCGTCAGCGAAGAGCCAGTGGACGAAGTCGATGATCTGCCCGCCGGCAGCTACTGCATCGTCATGACCCACAACCATCAGCTCGATCTGGAGCTGACCGCGGCGATTCTCAAGCGTAACGATTTCACTTGGTTCGGCCTGATCGGCTCGAAAACCAAACGCGCCAAATTCGAACACCGTCTGCGTGATCGTGGTTTCGACCCGAGCGTGGTGCAGCGCATGCGCTGCCCGATGGGCATCGGCGAAGTCAAAGGCAAACTGCCTGTGGAAATCGCCATCTCCATCGCCGGCGAAATCATCGCCACTTACAACGCCAATTTCGGCCAGCACAGCGCCCGCGCCGAACCGATTGCCCGACTGCTGCCCGCCTCGCGCCGCAGCCAGTCCGCCAAACTCAAAGCCTCAAACTGATTAGAGAACCCTCATGCCTCTGACTCGCAAAGCCTACCGCGCCGCCATTCTGCACAGCATTGCCGACCCTGCCGAAGTCGGCATCGAAGCCTCTTATGAATATTTCGAGGACGGCCTGCTGGTGGTCGACGACGGCAAGATCAGTGCCCTCGGCCACGCCAGCGAACTGCTGCCAACCCTGCCGGCAGATATCGAGATCAACCATTATCAGGATGCGCTGATCACCCCGGGCTTTATCGACACACACATTCACCTGCCGCAGACCGGCATGGTCGGCTCCTACGGCGAGCAACTGCTCGACTGGCTGAACACCTACACCTTTCCCTGCGAAAGCCAGTTTGGCGACAAGGCTCACGCCGACGAAGTGGCCGATATTTTCATCAAGGAACTGCTGCGCAACGGCACCACCACGGCGCTGGTGTTCGGCAGCGTGCACCCGCAGTCAGTCAATTCGTTTTTTGAAGCGGCGGAAAAGCTTGATCTGCGCATGATCGCCGGCAAGGTGATGATGGACCGCAATGCCCCGGACTATCTGGTCGATACCGCCGAATCCAGTTACGTCGACAGCAAGGCGCTGATCGAGCGCTGGCACGGCAAGGGCCGATTGCACTATGCGGTGACACCGCGCTTCGCCCCCACCAGCACCCCGGAACAACTGACCCTCGCCGGGCAACTGCTGACTGAATACCCGGATCTGTACATGCAGACCCACATCAGCGAAAACCTCAAGGAAATCGAGTGGGTCAAGGAGCTGTTCCCGGAGCGCAAGGGCTACCTCGACGTCTACGATCATTACCAGTTGCTCGGCGAACGCTCGGTATTCGCCCACGGCGTGCACCTGTGTGACGAAGAATGCGCGCGACTGGCGGAAACCGGCTCGGCGATCTCGTTCTGCCCGACCTCGAACCTGTTCCTCGGCAGCGGCCTGTTCAATTTGCCGATGGCCGAGAAGCACAAGCTCAATGTCGGCCTCGGCACCGACGTCGGCGGCGGCACCAGTTTCTCCCTGCTGCAAACCCTCAACGAAGCCTACAAGGTCATGCAGTTACAGGGTGCGCGGTTGAGCCCGTTCAAGTCGCTGTATCTGGCAACCCTGGGTGGTGCGCGGGCGCTGCGTCTGGAAGACAGGATCGGCAATCTGCAACCGGGCTCCGATGCCGACTTCCTGGTACTGGATTACAACGCCACGCCGCTGCTGAGTTATCGCTTGAAGCAGTCGAATAACATTGCCGAGACGTTGTTTGTACTGATGACGCTGGGGGATGACCGCACGGTGGCGCAGACGTATGCGGCGGGGGCGCTGGTGCATCAGCGCTAACCTCTTCGCACTGATCGTTCCCACGCTCTGCGTGGGAATGCAGCCCGTGACGCTCCGCGTCACTGGACGCGGAGCGTCCCTAGAGGCGTTCCCACGCAGAGCGTGGGAACGATCATCCCCGGTGGTGTTTACCACGGAGGATTTTTGTTGCCGGTCAGGTTGTCTTCGCGAGCAGGCTCGCTCCCACCTTTGAAATGCATTCCCCTGTGGGAGCGAGCCTGCTCGCGAAAGCCGCGACTCGGTTTCAGCTTAGAGCTTGGCCGCTGGACGCCCCGGCTTCTTGGTCTGCAACAAGTGCGAGAACACCGCATGCAGATCATCCGACGCGCCTTCCTCGTCGAGGTTGAGCTTGCTGTCGATGTGATCCATGTGATGCATCATCAGGTTCACCGCCAGTTCACCGTCGCGCTTTTCAATGGCGTCGATCAACTGCGTGTGTTCATCGTACGAGCAGTGCGAGCGGTTGCCGCTTTCATACTGGGCGATGATCAGCGAGGTCTGCGAAACCAGGCTGCGCTGGAAGCTGATCAACGGTGCGTTCATCGCCGCTTCCGCCAGTTTCAGGTGGAATTCGCCCGACAGACGAATACCGGCACCGCGATCGCCGCGCGAGAAACTGTCGCGCTCATCGTTGACCATCTGCCGCAATTCGGCGATCTGCTCGGCCGTGGCGTGCTGCACGGCCAATTCAGTGATCGCACGCTCGACCAGACGGCGGGCGAGGAACACTTGACGCGCTTCTTCAACACTCGGGCTGGCGACGACGGCGCCACGATTCGGCCGCAACAGCACCACGCCTTCATGGGCCAGACGCGACAGCGCGCGGCGAATGATGGTGCGGCTGACCCCGAAGATTTCCCCCAGCGCCTCTTCGCTCAACTTGGTACCGGGCGCCAGACGCTGTTCGAGGATGGCCTCGAAGATATGCGCGTAGACAATATCGTCCTGGGTTCCGCTGCGACCGGCTTTGCCTGCTCGCGGTTGTTTCTTGAGGGGTTGCAACTGTTCGTTCATGGGCACTCGAGTCGGGAAAACTGCGGCGAATAGACCGTGACTGTAATACGGCACAGTAGGTCGCTGGCAAGTATCGCGTAAAAAACAGCGCGATTGTACACAATGAATGGTGGCAACACGACTGTACGGCTGTTTGCGCCTGCGGCTGTATTGCAACGGTTTGTCAGGTTTGAGTTTAGGCTTGATCGCAGAATCCGCTGCATGACCGCAATCCCCCGTGGGAGCGAGCCTGCTCGCGAAAGCCATTTCACATTCACTATGAATGTTGACTGACATAGCGCTTTCGCGAGCAGGCTCGCTCCCACAGAGGTTCTGTGTTGTGGCGGACATCTCCATTGGTATAAGGAACACCGCCGTCATGACCGACGCTACCCACGCCCGCCTGCGCCCTCTTGCCGACACCTCGCCTTCCGCCATCGTCGCCGGTTTCATCGCGATGATGACCGGCTACACCAGTTCGCTGGTGCTGATGTTCCAGGCCGGGCAAGCGGCCGGCCTGAGCAGCGGGCAGATTTCTTCGTGGATCTGGGCGATTTCGATTGGCATGGCCGTATGTTCGATCGGTCTGTCGCTGCGCTATCGCACACCGATCACCATCGCCTGGTCGACCCCCGGCGCGGCGTTGCTGATCACCAGCCTGGGCGGCGTCAGTTACGGCGAGGCGATCGGCGCCTACATCACGTGCGCGGTGCTGGTGACGATCTGCGGCCTGACCGGCAGCTTCGAACGGCTGGTAAAAAAGATCCCGGCCTCTTTGGCGGCGGCCTTGCTGGCAGGGATTCTGTTCAAGATCGGCAGCGAAATCTTCGTCGCCGCGCAACACCGTACCGGGCTGGTGCTGGGAATGTTCTTCACTTATCTGGTGGTCAAGCGCCTGTCGCCACGCTATGCGGTGCTCGCAGCGCTGCTGATCGGCACCGCGCTGTCGGGCTTCATGGGGCTGCTTGATTTCAGCGGCTTTCATCTGGAAGTGGCCACCCCGGTGTGGACCACGCCGCACTTCTCCCTGGCCGCAACCATCAGCATCGGCATTCCGCTGTTCGTGGTGGCGATGACCTCGCAGAACATGCCCGGCATCGCCGTGCTGCGTGCCGATGGCTATAACGTCCCGGCCTCGCCGCTGATCACTACCACCGGCATCGCCTCGCTGTTGCTGGCGCCGTTCGGCTCCCACGGCATCAACCTCGCGGCCATCAGCGCAGCGATCTGCACCGGCCCGCATGCCCACGAAGATCGCAACAAGCGCTACACCGCCGCGGTGTGGTGCGGGGTGTTCTACGGGATTGCCGGGGTGTTCGGCGCGACGTTGGCGGCATTGTTTGCGGCGTTGCCGAAAGAACTGGTGCTGTCGATTGCTGCGCTGGCGTTGTTCGGCTCGATCATCAATGGCTTGAGCATTGCCATGAGCGAGGTGAAGGAACGGGAAGCGGCGTTGATCACCTTTATGGTCACGGCGTCCGGGCTGACGCTGTTTTCCATTGGTTCGGCGTTTTGGGGGATCGTGGCGGGGGTTTTGACGTTGGTGATTTTGAATTGGCGCAGAGCTTAAGATCAAAAGCCCCTCACCCTAACCCTCTCCCAAAGGGAGAGGGGACTGACCAAGGTGCTCGGAAGATATACGCCGACGAGGGATATCAAGTCGAACTCACATCCCGAAAAGCCCACAGATCGGCTCCCTCTCCCTCGGGAGAGGGCTGGGGTGAGGGGCGAGTCCACCATCAAATCCAAGCCGTATCACCTAAACACCAGACGAAAAAAAACGGCGACCCTCAGGTCGCCGTTTTTTTCAGTATCACTTAGCCGCGTTGATCGGCTTTTCCGGATACCACACATCCAGCAGCGGGCTGACTTCGTACTTGGTCAGCTCGGAGCGGTTTTTCAGCCAGGCTTCAACGGCAGCGCGCTGCTCTTCGTTGACCGAGCCACGCTTCTGCAGGCACACCAGACCGAAGTCGTCGCCGCCAACATAACCCAGACCGTTGGCTTCCATGGCTTCTTTGATGAATGCTTCGAGGAAAGCGTCAATGGCTTCTTCGGACAAGTCTTCTTTGAAGTCCAGGTTCAGTTCGAAACCCAGCTCTTGAAATTCATCAACGCACAGTTTTTTGCGCAGACGCTGGGAACGGTTAGTCGCCATTGGAACAATCCTCTTAAGTAATAACGGCCGGCACTTTACCAGTTTAAGCCAGCGATTGCCCGACTCTCTGGCCGCTGCGGCCGACCGCCCGTAAAAAAATAAGCGATTGCCCGGGCCTGACACGGCACAAGCTGTTACAGCTTGGGGCATAATGCCGACACTTTCATGACCACTGAGGGCCTTTTCATCCATGTCCTCCTCTTTTTTCCCCTCTTTTGCAGGGTTTTATTGCATATGATCAAATCGTTGCGTCCACTGTTTCTCGCCGGCCTTCTTCTGCCTCTGGCCTTGCCTGTCTCCGCTGCCACCATCAACACTTCCCTAACCCCGAACGTCGAAAAAGCCCTCAAGGCCAGCAAGCTGCAGCCCACCGCGCTGTCGCTGGTGATGGTGCCGCTCGACGGTCCGGGCACGCCGACCGTGTTCAACGCCGACGTCTCGGTCAACCCGGCCTCGACGATGAAACTGGTCACCACTTACGCGGCGCTGGAAATGCTCGGCCCCAACCATCAGTGGAAAACCGAGTTCTACACCGACGGCGACCTGAGCGGCGGCATTCTCAACGGCAACCTCTACCTCAAGGGTGGCGGTGACCCGAAGCTGAACATGGAGAAACTCTGGCTGTTGATGCGCGACCTGCGCGCCAACGGCGTGACGCAGATCACCGGCGACCTGATCCTCGACCGCAACTTCTTCGTGCAGCCGCAATTGCCGGAATTCAACGATGACGGCAACGACGACAACAAGCCGTTCCTGGTCAAGCCCGACTCGCTGCTGGTCAACCTCAAGGCCCTGCGCTTTGTTGCGCGCAATGACGGTGGCCGCGTGTTGATTTCCGTGGAGCCGCCGATCGCGAACATCCGCAT
The DNA here is from genome assembly GCF_041956865.1 of Pseudomonas sp. LW8. Lineage (NCBI taxonomy): Bacteria > Pseudomonadati > Pseudomonadota > Gammaproteobacteria > Pseudomonadales > Pseudomonadaceae > Pseudomonas > Pseudomonas sp. LW8. The sequence continues at coordinate 1,829,302 of NZ_CP168138.1, read as the reverse complement.
CGAAAACGCCGTCAAAGCCCTGCCGTCCAAGCAATGCACCGGCGGCGTGCGCTACAACCCGGTGCCGCAGGCCGATGGCAGCGTGACCGTGACCGTTGGCGGCCAGTTGGGCGAAGGCTGCAGCTCGCAGACTTACCTGTCGCTGCTCGACCACGCGACCTACACCGCCGGCGCCGTGCGGGCGATCTGGAAGGAACTGGGTGGCAGCATTCAGGGCAAGGATCGTCTGGCGCCGACGCCGAGCAGCGCCAAACTGCTTGCCCGTGCGTACTCGCCGGATCTGGCCGAGATCATCCGCGACATCAACAAATACAGTAACAACACCATGGCCCAGCAGCTGTTCCTCAGCCTTGGCCAGCGTTTCCGCAACGATGCCGACGGTGACGACGCCCGGGCAGCGCAGCGCGTGGTACGTCAGTGGCTGGCGAAGAAAGGCATCACCGCGCCGCATCTGGTGATGGAGAATGGTTCTGGTCTGTCGCGGGCCGAGCGGGTCAGTGCGCGGGAAATGGCCAACATGCTGCAGGCCGCCTGGCACAGCCCGTACGCCGCCGAATACATCAGCTCGCTGCCGATTGCCGGCACCGACGGCACCATGCGCAAACGTCTGAAAACCACGGCGATGCGCGGCGAAGCCCACGTCAAGACCGGCACCCTGAACACCGTGCGCGCGATCGCCGGTTTCAGTCGTGATGTGAATGGCAATACCTGGGCGGTGGTGGCGATCCTCAACGACAAGGCCCCGTTCGGCGCCTCGTCGGTGCTCGATCAGGTGCTGCTGGATCTGTACAAACAGCCGAAACTGCCGCAGACCGCTTCGGTGCTGTAACCCAATCCAAGCCACACCACAAAACCCTGTGGGAGCTGGCTTGCCAGCGATAGCGGACTGTCAGTCACCGAATATGCTGACTGGAATAACCCTATCGCTGGCAAGCCAGCTCCCACAGGTTTGTGGTGTATCGAGCATCAGCGGCTCAGCTCATCTCCCGCTCAACCCGATCCCGGCCATTCTGCTTCGCTGCGTAAACCCCTGAGTCAGCGCGCAGCAACAGCGCATCCGCGCCCTCCCCCGGGCGCCAACTGGCGATGCCGAAACTGGCGGTGACTACGCCGACCACGTCCACCGGCGCGCCGCGCAAACCTTCCCACAATTCCCTCGCCAGCATGTAGGCGTGTTCGCCGTCGATGTCCGGGCACAGCACCATGAACTCTTCGCCGCCCAGACGGCAGAACACGTCGGTGCGGCGCAGGCGATGGCCGATCCGTTCGCAAACTGCTTGCAGCACGCGGTCGCCGACAGCGTGGCCGAACTGATCGTTGATGCGTTTGAAGTGGTCGATGTCGAGCATGATCACCGACAACTCACCGCCGCCACGCTCGACCCGGGCCATTTCGGTGGTCAGGCGTTCCTGGAAATAGCGGCGGTTGTGTATGCCGGTCAGCGAATCGGTGATCGACAACGCGCGCAATTCTTCTTCCACGCGCTTGAGATCGGAGATATCCGAGATGTAACCGTGCCACAGCACCCCGCCGCCCGGCAGTTCTTCAGGCGTCGCCTCGCCGCGCACCCAGCGCAGGCCGCGTTCAGGCAGTTGCACGCGGTATTCCTCGCGCCACGGGCTGAGGTTTTCCGCCGATTCGCGGATCGAGCTGCGCACGCGAATCGCATCCTGGGGGTGGATACGACTGAAGATCGCCTCGGAGTCGAGCAGCAGCACATCCGGCTCCAGCTCGTAGATTTCGCGGATGCCATCGCTGGCGTAGATCACGCTGAAGCGTCCGTCGAATTCCATCTTGAATTGGTAGATGCCACCGGGAACATGGGCGCTGAGCTTCTTCAGCAATGTGTCGCGTGCTGCCAGCACCTCGTGCACTCGCTTGCGTTCGGTGATGTCGATGCAGATCGCCAGATGACCGACCCACAGGCCTTGCTCGTCAAGCACCGGGGTGGCGAGCATGTTCACCGGCAGGTGACTGCCATCGCTGCGCACCAGTGTCCATTCGCGTGCCTCGTGGCCGCCGACTTCGCCGCCCTCGACCAGCATCGCGTGGCAAGTCGGAATGTTTTTGCCGTAGCGCGCACTCAACTCGGCCGAACGCGCCGCCAGTTCCCGTGGCAAATGCAGGTTCTCCAGGGTCATGCGCCCGACCACTTCGGCGCTGCTGTAGCCGAGCATTTGCTCGGCGCCGGGGTTGAAGGTGTTGATCACGCCGCGCAGGTCGGTGGCGATGATCGCGACCTGAGTGGCGGCATTCAGCACGCCGCGCAACTGACCGTGGGTGCCGCGCAGTTCCTGCTCGCGCTCGTGCAATTCCTGGGTGCGCACCTCGACCAGCCGCACCGCGCGCTGGCGCTGGCTGACCAGCACGTAAAGCAAGGCGCTGAGCAATGCGCTGAGCAAGCCGCCAAGAATGATCACGCTGCCCACCGACGAATGGTTGGCCTGCATGAACGCCTCGCTCGGAAGGATATCGACCTGATAGTCGTGGTCGGCCATGCGCAGCAAGCGCGTCGCCGCCAGATCGCCGGGCACCGCCTCGTTGCTCGATTCGAACAGCGCCTCGTGCTGATCCTGGGTCGACAGGTCGAGAATGCGCACCGACAGGTAATCGTGCAGGGCATCGGGCAAACCGTCGGCGAGCAACTGGCGCATGCTGATCACCGCCATCACATAGCCGAACGGCTGCGATTCTCCGGCGCGACTGACCGGCGCCAGTAGCAACACCCCACGCGCGTAGGACGGCTCAATCCCGACAAGATGCATGGGTTGCGACACCGCCATGCTGCCGAGCTGGTCGGCGCGTTGCAGGGTTTCGCGGCGCAAGGGTTGGGCGAGCAAGTCATAACCCAGTGGTGGCGCCAATCGGCTTTGGGTCTGGGTGTACAGCACCGGCACATATGCGTCGCGCGCTGCCGCCAGTTGCAGCTCGCCATTGGCGTCGAGCTCGCGAATGGTGAAGTTGCTCAGGCCTTCGTCACGCACCTGCTGTTCGAACGCGGCGCGTTCGGCACCACTGACTCTCGGGGCATAGGTATAGGCTTGGGTGCGCAGCAATAAAGGGCGGGAGTAGCCGTCGAATTCGGCGCGGGACACCGATTCGGAGTTGGCGAAGAACCGGCGCAGACTATCGAGACGTTGCTCCTGGTCCTGAAAACGTTCGGCGATACGGCTGTAGCGTTCGTTGGCCAGCAGTTGAAAGCGCTGACGCGATTGTTGCTGAAACTGGTTGAAGGTGCCCCACGCGAGCAGCCCGGTGAGAATCCCGCCGGCAAGCAACACCAGCAAAGCGACCAGCCAGGCTGAGACGTCTTCACTGATGAAACCGAGGATTTTCGGGCGCACGGGGTGCAACGGCATAAGCACGACTCACTCCGCCAGATTCACGGGAAAACCCCATTGGCGGTGTGTGAGTTATAGCTATTAGCCACTAATTTAGCCAGCACCGCTGGATCCACCGAGCCGTTAAAAATCAAGGCTCTGTGGATCCAACCAGTGAAAGCGTCAACGAGCCGTGATTTTCCAGGCGCGGTGGATCTTGGTATTGCGGGCGAAATCCGGATCAATGGTCTGCGCACTGATTTCCTCGACCGCATAACGCTCGGCGAGGTTTTCCTCCAACTGGAACTTGCGGAAGTTGTTGGAGAAATACAGCACGCCACCCGGTGCCAGCCGCGCCATCGCCAAGTCGATCAACTGCACCTGATCGCGCTGTACGTCGAAGATGCCTTCCATGCGCTTGGAGTTGGAGAACGTCGGCGGGTCGATGAAGATCAGGTCGTATTCGTCACGGCTGCTTTCCAGCCACGACATCACATCACCCTGCTCCAGACGATTCTTGTCCGAGAAACCGTTCAACGACAGGTTGCGCCGCGCCCAGTCCAGATAGGTTTTCGACAGGTCGACGCTGGTGGTGCTGCGCGCGCCGCCCTTGGCCGCGTGCACGCTGGCGGTCGCGGTGTAGCAAAACAGATTGAGGAAGCGTTTGCCGGCCGCCTCTTTCTGAATGCGCATGCGCATCGGCCGGTGATCGAGGAACAGGCCGGTGTCGAGGTAATCGGTGAGGTTGACCAGCAACTTCACGCCACCTTCATTGACCTCGACGAACTTGCCCTGCGCAGCCTGACGCTCGTACTGCTTGGTGCCGCTCTGCCGCTCGCGGCGCTTGACCACCACGCGGTTCTTGTCGACGTTCAATGCCTGCGGGATGGCCGCCAAAGCGTCGAACATGCGCGCCGAGGCTTTTTCCGGGTCGATGGATTTCGGCGCGGCGTATTCCTGAACGTGCACCCAGTCGTGGTACAGGTCGATGGCCATTGCGTATTCCGGCATGTCGGCATCGTAAACGCGGTAGCAATCGATGCCTTCGCGCTTGACCCACTTGCCCATTGCCTTGAGATTTTTCTGCAAGCGATTGGCAAACATCTGCCCGCCTTCGCTCAGGCGCGGCTGTTCGATCACTGGCGCCGGGGCTGGCGTCGGCTTGATCGGGTTGCCGTTCTTGTTGAACTTGCGCTCTTGCGGCTCGTCCGGGGTCTGGTCGTAAGCCGCTTGCTCGCGCTCGGCCTGGCGCTGTTCCGGAGTGCGGCGTTCGCCAGTGACGAACTGATCCGGCAGAACCTTGATCAGCAGCAGTTTGCACGGCAGCGCGCCGTTCCAGAACGAATACTGTTTATGGCTGCGAATGCCCATGCGCTTGCCCAGATCCGGGGCGCCGGTGAACACCGCCGCTTCCCAGTTCAGGCAGGCCTGACGCAGACGCTCGCCGAGGTTCTGGTAGAGATACAGCAGGCTGGCTTCGTCACCGAGACGCTCGCCGTACGGCGGGTTGCAGATCACCAGGCCTTTCTGATTCTGATCCGGGCGCGGCTCGAAGGTCGCCACTTCGCCCTGGTAAATCTTGATCCACTCGCTGAGGCCGGCGCGCTCAACGTTATTGCGGCCTGGCTGAATCAGTCGTGGATCGGCTTCGTAACCGCGAATCCACAGCGGCGGTTTGGCCAGACCGGCGGCGGCACGCTCGACGGCTTCTTCGTGGAGTTTTTTCCACAGTGCCGGCACATGACCGAGCCACGCAGTAAAGCCCCACTGCTCGCGACGCAGGTTCGGCGCCATGTCGGCGGCAATCATCCCCGCTTCGACGAGAAACGTACCGACACCGCACATCGGGTCAGCCAGTGCGCCACCTTCGGCGGCAATTCGCGGCCAGCCGGAACGGATGAGGATTGCCGCCGCGAGGTTTTCCTTCAGCGGCGCCGCGCCCTGCTGCAAGCGATAGCCACGCTGGTGCAGGCTGTGGCCGGACAGGTCGAGGGACAGAATCGCTTCGCCGCGATCCAGTCGCAGGTGAATGCGCAGGTCCGGGTTGAGTTTGTCGATGGATGGACGATCGCCCTGTGGCGTGCGCAGTTTGTCGACGATGGCATCTTTGACTTTCAGCGCGCCGAAGTGGGTGTTGTCGATGCCCGAGCCGTGGCCGCTGAATTCGACGGCCAGGGTGCCGTCGCTGAGCATGTGATCCTGCCAGTCGATGTCGAGCACGCCGTGGTAGAGGTCTTCGGCGTCCTTCATCGGGAAACGCTTGAGCACCAGCAACACACGGTTGGCCAAACGCGACCAGAGGCACAGGCGATAAGCGGTTTCCATGGTCGCCATGCCACGCACGGCGGAGGTGTGCTCGCGCGCTTCTTCAAGGCCAAGCCCGACGGCTTCCTCGATGAGCAGGCCTTCAAGGCCTTTGGGGCAAGTGAGGAAGAGTTCGAAACGATCGGACATGGTAATTCCAGAGCCTTTGGCTAGTGGGCGGGCAACGCATTGCCGACCCGGTTTTCAATCAGGCGCTTTTCTGAAAGAGCGCCCGCGTGGCACAAAGTGTGCCGTTCCATCCCCGCTGCTCGGGTTAAAAGAGCTTAGATGCCGGGACAGATAAAAAAGTTGGTGAAACAAAAAGACTGAAAGCGACCCTTCGTCGAATATTACCCAAGCGCAAACGTGGGTCATTCTCACTAAAGGATTAACCCCCTGAGTCAGCGGGGCGCCGATCATACCGGGGTTTGCGCAATGAACGTTGAATAAATACGCGGTTACTTATCGCCATAGCATCCTTTACGTTACGTGCTTATGACAAAACGATCATTCCCTCGGTGTGACTCATTGGTTAGAACTGAACACAGGTTGACGTCGCAACGGCGTCAACACCTTGGCTCGCCACGCCGGCAGCGAGCCGCACGATGGCAGGTTTTTTCTGCCAGACCTCAATTGAGGTCAACGCGACACTACAGTCAACAAGTGAGGGAAACACCCTATGAGAAGACTTAAGCGTGATCCGTTGGAAAGAGCATTTTTGCGCGGATATCAATATGGCGTTGGTGGCAAATCCCGTGAGCTTTGCCCATTTACTCTACCGTCGGTACGTCAAGCCTGGATCAACGGCTGGCGAGAAGGACGCGGCGACAACTGGGACGGTATGACCGGCACTGCGGGAATCCACAGACTCAACGAACTTCACGCCGTCGGCTGACACAGGGCATTTATTCCGACACGACAATCTGAATTTGCATTGAATTAACCACGCACGTCCCTCCCGGACGGCGGGCTACGGCCCAGGGGCTCCTTCGAGGAGCCCTTTTTTATGCCTGCAAAAAGGGTTAACCGGGATCCACGTGGCGAGGGGATTTATCCCCGCTCGGCTGCGCAGCAGTCGCGAAGTCCGAATTTCAATTTACCTGGCGTATCAATGTGCAAGGCTTTGGGGCTGCTGAGCAGCCCAGCGGGGATAAATCCCCTCGCCACAAAGGCTCCGACAAGTCCTCGGCAATCCTCAGCGCAACGCGGCGATGGCGTCTACCGATTCACGAATCAGCGCCGGGCCTTTGTAGATGAAGCCCGAATAGATCTGCACCAGGCTCGCGCCAGCAGTAATTTTCTCCGCCGCGTGTTTGCCCTCGGTAATCCCGCCCGCAGCAATGATCGGCAAACGCCCGGCCAATTCGCCCGCCAGCACCTTCACGGTATGGGTGCTCTTTTCACGCACCGGCGCACCCGACAGACCGCCCGCCTCGTCACCATGCTCCATGCCTTCGACGCCGACACGGCTCAAAGTCGTATTGGTGGCGATCACCGCATCCATGCCGGTTTCGATCAAGGCTTGGGCAACCTGCGCAGTTTCTTCGTCGGTCATGTCCGGCGCGATCTTGATCGCCAGCGGCACATGCTTGCCGTGACGCAGGGCCAGTTCGGCGCGGCGCGTGGCCAAGTCCGCGAGCAATTGTTTGAGCGAGTCGCCGAACTGCAGGCTGCGCAGGCCCGGGGTATTCGGCGAGCTGACGTTGACCGTGATGTAACTGGCGTGGGCGTAGACCTTGTCCAGGCAGATCAGGTAATCATCCACCGCGCGCTCGACCGGGGTATCGAAGTTCTTGCCGATGTTGATGCCCAGCACGCCCTGGTATTTCGCCGCAGCGACCCGCGCCAGCAGGTTGTCCACACCGAGGTTGTTGAAGCCCATGCGGTTGATGATCGCCTCGGCTTCCGGCAGGCGGAAGATGCGTGGTTTCGGGTTGCCCGGCTGCGGACGCGGGGTCACGGTGCCGATCTCGACAAAACCGAAACCCAGTTGCGCAAAGCCGTCGATGGCCGCGCCGTTCTTGTCCAGACCTGCCGCCAGCCCTACCGGGTTCGGGAACTGCAGGCCCATGACGGTCACCGGCATTTTCGCCGGAGCCTTGCACAGCAAGCCGTTGAGGCCCAAACGCCCACCCGCGCCGATCAGATCCAGCGACAGATCGTGGGAGGTTTCCGGGGAAAGTTTGAACAACAGCTGACGGGCCAGGGTGTACATGGGCGGCAATGACTCGGGCGGCGAAAAGAGGCGGCGATTATAGCCGGGCATCGTCCCCCGGCGCGAGGCGCCTGCGCGAATCAGGCGACTGGCATATGCCTTGCACCACCCCGCTCATCAGTCTGCCGACCAATGACGGCGCGCAGGCCAGGACAATGGCGTCGTCCCCGGGTTTTGCCTGTGCAGAATCCGGGACGACGTTTTTTTTGAGGTAGCGTATGAACGAAACGTCCTTGGGGCCTCTGGCCTGGGTCAATGGCAGCGATGCGCCGGAAAAGAGCGCGATCAATCTCGGCTTCATGGCGCTGAGCGACTGCGCCTCGGTGGTGGTCGCCGCCACCCAGGGCTTCGCCCAGCCCTACGGCCTGACCCTGAACCTCAAGCGTCAGGCGTCATGGGCCAACCTGCGCGACAAACTGGTCAGCGGCGAACTGGATGCCGCGCACAGTCTGTACGGGCTGATTTATGCGGTGCACCTGGGCATCGGCGGCGTCGCCCCGACCGACATGGCAGTGCTGATGGGCCTGAACCAGAATGGCCAGAGCCTGAACCTGTCCCATGGTTTGCAGCAGGCTGGCGTGAACAGTCCTGAAGCGCTCGATCGGCACGTGCACCAAAGCCGCGCAAAACTGACCTTCGCCCAGACCTTCCCCACCGGCACCCATGCGATGTGGCTTTATTACTGGCTGGCGAGCCAGGGCATTCATCCGTTGCAGGACGTCGACAGCGTGGTGGTGCCGCCACCGCAAATGGTTGCGCACCTGCAAGCCGGGCGCATCGACGGTTTTTGCGTCGGCGAACCGTGGGCGGCGAGCGCCGTGCAGCAGGATTTCGGCTTCACCCTGGCGACCAGCCAGAGCATCTGGCCCGACCACCCGGAAAAAGTCCTCGGTTGCACCCGGGAATTTGTCGAGCAATACCCCAACACCGCGCGGGCGCTGGTCATGGCCATCCTTGAGGCCAGCCGCTTCATCGAAGAAAGCCCGGAGAACCGCCGCAGCACCGCGCAATTGCTCAGCGCCGCCGAATACCTCGACACCCCCACCCCGTGCATCGAGCCGCGTTTCATGGGGGATTACGCCGACGGCCTCGGCAATCGCTGGCAGGACTCGCATGCGCTGCGTTTTCACGGCGGTGGCGAGGTCAATCTGCCGTACCTCTCCGACGGCATGTGGTTCATGACCCAGTTTCGTCGCTGGGGTCTGTTGCGCGAGGATCCGGATTATCTGGCCGTCGCCCGTCAGGTTCAGCGTCTGGATCTGTATCGCGAGGCCGCCAGCGCGGTCGGCGTTGCGACTTCGTACGCAGACCTGCGCAGCAGCCAGTTGCTCGACGGCAAGGTCTGGGACGGCAGCGACCCGGCGGGCTATGCGCGCAGTTTCAAGCTGCATGCCCTGAGCGACACCGCCCCCCTTCTCGCCCAGCGCTGACAGGAGACCGCGAACATGTTGCGCATTCTGCTGATCAACGACACCGCGAAAAAAGTCGGACGCCTGAAAGCGGCGCTGACCGAGGCCGGCTTCGAGGTAATCGACGAGTCCGGCCTGACCATCGACCTGCCGGCGCGCGTCGAAACGGTGCGCCCGGACGTGATCCTGATCGATACCGAGTCACCGAGCCGCGATGTGATGGAGCAAGTGGTACTGGTCAGCCGCGACCAGCCCCGGCCGATCGTGATGTTTACCGACGAACATGACCCGGGGGTGATGCGTCAGGCGATCAAGTCCGGGGTCAGTGCCTACATCGTCGAAGGCATTCACGCACAACGGTTGCAGCCGATTCTCGACGTGGCGATGGCGCGCTTCGAGAGTGACCAGGCCTTGCGCGCGCAATTGCAGGCGCGCGATCAGCAACTGGCCGAGCGCAAGCGCATTGAACTGGCCAAGGGTTTGCTGATGAAGATGAAGGACTGCAACGAGGAAGAGGCCTATACGCTGATGCGCCGCCAGGCGATGAGCCGCCAGCAGAAGCTGATTCAGGTGGCGGAGCAGATCATTGCCATGAGCGAGTTGCTGGGCTGAAGTTTTCGCTGCAAATCAAGAGCCCCTCACCCTAGCCCTCTCCCGGAGGGAGAGGGGACCGACCGCGTTGTCTGGCGCTGTCCGCCGACCTGAACGACCGAGTCGATTATGGATTCACTCGAAATCGTTCAGATCGGCAAATGATTCGGCCATCCCCCGCTCGGTTCCCTCTCCCTCTGGGAGAGGGCTAGGGTGAGGGGCTTTTGCTTTTCAGCTGTTGGCACAAATCTCGCTAAGTAAACCGCACAGGTAACCAACGGCGGTTGCCCCACCTACGACAAAGACGTCGCTCACCCCGTTCGCCCCCCGGCGAATCAGGTAGCGGCGTTTTTGCGTTTTGGCCCCACAGAACGGGGCCGGTGGTGCGGCCGTGAGGCGCTCCACCTGCTGTGCATGACTCCTTTCGAGACTCTTTTCAGCCGAGGTGCGCGATGAATTCAAGCTTCTGGAAATCCGGCCATACCCCGACCCTGTTCGCGGCCTTCCTGTATTTCGACCTGAGCTTCATGGTCTGGTACCTGCTCGGCCCGCTGGCGGTGCAGATTGCCGCCGACCTGCACCTGACCACCCAGCAACGCGGACTTGTCGTCGCCACGCCGATTCTGGCCGGCGCGGTGTTGCGCTTCGCCATGGGCATGCTCGCTGATCGCTTGTCGCCGAAGACCGCCGGGCTGATCGGCCAGGTCATCGTCATCTGCGCGCTGTTCGGCGCCTGGAAACTGGGCATCCACAGTTATGAACAGGCGCTGATCCTCGGCCTGTTCCTCGGCATGGCCGGCGCGTCGTTTGCCGTGGCCCTGCCGCTGGCCTCGCAGTGGTATCCACCAGAACATCAAGGCAAAGCCATGGGCATCGCCGGCGCCGGCAACTCCGGCACCGTGTTCGCCGCGCTGCTGGCGCCAGTGATTGCCGCCGCGTTCGGCTGGAGCAATGTCTTCGGGTTTGCCCTGATCCCGCTGGTCCTGACTTTGGTGCTATTCGCCCTGTTGGCAAAAAACGCCCCGCAGCGGCCAAAACCGAAAGCCATGGCCGACTACTTCAAGGCCCTCGGTGATCGCGACAGCTGGTGGTTCATGTTTTTCTACAGCGTCACCTTCGGCGGCTTCATCGGCCTGGCCAGCGCCCTGCCCGGTTACTTCAACGATCAATACGGTCTGAGCCCGGTGACCGCCGGCTACTACACCGCTGCCTGCGTGTTCGGCGGCAGCCTGATGCGGCCACTGGGTGGCGCGCTGGCCGATCGCTTCGGCGGCATCCGCACCTTGCTGGCGATGTACACCGTCGCTGCCATCTGCATCGCAGCGGTGGGCTTCAATCTGCCAAGCTCTTACGCGGCGCTGGCGCTTTTCGTCTGCACCATGCTCGGCTTGGGCGCCGGCAACGGTGCGGTTTTCCAATTGGTGCCGCAGCGTTTTCGTCTGGAGATCGGCGTGATGACCGGGCTGATCGGCATGGCCGGCGGCATCGGCGGCTTCGCCCTCGCGGCCGGTATGGGCGCGATCAAGCAAAGCACCGGCAGTTATCAATTGGCGCTGTGGTTGTTCGCCAGCCTCGGCGTGCTGGCATGGTTTGGCCTGCACGGCGTCAAGCGTCGCTGGAGAACCACCTGGGGCTCGGCGGCGGTGACAGCGGCGCGGGTCTGAGGCCTCAATGGCCCTGCAGCTGAGTTTCGCCGAAGCCAGCGCCACCGGCCCGCGCGCGGAGAATCAGGACGCCCTGCGTTCAGTGACACCGGCGCCGGCACTGGCGGTGAGCAAGGGTTATCTTTTCGCCATCGCCGACGGCGTCAGCCAGTGCGCCGATGGCGGCCTCGCCGCGCGTTCGACCTTGCAGGCCCTGGCGCTGGACTACTTTGCCACGCCGGAAACCTGGAGCGTGGCCCAGGCGCTGGATCGCCTGCTGCTCGCGCAAAATCGCTGGCTGCAGGCCAACGGCGGCGGGCAACCGCTGCTGACCACAGTCAGCGCGCTGGTGATGCGCGGTCGACGCTTCACCCTCGCCCACGTCGGCGATTGCCGGGTCTATCGCTGGCACGCCGAGCGCTTGCAGCGCATCAGCGAGGATCACGTCTGGGAGCAACCGGGCATGCAACACGTGCTCAAGCGTGCGCTCGGGCTCGATCAGCATCTGGTCCTGGATTTCCTCGACGGCGAACTGCGTGAGGGCGAAAGCTTCGTGCTGCTCAGCGACGGCGTCTGGTCGACCTTGGGCGATACCGCGATCGCCGCGATTCTGCGCGATCAAGTGGATCTGCACAGCGCGGCGCAAACCTTGGTCAACGCCGCGCATCTGGCCGGCAGTCAGGACAACGCCAGTGCCCTGCTGGTGCGCGTCGATGCGCTGGGCGAAGCGAGCATTGGCGATGCGCTGGTGCAATTGCAGCAATGGCCACTGCCGCCAACGCTGAAACCCGGGCAAGCGTTTGAAGGCTGGCAGGTGCAAGGCATCATCGGCCAGAGCCAGCAATCATTGCTGTATCGCGTGCTCGATAGTCAGGGCCAGCCTTGGCTGTTGAAGACCTTACCGGCGCGCCTGGCCGACGATCCGCAAGCCGGGCAGGCGCTGCTGTCGGAAGAATGGTTCCTCAAGCGCGTGGCCGGCCGGCATTTTCCACAAATCCATGCCTGCACTCAGCGTCAGCATTTGTATTACGTCATGCGCGAATACGCGGGGACGACGCTGGCCGACGTGTTTCAACACAGCGGCCCGTTGCCTTTGGCGCAGTGGCAGGACATCGCCGAACGGCTATTGCGCGCGGTCGGGCTGCTGCATCGGCGGCAGATTCTGCACCGCGACATCAAACCGGAAAACCTGCTGCTGGGGGATGACGGCGAACTGCGCCTGCTAGATTTCGGCCTGGCTTATTGCCCGGGATTGTCGGAGGACGCGCCGTCGACCCTGCCGGGAACGCCTAGTTTCATCGCCCCGGAAGCGTTTCGCGGCGAGTCGCCAAGTGCGCAGCAGGATTTGTATTCTGTCGGCGTCACTCTCTATTATCTGCTCACCGGGCATTTTCCCTACGGCGAAATAGAAGCATTCCAGCGGCCCCGATTCGGCGTGCCGGTGAGTGCCAGTCGCTATCGCCCGGACTTGCCGGAATGGCTGGCGCAAAGTCTGGAACGTGGCGTTGCCGCCGATCCGCAGCAACGCTTCGAAACCGCTGAAGAGTGGCTGCTGGTGCTGGAACAGGGTGAGCGGCAAAGTTTGAGTGTGCGGCCCCGGCCTTTGTTGGAGCGGGAGCCGTTGAAGGTCTGGCGGACCATGGCTTTGGTGGCATTGCTGGGGAATGTGGTGCTGCTGGTTCTGTTGTTTCATCAGCCCTGAAAAGATCGCAGCCTTCGGCAGCTCCTACAGTTGGTTGCGTACACCTGTAGGAGCTGCCGAAGGCCGCGATCTTTTGATCCTGCGCTCCAAAAAAGCGCAACACGCCTCGAGAAAGTGCATCGAGCCAGCTCCAATCGGGCAAAAAAACCAGCAATTGCGGCGCCATAACAAGTTGGCACAACCACTGCATTACCCTTTTCACCATACATAAAGCCCAACCTTCAACGACGAAGGCTGCGCTTCCCGAGAGAACGGGACCAGGACAAAGGCGTCCTCGCTAGGCAACTAGCGGGACGCCTTTTTTTGTTTGCGCGAAATTTGTCGAGCAAGGCCCGACGGCCCACCAGAGGCCAGCCGCAGCTCCCGGAGAACCTGATGAAAAAACTCAAACTAGTGATGATCGGCAATGGCATGGCCGGGGTCCGAACCCTGGAAGAACTGCTCAAGCTGAGCGACGAGCTCTACGACATCACCGTCTTCGGCGCCGAACCGCACACCAACTACAACCGCATCCTGCTGTCGCCGGTGCTGGCCGGTGAGCAGACCTTCGAAGAGATCGTGCTGAACGACCTCGACTGGTACCTGGAAAACAACATCAAGTTGCTGCTCAACCGCAAAGTGGTGGAGATCGACCGGGTCAAGCGCCGGGTAATCGCCGAGGACGGCACCGAGGCCGAGTATGACCGTCTATTGATCGCCACCGGCTCGACCCCATTCATTCTGCCAATCCCCGGCAACACCTTGCAGGGCGTGATCGGTTATCGCGACATCGCCGACACCCAGGCCATGATCGACACCGCCAGGACCCACAAGCACGCCGTGGTCATCGGCGGCGGTCTGCTCGGCCTCGAAGCGGCCAACGGCCTGATGCTGCGCGGCATGCACGTGACCGTGGTGCACCTCGGCGAATGGCTGCTGGAGCGGCAACTGGACAAGACCAGCGGCCAGCTTCTGCAATCGGCGCTGGAATCCCGTGGCCTGCATTTTCGCCTGTGCGAACAGACCCAAGCCCTGCACGACGCCGGCAATGGCCGGGTCGGCTCGGTGCAGTTCAAGAACGGCGACATCATCCCTGCCGATCTGGTGGTAATGGCCGCCGGCATCCGTCCCAACACTGAACTGGCAGAAAAGGCCGGCATTCCGTGCAATCGCGGGATTCTGGTCAACGACACCCTGCAAACCTACGACCCGCGCATCTACGCAATCGGCGAATGCGCCAGCCATCGCGGCATTGCCTACGGCCTCGTTGCGCCGCTGTTCGAACAAGCCAAGGTCTGCGCCAATCACCTCGCGCAACTGGGTTTCGCTCGCTATCAGGGCTCGGTGACTTCAACCAAATTGAAAGTCACCGGCATCGACCTGTTCTCCGCCGGCGATTTCATGGGCGGCGAAGGCACCGAGACCATCACCCTCTCCGACCCTATCGGCGGCGTGTACAAAAAACTGGTGATCAAGGATGACGTGCTGGTCGGCGCCTGTCTGTACGGCGATACGGCAGATGGCGGTTGGTATTTCCGGCAGATTCGTGAGAATCACGCCATCGGCGAGATCCGCGATCACCTCATGTTCGGCGAAAACGCCCTAGGCGACGTAGGACATCAGGGCCAGGACAAAGCCATGGTCATGGCCGACAGCGCCGAAGTGTGTGGCTGCAACGGTGTCTGCAAGGGCACCATCGTCAAGGCGATTCAGGAACACGGCCTGTTCAGCGTCGACGAAGTGAAGAAACACACCAAGGCTGCCAGCTCCTGCGGCTCCTGCGCCGGGCTGGTCGAGCAGATCCTGATTAACACCGTGGGTGGCGCGGCGGACGTCAAACCGAAAAGCGAAAAAGCCATCTGCGGTTGCAGCGATCTCAACCACGGGCAGATTCGTCAGGCGATCCGTCAGGAACACCTGCTGACCATCGCCGAGACCATGAGTTACCTGAACTGGCGCACACCGAATGGCTGCGCGACCTGTCGCCCGGCGCTCAACTACTACCTGATTTCCACCTGGCCGGGCGAGGCCAAGGACGACCCGCAATCGCGTCTGATCAACGAACGCGCCCACGCCAACATTCAGAAGGACGGCACCTATTCGGTGGTGCCGCGCATGTGGGGCGGCGTGACCAACCCATCGGAACTGCGGCGGATCGCCGATGTGGCCGACAAGTACAACGTGCCGATGGTCAAGGTCACCGGCGGTCAGCGCATCGACTTGCTGGGGATCAAGAAGCAGGATCTGCCCGGCGTCTGGAGAGACCTCGACATGCCGTCCGGCCACGCCTACGGCAAATCCATCCGCACGGTGAAAACCTGCGTTGGCAGCGAGTTCTGCCGTTTCGGCACGCAGAACTCGACGCAACTGGGCATCGAGCTCGAGCACGACCTGTTCAACATGTGGTCGCCGCACAAGGTGAAGCTGGCGGTGTCCGGTTGCCCACGCAACTGCTCGGAAGCGGGCATCAAGGACGTAGGAATTATCGGCGTCGACTCCGGCTGGGAGATGTACATCGGTGGCAACGGCGGGATCAAGACCGAAGTCGCCGAGTTCTTCGTCAAACTGAAAACTGCCGAGGAAGTCCGCGAATACAACGGCGCGTTCCTGCAGCTCTACCGCGAGGAAGCCTTCTACCTCGAACGCACCGTGCATTACCTGCAACGGGTCGGCATGGAGCACATCAAGAAGAACGTGCTCGAAGACGCCGAGCGGCGCAAGGCCCTCAACGAGCGGCTGCAATTCTCCCTGTCGTTCGAACAGGACCCATGGAAAGAGCGCCTGGCGCAGCCGCAACTGAAGAAAGAATTCGACGTGATCCCCGTGAAAAACCTGGAGGTGCCGGCATGAACTGGCTCGATATCTGTGCGCTGGAAGAGATCAACGCCCTCGGTTCGCGGATCATTGCCGGGCCGAAAGGAGACATCGCGATTTTTCGTACAAGCGACGACGAGGTTTTCGCACTCGATGACCGCTGCCCGCACAAGGGCGGGCCGCTGTCGCAGGGCCTGATCTATGGCAAGCGCGTGGCCTGCCCGCTGCATAACTGGCAGATCGACCTCGAAACCGGCGAAGCCCAGGCGCCGGACATCGGCTGCGCCCACCATCATCCGGCGCGGGTCGAGAATGGCCGGGTGCAACTGGCCCTGCGGGACGCCATCTGATGAACCGCCAGACGACCGCCTCGACCTGCTGTTACTGCGGGGTCGGCTGCGGCGTACTGATCGAGCATGACGGCGAGCGCATCCTCGGCGTCAGCGGCGATCCGGCGCACCCGGCCAACTTCGGCAAACTGTGCAGCAAAGGCTCGACGCTGCACCTGACCGGCGACCTCGCCGCCCGCGCCTTGTACCCGGAACTGCGCCTGGGCAAAGGCCTGGCGCGCGGCCGTACTGACTGGGATACCGCCCTCGACCACGCGACCAACGTGTTCGCCGAAACCATCGCCGAGCACGGCCCGGACAGCGTGGCGTTCTACATCTCCGGACAGTTGCTCACCGAGGACTACTACGCCTTCAACAAACTGGCGCGGGCGCTGGTCGGCACCAACAACATCGACAGCAATTCGCGGCTGTGCATGTCCTCGGCGGTGGTCGGCTACAAACGCAGCCTCGGCGCAGATGCCCCGCCGTGCAGTTATGAGGATCTGGAGCTGAGCGACTGCGTGATGATCGTCGGCAGTAGCATGGCCTACGCACATCCGGTACTTTTCCGTCGACTGGAGGAAGCCAAATCCCGTCGCCCGCAGATGAAAGTCATCGTGATCGACCCGCGTCGTACCGATACCTGCGATTTGGCTGACCTGCATCTGGCGATTCTTCCGGGCACCGATGTCGCTTTGTTCCATGGGATTTTGCATCTGCTGTTGTGGGAAGACTGGATTGATCGCGATTTCATCAAGGCGCACACCGAAGGCCTCGCCGATCTTAAAACCCTGGTCCGCGATTACACGCCGCAAATGGTTTCGCAACTGTGCGGCATCAGCATCGAGCAACTGCAGCAATGCGCAGAATGGGTCGGCACTGCGCCGAGCTTCCTGTCGCTGTGGTGCATGGGCCTGAATCAGTCCACCGCCGGCAGCGCAAAAAACAGTGCGCTGATCAATCTGCACCTGGCCACCGGGCAAATTGGCCGGCCAGGTGCTGGACCTTTCTCCCTGACGGGTCAGCCAAATGCCATGGGCGGGCGGGAAACCGGCAGTCTGTCCAATCTGCTACCGGGCCATCGCGATGCCGCCAACCCGGAACATCGCGCCGAAGTGGCGGCGTACTGGGGCGTGGAGAGCTTGCCCGAGACGCCGGGCCTTAGCGCCATCGAACTGTTCGAAAACCTGCGCAGCGGCAAAATCAAAGCACTGTGGATCGCCTGTACCAACCCGGCGCAATCGATGCCTGATCAGAGCGCAGTCCGCGCAGCGCTTGAGGCCTGCCCTTTTGTAGTGTTGCAGGAAGCCTTTCGCACCACCGAAACCGCTGCATTTGCCGACCTGCTGTTACCCGCCGCCAGTTGGGGCGAGAAAGAAGGTTCGGTGACCAACTCCGAACGGCGCATTTCCCACGTGCGCAAAGCGGTTGTCGCACCGGGCGAAGCGCGGCCGGACTGGGCGATCACGGTGGATTTCGCACAGCGTCTGGAGAAACGTCTGCGTCCTCGGCAGCCAAGTCTTTTCGCTTTCGATCAGCCTTCGCAGTTGTTTGATGAATTCAAAGCGCTGACCCAAGGGCGAGACCTGGATCTGTGCGGAATCAGTCATGCCTTGATCGACGAGATCGGTCCGCAGCAATGGCCCTTCCCTGCCGGCGCCCGGCAAGGCACCACACGACTCTACGAAGACGGCGTCTTTCCTACGGCCAGCGGCCGCGCGCAATTCATTGCCGATCCGTACCGCGCCGCCAAGGAACAACGCGACGCGCGCTTCCCGCTGACTTTGATCACCGGTCGCCTGCGTGACCAGTGGCACGGCATGAGCCGCACCGGCACCGCCGCGCAATTGTTCGGCCACGTCAGCGAAGCCGTGCTGAGCCTGCACCCTGACGAAATGCGTCGGCACCGCTTGCAGCCCGGTGATCTGGTTAATCTGAAAAGCCGCCGTGGCGCGGTGATTGTTGCGGTCGGCAGCGACGACAGCGTGCGTCCGGGCCAGGCGTTCCTGCCGATGCACTGGGGCGATCGCTATCTCAAGGGCGGCGTCAACACGCTGACCTTGTCGGCGTTTGATCCGCTGTCCAAACAACCGGAGCTCAAGCACAGCGGCGTGCGTCTGGAGGCAGTCAACCTGCCGTGGCAACTGTTCGCCTTGATCGAGGGTGATGTTCAGCGGCATTTCGAGACGCTACGACCGCTGTGCGAGGCGTTTTCCTACGTCAGCCTCAGCCTTGTCGGGCGTGAGCGGCCAGCGTTGCTGATACGTGCTGCACACGCTGAGGCGCCCGATCCACAGCTGCTGGGCGAGATCGACCAGTGCCTCTCGCTGCTGGATGGCCCGGTTCTGGCCTACGACGACCCTCGCCGAGCCATCGGCAAGCGGGTGCGTATCGAAAACGGCCGTATCACTGCGATTCGCCTCGCCGGCGAAACCCTGGCGCAACACTGGCTGCAAAGCCTGTGGCTGGAGGGCCGTGCCGACCAACAACTGCGGCGCTGGCTGCTCGCGCCGATGAGCGCGCCGCCGGGCACTGTCGGAGCGATCGCCACCGACAAGACCTTGTGCAATTGCGAAAACGTCAGCCTCAACGCAGTCTGCGCCGGCATTCGCCAGGGCCTGGATCTGCAAGGCCTGAAAAACAATCTCCGATGCGGCACGCAATGCGGTTCCTGCGTGCCGGAAATCAAGCGTCTGCTGGCTGCCGAAGCGCGGCCGGTCGCGGTCATTTAACGAGGACAACACCATGAATGCGAAAGTCTGGCTGGTGGGCGCAGGCCCTGGCGATCCGGAGTTGCTGACGCTCAAAGCGGTGCGTGCATTGCGCGAGGCCGATGTGGTGATGATCGATGATCTGGTCAACGACGCCGTGCTGGAACACTGCCCGACTGCGCGGGTTATTCCCGTTGGCAAGCGCGGCGGCTGCCGTTCGACGCCACAGGCATTCATTCATCGGCTGATGCTGCGTTATTCACGCCAGGGCAAATGCGTAGTGCGCCTGAAGGGCGGCGATCCGTGCATTTTCGGCCGCGGTGGCGAAGAAGCGCAGTGGTTGCGCGAGCGCGGGGTTGAAGTGGAATTGGTCAATGGCATTACCGCCGGGCTGGCCGGGGCGACGCAGTGCGATATTCCGCTGACGTTGCGTGGCGTCGCGCGCGGGGTAACGCTGGTGACTGCGCACACTCAGGATGACAGCCAGTTGAACTGGCAGGCGTTGGCGCAAGGCGGAACGACGCTGGTGGTTTACATGGGCGTGGCCAAGCTGGGCGAGATTCGTGATCAGCTGCTGGCGGGAGGGATGGCGGCGCATACGCCGGTGGCGATGATCGAAAACGCTTCTTTGGCGCATCAGCGTGAATGTCGCAGTGATCTGACTGCGATGGCTGAGGATGCGTCGGCGTTTGAGTTGAAAAGTCCGGCGATTCTGGTGATTGGTGCGGTGGCGGCTGTTGCTCAAGAGCAAAAGATCGCAGCCTTCGGTAGCTCCGGGACGGCGTACAACGCGCAGGCGCTTTAAGCGGCGAAGCCAAATCGCAGACAAAGAAAAGCCCGGCCTGAGCCGGGCTTTTCCATCAGCGGCAGCTAATTACTTAGCTTGAGCTTCAACCTGCGCTTCTACGCGACGGTTTACAGCGCGGCCAGCTTCAGTTTTGTTGTCAGCAACTGGGCGGGATTCGCCGTAGCCAACAGACTGAACGCGGGACGATTCAACACCGTACTGGTTGGTCAGAACTTGCTTAACGGCGTTTGCACGACGCTCGGACAGTTTCTGGTTGTAAGCGTCAGGACCGACGGAGTCAGTGTGACCTTCAACAGTAGTGGTGGTGGATGGGTACTGCTTCATGAAGTCAGCCAGGTTTTTGATGTCGCCGTAGCTGTTAGGCTTGACTACCGACTTGTCGAAGTCGAATTTCACGTCCAGCTCAACACGAACAACTTCAGCAACTGCTGGGCAGCCATCAGCGTCAACGGTTACGTTGGCTGGGGTGTCCGGGCACTTGTCAACGTTGTCGCAAACGCCATCGTTGTCGCTGTCGGAGCAGACTTCAGCAGGTGCTGGAACTGGAGCAGCAGCTGGCTTGGAGCCGCCACCGAAGTTCACACCGATACCGACGCTAGGAGCCCACTCGGTGTCGCCCTGGTCGATGTTGTACTGAGCTTCAACGCCGGCACGGGCGTAGAAGTTCTCGGTGAAGTACAGCTTGGCACCGCCGCCAACGTTGGCGAAGGTGGAACGGTTACGACCGTTCGAACCGTTCTGGTCGATGCTCTGGTCAGAGAAACCGGCCGAAACGTATGGACGAATCATGTCGCCTGGGTTGTTGAAGTGGTACAGAGCGTCCAGAGCGGTGTTAGCGCCTTTGACGTTCTTGCCATCGTCGGCACGTACGTTGTGCACTTCGTCGTAGCCCAGACGCAGTTCAACGTCGTCGGTCAGGAAGTAACCGATCGAACCGCCGAACAGGTTGCCGTTGTTCTTGAAGTTACGAGCGCTGTCGAATTGTTCTTTCTTAGCGAAGCCTTCGATTTCAACTGCGCCTTGGCCTTGTGCCAGAGCGCCGAACGAAGTGGCGGCAATCAGAGAACCAATGGCCAAGCCCAAGGTGTTTTTCAGTTTCATCCGTTAAATCCCCATCTGGTGATTGTGAAGCAGTCCCGCAAACCGGGGGACAACTCGGCGGCAAGTCTATCAGAACTTGCCTACACGTAAGAGATATTTGCGCTGAACTAAGTTTCAGCAATGCCTGCAAATTTCTCACGCAATTTATCTAGAGCGCGTTTGTAACGCATTTTTGTCGCACTCAAACCCATGTGCATGATGTCTGCGATCTCCTGAAACTCCAGCTCTGCGACAAATCGTAGCACCAGAATTTCGCGGTCAATCGGATTCACATACACCAGCCAGCGATCAAGCCCACCCTTCTCCTCCGGCTTCGGCGCCTTTTCTTCAGACGCTTCTTCAAGAGGGTCCAGACTGAGAGCGTCCATCAAGCGACGCTTACGCCGTTCCTTCCGATACTGCGTGATGCATTCGTTGTAAGTGATGCTGTAAAGCCAGGTTTTGAACTTCGATTTCCCCTCGAAGTTCTTCAGGCCGTACAGCACCTTCAGCATCACTTCCTGACAGACATCGTCTGCGTCGCGATCGTTCCCAAGATATCTCGCGCAGACGTTAAATAATGTTCGCTGGTAACGCCGCATCAACTCTTCGTAGGCGCGCGTTACGTGAAACAGCTCGGTATGCGAGCGCGCGACCAACTCCTCATCAGAGAGCTCGCGGGGGTCGTAGCGCGTGGATAGCGGTTGGGCTTTATTCAAAACAAGTCGTGCCGACAGTCAGGTCAATGTCCGCCACAACCAGCCTTGGCTGGCATTTTGCGGCGGCATACATTAGCAGGGTTTGCCGGTTTAGCGGCTACTCACATGCTGTTCCAGCAGGATCCGATTGGAGAGAGAGACTAGCTCACCCTCATCGGTCAGCAATGTGGTTTTAACCGTGCCGATCTCTTCGATCTGGCCTTCGACCTCGCCAACACGCACTTGTTGCCCAACCTCATACAGCTCACGCACATAGATTCCCGCAAGAATCTGACCGGCGATTTCCCGGCTTCCCAAACCCATGGCCAGCGCAACTGCCAGACCAACGGTAATCAAAACGATGACAATTACATGGTTCAGCAGGTCGGTCTTGACCTCGAGCTGGCTGATCGCCACCGAGATGCTGATGATGATCACCAGCCCCTGCGCGATCCGTCCCAACCCGGAAGCGTAGTCCAGCCCTACGCCTTCTGCTGCGCCGCGCACCAGCCCGTTGGCCAGTTGCGCCAGCAGGACACCGACCAGCAGCACCAGCGCGGCGCCGAATACTTTCGGCAGATACAACGCCAGCATGTCCAGCGTAGCTGAAACTCGCTCGAGGCCAAGGGATTCTGCCGCAGAAACCAGAAAAATCAGCAGAACGAACCAGTAGACAATTTTACCGATCAGCGTCGAGATCGGCACTTGCAGCCCGGCGCGCGACATCAGCTTGGTCAGCCCGGTACCGCCCATCAGGCGATCAAGGCCCAGTTTTGCGAGCAATTTGGAGAGCAAGGTGTCGAGCAGCTTGGCCACGACGAAACCCAACAGCAGCACAACCAGTGCGCCGAACAGGTTCGGAATGAAGTTAGCGACTTTGGTCCACAACGCAGTCATTGCAGTGACGAGGCTCTGAGTCCAGAGATCAAGTTCCATATTCAATCAGCCTTATCAGCAGTGCGAGCAGTGGTTTTACGAAGACGGGAAACCGGCGAGACATGCGCCGAGCCATTGTTCAGGGCGATCATCAGCGCGGGCAGCCAGCGGCCCAGCAGGCTGAACAGATCACCGGCGCCGACCTGGCGGTTGGCGGTTTTGAGTACGCGGCCCAGGCAGGCATCGTCGTCGCGGCTGGACGGCGAAGCGTTGAGCATGTCGCGCAAAGACTGTTCAAACGGATCGTGCATACGCACCTCTCGTGATGTCTGTGAAAGACGCGGGCAGTTTTACTCGGGTCACATACGCCATGTTCACACCCAGCGCAATCGACGGAACAACCACCACTGACCGAACGCCAGGGCGAGTACCGTCAGGCAGGCAATCAGGAAACCATACGGGCTTTCGGCAAACGGAATACCGCCGACATTGATGCCCAGCAGACCGGTGATGAAACTCATCGGCAAAAAGATGCAGGTAATGATGCCGAAGCGGTACATGGTGCGATTCATGTGCACGCTCAAACGCCGGTCTTCGGCCTCCAGCACAAGCCCCACACGCTCTCGAGTCAATTCGAGCTCTTCCAGATAACGGGTCAGGCTGTTGTTCAATTCGTTCCAGTAGTCGGCGTCGTCTTCGACGAACCACGGCAATTTTATCCGCGTCAGCTGTCCGAAAATATCCCGCTGTGGCGCAAGAAAACGCTTCAGCCCGGCCGCTCTACGGCGGATGTGCAAAATCGCCCCGTGCTCGGGCGTATACCGTTCGTCGGCGTCGAGTTTTTCTTCCTCTTCATCGACCACTTCCGACAGGCACGTGACCAGATCCTGCACTTTATTGGTGAGGAACTGCGCCAGATACAGCATCAATTCAGAAGACGTTTTCGGACCTTTGCCCTCCCCCAGCAGCGCCAGCAACTCATCTGTAGCGCGCAACGGACGCAAGCGCAGGGAAATCACGCGCTGAGCGGAGGCAAAAATCCGCACCGAGACCATGTCTTCCGGCTCGGCGCCCGGGTTGAGATTGACCCCGCGCAGAAACAGCAGCAGCTCGGAGTCGGGCAATGGCAACAGACGCGGGCGGGTGTTCTCTTCCAGCAGCAGATCGCAGGTGAATTCGTTGAGCCCGCTGGATTTGCGCAGCCAGGTTTGGGTCTGCGGATGGCTGCGATCCCAGTGCAGCCACAGGCTTTCATGGGCCTGCAGCTGCAAATCGTCGAGCTCAGTCCGGGCTATCGAACGCGCACCGCCCTTGCCGTCCAGTACCAGGGCATGTACCAGCCCCCATTGCGCGTTTTCTTCCTCGAACATCCGCATCCCTTGTCGAAAACCTTATTCAGGCATTTTCAGCGGAGTCGGCGAAACGATCACGCCGTTGTTGTCCGCATAAATGTACTGGCCCGGGTGAAACGTCACACCGGCGAAAGTCACCGGGACGTTGAGGTCGCCAATGCCGCGCTTGTCGGTTTTCATCGGGTGACTGGCCAGCGCCTGCACGCCGAGATCGGTCTGGGCAATGACGTCGACGTCACGGATGCAACCGTAGATCACCAGCCCTTCCCAGCCGTTCTGCGCGGCCTTGGCGGCGATCATGTCGCCCAGCAGGGCGCGGCGCAGCGAACCGCCGCCATCAACCACCAGCACTTTGCCTTTGCCGTTGAGTTCGGCTTGCTCCTTGACCAGCGAATTGTCTTCGAAGCACTTGATGGTCACGATTTCGCCGCCGAAGGAATCCCGGCCGCCGAAATTGCTGAACATCGGTTCCAGCACCTGCACCAGCTCCGGGTAGGCGTCGCACAGGTCAGGCGTAAGGTAATGTTCCATCGAAAAACTCCTGTAACAAGGAAGACGATCAAGGGATGCCGCATTCTGATGAGACGAGTTCCGGCGGTCGCTGTTTACCTTAGTCCATGCCATGGTCGCTGACGCAACCTGAACAAACCCTGAAACGTAATAGCTAAACAGTCACGAAATATGACCAGAACCGCACAATGCGTCATATCTTAGCCGCAAGCCAGGCTGAACGGAACGCCCCTCACACTGCGGAGGCCAGATTCGCTGGCTGCGCAAGCAACGGTGTCTGCTGATCCTTCAACCAGCGCGCCACCAGCGGCCACACTTCAGCCTGCGCAGCTTTGCTCACCAGCATTTCGACATGGCCGAAATTATCCGAGAAGCCCTGCTCGCGGCCCAGGTTGATGAACTGCTTGCACTCTGAGCCGATCTGCTCGAACAGCTTGCGGCAGGCCCACGCCGGATCCTGATGATCGCCCGCTGCCGTCACCGCCAGCACCGGTACCTGAACCTCGGCAAGTCCGGCCCACCAGTCCTTGTCCTTGTCGCCGAAGCGACCGAACAAGCCGTACCAGCGCATGCTTTCGATGGCCAGGCCGATCGGTTCGTCTTCCGGACCGCGTTTGAGGCGTGAGCCGGACAACTGCGCGAAACGCTTGAGAATAAAGCGCCCGCCCCACTCCACCGGTGGAATCTTCAGTGGCCAATAGGTGCGGCTGACCTGGGTGCCGAAAAACGCCGCCGAGGCCACGGCCGGTTCGCCGAGATACTCGCCGCCGAGCGCTGCTGCCAGGGTGATGCCGCCCAGCGAATGGCCGATCCAGTGCGGGATCTGTCCGCTTTGCTCACGCACGAACGCGGCAATCGCCGGCAGATCGTAACGGGCATAATCGGCCACGCGGTTGCGCCGATAGTCTTCGTTGCGCTGGGACAGGCCGTGACCGCGCATTTCCGGAATCCACACGTCGAAGCCCAGCCGCGTCAGATACGCGCCGAGCCCGAGGCCTTTGGGGGAAAACCAGAAGCGCCGATTGGAAAAGCTGCCGTGCAACAGAATCACCGGCACGCCGCGTGGCGCCGTGTCATCGGCCATGCCCAGGCGGGTGACGGCGATCTCTACGGACCAGTCCGGGCTGTTGCCGGGTTTCAATCGATAGACGTCTTCGCTCAGATCGCCGCGCCGCTCGGCGCTGATCAGCGCGACAGGAAACAGGTTGCTGCTGCTTTGCATAATGCTCTTGCACAAAAAAGGGCGGCATCCGATGGAGCCCGCCCTACTTCAATCTCAAGGCCCGGCCCCTGTGGGAGCGAGCCAGCTCGCGAAAGCGGTGTATCAATCAACATCCATGGTGAATGTTGCTCCGTCTTCGCGAGCAGGCTCGCTCCTACAGGGGGCGCGGCCCGTTCACATGTTGATCAAGCCTGTGCCTGACCTTCGGCGAGGAAGAACCAGGTTTCCAGCACGGTGTCCGGGTTCAGCGACACGCTCTCGATGCCCTGTTCCATCAGCCACTTGGCCAGATCCGGGTGGTCCGAAGGACCCTGACCGCAGATGCCGATGTACTTGCCAGCCTTGTTGCAGGCCTGAATGGCGTTGGCCAACAGCTTCTTGACCGCTGGATTACGTTCGTCGAACAGGTGCGCGATGATCCCCGAGTCACGGTCCAGACCCAGCGTCAGTTGGGTCAGGTCGTTGGAGCCGATCGAGAAACCGTCGAAGAATTCGAGGAATTCCTCAGCCAGAATCGCGTTGGATGGCAGTTCGCACATCATGATTACGCGTAGACCGTTCTCGCCACGCTTCAAGCCGTTCTCGGCGAGCAGATCGACCACCTGGCTGGCTTCGCCGAGAGTACGGACGAACGGCACCATGATTTCCACGTTGGTCAGGCCCATCTCGTTGCGCACGCGTTTCAGCGCGCGGCATTCGAGTTCGAAGCAGTCGCGGAACGATTCGCTGATGTAACGCGAAGCGCCACGGAAGCCCAGCATCGGGTTTTCTTCTTCCGGCTCGTAGAGCTTGCCGCCGATCAGGTTGGCGTATTCGTTGGACTTGAAGTCCGACAGACGCACGATGACTTTTTTCGGCGTGAACGCTGCAGCCAGGGTGCTGATGCCTTCCACCAGTTTGTCGACGTAGAAGTCGACCGGGTCGCTGTAACCGGCAATGCGCTTGTCGACGCTATCCTTGATTTCCTGCGGCAGGCCGTCGTAGTTCAACAGCGCTTTCGGGTGCACGCCGATCATGCGGTTGATGATGAATTCCAGACGCGCCAGACCAACGCCGGCGTTCGGCAATTGGGCGAAGTCGAAGGCGCGGTCCGGGTTGCCGACGTTCATCATGATCTTGAACGGCAGCTCCGGCATGGCGTCGACGGAGTTCTTCTTGATGTCGAAGCCCA
This sequence comes from Pseudomonas sp. LW8, assembly GCF_041956865.1. Taxonomy (NCBI): domain Bacteria; kingdom Pseudomonadati; phylum Pseudomonadota; class Gammaproteobacteria; order Pseudomonadales; family Pseudomonadaceae; genus Pseudomonas; species Pseudomonas sp. LW8. Next base: position 1,802,568 of record NZ_CP168138.1, on the reverse strand, counting down.
GTTCGCCTTCGAAAATGTAGCCGGTGTCGCCTTCGGCGCAGGATACGGTCACGCCCTGGCCATCCTTCAGCAGCTGGGTGGCGTTGCCGCAACCTACCACCGCCGGGATGCCCAGCTCACGGGCGATGATCGCCGCGTGGCAGGTACGCCCGCCACGGTTGGTGACGATGGCGCTGGCGCGCTTCATCACCGGTTCCCAGTCCGGGTCGGTCATGTCGGAAACCAGCACGTCGCCCGGCTGGACCTTGTCCATTTCCGAGACGTCTTTGATGATCCGTACTTTGCCGGCGCCGATGCGCTGGCCGATCGCCCGGCCTTCCACCAGCACGGTGCCGGTTTCTTTCAGCAGGTAACGTTCCATGACGTTGGCCTGGGTGCGGCTTTTCACGGTTTCCGGACGCGCTTGCACGATGTACAGCTTGCCGTCGTCACCGTCCTTGGCCCACTCGATGTCCATCGGGCAGCCGTAGTGCTTCTCGATGATCATCGCCTGCTTGGCCAGCTCGCTGACTTCGGCGTCGGTCAGGCAGAAACGCGCGCGCTCGGCCTTGTCGACATCGACGGTCTTGACCGAACGACCGGCCTTGGCCTCGTCGCCGTAGATCATCTTGATGGCTTTGCTGCCCAGATTGCGACGCAGGATCGCCGGACGACCGGCCTCCAGCGTGCCTTTGTGTACGTAGAACTCATCCGGGTTGACCGCGCCTTGTACGACGGTTTCGCCCAGGCCGTAAGCGCCGGTGATGAACACCACGTCACGGAAACCCGATTCGGTATCGAGGGTGAACATCACGCCGGCGGTGCCGGTTTCCGAACGCACCATGCGCTGCACGCCAGCCGACAGGGCGACCAGTTTGTGGTCGAAGCCCTGGTGCACGCGGTAGGAAATCGCACGGTCGTTGAACAGCGAAGCGAACACCTCTTTGGCGGCGCGGATTACGTTTTCCACACCACGGATGTTCAGGAAGGTTTCCTGCTGACCGGCGAACGAGGCGTCCGGCAGGTCTTCGGCGGTAGCAGAAGAACGCACGGCCACGGCTACGTCAGGGTTGCCCGCCGACAGCGCGGCGAACGCGGTGCGGATCTCGGTGTTGAGTTTTTCCGGGAATTCGGCGTCCATGATCCATTGGCGGATCTGCGCGCCGGTCTTGGCCAGGGCATTGACGTCGTCGACGTCAAGCGCGTCGAGGGCCTTGTGGATCTGCTCGTTCAGGCCGCTCAGTTCGAGGAAGTCACGATAGGCCTGAGCCGTCGTGGCGAAGCCGCCGGGGACCGAAACACCGGCGCCTGCCAGGTTACTGATCATCTCGCCCAGGGATGCGTTCTTGCCCCCCACATGCTCAACATCGTGTTTGCCGAGCTTATCGAGGGAAACTACGTACTCTACCAAGGTGATCTCTCCACTAACTGTGTTGGAAAAGCTCAGAAACCGGCGGCCCGGGGGAGCCTTGGCCGGTTGTATGGCCTGGACCTGGAAAATAAGTGAGAATGCGGGCCAATGGCGGCCGGCAAATCGCGCCTATCATATCCAGAAATGCTCATCAGCTTAAGGCCCAAGGTGCAAATGAAACGATCTGCTTTCTTCATCTCCGATGGCACCGGCATTACCGCCGAAACCCTGGGTCAAAGCCTGTTGGCGCAGTTCGAAAACATTACCTTCAGCAAATTCACGCGGCCCTACATCGACAGCGTGGAAAAAGCGCGGGCCATGGTACAACAAATCAACAAAGCCGCTGAAACCGACGGCTTTCGGCCGATCATCTTCGACACCATCGTCAATCAGGACATTCGTGAGATTCTCGCAACGTCCAATGGTTTCATGATCGACATTTTCTCGACCTTCCTCGCGCCGCTCGAACAGGAGCTTACCGAGCATTCTTCCTACACCGTCGGCAAGTCCCATTCCATTGGGCACAACTCCAATTACATGGAGCGCATCGAGGCGGTGAACTTCGCCCTCGACAACGATGACGGCGCGCGCACCCACTATTACGACAAAGCCGATCTGATACTAGTGGGCGTGTCGCGATGCGGCAAAACGCCGACGTGTCTGTACATGGCCATGCAGTTCGGTATCCGCGCGGCCAACTATCCGCTGACCGAAGACGACATGGAGCGCCTGACCCTGCCGACGGCCCTGCGCGCCCATCAGCACAAGCTGTTCGGCCTGACCATCGACCCGGACCGCCTCACTGCGATTCGCAACGAGCGCAAGCCCAACAGCCGTTATTCGAGCTACGCCCAGTGCGAATTCGAAGTGCGCGAAGTGGAGAACCTGTTCCGCCGCGAGAACATTCCGCATATCAATTCCACGCATTTCTCGGTGGAAGAGATTTCGGCGAAGATTCTCGTGGAAAAAGGCGTTGAGCGGCGGTTCAAGTAGGTTTGCGGTGCCTGATCTGACGCTATCGCGGGCAAGCCCGCTCCCACAGGTTCTGAAGGCGTTCACAATTTCTGTGTTCATCACAATTCCCTGTGGGAGCGGGCTTGCCCGCGAAGAACGATAACGCGGTCTGTCAGAGCACAAACAGATCGATGAATCGATTCACCGCTGTGGCTTCAAGCCGCGCCTGATCCTCACAGAGCGCAAAAATCTCCGCGCAACGCTGCTCGGCAAACCGCGTGGCCAGATTGGCCTTGAACTTGTCCTCCAGCAACGGAATACCTTCGGCGCGGCGGCGGCGATGGCCGATCGGGTACTCCACCAGCACGTTATCGGTGCTGCTGCCGTCCTTGAAAAACACCTGCACGGCATTGGCAATCGAGCGTTTGTCGGGCTCAAGGTATTCGCGAGTGAAACGCGGTTCTTCGACGATGACCATTTTCTCGCGCAGCACATCGATGATCGGGTGCGCCTTGTGGAAGTCGTCTTCGTAGTGCTCCGCCACCAGATTGCCGAATGCCAGCGGCACGGCGGTCATGTATTGCAGGCAGTGGTCGCGGTCGGCGGCATTGGCCAGCGGGCCGACCTTGGAAATGATGCGGATCGCCGATTCATGGGTGGTGATGACGATGCGGTCGATCTCATGCAGGCGATTGCGCACCTGCGGATGCAAGGTCACCGCCGCCTCGCATGCCGTCTGCGCATGGAATTCGGCGGGGAAACTGATCTTGAACAGCACGTTTTCCATCACGTAACTGCCGAACGGCCGGGAGAAGCTGAAAGCGCGTTTGTCCGCGGGTTTCAGCGCCAGATCGTTGTTGGTGTGGCTGAACGAAACGTCATAGAAGCCCCACTGCTTCGCGCTCAAAACTCCGGGAATGCCCATCTCGCCGCGCATGGCGATGTCGGCCAGCCTTACGCCGCGACTCGCCGCATCCCCCGCCGCCCAGGATTTGCGCGAGCCGGCGTTCGGCGCGTGACGATAGGTGCGCAGCGCCTGACCGTCGGCGAAGGCATGGGACAGCGCCGACAGCATCTGCTCGCGATTGGCACCCATCAGTCTGGCGCTGACGGCGGTCGAGGCGACTTTCACCAGAATGACGTGGTCGAGTCCAACCCGGTTGAAGGAGTTTTCCAGAGCGATCACGCCTTGAATCTCGTGGGCCATGATCATCGCTTCCAGCACATCACGAACCGTCAGCGGCGCCTCACCGTGGGCGACGCGTTTCTGCGACAGGTGATCGGCTACGGCGAGGATGGCACCGAGGTTGTCCGATGGATGCCCCCATTCGGCGGCAAGCCAGGTGTCGTTGTAATCGAGCCAACGGACGATGCAGCCGATGTCCCACGCGGCCTTGACCGGATCGAGGCGATAACTGGTGCCCGGCACTCGTGCGCCGAACGGTACAACCGTGCCTTCGACGATCGGGCCGAGATGTTTCGTGCATTCGGGGAAACGCAGGGCCAGCAGACCGCAGCCCAGCGTGTCGATCAGGCAGTTGCGCGCGGTGTTCAGCGCTTCGGCGGATTCGGGCTTGAAGGTGAGGACGTAGTCGGCGATGTCCTGCAGGACTGCGTCGTAATCGGGACGGTTGTTCAGGTCGACGTTGGCGCTCATGTTCGATTCACTCGTAAAGTGGTTCGTTGATGGGACCTCGGTTCAGGGCTAACGATTTCTTATGATTGAAATGCAATCCACTGTGGGAGCGAGCCTGCTCGCGAAGGCTGAGTGTCAGTCAACCTTTGCATGTCTGATGCATCGCTTTCGCGAGCAGGCTCGCTCCCACAAGGATATTGCTGTCGCTTAAAAGCAATCGCCGGGCACGCGGACGTAACCTTCCATGAGAACGCGTGCACTGCGGCTCATGATGGCTTTCTTCACCACCCACTCGCCGTTCTCCAGCGTCGCCTCAGCGCCCACGCGCAATGTCCCCGACGGATGCCCGAAACGCACCGCGTTGCGTTCAATGCCACCCGCCGCAAGATTGACCAACGTGCCGGAAATCGCCGCCGCCGTGCCGATCGCCACCGCTGCCGTGCCCATCATCGCGTGGTGCAGTTTGCCCATCGACAACGCGCGCACCAACAGATCGACGTCACTGGCGGCAATCGCTTTACCACTCGACGCCACGTAATCCGCAGGCTTGGCGACGAACGCAACTTTCGGCGTGTGTTGCCGCTTGGCGGCTTCTTCCAGATTGGCGATCAGGCCCATGCGCAACGCACCGTAAGCACGAATCGTCTCGAACATCAGCAGCGCTTTTGGATCGCCGTTGATCGCGCCCTGGAGTTCGGTGCCGGTGTAGCCAATGTCTTCGGCGTTGACGAATATCGTCGGGATCCCGGCGTTGATCATGGTCGCCTTGAACGTGCCGACACCCGGGACCTCAAGCTCATCGACCAGATTGCCGGTGGGGAACATCGAGCCACCGCCGCCCTCTTCTTCCGCCGCCGGATCCATGAATTCAACCTGCACTTCCGCCGCCGGAAAGGTCACGCCGTCGAGTTCGAAATCACCGGTTTCCTTCACTTCGCCGTTGGTGATCGGCACGTGGGCGACGATTGTCTTGCCGATGTTGGCCTGCCACACGCGCACCACCGCCACGCCGTTGTGCGGAATGCGGCTGACGTCGACCAGACCGTTGCTGATGGCGAACGAACCGACCGCCGCCGAAAGGTTGCCGCAGTTGCCGCTCCAGTCGACGAACGGCTTGTCGATCGACACTTGGCCGAACAGGTAATCGACGTCGTGATCGGCGCGGGTGCTTTTCGACAGGATCACGGTTTTGCTGGTGCTCGACGTCGCGCCGCCCATGCCGTCGATTTGCTTGTCGTAGGGATCGGGGCTGCCGATCACTCGCAGCAACAAAGCGTCGCGCGCCGGTCCTGGGACCTGCGCTGCTTCGGGCAGATCCTTGAGGCTGAAGAACACGCCTTTGCTGGTGCCGCCGCGCATGTAAGTCGCAGGGATTTTTATTTGTGGTGCGTGAGCCATGGTGCTCCTTACCGAAGGCATGGGACTTGAGAATCCCACGCCCACAAGTTGATTTAGACGGCTACCGCCGAGCCTTCGAGGAAGTCCTGCGCGAAGCGCTGCAACACGCCGCCGGCCTCGTAGATCGACACTTCTTCAGCGGTATCGAGACGGCAGGTCACCGGCACTTCGACACGCTCGCCATTCTTGCGATGAATCACCAGCGTCAGATCCGCACGCGGTTTGCGCTCGCCGATCACGTCATAGGTTTCGCTGCCATCAATGGCCAGGGTGTGGCGGTTGGTGCCGGGTTTGAATTCCAGCGGCAACACGCCCATGCCCACCAGGTTGGTGCGGTGAATGCGTTCGAAACCTTCAGCGGCAATCGCCTCGACGCCGGCCAGGCGCACGCCTTTCGCCGCCCAGTCGCGGGACGAACCCTGGCCGTAGTCAGCGCCAGCGATGATGATCAGCGGCTGCTTGCGCTGCATGTAGATTTCGATGGCTTCCCACATGCGCATGACCTGGCCTTCCGGCTCGACACGCGCCAGCGAACCCTGCTTGACCTTGCCGTTTTCCACGACCATTTCGTTGAACAGCTTCGGGTTGGCGAACGTCGCGCGCTGTGCGGTCAGGTGGTCGCCACGGTGGGTGGCGTAGGAGTTGAAGTCCTCTTCCGGCAGGCCCATTTTTGCCAGGTATTCGCCGGCGGCGCTGTCGAGCATGATCGCGTTCGATGGCGACAGGTGGTCGGTGGTGATGTTGTCCGGCAGCACCGCCAATGGGCGCATGCCCTTCAGCGGACGGGCGCCGGCCAGTGCGCCTTCCCAGTACGGCGGACGGCGGATGTAGGTGCTCATCTCGCGCCAGTCGTACAGCGGCGCGACTTTCGGCCCGGTGTCTTCATGCACGGCGAACATCGGAATGTAGACCTGACGGAACTGCTCAGGCTTGACCGACGACTTCACCACCGCATCGATTTCTTCATCGCTCGGCCAGATGTCCTTGAGGCGGATTTCCCGGCCATCGACCACGCCCAGCACATCCTTCTCGATATCGAAACGGATGGTCCCGGCGATCGCGTAGGCAACCACCAGCGGCGGCGAGGCGAGGAATGCCTGTTTGGCGTACGGGTGAATGCGGCCGTCGAAGTTGCGGTTGCCGGAAAGCACCGCGGTCGCGTACAGATCGCGGTCGATGATCTCTTGCTGGATCAGCGGATCGAGGGCGCCGGACATGCCGTTGCAAGTGGTGCAGGCAAATGCCACAACGCCGAAACCGAGCTGCTCCAGTTCGGTGGTCAGCCCCGCTTCATCGAGGTACAGCGCCACGGTTTTCGAGCCCGGCGCCAGCGAAGATTTGACCCACGGCTTGCGGGTCAGGCCGAGCTTGTTGGCATTGCGCGCCAACAGGCCAGCGGCGATGACGTTGCGCGGGTTGCTGGTGTTGGTGCAACTGGTGATCGCGGCGATGATCACCGCGCCGTCGGGCATTTGCCCCGGTACGTCATCCCACTGCCCGGAGATGCCTTTGGCCGCCAGATCCGATACCGCAACGCGGGCGTGCGGGTTGCTCGGGCCGGCCATATTGCGCACCACCGAGGACAGATCAAAAGTCAGGCCGCGCTCATATTGCGCGCCTTTCAGGCTGTCAGCCCACAGGCCGGTCAACTTGGCGTATTGCTCGACCAGTTGCACTTGCTGGTCTTCACGACCGGTCAGTTTCAGGTAATCGATGGTCTGCTGATCGATGTAGAACATCGCTGCCGTGGCGCCGTATTCCGGGGCCATGTTGGAAATGGTCGCGCGGTCGCCGAGGGTCAGCGCTGCTGCACCTTCACCGAAGAATTCCAGCCACGCGCCGACGACTTTCTGTTTACGCAGGTACTCGGTCAAAGCCAGGACCATGTCGGTGGCGGTGATGCCCGGTTGCAACTTGCCGGTCAGTTCGACGCCAACGCTTTCCGGCAGGCGCATCCACGACGCGCGACCGAGCATCACGCTCTCGGCTTCGAGGCCGCCGACGCCGATGGCAATCACACCCAGCGCATCGACGTGTGGCGTGTGGCTGTCGGTGCCGACGCAAGTGTCGGGGAACGCCACGCCTTCGCGCACCTGAATCACCGGGGACATTTTCTCCAGGTTGATCTGGTGCATGATGCCGTTGCCCGGCGGGATCACATCGACGTTCTTGAAGGCCTTTTTGGTCCAGTTGATGAAGTGGAAACGGTCTTCGTTGCGGCGATCTTCGATGGCGCGGTTCTTCTCGAAGGCCTGGGCATCGAAACCGCCCGCCTCGACGGCCAGCGAGTGGTCGACGATCAGTTGCGTCGGCACCACCGGGTTGACCTGCGCCGGGTCACCACCCTGCAAAGCGATGGCGTCACGCAGACCGGCGAGGTCGACCAGCGCGGTCTGGCCGAGGATGTCATGGCAGACCACCCGCGCCGGGAACCACGGGAAATCGAGATCGCGCTTGCGTTCGATCAGTTGCTTGAGCGAATCGGTAAGCGTGGCCGGGTCGCAGCGACGCACGAGGTTTTCCGCCAGCACGCGGGAGGTGTACGGCAGGGTGTCGTAGCTGCCAGGCGCAATCGCCTCGACCGCCGCGCGGGTGTCGAAGTAATCCAGCGGCGTGCCGGGCAGGTTCTTGCGGAATTCTGTGTTCATCGGGTCAGGACTCGGGTCACGGTGATTGCAAAGGGTGGGCCAGAAACCTGAGTTACACACCGTCCACTGTGGGAGCGAGCCTGCTCGCGAAAGCGGTATATCAGTCGACATCAATGTTGAATGTCAGTCCGTCTTCGCGAGCAGGCTCGCTCCCACAGGGTCTAGCGGTGTTCTCTGGTTCCGGGTCAGCCCACCATTTCAGCGACGTTCGATTGGCACGAACTTGCGCTGTTCGACGCCGGTGTACTCGGCGCTTGGGCGGATGATGCGGTTGTTGGCGCGTTGTTCGAACACGTGCGCGGCCCAGCCGGTCAGGCGCGAGCAGACGAAGATCGGCGTGAACAGCTTGGTCGGGATGCCCATGAAGTGGTACGCCGAGGCATGGTAGAAGTCGGCATTCGGGAACAGTTTCTTCTGTTCCCACATGGTCTTGTCGATGGCTTCGGAGACGGGGAACAACACCTTGTCGCCGACCTCGTCCGCGAGTTTTTTCGACCAGCCCTTGATCACCTCGTTGCGCGGGTCGCTGTCCTTATAGATCGCGTGGCCGAAGCCCATGATCTTGTCCTTGCGCTCGAGCATGCCGAGGGTGCCTTTGATCGCCTCTTCCGGCGACGAGAAGCGCTCGATCATTTCCATCGCAGCTTCGTTGGCGCCGCCGTGCAATGGACCGCGCAGCGAACCGATTGCCGCTGTTACGCAGGAATACAGATCGGAAAGGGTCGAGGCGCAAACCCGCGCGGTGAAGGTCGAGGCATTGAATTCGTGTTCGGCGTAGAGGATCAGCGACACGTTCATGACTTTGACGTGCAGTTCGCTCGGCTTCTTGCCATGCAGCAAATGCAGGAAGTGGCCGCCAATGGTCGGCTCGTCGCTGACGCAGTCGATGCGCTTGCCGTCGTGGCTGAAGCGATACCAGTAGCACATGATCGCCGGGAAAGCGGCGAGCAGGCGGTCGGTCTTGTCGCGCTGTTCGGCGAAGTCCTTCTCCGGTTCGATGTTGCCGAGGAATGAGCAACCGGTACGCATGACGTCCATCGGATGCGCGTCAGCCGGGATGCGCTCAAGCACTTCCTTGAGCGCTTGCGGCAGGTCGCGCAGCTTGCTCAGTTTGCTTTGATAGTCGGCCAGTTGCGCTTTGGTCGGCAGTTCGCCGTACAGCAGCAGATACGCGACTTCTTCAAATTGCGCGTCGGCGGCCAGTTCACGCACGTCGTAGCCGCGATAGGTCAGCCCGGCACCGGCCTGGCCCACGGTGGACAGTGCGGTTTGCCCGGCAACCTGGCCACGGAGCCCGGCGCCACTGAGTACTTTTGCTTCGGCCATTGTGTTCTCCAATCTTCTTGAATTTGTATGGGGAAACTTGTGGGAGCGAGCCTGCTCGCGAAAGCGTCGTGTCAGTCACTTTGACATTGCCTGATCCACCGCTTTCGCGAGCAGGCTCGCTCCCACAGGGTTTTGTTCAGCCTTTTTTCTGTGCAAACAACGCATCGAGCTTCTGCTCGAACGTGTGGTAATCAATACGATCGTAGAGCTCCATGCGAGTCTGCATGGTGTCGATGACATTCTGTTGCGTGCCATCGCGGCGGATCGCCGTGTAGACATTTTCCGCCGCCTTGTTCATCGCGCGGAATGCCGACAGCGGATACAGCACCAGAGAAACGTCGGCGCCGGCCAGTTGTTCGGTGGTGTACAGCGGCGTTGCGCCGAACTCGGTGATGTTGGCCAGGATCGGCGCTTTCACGCGGTTGGCGAACAGCTTGTACATGTCCAGCTCGGTAATCGCCTCAGGGAAAATCATGTCAGCGCCGGCCTCGATGCACGCCGCCGCACGATCGAGTGCCGACTCCAGACCTTCCACCGCCAGTGCGTCGGTACGCGCCATGATCACGAAGCTGTCATCGGTACGGGCATCGACGGCGGCTTTGATGCGATCGACCATTTCCTGCTGGCTGACAATTTCTTTATTGGGGCGATGGCCGCAGCGCTTGGCGCCAACCTGGTCCTCGATGTGAATCGCCGCCGCGCCGAACTTGATCATCGACTTGACCGTACGCGCGACGTTGAACGCCGACGAGCCGAAACCGGTGTCGACATCCACCAGCAGCGGCAGGTCGCAGACATCAGTGATGCGGCGCACGTCGGTGAGCACGTCGTCCAGCCCGGTGATGCCCAGGTCCGGCACGCCCAGAGAACCTGCGGCTACACCGCCACCGGACAGGTAGATCGCCTTGAAACCGGCGCGTTTGGCCAGCAGCGCGTGGTTGGCGTTGATCGCGCCGACCACTTGCAAAGGATGCTCGCTGGCGACCGCATCGCGGAAGCGCTGGCCCGGCGTGTTCAGGTTGGAAGTCATGCATCACCTCGTTCAGTGGCTGTCTTGTTGTGGGCGCCGTCCTCGTAGTGACGGGCGATGTTGCGTTTCGAGGCGCCGATGTGGCGGCGCATCAACAATTCCGCGAGTTCGCCGTCACGGTCGGCGATGGCATCGAGAATGCGGTGGTGTTCGGCGAAGGCCTGGTGCGGGCGATTCGGCGTGGTGGAAAACTGGATGCGGTACATGCGCACCAATTGATACAGCTCGCCGCAGAGCATCTGCGTCAGCGTGCGATTGCCGCTGCCCTGGATGATCCGGTAATGAAAGTCGAAATCGCCTTCCTGCTGGTAGTAACCGACGCCGGCCTGAAACGCCGCATCGCGCTCGTGGGTTTCCAGGACCCGGCGCAGTTCGTCGATTTCCTCGACGCTCATGCGCTCGGCGGCGAGGCGGCAGGCCATGCCTTCAAGGGATTCACGGATTTCATAGAGTTCGATCAATTCGGCATGGCTGAGCGAGACCACCCGCGCACCGACGTGCGGCACGCGCACCAGCAAGCGCTGCCCTTCCAGACGATGGATCGCCTCACGCAGCGGCCCCCGGCTGATGCCATAGGTGCGCGCCAGCTCCGGCTCGGAGATCTTGCTGCCCGGGGCGATTTCGCCTTTGACGATTGCGGCCTGGATACGCCGGAAGACGTTTTCCGACAGCGTCTCGGAATCGTCGCCACTGATGACCGGGGGATCGAGTTGATCCAGCATGATTGTCGACACCTTTAAATCCAATGCGGCAAAAACTAGCCAATCTGGCCAGATGAGTCAAAGGATAAATAGGTATTGTCGACAATCGTCTAATAACCGCTGCCAATCGATCATCTATTACTGTGGGAGCGAGCCTGCTCGCGAAGGCGGCAGGTCAGTCGGCTTCTGCATCGAATGACACAGCGCATTCGCGAGCAGGCTCGCTCCCACAAGGGTGGCACCCCTTGCAGGTTTTGGGTCGGCGCAAGCGCTGGCGCCATAAAACCACCGTGCTAGAATGCCGCCCGCATTTGCGGGTCTTTTGTACGGCTTGCCATAAAAAGCTGCCAGGCACACGCGGGGGCTTGCGCACGGTTGCGCGGGCACCTGAACCGATAACGGAACGCTGCGCACCAGGATTTATGAGACTCAAGCCTTTCCCCACCTTTTTTGCTCTGTTTTGCCTGCCCGGCCTCGCCGCCGCGGGGGAAAAAACCGTGTACGGCCTCAACGAATACGCTTCGCTTGACGGCATCAATCTCGAAGTTGCGGCCAAACTCGACACCGGGGCGAAAACCGCCTCGCTGAGTGCCCGCGACATCAAACGCTTCAAACGCAACGGTGAATCCTGGGTACGCTTCTACCTGGCCATCGACACCGCGCATTCGCACCCCATCGAACGGCCACTGGCGCGAGTCAGCAAGATCAAGCGCCGCGCCGGCGATTACGATCCGGAAGAAGGCAAGCAGTACACCGCCCGCCCGGTTATCGAACTGGATATCTGCATGGGTTCGGCATTGCGCAGCATCGAAGTGAACCTCACCGACCGAAGTGCGTTCCAATACCCGCTTTTGATCGGCTCCGAGGCGCTGAAACGCTTCGACGCGCTGGTCGACCCCAGTCTTAAATACGCTGCCGGCAAACCTGCCTGCACCATCGCCGCTCACACCGCCGAGTAATTTCCATGCGTTCTCTAACCTTCCACCTGAAAATCCTGATCGCCGTGCTGGTGCTGCTGGGCGTTTCGGTTACGGCCTATCAGATTTTCGTGCTCGGCATCCCGGTGACCGAAGACGCCACCGACGACCTGTGGAACATCGACGCCAAGGTCGAGTTCGTCGCCAGCACCAAGGATCCGGTGAAGATCCAGATGTTCGTGCCGCCGTTGAGCCGCGATTACGTGAGCCTCAACGAAAGCTTCATCTCCAATAACTACGGCGTCGCGGTCAACCGCATCGACGGCAACCGCAAGGTGACCTGGTCGGCCCGTCGCGCCAAGGGCAACCAGACGCTGTATTACCGTCTGGTGCTGACCAAGCGCTACACCGCGGAAAAATCCAAGGTCAAAGGCCCGACCTTCCGTGACAGCATGGTCATCGAAGGCCCGGAAAAAATCGCCGCCGAAGCCCTGCTCGCGCCGATCCGCCAACATTCGGCCGACGTCGAAACCTTTATTGGCGAGGCGATCAAGCGCGTCAACAACGTCAACGACGACAACGTCAAATTGCTGCTGGCCGGCGATCCGTCGACTTCGCACAAAGCCAAGATCGTCGAACTGCTGCTGTCGATTGCCCACGTTCCGGTAGAAAAAGTCCACACCATCCGCCTCGTCGCCGATCAGCCTCAGACTCCCGAACTGTGGCTGCGCAGCTTCAACGGCAACGACTGGCTGTACTTCAACCCGGAAACCGGTGAGCAAGGCCTGCCGACCGATCGCCTGCTGTGGTGGACCGGCGACGAAAACCTGATCACCGTCGACGGCGGCAAGAAAGCCAACGTGACCTTCAGCTTGAACAACAGCGAGATGAACGCGATTCGTCTGGCCAAGCTGACCGACGAAAACACTGACGCCAACTTCCTCGATTACTCGCTGTACGGCTTGCCGCTGCAGACCCAGCAGACCTTCATGATCATGGTGATGATCCCGATCGGTGTGCTGGTGATCCTGATCCTGCGCAACCTGGTCGGCCTGCAGACCCTCGGCACATTCACCCCGGTGCTGATCGCCCTCGCCTTCCGCGAAACGCAGCTGGGCTTCGGCATCCTGCTGTTCACAGTGATCACCGCGCTGGGCCTGTCGCTGCGCTCGTATCTCGAACATCTGAAGCTGCAAATGCTGCCGCGCCTGTCGGTGGTGCTGACGTTCGTGGTGGTGTTGATTGCGGCGATCAGTCTGTTCAGCCACAAGCTTGGCCTTGAGCGCGGCTTGTCGGTGGCGCTGTTCCCGATGGTGATTCTGACCATGACCATCGAACGTCTGTCGATCACCTGGGAAGAACGCGGCGCCAACCATGCGCTGAAAGTCGCCATCGGCACGCTGTTCGCCGCCTCCCTGGCGCACCTGATCATGACCGTGCCGGAGCTGGTGTACTTCGTATTTACCTTCCCGGCGATCCTGCTGATTCTGGTCGGTTTCATGCTGGCGATGGGTCGCTATCGCGGCTACCGCCTGACCGAACTAGTACGTTTCAAGGCCTTCCTGAAGAAGGCTGACGTCTGATGTTCGGTTTCTGGAAGACGTGGAAGGCCCTCGAGGCGCGCGGCATCATGGGCATCAACCGCCGAAACGCGGACTACGTGCTCAAGTACAACAAGCGCAGCCTGTACCCGATCGTCGATGACAAGATCCTCACCAAGGAACGCGCCATCGCCGCCGGCATTCACGTGCCGGAGCTGTACGGGGTGATCTCCACCGAGAAGGAAATCGACAAGCTCGACGAGATCATCGGCGGGCGCAGCGACTTCGTGATCAAACCGGCGCAGGGCGCGGGTGGCGACGGCATCATCGTCATCGCCGACCGCTTCGAAGGCCGTTATCGCACGGTGTCGGGCAAGATCCTCGCCCACGAAGAGCTGGAGCATCACATCTCCAGCATCCTCACCGGCCTGTACTCGCTGGGCGGCCACCGCGACCGCGCACTGATCGAATACCGCGTGACCCCGGATCAGATCTTCAAGAGCATCAGCTACGAAGGCGTGCCGGACATCCGCATCATCGTACTGATGGGTTACCCGGTGATGGCGATGTTGCGTCTGCCGACCCGCCAGTCCGGCGGCAAGGCCAACCTGCACCAGGGCGCCATTGGCGTCGGCGTCGATCTGGCCACCGGCCTTACGCTGCGCGGCACCTGGCTGAACAACATCATCACCAAACACCCTGACACCACCAACGCGGTGGATGGCGTGCAACTGCCCTACTGGGACGGTTTCATGAAACTCGCCGCCGGCTGCTATGAGTTGTGTGGGCTGGGTTATATCGGCGTGGACATGGTGCTCGATCAGGAAAAAGGCCCGCTGATCCTCGAGCTGAATGCGCGGCCGGGGCTGAACATTCAGATCGCCAACGATTGCGGCCTGACCTTGCGTACCCACGCGGTTGAAGCGCGGCTGGAAGAGCTGAAGGCGCGGGGCGTGACGGAGTCGGTTGAAGAGCGGGTGGCGTTTACCCAGGAGATGTTTGGGCATATTCCAGCTGTCGAAGGCTAAAAGCTCAAGAGCCCCTCACCCTAACCCTCTCCCAAAGGGAGAGGGGACTGACCGAGGTGGATGTTGGAGGTACGCCGACCTGAACGTCTTGAGTCGAACTCAAGCTTTGAAAAGCATGAAGATCGGCTCCCTCCCCCAAGATATCGAGCCGAACCCAAGTTTTGAAAAGCCCCCGATCTGCTCCCTTTCCCCCTCGCCCCCTTGGGGGAGAGGGTTGGGGTGAGGGGGAGGCTTTTGACTTTGATCTGGCAGCGCAGAGGACTACAATCCCCACCCCGCCTCAACGGCCGATCTGCCCCGCCCATGCTGACCTGCTCCGTACACCCACTGCCCTACCGCGCCAATCCGGCCGACTATTTCGCGGCCATTCGCAACGCACCCGGCGCCGTGCTGCTCGACAGCGGCCGGCCGAGCGCTGAACGCGGCCGTTATGACTTGCTCAGCGCTTGGCCGCTGGAACAACTGGCGGTGTTGCCGGACGAGAGCGGCGCGCATTTCCTCCAGCGCCTGCGTGACAATCTCAGCCGCTTGGGCGAAGCACAATTGCCTGCCGGGTACCAATTGCCGTTCGCCGGCGGACTGATCGGTTATTTGAGCTACGACTTCGGCCGGCATCTGGAAAACCTGCCGAGTCAGGCGCTGGATGACCTGCAACTGCCCGATGCGCGTTTTGGCCTGTACGACTGGGCGCTGATCAGTGATCACCACGCGCAAACCAGCCAACTGGTCTTTCATCCCTCGCTTGTCGACAGTGAACGGCAGCGATTGGTCGCGCTGTTCACTCAGCCTCAAGTTGACGCGCTGGCGCCCTTCAAACTGAGCGCCCCGATGGCCGCTGATATTTCGGCCGACGATTACCGTCAGGCGTTCGAACGCATTCAGGACTATATCCAGGCTGGCGACTGTTATCAGGTCAACTTCGCGCAACGCTTTCGTGCTGAATGCCAGGGCGATCCGTGGCTGGCTTACTGCGCTTTGCGTCAGGCCTGCCCGACGCCGTTCTCCGGGTTCCAAAGCCTGCCCGACGGCGGTGCGGTGCTGAGTCTGTCACCGGAACGTTTCGTCAGAGTCAGCCAGCGTCAGGTCGAAACCCGACCGATCAAGGGCACTCGCCCTCGCGGCGTGACTCCAGCCGAAGACGCCGCCAATGCCGCCGAACTGCTGGCCAGCCCCAAGGATCGCGCGGAAAACCTGATGATCGTCGACCTGCTGCGCAACGACCTCGGGCGCACCTGCCGCATCGGCTCGGTGCGCGTGCCGGAGCTATTCAGTCTGGAGAGCTATCCGAATGTGCATCATCTGGTCAGCAGCGTGACCGGTGAACTGGCGGCGGATCGTGATGCGCTCGACCTGATCGCCGGCAGTTTCCCCGGCGGCTCGATCACCGGCGCACCGAAGATACGGGCGATGCAGATCATCGACGAGCTGGAGCCGACCCGGCGCGGTTTGTATTGCGGATCGTTGCTGTACCTGGACGTGCGCGGTGAGATGGACAGCTCCATCGCTATTCGCAGTCTGTTGGTCAAGGATGGCCAGGTGTGCTGCTGGGGCGGCGGCGGGATCGTCGCCGATTCGGACTGGCAGGCGGAATATCAGGAGTCGATGACCAAAGTCAGAATTCTCTTGGAAACCCTGCAAAACCTCTGAGGAATGATCGTTCCCACGCTCCGCGTGGGAATGCAGCCCGGGACGCTCCGCGTCCCATCCAAAGCCGAACGCGGAGCGTCCGTTGAGGCATTCCCACGCCGAGCGTGGGAACGATCATCAATGCATTTTCTTGTGGGAGCGAGCCTGCTCGCGAAGACGTCCTTCTAGACGACTACAAACTCAGCTCTCTATTAGAGGCCTTGAGAAATTCCTGCTTCAGCTCTTCAAACGTATGCACCGCCGGGAACTGCGGAAACTCGCGAATCACGTTGTCCGGCGCATGAAACAGAATCCCCGCATCCGCCTCGCCGAGCATGGTCGTGTCGTTGTACGAATCCCCCGCCGCGATCACCCGGTAGTACAGGCTCTTGAACGCCAGCACCGACTGACGCTTGGGATCTTTCTGACGCAGTTGATAGCTGGTCACCCGCCCGCTTTCGTCAGTGATCAAGCGATGGCAAAGCAGAGTCGGGAAGCCCAGCTGGCGCATCAGTGGCTGTGAAAACTCATAAAAGGTGTCCGAGAGAATCACCACCTGAAAGCGCTCGCGCAGCCAGTTGACGAACTCCACCGCGCCGTCCAGCGGTTTGAGCGTGGCGATCACTTCCTGAATATCCGAGAGCTTGAGGCCGTGCTCGTCGAGGATGCGCAAACGCTGCTTCATCAATACGTCGTAATCGGGAATGTCCCGGGTGGTGGCCTTGAGGGCGTCGATTCCGGTTTTTTCGGCGAAGGCGATCCAGATTTCCGGTACCAGTACCCCTTCAAGATCCAGGCAAGCAATTTCCACAAGACACTCCCGTTTATAGTGATTATTTGAGTCAAGCGAGGCCGAACTCTAGCGTCTGCACCCGAGGCGCGCAACGCAGAGGACGCCCCGGCCGCGGCAGCTTTTTGTTACCATCGGCCCCCTATAGAGCGCCCGAGCGCCACTGACCTGTAGGAAGCCGACCTGATGAGCCCAACGTTCGACGTCGTGGAACTCGCCACGACCTATGCCAACAAATCCGCCCAGGACATCCTCAAGCTCGCCTTCGCCGAGTTCGGCGATGACTTGTGGATATCTTTCAGCGGCGCCGAGGACGTGGTGCTGGTGGACATGGCGTGGAAGCTGAACAAGAACGTCAAAGTCTTCAGCCTCGACACCGGCCGCCTGCATCCGGAGACTTACCGTTTCATCGAGCAGGTGCGCGAGCACTACAAGATCGATATTGAAATCGTCTCGCCGGACTACACGAAACTCGAACCGTTCGTGAAGGAAAAAGGCCTGTTCAGTTTCTACAAGGACGGCCACGGCGAATGCTGCGGTATCCGCAAGATCGAGCCGCTGCGCCGTAAGCTGTCCGACGTCAAAGCCTGGGCCACCGGCCAGCGCCGCGACCAGAGCCCGGGCACCCGCAGCGCTGTGGCGGTGCTGGAAATCGACACGGCGTTCTCGACACCGGAACGCACCCTGTACAAGTTCAACCCGTTGGCGCAGATGACCAGCGAGGAGATCTGGGGTTACATCCGCATGCTCGAACTGCCCTACAACAGCCTGCACGAACGCGGCTTCATCAGCATCGGCTGCGAACCCTGCACCCGCCCGGTGCTGCCGAACCAGCACGAGCGTGAAGGCCGCTGGTGGTGGGAAGAAGCCACGCAGAAAGAATGCGGGTTGCATGCGGGGAATATCATCAGCAAGAGCAAGGTCTGATCCCCCATTTATAGAAAGACCTGTGGGAGCGAGCCTGCTCGCGAAAGCGCAGTTCCAGTCAACGTTTCAGTTGCCTGATCCACCGCATTCGCGAGCAGGCTCGCTCCCACATTGATATGTGCCAGGCACGCAAAAGGTGTACACAAGGTTGTCACCATCGGTGCCATTTATGTGTGCACTTTCAGTTCTGACGCCCTGAAAAGTTACACTCCCCAGCAGAATCCCCATCTGCTAGCCCCTCTGCAAACTCCCTCCCCTGAAAAAAATTCCTGTCCAATCGATCAATTTATATCGCCGGTTTTTCAGCGACTTATGCTGCATCGATAACTATTCGAAATGAACGTGGCTGCCCATAGATTCATAACTGGCATAAATCTGGCTTTATCGCATACATGTTTTGTATACAAAACCGCAAAACATGCTCACTTTCGATCCGCAAGCCTGAAGCGCCCTATGCCGTACAGGCTGCAGATGCCCCGTAACCAGTGATGCCTTCACCGTCGCGACGAAGATTTGTCGAGCCTGAGCGCTCATGCACAGTCATCGCGGGAGTGAACGTCAGGAGCCTGCCGGAATGCGTACAAGTCTTTCGAATAACATCGCGCTGAATCTGCCCTCCTCCACGCTCGATCAACCGTTACCCGATGACGGACTGAGCGAGCCGCTGCAACTGAGCCCGCGTCTGCACAACAGCGATCTGGCGCCGACCAAAGCCGAAGGCCGACGTTGGGGCCGGTACAGCATCTTCGCCCTGTGGACGAATGACGTGCACAACATCGCCAACTACTCGTTCGCCATCGGCTTGTATGCACTGGGTCTGGGCGGCTGGCAGATTCTGTTGTCGCTGGGGATCGGCGCGGCGCTGGTGTACTTCTTCATGAACCTGTCCGGGTACATGGGACAGAAAACCGGGGTGCCGTTCCCGGTGATCAGCCGGATCAGTTTCGGCATCCACGGTGCGCAAATTCCTGCATTGATCAGGGCGGTTATCGCCATCGCCTGGTTCGGTATTCAGACGTACCTCGCCTCGGTGGTATTCCGCGTCCTGCTGACCGCCGTCCATCCCGGCTTTGCCGAATACGATCACGACTCAATTCTGGGCCTGTCCAGTCTGGGCTGGGTGTGCTTTGTAGCAATCTGGCTGGTGCAACTGGCGATCCTCGCCTACGGCATGGAGATGGTGCGCCGTTACGAGGCATTTGCCGGGCCGGTGATTCTGCTGACCGTAGCTGCGCTCGCCGGGTGGATGTACTTCCAGGCCAACGCGACCATTGCCTGGTCGATCCGCGAGCCGCTGACCGGGGGCGAGATGTGGCGCAACATTTTTGCTGGTGGCGCGTTGTGGCTGGCGATCTACGGCACGCTGATCCTCAATTTCTGCGACTTCGCCCGTTCTTCGCCGTGCCGCAAAACCATCAAGGTAGGAAATTTCTGGGGCTTGCCGGTGAACATTCTGGTATTCGCCGCGATTACCGTGCTGCTCTGTGGCGCGCAGTTCCAGATCAACGGGCGGATCATCGAAAGCCCGACCGAGATCATCGCTTCGATCCCCAACACGTTCTTTCTGGTGCTCGGCTGCCTGGCTTTTCTGATCGTCACCGTTGCGGTGAACATCATGGCCAACTTCGTCGCCCCGGC
The DNA here is from genome assembly GCF_041956865.1 of Pseudomonas sp. LW8. Classification (NCBI taxonomy): domain Bacteria; kingdom Pseudomonadati; phylum Pseudomonadota; class Gammaproteobacteria; order Pseudomonadales; family Pseudomonadaceae; genus Pseudomonas; species Pseudomonas sp. LW8. The sequence goes on along the minus strand of NZ_CP168138.1, from coordinate 1,783,018 downwards.
GTTCGTCCTCAGCAACCTGGCGCCGAAGTACCTGACCTTCCGCCGCGCCGGATTGATCAGCGCGACCATCGCCGTGCTCATCCTGCCGTGGAACCTCTACAACAGCCCGCTGGTGATCGTGTATTTCCTGTCGGGCCTCGGCGCCCTGCTCGGCCCGCTGTACGGGGTGATCATGGTCGACTACTGGCTGATCCGCAAAGGCCGGATCAATGTGCCGCAGCTCTACAGCGAAGACCCCAACGGCGCTTATTACTACAGCCGCGGCATCAATTTCCGCGCGGTGGCGGCGTTTATTCCTGCGGCGCTGATCGCCATCGTCCTGGCATTGGTGCCCGGTTTCCACAGCGTCTCGCCGTTCTCCTGGCTGATCGGTGCCGGCATCGCCGGCATGCTTTACCTGATCATCGCCAAGCGCCAGACCCATTACGCCGAAGTCAGCGGTGAATGCATCGCTGTGGATAACGTCAGCCACTGATCCCTTCGCGGCCCGGTTTTCGGGCCGCACCACTGCCCGCAATAAGGATTTTCCATGCGTATTCTCGTGGTCAACGTCAACACCACCGAATCCATCACCGACGCCATCGCCCGCTCGGCGCAGGCCGTCGCTTCGCCCGGTACCGAAATCGTCGGCCTGACGCCGTACTTCGGCGCCGAATCGATTGAAGGCAATTTCGAAAGCTACCTGGCCGCCATCGCCGTTATGGATCGAGTGATGTCTTACGATCAACCCTTCGATGCGGTGATCCAGGCCGGCTACGGCGAACATGGCCGCGAAGGTTTGCAGGAACTGCTCAACGTGCCAGTGGTAGATATCACTGACGCGGCGGCCAGCACCGCGATGTTTCTCGGCCATGCCTACTCGGTGGTGACCACGCTGGATCGCACCGTGCCGCTGATCGAGGATCGGCTGAAATTGTCCGGCTTGTGGGATCGCTGTGCCTCGGTGCGCGCCAGTGGTCTGGCGGTTCTGGAGCTGGAACATGAACCGCAGCGCGCACTGGAAGCGATCGTGCAGCAGGCCGAACTGGCGGTGACCCAGGACAAGGCAGAGGTGATTTGCCTGGGCTGCGGCGGTATGGCCGGGCTGGACGAGCAGATCCGCCGGCGCACCGGCGTGCCGGTGGTGGATGGCGTGACAGCGGCGGTGACGATTGCCGAGTCGCTGGTGCGTTTGAAGTTGTCGACGTCCAAGGTGCGCACTTATGCGACGCCACGGCCGAAGAACATTGTTGGTTGGGCGGAGCGCTTTGCTCGATAGACCGAGTTGCCCTTTTCGCGAGCAGGCTCGCTCCCACATTTGCACCGCGTCTCCCTGTGGGAGCGAGCCTGCTCGCGAATGCAAACGACTCGGTCCCAAGCCCTACTCAACTAGCACTAAACCGCCGCGCCAACCCCTGCTCAGCAAACTGTTCAATCACGAAATCCACAAACGCCCGGGTCTTGCCCGGCAACAATTTGTGCTCGGCGTAATAGATCGAAATGTTGCCGTCATCGACAAACCAGTCCGGCAGCACTCGCTGTAACGTCCCTGCCTGAAGATACGGCACCGCAAACGGCATGCTCACCAGCGCAATGCCCAAACCTTGCATCGCCGTCGCGCACGCCGCCTCGGAATCACTCATGGTCATCCGCGTCCGCAATGTCAGCGGACTGTGTTGCTGATCGCGGTGAGTCAGTTGCCAGGAACGCACGCGCCCGGTCTGCGGTGAGCGAATCAGAATGCCGTCGTGTTGCCTAAGGTCATCGGGATGGCTGATCGGCGCATGTTTTTGCAGATAGTCCTCTGATGCCACCAACACCCGATGCGCCGGTGTCAGCCTGCGCGCAACCACGCCTTGTGGCAGTTCAAAGCCGCCGCCAATCGCTGCGTCGAAGCCCTGCCCGATCAGGTCGACCTGGCGGTTATCGAAATGCCAGTCCGGGTTGATCGCCGGATAGCGCCGCAAGAACTCACCGAGCAGCGGCACGATATACAGACGACCGAACACCGTGCCCATGCTGACTTTCAGCGTGCCGGCCGGTTGCCCGCCGGCACTGGCCAGATTGGCCACGGCATTCTGGATGGTGGTCAGGCTGGCGCCGACTTCATTCAAAAACAGCTGCCCCGCTTCGGTCAACGTCAGGCTGCGGGTACTACGCTGGAACAGCCGCACGCCAAGCCGCGCCTCCAGTTTCGCCACGCTCTTGCCCACCGCCGCCGGGGTCAGGCTCAAGCGTCGCGCGGCTTCGGCAAAGCTGCCGACTTCGGCGCTGCGCACAAAGCATTCGATACTGCTGAACGTTTCCATGATCGCCACTATAAACTTCTGGTTTACACAGACTATAGCAATCATGGTCTACACGGTTGTCGATGCCAGGCCGATACTCGGCACCAACACCAAGGCATTCCGCCTTGAACACTTGGAGATCGAACATGACCACTCAACACCTCAGCGGCAAAGTCGCTCTGATTCAAGGCGGTTCGCGCGGCATCGGCGCGGCCATCGTCAAACGTCTGGCCGCTGAAGGCGCCGCTGTCGCTTTCACCTACGTCAGCTCCGCCGCCAAAGCTGAAGAACTGCAGAACAGCATCACCGGCAACGGCGGTAAAGCCTTGGCGATCAAGGCAGACAGCGCCGATGCCAGCGCGATTCGCCACGCCGTCAGCGCCACCGTCGAAGCGTTTGGACGCCTGGACATTCTGGTCAACAACGCCGGCGTACTGGCCATCGCGCCGCTGGAAGACTTCAAACTCGAAGACTTCGATCAGACCCTGGCCATCAACGTGCGCAGCGTGTTCATCGCTTCGCAGGAAGCGGCGAAACACATGGGCGAAGGCTCGCGGATCATCAACATCGGCAGCACCAACGCCGACCGCATGCCCTTCGGCGGTGGCGGTGTCTACGCGATGAGCAAATCGGCACTGGTCGGCCTGACCAAAGGCCTTGCCCGCGATCTCGGCCCTCGCGGCATCACCATCAACAACGTGCAACCTGGGCCGGTCGACACCGATATGAACCCGGCCCATGGCGAATTCGCCGACAGCCTGATCCCGCTGATGGCCGTCGGTCGTTACGGCACCGCCGATGAAATCGCCAGCTTCGTCGCCTACCTGGCCGGGCCGGAAGCCGGTTACATCACCGGTGCCAGCCTGACCATCGACGGTGGTTTCGGCGCCTGACAGACCGGCAAGAAAAACGCCGCCCTTCTTTACAAGAAGGACGGCGTTTTTGTGCGGACGGTCAAGCCAGTTCCAGCGTCGGCAAGCCAAAGGCGCTGGGCATAAATGCTTTCAGCGAGCGGATAATGCCGTCAGCGTGAGCATATTTCTCATCAGCCATCGCTGCGTCGGGGATGGCGATTGCGGTCATGCCTGCCGCTTTCGCGGCGGTGACGCCGAACGGCGAATCCTCGAACACCAGACAATCCCCGGGCGCGATGCCCAGGCGCCGGGCGGCGGTGAGGAAGATATCCGGCGCCGGTTTGGCCGCGCCGACTTCCGGATCGTCCGCCGTGACGATGAAATCGAACAGCGCAAACCACTCACGGTGCAAGGTGGTTTTCTGCCCGAACGACTGGCGCGACGAACTGGTGCCGACTGCGATCGGGATGTTGTGCGCCTTGAGGTGACGCACCAGCGCTTCGGCCCCCGGCATCGCTTGCGCCTTGGGGAAACGCTCGCGCATCAGCGGCTCGCGGATCTGCAGAAATTCTTCCGGAGTGATCGGTAACTCCAACGCCTGCACCACGTAGTTGGCCAGATCATTGGCACCGCGACCAATGATGTTCTGCTTGACGCTCCAGTCGAAGGTTTTCCCGTAGCGCCCGGCAATCAGCGAGGTGACCTCGGTGTAAATGCCCTCGGTGTCGAGCAGCAAACCGTCCATATCGAAAATCACGGCCTTGATCGGGCCGAACGTCTTCAGCGGTGCATTCATCATCGGATCCGTTAACAAAGACATCCCGGGCGACAGGCAACGTGCCGCAACGCGGATCTGATTAATGGGTTCAGCAGCATAGCGAGGCCGATGGACATTGAGCAACGGGCAATGCCATCGACGCCTTTTCGCATTTAGCGAAAACTCCTACAGACACTGCCTACTTCCCCGACTTCTTTCCTTTTTGATCCCCCGCAAAGTCCGCGCTCCCGTTTCTTCATCTGCGCGAGCGACTGCGAATGTTTCAACCCGATCAGCTCCTGGCCCTGAACAACAGCATCGGACTGCTGGTGGTGGCCGCCCTGAATCCGAAGCAGCCAGATTTTGAAGCGCTGATCGACGAGTTCCGCCTGTGCCTGAACAACTACGACGCCTGGGCCGAGCAGTTCTGGACCGGGACGGCGCTGGACATCGAGCAGGTGTTCAAGGTTGGCAATGACGTACAACTGAGCGCGCCGATCACTTCGCGCGCACCTGTCAGCTCATCGGTGGTCATGTGTCCGGCCAGCGGGCCGCTGACCCTGGTGCATCTGTTTGAAGCAGCGCGCTTCGTGCCGATCGGCGACACCCCGGTGACCCTCGAACCGCTGCTCAGCGACGTCGACGGCGTGCTGACCTTCGGCGAACCAAAGCGCTACACCATTGGCCCGAGCGGGATCCTCGAGGTGACCGATTGCATGCGCGGCCAGCGCTATCGCGTCACCTTCTTTCCCAACGTTTCCTCCGCCCATGTCCGCGCCCTGTATGCCTCATATGAAGGGGTCATTGCCGGCCTTGAAGGCTGGCTGCGCAGCGAATGGACAGGCTTCCAGCCGCAGTGGACGGAGTTTTCCAGCGCCGGTTTTCTTGATCGTTACGGGCAGTTGCAGCGGGCCGATTGGCGCGGCCTGGAAAAAGCCCTGAATGGCGTCTGGGATGACATTCAACAGCTGTTCGCCCTACTTGCCGATCTGCAGGAGCACAGCGCAAAGCTCCTCGAATACCTGAGCGAAGTCGAACTCGAGGCGCTGCTTGCCGCTTCAAACGAAGCGATCGCCAACGCCTTGTTGATGCTCAGCGACGAGCCGTTGTTGTTCATTCATCTGGCCGCGTTCACCAGTTGGCTAAAAATGCTGCCGCCGCAATACCTCGCCGAGGTGGTGGCCGAAGTTCGCACCGAGTTGCTGATCAGCTTCCTGTTGATGCGCGTGGCGGGCGGTGCCGGCGTATCGCTGCGTTTGAGCAGCAAGGTCCTGGCGAAGATCAAATCGCCAAGGGCGCGGGAGTGGCTGGCCGCCTCAGCCTTGCGTCTGGCTGAGCTGACTTCGACACCGGAACTCAAACAGCACGCGAGCACGCTGAAGCCGCTGATGTTCCATGCCCGCGAAGTGGAGCTGAAGCCGACGCCATCGATTCCGCTGAACATTCGTCAGGCCGACGCGGTGGTGCTCCGCGTGCCGAATCCGGCGCCGCTCGCGCGGGAAAAATCCCAGGGCATGGCGCGCCTTGAGCGCCACGAGCCCCACGACGACGTCCCCGATCAAGCGAAAAACCCCAACGGCGATGCCGCCGACTGCGTCCCCAATACCTGCAAAAACGGCTGCCCGGTGTCGATGGTCACCGGCGAAGAACTGCTGACCCTGACCGACGCGGTGCTTGATGGCGTGCTGCCCTTCGAGTTCACCCGCTTGTACCGCAGCAGCGCAGTCGAGATCGACATCGGCCTGGGTTTCGGCTGGAGCCACACGCTGGCCCATCGCCTGGCCTTCGACGGCGATGGCGTGATCTGGATCGACCACGAAAACCGCCGCACCCGTTTTCCCCTGCCCAATGTCGCGCGCCCGGCGATCCACAACAGCCTGTCGCGGGCGGCGATTTTTCTCGGTGCTGAGCCGGAAGAATTGATCCTGGCGTTGGCCGGCGACAGCGCGCGGTTCTACCACTTTCGCGCCGGCCGGCTGACGGCGATCAGCGATGTCTACGGCAATCGTCTGACCCTGCAACGCGATCGCTCCGACCGCATTCAGCGTCTGGACAACGGCGCCGGCCGCGCCCTGCTGTTGCGTTATGACCGCGCGCAACTGGTGGCGATCGATTATCAGGTGTTCGTCCAGGGCGAGTGGATCACCGAGCAAAACCTCGCCACCTACAGCTTCGATGCCCGGCAACGCCTGCTGATCGCGACCAACGCGGTCGGCGACAGCGAGCGCTACGACTACGACGACCACCACGTCATCCTCCAGCGCCAGTTGACCGGCGGTGCGAGCTTCTTCTGGGAGTGGCAGCGCGAGGGCAAAGCCGCCCGCTGTGTGAGGCACTGGGCGTCGTTCTCGCAGATGAACACCCGTTACGTCTGGAACGATGAAGACGCCAGCGTGACCGTGCATTACGTCGACGGCACCGAAGAAGTCTACGTCCACGACGAGCGCGCGCGGCTGGTACGGCAGGTCGCGGCCGATGGTGGCGAGCAGCTCAAGGCCTATGACCAGCAGGGGCGCTTGATCGCCGAGCAGGATGCGTTGGGCGCGGTTACCGAATACCGCTACGACGAGGTCGGACGGCTGATCGCGCTGATTCCGCCGGACGATGCACCAACGTCCTACGAGTACCGCAACGGCTTTCTCTACAAGCGTTGCCGTGGTGATGCGGTGTGGATCTATCGGCGCAACGCTGAAGGCGCCGTCACCGAAGCGGTCGATCCCGCCGGCCAGGTCACCCATTACTACTACAACCTGCGCGGGCAATTGCTGTCGCTGCGTTATCCGGACAGCAGCCGCCACCGTTGGGTGTGGAACGAGCTCGGCCAGCTCATCGAAGAAACCCTGCCCGATGGCGGCGTGCGGCGCTTTTCCTACGATGCGCTGGGACGGCGGATTACCACCCATGACGAATTTGGTGTTGTCAGTCGTCAGCAGTGGGACGCGGCCGGCCGACTGATCCTGACGACTTCTCCTACGGGAAGCACGCGCGCCTACAGCTACGGCGCCTACGGCCAGATCACCGCTGAGCGCGACGAGCTCGGGCGCATCACCCGCTACGAATATGACGACGACCTGCATCTGGTCTCGCGGCGGATCAACCCCGACGGCACCCGCGTGCAGTACCGCTATGACCATGCGCGGCTGTTGCTGACCGAAATTGAAAACGAATCGGGCGAAAAATACCGACTGGATTACACGCCGACCGGATTGATCCGACAGGAAACCGGGTTTGATGGGCGGCGCACGGCTTACGTCTACGACCTCAATGGTCATTTGCTGGAGAAGACCGAGTTTGGTGATTTCGGCCCCAGTCTGGTCACCCACTATGAGCGCGACAAGGCCGGGCGTTTGCTGGTCAAAACCCTGCCCGATGGGCTCAAAGTCCGCTACGACTATGATCGCCTCGGGCGCTTGGTTGCCGTTGATGACGGGCAAAACCATCCGCTGGCCTTCGAGTATGACCGTCAGGACCGGCTGATCACCGAGCATCAGGGCTGGGGCACCTTGCGCTACGCCTATGACGCCTGCGGTCAGCTCAAACGCCTGCGTCTGCCGGACAACAGCAAGCTCGATTATCACTACGCCAAGGGCGGTGCGCTGTCAGCCATCGACCTCAACGGCACGCCGCTGACCCGGCATGTGTATCAGTCCGGTCGCGAACAGCAACGCCAGCAAGGTTTGCTGCTCAGCGAATACTCCTACGACGATCAGGGCCGCTTGCTCGCCCACGCTGTAGGCCATCGCCACGCCTCGCTGTACCGCCGCGATTATGCCTACAGCGCCAACGGCAATCTCGAGCACATTGCCGACAGCCGCCACGGCCAGCGTACTTATGGCTACGACGCCCTCGACCGGTTGATCCGCGTACGTCACTCACGCGACGAACTGCCCGAATCCTTCGCCCACGACCCGGCGGGCAACCTGCTGATGCAGGACCGCCCCGGTCCCGCGCAGATCAAGGGCAACCGCCTGCTGATGCAAGGCGACCGCCATTACGACTACGACGCCTTCGGCAACCTGATCCGCGAACGCCGAGGCCACGGCCAGACCCTGGTCACCGAATACCGCTACGACTGCCAGCACCGCCTGATCGGCCTGACCCGCCCCGACGGCCAGACCGCCACTTATCAATACGACGCCTTCGGTCGCCGCATCCGCAAAACAATCGACGGCGCCGTCACCGAGTTCTTCTGGCAAGGCGAACACCTCGTCGCCGAAAGCAGCGCCACGCAATACCGCAGCTTCCTCTACGAACCCGGCACCTTCCGCCCGTTGGCGATGCTCGACGGCAAAGGCCCGAAAAAAGCCTGCCCGTTCTACTACCAACTCGACCACCTCGGCACCCCGCAGGAACTCACCGACTACAGCGGCGAAATCGTCTGGTCCGCGCAATACGACGCCTACGGCAAAGTCGCCGCCGTCACCCTCGCCGGCGAAGACTACCTCGACCAACCGCTGCGTTTTCAGGGGCAGTATTTCGATGTTGAAAGTGGGCTGCATTACAACCGCCATCGGTATTACGACCCGAGATTGGGGCGGTATTTGACGCCGGACCCGGTGAAGCTCGCGGGTGGGTTGAATCAGTACCAGTACGTGCCGAATCCGACGGGGTGGGTGGATCCGTTGGGGTTGACGTCCAACTGCCCTCCGCCGAATAAGCCTAGGTGTGAGGTGCCGGGGGCGAGTGATAGGGTTAAGGTTGATGAGGGGGAGCCGGACCTACCGGCCATTGCTCACAATATAGATCCAAACACTCTGAAACGAGTACATGCAATCGCGGGTAAGACCTCAACTAGGACAGTAGATGGGTATAAGGACAAAATGCGTGACGGATTCAATTCAGTACGCCCCATTGACGTTCTAGAACATAACGGCAGTTTATATATTCTGGATGGACACCACCGCGCAGCAGCTGCACGACAAACTTCGACCAATGTGACGATTAAACTCATAACAAATCTGAAAGCGTACGAAGGATCTCTAAGAAGCATTGAAGATATATTAGAGTCAGCAAATAATGTAGGCTTCGACAGATTGGAGCACCGGAGAAGAAGATGAGTGATCAAAGTGAAAATCTGGAGACCCTGATAAATGATTTTATCTCCATGGTAGATTCCAGCACGTTGATACTTGAAAGAAAATTTGGCACTCGAGATATTCGAAAGCTCTGGTATACCAAGGCGATCAAGCGATGCGGGAGAGTCACTCGAGGCGTTAAATATGAATTGCACGGCATTGGCTGCCGCATCAATCTATCGACAGGAACCGTAGATTTTGACTATGGACCTAATGGTGAAATCAATGGATTCGACACTTGGCGCTTATACAACTTTGCTTGTGAACGACCATCTAAGCATAGAAAGTATTGCAACGAAGAAACTATCGAAAAAGAATTCGCCGAATACATCAATCTAAAAAAAATCAAAAAAATTTCAGCCATAAGTAATCTATATATCTGGGCCGACTCGAAAGAAACGACCTAAACACGACCACAAAGAGGGCCTGTGGACTCAGGCCCTTTAAACCAATATTCAAAATCTCCATTCACCAAGAACACTCTCACTGCTCATCCCCATCCTCCTCATACTCCATATCCGCCTCATCCGCATCATTCAACGGCACCGTCGCATCATCCATCAGCGAGCCGGGATCTTCATTCCCCGGATCATTGATAAACGGCAATCCACTCGGGCCCTTCTCTTCTTTGCCTTCGGTTTCGGGAGTCATGGCGCACCTCTTGAGCGTGTGGGATGTATCACTTTCGAAAAGCCCTATCGCCAATCGTTCCTCCGCCTGACGGCCAGACACAAAAAACCCGGCGCCAGGCCGGGTTTTCGTTGATCAATCAGCGATGTTTATTTTTGTGTTTGTTCTTGTGCTTGTGGCCGCCGGAATGAGATCCGCCGTCGTCGTCGCCAAGATTGTTACCTACCGCGCCGCCTGCTGCGCCGCCCAGGCCCGCGCCAATGGCGGAGCCGGTGGAGCCGCCGAGGCTGTTGCCGACGACCGAGCCGCCTGCTGCGCCAAGACCGCCGCCAATCGCGGCTTCGGTGCGGTTGCGTTTGTTCGCGCCGACGGCACTGCCCGCCGCGCCGCCAACACCTGCGCCGACCGCTGCGCCCGTGCTGCCGCCAAGTTGTCCGCCAACCACATTACCCAGCGCACCGCCGAGACCACCGCCTACGGCAGCGGTGCCGTCTCCGGCCGCCATCGCGCCCTGCGCCACGACCAAGCCAAAAAACAGTGCAGATAATGACAATCGCATATGAACCTCGCAGTTCCCGAATCGGGACAGTCCGCCCAAGCGGGGCGTATGCAGATTGGAGATGATTTCGGACGAAACGTTCAGCCATGAAAAAGCCCGACATCGAGTCGGGCTTTTTCTGACAGGCCATCAGTCTCAGTGGCGCTTGTGACCTTTGCCCAGGTTGCTGCCGACTGCGCCGCCGGCCGCGCCGCCCAGACCTGCACCGATGGTGGCGCCGTTGCGGCCGCCCAAGCTGTTGCCGATCACCGAACCACCGGCTGCACCGACACCGCCGCCGATCGCCGCTTTGGTGCGGCTACCCTTGCGTGCTGCGACTGCGCTGCCCGCTGCGCCCGCAACGCCAGCGCCAATTACGGCGCCGGTGCTGCCGCCCATTTTCTGACCGACCACGTTACCCAGCGCGCCACCCAGGCCACCGCCCAGCGCCGCGGTGCCATCACCGGCAGCCATCGCACCTTGAGCAACCAGAAGGCCAAGAACCAGAGCAGGCAGTGTTAAACGCATGACGAAAACCTCAAATAAACGGGATGACGAAAAGGAGCGGGATTTAATGCGCTCGGCCCAGGAAAGTCCAGACGCGGGCGGCAGCGTCGATTGGACCGCAATCGTGGAAAAGGTTTTATGCCGGGCAAAAAAAAGCCCGCTGGGGAGACGGGCTGGAGACTTGCTTTCTAACGGATGGCTTCACACTACGTTGGCCAACGTGAAAAGTTTGTGAAAAAAAACCGACATTAATGTCAATGCCTGCCAGAGATTTCAAACCCCTATTCTTGCGCACATAAAAAACCCCGTTCAGTGACGGGGTGCAGGATGAAATCACTTTCTGGTCCTTGCCGTGACCTTGGGCAGGAATTTCGCTTTCGGCCCTTTTGGGGCCGTGGATTTGATTTTGCCGATGCTCACCGGATCCTCGCCAAACCCCGACTGATACTCCGATTGACCGCAGCGCACACAGTTGTTGAATGAAAACTCAGCGCCATCATCTTCGATAAATGGACCTGACATAGACTCTCCCCTACGCAACCGGGTCGACACCGACAAAACAGTTTTGCCTGGAAAATATCGCCCCTCAGCGCTTTTGAGACTAGCTGGTCACTACTGGACTTGCCGTTCAGAAAGGCTGATCACCGACGAATGGAAAAAAGCGTCGTGAACGATCATTCGCTAAAGATTTCCATCGAACGGCCGCTGCCCTTATTCCTACAAATGATTCTCAAGGAGAGAACATGCAGATCAATGGATTCCCGAACATGCCAGTCGTAAAACTCACGGACGAGCAGATCGCTGCCGGCAAGGCCGGCGCGGAAAAACTCAAGGAAAAGATCGCCTCGGGTGAAATCACCATCAAATACCCGGACAAACCGCTTCTGCAGCCGGGCGTCGTCTACCATCCCAGCGAGCCAGCGCCATCGGCGCAGACTGACGGGACACCGCTGACCTATGACGCAAGAGGTGCTGTGTTGCTCAAACCTCAAGGCTGATTGACGCGAAAAAGCCCACTCGTTGTGCGAGTGGGCTTTGCCTTGAACACAATAATCAGCGCAGCTTGACAGCAGTTCCGGTGACGAACACCACTACCATGCCGCCCTTGCCTGCCGGCATGCTGATCTCGAAGTCCACGCCGACCACCGCGTCAGCCTGCAATGCCCGCGCCCGATCCTTCAGTTCGTCGGTGGCCTGAATACGTGCTTCTTTAAGAGCCCGCTCCAACGTCTGCGAACGCCCGCCAAAAAAGTCGCGCATGCCCGCAAACATATCGCGGATCACGTTGACGCCCTGCACAGACTCGGCGCTGACGATGTCCAGATAGGCCGTGATCTGCCGCCCCTCGACGGAATGAGTGGTGGAAATGATCATGAAAGTCGTCCTTTTACTGCAAAAGTGAAGGCGGCGATTGTAACGCGGCACCAGATCTGGCCCGTGCCTCAATTGGATTTAACCACCCACAATTGATCCAGCTTCGTCGTAAAACTCGAACTCATCATCTCCCGCCGCATGCCCCAGGCCGGATCCGCCGGCACACTCCCCGCTCGCAACGTTCCATGCCCCCAGCGCTGATTGATCTGGTCGAGCACCCCCATCACCTTCTCCGCCGTCTGCGGTTGCGACTGGGCAAACAAGTCTTCGGTAAACTCTCCGGGCTGCCGAAGATCCATCAATAACACTTCAGCCTTGCTGTACTTGAAGCCCGGCCGGAACAATCGATCAACCGCCTCGCTCGCCACCTTGCTCAGCAATCGCACATCATTGGTCGGATAAGGCAACTCGATCAGCGCGCCATTGGCGTACTTCGCCTCTTCCGGATTGAACATGCCGGTGCGGATACTCACGCGGATCTTTTTGCACAGCGAACTCTGCGCACGCAGCTTTTCCGCCGCTCGATGCACATAAGTAGCAACGGCTTCCTTGATCGGCTCGATGGTAGTCAAACGGTTGCCAAACATGCGGCTGCTGCAAATTTCCTGCTTCGGCGGTTCTGTTTCCGACAGTTCCAGACAGGATGTGCCGCCCAGTTCGCGCGCGGTCTTCTCGATCACCACGCTGAACTTGCGCCGCAGTGTCCACGGATCGGCCTTCGCCAGGTCCATCGCACTTCTGATTTGCATGCTTTCCAGATGAGCTTTCATCCGCCGTCCGACGCCCCACACTTCACCGACATCGGTATTGCGCAGCACCCAGTCGCGTTTGGACGGATCGCAGATGTCGACCACGCCGCCGGTATGCGCTTGCAGGCGTTTCGCGGTGTGGTTGGCGAGCTTGGCCAGCGTTTTCGTGGGGGCGATGCCGACGCCGACCGGGATGCCGGTGCGCTTATAAACGGCAGAGCGAATGGTTCGGCCAAAACCTGTCAGGTCCCCAGGAATGCCGCTGAGATCGGCGAACGCCTCATCAATGCTGTAAACCTCGACCGCCGGCACCATGGATTCGATGATCGTCATCACCCGTTCGCTCATGTCGCCGTACAACGCGTAATTACTGCTGAACACCTGAATGCCGTGGCGGCGCAGATCATCACGAATCTGAAAGTACGGCGCGCCCATTTTCACAAAAGGTTTGGCATCGTAGCTGCGCGCGATCACGCAGCCATCGTTATTGCTCAGCACGACAATCGGCGTCTTCGCCAGATCGGGCCGGAAAACTCGCTCACAGCTGGCATAGAAGCTGTTGCAATCGATCAGCGCGAAGACCTGCTCACGGTTTGCCATGGTCGCGCACGCTGTAAGTCACCACGCCCCAGATCACCAGCTCATCCCCTTCCATCACATAGCGAGGCGGGTATTTGCTGTTGGCCGAAAGAAGAATGATCGTGTTATCGCGCATGTGCAGGCGCTTGCAGACAGGTTCGGAGTTGAGACCGGCGATGACGATATCGCCGTGCTCGGCATTCAAGCTGCGGTCGACGATCACCAGATCACCGCAAAATATCCCGGCGTCCTGCATGCTCTCGCCTTCGATCTTCGCCAGATAAACGTGCGGTGCACGAATATCAAAAACCTCGTCCAGAGAGATGTGCTTTTCAATGTGATCAGCCGCCGGCGAAGGAAAACCGGCGGGAATCCGAAACGAATACAGCGCAAGCTGTTCGCCCGCGCCTGACAAAGGGCCGAGGATGGTGACGCTCATGATACGAACCTGATAGTGAGTTTACTGTATGCACATACAGTAAACTCGGGACGGTTCGGGGGTCAATGAGACGTGTAGGAGATTTCGACGGGTGACAGGGTTTTGTACAACTGCTGCCGAAATTGGGTTTCGCGGCTACGCGTGGACTTCACGATCGAGCACGTCTGCAACCCATTGATTGATGCTCTTGTGAGCAAGCTGCGCCTTTACAGCGACAGTTGCATGCAGCGCTGGTGCCAAACGCAGGCTCAGATTTCCCGAATAGGGTTTCTGCGGTTCGCGACCGAGCCTGGCGCAGGTTTCGAGATAATCAGTCACGGCCTCCTGAAACGCGTTTCGCAGTTCTGCCACCGACTCTCCATGGAATCCAACGACGTCCTTGATACCGGCGATGTGGCCGACAAAGAGGCCGTCTTCGTCGCTGTATTCAATCCGGGCGGCATAGCCGTTGTAGTTCATTACATTCACGGGATGACTCCTGCTTGCTCAAGGAAAGCCCGAGCGTCGCGCACCTGATAGGGCTTCGCTTCTTTGTCTGGGTGGGGCCGGTGAAACGTCACGACCACACCGTTCAATTCAAAACGCACTATAGAACCGCTGCCTTCGATGGTCTGGGCGCCTACTGCGCCGAAGAGGGATTCCATACGAACCCACTCCAAGTTATTTGGGACCGGCCTTGAAAAAATAGTTTAAGCGTGCCGAGCTGTTTGTTGTTCATGGTATTAGATCATGATACCGCGATAATAGGGCAACTGGGTCAAACCGCAATTACGAGGAGAAAGCCTGCTTTCTGCGGAAAACGTATTTCCTGATGGGATCGCTGCAGACTGGTACTGCATCAGGATAACGAGAGACTCAACGCACGGTTGTAGGCGAATTCTGCGAGTTGTGTGAGGAAGAGCGACTTTTCCGTTTCCAGCAGTCAGTGCTCTTTTCCGAGTACCAGAATTGGGACACCGCTATATCAGCACGGATATTCTTGGCGAGAAAAGGTGAAGGGCTCAAGGGAGCTGTGCGCTTGGCGCATCCATCCAAGGCACAAACAAACCGACACTGAGTCGGGTTATTTTTGATATTCACTTTTTTGGCTTTCAGAAACGCAAAACCCCTGAAAACTCTAAGTTTTCAGGGGTTTAGTCGTTTCAAATTTGGCGGTGAAGGAGAGATTCGAACTCTCGATACAGTTTCCTGTATACACACTTTCCAGGCGTGCTCCTTAAGCCACTCGGACACTTCACCGTATCTCTGCAGACATGTTCTGTCTGTCGAGGCGCGCTAATGTAGTCGAAAGCTTTTCCGATGGCAAACTTTTTTTCAGAATTTTCATGCGCTTAAGAGAGCGCGATGCTTTCATCCGAGAGGAGCGATGGCAAACCCGCCAATCTCAGGTTATCGACGCGCTTCCTTTATAGGGGGCAACACGCGTGGCGCGCTGGCCGAAGCGCAAAACGGTGACTGGCAGGTCAGTCACGGCGCTTTACCTGGCCTGCGGCGGTGGGTAACGTCTGCCCATCTTTCTAATAAGGAATAGCGTCATGAGCGAGTTGATTGCCTACCACCTCGAAGACGGTATCGCGACCCTGACCCTGAACAATGGCAAGGTCAACGCGATTTCTCCGGACGTGATTGCGGCGTTTAATGCGGCGCTGGATCAGGCGGTGGCGGATCGCGCCGTGGTGATCATTACCGGGCAGCCGGGGATTCTCTCCGGTGGTTATGACCTCAAGGTGATGACCGCCGGCCCGAAAGAAGCCGTTGCGCTGGTGACGGCCGGTTCGACCCTGGCCCGCCGCCTGCTCTCTCACCCGTTCCCGGTGATCGTTGCTTGCCCGGGGCACGCCGTGGCCAAGGGCGCTTTCCTGCTGTTGTCCGCCGATTACCGCATCGGTGTCGATGGCCCGTACAGCATCGGCCTGAACGAAGTGCAGATTGGCATGACCATGCACCACGCCGGTATTGAGCTGGCACGCGACCGCTTGCGGCGTTCGGCTTTCCATCGCTCGGTAATCAATGGCGAGATGTTCGATCCGCAAAGTGCCGTTGATGCGGGCTTCCTCGACAAAGTCGTCACTGCCGAAGAATTGCAGGGCGCCGCGCTGGCTGCCGCGCGTCAGTTGAACAAGATCAACATGCTGGCGCACAAGAACACCAAGCTCAAAGTGCGCAAGCAACTGCTGGACACTCTCGACGACGCGATCCTGCAGGATCAGCAACATCTGGGCTGACTCGTCCAAAATCTGCCGGTAAGAGAATAGCCCGACCTTGGTCGGGCTTTTTCTTACGTTCAGCGTTGAAGATTCGCTGAAAGCTCTAGGACGCGCCTGACAGGCAATGCTGAAACATGCGCTTAAACATCGGCCATCTCCGGACTCTATAGCGGCAATTGCCGAAAACAGTGCACATCCGTACACTGCGCCACCTTTTGTCCCGGTGGGCCTGCAAAAATGCTGTTTGTGTTTCGTATGTTGTTGATGGGCCTGCACTTTATTCTGGCCGGCGTGCTCGGCGTGATCCTTGGATTGTGCCGCCCGTTCAACCCGGACAACAGTCGACTGTGCGCCCGCCTCTACGCTTTGCCGGCGATGTGTATCTTGCGTTTGCGGGTCAGGTCCGAGGTCAACGGCTTGATGAACAAGCCCGACAGTTGCGTGATCATTGCCAACCATCAGTCTAACTACGATCTGTTCGTGTTCGGCAATGTCGTCCCCCGCCGCACCGTGTGTATCGGCAAGAAAAGCCTGAAGTGGGTGCCGTTGTTCGGCCAGTTGTTCTGGCTGGCCGGCAATGTGTTGATCGACCGTGGCAATGCGCACAAGGCGCGGCAGTCGATGCTGACGACGACCCACACCTTGCAGAACGAAGACACCTCGATCTGGGTATTCCCGGAGGGCACCCGCAACCTCGGTGAAGATTTGTTGCCGTTCAAGAAAGGCGCGTTCCAGATGGCAATTGCCGCCGGCGTGCCGATCGTTCCGGTGTGCGTGAGCAGCTATATCAAACACATGCGCCTGAATCGCTGGCGCAGCGGCAACGTTCTCATACGTTCCTTGCCGGCGATTCCTACAGTCGGAATGACCATGGACGACATGCCCATGCTCATCGAGCGATGCCGCGAGCAGATGCGCGAGTGCATCGAGTCGATGGATCGGCAACTGCAAGCCGCGTGAAACCAAACCCGCCCCGTGCGGGTTTTCTTTTGCCGGGTGAACTGTAGAAGTTTCACTGACTCTCAAGCAGCGACACGGCTAAGCTGAAGCCTAGTTTCCCTGCCATCTGCCAAGAAGAAGTGAATCACCACCATGGGTCGAGTTGTTGCTGCTGCGGTGTACAGCGAGGGTAAGAAAGTCACCAATATTGCGCTGGACGAAGGTGCTGCCTGGGCCGCCAAACCCGGCCATTTCGTCTGGATCGGTCTGGAAGAACCGGACGCACAGGAATTATCCAACCTGCAACGACAGTTCAACCTGCATGAACTGGCCATCGAAGACGCGCTGGAAAAACACAGCCGACCAAAACTGGAAACCTTTGGTGACGCTCTGTTTATCGTCACCTACTCACCGGTTCGCGAAAACGGCTTTTTGCAATTCATCGAAACGCATATCTTCGCCGGCAGGGGTTACATCATTACCGCACGCAACGGCCATTCCGCGTCGTACGCCTATGTGCGTCAACGCTGTGAGGCGCGTCCGCTGTTGCTCGAGCACGGGGAAGATTTCGTCCTGTATGCGCTGCTCGATTTCGTTATCGAAAACTATCAGCCGGTGGGCGAAGCGATCCACGCCGAGATCGATGAGCTGGAGCGCAATGTGCTGTGCAGCGCGCTCAACGAGCGCGACATCCAGAAGCTGCACGGTCTGCGCCGCGATGTGGTGCGCTTGCGTCGGTACGCGGCACCGATGGTGGAGATCGGCGAGGAGCTGCAAAAGCTCAGTTTCCCGTTCATCGACAAGAACATGCGCCCATACTTTCGCGATGTGCAGATTCATGTAACGCGGCAGATGGAAGACCTGACCACGCTGGCGGACATTGCCAGCCAGACCATCGAGATTGGCGTGTTGCTTGAGGCATCACGGCAGAGCGTGGTGCAGCGCAAGTTTGCAGCGTGGGCGGCGATTCTGGCGTTCCCGACTGCGGTAGCGGGGATCTACGGGATGAATTTCCAGAACATGCCCGAGTTGACCTGGCACTACGGTTATTTTGCAGTGCTGGGGTTTATTGCGGTGGGGTGTGTGAGTTTGTGGGCGAGCTTCAAGCGGTCCGGGTGGCTGTAGCCGGGACCGCGTTGCCCCGGAGATTCGCGAGCAGGCTCGCTCCCACAGGGATTGTGGGAGCAGAGCCTTTTAGCGTTGAGCAGCTTCTGGCTTGTGCGCCACGAACCGCATCATCCACTCCGCAACCGTAGCGCCATGATGTTCCTGCTCAAGGCTGGCCATGCCTTTGCTGTAAATCTGCGGGCCCAGCGCTTCCTGGCGCAGATCGAGCAGCGCGCGGGAGTAATCGTGAATGAATTCCGGGTGACCCTGGAAGCACAGCACTTGATCGTTGATGTGATACGCCGCGAACGGGCAGAAATCGCTGGAGGCGATGACCGTGGCGTTTTCCGGAAGCTCGGTTACCTGATCCTGATGACTGATCAGCAGTGTCAGCTCTTCGCGCGCCGGGCTCATCCACGGTGCCTTAGCTGCCAGCTGATAGCTGTGAGTGCCGACGCCCCAGCCTTGGGACGCACGCTCACTCTTGCCACCAAGCAGTAGCGCCAGCAATTGGTGGCCGAAGCACACGCCGAGCAGTTTGTCGCCGCGTTCGTAGCGATTCAAAAGGTAGGTCTTGAGGGTCTGGATCCACGGATCCGTGCCGAACGAATCGGCCTTGCTGCCAGTGACCAGGTACGCATCGAAAGTCTCGTCGTCACTTGGGTAATCCCCTTTCACCACGTTATAGACAGTGAAATCAGCGGCGATCGGTTGCTGCGAGAACAGGCGCTGGAACATCTGCCCATAGCCCTGATATTGGTCAATCAATTCGGGCCGCAGGATGTCGGTTTCGAGAATGCAGATGCGCAGCGACATAAAAAATACCTGACACGTGATGGGAATAATGAACACCCCAGAGCCTGCCCTGAAACACCCGGCCAAGGCAAGCCCCGAAATGCTCGCCAGCCCTAGAACATTTCACCTTTCGCCGCTTTGTCCAGCAGCAGCGCTGGCGGGGTAAAACGCTCGCCGTATTGCTCGGCCAGATACTGCGCGCGGGCGATGAAGTCCTCCAGGCCATACTGGTTGATGAACTGCAGCGCCCCGCCGGTCCACGCGGCGAAACCGATGCCGAAGATGGAACCGACGTTGGCATCCGCCGTCGAGGTCAGCACGCCCTCCTCCACGCAACGCACGGTTTCGATGGCCTGCACAAACAACAGACGATCACGCACATCCTTCGCAGAGATCTGTCCGTCGGCCTTCTCGAAGCGCGCTTTCAGCTCCGGCCACAAATGCTTCTGCGAGCCCGCTGGATACTCATAAAAACCGCCTCCGGCAGCTTTGCCCGGTCGCTTGAATTCATTGAGCATCAAGTCAATCACGGCGAAGGCCGGGTGCTCAATCAGCGGTTTCCCTTCAGCCTGTAGGTCCTTGGCCGTCTGTTGACGGATATGGCTCATCAGGCTGAGGGAAACTTCGTCGGAGATTGCCAGCGGCCCGACCGGCATCCCGGCCTTGCGCGCTTCGGTCTCGATCATCGGCGCACTGACACCCTCGCCGAGCATGGCGATGCCCTCGTTGGTGAATGTGCCGAAAACCCGCGAGGTAAAGAAGCCGCGACTGTCATTGACCACGATCGGAGTTTTCTTGATTTGCAGAACGAAGTCGAAACCGCGAGCGAGAGTTTCGTCGCTGGTCTGCGCGCCCTTGATGATTTCCACCAGCGGCATTTTTTCCACCGGACTGAAGAAATGCAGGCCGATGAATTTGCTTTGATCGGGCACGGCCGTCGCCAGGCCGGTGATCGGCAGGGTCGATGTGTTGGAGGCGATGACAGCGTCGCCACCCACCACCTGTTGCGCGGCGGCAGATACCTTGGCTTTGAGCTGGCGATCCTCGAACACCGCTTCGATGATCAGATCGCAACCGGCCAGATCGGCATCGCTTTCGCTCGCAACGATGCGCGCCAGCACCGCCTCGCGCTGCTCGACAGTCAGCTGGCCACGGGCAACTTTTTTATCCAGCAGCGAAGCTGAATGCGCCTTACCTTTCTCGGCAGCAGCGAGATTGATGTCCTTGAGGACGACTTCGATACCGGCCGAAGCGCTGACAAACGCGATGCCCGCGCCCATCATTCCGGCGCCGAGCACACCGACTTTCCGGGTTTTATAGGGCGCAAAACCTTGCGGCCTGGAACCGCCGGCGTTGATTTCGTTCAACTGGAACCAGAACGTGCCGATCAGGTTTTTCGAAATCTGCCCGGTCGTCAGCTCGGTGAAGTAGCGGGTTTCGATCAGGTGCGCGGTGTCGAAATCGACCTGAGCGCCCTCCACCGCCGCGCATAGAATCTTCTCCGGCGCCGGCAGGGTGCCTTGAGTTTTCGCGCGCAGGATCGACGGCGCAATCGCCAGCATCTGCGCCACTTTCGGGCTCGATGGCGTGCCGCCAGGAATCTGGTAACCCTTCACGTCCCAGCGCTGCACTGCCGTCGGATTGGCGAGAATCCACGCGCGCGCCTTGGCCAGCAGCTCATCGCGATTCGCTGCCAGGTCATCAATCAGCCCGGCCCGCAGCGCCTGTTGCGGGCGCACCTTCTTGCCTTCAAGCAAGTACGGCAGGGCTTTTTCGATACCGAGCATGCGCACCATGCGCACCACCCCGCCGCCGCCCGGCAACAGGCCCAGGGTCACTTCCGGAAGACCGAGTTGCACCGAGGCGTCATCAACAGCAATGCGGTGGTGGCAGGCCAGACAGATCTCCCAGCCGCCGCCCAACGCAGCGCCGTTGATCGCCGCGACCACCGGTTTGCCGAGGGTTTCCAGGCTGCGCAATTGCGCCTTGAGGGTCAGCACCATGTCGTAGAAAGCTTTGGCTTCGGGTTTGCCGACCTTGATCAATTCATTGAGGTCGCCGCCGGCAAAAAAGGTTTTCTTCGCGGAGGTGATGATCACTCCGGCGATGCTGTCCTTCTCCGCTGACAAACGAGCAACGCAAGCGGCCATGGCCTCGCGATACACGGCGTTCATGGTGTTGGCGCTCTGGCCCGGCATGTCCATGGTCAGCACGACGATAGCGTCCTGGCCTTTTTCGTAACGAATGGCTTCGCTCATAACAGGGTTCCTTGAAGTCGGGGCTCAGAGGCGTTCGATGATGGTGGCAATGCCCATGCCGCCGCCGACACACAGCGTCGCCAGGCCGTAGCGCAAGTTGCGCGCTTCCAGTTCATCAAGCAGGGTGCCGAGGATCGCGCAACCGGTGGCGCCCAGCGGGTGGCCCATGGCGATCGAGCCGCCGTTGACGTTGACCTTGCCCGGGTCGACGGCCATGTCCTTGATGAATTTCAACACCACCGAAGCAAACGCTTCGTTGACCTCGAACAGATCGATGTCCTCCACGCGCAGTCCGGCCTTGGCCAAGGCTTTGCGGGTCGCCGGCGCTGGGCCGGTGAGCATGATGGTCGGATCTGTGCTGGTGACGGCCGTGGCGACGATACGCGCGCGTGGCTGCAGCCCCAGCGCGCGGCCCTTGGCTTCGGAGCCGATGAGCATCAGCGCCGCACCGTCGACAATCCCGGAACTGTTGCCCGGCGTGTGCACGTGGTTGATCCGCTCGACATGGCTGTAGACCCGCAACGCCGTGGCGTCGAAGCCCATTTGCCCGATCATTTCGAAACTCGGCTTGAGCTTGCCCAGGCCCTCGAGGGTAGACTCGGCGCGGATGAACTCATCGTGGTCAAGCAGGATGATGCCGTTCTGATCCTGCACCGGCACCAGCGACTTGTTGAACGAGCCGTCGGCCCGCGCTCGTGCGGCTTTTTGCTGGGAGTGCAGTGCGTAGGCATCGACATCCTGCCGGCTGAAGCCTTCGAGGGTGGCGATCAGATCGGCGCCGACGCCTTGCGGGGTGAAATGGCTGTGCAGGTTGGTCTGCGGGTCCAGTGCCCAGGCGCCGCCATCGCTGCCCATTGGCACCCGCGACATCGACTCGACGCCGCCAACCACCACCAGATCCTCGAAACCCGAGCGCACTTTCATCGCGCCAAGATTCACCGCTTCCAGACCCGAAGCGCAGAAACGGTTGATCTGCACACCGGCGACGCTGACGTCCCAGTCGGCCACTTGCACCGCCGTCTTGGCGATGTCCGAACCTTGATCGCCGATCGGCGTGACGCAGCCGAGGACGACGTCATCGACCTGACTGGTATCCAGCGCGGTGCGCGCCTGCAAAGCGCTCAGCAAACCCGCCACCAGGTTGACCGGCTTCACGCTGTGCAGCGCGCCATCGGTCTTGCCTTTGCCACGCGGAGTGCGTAACGCATCGAAAATCAAAGCTTCAGTCATGACGTCCTCGAACCTGATTTATTGTCACTTCACTTTCGCCCTGCGCCGACTGGCAAGCAATGACCACATTGCTCAAAGCGCTTGACGCACACGCTCAGACGGACGGTCATCGGACCTCAGGTGAACCGGTTCAGGTCGTCGAGTTGTCTAGCCAGCGGGCGGCAAAGAAGCTGGCAATACGCCTCATGCCGTTTTAAAAGCTTTTTTCAAGATCCCCATATGAAATGGATCTAAGCGAAGAGTGACGCGGGCTCTAAGGTGAACATGTACGCCATCGTCGTCGGGTTTTGCCGAGACGGGCGTGCTTCAACAGGAAGTGCAACGCGTGCCGTCAGGGAAATGCAGTCAGGCACGCATCAGGAAATAACAATAAAGGCGGTCAAGCCATGTTCAAACAACCGAAAGTACGTCAAGCAGGACTCATTCTTTTCGCCACGACGCTGTTGTTGATCTTGCCGAATCTGACCAAGGTCATCGGCTGATTCAAACGTCGCGTGCTGTATGTCGCCGTTGAAAATGTGACTGGCCCGCTACCCGGGCCAGCGCGGTTGTGCCAACCTTTGCGCACTACCACGACATGGACGGCGATCATTTGAAAACCCTCATTGCGCTCGGTGCCTTGCTACTGAGCTTGCCCTTGGCTGCCGCACAACTGGATCTGCAGTTGGGCGCAAACAGCCGCACCTGGCAGACCGAAGAGCTGCTCAAACATCCTCAGCTGCAAACTCTCACGATCAACAATGATGTTTCCTACAAGAAGGACATGACTTATCAGGCTGTGCCTCTGGCCGCATTGCTGAAGGGGGTCAAGCCGGAGGATCACTTGCAAGCGGTGGCGCTGGACGGCTTTGCCGCAGAGCTGGCCGCTGCGCCATTGCTGAACAAGGACGGCGCGCGGGCATGGCTGGCGATCGAGGATCCGGCGCAGCCGTGGCCACCGCTGTCAGCCGGCAAGCACAGCGCCGGGCCGTTCTATCTGGTCTGGACCGATCCGCAGGCGGGCAATATCAGCCCCGAGCAGTGGCCGTTCGAAGTCGCCAGTATCAAGCTGATGGCGCCGGTGGCCCAACGCTTTCCTGCCCTGCTGCCCGATCCTGCCTTGAAGGCCGATGATCCGGTGAACCAGGGTTTTGCCCTGTTTCAGAAAAATTGCCTGGCCTGTCATCGGTTGAATGGTGCCGGAGACGCGCAGTTCGGTCCGGATCTGAATATTCCGTATAGCCCGACCGAGTATTTCGGGGCGAATTTCTTGAAGCGCTACATCCGCGATCCGCAGAGTTTGCGTCAGTGGCCGCAGGCGAAGATGCCGGGGTTTTCTGCTGAGGTATTGCCGGATACAGATCTTGAAATGCTGGTGGGCTATCTCAAGCATATGGCCGGGCGCAAAGCCAAGCCTTGATGCAGTCCCCTTGTGGGAGCGAGCCTGCTCGCGAAGGCTGAGTGTCAGACGCTGATTGGCTGGCTGATGAACCGCTTTCGCGAGCAGGCTCGCTCCCACATGATTTTTGCGTGCGTCGAGCTATTGCTGCTGCACGGAAATAACCGGCGTCGGCGAGACGAACACCTTCGCATGCATCTGCTCGCAGCCACCGCCCCGGCGCATGCCACGGACCGGGCAGGCATCGAGATAATCCAGGCCCACCGCCAGCTTCAGGTGTCGCTCCGGGCGCGCCAGCTGGTTGGTCACGTCGAAGCTGTACCAAGCGTCATCCAGCCACGCTTCCGCCCAGGCATGACTGGCGAGATGCTCGCAATCTTCGCTGTACAGATAACCCGACACGTAACGCGACGGCACGCCGAGACTGCGCGCGCAGGCTAGAAAGGCGTGGGCATGATCCTGACAGACCCCGGCCCGACCGGCGAAAGCTTCGGCGGCGCTGGTGTCGACTTCGGTGGAGCCCGGCGTGTAGCTCATGTGCTGATTCAGACCGTGCATCAAGTCGATCAGCGCGGTGCGATCACGCCGTTGCTTGCAGTTCTTCGCGGCAAACTCGCGCAAGGCTTCGTCGGCTTCGGTCAGGCGCGTGAAGCGCAGGAACGGCAGCGCCGACTGGCTCTCATGTTCGGCCTCGCGCAATTCGTCGATATCGACCTGACCCCGGGCGCCAATGATGATCGCTTCGTGGGGCTCGTCCATGGTCAGCACATGCAGGATGTTGCCAAACGGATCGAGCTGCGCACGCACCGGACGCGGCAGGTCGAGTTGCCAACTGAGGACATGCTGACGCTCGCTGTCGTGGGGTGTCAGGCGCAGGTACTGGATGCTCGCGCGCACCTGATCTTCGTAGTGATAGGTGGTCTCGTGGCTTATGGAAAGTCTCATGCAGCCTCCAGATAGGAACTGTGAATGGCGTTGCCCAACTGGCGCACCAGCGGGATGAATTCGGTCAGCCAGGCGTGCAGGCCTTCTTCGAGAATTTCGTTGATGCCGGTGTAACGCAGGCGCGCGTCCATTTCCGCCGCCAGGCGTTGTGCCGGGCGGCCGTTGGCGCCGGGCAGTTGCGCGAGGATCTGGTCAATCTCTTCTGTACAGGCACGCAGCGAACGCGGCACATCGGCGCGCAACAGCAGCAATTCGGCGACATGCCGGGCGCCGGGCGCGTCGCGGTAGATTTCGGTGTAGGCCTCGAATGAGGACAAGGCGCGCAGCAGCGCACTCCATTGGTAATAGGCGTGCGCCGTGCCGTCGCTGACTGCTTCGGCCTGATCGCCGGCCATTTCGTAACGGGCATCAAGCAGGCGCAGCGTGTTGTCCGCGCGCTCGATAAACGTGCCCAGACGAATAAAGCGAAACGCGTCGTTGCGCATGATCGTGCCGTAAGAGGCGCCGCGAAACAGGTGCGAACGCTCCTTGATCCATTCGCAGAAACGGCTCATGCCATAACGACTCAGGCCCTGCTCGGCGATGCCACGAATTTCCAGCCAGGTCGCGTTGATGTTTTCCCACATGTCCGCAGTGATTCGCCCGCGCACGGCATGGGCACTGGCCCGCGCTGCAAAAAGGCAGCTGTAGATACTGGCCGGGTTGGCCGCATCCAGTGCGAAGAAATGCAGCAGGCGCTCTGCGTGCAGGTCGCCGTGGCGTTCAAGGTAATCGTCCAAGGTGCCGGTGATCAGCAACGGCATGGCGAGTTCGTGCAGACCGTCGCCGCGCCCGTCCTGCGGCATCAGCGACAGCGAATAACTGATGTCGAGCATGCGCGCGAGATTCTCCGCACGCTCCAGGTAACGCGACATCCAGTACAGATCCGAGGCAGTTCTACTTAACATGGCAAGCTTCCTTCAATCCTCGACTACCCAGGTGTCCTTGGTCCCGCCGCCCTGGGAGGAGTTCACCACCAGGGAGCCTTCACGCAACGCGACACGGGTCAAACCGCCAGGCACCACACGGGTTTCGCGGCCGGACAGCACGAACGGACGCAAGTCGATATGGCGCGGCGCGATGCCGTTTTCGACAAAGGTCGGACAGGTCGACAGCGACAGCGTCGGCTGCGCAATGTAGGCATGGGGTTTGGCTTTGATGCGCTCGCGAAAGGCATCGATTTCCGCCGTCGTCGCGGCCGGTCCGACCAGCATCCCGTAACCGCCGGAGCCCTGGGTTTCCTTGACGACCAAATCCGCAAGATTGGCCAACACGTGGGACAGTTCGGACGGGTTGCGGCATTGCCAGGTCGGCACGTTTTTCAGAATCGGTTCTTCGTCGAGGTAGAAACGGATCATGTCGGTGACAAACGGGTACACCGATTTATCGTCGGCCACACCGGTGCCGATGGCGTTGGCCAGCACCACGTTGCCGGAGCGATAGGACGACAGCAGCCCCGGCACACCGAGCATCGAGTCCGGGTTGAATGCCAGAGGATCGAGGAAGGCATCGTCGAGGCGGCGATAGATCACGTCGACCGCTTTCGGGCCATCGGTGGTGCGCATGAACACCTTGTCGTCACGCACGAACAGATCTGCGCCTTCCACCAGTTCAACGCCCATTTCCCGCGCCAGAAACGCATGTTCGAAGAACGCGCTGTTGAAGCGTCCCGGCGTCAGCACCACCACGCTGGGATTGTCGATCGGGCTCGAGCTTTTGAGAGTGTCGAGCAGCAGATTGGGATAGTGATCGATCGGGGCAATGCGCTGGGCGGCGAACAGTTCGGGGAACAGGCGCATCATCATCTTGCGGTCTTCGAGCATGTAGCTGACGCCACTGGGTGTGCGCAGGTTGTCTTCGAGAACGTAATAAGTGCCATCGCCATCGCGCACCAGATCGACGCCGGAGATGTGCGAATAGATATCGCGGTGCAGATCCAGACCTTGCATCGCCAATTGGTATTGCTCGTTGGCCAGCACCTGTTCGGCGGGAATAATCCCGGCCTTGATGATGCGCTGCTCGTGGTAGAGGTCGGCGAGAAACATATTCAACGCCTTGACCCGCTGGATGCAGCCGCGCTCGACAATCCGCCATTCACTGGCCGGAATGCTGCGGGGAATGGTGTCGAACGGAATCAGGCGCTCGGTGCCCTGCTCGTCGCCATAGAGCGTGAAGGTGATCCCGGCCCGGTGAAACAACAGATCGGCCTCGCGGCGGCGCTGCGCGAGCAGCTCGTCGGGCGTCTCGGCCAGCCAGCGGGCAAATTCCCGGTAATGCGGGCGGACCAGGCCGCCGGCATCGTACATCTCGTCAAAATAGGTGCGGATCATGCCGTACTCCTTGTCACTCCGGACATACAGGCCTTCGCAAGGCCCGTGCCATCGGCATAAACGCTTTGATTTCAATCGGTTGTAGATCCACGCCGAACGCTGCGCACCATTCCTGTGCGGCAAATGCCCCGGCCCGATTGCCCCCGCTTCATTGCGACGCACTGCATCGCCTATCACCAGCATAGTCAGAGTTGATTTCACTGCCCGGCCGCGACTGCGGATAATCCGCGCATTCGCTGCAAAACTTCCCCGGCAAGCCGCCGCGAAGTAGACAGCTCAACTGATCTGAACTGCCTTGGCAGCCCCGTCCCGACGGGACTTTATTGCATACGCGTCTTCCCTTTTAGCCACCCTCTCCGGTGGCTTTTTTTTGCCCTGGATTCTTGTTTCAGGGTTTTGCCACTGCGATGTGCAGAAGCCAGAAACGACAACGGCCGACCCGAAGGTCAGCCGTTGCCCGACAAACAATGCGCAATATCAATTCAACCGGTAACGATTGCGCACCTCCTGCTTCACGCCCCAACCCTCGATAATGCCGCCCAGCGGTTCGACCACGGCAGAAAAGCCTTGCTCGAAATCGCCGATGTCGTCATAGGTTGCGTACATCACTTTGCTCAATTCCAGCGACCAGGCGCCGTCGTCGCGCGCACTGACCTGGGCATTGATGGATTCACCGCGAAATTTGCCTGCTGCCCTGCGCGCCCGCTCCTCGTCCGGGAAAATCGCGTAGAACTCGATGGGATGGAACCGGGAAAAATCGAAGCCGCCTTCTTTCATGCGGCGCAGAACGTTGCTGCTGATGTCTTCTTGATAGGCTGTGCTCATGAATCGTCCCCCTCGATTGATGGATAGACTTTCCGTATTCCCGCCCCGGGCCTTTTGGCCTAAGTACTACGGCAACGTGGTTGCGCGCGGGAAACAAGCATGTAGCTGACAAGACCAGACCTTAGCGATCCATTCGCTGATCTCGCTTGCAGAGTAGCCCCAAGAGAGCGCCGCTGCCAAGGCCTGGTTTACGAGATGACAGGAAGTGTTCAGACAGGGGTGATGCTGAGGATTTCGATGCCGTTCTGGGTCTTGAGGTTTTTCACCCCGGCATCGGCGGTGCGCCCTTCCAGATCGTTGAGATCCAGCTGGGCGGCGACCGGAAGAAGCCGCTCCTTGATCAGCCGCGCGGCTTCATCATCGGACGGGCATTCCTCACGTTCGAAGACTTCATCAACAATTTCGCCGTGATCATCCACGAAAGTGACTTTCCACTTTTGCATCAGTGCCTCCTCGATCAACCCGTAAATGGGCTTACCTCTATCTCGACTTTTTTCCGCGATAGTTGGTTCAAAAGGATTACAGCCGCCAACGGTGAAAATAACCATCCGATCGATAGGGCGGACTCTGTGGCGAGGGGATTTATCCCCGTTCGGCTGCGCAGCAGTCGTAATGCCGTCCATTGCGGTTTAACGGAGACACCGCGCAGGCCGGTTCACGGATGCTGCGCATCCCAACGGGGATAGATCCCCTCGCCACAAAAGCTCCCTTGCAGAGCGACTTCAGAGTGATCAGTCGTTGCTTGGCTTGTTGACCGCTTGCAGCACGTATTGCGGCAAGGCGAACGCGCCGATGTGGATTTCCGGATTGTAGTAACGGGTGACGATGCCGCTGCCGATGAAGCGCTGTTGCAGGGTTTCACGGCTGAGCTTGCGGTAGGCCGGGTTGGTCGAGCCCCAGGCGAAGGTCATCGAGCCGCCGATGTAGGTCGGCACGGCGGCCTGGTAGAAGTGCCAGTCCGGGAACAGGCTGCGCAGGCGACCGGCGGTGGTTTTGACTTCGTCGATTTGCATGAACGGCGTGCCGTTCTGAGTCACGAGGATGCCGCCTTCGTTCAGGCAGCGGTGGCACGCCTGGTAGAAGTTCTCCGAGAACAGCACTTCGCCCGGGCCGATCGGGTCGGTGGAGTCGGAGATGATCACGTCGAATTTTTCAGTGGTGGTGGCGACGAAACGCATGCCGTCATCGATCACCAGGTTCAGGCGCGGATCATCGTAGGCACCGGCGGAATGGTTCGGCAGGAATTCCTTGCACATGTCGACCACGGTGCCGTCGATTTCGACCATGGTGATGTGTTCGACGCCGGCGTGCTTGGTCACTTCGCGCAACATGCCGCCGTCACCGCCGCCAATGATCAGCACGCGCTTGGCGGTGCCGTGGGCAAGGATCGGCACGTGGGTGAGCATTTCGTGGTAGATGAATTCGTCGGCTTCGGTGGTCTGGATCACGCCGTCCAGCGCCATCACCCGGCCCATGCGCGGGTTCTGGAAGATCACCAGATGCTGGTGTTCGGTGCGCACTTCGTGCAGCAGTTTTTCCATGCGAAAACGCTGGCCGTAGCCTTCGTAGAGGGTTTCCAGGTACTCGCTGGTCTTGGTAACGGTCATGGTCAAGTGCTCCGATAAATGCGCGGGCGCCATCGTGGGGACGATTGCCCGGGAAAGGCGCGCATTCTACGTTGCCGAAGATGACAGGTCGAACCTCCGGTTGTTTTTTACCAGCGCAAACCACTGTGGGAGCGAGCCTGCTCGCGAAAGCGGAGTATCAGTTGCCGGTGATGGCGACTGACACAACGTCTTCGCGAGCAGGCTCGCTCCCACAGGGATGACCGTGTGATCGAAAATCAGCTCAGATCCGGACGTTACCCCGTGGCCCGGCAATAGCCCAGATGATCAGGCCCAGCACCGGCAGGAGGATAATCAGCAACACCCAGACGATTTTCATCCCGGTGGAGGCGCCGCTTTTGAGCACATTGATGATGGCCCAGATATCGAGGGCAAGGATGATCAGGCCAATCAGACCGTTGAACGTGGAACCCATGGTGTCGCTCCAGAATAGTGGCATGCACTTTTAGGATAGACGGTCGCGCGCAGGGTTCCCTTTTATTGCGTTCAGACGTGAACAGCGACCTTCAAGGCTTCCAGTGCCGGCGCAGCGGCGATGCCGACCTCGGCGCACAACTCCAGCACGCGGGGCACGTCGTTGCCGTAGACCAGGACCATTTGCAATTCATCGTCGAGCAACTGGCTGAAGTTCATCAACGTGTAACCGCCGTTTTCCTTGTTCAGGCTGCTCATCTGCACCTGGATGCGGTTGAGTGCGGTCAGTGCTTCGGTCTTGGCCAGTTGTTTGGGCTTGAGGTTGAAATCCACGCCGGGGCCAAACGAAGCAACGATTTGTGCGAACAGATCGACATAGGTATCGGCCTGGAACAGCACAGTTTCCGGCAGGCTGCCGACCACTACCCACTCACCCAGCGGGATCGGGAATGTGTCGTCGTAGTTGATGTCCGGATTGGCGGCCAGAAAAGCATTGGCATCGGCGTAGGCCTGCGCGGCTTCGTCGGCCACTTTCAGGATCTCGTCCTCGCCCATGCAGCCGGAGCTGATTTTGCTGATGAGTTCGACGAGTGCGGCTTTCATGAGGGCGGATCCTGTAGTGACAGTAGAATTTCGGGCGCGAAGAATAGCGCAGAAAAGCAAAAGATCGCAGCCTTCGGCAGCTCCTACAGGTCCTGCGTTCACTTGGCGAACGCATCAAGTGTAGGAGCTGCCGCAGGCTGCGATTTTTTGATCGTTTATCAGGCCAACAACTTTTCCAGCTGCGCAGTGGTATCGACTGCACCCATGGTCCGCGCCGCATCCAGCGCGGTCACGCCATTGGCGTCCTTGGCTCTCGGGTCAGCACCCTGGCCGATCAGGTAATCGACGATTTCAACGCGGTTGAACATCGCCGCCATCATCAGCGCCGTGCGGCCGTCGAAGGAAGAACCTTCAATCTCGGCGCCCGCCTCGACCAGCGCCTTGACCACCGCCAGATCGCCTTTGAACGCAGCGCCGGCAATCGGGCTCTGGCCGTTGCCATTACGCATTTCCGGATCGGCTTTGTGTTTGAGCAGAACCTTCACCGCATCAACATGGCCGTAGTAGCTGGCGAGCATCAACAGGGTGTCGCCCTTGCTGTTTTTCAGGTTCACCGGCAGTCCGGCGGAGACAAGGCGATCAAGCATCTCGGCATCACCGTCGCGCGCCTTGTTGAAAACCTGCTCGGTGAATTCGGCAGCTTCCTCAGGGGTCATCTGGCGGCTTTGGTCAGACATGTGGCACTCCATTTCGGTCTATCGGAAAGCCGACAGTTTCCCGAGCGCGACGGTGCCTGTCACTCGGTTTTTTCCGAGCGTCCCGATAGCCACGCTCAATACCGATGTTTGCCTTGTTGAATTTCAGCGAGGATTTGCTCACTGACATGCACGTAAGTTTCGCTGCCGGGCAACCAGGCGAAGATCGGATCATCGCCCGTAAGCCCGGGGTCAAAGCCTTCCGTTTTCAGGCGAGTCTTCTGGTATTTGAAGGTCCCGGTGGTTTCCATTTTCACTTTCACCCGCAGGAACAACGGCACGGCATAAGCCGGCATACGTTGCCGGACGAAACTCAGCAATTCAGCGAAATCCAGCGTGGCCAAGGATTCCGCAGGAGTGATGGCGGCCATTCCGGCGCGCCCGTTGGTGTTGGGGATTTCGACACCGTAGGCCACAGCTTCAGCAATCAATGGATGTTGCAGCAACAGGTTTTCGACTTCGGTGGTCGACACGTTTTCACCCTTCCAGCGATACGTATCGCCGAGGCGATCAACAAATTGAGCATGGCCGAAACCGATGTTGCGCAGCAGGTCGCCGGTGTTGAAAAAGCGATCGCCCTTGTTGAACACATCGTGGAGGACGACGCGCGCGGTTTTCTGCGGATCGGTGTAACCGTCCAGCGGCGCTTTGTCGTCGATCCGCGCCAGCAGCAGGCCTTGCTCGCCCTTGCCGACCTTGCGCATGAAACCATCTTCGCCGCGCAACGGTTCGCCACTGTCATGGTCGTAAGCGACCAGTTCCCAGGCCATCAGCGAAAACCCGACGGTGTTGTCGAAATTGAGGATGTTGGTGAAACCGATGTTGCCGTCGCTGGCCGCGTACAGCTCACAGATATGCTCCACCGCAAAACGTGATTTGAACTCGGCCCAAGCACCAGGACGCAGGCCATTGCCGATCATCTTGCGCACATCGTGACGGCTGTCATCGACGCTGACCGGTTGCTCGACCAGGTAGCGGCACAATTCGCCAACATAGCCGATGGTGGTCGCGCGATAGCGGCGCACATCATTCCAGAACTGGCTGGCGCTGAATTTGCGGCGGATGGCGAAACCCGAGGCGCCGTTGATCGCCGATCCCCAACACACGCACAGACCTGTGGCGTGATACAGCGGCAAGGTGCAGTAAACGACATCATCCGGGCGCATATCGAGGGCGATCATGCCGAAGCTCGCCGAACTGCGCATCCACCGTCCGTGCTTGAAAACCCCGGCCTTGGGCAGACCGGTGGTGCCGGAGGTGTAGATGTAGAAACACGGATCGTCGAAGAATACTTGCGCGCTGCTCGGCGGGTTATCGCTGCTGGCGTCAGCACTGGCGCTGATCAGATTGACGTAATCCTCGGGCGCGATGCCCGGGTGGCTGTATGTGTCCTGATCAGCGACAAACCAGGTGCGGGGCGCTGCGATCGCTACCTGATCACGCACGCCGGCATAGGCAGCGGTCAGTTCTTCCCCGACCACGATGGCCGCAGGCGCAACCAGATTGATGCTGTGAACAAGCGTGTCGCGCATCAATGAGGTGTTGAGCAGCGCACTGACCGCGCCGAGCTTGGCCAGCGCCAGGATTGTCACCAGTAATTCCGCACGGTTCTCGATGAACACCGCGACCACATCGCCTTTGCCGATACCTTGCTCGCTCAGATAATGCGCAATGCGATTGGCCCACTGGTTGACCTGTGTGTAGGTCAACGCCACGTCGCCCTGCAATAACGCCACACCATCGGGATTGCGCAGCGTCGCCTGCTCGAACGTCCAGCCCAGGCCACACGTTTGGGTCGGATCCGTAACGTTGGCCACTTTCATGCCTTTGACCACCCGGGGGATGGCCTTGGCGATTATCGGCAGTTTGCGGAGCATCATGCCCCAGGTAATCGTGTCGCTTGGTGCGTGACGCATGAAAGCTCCCCGTTCGATCTTGACGTGCAGACCGCTGTTCTTGTTATCGGGTAATGACTGCGACCGACGCGTTTACATCGTGGGTCGAGAAGGAAAGTACGTCAGTGCTCGCGGGGCTGTACACGCGGTTTTTGCAATGATTTGTATCCCGCCGCGCCTACGGGGAAGAGCGGATTCTGGTACGGACGTTTGGTTCCGTTGTACGGAGAAAAATCACGCAAAATGCAGGATGCACGATGGCCATTCATGCAGATTGCACGACGCCTGCAAAATGCAATGTCTTCAACTTGTTGATTTAAAAGGGATTTTATTCGAAGCAATGCTGGCACAAACGCTGCAACTACCTCCGCATGCTTGCCATTCAAGTACATACGGAGCTGATGACATGAGCCTGATTCAAGAAAAATTTACATCGCTGTTCTCCAACTACGAAGTCAGCACTGCCCCGCGTCCTGACGGTGGCATCCTGCTCACTCTGCGTAGCAGCGACGGCAAAGTCTTCAAACGCGCCCTCTCGTATCAGCAACTGCATGCCGGTGACCAACTGTCGTGGGCGATCAGCGCGATCCGCCGCGACCTGGCCGAACAAGCCAGCGAGCTGCCGCAAATTGCGATGCTGCAGAGCCAGCAGCGTTTTGCTCTGCCGACCTATCACTCGCTGTAATTGGCTTTAAACAAAAACAGGCCGTGGAGCATGCGCTTCACGGCCTGTTTTTTGTGCGCATGATTTTTGTAGGAGCTGCGATACGCTGCGATGTTTTGATCTTGATTTCATGCCTAAATCGAAAGATCGCAGCCTCGTTTCACTCGACAGCTCCTACAGGGATTTGTGTAATGGTCAGAACGCTTCCGGTTCGATCCCGGTAAAGCTGTCCACCGTCACGTGTCCTGCCAACTCTCCGCCTTCACGCGCCAGGCCACAGGTTTTCATGCCGGCTGACTGGGCAGCGTCGAGCTCTTCGACGATGTCCGACAAGAACAGGATTTCATCGGCTTCAACACCCACTGCCTGCTGAATGTTGCGGTAGGACTGCGCCTCACGCTTCGGCCCTGATGTGGTGTCGAAATAGCCGCTGAACAGCGGTGTCAGATCTCCCGCCTCGGAGCAACCGAAGATCAGCTTCTGCGCCTGGATCGAGCCGGACGAGTAAACAAACAGTTGATAACCGGCCGCATGCCAACGTTGCAGCGCTTCAACGGCATCAGGATAGACATGCCCCTTCAACTGCCCGGCCTGATAGCCCTGCGCCCAGACCATGCCTTGCAACGCCTTGAGCGTCGTGGCTTTGCGGTCTTCAGCGATCCAGCTCAAGAGGATTTCAACAACCCGTTCAACATCGGCCTGCGGCTCATTGCTGTCTCGGCGCACGGCGTCAAGCTGTTCGGCGACATCGGCACGCGATGCGGTCTGGCGCACAAAGTCGGGCAAGTGTTCGGCGGCGTAGGGAAACAGTACGTCGAAGACGAAACTCACCGCGCTGGTGGTGCCTTCGATGTCGGTGAGGATGGCTTTGATCGACACGGTTTCAGTCCTCCAGACGCGGGAAACGACCGGCGATGTCTTCGCCGGTGAAATTGGCAACCCAGCCTTCCGGGTTGTTGAACAGACGAATCGCTACGAAATGCGGATGCTCGCCCATGTCGAACCAGTGCTTGGTGCCGGCGGGAACCGAGATCAGATCATTTTTCTCGCAAAGCACGGCATAGACGTAATCGTCGATATGCAGGGTAAACAAGCCACGACCGGCGACGAAAAATCGCACTTCGTCTTCGCCATGGCGGTGCTCTTCGAGGAACTTGGCGCGCAGCTCGGCTTTTTGCGGATGATCACTGTTGAGGCTGATCACATCGACCGTAATGTAACCGCGCTCAGTCATCAGTTTGTCGATCTGCTCTTTATAAGCGCTGATGACCTCTTCCTGACTGGCGCCGGGCTGAATCTTCGCGGCGGCCTGCCAGCGGTCGAAACGCACGCCCTGCTCGGCCAGCGTCGAGGCGATATCTTCGAAATGGGTCAGCACCTTATTGGGAATCTCAGGGCTGGAAACGTGATAAACGGACAGGCTGCTCATGGGCAATTCCTCGGTAGCGGCGGCGCCGTCCGGCTCTTGAAGACCGGTCGGGCGCCGCATGGCATCAGGCAAACAGGCTGTTTCAGATGAACTCAGCCTTGGCGGTTCATGACGCTGCGGGTTTTCAACTCGCATTCAAACAGGAATTCAAAAGCCTCGATCTGCCGCAGCGCGTCGCTCATCTGCGCGCCCCATGTGTAGAGACCATGGCCGCGAATCAGATAACCGACGCAATCGGGATGGG
Source organism: Pseudomonas sp. LW8 (assembly GCF_041956865.1). Lineage (NCBI taxonomy): Bacteria > Pseudomonadati > Pseudomonadota > Gammaproteobacteria > Pseudomonadales > Pseudomonadaceae > Pseudomonas > Pseudomonas sp. LW8. The sequence continues at coordinate 1,747,627 of NZ_CP168138.1, read as the reverse complement.
CGTCGAGCCAAGGCTGCACCTTGGCGGCGAGGCGCGCAATGTCCTGATCGTTGTCGAAAATCGGCACACGCACCCGTGATTCATGGGTGGAAATACCGCTGAAGGCTTTTTGCAGTTCGTAGTCTTCGAACTCGATGAAATCTTCCGGGGTCAGCCGCGACAGCACCGTGGCGTTCACCGAGTGGGTGTGCAACACCGCGCCGATTTCCGCGCGCCAACTGTAGAGCTGGGTGTGCAACAAGGTTTCGGCGGAGGGTTGCTTGCCCGGCTCCAGGCTATTGCCGGACAGATCGGTAGCGAGCACGTCATCCACACCCAACTGGCCCTTGTGCTTGCCCGATACGGTCAACAGCGCTTCGCTCGGCGACAGGCGTGTCGAATAGTTGCTGCTGGTAGCTGGCGACCAGCCACGGCCATATAGAAAACGCCCGGCGTCAACGATCTGCTGGGCGAGCTGTTCACGACTAAGGCTCATGGCCTGTCCTCTTGCATACATGTGGCAATGATAACGGCAGCGGCAAGCGCTGCGAGACTGGCAATACTAAAGGTCAATGTTGCGCCGAGGGCATTCCAGCTGTAGCCGGAATACAGCGCGCCGAGCGCCCCGCCGGTGCCGGCCAGTGCCGCATACAGCGCCTGGCCCTGGCCTTGCTGGCGGGCGCCGAAACTACGTTGCACGAAAGCGATGGCAGCCGCATGAAAGCTGCCGAATGTCGCTGCATGCAACACCTGGGCAAACAACAACACCCAGAGAAACTCCGCAAACGAACCGAGCAGCACCCAACGCAACGCCGCCAGAAGGAAGCTCGCCAGCAGCACCCGGCGCAGGGAAAAGCGCGCCAGAATGCGACTCATGGCCATGAACATCAGCACTTCCGCCACCACACCCACGGCCCAGAGCATGCCGATGACGCCACGGCTGTAACCGAGGCGTTCAAGGTGCAAAGTCAGAAAGGTGTAATACGGCCCGTGGCTGACCTGCATCAGCGCGACGCAAGCATAAAACGCCAGCACGCCGGGATGACGCAATTGCTTGAGGAAGCCCTCACCCGTCGGCCGATTGCCTTGCGCGGGCTGCGCATTCGGCACCCACAGGCTGCTGAGAACGATACCGGCCATGATCAGCATCAGTGCCGCCGGGTAGATGTCCAGACTCAGCCATTCGAACAGCCGCCCCAGCACTACCACAGTGATGATGAAACCGATCGAGCCCCACAGGCGAATCTGGCTGTAACGCGAGGTCTGCCCCTGCAAATGCGCGAGGGTGATGACTTCGAACTGCGGCAGCACCGCGTGCCAGAAGAACGCATGCAGGGCCATGACCATCGCCAGCCAGGCGTAGGTCTGGCTGACGAGAATCAGCGAAAAGGTCAGCAACGTGCACACCGCACCGAAGCGCACGATGGCCAGACGCCTGCCGGTGTAATCGCCGAGCCAGCCCCAGATGTTCGGCGCCACGCAGCGCATCAGCATCGGAATCGCCACCAGCTCGCCGATGCGTGCGGCGCTGAAGCCGAGGTGATCGAAGTACAGCGCCAGAAATGGCGCTGTCGATCCGAGCAAGGCGAAATAGAACAGATAGAAACTGGACAACCGCCAGTAAGGAAGCGCCGCCACGCCGGTTATGCCGCGACGGCTTTGAGCGCGGCCATCAGAGCTGGCCCAGCACCGGCGTGCTCACGCGCACATCGGCGTTCTGCCCACGGTGGCGCAGCAGGTGATCCATCAGCACGATGGCCATCATCGCTTCGGCGATCGGCGTCGCGCGGATGCCGACGCATGGGTCGTGACGCCCCTTGGTGATCACATCGACCGGGTTGCCATTCACGTCGATCGAGCGGCCCGGGGTGGTGATGCTCGAGGTCGGTTTCAATGCCAGATGCGCAACGATTGGCTGGCCGGACGAGATACCGCCGAGGATGCCGCCGGCGTTGTTGCTGAGGAATCCTTCCGGCGTCAGTTCATCGCGGTGTTCGGTACCACGCTGGGCGACACAGGCGAACCCGGCGCCGATCTCCACGCCTTTGACCGCGTTGATGCTCATCAGCGCGTGGGCCAGTTCGGCGTCGAGGCGGTCGAAAATCGGTTCGCCAAGACCCGGCATCACGCCTTCGGCGACCACGGTGATCTTCGCCCCGACCGAGTCCTGATCGCGGCGCAACTGGTCCATGTACGCTTCCAGCTCCGGGACCTTGTCCGGGTCAGGACTGAAAAAGGCGTTTTCTTCGACCGAATCCCAGGTCTTGAACGGAATTTCGATCGGGCCGAGCTGGCTCATGTAACCGCGAATGACGATGCCCTGACTGGCCAGATACTTCTTGGCGATCGCACCGGCCGCCACGCGCATGGCGGTTTCCCGCGCGGAACTGCGGCCACCGCCGCGATAATCGCGTTCGCCGTATTTATGGTGATAGGTGTAGTCGGCGTGAGCCGGGCGGAACAGGTCCTTGATCGCCGAGTAGTCCTTGGACTTCTGGTCGGTATTGCGAATCAGCAGGCCGATCGAGCAACCGGTGGTGCGACCCTCGAACACGCCGGAGAGGATTTCGACTTCATCGGCTTCCTGGCGCTGGGTGGTGTGGCGGCTGGTGCCAGGCTTGCGGCGATCGAGGTCGCGCTGCAGATCTTCCAGGGAAATCTCCAGGCCCGGCGGGCAGCCGTCGACAATGGCGACCAACGCCGGACCATGGCTTTCGCCAGCGGTGGTGACAGTGAACAACTTGCCGTAGGTATTGCCGGACATGCAGGACGCTCCGTGAAATCAAACCCGAATTCTTGATGCGCGCCAGTATACGCAGGCTAACCGAGTAGTTCATCCTCGAACCTTAGTGGTGCTGGCGAGTCCAACCGGCACCTTGACCAATGATGGCGTGATGATGCTGCGAGTTCTGATCTTGAGTCTTACCCTCTTTACCGGCTTTGCCCAAGCGACAGTCCTACAGCGCCCGGTCACTCTGGACACCGGCAGCGGCGAACTTTTCGGTTCGCTGTTGCTGCCCAAGTCCGACAGCCCGGTGCCGATTGTTCTGATGATTTCTGGCTCAGGTCCTACAGATCGCGATGGAAACAACCCCGACGGCGGACGCAATGACAGCCTCAAGCGCTTGGCCTGGGTGCTGGCCAAACACAACATCGCCAGCGTGCGCTACGACAAGCGTGGCGTTGCGGCAAGCCTGGCGGCCGCTCCCGATGAACGTGATTTGTCTGTAGAAGGCTATGCGGCGGACGCCGTGGCGTGGGGGCAGAAGCTCAAGGCCGATCCGCGTTTCGGCAAACTGATTCTGCTCGGCCACAGCGAAGGCGCGCTGATTGCCAGCCTCGCCGCGCCGAAGCTGGACGCAGCGGCGGTGATCTCGCTGTCCGGCAGCGCGCGCCCGGTCGATCAGGTAATCCGCGAACAGTTGGCGCGCAGCCTGCCGCCGCCACTGATGCTGCGCAGCAACGAACTGCTCGACAGCCTCAAGGCCGGCCATACCGATGACAACGTGCCGCAGCCGTTGCAGGTGATCTTTCGCCCGAGCGTGCAGCCGTACCTGATTTCGCTGTTCCGTCAGGACCCGGCGCAGGCCTTTGCCCAGTTGAAAATGCCGGCGCTGATTGTCCAGGGCAGCAACGACATTCAGGTCGGCACCGAGGACGCGAAGCTGCTCAAGGCGGCGAAACCGGAAGCGCAACTGACGGTGATCGACGGTATGAATCACGTGCTGCGCATCGTCCACAACGACATGAAGCGGCAATTGGCCTCCTACAAGGACCCGAATTTGCCCCTGGCCGCCGAACTGGGCGCCGCCGTCATCGAATTTATTGACGGAATTCGTGCAAGTTAACTGCGTTTTACCCTCCAGCCTCACAGAAAACGGCCGATAAGCCTTTGTCGCCAGCGCAACGTCTGGCGGCAAGCAGGGCTTGGACAGGATCTCGCCGTTATGACTGAAACCCAGACTTCACCCGACACCAGCGCTGAAAAAGACGCATCGCCAGCGGTCGAACTGCCGTGGGCGGACGTTCAGGCCGAGCACCACAAGATGCTCCGCCTGGCGCCGCTGCAGACCGACCGCAATACCGGCGGCCGGCCGTTGCGCTTTGTCGAATTCGGTTACGCCGAGCGCAACAGCAAAGAGCGCAGCCTGATGCGCATGGCGATCAAGCTGCCCAACCAGCGCGTGCGCAAAGAGCAGAATCATCTGGATGTGTGGGTCGACCACGCGAGCAAACGGGTGAGCTTCGGTCCCGATAGCGGCTTGCAGATTGAACCGCTGAATCGCGGTATCGGCCGCTTCATGGCTGCGCAAGGCATCAATTGGGCGAAAAAACGCTGGCCCGGCTACACCGTCGACGGCATGGACCTGAACAACAAGGACGCGCTCAACGAAGACACTCGCTTGCGCCGCGACCATTTCCTGCGCGTGCACGGTTTCGATGTGGCTTACGCCGATGCCCAGCATTTGAAAGGCAGCATCAAGGCCGTGCAGGTCGGTGATCTGCTCGGTGACTGGAACAGCGAAAAGCTGCAGATCGTCGAAATTCTTGAAGCCGCGCAGATGCTCCAGCAGGCCGAACAGAACCTGGCCGAGCAGGAAGTGAAACTGAAGAAGCAGGAAGAAAAAGTCAGCAAGTTCAAGCGTGAAGACGCCGGGCTGCGTTTCACCATTACGTGCCTGGTGGCATTTGCGGTGTTTCAGGCGGGGTTGTTGATCTGGATTGCTACGCACCGCTGAGGGCTTGAGCGCGTACTGATCGTTCCCATGCTCTGCGTGGGAATGCAGCCCGGGACGCTCCGCGTCCCAAAAGCGGACGCAGAGCGTCCATTGATGCATTCCCACGCGGAGCGTGGGAACGATCTGTCACAACCTTAGACGCGGGAGGCGAACAGGGCCTGATGCGCGCGGCACTGCTCGGCTGTGAGCATGAACACGCCATGCCCACCACGCTGGAACTCCAGCCAGGCGAAATCGACTTCCGGGTACAACGCCTCGACGTGCACCTGGCTGTTGCCCACCTCGACAATCAACAAACCTTTCTCGGTCAGGTGATCCGCCGCTTCGGCGAGCATGCGCCGGACCAGATTCAGACCATCATCACCGCAGGCCAGACCGAGTTCAGGCTCGTGCTGATACTCGTCCGGCATGTCGGCGAAATCTTCCGCATCGACGTAGGGCGGGTTCGACACGATCAGGTCGAAACGCTGACCCGGCAAGCCATCGAAGCCATCACCCTGCACCGTGTAGACGCGCTCATCGACGCCATGGCGCTCGATGTTCTGATTGGCCACTTCCAGCGCCTCGAACGACAGGTCCGCGAGCACTACCTCGGCATTCTGGAATTCGTAAGCGCAAGCAATGCCGATGCAGCCGGAGCCAGTGCACAGGTCGAGAATCCGCGCCGGTTCGTTGCCGATCCATGGCGCAAAGCGGTTTTCGATCAGTTCACCAATCGGCGAACGCGGGATCAACACGCGCGGGTCGACGATGAACGACATGCCGCAGAACCACGCCTCGCCGAGCAGATAGGCGGTGGGAACGCGATCCTCGATGCGGCGCTTGAGCAAGCGCTGCAGATTCACCAGTTCGTCATCTTCCAGCGCGCAATCAAGATAGCTGTCGGCGATTTCCCAAGGCAGGTGCAAAGCGCCCAGCACCAGCTGGCGCGCCTCGTCCCAGGCGTTGTCGGTGCCATGACCGAAAAACAGATCCTCCCCATGGAAGCGGCTGACGGCCCAACGGATGTGGTCGCGCAGGGTACGAAGTCGGGAAGTGATCACGGCGTAGAACTCCAGAAAAAACGACTGGCGATTCTAGCAGCCAAAACGCGCGACGACGACGCAGGAAAAACCACGCGGTTCCGGTAGGAGTTTTCTTTTTTTTGCATCAGGCATTGAACGGAACGTGTAACTTGACAAGGCTGCAGGCCAAGAACGACGGCGCCTACGATGGTAGCGATTCACAGAACCGCTCAGCCAGAGGACAATGTCGCAAAAGCCCCACCCCGAGGAGCCCCAGAATGTCCGTTCCAAAAACGATGTTTCAACTCAGCGGCCGCGGTTACGCAGCGGCCACACTGAGCCATGCCACCGTGGTCATCATCGATGCCCAGAAGGAATACCTCAGTGGCCCGCTGGCCCTGAGCGGCATGGACGCGGCCGTCGCGAACATCAAACAAGTGGTTGCCGCAGCCCGTGCCGCCGGTCGGCCGATCGTGCACGTGCGTCATCTCGGCACCGTGGGTGGCCTGTTCGACCCGCAGGGCGAACGTGGCGAGTTCATCCCTGGTCTGGAACCACAGGGTGATGAAACCATTATCGGCAAACTGCTGCCGAGCGCGTTCCATGGCACCGAACTGCTCGAGCGCCTGCAGAACCTCGGCTCGCTGGACCTGATCGTTTGCGGTTTCATGAGTCACTCCAGCGTCAGCACCACCGTGCGCGCGGCGAAGAATCTCGGTTTCCGCTGCACCCTGGTCGAAGACGCCTGCGCGACACGCGATCTGCCGTTCAAGGGCGGTGTACTCAGCGCCGAACGCGTGCAGGAAGCGGAAATGGCGATCATGGCCGACAACTTCGCCACGCTGGCCAAGACTCAGGACCTGATCTGATCCTGCCCTTGCGAGCGGTGCGTTGGCGCCGCTCATCCGCTATATCCGCTGATTTGCCGCAAATGCCATAGCCTCAGGAACAACCCGGTCAACTCCCGGTCGAAGGGCCGATACCATTGAGGAAGGTCGGAATGAAGTTATCCGATGGATTTGACGCACGCCGTTTGCGGCCCAAAGGCCAAAGCAACTGGCGTTTTCGATTTGGCGCGGCGATCTCGGCCATTCTGGCTACGTTCGGCGTGCTGCTGGCGATGGCCGGGGCAGCCAGCCTGCTCGGCCGCCCGCCGGCGCTGGGTGACCTGAACGCGTCACCGCTGGGCTCGGCAATCATGCTCGCCGTCGGCTTGCTGTTTCTGTATTTCGGCGTTGCCCTGTGGCGCCGCTGCCGCCGTCGCGCACGGCAATCGCGGGAACTGAACATGGCCCCGCATCTGATGAAAAAACACGACTGACCCAACGGCCTGGCTTTTTGCCGGGCCGTTTTCTGTCGACTTGGGTAAACTGGCCGCCCTTCGCGGAGGCTGACATGCAAGACGACGATTTTTCTCTGTTCAAAAGTGCGATCCAGGGCGTCAAGCCGATCAAGCACGACCGCGCCGACACCGGCAAACCCAAGGCTGACCGCGCGCAAATTGCCAAGCTGCGTCAGTCCGCCACCGTGCGCAGCGACACCACTATCATTGATGGCTTGTCCGACCAGTTCGTGATCGACGTCGGCCCGGAAGACGAACTGATGTGGTCCCGCGACGGCGTGCAGGAAAGCCAGATGCGCAAGCTCAAGGTCGGGCAGATCCCGTTCGAAGGCAGCCTCGACCTGCACGGCATGAGCGTGGAAAAGGCCCGGGAGACGCTTTGGGCCTTTCTCGCCGAAGCGACCAAGTTCGAAATCCGCTGCGTGCGCGTGACTCACGGCAAGGCCGTGCGCCTCGATGGCAAGCGGCCAATGCTCAAAAGCCATGTCAACACCTGGCTGCGCCAGCACGCCCAAGTCCTCGGCTTTTGCTCCTGCCAGGCCCGTCACGGCGGCGCCGGCGCGGTTTATGTGATGCTGAAACGGACGATGATGGAAGGCCGCGACGAATAAAGCCATCACACCGAACTTGCAGGGTTGTGTCCGCCACCGTACCCTTGCCCTTTGCGAAAATCCCCACAGGTAGTTTCATGTCCCTGGAACAGAATTACACCGCGATTCTCGGCCAATTGGGCGAGGACGTCTCCCGCGAGGGCCTGCTCGACACGCCAAAGCGTGCCGCCAAAGCCATGCAGTACCTCTGCCGCGGTTATGCACAGACGCTCGAAGAGGTCACCAACGGTGCCCTGTTCAGCTCCGACAACAGCGAAATGGTGCTGGTCAAGGACATCGAGCTGTATTCGTTGTGCGAACACCACTTGCTGCCGTTCATCGGCAAGGCGCATGTCGCCTATATCCCGAGCGGCAAAGTGCTGGGCCTGTCGAAGGTTGCGCGGATCGTCGATATGTACGCGCGCCGCCTGCAGATTCAGGAAAACCTCAGCCGCCAGATCGCCGATGCGGTGCAGCAAGTCACCGGCGCGCTGGGCGTGGCCGTGGTGATCGAAGCCAAGCACATGTGCATGATGATGCGCGGCGTCGAAAAGCAGAATTCGTCGATGATCACTTCGGTGATGCTCGGTGAATTCCGTGAAAACGCGGCAACCCGTAGCGAATTCCTCAGCCTCATCAAGTAATTCGCAACAGAAAAGAGCCGGCGTTGATCGCCGGTTTTTTTTCGCCCGTGAAAAATCGGGTAAGCTGCGCGCCTTCTTCATTTGCACCGTGAGGCTTTCAACGTGTTCGTCAAAGCGCTTCGTGTCGGCCTCGGCCAACTGGTTATCTTCATCGATTTCATCACCCGCCCGGGCAAGACAAAACGCCCCGCTGCTGCTCAGGCACAAGTCGACGCTGCCGCGAAAGATCTGACCCTGTACCAATTTCACGCCTGCCCGTTCTGCGTGAAAACCCGCCGCGCCCTGCATCGCCTGAATGTGCCGGTGGCGCTGAAAGACGCGAAGAACAACGAGCAGGATCGCCAGACCCTGCTGGAACAGGGTGGCCGAATCAAAGTGCCTTGCCTGCGAATTGAAGAGAACGGGCAGACAACCTGGATGTATGAATCCAAGGTGATTATTGATTATTTGGATAAGCGGTTTGCGGCGGTCTGATGTTAACGGGTTGGAGCGATAGCCGCCTTCGCGAGCGCGCTCGCTCCCACCCTTGAAACGCATTCCATTTTGTGGGAGCGAGCCTGCTCGCGAAGAGGCCCGCACTGACAACGCCGGCCCTTAAGCCGGCGTTTTTGCTAGGCCGCCCTTTCCATCTGCGCCCGCCGCACCACCGCCGCCAACCGCTTCAACCCCTCATCCAGCCGCGACGGATCAATGTGGCTGAAGTTCAAGCGCAAATGCCCATGATGCTTGTCCGGCTCGGGAAAGAACGGTTCACCGGGCATGAATGCCACATCATTGGCCAACGCCTCATTGAGCAAAGTGCGCGTATCCAGCGGTTGCTTCAGCGTCAGCCAGAAGAACAGCCCGCCCTGGGGCATGTTCCACTCAGCCAGATCGGTAAAATGCATTTCCAGCGCCAGTTGAAACGCATCTCGCCGCTGCCGATAGAAATCCCGCAACTCGCTCAAATGCTGTTGATACTTCTGCGAGCCGATCCATTGCAGCGCCTGCCACTGCCCGATGCGATTGGTGTGCAGATCCGCCGATTGCTTGAGCTTGAGCAGGTGCGGGAACAGATCCGCACTGGCGATCAAGTAGCCAACACGTAAACCCGGGAGCAAGGTTTTCGACACGGTGCCGGTGTAGATCCAGCTGGCTTTGTTCAGGCGCGCCGCAATCGATTTTGCGCTGCCACCATCGAAAGTCAGTTCGCGGTATGGCTCGTCTTCGATCAGTGTGACGCCAAATTCATCGAGCAATGCCGCAACCGCTGCGCGCTTGGCCTCGCTGTAGCGCACGGCGGATGGATTCTGGAACGTCGGGATCAGGTAGATAAACGCCGGGCGATGCTGTTCTAAACGATTACGCAATTGCGCGAGGTTGGGGCCGTCCGCTTCCTGCGGCACGGTCAGGCAATCGGCGCCGAACAGCTGGAAAATTTGCAGCGCGGCCAGATAAGTCGGCGCCTCCAGCAAAATTTCCGTGCCCTTGTCGATATACAGTTTTGCCGCCAGATCCAGAGTTTGCTGGGAACCACTGACCACCAGCACCTGACTCGCATCGCACTCGAGGCCCAGCGCCCTCGCCTCTGCCGCCAAAGCTTCGCGCAAGGCCGGCTCGCCTTCGCTCATGCCGTACTGACCCAGCGATAACGGCATCTCGTCCCACTCCACCTTCGGCAACATCGCCTCAGCGGGCAAACCGCCGGCGAACGACATGACCTCCGGACGCTGGGCCGCCGCGAGGATTTCTCGGATCAAAGAACTTTTCAGGCGCGAGACACGTTCGGAAAAAGCCATAGAGATCACCGTAGCAAGGCATGCAGGAAATGAGTCAAACTTGTTGACTGAAATTACGACAGCTTGAGCGAGTACGTCAATATGCTTGACCTTAAGAACCCCTCTACTCAGCAACAGGCCATGGAAGCGTTTTTCTTCGGCTATCAGGCATTCACTGCCAAGGCTGATGAAATGCTCGAGCGTCGCGGCCTCTCGCGGGTGCATCAGCGCATCGTGTTTTTCATCGCGCGCTATCCGAACCTCAGCGTGAAAGAGTTGCTCGCTTTACTCGGCGTGAGCAAACAGGCGCTGAACATGCCACTGCGCCAGTTGCAGGAGATGCACCTGGTCGACAGCGTCGCTTCGCAGACGGACAAGCGTAAGCGCCTGCTTGAGTTGACGGCGGAAGGCGCGAAGTTCGAGCAAGCGCTGCGCCGTGAGCAGGTGAAATTGCTCGAGCGGGTATTTGCCGAGGCTGGGGAAGCGGCGGTGAATGGGTGGTTGGCGGTGAATCTGGCGCTTGGGGGGAATCAGCCGCATCTGGATTGACAGGACCGCCCTCTTCGCGAGCAGGCTCGCTCCCACATTGGAACGCATTCTCCTGTGTGAGCGAGCCTGCTCGCGAAGCCATCCTGATAGTCATATATCCCTATCGGCAAAAAAATCGGCAACAAAAACCAAAACAATATTTGCTTTATTTGTACACAAAAGCATAATCCACTGCGTGCGAGTTCCTGACTATACGGTCAACAAATTCGCGTATGCCTCAAAGGGCCGCTGCCACCCCTCATGGGTCCGGCCCTGGAAATAACAATAAAACTCTTGAGGAGTACTCGCTGTGGAAAGCCGCAAATCCGAAGCACCGCCGCTCGAGCTCACGCCGCCATTACGCAATGGCCTGCTGGAGCGTCTGTTCAAACTCAGCTTGCATGGCACCACGGTGAAGACCGAGCTGATTGCCGGTCTGACAACCTTCATCACCATGGCTTACATCATTTTCGTCAACCCGAACATCATGGCCGATGCCGGCATCGACCACGGTGCGGCCTTCGTCGCCACCTGCATCGCCGCTGCGCTCGGTTGCCTGTTGATGGGGCTCTATGCCAATTGGCCGGTAGGGCTTGCACCGGGCATGGGCCTCAACGCCTTCTTCACCTACACCGTGGTCGGCACCATGGGCTACAACTGGGAAACCGCCCTCGGCGCGGTGTTTGTCTCGGGCGTGCTGTTCATGTTCCTGACCTTTTCGCGGATCCGCGAGTGGCTGCTCAACAGTATCCCGGTCAGCCTGCGGTTCGCGATGGGCGCCGGTGTCGGTCTGTTTCTGGGCCTGATCGGTCTGAAGACGGCCGGTATCGTCGTCGACAGCCCGGCGACGCTGATCAAGCTGGGTTCGCTGCGTGAACCTGGCCCGCTGCTCGCCGCGATCTGCTTCCTGATGATCGCGATCCTCAGTTACCACCGTGTGTTCGGTGCGATCCTGATCAGCATCATCACCGTCACGCTCGCCGGCTGGGGCCTGGGTCTGGTGCACTACGAGGGCATCATGTCCGCGCCGCCGAGCCTGGCACCGACCTGGATGGCAATGAATGTCGCCGGCGTGTTCAACGTCAGCATGATCAGCGTGGTGCTCGCCTTCCTCTTCGTGCACATGTTCGACACCGCCGGTACGCTGATGGGCGTGGCCCAGCGCGCCAACCTTGTCGCCGCTGACGGTCGCATCGAGAATCTTTCCCGAGCCATGAAGGCTGACAGCGCATCCAGCGTATTCGGCGCCGTGGTGGGGGTTCCACCTGTGACAAGTTACGTGGAAAGTGCCGCTGGCGTGGCCGCTGGTGGTCGGACTGGTCTTATCGCAGTTACCGTGGGTGTGCTATTTATAGCGGCCATGTTTTTCGCACCGCTGGCTGGCATGATTCCCGCTTATGCCACGGCAGGTGCACTGATCTACGTGGCGATGTTGATGATGGGCGGTATGGCCCACATCGAATGGGACGAAGCGACCGACGCCATTCCGGCGATCGTCACGGCGATCATGATGCCGCTGACCTTTTCGGTCGCCGACGGCATCGCGCTGGGCTTCATCACTTACGTCGCGTTGAAGGCTGGCACCGGCAAGTACAAGGAAATTTCCGTCAGCCTGTGGGTGCTCTGCGCGATCTTCATCGCCAAGTTCATCTTCCTGTAAACGTTGCGCGGTTCAGGCTTCAAACCAGCCTCACCCTCACCGGTGGGGCTTTTGCACATCTCGATAACAACAAAGGAGCAATACGATGAGTCTGGAAACCTGGCTGCTGTTCAGTGGCGCTGCGCTGGTGGTGATCCTGATCCCGGGACCGCTGTCATTGCTGATGATCAGCAACAGTCTGAATTACGGTTTGCGCCGGTCGTACCCCGCGTTCCTGGGTGGCGTGATCGCCTCGATCTGCCTGCTCAGCGCGTCGGCACTTGGCCTCGGCGCATTGCTAATGGCTTCGGAGCAGTTGTTCAGCGCACTGAAAATAGTCGGTGCGCTGTACCTGTTCTACCTCGCCTGGCAGAGCTGGCAGCAGTCGCGGCAGCCATCGACGGGCGCCGAAGTACCTGAGGCTGCACCGGTGCCGCGCTTTCGCACATTGTTCGGACGCGCCTTTGTACTGGGTGCGAGCAATCCGAAGGACATCCTGTTTTTCGCCGCGTTTCTGCCGCAGTTCCTCCGCGCTGAGCAACCTTTTCTGCCGCAATTGCTGATCATGATCGCGACCTGGGTAGTGCTCGATCTGTGCTGCAAGCTGGCCTATGGCCTGGGCGCCCATGGCGCCGCACGTTATCTGCGCAGCGGCAAAGGCCAGAGTTGGTTCAATCGGGTCAGTGCCGGACTATTTGGTGGTGCTGGCGCCGCGTCGTTGCTTGGCAGCCACTGAAAAGCGCCACTATTGATCATCCTGCCGGAACGGACCTCGGGCGGGATGATGTGTTGTTTTGAATCAATTCAACTCGAACAACATTCAATCTTTGATATGCAATAGATAGCAACAACCCCCCGATATACAGCTCTGGAAAAGCCAACGTAATATTCTTCGCCTTAACGACAATTGCCGGAACAAGGAAGTTCTAATGGCCACACTGATAAGCGAAGCAACAGCACAAACCGACCCTTCAATACATGCGGACCTGCAACCTGTTTCCGATACCGTAATAATCATGGATCTGGGCTATGAAGCCAACGAATACAAGCCCTCAACCATCGATCAGAGCCGAACTAACGAAAAATCGAGTCAGTTGCAAATGGTGGACGAAGTTTTCGGCCCTTTCGAAATTGGCGACATTTCGATTACCCGTACTGCACTCGACGGATTAGGCGCGACCATTGATGGTCATCCGTTGAATGGCGAGAACAGTTTCTTTCGCCGCCCCAAACGCTCTTTTATCAATAGCCTGCAGTTCGACGCCAATAAAGTTGAACACTACCTGAAAACTTCAACGGGCAGCGATAGCTACTTGTTGCCCACGCTCCTGTTTGAAATGGCCAGCCAGCGCCCGCTCACCGCTCCCCGGCTCCTGAGGGAGAGTGCTGCAGATACTGTATCCGGCAATTACCGCGACAAACTTGTCAAACTTCTGAGTGCCGCACAGTCGCTTGATCTGCAACACGTGCACGTCCCCAAACATCATCCCCGCTGGGCCGCATTGACCAAAAGTTACGCGACGCTGGGCTCCAGCGTGGGCATCCAGGGCTTCGGCATCTTTATGGGAATTCGCGGCGTTGTCGATGCGATCAAAGCCGAAAACACTGCTGAAATAGCGATAAACAGCGCAGGCATTGTATCGGAGCTGGGCTCCATCGCGGCCGATGTCGCGGTGAGCAAGATAGCCACGCAGATGCTCACAGCCGGGCAAAGTGCTTATCGGGACTTCGCCAAAACCCGCTTTGCACTCAGATTGGGTCGATCGGGAGGGTTGGTCGGCGGCATGCTGACGCTGCCCTTCGACATCTTTACCGCCGTGAGGTCGATGAACGCCGCTCAGAATGCCACCGGCAAAGAAGCGATGGATCATTACGTCAGCGCTGGCCTGAGCATTACCAGTGCAGCCATGACTGTCATCCTCGGGTCCGCCGCGATGGCCGGGTTCTCGTTTGCCGGCCCTGTCGGACTTGCAGCCGGCGCGATCCTCGCCATCGGCTCACAGGTCTACGGTGCGGTGCGTATCGTTGACGATATAGATGACTACATTGAATTGACTGTCGATGAACGGTGGCGTAGCGGTTGGTTTTCGTTCTGCATGATGGAGGTCGATCAAAGCGTTCAAAACCGCTATATCAAGGCAAAGACGCTGTTGCAGCACTCTCTGCAACTGAAAAAGTCCGCCAGAACGCTGCTCGATGGCCCCTTGAAAGAGACCACCGAAGCCATCGTCAACGGCAAGTTCGATGTGCGTCTGAAACCAACGCGGGTCTGGAAACGAAACTGGTGGACCAAACAGGATGCGTGGGAATCGGTCAATGTCCCTGAAGTGGTAGGCACCGATGACATCATTGATGCACGCGCAGGGGTTACAAAAGATACACCCGGCGCGGAGTTGGGGGTCGCCGCAGAGGGCAAGAACGTTCTCTGGTTCATCAGCGAGGGCAACGACTCGATCAAAGGGGTAGAAAAAAAACCCAACACCTTCCATTACAAGTCAGGAAAAAAACAACTTTCGGGGGGCGAAGAAAATGACCAGTTCCTGTTTGAGAACGCAGCGGACTTCCTTGAAAGGGGTCGCCATGTCGCAGATCATTCGACGCTGAGCGGCGGCGCAGGAAATGACACACTGGTACTCGGCGGCAGCTACTCCTCCCGAAATACCAACAGAACTGGCTATGACGTAGATCTGCTGGCTGGAACATTGCAGATCATCACGAGCGATGTCGATGCCGACAATAACCGGATATCTATCCTGCACAGTTTGCTGGACAGCATCGAAAACGTTGAGACAGTCCATCGCGCGGCAAGCGTGGTAACGGGCTCCGCGCAAAACAACATCATCAAATCCCGGGGCAGCGACAGCATTGAAGCTGGCGCTGGGGACGACCAGATATTTCTCTCCCACGAAAGAGCAAAAGCGTCGGGAGGCGCCGGCACCGATCAATATTACATTGCGCATGTGGCTGGCCGTTTTTCCATTGTCGATGATGGTGAACAGACCAGCTACATCGTCATGAACTGGCGCAAGGAGTTGATTGAATCCTTTGATATCGAGGGTAACGACCTGGTCATCCGCTCAGGTTTCGAAACGTCTGACCACCTCAAAAACGTGTTGACCATTCATGACGTTTATACGAACACCGAACACACTAGAAAGTTGAGCAACAAAAACCTGGTTTTCGTAACCAGCGATGATTTCCATTTCAGACTTGATCTGCCAGACACAATCCCGGACGGCCACACCGTAGAAATAACCGAAATTTTCCTCAAACGTGGAAAACCGGTAAACCCGATCATTATTTATGCAGCGGAATGCTGGATCCGCCACCGCAAACCCGCTGCCTATTACGTCCCGAGAACCGGCAAGACAACCACTTTTTACGCAGTTTTACGTTCTGATGTCATTACCCGGATATATCTGGATTTCCGCAGCGACGAGCTGACAAAAGCGGAGGCGCATTTTTTCTCGGACAAACCCAAGTCATATCACCTGACTGTTGGTTGCCATCTCGTCTATCACTTCGGCGCGAAAAGCAT
The DNA here is from genome assembly GCF_041956865.1 of Pseudomonas sp. LW8. NCBI lineage: Bacteria > Pseudomonadati > Pseudomonadota > Gammaproteobacteria > Pseudomonadales > Pseudomonadaceae > Pseudomonas > Pseudomonas sp. LW8. The sequence continues at coordinate 1,731,867 of NZ_CP168138.1, read as the reverse complement.
CAAGCTCAATTATTACTCCGCTGCGCGTAACGAAGACGATCACGACAATATTACGAAAATCCTGCGCACCATGGCTGTTCGTCCGTTCAGCCGTTACGTATTGATTTTCAAGGACGGTGTCGTTGCAGATGCCGAGCTTACAGCGCAAACCGAAATCGCACCTGCCTTTACGGATTTCACGGTATCGCGGGATTGGGTGACCCAGATGAAACTGCCGCTCGAGGTTCGCTCTCAGCGTTACTTTCACAATCTGGCTGAAAAAGCAGCTGAACCGATGGGCCGTACAAGAGTTTGCGCAACGCCGATTCGACTGGCCGTGCAAACCGACATGGACAACTACGAAGGAGAGGGTTCGAGTTATCTCATCCACGTACTCCCGGACATGACCATCAAACTCTCGACTCCCGGCGCACTTGCCGATGCCAAAGTTCGCCTGCCCTATTCATCCACTTGGGAACTTGATGCAACGCAGCTCGGCAAGGTCGAAATAAGGCTGGAAGAAAACCGGCTCTCCATCGGCACCACCACTTTTTATCTGCCGGTCTATGGAAGCGAAGATCTGATAGATCAAATCCGCGTTATTACCACCGGTGGAGTTGTGCACACGGTCGATCTGGTCTTTGATCGCATTTATCTGGATGGGCTTGATGCACGTTTTTTCGAAGAGCCAGACGCCTCAAAAGCGCTCCCGCCATATCTTGCCGCATTGGCCAACGACGAAGTCAAAGTCTGGAACGTTATCTGCGTCAACGACGAAACCGCACGCGTGGGCTACAACCTGGCCGCCCATGGCTGGGTATTGCGTGCCGACAAATCCCGCATCGAAAAGTCTGCGTTAAGAGTAGTGAATCGCTGCAGTCACCAGACCAACATTTTCCGCCCTGTTTCGCTGATGAAAGTGCCTCCCGCGTAATTCGCGGTAACCCGTCAACAAACACCCTTTTTTTATCAGCGTACTGTCTACGCGGCACCCGCACGCGTCTGCGCGCTCTTTTTCCGAGTATTTCCCATGGCCAAATCACCCAAAAAAATCCCGACCATAAAATCGCCCGATTCGCCCGATGCCACACACCCCGGATCACCGCCCCTCGTCAAAAATGTGGGCCTGGACATGCCTGACGCCCTGCTCCTGGGCATCGATTCGCCGGCGATCAGCCAAGCGCCAGCCACCTCTGCCGCAGCCAACGCAGTGCCCACGGTCAGCCTTCAAGCGTTGCCAGATGCAGCGCATGATTTCAGCGCCACTCGGAACGCAATCGCCTGGCCGCAAGAGCGTTTCCACGAATTGGTGCCGGTGACGCAGAACGATGGCTTGTTCACTGGACCGGATCAGCGCACCTACGCTCAAATCGCCAATGAAGGCCAGTTTGTCGTCGAGCAGGACGGGCAAGGCAACTACCATGTGCCACTGACCTTCGCGCCCGGCGTGCCCGGTCTGCCTCTGACGCGAACCGAGGGTCAGGCGATCTGGCAAATCCAGCGGCCCGAGAGGCCCTCCAACCGGCCTGCGTCCTCCACACCACACTTGCCCTCATACATCTCGCCGGCCGACGCCATGACGTTGACCAAGCCGGAAATGGCGACAGAAGGCCTTCGTTACAACAGACTCAGGCAGACCTTCGTAACCACGGTAGACGGCACCGTCATGGTGCGCAAAAACCAGGACGGTGAATATCAACAAGCGTTTGCCTCAACGACCAATGCACCCGACGTTTTCTTCGAGCAAATCCCCGGCACCGTGTTCTGGCGGCGAAAAACACCCGGGACGAAGCCATCAGGTACCAAGCCCGAAGCCAGCCAGTCCGACAACGCATTACCCGGCCCGAGCAAGCGTCCACGACTTGCCGAGGCCACAGAAACGCTAACCGCGTCGAAAGCCACGACTGCGCCTGAGGAGCTGACCCCGTATTTCTGGCTGCCCTGGGGGCACCTGAACAAACCTGTGCACATCGAATCTGTACAGCTTGGCTGGCTGCATTATCCAATCGTCCCTGTCGGCTCGAACACGACACCCAAAGTGTATTTCGTATGTCATCCCGAGTTTGTCCCGACAGATTTCAATACTTTCGAAAGCATGCTGATAAACATGCCCGAGCGACAGCCGGTAGCGACTTTTCGCATCGGCAGTGATCCGGGTGAGGTCCATCCGGGCAAACGCTTTTTTGAAGAGCCGATATCAACGTCCGTCGCTCGCGCGTTCCCCGATTTCTCTGAAGCAACAGCAAGGGCCGTCGCCCGCAGGTTGTTCGAACTCGCCGATCACTCCGAGACGATTACCGGCACCGGATTGATCAATGTCCAGGCCGTTCTGCATCAGTGGAAACAACTGCCGTTTTCCACAGCTCCAGATTTTGCCGACCCGCTGAACATGCTGGCCGTTGCACCGGACATCGACCTGGGAAGCAAACGGCTTATTCCGATGCCTTCCCAGACCGACAGCGAATTGCAACGCCTGAGCTTCGATCCGCAGCATTTCCCCTCTGCCTGGAATCATTACAAGACCTATCCCTCGGATCTGAATCTGCGGCGATTGCTCGGCGCGTTGCTGGTCGGCTGTGGTTACGAGCTGTTTCCACTGACTTATGAGCACAGAATGCTGACGCTGGTCTTCAAACGAGCCGGTCACGATCAGATCTTCTTTTTGAAACTGGGTGCGATCAGTCAGGCCGGCCTGACTCATGTGCCTGGCAACGAACTGGCGGAACCGGGCTTGCCCGCCAGAATCGGTCAGGACGCCTTCAAGGCACTGACCGATGCAGCCGCGCAGAACAAAGTGGTATGGCTGATCGGGGGCGTATTGAAGGTCGCGTCCACGCCAGATTCGGTATTCATTATCCGCGAGCGCTGAGCCGCTACCCGCCTGCACCGGCAGATGAGCTGTAAACAGGCATAAAAAAAGCCCGCAGTGTGAGCGGGCGAAAGACCAAAGAAGCTATATGCGCAGTCGCTTCCCGGTGGGGGCAGCTGCTTGGGGGTCAGCTGCCCCGATACGTGGAATAGCTGTAAGGCGAAATCAGCAGGGGCACGTGATAGTGGTCCTGCTCGGCGGAGATGCCGAAACGCAATACGACGACATCGAGAAACGCCGGCTCGGGCAGTTGCACGCCCCGGGCGCGGTAGTAATCGCCAGCATGGAACTGCACCTGATAAACCCCGGTGCGGTAATCATCGCCTTGCAGCAACGGCGCATCGACCCGGCCATCGCTGTTGGTTGTCGCACTGGCGACCAATTCCAGGTGCGATCCTTCAACGCGGTACAGCTCGACCTTGATCGAGCTGCCCGGGCAACCGTGTGCAGCGTCCAAAACGTGTGTTGTCAAACGTCCCATTGATTCTGCGCGCCCGGCCGCAACAAGCGGTCAGACTTCGCGCCTCCCGAAGTCAGTTGAAAAGGAGACCGCACCGTTTCGGAGCACGAAACGCTGCGGCGAGCGACTGATTAAGACACTTTTCAAAAAAATTGTACACAATAAAAACGACATTTTTCGCTTCCCCCCCGCCATCCGGGCCTTAATCGCCAATTCGCAGGCAAAGCGCCTGATCATTGAACCTTCTATTCATTAGCTGACTGGTCAGGCAGGTTTCTTGCAGGCCGGAACCATTAACAGCAAAAGATGACAGCCGGTGAAAAATGCGAAAATTCAGGCTTACAAAATGTAAATAAAGTTGTATACAATCAGCCCATCGCTGTGACGCCAGCCTGCCAGGCCGCCACACCAATCTGTCAACGTACAAGAAGGAAGACTGCAGTGAGCGCTGACTACCCACGCGACCTGATCGGTTACGGCAGTAACCCTCCTCACCCACACTGGCCGGGCAATGCCCGGATCGCCCTGTCCTTCGTGCTCAATTACGAAGAAGGTGGCGAGCGCAATGTTCTGCACGGCGACAAGGAATCCGAAGCCTTCCTGTCGGAAATGGTCGCTGCCCAGCCGCTGCAGGGCGCGCGCAACATGAGCATGGAATCGCTTTACGAGTATGGCAGCCGTGCCGGCGTCTGGCGCATTTTGAAGCTGTTCAAGGAATTCGATATTCCGCTGACCATCTTCGCCGTGGCCATGGCCGCCCAGCGTCACCCGGACGTGATCCGTGCGATGGTCGAGGCCGGCCACGAAATCTGCAGCCACGGCTACCGCTGGATCGACTACCAGTACATGGACGAAGCGCAGGAACGCGAGCACATGCTCGAAGCGATCCGCATCCTCACCGAACTGACCGGCGAGCGTCCGCTGGGCTGGTACACCGGCCGTACCGGGCCGAATACCCGTCGCCTGGTCATGGAAGAAGGCGGTTTCCTCTACGACTGCGATACCTACGACGATGACCTGCCCTACTGGGAACCGAACAACCCGACCGGCAAGCCGCATCTGGTGATCCCCTACACCCTCGACACCAACGACATGCGCTTCACGCAAGTGCAGGGTTTCAACAAGGGTGACGATTTCTTCGAATACCTCAAAGACGCATTCGACGTGCTTTACGCCGAAGGTGCCGAGGCACCGAAAATGCTTTCGATCGGTCTGCACTGCCGCCTGATCGGCCGTCCTGGTCGCCTCGCTTCGCTCAAGCGCTTTATCGAATACGCCAAAAGTCATGAACAGGTGTGGTTCAGCCGTCGCGTCGACATCGCACGCCACTGGCAGCAAACCCACCCGTACCAAGGGACTGCAAAATGAGCCGCTTTCAAACCCTGCAACCGTCGACCCTGAGCCGCGACGCTTTCGTCAAAGCCTTCGCCGACATCTACGAACATTCGCCATGGGTGGCCGAAAAGGCCTACGACCTCGGTGCGGACGCTTCGATCGACGAGATCGAAACCCTGCACCAGCGCATGAGCGATATCCTGTTGAGCGCCGATCATGCCAGCCAGCTGGCCCTGATCAACGCTCACCCGGACCTGGCCGGCAAAGCTGCCGTCCAGGGCCAACTGACCGAAGCCAGCACCAATGAACAGGCTGGCGCCGGTATTCACCAATGCACGGCCGAAGAGTTCCAGCGCTTCACCGAGCTGAACGACGCCTACAAAGCCAAGTTCAAGTTTCCCTTCATCATGGCGGTAAAAGGCAGCAACCGGCATCAGATCCTCGCGGCGTTCGAAACGCGCATCAACAATTCGGTGGAAGCCGAGTTCAAATGCGCGCTGGCGGAGATCAACAAGATTGCCCTGTTCCGTTTACTGACTCTTTAGCAAGCCTGGCCCGAGCGTGAATGAACGCGCAAACGCCCAGGGCCCTGCGAGCATCCCCAGCCAACTTATCAAAGGCAGACAAGAAGAATGAAAGCTTACGCCGTACCTTTCGAAAAATACGTCAACCTGGCCGACGCCCGTCTGGGCACCAAGATCATTTCGGTCACCGATGACTGGTTCGCAGACGCCAATCGTCTGTTCCAACCGACCCCGGCCGTATGGAAGGAGGGCGTGTTCGATGACAACGGCAAGTGGATGGACGGCTGGGAGTCGCGCCGCAAGCGCTTCGAAGGTTACGACAGCGCGGTGATCCGTCTGGGCGTACCGGGCTCGATCAAAGGCGTGGACATCGACACTTCATTCTTCACCGGCAACTATCCGCCGTCGGCCTCGCTGGAAGCGTGCTTCCTGGCCTCGGGCGAGCCGGATGAAAACACCCAGTGGACCGAAGTGCTGTCGGCCGTCGAGTTGCAGGGCAACAGCCACCACTACCACGAAATCAGCAACGACAAAGCGTTCAGCCACCTGCGCTTCAACATCTACCCGGACGGTGGTGTTGCCCGTCTGCGCGTATACGGCATTCCGTTCCGCGACTGGTCCGCTGTGGGCGACAACGAGCAGGTCGATCTGGCCGCAGCCCTTAACGGTGGCCGCGCCCTCGCCTGCTCCGACGAACACTTCGGCCGCATGAGCAACATCCTCAACCCGGGCCGCGGCATCAACATGGGCGACGGCTGGGAAACCGCACGTCGTCGCACGCCGGGCAATGACTGGGTAATCGTCGCCCTGGGTCATCCAGGCGAGATCGAGAAGATCGTCGTCGACACCCTGCACTTCAAAGGCAACTACCCGGACACCTGCTCGATCCAGGGCGCCTTCGTCAAGGGCGGCACCGACAGCCAGATCGAAACCCAGTCGCTGTTCTGGCGCGAACTGCTGCCAAGCCAGAAGCTTGAAATGCACGCCGAACACACCTTCGTCGAGCAGATCAAGGCACTCGGCCCGATCACCCACATCCGCCTGAACGTGTTCCCGGATGGTGGCGTGAGTCGCCTGCGTGTATTGGGCAAGGTCGCTAAACAAGGTTGAAACCAATCGCTGGCAAGCCAGCTCCCACAGGTTTTGTGAATGCCACAGATCACAGTGGGAGCGGGCTTGCCCGCGATGGCGATAGTTCTAACAACACAGAATTCGGATAAGAAGAACAGCATGCGCACACTGACGATTGAACCGCTGACCAAAGAAGCCTTCGCCCCTTTCGGTGACGTGATCGAAACCGACGGCAGCGATCACTTCATGATCAACAACGGTTCGACCATGCGCTTCCACAAACTGGCGACGGTCGAAACCGCTACGCCTGAGGACAACGCGATCATCAGCATTTTCCGCGCCGACGCGCAGGACATGCCGCTGACCGTTTGCATGCTGGAACGCCATCCGCTGGGCAGCCAGGCTTTCATACCGCTGCTCGGCAACCCCTTTCTGATCGTGGTCGCGCCAGTTGGCGATGAACCTGTATCAGGCTTGGTCCGCGCCTTCGTCACCAACGGCAGGCAGGGCATCAATTACCATCGCGGCGTTTGGCACCACCCGGTGCTGACGATCGAAAAGCGGGATGACTTCCTGGTGGTTGATCGCAGTGGCACAGGCAATAACTGCGATGAGCATTTTTTCAAAGAGGATGAGCGGTTGATCCTCGCCCCCCACCAATAAGAGAAGGTCTGATCACTCGACAACAAGAGTGACAGGCGAGAGGTAAAGACTGTGGAAGCACATCTGTTGGAATGGCTGAACCTGAGCGTGCGCTGGGTTCACATGATCACTGGCGTGGCCTGGATCGGCGCGTCGTTCTACTTCGTCTGGCTGGAGAACAACCTCAACCGCGTCAACCCGAAAACCGGTCTGGCCGGTGATCTGTGGGCGATCCACGGCGGCGGCATCTACCACCTGGAAAAATACAAACTGGCCCCACCGTCCATGCCGGACAACCTGCACTGGTTCAAGTGGGAAGCCTACTTCACCTGGATGTCGGGGATCGCGCTGCTGTGCGTGGTGTTCTACTCCAATCCGGTGCTCTACCTCGTGGCACCGGGCAGTGGCCTCAGCGGTCCTGAAGGCGTGGCCATCGGTATCGGCTCGCTGATCGTCGGCTGGTTTGTCTACGACTTCCTCTGCGATTCGGCCCTGGGCAAGAAACCCGCCCTGCTCGGCTTCATCCTGTTCGTGCTGATCATTGCCGCCGCCTATGGCTTCAGCAAAGTGTTCAGCGGTCGGGGTGCGTACCTGCACGTCGGCGCGATCATCGGCACCATCATGGTCGGCAACGTGTTCCGCATCATCATGCCGGCGCAACGGGCACTGGTCGCGGCGATCGCCGAGAACCGCACGCCGGATCCGGCCCTGCCGGCCAAGGGTCTGCTGCGTTCGCGTCACAACAACTACTTCACCCTGCCAGTGCTGTTCATCATGATCAGCAACCACTTCCCGAGCACTTACGGCAGCCAGTACAACTGGTTGATCCTCGCCGGGATCGCGGTGTTGGCGGTATTGGTGCGTCACTACTTCAACACCCGTCACGACAGCCACAAGTTTGCCTGGACCCTGCCGGTGGCAGCGGTGGGCATGATCTGCCTGGCCTACGTCACTGGCCCGGCGCCGATGTCGAGCGCACCTGAAGTGGCCAAGGCACCGGCGAAAATCGAGTACCAACCGCTGCCGGAAACGGCACTGGGCGGTGGCGCGAAACCGGCCGAAGCGGCGCAACCTGCGGCACCCGCAGCCCCTGCGGCGGCACCCGCGCAAGCCTCGAATGCCGGCCCCGGTTTCGACAAGGTGCACAACGTGATTCAAGAGCGTTGCACGGTGTGCCATTCGTCCAAGCCGACCAGCCCGTTGTTCAGCGCAGCCCCGGCCGGTGTGATGTTCGACACCCCCGAGCAGATCCGCCAGAACGCCGCGCGCATTCAGGCGCAAGCCATCACCACGCAGATCATGCCGCTGGGCAACATCACCCAGATGACCCAGCAGGAACGTGACCTGATCGGTGCCTGGATTGCCCAGGGAGCGCAAACCAATTAATCGTTAAAAGCATCGCTGGCAAGCCAGCTCCCACAGGGTTTTGCATAGCCTGTGTGGGAGCGGGCTTGCCCGCGAATGGCCGCTCCGCGGTCTGCCTGATGCAAAGAAACAGCTGCAAGCAACCCGGCAGCTGTTAATCACAAGAATAAAAAAGATCCGAGGTGTTGCATGTCCGAGCTGTCCAAAGCGCGCATCCCCGACGCACCCGCCATTCAGCGTTTGCCCCTTTTGCAACTGATCCTGGTCGGTCTGCAACATGTTCTGCTGATGTACGGCGGTGCCATCGCGGTGCCGCTGATCATTGGACAGGCCGCTGGCCTGAGTCGTGAAGAAATCGCCTTCCTGATCAACGCCGACCTGCTCGTCGCCGGCATCGCCACTATCGTGCAGTCGCTCGGCATCGGCCCGATGGGCATTCGCATGCCGGTGATGATGGGCGCCAGTTTCGCTGCGGTCGGCAGCATGGTGGCCATGGCTGGTATGCCCGGCATCGGTCTGCAAGGCATCTTCGGTGCAACCATCGCTGCCGGTTTCTTCGGCATGCTGATCGCGCCGTTCATGTCCAAGGTCGTGCGTTTCTTCCCGCCACTGGTGACCGGCACGGTCATCACCTCGATCGGTTTATCGCTGTTCCCCGTGGCCGTGAACTGGGCCGGTGGCGGTGTCGACGCCGCGCAATTCGGTTCGCCGATTTATCTGGCCATCGCTGCGCTGGTGCTGGCGACCATTCTGTTGGTTCACCGCTTCATGCGCGGATTCTGGGTCAATATTTCGGTACTGATCGGCATGTGCCTGGGCTATGTATTGTGCGGCGTGATCGGCATGGTCGACCTCAGCGGCATGGCCAGCGCACCGTGGATTCAGTTCGTCACCCCGTTGCATTTCGGCATGCCCAAGTTCGAGCTGGCGCCGATTCTGTCGATGTGTCTGGTGGTGGTGATCATCTTCGTCGAGTCCACCGGGATGTTTCTCGCGCTGGGCAAGATCACCGGCCAGGAAGTCTGCCCGCGCATGCTCCGTCGTGGCTTGTTGTGCGATGCCGGCGCGTCGTTTTTCGCCGGTTTCTTCAACACCTTCACCCACTCCTCGTTCGCGCAGAACATCGGCCTGGTGCAGATGACCGGCGTGCGCTGCCGTTCGGTGACCATCGTTGCCGGCGGCCTGCTGATCGTCCTCAGCCTGTTGCCGAAAGCGGCGTTTCTGGTGGCATCGATTCCACCGGCGGTGCTGGGCGGCGCGGCAATTGCGATGTTCGGCATGGTCGCCGCCACTGGCATCAAGATCCTGCAAGAGGCGGACATCGGTGACCGCCGCAATCAGTTGCTGGTCGCGGTGAGCATCGGCATGGGCCTGATCCCGGTGGTGCGTCCGGAATTCTTCGCCCACTTGCCCATGTGGATGAGCCCGATCACCCACAGCGGCATCGCCATGGCCACCCTCAGCGCGCTGACGCTGAACCTGCTGTTCAACATCCTCGGCGGCAAGGAGCGTGCGGCGATCAATGATTGCCATGCTCACTGATTGAAACCACCACACCACCTGTGGGAGCGAGCCTGCTCGCGAAAGCGCTGTGTCATTCAACATTGATGGCGACTGACACAACCGCTTCGCGAGCAGGCTCGCTCCCACAGGGACTACGCAACTGCTTGTGCCTCAAACAATAAAAACAACAGGGAGCAACAGATGATCCGCACGCAAAGCAACGTTCTGTTGAGTGGCGGCCTGCTGGCCGCGAGTCAGGCCATGGCCGGCGATCTGCTGCTGTGGCAGAGCAACAGCCTCAGCTATCTATACGGCAAGAATTTCGCGATCAACCCCTCGTATCAGCAGACGGTCACCTTCGAGCACGCCGACAAGTGGAAGTACGGCGACAACTTTCTGTTCGTCGACAAGATCTTCTACAACGGCAAGGAAGACCCGAACAAAGGGCCGCATACTTTCTACGGCGAGTTCACCCCGCGTCTGTCCTTCGGCAAGATCCTCGACCGCAAGATCGAGTTCGGCCCGATCAAGGATGTGCTGTTGGCGATGACCTACGAGTACGGCGAAGGCGAAACGGAGGCCTATCTGATCGGCCCCGGCTTCGACCTGAAAGTGCCCGGCTTCAACTACGTCACCCTGAACATTTTCCGCCGCCAGACCGAAGGCCCGCGGCCCGGCGATGGTGTCTGGCAGATCACCCCCGCGTGGTCCTACAGCTTTGCGCTGGGCAATTCCGATGTGCTGATCGACGGCTACCTCGACTGGGTCGTCGACAACGACGAAAACTCGCGCGGCACCTACCACGCCAACCTGCACATCAATCCGCAGATCAAATACGACCTCGGCAAAGCCATGGGCTGGAGCCAGAAACAGGTATACGTCGGCACCGAGTACAGCTACTGGAAGAACAAATACGGCATTGAAAACAGCCACGCGTTCGATACCAACCAGAACACCGCCAGCCTGCTGCTGAAGGTGCACTTCTGAGATGGCCCGCAACCGTGCGCCATGCCTGCCGTCGGTGCTCTGTTGCGGGGCACTTGAGCGTTGGCCGAGGAGTCAGTATTCTCCGCGGCCTTCCGAATTCGCTCTAAAAAAAAGCCTGAATTCAATTTCTGACCGAAAAGCCAACTTATCCCGGCTGCGGTCAGTCCTGAGGCATCCCGAAAACACGCTCGTCGACTGTTTTTCAGCAGCCGAACGGGCGTTTTTTGGTTTTTCAAAAGCCTTGGCGCAGCTTTTGCTACCAGCATTCAAAGCTGACCGATCGGATGAAATTTGCGGTACGAAAAAAGGCGCCACATCAGAGCGCCGATCTTAAAAAAATAACGTGGAACACCTACTTTGGGAGCAACCGAATGAAACGTATGTGCACCAGCCTGATGCTGGCCGGATCGATGTTCGCCGGCGGCCAGGCGATGGCCGAAGGCCTGCTGCAGTGGCAGAACAACAGCCTGACCTACCTGTATGGCAAGGACTTCCAGGTCAACCCGCGCATTCAGCAGACCGTGACCTTCGAGCACGCCGATGCCTGGAAGTATGGGGACAACTTCCTGTTCATCGACAAGATCTTCTACAACGGCAAGGATGATGGCGGCGTCGGCTCCAACACCTACTACGGCGAGCTCAGCCCGCGCCTGTCATTCGGCAAGATCTTCGATCAGAAACTGGCCTTTGGTCCGGTGACTGACGTGCTGCTGGCCATGACCTACGAGTTCGGTGAAGGCGATACCGAGTCGTACCTGATCGGTCCGGGCTTCGACCTGGCGATTCCAGGCTTCGATTACTTCCAGCTGAACTTCTACCAGCGTCACACCCAGGGCGCACGCGCCGGTGACAATGTCTGGCAGATCACCCCGGTGTGGTCCTACACCATCCCGGTGGGCAAATCGAACATCCTCATCGACGGCTTCATGGACTGGGTGGTCGACAACGACTCCAATTCCAAGGGCGACTACCACGCCAACCTGCACTTCAACCCGCAGGTCAAATACGACCTGGGCAAGGCGCTGAATTTCGGCGAGAAGCAGTTGTATGTCGGTGTCGAGTACGACTACTGGTCGGACAAGTACGGGATCAAGGACAGCCAGTACTTCAAGACCGATCAGAGCACCACGAGCTTCCTGGTCAAGTTCCACTTCTGACCCTAAAAGCTTCGCGAGCAGGCTCGCTCCCACATTCAGACCGAGTTCCAATGTGGGAGCGAGCCTGCTCGCGAAGGCCTCACCGCAGATTTCAGGCAGGAGCCACCGCTTCAGATATCCGCAAAAACCGGCACAGCTCCTCGCGCTTGGCCAACGCATCCCGCCGTCCCAACTCGATCAACTCGCTGCAATACCCCGCCTCGAACAGCAGATAACTGAGCACCCCCGCCCCGCTCGTCTTCGTCGCCCCCGGCCCGCGCAGAAACAGGCGCAACGCCGCCGGTAACTCCTGGCGATGCCGCGCGGCGATTTCGTCGATCGGCTGACTTGGCGCAATCACCAGCACTTCCACCGGCGCCACACCCAGCGCACGAGTAGGTGTGCCGGCCGGGAGCAAATGACTGAACTGATTCAGACGCTGCAGCAACTCGATATCGCTCTCCAGACTGTCGATGAACGTGCTGTTGAGCATGTGCCCGCCAATCTGCGCCAGAGTCGGTTGCTGGCCGCTGTAGGCGCGCTCCAGCGGCTGCTGCGGATCGACGCCGCGCGGGTTGCCGCTGACGCCCACCACCAGCACGCGACTGGCCCCCAGATGCAGCGCCGGGCTGATCGGCGCCGACTGGCGCACTGCGCCGTCACCGAAATATTCCTCGCCGATTTTCACTGGCGCGAACAACAGCGGAATCGCCGAACTGGCCAACAGGTGATCGACCGACAATTGCGTCGGCACGCCAATACGGCGGTGCCGCAGCCAGGCGTCGATGGTGCCGCCGCCCTGATAGAACGTCACCGCTTGCCCCGATTCGTAGCCGAACGCGGTCACCGCTACCGCGTGCAATTGCTTGCGCGCGATGGATTCGGCGATGCCGGGCAGGTGCAGTTTTTCCTCGAGCAGCTCGCGCAGCGGCGAACTGTTGAGCAACGCCACCGGCATCTGCCGACCGAGGCCGAGCAGGCTGTGGCTGACGAAACGGCTGGCCTGATGGATCACGCCCGGCCAGTCGCTGCGCAACACGCGGTGGCTGCGAAAGCCCTGCCAGAACTGGGTCAGGCGTTCGATGGCAGCGCGAAAATCCATGGCACCACTGGCCAGGCTGACCGCATTGATCGCCCCGGCCGAGGTGCCGACGATCACCGGAAACGGATTGTCCGCACCGACCGGCAGCAACTCGGCAATCGCCGCCAGCACCCCGACCTGATAAGCCGCCCGGGCCCCGCCGCCGGAAAGAATCAAACCTGTGACCGGTTCAGCAGGACTCATCGCAACACTCCACGGTGCTTGTCAGATCGGCTAATCAACGACGCTTGGGATAAAGTTTCGGCTCACCCGGTGGGCGACTCTTGAAGCGCCGATGCGCCCACAGATACTGCTCGGGGCAGGCACGTAAAGCACTCTCGACCCACTGATTGATGCGGATGCAATCGGCCTCCTCGCTTTCGCCGGGGAAATCTTCGAGCGGCGGATGGATCACCAGGCGATAACCACTGCCGTCGGCCAGACGTTCCTGAGTGAACGGCACCACCAGCGCTTTGCCCAGCCGTGCAAACTTGGTCGTCGCAGTGACGGTGGCGGCCTGAATGCCGAACAGCGGCACGAAGATGCTCTGCTTGGCGCCGTAATCCTGATCCGGCGCATACCAGATCGCCCGTCCCGAGCGCAGCAGTTTGAGCATGCCGCGCACGTCATCGCGCTCCACCGCCAGCGAATCGAGATTGTGCCGCTCGCGGCCACGGCGCTGGACGAAGTCGAACAAGGGGTTTTTGTGTTCGCGGTACATGCCGTCTATGGTGTGCTGCTGGCCGAGCAGCGCCGCGCCGATTTCCAGGGTGGTGAAATGCGCGGCCATGAGGATCACGCCTTTGCCTTCGCGCTGGGCTTTCTGCAGATGTTCAAGGCCTTCGACGTGGGCCAGTTTCGCCAGACGCTCGCGCGACCACCACCAGCTCATCGCCATCTCGAAGAAGGCGATGCCGGTGGAGGCGAAGTTTTCCTTGAGCAGGCGTTTGCGCTCAGCGGCGGATTTTTCCGGGAAGCACAACTCAAGATTGCGCCGGGCGATGGTTCGCCGGTCGCTGGCGACGCGATACATCAACGCGCCCAAAACTCGACCGATGGTCAGCAGCGCCGGATACGGCAACTGCACGATCAGCCACAAAAGCCCCAGGCCGCACCAGAGCGGCCAGAAGCGCGGAGCAAGATATGCTTTTCGAAAACGCGGGCGATCCATTAAAGCTTCCGTAAATACAGTGGCCGCGCATTCTACATCGTTCGACCCGGCTTGCGGCTCGCGGGCGTTCTCGTTATAAGTCTCGGCACTTTTAGTGACAAGCCGTTGTATGCCGACATGAGCCAAACCGACCCGTTAGACCAAGATCCCGTATTCCAGCTCAAGGGCAGCATGCTGGCCATCACTGTGCTGGAACTGGCCCGTAACGACCTCGAAAGCCTCGATCGGCAATTGGCCGCCAAAGTCGCCCAGGCGCCGAATTTTTTCAGCAATGCACCGCTGGTTCTGGCTCTGGACAAACTGCCGCCGAATCAGGGCGCGGTTGACCTGCCGGGGCTGATGCGCGTCTGCCGTCAGCACGGTCTGCGTACCCTGGCCATTCGCGCCAGCCGCATCGAAGACATCGCCGCCGCCATCGCCATCGACATCCCCGTGCTACCGCCCTCCGGCGCCCGCGAGCGTCCGCTGGAGACGCCGGAAGCCGAAGTCAAAAAGAAGCCGGAAAAGCCGCCTGAGCCGACCGTCAAACCGACCCGCGTAATCACCACGCCAGTACGTGGTGGCCAGCAGATATATGCCCAGGGTGGCGATCTGGTCGTGGTCTCATCGGTCAGTCCGGGGGCGGAACTTCTCGCCGATGGCAACATCCATGTATACGGCCCGATGCGCGGCCGTGCGCTGGCCGGCGTCAAAGGTGACACCAAGGCACGGATTTTCTGTCAGCAATTGAGCGCTGAACTGATCTCCATCGCCGGTCATTACAAGGTCTCCGAGGATTTGCGTCGCGATCCGATGTGGGGCTCGGGCGTCCAGGTCAGCCTGTCAGGCGACGTGTTGAACATCATTCGGCTTTAACGGATACTGCCGCATTTTCCAAGCATCTCTAAAACGTAGCGAAAACGGCTCAAACGAAGTAGGAAAAAGGCCCAAAGCCAAATTCCAGCCAAGGCTGTCCGACTGCAGTAGTTTTCAAGAGATGTTTTTCAGGGGCTGAACAGTCCTTCTTCCTTAGGGGTGAAACACCTTGGCCAAGATTCTCGTGGTTACATCCGGCAAGGGTGGTGTGGGTAAGACCACCACCAGCGCCGCTATCGGTACCGGTCTCGCTCTGCGCGGCCACAAAACAGTGATCGTCGACTTCGACGTGGGCTTGCGTAACCTCGACCTGATCATGGGTTGCGAGCGCCGCGTGGTGTATGACTTCGTCAACGTGGTAAACGGCGAAGCCAACCTGCAACAGGCACTGATCAAAGACAAGCGCCTGGAAAACCTCTACGTACTGGCGGCCAGCCAGACCCGCGACAAAGACGCGCTGACCGTCGAAGGCGTGGAAAAAGTCCTGATGGAGCTCAAGGAACAATTCGAGTTCGTCGTCTGCGATTCCCCGGCGGGCATCGAGAAAGGTGCGCACCTGGCCATGTATTTCGCCGATGAAGCGATCGTCGTGACCAACCCGGAAGTCTCCTCGGTACGTGACTCGGACCGCATGCTCGGCCTGCTGGCGAGCAAATCGCGCCGCGCCGAACGTGGCGAAGACCCGATCAAGGAACACCTGCTGATCACTCGCTACCACCCGGAGCGGGTTGAAAAGGGCGAGATGCTTGGCGTTGAAGACGTCAAGGAGATCCTCTCGGTGACCCTGCTCGGCGTCATCCCGGAATCCCAGGCGGTACTCAAGGCTTCCAACCAGGGCGTGCCAGTGATTCTCGACGACCAGAGCGATGCCGGTCAGGCTTACAGCGATACCGTCGACCGCCTGCTGGGCAAAGAAAAAGCCCACCGATTCCTCGATGTCGAGAAGAAGGGATTCTTCGAGCGCCTGTTTGGAGGTAGGTAATGAACCTTTTTGACTTCTTTCGTGCCAACAAAAAGCCAAGTACCGCCTCGGTAGCGAAAGAGCGTCTACAGATCATCGTGGCGCATGAGCGCGGCCAGCGCAGCACGCCGGATTACCTGCCAGCCTTGCAGAAGGAACTGGTCGACGTGATCCGCAAGTACGTCAACATCGGCAACGACGACGTACATGTTGCACTGGAAAGCCAGGGCAGTTGCTCGATTCTGGAACTCAACATCACCCTGCCCGATCGCTGAGTCGATTTGGCAGTCGCTACGGCGGCTCGGGCTGTTGATGCTCGTGTAGGAGCTGCCGAAGGCTGCGATCTTTTGATCTTCAAAGTCAAAAGATCGCAGCCTTCGGCAGCTCCTACAGAGTTATCAGCAGTCCCGAGCCGCCGTTGGCATTTGTTACGAGGCTGTTTTAATGCCGCTGTCCAACATCCGCATCATCCACGAGGACGCCGCCGTACTGGTGGTCGACAAACCGACCCTGCTGCTCTCGGTGCCCGGCCGCGCAGACGACAACAAGGATTGCCTGATTACCCGCCTGCAGGAAAACGGCTACCCGGAAGCGCGCATCGTTCATCGCCTGGACTGGGAAACCTCCGGGATCATCCTGCTGGCCCGTGACGCCGACACCCATCGCGAACTGTCGCGGCAGTTTCACGATCGCGAAACCGAAAAAGCCTACACCGCTTTGGCCTGGGGTCAGCCGGAGCTGGACAGCGGCAGCATCGATCTGCCCCTGCGCTACGACCCACCGACCAAGCCACGGCATGTCGTCGATCACGAATTCGGCAAGCATGCGCTGACCTTCTGGAAGGTGCTGGAACGTTGCGGCGACTGGTGCCGTGTCGAACTGACACCGATTACCGGCCGCTCGCATCAATTGCGCGTGCACATGTTGTCGATCGGCCATCCGTTGCTCGGTGACGGACTCTACGCCCACGAGCAAGCGCTGGCGGCCTGGCCGCGTCTGTGCCTGCACGCGAGCATGCTCAGCTTCACTCATCCGCAGACCGGCGAGCGCCTGCGCTTCGAGTGCCCGGCTCCGTTCTGAATTGCGTGAATACTTTGGAAGCCCTTCCTGGTGAAGGGCTTTTTTTGTCCTGCCAAAAATCCACCGGCAATAGATTGACGTAAAGAACTGTCATAAAATTGTAATCAAATATAAAATCATGGCACTTCGATATCAGGCAGGAGGCCTTTTCCGTGTTCTGCAGCAAAACACTTCAATCCGAATACCCGATCATCTACGCATTCGGTAACACGACCCTGCACTTGAGCGAAGCACCCAGCATCCAGGCACGCCAGGCCCTGGAGCAGCTCATTAAAAAACGCCGCGCGCACAAACTGACCCGAGCCAGCGCACCGTTATCGTCCTGTGAAACACCACTATTTGCCAAGGTCCAGCCATTGGACACGTTCAAGGCAAAGGTGCGGGTGAGCCTGAACAAACCGCAACGCAACGGGCGCTTCGACTGGCCTCTTGAAGAGCTGATGAATTCCCTCGAAGCTCAGCGCCGGGGCGTGGAGATGCCTCCACTGAAGGGCTATGGCTATACCCGCAGCAGACTCGGCCTGACCGAGGAGTTCTTCCTGCTGACTCACCTGCTCGAAGGCCATATGGATGGGGCCGAGTGCATCAGACGCAATCCCGAAAACATCGAAGCCTTTATCCTCGACGCGTTTCAACTGCTCAGCTCGCTCGCCAGCAAGAACATCACCCACATGGATTTCTGGGTGGGCAACATCATGGTGCCCGAGCAAACGCAAAGGCCACTCAAAGCCATCGACTTTGAAAACTGCTTCGCAGGCCCGACCGCGCACGCAAGTGAAACACTCGGTTTTCAACTCGGCTTCTTCTATCGTCGGGATATCTACAAATTCATCACCGAAGCCGCCTACGATCGCCTGGTAGATCAATACCTCAGTGCACTGCCTGGCTTATCGAGAGACAGGTTCGAGGCTGTCTATCAGTTGAGCAAACATGAATACGTCGGTCGCAAGCAACGCCGTGAAGTCTTCCTCTCTGGCAGATTGATCACTGGTTGACGCCCTCCCTGGCAACACTTTGAAGCAAGTGTCCGGCCTGCAAATCAGCGGAGCAATACGGTAAACTCGCGCCCCCCGCCGTATGGAGCCGCTTATGCGCGAAGCCTTCCCCCCCCTGGAAAAAGTACCGCACCAGCTGCTCTACCTGATCTATGGCGACAAAGACGTTTATCGGCGCGAGGCAAAATTCAGCATCCTCACCGCCCTTGCACAGCTGCAGCCAGATGAATCGTTGTGCATCCGAGTGCTGACCGATCGTCCGCAGGACTATGCCGGCTGGCCGGTCGATACCGTCCCTTTGAGCGAGCAGACCCTGATCCAGTGGCAGGGCGAGAACGGCTACCACCACCGCCGCAAAGCGTGCGCCATTGCGCTGGGCCTGACGCTTGCCGAAAAAACCCTGTTTGTCGACACCGATACGCTGTTTCTCGGTTCGCCGCACCGGCTGTTCAGCATGATCACGCCCGGCCGTTACGTGATGGACCGCTTCGAATATGACTGGAGTTACGTCTGTAACCGGGCGGACTACGAAAAACTCGCGCGCTGCCTGCAAGTCCACGGCATCTCGTCGACGAACAGCTTCAAGCTCTACAACAGCGGCTTGTGCGGCATCACCGATGGCGATTCAGCGCTGCTGGACAAGTCGATCCGGCTGATCGATGAGTGGACGCAGGACCCGTTCGACATCCATACGATCGAACAGATTGCACTGTCTTTTGCCATGCGCGACCAGCCGATCCAGGAAGCGAAGAAATTCATCTATCACTACTTCGCCGACAAGAACTTCTTCCACGCCATGCAGAAACATTTTTTCGCCCGTTACGGCGAGGCCTTCCACCTCGAACTGCCAGAGCTGTGCAACGAGGTTCCGCGCAGCAAACCCGTTCCCTCAACCTGGGAGCGCCTGCGCATCAAGTGGAAGCTGCGCAAAAAGCGCGGCGGCATGAAGAAAGTCGGCCGGGCGTTGCTGTTCGGCAGTGCTGCACCTGCCCATCCGTATTACGAGATCTGCCGTCACGAATGGTGGGAATCGGCGTCGCGGGAAATCCTGCGTTGGGACAGCGTCACGCAAAAGGCCTTCTTCGGCAGCGGCAAGGGCTGGCCGAAGCACCTGCCGAAACCCGCCAGAAAGGATGATCAACAAGCCATCATTGCCTACCTGCGCAAGCGCATCGATCAGCACTCCTGAGCGTGCTTGCGCAAACCACTTGCCCAATGGCGCTGAGTGATGCGTTAAACTGCCGCCCATTGCTGTCTGGAGTTTCTTATGCGCGCAGAGTTGAACCAGGGCCTGATCGACTTTCTCAAGGCCTCCCCTACCCCGTTCCACGCCACCGCCAGCCTCGTTCAGCGTCTGGAGGCCGCCGGTTATGTGCGCCTCGACGAGCGCGAGCCATGGTCCACCGAGGCCAACGGCCGCTATTACGTCACCCGTAACGACTCCTCCATCGTCGCGATCAAAATGGGCCGCAACTCGCCACTGCACGACGGTATCCGTCTGGTCGGCGCTCACACCGACAGCCCGTGCCTGCGGGTCAAGCCGCAACCGGAACTGCAACGTCAGGGCTTCTGGCAACTGGGCGTCGAAGTCTACGGCGGCGCGCTGCTGGCGCCATGGTTCGACCGCGATCTGTCGCTGGCCGGCCGCGTGACCTTCCGCCGTGACGGCAAGGTCGAGAGTCAGTTGATCGACTTCAAGGCACCCATCGCGATCATTCCCAACCTGGCCATTCACCTCAACCGTGAAGCCAACCAGGGCTGGGCGATCAACGCGCAGACCGAACTACCGCCGATCCTGGCGCAATTCGCCGGTGACGAGCGCGTCGATTTCCGCGCCGTGCTCACCGACCAACTGGCCCGCGAACACGGTTTGAACGCCGACGTGGTGCTGGATTACGAGCTGAGTTTCTACGACACGCAAAGCGCTGCGGTGATCGGCCTGAACGGCGATTTCATTGCCGGTGCGCGTCTGGACAACCTGCTGTCGTGCTACGCCGGCCTGCAAGCGTTGCTCACCGCCGAAACCGACGAGACCTGCGTGCTGGTCTGTAACGACCACGAAGAAGTCGGCTCGTGCTCGGCGTGCGGTGCCGACGGCCCGATGCTCGAACAGACTCTGCGCCGCCTGCTGCCAGAAGGCGACGAGTTCGTGCGCACTATTCAGAAATCCCTGCTGGTCTCCGCCGACAACGCCCACGGCGTGCATCCCAACTACGCGGACAAGCACGACGCCAACCACGGCCCGAAACTCAACGCCGGCCCGGTGATCAAGGTCAACAGCAACCAGCGCTACGCCACCAACAGCGAAACCGCCGGTTTCTTCCGCCACCTGTGCATGGCCGAAGAAGTCCCGGTGCAAAGCTTCGTGGTGCGCAGCGACATGGGCTGCGGCTCGACCATCGGCCCGATCACCGCCAGCCATCTGGGCGTGCGCACCGTCGACATCGGCCTGCCGACCTTCGCCATGCATTCGATTCGCGAGCTGTGCGGCAGCCATGACCTGGCGCATCTGGTCAAAGTGCTCAGTGCGTTCTATGCCAGTCGCGAATTGCCATAAAGGCTGAAAAGCTTCGCGAGCAGGCTCGCTCCCACAATTGAACTGCATTTCATTGTGGGAGCCAGTCATCTCCCCTTGGAATGCAAATCAACCTGTGGGAGCGAGCCTGCTCGCGAAATCGCCTGTGCAGACAGCAGAATCCTCCCGGCCTGATGCATTCCTGAGCCACATCACACCCCGCCTCGAAAACCCGCCTAGACTGCAAACATCCCCCACAGACAAGGCAGTCTTCATGATCTCGATGTCCTCCTTCCACGCCATGCTCATTCCCATCCTCAGCGGAATGATCCTGCTGGCCATCGGCTTCAACTTCCGCGACAAGAACGCCGGGGTGTTCGCCATGTGGATCGGCATGCTGATGATCCTCGCCACGGTGGTCTACAAGATCCTCGCCAAACTCAACGAATGACCGCGCCCGGCTCGCATTGAGCCAAAGGGCCTCGTACACTCCAGCGCATCCGCCTATCGCGAGGTTGTCTTCTGGTGTTCGCTCGTCTTTTTGCTTTGCCCGGTCTGCTGCTTGTCTGCCTGATGACGCTGCTGCCGCTGGCGCCCGCCCAAGCGGTCGGTCTGCCCGGCCTGCTCAACACTTCCAAACCGCAGCCTGAAGCCGTAGAACCCCTTGGCCAGTCGCTGGACGAAGTGATCAAGTCGCTGGAAAACGACAAGCAACGCGCGCAGTTGCTCAGCGATCTGAAGAAGCTGCGCGACGCCACGAAAAAAGCGCAGGCCACCCCCGAAGAAGGCGTGCTGGGCCTGATCGGCGGCACCCTCGCCAACTTCGAAAAGCAGTTTTCCGGCGCCGACAGCCCGATTACCCGCTGGTCCAACGAATTCGATCTGGCCAAGGACGAACTGACCAGCAAGCTGCTGCCGGCCAATGAATGGCTGCCGATCATCTTCGGTTTCGCAGTGATCCTGATGGTCTGGAGCCTGCTCGCCGCCGCGCTGATCTGGCTCAGCCACCGCGTGCGTCTGCGCTTCGGCCTCACCGAAGAACTGCCGCAACACCCCAAGGCCCTCGACATGCTGCGCTTTGCCCTGCGCAAGCTCGGGCCGTGGCTGATCGCGTTGGTAATGACGGTGTACATGAGCTACGTGCTGCCGTCTTCCCTGGGCAAAAGCCTGGCGATGGTGCTGGCCTATGCCTTGGTGGTCGGCACCTGTTTCTCGGCGATCTGCGTGATCGCCTTCTCCCTGCTCGACGGCCCGCACCGCCATCGCGCGCTGTACATCCTGCGTCATCAGGCGTTTCGGCCGCTGTGGCTGATCGGCAGCTTCGCCGCGTTTGGTGAAGCGCTGAGCGATCCGCGTCTGGTCGAGAGCCTGGGCGTACATCTGGCGCACACCGCCGCGACCACGGCCAATGTCCTCGCTGCGCTGTCGACCGGCCTGTTCATCCTGCGATTCCGCCGACCGATCGCGCACCTGATCCGCAACCAACCGCTGTCACGCCGCCTGACCCGCCGCGCCCTCAGCGACACCATCGAGATCCTCGGCACCTTCTGGTACGTGCCGGCACTGGTGCTGGTCGGCATCTCGCTGTTCGCCACGTTTGTCTCCGCCGGCGACACCAGCACCGCGCTGCGCCAGTCGCTGATCTGCACGGTGCTGCTGGTGTTGTGCATGGTTATCAACGGCCTCGTGCGCCGACATTCGCTGAAACCGCAACGCGGGCCGAAACGCCATGCGCTGTATTCGGAGCGACTGAAAAACTTCTTCTACACCCTGACGCATTTGCTGGTGTGGCTGATCTTCATCGAACTGGGCCTGCGCGTCTGGGGCCATTCGCTGATCGCGTTCGCCGAAGGCGATGGCCATGACATCAGCGTCAAACTGTTCAGCCTGATCGGCACGCTGATTTTCTCCTGGCTGATCTGGATCCTCGCCGACACCGCCGTGCACCACGCCCTCACCCGCTCGCGCAAAGGCCTGGCGAATGCACGGGCGCAGACGATGATGCCGCTGATCCGCAACGTGCTGTTCGTGGCGATTTTCATCATCGCGCTGATCGTCGCGTTGGCGAACATGGGCATGAACGTCACACCGCTGCTGGCCGGTGCCGGCGTGATCGGTCTGGCCATCGGCTTCGGCGCGCAGTCGCTGGTCGCTGACCTGATCACCGGCCTGTTCATCATCATCGAAGACTCGCTGGCCATCGACGACTACGTCGACGTTGGCGGCCACCTCGGCACCGTCGAAGGCCTGACCATCCGCACCGTACGCCTGCGCGATATCGACGGCATCGTCCACACCATCCCGTTCAGCGAAATCAAAAGCATCAAGAACTACTCGCGGGAATTCGGCTACGCGATCTTCCGCGTCGCCGTGCCATACAACATGGAAATCGACGACGCGATCAAACTGATGCGCGACGTCGGCCAGAAGATGCGCAGCGATCCGTTGCAGCGCCGCAATATTTGGTCGCCGCTGGAGATTCAGGGTGTGGAAAGTTTCGAGTCCGGCAGCGCGATTTTGCGCGCACGGTTCAAGACTGCGCCGATCAAGCAGTGGGAAGTTTCCCGGGCGTTCAATTTGTCGCTGAAAAGGCAACTGGATGAGGCGGGGCTGGATCTGGCGACGCCAAGGATGAGTGTGCAGGTGATTACGCCTGGGGTGGAAATCAAAAAGGAAAGCTGAACAGAGATGGCCCCCTATTGGCAGGTAATACCAATAGGGAGCTAGTTTTATCTGGCTTTGAAACCAGGTTTTCCTTCGGCGGCCCGCCACCTTTTGACTTCCGCCACAATATTTTCCGGACCGCTTTTCCCCGATTCAGGGTAGTAGATCAAATCGGAACCCGCTGGATGTTCGCTCAGTCGTTCAAACTCCATTACAGCTGAGGTTTGCCCCTTCTCAGTCGCGTAATCCGATTGGTATATCTTTTGTACGAAATGCAAGAATTGCTCTTCGGACATTTCATTGATCATTAATTTTTTCATTACTCGCCTCCCTTATGAACTGCCAAATGCTGTTTCGGAGTTAGCAACCGCAGGTTGTCAATATCGTACAACTGCCCACCATCCGATAACGATGAGACGTGGTGCAACTCAAACTTCACTCGTTTACCAACCCGATCGCCCGCTTTCACATACGGTGATCGGCCTTTGCTCATTGCACTGAGACTACCTGGATCAAACGACATCGCCAGTTCCGCATCAGCGCTCACCGCTTTCCAGAAAGTCTCCCTGAATGCCCTGAAATCCTTGAAATTCTTGCCTCGCAATTGATCTGCAATTTTTGAGGGAATTGCCGCCCCCTCACCTTGCGTAGCCGCCTCCAGCCATCCACCCGCAACCGGCGCTCCATGACCACTCGCCACCCCTGGATCATTGCGTCGATCCCGGAACATGACGTACTGCGGTGGCAGGCCCGATTCCGACGGGAAGACCAGAATGAAGTCGTCGAAACGAATGCTGCCCCGCCCTGGGTGAGCGTCGATCCGTCCTTCAATCGGCACGAGGTTGCCGCCGATATATCGCGGTGGGGACGGATTCTCGATGGGGAACAGCGTTGAACTGTCTGCCGGCGTTACTGCGGGAGTCCAGACCGCGGTTGTCGGCGGGATGTCAGTGAGGGTCGCGCTGTAAGTGTTGTTCCCTGCGTTGAAACCAGCTGCAACCACGCGAACGCCGGAAGGCCGTTTTGTCCCCGCTACCGGAACGACAAGCAGTTCGGCGAGAGAGCCCGTCAGCGGCCGGGCGCTCAAACGTACCGGCAGATTCAGTCGTGCTCTTTCGCTTGCCAGCCTGTCCAGATCAGGCAGTTGACCGGGCAGCAGATCTGCCAGTGGGAGGCTGAGCAGAAAGCGTTCAGGCAACTCTCCATTGCCCAACACCGGGGAGTAGACAAACGCACTTACCCCCACCATCAGACCGGACGCCGTGCCGGCAGCCACCTCCGATAAACCGGCCACCGCCGCGCGAATCGAAGCGGTAAAACCCGCCATCAGGTTGTCGGCAATCGCGACCGCACCAGCGGACGTCGCAAATACCAGTTGGGCGTGGCTGGTATTGCCCTGAAAGCGCAACAGGCTACTGTGCCCACCGGAGGTGTCCTGCCGGCGCTTTTCCTCAGCAACCCTGTGTGCTTCGGCCTCAGCCTCAAGCGCTGCCTGTTCCTCGGCACGCTTGCGCTCTAGTGCCTCAGCCGCCAAACGGGCCTGTTCCTCTTCGAGCCGCCTGATTTCATCGGCCGCGGCCTGCCGCGCCAGCTCCTCCGCCTGCCGCCGCGCCTGCTCTTGAGCGACGCGGGCCTGTTCCTGTGCAACCTGCCTGGCGTATTCCGCCGCCAACCGCGCCTGCTCCTGAGCGATCCGCTCGGCTTCCTGCGCTTGCACCACGGCAATCATGCCCTTGACCGTGGCCGACTGGCTGTTCAACACGCCAATGCCTTCAACCAGTAACTTGGCGTTGAACAGAGCGCTATAAGCCTGCCGTACGCTGACGCTGGCGCTTCGCCGATTGACTTGCGGTAAGCGGCCTCCGTTGAAAAAGGTTTCAACCTGGGCGTGGCCGAAACGTTCGATGGCCACGTCCTTGGCCACCAAAAGCGCACCAAACTTCCTGGCGATCAGGGAATCCCTGAATTGCATCTCCCGCGCCAGCGCATCCAAAGGCGGCAAGACACTTTGATCACCTGCTGCCCGCGCTTCTGCCAGTTCATTTTCAATGACCTGAGCAATATTCCTGGAAGTATCTTTATAGATACTTTCCATATCGAGTATTTCACCCAACGGCGCAAAGTTAATGCCTGGTCCCGAGCCGTCCCCTGCACCTAAATAATGTAAATATTCATCTTGTTTATCCGGACGCACAACAATCGGCGGAAGCGTTATTCCATTACGCTGCATTTATAAGTCCTCCATGGACAATAGTTTTGTCGCACTGACCCGTTACCCTCAAACAGCCAATAACGTGACCGGCACCTGGAGAAATTTATGGAAATAGATGTTGTGCGGTGCGGTACATGGTTATCGCCCGCGTTTTATCTGTCACGCCGGACGGAACTGATAAAGCGGTAGGAGTTTTCGCTGATAACTTATGCTCAAACGTAAATCTGTCGGAGCGCATAGCGCTTTCCGGACCCGATCGCACTTGCGTGCAAAGCCTTTGTCACAGGCAAGGAAGCCAACAACAATAATCAAGGAGAAGCCCATGCAACTGACGCGCATTGCCCAGACCCTTTTGCTCACCCTGGTCGCCAGCCACGCCAGCGCCGAGACGATGGACAGCGCCCGCACACGCATCGCCGAGCAGGCGCAGAAGCTCGAACCGGAGCTGCTGGAAACCCGCCGCGACCTTCACGCTCATCCGGAGCTCGGCAACACCGAAAAACGCACCGCTGAACTGGTCGCCAAACAGCTGCAAGCCATGGGTCTGGAAGTGAAAACCGGCGTCGCCCGCACCGGCGTGGTCGCCATTCTCAAAGGCGCCCTGCCCGGCCCGACCGTGGCCCTGCGCGCCGACATGGACGCGCTGCCGGTCAAGGAAATCTCCGACTTGCCGTTCGCTTCGAAAGCCAAAGGCACGTATCTCGACAAGGAAGTCGACGTCATGCACGCCTGCGGCCACGACGCCCACACCGCAATCCTGCTCAGCGCAGCGAAAATTCTGACCGGCATGCGCGACACCCTGCCCGGCACCGTGGTGTTCTACTTCCAGCCCGCCGAGGAAGGCCCGAGCGACTTCATTCCCGACGGCAAAAACACCTGGGGCGCGAAGATGATGGTCGAGGAAGGCGTAATGAAATCGCTGAAACCAGACGCAGTGTTCGGGCTGCACGTCTGGGCCGGCGTCCCCGCCGGCCAGATCGCCTACCGCCCCGGCCCGACCCTGGCCAGCTCCGACGACCTGCGCATCAAGATCCACGGCAAACAAACCCACGCCGGCCGCCCCTGGGACGGCATCGATCCGATCACCGTCGGCGCGCAAACCATCGTCGGCCTGCAAACCGTGGTGAGCCGCCGCACCGACATTTCCTCTTACCCGTCGGTGGTCAGCATCGGCACCATCAACGGCGGCACCCGCTACAACATCATCCCCGAATCACTCGACATGACCGGCACCATCCGCTCCTACGACTACGGCATCCGCCAGAAACTGCACAGCGACGTACGCCAGACCATCGAGAAAATCGCCGAAAGCGGCGGCGCCAAAGCCGACGTCACCATCATCGAAAAATACGACCCGACGATTAACAACCCTGCACTAACCGAGAAAATGCTGCCGACATTGAAGTGGGCGGCCAAGGATGATGTGGTGCAGGGACCGCTGGTGGGTGGGGCGGAAGATTTCTCGTTCTTCGCCAAGGAAGCGCCGGGACTGTTTGTGTTTCTTGGAGTGACCCCGAGGGACCAGGACATGAGCAAAGCCGCGCCGAATCACAATCCGGGGTTCTTTGTGGATGAGTCGGCGCTGGTGGTTGGGGTGAGGACACTGGCGTCGTTGGCGACGGATTATCTGTATGGGAATGCGGCGGTGGGCAAGTAGGAAGGGGTGACTGTGGGGGCGCTTTCGCGAGCAGACTCGCTCCCACAGGGATTAAGTACATCCGACAGAGATTGGTCGGCTGACAGGCCGCCTTCGCGAGCAGGCTCGCTTCCCACAGAAAAGCGAAAGCAAAAACAAAAGATCGCAGCCTTCGGCAGCTCCTACACACGATGAGCGTTAGCTCGAGCACCGCTTTTGATCTTGATCTCGGAGCCCGTCGGCAGGCTGAGTGGAGGGATTGATCCGGGCGTGGGAGCGCAGCGACCGTACGACGCAGTCGTACACAGCGAGTGTAGGTGCAGCGAAGCAAACCGGAGCCGCTGCGCCAGGATCGATCCCGCAGCGAAGGAATCCCGAGCCCCAGCGAGCGGGCCGAACGTCAGGGCGCAGCCTTTTGGTTACTTTTTGCTGGGCCGGCATTCCGGCGTTTGAAAAAGTGACCCGCCGTAAGGGCGGAACCATAAGAAGCCGTTACCGCAGCAACGGATATTCACCCAAACCCCCAAAACCTGGTCGGCCCAAAGGCCGCCAAGGTCAAAAAAGATCAAACCACATCAACCCCTACGTGAATCGCATCATGCCGCCAAAACTCCAGATCACAATCAATCAGCCGCCCATGCTGATCATAATTGACCCGAGCAATCCTCAATCCCGGACTCCCCACCGACACCCGCAAAGCCGCCGCCGCATCGACAGATAAAGACGTAGGCACAATCTCAAACCGCACCCGCCCATAGTGCAAATCGAAATGCCGCGCATACAACTCAGTGATCGACTGATTCAAATCAAACTCAAGAATCCCCGGAAAAAACTGCGGATTCAGGTAGTGCTCGACATACAACACCAGTCGGCCATCAATCCGCCGCGAGCGGCAAATCTGGATCACGCTCGACAACGCCGGCAGCTGCAACCACGCACACACCGCCGCCGACGCCGGCTGCAACCGCGCCGAAATCACCTCGGTCGACGGCTCACGCCCCTGCGCACTGACCATCGCGTGAAAATGACTGCGCTGCATCAGGTTGTACGCCAGACGCGGCGGCGACACGAACCAGCCGCGCCGCTCCTCACGATAAATCTGCCCTTGCGCCTCCAATTGCAACAGCGCTTCACGCACAGTGATCCGCGTCGTCCCGAACAACTCGCTGAGCTTGCGTTCAGCGGGCAACTTGCTCCCGGCCCCCAGCAAACCATGATCGATCTGCTCCTGCAGCACCTGGCCAATCGCTGTCACCGCTTTCGTTGCCTCATCGCGCATCAACGTTACCTATCTGGACTAGACCAGCACTGTTTCAGGGCAAATCCGGGCGCTGCTCAGAGCGCTTTCGTGTGTTGCAAGCCTAGGCAGTGCAGATGACCGACAGATGACAAAACTACCCAACGGTCGTTTTCACGGCTTGCAATACATCGGCCAAGTCCCTTGCTTATCGGGCCTGCGTCATGGTCTACGCTTGTTTGGCAACGGCCAATCCCGGGCGGAGAAAAGATCAGCCATAAGGCCATCGACATCAAAATGTCATCCAGCCCGCCTAAATTGGCTCAGGTATTGCTGACCTAGACCAACACAACCGCAATCGCAGCGTTGAACACGACCAAGGAGCTTCGGAATGAAACAGCTTTTCCTGGCAACACTGTTAGGCTCGACCATTGCAATGTGCAGCGCCGCCATGGCGGCCGACACCGATCTGAAAACCCTCGAAGCCGCTGCGAAAGCGGAAGGCGCCGTCAACAGCGTCGGCATGCCCGATGACTGGGCCAACTGGAAAGGCACCTGGGAAGACCTGGCCAAGAAATACGGCCTGAAACACATCGACACCGACATGAGCTCGGCCCAGGAAATCGCCAAATTCGCAGCTGAAAAAGACAACGCCACCGCCGATATCGGCGACGTCGGTGCTGCCTTCGGCCCGATCGCGGTCAAGCAAGGCGTGGTGCAACCGTACAAGCCAAGCACTTGGGATCAGATTCCGGACTGGGCCAAGGACAAGGACGGCAACTGGGCACTGGCCTACACCGGCACCATCGCCTTCATCGTCAACAAGAAGCTGCTGAACGGCTCCGACGTGCCGACCAAATGGGCTGACCTGAAAACCGGTAAATACAAAGTCTCCATCGGCGACGTGAGCACTGCTGCCCAGGCCGCCAACGGTGTCCTCGCTGCCGCACTGGCCAATGGCGGTGACGAGAAAAACATCAAGCCTGCACTGCTGTTGTTCGCCGACCTCGCCAAACAGGGTCGTCTGTCGATGGCCAACCCGACCATCGCCACTATGGAAAAAGGCGAGATTGAAGTCGGCGTGGTCTGGGACTTCAATGGCCTGAGCTACAAAGCCAAGATGGCCAACCCGGATGATTACGTAGTGCTGATTCCATCCGACGGCTCGGTGATTTCCGGCTACACCACGATCATCAACAAGTACGCGAAAAACCCCAATGCCGCCAAGCTGACGCGCGAATATATCTTCAGCGACGCCGGCCAGACCAACCTCGCCCGCGGCAACGCCCGGCCGATCCGCGCCGAACACCTGCAACTGCCGGAAGACGTGAAAGCCAAACTGCTGCCGAACGAGCAATACAAAAACGTTACGCCAGTCAAGGACGCCGACGCGTGGGAAAAGACCTCCAAAGCCCTGCCGCAGCAGTGGAACGAAGAAGTCATCGTAGAGATGAAGTAATCCTTCATCTGTAGGAGCTGCCGAAGGCTGCGATCTTTTGATCTTGCCCTTTAAAAGCAACATCGAAAGATCGCAGCGTCCGGCAGCTCCGACACAGATTGGTTCCAGATTTGTTTTCGGAGTTCTTGCCCCTATGAAGCACAACGTCATCCTTGTCGTGCTCGACGGCCTCAACTACGAGGTTGCGTGTCACGCCATGGGGCATCTGCAGGCTTATGTTGGCGCAGGACGCGCGGCGCTCTATCAACTGGAGTGCGAATTGCCCGCCCTGTCCCGACCGCTTTACGAATGTATCCTCACCGGCGTGCCACCGATCGGCAGCGGCATCGTCCACAACAATGTCTCGCGCTTGTCCAACCAGCGCAGCATCTATCACTACGCCCGCGATGCCGGGCTGAAAACCGCCGCTGCGGCGTATCACTGGGTCAGCGAGTTGTATAACCGCTCACCGTTCGTGGCCGCGCGCGACCGCCACACCGACGATCCGACATTGCCGATCCAGCACGGGCATTTCTACTGGAACGACCATTATCCGGATTCGCACCTGTTCGCCGACGCGGAGAACCTGCGCCTGCGTCATGCGCCGGATTTCCTCCTGATCCACCCGATGAACATCGACGACGCCGGGCACAAGCACGGCCTCGACAGCGCGCAATACCGCAACAGCGCGCGCTCGGCTGACGTCATCCTCGCCGACTATCTGCAGAGCTGGCTCGACGCTGGTTATCAGGTGCTGGTGACCGCCGACCACGGCATGAACAACGATCGCTCGCACAACGGCCTGCTGGCGGAAGAACGTCAGGTGCCGCTGTTCGTCCTCGGCGAGGCGTTCAGCCTCAACCCTGATGTCACACCGAAGCAGACCGAGCTCTGCGGCACGGTTTGCGAGCTGCTCGGCGTGCCCCACGACAAACCTGTGTGCCGGGAGCTGCTCAAGTGAATGCCATGAATCGCGGCAAATGGCTCGCGGCGCTGTGTCTGGTGCCCTTCGCGCTGTTCTTTATCGTTTTCGAAATCGCCCCGCTGGTCTGGGTGATGATCAACAGCCTGCAATCGGAAGAGTCCGGCTGGGGCCTGGCCAATTTCAGCAAGATCTTCGGTTCGAAGTTCTATCGGCAGGCAATCCAGTACAGCCTGGAGATCAGTTTCTGGTCGAGCGTATTCGGCATCATCATCGCCGTGCTTGGTGCGTATTCACTACGCCGCGTCGATTCGAAGCTGCGCAACTTCGTGAATGCCTTCGCCAACATGACCAGCAATTTTGCCGGCGTGCCGCTGGCGTTCGCGTTCATCATCCTGCTCGGTTTCAACGGCAGCATCACCATCATGCTCAAGCAGTCGGGGATCATTCAGGACTTCAACCTGTATTCGAAAACCGGCCTGATCATCCTCTACACCTATTTCCAGATTCCCCTCGGCGTGCTGCTGCTCTATCCGGCTTTCGACGCTCTGCGTGAAGACTGGCGCGAGTCCGCCGCACTGCTCGGCGCCAACGGCTGGCAGTTCTGGCGGCACATCGGCCTGCCGGTGTTGACCCCGGCGTTGCTCGGCACGTTCGTGATCCTGCTGGCCAACGCCCTCGGCGCCTACGCCACGGTTTATGCGCTGACCACCGGCAACTTCAACGTTCTGCCGATCCGTATTGCGGCGATGGTCTCCGGCGACATTTCCCTTGACCCGAACCTGGCCAGCGCGCTGGCGGTGGTGCTCGTGGCGCTGATGACCATTGTCACCGTCGTGCATCAATTGCTGTTGAAGAGGAGCTACCATGTCTCGCGCTGAATCCGGCCCGGCCGGCCTCTACCACCGCGTCGTGGTCTATCTGCTGTTCGCCATCCTGTTGTTGCCGCTGCTGGGCACGCTGGTCTATTCGATCGCCAGCAGTTGGTCGGCGACCATTCTGCCGAGCGGCTTCACCTTCAAGTGGTACATCCAGTTGTGGAGCGATCCGCGCTTTCTCCACGCATTCGGGCAGTCGCTGATCGTCTGTGTCGGCGCGCTGGTGTTATCGGTGGTGCTGATCCTGCCGCTGCTGTTTGTCGTGCATTACTACTTTCCGAAACTCGATGCGCTGATGAACATCCTCATCCTGCTGCCCTTCGCGGTGCCGCCGGTGGTGTCCTCGGTGGGGCTGCTGCAGCTCTACGGTTCCGGGCCGATGGCGATGGTCGGCACACCGTGGATTCTGATCGGCTGCTACTTCACCGTAGCGCTGCCGTTCATGTACCGCGCGATCACCAACAACCTGCAAGCGATCAACCTGCGCGACCTGATGGACGCCGCGCAACTGCTCGGCGCCAGCACCTTTCAAGCGGCGTTTCTGGTGGTGCTGCCGAACTTGCGCAAAGGCCTGATGGTGGCGCTGCTACTGTCTTTCTCGTTCCTCTTCGGTGAGTTCGTGTTCGCCAACATTCTCGTCGGCACCCGCTACGAAACCTTGCAGGTGTACCTGAACAACATGCGCAACAGCAGCGGTCACTTCACCAGTGCGCTGGTCATTTCGTATTTCTTTTTCGTGCTGGTCCTGACCTGGATCGCCAACATCTTGAACAAGGACAAAAGCGAATGAGCTACGTCAGCGTCCAACACCTGCAGAAAAGTTATGCCGGCACCACGGTGTTCAGCGACATCGATTGCGAAATCAACAAAGGCGAGTTCGTCACCCTGCTCGGCCCGTCCGGGTGCGGCAAGTCGACTTTGCTGCGTTGCATCGCCGGCCTGACCCCGGTGGATGGCGGCAAGATCCTCCTCGACGGTGTCGACCTCGTGCCGTTGAGCCCACAGAAACGTGGCATCGGTATGGTCTTTCAAAGCTACGCGCTATTCCCCAACATGACCGTCGAACAGAACGTCGCCTTCGGCCTGCGCATGCAAAAGGTCAACGCCGATGACAGCCACAAGCGCGTCTCTGAAGTGTTGAAACTGGTTGAACTGCACGACTTCGCCAGCCGCTATCCGCATCAACTGTCAGGTGGGCAGTGCCAACGTGTCGCCCTCGCCCGGTCGCTGGTGACCCGCCCGCGCTTGTTGCTGCTGGATGAGCCGCTGTCGGCGCTCGACGCACGGATTCGCAAACACCTGCGCGAACAGATTCGTCAGATCCAGCGCGAACTCGGCCTGACCACGATCTTCGTCACCCACGATCAGGAAGAAGCGCTGACCATGTCGGACCGGATTTTCCTGATGAACCAGGGAAAGATCGTCCAGAGCGGCGACGCCGAAACCCTCTACACCGCTCCGGTCGATGTATTCGCCGCCGGCTTCATCGGCAACTACAACCTGCTCGACGCAGATGCCGCCTCGAAGCTGTTGCAACGGCCGGTCAACCATCGCATCGCCATCCGCCCGGAAGCCATCGAACTGAGCCTTGACGGCGAACTCGACGCGCAGATCCGCAGCCACAGCCT
The DNA here is from genome assembly GCF_041956865.1 of Pseudomonas sp. LW8. Classification (NCBI taxonomy): domain Bacteria; kingdom Pseudomonadati; phylum Pseudomonadota; class Gammaproteobacteria; order Pseudomonadales; family Pseudomonadaceae; genus Pseudomonas; species Pseudomonas sp. LW8. The sequence continues at coordinate 1,698,723 of NZ_CP168138.1, read as the reverse complement.
GCTCGGCAACGTCATTCGCTATCGCGTCGAAGCGCGCGGGGTGGAACTGGTGGTCGACGTACTCAACCGCTCCGCCGCCGATCTGCATCCCGACGGACAACGCCTGGCACTTTCCATCGATCCGACGGCCCTGTGTGAGGTAGCCTGATGACTTTGCTGACGTTGAAGAGAGAACTGCACTGATGGCCCTGGCAATTTTTGATCTGGACGAAACGTTGATCCACGGCGACTGCGCCACCCTCTGGAGCGAGCAGATGGGGCGCCTGGGCTGGGTCGATCCCGAGTCGTTCATGCGCAAGAACAACGAACTGATGGACGCCTACAGCCATGGCAAATTACGCATGGAAGATTACATGGCGTTCAGCCTCGAACCGCTGATCGGCCGTACGCCAGAAGAAGTCGAGCACCTGGTCGGGCCGTGGGTTGAAGACTTTATCGAACCGATCATCTTCAGCGACGCGACCAAAACCATCGCCGCGCACCGCAAGGCCGGCGACCGGATTCTGGTGATCTCGGCGTCGGGCACGCACCTGGTCAGACCGATTGCCGATCGACTCGGCATCGACGAGATTCTAGGGATTGAACTGGAAGTCGCGCACGGCGTTTACAGCGGCCATACCGTGGGCACGTTGACCTACCGCGAAGGCAAGATCACTCGCCTGCTGGAATGGCTGGACGCCGAAGAAGAAAACCTCGAGGGCGCGAGTTTCTATTCCGATTCGCGCAATGACTTGCCGCTGCTGTTGAAAGTGGATTTTCCACACGTGGTCAATCCGGATCCGGTGCTACTCGAGCACGCGGAAAAATCCGGCTGGCCGATCCACCTCTGGAAATAAAAGCAAAAGATCGCAGCCTTCGGCAGCTCCTACTTTTGGAATGCGTGCCTCTGTAGGAGCTGCCGAAGGCTGCGATCTTTTGACCTTGCTTTGCTGTCAGCTCAAACCCTCATTGATCACCAACACCAACTTGCCCGCCACCGTATTGCTCGCCAGTTCGGCAAACGCTGCTTCGGCATCCTTCACCGCAAAGGCTCTGGCCAATTGCGGACGCAAGCGGCCCTCGGCAAACAGCGGCCACACATGCTGGCCCAGATCACTGAGCAGATCGGCCTTGAATTGATCGCTACGGCTGCGCAACGTCGAACCGAGCAGTTGCACACGCTTGGCCAACACCTGCGCCAGATCCATCTTCGCCTCGCGCCCGCCCATCAAACCGATCAGCACCCAACGTCCGTCCAGCGCCATCAGCTTGAGGTTCAGCGCCGCATAATTGCCGCCCACCGGGTCGAGAATCACATCGAACGGCCCGAAGTCGCGCAGACTTTCAATTTCATCGGTGCGCACCACGCCGCCCTGCGCACCCAATGCTTCGCAGTAAGCCAGGCGTTCGGCGGAACCGACGCTGACCCAGCAAGGGTTACCGAAGGCTTTGCACAGCTGAATGGCGGCTGAACCGATTCCACTTGCGCCGGCGTGCAGGAGAATTTTCTCACCGGGTTTCAGCGCTGCAAGTTGAAACACATTCAGCCAGACGGTGGCGTACACCTCGGGCAATGCCGCCGCCTCGATCAGCGAAACACCTTCGGGCACGGGCAGTACATGCCGTCCGTCGACGACCACCTCTTCAGCCATGCCGCCCCCGGCCAACAAGGCGCAAACCCGGTCGCCAACCTGCCAGGACGAGCCCGCGCCGACCTCGCTGATCACCCCGGAGCACTCAAGACCAAGCACTTGGCTGGCCCCGGGTGGTGGCGGATAAAGCCCTGCTTTCTGTAATAAATCGGCGCGATTGAGGCCGGCTGCCGCCACCCGGATGCGGACTTGTCCTACATCGCACGTCGGACTCGGCTCTTCAACCCATGCCACTTGACCTTCAACGCCTTGCAATGCCTTCACACTGCCTCCATAGTGAGTCTGGACTGAGCCCGAAGCTGTAGCGCCGGGCTTTTTGCATTATGCGACCGGCTCTCAAAGAACCGGCGACTTCAAAGACGGCCTAATATGCGTTATCAATTGTCCCCGCGTCGAATCAGCATGAAGCATCTGCTCCCCAGCACCGCCCTCGCTCTTTTCATCGGTATCGGCCTGTTGCCGGTGTCGGGCACCACATTCGCAGCCAACAGCTGGGACAAGTTGCAGCCTGATCGCGATGAAGTCATCGCCAGCCTGAACGTCGTCGAGTTGCTCAAGCGTCACCACTACAGCAAGCCGCCGCTCGATGATGCGCGCTCGGTGATCATCTACGACAGCTACATCAAGCTGCTCGACCCGTCGCGCAGCTATTTCATGGCCAGCGACATCGCCGAATTCGACAAGTGGAAGACCCAGTTCGACGACTTCCTCAAAAGCGGCGACCTCAACGCCGGGTTCACCATCTACAAGCGCTATCTGGACCGCGTCAAAGCGCGTCTGGACTTCGCCCTTGCCGAGCTGAACAAAGGCGTCGACAAGATGGACTTCAACACCAAGGAGACCTTGCTGATCGATCGCAAGGACGCGCCTTGGCTCAAGTCCACCGCGGAACTCGACGACCTCTGGCGCAAACGCGTCAAGGACGAAGTGCTGCGCCAGAAGATCGCCGGCAAAGACCCGAAGCAGATCCAGGAAACCCTGACCAAGCGCTACAAGAATCAGCTGGCGCGCCTCGACCAGACCCGTGCCGAGGACATTTTCCAGGCGTACATCAACACCTTCGCCATGTCCTACGACCCGCACACCAACTATCTGTCGCCGGATAACGCGGAAAACTTCGACATCAACATGAGTCTGTCCCTCGAGGGCATCGGTGCCGTGTTGCAGAGCGACAACGATCAAGTGAAGGTCGTGCGTCTGGTGCCGGCAGGCCCGGCGGACAAGACCAAGCAGGTCGCTCCGGCCGACAAGATCATCGGCGTTGCCCAGGGCAACAAGGAAATGGTCGACGTGGTCGGCTGGCGTCTGGACGAAGTGGTCAAATTGATTCGCGGTCCTAAAGGCACCGTGGTGCGTCTGGAAGTCATTCCGGCGAGCAATGCGCCGAACGACCAGACCACCAAGATCGTGCCGATCACCCGTGAAGCGGTGAAGCTCGAAGATCAGGCCGTGAAGAAGTCGATTCTCAGCCTGAAACAGGACGGCAAGGACTACAAACTTGGCGTGATCGAGATCCCGGCCTTCTACCTCGACTTCAAGGCATTCCGTGCCGGCGATCCGGACTACAAGAGCACCACTCGCGACGTCAAGAAGCTGCTGACCGAGCTGCAGAAGGACAAAGTCGACGGCGTGGTGATCGACCTGCGCAACAACGGCGGCGGCTCCCTGCAGGAAGCCACCGAGCTGACCAGCCTGTTCATCGACAAAGGTCCGACCGTACTCGTGCGTAACGCCGACGGCCGTGTCGACGTGCTCGAAGATGAAAACCCGGGCGCGTTCTACAAAGGCCCGATGGCGCTGCTGGTCAACCGCCTGTCCGCCTCGGCCTCGGAGATCTTCGCCGGCGCCATGCAGGACTACCACCGCGCGCTGATCATCGGCGGCCAGACTTTCGGTAAAGGCACCGTGCAAACCATTCAGCCGCTGAACCATGGCGAACTGAAACTGACCCTGGCCAAGTTCTACCGCGTCTCCGGGCAGAGCACCCAGCATCAGGGCGTGCTGCCGGACATCGACTACCCGTCGCTGATCGACACCAAGGAAATTGGCGAAAGCGCCCTGCCGGAAGCCATGCCGTGGGACACCATTCGCGCGGCGATCAAGCCGGCGGCCGATCCGTTCAAGCCGTTCCTCGCCCAGTTGAAGTCCGAACATGACTCGCGCACCAACAAGGATGCCGAGTTCGTGTTCATCCGCGACAAGCTGGCCCTGGCGCAGAAACTGATGGAAGAAAAAACCGTCAGCCTCAACGAAGCCGATCGTCGTGCCCAGCACGCCGACATCGACGCCAAGCAACTGGCGATGGAGAACATCCGTCGCAAGGCCAAAGGCGAAGAACCGCTCAAAGAGCTGAAGAAAGAAGACGAAGACGCACTGGCCGCTGCCGAGCCGGACAAGGTCAAACCGGAAGACGATGCCTACCTGAGCGAAACCGGGCGCGTACTGCTGGATTACCTGAAACTGAGCAATCAGGTGGCCAAGAAGTAAGTGATGGCAATTTAGTGCTGACGATCCCCGGATCGTCATCAAACAGTCATCATTCTGTCGTGCAATAAAGGACCGGGAGCAAGCGCTCCCGGTCCTTTTTTTATCGCCAGAGACTGCCATGACCACGACCGAACAGCTGAGCGCCTTGAGCTCGATCCTGACTCAAAGCGGTTTACACAGCCTGTTCCAGCCGATCATCTGTCTTTCCGAACGCCGCATTCTCGGTTACGAAGCCCTCACCCGTGGCCCGTCCAACAGCCCTCTTCACTCTCCGATTGCCCTGTTCGCCGTGGCGCGACAGGCTGGTCGATTGAGTGAACTGGAAATCGCCTGCCGACAAAGCGCCTGCCGACGGTTCAATGAGCAGCAACTGCCGGGCAAGCTGTTCCTTAACGTGTCTCCAGAATCCTTGCTCGAAGCCGCGCACCAACCCGGGCGTACGTTGCAACTGCTGCAGGACTTGGGCATTGCGCCGAGCCAAGTGGTCATCGAGCTCACCGAGCAGACGCCAATCGATGACTTCCAGTTGCTGCAAACCGCCCTGTATCACTACCGGGCGATGGGTTTTTCCATTGCGCTGGACGACTTGGGCGCAGGGTATTCGAGCCTGCGCCTGTGGTCGGAATTGCGTCCGGATTACGTGAAGATCGACCGGCACTTCATTGATGGCATTCATCAGGATGCGTTGAAAAGAGAGTTTGTCGGTTCGATTCTGCAAATTGCCAAAGCCTCGCGCGCGCAAGTCATCGCCGAGGGCATCGAGCTACCGGAAGAACTCGCGGTGCTGACTGAAATGGGCGTCGACCTGGTGCAGGGCTACCTGCTCGGCCGCCCTCAGGAACATCCGTCCCGCGACGCTCGCGCGATGATGCCCAAACACGACAGCAGCGCCGTCGCACTGAATGACGAAGGCAGCGACCTCAGCGCCCTGCTCAACGACCAGCCCGCCGTGCAACGCGATACGCCCACCGCGACGGTACTGGAAGCCTTTCGCCGCCAGGCCAACCTCAATTCGCTCGCGGTGCTCGACGAACAAGGCCAGCCCTGCGGCATCGTCCATCGCCACTCGCTGTCGGACGCACTGCTCAAACCGTTTGCCACCGATCTGTTCGCGCGCAAACCGATCAGCCGCCTGATGAACGATGATTTCCTCGCCGTGGAAATCAGCCAGTCGCTGCAGCAAGTCAGCCGCCTGATCACCAGCCGCGCCCGCCAGCGCATCGAAGAAGACTTCATCATCACCCTCAACGGCGGTTATCTAGGCCTCGGCCGAGTGATCGACGTGCTGAAACTGATCACCGAACTGAAAATCCAGCAGGCGCGCTACGCCAATCCCCTCACCCTGCTGCCGGGCAACGTACCGATCCAGCAGTGCCTCACCCGCCTGCTGCAACAGGCCCGCGAATCGATCATCTGCTACGTCGACATTGACAGCTTCAAACCCTTCAACGACATCTACGGCTACGGTCGCGGCGACGAAGTCCTGCTCTGCCTCGCGCAATGCCTCAACGAACGCATCGACCCCACCCGCGACTTTGTCGGTCACATAGGCGGCGACGACTTCCTCCTCGTCCTCGGCCCCGAAGACTGGCGCAAACGCCTCAACCAACTGCTCGACGATTTCCAAAGCCAATGCCGCCGCTTCTATCGGCCTGAACACCTTGAGGCGGGATGTTTTATTGCGCCGAATCGCCAGGGTGTGCGGCAGGAGTTTGCGTTGTTGTCGTTATCGATCGGGGTGGTGCATTTGCGACCTGAAGCTTGTGCAGCGCTTGATGCCAGCCAGCTTGCGGAGATGGCTTCGCAGGCTAAGCATCATGCGAAGGGGGTTGTGGGGTTTAGTGTGTATTTGCTCGATCCTACTGCGTCTCCAAAGGCATCACAGTTAGTCGGTTAAACTCGACGTAGTAGAGTGCGTGCTTACTTGCCAGGCGCCACTCCAGAATGCAGATTTTTAGCCACAGCCCGTTTCATCCCGATACCTTGTTAAGCACTCCAATAGAAGTCTCATAAAACTAGACCTATCGGTAATTTCTTCGTCAAAATAAGTTGTCATTCGGTTAAATACACGGTCGAAATTGTCGTTTCTCTCCAAAAAATGTTCGACAGTATTTATTAGCGATTCTTGTTCTGCATCTGTGTATTCACAAAATTCAGGCCTTAACACAGTATCGAAAAGCTCTTTTAACTGACGCGAATCGTTTACATTTTTTTCAACTATTAATCGCTCCCTCTCGACATCAGTAGTATTTTCTATATCAAAAACAAACAATAAGTTTTTTATATCTACAATTTCATACGTTTTTTTCATCATTCAAAATCCGCATATGAAGTCACGGTATCGCCATTAGCTCTCAGAATAACCACGGCTTTCCTTTGCTGCCCATAAATGCCGTCTCTGGTATAACCTTCCCCAATTATCTTTCCCATGTCCATAGGCCTTCTAGATGTTTGAAGATTAGTCTGACGGAATATAAGTTTTGCTCTATAGATAGCGTTCAGCTGATCTCTATGGCTGAAAAAATGAGTAGCCGCGCTTGGAATTTTAGGTTCTCCATGGTGTGATCCACCGGTGTAGGTCTCTATAACGCCAGTCGTTGGATTTTTTCCTGTCATGATCCTTTCAAATTGCGACCGTAGTGTTGTTTGGGCGCCGTGCTTTTCCAGAAAATGCTCTCCATTTTGTGGATTCTCCATTTCATGCAAACGTCGGTATGCGTTTTCTTCAGCTAATTCATCAATCCTCGCCCGACGCTCCTGAGCCGTCATCTTCGGCAGCGCAGGTTCACCATCATCCACTTTAGCCCCACCAATCCCACCCGGAACCTCACACCCAGGCTTCTTCGGCGGCGGGCAATTGGACGTCAACCCCAACGGATCCACCCACCCCGTCGGATTCGGCACGTACTGGTACTGATTCAACCCACCCGCGAGCTTCACCGGATCCGGTGTCAGATACCGCCCCAATCTCGGGTCGTAATACCGATGGCGGTTGTAATGCAGGCCACTTTCAACATCGAAGTACTGCCCCTGAAAACGCAGCGGTTGGTCGAGGTAGTCTTCGCCGGCCAAGGTCACAGCGGCGACTTTGCCGTAGGCGTCGTATTGCGCGGACCAGACGATTTCGCCGCTGTAGTCGGTGAGTTCCTGCGGGGTGCCGAGGTGGTCGAGTTGGTAGTAGAACGGGCAGGCTTTTTTCGGGCCTTTGCCGTCGAGCATCGCCAACGGGCGGAAGGTGCCGGGTTCGTAGAGGAAGCTGCGGTATTGCGTGGCGCTGCTTTCGGCGACGAGGTGTTCGCCTTGCCAGAAGAACTCGGTGACGGCGCCGTCGATTGTTTTGCGGATGCGGCGACCGAAGGCGTCGTATTGATAAGTGGCGGTCTGGCCGTCGGGGCGGGTCAGGCCGATCAGGCGGTGCTGGCAGTCGTAGCGGTATTCGGTGACCAGGGTCTGGCCGTGGCCTCGGCGTTCGCGGATCAGGTTGCCGAAGGCGTCGTAGTCGTAATGGCGGTCGCCTTGCATCAGCAGGCGGTTGCCCTTGATCTGCGCGGGACCGGGGCGGTCCTGCATCAGCAGGTTGCCCGCCGGGTCGTGGGCGAAGGATTCGGGCAGTTCGTCGCGCGAGTGACGTACGCGGATCAACCGGTCGAGGGCGTCGTAGCCGTAGGTGCGCTGGCCGTGGCGGCTGTCGGCGATGTGCTCGAGATTGCCGTTGGCGCTGTAGGCATAATCGCGGCGGTACAGCGAAGCGTGGCGATGACCTACAGCGTGGGCAAGCAAGCGGCCCTGATCGTCGTAGGAGTATTCGCTGAGCAGCAGACCTTGCTGGCGTTGCTGTTCGCGACCGGACTGATACACATGCCGGGTCAGCGGCGTGCCGTTGAGGTCGATGGCTGACAGCGCACCGCCCTTGGCGTAGTGATAATCGAGCTTGCTGTTGTCCGGCAGACGCAGGCGTTTGAGCTGACCGCAGGCGTCATAGGCGTAGCGCAAGGTGCCCCAGCCCTGATGCTCGGTGATCAGCCGGTCCTGACGGTCATACTCGAAGGCCAGCGGATGGTTTTGCCCGTCATCAACGGCAACCAAGCGCCCGAGGCGATCATAGTCGTAGCGGACTTTGAGCCCATCGGGCAGGGTTTTGACCAGCAAACGCCCGGCCTTGTCGCGCTCATAGTGGGTGACCAGACTGGGGCCGAAATCACCAAACTCGGTCTTCTCCAGCAAATGACCATTGAGGTCGTAGACGTAAGCCGTGCGCCGCCCATCAAACCCGGTTTCCTGTCGGATCAATCCGGTCGGCGTGTAATCCAGTCGGTATTTTTCGCCCGATTCGTTTTCAATTTCGGTCAGCAACAGCCGCGCATGGTCATAGCGGTACTGCACGCGGGTGCCGTCGGGGTTGATCCGCCGCGAGACCAGATGCAGGTCGTCGTCATATTCGTAGCGGGTGATGCGCCCGAGCTCGTCGCGCTCAGCGGTGATCTGGCCGTAGGCGCCGTAGCTGTAGGCGCGCGTGCTTCCCGTAGGAGAAGTCGTCAGGATCAGTCGGCCGGCCGCGTCCCACTGCTGACGACTGACAACACCAAATTCGTCATGGGTGGTAATCCGCCGTCCCAGCGCATCGTAGGAAAAGCGCCGCACGCCGCCATCGGGCAGGGTTTCTTCGATGAGCTGGCCGAGCTCGTTCCACACCCAACGGTGGCGGCTGCTGTCCGGATAACGCAGCGACAGCAATTGCCCGCGCAGGTTGTAGTAGTAATGGGTGACCTGGCCGTGGGGATCGACCGCTTCGGTAACGGCGCCTTCAGCGTTGCGCCGGTAGATCCACACCGCATCACCACGGCAACGCTTGTAGAGAAAGCCGTTGCGGTACTCGTAGGACGTTGGTGCATCGTCCGGCGGAATCAGCGCGATCAGCCGTCCGAGTTCGTCGTAGCGATATTCGGTGACCGCGCCCAACGCATCCTGCTCGGCGATCAATCGCCCCTGCTGGTCATAAGCCTTGAGCTGCTCGCCGCCATCGGCCGCAACCTGGCGCACCAGTCGCGCGCGCTCGTCGTGGACGTAGACTTCTTCGGTACCGTCGACGTAATGCACGGTCACGCTGGCGTCGTCATCGTTCCAGACGTAACGGGTGTTCATCTGCGAGAACGAAGCCCAGTGCCTCACGCAGCGCGCCGCTTTGCCCTCGCGCTGCCACTCCCAGAAGAAGCTCGCGCCGCCGGTCAGCTGGCGCTGGAGGATGACGTGATGGTCGTCGTAGTCGTAGCGTTCGCTGTCGCCGACCGCGTTGGTCGCGGTCAGCAGGCGTTGCCGGGCATCGAAGCTGTAGGTGGCGAGGGTTTGCTCGGTGGTCCACTCGCCTTGGACGAACACCTGATAATCGATCGCCACCAGTTGCGCGCGGTCATAACGCAACAGCAGGGCGCGGCCGGCGCCGTTGTCCAGACGCTGAATGCGGTCGGAGCGATCGCGTTGCAGGGTCAGACGATTGCCGTAGACGTCGCTGATTGCGGTCAGCCGGCCGGCGCGAAAGTGGTAGAAGCGCGCGTTTTCCCCGGCTAGGGCGAGGATCAGTTCTTCCGGTTCATCACCGAGAAAGATCGCCGCCCGCGACAGGCTGTTGTGAATCGCTGGGCGCGCGACGTTGGGCAGGGGAAAACGAGTGCGGCGGTTTTCGTGGTCGATCCAGATCACGCCATCGCCGTCGAAGGACAGGCGATGGGCCAGCGTGTGGCTCCAGCCAAAACCCAGGCCGATGTCGATCTCGACCGCGCTGCTGCGGTACAAGCGGGTGAACTCGAAGGGCAGCACGCCATCGAGCACCGCGTCGGTCAGGGTCAGCAGTTCCTCGCCGGTGACCATCGACACCGGGCAGCCGTTTTTGCAGGTATTGGGGACGCAGTCGGCGGCATCGCCGTTGGGGTTTTTCGCCTGGTCGGGGACGTCGTCGTGGGGCTCGTCTTTCTTCAACATGGCGTTGCGCTTGGCATCCCAGCGCAATTGCATCCGGCCCTTTTTCACCCCGGCGGCGATGCCCCGCGCGGCAACGGCTTTGTAGCGGTCGACGTATTCAATGAAGGCGCTGACGATGCTGAACAGCGCCTTGACCAGACGCTTGGCGACGTTGAACAGCTGCGTTGCACGGTCAGCCAGACGCAGCGTCAGATAAGCGATCCCCGCCCCCGCTCCGACAAACGTCAGCACCACGCTGATCAACACATCGATGATCAGTTGCACGATCATCATCGACGCCACTTCAGCAGATTTGCCGGCAATCTCGCTGGGCGGCAGCATGTCCAGCCACAGGCTTGCCGACCGCAGCAGCAAGCACATCGCCGCTTCGTCACTGACCAGCAACTGCAGCTTTTCCATGAGATTTGGCGCGGTCTGTGCCAGCTCGATCAGCTCAGCCGCGCCACTGCCCAAACGCTCGGCGAACTTGCCGGGTTCCTGAAGAATTTCCGAGAGCAGTCCGAGGCTGTCCCATACCCCCTCGATGGCCGCCCAACTGCCGGCGAGCATGCCGTTGCTGGCTGCGGCCGCTACCGACTGTGACCACTGCGGCTTGAAACCTTGCCACTCGCTACGCAGCCAGCCGTCCAGCTCGCCGGTCAAACCGTCATAGGATTCGAACAGCTTCGCGACTTGATTGGAGGTGACAGCGCTGTGCACAAGAACGCGGTAGAACTTGCCCTCTTCGCCTCTGAATTCAGCCTTGCCCTGCTGATCAAGGGTGACCGGGCTGGTTTTGCCGCTATCCACGTCGACCACATCGACGGAAATGTTGCCCAGCGGGATGTCGTAGACCGATTCGAACTTGCTCTCGATCTGCATGAGCCCGCCCTGCGGGCACTGGACAACGCTGGAAGAAAACTCCTCGTCGCTGCTACTGACCGCCGTGCGGCTATCGCCGAAGCGGATGATCCGCTCCATGCCCACCAGCGATGGCAGGTCTGCTGCCTCGCTGATCTGGTCCACCCTGCGACTGAGCCAGTGATCGAGCTGTTTGCGGTAGAGGCTGAGCGTTTGCGGGAAACTGTCGAGTTCCTGCTCGATGCGAGCGATGGCTTCCATCAACACACGCAGGCAGACAAGGTGGGCTGAAAAACGGGCTGAAGCATGAGCGGTCCCTCGCGCAAGAAATTAGTCGCGGGAACTGTGCGGGGGATCAGAAAGGAAAGAAGTCAGGCGAGTAGGCAAAGGATGTAGGACTAATCTGCAATCCAACATCCAGCGAAAAACGTGCAGGCAAAAACGTAAACGCGGCGTGAGGAAAACCTCACGCCGCGTTTACTTAGAAGACATACATGGAATTACTGCGTTGAATCACCAGCCATCAGCTGTTGCAGCTTAAGCTCGGCCAACGGGTGGCCGGCTTCGGCGGCCATGCTCCACCAACGAGCGGCCTCAGCGGGATCCGGCGCCTTGCTCGGGGTACCGGCGAGGCTGATCACGCCGACTTGATACGCCGCTTTACCATCACCAGCCAACGCCGCCAGACGCAGTAAGCGCACGCCTTCTTCACGCGCGCCTAACCCGACGCCGCGAAAAGTCAGAATGTGCCCATAAAAGCTTTGCGCACCGACATCGCCGAGGTTGGCCATGCGTGCAAACTGGCCTTCGAGCCAGCGCCAGCCACGCGGCTGGCGAACGAACCACGACCAATGAAACAGCCTGCGGGCCAGCCAGTAACCGGCCCGCGCCTTGAGGCGCAGAAACACTCAGGCCTCCGCCGATTCCGGGTATTCGTATTCGAAGACGCGCACCACTTCCGACGCATGCCAGGACGCCGCTGCAACGCCATCCGAAGGCCCGGAAAAGCGCCCCAGACGCTCGACACATTCAAAAAAACCGGTACGCGGCAAACGACTGGCGCCCTGACTGATGACCAGCGAACTGCGCAACGGCTGCTCGGCTTTGGCGTCCAGTGCGGCCAGATGCTCCAGCGCAGCCGTCAGTGTCTGCATCGCCGGCGTCGGCAGCTGCAAACGCTCAAGCAAGGCTCGATAAGTGAGAAGATGGCGCTGACGACGCGCCTGGTCCAGTTCCCCCAGCAATCCGTCCCAATGTTGACGGCTGATTCGTACGCTCACGATTCGTCCCTCCAACCCGGCACCGTCAGTTCCCAGGCCAGGCTGCGGCGAATCGCGGCGTCGGGCTGACGCTCACCACTTTCGATCATGGCCAGATAAGACGGGCTGATACCTACCGTGCGGGCCAGCGCCTCGATGGCGATGCCCTTCCCTTCGCGCAAACTGCGTAATTGATCCAGACCCGGAAGAATCGGCTCCGGCGAGGCGGCGAGCGGCGCTGCTGGCTGCTGCACCGGTGTTGCGTTGATCCCTGCTGCTTTCAGTAAAGCCTGATATTGAGCCCACGGCAGAACCGCGTATTCGGGTTCGCCATCGCGTGCAATTATCTGAATATCCATGACTACCCCGTAGGACAACACCACTTAGCGAGTCGGCACTTTTCCCTAGAAGTGTAATCCTAACAGCGGCCAAGGTCGCGAGTGGTATCTATCTGTAGGCAGTCTTCGTCAGTCAGGGCTTTTTCGGGCCTTGCAGCTGCAATTGTTCAGGGGTATCAGGGAGGCGTTCAACCACCGCCAGCTTCTCCGGTTGCTGGCGCTTGCGCCACAGACGAAAGGCGTTGAGCTCATCATCGAGGGTTTTCATCAGCCAGGCGAGGACAGCGATGTCATCGAGCATGCCGAACATGGGAATGAAATCCGGAATGGCATCCACCGGGCTGAGGAAATACATCAGGCCGGCCACCACCGAAATCAGCGACTTGGCACTGATCGCGCGATACTCGCCACGCCAGTAGGCCAGGCACAGCGACTGCAGCAAGCGCAGATCATCCTTGAGTTTGCCCAGGCGATTGCCTTGCGCGGCGCCTTTGCTGGCCACGGCAAACAACAGGGTCGGCAAGCGTCCACGGGCCAGCAGGCGACCGGCCAACGGCAGGAATCGAGCGAAATTCCACGGAGCTTTCATCTATTCTTCCCGTTGAAATGTTATCCACACAAATTGTGGATAACCTTGTGAACAGAGCTGCATTTCAGCGCTGAGAGCCCCGTTTCATAAGGGCTGCGCTCAGATCGGGCGTTTTTTACTCACATAAAAAAGCCCAATATTTCATTGACTTGGCAGCTCAGGGCGTCTAGCGCGGGCAGCCTCAAAGCTATGACTGTGCTGATCGCTGTCAGTTCGCTCTGTTTACCTTCCCTGACCTGCAGATGCAACAACGCCCCGCATGTGCGAGGCGTTGTTTTCGAGCCGTTGCGTGTTACTTGGCAGCGGCGTCTTCTTTGGCTGGATCCTTGATGGCCAGCAGTTCCAGGTCGAAAACCAGAACCGAGTTGGCCGGGATTGCCGGGCTTGGCGACTGAGCGCCGTAAGCCAGATCGCTAGGGATGTACAGTTTGTACTTCTCGCCAACGTGCATCAGTTGCAGACCTTCAACCCAACCCGGGATCACGCCACTGACTGGCAGATCGATCGGGCTGCCGCGCTCTACGGAGCTGTCGAACACGGTGCCGTTGGTCAGCTTGCCGGTGTAGTGAACAGTTACGACGTCGGTCGGCTTAGGCTGTGGGCCGTCGGCTTTCTTCACTACTTCGTACTGCAGGCCGGAAGCGGTGGTGGTCACACCGGCTTTCTTGCCGTTTTCTTCGAGGAATTTCTTGCCGGCGGCTGCCGACTCTTCACTCATCTTGGCCATACGCTCTTCAGCACGCTTTTGCAGCGAGGCGAAGGCTTCGACCAGTTCTTCATCTTTCAGCTTCTGTTCTTTCTTGCCAACGGCATCTTCGATGCCCTGGGCTACCGCTTTGGAGTCCAGATCATCCATGCCTTCCTGGGCAAGGCTTTTGCCCATGTTCAGGCCGATGCCGTAGGAAGCTTTTTGCGCCGGGGTTTTCAGCTCTACGCTGGTCTGCGAGTCACAACCCGCGAGTACCAGGCTAACCAGGGCTACCGCCGCCGCCAACCGATGCTGTTTCATGCTATTTCCTTGTTCATGCGCCGAATGGGCAATCGAGTAAAGCCGCGAGCTTATCAGGCCGCCACGACCAATGGCTACCGGCATGAGAGCAGGAATCTTCCGATAAGTTCAGGGATTAAAACGCATTTGGGCAACGGCTGGATGAAGCTTCTGTCATCCACGGACGACAAGCGTCATCGGAGCTTGCCTCAGCGTCTGGCGTAATGGCCACTTGCCCAGCAGTCATGGCTCAGGCATAACAGCGCAACAATTCGACAAGGATGTTTAACTTGCGCCTTCTATTCCGCGTTCTCACTCTGGTGATCGTGCTGGCGATAATCGCCCTCGCGGTGATCGTCTATTACGTCGCCAGCCCGAAATTGCCCTTCTACACCCCGCCGCAACAGGTACGTTACCTGGATCAATGGAGCGAAGAGGAACGGCAGACCTACTACTTCACGCCGCAAGGAACGCAAGTCAAAGGCCTGCGTTACGAGTGGTTCCAGGCATTGGAATTGCCCTTCTCCGAGCAGCGCTTCGCCTCCCCTGAATATCTCGCCCGTTTCGGCTTCCTGGTCGACCCGCAGCAGAAAGCGAGCGCGAACAACCCCGGCAACCTTCCCGTCGGTTTTGCCCGGCACGAGAATCCCGGCAACGCCTCGGAGCATTATCTGGACATCACCTGCGCCGCTTGCCACACCGGCGAGTTGCGCATCAAAGGCCAGGCCGTACGTATCGATGGCGGCAGCGCACAGCACGTGCTGCCTTCCAGCGTTCCTACGTTGCGCGGTGGCAGTTTCGGACAGGCCCTGGTCGCCAGTCTCGCCTCGACTTACTACAACCCGTGGAAGTTCGAGCGCTTCGCCCGCCAGGTGCTCGGAGATGATTACGAAGCGCGCCGCGAACAATTGCGCAGCGAGTTCAAGACCTCGCTGAACACCTTCATCAAAGTGGCGTGGAACGACACCCATCGCGGCCTGTACCCGACCGAGGAAGGCCCGGGGCGCACCGATGCGTTCGGCCGGATTGCCAACGCGACGTTTGGCGATGCGATTTCCCCTGCCAACTACCGCGTAGCCGATGCCCCGGTGGATTATCCGCAGCTGTGGGACATGTGGACGTTCGACTGGGTGCAGTGGAATGGCTCGGCCCAGCAGCCGATGGCGCGCAATATCGGCGAAGCGCTCGGCGTCGGAGCCACATTGAATTTCTTCGACGGCAACGGCCAGCCGCTGCAAGGTGCTGAGCGCTACCCCTCCAGCGTGCGCGTGCGCGATCTGCACGCCATCGAAGAAACCTTGCAGCAGTTGAAGCCGCCGACCTGGCCGGAAGATCTGTTCGGTGCGATCGACAAGCCGCTGGCCGCCAAAGGCCGCGCGCTGTTCGCGGAAAACTGCGCCGGCTGCCATGTCCCGCGCCAATCGCAGGAAGGCGAACGTTGGGTGCAGCACTTGCACATGATTCCCGTGGAGGTGATCGGTACCGATCCGAATGCGGCCAACAACGTTGCCAGCCATCGTTTCGACCTGAGCGCGCTGCAATGGGATGTCAAAGAGTTGGAAAAAATGGACGTCAGACTGCACCCCGAACCTAAAGCGCCGCTTGATCTGAGCCAATTGTCGGTGGCCAAGGGCCTGGCTTACGTCACCGCGTTCGTGGAAAACCGTGCCTATCGCGACGCGCAGATCACGCCGGAAGAAAAACCGCGCATGGATGGTTTCGGCCTGCCGATCGGCGTGCGCGAGAAAGTCGCTTACAAGGCCCGGCCGCTGGCCGGCGTATGGGCGACTGCGCCGTTTCTGCACAACGGTTCGGTGCCAAGCATCTATCAGTTGCTGTCACCGCAGGATGAGCGCGCCACCACCTTCTATAAAGGCACGCTCGAATACGACCCGCGCCACCTCGGCTATCGCACCGAACCTTTCACCAACGGTTTTCTGTTCGACACGCGCATCAGCGGCAACCACAACAGCGGCCACGAATTCCGCGCCGGCGCGCGCGGCAACGGGGTGATCGGCCGCCTCCTGCAACCCGAGGAGCGCTGGGCGCTGCTCGAATATCTGAAAGTACTGGGCGGACCACTGGAGGCGCAGTTGCCATGATCATGCCGACATTCAAAAAAGAACTGCCGCCACTGGCGCGCTTCTGGCTCTGGTTGGGGCGTTTGCTTGGCAAGACGCTGCTGATCCTGCTGATCATCGGCCTGCTCGGCTGGGCCATCGCCGCCGCGTGGTTCGCTTGGCAGCATCGTGGGCCGGTGTCGGCGCAGGAACAGATTCCACCAGGCGAAGCGGCGATGACCCAGGACATCATTCAAACCGCTGTGCGCATCGTCGACCAGCATCGCGAAAGCACGCGTTATCTGCGCGATGCCCACGCCAAGGCGCATGGCTGCGTGAAGGCGCAAGTGCAAGTGTTACCGGAACTGGCGCAATCGCTGCGGCAGGGGGTGTTCAGCGAGCCGGGCAAGACCTGGCAGGCGCTGATCCGGTTGTCCAACGGTAATGCCTACCCGCAATTCGACAGCATTCGCGACGCGCGCGGGATGGCAATCAAGCTGTTCGAGGTTCCTGGCAAGCAACTGCTCGGCAACCGCCAGGACCAGCATGAACAGGATTTCGTGATGTTCAGCCATCCGAATTTCTTTGTCAGCGATGTCGCCGAGTATCGTCAGAATGTAGCGGCGCAGGCTGACGGCAAGAAGGTCATGGCGTTTTTTCCGACGTGGGATCCGCGCACCTGGCAGGTCCGTCATCTATTCATCGCGTTGGCAACCCTGTCAGCGCCGCCGGACAGTCCGACCGAGACTACATATTTCTCGGTATCACCCTACAAGTTCGGTGAGGCCAATGCGAAATTCCGCGTCGTGCCGGATCCGGAGCGTTGCCCGGCGTATACCTTGCCCAAACAGAATCACGACTTGCCGAATTTTCTGCGCAGTGCACTGAATCAACAGTTATCCACGGATCGGGTGCCGGCGTGTTTTGCCCTGCAGATCCAGCGCCAGGACGCGAACAAGTACATGCCGATCGAAAACACCAGCATTGAGTGGCGTGAGCAGGATGCGCCGTTTGCAACGGTGGCGCGGATCACCC
Organism: Pseudomonas sp. LW8; assembly: GCF_041956865.1. Classification (NCBI taxonomy): domain Bacteria; kingdom Pseudomonadati; phylum Pseudomonadota; class Gammaproteobacteria; order Pseudomonadales; family Pseudomonadaceae; genus Pseudomonas; species Pseudomonas sp. LW8. The sequence goes on along the minus strand of NZ_CP168138.1, from coordinate 1,681,520 downwards.
TGCCCGCGCAGGACTTCGATACGCCGGCGCTGAATCTGCAATGCGACAACCTGTCGTTCAACCCGTGGTTCGGCATCGACGCGCATCGGCCGATTGGCGGGATCAATCGCTTGCGCAAGGCAGTGTACGAGGCGGTGAGCGATTATCGGCATGCCCGCAATGCGGCGCAGTAGCGCGGCGATTTCATAAATCGCAGACAGCAAAAAGCCCGCACAAGGCGGGCTTTTTGTGGTGTCTGGCGTTCAGTTCCAGATACCGAATATGGCGCAGCGGACGGGACTCGAACCCGCGACCCCCGGCGTGACAGGCCGGTATTCTAACCGACTGAACTACCGCTGCGCGAAACGCTTGAAACGAATGGTGGGTGATGACGGGATCGAACCGCCGACATTCTGCTTGTAAGGCAGACGCTCTCCCAGCTGAGCTAATCACCCTTCGCTTCGTTACGGGGCGCATTATGCCACAAGTTTTCGTAAAGTGTTGATTTAATTGAATATTTTTCAAAAAAATCTGAAAACCGGTGAAACGATACATCCCGCGGGTACAACCTTGAGACAGAAAAAAACCCGCCTCAGCGGGTTTTTCCGTGGTTACCTGGCGTTCAGTGGTCCAGGTTACCGAATATGGCGCAGCGGACGGGACTCGAACCCGCGACCCCCGGCGTGACAGGCCGGTATTCTAACCGACTGAACTACCGCTGCGCTAAACACTTGAAACGAATGGTGGGTGATGACGGGATCGAACCGCCGACATTCTGCTTGTAAGGCAGACGCTCTCCCAGCTGAGCTAATCACCCTTCGCTTCGGTGTGGCGCGCATTCTACGGAGCACCCCAACCTCTGGCAAGCACTTTTTTAAATAATTTTCCGAGGCCTTCCAAAGGCTTAGAGAAGGGTTGGCCTATGCCCCGGCGAAGACAATAATGCCCCCCTTTGTATAAAGGAGTGACTCGCCCCATGTGGTTCAAGAACCTGCTGATCTATCGCCTGACCCAAGACCTGCCTGTCGATGCCGAGGCGCTGGAAACTGCACTGGCGACCAAACTGGCGCGGCCGTGTGCAAGCCAGGAGCTGACCACTTACGGTTTCGTTGCACCGTTCGGCAAGGGCGAAGATGCGCCGCTGGTGCACGTCAGCGGCGATTTCCTGCTGATCTCTGCGCGCAAGGAAGAACGCATTCTGCCGGGCAGCGTCGTGCGTGACGCGGTCAAGGAAAAGGTCGAAGAGATCGAAGCCGAGCAGATGCGCAAGGTCTATAAGAAGGAACGCGACCAGATCAAGGATGAAATTATCCAGGCGTTTCTGCCGCGCGCGTTCATCCGTCGTTCGTCGACCTTCGCCGCGATCGCGCCGAAACAGGGCCTGATCCTGGTCAACTCGGCCAGCCCGAAACGCGCCGAAGACCTGCTGTCGACGCTGCGCGAAGTGATCGGCACCCTGCCCGTGCGTCCATTGACCGTGAAAATGGCACCGACTGCGGTGATGACCGAGTGGGTCACCACGCAGAAAGCCGCCGACGATTTTTATGTACTGGACGAGTGCGAACTGCGCGATACCCACGAAGACGGCGGCATCGTCCGTTGCAAGCGTCAGGACCTGACCAGCGAGGAAATCCAGCTGCACCTGAGCACCGGCAAAGTCGTCACTCAGCTGTCGCTGGCCTGGCAGGACAAACTGTCGTTCATGCTCGACGACAAGATGACCGTCAAGCGCCTGAAATTCGAGGATCTGCTGCAGGATCAGGCGGAACAGGACGGTGGTGATGAAGCCCTGGGCCAACTGGATGCCAGCTTCACCCTGATGATGCTGACCTTCGGCGACTTCCTGCCGGCGCTGGTTGAAGCGTTGGGTGGGGAAGAGATGCCGCAGGGGATCTGACTCTGACGAGCATCTAACCTGTGGGAGCGAGCCTGCTCGCGAATGCGGTGCGCCAGCAACATTAATGTATCTGGCTCACCGCTTTCGCGAGCAGGCTCGCTCCCACAATGTTTTGTGGTGTAACCAATAATAAGGATCAAGCCATGCGCGCACTGGCTGCACTCAGCCGCTTTGTCGGCAATACCTTCGCTTACTGGGTTCTGATATTCGCCGTCGTGGCCTTCCTGCAACCGGCGTGGTTCATCGGCCTGAAAAGCGCGATCGTACCGCTGCTGGGTCTGGTGATGTTCGGCATGGGCCTGACCCTCAAGCTCGACGACTTCGCTGCCGTCGCTCGCCATCCGTGGCGGGTGGCGCTGGGCGTGGTTGCGCATTTCGTGATCATGCCCGGTGTGGCGTGGTTGCTCTGCCAGGTGTTCCACCTGCCGCCGGAAATCGCCGTCGGGGTGATTCTGGTCGGTTGCTGCCCGAGCGGCACCTCTTCGAACGTGATGACCTGGCTGGCACGCGGTGATCTGGCGCTTTCAGTGGCGATTGCCGCGGTCACTACCCTCCTCGCCCCACTGCTGACCCCGGCACTGATCTGGCTGTTGGCCTCGGCGTGGCTGCCGGTATCGTTCATGGAGCTGTTCTGGTCGATCCTGCAAGTGGTGCTGTTGCCGATCGTTCTCGGCGTGGTCGCGCAGCGTCTGCTCGGCGACAAGGTGCGGCATGCGGTGGATGTGTTGCCGCTGGTATCGGTGGTCAGCATCGTGATTATCGTCACCGCCGTGGTGGCGGCCAGTCAGGCGAAAATCGCCGAGTCCGGCCTGCTGATCATGGCCGTGGTGATGCTGCACAACAGCTTCGGTTATCTGCTCGGCTACTTCACCGGACGCCTGTTCGGCTTGCCTCTGGCTCAGCGCAAGTCGCTGGCACTGGAGGTCGGCATGCAGAATTCGGGACTGGGCGCGGCATTGGCCAGTGCGCACTTTTCGCCACTGGCGGCGGTGCCGAGCGCGCTGTTCAGCGTCTGGCACAATATCTCCGGGGCGCTGCTGTCGACGTACTTCCGGCGCATGAGCGAGAAGGAAGACCGCGACAACCTCGCGCAACGGGCTGTCGACTGAGGCTGAAAACTTGATCCCCGGGTTAATGCTCGTCACTATATTGCGCAACGCGGGGACGACCCTGCGGCTCGATCGAGTCATTCATCTGGGGACGACCCCGTCAATCGATGGAGGTCCTGCATGTCCTGGATCATTCTGTTTTGCGCCGGCCTGTTCGAAGTCGGCTGGGCCGTCGGCCTGAAATACACCGACGGCTTCACCCGCCCGCTTCCCACCGCCCTCACCGTTGCCGCCATGGCCATCAGCCTTGGTTTGCTCGGTCTGGCGATGAAGGAATTGCCATTGGGTACGGCGTATGCGATCTGGACCGGCGTAGGTGCGGTGGGCACGGTGATCGCCGGGATCATTTTGTTCGGCGAGTCGATGGCATTGATTCGGCTGGCCAGTGTGGCGTTGATCGTCACCGGTTTGATCGGGCTCAAGGTCAGCGCTTAAGCCACCAGCCCCATCGCTGGCAAGCCAGCTCCCACAAGATTGGTGTACACCATCGAACCTGTGGGAGCTGGCTTGCCAGCGATGAGGGCCGTCCAGTCAACAACTATCTGACGGATCCGCGCAACTCCCCCACCAACACCTGCAACTTCGCCGGCTCGGTCCCTTCGGTAATAGCCGGCCCCGCCACCAGCGTCACCCGCGACCACAAGCGATGGAACAAGCCCTTGTTCGGATCGCGACTGAAGAAACTCCCCCACAATCCTTGCAGCGCCAGCGGAATCACCGGCACCGGGGTCTCTTCGAGAATCCGCGTCACGCCGCCGCGAAACTCGTTGATCTCGCCATCGGCGGTCAATTTGCCTTCCGGGAAAATACACACCAGCTCACCGTCCCTCAAATACTGAGCGATGCGGGTAAAGGCTTTTTCGTAGATCTGGATATCTTCCTGGCGTCCGGCAATCGGAATAGCGCCCGCCGTGCGAAAGATGAAGTTCAGCACCGGCAAGTTGTAGATCTTGTAGTACATGACAAAGCGAATCGGCCTACGCACCGCCCCGCCGATCAGCAAGGCGTCGACGAACGACACATGGTTGCACACCAGCAGCGCCGCGCCCTCGTCCGGGATCGCTTCAAGGTTGCGGTGCTCGACGCGGTACATGGAATGGCTGAGCAGCCAGATCATGAAGCGCATGCTGAATTCCGGAACGATCTTGAAGATGTAGGCGTTGACGCCGATGTTCAGCAGCGACACCACCAGGAACAGTTGCGGGATCGACAGCTTGGCGACGCTCAGCAAAACAATCGAAACAATCGCCGACACCACCATGAACAACGCGTTGAGAATGTTGTTGGCGGCAATCACCCGCGCCCGTTCGTTTTCAGCCGTACGCGACTGGATCAGTGCGTACAGCGGGACAATATAGAAGCCACCGAAAATGCCGAGGCCAAGGATGTCGATCAACACCGCCCAGGTGTGAACGAAGCCCAGCACCGCAATCCAGCTATGGCCGGTGACGCTGTCCGGGATCCCACCGGAATGCCACCACAGCAACAGGCCGAACACGGTCAGGCCAAACGAGCCAAACGGCACCAGACCGATCTCGACTTTGCGCCCTGAGAGCTTCTCGCAGAGCATCGAACCCAGCGCGATGCCCACCGAGAACACGGTCAGGATCAGCGTGACCACGGTTTCGTCACCGTGCATCCATTCCTTGGCGTAGGCCGGGATCTGCGTCAGATAGATTGCCCCGACGAACCAGAACCACGAGTTGCCGACAATCGAGCGCGACACCGCAGGCGTCTGGCCCAGACCGAGTTTCAACGTCGCCCAGGACTGACTGAAGATATTCCAGTTCAGGCGCATTTCCGGCGACGAGGCCGCCGCGCGCGGAATGCTGCGGCTGGCCAGATAACCCAGCACGGCAATGCCGACGATCGCGGCGGAGACTACTGGCGCGTAGTGCTCGGTCGACATCATGATCCCGGCGCCGATGGTCCCGGCGAGAATCGCCAGAAACGTGCCCATTTCCACCAGACCGTTGCCGCCGACCAGTTCATCGTCGCGCAAGGCCTGCGGCAGGATCGAATACTTTACCGGGCCGAACAGCGCCGAGTGCGTGCCCATGGCGAACAGCGCCACCAGCATCAACGACAGATGATCGAAGAGAAAGCCGATCGATCCTACGGCCATGATGGCGATTTCCGCGAGTTTGATCAGACGGATCAGCGCGTCCTTGGCGAATTTTTCCCCGAACTGCCCGGCCAGCGCCGAGAACAGGAAAAACGGCAGGATAAACAGCAGCGCGCAGAGGTTGACCCAGATCGAGCGATCGCCCTCGATGGTCAACCGATAGAGGATGGCGAGGATCAACGACTGCTTGAACACGTTGTCGTTAAACGCGCCGAGCGACTGGGTAATAAAGAAGGGCAAAAAGCGCCGGGTGCGCAACAGGTTGAACTGTGAGGGGTGACTCATCTTCCGTGTTTCCTGATGTTAGGTAGTGAGGCCTGGGTGCTTGTTATTGGAATCCCGCACCACGATCCAGGCCACACCTTACCTAAACTTTTCGGATTATTTCTTCAAACCTGCAATACACGGCGAGACAAACAGCTCGCCACGCCACGCGCCCTGCACGGTGCGCTTGCCGACGATCAGCCACATTGCCGCCAACAAAATCACCAGCGCCGTACCGAACACACTGAAAAACATGAGGCCGAGGACGCTTGCCAGCTTCAGCGTCGCCAGCGAATACACGCCCAATGGGAAGGTGAAGCCCCACCAGCCGAGGTTGAACGGAATGCCGTCACGCAGATAACGCACGGTGATCAACAGTGCCATCAACATCCACCACAGACCAAAACCCCACAGGGTGATCCCCGCCACCAGGCCCAGGCCCGAAGCGATTTCACCGACGCCAGCCAGGCCATTGGCGGCAAAAATCGCTGGCGCCTCACCGCCCAACAGCAACATGCCCAGCGCACCGGTGCCGATCGGACCGAGGGCGAGCCAGCTCGACGCGGCCATGTTTTCGTGGGGCAGTTTGTGCAAGGCCATACGCAACAACAGGATGGTCAGAATGCTGAACGCCACCGGCAGGGAGAAAGCCCAGAGCACATAGCTGGTGGTCAGTACGACGAGTTGCGCATGGGCGTCGGTCAGATGCGGGGCGAGCAAACCGCCGCTGGCCGCTGCCACTTCCGCCGCCACCACCGGCAGCAACCAGACCGCAGTCATCTGATCGATGCTGTGTTCCTGACGGGTAAACATCATGTACGGAATCAACACACCGCAGGCCAGCGACATCGCTACATCGATCCACCACAACACTTCAACGAGCTGGATGACACCGTCGCCCCAACGCGGCAGCCCGAACAACAGAAAGCCGTTGATGATCGTCGCCAGGCCCATGGGAATGGTGCCGAAGAACATCGATACAGTCGAATGGCCGAAAATCCGCCGCGCCTCGTCGAAGAACAAAATCCAGCGCGCGGCGTAGGCAATGGTAAACAGCGTGAATAACAGAATGTTGAACAACCACAGCCCTTCGGCCACAGCGCGCAATCCGGGAATGGCCAGCGGCAACTGGGCCAGCGCCAATGCCAGCACACCGGTGCCCATGGTCGCGGCGAACCAGTTCGGCGTGAACTGGCGGATCACTTCGCGCGGATGCTGCAGCTGGCTGAAAGGTCTATAGCCGGGGGTGACACTGTTGGGGCAGATCATCATGAACTCCTGTCCTCTGGTGAGGTTGAGTCCATGGTAGATCCGAATCGAATATCGATATAACGGGTAATATCTCTAACTGTTATCTGTTTTGCAGATAAGTATCTACACGCGCTTAAGGAGCGCTGCAAACTCTGCCTGTCTGCGGACGCAGACTGAGCAGCAGCGCAGCCACGGCCAGCACGATCAATACAACGCCGTAACCATCAGTGGTCGCCAGCAACCCGAAACTGCGCGCCAGGTGCCCGGCAAGCAATGCCGGCAAACAGAACGCCAGATAACTGAGCACGTAATAAGCCGACATCAACCCGGCTCGTTCATGCGGCAAAGCCAGCGACACCAGACTGCGCACCGCACCGAGGAAACCGGAACCGAAGCCGCAACCGGCGACCAGGGTGCCGAAGAAAAACAGCGACAGACTGGCGCCATGCACGCCGAGGAGGATCAGGACCAGCCCGATCGGCAGCAAGCTCGCACCCAGCCGCAACGCCTGAGCGGCCGGACGATTGCGCATCATGAAAATCATCAACGCACCGGTCACGGTGAGCGCCGCGACCGTAGCGCCGCCGATCAGATTGGAGGTAGAGCCAGTGGCCGTGCGCACCAACGACGGTGCCAGCGAGGCATAAAAACCTCCGAGCGCCCAGGTTGCGGTGTTCAGCGGCAGCACTCGCCACAACGTTGAACGCGCTTGCACCGGCACGTGCAGGGTCGGCCGCAACGACGCCAGCGCCCCACCTTGCCGCGAGACACTTTCCGGCAGGCGCCAGACATACACGCCTTGCAACACAAACAGTGCCAACAGTAACCAATAGGTCAGCTGCAACGGCGCTGGTGCGAATTCTGCCAGCAAGCCACAGCCCAAACCGCCCAAAGCCATCCCGAGTAACGGCGCGACACTGTTGATCAGCGGCCCCTGCTGACGATCGGTGTCGAGCAGCGTTGCACTCAATACGGCAGTGGCCATGCCGGTGGCGAAACCTTGCAGCACCCGTGCGCTGATCAACCACGACACGCTGTCGGCATAAATGAACAGCAGCATCGCCAGCGCATTGAGCAGCACTGCACTGAAGATCACCGGTTTGCGTCCGAGATGGTCGGAAAGCGAACCAACCGTCAGCAACGCCGCCAACAGACTGAAAGCGTAAACGGCGAAGATCAGCGTCAACATCGCTGCCGAGAAATGCAGCTGATCCTGATACAAGTGATACAACGGCGTCGGCGCGGTGGAAGCGGCGAGAAAACTGAGTAAGGTGATCGCCAGAAACCACAAGCTCGACTGGTGGGAAGCGACACTATTTAAGGGGCTGGTCATGGGCATACTCCGCAAAAGCTAATTTTTTGCTTTTGCGCAGTGTGCTACCGCCCAGCGCTTAAAGCAAATTCTTTGTGTTAAGGTCTGCCGCATGGCTATTAAAGAAGGTTTACGCCCCGGGGGCCGCAGTGCCCGGGTACAAGAGTCGATTCATTCGGCTGTCAACGCGCTGCTGCAAGAGCAGGAACGTTCCACCGTGACCGTCCCGCAGATTGCCGCCCGCGCAGGGGTTACGCCGTCGACGATCTACCGCCGCTGGGGTGATCTGGCGGCATTACTCGCCGACGTCGCCCTCGCCCGCATGCGCCCGGACAGCGAACCGGCGAACACTGGCAGCCTGCGCGGCGATATCCGCGCCTGGGCCGAGCAATATCTCGACGAGATGAGTTCGGAAGTCGGGCGCAACATGATGCGCGATGTGCAGGCCAGCGCTACGCCGGGCTATTGCGTGGCGATCATTGGTGCGCAGTTGCAGACCATTGTCGATCGCTATCCGGATGAAAACACACCGAGTGTCGATCGCTTGATCAATCTGATGGTGGCGCCGGTGGTGTTCCGGATTCTGTTTTCGGCCACGGCGCTGGAGGTGGATGAGTTGCATCGGTTGATCGATATTGCATTGCGGCAGGACTGACGCCTTCGCGAGCAGGCTCGCTCCCACAAGGGAATGCATTCCAGAAAGTGGGAGCGAGCCTGCTCGCGAAGAGGCCCGCCCGGGCACCACAAAAACCACCCGGTACCCCGCCTGCGACACCCCGCCACGCCACGACCTTGGTCGACACTGACTAACCGCCGCGCGCGTGCGAGACTGTCCGCCCGGGCAGGAGTGCCGGGGAGTCTTTTGTCGGGAGTGCTGCATGTCGTTGTCCACCGGGCTGATCGCCGTCGTTGCCCTGGCCTATATGGCCATCATGTTCGCCATCGCCTTCTACGGCGACCGTCGCAGCACGCCGTTGCCGCCACGGGTGCGCGCTTGGGTGTACAGCCTGTCGCTGGCGGTTTACTGCACCAGTTGGACGTTCTTCGGCGCGGTCGGTCAGGCGGCGGAACAACTGTGGTCATTCCTGCCGATCTACCTCGGGCCGATCCTGCTGCTGGTCGGCGCGCCGTGGGTCCTGCAGAAAATGGTGATGATCAGCAAACAGGAGAACATCACCTCCATCGCCGACTTCATCGCCGCGCGCTACGGCAAATCACAATCGCTGGCGGTGGTTGTGGCGCTGATCTGTCTGGTCGGCGTGTTGCCCTATATTGCCCTGCAACTCAAAGGCATTGTCCTTGGCGTGAACCTGCTGATCGGCGCCGGCGCCGATGCCATGGGCACCCGCGCCCAGGACACGGCGCTGATCGTGTCGCTGGTGCTAGCCCTGTTCACCATCGTTTTCGGTACGCGCAACCTCGACGCCACCGAACACCACCGTGGCATGGTGCTGGCGATTGCCTTCGAATCGCTGGTCAAGCTGTTCGCCTTTCTCGCCGTCGGCGCCTTCGTCACGTACGGCCTGTATGACGGTTTCGACGACCTGTTCAATCAGGCGATGCTCGCCCCGCGCCTTGAGGCGTACTGGAAGGAAACGATTAATTGGCCATCGATGGTGGTGCAGACCGGCGTGGCGATGATGGCGATCATTTGCCTGCCCCGGCAATTTCACGTCACCGTGGTGGAGAACATCGACCCGCAGGATCTGCGTCTGGCGAAATGGGTGTTCCCCGCCTATCTGGCTTTGGCCGCATTGTTTGTAGTACCGATCGCCCTTGCCGGTCAGATGATGCTGCCCAGCGATGTACTGCCCGACTCGTTCGTGATCAGCCTGCCGCTGGCCCAGGCCCATCCGGCGCTGGCGATGCTGGCGTTTATCGGTGGCGCATCGGCAGCGACCGGCATGGTGATTGTCGCCAGCGTCGCACTGTCGACCATGGTTTCCAACGACATGCTGTTGCCGTGGCTGTTGCGCCGCAACAACGCCGAGCGCCCGTTCGAAGTGTTCCGCCAGTGGATGCTCTCGGTGCGCCGCGTGAGCATCGTGGTGATTCTGCTGCTGGCCTACGTCAGTTATCGCTTGCTTGGCTCGACCGCGAGCCTGGCGACCATCGGCCAGATCGCTTTCGCGGCGGTAACGCAACTGGCGCCGGCGATGCTTGGCGCGCTGTACTGGAAACAGGCCAACCGCCGGGGCGTGTTCGCCGGCCTCGCCACCGGCACGTTTCTGTGGTTTTACACGCTGGTACTGCCGATTGCCGCGCACAGTCTCGGCTGGTCGCTGGCGAGTTTTCCGGGGTTGGCGTGGCTGCATAGTAATCCGCTGAACCTGCCGATTACGCCGCTGACCCAAGGCGTGGTGTTGTCGCTGGCGGGTAATTTCACCCTGTTCGCCTGGGTCTCGGTGCTCTCGCGCACGCGGGTTTCGGAACACTGGCAGGCCGGGCGTTTTATCGGTCAGGAAATCAGCGCGCGGCCTAATGCTCGTTCAATGCTGGCGGTGCAGATCGACGATCTGCTGCAACTGGCGGCGCGTTTCGTCGGCGAAGAACGCGCGCGGCAGAGCTTCATTCGCTTCGCCTACCGTCAGGGCAAGGGTTTCAACCCCAACCAGAACGCCGACAGTGAATGGATCGCCCATACCGAACGTTTGCTGGCCGGTGTCCTCGGCGCTTCTTCGACGCGCGCTGTAGTAAAAGCCGCCATCGAAGGTCGGGAAATGCAGCTGGAGGACGTAGTCCGAATCGCTGACGAAGCCTCGGAAGTGCTGCAGTTCAACCGAGCGCTGCTGCAAGGCGCGATCGAGAACATCACCCAGGGCATCAGCGTGGTCGACCAGTCGCTGAAACTGGTGGCGTGGAACCGGCGTTATCTGGAGCTGTTCAACTACCCCGACGGCCTGATCAGCGTCGGCCGGCCGATTGCCGACATCATTCGCTACAACGCCGAACGCGGTTTGTGCGGCCCCGGCGAAGCGGAAGTGCACGTCGCGCGACGCTTGCACTGGATGCGTCAGGGCCGCGCGCACACTTCCGAACGGCTGTTTCCCAATGGCCGGGTGATCGAGCTGATCGGCAACCCGATGCCCGGCGGCGGATTTGTCATGAGCTTCACCGACATTACCGCGTTCCGCGAAGCCGAACAGGCGCTGACCGAGGCGAACGAAGGGCTCGAGCAACGGGTCAGCGAGCGCACCCAGGAACTGTCGCAACTCAACGTCGCGCTCACCGAAGCCAAGGGCAATGCCGAGGCGGCCAACCAGTCGAAAACCCGCTTCCTCGCCGCCGTCAGCCACGACTTGATGCAACCGCTGAACGCCGCGCGACTGTTCTCCGCCGCCCTCTCCCACCAGAACGAAGGCTTGAGCGCAGAGGCGCAGCAGCTGGTGCAACACCTCGACAGCTCGTTGCGTTCGGCGGAAGACCTGATCAGCGATCTACTGGACATCTCGCGCCTGGAAAACGGCAAGATCAACCCGGACCGCAAAGCGTTCGTCGTCAATGAACTGTTCGACACCCTAGGCGCGGAGTTCAAGGCGCTGGCCCAAGAGCAAAAGCTCACGTTCCGGGTGCGCGGCAGTCAATTGCGCATCGACAGCGACATCAAACTGCTGCGGCGAATCCTGCAAAACTTCCTCACCAACGCTTTCCGCTATGCCAAAGGCCCGGTGCTGCTGGGCGTGCGTCGGCGCAGTGGCGAGTTATGTCTGGAAGTCTGGGATCGCGGCCCGGGGATTCCGGAAGACAAACAACAAGTGATTTTCGAAGAATTCAAACGCCTCGACAGCCACCAGACCCGCGCCGAAAAAGGTCTGGGCCTGGGTCTGGCGATCGCTGACGGCTTGTGCCGCGTGCTCGGGCATACCTTGCGCGTTCGTTCCTGGCCGGGGCGCGGCAGTGTATTCAGCGTGACGGTACCGCTGGCGCGCACGCAAACACCTGCGGCGAGCGCCTCGGTCGAACCGAACAGCAAAATGCTCAGCGGCGCGCAGGTGCTGTGCATCGATAACGAAGACAGCATCCTGATCGGCATGAACAGCCTGTTGAGCCGCTGGGGCTGCCAGGTGTGGACGGCGCGCAATCGCGAAGAATGCGCAGCGATATTGAATGAAGGTGTGCGGCCGCAACTGGCGCTGGTCGACTATCACCTCGACCACGGCGATACCGGCACAGAGCTGATGGCGTGGTTGCGCACGCGCCTGGGCGAGCCGGTACCCGGCGTGGTAATCAGCGCGGATGGACGCCCGGAGACCGTAGCGCAAGTGCATGCGGCGGGGCTTGATTATCTGGCCAAACCGGTGAAGCCGGCAGCGTTGCGGGCACTGCTGAGTCGGTATTTGCCGTTGTAGAAGGTGACCTTGCAGACGCCTTCGCGAGCAGGCTCGCTCCCACAGAACAGCAAGAGCAAGAGCAAGAGCAAGAGCAAGAGCAAGAGCAAGAGCAAGAGCAAGAGCAAGAGCAAGAGCAAGAGCAAGAGCAAAAGATCGCAGCCTTCGGCAGCTCCTACAGTTGGACCGTCGATATCTGAGTGAAATGGTTGGTCGGCAGATTGCCTTCGCGAGCAGGCTCGCTCCCACAAAAGCAAAAGCAAGGCAGCGCAGCTGCCCGCGGCGAAGCCGCCCCACTCAACAATGAGCGCAAGCTCGAGTAACGCTTTTGATCTTGATCCACCGGCGACGTCGGAAGGCTGAGTGGAGGGATTGATCCGGGCGAGGGAGCGCAGCGACCGTCTGGCGCAGCCAGACACAGCGGAAGGAGGTGCAGCGAAGCAAACCGTAGCCGCTGCGCCCGGATCGATCCCGGAGCGAAGGGACCCGAGCCTGCGAGGGCCGAACGTAGGAGCAAGCCTTTTGGGTTACCTTTTTGGCGTTTGAAAAAGGTGACTCGCCGTAAGGGCGAAACCGCCAGCCGCCACGACCGCAGCAACGGATATGCCCCCAAAATCAGCCCAAAAAACGACGCCTACTCAGGCAACTCAACCAACCCATCAACATCAGTCATCGCCCGCTCCAGCAAATCCGCCGGCAAGCTCTTGCTCGCCCGCGCACCGAGCAACTTCAACTGCTCACTGCGGCTGACCAGATTACCGCGCCCCTCTGTCAGCTTGTTGCGCGCTGAGCTGTAAGCCTTGTCCAGTTGCTGCAGACGATTGCCCACTTCGTCCAGATCCTGAATAAACAACACGAACTTGTCATACAGCCAACCCGCGCGCTCGGCGATTTCCCGGGCGTTCTGGCTCTGGCGCTCCTGCTTCCACAGACTGTCGATCACCCGCAGCGTGGCCAACAGCGTAGTCGGACTGACGATCACGATATTGCGGTCGAAAGCATCCTGAAACAGCGACGGCTCAGCCTGCAACGCAGCGGAAAATGCCGCTTCGATCGGCACGAACAGCAAGACGAAATCGAGGCTGTGCAGGCCTTCCAGGCGCTTGTAATCCTTGCCGGCCAAACCTTTGACATGATTGCGCAGCGACAACACGTGCTGCTTAATCGCGATCTGCCCCAACGTGTCGTCATCTGCCGCAACATACTGTTGATACGCGGTGAGGCTGACTTTCGAGTCGACCACGACTTGCTTGTCGCCGGGCAGATAAATGATTACATCGGGCTGGAAACGCTCACCGTCCGGGCCTTTGAGATTGACCTGAGTCTGATACTCGCGGCCCTTCTCCAGACCTGCATGCTCAAGAACGCGCTCGAGGATCAGTTCGCCCCAATTGCCTTGGGTTTTCTGGCCCTTGAGCGCGCGAGTCAGGTTGGTCGCTTCGTCGCTCAGACGCAGATTCAATGCCTGCAAACGCTCCAGCTCCTTGGCCAGCGAGAAGCGCTCGCGGGCTTCGGCCTGATAGCTTTCTTCCACGCGTTTTTCAAAGGACTGAATGCGCTCTTTCAACGGATCGAGCAACTGCCCGAGCCGCTGCTGGCTGGTTTCGGCAAAGCGCTGCTCACGCTCATCGAAGATCTTGCCGGCCAGCTCGGCGAACTGCGCACGCAGCTCATCACGCGAGCCTTGCAGGTCGTTGAGACGTTGTTGATGGCTTTCCTGTTGCTCTCGCAGTTCGGCACTCAGCGAGGCAGCGTGGGCGTCGAGGCGGCGCAACTCAGCGTCCTTGTTGGCGCGTTCGAGGTTCCAGGCGTGGGAGGCATCGCGGGCGTCATCGCGCTCGATCTGCAGCAATTCAACTTCGCGGCGCAGGGCGGCGAGGTCTGCCTGTTTGGCAGCGTTGGCCTGGCCGAGGTCGGCGATCTCGTCGCGGCTCGCTTCAAGCTGCGCGGTGAGGCCGTCCTGGGCCAGTTGCGCCATGGCCAGGCGCTCTTCGAGCAAGGCCAGATCGGCCTGGGCATTGCTGGCCCGGCGTTGCAGTTGCCAAGCCAGCGCCAGCAGCGGCACCCCTGCTGCCGCAAGACCAAGCAATATGCTGGTCAAGTCCATAGCCATAGCGACTCCTGCCAATCGGATAAAGCCTGAAGGTTAACCAAGGTGTCTGGGCTTGGACAGCTCAGTCTTCGATCAGACCGAGTTCCTGCTGTGCGCGACGGTCGCCGGCGCGGGCGGCCTGACGCAGCAGCTCCTGGCCGATACGCCGGTCACGGGCATTGCCGCACTCACGGCAGATCAATTGGCCGAGACGGCTTTGCGCAGCGACTACACCTTCACGGGCCGGTTGCTTGAGCAGGCGGCCCGCGAGGTGTTTGGCGCTGGGGCTGTCGCTCAGGCGCGGCGCATCTAGCAGCCACTCAGCCACACGTACGGAAAAACGCTTGGGAGCGGTAACAGAGGTCGGATTGGAGGTAACAGAGTCTGATACTGAGCGAAACTTCATAAAGCACTGCGGGACAGATCGGAAGGCGCGCCACTTTACTCTCTTTTTCTTACAGGTAAAGTCGAAAAAAAACCCGGCACGCCCGTCCTAGAGCAAGCGCTAGGGACAATCCACAGAAGCTGTGGATAAGTCAGTGGACAACCGCTCTGTGATCCTCGCAAAGCCTTATGGAATGGGGCTCGCAGTCAAACTGACGATTTTTTCACCAACAAAAAAAGACGATATTTTTCATTGACTTAAACTTTTGATACAGGCAGCGACTGGAGTCAGGATCGATGTGACAGTTGCGTTACGCTCTGCGCAACTAATGTGCACAAGTACCTGTGCGCCGGTTATATACGTGCGCTTTTTCGGGTCATTTTGCGCAGCTGCGAACGCCCGAAAGGCTCTGCGAAAAGCATGCACGCCGACGGACGGTGTGACACGAACATTCCGTGCGAAGCTTTTTTCGTCATGGGGTTTGCTTCGCCCGAACGAATCCGTTACTATCCGCGGCGTTAGTACCAAGCTGAAAGTCAATTCCGGTCGAACATCTCCCACGGTCAACTTCCAACAGGAAGACACTGCCGAAAAAAGCGGGAACGACCCCTCGATGGTTTCCAGGTAACTCTTGTGACGACGCTGCCTTTGAACGAAAACAAAGGGCGTTGCCAAGAACACTTACTCTGACCGAACCAACCTGCAAATTGATCAGGATCTTCACCCCGGGCCCAGAACCTTTGCCCTCGCTGTGATGCCTGTCCTCCTAAGTACCTACCTGCCAGCCCAAGCGCGCTCACTTATCAGCGCTTCAAACTGGCTGCTTTGTTCCAGTCGGGTTCTTCGTTCGATCAATGGTGATCAACGTTACTGGAACGTTTTAACGTTGCACGGTTCTTATCCGTGTCATTTGTAGGAACACCTAATAACTATGTCTACTCAAATCCAGACTCAGGATGCCATTCGCACCCTAACCAACGCTTTTGCTCCAATGAACTGCCTGATCATGGCCGCTCGCAAAGGCTGCTTCAGCTTCACCGTAGTCAATGAACACGGTATCGCTCGTCACAGCGAGCGTCTGTACCCCGATCAATACTCCAGCGCCGAACCGCTGCAGGCCGTGATCGAGCGTACCCGTCAGGCACTGGTTGCCTGAAAGCCGGACAGGCTGCAAAAGCAAAGCCCTGCTGAAAAGCGGGGCTTTTTATTGCCTGATATTTCACTTTCAGCGCAACGCTTCTAAGCATGTTCCGATCTAACGCCCGGGATGCGATGGCGGAAATATTTTAAAAACAGGCCTTTACAAGCTGAATATGACACTACACTTCAACTCAAGCGGCTTGACCCGCTTGCGGCGAGCCTGATTCGATCCACTGCTGCCAAAGCCCCTTCAGGACTCGCCCTCAACAATAAGAACCGAGGGTGTTATGGGTATCGCTGCCAGCGAACTGTGCCGCTATGTGATCCGTCCCACATTGATCTATCTGGGACGCCACTGCGCAACCGCCGAATCCCTGCTGCTGGGTATCGCTGCCAGCCAATCCGCCCTCGGCTCTGCCCTGCACGACCGCCGTGGCCACGGCCTCTACCGGATTGCCGAGCATCGCCATCAGGCGCTCTGGGACGATTATCTGGCGCTCGACCCGGAGCGCGCCAGCCTGGTGCGCGGCCTCGCCAGTCAGCATGCATTCCTTAGCGGCCCGCATCTGGAACTGACCGTCAATCTGCGTTACGCCACGGCCATCGCCTGGCTGCTGGTAGAAGAACAGAACCCCATCCTCCCCGCTCCGACCGACCTGCTCGGCATGGCGCGCATCTGGCGCCAGACCTTTCAACCGCAAGGCCGTTTGCGCGACTTCACCTATGCCTGGCAAACCTGTGTTTCACCGTTGAATCAGGTCGCTTGCTGACCGGGCGGTTTCACAAGTTCTCGCAACAAGTCGCCATTTTGGTCGGATTGTCCTACAAAACCGCTCTAACTCAAGGCTTACAAGCTATAGCGCTGGGACGAAAATGTTGGTAATTTTCGCCCCGGTGATCACCAGGAGTTCTAATAATGAAAAAAGTCATGCTCAAAACCACCCTTAGCCTCGCCGTTACCCTTGCCTCCACACAAATCTTCGCGGCAGGTTTTGCCCTCAACGAACAAAGCATCAGTGGGATGGGGACTGGTTTTGCCGGGCGATCTTCTTCTGCCGACGACGCAAGCACTGTTTATGGCAACCCGGCCGGCATGGCGCGCATCAAGCGCGAACAAGTCACCGGCGGCGTCGCCCTGGTCGACGCGCATACCGATATCAGCGATACCAGCTCCAGCCCTAATGGCGGCAGCAACAAGGGCGACATGGTGCCCCTCACTGCCGTACCGATGGGCTTCTATGTAAAACCGATCGATGATCACTGGGCATTCGGCCTCGGTGTGTACGTACCGTTCGGCCTGATCACGGATTACGAAAACGGCTTCGCCGGTCGTTACTTCGGCAGCAAGTCCGAAGTGCAAGTCATCACTTTCCAGCCAACCGTCAGCTACGCCTTCAACGACAAGGTGTCGATCGGTTTCGGCCCGACCATCAACCGTATCGACGGCTCGCTGGAATCCAACCTGTCGATCACCCAGGCACTGCCGGACGGCAAGGTCAAGATCAAGGGTGACGACACCGCGCTGGGCTACAACGTCGGCTTGCTGGTCCAGGCCACCGACACCACCCGTGTCGGCCTGACCTATCACTCCAAGGTCGACTACAAGCTCGAAGGCGACACCAAGGTCAACTACAACGCTCTGGCGCTGGTGGGCGTTGGCGCCAACCAGAAGTACGACGCTTCGTTGAAGATCACCACGCCGGAATCCGTGGACCTGTCGGTCACCCAGGCGATCAACGATCGCTGGAACGTCTACGCCGGCACCACCTGGACCCGCTGGAGCCAACTGGACAAGATCACCGTGAAGAACTCCGGCGTGCAGCCTCTGCTGGCCGGTCAGTTCGGTTCGATCAACGAAGACCAGAACTGGCATGACTCCTGGGCCTATGCCGTGGGTACCTCGTACCAGTTGAACAAGGAATGGGTCCTGCGTACCGGTCTGACCTTCGACCAGTCGCCAACCAATAACGAAGACCGCTCGCCGCGTATCCCGACTGGCGACCGCACCATCTTCAGTATCGGTGCCGGCTGGAGCCCGACCGACGACCTGACCATCGACGTCGCGTACTCGTACCTGAAAGAAGAGTCGGTCAACATCCGCAACGAAAACGCGCGTGGCCAGACTTACGATGCCAAGTATGAAAACTCGGCAAACGGCTTCGGTGTCGGCGCGACATACCGCTTCTGATGCACCGTGGCGAGGCTAACCCCTCGCCCAAGAAAAAGCCCCGCTCTCTTTACAGAGGCGGGGCTTTTTCATGCCTGGGCATCGAACAAACCGGTAGGAGCTGACGAGTGCAACGAGGCTGCGATCTTTTGATCCTGGAATTTCAAGAACAAAAGATCGCAGCCTCGTTGCACTCGTCAGCTCCTACAGGACCATCAAGGCTTCAGCGGTTTGGAGGCAATTGCCTTTTCGATCGCGGCGATAAACTCGGGGTCATCCGGTTTGGTCAAGCTGGAAAAACTCGCCACGACCTTGCCCTGCCGGTCGACCACATACTTGTAGAAGTTCCACTTCGGCGCATTGCTCTGCGCGGCCAGCACCTGAAACAGATGCGTGGCGTCATCGCCGCGGACCTTCTGCGGCTCGGTCATGTTGAAGGTCACGCCATAGTTGGCGTAGCAGACCTTGGCGGTTTCCGCGCTGTCCTTGGACTCCTGCTTGAAGTCATTCGACGGCACGCCAAGCATTTCCAGCCCCTGATCCTTATAGCGCTTGTTCAGCGCCTCGAGGCCTTCGAACTGCGGGGCGAAACCGCAGAAGCTGGCGGTATTGACCACCACCAGCGGTTTGTCGGCGTACTGCTTGCACAGATCGATGGATTCCTTGGCGCGCAGCTTGGGCAGCGAGCCTTGCAGCAGCTCAGGACAATCGGCGGCCTGGGCCAGGCCAGTCAACGCCATCAGCAACGCGGGAACAGCACACCAGCGCATCAACATGTCGAACTTCCTTGGGCATTCATCAGGCTTCGACGTTACTCGCCACGCTGCGATCTAGCAAATGCTCATGCCCAACTGCATCAGCGCCAGACCGCCGCGTTGCCAGCCCCACCACACCAGCGCCAACAGCGCTGCAGCCAGTGCGGTCAGCGCGAATCGCGCGCAGATCCGGCTCATGCTGCGCTCGCCGCAGCTTGCAGGCGCGCCACCGGACGCTCGCGCACCGGCCAGTTCAGCGCCGCCGCGAGCAGGCTCAAGAGAACCGCCACTTGCCAGATCAAGTCATAACTCCCGGTTCGGTCGTACACCACCCCGCCCAGCCAGCCACCAAGGAACGAACCGAGCTGATGGAACAGAAAGACGATGCCACCGAGCATGGACAAATTGCGCACGCCGAACAAGGTTGCCACCGTACCGTTGGTCAACGGCACCGTCGACAGCCACAGGAAGCCCATGGCCATGCCGAACAGATACGCTGTGGTGGTCGTCACCGGCAACCACAGGAACAGCACGATCACCACCGCGCGCAGCAGATACAACGCCGTCAGCAGCCGCGGTTTCGACATGCGGCCACCGAGCCAACCAGCGGTGTAAGTGCCGAAAATGTTGAACAGCCCGATCAATGCCAGCACCGTGGTGCCGACACTGGCGGGCAGATGCTGATCCACTAGATACGCTGGCAAGTGCACGCCAATGAACACCACTTGAAACCCGCAGACAAAAAAGCCGAACGCCAGCAGCCAGAATCCCGAATGCGAGCAGGCCTCACGCAGCGCTTCGGAGAGGGTTTGTTCATGGCCGAGAACCGGCAGTGGTTTGTCCTTGAGCATGCTCACCAGCGGCACAATCATCGCCACCAGCAGGCCCAACACCAACAGCGCCGCCGACCAGCCGAGCCAGCCGATCAACCCGAGCGTGCCCGGCAACATGGCGAACTGGCCGAACGAACCGGCAGCACTGGCGATACCCATGCCCATGCTGCGTTTCTCTGGCGGCACAGCGCGACCCACAACACCAAGAATGACCGAAAACGAAGTGCCCGAAAGACCGATACCGATCAGCAGACCGGCACTGAGTGACAGAGTCACTGCCGAATCAGACAGGCCCATGCACACCAGGCCCGCCGCGTAGAGGATCCCACCGACCAGCACCACTTTCGCCGCGCCGAAGCGGTCGGCCAGGGCGCCGGTGAACGGCTGCGCCAGGCCCCAGATCAGGTTTTGCAGGGCGATGGCGAAGGCAAACACTTCGCGACCCCAGCCGAACTGCGCGCTCATCGGCGACAGGAACAGACCGAACCCGTGGCGCACGCCCAATGACAACGCCAGGATCAGCGCACTCCCCAGCAACACCCAACCGCACGTACGCCACATCGATGTCATTGTTATTCTCCAGTCACGGGTATATACCCGCTTGAGCGCGAAAAAACCGCCGTCAGGCCAGTTCGTCGAGCAGTTTGAGCAAGGTTTCGCGCTTCTCGGCACCGAGACGGTCGATCAGCCGCTGTTGCGCCGCTTCCCACGCCGGCAATGCCGCTGCCAGGCGCTGCACGCCGGTTTCAGTGAGGCGCACGATGCGGTTGCGCATGTCCTCGCCTTCGGCCAGCGCCACCAGACCTTCGCCCTCCAGCACACGTAGATTGCGTCCGAGCGTGCTGCGATCCAGGCCCATGGCCTCAGCCAGTTCGGAAATGCTCGGTTGCTCCAGCCGCTGCAGATTGCACAGCAGAGAATACTGGGCAACGTTGATCCCGAAGCCATCGAGAGCGCCGTCGTAATGCCTGCTGACGCCACGCGCGGCGCGACGCAGGTTGGTGCACAAACACTGAGAAGGAAGCATGATGCGTGTATATACCCGCGAGTGTGTTAAATCAAGTTACAGATGAGTTTACTCTGAACATCATTGTTGCCGGTGAGGCCGCCTTCGCGAGCAGGCTCGCTCCCACAGGGGATTGCATTTCGAAGGTGGGAGCGAGCCTGCTCGCGAAGGGGCCGGCATCATCTACGCAAATCCTTCAGACCAAAGCGAGCCCCACCAACACCCCCATCTCCAGCAATTCCAGCAACGCCCCTGCCGTATCCCCGGTAGTCCCACCCAACCGCCGCATCATCAATCGCCGCAGCCAGACAAACCCAACCAGCGAAATCAGCACCGCGCCGATACCCGCGATCAACACGCAGCCCAGCGCACTCAACCCCAGCACCCACCACCCCGCTTTGCGCGGCAGATGATCGGCCAGCGCCTGACCCAAGCCACCCGCACGCACATACGGCGTAGTCAGAAACAACACCAACAGCGCCGCCCGCCCGAGCACCGGGACGATGATCAGCGCCAGGGTATGCGCTTGCTCGATCAGCGCCAGCAGCGCGGCGAATTTCAGCAACAACACCAGCACCAGCGTGACCACCGCGATCGGCCCGCTGCGCGGATCTTTCATGATCGTCAGCGTACGTTCACGATCACCAAAACCCCCGAGCCAGGCATCGGCGCTGTCCGCCAAGCCATCGAGATGCAGCACGCCGCTGAGCAATACCCACACGGTCAGCAACAGCGCCGCATGGAGCAACATCGGCGCGCTGGCCAACAACAGATTCAACGCATAGAGGATCAACCCGAACAGCAATCCCACCAGCGGATAAAACAGCAGCGAACGGCCAAGCTGTTGCGGCTCGGGCATGCCCGGCAGGCGAATCGGCAGGCTGCTGAGAAACTGCAAGGCGATCCACAGCGGTAACATCTCAGTGACCTTCCTTGAGCGCGCCGTCAGCCTCGACCGTCAGCGCAAACAGCGCGCCGTGGCCGACTTCGACATTGAGCAGTTGCTCGCGGGGCAAACCTCGGGCCTGCGCCAGCAACAAACGCATCACGCCGCCGTGGCTGACCAGCAGAATCCGTTCGCCGGCGTAAGCCGCCTGCAACCGCGCGACCGCCGCCAACACCCGCGCGGAAAACGCGCTGACCGGCTCGCCTTGCGGTGGCGTGAAGCCATAGGGATCAGCCCAGAACAGCCCCAGCGCTTCGGCGTCCGTTTCCATCAACGCCGCCGCGCTCTGCCCTTCCCACGCGCCGAAATGCAGCTCTTGCAGATCCTTGTCCAGATGCACGGACAGGTTCAGTTGCTCGCCGAGTTCAGCAGCGAAGCGCGCGCAGCGCTGCAATGGCGAACTGACAATGCGATCCCACGGCCCGCCTTCGACCACCGCAGCACGCATCTGCGTCCAGCCGTTTGCGGTCAGCGCATCGTCGAGGCTGCCGCGCAAGCCGCCGCCCAGTTCCGTTTCGCCGTGGCGCAGCAGATCCAGGCGCAGGCTCATGCCGGGCGATCCGCCACGGCCGCTTCGGCGAACGTCGCCATTTGTCCGTGCAGGTCACACGCCAGGCGCAACAACGGCACCGCCAACGCTGCGCCACTGCCCTCGCCCAGGCGCAGGCCGAGCTCGAGCAGCGGCTCGGCGCTCAAGGTTTCCAGCACATGGCGATGGCCCGGCTCGGCACCGCGATGGCCGAACAACAGCCACTCGCGACAGGCCGGATTCAAGCGCACCGCGACCAGCGCGGCGACCGTGCAGATAAAACCGTCGACCAGCACCGCGATGCCTTCCTGCGCGCAGGCCAGATAGGCGCCAACCAACGCGGCAATCTCGAAACCGCCAAGATTGAACAACGTCTGCAAGGCATCGCCACGCTGTGCGGCATGCAGCGCCAGCGCGCGTTCGATGACTTGCGCCTTGTGGCTGACGCCAGCGGCATTCAGCCCGGTACCGGGGCCGGTCAGGTGCGCCACCGGGCAATCGAGCAAGGCACAGGCCAGCGCACTGGCCGCCGTGGTATTGCCGATGCCCATCTCGCCGCCGATGAACAACTGGGTGCCGGCGGCTTTCGCGCGCAAGACGCTGTCGCGACCCGCCTGCAAGGCCGATTCGCCCTGCGCCCGAGTCATCGCTGCGCTCTGAGCGAAGTTCGCCGTTCCCGCGCCAATGTTCAGATGGCGAACGCCGGGCAGATTCAGCGCCGGATTCACCGTACCCAGATCGACCACTTCCAGCTGCGCGCCGAGCTGACGCGCCAGCACGCTGATCGCCGCGCCGCCGCTGACAAAGTTGAGCAGCATCTGCCCGGTGACTTCCTGCGGATAAGCCGATACGCCTTCGGCTACCACGCCATGGTCGCCAGCGAAAATCGCGATCCAGACTTGATCCAGCGTTGGCTTGAGCTGACCTTGCAGACCGGCCAGTTGCACGGCCACCGATTCAAGGCGCCCCAACGAACCGGCCGGTTTGGTCAGTTGCTGCTGGCGCTCGGTCGCTTGCGCGATGATGTCCGAGTTCACGGTTTTGCACGGGTTCAGCCACCAGGTCGGGCTCATAACGCAGGTCCTTTCAAAGTCAGGGGCAGGCCGGCGACGGTCAGGACAACTCGCTGACAGCGCTCGGCCAGAGCTTGATGCAGCCAACCGGCTTCATCGACATAGCGGCGGGTCAATTCGCCCAGCGGCACGACACCCATTCCGGTCTCGTTGCTGACAAAAATGATTTCGCCCGGCAACGACGCCAGGCAATCGAGCAGCGCTTCACGCTCGGCGGCGAGACGTTCGGTGTCGTCGAGCATGAGCAGATTGGTCAGCCACAGGGTCAGGCAATCGACCAGCAGGCAGCGCTCGGCGCCGGCGGATTCGCGCAGCACGCGGGCCAGTTCCAGTGGCTCTTCGATCAACGCCCATTCGACCGGGCGGCGCGCGCGGTGATGGGCGACGCGCTGGTTCATTTCGCCGTCGAGCGGTTGGCTGGTGGCGATGTAGGTGACCACCAGATGGCTGTCGCTGGCGAGTTTTTCCGCCAGACGACTCTTGCCGGAGCGGGCGCCGCCGAGGATCAGTTGGAGCATGGGTTCATCCAAAAATGTGTGGTGAGACAAACGGCCCCTTCGCGAGCAGGCTCGCTCCCACCGTTGATCGCGTCTCCCTGTGGGAGCGAGCCTGCTCGCGAAGAGGCCAGTCCAGACAACTCAAATCCCGCAGAGCTGACGCAACAGCCCGGTATCCAGATGCTTCGCCACCAGATCTGCCAGCCGTTCGATATCGCGTTCGCGCAAGCCGTGGTAATCGACCTCTTGTACATCACTCAGCCCGGCCCAGCGCAGCAACGCCGCGCTCGCCTCGGGGGATTCGAACAAGCCATGCAGATAGGTGCCGAACACCTGGCCATCGGCACTTTGCGCACCATCGCAACGACCGTCGTCCAAATGCACCGCCGGATTCTCCAGCGCCGGCCCGCTGGTTACGCCAGCATGTATTTCGTAACCGCTGACTGCGGCGCTTTCCAACGCCAGCCGCCCGCGCACGTTGCGCAATTGCTTCTCGGCTTCGAGTTGGGTTTCGAACGCCAGCAGCCCCAGACCGGCGCTGGAGCCGGCAGCGCCTTCCAGCCCAAGCGGATCGTGTACTTGCTCACCGAGCATCTGCAGACCGCCGCAAATCCCCAGCACCTTGCCGCCGTAGCGCAGATGCCGATTGATCGCAGCGTCCCAGCCGTTGGCGCGCAGATAAGCCAGATCACTGCGCACGCTTTTCGAGCCCGGCAGGATGATCAGGTCGGCGGCGGGAATCGCCTGCCCCGGGCCGACAAATTGCAGATCCACCTGCGGATGCAGACGCAGCGGGTCGAAATCGGTGTGATTGCTGATGCGCGGCAGCACCGGCACCACCACTTTCAAGACCTGTTCGGCCTTGTCGGTCTGGCGTTGGTCGATGCCGTCCTCGGCTTCAAGGTGCAGGTCCATCACGTAGGGCAGGACGCCGACCACCGGTTTGCCGGTGCGCTGTTCCAGCCAGTCGAGGCCCGGTTGCAACAAGGCGATATCGCCACGAAAGCGGTTGATGATGAAGCCTTTGACCCGCGCCTGCTCGCTCGGTGAAAGCAATTCCAGCGTGCCGACCAAATGCGCAAACACGCCGCCGCGATTGATGTCGGCGATCAGCAGCACCGGGCAATCCACCGCTTCGGCAAAGCCCATGTTGGCAATGTCGCCGGCGCGCAGATTGATCTCCGCCGGCGAACCGGCGCCTTCGACCATCACCAACGGATACGCCGCGCTGAGCCGCGCATGGGAAGCGAGCACCGCTTGCATCGCGATGGCCTTGTAATCGTGATAGGCGACGGCGTTCATCGTCGTCACCGCGCGGCCATGAATGATCACTTGCGCGCCGGTGTCGCTGTTGGGCTTGAGCAATACCGGATTCATATCGGTATGCGGTTCAAGACCGGCCGCTTGCGCCTGCACTGCCTGCGCGCGGCCGATCTCGCCGCCGTCAGCGGTCACTGCGCTGTTGAGCGCCATGTTCTGCGGCTTGAACGGCACCACCGCCACGCCCTGGCGGGTGGCCCAGCGGCACAACGCCGTTACCAAAGTGCTTTTGCCGGCATCGGACGTGGTGCCTTGCACCATCAGAGTGGTCATGGATTGTCCTTGGTGAAAGCTTGCAAAGCCTGTTCGAGACGCATCTCTTGCGCGGCATCCGCTGGCAGGCCGAAACGCACACTGCTGTTGTGGCTGAACAGGCGCAGGAGGATGCCGCGCCGGGCGAGGAATTCGTGCAGCGCTTCGGCGTGCTCGGTGATCAGCCACTGAAACAGCGCGCAGCCACCCTGCGGTGCAAAACCGCAACGGGTCAGCAGCGCCGCCAGCCGTTCGCTCGCTTCATCGCTACGAATCCGCTGACGGGTGTGACCCTCGGTGTCTTGCAGGCACGCCGTACCGAGTACCCGCGTCGGCCCGCTCACCGCCCACGGCCCGACCTGTTCGGCGAGCAGTTTGAGCAACTTGCGTTCGGCCAGAACGAAACCGAGGCGCACCCCGGCCAGACCGAAAAACTTGCCGAACGAACGCAACACCACCAGCCCGACCTGATGCGCATAGGGCGCCAGGCTCAGTTGCGGTGTGTTGTCCATGAATGCTTCGTCGACCACCAGCCAGCCGCCGCGTTGCGCCAGCCGCGCATGCCAGTCGAGCAGGCGTGCCGGGGTCAGGCTGAGGCCGGTCGGATTGTTCGGATTGACTACCACCAGCACATCGAGACTGTCGAGAAAGAACTCGACTTCCTGCTCGAGCACTTCACGGACGATGTAACCGCTGCGCCGCCAGGCTTCGGCATGCTCGGCATAGCACGGCGACAACACGCCGACCTTGCCGGCCCGGCGCAGACGCGGCAGCAACTGGATAGCCATTTGCGAGCCGGCGACCGGTAGCACCTGCGCGGCGCCGTAATAATCGCAGGCGGCCTGTTCCAGTCCGTCATCGGTTTCCGGCAAGCGCGCCCAGGCGCGTAGCGGGATCTCCGGGATCGGGAACGGCCATGGCGCGAGGCCGCTGGACAGGTCAAGCCAGTCGGCTTCGGCAATCCCGTAATCGAATGCAGCCTTGCGCAGCCGGCCACCGTGCTCAAGCATAAAATTCCGCCCCCAGGCAAAGCATCAGCAGCCACAACCATACGCCGCGCTGGACCAATTGCCAGCCACGCTCGATGGAATCAGCATCGGCCGGCGCACCTTCGCCCAGTTGCGGGCGCTCATGCAGTTCGCCGTGATAGATCGCCGGACCACCCAACTCGACGCCCAGCGCACCGGCACCGGCCGCCATGACCGGGCCGGCGTTGGGGCTGTCCCACTGCGGCGCCTGGGTGCGCCAGCATTTGAGCGCGAGTCGGGTTTTGCCGAGCAGCGCGTAGGTCAACGCCACCAGACGCGCAGGAATGTAGTTCAACACGTCGTCGATTTTCGCCGCCGCCCAGCCGAAACGCTCGAAGCGTTCGTTGCGATAACCCCACATCGCATCGAGGGTATTGCTCAAGCGATACAGGACCACGCCCGGCGCTCCGGCAACGACAAACCAGAACAGCGCAGCGAACACCGCATCGCTGCCGTTCTCCAATACCGACTCGGTGGCGGCGCGGGCCACGGCGTTGCTGTCCAGTTCATTGGTCTGGCGGCTGACCAGATAACCGACGCGCTTGCGTGCCTCGTCCAGATCATCGGCGCGTAACGCAGCCGCGACCGGCGCGACATGCTCGCCGAGGCTGCGCATGCCGAGGGCGCAATACAGCGCGAGAATCTCGACGATCCAGCCGACATAGGGCGCCCAGGAGAATGCTGTGGCGAGCAAGGTCAGCGGCAGTACCGCGATAACCCACGCAGTCACGCCATGGCTGCGCCAGCCACGACCGCCGGCGTTGAAGCGTTGCTCGATGCGCCCGGCAAAATTGCCGAACGCCACCAGCGGATGCCAGCGTTTCGGTTCACCGAGCAGCGCATCCAGCGCTACCGCGGCGACACTCAGCAACGCCACACTCATTGACTCACTCCCCAATAATTTTCGTAAAGCAACTCGTTCAGCGGTCGCGCCTGCGCCCAGCCTTCAAGCACCAGCATCGGCGCCGGATAGAATTCCTTGACCGGGCCGAGACACAACACCGCCAGCGGCTTGGCACCGGCCGGCAACTTGAGCAAATCCGCCAACGCTTGCGGTTCGAACAGCGAGACCCAGCCCATGCCCAGGCCTTCAGCGCGGGAGGCCAGCCACAGATTCTGGATCGCGCAGGACAACGAGGCCATGTCCATTTCCGGCAACGTGCGCCGACCGAAAATGTGCTTTTCGCGATCGTCCATCAGCGCCGCGACCAGCACCTCAGCGCAATCGTTGATGCCTTCGACCTTGAGCTGCATGAACTCATCGCTGCGCTCGCCAAGGGCTTCGGCGGTGCGGATGCGCTCTTCTTCCACCAGATCGCGGATCTGCCCGCGCAGAGCACGATCGCTTATACGGATGAAGCGCCACGGCTGCATCAGGCCGACGCTCGGCGCTTGATGAGCGGCCTCGAGCAGACGGCGCAGCAGCTGCGGTTCGACGCTGCCGCCGGTGAAGTGGCGCATGTCGCGGCGTTCGGCGATGGCCTTGTAGACCGCTGCGCGTTCGGCTTCGGAAAATGTGTTGTCGGTCATGGCCCTTTCGCGAGCAGGCTCGCTCCCACAGGGTTCAGGTCATCCATTGTGGGAGCAAGCCTGCTCGCGAAGGCGACCTGACGATCTGGCGCAAACAATGCCGCAATCGCAGTCGGATTCGACGGGAAATAAAAGTGCACGTACGACGCCGTCATCCGCCCTTCTCGATAAACCGCCTCAGCGCCGCGCCCGCCATTGGGACTCAGCCCACGGGCAATCGGCGTCAGCTCGGTGGTGGTCAGCGAATGATGATAGGTATGCCCACGCAACTCCCCTTCCGGCAGCTCAACCGCCTGCAACGCCAGCGCCGCCAGACGCTTCTGCATCACCGCCTCGCCCCTGAGCAAACCGACCAGCTCAGCACGGGTGCCTTGCACGTCGGTCAGCGAATCCAGTAGATAAAGCATGCCGCCACACTCGGCGAGCAACGGCTTGCCCGCCGCGTGGTGCGCGCGGATTGCCGCCAGCATTGACGAGTTTTGCGCCAGCGCGACGTGATGCAACTCTGGATAGCCGCCCGGCAGATACAGGCTGTCCGCCTCGGGCAATCGGGTGTCGCGGATCGGCGAGAAAAAGTGCAGCTCGGCGCCCATCGCCCGCAGCAGATCGAGACTGGCGCCATAGGTGAAGGCAAAGGCTTCATCACGGGCGACGGCGATGCGCACACCTTTTAATAGAGGCTCGGCGGCGATGACGTCAGGCGCGGCGAATTCAACGGCGGGGGGCAGCGCGACTTGGCAACTGCTGGCCAGCGCATCGGCGGCCGCGTCGAGACGCAGATCCAGATCATTCAATTCGCTGGCCTGGACCAGACCGAGGTGGCGGCTCGGCAATTCGATGCCGGTCTCGCGGGACAGCGCGCCGTACCAGCGCAGACCTTCGGTGAGGCTGCCTTCGAGCAATTGCGCATGGCGCAAGGTGCCGACGCGGTTGGCCAGCACGCCAGCGAACGGCAAGTCCGGCTGATACTTCGCCAGGCCCAGCGCCAAGGCGCCAAAGGTCTGCGCCATGGCGGTGCCATCGATCACGCCGAGCACCGGCACACCGAAGTGGCGCGCCAGATCAGCGCTGGATGGCTTGCCGTCGAACAGGCCCATCACGCCCTCGATCAGAATCAGATCAGCCTCGGCGGCGGCTTCCCACAACAGGCGGCGACTTTCCTGCTCGCCGACCATCCACATGTCCAGTTGATACACCGGCGCACCGCTGGCGCGCTCGAGGATCATCGGGTCGAGAAAGTCCGGCCCGCACTTGAACACGCGCACCTTGCGCCCCTGATTGCGATGCAAACGGGCGAGTGCAGCGGTGACGGTGGTCTTGCCCTGACCGGAGGCCGGAGCGGCGATCAACACCGCCGGGCAGTGACGTGGTTGCTTCAAAGTTCGACGCCTTTCTGCGCTTTGATCCCGGCCTGGAAGGCGTGCTTGAGCATGCCCATCTCGGTGACCGTGTCGCCCATCTCGATCATTTCCGGCTTGGCGCCGCGACCGGTGACCACCACGTGCTGCATCGGCGGACGCGCCTGCAAATCGCTGAGCACCTGATCGAGATCGAGGTAGCCGTGCTTGAGGGCGATGTTCAATTCGTCGAGCACCACCAGACCGATCGAAGGGTCGCGCAACAATTCGCGCGAGACTTCCCAAGCGGCGGTCGCCGCGGCGATGTCACGTTGGCGATCCTGGGTTTCCCAGGTGAAGCCTTCGCCCATGACGTGGAAACGCACCTGCTCGGGAAAGCGGCGGAAAAACAATTCTTCGCCAGTGCTGTTGCGGCCCTTGATGAACTGCACCACGCCGCACTGCATGCCGTGGCCCATGGCGCGGGCGAGCATGCCGAATGCCGAGCTGCTCTTGCCTTTGCCGTTGCCGGTCAGCACCAGCACCAGGCCACATTCGTCGGGCGAGTTGGCAATGCGTTCGTCGATCACGGCTTTCTTGCGCTGCATGCGCGCCAGATGGCGCTCGTCACGCTCGGGGGAATCAGTCATGGGGGGGAGCTCTCCGTTGAGGCTGGATAACGGCGGGCAGGCACAAGAATAGACGGCAAAAAGCCTGGCATCGCCCACCGTGATGCCGCTGAGATGGATCAGGCCGGTCTCCGGGCTCATGAGCGGCGTTTCGCCGGACTGCGCGCCTTCCCGCTTCTTTCGAGGCAGTGGCTCAAGGCGCAGTTTTCACTCATTTACCGTTGCGGGGGCAGCGCCGGGATCGTCGTGGCTTCGCTTGAAGACCACCCTCACCGGCTTCCCTGTTTCACTCTGTCGACGCGGGGCCACAGAGCACCTGAAACAAGCGGCGAAGGTTAGAGGGTTGGGGGTGGAGCGTCAATTGAAGAGGCGCTTTGCGCGCGAATAACTGCCGCTGATCAATTGTGCAGCGGCAATCTTGTGCCAGACTGTGACAAGTGATATCAAAGAGCCATGCTTTTTTTCCAAAAAGCCCACTACAACAATAAGGATGACGACGATGCAAGGCATGATCATCAGCAACCCGCGCCTGGAATTCCTGCGCCCGTTGCTGGAACGCTGGTTTGACTGTATCGATCGCTACAACACCGTTCGCGGCGACAACGACACGCCATATTGGCACGACGAGAAAGCCAATCTGGGCCTGCTCGCGGCAGCGGCGTGGATGACTGAAATGGTCACGCTGAACGACACGGCCACGCGCAAACAGAACGAAGAAGGCGAACGCAATGCTCGCGCCGACCTGCTGATTGCCGGCGCCGAAGACCGTGCGTTCATTCAGGCCACGCAACGCTGGCCACGGGTCAACAACCTCAACCTGACCCAGGCCCTGCTCGACATCACCGTTGATGCCAAGCGCATCAGCTACGCCAGCGATCTCAAGCTCGGCTGCCTCTTTGTTGCTCCGCAAAAACCTCAGCACAGCGCCAGCCCCGAAGAATTGCAGGACATGGTTGACGACCTGCAAAAGGAACACACCTGCGCCGTGGCCTGGTATTTCCCCTACGCCTATCGCAAATTGCACAGCGACGCGGGCAACTATCATCCGGGCATCGCCGTGCTGTTCAAGGAAGCCCGCGGCTGAGCAGTTGAACCATCGGGCCTGCGCCCTCCTCTATGTTTAGGAATGCATTCATAGGGAAGATCAGCAATGCGCAAGGCCCCACTCGCTCTTATCATCGCCGTCGCTGGCGGGCTCGCTGCCTGCGGTGAAACCTCCAGCCTGCAAGTCTCCGACGGCACCGGTCCGTCACCGAAACTGCCCGAACCGAACAAGACGCTGATCCCGACAGTGAACATCGCCCCGGCGGTGGGCTGGCCGGACGGCGCGAAACCGACCGCAGCGGCCGGCACCCAGGTCGCGGCGTTTGCCGAAGGCCTCGATCACCCGCGCTGGCTCTATGTACTGCCCAACGGCGATGTGTTGGTGGCGGAAACCAACGCGCCGCCCAAGCCCGATGACAGCAAAGGCATTCGTGGCTGGGTGATGAAGAAAGTCATGGGCAAGGCCGGCGCCGGCGTGCCCAGCCCGAACCGCATCACCCTGCTGCGTGATGCCGACCACGACGGCGTCGCAGAAACCCGCACGGTGTTCCTGCAGAACCTCAATTCGCCGTTTGGCATGACGCTGGTCGGCAACGATTTGTACGTTGCCGACACCGACCGCCTGCTGCGCTTCAACTACGAGCCGGGCGCCACCGAGATCAAGACCCAACCGATCAAAGTCGTCGACTTGCCCGGCGGCACGCTGAATCACCACTGGACCAAAAACGTCATCGCCAGCAAGGACGGCAACAAGCTCTACGTCACCGTCGGCTCGAACAGTAACGTCGGCGAAAACGGCCTGGATCAGGAAGAAGGCCGCGCGGCGATCTGGGAAGTGGATCGTGCGACCGGCAATCACCGGATCTTCGCCTCGGGTATCCGCAACCCCAACGGCCTCGCCTGGGAACCTACCAGCGGCGCATTGTGGACAGCAGTCAACGAGCGTGACGAAATCGGCAGCGATCTGGTGCCGGACTACATCACCTCGGTCAAGGACGGCGGCTTCTATGGCTGGCCGTTCAGCTACTACGGCCAGCACGTCGATGTGCGGGTCAAACCGCAGAATCCTGATCTGGTGGCCAAGGCCATCGCTCCGGATTACGCGGTCGGTCCGCACACCGCTTCGCTGGGCCTGACCTTCGCCGATGGCAACCGCTTGCCGGCGCAATTCAAGGAAGGCGCATTCATTGGCCAGCACGGCTCGTGGAACCGCAAACCGCACAGTGGCTACAAGGTGATTTTCGTGCCGTTTACTGGCGGCAAGCCGACCGGGCAGCCGGTGGATGTGCTGACCGGTTTCCTCGACAAGGACGAGAACGCGCTGGGCCGCCCAGTTGGCGTGGTCATCGATCAGCAAGGCGGCTTGCTGGTGGCGGATGATGTCGGGAACAAAGTGTGGCGCGTGTCGGCCAGCAAATAAGCTAAGCGCAACGCAAAAAAAGTGGGAGCGAGCCTGCTCGCGAAAGCGGTTTATCAGTCAAATCATTGTCGACTGACACTCCGCCTTCGCGAGCAGGCTCGCTCCCACATTTAGTTATGCATACGCACTAGGGGTTATGCGCCAGCTGCCCCGGCTGCAACACCCGCTTGGCGCTCAGATACGCCTTCTGCCAATACGCCTTCGACAGGCTATCGAGCTTGACCGTGCCGCCCGTGGCCGGCGCATGCACGAAGCGCCCCTCGCCGACGTAAATCCCCGCGTGACTGACCTGCGAGCCGCCATTGGTGGCGAAGAAGATCAGGTCGCCGGTCTGCAGGCCTTCCTTGCCGACATTCGGCGCCTGCATGACGATCATTTCGCGGGTCGAGCGTGGCAGCGAAATTCCCGCCGCGTCCCGGTATACGAAACCGATCAGACCACTGCAATCGAAACCGGAATCTGGCGTGTTGCCGCCCCAGCGATACGGCGTACCGACCAGGCCGAGGGCACGGAACAACACGTCTTCAGCAACGGGGGAAAAAGCCTGGGAGGGAGCGAACACGATCGGCGCGCGAACCACGGGGGCTGGCGGCGGTGTGCGGCTGGCGCAGGCGCTGAGCAGCGCGGCGCAAAGGATCAAGGTGAGGCGGGCCGACATCGTCATAAGCAGAACATCCTGATCTGGCTGCGGCTTTCTCTGCCGAATGGACAGAAACAAAACCGCCTGCATCATCACGCAGGCGGTTTGCCATCAATATAGATTCAGGATTCTAGCGGCTACGCGGCAAACTTCAAGTAAGACTTTAACTTCACCTTGTAAAGTTTAGGTCTACTCCGTTGCCGTGCCGTTTTGTCGCCGCGAACGCAGCGACATGCAGGTTACTTGCGAGCGGTGACAACGGTCGGCGCCATGGCGAGTGCACGCTTGGCTTCGATGAAAGTCTTGCTCCAGTAGCTGTCACCCAGGCTGTCGATGCGAACACCGCCGCTGCGACGACTGCTGGAGTGAATGAACTGGTTGTCACCCAAGTAGATGCCGGCGTGACTGACACGACCGCGACGACCATTGGTGGCGAAGAACAGCAGATCACCCGGCTCAAGGTTGCTGCGCGAAACCAGCGGCGCATCGACGTTGATCATTTCGCGAGTGGAGCGCGGCAGGTTCATGCCCGCCTCTTCGCGGAACAGGTAACCGATGAAACCGCTGCAATCGAAACCGGCTTCAGAAGTACCGCCGAAACGGTAACGAGTACCGATCAGGGACATACCGCGTTCGAGGATGCTGTCAGCCAGTACAGGAAGCTGATAAGGCTTGCTGCCGTTGAACTGGTTGAGTTCTTTTTCGGTGTCCAGCTCTTCCTGGTAAATAACGGAAGACTGGGCGGTAGCAGAATTCTTGACCTGTTGCGGCGGCTCTTGAACCGGAGAATGAGCAGCACAACCGAATAACAGGGTAACGAGTGCGAGAGGCACGAGGGGTGCGAAGCGCTTTAGCATGGGCACGACCGTGGCTGATAGTTGTAAAGAAGCCGAGACTATGCCCGCTATCGTCCTCATTTGCAAATTCAATCGAACTTTATGTGACTTCCCGGTTTCGCGTTTACATCTAAGCGCTTAATCCGCCAGGCCGCTCAATCGCCGCAGGCACGGAGGTTTTCTGGCGCCTGAAAGCTGGCAAAAGCCCACTACTACCAGCCCAGAGTTTCCTTGAGGAAGGGAATGGTCAGCTTGCGTTGCGCTTGCAGGGACGCCTGATCAAGCTGCTCGAGGAGATCGAACAGCGCGCTCATGCTCCGCGTGCCGCGAGTGAGAATGAAGTGCCCGACTTCATCGGTCAGGTGCAGACCGCGACGGGATGCGCGCAATTGCAGCGCACGCAATTTGTCTTCATCGGAGAGTGGGCGCATCTGGAAGATCAGCGCCAGGGTCAGGCGCGATTTCAGGTCGGCCAGCTTCACTGGCAATTCGCGCGGCGAAGTGGACGCGGCGATCAGCAGGCGCCGGCCGCTGTCACGCAGACGATTGAACAGATGAAACATCGCCTCTTCCCAGTCGGCCTTGCCGGCAATCACCTGCAAGTCATCCAGACAGACCAGTTCGTACTGCTCAAGGTTGTCGAGGATTTCCACGCCGCGGTCCATCAACTCGGCCAGCGGCAGATACACCGACGGTTCGCCCATCTGCTCGAAGCGCAGGCACGCGGCCTGCAACAGATGCGTGCGCCCGACGCCGTGCTTGCCCCACAGGTAGATCAGGCTCTCCGTCCACCCGGCGTCGGCTTCGCAGAGACGCTCGACATAGCCGAGTGCAGCGGCATTGGCGCCTGGGTAGTAGTTGATGAAGGTGGCGTCGTCACGCAGACGCACACCTAGGGGCAGCTGAATCGGTTTCATGCTGACTGAACAGTTCTCAAAGGAACCGTTAGTGGCCTCTGTGTAAAGTTGGCGAAGTTTATACCCGTGAGGCTGAGCGCACAATGCGACAGACCCCAAGCAAAATCAAAGGTTTGCGTTGACGCAGCGGTTTGATGACAGATTCTCTGGCGCCCTCGCTCGAACGAAACGCGGCAGCCCGGCCAAGCGCCGGGCCGCCCGCGCCATCACAGCTCAGGTTCGTCAACGCCGCTGTAGATCCCGGAGTCCTTATACAAGTCGTGGACATGACGCACCAGCACCATGATCACCGCCGCCACTGGCAACGCCAGCAGCACGCCGGTAAAACCGAACAGCTCGCCACCCGCGAGGATCGCGAAGATCACCGCCACCGGGTGCAGGCCGATCCGATCCCCGACCAGCAGCGGCGTCAGCACCATGCCTTCCAGCGCCTGACCGACCATGAACACTGCGACGATCCCGACCATCGGGTACAGATCGCCACCGAACTGGAACAACCCGGCGATCAATGCCGCGCCGATGCCGATGACAAAACCCATGTACGGCACAATCGCCGCGAGCCCGGCAATCAAGCCGATCAACAGCCCCAGCTCCAGACCGACGATCATCAGGCCAGCCGCGTAAATCACCCCCAACGCAACCATCACCAGCAACTGCCCGCGCACAAACGCGCCGAGCACTTCGTGGCACTCACCCGCCAGCGCAACCACGCGCTCTTCGCGATCACGGGGCAACAGGCTGCGGATCTTGCCCATCATCACGTCCCAGTCGCGCAACAGATAGAAGCTCACCACCGGAATCAGCACCAGATTCGCCAACCAGCCGATCAGCGCCAGGCTCGACGCCGTCGCCTGACTCAGCACCACGCCGACGATGTCGGTGGTCTGGCCCATGTGCTCGCTGATCGCAGCTTTGACTTTATCGAACTTCCAGAAGCCGTCCGACAGCCCCAGTTTCGCTTGCGCCCACGGCACAGCGGTGTGCTGCAACCAGTCGAGCATCTGCGGCGCCAGCTCGTACAAACGCAGCAACTGCTTGGCGAGCATTGGTACCAGCACCAGCAGCAACGCCGTGACGATCAAGGTGAACAAGGCAAACACGGCAATCACGCCCCAAGTTCGCGACAGCCCGAGCCGCTCCAGACGATCCACCAGCGGATCGAACAGATAAGCCAGCAACAACGCGACCAGAAACGGCGTGAGGATCGGATGCAGCAACCATACAAACGCGCAAAGCAGGACTACCCCACCGAGCCAGAACCAACGCCGCGTATCGGCCATTTACCACTCCTGATGCTTCTATATAAGGAAAGACTTACCAGCGAAACCGCAACGACGGTGCCGCCGCTGCCGGGGCTGGCGCTGCAACCGCAGGCGTACCATCCGCCGCTGGCTGGGCAGGCGCCACCGGGGCCGGCGCTTCGGCCGGCAGCTCCTGCAACTTCGCCAGCGACAATTGCGCGCGCAACTGATCGGCGCTGCCATTGACCCGATAGACGATCCGATCGCCCTGCACGCTTTGCAGACGCACGCCGAAGGGTTCGAGTAACCGCAGCAGCGCCGCATAATGCTCCAGATTCATGCCCTGCACTTCCAGGGTCTGCTGACCCGATGCGCCGGGTTTGGCGACGAATCGCGGCGCCAGACGCTCGGCCACCGCCAGCATCACCGCATCGGCAACCGCAGCCTGATCGGCGCCCTGCACGCTGCCGGCCTCTTTCTGATCACCGAGCCACAAGCGCCATTTTGCCTGCCACTGTCCGCCCTCTTCGCGCGCATGCACCGCCAGCAAGGCGTCGGCGTTGTAGCGCTCCGAAGCACTGCGCAAGGGCGCGGGGTCAGCGCTTTCCAGCGCGGGTGCGGTGGCAACCAATTGCTCGCTGAGATCAGCCAGCGGCAAGCGCAGTGGCAAACCGCGATGTTGTGCGGCCGTGCGCAATGCTGAGGCTGCGGTTTGACCGTCACCGACCAGGCTCGCACCTTCAGTTGAATCGTTCAGCCACCAGCCGAGGATCGACGGTCGACTGGCGCCCCACACCGGCAACCCGGCCCGGCGCAAGGCCTGCTCGGTGGTTGCCGGATCGAAATCGACTTTCAGCACTTCCGGTGGCCCGGCATCGAAACCGAACTGGCTGATGATCTGCTGCGGATCCTTGCGGATCGGCGCCAGCCCCGGGCTCTGCGCGGCTTTCGGGTCGCCGGTCAGGCGCAGCACCAAGGTATCGAGCGCCGCCTGCGTGGCGCGATCGCGCTCTTCCGGCGCCTGGCCGTTGACCGGCTGACGCACCTGATACAGACCTTTGAGGTTTTCGGCATGGCTCGCCAGGCTGACCAGCGTCAGGCAGCCTACAAATAACAATTTACAAAAACGCATGGAAAATTCCCGTCGACAGGAGCGGCTGGAACACGCCGCGTGAACCGTTTGAGCAAGGCTGTGACCCCCACCTCTTGCAAAACATTCACACGGTGGCGGTAAGTTTTTGCACAGTCCTAACGATAGACGGTTAATCGCCACACCTTATACAGGCAGTCATACCCTGCGATTGCAAAAAATTTCCGCCGATATGGCCCTGCCCGTCGGTGCGAGGATGGCCGCTGCCCCTCAAGCCTGATAAAATCGCGCGCCTTCGCAGACCGGCAACAGCCGGGCCCCTCGAAACTCGCGTGAGGCGATCGCCCATCGAGTTCGATGTTCCCGCTGAACTCGGTCGTTACCCCCTGAATCCCCTCCCCTAAAGGCCTGGATCATGAGCAAGCAACCCTCCCTGAGCTACAAGGACGCCGGTGTAGACATCGACGCCGGTGAAGCATTGGTCGAACGCATCAAGAGCGTCGCCAAGCGCACTGCGCGCCCGGAAGTCATGGGCGGCCTGGGCGGTTTCGGCGCCCTCTGCGAAATCCCGGCCGGCTACAAGCAGCCGGTGCTGGTCTCCGGCACCGACGGCGTCGGCACCAAGCTGCGTCTGGCGCTGAACCTGAACAAGCACGACAGCATCGGCATCGACCTGGTCGCCATGTGCGTCAACGATCTGGTGGTGTGCGGCGCCGAGCCGCTGTTCTTCCTCGACTACTACGCCACCGGCAAACTGAATGTCGACACCGCTGCCCAGGTTGTCACTGGCATCGGCGCTGGCTGCGAACTGTCGGGTTGCTCGCTGGTCGGCGGCGAAACCGCTGAAATGCCAGGCATGTACGAAGGCGAAGACTACGACCTGGCCGGCTTCTGCGTCGGCGTCGTGGAAAAAGCGGAAATCATCGACGGCTCGAAAGTCGCCACCGGTGACGCCCTGATCGCCCTGCCATCGTCCGGCCCGCACTCCAACGGCTACTCGCTGATCCGCAAGATCATCGAAGTCTCCGGCGCCGACATCGAAAACACCCAGCTCGACGGCAAACCGCTGACCGATCTGCTGATGGCCCCGACCCGCATCTACGTCAAGCCACTGCTCAAGCTGATCAAGGACACTGGCGCTGTGAAGGCCATGGCCCACATCACTGGTGGCGGCCTGCTCGACAACATCCCGCGCGTGTTGCCAAAAGGCGCGCAAGCATTGGTTGACGTGGCCAGCTGGACTCGCCCGGCCGTATTCGACTGGCTGCAAGAGAAAGGCAACGTTGATGAAACCGAAATGCACCGCGTGCTCAACTGCGGCGTCGGCATGGTCATCTGCGTGGCTCAGGAGCACGTCGAAGTGGCCCTGAACACCCTGCGTGACGCCGGCGAGCAGCCTTGGGTCATCGGTCAGATCGCCGTGGCCGCCGAAGGCGCTGCGCAGGTCGAGCTGAAGAACCTCAAGGCTCACTGATGCCAAAGCCCTGTGATGTCGTGGTGCTGTTGTCCGGCACCGGCAGTAACTTGCAGGCTCTGATCGACAGCACGCGGACCGGCGACAGCCCGGTCCGCATCGCTGCGGTGATTTCCAACCGCGCCGACGCCTACGGCCTGCAACGCGCCCGCGACGCGGGTATCGCCACCCGCTCGCTGGATCACAAGGCATTCGAGGGCCGCGAGGCCTTCGATGCCGCGCTGATCGAACTGATCGACCAATTCAACCCCGAACTCGTGGTGCTGGCCGGCTTCATGCGCATTCTCAGCGCTGATTTCGTGCGTCACTACCAGGGTCGCCTGCTCAACATCCATCCGTCGCTGCTGCCCAAATACAAAGGGTTACACACTCATCAGCGCGCGCTGGAGGCCGGCGATACGGAACATGGCTGCTCCGTGCACTTCGTCACCGAGGAACTCGATGGCGGACCACTGGTCGTACAAGCAGTATTACCGGTAGAGTTGCACGACACGCCGCAGAGTCTGGCGCAACGAGTCCACGCCCAGGAACACCTGATCTATCCGATGGCAGTACGCTGGTTTGCCGAAGGCAGGCTGACACTCGGTGACCAGGGTGCTTTACTCGACGGTCAGCCACTCGCCGCCAGCGGCCACTTGATTCGACACTAGGAGATATTATGCGTCGCGCCCTGCTCTTCGCTTGCGCTCTGCTCGCCCTGCCCTTCGCGCAGGCAGCGGACCTTCAACCGTTCTCCGCCAGCTACACCGCCGACTGGAAGCAGCTGCCCATGAGCGGCACCGCCGAACGCAGCCTGACCAAGGAAGCCGACGGCGTCTGGAAGCTCAGCTTCAAGGCCTCGATGATGATCGCCAGCCTGACTGAAGAAAGCACCCTGAAGCTGGACAAGGACACCCTGCTGCCGCAGTCCTACCACTTTGAACGTGGTGGTCTGGGCAAAGCGAAAAAAGCTGATCTGGACTTCGACTGGGCCAATAAACTGGTGACCGGCACCGACCGTGGCGACGCGGTGAAGATCCCGCTGAACCGTGGCATGGTCGACAAGTCGACCTATCAACTGGCGCTGCAGCACGACGTTGCCGCCGGCAAGAAAAGCATGAGCTATCAGGTGGTTGATGATGGCGAAGTCGATACCTACGACTTCCGCGTGCTGGGTTCGGAAAAGGTCGACACCAAGGCCGGCCAGATCGATGCGATCAAGGTCGAGCGCGTGCGCGACCCGACGCAAAGCAAGCGCATCACCGTGCTGTGGTTCGCCAAGGATTGGGATTACCTGTTGGTGCGCCTGCAACAGGTCGAGACTGACGGCAAGGAGTACAACATCATGCTCCAGGACGGTACGGTCAACGGTAAGACTGTCAAAGGCAGCTGATCCGTCGCAAGAACAGAGAGCCCCGCGAATGCGGGGCTTTTGTTTATCTGTTCGATGATACTGCGCGGCGGCCCTACCCCTCACCCCAGCCCTCTCCCGAGGGAGAGGGAGCCGACCGAGGTGTCTGCCGCTAACCATCGACCTGAGAAACCGAGTCGAATATGGATTCCAAAGCATCGCACGATTAGTCCCCTCTCCCTCCGGGAGAGGGTTAGGGTGAGGGGCTTTTGAAGGTCAAACTCACACCGAAAACCGCGCCACCATCCCGTTCAGATCCACCGCCAACTTCGACAACTCCTGACTCGCCGCACTGGTCTGATTGGCCCCAGCCGATGTCTGCATCGCCAGATCACGAATATTCATCAGGTTGCGATCCACCTCCCGCGCCACCGCTGCCTGCTGTTCCGAGGCGCTGGCGATGACCAGATTGCGCTCGTTGATCAAGGTAAACGCCGAGGCGATTTCCTCCAGGGCCGAGCCTGCGCTCTTCGCCAGCTCGAGGGTCGAGCGCGCCCTTGAGTTGCTTTGCTGCATCGAACTGACCGCTGAATCGGTGCCCTGCTGGATCCCGCCGATCATTTGCTCGATTTCCTGGGTCGACTGCTGGGTGCGATGCGCCAGCGCCCGCACTTCATCTGCCACTACTGCAAAGCCACGCCCGGCATCACCGGCGCGCGCGGCTTCGATCGCGGCGTTGAGGGCGAGCAGATTGGTTTGTTCAGCGATCGAGCGAATCACGTCCAGCACTTTGCTGATGCCATGAACCTTTTGCGCCAGCGCCTCGACCTGCGCGGCATTATTGGTGACATCGCCAGCGAGAAACTCGATCGACGTCACCGTCTGCTGCACTTGCTCGCGCCCTTGCCGGGCGATGCGGTCGGACTCGCGGGAGGCTTCGGACGTGGCCACGGCGTTGTTCGCCACCTCTTCCACCGCTGCTGTCATCTGGTTGACCGCAGTGGCGGCCTGTTCGATTTCCTGGCTCTGCTGATGCAGGCCGCGAGTGGCGTCTTCGGTGACACTGCTGAGTTCTTCGGCTGCCGAGGCCAACTGCGTTGACGACTCGGAGATGCGCCGGATCGTGTCGCGCAGATTGTGCTGCATGCTTTTCAACGCTTGCAGCAGACGCGCCGGCTCGTCTTTGCCAGTGATGTGAATGTCACCGGTCAAATCCCCACCGGCCACCACCTCGGCCACGCTGAGCGATTGCGACAATGGCACGACAATGCTGCGCGTCAGCAGCAACGCCAGGCCGACAGTAATCAGCGCAGCCATGGCGATCATTACTGCGACCCATAGCCGCGATTGCTTGAACACCAGCCGCGCGGCCTCAGTGGCCAGACCGGCATTCTGTTTATTCAACTCGACCAGCTCACGCAAAGTGGCGGCGATTTCATCGGCCAGCGGGCTCATCTGATCATTGAGAATCGTCGCAGCCTCAGCGACCCGATTCTGCGCCGACAGCTGTAGAACTTGTGCCTGAAGCTCAAGGTATTTGTGCTCGGTGCCCTTGAAGCGTTCGAACAATACGCGCTCTTCAGGCAGCACGATCAGACCATCATAACGCTGCTGCGCTTCGCTCAAGCCACTGCGCAGTTCGTCGAGCTTGGCGACATTCTGCTCCAGTGCCTTGGGGTCACGGTTGAGCAACAGGCGCATGGTCAGCGCACGCAGACGCAGCATGTCCTGACTCATCTCCCCCACCGCCATCACGCTTGGCAGCCAGTTGTTGTCGACTTCATCGGACTGCGCTCGCATGTTCGACATTTGCAGCAAGGCGAACGCGCCGAGGGCAAACACCATCAGGGCCAGCAGGCCGAAACCGAGACCGGCGCGCGGGGCAATATTGAGACTACGGATATTCATCACTCTGGCTCCTTCCAAAAGCGCTGCATCAGCCTGCAGCGGGTTGCTTTAGAAGGTATCGGCATTGCCGTGAAATTGCGTAAGACGAAAAAGCGATAGGCAGACGAGCGGCTAGTCCGAACTCATGGCTTTGACGTTTCAGCGCGGAGCAGCGGATTTTTCTGTGTTGCGCGGCAATATTGCCAGGAAGTTATCGCGCGCGACTTTGCGCGCCACCCCTTCCGGCAGCGCATCGAGAAACGGCTTGTAGCTGTGCATTTCCTGACCAAGCTTGTTGAACCGTCCTACCACGTCAGAGCCGAGCATGAAGCGCTCGGGATACTTTTCCACCAGCGCCAGCCATTCGGCGCGCGGCTTGCCCTGCTCGTCCAGCAGATACGGCGTGAGCATGCTCCACGACAGGTCGATAAACAGATTCGGATAAGCCTCAAGCATGCGCGTCAGGGTTGGCAGGAGAAACGGCAACTGGGTCTGATGCCGATGGATCTCGGCGCTGGTGCCGGCATGCGCCCAGATGAATCGCGTGTGCGGATGGTTGCGCAGCGGCTCTTCGACTTCCTTCAGGTACAGCGGATTTTTCTCACGCTTGGAAGTGATGTTGGAATGCAGCATCACCGGCAGATCGTTTTCCGCAGCGAGGTGATAGATCTTGGTCATTGCCTCGTTGTTGGCTCGGGGCGTGTCGCCGGAGGTCAGCGCCGTCAGGTCATCGTGCCGGGTGAACACCTCGCCGATGCCCTGCCACAACCCCGGATACAGGTCGAGCATGCGCTGGATGTGCGCGGCGGAATTCTTGTCATTGGGATTGAAGCCGGACAGGAACGGATGAAAGTACTGGCGCTGCTCCGGCGCGAGCTTTTCCACCGCGTCGGCAACGATCACGTCAGTGGCGCTGTACCAATAGGCATCGGCGTCATCGCCGGCGTAGTAGCGCGGACGCTTGGGTTCGTCTTCGTGCCATTTCTTCGCCACGGGAATGCCGGAAATCATGACGTGCTCGATGGAATTGTCCTTCATGGCCGTGAGCAATTTCTGCATGCCGGCGCTTTCCTGGAAAAAATCCACGTAATGCAGGTGCGCATCGCTGTAGGTGTATTCGCGGGCACTGGCGCTGCCAGCGAACAGCAGCAGACAGGCAAGACTCAGACGAGACAAGGACACAAGTAATCTCCGGCAGATGGGCATAGCCTAGACCGCGCCCGAACGACAAGGGTTCATCCCTGCCGAAAAGCGGAACGCCCACTGCCGGGAATGCTCTATAACTGCAAGGTCTGTTTTGATCGAACGATTTTTCCTGCCGCCTGTGAGGTTTCCATGACTGTTACCGTCAATACCGTCTCTGCCGAAGGTTTTCGTCACACCGTCCAGATCGACGACCACGAATTGTTTGCCGATGTACCGAAAGCCGCCGGGGGTGAAGGCACCGCGCCAGAGCCACACGACTACTTCGACGCCGCCCTTGGCGCCTGTAAAGCGCTGACCGTGAAGATGTATGCGAAGAAAAAAGACATCCCGCTGACCGGCGTGGGAGTCGAAGTGAAGCGCGACAACAGCCAGGAACAGAAAGGCAAATACACCCTGCATGTCACCCTGACGCTCAAAGGCGTGCTGACTGACGCCCAGCGCGAGGAACTGCTGCGTGTGGCCGATCGCTGCCCGATCCACAAGCTGATGACCACCAGTGAAGTCAGCATCGAAACTCACGCACCACAAGGCTTCGACAGCCAATAATCCTCCTGATGCCAGCGGCGGGTTATGCTTCTGGCATCACCCGCTCAGCCTGGAATGCACCATGGACACGCCACTCCTGATCATCCGCCCGCGCGCCGAAGACGTCGAAGGCCAGCCGATCCTGCGCCCGCTGCCGTCAGCCAAATGCCGCAATGTCGGACCTTTCGTGTTTTTCGACCACATGCTCGAGACGATTTATCCGACGGGTAAAGGCATGGATATCCGACAGCATCCGCACATTGGCCTGTCGACACTTACCTATCTGTTCGAAGGGC
Source organism: Pseudomonas sp. LW8 (assembly GCF_041956865.1). Taxonomy (NCBI): domain Bacteria; kingdom Pseudomonadati; phylum Pseudomonadota; class Gammaproteobacteria; order Pseudomonadales; family Pseudomonadaceae; genus Pseudomonas; species Pseudomonas sp. LW8. The sequence continues at coordinate 1,637,830 of NZ_CP168138.1, read as the reverse complement.
AATTGCAGCACAAGGACAGTCTGGGCTCCGATCAGGTGGTCGGTGCCGGCGATGTCAGCTGGATGACCGCTGGTAGCGCCATCGCCCACGTCGAGCGTACGCCTGCGCCACTGCTTGCCGAGACCTTCACCCTGCACGGCCTGCAAGTCTGGCTGGCCTCGCCCAAGGCACACGAAGAAGGCCCGGGGCATTACAGTCATCACCCGGCAGCGACGTTGCCGGTCAGCGATAACCTCGGCGTGCAGATTCGCATGATTGCCGGGTCAGGCTTTTGCCTGGAATCGCCGGTCCCGGTGCTTTCTCCTACGTTGTATGCGGAAGTGAAGATGCAGACCGCGACCACATTGCTGATTCCGGCCGAGCATGAAGAACGCGCGGTGTATGTGTTGAGCGGGGATGCGCAGTTGAATGGCGAGGCGATCGAGCCGCATGCGCTGGTGGTGTTGCCGGTTGGCGAAGAGATGAGCCTGTTTGCCGAAACCGATGTACACGCCGTGGTGTTCGGCGGCGCGGCGCTGGATGGGCCGAGACGGATCAACTGGAATTTTGTTGCAAGCGATCCGGCGGCGATTGATGAGGCACGGCGCAAGTGGGCGGCCGGGGATTGGCCGACGGTGCCGGGGGAAGTCGAGCGGATCGAACTACCGCGCTAGGCCGCTTACCCTCACCCCAGCCCTCTCCCAGAGGGAGAGGGAGCCGACCGAGGCGTCTTGCGTTATACATCGACCTGAAAAGTCTCGGCGATTATGGATTCGCCTATTCACCTTCAGGTCGACGCCACTCCCGAGCAACCCCCAATCAGTCCCCTATCCCAGAGGGATAGGGAGCCGACCGAGGCGTCTTGCGTTATACATCGACCTGAAAAATCCCGGCGATTATGGATTCGCCTATTCAAGTTCAGGTCGACGTCACTCCCGAGCAACCCTCAATCAGTCGCCTATCCCAGAGGGAGAGGGAGCCGACCGAGGCGTCTTGCGTTATACATCGACCTGAAAAGTCTCGGCGATTATGGATTCGCCTATTCACGTTCAGGTCGACGCCACTCCCGAGCAACCCCCAATCAGTCCCCTCTCCCTCCGGGAGAGGGCTAGGGTGAGGGGCTTTTCGCTTTTAACCGTTGAACACTTCATCCAGCAAATCATGCATCGACTTGAACGCGCGCTTGGCGGTCTTTTCGTCGTACATCATCTTGCCCGGCACATTGGCGTGCGGATCGGTAAACGAGTGCACCGCGCCGCCGTAGCTCAGCAGTTGCCAGTCGACTTTCGCCGCGTTCATTTCATCTTCGAACGCTGGCAGTTGCTCTTTCGGCACCAATGGATCGGACGCGCCATGCAGCACCAGCACCGAGCCCTTGATGTTCTGCGCATCCGCCGGGTTCGGCGAATCCAGCGTGCCGTGGAACGACACCGCCGCTTTTACCGGCGCGCCGGTGCGGGCCAGGTCCAGCGCACAGCAACCACCGAAGCAGAAACCGAACACCGCCAGTTTCGAAGTATCCACCGTGGCTTCGCCCTGGCTCTGCAATTGCTCGAAAGCCACTTGCAGACGTTTGCGCAACAGCGCGCGGTCGTCCTTGAGCGGCATCATTGCTGCCAGCGCCTCATCAGCGTTCTGCGGACGTACGCTCTGGCCGTAGACATCCGCGATCAGCACCACGTAGCCCTCGGCCGCCACCGTTTTGGCAATGTCTTCAGCACCGGCGCTGACGCCCATCCAGTTCGGCGCCATCAGCAAACCCGGGCGCGCGCCCTTGTGCTCGGCGTCGAACGCCAGGCGACCTTCGTAGGTCTGGCCGTCAATCTGATAGACCACGGAACGTACAGTGACTTGGCTCATTTCTGACTCCTGATTGTGTAAACACCAGAATGAAAAAACCCGCCGAAGCGGGTTTTTCCTACAACGTGATCAAACCGACAGTTCAACCAGCAGCTTGTTCAGCCGGCGCACATAAGCGGCCGGATCCTTCAAGCTGTCGCCCGCCGCCAGGGCGGCCTGATCGAAGAGGATGTGCGACAGATCGCCAAAACGCTCTTCGCTCTGCTCGCCATCAAGTTTCTCGATCAGCGGGTGGCTCGGGTTGAATTCGAAAATCGGCTTCGAATCCGGGACTTTCTGCCCGCTGGCCTCGAGAATCTGGCGCATTTGCAGACCCAGGTCCTGTTCGCCGATAGCCAGAATGGCCGGCGAGTCGGTCAGACGATGGGATACGCGAACTTCAGCCACGGAATCACCCAGCGCAGTTTTCAGGCGCTCGACCAGACCCTCTTTGGACTTGGCGACTTCTTCAGCGGCTTTCTTGTCCTCTTCCGAGTCCAGATTGCCCAGATCGAGGTCACCGCGCGCCACGTCGACAAAAGTCTTGCCGTCGAATTCGCTGAGGTAGCTCATCAGCCACTCGTCGATGCGATCGGTGAGCAGCAGCACTTCGATGCCTTTCTTGCGGAAGACTTCCAGGTGCGGGCTGTTCTTGACCTGCGCGTAGGTTTCGCCGGTGAGGTAGTAGATCTTGTCCTGACCTTCCTTGGCGCGGGCCAGGTAGTCAGCCAGACCGACAACCTGCTCGCCGTCGTCGCCCTGGGTCGATGCGAAACGCAGCAGACCGGCAATTTTCTCTTTGTTGGCGAAATCTTCTGCCGGGCCTTCTTTCATGACCTGACCGAAGTTTTTCCAGAAGCCCTTGTATTGCTCAGGTTCGTTCTTCGCCAGTTTTTCCAGCATGTCGAGCACACGCTTGGTCAGCGCGGTTTTCATCGAATCGATGATCGGGTCTTTCTGCAGGATCTCACGCGACACGTTCAGCGACAGGTCGTTGGAATCGACCACGCCTTTGATGAAGCGCAGGTACAGCGGCAGGAACGACTCGGCCTGATCCATTACAAACACACGCTGCACGTACAGCTTCAGGCCCTTCGGCGCTTCACGCTGGTACAGGTCGAACGGCGCGCGGGCCGGCACGTACAGCAGCGAGCTGTACTCAAGCTTGCCTTCAACCTTGTTGTGGCTCCACGACAACGGATTCTCAAAGTCGTGAGCGATGTGTTTGTAGAACTCCTGGTATTCCTCGTCTTTGACTTCAGTGCGCGGACGGGTCCACAGGGCGCTGGCACGGTTGACGGTTTCCCATTCAACGGCCGGAGCCTCTTCGCCTTCGGCCGGAGTGACTTCCTTCGGCAGTTCGATCGGCAAAGCGATGTGGTCGGAGTACTTCTTGATGATGTTGCGCAGACGCCAGCCATCCGCGAATTCGTCTTCACCGGATTTCAGGTGCAGGACGATGCGGGTACCGCGCTCTGGCTTGTCGATGGTGGCGACTTCGAACTCGCCCTCGCCTTTCGACGACCAGTGCACGCCTTCGCTGGCGGCAGTGCCGGCGCGACGGCTGTATACATCAACCTTGTCGGCGACGATAAAGGCCGAATAGAAGCCGACACCGAACTGGCCGATCAGGTGCGAATCTTTCTTCTGATCGCCGGACAGGTTTTTCATGAAATCGGCGGTGCCGGATTTGGCGATGGTACCCAGGTGGGTGATCACATCGTCACGGTTCATACCGATACCGTTGTCTTCGAGGGTGACGGTCTTGGCGTCCTTGTCGAAGCTCACACGGATTTTCAGGTCAGCGCCACCTTCGAGCAACTCAGGCTTGGCCAGGGCTTCGAAGCGCAGCTTGTCGACAGCGTCAGAGGCGTTCGAGATCAATTCGCGAAGGAAAATTTCCTTATTCGAATACAGCGAATGGATCATGAGGTGCAGCAGCTGCTTTACCTCGGTCTGGAAGCCCAGGGTTTCCTTTTGAGTTTCCACACTCATGGTCATCAAACTCCAATCAGATGGCAGTGGCCGCGACCCGAAATGGTCTGCGGCGGGTTGTCATCTGAGTTGGGGGCGCTGTTCAGGATTTCAAGGGCTCATCAATTTTGAAGTGCGCGCGGGCGGTGGCGATCGGTTCGCCCTCGGTACTCTGCCACGCCGTGACCGCAACGTTGGCCACGCGACGCCCCTGACGGCAGACCTGACACCTGGCCCACGTGTCGCGAAACTGCCCGGCGCGCAGGTAATCGAGGGAAAAATCGATGATCTTCGGCACGCCCGGCGTGCCGGTAAAAATCAGCAGATGCAGGGCCGCGGCCAGCTCCATGAAGCCGGCAATCACCCCGCCATGGATCGCCGGCAATAAAGGGTTACCAATGTTGTCCTTGTTCGCCGGCAGCTTGAACAGCAACTCATCGCCGACTCGCGAGCACTCGATACCGATCAGCCCGGCATAGGGAATCAATGCCAGCAGCGGCGCGTAATCGCCCTGCGCGTGGGCCTGCTGCAGCTGCTCCCTGAGATCGTTGCTCATTGGCTCGCTCCCTTGATCGCGCCCGCGACCCCCTTGCTGCCCTTCAGACCGATACCCATGCGCATGAATGTGCCGACGACGTGGGCAATCGGTTGCTCGGGATCGTCCTGGTAGGCAAAACCACGGGCAAAGATCACGTCGGTGGTGACGCGGTAGCACTGGGCAAATCCGTACACCGCTTTGTTCGATTCAGCGGCGTGCATGTAGTCGATGCGCAGATCGAGGGTCGGACAGACTTCGAACTCTGGCAGCACGCACAGGGTCGACATGCCGCATGCAGTGTCCATCAATGAAGTGATGGCACCGCCGTGGATGACTCCGGTTTCGGGATTGCCGACGATTTTTTCGCTGTACGGCAGGATCACCGTCAGCCCTTCGCTGGAGGCACTGTGCACCTGCAGACCGAGGACCTGACAGTGGCGCAATGCCGATAAAAAGCGCGTCGCGCGCTCAAAAACGGGGTTTTCGACCATGTGATAATTACTCGCGTTTGGGCCTTGTGCCAGTAGTGAGAAAAGCGGCAAAAGTTCCGTGATAAAACAAACTTATATATCTGAAACAATTGAGGAACTTAACCCGTAGCGCCGAGTTCTTAAGGCCAGTAGTTATTTTCCATAAGGAGATACACCCCATGCGTAAGACTTTAGCTATTGCCTTGATGTTGACCGCTTCCCTCGGTCTCGCTGCCTGCGATAAAAAATCCGAGGACAAAGCTCAAGATGCAAACCAACATGCTGAGCAAGCTCAGCAAGACATGAACAAAGCTCAGGATAAAGTGAACGACGCAGCAAAGGAAAACGCCGAAGCTGCCAAAGCTCAGGCTGAATCGAACGCCGCTGCTCAAGAAGAAGCCGCCAAAAAGCAATAAGCTTTGTGGTGTGAAAGGAAAACCCGCCAAGTGCGGGTTTTCTTTTGCCTGCGATTTACCGGTTATAGCAACACGGTTCTAAAAGTCGGACTAATCATCAGCAACAACGAACAGATGAAGCCAACTAGCCACATCAGGCTGCGCAACTTCGCCAGATCGGCCAGATAGAACCACAGATAGAAAATCCGCGAGATCACGAAGATGATCGCCAGCGCATCGATCAGCCAACCCGCGGTTTGCGTGGTATGCGCCATCAGCACGCCGACGGCGAAGAGGATGAAGGCTTCGATGCTGTTCTGATGGGCCGCCAGCGCCCTCGCACCGAAGCCAGTCAACTGCGCCTGCTGCTGCCGCGGCAAGTGATTGTCATACCCGCCCTGCTCTTTCATGGCCTTGGCCACCGGCATACGCGCCACATAGATCAATAAAGCACTGATAAACACACACCAGAACGGAATACTCATCAAACAGCCTCTTTGTTCGCCTCAGGGACGGGCGCCTCTGTAGGGGTATAGACCATGACATCGAGAACGTCGGAATGAAACTCGCGGCGATACAAAACCACCACGACTCCCGCGCTCATGATCATGAACAGCCACGGGCTGACGAACCACGCCAGCATACTCATGCCGAAGTAATAAGAACGCAGGCCGAAGTTGAACTGGTTGGCCGCCATCGAAATCACCCGCGCCGCCCGCGAAGCGAACGCCTTGCGTTCTTGTTCAGTCACTTGGCGCTCACCGATCATCGGCGCTGAACCGACCAGAATCGCAGCGAAGTTGTATTGGCGCATGCACCAGCTGAAAGTAAAGAACGCATAGACGAACACCAGTGCCAGACACAGCAACTTGATCTCCGACATGCCCTGCGACGCCTGCTGCACCATCGGAATATCCGCCAACAACGACACGGCTCGGTCGGACGCACCGAGCACGGTGAGGATACCGGCGAGGATGATCAGCGTGCTGGAGGCGAAGAACGACGCGTTGCGTTCCAGATTGCCGATCACGCTGGCATCGGCGATGCGGTTGTCACGCAGCAGCATGCGGCGCATCCAGTCTTCGCGGTACAGGTGCAACACGCTGGCCAGACACGCCGTATCACGGGCCTTCCAGGTGGCATAACGGGTGTAACCGCCCCAGCAGACGACAAACCAGACGGCGGCGAGCAAGTGGATCAGATTGGCTTGGATGAACGACATTCGTTGTCCTGAGCAAGAGGAATGATGGAGGGAACCCTTCGTTTCGACGTGTTGGCTCGTAAAAAGACACGCTCATTGAAGAGTCAAATTTATTCAAAATAGACCGCAGCTATCAGTTTTCAGAGGCTTATACCTGTCAACTCTGACAGTAGCGCCGAGGGTATGGCGAGGCATAAGGTCGTTTTCTCAAACGGGAACACTGACCGCTCCCCTATCAGACAAGGATTTGAGCATGAGACCTTTGAACGCTGCGCTGCCCATTGACACAACGTTTGGCAACCGGGGGTACGCCGAGTCATTTGCTACGGGAAGCCAGGCTTTGAAAATCGCAGGCTTGCGCCCGGATGGAAAGATCCTTCTCGTGGGACAAACTGTTGTAGAGGGCAAAGTCAGTTTTCATTTGGCGCAATTACTCGCGGACGGTACTAACGATACTGGCTTCAACGAAAACGGTTTGATCGTAGGTACGTTTACAGGTTCGGGACAAGCCAGCGGAACTGGCGCCTGTCTTTATAAAGACGGCAAGGCGCTGCTTTTTGGGTATCAATATGATGAGGACCAAGGAACCCGATTTGCGCTTGCCAGATTCTTCGCTGATGGTGAAAGAGATCGCGATTTCGGTCCCGATGGGACGGTTTACGTCCCTTTCCTGCCACAGTCCGAATCGCAATTGCCAAAACCGGAAGCTTCCATCACGTCGCAATCCAGAACCAGGTTAGTACTGACTGCTGATGAAAAAATACTCGTCGGTCAAAGCGACCGACTGTTCAGACTTGATCAGAATGGAGATTTCGATACCGCTTTCAACAACAAAGGCTGGCTGGATCTTGCAATGGGCATTGCTTCGATTTCAGTAGCAGAGGATGGAGTAATCACAGTTGCAGGTTCGAGGGCTGGAGAAGGGAAGATTGTGCGCCTGAACGTCGATGGAACGCCCCATAAAGACTTCGGCGATGATGGCACCGGGACCGTCTACATTCCATCGGATTACCCGGTCAGCGTACGAAGCCTGATGTTACGTGCTGACGGCAGCTTCTTTGTTGCTGGCCAGGTCGACACATCCCCCAACGACGTTTGGGGGAAAGGACGCAAAGCAATGATGGCCGCGTACAACCCGAACGGTAGACCAAATCTCGCATTCAATCAGGGTAAGCCTGTTGTCACTGATCTTGGATTAACCGACGGTTGCACTTTGTTCGATCTAAGTGGGGAACCTGAGGATGGTTTGGTTGTGGTGGGGAGTACAGGGCAAATAACCAGGGAGCAAATGCTTGCCTGCCGCTATCTGGCAACGGGTGAACTGGACACAACCTTTGGGGACGGCAAGGGATACGTTACTCACTCTATGGGGCCCGGTATGCAATGGATCTCGGTGGCAGTGCAGCCCGACAAGCGAATACTCCTGAGCCGTGACAGCGACAACGTCAATGTGGGAGCTCTGGTCGTACGTTATCTGGGTTGAGGATTATCAGCTCTGATAAAAAATGCCCCGTATCGATTGATACGGGGCATTTCTGTTTAACCGTGCCTGACCCGCTTGTGGCGGGTCACATCACGTCAGGCAGTGACTTCGCTGCGCTTGCCCAGCAGGCGATCACAGACCACGGCGACCACCAGGGTCATCACGCATGGCACCAGCCATGCCAGCCCTTGCTCGCTCAGCGGCAGATGGGTCAGCTGAGTTGGCATCCAGTCGGCCAGACCAGCGCCTTTCAGGGCGTCGATGGTGCCGAAAACGAAGGAAACCAGCATCACCGGGCCAAGAATGCGCCCGTGCTCATGCCAGAAATCCTTGCAGAAGCTCAGTGCGACCAGAACGATGCACGGCGGGTAGATCGCGGTGAGTACCGGAATCGAGAAAGCAATGAGCTTGGTCAGACCGAGGTTGGAGACCAGCAGCGAGAACGCCGCGAGGATAATCACCAGCGTCTTGTAGGACAGTGGCAGCACACGGCTGAAGTATTCAGCACAGGCACAGGTCAGACCGACCGCCGTGACCAGACACGCCAGCGAGATCAGCACCGCAAGGAAACCGCTACCCAGCGAACCGAAGGTGTGTTGCACGTAGGCATGCAACACCGCCGCGCCGTTGGTGGCGCCGACCGCGACTTCATGGCTGCCGGAACCGAGGCGGAACAGGCTGACGTAGACCAGTGCCAGACCCACGCCGGCAATCAGCCCGGCAATGATCGCGTAACGGGTGATCAGCGCCGGCGACTCGACGCCACGGGAGCGGATCGCGTTGACGATAACGATGCCGAATACCAGTGCGCCGAGGGTATCCATGGTCAGGTAACCATTGATGAAGCCCTGAGAAAACGGTGCCGCCACATATTCCGGTGTGCCGTGACCGATGTCACCCGCCGGCAAGGCGAACGCGGCGATGCCCAGTACTGCCAGCGCAATGATTTTCAGCGGTGCGAGGAAGCGGCCAACGGTATCCAGCAACCGCCCAGGGTAGAGCGAAATGAAGAACACCAGCAGGAAGTACACCGAGCTGTAGAGGAACAGCGCCAGCGGGCTTTCGCCGGTCAATGGCGCCAGACCTACCTCGAAGGATACGGTCGCGGTACGCGGGGTGGCGAACAGCGGACCCACGGCCAGGTAGCATGCCGCCGCGAGGATACCGCCAGCGATCTTGCCGATAGGGCTGCTCAACGCATCCATCGCACCGCCGACCTTGGCCAGCGCCACCACGGTGACCACCGGCAAACCAACGGCGGTAATCAGGAAACCCAGTGCGGCCATCCAGACGTGAGGTCCGGCCTGCAAGCCGACGATCGGCGGGAAAATGATGTTACCGGCCCCGACAAACAGGGCAAACGTCATAAAACCAAGTGCCAGGATGTCCTGACCTTTCAAAACTTTCATTAAGGTAATACCACACTACTGAAATCGGAATTTAGAGGGGGATTGCCCTGTTGGATTAGGGAAATGCTGTCGATCCGTATGGGACTGACCCTTAAAGCGCGTAGCTGCCTTGTGGGCGGCGGACGCAAAAATGGCGGCCAGCCTAACGAATTTGGCTGACAAACGCACTGTTAGAGGGCGAACTATCCGATACGCGACGTTTCAGTGTCGCGTTTACATATCTATTTTTCATACAGAGAACCTGTATTCATCACAACGAACCTGTGGCGAGGGGATTTATCCCCGTTGGACTGCGCAGCAGTCCCAAAGAATCCGAGCTGGAACTGCCTGACTGATCATGGTCGCTAGCATGGGGGCCGCTTCGCAGCCCAGCGGGGATAAATCCCCTCGCCACAACAGCTCTCAAAATTCTCATACGCCAGAAACGACAAAGGCCACCCGAAGGTGGCCTTTGTTGCTGGAGCTAAAAAGTCAGCCGAAGCTTACTTCTTCACTTCCCAGCCAGTCAGCTCGGCCAGGGCCTTGCCGATGTCTGCCAGCGAACGCACGGTTTTTACGCCTGCGTCTTGCAGCGCAGCGAATTTCTCGTCTGCAGTGCCTTTGCCGCCAGAGATGATTGCGCCAGCATGGCCCATGCGCTTGCCCGGAGGAGCAGTCACACCAGCGATGTAGGAAACAACCGGCTTGGTCACGTTAGCCTTGATGTAGGCAGCCGCTTCTTCTTCAGCCGAACCGCCGATCTCGCCGATCATCACGATCGCCTCGGTCTTCGGGTCTTCCTGGAACAGCTTCAGGATGTCGATGAAGTTCGAACCCGGGATCGGGTCACCGCCGATGCCGACGCAAGTCGACTGACCGAAACCGGCGTCAGTGGTCTGCTTCACAGCTTCGTAGGTCAGGGTGCCGGAACGCGAAACGATACCGACCTTGCCTGGCAAGTGAATGTGACCTGGCATGATGCCGATCTTGCATTCGCCTGGGGTGATCACGCCTGGGCAGTTAGGGCCGATCAGGACTACGCCCAGCTCGTCGCACTTAACTTTGGCGTCCAGCATGTCCAGGGTAGGAATGCCTTCGGTGATGCAGACGATCAGCTTGATGCCGCCGAATGCCGCTTCCAGGATCGAGTCCTTGCAGAACGGAGCCGGAACGTAGATCACGCTGGCGGTAGCGCCAGTGGCAGCTACTGCGTCTTTTACGGTGTTGAACACTGGCAGACCCAGGTGCTCGGTGCCGCCCTTGCCCGGAGTTACGCCACCAACCATCTTGGTGCCGTATTCGATGGCTTGCTGGGTGTGGAAACTACCTTGCGAACCGGTAATACCCTGGCAGATAACTTTGGTGTCTTTATTGATCAGGACGCTCATTATTTGCCCTCCGCAGCTTTGACAACTTGTTGAGCAGCGTCGGTCAGGCTGGTAGCAGCGATGATGTTCAAACCGCTTTCTGCCAGTACTTTAGCGCCCAGCTCAGCGTTGTTGCCTTCAAGGCGAACAACAACCGGGATTTTCACGCCGACTTCTTTCACGGCGCCGATGATGCCTTCGGCAATCATGTCGCAGCGAACGATGCCGCCGAAGATGTTGACCAGTACTGCCGCGACGTTCTGGTCGGACAGGATGATCTTGAACGCTTCAGTAACGCGTTCCTTGGTAGCGCCACCACCTACGTCGAGGAAGTTGGCTGGCTTGCCGCCATGCAGGTTGACGATGTCCATGGTGCCCATGGCCAGACCGGCACCGTTGACCATGCAACCGATGTTGCCTTCCAGCGCTACGTAGTTCAGTTCGAACTTGGCAGCGTGCGCTTCGCGCGGATCGTCCTGCGACGGATCGTGGAAAGCCTTCAGCTTAGGCTGACGGTACATGGCGTTGGCGTCGATGTTGATCTTCGCGTCGAGGCAGTGCAGATCGCCGTCAGCCTTGATCACCAGCGGGTTTACTTCCAGCAGAGCCAGGTCGTGGTCTTTGAACAGCTTGGCCAGACCTACGAAGATCTTGGCGAACTGAGTGACCTGCTTGCCTTCCAGACCCAGCTGGAATGCCAGCTCGCGACCCTGGGATGGCTGAGCGCCAACCAGTGGATCGATAGTGGCCTTGAGAATTTTTTCTGGAGTGTCGTGAGCGATTTTCTCGATGTCCACGCCACCTTCGGTGGAAGCCATGAACACGATGCGACGGCTCGAACGGTCAACGACAGCGCCCAGGTACAGCTCTTTAGCGATATCAGTGCACGATTCAACCAGGATCTTGGTGACTGGCTGGCCATTGGCGTCAGTCTGGTAAGTCACCAGACGCTTGCCCAGCCACTGCTGTGCGAAGGCTTTGGCGTCTTCTTTGCTGCGAACCAGCTTTACGCCGCCCGCTTTACCGCGACCACCGGCGTGAACCTGGGCTTTGACGACCCACTCGTTGCCGCCGATTTTGTCGCAAGCTTCTGCTGCTGCTTCCGGGGTGTCTACTGCGTAACCAGTGGAAACTGGCAGGCCGTATTCAGCGAACAGCTGCTTACCCTGATACTCGTGAAGATTCATGCTTTTTACCGTCTTCGTTAGGTACTGCGCATTCGGCGCTGCGCTCGTTTGAGTGCCGCGCCACCTGTGACTGCTGCTTGCGTAGCTGGGCTACGCAAGACTGCGTCCGGCGGACATTCCGCGGTGAGTCTTGCTCGCAAGGCTCACGACGGGCCGTTGCCGCCGTGGTTTCTTATTATGTCTTAACGCTTCTTGCGGTTGGCAATGTGAATGGCGCCGCCATTCACTGCCAGAGCAGCTTCGTGCAAGGCTTCGGACAGGGTCGGATGGGAGAAAACCATCATGCCCAGGTCTTCAGCGCTGGTGCCGAATTCCATACCGATCGCGCCCTGCTGAACCAGTTCTGCAGCGCTCGGGCCAATCACGTGCACGCCCAATACGCGGTCGGTCTTGGCATCGGCGATGACCTTGACGAAACCACCGGTATCGTTGGCAGCCATGGCACGGCCGGAAGCGGCGAACGGGAAGGTGCCGACGTTGACTTCAACGCCTTCGGCCTTCAGCGCCTGCTCGGTTTTGCCAACCCACGCGATTTCCGGGTGAGTATAAATAACCGAAGGGATCAAATCATAGTTCATCTGAGCCTTGTGGCCCTTGATGCGCTCGACAACCATGATGCCTTCTTCCGAAGCCTTGTGGGCCAGCATCATGCCGCGAACCACGTCACCGATGGCGAAGACGCCCGGCACAGCTGTGACGCAATGGTCATCGACCGCGATGAAACCGCGCTCGTCGATTTCCACGCCGCAGTCGGCAGACAGCAGATCAGTGGTCACCGGACGGCGACCAACGGCTACGATCAGCTTGTCGAAAGTGATGGTCTGTTCGCCGTTGGCATCGGTGTAGTTGACGACGACTTCTTCGCCGTTGACTTTCGAACCGGTAACGCGAGCGCCCAGCTTGATGTCCAGACCCTGTTTGGTCAGGGTTTTCAGCGCTTCCTTGGAAACAGCGGTGTCCGCTGCCATCAGGAAAGTGTCCAGTGCTTCGAGCACAGTCACTTCTGCCCCCAGACGCGACCATACCGAACCCAGTTCCAGACCGATCACGCCAGCGCCGATCACGCCCAGACGTTTAGGTACGGACTGGAATTCCAGAGCGCCAGTCGAATCGACGATGACTTTCTGGTCAACCGGAGCCGGTGGAATGTCGATCGGACGCGAACCTGGCGCGAGAATGACGTTTTCCGCTTCGATGACTTCAACCGAACCGTCCGGCTTGGTGACTTCGACTTTCTTGCCGGCCAGCAGCTTGCCGTGGCCCTGGATCGAAGTAACGCCGTTGGCCTTGAACAGGGTGGCAACGCCGCCGGTCAGGTTCTTGACGATGCCAGCCTTGCGGCCAACCATCGCAGCGACGTCCATTTTGACTTCGCCGGTCGAGATACCGTGAACGTTGAAGCTCTCTTTGGCTTCCTTGTATTTCCACGAGCTGTCGAGCAGCGCCTTGGAAGGAATGCAACCTACGTTCAGGCAGGTACCGCCCAGGGCTTGCTTGCCCTCTGCGTCGGTGTACTTCTCGATGCAGGCAGTGGTCAGGCCCAACTGAGCAGCCTTGATGGCCGCTACATAGCCACCAGGGCCGGCACCGATCACTACTACGTCAAATTTCTGCGACATTCAAAAAATCCTCTTTAGCAATAAAGCTACAAGCCGCAAGCTTCAAGCTGCAAGCCCACCCGCTCGCCTTGAGCTTGAGGCTTGTAGCTGAAAGCTTGCAGCTGCTTTTTAGATATCCAGCAACAGACGAGCCGGATCTTCCAGCAGGTTCTTGATGGTCACCAGGAAGGTCACAGCTTCTTTGCCATCGATCAGGCGGTGATCGTAGGACAGAGCCAGGTACATCATCGGACGGATCACGACCTGACCGTTGATGGCCATCGGACGCTGGATGATGTTGTGCATGCCCAGAATCGCTGCCTGCGGCGGGTTGACGATCGGCGTCGACATCATCGAACCGAAGGTACCACCGTTGGTGATGGTGAAGGTACCACCGGTCATCTCGTCCATCGACAGTTTGCCGTCACGGGCTTTCTTGCCAAATGTTGCGATGCCGCCTTCGATTTCAGCCAGGCTCATCAGCTCGGCGTTACGCAGAACCGGTACCACCAGGCCACGGTCGCTGGAAACGGCAACGCCGATGTCTGCGTAGCCGTGGTAAACGATGTCGCCGCCGTCGATCGACGCGTTGACAGCCGGGAAGCGTTTCAGCGCTTCAGTGGCCGCTTTCACGAAGAACGACATGAAGCCCAGGCGTACGCCGTTGTGGGACTTCTCGAACAGGTCCTTGTACTTCGAACGCAGCGCCATGACTTCGGTCATGTCGACTTCGTTGAACGTGGTCAGCATCGCCATGTTCGACTGGGCTTCAACCAGACGCTTGGCCACGGTGGCACGTACGCGAGTCATCGGTACGCGCTTCTCGATGCGGTCGCCGGCAGCGAACACAGGCGCAGCAGCCGAAGGAGCAGCAGCCTTGGCAGGTGCGGCAGCCGGAGCGGCTTTCTTGGCAGCAACTGCTGCTACCACGTCTTCCTTGGTCACACGACCGCCCTTGCCGGTGCCGGCAACGGAAGCGATGTTGATGCCGTTCTCTTCAGCCAGCTTGCGCGCGGCAGGAGCGGCGATCGGGTCATCTTCGCCATCGGCAGCAGCTGGTGCGGCAGCGGCAGTAGCGGCCGGAGCGGCAGCGGCGGCAGGAGCGGCAGCGGCGGCAGGAGCGGCAGCAGCAGCGCCGCCCTCTTCGATCGAGCCCAGGACCTGGTTCGACAGAACGGTAGCGCCCTCTTCGGCAACGATTGCGCCCAGCACGCCGTCTGCTTCAGCCAACACTTCGAGCACGACTTTGTCGGTTTCGATGTCGACGATCAGGTCGTCACGCTTGACGGCCTCACCTGGTTTCTTGTGCCAGGTGGCAACGGTGCCATCGGCAACCGATTCCGGGAATGACGGGGCTTTGATTTCGATAGCCATTATCTGTGGGTCCTTAAAATTCGGTTTCAGTCAGCGCGAAGGCGTTAAACAGTGAAAGCATCTTGCAGCAGTTTTTCCTGCTGCTCGGCGTGCATCGATGCGTAACCACAAGCTGGCGCAGCCGAAGCCTCACGGCCCGCGTACTCAAGTACGAGAGTCTTGTCGAGGTTGGCGATGCTGCGACGCAAGTGATGCTGGCTGCAGTACCAGGCACCCTGGTTCATCGGCTCTTCCTGACACCAAACGGCGTGTTTGACGTTGGTGTACGGAGCCAGGACTTCTTTCAAGTCGTCCTCAGGGAACGGATACAGCTGCTCGATACGCACGATGGCGATATCTTCGCGGCCTTCGGCACGGCGTTTTTCCAGCAGGTCGTAGTAGACCTTGCCGCTGCACAGAACCACGCGCTCGACCTTTTTCGGGTCCAGTGCATCGATTTCCGGGATCACGGTCTGGAACGAACCTTCGGCCAGATCTTCCAGCGTCGAGATGGCCAGCTTGTGGCGCAGCAGCGACTTCGGCGTCAGCACGACCAGCGGCTTGCGCAGCGGACGGATCACCTGACGACGCAGCAAGTGGTAGATCTGCGCTGGCGTGGTCGGCATGCACACCTGAATGTTGTGCTCGGCGCACAGCTGCAGGTAACGCTCAAGACGAGCCGAGCTGTGCTCAGGGCCTTGGCCTTCGTAACCGTGTGGCAGCAGCATGGTCAGACCGCAGAGACGGCCCCACTTGTGCTCGCCGCTGGTGATGAACTGGTCGATCACGACCTGAGCACCGTTGGCGAAGTCGCCGAACTGGGCTTCCCAGATCACCAGCGCGTTTGGCGTGGTGGTCGAGTAACCGTATTCGAATGCCAGTACCGCTTCTTCCGAGAGGAACGAGTCGTACAGGTCGAAACGTGGCTGACCTTCGTACAGGTTCTGCAGCGGAATGTAGGTGCCCGCGTCTTTCTGGTTGTGCAACACAGCGTGACGGTGCGAGAACGTACCGCGGCCGATGTCCTGACCGGTCATGCGGATCGGGTGACCTTCGAACGCGAGGGTCGCGTACGCCATGGTTTCAGCGTAACCCCAGTTGATCGGCAGGCCGCCGGCTTGCATCTTCTGACGGTCTTCGTAGATCTTCGCGACCTGGCGCTGAACGACGAAGCCTTCCGGAATTTCCAGCAGCTTGGCGGACAGTTCCTGCAGGGTCTTGAGATCGAAACGCGTGTCGTGACGCGCGGTCCAGGCGTGGCCCAGGTACGGACGCCAGTCGACGAACAGTTCCTTGTTCGGCTCTTTGACCAGCGATTTCACCACGTGCAGACCGTTGTCCAGCGCGTTGCGGTATTCGTCGACCTTGGCCTGCACACGTTCAGCGTCGAGCACACCGGCCTGGGTCAGGCGATCAGCGTACAGCTCACGGGTGGTGCGCTGCTTGGTGATCTGCTGATACATCAGTGGCTGGGTGCCGCTTGGTTCGTCGGCCTCGTTGTGGCCGCGACGACGGTAGCAGACCAGATCGATCACCACGTCACGCTTGAACTGCATGCGGTAGTCGATGGCCAGTTGGGTCACGAACAGCACGGCTTCCGGATCATCGCCATTCACATGGAGGATCGGCGCCTGGATCATCTTGGCGACGTCGGTGGCGTACTCGGTGGAACGCGAGTCCAGCGGGTTGCTGATGGTGAAACCGACCTGGTTGTTGATCACGATGTGCACGGTACCGCCGGTCTTGAAACCGCGGGTCTGCGACATCTGGAAGGTTTCCATGACCACGCCCTGACCGGCGAATGCCGCGTCACCGTGGATGGAGATCGGCAGAACTTTCTCACCGGTCAGGTCGTTGCGACGGTCCTGACGGGCGCGCACCGAACCTTCAACCACCGGGGAAACGATTTCCAGGTGGGACGGGTTGAACGCCATGGCGAGGTGAACTTCACCGCCGGTGGTCATCACGTTGGACGAGAAGCCCTGGTGGTATTTAACGTCACCGGAACCCAGCTCGACCTTCTTCTTGCCTTCGAACTCGTCGAACAGCTCGCGCGGGTTCTTGCCGAAGGTGTTGACCAGAACGTTCAGACGGCCACGGTGGGCCATGCCGATGACGACTTCCTTGGTACCGTACGAGCCGGAACGCTGGATCAGTTCGTCGAGCATCGGAATCAGGCTTTCGCCGCCTTCCAGACCGAAACGCTTGGTGCCCGGGTATTTGGTACCGAGGTATTTTTCCAGGCCTTCACCGGCAGTCACGCGCTCAAGCAGGTGGCTCTTGATGTCGGCGGAGTACGTCGGACGGCCACGCACGCTTTCCAGACGCTGCTGAAACCACTGGCGCTGCTCGGAATCGGTGATGTGCGTGAATTCAGCGCCGATGGTGCGGCAATATGTCTGCTGCAACGCTTCGTGAATTTCGCGTAGGCTCGCTTCCTCTTTGCCGATGAACAGGTCGCCGGCACGGAAGGTCGTATCAAGATCGGCATTGGTCAAGCCGTAATGATTGATCGACAGGTCTGCAGGTGCAGGACGCTGCCACAGCCCCAGCGGGTCAAGCTGGGCTGCCTGGTGGCCACGCATACGGTAGGCCTGGATCAATCGCAGCACTTCAACTTGCTTCTTCTCGTGCTCACTGCTCACGCTGCCGGCGGAAACCGGTTGGGCGCGGCGCTGGTTCTTTGCCAGCAGCACGAAATGATCGCGAATCGTCGAGTGCGAAACATCAGTGGCAGAGTTGCCGTCGGCTGGCAACTTCTGAAAGTAGGTGCGCCACTCTTCTGGCACAGCGTTAGGGTCGTGCAGGTAGAGCTCATAAAGCTCTTCCACATAGGCAGCGTTTCCACCTGAAAGGTAGGCGCTGTTCCACATGCGCTGCATCACGCTTTCTTGCATGCTTGGTCACCCTCGGTTAGGGGAACACCATCGGTGTCGACACCGAGCAAACTTGCAGAAGTCCGAATGCAGCGACTAAAACAAGCCACCTAGGATCACACTGATAGTCCGGGTACCAGCCCGGATGCCCCTGCTTGTCTCATTTCTTCAAAAGAAGAGCTGCAGCTTATGGCTACTGCTCTGGTTATAGCCATGACGCGGGTTGAAGCCCGCGCCACAGCCTCTACGGTGCAACGGTTACAGCAGCTGAATCACACGCCGCTCGAAAGCAGCATGTTACGGATGTGACCGATGGCCTTAGTCGGGTTCAGGCCTTTCGGACATACGTTGACGCAGTTCATGATGCCCCGGCAGCGGAAAACGCTGAACGGGTCGTCAAGTGAAGCCAGACGCTCGCTGGTCTTGGTGTCGCGACTGTCTGCCAGGAAGCGGTAGGCTTGCAGCAGCGCAGCAGGACCCAGGAACTTGTCCGGGTTCCACCAGAAGGACGGGCAAGAGGTCGAGCAGCAGGCGCACAGGATGCACTCGTACAGACCGTCGAGCTTTTCGCGCTCTTCTGGCGACTGCAGACGCTCGATGGCCGGAGCCGGCGTGTCGTTCTGCAGGTAAGGCTTCACCTTCTCGTATTGCTTGTAGAAGATGCTCATATCGACGACCAGGTCACGGATAACCGGCAAACCTGGCAGCGGACGAACGATCAGCTTGTTGCCTTTTACAACGGCAGACAGCGGCGTGATGCAGGCCAGACCGTTCTTGCCGTTGATGTTCATGCCGTCGGAGCCGCAGACGCCTTCACGGCAGGAGCGACGATAGGAGAAACCTTCGTCCTGCTCTTTGATCAGGGCCAGCACGTCCAGCACCATCAGGTCTTTACCACCGGTATCGACCTGGAAATCCTGCATGAACGGCGCAGCGTCCTGATCAGGGTTGTAGCGATAAACACTGACTTGCAACATGGCGGTCACCCTTAATAAGTCCGGACTTTAGGTTCGAAAGTCGGAACAGTCTTCGGCGAGAAGTTCACGGCACGCTTGGTGACGCGCTTGTCACCCGGGAAGTACAGGGTGTGGCACAGCCAGTTTTCGTCATCACGGTCTTCGAAGTCTTCACGGGCGTGAGCGCCGCGGGACTCTTTACGTACTTCGGCCGCGATAGCGGTAGCTTCAGCCACTTCCAGCAGGTTCTGCAGTTCCAGCGCTTCGATACGTGCAGTGTTGAACGCTTGCGACTTGTCGTTGATCTTCACGTTGGCGATACGCTTGCGCAGATCGGCCAGCTGAGCGATGCCCTTCTGCATGTATTCGCCGGTACGGAATACACCGAAGTAGTTCTGCATGCAGCTTTGCAGCTCGCGACGCAGGGTGGCAACGTCTTCACCGTCGGTACGGTTATTCAGCGCGTTCAGACGCGACAGTGCAGCTTCGATGTCGGACTCGGTAGCGTCGTCGTATTCGATGCCATCGGTCAACGCTTTTTCCAGGTGCAGGCCGGCAGCGCGACCGAAGACCACCAGGTCGAGCAGCGAGTTGCCGCCCAGACGGTTCGCACCGTGTACCGATACGCAAGCCACTTCGCCTACCGCGAACAGGCCAGGGATGATCTGGTCCTGACCTTCGGCGTTCTGGGTGATCGCCTGGCCATGAATGTTGGTGGCAACGCCGCCCATCATGTAGTGGCAGGTCGGCACAACCGGAACCGGAGCAACGACCGGGTCAACGTGGGCGAAGGTCTTCGACAGTTCGCAGATGCCTGGCAGACGGCTGTGCAGCACTTCCTCGCCCAGGTGGTCGAGTTTGAGCATTACGTGGTCGCCATTCGGACCGCAACCGTTGCCGGCGATGATTTCCTTAACCATCGAACGGGCAACCACGTCACGACCTGCAAGGTCTTTCGCGTTCGGAGCATAACGCTCCATGAAACGCTCACCGTGCTTGTTGATCAGGTAACCACCTTCACCACGGCAACCTTCGGTAACCAGTACACCGGCGCCGGCAATGCCGGTCGGGTGGAACTGCCACATTTCGATGTCTTGTACCGGCACGCCAGCACGCAGAGCCATGCCGACGCCGTCACCGGTGTTGATCAGGGCGTTGGTGGTGGACGCGTAGATACGGCCTGCACCGCCAGTGGCCAGAACCGTGGCCTTGGCACGAATGTAGGAGGTTTCGCCGGTTTCGATGCAGATCGCGATCACACCAACGAATTCGCCTTCCTGGTTTTTCACCAGATCAACAGCGTAGTACTCGTTGAGGAACGTAGTGCCGGCTTTCAGGTTGCCCTGATAAAGGGTGTGCAGCAGCGCGTGACCGGTACGGTCGGATGCAGCGCAGGTACGTGCAGCCTGACCGCCCTTGCCGTAATCCTTGGACTGGCCACCGAATGGACGCTGGTAGATGCGGCCTTGCTCGGTACGCGAGAACGGCAGACCCATGTGGTCCAGCTCGAAAACAGCGGCAGGGCCTTCCTGACACATGTATTCGATAGCGTCCTGGTCACCGATGTAGTCGGAACCCTTGACGGTATCGTACATGTGCCAGCGCCAGTCATCGTTCGGGTCGGCGGAAGCGATGGCGCACGTGATGCCGCCCTGTGCGGACACAGTGTGCGAACGGGTCGGGAAAACCTTGGTGATCACCGCAGTCTTGTGGCCGCCCTGTGCCAGCTGCAGCGCAGCGCGCATGCCGGCACCGCCACCACCAATAATGATGGCGTCGAAAGAAATCGTTGGAATGTTAGCCATGAATCAGATACCCCAGAGAATCTGCACACCCCAGACGAAGTAAGCGAACATCGCAACGCCGCATACTGCCTGGAAAAGGAAACGTATCGCCGTTGCGGACTTGCCGAACGCCATTGGCGTCAGGTAGTCGGTCGCGATGGTCCACATGCCGACCCAGGCGTGAGCGCCCAGAGCAACAAGGGCCAGCAGGCTGAAAATACGCATTCCGTTGTGAGCGAACAGTTCATGCCACTGGGCATACTCGAGGCCAGGGTTGGCGACGATGTATCCGATCAGAAAGATGAAGTAAGCCGCGAGAACGACCGCAGACACACGCTGTGCCATCCAGTCATAGAGGCCCGAACGCGACAGGTTAGTGACGTTAGTTACCATATCCAGACTCCTGCCAGAACGATTACCACCACGGAAACGGCGATAACGATTTTCGAGCCCAGTTTGCCGCCTTCCAGCGTCTCACCGATGCCCATGTCCATGATCAAGTGGCGCACACCGGCTACCAGGTGATACAGCAGAGCGGACAGGATGCCCCAAATCACTAGCTTGGCTAGCGGACTGGTCAGACACGCTTTCACCTGACCGAAGCCTTCCTCGGAGCTCAGCGACTTGTCCAATGCGTAAAGCATGATGGCAAGGCACACGAAGAGGATGACACCGGAGATACGGTGAAGAATGGACGTGTAAGCAGTGACTGGGAGTTTGATGGTCCTTAGGTCTAGGTTTACAGGTCGTTGGCTTTTCACGGCTTTTTTTTCACACTGAAGAGCCCCTAACAATCAGGGCAAAGTTGTTGGGGAGTGCACTGGTCAGGTAACCACCACCCAGGGATGCGACCCCCAATGAAAGCAAGCCCAAAAGCCCTTGGCGGTCGGTGGCCGAGTATAGACAGTTAGGCTACTAATGACAACGCGTTCACCTACCCCCAATAGCGGATTGCACAAGTTGCATAAAAGGCGTAAATGGCAGGCAATTTCGAGGAAAAAGTCGGCTTAAAGCCTTCTGGAGCAAGACTTTAGGCAAATTGACATTCGAATTTATCTCACTATAGTGGTGCGGGCCCTGCGTGGGGGGTCTGTCTGATGGTTCAAGCATAAATAGGAGGCCACATGGCTGACAAAAAAGCGCAGTTGATCATCGAGGGCGCAGCCCCCGTCGAGCTGCCCATTTTAACCGGCACCGTTGGTCCCGATGTAATCGATGTTCGGGGCCTGACGGCCACGGGCCGCTTCACTTTCGACCCGGGTTTCATGTCGACCGCTTCGTGCGAATCGAAAATTACCTATATCGACGGCGACAACGGCATTTTGTTGCACCGCGGCTACCCGATCGAACAGCTGGCTGAAAAGTCGGACTACCTGGAAACCTGCTACCTGCTGCTCAACGGCGAATTGCCGACCGCAGAACAGAAGGCCCAGTTCGTCAGCACCGTGAAGAACCACACCATGGTTCACGAGCAGCTGAAAACCTTCTTCAACGGTTTCCGTCGCGACGCCCACCCGATGGCCGTCATGTGCGGTGTAGTCGGCGCCCTCTCGGCCTTCTACCACGACTCCCTGGACATCAATAACCCGCAGCATCGCGAAATTTCCGCGATCCGTCTGGTTGCGAAGATGCCGACCCTGGCAGCGATGGTTTACAAGTACTCCATGGGCCAACCCATGATGTACCCGCGCAACGATCTGACTTACGCGGAAAACTTCCTGCACATGATGTTCAACACCCCGTGCGAGATCAAACCGATCAGCCCGGTACTCGCCAAGGCCATGGACCGGATCTTCATCCTCCACGCCGACCACGAGCAGAACGCTTCGACCTCCACCGTGCGTCTGGCCGGCTCTTCGGGTGCCAACCCGTTCGCCTGCATCGCCGCCGGTATCGCCGCACTGTGGGGTCCTGCCCACGGCGGTGCGAACGAAGCCGTGCTGACCATGCTCGACGAGATTGGCGATGTGTCGAACATCGACAAGTTCATCGCCAAAGCCAAGGACAAGAACGATCCGTTCAAGTTGATGGGCTTCGGTCACCGCGTCTACAAGAACCGCGACCCTCGCGCGACTGTCATGAAGCAGACCTGCGACGAAGTGCTGAAGGAACTGGGCATCAACAACGATCCGCAACTCGAACTGGCCATGCGCCTGGAAGAGATCGCGTTGACCGACCCGTACTTCATCGAGCGCTCGCTGTACCCGAACGTCGACTTCTATTCGGGGATCATCCTCAAGGCGATCGGCATTCCAACCAGCATGTTCACGGTGATTTTCGCCCTGGCGCGTACTGTGGGCTGGATTTCGCACTGGAAAGAAATGCTTTCGAGCCCGTACAAGATTGGCCGTCCGCGCCAGCTGTACACCGGTTACGAGTCGCGTGACATTACCAAGCTGGAAGATCGCAAATAAGGGTTTTTCTTTTTTGTGATGGTTTAGTGGTGTGTCAGGAACGGCCTCTTATATAGAGGCCGTTTTTGTTTGTGGTTTCAGCGGCCTTCGGGCCGACTGGTTCTTGGATTTTGGGGGCATATCCGTTGCTGCGGGTGCTGCCGCTGGCGGTTTCGCTCTTACAGCGAGTCACCTTTTCCAAACGCCGAAAAGGTAACCCAAAAGGCTTTGCCCCGGCGTACGGCCCGCTCGCTAGGGCTCGGGGTACCTTCGTTACGGGACCGATCCGGGCGCAGCGGCTCCGGTTGGCTTCGCTGCACCTACACTCGCTGTGTACGACTACGTCGTACGGTCGCTACGCTCCCACCCCCGGATCGATCCCGTAACGAAGCCTGCCGAAGGGGCAAAAGATCAAAAGCAAAAGCCAAAGCCAGATCAAGAGCCCCTCACCCTAGCCCTCTCCCAGAGGGAGAGGGAACTGACCGAGGTGTTTGGGCGAAACACGCCGACTTGCGATACCGAGTCGAATGCAGGTTTTGAACACCACACAAATCGGCTCCCTCTCCCTCGGGAGAGGGCTGGGGTGAGGGGCGAATCCACCGAAAATCTCAAGCCATGCGACGCTTCTAACCACTCAACAATGAGCGCAAGCTCGAGTGCTTTTGATCTTGATCCACGGGCGACGTCGGAAGGCTGAGTGGAGGGATTGATCCGGGCGTGGGAGCGCAGCGACCGTCTGGCGCAGCCAGACACAGCGGAAGGAGGTGCAGCGAAGCAAACCGGAGCCGCTGCGCCCGGATCG
Organism: Pseudomonas sp. LW8; assembly: GCF_041956865.1. Taxonomy (NCBI): domain Bacteria; kingdom Pseudomonadati; phylum Pseudomonadota; class Gammaproteobacteria; order Pseudomonadales; family Pseudomonadaceae; genus Pseudomonas; species Pseudomonas sp. LW8. Next base: position 1,614,247 of record NZ_CP168138.1, on the reverse strand, counting down.
ATCCCGCAGCGAAGGGACCCGAGCCTGCGAGGGCCGAACGCAGGAGCAAGCCTTTTGGGTTACCTTTTTGGCGTTTGAAAAAGGTGACTCGCCGTAAGGGCGAAACCCTAAGCAGCCGTTACCGCAGCAACGGATATACACACCAAACCAACCAATAACCGCCCACAAAAAAAAACGCCCCAATCTCTCAATCAGGGCGTTTTCTTGCAGCTTGCAGCTTACAACTGATCTCTTAGTGCGAAACCGCCCCACTCGCCCCCAACCCGGTCTGCGAACGCACAAACTGCGGGAAGAACAGCGCCCGCTCGTTATCCGCAGCCGCCGACTTGTCGGTAATCGAGAAGAACCAGATCCCGATGAACGCAATCATCATCGAGAACAGCGCCGGATATTCGTAAGGGAAGATCGCCTTCTCGTGATGCAGAATCTGCACCCAGATGGTCGGGCCGAGGATCATCAGACCAACAGCACTGACCAGACCCAGCCAGCCACCAATCATCGCGCCACGAGTGGTCAGCTTCTTCCAGTACATCGAAAGCAGCAGCACAGGGAAGTTGCAGCTCGCCGCGATGGAGAACGCCAGGCCGACCATGAACGCAATGTTCTGGCTTTCGAACAGAATGCCCAGACCAATCGCCAGCACCGCCAGGGCGATGGTGGTGATCTTCGACACGCGAATCTCATCTTTCTCGTTGGCCTTGCCCTTCTTGATCACACTGGCGTACAGGTCGTGAGAAACCGCCGAAGCACCCGCCAGCGTCAGACCGGCTACCACAGCCAGAATGGTTGCAAACGCCACTGCCGAGATGAAGCCTAGGAAGATGCTGCCGCCCACCGCGTTGGCCAGGTGCACCGCCGCCATGTTGTTGCCGCCGAGCAAGGCGCCCGCTGCATCTTTGAAGGCCGGGTTGGTGCTGACCAGCAGGATCGCTCCGAAGCCGATGATGAAGGTCAGGATGTAGAAGTAGCCAATGAAACCGGTAGCGTACAGCACGCTCTTGCGCGCTTCTTTTGCGTCACTCACGGTGAAGAAGCGCATCAGAATATGCGGCAGGCCAGCGGTGCCGAACATCAGCGCCAGACCCAGCGAGAATGCCGAGATCGGATCCTTCACCAGACCGCCGGGGCTCATGATCGCTTCGCCCTTGGCGTGAACCTTGATCGCTTCGGAGAACAGTGTGTTGAAGTCGAAGCCCACATGCTTCATCACCATCAGCGCCATGAACGAGGCACCGGACAGCAGCAGCACTGCCTTGATGATCTGCACCCAAGTGGTCGCGAGCATGCCGCCGAACAGCACGTACATGCACATCAGCACGCCGACCAGGATCACCGCAACGTGGTAATCGAGGCCGAACAGCAGCTGGATCAGCTTGCCGGCACCGACCATTTGCGCGATCAGGTAGAACGCCACCACCACCAGCGAGCCGCAGGCGGACAGGGTGCGGATCTGGGTTTGCCCGAGGCGGTACGACGCCACGTCGGCAAAGGTGTATTTACCCAGGTTGCGCAGGCGTTCGGCGATCAGGAACAGAATGATCGGCCAGCCCACCAGGAAGCCGATCGAGTAGATCAGGCCGTCATAGCCGGAGGTGAACACCAGCGCGGAAATCCCCAGGAAAGACGCCGCCGACATGTAGTCGCCGGCAATCGCCAGGCCGTTCTGGAAACCGGTGATCTTGCCGCCCGCCGCATAGTAGTCGGCGGCCGAGTTGTTTTTCTTTGAAGCCCAGTAGGTGATGTATAAAGTCGCGCCGACGAAGGCCACGAACATCAGGATCGCCGGGATGTTCAGCGGCTGTTTGGCCACCTCCCCCGTCAATGCGTCAGCCGCCCAGACACTCGGCGCGAAAGCCGCAACACTCAATAAAGCCAGTAGACGCCGGATCATTGCTGAGCCTCCTTGAGAATCGCATTGTTCAGGTCGTCGAACTCGCCATTGGCGCGGCGCACGTAGATGCCGGTCAGGACGAAGGCTGAAATGATCAGACCGACACCGATCGGGATGCCCCAGGTGATCGAGGATTCAGGACTGAGTTTCGCCCCGAGCACGTGCGGCCCGTATGCGATCAGCAGGATGAATGCGGAGTAGAGCCCAAGCATGATTGCCGAGAGAATCCAGGCGAATCGTTCCCGTTTCTGAACCAGCTCCTTGAATCGGGGACTGTTTTGAATCGAGAGGTAAATGCTGTCGTTCATTGTTTTTATCCTCGCAGCACAAATTATTGTTGGAACGTAGCTAATGTATGCGGCTGCGAGAGAGGTTCCAGACGACCTTAGTAGTAGATGGCCATGATGTTTTAGCCATTTTCCGGTACACAGAAAAAAACTGTGGGAGCGAGCCTGCTCGCGAAGGCGTCGTATCAGTCGATATTGCATCAACTGACAGATTGCATTCGCGAGCAGGCTCGCTCCCACAGGGGTGTGGCGAGATTTAAATCATTTGGTCCAGTCAGCTACACGATCCGGGTGTTTGGCCACCCAGTCCTTGGCGGCTGCATCAGGCTTGGCGCCGTCCTGGATCGCCAGCATGACCTCGCCGATTTCGTCTTTCGACGCCCACTGGAAGTTTTTCAGGAACTTGGCCACTTCCGGCGCCTTGGCGTCCAGGCCTTTGCTGCCGATGCTGTTCACGGTTTCAGCCTGGCCATACACGCCTTTCGGGTCGTCGAGGAAGCGCAGTTTCCACTTGGCGAACATCCAGTGCGGCACCCAACCGGTGACAGCGATGGATTCGTTTTTCTTCTCGGCGCGGGTCAGCTCGGCAATCATGCCGGCGCCGGAACTGGCCTTGAGGCTGTACTTGTCCAGACCGTAATCCTTGATCGCCTGATCGGTCTTGAGCATTACGCCTGAACCGGCGTCGATGCCGACAATGCGGTTTTTGAAGGTATCGTCGGTTTTCAGGTCTTCGATCGATTTGGCTTTGACGTACTCCGGCACGATCAGGCCGATCTTCGCGTCCTTGAAGTTCGGGCCGTAATCGACGACCTGATCCTTGTTTTTCGTCCAATAGTCACCGTGGGTCACGGGTAGCCAGGCCGAGAGCATCGCATCGAGTTTGCCGGTGGCCACGCCCTGCCACATGATCCCGGTGGCGACGGCTTGCAGCTTCACGTCATAACCGAGCTTCTGTTTGATCACTTCGGCCGCCACGTGGGTGGTCGCGACGCTGTCGGACCAGCCGTCAACGTAACCGATGTTCAGGGTCTGTTTTTCAGCGTTGGCGAAAGTGGAACTCATCGCAAGCGCCAAAGCGGCACCTGCGCCTAAAAGTCGTCGCATCTTCATCGTTTACTTCCCCGAAATGCTGCGCCCGACGGATGCCGGGCATCGTCAACGTATTGTTATGGTGCACAGCGCCCCCATCACGCCGGACCTCACACACCGAACATCAGCCGATTTTTCAAAAAGGGTACTGATGGTTTGATCATCAACCTCAAGCGGCCGGCGACCTGCTCTGTCAGCGACCTCAAGGCAGCGAGAAACGACATCAGAAAGCCATTAATCAAGCGAGATTAATTGACGCCAGACAATCCGCCCGAACTTTGCATGGACAACGCCTGCAAGCCACCAGCCCTTCTATAAATGCAGGTAACATGCGTCGCTTTGCAGCCACTCGGCCTGACCATGTCCGCAACGTACCGATTTCCTTTTCTGCCTTATCTGTTCGCCTGCCTGCTCGGGCTCCTGGCCCTTAGCGGTTTCTGGTATGGCCTCGGCCAACCGGTGATCCTGCCGGACGCCGCGACGCCGACGCACAAGTTGCAATGCGCCTCCTACACACCGTTCGACAAAGACCAATCGCCGTTCGACGTGCCGTTCAAATTGCGCCCCGAGCGCATGGACGCCGACCTCGCGCTGCTGGCGACGCGCTTTGAATGCATCCGCACCTACTCGATGACCGGCCTCGACGCCCTGCCCGATCTGGCGCGCAAGCACGGTCTGAAGTTGATGATCGGCGCCTGGGTCAATAGCAACCCCGTCGATACCGAGCAGGAAGTCGACCTGCTGATCAAATCGGCCAATGCCAACCCCGACGTGGTCACCGCCGTAATCGTCGGCAACGAAGCGCTGCTGCGCAAAGAGGTCACTGGCGCGCAACTGGCCCGGCTGATCAACAAGGTAAAAAGCCAGGTCAAGCAACCGGTGACCTACGCCGATGTTTGGGAATTCTGGCTCAAGCACCCGGAAGTCGCGCCGGCTGTGGATTTTCTGACCATCCACCTGCTGCCGTACTGGGAAGACGATCCGTCGAATATCGACGTGGCGCTGCGGCATGTGGCGGATGTACGTCAGGTGTTCGGCAACAAGTTCGCGCCCAAGGACGTGATGATCGGCGAAACCGGTTGGCCCAGCGAAGGCCGCCAGCGCGAAACCGCCGTGCCGAGCCGGGTCAACGAGGCGAAATTCATTCGTGGATTCGTGGCGATGGCCGAGCAGGAAGGCTGGCGTTACAACCTGATCGAAGCCTTTGATCAACCGTGGAAGCGCGGCAGTGAAGGCGCGGTCGGCGGCTACTGGGGGCTGTTCGATGCGGATCGACAGGACAAAGGCGTGCTCGCCGGACCGGTGAGCAATGTGCCGTACTGGAAAGAATGGCTGGCAGTCGGTGCTTTGATTTTCCTCGGCACGCTGATCCTTGGTGGACGCGTGCGCACCACTCGTTCGGCGTTGCTGCTACCGCTGCTGGGCGCGGTCGCAGCGTGCTCGATTGGCGCCTGGGGCGATCTGGCTCGATTGACCACACGGTTTGCCGGTGAATGGCTGTGGGTCGGCTTGCTGACCGGGTTGAATCTGTTGGTGCTCGCGCATGCCGCGCTGACGTTGAGCGCACGCAGCGGTTGGCGCGCGCGAGCCTTCGATTTGCTCGAGCGTCGCGCCGGCTGGCTGATCGCGGCGGCCGGTTTTGCCGCGGCGGTGATGATGCTGGAAATGGTCTTCGACCCGCGCTATCGCAGTTTCGCCAGCATGGCGTTCGTCCTCCCGGCGCTGGTCTACCTGTGCCGCCCGGTAAGCGTGCCGCGTCGGGAGGTTGCTCTGCTGACCTTTATCGTTGGCGCGGGGATTGCACCGCAGTTGTATCAGGAAGGGATGCTGAATCAGCAGGCGTGGGGCTGGGCGCTGGTCAGTGGATTGATGGTGGTGGCGTTGTGGCGCTGTCTGCGGGTTCGCAAGGCCTGATTTCAGCGCTTTCGAAATCGCCATCGCTGGCAAGCCAGCTCCCACAGGATTTCTGCTGCACACAAATGTTGTGTTCACCTCAATCCCTGTGGGAGCGGGCTTGCCCGCGATGACTGACTGTCAGGCGCTGCGGGACTCGCGGACCAGGCGCAATCCGGCAATCACCACCGCAAATACCGCTAATGTGGTGTTGTACAACGCCAGCGCCGGCAGGCCGAACACCAGCGCCAGCACCCCCAGCCACCACCCTGCCCGTCCAGGCAATACAAACGCCAATACCGCCGCGCCCACCGCCGCCCAGCCCAGCACCTTGAAATGAATCATCAGCCCGAGGTTCGACCGCACCACGCATTCCCAACGGCCGGCGTCGTCGACACAGATGCCCACCCACTGCCCGTCTTCCATGAAGCCATAGCGCGCGGCATAACTGCCGGCCAGCCACAGCGGCAACAAAACGAGCAGCACAATAACGGGCAAGCGGCGGGACATGGAGCACTCCAATCTGCGGAAATCGGCGGCCAGCTTAATCTGCCGACCGGCATTCGCAAGCACTAACAACTGTTAACTGTTCAGCGAGCCCTTGCAACGTGTATCGTCCAGCTACTATTACCCCGAATTCCGCCTGTTTGGTGCCGCAGCATGGCACTTTGGCGCACGGCCGGTGGTCATAGCCTGCGAACTTCAATCGGCACCTTCCTCTAAGGGATCTAGTCATGCTCCGTTCCTTGCGCTTCGCCGCGCTGTTCAGCGGCCTTATCTTGAGTGCGTCCGCGCTGGCGGTGGATATCGACGCCGCCAGCTATGGCTACCCGCTGACCAACCCGTTCGAGGCGACGATCGCCACGACACCACCGGACCTGCGTCCGGAGCTGCCGCTGGACGACGACATCAATCAATCGGACCGCAGCCTCACCCTGCGCCCGGAGCGTGAATTCCAACTGCCGGACAATTTCTGGGCAGTGAAGAAACTCACTTACCGCATCGCCACGCAGGACAAACCGGCGCCGCTTATCTTCCTGATTGCCGGCACCGGCGCGCGCTTTGACAGCACGCTCAACGAATACCTGAAAAAGCTGTATTACAAGGCCGGCTACCACGTCGTGCAGTTGTCCTCGCCGACCAGCTTCGACTTCATCAGCGCCGCCTCGCGTTTCGCCACGCCGGGCGTGACCAAGGAAGATGCCGAAGACATGTACCGGGTGATGCAGGCCGTGCGGGCGCAGAACCCGAAGCTGCCGGTCACCGAGTATTACCTGACCGGCTACAGCCTCGGCGCCCTCGATGCCGCGTTCGTCGCGCATCTGGACGAAACGCGCCGCAGCTTCAACTTCAAGAAAGTCCTGCTGCTCAACCCGCCGGTCAACCTCTACACCTCGGTGACCAACCTCGACAAGCTGGTACAGACCGAGGTCAAGGGCATCAACAACAGCACCACGTTCTATGAACTGGTACTGACCAAGCTGACCCGTTACTTCCAGCAGAAAGGCTACATCGATCTCAACGATGCGCTGCTGTATGACTTCCAGCAGTCCAAGCAGCACCTGACCAACGAGCAGATGGCCATGCTCATCGGCACGTCGTTCCGCTTCTCGGCAGCCGACATTGCCTACACCTCGGACCTGGTCAACCGTCGCGGTCTGATTACCCCGCCGAAATTCCCGATCACCGAAGGCACCAGCCTCACGCCGTTCCTCAAGCGTGCGCTGCAATGCGATTTCGACTGCTACATCACCGAACAGGTTATTCCGATGTGGCGCGCACGCACCGACGGCGGCAGCCTGCTGCAACTGATCGACCAGGTCAGCCTGTATGCGCTCAAGGACTACCTGCACGACAGCCCGAAAATCGCCGTCATGCACAACGCCGACGACGTCATCCTCGGCCCTGGCGACCTGGGCTTCCTGCGGAAAACCTTCGGTGATCGCCTGACCGTTTATCCACTGGGCGGCCACTGCGGCAACCTTAACTACCGCGTCAACAGCGACGCCATGCTGGAGTTCTTCCGTGGCTAAATATCTCCTGCTGATTGCAGCGTTCCTCTGTGCAGGCGTGGCCCAGGCCGACAACAGTAAAGCCGATGCACCGGTGGTGGTCGACAGCGACGGCTTCAAGCAGCCGCTGACCAAACTCAAGTTCAACCCGGGCCTGGATCAGCGCGAATTCGAACGCTCCACGCTCAATGCGCTGAACGTCTATGACCCACTGGAATCGTGGAACCGCCGGGTCTATCACTTCAACTACCGCTTCGACCAGTGGGTGTTCCTGCCGGTAGTCGATGGCTATCGCTACATCACCCCAAGCTTCCTGCGTACCGGGGTGAGCAACTTCTTCAACAACATTGGTGACGTGCCGAACCTGGTCAACAGCCTGTTGCAGTTCAAGGGCCAGCGCTCGATGGAAACCACCGCGCGCCTGCTGCTCAACACCACGATCGGCATCGCCGGCCTGTGGGATCCGGCAACCGCCATGGGCCTGCCGCGCCAGAACGAGGACTTCGGGCAGACTCTGGGCTTCTATGGCGTACCGGGCGGCGCCTACTTCGTACTGCCGATCTTCGGCCCGTCGAACATCCGCGACACCGCAGGTCTGGCCGTGGATTACACCTCCGACACCGCGATCAACTTCCTCAACGTCGCGGAAGTCAGCTCCAACCACCCGGAAGTCTGGGCCTTGCGTGCGATCGACAAGCGCTACCAGACCAGCTTCCGCTACGGCCAGATGAACTCGCCGTTCGAGTACGAGAAAGTGCGGTACGTGTACACCGAAGCGCGCAAGTTGCAGATCGCCGAGTAAATCGGCTGGCGCAAAACACTGTGGGAGCGAGCCTGCTCGCGAACGCGGAGTTTCAGTCAACATCGATGTTGACTGAACTACCGCATTCGCGAGCAGGCTCGCTCCCACATTTGTTATGTGTTGCTGATTAACCCTTCAGCGCTTTCCAGATCTTGCCTACGACCGAAACCACCGCCAACACCACAGCACCGGCAATAATCCCCGCAACACCATTGAGCAGCATCGGTACGGCAAACCCGGCACTGCCCGCCGCTGCGCCGACACCTTCGATCCAGTGATGCAGCACCGGCACGCCATGGGTCAGGATGCCGCCGCCGACCAGGAACATCGCTGCCGTGCCAACCACCGACAGGGTTTTCATCATGTACGGCGCGGCGCTGAGAATGCCGCCGCCGATCTTTTTCGCCATCTGCCCGGGTTTCTGCGTCAGCCACAGCCCCAGGTCGTCGAGTTTGACGATGCCCGCCACCAAACCGTAAACGCCCACGGTCATGACAATGGCGATGCCGGACATGACGACCACTTGCTGAGTCAGCGAGGCATCTGCCACGGTGCCGAGGGTGATCGCAATGATTTCTGCCGAGAGAATGAAGTCGGTGCGGATCGCGCCTTTGATCTTGTCCTTTTCGTACGCCACCAGATCGGTCGCCGGATCGGCCACTGCTTCGGTCAACTGTGCGTGTTCTGCCTCGTCTTCCTCTTTGCTGTGCAGAAACTTGTGCGCGAGTTTTTCAAAACCCTCGAAACACAGGTACGCGCCGCCGACCATCAACAGCGGCGTCACCAGCCAAGGCACAAAGGCGCTGATTGCCAGCGCCGACGGCACGAGGATCAGTTTGTTGACGAACGAGCCCTTGGCCACCGCCCAGACCACGGGAATTTCCCGCTCGGCGCGCACGCCCGATACCTGCTGGGCATTGAGCGCCAGATCATCACCGAGCACCCCGGCGGTCTTCTTCGCGGCCATCTTGGTCATCAACGCAACGTCATCCAGAACGGTGGCGATGTCATCGATCAGCACCAGCAAACTGCTTCCTGCCATGAATCCTGTTTCCTTCTGTGTATGAATGTTGCCAAGCATAACGCGACCGCCGGCCACAGGCTGCATTGTTGAGCGCCGCTCAAGGCCGGTGCTACCATGCGCCACCGCCAGAACAGGCAAGGAACCACCGGGTTTATGAGCACAATCCGCGAGCGTAACAAAGAACTGATCCTGCGCGCCGCCAGCGAAGAGTTTGCCGACAAGGGCTTCGCGGCGACCAAAACCAGCGACATCGCCGCCAAGGCGGGATTGCCCAAGCCCAACGTCTACTACTACTTCAAATCCAAGGAAAACCTCTATCGCGAGGTGCTGGAAAGCATCATCGAGCCGATTCTGCAGGCCTCGACCCCGTTCAACCCGGACGGTGTGCCGAGCGAGGTGCTGAGCGGCTACATCCGCTCAAAGATCCGCATCTCCCGCGACCTGCCCTACGCCTCCAAGGTGTTCGCCAGCGAAATCATGCACGGCGCCCCGCACCTGAGCGCTGATCTTGTCGAGCAGCTCAACGCCCAGGCCAAACACAACATCGCCTGCATCCAGAGCTGGATCGACCGCGGCCAGATCGCCCCGATCGATCCCAACCACCTGATGTTCAGCATCTGGGCCGCGACCCAGACCTACGCCGACTTCGACTGGCAGATTTCCGCGGTGACCGGGAAAGACAAGCTTGATGAAGCCGATTATGAAGCGGCGGCGCAGACGATTATCCGGTTGGTGTTGAAGGGGTGTGAGCCGGATCGGTGAGATCGGGGGAACCGCTTCGCGAGCAGGCTCGCTCCCACAGGGGTTGTGGTGTCCAGACATTTTGTGTCCAACCCAGATCCACTGTGGGAGCGAGCCTGCTCGCGAATAGCTGCACCGCAGACCTCAACTCATAACCAGATCGAATCCCACAACGGATAGTCGCCAAGGCTTTTGACCAGCCCTGCCCGCAATGGGTTGGCAATGACATACCGAGCCATCTTCACCAGATTCTCCTCTTTACGCAGTGCCCGGTCATGGAAGCCAGGTTGCCAAAGGCTGGACTTTCTACCGGTCGAAAGCTTTACCGCTTTGGTGCTGAGGGATTTAGTTCGCTGCATCAATTCGCCGAGCGAGCCACTCTTCAATTCAATCAGCCAGTGAAAATGATCTGGCATTACGACCCAAGCCAGAGAATTGGCCAATCCCGCTTCCTCAGCTGCCCTGAATTGGCTTACAAGCAATCTGCCGAGGAAGAAATCGCTGAATACAGGTTCTCTCCCGGCGGTATTGGCGGTCAGAAGGTAAATGCGGTTGTGTTCTGAATAGCGTCCGATGCGCAAGCGATGTGAAGCAGATAAACCCGGCATTCCGTTGCCTTCTCATATGTTGATCATGAGAAGGCTAGCCGTGGAGATGGCAAAGGGAGCGTCAGACTTTTAGCAAGATGTGTAGCGCAGATCGTATTCGCGAGCAGGCTCGCTCCCACAGTGGGCTTCAGGTGTTCAGACATTTTGTGTCCAACCCTGATCCAATGGGGGAGCGAGCCTGCTCGCGAAAGCGGTTATTCAGACACTGACATTCAACCAACCACCCCACCATCTGCCCTCAAATCCAGCGCTTCCACCGCTCTGATCGCCACCTGCTCATCCACATCCGACAAATCCCCACTGATCCCGATCGCGCCCAGCACTTCACCCGCCTGATTTCGAATCAACACCCCACCCGGAGCCGGCACTACGCTGCCCTGCCCCATGCTGTTCAACGAAGAAAAAAACGCCGGGCGTTGTTGGGCGTCCTGGGCGAGCAGGCGTGAGCCTTTACCCAAGGCGATGGCGCCCCAGGCTTTGCCGATGGCGATGTCCGGGCGCAGCAGGCTAGCGCCATCTTCACGTTGCAGGGCGATCAGGTGGCCGCCGTTATCGAGTACCGCGATGGTCAACGGTGCGGCGTTGATGCCGCGTCCTGCGTTGATGGCTTCGCTGACCAGGTTGACTGCGACTTTCAAGGTTAAAGCGCTCATGGTGCCGTCCTCATTTTGTTATAGGGAAAGTCGTGGGACCGCGCGTTTGTGCCGCAGTCCGATGACACAAATAGAACACAATGAGTTATTTTTTTGTATACAATAATTCTCGAAAAGCGCCACATGCGACGAAAAGCCACAGCGCAGCGGGCTTCCGACGAATGAAACAGGCGCTTGAGAAAATGGATTGACCTGCGCCGTCCGCCGTGAATACACTCTGCGCAAAGCCACTTGTATACAATTACAAAACGTAAAGAGGCACAAAACCATGAGCAAAATGAGAGCAATCGAAGCCGCCGTTCTGGTGATGCGCCGTGAAGGGGTTGATACCGCTTTTGGCATCCCGGGCGCAGCGATCAACCCGCTGTACTCCGCCTTGCAGAAGGTCGGTGGCATCGATCACGTCCTTGCTCGCCACGTTGAAGGCGCCTCGCACATGGCCGAGGGCTACACCCGCACCAAGGCCGGCAACATCGGCGTGTGCATCGGCACGTCCGGCCCGGCCGGTACCGACATGGTCACCGGGCTCTACAGCGCCTCGGCCGACTCGATTCCAATCCTCTGCATCACCGGTCAAGCACCCCGCGCCCGGATGCACAAGGAAGATTTCCAGGCTGTCGACATCACCAGCATCGTCAAGCCAGTGACCAAGTGGGCAACCACGGTTCTGGAGCCGGGCCAGGTGCCTTACGCGTTCCAGAAAGCCTTTTATGAAATGCGCTCCGGCCGTCCAGGCCCTGTACTGATCGACCTGCCGTTCGACGTGCAGATGGCCGAGATCGAATTCGACATCGACGCTTACCAACCGCTGCCATTGGCCAAACCGACCGCAACCCGCGTGCAGGTCGAGAAGGCGCTGGCGCTGCTGGATCAGGCCGAGCGTCCATTGCTGGTGGCCGGCGGCGGCATCATCAACGCCGACGCCAGCGATCTGCTGGTCGAGTTCGCCGAGCTGACCGGCATCCCGGTCATCCCGACCCTGATGGGCTGGGGCACCATCCCTGACGACCACCCGCTGATGGTCGGCATGGTCGGTCTGCAGACTTCGCACCGTTACGGCAACGCGACGATGCTCAAATCCGACGTGGTGCTGGGCATTGGTAACCGTTGGGCCAACCGCCATACCGGTTCGGTTGACGTGTACACCGAAGGTCGCAAGTTCATTCACGTTGACATCGAAGGCACGCAGATCGGTCGTGTGTTCACCCCGGACTTGGGCATCGTTTCCGACGCCGCGGCAGCGCTGACCGTGTTCATCGAAGTGGCCCGTGAATGGCAAGCCGCCGGCAAGCTGAAGAACCGCAGTGCCTGGCTGCAGGATTGCCAGCAGCGCAAGGCCAGCCTGCATCGCAAGACCCACTTCGACAACGTGCCGGTCAAACCGCAGCGCGTTTATGAAGAAATGAACCAGGTGTTCGGCAAGGACACCTGCTACGTCAGCACCATTGGTCTGTCGCAGATTGCCGGCGCGCAGTTCCTGCACGTCTACAAACCGCGTCACTGGATCAACTGTGGTCAGGCCGGCCCGTTGGGCTGGACCATTCCGGCGGCGCTGGGCGTGGTGAAAGCCGATCCGAACCGCAAAGTCGTGGCCCTGTCGGGGGACTATGATTTCCAGTTCATGATCGAAGAACTGGCGGTCGGCGCTCAGTTCAAACTGCCATACATCCACGTCGTGGTGAACAACTCGTACCTGGGCCTGATCCGTCAGGCCCAGCGCGGGTTCGAAATGGACTACTGCGTGCAGCTGTCCTTCGATAACCTGAATGCGCCGGAACTCAACGGTTACGGGGTTGACCACATCGCAGTCGCCGAGGGTCTCGGCTGCAAGGCGCTGCGTGTGTTCGAACCGTCGGAAATCGCCCCAGCCCTGCGCAAGGCCGAACAAATGATCGAAGAGTTCAAGGTACCGGTGATCGTCGAGATCATTCTGGAGCGTGTGACCAACATCTCCATGGGTACCGAGATCAACGCGGTCAACGAGTTCGAAGACTTGGCACTGGTCGGCAATGACGCGCCGACGGCGATTTCGTTGCTTGATTAACTGCTGACCGCTCTCCCTGCGGGAGCGAGCCTGTGTGGTGAGGGGATTTATCCCCGTTAGGGCGCGAAGCGGCCTCAAAACCTGAAACCGCGGCGTATCAGGTACACCGCATACAATGGTTTACGACTGCTTCGCAGCCGAACGGGGATAAATCCCCTCGCCACAGCTCGCTCCCCCAGGGGATCCTCACAAGATTTACGGGAGACCACCATGCCGCGTTTCGCAGCCAACCTGTCCATGCTGTTCACCGAACAGGATTTCCTTGCCCGATTCGACGCCGCCGCCAAGGCCGGTTTCAGTGGCGTGGAATACCTGTTCCCGTACGACTTCAGCTCGGCTGAAATCAAGGCAAAACTCGAGGCCAACGGGCTGACCCAAGTGCTGTTCAACCTGCCGGCCGGTGACTGGGCCAAGGGCGAGCGTGGCATCGCCTGCCTGCCGGATCGGGTCGAAGAGTTCCGCGCCGGGGTCGATCTGGCGATCGCCTACGCACAAGTGCTGGGCAACACCCAGGTCAACTGCTTGGCCGGCATCCGCCCGCAAGGCGTTGACGATGCCACCGTGGAAAAGACCTTCGTCGCCAACCTCAAATACGCCGCCGACAAGCTGCAAGCGGTGGGCATCAAACTGGTGATGGAAGCGATCAACACCCGCGACATTCCCGGCTTCTACCTGAACAACACGGCGCAGGCCCTGTCGATTCGCGAGCAGGTCGGCAGCGCCAATCTGTTCCTGCAATACGACATCTATCACATGCAAATCATGGAAGGCGATCTGGCCCGCACCCTGCAATCGCACCTGGGCGAGATCAACCACGTGCAACTCGCGGACAACCCGGGGCGCAACGAGCCGGGCACTGGTGAGATCAACTACCGCTTCCTGTTCGAACACCTTGATCGCATCGGTTATCAGGGTTGGGTGGGTTGCGAATACAAACCGCTGACCACCACCGAAGCGGGCCTGGGTTGGTTGAAATCACACAACGCAATCTAAGAAACACAGCAAATCCCCAGTGGGAGCGAGCCTGCTCGCGAATGCGGTGGTTCAGTCAACACGGATATTGAATGTTCCACCGCATTCGCGAGCAGGCTCGCTCCCACATGAAAAGCAGCTCCCCTATTTGCTTGAGCACGAAAAAAACAAGAGGATTTTCTCATGGCTAAAATCGGATTCATCGGCACCGGCATCATGGGCCACCCAATGGCGGCGAACCTGCAGAAAGCCGGTCACAGCCTGTTCCTGTCGCAACACCACGACGCGGCCCCGGCCGATCTGGTCGCCGCTGGCGCTGTCGCCCTGGCCAATCCGCGCGAAGTGGCGCAGGAAGCCGAATTCATCATCGTCATGGTTCCGGATACCCCGCAGGTCGATGACGTGCTGTTCCGCGCCGACGGCGTCGCGGCCGGTATCGGCAAGGGCAAAGTAGTCATCGACATGAGCTCGATTTCGCCGACCGCCACCAAAGCTTTCGCGGCGAAGATCAACGAAAAAGGCGCGCAGTACCTCGACGCTCCGGTTTCCGGCGGTGAAGTCGGCGCCAAGGCCGCAACCCTGAGCATCATGGTCGGTGGCGACGCCGATGCCTTCGAACGCGCCCTGCCGCTGTTCCAGGCCATGGGCAAGAACATCACCCTGGTTGGTGGCAATGGCGATGGTCAGACCGCCAAAGTCGCGAACCAGATCATCGTTGCGCTGAACATCCAGGCCGTTGCCGAAGCCCTGCTGTTCGCCTCGAAAAACGGTGCCGATCCGGCCAAGGTGCGTGAAGCGCTGATGGGCGGTTTCGCTTCTTCGAAGATCCTCGAAGTGCACGGCGAGCGCATGATCAAAGGCACCTTCGACCCGGGCTTCCGCATCAGCCTGCACCAGAAGGACCTGAACCTGGCCCTGCAAGGCGCCAAGGAGCTGAACATCAACCTGCCGAACACCGCCAATGCCCAGCAGGTATTCAGCACCTGCGCGGCCATCGGCGGCAGCAACTGGGACCACTCGGCGCTGATCAAGGGCCTGGAACACATGGCCAATTTCTCGATTCGCGACAATAAATAAACCCTGCACAAAACCCTGTGGGAGCGAGCCTGCTCGCGAAAGCGGCTTCACATCCAACATCCATGTTGGCTGACATGCCGCGTTCGCGAGCAGGCTCGCTCCCACAAGGGTTCCGAGTTGCCCTTTCGAATAACAAGAATTCCGGGAGCCCGCCATGTCGGTCGATCCGCAACAACTGCTGCGCGAGCTGTTTGCCACAGCCATCGACGCGGCCCATCCGAACCAAGTCCTCGAAGCCCATTTGCCTGCCGATCGCACCGGTCGGTTGATCGTCATCGGCGCCGGCAAAGCCGCTGCCGCCATGGCGCAAGTGGTCGAGCGCTGCTGGGAGGGTGAAGTCACCGGCCTGGTGGTGACCCGCTACGGCCACGGCGCCCCGTGCGAAAAAATCGAAGTGGTCGAAGCCGCACACCCGGTGCCGGATGCGGCCGGGCTGGCCGTGGCCAAACGCGTGCTGGAGCTGGTCAGCAACCTCACTGAAGACGACCGCGTGATCTTCCTGCTCTCCGGCGGCGGCTCTGCCCTGCTCGCCCTGCCAGCCGAAGGCATTACCCTCGCTGACAAGCAGGCGATCAACAAAGCCCTGCTCAAATCCGGCGCGACCATCGGCGAGATGAACTGCGTGCGCAAGCACCTCTCGGCGATCAAGGGCGGCCGCCTCGGCAAGGCTTGCTGGCCAGCGACGGTTTACACCTACGCGATCTCCGATGTGCCGGGCGACCTCGCCACCGTCATCGCGTCCGGGCCGACCGTGGCCGACCCGAGCACTTCGGCCGAGGCGCTGGCGATCATCAAACGCTACGGCATCGACATTCCCGCCTCCGTGCGTACCTGGCTGCAAAGCCCGGAATCGGAAACCGTCAAACCCGGCGATCCGAGTCTGGCGCGCAGTCATTTCCAGTTGATCGCCCGCCCGCAGCAGTCGCTGGACGCAGCGGCGGTGAAGTGCCGTCAC
Source organism: Pseudomonas sp. LW8 (assembly GCF_041956865.1). Taxonomy (NCBI): domain Bacteria; kingdom Pseudomonadati; phylum Pseudomonadota; class Gammaproteobacteria; order Pseudomonadales; family Pseudomonadaceae; genus Pseudomonas; species Pseudomonas sp. LW8. The sequence continues at coordinate 1,598,196 of NZ_CP168138.1, read as the reverse complement.
GCCGGTTTCAGCACCTTGATTCTCGGCGACCTCGAAGGCGAATCCCGCGAAGTGGCGAAAGTCCACGCCGGCATCGCCCGACAGATCATCAATCACGGCCAGCCACTGGCGGCGCCGTGCGTGATTCTTTCTGGCGGTGAGACCACGGTAACCGTGCGCGGCAATGGCCGTGGCGGGCGTAACGCCGAATTCCTCCTCAGCCTGACCGACAGCCTCAAGGGCCAGCCCGGCGTCTACGCGCTGGCCGGCGACACCGATGGCATCGACGGCTCGGAAGACAACGCCGGCGCGATCATGACCCCGGACAGCTACGCCCGCGCCGCCGCACTGGGTCTGAGCGCCAGCGACGACCTGGATAACAACAACGGCTATGGCTACTTCCAGGCGCTCGATGCGCTGATCGTCACCGAGCCGACCCGCACTAACGTCAACGACTTCCGCGCCATTCTGATCCTTGAGAACTGCAAATCATGACGCCTGATAAAAAGGTCAAAATCCTCGCCACCCTCGGCCCTGCGGTCGACGGTATCGACGACATCCGCGAGCTGGTCGAGGCCGGGGTCAACATCTTCCGGCTGAATTTCAGCCATGGCGATCACGCCGACCACGCCAAGCGCTATCAATGGATCCGCGAAGTCGAGCGCCAGCTCAACTATCCGCTGGGCATTCTGATGGACCTGCAAGGGCCGAAACTGCGTGTGGGCAAGTTCGCTGACGGCAAGGTGCAGTTGCATCGCGGTCAGGCGTTCCGCTTGGATCTCGATGCGACACCGGGCGATGAGCGCCGGGTCAACCTGCCGCATCCGGAAATCATTGCCGCGCTGGAAGCCGGCATGGATCTGCTGCTCGACGACGGCAAGCTGCGTCTGCGCGTGGTCACCAAGTACGCCGATGCGATCGACACCACCGTACTCAACGGCGGCGAACTGTCCGATCGCAAAGGCGTGAATGTGCCGCAAGCGGTGCTCGACCTGAGCCCGCTGACCGCCAAGGATCGCCGCGATCTGAGCTTCGGCCTGGAATTGGGTGTGGACTGGGTCGCGCTGTCGTTCGTACAGCGCCCGCAGGACATTGTCGAAGCCCGCGCATTGATCGGCGACAAGGCGTTTCTGATGGCGAAAATCGAGAAGCCTTCGGCGGTCGAGCAATTGCGTGAGATTGCTGAGTTGAGCGACGCGATCATGGTCGCGCGCGGCGATCTTGGTGTGGAAGTGCCGGCGGAGAGCGTGCCGCAGATTCAGAAAAACATCATCACCACCTGCCGCGCGCTGGGCAAACCGGTGGTGGTGGCGACGCAGATGCTCGAGTCAATGCGCTTCTCCCCTGCCCCAACCCGTGCCGAGGTGACTGACGTCGCCAACGCCGTGGCCGAAGGCGCCGATGCGGTGATGCTCTCGGCGGAGACCGCGTCCGGCGAATACCCGCTGGAAGCCGTGCAGATGATGAGCAAGATCATCCGTCAAGTTGAGAACGGCCCGGATTATCAGACCCAGCTTGACGTCAGCCGACCGAAAGCCGAGGCGACGGTTTCCGATGCGATCAGCTGTGCGATCCGCCGGATCAGCAACGTGCTGCCGGTGGCGGTGCTGGTCAATTACAGCGAGTCCGGCGCCTCGACGCTGCGCGCATCCCGGGAACGGCCGAAAGCACCGATCCTCAATCTGACGCCGAACCTGCAAACGGCGCGGCGCTTGAGCGTAGCGTGGGGCATTCATTCGGTGGTCAACGATCGCCTGCGTCAGGTCGACGAAGTCTGCTCGACCGCACTGGAGATTGCTCAGGCGCAAGGCATGGCCGAGCGTGGCGATACGCTGCTGATCACCGCTGGCGTGCCGTTCGGGCAGCCGGGGTCGACCAATTCGCTGCGCATCGAGACGTTGATTTAACCCACCCTAAAAGTGGGTGCATAACCTTGTGGCGAGGGGATTTATTCCCGTTGGGCTGCGAAGCGGCCCCCCATCGGAGAATGCGGTTTCTCTGTGGAAACCGTCACACCCTCAAAAGCGACGACTGCTGCGCAGCCGAACGGGGCGGTGCGACGTTTCGCTAAATCCCCTCGCCACAGTGACTTGCAAGACCTTTTGATGTTCCAACTGCCCAGATTTTCTCAACATGCCTGCCAATCACTTCAACACCCACTGCCCCGACTGGGCCGAGGCTTTGCTCAACGGTTTCAGTCAGATTTTCTTCCAGCGCCATCCGCTGTGCGGCCTGCTGTGTCTGTTGGCGATTCTGCTGACGGCGCCGGTGCTGTTCGCCGGGGCGCTGCTCGGTGGCGTTGCCGGTCTGCTCACCGCGCAGCGGCGCAACTACGCCAAGGCCGATCGCCAGGCCGGGTTGTTCAGCTACAACGGCGTGCTGCTCGGCCTGCTGCTGAGCCTGTATTTCCCTTGGTCGCCACTGCTGCCGCAGTTGATTCTTGCAGCCGGTGGCTTGAGCGCGATGCTTACTCAGCAATGGCTCAAACACGTGTACCGCAGTCGCGCCATACCGGCGTATACCTCGCCGTTCGTGGCGCTCAGCTGGGTGCTGCTGATGTTCGCCGAGCCGTCCGCGCCGGCGGCATCGGTCGACCTGAACACGACAAATCTGCTGGCCGCTGAACTGCGCGGATTCGGCCAGGTGATGTTTCTCGACCATCCATTGGCCGGGGCCTTGATCGCCAGCGGCTTGCTGCTCGCCGATCGCCGCGCGTTCTGCTGGGCGCTGCTGGCGTCGGCGATCGGCCTCGGCTCGAGTCTGCTGCACCACGACACGTCCGCCGCACTGCTCGGGCTCGGTGGCTACAACGCTGTACTCGCCGCCCTCGCCTTCAGCGCTCAGCGACAAAATCCGTGGCTGCCGCTGCTCGCCATTGTCCTGGCCTTGCTGGTGACGCCGCTGTTTGCCGCCCTCGGGCTGGCCACGCTGACCGCGCCGTTCATCCTCGCCTGCTGGTTGATCCGGGCTGGCATTCAAATGCTTGGCAAAGCTTCGCTCGCGCATGAGTCTTGCGCTCACGGGGAGAATCACCCTAGGCTGCGCTGATCTTCGATTCAGGCGTTATCCATGGACAGCAGCAACAATTGGCGCGAACGGCTTTACGTCATGATTTTCCAGAGCGACACCCCGGCCGGGCGTCGCTTCGACGGCATCCTGCTGTTGATCATCCTCGCCAGTCTGGTGATCGTGATGCTCGACAGTATCGACAGCATCCACCGTAATTACGCCGACGTTCTGGCCTATATCGAGTGGGGCTTCACGGCGATCTTCCTCGGCGAATACATCCTGCGTCTGTACTGCTCGCCCAAGCCGCTGCGCTATGCCTTCAGCTTTTATGGCCTGGTGGATCTGCTGGCGATCGTGCCGGGCATCCTCGCCCTGTATTACAGCGATGCGCAGTATCTGCTGATCATCCGCATCATTCGGATGCTGCGGATTTTCCGTGTGCTCAAGCTCAGCCCGTATCTCAAGCAAGCCAACTATCTGATGTCGGCGCTGCGTGGCAGCAAGCAGAAAATCGTCGTGTTTCTGGTCAGCGTGTGCACGCTGGTGACAGTGTTCGGCACGCTGATGTACGTGATCGAAGGCCCGGAACATGGCTTCACCAGCATTCCCAAAGGCATCTATTGGGCAATCGTGACCTTGACCACTGTGGGCTTCGGCGACATCGTGCCGAAGACGCCGCTGGGCCAGGTGATTTCCTCGCTGGTGATGATCACCGGTTACTCGATCATCGCCGTACCCACGGGGATTTTTACCGCAGAACTGGCCAATGCCATGCGCGGCGAACAGCTGCAACATGACTGCCCGGGCTGTCAGAAAAAGAGCCATGAACAGAGCGCAGCGTTCTGTTCGCGCTGCGGCAGTCAGCTGTTCAAGAAAGTGGAATAAGCACAGAGCTTTTTAATCTTTAAGCGACTATGCGCTGCCCGTTATAGTCGCTGGCAAATGGCTTCATTTTTGGCATAACACCCCCACAGAACAAGGAATGCGCAGTGAAAAAACTCTTTGGCGCCTCACTTCTCGCCGCTGGCCTGGCCTTGGCCAACATCGCTCAGGCCGCACCAACGCTGCTCAACGTTTCCTACGACGTGATGCGCGATTTCTACAAGGACTACAACACTGCGTTCCAGAAGCACTGGCAAGCCGAGCACAACGAAAACATCACCGTGCAGATGTCCTTCGGCGGCTCGAGCAAGCAGGCGCGTTCGGTGATCGACGGCCTGCCGGCTGACGTCATTACCATGAACATGGCCACCGACATCAACGCCCTCGCCGACAACGGCAAACTGGTGCCGGACAACTGGGTCACGCGCCTGCCGAACAACAGCGCACCGTTTACCTCGGCGACGGTGTTCATCGTCCGCAAGGGCAACCCGAAAGCCTTGAAAGACTGGCCGGACCTGCTCAAGGACGGCGTTCAGGTCATCGTGCCGAACCCGAAAACTTCCGGTAACGGCCGCTACACCTACCTGTCGGCCTGGGGCTATGTGCTGAAAAACGGTGGCGACGAGAACAAGGCCAAGGATTTCGTCGGCAAGCTGTTCAAGCAGGCGCCGGTGCTCGATACCGGTGGCCGCGCCGCCACCACCACGTTCATGACCAACCAGATCGGCGACGTGCTGGTGACCTTCGAAAACGAAGCGGAAATGATCGCTCGCGAGTTCGGTCGCGATCAGTTCGAAGTGATCTACCCAAGCGTCTCCGCAGAAGCCGAGCCACCGGTTTCGGTGGTCGATAAAGTGGTCGACAAGAAAGGCTCGCGCGCTGCGGCTGATGAGTATCTGAAGTACCTGTGGTCGCCGGAAGGTCAGGAAATTGCGGCGGCCAACTATCTGCGTCCGCGTGACCCGGCGGTGCTGGCGAAGTACACCGACCGTTTCCCGAAAGTCGACTTCCTTTCGGTGGAGAAGACCTTTGGTGACTGGCGCACGGTGCAGAAAACCCACTTCAATGATGGTGGCGTGTTCGATCAGATTTACAGCGGGCAGTAAGTCTTGATCTGAAATGAAAAAGACGACCTGAGCAGGTCGTCTTTTTTATAGAAAACAGTTTCTATCGCAAGGGCCACCTGCCTCGGGACTGTGGCCCGCCCCCTGTTCAGCGATTGTCATGCACTCACTGTCGAGTAAACACACTGTGCGCATCCCAAAGCGGCTAATTCCATTACGGAGCAGCGGTTCAATCTATCTAGATCACACATATCTCAACAACCTCTCGGGGTCCTACCGATCCCTTCATAACTCGACCCCCTCACGTACAATAGGTTCTAGCATCGTAGACTTGACGTTTTTTTGTGAAGCAGCAACTATCGAATTAGAAACCAATGAGAGCTTTTGACTAATAGGTTATTGCTGTAACCAGAGAAAACCAATATGGTTGCTTACCACAAAGAATAGACGGATGTGGTACTGCTTACGGAAAAACTTAGGAGACGAACAAGGATGAAACCCAAACTATTTATAGGGTCTTCAGTGGAGGGACTGGAAGTCGCTTATGCAGTCCAGCAAAACCTCAATCATGAGGCAGAAGCAACAGTCTGGACGCAAGGTATTTTTGAGCTTTCAAAGAGCACGATGGACTCTCTGTCTGATTCAATGAGCAGCGCTGACTTCGGTGTATTCCTATTCACACCTGATGACATTACAACAATAAGAGAAAACACAAACAAAACCGCAAGAGATAATGTCATTTTCGAACTTGGACTTTTTATTGGAAAACTCGGAAGGGAGCGAGTTTTCTTTATAACTCCGGAAGATACAGAGCTACACATTCCAACAGACTTGCTTGGTATAACCCCAGGAAAATATTCACCAAATCGTTCAGACAAAAACCTTTCTGCCGCTACCGGAGCTGCATGTAATCAAATCCGAATACAGATAAAAAAACTTGGGAATCTTCACCCAATCGATGCAACAAAAAATACCGTTAACACTGAAAACAAGGAAGAAACTATAGACGACTGGGTGGCTGACTTCGCCATAGAAAACTACAAACTAGCGAAAAACAAACTTGAAAAACTAATAAAGACAAGTAGCGGTGAAAAACAATTAGAATACAAGACATGGAGCACCTATGCCGACCTATCCCTGGAATTAAAAGGCGCAAAAGAAGAACTTATCAAAATCTTTAACTCCAGTCATAATTTCGATAGCATCCAGAGTTTGATTCCTAAGATTTTTATCTGGTCGGGGTATTCAAAAATAGCGACGGAACTCGCGTCGAAGGCTTTTGAGCGCGCTCCAGAAAACGCAGTCATTATAGAATCTTTAGCCCATTGCTATGAGAATGAAGGGCTCTACGAAGAAGCAATTTCGACAATCTCAAACTCAACGCTCAGTACAACACCAAATCTCGCAATCAAGCTCGCCGCCCTACTAAAAAACTCAGATAACAACAAAGAATCACTTAAAACACTGTACAAATCATATAGGGAAAATCCTTCAGACACCTCAATAACTTATTCACTAGCGCTGGCCTTCCAAGAAACCAACTATAAAAAAGAAGCGCTTAGCTTATTTAGCGCGCTCGTCAACAGAGAGGATTCGAACGCGAACTACTGGGGTTACCTTAGTAATGCCTGTTTGAACCTAGACCTGTATGACAAAGCCATGTCAGCATGCAAAAAAGCAGTAGAAGTGTCACAATCAAAAACCTCATGGATACTATTCAACGTCGGAAACATGTTCAACAACAAGGGTTTCTACACTGAATCAATAGATTGGTTAAACCGTGGAATAATGCTATCGAAAAATGCGCCCTATGGTCACGAACGCCTCGCTACAGCTCTAAAAAACCAAAAAGATGAACAGGACAAATACGAAAAGAACGTCAAGGAAGGGCGAGCCCTAGTTAATAACTTTGAAATCAATGACCTCCAATAACAACGTATACAAAATGAAACCTTTTGGTTACCTACAAACGACGAATTAAACAATTGAGTCTTAACCCATCACATCGGCGGGGTCTTCCCCCTTCCCCGCCGAGATCGATTGCGTTGCCAGCGTGCTACCCGCGGTGTACGCTCGCTCGCACCCAGCAGGCTGATTAAGACAATCGTGCATTGTGGCGAAGCTGCTGACTAAACATCGCAACCTTCCAGTCATGAATGTAGAACCAGCCGATGCAAAAATAAGCACGCTATGGCGCAGGATGTAAGTGAACGTATACTCGACCTCCAACGGTCGGACGCAAGTTTCGCCTTGAATGGCCGTGGCCGTCATTACGCAAGCTGATAACTGATATCAACTGAACGCCACTTCTGCTAGTTCGGTTTGTCCATTAGCCTCTCCGCCTTACTGTGCCCGACCCGAGATCCCCTATGACCACCACTCCTCACGCAATGACCCGAGGCATGGTCCTGCTGTTCGCGTTCTGCTGCGGCGCCATCGTTGCCAACATCTACTACGCACAACCGATTATTGGCCTGATCGCGCCGGACATCGGCCTCTCCGACACCATGGCCAGTTTCATCGTCTCGCTGACGCAGATCGGCTATGCGTTGGGCCTGTTCTTTCTGGTGCCGCTGGGGGATCTGCTGGAGAACCGTCGGCTGATGATCATCACCACGGTCGTGGCGATCGCCAGTCTGCTTGGCGCCGCGTTCACTGAACAGCCGAACGTATTTCTGCTGATCTCGCTGCTGGTCGGCTTCAGCTCGGTGTCGGTGCAGATCCTGATTCCGCTGGCCGCGCATCTGGCGCCGGAAGAGTCCCGTGGTCGCGTGGTGGGCGGGATCATGGGCGGTTTGCTGCTGGGTATTCTGTTGGCGCGACCGGTGTCGAGCGTGGTCGCCGATCACCTCGGCTGGCGCGCCATGTTCATGATCGCCGCAGCATTGATGGCGGCTATCAGCGTGGTGCTGGCGCTGACCGTGCCCAAGCGCCAGCCAGATCACAGCGCTACTTATGGCCAATTGATCGGCTCGCTGTGGACGCTGCTGCGCCAGCAACCGGTGCTGCGTCAGCGGGCGTTTTATCAGGGCTGCATGTTTGCCACGTTCAGCCTGTTCTGGACCGCCGTGCCACTGGAACTTGCACGCAACCATGGCCTGTCGCAAAGCGAAATCGCCATCTTCGCCCTGGTCGGCGCCATCGGTGCCATCGCCGCGCCAATCAGCGGCCGCCTCGCTGATGCCGGTCACACACGCATCGCCTCGCTACTGGCCATGCTCTTCGCCAGCCTGAGCTTCCTGCCCGCCTTCATTCACCCGGCCTATAGCGTCATCGGCCTGGCCGTGACCGGCGTGGTGCTGGACTTCTGCGTGCAGATGAACATGGTCCTCGGCCAACGCGCGGTGTACTCGCTGGACGCGAAAAGTCGTGGCCGTTTGAACGCGCTGTACATGACCAGCATCTTCATCGGCGGCGCCTTCGGCTCGTCGGTGGCCAGCGCGGTGTACGAGCATGGCGGCTGGTTGTGGATCGTGATTGTCGGCAGCGTGTTTCCGTTGCTGGCGTTGTTGCGGTTTTTGAGTGCATCGCAAAACGCTGCGCTGGCGCAGCGAAAAGTCGCGTCCTGACGCGATGTCATAGTGGGAGCGAGCCTGCTCGCGAAGGCGGTGTGTCAGCCATAGATCAGTGCCTGACCTGACGCCTTCGCGAGCAGGCTCGCTCCCACAATTGGACGTACCTTCAATACCGAACCAGTTTCTCCATCGCCGCATCCGCCAGAAACGAGGAGCGGCTTTTGACGTTATGCTCGCGTACATAGCGATCAATACGCTGAATCACATAGCCGGGCAGCGTAACGTTGACCTTTTCGGTCTTGCCCAAGTACGGCGAGATATCCAGCTCCAGCATGCCCCAGCCCATCTCGGCAAAATCCGGATGATTGCGATGCGCCGCTGCCGAGGTCGGCATCGGAATCGCCTGACCGGCCGCCGCGATCTCCTGCAGCATGAGGTGAGCCACTTCCACGGCCGCGTTGTAGGCCTCCTCAAAGCTGTCCCCGGCCGTGACTGCGCCGGGAATATCGGGGATCTGAATACCGATGGCAGTGTTCTCGTCACCCCACTCGATGCAGATGGGATATTGCATTACGGATCTCCTTCATGACGGGTTGGCGGGCTGAATAACCCCGCGCGCCGCCGAATGCTTTTGACTGTCCCCAACGGTAAATCCTTTTTAGGATGCGGGACGGCAATCGTGTTCGGGTTGTAACGATGAGTGAAGATGTAATGACTGCCCGCAACCCGATCCAGCGTCCAGCCCGCCTCCTCCAGCTCCTTCATCAATAGCCTGCTCTGCACCAACCGCCTCCTTGGCCTGGCCCATTAAAAGTAACTCTAGAGTTATCTTTACTCAAGCACAGAATGGGACGGGGTGATGGTTGGTAGTTTTACAAAGTATTCCTGCACCAGTTTCGTTTATTGCGAATTTCGTTTAATTCGAATAACGTCGACACATCCTTCCATAGAATGCTGGAACAGTCTTATGACCACCGCTACTCCATCTGCCATCAATCTGCCTGTCGAACGAGAGGTCAAAGCCGCGATTGCAGGCCAGCGCGCCCTGAGCGCCTTCCTCACAACCGCTTTTGAAACTCAGCGAATCCAGATTTTTGATGAACAGAACGAAGCCCACAGCGTCGAGCTGCCAACATCGGCGTTGCGCTTGCTGAGCGATATCCTGGCGGCGCTGGCGCAGGGCAACGCTGTGAAGGTGGTACCGATCCACGCGGAGCTGACCACGCAGGAAGCTGCCGATCTGCTCAACGTCTCACGTCCGCACATGATCAAACTGCTGGAGAGCGGTGAGATTTCCTACCACAAAACAGGCAAGCACCGACGTGTGCGTTTTGCTGATCTGATGGAATATAAAACCCGGCGAGACACCGCCAGCGAGCAGGCAATGATGCTTCTCGCGGAGCAGGCACAGGCGCTAAGGACAGGATACGAGTGAGGCATTCCTCTTTCACTGCTGTGTACGATGCATGCGTTTTATATCCGGCCCCTTTAAAAGATTTCCTGATGTGGCTCGCGTTGTCAGGGCTGTATCGGGCTCGCTGGACTCAGGAAATACACCACGAATGGAAGCGTAACTTATTGAAGAACAGGTCCGACCTGACCCTCGAACAACTCGATCGCACATCGCAATTGATGGACCTGGCCATTCCAGACGCGTGTATCGATGGCTATGAAGACTTGGTGTCAGGCCTGACACTGCCTGATGAGAACGATCGCCATGTTCTAGCGGCCGCAATCCGATGCGGTGCCGATGTAATAGTGACGTTCAACCTGAAAGATTTCCCCACCCGTCACCTCGCGCCATACGGCATTGAAGCTCAGCACCCGGATGAGTTTGTGGAAAACCTTTTCCATCTTGATTCGGCTGCCGTCGTCGCTGCGGCTCAAAGCCAGCGACGGCAATTGAAAACGCCCAATGTGGAGGTGGACAAATATCTCGGCTTTCTCCAACGGCAAGGATTGGTCGAGTCGGTAAAGGCGTTAGGTAACTATCGTGCGATTCTCTGAAAATCAGACGCAAAAAAAACGGCGATCCCAAGATCGCCGTTTCTCTTACTGCCCGAATTTCTTGCCCAACCCCGGCGGGACGCCGTGGATGTTGGTGTCTTCCCACGGGCCGTTGGGGCTGACCGAGCGGCTCCAGCCGTTGTTCCAGCGGTAGTAGGTGCGCTGGCGGTAGAAGGTGTTGGTCTGGTCGTCGAGCACGTAGACGCCGAGCTTCTGGTCCCAGTGGCTGTTGCCGCCCGGTGGCGGGGCGAAGCTGGCCGAGGTGCGGGGCACGGGCTTGGCGGGTTTGGCCGGGATGCTCTTGCCGGGGCTCGGCGAGGTCGACGGGGTCGGGCTTGGCTGCGAGGGCGGGATTGGCGGCAGGCTGGTGGTCGGTTCCGGGCGTTGTACCGCACATGCACTCAAGCCCAGGGCCAGTGTGAGGACTGTGATGCGGGCGATGGTGTGCATGGCGGTGCTTTCCTGTTGGGTCCGGTTACTTGTCCGGGCTGTCGATAGTCAGTTTTTGTGGCGCGGTGGTGCTGCTGGCCACTGGGCCGCTGCGACCGATCCACTCACCGGCAGTCGGTTGACCGGCTCGTGAGATGCGCGCAACCAGTTGGACTTCAGGGAAGTTGGACAGTTTCAACTGCGGCATCATCGCGTCGGCATCGCCCAGTTCGACGGTCACCGGCAGGTCGGCGACGGTCAGGCGTTTGGCCGCCAGCGGCGCCGGTGGGCCAGAAGTGGCGCGGGCGAAGATGAACACGCTGTCGCCCGGTTGCACCTTGCTCTTGAGTTCGCTGGCCAGATCAACGCTGACTGTCAGCAATGCCGCTTTCGGCGCCGGTGCCTGGGCAACTTTGCCGCCGCTGGCTTTCAGGCGTTCGGCGGCACGCTCGATGCCGCCTTGCAGCGCAGCGCGAGAGTTGTCATCCGGCGGCAGTTGCGCGAGCAGGCGATTCCAGTAGTCGATGGCCTCCTGATAACGCTCGCCTTCGAACGCGGCGATGCCGAGCAGGCCGAGGCTGGTAACTTCCTTCGGATCGGCCTTCAGCGCTTCGTCGGTCAGTTTCTGAATCTGCTCCGACCACTTTTTACCGTCAGCAAAATACTGCGCCTGCGCCCACTGGCCGAGCAGTTCCGGCTGGCGACCGGCGAGGTTGGCGGCGCGTTCGAACATCTTCGCCGCGTCTGCCGGACGGTCCTGAGCCATGTAGGTACGGCCGAGGAAATACAGACCTTCAGCGGAATCCGGTTGTGCGGCGACCGCACGTTCCAGACGCTGGGTCATCTCTTCCATCGACTGCGGTGCCTGAGCGAATTCGCGGGTCAGTTCGACCTTGTCGGCGGCGCCGAAATGCAGGTACAGACCGAGACCCAGCACCGGTACCAACACGGCGGCCAGCAGCGGCAACGGCTTGCCCAGGCGGGAGACACGCGGTGCGGTGACGCCTTCGGTGTCAGCGAGCAATTCACGCGCGGCTTCTGCGCGGCCGCTGTCCAGTTGCGCGGCGTCGAGCACGCCTTCGGCCTGCTGCGCTTGCAGCTCGGCAACCCGTTCCTGGTACAGCGCGACGTTCAACGCGGTGCGATCTTCTTCCCGCTGAGCGCGGCGTTCGCGCAGTACCGGGATCAGCAGAAAACTCAGGGCGACCAGAAGCAACAGCCCTGCGGCGAGCCAGAAATCAATCATTCTTGGTTTTTATCCAACAGTTGGTCGAGGCGCTGACGTTCTTCGGCAGACAGCGATGACGGCGTTTCGGCGCGTTGCCCGCGACGCCTGCGCACGATCAGCACGATCACCACGAAACCACCGAGCAGCAGAGCGGCCGGGCCGAACCACAGCAGCGCGGTCTTGGCATTGAGCGCCGGTTTGTAGCGGACGAAATCACCGTAGCGATCGACCATGAAGTCGATGATCTGCTGATTGTCCTTGCCCTCGCCGAGCATGCGGAAAATCTCCTTGCGCAGGTCGGCGGCGATCGGCGCGTTGGAGTCGGCAATGTCCTGGTTCTGGCACTTGGGGCAGCGCAGTTCCTTGGTCAGTTCGCGAAAACGCTCGCGGTCGCCCTCTTTGGCAAATTCGTAGGTATCGATGGCCGCGTGGGCGACACCGGCCAGGCTCAAACCCAACACGACCGCAGCGAGAAAACGCTTCATGGCTTGGCCTCATCGACCAGCGCCTGATACTTGGCCGCGAGTTTTTCGCGCCAGACCTGCTCGTCGATCACCCCGACGAACTTGTCGCGGATGATGCCTTTGGCGTCGATAAAGAAGGTTTCCGGCGCGCCGTAGACACCGAGGTTGAGGCCCAGCGAACCCTCGTCGTCACGAATATCCAGCGCATACGGATTGTGGAACTCGGCCAGCCATTTCAAGGCGTCGGCATTGGTGTCCTTGTAGTTGATGCCGTAGATCACCACGCCGCGCTCGGCAAGTTTGTTCAGCACCGGATGCTCGACCCGGCAGGAAATGCACCAGGTGCCCCAGACATTGACCAGCGCCGGTTTGCCGAGAATGTCGGCCTTGGTCAGCGTCTTGTCACCCTGCACACTCGGCAGGGAAAACTCCGGGAATGGCTTGTTGATCATCGCCGACGGCAGCTCCGCCGGATCCAGGTACAAGCCGCGATAGAGAAACACCGCCACCAGCAGAAAAATCGCCAACGGCAACAACATCAACCAACGCCTCATGCCGCCGCTCCCGTCATGCCCAGCGCTTCGCGCACTTTGCTTTTCACCTTGACCCGATAACGCCGATCCAGCGCCGCCAGCAAACCACCCAATCCGGTCAGCAAGCCGCCGAACCAGATCCAGCGCACGAACGGTTTGACGTGAACGCGCACGGCCCAGGCGCCGTTATCCAGCGGCTCGCCGAGGGCGACGTAGAGATCGCGAGTGAAACCGGCATCGATCCCGGCTTCGGTCATCACCGAGTTCTGCACGGTGTACAGACGCTTTTCCGGGTGCAGCACGCTGATTTCCTCGCCGTCACGAATGACGCGGATGGTGCCTTTGTCCGAGGTGAAATTCGGCCCTTCGAAATGCTTCGCGCCCTCGAAGACGAATTGATAGCCGGCCAGATCCATCGACTCGCCCGGCGCCAGACGCAGGTCGCGCTCGGCACTGTTCTGGCTCGACAACACTACGCCCAGCGCGCACACCGCGATGCCGAGGTGAGCGATCTGCATGCCCCAATAGCTGCGGGTCAGCGTCGGCAAACCTTTGATCAGGCCTTTGTGGCGAGTCTTGTCGAACAGATCGCGCACGCCGGCGAGCAACACCCACGCCGCCAGCAGGAACGTCGCAATCACTGCCCAGTTGAAATCGCCATAAGCCACGCCGGCCACCACGGCCAATGCGACGCTGCCGAGCAGCACCGGAGTGAGCATGCTCGCCAGCCATTTCACTGGTGTGTCCTTCCAGCGCACGATCACGCCGATCGCCATGACCAGCATCAGCAACGCCATCAACGGAATGAACAACGCATTGAAGTATGGTGGGCCGACCGACAGTTTGGCGCCGCTGATGGCATCAAGAATCAGCGGATACAAAGTGCCAAGGAGGATCATCGATGCAGCGACGACCAGCACCAGGTTGTTGCCCAGCAGCAAGGTTTCCCGTGACCAAAGATTGAACCCGACCTGACTTTTCACCACTGGCGCGCGCAGGGCGAAAAGGGTCAGCGAACCGCCCACCACGAACAGCAGGAAAATCAGGATGAACACACCGCGCTCGGGATCCGAAGCGAAGGCATGCACCGAAGTCAGCACGCCCGAGCGGACGAGGAAGGTGCCGAGCAGGCTCAACGAAAAAGCGGCAATCGCCAGCAACACCGTCCAGCTCTTGAACACGCCGCGTTTCTCGGTGACCGCCAACGAGTGAATCAACGCGGTGCCGACCAGCCATGGCATGAACGAGGCATTTTCCACCGGGTCCCAGAACCACCAGCCGCCCCAGCCGAGTTCGTAATACGCCCACCACGAACCGAGGGTGATGCCGATGCCGAGGAAGGCCCAGGCGACGATGGTCCATGGCCGCGACCAGCGCGCCCACGCCGCATCGAGACGCCCGCCGAGCAGCGCGGCGATGGCAAACGCGAACGCCACGGAGAAACCGACATAGCCCATGTACAGCATCGGCGGATGCACGATCAGGCCAATGTCCTGCAGCAAAGGATTGAGGTCGCGACCGTCGGCGGGAATCTGCGGCAGGATCCGCGAAAACGGGTTCGAGGTAAGAATCAGGAACAGCAGGAAACCGGTGCTGATCATGCCCATCACCGCCAGTACCCGGGCGAGCATGACTTGTGGCAACTGTCGGGAGAACACCGACACGGCGAAGGTCCAGCCGCCGAGGATCAACGCCCACAGCAGCAGGGAACCTTCGTGGGCGCCCCACACCGCACTGAATTTGTAGTACCACGGCAGCGCGCTGTTGGAGTTCATCGCCACGTAGCCGACCGAGAAATCGTCGGTCATGAACGCATAGGTCAGGCAGCCAAAGGCAAACAGCAGAAAGGCAAACTGGCCCCACGCAGCCGGTTGCGCCAGGCTCATCCACAAGCGGTCGCCGCGCCACGCACCGAGCATCGGCACCAGCGCTTGGACCAGTGCAAAACACAGCGCGAGGATCATCGCCAAATGGCCCAGCTCGGGAATAAACAGTGCAGCAGCCATCGATCAACCCTCCTTCACAGGCGTCGGTGCGGATTGACCGCTGTCCTTCAGCGCTTTGGTCACTTCCGGCGGCATGTACTTCTCGTCGTGCTTGGCCAGCACTTCATCGGCGACCACCACGCCATCGGCGTTGAGCTTGCCGAGAGCGACGATGCCCTGCCCTTCGCGGAACAGATCCGGGAGGATGCCGCGATAGGCGATGGTCACGGATTTGTTGAAATCGGTGACGACGAATTTGACGTCCAGCGAATCCTTGGAGCGTTGCAGCGAACCGGCCTCGACCATGCCGCCGGCGCGGATGCGCGTGTCCTGCGGCGCTTCGCCGTTGGCGATTTGCGTCGGCGTGTAAAACAGATTGATGTTTTCCTGCAACGCGCTCAGGGCCAGGCCGACAGCAGCGCCCACTCCGACCAGAATCGCCAGAATGATGATCAGACGTTTTTTGCGCAGCGCATTCACTTGCCGTTCTCCCGGCGCAGCCGACGCGCCTCTTGTTGCAGATAACGCTTACGCGCCGCAATCGGCGCCACCACGTTGAGGGCCAGCACCGTCAGGCAGATGCCGTAGGCCGACCAGACATACAGGCCGTGATGGCCCATGGCGAGAAAATCGCCGAATGAAGCAAAACTCATCGCGCCGCCTCCAGACTCTGCTGCACTTCGGTCTTCACCCAACTGGCGCGGGCCTCGCGCTTGAGCACTTCCAGCCGCATGCGCAGCAACAGCACGGCGCCGAAGAAGCAGTAGAAACCCAGCACCGTCAGCAGCAGCGGCAGCCACATTTCCGCTGGCATCGCCGGTTTTTCCGTGAGGGTGAACGTCGCGCCCTGGTGCAGGGTGTTCCACCACTCCACCGAGTATTTGATGATCGGAATGTTGATCACGCCAACGATCGCCAGCACCGCGCAGGCCTTGGCGGCGCTGTCGCGGTTGCTGATGGCATTGCCCAGCGCGATCACGCCGAAATACAGAAACAGCAGAATCAGCATTGAGGTCAGGCGCGCATCCCACACCCACCACGAGCCCCAGGTTGGTTTGCCCCAGATGGCCCCGGTGACCAGCGCCACGGCGGTCATCCACGCACCGATCGGTGCGGCGCATTGCAAAGCGACGTCGGCCAGTTTCATCTTCCACACCAGCCCGACTACGCCGCACACCGCGAGCATCACGTAGATCGACTGGGCGAGCATCGCCGCTGGCACGTGGATATAGATGATGCGAAAGCTGTTGCCTTGCTGGTAATCCGGCGGCGCGAACGCCAGGCCCCAGACCACGCCAACGCCGATCAGCAGCAACGCTGCAATGCTCAACCACGGCAGGAACTTGCCGCTGATGCCGTAGAACCACTTGGGCGAGCCGAGCTTGTGAAACCAGGTCCAGTTCATACTGTTTCCGTCACGGTTGCCGCTCATCATCGCGAGCTGGCAGAGGGTCATGCCTTTCTTCTGGAAGAAGTGGTCAATTTTTGACCAGGCCTCATTATTATTCGCCGACGCTGATCTTCAGGCCAGCGGCTATTGCAAAGGGTGTCAGGGTGATCGCCAGCGCTGTGAGGCTGGCCATCCACAACAAGTATCCGGTCGCCGGCATGCCTTGCAACGCCGCTTGCAACGCGCCACTGCCAAGGATCAACACCGGGATGTACAACGGCAGAATCAGCAGCGCCAGCAACAGCCCGCCGCGCTTCAGGCCGACCGTCAGCGCAGCACCGACTGCACCGAGCAGGCTCAACACTGGCGTGCCCAACAGCAGCGACAACAGCAGCACCGGCAGGCACGCGGCCGGCAAACCGAGCATCAACGCCAGCACCGGCGACAGCAGCACCAGTGCCAGACCGGAGAACAGCCAGTGTGCCAGCACCTTGGCCAGGACCAGAAGCGGCAGCGGGTGCGACGAAAGGACCCACTGTTCCAGCGAGCCGTCTTCGAAGTCACTGCGAAACAATCCGTCCAGCGAAAGCAGGACCGACAACAACGCCGCCACCCAGACTAACCCCGGGGACAGGTTTTGCAAGACTTGAGTTTCCGGGCCGACGGCCAGCGGGAAAAGGGCAATGACGATGGCAAAGAAAATCAGCGGATTGGCCAGCTCCGCCGGGCGGCGGAACAGCAGGCGCGATTCGCGGGCAAGCAGCAGGCCGAAGACACTCATACCGCCCATTTCCCCAGATCGATGTCGCGATAACCGGCCGGCATGCGGCTCAGGGTGTGGTGGGTGGTCAGCACCACCAGACCGCCGCGTTCGCAGTGGCCGGCCAGATGCTCTTCCAACTGAGCGACACCCTGCTTGTCCAGCGCGGTGAAAGGTTCATCGAGAATCCACAACGGCGGGCTGTCCAGATACAACCGCGCCAGCGCCACACGGCGCTGTTGACCGGCGGAAAGGCTGTGGCAGGGAACGTCTTCGAAACCGCGCAATCCTACCGCTGCCAGCGCCTGCCAGATCGCCTCGCGTTCGGCGGGATGATGCAGGGCGCACAGCCACGACAGGTTTTCTTCGGGAGTGAGCAGATCCTTGATCCCGGCAGCGTGGCCGATCCACAACAGGTTTCGCGCCAGTTCGCTGCGTTGCTCGGTCAGCGGCTGACCGTTGAGCAGCACCTGGCCGTCGGTGGGTTGCATCAAACCGGCGAGCAGACGTAAAAGACTGGTCTTGCCGCTGCCGTTGGGGCCGCTGATCTGCACCATGTCACCACTGGCCAGGCGCAATTCGAGGTTTTCGAAAAGCAGCCGCAGATCGCGTTCACACGCCAGGGCAACGGTTTGCAGGACAGGACTGGTCAAGGGATCACGGGCCTTATACGGTTCAAGTCGGCTCTAGAGCGGCCGTTAAAGAGATGCAGCATAGATGCTTTGATCGCTCGATCTGGCGAGCTGGATCAAACAATTGCCAGGTTTTTTGAACGAAGCGCACGACGCGCGGCATTATACATGCCGTGCCTTACTCTCAAGAGCGCAATTTCCTCAGGTTGTGTCCGCGTATGACAGGCGAAATGAACATCCTCCCGCTGCCGCCCACCGTGCCGGCGAGCGCTCGCCCGCAGACGGGTGAACTGCTCAAGCTGCTGACGCCGGTCGAGGGCTTGATCGGCGCGGGGCAAAGCGCCAAGGCCGAGGTGTTGTCGCTCAAGCAGGCTGATCAGACCTTTGAATTGCTGCTCAAAGTGACCCTCGACAGCGGTCGCCAGACCACCGTGCAGGCCAGCAGCAACCTGCCGTTGCCACAGGGCACCAACCTGGCGATCACTCAGCCCTCGGCCGGCAATCTGGCGATCACCGTACAACAAGCGATTGCCAGCAGCGTCGCCACCCTGACCCGCATCGATACCGCGCAATTGCCCGCCGGCACCCTGCTGCAAGGCAAAGTCGTGACCTCGCAGGCCCTGCCGCAGACGCCGGGGCAAGCGGCGGTATTTCGCTCGATGGTCACTCTGCTCAACACCGCATTGAGCGGCAGCACCTTGACCGTCGACAGCCCGCAACCGCTGCGCATCGGCACCTTGTTGTCGGCGCAGGTGCAGGATGCGCAAACCCTCAAATTCGTGCCGCTGAGCAGCCGCCAGGAACAACTGGCGGTGAGTCAGCAATTGCTCGGTCAGCAAAGTCGTCAGGGCTCGCTCGATGGCCTGCTGAAGATGTTGCAGAACCTGCCGCCATCCAGCGATCAGACTTCGGCCGATCTGCGCGCGGTGGTCGACAAGCTGCTTGCCAGCCTGCCGGACGTACAGCAAATGAGCACCGCCAAAGGCGTGGCGCTGGCCCTGGCCAACAGCGGCGCGTTCCTCGAAGCGAAATTGCTCGGCGGACAAAACCCGACTCTCGCCCCGGACATGAAAGCCGACCTGCTAAAACTGATCGCGCAACTGACTCCGGGCCTGCCGAGCAACACCAATTTCAATGCGATCATCGCCGCCAATACCCTGGCCCAGGCACTGCCGAGTTTCGTCCGGAACGCCCTCGGCACCCTCGGCCAGGTCAGCGCCAAACCGGTGCCGAGCAGCTTCCCGTTGCCCGAACGACTGCTGGCGAAACTGGAAGGCGAAGGTGATCTCGAACAACTGCTGCGCCTCGCCGCCGCAGCGGTGTCGCGTCTGCAAAGCCATCAGTTGTCGAGCCTGGAACAGACCGGCGTCACCGACGATGGCCGCCTGCTCAGCACCTGGCAGCTGGAAATCCCGATGCGCAACCTGCAGGACATCGTGCCGCTGCAGGTCAAATTCCAGCGTGAAGAAGCGCCGGAGCGGGAGCCGCAGCCGCATGAACGCCGCGATGAACGCGAAGCCAAACAGCAACTGTGGCGCGTCGATCTGGCCTTCGATCTGGAACCGCTCGGGCCGATGCAGATTCAGGCGCAACTGATCGCCGGCAGCCTGTCCAGCCAGCTGTGGGCTGAGCGGCCGTACACCGCCGACCTGATCGAAAACAATCTGTTTGCCTTGCGCCAGCGCTTGCTCGATTCCGGGCTCAACGTCGGCGACCTCGACTGCCACCACGGCACCCCGCCGCAAGGCAACCAAACCCGCCTCGAACACCGCTGGGTCGACGAAACCGCATGAACGATTCCACTGCTCCACGCCAGGCTATCGCCCTCAAATATGACGGCAACCACGCCCCGACGCTCACCGCCAAGGGCGACGAAGAACTGGCCGAAGAAATCCTGCGTATCGCTCGCGATTACGAAGTGCCGATCTACGAGAACGCCGAACTGGTGCGCCTGCTGGCGCGGATGGAACTGGGCGACAGCATTCCCGAAGAGCTCTATCGCACCATCGCCGAGATCATCGCGTTTGCCTGGAATCTGAAGGGCAAATTCCCCGAAGGACAAGACCCGAACGCGCCGATGGTCGAGAAGGACATCACCGCGCGCGGGGATGACTACTGAGCCGCAGTCGCAGTCTCTTCTGCGCCCTGCCATATACCGTTTGTCGCTACTGTCAGGTCTGACAGTAGCGCATGCCCGATCCCGCAGCGCTTGATTACGGACCAGACCTGACCAGGTTGCCCGCAGGTCCACAATCTTGAGGGATTGATTCCATGCCAAACGAGAAAGATGAATTGCCCCTGAAGATAAACGCTGAAGGCGGACTGCTGGTCATGGGCGCACGCGGCAATCGGGGTGGTCTTGGCAACTTCTACACGCGCAGCTGGCGACTTGTAGCGCTGGACGCCTCAACGCTCAAACCGTTGAACGTCACGTGGCAGTATGTTGGAGACAAGCAGCCAGCCACTGGTAGCGAATTTTTCGATGTCCGGCCTTATGAGGAACTGGTCGTCTGGTCGGGCAAGAAACGGATAACCCTGAACCCGTCAAACATTATCGGTACATCATTCGCCCTGTGCGCTGTTTTGGACAGCCGGGCAGTCCATGCATGGGGTCACGTCGATGGCGGCGGCACTTTGCCGGAACCGGTAAGAGAAGCGCACGACGTCGTAGAGTTGTCGGCGGGGATGAGAGCCTTTGCGATTCGGCGCGCGCAAGGCAATGTCCTCGCTTGGGGACTTCAGCCCAGCGGGACCGTCCCCGAAGATATCGCACAGCTGAATACGGTTGTCGCGGTGTCGGGAAGCACTTATGTTTTCGTAGCCCTTCTTGAATCGCGCAAGCTTGTCGCATGGGGCATGCCCGAGATGGGAGGCGCACTTCCGCCCGAAATCGCCGATTTGACCGATATCATGCAAGCGTCGGGTGGCCAGTATGGTTTCGCCGCGCTGCGCAGCACTGGCAACGTCGTCTGTTGGGGCTATCATGACCATTCAGCGCAGCTGCCGGACGATATCGCGTTGCTCACCGACATAACCAGACTGGCTTGCTCGACTCATGCTTTCGCAGTACTGAGCGACAATGGCCAAGTGCGCGCATGGGGGCATGAATCGCTTGGAGGCCAAGTGCCGTCGGACATCGCAGCGCTGAGAGATATCGTCGACCTGGCCAGTAACAGCTCAGCTTTTGCAGCACGCAGAAGCAATGGCGCACTGGTCGTATGGGGACATATGCCGGCCATTCCAGAAGAGATTGCCAGTCGCAACGACATCGTCCACGTCATAGGCTCCGGATCCGGATTTGTCGTGCTGTGCGGGGATGGCTCAGTGCACGCTTGGGCTACCCTCCCCAGCGATATCGTTAACATTCCGCCAGACATTCGCCAGTTGAGAGACATTGTCGCCATTAATGCCAACCAAGACGCGGTCGTAGCATTGCGCAGCAACGGCGTGGCAGTTGCGTGGGGAAGAGAGAACGGCGGCGGCGATACCAGCGCAGTTGCCCATTTGCTCACTGACGTGCGTGCTGTGTACGGAGGAGGCGATACCTTCGTGGCACTCAGGGCAGATCGTCGGGTAGTGGCCTGGGGCAACGCCGACTTCGGCGGTAACGGTGAGCAGAAAGCCCTGTATCAACTGATCAGTTACACAAAAACTTCGGCGAGCTGATCCGGACAACTGCGGATCGCTATGCCTGCGATGCAATCGAGAAAAAAGATCGCAGCCTTCGACAGCGCTTACACGAGATTTATGCAGGCGCTGCCTCCGATGCGATCTTTTGATCTTGCTTGCCGCTTGAAGCTTGAAGCCCCTAGCTGCCCTTGTGCAACTTGCGCATCAACTCCGCCTCAGCCTGGGTCAAGCCGCACGACTGAGTCAGTTCATCGACGCTGGCGCCCATGCCCACCAGTTTCGCCGCCTGGGCGAATGACAGGCTCGACGGGTCGCGTTGTTCCAGTGCAACGATCTTGTCCGGCAACGGGCTTACCACCGCGCGCAACTCGTGCAGGGCCTCGCCCATGCGCACGTTGCCGTTCTGGTAGTCGTCGACGCGTTTGGCCAGTTCCTTGATGCGCTGATCACGCAGCGCATCACCCTGGGCCTGCTGTGCAGCGATCACTCGCTGCGCCTTGATGTACGAGACGAACATCGCCAGCGTGCCGGCCCAGAACAGGAACAGAACAATTACCGCAACCTCGAGAATCAAATCAGATGCTCTCCAGTTCCGACCATTCTTCTTCGCTCATCATCTTGTCCAGCTCGACCAGAATCAGCAGTTCGTTGTTCTTGTTGCACACGCCCTGAATGAACTTGGCCGATTCTTCGTTACCGACGTTCGGCGCGGTTTCGATTTCCGACTGACGCAGGTAAACCACTTCGGCCACGCTGTCGACCATGATGCCAACGACTTGCTTGTCGGCTTCGATGATGACGATACGGGTGTTGTCGCTGATCTCGCCGCTGTGCAGGCCGAAGCGCTGACGGGTGTCGATCACGGTGACCACGTTACCGCGCAGGTTGATGATGCCCAGCACGTAGCTTGGCGCACCCGGTACCGGCGCGATCTCGGTGTAGCGCAGCACTTCCTGCACGCGCATCACGTTGATGCCGTAGGTTTCGTTATCCAGTTTGAAGGTCACCCATTGCAGGATCGGATCTTCAGAACCTTTTGCATTCGACGCCTGACTACTCATACCCTGACCCCTCGAAAAAACCGCCCCGGGCGGTGTGTGTTCTGTGTGGTGGCATTGGAAAATGCCATCGCCTGATTGTTATGTCGGCTGCTATGTCGGTTTATGTAGCGGCTTGTTGCCACTCAAGTGCTTTGCCCCGCCGCTGGCGATCAACTCGGCCAGTGCGGATACGTCAAGCAATGCACACATGTGCTCGATCACGGTGCCGGCGAGCCATGGCCGCTGACCCCGGTGACTTCTCCATTTGATTTCATTCGGGTCCAGGCGCAACGAGCGGCTGACCTGATGCACTGCCAGCCCCCACTCGTAACCTTGTACCGAAATCACGTATTGCAGGCCCTGACGGAAGTCATCGCGGTAACGATCCGGCATGACCCAGCGCGCGGTGTCCAGAACTTTCAGGTTGCCAGCCTGGCTCGGCAGAATGCCGAGGAACCACTCCGGCTGACCAAACAGCGGCGTCAGCTCGTGGCCGGCCAGCGAATAGATCGAGCCGAGGCACACCAGCGGCACCGCCAGGGTCAGCCCGGCAACGTCGAACAGCAAGCATTCGAAAGCATCGGCAGCCCAGGCCGGACGGCCATCGGGTTCGACCGGTGGCGGCGGGTTGTTCGGTGGCAGGTGCACTTCGACCAGCGGCGGGACCAGCACCTGCGGTTCCGCCACTGGCGGCGCGGGCTCTGGCTCCGGCTCGGGTTCCGGCACGGTCAATAATTGTGTTTGCAGCAGCGGCGCCAAGGTCGACAGCGGCGCGCGCGGTTCGTCGATCAGCGCGACTGGCGCTTTGGCCACGGGGGCAGCAGCGGGCGCGGCAATCGGAGCGACGGATTTCTGCGCATCGCGGGCCTGCTCCTCCAGCACCGCTGCCTGGAACTCGTCCATGGCCTCGGTGCTTTCCACCACTTCAGGCTGCGCCTGTTCGACGACTGGCGGCGGCGCTTCGACCGGCGCAGGCAAGTCCTCGGGCAGGTCGAGCAACAGGTCTTCCAGATAGGACTGCAAGGCCTGTTGCGGACGTGACGTGAGTTTCACTGGGCGGTTCATCGGTGATCAACGCCAGGCAGGGAAACCGCGTCGTCTGCTTCGCGAGCAGGCTCGCTCCCACAGGGTTCGGGCAAGCGAATAAAGATCATGCTCAGGCCACCTGCGGAACAAGTTGCTGCGCGAGCAGGTGCTTGAGCAGTGCGCGGTAGGCCAGCACGCCACGGCTCTTGCCGTCGAATTGCGAAGGCGTGACGCCGGCCCGGCTGGCGTCGCGCAGACGGGTATCGACCGGGATGTAGCCGTGCCAGATGTCGTCGGGAAATTTGTCACGCAGCACGCGCAAGGTGCCCATCGACGCCTGCGTGCGGCGGTCGAACAGGGTCGGCACGATGCTGAACGGCAGCGGTTGTTTGCGCGAGCGATTGATCATCGCCAGGGTGTTGACCATGCGCTCCAGACCTTTCACGGCCAAGTGCTCGGTCTGCACCGGGATCACCAGTTGCTGGCTCGCCGCGAGAGCGTTGACCATCAGCACACCGAGCAACGGCGGGCTGTCGATGATCGCGTAATCGAAGTCCTGCCACAGTTGCGCCAGACTCTTGGCGATCACCAGACCCAGGCCACTCTGCCCCGGCGACTGCCGCTCAAGGGTGGCCAGTGCGGTGCTCGATGGCAGCAGGGAAATGCGTTCGTCGCTGGTCGACAACAGCAACTGCCCCGGCAGGCCTTGCGGCACGCTGCCCTTGTGCAGAAACAGATCGTAGTTGCTGTGCTCCAGGCTGTCGGGGTCGTAACCGAAATAGCTGGTCATCGAGCCGTGCGGGTCGAGATCGACCACAACCACGCGCTTGCCCGCCTCGGCCAGCAATCCGGCTAAAGCGATGGAGGATGTGGTTTTACCAACACCACCCTTTTGATTGGCGACTGCCCAGACTCTCATTCAGTTCGTTCCTCCCGGCCAGGTTGATTGGCCGAGACATGCTTCAGCGTGTTAATGCGGGCGACGGAGAATTGACGGCACTCTCGCGTCCCGGCGTCTTGACCGGGGTCGGTGCAGTTTGTGTGCCAGCGCGCTTCAACGCCGCGTCCGGTTGCGCATTGGCGGTTCCGGTGCCCGTCAGGCTGCGGCGCACATCGAGATTGCGCGACACCACCAGCACCACTCGACGGTTCTTCGCCCGGCCTTCGACCGTGGCGTTATTGGCCACCGGCTGGAATTCGCCGTAGCCCACCGACGCCAGTCGCCCAGGGTTTACGCCCTGCATGGCGAGCATGCGCACGATGCTCGCCGAGCGCGCCGAGGACAGTTCCCAGTTGGTCGGGTACTGCGCGGTGCGGATCGGTTGATCGTCGGTGAAGCCTTCGACGTGGATCGGGTTATCGAACGGTTTGAGGATCGCCGCGACCTTGTCGATGATGTTGAACGCGATGTCGCTCGGCATGGCATCGCCGCTGCCAAACAACAGGCTGGAATTGAGCTCGATCTCGACCCACAACTCGTTGCCGCGCACGGTCATCTGGTTGGAGCTGATCAAGTCACCGAAGGCGGCACTGATGTCATCGGCGATGCTTTTCAGCGGATCGCTGGCCCCGGAAATACCGGCGTCGACCTGTTCGGCATCCTTGACCAGCGGCTTGGCCGGGGTCACGGTTTTCGGTCGTTCGTCGCCGATCGGAATCGGCTTGAGCGAGCGATCGGAGTCGGTAAACACGCCGATCAGCGCTTCGGAAATGACTTTGTATTTGCCTTCGTTGATCGACGAGATCGAGTACATCACCACGAAAAACGCGAACAGCAAAGTGATGAAATCCGCGTAGGACACGAGCCAGCGCTCGTGATTGACGTGTTCTTCCTGGTGGCGACGACGAGCCATGAGGTTATTCCCTTAGTCCATGAAGCCTTGCAGCTTCAACTCAATGGAACGAGGGTTTTCACCTTCGGCGATCGACAGAATTCCTTCCAGCAACATTTCGCGATAACGCGACTGCCGCAACGCGATGGACTTGAGCTTGGCCGCGACCGGCAAGAGGATCAGGTTGGCACTGGCCACGCCGTAGATGGTCGCGACGAACGCCACGGCAATCCCGTTACCCAGTTGCGACGGATCGGCGAGGTTGCCCATCACGTGGATCAGGCCCATCACCGCACCGATGATGCCGATGGTCGGCGCGTAGCCGCCCATGCTTTCGAACACCTTGGCCGCTTCGATGTCGCGGGATTCCTGAGTGTAGAAATCCACTTCGAGAATGCTGCGAATGGCTTCCGGCTCGGCGCCGTCGACCAGCAGTTGCAGACCTTTGCGCGAGTAGCTGTCAGGTTCGGCGTCGGCCACGCCTTCGAGGCCGAGCAGGCCCTCCTTGCGCGCCGTCAGGCTCCAATTGACCACGCGGTCGATGCCGCCGGCCAGGTCGACACGCGGCGGAAAGAAGATCCAGCCGAGAATCTGCATGGCGCGCTTGAACGCGCTCATCGGTGATTGCAGCAGCGCGGCACCGACCGTGCCGCCCAGTACGATCAACGCCGCCGGGCCGTTGGCCAGCGCGCCAAGGTGACCGCCTTCAAGGTAGTTGCCGCCGATGATGGCGACGAACGCCATGATGAGGCCGATTAGGCTGAGAACATCCATCAGATACACGCCTCGACGATGTGCTTGCCGATGTCGTCCAGACCATACACCGCGTCAGCCAGATCGGCTTTGACGATGGCCATCGGCATGCCGTAGATCACGCAGCTAGCTTCGTCCTGCGCCCACACCGAACTGCCGCCCTGCTTGAGCAGACGCGCGCCTTCGCGGCCGTCGGCGCCCATGCCGGTCAGCACGACTGCCAGAACTTTGTCGCCGTAGGACTTGGCTGCAGAACCGAAAGTGATATCCACGCACGGCTTGTAATTCAGACGCTCGTCACCCGGCAGAATCTTCACCGCGCCACGGCCGTCGATCATCATCTGCTTGCCACCCGGCGCCAGCAGCGCCAGGCCCGGACGCAGGATGTCGCCATCCTCGGCTTCCTTGACGCTGATACGGCAGAGCTTGTCGAGACGTTCGGCAAACGCTTTGGTGAACGCCGCCGGCATGTGCTGGATCAGCACGATCGGCGCCGGGAAGTTCGCCGGCAACTGCGTCAGTACGCGTTGCAGCGCGACCGGGCCACCCGTCGAGGTGCCGATGGCAACCAGTTTGTAGGCTTTGCGTTTCGGAGCCGGCGACGAAGCGCTGGCAGCGGATGCACGGGCAGGCGCAGGCGCAGGTGCCGGACGTGCCGGGACAGGGCTGCTGTGGCTCGTGTGGCTGCCGTAGCTCGACGCTGCCGGAGCAGGCGTCGGCGCTGGCGCAGCGGCGGGAGCCGGCGCGCTGTAGGCACTGAAACGACGATTGCTGCGCGAGATGCTGTGGACTTTCTCGCACAGCAGCTGCTTGACCTTCTCGGGGTTGCGCGAGATGTCTTCGAAATTCTTCGGCAGGAAATCCACCGCGCCGGCGTCCAGCGCATCGAGGGTTACCCGCGCGCCTTCATGCGTAAGCGAGGAGAACATCAACACCGGGGTCGGGCAGCGCTGCATGATGTGCCGCACTGCCGTGATGCCGTCCATCATCGGCATCTCGTAGTCCATGGTGATCACGTCAGGCTTGAGGGCCATGGCCTGATCGATCGCCTCTTTACCGTTGGTGGCCGTACCGACCACCTGGATGCTCGGATCCGCCGAAAGAATTTCCGAGACGCGGCGGCGGAAAAAACCCGAATCGTCCACCACCAGGACTTTGACTGCCATAAACACTCCATTAGGTGCAGCGGCGCGTCATCGCGCCGCCACCCCGGATTCAAATACGCTTTGTGGCGTAACGCTTGAGCATGCTTGGAACATCGAGAATCAGCGCAATGCGGCCGTCACCGGTGATGGTGGCGCCGGACATGCCCGGAGTTCCCTGGAGCATTTTGCCCAATGGCTTGATGACCACTTCTTCCTGGCCGACCAGTTGATCGACGACGAAGCCGATGCGCTGAGTGCCCACCGAAAGAATCACCACATGGCCTTCGCGCTGCTCTTCGTGAGCGGCGGAGCTGACCAGCCAGCGCTTGAGGTAGAACAATGGCAGCGCCTTGTCGCGCACGATCACCACTTCCTGACCGTCGACGACGTTGGTGGTCGACAGGTCGAGGTGGAAGATTTCGTTGACGTTGACCAGCGGGAACGCAAACGCCTGATTGCCCAGCATGACCATCAGCGTCGGCATGATCGCCAGGGTCAGCGGCACCTTGATGACGATCTTCGAGCCTTGGCCCTTGGTCGAGTAGATGTTGATCGAACCGTTGAGCTGGGAAATCTTGGTCTTCACCACGTCCATGCCGACACCACGGCCGGACACGTCGGAGATCTCGGTCTTGGTCGAGAAACCCGGGGCGAAAATCAGGTTGTAGCACTCGGTATCGCTCAGGCGATCGGCGGCGTCCTTGTCCATCACACCGCGTTTTACCGCGATCGAACGCAGGACGTTCGGGTCCATGCCTTTGCCGTCGTCGGAGATCGACAGCAGGATGTGGTCGCCTTCCTGCTCGGCCGCCAGCACCACGCGACCGCCACGGGCCTTGCCCGATGCTTCGCGTTCTTCCGGCGACTCGATGCCGTGGTCGACGGCGTTGCGCACCAAGTGGACCAGCGGGTCGGCGAGGGCCTCGACAAGGTTTTTGTCGAGGTCGGTTTCTTCGCCCACCAGTTCCAGGTTGATCTCTTTCTTGAGCTGACGCGCGAGGTCGCGAACCAGACGCGGGAAGCGCCCGAAGACCTTCTTGATCGGCTGCATCCGCGTTTTCATCACGGCGGTCTGCAGGTCAGCGGTGACCACGTCGAGGTTCGACACGGCCTTGGACATGGCTTCGTCGCCGCTGTTGAGGCCCAGACGCACCAGACGGTTACGCACCAGCACCAGCTCGCCGACCATGTTCATGATCTCGTCGAGCCGCGCGGTGTCGACGCGCACGGTGGTTTCCGCTTCGCTGGCCGGCTTTTCTGCCGGGGCAGCAGCTGGCGCGCGGGCCGGAGCCGGTGCAGCAGCGGCGGCCGGTTTCGGCGCCTCGGCTTTCGGTTCAGGCTTGGCGGCAGGCTTCGGCGCAGCAGCGGCAGCCGGAGCTTTCGCCGCTGGCGTGGCGACGCTCGACACGGAGCCGGCAGTCGCAGCGCTGGCGTCAAACTTGCCTTTGCCGTGCAGTTCGTCGAGCAGCGATTCGAATTCGTGATCGCTGATCAGGTCACTGCCGGCCGCAGCGGCTGCCGGTGCAGCAGGTGCTGACGGGGCCGAAGCGATGGCCGATTCCAGCGCGTCAACGGCGAAGTTGCCCTTGCCGTGCAACTGATCGAGCAAGGCTTCGAATTCGTCGTCGGTGATGTCCGAGCTGTCGCCAGCAGCAGGCGCGGCCGGAGCAGCCGGCGCTGCTGGTGCCGCCGGAGCGACCGCATCGACAGCAAACTGGCCCTTGCCGTGCAGCTGATCGAGCAGCGATTCAAATTCGGCGTCGGTGATTTCATCGCTGGCCGCCGTGTCGGCAACCGGCGCGGGCGCCACAGCAGCGGCCGGAGCCTCAGCCTGGGCCTTGACGGCATTCAGCGAGTCCAGCAGTTGTTCGAATTCGTTATCGGTGATGTCCTCCGAGGAGTCGCTTTCAACAACCAGGTCTTCGATCATCTCGGCAACCGGCGAAGCCGGGGCTTCATCCGCCGATTGCGGTTCGGCCAGACGCGCCAGCGCGGCCAACAGTTCCGGCGTGGCAGCGGTGATCGGTGCACGCTCACGGACTTCGCTGAACATGCTGTTCACTGCGTCCAGTGCTTCGAGCACCACGTCCATCAGTTCTGCATCAACGCGACGCTCACCCTTGCGCAGGATGTCGAACACGTTTTCGGCGATGTGACAGCACTCCACCAGCTCATTGAGCTGAAGGAAGCCGGCGCCCCCTTTTACAGTGTGGAAACCGCGAAAAATTGCATTGAGCAGATCTGCATCATCCGGGCGGCTTTCCAGCTCGACCAGTTGTTCGGACAGTTGCTCAAGAATCTCGCCGGCCTCAACCAGGAAATCCTGAAGGATCTCTTCATCGGCGCCGAAGCTCATTAATGGGGTGCTCCTACAGGTCTAAAAACCCAAAAAACCCGAATTCCGAAACTCTAGAATCCAAGGCTGGATAACAAATCGTCCACATCGTCCTGACCGGACACAACGTCTTCTCGTTTATCGGCATGAATCTGCGGACCTTCACCCTGCGAGAGATGTTTTTGTGGATCTTTTTCAGCAAGCATTGCGGCGCGGTCATGTTCGATGCCCGCAAAGCGGTCGACCTGACTGGCCATGAGCACGAGTTTGAGCAGATTGCTTTCGACTTCGGTGACCAGTTGGGTCACACGCTTGATCACTTGACCTGTGAGGTCCTGGTAATCCTGAGCCAGCAGGATGTCGTTGAGGTTGCTCGACACCGCACGGTTGTCCGTGCTGCTGCGTGACAGAAAACCGTCGACCCGGCGCGCCAGTTCACGGAACTCTTCAGCCCCGACCTCGCGACGCATGAAGCGGCCCCAATCGGCGCTCAACGTCTGCGCTTCATCAGCCAGACTGTTGACCACCGGGGTGGCGCTTTCCACCAGATCCATGGTGCGGTTGGCCGCGGCTTCCGTCAGCTTGACCACATAGCCCAGGCGTTCGGTGGCGTCGGTGATTTGCGACACTTCCTCGGCCTGCGGCATGTGCGGATCGATCTGGAAATTGACGATCGCACTGTGCAGTTCACGTGTGAGCTTGCCCACTTCCTGATACAGGCCGCGGTCACGGGTCTGATTGAGCTCATGGATCAGTTGCACCGCGTCGCCGAACTTGCCTTTTTCAAGGCTCTCGACCAGTTCGACCGCGTGTTTTTTCAGGGTCGATTCGAAATCGCCCTGTGATGATTCGTTATGCTCCATAGCTCCCCCGCGCATTCATCAGCCGATGCGTTCGAAAATCTTCTCGATTTTGTCTTTCAACGCTTGAGCCGTGAAAGGTTTGACTACGTAACCGTTCACACCGGCCTGAGCGGCCTCGATGATCTGCTCGCGCTTGGCTTCAGCAGTCACCATCAACACCGGGAGGTGCTTGAGTTTTTCATCGGCGCGCACGTGACGCAGCAGGTCGATACCGGTCATGCCCGGCATGTTCCAGTCCGTTACCAGAAAGTCGATGCTGCCGCTGTTGAGCACCGGAATGGCAGTGGTGCCATCGTCGGCCTCGACGGTGTTGGTGAACCCAAGATCGCGCAGCAGGTTCTTGATGATCCGCCGCATCGTTGAGAAGTCATCAACGATGAGGATTTTCATGTCTTTGTTCAATTCGACCTCCAAGCAGTCTTAAACGCGCCCAGCACCTGGACGCGCCACTTCAATCAATCGGCGCAGCACTTAAAGTTTGTCTGGAGCACAACGGATCGAGACCGGCGCCGTTCATCACCGCACCAGCCTCGTTTCGCAGTGTCCCCACACTGCCTTCAGCGCGCTCGCCACTCCCCCAAACGCCCCCGCAGACGGGCCGCGCACTGGCTGTGTAACTGGCTGACCCGCGATTCACTGACGCCAAGGACTTCACCGATTTCCTTGAGGTTCAGCTCTTCGTCGTAGTACAGCGCCAACACCAGTCGCTCACGCTCCGGCAAATTGGCAATCGCGTCCGCCAGCGCCGCCTGGAAGCGTTCATCTTCCAGATCGCGTGACGGCTCCATATGAGCACTGGCGCCATCCTCGTGCAGCCCTTCGTGTTCGCCGTCCTGCAACAGGTCGTCGAAACTGAACAGGCGACTGCCCAAGGTGTCATTCAGAATCCCGTAGTAATCGTCGAGACTCAATTGGAGTTCGGCCGCAACCTCGTGATCTTTAGCGTCACGGCCGGTTTTAGCTTCAATCGAGCGAATCGCGTCGCTGACCATCCTGGTATTACGGTGAACCGAGCGTGGTGCCCAATCCCCTTTGCGCACTTCATCGAGCATCGCGCCGCGGATTCGAATGCCCGCGTACGTTTCGAAACTGGCGCCTTTGCTGGCGTCGTATTTGGTCGAGACTTCCAGCAAACCGATCATCCCGGCCTGGATCAGGTCTTCGACCTGCACGCTGGCCGGCAGGCGCGCCAGCAAGTGATAGGCAATGCGCTTGACCAGCGGCGCGTAGCGCTCGATCAATTCGTATTGCGCGTCACGCGCCGACTTTTTGTAAAGATTCATGCCACTGGCGGTCATATCACAGGCCCTGCGGTTTGCTGCACGAGACGCTCGACGAAAAATTCCAGATGCCCGCGCGGGTTGGCGGGCAGCGGCCAGGTATCGACCTTCTGGGCGATGGCCTTGAAGGCCAGTGCGCACTTGGAACGGGGAAAGGCTTCGTAGACGGCGCGCTGCTTCTGCACTGCCTTGCGCACGCTTTCGTCGTATGGCACGGCGCCGACGTATTGTAGGGCGACGTCGAGGAAGCGATCCGTGACCTTGGTCAACTTGGCGAACAGGTTGCGCCCTTCCTGCGGGCTCTGCGCCATGTTGGCCAGCACGCGGAAGCGGTTCATGCCGTAATCGCGGTTGAGCAACTTGATCAGCGCGTAAGCGTCGGTGATCGAAGTCGGCTCGTCGCAGACCACCAGCAACACCTCTTGCGCGGCGCGTACGAAACTGACTACCGAGTCACCAATACCCGCAGCGGTGTCGATCACCAGCACGTCGAGATTGTCGCCGATGTCGCTGAACGCCTGGATCAGGCCGGCGTGTTGCGCCGGGCTCAGGTGCACCATGCTCTGCGTGCCGGAGGCCGCCGGCACGATGCGAATCCCGCCCGGGCCTTGCAACAGCACGTCGCGCAGTTCGCAACGGCCTTCGATAACGTCGGCCAGTGTGCGCTTGGGTGTCAGCCCCAGCAGAACGTCGACGTTCGCCAGGCCCAGGTCGGCGTCCAGCAGCATGACCCGACGGCCAAGCTCTGCCAGCGCCAGCGACAAGTTCACTGACACGTTAGTCTTGCCGACGCCACCTTTGCCGCCGGTCACCGCGATCACCTGTACGGGATGCATGCTGCCCATGTTATTTCTTTACCTTGTCTTGCATAGACGGAGGCCACATTACTGGCTGCGCGTTCCTGATCGGAACAATGCGTGGCAGACCATCGATGTAGGTACAAAAACTGTTCATGATTACCTCAGCCAACCTGCTTGGTCGGGCTGTGATAGATATCAGCGAACATGTCAGCCATGGCTTCTTCGCTGGGTTCTTCCTGCATTTGCACGCTGACGGCGCGGCTGACCAATTGATGACGACGCGGCAGATGCAGATCATCCGGAATCCGTGGGCCATCGGTCAGGTACGCGACCGGCAATTCATGACTGATCGCCAGGCTCAACACTTCGCCGAGACTGGCCGTTTCATCCAGTTTAGTCAGGATGCAGCCGGCCAGCCCGCAACGCTTGTAACTGTGATAAGCGGCGGTTAGAACCTGTTTCTGGCTGGTGGTTGCCAGGACCAGATAATTTTTTGAGCGAATGCCACGCCCGGCCAGGCTCTCAAGCTGCATGCGCAACGCCGGATCACTGGCTTGCAGGCCGGCAGTATCGATCAAAACCACGCGTTTGCGTAGCAGTGGATCCAATGCCTGCACCAGCGACTGACCCGGATCGACGTGCGTTACCGGCACGTTGAGGATGCGCCCGAGGGTTTTCAATTGTTCCTGCGCGCCGATGCGGAAGCTGTCCATGCTTACCAGTGCAACGTTCTGCGCGCCGTACTTGAGCACATAACGCGCGGCGAGCTTGGCCAGCGTGGTGGTCTTGCCCATGCCGGCGGGGCCGACCATGGCAATCACACCGCCCTCTTCCAGCGGCTCGACTTCCGGTACGGCAATCATCCGCGCCAGGTGCGCCAGCAGCATGCGCCAGGCCTGACGGGGTTCTTCGATATCGGTGATCATCGCCAACAGATCGCGCGACAGCGGGCCGGACAGGCCGATGCGCTGCAGACGGCGATACAGATTGGCCTGGGCCGGACGGCTGCCTTGCAGCTGATTCCAGGCCAGGGTGCCGAGCTGCACTTCCATCAGCTCGCGCAGGCTGTTCAATTCAAAACGCATCGAATCCAGTGCACGCGGATCGACACCCGCGGAGGCCTGCGCAGGGGCTGCGGCCGGGCGCATCGGTGCGGCGTAGGTCGGCTCGCTCAGCGGTTCGGCAGCGGTCAGCGGCAGGCCTGCGGTCAATGGTAGCCCGGCGAACAATTGCTGATTGGTGTTGCCGTCGGCTTCGCCACGCAGGCTCAGCTCGGCCTGGGCAGTGACGATGCGCGACTGGGTCTTGCGCAGCTCGTCTTCGAGTTCCATGTTCGGAACCCGTGGCGCCAGCGCCGACAATTTGTAATCCAGAGCCGCCGTCAACTCGACGCCGCCGGCGATGCGGCGGTTGCCGATGATGGCGGCATCAGCGCCCAGCTCATCGCGAACCAGCTTCATGGCCTGACGCATATCGGCGGCGAAAAAACGCTTAACTTGCATAAACCACTACCTCAGCCGTTGGGCCCTACTGTCGCAACGATGGTCACTTGCTTGTTGTCCGGTACTTCCTGGTAGGCCAGTACATGCAGCCCTGGCACTGCGAGGCGGCCGAAACGCGAGAGCATCGCGCGAATCGGGCCTGCTACCAGCAGGATCACCGGTTGGC
Organism: Pseudomonas sp. LW8; assembly: GCF_041956865.1. Classification (NCBI taxonomy): domain Bacteria; kingdom Pseudomonadati; phylum Pseudomonadota; class Gammaproteobacteria; order Pseudomonadales; family Pseudomonadaceae; genus Pseudomonas; species Pseudomonas sp. LW8. The sequence goes on along the minus strand of NZ_CP168138.1, from coordinate 1,563,947 downwards.
CTTGCATTTCCTGACGCTGGGCCGCTTCGATCAACGAACGCTGCAGCTTCTCGGCCATGCTCGGCTCCAGCAGAACGCCCTCTTCCGAGCCTTGTCCTGCCTTCTGCAGACTATTGAGCAATATCTGTTCCAACCTTGGTTCCAATGTGATTACAGGCAGCTCGGACTCAGTGCCTACAATGCTTTGGACGATTGCACGGGATACGCCGACCCGCACAGCGGCGACCAACGCGGCGGTATCTTGACTCTTGGCAGCGTTGTTCGCGATCGCTTCGGCGATGCTGCGAATGTCGCGCACCGGCACGTGCTCGGCGAGCAGCGCTTGCAGGACCTTGAGCAACTGCGACAGCGAAACCACGCCCGGCACCAGCTCTTCCGCCAGTTTCGGCGAGCTCTTGGCCAGCAATTGCATGAGTTGCTGCACTTCCTCGTGGCCGATCAGCTCACTGGAGTGCTTGTACAGAATCTGGTTCAAGTGCGTGGCGACCACGGTGCTGGCGTCAACCACGGTGTAGCCGAGCGATTGCGCCTGGGCGCGCTGGCTGATTTCGATCCACACCGCCTCCAGGCCGAAAGCCGGATCTTTGGCGTTGATCCCGTTGAGCGAGCCGTACACCTGGCCGGGGTTGATCGCCAGTTCGCGGTCCGGGTAGATCTCGGCCTCGGCGAGAATCACGCCCATCAGCGTCAGGCGGTAAGCGCTCGGCGCCAGATCGAGGTTGTCGCGGATGTGCACGGTCGGCATCAAAAAGCCCAGATCCTGCGAGAGCTTCTTGCGCACACCCTTGATCCGCGCGAGCAATTGCCCACCCTGATTGCGGTCCACCAGCGGAATCAGGCGATAGCCGACTTCCAGGCCGATCATGTCGATCGGCGTCACGTCGTCCCAGCCCAGCTCTTTGGTTTCCATGGCGCGGGCTGGCGACGGCAGCAGTTCCTGCTGACGCTTGACCTCTTCCAGCGCGACAACCTTGGCAACGTTCTGCTTTTTCCAGAACAGGTACGCGCCGCCCGCAGCCAGCGCGGCCATGCTCAGGAAGGAGAAGTGCGGCATGCCCGGCACCAGACCCATCACCGCCATCAAACCAGCGGCCACGGCCAGCGCTTTCGGCGAGGCGAACATCTGGCGGTTGATCTGCTTGCCCATGTCTTCCGAGCCGGAAGCACGGGTCACCATGATCGCCGCTGCTGTAGATAACAACAGTGATGGCAATTGCGCCACTAAACCGTCACCGATGGTCAGCAAGGCGTAAACTTTGCCCGCATCGCCGAAGCTCATGCCGTGCTGGAAGATACCCACGGCCATGCCGCCGATGAGGTTGATGAACAGAATCAGCAGGCCGGCGATGGCGTCACCACGGACGAACTTGCTGGCACCGTCCATCGAACCGTAGAACTCCGCCTCCTGGGCGACTTCCTGACGGCGCGATTTGGCCTGGTTCTGGTCAATCAAACCGGCGTTGAGGTCGGCGTCGATCGCCATTTGTTTGCCGGGCATCGCATCGAGGGTGAAACGCGCGCTCACCTCGGAAATCCGCCCGGCACCCTTGGTCACCACGACGAAGTTGATGATCATGAGGATCGCGAAGACCACGATACCGACCACGTAGTTACCGCCGATCACCACCTCACCGAAGGCCTGAATCACCTTACCGGCAGCGGCGTGGCCGTCCTGACCGTGGAGCATCACCACCCGCGTCGAGGCCACGTTCAAGGCCAGTCGCAGCAGCGTCGCCACCAGCAGAATCGTCGGGAACACGGCGAAATCCAGCGGCCGCAGCGCATACACGCAGACCAGCAGGACGACGATGGACAGGGCAATGTTGAAGGTAAAGAAGACGTCGAGCAGGAACGGCGGCACCGGCAACATCATCATCGCCAGCATGACCAGCAGCAACAACGGCACGCCCAGATTGCCTCGACTGAGGTCGGCAACGTTGGTGCGTGCTGTATTGAATAACTGAGTGCGATCCACCGGTTTTCCCCGTTCCTTTAAAGCAAACTTTTGACGCCCCGAACGGGCGCAGGGCGGCTACTGCAAGAAGCTTTCCAACTTTTGCCGGGGAATGAAATAGAGCGGTTTTACTTGGGATTTATCGGCTGATTGGGCTGGCCCCTTCGCGAGCAGGCTCGCTCCCACAGTTTGACATGCATTCCCAATCGGACATTTGGAATACGGCCCCTGTGGGAGCGAGCCTGCTCGCGAAGAGGCCTTCGAATGCGGCGCATTTTTTTCGATTTAAACGAAGCTGTTTAAAAGACACCTGCAGACACGGTCTCAAGGCTACAAATCCTTGCGCCATTGCCTACAGCCAAGCCAGAATCCGCCGGCTTGTGCGCTTTGGGGTCGAGTTCTATCGTGGTCCGGTCGCTGACGAATCAGCGATCGGGTTTAGCGACTCGAACTCAAGTCAAAGGTGCATCAGCGTTCCAGGCTTCGTTGCGGATCTGTATTTTCGCGATTTCGTCATGGTGGCTGTATGCGGGAGACCTTCGGGTCTGCCGGGTGCCTTTGACCGGTTCGCTAACCCGCGTACAGCCGCCACCCTCCCTGTTTAGCGACAGGTTGTCGCGGCTCCATTTCAAAGGAGCTTCACCATGATCAAACCAACACCCAACCCGCCCGAATCCGACCCCACCTCCCCCTACGAATCCCTCGATTCAAAAAAACTCCACGAAGCCGCCGATCGCGCCCTCGACCACTACCTCTGCCCACCCGGCTCGACCCCACCACCCTTCAGCCCCCGCGCCATGTACGCCGTCACCGCCGACACCAAAAACGAAGACCTCCTGGCCAACGCCTGCGAAACCCTCGCCTCGGCCAAAACCATCGCCCAGGAATTCGCCGGGCTGGTCAAACCATCGCAGCGCCGAACGCTGATGGGGATTGCGCAACTGATCATGCTCGGGGAACTGGCGGTAAATCGGGTGCTGGATAATCTGGAGTTGCCTGGATGATGCGGTTCGGCTGAGTGATTCGAGTGAGAGAGCCGGCCTTTTGGCGAGCAAGCGCGCTCCCACATTTTGATCTTCTTGGATGCAAATCTTGCAGCGGCTGAAGATCCTGTCGAGTGCAGCTTGCGCGAGCTAGGCCTCTCGGCGGTGCAGGAGCGCCCACCCCTTCAGCGATACCATTGGTCGGAAAACCGTCCCCACCTGTCAGATCTGACAGGTGACGGGCGCCTCGTTCTGCGTTGTGATGAACCTTGCCTGCCATTGTTCCTGGAGAACAGAATGAGCGTTCAAGTCCATTCAACCGAAGCCAACGCTGCCCTGGCCTTGTATCCCGTGTACCCCCCGCAATGGATAACACCGGTGCTGCCTCCAGGTACTGCCGATGGTGGCCTTCCTCTCTCGGCATTCACTCCATCTGGGGTAGAACTTGTCATCGACCCCATAACCGGCTTGCGGAACTGGGTCATGGCGGCTTATGACGTCGTGACTATTTTTGTCAACGGAGTCAGCACCGGCATCAGCAAAACCATCTATCCCGGTGAGGAGCAGGAACGCATTCTTTTGCGCGTGCCGGCGAGCTGGTTCACAAACGGTGTCAACGATGTCCACTACAGAGTGACCCGAGCCAGCGGTAACGACGCTGACTCACCCACACTCAAGCTGCTCTACAACAACCCGGCGCCTACCGTCACCGTCAGCCATCCACCCAGCGTCGCACCGGGGCAGACGGCAGTCATCACGATCACCGTCGGTTACCCACGGTCTCACGACACGGTCACGCTCACCATAGGCACCTGGAGCATCACATTTCCCAACCCCACAAGCCCGATCACCCATACCCTGACGGCTGCCGAATTGCAGTTGATTGGCGACGGCACCCATTCGGTCTTCGCCAGGGTGCGCGATCAATTGACCAACAACAATGAGTCGGCGACGACCCCGATCACTATCACCGCCAATCAGAAGGTGTACAACTCGCCGATAATCGCTGAGGCCGTGGACGGCATGCTCGACGTGGCCGCACTGAGGGGCCAGGACGCCACGCTACGAGCACGCGACTGGACGGGAATCCAGGTCGGTCAGCAGGTGTGGTTGAAGCTCACCGGCCAGAAACCCGACGGCTCGGCGCACGTCCTGCAATTCTGGAATGGTGACACCCACAAGGTGAATGCGACCTGGGTCAGTCAGGGGTTCTGGGATAAACCGCTGCTCATAGCTTTTCTGAAAGAATTGAAAGAAGGATCGCTGTTGAAACTGGAATTCTGGGTATCGGAGGACAAGAGCAATGACTTCGCTAGCGCCACGCGGTTTCCGGATCAGGTGTATACCGTCATTGGCCTGCAACTTGACCTGCCACCCCCGACCTTGAACCCGCCCACAGTGCCGATTGACGTTTTGGCTAATCCGGATGGAGTGAAGCTTCAGATAACAGGCTTCGCAGCAGAGAAAGACGATAAGGCTCAATTCGTCCAGGTGAACGCGCCGGCCGGTGCGCCGCCGTTTCCGGTGGTGGATTTTGTTGGTGGGATTGCAGAGATTTCATTGAGCGCTGCGTTTCTGGCGGCTTCGCATGGCAAGGCGATTGAGTTTCGGTGGGATTTGATTCGCGCTGGGGTACCGGCCTACGAATCACCTTCTGCCAATTTTGATGTTATGAAAATCGCCGATGGAGACCCGCGTTTGCCGACGCCTGACATTGCCGGCAATACCGGCGACGTACTGAACACCACAGAACTCTCACCAGAAGCACGAATTCTTGCGGCGCGATGGCCGCTGTTCGAACCAAGACAACCGATTTGGGTAACGTGTGCCGGCTTTGACAAGAATGGCAATGCCGTCAGCAAGCATGTGAGGTCGGGAGAGTTCAATGAATCAGCGAACGGCTTGTCAGTGGAAGCGCCAATTGAATGGCTCAAGGCTCTCAAGGACGGGACGAAGCAGACGACAACCGTGAAAGTAAACCTTGATGGGGTCGCCGATGCCGCTAAGGCGGTAGTTCTGCCGTCGCGTATTTATACCGTCAAGGCATTACATCCTTTCACCATAGAAACCGTCCTCATGGAGCTTAATGGTCTGAACATCAATGCTGACTTTCTTGCTCTGACCGGAACTCCAGCACCCGGAACAACCCAAACGCGCTCACCAACCTCTGGCGATGGTGACTATGCCTATTTCTCCAGTTCTACAGATGTAGCGACAGTCGACAGCAACGGACTGGTCAGCGGCTGCAAAAACGGCAGTGCGACTATTACGGTACGAGAAAACAGCACGCAACGAGAAGTTTCGTTCCCCGTCAGAGTGCAGAATGTTACTCGCCTTGTTATGACACCTACCCATACCTACAGCATCGGTGCAGCCATTAATTGGATGAATTCGATAGGTGGATCACCCGTTTCGAATGCAGCCATCGATGTTCTTAAAGTCAAATTCAGGCCACTGGTGTCCAGCGCAGGCGGCTGGTTATGCCGAACTGATGGATGCGGCGCTGGGCACTACCTTTCGGTAGTAACCAATAATCCAAATGCCTGGACAATTTCCTGCTTCACCGGCAACAACTCCCAAGCACATGGTTGGTGCTTGTTACCGGAATGAGTTTGACGCAGGAGCGGCGATCGCCTTGTATGCCGTTACCGCCGACGCCAAAAGTGAAGACCTGCTGGCCAACGGCTGCGACAGCCTTGCCTCGGCCAGAACCATCACCAATGACTTCGCCAACCTCAATCCGCATCACAGCGCAGAACCCTGCTGGGAATCGCGCAACTAATTGTGCTCGGCGAGCTGGCGGTGAGTCGGGCGGTGAGTCATGTGCTGGAGAATCTGGAGTTGCCGCAGTAGCAGGGATTTTTGACGAGCTTGAGTAAAGCGCTGTGGAGGCTGACGTCTTCGCGAGCAGGCTCGCTCCCACAGAGATTGGCGTCGATCACAAACCTTTTGTCTAGACGACGGACCTGTGGGAGCGAGCCTGCTCGCGAAAGCGACCCGGTAGCCGATGCATGTCTTCAGGCATAAGAAAACGCCGCATCGTTGAATAAGGGCGGCGTTTTTTCGTTTCGGGGCTTTGCGATCGGTTGCTAAATACCGAAGGATTTTCACTTTCCCATTTTTGGTTCTGGGCAATTCGAACTCGACTTCGCCGCCCACTTTGATCTTCGCCTGCAAGGCCTCAGCCAATGGAACGCTGAATCGGTACTCTTTGGCAGTCAGAAAAAAACCCGTGGCTTCGGCAAAGGAAAGGCATCGTCCAGTCGGCTTCGGCGTGATGGTGCCTTTGCCGGTTTTTTCATCGTAGCTGCTGAAAATACCTTTCATCGTCGTGCTCCCTTGCACTCGCTCGCCTGACCGCGCCAGTACGCAGCTGCATCTTGCATCAAACTGCAAAATCACGGCGACTGCACCTGTCAGAGTTGACAGTAAAGGGGAATCTCAGACAAAAGGCTGCGCAGCAACGTCAGGAATCCCGACGCAAATCAGGCGGAATCGGCAAATCATCCTTCAACGGGTCCGGCCGCTTGCCCTTGCCCGCCTGGTGTTGGCGGATCTGGTAGACGTAGGCTAATACCTGCGCCACCGCCAGATACAGTCCACCGGGAATTTCCTGCTCAAGCTCAGTTGAGTAATAGATCGAGCGCGCCAGCGCAGGCGACTCGAGCAGCATGACGTTGTTGGCCACTGCGATTTCGCGGATTTTCAGGGCGATGAAGTCGCTGCCCTTGGCCAGCAGCACCGGTGCGCCGCCCTTCTCCGAGTCGTACTTGAGCGCGACCGCGTAGTGGGTCGGGTTGGTGATGACCACGTCGGCTTCGGGAATCGCCGCCATCATCCGTCGCTGGGACATTTCGCGCTGGGTCTGGCGAATGCGTTGCTTGACCTCGGGGCGGCCTTCCTGGTCCTTGTGTTCGTCGCGCACTTCCTGCTTGGTCATCTTGAGCTTCTTCATGCTCTCCCAGATCTGCACCGGCACGTCGACGGCGGCGATGATGATCAGACCGCAGGCCAGCCACAGCGTGCTCCAGCCCACCAGCAAGACGCTGTGAATGATCGCCATATCCAGTGGTTCGTGGGCGATGCGCAGCAAGTCGTCGACGTCGGCGGACAACACCAACAGCGCCACGCCCAAGGTGATCAGAAACTTCGCCAATGCCTTGAGCAGTTCAACCACAGCCTTGAACGAGAACATCCGTTTGAGGCCGGCGGCCGGGTTCATCCGGCTGAATTTGGGTGCCAGCGAACTTGCCGCGAACAGCCAGCCACCAAGGGAGATTGGCCCGATGATGGCGGCGAGCAACAGGGTTATCATCACCGGCTGAATCGCCAGCAAGGCGATCAACCCTGACTCCAACAGAAAACGGCCCATGGCGCCCTGATCCATGACCACTTCGCGGGACAGGGTGAAGTTCAGGCGCATCACGTCCATCATTTCTTGCGCAAGCATGCCGCCGAAAATCAGCAGCGCAGAGGCGCCGGCCATCATCACGGCCAGGGTGTTGAGCTCTTTGGAACGGGCGATTTCACCCTTCTCACGGGAGTCCTTTTTGCGTTTCTCCGTGGGGTCTTCCGTTTTGTCCTGACCGCTTTCGCTCTCTGCCATGACTCAGCGCGCCCGTGCCAGTTCGCGTAGCAACTGCAAGGCCTCGCTGGCCAGCGGTTGATACTGGTTGAGAATGTCCGCAAGACCGACCCAGACGATGAACAGGCCGAGCACCAGGGTCAGCGGAAAACCGATCGAGAAGATGTTCAGTTGCGGCGCGGCGCGGGTCATCACGCCGAAGGCGATGTTGACCACCAACAGTGCGGTGACGGCCGGCAACACCAGCAGCAATGCGGCGCCGAGGACCCAGCCGAGTTTGCCGGCCAGTTCCCAGTAATGCGCGACCATCAAACCGCCGCCGACCGGCAGCGTGGTGAAGCTTTCAGTGAGGACTTCGAATACCACCAGATGGCCGTTCATTGACAGGAACAGCAGCGTCACCAGCATGGTGAAAAACTGCCCGATCACCGCCACCGAAACGCCGTTGGTAGGGTCGATCATCGAGGCGAAGCCCATGCCCATCTGCACCGCGACAATCTGCCCGGCGACGGCGAAGGCTTGGAAGAACAATTGCAGGGAAAAGCCGAGCACGGCGCCGACCAGAATCTGCTCGCCGATCAGCAGCAGGCCGCTGAGATCCAGCGGGCTGACGGCGGGCATCGGCGGCAGCGCCGGGGTGATGACCACGGTGATCGCCACGGCGAAATACAGGCGCACGCGGCGCGGAATCAGGGTGGTGCCGAACACCGGCATGACCATCAGCATCGACGCCACGCGAAACAGCGGCAACATGAACGACGCCACCCAGGTGCTGATCTGGGTGTCGGTCAGCTGAAGCAGCGATTGCATGGCTTAGCCGATGACCATCGGAATGTTTTTGTACAGCTGGATGATGTATTCCATGAACGTCTGCACGATCCACGGACCGCCGATGATCAGGGTCACCAGCATCACCAGCAGACGCGGCAGGAAGCTCAGGGTCTGTTCGTTGATCTGCGTGGCGGCCTGGAACATCGACACCAGCAGGCCGACCAGAAGGCTCGGCACCACCAGGATGGCGACCATCATGGTGGTCAGCCACAGGGCTTCACGAAAGATATCGACCGCGACTTCCGGCGTCATGGCGAAACACCTCCAAAACTGCTGGCCAGAGTACCGATGATCAGCGCCCAGCCATCGACCAGCACGAACAGCATGATCTTGAACGGCAGCGAAATGATCAGCGGCGAGAGCATCATCATACCCATGGCCATCAGCACGCTCGCCACGACGAGGTCGATGATCAGGAACGGAATGAAGATCATGAAGCCGATCTGGAAGGCGGTTTTAAGCTCGGAAGTCACGAACGCCGGCACCAGAATGGTCAACGGCGCCTGATCCGGGCTGGCAATGTCGGTGCGCTTGGACAGGCGCATGAACAGCTCCAGATCGCTGGTGCGGGTCTGCGCGAGCATGAAGTCCTTGATCGGCACCTGAGCCTTTTCCACCGCTTGCTGGGCGGTGAGGGTTTCCGCCAGATACGGTTGCAGCGCGTCGTTGTTCACCCGGTCGAACACCGGCGCCATGATGAACAGCGTCAGGAACAGCGCCATGCCGGTGAGGATCTGGTTCGACGGCGTCTGTTGCAGGCCGAGGGCCTGACGCAGGATCGAGAAGACGATGATGATCCGCGTGAAGCTGGTCATCAGGATGACCGCCGCTGGAATAAAGCTCAGCGCGGTCATGATCAGCAGGATCTGCAGACTGACCGAATATTCCTGCGCGCCGTCGGCATTAGTGCCCAGCGTGATCGCCGGGATAGACAACGGATCGGCGGCGAACGCCAGCGGCGCGGCCAGCAACAAGACCAGCGTCAAGACGATGCGGAGCGCACCCATTACTTCGTATCCTTTTGGTCCTTGCCAAGAATCTTCAGCAGATGCTGAGCAAATTCCGGCGTCGCTTTTTCACTGGCGGTGGGGACTTCGACCGGCTCTTTGAGCACGTGCAGCGCGGTGATGGTGCCGGGGCTGAGGCCGAGCAGAATCTGCTCGTTGCCGACCTGCACCAGCATCAAGCGGTCACGCGGACCGAGCGCGCGTGAGCCGATCAGCTCGATTACCTGGCCCTTGCCCGCTGGCCCCGCCTGCTGCACGCGGCGCAACAGCCAGGCGAGGAAAAAGATCAAACCCAGCACCAGCAGCAAACCGAACACCAGTTGCGTTAACTGACCGGCCACGCCGCTGTTGACCATTGGCGCGGTGGCGGCAGGCGCGGCAGTGGTTGCGCCCGGCTCGGCAGCCAGCACGCTCAACGGCCATGCCAGCAGCACCCAAAGAAACCTTTTCACTCAGCGCAGCTTCTTGATGCGTTCGCTTGGGCTGATCACGTCGGTCAGACGGATGCCGAACTTCTCGTTGACCACCACTACTTCGCCGTGGGCGATCAAGGTGCCGTTGACCAGCACGTCGAGCGGCTCACCGGCCAGACGATCAAGCTCGATCACCGAACCCTGGTTGAGTTGCAGCAGGTTGCGGATGTTGATGTCGGTACTGCCGACTTCCATCGAGATCGACACCGGAATGTCGAGGATCACGTCCAGGTTCGGACCGTCGAGGGTCACCGGATCGTTGTTCTTCGGCACGCTGCCGAACTCTTCCATCGGCAGACGGTTGGAGCTGGAAGTGCCGGCGTCGGCGGCCAGCAGTGCATCGATGTCAGCCTGGCCGGCATCACCGGTTTCTTCCAGGGCCGCAGCCCATTCATCGGCCAGTGCCTGGTCGTCCTGCGCGTTCATATCGTCGTTCATCATGTGTCCTCGGCGGGCAACAATTCGGTTAAATACGGGGGTGGAAAGCGCCGCCTCAGCGACGCTCGATCGGCTCGATCACCTGCAACGCGAGGTTGCCTTTGTGCGAGCCCATCTTGACCTTGAAGGCCGGCACGCCGTTGGCGCGCATGATCATGTCTTCCGGCATCTCGACCGGGATCACATCCCCCGGTTGCATGTGCAGGATGTCGCGCAGCTTCAACTGGCGGCGGGCCACGGTGGCGCCGATCGGCACGTCGACATCGAGCACGTCCTGGCGCAGGGCGTTGACCCAGCGCTCGTCCTGATCGTCGAGGTCGGACTGGAAACCGGCGTCGAGCATCTCGCGCACTGGCTCGATCATCGAGTACGGCATGGTCACGTGCAGATCGCCGCCACCGCCATCGAGTTCGATGTGGAAGGTGGAGACCACAATTGCTTCGCTCGGGCCGACGATGTTGGCCATGGCCGGGTTCACTTCCGAGTTGATGTACTCGAAATTGACTTCCATGATCGCCTGCCAGGCTTCTTTCAGATCGACGAAAGCCTGCTCGAGCACCATGCGCACTACGCGCAACTCGGTCGGGGTGAACTCACGCCCTTCGATCTTGGCGTGACGGCCGTCACCACCGAAGAAGTTGTCCACCAGCTTGAACACCAGTTTGGCGTCGAGGATGAACAGCGCGGTGCCGCGCAGCGGTTTGATCTTGACCAGGTTGAGGCTGGTCGGCACGTACAGCGAGTGCACGTATTCGCCGAACTTCATCACCTGCACGCCACCGACAGCCACGTCCGCCGAGCGGCGCAGCATGTTGAACATGCTGATGCGGGTGTAGCGGGCAAAGCGCTCGTTGATCATTTCCAGCGTCGGCATGCGTCCACGGACGATGCGATCCTGGCTGGTCAGGTCGTAGCTTTTGACACTGCCGGGTTCGGCAGCATTATCGGTCTGTACCAGACCATCATCGACGCCATGCAGCAGCGCATCGATTTCATCCTGGGACAGCAGATCCTGCACGGCCATGTCGTGTTCCTACTGCAGTACGAAATTAGTGAAAAGCAACTGTTCGATGACCACTTTGCCCAGTTCTTTCTGCGCCACTTCCTGGACGCTGGCGGTGGCCTTCTGGCGCAACATCTCCTGGCCGACCGGGGTCGCCAGTGTGGCGAAATCCTGACCGGAGAAGAGCATTACCAGGTTGTTGCGGATAACCGGCATGTGCACTTTGAGCGCGTCCAGATCGGCCTGATTCCGCGCCAGCATGGTGATGCTCACCTGCATGTAGCGCTGACGGCCGTTCTGGTTGTAGTTGGCCACGAAGGCCGGCGCCATCGGCTCGAAAATCGCCGCCTGCTTGCCGACCGGCGCTGCTTCAGCGGCCTCGGCAGGCTTGCTTTGCGCGCCGTGCATGAAGAACCAGGTCGCCCCGACGGATGCACCAATGGCCACCAGCAACGCCAGCACGATCACGATGATCAGCTTGAGTTTGCCTTTGGTTGCGGGGTCTTTTACTGCTGCAGCTTCGCTCTTCGCCATGCCAATAATCCGTCACTAATCGGGGGTTTCACAGTCGTACGGCAAGGCAAGAGCAAGTGTTATGCCAGAAGTGTCGGAGGTCGAGAACGACGCTAAAGTCAAAAGCACCCTCACCCCAGCCCTCTCCCTGAGGGAGAGGGGGCCGACCGAGATGTAATGGGGCTGGACATCGACCTGCACAACCGAGGTGATTGCAAGTTCAGGGCGGGAATCAACAGGTCGCCGAATGTCGAACGGATTCAGCGATGCTCGTTCAGGTCGGCGTAGTTCTTCAAGATTCCCCAATCGGTCCCCTCTCCCTCTGGGAGAGGGCTAGGGTGAGGGGGCTCTTGATTTGCTCAGGCGTAATAGTCGACCGCGCTGCTGCCAATTACGCTGGTAGTCTGCGCCGCCACTTCAGCGACAGTAGCCGGTGCCAATTCCTCATCCGCCGAATCCAAGCGGCCACCCGCAGCGCTGGTCCGGCCACTCTGCCCCTGCTGCGCCTGTTCCTGACCTTGCTGCCCCTGCCAGCCACGGTTCTGGTCGGCGACATTGACATCCACCTGGCCCATGCCCTGCTGGTTGAACATGTCGCGCAGGCGGTGCATCTGGCTGTCGAGCGCTTCACGCACGCTTGGGTGTGCGCTCATGAAGGTGACCTGGGTCTGCTGATCGGGAACCATGTTCACGCGGATATCCAGACGCCCAAGCTCCGCCGGCTGCAACTGAATGTCGGCGGCCTTCAGGTTGACGCTGGACAGGTACATGACGCGGTTGACCACTTCTTCGGTCCAGCCGCTCTGGTGCATGGCGATCGGCTGATTCACCGGCAGCGCATTAGCGGTTTTCGGCGTAGCGGCCTGGGTCAGTGCCGCCAGACGGTTGGCGAAGTCATCGACGCGAGTGTCGCTGGTAGCCGATTTCAGATCCTTCAGACCATCGTCGATCAGCCCGCTGAAAGCTTGTTCGCCGCCCTGACTGGTGCTGTCCTTGTCGGCCTGCACGTCGAGCATGCTGGCCATGCCGGCGGCAAAGTTCTGCGCGGCGGTCAATTCACCGTCAGCCTGAGCTTGAGCAGGCGTGGCTTTCGGTTGCGCCTGACTGGCGGCGGAAATATGCCCGCCCTGCTCCATCGCCATGCGCACGGCCGGCATCGAGTCGAGCGGGTCGGCCGATGGATCGAAATCGCTGTCGGTTGCCGCCGGATCTTTGACCATGCCCGACACGACCGCCAGTGCAGGCGTTTCGGTTTCCGGCTGGGCTGGCGTGGCGACTGTTGGCGTTTGCACCACAGGCGCTGCCACCAACGGCTGAACGACTTGCGCCAAGGCCGGATCAAGGGCCGGGTCTACAGGCGCGGCATCGGCCACAGGGGGTTGTATGGTTTCAGCGGTGTCATCGGCAGTGGCAGTCGCGTCGTCGCTCGCCGCCGCTTTGTCGGCAGGCAACGCTTTGCCGCTATCGGCAACTGCTGGCTGGGGCGCGGCAGATTGATCTTTGCCGATATCCTTTTTGCCGCTGCTGTCCGCGACCTTATCGCGTGCCGGCCTGACTGAATTGTCAGCGCTCACGGCGGGCTTGGCCGGCGCCTGATCGGCAAACACTTTGGCGAAGCTGGAGGCCTTGTCCCCGGCGTCTGCGGCCATTGCCGACGATTTGGCAGAGGCGGCTTGCGCCTTGGCCTGAGCGGCGGTATGAAGAAGAATGTTGGGGGTCGCAGGCATGACACGGTCTCCGCTGCACTGGGATCGTAGGTACAGTTGAGCAAGTTGACTGCAAGTGCCGGGCCAGTTTGGCCAGACACTTGCGAAAAGCGCCGGACGGCAGCTTTAGTGGATGTGGGCGTGGTGCTTTTCGCTTTCGTACACCGGACGTACTTCGGCGAATTCAGAATGGATATCGGCGACTAGCTGAGCGAGCGCTTCCGGGCTTTTGTCCTTCGCATTCGACTCCAGGTCCTGGCACAACTCGGCCAGTCGAACCGCGCCCATGTTGCTGGCGCTGCCCTTGAAGCTATGCGCTACATCGGAAAGCGCTTTGGCGCTGGTGCTGTCCTGCAACTCGTGCAGGCGGCTTTGCGAATCTGCCAGAAAAGTCTCCAGCAATTCCGTATAGCCGTCCTCCATCACCTCGCGCAAAGTATCGAGGACTTCGCGATTTACATGTGGGTCTGTCACTTGCTCACTCCTTGATCAAGAATGGGCGGATTATGCCTCAATCTCCCAGAAAAACTCCACGCTGGCACTACGACCTTGGTCCGACCAACTGGCGTTGCGCCCCAGTTGCCGGACCAGACCGATGCCGCGTCCCGACAAGCGGACGTTATCCACGGGCCTTTCCATGACCCGCGCCACATCAAACCCCTTGCCACTGTCATCGACACGAATGACCAGCCGCCCACCCTCGCCTTGCGGTTGCACCTGCAGATGCACGCGCACGAAACCGTCTTGCAGCGCCTCCATCCGCGCCGCGCGCATTTCATAGTAGCGGGCGAAACCTGCCGCATCGCGTTTGAGGCTCGAGTCCAGCCCGAGCACGCCATGCTCCAGGCCATTGGAATACAACTCGGCGAGCACGCTGTACAGCGCCCCGCTTTGCGCGCGCAGGCCATGCACCTCAAGCAGCAACTGCAAGAGGAACGGCAATGGATTGAAGCGCCTGAGCGTGGCGCCGCGAAACTCGAAACTGGCCGACCAGTCCAGCGGGCACGACTGGCCACTGTCGGAATACACCGGCGCTGCGCCGTGGGCCTGCGCCGACTCAAGCAGACTGACTTCGACCATGCTTACGTCATCACGGGCCTGTCCGCGAAAATCGCGCAACGCCTGTTCGATATCCTCGAATAACCGATCCGGCTCACGGTTCGCCGCAAACACCTGCTGCAAGCGTTCGACGCCGAACAACTGGTCATTGGCATCGCAGGTATCGATCACGCCGTCCGATAACAGAAACACTCGATCATCGACGGCCATCGGATACACATCCGTACGGTCATCGAAGGCTTGCGCGCTGAGAATCCCAAGGGGCAAATGCCGCGCCGGCAAGGGCACACGCTCGCCGCTGGCCATGCGGTGCAAGTAACCGTCGGGCATGCCGCCGTTCCACACCTCCACCGAACGGCTCTGGAAACTCAGACTGAGCAAGGTGGCACAGCAGAACATGTCCACCGGCAGGATGCGCTTGAGCTTGGCGTTCATCTCGCGCAGGGTTTCGGCCAGGCCATAGCCCTTGGCGGTCATCCCATAAAACACTTCGGCCAGCGGCATCGCCCCCACCGCTGCCGGCAAGCCATGCCCGGTGAAATCGCCGAGCATGACGTGCATGTCACCGGCAGGCGTGTACGCCGCCAGCAACAAGTCACCGTTGAACAGCGCATATGGCGATTGCAGGTAACGGATGTTCGGCGCACTCAGGCAACCGGAATGTGCGACCTTGTCGAACACCGCTTTGGCCACGCGTTGTTCGTTCAGTAGATAGTCATGATGTTTTGCGATCAGATCACGCTGCTGCAGGACCGTTGCCTGAAGGCGCCGCAAGCGATCCATCGCCTTGATTTTGGCGGCAAGGATCACCTGGTTGTACGGCTTCGCCAGAAAATCGTCACCGCCAGCCTCTAGACAACTGGCCAGCGCTTCACTCTCGGTCAGCGAGGTGAGGAAGATGATCGGCACCAACGCTTCACCCGCCAGCGCCTTGATCTGCCGCGCCGCTTCGAAGCCGTCCATTACCGGCATCAGCGCGTCCATCAACACCAGATCGGGTTCTTGCTGCTGGAAGCATTCGACCGCCTCCGCACCATTGGCCGCCGTCAGCACTTGATGACCTTGACGGCGGACAATGGTGGACAGCAGCAGCCGGTCGGCGGCACTGTCTTCGGCGATAAGAATAGTCAGCGGCTCTTGCGCCTGCATGGGCGTCAACTGATGTCGAAGAGTTTGTCGAAGTTGGAAATCGCGAGGATTTTCTTCACATCGGAGCTGCTGTTGACGACGCGGATATCCGAATTGTCGCCACCGGCGTGATCACGCAGCAGAAGCAACATGCCCAGCGCGGAGCTGTCGAGGTAAGTGGCCTCTTTGAGATCGACCACGATGGATTCGGGTTTGTGTGGGAGCCGTTCATACGACTCGCGAAATTCCTGATGGCGACCGAAATCGAACCGGCCTTTGACGGCGATCGTGAGCTTTTTCTGGTCTGGAGAGACTTCTGTAACGACTGACATTGACTGGCTTCCTTGTCATTGACGAACCTGTACAAGGTTTAGCACCTGGATAGGGTTGGGGCAAGGCGCAACAGTGGAACAAGTGTGGGAGCGAGCCTGCTCGCGAAGGCATTCTGTCAGTTGACTACAGGATTGACTGACACGGCGCTTTCGCGAGCAGGCTCGCTCCCACAGGGTTTGGCGGTGAGGTTTAGAAGGCATCACGCCTTGGCAACCGCTGCGACAGTTCATCGAGCAGCTTCTGCTCCCGCTTGTCTTCCAGGCGTTGCGCTTCATCACGATAGCGCTGCACCAGTTTGCGCAAGCCCTCGACGCGGGCGAATGCCTGTTGCCACTCTTCACGCGCCTTGTCGAGCTTGTTCTGGTGCCAGACCAGGCTCTGCCGTTGCTGGTCGACGGCGGTGTCGAGTTGCGCCAGAAAGCCCTGAAAACCCAGCAGCCATTGCCCGGTCACGCCGGTGCTGCCGCGCACGATCCACTGCTGCGAGTAATCCAGACGAAAGGCATTGAGGTCGGCCAGTTTGCTTTCGGCAACTTTGACCTGGCCCTGAAAGTAGGCGAGGCGCTGCACGGCGGCTTTCTCGGCCTTCTCGGCCATGTCCACCACCGGTGCCAGGCGCGCAGCGCGGCTGACGGCCATGGCCGGTTACCCGCCCGCCGCAGGGGCGAACAGGGTTTCCAGATAGGCCTGGCTTTCACCCAGATTGATTTTGTCGTTGAGGCCCTGGCGCTGATACCTGACCAATTGCGGCTGCAGGGAAATCGCCAGATCGGTCTCGCGATCACCACCGGCCACATAGGCACCGACGCTGATCAAATCACGGCTCTGCTGATAGCGCGACCAAAGCTGCTTGAAATACTGCGCGCGCTGCATGTGATCCGGCGAAACCACCGCCGGCATCACCCGGCTGATCGACGCTTCGATGTCGATCGCCGGATAGTGGCCTTCCTCGGCCAGGCGCCGCGACAGGACGATGTGGCCGTCGAGCACGCCACGCGCCGAGTCGGCAATCGGGTCCTGCTGGTCGTCGCCTTCGGACAGTACGGTGTAGAACGCCGTGATCGAGCCACCGCCCTTCTCCGCGTTACCGGCGCGCTCCACCAGTTTCGGCAGCTTGGCGAACACCGAGGGCGGATAGCCCTTGGTTGCTGGCGGTTCGCCGATGGCCAGCGCGATTTCGCGCTGGGCCTGGGCGAAACGGGTCAGCGAGTCCATCAGCAGCAGCACGTTCTTGCCCTTGTCGCGGAAATACTCGGCGATGCGCGTGCAATACATCGCCGCGCGCATACGCATCAGCGGTGCATCGTCTGCTGGCGAGGCAACCACTACCGAGCGTTTGAGGCCCTCTTCACCGAGGATGTGCTCGATGAATTCCTTAACTTCGCGGCCACGCTCACCGATCAGGCCGACGACGATGATGTCGGCTTCGGTGAAGCGGGTCATCATGCCCAACAGCACCGATTTACCGACACCGGTACCGGCGAACAGACCCAGACGCTGGCCACGGCCGACCGTCAGCAAACCGTTGATGCAACGGATGCCGACATCCAGCGGTACGCTGATCGGATCACGGTTGAGCGGGTTGATGGTCGGGCCGTCCATCGGCACCCAGTCTTCGGCCTTCATGCCACCCTTGCCGTCCAGCGCGCGGCCGGCACCGTCAAGAACACGGCCGAGCATGCTCATGCCCATCGGCAAACGACCGGTGTCGGCCAGCGGCACCACACGAGCGCCCGGGGCAATGCCGGCGACGCTGCCGACCGGCATCAGAAAGACTTTGCTGCCGGAAAAACCCATGACTTCCGCTTCCACCTGAGACGGATGGTAGCTGTCGTCATTGATCACCATGCAGCGGGTGCCCATGGCGGCGCGCAGGCCTTCGGCTTCGAGGGTCAGGCCAACCATGCGCAGCAGCCGACCTTCAAGGATCGGCGCGCCGGCAATCTCGGTGGCCTCGGCGTAGGTGCTCAGGCGCTTGGCGAAGCTGGTGCGTTCAAGGCGCATCGCTGGCGTCCGCGCGCGGCTCGTCAGAGTCGACAGCCGCTGGGGTGTCTTCAGGAATGTCCAGACTCAAGTCAGGCGCTGCCGGATGCAGAGCCTGCTCATGCAATTGGTCGAACAGCTTGGCCATGACCTGGGTCACCCGTGACTCGACGCTGGCGTCGATTCGGCTGTGCTCGGTTTCAACCCGGCAACCGCCCGGCAACAGCGACTCGTCCTCGACGATGCGCCAGCTTTCTTCGTGGCGTTCGCGCAGGGCTTTGACCTGGGCGAAATCCTGCGGATTAACGTACAGGCGCACGTTTTCCACGCCCAGCGGCAACAGCTTGAGGGCATCGCGCATGACGTGTTCGATCTGTGTCGAGTCGATGGCCAGTTCGCGCTTGATCACTTGTTTGGTGATGTGCTGCACGAGGTCGACCAGCGACTTTTCAATCTGGGTGTCTTGCTCGGCGATCGGTTCGAACAGGTTGGCCATCAGCAGCTCAAGGCTGGCGATTTTCGCCGCCAGCGCTGTTTCAGCCTCCTGACGCACCTTCAGCGTGGTGCTGTGAAAACCTTCCTTTTCACCAATGGCGAAGCCCTCGTTGTAAGCCTCCTGACGGATGCTTTCGAGTTCTTCCAGGGTCAGTGGCTGGACTTCTTCCAGCGGCACTTCTTCCATTTCCGGCGGTTCGGGTTCCGGCTCCGGCTCGGGTTCCGGTTTCGGCGGGTCGAAGCTGGGCAGCGCCCAGGATTCGAAACCACGAACATCGCGGGCGCGGATCAGATCCGTCACAGACTCGTCAGGCTTATCCATGGGCTTAGATCATTTCCTCGCCGCCCTTGCCACCGAGCACGATCTCGCCGGCTTCGGCCATGCGACGGGCAATGGTGAGAATTTCCTTCTGCGCGGTTTCGACATCGCTGACGCGCACCGGGCCTTTCGCCTCGAGGTCGTCGCGCAACAGTTCGGCGGCACGCTTGGACATGTTCTTGAAGATCTTTTCCTTGACGCCCTCGTCCGAGCCCTTGAGGGCCAGCACCAGCACATCGGAAGAGACTTCGCGCAACAGCGCCTGAATGCCACGGTCGTCGACGTCGGCAAGGTTGTTGAACACGAACATGAGGTCTTCGATCTGACCGGACAGGTCTTCGTCGACTTCGCGGATCGAGTCCATGAGCTGGCCTTCGATCGAGCTGTCGAGGAAGTTCATGATGTCGGCCGCACGCTTGATGCCACCCAGGGTGGTGCGCGAGGCGTTCGAGTTGCCGGAGAACTGTTTCTCGAGAATCTGGTTGAGTTCTTTCAAGGCGGCCGGTTGCACGGTGTTCAACGACGAGACGCGCAGGATGATGTCCAGACGCACTTTATGGTCGAAGTTGCCGAGCACTTCACCGGCCTGATCCGGGTCGAGGTACGCGACCACGATTGCCTGGATCTGCGGGTGTTCGTAACGGATGACGTCAGCGACTGCGCGCGGCTCCATCCATTTCAGGCTGTCGAGGCCGCTGGTGTTGCCACCGAGCAGGATGCGGTCGATCAGGCCGTTGGCCTTGTCTTCGCCCAGGGCCTGGGTGAGCATCTTGCGTACGTAGTCGTCGGATCCGACGCCGAGGCTGGTCTGATCGCCGACGATGTCGACGAACTCGCTCATCACCTGCTCGACCTGTTCGCGATGGACGTTGCCCATCTGCGCCATGGCCACGCCGACGCGCTGAACCTCTTTGGGTCCCATGTGGCGCAGCACTTGCGCAGCATCGGTCGAACCCAGGGACAGCAGCAGAATCGCGGCTTTGTCGACCTTGGTCAGTTTGACGGTGGCGGCTCTGTTATCACTCATCTGCGTTAATCCACTCTTTCACGACCTGAGCCACGCGACCCGGGTCTTCAGCTACCAGACTCTTGATTGCATTCAGCTGCGCGTCATAACCCTCGCTCGGGCTCGGCAACAGAATGCTCTGCGGACCACCGAGGCTCACGCGGTCGTTGGCCAGTTCGCCGTCCAGGCCGCCCATGCCACCGAGTTCCACGTCGCTGCCCAGACCGGCCAGCTCCTTGCCTTTGCCACCGCCGGTGATGTTGTTGAGCACCGGACGCAGCACACCAAACACCAGTACGAGGATGAACAGCACACCCAGCACTTGTTTGACGATGTCCCAGAACCAAGGCTGGGAGTAGAACGGAATATCGGCAATCACTTCGCCGCGCTCGGCGGAGAACGGCATGTTGATCACGCTGACGCTGTCGCCACGGCTGGCGTCGAAACCGACGGCGTCCTGCACCAGACGGGTGAAGCGCGCCAATTCGTCGGCGCTCCACGGCGCACGGCTGGTTTCGCCGTTGGCCGGGTTGATCTTGACCTGATCGTCGACCACCACCGACACCGACAGGCGATTGAGACGGCCCTGCTGCTGCTTGGTGTGGCTGATCGAACGGTCGAGTTCGAAGTTCTTGGTCGATTGTTGACGCTTGTCCGCCGGGTACGGCGCGAGCATCGGCTGGCCGGTGGCCGGGTCCATGATCTGCTGACCGTTGGCGTCAACCAGTGGCTGACCCGGCTGGATCATCCCGGCCGGTGCGGCGGTGCCACCGGTGGTCTGCGGCGCCGAGGCAGGCGCCGGCGGCTGGTTGCTCAGGGCACCCGGCACACCTTGCGGGCCATTGCTGGCGGTGCGTTGTTCGTTGACCGACTGCTCGCTGCGCAACGCCGGTTGGTCCGGGTTGAACTGCTCGGCGGTCGATTCGACGGCACTGAAATCGACGTCGGCGGAGACTTCAGCCTTGTAGCGATCGTTGCCCAGTACCGGTTGCAGAATGTTGTGCACGCGCTGGGTGAGCATGCTTTCCATGCGGCGGCTGTAATCGAACTGCTTGCCGGCCATGGTCATTTCCGAGTTCTCCGCCTGATCGGAGAGCAGGTTGCCCTTCTGATCGACGACGGTGATCTGCGATTTGCTCAACTCGGGCACGGAAGTCGCCACCAGGTTGATGATCGCCACCACCTGACCCGGCTCCAGCGAACGCCCGCTGTACAGCTCGACCAGTACCGAAGCGCTTGGTTTGCGCTCGTCACGGACGAACACCGAACTCTTCGGAATCGCCAGGTGCACGCGTGCACCCTTGACGTTGTTCAGGCTGGAGATGGTCCGCGCCAGTTCGCCTTCGAGGCCGCGACGATAACGGGTCGCTTCCATGAACTGGCTGGTGCCCAGACCCTGTTCCTTGTCGAGGATTTCGAAACCGATGTTGCCGTCGCTGGGAGTGACACCAGCGGCAGCGAGTTTCATCCGCGCACGGGACAGGTCGTCGGCCTTGACCAGCAAGGCGCCGGAATTGGGTTCTACGTTGTAAGGGATGTCAGCGGCGGCCAGGGTTTCCATGACCTGCTTGGCGTCCATGCCGGCAAGGCTGCCGTACAGTGGACGGTAATCCGGCTGCTGCGACCACAGCACCACGGCAAAGCCAATCGCCACGCTCGCTGCCAGACCGACCAACAGGCCGACCTGACGCAGCACGGTCATCTGGGAAAGGTTTTCCAGAAAGGACAGGCCGAACAGCGGCGGTTTGCCGTCGATCGGGGTGGCCTTGGCCGGAACGTTATCAGCGACTGCTTCTGCCATGACTTATTTCGCCCTTAAACCGGCATCTGCATGATGTCTTGGTAAGCCTGGACCAGCTTGTTGCGCACCTGGGTCAGAGCCTGGAACGACACGCTGGCTTTTTGCGACGCAATCATGACGTCAGTCAGGTCGACACCGCTCTTGCCGATCTCGAACGCGTTGGCCAGTTGAGTCGACGCCTGCTGGGTATCGCTGACTTTATTGATCGCCTGACCGAGCATGTCGGAAAAGCTGCTGCCCGCGATTTCAGGGACAGCGGCAGTCGATTTACGCGCAGACATGGCATCCACTTTCATGGCCTGCATGTCCATCATCAACCGATTAAATTCAATACCTTGGCTCATGGTCTACTCTCTTGGGCGGCCCGCAATTTTTTGACACTCACTCGGCGGGTACACAGGTATTAGCAACAAGGGTGCCAGCTAGTGGGCACCCTCCTGAGAAAAGCATCTGGAATGTTTTGCAGCATCGATCAGGTGGCGAACAGATAACCTTCGACATCCATCCCGGCATCGCGCATTTGCGCCAGTTTGTAGCGCAGGGTGCGCGGGCTGATGCCGAGCTTTTCGGCAGCTTCCTTACGGCGGCCACGCTCGGCGCGCAGGGTGTCGATGATCATCTGAAACTCCCGGCGGCGCAGGTCATCGCCCAGCGCGCCGGAAGAATCCGCCTCGATTTCCACCTCGCGGATCACCGGTGCCGTGATCGGCAACGGCGCAAATGTCACCGCACCGCTCAGGCAGAAATCCTGCGGCTGAATCAAACCGCCCTGCTGCAGAATCAACGCGCGCTGAATGGCGTTGTCCAGCTCCCGCACGTTGCCCGGCCACGGGTACGCGGTCAGGCAAGCTTGAGCTTCGGGGGACAGCTTCGCTGCTGCGTGCTTCATTTTATTGACGTGTTTGGCCAACAATTTTTCCGCCAGCGGCAGGATATCGGCAGTGCGCTCGCGAAGTGGACGCCAGGCCAAGGGGAAAACCGACAAGCGGTAAAACAGGTCTTCGCGAAAACGCCCCGCCGCCACCTCGCCGGCCAGATCACGATTGGTCGTGGCGACCACGCGAATATCCAGACTGATCGGCTTGCGCGCGCCCACTCGCTCCACTTCCCGCTCTTGCAGGACGCGCAGCAACTTGGCTTGCAGACCCAGGGGCATTTCGGAAATTTCATCGAGCAGAATGGTGCCGCCGTCCGCTTGCTCGAACTTGCCGGCCTGCGAGGCGATGGCGCCGGTGAACGAGCCCTTCTCATGGCCGAACAGTGTTGCTTCGAGCATGTTGTCGGGGATCGCCGCGCAGTTGATCGCAATAAACGGCTGGCTCGCCCGTCGCGATTGCTGGTGGATATAGCGCGCCAGCACTTCTTTACCGGTGCCGGACTCGCCGGAAATGAGGACAGTCGAATCACTGCGCGCAACCCGTGCGGCCAACTCAAGCAACTGCGCACTGGCCGGTTCAACGGCGACGGGGCCTTCCGCTTCGCCTGCATCAATGCAGCCCAGCGCATGCCGCGCCACCAGATCGAGCAATGCCTTGGGCTCAAACGGCTTGACCAGATAATCCGCCGCGCCTTGGCGCATCGCATCGACCGCACGCTCGACCGCGCCATGGGCGGTCATCAGCAGTACCGGCAATTGCGGCTGGCGTGCGCGCAGCAACGCAAGCAATTGATGACCGTCCATGCCCGGCATGTTGACGTCGCTGACCACCAGGCTGAAAGCTTGCTGCGCGACCGCCGTCAGCGCTTCTTCGGCGCTGCCGACGGCGTGATAGTCGTGGCCGGCGAGGAGCAGCGTATCGGCCAGCGCTTCGCGCAACGAACGGTCATCCTCGACCAGCAACACCTTGATGCCCATGACGTTTATTCAACTCCCTGTGCAGCGGAAAACAGTGGCAGGCTGAACTGCGCGCAGGTGCCGCGCCCGACTCGCGAGCGCAGGGTCAATTCTCCCTGATGCGCACGGGCCACCGCTTTGACCACGGTCAGGCCGAGGCCGGTGCCGGTGACTTTGGTAGTAAAAAAAGGCTCGCCGAGGCGCGCCAAAACTGTCGGCTCAATGCCGCTGCCGCTGTCGCTGACACACAGACGCAGGGTGTTGCCTCTGGTGTAGCAATGCACTTTCAGGCGCGCTTCGCCGGCGCTGGCCTGAATGGCGTTTTCAATCAGATTCAGTAATGCCCCGACCAGTGTGTCGCGGTTGCACAGCAGCTCACCGGCATGGCTGTCGCACTGCCAGCGGATCGGCAGGTCCTGCACATGGGTCAGCGCCGCAGCCTGCAGCGACTGCATCAAGGCACCGGGCGTGAGGCGGTCGGTCAGCGGCAATTCACCGCGAGCGAACACCAGCATGTCGCGCACTTGATGTTCGAGTTCGTGCAGACGCTCTTTCAAGCGGCCGGCAAAGCGTTGCTGGGTTTCCACTGGCAGTTGCTGTTCAGTCAAATGACTGGCGTAGAGCAAAGCGGCGGACAGCGGTGTTCGAATCTGGTGGGCCAGCGAGGCAACCATGCGCCCCAGCGATGACAAACGTTCGTGGCGCGCCAACTGGTCTTGCAGATGACGTGTTTCCGTCAAGTCGTTGAGCAGCACCAACTGCCCCGGCTCGGCATCCAGCGAGCGGGTGGAAATCGACAGGCGTCGACCGTTTTTCAAGGAGATTTCATGACCGTCGTCTTCACGGGGAGCGAAGCAGCGTGCAATCACATGGCGCCAGAGTTCGCCCTCGAGTGGCGAGCCGAGCAGATCGATCGCGGCCGGATTGGCTTCGCGCACCAGACCGTGGCCGTCGATGACGATGACGCCGCCGGGCAACAGGTCGAGGAGGTTTTGCAGGCGATTGGCCAGGCGTTCTTTTTCCGCCAGTTCCTGCATGCGCTGGGCGCTGACCACGGCCAGCTCACCCTTGAGTTCGGTGACCCGCGCTTCGAGCAGGCTGTAGGAGTCGGTCAGCTGGCTCGACATCTGGTTGAACAGCTGGAAGGCCTGCTCAAGTCCCTGACGACTTGCCTGCTCTACGGACGAGGGTTGCCCCACGATATTGGAGGCAGAAGAGATCTGGGCGGCTTGGGGCATTGGGCTCTCTCGCTTGGCTGACCGTCAGTGAAACGGAACGTTGCGAGGGCTGTAGCAATACCCGTGCCTAAAAAAAACCGCTTATAAATGAAGCGCTTGAAAAACAGGCGTCAATCATCCGCCTGTTCGTCTCCTCCGGCCCGGCTCATGCCGTACTTGCGCATCTTCTCGACCAAGGTTGTGCGACGGATGCGCAGACGCTCAGCGGCACGGGCGACAATGCCATTGGCATCGTCCAGCGCTTGCTGAATCAGGCCCTGCTCCAGGCCACCGAGGTAGTCTTTGAGGTCGAGACCTTCCGGCGGCAGCAACGCGTTGGCGCTGAAGTCCGGCGTATGGCCGTTGATGGCCACGCGTTCTTCCAGATCGCTGCGCAGGCTGTCGACCATCTGCTCGTCTTCGTCGTCGACGTAGCGGAATTTCTTCGGCAACTCGACCACGCCGATCACCCCGTACGGGTGCATGATCGCCATGCGCTCGACCAGGTTGGCGAGTTCGCGGACGTTGCCCGGCCAGCCGTGACGGCACAGCGACATGATCGCCGCCGAGTTGAAACGGATCGAACCGCGCTTCTCGTGCTCCATGCGCGAGATCAGTTCGTTCATCAGCAGCGGGATGTCTTCGACGCGCTCACGCAGTGGCGCCATTTCGATCGGGAACACGTTCAGGCGATAGTAGAGGTCTTCGCGGAACGAGCCGATCTCGATCATGCTTTCGAGATTCTTGTGCGTTGCGGCAATGATGCGCACGTCGACGCTCTGGGTCTTGTTGCTGCCCACGCGTTCGAAGGTGCGCTCTTGCAATACGCGCAGCAGCTTGACCTGCATCGGCAGCGGCATGTCGCCGATTTCGTCGAGAAACAGCGTGCCGCCATTGGCCAGCTCAAAGCGCCCGGCACGGCTGGTGATCGCGCCCGTGAAGGCGCCCTTCTCGTGGCCGAACAGTTCGCTTTCCAGCAGCTCTGCCGGGATCGCCCCGCAGTTGACCGGCACGAATGGCGCGTCGCGGCGTTTGGAGTGATAGTGCAGGTTGCGCGCGACCACTTCCTTGCCGGTGCCGGACTCGCCGAGGATCAGCACGCTGGCGTCGGTGTCGGCCACTTGCTGCATCATCTGCCGGACGTGCTGAATCGCACGGCTGGTGCCGACAAGACTGCGGAAAAGATTGGGTTCGCGATGACGGCCGCGCTCGCGGGCCTGGTCGTACATTTCGCGATAGACCTGGGCGCGATGCAGCGAATCGAGCAATTTGCTGTAGCTGGGCGGCATTTCCAGGGTTGACAGCACGCGACGACGCTGGTCTTCAGGCAGGTCAACGGAAGAATTATCGCCCATTAACAAAACCGGAAGGAACTCATCCCAGGTTGCGAGTGTCTTTAGCAAGCCCAAAAGCGCGCCAGGAGCATTAACGGTCCCGATCAGTACGCAAATGACTTCACGACTAGACGACAAAGAGCCGACTGCCTGCTGCCAGTCATGGCTGCCGCAGGGTAAATTTTCTTCGCCAAGAAAATTTAGAATCACCGCCAGGTCGCGGCGGCGGACGCTATCGTCATCGATCAGCAGAATTTTGGTTTCACGCCACATGCAATAGCAACTTCCCTAGTCAACTCAATGCCCGAAAAATGGGGCAAGCGAGACGCTTGCAGGACACCTTGTGCCTGTAGACGCCCTAAATCTGATAATAGCCACTAGTTAAGTCAAAAAACCGTGCACAGTCAAATTTATGGCGCACATCTCTGGTTCAACTGACGGTTAATCAACCAAACAGATGGTAAACCTTTGCAGCCTTTTGCGCTTGGGTGATCTGCGACATCTCGTTGGCTATCGCCTGCCGCTCGCCCATTGCCACCTCGAGAAGCTCTTTGTAGACGAATAGCAGCTCTTCAAGGTTATCGCGCAACGCAACTTCGTCCAGCGAAGCTTCCGCCATGACGTCTTCCATGCAGGAACGGCAAGCCAGATCCAGCTCGCCGATGGCTTCCCAGTTTCGTTCGGCCAATGCTCCGACCAACGCTTCACGGGTATCGGCAATTCGCTGCAATACAAGACTCATGGTGATCTCCTTCAGAACTGCGGAGCCGGCACGGGCGCGATGGCGTCCCAACCTTCTTTGACCGTGGTCAGCAGGCCGGCGACTTCGTCGAGTACACGGGGATCGCTGCTGATGTTCGCCTCGGCGAGGCGCTTCATCATGTAGATGTACAGGCCATCCAGATCGGCCAGTGCCTCTGCATTGTTTTCAAGGTCGAGACCTTCACGCAGGCCACTGACAATGCCGATGGCCTTGCTGATCGCCGTGCACTTGCCGGGAATATCCTTGCGCTCAATGGCGCCCTTGGCCTGCGCAATCCGGGCCAGGCCACCTTCCATCAACATTTGCACCAGGCGGTGCGGGCTCGCTTCGGACGTCTGCGCATGGGCGCCGACTTTCTGGTACTGCCGAAGGGCTAACATCGGGTTCATGTTCTACCTCATTGCCACGTTGACTCGTATAACCAGTGTATCGCCAACCGGCCCGAAAACTTTAGATCAAAAGACAAAAACCCGGCGCACGCCGATAAAGCGTAGCCGGGTTTTTGTCGTTACTGACTGTTACTTCGCCGACTGCTGAGCGTTCAGCGAGCTGAAGAACGACGTGATGTTGCTCGCCGTTGCCTTCATCTGCCCTACCAGCAAGTCCATGGCGTTGTACTTGGCGGTCAATGTCGACGTCAGGTTGGCAACCCGCAGATCCAGCGCCGCCTGCTGCTTCTGCAAGCCGCTCGTCAGACTCGCCAAGTTGGAGCTGCGCTGATCCAGCAGCCCACCGGTCTTGACGTACGGATCAACCGCCGCAGTCATACGCGCCAACAGACCATTCTTGGCGTCGGTGCCGCTGAAGAGCTGCTGAACCTGGCCAGCCATGCCTGGGATTTCCATACGCTTGTTGAACACTGCAGTATCGAGCGTCAGCAAACCGGTTTTACTGTCAGTCAACACACCCATCTGTGAAAGCACGGACAATTGGCCTGCTCCGCCCGCCCCTGGATCTGTCAACTGAGCGCGCACGTCCGCCATCAACGAACGCGGCAGAGCGTCACCAGTGAACGCCGCCGAAACGGTCAGATTGCCATCGGCATCCGGCGTTGCCTTGGACAAGGTGTCGATGGTTTTCTTCAGGGTGTTATAGGAATCGATGAACGATTGCAGCGATGTCTGGATGCCGGCGGTATTGGTCGCAACCGATACAGTAGCCGGCGTTGGCACGCCGCCCACGACGGGACTCGCAGTGACCAGATTCAGCGTCATGCCGCTGATCGCACCGGTGACGGTGTTGGTCTTGCTGGTAACGGCCAGTCCGTCGATGGTCAGGCTCGCGTCCTTGGCCACATCACCGACCGCACCGGATGCCCCTGCCGCAGGACTGTCACCCATCTTCTGGGTGCCATCGATCTCGAGACCGGCGATACCGCTGACCTGCAGGTCCATGCCGGCGCCCGTCTTGTTGGAGCTCAGTACCAGACGCGAGGCGCCGGTACTGTCAGTCACGATGTTCGCGGAAATGCCATTGCTGGACTGCGCGGTGTTGATCGCATCGCGCGTGGACTGCAAGGTGGCATTGGCCGGAATCGCGACATTGTAATCAATGCCATTCTGACTGATTTTCAGAGTACCACTCGGAATGGCACTGGCGGCCCCGCCGGCAAAGGCGGCACTGGCAACTTTGGAGCCGGTGGCCAGGTTTTTCACGACTACGCTGTAAGTACCCGGCACGGCGGTTTTATCCGAAGTGGCACCGACGACAGTTGGCGTATCCGAGGTTGCAGTAAAACCGGCAAACGCCGGGCTTGTTGCCTTGTTCAGATCACCCATCGCTTTCTGATAGGCCGCCAGTGCACTTTTCAGCGAACCAACGCCGGAAATCTTCAGGCTGTTGCTTTTGGTCGCGGTATCGATCTGCGTCTGCTTGGCAGACTTGTCGGCGTTGACCAGCGCGGTCACGATCGCGCCGATGTCCAGGCCGGAACCCAGTCCGGAACCCGGTAAAATTGGACTTGCCATGTGCATCTCCCTTCAGATTGCTGCCATTCTTTTGACCGTTACACGCGTCCTGAGAACGAACAAACACTATTCATGCCATTTATCAGACCTTGGCGTCGAACAATACATGACTTGCATTGGCGAGGCTGTCGGCCAGTTTGAGGGCTTCGGCGGAAGGAATCTGTCGAACGACTTCACCCGTCTCGCTCGCGATCACCTTGACGATGACCTTGCCGGAATGCTCGTCAATCGAGAACTCCAGATTACGCTTGATCGACTGGACGAACTTTTCGATCTCTTGCACCGCCAGCTTCAACTTGGCGCCGTCCGAATCCTGATCCTTGGCAGCGACCGGTGCTTCAGTCTTTTGGACTTTAGGCAGCTCTGACGGTTTGTCAGCAACCGGTGTCACTGGCTTGGGAGCCGGATAAGACACGTTAAGCTTTACGCTCATGTCCATGCCCATCACCTCTTAACGTAAAAAAGCGAGAGAGCACGACAAGCGCACTCCCCCGCCTAAACTTGTTCCGGATTACTGAAGCAGCTTCAGTACAGCGGAAGGCAGTTGGTTGGCTTGAGCCAGTACGGAGGTCGAAGCTTGCTGCAGAGTCTGCTGCTTGGTCAGGTTAGCAGTTTCTGCGGCGAAGTCGGTGTCCTGTACACGACCCTGAGCAGCGGTGGTGTTTTCAGTGATGTTCTGCAGGTTGGAGATGGTGCTGGTCAGACGGTTTTGCGAAGCACCCAGGCTGGCACGGGTTGCACCGATTGCAGCGATAGCGGCGTCGATTGCAGTGATCGCGTTGTCGATGTTCTGCGAAGCAGAACCAGCACCAGTACCCGAAGTACCGGTCAGAACTACAGTACCGCTACCTACCGACAGGCTGACGGCGTCGAACTTGGAGCTCAGTACCAGGTCGATGTGGTTAGCCGAACCGGTGTTTGCGCCAACTTGCAGGGTCACAGTACCAGCCGAACCGTCCAGCAGGTTTTTGCCGTTCAGGTTGGTAGCAGCCGAGATACGGGTGATTTCGTCAGACATCTGAGCGAATTCAGCGTTGGTAGCGGTCTGGTCAGCGGTGCCGTTGGTACCGTTACGAGCTTTAACAGCCAGTTCACGCATACGCTGCAGGATGTCGGTCGAAGCTTGCAGAGCGCCTTCAGCGGTCTGGGCAACGGAGATACCGTCGTTGGCGTTCTGGATGGCCTGGGTGTTACCGCGGATCTGCGAGGACATACGGTTGGAGATCTGCAGGCCAGCGGCGTCGTCTTTGGCGCTGTTGATTTTCAGGCCGGAAGACAGGCGCTGCATCGAGGTGGACAGAGCGTCGGAAGCGCGGTTCAGGTTTTTCTGAACGTTCAACGATGTGGTGTTGGTGTTTACTGTTAAAGCCATGACGAATTCCTCGTTGGTTGGGTACTGCGGCTTCCGGCCCTGGCAACCGCCGGGTATGGCCTAGAGAACCTTCGTAATAGTTATCGTCGGGTTTGCAGGTTGCTTGAGGGCTTTTTGAAAAAATTTTGCCATCACCACGCCACCCCCGAGAAAACAAAGACTTAGCAGCACATCCAGCGCGAAAAAATGACGTCATAAAACCGCCTGTAACGCAAAGCCGCGGGCCAGCGCTGCGCAGCGGTTCAGCGCCTGGCACTTTCCAGCAATTCGACCAGTTCGTATTCCATATAGTCAGCCAGGCCCAACCAGTCCTGGCGCTCCTGACAGTCGAGCATTTGCGTGAGCACCTGTGCCCACGCTTGCTGGATATCCACTGAGGCAGACGACAGAGATTGCTGGGCCTGTTCGAACACATCGACCATCGTCAGCGCCGCTTCAACATCGCGCCCAAGGCGAAACAAAGCGGCACACTGGCGGCACTGATCCTGACACTGACTCAGCGCACTCATTGCACGAACTCCGGATTGAAAGCGGTCCCGGCAATCGATGCACCGGCGCGGCTGCTGTTGAGAAACTCGACCTGCGGATGCGCGGCGATATAACGCTCAAGCACACATAGATAGCCGCGAAAATTCAGCTGAGTGCTGACGCGCTGACCATGACCATCGCGCACCCAGTGCCGCGCCTGGGCCAGCGGCGGGCCTAAATCGCCGTCGTCCCAACCGGCGTGGGTCTTGTTCATCGGGAAAGCGAAGTCAGCGCCAAACAGAGTGATTCGGCTCGCGCCCATTTTTACCGCGAGATCCACCGCCGGATGGATCACGCTACCGCCGACGTGCAGCTCACCACGTGGATACTGTTCTCGCAGGTCGCTGTAGATCGGGCTGGCCGAATAGCCGCCATAACGCTTGCCCTTCCATGCCTTCAATACCTGCGGATCGCTCATCGGCAAGTACACCAGCGCAATGTTCTCGGACGCCTCGCACGGCAGATGCCGAAAGCCGATGCGCTGATCGATGCTCACCACCAGATCAGGCTCGATGCCGTGCTCACGCAATGGCCGATAGGCCGTATCAACGCAGATGAACAACGGCCGCTCAGCAAGCTGACGGATCGCCGCCAGACGTTCGAAATGCTGCTCCAGTGTCGGCCCGGTGGCGATCACGTAGACTTCGCGCCCGGCGCAGCTACCGAATAACTGCGCGACATCGTCATCGCCAAGCAGCACCGGCAGACATTCCTGCAAGCGTTGCTGGATTTCTGGCGACTGCGGATCGAAATCGCGATTGTTGAATGTCAGGTGTACTTCATTGATCAGCCGGTCGCGGACCTTTGCATTGAAGTCATCGGCCAGCAGCATCTCGGCCGGCAAGGCAAAGAATGGCGTGAAGAAGTCAGGGTGATCACCGGCGTAAAACAGTTCGACCCGAGGATCCTCCAGCCATTGGCGCTGATCGAGCAGTTGCAGTACCAGCGCGAACAGCGCGCCGTTGAGAATGTGCACGTAAAGACGCTCCAGCCCTGCGCGCTCAAGCAGCACACCGGGCAAATCGCCGAGGCCAGTGCCATAGACGTGAACATGCGGTTTTTCCGGCAGGCTCGCCGCCTGGATTTGCGCCTCATGCAGACGATCATGGCGACTGGTGAGCTGAATGCCATCGACGCTCAGCGTCGAGCCCAGTCCTTGCACGAGTTCGGCCTGCACGGACGCGCTGTCTTCAGCCATCAATCGCTCGAACAGCGCCGGCCAGCGCCGTTGCAACACCTCGGCATTGGCTTGGAAAAACTCGCTCATGGCGCCTCGCGCTCCTTCTCGGGCAAAAAAATAGCGTTCAAGGTTAACCTTGAACGCTATTTTTGTATCAGAGGTTTTTGCTGCGGCTTACGGACGATAGATGATCGCCGAGCCCCACGACAGACCGACACCAAAACCGCTCAGCGCAACGCGCTGCCAGTCAGAGTCGAGGACGTGTTTTTCCAGCAGCAGCGGAATGCTCGACGACACGGTGTTGCCGGTCTCGACCATGTCCTTGATGAACTTCTCCGGTTCGCCTTCGAAGCGTCGCGCCACGGCGTCGACAATCGCCGCGCTGCCCTGGTGAATGCAGAATGCGTCGATGTCATCGGCCTTGAGATTGGAATCGTCGAGCAACTCGTGCAAGTGCGCCGGGACTTTCAGCAGAGCGAAGTTGAAGACCTGACGACCATTCATGAAGAACACGCCGTTGCTGACTTTCAAATGCGGTGCGCCGGAACCGTCGGTGCCGAACTTGGCCTTGCCCAGCGCCCAGGTCGGGTTTTCGCCCATCCAGGTGGCGGTGGCGGCATCGCCAAACAACATGGTGGTGTTGCGGTCTTCCGGGTCAACGATTTTCGAGTACGGGTCAGCGGTGATCAGCAGGCCATTCTTCAGGCCGGCGGCTTCCATGAAGCCCTTGATCGCGTAGATGCCGTAAACATAACCGGAGCAGCCCAACGAGATATCGAACGCTGCGACATTGGTCGGCAGGCCGAGTTTGTCCTGGACGATTGCTGCTGTGTGCGGCAGGCCTTCTTCATCACCGTTCTGGGTGACGACAATCAACGCGTCGATCGATTCACGCTTCAGTTCAGGATTGCTGGCAAACAGCGCATTGGCCGCTTCCACGCACAGGTCAGAAGTTTCCTGCTCAGCGTCTTTGCGCGGCAGGAACGCCGAACCAATCTTGCCCAGGATGAACTCTTCATCCTTCTCGAATTTTGCACCTTGTGCGTAATTGTCCACGCCGGCTACAGGAACGTAGCTCGCAATGCTTTTTATGCCAATCATTACGGCTTCCCAATAAAAAACAGCCCAAAACCACCGCTCGCAAGGATTCGAGGGGCGCCGACAAACAGAAAACGGCCGCCACAACGGGCAGCCACGGGAAGCGCAAAGGGCTATCACTGGAACCGCAAAACGGGCCAGGCGCCATCTCCCCGGTCAATACAATACAGTGAAGATGCGCGTTATGACTCGCAGGTCACGCTATTTTGCCGAATCGATGGCAGATTGGCTTATTCGATCAGCGACCAATCCAACGGCGTGCCACGCTTGATTGCGGTGCGCGCGCGGCGTCCGAGGACGGCATCGGTGTGCTTGGGCGGCAGGCCGAGGCCGGGACGAATGGCGCGCAGATTGTCCCCGGTAAAGGCTTCACCGGCAGCCATGTCAGCGGTGACATACAGCGAACGGCGATAGACCAGCGACTTGCGCTCGGCCTCGGTGACGCCGTAATGCACCTGGCCCATGGCCTGCCAGGCACGCTCTGTTTCGACGACCAGACTGGCCAGCTCCGCAGGCTCAAGGGAAAAACTCGCGTCGACACCACCGGCCGAACGATCAAGGGTGAAGTGTTTCTCCACCACCGTCGCGCCCAGCGCCACCGCCGCCACCGACACGCCAACGCCCATCGAATGATCTGACAGCCCCACCTCGCAACCAAACAGCTCGCGCAGATGCGGGATCGTGCGCACATTGCTGTTGAGTGGCGTGGCCGGATAAGTGCTGGTGCACTTGAGCAACACCAGATCCTTGCAGCCGGCCTCGCGGGCGGCACGCACGGTTTCATCCAGTTCGGCGATGCTGGCCATGCCGGTGGAGATGATCAGTGGTTTGCCGGTCGCTGCCACTCGACGGATCAACGGCAGATCGGTGTTTTCAAAACTGGCAATCTTGTACGCCGGCACTTCAAGGCTTTCGAGAAAATCCACCGCGCTGTCATCGAACGGCGTCGAGAACGCGAGCATCCCAAACTCCTTGGCCCGAGCAAAAATCGGCGCGTGCCACTCCCACGGTGTGTGGGCTTTTTCGTAGAGATCGTAGAGCGACGTGCCGGCCCACAGACTGCCCGGATCCTTGATGAAGAATTCACCTTCAGCCAAATCCAGGGTCATGGTTTCGGCGGTGTAGGTTTGCAGCTTCAAGGCATGCGCTCCCGCCTTGGCCGCCGCCTCGACGATTTGCAAAGCGACGTCGAGAGACTGGTTATGGTTGCCGCTCATCTCGGCAATGATGAACGGCGGCGCATCGGCACCAATGGTGTGGTGGCCAATCTTGAAACTAGACATGCGGGTGATCCTTCAAAACACGGCTGAACGCACAGGTTTCCTGGATGAATCCGGCGTCGCGAAAAACTTTCAATGAAGACTGATTGGCGGGCATGACTCGCGCAGTGATGCGTGTCAATTGCGGCCAGTGCGCAGCGACAAACGCTTCGCCACGGCTGAGCACTGCCCGGCCCCAACCGAGGCCGAAGCGCCCCTCCAGCAGATAAATCGAGACTTCGGCTTCAAACCCGCGCAAGTCGTAACGCAGCACCCCGACCGGGCCGTCGTCCGCCTCGGCAATCAGCAGCAGCCGCTGCGGATTGCGCAGACTCGCCGTCAGCCAGTGCAGATGCTGCACCCAATCGATAACGCCGGTTTCCAGCGACCAGCGCCGCACTGCTTCGGCATTGCGTCCATCGAACAGCAACTGCGCATCGTCCTGGGTTGCCGGGCGCAGTTTCAGCACCGCGCCGGCCAGCGCCGCCGCGACGCGTGCGGCACCGCGCCCGTCGACCAGTTGCCGCGAGCGCTCGGCGAGGCTGCGGCGTAGAAAATGATTGTTCACGACGAAGCCGACCGCATCACGCAACTGCTCGACGCTGACCTGCTCGCGGCCGCCCATGAACACATGCGCACCGGCAGCGGCCATGACTTCGCCGTTGGCCTGCTGATTGTTCGCCACGGCGATGCAGATCGTCGGCAAACCCAACGCCGCGCGCTCCCAACTGGTGCCACCGCCGGCGCCGATAAACAGATCGGCCTCAGTCATGCGCTGATGGAAATCGCTGACGAAACTGTGCAGGCGCCAGTTCGGTCGCGTCTCGGCCAACGCTTGCATCTGCGTCCACGCCGGGTTGTCGGCGCCAGCGACGAAGTCCACCTGCAACTCAGTGAAATCAGCCAGCGCCAGCATCGCATGATGAGTCTGCCTCGCCGCGTCGAAACCGCCGAAATTCACCAGCACACGCCGGGCCTTCGGTTTGATCTCGATGGCATCGCAGTTGAATTCTTCGCGCAGCATGGCGTAGCGCGGGCCGAGCAAGGTGCGACAGCCTGGCGGCAGCAGCGCCGCGTAGTTTTCACTCAAGCCCGAGAGGTTCTGATTGAGCAGCAGATCGACGCTGTAACGCCGCGTGGCCAGATCATCCACGGCGGCGATTCGATGCGCCCAGCGCCGGGCGGCGGTTTGCCAGTGATGATCGAGGCCGTAATGGTCGGTGATGATCCAGTCGAACGGTGCCTGCCCGTCCAGCAGCAGGCCCAGTGCATCAATATCGAACTGCCACGGCAACATCGATTCGATAGCCTGCAGCGGGTCTTCGTCACGATAGCGCTCGGGCAGCGCAAAGGTCTCGAAGCCCTCGGCACTCAAGGCTTCGAGTCGATGCCCGGGCAAACGCCGACAGGCGAATGCGACATGACTGCCCTGCCCGCGCAGCACCCGCGCCAGAGTCACGCAGCGGGCAATGTGGCCGCTGCCGATGGTTGGCGAGGCGTCGGCGCGGATCAGCACCCTCATTGCAGTTCTCCGCCGGCCTTGAGCGCCGCGTAAAGGTATTCGGCGCGTTTCCAGTCCTCGGGGGTGTCGATGTCCTGGACCAGATGACGCGGCAGGATCACCGGCAGACTCGCTGGCGAGAACAGCGTCTCGCCGCGCAACCACGCTTCGCTGCGGCCCCAGTAAAACTGCCCGGCATCCTGAAACGCTTCGGGCAGATCCTGCGAACGGGTGGTGCGATATTCCGGATAAAGCGACATCAAGGCGCCCTCCTCGTCGAGGGTCAGTGCGCGCTGCACCGGGAAACCGAAGCCGCACACCGAAAAGGCAAACGACTTGTGCGGATGCTGCTTGAGCAAATCCAGACCCTGACGCAGATAACGCGCCTGCAACAACGGCGCGGTCGCGTACACGCAGCAGGCGTAATCGAACGTCGGCAATTGCTGCAAGGCATGCACGATCACCGCAGCGGTGCCGGTGAAATCATCGGCAAGATCAGCCGGTCGCATGAACGGCACCTCGGCGCCATTTGCCCGCGCTACGTCGGCAATTTCCTCATCGTCAGTGCTGACTGCAACCATCTCGAACAGCCCTGACTCCAGCGCCGTGCGAATCGAGCGGACGATCATCGGTACGCCGTCGAACGGTTTGAGATTCTTGCGCGGGATGCGCTTGCTGCCACCACGGGCGGGGATGATCGCGACGCAGCTCACGGTGCCTTACTCCTCAAGCAGCAGCCGACGCAGTTGCTCGACCACCTGATCCTGTTGTGCCTCGCTGAGCAAAGGGAACAGCGGCAAGCTGATCGCCTCGGCGTAATAGCGCTCAGCCTCGGGAAAGTCGCCCTCGGCAAAACCCAGCTCGCGATAGTACGGCTGCAGATGCACAGGAATATAGTGCAGATTCACGCCGATGCTGGCGGCGCGCAAACCTTCGAACACCTGGCGATGACTGAGGTTGCAGCGCTCGGTCTGCAAGCGCACCACGTACAAATGCCACGCTGATTCGGCCTCGGGCTGCGCGCTCGGCAAGGTCAGCGGCAGGTAGGCAAGCAACTGATCGTAACGTGCGGCCAGTTCCCGGCGACGTGCGACAAACTCATCCAGCTTGCGCATTTGCGACAGACCCAGCGCCGCCTGCAGATCGGTGATCCGGTAATTGAAACCCAGCTCGATCTGCTGGTAATACCACGCCCCGTGGCTCGGCTCGGTCATGTGCTCGGGATCGCGGGTCATGCCGTGGCTGCGCAGGCGTCGAAGACGTTCGGCCAGCACCGGGCGATTGGTCAGGACCATGCCGCCTTCGGCGCTGGTAATGATTTTCACCGGGTGAAAACTGAACACCGTCATCGCCGCGAAGTCGCCACAACCGACTGGACGCCCGGCGTAGCTGGCGCCCACCGCGTGCGAGGCGTCTTCGATCACGGTGAAGTTGTAGCGCACCGCCAGGTCGGCAATCTTGCGCATATCGCAGCTCTGCCCGGAGAACGCGACGGCGACGAGGACTTTCGGCAGCGTGCCATCGCGTTCGGCCTGTTCGAGCTTTGCTTCAAGGGCAAAGGCATCGAGGTTCCAGGTCAGCGGATCGATGTCGACGAAATCAACATCAGCGCCGCAATAACGCCCGCAATTGGCCGAGGCAAGAAAGGTGTTTGGCGAGGTCCACAAGCGATCGCCCGGCCCCAGGTCAGCGGCCAGACAAGCAATGTGCAGCGCCGCCGTTGCATTGCACACCGCCACGGCGAAATCCGCCTGACAGCGCGCGGCCATGGCCTGCTCGAAGCGCTCGATGGTCGGCCCCTGGGTCAGCCAGTCCGATTGCAGCACCTCGACCACCGCATCGATGTCCGCCTGATCAAGGCTCTGCCGACCGTAAGGAATCATACCGACAGCTTCGCGTGCAGATCGGCGATCTGCCCCACTGAAAGGAAATGCGGGTTGGTGTCCGAGCGATACTCGAAATCCTCGCCCACCGCACGCCCACGTTCGCCAAGTTTATCGACGGCAAAATCGACGTCGACGCTGGTAAAACGAATCGACGGCTGAATCGTGTAATGGTCTTCAAACTCCAGAGTCATGCGCGCATCGTCCAGCGGCACCATCAACTCATGCAGCTTCTCGCCGGGACGGATGCCGACGTTCTTGTGCGGCAGATGTTCAGCCATGCCGCGCGCCAGATCGACGATGCGGATCGACGGAATCTTCGGCACGAACACTTCGCCGCCGTGCATCCGCGCAAAGCTGTCGAGCACGAACTGTACGCCGTGGTCGAGGGTGATCCAGAACCGCGTCATGCGCTCGTCGGTGATCGGCAATTCTTGCGCGCCGTCAGCGATCAGCTTGCTGAAGAACGGCACTACCGAGCCGCGCGAACCGGCGACGTTGCCGTAGCGCACCACGGCGAAACGGGTCTGCTGCTCGCCGGCAATGTTGTTGGCGGCGACGAACAATTTGTCCGAGAGCAACTTGGTCGCGCCGTACAGATTGATCGGGCTGGCCGCCTTGTCGGTGGACAGCGCGACGACTTTCTTTACGCCGTTATCGATCGCAGCGGCGATGATGTTTTCCGCGCCGTTGACGTTGGTGCGGATGCATTCGGTCGGGTTGTATTCCGCCGCCGGCACCTGCTTTAGCGCGGCGGCATGCACCACGTAATCGATGCCGCGCATGGCCTGACGCAAGCGGTCGGCGTCACGCACGTCACCGATGAAATAACGCATGCACGGCGCATTGAAGGTCTGCTGCATCTCGTACTGTTTCAGCTCGTCGCGGGAGAACACCACCACACGCTTGGGCTGGTATTGCTCCAGCAAGCGACGGATGAAGTTGCGCCCGAACGAGCCGGTGCCGCCGGAGATGAAGATCGATTTACCGTTGAACATTTTTTCAATTCCGTCCCTGTCGCCAGGCTTAAGCGAGCAACTGTGCCCAGTCCAGTGAAGCATTGTCATCGAGCACGAAGCCTTTGCCCTTCAGGCTCAGGTTCGCGTTGTAGGCCTGATCCTGAACGAATGCCGCCGGCCATTTTTCGCGCAGGGCCAGCAGCGCTTGCGGGGCGTCAGGCATACCGCCCTGATGGATGACTTGCACCGCCGGAGTCCATACCGTCAGATAACCGGCTTGCCCGGCGCTCAGGCACAGATCGACATCGCTGAAGCCTTCGGCAAATGTGCTTTCGTCCAGACCGCCGAGCGCCTCGTACAACTCTTTGCGGACCATCAGGCACACGCTCGATACCGCCGAGTAGTTCTGTTCCACCGCCAAGCGGTGCAGGTAACCGTCGGCATCGTGATCTTCACCGACGAAGGGCGAATCGACCCCGCCATTCATGCCCAGGATCAATCCCGCCTGGCTGATCTTGCGATCACGGTCGATCAGTTTTGGCCCGACCACGCCGACCTCCGGACGCAGAGCATGGTTGAGCAAAGAGTCGAGCCAGTTCGGATTGACCACTTCCGCATCGGCGGCGAGCAGCACCAGGTACTCGCCACGCGCCTGACGACTGCCCGCGTTGAATAATCCTGCTGCGCTCAACGTCCGATCAGTACGCAGCACCTGCACTCTGGAGTGCTTGTAAGTCCCGAGCCAGTCATTGATCTCAGCCGTCTGATCCGCAGTGGCGGCGATCAGCACTTCATAGTGATGGTAACGGGTACGCAGCAACACACCTTCAAGGCAACGTTGCAGCACCGCCAGATCGCTGCCCGCCGGAATAATGATCGACACCAGCGGACGATCACTGTGGTGGTAGTCGATCTGGTAAACCCCCGGGACCGCTGACGTCACTTTGCCCTTGTAACCGCGATTGCCCAAATGGCGCAGCAGCGCCAGGCGCTCGTCAGCATTCTCGACCAGCTCTGGTGCCTGGCTGATCAATAGCGGCTCGTCGAGGTGAGCCAGGCTGTTGAGGCCGTGTTCTTCGATAAGACGCAGCAGCACATCGAGCTCCAGTGCCTGACTGAAATCAGCGCGATAGCCGCCGATTTCGACCAGCGCATCGCGCCGTACCAGCCAGTGCCGCGCCATCAGCGTTGGCAGGCTCAGCAGCAGATCAAGGTTGAAGCCCGGCCGGAATACGTCGGTCAGGGCACCGTTTTCCTGACGCTGGATTTCGTCGGTGGATACCGCGCGGCAATCGCCGGCGTTCATCAACTCCAGGCTGGCGCGCAACAATCCGCTGGCAGTGAACTCATCACCGGCTTCAGCCAACAGCAGCCAGTCACACGGCGATTGACGAGCGCTTTGATTGAGCTTGTCGATCAGATTGCCCGCGGTCACTCGGACAAAATGCAGGGTGTTCTGCGCCGTGGTCGCGGCGGGCGCTTCGCCGGTGGTGAACACGACAATGCGGAAGGCCTTGCACTGCCCTTCCAGCAAGCTGTCGAGAGACACCTGAAGCTTGTCGATGTCGTCGTCCAGATCCAGCAGAAAAATGCCGAACTGCGGCCCGCCGCCATTCACCGCCAGATGTTGGCCGATTGCCTCGAGGTGAGCGCCGGGCGCACGTGCGGCCAGCCAGTTGAGCAGGCGACCGGACTGCATCTTGTCCATGACCGCATGATGGTCATCGACGGTCAACGCTTCGAGACGCTCGATCCAGGCCTGCATCGCTTGCGCCTCTTCGGCTTGGCCCATCGATGTCAGTTGAGCCGCCAGCCGCTTGACCACGGTGCGATTGAACGCATTGAGATCGTGAGCCTGCCACAAACGGTCGAGAACGCTTTCCGGCGTGTCGTTGTTGCGTGCTTGCAGCAAGTGCGCCTGACGGGTCCAGACGCCCTCCAGGCCTTCAAGCTGGATGCGCCCCGCCGGCATGGCGTGCAGCATGAATTCGAACTGCGCCAGGCGGTCGAAAAATGCCTCGTTGTAGAACGGCATTTCCACGTACTGCAAAGGCCCGAAACGACGATCCGGGTACTTGAGCTCCTGATTCCAGGTGGACTGGATGATCAGTTCCGCGGTCAGCGCTCGATTCGATTGCAGGCTGTCGACCATTGCCTCGAAGCTTTGCAGGGCAAGCGCTTTGCCCTGCTCGGCGTTCAGCCCTTTGATCTGGGTTGGCAGCGCGGCAAGGAACTCGGCAAAGGCTTCACGCTCGGCGACCGATTTGGCATCGACGTAAGTCAGCGAGTGATACACCTCGGTGCTGTGCTCGGAGGCACCGTAGTTGATCTCCCGAACCACATAAGGGATCGGCAGAATCCGTGCTTTGGCACTGGCCAGCAGGAAATAGACATGGCCGATTTCCTGCCACTGGAAGCTGGTGCCGGGTGGCAATGCCGAGTGCCAGGTCTTCATCAGATCAGTACGGGTCACCGCATAGAACGGCGGGATGTACTGGCTCATGTAATCGATGACCCGCTCCTGAGCCTGTTCAGAGCAGTAGTCTTCCTGGACCTTTTTGTCGCGGCGGTAGTAGCTGACGCCACCGGCCAGCGTCAGGTACATCAGGCAGTAGCCGTGGCACATGCCGTAATCCGGATTGACCTGCAGGAAACCCACGGATTCGGCCAATGAATCATGCAGGATGAAGTCGTCATCGGCCGCCAGCACCATGTACGGCGTGGTCAGTTGCTCGACACCATAGGCCAGTTTGGCCTGCATCCCCCAGTACGCGAATTGCGGCACATGATGGTAATCGACGGCGGAAAAATCGCCTTCCGGACGTTCCGGCGAGGAGTCGAGCACCATGATCTTGCAGGGCAAGTCGCTGTAATACTTCACAGCCCGACGCAGGAACGCCGGTCGGTTGTGGGTAATGAGCACCACCGTCAACAGCTCATCTAGCGGTAGCGTCAGTTCAGAACTGTACTTGCCTTGCATAACTTCTCTCCACAACCGGCGACTCGCCGAAACAACTCTGGGTAAATGTTGCGAATTAACGAACGCGACGCAGGTAGCCGTCCGGCGCCACGGTGATCAGCAGTTTGTTCTGCAATTGCTGGTCGATTTCGAAGTCCTGGTTCTCTTCCAGGTACTTCCACACGGCGGTTTTCGGGTTGTCGCCCGGGCCCCATGGACGATCCGGGAAGAAATCGGCCGGCATGTCTTCAACCACGGTGTCCATGACCACGCAATAGCTGTCGACCGACACCAGCGGCGCGTAGAGGCGCAGCTCTTCGAGCACGTGATCGTGGGTGTGATTGGAGTCGAGGACCAGAAT
This sequence comes from Pseudomonas sp. LW8, assembly GCF_041956865.1. Classification (NCBI taxonomy): domain Bacteria; kingdom Pseudomonadati; phylum Pseudomonadota; class Gammaproteobacteria; order Pseudomonadales; family Pseudomonadaceae; genus Pseudomonas; species Pseudomonas sp. LW8. The sequence continues at coordinate 1,522,115 of NZ_CP168138.1, read as the reverse complement.
GACTTTCTTGCCTTTGGCGGCGGCCTGCACCTGAGCGGCAATGGCCGGGTCGATGCTTGAGCCTTCGATCATCTTGATGCGCTTGGCCATCGGGTGGCTTTCGATGGCTTCACGGTTGTGCGGACGAATGTCGAGGTCGATGCCGAGCACTTCGCCGTGGCCTTGCAGCTCGAGCAGCGAGGCGTAGTAGATGATCGAACCGCCGTGGGCAATGCCGCACTCGATAACCAGGTCCGGCTTGACCTGCCAGATGATCTCCTGCATGGCCATCATGTCTTGCGGCAGCTGGATGATCGGGCGGCCCATCCACGAGAAGTGGTAGCTGTATTTGTGCTTGGCCGATTCGTTGAAGAAATCCCGGGCCAGGCCGGTCAGTTTCGGGTCGTCACCTTGCTGGGCGATCTGCTCGCGGCACTCGGCTTCGAAGGCTTGGTTGATGCTGTTGTCGGTCATGTTGGTCATCTCAAGGGTCACTGAAACGAAGCGCTGTCGACGGCGTGATAGACGTAGCGTCCACCGGTCATCCGCTTGATCTCTTCGAGGTAATTGGAATTCATCACAAACAGGTGCGCGCCTTCCGGCAGCGCATCCATGGCCTCTTGCGGCGAGGACACGCGCGCACCGCTCAGCGGCAGATAACGCCCCTGCTTGGCCGGGTTGATATCGACTACGCGATCGACCGCAACGCCGGCGCGTTGCAGGTACAGCGAATAGATCACGCCTTTGGACGAGGCACCCCAGATCGCCGAACCCTGCGCAGGCGCCGAGCGGATGATCTGCACAGCGCGGTCGAGGCTGGCGCTGAAATCTTCAGGCAGAGTCAGGCGCGGCACCGGTTGTTCGGGTATCAGGCGCAACGTCGACAGATCAGCGACGATGTACAGATATTGGCCGCCGAACAGATGCCCGGCCTCGTGCACCGTGCCGAACATCCGGCGCAGGTCATCGAGGCGGAAATAATTGACGTGTTCGTAGAACAGGTCGAACCAGGCCTTGTGCTCGAGGATCCAGTCCAGGCACGGCACTTCGATATAGATCTGCCCGCCCTGATTGGCCTCGGCGATCACGGCCAGAAAGCTCACCGGGTCTTCGATGTGCTCCAGCACATGACGCAGCACAATGGCATCTGCCGCCAGGCCGAGGCCGCGCGTAAACGGGGCCTTGATCACCTCGGGGTTTTCGCCTTCATAAGCCGGGTCGATGCCGGTAATCGAATAGCCAAGGCTTTTGAGCAGCTCGAGAAAGTAGCCCTTGCCGCAGCCGACCTCGATCAGCTCCTGGCCCTTGAAGTGCTTGCCGATGATGCCTTCGACATCGCGCAGGTGTTGCTGGAACTGGCCGGAGTGCGCCTGCTCGTTCTGATAGTCGGCGTCATAACTGAGCTTGTCGGCATCGAACGCGGCGTTGAAAACCAGACCGCTGCGCTCGTCCTGAACCAGCAGCATGTCGGCGCTGGCCGAGGCCCGCGCCGATTCGGCATCGGCGAAAGTGCGGTTCTGCAATACCGGCAGGCCGGTGGCCCGGTACAACTCGTGCCTCATGGCGACTCTCCCAATAACTGTTGCAAGCGCTCGGTGACGGCCCAGAACGCCAGCGGTTCGTGGGTCGGATACGGGTAATGGCCGAGGTTCAGAGCCAGGGTTGCGCCACGCTCACGCAAGCGCTGTTCGACCAGCGCACGCACCGACACCGGATGGCCGCTGGCGCAGTTGATCACGCCGTCGAACTCGCGCTGATGGAGGATCGCGGCGAGATGACTCGCGGCGGTTTCAATCGCGAGGAAATCTCGCAACTGCTCACCGGCCGACATGTTGAACGACGCCTCGCCGCTATCGATTGCCCGGTCCAGCGCGGCCAACAGGCTGTTGGGGTTCTGCCCTTCGCCGTGCAGATAGAACAAGCGCGCCCATTGCAGGGTGAACGGTTGCTCCTGCTGCAAATTCTGCAGAAACAGGTGCAGCGTATGTTTGGCCAGACCGTAGGGATTGCTCGGCCGTGGCTCGGTTGACTCGCTGAGCGGACCGCTCTGCATGCCGTATTCGAAGCAGGTGCCGGTCACCAGCACCTGCGACACGCCCGCCTCTATCGCGTTTTTGATAAAGCGGTAATCGGCCATCAGGTTGTGCTCGAAATGAAACAGCGCCCGATAGTTCGGCAACCCCGGCCAGGCCAGATGCGCCAGCGCGTCGATGCCTTCGGTCAGCGCGACGACATTCAGGTCGGCAGCGTGAATGTCTGCCGCGACGAATTCGACGTGGTTGATCCATGGCATGCCCTGCGCGGTTTCTGCGTTGCGCGCCACCGCGCGGACTTCGCAGCCGCGCTCAAGCAATGCAGCAACCAGATGCCGACCGACAAAGCCTGTGGCGCCAGTGACCAGAACTTTCACAGCACTTTCAACTCAGGCACGGCGATGACGAAGCGCCCGTCCCACTGACGCACCTGCGCCAGTTGCTGACTGACTTCGTGCAGCAGGTTCCAGGGCAGCACCAGCACGTAGTCCGGTTGCTCAATGTCGATCTGCGCTGGCGCAACAATCGGGATGCGACTGCCCGGCAAGAACTTGCCCTGTTTGTGCGGGTTGGCATCGGCCACCCAGGACAGCAGATCCGCTTTGACTCCGGCGTAGTTGAGCAAGGTATTGCCCTTGGCCGCCGCGCCGTAACCGACCACACGTTTGCCGTCGGCTTTGGCCTGCAACAAGAAGCGCAGCAGGTCATGTTTGATGCGTTCGGCAGCAGGCGCGAGGGTCGCGTAGTAATCAGGGGTTTTTATCCCGGCAGCGAGTTCGGCCTGCAGTTGTTGCTGAACTGCCGGGAGAACAGCGCGGCGCTGGCCGTCCTTGCGCTGCACGAATACGCGCAGCGAGCCGCCGTGAGTGCTCAACTGGCTGACGTCGAACACTTCCAGGCCATTGCGCTCGCACAGGGTCTGCACGGCGGTCAGCGACAGGTAGGAATAATGTTCGTGATACAGCGTGTCGAACTGCGCGCCAGCCATCAGCGTCAGCAGTTGCGGAAACTCGAAAGTGGCGACGCCGGTCGGCTTGAGCAGCGTCGCGAAGCCGGCGAGGAAATCGTTGATGTCCGGCACATGGGCGAGCACGTTGTTGGCCGCCATCAGGTCGGCGCTCCAGCCTTCGTTGCGCAATTGCGTGGCGGTGTCGCGGCCGAAGAACAGCTCGCGAATTTCCAGGCCTTTCTCGCGTGCAGCCTGTGCGGTACTGCGAGTCGGCTCGACGCCCAGGCACGGGATCCCGCGCGCGGCGACGTATTGCAGCAGGTAACCGTCGTTGGCGGCGACCTCGACGACACGACTGTCGGCGTTAAGCCCGAAGCGCTCACTCATCTCGGCGACATAACGCTCGGCGTGATTCAGCCAAGTGCTGGAGAACGAACTGAAGTAGGCGTACTCGGCATCGAACAGGCTGTCGGCACTGGTGTAATCCTCGGTCTGCACCAGCCAGCATTGCTGGCACACCGCGACTTTGAGCGGGACCCATTGCTCGGCCTGTTCCAGACGATCGGCATGCACGTAGGCGTTGGACGGCGGCGAAGTACCGAGGTCGATCAGCGGCAGATTCAGCGGTGCGGCGCACCCACGGCAATTCATAGACGCACTCCAGCAAAGTGTTGATCGAGCGCGGGATGGCTGGAATCGCGCGCTGACAAATTATTGACAGGCAACGGCCAGGCAATCGCCAGCCGAGGATCGTTCACCGACAAGCCGCCCTCGTGCTCCGGCGCGTAATCGGCGCTGTGCAGATAGAGCAATTCGGCGTCGTCGGTGAGCGTCTGAAAGCCATGAGCGAAACCGGCCGGAATCAACAGGCTGCGGCCATCGCCCGCCTTCAAGTGCTCGGCGTGCCAGTGCAAAAACGTCTCCGAGTCCGGGCGCAGATCCACCGCCACATCCCAGACCTCACCGCGCAGGCACGTGATCAGTTTGGCTTCCGGTGCGTTGGCATTTTGATAATGCAGGCCACGCACACTGCCCTTCTCGCGGGTGCAGGAATGGTTGATCTGGCGGATGTGGAAAGCGCTGCCAAACGCACTCAGGCTGCCCTCGCAGAACAACCGGGCGAAGTGCCCGCGCTGATCTTCGAAACGTTTGTGCTGAACGCTGAACAGACCGGCCAATGGCAACGCTTTCAGGGAAAACTCGCTCACAGCGCGCCTCGGTACAGATTCAATTGGCCCAGAGTTACAGCGCGCATGTCATCGCCGTTCTGCCACGCCAAGTGCCAATCGAGGGTCTGGGCCAGGCATTGCTGCAAGGTCCAGCGCGCTTGCCAACCCAGCAACTGCCGCGCACGGCTGCTGTCCAGGCGCAGCAGGCCGGCTTCATGCAGTTCGCTTTTTTCGATACGCAAGCCAGGTGCCTGCGGCCAGCGGCTGGCGAGCAATTCGACGACTTCGCCGACGCTGCACATGTCCGCCTCACCGGGGCCGAAGTTCCACGCGCCGGCATACTCCGGACCTCGCTCATAAAGGCCTGCGGCCAATTGCAGGTAACCCGCCAGCGGTTCAAGGGCGTGCTGCCATGGGCGCACGGCTTGCGGGTAACGCAGGGTCACCGGCTCGTCGGCACTCCAGGCTTTGAGCACGTCGGGAATCAGTCGCTCCGGGGCAAAGTCACCGCCGCCCAGCACATTGCCGGCGCGTGCGGTCGCCAGGGCCAAACCATGCTCGGCATGTTTGTCCGCCGGGAAGAACGACGCGGCATACGACTGCGCGAGCAACTCGCAGCAGGCCTTGCTGCTGCTGTAAGGATCGTGGCCACCGAGGGCTTCGTCTTCGCGGTACGGCCACAGCCATTCCTTGTTGGCGTAGACCTTGTCGGTAGTGACCAGCACGCAGGCGCGCACGCCGCCGACCTGACGAATCGCTTCAAGCAGGTTCAGCGTGCCCATGACATTGCTTGAATAGGTGCCGAGCGGATCGCGATAGCCCTCGCGCACCAAGGGCTGCGCCGCCAGATGCAGGACGATTTCAGGTTCGGTCTCGGCGATGATTTCCAGCAAGGCGCCGAGGTCACGCAGATCGCCGCGTTGATCATTGATGCCTTCGTGCACGCGCGCCAGTTCGAACAGGCTCGGCTCGGTCGACGGATCCAGCGAAAAACCGCTGACCTGCGCGCCGAGGCTTTGCAGCCAAAGGGTCAGCCAACTGCCTTTGAATCCAGTGTGTCCGGTGACCAGGACGCGCTTGCCACGCCAGAACTCCGCACTCAGGCCCATTGCTTCCATGGGGCCTCCCCGCTCTGCCACAGCGCTTCGAGATGGTTCTTGTCGCGCAGGGTGTCCATCGGATGCCAGAAACCTTCGTGCTCGAAGGCTTTCAGTTGTTCGTCCTGAGCCAGACGGGCCAACGGCTCGGCTTCCCAGGTGGTGCTGTCATCGCTGATGTAGGGCAGCACTTTTGGCGACAGCACGAAGAAACCGCCATTGATCCAGCCACCGTCACCACGAGGTTTTTCAGTGAAACCCAGCACCTGGTCACCTTGCCGTTCAAGCGCGCCGTAACGACCTGGCGGCTGCACCGCAGTGACGGTCGCCAGGCGGCCGTGAGCCTTGTGATAGTCGACCAGCTCAGCAATATTGATGTCGGAAACGCCATCGCCATAGGTGAAGCAGAACGCCTCTTCATCCTTGAGATAACGCGCGGCACGCAACAGACGGCCACCGGTCATGGTTTCCTCGCCGGTATCGATGAGGGTCACACTCCACGGCTCGCTGTAGTTCTGATGGACGTCCATGCGGTTGTTGCGCATGTCGAAAGTGACGTCGGATGTATGCAGGAAGTAGTTGGCGAAGAAGTCCTTGATCGCGTAGCCCTTGTAGCCCAGGCAAATGACGAAGTCGTGGATCCCGTGGGCGGAATACTGCTTCATGATGTGCCAGAGAATTGGCTTGCCGCCAATCTCGATCATCGGCTTGGGCTTGAGGTGCGACTCTTCACTGATGCGCGTGCCGAGGCCACCCGCCAAAATTACTGCCTTCATCGTCTCCCCTCTCGTACGTCACCGGGCTGCGCACTGCTTTTTTGAGCGTCGCAGGCCTTCTGGCCAAACCTTCTGCCGCTACGGGCGCAGGAGGAAACACCGCGAGCGCTCGTTTTATGGCGATTTGCGGGGCACTTGCAGGAAACGCGCCAGCTCGTAGCCGGGTTTTGGGAGATAGCTGATAGAGGCTTCGATGGAAGTGGCAACAGAATGACGGACGGGCTGAGGGCGTGGAGGGGCAAGAGATCAAAAGCCAAAGCAAAAGATCGTCCGATCGCAGCCCGAGCCTTCGCCAATTCCAACAGTTGGATCGCGTGCGTCCAGCAAGAAATGGGTCGGCGGTCAGGCCGCCTTCGCGAGCAGGCTCGCTCCCACAAAAGCAAGTGCAAAAGCAAGTGCAAAAGCAAGTGCAAAAGCAAAGCAAAGCAAAGCAAAGCAAAGCAAAGCAAAGCAAAGCAAAGCAAAGCAAAGCAAATCAAATCAAAGCAGCGCAGCTGCCCGCGGCGAAGCCGCCCCACTCAACAATGAGCGCAAGCTCGAGTACCGCTTTTGATCTTGATCCACTGGCGACGTCGGAAGGCTGAGTGGAGGGATTGATCCGGGCGTGGGAGCGTAGCGACCGTTCGACGAAGTCGAACACAGCGGAAGGAGGTGCAGCGAAGCAAACCGGAGCCGCTGCGCCCGGATCAGTCCCGCAGCGAAGGAACCCGAGCCTGCGAGGGCCGAACGCAGGAGCAAGCCTTTTGGGTTACCTTTTTGGCGTTTGAAAAAGGTGACCCGCCGTAAGGGCGGAACCGTAATCAGCAACACCCGCAGAAACGGATCTACACCCAAAACCCCAACAGCCTGGTCGGCCCAAAGGCCGCCAAGGCCCCAAAGAAAAGGCAACCCCAAAAAGCCACCTATATAAACGATCAATCCGCCAGCCAGCCATTCTCCCAATACCGCAGATTGTCACCACGCAACACATAATCGCGCATGACCACCTCGTGCAGCTCGTCACCCATGCGATAACTGGCGTCAGGGTCGGCCAGATGCATGCGAATCGCCTGCAGCCACTCATCAGTGCTGTTGGTCTTCACCCGCGTGCACGGCAGATAGCCCTGATAGGCTTCGGTATCAGTGCAGATGACCGGGTAACCGCAGGCGCCGTATTCCAGCAAACGCAGATTGCTCTTGCAGTCATTGAAAATGTGAAACTCCAGCGGTGCCAGGGCCAGGTCGAGGTTCAGACTGGCCAGCTTGGCCGGATAGACGTCCAGAGGAATCACACCGTGGAACTCGTGCATGTACGGACGCAGGTCATCCGGGCACATGCCAAAGAATACCCAGTCGACTTCGTTGGCCAGCTCACGCACGACATCGGCAATCACCGCCAGATCGCCATGGTGGCTGGTGCCTCCGCCCCAACCCACGCGAGGTTTTTTCGAGGTGCGGCGCTGACCCCGCAAACCGGTCCAGAGGTTTTGCGCAAGCATGTTGGGGACTACGCGAATGTCGTGGTGCATGTCCGACAACGCGTTGGCCAGTGGTTGAGTCGACACCACCACGCGGTCGCACAGGCTGATCGCCTGGCGCACCATCCGTTCCATTTCCTGCTTGCTGGGCATGTTGCGGATATGCGCATTGCGATGCGGAACATCAATCACATAGTCATCCAGCTCGAAGATGCGCCGGGCATGGCAGAATTTTTTCAGCGGCGGGATTTCATCGATCGCGCCCTGGGAATAGCGCCCTTGCAGGACGATGACATCCGGCGACTGACGCTCGATTTCAATGATCGACGGCAAGCCGTAACGAATACACCCTTCGGCCCGGTTCGCCGCTTCCAGCTCTATCAGCGGCTGACTCATGCGGTAATGGCCAATCGCTGAGGCATTGATCGGCACGGCGAGTACGTTGGGCAATTGCGGCCTGGAAAAAGCAGTCCACCCCGTACGCAGGCCCGGCTCAAGGCTGAAACTCGTCGCGCCGACGCCCTGCAAGGACAGGTTGACATTGAAGGCCGGATCGCGGGCAATGCGCGGCAGCCAGCGCTTGTAGAAGATCTCCTGCTCGTGCAAATGTTGCTGGCCTTGCTCAGCTGTCGACTCGACAGTCGGGCGCACGCCCTGAGCCAGCAAGGCATAAGGCGTCCACACTACCAGGTAGCCTTCCTGGCCGATGCGCAGGCACAGATCCACCACGTTCAGCGCCTGCTTCAAATCCTCTTCATCAAGCCCTGCCACCGCCTCGAAAACCGTCTTGCGTACCATCAGGCAATCACCGCCGACCGCACTCAGATCGTGGGCGGCCTGGAGCCGGAACATATAACCGTCCGACTGCAGCGACTGTCCATAAAATGGCAGCCCGACCGCGCCCTGCATCCCCAGAATCATGCCGGCATGCAGCACATAACCATCCGGGTTGAACAACTTGGCGCCGACCACGCCGACTTCCGGGCGCTGCGCATGATTGAGCAGTTCGTCCAGCCAGTCGGCGTGGGTAATCACCGCAAAGGTATTGAGCAGCAGCACATATTCGCCACGAGCCTTGGTCACGGCAAAATTGTGCAGGGCAGCCATGTTGTCCGGCTGCGGGTACGTCAGCACGCGGATCCGGTCGCCACCCAATTGCGCGATGCCGTCCAGCCATGCTCTGGCCTCAGCGGTTTCGCTGCCGTTGTCGACCAGCAGCAGTTCGTATTCGGCGTAGGCAGTTTTTTCCAGCACGGTCTCGACACACCGCTGCAAGGCAGCGGTCTGATCCCGGGTGACGATGATGATCGACACAAGCGGACGGCGCGCGTGCCGATAGTCGACACGATTGAGCAATTGGCAACTGCCACGGCGGATTTCATGGGCAACGCCAATGCGTTGCAGATGCGCTTCGAGCACACGAGGGTTCTGTTCGATGACGCCTGGCTCGGCCAACCACCGCGACAGATCGAATGGCGACTCCAGCAGAACTTCGGCGACATGCCCGATCACTTGGGTGCCGTCGCTTTCGACCATGCGCCACAGCATGTCGTGAGGAGCCAGTTCGGTGAACGTCGTGTCAAAACCACCCAGCGCCAGAAAGCGTTCGCGCTTGAACGCCAAGGCGCGCCCGACATACGGGTAGCTGCGCATCAGATCAAGGTTGAAATCGGGTTTGAAGGCGGGTTCCACGGACTCACCATCGCGCAGACCGCCTTCATCGCTGTACACGCAACCGAGCGACGGCGAGTGCGCAATCCGGTCAGCCATGACCAGCAAGGCCGGCACCATCAGCCGGTCACCGGCCTGCAACAGGTAAAACCAGTCGGCGCCCTCCAGTTGGGGCAACAACGCGTTGATCTGACCCAGCCCGTCACCTTCCAGTGGCATGTGGAATACGCGGCCATCCAGCGTCGCCTCGTTACAGGAAGCGGACAGCACCAGAATCAGTTCAGGGGCATAGTCCTGCCGAGCAAGCGCCTCAAGCGTGCGCTCGACTCCATCGCGACTGCCCTGGGCATCAATGACGATCGGCACTATTCGCGGCTGTTGTGGCCAGGCGGCCAGAGTTTCCGGCAGTAACTTGCGCTGCCCTTCAGTGAGACTGCGGCACTGCAGCCAGTGCGCGTAGAGTTCGGCGAAGCTCCAGCTATCGATGCCGACGCACCACTCCTGGCGACTCTGCTTGGTACCCAGCGTACGGCTCAGGGGCAGCTCTTCCCAGACGCGCGGCATTACGTCAGCCTTGGTCAGCGGGACATAGCGCACCCAACCCGGCGCTGGCGCCGACTCGCCGCTGCGCGCCTTGAGCATTTGCAGAATCCACTCGCGCTCGACCTCGACCGCGTCTTTCATCGGCTGCTGAGCACTCAAGCGCTCCGGATACAGCCGCTCGGCACTGAGCACGGTGTTCGACATCGCCAGATTGCCGCGCCGCAGCAGGCATACGTACAAGGCGAAATCCAGGGTGGCGACAAAGCAGTGGCCGTCCTGAGTCAGCGCCGGCAACAAGTCGACGAGGTCCGAACGACGAAACAAGGCGCTGGAGAAACCGCCCAGCACATTGACCGGAAATTTTTCGAAGATGCCCAGCAGGTCGTCACCCTTGAACAGACCGCTGGCCGGTGACAACGAAGTGTTTTCCAGGCGCGCCGGCAGAATGATGTCGTCGGCGTCCCAGAACAGCCGCTGAGCCAGCACCAGGCTGACTTCCTCACGCAACATCTCGTGCGCCTGCTGCTCGATGCAGGCGGCATAGAGATGGTCGTCGTCACACATGAACTTGACGAATTCACCCTGCGCCTGATCAAGGCACGCCTTGAGATTGCCGACCAGGCCCAGTGTGCGCGGGTTGCGCACATAGCGCACGGCAACACCCGAGCGCTCGGCCACAGCGCTGACAATCCCTTCGATCTCATGACCACGACTGTCGTCGCAGACAATGATCTCAAGAGGCGCGTATGTCTGGCTGACGGCGCTGTTCAATGCCCGCTCGAAAAAGCGCGGATTGAACGCAGGGATGGCAATGCTGACGAGGGGGAGTGAATTCACGGTGGGCTCACAGGCGGTACGAGCCCGCTCGCAAAAACGAGCCCTTGATACCGCAAAAAATCATTAACAGAGGGACAACGTCAGCGGGCGCGCACGCGCCCGCCAACCATCAGATCTTGTTGAACAGACCCAACTGACTGATCTTGCTGAACGCCAGTTGCGCGGCTTGCAGCATGGTCTGTTGCAGCGTCAGACGGGTCATGACTTCAGCCGGATCGGAATCACGGATCGAACCCTGGGTGGTGCTGTTCGCCGTGGTCAGGCTGTCGTTGGTGATGGTCTGCATGTCCAGCGCCTGGCCGCGCGCACCAATGGTGGTGACTGCGGTGCCGATCTGGTTGGAAGCGGCATCGATGTTGCCGAGGCCTGCCTCCATCGCGCCCTGCAATTTCTGCTTGGCAACCGGGTCACCGTCGACTGGCGTATTCAGCGCGGTGATCATCTGGCCCAGAGTGTCGAGCACGTTCTGGGTCTGATGATTGTTCGGCTGGATCGAGAACTGATCACCAGCGGCCGGCGCGCTGCCCAGGGCGAAAGTCACACCGGCAGCGGTGGCGTTACCGCCGGCAACCGTGCCCGAGGAAACCGGCTTGCTGTCGGCCGTCACCGGCGCGGCATACAGATCGAAATCGGTGGCGCTGGTGAACTTGAGCACCGCGCCGCCCTGCGGGAACGCTGCGGTGTAGGCTGCCTGATCGGTGATGGTCGAACCGGTGATCACGCTGGTCGACGGGTTACCCGGATTACGCGTGGTGGTGAACGAGTCCGGCGAGGCCGACAGCTGAAAACTGTGCCCTGCGATAACGGCGTCCGGATTGGTATCGCCGGCCTTCAGGTTGACGTTCAGCTTGAGGTCGACGCCACGGAAGCTGACAGTCTGGTTGGCGCCGGTGCTGTTGCTGATCAGGCCATTCTGGCTGGCCTCGGCAGTCACATCGTTACCCAAGGCATCGGTGATTTTCAGCTGGGTGCTGCTGACGAAATCGATGGTATACGGCTGCCCGGCGGTGAACTTGGCGTCGTAGGTGGCGGCAGTGCCGACGGTGCCGTTGGACAGCACGACACGGCCGTCATCCACAGCTGGCGCAGTCATTTTGGTGTTGGTGCGGCCGGTGTTGATGGTCTGCTGGAACGCGTCCCAACCGGTGGTGTTGGTACCCACGGTCATGCCGTCGCCGATGCCCAGATCGATGGTGGTCTGGTCGCCGTTGTAGCTGAACGTGCCGTCAGAATTCTTCGAATACGGCGCGGTATCGGTTTTCGAACCGGAGAACAGGTAGTTGCCGTTGGCATCCTTGGCGTTCATCAGGCCCAGCACTTGCTGTTGGATCTCACCCAGTTCCGAGGCGTATGCCTGGCGGTCCTTGTCGGTGATGGTGCCGTTGTTCGCGGCCAAGGCCAGCTCTTTGGCTCGCGCCAACGCCGTGGTGATCGAATCCAGAGTGGACTCCTGCACGGTCAAGGCGCTTTTAGTGGTGTTAACGTTGGTCTTGTACTGATCGAGCATCGCCGCCTGCTGGCCCAATTGCAGCAAGCGCCCGGCACCGATCGGATCATCGGCGGCGGTGTTGATGCGCTGCAGGCTGCTCGCCTCGCTCGCGGTGGCAACGGCCTTGTTGAAGTTACGCTGATAATCCGAAGCTTGCGTTCCGTAATACTGGGCGGTGGAAATGCGCATGAATTACGACTCCTTAAAGGCTGTTGATCAGCGTGGCGAAAGTTTCCTGCGCAGCTTTGATGATCTGCGAAGACGCTGTGTAGTACTGCTGGTACTTGACCAGGTTGCCGGTTTCTTCGTCCAGGTTGACCCCGGAAAGCGAATCGCGGGCACCCTTGGCGTTCTCCAGAATCGCCGTGGTCGCGGCGCTGTCGGACTTGCCTTGGGCGGTCTTGGTACCGACGTTGGTCACCAGGGTGTTGTAGGCGTCGGTCAGGCTGATGCCCTTGCTCGCCGAACCGGTGTCCACGGTCTGTTTGGTTTGCAACGCGACCAGTGCCTGGGCGTTGCGGTTGTCCGAAGACGCCGCACCGGTCAGGTTCATGGTGAAGGTCTCGCCGGTTTTCGGCGTGCCGCCCACGGTGGTCTGCACGGTGAAGGTCTTCTGCACGTTCGGCGTGACGGTAGTGTCCATCACCGGGTTGCCGCTGGCATCGACGATGCCGACTTTCAAATTCAGCGTGTTCGACTGGCCAGGCACGATGGTGCCGGTGCCGATGGTCGCGCCCTTGGCGTCGACCAGGTTGTACGACTGGCTGCCACCGCTGGCTGCGCCGAACACCAGTTTGACCGGTGTCGAATTCTTCAGCGCCGCCTGCATGTCAGCCTGGGCGGTCGGGTTGTAGATGTCGATCTTATTGCTGAGCGTCGGCTGGGTGTACGTGCCCAGACCGTTGGCGCTGGCGACGCCGGTCAGCGGACCTGCCGCAGCGATTTTCTTCGGATCACTGAGCACGGTCTGAATGCTCGCCGCCGCGTTGCGGGTCGGCGTGATTTTGAACGAGTCACCCGCGCTCAGCGCGCCGCCATTCAAGGCCAGGGTGAAACCGTCGATCACTGGCGGCGGATTGGTCGTTGTGCTGAATGCGCCCAGATCGGTGCCGTCGGAACGTTTGACGGTGTAATCGGTAGCGCTGGTGAAGGTCACCTGATAATCGCTGGTGGTCAGCTTGCCGGTGTCCTTGATGGTCACATCGAGGTTGCCCGAACCGGCGCTGTTGCCATCCTTCGCAATGCTGCGCTGACTGATCAGGGCGGCACTGTTGATGTTGTTGAAAATCGCCGCACCGAAGTCACCGTTCTTGTCGATGCCCTGGGCTTGCTGGCTGTTGATCTGATCGGCAATCACCAGGGCCACGCGACCGAGCTCGTTGAGCGATGGGTCGAGGACTTCCTTGCGATAGGTCAGCAGACCGCCGATTTCGCCGCCGCTGATCACCGAAGTGATGTCGATGGTGCTCGAACCGCGATCCATCTGGATCGACATGCGCGAAGGGTCGGTCTTGCTCGCGACCATGCTCAGGCTGTTGGTGGTGTTGCCGATGACCAGCGGCTGGCCGCTGCCGACATAAATGTCGAAGCTGGTGCCGCGCTCGACGACTTGCGCACCGGTCAGCTCGGAGAGCTGACGCACGGCTTCGTTACGGCTGTCGAGCAGGTCGTTCGGCGCCCCGCCGCTGGTGGAGATTTCGCCGATCTTCTGATTGAGATTGGCGATCGCCGTGGCGAGCTTGTTCACCTGGGCAGTCATGTCGCCGAGGCTGCCGTTGATCGTGGTGTTCTGATCGTTGAGCTGCTTGGCCAGGGTATTGAAACGGCTGGTCAGCGCCTGTGCACCGGTCAGCACCGACTGACGCGAAGTGTCATCGGTGGCCGACGTCGATACGCCCTGCATCGAGGTGAAGAATTTCTGCAGTACACCGGTCAGGCCAGTGTTGGTGTCCGACAGCATCGCGTCCAGCGGCGTCGCCTGCTTGAGGAAGGCAGCCGATTCGCTGTCCAGCGACGTCGCGGTGTGCAGCTGCGATTCCAGATACGAGTTGTACACCCGGCGCACGTCGGCCAGGGTCGTGCCCGTGCCGATGAAAACGCTGCCGTACTGCTGCGAGGACTTGGTGCCCTGCACGGTTTGCTGACGTGAATAACCGGCGGTGTCGACGTTGGCAATGTTGTTGCCTGTCGTAGCCAGAGAGGACTGGCTGGCCGACAGTCCCGACATCCCGATATTGAGCAAACTCATGGTTCAGACCTTATTACCTGGTGCCTTATAAAGGCGTGGTGGAGACACCCGCCGCAGCGTAGTTTTCAAAACTGTTCATCTGCTTGGCAATTTGCGAAATCTTCGTCGCGTAGTTCGGGTCGGTGGCGTAACCGGCCTTCTGCAACTCGCGTACAAACTGTTCTGGGTTATCGGCCGACTTCAGCACTTCTTGATAGCGATTGTTGCTCTGCAGCAACGTCACCAGATCGTGGAAGCTGTCCTTGTACGAGGCATAGGAACGGAACTCGGCCGTCTCCTTGACCATCGCGCCATTGCGGAACTCGCTGGTGATCGCGCGGGCCGAATCGCCCTTCCAGTTGCTGCTCGCCTTGATGCCGAACAGGTTGTGGCTGCTGCTGCCATCCTGAGCGCGCATGACCGATTTGCCCCAGCCGGTTTCCAGTGCCGCTTGCGCCACCAGATAACGCGGATCGACGCCGATGCGGTCAGCGGCTTCCTTGGCCATCGGCAGCATGGTGTTGACGAATTCGTCGGCGGAACTGAAGGCCTTCTTCGCCGGTGCCAGCGGAATCTGCGCCATGGCGCGGCCGTAAACCTGCATCTGCCCGCCGGCAGCTTTCTGCTCTTCGGCACGGGCCAGCCAGTCACCGTTGTACAACGCGCCGGAGCCTGTGACGGCGGTAGTCGCAGCCCGTTGCGGCAAGGCGTTGGTCGCTGCCGCCGCAGTGCTGGCAGTGGCCGCGCTCGGCGCCGACGGCACCAGACCGGCGAGCAACCGGTCGGCCAGTTTCGGCGGCAGCGCCAGACGCCGCTGGTTGATCAGCGCCATGTCGTTGCGATGGGAAATATCGGTGTTGTTCGGCGCATGCACCGAGCGCGATGCCCACAACGGACGCTCGCCGTTGACGCGGGACAGCGGACCGGTGGCGACGGTGCCAGCGGCAATCGGCGTCGGTACGGCGGCGGCCTTGGCCAGCGCTTCCTGCTGCTTGGCGGCGGACGCGGCTGCAGCCTCGCCCGGCGCCATCGGTTTGTTCTTCGACATCTGCCGGATCAGCACATCGGCCAGACCGATACCACCGCCCTCGCGGGACATGGAAACCGCCAGTTGCTGGTCGTACATTTCCTGATACTGCTTGGCCGCCGGCGTGTTCAGCGGGTTGTCCTGACCAAGCGCTTCGGTGGCCGAGCGCATCGACTTGAGCATTTCGCCGAGGAACAGCGACTCGAATTCCTGCGCAACCTTGCGCATGTTTTCGTCGCTGTTCTTGTCGCCGACCTTGAGCTGGTTCAGACGATTGAGGTCGGAGTAGGAACCCGAATCGCTGCTGCTGACCAGACCGCTTTTGCGCATATCCATGGTGGCCGGCCTCAGATCACGATCAGGTCGGCTTGCAATGCGCCGGCCTGCTTCAGAGCTTCGAGAATCGCCATCAGGTCACCCGGTGCTGCGCCGACCTGGTTCACCGCACGGACGATCTCGTCGAGGGTGGTGCCCGGGCCGAACTTGAACATCGGTTTGGCTTCCTGTTCGGCATTCACCCGCGAGCGCGGCACCACGGCAGTCTGGCCGTTGGACAGCGGGCCAGGCTGGCTGACGATCGGGTCTTCGGTGATGGTCACGGTCAGGCTGCCGTGGGTCACGGCGGCTGGCGACACTTTCACGTTCTGGCCGATGACGATGGTGCCGGTACGCGAGTTGATGATGACTTTTGCCACCGCTTGCCCCGGATCGATTTCGAGGTTCTCCAGGATCGACAGGTAGTCGACGCGCTGGCTCGGATCCAGTGGCGCAGTGACCCGCACCGAACCGCCGTCGATGGCTTGGGCGACGCCAGGGCCGAGCATGTCGTTGACCTTGTCGACGATGCGCTTGGCGGTGGTGAAGTCGGAGCGGTTGAGGTTCAGCGTCAGGCTGTTGCCCTGGTTGAAACCGCTCGGCACCGCACGTTCCACCGACGCACCGCCAGGGATGCGACCGGCCGACGGAACGTTGACGGTGATCTTCGAACCATCGCGGCCTTCAGCGTCGAAACCGCCAACCACGAGGTTGCCCTGAGCGATCGCATAGACGTTGCCGTCGATACCCTTGAGCGGCGTCAGCAGCAAGGTGCCGCCACGCAGGCTCTTGGAGTTACCGATCGAAGACACGGTGATGTCGACCTGCTGACCTGGCTTGGCAAACGCTGGCAGATCGGCACTCACCGACACCGCCGCGACGTTCTTCAACTGCACGTTGCCCGATCCCGGCGGCACCTTGATGCCGAACTGCGAGAGCATGTTGTTGAAGGTCTGCAGGGTGAACGGGGTCTGCGTCGTCTGGTCACCGGTGCCGTTAAGCCCGACCACCAGGCCGTAACCGATCAACTGGTTGGAGCGCACGCCGGAAATGCTGGCGATGTCTTTCAGCCGCTCGGCGTGTGCGGTGAACGCCGCAGACATCAACAACGCGGCCACCATAAGACTTTTCAGATTCAACGTAGCCACCTAGAAAGGGAACAGCGGGCTGAGGAAGAAACGGTCGAACCAGCCTGGCTGACTCGTATCGGCAAACGCGCCGGTACCCGAGTAGGTGATGCGTGCATCGGCGACACGGGTCGACGACACGGTGTTGTCGGTCGCGATGTCATCGGCGCGGACCATGCCGGCGATGCGCACCAGTTCATCACCGGTATTGAGCGTCAGCCACTTCTCGCCACGCACGGCGATGATGCCGTTGGGCAGCACGTCGGCCACGGTCACGGTGATGGAGCCGGTCAGGCTGTTGCTCTGCCCGGACTTGGCATCACCCTTGGTCGAACGGTCGGCGCTGTAGCCGGCGTTGAGGCTCAGGTCGCCACCACCGATCGGGTTGTTGGTGGTCAGGCTGGAGCCGAACAACGAGGTCAGACCAATCGAGTTATCGCTGTTCTTGTCCATCTGCGAGTTGGCGTTCTTGCTCGCCTGGGTGCGCTCGTTCAGGGTGATGGTGATGATGTCACCGACCCGGAACGCCTTGCGGTCGCTGTACAGGTTCTGCTCGAAGCCGGCCTGATAGATCGAGCCGTTATTGGCAGCCGCCGGCAACGGTGTGCGCGGCAACACCGGGGCGTAGTAAGGGTCATTGGGCTTGGGCGTCGGGGCGACGCAGCCCGCGAGCGAGACGACCCCACTCAATGCCAGAACAGATACAAAGCGCTTCATGACCCTACCTCACGGTGTTGCTGGCGACCTCAGGCCGCCCCAAAGACTGGATTACAGATTCTGCGTTACGAACGAGAGCATCTGGTCGGCGGTGGAGATCACCTTGGAGTTCATCTCGTAGGCGCGTTGAGTGGTGATCATGTTGACCATCTCTTCAACGGTGCTGACGTTCGAGGTTTCCAGGGTGTTCTGCAGCGTGGTACCGAAACCGTTCAGGCCCGGGGTGCCGATCTGCGGCGCGCCGGAAGCAGCGGTTTCCAGGAACAGGTTGTTGCCCACTGCTTGCAGACCGGCCGGGTTGATGAAGTCGGCGGTCTGCAGGTTGCCGATCACTTGCGAGGCCGGGTTGCCGGCGATGGTGATCGACACGGTGCCGTCACGGCCAACAGTGAAGGTCTGCGCATCGTTCGGGATGATGATCGCCGGTTCCAGCGCGAAACCGCTGGCGTTGACGATCTGGCCATTGGAGTCGAGGTGGAAAGTACCGTCACGGGTGTAGGACGTGGTGCCGTCCGGCTGCAGGATCTGGAAGAAACCGCGACCGTCGATGGCCATGTCCAGCGGCTGCTCGGTGGTTTGCAGGCTGCCGGCGGTGAAGTTTTTCTGGGTGCCGACAATGCGCACACCGGTACCCACTTGCAGACCCGACGGCAGTTCGCTGTCCTGGGTCGACTGGGCGCCTGGCTGACGCTTGATCTGATAGAGCAAGTCCTGGAACTCGGCACGGTCACGCTTGAAACCCGTGGTCGAAACGTTCGCCAGGTTGTTGGAAATGGTGGTCAGGTTGGTGTCCTGGGCGGACAGACCGGTTTTGGCAACCCATAGAGCCGGAAGCATTCGATTCTCCTCGTGCGCCTGTTTTACGGCGCGACGTTCTGATAATTAGCTGATCTGCAAGACCCGAGCCATGGCCTGGTCGTCGTCTTTGGCGGTGTTCATCATCTTGACGTGCAACTCGAACTGCTTGGCCAGGGCCAGCACCGAAGTCATTTCTTCCACGGCATTGACGTTGCTCGACTCAAGGAAACCCGAGACCAGTTTGACGTTGGCGTCGGCTTGCGCCGGCTGGCCGTCCTTGGTGTAAATCGAACCGTCGAGACCTTTGTTCATGTTCTTGATGTCCGGGTTGACCAGCTTGATCCGGTCGACTTCGGCCATGACGCGGGGGCCTTCGCCCATTGCGCGAATGCTGATGGTGCCGTCTTCGCCGACTTCCACCTGCTGCTCGGGCGGCACGGCGATCGGGCCGCCGTTACCGATCACCGGCATGCCGTTGCCGGCGCGCAGTACGCCGAGGGCGTCGATGTTGAGGCTGCCGGTACGCACGTAGCTTTCGCCGCCGCTGGGGTTTTGCACGGCGATGAAACCGTTGCCGGATACCGCGACGTCGAGTTCACGTCCGGTCTGCACCAGTGAGCCCGGCGTGAAGTCGGTGGCGGGACGTTCGCTCATGGCAAACGCGCGCGCCGGAAAGCTGTCGCCGAATACCGGCATCGAACGCGCCTGCTCGAGGTCGCGCTGAAAGCCGTTGGTGGAAATGTTCGCCAGGTTGTTGGCATGCGCCCGCTGCGCCAGTGCGTTCTGGCTGGCGCCGGTCATTGCCACATAAAGGTACTTGTCCACAGTGTTTCCTCTGCATGCCGGACGTTTGCCGCCCACCGCTGTACTGCTCAGCCATAAGCAATTTGCAGACCAACTTTTTATTGGCGGGCGAAGGCCCGGTAAACAGGGGACTTGGGGGGATCGGAGGGGGAATCTGAAATGGGTCGAAGACGAAAAACCGGCGGTGTCATGCCGGTTAGTGGCAATCCTGAGTTCGGCGGGGGATGGAGATCCTGTGGCGAGGGGATTTATCCCCGTTCGGCTGCGCAGCAGTCGCCAAGCCTGCAAATGAGGTCGCCGGGAAGAAAAAGCGGGGCGGCTTCGCCGCCCATCGGGGATAAATCCCCTCGCCACAAAGGCTCTATTTAGCTTTCGGAGGTTTTGCCAACCTCATACTCACGCAGCTTGTTGGCAATGGTGGTGTGCGAAACACCGAGTCGCTTGCCCAACTGCCGACTGCTTGGATGCTCGGAATACAGCCGTTCCAGCACCGCTTTCTCGAAGCGCCCGACGATCTCGTCCAGACTTCCGTCGAGGGAAAAATCGCCAAGCGGCTGACGCACGCCATAATCCGGCAGGCGAATATGTTCGGCCTTGACCGTGCCGCCGTCGCACAGGGAAACCGCCTGGAACAGTACGTTCTCCAGTTGCCGCACATTGCCCGGCCAGTGGTAATGGCTGAGGCGATCCATTGCCGCCGGGGCCAGTTTCGGCAGCGGACAACCGATCTGCCGACTGGCCTGGTCGAGAAAGTGTTCAACCAGCGGCGTCAGACCGTCGAGGCACTCGCGCAGCGGCGGGATGTGCAGCGACAGCACGTTCAAGCGGTGATAGAGATCCTGACGAAACTCACCGCGCGCGCACAATTCGGACAAGTCCACCTGCGTCGCGCAGATCACCCGCACGTCCAGATACACCTCTTCATCACTGCCGACGCGACGGAAGCAACCGTCCTGAAGAAAGCGCAGCAATTTGACCTGCAAACGCGGACTCATCTCGCCGACGCCATCGAGAAACAGCGTGCCGCCAGCGGTCAATTCGAGCAGGCCAAGCTTGCCTTCGGCCCGCGCACCTTCGAAGGCGCCGGGGCCGTAGCCGAACAACTCGGTCTCGGCCATCGACTCCGGCAGTCCGGCGCAGTTGAGCGCCATCAACGGTGACTGTCCGCGCGGGCTGGCGAGGTGGCAGGCGCGCGCCAGCAATTCCTTGCCAGTGCCGGTTTCGCCTTCTATTAATAGCGGCGCATCCAGCGGCGCCATGCGCCGCGCTTCGCGGACCACAGCGGCCATGACTTTCGAGCTTTGAAAGATGCTGTCGAACCCGCGCAGTTCCTGCTTGCGCACATTGTAGATTCGCTCGCCGACCCGATCGGCGCGGTGCAGCGTCAGCACGGCGCCGGCCATGGCCTCGCTGTCGTCGTGTTCCGATTGCAGCGGCGCGATGTCGGCGAGAAAGATGTCGCCCTTGACCTTGACCCGCATGCCGTTGATTCGCGATTTGTTGGCGCGCACCAATTCCGGCAAATCGAAATCCTCGGCGTAGCGCGACAGCGGAATCCCCGGCACTTCATCGACACGCACCCCGAGCAACTGCGCCGCCGCGCGATTGGCCGCAACGATCGAACCGCCCATGTCGATCGACAGCACCGGAAACTCCAGCGCGCCGAGCAACGCATTCAGTTCCATGTGCCGGCGCTCGCTGGGCATCAGCCCGACGCGCTTGACCCCGAACACCCCGCCGATTGCCTCGAACTTGGGGCGCAACGCCTGAAACTGGATGTTGATCAGGTTCGGGCAGTGCAGGTAGATCGCATTGCCATGCTCACCACCCACCTCGCCGCGAGCGACGTTGATCCCGTACGCCACCAGCAGATTGAGAATGTCGCGCAGGATGCCGATGCGGTTCTGGCAGTGGACTTTGATGCGCATAGAAAAAGGCCCGACAGGTTTGAGAGGTAAACACATGTCCTTGTGGGAGCGAGCCTGCTCGCGAAGGCGCCAGCACATCCCGTATCGATGTGTCAGACAGACCGCTTTCGCGAGCAGGCTCGCTCCCACAGGGTTCTGTGGCGCGCCCGGGGCAGATGTTTCTGTCGAGGCACGCAGATAGTTGTCAAGATTATGTGACAGCCCCGACCCTTTTCAAACCCGCCAATCAGCGTAAATGCGCATTACCCGACAAAGCGTAACGATAACTTTACGAAATACGCAGAATTTTCCTACGCACACACCGGTCAACATGCTGCACGCCCTGTCACTCTCGGGTATTCCTTTAGCCATCGCTGGACATAACAAAAACGAATTTCCTAGCAGGAGAGCAGCATGAAGCAGACGCAATACGTGGCTCGCGAGCCCGATGCGCAAGGTTTTATCGACTACCCCGCCGAAGAACATGCGGTGTGGAACACGCTGATCACTCGCCAGTTGAAGGTGATTGAAGGTCGTGCGTGCCAGGAATATCTGGACGGTATCGAAAAACTCGGTTTGCCCCACGACCGCATCCCGCAACTGGCCGAGATCAACAAAGTCCTCGGCGAGACCACCGGCTGGCAGGTTGCCCGGGTGCCGGCGCTGATTCCCTTCCAGACGTTTTTCGAGTTGCTTGCCAGCAAGCAATTCCCCGTCGCCACCTTCATACGTACCCGCGAAGAACTCGACTATCTGCAAGAGCCCGACATCTTTCACGAGATCTTCGGCCACTGCCCGCTACTGACCAACCCCTACTTCGCTGAATTCACCCACACCTACGGCAAGCTCGGCCTGCAGGCGACCAAGGAAGAGCGCGTGTATCTGGCCCGGTTGTACTGGATGACCATCGAATTCGGCCTGGTCGACACCCCGCACGGCAAGCGCATCTACGGTGGCGGAATTCTGTCCTCGCCGAAAGAAACCGTTTACTGCCTGTCGGACGAGCCTGAGCATCAGTTCTTCGATCCACTGGAAGCCATGCGCACGCCGTATCGCATCGACATTCTGCAACCGTTGTACTTCGTCCTGCCCAATCTCAAGCGCCTGTTCGATGTGGCCCATGAAGACATCATGGCCATGGTCCGTCAGGGCATGCAGCTGGGCTTGCACGCGCCGAAATTTCCGCCGAAACCCAAAGCCGCCTGAACCGCGACTTTTGCTGACAATTGCGTCTGTCCGTCGCCGCCACTTTGCTTTAGCGTGACGGCATTGGCGGCACACGCGCTTTAATAAAAAACACACTCGTTTTCAGGAATACACCATGTCGACTTTGAACCAAGCCCACTGCGAAGCCTGCCGCGCCGATGCGCCACAAGTCAGCGACGAAGAGCTGCCGATCCTGATCAAGCAGATCCCTGACTGGAACATCGAAGTACGCGACGGCATCATGCAGTTGGAGAAAGTTTTCCTGTTCAAGAACTTCAAACACGCGCTGGCGTTCACCAACGCCGTCGGCGAGATCTCCGAGGCCGAAGGTCACCACCCGGGCCTGCTGACCGAGTGGGGCAAAGTCACCGTGACCTGGTGGAGCCACTCGATCAAAGGCCTGCACCGCAACGACTTCATCATGGCCGCGCGCACTGACGAAGTAGCGAAGACCGCAGAAGGACGCAAGTGATGCACTTCGACGCCATCGGCCGGGTTCCCGGCGACCCGATTCTCGGTTTGATGGAGGCCTATGCGCAGGATGCCAATCCGCGCAAGTTCGACCTCGGCGTTGGCGTCTACAAGGATGCCCAGGGCCTGACGCCGATTCCCGAAGCGGTGAAAATCGCCGAAGCGCGACTGGTCGAAAGCCAGGACACCAAAACCTACATTGGTGGCCACGGCAACCCGTTGTTCGGCAAGGTCATCAATGAGCTGGTGCTCGGTGCCGACTCACAACTGATCACCGAACAACGCGCCGGCGCCACCCAGACCCCGGGCGGCACCGGCGCCCTGCGTCTGGCTGCCGACTTCATCGCGCAATGCCTGCCGGGCAAAGGCGTGTGGTTGAGCAACCCGACCTGGCCGATTCACGAAACCATTTTCGCCGCCGCCAAGGTCAAGGTCAGCCACTACCCCTATGTGGGCAGTGACAATCGCCTCGACGTCGAAGCGATGCTCGCCGTGCTCAAGGAAGTGCCGAAGGGCGACGTGGTGCTGCTGCATGCGTGCTGCCACAACCCGACCGGTTTCGACCTGAGCCATGACGACTGGCAGCGCGTGCTTGAAGTGGTGCGCAGCCGCGATCTGCTGCCGCTGATCGACTTTGCTTATCAGGGTTTTGGCGATGGCCTGGAGCAGGACGCGTGGTCGACCCGGTTGTTCGCGGCGCAAGTGCCGGAGCTGCTGATCACCAGTTCCTGCTCGAAGAACTTCGGCCTGTATCGCGACCGTACCGGTACGCTGATCGTCTGCGCGACCAGCGCCGACAAGCTCATCGACATCCGCAGCCAACTGGCCAATATCGCCCGCAACCTGTGGTCGACGCCGCCGGATCACGGCGCGGCGGTAGTCGCGACCATCCTCGCCGATCCAGAGCTGAAAGCGCGCTGGGCCGATGAAGTGGAAGCGATGCGTCTGCGGATCGCCCAGCTGCGCAGCGGTCTGGTCGAAGCGCTGGAACCCCACGGTTTGCGCGAGCGTTTCGCACACATCGGGGTGCAACGCGGGATGTTCTCCTACACCGGCCTGTCGCCGGAACAGGTGAAAACCCTGCGCGAGCGGCACAGCGTGTACATGGTCAGCTCCGGCCGCGCGAACGTCGCCGGCATTGACGCCACCCGCCTCGCAATGCTCGCTGACGCGATCGCTGACGCCTGCAAATAGTTTTTGCAGTACACAACCCGGTCGGAGCGGGCCCTTGTGGCGAGGGGATTTATCCCCGCCCGGCTGCGCAGCAGTCGTACACTGTTGCTCGCGGAGTGTCAGACATTCCGCGTATGCAGGGTCTGGGGCCGCTTCGCAGCCCAGCGGGGATAAATCCCCTCACCACAGGGCCCGTTCCCACATTTAGTTTTCGGTTGATCTCGCGCCCTGCGGCCATCTGTCGCATTAATTTGAATTAAAAGTCTGATTGTCATTTTTCCTGCTGTATCCTGCGCAGGCTTTGTAAAGCGCGGAGCACCTGATCTATCAACAGACTTAGCGAGGAGCGCACCCATGCACGAGATTCCCAATCTCCCCTTCCCAAGCCTGCACGTACCTGAGCAGACGACCCCGCAACACGCCGGTGCTGAAAAGCCCGAGCCGCAAGAAGCCGCTGACAGCCGCAAAGCCGACAGCGAAGAGTAAGACCCGCCGTACAGACCGTGTGGAAAGCGCTAACATGCGCTTTCCACACTGCCTGAAACCCGAGCCCGCCATGACCGACGAATTCTCCGAAAGCCAAGCTGCCGTGCTGATCGGCGCCACCGAGAAAATGATCGAGATCTGGAATCGCCTCTCGCCCGAGAAACAAGCTGCCCTGCTCGAACGTTTCGGCAGCGAAGAAAACGCCCTCGCCGCCCTCGTCACCACGCAACTGGTCGCCCCGGCGAAATCCTGAAAGCGCCACCCGGCAAATAGTTTTACTTTTCCCCGCCCTTGAGCGGTTCACGCCGGTATCATGAGCAGCCTATCTAATCTGCTGCTCCCGTGGATCGTTACCCATGTCGTCTATACCCGAGCCCCAGCGTCCGCTGACGGTTACGCTGCAAGTAGTCTCCATCGTCCTTTTCACCTTCATCGGTTACCTGAACATCGGCATCCCGCTCGCCGTGTTGCCGGGCTATGTCCACAGTGACCTTGGTTTCGGCGCCGTGATCGCCGGGCTGGTGATCAGCGTGCAATACCTTGCCACCCTGCTCAGCCGCCCGTATGCCGGCAAGATCATCGACAACCAGGGCAGTAAACGCGCAGTGATGATTGGCCTCGCTGGTTGCGGCTTGAGCGGTGTGTTCATGCTGATTTCCGCGTGGACGCCGAACCTGCCGCTGGTGAGCCTGATCAGTCTGTTGATTGGCCGTCTGGTGTTGGGCAGCGCGGAAAGCCTGGTCGGTTCCGGTTCGATTGGCTGGGGCATCGGCCGGGTCGGCGCGGCGAATACGGCGAAAGTGATTTCCTGGAACGGCATCGCCAGTTACGGCGCCCTGGCGATCGGCGCGCCGTTCGGTGTGTGGCTGGTAAGCAGATTGGGGCTGTGGAGCATGGGCGTGAGCATCATCCTCCTCGCCCTGCTCGGTCTGGCGCTGGCATGGCCGAAGACCGCTGCGCCGATCGTCGCCGGTGAACGCCTGCCGTTCATGCATGTGCTGGGCAAAGTCTTCCCCCACGGCTGCGGGCTCGCGCTGGGCTCGATCGGCTTCGGCACCATCGCCACTTTCATCACCCTGTACTACGCGACCCAGCACTGGGACAACGCGGTGCTGTGCCTGAGCCTGTTCGGCGCCAGCTTCATCGGCGCGCGGCTGCTGTTCGGCAACCTGATCAACCGCCTCGGCGGATTCCGCGTGGCGATTGCCTGCCTGTCGGTGGAAACGTTGGGTTTGTTGTTGCTGTGGATCGCGCCGGATGCGCATTGGGCACTGGCGGGCGCGGCGCTGAGCGGTTTCGGCTTCTCGCTGGTGTTCCCGGCGCTGGGCGTGGAGGCGGTGAATCTGGTGCCGGCCTCGAGCCGTGGCGCGGCGGTCGGTGCCTATTCACTGTTCATTGATTTGTCGCTGGGGATCACCGGGCCGCTGGCCGGGGCGATCGCAGCAGGATTCGGTTTTGCTTCGATCTTCCTGTTCGCAGCCTTCGCTGCGTTGAGCGGACTTGGCTTGAGTGTCTATCTGTATAGGCACACGGCAAAATACCGCGAGGCTTAAAAATCCACTTTGCCGCGCCCGGCCTTGATACTGCCGCGCTTGGTTTTCGACTCCAGCCGACGCTTCTTCGAGCCGAGGGTCGGCTTGGTCGGGCGGCGTTTCTTTTCCACTTTGGTGGCGCTGAGAATCAGCTCGACCAGCCGCTCCAGCGCATCGGCGCGGTTGGCTTCCTGGGTTCGGTATTGCTGCGCCTTGATGATCAGCACGCCGTCGCTGGTGATACGACTGTCACGCAGTGCCAGCAGGCGTTCCTTGTAGAACTCCGGCAAAGACGAGTTGGGAATGTCGAAGCGCAAGTGCATGGCGCTGGAGACCTTGTTGACATTCTGCCCACCGGCGCCTTGCGCGCGGATGGCGGTCAATTCGATCTCGGCATCCGGCAGATGCACGTTGTTGGAAATCACCAGCATGGAAAAGCGTCCGTAATCAGAGCGTGCAGGATAACCCGATTCACTCAACCTCTGTGGGAGCGAGCCTGCTCGCGAAGGCGGTGTGTCAGTCGATGCAGATGTTTCTGATGGACCGCTTTCGCGAGCAGGCTCGCTCCACCAGGGTTCGGTGTGATGCCAGATTTTTCCATTTCAAAACAACAAACCCGGCACTTGGCCGGGTTTGCTGTTTCTGCTTGAGCGGTTACTTGGCGATCACTGGCAGCGCCTGCTGGGCACTGCGCTTGTTCTTGATCAGGTAGCAAACCCACATGAACACCACCCACACCGGAATCGCGTACACCGAGATCTGAATCCCCGGGATCAGCAGCATCACGCCGAGGATGAACACCACGAACGCCAGGCAGACGAAGTTGCCGTACGGGTACCACAGCGCCTTGAACAGCGGCGTCTGTCTGGTCTGGTTCATGTGCTGGCGGAACTTGAAGTGCGAGTAGCTGATCATCGCCCAGTTGATCACCAGCGTCGCAACCACCAGCGACATCAGCAGTTCCAGCGCGTGCTGCGGAATCAGGTAGTTGAGCAACACGGCAACCAGCGTCACTGCCGCCGAAGCCAGAATCGAACGCACCGGCACGCCGCGCTTGTCGATCTTCGCCAGACCTTTCGGCGCATCGCCCTGCTCGGCCATGCCCAGCAGCATGCGGCTGTTGCAGTAGGTGCCGCTGTTGTATACCGACAGCGCGGCGGTCAGCACGACGAAGTTGAGGATGTGCGCGGCGGTGTTGCTGCCGAGCATCGAGAACACTTGTACGAACGGGCTGCCGCTGTAGGAATCGCCCGAGGCGTTGAGCGTTTCCAGCAGGCTGTCCCAAGGAGTCAGCGACAGCAGGATCACCAGCGCGCCGATGTAGAAAATCAGGATGCGGTAGATCACCTGGTTGATCGCTTTCGGAATCACGGTTTTCGGCTTGTCGGCTTCAGCGGCGGTGAAACCGAGCATTTCCAGACCGCCGAAGGAGAACATGATGATCGCCATGGCCATCACCAGACCGCTCACCCCATTGGGGAAGAAACCGCCGTGGGACCACAGGTTGGAGACCGAGGCTTGCGGGCCGCCATGGCCGCTGACCAGCAGGTAGCTGCCCAGGGCGATCATGCCGACGATGGCCACGACCTTGATGATCGCAAACCAGAATTCGGCTTCACCGAAGACTTTGACGTTGGCCAGGTTGATCGCGTTGATCAGCACGAAGAATGCAGCAGCGGAGACCCAGGTCGGGATGTCCGGCGCCCAGTAATGGATGTACTTGCCGACCGCTGTCAGCTCGGACATGCCCACCAGAATGTACAGAATCCAGCAGTTCCAGCCCGAGAGGAAACCGGCGAAACCGCCCCAGTATTTGTGGGCGAAGTGGCTGAAGGAACCGGCCACCGGCTCTTCGACGATCATTTCGCCGAGCTGGCGCATGATCATGAAGGCGATGAAGCCGCAAATGGCGTAGCCGAGGATCATCGACGGGCCGGCGGATTTCAGTACCCCGGCAGAACCGAGGAACAATCCGGTACCGATCGCGCCACCGAGGGCGATCAGTTGAATATGGCGATTTTTCAGGCCGCGTTTAAGCTCGCCTGTTTGCGAGGGTTGTCCACTCATGAAAAAGGTCTCACGCAAGGTTTGATGATGTTCAGTAGACGTTGCTGCAAGGTTGCGATTTCAGGCAGCCCCGATCAAACCCCAGCGCAGGCACCAGGAGTTCAGCTCATTTACAACGGTCATGCGTCACCTGTTTGTTTTTATCTGTGACGAAATCGAACCCGGCACGCTTGTGGCGCGGCGGAGTGAACAAGGCGGATAGCCTCGAGATTTTTGCGATTACGCAGAGGGTCACAGTTAAAACGCGGCGCATTGTACACCGCTAACCCCCTGCTGCCAGACCCGCCTGATCAGCGTGTCGGTTGCCGGGATTGCACGTGTCCGCCTCGACAGTGCCGAGCGGCTGCAAAATATGAGTCAGGCCTTTGCAGGCCATCGACGGGGACGAGGAAAAAACCGTCCCACGGGGAGAAGTGGAAATCAGTCGCGGCGTTCATTGCGCCTCCTTCTTGTTATTCGCCTGCACGACAGGCATGGGGCGCATCACACCCTGCCTGAACACTGGAAACAAGCGCGCCAGAGCCTTGCGCGGCAGCTGTTCTCCCGGCTTACGGAAGCTTTTCCTTACAACCAATGCGGAAGCGGGAAATCACCGCTCCGGCGGGGTCTTTTCGTCACGTTTTGTTTACAATGCGTAACGAATATTTTCCGAATCAGAAATTTCCGAAGGACGTCTGCATATTGACGGTAGCTAGCTGGCTATCAATTTCGCCTGCCTAGTTTTTTGTTTTCAAATAAGAAAACCGATCCTGAAAAACAGAACAAAAAGTCTATTTAAAAATTAAATGGATAAAATTTTGCATTACGAAAAAGCCTCAACTAGGTTTTTCACGTCTCACCGGCCACGTCGACCGGTCAGTCATAAACCGTGAAATTCTCTAGGAGATCGACCATGCAAGCACTGGAAAAAGACTTGGATACCGAACTGCAACTGGACGAATGGTTTGAAGCGCCAACCCATGAGGCCGCTGTGGAAATGATGCAAGCCGACGCGGTGGTTCCGTTCGGCACGGCGATGTGGCCTCTGTAAGACATCCCGGGCAGGCACGGTCCGGCCGGTCGTGCCTGCCGCTTCATTCCCCGGTCAGTCAGGGAGGATTCATGGACAAGCCCCGCGCCATCTCGCATTTCCTTTACTACCTCGAACATCACCCTGCCCTCGCCGGCCTCGACTCGGCGAAGGTCATGCTGGGCCACACCGCCGATTACGAAGCCCTGACCGGCGCCATTGCCGAACAGGCCGGCGAGCATCCGCGCTTTGAGTTCAGCGCCCGGCGTCTGGACCTGGAAAGCACCACAGCGCTGTCCGAGGCAATTGCCGACAGCGATCTGTACATTTTCTTCTACGACTCTTCCACCCTGCCCAACCCGCGCCCAGACGGCCCGGAGTTCGTCCGCGCACTGCAAGCGGTGATGGCGGAAAACTGGAAGAAGTCGCTGCTGTTCAAGGATTACGGCGACTATTTCTACGACACCTTCAGCATCACCCCGCAACGCATCGCCGGGCTCAACAGTCACCTGATCCAGCGCATGTCCCAAGCGACCACGCTGAGTTTCAAGGATGACCACGGCTCATGGTTCGAAACGCCGATGAGCAGCATCAAGAAGTGGACCGACATCAATGGCGTCGGCAACTTCGACCTCGCCCCCGGCGAAATCGCCACCCATAGCGAAGCCATCAATGGCCACGTGAAGTTCAAGGGCACCTTCCTCAGCACCATCCCGTTCGCGCGCAAGTACGGCGTGCTGGAATCACCGCTGGAGCTGTGGATCGAGAACTCGACCATCAGCCGCATCGCCACCGACGTGCCGGGGCTTGAGCATGACTTCAACAAGTACCTGGATGCCAACCCGTCGAACCGGCGGATTGAGGAGTTGGGGATTGGCACAAACGAAGGCGTGAAGGATCTGTATGCGCGCAATGCCGGGTTTGAGGAGCGGCATTGTGGGTTGCATCTCGGATTGGGCGGTGGCGCCAAGGGCAGTCATCACCTGGACCTGATCTTTTCTGGCGGGGTGTTGGCGCTGGATGACAAGCCGGTTTTCGATGGCCGATTTGTGTTTTAGGCGACTGACGCCTTCGCGAGCAGGCTCGCTCCCACAGGGATTTATGTTCGACGCAACTCCAATGTGGGAGCGAGCCTGCTCGCGAAGAGGCCCAATCAGACGCTACATGAGTTTCGCCAGACGAAAAAAAACGCCAACCCTAAGGTTGGCGTTTTTGCTTCAACTTGCAGCTTGCAGCTAGTAACTCACAGCTGCCTTATTCCGGCTTTTTGCGACCGAAACCCGGGCGCTGACCGGAACCAGCCGGTGCGCCGCGACGCTTGCCCGAGGGCTTGTCGCCGTCGACCAGTTTGATCCCCGGACGCTTCGGCGCCGGTTTGGCCGGGCGCTTGTTGGTGGTGTCGGCTGGACGATCCGCCACTGGCGTACCGCGACCGGCAGGAGCGCCGCGTTCGCCACGCTCAGTACGGCCATTGGCCGGACGCGGTGCGCGCTCGCCATCACGGGCAACCGGCTTGCGACCTGGGCGCTCGCCTTCGATCTGCGGCTCACGGCTCGGGCGCGGCGCGGTCGGTGCGCCAGCGGCCGGACGCAGAGTACGCACGCGCTCGGTCTTGGCCATCGGCCGCGACGATTTGCGCTGCATGCGTTCGAGCTTGTCCTTGCTCTTGGCGTTCAGCTGCGGCATTGCCACCGGCGTCAGGCCGACTTCGGCGCTGAGGACGTCGACTTCGTACTGGCTCATTTCGCGCCAGCGGCCCATCGGCAGGTCGGAGTTGAGGAACACCGGACCGAAACGCACGCGCTTCAGACGGCTGACCACCAGACCCTGCGATTCCCACAGACGACGCACTTCACGGTTGCGCCCTTCCATGACCACGCAGTGGTACCAGTGGTTGAAACCCTCACCGCCCGGCGCCTGTTGAATGTCGGTGAAACGCGCCGGACCGTCTTCCAGCACCACGCCGGCCTTCAGGCGTTCGATCATCTCGTCGTCGACTTCACCGCGTACACGCACGGCGTACTCGCGGTCCATCTCGTAGGACGGGTGCATCAGACGGTTGGCCAGCTCACCGTCAGTGGTGAACATCAGCAGACCGGTGGTGTTGATGTCGAGACGGCCGATGTTGATCCAGCGGCCTTCTTTCGGACGCGGCAGCTTGTCGAACACGGTCGGACGGCCTTCCGGGTCATCACGGGTGCAGATTTCGCCGTCGGGCTTGTTGTACATGATCACGCGGCGCACCGATTCGGCGGCCTCTTCGCGCTTGATCACTTTGCCATCGATGGTGATAGCGTCGTGCATGTCGACGCGCAGGCCGAGGGTGGCGTCTTTGCCATTGACCTTGATCCGGCCCTGGCTGATCCAGGATTCCACGTCACGGCGCGAGCCGACGCCGATACGGGCGAGGACCTTCTGCAGCTTTTCGCCTGCTGGGCCGATTTCCTGGTCGTCTTTCTGATTGATGTCACTCATCTGGGCACCTCCCGGTGTGGTCTGTTCAGGCGGCGCCTGAAGTATTGAAAACTGGGTCCAGGCCGAAGGGATCGGCGAAGGGTCGCGAATCATACGCGGATGTGCGCCATCGCGCATCAGAGACTAGCTGATCGATTGCCGGTTATTTCTTTTTCCGCCGACCGGCACCACCGAGTTTGATCAGGCGCAGCGCGGCTTCGGCCAGCACCGTGCGTTTGTCGTCCTTGTCGAGCTTCTTCCAGGCCTTGATCTCGCGCTTGCTGCGACCGCAACCCAGGCAGATGTCGTCGGAGAATTTGCAGAGGCTGATGCAGGGGTCTTTGGTTGAGCTCATCGCAATCTCCAGAACGACATTTCACCCTGTGGGAGCGGGCTTGCCCGCGATAGCGGAGTGTCAGTCAACATCATTGGATCTGACCCACCGCTATCGCGGGCAAGCCCGCTCCCACAAGGATCCGGATCAATCGTCGAACTCGCGCCGTTCGGCTTCGATCGCCTCGGCCAGTGCGCGGGCTTCGGCTTCTTCTTCGCTGAGTTCCGGTTCAGGCTGTTCGAGGGCGGCGACAGCGGCCAGGAGCTTCTCGCGGGCCTCGGCGACACCGAGAATGTCTTCTTCCGGTTCGGCGTCAGGCGCCGCTTCAAGTTCAACTTCAGCTTCAACAACCGGCGCGATGATCTCAGGCTCAGACACCGGCGCTTCGCCATCCACCGCATCGCGCAGCAAATCGTCGAAATCGGTTTTGATGCCCTCTTCCATGCTGTCCAGCTCCAGCAGCAGGGAATGGAAACTGGTTTCTTCCTTCTCCTCCTCCGGCTCGGCGCTGGCGTCGGCCAGTTCCTGCAGACTCTGCGGCACCGGCGCGTCGTCGAAGTCGAGCACCGGTTCGGCTTCCATCTCGCGCAGCTCGGCCAGCGGCGGCAGATCTTCAAGGTTTTTCAGGTTGAAGTGGTCGAGAAACGCCTTGGTCGTGGCGAACATAGCCGGTTTGCCCGGCACGTCGCGATAGCCGACGACGCGGATCCACTCACGCTCGAGCAAGGTCTTGACGATGTTGCTGTTGACCGCCACGCCACGCACGTCTTCGATCTCGCCACGGGTGATCGGCTGGCGATAGGCGATCAGCGCGATGGTCTCCAGCAACGCACGGGAATAGCGCTGCGGGCGCTCTTCCCAGAGACGGCCGACCCACGGTGAAAACTTCTCGCGGATCTGCAAACGATAGCCCGACGAGACTTCCTTGAGTTCAAAGGCGCGGCCCTCGCAGGACTTGCCGAGCAGGGTCAGGGCTTTCTTGAAGACCGCCGGCTCCGGCCGCTCGCCTTCTTCAAACAGTTCATACAGGCGCTCAAGGGATTGCGGCTTTCCCGAGGCCAACAGAAAGGCTTCAAGCAGGGACGCCAGCTCGCGGGGTTCAGTCAGGTTCATACAGGGACTCGTTATTCGGCTCGGGCTCGCACGTGGATCGCGGCGAACGGCTCATTCTGCACCAGCTCGACCAAGGATTCCTTGACCAGTTCAAGGATCGCCATGAAGGTCACCACCACACCCAGGCGGCCTTCTTCAGCGGTGAACAGCTCGACAAACGGCACGAAGCCGCCGCCCTTGAGCCGTTCCAGCACATCGCTCATGCGTTCGCGGGTGGACAGCGCTTCGCGACTGACCTGGTGGCTTTCGAACATGTCGCCACGGCGCAGCACCTCGGCCATGCACATCAGAATCTCTTCCAGCGCGACGTCGGGCAACAGCTTGCGCGCCCGCGCTTCCGGGGCGTCGAGCTTGGGCACGATCACATCGCGGCCCACCCGACTCAGCCCATCGATACCTTCGGCAGCAGCCTTGAAGCGCTCGTATTCCTGCAAGCGGCGGATCAGTTCAGCACGCGGGTCGTCTTCTTCATCTTCGACGGTTTCAGCGCGCGGCAGAAGCATGCGCGACTTGATCTCGGCGAGCATCGCCGCCATCACCAGATATTCGGCAGCCAGTTCCAAGCGCACCGATTGCATCAACTCGACATAGCCCATGTACTGGCGGGTGATTTCCGCCACCGGGATGTCGAGGATGTTGATGTTCTGTTTGCGGATCAGATACAGCAGCAGGTCGAGCGGGCCTTCGAAGGCTTCAAGAAAAACTTCCAGCGCATCCGGCGGGATGTACAGGTCCAGCGGCATTTCCATGACCGCTTGGCCATAGACCATCGCGAACGGCAGTTCCTGCTGAGCGCTGGCCTGGGGATCGACCACGGTTTCCACTGCGGACATTCAGGCCTCGACCATGAACGGCGTCGGATCGCCGCAACCGACGCGGACCACTTCCGGGTCGTCGCCAGTCAGGTCAATCACCGTCGAGGCCTTGATACCGCCAAAACCGCCGTCGATGATCAGATCGACCTGATGCTCAAGCAACTGGCGCATTTCGTAAGGATCGCTGAGCGGGTCTTCATCGCCGGGCATGATCAGCGTCACGCTCATCAGCGGCTCGCCGAGTTCGGCCAGCAGCGCCAGCGCGATCGGATGGCTCGGCACGCGCAGACCGATGGTGCGTTTTTTCGGATGCAGCAACAGGCGCGGCACTTCGCGGGTGGCGTTGAGAATAAAGGTGTAAGGCCCCGGCAGGTGCGCCTTGAGAATGCGGAAGGTGCCGGTGTCGATCTTGGCGTAATTGCCCAGTTGCGACAGGTCGCTGCAGATCAGCGCGAAGTTGTGCTTTTCATCGAGCTGACGCAGGCGTCGCACACGCTCGATGGCGGTCTTGTCGCCGATCTGGCAACCAATGGCGTAGGACGAGTCCGTGGGATAAATCACCACCCCGCCTTTGCGGATGATCTCGACCGCCTGTTTGATCAGGCGCGCTTGCGGGTTTTCCGGATGTATCTGGAAAAATTGACTCACATTCTCTACCTGTTCAGACGGCGGCAATATCTGTGTCATGTTTGAACCGACACCACAGGGGTGGAAGGTCCTCGGGAACCGGCCGGTACTGGCCGATCTCGGACCAGCCGCCAGGGCCATGGAAGTCACTGCCGGCGCTGACCAGCAGACCGAACTCACGGGCAAGGATCGCCAGGCTGCCCACCTGTTCTGCGGGCTGATGGCCATTGACCACCTCGATAGCATGCCCGCCTGCTTGAATATAGTCGGCAATCAGCTTTCGGCGCTTGCTACGGGTGAAATCGTAGTGCCAGGGATGCGCCAGGCTGACCCAGGCACCGGCGGCGCGCAGGGTGCCGACAGTGTCTTCCAGCGTCGGCCAGTGCAGTTTGACGTCGCCGAGTTTGCCGGCGCCGAGCCATTTGCGGAACGCCTCGGCGCGATCCTTTACATAACCTTCACGCACCATCCAGTCAGCGAAATGCGGCCGGGCCGGCGCATTGCCGCTGTCGCCCAGTTCCTGCTGGATCTGCCGGGCGCCGTCGAGGGCACCGGGCATCCCCTTGAGTGCGAGCTTGCGGCTTATTTCTTCGGACCGCAGCCAGCGGCCATCGTGCAATTTGGCGATCGCTTCGACCAACGGCGCAGCGTTGACGTCGAAACCGTAGCCCAATACGTGAATGGTCGCCCCGCCCCAGGTGCAGGACAATTCGACGCCATTGACCAGTTGCATGCCCAACTCGGTGGCGGCAGTACGCGCCTCGGCGAGCCCCTCAAGAGTGTCGTGGTCGGTCAACGCCAGGACTCGCACGCCGTTTTCGAACGCTCGCGCAACCAGAACCGCAGGCGCCAGGGCGCCGTCGGAGGCCGTGCTGTGGCAGTGCAAATCAACATTCACGGGGAGTTGTAACCTCAAATCAGCTGGCGCTATCGCGCGCCCATATGTTTGTTATTATGCCGCCACATCCAGCTTCTGGCTCTCACTGTGAAACAATTCATCGATTTCATCCCGCTTCTGCTGTTCTTCATCGTCTACAAACTTGATCCACGGGTCGTCGACATTGCCGGCCAGCAAGTGACCGTAGGCGGTATCTACAGCGCCACGGCGATGCTGATCATCAGCTCCCTGGTGGTGTACGGCGCGCTGTTCATCAAGCAGCGCAAGCTGGAAAAGAGCCAGTGGCTGACGCTGATCGCCTGTCTGGTATTCGGCAGCCTGACGCTGGCCTTCCACAGCGAAACCTTCCTGAAATGGAAAGCGCCGGTGGTCAACTGGCTGTTCGCTGCGGCGTTCATCGGTAGCCACTTCATCGGCGATCGCCTGCTGATCAAACGCATCATGGGTCACGCGCTGACCCTGCCCGACCCGGTCTGGACCCGCCTGAACATCGCCTGGATCGCGTTCTTCCTGTTCTGCGGCGCCGCCAACCTGTTCGTCGCTTTCACCTTTCAGAGCATCTGGGTCGACTTCAAGGTGTTCGGCAGCCTGGGCATGACCGTGCTGTTCCTGGTCGCACAGGGCGTTTACCTGTCGCGCCATCTGCATGACACCGATACCACAACGCCAAAAACCGAGGACTGACATGCTCTACGCCATCATTGCCACCGACGTTGCCAACTCGCTCGAAGCTCGCCTGTCCGCGCGCCCGGCGCATCTGGAACGCCTGCAAGCGCTCAAGGGCGAAGGCCGCATCGTGCTGGCCGGCCCGCACCCGGCGGTCGACAGCAATGATCCGGGCGCAGCGGGGTTCACCGGCAGCCTGATCGTCGCCGAGTTCGACTCCCTCAGCGCCGCTCAGGCCTGGGCCGATGCCGACCCGTACATCGCCGCTGGCGTTTACGCCAATGTGATCGTCAAGCCGTTCAAGCAAGTCCTGCCTTAAGTCCTGCCACGCGATGAACCTTCTCGGTTCATCGCGCTCTCAATCGCTCATTATTCTCGTTTGCCTGCCGACAACCTGCCCAATATCCATTTGGAAACAGGTGTCGCGATGCGCAAGGGTCCGTTGTGTCTGATGTTGCTCACGTTGTCGATCATGGCCCCCGCCCATGGTGAGGAAACCACCGAAGGCGGCAGCTCCACGCCATTGTCATTGAGCGCCGGCAGCCAGATCACCGAGCTGCAGCAGCGGCTCAAGGCCAGTGAACAGCAGCGCGAAGAACTGAACAAACAACTGCAAAATGCCGACAACACTCGCGAAAGCGCCCAGCTCGCCCGGCTGCGCCAGGAGAACCAGCGTCTGAAGCTGCAACTCAAGGAAGCCCAGGC
Organism: Pseudomonas sp. LW8; assembly: GCF_041956865.1. NCBI lineage: Bacteria > Pseudomonadati > Pseudomonadota > Gammaproteobacteria > Pseudomonadales > Pseudomonadaceae > Pseudomonas > Pseudomonas sp. LW8. Next base: position 1,485,637 of record NZ_CP168138.1, on the reverse strand, counting down.
CAGCCCGCTGCCGCGTTTGCTGACCGATCAACAGCAGTGGTTCGTCACTGGCGCCGGGGTAGCGCTATTGGCGCTGCTCTGCGGTATCTTTGCCAGCGGTGCAAGCCGAAAACGTCGGCAATGGCTAAATTGAGTGAGTCATGAGCGAGCTGTTATTGATTGATGATGACCAGGAGTTGTGCGAACTCCTGAGTAGCTGGTTGAGCCAGGAAGGCTTCCAGGTGCGCGCCTGCCACGACGGCCAGAGCGCCCGCAAGGCGTTGGCCGAAACCGCCCCGGCGGCGGTAGTGCTGGACGTGATGCTGCCCGACGGCAGCGGTCTGGAACTGCTCAAGCAATTGCGCAACGACCACGCCGACCTCCCGGTGCTGATGCTATCAGCGCGTGGCGAACCGCTGGACCGCATCCTCGGCCTCGAACTGGGCGCCGACGATTACCTGGCCAAACCCTGCGACCCCCGCGAACTGACCGCGCGCCTGCGTGCCGTGTTGCGCCGCAGCCACCCGGCAGCCGTTTCGACGCAGCTCGAGCTGGGCGACCTGAGTTTCAGCCCGGTGCGCGGCGTGGTCAGCATCGACGAAAAAGAACTGACCCTGACCGTCTCCGAAAGCCGCCTGCTCGAAGCCCTGCTCAAACAGCCGGGCGAGCCGCTGGACAAACAGGAACTGGCGCAACTGGCCCTCGGCCGCAAGCTGACCCTGTACGACCGCAGCCTCGACATGCACGTCAGCAACCTGCGCAAAAAAATCGGCCCCCACCCCGACGGCCGCCCACGCATCGTCGCGCTGCGTAGCCGTGGTTACTACTACAGCCTGTAAAACCATCTTGTTCCGTGTACGAGCTGCCCAAGGCGGCGATCTTCAGGCTGCAGGACGCAGAGCGTCCTCGGCTGCATTCCTACGCAGAGCGTGGGAACGATCAGATCGCAGCCTTCAGCACCTCCTGCACTGGATATGTGTAAGGCCGGGCACGAAACGTCTTTACCGAAGCTTTACGCTGCGCTGACCGCCGTTGACCTTGATCTGCGTAATCTGCACTCATCCGGAACGTACCGGGAACGAGACAAGGAGATACACCATGCGCAAGACTCTTATCGCTCTGATGTTCGCTGCCGCTCTGCCAACCGTGGCCATGGCCATGCCGCAGGATGGCGGTCCGCTGGGTGGTCCGCTGGATGGCCCGCGCCACGGCGGTCAGATGCACGGCGGCATGCACGGCAAAGGTCCGTACAGCCAGCTCGACCTGACCCGCGAACAACGCGAGCAGATTCGCAAGATCATGGGCGAGCAGATGCACGAGCGTAAGCAGGTGGTCGACAAGTACCTGGAAAAACTCTCGCCGGCCGACCAGAAAGCCATGAAGGACGAGATCGCGGCCAACCACAAGAAAGCCGAGTCCGATGTCCGCGCACTGCTCAAACCCGAGCAACAGAAGCAGTTCGACGAAATCCAGAAGAAACGCGCCGAACGCCGCGCCGAATGGGCCGAGTTCAAGGCCTGGAAAGCGCAGCAGGCACCAAAGGCGCAATAATGGCTTGACCCTGGGCCCGACGACTTACCTCGTCGGGCCTGTTCCATTCAAATCGAATGTGGGAGCGAGCCTGCTCGCGAAGGCGGTGTATCAGCCAGCGATGGATTGACTGACACTACGCCTTCGCGAGCAGGCTCGCTCCCACATTTGAACGGTGTGTTTTTTGAGGATTTTCTGTGCGTTCACTGTTCTGGCGGATTCTTGCGAGCTTCTGGCTGGCCATCGCTCTGGTAGCCGGGCTGTCGATTCTGCTCGGGCACATGCTCAATCAGGACGCATGGATTCTCAGCCGCCATCCCGGCCTCAACACGCTGGCGGCGGAATGGACGCAGACTTACGAAACCCAAGGCGAAGAAGCCGCCCAGGACATCCTCGAACAACGTAAACGCCAGTATCACATCGACGTTCAGGTGCTCAACGAAACCGGCGATCCGGTGGTGCGTGGCACCTTCCCGCGCCGCGCCGCAGCATTCGAGGCGCGGCAGAACAACGACGATCGCCGCCTGCCGTGGCGGCGCCTGACCGACGAAATCACCAGCGAAAAAACCGGTGACACCTACCTGTTCATCTACCGCATCCCGCACCCGGAACTCGACGCCTGGCACCGCGAAAGTCTGCTCTGGCCACTGAGTGCGCTGGGTATTGCGCTGGTGGTGCTGACCCTGTTCAGTTTGCTCGTGACTTTCTCCATCACCCGCCCGCTCAGTCGCTTGCGCGGCGCGGTGCATGATCTGGGGCAGACGACTTATCAGCAGAACAGTCTGGCGAAACTCGCCAACCGCCGCGACGAATTCGGCGTGCTGGCCACCGATTTCAACCGGATGGGCGCGCGCCTGCAAAGCCTGATCGGCAGTCAGCGCCAGTTGCTGCGCGATGTCTCCCATGAACTGCGCTCACCACTGGCGCGCCTGCGCATCGCGTTGGCTTTGGCCGAGCGCGCCAACCCTGAAGAGCGCGAAAAACTGTGGCCACGCCTGACCCGCGAATGCGATCGGCTGGAGGCGTTGATCAGTGAAATTCTGGTGCTGGCGCGAGTCGATGCCGACAATGCCAGCGCTGAAGAAGTCGACCTGAATGCGTTGCTCGCCACACTGCAAAAGGATGCGCAGTTGGGCTCTCCCGAGCAGACCGTACGCCTGCAAGCTGAGTCACAACTGAATCTCAAAGGCTGGCCGACGATGATCGAGCGCGCCGTGGATAATCTGCTGCGCAACGCCCAGCGCTTCAACCCGAGCGATCAGCCAATCGAATTGCAGGCTGCGCGGCAGGGAGAGCGGATTGTCATCAGCGTGCGCGACCACGGGCCGGGGGTGCAGACCGAACATCTGAGTCAGTTGGGCGAGCCGTTCTACCGGGCGCCGGGGCAGACCGCTGCCGGGCATGGCCTGGGGCTGGCGATCGCCAAACGCGCGGCAGAACGGCATGGCGGCACGCTGACGCTGGCCAATCATCCGCAGGGCGGCTTTGTGGCGAGTCTGGAATTGCCGCTGGTACCGGGAGTCGTGGTCCAGCCCTGAAAAAGCCCCTCACCCCAACCCTCTCCCGGAGGGAGAGGGTTGGGGTGAGTTGTCTGCCGTTGTGCATCGACCTTATGGATTCGCAGAAACCAGACGTCCGGTATCCCGACGCTGGATTCAGCGAAGGACGCTCAGGTCGGTGTAATTCCAAAGCATCCCCCAATCAGTCCCCTCTCCCTCTGGGAGAGGGTTAGGGTGAGGGGCTTTTGATCTTCAGACCTTACCTGGCCAGGCGCTGACGAACTCAGCCAGATCAACCTTCTCCGCCACGCGCGGCTCTTTCTGCGGCGTGCCGAGATAGAGGAACGCGATCACCTCCTCGCCTTCCACCAGCCCCAGGCCTTCGGCCACATGCTTGGAGTACGCCAGATCCCCGGTGCGCCACACCGCGCCAATCCCCTGCGCATACGCCGCGAGCAAAATCCCGTGGGCCGCACAGCCGGCCGTGAGCAGTTGCTCGGCCTTCGGGTATTTCACGTGTTCCTGCAATTTCGCGATGACCACAACCACCAGCGGCGCGCGCAGTGGGCCGTTGCGCGCCTTGTCGATCATCGCGTCGGTGACTTCGCCGCCCTGCTGGCGGGCCGCCTCGGCCAGCAACTCGCCCATTTGCTCACGCGCCGCGCCTTCGACGGTCAAAAAGCGGTAAGGCTGCAAATGCCCGTGATCCGGGGCACGCAAGGCCGCGCCGAACAGGGCTTCGCGCTGCTCGGCAGTAGGGGCCGGTTCGACCAGGCGGGGAACGGAAACACGGTTGAGCAACGCGTCGAGAGCCTGCATCGGCCACCTCCTTTGAAAAATGTGCAGCTATTCTAGCTGCAACTGCGCAGCGCCTGCCGGTTTACATGCCTTGCCCCGCAGGTAGAATGGCGCCCTTGTTCAATCAGCCCGAGCGGATTTCATGGCGTTGCCGACCTTACGGATCATTGGTTTTATCATCGGCATCTTCCTGATCACGCTGGCTGTGGCCATGGTCGTGCCGATGGCCACGCTGGTGATTTTCGAGCGCACCAGCGACCTGCCGTCGTTCCTCTGGGCGAGCATGATCACCTTTATCGCCGGCCTCGCTCTGGTGATCCCCGGCAGACCGGAACACATTCACCTGCGCCCGCGCGACATGTACCTGCTGACGGTCAGCAGCTGGCTGGTAGTGTGCATTTTCGCCGCGCTGCCGTTTCTGCTGACCCAGCACATCAGCTACACCGACTCGTTCTTCGAAAGCATGTCCGGCATCACCGCCACCGGTTCCACGGTGCTCAACGGCCTGGACAACATGTCGCCGGGGATTCTGATGTGGCGGTCGCTGCTGCACTGGATCGGCGGCATCGGCTTTATCGGCATGGCGGTGGCGATTCTGCCGCTGCTGCGCATCGGTGGCATGCGCCTGTTCCAGACCGAATCCTCGGACCGCTCGGAAAAGGTCATGCCGCGCTCGCACATGGTGGCGCGGTTGATTGTGGCGGCCTACGTCGGTATCACCATTCTCGGCAGCCTGGCGTTCTGGTGGGCGGGGATGAGCCCGTTCGATGCGATCAATCATGCGATGTCGGCGATTTCCACCGGTGGTTTCTCGACCTCTGACCAGTCGCTGGCCAAGTGGACGCAACCGGCAGTTCATTGGGTGGCGATTGTCATCATGATCCTCGGCAGCCTGCCGTTCACCCTCTACGTGGCGACGCTGCGCGGCAACCGCCGTGCGTTGATCAGGGATCAACAGGTGCAGGGTTTGCTGGCGATGTTGCTGGTGACCTGGCTGGTGCTCGGCACCTGGTATTGGTGGACCACCAAGCTGCATTGGCTGGAAGCGCTGCGGCATGTGGCGCTGAACGTGACCTCGGTAGTCACCACCACCGGTTTTGCCCTAGGTGACTACAGCCTGTGGGGCAACTTCTCGCTGATGCTGTTTTTCTATCTGGGTTTTGTCGGCGGCTGCTCAGGTTCGACGGCGGGCGGGATCAAGATTTTCCGTTTTCAGGTCGCCTACATCCTGCTCAAGGCCAACCTCAATCAGCTGATCCACCCGCGCGCGGTGATCAAGCAGAAGTACAACGGTCACCGCCTCGACGAAGAGATCGTCCGTTCGATCCTGACTTTCTCGTTCTTCTTCGCCATCACCATCTGCGTGATCGCGCTGCTGCTGTCGCTGCTCGGAGTCGACTGGATGACCGCACTGACCGGCGCCGCCAGCACCGTGTCCGGCGTCGGCCCGGGTCTGGGCGAAACCATCGGCCCGGCCGGCAACTTCGCGACCCTGCCGGATGCGGCGAAATGGATTCTGTCGTTCGGCATGCTGCTCGGCCGACTGGAGATCATTACGGTGTTTGTGCTGTGTATTCCGGCCTTCTGGCGTCATTGACCGCGTCCGGCACCCGCGTCAGGCGCAAGCGGTACTCGCCGGGCGTGGTGTCGAACCAGCGGCGAAAAGCGCGGAAGAAGTTGCTCGGGTCGGCAAAGCCCAACAGGTAGGCGATTTCCAGCAAGGTCATGCTCGGTTGCGCCAGATATTGTTCGGCCAGTTCACGGCGGGTGTCGTCGAGCAACTGCTGAAAACTGGTGCCCTCCTCCTGCAAGCGCCGCTGCAAAGTGCGCTGCGACAGGTGCAGCGTCTGCGCCACGGTGTCGCGCTTGGGCTCGCCCTGGGGCAGCAAACGACACAGCACCTGGCGTGCCCGGTGCGTCACGCGACTCTCGGAAAACCGCGCCAGATATTCCCCGGCAAAACGGTCATGCAACAGCGCCATGGCTTCGTTGGCTGTCGGCAGCGGCGCCTCCATATCGGCACGTTCGAAGATCAACGCATCGTAAGGCGCGTTGAACACCAGCGGTGCGTGAAAGGCTTCTTTATAAGGTTGCAGGTTTGTCGGCTGATTGCCCTGAACCAACACTTTGACCGGGTGCAGCGGGCGCCCGGTCAGCCAGCCGCACAGCGCCAGTGCACAGGCCAGTGACGCTTCGGCACTCTGCCGGGTCGGCGGCAGATGATCGCCGTGCACGGTGAGAATCAGCGCGTAACCTTCATCGAGCAAGCGAAAGCTCAAGTCGGCGCTTTCGGCAATGATGCGTTGATAGCGCACCAGACGCTGGAAGCCTTCAGCCAGGGTATTGCTCGACATCAGCGCGTAGCCGGCGACATGAAACGAGGCCGGGCGCACCACTTTGCCCATGTTCAGGCCGATCGCCGGGTTGCCGGACACCTCGACCGCGCGCTGCCAGAGCCGGGTCATGGAGTCTTGCGGGAAGCGTGCATCCGGATCTTCAAGGGCGCTGAAATCCAGCCCCAGTTGCCTGAACAGAACCCGGCAATCCAGGCCGTCCATCTCCAGTGCTTTGACAATCCCCATCGCCCAGCTTGCAGAAGTCGTTCGTTCGCTCATGGTTGTTATTCTTTTACATGACGGGCTGCAGATAACCGCCCTATTTGCGAAGGATACTAAAGTGGCGCCGATTGTCACTGGCCCACGCCAATGATCACTCTAGACTCAAATAAGCTCCCCGCCGAACAACTTGTCGCCAGGACAATCACCACAGAGAGCGCGGTCGTGGAAAACATCAAGCGGTTCAACAGCTTCGCCGAGTTCTACCCCTATTACCTCGCCGAGCACAGCAACAGCACCTGCCGTCGTCTGCATTTCATCGGCACGTCTCTGGTCATCTTCATTCTCGCGCTCAGCATCGCCAAAAGCGCCTGGCTGCTGTTGCTGGCCCTGCCTCTGGCCGGTTACAGCTTTGCCTGGATCGGCCACTTCTTTTTTGAAAAAAACCGCCCGGCGACGTTTCAGCATCCGTTGTACAGCCTGCTCGGCGATTTCGTCATGTACCGCGACATGATTCTCGGTCGCGTGGCGTTCTGAATGAGGGTCCACCCATGAATGCCCATGCTCGCTTCACCCATATGAAGGATGGCACCGAGGAAGACTGGGCGATCATCGCCGCCGACTTCAGTGCCTATGCCAGACAACTGCCGTCGCGGATCCTCGCGCATCTGAAGCTGCTTGAGGGCGACTTCGGCGGTTTCCCGGTGGATCGCCTGACCCACTCGTTGCAAACTGCGACCCGCGCCTTTCGCGACGGGCGTGACGAGGAATACGTGGTCTGCGCACTGTTGCACGACATTGGCGACACCCTCGGTTCGTACAACCATCCGGACATCGCCGCAGCGATTCTCAAGCCGTTCGTGAGTGCGGAAAATCTGTGGATGGTGGAGAAGCACGGCATCTTTCAGGGCTATTACTTCTTTCATCATCTGGGCATGGATCGGCATTTGCGCGAGCAGTTCAAGGACCATCCGCAGTTCCAGGCCACGGCCGAATTCTGCGCCAAATACGACGCGGCGGCGTTTGATCCGGCGTATGACACGCTGCCGCTGAGTTTCTTCGAGCCGATGATGGAAAGGCTGTTTGCGCAGCCGAAGAACTCGATCTACCAGGCTGCGATGCAAGAACACAGCCCGGCCTGAGAACACATGTGGGAGCGAGCCTGCTCGCGAAAGCGCTGTATCAGGCACATAAGCTTTGTCTGACACTACGCCTTCGCGAGCAGGCTCGCTCCCACAGGGTGATCTTTGGCTCAGGCGATCTCGGCAACTTTGGCAGCTTTCAACTCCGCCTCTCGCGCCTGCGCATCCGCCAGTCGATACAACTCGATCGTGCCGTCCCAATGCTCGATCAACGCGGTGCACGATTCGACCCAGTCGCCACAATTGAGGTAGTCCACCTCCCCCACCTTACGAATCTCGGCATGGTGTATATGCCCGCAAACCACGCCATGCAGTTCGCGCTTCACGCACTCGTGGGCGATGGCTTCTTCAAAGTCGCTGATGAAACTGACGGCGGTCTTGACCTTGTGTTTCAGGTACGCCGACAGCGACCAGTAACCGTAGCCATAGCGGGCGCGCCAGTGATTGAGCCAGCGGTTGAGGGTCAGGGTGAATTCGTAGGCGGAGTCGCCGAGAAACGCCAGCCAGCGGTGATAGCGGGTGATCACGTCGAACTGATCGCCGTGAATCACCAGCAAATGCCGGCCATCGGCGGTGACATGCACCACTTCGTCGACCAACTGGATATTGCCCAGAATCAGTTTCGAATAGCGCCGCAGGAATTCGTCATGGTTGCCGGTGACATAGATCACCTCGGTGCCGCGCTTGCTCATGGTCAGCAGGCGGCGGATGACGTTGGTGTGGGCTTGCGGCCAGTACATGCCGCTGCGCAGTTTCCAGCCGTCGATGATGTCACCGACCAGATAGACCTTGTCGGCGTGGTAGCCCTTGAGAAATTGCGACAAGTGCTCGGCCTGGCAATCCCGGGTGCCCAGGTGCACATCGGAGATCCACAGGGTTCGCACCCGTTGTTTGCGACTGGGTCGGGCGAGCTCGGCGCTGGTCATGGGCAACCCTCTGCGATGTTTTCGCCAGCTTGCGCGCGCCGGGTTAATCGACCGTGACAAGCGTGAGTCAGTCGTGTGACAGCGCATCCGGCGTACGGCGGTGTAGACTGAGGGCCACTTCGGAGACAACCTGCCATGCGACCGATCCTCACCCTGCGTCAGTACACCCACGACTTGATTGTGCACAGCCACGAGCACCCGCAGTTGGTGTTCGGGCTGTCCGGTGCGCTGGATTTCGAGGTCGAGGGCTGTGGCAGCCAAGTGCGTCAGCAGAGTGTTGTGGTGGTTCCGTCCGGCGCTCATCATGCCTGCGACAGTCCCCAAGGCAGCAGCTGCCTGGTGCTCGACATCCCTGAAGGGCAATGGGTGCAGGAGTCGCTGGGCGCGCATGCCGAGGCCAGTCGGCGCTTGCTCGATCATCCGGGGCGGCTGTCGCTGGACTCGGGGCAGAGTCAATTGGTCAGCTGGCTGGCGAACAGTCCGGTCAGCGATCCGTTGATCGCGCAGCAAGGCGCAGTGTTGCTGCTGGCCAGTCTCAATCACGCGCAACCTGCCGAACTCCGCGCGCGTCGCTTGCCCTACGCCGCGCTGGATGCGCACATCGAGCAATACGCCGGCTATCCGCTGCAAGTGGCCGACCTGGCGCGCGTGGCCGGGTTGTCCAGTGCGCGCCTGCACGCTCGGTTCATGGCCGAATGCGGACAGACGCCGATGGATTACATCCGCAGTCGACGCCTGCATCTCGCGGTGCAACTGCTGCGCGACACTGCATTACCGATTGGTGAAGTAGCCAGTCGCGTCGGTTACAGCTCGCAAAGTGCGTTCTCGGCCGCAGTCCTACGTGAGTTCGGCTCGTCGCCCGGACATCTCCGGCGCGATTCCTACGACAAAAGACGATAGCCTGCCGACAGACTTGTAGGCCGAGACGCGGTTCAATGGCCCCATGAAGTTGAACCTGAAAAAAGGAATGCAATGACTCCGCGTACCGCCCTCGGCGCTCTGCATATCGGCGCTTTGATGTTTGGCCTGACCGGTGTGTTCGGCAAACTCGCTGCCGCATCCCCTGCTGTGATCGTATTTGGACGTGCGGCTTTCGCCGTGCTCGCACTGGCATTTTTCGCCCGTTTCTTCAGCCAGCATGGTTGGCAGAAACTTCAAGCCGTGGACTGGCGGCGCCTCGCCCTCAGCGGCGTGTTACTGGCTGGGCACTGGGTGAGTTTTTTCGTATCGGTGAAGATCGCCGGGGTGGCCATCGCCACCTTGGGCTTTGCCAGTTTCCCGGCGTTCACGGTGATTCTCGAAGGACTGATCTTCCGCGAACGCATCCGTGCCAATGAAATCGTCCTGGTGGTATTGGTCAGCATCGGTCTGGTGCTGGTGACGCCCGCATTCGATCTGGGCAGTGGCGCGACCGTCGGCTTGCTATGGGCAGTGTTGTCCGGCCTGCTGTTTTCCCTGCTGTCGCTGACCAACCGCGCCAGCTCCGGGCGCATTCCGGCGGTGCAGGCGGCGTTGTGCCAGAACGTCGTCGTGGCTTTGTGTCTGTTGCCGGTCGCGGCGCCGCAGTTGAGTCAGGTTCAAGCGCTGGACTGGTTGTGGATCGCCCTGCTCGGGGTGTTCTGTACCGGCGTCGCCCACAGCCTGTTCGTCGCCAGTCTGGCGGTGATCAAGGCGCGCACGGCGGCGGTGGTGTTCGCCATGGAACCGGTCTACGGCATCACCATCGCCTGGCTGCTGTTCAATGAAAACCCGACGCCGAAGATGTTGATTGGCGGCGCGCTGATCATTGTTGCCATCGTTGTATCGGCGCGGATGTCAGGCCATGCCGACAAGAAAACCGTCGCCGCCGAGGCCGCCTCTCACTGAGTGCGGTCGTTGTGGCCGAGGTCGCGGTCAGGATCGATCTGATCGCGCACTCGCTGCTTCAATACCTTGGCCTCGGGAAAACCACCGTCGGCCTTGCGCTCCCAGATCTGCACACCCGCACAAGTGATGTGAAACACCCCACCGGTGCCCGGCACCAACGACACTTTGCCCAGGTCGTCAGCGAAGGTGCTGAGCAGTTCCTGGGCCAGCCACGCCGCGCGCAGCAGCCACTGGCATTGAGTGCAATAAGTGATGACAACTTCGGCTTTGGCGACGGTCATGATCGCTGAAACTCCTGAGACAGAGGGCGCCGCTATAATAGCCGGCTTTACCGCTTGCCCCGAGACTCACAATGCGCCGTTTGCTGTTTTGCCTGCTGCTTGGTTTCCTTCCCCTGCTGGTTCACGCCAGTGAAGCGCCACGACCGAAAGTCGGCCTGGTGCTGTCCGGCGGTGCTGCGCGCGGGCTGGCGCACATCGGCGTGCTCAAGGCGCTGGAAGAACAAGGCATCAGGATCGACGCCATTGCTGGCACCAGCATGGGCGCGGTAGTCGGCGGCCTGTACGCCTCGGGCTACAAGATCGACGAACTGGAAAAACTCGCCCTGAGCATCGACTGGCAAGCGGCGCTGTCCGACGCGCCGCCGCGTGAGGACGTGCCATTTCGACGCAAGCAGGACGACCGCGATTTTCTGGTGAAGCAGAAACTCAGCTTCCGCGACGACGGCAGTCTCGGCCTGCCATTGGGGGTAATTCAGGGCCAGAACCTCGCACTGTTGCTGGAAAGCCTGTTGGCGCACACCAGCGACACCCGCGACTTCGACAAACTGCCGATCCCGTTTCGGGCCGTGACCACCGACATCGCCAATGGTGAAAAAGTGGTGTTTCGCAAAGGCCACCTGCCGCAAGTGATCCGCGCGAGCATGTCGATCCCGGCGGTGTTCGCCCCGGTCGAGCTCGATGGGCGCCTGCTGGTGGACGGCGGCATGACCGACAACATCCCGCTGGATGTCGCGCGGGAAATGGGCGTCGACATCGCCATCGTCGTCGATATCGGCACGCCGCTGCGCAACCGCAAGCAACTGACCACAGTAGTCGATGTGCTCAATCAGTCGATCACTCTGATGACCCGGCGCAATTCCGAGGAACAACTGGCGACTCTGCATGCCAATGACGTGTTGATCCAGCCTGCGCTGGCCGCGTTCGGCGTGACCGATTTCGGCAAGGCTCAGGAGATGATCGACGCCGGTTACCGCGCCACGCGGATCCTCGATGCGCGGCTGGCGCAACTCAAGCCGACTCAAACCCAGGACGCGGAACTGAACGCCGCCCGTCAGCCGGGCCAGCGCACGCCGATCATCACCGCGATCCGCGTCGAAAATGACTCGAAGGTCGACGATGACGTGATTCGCTATTACATCCGCCAACCGATCGGAGCGCCGCTGGACCTGGGCCGCCTGCATTCGGACATGGGCACGCTGTACGGCCTCGATTACTTCGATCAAGTGCGTTACCGCGTGGTGCACAAAGGCCAGGATCACACCTTGGTCATCAGTGCCAGCGGCAAGCGCAGCGGCACCGATTACTTGCGGGTCGGCCTGAATCTGTCGGACGACATGCGCGGCGACAGTGCTTTCAACCTTGGTGCCAGTTATCGCGTCAACGGCATCAACCGCCTCGGTGCGGAATGGCTGACCCGCGCGCAGATCGGCGACAAGCAGGAGCTGTACAGCGAGTTCTATCAGCCGCTGGACGTCGGCTCGCGTTACTTCGTCGCGCCCTACGGGTCGTTCGAGGCGCAGAACGTTGACTCGGTGCTGGATAACGATCCGATCGCCCAGTATCGCGTCGAGCGTTACGGCTTCGGCCTCAACCTCGGCCGGCAGATCGGCAACAACGGTGAAGTGCGACTCGGCGTCGGCCAGGCCTGGGGCAAAGCTGACGTACGCATCGGCGATCAGGATCTGCCGAGCGAGAGTTTCAACGAAGGCTTCTATACCGTGAAGTATTCCTACGACTCGCTGGACAACGTCTACTTTCCGCACGAGGGCAAGGACGTCAGCCTGACGTTTGCCCAGTTCGAACCGGGCCTGGGTTCAGACAATCGCTATCGCCAGTGGGAATTGAATTTCGACAAGGCCATGAGCCACGGGCCGGATACGCTGATACTCGGCGGGCGCTACGGCCGGACGCTGGACGATGCCAATGTGGTGACCTCAAGCTTCCTGCTCGGCGGCGCGCGGCAGTTGTCAGGATTCCGTGAGGATGCGCTGTCCGGGCAGAATGTCAGCCTGATGCGCGCCGTGTACTACCGCCGCCTGACGCCGCGCTCGTACCTGCCGCTGGACTTCCCGCTGTACGCCGGCGCCTCGCTGGAGCGCGGTCGGGCGTGGAACAATGACAATGAGTTCGACAGCGGCTACATCAACGCCGCGAGTGTGTTTATCGGCTTCGACACGCCGCTGGGGCCGTTGAACTTCACGTATGGGTTGAATGATGCGGATGAGCAGGCGGTTTATCTGAATCTGGGGCAGACGTTCTGACCTGAGACGGTGTTGGCCGATCTGACGCCTTCGCGAGCAGGCTCGCTCCCACAGGGAGAGCGCATTCCATTGTGGGAGCGAGCCTGCTCGCGAAAGCGGTCTCGGATGAACGCGAAATCCGTTGGCGCTCAGCGAATCCCCGCCAACAACGTCCTTGCCGTCTGCTTCAACGGCTCATCCCCTTCCCTGAGCAATTCATTGAGCAGCGCGATCGCACTGTCGATGTCGCCATCGTCGATGCAGGTTTGTGCCTGTTCGAGCTTGCCGGCGGACTCGATGTCGGTGGACTCGGGTGGTTGCAGATCCAAAGGTTCCAGCACCAGCGACGGCTCGGGATCGCCGAACTCATTGAGAAAGTCATCGTCGAGCGGCTGGGCGTCGGGTTCGGGTATCCATTCAAGTTCGGCTTCTTCAGCAGATGCAGCCTGTGGCAGGTCAAAATCGACAGGCAGCACTGACAAGCTAGTGCCCAGCTCTGGATCATCGATTGGCGGAGCGGCGGAATCGGTGCGGCTGTCGTTCAGATCCCAATTTGAATCCATCGACAGCTCGCCCAGATTCAATTCGAAATCATCCTCGAGAGCGCCGGGCGACGATGCAAGCGGCGCAGCTGCGGTCGCTGCCGTGGCCACGGGCAGCTCAGGCGCGATTGGCGTTGCTGCAAATGCCGCCGGTGCGGCGCCTGCCAGTTTGGGATGGCGAGCGCGGGTTTCAATCAGTTCGCGCTCATCGACGCCAAGCGCACGCAGGCGGTTTTCCTGCTGTTCGTAAGCGGCGCTGTCACCCTGGCGCCCAAGAACCTCCAGCAACTGCAAACCGAGATCGGTGCGTTCAGGCTCCTTGTGCAAGGCATCGCGCAGCAGCCCGGCGGCTTCGCTGAGCCGGCCGTAGGCCAGATAGATGCCCACAGCCTCCAGCACGTCGCCGGCACCGGGTTCGTCGCGATGATCGGCGGCCGCGTGCGCACCGACAGATTGTTGAAGTTCAGGCTCATCAACGTTGTCTTCGGCGCTCACAGGCAATAGCGGCATCGGCGTGCCATCTGCGGTCGAACCTTGCTGACGGCGACGTATGAGCAACGCAGCCAGCACGCCCAGCAGCAATAGAAGTCCGCCGAGCAGCGGCCAGTTCACGCCATCGTCTGCCGCCTCGACCGGGGCTGAAACAGCGGCCGGAACCGGAGCGACCACGGGCGGTGGCGGTGCTTTCTGCACTTCGGCCAAGCGGGTTTGCAAATCTTCAATCTGCTTCTTGCCGTCGGCTATTTGCACTTGCTGCTCTTGCAGCCTGAGGTTCTGTTCGTCGAGGGTCTTTTGCAGTTGCTGGGTGAGCAGCACGCTGGCGGCCAGTTGCTCGGCCTGCGCATCATTGGCAGGCGGCGCCGGCGTTGGCGGCACAGGCGTCGCAGGGCGTTTGCCTTGGGCAGCCTGGGGCGGTGCGGTAACCGGTTCGACGGTTGGAAACTCAGAAGATTGCGGGCGCGGATCCGGCTCGTCGGTGGCGGGCACAATGCCCGGCGAACCCGGCGGGTCGATCAGCACCGTGTACTCGCGCAGCAGACGGCCGTTGGGCTGATCGAGCTGCACGAGAAAATTCAGGAAAGGTTCGTTGACCGGTTTGCCGGACGTCACCCGGATCATCTGGCGGCTGCCGCGCAGGATCGGAGTGAACTTGAGGTCATTGAGAAAGAACACCCGCTCGACGCCCGCCCGGCCGAACTCATCCGCCGAAGCCAGGCTGGCCGAGAGATCGTTTTGCGTCAACGTGCCGACATCGACCAGCGCGATGTCGGCCTTGAACGGCTGATTGAGGGCTGAGTGAACAGTGATTTCGCCCAACCCCAACGCCATCGACCAGGTCGAATAGCTGAAAACGCCAGCGAGCAGCAGCCATTTGGCGCCCCCGCGCAGCACGTGCCGACTTGCGAGCATGAGCATCCCTTAAATAAGCAAAACCGGTTTCTATGCGTTCGCACATCCGGTACGAACACGATATTGCCCAGTAGTTCTTATAGTCCGCTCAGCGCGATCTCTCAAAAAATCGCTGCCGGGATGTGCCTCAAGATTTTTCCAGGTTGGCCAGGATGTGACCGTGTACGCGCATGCACACCTTCAAATCCGCCTCATCGACGCCCTCGAACAATTCGTGGCGCAGTTGCGTGGCAATGGTTTCGATTTGTTCGATCAAGGGCAAGGCAGGTGCGCAGAGCACGATTTTTTTCGCCCGGCGGTCTTCCATCACGGACTGGCGTTGCACCAGTCCCTGGTTCTCCAGACTATCGAGCAAGCGCGCCAGGGTCGGGCCTTCGACGCCGACACTCTGCGCCAGTTCGCGTTGGGTCGGCGCCTCTTCAAAACGCGCCAGATGCAGCAGCACCAGCCAGCGCGCCTGCGACAGGCCCAGCCCGGCGAGGCGACGATCCAGTTCGGCACGCCAGCCACGGGACATCTGGGCCAGTTGCATACCAAAGCGATGTTGATCGGTTAACGGCATAAAACACTCACGGTTAGACTGAAAATACGGAAAATCTAATTATTAGTCAGCTAAGCATGGGCGGCAGTTATAGGCAAGAGTGGCTCTGTACTGAATCGTTACAACTGCGCGAAGATCAAAAGCATCCCTCACCCTAGCCCTCTCCCAGAGGGAGAGGGAACTGAGCGGGGGATGCTTTGAAAATTCGCCGACCCGACAGCGCTCGCTGAATCCATAATCGACTCGGTTTTGCAGGTCGAGTCTGCCGCCAGACACCGCGGTCGGCTCCCTCTCCCTGTGGGAGAGGACTGGGGTTAGGGAACGGCCAGATTACATCTCGAATTCAGACTGCAACGCCGCCCGCACGCAATAAAGCACGCCTTCAGGAACACGTCCGGCGAACAACTCGGCGACTTCGGCGACGGACGGCAACTCGCCCTCGCCATCGAGAAACGCGTCCTGCACTTCGCCCATCAATTCCTCAGGCAAATCCAGCGCCTGCTCCAGCGACAACTGCTGCTTGCCGATGGCTTCGGCGAGCATGGCGTAGACGTTCTTCTCCGAGCACTGCAACTGCCCGGCGATCTGCAGCGGGGTCATGCCGGCGCGGGCCAGGGTGATCAGCTCGTGACGGACATCGGCGACCACCTTCGGCGCCTCCGCCTCGCCGCCGAGCACTTCGAGGAAGGCTTCGCCATAGCGCTCCAGCTTGCGTGCACCGACGCCGCTGACCCGGGCCATTTCCGCCAGAGACGTCGGCTGGCTGCGGAGCATTTCCAACAACGTCGAGTCGGGGAAGATGACGTACGGCGGCACGCCGTGTTCTTCGGCCAATTTGCGCCGCAGTGCGCGCAAGGCTTCCCACTGTTCGCGTTCCTCGCCGCGCACCAGTTGGCTGGCCTGGCTCTTGCTGCCCGTTTTCGCGGTGACTTGCGGTTTCAGGTCGCGGCGCAGTTCCAGCTTCACTTCGCCTTTCAGCAGCGGCCGGCAACTGTCATTAAGACGCAGACCGCCATAACCCTCGTGATCGACATCGGCCAACCCACGCGCCACCAGCTGGCGGAACAGCGAGCGCCACTCGCTCTCGCTCAACGCCTTGCCAACGCCGAACACCGACAAATGCTGATGGCCGAAGCTGCGCACCTTTTCGTTGTCCTTGCCCAGCAACACGTCGACCAGATGACCGACGCCATAGCGCTGGCCGGTGCGGAAAATCGCCGACAAGGCCTGACGAGCAGGTTCGGTGGCGTCCCAGGTCTGCACGCCGTCGACACAGTTGTCGCAATGCCCGCACGGCTCAGGCATGTCTTCATCGAAATAGGCCAGCAACGCCTGCCGGCGGCAGCGGGTTTCTTCGCACAGCGAGAGCATGGCGTCGAGCTTGTGCTGCTCCAGACGCTTGTGCCGCTCGTCGCCTTCGGAGTTCTGCAGCATCTGCTTG
The DNA here is from genome assembly GCF_041956865.1 of Pseudomonas sp. LW8. Classification (NCBI taxonomy): domain Bacteria; kingdom Pseudomonadati; phylum Pseudomonadota; class Gammaproteobacteria; order Pseudomonadales; family Pseudomonadaceae; genus Pseudomonas; species Pseudomonas sp. LW8. The sequence goes on along the minus strand of NZ_CP168138.1, from coordinate 1,468,887 downwards.
AGCATCACCACGTCTTGCAGACCGTAGGCCATCCACGCATCCGCCGGCAGCCCGTCACGGCCGCCGCGCCCGGTTTCCTGGTAATACGCCTCGAGAGATTTCGGCAGATCGAGGTGCGCGACAAAGCGTACGTTGGGCTTGTCGATGCCCATGCCGAACGCCACGGTGGCGACCATGATCAGGCCTTCCTCGTTGAGGAAGCGCTTCTGGTGATAGGCGCGCAGATCGTTGGGCAGACCGGCGTGATACGGCAGCGCCGGGAAGCCCTGCTCGCTGAGGAACGCCGCAACTTCTTCGACCTTCTTGCGCGACAGGCAGTAAACGATGCCGGCATCGCTGCGCCGCTCGGCGAGGAACGCCAGCAACTGTTTGCGCGGCTGCTCCTTGGGCACGATGCGATAGAAGATGTTCGGGCGGTCGAAACTCGACAGAAAGCGCTCGGCGTTCTGCAGGTGCAGGCGATCGACAATTTCTTCGCGGGTGCGCTTGTCGGCGGTCGCGGTGAGGGCAATGCGCGGAACGTTGGGGAACAGCTCGGCCAATTGACCCAGTTGCAGGTATTCGCGACGGAAATCGTGGCCCCATTGCGATACGCAATGCGCTTCGTCGATGGCGAACAGGGCGATTTCCAGGCTTTGCAGGAACGCCAGCATGCGTGGCTGCACCAGACGCTCGGGCGCGAGATAGAGCATTTTCACTTCGCCGCGCTTGATCCGCAGGGCGAGATCACGCTGCTGCTCGGCACTCAGCGTGGAGTTCAGCGCAGCGGCGGCGACGCCCAGTTCTTCAAGGGTGGCGACCTGATCGTCCATCAGCGCGATCAACGGCGAAACGACCACCGCCAGGCCCTCGCGCAACAGTGCCGGCACCTGGAAGCACAACGACTTGCCGCCACCGGTAGGCATCAGCACCAGCGCATCACCGCCGCTGGCCACGCGCTCAATGATCGCACCCTGACGGCCACGGAAACTGTCGTAGCCGAAGATGTCCTTGAGGACGCGTTGAGCCTGTTCGAGCATAAAAACTCCAAAAATCTACCGATACATCCCTGCTCAGGCTGGTTCAGAGCAGCTTCGGCTGCTTAAACAAAACGTAAGAACACATTGCATGACCAGCGCAGCGCCAGCAGGGATCGCAAAACGCGGCAGTATACCCGAGGCCTTCGCCGCACAGGGTGCCGCTGAGAAGACACCGCCCGACCGACACACAAAAAGCCCTTGTGGGAGCGAGCCTGCACTCGAAAGCAATCGGTCAGTCAATGTAACAGTGCCTGACATGCCGCCTTCGCGAGCAGGCTCGCTCCCACATGGCTTTGTATACCGTCCGGCAATTACGGCAAATCTGCCAAGCGGCTGGCTAGAGCGCGCAAGAAAGCCTAGAATTCCCGCATTGTTTATTCCCCAAGGTAGCCCCGTAATGTCCTTCGCTGAGCAACTGACCCGCCTGCAAGTCTTCCTCGATGCCGACGAGCTGCACGACGAGGCGCTGGATTACGTCGCCGCCCACGGTTACCTGACCGCGCTGTCTATCTGCTGCGAAGACGTTCCGGAGCGCGAGTGGATCGACGCGCTGTTCGCCGAAGAGCCGCATTACGCCGACGAAGCCCAGCGTGCCGAAATCGAAGCCACACTGATCGGCCTCAAAGCACACATCGCTCGCCAACTGGCCTCGGATGAAGAATTCGAATTGCCGTGCGAACTGGATCTGGGCGAAGAGCCGGACGATTCCGAACTGCGCGGCTGGTGCATCGGTTTCATGGAAGGCGTGTTCCTGCGTGAAGCGGCCTGGTTCGAAACCGCCGAAGAAGAAGTCAGCGAAATGCTCCTGCCGATCATGGTCGGTTCCGGCCTGTTCGACGAGCAGCCTGAGTTCGAAGACATCGCCAAGGACGCCAACCTGATGGACGACATGATCGTTCAGATCCCGGAAGCCCTGACCGCGCTGTATCTGCTGTGCCAGGCCCCCGACGAAAAACCGGCGATCCTCAAGCCTCGTCATCACTAAGAACCGGCCTATGGACAACCCCATAGGCAACCGCCCCCTGATGTTGCGCTACGTCCTGCTGGCCATCGGCTGGCTCAGCGTCGCATTGGGGGTGATCGGCATCTTCCTGCCGGTCCTGCCCACCACCCCCTTCCTCCTGCTCGCCGCGGCCTGCTTCGCGCGCAGCTCTCCGCGCTTCTATCGCTGGCTGGTCGAACATCCACGGCTGGGGCCATGGATTCGCGACTACCTCGAAGGCAACGGCATCCCGCTCAAAGGCAAGGTCTACGCGATCGGCCTGATGTGGGTGAGCATTCTGTTCTCGTGTTATCTGGTGCCGTTGGTTTGGGCGCGTGGGTTCATGCTGACCAGTGCGGTGTTGGTGACGGTTTATATTGTGCGGCAGAAGACCTTGAAAAAACGCTGATTGCTCCACCGTCGGCGGCACAACCGTTCATCCGATATCCGTCCGCACCTGTCAGAGTTGACAGGTGCGCGCTTTAACGTCGCATGCTTAATTCTTCCGTATCGGCGCTGACAGCCCAGGTAAGCGCCCCGTATGGAAGGCGAAAATTCATGACCAGCTCACAATACCTGATATTCCCTCCTGCGCCGCGTTCCGGTATCGGTGTGCTGGCCCTCTATCCGCCGCAACCACTTCTGCACAAGCTGCAAACTGACCAGAGCTACGGTATCAACATCGCCATGATTGCTCAGAACATTAACGGATTGGGCTTCAGTCTCCCGGCGTATCTGTCTCAAGCCCTCGGTGACCGTATCGAAGTCTTCCTCGATAGACCCGATGTCACCACCCCTTCGTCCGTGATTGATTTCGCCCTTACAGAGGACGATTTTGAGGCCGATGGAAAGACCCCTAAAACCGTACTTTTTGACATTACAGCTGAAACCCTCGAGGAGAAATTCCTGCCGTTTACCGACGTCAGGCTGGATTGCTGGATTAAGGTCACGAGACTGAGCGGCAACCCGGGGGAATCGCCACACTCACAACTCTGGTTCAAACATCCCGCTCCGGGCGAAGCGGACATTGACGGCGGCAAGCCTTCCAATCAGGGCCTCAAGCTGCCAATCGCATCGGAAAGTATCGTCGATCAGAACGTCATCAAAGAGGGCATGGAAGTCACGGTCAAGCATTACTTCAATCAGCAGATCGGCGATACGGTCGTGCTGACATTTGGTTCGCTGCGGCTGGACTTCGTCGTGACCGACGACTCGGCCGACATCGTTTTCAAGCTGACGCCTGACTTGCTCGGCAAATTGCAACAAACCAGCAATCTGGTGGTGCGCTGGAGCGTTTATGACATTGTCGAGAACTCCAGTGGTTTTTCGGAACCGCTCATTCTGCCGTTCAAGCCCGTAATAACTCTGCTGACCGCGCCGATTTTCGAGCAGTCCGATGCCGACGACGTAATACACCATGACTGGCTTGCAGGCGGCCCGACGAACATTCTCCTGACGGGCAGTTTTGCGATCAACGATGTGATCGCCCTGACACTGGAAGGATTCACCCGAAACAACGTGCCAGTCACTCATACCTATTCTTTAACGGTGACCGTAGACAGCAAGACACTGAACTTTCCCGTGGAAAATTTCCGCATTCAAAATGTGATAGGTGGAAGTTTACGGGCAACTTATATTCTGACCAGAGCAGGTCAGTCCAAACTTTCCAAACCTGCTGACGTCACCGTTGCGGGTAAATCCTTGCCACTGGGAGCACCGGAGGTCACCCCACTGGTGGAAGGTGAGCTGGCAGTCGACACTGCCAAAGCCTTTATAAATGTCGCCAGTTTCTGGCCCTTGAAACAAGGGGCAGAGGTCAAGCTGCATTGGCAGACCACAGACATCAACGGCAAGTTGGTACGGTTTACTTGGGGACAGCTTGTAACGGATCCTTCAAAGCCCATCGTTTTCGAGGCCGAGAACGAGTACATCAAGCCCTACGCCAGCGCGAGACTGGCCGTGCAGGCCACCATCACCAATCCCGGCGAAAGTGAAGTCTTTTCCGATATCGCGCAGTTGAAGATCGGCGATCCCAAGGAGCTTGTCCTCACGCCGCCCTCACTGGTATCGCCTTTCACTAATCCGCTTGATCCCTTGGCAGCGCTGCCGAGCATGCTCGTGGAGTATCTCGATGCCACGACCGAAAAAGTCCGTCTGGTATGCACACCACTGCCTCTGGGATTTGATCGCTTCCCGCTGGTAGAGCTTGATTCGGCCAAACAAGCCCGCTTTCCGTTCGACAGGCGCCTGATCGTGGCGCTTCACGGTGAAACCGTGCGATTCAAATTCAACCTGAATCAGGACGGCAAGAAAATCGGATCTTCTCCGGAAACTGAGATTTCTTTCAAACTGATCGCTGATCAGGATCCCAGGTTTCCGAGACCGCGAATCATTGGCATTGATAACGCAATCCTGGACGTAAAAAAACTGACCAGCGCAGACAAATTGGCGGTCAACCTCTGGCACGGACAACGGCCGGGCCAGAGCATGACGCTGGTGCTGATCGGCATCGACAGCAAAGACAACCCTGTTCGCCACGTCATCATGAACGCGGAGGCGAGCGTCACCAGCGCCGGGCTGATACGGGAACTGTCAACGCCGACGCTGGAAGTGTTGAAAAATCTCAAAAGCGGCAGTACGGCGACATTGATATTTTCCGTGCGCCTGGGGTTGCGCGGCAATCCAGTGGAATTTCCCCACCAGACCTATCAGATCGAATCTCTGGTTGAGCTGCAGCCGGTCATCACACTGATTAAGGACTCGCAGAACAGGGAGATTCCGCATACCGACCTGACGGTTGATCCGAATGTCACGGTCGAGGGAACTGCGAGCGTAGAACAGCAGGTTGAAGTTCTGGTGAATGGCAAGTCGATAGAGACATTGACCACAGACAAGGAAGGGAAATTTTCGACGCTATTGAAGGGGCTCGTTGTCGATGTACTGACAGTCGTGCAGATTCGAGCACTCTATGGCGACGGTCTTCTCTCTCCTTTACGCTCGTTCACGCTGCGCACAGCGCTGCAAGTCAACAACAGCGCCATGGCCCTGTCAGGACTGAGAGTTTATGCATGGCGCCACACTCACAGTGCAGATTTTCCAAACAATACCCAAATCCGCGCCGCCGTCCCGTCTACAGGCGTCCACCCGATCACCTACAGAAGCAGTAATCCGAACGTGGCTTATGTCGACGGCAACGGGAAAGTCACGGGCATACGTAACGGCAATACGTACATTACCGTACAGGACCGATTCAGCTCATTTTCTTATTACGTCAGTGTGACGAATGTTTATCAGTTGGCTATCGGCGGCTACGGCATGACACACCAAGAGGCGCTCAACTGGCGATACAGCATTCCGGGCTCACTACCCATGGGTGGTGCACTGCACACAATGCAAGTGGTATATGGACCCGATCCTTATTGGCCAATAGCCGCTGGGGGCATATACCGGATGTGCGATGAAGGCGGCTGCCCGAGCAACTCGCGGTCGATATATGCGCATGCCAATGGCGGAATTGTTTGCCATCCGGACCTGAATGCCCGATGGGCGCCATGGTGTATCTATCCCATTTACGGGTAAGTCTGCTCGCGAAATCCGATTCACAGACAACACTTCTCTGCAGAAAGACAAAACCCGCCGTCCCGATTCAACCGGGGCGGCGGGTTTTGTTGTTTCAGACCTCAGCTCAGACCGTATCCACCTTCAACGAATGATCATTGAGCATGCCGCTGATGATCGTCGCTGTGTCGTGACCGCTGGCAATCATGCCGCCGGCGCCCGGGGTCACCCCGTAGTGGCTGGCGAGGTTGACGCCGGCCAGGTCGATGGTCTGGTTCGGCGCGGCGCCGGCCATGGCGCTGACGTCGATGCTGGTCATCACCGAGGCGCCGCTGCCGCTGACGGTGAAGTGCAGATAGTCGTCCAGCGACGCGGTGCTGGCGTTTTCGCCTTGCAGCAGTTGCGACAGATCGAGCCTGTCGGTGCCGGGGGTGAAATCGGTAATCAGGTCATGGCCGCTGTTGCCCTTGAGCCACTGGAAGGTGTCGGCCCCTGCCCCGCCCGTCAGCGTATTGTTGCCCATGCCACCAATCAGTAAGTCATCGCCAGCGCCGCCATTGAGGAAGTCGTTGCCGAGGCCACCGTTGATCACGTTGTTGTTGCCGTCGCCGGTGAGGCTGTCGTTGAAGTTGGAGCCGAGCAGGTTTTCGATGCCGGTCAGCGTATCGGTACCGGCGCCGAGGGTGTTCTGCGCACCCAGCAGGCCGAGATTGACGGTGACGGCGGCTGTGGCGTGGGCGTAGCTGGCGGTGTCGCTGCCAGTGCCGCCGTCGAGCAGATCGTTGCCCGCGCCGCTGTAGAGCAAGTCGTTGCCAGCGTCGCCGTGCATTTCGTTATTGCCGGAGCCTGCCGTGAGTACGTCGTTGCCGTCGCCGGCATTGATCACGTTGTTGCCGCTGCCCGCCACCAACACATCGTCGCCAGCAGTGCCGGTCAGGGTGTGGCCGTCCTGATAGCTGATGCTGACGTTGGCCGTGTCGCTGCCGCCGTGGTTGTCGTTGGCGGCGTAAGTGCCGTGGTAGTCCGGCGTGATGTCGTGGGCCGCGGCGTAGTTGAGGGTCATGGTCAGCTGGTAGTTCTCCGCCGCATTCGGGTTGCCGCCACCATTACCAATGTTGGTGATGTGAATCTGGTAGACGCCGTCCGCCGAGGCGCTGAGGGTCTGGCCATCCGCCAGCGCCATCCAGGCACCGCCATTGAGCGAATACTCCATGCTGATCTTACCGGCACCCAGATTGTGATCCAGATTGAGGGTTTCGCCCTGACGCAGATTGACGGTAATGCGGTCTTCATCGTTGGCATTGCTGTTGCTCACCATGCCCAGATAACCGCTGACCACCAGCACGGCGGTCATGGTCGCGGCATTGGCGCTGAAGGCGCTGCGCACATTGGCCAGATTCTGGTTGGCTGCGTTATTGGTCTGCCCAGTGAAGCCGATCAGGCCGCTGCCGGTGAAGTCCGCCGCTTTCGACACCCAACCGGTATTGAAACTGGTGGGTGTGGCGTTGAGGGTGTCGCCGTTCGGATCGGTGTCATTGGCCAGCAACAGCTCGCCCGGCACCACGATATTGCCCGACAGCACGTTGGTGATGACGTGATCGTCCATCGCCACCGGTGGCGCGTTGGGGATCACTTTCACCGTCAGGGTGGAGCTGGCCAGATCGCCGTCGTTGTCGCTGACGGTGAAGCCGATGTTTTCGGTGATCACCACTGCGGTGGTTTTCTGCGAGGTGTAGCTGTATTCGCCGGTATCAAGATTGACCACCAGCGTGCCGCTGTTGTTGGTGGCAATGCTGACGCTGTTGTTGGCGGTGTTGAAGGTGCCGTGATTGGCGCCGCCGCTCGCGGTCAACGAACCCTGGCCACTGAGGGCTTTCGGATCGTAGGTGTAGGTGGTGCCGTCGACCACGATCGACTTGATGAAACCGCCATCGGCGCCGAACGAACCGCCCTCGCCCAGCAGCGAACCGGTGACCGGCGCGCCCTGCACGGTGCCGGACAATACCGAGTTGAGCTGATTGAGATCGGTGACCACCACCGCATTGGTATTGGTGTGGTTGATGCCATCGTAGGCCAGCGGATCGAGGTTGGCGTTGCTCACGCCACTGCCCAGACCAATGGCGTAGTTCTTGATGTTGTTGGCGTCGAGGAAGTTTTTCAGCGCGGCTTCGTCAGCCGTGCCGATGTCGCCCTCGTTGGGCTTGCCGTCAGAGAAGAAGTAGCCGACGTTCTGTGCCCCGGTGAGTTTGCCGGAGGTGTTGAACGCGGTCTGCATCACTGCTACGGCAGCATCGTAGTTGGTGCCGCCGCCAGCGTTGAGACCGGCGAGGAGTGTCTTGGCGGTGGCGACATCCACCCACACGGTGGTGCGGTCGGCGGCATTGCTGCTGAACGTCACCAGCTGCACTTTCACATCGCCCAGATCATCGTACTTGTCGAGCAAGGCACCAATGGCCTGCTTGGCCAGTGCCAGCCGCGACAGGCCCGGCACGCCAGAGGCATCAGCCATACTGCCGGAGATGTCGAGGACGATGAGAATGTTCGAATCGATCTCCACTGCGGTTACCGAGCGATCCGAGGCAACGGCTTTCGGTATGTCGTCGACGATGTTGACCACGAGGGTGCTGGTGGTGCTGTTGCCCAGTGCATCGGTGGCTTTGTAGGTGAACGTTTCGCTGAGGGTGTTCGGCCCGTCGTTGGCGTTCGGCGCGGTTTTCGGCGCCGAGGTCAGCGTGTAGGTGTAGGTGCCGTCAGCGTTGAGCAGCAGTTGCCCGTAGCTACCGGTGGCGTTGCCGACCAGGGTGTAAGTGATCGCGCCGCTGCCGCCACTGACCGAACCGACCAGCGTGCCGCTGGCGGTTTCACCGGTATTGCCCGGTTCGCTGCCGGTGACTGTGCCGGGGGCGAGATCCTGGCCATCCTTGTTCAGGTCGAGGGCTTTTTCATAGACCGTCACATCCTGATCGACCGAGGCGACCAGTTTGCTGTCGGCGACGTTGATGGTCAGCGTCGTGGTGCTTTCATCGCCATCGCTGTCACGGATGGTGTAGGTGAACGTGTCGGTCGCGCCCGGCGGGCTCACCGAGTTCGGGTTGCTGTGGTAAACCGCATTGCCCGCCGCGTCGAGGGTCAGGTAGCCGTAGTTGCCGTTGATGTTGCTGTTGAGCCCGCCGCTGGCTGATGTCGCGGTGTTGCTGCCGGCGCGCACGCCGACCACCGTTGCGGCACCATCGGCGCCGCTGAGGTCATTGCCGAGCACACTGACATTGACCGTGCCGCCCTCCGCTACCGAGCCGGTATCGGCGTTGGCAGTCGGCAAATCGTCGACGATATTGACGTTGATCTGACCGCTGGCGGTACTGCCATCGGTATCAGTGGCGACCACGTCGAAGCTCTCGCTGAGGCTGTTGGCACCGTTGGCGTTCGGATGAGCTTCGTTGTCGACCAGGGTGTAGCTGTAACTGACCACGCCGGTGGCCGGATCGTAACCGGTGATGGTGAAGGTGCTGCCCAGTGGCGAGACCACCGATTGCGGCAAACCGGCGGCGACGCCATTGCTGATTACGGCGATGCCGCCGACCGTGAGGGTTTGCAGGCCATCGAGGGCGGTCACGGTGAAGCTACCGCTCCGGGTCAGCGCCGAGGTGTCGGGGTTGCTGCCGTCGCTGAGGTTTTTCTCGTAAACAGTGATTTCGCCGCCCTTCACATCGAGGCCGTCGAGGCACACCGGATCGTCATTGTTGTGGATGTTCAGCACCAGGTTGGCGGTGCTGGTGTCGCCGTCGGCATCGGTGATGGTGTAGGCGAAGTTTTCCGTGCCGTTGCCGCCGCCATGGAGGTTTTTGAAGTCGGCGTCGTTGGCGTCAAGCGTGTAGGTATAAGTGCCGTTGGCATTGAGCACCAGGGTGCCGTAAGTGCCGGTGAAAGTACCGGCGGTTACCGGGCCGCTGGCGACGCGGTCGGCGCCCTGCACGTCGTTGTCGAGGACGTTGCCGGTCAGGGTCAACTGGGCTTCGGTCACGTTGTCGGCATTGCTGTCATTCAGCGCCTTCGGCACGTCATCGACGATGCTCACAAAGATCGTGCTGGTGACGACATTGCCCAGCGAATCGGTGGCCTGATAGGTGAATGTTTCGCTCAGGCTGTTGGCGCCATCGTCGGCGTGCGGCGTGGTGGTCGCAGGCGAAGTCAGGGTGTAGGTATAAGTGCCATTGGCATTGAGGACGATCTGCCCGTAATTACCGGTGGCGCTGCCGACCAGTGCATAGCTGATCGCTCCGACCGCACCAGTGACCGAGCCGACCAGGGTGCCGGAAGCGGTTTCGCCAGTGCTGTTCGGATCGCTGCCGACCACGCTGCCCGCTGCCAGATCCTGGCCATCCTGGTTCAGGTCGAGGGCTTTTTCGTAGACGGTGACATCGGTGTCGCTGACCGCTTTCAGGCAGCTGTTGTAGACATCGATGGTGATGGTCGTGGTGCTTTCGTCACCGTCGGCATCGCGCACGGTGTAGGTGAACACATCCACCGCGCCCGGGCCGTTCACCGTGTTCGGATTGCTGTGATAAACGGCGTTGCCGTTGGCATCAAGCGTGAGGTAACCGTAGGTGCCGTTGATCTGCGAATTGAGCCCGCCGATGGCCGACGTCGAAGTGTCGGCACCGACACGCACGCCGACCACTGCGCCGGTAACCGCCGGGCCATCCGCGCCGCCGACATCGTTGTTGAGTACGTTACCGCTGACGGTACCGCCCTCCGCCACCGAAGCCGCGTCCGCATGCGCGGTCGGCAAATCATCGACGATATTGACGTTGATCTGGCCGCTGGCGGTACTGCCATCGGTGTCCGTCGCGACGACGTCGAAGTTCTCGGTGAGGCTGTTGGCGCCGTTGGCGGTTGGATGGGCTTCGTTGTCGGCCAGGGTGTAGCTGTAGCTGACCACGCCGGTCGCCGGATCATAACCGCTGATGGTCAAGGTGCTGCCCAGCGGTGTGATCACCGATTGCGGGAAACCTGCGGCCATGCCGTTGGTGATCACCGCGATGCCGCCAACCGTGAGGGTCTGCAGACCATCGAGAGCACTGACGGTGAAAGTGCCGTTCTGGGTCAGCGCCGGGGTGTTGGGGCTGGTGCCGTCGCTGAGGTTTTTTTCGTAGACGGTGAGTTCGCCACCGTTGACGTCGAGGCCGTTGAGCAGCACCGGGTCGTCGTTGTTGTGAATCTGCAGAACGAGGTTGGCAGTGCTGGTATCGCCGTCGGCATCGGTGATGGTGTAGGCGAAGGTTTCCGTGCCGTTACCGCCGCCGGTCAAGGCTTTGAAATCGGCATCGCTGGTATTGAGCGTGTAGGTGTAGGTGCCGTCGGCGTTCAGCATCAACGTGCCATAAGTACCGGTGAACGTGCCGGGCGTAACCGGGCCTGTCGGTACGCGGTCGGCGCCTTGCACGTCGTTGGTCAGGACGTTGCCGGTCAGGGTCAGTTGGCTTTCCGAGGCGGTACCGTTGCTGTCATCGTTGGCTTTCGGCAGGTCGTCGACGATGTTCACATCCAGCGTGCCGTTGGCTGTCGTGCCGTTGTCATCGACTACCGTAACCGCGAACTGCTCTGGCAGATTATTCGCGCCGTTGGCGTTCGGATGCGCTTCATTGTCGGCCAGGGAATAGCTGTAACTGACCACGCCGGTTGCAGCGTTGAAACCAGTGATGGTCAGCGTGCTGCCCAGTGGCGTGGTGATCGATTGCGGGAAGCCTGCGGCGACGCCGTTGGTCACTACGGCGATGCCGCCAACGGTCAGCGTGGTGACGCCGTCCAGTGCAGTGATGGTGAACGTGCCGTTCTGCGTCAGCGCGCCAGTGTCCGGGGCGCTGCCGTCGCCGAGATATTTCTCGTAAACCGTCAGCTCGCCGCCGGCGACGTTCAGGCCATCGATGATTACTGGATCGTCGTTGTTGTGGATCTGCAGAACCAGATTGGCAGTGCTGGAATCGCCGTCGGCATCAGTGATGGTGTAGGCGAAGGTCTCTGTGCCGTTACCGCCGCCGGTCAAGGCTTTGAAATCGGCATCGCTGGTGTTCAGGGTGTAGGTGTAAGTGCCGTCGGCGTTTAGAACCAAGGTGCCGTAAGTACCAGTAAATGTACCGGCCGTGACTGGACCGGTGGGTACGCGGTCGGCGCCTTGTATGTCGTTGGTGAGGACATTGCCAGTCAGCGTCAGTTGGCTTTCTGAGGCAGTGCCATTGCTGTCATCGTTGGCTTTCGGCAGGTCGTCGACGATGTTCACATCCAGCGTGCCGTTGGCTGTCGTGCCGTTGTCATCGACTACCGTGACCGCGAACTGCTCAGGCAGATTATTCGCGCCGTTGGCGTTCGGATGCGCTTCGTTGTCGGCCAGGGTGTAGCTGTAACTGACTACGCCGGTTGCAGCGTTGAAACCGGTGATGGTCAGCGTGCTGCCCAGTGGCGTGGTGATCGATTGCGGGAAGCCTGCGGCGACGCCGTTGGTCACCACGGCAATTCCACCGACAGTCAGCGTGGTGACGCCGTCCAGTGCAGTGATGGTGAAGGTGCCGTTCTGCGTCAGCGCGCCAGTGTCCGGGGCGCTGCCGTCGCCGAGATTTTTCTCGTAAACCGTCAACTCGCCACCGGCGACGTTCAGGCCGTCGATGGTGACTGGATCGTCGTTGTTGTGGATCTGCAGAACCAGATTGGCAGTGCTGGAATCGCCGTCGGCATCAGTGATGGTGTAGGCGAAGGTCTCTGTGCCGTTGCCGCCACCGGTCAAGGCTTTGAAATCGGCATCGCTGGTGTTCAGGGTGTAGGTGTAGGTGCCGTCGGCGTTCAGAACCAAGGTGCCGTAAGTACCGGTGAAAGTACCGGGCGTGACTGGACCGGTGGGTACGCGGTCGGCGCCTTGTATGTCATTGGTGAGGACATTGCCGGTCAGGGTCAGCAAGGTTTCCGAGGCAATGCCGTTGGCGTCGTCAAACGCTTTGGGCACGTCGTCGGTGATGTTCACGTCGAGGGTGCCGGTGGCGCTGTCGCCATTGCTGTCGGTGGCGATTACGGTGAACTGTTCGCTGAGATTGTTCACGCCGTCGCCGGCCGCGTGGGTCTCGTTGCCGTTGAGGGTGTAGCTGTAGCTGACTGTGCCAGTGGCCGCATTGTAACCGGTAATGGTCAGGGTGTTGCCCAGTTGCGTGGTGATCGACTGGGGAAAGCCAATCGGCACGCCGCCAACAATCACGTTGATGCCGCCGATGCTCAGGCTGTTCAAACCATCCGCTGCCGAGACCGTGAAGTTGCCACTTTGCGTCAGCGCGCCTGGATTGGCCGCTGTACCGTCAGGCAGATTGGCTTCATTGAGGTTCAGCTCGCCGCCCGCCGCGTCGAGGCCGTTCAGGATGACCGGGTTGTTCACCGGTGGCGGTGGCACCACGACCGGCGCTGGCGTGTCGTCGCCATTGTCGATGTCCGCGTCGCGACGATACTCGGGAAATTCGGGAATGCCATTGAAACCGGCAGTGGGGAAACCGATGATCGGATCGACCCGGCCGCCGACTTCGGTCAGTAGAACGAAACTGTGCCCGCCGCCCAGTTCACCGGTATTGCCGGTGGGTGCGTTGGGGCCGGCCGCAGTGGCTTCGGCAGTTTTGCTTGGGTCTTCACCGGCGGCAATGGCTTTCTGGATCTGCTCGACATCGGTCAGTTGCGCCTGGCTTGGGGTCTGCGCTTCGTCGACGTTCACCGGCACAGCCTGGTCGGCCAGCAATTGCTCGGTCATGGTGATGCTGCTGCCCCGACCGAGGGTCAATTCCTCGCCGTTTTGCAGTTTCACTGCCACCGCGCCTTCCGCGCCGGTGATCAGTTGATCGCCGGCGTACAAACGATCGCCTTCGAACAACGGACGCTTGATGCCGTCGCTCGCTTGAGCGAACACCTGACCAATGACTTTTGTGACCGTACCGATGAGCGCTGCCATGTGAAATCCTCCGCTGCCGACCACCGTCGGCACAGGTTCGCGAAGCAGCCCATGGCTCAATCGGGTTGCCGGGGGCGACGCTCGCACCCTCGACAGTTCGTTTCGCAGGCCCGGCTTGAGGTGAATTGTCAGCGCTATCAAGCACTTGCCAACCCTGTTCAATCCGCCGACCCACTAGCGCTACGTAACGGTGGTGAATCACCCGAGTGACAAAAATCTGTCGCTCATTCGCCGTTACGCGTCCCTCCCCTTCAGCAGTACTTCGCAGTGTCTCGCAAAGTGAATGGAACTTTCCTCAAGCCTTTTCGAGCTCCCTAAAGCGCATAAAACAAAGGCTTTCGAGCTGAACAATGTGCTGCTTTTGAAAAACCGCATAAGTTTTTTTTGGAATAAACCTTATGAAAATTTTTTCTTAGCTACGCTCTAGGATGTTCTTAGCTCTGTTGTTACAAGAGTGAAACGCTTATACCCAAAATTTACGTCAAATATTTGGCGACGGTAACACAACATTGAGATCCAGGGAGATGCACCCATGCGCGTTTTAACCCCCCTCTGCAGCGCGGTTTTGCTGGCCATGGCTTGCACTTCCCAAGCCCAGGCGATGAACCTCACCGAGGCGATTCAAAGCACCATCGCCACTCACCCGGAACTGGCTTCGCGCGTGGACGCCCGCCTGTCAGCGGATGAACAGGTGAAAGTGGCCAAGGGCGGGTTTTATCCGTCGGTCGATCTGAACGCCGCCTACGGGCGCGGCTACAGCGACAACACCAACACCCGCGCTTTCGGTAACCACAACACCGAAATCCTCAATTACACCCAGTCGGAGCTGCGCTTGCGGCAGATGATCTTTGACGGTTTCAACACCGCCAACGAGGTCGAGCGCACCAAGGGCGTGTCCAACTCGCGCGCCTACTACGCGCAAGGCACCGCGCAGGATCTGGCCCTGCGCACCATCGAGGTCTACCTCGAAGTGCTCAAGCGGCGTGAACTGGTGACGCTGGCGAAGAACAATTTGCAGGCGCACTTGCGCGTCAACGATCAGATCGGCCTGCGCACCGAGCGCGGCATCGGCAGCACTGCAGACTCCGATCAATCGGTTGCCCGTCGTGCACTGGCGCAGAACAACCTCGACACCGCCGAAGTCGATCTGGCCGACGCCGAATCGAATTTCTACAGCGTGGTCGGACGCATGCCCGATGAACTGGAAACCCCGGCCTCGACTCGCGGTGAGATGCCGCCGGACCTGCGTGAAGCGCAGCAAAGCATGGTCGACAACAACCCGTACCTGAAATCGGCCCAGGCTGACGTGCAGTCCGCAGAGAGCCAGTACGAAGTGGCCAAGTCGCCGTTCTACCCGCGCTTCGACGCGGAAGCGGCAGTGGGCGCGAACAACAACGTGCAGGGCGACGAAGGCCACGACAACGAATGGCGTGTCGGTGTGGTGATGAACTACAACCTGTTCCGTGGCGGCAGCGACAAGGCACGTCTGGCCGCGAATGCCCACGACATCAACCAGGCGATGGACATCCGCAACAACGCCCTGCGTCAGCTCAACGAGAACATTCGCCTGGCCTGGAACGCCATGGAGAACGCCAAGAAGCAGACGCCGACGGCCCGCGAATACGCCGAAACCACCAAACGCGTGCGCGCCGCTTATCAGGACCAGTTCGGCCTCGGCCAACGCACCCTGCTCGACCTGCTCGACAGCGAAAACGAGCTGTACAACGCCAACCGTCGCTACACCGAAATCCGCTACACCGAGGAATACTCGATGTATCGCGTGCTGGCGAACATGGGCCAGTTGCTGAGCAAGCAACGCGTGGTGCTGCCGGCTGATGCGATTGCCACGACCGAAGTGAAAAACCAGGCGCGCCTGCCGGAACTGAAATAAACGGTGCAGGAACTGACTTTGCCCTGATCGTTCCCACGCTCTGCGTGGGAATGCCTCAAGGGACGCTCCGCGTCCAGTGACGCGGAGCGTCACGGGCTGCATTCCCACGCAGAGCGTGGGAACGATCCGATAACCGAGCCCGTTCAACAGAGGCAATCACTATGACCAGCATGGAACCCGGCGCCACCGGGGTCGATCCGCGCCTGAGCTTCGACGATCCGTTACTCGACGGTCTGCTGATCCTCTGCAAACTGCATGGCGCCACGGTCAGTCGTGCCAGCCTGAGCGCCGGGCTGCCCCTGAACAAACAACGCCTGAGCCTCGATCTGCTGCCCCGCGCAGCAGCGCGGGCCGGATTACAGGCGCGGTTGTTGCGCCGTGACCTGAAAGACATTTCACCGCTGAACCTGCCGATCCTGCTGCTGCTCAACGACGGCCGCACCGCTGTGCTGCGGCGGTTTGGCGAGGATGGCAAAGCCCTGCTGCTGCCCAGCGAAGCCGACGGCGGCGAGCAATGGGTGAGCCGCGAAGAGCTTGGCGAACACTACAGCGGCCAGGCCTTGTTCGCCCGTCCGCGTCACGAACTCGAAGACCTGCGCGCGCCGCTGGTGCCACGGGTAAATGCGTGGTTTCGCGACACTCTCAAACTGTCGAAATGGCTGTACAGCGATGCGATCCTCGCCAGTTTCCTGATCAATTTGCTCGGCCTGATGGTGCCGCTGTTCGTCATGCAGACCTACGATCGCGTGGTGCCCAATCAGGCGACCTCGACGCTGTGGGTGCTGTCGATCGGTTTGCTGATCGGCACCGGTTTTGAACTGGTGCTGCGCGTGGTCCGTGCGCATCTGCTCGACACCGCCGGCAAGAAAACCGACGTGATCCTCTCGGCGACGTTGTTCGAGCGCATCACCGGCATGTCGATGAAAGCGCGGCCGGCGACCATTGGCGGCTTTGCCCAGAGCATTCACGACTTCCAGGGCCTGCGTGAATTTCTCACTGCCGTGACCCTGACCAGCCTGATCGACTTGCCCTTTGTGGTGTTGATGCTGGTGGTGATCGGCCTGCTCGGCGGCTGGCTGGTGGTGATTCCACTGCTGGCGTTTCCGATCACCATCATCTTCGCCATGGTGATTCAGGTGCGCCTGCGTGACACCGTGCAAAAAAGCCTGAGCCTCGGCGCGGAGCGTCAGGCGGTGCTGATCGAAACCCTCGGCGGCCTGGAAACCCTCAAGGCCTGCGGCGCCGAAAGCGAGCGTCAGCACAAATGGGAAAGCACCCACGGCGCCCTCACCCGCCTCGACAGCCACGCGCGCAACCTGTCGGCGCTGGCCACCAACGGCACGCTGTTCATCCAGCAGTTTTCCGGGATGGCGACGATTGTTGCCGGGGTCTACAGCATCATTGCCGGCAACCTCAGCGTCGGCGCGCTGGTTGCCACTTACATGCTCGGCAGCCGCGTGCTCGCCCCGCTCGGCCAGATCGCCGGGCTGATCACCCGCTACCAGCAAGCGCAACTGACCATGAAAAGCACCGATGCGCTGATGGCCCTGCCGCAGGAACGCGACGGCAAACAACGGCCACTGGAACGCACGCAGCTGCAAGGCGCCCTCGACGTCAGCGGCGTGACGTTTCACTACAACGGCCAGAATGCGCCGGCGCTGAGCGAGGTCAGCTTCAGCCTGAAAGCCGGCGAGCGGGTCGGTATCATCGGCCGCAGCGGTTCGGGCAAAAGCACGTTGGCGCGGCTGGTCATGGGCTTTTATGAAGCTGAGGAAGGCCAACTGCTGCTCGACGGCCTCGACCTGCGCCAACTGGACGTAGCTGACCTGCGCCAGCAGATCGGTTATGTCGCCCACGACCTGCCGCTGCTGGCTGGCAGCCTGCGCGACAACCTGACCCTGGGCGCGCGTTACATCAGCGACTCACGCATGCTCGAAGTCGCCGAACTGACTGGCGTCACCGAACTGGCCCGGCAACACCCGCAAGGCTTCGACCGACCGGTGGGCGAACGCGGGCAACTGTTATCCGGCGGCCAACGCCAGGCGGTGTTGCTGGCGCGCGCGTTACTGCTCGATCCACCGATCATGCTGCTCGACGAACCCACCAGCGCCATGGACAACAGCAGCGAAGATGCGCTGCGGCAGAAACTGCATGGCTGGGTGCAAGGCAAAACCCTGCTGCTGGTCACCCACCGCACCTCAATGCTGAGCCTGGTGGACCGGTTGCTGGTGCTGGACAACGGCCGGGTCGTCGCTGACGGCCCGAAAGAAGCAGTCATCGAAGCGCTGCGCAAGGGCCGTGTCGGCTCGGCGGCGGTCTAGGAGTTACGCCATGCCTGCTTCTTCCGATAGCAACAAGCGCGGCTACTTCGACAGCTTCGGCAAAAGCGCCGAAGCCGAGTTCATGCCGGAAACCGCCGGCGCGGCGTTGCAGGATTCGCCGCGCAAATCGCGGATCACCGTGTGGCTGGCGGCAGCGCTGCTGATCGCCGCCCTGGTCTGGGCCAAATTTGCCGTGCTCGAAGAAGTGACCATGGGCGAAGGCAAAGCGATTCCGTCGAGCAAGGTCCAGGTGATCCAGAACCTTGAGGGCGGTATCGTCACCGAGATTTTCGTTCGCGAAGGCCAGATGGTCGGCAAGGGCGACACCCTGCTGCGTCTGGATGACACGCGCTTTCGCTCGAACAAGGGCGAGAGCGAGGCCGACCGTTACGCGCTGACCGCACAGGTTGAACGGCTGTCAGCCGAGGCCGAGGGACGCCCCTTCAAACTCTCCGCTGAAGTCATCGCCAAGGCGCCGCAAGTCGCCGAGGACGAGCGCTCGCTGTACGAGCAACGCCAACGCCGCTTGGCCAGCGAACAGCGCACCCTCAGCGAACAATTGCGGCAGAAAACCCAGGAACTGGCCGAGTTTCGTTCCAAGCAAGGCCAGTTCAGCTCGAGCCTGGCGCTGCTGCAACAAGAGATGAACATGTCCGAACCGCTGGTAAAAACCGGCGCCGTGTCACCAGTGGAAATCCTCCGGCTCAGGCGCAGCGCGGTGGAGATCCGTGGTTCGCTGAACGCCACCACGCTGGCGATTCCCCGCGCCGAATCGGCGATCGCCGAGATCCGCAGCAAGATCGACGAATCCGAGCAGACCTTCCGTTCCGAGGCCGCCAAAGAGCTGAATGAGAAACGCACCGACCTGTCGAAAATCACCGCGTCGAGCATCGCCATCGACGATCGCGTCAGCCGCACTACGGTGACGTCGCCGGTGCGTGGCGTGATCAAGCAGATGAAGGTCAACACCATCGGCGGCGTAGTTCAGCCGGGCAGCGACATGGTCGAAATCGTGCCGCTGGAAGACAACCTGCTGATCGAAGCCAAGGTCCGCCCGCAAGACGTCGCGTTCCTGCATCCGGGCCAGAAAGCCATGGTCAAGTTCAGCGCTTACGACTACACGATTTACGGCGGGCTGAGCGCCAAACTCGAGCTGATCGGCGCCGATACGATCACCGATGACAAGGGCAACAGCTTCTATCTAATTCAGGTGCGCACCGACAAGAATCACCTGGGCGGCGATGTCAAACCGCTGCTGATCATCCCGGGGATGGTGGCGACGGTGGACATCATTACCGGCGAGAAAAGCGTTTTGGATTACCTGCTCAAACCCGTGCTGAAAGCGCGGACCGAGGCGATGCGTGAGCGCTAGTGATCTTTGAATTGCGGTGATTGATCTGGCGCTTTCGCGAGCAGGCTCGCTCCCACAATTGGTATGCATTCCCCTGTGGGAGCGAGCCTGCTCGCGAAGAGGCCCGCACAGACAATGATCATTTGTCGCCATGGTTACGCTGAAAGGTCTCCTCCCCCATCGCCGCAATCTGCCCTTCGATCAGCGCTTCAAACGGTTTCAGTAACGGCGCAAACGTCGTCGGTGCTTCGAGGGTTTCCAGCGCCTGGACGATCGCCTCGATAGTCGATAACGCCCCCGGCCCCGGTGCCTTGCGCAGGCGATAGCGCGACACGCCGCCCTCGGCCAGGGTCACCCGTGGCAGTGCTGCCAGCAGCGGATTGAGGTGAAGCATCTTGCGCGCTTTGCGCCAGGTGCCGTCCGGGACGACCAGCAACATTGGCTGATCATTTGGCGCGTAAACCTGCAACGACTGCGCATCGTCAGCCGGGAACAGCAAACGCGCCTGATAACCCGGCTGGTTCAACAGTTTCGGCAAATCTTCGAATACCTCGCCGACAATCAGCTCGGCATTGCTCAGCCCCAGCGCCGCGAGCCGCGCGGTATTGAGCGCGTGGCTGACCTCGCTCGGATGCTGCAGCAGCAACACCCGGGTGCGGCTATCGAGGTGCGGAATCAATGGGCACAGGCAATGGGTCTGGGGGCGAAGGCAGCGCGGGCATTGTGGTCGGGACATTTTTTTCTCAAGCCTGATTGAGCTGCGCTTTGAGCAAATCGCGGAAGGTCTGGATCAGCGGCTCGCGGCTGCGGCCCCTGCGCATGATCATCGAAAACGGCGCCTGATAACCGAAGGTCGCCGGCAGCAGAACGCGCAGATCGCCCTTGTCGGCCCAGGCCTGCGCGTAGTGCTCCGGCAGATAACCGATGTAGGCGCCGGAGAGCACCAGAATCAGCTGCGCTTCCATACTTTCCACGGTCGCGGCACTGTGTTTGAAACCGTGCCGGGCCAGTTCCGCCTGACTCCAGTAACCGCGCCCGACCATTCGTTGCTGAGTGATGACCTGCTCGGGGATGCGCCGCTCGTTGAACAACGGGTGACGACTGCTGCAATACAGCCAGTGCTGCTCGCGGTACAGCGGCATGTAGACCAGACCGCTCATGCGCGTGGAAAACGCACCGATGGCCAGATCGAGGCGATTGTCCTGCACGCCGAGTTGCAATTCATAAGGGCTCATCACCGACAGGTGCAGATGCACCGCCGGGTGTTCCTGGCTGTAGGCGCCGATGGCTTCGGCAAACGGCAGGGCCTTGTCGCTGACCGTGGAATCGATCACGCCAAGGTTGAGCGTGCCGCGCAGTTCGCCCTTCAGCGCGGCGGCGTATTGCTCGAAGCCTTCAAGCTCGGCGAGCAGGCGCAGGGTTTCCTGATGGAACAGCTCGCCCTTGCTGGTCAGGCTGAAGCCACCGCGCCCGCGATGGCACAGCACCAGACCGAGCGCGGTTTCGAGCTGGCTCATGTAAGTGCTGATCGCCGAGGTCGACAGGTTGAGTTCCTGCTGCGCGTTGGCAAAACCCTGATGGCGCACGACGCTGACGAAGATGCGCAGGAGTTTCAGGTCGGGTAAAGCGTTGGCCATGTCTACTCCGGGCTTTGCAACTGTGTGTATGTGGGAAAAGCCCCTCACCCCAGCCCTCTCCCCGAGGGAGAGGGAGCCGATCTCCATGGCTTTCAAATCCTGAGTTCGACTCGATTTTTCAGGTCGATGCAGATTCCGCCAACAACTCGGTCGGCCCCCTCTCCCTCTGGGAGAGGGATGGGGTGAGGGCAACAATCTTCAGCCCTACACTTCATTCGAACCCACCAAAGTCTAATCCCACCTCTCCCATTAGTTTAGAAAAATCTGAACTAAGTTTTTGCCCGTAGCGATTCTTCCCCGTCACTACATTTCGCATGATCGGCCCCACAGCGGCGTCCGAACCTGTGCTCAACGGCGCGCCGGCATAAATAAAACAAAGACGATGAGGCCCTACCCGTGGACAAGATTCTTCACCAACCACTGGGCGGCAATGAAATGCCGCGCTTCGGCGGCATCGCCACCATGCTCCGACTTCCCCATGTACCGACCGCAGCCGGCCTCGACGCTGCCTTCGTTGGCGTGCCGCTGGACATCGGCACTTCGCTGCGCCCCGGCACGCGCTTCGGGCCGCGCGACATCCGCACCGAATCGGTGATGATCCGCCCGTACAACATGGCCACCGGCGCCGCGCCGTTCGACTCGCTGTCGGTTGCCGACATCGGTGACGTGGCGATCAACACCTTCAACCTGCTCGACGCCGTGCGCATCATCGAAGAAGCCTACGACAACATCCTCGAGCACAACGTTATCCCGATGACGCTGGGTGGCGACCACACCATCACCCTGCCGATCCTGCGGGCGATTCATAAAAAGCACGGCAAGGTTGGCCTGGTACACATCGATGCCCACGCTGACGTCAACGATCACATGTTCGGCGAGAAGATCGCCCACGGCACCACGTTCCGTCGTGCCGTCGAAGAAGGTCTGCTCGATTGCGATCGCGTGGTGCAGATCGGTTTGCGTGCCCAGGGTTACACCGCTGACGACTTCAACTGGAGCCGCGATCAGGGCTTCCGCGTCGTTCAAGCCGAAGAGTGCTGGCACAAGTCGCTGGCGCCGTTGATGGCCGAAGTGCGCGAGAAGGTCGGTGGCGGTCCGGTGTATCTGAGTTTCGACATCGACGGCATCGACCCGGCCTGGGCGCCCGGCACCGGCACCCCGGAAATCGGCGGCCTGACCACCATTCAAGCGATTGAAATCGTCCGTGGCTGTCAGGGCCTCGACCTGATCGGCTGCGATCTGGTAGAAGTCTCGCCCGCTTACGACACCACCGGCAACACCTCGCTGCTGGCCGCCAACCTGCTGTACGAAATGCTCTGCGTACTGCCTGGCGTGGTTCATCGCTGAGGGTCGGGTCATGCACGCACGTGATCAGGTTTTGCACGCGGCCGCCGAGTTGGTCGCCGCGTTTGCGCGTAACGATCGCGAAGCTTACTTCGGCGCATTCAGCACCGATGCCAGCTTCGTTTTCTACACCCTCGACCAGCCGTTGCTGTCGCGCGATGCCTATCAGGCGTTGTGGGACCGCTGGCGCGCCGAGGAGGGTTTCGAGGTGCTGTCGTGCACCTCGAGCAACGCCTTTGTCAGCCTGCAGGGTGACGTGGCGGTTTTCATCCATGACGTGGCCACCGAGCTGCGCATGCAAGGGGAGCAACATTTCAGCCAGGAGCGCGAGACGATTGTTTTCAGAAGACAAGCGTCGAGCGTAGAACAACAAGGCCTATGGCTGGCCTGTCACGAACATTTGTCCGCAATGCCGGAAGGGCTGCCACCCCCTTAGCCAATGGTGACGCTCACGCACGATGAGCGCGCCTGATGATCGGAGCAGATCATGAATAACAACAACAACGAAAAAAGCCTTAGCAGCATCGAAACAAACGGGGTCGAACAGATCCCGGATCATGAGCGCGACGCCCGACCCAGCGACCTGTTTCGCTTGATCTTCGGCGGCGCCAATACGTTTGCCACCGCTGTGCTCGGCAGTTTCCCGGTGCTCTTCGGCCTGTCGTTTCAGGCCGGTGTCTGGGCGATTGTCCTGGGTGTGGTGGTCGGTGCGCTGATCCTCGCGCCGATGGGTCTGTTCGGCCCGCTCAACGGCACCAACAACGCCGTGTCTTCCGGTGCGCACTTCGGCGTGCACGGGCGGATTGTCGGGTCGTTCCTGTCGTTGCTGACGGCGATCGCGTTCTTCTCGCTGTCAGTGTGGAGCTCGGGTGATGCGCTGGTCGGCGGCGCCAAACGCCTCGTCGATTTGCCGGAAACCGACCTGACCCTGGGCCTGGCCTACGGTCTGTTCGCGCTGCTGGTGCTGACCGTGTGCATCTACGGTTTCCGCATCATGCTGTGGGTCAACCGCATCGCCGTGTGGGCCGCGAGCCTGTTGTTCCTGCTCGGCATCTTCGCCTTCGCCCCCGCTTTCGACAGCCAGTACGCCGGCAGCGTGGCGCTGGGGCAGGCCGGGTTCTGGGCGGCATTCATCGGCGCGGCGCTGGTGGCGATGAGCAACCCGATTTCCTTCGGTGCGTTCCTCGGCGACTGGTCGCGCTATATCCCGCGTGAGACGCCGAAGGGCCGGATCATGCTGGCGGTGATCGCCGCGCAACTGGCAACGTTGATCCCATTCCTGTTCGGCCTCGCCACCGCCACCATCGTCGCGATCAAGGCACCGGACTACATCGCCGCGAACAACTATGTCGGCGGCTTGCTGGCCGTGTCGCCGAGCTGGTTCTTCCTGCCGGTGTGCCTGATTGCGGTGATTGGCGGCATGTCCACCGGCACCACGTCGCTGTATGGCACCGGGCTGGACATGTCCAGCGTGTTCCCGCGCGTGCTCTCCCGGGTCAAGGCGACCTTGCTGATTGGCGTGCTGTCGATCGCCTTCATCTTCATCGGCCGTTTTGCGGCGAACCTGGTGCAGAGCGTGTCGACCTTCGCCGTGCTGATCATCACCTGCACCACCCCATGGATGGTGATCATGATCATCGGCCTGGTGGTACGGCGCGGCTTCTACTGCCCGGATGACCTGCAAGTGTTCACCCGCGGCGAACAGGGCGGACGCTACTGGTTCAACCACGGCTGGAACTGGCGCGGTCTGGGGGCGTGGATTCCGAGTGCGCTGGTCGGCCTGTGCTTCGTCAACCTGCCGGGGCAGTTCGTTGGCCCGCTGGGCGAACTGGCCGGTGGCATCGACATCAGCTTACCGGTGACATTGGGCCTGGCGTCGGTGGTGTATCTGACGCTGCTGCGCTTGTTTCCTGAGCCTCGGGAGGTGTTTGGGCCAACGGATGTGCGCAGTGAAGCCGCCATAAAACCCGAACTACGTCAGGCCGCCTGAATAAACGCAAAACCCTGTGGGAGCGAGCCTGCTCGCGAAGACTTCAGCACATCCAACATTGGTGTGACTGACAGACCGCCTTCGCGAGCAGGCTCGCTCCCACAGGAAGCCCTGCAGACCCCATTTGCTTGACCATAAAAAAGACAATCGGAGACACGCCATCATGGCTTTGGATTTATTCGTCGTACTCATTTATGCCGCTGCGATGCTGATTCTCGGCTACTACGGCATGCGCAAGGCCAAGACCCACGAAGACTATCTGGTTGCCGGGCGTAACCTGGGGCCGTCGCTGTACATGGGCACCATGGCAGCAACCGTACTCGGCGGCGCGTCCACCGTCGGCACGGTCCGTCTGGGCTACGTGCATGGTATTTCCGGTTTCTGGCTGTGCGCGGCACTGGGCTGCGGCATCGTCGCGCTGAACCTGTTCCTCGCCAAACCCTTACTGAAACTCAAGGTATTCACCGTCACCCAGGTCCTGGAGAAGCGCTACAACCCGATGGCGCGCACCGCCAGTGCGACGATCATGCTCGCTTACGCGCTGATGATCGGCGTGACCTCGATTCTGGCGATCGGCACCGTGCTGCAAGTGTTGTTCGGTCTGCCCTTCTGGATTTCCGTACTGCTGGGCGGCGGTATCGTGGTGACTTATTCAACGATCGGCGGCATGTGGTCGCTGACCCTGACGGACATCGTCCAGTTCGGCATCCAGACGGTGGGCCTGATGTTCGTGTTGTTGCCGATCTGCCTGTACCGCGTAGGCGGCTGGGACCAACTGGTCGCGCAACTGCCAGCGGCCAGCTTCAACTTCACCAGCATCGGCTGGGACACGATCATTACCTACTTCATGATCTACTTTTTCGGCATCCTGATCGGCCAGGACATCTGGCAGCGGGTGTTCACCGCCAAAAGCGAAAAGGTCGCCAAGTACGCAGGCACCTCGGCCGGGATCTACTGCATCATTTACGGTCTGGTCTGCGCCTTGATCGGCATGGCTGCGCATGTGCTGATTCCGGATCTGGACAACGTCAACAACGCGTTCGCCGCCATCGTCAAAGTCTCGCTGCCCGACGGCATCCGTGGCCTGGTGATCGCTGCCGCACTGGCGGCGATGATGTCCACCGCCAGCGCCGGCCTGCTCGCCGCGTCCACCACCCTGACCGAAGACCTGCTGCCGAAACTGCGCGGTGGCAAACAGTCCAATGTCGCGGTCAGCCGTCTGTTTACTCTGCTGACGGGGATCGCGGTGTTGGGCATTGCTCTGGTCGTCAATGACGTGATCAGCGCGTTGACCCTGGCTTACAACCTTTTGGTCGGCGGCATGCTGATTCCGCTGATGGGGGCGATTTTCTGGAAGCGTGCGACTACTGCCGGGGCGATCAGCGCCATGACGCTGGGCTTTATCACTGCGCTGGTGTTCATGGTCAAGGACGGCATGGACGCGAACACGCCGATCTATTACAGCCTGGGTGTCAGCCTGGTTAGCTTTGTACTGGTCAGCCTGTTCTCGCCGCGCCCGGCGACCGTGGCCACTGCGGTGTGAATCGACTGTAACGAGGTGATGTTTTCTTCAGCGGGTGTGGCGTCGGTAGCCACACCCGTTTTTTTCGCTTGGCGAAAAGCAAAAGATCGCAGCCTTCGGCAGCTCCTACCATTTGTAGAAACTGCCGACGGCTGCGATCTTGAAATCTCTGATCGGAGGTATTAACGGCGACGTGGCTGGCGCCGACGCTGTTCGTCGTCCGTGCGAATCGGTACCGGTTGCAGAGGCGGTTCGATCAAACCGAGGGCAACTCCCAAATCGTGCAGCCAGTTCTGGATTTTCTCTTTCATCGTCATGCCCCCTTCAGGGTGGTGCTGAGCGGCCGGAATTCTGAGGCCGCTTCGCACTGATAATAGTCCGAAGTCCTACGCAATGCTCGGCCAAATCCGCAATGATCTGTTACTGAATTGAACAGAATCTGTTGCGATTGGTTCACGCGGTTTCCCGCACTTCATGCAAAGCCACGGGATAGACCGCTTGCTGCACGTCAATCCAGGCATTCAGGTTGGCCCCGGCCATACCCTTGCGCCACATGAGCCACGTTGTCGCACCCGCGAACGGCTCGGCCAACGGATGCACGGCGACGCTTTCGCGACCCGGCAGGCTGGCCAACATCGACTCGGCCATCAACGCCACACCACTGCCGGCAATCACACAGGCGAGCATGCCCTGATACGACTCGATCTCCATCGGCCGACCCATTGCTGCATGGTAGTGAGAGAACCATGCCTCCAGGCGCATGCGATAGGAACAGCCCTGACGGAAGGTGAATACCGAACGCCCTTCCACGTCGCGCGCGCTGTGCACCGGTGGATGGTCGATTTCAGTGATCAGCACCAGCCGTTCCTCGCACAACGGCACGCCATCAAGCCCGGCCAGTTGCAGCGGTCCGTCGACCAATGCCGCGTCGAGGCGGCCGGTGAGCAAACCTTCGAGCAATTCGCCGGTCGGTGCCGATTGCACCTGCAAATTCACTGTCGGGTATTGCTTGTGATAACGCGCCAGCAGCGCCGGCAGATGGATCGCCGCCGTGCTGTACATGGTGCCCAGCACGAAATCCCCGGCCGGTTGCCCGCCCATCACCGCCGCACTGGCCTGATCGCGCAGGGCAAACAGTTTGCCGGTGTAGTCGAGCAGCACCTTGCCCGCCGGCGACAACTGCAAACGCTGCCGTTCGCGGACGAACAGCTCAACGCCCAGTTGCTCCTCAAGCTGTTTCAGCCGCGTTGACAGATTTGATGGCACCCGATGCAGGCGCTCGGCGGCGCGGGTGATCGAGCCTTCCTCGGCGACCGCCTGAAATATCCGCAGCTGGCTGAATTCCACAATCTTCTCCTGAACAGAACAAGTTACTCACTATTATTCAATTTTAAAGAAAGTCAATCGATCCTAGCCTGACGGTCATTGCTGCCTTGAAGGAAGCCCGACCATGTCGCCGCTGATACGTTTATCCGCCTGTTTCGTTGCCCTGATGATGGCCATGGGCATCGGCCGTTTCGCCCTGACGCCACAGATGCCGCACCTGCTCAGCGAAGGGCAGATCGACCTCACCGCCGCCGGGCTGATCGCGGCGGCCAACTACCTCGGCTATCTGCTTGGTGCTGTGGATGCGATGTTCGCGCAGCGGCCGCAGCAGGTGCAGCGACGGCTGCATGGCGGGCTGTGGCTGTGCGTGCTGCTGACACTGGCGTCGTTCTGGGCCAGCGGTTTCTGGTCGCACCTGCTGTTGCGCTTTGGCACCGGGGTGGCGAGTGCCTGGGTGCTGGTGATGATTACTTCGCTCAGCCAGCCGCTGGCGGCGGCAGCGGGTCGCCCGCGCTGGGGTGCTCTGGTTTTTGCCGGGCCGGGTCTGGGGATTTTTCTCACAGGCTTGCTGGCGCTGGTCTCACATCGATTGCAGCAGACATCGGCAACCCTGTGGCTGATTTACGCGGCGGCTGCGCTGCTGATGATGCTCGGCGTCTGGCGGTTGTTACCGCAGCCCACGGCGGCAGCGAGGCCAGCGACAATGCATGTGAAAACAGCGAATCGAGGCATTGGCCGACTGGCGCTGGTGTATGCGCTGTACGGCATCGGCTACATCATTCCGGCGACGTTTCTGGCGCAAATGGCCAACGCGCAGTTTCATGGCCAGTGGCAGGCAGATCTGTTCTGGCCGTGTTTTGGCCTCGGCGCGGCGATCGGTGTGTGGCTGGTGAGCTTGCGTCGGCATGATCCCGAGACCACGCGGCACTGGCTGATGGCGACGCTGTGGCTGCAAGCGGCCGGAGTGTTCGCCTGTCTGCTGGGCAGCGGCGTCGGCTTGGCGTTGGGGGTGATCCTCTGCGGCACGCCGTTTCTGGCGTGCATGCAACTGGTCATGCAGCGTTCGCGAGAGCTGGCGCCCCACGCCACTCAGCGCAACGCCGGGATGCTCACGGCGTGCTTCGCTGTCGGCCAACTGAGCGGCCCGCTGCTGGCGGCGCTGAGCAGCCATTTCAGCGGCGGTTTGCAGCCGGCGCTGCTGATCGCCGGTGCCGGCCTGTTGCTGGCCGGCGCGCTGGCGATGCAGGCCAAGGCTACTGGCCCAGCGCCTTGCGCAAACGCCGACGCAGCCACTGCTCGGCGCTGACGAAAGTGATGCCGAGCAGCACCAGCACGGCGCCGATGACGAAGTTCAGGCTCAACTGTTCGCCGAGCAGCAGCACGCCGAAGGTCACGCCGAACAACGGCGTCATGAACGAGAACACCGCAAGGTTGGCCGCCAGATAACGGCGCAGCAGCCAGAACCACACCAGGTAGCTGAAGAACGACACCACCAGCCCTTGGAACAGCACACTGGCCACCGCCACGGTAGTCAGGCTGACGTGGGTGATCTGGCCGCTGAACAGCGCGATCAACAGCAGACCGAGGAAACCGACCAGCAACTGATAGAACAGGGTCAGCGTCACCGGCGCTTCCGACAGTCGCGAGGCGCGCACCACCACGGTGGTCGCGCCCCAACAAGCGCCGGCCAATACGCCGAAGGCATCGCCCAGCAGCATGCGCCGATCAAGGTTGTCCCACGACACACCGCCGGCGAAGGCAATCGCAATGCCGATGAAAGCCAGGAGAATCCCCAGCCATTGCAACGGGCGCAACCGCTCGCTGGCGAGCAGGAAATGCACGCCGAGTGCGGTGAAGATCGGCGCGGTATACAAGAACACCGACATATGCGCGGCGGTGGTCAGTTGCAGGCCTTCGGCGATGAACAGGAACTCCAGACCAAACAGCGCACCGGCCAGCAAGCCGCCGCGCCAGGTGCTGCCGACCTGATCCCAACCGCCCTTCCAGCAGATCAGCAAACCGACCAGCAACGCAGAAATCCCCGAGCGCCCCGCCGCTTGCATCACCGGCGCGATGTCAGTCGCCGCCCATTTGATCAGGACTTGCTGCACACCCCAGATCAGGCACAGGCCGATCATCACTTGCAGGGCAAAACCGTCGGCATTGCGCCGCTCGGCACTCACCGCAACACCTCGAACACACACAACATGGCAGGCCATCCAATGGTCAGAAAACAGTGTCGGGGATTATCAATCAGATGCGCGGAAAAAGCCGTCTGGAAAAGACCTTTATTTGGTCAGTGGCGTCAGCGCTGAATGGTTGACGGCTGCGCCGTCATTCGCGGGCAAGCCCGCTCCCACAGAGGGTTCGGTGAACATGTGGGAGCGAGCCTGCTCGCGAAGAGGCAGCATTGCCAACACAACTGCCGGATCAACTCAGGCAAACCGCTTCGCCACCAGATAACCCACCGTGCAGGCAACCGCCGTCGCCACTGTCCCCCACGCCCAGTCCATCAAACTCACCTGCACCGACCAGTCGCGCAATGTCGCCCAATTGGTCAGGTCATAAGTGCCGTACGCCACCAGCCCCAACAGCGCACCCAGCTTCGCCGCTCGCTGCCAGCTCAGCGCCGGCAAGACCACGAATACCACGCAGCCAATAACGTACAGGCAATAAAAAACCGCTGCGGGCAACAGCAGCGGTTTATCCAGCATCAGCGAACCGAGAAGTTCGCGATAGGTCGGCGCCATCAGCAGCCCGAGCCAGATGCCATCGAGCAGCAGAAACGTCAGTAGCGTCGAGACGTATGCGATCAGCGCCTTTTTCATTGGCTCACCCCTTTAGATGTGGGAGCCGCCGATTTTCAAGATCAAGATCAAAAGATCGCAGCCTTCGGCAGCTCCTACCATGGGCCTGCGGTGAGTCAGGTTAGTTCAATGCGATCGGCGTGGATGACGATCTTGCCTTCCTTGTACAGCGAGCCGATGGCTTTCTTGAAGTTACCCTTGCTGACGCCGAACAGGCTGCTGATCAACGCCGGATCACTCTTGTCACTGACCGCCAGGGTGCCGTCGTTTTCGCGCAACTTACCGAGGATCTTCGAACTCAGACTGCTCGCCGCTTCCTGGCCGACCGGTTGCAGGCTCAGGCTGATCTTGCCGTCGGCACGCACTTCCTTGATGAAGCCTTTCTCGCGCATGCCCGAACGCATGAACTTGAAGATCTCGTTCTTGTGGATCAGGCCCCAGTGCTTGTTGTTGATGATCGCCTTGAAGCCCATGTCGGTGGCTTCGGCCACCAGCAGATCAACTTCCTGGCCCGAGCTGTAGGTGGCCGGGGTCTTGTCCAGGTAACGATCGAGGCGCGCGGTGGCGGTGATGCGGCGCGTGTGTTTGTCGAGGTAGACGTGCACCACGCAGTATTCGCCAGCAGTCATCTGGCGCTTTTCTTCCGAGTACGGCAGCAACAGATCTTTCGGCAGCCCCCAGTCGAGGAACACGCCGATGCTGTTGACTTCAACCACTTTCAGGCTGGCAAATTCGCCGACCTGAACTTTGGGTTTTTCCGTAGTGGCGAGAAGTTTGTCTTCGCTGTCCAGATAGATGAATACGTTGAGCCAGTCTTCATCTTCGCTGGGAATATCTTTGGGGATATAACGGTTGGGCAAAAGAATTTCGCCGTCGGCACCGCCGTCCAGATATAAACCGAAGTTAGTGTGTTTAACCACTTGCAAACTGTTGTAACGCCCGACTAAAGCCATTTCCGAAACCCTCAATACGTGGGCGGCATTCTACCCGTTTTTGCCGCAAACGTCGGGCGACAGATCCTCGCAGCGGAAAATCTGCGTCAACCTGTTGATTTTGCTTGATCACTGCCCGGTGAGGTGCCGCTCGTCAGTCCGGCCGGGCGGCTTACGGCTGCGCACAATTGCCTCACGCCGATTCGATGTTCTTATTTAAAACAGGGAGTTAGCTAAAAATTAACAGTGTCGATCAGGCAATAATGCAGCGCTGGGCTTGGTTATTCCGGGGGATATTTACCAAGCTATTGTCAAGTTATTCCTGTACGATGCCTGGCCGAGTTACTTTTCTAAAGGTTAATGGCCGCCATGCGTGTAAAAGCATCCACCAGCAAAGCAAAGCCAGCTCCAGCCGTTGAAACCAGCGAATCGATCAACGATCAGATCGCAGCATTCCTCAAGTCCGGCGGCGAGATCCAGCAAATTGCCAAAGGCGTCAGTGGCCAGACATTCGGCCCGTCCAAGCAGATCAGCCTGGGCAAGAAGTAACACCGGTTTTACCCCGTCCAGAGGCGCTTTGAGCTTCGAAGCGCCTGGACTGGCACCGCGCAATACCCCTTCGCTTTAAACAAAAATCTCCGAAAATCGACGAACGGCCATCAATGCCGGGCATTCGCCGGTATCCTTGCACGCGTCTAGATCAAGCGTTTCAGCAGGCCATCGTCCTGCGCTCGCGGTTCATGGAGTGACGCATGCGCCCATTTCCCTGTTTATTGTTCGTCAGCCTGCTGTCAGGCGCGACCGCGCACGCGCAGGTTTTTCAGGGTGAACTGGGTGACTTCGATCTCAAGCTCGGCACCACGCCCAGCCGCAGCATGGCCCAGGGACTGGTCAAGCCGGCGGCGGTCGGCTCGTTTCACGGCGGCCTCGACCTGAGCCACGACAGCGGCGTGTATTTCGGCCAGTACGCGCCGAGCATGGGCATCAGCCCCGGCAAGAACCTCGAGATCGATTCCTACGTCGGCTTCAAGCAACCTTTCGATCAGGTGCTCGGCTACGAAGTCGGGATGATCCATTACAGCTACCCCCGCGTGGACACCCTCGACAGCCAGGAGCTGTTCGGCGGTCTGACTCTGCTCGGCAGTCGCTTCGGCATCGCATTGAGCAACGACCCGGATAAACAGAACAACACCTTGTTTGCCGACCTCACTGGCAATCAGCCGTTCGGCATCGGCGTGAGCATGAAATACACCACCCATCAACTGAACACACCGGTGGCGGTGGACGGTGGTTATGTCAGCAGTTTCACCGATTGGTCGGTGAAGCTGTCGCGACCATTCATGGGTGTCGATCTCGATCTGATCTACAGCAATTCCAGCCTCAGCGGCAGCGATTGCTCGGCCTATTCCGGGCACAACAGCGAGTGCGACGGCCTCGTCACCCTCAAGGCTGTACGCACGTTCTATTGATCGGCTGAACTGCCGCGCGCATCCTGCATCACATAAGAATCAGATTTCCGACGCCAGGCTCTCGCAAGGATTTGCCCATGTCTCGCTGGTTCAAACAGATTGCCGCCCTGCTCATCTTCACCCTCGCCCTCGGCGCTTGCAGCCGCGTGGGCCTGGCCTACCGTAACCTCGACGTGATTATTCCATGGTCGCTGAGTGACTACGTGGACATGAACGGCGAGCAGAAAGACTGGTTCAACGACCGGCTCAAAGAACACCTGAGCTGGCACTGCACCACGCAGTTACCGGGTTACCTCGACTGGCTGGACCGATTGCAGGCCATGGTCGAGAGCAATCAGGTCAGCGACGCCGCCCTGCAGGAGCGCACCGCCGAAGCCAAGCAGGCCATTGCCGAAACCGCCCGGGAAATCACCCCTTCGGCCATCGAGTTGCTAGAAGGTCTGGACGATAGACAGGTGGCAGAAATGAACGACGCGTTTGCCAAGGATTTGCGCAAACGTCAGCAGGAATACGTGAAACCGCCGTTGGCCCAACAGATCAAGGAACGCGGCGAGCGCATGGAAAAACGCCTGAACGATTGGCTAGGACCGCTCAGTGATTCACAGAAACAACGCGTCGTGGCCTGGACCAATGCCTTGGGCGACCAGAACACCCAATGGATCGCCAACCGCGCGCACTGGCAGCAACAGTTCAGTGCCGCCGTTGCGCAACGCCAAAGCCCCGAATTCCCACAACGCATCGAGACGCTTCTGGTCAACCGCGAGCGCTTATGGACAGCAGATTACCGCAAGGCCTACGCCAACACTGAAGCCCAGGCACGCTCGCTGTTTGTCGATCTGATGGCGCAGAGCACACCGCAACAGCGTGAGCGCTTGTTGAAGAAAATCGAGAGAGTGCGCAAGGACTTCAATGACCTGAAATGCCTGAAGGCCGCTCAGAAACCTTGAGATTACTGAAATCCAATGTGGGAGCGAGCCTGCTCGCGAAAGCGGTGTATCAGACAGTTCAATGTCACTGACAGACCGTATTCGCGAGCAGGCTCGCTCCCACAGGGAGATTTCGCTGGCTCAGGCGATTTGAGCCTTTGAAGCGACTTCATCAAATGTCACCTCATCCAGCGCATCCTCCTGCTCATCCAGCACCTGACGCGGGTGGTCGTTGCCGGGGATGCTGCTGTCGATCAGGCTCAGCAGGCTGGAACCGCGCTGCGTCAGAATGAAATTGTTGCCGGTACTGCCTTCATGATCCGGACGCGGCTCGATATAACCACGGTCAAGCAGCAGACTTTCATACTCACAGGCCAGCGTTTTCAAATGGTCGAGATTCTCGATCGGCTCGCCGGCGCTGGCTTTCTCGGCCGCGTAGGCTTCGGCATAAGCGCGGGGAGCGAAGCTCTGTCCAGCACTGTTCTGCACTTCATGCAGCAAACGTTCAATCAAATCCCAGTTATAAGTTGTCATCCTGGTTCAACCTCCGGTGCGGGTGATTTGTGCCGCTTTCAAAGGTTGTGACCCAAGCGCTGCGCAGCCGTTCAGCCGCATATCTTCGCGGCGACCGACCGGCGGTCTGTCGATTCTCTCGCTGGTTAAACGACTAGTCTGAAACAGCCGGTTCAACCCGCAGGAGACATGGTCATGAACGTTGCAAACCATCCGGTGGTATCACGCGAAGAATGGCTCGCCGCCCGTCAACAGCATCTGGCCCGCGAAAAAGCCTTCACCCGGGAACGCGATCGCCTCAGCGCCGAGCGCCGCGCCCTGCCGTGGGTGAAAGTCGACAAGGACTATCACTTCCAAGGTCCGAACGGCGAACTGAAGCTCAATGACCTGTTCGGCAACAACAGCCAGTTGGTCATCTATCACTTCATGTTTGCCAAAGACTGGGAGCAAGGCTGCCAGGGCTGCTCGTTCCTCAGTGACCACATTGATGGCGCCAACCAGCACCTGGCCCACCACGACGTCGCAGTTGTCGCCGTTTCCCACGCGCCGTTGCGCGAGTTTCAGGCGTTCAAACAACGCATGGACTGGAAATTCGACTGGGTCTCGTCAGAAGGTTGCGATTTCAATTACGACTTCGGCGTCTGCGCCCGGGCTGAAGACGTCGCCGAGGGCAAGGCTACCTACAATTACGAAAAAACCGACAGCGCCGAGGAAGAAATGCCGGGGCTGAGCGTGTTTTATCGCAATGACGAAAGCGAGATTTTTCACACCTATTCAACGTACGCACGCGGTCTGGACATGCTGGTCGGCGCTTACCACTACCTTGATCTGACGCCCAAGGGCAGGAATGAAGACGAGATCATGGAATGGGTGCGACATCATGATCGGTATGACGGTGTGCCGAAGTCGGGTTGCTGTCATGGTGAGCAGCGATCTTGAGTTCACTGTGGAGAAAACACACGAGGACCTGTGGGAGCGAGCCTGCTCGCGAAAAACGATTACACGACAAGGCGGTGCTAACGTGTCGCCTGTTTCGCGAGCAGGCTCGCTCCCAAGGAGAACAATGTCTGGTTGGGAATTTGGCACGCACGTCGAAATGTTGTTCAACGCTGTATCGTTTGTGCCGTATTAAGCCGACAGGGCTCTGCGGATGTGCGTCCGCTATAATACGAGGTTCTGACATGGACAGGCGCCAATGCAAAAGCTCAGTTTAGAAACCAAAAAAATCTGGTTTGCCAAGCATCGCAAAGCCAACTTCGCAGCGAGTTTGCGTCTTGAAGGTTTCGTTCCGTCTGCTTGTGAAGGCGAGATCAAGCTGCCGACGCGAGAGGCCGCGTTGAAAGCTATCTTGCAATTAGCTGAAACGTAGCTGTGGACTTTGATCCGCATTCCTCCTGCGAAGCTTACTGAACTTTTGCCACGCTTCAGCCCTCAACCGGTTAACCCGCCTTAACCGGAACTGAGGCCTGCCCATGAAAATCCTGATCAAGCTCTCCCTCGCCGCCACTCTCGCCTGCGCCCTGCCCGTCTGGGCTTGCACGCCGGAAGAGGCGACGATCAAACGCGAACAACTGGCCAAGGAAGTCTCAAAGCTCACCGAGCAGAATCCGGAAAAAGCCAAGGAGATTAACGCCGAGTTGCAGAAAATGGATCTGGGCACGGCCAGCGCCGATCTGCCGGACAAGTGCCAGTTGATCGATCAGCGTCTGAAGGAACTGGGATCGGCGGAGAAAAAAGCCGACAGTTGAGGACGAAAAA
Source organism: Pseudomonas sp. LW8 (assembly GCF_041956865.1). NCBI lineage: Bacteria > Pseudomonadati > Pseudomonadota > Gammaproteobacteria > Pseudomonadales > Pseudomonadaceae > Pseudomonas > Pseudomonas sp. LW8. The sequence continues at coordinate 1,433,566 of NZ_CP168138.1, read as the reverse complement.
AAACCGGACATTGTCCGGTTTTTTTATGCGCGTTCTAAAGCTTACTCAGCCGCAGGTTCTGCTGGCTTGCGACGCTTGAGCGGGGCCATGCCGTCGCTGCTCACCAGAGAATCCGGCTTTGGACGGTTGACGCTCTTGCGCTTGGTCGGCGTCTTGGCGGCGGTTTTCTTCTTGTCGCCCTTGGCGTCGGTCTTTTTCTTCTTCACGCCGACGGCTTTGCCCGAGGCCTTGACCTTTTTCGGCCCGCCGTAGGTGCCTTTGACTTCCTTGATGGTGCGGCGCTCGAAGCTTTGCTTCAGGTAGCGCTCGATGCTCGACATCAGGTTCCAGTCGCCGTGGCAGATCAGCGAGATCGCCAGGCCATCGTTGCCGGCGCGGCCGGTACGACCGATGCGGTGTACGTACTCGTCGCCGCTGCGTGGCATGTCGAAGTTGATCACCAGATCCAGACCGTCGACGTCCAGACCACGGGCCGCAACGTCAGTCGCGACGAGGATCTTTACGCCGCCCTGTTTCAGTCGATCGATCGCCAGTTTGCGATCCTTCTGGTCTTTCTCGCCGTGCAGCACGAACGCCTTGTATTCCTGGGCCACGAGGCGGCCGTAGATGCGGTCGGCCATGGCGCGAGTGTTGGTGAAGACGATGGCCTTCTGGTAGGTCTCGTTGGCCAACAGCCAGTTCACAATCTGCTCTTTGTGCTGATTGTGGTCGGCGGTGATGATTTGCTGACGAGTCGTCGAGTTGAGCTGGCTGACCGCGTTGAGCTGCAGGTGCTCAGGGTTGTTCAGGACCTTGGCGATCATTTCGCGCAGGCCGGAACCGCCGGTGGTGGCGGAGAACAGCATGGTCTGCTGACGGTTCGGGCACTCATCGACCAGACGCTGCACGTCTTCGGCGAAACCCATGTCGAGCATGCGGTCGGCTTCGTCGAGGACCAGCACTTCAACTTCTTTCAGGTCGAGGTTGCCGGCGTTGAGCTGCTCGATCATCCGCCCCGGGGTGCCGATGAGGATGTCCGGCACTTTGCGCAGCATGGCGGCCTGGACTTTGAAGTCTTCGCCGCCAGTGATCAGGCCGGACTTGATGAAGGTGAACTGCGAGAAGCGTTCGACTTCCTTCAAAGTCTGCTGGGCCAGCTCACGGGTTGGCAGCAGGATCAGCGTCTTGATGCTGACGCGGATCTTCGCCGGGCCGATCAGGCGATTGAGGATCGGCAGGACGAAAGCGGCGGTTTTGCCGCTGCCGGTTTGCGCCGTCACCCGCAGATCACGCCCCTGGAGCGCCAGCGGGATGGCCGCGGCTTGCACTGGCGTTGGCTCGACAAATTTCAGCTCGGCCACGGCTTTGAGCAGGCGTTCGTGCAGGGCGAATTGGGAAAACACGGGTGCTACCTCGAAGATATGCAAAAAAACAGCTGCATAGGTTACCGGTTTCGAGCGCTCAGGCCGAGTTTCTTTGTGCAAACGCCGACAATCAGTGGTTTTTTTGTTGCCCGATTTGTCACTCGCTGCAATACACAGCGTCTTAAATGCTCTAATCGGCCCTCGCGTCTTACAGAAGAAACGTTTCGCTCATGGATATCAAACAGCTCTGGCTCAAAGCCCAAGGCCTCTGGGGCACGCTCGAAGAGCACCCACTTCTGCAATCGGGACTGGCGCTGCTGGTGCTGCTGGTCATCGCGCTGGTGCTCGGGCGAGTGGCGCGTTACCTGATCCTGCACGCCAGCCGCATGCTCGGCCGCCAACCGGCGTTGCACTGGATCAACGACTTTCGCCACAACAAGGTGTTTCAACGGCTGGCGCAGATGACGCCGTCGCTGGTGATCCAGTTCGGCCTGCACCTGGTGCCGGAGCTGAGCAAAACCGCGATGAATTTCCTCGGCAACGTCGCGCTGGCCTTCACCATTCTGTTCCTGCTGCTGGCGGTCAGCGCCCTGCTCAACGCCCTGCTCGACATCTACGCGCGCACCGAGCATGCGCGTACACGCTCGATCAAAGGCTACGTGCAACTGGCGAAAATGGTTTTGTACGTGTTCGGCGCGATCATCATCGTCGCCACTCTGATCGACCGCTCGCCGCTGTTGCTATTGTCCGGTCTGGGTGCGATGTCGGCAGTGATTCTGTTGGTCTACAAGGACACCCTGCTGTCGTTCGTTGCCAGCGTGCAACTGACCAGCAACGACATGCTGCGGGTCGGCGACTGGATCGAGATGCCGCAAGTCGGCGCCGATGGCGACGTGGTCGACATCACGTTGCACACGGTCAAAGTGCAGAACTTCGACAAGACGATCGTCTCGATCCCGACCTGGCGCCTGATGTCCGAGTCATTCAAGAACTGGCGCGGCATGCAGCAGTCCGGCGGTCGGCGGATCAAACGCAGCCTGTTCATCGATGCCAGCGGCGTGCGCTTCATCCGCGACGACGAGGAAGAAAAGCTTTCGCAGGTGCACCTGCTGACCGACTACATGGGCCGCAAGAAAGCCGAGCTCAAGGCCTGGAATGAGGCCCAGGGCAATGTCGCGGCGATGTCGGCCAACCGCCGCCGCATGACCAATATCGGCACCTTCCGCGCCTATGCGCTGGCGTATCTGAAGAGTCATCCGGAGATTCAGCCGAACATGACCTGCATGGTCCGGCAGATGCAAACCACCGCGCAGGGCATTCCGCTGGAAATCTACTGCTTCACCCGCACCACGGTGTGGGCCGATTACGAGCGGATTCAGGGGGATATTTTCGATTACCTGCTGGCGGTGCTGCCGGAGTTCGGGTTGAGCCTGTATCAACAGCCGAGTGGCGGGGATTTGCGCGCAGGCTTGCTGCCAGCGGTGTCGGGCTCGGCGAGTATTCCCGAGCCGGAAAAACACCTGATGTAACTTACTAATCACATGTAGGAGCTGCCGAAGGCTGCGATCTTCTGATGTTCAAGATCAAAAGATCGCAGCCTTCGGCAGCTCCTACACGGGTTACGCAGTGCGTTTAATGCCCAACCGACTGATCCACACCGCTGCCAGAATCACACCCCCGCCAAGGAACAACCGCCCCAGTTCCTCATGCTGATTCCAGATCAGCAGATTCAACAACAATCCCACCGGCACATGCAGGTTGTTCATCACCGCCAGGGTACCGCCGTTGACCATGCACGCGCCCTTGTTCCACCAGTACAGACCCAGCGCCGTCGACACCAGTCCGAGAAACAGCAACACCGCCCATTGCAGCGGCGCTTCCGGCAGGAAGTTCGACTTGCCGAACAACAGGAACGCTGGCAGCACAACCGCCAATGCGCCCAAGTAGAAATAACCGAAGCGGCGGTAATGCGGCAGGTCACTCGGATGCTTCGCCACCAGATGCTTGTACAGGACCTGCCCGGCGGCATAAGTGAAGTTGGCCAGTTGCAGCAGCAGGAAGCCCATGAAGAAGTCGGGACTGATGCTGTCGAAGCGAATCACCGCCGCACCCCCGACTGCTACCAGCGCAGCTATCAACGCCCACGGGTTGAAGCGGCGGTTCAGCGCGTCTTCGATCAACGTCACGTGCAGCGGCGTGAGAATGGTGAACAGCAACACCTCCGGCACCGTCAGCACGCGGAAGCTCAGGTACAGGCAGACGTAAGTCACCCCGAACTGCAACGCGCCGATGAGCAACATGCCACGCATGAACGCCGGCTCCACCGAACGCCAGCGCGTCAACGGAATAAACACCAGCCCGGCCAACACCACACGGACCAGCACCGCAAAGTAACTGTCGACATGCCCAGCCAGGTATTCGCCGATCAGACTGAAGGAAAACGCCTGGATCAGCGTGACAAAAAGTAGATAGCCCATGCTCGCCTCGAAAATCGAATGGCGGCGACGATAGCGGTTTTTCGGATGGGCTCCAACAGCAAACGGCGCCGGAATCAAAAGCCCCTCACCCTGGCCCTCTCCCGGAGGGAGAGGGGACTGACCGAGGTGGTTGGACAAGCTACGCCGACATGAAATACCGCATCGAATCCAAAGAAGCCAAAAACCGGCCCTCCACCACTCAACACAATGAGCGCAAGCTCGAGTACCGCTCTTGATCTTGATCCACCCGCCCCGTCGGCAGGCTGAGCGGAGGGATTGATCCGGGCGTGGGAGCGCAGCGACCGTCTGGCGCAGCCAGACACAGCGGAAGGAGGTGCAGCGAAGCAAACCGGAGCCGCTGCGCCCGGATCGATCCCGCAGCGAAGGAACCCCGAGCCCCAGCGAGCGGGCCGAACGTTGGGGCACAGACCTTTGGTTACTTTGGGGCGTTTGCCAAAGTAACCCGCTGTAAGAGCGGAACCGCCAGCCGCAACACCGCAGTAACGGATATTCACCCAAAACCCCAAGAGCCTGGTCGGCCCAAAGGCCGCCAAGAAAACCCAGACAAAAAAAAGCCCGATCTCGCTAAAGCGTTCAATCGGGCTACAGCACTCAGGAGCAAAAGTGCAAAGGGAGGTTCGATGCGCGTGGAACCTTGAAGGGGTTGCGCCAGGTCACTTAAACAATCGGCGATTATCTGGCGATTAACCGATCAAGCGACCTGAGACAATTTGGCGTTGGCCTGATTCAGGCCCTTCTCCTGGAAGTCACCGCCCAGGTTCATGCCCTCGGCATGGATAAAGGTCACGTCGTTGATCCCGATGAAACCCATCACCTGACGCAGGTACGGTTCCTGATGATCCGCAGGACCACCGGCATACACACCACCGCGAGCAGTCAGAACAAAGGCGCGCTTGCCGCTGAGCAGACCTTGCGGGCCGGTTTCGGTGTACTTGAAGGTCACCCCGGCACGCAGCACATGGTCAAGCCAGGCCTTGAGCGTGCTCGGGATCGCAAAGTTGTACATCGGTGCAGCCATCACCAGCACGTCGGCGGCGAGCAGCTCATCAGTCAATTGGTTGGAGCGGTCCAGCGACGCCTGTTCGCTGTCGTTGCGCTGTTCGGCGGGCTTCATCCAGCCGCCCAGCAAGTTGGCGTCCAGATGCGGCACCGGGTTGGCGGCGAGGTCACGCACGGTGATCTGATCGGCAGGGTGCGCGGCTTTCCACTGAGCGATGAAGGTCTGGGTCAGTTGACGGGAAACCGAGTCTTGCTGGCGGGCACTGCTTTCGATGATCAGAACGCGGGACATGGTGTGTAGCCTCCATCCGAGAATGTTGTAAGTCGATGGAGTGAAGGTTAAACAGAGTTGAATCGATGAAAAAGCGCAAATATCCGCTGTAATCCATCGATAAATTCGTTTATAAGGTAGACCCATATCCCCTGTGGGAGCGAGCCTGCTCGCGAAAGCGGAATGTCAGTCACATCATCTCTGGATGACACTCCGTCTTCGCGAGCAGGCTCGCTCCCACAGGGTAATAGCGTTATTTCGGGGTGCAGGTCAGTTTGATGCGCAGCTTGATGATCTCGCGGGTGAACTTGGCCGTGGCGTTTTTATGCTTGCCGGCCGGGACATCGATGCTGCGCGTGCGCGGTGCTTCCGGGCCGTTGCTGAACACCGCACGGCAGGTCGCGTCGACATCACCGTAGTTGGCCACGCGGATCGAGCCGATGTCGTTGTCCGTGTCGTAAGTCTCGTAGTCGATCTTCATGCCGTTGAGATCCTTTTGCACATCGATCGGATAGGCAAACGCGGTCAACGGCAGCAGCGCCAGCACCACACAACAGAATTTTTTCATTCGGCAGTCTCCATGAGGGACGGCCAGCTTAGGACAAGAGGAGCTATTGATGAAAGCGCCCCGCGTGACCCTTGATCAATGGCGAACATTGCAGGCCGTGGTCGACCACGGCGGATTCGCCCAGGCCGCCGAGGCCCTGCACCGTTCGCAATCGTCGGTCAGCTACACCGTCGCCCGCATGCAGGATCAGCTCGGCGTGCCGTTGCTGCGCATCGACGGGCGCAAAGCTGTGCTCACCGAGGCCGGCGGCGTGTTGTTGCGCCGTTCGCGGCAATTGGTCAAACAGGCCAGCCAACTCGAAGACCTCGCCCATCACATGGAGCAAGGCTGGGAAGCGGAAGTGCGGCTGGTGGTGGATGCGGCCTACCCGAGCGCGCGGATCGTCCGCGCGCTGACCGCGTTCATGCCGCAGAGTCGCGGCTGCCGCGTGCGTTTGCGCGAGGAAGTGTTGTCGGGGGTCGAGGAAGTGCTGCTCGAAGGCGTGGCGGACCTGGCGATCACCGGCCTGAGCATTCCGGGCTACCTGGGTGCGGAGTTGAGCGATGTCGAGTTCGTCGCCGTCGCCCATCCTGATCACCCGCTGCATCGGCTCAATCGCGAGCTGAGCTTTCAGGATCTGGAAACCCAGATGCAAGTGGTGATCCGCGACTCCGGCCGCCAGCAGCCGCGCGATGTCGGCTGGCTCGGCGCCGAGCAGCGCTGGACCGTCGGCAGCCTTGCCACCGCCGCGACCTTTGTCAGCAGCGGCCTGGGTTTTGCCTGGCTACCGCGACACATGATCGACCGCGAATTGAAGGATGGTTCGCTCAAGCTGCTACCGTTGGATCGAGGCGGCAGCCGCAATTCGAGCTTTTATCTGTATTCGAACAAGGACAAACCCCTGGGCCCGGCCACGCAGATCCTCATCGAACTGCTGCGCACCTTCGACACCTTGCCGCTGGACGCACCGTTTGCCGCACCTGAACAAGCCTGACACGGAGTTCACCGATGGCGTATTTCGAGCACGAAGGTTGCAACCTGCACTACGAGGAATATGGCCACGGTGCGCCGTTGCTGCTGGTTCACGGGCTCGGCTCGAGCACCCTGGACTGGGAAATGCAGATCCCGGCGCTGGCCGCGCACTACCGGGTGATCGTCCCGGACATTCGCGGCCACGGGCGCTCGGACAAACCCCGCGAGCGCTACAGCATTGCCGGGTTCAGCGCCGACCTGCTGGCCTTGATCGAGCACCTGCGCCTCGGCCCGGTGCACTACGTCGGGCTGTCGATGGGCGGGATGATCGGTTTTCAGCTGGCCGTCGATCAGCCGCAGGTGCTCAAGAGCCTGACCATCGTCAACAGCGCGCCACAAGTCAAATTGCGCAGCCGCGACGACTACTGGCAGTGGTTCAAACGCTGGAGCCTGATGCGCCTGCTCAGCCTGGAAACCATCGGCAAAGCCCTCGGCAGCAAACTTTTCCCCAAGCCGGAACAGGCCGATCTGCGACGGAAAATGGCCGAACGCTGGGCAAAAAACGACAAACGTGCTTATCTCGCCAGCTTCGATGCGATCGTGGGCTGGGGCGTTCAGGAACGACTTTCCCGGGTGTCCTGTCCAACGCTCGTCATCAGCGCCGACCGTGATTACACACCGGTGGCGTTAAAAGAAACCTATGTAAAACTGCTGCCGGATGCGCGGCTGGTGGTCATTGACGACTCGCGCCATGCCACCCCGCTCGATCAACCCGAACGCTTCAATCAAACGCTGCTGGATTTTCTCGCCACAGCCGACCTTCACTCTCAGGATCACTGACCCATGCTGAAAAAACTCGCCCTCGCCGCCGGCTCCGTACTGTTTGCCGCCAACCTGATGGCTGCTACCCCGGCCAAGGCGCCCCACGTGCTGCTGGACACCACCAACGGCCAGATCGAAATCGAACTGGACCCGGTCAAGGCACCGATCAGCACGAAGAACTTCCTTGAATACGTCGACAGCGGTTTCTACAACAACACCATTTTCCACCGCGTGATCCCGGGCTTCATGGCTCAGGGCGGCGGCTTCACCCAGCAGATGCAACAGAAAGACACCAAGGCGCCGATCAAGAACGAAGCCAGCAATGGCCTGCACAACGTTCGCGGCACCCTGTCGATGGCGCGTACTTCCAACCCTGATTCGGCGACCAGCCAGTTCTTCATCAACGTTGCCGACAACGCATTCCTCGATCCGGGCCGTGACGCCGGTTACGCGGTGTTCGCCAAAGTGGTCAAGGGCATGGATGTCGTAGACGTCATCGTCAACTCGCAGACCACCACCAAAAGCGGCATGCAAAACGTGCCTGTCGACCCTGTGATCATCAAGTCGGCCAAGCGCATCGACTGAGTTTCGCCGGGCATATAGAGCGGCGCCGGGCTGAGCCTGCGCCGCTCGCACTGATAAAAGGAGAGCCCGGATTCCGGGCGGTTATCTGATGCTCTATCGCCGTTTCGAACAACTGATCGATATCTTCCGCGACGCCCCGACGGCGTCCCCGCCGGACCGTGTCTGGCCCTTCTATATCTACTACCTGAAGCAGGTCTGGCCGAGTTTCGCCGCCCTGCTCGTCATCGGCCTGTTTGCCTCATTGATTGAGGTTGCGCTGTTCAGTTACCTGAGCCGCATCATCGATCTGGCCCAAGGCACGCCCAACCCGAACTTCTTCAGCGACCACGCCCTCGAATTGACCTGGATGCTGGTGGTCGCTCTGGTGCTGCGACCGATCTTCTTTGCTCTGCACGACCTGCTGGTGCATCAGACCCTGAGCCCCGGCATGACCAGCATGATCCGCTGGCAGAACCACAGCTACGTGCTCAAGCAGAGCCTGAATTTCTTCCAGAACGACTTCGCCGGGCGCATCGCCCAGCGCATCATGCAGACCGGCAACTCGCTGCGCGATTCCGCCGTGCAAGCGGTGGACGCGCTGTGGCACGTGGTGATCTATGCGATCAGCTCGCTGGTGCTGTTCGCCGAGGCCGACTGGCGCCTGATGATCCCGTTGCTGACCTGGATCGTCGCCTACATCGGCGCACTGTATTACTTCGTGCCGCGCGTGAAAGAGCGTTCGGTGGAAGCCTCTGACGCGCGCTCGAAATTGATGGGACGTATCGTCGACGGCTACACCAACATCGCCACGCTGAAACTGTTCGCTCACACCAACTTCGAACAGCACTACGCCAAGGAAGCGATCGAGGAACAGACCGTCAAAGCGCAGATGGCCGGTCGCGTGGTGACCAGCATGGACGTGGCGATCACCGCGATGAACGGCCTGCTGATTGTCGGCACCACCGCGCTGGCATTGTGGCTGTGGACGCAGTCGCTGATCACCGTCGGCGCGATTGCCCTGGCCACCGGCCTGGTGATTCGTATCGTCAACATGTCCGGCTGGATCATGTGGGTGGTCACCGGCATTTTCGAAAACATCGGCATGGTCCAGGACGGTCTGCGCACCATTTCGCAACCGGTCAGCGTCACCGACCGCGAGCAGGCCAAACCGCTGGCCGTGGCCTCGGGCGAAGTGCGTTTCGAGCACGTGGATTTTCACTACGGCAAGAAGAAAGGCATCATCGGCGACCTCAATCTGACGATAAAACCGGGGGAAAAAATCGGCTTGATCGGCCCGTCCGGCGCCGGCAAATCAACCTTGGTCAACCTGTTGCTGCGCCTGTACGACGTCGAGGGCGGGCGCATCCTGATCGATGGGCAGAACATTGCCGAAGTCGGCCAGGAAAGCCTGCGTGCGCGGATCGGCATGATCACTCAGGACACCTCGCTGTTGCACCGCTCGATCCGCGACAACTTGCTTTACGGCAAACCCGACGCCACCGACGCTGAACTGTGGGAGGCGGTGCACAAGGCTCGCGCCGATGAGTTCATTCCACTGCTGTCCGACGCTGAAGGCCGCACCGGTTTCGACGCGCATGTCGGTGAGCGCGGGGTGAAACTGTCGGGTGGTCAGCGCCAGCGCATCGCGATCGCGCGGGTGCTGCTCAAGGACGCGCCGATCCTGATCATGGACGAAGCCACCTCTGCACTGGATTCGGAAGTCGAAGCGGCGATCCAGGAAAGCCTCGAGACCTTGATGCAGGGCAAAACCGTGATCGCCATCGCCCACCGTCTCTCGACCATCGCGCGCATGGATCGCCTCGTGGTGCTGGAAAACGGCAAGATCGCCGAGAGCGGCACCCACGCCGAACTGCTCGCCCATCGCGGCTTGTATGCGCGCTTGTGGGCACACCAGACCGGAGGCTTTGTCGGCATCGATTGATCGCGCGATATGATCGTTCCCACGCTCCGCGTGGGAACGCCTCAAGGGACGCTCCGCGTCCAGTGATGCGGAGCGTCACGGCCTGCATTCCCACGCAGAGCGTGGGAACGATCATGGTCAGGTTTGGCGATAGGGCAAGGCGGTTTTCGCTTCTTCGGCATAGGCGAGGATGCCGGCGCGTTCCTGTTGCAGGAAATCTTTTACCGCTGCCTTCAACCCCGGATGGCGCAGGTAATGCCAGGAATGGGTGATCACCGGTTCGAAGCCGCGAATCAACTTGTGCTCGCCCTGCGCCCCGGCATCGAAACGCTGGATGCCATGGGCAATCGCGTAATCCATGCCCTGATAAAAACACGTCTCGAAATGCAGCCGATCAAACTCGGCCAGGCAGCCCCAATAACGCCCGTAGAAACTGTCGCCACCGACCACACTGAACGCCATCGCCACCGGCCGGGAGCCCTGGTTGGCCAAGACCACGCGAATCGCTTCGGGCATACGTTCGGCCAGCAGGCTGAAGAACTCCCGCGTCAGGTACGGCGCCTGACGCCGCACCGCGTAGGTGTTGGCATAGCAGGCGTACACGAAATCCCACTGTGCCTCGTCCAGCTCACGCCCCTCCAGCCACTCGAACTCGAAGCCCTGCCCCGCCACCTGCTCGCGTTCCTTGCGCATCTGCTTGCGCTTGCGTGAGCTGAGGGCGTCGAGGAAGTCCTTAAAGTCGCGGTAACCACGGTTCTGCCAGTGATATTGACAGCCGATGCGCTGCAGCCAACCCGGTTGCTCGGCCATCGCAGCATCGGTAAACGGATCGGTGAAATTGATGTGCGCGCTGGACAGTTCTTCGATCTGCAAATAGCCCGGCAGGCTTTTCAGCAGTTCGAAACCGTCCTCGACCTTCGCCGCCAGCAAGCGCGGACCGCTGACCGGGCTGAAGGGCACGGCAGTCAGGAGTTTGGGGTAGTAATCAATGCCGGCACGCGCGCAGGCGTCAGCCCAACCGTGATCGAAGACGTACTCGCCGTAGGAGTGCCACTTGCGATAACTGGGCAGCGCGGCGATCAGTCGCTCATCTTCGATGTGTAGCAAATGCTCGGGCTGCCAGCCGGAGTGCGGGCCGACACTGCCGCTGTCTTCCAGCGCGCTGAGGAAGGCATGACGCAGGAACGGCTGGTTGTCCGGCACCAGCGCATCCCAGCTTGCCGGGGCGATTTCTGACAGGTCTTGCAGGCGTTGCAACGGCATTCACTGGCACTCCACAGCTTGGCGACAAAGCCCGGCGAGTATCGCTGATCGCGACCCCGTTGCACACGCTCAATCGGCCGACAGCGCTCTAACTCGATAGTTCACGCCTGATACGCATCGTCATCAACCTGCCATCACTGTGCCACCGCTCTGTCATAAACCATCGCGATACTGGCGCCTGTTTTTAGAGCGCCGGGTTCTAACCCGGACACAGTTTTCCGGCCTTCAGCCGGTTGTGCCCAGGATGGTTCAGCCATCCCCTTCATCTTCGGAGATTGCTATGCGTCTTGCTTCCACGAAAACTGCAGCGGCCCTGTGCGGCGGCTTGTTGCTGGCCATGAGCGTTCCGGCCAGTGCTGCAGTCGACGCCAAACTGCTCGACATGCTCAAGGCCAACGGGTCGATTTCCCAGGCGCAGTACATCGAGCTGCAAACAGAACTGGCCAAGGATCAGAAGGCTCAGCAAATCGCCCAACAGGCGCAGCAGGAAACCAACGAACAAGTGGCGGCGGTCGCGAAGAAGACCAACGAACAGAGCCTGTTCGACCAGAAACTGGCCTGGGCGGCCAAGACCCAGTTCAAGGGCGACGTACGTATCCGCCAGGAAACCATCAAGATCGACGGCGAGCCGAACAACGGCGGCCGCGACAAGGATCGCCAGCGCATCCGTGCGCGTCTGGGCGCCTACACCGAGATCAACCCGCAAGTCGACACCGGCATCCGCATCGCCACCGGCGGCGGTGACGATGCTCGTTCGACCAACCAGGATCAGGACAACTACTTCGACAAGAAGCAGATCTGGCTCGACCTCGGCTACATCGACTATCACCCTGATCAGATCAAGAACCTGCACGTGATCGGCGGCAAGATGCTGCAACCGTGGGTGAGCATGGGCGACGTGATCTGGGACAGCGATATCAACCCGGAAGGTCTGGCCGTTACCTACAAGTATCCATTGGGCGGCAGCGCCGAACTGTTCGGCAGCCTGGGTAACTACAACCTCAAGGACAACGTTGACGGCGACGGCGTGCAATTCCGCCACGACCTGCGTCTGACCGCTGGCCAGTTGGGCAGCCGCTTCAACATCACCGACAACCTGAAAATGACCGTCGGCGGCAGTGTCTACGCCTACCAGAACGACGAAGACAGCCGCTGCACCGGCACCTCGACGCCGTGCGCGCTGGCAGTCAACGGCAATTCGGCGAACAACGAATTCCGTCTGTATGAAGGGTTCAGCCAGATCGACATCGGCGGCCTGCCAATGCCACTGTCGTTCTACGGCCAGTACGTGAAGAACAACGATGCCGTGACCGATCAGGACACCGCATGGTTGCTCGGCGCCAAGTCGAAAGTCTTCGGCTTCAACCTCGACTACAACTATCGCGACGTGCAGCGCAACGCCGTGGTCGGCGCCTTCACCGACTCCGACTTCGCCAACGGCACCACCGGTTCGCGCGGGCACAAGTTCAAGGTCGGTTACGACATCGACAAGAACTTCGCCGTCGGCGCTACGTACTTCCTGACCAAGGCCGACTTCGCCAGCCGCAGCCAGCGCGATGCAGACGCCAACACCCTGCAGCTGGATGCTGAAGCGAAGTTCTAAAACGGTAGCTACAAGCTACAAGCTACAAGCTACAAGCTACAAGCTACAAGCTACAAGCCAAGAGCTGCGAGTGAATGCCTTTACTTGCAGCTTGAGGCTTGAAGCTTGAAGCTGCCTCACTCCGGAGCGGGCGGGACGATCCCCATCATCCGTTCGTTTCACCCGCACCGGGTTATTTCTGCAGGATGCAAAAACCCCTTTAGGAGCTGCCGAAGGCTGCGATCTTTTGATCTTGATACTGAAAACAAGATCAAAAGATCGCAGCCTCGTTTCACTCGACAGCTCCTACAGGGGGTTGTCTTTTCGTCGTTGCTCGGCCAGACGCTCAGCCAAAGCATCCACTCCCTCTTCCGGTTTGTCCGGCATCGCCTTCAGGGTTGCCTGCATCACGCGCATCTGCCGCATGAAGCGCCGGCAGTTCGGGCAGAACAACAGGTGATGACGCACCATCAGCGTCTCGCGAAAGCTCAGTTGGCCGTCGAGATAATCGCTGGATCGTGCCACTTGCTCCTTGCAGGTCAACATTCTCCTGTCTCCTCAAAATGTTCCACGGTCGCAAAGACCTTCAAGCGTGCCCGGTGCAGCAGCACGCGGACATTGGAGAGCGAAATCTCCAGAAGATTACAGATCTCTTCCAGCTCCAGGCCCTGGCGTTCGCGCAACAGCAGGACACTGCTCTGCAACTCGGACAGACTCAGCAAGGTGTGCTCGAGGCATTCGCGCAGTTCGTTTTCGGTGAGTAGCGCTTCGGGGGTGTCCTGATGCCAGGCAAATGGCGCGACCAGCCAATGACCGTCGCTCGAGGAAAATCGATCATCACCTATGGTGCCGTGGGGCGATGGCAGGTCGTCGAGCAGGACCTCCCGGCGATTGAGCTTGTAGCGACTCTTGGCCGAATTGGCGGTGATGGTCAGCAACCAGGTCTTGAGGCTGGAGCGGCCTTCGAAGCTGGCCAGATGGCGGACCACCGACAGCCAGGCATCCTGCACCACTTCCTCGACATGACGCTGGCCGACAATCGCGTAAGCCACAGCGCGCATGGCGCTCTGATGCGTGGTGACCAGTTCCTTGAAAGCCTTTTGCTCCCCCGCCAGCAGGCGCGTGAGCAGTTGGGTGTCGTCAGCCGCCATCCATCAATCCCCTTGTCCGGACTTCGAAAATGAACGCGGCAGGTGTTCACCTGCCGCGACGTCCGAAAAATTACAGCGTTTCAATCGCTTCGGATGTAGGAAAGATCGACGCGATTAAGGGGAAATTAACCTGTTTCAGCGCTTGCGCAGCAACACGCTACCGATCGAATAACCGGCACCGAACGAACTGAGCACCGCCAGCGAACCCGAGGCCAGATCATCCTGATATTTATGGAAAGCAATGACCGAACCGGCCGAGCTGGTGTTGGCGTAGCTGTCGAGAATCACCGGAGCTTCTTCTTCGGTAGCTTCGCGGCCGAGCAGCTTACGCACGATCAAGTGGTTCATACTCAGGTTGGCCTGGTGCAGCCAGAAACGCTTCACGTCGCCAACGTTGAGCTGGTTCTCTTCCAGGTGCTCGCCAATCAGCTCGGCGACCATCGGGCAGACATCCTTGAACACCTTGCGGCCTTCCTGCACGAACAGCTTGTCGCGGGAACCGATGCCCTCTTCTGCCGCGCGGTTGAGGAAGCCGAAGTTGTTGCGGATGTTGTTGGAGAACTTGGTCAGCAATTTGGTGCTGACCACGTCGAACTGGTACGGGGAGGTCGCCAGATCCGCGCGCTCGATGATCACCGCAGTCGCGGCATCGCCGAAGATGAAATGGCTGTCGCGATCACGGAAGTTCAGGTGCCCGGTGCAGACCTCCGGGTTGACCATCAGGATCGCCCGCGCCTGGCCCAGTTGCACGCTGTTGGCGGCGGCCTGGATGCCGAAGGTGGCGGAAGAACACGCCACGTTCATGTCGAAACCAAAACCTTCGATGCCCAACGCTTCCTGGACTTCGATGGCGATGGCCGGGTAAGCGCGTTGCAGGTTGGAGCAGGCGACGATCACGCCGTCGATGTCGGCTGCGGTTTTGCCGGCTCGTTGCAGGGCTTGTTCAGCCGCGCCGACGGCCATCTGGCAGAGCACCGACCATTCGTCGTTGGAGCGCTCGGGCAAGCGCGGGGCCATGCGTTGCGGATCGAGGATGCCGTCCTTGTCCATGACAAAGCGGCTCTTGATGCCCGAGGCTTTTTCGATGAACGCAGCGCTGGATTCGGTCAGGGCCTGGACTTCACCGCTGGCAATGGCCTCGGCGTTATCGGCGTTGAACTGGGCGACATAGGTATTGAAAGACTGCACCAGCTCTTCGTTGGAGATGCTGTTGGCCGGTGTGTACAGGCCGGTGCCGCTGATGACGACATTATGCATGGTCGTTTCTCTAATCTGTTCAGGCAGAAAGTGCTGGAACCGTCGTACCAACACGCAAAGGGTCTATTCCCATCCGGGGGACGCAAACCTGGCATCGTTTTATTCCGCAGCGCGACACGGCCGAAGGCTCTGGGTCGCGAAACGGCGGGTTATGGTGGCGAAGTTTGCCATAAACCCGAGGTTTTGGCGCCGTTCTCAAGCACAACTGCCATTCACCATATGAACTCAACTCTGTGGCGAGGGGATTTATCCCCGTTCGACTGCGAAGCAGTCGCCAACCCACCACGCTCGGTATAGCTGATGAACCGAGGTTGCAGTTTTTGGGGCGGCTTCGCCACCCAACGGGGATAAATCCCCTCGCCACAAAGCCCGCTTTCACAGGGGGATTGTGTATGGCTGCAGGTCAGGGCTCGACCTGACTCCACTGTTTGCTCAGGCGCTTGTCGGAGATCGGCACTTTCGTCCCCAACTGCTGAGCAAACAACGACACGCGGTATTCCTCCAGCCACCAGCGGTACAACTCCAGCTGCGGATCACGCTTGCCTTCCTGCGCATGCTTGGCCGCGCGGGTCTGGTATTGCGCCCACAGGCCAGCGAGTTCGCCACTCCAGACGCGATCCTTCTGCACCTGTGCGCCGAGTTTCTCGAAACGCTGCTCGACCGCTTTCAGGTAACGCGGCAACTCTTTGAGCCACTGCATCGGCGTCTCGCGGACGAAACCCGGATAGACCAGATTGCCGATCTGCTGCTTGATGTCGTTCAACGCCACCGCTTGCGCCAGATCGATCTTGCCCTTGAAGCGTTTTTGCAGACCGTGCCAGATCTTGAGGATTTCCAGCGTCAGCCGCGCAACCCGCTCGGCGTGCTCGGTCCAGTTGCCGCGTTTGCGTTCGGCCAGTGCCGCCAATCCGGCGCCATCACGGGGCAACGGGTCTTCACCTTCGAGAATGCAGCTGTCGAGGCTGGCCAGCAGAATGTCTTCGACCAGCGCATCGACGCGGCCCAGTTCGCGATACAGCAAGCCCAGTTCAGTCTGCCCCGGCAACTTGCCCCGGAGGAATTTCGCCGGCTCGGCCAGTTGCTGCATCAACAAACGCTGCAAGGCCCGACGATGCTGGAACTCGGCTTCGGCCGGGGTCGAGAAGCGCCCTTCCTTGACCGCGCCGCCCTCTTCCACCAGCGCCGGGTACACCGTCATCGACAGCCCGGCGATCTTCTGCTGGGTCTTTTCTGCTACCGGCGCAAAGACTTTCGCCTCCACCGGCTGCTGACTTTTCGCACTCTGCGGCACCGCCAGCGCGGCCTGGCTGGCTTCGGCGAAGCGTGCGGTCAGCTCAGCCAGATCGCGGCCTTCGCCAAGGAACTTGCCCTCGCCGTCGACAATTTCCAGGTTCATGCGCAGGTGGCTTTCAACCTGCTGCGCCGCTTCCGCCCACGCTTCATCGCTGACCCGCGCGCCGGTCATGCGCAGCAGCTCGCGACCGAGCGCTTGCGGCAGCGAACCTTCGGCGAAAGTCATGCGCTGCAACGCGGCCTTGATGAAGTCCGGCACCGGCACGAAGTTCTTGCGCAGGGCTTTCGGCAGGTTGCGCACCAGGGCAATGCACTTGGCCTCGATCAGGCCCGGTACCAGCCATTCCAGACGCTCCGGCGGCAACATCGGCAGCAACGGCGCCGGCACGCGCAAGGTCACGCCGTCGCGCGGGTGATTGGGTTCGAAATGGTAGGTAAGCGCCAGTTCCAGATCGCCGATGTGCAGGGTGTCCGGGTAATCACGGGCGGTGACTTCACTGGCCTCGCGGGCCAGCACGTCTTCTTCGCGCATGATCAGCAGCTGCGGGTCTTTCTGGCTGTTGACCTTGTACCAACTGTCGAAGGTCGCGGTCTGGTGGATCTCCGCCGGCAGACGCGCATCGTAGAAGGCGTACAAGGTTTCTTCGTCGGCGAGAATGTCGCGACGGCGAGCCTTGGCTTCCAGTTCGTCGAGCTGCTCGAGCAGTTTCTGATTGGCGCTCAGGCATTTGGCCCGCGACTGAATCTCGCCGCGCACCAGGCCTTCGCGGATAAACAGCTCACGCGACACCACCGGATCGACCGGGCCGTAATGCACCGGGCGGCGACCGACCACGATCAGGCCGAACAGGGTGATCTGCTCATAGGCTACGACCTGACCGCGCTTCTTCTCCCAATGCGGCTCGAAATGGTTTTTCTTGATCAGGTGCCCGGCCAGCGGCTCGATCCAGTCGGCGTCGATCTTGGCGACCATGCGCGCGTACAGCTTGGTGGTTTCCACCAGTTCGGCGGTCATCAGCCACTGCGGACGCTTCTTGCCGATGCCCGACGACGGATGAATCCAGAAGCGCCGCTGCCGCGCCCCGAGGTAATCGCCGTCTTCGGTTTTCTGGCCAATCTGGCTGAGCAAGCCGACCAGTACCGCTTTGTGCAGCTTCGGATAATCCGCCGGCTCTTTGTTCAGGCTCAGCTGCATGTCGCGGCAGATCAGGCTCAACTGACGGTGAGAATCACGCCACTCGCGCAAGCGCAGGTAATTGAGGAAATTCTTCCGGCACCAGTTGCGCAGCGGGTTGGCGGTCAGCGCCTGACGTTGCTCTTCGAAACCACGCCACAGATTGACCAGCCCGGCGAAGTCCGAATCCGGGTCCTTCCATTGTGCATGGGCCTGATCCGCCGCTTGCTGACGCTCCGGTGGACGCTCGCGCGGGTCCTGAATCGACATGGCGCTGGCGACGATCAGCACTTCCTGCAAGCTGCCGAGCCTGGCCGCTTCCAGGAGCATGCGGCCCATGCGCGGGTCGACCGGCAAGCGCGCCAACTGGCGACCGAGCGGGGTCAGCTGACTGTTGCGATCCACTGCCGAAAGCTCTTGCAGCAGGTTGAAACCGTCGCTGATCGCCTTGCCGTCCGGCGGTTCGATAAAGGGGAACGCGGTGATTTCGCCGAGGCGCAGATGGAGCATCTGCAAAATAACGGCGGCGAGGTTGGTGCGCAGAATTTCCGGATCGGTAAATTCCGGGCGGCCGAGGAAATCCTCTTCGCTGTACAAACGCACGCAGATACCCGGCTCGACCCGCCCGCAGCGACCTTTACGCTGATTGGCGCTGGCCTGGGAAATCGCTTCGATCGGCAAGCGCTGCACCTTGGCCCGATAGCTGTAGCGACTGATGCGCGCGGTGCCGCTGTCGATCACGTAACGAATGCCCGGCACGGTCAGCGAGGTTTCGGCGACGTTGGTCGCCAGCACTACACGGCGGCCCGGGTGCGACTGGAAAATCCGCTGCTGTTCAGCCGGCGACAGGCGCGCGTACAGCGGCAGGATTTCAGTGTGCTTGAGCTGGGCCTTGCGCAGCATGTCGGCAGCATCGCGAATCTCGCGCTCGCCGGGCAGGAACACCAGCACATCGCCGGGGCTGCGCCGTTCGCTGCGCTCGTAGGCGGCGATTTCGTCGAGGGTGGCGAGAATCGCCTGATCGACGGTCAGGTCATCCTCGACCCGGTTGCCCTCCTCGTCCTGCTCAAGCGTCAGCGGCCGGTACCAGGTTTCCACCGGGAAAGTACGCCCCGACACTTCGACGATCGGCGCGTCATCGAAGTGCTTGGAGAAGCGCTCCAGATCGATGGTCGCCGACGTGATGATGACCTTCAGGTCGGGACGGCGTGGCAGCAGGGTTTTAAGGTAACCGAGGAGGAAATCGATGTTGAGGCTGCGTTCGTGGGCTTCGTCGACGATGATCGTGTCGTAGCGTTCCAGATAACGGTCGTTCTGGGTTTCCGCCAGCAGAATACCGTCGGTCATCAGCTTGATCAGGGTGTTGGCATCGCTCTGATCCTCGAAGCGCACCTGATAGCCGACCAGCGCTCCAAGCGGCGTGCCGAGTTCTTCGGCGACGCGACTGGCGACACTGCGCGCGGCGATCCGACGCGGCTGGGTATGGCCGATCAGACCGTGCTGGCCGCGACCGATTTCCAGGCAGATTTTCGGCAACTGGGTGGTTTTGCCCGAACCGGTTTCGCCGGCGATGATCAGCACCTGATGTTGCTCCAGGGCCTTTTTGATTTCGTCGCGCTTGGCCGCGATCGGCAAACTGTCGTCGTAACGAATCACCGGCAGGCTCGCGCGACGCGCCAGTACCTGATCACAGGACGCCTGCATGCGCGTCACCCACTGGGCCAGTTTGGCCTCGTCGGGTTTCTTGCGCAGCTCAAGCAACTGCCGCCGCAGCCGGTGACGGTCGGCGAGCATGGCGTGATCGAGGTTTTTCAGCAGTTTGTCGATGGAGGGCGATTCGTCGGTCATCGGGTAGGCAATTCGGTCGTCTATTTATGCAGGGGCGGATTGTCGCAGATTTGGGGGGGTTGTGGCGTGTCAGGGGGATTGCGACCCTCACCCTAGCCCTCTCCCAAAGGGAGAGGGGACCGATTGGGGGATGCTTCAAAGGTACATCGACCTGAAAGAGCTTTGCCGAATCCATAATCGCCGAGCTCTTTCAGGTCGGCGTTTGACCCAAGACACCTCGGTCAGCTCCCTCTCCCTCTGGGAGAGGGCTGGGGTGAGGGGCTTTTAAAAGAGCTACTCGTTGTCGAGGCCCTTGCGCCGGTATGGGAAGACGTCGATGACCTTTCCCGCCCGAATCGCCTCCTGCAAGCCCTTCCAGTAATCGGCGTTGTACAACTCGCCATGCAACTGATCGAACAGCTTGCGCTGTCCGGCATCGGCAAACAGGAACGGTGGAAACTCTTCGGGGAACACGTCCAGCGGGCCGATGGAGTACCACGGCTCAGAGGCCATTTCATCCTCCGGCGTGCGCGGTGCCGGGATGTGGCGGAAGTTGGCTTCGGTCAGGAAGCAGATTTCGTCGTAGTCGTAGAACACCACCCGGCCGTGTCGAGTGACGCCGAAGTTCTTCAGCAGCATATCCCCGGGAAAAATATTCGCCGCCGCCAGCTGCTTGATCGCCAGGCCGTAATCCTCAAGCGCTTCACGTACCTGGGCGTCGTTGGCATTTTCCAGATACAGGTTGAGCGGCGTCATCCGGCGTTCGGTCCAGCAGTGGCGGATCAGCACGGTTTCGCCTTCGACCGAAACCGTCGACGGCGCCACCTCTAGCAATTCCTCCAGACACGCCGGATCGAACTTGCTCAGCGGAAAGCGAAAATCGGCAAACTCCTGGGTATCGGCCATACGCCCGACCCGATCGACGCTTTTCACCAGCCGATACTTTTCGATCACCGTGGCGCGATCGACGTTCTTCGACGGTGAGAAACGGTCCTTGATTATTTTGAATACGGTGTTGAAACCCGGCAGGGTAAACACGCTCATGACCATGCCGCGCACGCCCGGGGCCATGATGAACTGGTCGTCAGTGTTGGCCAGGTGATTGATCAGCGCGCGGTAAAACTCCGACTTGCCGTGCTTGTAGAAGCCGATCGAGGTGTACAGCTCGGCGATGTGCTTGCCCGGCAGGATGCGCCGCAGAAATCCGATGAACTCCGCCGGCACCGGGACATCGACCATGAAATACGAACGGGTGAAAGAGAAGATGATCGACACATCGGCTTCGTCGGTGATCAACGCATCGATCTGAATGCCCCGACCTTCGCGGTGCAACAACGGAATCACCAGCGGCCATTGCTCGTCGCGGGTGTAGATGCGCCCGACCAGATACGCGCCCTTGTTGCGGTAAAGCACCGAGGAAAACAGCTCGACGCTTAGCTCCGGGTCCTTGCACACCCAGTCCGGCAGGTTCTCGCGCAATTGCACTTCGAGCCGCAGCAAGTCGCCGGGCAAATCAGCGTAATCCTCGCTGAAGCGGTAATCGGCGAAGATGCTGGCGAGCATCCCGGACAACTGGCCCTGCGGCTTGTACGTACGGGTTTGCGCGGCGCGGGCACGGCGCAGGCTTGGGCGCGTGGTGTGGATGAACATGCAGCCGTCGCTGATCAGGTCGTGGCTGAACAGCCCGCAGAAAATCGAGTTGTACCAGGTTTCGGACAGCTCATCGTCGAAGCGCAGGTCGATGACACTGATATAGGCGCTTTTCACCAGCGGCCAGCAGCTGACGTTCATCAGGGTCTCTTCGTCGAAATACTCGCGCAGGCGAGCGACGGTTTCGCCGACCTTTTCCTCATACAGACTGATCCGCGCCGCCGACGCGGCCTGCGCCTCCTGCCAGCGCGCCTGTTCGAAGCGCTCCCGCGCGCCATCGGTGATGCGGCGGAAATGCTCGCGGTAATCGTCGAAGCCGGCGAGGATCATCCGGGCGATCTCGGTGGCTGGCCATTGCTGCGACATAAATGAAACCTCGGCGGGAATTCGGTTGGTCTGAGCTTAGTCACGGAAGCGCTCGCAGGAAAAGCGCAATTTCTGCCAAAACCGATACGGGGCTGACCGTTGACGGGGTTTCTCGCGCAGGTAAATCCCGGGGCAGAATTAAAAGCCCGAATAGCGGTTGCCATGATCCGGACGCTCGGCAACACTCTCGTCCCGATCAAGCAAGGAGCCCGCCGTGAGCCCTGTCGATATTTTCCGCATGTTGTCGCTGGCCGCTATCTGGGGCGCGAGTTTTCTGTTCATGCGCATCATTGCCCCGGTGATCGGCACGATCCCGACCGGGTTCTTTCGCGTGTCGATTGCGGCCGCCGGGCTGCTGGTGATCCTTGGGCTGATGCGCATCAGCTGGGACTTCAAGGGCAAGCTGAAGACCGTGATGCTACTGGGCGTGATCAACTCGGGGATTCCGGCGACGCTGTATTCGGTTGCCGCCCAGGTATTGCCGGCCGGCTATTCGGCGATCTTCAACGCCACGACGCCGCTGATGGGCGTGTTGATTGGCGGTTTGTTCTTCAGCGAGAAACTGACGATCGCCAAGCTGGGCGGTGTGTTCCTCGGCCTGTTCGGCGTCGGCGTGCTGACACGCGCCGGTCCCGTGGCCTTCGACCTGCAACTGCTGATGGGCGCGGTCGCGTGCCTGCTGGCGACCACTTGTTATGGCTTTGCCGGTTTCCTCGCGCGGCGCTGGCTGGATCAGGCCGGTGGGCTGGACAGCCGTTTGTCGGCATTGGGCAGCATGCTCGGGGCGACGTTGTTTTTGCTGCCGCTGTTCGCCTACAGCGTGATCACTGCGCCGCCGGTCAGTTGGGGTGGCTGGCAGGTCTGGCTGTCGCTGCTCGGCCTGGGCCTGGGTTGCACGGCGTTTGCCTACATCATCTATTTCCGCCTGCTCAGCTCGATCGGCCCGGTAAAATCGATGACCGTGACCTTCATGATCCCGCCGTTCGGCGTGTTGTGGGGGGCGTTGTTGCTGGATGAGCCGTTGTCGATGGCGCACATTTATGGCGGGGTGCTGATTGCGGCGGCGTTGTGGCTGGTTTTGAAGCCGGCGGTGGTGAGGCCTGCAAAGGTGTCAGTCCGTTAGATTTTCTGCCGCAGATATTCGCGAGCAGGCTCGCGCCCACAGAAAAATACATTCCAATGTGGGAGCGAGCCTGCTCGCGAAAGGCGGCGCAACAAGCGCCACCTGCCTATCGGCTATCCGGTTTTACGGAACACAAATACCAGCCCGACAATAATCAGCAGCATTCCCAACACGCTCAACGCCGCCAGACGATTACCGAAAATCAGGTAATCCATCACTGCCGTCACCGCCGGCACCAGATAGAACAGGCTGGTGACATTCACCAGATTGCCCCGCGCGATCAGTCGATACAGCAACAGCGTCGCCAGCACCGACACCACCAGGCCCATCCATAACACCGGGGAAATAAAGCCTGCGCTGTGCTCGAAGTGAAACGGCTGGAACGGTACGAACACCGCGCACAGCAACAGGCCGGCCAGGTACTGCACTGGCAGCGTACCGAGCGGATTGTCGGTGATGCGTTTTTGCATGATCGAGCCGAGCGTCATGCTCGCCAGCGCCAGCAAACCGAACAACATGCCAGCCCAGGACATTCCGGCCAGACCGATGCCCTGATAAACCACCATGATCAGCCCTGTCAGCCCCAGCGTCAGGCCGAACAGGCGGCTCGCCGAACGCTGGCGCTCCATCAGCACCACGGTGAGAATCGGCTGAACGCCCATCAGAGTGGCCATCACCCCCGGCGTGACTTTGCAGTCCAGCGCCAGCAGATAAAAGATCTGATAGGCGCCCAACAGCACCACGCCGGTGGCGATCGCAAACAGCATCGGTTTGCCGCCCTTGGGCAACTTGAGTTTGAGCAGCGGCGCCAGCAACACCAGCCCGCACAGGGCGATGGCGAAGCGAATCAGCAGAAAGGCAAAGGGCGAAGCATGGGCCAGGCCCCATTTGGAGAAAATCGCCCCGCTGCTCCACAGCAGAACGAACAGGCTCGTGGACGTCGCCGCGAGCGCGGATTGTTTCGAAAGGACAAACATGAATACCACCTGTAGTCAGGCAAGAAGCCAACTCAGCCGAAACTGAAATTCAGTAGGTTTTTCTGGCGGGCGCGGGGGTCAGCAGAAACTGCCGATCAGCCCCGAACACCAACGCCCGGCGGCGAAACGACTGCGCACACCGGCGTGCTACTGACAGGTGGAGGGTAATGACTGATCTGCACAGGCTGCCGATTCCCGCACGGCACGACGCCAGCGTTGACCGCTGAATCGACTACCGCGTTGATGAGGGATGCAGGCATGGATGCTGATCTTTATTGAGGAAATGAAGGCGTGAGCATGGCGCTCAACCGGGCTGACTATAACCAGCCCGGGACACAGATTGCAATGACTTGGGCGAAGGGCCGGTAGCGACAGTCTGGCGCCGGGTGGTTAGGGTTATTGGCGTGGCAACGGATTGTCAGGAGACATGGAATGCAAGAGATCATATGCCAAGGAAACGGACGTATTTGCGGTATCAGGTTTATCGGTGGGAGGCGAGGAAGCGGGCGGCAGTTACATTTGCGAAGCTACACAGCGAACTCGAGGCGCGCGCAATTGTTGACGTTGATTATTCCAAGGTTCGCTTCGAGGCTATTGATGCGTCCGCCATGAAAGCTTATGAGCAATGGCTCGATCCGCATTTCTGCTGGGAGGAAATTGTCCGATGGAAAGCCAAAGAACCAATGAGCTTCGATCTGGCAATCTGGTTTGATCGTGAACTGTGCGGACTTTGTTTCGCCAATCCGAACCAAAGCCGACTGAGAGTCAAAATTGTGCGTCTTGAGGGGCACCCAAACGAACACCCGCTCAAGGGCCGCATAGCGACCTTCGCCCTGACTGCCGTCACTCATTTCGCACGTATCATCGGCAGCCAGCAAATCGAAATTCAGGAGCCTCTTTCGGGAGCTATACCTCTATACCGTCAACTGGGTTTCGAATTCGACTCTGAGGGCCGTCTTGTGAAGCGTATTGACCAAGTCTAGTATCTGAGCACCTGCTCATTTAGTGATCAACGTGGGAGATCCCATGAAAGCTGTCGTTGAAAAGAAAGCATCAAACTTCAAATCCAGAAAGATGGAGAAAAAGCAGCCATCTGTTGAATTATCTGAAACCGAGATGCATCGCATCAGGAATGCACTGGTCAATCCAGCCGTTGAAGAGCCAAGCGGCGCATTAGCCGGGTCGTCCTTTTCCTTCCGCTAATGAAAAACCGCTCCCAAAGAGCGGTTTTCTATTGTCTGATCCAGCCTCAGCCAAACAACCAGTACCCCAGCATCGTCAGCACCAGCACCGCCAGCACCGGGCGCATTACCCTGTAGGCCTTGGGATGGCGGCGCTTCCACTGCTTGACCACGCCGCTGAAACGGTCGCTGAAGTTCTTGCTCCAGGCATAAGCCTGGTTGATGCCGCCAACGCGTTCGTCATCAAGATTCTGCGGCGCGGTGGCGCGGCCGAGCCAGCCGCTGATGAAGCGGTTGATCCGGGTCATCAAGCGGTTGCTCAGCGGACGTTCGATGTCACAGAACAGAATCACTCGAGTCTGAGCGGTTTCATTCTTGACCCAGTGCACGTAGGTCTCGTCGAACATCACGTCATCGCCGTCGCGCCAGGCATAGACCTGACCGTCGACGAAGATCCGGCAATCATCGGAGTTGGGCGTCGACAAACCGAGGTGATAGCGCAGCGAGCCGGCGAACGGATCGCGGTGCGGGTTGAGGTGACTGCCGCCCGGCAGCAGCGCAAACATCGCGCCCTTGACGTTGGGAATGGCGCTGACCAGCGCCACGGTTTTCGGGCACAGGGCTTCGGCCGATGGCAACGGTTTGTCGTACCACTTCAGATAGAAACGCTTCCAGCCTTTCTTGAAAAACGAACCGAAACCGGCATCGTTATTCTTTTCGGCAGCGCGAATGTAGCCTTCGTCGAACAGGTGCATGGCTTCGTCGCGGATGGTTTCCCAGTTGTCGCGCAGAACATCCAGTTCCGGAAACTTGCTGCGATCCAGATACGGTCTGGACGGCACTGCGGAAAACAGGTACATCAACGCGTTGTAGGGCGCGAACAGCGCGGAGTGGTTGACGAACTGGCGCAATACCGGCAAACGCGCCTTGCCGCGCAAATGCACATAGAGCGTGCTGCCCAGAAACAGCAACAGCACAAACGCCTTGGCGGCAAACGAAACGGTCATCAACAACTCCTTGAATAAAGACAACGCTGCGCAATGCCCTTTACCCGGCATGGCAGCCGGCCATGATAAACACTACCGGCCTGCGGAAAAACCCGCCTGACACAAGATTAAGTGTTAAGCATTACGCAACAAAGCCTTTATTAGCATGCAGCACCTGAACCTCGGCTGACCTGAATCAACAGGCTTACTGCTGGTTCTCCTGCTCGGTGAACAGGTCACTGAACAGCATGCTCGACAGATAACGCTCGCCCGAATCCGGCAGCACCACGACGATGGTTTTGCCCTGCATCTCTGGTTTCTCCGCCAGACGCACCGCCACCGCCATGGCAGCACCGCAGGAAATGCCGCACAAAATCCCTTCTTCCTGCATCAGTCGCAAAGCCATGGCCTTGGATTCTTCATCGGTCACCTGCTCGACGCGATCGACCATCGACAGATCAAGATTCTTCGGCACAAAACCGGCACCGATGCCTTGAATCTTGTGCGGGCTCGGCTTGATCTCGGCGCCGGCCAACGCCTGCGTAATCACCGGCGAAGAAGCGGGCTCGACAGCCACGGACAGAATCGGTTTACCGGCGGTGTTCTTGATATACCGCGAGACACCGGTAATGGTTCCGCCGGTGCCGACGCCTGCCACCAGCACATCCACGGCGCCGTCGGTGTCGTTCCAGATTTCCGGGCCGGTGGTCTTTTCATGAATCGCCGGGTTGGCCGGGTTATCGAATTGCGCCGGCATGAAATATTTATCGGTATCGCTGGCGACGATTTCCGCGGCTTTCTCGATGGCGCCCTTCATGCCCTTGGCCGGCTCGGTCAACACCAGTTCCGCGCCCAAGGCTTTAAGAACCTTGCGGCGCTCGATGCTCATCGATGCCGGCATGGTCAGCATCAACTTGTAGCCACGCGCAGCGGCAACGAAGGCCAGACCGATACCGGTGTTACCGGAAGTCGGCTCGACAATGGTCATGCCCGGCTTGAGTCTGCCGCTGCCTTCGGCGTCCCAGATCATGTTGGCGCCGATTCGGCATTTGACCGAGTAACCGGGATTGCGCCCCTCGATCTTGGCCAGAATCGTAACCCCGCGCGGCGCGATGCGGTTGATCTGGACCAGCGGCGTATTACCGATGGAGTGGGCGTTGTCAGCGTAAATACGGCTCATGGCTGGGTCCTTATGCAGCGTTGAATTCAGCCTTCCAAGGTAAGCCCGTTGCCGATCACAGTCCAGTCGGGTCGAACGTCTGCAAACGCGCGGAGTCAATCGCATTGAATCGTCAAGCCACACTCTTGAAGGAACAATGGCATGAAACGTCGTTACAGCTGGCCGCTCTGGACCCTGGCGGGTGTCGTGGTGCTGCTGGTCGCCCTGCATTTCGCCCTGCCCTATCTGGTACGCGACTACCTCAATGACAAGCTCGCGGACATGGGCGATTACCGTGGACAGATCACGGATGTCGATCTCGCGCTATGGCGCGGCGCCTACAAAATCAATGGCCTGAAGATCGTCAAGGTCGATGGTAAGGTCCCGGTGCCGTTCGTCGATGCGCCGTTGATCGACCTGTCGGTGAGCTGGCATTCGCTCTGGTACGACCATGCCGTGGTCGCGCAGGTGCAATTTCTCAACCCCGAAATCAACTTCGTCGACGGCGGCCCCAACAAGCAGAACTCGCAAACCGGTCAGGGCACCGACTGGCGTGAACAATTGGGCAAGCTGCTGCCGATCACCCTCGATGAAGTGCAGATCAACGACGGCCGTATCACCTTCCGCAACTTCAATTCCAAGCCGCCGGTGAACATGAACGCCAGCAACGTCAACGCCAGCATCTACAACCTGACCAATGTGGTCGACAAGGAAGGCAAACGCGACGCCCGCTTTGAAGGCAAGGCCTTGCTGCTGGGCCACGCGCCATTGGAAACCACCGCCACCTTCGATCCGCTGAGCAACTTCGAAGACTTTGAATTCCGTCTGCGCGCCCGTGACATCGAGCTCAAACGCATGAACGACTTCGCCGCCGCCTACGGCAAGTTCGACTTCAACGCCGGCCACGGCGACGTGGTTATCGAAGCGAAGGCAGAGAAAGCCCGACTCACCGGCTACATCAAACCCCTGCTGCGCGACGTCGACGTTTTCAACTGGCAGCAAGACGTCGAGAACAAGAACAAAGGCCTGTTCCGCTCCATCTGGGAAGCGCTGGTCGGCGGCACCGAGACCGTGCTGAAAAACCAGAACAAAAACCAGTTCGCCACTCGCGTCGAACTCAGCGGCAATGTTCACCAGCAGAACGTCAACGCCTTCGAAGCGTTTTTGCAGATTTTGCGCAATGGCTTCATCCAGGCATTCAATGCGCGATATGAGCGGCCGAAGCCGGATGAGGGTTAATTTTTGCGGTTGACGACATATCGACCTGTGTCTTCGGCCGCTATCGATGAACGCTGTTGCAGCGAATCCCAGCCCAGACAGGCCAACGCCAAAGAACGTGGCACTGCTTCACGCCCATTGCTGTAACGGCTGATGCTGCGAGCGCTCACACCGAGCGCTTCGGCCGCATCATTGAGAGAAAGTCCGGTACGGGCGCGCCAATCGATAAAAATGCGCGTGTTCTCATCCTGGGCATTTTGCGCTAGCGCATCCATATACAAGGTGTCTGCACCGATCTGTACGTCGGGTTCAACCCATTCAACGATCCAACCCTCGTCCCCGACTACGGCAGTCGCAAAGACTTCGCGATCAAGCAGTGGCCGCAGACCTGGATAAGTATGAATATCCATCCCCAAATCAACTGTCAGTTCCTGACCATTGATAAATGTCAGCGCCAACCTGAAATCCGACAGGACGTGCGCAGATCGCAGACGCGGCCGTTTCATGGGTAACATCGATTTTCTGCCCTTTTTACTAACCGAGTAAGAAAGGCTATCGCCAAATCGGCGATACCGGAATACTGGCCATCCGCCGAGACTGAGTCAACATGTGACGCTCCATTCAGAGACTGAATAAGCCGTCTGCGTTCACAGTCGACCGGCGTGCGCGTTATAGTCGGGCATCCGATTATTCGCCCCGCCCTGCCCGCAAGGTCAGCGTTACCGTTCGAGGATTTGCAGATGAAGTTCGAAGGCACCCAGGCCTACGTCGCCACCGATGACCTGAAGCTGGCGGTCAACGCCGCCATCACCCTGGAACGGCCGCTGCTGGTCAAGGGTGAGCCGGGCACCGGCAAGACCATGCTCGCCGAGCAACTGGCCGAGTCGTTCGGGGCCAAGCTGATCACCTGGCACATCAAGTCCACCACCAAGGCCCATCAGGGTCTGTACGAGTACGACGCGGTCAGCCGTTTGCGCGACTCGCAGCTGGGCAATGAAAAAGTCCATGACGTGCGCAATTACCTGAAGAAGGGCAAGCTCTGGGAAGCCTTTGAGTCCGAGGAGCGGGTGATTCTGCTGATCGACGAAATCGACAAGGCCGACATCGAGTTCCCCAACGACCTGTTGCAAGAACTCGACAAGATGGAGTTCTACGTTTACGAGATCGACGAGACCATCAAGGCCAAGAAGCGCCCGATCATCATCATTACTTCCAACAACGAGAAAGAGCTGCCGGACGCCTTCCTGCGCCGCTGCTTCTTCCACTACATCGCTTTCCCCGACCGCACTACCCTGCAGAAAATCGTCGACGTGCACTACCCGGACATCAAAAAGGACCTGGTCAGCGAAGCGCTCGACGTGTTCTTCGACGTGCGCAAGGTACCGGGCCTGAAGAAAAAGCCTTCGACGTCCGAGCTGGTCGACTGGCTGAAACTGCTGATGGCCGACAACATCGGCGAAGCGGTGCTGCGCGAGCGCGATCCGACCAAAGCCATTCCGCCGCTGGCAGGCGCACTGGTGAAAAACGAACAGGACGTGCAACTGCTTGAGCGCCTGGCGTTCATGAGCCGGCGCGGCACCCGCTAAGAGGCTGCTGCCATGTTGCTCAACCTGTTCAACGAAATGCGTGCAGCCAAGGTGCCGGTGTCGGTACGCGAGCTGCTCGACCTGATCAACGCGCTGAAACAGCGCGTGACCTTCGCCGACATGGACGAGTTCTACTACTTGTCGCGGGCGATTCTGGTGAAGGACGAGCGCCATTTCGACAAGTTCGACCGCGCGTTCGGTGCCTACTTCAATGGCCTGGAGAAACTCGACGATCACTTGCAGGCGCTGATTCCCGAAGACTGGCTGCGCAAGGAATTCGAGCGTTCGCTGAGCGACGAAGAACGCGCGCAGATCCAGTCCCTTGGCGGGCTGGACAAGCTCATCGAGGAATTCAAGAAGCGTCTGGAAGAACAGAAGGAACGTCACGCCGGCGGCAACAAATGGATCGGCACCGGCGGCACCAGCCCGTTCGGTTCCGGCGGTTTCAACCCGGAAGGCATCCGCGTTGGCGATGCCGGCAAGCGTCAGGGCAAAGCGGTCAAGGTCTGGGATCAGCGCGAGTACAAGAACCTCGACGATTCGGTGGAACTGGGCACGCGCAACATCAAGGTCGCCCTGCGTCGTCTGCGCAAGTTCGCCCGTCAGGGTGCGGCGGAAGAACTCGACATTGACGGCACCATCGACCACACCGCCAAGGACGCCGGCCTGCTGAATATCCAGATGCGCCCGGAACGGCGCAACACGGTGAAGCTGCTGCTGTTGTTCGACATCGGCGGTTCGATGGATGCGCACGTGAAGATCTGCGAGGAATTGTTCTCGGCCTGCAAGACCGAGTTCAAGCATCTTGAGTATTTCTACTTCCACAACTTCATTTATGAATCAGTGTGGAAGAACAACATGCGCCGCACTTCCGAACGCACCTCGACCCAGGATCTGCTGCATAAATACGGCGCCGACTACAAAGTGATCTTCATCGGTGACGCCGCCATGGCGCCTTACGAAATCACCCAGGCCGGTGGCAGCGTCGAGCACTGGAACGAAGAGCCGGGTTACGTGTGGATGCAGCGCTTCATGGAGAAATACAAGAAGCTCATCTGGATCAACCCGTATCCGAAAGATACCTGGGGCTATACCTCGTCGACCAACATCGTCCGCGATCTGATCGAGGATCAGATGTATCCGCTGACGCTGCGCGGGCTTGAAGAAGGGATGCGGTTTCTTTCCAAATAATCGTTAACTCGACGAACGCCTTCGCGAGCAGGCTCGCTCCCACATTGGAATGCTTTTACCTGTGGGAGCGAGCCTGCTCGCGAAGCTTTTAGCGATCTTTAAAGCGCTGCAAATACTCGACATGCTCGCGGTGCGCGACGTCCTGCACTACCGGCCTCAATTTCACCTTCGCTCCCGGCAGGCATTGCGCCAATCGCGCCAGCGCCAGCGGCGTCAACGCGCCCAGGCGCGGGTATCCGCCAATGGTCTGGCGATCATTGAGCAACACGATCGGTTGGCCATCGGGCGGCACCTGCACCGCGCCCAACGGAATCCCCTCGGAGATCATCGGCGCGCCCTGATATTGCAACGCCGAGCCGAGCAGGCGGATGCCCATGCGGTCGGCGCGACTGTCGATGGTCCAGGCGCTGTTGAAGACATCGAACAGGCTCTGCCCGCTGAACTGGCCGATCTGTGCGCCGAGCACCAAGTCCAAAGGCGCGTGCGTTTTGAAATCCGGCCGCAGCGCCGAAGGCATTTCCCGTACTGCCAACGCTTCGCCGCTGTAACCGAGCACCGCCCCTTTGGCGAGCGGAAGGCCCATGCCATCAAGCCCCCCCAATTCTTCGCGCACCACCGTGGCACTGCTGCCCAGCACCTTAGGCGCAGTAAACCCACCGGGGGCCGCCAGATAAGCTCTAGCGCCAAGCAACGGCTGGGTAAATCGCAATGTCTGGCCTTTCGCCAATTTGAAACTGCGCCACGGCGCCAGCGGCTGGCCGTCGATCTGCGCGCCGAGATCCGCTCCCGCCAGCGCCAGCAGGCAATCCTCTTCAGCCACAACAGCAAACCCGCCGAGGGTGATTTCAACCACTGCTGCATCCAGCTCATTGCCGAGCAGCCAATTGGCCCAGCTCATCGAACACCAATCCGCCGCGCCGCCCTGGGTCACGCCCAGATGCCGCACGCCAAACCGCCCGGCATCCTGCAACAGGCACAGCGGTGTGCTGGCTTCGATCGTCAATCGACTCATGCCAACGCCTCCAGTGGGGTGTCATCGCCGCCCAAGCGTATGAATTCGGCGTGATCGACGGCATCGAAGCGCACCGTGTCGCCCGGTTGCATCAGGCTGTAGCCGTCGCGATGGCGATCAAACAGTTGCGCCGGGGTGCGCCCGATCAGGTTCCAGCCACCGGGCGAGACCACCGGATAGGCAGCGGTCTGCCGCTCGGCGATACCGACGCTGCCAGCGGCGACTTTCTTGCGCGGTGTGTTCAAGCGCGGCGCGGCGAGCATTTCTTCGACCAGGCCCATGAAGGCAAAACCCGGCGCAAAGCCCAACGCGAACACCTGATATTCCCGTGCGCTGTGGCGACGAATCACCTCCTCCACCACCAGCCCGCTGCGTTCGGCCAACAGGCTCAGTTCCGGGCCGACACTCAAGTCGTACCAGACCGGCAAGACGTGACACTGCCCGGCACGGCGCGCATTCGGCGCCAGATCGACCAGCGCGTCGGCGATCATTTGGCGCGCCCGCGCCGGACTCAACAGCGTCAGATCGTAATGCACCATCAACGTCGTATAGGACGGCACCAGATCGATCAACTGTGCACCAAACGCCGTGCGCAACCGCTCGCTGGCGGCGAGCATCCACGGCATGTTGGCTTCGGCGATGTCATCGAACAGACGCAGCATCAGGCAATCCAGCGCCACCACTTCAACCCGTGGATTCATGACGCACTCGACTGCTGCAAGGCCTGGCGAATGCGCTGCACGGCGGCCACGGAACTGGCGTTGTCGCCGTGGACGCACAAGGTATTGGCGCGCAGGATCAAGGCGCTGCCATCGCTGGCGGTGAGCGCGCCGCCATTGGCGATGGTCAGCGCTTGCTCGACGATTTTTTCGGGATCGTGATGCACGGCGCCCGGCAGTTGCCGGGAGACCAGCCGGCCGGCGCTGTCGTAGGCACGGTCGGCGAACGCTTCAAACCACAGCGTTACGCCGTATTCATCGCCAATTTGCTGCGCCGCAGCGTTGTCTCGGGTCGCCATCAACATCAGCGGCAGATTGCGATCATAAGCGGCCACGGCCTGCACCACCGCGCGCAACTGCGCCGGGTTGGCCATCATGTCGTTGTACATCGCGCCGTGGGGTTTGACGTAGCTCACGCGCCCGCCCTGCGCCTTGCAGATGCCGTCGAGGGCACCGATCTGGTAATGCAGGATGTCTTGCAGCTCTTGCGCGGAATAGGCCATGGAACGCCGGCCGAATCCGACCAGATCCTGATAGGCCGGGTGCGCGCCAATCTGCACGCCATGCTCGAGCGCCAGCGCCACTGTTTTGCGCATGATGCTCGGGTCGCCGGCATGGAAACCACAGGCAACGTTGGCGCAATCGATGAAGGGCATGACTTCGGCGTCCAGACCCATGGTCCAGCTGCCGAAGCTCTCGCCAATGTCGCAATTCAATAGCAGGCGGCTCACGGTGAACACTCCTGTAGCTGCTGGTCTTTTTATCTGTAGGAGACTTCTGCGCAGGGTATCAGTTACTGCGCGTCGAGTTGCTTGCCACGGGTTTCCGGCAGGCTCAGCGCCGCCAGAATCACCACGCCATAGGAGACCGCCGCGAAGGCGCCGATGCCCATGCTCAATGGCACTTTCTGGCTGAGCAGGCCGATCAACAGCGGGAACAACGCCGCCAGCGCGCGGCCGATGTTGTAGCAGAAACCCTGGCCCGAGCCGCGAATCCGCGTAGGGAACAATTCGGTGAGAAACGCACCCATGCCGCTGAAAATCCCCGAAGCGAAGAAGCCCAGCGGAAAGCCCAGCCAGAGCATCACGCCGTTACTGACCGGCATCTGCGTGTAGAGCAGAACGATGGTGAACGAGCCGACCGCGAACAAAATGAAGTTCTTTTTCCGCCCCAGCAGGTCGGTCAGATACGCGCTGATCACATAACCGACATAGGAACCGACGATCACCATCGCCAGATAACCACCGGTGCCGAGCACGCTCAGACCGCGCTCGTTTTTGAGGAAGGTCGGCAGCCAGGAGGTAATCGCGTAGTAGCCGCCCAGCGCACCGGTGGTCAGCAAGGAAGCGCGAAACGTGGTGAAGAGCATTCCCGGTGCGAAGATCTCGTAGAACTTCGCCGGGTTTTCCGGAGTTTGCGCGGCTTTGGCTTCGCGATAGATCTCCGGATCTTTCACCAGCCGACGGACGAAAATCACGAATATCGCCGGCACGATGCCGAGGATGAACAGCGCCCGCCAGGCATCTTCCGCAGGCAATACCGAGAACAGCAGCGCATACAAAATCGCCGTCAGGCCCCAACCCAGCGCCCAGCCGGATTGCACCATGCCCACCGCTTTACCGCGATCCTTGGCGCGGATCACTTCACCGATCAACACTGCGCCAGCGGTCCATTCACCGCCGAAACCGAAGCCCATCAGGGTGCGGGCGATCAACAATTGTTCGTAGTTTTGCGCGAAGCCGCAGAGGAAGGTGAAGAAGGCGAACCACAGCACCGTCAGTTGCAGGGTGCGCACGCGGCCGATGCGGTCGGAGAGGATCCCGGCGACCCAACCGCCGATCGCCGAAGCGATCAAGGTGCTGGTGTGAATCAGCCCCGCTTCGCCCGTAGTGATGCCCCACATCGCGATCAGCGTCGGCACGACGAAGCTGAGCATTTGCGTGTCCATACCGTCCAGACCGTAGCCGATCTTGCAGCTCCAGAACGTGCGGCGCTCCTGCTGGTTGATGTTGCGGTACCAGTCGAAAGGTCCGGGGCGAGCCGCAGGCTTGGATAAAGGGAGGGTATCGGGAGCACTCATGGCAAATCTCCGCAGGGCTTTTATTGGTCTTGTTCGAAGCTCCGACGACGCCTATCGTGGGAACCGGATGCGCCGATTTTTCGTCGCCCTGCCCTGCGCCGTCCAACGAATAAAAACCCGCCTTAGGCATAAGAAAAATTTGTCACTCGAGCCTTGTCCATGAATCTGAAGTTTCTCGAGACCTTTGTCTGGGTCGCGCGCCTGAAGAGTTTTCGCCTGACCGCTGACAAGCTGTTCACCACCCAGGCATCGATTTCCAGCCGCATTGCAGTGCTCGAAGGCGAGCTGGGCGTAAAGCTGTTTTTGCGCGACTCACGCGGCGTCAGCCTGACCCCGGAAGGCCTGAAAGTGCTCGACTATGCCGAGCAGATGCTCGACACCATGGCGGCGCTGAAGCAGTCGATCGAGACCCGTTCGAGCAAGGTCGGCCGGGTGCGTATCGGCGTGATGGACACAGTGATCCATACCTGGCTGAGCCCGCTGGTGGCGCAGATGACCGATCTGTACCCACGGGTGGAAATCGAATTGGTCGCGGATACCGCGCTGAACCTCTGCGATCAACTGCAAAAAGGCTTCCTTGATCTGGTTCTGCAAACCGATCTGGTCCGTCACGAAAGCGTGCGCAGCCTCGAGCTGGCGAGCCATCCGCTGGGCTGGATTGTCGCGAGCAATTCGATCTACAACCGCGACTACGCCGACCTCGCCGAACTGGCGCAGGAGCGGATCATCACCTACTCGAAAAACTCACGACCGCATCAGGATATCGTCGCGCTGATGCAGGCCAGCGGCGTCATGGCGCCACGCTTGAATTGCGTGAACTCGGTGTCGGCGATCACCCGGTTGTTGCGCGATGGCTTCGGTATCGGCGCGCTGCCGCCGGTGCTGGTGACCGAGGAGCTGGCACGGGGCGAATTGATCTTGCTCGACATCGAGCAGCGGCCGGCGAATCTGCCGGTGGTGGTGTCGTGGCGGGTCGGGGTTGAGTGGGTCGAGGAGATCGTGACGTTGTGTCAGCAGGTGCTAGCGGGGTATGCGCACAAGGTCGGCAAGGACTACATCACCCTTACTGAATGATTACGTGGCGAGGGGATTTATCCCCGCTCGGCTGCGCAGCAGTCGTGATTGGGGCCAACGCGGTCTTTCAGAGGTACCGCATTTGCAGGTTTTGGGGCTGCTGCGCAGCCCAACGGGGATAAATCCCCTCGCCACGGAACTCATTCGCCACAGAAACCACTCATCCCAGAGCCCATTCACCAAAGAACCCATTCACCCCAGAGCTCATTCACCACAGAGCCCACTCACCACAGAATCCCCCATGCCATAAGGCCTCTCTTGCCAGAGGGGATTGTGCAAGTCTTACAAACCGCGCACATCGCGATCTTCGATCGGTCGGCTCTGGCGCAGGCGGCGGCCGCCGAGGACGACCCAGTCGATCAGGCGGAACAGGCATTCGACGCCGAACGACAGCAGCAACGCGCCGCTCATGCCCCAGATCATCGCCTCTGGCGTCAGCAGGATCTGGTAGCTGTAGCCGTTCCAGGTTTCCTTGCGAATATCCGGATCGGCGGCCAGCACCACTTGCAGGAAGCGCACATACCACGGGCCTTGCATCGCCTGGAATTGCTTGTCCAGCGCGACCTGGCGGGTGAGCAAGGTGTTCAGGCTGTCGGCATCGCTGCGAAAAATCGGGTCTTCGCTGGCACGGTAATGTGCGACCAGCGCCTGCATATCGCCTTTGAAAAACTGATCCGCCGTGCCCTGGAAACCACGCAGACCGGTCTGCGCTTCGATCAGGTGCGCTTCGACACGCTGGGCGTAATCGTTGATGAACCCCGGCACCTGGACACCGATCAACAGGCCCGCCGCAAACAACACCAGCCGTAGATAACTGAGCAACATGGATGCAAATCCTTATTCGGTCTTGCCCTGGCTGACGCATTCGCCGCGTCGCCACAGGCTCCATTGGCCCGGTTCGTAACGGGTCCAGGTTTCGTTTTCGGTCAAAGGCTCGGTGGCAATCACCGTGACCACGTCGTTGGGCGTGGTTTCGGCCTGGAAGTCGACGATCACATCGACATCCTTGAGCCGCGCCGGGCCGAACGGGGCGCGGCGGGTGATCTGGGCGAGTTTGGTCGAGCAATAACAGAACAGCCAGTCACCGTCGCTGAGCAGGCAATTGAACACGCCTTTGCTGCGATATTCGGCGCACGCTGCGACCAGATCCGGCAGCAGCACTTCGATATCGACCGGCTCGGGGAAGGCTGCGCGTACCCGGTTGAGCAAATCGCAGAACGCCGCTTCGCTGTCGGTATCGCCGACCGGTCGGTAGAAACTCTTGATCGCAGTGAAGTCGGCGAGCTGGCCGTTGTGCGCAAAACACCAGTTGCGCCCCCACAGTTCGCGGACGAACGGGTGGGTGTTGGACAGGCAGACCTTGCCGACGTTGGCCTGGCGAATATGGCCGATGACCACTTCGCTCTTGATCGGATAACGCTGCACCAGGTTGGCAACTTCCGACTCGCTGCTCGCTGCCGGGTCCTGAAACAGCCGCAGGCCCCGCCCTTCGTAGAAGGCAATGCCCCAGCCGTCGCGGTGCGGGCCGGTACGGCCGCCGCGTTGCATCAGGCCGGTGAAGCTGAACACGATGTCGGTCGGCACGTTGGCACTCATGCCCAGTAATTCACACATGTGCGGACTCTCGGGTTACAGACGCGGCTC
The DNA here is from genome assembly GCF_041956865.1 of Pseudomonas sp. LW8. Classification (NCBI taxonomy): domain Bacteria; kingdom Pseudomonadati; phylum Pseudomonadota; class Gammaproteobacteria; order Pseudomonadales; family Pseudomonadaceae; genus Pseudomonas; species Pseudomonas sp. LW8. The sequence continues at coordinate 1,396,116 of NZ_CP168138.1, read as the reverse complement.
GACCCGCATGCGCTGCGGATTGTTCGGTACTGGCGGGCGACCGTAGCGGTCGTCACCGGCGCCACCGAACGGTTGATCATCGTCGCGCTCTTCGGCACGGGCGGCGGCCTTGGCGGCCTCGGCGCGTTCACGCCGTGCTACCGAGGCACGCTCGATCGGCAGGCGGATCAAGACGAAAACCAGATACACCCCGAAGGCGATCATGCCGTACATGAACAGATCGGAAACCGCGCGCCAGGCGTTGTTGCCGACCTTGAACAGCATGTCCAGGGCGGTGATGGCGATGGCCGGTGCAACTTTGGCTTTCACCGGATCGACGATGGTCGGGCTGAACAGCAACACCGCCATCAGCACACGCAGCGGCTCGCGCAGCCAACGCCACATCCAGGTGGTCAGGCGCATCCATACCAGCAGGCAGCCCACGGCGGCAAAGGCGTAAAGGCCCCAGGCGATCAGATAGTCGTTCTCGGTCATGGTGTCCATGGCAAGGCAGGCAAATAGGCGCTTATAGTAACGACTTTTCGCCCATGCGGCTTGTCCCAATACCAGACGGCCAGCAGCCGCCCCTGTGGGAGCGAGCCTGCTCGCGAATACGGACTGTCAGTTGCAACAGCGTTGCCTGACACACCGCTTTCGCGAGCAGGCTCGCTCCCACACGGGCTGCGGCGCTTTCAAGACCTGCGAACAACCCAATTCCGAATATTGTCCGAGAGCCTTCCATGCCCCAATCCGCCAATGTCATGACTGCCCCGATTGCCCAGCGGGCGCCCGGCGCCGACCCGTATGCCTGGCTGCAGGAACGCGATACCGACGCGGTGCTCGACTACCTCAAGGCTGAAAACGCTTATCAGGAAGCGCAAACCGCCGATCAGGCCGAGCTGCGTGAAAGCCTGTTCAACGAGATCAAGGGCCGGATTCTCGAGACTGATCTGTCCCTGCCCTCGCCCTGGGGCCCCTACCTTTATTACACGCGCACCACCGCCGGTGACGAATATGCCCGGCACTACCGCTGCCCGCGCCCGGCGGACGACAGCCTGACCCTCGATGAAAGCCGCGAACAATTGCTGCTCGACCCGAATGCGCTGGCCAATGGCGGCTTCTTCTCCCTCGGAGCTTTCAGCATCAGCCCCGATCACCAGCGCCTGGCCTACAGCGTTGATGCCTCGGGCGATGAGATCTACACGCTGTTCGTCAAGGAGCTGTCCAACGACAAGGTCAGCGAACTGGAATTCGAGGACTGCGACGGCAGCATGACCTGGGCCAACGACAGCCTGACCCTGTTTTTCGGTGTGCTCGACGACACCCATCGCCCGCATAAACTGTTCCGCTATCGTCTCGATGGCACCGCCGCTGAAGAAGTCTTCCACGAGCCGGACGGTCGGTTCTTCCTGCATTGCTACCGCGCCAGCTCCGAACAGCAATTGCTGCTGTCGCTGGGCAGCAAGACCACCAGTGAAGTCTGGGCGCTGGACGCCAACCAACCGCACCTGCCGTTCAGCTGCCTGGCGCCACGGGTCGAAGATCACGAATACGACGTCGACCACGGCCTGCTCGATGGCGTCTGGACATGGTTTATCCGTACCAACCGCGACGGCATCAACTTCGCCCTGTATCAGGCTCCGGACACTGGCGTGCCGCCGAGCGAGGCCGACTGGCAGAACCTGATCCCGCACAACGAAGAAGTGATGCTCGACGGTGTCAGCCTCAACACCGAGGCGATGACTTTGAGTCTGCGCGAAGGTGGCCTGCCGATCATCGAGGTTCACCCACAGGGCTCGGCGCCGTATCGCGTGCAATTGCCCGATGCGGCCTACAGCCTCCACGTGCAAAACAGCCTGGAATTCGAGAGCGACCGCATTCGCCTGCGCTACGAAGCGTTGAATCGCCCGGCCCAGGTGCGCCAGTTGATTCTTGCCAGCGGCGAGCAAACGGTGCTCAAGGAAACCCCGGTACTCGGCCAATTTGATGCCGACGCCTATGTCAGCCAACGCCTATGGGCCACCGCCCCGGACGGCACGCAGGTGCCGATCAGTCTGGTGATGAAGCGCGAAATGGTCGGTAAACCGGTGCCGCTGTATCTGTATGGTTATGGCGCTTACGGCTCCAGCCTCGATCCGTGGTTTTCTCACGCCCGCCTGAGCCTGCTCGATCGCGGCATGGCCTTCGCCATTGCCCACGTACGCGGCGGCGGCGAGCTGGGCGAAGCCTGGTATCGCGCCGGCAAGCAGGAACACAAACACAACACCTTCAGCGACTTCATCGCTTGCGCTGAGTTTCTGATCCTCAACGGCATCACCACGGCGGAAAAACTGGCGATCAGCGGCGGCAGCGCCGGTGGCCTGCTGATCGGCGCGGTACTCAATCAGCGCCCGGACCTGTTCGGCGTGGCGATTGCCGAAGTGCCGTTCGTCGACGTGCTCAATACCATGCTCGACCCCGATCTGCCGCTGACCGTCACCGAATACGACGAATGGGGCAACCCGGAAGAACCGGACGTCTATGATCGGATCAAGGCTTACGCACCGTACGAAAACGTCACCGCGCAGGCTTATCCGCCACTGCTGGTGATCGCCGGCTACAACGACAGCCGCGTGCAGTACTGGGAAGCAGCCAAGTGGGTGGCGAAATTGCGCGCGACCAAGACCGACGACAATGTGCTGCTGCTCAAGACCGAACTGGGTGCCGGGCATGGCGGCATGAGCGGGCGCTATCAGGGATTACGTGACGTAGCGCTCGAATATGCATTTGTGTTCAAGGTTTTGGGCCTGGCCTGAGGAACTCCGTCGGTCACTTGGGTCTTAATTCCAGACCCATTGTGGCGAAGGGATTTATCCCCGTTGGGCTGCGAAGCGGCCCCAAACCTGCAAACTCAGTATTTCTGAAGCACCGAGTTGGCAGGACTTGCGACTGCTGCGCAGCCGAGCGGGGATAAATCCCCTCGCCACAAAAGCCCGTTCCTACGGGATCCGTGTATAGCCTTGAAATGTGATAACAAAAAGACCGCATCGACATGTCCGAACCGACCTTTCTGAACAACGAAATCCGCGACTGGCTGATGGACTGTGGCCTGTTCGATCAATTGCAGCTGGCCGACTTCGCGGCCGCTTCCGGCTATTTCAGCATCAGCACCGTGGCTGAAGGCGAGGCGATTTTTCGCGAGGGTGATGCCGGCAGTTTCATGTGCATCATCCACACCGGCCAGGTCGCCGTGCAGAAAACCGGCGCTGACGGCCAGGTCATCACCATGGCCACCCTGCGCAGCGGCCGGGCCTTCGGTGAAATGGCCGTGCTTGATGGCGAACGTCGTTCGGCCACGTGTATCGCGGCGAGCAATTGTCAGTTGCTCAATCTGGGCAAGGACTCGCTGGAGAAAATGCTCAACGACGCGCCGAAAATCGCCGCGAAGATCATCCGCGCCCTCGCCGTCTCGCTGTCCAAACGCCTGCGCATGGCCGACGGCCAACTCGCCGCGCAACAGGTTTAGCCGCCGGGGGATTTGACCTTGTTGCCGTTCGGCTCGATGCCCGGCACCGGTTGATCCTTGCTCGGCGGGCTGGGCATTTCAATCGGCACCAGTGGCGGGCTGCCGCTACCGGCGCCCGACTTGGGCAGGGTGATCGGGGTGATCTGCGGATACGGCGTCGGCGTCGCGGTGCCGGGCGAGCCGGGCTGCGGCGTCGGGCTGACCGGAACGCTCTGCTGGGCCTGCACTGCAGTAATCGCGAGCGCGGCCAGGGTAATGACCGTTAGAATGGTGCGCTTCATCAAGGGCTCCGTTTGGCCTTTAGTCTGTGCTCAGGCTACTCCCAACGCGCCTGCTTGCCTTCCCCCCCTTTAGAGATTTCCATGAAACGTTTCGTTCTGCTCGACACCACCCCGATCCCTGAAAACGGCGGTGCCCTGTGCCTGTTCGAGTATGGCGAGGATTTCGTCATCAAGATCCAGGGCGGCGACGGCGGACAGTTGATGAACACGCGCATGCACGGTTCTGAAGATGCGCTGGCCGAGATCCCCTGCCGCAAGGTCGCCGGCCGGCCGAATTCGCGGGTGTTGATCGGCGGCCTGGGCATGGGTTTCACCCTCGCCTCGGCACTCAAGCACCTGGGCAAGTCCGCCGAAGTGGTGGTCGCTGAGCTGGTGCCCGGCGTAGTCGAGTGGAATCGCGGCCCGCTCGGGGAGAAGTCCGGTCGGCCATTGCTCGACCCGCGCACGGTGATCCGTCAGGAAGATGTGGCCAATGTGCTGCAAAGCGAGCCGAACGGTTTCGATGCGATCATGCTTGACGTTGACAACGGCCCCGAAGGCCTGACTCAAAAGGCCAACAGCTGGCTGTATTCCGCCGCAGGTCTGAATGCCTGCGCCAAGGCGCTGCGCCCCAAAGGTGTGCTCGCGGTATGGTCGGCCAGCGCCGACCGACAGTTTTCCGACAAATTGAAGAAGGCCGGTTTCAAGGCCGAAGAAGTCCAGGTCTTCGCCCACGGCAACAAGGGCACCCGTCACACGATCTGGATTGCCGAGAAGCTCAAGGGCTGAGCTAAACTCTGCACATAACCGTCATCAGTCTTTCTGCAAAGGTGAACCCATGAGTTCGTCCACCCCCACCAACACGTCGAAGCTGGACCGCATCCTCGCCGACAACCAGCGCGACAAGGAAATGGGCTACCGCGACAAAGCCCTGAAAATGTACCCGCACGTCTGCGGCCGCTGCGCCCGTGAGTTTTCCGGCAAGCGCCTGAGCGAACTGACTGTGCATCACCGCGACCACAACCACGACAACAACCCGCAGGACGGCTCGAACTGGGAGCTGTTGTGCCTGTATTGCCACGACAACGAGCACTCGCGTTACACCGATCAGCAGTATTTCGGCGACGGCTCGCTGAGCACACCGAAGATTGCCAAGGCCACGCATAACCCGTTTGCGGCCCTGGCTGGCCTGATGAAAAAAGAAGATTGAAGATCTTCATCGCCTGAGCTGGCCCTTTCGCGAGCAGGCTCGCTCCCACAGTTGAAATGCGTTCCCCTGTGGGAGCGAGCCTGCTCGCGAAGGCGGCCGGCCAGGCACCACAAATCTCGAATCTGCCCGCCCTCCCCCAATCCCCGTATAATCGCCCTCTTTTTCCCGAAGGCACCCCGCTCGTGGCAGACAAACGGTACAGCTGCATTGGTTTGTATAACCCCAAATCACCGGAGAACGTCGGCTCGGTGATGCGCGCCGCAGGCTGTTACGGCGTGGCGTCGGTGTTCTACACCGGCAAGCGTTATGAACGCGCGGCCGATTTCGTCACCGACACCAAGCGCGTGCACTACGACATCCCGTTGATCGGCATCGACGACCTGAAAAAAATCCTTCCGCTCAACTGCGTTCCCGTCGCGGTAGAGCTGGTCGAAGGCGCACGGCCGCTGCCGGAATACACCCACCCCGACCGCGCCCTGTATATCTTCGGGCCGGAAGACGGCTCGCTGGATAAAGAGATTCGCGACTGGTGCGAAGACGTCGTGTACATCCCCACCACCGGCTGCATGAATCTCGCCGCCACGGTCAACGTCGTGCTCTACGACCGCATGGCCAAGGGCCTGAACACCCGCTCCGGGCCGAAATTCCGCTGAAGCGTCGCACATTCGATGGAACAAGCTGACCGCCCTGGCAGTCAGCTTATCTATCAATCGCACCCTGCTTGGAGATAGATCATGAGCGAGCTCAAACGCGTAGAACGCATCGAATCCACCCCGTTCCAGTCGCCTTCGCACAAGAATGTGCATGGCTGGGAGCGCATCGGCTCGTTGACCGGCGGCGTGCTGATGGTCGGCAAGGGCCTGCGCCGTGGCGGCGTATTCGGCCTGCTGCAAGTGGCACTCGGCGGCATGGCCGTAGCCCGTGGCATCACCGGGCACTGCTCGGCGAAAAGCCTGTTGGAAAAAGGCCGTCAGGACATGAACAACGTGCGGGCGAAGATCGAACGCGCCGGGGAAGAACTGAGCAAGTTGAAGACCAATGCCGAAGTGGCTACTGAAACAGCCACTGTGACCGGCAATGATTCGCTGACCTCGCCGAAGGCTGGCGTCTGAGGCTTTAAAGCAAAAGATCGCAGCCTGCGGCAGCTCCTACACGAAATCACGTTTTCCATTGTAGGAGCTGCCGAAGGCTGCGATCTTTTGATCTTTACGGGTTCAACAACTCACCATCTCATCAGCCCGCGCGAAAAATCAGATGATCTTCCCAGTCATCTTCCGGCACGCTGCCTTCGGCGAGCATGCGCCCGGACTGGGAAATCCGCTCATGGTGCACCGCGTCGCGGTCGCCACACACCAGGTGATGCCATAACGGCAGATCCTTGCCCTCGCTGACCAGACGATAACCACAGGTCGGCGGCAGCCACTTGAATTCCTCCGCCTGACCCGGCGTGAGCTGAATGCAGTCAGGGACAAACTTGATCCGGTTCGGATAATCGCTGCACTGGCAGGTTTTCAGATCCAGCAGTTTGCAGGCGATGCGCGTGTAATAGACGCTGTTGTCTTCTTCGTCCTCGAGCTTTTGCAGGCAGCACAGACCGCAGCCGTCGCACAGCGATTCCCATTCCTCGTGATCGAGTTGATCGAGGGTTTTGCGTTTCCAGAACGGTTCGACTATGGCGGCCATGGCTCAAGCATCAACATCAAGGTGGTGAAAAGGCCGCCAGTCTAGTGCCAGCGGGCGCGGGGGCCAAGCGCTGGCGACTGCCGGTAAATCCGCTTGTCCGCACCAGCGCCGCCCGCTGAGCAAACTGGTGGCTACACTTTGAAACCAAAGTGGGAGCGAGCCTGCTCGCGAAAGCGCTGTGTCAGACACGCTGTTGTCGACTGACACGCCCTCTTCGCGAGCAGGCTCGCTCCCACAGTGAAATCGGTGGAGAGTCAGTAACCGCGGGTGAAATCCACCTCGCCGCGCAAAGCTTCACCTGCCTCATACGCTTTCAGGTTCTGCACAAACAAATCCACCATCAGCGCCGGCGAGGTCGGTGCCGAGCTGTGCCCGGTCAGGAGCAAGCCCCATGCGGTCCAGAATGGATGGCGTTGCGGCAATGGCTCCTGACGGCAAACGTCGATCACCGCGCCGGCCAGATGCCCTTCCTTCAAGGCTTCTACCAGATCGGCATCGACCACTGCGACACCACGCCCGGCGTTGATGAACAATCCGGTCGGCTTGAATTGCTTGAACAGCGCCGCGTCGTAGATATCGTGGGTGTGTTCGGTGTTCGGCAGCAGATTGACCACGTAATCCACTTCGCCCACCAGACGCGGAAGATCGGCCAGCGCGCCGACCTCGACAAATGGCGCCTGTTCGCGGGCACTGCTGGCGATACCGTACAGCTCGACGCCGAACGGCCGCAGAAACTGCGCAACGCTCTGGCCGATGTCACCGGTGCCGACGATCAGCACCTTGCGCCCTACCAGACTCTGGCCGCTGCGGTTGTCCCACTTGCGCTCGACCTGGCTGACCAGCCGCGCCAGCACTTCGCGTTCGTGGCCGAGGATGTAGGTCAGCACGTATTCAGCCATGACCTGACCGAAAATCCCCACGGCGCGGGTCAGACGATAGTCGCGGCGCAGGCCGTCGGCGAGCAGCGGCGTGATGCCGGCCCAGGTCGATTGCAGCCATTGCGGTTGATGGCCCTGGCGCAGCAAGGTCGCCAGCAGATCCGGCTGGCCCAGCCACACCGGGCAATCGGCGGCCTGACGCGCCAGTTCGGCGGAGTCGCCGCTGGTCAGGATTTCAAGCTCGGGCAGCGCCTGACGCAGCAGGCGGGCGTATATCGCGTAGTCGTGTTCGGCAATCAGAACGCGCATCTTCAAACCTTTCGCAAACCGTGCAGACAGCCGCCGGGTTCGGGCCGGCCATCGCGGTAAAAACAGTTCCAGGGTTAACCGAGGCCCAGAACAGGGCCTCGCGGGTCAGACCGGGTCGTTGCGTCGCAGCAACTCTTCGGGCAAGTGCTCGATGTACTCGTCCTCGGCCGGTGGCATTTGCAGGTGATAGCCCTGCTTGTCGAGGTTTTCCAGAACCACGGTGATGTCTTCGCTGGCCAGCTTGCGCTCGGGCGACAGCACCAGATCGAAGGAATGCTTCGCTTTGCCAAAAGCCGTCATCAGCGCTTCCGGCACGCGCTCGAGCGCATCGCTCTTGAGCACGTAGAGATACATGCCGCTGCGCTTGGAGCTTTGGTAGATGGAGCAAATACGTTTCAAGGCTGTTCTCCGGCGGTGGCCAAGCTGTCGAGCAGCTTCTGGCCGAGCAATTCGCGGCGCCAGCCACGCAGCGAATCGGGCAATTGGTAAGGTCCCTCGGGGAAGCCGCTTTTGACCAGGGCTTCGAGGGTTTTCTTGCGCAGCATCAGTTCCGGGGCAATACCCAGGCGTTCGGCCTCGGCCTGACCCAGCGCGCGCAGTTGTTTGATCAACGCAGCGGCTTCGATCGGCAACGGCTCCGGCACTGCCGGCGGCCATTGATCTGGCCCCACACTGCCAGAGCGCTTGATCAGATCAAGCAGAAACTGACCGTCCTGACGTACGGTACGCGGGTGCATGTCTTCAATCTTGCCCAGCGCCGCGAGGTTATCCGGCTGCGTGCGGGCCAAGGGCCACAGCGAGTGTTCACGGACGATGCGGTTGCGCGGCAGGTCGCGGGCGCGGGCTTCTTTTTCGCGCCAGGCGCACAGCTCACGCAGCACGGCGAGTTGTGCACGGGACAACTTCCACGCCAGTTTCGCCTCGCGATACACCTCGTAAGGATCAGTTTCGCGGCGCAGGTTGGCGACCAGTTCGGCGCCATCCTCCAGCACCCAGGCGAACTTGTCGTCGGACAGCTTGGGCCGCAACTCGACGAACACCTCGGCCAGATGCACGGCATCTTCGGCGGCATAGCTGATCTGGGTTTCGGACAGCGGGCGCTGCAACCAGTCGGAACGGGTTTCGCCCTTTGGCAGGTCGATGCCGAGCACCTCCTGCACCAGACGCGAGTAGCCCATCGAAAAGCCGAGGTTCAGGTAAGCGGCGGCCAGTTGCGTGTCGAACAGAGGCGCCGGCAGGCTGCCGGTCAGGCGCAACAGTACTTCGAGGTCTTCGCTGCAGGCGTGCAGGACTTTCAGCACCGCCGGGTTTTCCAGCAACTCGGCCAGCGGTTGCCAGGCGTTGATGGTCAGCGGGTCGATCAGGTAGGCGCGTTTGCCGTCGCCGATCTGCAACAGGCCGGCAATCGGATAGAAGGTGTCGACCCGCATGAATTCGGTGTCGAGGGCAACGAACGGCAGCTGCTGCCACTCGGCGCAAAACTGCGCGAGGCTTTCGTTGTCGCGAATCCAGTGAATATCGATAGCCACACGGCTCTCCCTTGAAGAATGGCGCGCAGTATATATCGCCACCGACGATTTACGCGCCTTTGAAGGGCAAGAGCTGTAAGGAAATGTCTTGCCTGTCAGCAAGAATAGTCTGACAGCAGAAACAGAAAGGCCCGTCGCATTGGCGCGACGGGCAGGAAACGCTTCACTGCTTGGCCAACACGCCGTCGATCACCGCGCCACGACAGCCGGCAAACATGTCCAAGGCAGGTTGATAGACGCTGCTGCGCACTTCCAGCAGGCCGAGCATCGAGTGGAACAGATTGTCCTGGCTCAGCGGCTTGTCCCGGCTCAGTTGCAGGCAATGGGTGTCGACCGAATAGGCCTTCTGATAGCTGTCAGAGAACCACGCCAGCATCGCTACATGCTTCTGTTGCTCGGGCGCCAGCATATAAGGCGTGCCGTGCAGAAACAGGTTGTACTCGCCCAACGATTCGCCGTGGTCCGACAGATAGAGCATGGCGGTGTCGACTTTGTCCTGATTGCTGCGCAGCACATCGATCAGGCTCGCCAGCACATGGTCGGTGTAGACCAAGGTGTTGTCGTAACCGTTGACGATACTTTCGCGGCTGCAATTGTTCAGCGCGTTACTTTCACAGACCGGAGTGAAGTGTTCGTACTCCTTGGGATAACGCTTGAAGTAGTCCGGGCCGTGACTGCCCATCTGGTGCAGAACCAGCACGGTGTCCTTGTCCAGATGATCGATGAAACTTTGCAGCCCTTGCAGGAGGATTTCATCGCGACATTCGCTGTTGGCGCACAACGCCGGGTCTTGCAACTTGCTGACATCCTGCACCGTGACGCGGTCGCAAGTGCCTTTGCAGCCGGACTGGTTATCGCGCCAGATCACATCAATGCCGGCGCGCTTGAGCACATCGAGCAAGCCTTCTTCGTTCTTGGCCTTGCTGGCGTTGTAATCCTTGCGGCCCATGTTGGAGAACATGCACGGTACCGAGACTGCGGTTTCCGTGCCGCAGGAATGCACGTCAGTGAAGGCGATCAGGCCAGCCTCTTTGTCCAGTTGCGGGGTGGTGTCTCGGTCGTAACCGAGAATGCCGAAGTTCTGCGCCCGCGCACTTTCCCCCACCACCAGCACGGTGAGGGATTTGCGTGGCTGTAGCCGCAAGTCGGGATTGCGCTGGGCATCTTCGCCGATCTTGATGAACGGCTGCTGCGCCGAGACAACTTGCTCTTGCAGATAACCAATGGATGCGCCGATGTAATTGCTCGGCACCAGCATCAGGCGAATTTCGTGGTGATTGCGAAACAGCGACGACAAACCTTGATAGTTGGCCAATGCCACAACACCGATTACCGCCGCCGAGGCAACACTGACGATAACTTTGCTGAACAACTCGCGATGCCAGCGCCGATAATTGACCGGTACTTTCCACAACAACAAACACGGCAAAACACCCAGCAAGAGAATATAAGCGAACAACTTCAACGAGAGCAGATCACGCACTTCAGTCGCGTTGGTCTCGGCAAAGTTGCGCAACATGCCCGCATCAATCATGACGCCATATTGGCTCATGAAATAAGCCACGCCGGCGCTGACTAAAAACAAAAGAGTCAAAAGTGGTTTAAGCAGTGGCCGGAACGCGAATATCGTCAGCACGATATTGAACGCGGCAAGGATCATCACGCCGAACGCCACGCGCATGGCGATGCCCTTGCCATCGGCGGCGGTGATCTCGAACAGGTGTTGCCAAAGCACCAGATTGAAACCGAGCAACAAAAAGGCGCTGGCAAACAACGTCACCCATTCCGGGCGCACGGCTTTTAACTTCAACATGATGAGTGACTGTTCCTGAAAGAAGAGCCTCGTCGATTGTGAAAAATTCATTCACCGAGGCATGCCAAACTTTAGGCAGGCATGGATCAATTTTTCGTGAAAAAGATGCTAATGATTAGTTGCCTCGGAGTACGAACGTGAAAGTTTGCGAGTATTTGAGAATGGTTCAGGGTTTATTCAGTTTCAGGCACTTCACAATGTCCTCTGTGGGAGCGAGCCTGCTCGCGAAAGCGCAATGTCAGCAAATGAATGTTTGTCTGGAGGAACGAATTCGCGAGCAGGCTCGCTCCCACATCGGGACAGGGGTGTTATCGAGTTTTTAGGTCTGGCCCGGGGTTTTCTGATTTGCCGATGCGCGCGCCGCGACGCCTAATCATCAGCCTCCCCACTCAAAGGCCTGCTGATGAATCACTCCCGCCCCGCCGCTTGGCTGATACTCGCGATCATTCTTGTCGCACTTAATCTGCGCCCCTCAATGGCAGCCATCGGGCCGCTGCTGTCGGCGATCCGTGGCGATATACCGTTGAGCTTCACGCTTGCCTCTTTGCTGACGATGCTGCCGGTCATGGCCATGGGGCTGGCGATGTTCTTCGGCCTGCGCATCAGCCAGCGTCTGGGCGAACAACGCACGGTGCTGCTGTCGCTGCTTGTCATCGGGCTGGCGAACGTGTCACGGCTGTTTATCGATTCTGCGGTCGAGCTGATCGTCAGCGCGATACTGGCCGGTATTGGCATAGCCCTGATTCAGGCATTGATGCCGGCGCTGATCAAGACGCGCTTTGCTGACAACGTGGCGTTGTGCATGGGCATCTACGTGACTTCGATCATGGGCGGCGCCGCGATTGCCGCATCGTTCGCGCCGCTGGTGATGGTGCAGACCGGCAGTTGGCGCATCGGGCTGGCCATCTGGGCGGCGTTGGCATTGGTCGCGTTGCTGGTCTGGTGCTTGCAGCCCGCGCAAGCCCTACCAAGGGTGACCCAGCGGGAATCTTTCATCACGCGCCGTCGCGCCTGGTTGCTGGCGATTTTCTTTGGCCTCGGTACGGCGTCCTACACCTGTGTCCTCGCCTGGCTTGCCCCGTATTACGTGGAAAAAGGCTGGAGTGAACAGAACGCCGGGCTGCTGTTGGGTTTTCTTACAGCGATGGAGGTCATTTCCGGCCTGGCAGTGCCTGCGATCGCCAATCGCAGCCGTGACCGGCGTGGGATATTGGCGGTTCTGCTGTTGCTGATCATCGGCGGTTTCTGCGGGCTGATTCTCGCTCCGATAACTCTGGCCTTGTTATGGCCGTGTCTGTTGGGGCTGGGGATTGGCGGTCTGTTTCCGATGAGCCTGATCGTCGCTCTGGATCACTGCGACGAGCCGCAGCGCGCCGGTGGCCTGACCGCGTTTGTACAGGGGATCGGTTATCTGATCGCAGGACTGTCGCCGCTGTTGGCAGGGATCATTCGCGATCGGCTGGGCAGTTTCGAAGGTGCGTGGTGGGCGCTGACTGCGGTAATGGTGCTCATGCTGCTGATGGTTGTGCGCTTCAACCCTCGCGACTACACACGTCGCTTGCCCTGCCCGGGCTAGAGGCCTCTGGCCATCTTTTGCGCACGAGATTGGCAACGTCGTGTTGCTAAAAGTTTCTGTCCCACATGTGTCCGTGAAATGTCCTACGAGGGTTTCTCCTGGCACCATCGTTCCGTTAGGATCGTACGCACACGTTTGCGCGAATTCTGCGCAAGGGGCACAGCGAGACGGAACTCATGCTGAACAGTAATTTGCTTCGCAAGCTCGATATGCAGGACTTGATGGTATTCGTCGCCGTGTACGAGCAGAGCAGTGTCACCGATGTCTCGGAAACCCTGTTCGTCAGCCAGTCCACCGTCAGTTATTGCCTGAAGAAACTGCGCACCAGTTTCGAAGACGAGTTATTCGTTAACACCCGCACTGGCATGCGTCCGACCTATAAGGCCTGCAGCATGTACGGCCATGTGCAGAAGATTCTCGAAAGCATCAACCTCTGTCATGCCGGCGCCCCGGCCTTCGACCCGAGCCGGCAGGCGGTGACTTTCAACATCTGCGCCCCGGAATACTTCGAGCAATTGATTCTGCCGCGTCTGTTGAAGCGCTTCGATTTCGACGACTTGCCAGTGATGGTCAACATGCACAAGTTTGAAACCGACGTGCCGGCCGAAGAGTTGCGCGACGGCAGCCTCGATCTGGTGATCAGTTTCGGCCCGCACTTTCACCGCCAGCATGCGGATCTGAAATCCCGGATGTTGCTGGAAGATGACCTGGTCTGCGTCTTCGACAAACGCGCCACACCACTCGAACCGCGCCTGAGCCTGCAAGCATTCACCGAACGTCGGCATGTGTTTCCAACGCCGTGGACTTCAAGCACCAACATGGTCGACGGCTGGCTGGCGCGGCAAGCGCAAAAGCGCCAGATAGTGGCCCGATCGAACAGCTACAGCGCCGCGTTGAAGATGATCACCGGCACCGATTTCATCCTCACCCTGCCCCGGCGTATCCAGCGTCTGCTGACCAACGACGCAGTGTTCAACCACTGCGAAGCGCCCAACGGCCTGCCGGGTTTCACCCTCGACATGCAGTGGAGCCAGAGCGCCGATCAGGACAGCGCCAACGTCTGGCTGCGCGAGCAGGTGATTCAGGTGTGCAGCGAGCTGGAAAACGCCTGAACGTCAGATGCCGATGGCGGCTTTGCTGTAGGACTCGCGATCGATGTCGAGCAGTTCCACGCACAGTTGCACTTCGAGCCCGGCCGGCCATTCGCAGAGTTCCTGCAACACTGCCAGCAGACTTTGCGAGAGCTGCTTCTTGATCTCCGCCGAGCGCCCGCTGAGCAAGGCCAGTTTCACATGGACGAAGGCACGCTCGCCCTGCGCCGTGCCGACCTTGAAGTTGTCGATCTTGATCGCGCGGCTCTTGATATCGAACTCCGCGCCGAACTGACCGGAACCGACCAGCGTGTTGTTGAGCCGGATCAGGGCGATGTCAGCGTTCAACTGCGTCAGGTTGGCGGTGTATTCCATGTGCAGGTGTGGCATTGCGGATCTCCAGTCGGCGGATGCGGGGCGTACATATACCACAATCACACAGCGTCATTTGTGGGAGCGAGCCTGCTCGCGAAAGCGTCCTTTCAGTTTGCACACCCGCGCCTGCTGAACCGCTTCGCGAGCAGGCTCGCTCCCACAGGGATACGTGGCATCTGTTAGATCTGAATAAGCGGCCGTTCACTCATGAATGCTTCCAGCCGCGAGCGCAGCCAGCGTTCGGCAGGGTCGCTGTCGACGTGGCTGAGCCAGACCATCGACAGGTCCAGTGTTGGCGTCTTGAACGGGAACGGTTCCTGGAACAGCGCCCCGGACGCCGCCATCGCCGCTGCGGTGTAATCCGGCAGGCTGGCGATCAGGTCGGTGCCGGCCAGCAAAGCCGGCAGTGCGCTGTATTGCGGCACCGACAACACCACCTGCCGCGTGCGGCCCAGTTCCGCCAGCCACTCATCGGCGTAACCGCTAACATTGGCCGTGTGTGACACCAGCACATGCGGGCGAGCGCAATATTCGTCGAGGGTCAGCGGCGTATCAGAGGCATCGGCGCGCAGGATGCTTGGCTGGATATGCCGCAGCAGTTTGCGTTTGGCGTTGGCCGGCAGGCCACGGGTCTGGCTGATGCCGACGGTGATATCGCCGGCAGCGAGCAGGTCGGGAATGCGCCAGTAATCGACATGTTGCACCACGAACACCACGCTCGGCGCCTCTTGGCGCAACGCGCGCAACAGCGGCGGCAGCAGGCCGAATTCGACGTCGTCGGACAGGCCGATGCGAAAGGTCATGGTGCTGGTGGCGGGATCGAAATCGCGGGTCAGGCTCAGCGCCGCCGAGAGTGAATCCAGTGCCGGTTTGAGATGGCGGTAAATGTCTTCGGCACGAGCCGTCGGTTCCATGCGATGGCCGACGCGGATGAACAGCGGATCGTTGAGCATCGTGCGCAAACGGTTGAGCGCCGAGCTGATGGTCGGCTGGCCAAGAAACAGCTTCTCCGCCGCGCGGGTCACGTTGCGTTCGAGCATCAGGGTCTCGAACACCACCATCAGGTTGATGTCGGCCTTGCGTAGTTCATTGCGGTTCATCCTTTGCCCCTGCTCCCCGGAATAGCGGCAGTGTAGAAAGGCCCAGGAACCGCGTCTATGGGCCGCTGCGCCGAACAGTCACTGAAGGGTCAATGAAGCGTCAACGCCAGAATGCCAATGGCCAGTTTGCGCGGATCGAGTCCCATGCCCAGCGCTCTCGGGCTGACGGCATCGGCGTGCTGGAAACGAATCACCAGCACGCCTTCACGCTCAATGCGCTGCTGGACTTCAGCTGGCAGGTCAACGGCGACAACGTTCGCTTCGGCCTTGAGCAAGCGGGTGGAGAGCACCGGCACATCGTTGACGCTAATCTCCAGCCCCTGTTCGGTATGCGACGGCGCAATCAAAGCGTTGGCTTCCAGCACAAATGATCTCACCGGCGCCTCGGGCCGCAGAATGATTTGCGATTCACTGCCCTCGGACCACGTGCCCCACGGTTCGCTTTTCGACCATCCGCTGCCGAGGAAAAACGTCGCCAGGCTGGTAACGTTGAAGGTCACGCGCTCGTTCGACTTCATTGGCGAAATCAGCGTAAGAGGATCAGAGGCCACGATAGGCGGGCAATCGGCGCAACGCTTCCAGCCGGGCGCCAGCACGTTCAAACCGTCGATTCTGGCGAGTACGTCAGTCTCGCGATTGAGAGTCAGCGCGGCCGGCAGCACAGTGCGGCTATCGAGTACATACAGCGTATCGGTGGCGTATTGACCAGAGCTGACCATCTGGTCGGCCACAGCCTGGGCCGCCTCGGTGGCCTTGGTACTCATGCGGCCGAGGTAGACCGCATTGGTCGGCAGATGATGGCGTCCCGCATACTCGGCCAGCGTTCGCCACTGCTCCGGATAATTCTCCGGGCGCAGCCAGCGCACCGCCTGATAATGGCGGGCTGCCTGATCCCAGAACGGATCAACCAGTGGCGTCGGCCATTGTGGCGCCGGCGTGGCCATGAACAGGTTGCGCGACTCTCCCCAACCGGAACGCGTATCCGCCACTTGCAGCAACAGGGCAATGCTCAGCAGAATCCGTGCCGTGCGCGAAGTATGGCCGCGAATCACCACGTACAGAATGGCGAAAATCGCCATGTACATGACAGGCCAGATCATCCGCCCCGAACCGCGAAAAATTGTCGCCACCGCAACCACCGCATCCGGCAGCGGGATGTGCAACTCGAATGGGCCGACCCCGATGTTGTTGGAAAACGCAAACAGCGCCAGGCCGGCGAGCGCGAGCAACAGCAACGGGTAGCGACGTGGCTTGAGGTGAACATCCGTGCCGCGTTGCAGCCACGCCGCGAAGGCGCAGATGAACAGGAACACCACACCCAAACCAAGGAAAGCAAAACCGTCACCATCGCCCAACACACCGGGCATGTCGCGCAGGGCAAACGACCAGGTTCCCGGGTCGAAAAAGCTCAGCACATTGGCGCGGAACAGACCGTAGCCCATCAGTGCCAGACCGTCATCGCCGACGCTGAAGTAGCCCGCCTGCCAGCAACACAGACTCACCAGCAAAAACAGACCGATCAGTTCGGCCACAGCTTTGCGCGGCGCCAGATGTCGCCGCAGGGTGTGTGCTGCGAGATCGGCGAGCCAGATCAGCGCAATCATCGCCAGCAAATAGGCGTGAATCAGCGCGGCCGCCGCCAGCAACGTTCCCCAGGCCAGAGAGCGCTTGGGCGTGAAGGGCCGCAGCGCCAGGTACAGCGCGGCCAGCAACATGAAATGCCCGCCCAGGGACAGGTGCACGCTCATGCGGATCAGCATGGCCGGAACGAATAAAAACAGCCCGGTGCCGAGCAACCGCAGAACCGCGTCGCGGGTCACCAGGCCGAGCAGTTTCCAGGCAAACCAGCTCTGCAGAATGAAGCAGGTCAGCAACCACAGTCCGAAATACTGAAACGGCTCCGGCAACAGCGCCGAAAACAGCTTGAACAGAAAGGCAAACAGCGGATTGGAATCGGAAAAGATCAAGCCATTGCTCAATTCAAGTCCATAAGACGGATTGAGCCCCAGCGGAAAGCTCCATGGCGAGTGCCGGAAAAACACCCAACCCTGGTAATGGGTGGCCGGGTCGCCGTCGCCCAGCCAGGCAATGTTCATCGGGTTCAACGCCCGTGGGCCGACCACGATAAAAAAGGCCAGAATGCCTAGCAGCACAGGCAACAGCGCAGCCGCCCGAGAGGTTGAGCAAAGCTTCATCGATACGTCCAGAAATTATGCAAAACGAATGTGAACGCCGGCACCGTCATGGCCACGGCACCGATCCCGAGCAGATAATGCAACCCCGCCACTTGCGCCGCCCAGGCAACCAGCATCGCCAATAGAAAACCGCCCGCCGAGACCGACACAAAGCGCAGTAACGTGCGCCCGTGCAGGCGAGCTGAAAAGCTCCAGGTGGTATTGATCACATAAGACACAACGGTCGCCACGGCAAAGGCGAAACCATTGGCCAGCGGCGGTTCGGGCGCGATGAAGCGGATGAACAGCACAGCCACCAGCGCATGCAGCGCAGTGACGAACAGCCCGGTCAGGGCAAAGCGCAGACCACGGCGAACCAACGCTGAACGATCACTGTCGATCACGGTTTCTGCGCCAGCACGAAGACGCTCAAACCGGCCAGCCGGTTGCTGCCCATCAACGGCAACTCCAGTCGGCAAAGAGTCTTGAGCACGCTGTTGACCCACGGGTGATGACGCTTGAGTTGCGACTGCGGCCGTGCGGTTTGCGAACCTTGAGGTATCAGGCGCAACGCTGCGGCGATAGGAAACACCGCACCGAAATAGTAGGCGCCGCGCTGCACGGTCAAACCGGCATCGCCCGCCAGGGTTTCGAATTGCGCGAGGGTGTAGCGGCGCTTGTGCTCAAGAAAATCATCATGACCGCTCCAGAGAAACTGAAACGCCGGCACCGTCATCAGAAAACGACTGCCCGAAGGCACTTTATCGACATAGTTTTTGAGCAGGCCGAGGTCGTCGTCGACATGCTCGAGCACGTCCATCAGTAACACCAGATCGGCATCGATGCTGTCGATGCCGCGGCGGTAATGCACCGGTTTGCCAGCGGTGGTGGCGCTTGAATCGGCGGGGTAACTGATGTCGACGCACCACGCCTCATGCGCGTCGGTGTGGGTCAGCAGATGATGCGAGAAAAACCCCGAGCCGGCACCGACATCGAGTATTCGTCGGATCGGCATGTTACCCAGCAATCGCCGGGTCGCCGCCGCTTTGCAGCAGTAATACCAATGCTCATCGATGCTGTCGCCGAGGATGTCGGTTTCCTTGAGATCCATCTGTCAGTCCTTGGGGTCGTAAACGCGACGCACCAGAAAAACCGGCCGGCGTTTGGATTCGATATAGGTGCGGCCAAGGTATTCGCCGAGTACGCCAATGCCGATCAATTGCAGACCGCCAAGGAACGTGACTGCGACCATCAGCGAGGCATAACCGGGCAAGTCGACACCGTGGATCAGTGTGCGCAGGACAATGAACATGGCGAACGCAAACGACACCAGCGAAACCGTTGCCCCCAGGTAAGTCCAGACCCGCAGCGGCTCGGTGCTGAAACTGGTGATGCCTTCGAGGGCGAAGTTCCACAGCCGCCAGCCATTGAACTTGCTTTGCCCGGCCACGCGCTCGGGGCGTTCGTAGTCGACATGAGTGGTGCGGAAACCGACCCAGGCGAACAGACCTTTCATGAAGCGGCGCGACTCGGGCAGGGTCAGCAAGGCATCGACCACGCAGCGGTCCATCAAGCGGAAGTCGCCAACGTTCTCCGGCAACGGCTGTTCGGCGATGCGGTTGTGCAGGCGATAGAACCAGTGGGCCGAGGTCGATTTGGCCCACGTGTCGCTGCGGCGGCTGACACGATGCCCCAGCACCACTTCGTAACCTTCGCGCCAGCGCTCGATCATCTGCAAAATGACTTCCGGCGGGTCCTGCAGATCGGCGTCGATCGGTACCACGATCTTCCCGGTGGCCATTTGCAGACCGGCCGACAACGCCGCTTCCTTGCCGAAGTTGCGGCTTAGATCGACGATGCGCAGACGCGAGTCTTGCCGCTGCCGTTCAAGCAAGCGCTCAAGGGTGGTGTCGGTGCTGCCATCGTTGATGAAGACCAGTTCAAGATCGATCAGTGCCTGCGTCTGAAAGACGTCGTCGATGCGCGAAAGAAAGCTGTCGAGGCTGTCGGCCTCGTTGAAAACGGGGATCACCAGCGACAACGTCACCTGCCCGGCCTGTTGCGTTCCGTGCTCAGTCAAAGGAGTGCTCTTTTTATAGTTTGTCGGTCATCGAAAGTCTTTCGAGGCCATGAGCCGTGCCGTATTAAGCAGCAGCCGGCACGCACGTGCAAGCAGGACACGGCGTCATATCGGCCAATTCGCCGGGCAGTCGCCGCGCTCTGGCCAGCGTCTTTCAGAAACATCCGCGAACGATTGGAAACAAATCCGCGATAGCCAAAAAAACCCGCTGCGCTAGGCTTGCGTCGATGCGCCACACAGGTTGGCGCGCCTTTCTATCGCAGGGAGCGAACCCCATGTATTTCGAAATCTACCGACAAACCCGAGGCACCCCCAGCACTGGCAAAGGCCAGTGGCGCTGGCGTCTGCGTGCGCGCAACCACGAGACGGTGGCCAGTGGCGAATCGTATGTGAACAAGGCTGATTGCCTGCACGTGATCAATCTGATCAAAGCCGTTCAAGGCGAGACGCCGATCAAGGAGATTTGAGCGAAACCACATTCATCAAAGGTGCATGTGCTGCATTTGTTGCTTCCATGCACCCCAGCGCCTCTAGCAGCGGGCGCAGAGATGCGTCGACAGTGGAGCGAACCAGGAAAGCATCAGAGCTGTAACAGAACCACGCCGACCAATATGGCAATCACTGCCGATATCGCCAGCACTTGCGTCGAGGTCAAGGCCAGCGCTGCATCCCTGGAACGGCCGACGAAGCGGCCGCGAATCTGATGCCGATCCGGCTGCGCTTCGAACAGGTTGTCCGGGTGCTCGTTGTCTTCAGGCTCATTGGTCTGCTGACCGGACCATGCACTTCGCGCCATCAAACGGTCGAGCAGACCGGGCATGACCGACTGCCCAATAATAGCTTTGATCGTCGACCACCCCAGCCACAACTCTCGCGGAGGATGCTTTACCACACTGAAAATCGCCCGTGCCGCTACGTCGGGGTCGTGAATCGGTGGCACAGGTTGGGGACGCTTGGGCAATTTGTTGCGCGCCCAGTCGAACTGCGGGGTATTGATCGCGGGCAATTGCACCATGCACACGCGAATATGGCTGCGCTCATGCAGCAACTCACAGCGCAACGAGTCGGTAAAACCGCGCACGGCAAATTTTGCCCCGCAGTAAGCGGCCTGCAACGGAATGGCCCGATAGGCCAGCGCCGAGCCGACCTGAATGATCAATCCTTTGTTACGCGGACGCATCAACGACAGCGCTGCCAACGTGCCATGAACCGTGCCGAGATAGGTCACCTGAGTAACCCGCTCGATCTCGGCGGCAGACAATTGTTCTATCGGCGAAAGCACCGTGACCATCGCCGCGTTAACCCATACCGCCAGCGGCCCGAGCGCGGTTTCCAGTTGCTGGGCGGCCTGCTGCACGGCGAGCGCATCGGCGACGTCGACGCTGACTGTTTCAACCTGAACGCCATACGCTTGCAGCTCCTCTTGCGTGGCGGCCAGGCCCGCCGGATCACGCGCCAACAGTCCGATGCGGTAGCCCCCAGCGGCAAATCGATGAGCCACCGCGCGCCCGACGCCAGCACTGGCGCCGCTAATCACCACCAAAGATTGCTCCTGCATGAACCGTCCTCGTTGACGCTCAGTCGATCGGCCCGTTATTGATCATCAAGTCATCGCTCACTGCCAACATCTCCTCAGGGATCGGGTCCCTCACTGGTTGTTCAATGCAGTCTTTAGGATGGACGCCGAACGTGCGCCGTCAGTTCGTTTTTTCAGCCGAGCATCGAGCGCAGCTTGCGCAAAAGGTCCACCGGCGCGTAGGGCTTGGCGATCAATTCGAACTCATTGTCAGCCAGCTCATTGGGCGTCGACTCGTCCGCGCAGTACCCGGTCGTCAGCAGGATCTTCATGGCCGGATAGCGTTGGCTGATTTCCCGCGCCAGTGCCAGCCCGTTCATGTCGCCCGGCATGACCAAATCGGTGAATACCAGGTCGTATTCGCTACTCTGCAGCACGGCCAGTGCCTCGCTCGCATCTGCAGCGAGGTCGGTGTGGTAACCCTGTTCGGACAATACAAAGCGCGCCAGTTCAGCGACTTCGGCGCGATCCTCGACGATCAGGATGCGCTCCGTGCCCTTGAGATTTTCTGCGGCTTCAGCGGAGCCAGATGCCGATAGCTGACTGTCATCCGCCGGGAAGAACAGGCGCACCGTGGTGCCGAGTCCCGGCGTCGATTCGATTTTGACCACACCGCCGGATTGCTTGACGAAGCCGTAAACCATCGACAAACCGAGGCCGGCACCATTGCCTTCCTCTTTGGTGGTGAAAAACGGCTCCATCACTTTGTCGAGATCGTCAGCGGCAATGCCCACGCCGTTATCGGCAACCGCGATGCAGACGTAACGCCCCGCCGCCAGTCCGCCCTGGTGCGGATCCGTCGAGTCCGGTACATCGACGTTGCGGGTCTGCACGGTGATCGCAGGTTGCTGCTGGTCAACCAGCGCATCGCAGGCGTTGGAGAGCAAATGGTTCAGCGCCATCTCGGCCTGCGCCGGGTCGAGCCGGCAGTTCCACAAGTCCTCGGCCAGTTCGAATCGCGGTTCCAGATCGGCGGATTCATGCGTCGGCAGCGTAGAGCGCTCAAGCAAGGCATTGAGATTGATCACCCGGCCTTCGAGCCGTTGTCGGCGGGAGAATGCCAGCAGATGCTGGGTCAGCAAACGTGCTTTTTCCGCCGCCGCGCGAGCGTGACCGGCGCCTACCACGATGCGTTGCGGATCAATGCTCGGCCGCTTTGCGGTGTGCTGGATCAGCTCAATGTAGCCGATCATCACTTGCAGCAGGTTGTTGAAGTCGTGGGCAATGCCACCGGTCAACTGGCCCAGCGCTTCCATGTTCTCGCTGTAGCGCAGGCCGTCCTCGGCGTCGCGTCGGCGGCTGACGTCCATTTGCGAAGCGAAGAAATACACCAGTTGTCCGCGCTCGTTGAATAGCGGCGCGATGAACAGCTCGTTCCAGAACGACGAGCCGTCCTTGCGATAGTTGAGCACCTCCACGCAGGTTTCGTGGTGATGTTTCAGCGCTTGCTTGACCCGTTGCAACACCGCACGATCAGTCTGCTCGCCTTGCAGAAACCTGCAGTTGCGCCCGAGCACTTCTTCCAGCTCGTAGCCGCTGAGTTCAAGAAACGCATTGTTGGCAAAAATGATGGGATCGTCGGGCTGCGCTGGATCGGTGACAATCATGGCCATGCGGCTGACCTGCACCGCCGCGAAAAACACATCTTTGCGTTCTTGCGAAAGGGTCGCCGCATCGGCGCGGTCGACGATCGGCCTGGATTTTCTGGGCAAGTTGACCTCCGCTAAGTGACTCCGTTTCGCTGTGACCATCATCAGCGAGCGAAGTGCCGAGGCCAGCCGCCGACAGCGCGGGTGTCCGATGAATTGTCGCAGTCCATCGATGGATCCGAATCGCCTCGCTGATTGTCGAAAGCTCACCGAGAACTGCACGCAATATCTGAAATCCGATCCGCCAGGGAGAACCACCGTGGATTTGTTGTTTCTGGGCACGTCTGCCGGCGTGCCGACCCGCCAGCGCAACGTCAGCGCGACGGCACTGATCGCGTCTGCCGGCAAGGGCTGGTACCTGATCGATTGCGGTGAAGGCACCCAGCATCAGGTGCTGCGCACGCCGCTGTCGCTGAGCGAGTTGCGGGCGATTTTCATCACTCATGTGCATGCCGATCACTGCCTGGGCTTGCCGGGTCTGCTGGCGAGCACCGGCATGTCCGGACGCACGCGACCACTGGACATTATCCTGCCGACAGCGCTGCATCCCTGGCTGAAAATGAGTCTGGAGGTGACGCAATCGTATCTGCCGTTCGAGATCAACCTGCATGCTGTGGAAACGCTTACAGAGTGGCGCAGCGTCAACGTTCAGGTGCAGACCGTTGAGTTGTCGCACCGCGTGCCGTGTCATGGTTATGTGTTCACCGAGTCCGACCCGGAACCGCGTCTGGACGTGCAGCGCCTGGATGCCGAGGGTATCGAACGCGGCCCGCTCTGGGGTCAGTTGGCCCACGGTCAGGACGTGGAGGTTGACGGACGGATGCTGCACGCTCGCGACTATCTGCTGAGTTCACGACCTGATCGACGCATCATTGTCTGCGGCGATAACGATCGGCCGGCACTGCTGGCCGAAGTGGCGCAATCGGCAGATGTGCTCGTGCATGAAGCGACATTCGTGCAGGCAGCAATCGACCGCGCTCGTGCCAGTTACGGCCACAGCAGCGCCGCCGCTGTCGCTGGATTTGCCGAATCAGCCGGGGTGCGCAATCTGGTGTTGACGCATTTCAGCGCGCGCTATCAGGCCAATCCGGCGGTGAGCCCGTCGATCGAGGATGTGCGCAACGAAGCGGCAGCGCTGTATCACGGCCAACTGATTCTGGCGCGGGATCTGCAGCGCTATCACCTCGACCGTTTGGGGCATTTGCAGCCCGTAGCGATCGAGCGCAAATCTTTGCAAGTCACCAAGATTTCACAGTGATTAACCGGGGCGCGCCGCCTGATGTCAGGCGCGCGCCCCATCAAGCGCTCATAGACGATCTTCGCCCGTGCTTCAGCTGCGATGTTGGAGCGCATGTCGGCGCCCTTGTTGAGCATGACGATGATCGAGCCAATGATCTCCAGGTGACTGAGTTCTTCAGGCCTCCAGCGCGCGACTCGATTTCCGGCGCCGCGACCACTAACGCAGCAAATGCACCACCAACCCAACCAACGCACAGCCCAGCAACACCTGAATCACTCCGCGCTTGAAGCGAAACAGCGCAATGGCCGCCGCAAGCGCAATCAACGCCGACGTCCAGTCCAGGCTGCCGCTGAAACCCTGCGGCCAGAGCACGTGGTAGCCGAAGAAACACGCCAGGTTGAGAATCACCCCTACCACCGCGGCGGTGATGGCGGTCAGCGGGGCGGTGAATTTGAGTTCGTCGTGCGTCGACTCCACCAGCGGGCCGCCGGCGAGGATGAACAGGAATGAGGGTAGAAAGGTAAACCACGTCACCAGCGCGGCGGCGACCGCTCCGGCGAGGAACACCTGATCGGCGCCGAACACCTGCGTCACATAAGCGCCGACAAAACCGACGAACGCCACCACCATGATCAGCGGCCCTGGCGTGGTTTCGCCCAGCGCCAGGCCGTCGATCATCTGTGTCGGGGTCAGCCAGCCGTAGTGACCGACCGCACCTTGATAGACATATGGCAACACCGCATAAGCCCCGCCAAAGGTGAGCAGCGCAGCTTTGGTGAAGAACCAGCTCATTTGCGTCAACGTGCCCTGCCAGCCGAATAGCGCGGTCAATACACCCATCGGCAATGCCCACAGCGCGGCACCGATCACGGCGATCAAGGTCAGTTTCTTCCAGCTGAAACGGGCATGGGCCGGGGTTGGCGTGTCGTCATCGATCAACGCCGCGCCGAAAGACTTCTTCGCCGCGCTATGCCCGCCGACCCTGAATTTCTCCGGCGCCGTTCGACCGCCGAAATAGCCAATCACCGCCGCGCCCAGCACGATCAGCGGAAACGGCACATTGAACGCAAAAATCGCCGTAAACGATCCCGCCGCAATTGCCCACAGCCAATTGTTCTTCAGCGCCCGCGACCCGATCCGATGGGCCGCCTGCACGACGATGGCCGTCACCGCAGGCTTGATCCCGTAAAACAGCCCGGCCACTACCGGCACCTCACCGAAGGCGATATAGAGCCACGACAGGAAAATCAGGATGAACAGCGAAGGCAACACGAACAACGCCCCGGCCACAATCCCGCCCCAGCTTCGATGCATCAGCCAGCCAATGTAGGTCGCCAGCTGCTGCGCCTCCGGCCCGGGCAGCAACATGCAATAGTTCAAGGCATGCAGAAAACGCCGCTCGGAAATCCAGCGTCGGCGCTCGACCAGTTCCTGGTGCATGATCGAAATCTGCCCGGCCGGCCCGCCGAAACTGATAAAGCCCAGCTTCAACCAGAACCAGAACGCCTCGCGCAAACTCACGCTCTGCGGCCTAACGTCATCATCACCCGCCAACGGCTGAACTTCACTCATCGAGCTGTTCCTTTATGCAGTCGGCAGGTTGTACCCGAAAAGCATTGCGAACAAAACGCCAGAAACGAAAAAGCCCCCGCAATCAGCAATGATTACGGGGGCTTTGTCTTGTTCAATAATGGCGGAGAGATAGGGATTCGAACCCTAGGTACCGGTGAAGGTACAACGGATTTCGAATCCGTCCCATTCGGCCACTCTGGCATCTCTCCAACGGCGCGCATCATAACAACACTTTCGTTGGTTGCGAACCCCCCCAAACGAAATTTTTTCCGTGCTATCAGATGCTTGCGTCGATTAAAGCGGTACGCCCAGACGAGCGGCGACTTCTTCGTAGGCTTCGATGACGTCACCAAGGCCCTGGCGGAAGCGGTCCTTGTCCATCTTCTTCTTGGTGTCCTTGTCCCACAGACGGCAGCCGTCCGGGCTGAACTCGTCGCCGAGGACGATGGAGCCGTCGCTGAACACGCCGAATTCAAGCTTGAAGTCGACCAGCAGCAGGCCGGCGTCGTCGAACAGTTTGCTCAGGACTTCGTTGACCTTGAGCGACAGTTCCTTCATGCGCGCCAGTTGCTCGGCGGTGCCCCAACCGAATGCCACAACGTGGGATTCGTTGATGAACGGGTCGCCCTTGGCGTCGTCCTTCAAGAACAGTTCGAAGGTGTACGGGTTGAGCTTCATGCCCTCCTCGACGCCCAGACGCTTGACCAGGCTGCCGGCGGCGTAGTTACGCACGACGCATTCGACCGGGATCATGTCGAGCTTCTTCACCAGGCACTCGTTGTCGCCCAGCAGTTTGTCGAACTGGGTCGGCACGCCGGCCGCTTCGAGTTTCTGCATGATGAAGGCGTTGAACTTGTTGTTCACCATACCTTTGCGATCGAGCTGTTCGATGCGCTTGCCGTCGAACGCCGAAGTGTCGTTGCGAAACAGCAGGATCAAGCGGTCAGCGTCGTCGGTCTTGTAAACCGATTTGGCTTTGCCGCGGTAGAGTTCTTCACGTTTTTCCATGATGGGCTCCGCTTGCTAAGTAGGTGGGCTAGGCGATGTGGCGCCAGTCGAGCCCTGAATCTTGATCGGCCAGTTGCAGCCAGTCCGGGTCGCACCCGAGAGTGTCGACAAAACATTGCCGGGCCAGCTGCGGCAGGTTGTTCTTGCTGCTCAGATGGGCCAGGACCAGGTGTTGCAAGCCCTGCCAGCCCAACTCGGCCACCAGGAATGCCGCCTGATGGTTGTTCAGATGTCCGCGTTCGCCGCCCACCCGCTGCTTGAGAAAGTACGGGTAGTGACCACGGGCCAGCATGTCGCGGCAATGGTTGGACTCGATCATCAATGCATCGAGGTCCCGATAGCCATCCAGCACCCGCTCGCAGAACGATCCCAGGTCGGTCAGCAGGCCGAAGCGCCGCTGTTCCTGATCGCTGAAGACGTACTGGGTCGGCTCCTGCGCGTCATGGGCCACGGCAATGACCCCGACGTTCAGTGCGCCGATCTGCAGTTGCTCGCCGCCGGCGAGAAAGCCTGCCGGTTCCAGCGGTTTGCGCATCCCGCGCAGTGTGCCGCGACTGAGGTAGACCGGCAGATTGTAGCGCCGAGACAGCAAACCCACGCCATGCACGTGGTCGGCATGTTCGTGGGTCACGAGTATCGCGCTCAGTTGCGCCGGGTGCACACCCAGGCGCAACAGACGTCTTTCGGTTTCCCGCAGGGAAAAACCACAATCCACCAGCACGTACGTATCAGCACTGGCGATCAGCGTGCCGTTCCCTTGGCTACCGCTGCCGAGAACGGCAAAACGCATATCGGATCAGCCCAGGTTGTCCTGAATCACGCTCAACACTTTACGCGCGACATCGGCCGGCGCGACGGTGTTGATGTTCTTTTCTACGGTGACCTGGATGTTCTCGCCCACCTTGCTCAGGCGAACCTGATAACGCTCGGCGCGGGCTTCGACTTCTTCCTTGCTCGGCGCACTGCCGAACAGGCTGCTGAAAAAGCCAGGCTTGTCGTCTTTCTTCTCGGCTTTTTCGGCCAGGTTGATGTAGTACAGGCCCAGGCTGCGGTTGATGTCTTCAACGCGCCATTCGCCCTGTTCCAGCGCACGGCCGACGCTCGACCAGGCGCGGTCCAGATCGGTACCGACGTTCAACACCGGGTTGCCGCTGCCGTCTTCGTTCAGGCTGACACGGCTCGGCGCGTCGAAATCACGCGAGGCCAGCATCGACACCGAGCCGCCCTTCTCGGAGGTGCGACTCATGCTCGCGAGCATGTCGTCGACCAGCGCAGCGTCCAGGCCAGTGTTGACCGAACGGTTGGTGAAGGCCACGTCGGCCGTGCTGCTGGCAGGACGCTCGGCGCTGACTACGTAGATTTCACTGGTGTTGCGCTGCACGCCCGGCTCGATACGTACGCGCACACGGGTTTCGCTGTCGCTGGCGATACCGGCCGCACTCAGGCGCTTGGCCATCGAAGCGGACAGCTCGTCGGAGTGCTGCCAGGTAGTGGTGAACTCGCCGGTCTGCGGACGCTGTTCATCCAGACGGAAACCGTTGTCCTGGAAGAACTGCAGCGCCACTGGCCAGACTTCGGCCGGTGGATGCTGGGCTACGACCCAACGCGAATCACCGCTCTTCTGCAGCGAGTAATCAGTGGCATCGGCAACCGCCGACAGCGGCTGAGGACGCGGCACGACGTATTCGCCCGTCGCGGTGTCATCGGCCACGTTGCGCGGGATCGGCAACAGCGGATCTAGACGTTTGGCAGTGCTCACATCCGGTGGCAATTGCATCGGTGCAGTCTGTTGCGCTTGCAGGTAATCGCTTCCACGGTCGCGGAAATAACCTTCCGGCCCCCAGACCCATCCGCAGCCACTGGTGCTGGAGATAATCAAGGCAAGTGCGGAAAGTCCGGCCATTCGCTTCATGCGTTGTACTTCCTCAATTAAACCAGGACGTTGCACTGGCGCAGGGCCGAGCGCAGCGTTTCATGACAAGGGGTGCTCAGCCAGGTCAGTGGCAGGCGGATGCCTTCGTGCATCAGGCCCATTTCGACCAAAGCCCACTTCACCGGAATCGGGTTGGCTTCGATGAACAGGTCCTTGTGCAGCGGCATCAGTTTTTCGTTGATTGCGCGTGCGGTATCGGCGTCGCCCTTCAGCGCGGCCTCGCACAGGTCAGCCATTTCGCGCGGGGCGACGTTGGCGGTGACCGAGATGTTGCCTTTGCCGCCCAGCAGGATCAGCTCGACAGCAGTCGGATCATCGCCGGACAGCACGATGAAATCCTTGCTCACGCCATCGATGATCGCTTTGGCGCGCTTGAGGTCGCCGGTGGCCTCCTTGATGCCGATGATGTTCGGCACGGTGGACAGGCGAATCACCGTCTCGGCCTGCATGTCGCAGGAGGTGCGGCCGGGAACGTTGTAGAGAATCTGCGGAATGTCGACCGCTTCAGCGATGTGCTTGAAGTGCTGGTACAGGCCTTCCTGGGTCGGCTTGTTGTAATAAGGAACCACCAGCAGGCAGGCATCGGCGCCGGCAGCCTTGGCGTTGCGGGTCAGCTCGACGGCTTCGCGGGTCGAATTGGCGCCGGTGCCGGCGATGACCGGAATGCGCCCGGCAACCTGTTTGACCACGGCTTTGATGACGGCGATGTGCTCTTCTACATCAAGGGTGGCCGACTCGCCGGTAGTACCGACGGCGACGATGGCATGGGTGCCGTTCTTGAGGTGGAAGTCCACGAGTTTGCTGAGGCTGTCCCAGTCAAGACGCCCTTGTGCATCCATGGGAGTGACCAGTGCCACCATACTGCCCGCAATCATGAAACCGCTCCTGCCGGAAAAAGAGAGCGGTAATGGTACTGGCGCCAAGATGCTTGCACAAGCGAAGTACAGCGCCGCCGCCATTCCCCTTGGCGCCGCTTTTCGCTACCCTTCAGACTTTGATCGGTACAGATCAGCTTGTACGCCGGGTTTCAGCCTCCCCTTTCGGCCTCCCAGGCCCCGTTCCTGCGTCGCATCGACGCGCTCCCGCACAGTGGAGCGAGCCGCGAACGCTGGCCGGGGCTCTTTATACGGACCGCCAGAACAGGCACGCCCGGCCACCAATGCCCGTCAACCTACCGACCGCTCATCGCTTTAGGAATGCTGCATGTCCACCCCCACAGTTCGCGAACAATTCCTTGTCATCAGTGCCCTCGGCGCCAACCCCATGGAGCTGACCAACGTCCTGTGCCGCGCCAGCCATGAAAACCGCTGCGCTGTCGTCACCTCTCGCCTGACCCGCCACGGCGAGTGCAGCGCTCTGGTGCTGGAAGTTTCCGGTAGCTGGGACGCCCTCGCGCGCCTCGAAGGCAGCCTGCCATTGCTGGCCAAGCGTCACGCTTTCACCGTCAACGTGGTGCGCAGCGCCGCTCTGGAAAATCGTCCGCAAGCGCTGCCTTACGTGGCTTACGTCAGCTCGGCGTATCGCCCGGACATCATCAATGAGCTGTGCCAGTTCTTCATGGACCATAACGTCGAACTGGAAAACCTCACCTGCGACACTTACCAGGCTCCCCAGACCGGCGGCACCATGCTTAACGCCACGTTCACCGTGACCCTGCCGGCCAACACGCAGATCAGCTGGCTGCGCGATCAGTTCCTCGATTTCGCCGACGCGATGAACCTGGATGCCCTGATCGAGCCTTGGCGCCCACAAAACCCAATGTAAGGAAGCTTTCATGGCCGTTGTCATCGACCAACCGGTTGCGGATTTCACCGCGCCTGCGACCAGCGGGCAGACCTTCAGCCTGTCCGAACTCAAGGGCAAGCAAGTGGTGATCTATTTCTACCCGAAGGACAGCACCCCGGGCTGCACCACTCAAGGCCAGGGCTTTCGCGATCAATATGCGGCATTCAAGGCTGCCAACACCGAAGTCTTCGGCATTTCCCGCGACAGCTTGAAGTCGCACGAAAACTTCAAAGGCAAACAGGAATTCCCCTTCGAGCTGATCAGCGATAAGGACGAGGCGGTTTGCCAGCTGTTCGACGTGATCAAGCTGAAAAAGCTGTATGGCAAGGAATACCTGGGCGTTGATCGCAGCACTTTCCTGATTGATAAGGACGGTGTGCTGCGTCAGGAATGGCGTGGCGTGAAAGTGCCGGGGCATGTTGATGCCGTGCTGGCGGCGGCTGAGGCTCTGAATAAAGCCTGATGTTTTTGCTGCGTCGTCACCGACGCCATCGCTGGCAAGCCTGCTCCCACAGGGTTCAGCACATACAAAACCTGTGGGAGCTGGCTTGCCAGCGATGAGGCCAAAAGCCTCACCCCGATTTAAAGCAACGGCGCCACCACCGGCTCCTTGCGCGGCCACGCATCGAGCACAGCCTTGAACAGCGTCGCCAGCGGGATCGCAAAGAACACACCCCAGAATCCCCACAATCCGCCAAACAACAACACCGCGCAGATGATCGCCACCGGATGCAGGTTCACTGCTTCCGAAAACAGCAACGGCACCAGCACGTTGCCGTCCAGCGTCTGAATGATTCCGTAGACCGCCATCAGGTAGATGAACTGATCGCTCCAGCCCCACTGGAACAGCGCAATCAGCAGCACCGGCACCGTCACCACTACTGCACCGACATACGGCACCACCACCGACAACCCCACCAGCAACGCCAGCAGCGCCGCGTAATTCAGGCCCAGCGCGATGAAGGCGATGTAGGTCACGCCGCCGCAAATCACGATCTCGATACCTTTGCCGCGGATGTAGTTGGCAATCTGCCGGTTCATTTCCTGCGCGACGCGGGTGATCAGCGCGCGCTCGCGAGGCAGATAGCCACGCACCCACTCGCCGATCATGGCCCGATCCTTGAGGAAGAAAAACACCAGAATCGGCACCAGCACAAGGTAGATCATGATGTTCACCAGCAGCGGCAAACTCGACAACGAGAAAGTCAGTGCCCACTGGCCAAACTTGCCAATCTCGCCCCGCGCCGCTTCGATCGCTTGCAAGACTTGCTCGTCAGACACCAGATGCGGATAGCGCTCTGGCAATAGAAGCAGCAGCGACTGCCACTTGGCGAGCATGCCCGGCAACTCGTTGAACAGCGTGATCAACTGATGCCACAGCAGCGGCAGCACCACGACAATAAACAGCATCAGCGCGCCCATGAACAGCGCAAACACCAGCCCCACCGCCACCCCGCCGGGCACACGCAGCCGCTCAAGCGTCACCACCAGGCCTTGCATCAGATACGCCAGCACCATGCCCGCCAATACGGGCGCGAGCATGCCGCCGAGGGTAAGCACGGCGGTGAAGGCGAGAACCAGCAGCACCGCCAGCACCACGGCTTCTTCATCGGAGAAGTAGCGCTGAATCCAGTCGCGTAACACTTTGAACATCAATAATCCCTTCGATCGTTAACGCGCTCGCGTCAGGCTTTTTTCAACCAGTAACGGTAGACGCCAGCCTCGTCTTCTTCGCGCAACAGCGCATGACCGGCCAGTTTGGCAAAGGTACGGAAGTCGCGTTGCGAGCCGGCATCGGTAGCGATCACCTTGAGCACAGCGCCGCTGTGCAGTTTGTTGAGTTCCATTTTTGCCTTGAGCAACGGCAACGGACAGTTCAGGCCACTGGCGTCCAGTTCCACGTCATGGGCTACAGCGTCAGTCATTGCGTCACTCCGGTTCGTTGTCGAGCTGCCTAGAATATCTGGTCGCGGCTTCGGTGTCCGGCTACAGTAAGGTCTTTGTCCTCCAAGGCTTTGTGCATGACTTTTCTGCGCCCTACCCTGCTGACGCTCGCTTGCCTGCTCGCCTCACCAGGCTTTGCCGACGATCTGCCGTCACTCGGCGACGCCAGCTCTGCCATTGTCTCGCCGCAACAGGAATACCAGCTCGGCCGCGCATGGCTGGCCATGCTGCGCAGTCAGGTTTCCCAACTCAACGATCCGCAGCTCAAGGACTACGTCGAATCCAGCGTGTACAAGCTGGTCGAGACCAGTCAGGTTTCCGACCGACGTCTGGAATTCATCCTGATCAACAGCCCGCAACTCAACGCCTTTGCAGCGCCGGGCGGAGTGGTCGGGGTCAACGGCGGTCTTTTCCTCAACGCCCAGACCGAGGGTGAGTACGCCTCGGTGCTCGCTCACGAATTGGCGCACTTGTCGCAACGCCACTTTGCTCGCGGGGTGGAAGCCTCACAAAGAATGCAGGTGCCGATGATGGCCGCGTTGCTGGCCGGCATTGTCATTGCGGCGGCCGGCGGCGGTGATGCCGGCATCGCCACCATCGCTGGCACCCAGGCTGCGGCGTTGCAGGAGCAACGGCGCTTCTCGCGACAAAACGAACAGGAGGCGGATCGCATCGGCATCCTCAACCTGGAAAAGGCCGGTTACGATCCGCGGTCGATGCCGACCATGTTCGAACGCCTGATGCGCCAGTACCGCTTTGACGCCAAACCGCCAGAATTCCTCCTGACCCACCCGGTTACCGAATCGCGTATCGCCGACACCCGCAACCGCGCCGAGCAGGCGAAACCGGGCGGCATCGAAGACAGCATGCGCTACCAGTTGATTCGCGCGCGGGTGCAGTTGATCTACGAGGAAACCCCGGGGCTGGGCGCCAAGCGTTTCCGCGCCCTGCTCGATGAAAACCCGAAAAACGATGTCGCGCGATACGGCCTCGCCATCGCGCAAATCAAGGGTGGCCAGCTGAACGAAGCCCGCGAAAATCTCAAGCAATTGTTGGCCAAGTCGCCCAACGAGATTATCTACAACCTCGCTCAGGTCGATCTGGACATCACCAACAATCGCCTGCCCGATGCGCAGTCACGGGTCGACCGCATGCTCACGCAGTTCCCGGGCAACTATCCGCTGAATCAGGTGCGTGTCGATCTGCTGCTGAAACAGAATCGCGCCGCCGATGCCGAGAAGGCGCTGGACAGCCTGCTCAAGTCCCGCCCGGATGATCCGGACGTCTGGTATCAGGTTGCTGAAACCCGTGGCTTGTCGGGCAACATCATCGGCCTGCACCAGGCGCGAGCCGAGTATTTTGCGCTGGTCGGCGATTACCGCCAGGCCATTCAGCAGTTGGACTTCGCCAAGCGCAAGGCTGGCAACAACTTCCCGCTGTCCTCGCGCATCGATGCCCGCCAGCGTGAGCTGATGGAACAGGAGCGTATGGTCAAGGACATGATGGGCTGAGTCTTTCCAGACAAGACAAAAACTTCAGACACAAAAAAACCGCCTCTTTCGAGGCGGTTTCTTTTTTACCTTGTTGCAGGCTTATTCAGCCAGTTTGAAGGTGATGAAGCTGGCACGGCCCTGACGCAGCACGCGCATCGACACCGAACGGTTCTTCGGCAACGCCTTGGCGATGTCGGTGAACTCCTTGGCCGAGCCGATGGCCTGGTTGTTCAGGTGAGTAATCACATCACCCGGCTGCAGACCGATCAGGGCCGCAGGACCGTCCTGCACTTCCTTGATCACCACACCACCTTTGAGGTCGTAGGCTTTCTTCTGCTCGGCGGTCAATTCGCCGACCGCAACACCCAAGCGGTTGCTGCTGCTTTCCGCGCCGGATTTCGGCAGTGCGTCCAGCTCTTTGTCTTCGTCCGGAATTGCGCCGACAGTCAGCTCGACGTTCTTGCGCTTGCCTTCTCGAATCACTTCCAGATTAGCTTTGGCGCCAGCCTTCAGCGCGCCGACCAGATGCGGCAGATCGGCAGACATGACGATCGGCTGACCGTTCATGCTCAGGATCACGTCGCCAACCTGCAGGCCGCCCTTGGCCGCAGGGCCGTCATCCTGGATCTGTGCAACGAGAGCGCCGGCCGGCTTGTCCAGACCGAATGACTCGGCGAGGTCCTTGTTCACTTCCTGAATGACCACGCCCAGCCAGCCGCGGCTGACTTTGCCACCGCTTTTGAGCTGGTTGGAAACATCCATCGCCACGTCGATCGGGATGGCAAACGACACGCCCATGAAGCCACCGGAGCGGGTGTAGATCTGCGAGTTGATGCCGACCACTTCACCATTCAGGTTGAACAGCGGGCCACCGGAGTTGCCCGGGTTGATCGGCACGTCGGTCTGAATGAACGGCACATAGTTTTCGTTTGGCAGGCTACGACCGACGGCGCTGACGATGCCTTGGGTCACGGTGTGGTCAAAGCCGAATGGCGAACCGATCGCGACGACCCACTGGCCAGCCTTCAGATCCTGGGATTTGCCGAGCTTGAGCACCGGCAGATCCTTGCCTTCGATTTTCAGCAACGCCACGTCGGAACGTGGATCGGTGCCGACCAGCTTGGCTTTCATCTCACTGCGGTCAGCCAGGCGGACGAGGATTTCGTCAGCATCGGCGATCACGTGGTTGTTGGTGAGGATGTAGCCGTCCGGCGAAATGATGAACCCCGAACCCAGCGATTGCGCTTCACGCTGACGCCCGTCGCCACGCGGCGAACGCTGCTGAGGCGGCATGCCGCGCTCAAAGAATTCGCGCAGCATCGGTGGCAGACCTTCCAGATCCGGCATCTGCTGATTCACGCGACGGTCCGGCAGTTTCTGCGTGGTACTGATATTCACTACCGCTGGCGACGCTTGTTCGACCAACTGGGTGAAATCAGGCAGATCGGCCGCTTGCGCAGCAGGGACCGCCTGACCGAGCAACAGCACGGTGGCGAAGATGGAAAGATAAGACTTCAAACTAGGTATCGACATACAGCTCCCGTTACGACGAGCAGGGTTAAGCGATATGGAGCAAAGGAACACCGGAAACCACAGACCGGTATTTTTGTTCCGGGAACAACAAACAAGGCCAGAGCCGTGAGGCTCTGACCTATAAAAAATTTTCAGGGGTTTTGCAAATGAAAATGCTCAGCAAACATTTCGACGTCTCGACGACGAGGTGGAAATGACTGAAATCAGCTCACTGCTTGCTGGTCGCAGCGCCATCGTTGTTACGCATCGATAGAGCGATTCGTTCGGCGGTGCCAATCGGGATTTCGCCAACCACCGTGACCATCATTTCACCTTGCGGTGTAGTCAAACGACGGGATACCGCGACGGTAGGGCCCAACTGGGTACGGGTATCGGTGACGGTTGCACCGTTCAACGGCTCAAGGAACACGGAGAAACGCGCCAGGCCATCGTCATACATCAGGCTGCTGACCTGGGTCTTGGTCTGCGCATCCTTGTGCGAACTGCTGCTGGTCAGCTCGAAGCCGGGCGGCAGCCAGTCCGAACGCCAGTTTTGCACGGTCTTCGCCGCAGAAGCCTTGTCGCTTGCGATGTTGATCGGCTTGCAATCGGCGTCTGCCATCAAATCCTTGTCCGACGGGACTTCATCGGTGTCGAGGCTGGTGAACTGAAAGCGCTCGAGCAATTGCCCTTTATCGTTCAACAGCAACGACTTGAGCGGCAGGCCGGTTTTCTTGTCCAGATGCAGCTCGAAACCGTATCGGTGCTGATCACGAGGGGTCAGCGACACGATCACCGCATCACGACCGGCCACGCGCGACTTGCCAATGACAGCAAGGTCATACCAATTCTTCAGCTTTTTGGGGTCCAGCGCACGGGCGGCAGCATTGGGTGAATCACCCAGTCCCGCAATCAGGGTGCCGCTGACGCATTGAGTACGTCCATCAATGCGCACGACTTCCTGAGCCGAACCGTCGAGCTGCAATAACCGCTCGCGGACCTGGCCATTCTGGACACGATGCCAGATGTTGTGCGTGGAAAAACTGCCGTTGCGCTCGTAAACGAAAGTACCGTGAAAGCTTTGCTGCTGCTCGGCCTGGCCCAGACGGGTCAACCAGTCCTGGGCCTCGTCAGCGTGGGCTGGAACGATGAACCAGCCACTGAGCAGAAGCGAAAGTAGAGGGATGGCGCGCATGATCCTCCTTAACGGTTTTCCAGGCTTGCGGCACGTGCGTATGGCAGCGCGCTTTCAGTTCCTTTGAGTGCAGCCTGCTGAGCGTGCTGACGCAGATAGCCTGGCAGACGCTGATCATGCCAGCCTGGCTGTCCTTGCAGAACGCCGTTAGCCATAGGACCAGTCGCTTCCGAGCTTTCGCTGTAACCAGCCAGAACTGCCGGACCCTTGACCTGTGGAGTGGCCAGAGTTGGCTGATTCGACTGCTGTGCCAGTTCAACACCAGCGATTTCGTCCTGATTGTACAGACGAACACCGGCCAGAACGGCCACGGTTACCGAAGCGGCAACAGCGAGGCGACCCAGGTTACGCCATGGGCTGCGGGATACTTTGGCCGGAGCCGTTTCGTCTTCCAGCGCAGCGGACACTGCCGCAGCGATATCCAGACGCGGAAGCAGCAGATCCTTGTGCATGGCTGCCCGAGCGATCTGGTAACGAGCCCAGGTCTCACGGGTATCAACATCATCCAGTGCGCTAAGCACTCGACGCAATTCCAGTTCGTCCGCTTCGTTATCCATCACTGCGGACAGCGATTCCTGCAGGGCTTCACGACTCATGGCGTTCCTCTCTTGGCTGTCGCCGCTGTCTCAGTTTTCCTGCAACAACGGTTGCAGGGCTTTGTCGATGGCCTCCCGAGCGCGGAAAATCCGGGAGCGCACGGTACCCACCGGACACTGCATGACGCTCGCAATGTCCTCGTAACTCAGACCATCGAATTCACGTAAAGTTAAAGCCGTACGCAAATCCTCTGGCAGTTGCTGGATGGTCCGATGGACGGTGCCTTCGATCTCATCCCGCAGCAATGCACGTTCTGGTGATTCGAGATCCTTGAGGCCGTGATCGCCATCATAGAACTCCGCATCCTCCGAACTTACATCGCTATCCGGCGGCCGACGGCCGCGGGAAACCAGGTAGTTCTTTGCCGTGTTAATGGCAATACGGTACAGCCACGTATAAAACGCACTGTCACCGCGGAAATTTCCAAGTGCCCGATACGCCTTGATAAAGGCTTCCTGAGCAACGTCCTGGGCTTCATGGGTGTCGTGCACAAAACGCACGATCAACCCGAGAATTTTGTGCTGATATTTCAGCACCAGCAGATCGAAAGCTCGCTTGTCGCCACGCTGTACGCGTTCGACCAGCTGCTGATCCTCTTCCTGGGTTAGCATGAACACTCCTCGATAAGCCCGGAGGAGACTTGCATTACTAAACGACCAGACTTGCAAACATAGACTCGGGCTTTTCGCAAAAGTTCTCCCCCTCCAAGCAAGTTTCCTGCGGGCTCTGATTTGGCACGCACGAAAAACGCAGCGCGGGATAAACCGGCTGCGCGAATAATCTTGTTATCGGTTTCGCCGGCAGGAATCCAAACGCAGATTCCGCACTGAAGCCGACACTGTCCCTGGTTTCTGGCACCGTCTATTGATCTTGGGCCTTTGGCAAAAGTTCCAATTATTTATAGCCGTACCCACCTGACATTGCGCAACCCTGCTCGGAAAAGTCTGTTTCAGCGCCGATACAGGTGTCTTTTTCCCAAACCGGCAAAAAAACTTCCGACGAAGCACAGCGCTTTTTACCGCGCAGTAGTCTCACAATGCCATCTGGGCCTGGCTATTGTGCCGCCCAACCCCTCTATATACTAGTGGGCTGTGTGGCTGTCTTGACTCGCCGATCCAGCTGTCTTGCGCCAACCCCGACCCGGGTCGCTTTGAGCGGAATCCTGAAATGAGCCAACAGTTCCAACACGATGTTCTGGTGATTGGCAGCGGTGCTGCCGGTTTGACTCTCGCTTTGACCTTGCCCGGTCATCTGCGCATTGCCGTATTGAGCAAAGGCGATCTCGCCAACGGTTCGACATTCTGGGCCCAGGGTGGCGTTGCCGCCGTGCTCGACGATACCGATACTGTCGAATCCCACGTCGACGACACCCTC
This sequence comes from Pseudomonas sp. LW8, assembly GCF_041956865.1. Classification (NCBI taxonomy): domain Bacteria; kingdom Pseudomonadati; phylum Pseudomonadota; class Gammaproteobacteria; order Pseudomonadales; family Pseudomonadaceae; genus Pseudomonas; species Pseudomonas sp. LW8. Next base: position 1,357,676 of record NZ_CP168138.1, on the reverse strand, counting down.
AACGCCGGCGGCGGCTTGTGTCACGAAGACGCTGTGCGTTTCACCGTCGAGCACAGCCGCGAAGCCATCCAATGGCTGATTGACCAGGGTGTGCCGTTCACCCGCGACGAACAGTCCGGCACTGAAGATGGTGGTTTCGAATTTCACCTGACACGCGAAGGCGGCCACAGTCATCGGCGCATCATCCATGCTGCAGACGCCACCGGTGCCGCGATCTTCAAAACCTTGCTGGCCCAGGCCAAAGAGCGCGAGAACATCGAACTGCTGGAACAGCGGGTGGCCGTTGATCTCATCACCGAGCGCCGCTTGGGCATGGAAGGCGATCGCTGCCTGGGCGCTTACGTGCTGAACCGCGCCACGGGCGAAGTCGACACCTACGGCGCACGTTTCGTGATTCTGGCCTCGGGCGGCGCAGCCAAGGTCTACCTTTATACCAGCAACCCCGACGGCGCCTGCGGTGACGGCATCGCCATGGCCTGGCGCTCCGGTTGCCGGGTGGCGAACCTGGAATTCAACCAGTTCCACCCGACCTGCCTGTATCACCCGCAAGCCAAGAGTTTCCTGATCACTGAGGCGTTGCGTGGCGAAGGCGCGCATTTGAAGCTGCCCAACGGAGAGCGCTTCATGTATCGCTTCGACAAACGCGCCGAGCTGGCGCCTCGTGACATCGTCGCGCGGGCCATCGACCATGAAATGAAGCGCCTGGGTGTCGACTGCGTATATCTCGACATTAGCCACAAGCCAGAATCGTTCGTAAAAACTCACTTCCCGACTGTTTATGAACGCTGCCTGGGCTTCGGCATCGACATCACCAAACAACCGATCCCGGTGGTCCCCGCCGCGCACTACACCTGTGGCGGAGTGATGGTCGATCAGCACGGTCGCACCGACGTGCCCGGCCTCTACGCCATCGGCGAAACCAGCTTCACCGGCCTGCACGGCGCCAACCGCATGGCCAGCAATTCGCTTCTGGAATGCTTCGTTTATGCCCGTTCGGCAGCAGCGGACATTCTTGCGCAACTTGATGAGGTCGCGGCGCCAAACGCCCTGCCCGCTTGGGACGCCAGCCAGGTCACCGACTCGGATGAAGACGTGATCATCGCGCACAACTGGGACGAGTTGCGCCGATTCATGTGGGACTACGTCGGCATCGTGCGCACCAACAAGCGCCTGCAACGGGCGCAGCACCGGGTGCGTCTGCTACTGGATGAGATCGATGAGTTTTACAGCAACTATAAAGTCAGCCGCGACCTGATCGAGCTGCGCAATCTGGCACAGGTTGCCGAATTGATGATCAGCTCAGCCATGGAACGCAAGGAAAGTCGTGGCCTGCATTACACCCTCGACTACCCGGATATGCTGCCCGAAGCGCTCGACACTATTCTGGTGCCGCCCACCTACGCCGGCTGAACTTGAGCCGCACTCGCAGGCGTCGGTGCAGATCCGCCGCCTGCGAGTCACGTGGCACGCAGATCGACCTGACCCGCCACTCTCCGCGAAGGCGAAAGCGCAGCACCACGATCAATGGCAGCGCCAGACTGTCCGGGCGCAATTGCACTGCTTGCCAGCCATCAGCCTGATTCCACACCTGCCAGCCATCGCCATCGCGCCGCAACCCGCAAAATGCTTGCGGATGGTTCAGCAGAATCTGCCGTGGCAGCATCCAAAAACCGTGCAGCGCACAGGCGCAAGCGCCGAGCAGACTGGCCCAGAGCGGAATCGACAGCAGACACAGCGAACCCATGGCGAACGCCTGGGCCAACAGATACGCCGCCAGCAACTGCCGTGAGGCATGCCAGCGGCATTCGAACGTATTACTTGGGCTGGACACGATCCAGAATCATCCGGACCATGCGTTGCAGCTCCGGATCTTCCGACTCGCTGCGCTCCATGAACCAGCCGAACATATCCTGATCCTCACAGGTCAGCAAACGCACGTACAGATCGCGATCCACTTGATTCAACGTCGCGTAAACCTCCTGCACGAACGGCACCAGCAGCACGTCAAGCTCAAGCATGCCGCGACGGCTGTGCCAAAAGAGGCGATTCAGTTCAACTTGTTCGACCATGGAGCCCTCCTCGAATTTGCCGGGCAGTATACAGCCCCGGCGCGGGCCGCACAGTCGGCTTTGGTCGGGGCCCCCTGATCCTTTATCAACTACCCATTTCAACCCTGCCCCCTTATGATGTGCCCCAGTCTATTTACCCTGCGATGACCCATGGCCGATTCTGCTTTTTTCTGCACCCTGTCTCATGAAGGCGTACTCGCGGTTCGCGGTGCGGACGCCGGAAAATTCCTGCAAGGCCAGTTGACCTGCAACATCAATTACCTGAGCGACACCCGCGCCAGCCTCGGCGCCCGCTGCACACAGAAAGGCCGGATGCAGTCGAGCTTCCGTATTCTGCTTGAAGGTGACGGCGTGGTGATGGCGATGGCCAGCGAGCTGCTCGAGCCGCAACTGGCCGACCTGAAAAAGTACGCGGTGTTCTCCAAATCGAAACTGACCGATGAAAGCGCCGCCTGGGTGCGCTTCGGTCTGGCACATGGCGATGCAGCCCTGACCAGCCTCGGTCTGGCATTGCCCGCCGAAACCGACAGCGTTGTGCGCCATGAAGGCCTGATCGCAATTCGCGTTTCGCCCGAGCGCGCCGAACTCTGGGTGCCTGCCGCTCAGGCGCAAAGCGTGCAAAGCCAACTGTCGACCGCCCTGCCTGAGGCCGAACTGAATCAATGGCTGCTGGGCCAGATCCGCGCCGGTATCGGCCAGGTCATGCCTTCCACTCGCGAGCTGTTTATCCCGCAGATGCTCAATTTGCAGGCGGTCGGCGGCGTGAGTTTCAAGAAAGGCTGCTACACCGGCCAGGAAATCGTCGCGCGCATGCAGTACCTGGGCAAACTCAAGCGGCGCCTGTACCGCCTGCGCCTCGACGCGGCCGAGTTGCCGGAGCCCGGCACTCAGTTGTTCGCGCCCAGCCACAACAGCTCGATCGGCGAAGTGGTGCTGGCGGCCAATGCCGAGGGAAACATTGAACTCCTGGCCGTGTTGCAGGCCGAAGCTGCCGAAGCCGGTGATTTGCGTCTGGGCGCCCTCGAAGGCCCCGCGTTGCACGTGCTCGACCTGCCTTACGAACTGGATCGCGACCGCGAAATCCAGCGTTGATCGCAGCATTGTTGCAACACCCTAGAGAGTCCAAATGAGCGAACTGGCGGAAAAGGTCCAACAGGATTTGGTTGCGGCCATCGATAACGATGACCTGGTTCTGCCAACGTTGCCGGAAGTGGCCCTGCAGATTCGCAAGGCCGCCGAGGATCCGGAAATCAGCGTCAGCGATCTGAGCAAAGTCATCGGCCGCGACACCGCGCTGTCGGCGCGCCTGATCAAAGTGGTCAACAGTCCGCTGCTGCGCGCTGCGCAGGAAGTCACCGACCTGCACACCGCCATCACCCGTTTGGGCATCAACTACAGCAGCAACCTGGCGATCGGTCTGGTGATGGAGCAGATCTTCAATGCCCGCTCCGAGGTGGTCGAACAGAAGATGCGCGAAGTCTGGCGCAGCAGTCTGGAAATCGCTGGCGTCAGCTATGCCCTGTGTCGTCGTCACACTCAGCTCAAACCCGATCAGGCGGCACTCGGCGGGCTGGTGCATCAGATTGGCGTGCTGCCGATTCTGACTTACGCCGAAGACCACAATGAACTGCTCTCTGATGCGGTCAGCCTGACCCATGTGATCGAGCAGATTCACCCATTGCTCGGCGAGAAATTGCTGCGGGTCTGGGAGTTTCCCGAGCGCCTGGTGCATTTGCCGTTGCTGTATCAAGACTTCAGCCGCGACTCGACGCGCATCGATTACGTCGATGTCGTGCAAGTGGCCAATTTGTATTGCCGCAAGGACACCGATCATCCGTTTGCGCGGATTGACCCGTTTAGCGTGCCGGCGTTCAGGAAGCTGGGGATTGATCCGGAGAACAAGCAATTTTGCGCGGATCTGGAAGAATCGCGGTCGATGTTCTACTGACCTGTAGTGAGGGGATTTATCCCCGTTGGGTTGCGAAGCGACCCTAGACTCTGCGATCCGAACCGCGACTGCTGCGCAGCCGAGCGGGGATAAATCCCCTCGCCACAAAAACCCCTGGTCACAAAAGTATTACCCGGCAATAAAACTGACCCGCACCTTCAACCCTGCCTGCTCGCCATCATGCAAGGTGATCTGCGCCAGATGCGCGCGACAGATCTCGCCGACAATCGCCAAGCCCAGACCTGAACCGGCAACCTGCTGATTGCGCCGATAAAACCGTTCGAACACTCGATCACGCTCGTGCAGCGGGATGCCTGGCCCGTCGTCCTCAACCTCAAGCACCGCCGGGGCCGTGACCCGCAGAATCACATTGCCGCCCGATGGCGTATGCGCCAGCGCGTTGTCGACCAGATTGCTCAGCAGCTCATTGAGCAGCGTCGGCTCACCGCGCAGCCACACCGGTTCATCCGCTTCAAGCGCCAGCGCCACGCCGCGCTTGTGCGCCAAAGGCGCCATGGCCATGCCCAGCTCTCGGGCCAATTGACTCAGATCGAGCAACTGCGCGCCGCCCTCGGCAATCGCCCGCGCACCGTTTTCGACACGGGCCAGCGACAGCAGCTGATTGGCCAGATGGGTCAGGCGGTCGGTGCTTTGTGCGGATGATTCCAGCGTGGTGCGCCAAGTCTCCGGCTCGTTCGAGCGCAGGCCCAATTCCAGGCGTGCCTTGAGTGCCGCCAGCGGCGTGCGCAACTCGTGAGCGGCATCGGCGATGAACTGCGCCTGCCGCTCGAACTGGCCGCGTAGCCTTTCGGTGAAATGATTGAGCGCGCGGACCAAGGGTCCCAGTTCATGCTGCACTTCCACCAACGGCAGTGGCCGCAAGTCGTCGGGCTGGCGTTCCTCAACAGCGGTTCTTAACCGCTCCAGCGGGCGCAACGCCGCACTCACCGCGAACCACACCAGCAGCAATGCACCCACGGCCAGCATGCCCAGGCGCAGCAACGTATCGGCCGCCAGACTGCGCGCCATACTGACTCGCGCTTCGTCGGTTTCGGCCACGCGGATTTCCGCCATGCCGTTCATGTTCGGCTCGCTTACGGCCTTGAGCAGACTGACCACACGCACGTTCTGGCCGTTGTACTTCGCGTTGTAAAAGCGCGCGAGCGCCGGATAGCTGTCGGTACGCGGCGTGCCGGGCGGTGGCCCGGGAAGATTTTCGTAGCCGGAAATCAGCTTCTGGTGAATGTCGTTGACCTGGTAATAGATGCGCCCGGCGCTGTCGTAGGCGAAGGTGTCCAGCGCCACGTAAGGCACATCGGCGCTGAGGCTGCCATCACGCTGCGACAACCCGGCAGCGATGGTGCGTGCCGAGGCCAGCAGCGTGCGGTCATACGCGGTGTCGGCGGCTTCGCGACCGTTCCAGTAAGCGCTCAAGCCGCTGGCGAGCATCAGCACCACCAGCAACCATCCAAGGTTCCACAGCAACCGCCAGCGCAGGCTGCTGGGCTTATGCATCGCGGCTTTCCAGCAGATAGCCGAGGCCACGGAAGGTGACGATGGCCACGGACTGGCCATCGAGTTTCTTGCGCAAGCGGTGCACGTAGATTTCGATGGCGTCGGGGCTGGCTTCTTCATCGAGGCCGAACACCTGCGCGGCCAGTTGTTCCTTGCTCATCACTCGCCCCGGCCGCGCGATCAACGCTTCGAGGACGGCTTGCTCGCGTGAGGTGAGGGTCAGCAGTTCGTCGCCGAGGGTGAAGCGCCGCGTATCGAGGTCGTAAGCCAGCACGCCACAGCGCTGCTGACGCTCGCCGCCCAGGACACTACGGCGCAGCAAGGCTTTGACCCGCGCTTCCAGTTCCGTCAGTTCGAACGGCTTGGCCAGGTAGTCGTCAGCACCGAGATTGAGGCCATGCACGCGATCCTTGACGTCGCTGCGCGCAGTCAGCATCAACACCGGCAGGTTTTTGCCGCGAGCACGCAGCCGCGCCAGCACCTCGAAACCGTCCATGCGCGGCAGACCGACATCGAGGATCGCCACGGCGTATTCCTCGCTGCCCAACGCCAGGTCGGCGGCCACGCCATCGTGCAACACATCCACCGTCAGACCGGTGCTCTTGAGCGCCTGAGCGACGCTTTCGGCCAGTTGCAAATGGTCTTCGACGAGCAGGACACGCATGGTTTTTTACCTCGTTCAGGGTTGGCCAACGCCACGCTTTGTCGCGGAGTTTACAGCCGCAACCGCCGCTGTGAAGCCCGAAAACCGTGAAAGACAACTGAAAGGTTGTTGAAAGGTTAGCCGGTTAGAGTCGGCCCACGGACAGTTTCGACTGTCGCCGCTGCCGCCACACAGCGCAACGCAAAACGCCATGAAGCGTTTTCGACTCATAAGAACAATAACGGAGTACCCCAGCATGCCCTCCATGCGCACCGAGGCTGTAATGCCTGCTCGCCTAGCTCGATTCCACCGTTGCACCGTCGGCTTCTCGCCGCAGTCCAGTTTCCCCTCCGTTGTTTCAGTCGTTGCGCGCGCGCCGCGAGAAAACTGCGCCTGCCGCTAGGTTTTCGCGTTGCCCTTTGGTCATTCGGTCCATCCATAACAACAACTCCTCTGGAGACTCAAATGAACGTATCACTGCGTAAAGTTGCTCTCGCCGCTGGCGCGATGCTGTTTGCCGGCCAACTCATGGCCGAGCCAAAACGTCCGGAATGCATCGCCCCCGCCTCCCCCGGCGGTGGTTTCGACCTGACCTGCAAACTGGTGCAGAGCGCACTGGTCAACCAGAAGTTGCTGAGCAAGCCGATGCGCGTCACCTACATGCCCGGCGGTGTCGGCGCGGTGGCGTACAACGCGGTGGTCGCGCAACGTCCGGCGGATGCCGGCACGCTGGTCGCGTGGTCGAGCGGTTCGCTTTTGAACCTGGCCCAGGGCAAGTTCGGCCGCTTCGATGAAACCAACGTGCGCTGGCTCGCGGCCGTCGGCACCAGCTACGGCGCCATCGCAGTGAAAAGCGATTCGCCCTACAAGACCCTCGACGATCTCGTCCAGGCGTTGAAGAAAGATCCAGGCTCGGTGGTTATCGGCTCCGGCGGCACCGTCGGCAGCCAGGACTGGATGCAGACCGCACTGATCGCCAAGGCCGCCGGCATCAACCCGCGCGAGCTGCGTTATGTGGCACTCGAAGGCGGCGGTGAGATCGCCACGGCCCTGCTCGGCGGCCACATCCAGGTCGGCAGTACCGACATCTCCGACTCCATGCCGCACATCCAGAGCGGTGACATGCGCCTGCTCGCGGTGTTCTCGGACAAGCGTCTCGACGAACCGGAAATGAAGGACATCCCGACCGCTCGCGAGCAAGGCTACGACATCGTCTGGCCGGTGGTGCGCGGCTTCTACCTCGGGCCAAAAGTCAGCGACGAAGACTACGCCTGGTGGAAAGACTCGTTCGACAAACTGCTGGCTTCCGACGAGTTCGCCAAGCTGCGCGATCAGCGTGAGCTGTTCCCGTTCGCCATGACCGGCCCGGAACTGGACACCTACGTGAAGAAGCAGGTCGCCGACTACAAAGTGCTGGCCAAAGAGTTCGGCCTGATCCAGTGATCGTCTCTGTCTAGTGGCTGCGTCTCCTACGCGGGGACGCAGCACAGGAGCTCCCATGCTTATTCAACGCATTTTCGCCTCGGTGTTGCTGCTGGTGTGTGCCGGCCTGGCACTGATGGCGTGGCCGTACCAAGCGGCTTTTTCCTATGAACCCGTCGGCCCACGCGCCTTTCCGCTGCTGATGCTCGGCCTGATGGGCCTGGCGCTGCTGTACATGGTGGTTCGCCCGGCACCCATCAAACACAACCCGGATGAGCCGCCGCTGGATCGCGAAACCCTGACCAAGATAGGTCTGTGCGTGGTGTTGTTGCTGGTGTTTGCCGGCACCTTCGAACCCCTTGGCTTCATCGTGGCCAGCATCATTACCGGCGTACCGATGGCCCGTCTCTATGGCGGCCGCTGGCTGCCGAGCGTGGTCATCATCAGCCTGATGGCGGTTGGTCTCTATCTGCTGTTCGATCGCTTGATGGATGTTCCGCTGCCCCTCGGCCTGCTCAGCGTCCTGGAGAACTGATATGGATACCCTTGGCTATTTGGGTCAGGGCTTCGGCGTCGCGCTGAGCCCGTACAACCTGGTGACCGCACTGTGCGGCACCCTGATCGGCACCGTCGTCGGCCTGTTGCCGGGCCTTGGTCCGATCAATGGCGTGGCGTTGCTGATTCCGATCGCGTTCGCACTCGGCCTGCCGCCGGAGTCGGCGCTGATCCTGCTCGCGGCGGTCTATCTGGGCTGCGAATACGGCGGCCGGATCAGCTCGATCCTGCTGAACATTCCGGGTGAAGCCTCGACTGTAATGACCACCCTCGACGGCTACCCTATGGCCCGCAAAGGCATGGCCGGTGTCGCGCTGTCACTGTCGGCGTGGAGTTCGTTCATCGGCGCGTTCATCGCCACCTGCGGCATGGTCCTGTTTGCGCCGCTGCTGGCGAAATGGGCGATTGCCTTCGGACCGGCGGAATACTTCGTGTTGATGGTATTCGCGATTGTCTGTCTCGGCGGCATGGCCGGTGATCGACCATTGAAGACCTTTATTGCGGCGCTGATCGGCCTGTTCCTTTCCACCGTCGGCATCGACGCCAACAGTGGCGTGTACCGCTTCACCGGCGACAACATTCACCTGACCGACGGCATCCAGTTCGTCGTGCTGGTGCTGGGTCTGTTCTCGATCAGCGAAATCCTTCTGCTGCTGGAAAAGACCCACCACGGCCAGGAAGCGGTGAAAGCCACCGGCCGGATGATGTTCAACTTCAAGGAAGCGGCGTCGGTTTTCGTCGTCAACGTGCGCTGCGGCGTGCTCGGTTTCATCATGGGCGTGCTGCCCGGTGCCGGCGCAACGCTCGCCAGTGCCGTGGCCTACATGACCGAGAAGCGCATCGCTGGCACCAGCGGCAAATTCGGTGAAGGTGATCCGCGTGGTCTGGCCGCGCCAGAGACCGCAATCGGCGGCGCGGCGTGCGGCGCTCTCGTTCCGATGCTGACCCTCGGCGTTCCGGGTTCGGGCACCACTGCGGTGATGATCGGCGCGCTGTCGCTGTACAACATCACCCCGGGTCCACTGCTGTTCCAACAGCAACCGGACATCGTCTGGGGTCTGATCGCGTCGTTGTTCATCGCCAACGTGATGCTGGTGATCCTCAACATCCCAATGATCCGCGTATTCACTCGCATCCTCGCCGTGCCGAACTGGGCGCTGGTGCCGATCATCGCGATCATCACCGGGATCGGCGTTTACGCTGTGCACGCGACCACCTTCGATCTGTTCCTGATGATCGGTATCGGCATCTTCGGTTACATCCTGCGCAAGCTGGATTTCCCGCTGTCGCCGCTGCTGCTGGGCTTCATCCTCGGTGGCTTGATGGAGCAGAACCTGCGTCGCGCGCTGTCGATCTCCAATGGCGCGCTGGAGATTCTCTGGTCGAGTCCGATCACCTTCGGTTGCTGGATCCTCACCGCGATCATGCTGCTGATGCCGCTGATTCGCATCTGGCGTAAACGTTCGGCGGCACGGCGCGTCATTGCCGATGTTTGATCGCTTGTCCCTGAAAGCCTGGTGGGGCACCCCGCTGGTCGGTCTGCTTGGCGGTTTCATCGCCAGCCAGATCGGCTGGCCGCTACCGTGGATGGTCGGCTCGTTGCTGGCGATCATCCTGGTGCGCTGCCTGACGCCGTGGCAACTGGCGGAAATCCCTGGCGGGCGCAAGTGCGGCCAGTGGATCGTCGGCATCGGTATCGGCCTGCACTTCACCCCGTTGGTGATGGAACAGGTGCTCAGTCATTTCGGTTTGATCTTCTTCGGTGCATTGGTCACCAGCCTGTCGGCGGTGGTCGGCGTGTGGCTGATGCGCCGCACCGGCGAGGATCGCGCCACGGCTTTTTTCTCAAGCATGCCCGGTGGTTCCGGGGAGATGGTCAACCTCGGCGCGCGTAACGGTGCACTGCTCAGCCATGTCGCGGCCGGGCAGAGTCTGCGGGTGTTGGTGGTGGTGTTGTGCGTGCCGGCGGCGTTCAAGTATCTGCTCGGTGACGGCACGCCGATTTCTCATGCAGGCAGCGTCGATTGGCGCTGGCTGGCAATTCTGTTTCCGGCGGGCGCCCTGCTTGCCTGGCTCTGGCAGCGTCTGCGCCAACCCAATCCATGGCTGTTCGGGCCGTTACTGGTCAGTGCGGCGGTGAGCATTACGTGGGATCTGCACATCGGTTTGCCCAATGGCGGCAGTCAGATCGGCCAATGGCTGATTGGCAGCGGTCTGGGCTGTCACTTCAATCGGCAGTTCTTCCGCCGCGCGCCGTCGTTCATGGGCCGGACGTTGATCGGCACGGCGCTGACCATGTTGATCGCGTCGCTGGCGGCGCTGGGCTTGAGTGCATTGACCCATCTGGATCTGCGTTCGCTGACCCTGGGCATGATGCCGGGCGGGATTGCCGAAATGAGTCTGACGGCGGAGACCCTGCAACTGTCGGTGCCGCTGGTGACGGCGATGCAGGTGATGCGGCTGTTGTTTGTGCTGTTTCTGGCGGAGCCGTTGTTCAAATACTGGAATCGTCATCCCGCCTAAGTCTGCGAGATCGGGTCGCTCTTTTCGCGAGCAGGCTCGCTCCCACAGGGGGTTTGTGGCTTGCACACAATTCCTGTGGGAGCGAGCCTGCTCGCGAAGGGGCCAACCCGGTCGACACATCAAATCGGTGGCAAGCGCCAGTCGATCGGCGTTTCGCCATTCTGTTCGAGAAACTTGTTGGTCCGGCTGAAATGCCCACAGCCCAAAAACCCGCGATAGGCCGACAACGGCGACGGATGCACCGAGGTCAGCACCAGGTGCTTGGTCGCGTCGATCAGCTTCTGCTTGCTCTGCGCATGGGCGCCCCAGAGCATGAACACCAGATGCGGCTGCCGCTCGCTGACCACCTCAATGATGCGGTCGGTGAAGTGTTGCCAGCCCTTGTCCTTGTGCGCGTTGGCGTTGGCGCGCTCAACCGTCATGGTGGTGTTGAGCAGCAGCACGCCCTGTTCGGCCCAGCTCTGCAGGTAGCCGTGGTTGGGAATGTCGATATTGAGGTCGCGTTTCAGCTCTTTATAGATGTTGACCAGCGACGGCGGCGCCGGCACGCCCGGTTGCACCGAGAAACACAGACCGTGGGCCTGGCCCGGGCCGTGGTACGGGTCCTGGCCGAGGATCACCACTTTCACCTTGTCCAGCGGCGTTGAGTTCAGTGCGTTGAAAATCAGCGGTCCCGGCGGATAGATCTCCTTGCCGGCTGCCCGCTCCTGCTGCAGAAAGCTGCGCAACTCTGCCATGTAAGGCTGGTCGAACTCAGCACGCAGTGCCTCCTTCCAGCTCGGTTCGAGTTTGATACGGTCGTCAGCAGTCATGGTCATTTCCGGCAAAAACAATGGGGCGAACCCTAGGAAAGCCGACCACGCTTGTCAATTGATCTGACGCAGATCCGGCACTTTCCCCCATAGCGATCATACTGATCGCTCAAATTTCCGATCGAGGTCACGATGAATCTGCACTTCGAAGAACTTACCGGCACCGACGGCGCACGCATCGGCATCGCCAGCCTGGATGCCGAAAAATCGTTGAACGCGCTGTCACTGTCGATGATCAACGCCCTCAGCGACAAATTGAACGCCTGGGCCAATGACCCGCAAATCGTCTGCGTGCTGCTGCGCGGCAACGGCGCCAAAGCCTTCTGCGCCGGCGGTGAGGTGCGCAGCCTGGTCGAAGCCTGCCGCGCTCACCCCGGCGAAGTCCCGCCGCTGGCCGCGCAGTTTTTCAGCGCGGAATACCGCCTCGATTACAGCCTGCATACCTATCCGAAACCGCTGATCTGCTGGGGTCACGGTTATGTGCTCGGTGGCGGCATGGGCCTGTTGCAGGGCGCGAGCACGCGGATCGTCACGCCGAGCAGCCGTCTGGCGATGCCGGAAATCACTATTGGACTGTATCCGGACGTCGGCGCCAGTTGGCTTCTCGCCCGATTGCCGGGCAAGCTCGGCTTGTTTCTCGGCCTGACCGGCGCGCACATCAACGGCCGTGATGCGCTGGATCTGGACCTGGCCGATCGCTTCCTGCTCGACGAACAGCAACCGCAATTGATCGAAGGCCTGCTGCAATTGAACTGGCAGGAACAGACCGCCATGCAGCTCAACAGCCTGCTCAAGGCTCTGCAGCAGGAGGCACTTGAGCAAATGCCCGAAGCGCAGTGGCTGCCGCGTCGCCAGCTGATCGACGAACTGCTCGACGTCAGCGACGTCACCTGTGCGTGGAAAGCCATCAGTCTGCACCGCGACAGCAGCGATCCATTGATCGCCCGAGCGGCGAAAACCATGACCGAGGGCTCGCCGCTGACCGCGCATCTGGTCTGGGAACAGATCAGCCGCGCGCGGCACATGTCGCTGGCCGAAGTATTCCAGATGGAATACACCCTGAGCCTCAATTGCTGCCGCCATCCGGAATTCAGCGAAGGCGTGCGTGCGCGGTTGATCGACAAGGATCAGAAGCCGCACTGGCACTGGCCGGATATCAGTAGCGTGCCGGATGCGGTGGTCGAGGCACACTTTCATAAAGTCTGGGAGGGACGGCATCCGTTGGCGGATCTGACCCAGTATTGAGGTGACGCGAGGCCCGCGATGGCGACTGGATTGCCATCGCGGGCCGGCTCAATCGGTCGTCTTGTCAGACATTCAGTCCGTAGAACTCAATGAATTCCTTCATGGCCCGCTGCGCTTCATCGTCGCCCTTTATCAAAATATCCTCGACATCCCTTAATGGCGGAAGCGGGTGCAGGCGCTCGGCAATCTGCGTCGCGCTGTAGTCTTGAGTCGCTGTTCCTTCGCTGACTCTTATGAAGCCAATAGCGTTTTCACCTTCGGCAAAATGCCTGGAAACCCGGATTTTCGGTGCCATGCCGTAGTCGACCACGATCACCAGATCATCACGCTCACGGTGAAACTTCAGGTTGTCGATCGTCAGCATGCGCTCGGAAAAATCGATCCCGTCCAGGCCGCCTCCGTTGTTGATGATCACGTCTCTGCCGAGGCCATCGTATCGGTAGATATCATTTCCCGCGCCGCCGGCCAGCGTGTCATTGCCCGGCCCACCCAGCAGCAGATCATCCCCGGGGCTGCCCGTGAGCACGTCATCCCCCTGCATCCCTCGGATCTCCCCCGCGCCGCTTATCGTGTCATTGCCGCGACCGCCCACGAGTGGCAGCGCTCGTCCGTCTCGCAAGGAAGTTGAACAGGTGGGATGGTTGACGATGACACCCTTATGAAAAGTCTCGGGCGCAGGTCCCAGCTGACTTGATTCCAGGAGCTGCTTCAAACTTGCGACCGACCCATCGGCGAACTTGACGAGCTCAATACCGGCGCCCTCAAGTTCACCGCTGTGGGGCCAGACGATGCGGACTTTCTGTGTCCCGCCCCATTGGATATCGAGTGTCGGATGAAGCATTTTCGCTCTCGGCGGGTTGCGGTAAGCCGCGCGATCCGGGTTGGGCTCCAGCTCGACATGGGTGGTCTCTATCAGCGCAGCACTCCAGCTCAATTGCAGTGCATCGCGCTGCGCATCTGCTGGAAGAACGACCGTGTCCTGATCGATCAATCCGTACTCATCTTTCCACCCCGCTACGCCTACTTCTGCGCGGTGGAAAACAGGGTTCGGCACATCCGCAATCGTGGTGGTCGCTGCGGCGTGCGCTTGCACGATGTAGGTGTCGGCGCCGTCTTCGCCGTAAAGCCAGTCATCCCCTGCCCCGCTGACCAGATAGTCGGCGCCCTCGGCGCCCAGCAAGGTATCGTCACCTGCACCTGCGGATAAAAACGCGCCCGGTGTTCTGTCGCCGACAGTGCCGTAGTCAAGTGGGGAGCCTGCATAAGCGACAATCAGATCGTCTCCCGCGCCGCCGTGGAAAACGTTTTCCACTTCGACGTTGACTCGCCCGCCGGCATCGTTGCCATGGACGATTTTGCGTTTGATCGTTTCAGTTGTGACATCCCAGCGAAACGCCTTGGGCACTGTTGCGCCCGAACTGAAGCTTGCCGCCGGATAGACGTACCAGCCTTCAAGCGCGCCGGATTCCTTTCGGCCCTCAACCAATACGTCGCCCGTATTGAATGAAAACCCGTTGGCCGAACCGGATCGATAATAGCGAGGCGCCTGAGCAGAGGAAGGCATTGCTCCCTCGGCTTTCACCGGTTTATGTTCGACACGGGTTGTGGTTGTCGACTGCCTTTCACTGACCACGGCGTGCCCTGCATCAACCTTCATCCATGGCGGCGTTTCAGACAGTGTCCCCGCTTCGACGCTGCCATCGATCAGCTCGGTGTGAGTGGTGTAACCGGTGTCGCTGGTAGTGATATGGCTGCGAACCCAGACGCCTTCCTCATTCAAGGTAAAACCTGTGGCGTGTCTGCGGGCGGAGCGTTTTGACTTGATTTGCGCGAGGAACTCATCGGTCCAGTTGACCGCTTGAACAGATGCCACCAGGCCTTGCGCCGCAGCGGTTCCATCGTCTGGCTTAACCGGATCCACAACTTTGCTTTCAGGGGTTGCCGGGGCGGTGACAGGTTCCGGTACGGGTGGCTCGGACATCTCTATCGGTGGCAATGTTTTGCGCAGGACATCTGCGTAATCAAGTACCACGCCGTCGCTGAAATTGAATGTGGAATCCTTCCACCGCTCGTGATTCTTGATGAGTATCGCGTCGCCCGTGCCATTGGCCAGTCGCAAAACCGTGCCGACGGTAACTTCGATAACGTCGGCCTTCAGGCTTTGCGCGCAAAACCCTGCACCGAACCTGATGATGTTGCGGCCGCCGGCATCGGTGACGATATCCAGGCCGTCGCCAGCGCCGAAATAGTAGATGTCGGCGCCATCCATGCCATCCAGCACGTCAGCACCTGGACCGCCATCAAACACGTTGTCGCCAGAATCGCCGCGAAGGTAGTCCGTCCCCTCTCCGCCCAGCAATGTGTCGTTGCCGACGCCACCGAGCAACGTGTCGTTACCTGAGCCACCGTGTAGATAATCGGCATTCTGCTCGGCCTCAGCGCTGTTTTCGTAATCGCCGGCAAGGATGTCGTCACCCGCGCCGCCGTACAGCGTGTCGGCACCGAAACCACCCTGTAACGTATCGTTTCCTTCGCCGCCCTGAAGCACGTCGTTGTTGCTCCCGCCCGGTTGCAGGTCAGACACATCGCCATCGAGGAAATCAGCCCCTGCGCCACCCACCAGCGTATCCGCGCCACCCATGCCGCGCAGGGTGTCATTCCCCGCGCCGCCATCGAGAAAGTCGTTGCCGTGATAACGAACCGGATGGTCAGGGCTGTCGCCGATCAGATCGTCATGGCCTTCGCCGCCGAAGAGCAAATCATCGCCACCGCCGCCCCAGAGCGTGTCATCGCCGAGGCCACCGTCCAGCAGATCATCGCCAAAAAAATGCGCGGCATCGCCTTCGACGCCGTCCAGTACGCCGTCATCACCCTGCAAAATGTCGTTGCCAGGGCCGCCATACAAAGCGTCGCTGCCACCGTTACCGCCGAGTGAATCATCACCACTGCCGCCGTCCAGCACATCGTTGCCATGGTGTCTGCTGGGCAGGCCACCGCCCCAATCGAGGTTGTCACCAAGCATCACGTCGTTGCCGCTGCCACCGGTCAGGGTGTCGTTACCTTGATCGCCTTTGAGAAAATCGTTGTCAGCTCCGCCGTCAAGCAGGTCCTCCCCCCAGCCGCCGTCGATAAAGTCCTTGCCACCCTGACCGTACAGCACGTCGTCACCGCCCTCGGAGGCACTGTTTATCGAGGCCTTTGAAAAGACCGTTCGGTGACTCGTCACACCGCCAGCAATAGTGAAGGTAGCGTGTTTGACCGCCCAACCCTGCTCCAGCGCACCGGTGGTTTCGTCTCCGGATAACACATCGTCGCCAGCACCACCGATCAAGGTATCCCGGTCATTGCCACCGAGCAGAACATCTCGGGATGCCGTACCGATAAGCAAATCGTCACCTTGCCCGCCGTCGAGCCAGTCTCCGCGACTTGCCTTGCCCTTGGCGTCACCGTCGGCCATAGCATTTTCGAGCGTCGTCTGCTTGTCGCCGAATAACCGATCGTCTCCAGCCTTGCCGAACAATCGATCAGAACCGCCCAGGCCGAGAATGACGTCGTCTGCGGCGGAACCGTAAAGTACGTCGGCCTTGTTGCGCTGTTTGACCTTGGGCAGCAGCACCACGTTGCCCAGCTCATCAAAGGAGGGCTGATCGCCGGGGACAGTGGGATCGGCGTCTTTGGCTTTCCAGTCGCCCTGAAGCGTCAGATCCGCAGCAGTGAGCGGCTGCCCCTCGTATTCAGGGAGGCGGATGCCAAGCATCCCGGGCTGGAAGTTTTTGATCACCACCAGATCGCCCTGGCCGTATTTGATGTTGAGGGTGTTTTCAACAAGCGCCAGGGTGATGGACCGATTCTCGGTAGACCAGATGTTGCTCAGAGGCGCGCGGCGTTTGAGTGCGGGAATCGGTGCGCCATTGATCCACAGCTGCCCATTGGCATTGGCATCAAGAATCTCGTCGAGGCCATCGCCGCTGGCGAATTCATAACGGTCGTTGCCTTCGCCCCCGATCAAAGAATCGTTCCCCTTTCCTCCGATCAGAACATCATCACCGGCCATCCCGTACAACACATCATTGCCGTCACCTCCGGTTAGCGAGTCATTGCCGCGACCACCTTCAATGACATCGTGACCGGCCATCCCATCGATGGAGTCATTGCCCTCGCCGCCATACAGATGATCGGCATTGGCGCCACCAGCGAAAGATCGCCCGCCGTCATCACCGAACATGGCCAACGAGTTCAGCACTCCGGTGGTCATCGGCGCCTGTTTGCCGGAGGCGAGATCGGAGTAGGAAAACTGCTGCAGCGAGTGTTCTCCAAACGAGCCTTGGGTTCGGGCAATCAAACGGGCGAGCATCTGCGCACGATCCGCCAGCCACTGCGCGGTGATAAAGCCTTCGCCAGTGTGCGGATCGTAAAGCTCGAGGTTGCGGTCGGGATAACCGTCGGCTCGCTCTATGACGACTTCACTGAGTTGCTGCAAAGAGTTGCGCAACGCCAGACCGAGCGGCGTCGCCTCGGCTGCCAGTTTCGCCCATGCATTGGCATTGCCGAACTCGCTTATTGTCCGGGTGACGATGCTTTGCGACTGCTCTGGGGAGAATGCCGAGAAGAAGGCGTAAGCGTTGCTGGCGAAAGTGTCGTTGGTAGTGGGTATGGCAGCAGAATCGCCGTCGTAAGTGCGCTTGAACATGTCGAGAAATTCGTTCTGGCCGTAGCGCAAGATCAGCTCGACCACGGCGGCAACGGGCGTGCCTTTGACTACATGCTGAATCAGCGGATTCACACTGCCACTGGCCAGCGCGATATTGATTTGCTCCGGAACCACTGAAAGCAGACTTTGCAGTGGATTGACGCCGAAATTACTGATCGCCGCTCGCAGGCCGACGCTGTAGGCGTCGATGGCGAAGAGAATGTTTTTATAGTCGTCGAGCCGGTTGGGTTTTGCCTGAGTGGGTGGGCCGTCATCTTCCGCATTCGGGTCGCCAGCAGAGATCAGTCTCCACGTTTCATAGGGAGGTTTACCGCCCAACAGGCTGAATCCGACTGTTCCAGACCAGCCGGCATTGCGTTTCACGGCGGTATCGTCCTCCCCGCAAACCTCCTTGAACAGGGCCTCGCCAATCGCGCTGGCGTCGATTTCTGCGATCTGGCTGATTGACGGAACAGTCCAGGGTGCCAGTTGACCGGCAAGGGATCCGTTGATCAGGGTATTGATGAAATTGACGGCAACCTGGTTGGATGAAAGCTGCATCAGGTCTTCACTGAAAATTGTATTCAGTCTGAGTTCACCCTGGCGGGAGGTGTAACCACGAATCAGGGCAGAGTAGGCACCGTTTCCACCGTTGGCATCAATGGCCACGGCAAGCCAGAGTCTGGCGCTTTTCAGCACTTCTCCGGCCTCTTTATCGGCAGTTACAACGTCAGAAACTTTTTCACCAATAATGTCGAATAGCTTTTGGTACAGGGGGGCGCAGCTTGCCCCTGCTATTTTCAGCGCATCGTACTGAATTCGTTTTGAGCTCAGCCTCATTCCTTTGCAAATATTAGCCGCGTTGAAAATCTCTGATTTTTCCATGTCGCTAAAAACATAACTCATTGTTACTTCCTTGTAATAACAGCCCGTGAAAGATAACCACTGAGATACTTGAGCATCTCAGGTGCTTCGCGTAATGACGCTAATCCGAGTTTTACGCCACCGTGCCCACCAGCGAAGTCGAAGTTATCCAGATTGATAGCGCAGAAGAAATTCAGTTTGTCGAAATCAAGATTTTCCAATTCAGTTCTGCTGAACCTTGCCAGTTTCTCGTCAGTCAGCTTTTCCTCCGAAGCCGGGCGAATCAAGCCGTCACAGTTGATCAACCGAGGGGTTCCATCTCGCCGCGGCCAGCCAGTAATGACAAACGTTCTAACCGAATCTTCATTCTTGAAATGCGGCGGAGGTGCATCGAGCCAAATCTCCAGCCCCGGATAATTCTTTAGTTTCACAATCAACTCATCCGGCCAGTTGACGTGCCGATAACCCCGCTCATGGGGTTCGGTGGTTTCTTTCCTGGTAAAAAGTCCGGCGTTCAATTTATAGAGCCGCCAACTTTTGGGGATCGACTCTGCGCGCTGATCCTGGTACCGGTGCAGCCCCGTCCCGGTCCACCAGAAAAGCCCCTTCAGAGCAATCGCCAGACACGCTTTCTTGTTGACCATTTCAGGCATGCCTACGTAAAACTCAGGGACCAGCGTCTTATCTATATAGGCGCCGCCTAATATCGGCACTTGCTGCATGCTCGCCAGCTTGTTCTGGCAAGCTTTCTCGTTTGCCTGGTGAATAGCCGCCGACTCGGCAGTTTGTTCTTTGCGAATATAAAATTCCGCTACGCAGTAACAGACATAAAAGAACAATCCATACTTCAACAACCTTTTAAACCACTTGATCGCCTGCTTACGCGACTTCCTGGACATTTCAAACCTCCCGCTCAAACTGCGGAACGGTTGGTATGTCGCTATGCCCGGATATCGCGCTTGCAAAAACCTCAAAATATTGGCTCACGCCCGATTCCACACTGAACCGACCTGCCGTCAACTTCGCGGCGCTGGCAAGACCACCGTACTCACCTGCCGACTTCAAAACCTTGCTTACACTTCTGGCAATTTCTTGATGGTCAAAGAAATCCACCAATATTCCATTAGCCCCCTCGACAATGACTTCCCTTACCGGAGCCGTATCCGACGCAACAACCACACAACCGGACGCCATCGCCTCCAGTAACGACCACGACAAGACAAACGGATACGTCAAATAGACATGGACTTTGGAACATGCGAGAACCGCACGGTAAGTCTGGTAAGGAAGTTTCCCTGTGAAATGCACTCTGGAGTGATCGAAACTGACCTCCGCCTCCATCCTGCTGCGCCAATCCGGGTACCCGACCGGCCTACTCCCATAACTGACGCCATCACCGCCAACCACGATGATCTGCGCATCGGGGCACTCGGCCTGAATAAGCGGAATAGCTCGCATGAAACTGTGAAAGCCGCGATAAGGCTCAAGGTTTCTGGCGACATAGGTAACGATAGGCTGTCCGGCTTTGAGCTCGATTCCATTGGGCAGTCTGACTGCCCCGACTTTCGCCAGGTCAGAATTTTGAATCACACCTTCGTGAATGACCCGAATCGCCGACCGGTAAGCGGCCGGAAACAGGCTGCGCTGCCACTGCGTAGGCGCGATTGCGATATCGCATTGTTGAAGATTCAACAGATGCAGCGAGTTGAGCACCCGCAGCCGTGACGACTCCCTTGCGGCTCGACGGTATTCAGGGTCGAACCCGCAATCGGCGCCCTGCGCTCGATAGTAATACTCGCAATAGTGAATCAGCGGCGTATCGGCATAGACGTCCTTGGCAAACAGCGTCTCTCCCCATCCGGGATGAGCAAGAATCACGTCTGGCAGATAGCCCGAACGTTTCAGCCTGCCCAGGATTTCAAAAACTTTCTGCCCGTCGATCACCGCTTGTTCGTAGCGGATCAGATACGGGTGAATATTGCCGGGCGCTCGCCCCGTCGCTCGATATCGATGGATTTCCACCCCGGCGACGCCCGGTGCAGTGTCCCGACCTATCGCCATAACCTCATCACCGCGCTCCAGCGCTGCCAGCACCACATGACGGAACTGACCGGGAAAATTTTGATGAATAACCAGTAGCTTCATAGCGCTGAACGTCCATTTTTCGCCGCTATCGAGCTGAGGATTGCTCGCCTCGTTCGGCATCCACGAACGCTAACAAACACCACGAAATGAAACTGTAGGACGCTTCCGGGATTGTCCTAGGAGATGGCCAACGAAAGGACTTTTCGACGGGCAAAAAAAAGCGGCGCTTGATGCGCCGCTTGTTCGTTGCGGTGATTTACCAGCGGTTGCCACGGCCGTTGTAGTCACGCCGACCGCTGTGGCGATCATAGTTGCCGCGACCGCGGTGGTCATTGTCCCAACCGCCGCGACGGTGGCCGTCCCAGCGTCCGCGATCATTGCCGTGCCAGCGACGGCTTTCGTAGTAACGCGGGGCCGGTTGGTAGTGCCGCGGCGCCTGGTAATAACGCGGTTGCTGGTAGTACCGCGGCTGGGTGTAATAGGTGCCGCCGCTGCGGTAATAGGAGCCGCCACCGCTGTAATAGGCCGGTGCGGGTGATGTGTAGACCTCTGACCTGTAGTAGCTGTCTCCATAGGAATAAGGAACGCATCCGCCAAGGGAAAAAAGCATCACGGCAAGCAGTACGATTCGGCGATACATGGCGGCCTCCTGGACCGCGGGTTGGCCACACCAGCGACGCTGGCAGGCGACCGTCAGCAATTGCGTGACTGTCGAAGAATCAGACAGCGGTTTCGGAATCTGGTGCGTTCCTGCAACAAGTTGAAACAAGTGATTATGAAATCTTGTTTATCCGCAAAATCAGCGATCAGTGATGCGTAAACGCGCTGCATGACGGTGCAACCACGCACCACCACGATGCGCTGTCGCTCGCCCCGCTCACCTCGGCAATCCAGCAGATCCCCGCCGCAGAGGCCTCGGCCCGACTTGGCACGCCTCTCGCTTTAGCAAACCCGTGCAGGAGTCATCACAGGTTCGCGGCACCACAATTTGCAATGGCTGACTAGGGTTCCGGCTCGCAATCGCGAGTGGCTGGTCCGAGAGTTGGCGACCTCCAGTTGAGGTTACACGGCGGGACAAAAGCCCGGGAGACAAGCCACCGTTCGCGGTGCCGCGTTGCCTTCCTGTCCGCCCTCGATCAACTGGAGAATCCGCAATGATCCGACTACGTTTCCCCGCCCTGCTCGCCGCCGCCTTCGCCGCGCTCATCAGCACGCAATCTTCCGCCGCCCAGAAAGACCACTTCAGCGTGTGCTGGACGATCTACGCCGGCTGGATGCCATGGGAATACGCTGGCAGCCAGGGCATCGTCGACAAATGGGCGAAGAAATACGGTATCAAGATCGACGTCGTGCAGCTCAACGACTACGTCGAATCGATCAACCAGTACACCGCCGGCCAGTTCGACGGCTGCACCATGACCAACATGGATGCGCTGACCATTCCGGCTGCCGGTGGTGTCGACAGCACCGCGCTGATCGTCAGCGATTTCTCCAACGGCAACGACGGCATCGTGCTCAAAGGCGAAGGTAAAAAAGTCGCCGATCTGAAAGGCATGGACGTCAATCTGGTCGAACTGTCGGTCTCGCATTACCTGCTGGCCCGGGCACTGGACTCGGTGGACCTGACCGAGAAAGACCTGAAGGTCGTCAACACCTCCGACGCCGACATTGCCGCCGCGTTCAACACCGACGACGTCAACGCCGTGACCACCTGGAACCCGATGCTCTCGGATATCAAAGCCAAACCCGGCGTCACCGAAGTGTTCAATTCCAGCCAGATCCCCGGCGAGATAATGGACATGATGGTGGTCAACAGCGCCACCCTCAAAGACAACCCGGCGCTGGGCAAAGCGCTGACCGGGGCGTGGTTCGAAGTGGTCGCTTTGATGAACGCGAAAAGTGCCGCGAGCAAAGCTGCGCTGGAGCACATGGCCAAGGCCTCGGGAACTGATCTCGCCGGCTTCCAGGCGCAACTGGACACCACAAAACTGTTCGCCACGCCGAGCGAAGCGCTGAATTTCGCCACCAGCAAACAACTGCCGGACACCATGCGCAATGTCGCCGAATTCTCCTTCGAGCATGGTCTGCTCGGCGAAGGCGCGAAGGACCCGAGCGCGGTGGGCATGTCCTTCGCCAACGGCGTGACCAGCGGCGACACCGCCAATCTCAAGCTGCGTTTCGATCCGACCTACGTGCAGATGGCCGCCGACGCCAAGCTGTAAGCCACGGAGGATTTGGCCATGCCCCTGATCAATCGCCACCCTGATCGCCCGAGTCGCCTGTTGCTGGTGATCCTGCCGTTCGCGCTGGTGCTGTTCGCCTACTTCACAGGCTCGGCCGAGCGCCTGGCGGACAACCCCAACGACAAACTGCTGCCCAGCGCCGTGCAGATGAGCGACGCGGTAAAACGCCTGGCCTTCAACGCCGACAGCCGCACCGGTGAATATCTGTTGTGGCAAGACACCGCGTCGAGTCTGCTCCGTTTGGCCATCGGCCTCGGCATCGCGGCGCTGGCGGGTCTTTGCCTCGGTATCGCGGCGGGCACCCTGCCGCTGTTCGGCGCGCCGTTGTCGCCGTTGCTGACGGTGCTGTCGATGGTGCCGCCGCTGGCGATCCTGCCGATTCTGTTCATCGTCTTCGGCCTGGGCGAGTTATCGAAAGTCATGCTGATCGTAATCGGCATCACCCCGGCGCTGGCCCGAGATCTGGAACAGCGTGCCCGCGACATTCCGGTCGAACTGCTGATCAAGGCGCAGACCCTCGGCGCCTCGACCTGGACACTGATGCTGCGCGTGGTATTGCCGCAGTTGTTGCCGCGCTTGCTGATCTCGCTGCGCTTGATGCTCGGTTCGGCGTGGCTGTTCCTGATTGCTGCCGAAGCGATCGCTTCCACCGATGGCCTCGGCTACCGGATCTTTCTGGTGCGGCGCTACCTGGCGATGGATGTGATCCTGCCCTACGTGGTGTGGATCACCCTGCTCGCCTGGCTGATGGACTGGGGCTTGAAACAGCTGACCCAGCGCGCTTTCCCTTGGTACGAGGGAGCGGCGAAATGAGCTTCATCACAGTAAAAAACGTCTGGCAGCAGTACGCCGATCAAGTGGTTCTGGAAGGCTTGAACCTGAACGTCAACGAAGGCGAGTTCTGCACCTTGGTCGGCGCCTCCGGTTGCGGCAAATCGACCTTCCTGCGCCTGTTGCTCGGCCAGGAAAGCGCCAGTCGCGGGGAGATTCTGCTCGACGGCCAGCCCTTGGCCGGCGAACCGGATGCCAGCCGTGGCGTGGTCTTTCAGCGCTACTCGGTGTTCCCACATCTGAGCGTGCTCGACAACGTCGCCCTCGGTCTCGAATTGCCGCGCGCGCCCTTGCTCGGCCGACTGTTCGGCAACGCCAAACGCGAGGCGCGCGAGCAGGCTGCAGCCCTGCTGAGCAAGGTCGGGCTCGGCCATGCGCTGGACAAGTACCCGGCACAGCTGTCCGGCGGCATGCAGCAACGCTTGGCCATCGCCCAGGCGCTGATCATGAAGCCGCGCGTGTTGCTGCTCGACGAGCCGTTCGGCGCACTCGATCCGGGCATTCGCAAAGACATGCACGCGCTGCTGCTGGAGCTGTGGCGCGAGACGCAACTGACGGTGTTCATGGTCACCCACGACCTGTCCGAAGGCTTCAGCCTCGGCACGCGTCTGCTGGTGTTCGACAAGGTGCGCCTCGACCCGCACGCCCCCGGCGCCTATGGCGCCCGCATCACTTACGACATCCCGTTGAACAGCGACCGCCGCGCCCAGCGCGCCGCCGTCGAGGCCCTGCCGCTGCCGCTGGCGGGCACCCTTCGCACTGCTTGAGAGGACTGCTGCAATGACTGATTCAATCCAACTCTTCCCACCCTTCGCTGAAGAACTGCTGCCGGGCGGCGGCCACCGTTCGTTCGTGCTCAAGCGCGGCCAATTGCTGCGCCTGACCGACCTGCGCGGCGGCGCCAATGCCAGCCTGACCTTGCTCAATGCCCATGAAAAAACCGAGCGGCTGAACCTGCCCGACAGCCTCAAATGCCAACACACCGCCAAGCTCACCGCCGGCCACTGCCTGTACTCGGACATGGGCCGCGTACTCGCCGCGATCACCGGCGACACCTGCGGTTGGAGCGACAGCCTCGGCGGTGTGCTTTGCGCACAGGAAGTCGCCGAAAAGTACGGCCAGGGCCGCTACCAGGAACTGCGCAACGGCTTCTTTCGCAACGGCACCGACAACCTGCTGGTGGAACTCGGCAAGTGGGGCCTGGGCCTGTCCGACCTGCTGATGACCCTGAATCTGTTCAGCCGCGTGAACGTCGATGAGGCCGGGCGTTTCCACTTCGTCGAGGGCAATTCGAAGGCAGGTGACTACATCGAGTTGTACGCGCCGATGGACACCCTGGTGGTGCTCACCGCCCTGCAACATCCGATGGACCCGTCACCCGAATACGCCCCGAAACCCTTGAAGCTGAGCTGGATGAACGCCGACGCCAGCGTCGCCGAACACTGCCGCACTTCGCGCCCGGAAAACGAGCGCGGCTTTATCAACACCGACCGTTTGTTCGCCTGAGGATCGCTGCCATGTCACTCGCAATCGCCACTTCGCACAAGCAAGCCGACAGCGCGATCTACCGCGCGACCATTCCCGCCGGCGAGCCCTGGCTGATGGAGGTCAAGGCCGGGCAGACCCTGCGCATCCTCGATCTGGAAGGCAATCAGGCAGTCGACACTTTGTTCTACAGCCTCGCCAACCCGAAGGAACGCTACGACGTGCAACGCACCTTGCGCCGGCAGAACAGCGTCTACCTGAGCACCGGCAGCGTGCTGTATTCCAACCTCGGCCAGCCGATGCTGACCATCGTTGCCGACACCTGCGGGCGCCACGACACCCTCGGCGGCGCCTGCGCGCAAGAGAGCAACACCGTGCGCTACGCCCTGGAAAAACGCTACATGCACAGCTGCCGCGACAACTACCTGCGCGCCTGCGCCCACGACGGCCGATTGAGCAAGAGCGACATCGGGCCGAACATCAATTTCTTCATGAACGTGCCAGTGACGGCGGACGGCGGGCTGACTTTCGAGGACGGTATTTCGGCGCCGGGCAAGTATGTCGACTTGCGCGCCGAGATGGACGTGATCGTGCTGATTTCCAACTGCCCGCAGTTGAACAACCCGTGCAATGCCTACAACCCGACCCCGGCGGAGTTGCTCGTATGGAACTGACCATCAGCCGTTTACGCCGTTGGCTTTTTGCCCTGTGCCAGGCGCGTTCCGGGCAGTGCCTGAAACCTTCAAGGCACTGATAGTCCTGTGGGAGCTGGCTTGCCAGCGATTGCGGTGTTTCAGTCACCAACAATGTTGGATGTGCCGACCTCATCGCTGGCAAGCCAGCTCCCACAGGAGTTTGTGGTGGGTTTGAGTGAAGTGTGTTTTTTCCATCCGGGACGGCCCGGATGTCTGTCGAAAAACAGCGGGACGGCCCGCTCCCCCTTCAGGGGTTATGCCATGTTCGAAAAAATCCTGATCGCCAACCGTGGCGCGATTGCCTGTCGCATCCTGCGCACGATCAACGTGCTGAAGGCCCAAGGCGTCGCCGTGTACTCAGAAGCCGATGCTGCCAGCCTGCACATCTCCCAGGCCGCTGAAGCGTACAGCCTCGGCGAAGGCGCGGCGTCCGCGACGTATCTGGCCGTCGATAAAATCCTCGCTATCGCCAAACAAAGCGGCGCCACGGCGATTCATCCCGGCTACGGATTTCTCTCGGAAAACGCAGCGTTCGCCGAAGCCTGCGAAGCGCAGGGCATCGCCTTCATCGGCCCGACGCCGGAGCAATTGCGGGTGTTCGGCCTCAAGCACACTGCTCGCGCATTGGCCAGACAGCACGGCGTACCGATGCTCGAAGGCACCGACCTGCTCGACAGCCTCGATTGCGCGCTGAGTGCCGCCGAACAGGTCGGCTACCCGGTGATGCTGAAAAGCACCGCTGGCGGTGGTGGCATCGGCATGCGCGTGTGCCGCAGCGCCAGTGAATTGAGCGAATCATTCGAAGCGGTGAAACGCCTCGGTGAGAACAACTTCAGCGACGCCGGGGTGTTCATCGAGAAGTACATCGAACGCGCGCGGCATCTGGAAGTGCAAGTGTTCGGCGACGGCTGCGGTGAAGTCATCGCTCTCGGTGTGCGCGACTGTTCGGTGCAGCGGCGCAACCAGAAAGTCCTCGAAGAAACCCCGGCGCCAAACCTGCCAGAAGGCATGGCCGATGAGCTGTGCGCAGCGGCGATCAAACTGGCGCAAGCGGTGAATTACCGCAGCGCCGGCACCGTCGAATTCGTTTTCGACAGCGAGGGCCAGCGCTTCTATTTTCTCGAAGTGAACACGCGCTTGCAGGTCGAGCACGGCGTCACCGAACTGGTGTGGGACGTGGATCTGGTGCGCTGGATGATCGAGTTGGCCGCCGGTGATCTGCCGCCGCTGAACGAGTTGTATCAAGGCCTGGAACCGCAGGGCCATGCGATTCAGGCACGTCTGTACGCGGAAGATCCGGGGCGTGATTTCCAGCCGAGCCCGGGCCTGCTGACCGCTGTGCAGTTTCCGCCAGCCAACGGCGTTGAGTTGCGCATCGACACCTGGGTCGAAGCCGGTGTGGAAATCCCGCCGTATTTCGACCCGATGATTGCCAAGCTCATCGCTTGGGCGCCGAGCCGCGAACAGGCTCGCGCCGAACTCCATCAGGCACTGGGCGATAGCCTGCTGTATGGCGTGGAAACCAACCGCGATTACCTGCGGCAGATTCTCCTCGATACTCCATTCGCCAGCGGCCAGCCGTGGACCCGTTGCCTGGAAAATCTGCTCTATCACGCCAATACCTTCGAAGTGCTCAGCGCCGGCACGCAGACCAGCGTGCAGGACTATCCCGGCCGCCTCGGTTACTGGGCCGTCGGCGTGCCACCCTCGGGGCCGATGGACAGCCGAGCGCTGCGTCTGGGCAATCGCCTGCTCGGCAATGAACAAGGCGCCGCCGCACTGGAAATCACCATGAGCGGGCCGATCCTGCGCTTCAATTGTGACGCGGTGGTCGCGGTGACCGGCGCGCCGATTGCCTTGACCCTTGACGCTGAACCGGTGCCGATGAACACCGCGCTGCTGATCCCGGCCGGCGCGACATTGCAACTGGGCAGCATCAGCGGCGCCGGCGCGCGCAGTTATCTGTGCCTGCGCGGTGGTTTGCAGGTGCCGGATTATCTGGGCAGCAAAAGTACCTTCACTCTCGGCCAGTTCGGCGGGCATGGCGGACGGGCGTTAAGGGCCGGTGACGTCTTGCATGTGCCGGCATTGACCGAGCGCAGCGCCGGCCAGCAACTGGCCGAACAGCACATCACCACGCTGCCGAGCGTGCGCCAGATCCGGGTGATCTACGGTCCGCACGGCGCACCGGAATACTTCAGCGAAAACTACATCGCCACGTTCTTCGCGACCCAGTGGGAAGTGCACTTCAATTCCAGCCGCACCGGCGTGCGCCTGATCGGACCGAAGCCTGAGTGGGTGCGTGAGGATGGCGGTGAAGCGGGTCTGCACCCGTCGAACATCCATGACAATCCGTATGCGATTGGTGCGGTGGACTTCACTGGCGACATGCCGGTGATTCTCGGCCCGGATGGCCCGAGCCTGGGTGGGTTTGTCTGCCCGGTGACGGTGATTGAGGCGGACCTGTGGCAGCTGGGGCAGCTCAAGGCGGGCGATAAAATTCAGTTCATTCCCGTCGACCTCGGCACCGCCCGCGATCTCGCCCTGAAATGGGATGCACCCTGTGGGAGCTGGCTTGCCAGCGATGGTGCCCGATCTGACACCGCATCAACTTCATCGCTGGCAAGCCAGCTCCCACAAGGGATTGTGTCGCCTGTGGTTCTTGAGTTGGGTCAGGGGGATCGGCGGCTTGTCGGGCGGGTTTCTGGCGACACTCATTTACTGCTGGAGATCGGCGCGCCGGAGCTTGATCTGGTCCTGCGCTTTCGCGCCCACGCGCTGATGCAGGCGCTGGAAAGCCAGGCCCTGCATGGGGTGATCGACCTCACCCCGGGCATTCGCTCGCTGCAAGTGCACTACCAGCCCGAGCAACTGCCGCTGGCCGATCTGCTCGGCACCATCGCTGGCGAATGGGACGCGGTGTGCGCCGCCAAGGACTTGCAGGTGCCTTCGCGCATCGTGCACTTGCCGCTGTCGTGGGACGACCCGGCCTGTCAGTTGGCGATCGAGAAATACATGACCACCGTGCGCAAGGACGCGCCGTGGTGCCCGAGCAATCTGGAGTTCATCCGGCGCATCAACGACCTGCCGAATCTCGACGAAGTGCAGCGCACGGTGTTCGATGCGAGCTATCTGGTGATGGGCCTTGGCGACGTCTATCTCGGCGCGCCGGTGGCCACGCCGCTCGACCCGCGTCATCGTCTGGTGACCACCAAGTACAACCCGGCACGTACCTGGACCGCCGAGAATTCGGTCGGCATCGGCGGCGCCTACATGTGCGTGTACGGCATGGAAGGCCCGGGCGGTTATCAGTTTGTCGGGCGCACCCTGCAGATGTGGAATCGCTATCGCGAAGTCGCCGCGTTCGACGGCAAACCGTGGCTGCTGCGCTTCTTCGATCAGATCCGTTTCTACCCGGTCAGCGCCGAAGAACTGCTGCGCATTCGCCGCGATTTCCCCCTTGGGCGCTTTGATCTGAACATCGAACACAGCCAGCTCAACCTCGCCGACTATCAGGCATTTCTCAGTCAGGAAGCCGCGGGCATCAGCGCCTTCCGCGCGCAGCAACAGGGCGCGTTCAAGGCTGAACGCGAACGCTGGATCGCCAGCGGCCAAGCGCATTTCGACAGTGAAGAAGCCGTGCCTGACGCCAGCGAAGAAGCACCGCTGGAAAGCGGTGAACACAGCGTCGACAGCCACATCGCCGGCAATCTCTGGCAGGTGCAGGTCGAGGCCGGCCAGCGTGTCGCGGCGGGCGACGTGCTGGTGATTCTCGAGTCGATGAAGATGGAAATCCCTGTGCTCGCGCCGCTGGCCGGTGTGGTGCGAGAGATCCGCGTGCAACCCGGTTCGGCGGTGCGCGCCGGACAACGGGTGGTGGTGCTGGAACTCGACTGAAGCCATTTTTATAAGGATCAACCGATGAATCTGCAACTCGATGCACTGCGCCAGGCCTATCGCAATGGCGACACCACACCGCGCCAACTGCTGCTGCAATTGCGCGAAAAAGCCGCTGCGCTGAATCCCGACTATCACCTGTTCATTCACTTGCTCAGCGTCGATGAACTGGAGCCGTACCTCGCCGCCCTCGACGGTCGTGACCTCGACAGTCTGCCGCTGTATGGCGTGCCATTCGCGATCAAGGACAACATCGATCTGGCCGGCATTCCCACCACCGCTGCGTGCCCGGCGTTTGCCTATGTGCCGCAGCAGTCGGCCACCATCGTCGAGCAACTGTTGGCGCTGGGGGCGATTCCGCTGGGCAAGACCAATCTCGATCAGTTCGCCACCGGCCTCAATGGCAGCCGCTCGCCCTACGGCGCGTGCCCGAACAGTGTACTGGCGGAGTATCCGTCCGGCGGTTCCAGCGCGGGTTCATCCCTGGCGGTAGCGCTGGGTGTGGCGAGTTTTGCCTTGGGCACTGACACCGCCGGTTCCGGGCGGGTGCCGGCGGCGCTGAATAATCTGGTGGGATTGAAGGCGAGCAAAGGCCTGATTTCCACCGCTGGCGTGCTGCCGGCGTGCCGCACGCTGGACTGTGTAACCACCTTCACCGCGACCGCCCGTGAGGCCAGTCAGTTGCTGGCGTTGACGGCCAGACACGATCCTCGCGATGAATACAGCCGAGGCAATCCGGCATGGAACGACGGCTCGGCATTTGGCGCGCCACGGCCGTTTCGCTTCGGCGTGCCACGGGCACAGGACCTTGAATTTTTCGGCTGCAACGAGGGGCCACAGTTGTTCGCAGCCGCCATCGAACGGCTCAAGGCCTTGGGTGGCGAAGCCGTCGAGCTGGACCTGTCACCGTTTCTGGAAGCAGCGCGGTTGCTTTACGACGGGCCATGGGTGGCCGAGCGCTACAGCGTCGCCGGTGAGCTGATGGAGCAGAATCCCGAAGCGGTGCTGCCAGTGATCCGTGCGGTGCTGGCCAGGGCTCCGGCAGTGACTGGCGTGCAGACCTTCCGCGCGCAATATCGATTGCAGGCGCTGAAGGCCCTGTGCGACGAAGCCCTGGAAAATCTCGACTGCGTGCTGACACCGACCATCGGCCGTCCAGTGACCCTGGCCGAACTTGAGGCGGAACCGGTGCTGCGCAATTCCGAACTTGGCTATTACACCAACTTCATGAACCTGCTCGACTACGCCGCCGTCGCCGTGCCGACCGCGTTCATGAGCAACGGTTTGCCGTGGGGCGTGACGTTGTTCGGGCGGGTGTTTACCGATCAGTATCTGTTGAGCGTGGCCGATGCCTTGCAACGCCAGCAGGACAGTGCCCTGCCAGCTCCGGCGAACCCTGCGCGCAATGACCGCGCTCGATTGGTGGTATGCGGCGCGCACCTGCAAGGGCTGGCGTTGAATTGGCAACTGACCCAGCGTGGCGGGCGCTTGCTGGAAACCACGTTCAGTTCGCCGGACTATCGACTGCACGCCCTCGCCGGCGGCCCGCCATTGCGTCCGGGGATGGTGCGGGTCAAGGACGGCGGCGTGGCGATTGCCGTGGAGGTCTGGGAATTGCCGAGCAGCGAGCTGGGCTCGTTTCTCACCGGAATTCCGGCGCCGCTCGGGTTGGGCAAGGTGCAACTGGCGGATGGGCGCTGGGAGAGCGGGTTTATCTGCGAGCCGTATGGCCTGGAGGGTGCGGTGGATATCAGTCATTTGGGGGGATGGCGGGCGTATCTGGCATCCCGGGGCTGATCCGAAAGCTCGCCCTCACCCTAGCCCTCTCCCCCAGGAGAGGGAACTGACCGAGGTGACTGTCCATCGGTTGCCATTGGCTGATACCGAGTCGATCACAGATTTTCCATCACCCTCAATCCAGCTCCCTCTCCCCCGGGAGAGGGCTGGGGTGAGGGGCTGCGATTTCCCTGACACACCGCTACGTCATATCCCCCGCCATTTCAGGCACAAATCCCGCAGTGTTTTCCCGACCATCCCACTAGAATGCATCCCATCGGGCCACTGCCAACGGATCTGCCATGCCGCTTCGTTCTCCCTTGTACTCGCAACGTTCACTGGTGCTCACCTTGGTCGCCCTGCTCGGCGCCGGGTTTCTCGCCACCTCGCTGTTGAGCTATTTCGCGTCCCGCGAGTCGATCCGCGACAACATCGTCAACACTGAACTGCCACTGACCTCCGATACGGTCTATTCGGAAATTCAGAAAGACCTGGTCCGGCCGATCCTGATTTCCTCGATGATGTCCCGCGACACGTTCATGCGCGACTGGGTGGTCAATGGCGAGCAGAATCCCGAGCAGATGACCCGCTATCTCGACGAGGTCATGACCCATTACGGCGCCTACACGGCGTTCTTCGTTTCCAATGCCACGCTCACCTACTACCACGCCAAAGGCGTGCTCAAGCAGGTCAAAGTCGATGAGCCGCGCGACACCTGGTACTTCCGCGTGCGCGACATGCAGGACCCGTACGAGATCAACGTCGACCCGGATCTCGCCAACAAGGACAACCTGACGTTCTTCATCAACTACAAGGTCTACGACTACCACAACCGCTTCATCGGCGCGGCGGGCGTGGGCCTGACCGTGGACGCGGTGATCAAGCTGATCGACAAGTATCAACAGCGCTATCAACGCAGCGTGTACTTCGTCGACACCTTCGGCCGCCTCGTATTGACCGGTGCCGAGGGTGGTCCGGAAGGCGCGCACATCGGCCAGAGTCTTGGCGAACTGGAGAGCATGAAAAGTCTGGTCAGCCAGTTGCCCAAGCCGCACAGCGGCAGCTACGAATACTCCACCCACGGCCAGGGACATTTTCTCAACGTGCGGTTTATCCCCGAGTTGAACTGGTACCTGTTCGTCGATAAACGCGAAGACGGCGCGCTGAGCGAGATCCGCCAGTCGCTGTATCTCAATCTGCTGATCTGCCTGTTGGTGACGTTGATCGTACTGGCGCTGCTCAATCGGGTGATCAAGCGCTTCCAGGCGAAGATCCAGGCGCACGCCACCCTCGACAGTCTGACCGAACTGCCGAACCGACGCGGCTTCGACATCCTCGCTGCGCAAGCGCTGCACGAGGCCCAACGGGAAACCAAGCCGCTGACCGCGTTGCTGCTCGACCTCGACCACTTCAAAGCCTTGAACGACACCTACGGGCACATGGCTGGCGATCAGGTGTTGATCGGTTTCGCCCGCGACCTGCAAAGTTGCCTGCGTCACGCCGATATCGTCTGCCGCTGGGGCGGTGAAGAGTTCATCGTTCTGTTGAAAGACACCGACGGCGAGACCGGGCAGAAAATCGCCGAGAAGATCCGCCAGCACGTCGAGCAACACGAATATGCCTACGATGGCCACAGCCTGCATCTGACCGTGAGCATCGGCGCCACCACCGTGCAACACGATGACACCTTGCACACCCTGCTGTCGCGGGCCGATCATGCGATGTACCGCGCCAAGCAAACCGGGCGCAACCGCACCTGCATGGAAATGCCGCACTCGACCTATGCCTGATAACGACGTCAAACCCGACCACTGCCCGGCCTGCGGCGCCCGCAACGATTGCAGCCTCGCCGACCCGCGCACCGCCGACCGCGAATGCTGGTGCTATGGCGTAACCATCGACCCGGCGGTGCTCGAAGCGCTGCCGGCCGCGCTGCGCAATCAAGCCTGCCTGTGCCCGCGTTGCGCCCAGGTCGAAGCGCAGTTGCAAGCAGACCGGCGGCCGATCCCGTAAGATGCGCGGCCCTTTGTCCGTTGAATCCTGACCATGCGCGTCGACCGCTTCCTCAGCAATCTGCCCCGCTACAACCGTCAGCAGGTTCGCCTGTTGCTGGTGGAAAAGCGCGTGCGGATTGACGGAAAAGTCGTCAGCGACCCGCACAGTGATGTGCTGGAATTCAGCCGGGTCGAAGTCGACGATGAGGTGCTGCAGAGCGGTAAACCGGCGCGCTATTTCATGCTGCACAAACCGCCGGGTTGCGTCAGCGCCACCCGCGATCCGCAGCATGCGACCGTGCTTGACCTGCTCGACGAACCGCACAAGGACGATCTGCACATCGCCGGACGTCTGGATTTCAACACCACCGGGCTGATGCTGATCACCAATGACGGCGCCTGGTCGCGGCGCCTGACGCAGCCGCAAACCAAACTGCCGAAGGTCTATTACGTCGAAACCGAACAGGACATCGACCCGAGCTACGCGCTGAAATTTGCCGAGGGCATCTACTTCGCTTTCGAAGATCTGACCACGCAACCGGCACAGCTTGAGCTGCTCGGCCCACGCTCGGCACGGCTGAGCATCGTTGAAGGCCGCTACCATCAGGTCAAGCGCATGTTTGGGTTCTTCAACAACAAAGTCCTGCGCCTGCACCGCGAATCCATCGGCGAACTGACCCTCGATCACGCGCTAAAACCGGGCGAGTACCGCGCTTTGCGCACCGAAGAGATTCATTTGTTCTAAGCCGGCGACCGCTCAGCCGAAGTTGTCGAACAATTCGCCGACGGCACTTGCGTGATCCTGAGTCCCCTGCTTGAATCAGGACGTCGGCCGAAATGTGACCGATGAGTCACCACATACTTCCAAGAAACTTTTTGTCGGTCGTCTGCCCTCAAGGGCTGCGCCTCAGCCGGCAATCTGCCCGCCAATAACAACACCCGTCGACCTGCCGTACCGGATCGACATGGGCCAGCAAATTTCAGGCGTATGCCTACCTGTCACAAAGCTCGTGCAATCTCGATTGCGCGCATACCCGCTTGCTTGCCAGGAGTCTTATGACATGAGGCCAGAAATCGCTGTGCTGGATATACAGGGTCAGTATCGGGTTTACACGGAGTTCTATCGCGCAGACGCCGCAGAAAAGACCATCATTCTGGTCAACGGCTCGATGGCCACGACTGCGTCGTTTGCACAGACCGTGAAAAACCTGCACCCGCAATTCAACGTGGTCTGCTATGACCAGCCCTACGCGGGCCGCTCAAAAGCCCACAACCGGCATGAGAAACATCTGACGAAGGAAGTCGAAGGGCAGATTCTGCTGGAGCTGATCGATCACTTCGCCGCCGAACACGTGCTGTCGTTCTCCTGGGGCGGCGCCGCCACTCTGGTCGCCCTCGCCCAGCAACCGCGGCGCATCGAAAAAGCCGTGATCAGCTCGTTCTCACCGGTGATCAATGCGCACATGCTCGATTACCTCGAGCGCGGCGTCGACTACCTCGGCAGCCGCGACGGCGACCGGGTCGGCCATCTGGTCAACAACACCATCGGCAAACACCTGCCGTCGCTGTTCAAGCGTTTCAACTACCGCCACGTCAGCAGTCTCGCCGAGCATGAATACGGACAGATGCATTTTCATATCAACGACGTGCTGCACAGCGATCGCCAGTGCTATCTGAATGCGGCGAAAAAGATCAACGTGCCGGTGCTGTTTCTCAACGGCGAATGGGACGAATACACCGCCGCCGAGGATGCGCGACTGTTCGGCAATCACGTTGCCCACAGCAGCTTCACCACCCTGCAAGCCACCGGACACTTTCTCGACATGGAGCACAAGGCCGCCTGCCGCGACAGCCAGAACGCCCTGCTCGGCTTTCTGAAACCTGCGCCGCAAGCCAGCCGAACGCGCTACTCGTTTGTGCAGGATCAACATGCTTTGGCCATTTGAAACAGCGTCATCGCGGGCAAGGCTGCAAGCTTGAAGTGCCTGTTGCACCGGCGCAGCCCTTGCTCGCGATCGACCGTTTTCTGCGTGGCAAAGCCCTCGCAGAGAAAAGAAAACTTCAAATCCGTGGCCGAGTCTGGTACAAAGTCAGCCGCTCTGAGCGGGTATAGTTTAGTGGTAGAACGAAAGCTTCCCAAGCTTTAGATGAGGGTTCGATTCCCTCTACCCGCTCCACCGAATATTGATCTCGCGTTGTGTTGTCCGACGGGGGATGCAGAAATGAAAAACCGGCCTTGATGGCCGGTTTTTTTGTGTCTGGAAGTTGAAGCGTGTTGGCGGTGAAGACTTCCAGAAGATCGCTGAGCCCCTCCTCCCCGGATTACTTCTCGAAATCCTGATGCAGCCTCGCCAGTACATTGAAGATCGGTTCCCCGGCTTTGTGCGGGACATTCAATCGAGTGAATACTTTCTTCCAGTCGGCGAGCGCTGCGAGAGTCTGCTCGATGTATTCCTCGGCCTTGAGGTATTTGTAATCCTTGCAGATCTCCATGATTCGCTTGCGCGTAGGCGTGCCGGGAGTGCGGCCACCGAAGTCAGTGGTGTGCTCGCCCATGGCGTTTGCGAAAGTCAGGTCGTATGCCGGGGACAGCGTCCAGGTTTCTTTCTCGCCTTTTTTTTCAGGATTGTGGCAGAGAAAGGCAAAGTTCTTCGCATGGTCGTCATGGTTGTGAGACAGCGCATTGAAGATCATTAACCTGGCCATCTTTTCCACTTCGACGGAGCTTCTGGTCAACACCTGAGTGAGCTTGAGCAGGTTCGGGTAGTCGATGGATGACAATGCGCGGTAGTCCGCGTACATGAGCGCCGAGACGGTCATCATGTGAATCTTGCGCTCGCCGTCGCGGTCGAAGCGCTTGGTTGCGAAGAAACGCTCAACCTCGCCGCCAGGCATCTGCACATCCAGAAGATCCGATTCAGCCATGGTCACTCCGGCGGCACGAGCCATCTCGGCATAGGCGAGTTCAATGCCGCCGGTTTCAATCGGTTCGTACAATGCCCTGAACTTCACGATCCAATGTGCATAGCCCTCGGGCAGGGCATCAAAGGCCGAAATTGCGTGTTTTTTGTCGGCAGACAGCGCCACGATTGCCTTCGGTCGTGCGCCCCCCGGTGAGCCACCGGCCAGTCGCAATTTGGTAAGCACAGCAGGGGTCTCACCCTCTTGAACTTCGATTGAAGCTTCGTAGAGTTGGCAAATATCCAAAGGGCCTGTGAGCTCTGTTTTTTCCGCCTTCGGCTGATATTCAAACGCCCCCATACTGCGCTCGCCCATATAAGCAAGGCGATCAAGCGCTGTGAGGGTAAGGTGGGTGCCGTCACCGAAGGTGCTGTCGAAATATCGATCCATCAGCAGCATGCCCCAGCCGTCAGGCAGTGAATCGGCGAACGGTCCGTGTAGCCCTTCGAAGAGGCTGGTGTTCCTGGCCAACTGGGGCTTTTCGTCCCAAGCCATTGTCAGCGGCGAAAGATTGTAGCCAGTGGCAAGCCAACCCGGATCGTAAGCGAAGTAAATCCCCCGGCCCGCGACTCTGACCAGCTCACCAACCTTGGCGCCCTCTTTCAAAACATCCAGCGCTTCTGTGTGTTTGAAAGGCTTGATCATCAGCGCATCCCTCTCTTGCGCCTGGCATTCTTCAGCTCATCCAGCGAGCTCGGTTGCTCTGGTTTGAACAGCCTGGTCACAGCGTTGAGTTCATCAAGCGCAGTGGCTATCAGGATCAAAGCCTCCAACGTCACGAGGCCGGTCGCTTCGAATCGCTTGATGGTGGATTCGGAAACCCCCGCCTTTTCTGCGAGCGTCTTGCGGGAAAGGTTTTTGGAGAGCCGCAGGATTTTGGCGTTTTCTCCGACATTTCTAGCGATCTCAGCCGGCGAGTGAAGCAAATGCATGAATGACATGGCAAACCCTTCCAATTCTTAAGGATCTTAATAGAGCCATTGTAGCCATCTAACCTCCCTTAAAGATCAGATATGACCATTTTTGAAAAATTTCACTAATTTCGTGGAGCAATAGAGATCTTCTGATTGCTACACAGCTGACATTGAGGATTACGCGGTTGGGTCACGCGTGGCCGCTTTTGTCACCGCGAATCTGACTCTCCGCAATGCAGTCATATTTGGCAACGTAATGATGAACACAGCGTTTGTTGTGCCGTTCAAGATCGCCGCTCATGTGGTTACCAAAGCGGACATCATTTATGAACATCAAACCCATTCGGAGCACTGAAGACTTGTCCGCAGCATTGCTGCGTATCGAGCAGATTTGGGGCGCTGAGATGAACTCGCCGGAAGGCGATGAATTGGAAATTCTCGCTCGGCGGGTGGGCGAGTATGAGGAGCAGCAATTCCCGATTCCCCCTTCCGAGCCCTTTCAAGAGGACAAACCTGGTATTGATCAGCGGTTTTGACGCTGCACTAGCCGAAAAACCGGTCGCAACGACCGGTTACTTTTTACTCGGAAATCAACGCCGGCTAACCCACCGGCACCACATTATCCAACACCTGATTCACCGCCAGCTCGCCCAGCATGACGACCTGGGCGATGCCGAGCAGGGTTTGCGCTGGCTGCCGTCGAGCAAGGCGGCGAAGTCGCCGAGCATGACGCTGGCCGAGCCGAGGGATTCGCTGGCGTTGACCAATAGCGACTCGGTGTCGGTGCCTGGATTGACCATGAACATGCTGCTGGCCTGGTATGGCGGTGAGCTGGTTTGCGGCGGGATGAGATAGTGGTCGAGAGCGCGTTCGGCGGCTTCGTGGAGTTTTTTCGAATCGAGGGACTCGTACGGAGAAGCCGGATCGGTTTCCGGCGGATTTGGCGTTACCTTGAACATGGAATCTTCCTGTAGTGGTAACTGCAACCATCCCGCTGCTATACGAAAGGGTGGCAGCTGTACGCAAGTTAGCAGACCGGTAGGAAGTCCAAAACC
The DNA here is from genome assembly GCF_041956865.1 of Pseudomonas sp. LW8. Taxonomy (NCBI): domain Bacteria; kingdom Pseudomonadati; phylum Pseudomonadota; class Gammaproteobacteria; order Pseudomonadales; family Pseudomonadaceae; genus Pseudomonas; species Pseudomonas sp. LW8. The sequence continues at coordinate 1,319,454 of NZ_CP168138.1, read as the reverse complement.
CGGCGCACCCGAGGGTGCCATGCGCACAGCCACCATCAAGTGCAGGCGAAGCCTGACTGGAAGGCACATGTGCAACCGTTGATCAATCCTGGCCGGGCTGCTAAACCCGATCACTGCCCCAGCAAGCCCCTCACCCTAACCCTCTCCCTAACCCTCTCCCGAGGGAGAGGGGACCGATCGGGTTGTTCTTGCGAGTTACGCCGACCTGAACCAATGCGTCGAACTCACGATAAAAAACGAGCTAGGCGAATGAATATTTTCAGCGGGTTGCAACAATAAACAAGCGTGGAAACGGCAACAGCACCGAGCCGTCAGCCAAGGCCGGATAAGCCTTGGCAACTTCCGCCAGATACCGCTGCAGATACTGCGCCCGCTCCTCCTCGGTCAATGGGCTCAGGAATGGAATCAACCCGCTACCCTTGAACCACTCCACCACCCCTGCCGCCCCGTCCCGAAGTTGGTGGTGATAGGTGGTGCGCCACACATCGACCCGCGCGCAGTGCGGCCGCAGCATTGAAAAATACTCACTGGCACTGGCCATGTCGGTGCGCTGCCCGGCAGCGTCTGCGAGCTTGCTCGCCCACGGCCCATTGGCGGCGACTTCACGCATCAAGCGGTGGGACGGTTCGTTGAGGTTGTCCGGCATCTGGATCGCCAGGCTGCCACCATCTGAAAGCTTGCTCGCCAGGGCTGGCAGCAACGAAGCGTGATCAGGCACCCATTGCAGCACCGCATTGGCGAAGATCACATCAAACGGCCCCTGGTCAGCCCATTTGTCGACCTCGGCCACCTGAAACTGCACGTCAGGCAAGCGCTTGCGCGCGGCGGCAATCATGTCCGCCGAACTGTCGAGGCCACTGACGCTCGCATCGGGAAAACGCTGCACCAGCAATTCGGTGGAATTGCCCGGTCCGCAACCAATGTCCACCACCGCCCGGGCCTGCGCGGTGGGTATCGCCGCCAACAGATCACGGGCCGGGCGGGTGCGTTCATCTTCGAAAGCGACGTATTGCTTGGCAGACCAACTCATTGCGTTCTCCTGTCGGGGCATGGCTTGAAACCGGGAAGTGCAGCTGCCCATACCATACAGCGATAAGGCCGATGAGCTCGCCCCGCCTCCGGCGTCCGGCCCGGTTATTTGTAATTAGAATTTTCAGCACAACACCGATGTCTGAATTTCAAGCTCTCAAAACAAGGACTTCCATCATGAAATTCGCAAAGATTGCCCAGAAACTTGCCCTGTGGGCCGGTAGCCCGAAAACGTTCATGGGGGCGTTGATTCTGATCGGGTTGTGGGGGTTGAGCGGGCCGATTTTTGGTTACAACGACACGTGGCAGCTGATCATCAATACCTCGACGACGATCATCACGTTCCTGATGGTGTTCCTGATTCAGAACACGCAGAACCGCGATACCGACATTCTGCATTTGAAACTCGATGAGCTGTTGCGAGTGAACAAGGAAGCGCAGAACGCGATGCTCGGGCTGGAGGCGCTGGATCTGAAGCAGCTCGAAGCGCTGCGCCGGCATTACCGCGCGCTGGGTGAGAATCAGGTGTTTGATCTTGAGGGGCTTGGCGACAAGAGCAAGCCAAAACAGGATTTGAATGAGTGCTGAGCAAGTAAACACAGCCTGTGGGAGCGAGCCTGCTCGCGAAGACGCAGGGTCAAAACATCATTGACTGACACACCGCTTTCGCGAGCAGGCTCGCTCCCACAGGGTAAGCATCGCATTTCAACTGAAGGTTTCGCTCGCGCTGCAACAACAAGGCGAAGTTAGCGACTGGCCTGCAACGCTCGAGCTTTCTCCAGATGGCTTTGCAGTTTCGGCAAAGTCTCATCGGCAAACGCTTTGATTTCCGGCACGTCGGTGGTCTGTGCCTGTTGCTCGATCTGGGTAATGGCCTCTTCGGTCGCCTTGACCTGACTGGCGGCGTAAGCCTGATCGAATGTGGTGCCGTCCTTCACTTCCGGCATCAGCTCTTTGGCCTTGTCGGCGAGTTCTTCGCGGGGGGCAACCGGCAGGTCGAGTTTCTTGGCGATTTTCGCCAGATGCTGGTTGGCTGTAGTGCGGTCGTTGATCACAACGATGGTGTAATCCTTGACCTCTTTCGATTCGGTCTTGCCGTGGGCCAGACGACTGGCTTCGATGTCGGCCATGCCTTTGGCAGAGGCATCGTTGATGAATTCGGCAGGCGACTGGGCGAACGCAGTGCTGGCGCACAGGCCCAGCAGGGTTGCAAAACTGACGTTACGTAAACGGGTGGCCATCCGGCTCATGGTCGCGCCCTCCTTCGTGGAAAATTCAAACGGGCCGTGATTCGCCCGCTGCTCAAATGTCGCGGCGGACAATTGTCCGCCTCAGTTAGGAATGCTTTAGCGGTCAAAGGTTTAGAAAATCTGCCTGAACCGCGACGAACGGCGCGCTCGCTTCAGCTGCCCAAGGCCCGATGATTCAGGCGTTTGGCCGCATACATGGCTTGATCGGCATGCCGAAACAGTTGCTGTTCTTCTTCGCCGTGTTCAGGAAAGCGCGCCACGCCGATGCTCGATTCGATCCACAAGTCATGCCCGTCGAGGCGCATGGGCTGCGCCAGCACCTGTCGGATTTTTCTGGCGACGCTGTCGGGATCGTCGGCGGTATGCACGCTGTGCAGCAGCACGACGAATTCATCGCCACCGATACGCGCCACCGTGTCGGTTTCACGCACGCAGCCTTTCAGCCGGTTGGCCACGGTTTGCAGGAGCATGTCACCGACGGCATGGCCATGGGTGTCGTTGACCTGTTTGAAGCGATCCAGATCGACATACAGCAGCGCCATGTGGCCGTGCAGGGTTCGCGCATCGGCCAGCGCAGCCCTGAGCCGATCACGGAGCAGTTCGCGATTGGGCAGTTGCGTCAGTTGATCGTATTGCGCCATGCGCTTGAGCCGCGCGTGCAGTTGCTGGCGCTCGATGGCCGTGGCGACTTGTGCACAGACATATTGCAGCAGTTCCTTGTCCTGCTCGGTGTAGCGTTCCCCGCCAGCGAGGCTTTTGACGATCAAGGCGCCGATGGTGCCGTTTTTTGAGTTCAGTGGTACACCGAGCCAGCAAGGCGCGTTTTGTTCCGCCACCAGCTCAGCAAAATCGGGCGTGGCATCGGCGCTGTCCGGCGTCAGCAACATTGGCTGGCCGCTGCGGATCACTTGCGCGCAGAGCCGTCCGATGACGGTGCCGGGCTGCTCGGGCTGCAATTCGTGATCGTCGACGTGATAGGGAAAATTCAGCTGCGCGCAGTGTTCGTCGTACAGCGCCACGGAAAAATTCAGCGCCGGCAGCCACTCGCCAATCAGCAGATGGATGCGTTTGAACAGCGCCAGCAAATCTTCCGCCGCGTGCGCCGCTTCGGAAATCGCGTACAACGCCGCTTGCCGCGACTCGGCCTGCTTGCGCTCGGTGATATCGCGGGCGACGGCGATGCGCAGTTGATCGACTTCCGACCAGCGCGCCGACCAGGAAATGTGCGCGACGCTGCCGTCCTTGCGCAGATAGCGGTTCTCGAAATTGTGCTTTGGGTCGCCGCCCATGATTTCGCCAGCGGCCGCAAGGGTGCGCTGGCGATCAGCCGGGTGCACCAGCTCGATCATCGAGCGGCCGATCAGTTCGTCAGGCGTGTAACCGAAAATCCGCTCGCAGGCAGCGCTGACAAAAACGAAACGGCCCTGTTTGTCGACCGCGCAAACGGCATCCAGCAACAGGTCAATGTAGCTCGCCAGCGGCGCAGGGTTGGGGCTTTGCATGGTTCTACGGGGTGTCCGCGCAGTGCAGCGATTTCAATCATCCATGATCGTGATTGCGCGTCCCTGCCCATTCCATCAAGTCTTGTTCGGCAGCAGCCCCGGCAGCGCGTGCATCAACGCGTTGATGGCGAAGCCGATAAACATCACGCCGCATAAACGCGTGATGAGCAGCTCATGCCGCTGATACACCATGCGCACTCGCTGTGCGCCGACCACGCCGATGAGGATAGCGTAGGCCAGGGCGCCGCCGATGAAACTCAGGGCGATCAGTGCAGGTAGCATCGACCAGTTGAGCAGTTCGGCGCGGCTCGACAACAGCGCCGTAAAGGTCGCCACCGCCACCGGATAGGCCTTGGGATTGGTCAGGCCGAAGACGATGCCGTGCCAGAACGGCTGCCGCGCCGCCCCTTGCGCCTCGTCGCCATTGCGGCGTTGGGCACGCACCGCACGCCAGCCGAGCCAGAACAGGTACAACGCGCTGAGCACGCCGAGCACATCGAACGCGGCGCTGCCGATTTCCCGCGCACCGACAATCGCCACCAGCGCGGTGCTGCACCAGATCACATCGCCGAGCAGATGCCCGCAGAGAAAACCTGCCCCGGCGCGCCGGCCATGGGCCGCGCCAATCCCGAACACCGCCAGCACGCCCGGCCCGGGCGTGATCCCGTAGATGAAACCCGAAGCCAGAACGGCCAACAGCAATGATGGAGTCATGAGAAACCTGCAAGCGCCAGAATACTTGGCGGCCAGTCTATATCAGAGGGTCACGGCGGATCACTGCGCGTCGTGAAAACGCATGCCGGGGTACGGTTTCTGGCGACATGCGTCCAGCCGCGATTGCAAATCGCCGACGTGGACTTCCAGCTTGTGCCCGTCGGGATCGAGGAAGTAGAACGACGCGCCTTCAATAGCCTCTCAGATTTTCGGGAACGAAATATTGCTGTCCGTCATAGCGCAACGTGGTCAGCACCGGCTTTTCGTGAGTGGTCTTCGACTCGCAGGTGTCGGGTGAACCCTCGCCGACCAGACCCATGGTGACTGAGCGGACAATGATATCGGCGTAACCATGGGAACTGGTTTTGCCCATCTCAAGCGTACGCACCGTCTCCGAGCGCTCTCCGGCGCAATTGCCATCCCACTCGCCACTGAAGCTGTAGACGACCAAGCGATCCAGCACCGGGCGCAGTTTGTCGCCCTCTTTCACGTAGAGCGACAGCAGGGTTTCATCCAGCGGATTGACGCGCGACGAGCCTTTGAAATGGGCGCGGACGCCGAATGCACGAAGGTCGGGCGTGAGTTTATAACGCGCCGTGTCGAGTTCCAGATTCTCCAGCGTGATGGCATCGGAGAGAAACACCGACGGCTGATGATAGGTTGCCAGCGGTTTGGGGCTGCCGGCCGCGATGACAGCCAGATCCAGATCGTACGAGCCCACGCTGCCGTCTTGGCCATAGACGGGATCGGGCACGAACGTCGATAGCGCGTCGTCAGCTGCGGATAAGCCGGCCATTCTTTGCACAGCGAGAAATCCGCTTCCGCGCTGACCGCCGGCGGCGTGCAATCTGCCCACGCCTGCCCAGCCATCAACCACCCGCAGAGCGCGGCAGCGCTGATCCACGTGGACTTCATTGTCACTTCCCGCTCCTTGAAGATATTTCCAGGCGCGCACTATCCCTTTCTGCATCGGAGGATTCAACAGATCTGGCCAGCGAATCTTCTCATGTGTCTGAAGTCGGAATTCGCGAGCAGGCACGCTCGCACAGGAAAGCGCATTCCAAAGTGGGAGCGAGCCTGCTCGCGAAGGCGTCATCGCCGACGCCGCCAATCTCAATACTTGTCCAGCGTACGCAACTTCTGCGGCAAGCCCCACAGCAGCAAAGCGGCCGCAATCAGCGCGGCGACGCCGATGACGTACAGCGCCGGGGTGGTGCTGCCGGTGAGGTCCTTGATGCGTCCGACCATGACCGGGCTGACGATCCCGCCGAACTGCCCCAGGGTATTGATCACTGCGATCCCGCCCGCCGCGCCGGCACCTGCGCCCGCCAGCAGTTTCGGTGGCAGGGTCCAGAAGCTCGGAATCGAAGCGATGATGCCGGCGCCGAGCAGGCCGAGCGCGACGATCAGGAAGGTCGTGTGGCTGGCGAAGATTCCCGCGCTGAAGAAGCCGATCGCGCCGACGATCACCAGCCCGGCGACAAACTTGCGCCGTTCACCGGTGGCGTCGGACAAGCGTCCAATCACCACCATGCTGATCGCCCCGCAGATGTACGGAATGGCGGTCAGCAGGCCGATCATCACCGGGCTTTCGGTGCCGGCGCTGCGGATCAATTGCGGTGCCCAGAAATTCAAACCGTAGGACGCGACCTGAATCAGGAAGTAGATCAAACCCAACGTCAGGAACCCGGGAATTTTCAGCGCCGCGAGCAATGAGCCGCCGCTCTTGTGTGGTTCGTGATGAGCGATGCGACTGGAGAGCAATTTCTTCTCGTCAGCCGTCAGCCAGTGCGCATCCTCGATGCGGTCCTTCAGCTGCGTCAGCACCAGAAAACCCAGCGCGATGCACGGCACGCCTCCGAGCAGGAACAACCAATGCCAGCCGCGCATCTGCAATACGCCATCGAGGTGTTGCAACACCAGCCCTGAGAACGGTGCGCCGACCAGCCCGGCAAACGCCGAGGCGAGAAACAGCATCGAGGTGATGCGGCCACGGAAGTGCTGCGGAAACCACAGCGTCAGGTAATACAGCACGCCCGGAGCAAACCCGGCTTCCATCGCACCGATGACGAAGCGCAGCGCATAGAACTGCCATTCGCTGTTGACGAAGACCATCGCCGCCGTCGCCACGCCCCACGACATCATGATCCGCGCGATCCAGCGCCGCGCGCCGACCTTGTACAGCATCATGTTGCTCGGCACTTCGAACAGCACGTAACCGACCACGAACAGCCCGGCGCCCAAGCCATACGCGGTGTCGCTCAGACTCAGGTCGGTCTGCAACTGGAATTTGGCGAAGCTGATGTTGATGCGGTCGAAAAAGGCGAACAGGTAGCAGACCATGATCAGCGGCATCAGGCGCCAGGCAACTTTGCTGACCAGGGCTTTTTCGGCGTCGTGATCGACGGACGGATTCACGCCCGCCTCCATTACATTGAGGCTCATAGATTTTCTCCAGGCGGACTGCCGATGGGCGTCCGATTGTTTTTGTTGTCTGGTGATGACGCTCCCTGTGGAGCGCTTTTGTGTGGGAGCTGGCTTGCCAGCGATGGCGTCAGTTCAGCTAACGCTTTCGTTGAATTTGCTGCCGTCATCGCGGGCAAGCCCGCTCCCACAGGGGTACTGGTGTTTCTCAGGTGGGCATCGGATGCAGATCGCAGTTGCGCCCGGCCTTGGCCAGTTGGCCGGGGACATCGTGGCCCAACAGCGCCGGCAAGCCGCGCGAAAGCTTCAGCAGCAGCGGCAAATCGATCCCCGTGGGAATGCCGACTTCAGCGCACAGGTTCACCAGGTCTTCGGTGCAGATATTGCCCGACGCCCCCGGCGCAAACGGACAGCCACCGAGGCCACCCAGCGCCGCATCGAAGCGCCGCGCGCCGGCCTCGTAAGCGGCCAGCACATTGCACAGGCCGAGGCCGCGGGTGTTGTGGAAATGCAGGGTCAGATCGGCCGGCGAAACCCGCTGCAAAACGCGCCGCACCAAGCGATCGACCTGACGCGGATTGGCCATGCCGGTGGTATCGGCGAGGCTGATGCCCTGAATGCCGAGCTCTTGATAAGCGTCGACGATCTGCAGTACGCGATCCTCATCGATCCGGCCTTCGAACGGACAACCGAACGTGGTGGCGATGCTGCCGTTGAGGCGCACACCTGAGCCGCTGACAAACGCAACAATGTCAGCGAATGCCGCCAGCGACTCTTCGCAACGCATGCGCATATTGGCCAGGTTGTGGGTCTGGCTGGCGGACATCACCAGATTCAACTCATCGGCATTCGCTGCCAATGCACGTTGCGCGCCTTTGAGGTTGGGGATCAACGCCACGTAAATAACACCCGGCTGGCGCTGAATGCCGTTGAACACTTGCTCGCCGTCACGCAGGGCCGGAATGGCTTTGGGCGAGACGAACGAGCCGGCCTCGATGCGGCTGAATCCGGCCTGTGACAATTGATTGATCAGGGCGATCTTGTCAGCGGTTTCCACCCACGTCGGCTCGATCTGCAAACCGTCGCGGGGTGAGACTTCCTGGACGATCAGGGTTTGCGAATAGTCAGTGATCATTGCACCACCCCTTGGTTTTTCAGGCGTTCGATGTCGAGTTCAGTCAGGCCAAGATTGGTGAGAATAGCGTCGGTGTGCTGGCCCAGTTTCGGCCCGGACCAGTTCACTCCGCCGGGGGTCTCCGAGAGTTTGGGGACAATGCCGGGCATCTTCACCGTTGCGCCACCGGGCAACTCGGCATCGAGCAGCATGTCCCGCGCCTGATAGTGCGGATCGGCGACGATATCAGCCACCGAATAGATGCGCCCGGCCGGCACTTCGGCAGCTTCGAGAGCAGCCAGTACCTCGTCGATCGGCAGGCTGCTGGTCCAGTGTGTGATGGCCGCATCGAGCAAACCGCTCTGCGCCGCGCGGCCGTCGTTGTGGGCGAATTCTTCTGCCTCGGCTAGATCAGCGCGGCCGATAGTGTGCATCAGGCGCTTGTAGATCGGGTCGCTGTTGCCGGCAATCACCACATAAGCGCCGTCGGACGTGAGGTAAGTATTGGAGGGCGCGATGCCCGGCAAGGCGCCGCCGCTGCGCTCGCGGACATGGCCGAGCATGTCGTATTCCGGCACCAGACTTTCCATGACGTTGAACACGCTTTCGGCCAGCGACACATCGACGATCTGTCCACCGCCCTGCCCGGTCTTGACCCGCAACAGCGACATCAGCGCGCCGATCACCGCGTGCAGCGAGGCCAGCGAATCGCCGAGGCTGACGCCGACCCGCGCCGGTGGCGAATCGGGATTGCCGGTGGTGTAGCGGATGCCGCCCATGGCCTCGCCAATCGCACCGAAACCGGGCCGGTCACGGTAAGGGCCGGTCTGGCCGTAGCCGGAGATACGCACCAGGGTCAGGTTCGGATTCAGCGCATGTAGCACGTCCCAACCCAGACCGAGTTTTTCCAGCGCACCGGGGCGCAGGTTTTCAATGATCACGTCGGCGTCGCCGGCCAGTTGCTTGACCAGTTCGATGCCTTCAGCGGATTTGAGATTGAGCGCCAGGGATTTCTTGTTGCGCGATTGCAGGTACCACCACAGCGATGTGCCTTCGTGCAGCTTGCGCCATTTGCGCAGCGGGTCGCCCTGACCCATGGCTTCGATCTTGATCACCTCGGCGCCGAACTCGGCAAGCATGCGCGCGGCAAACGGCGCGGCGATCAGGGTGCCGATCTCGATCACTTTGATTGCACTCAAAGGGGCAGTCATCGCGGGTACCTCTTGTTCTTGGAATATGTCGCCAAGGCTAGAGGAACGATCGTCAGCGAATCCAGCCGTCTCTCGGCAATGGGCGTTCGCGAAATGCGAATGCTCCTCTGTGATTGCGTGGTGAATTCAGGGCCGCCTTCGCGAGCAGGCTCGCTCCCACAAGGATCTGTAGTGGTTTCAGATTCTGTGTTCACACAAGTTCAATGTGGGAGCGAGCCTGCTCGCGAAGAGGCCATCAGCCGCAATGAAGATCTACCGCCCGCGCAAATGCTCAAACAACATCCGGCTCACCGGCGACAACCCTGCCTCATCGCGCACCACCACAATCAGCGCGCGATCCGCCCAGGCATCGGTCAGCGGCACCGCACGCAAGCCCAGTGCCTGACCAAACAACTCATAGGCTCGCTGCGGCAGAATGCCGATGCCCATGTTCGCCTGGACCATCCGGCACACCGCATCGAATCCCGGCACATGAATGCGGATGCGCAGGACTTTGCCGGCCTGCCGCGCCGCCGCATGGGTACGCATGTTGATCGAACTGGCTGCGTGCAAGCCGACGTAATCGCTGTCGAGAGTTTCATCGAAAGTCACCGATGCGCGCGTAGCCAACGGATGCTCCGGGAGCATCACCACCACCAGTTTGTCCTGGCGGTACAACACGCTGTGCAGGCCTTTGGTGTCGCTGTCGTCGGAGCAGATGCCGAGGTCGGCGACGCCATCGAGCACGCCCTGAATCACCCCGGCGCTGGGGCGTTCTTCAAGGTCGGTCTTGACCTGCGGCTGCCGCGCGGAGAAGTCGCGCAAGTCTTCGGGCAGGAACTGAATGATCGCCGAAAGATTGGCCAGCATGCGCACGTAACCCCGCACACCGTGGCTGTGCTCGCCCAGTTCCAGGCCCATCTTTTCCACGTTGAAGAGCATCTGCCGCGCATGGTGCAGCAGGGTCTCACCGGCCGGCGTGAGGATCATGCCTTTGGCTTGGCGCACGAACAAAGCGATGCCCAGCGCCTCCTCCAAATCCATCAGGCGCTTGCTCGCCGCCGACACCGCGATGGCTTCGCGCGCAGCCGCACGGGTCAACGTACCTTCCTCGTGGACGGCGACGAACAGTTGCAGAGTGATCAGGTCGAGACGGCGGATCAGGCTTTTTTGCAGCATGGTGGGCTCGAAGGCAGGGTTCATCCGAGCCGGCAGGATAGCCCGGTTTTACCGCTGACTGCTCAGTTGCTCATGCTGGCGCGCTGTTTTGTGACAGGCGCGGTCAGCAAGCGAACCAGCTGCGCGCTGTCGTCCCTGCGACCCAACACCAGGATCGATAAGCCTTGCAGGCAGGCATCGATGGCTGGCCATGAAATGTCCTTCGCGCCCTCGACATCAAACGAATCATCCACTGCGCCATCGACCAGAAAGCCTGCCGTCAACAAGCCTCGTGCGCTGCCCGAGGTCTGTCCGACCGCCACAATCCGTTTACCGGCGATGTCATCCAGCGCAAACCCTGCTTGCCAACCTCTCAGATCCCGCTCCTGCGCCGTCGGGGTGAGGACAGGATTGTTGAACGCGTCATCCATTTGGCCGGCGTAGGTAATACCACTGATGAACCCGTGTTGCAGTTTCTTGCCTTGCGTTGACTCGACCGCCGAACCGAGCAGAAGCAGGCGCTGCGCCGTTTGCACCGCGATGTCCGTCACGCTGCTTTCGAGCGGCTGGCCATCGCGCTGAATGTTCAACAGCAGTACCCCCTTGTCGCCGAACGCTTGCGCAACTTTCCCGCTGTGGTCGAACGCCATGACCAGTCCCTGATTGGTTACTTCCGTTTTGCCATGCAGCAGAATCAGCCCATCGTCGAGCTGGATGATCCCGGACAGCGAAATGGCCACCCCTGGCAGTGACAGGGGCAGCCAACCGTTGCTGGCGAACGATAAATCGTCCGAGCCATCGAGATTGAACCGCGTCAACAGGCCACTGCCCTTTTGCGCCGTCACGAACAGCAGCCTGTCCGGCTGCGCAAGCTGCGGATCGGATTTGGCCAGCAGCAGTTGCCCATGCGTGGCCCCAAAGAGTGCCGGAATCCGCATGGGCACAATCCGGTAGCCATTTCTGTCGCCGCCGAACTCGATGTCCGGCGAGCCGTCGGGCAGAAACCGGGCGATGACTTGCTGGTATTCAAGAGTCTGGTCTTTGACGACGCCAATCACACCGCACATCCAGATCCGTCCCAGCGCATCAACAATCAATGGCCCGCCTTGCGTGAGCGAGCCTGTGCCGAACTGGCCGCTGAGATATCCGCCGGTGCCGAAAGCCGGATCCGGATTGCCATCGGCATCCAGGCGCGCAAGGCCGTAGTACGAATGGCCCGATTGCTCGACGGTAGCGCTGACCATGATCTGCTCCGAAGGCGTGATCGCCACGCCTTTGGCAATGGTCTTGCCCGCTCCTGGGAATTTCAGCGCTCGCAGACCAAAGAGCGCATCCAGCTCCCCGGCTGACTGCACGTTTGGGGACAATGGCGCGATAGATTCCGACATGTTCGTATGCTCCTCAAGAGATCGACGTCGACCCCCTCGTAGCGAGCATTCGACCCCAGGCCGCCACGCCGGACAACTGACAGAAATGACAGTTTTTTAGAAGAAAAAGAAATTACCTACTGTGTAAAAAAGACTGAATGACTGGTAGTTCTTACAGGTTCGAATTCAGGTACGTCATGCCAACCTCAGCGTTCAAATCAGCCATGGACGAGAAGTATGATGAGCACTCGCGACGAGCAAATTTCACAACCGGCCCCGACCATCACTTATCCCGAGGAGGCCAGCACGACGGGACCTGCGACATTGTTGCTCGGCAGCGGCATACCCAATGCTCTTGTGCAGGTCTGGAACATTGAAAACACCCATTCGCTTGGCGAAGGGCTGGTCAGCGCAAATGGACGATGGGCGTTCAGCATCACCGGCGTTCAGGCCCAGGGTCAGCAGAGGATTCACGCCCACCAGACCTATGCAGGCATCACGTCCGAATGGAGCGAAGAGCGCGGATATGAGGTGCGACTGCGGCCCGAGATCGACGTCCCGGTCGTTGTCGAACCGATTGAGGGCGCGCAGGTCGATACGCCTCTGATCTTTTCGGGAGATGTCATGCGAGCCGAGGGTTTCGTCAGTATTTTCGATCTGGACACTGGCCTGGAGATTGCCAGAGCAGCGGTCGAAAGCGACCGGAAATGGCAAACCCCGGCTGCACACTCATTGGCGGTCGGGCAGTACCGTATCTGCGCTGTCCACAACATTGCCGGTCAAGTTTCAGATTGGGGCCGAGTGCGGACTTTTGCCGTGGTCGCAGAAGCAAGCGAAGGACTGTTCGACTTCGCTCGCCTGCGCGCCTTCATTCAAAACGCATTGCGGAAAATCTCTTCGATCTGGCGCTGATCCGCCGCCCTCGGATTGGTCAGTCCACAGGCGTCCTTCAAGGCGTTGGTGGCGAGCACCGGGATGTCGCTGAGTTTCGCGCCCAGCTCACGCAGTCCGCCGGGAATCTCGACGTCCTTGGCAAGGTTGCGAATGGCATTGATCGCCGCCTGCGCGCCCTCCTCTGCGCTGAAACCACGAATATCCGCGCCCATGGCGTGGGCGACATCCCTGAGTCGATCAGCACAGACCAGCGCATTGAAACTCTGCACATGCGGCAACAGCACGGCATTGCAGACGCCGTGGGGCAAGTCGTAGTAGCCGCCGAGCTGATGCGCCATGGCGTGGACAAATCCAAGTGAGGCGTTATTGAACGCCATACCTGCGAGGAACTGCGCGTAAGCCATGTTCTCCCGCGCCGCCAGGTCGCTGCCGTCGCGCACGGCCAGACGCAGATTGCTGCTGATCAGGCTCATGGCCTTCAAAGCGCAGGCGTCGGTGATCGGGTTGGCGGCGGTCGAGACGTAGGCTTCGATAGCGTGGGTCAGCGCGTCCATGCCGGTGGCGGCGGTAAGGCCTTTGGGCATCGCGACCATCAGTTCCGGATCGTTGACCGACAGCAGCGGCGTGACGTTGCGGTCGACAATGGCCATTTTCACGTGGCGCGATTCGTCGGTGATGATGCAGAAGCGGGTCATTTCGCTGGCAGTGCCGGCGGTGGTGTTGATGGCGATCAGCGGCAATTGTGGCTTGCTCGAGCGGTCGACGCCTTCGTAATCGCCAATCTGCCCGCCATTGGTTGCGCACAGGGCAATGCCCTTGGCGCAATCGTGTGGCGAGCCGCCACCCAGCGACACGACGAAATCGCAACGGCTTTCCTTCAACAGCCCCAACCCGGATTCGACATTGGCCGTGGTCGGGTTCGGTCTGGCGCCATCGAAGATCACCGAATCGATGTCCTGCATCGCCAGTTTCTCGGCGATCATTGCGGCCACGCCCGCCTTGGCCAGCCCGGTATCGGTGACAATCAGCGCCTTGCGAAAGCCATAATTGCGAATCGCGACCATGGCTTCGTCGAGGCAGCCGCTGCCCATGATGTTGACCGCCGGAATGAAGAAGGTGCTGCTCATCGTGTGTCTCCTGACTGGAGCCGGATCGACTGCCTCGATTCGGCGGGTGCACACAGGATCGACCGATCGGTCACGAGCAATGTTGATCTGGCTCAATGTCCGCTCGTGATAAAGTCGCCGTCCATCTGCCCTTTGTTTTGAGACCGCCCACGCAATGACCGATTTTCTCGATGTCGACGCCACCCTCGAAGACTGGAACGCCCTGCGCGCCGCGAACGATTTCCAGGGTTTGCTGGTGGGCAATGGCGCCAGCCGCGCGGTGTGGGATGACTTCGGCTACGACTCGCTGTTCGAAAACGCCCGTACGGTCGAAGAGAAACCGCTGAGCCCATCGGAACTGGCGGTGTTCGACGCGCTGCAAACCCGCAGCTTCGAACAAGTGCTGGGCGCCCTGAAGACCACCAGCCGGGTCAACAAGGCGCTGGCGGTCAGCTCGGCGGCGCCGCGCAATCGCTATTACGCAATCAAGGAAGCGCTGATCAACACGGTGCACGCGGTGCACATCCCGTGGCGGCTGGTGCAGCCTTCGACACTGTCGGTGCTCAATGCAGAACTGGCGCGCTATCGCACGGTGTTCACCACCAACTACGACCTGCTCAATTACTGGGCGCTGCAACACCCCGGCGAGGCCATCGACGATCTGTTCAACAGCGCGGACGCAAGTTTCGATCTGAGCCAGAGCGCCACCAACAAACCGCGCCTGCTCTACCTGCACGGTGGTCTGCATCTGGTGCGCAATCAGGACGGCACCGCGCGCAAACTGACCTCGACCCAGGGCACCCTGCTCGGCAGTTTCGCCATCAACAATACGATCAAGACCCTGGACGACGTGCCCCTGTTCGTTACCGAAGGGCCGAGCGCCGATAAGCTAAAGACCATCCGCAGCTCGGATTATCTGTCGTTCTGCTACGAGCAGTTACTGGCCCATGGCGACAGCCTGTGCATCTTCGGCCATGCGCTGGGCGAGCAGGATGCACATCTGGTGCGGGCGCTGCGGTTGGCCAGACCGAAGTGCGTGGCGATCTCGATTTACCCGCGCAGCGCTGCGTTTATCCAGCATCAGAAGCGTCACTACGCCAAGGTGTTTGAAGGTACCGGGGTTGAGTTGCGGTTCTTTGATGCCAAGAGCCATGCCCTGGGCGATCCGCAGTTGTCGGTACCGGTTGAGGTTTGATATTGGCCGGGCTGACACCTTCGCGAGCAGGCTCGCTCCCACAGGTTGATGTCGGATTTCAGAGGACAGGCAGGGTCTTGTCCTTGATGGTTTTCGTCGGGCCGTTGGCCTTCACGCTGGCGATGCCCTTGTCGCACGCGCCATCCGATGAATACGACTCGCTGCTGCCGATGATCTGGTGATTGGCCGCCTTGAGGTTGAAGTACGGGTGGCCATCCTTGGTCGATTTTTTCTCGTAACGTTCGTCCAGCGGGCTGTTGGCCTGCACCGAGGCGATGCCGCCGTCGGCACCGGCGCGGGTGCTGTAGAGCTCGCTGGTCAGAATCGTTTCGGCGTTCGCTGCTTTCAACACGAACCTGAATTGGCCGTTGCTGCTTTTGCTCACTTCGTACCATCCGGACATGTCTGTTTCTCCTGGGGGCGATTGAGAGAATTCGCGCTTCAGAGTAAAGACCAGCGTCTGCGATCTGTCGCCTGCCTCGACTACAAGGTGATTTTCGTACCGAGCAGACCGAGGAAACCGGCCAGCCATTTAGGATGCGCCGGCCACGCCGGAGCGCTGGCCAGATTGCCCTGAACATGGCCATCGGTCACCGGTATGTCGATGTAGGTGCCGCCCGCCAACCGGACTTCCGGGGCGCAGGCCGGATACGCGCTGCACTCACGCCCCTCGAGCACACCCGCCGCCGCGAGCAGTTGCGCGCCATGGCACACCGCTGCGATGGGCTTGCCGGCGTTGTCGAACGCGCGCACCAGTTCGAGGACTTTGTCGTTCAGCCGCAGGTATTCCGGCGCACGACCGCCGGGAATCAGCAGCGCGTCGTAATCGACTTCGCTGGCCTTGGCGAAATCGAAATTGAGGGCGAACAAGTGACCGGGTTTTTCGCTGTAAGTCTGATCACCTTCAAAATCATGAATCGCCGTGCGCACGGTGCTGCCGGCGGACTTGTCCGGGCACACGGCGTGGACCGTGTGGCCGACCATCTGCAGGGCCTGGAACGGCACCATCACTTCGTAGTCTTCGACGTAATCGCCGACCAGCATCAGAATCTTTTTCGCGGCCATGGGAAAACTCCTCGGGGAAAGGTCTGGGGAGTATTCAAGGTAGACCCAAATTGAGCTGCAAGCTGCAAGCTTCAAGCTGCAAGCTGCAAGCTGCAAGCTGCAAGCTGCAAGCTGCAAGAAAAAGCAGGATCACCCAAATCAGGCACACCAGCGTCATGCTTCAACTTGCAGCTTGCCGCTTGAAGCTTGCAGCTGCCTGTTAAGGCATATAGCCGTCAGCGCGCAGCAGGGTTTCCAGGCAGTGTTCGCTGATGTGATAGAACGCTTTCAGCTCTGCGATCTTCGCCAACAGTTGCGTCGGATCGACCGGCTCGGCGCGTTTCACCGCGAGAATCATCTTGTTCTTGTTGGTGTGTTCCAGCGAAATGAATTCGAAGACTTTGGTCTCGTAACCGCAGGCTTCGAGGAACAGTGCACGCAAGCTGTCGGTGACCATTTCCGCCTGTTGGCCGAGGTGCAAGCCATATTGCAGCATCGGCTTGAGCAGCGCCGGGCTCTGGATCTGCAGGCGGATCTGTTTGTGACAGCACGGTGAGCACATGATGATCGACGCACCCGAGCGGATGCCGGTGTGGATCGCGTAATCGGTGGCGATGTCGCAGGCATGCAGGGCGATCATCACGTCCAGTTCGCTCGGCGCCACCGTACGCACGTCACCGCACTTGAACACCAGCCCCGGATGCTCGAGCTTGGCCGCTGCGGCGTTGCACAGGCTGACCATTTCTTCGCGCAGCTCGACGCCGGTGACTTCGCCCTCGGCCTTCAGCGTGTTGCGCAGGTAGTCGTGAATGGCGAACGTCAGGTAGCCCTTGCCCGAACCGAAATCGGCGACCCGCACCGGTTTGTCCAGCGCCAGCGGCGACGAGGTCAGGGCATGGCTGAACACTTCGATGAACTTGTTGATCTGCTTCCACTTGCGCGACATCGCCGGGATCAGCTCGTGTTGCGCATTGGTCACGCCGAGGTCCTTGAGGAAGGGGCGGCTCAGTTCGAGAAAGCGGTTTTTCTCGCGGTTGTGCTCGGCGGACGGCGCTTCACGCAATTGCTGAGGTTTGCTCTTGAACAGCGAACTCTTGCCCTTTTTGCTGTATTCCAGCTGCGCTTCGTCGGTCAGCGCCAGTAAATGCGCATTTTTGAACGAGGTCGGCAGCAGCCCGGCAATCAGCGCCACGCCTTCGCTCAGCGGCAGATTTTTGGTGATGTCGCGGGTCTTGTAGCGATAAACAAATGACAGGCACGGCTGCGCCTTGACCGTCACCGGTTTGATGATGACCCGTTGCAGATCCGCCTCTTCACCGACGTACTTGGCCAGCACCAGTTTGATGAAACCGCTGTCGTCGAGGCTGGCTTGCAGCAGCTCGATGAACTGGGCGTGGTGATCGGCGGCCGGTTTGGCGGACGGCGCGGAAGCAGCGGAAACGGACATGGACAAGCGGCCTCGGACGGGCGGAATCGGGAATGGCGGGTATTTTAGGGGGGATGGGGGTTGGGGACACCCTCTTATTTACCCAACGGCGAAAATCAAAAGATCGCAGCCTTCGGCAGCTCCTACAATTGGAATGCATTCTCCTTTAGGAGCTGCCGAAGGCTGCGAGCTTTTGATCTACCCCAACACCACCAACCGATTCGGCAACTCGTTCCGCACCTGCGTCACCGGCACGTGCACCTTCAACAACTCACCACACGCCTCCACGCACGTGACAAACCCTTCAAGCGTGCGGCCCTGGCGGACCTGTTCGGTGAACGCTGCGACAATCGCGTCCCAGTTGCTGTTATCCAGCCGTCTGGAAATCCCCTCGTCCACCAGAATCTCCACATAGCGCTCAGCCTCACAGACAAAAATCAGCATGCCGGTGCTGCCCACGGTGTGGTGCAGGTTCTGTTCGAGAAACTGCCGCCGCGCCAGGTTGGAGGCGCGCCAGTGGCGCACGCGGCGCGGGACCAGATGCGTGGTGATTTTCGGCAGACGAAACAGCAGGCACAGGACGATGAACATGCCCCATTGCACCAGCAGCAGACTGCGCAGGGTCAGCCAGCCCGTGAGGTAGTGGACGATGCCCGGCAACACCAGCGCCAGCAGGCTGGCCCAGAGCAGCGGGATGTATGCGTAATCGTCGGCACGGGCAGCGAGCACCGTGACCAGTTCGGCGTCGGTGTCGCGCTCGACCCGGGCGATGGCCTCGGCGACTTTGCGTTGTTCGTGTTCAGTCAGTAATGCCATGTCGAAAAGTGCCTGCTCATTATTCTTTTGATCTCACCAGCCGCCGGACGAACCGCCGCCGCCGAAACTGCCCCCGCCACCGCTGAAGCCGCCACCGCCACCGCCGCCGAATCCGCCGCCACCGCCAAAGCCGCCCCCTCCTCCGGAGCCGCCCCGGCCGGCAGGCAGGATACCGAGCATCTGGCAGACAAACACCGTCACGATGAACAACATCACCAGGAACACGAACAGCGCCGGGTGCCGCGAGATGAAATCATCCGCCGGGTCGCCGCTGGATTCGTACACGGTTGAGGGTTCGTCCAGCGGATTGCCACCGAGCACCACCAGCATCGCCGCAACGCCGTCGCTGATGCCTTTGCTGAAATTGCCGGCCTTGAACGCCGGCGTGATGACCTGATGAATGATCACCGACGACTGCGCATCGGTCAGGCGATCCTCCAGGCCATAGCCGACTTCGATGCGCAATTTGCGCTCGTCACGCGCGACGATCAGCAAGGCGCCGTTGTTCTTGTCCTTCTGACCGATGCCCCAGTGCCGACCGAGCTGAACGCCGAAATCCTCGATGGTGGTGCCCTGCAGATCGGGCAACGTGACCACCACCAATTGTTCGCCGGTGGCCTGTTCGTGCGCCTGCAATTGCTGGCTCAGTTGCGCGCGAATCGATGGCTCGAGCATCTGCGCCTGATCGACCACGCGCCCGCTCAGCGGCGGAAACGTCAGTTCGGCCCGGGCGCTGACGGCGAACAGCCAGAGCAGCAGCACCAGGCTCAGTTTCAACACACGCATGGGCGACCTCGAGTCAGAATTTCACTTCCGGGGCCTTCTCCGCGCCGGGCGTGGTGGCTTCGAAGGTTTCGCGCATCGGCAGATCGCTGTACATCACGCTGTGCCACAGGCGACCGGGGAAGGTGCGGATCTCGGTGTTGTATTTCTGCACCGCCAGAATGAAGTCGCGACGCGCCACGGCTATGCGGTTTTCCGTGCCTTCAAGTTGCGATTGCAGGGCGAGGAAGTTCTGGTTGGCCTTCAGATCCGGATAGCGCTCGGAGACCACCATCAAACGGCTCAATGCGCCGGTCAGTTGATCCTGCGCCTGCTGGAACTGCTTGAGCTTCTCGGGATTGTCGAGGGTGCTGGCATCGACCTGAATCGACGTCGCCTTGGCCCGCGCTTCAATCACGGCGGTCAGGGTTTCCTGCTCATGGGCGGCATAGCCCTTCACGGTTTCCACCAGATTGGGGATCAGGTCGGCGCGGCGCTGATACTGGTTCTGCACCTGGCCCCAGGCGGCTTTGACCTGTTCGTCGAGGGTCGGGATATTGTTGATGCCGCACGCGGTCAACAGCGTGGCGAACACCAGCAACGTGGCGATCTGTAGCCGTGAACGGGAGGTTGAGCTGATATTCATTGCAGTGATGCTCCATGACACATTTGATTTAAAAACCGAGCGCTGGGCATTCCCGGCCAGCGGTTGGGGCATAATCGGCGCCGCCACTGGCATGCGACGGGTTAATCGGCTAAAAAGTGCCCTTCGCGTTCACGTTGCCGCTGTCGGCTGCGGTTTTCCGGCTCAGGATTTTGCGCCGGCACCCGAACAACAATAGTCGCTCCCTACATTTTGGCTGGCCGGTGTTACATCACCGTTTGGGCTCTAGAGAAAAAATTCATGAAGAAGCTGTGTTTGCTGGGTCTGTTCGTCAGCCTGGCCAGTCATCAGGTACTGGCCGCCACGACCCCGGTACCTTTGGAAAACAAGGACGCTTTCATCAGCAACCTGATGAAACAAATGACCCTCGACGAGAAGATCGGCCAGTTGCGCCTGATCAGCATCGGCCCGGAAATGCCCCGCGAACTGATCCGCAAGGAAATTGCCGGCGGCAACATCGGTGGCACGTTCAACTCGATCACCCGCGCGGAAAACCGTCCGATGCAGGACGCGGCCATGCGCAGTCGCCTGAAGATTCCGATGTTTTTCGCGTACGACGTGATCCACGGTCACCGTACGATTTTCCCGATTCCGCTGGCCCTTGCGTCGAGCTGGGACATGGACGCCATCGGCCAGTCCGGTCGCGTTGCGGCGAAAGAAGCCGCCGCTGACAGCCTCGACATCACCTTCGCGCCGATGGTGGATATCTCCCGCGATCCGCGCTGGGGCCGCAGCTCCGAAGGTTTCGGCGAAGACACTTACCTGACCTCGCGCATCGCCAAAGTCATGGTCAAAGCCTATCAGGGCGAGACCCCAAGCGCCGCCGACAGCATCATGGCCAGCGTCAAGCACTTCGCCCTTTACGGCGCGGTCGAGGGCGGTCGCGACTACAACACCGTCGACATGAGCCCGGTGAAGATGTACCAGGATTACCTGCCGCCCTACCGCGCTGCGATCGATGCCGGCGCTGGCGGTGTGATGGTGGCGTTGAACTCGATCAACGGCATTCCGGCCACGGCCAACACCTGGCTGATGAACGACCTGCTGCGCAAGGACTGGGGCTTCAAAGGCCTGGCGGTCAGCGATCACGGCGCGATTTTCGAACTGATCAAGCACGGCGTCGCTCGCGACGGTCGCGAAGCGGCAAAGCTGGCGATCAAGGCCGGCATCGACATGAGCATGAACGACACCCTCTACGGCAAAGAGCTGCCGGGGCTGCTCAAGTCCGGCGAGATCGAACAGAAAGACATCGACAACGCTGTGCGCGAAGTGCTCGCGGCCAAGTACGACATGGGCCTGTTCAAGGACCCGTACCTGCGCATCGGCAAAGCTGAAGATGACCCGGCCGACACCTACGCCGAGAGTCGCCTGCACCGCGCCGAGGCCCGCGAAGTGGCACGTCGCAGTCTGGTGCTGCTGAAGAACCACAACGAAACCCTGCCGCTGAAGAAAGACGCGAAAATCGCGCTGGTCGGCCCATTGGCGAAAGCCCCGATCGACATGATGGGCAGTTGGGCCGCCGCCGGGCGCCCGGCGCAATCGGTCACGCTGTTCGATGGCATGAATTCCGTGATCGGCGACAAGGCCAACCTGATCTACGCCCGTGGCGCCAACATCACGGGCGACAAGAAGGTCCTCGACTACCTGAACTTCCTCAACTTCGATGCTCCGGAAGTGGTCGATGACCCGCGCCCGGCCAACGTGCTGATCGACGAGGCAGTGAAAGCGGCGAAAGCGGCTGACGTGATCGTTGCAGCGGTGGGCGAGTCCCGTGGCATGTCCCACGAATCCTCGAGTCGCACTGACCTGAACATCCCGGAAACCCAGCGCGAATTGATCCGCGCGCTGAAAGCCACTGGCAAGCCGTTGGTGCTGGTGTTGATGAACGGCCGCCCACTGACGATTCTCGAAGAGAACCAGTCGGCCGATGCGATTCTGGAAACCTGGTTCAGCGGCACCGAGGGCGGCAACGCCATCGCCGACGTGCTGTTCGGCGACTACAACCCGTCGGGCAAACTGCCGGTGACCTTCCCGCGTTCCGTGGGCCAGATCCCGACCTACTACAACCACCTGAGCATCGGCCGGCCGTTCACGCCGGGCAAACCGGGCAACTACACCTCGCAGTATTTCGATGACACCACCGGCCCGCTGTTTCCGTTCGGTTATGGCTTGAGCTACACCACCTTCGCCCTGAGCGATATGGCGCTGTCATCGACCACCCTCAACGCCAGCGGCAAACTCGACGCCAGCGTCATGGTCAAGAACACCGGCAAGCGTGACGGCGAAACCGTGGTGCAGTTGTACATCCAGGACGTCACCGGTTCGATGATCCGCCCGGTGAAAGAACTGAAGAACTTCCAGAAAATCATGCTCAAGGCCGGCGAACAGAAGGTCGTGCACTTCACCATCACCGAGGAAGACCTGAAGTTCTACAACGCCCAGCTCAAATACGCAGCCGAGCCTGGCAAGTTCAACGTGCAGATCGGCCTGGATTCGCAGGCGGTGACGCAGCAGAGCTTTGAATTGCTGTAACAGCAAGCACACCGCCCCCCCTGCACTGATCGTTCCCACGCTCTGCGTGGGAATGCAGCCCGTGACGCTCCGCGTCCAGTGACGCGGAGCGTCCCTAGAGGCATTCCCACGCGGAGCGTGGGAACGATCAAATGACACACCGCTTTCGCGAGCAGGCTCGCTTCCACATTGGATTCAAGGTGTATTCAAAATCGTGGTTATCCGCGACGGTCGAGAATATTCACCACCAACCGATCCACCCAGCCCCACACCCGCTGCTTGACCCGCCGCCACAACGGTCGGCGCTGCCATTCCTCCAGGCTCACCAGCTGACTCAAGCCGAAGTCCTTCACAAAGCTCGCCTCCACTGCTGCCGTCAACGCCGGGTCCAGCGCTTCCAGATTCGCCTCCAGATTGAAACGCAGATTCCAGTGATCGAAGTTGCACGAACCGATGCTTACCCATTCGTCGACCAGAACCATTTTCAGGTGCAGGAAGCACGGCTGGTATTCGAAGATCTGCACCCCGGCCTTGAGCAGGCGCGGGTAGTAGCGATGCCCGGCGTAGCGCACTGACGGGTGATCGGTGCGCGGCCCGGTCAGCAGCAAGCGCACATCGACGCCGCGCGCGGCAGCCTTGCGCAGCGAGCGGCGGATTTTCCAGGTCGGCAGGAAGTACGGCGTGGCCATCCAGATGCGTTTTTGCCCGCTGTTCAACGCACGGAACAACGACTGCAAAATGTCGCGATGTTGACGGGCATCGGCATACGCCACGCGGCCCATGCCTTCGCCCTTGTCCGGCACACGCGGCAGGCGCGGCAAGCCGAAATGCGCGGCCGGGCGCCAGGCGCGGCGGTAGCGGTTGGCGCCCGGCCGCGCCTGGCGCCAGGCGCGGCGGTAGCGGTTGGCGATCCACTGGCGATCAAACAGCAATTGCCAATCGATCACCAATGGGCCGCTGATCTCGACCATCACCTCGTGCCACTCGCTGACATCATGGCCCGGCGTCCAGAATTCATCGGTCACGCCGGTGCCGCCGACCACTGCCAGGCATTGGTCGACCAGCAGCAACTTGCGGTGGTCACGATAGAAATTGCCGACCCAGCGCCGCCAGCTCAGGCGATTGTAGAAACGCAGCTCGACCCCGGCCTGGGTCAGGCGCTGGCGCAGATGCAGCGTGAACGCGAGGCTGCCGTAATCATCGAACAGGCAACGCACGCGCAC
This sequence comes from Pseudomonas sp. LW8, assembly GCF_041956865.1. Lineage (NCBI taxonomy): Bacteria > Pseudomonadati > Pseudomonadota > Gammaproteobacteria > Pseudomonadales > Pseudomonadaceae > Pseudomonas > Pseudomonas sp. LW8. The sequence goes on along the minus strand of NZ_CP168138.1, from coordinate 1,296,065 downwards.
TCCGCGCTCGGCCGCCGCGACCAGCGCCTGGACGATGGCTTCGGCGCAGGCGCCGGCCTCGACCAGGTACAGCTCCAGTTCGATCTGTTCTGTAGCTCCAGCGATGTGCTCGAGCATGCGCGGAAAGAACTGCGGGCCGTCGATCAACAGTTCGAAACGGTTGCCGTCACGCCAAGGGAACACCGCACCGCGCATGTCAGCGCGCCGTGAAAATCAGCACCGCACCCACCGGCACCGACAGACTGATCGCCGACAGATCGGCGAGTTTGCGCAGGTTTTCCAGGCCAGGCGCCAGATCGAAATCCTCGGCATTGATCACCAGCGGCTCCAGCGTGACCACCTGAAAACGCCGGTCATCGAGACGAGTGGCGAGCAACTCGGCCGGGTATTCGTGCTGCTTGCCGTGCAGGCTGACGGTCAGCGGCAGGCGCAACTCCAGCTGCGCGCCGGGGGCCAGATCGTTGATCGGACGCAGGTCGATCTGGGTAGTGATGGTGGCTGCGGGAAACTGCTCGATCTGGAACAGCTCCTTGCGCATGCGCTCATCGCGCAGCGGAATGCCGCTGTTGATCGATTCGAGCTCGACTTCGACCTCGGCGCGACCGTTGGGATCGACCTTGCCGTGCAGCACCAGAAAGCGCTGCACCTCCGACACGCTGGCATTTTTTGTGCTGACGAACGACAGCCGCGACGACTCGCCATCCAGATACCAATTGGCCTGGGCCGGCAGCGCAACGGCGGTCAACAGCAGACTGGCGAAGGTTGTATAGAGGGAGCGGTTGAACATTGAACACTCGTGGGGGCGATAAACCTGCACGAACCTTAACCGCCCGCCAAGTTATTGCAAGCCCTGTGGGAGCGAGCCTGCTCGCGAATGCAATGCTCCCCGCACAGCATGTATTGCGGCTTGCGACGATTTCGCGAGCAGGCTCGCTCCCACAGGGGAGACCAGATAATTCAAGGATTCAGGCGACAGCCCTGGCGTTCGCTCAGCCACTGCGCGCTGTTGCTGCGGCCCATGCCGCTGACGGTGATGGTTTTGCTCGAAGCGTCATCGGTAAAACGGCTGGTTGGCAGCCATTGCTTCACATAGCCACGGCAATACCCGGCATCGTTGTTCATCACATAACGACACGAGCAATATTCCTTGGCGGTGTAGGCGCTGATGATGTCCGGGAAAGCCCAGAGATTCTCGCGTTCATACCATCCCCAGCCGAGCAGCACGATCAGCAGCAACAATAGAAAGCGCTTCATCGCCGCACCGCCTGCAACACGCGTTTGAGCAGTTCGTTGTGCCGGTAGCTGCCATCGCGGTCATCGCCGTAACGCACGATCACCAGCTTCTGGCTGGGCATCACGTACAGCGCCTGGCCCCAGTGGCCGAGGGCGGCGAAGGTGTCGGGTGGGGCGTCGGGCCATGGTGATGTGGCGCCGTCGACAGGACGATTGAGCCACCAATGGCCGCCGGGTATGGCTTCGTCCTGATGCGCCTTGTAGCCGGCAAACGGTGTGAGGTTGAACGCGAGCCAATCCTCGCGCAGCAACTGCCGATCGTTCCAGCGCCCGCCGCGCGCCATCAGCAGACCGACCCGCGCCAGATCCCGCGCGGTGAGATAGGCATAGGACGAGGCGACAAAGGTGCCGCTGGCATCGCTTTCCCACACGGCGTGGCGAATGCCCAACGGCTCGAACAATGCTGTCCACGGATAATCGGCATAACGCTCTGCGCCGACCATGGTTTTCAGGGCAGCGGCGAGCAGATTGCTGTCACCGCTGGAATAACGGAAAGCCTGACCCGGCGCGGCGTAGGCGTCGTGGTCCGCAGTGAACGCGGCCATGTCGCGATGGCCGCGGGTGTAGAGCATCGCCACCACCGAAGATTTCAGCGGGGCGAATTCGTAGTCCTCCTGCCAATTGAGACCGGAGGCCCAGTTCAGCAGATGGCCGAGGGTGATCGCCGGGTGTTTTTCCAGCGCCGGGTAGAACTTCAGCGCTGGATCGTCGAGCTTGAACCGGCCTTCGCCGTAGGCCACGCCGAGGACCGTTGCCAGCAGGCTTTTGCTGATCGACCAGGTCAGATGCGGTGTCTGTGCAGTGGTCGGAGCGGCGTAGCGTTCGTAAATGATCTGGCCGTCGCGGATGATCAGCAAGGCGTCGGTGCGGATGCCGTCGCGGGTGGCGTCGTTACGGGGCGCGAAGGCGTAGTTTTCCAGCGCTTCGACGGCCGGGCCGGTGATCTGCGGGGCGATGGGCCATTGCTCGCCGGGCCATTGTTCGGCGCGGACGGTGAGGCTGATCAGCAGCAGGAACAGGGACAGGCCTTTGAACATGGTGGGCGCTCTGGGAATGAACCTGTCGAGACTAGTCGGGGTTTATGACAGATGTATGGTGATTTTGAGGCCGCCTTCGCGAGCAGGCTCGCTCCCACAGTTGATCGCATTTCAATTGAAGAATACCGTCCCTGTGGGAGCGAGCCTGCTCGCGAAGGGGCCGCTCAGGTCACCGCCAAAGCCTTGGCCAACCGCTTCGCCCTCGCCCCTGCCGCCAACTGCATCACGCCCTTGTCCCGCTGCCACATCTGCGCCCACTCCACCGGGCCATTGCCCAATGCCTGGTCCACCTCCCCCGCCAGCGCTTCAAACTGCGCAAACAACCCGCCCAGCAGCACATGCCCGGGCGGATTGTTCGGCGCTTGCCGGCTGGCCTCGGCGCACCCGGCCAGCAGCGCCAGCAATCGCAGTTGCAGGGCCTGCGGCCAGTCGCTGTCCTGGCCGACGCCGTACAACCACGCGGTCATGGCGCTGAGCACGTAGACATCTTCAAGGGTGCGAAACGGTTTGACGTAGGCGTCCCAGCCATCGCCAGCGAGCAATTCGCACAGGGCGCCGTCGAGGTACAGGCGACCGTGGCTGATGTCCGGCATCAACGGCAACGCCGGAAGTTTTTCCACCTTCACGCCGGGCTCGCCGGGATACACCACCGCCAGACTCAGGCGCGGTGTTTCGCCAGGCTCCTCACTGCGCGCAGCCACCAGTAACCAATCGGCGGCGTCGCCTGCGGTGACGAAATCCTTGCGCCCACTCAAGCGCAAATCGCGCAGCCGCGTTTGCATATCGGCCGGACGCAGGCTGCGTTGCTCGGTCGCGCACAAGGCGCCGAGGCTCAGCGGCGCGCTCGGCCACAACATGCGCAGCGCCGCCTGATAACCGACCAGAAACGCCAGCCCCGGCGTCGCCATCCGCCGCCCGCCGGCCACCGCCAATTCGAACGGCGTGACGTTGCCCAGCGTCTGCAACAACGTTGCAAAGCCCTCGGCCAGATCAGCTGCGGCGGGCAAGCGTTCACGGCGGTGCAGCAGATCTGGCCAGGGCATGGGCGCCTCCTTGTGGGCTGTCATATAAGCATCACCGAACGTTCATGGCGATGACACCGGGGCTACATAGCCTGACTTTGCACAACACGGCTGCATAAAGAAAGTCGATCGGCTGCAACCCACGACGGGTTAAAGGCCCGTACGGAGATTCACATGACGCAAATCGCCCGCATCAGCGACACCGGCAATGAACGCCGCCTGCAAGCCGAACGCCTGATCGGCGCCGAAGCCTTGCAGCAAGCCCAGGCCCTGCGCTTCGCCGTCTTCAGCGGCGAGTTCAACGCCAAACTGAAAGGCGCCGAACTGGGTCTGGACATGGATGATTATGATGTTCACTGCAGCCACATCGGCGTGCGTGACCTGAACACCGGGCGCCTGGTCGCCACCACGCGTCTGCTCGATCACACTGCCGCCAGCAGCCTCGGCAAGTTCTACAGCGAAGAAGAATTCAGCCTGCACGGCCTCGCCCATCTGCAAGGCCCGATCCTGGAAATCGGCCGCACCTGCGTCGATCCGGCGTACCGCAACGGCGGCACCATCGCCGTGCTCTGGGGCGAATTGGCCGAAGTGCTCAATCAGGGCGGCTACAGCTACCTGATGGGTTGCGCGAGCATCCCGATGCAGGACGGCGGCATTCAGGCCCACGCGATCATGCAGCGTCTGCGCGAACGTTATCTGTGCACCGAACACCTGCGCGCCGAGCCGAAAAATCCTCTGCCGACGCTGGATATTCCGTCCAACGTCATCGCCGAAATGCCGCCGCTGCTCAAGGCCTACATGCGCCTCGGCGCGAAGATCTGCGGCGAGCCGTGCTGGGACGAAGACTTCCAGGTGGCCGACGTGTTCATCCTGCTCAAGCGCGACGAACTCTGCCCGCGCTACGCCAAACACTTCAAGGCGGCGGTGTGATGAGCCGGTTGCGGGTGTACGCGCGAATCGCGCGAGTGCTGCTGGTGGTGACGCTGGGGCTGACCATGGCGAGCGTCTTCGGCGTGTTCGAGCGCATTGGTCTGGCGCACTCGATGGAGCGGCGGCAGCGCTGGTCGCGTTTTTTCATGGCGCGTTTGAGCAATGCCCTGCCCTTTCGCGTGAGCGTCCATGGCGAGCTGCCAAAACAGCCGATGCTGTGGGTCAGCAATCACGTGTCGTGGACCGACATTCCGCTGCTGGGCATGCTCACGCCGCTGTCGTTTCTGTCCAAGGCCGAAGTGCGCACCTGGCCGGTGGCCGGCTGGCTCGCAGCCAAAGCCGGCAGCCTGTTCATCCGCCGTGGGTCGGGCGACAGTCAGTTGATCCGCAAGCAGATGACCCGCCATCTGCAAACTGAACATGCACTGCTGATGTTCCCCGAAGGCACCACCACCGATGGCCGTTCGCTGCGCACCTTTCATGGTCGCCTGCTGTCGGCGGCGATCGATTCCGAAGTGATGCTGCAACCGGTGGCGATTCGTTATCTGCGCGACGGCGAAATCGATACGCTGGCGCCGTTCATTGGTGACGATGATTTGCTCTCGCACCTGATGCGCCTGTTCAGCCATGACTGCGGCGATGTCGAGGTGCATCTGCTCAAGCCGATTGCCTGTCAGGGCCGCGAGCGCGCGGCGCTGGCGTTCGAAGCGCAGCAGGCGGTGCAGAAGGTGTTGTTTGGTGAGGTGGCGAAACCTGCCGAACCGCGTCGCGCAGGCGATTTGATCGCCGCCTGAAAATACAAATCCCCTGTGGGAGCGAGCCTGCTCGCGAATGCGACCTGTCAGTCGCCGAATATATTGACTGACAGGACGCCTTCGCGAGCAGGCTCGCTCCCACATTCAGATCTTCAGTGGATCAGAGTTTTGTGCGAAATCCTGCAATTGCGGGTAGAACAAGCTGAAGTCTTCACTCAACGGCTCATACAACCGCCGCAACTCCGCCATTGCCCCCGCCAATTCCTCCGGCCTGGTCAGCCGTCGCGAGATCCCGCGCAGCACCTGTTCCAGCACCTCAAATTCGCGATACGAGCCCAGCCAGTCGTTGGCGACCATGTGCGGGGCGATCTTTGCCAGCCGCTCCGGCAATTGCCGTTCGCGGGACAGCACCTGATAGACGTCTGCGGTGAACTGCTCCAGCGGTCGGTCGGCGTACAGCGTCCAGTCCCGCGCAAGACAATGATCGAAAAACACATCGAGGACGATTCCGGCATAGCGTCGGCGCGTTTCGGTAAAGCGGCCCAGGGCAGTGTCCACCAGTGGATGCCGATCGGTGAACACGTCGATGCGCCGATGCAGCGCAATCGCCGCCTCTACCTCGGGGTCGAACTGGCCTTGCAGCCGACCTTTGACGAAGTCGCCATACAGGCTGCCGAGTAACTGACCAGGGCGCTGGCCGCCGAGATGCAAATGCGCGAGATAGTTCATGGGCGCAGCTTAGCACTGCGTTCGCTCCTCCAGCATCCTCGTATCGTTATAACCCGATATAACGATTTATGCGGTCGTCAGACCGAATTCATATTGGTATATCGCGATCCAACGATTTAAAGTTCGCTCCATCGCGATATATCGCCACTGCCACCACGAGCCCAAGCCATGAACCTCGACCTCGACGAAATAATAAAAGCCCTGGCGCACCCAGTACGGCGAGACATCCTCAACTGGCTGAAAGACCCGAAAGGCGAATTCCCCGAGCAGTTGCACAACCACGAATACGGTATTTGCGCCGGGCAGATAGATCAGCGTTGCGGCCTGTCGCAATCGACCGTGTCGGCCCACCTGGCGACGTTGCAACGGGCCGGGCTGATCAGCAGCCAGAAGGCCGGGCAGTGGCATTTCTTCAAACGTAACGAGGACGTCATCCAGGCGTTTCTCAGCACCCTCAGTAAAGAGCTCTGACCCTTAACGTCAGCCAGCCGACAAGGAAACCTGCATGCCCCTTTCGCTTCTCATCCTCGCCCTGAGCGCCTTCGCCATCGGCACCACCGAGTTCGTCATCATGGGCCTGCTGCCCGACGTGGCGGCGGATCTCGGTGTGTCGATTCCCGGCGCCGGCTGGCTGGTCACCGGTTACGCCCTGGGCGTGGCCATCGGTGCACCGTTCATGGCGCTGGCCACCGCGAAGCTGCCGCGCAAGGCCGCGCTGGTGGCGTTGATGGGCATCTTCATTGTCGGCAACCTGCTCTGCGCCATCGCCAGCGACTACAACGTGCTGATGTTTGCCCGGGTAGTCACCGCTTTGTGCCACGGTGCATTCTTCGGCATCGGCTCGGTGGTGGCGGCCAATCTGGTCGCGCCAAACAAACGTGCCTCGGCGGTCGCCCTGATGTTCACCGGTCTGACCCTGGCCAACGTGCTCGGCGTACCGCTGGGCACCGCATTGGGTCAGGAAGCCGGCTGGCGTTCGACCTTCTGGGCGGTGACCGTCATCGGTGTGATCGCGCTGATCGGCCTGATCCGCTTTCTGCCGGCCAAGCGTGACGAAGAGAAACTCGACATGCGCGCCGAACTCGCCGCCCTCAAGGGCGCCGGCATCTGGCTGTCGCTGAGCATGACCGCGCTGTTCGCCGCCTCGGTCTTCACCCTGTTCACCTACGTTGCGCCGCTGCTCGGCGAAGTCACTGGCGTGTCGCCGCGTGGCGTGACCTGGACACTGATGCTCATCGGCCTCGGTCTGACGGTCGGCAACATCATCGGCGGCAAACTCGCCGACAAAGGCATGGCCGCCACGCTGATCGGCGTGTTCATCGCCATGGCCGTGGTGTCCACGGTGTTGAGCTGGACCAGCGTCGCGCTGATCCCGACTGAAATCACCCTGTTCCTCTGGGCCACCGCGTGTTTCGCCGCTGTGCCCGCGCTGCAAGTCAACGTGGTGACCTTCGGCAAGGCTGCGCCGAACCTGGTTTCGACCCTGAACATCGGCGCTTTCAACGTCGGCAACGCGCTTGGCGCCTGGGTCGGCGGCAGCGTCATCGCCCACGGCTACGGCCTGACCAGCGTGCCACTGGCCGCCGCCGCGCTGGCTGTACTGGCCCTGCTGGTAACCCTGATTACCTTCCGCCAGAACGGCAATGCCGAGCTGGCCCCTGCTTCCAACTGATCAACTTCCTTTATTAAAGAGAGGCTTTTAGACATGGCGACTATTTTCGACCCGATCAAACTCGGCGACATCGAGCTGAACAACCGCATCATCATGGCCCCGCTGACCCGCTGCCGCGCCGACGAAGGCCGTGTGCCGAACGCGCTGATGGCCGAATACTACGTACAACGCGCCTCGGCCGGCCTGATCCTCAGTGAAGCCACTTCGGTAACGCCGATGGGCGTCGGCTATCCGGACACCCCAGGCATCTGGTCCAACGATCAAGTGCGTGGCTGGGCCAACGTGACCAAGGCGATTCACGGCGCCGGCGGCAAGATCTTCCTGCAACTGTGGCACGTTGGCCGCATTTCCCACCCTTCGTACCTGAACGGTGAAGCACCGGTGGCCCCAAGCGCCATTCAGCCAAAGGGTCACGTCAGCCTGGTTCGCCCACTGGCCGACTACCCTACCCCGCGCGCTCTGGAAACCGCTGAAATCGCCGACATCGTCGACGCCTACCGCACCGGTGCCGAGAACGCCAAGGCCGCCGGTTTCGACGGCGTGGAAATCCACGGCGCCAACGGCTACCTGCTCGACCAGTTCCTGCAAAGCAGCACCAACCAGCGCACCGACCAGTACGGCGGCTCGCTGGAAAACCGTGCGCGCCTGCTGCTGGAAGTGACCGACGCCGCGATCGAAGTCTGGGGCGCTGGCCGCGTTGGTGTGCACCTGGCACCGCGTGCCGATTCCCATGACATGGGCGATGACAATCTTGCCGAGACCTTCACCTACGTCGCCCGTGAACTGGGCAAGCGTGGCATCGCGTTCATCTGCTCGCGCGAAAAAGAAGGCGCCGACAGCCTCGGCCCGCAACTGAAAGAAGCTTTCGGTGGCCCGTACATCGCCAACGAGAAGTTCACCAAGGAAAGCGCCAACGAGTGGCTGGCCAGCGGTAAGGCAGACGCCGTAGCGTTCGGCGTGCCGTTCATTGCCAACCCGGACCTGCCGGCACGTTTGCAGGCTGATGCGCCGCTGAACGAGCCGCATCCGGAGACTTTCTACGGCAAGGGTCCGGTCGGTTATATCGACTATCCGACCTTGTAATCACGCTGTAGCGCAGAAATGAAAAAGCCCCTGACTTTTGAGAGTCAGGGGCTTTTTGCTATTGGCGCAGGACAAGCGCAAGCAAACACCGTTTAACAACAGCGACACAATTTCCCTACAAAATCTGCGACTCGCTACGATTAAACTCCCCGCCGCGATCATCAGCCATGGCGGCTGATTGACATCCTGCCGGGCCATTGCGCATTTTGTTTCATTTGCGCAGGCTTGGGCTCAGGCGCAGCATGTCCAGCCCGGTGTCGACCCAGCGTTCAGCCTCGGCATGCAGTTCGAAGCTGTCCGGGGCCAGCAGCCAGCCGTACAGCAGGCCGTCGATGTAGGCATGAATGCTGATGGCCGCGCGGGCAGTGTCGAGGTCTTCCGGCAACTGGCCGCGATTCACCGCATTACGCAGGGTCAGGCCGATGCGCAGATTGCAATCGAGACTGGCCGTCCGGCGCTGCTGGCGCAGATCGCACATTTCATCGGTGAACTCGCACTTATGAAACAGAATTTCGTTGATGCGCCGGGTTTTCGGGTCCAGTGCAACTTGATGAAACAAATGAATCAGCAACTGTCGCATGCAGCCCAGCGGGTCCGGTTCGTCCTCGCTTTCGCTGGCCTTGGCCAGTTCATCCAGCGGTTCGTGCAGGCTGTCGAGCATCGCCTGGACCAGATCGGCCTTGTTGCTGAAATGCCAGTAGATGGCGCCACGCGTCACGCCGGCGAGGGTCGCGATGTCCGCCAGGGTGGTGCGGGCAACCCCCCTTTCATAAAAGGCTTTCTCGGCCGCTTCCAGAATCTGGCTGCGGGTTTCCTGAGCTTCCTCTTTGGTACGACGGACCATGGCAGTAAAACCTCAAACAGGATGTTTCAGGGATGGCTGAATATCCGCTGAATAAAGAGGGGGCGATCTCTCGTGAATCGACTCCCCGGCCTACAATTTCAAACCTTGCGACGACTTTTGTAACAGGGTGGGTACGCGGCGCAGGTGTTTACAAACAACCATGAACGTAAGTATATTACTTAGCAAGCTACTTATCCACCCGGTGCCCGATTTTTACTCTTTCACACTTCTTGTGCGCTTCATGCGCGCCTGACCCGAGGATCTTCATGCAATTCAAGCCAGCTGTTACCGCTCTGGTCACTGCCGTCGCCCTGGCATCGCTGCTCAGCGGATGTAAAAAGGAAGAAGCGGCCCCAGCCGCTCCGCCCCCTCAGGTCGGCGTCGTCACCCTGCAACCACAAGCCTTTACCCTGACCTCGGAACTTCCGGGCCGCACCAGTGCGTTCCGCATCGCTGAAGTTCGCCCGCAGGTCAACGGCATCATTCTCAAGCGCCTGTTCAAGGAAGGCGCCGACGTCAAAGCCGGTCAGCAGCTTTATCAGATCGATCCGTCGGTCTATGAAGCGACGCTGAAAAGTGCCGAAGCCAACCTGCGTTCGACCAAGTCGATCTCCGACCGCTACAAGCAACTGGTCGATGAGCAAGCCGTAAGCCGTCAGGAATACGACACCGCATTGGCCAACCGCCTGCAATCGGAAGCGTCGCTTCAGACTGCGCAGATCAACGTGCGTTACACCAAGGTCTATGCGCCGATCTCCGGCCGTATCGGCCGCTCTTCGGTCACCGAAGGCGCACTGGTGAGCAATGGCCAGGCCGATGCAATGGCAGTGATTCAGCAGCTCGATCCGATCTACGTCGACGTCACCCAGTCGTCGGTGGAACTGCTGGAACTGCGCCGCGAACTGGAAAGCGGCCGTCTGCAGAAGGCTGGCGACAACGCCGCTGCGGTCAAGCTGACCCTGGAAGACGGCAGCCAGTACAAGCTCGACGGCAAGCTGGAATTCTCCGAAGTCTCGGTTGACCAGACCACCGGCTCGGTGACCCTGCGCGCCGTGTTCCCCAACCCCGATCACACCCTGCTGCCAGGCATGTTCGTCCACGCCCAGCTGCAAGCCGGCGTCAACAGCGCAGCGATTCTCGCGCCGCAGCAAGGCGTGACCCGCGACCTCAAAGGCACCCCGACCGCATTGGTCGTCGGCGCCGACAACAAGGTCGAGCTGCGTCAGCTCAAGGCCAGCCGCACCGTCGGCAGCCAGTGGCTGATCGAAGACGGCCTGAAAGCCGGCGATCGTCTGATCACCGAAGGGCTGCAGTACGTCAAACCGGGCGTTGAGGTCAAAGCGACCGAAGCGACTAACGTCGGCACCAAGAACCCGGCCCCCGCACAGGCAGCTGACAAAGCCGCCGGCGGCAAAGGGGAGTAACCCATGTCAAAATTCTTCATCGACCGTCCGATTTTCGCCTGGGTAATCGCCCTGGTGATCATGCTGGTCGGGGCACTTTCGATCCTGAAACTGCCGATCAACCAATACCCGAGCATTGCGCCACCGGCCATTGCGATCCAGGTGACCTACCCGGGCGCGTCCGCACAAACCGTGCAGGACACCGTGGTGCAGGTCATCGAGCAACAGCTCAACGGTATCGACAACCTGCGTTATGTGTCTTCGGAAAGTAACTCCGACGGCAGCATGACCATCACCGCGACCTTCGAGCAAGGCACCAACTCCGACACCGCGCAGGTCCAGGTCCAGAACAAGCTGAACCTGGCTACCCCGCTGCTGCCGCAGGAAGTGCAGCAACAGGGTATCCGCGTGACCAAGGCAGTGAAGAACTTCCTGCTGGTGATCGGCGTGGTGTCGCGCGACGGCAGCATGACCAAGGACGACCTGTCCAACTACATCGTGTCGAACATGCAGGACCCGATCTCGCGCACCGCCGGTGTCGGTGACTTCCAAGTCTTCGGTGCGCAGTACGCGATGCGTATCTGGCTCGACCCGGCCAAGTTGAACAACTTCAACCTGACCCCGGTCGACGTGAAGAACGCCATTGCTGCGCAGAACGTCCAGGTGTCGTCCGGTCAGCTCGGTGGCTTGCCTGCCGTGCAGGGCCAGCAACTGAACGCGACGATCATCGGCAAGACCCGTCTGCAGACCGCCGAGCAGTTCAAGGAAATCCTGCTCAAGGTCAACAAGGACGGCTCGCAGGTTCGCCTCAAAGACGTGGCTGAAGTTGGTCTCGGCGGCGAGAACTACGCGATCAGCGCCCAGTTCAACGGCAGCCCGGCTTCCGGTCTGGCGGTGAAACTGGCCAACGGCGCCAACGCCCTCGATACCGCCAAAGCGCTGCGCAACACCATCGACAGCCTCAAGCCGTTCTTCCCGCAAGGCATGGAAGTGGTGTTCCCGTACGACACCACTCCGGTGGTGACCGAGTCGATCAAAGGCGTGGTGCACACGCTGGTCGAAGCGATCGCGCTGGTGTTCCTGGTGATGTTCCTGTTCCTGCAGAACTTCCGCGCCACCGTCATCACCACGATGACCGTGCCAGTGGTACTGCTCGGTACGTTCGGCATCCTCGCCGCCGCCGGTTTCAGCATCAACACCCTGACCATGTTCGGCATGGTGCTGGCCATCGGTCTGCTGGTGGACGATGCCATCGTCGTGGTGGAAAACGTCGAGCGGGTGATGAGCGAAGAAGGCTTGTCACCGAAGGAAGCGACGAAGAAATCCATGGGCCAGATCCAGGGCGCACTGGTCGGTATCGCCCTCGTACTCTCGGCGGTACTGCTGCCGATGGCATTCTTCAGCGGCTCGACTGGTGTGATCTACAAGCAGTTCTCGATCACCATCGTGTCGGCCATGGCCCTGTCGGTACTGGTTGCCCTGATCTTCACCCCGGCGCTGTGCGCGACCATGCTCAAGCCGATTCCGAAAGGCGAGCACGGTACTCCGAAGAAAGGATTCTTCGGCTGGTTCAACCGTAACTTCGACCGTGGCGTACGCAGCTACGAGCGCGGCGTCGGCAACATGCTGACCCGCAAGGCGCCGTACCTGCTGGCGTATCTGCTGATCGTCGTCGGCATGATCTGGCTGTTCACCCGCATCCCGACCGCGTTCCTGCCGGAAGAAGACCAGGGCGTACTGTTCGCCCAGGTTCAGACCCCGGCCGGTTCCAGTGCCCAGCGCACGCAGGTGGTCGTGGATGAAATGCGTGAGTACCTGCTGCGTCCGAACAAGGACGGTGGTGAGGCGGACGCGGTGGCTTCGGTGTTCACCGTGACCGGCTTCAACTTCGCCGGCCGTGGGCAGAGCTCGGGTATGGCGTTCATCATGCTCAAACCGTGGGGCGAGCGTAACGCCGACAACAGCGTGTTCAAGCTCGCCGCGCGTGCCCAGCAACACTTCTTCAGCTTCCGCGACGCGATGGTGTTTGCCTTCGCCCCGCCAGCGGTTCTGGAATTGGGTAACGCCACCGGTTTCGACGTGTTCCTGCAGGACCGCGCCGGTATCGGTCACGAAAAACTGATGGAAGCGCGCAACCAGTTCCTCGGCATGGCGGCGCAAAGCAAGGTGCTGACCCAGGTGCGTCCGAACGGCCTGAACGATGAGCCGCAGTTCCAGCTGGAAATCGACGACGAGAAGGCCAGTGCCCTCGGCATCACCATCAGCGACATCAACAACACCCTGTCGATCGCACTGGGCAGTAGCTACGTCAACGACTTCATCGACCGTGGTCGGGTGAAGAAAGTCTACGTGCAGGGCCAGCCGGATTCGCGCATGAGCCCCGAAGACTTGAAGAAGTGGTACGTTCGCAACGCCGAAGGCACCATGGTTCCGTTCTCGGCGTTCGCCAAGGGTGAGTGGGTCTACGGTTCGCCGAAACTGGCGCGTTACAACGGTGTGGAAGCGGTCGAGGTCCTCGGGGCTCCGGCGCCTGGCTACTCCACCGGTGAAGCGATGGCTGAAGTCGAAGCGATTGCCAAGAAGCTGCCGGCCGGTGTCGGTATCTCCTGGACCGGTCTGTCCTACGAGGAACGTCTGTCCGGCTCGCAAGCGCCAGCGCTGTACGCCCTGTCGCTGCTGATGGTGTTCCTGTGTCTGGCGGCGCTGTATGAGAGCTGGTCGATTCCGATCGCGGTCATGCTCGTGGTACCGCTGGGGATCATCGGTGCACTGATGGCTACCAGCCTGCGCGGTCTGTCCAACGACGTGTACTTCCAGGTGGGCTTGTTGACGACCATCGGTCTGGCGGCTAAAAACGCCATTCTGATCGTCGAATTCGCCAAGGAACTGCATGAACAGGGACGCAGCCTGCGCGAGGCGGCAATCGAAGCCTGCCGCATGCGTCTGCGCCCGATCATCATGACCTCGCTGGCCTTCGTTCTCGGTGTTGTGCCGCTGGCGATTTCCACCGGCGCCGGTTCAGGCAGTCAGCACGCGATCGGTACCGGCGTGATTGGCGGTATGCTCACGGCCACGATCCTGGCGATCTTCTGGGTCCCACTGTTCTTCGTTACTGTGTCGTCCATCGGTCAGCGTAAAAAGACCGACGCGGATGAGACTACTGAAACTCCTAAAGAGGCTGGCCAATGAGCAAGTCGCTACTCTCCATCGCAGTCGCCGCCTTCGTGCTGAGCGGTTGCTCGCTGATACCTGACTATCAGCAGCCTGAGGCTCCGGTCGCAGGTCAGTACCCGCAGGGGCCGGCATATTCGCCGGCCCAGGCTCCGGCGCAAGCCGCTGCCGAACAGGGCTGGAAGCAGTTTTTCCATGACCCTGCCCTGCAACAGCTGATCCAGGTCGCCTTGGAAAACAACCGCGACCTGCGTGTCGCGGCGCTGAACATCGACGCTTACGCGGCGCAGTACCGCATCCAGCGCGCCGACCTGTTCCCGGCAGTGTCGGCCAATGCCGCCGGCAGCCGCCAGCGTCTGCCGGCCCGTGCCTCGCAGACCGGCGAGTCGATGATCAGCAGCTCCTACTCGGCTACCGTCGGCGTCAGCGCCTACGAACTCGACCTGTTCGGTCGGGTGCGCAGCCTGAGCGAGCAAGCGTTGCAACAGTACTTCGCTACTGAAGAAGCACGCCGCAGTACGCAGATCAGTCTGGTCGCCAACGTCGCCAATGCTTACCTGACCTGGCAAGCGGACAAGGAACTGCTCAAGCTGACGCAGGACACCCTCGGTGCCTTCGAAGAAAGCTACAAGCTGACCAGCCGCAGCAACGAAGTCGGTGTGGCCTCGGCGCTGGATCTGGCACAGTCGCGCACTTCCGTGGAAAACGCCCGGGCACAATTGGCGCGTTATACCCGCCAGGTCGCGCAGGACGAAAACAGCCTGACCCTGCTGCTCGGCACCGGTATTCCGGCCAATCTGCAAACGGCCAAACCGCTGTCTGATGACCTGCTCAGCGACGTACCGGCCGGTCTGCCTTCGGACCTGCTGCAACGTCGTCCGGACATTCTGCAAGCCGAGTACAACCTGAAGGCGGCCAACGCCAACATCGGCGCGGCCCGTGCAGCGTTCTTCCCGAGCATCAGCCTGACCGCCAACGCGGGCAGCCTGAGCCCGGATCTGTCCGGTCTGTTCAAGGGTGGCTCGGGGACGTGGCTGTTCCAGCCGCAGATCAACCTGCCGATCTTCAACGCCGGCAGCCTGCGCGCCAGCCTCGACTACGCCAAGATCCAGAAGGACATTGGCGTGGCGAACTACGAGAAGTCGATTCAAACGGCCTTCCAGGAAGTCGCCGACGGCCTGGCCGCGCGCCAGACCTACACCGAGCAGCTGCAAGCGCAGCGTGACTTCGTGCAGGCCAACCAGGATTACTACCGCCTGGCCGAACGTCGCTATCGCATCGGCGTCGACAGCAACCTGACCTTCCTCGATGCCCAGCGTCAGTTGTTCAGCGCACAACAAGCGCTGATCACCGACCGCCTCGCGCAGTTGACCAGTGCGGTCAACCTGTACAAGGCCCTGGGCGGTGGCTGGAATGCGCAGACCGCGCAGAACGAAGCGCTGAAAGAAGAAGCGCCGAAGATGAAGCTGTTCTGATCATCGGCTGACTACATCAAGCCCACCTTATTGGTGGGCTTTTTGTTGCCTGTCGCAAAGGTTTCGCGGCCGAACTGGCCTCTTCGCGAGCAGGCTCGCTCCCACAGGGAAACGCATTCCAGTTGTGGGAGCGAGCCTGCTCGCGAAGAGGACCTCACACTCACCACAAATCCGCATGAATCTTGCGTTCGATAACCGCCCAAAACCCGCTTTCAGCAATTGAACCTGAACACACAGTCCCTTCACCATTCGAACCAGAAAACCAATAACAACAAGGTTCGACACCATGCTCCAGCGCCCTGCCCCGCCCGGCTGACCGCCACCGCTGCATCTCAGACCTGCATCACGTTGCCTGCGCCGCACCCGCCGCGACAGCGCAGCCGTTCGCCCTAAAAAAACAAGAGAGACCCAAGTCCATGACAGTTTTCCCTGTGCCCTACGCATTGCCCGCTGTGATCGCCCTGGCCATCGCCGGTCTGGCCCTGCCGGCAAGCGCCGAAGAAGCCGGCTTCATCGAAGGCGCCAAGGTCAACCTCAACCTGCGCAACTTCTATATCAACCGCAACTTCACCAACCCGACCAAAACCCAGGGCAAGGCTGAAGAATGGACGCAGAGTTTCATCCTCGACGCCAAATCCGGCTTTACCCAAGGCACCGTCGGTTTCGGCATGGACGTACTCGGGCTGTATTCGATCAAGCTCGATGGCGGTAAAGGCACGGGCGGCACGCAGTTGTTGCCGCTGGACCATGACGGCCGCCCGGCGGACAACTTCGGTCGCACCAACGTCGCCTTCAAGGCAAGACTTTCGCAGACCGAGGTCAAGGTCGGCGAGTGGATGCCGGTATTGCCGATTCTGCGTTCGGACGACGGTCGCTCGCTGCCGCAAACCTTCCGTGGCGGCCAGATCACCTCCAAGGAAGTCGCCGGCCTGACCCTCTATGGCGGCCAGTTCCGCGCCAACAGCCCGCGCGACGACAGCAGCATGAGCGACATGTCGATGACCGGCAAAGCCGCGTTCACCTCTGACCGTTTCAACTTCCAGGGCGGCGAATACCTGTTCAACGACAAGCGCACACAGATCGGCTTATGGAATGCGCAACTCAAGGACATCTACAGCCAGCAGTACCTCAATGTGCTGCACAGTCAGCCGCTCGGCGACTGGACGCTGGGCGCCAACCTCGGCTTTTTCTACGGCAAGGAAGATGGCAGCGCGCGTGCCGGCGATCTGGACAACAAGACCTGGTACGGGATGTTTTCGGCCAAGTACGGCGGCAACACGTTCTACCTCGGCCTGCAAAAACTCACCGGCGACAGCGCCTGGATGCGCGTCAACGGCACCAGTGGCGGGACTCTGGCCAACGACAGCTACAACGCCAGTTATGACAACGCTCAGGAACGCTCCTGGCAGTTGCGTCACGACTACAACTTCGCCGCCATGGGCATCCCCGGCCTGACCCTGATGAACCGCTACATCAGCGGCGACAACGTGCACACCGGGACGATCACCGACGGCAAGGAATGGGGTCGCGAATCGGAACTCGGTTACACGGTGCAGAGCGGGACTTTGAAGGATTTGAACGTCAGATGGCGCAACTCGACCATGCGCCGCGACTTCAGCAACAACGAGTTCGACGAGAACCGATTGATCGTCAGCTACCCGATCAGCCTGCTTTAACCAAACATGCTCCACTGTGGGAGCGAGCCTGCTCGCGAAAGCGCTGCTTCAGTCGACATCTGTGTCGAATATGAAATGGCCTTCGCGAGCAGGCTCGCTCCCACATTTGATTCCCATCACAGATGCATGTCATTGGTCAGGCCATGTAGCGCTTTTGCGGGCGGCAGTTACAGTGAGCAAACCTGAAAAACTCAGGTGCTCCACCCCTTCACGCTTCCGTTTCGTAGTCGGTCTCCAGCTGTGCACCAGGTTGTCATCGGAAGACACCATTTGATCACCGGAGGATCACCTCATGATCACGCGCCGCACCACTGCACCCGATTGGGACGCCAAGGCGTACCAGCAGTTTTCCCGTCTCAGACAACGTCCGGTCAACGAATTGCTCGACCGTATCGAACTGCAAAACCCCCAACGCATTTACGATCTGGGCTGCGGCACCGGCATTGCCACGCAGTTGTTGGCCAAACGCTGGCCGCGCGCGCAGTTGCAGGGCGTCGACAGCTCCGCGCAGATGCTCGATGAGGCACGCTGCCTGCCGATCCGGGCGCTGTGGAAACATTGCGACCTGCTTGATTGGCAACCTGAGCAGCCGGCGGATCTGCTGTTCGCGGCCGCCGTGCTGCACTTTATCGAAGGCCATGAAAAACTGCTGCCGCGCCTGCTCGGTTATCTGAATCCCGGCGGCTGTCTGGCGGCGCACATGCCGGACTGGCGCGATGCGCTGTGGTATCGGCTGATGCTCGACACCCTCGAAAACGGCGGCCCCGGTGGCACACCACTGGGCACGCCTGAACTGCGCCAGCGCATGGCGGCGCGGCCGTTATTGGCACTGGAGGATTACTATCGGTTGCTCGCGCCCATGACTACGTCGCTGGATATCTGGGAGACCGAGCAGTTGCAGGTGGTTGACGGCAAGTCGCCGGTGTATGACTGGGTGAAGGTCTCGGCGCTGCGGCCGGTGATGCAGGCGTTGAGTTCAGCGGAACAGGCGCGGTTTATCTATCACTACCTGATGCGGGTGCATGAGCATTATCCGCAAGAGGGGGATGGGCATACGTTGTTTGCATTCAAGCGAA
Source organism: Pseudomonas sp. LW8 (assembly GCF_041956865.1). Lineage (NCBI taxonomy): Bacteria > Pseudomonadati > Pseudomonadota > Gammaproteobacteria > Pseudomonadales > Pseudomonadaceae > Pseudomonas > Pseudomonas sp. LW8. The sequence continues at coordinate 1,277,899 of NZ_CP168138.1, read as the reverse complement.
TATTTATTGTCGCCAGGGTGTGATTCGTTACGGCCGCTACCGCTTTCGCGAGCAGGCTCGCTCCCACAGGGAAATGCATTCCAATGTGGGAGCGAGCCTGCTCGCGAAGGCGTCAGTGCAACAACCTCACTCGCGGGATTCAACCCCGAGTTCATCCCACACCGATTCGGCCAAATGAAACGTCGCGTTCGCCGCCGGTATGCCGCAGTAGATTGCGCTCTGCATGATCACTTCCTTGATCTCGCCACGGCTCACACCATTATTGGCCGCCGCACGCAGGTGCAGTTTCAGTTCGCCCTCGCGGTTCATGCCGATCAGCATGGCGATGGTGATCAGGCTGCGGGTATGGCGGGGCAGGCCCGGGCGGGTCCAGATGTCGCCCCATGCGTGGCGGGTGATCATCTCCTGGAATTCCGAGTTGAACTCGGTCAGCGTGGTCAGGCTGCGATCAACGTGGGCATCGCCCAGCACCGCGCGGCGGACTTGCATGCCTTCGTCGTAACGTTGTTTCTCGTCCACAAAATCTTCCTCACTGAGCCTGCAAAAACGCCAGCACACGGTCGCTGAAATCGGCGCCGGCCTGCACGTTGGACAAATGCGCCGCATGGAACTCGGCGTACTCGGCGTCGCGCACATGGTCGCGAATGAAGTGCCCGCCGGACGGCGGCGTCACCGCATCTTCGCTGCCGGCAATCACCAGCAACGGCACGTTGATCGAAGCCAGTTGTTCACGAAAATCGGCATCTCGCACGGCCGCGCAGTTGGCCGCATAACCTTGTGGATTGGTCGCGGCGAGCATGTCGGTAATCTTCTTCGCCGCCTCGGGATGCGCTGCGGAAAAGTCTGGGGTGAACCAGCGCGCAATCGAGGCATCACGCAGTGCGACCATCGCCGCCGGGCCGTCACGCAACACGGTTTCGATGCGTGGATTCCATACCGACGGATCGCCGATTTTCGCCGCCGTGTTGCACACGATCAGTTTGTGCAGACGATGGCCTGCGTTGATCCCCAGCCACTGACCGATCAGCCCGCCCATCGACAGTCCGCAGAAATGCGCGCGCTCGATATGCAGCGCATCGAGCAGACCGAGTACGTCATGGCCCAACTGCTCGATGCTGTACGGCCCTTCGGTGACCAGCGATTGCCCATGGCCGCGCGTGTCGAAACGCAGCACGCGGAAATGCTCGGTGAACGCCGGCATCTGCGCGTCCCACATGTGCAGGTCGGTGCCCAGCGAGTTGGACAGCACCAGCACCGGCGCAGCGGCCGGGCCTTCTATTTGATAGTGCAGTTCGCCATCGGCGAGTTGAACGAAAGCCACAGCCCTCTCCTTCAGACAGTCAAAGCGTTGTGTTCAGCCACCGCGCGCTCGACCCAGGCTTGCGCCTGGCCAAGGTAATGCGCGGGGTTCAGAAGATCATCGAGTTCAGCGCCACTGAGTTCGGCGGTGACTTGCGGCTCGTCAGCGAGCACCGCACGCAGATGGCGCTGCTCGGCCACCGCGCGTTTGCAGCACTGTTCGAGCAGATGATGCGCGGTGTCGCGGCCGACGCGTTGGGCGAGGACGATGCTCACCGCTTCGGCCAGCACCAGGCCTTGGGTCAGTTCGAGGTTGCGGGCCATGCGCGCCGCGTCGACTTCCAGACCGTCGGCCAGCAAACGCGCCTGTTGCAGCGAACCGGACACCAGGCAGCAGATCTCCGGCAAGGTTTCCCATTCGGCGTGCCACAAACCGAGACTGCGTTCGTGTTCCTGCGGCATCGCGCTGAACAGCGTCGACACCAGCCCCGGCACCCGCGTGGCCGCGCCGATCAGCACCGCCGCGCCGACCGGGTTGCGTTTGTGCGGCATGGTCGAAGAACCGCCCTTGCCCGGTGCGGCGGGCTCGAACACTTCCGCCGCTTCGGTCTGCATCAACAGGCTGATGTCGCGGCCGAATTTGCCGAGGCTGCCGGCGATCAGGCCAAGCACCGCGCCGAACTCGACGATGCGGTCACGCTGGGTGTGCCACGGTTGCTCGGGCAGGGTCAGTTGCAGTTCCTCGGCCAAGGCTTCGGAAATCGGCAACGCCTGTTCCCCCAGCGCCGCGAGCGTGCCGGAGGCGCCACCGAATTGCAGCACCAGCAGACGTGGCTTGAGTTGTTGCAGACGCTGACGGCTGCGCGTGACGGCACCCAGCCATCCGGCGATTTTCATCCCGAGGGTCACTGGCGTCGCGTGTTGCAGCCAGGTGCGACCGGCCAGTGGCGTGGTGGCGAAACGTTGTGCCTGAGTGGCGAGCGAGTCGGCCAGTTGTGCCAGTTGGTTTTCGATCAGCGCCAGCGCCTGGCGTAATTGCAGGACCAGCCCGGAATCCATCACGTCCTGACTTGTCGCGCCCAGATGCACATAGCGCTCGGCTTCGGCATCGCTCGAGGCGATCTGCTTGCCCAAGGCCTTGACCAGCGGAATCGCTGAATTGCCGGCCGTGGCAATCGCCTCGCCCAGCGCTGCGAAGTCATACAGACCGGCGTCGCACGCTGCGGCAATCGGCGCCACAGCGGATAAAGGAATCAGCCCGACCCGCGCCTCGGCCCGAGCCAGCGCCGCTTCGAAATCGAGCATCGCCTGCACCCGGCCCTGATCGCAGAACACTTCGCGCATATCGCGGGCGGTGAAGTAGGCATCGAACAATTGATTGCCCGGTCGCTGAGTCATAAACAGTCCTTGCCGGCGCGGGCCTCGCAGCCCGCGCACATGGGTTTACAGATCGTGGTGCAGATACTTCACCTGCTTGGGCAAACGCAGGCTGAACAGGAAAGCCACCGCCATCATCGCCGTGACGTACCAGTAGAAGGCGTTTTCCATGCCGCCAGCCTTGAGGCTCAAGGCAACGAATTCCGCCGAACCGCCGAAGATTGCATTCGCCACCGCGTAAGCCAGGCCGACACCAAGCGCGCGGACTTCCGGCGGGAACATCTCGGCTTTTACCAGACCGCTGATCGAGGTGTAGAAGCTCACAATCGCCAACGCCAGGGTGATCAGCACGAAGGCGAGGAACGGGCTGCTGATACTTTTCAGGCTGAGCAGAATCGGCACGGTGAACAGCGTGCCGAGGGCGCCGAACCAGAGCATCGAGTTCCGTCGGCCGATCTTGTCGGCAAGCATGCCGAACAACGGCTGCATGCACATATACAGGAACAGCGCGCCGGTCATGATGTAGCTGGCGGTCTTGGCATGCATCCCGGCGGTGTTCACCAGGTATTTCTGCATGTAGGTGGTGAAGGTGTAGAAAATCAGCGAGCCGCCAGCGGTGTAGCCGAGCACGGTGATGAACGCCGCTTTGTGATCGCGGAACAGTGCAGTGATGCTGCCGGCGTCTTTATGCGCACGCGTTTCCTTATTGGTGGTTTCCTTCAGCGAACGACGCAGGAACAGCGAAATCAGCGCCGCCACTGCACCGACCACGAATGGAATCCGCCAGCCGTAGGCACGCAGGTCTTCTTCAGTGAGGAACTGTTGCAGCACCACCACCAGCGACACCGCCAGCAGTTGTCCGCCAATCAGCGTCACGTACTGGAACGAAGCGAAGAATCCGCGCTGACCCTTGAGCGCGACTTCGCTCATGTAAGTCGCGGTGGTGCCGTACTCGCCGCCGACCGACAGACCTTGCAGCAAACGCGCGAACAGCAACAGCACCGGTGCCCAGACGCCGATGTCCTTGTAGGTCGGCAGGCAGGCAATCAGCAGCGAGCCGAAGCACATCATCAGAATCGAGATGAGCATCGAGTTCTTGCGCCCGTGCTTGTCAGCGACCCGGCCGAAAATCCAGCCACCAATCGGCCGCATCAGGAACCCGGCGGCAAATACGCCAGCGGTGTTGACCAGTTGCACGGTGGGGTTATCGGAAGGGAAGAACGCCGGGGCAAAATAGATCGCGCAGAAGGCGTAGACGTAGAAGTCGAACCATTCGACGAGGTTGCCGGACGAAGCGCCGACGATGGCAAAGATGCGCTTGCTGCGCTCTTCGCCGGTGTAGTGGGAGGTGGTGGTTGTCATTGTTTTTCACTCGATAGGGACAGTCACAGTCTAGACATACTTTGCAACAGTCCCGTTCCGCATCGGATCATCACCCACGTCTGGATCAGCCTTTGTGGCGAGGAGATTTATCCCCGCTCGAGTGCGAAGCACTCGCAAATCAGATACACGCGGTTCATCTGAATACCGCGCCGACTGGTTTTTGGGGCTGCTTCGCAGCCCAGCGGGGATAAATCCCCTCACCACAGGGACTCTGTCCTGCAGGGGATTTGGGGTGTTCTCTCAATAATCGAAGAACACCGTCTCGGCATCGGTGCCCTGCAGAACTACATTCCACTGGTACACACCCGACGCATCCGCCTTGGCCAGCAACGTCTGGCGACGCTCCGCCGGCACGCACTCGAGCAACGGGTCAGCAACGTTTGCCGGTTCGCCCTCGAAATAAATCCGCGTCAGCAAATGCTTGACCAGACCACGGGCAAACACCAGCACCACCAGATGCGGCGCTTGGGTCGAGCCTTTCAACCCCGGCACGGTGCCCGGTTTGATCGTGGTGAAACGGAAGCGCCCTTCAGCGTCCACCGGTACCCGGCCAAAGCCTTCGAAATTCGGGTCGAGCGGTTTGTCCTGCTGATCTTCCGGGTGGTCGTACTTGCCGGCGGCGTTGGCCTGCCAGACTTCGAGCATGGCGTCGTTGACGACATCGCCATTGCCATCCACCACTTGGCCGGTGATTGCCACGCGCTCGCCGAGGGTCAGCTCGTTGGCCAGGGTTTCGCGGTTCAGCCAGGTCAGGCCGATGTGGTAATACGGCCCGACGGTGTGGGACGTGGTCGCATAGAGCGTCATCTTATTTCTCCATCGGCGTGGCTTCACGGCCGCGCAGCACGATGTCCCAGCGGTAACCGAGGGCGTAGGACGGAATGGTTTTTTCCAGATCGAAACTGGCGATCAGGCGTTCCTTGGCCGAAGTGTCCGGCACGCAGTTGTAGATCGGGTCATACGCCAGCAGCGGGTCGCCGGGGAAGTACATCTGCGTGACCAGACGCGTAAGAATGCTCGGCCCAAACAGGGAAAAGTGGATGTGCGCCGGGCGCCAGGCGTTGTGGTGGTTGCCCCACGGATAGGCGCCGGGCTTGATGGTCTGGAACTGGTACCAGCCATCGGCATCGGTGACGGTGCGGCCGGTGCCGGTGAAGTTCGGGTCCAGCGGCGCGTCGTGCAGGTCGCGGGCGTGGTTGTAGCGGCCGGCGGCATTGGCCTGCCAGATCTCCACCAGAATCCCCGGCACCGGCAGGCCGTCTTCGTCGAGCACACGGCCGTGTATGATGATGCGCTCGCCCAATGGCTCGCCGTCGTGCTGAGCGGTGAGGTCATTGTCCTTCTCGGCAACGTGTTCGGCGCCGATGGTCGGCCCGGTGATTTCCGAGAGTGAATGGGGCAGGTGCACCAACGGCTTGGACGGCGAGCGCAGGTTGGTGGATTGATACGTCGGGTGCAGGTAGTCAGGCTGAGTGCCTGCCTGTGGGCGACGGTAACCAGGCTTGTCAGTCATTTCGCTTTCCTCAGTTCTTGTAAGTGCCGCAGCGCGTCAGACACGTTCGATGGCCAGGGCCAGACCCTGGCCAACACCAACGCACATGGTCGCCAGACCTTTCTTGCCGCCAGTCTTTTCCAGATGATGAAGGGCGGTCAGCACCAGCCGCGCACCGCTCATGCCCAACGGGTGACCGAGGGCAATCGCGCCGCCATTCGGGTTGACCTGCGGCGCATCGTCGGCCAGACCCAACTCGCGCAGCACCGCCAAGCCTTGGCTGGCAAACGCTTCGTTGAGTTCGATCACGTCGAAATCGCTGACCGCCACGCCGAGGCGCTCGGTCAGTTTGCGCACCGCCGGCACCGGGCCGATGCCCATCACCCGTGGTGCGACGCCGGCGCTGGCCATGCCGAGCACTTTTGCGCGAGCAGTCAGGCCGTGTTTTTTCACCGCTTCGGCTGACGCCAGAATCAGCGCAGCAGCACCATCATTGACCCCGGAGGCATTGCCGGCGGTGACGGTTTTGTCCGCGCCGTTGACCGGTTTCAACTTGGTCAACGCTTCAATCGTGGTATCGGCGCGCGGATGTTCGTCCTGGCTGACCACGGTTTCGCCCTTCTTGTGGGCAATCCGTACTTCAACAATTTCTTCGGCGAAGTAACCGGCGGCCTGCGCGGCGGCGGTACGTTGCTGACTGCGCAAGGCAAAGGCGTCCTGATCTGCGCGCGAAACCTTGTAGTCGTCGGCGACGTTGTCAGCGGTCTGCGGCATGGCATCTACGCCGTACTGCGCCTTCATCAGCGGGTTGATGAAACGCCAGCCGATGGTGGTGTCTTCCAGTTTCATGTTGCGCGAGAACGCCGCGTCGGCCTTGCCCATCACGAATGGCGCGCGGGACATCGACTCAACGCCACCGGCAATTGCCAACTCCATCTCGCCACTGGCGATGGCGCGGAATGCCGTACCGATCGCGTCCATGCCCGAAGCGCAGAGGCGATTGAGCGTAACGCCGGGCACGCTGTCCGGCAGACCCGCCAGCAGCAGCGCCATGCGCGCAACGTTGCGGTTGTCTTCGCCGGCCTGGTTGGCGCAGCCGAGGAACACCTCATCGACGGCATTCCAGTCCACCGATGGATTGCGCTCCATCAGGGCCTTGATCGGCACGGCGGCCAGGTCGTCGGCGCGCACGGCGGACAATGCGCCACCGAAGCGGCCAATGGGGGTGCGAATCGCGTCGCAGATATACACGTCACGCATCATGCTTCTCCCGGTGCCTGACCGTGGGCGGCAGCGGTGCGCGCTTCAAGATCACGCAGCGCCGTCAGCTCGACTTCGGTCGGCTCAGCGGTGGTTTCAACAGAGTCGGCAAAACGAATCGCCCAACCGGTGGCGGCGACCACTTGCTCGCGGGTCACGCCCGGATGCAGCGCGGTGACCACGAATTCGTGGGTACCCTCCTCCGGTTCCATGATGCACAGGTCGGTGATGATGCCCACCGGCCCAGCGCCCGGCAGGCCCAGCCGTTTACGCGAATCGCCACCTTCGCCGTGACCGACCGAGGTGATGAAATCGAGCTTGTCGACAAACGAACGCGCCGACTGTTTAAGGATGATCAGCACGCTTTTCGCCGAACCGGCAATCTCCGGCGCGCCACCGGCACCCGGCAGGCGCACTTTCGGCGCGTGGTAGTCGCCGACCACGGTGGTGTTGATGTTGCCGAAACGGTCGACCTGCGCGGCGCCGAGGAAGCCAACGTCGATGCGCCCGCCCTGCAACCAATAGCGAAAAATCTCACCGGTCGGCACCACGGTGTCGGCGGTCTCGGCCAGCTCACCGTCACCGATGGACAGCGGCAGTACGCTCGGCTTGGCGCCAATCGGGCCGGATTCGTAAATCAGCACCACGTCCGGCGATGAAGTCAGGCGCGCGAGGTTGGCGGCTTTCGATGGCAGGCCGATGCCGACGAAGCATACCGAGCCGTTCTTCAGGCGCCGGGCCGCCGCGACGGTCATCATTTCATTGGTGGTGTAAGTCATTACTTGGCCTCCGAAGCAGCGGCCAATTTGGCCTGGAATTCGCTGAAGTCAGCGCAGCCATGGATGTATTCGTTGATCCACGCGGTAAACGTCTCACGGTCGCGAGCGATCGGGTCCCACGCCTGATAGAAACGATTGTCACGCTCGGTGTAACCGTGGGCGTAGGACGGATGCGCGCCACCCGGCACGTGGCAGACCGCGCTCAAGGCCCAGGTCGGCAGTACGCAAGCGTTCATCGGTGCGTTGAGGTCATCGACGATCTCTTCCACCGTGACGATGCAGCGCTTGGCCGCCAGCGCGGCTTCTTTCTGCACACCGAGAATGCCCCAGAGCAGCACGTTGCCTTTGCGGTCGGCCTTTTGCGCGTGGATCACGGTGACGTCCGGGCGCACCGATGGCACTGCCGCCAGCACTTCGCCGGTGAACGGACAGGTCACGGTTTTGATCAGCGGATTGACCTTCGGCAGGTCGGAGCCGGCGTAGGCACGCAGCACCGCGAACGGCAGGCCGGACGCGCCGGCAACGTAGGCGTTGGCGAGGTCGGCGTGGCTGTGCTCTTCGATTTCCAGCGGATGCGGCCATTGTTTCTCGACCGCGTCACGCAGACGGTGCAGCGAGCCCACGCCCGGGTTGCCGCCCCAGGAGAAAATCAGTTTGCGCGCGCAACCGGCGCCGATCAGTTGGTCGTAGATCAGGTCAGGCGTCATCCGCACCAGCGTCAGATCTTTCTTGCCTTGACGAATGATTTCATGACCCGCTGCCGTAGGGATCAGGTGAGTGAAGCCTTCGAGGGCGACGGTATCGCCGTCGTTGACGAATTGCTTCACCGCGTCGTGCAGCGAAAGGATCTCAGCCATGGAGCGGGCTCCTGTTCTTGTAAGGAATCGCCAGTGATAAAAAGGCGCGAGGTTCAGCGCCGGAGTCACTGAAGATTAAGCTCGGGAAAATCGCCAAACAATCCGATAATCGACTGAGTGTTCGTTTATCGAACGGATTGTTGTTCAGCTAACAATCAGATCAAAAGCTTCGCGAGCAGGCTCGCTCCCACCTTGGAATGCATTCCAGAATGTGGGAGCGAGCCTGCTCGCGAAGGGGCCAGCCTGTTCAATAACGATCTGCGCCCGATTCAGGTCGCATCCGCATGACTGACCATGCCCTTGATCAACACCGCCGCCGTCGCCAACCCCGCCGGGATCACCAGCGCGGTCAGCACTTGCTCGAAATTCCAGCCCAGGCCGAGCAAGGTTGCGCCCATCCACGCGCCAAGAATCGCGCCGAAGCGGCCGATGCCGAGCATCCACGACACCCCGGTCGCGCGGCCTTGCGTCGGGTAGAAGCGTGCTGCCAATGACGGCATCGCCGATTGCGCGCCGTTGACGCACATGCCTGCCACCAGCACCAGCGTCGCCAGCAAGGTGATGTTGCCCAGGCTTTGCCCTACCGCGTAGGCAAACACCCCGGCCAGCAGGTAGAAAATGCCGATGACCTTGTGCGGATTGAAGCGGTCCATCGCCCAGCCCACCCCGACCGCGCTCAACACGCCGCCAAACTGGAACAACGCACCGATGAACGCGGCCTGTTCCATGCTCGCGCCGCTGTCGCGCATCAGCGTCGGCAGCCAACTGGTCAGCAGGTAGACGATCACCAGGCCCATGAAATAGGTCAGCCACAACAGCAGCGTGCCGGTGCTGTAAGTGCCGGAGAAGATCACCGCGAAGACATTGCGCGCCTTGACGGTTTTCTGTTCCGGCACGCTGAAGCTCGCAGCCTGGGCGACGGTAATTGGATCGATCGGTGCCAAGGTCTTGCGAACTTTGTCGGTGCCGCGGTTGCGTACCACCAGGTAGCGCGCCGACTCCGGCAGCCAGAACACCAATACCACGGCGAGGATCAGCGGCAGGATCCCGCCGATCATCAACAGCGCGTGCCAGCCGAACGCCGGGATCAGTTTTGCCGAGATGAAACCGCCGCCGGCCATGCCGAGGTTGAAGCCGCAGAACATGCTGGTCACCAGCAGCGACTTCTTGCGCTCCGGGGTGTATTCCGAGAGCAGCGTCGTGGCGTTGGGCATGCCCGCGCCGAGACCGAGGCCGGTGAGGAAGCGCAACACCAGCAGTTGTTCGACGTTGGTGCTGTAGGCCGAAGCCAGGCTGAAGCCGCCGAACAGAATCACCGCACCGACGAGTACGACTTTTCGCCCGAAGCGGTCAGCCAACGGGCCGGAGCCGAGCGCGCCGAAGACCATGCCGATCAGCGCGGCACTCATCACCGGGCCGAGGCTGGCGCGATCAATGCCCCAGTCTTGCGACAGCGCCGGGGCGATGAAGCCCATGGCGGCGGTGTCGAGGCCGTCGAGAAATACGATCAGGAAACACAGGATCACCACTCGCCACTGATAGCGCGAGATCGGTTGGGCGTTGATAAAGGTCTGCACATCGAGGCAGTTACCCACAGCGGACTGAGGCTGGTTCATTATTTTTATTCCACGCAAAAAACGCAGTCGAACGGCGGCCGGCCAAAGGAAGGCACGGTCACAAGAATAGAAGGTTGTTATCAGGCGTTGCGGTGAACCCGGCAACAACGGGTGGGATACAGACAGTCGGGGAGCGAGCGCATGGTGAGTTGCCTCTTGTCATTATTATGGGGTCGACAGTCCGGCGAGCTCATTCACATCAGCGCCGGATGACGCTGCCGCGACATTAATGATCCGAGGGTTTTAGCGTCAATTCGATAAACGCAACACTGTGCGTTTATCGAACAGCTTCCTCAGGCGAACAACTGCGCACTGAGGTCGCGACTAGCGCTGAGCAGGCCGGGCAAGAAGCGCTGCTCCAGCTCGGCGCGGCTGACTCGCCCGGCGTGGGTGCTGACATTCAGCGCGGCGACCACTTGCCCGGAGGCGTCGTACACCGGCACAGCGATCGAGCGCAGGCCCTGTTCCAGTTCCTGATCGACAATGCACCAGCCCTGCTGACGCACCTGCTGCAAACATTCGAGCAACGCGTCCGGGGTATGAATGGTGCGGCTGGTCTTGGCCACCAGTTCGGCGTGGTCCAGGTATTCGCCCAGGGAGGTGTCATCCAGTGCCGCTAGCAGAATCCGCCCCATCGACGTGCAGTACGCCGGCAAACGACCGCCCACCGACAGGTCCACCGAAATCAGCCGCTGCGTGGTTGCCGAGCGAGCGATATAGAGAATGTCATCGCCCTCCAGCGTCGCCATGTTGCAGGCTTCGTGCAGTTGCTCGCTCATACGGTCGAGATACGGCTGTGCGGAAACGGCCAGCGGGGTTGAGGACAGATAGGCGTGGCCGAGGGTCAGCACTTTCGGCAGCAGCGAATAGGTGCGCCCGTCAGTGGTGGCGTAGCCGAGTTTGATCAGCGTGTGCAGGCAACGGCGTACGGCGGCGCGGGGAATTTCCGTGCGATGACTGATCTGCGCGATGGTCAGGTGGCGTTTACGCTCCTGAAACGCCTGCACCACCGCCAGACCACGGGCCAGCGAGGTCATGAAATCCGGATCACCGGTCAGCGCCTGAATGCGCTTGGCCGGCGAAGCGACGATGGGCGGCGCCACCGACGTGAAGGAGTTGCGCATTTGATCGTTCATTTCTTGTCCTTGTCCGGCACGCATCGATGCCTAGTCAAACGGCTCGCCGCGCGATGCACAAGCATCGCGGCGCCAACATTGGGCGATTATCGAACCGCCGACCGATAATCGCAATCCAGCCACCCGCCCTCCTCTTCATCCTTGAGGCAGCTTTAGCGATTCTGCTCGCAACTTAGTTGTTCCAGTTAATGGCGCCAAAAACAGAACGCCTGTTCTATAACGCGGTCTTTACACTTAACTAGCGGTAAAAGTTGTCGGTAACAAAACCCTCACACATTCAGAACCGTTTTTAACTTGGCAAAGATAGTCATTCCCGAATCGGCCGCTATAATGCACCCTAGTCGCGGCGCTTTAATCAAAAGCCCGTGACTTGCTGAAACGAGGTCCTTCGTCTCAGCTCCGGCCAGCGCCCGGCGCCCATCACACATGCAACGCCAGCGCTCGCTGAAACAGGAAACTGATGCTGCGTCAGTTTTTATCTGGTGCCGTAGCCGCCTGTAACACGGAAGTCTTGATCGCCTCTGCAATGTCTCCGCGCCTGATCGGGCTGTGGATGACTGGCGGGTTCGCTCAATTGACTCGTTGCAGTGTGTTTCACCGGATATTCAATTCAACTCATACAGGTAGCACCGTGACGAAAGACGAACTGCGCGCGGAACTAGAGCGCCAGGAACAACGTTACAAGGAAGTTTACGGCGGGGAAGTCACCACCTACGCCGCTCAGCCGGAACCGGAACGCAAGGCATGGCGCAAGCGCCCTACTGTTCAGGATCAGGTGTTCAAGCAGGAAATCGAAAAGATCGAAAAGGAACTCAAAGCCGAAGAGCCATGAGCCACGGCGGTTGAGCATTCGAAAGTCGGCGTCCGCCTGAGCCACAGCGCGGTGGAAGACGACACCTCGCGCGCCCGCTAACCGCGGGCAGCGGCTGCATCGCTGTTCTACGGCTTATGAACGAGCGTCCCACAGGTTTCAGAGATATTTCAGACAAGCGTTTGAGCCTTTGCGATGTCTGAAAAAACGGCTCGAAAATATAGTTTATTCAATAAAATCAAGTAGTTGAAAAACCCTGCGTGCTGCTTGGTTTTCACGCCCTGCAACAAATTAAATCGAAGAAGGGTGTGACCAGTGAGCAGACGGGGCATCGATTTCCTGTCTTTTCTGGCATAATCGCGCCCCCTTACGACCGGGTCAGAAAACCTTCATGATCGATTTATTCAGCGGACTGGATGCTTGGGTGCTTGTGAGCCTCTTGCTCGCCCTGACGTTTGTCCTCGCCTTCGAGTTCATCAATGGATTTCATGACACCGCTAACGCGGTAGCCACTGTTATCTACACCAAAGCCATGCCGCCACACCTGGCGGTGTTCTTTTCCGGTGTGTTCAATTTCCTCGGCGTGCTGCTGGGCGGCGTTGGCGTGGCTTATGCCATCGTCCACCTGCTGCCGGTTGAACTGCTGATCAATGTGAACACCGGCCATGGCCTGGCGATGGTGTTCTCGTTGCTCGCCGCGGCAATCGCCTGGAATTTGGGCACCTGGTACTTCGGTATCCCGGCTTCCAGCTCGCACACCCTGATCGGCTCGATCCTCGGCGTCGGTCTGGCCAACGCACTGATCAACGACATTCCGTTGAGAGATGGCGTGAACTGGCAGAAAGCGATCGACATCGGCGCCTCGCTGGTGTTCTCGCCGATGGCCGGCTTCCTCATCGCCGCGCTGGTGCTGATCGGCCTGAAATGGTGGCGCCCGCTGTCGAAGATGCACAAGACGCCGGAACAGCGCCGCAAGATCGACGACAAAAAGCACCCGCCGTTCTGGAACCGTCTGGTCCTGGTGATCTCGGCCATGGCCGTGAGCTTCGTGCACGGTTCCAACGACGGCCAGAAAGGCATCGGCCTGATCATGCTGGTGCTGATCGGTATCGTCCCGGCGCAGTTCGTACTCGATCTGAACAGCACCACCTACCAGATCGAACGCACCCGCGACGCGACCCTGCACCTGAGCCAGTTCTACCAGCGCAACGCCGATTCGCTGGGTGAGTTCCTGGCCCTGGGCAAGAGCGTGGAAGGCGACCTGCCGGAGAAATTCCGCTGCAACCCGCAGCAGACCGAACCGACCATCACCGCCCTGCTGCATACCCTCAAAGGTGTAGCGGACTACCATTCGCTGTCGTCGGACAGCCGCATCGAAGTGCGTCGCTACCTGCTCTGCCTGGACGACACGGCGAAGAAAGTCGGCAAGCTGCCAGGCCTGGAAGCCCGTGAAAAGGCTGACCTCGACAAGCTGCGCAAAGACCTGACCACCACCACTGAATACGCCCCGTTCTGGGTGATTCTGGCGGTCGCCCTGGCACTGGGCCTGGGCACCATGGTCGGCTGGAAGCGCGTAGTGCTGACCATTGGCGAGAAGATCGGCAAGCAGGGCATGACCTATTCCCAGGGCATGTCGGCGCAGATCACCACCGCCAGCCTGATCGGCATGGCCAACATTTTCAGCCTGCCGGTGTCGACCACTCATGTGTTGTCTTCGGGTGTGGCCGGGACCATGGTTGCCAACAAGAGCGGCCTGCAGGGTGGCACGGTCAAGACTATTCTGCTGGCCTGGGTGTTGACCTTGCCTGCGACCGTGGCGCTGTCGGCCGGGTTGTTCTGGTTGGCTTCGAAGGCTTTGGGTAGTTGATCGATTGTTGCTTGTGAAGGAGGCGCGATTCTTTGGAATCGCGCCTTTTTTGTTTTTTGGATTGGGGGCATATCCGTTGCTGCGGGTGCTGCCGCTGGCGGTTTCGCTCTTACAGCGAGTCACCTTTTCCAAACGCCGAAAAGGTAACCCAAAAGGCTTTGCCCCGGCGTACGGCCCGCTCGCTGGGGCTCGGGGTACCTTCGTTACGGGACCGATCCGGGCGCAGCGGCTCCGGTTGGCTTCGCTGCACCTACACTCGCTGTGTACGACTGCGTCGTACGGTCGCTACGCTCCCACCCCCGGATCGATCCCGTAACGAAGCCTGCCGAAGGGGCAAAAGATCAAAAGCAAAAGCCAAAGCCAGATCAAGAGCCCCTCACCCTAGCCCTCTCCCAGAGGGAGAGGGGACTGACCGAGGTGTTTGGGCGAAACACGCCGACTTGCGATACCGAGTCGAATGCAGGTTTTGAACACCGCAAAAATCGGCTCCCTCTCCCTCGGGAGAGGGCTGGGGTGAGGGGCGAATCCACCGAAAATCTCAAGCCATGCGACGCTTCTAACCACTCAACAATGAGCGCAAGCTCGAGTAACGCTTTTGATCTTGATCCACCGGCGACGTCGGAAGGCTGAGCGGAGGGATTGATCCGGGCGTGGGAGCGCAGCGACCGTCTGGCGCAGCCAGACACAGCGGAAGGAGGTGCAGCGAAGCAAACCGTAGCCGCTGCGCCCGGATCAGTCCCGGAGCGAAGGGACCCGAGCCTGCGAGGGCCGAACGCAGGAGCTAGCGTTTTTTGCTTACTTTTTTAGGCGCTTGTAAAAAAGTAAGTCGCCGTCAGGCGAAACCGCCAGCAGCCGCTACCGAAGCAACGGATATTCACCCAAACCCCCAACAGCCTAGTCGGCCCAAAGGCCGCCAAGGCACAAAAAAAGGGGCAACCGAAGTCGCCCCAAAATGCCTTGCGTGCCCATCAATCCAGAAGAACTCACTTGCGCCGCTTATGCGCATCCTTCCAGATAAAAAATCCAAACCCTGCAAAAAACAGCACCATGAGCCCCACCGTGAGAACCCCGGCAAACACCACGTTATCGAAAAACATGACTGACCTCCCGGCCCTGCTTTGCTTTGCTTTGCTGCGATGGACTCAAATTAACAAACACACAGGCGCACATATTGATCAGGATCAATATCCGCAACGAAGGGAAATAAAGGAGGGGAAATAACTGATCTGCATCAACCAATGCAGCGGGAGATCAACGCTTTTTCGGTTTGTTCTTCGACTTTTTCTTGGCTTTTCCCAACGGCATCGCCTGCTCGAAAGCCTGGCGCACTTCGTTCAGGCGCTTTTCGTTGAGGTCATGCACTCGCTTGGCGCGTTCAGTGCTGAGGTCGATCAGTTTGTCGTCTTGGCTCATGGCGTCCGGCACATCGCAGAAGAGATCACAGCTGCCGTCACCGACAGGATTGCGCCAATCATGCCGCCTGGCGCAGGCGCTGACCAGTCACTGTTCAAATCTCGATATCGACCCACAAGCCCTGACGCGGCTGATCGTCTATCAGCGGCACCACCGGCACGGTGTTATCGGCATTGAGCTCAGTGCCCGGCACGGCCAGATGCTCTTCCGGATCCTCATCGGCCTCGCGACGTCGGCGGTCACGTTCCTGTTGGCGGCGCTGTTCTTCTCGCGCCAGCAGACGATCCTCTTCCGGATCACGCTTCTGCAGATCGATCGTGCTTTCGTTGGAGCTTTCCTGCACCGGCACCACCGGCGGGATGTCCGGCCGCTGGCGGATCGGATCCTGCTGGGAAGTGATCGGCACGGCGCTCAAGGGGAGCATCGGTGGCAACATATAAAGGTCTCCTGTCTGCAGGCTATCGGCTGGGGTGCAGGCGCCTTGAGCCGCCTGTCGTAATTGTGTGATGCACCTCGCACCCGAAGGAGCTGCCGCAGGCTGCGATCTTTCATGGGACAACGCAAAACCCAAGTGTTCCCACAGATCAAAAGATCGCAGCCTTCGGCTGCTCCTACGCCAGTAATCTTTGGCCCTGAAGCCCTCATTCCGTTAAGATAGCCCGCTTTTTCAAGGTGGGAGTCAGGCAGCATGGCGCAGCAGTATCAACCGGGGCAACGCTGGATCAGTGACAGCGAAGCAGAGCTTGGTTTAGGCACCGTTCTGGCACAGGACGGCCGCTTGCTGACCGTGCTTTACCCGGCCACTGGCGAAACCCGCCAGTACGCGCTACGGAATGCGCCCCTGACCCGCGTGCGGTTCTCGCCGGGCGACTCCATCACCCATTTCGAAGGCTGGAAGATGACCGTGCAGCAGGTCGACGACGTCGACGGGCTGATGGTCTATCACGGCCTCAACGGGCAGAACGAAGTCGTCACCCTGCCGGAAACCCAGTTGTCGAACTTCATTCAGTTCCGTCTGGCCAGCGACCGCCTGTTCGCCGGACAGATCGACCCGCTGCCGTGGTTCTCCCTGCGCTACAACACTCTTGAACACACCAGCCGCCAGTTGCAGTCCTCGCTGTGGGGTCTGGGTGGCGTGCGTGCGCAACCGATCGCGCACCAGTTGCACATCGCCCGCGAAGTCGCCGACCGTATCGCCCCGCGCGTATTGCTGGCGGACGAAGTGGGTCTGGGTAAAACCATCGAAGCCGGTCTGGTCATCCACCGCCAACTGCTCTCGGGCCGCGCCAACCGCGTGCTGATCCTTGTCCCGGAAAACCTCCAGCATCAGTGGCTGGTGGAGATGCGCCGCCGCTTCAATCTGCAGGTCGCGCTGTTCGACGAAGAACGCTTCATCGAAAGCGATGCCACCAACCCGTTCGAAGACACGCAACTGGCGCTGGTCGCGCTGGAGTGGCTGGTCGACGACGAGAAGGCGCAGGACGCCTTGTTCGCTGCCGGTTGGGACCTGATGGTGGTGGACGAAGCGCATCACCTGGTCTGGCATGAAGACAAGGCCAGCGCGGAATATTCGCTGGTCGAGCAACTGGCCGAAGTGATTCCCGGCGTGCTGCTGCTCACCGCCACCCCGGAACAACTCGGTCAGGACAGCCACTTCGCCCGTCTGCGCCTGCTTGACCCGAATCGTTTCCACGACCTGGCCGCGTTCCGCGCCGAGAGCGACAACTATCGCCCGGTCGCCGAAGCGGTGCAGGAACTGCTCGACAAGGGCCGTCTCTCCGCCGAAGCGCACAAGACCATTCACGGTTTCCTCGGCAATGAAGGCGAAGCCCTGCTCACCGCCGTCAACGATGGCGATACTGAAGCCAGCGCCCGCCTCGTGCGTGAGCTGCTCGATCGCCACGGCACCGGCCGCGTGCTGTTCCGTAATACCCGCGCCGCTGTGCAGGGTTTCCCGGAGCGCAAACTGCACCCGTACCCGTTGCCGTGCCCGGACGAATACCTCGAACTGCCACTGGGCGAACACGCCGAGCTGTACCCGGAAGTCAGCTTCCAGGCGCAGCCGGAAGCCAGTGAAGAAGAGCGCTGGTGGAAATTCGATCCGCGCGTCGAGTGGCTGATCGATCAGCTAAAAATGCTCAAGCGCACCAAGGTGCTGGTGATCTGCGCCCACGCCGAAACCGCGATGGACCTGGAAGACGCGTTGCGCGTGCGTTCCGGCATCCCGGCCACGGTGTTCCACGAAGGCATGAACATCCTCGAGCGTGACCGCGCCGCCGCCTACTTCGCTGATGAAGAGTTCGGCGCGCAAGTGCTGATCTGCTCGGAAATCGGCAGTGAGGGTCGCAACTTCCAGTTCGCTCATCATCTGGTGCTGTTCGATCTGCCGTCGCACCCGGACCTGCTCGAGCAGCGTATCGGTCGTCTCGACCGGATCGGCCAGAAGCACATCATCGAACTGCACGTGCCGTACCTGGAAACCAGCCCGCAAGAGCGCCTGTTCCAGTGGTACCACGAAGCGCTCAACGCCTTCCTCAATACCTGCCCGACCGGCAACGCCTTGCAGCATCAGTTCGGCCCACGCCTGCTGCCGCTGCTCGAAGAAGCCGATGACGGCGAGTGGCAAGCGCTGATCGACGAAGCACGCGCCGAGCGTGAGCGTCTCGAAGCCGAGCTGCACACCGGTCGCGACCGTCTGCTGGAACTGAACTCCGGCGGCGCTGGCGAAGGTGAAGCGCTGGTCGAGGCGATTCTCGAGCAGGACGATCAGTTCGCCCTGCCGATCTACATGGAAACCCTGTTCGACGCCTTCGGCATCGACAGCGAAGACCATTCGGAAAACGCCCTGATCCTCAAGCCGAGCGAGAAGATGCTCGACGCCAGTTTCCCGCTGGGCGACGACGAAGGCGTGACCATCACCTACGACCGCAACCAGGCGCTGTCGCGCGAAGACATGCAGTTCATCACCTGGGAACACCCGATGGTGCAGGGCGGCATGGATCTGGTGCTGTCCGGTTCGATGGGCAACACCGCCGTCGCGCTGATCAAGAACAAGGCGTTGAAGCCGGGCACTGTGTTGCTGGAATTGCTCTACGTCAGCGAAGTGGTCGCACCGCGCTCGCTGCAACTGGGTCGCTACCTGCCACCGGCGGCGCTGCGTTGCCTGCTCGATGCCAATGGCAACGACTTGTCGCCACGGGTGTCGTTCGAAACCCTCAACGATCAGCTGGAAAGCGTGCCCCGCGCCAGTGCCAACAAATTCATCCAGGCTCAGCGCGATCAGTTGACGCCACGAATCAACGCCGGCGAAGAAAAGATCGCCCCGCGTCACGCCGAGCGTGTGGCTGAAGCGCGCCGTCGTCTGGCCGCCGACACTGACGAAGAACTGGCGCGCCTGACCGCGTTGCAGGCGGTCAACCCGACCGTGCGCGACAGCGAACTGGAGGCGTTGCGCACTCAGCGTGAGCAAGGTCTGGCGATGCTCGACAAAGCGGCGTTGCGCCTGGAAGCGATTCGGGTGCTGGTAGCGGGCTAACCGCCCCGCTCCACCGCTGAAAACCAAGAGGCCCGCAGTGATGCGGGCCGATCGTTCCCACGCTCTGCGTGGGAACGATCATGTGGGAGCGAGCCTGCTCGCGAAAACGGTCAGGCAGTCGCCGCAGAAATTTCAGGCTCAACCACCGCCACCAACCCCTCCTTCATCCGCCGTGCATCGCGAACAAAACACCGCGATGCCAGAAACAGAAAGACCATGGTCAGGAACAGCGCTACGGGGATCAGGTACATAGCGTCGTGCAGGCCGACAGCCTTGAACGCTTCGGTCATCTGCTCAGCCCCTGCCGCCAGCATCGCCGTGTGCGCGAAGTGATCCGACAGACCACCCACGACCACCGGCCCCAACCCGCCGCCGAGCAGATACAAACCGGCAAAGAACAACGCCATCGCCGTCGCCCGCAGGCGCGGTTCGACGACATCCTGAATCGCCGTGTACACGCAGGTATAGAAGTTGTACGCGAACAGCCAGCCGACGCTGAACACCGCGACGAACACGCCGATCTCAATGCGCCCGGCATGCAGCGCCCAGGCTGTGCACAACGTTGAAATGATCAGGCTGAACGCGGCAAACAGCAGCCGCCCACTGGCGAAGCGCTGGTGGATCTTGTCGGCGATCCAGCCGCCAAGGGTCAGCCCGACCAATCCCGTCACGCCAACGATCAACCCGGTTGCCACCGCCGCCTCCTGCAACGGCATGAGAAAGTAGCGTTGCAGCATCGGCACCAGAAACGAGTTGCAGGCATAGGTCGCGAAGTTGAAGCACAGCCCGGCCATCACCAGCCACAGGAAGGTCGGCACAGCGAGAACGCGGCGGATAGGCCTGTCGACTTTCTCCTGCGAGACCTGCACGGTTTCAGCCGCGCCGCGTTTCGGCTCTTTGATGAAGAACATGAACACCGCGAGGATCAGCCCCGGCACGGCGGCGATGAAGAACGGCGCGCGCCAGCTGTCGAACGCCTTGACCATCGCGCCGATGGTGAAGAACGCCAGCAGCAGCCCCAGCGGCAGGCCAAGCATGAAAATACCCATCGCCCGCGCCCGACGGTGCGCCGGAAACAGATCGCCGATCAGCGAGTTGGCCGCTGGTGCATAACTGGCTTCGCCGATGCCGATGCCCATGCGCACGATCAAAAAGCTCCAGAAACTGCCGACCATACCGTTGACCGCAGTCAGCGCACTCCAGGTGGCCAGGCCCCAGCCCATCAGCTTGCTGCGTGAACCGGTGTCGGCCATGCGCCCGAGTGGCAGGCCGGCAATGGCGTAAACAATGGTGAACGCAGTGCCGATGATGCCCAGCTGAAAGTCGCTGAGGTGCCACTCCATGCGGATCGGTTCGATGATGATCGCCGGGATGGTGCGATCGAAGAAATTGAACAGGTTGGCGAGGAACAGCAGGAACAGAATGCGCCAGGCATTCGCCGCTTGGGTCGAGTTCTGCATGGGTCCGTCTCTTTATTGTTATGAGGGCTTCACTGCCAGCGCGTCGAGCCCGGAACCTGCAATCTAGTCAGCCGCGCGGGGGCTGTCTGTCATCATTCGTCAGCCTGATATCGACCCATCGCACTGTAACGAAACGTAAGCCCTTGATAACTCTGGAATCCCCCGCCATACGGGGCTTTCGCGGCAAAATCCGGCGACAAAAAAATAGTTTCGCGCCCCCCTTCCCAACGCCATGGCAAAGCCTAGAATGGCCACCGGATCCGTCCGGATCTTCCGATCAATCCCTTTGATACCCCCGCCCATGTCCGAAGCCAGTCCGTGTCTGAATTGCGGTGCCTGCTGTTCCCATTTTCGCGTGTCTTTTTTCTGGGGTGAGTGCTCATCCTCTGGCGGGACGGTGCCCGATGAACTGGTCGCGCAGATCACCCCGAGCCGGGTGGCAATGATCGGCACCGATCGCAAACCGGCGCGTTGCATGTCCCTGGCGGGTGAGGTCGGCAGTGCCGTGGCCTGCACGATCTATGACAAGCGCTCGAGCACCTGCCGCGAGTTCGAGGCGTCGTGGGAGAACGGCGAGCACAATCCCGACTGCGACAAGGCCCGCGCCGCCCACGGCCTGCCCCCCTTGCCGCCACACTGGAATGATCTGCCGCTGGAGCGCATTGCCTGAGCCTTAGCGCAAATCGCTATGAGGCTAATGGCAAAATCATTACCACCAATATGCCACTACGGCTTGCAGCCGGAAAACCGCCTCTATACTGCTTTCATTCGCCTGCGTTGATTGACGCAAGGGCCAGATGAATCCGAGACGGGGCATGCTATGGAGTGGCTTGGTTTGCAGTTTGTTGCCGAGCTGCCGGCGAGCGGGCAGATTCTCCTCGATTGCAGCCACAACCCTTTGTTGGTGATGGTGGCCTATCTGGTCGCCTGCGCGGCGAGTTTCGCCACCCTGGACATGGCAGAGCGCCTGGTGCATGCCGAAGATCCGGGGTCGCGGCGGATCTGGCGCTGGATCGGCGCGACCTGCCTGGCCGGCGGCATCTGGGCCATGCACTTCATCGGCATGCTGGCCTTCCAGACCCCCATCGATATTCAGTACGACCTCGGCATCACCCTCTTGTCGTTACTGATCGCCCTGCTCGCCTCGTGGCTGGCCATGCATACCCTCAGTGAGGTGCAGCCGAGCGCGCTGCATTGCCTGAAGACCGCGTGTGTCATCGGTTTGGGCATCGCTGGCATGCATTACGTCGGCATGGCCGCGATGAAGTCGAGCGCCACCGCCTACTATCAGCCAGGGCTGTTCGCGCTGTCGGTGCTGATTGCCATCGGCGCCAGTTTCACCGCGCTCTGGGTGGCGCGCTATCTCAGCGAAGGCAGCGGGGTCGCGCATCAATTGCTCAAGTACAGCGCGGCGCTGATTCTCGGTGCCGGCATCATCAGCATGCACTTCACCGGCATGGCTGCGCTGGATCTGGTGCTTCCCGAAGGTGCCCTGGCAGCGAGCGGCAGTGAAACCGGGCATTTGCAACTGGGCCTGACCGTGGCGCTGATCATCCTGTTGATTCTCGGCAGTGCGATCAGCGCCGCCCTCGCCGACAAGAAACTGCAGAACAAGGAAAACGACCTGCGCCGGGTCAACGCCCTGCTCAGCCAACTCGATCAGGCGCGCATGTCTTTGCAGCAAGCGGCCAATTACGACGCGCTGACCAACCTGATCAACCGCCGTGGTTTCAACCAGATGTTCGCCGAAAAACTCAGCCAGAAAACCAGCGAAGGCGGCATGCTCGCGGTGATGTTTCTCGACATCGACCACTTCAAGCGCATCAACGATAGCCTCGGCCATGATGCCGGTGACGCGCTGCTCAAAGTCATCGCCCAGCACATCAAGAGCTCGGTGCGCAGCCACGAAGACGTGGTCGCGCGGTTCGGCGGCGACGAGTTTTGCATCCTCATCAGCCTGCGCGACCGCGAAGAGGCGCGCGGTATGGCGCAGCGCATCATGCACAAGATGAAAGAGCCGATCGAACTGGCCGGCCGGCGCATGGTGATGACCACCAGCATCGGCATCAGCCTGTTTCCCGAAGACGGCACTACCTGCGAAGAGCTGCTCAAACACGCCGACCTGGCCCTGTACCAATCCAAGGGCGCCGGGCGCAACGGTCTGCACTTCTTCAATTCCAGCCTGAAGACCCGCGCCAGTTTCGAGCTGCAACTGGAAGAAGAACTGCGCAGTGCGCTACGGCAAGACAACGCGCTGATGCTCTACTACCAGCCGATCTTCGAAGTGAAAACCGGACGCGTGACCAAGCTCGAAGCGCTGATTCGCTGGCAGCATCCGGTTCACGGTTTGCTCACACCGGATCGCTTCATAGGTATCGCCGAGAACAACGGTTTGATCGCCGAACTGGACAATTGGGTGCTGCGCCGCGCCTGCAAGGATCTTGGCGAGCTGTCGCGGCATGGTTGTGCCGAATTGAAAATCGCCTGGAACTGCTCGCCGCTGAATCTGGCGCGCGAAGAGCTGGCCGAGGAGATTGAGCACGCCTTGCACACGGCGGGCGTTGCCCCGGAACGCCTGGAACTGGAGGTCACCGAAAACGCCTTGATGGGCAATATCGCCGACACTCTGGTGCTGCTGCGGCAAATCCGCGCCCTCGGTGTGTCGCTGTCGATCGATGATTTCGGCACCGGCTATTCGTCGCTGGCCTACCTCAAGCGCCTGCCGCTGAACACCCTGAAAATCGACCGCTCGTTCATCCTCGACATTCCCACCGCCACGGCGGACATGGAGATCGTGCAGGCGATCATCGTCATGGCCCACACCCTGCATCTGCAGGTGGTCACCGAGGGCGTCGAGAGCCTGGAGCAATATGAGTTTCTCGAACGTTCGGGCTGCGACTTCATTCAGGGTTATCTGCTCAGCCGCCCGGTGCCGCTGGACGAATTGCGCGCGGTGCTCGATGAAATCAACCAGCGCAAACCCGTGCTCGGGGTCAATCCGTTGAGTCTGGCGCGCGATACATTTGCACCAGCGTCGCTGGATCCTTCGCTAAAAAGCCTTGCGCCCCATGCAGGCGCATCAACTGTGCGGCCAATCCGCTGATTGGCGTCGCCGAGCCCTGCTCGCGGGAAAATTTCACTGCTGTGTCGAGATCCTTGAGCAGCGTGCGCACGTGCCACTTGACCGGTTCGAAACGGCTCTCGGCCATTTGCGGGGCAAGTATCTGCAAGGGCTTGGAATCAGCAAAGCCACCGGCCAGCGCCTCGGCGATCAGACTGGCATCGACCCCGGCCTGTTCGGCCAACGCCACCACTTCGGCAATCACCAGCGCATTGCACGCGACGATCATCTGGTTGCAGGCCTTGGTCACCTGGCCGGCGCCAACGCCGCCCATGTGCGTGACGCGCTGACCGAGGCTGAGCAGCACCGGGCGTACGCGCTCAAGATCTGCCGCTGCACCACCAACCATGATCGCCAGACTGCCGGCCTCGGCGCCCACCACGCCGCCGGACACTGGTGAATCGAGCCAGCCCATGGCGGTTTTCTCGGCCAGCGCTGCGGCCATCTCGCGAGTCGCGGTCGGTTCAAGACTGGAGAAATCCACCAATAGCTGGCCGTTTTTCGCACCTTCGGCAACACCGCCAGTGCCAAACACCACTTCACGCACCACGGCGGTATCGGCCAGGCACAGCATAACGATGTCGGCGTGTGCGCACAGTTCGGCGGGGCTCGATACCTGGCGGGCGCCGGCCGCAACCAGCGGTGCGCACTTGTCCGGGTTGCGGTTCCACACCGCCAGCGGGTAACCCGCCGCCAGCAGACGCCGGCACATCGGCAGGCCCATCAGGCCGATTCCGGCAAACCCCAACGAAGGTAGCGTTGACATCATTTCGCCTCTTTTCGATTAAAGATCACCGAATCATGGCCGATTCATCAACGATCAGGAAAGGATTCCGCCCGGCGATCAGACCAGCCAGCACTACGACGCCCGGGCCGTATTCGCGCACACAAGACGCGAGATCTTATTCCGTGAGGTTCGCCGGCACTGTTCGGCGGGCCAACCCAGTCCAGGTAAATGGCGCACCATGACCTCTAAAAACAACCCCGCCAGTGCAACAGCCGATCTGACCCTGAGCCCCGCCGCGAACAGCGCGTCATCATCCAGGCCGACGCCGCCTTCGCGTCCGCTGTCGACCCAGCAATACCTGTACTTCACCGAAACCAACACTGACCGCATCCTCGATAACCTCGACGGCCTGCGCGATTCGGTGTTCCCGCGCCCGGCGCATCAGGAAGGCGACAACGAGCAGCACAACGACCAGGAATTTCCCTCGGTGTGCCTGATCGGCCTCGGTCGCTGCGGCTCCAACATCGCCCTCGACGTGGCGGAGCTGGTGTACAACGCGCGCAAGTTCTACCTCAACGAATTCAACAACGAAGACCGCCCGAGCGACCGACGCCTGGCCGACAAGGGCTACAGCCCAGCGCAGTGGATCAAGAACAATCTGCGCATCGGCACCAGCAAATCGACCAAACCGGTGTTTCTGGTCGAACCGCTGGTGATGCTTGGCGACCTCGACAAGGACATCGCCGGGCGCATCCGTTTCTCGCGCAAGGGCGAGAAAAGCGGCTTCCTGCGCGACTACAGCAAAATGAAGATCATGGACTTGTCCGAAGTCCACGCCGGTGGCGCCGGTAACGCGCCGATCCTCGGCCAGTATCTGGCGAAGATCATCCTCAACAAGGATACCCAGCGCTTCTCCAGCCCCGACTGGAAAATGATCCACTCGTACCTGATCGACAGCTGCGGAATCAAGGCCAACCAGTCGCGCCTGTATTTCTCGATCTTCAGTGCCGGCGGCGGTACCGGTTCGGGCATGGCCTCGGAGTTCGGTCTGGCGCAGCAGCACTCGTACATGAACAAGACCTTCGACACCAAGCCGATGGACGAGCATGACGGCAAGAGCGGTCATTCGTTTGTCTTTGAGCCGATCTTCACCAGCGGCATCTGCGTGCTGCCGAACATTTCCGACCACCGCAGCGAAATGTCCGAAGCGCTGCACATCAACGCCGGGCGCCTGCTGTGCAAATACCTGTCGGAGGAATGGGATTTCTCCTACAACTTCGCCAACGAAGACAGCAGCGAAGCCAGCGTGATGGGGCGTATCCGCCCGTGGAACGCGATGATGCTGATCTCCAACGACATCATGCGTTACGCCGAAGAAAGCGATGACGGCAACATCCAGAACATTGATGTCAATGCCATGGAGAAACACGCCAACCAGTACATCTCGCAGCAGATCTTCAACATTCTGACGGCGCAGGCAGTCACCACTGACTACGACCAGAACTACTTCCGCCGCGCCGGCATCGACATCGGCGAAACCATCCGCCTGGATGCCAACGACCTGTTCATGAGTCTGGCCGGCCCGGTGGCGATTGCCTACGCTGAATCGGTAGTGCCGGAAACCCCGCCGCCGAGCAGCGACAAGTTCAAGGTCTTCGATAAAGAGCCGCAGCGCCTGAACATCGACGACCTGTTCTTCCGCTCGATCGACCTGCCGCACTTCAACAAGGTCACTCAGGCGATCGAAGGCATCAGCCTGCTGCCAATCGAATCCAAGCGTTATCGCGCTTCGCTGGAGCAGTACAAGAATTCCGGCTACGACGCCGCCGCGCTGCACGACCTGCACTTCTTCAAGAATTGCTCGTCGGTGGTCTCGATCGTCTCGCTGCCGAAAGACTACAAACTGTCGTACATGGATCTGAACCGGTTGAAGACCCACCTCAACAGCCTGTTCCCCAACACCACGCTCAAGCGCTATGCGCTGGTGATCGGCGCTTCGGCCAACCTGTCGCTGACCACCCTGATCGCCAAGAGCCCGTGCCTGTCGGACGACTTCCTCACGCTGATCGTGGCGTTCATCAAGCGCTGCTTCGCGAAGAATCCGTACCGTTTCGACGAGACGCTGGATAACTCGATTCTCGACTTCATCATTCAGGAAGACTTCGACGAAGAGCGGATCGACGACCTGCTCAACGAATTCGAAAACCCGGCGAAGATCCTCGATACCAACTGGTACGCGATCAAACCGATGTACGAAAAGAAATACCGCGAGTTGATCAACGACAAGGACAAGTTCGTCTCGATCAATGACATTCGCCTGTCACGCGATTGCGTGAAGAAGTCGATCAAGTACCTGCGCGAGATCTACCGCCACCGGATTGGCAAGACCAAGGTGATTTCGCTGAATAACCATACTGGGAAGACGTTCTCGGTCTGATCCAGCACCGAGTTGCCCCATTCGCGAGCAGGCTCGCTCCCACAGGGAAATGCATTCCAGTGTGGGAGCGAGCCTGCTCGCGAAGGCGCCCTCGACTTCACCGACAAATTCCCGCTTTGCGAACATCCAGAAACAATTAAGCGACCCTCAGGCCGCTCAATAAACTGTTCCCGTTACGTTTACGTCACCGTGAGGCGTGGCATTTCTCCACGGCAAGGTGCCATCACGCTACTCCGCTACACACTTGCGGTGCGGCAATCGAGGCACCAAAAGGGTGCAGACAATTAAACGGCCGCCCTTTCCTGGATCAGAATCCACGGCGAAACCACCACGGCCCACAGCTGCGGATCACGTTCGAAAATATCCAGCGCCCGCGTTTCAGACAGCTTGGCGACCTTGTCGTCGGCCAGCCAGGCCGCGACTTTCTCGCCTTCATCCGAGGCCACGGCCTCGGCGGCGGCGATCAAATCCAGGTCAGGGTCGACCCACAATAGGGCACCCTTGGCGAAGAACGGCTCCAGCTCTTTCCAGGTAATAGATGCCGTTTCACCAAGCAGCTTGGCATAGAGGGTGCTAGGTTCTTGATTCATGGGAGCTGTCCGGAAAAGAAATCGACGCGAATGATAACGTCGGTGGTCCGTCAGAAAAACCCGGTTGCAAATCGCTGCACCGAACGAAAAGAGCAGGAACGCCAGGGAATGCTGCCTTTTGGGATATATGCCCCCGATTGCCCCGCCGCAATTCTGTCTCTTTCATTCAAAAATGCGACACCCCCAAGTTTTGCCCCGTGGCGCCCGCTTCCCAGTTGATCAAGCGGCGCTCTACACTGTACCGGTACAGTTGCCGGGGCATTTTCCGGAGGGTATCGCAAAGATATCTGACCCGGTTCTGCTGCTACGGCGCCAGAACTCTAAAAAATACAACAGTAAGAGTGGAGCACTATGACTAAGGCTACTAAGCAGATTTCCAAACTGTTTGCCGCTATGGTTCTGGCCGGGGTTGCCAGCCATTCGTTCGCAGCTGACACCATCAAAATCGGTATCGCCGGTCCTAAAACCGGTCCAGTAGCCCAGTACGGCGACATGCA
The DNA here is from genome assembly GCF_041956865.1 of Pseudomonas sp. LW8. Lineage (NCBI taxonomy): Bacteria > Pseudomonadati > Pseudomonadota > Gammaproteobacteria > Pseudomonadales > Pseudomonadaceae > Pseudomonas > Pseudomonas sp. LW8. The sequence continues at coordinate 1,250,242 of NZ_CP168138.1, read as the reverse complement.
GTTCAGTGGCGCGAAGATGGCCATCGAGCAGATCAACGCCAAGGGCGGCGTCGACGGCAAGAAACTCGAAGCCGTTGAATACGACGATGCCTGCGATCCGAAACAAGCGGTAGCGGTAGCGAACAAGGTCGTCAACGACGGCGTCAAGTTCGTGGTCGGTCACCTGTGCTCCAGCTCCACCCAGCCAGCTTCGGACATCTACGAAGACGAAGGCGTGATCATGATCACCCCGGCTGCCACCAGCCCGGACATCACCGCCCGTGGCTACAAAATGATCTTCCGCACCATCGGTCTCGACAGCGCCCAAGGCCCTGCCGCCGGCAACTACATCGCCGATCACGTGAAACCGAAAGTCGTTGGCGTATTGCACGACAAACAGCAGTACGGTGAAGGCATTGCCACCGCGGTGAAATCGACCCTCGAGAAGAAAGGCACCAAGGTTGCCGTCTTCGAAGGCGTCAACGCTGGCGACAAGGACTTCTCCGCAATCATCGCCAAGCTCAAGCAAGCCGGCGTCGACTTCGTCTACTACGGCGGCTACCACCCGGAGCTGGGCCTGATCCTGCGTCAGGCTCAGGAAAAAGGCCTGAAAGCCCGCTTCATGGGTCCGGAAGGCGTGGGTAACGACTCGATCACCCAGATCGCCAAGGACGCGTCCGAAGGCCTGCTGGTGACCCTGCCGAAATCCTTCGACCAGGATCCGGCCAACGTTGCCCTGGCTGACGCGTTCAAAGCCAAGAAGGAAGATCCGAGCGGTCCGTTCGTGTTCCCGTCCTACTCGGCAGTGACCGTGATTGCCGAAGGCATCAAGGCGGCCAAGTCCGAAGACGCGACCAAAGTGGCTGAAGCCATCCACGCCGGTTCGTTCAAGACCCCGACCGGCGACCTGAGCTTCGACGACAAGGGCGACCTGAAGGACTTCAAATTTGTCGTGTACGAGTGGCACAACGGCAAACCTAAAACCGAAGTTTCGCCTCAGTAAGGCCTTGCCCGACTGACTGCCAATAAAGCCCACGGCGTGCCGTGGGCTTTGTTTTGCGAATGTATGGGCCGCGCTGGCGTGATCCGCCAGTCGACCCACCTGAAAATCTCAAAACCGTCATCAGCGGTTCGCTGGCAAAACCCGGATTCGAAGTGGATAGAGATCCACGGGGCCGGGCGGGAAAATGACTCCACCAGTGAAATGCGTACAGGTTTTTAGGAGCGCTGTAATGCCTGACCTCTATCACTTCTTCCAACAGCTGGTTAACGGCCTCAACGTTGGCAGCATGTATGCCCTGATCGCCATCGGCTACACGATGGTCTACGGCATCATTGGAATGATCAACTTCGCCCACGGCGAGGTGTACATGATCGGTTCCTACGTGGCCTTCATCGCCATCGCCGGGCTGACCATGATGGGACTCGACAGTGTCCCGCTGTTGATGACCGCGGCGTTCATCGCCAGCATCGTCGTCACCAGTTCCTACGGTTACAGCATCGAACGGATCGCCTACCGCCCCCTGCGCGGCAGCAACCGTCTGATCCCGCTGATTTCTGCCATCGGTATGTCGATCTTCCTGCAGAACACCGTTCTGCTGGCGCAAGACTCCAAGGACAAAGCTATCCCCAACCTGATCCCGGGCAACTTCGCCTTCGGTCCGGGTGGCGCACAAGAAGTGCTGATTTCCTACATGCAGATCGTGGTGTTCGTGGTGACCCTGATCGCCATGCTCGGCCTGACCCTGTTCATCTCCCGTTCCCGTCTGGGCCGCGCCTGCCGCGCCTGTGCCGAGGACATCAAGATGGCCAACCTGCTCGGCATCAACACCAACAACATCATCGCCCTGACCTTCGTCATCGGTGCTGCGCTGGCCGCCGTTGCCGCGGTGCTGCTGAGCATGCAATACGGCGTGATCAACCCCAACGCCGGTTTCCTCGTCGGCCTCAAGGCCTTCACCGCTGCGGTACTGGGCGGCATCGGCAGCATCCCCGGGGCAATGCTCGGCGGCTTGGTGCTCGGTGTAGCGGAAGCTTTCGGTGCCGATATCTTCGGCGACCAGTACAAGGACGTCGTTGCGTTCGGCCTGCTGGTTCTGGTGCTGTTGTTCCGTCCGACCGGCATTCTGGGCCGTCCGGAGGTTGAGAAAGTATGACTAGGAATCTTAAACAGGCACTGTTCAGTGCCTTGCTGGTGTGGGCGGTGGCCTACCCGGTACTGGGTCTGAAACTGACCATCGTCGGCATCAATCTGGAAGTGCACAACACCAGCCCTGCGGTACTCGCGACCATCGCGATCTGCTCGGTGCTGATGTTCTTGCGCGTGCTGTTCAACCAGCAGATCAGCAAGGTCTGGCGCTCCTCGCCGGGCATGCCGCTGATCCCGGCCAAGGCCAGCAACTTTCTGACCCTGCCAACCACCCAGCGCTATTTCATCATTGCGCTGATTCTGATCGCCCTGGTCTGGCCGTTCTTCGGCTCCCGTGGCGCGGTGGATATCGCAACGCTGATCCTGATCTACGTGATGCTCGGTCTGGGCCTGAACATCGTTGTCGGTCTGGCCGGTCTGCTTGACCTCGGTTACGTCGGTTTCTACGCCGTCGGCGCCTACAGCTACGCGCTGCTGTCGCATTACTACGGCTTGAGCTTCTGGATCTGCCTGCCGATTGCCGGCCTGATGGCGGCGACGTTCGGCTTCCTGCTGGGCTTCCCGGTGTTGCGTCTGCGTGGCGACTATCTGGCGATCGTGACCTTGGGTTTCGGCGAAATCATCCGTCTGTTCCTGCGTAACCTGACCGACATCACCGGTGGCCCGAACGGCATCAGCAACATCGAAAAACCGACGTTCTTCGGCCTGACCTTCGAGCGCAAAGCCGCCGAAGGCCTGCAGACGTTCCACGAGTATTTCGGCCTGCAATACAACTCGATCAACAAGGTGATCTTCCTTTACCTGGTTGCGCTGTTGCTTGCACTGGCCGCGCTGTTCGTGATCAACCGTCTGCTGCGTATGCCGATCGGCCGTGCGTGGGAAGCACTGCGTGAAGACGAAATCGCCTGCCGCGCGTTGGGCCTGAACCCGACCGTGATCAAGCTCTCCGCCTTCACCCTGGGCGCTGCGTTCGCCGGTTTCGCCGGCAGCTTCTTCGCTGCACGTCAGGGGCTGGTAACGCCGGAGTCGTTCACCTTCATCGAGTCGGCGATCATCCTCGCCATCGTCGTGTTGGGCGGCATGGGCTCGCAATTGGGTGTGATTCTGGCGGCGATCGTGATGATCCTGTTGCCGGAAATGATGCGTGAGTTCAGCGAGTACCGCATGTTGATGTTCGGTGCGCTGATGGTGCTGATGATGATCTGGCGTCCACAAGGTCTGCTGCCGATGCAACGCCCACACATGGAGTTGCGCAAATGAGCCGCGAGATCCTTAAAGTCGAAAATCTGAGCATGCGCTTCGGCGGCTTGCTAGCGGTCAACGGCGTGGCGCTGACCGTCAAGGAAAAACAGGTGGTTGCCCTGATCGGCCCGAACGGCGCCGGCAAGACCACCGTGTTCAACTGCCTGACCGGTTTCTATCAGCCTACCGGCGGCAGCATCCTGCTCGACGGCGAGCCGATCCAGGGCCTGCCGGGCCACAAGATCGCCCTCAAAGGCGTGGTGCGTACCTTCCAGAACGTGCGTTTGTTCAAGGACATGACCGCGGTCGAGAACCTGTTGATCGCCCAGCACCGTCACTTGAACACCAACTTCCTGTCCGGCCTGTTCAAGACCCCGGCGTTCCGCAAAAGCGAGCGCGAGGCGATGGAATTTGCCGAGTACTGGCTGGAAAAGGTCAACCTCAAAGAGTTCGCCAACCGCACCGCCGGCACCCTCGCCTACGGCCAGCAACGGCGTCTGGAAATCGCCCGCTGCATGATGACCCGCCCGCGAATCCTCATGCTCGACGAACCGGCCGCCGGCCTGAACCCCAAGGAAACCGAAGACCTGAAGGCGCTGATCGGTGTGTTGCGCGAAGAGCACAACGTTACCGTGCTGCTGATTGAACACGACATGAAACTGGTCATGAGCATTTCCGACCACATCGTCGTGATCAACCAGGGCACGCCGCTGGCCGACGGCACGCCGGAACAGATCCGCGACAATCCTGAAGTGATCAAAGCCTACCTGGGGGAAGCGTAAATGCTGCAGTTCGAAAACGTTTCCACCTTCTACGGCAAGATTCAGGCCCTGCACAGCGTCAACGTCGAAGTCCGTCAGGGCGAGATCGTGACACTGATCGGCGCCAACGGTGCCGGCAAATCCACGCTGCTGATGACACTCTGCGGTTCGCCGCAGGCGCACAGCGGCAGCATCCGCTACATGGGTGAGGAACTGGTCGGCCAGGACTCGTCGCAGATCATGCGCAAGAGCATCGCCGTGGTCCCGGAAGGTCGTCGAGTGTTTGCCCGTCTGACCGTGGAAGAAAACCTGTCGATGGGCGGATTTTTCACCGACAAGGGCGACTATCAGGAACAGATGGACAAGGTCCTCGGACTTTTCCCACGCCTGAAAGAGCGTTTCAACCAGCGCGGCGGCACCATGTCCGGCGGTGAACAGCAGATGCTCGCCATCGGCCGTGCACTGATGAGCAAGCCCAAGCTGCTGCTGCTCGACGAGCCGTCGCTGGGTCTGGCGCCGATCATCATCCAGCAGATCTTCGACATCATCGAACAGCTGCGCAAGGACGGTGTGACGGTGTTCCTGGTCGAGCAGAACGCCAACCAGGCACTGAAAATCGCTGACCGCGCCTACGTTCTGGAGAACGGCCGCGTGGTCATGCAAGGCACCGGTGAAGCGCTGCTGACCGACCCGAAAGTACGCGAGGCGTACCTCGGCGGTTGAGTGTTATCGCTGCACAAAAAAAACGGCCTTCGGGCCGTTTTTTATGCCCAAACGAAAAACACCGATCCTCTGTGGGAGCGAGCCTGCTCGCGAAAGCGATGTATCACGCACCAATAATGTTGAATGTCACACCGCCTTCGCGAGCAGGCTCGCTCCCACAGGGATACTGCTGAATCCGAAATTTTTTATAAATTTCTCGCCCCACCTGTAACGCATCCCGCCACCCGTTCTCTAGAGGGACAAGCAAGCGCAACAGCACTTGCAGAAACCCTGATAAACCTGGAGAAACATCATGACTGCGACTACCCGTACCCTGTCCGCCACCGCTCTGGTTCTGGCTCTCGGTTCCGCTCTGAGCATCGCCACTGTCTCCACCGCCCAGGCAGCCGATGCCAACATGGAAAAATGCTTCGGCGTAGCCCTGAAAGGCAAGAACGATTGCGCCGCAGGTGCCGGCACCACCTGCGCCGGTACGGCGAAAATGGACTATCAGGCCAACGCCTGGAAGCTCGTTCCGAAGGGCACCTGCGCCACCACCGAGAGCAAAACCTCGCCGACCGGTTTCGGTCAGCTCGAAGCCTTCAAAGCCAAGTCCTGATCCACGGCCTGCCTGAGTGACGCCCATGTTCAGTCATCACGAACCGTCCCTGCCGCGCACTCAGGCAGCTCGCACCGAGCTCCCTGCCCGCGCCGGGCTGGGGCTCAAGACCGGGCACTTCCTTGATGTGCTCGGCTCCGTACCGGACCTCGGTTTCTTCGAGGTCCACGCCGAAAACTACATGGTGGCCGGCGGCCCGTTTCATCATTTTCTCGGTCTGATTCGCGAACAGTACCCGCTGTCACTGCATGGCGTTGGACTGTCGATCGGTGGCGAAGGCCCGCTGGACAGCCAGCACCTCAAACGCCTCGCCGAGCTGATCGAGCGCTATCAACCGCAAGCCTTTTCCGAACACCTGGCATGGTCGAGCCACGGCCCGGTGTTCCTCAATGACCTGCTGCCACTGGCTTACGACACGCCGACGCTGAACCGCGTCTGTGCGCACATCGACCAGGTGCAGAACACTCTGAAACGACCGATGCTGCTGGAAAACCCGGCGACGTATCTGGCGTTTGAGCATTCGACGATCGACGAGGCCGAGTTCATCGCCGAAGTAATCCGCCGCAGCGGCTGCGGCTTGTTGCTCGACGTCAATAATGTCTACGTGTCGTGCATCAATCATCAGCGCGATCCGTCGGCCTACCTTGATGCGTTACCGCTGCACGCAGTCGGCGAGATTCATCTGGCCGGCTTCGCTGAAGATTGCGACAACCTCGGCGACCGCTTGCTGATTGACGATCACGGCGCGCCGGTTGATCAGGCCGTTTGGGATCTGTACCGGCAAGTGCTGCGCCGTATCGGCCCGGTGGCGACGTTGATCGAACGGGATAATCAGGTGCCGGCCTTCGCCGTTTTGCTCGCCGAAGCGCAGCAAGCCGAGACGCTGTTGCGCCAAGCGGAGCGTGCGGCATGAGCACGCAAGCGGATTTCGCCGCCGCCCTGCTCAATGCGCAACTGCCGCATCCCAAGGGCCTGTGCAGCCGTAATGGCGCCGATCCGTCGCGACGTTTTGCGGTGTATCGCAACAACGTGCAGAGCTCGCTGATCAATGCCCTGGCCGACAGCTATCCGGTGGTACTGCAATTGGTCGGCGAGGAATTCTTCCGCGCCATGGCGGCGATTTTCGTCCAGAGTCAGCCGCCACACAGTCCGTTGATGAGCCGCTATGGCGAGAATTTCGCCGACTTCATCGCAGAGTTTGAACCCATCGCCGGCGTGCCTTATGTCGCTGATGTCGCGCGACTCGAGCATTTGCGCACTGTTGCTTACCACGCCGCCGATGCGCAGCCGATCCGGCCTGAACAAGTCAGTGCCGCGCTGGCCGATCCGCAGTCGCTGAGTGAACTGTGTTTCGAACTGCATCCCTCGCTGCACCTGCTCGACTCTGCTTTCGCGGTGGTGGCGATCTGGGCCGCGCATCAGCAGGAGCCAAGTCTGGCGGGCATTGGCCTCCATCAAGGCCAGCATGCCCTGGTGCTGCGCAACGGTCTCGACGTTGAGGTGTTCGCTCTTGAGGCGGGTGCGAGCGTGTTCATTGGTCATCTGCTTCAGGGCTCGCCGTTGCTCGCGGCGGCAGAAAACAGCCCGCCGTTCGATCTCGCGCAAACCCTCGCCTTACTGATTGCGCATAACGCGATCACCCAGCTGAATTACAAGGAGTTGCCATGAACGCCTTTATCCTGCGCGTCATCGCGCTGTTGGAAAAAATCCCGCACAGCCTGATTGCCCTCATCGCGCGTTTTTCCATCGCTGCGGTGTTCTGGAAATCCGGGCAAACCAAGGTCGAAGGACTGGCCGTCGATTTGATTGACGGCACTTTTGAACTGGGCTGGCCACGTTTGGCCGATTCGACGATTCCGCTGTTTCAGAGCGAGTACAACCTGCCGCTGCTGTCGCCGGAAATTGCCGCGCATCTGGCGGCGTTTGCCGAGCATGTGTTTCCGCTACTGATCCTGCTCGGCTTCGCCACACGATTTTCGGCGCTGGCATTGCTCGGCATGACGTTGACTATCCAACTGTTCGTCTACCCGGATGCCTACCCGACCCACGGCACCTGGGCGGCGGTGTTGCTGTACCTGATGGCGACCGGGCCCGGCAAATTGTCGATCGATCAGCTGATTGCCCGCCGTTTCCAAGGCTGACCTGAAATTGTAGGAGCTGCCGAAGGCTGCGATCTTTTGATCTTGCTTCTAAAAATCAAAAGATCGCAGCCTTCGGCAGCTCCTACACAGGTTCGGTGTCAGCGCTGGAGTCGATCCAGCGCCTCGCCACTGCGCTTGAACCAGCCCATCAAATAATCCGCCAACACCTGCGTGCGCTTGGGCAATCCCCCCTGATACGGGTGCACCAGATACATCGGCATGCGTCGGGTCTGGTAATCGCGCAGCAACCAGCGCAAGCGGCCGTCAGCCAGTTCCGCTTGCAGCAGATACGAAGGCAAACGGGCGATGCCGGCGCCGGACAGCGCTGCTTTCTTCAACAGGCTGTAATGATTACTGGCAAATGGACCGGATACCCGCACCCGCAACAACTCGTGCTGCTGGTGATACAGCCATTCTTCGCGACCGCTGTAATGGCTGTTGAGCAGACAACGATGCTCGGCCAAGGCATGGGGCGTCGCCGGCTCGCCGAAGCGCTCGAGGTAGGCCGGGCTGGCGCAGGTCATTTCGTGCCACGCCAACAACGGCTTGGCCACCAGCCGATCGTCATTGGCCACTTCGGCGCGAATCGCCAGATCAAAGCCATCGCGCGACAGATCGCGATAGCTGTTGTTCAGCTCCAGCTCGATTTGCACCTCGGGGTATTGCCCGGAAAACTCCAGCAGCAAGCCATCGAAGAAGGTCTCGCCGAGCGACACCGGAACCGTCATGCGCACGGGGCCGGCCATGTCGTCCTTCAACCGCGCCAAAGCCTGCCGTGCGCGTTCGACCTGGACCACCAGCGCCTGGGCCTGCGGCAGCAGCGCCGCCCCCGCCGCCGTCAGGCTCAAGCGCCGGGTGGTGCGTTGCAGCAATACCACACCGAACTGCGCTTCGAGCTGGCTGATGCGCTTGGATAACTGGCCCTTGCTGCAGCCCAACTGCTGCGCCGCAAGGGTGAAACTGCCGGCCTCGATCAGCACAGCGAACGCGGCGAGATGATCCATTTCGCTCATGGATTGTTTCCAATTGAAAACCAAAGGTTGCCTATTAGTGCGCTTATCCGCAAAAAAAACCACCCTAGACTGAAACCTCATTCACACACATGGGGTACAGCACGATGAAAATTCTGTTGATAGGCGCAGGCGGCACCATCGGCTCAGCGGTGGACAAAGAATTGTCGCAACGCCACGAGGTCATTCGTATCGGTCGTAACAGCGGTGACTTGCAAGTGGATATCAGCGACAGCGCCTCGATCCGCAAACTGTTCGAACAGACCGGCAAGTTCGATGCGCTGGTCTGCGCGGCGGGCAACGTGACGTTTGCAGCGCTGGACGACATGACTGAGGACAGCTTCGCCCTCGGCCTGAAAGACAAACTGATGGGCCAGATCAACCTGCTGCTGATCGGCCGCGAGTACGCCAACGATGGAGCTTCGTTCACGTTTACCACCGGCGTGCTCAGCCACGACCCGATTCGTAGCGGCGCCTCGGCAGCGCTGGTCAACGGCGCCATCGACAGCTTCGTCCGCGCCGCCGCCATCGAACTGCCGCGTGGCCTGCGGGTGAACTCGGTGAGCCCGACCGTACTGACCGAAGCCCTGGGCAAATACGCGCCCTACTTCCGTGGCTTCAAGCCGGTTCCTGCAGCGGAAGTGGCATTGGCCTACGCGAAAAGTGTCGAAGGCCTGCAAACCGGTCAGACGTTTCACGTGGGTTAAGGCCCTTGTGATGAGCGGTCAGGCTGCGTAACGTGGCAGCACTTGTCTGGAGAGCCAAAGATGCGTGTTGCCCGTTCGTTAGTCCTCGTTGCCCTGCTGCCGATGTTTGCCGCCTGCCAGTTGTTCGACGGCCAGCGTGAAAGTGTGTCCCATGCTGGGCAAACGCGAGTGCAGGGGCAACTGACCGCCGCCGACGGCAAACTGGTGTTCCAGCCGTGCCAGGATCAGCGGCAACTGGTGGTCAACGACATCGGCGGCACCAGCGTCCTGCAAGAGGCCGCCACCCTTGCCGACGAGCAGGGCAAGCTGTTTGCCGATGTGCGCGGCAAGGTCTCCGGCGACCGTCTCGACCTCGGCCAGTTGTATCGCGTCGAGCGCTCGGGCACGGCCTGCGACGATCCGAATTTCAAACTGCTGATCCTGCGCGCTGCCGGCCATGGCCCGGAATGGAACGTCAAGGTCAGCGGCAAAGGCATGGTCATCGAGCGCGACGGCCAGCCCCCGCTGGCCGTGCCGTATGTGGAAGAGCAACTGGGCGACGGCCGCTTCAATCTCAGCAGCGAAGCCAACAACCAGCGCATCGAATTGTGGGTGGCGCCACAGCGCTGCGTCGACAGCAGCACCGGCAGCGTGCAGCACATGAGCGCCGAGTTGCGTATCGACGGTCAGGTCCAGCGCGGCTGCGGCTATTTCGGCGGCGCGCGCAACGACTGATCGTTTTTCCCCCACGGATCCGCTCGCGGCGGCTTATAATCGCCGCCTTCAAACGCCCTGGCGCAGTTGTGCGCCCCGCGAATCCGGATCCCCGCCATGTTACGAATCACTGAACTCAAGCTGCCAATCGACCATCCCGAAGAAGACCTGCGCGCCGCCATCGTGCAGCGTCTGGGCATCGCCAGCGATGATCTGCTCGATTTCACCTTGTTCAAGCGCAGCTATGACGCGCGCAAAAAGTCCTCCGAACTGTGCTTCATCTACACCATCGACCTCAACGTACGCGACGAGGCCAGAGTGTTGGGCAAGTTCGCCGACGACCGTAACGTCAACGTGGCGCCGGATGTCAGCTACAAATTCGTTGGTCAGGCACCGAGCGATCCGGGTCAGCGGCCGATCGTCATCGGTTTCGGCCCGTGCGGCATCTTCGCCGGCCTGCTGCTGGCACAAATGGGCTTCAAACCGATCATTCTCGAACGCGGCACCGAAGTCCGTCAGCGCACCAAAGACACCTGGGGCCTGTGGCGCAAAAGCGTGCTCAATCCCGAGTCCAACGTGCAGTTTGGCGAAGGCGGCGCGGGCACGTTCTCCGACGGCAAGCTGTATAGCCAGATCAAGGACCCGAAATTCCTCGGCCGCAAAGTCCTGCACGAGTTCGTCAAGGCCGGCGCGCCGGAAGAAATCCTCTACGTCAGCAAGCCGCACATCGGTACGTTCCGCCTGACCGGTATGGTCGAAAACATGCGCGAGCAGATCCGCGAACTGGGCGGTGAAGTGCGCTTCCAGGAGCGCGTCAGCGACGTGCTGATCGAAGACGGCCAACTGGTGGGGGTGCAACTGGCCAGCGGCGAAACCCTGCATTCCAAACACGTGGTTCTGGCCCTCGGCCACAGCGCCCGCGACACCTTCCGCATGCTCCACAGCCGTGGCGTGTTCATGGAAGCCAAGCCGTTCTCGGTGGGTTTCCGCATCGAACATCCGCAGTCGCTGATCGACCGCGCGCGCCTGGGCAAGTACGCCGGCCACCCGAAACTTGGCGCGGCCGATTACAAACTGGTGCACCACGCCAAGAATGGCCGTTCGGTGTACAGCTTCTGCATGTGCCCAGGCGGCACCGTGGTCGCGGCGACGTCGGAACCGAATCGCGTGGTCACCAATGGCATGAGCCAGTACTCGCGTAACGAGCGCAATGCCAACTCCGGCATCGTCGTCGGCATTACCCCGGAAGTCGACTATCCGGGCGGCCCGCTCGCCGGTATCGAGTTGCAGGAACGCCTGGAATCCCACGCGTTCATCCTTGGCGGCAGCGACTACAAGGCTCCGGCGCAACTGGTTGGCGACTTCATCAACGACATTCCATCGACCGAACTGGGCGAAGTCGAGCCGTCGTACAAGCCGGGCGTGGCGCTGGGCGATCTGGCCTTGGCACTGCCGGACTTTGCCATTGAGGCGATCCGTGAAGCCTTGCCAGCGTTCGAGAAGCAGATTCGCGGTTATTCCCTGCATGACGCCGTGTTGACCGGGATCGAGACCCGCACTTCATCGCCGCTGCGCATCACCCGCAACGAGTCGCTGCAGAGCATGAACGTCAAGGGCCTGTTCCCGGCCGGTGAAGGCGCGGGCTATGCCGGCGGAATTCTCTCGGCGGGTGTCGACGGGATTCGCATTGCCGAGGCAGTGGCTCGCGATATCCTCGGCCTGGAAGCCTGATCAGCATCAGCTGACCCAACACAAAACCCTGTGGGAGCGAGCCTGCTCGCGAAAGCGGTCTGTCACTCAACGAAGTTGTTGAATGTGATTCCGCCTTCGCGAGCAGGCTCGCTCCCACATTGGTTTTTGCGTTTCTTCAGATGTTGGCGCGCAGCACCGAGGTCGGGAGCGCCTCTCCGCGCTCGGCACTTGCCGCCACCGCTGCAATCAAGTCACCCAGTTCATAACCCTGCGCCTTCAGCCATTGCTGATCGTAATACGTGTCGGCATAACGCTCGCCGCCATCGCACAGGATCGCCACGATCGACCCCGACTGCCCCGCCGCTTTCATCTGTTGCGCCGCCATCAGCGCACCGATCAGATTGGTCCCGCTCGACCCGCCGACATGCCGCCCTAAACGCTGCGCCAGATAATGCATGGCCGCCAGCGACAGGGCGTCCGGCACCTTGACCATCGCATCGATCACCTTGGGCAGGAACGACGCTTCCACCCGAGGCCGGCCAATGCCTTCGATGCGTGAGCCGCAATCCAGACGCAGGCTGGCATCACCGCTCTGATAGAAATTGAAGAACACCGAACGCTCGGCATCGGCACACAACACGCGGGTGCAGTGCTGGCGATAGCGCACGTAGCGACCGAGGGTCGCGGTGGTGCCGCCGGTGCCGGGGCTGGAAATCAGCCAGGTCGGCTCAGGGTGTTTTTCGTAGCGCATCTGCTGGAAGATCGACTCGGCGATGTTGTTGTTCGCCCGCCAGTCGGTGGCACGTTCGGCGTAGGTGAACTGATCGATAAAGTGACCGCCATGCTCGCGGGCCAAGCGCTCGGATTCGGCGTAGATCTGCGTCGGATCCTGCACCAGATGACTCTGCCCGCCGTAAAAAGCAATCTGGGCAATCTTCTCTTTCGAGGTGGTCGCCGGCATTACTGCGATAAACGGCAAACCGAGCATGCGCGCGAAATACGCTTCGGAAATCGCCGTCGAACCACTGGACGCTTCGATCACCGGCGCGCCGGGCTTGAGCCAGCCGTTGCACAGCGCGTAAAGGAACAGCGAACGTGCCAGGCGATGCTTAAGGCTGCCGGTCGGGTGGCTGGATTCGTCCTTGAAATACAACTCGATGCCGGCAAAACCGGGCAGCGGCAAAGGGATCAGGTGGGTGTCGGCGCTGCGCTGGAAGTCCGCCTCGATGATGCGGATGGCTTCGCGTGCCCACTGTCGGTTGTCGCTCATGGTTTCGGTTCTCGTTGAATCAGCCAGAAGATCGGTCTTCTGAAAAAGGTCTGCCGCAAGCTTAGGAAAAATCCCGCAGGCGGCAAAGATACAGCTGAGTCTCAATGTGTCAGGCAACTGCTAGGCTCAGTGCTGCCCGAGCCAGACAGCCTGTAACGACATATAACAAAAAAGAATATAACTTTTGTTTTAACAACTAACGGTACGGGTTAGGGTGTTTCACCTTTTTCTTGATTCGATGGAGAGCGACCTTGCCTCTGCGTAGCACTTTCACGCGTTTCTTTCAGTTGGAAGCCGCCAGCGGTCTGCTATTGATCGCCGCAGCCGTTCTCGCGCTGATCATCAACAACTCACCGCTGTCGTGGCTGTACACCGGCCTGCTCGACACCCCGGTGGTGGCGCAGATCGGCGCGTTGAAAATCGCCAAACCTCTGCTGCTGTGGATCAATGACGGCCTGATGGCGATGTTCTTCCTGCTGATCGGTCTGGAAGTCAAACGCGAAGTGCTCGACGGCCAATTGTCCAAGCCTTCGCAGATCGTCCTGCCCGGCGCAGCGGCGATCGGCGGCATGCTGGTGCCGGCGCTGATCTACTGGTTCCTCAACCGCGACAACCCCGCCGCCCTGAGTGGCTGGGCCATTCCGACCGCCACCGACATCGCCTTCGCCCTCGGCGTATTGGCCCTGCTCGGCAAACGCGTTCCGGTGTCGCTGAAACTGTTCCTGATGACCCTGGCGATCATCGATGACCTGGGCGCCATCGTCATCATCGCAATCTTCTATTCCGGCGAACTCTCGACCCTTTCCCTTGGCCTGGCGGCTGCGTGCATTGCCGCGCTGGTGGCGATGAACCGGCTCGGCGTGGTCAAGCTCGGGCCGTACATGATCATCGGCCTGATCCTCTGGGTCTGCGTGCTCAAGAGCGGTGTCCACGCGACACTGGCCGGCGTGACCCTGGCTTTCTGCATTCCCCTGCGCACGAAAAACGCCGAGTCGTCGCCGCTGCTGACCCTCGAACACGCGCTGCACCCGTGGGTCGCCTACGGCATCCTGCCGCTGTTCGCCTTCGCCAACGCCGGCCTGTCACTGAGCGGCGTCACCGTCGAAAGCTTCACCCACGACGTACCGATGGGCATCGCCATCGGCCTGCTGTTGGGCAAGACCGTCGGCGTGTTCGGCCTGACCTGGCTGGCGGTCAAGATCGGCATCGCCGCCCTGCCCCAAGGCGCCAACTGGGGCCAGGTCCTCGGCGTGGCAATCCTCTGCGGCATCGGCTTCACCATGAGCCTGTTCGTCGGCTCGCTGGCCTTCGAACCCGGCGTGAGTGATTACGCCGGCATGGATCGCATGGGCATCCTCACCGGCTCGATTCTCGCGGCGGTGATTGGTTATGCGGTGACGGCGGCGGCGAGTCGCAAGAATTCACAACTGCAATGACCCCTGTGGCGAGGGAGCTTGGCCCTCGCCACAGATTCTCCGCCTGACAGTTACGCAGCGAACAATCCCCACGTCATTAGCGACCCGTCCTACAGCCACACTTTCTCCGCTTCGATAACGTCGTGCAGCCCCTTTCCGAGGGGCTGTCGATGATGAACGAAGGGACGATCAGTGGCGCGGAACAAGGACATTCCCCGGGTGCAAAACCCACCGCAGGGCGACGGGCATCACGTTACCTGGCGGTATATGACGGCCGCAGAACTGGCCGAGCGCGAAGCCGGGCAAAACGCTTACGACGCGATGCTGGCGCGGCAGGAGGCTTTCGAGCACAGCCGTGAAGTGGCTGCGAAAAAACCTGAAGCCGTGCGTGCCGGCTGTGTATTCGCCAAGTCCTGCAAGTTGCCGGATGCGATTATCGATTACAGCAATCCTTCCGGCATGGTGCCGACCGACAGCCTGAAGGATTACGGCGAGCTGATCCTGCTCGGCGCTCGCGAAGCCGACGCAAGCGGCGGCATTCCTCTCAAGAAAATCAGCGCCAACACCATCCCGGTCGGGTTCGGCAGTCTGGCCTTGGCAGGCTCGGCTTTTGAAGTGCTACCGGCGCTCGCCTCCCCTGCGGCGGCTGCGACTTTGGTGGGGCTGATTGCGCTTTTGATGCCATCCAGCCTGGGCGACAGCGCGCTCTACACCGATGAGCAACTGAGCACACTCAAACAAGCCCGAACCCGCGTGCGCCTGCGCGTCGAGCAACAGGCCGATGGCAGCCTCAAGGGTTACGGTTTCTACACCGGTAAGAACCGCGACTGGGAAATGGTCGATGTCGTGCAGTTCATTGCGCGCGGCGACCGGTTTGTTGCCGATCTGGGTGAAGGCGTCGAACTGCTCTGGACCCCGGCGGTGGATGGCTCGGACATCCTAGGCATTCCAGCGCTGGAGGCCGCACCGCAGGCACCGCATATCTGGGTGTATCCACCGACGAAGGCGGCGGACGGGATACTGGTGAATCCGGTCTATCCGCCGGAGTATCGGGATTTTATTTTGGTCTTCCCTGCGGCAGCAGGCATGAGGCCGCTCTATATAGTGGCCAGTATTTCGCAGGGAAATTACCATCAAAAACCCAAAAATTTGCCTGCATATCCGGATGCTCGATGGGCTACCCCAAAAACACCAATAAAGGGTGGCGGAGGATTACGGCCACGCTGGAAAGATAGAGAGGGAATAATTTACGAATGGGATTTCCGACATGGCGCCATTGAGAAATATACAAAGCGTGGAAGGCATCTCGGGGAATACAACCATGAAACAGGCGAACAAACGAAACCAGCAGATCCTACAAGAAGGATAGAACCGTGAAGCATCGAATCATGGGCGTAGTAAAAGGTGACGACTCTGCTGTATTTGAGCAAGCGCTCTCCATCCCCACGTCCAATTTGAAAGTCATTATGGGTTGGAGTACGGAAGAAGACCTTCTTTACGATTACAAGCTGACGGAGCAACAGATCACTGATATTGAACAAGCATGCGCCGTAAAACTGCCTCGACACCTTGACCTATATCTATCCACTGAAGACCAATGACTTAGCAAATACAGGGGCCTCGAATACTTCATGGGCACCTGCGCCACATACTGAATGAGCAATTCACAAGCAAAGAAAAACCCCGATCAGTCTCCTGATCGGGGTTTTCTTTTACCCGGCTTCCCGCTTAGTGCGAAACGCGGCTGGTTCCGCCAACGGTGGAAATCCGCACCCGCTCGCCAACGCGGAATACTTCATTCTCCTGAACCTGCTGCACATAGGCGCGCATGCTGCCGTCGTCTTCGCGGACGGTGATTTCCACGCCCTGGGTGCGGGTCAGGCCTTCTTCGGTGGCCGAGCCAAGCAGGCCGCCGGCCACTGCGCCGATGACCGCAGCCACAATGCTGCCCTTGCCGCCGCCGATAGCGCTGCCGCCGACGCCGCCGACCACTGCGCCTGCTGCGCCGCCGATCGGGGTCTTGGTGCCTTCGATTTTTACCGGTCGCAGGGATTCGATGGTGCCCATGCGAATCGTCTGCACACGACGCGCTTCGTCACGGGAGTAGGAGTCGCCGGTGAGGCTCGATTGGCAGCCGGTCAGCAACATCGCCATCGTCGAAAAGGAAGCAACCAGCAGAACAGACTTACGCATAGCATCAACTCCAAAAGAACATGTGTTCATTAAACCCCGTGGCCTGGCGCCTGTCACGACACCATCCGGATAAAATTGGCTTCCATTCAGGCCTGGTACAGATGCCCGCGAGCGTCCACTCAAGGTAGCGTCAAATCAACGATCCTGCGCCATCCGCGTTTATCTCGCTCGGTAGACTGCTCAGGGTGCCAGACGTTCCAGAATCCACTCGGCGCCCTGGAGGCGGTAGTTGAGGCGATCGTGCAGGCGGCTCGGACGGCCTTGCCAGAACTCGATGCGCTCGGGCAACAAGCGGTAACCGCCCCAATGTTCCGGGCAGTGCGGCTGAGTGTCGCTGAAGCGTTGCTCGGTGGCCTTGAGCAAATCTTCCAGTTCGCCACGACCGTTGATGACCCGGCTCTGCGGTGAGGCCCAGGCGCCGAGACGACTGCCCAGAGGACGCACCTGATAATACGCATCCGACTCTTGCGCCGTGACCTTGACCACCCGCCCTTCGATGCGCACCTGACGCTCCAGGGTTGGCCAGAAGAAAGTCATGGCGGCAAACGGGTTGGCCGCCAGATGCTGGCCCTTGGCGCTGTCGTAGTTGGTGAAGAAGGTGAAGCCCTGCTCGTCCAGGCCCTTGAGCAACAGAATGCGGCAATGCGGACGACCGTTGGCATCGACCGTGGCCAGGGTCATGGCATTGGCTTCTACCGGCGCCTGCTCGGTTTTCACCGCATCGGCGAACCACTGGTGAAACAGCGCAAACGGCTCGGCCGGGGCTTGCGCCTCGGTCAAACCGTCACGGGTGTAGTCGCGACGCATATCGGCCAGAGCCTGGGTCATGGCGGATTCCTTTTCGTTAGCGGATCACTTTTTAGCGGCGTCGGCTGCGGCGACTTTCTTGTCGGTCGCGGCGGCTTTGGCTGGTGCAGTTTTTTTCGCTGGAGCCTTGGCCGGTGCCTTCTTCGCAGGAGCCTTGGCGGCGGTTTTCTTGGCTGGCGCCTTTTTCGCCGCCGGCACAGCGGCTTTTTTCGCCGCAGGCGCCGGGGTAACCGGTTTGGCCACTGGCTTGACGTCTTGCGCAGCAACCATCGTCACCGGCTTCGGTGCCGGCATGTTGTATTTGCTCAGCAGCGCAACCATGGTGTTTTGCGGAGTCACCAGCAGTTCGACACGACGGTTCAAGGCGCGGCCTTCAACGCTGTCGTTGGCCGCACGCGGCGCTTCGGAACCCATGCCGCGCAGCATCAGGCGATCACGTTGCAAGCCGCTGAGGCGGAAGATCGCTGCCACCGATTGCGCACGTTCCTGACTCAGCTTGACGTTGGCCGGCGCAGCACCGCTGGTGTCACTGTGACCGAGCACCAGCACTGCGGTTTTCGGATCGGCTTCAAGGATTTTCGCCACGCGAGTGAACGGGCCAAGGGTGACCGGCAGCAGCATCGCCGGGCGGTCCGGGTTGAACGAACCTTCGACCGGCGCCGTCACCACCAGTACGTTGTCGCGACGCTCGAGTTGCAGATTGCTGTCCTTCACCGCTTCACGCAGACGCGGTTCGTAGTCATCCAGCCAGGCCTGAGTCACCTTCGGATCCGGCATCGGCACGGCTTTGACGGTTGGCTGATCCTTGCCGCCGAACGGCCACCACCATTTGCCATTGGACTGCGCCTCGGCTTTGGCCACCTCGACCGGTTTGGCTTCGGGTTTGACCTCGGCTTTCAGATCAGCCTTGACCGCTTCATCGCTGGAACCGAACGGCCAGTACCACCGGTTGCTGCTCTCAGCCTTGGCCACTGGCGCGGTCGCCGCAGGTTTCAAAGGAGCTGGAGCCGAAGTCGAATCTTTGGCCGCGACTTTGTCGGAAGAACCGAACGGCCACCAACTGCCGCCATCTGCATCGTTTTTCGGAGTCTGTGCGCAACCGGTAATCGCTACACACAGGGCCAGGGCGAGGGTCTTTTTAGATGACATTGAAAATCCACAAAATGAAGTAATGAAAAATCAGAGCACTTTCGCCCGGATAAACAGCCGTTTTGAAACGAAAATCCCTTCGAGGTTCCGACCCTGGAACCTCTGTTGAAGCTTTACAGACAAGTGGCAAGCACCCGCGCCAGCTTTTGCGCGCGCGGATCCATCAAAACGTAAGGCCCCAGGGTATTTGTCACGAAACCGAAAGCCACATCGTGCTCAGGATCAGCAAAACCGATCGAGCCGCCCGCTCCCGGATGGCCGAACGCGCGCGGGCCGAGGCCATAGGTGGCGTTGGGCACGTCCGGTTGATCGAGCATGCAGCCGAGGCCGAAACGGGTGCGCGTGAGCAAGGTCTTGTCGTCGCCGAGGCTGTGCTCGCGGGTCAGCTCTTCGAGCATCTCGCTCTCGAGCAGGCTGCCATCGAGCAGGCCGGCATAGAACCCGGCGAGACTGCGCGCGTTACCGTGGCCGTTGGCCGCCGGTTGCTGCATGCGTCGCCATTCCGGCTTGTTAGTGCTGGTCAGCACGGACGGCGGATTGGTGAAGGCGCGAGTAGTCATGGCAGTCGGTTCGCGCATGGTCACTTGCAGCAGGCGCTGCGCCGCAGCGTCGCCGGCGTTGCCCTTGCCACGGGCGATGTGCGCCACGCGATGAAACTCTTCGTCGGCCAGGCCCACATGGAAATCCAGGCCCAACGGTTTGGCGACCCGAGCGACGATCGACTCGCCCGGCCCACGCCCGTCAGCGCGGCGCAGCAATTCGCCGACCAGCCAGCCGTAGGTGATCGCGGCATAACCGTGACCGGTGCCCGGCGTCCACCATGGCGCTTCGGCGGCGAGGGCGTCGACCATGGTTTGCCAGTCGTAAAGGGCTTCAGGGGCGAGCAGTTCGCGCAGCGCCGGCAAGCCGGCCTGATGGCAGAGCAATTGGCGCAGGGTGACGGATTCTTTGCCGGCGGCGGCGAATTCCGGCCAGTAGCGGGCAACCGGGGCATCGAGTTGCAACTTGCCTTCAGCCACCAGTTGCAGCGCGGTAACGGCGGTGAAGGTCTTGGTGCAGGAAAACAGGTTGGCGATGGTATCGCTGTGCCAGGCTTCGGCGCCGTCCTTGTCGGCAGTACCGGACCAGAGGTCGAGGACGGTTTCTCCACCGACCTGGATGCACAGGGCTGCGCCGCGTTCCTGGGGATCGTCGAACAGTGCGGCGAAAGCCTCGCGCACCGCTTCGAATTGAAGCTCGTAATGTCCCTGAATCTGCACCCGCAACTCCCCCGCGAAAACGCTCTACAAAGTGGTCCGCATTGTTCCAGCCCTTGAGGGATTTGGGAACAGGCGCGGGCCAGACGGTTGATCGGCAATTTGTGGCGATCCCTTCGCGAGCAGGCTCGCTCCCACAGGGGATCTCCGCTGCTGTTGATATCCAGTGTGGGAGCGAGCCTGCTCGCGAAGAACGATAACGCGGTCTGAAACCTAGTGACCATTCCCCGAATGCCCACCCGCCTGTGCAGCCCCCGGCGCTTTGCCAGCCTCGCCCTTGCGCCCGCCTTCAACTTCCGCAGCCGGGGTTTTCTGCGCCTCCTTGCCCAGTTGCTCCAGCGCCTGCAGATTGCTTTTGCGCACCGCCTCGACAAAGCCCTGATACGGCAGATCGGTCACACCGACCAGACCGAAATGGCCATTCTCGCCGTCGAGCAAACGCCCGGTCACCGGTTGGTCGAGATACTGGAACCAGTGCACGCCGACAATCGACGGTTCGCTCAGCGCCTGTTTGAGGAAGTTGGCATAGGCCGGGCCGCGATCTTCCTCTTTGGCCAGCTGCGTCACGCCGCCCCAGAACGGGCCTCGGTCAGCCGAGCCGAAGTTGAATTCGGTGATCAGCACCGGCTTGTCCAACCCCGCCAACGCGGCGAAGTCGTAGCCGTCCTGCGGCTTGAGCGTGTACATGTTGAAGCTCAACACATCGCAATACTGTGCGCAGGACGCCACGGCTTCAGGCGTACTGGTGGCGAAGCGACCGCCAAGGAGCATCTGGTTCGGCGCGTGCCATTTCAGCGAATCGGAAATGGTCTTGAAATAGGTATCGGCGAAGACCTTCTGGAAGTATTTGAAATCCGCTTCGATCTCCGGATGCTCCGGGTTCGGCAGTGGCGGCACGAAGCCAGGGTCTTCCATCAATTCCCACGCCGGCAACTCGATGCCCCAGGCCTTGGACAGTCCGGCCTGATTGCGGTACTTGTCGCGCAATTGCTTGAGAAAGGCGCGTTTGGCCGGCACGTCGGTGGTCATTTTCAACGTGCCGTAGGCCAGTGCGTAGCGAGCCTTTGGATCGTCGCCAGGGCCAGCCCAGGCCAGTTCGTTGTCGGCGTAATAACCGATAAGCCACGGATCGTCACGGTGATCGCGGGCGGCAATGGCCACGGCACGCTCGGTGGCCATGGCGAAACGCGGATCGAACGGATCCGGCATGCCGCCCCACCAATCGCTGCCGGTGCTGATGCTGGTGTAATCGCCGACGATCGACAGCGGCAAGGTGTACGGTACGCGCTCAGCATCCGCCAGCGACGGCGCGCTCCAGTTGCCCACTGTGTTGAAGCCCCAGGCTTGCAGCCGATCGAGGGTATGCCGGGTCCAGCGCTGTTCATCAATCCTGGCTGTGCACGGAGCTATTTCCGTGCTGGACGCTTGCACCGCGTCAGTCTGCGCCGCTTCGGCAATTCCGGATTTTGGCTCGGCAGGCACCGCCGCAGTCTCAGCAGCCTGCACCGAATTGGCCTCAGCCGCGCCCGCCTTTGCCGCTTCGGCAATTCCGGCCTTGTTGTCGCTGTCGGCCTTGCACGGTTCGCCGTACAGGCGTTGCAGATTGGCGCCATAGAAGTCGTACCAGCGGCCGTTGCCGTAGCCACGCCCCTGGTCGGCGCCATTGCCGCCACGGTTGTCACCCTCGCCAAAATGCGCGGCCAGCGGGTCGTCGTTCTTCGGCAACGATTCGAACATGTATTCACGGCCGGCGACGTAGGTCTGGTTGACCTGCGGGCTGACTGTATTGACGCCCAGCGAATAGAACGGGTGGCCTTCAGGAGTCACCAGATACCAGCGGCCATCGCGTTTTTCCGTGCGGAAGAATCCGCTGGCCTTGAACGCCGGGCCTTTGTTCCAGCCGCCGAACTTGTCCAGCGAAGCCTTTTCACGCTCGGCCAGCCACGTATTCAGCTGTTGCTGCTCTTTGCTGGCGGCGCTTTTCAGTTGTTCGTCGCTGCTGACTTTTTCCGGCCATTTACTACGGGTTGACTGACCGTAGGCGTCGACCAGATTGCCGTACACCGCCCGCGTCACCGATTCGCCGTCCTGCACGCCGAACCGCTCGAGCAACAGGCTCTGCGCAACTTTCGGCTGATCCAGCGACAGACTCACCGAGACCACTTGGCTGCGGTCGATCTCGCCAGTGCTGCTGGCCAGCAGGATGCGTTGGCCATCGACGGTCATCGGCATCGGCGGCCCGGCTTTCATGCCCTGGCTCAGCGGCGTCGAAGCCACCAGCGGCACCAGCAAGGTCTGCGCGGGGCCGGCCGGCAGATCGACGCGGCTGACCAGAGTGCGGCCATCGTTGCTCTGTATCTGCACATAGACTGTTACCGCCCAGCTCATCGCACTTTGCAGACGCAAAGTCATCATGTCGGACTGCGACCAGTCCCAAGCGCCGGTCTGCGGGGTCAGGCGCAAGGTCGGGCGGGCGACCGGGTTGAACGTCACCCGGCGCAGCACTTCACCTTCCGCGGTCTGTTCGGCATTGGCCTGTGGCAGGTCGGCGTTTTCCGTGGCGACCTTGACCACGTCGGCCGGGCGTACGAAGTTGAACAGCGTCTGCTGACCGGCGGGCGCAGCCAGCAACGGCGCGGCAAAGATCAAGGCGAAAACAGCGGGCAACGAACGGCGGATCATAAGAACGGAGTTCTCCCTAACGACCAGTCAAGGCCAGTGGAAAAGCGGTGGCAGAGAGATAGACAACGCGGCGGGCCAATCGGCCCACCCGTGTCTCAGGATATTTCACGACGGAAAGGAGGCAACGCATTGAGGATCGCCTTGCCGTAGCGCTGAGTGACCAGACGCCGGTCGAGCAAGGTGATGGTGCCGCGGTCTTCTTCGGTGCGCAGCAGACGCCCGCAGGCCTGAACCAGTTTCAGCGAGGCATCGGGCACTGAGATTTCCATGAACGGATTGCCGCCGCGCGCCTCGATCCACTCCGACAACGCGGCCTCGACCGGATCATCGGGCACCGAGAACGGAATCTTGGCGATCACCACGTGCTCGCAGTAGGCACCCGGCAAATCGACACCCTCCGCAAAACTGGCCAGCCCGAACAGAACGCTGGAATCACCGCCATCGACCCGCGCCTTGTGCTTGTTCAGGGTTTCCTGTTTCGACAGGTTGCCCTGAATGAACACTTGCTTGCGCCAGTCGCGGTCGAGACCGTCGAATACGTCCTGCATTTGCTTGCGCGAGGAGAACAGCACCAGCGTGCCACGCGAACCGTCGACCAGATCCGGCAGTTCGCGAATGATCGCCGCCGTGTGAGCAGCAGCATCGCGCGGGTCGGCCTTCAGGTCCGGCACACGCAACACGCCGGCATCGGCATGATGGAACGGGCTCGGCACTACGGCGGTGACGGCTTTTTTCGGCAGACCGGCGCGCATGCGGAAACGGTCGAAGGTGCCCAGCGCCGTCAGCGTCGCCGACGTCACCAGGCAGCCGTAAGCGACGTTCCACAAACTGCGACGCAAGGTTTCCGCCGCCAGAATCGGGCTGGCGTTGACCTCGATGTCGAACAGCGAGCCGCTTTCGGCCAGGGTCAGCCAGCGTGCCATGGGCGGGCTGTCTTCCGGGTCTTCGGCGGTGAACGCGGTCCACAATTCCCAGTTGCCGGAAGCGCGGGACAGCAGGCTGCCGAACAGCGGATACCATTCTTCGGCCTGATTGCTGGCGATACCGATGTTGACCTCGCCGTCCATGCCCTCCTTGAGCAGGTCGGTCAGGCGTTGAAACAGGTCGTTTAGGCGCGAATAGCCTTTTTTCAGCTCGATGCCCATCTCGCGCATGTCCTCCGGAATCACCCCGCCGACAAAGCGATGACGCGGGCGCTCGCGGCCTTCGACGTCTTCGCCCGGTTTGAAATCGGCGATCTGCTCGCAGGCGGTGAACATGAACTGCTGCTGGGTCTTGATCTCCCGTGCCAGCTCGGGCACCTGCTCGATCAGCTTGCCGAGATCACCCGGCAACGGATGCTGGGCCAGCAGTTTGGTCAGATTCTTTGCGGTGGTTTCCAGCCAGTCAGCAGTGGAGCGCAGGCGCGTGTAATGGGCGAAGTGGCCGATGGCTTTGTCCGGCAGGTGGTGACCTTCGTCGAACACGTAAATGGTGTCGCGCGGATCCGGCAACACGGCGCCGCCGCCCAGTGCCAGATCCGCCAGGACCATGTCGTGGTTGGTAACGATCACGTCAACCTTGCCCATGCCTTCGCGGGCCTTGTAGAAGGCACACTGGCCGAAGTTCGGGCAATGACGGTTGGTGCACTGGCTGTGATCGGTGGTCAGGCGCGCCCAGTCGGCGTCTTCCAGCGCGGTCGGCCAGCTGTCGCGGTCGCCGTCCCATTTATTGCCGGCGAGCTTTTCGATCATGCTGGTGAACAGCTTCTGACTGGCCTCGTCGACTTCGATCTTGAAGCCTTCTTCTTCGAACAGCTGCGCGGTGGCGGTTTGTGCGTGGCCTTCCTGCAACAGCATGTCGAGCTTGGACAGGCACATGTAGCGGCCACGGCCCTTGGCCAGGGCGAAACTGAAATTCAGCCCGCTGTTGCGCATCAGGTCAGGCAAATCCTTGTAGACGATCTGCTCTTGCAGGGCGACGGTCGCGGTGGCTATCACCAAACGCTTGCCGGCCAGTTTCGCCGTAGGGATCGCCGCCAGGCTGTAGGCCACCGTCTTGCCGGTACCGGTGCCGGCTTCCACCGCGACGATCGCGGGGTCGCCACTGCGCCGGCCTTCGTCATCGGTGTCGATATCCCCGAGGACCTTGGCGATTTCGGCGATCATCAGGCGCTGGCCGTAACGCGGCTTGAGGCTCTTGGCCTCTAGAAAACGCGAATAGGCGCCCTGGATCGTGGTTTTGAGTTCAGTGCTGATCATTGAGTGTCGGGCGCAAAACGCTGGATAAATTTTCAGTGGTTTGATTCGGCGGCTATCATACCCCGCTAATCGATCCCGCGCAGAACGGAGTGACCCAATGACACCTTTTAGCCTCGTTTACCCCCTGCATGTCCTCGCCGCTCTGGTGTGGGTCGGCGGTATGTTTTTCGCCTGGATGGTCTTGCGCCCTGCGGCTGTGAAGGCTCTGGACGGCCCCGCTCGCCTGACCCTGTGGGTGGAAGTGTTTCAAGGTTTTTTCCGTTGGGTCTGGGTCGCGGTGATCCTGTTGCCGATCAGCGGCGTGGGCATGCTGCATCTGCAGCAGGTCGGCTTCGAGACCGCGCCGAAGTATGTGCAGGTGATGATCGGCTTGTACGTGGTGATGACGGCGCTGTTCATCCGCATTCAAGGGCTGATGCTGCCGGAGTTGCGCAAGGCGGTTGAGGCGAAGGATTGGCCGGCGGGTGCGGCGGTGCTGGGGCGGATTCGCCGGGTGGTGGGGGTTAATCTGCTGGTCGGGTTGGTGTTGGTGGCTGTGGCGGCGGCGAGACCGATGCTCTGAATCGCACTCTTGTTCTGCTGTGAACACAGTTGTGGCGAGGGGATTTATCCCCGCTGGGTCGCGAAGCGGCCCCGCTCTAAAAATCAAAAGCGGGACTGCTACGCAGCCCAGCGGGGATAAATCCCCTCGCCACATAATTTCACTCACCAAAGATCTTCACTCACCAAAGCATTTTATTGATCAGAGAGCGGGTCGCAGTTTTAGAGCCGTTGCACGGTAACCGAACCCGCCGCCCCCACCGGCCCAGGCTGGCCATCCGCGCCGGCCTTGCCGTTCTTGCCGCCATCAGCGCGATAGACCAGGCAGCCCTTGGACTTGCCACCCTTGCCCGCCTTGCCGCCGACACCCGCCGGTCCGCCGGCACCGCCAGCCACGTTGACCTTGATCAGCTCGACTGGGAAATCCCGTGGTACGGCGAGGCGCACCAGCGCACCCGGCGCGCCTGGCTGACCATCGCTGCCGTCACTGCCATCGGCACCGTGGCCGGCCGAGCCATAGGTGCAGCCCGGATCTTCACCGTTGCCGCCGTCGAGGCCGACGAAACCCGGCGCGCCCCTGCCGCCACGGGCATCGACCGTCAGTTGCGGCGCGCTCAGGGCCTGAAATTGCAGGTTCAGATTGCGCCCGGCCCGGGCCGCTTTTTCATAAGTGCCGGGGGCGCCGCGCGCGGTGATCTGGCTGCCCTCGCTCAATTCAGCGCGCTTGACCTTCACTTCCAGCGCCTGTTCAGCCGGAACGATAGCAATACGTGCTTCGTGGCCCAGACGCAGTTCATCAATGTTCAATTCAGTCACGTTGGACGGGATCAGCAAGGTGCCGTAATCGGCGACTTCCAGTTTCTCCAGTTGCAGCGTGCTGGTGGTGTTGGGCAAGCGCATCAAAGAATTGCTTTGCACGTTGACCACCTGGGCGCAGGCCAGTGGACTGATGAATGCAGCGAGCAGGCAGAGTTTACGCATGGGAAGAAGCCTCCGGAGCGGCCGGGGCCGGGATGGTTTGCAGGTGGAAAACGCCGAACAACAGAATGCGGCCACGATCACGCCAAGGGTGCGGACGACCCTTGAGGCTGCGATTGCACAGCAGCACTTCGAGTAGATGAATCAGCAACAACAGAGCGCCGGCCAGATTGACCAGCAGATGCAGCGGATGAACAAACGGCACCAGTTGATTGGCCAGTACCACGCAGCAGAACAGCAGGGTCAGCAAACGCCCCAGCCCCCAGAACACCTTCATACGCTCCCCCGTGTTGCGAATTATTCTTTGCACGCACAGTACCGGCTTCTGCGGGGGATAAGCCAGAGGGAAAAATGAAATTTGTGCAAACGCGGATGAAATGGCTGCCGGGGCGACGATCTCGACCCGGCAGCTCTAGCCTGCGTACTACAGACGGTTGCTAACGATTGATGTGCAGCTCGACCCGTCTATTTTCCGCGCGGCCTTCATCGCTGGCGTTATCGGCGACCGGCTCACTCTCGCCTCGGCCCTCGCTGGTGAGCTTGTTCGGCGCCAGCCCCTGACTCAACAGATACGCCGCGACACTGCTCGCGCGCCGCTCGGACAAAGCCTGGTTATAGGCGTCGGAGCCTTTACTGTCGGTGTGCCCGATGACCTTGATGCTGACCACATCGGCATTGCGCAGCTTGTCCATCAAGGTGTCGAGCTGGGCTTTGGCCGCCGGGGTCAGATCGGACTTGTCGAAATCGAACAGCACGTTGCCGGCATCGCTCAAGGTGATCACTTCAGATTGCGGCGCCGGTTCGACCGGTTTGACTGCCACCGGATATTGCGGCAGCGGGCAGCCACGGTGATCGACTTCGGTGTTTTCCGGAGTGTCCGGGCAGCGGTCGCGGCGGTCGAAGACGCCGTCGCTGTCTTCGTCGCCATCCTGGGCGTAACAGATCAGCCCGCCGGTGACGATACCCAATGCCGCGCCGCCGCCGGCCCAGCCGGCGCTTTCAATGGCGCCAAGACCGCCGCCGACCAGACCGCCAAGCAGGCTGCAGATCGGCCACGTACGTTGATTGAGGGGGGCGGTGCCATCGCTGTGAGTGGCACAACCGGTGAGCAAGCTGCCAAGCAGCAGCACCGGCAAGACGGACCTTGAGAAAAGACGCATTTGTGAACGCTCCTGTGTACCGGCCCATACCGGTTACACAGGAGTAAAGACCCGCATCCGCGACTGCACAAGCCGCGGATGCGAGAGGGGCTAGCGGACGATTTTGATTTCGGTGCGACGGTTCTGTGCACGACCATCAGCCGACTTGTTGTCAGCCACAGGCTGGCTTTCACCAAGGCCCGACACCGAAACGAAGCTGGCACGTGGCACGCCCTGCTGGATCAGGTATTCCACCACCGAGTGCGCACGACGATCCGACAGTTTCTTGTTGTAGGCATCGCTGCCGACACTGTCGGTGTGACCGGTCACGGTCAGTTGCGCGGTAGAGGATTCCTGTTTCAGGCGATCGGCGACCTTGTCCAGCACTTGCCTGTCAGGGCCGGTCAGCGTGGCTTTGTCGAACTCGAAATGCACATCACGAATGACGATGGTTTCTTCCTTGACCACAACCGCTTCTTCGACCACTGGCGCAGGCGTCGGTGGCGGGCAACCGTCAGCATCGACCTGCACGCCTTTTGGCGTGCCCGGGCACTTGTCGCGACTGTCCGGCACGCCATCGCCGTCTTCATCGCCATCGCCATGCACCCAGCAGTAAGCCGCTGCCGTACCGCCGACGATCAGTGCACCGTAGCCAGCCCACGATGCGCTTTCCGTCGCGCCGAGACCGGCACCGACCACACCGCCGACCGCCGCACAGGTCGGCCAGTCGGTTTTCTGCAAACCTGCGCAACCAGTCAACACACTGGTTAGCAGAACCAAGGGTAATGCTGTCCGAACTATGCTCATCTAGTTTTCTCCTGAGGGATCGGCTTAAAACCGATTCAGGGAGTAAAGACCGGAGTTTTAATCTCCGCCAGCAATAGGCCACCGCTGTTTGCGACCGTGTTCACAGGGGTTTGCCTCTTTTGGCGAAAACCACCGCCACCGGGCGCTTTGCCGACGCAGTCTGGCAGGCTAGTCTTGGCGGTCTGACTGAGGAGCTTCGATGAACGTCGCCATTTCTTCGCGCACGCCACAACAGGCGTTGGCCGCTTTGCTGGATCGCTACGCCCCGGCCCGACTGCTGCTGATCGGCGCCAGCGAGTTTCCCGCCTTGAGCGCTTTCAAGGACGCGCATCCAGATACCGTGGTCGCCCATGCCGCACCCGGCGGTCTGCCCGCCGAACTGGCCGCGCAACGCTTCGATCTGGCGCTGGTGGTCGATTGCCTGGAACATTTGCCCAAACGCGATGGCCTGAATCTGTTGGGCGGCATCCGCAATCTCAACACCAGTCGCATCGCAGTGCTGGCGGATCTGGCGGCCAGCGGCTGGCAGGAAACCGATTTCTATTCGCTGGCACTGCAGGCCAGCGAGCGTTTCCAGCGCGACGAGCAGGTGCTGACCCTGTTTACCTACGATCTGCTTGACTACAAACAAGTCCCCGACTGGCTCAATTCACGCTTCTGGGCCAATCCGGAAAACTTCGGGAAATACTGGTGGTAATGCAATGAGTACAGCCATTTGCCCTTGCGGCAGCGGCAATCTGCTGGATGCCTGCTGCGGCCCTTATCACGACAGCCACCCGGCACCGTGTGCCGAAGCCTTGATGCGTTCGCGCTACAGCGCTTATGTGCTGGGGCTGATCGACTATCTGGTGGCGACCACCCTGCCCGCGCAACAGGCGGGGCTGAACAGACAATCGATCAGCGACTGGAGTGCGCAAAGTACCTGGCTCGGCCTTGAGGTGGAAAGCTCGGAGGTGTTCGGCGGCCAGCCGGAACACGCTTTTGTGACCTTCACCGCGCGCTGGCATGACAGCCAGGGCGAGCACAGCCATCGCGAGCGCTCTTCGTTTGTGCAGAACGGCGGGCGCTGGTACTTCATCGATCCCACGGTGCAGATGAAGCTGGGGCGCAATGACGGCTGCCCTTGCGGCAGCGGGCAGAAGTTCAAGAAGTGTTGTTCGGGTTATTTCGGCGCTTGAAAGCCAAGATCAAAAGATCGCAGCCTTCGGCAGCTCCACGGGATTAGCCGAAGGCTGAAATCTTTTAAGGTCTAGACTGGGCACAAAGGGAGTCAATTTCATGCTCGGTCGTCGGCGCACACTACATTTTCTGCTGTTGATGCTGATCGTAAACCTCGGCGGCTGTGCCTCGTGGTTCAGCGATGACAGCGTCGAGCCTGCCGTGCATCTGGTGAAAGTCGAGGTGGTGCGGGCCAAACTGCTCGAGCAAAAATTCATCCTGCACTTTCGCGTCGACAATCCCAACGACAGCGATCTGACCGTGCGCGGCCTCGAATACCGGATTCACCTGGCGGACATGCTGCTCACCGAGGGCGAGCATGAGCACTGGTTTACCGTGGGACCCAAGCGCAGCGCTTACTTCAAAGTGCCGATCCGCACCAACCTGTGGCCGAAGGTCAAACAGGTGGTGAAACTGCTGAAAAATCCGAACCAGCAGATTCCCTATCGATTGCAGGGGGAAATGGAAACCGGTTTATTCATCGCCCACTACGTGCACCTTGAGCGCAATGGCGTGATAATCCCCGCCGATCTAACTCCGGAGTGACCTCGATGACCCAGCAACCCCATGTCCATGGCCCTGACTGCAACCACGATCATGACCACCATCATGATCACGACCATGGCCATGTCCACGGCCCGAACTGCGGCCACGCCCACCAGGAACCGGTGCGCAACGCCCTGAAAGACGTCGGCCGCAACGACCCTTGCCCATGCGGCAACGGCAAGAAATTCAAGAAGTGCCACGGCGCTTGATGTCACGGGCGAAGATCTTCTTCGCCTGACACACCGCTTCGCGAGCAGGCTCGCTCCCACAGTGAATTGCATTCCTTCTGACGAAATGCGCTCGAATGTGGGAGCGAGCCTGCTCGCGAAGGCGGCGGCACATACGCTACAAAATTTCAGCCCGCCGCCAGAATCTGTGAAGAGCCGACCACCGTCGCATACTCCCCATGCAGATTGCCCAGCGACATCCCGTGCACCTCTTCAGCGGTACGCGGTTTGCCGAAATAATCGGCCTTGTCGAAGGTAAAGCACGCATCCTCTGCCACCCATGTGTCGAAACCCAGATTGCCCGCAGTGCGCGCCGTCGACTCAACAGAGTTATTGGTCGCCACACCAACGATGATCAGTTGCCCGATCCCGGCCTCACGCAACTGCGCCTCCAGCCCACTGGCACAAAACGCGTCCGGCACCTGTTTCTGGATCAGCCATTCCCCGCCCTGAGGGACAAAACGCTCTTGAAACTCGACTCCGTCCTGCTCCGGCCAGAACACCGAGTCAGGTGAGCGCGACAAGTGCTGCACGTGAATCACCGGGCGCCCGCGCAGGCGCCACAGCGCCAATAACTCAAGCATTCGCTCTTCGGCCTGAGGATTATTCCGCCGCCCCAGACGCGGATGCAGAATGCCTTTCTGCTGGTCGATGATGATCAGCGCAGCGTTGCTTTGAAGCTCCATAGCGATCTTTCTCCTGACAGGTCTCGGGACTCATTCCGCAGTTCAACATCAGCGCTTTCCCACAAGCAACTGTCACAGCTCTGACCGATCAGCCGACAACAGCACAAATAACCGCTCGCCCCGCTTGCGCGGCCCTCGCGCCCTCACTAACGTAGCGGCTTTATTGCGCCCCCAGCCTTATACCCCCGCAGGAGCTTCGCCATGGCCTCGCCAGCCCTTACACATTTTCTTCCCCGGTTCGGCGTTGCCGCAGCAGTGGCCGGTGTCCTCGGCCTGTCCGGTTGCCAGACCTGGAACGCCCAGGACAGCCTGCCGCCGACCTCCGGCGTGCAACCGCTCAAGGGCCTGGCGCAGAACGTGTCAGTGCGGCGCAATGCGATGGGCATGCCGTTGATCGAGAGCAACAGCTTCCATGACGCGCTGTTCAGCCTCGGCTATGTCCACGCCAGCGACCGCATCAACCAGATGGTCACCCTGCGCCTGTTGGCTCAGGGCCGGCTGGCGGAAATGTCTGGCGCGTCGATGCTCGATGCCGACCGCTACATGCGCGCGGTCAATCTGAAGAAGAGCGCCGGCGAGCTGTACAAGGCCTCGTCGCCACGGCTCAAGCGCTTCTTCGAAGTGTATGCACGGGGCGTCAACGCCTACCTGTTCCGCTACGCCGACAAGTTGCCGGGCGACCTCGCCGCCAGCGGTTACAAGCCCGAATACTGGAAACCGGAAGATTCGGCGCTGATTTTTGCCCTGCTGAATTTCAGCCAGTCGGCCAACCTGCCGGAGGAAATCCAGTCACTGGTGCTCGCGCAAACCGTGACCACTGACAAACTCGCCTGGCTGAGCCCGTCGGCGCCTGATGAAAACCTGCCAGTGGCTGAAGCCGACAAGCTGCAAGGCCTCAAGCTCAATGGGCAGATTCCGGGGCTGACCGAACTGAGCAGCGCCAGCCAGCAACTGTCGTCGCTGAACCTGCTCGCCACACCGACTGCGAACAATTGGGCGATCGCCCCGCAACGCAGCCGCAGCGGCAAGAGCCTGCTGGCCAGCGATGCGCACGGGCCGCTGGCCGCACCGTCTCTGTGGAGTTTCGTGCAGATCCGCGCGCCGAAATATCAGGCCGCCGGCGTCACGGTTGCCGGTCTGCCGATGGTGCTCGGCGGCTTCAACGGCAAAGTGGCGTGGAGCATGACCAGCGTGCTCGGCGACAATCAGGACCTGTTCCTCGAGAAAATCCGCCGTCAGGGCAGCAGCCTCACTTATGAAGTCAACGGCAAATGGCAGCCGTTGGGCGTGCGCAACGAAACCTATTTCGTCAAAGGCCAGCGGCCGATTCGCGAAGCCGTGTACGAAACCCGCCACGGCGCGCTGCTCAACAGTGCCCAGGCAGCGGCGCAAGGCAACGGTTTCGGCCTCGCCTTGCAGACGCCAAGCTTCACTGACGACAAAACCCTGGATGCCTTCTTCGACCTGACCCGCGCGCAGAACGTCGAGCGCGCCTCAGACGCCAGCCGTGAAATCCGCGCCATTACCCTGAATCTGGTCTTTGCCGATGCAAGCAATATCGGCTGGCAAGTCACCGGGCGCTTCCCCAACCGTCGCGAAGGTGAAGGCCTGCTGCCCTCGCCGGGTTGGGACGGTCGCTACGACTGGGACGGTTACGCCGACCCGATGCTGCACCCCTACGATCAGGACCCGGCACAAGGCTGGCTCGGCACCGCCAACCAGCGTGTAATTCCCGACGGCTACGGCATGCAGTTGTCGAAATCCTGGGCGGTACCGGAGCGCGGCGAGCGCCTGGCGGAAATGGCCGGCAGCGGCAAGCACGACAGCCGCAGCGTGATCGCCATGCAGTACGACCAGACCACCACGTTCGCCGCCAAGCTGAAAAAAGTCTTCGAAGCACCGGGGATGAAGCAACCGCTGAAACAGGCGATCGACGCCCTGCCGGAAGCCGAACGCAGCAAGGCCCGCGAAGCCTTCACGCGCTTGATGGCGTTCGACGGCAAGCTCAGCCCGACCTCGGCGGATGCGGCGATTTATGAACTGTTTCTGCAGGAAAGCATGAAGCAGATCTTCCTCGATGAACTGGGTCCTGAGTCGAGCCCGGCGTGGAAGGCCTTTGTCGCCAATGGCGATCTGTCCTACGCGGCGCAGGCCGATCATCTCTTGGGGCGTGAGGACAGTCCGTTCTGGGATGACCTGCGCACGCCGCAGAAGGAAGACAAAGCGGTGATTCTCGCCCGCAGTCTCGCTGCAGCGATTACAGCGGGCGACAGCCAGTTGGGCGGCGATCATCGCGCCTGGCAGTGGGGCAAACTGCACAGCTATGCGTGGAAAAACAGCAACGGTCAGACTGTACGCGGGCCGCTGGCGGCTGGAGGCGATCACACCACGCTGAACAGCTCGGCGTTTGCCTGGGGCCAGGACTTCGTCACCACGCGCGCGCCGTCGATGCATTTTATCGTCGACTTCGGCCAGAGCGAGCCACTGATGGCGCAGAACGGTACGGGGCAGTCGGGCAACCCGCTGAGTCCGAACTACCTGAACGGGATCGATGCGTGGCTGAAAGGTCAGTACATCGGCCTGCCGATGCAGCCGCAGAACTTTGATCGGGTGTATGGCAAGACCCGCTTGACCCTCACCCCCGGGAAATAGAGCAAAGATCAACAGCCCCTCACCCTAGCCCTCTCCCGGAGGGAGAGGGGACTGATTGGGGGATGCTTGGGTCTTGCGCCGACCTGAAAGAGAGATGGTGAATCCAACATTGGATCAGGCTCAAGGCTGTGCCGGATCCATATTCAACTCGGTCCCCCAGGTCGATGTACCTCACCAGACACCTCGGTCGGCCCCTCTACAAAGCGAGGTGAATCCAACGTTGGATCAGGCTCAAGGCTGTGCCGGATCCATATTCAACTCGGTCCCCCAGGTCGATGTACCTAACCAGACACTTCGGTCGGCCCCCTCTCCCTCTGGGAGAGGGCTGGGGTGAGGGTAGCGCTTCAAAGCCGATCGAACTTCCAGCCTCACGCCCGCCTCATAGCTAACAAGCCCCCCATTCCGGTCACGACATGGATCTTGTTATTGCCCGACCTGAAGGTCTCTACTGCCCCGCCGGAGATTTCTATATCGATCCGTGGCGGCCGGTCGAGCGTTCGGTGATCACCCATGCCCATGGCGATCACGCGCGCACCGGTAATCAGCACTACCTGTCGAGCAGCGCCAGCGCCGGGATTCTGCGCGCGCGCCTGGGTCAGGACATCCAGTTGCAAACCCTTGATTACGGCCAACGCCTGACCCATCACGGCGTGACCCTGAGCTTTCACCCCGCCGGGCATGTCCTCGGTTCGGCGCAGGTGCGCCTGGAATACGGCGGCGAAGTCTGGGTCGCGTCGGGGGATTACAAGGTCGAGCCGGATGGCACGTGCGCCCCATTCGAACCGGTGCGCTGCCACACTTTCATCACCGAATCGACCTTCGGCCTGCCGATCTATCGGTGGCAGCCGCAGGCGCAGATCTTCGCCGAGATCAATCAGTGGTGGGCGGCCAATATCGCCGCCGGCAAGGCCAGCGTGCTGTTCTGCTACTCCTTCGGCAAGGCCCAACGCATCCTCCACGGCATCGACGAAACCCTCGGGCCGATCCTCAGCCACGGCGCAGTCGAACCGTTGAACCGCGTCTACCGCGATGCCGGCGTATACCTGCCGCCGACGATTTACGCAGGCGACGTGAAAAAAAGCGATCCGATCATGCGCCAGGCGCTGGTCATTGCTCCGCCGTCGGCGGGCGGCAGCACGTGGATGCGCCGTTTTGGCGACTTCAGCGATGCCTTCGCCAGCGGCTGGATGCGCTTGCGCGGGACCCGGCGGCGGCGCGGCGTCGATCGCGGTTTCGTCCTCTCCGATCACGCCGACTGGCCCGGCCTGCTCTGGGCGATCAACCAGACCGGCGCGGAGCGGGTGATGGTCACTCATGGCTCGATCGGCGTGCTCGTACGTCATCTGCGCGAACAGGGTCTTGATGCACAAGGCTTCACCACTGAATACGGCGATGACGAAGACGACAACATCGCCACCGAACCCACCGTTGCCGAGACGTCCCCATGAAAGCGTTCGCCGAGTTATATGCCGAACTCGACGCCACCACGTCGAGCAACGCCAAGCTGGCGGCGATGCAGGTGTACTTCGCGCAGGCCGCGCCGGAAGATGCCGCATGGGCGGTGTATTTCCTCTCCGGTGGTCGGCCTCGTCAACTGGTGCCGGTGCGCATCCTCCGTGAGCTGGCGGTAGAAGTTTCAGGGTTGGAGCCGTGGCTGTTCGAAGAAAGCTATCAGGCCGTCGGCGATCTGGCCGAGAACATTTCTCTGGTGCTGCCGGAAAATTCCCACAGCTCCGAGGCCGGTCTAGCCGAATGGATCGAAGACAAGCTGCTGCCACTTCGCGGTGAAACCCCGGAATATCTGGCGCGCCAACTGCCGATGTTGTGGGCGCAACTGGATCGGCCGAGCCTGATGCTGTGCATCAAGCTGATCACCGGCAGTTTCCGCGTCGGCGTGTCGAAGTTGCTGGTCACTCGCGCCCTCGCCTCGATGGCCGGCCTCGACAGCAAACGCGTGGCTCAGCGTCTGGTCGGTTACACCGATCTGTCGAACCGGCCCAACGCCGCGAGTTACCTGAAACTCATCGCCCCGGAATCCGCAGACGAACATGCCCAGCGCGGCGGTCAGCCCTACCCGTTTTTTCTCGCCCATGCCTTGGCGCAACCGGTCGAGGAATTCGAAGCCCTGCTCGGCCCCGCCAGCGACTGGCAGGTGGAATGGAAGTGGGACGGTATCCGCGCGCAAGTGGTCAAGCGCGACGGCAAGCTGTGGGTGTGGTCACGCGGCGAGGAATTGGTGACCGAGCGCTTCCCCGAGTTCGATGTGCTGGTCCACGGCTTGCCCGACGGGACGGTGATCGACGGCGAAATCGTCGTGTGGAAGAGCACCCATCCGACTACTGAAGATGCCTTCGATCCGCAATCCGATGAACCGCCGGCCGTGCAACCGTTTGCCCTGCTGCAACAACGCATCGGTCGCAAGACGCTCGACAAGAAGATTCTCGAAGAAGTGCCGGTGGTAGTGCTGGCCTACGACCTGCTGGAATGGCAGGGCGAGGACTGGCGCAACCAGCCGCAGGTCAAGCGACGGGCGCAACTCGAGGAAGTCATCGCGCGCTGCAACAGCCCGGTACTGCTGCCCTCCCCGGTACTGACCGGCGAGGACTGGTTCGACCTTGGCCGCCAGCGCGAAGCGTCACGCAAACTCGGCGTCGAAGGCATGATGCTCAAGGCGCGCGATTCGCTGTATGGCGTCGGCCGGACCAAGGACATGGGCGTGTGGTGGAAGTGGAAGGTCGACCCGTTCAGCGTCGACGCGGTACTGATTTATGCCCAGCGCGGACACGGCCGTCGCGCCAGTCTGTACAGCGATTACACCTTCGCCGTGTGGGACGGCCCGCCGGAATCCAGTCAACGCTCGCTGGTGCCGTTCGCCAAGGCGTATTCGGGGCTGACCGATGAAGAGATGCGTCAGGTCGACAGCATCGTGCGCAAGACCACCGTGGAGAAATTCGGCCCGGTCAGCAGCGTGAAACCGAGCCTGGTGTTCGAACTGGGCTTCGAAGGCATCGCCCTGTCGCGCCGGCACAAGAGCGGCATCGCCGTGCGTTTCCCGCGCATGCTGCGCTGGCGCAAGGACAAGACCGTCGAAGAAGCGGACAGCCTCGCGACTTTGCAAGACTTATTGGCCTGATTCATTCTCGACACATCGCAGAACCATGTGGCGAGGGGATTTATCCCCGCTGGGCTGCGCAGCGGCCCCCAGCAATTCCCACCTGAAATCGTGCACTCAGGTTTTTGCGACTGCTGCGCAGCCGATCGGGGACAACTCCCTCGCCACAGTTTTTCCCTGCTCTGAGCTACGCGTTTGAACCAAAACAGTGCATGCAAACAGCAATGCCCGTTTCCGTGCATTCAACTACCCTTGCCTCTCTCCGCTCAACCTTTTAAAACACCTGTTCGGCACTCTGGTTCGGAAATTGCTACTTTCTATAGGTCGTAAGCGTTGCAGTAACAATAATTCTGCGCCACAAGCGCTCATATTGGTTCTTAGGGATTGAATAATGAAAAAAGCATTGCTGACCCTTTCTGCACTGGCGTTGTGCATGGCCGCCGGCTCCGCGCTGGCCAAGGAATACAAAGAGCTGCGCTTTGGCGTTGACCCTTCGTACGCACCGTTCGAGTCGAAAGCGGCCGATGGCAGCCTGGTCGGGTTCGATATCGATCTGGGCAACGCGATCTGCGCCGAACTGAAGGTCAAGTGCAAATGGGTCGAAAGCGATTTCGACGGCATGATTCCGGGCCTCAAGGCCAACAAGTTCGACGGTGTGATCTCGTCGATGACCGTGACCCCGGCTCGCGAGAAGGTCATCGACTTCTCCAGCGAACTGTTTTCCGGCCCGACCGCTTACGTGTTCAAGAAAGGCTCCGGCATCACCGCCGACGTCACTTCACTCAAGGGCAAAACCGTCGGTTACGAGCAAGGCACCATTCAGGAAGCCTACGCCAAAGCCGTGCTGGACAAGGCTGGCGTGAAAACCCAGGCCTATCAGAACCAGGATCAGGTGTATTCCGACCTGACCTCCGGTCGTCTCGACGCCGGTATCCAGGACATGCTGCAAGCCGAACTGGGCTTTCTGAAGTCGCCAAAAGGCGCTGATTATGAAATCAGCCAGCCGGTCGACAGCGAATTGCTGCCAGCCAAAACCGCTGTCGGTATCAAGAAAGGTAACACTGAGCTGAAAGCACTTTTGGATAAAGGTATCAAAGCGTTACACGACGACGGCAAATACGCCGAGATTCAAAAGAAACACTTTGGTGACCTGAATCTGTACAGCGGCAAATAATGCCCCGGCGCCCATCCTCGATGGGCGCCTTTTCCATCCGCTCAGGTTGCTGATTTATGTTTGAAACCCTCCTGCAAAATCTGGGGCTGGCCTCGTTCAGTCTGCAGGGCTTCGGCCCGTTGCTGCTGCAAGGCACCTGGATGACCATCAAATTATCGGCAATGTCGCTGCTGGTGGCCGTGTTGCTCGGCCTGCTCGGCGCCAGTGCCAAACTGTCGAAAGTCAAACTGGTGCGCCTGCCCGCGCAGCTCTACACCACGCTGATTCGCGGCGTGCCGGATCTCGTGCTGATGCTGTTGATCTTCTACAGCCTGCAAACCTGGCTGACGTCGCTGACCGACTATATGGAATGGGAATATATTGAAATCGACCCGTTCAGCGCCGGCGTGCTGACGCTGGGCTTCATTTATGGCGCGTATTTCACCGAGACCTTCCGTGGCGCCATCCTCGCGGTGCCGCGTGGTCAGATCGAAGCCGCCACCGCGTATGGCCTCAAACGTGGCCAGCGTTTTCGCTTCGTGGTGTTTCCGCAAATGATGCGCTTCGCTTTGCCGGGCATCGGCAACAACTGGATGGTCATGCTCAAGGCCACCGCGCTGGTGTCGATCATTGGCCTCGCCGATCTGGTCAAGGCTGCCCAGGACGCCGGTAAAAGCACCTATCAACTGTTCTACTTTCTGGTCCTCGCCGCCTTGATTTATCTGCTGATCACCAGTGCTTCGAACTTCATCCTGCGCTGGCTCGAACGCCGCTACGCCGCCGGTGCCCGGGAGGCCGTACGATGATCGAACTTCTCCAGGAATATTGGCGCGCCTTCCTTTATACCGACGGCCAGAACATCACCGGGCTGGCGATGACGATGTGGCTGCTGACCGCCTCGATCTGCATCGGCTTCATCGTCTCGATCCCATTGTCGATTGCCCGCGTCTCGCCGCACTTCTACGTCCGCTGGCCGGTGCAGTTCTACACCTACCTGTTCCGGGGCACGCCGCTGTATATCCAGCTGCTGATCTGCTACACGGGCATCTACAGCCTCGCCGCCGTGCGCGAACAGCCGATCCTCGACAGCTTCTTTCGCGACGCGATGAACTGCACGATCCTCGCCTTCGCTCTCAATACCTGCGCGTACACCACGGAGATTTTTGCCGGGGCGATTCGCAGCATGAACCATGGCGAAGTCGAAGCGGCCAAGGCTTATGGCCTGACCGGCTGGAAGCTGTATGCCTACGTGATCATGCCGTCGGCATTGCGCCGTTCGTTGCCCTACTACAGCAACGAAGTGATCCTGATGCTGCACTCGACCACCGTGGCG
The DNA here is from genome assembly GCF_041956865.1 of Pseudomonas sp. LW8. Lineage (NCBI taxonomy): Bacteria > Pseudomonadati > Pseudomonadota > Gammaproteobacteria > Pseudomonadales > Pseudomonadaceae > Pseudomonas > Pseudomonas sp. LW8. The sequence continues at coordinate 1,211,144 of NZ_CP168138.1, read as the reverse complement.
TTCACCGCGACCATTCCCGATATCCTGAAAGTCGCGCGGGATGCCAACTCGGCGACCTTCCTGACCTTCCAGTCGTTCGGCATCGCCGCGCTGATCTACCTGACCATTACTTTTGCGCTGGTCGGTCTGTTCCGCCTCGCCGAACGCCGCTGGCTGGCCTTCCTCGGGCCGACTCACTAGCACCGGTTTGAAAAAAAAGAGATAACAATGCGCCACCAGATCCATGACTTGCTGGCCCCGCTGCCGGGGACCGCACGGCAGATTCACAGCTTCCACTTCGGCCCACCGCAGGCCAAGGGCAAGGTTTACATCCAGGCGTCGCTGCACGCTGACGAACTGCCGGGCATGCTGGTCGCCTGGCACCTGAAACAGCGTCTGGCCGAACTGGAAGCTGCCGGCCGCCTGCGCAGCGAAATCGTCCTGGTGCCGGTGGCCAACCCGGTCGGCCTCGAACAAGTGCTGATGGACGTGCCGCTGGGCCGTTACGACCTGGAGAGCGGGCAGAACTTCAATCGCTGGTTCGTCGACCTCAGCGAAGAAATCGGCAACGCCATCGAAGGCCAACTCAACGACGATGCGCAGCACAACCTCGAACTGATCCGTGCCAGCCTGCGCAACGCCCTCGACCGTCAGAAGCCGACCACACAACTGCAATCCCAGCGTCTGACCCTGCAACGCCTGGCCTGCGATGCCGACATGGTGCTGGACTTGCACTGCGACTTCGAATCGGTGGTGCACCTGTACACCACGCCCGAGGCGTGGCCACAGGTCGAGCCCTTGGCGCGCTACATGGAAGCGCAGGCCAGCCTGCTTGCTACAGACTCTGGCGGGCAGTCGTTCGACGAGTGCTTCACCCTGCTCTGGTGGCAACTACGCGAACGCTTCGGCGAACAGTTCGAGATTCCGCTGGGCAGCTTCTCGGTGACCGTCGAATTGCGCGGCCAGGGCGACGTCAATCACCCGCTGGCCAGCCGCGATTGTCAGGCGCTGATCGACTATCTGATCCAGTTCGATGCCATCGTCGGCGAGACCAAGCCGCAACCGCCACTGCCGTACCCTGCCACGCCGCTGGCCGGGGTCGAACCGGTGACCACACCAGTCGGCGGCCTGCTGGTGTACTGCGCCACGCCCGGCCAATACCTGGAAGCCGGCCAGCAGATCGCAGAAATCATCGACCCGGTCCACGACAAGGTCACCCCCATTCATTGCACCGCCCCCGGCCTGCTGTATGCGCGCTCGCTGCGGCGCATGGCCACTGCCGGCATGGTCATCGCCCACGTCGCGGGCGCCCAGGCCTATCGCAGCGGCTACCTACTTTCGCCTTGAGGATGCTCGTCCATGTACAAACTGACCGTTGAAGGCCTGCACAAAAGCTATGGCGATCATCAGGTGCTCAAAGGCGTTTCGCTCAAGGCCAAAACCGGCGACGTGATCAGCCTGATCGGCGCCAGCGGCTCGGGCAAAAGCACCTTTTTGCGCTGCATCAATTTCCTTGAACAACCGAATGACGGCGCCATGAGCCTTGATGGCCAGGCGATCCGCATGGTCACCGACCGCCACGGCATGCACGTTGCCGACGCCGATGAACTGCAACGCCTGCGCACGCGGCTGGCGATGGTGTTCCAGCATTTCAACCTGTGGAGCCACATGACCGTGCTGGAAAACATCACCATGGCCCCGCGCCGGGTGCTGGGCTGCAGCAAACAGGAAGCCGAGGATCGCGCCCGACGTTATCTGGACAAAGTCGGCTTGCCGGCGCGGGTCGCCGATCAATACCCGGCGTTTCTCTCCGGCGGTCAGCAACAGCGCGTGGCGATCGCCCGGGCACTGGCGATGGAGCCGGAAGTGATGCTGTTCGACGAACCGACCTCGGCACTCGACCCGGAACTGGTCGGCGAAGTGCTGAAAGTGATTCAGGGTCTGGCCGAGGAAGGCCGGACGATGATCATGGTCACCCACGAAATGAGTTTTGCGCGCAAGGTGTCGAATCAGGTGCTGTTTCTGCATAAGGGTCTGGTGGAAGAAGAAGGTGCGCCCGAAGAAGTGCTGGGCAATCCCAAGAGTGAACGCCTGAAGCAGTTCCTCAGCGGCAATCTTAAATAAGGTTGGCAACCCACCCCTGTGTGGGAGCGAGCCTGCTCGCGAAAGCGGTTTATCAGTCAACATCAATGTTGAATGTGCAATCGCATTCGCGAGCAGGCTCGCTCCCACAGGGGGAATCCATCGACCGACAAAGTTAAACTTGTCGCCCCGCTTCGCTGTCTCTGAAACAACACCTCCAGAGCGCACGCAGCCGGCATGGCGAAATCCCCCGACTTTGCAAAAACCTGGTTCAGCGCCCGCGACTGGAAGCCGTTCGCCTTTCAGAAACAGGTGTGGGCGGCGGTGAAAAACGGCGAATCCGGGTTGCTCCACGCCAGCACCGGCGCCGGCAAAACTTATGCGGTATGGTTTGCTGCGCTCAACCGCTTCGCCCGCCTGCAACCGCCCGTGGCTACACCGCGCAAGCGCAAACCGCCGGCCGAACCGCTGACGGTGCTGTGGATCACGCCGATGCGCGCCCTCGCCGCCGATACCGCCCGCGCTTTACAAAGCCCGGTCGATGAATTGCAGATTCCGTGGAGCATCGGCCTGCGCACCGGCGATACCAGCAGCAGCGAACGCGCGCGTCAGGGCCGGCGTTTGCCAACGACGCTGATCACCACCCCGGAAAGCCTCACTCTGCTACTAGCCCGCGCCGATGCGCGCACCGCGTTGTCGAGCCTGCGCATGATCGTCGTGGATGAATGGCACGAGTTGCTCGGCAACAAACGCGGCGTGCAATTGCAACTGGCCCTCGCCCGCCTGCGTCATTGGCAGCCGGAACTGATTGTCTGGGGGGTATCCGCCACCCTCGGTAATCAATCCCACGCAGAGCAAGTGCTGATCCCACAGGGCGGCGGCGTCAGTGTCCAAGGCAAAAGCGAAAAAACCCTGCAAGTCGACACCCTGCTGCCACCGGCCATCGAGCGTTTTCCCTGGGCCGGCCACATCGGTCTGAAGATGCTGCCGCAAGTGGTCGCCGAACTTGATGCCTGCGCCAGCAGCCTGGTGTTCACCAACACCCGCGCGCAATCGGAGATCTGGTATCAGGCGCTGCTGGAAGCGCGGCCGGACTGGGCCGGATTGATCGCGCTGCATCACAGCTCACTGTCACGCGATACCCGCGACTGGGTCGAGCAGGCGTTGAAGAATGGCCAGTTGAAAGCGGTGGTGTGCACCTCGAGCCTGGATCTGGGCGTAGATTTCCTGCCGGTCGAACGCGTGCTGCAGATCGGCTCGGCCAAAGGCGTTGCGCGCTTGATGCAACGTGCCGGGCGCTCCGGCCACGCACCGGGGCGCACCTCGCGGGTGACGCTGGTACCGACCCACAGCCTGGAACTGATCGAAGCGGTTGCCGCACGCGATGCCGTCGAGCAACGGCGCATCGAGCCGCGCCTGTCACCGCTCAAGCCGCTGGATGTGCTGGTCCAGCATTTGGTCAGCATGGCCCTTGGCGGTGGCTTTATTCCTGGAGACTTGTACGAAGAAGTCCGAGGCGCCTGGGCCTATCGCGACCTGACAGCGGCAGACTGGGCCTGGGCGCTGGCGTTCGTACGCCATGGCGGGATGTCTCTTACAGCGTATCCGGATTACCGCCGGGTCGAGCCGGACGAACACGGCGTCTGGCGTGTGCCGGATGCGCGTCTGGCGCGGCGCCATCGCATGAGCATCGGCACCATCGTCAGCGACGCGAGCATCAACCTGAAATTCTGGAGCAAGGGCGGCGGCGGCAAACAGCTGGGCAGCGTCGAGGAAGGCTTTATCGCCCGGCTGAAACCGGGCGATGGTTTCCTCTTCGCCGGGCGCCTGCTGGAACTGGTGCGGGTGGAAAACATGACCGCCTACGTCAAACGCAGCACCGCGAAAAAGGCTGCCGTGCCGCGCTGGAATGGCGGACGCATGCCGTTATCCAACGAACTGGCCGAAGCGGTGGTCACGCGCTTCAGCGCCGCTGCTCAAGGTCAATTCAAAGGCCCGGAAATGCACGCGTTGCGGCCGCTGCTGGAGACGCAGATACGCTGGTCCGGCTTGCCCACCACGGAAAATCTGCTGGCCGAAGTGCTGAAATCCCGCGAAGGCTGGCATCTTTTTCTCTATCCGTTCGCCGGGCGACAAGTGCATCTGGGACTGGCGAGCCTGTTGGCGTGGCGCGTCAGTCAGCGCCAGCCGGTGACCTTCTCGATTGCCGTGAATGATTACGGCCTGGAACTGCTTAGCGCCACGCCGGTGGATTGGGCCACGCATCTGGACGCGCACCTGTTCAATGCCGATGACCTGTTGCTGGACGTGCTCGCCAGCCTCAATGCCGGTGAACTGGCGTTGCGCCGCTTCCGCGAAATCGCGCGGATCGCCGGGCTGGTGTTCGCCGGGTATCCGGGCGCACCAAAAAGCACCCGCCAGGTGCAGGCGTCGAGTGGCTTGTTCTTCCAGGTGTTCAAACAATATGACGCCGACAACCTGCTGCTGGCCCAGGCTGGGGAAGAAGTCCTACGCGAAGAGCTGGATATTCGCCGTCTGGAACAGACACTGGAGCGCATCAATCAGATGAAACTGGATGTGCATCAGGTTAAACGTCCTACACCGTTGGGCTTTCCGCTGCTGGTGGAGCGGATGCGCGAGAGCATGAGTTCGGAAAAACTGGCTGACAGGATCAGAAGAATGGTCGGTGACCTGGAAAAAACCGCTGATAACGGGAAATCGTCGTGAGTGCGTACCCGGTGCGTTTGGCCGGTGAGGAGTTGTGGCTGCTGCCGGAGAAAGCGCTGTACTGGCCAGCGCAGGAAGCATTGCTGATCGCCGATGTGCATTTCGGTAAGGCGGCGGCCTATCGCAGCCTCGGCCAGCCGGTGCCGCATGGCACGACGGCGAGCAACATCGAGGTAATCGACGCGTTGCTGGCGCGGTTGCCGTGTCGCCAGTTGATCTTCCTCGGGGATTTTCTGCATGGGCCTGGTTCACATGTCCCGACCACGCTGAATGCGCTGGCAGAGTGGCGCGCACGGCACGCTGACCTGCCGATGACACTGATTCGCGGCAACCACGATAAACGCGCAGGCGACCCACCAGCCTCGCTGAATATTCGCGTGGTACCAGAGCCGCTGTTACTCGGGCCATTCGCCCTGCAGCATGAGCCCGATCCGCATCCCGAGCGGCACGTGCTCGCGGGCCACGTGCATCCGGTTTATCGATTGCACGGCAAAGGTCGGCAGAGCCTGCGCCTGGCCTGTTTCAGACTCGGTGAGCGCATCAGCCTGATGCCGGCATTCGGTGCGTTCACCGGCGGCTATCAGGTCGAGCGCGACGACAGTTGCAAAGTCTTCGTGATCGGCGACAACGAAATATGGCCCATCAGCTAGATCGCAAATCGATCAGACTGACGGGCCATATTCATGACAGTGGATCAGGCCACAGGCGCCGGAGGCGGCTCGTCCGGCAGCGTCGGTTCGCCTGGTTCGGTCGGTTGTTCGTTGGGAGTATCGGGATCGGGCTGGCCGGGCACGCCGCCGGACAGGCTCAAAGACGGATTCGCCAGTAACGACCAGGCCAGAACGCCTATCTGATTGGGCTCAAGCCTTGCCAGTTCAGCGCTGATTCGCGGGTCGATCTTCATAGGGCACTCCTCAGTGAAGGCCCGAATCTGTGTGTAACAAAAACGGGCAGTACACCCCATAGAGTGTCTGCCCGCCAAAGAATTCCCGACATCCGTCGGATGGTCGATCAGGTACGCGGCAAGGTCACGCCACGCTGGCCCTGGTACTTGCCGCCACGATCCTTGTAGGAAACTTCACATTCTTCATCGGATTCGAGGAAGAGCATCTGCGCCACACCTTCGTTGGCGTAGATTTTCGCCGGCAGGTTGGTGGTGTTGGAAAATTCCAGGGTCACATGACCTTCCCACTCAGGCTCGAGAGGAGTGACGTTGACGATGATGCCGCAGCGCGCGTAGGTGCTTTTACCCAGGCAGATGGTCAGCACGTTGCGCGGAATGCGGAAGTATTCGACGGTGCTAGCCAGCGCGAAGGAGTTCGGCGGAATGATGCAGACGTCGCTGTGGATGTCGACGAAGCTGCCGGCGTCGAAGTTCTTCGGGTCAACAATGGCCGAGTTGATGTTGGTGAACACCTTGAAGTGGTTGGTGCAACGCACGTCGTAGCCGTAGCTCGACACGCCGTAGGAAATCACCCGGCTGTCGTCGCTGCCGCGCATCTGGCGCTCGACGAACGGTTCGATCATGCCGTGTTCCTGCGCCATGCGGCGAATCCACTTGTCCGATTTGATGCTCATGGCGGGTTTGTCCTGAATAGCGAGGTGGAAAAATTCTGTCCGGCATCTTACCGGGCGCGTCGTCTCGTTCAAAGTGCGCAACGCAATTCTCGGCGAACACCCCGTATTTACGCGATGTGGCGACGAACCGTCGCACCGCCGATCCCTAAAACACAGAATCCTTTGCAAGAAACATTGGCACGTTCCGGAAAAAGGGTTAAGGTGGCGTCACTGTGTTGCTTGTGTCACTGAGAATCTCTACACGATATGTTGAATTTCGATCCAACCATCTACAAGAATTTTTCCTGCTCTTTGCACTCAGTCTCGGCCAGGGTTCTTCCTGAGTCGCAGTTATCTTTGTTCAAGGAGTTACACCATGTCTAATCGCCAAACCGGTACCGTTAAGTGGTTCAACGATGAAAAAGGCTTCGGCTTCATCACTCCACAATCCGGTGACGACCTGTTCGTTCACTTCAAAGCTATCCAATCCGACGGCTTCAAAAGCCTGAAAGAAGGCCAACAGGTTTCTTTCATCGCTACCCGCGGTCAGAAAGGCATGCAAGCTGAAGAAGTACAAGTTATCTAACTTGTAGCTTCTTTAGAAAAGAGCCCCGCCCTTAAAAGCGGGGCTTTTTTGTGGGCGCCTGTTTTGCGCTGGCAAAAAAAATCGCGACCCCTTGGGCCGCGATTTTTTGTTTCTGCCCTTACCAGGCGACGCCAAACCCTGCGGTATAACGGGTCTTGTTCAGATCCGCATCGTTGGTGCCACTGATGATGTCGCGCTCGGCCTTGAGGTTGAGCGATGCCCAGTCGGTGACCTTGTAGCGCAGGCCCAGCTCGGCATCCAGTGCGTAATCGGCAACACCCGACAGCGGCTTGCCGACTTCGCCATTGGTGAAGAACTCGACCTTCTTGCCGATCAGGTAGCGGTTGTAGTCCCACTTCATCGCGACGGAGTAGAAGTTGTCCTTGCTGCCATCGCGGTATTCATAGTCGGTGCGGTTGAGCAACGAGCCCAGCGAGAACGCACCCAGCTCATCGTCCCAGAACTGGTAACCCGGACCGGTACCGACCACACGCTGACGCGCCAGCTCTTCGATGTGATCACGCTTGTAGTTGATGCGCCCTTGCCAGAACCACTGATCGGTAAGGAAGCGGTCGAGGGAATATTCGGCGCGCCAGTTGTTGGTGGTGGTTTCCGTATCCTGCACTTCGCGGTTGTACTCGCCCTCGCCGGTATGGCGCCAGCGACCATGGCGAGCCGAAGTCTTGAAGGCTACGTCGTAATCGTCGGTGTCCTTTTCGGCGCGCTGATAGTCCAGCGCCAGATCGACGTTACCCTTCCACACCAGGTCGGTGACGATCGGCTTGGGCTTGAGGATCTGCTGAATGCTCGCCAGCTCGACCGTCTTCGGCGCCTCGCCGTTGGCCAGGGTGACCTTGCCATCGTCGGCCGCCGTCAGCGACTTCGATACTTCACCGGCATAGGCGTCCTGCTTCACCAGCAGATGCTGATCGCTGTCGAGGGTCTTGACCTCTTTCCAGTCAATCGCCACTGCGCCGGCGTATTTGGTCTGGATCAACAGCTTGCCGCCGTCGAAAACCATGATAGTGCCACTCAGCTTGTCGCCGTTTTTCAACCAGACGGTGTCGGCAAGCAGGGGCGTGGACGCGCTGAAAACAGCAAGGCACAACAGGGTTCTGGGGAACATAAGCAGATCGGGGGCTCAGAGTTGGCGAAAAGGGTCGGCATTATCCGTAGGATTTTGCCCATGACAAGGACTGACCGGACTATTTCAATTGAGTTCATTTCTCAACTGCGCCACGAGCGATTACCCTTGTCGCCATCATCACACCAATGCTCAGGAGCCGCGTACGTGAAAGACCCGCTCGACAGCGTCGAAAACGATGCGCAAATCCGACGCACGGCACTCTACTCGACGCTCGCACAAGTGCCCGAAGGCAAAGTCGTCAGTTATGGCCAGTTGGCCGAACTCGCCGGACTTGGCCGCGCCGCGCGCTGGGTCGGACGGACCTTGAGCCAGTTGCCCGGCGACACCAGGCTGCCCTGGCACCGCGTGCTCGGCGCCGGCGGACGCATCAGCCTGCCGGTCGGCAGCCCTTCCGGTGACGAACAACGTGCGCGATTGCGCATGGAAGGCATCACCGTCCAGAACAATCGTGTGGATATTCGGCGCCATGGCTGGCGTCCGGTAGAGCACAGCGGTTAGAGTGCGCGCTTTGTTTTCGCAATTTTGAGGCAGACTTCAGCCCATGCCCCGTAAAACCTGGCGCGCCGCGCTCGCCGCCTATGCCAGTCCTTCGACGCTCGTGCTGTTGTTGCTCGGTTTTGCCGCCGGCCTGCCGTACATGCTGGTGTTCTCGACGCTCTCCGTATGGCTGCGTGAAGCAGGCGTGGCCCGTGAAACCATTGGCTATGCCAGCCTGATCGGCCTGGCGTACGCGTTCAAATGGGTCTGGTCGCCGCTGCTCGATCAATGGCGCCTGCCCTTGCTGGGCAAACTCGGCCGCCGCCGTTCCTGGCTGGTGCTCTCCCAGGCACTGGTGATTCTCGGCCTGATCGGCATGGGTTTCTGTGATCCGCAGAAGCATTTATCCTGGCTGATCGCCATTGCCGTCGTGGTTGCCTTCGCCTCCGCCACGCAAGATATCGCGGTCGACGCCTATCGCCTGGAAATCGCCGATGACAGCCGCCAGGCCGCTCTCGCCGCCAGCTACATGTCCGGTTACCGCGTCGCCGCCCTGCTCGCCACCGCCGGCGCGCTATTCTTCGCCGAAGGTTTCGGCTCCACCGGCTTCAACTATAAGCACGCAGCTTGGACCGGCACCTATGTGCTGTTCGGCGCATTGATGGTGCCCGCGCTGCTGACCACGCTGTTCATGCGTGAACCACCCGTACCGCTGCGCACGCAGTTGCAGGCCGGGCGCTACACGTTCATGCATCAATTGATGTCGGTGTTCGTGCTGATCGTTCTGCTGGTTTCCGTACCGGCGATGTTCACCCAGCTATACAACACCGACTTCGCCGGCGTGCTGTTCGGCGACATGAGCCCACTCGATTTGCTGCTCGAAGACCGCGCCTTCCTGCGTGCCATCCTCTATACGTTGCTGACGGGGATGTGTCTGTCGGCCATGGGCCGGCGCGGACTGGCGCCGGTACTGACGCCGATCAATGACTTCATCCTGCGTTATCGCTGGCAGGCGCTGCTGCTGCTGGGCCTGATCGCCACTTACCGGATGTCCGACACGGTAATGGGCGTCATGGCCAACGTGTTTTATATTGACCAGGGTTTCACCAAGGATCAGATCGCCAGTGTCAGCAAGATTTTCGGCCTGATCATGACCCTCGTCGGCGCCGGCATGGGTGGCCTGTTGATCGTGCGTTTCGGCATTCTGCCGATTCTGTTTATCGGTGGTGTGTCTTCGGCAGCGACCAACCTGCTGTTCGTCATGCTCGCGGACATGGGCCCGAACCTGCAGATGCTGGTGGTGACCATTTCCCTCGACAACTTCAGCTCGGGCCTGGCGACATCGGCGTTCGTTGCCTACCTGTCGAGCCTGACCAACCTGAAGTTTTCCGCTACGCAATATGCCCTGCTCAGCTCGATCATGTTGCTGCTGCCGCGCCTGATGGGCGGCTATTCCGGCGTGCTGGTCGAGAAGTTCGGTTATCACAGCTTCTTCCTCATTACCGCCCTGCTCGGCGTACCGACGCTGCTACTGATCGCGCTGCACTGGTTCCAGGAGCGCCGCCGCGAAGGACAAACACCGACGCCCGAGCCTGCACCGACGCCCGTCACCGAAGAATCGTAGGACGCTTCGCCAATGGCGGGAGGAATCCCGCCGCTGGCGCCTTCCGCCGGCCACACTTCTGTACGTCAGCAAAACTCGCCGGTACACTGCTCCGTCATTTCCAGTCATAGCAACCGACAACGGCCAACCATGCGCACCAGTCAATTTTTGCTCGCCACACAGAAAGAAACGCCTTCCGACGCGGTCGTGATCAGCCACCAGCTGATGCTGCGCGCCGGCATGATCCGCAAGCTTGCCTCGGGCCTGTACACCTGGCTGCCGATGGGCCTGCGGGTCATGCGCAAGGTCGAAGCCATCGTTCGCGAAGAGATGAACGCTGCCGGTTCTCTGGAAGTGTTGATGCCGAGCACCCAACCGGCCGAGCTGTGGCAGGAATCGGGGCGCTGGGAAGAATACGGCCCTGAGCTGCTGCGCATCAAAGACCGCCATGGTCGTGATTTCTGCGCGGGCCCGACCCACGAAGAAGTGATCACCGATCTGATGCGCAACGAGTTGAGCAGCTACAAACAGCTGCCAATCAACCTGTACCAGATCCAGACCAAATTCCGCGACGAAATCCGCCCACGCTTCGGTTTGATGCGCGGCCGCGAATTCATCATGAAGGACGCCTACTCCTTCCACGCCGATCAGGCGTCGCTGCAGGTCACCTACGACCGCATGCATGAAGCCTACTGCAACATCTTCACGCGTCTGGGCCTGAAATTCCGCCCGGTAGAAGCCGACAACGGTTCGATCGGTGGTGCCGGTTCCCACGAATTCCACGTGCTGGCCGAGTCCGGCGAAGACGATATCGTCTTCAGCAACGGCTCCGACTACGCGGCGAACATCGAAAAAGCCGAAGCGGTGCCACGGGAAACCTCGCGCCCTGCGCCAACCGAAGAACTGCGTCTGGTCGACACACCGGACACGAAAACCATCGCGGCGCTGGTGGAAAAATTCAATCTGCCGATTGAAAAGACCATCAAGACCCTGATCGTCCATGCCGAAGAAGAAGGCAAGCTGATCGCGCTGGTGATTCGTGGCGACCACGAACTGAACGAAATCAAGGCTGCCAACCAGCCTGGCGTGGCCAGCCCGCTGGTGATGGCCTCCGATGCCGAACTGCGTGACGCGATTGGCGCCGGCGCCGGCTCGCTCGGCCCGCTGAACCTGCCGCTGCCGATCATCATCGACCGCTCGGTCGCGATGATGAGCGACTTCGGCATTGGCGCGAACATCGACGACAAGCACTATTTCGGCGTGAACTGGGAGCGCGATCTGCCAGTTCCGACCGTTGCCGACCTGCGCAACGTCGTCGCCGGCGACCCAAGCCCGGACGGCAAAGGCACGCTGGAAATCAAGCGCGGCATCGAAGTCGGCCACATCTTCCAGCTGGGCAACAAATACAGCAAGGCGATGAAGTGCGAAGTGCTGGGCGAAAACGGCAAGCCAGTGACCCTGGAAATGGGCTGCTACGGCATTGGCGTTTCCCGCGTGGTCGCCGCAGCGATTGAGCAGAACAACGACGCCAACGGCATTATCTGGAGCGACACCCTGGCGCCATTCCAGATCGCTCTGGTACCGCTGCGCTATGAAACCGAGCAGGTGCGCGAAGCCACCGACAAGCTGTACGCCGAACTGACGGCGGCCGGCTTCGAAGTGCTGCTGGACGATCGCGACAAGAAAACCAGCCCGGGCATCAAGTTTGCGGACATGGAGCTGATCGGCATTCCACACCGGATCGTGGTCAGCGACCGCGGCCTCGCCGAAGGCAACCTGGAATACAAGAGTCGTTCCGAAGCAGAGGCGCAAGCACTGCCGGTGGCCGATGTTGTGTCCTTCCTTCAGGCCCGTATCCGCCGCTGAAACCAGATAGAGACGTCATGTTCAAGCGAAACACCTTAGGCCTCGGTGGCGCCGCCCTGTGCGGCGCCCTGCTGGTCAGCGGCTGCGCCAATCACATGTCGCAACGCAGCGAGCACGAAGAGCGGGTCGAGCGAAAACTGCTCGATCACAGCCTGCAGATCGATGTCGGCGAGCCCAAGGTGCTCGAGCTGCCGCAGCGACGCGTGAAGATCAACGAGCAGAAGACTTTCGAAGTCACCGAGTTCGAGGTCACCCGTCGTTACGACCGCTACACGCCTTACCAACCCTGGCGCGAAGTCTACGAGATTCCGCTGGGCGCGGTGGCCGTGGTCGGCGGTGTCGGTGCGAACGTGGTCAACGTGTTCGCTCTCGGTAACCTGCCGGATAGCGTCACCAAGGATTGGCTGAGCTACGGTTTCGCCGGGCTCAACCCGTTCATGAACGTGCAGTCCAATGGTCGCGCGCAGCAAAACCTCGCGGGCATCGACGAAGTCCAGCGCGACAAGCGCACGGAGTATTCGAGCCTGCCGTGGAGCGAACGACCGGTGCAGGTCAAGGCCGGCAAGCAGACATTCGACATGACCACCGACCGCAACGGCGTGCTGCGCTTGAATCTGCTCGACAGCCCTTTCGCCGAACATGACCTCAACCATGTTGGCCGCTTGCAAATCAGTGTCGAAGACGCCAAGGACGATGTGCATTCCGACTCGACCCTGATGCTCAGCGGCCACCTGCGCGGCAAGTTGATTGAGGCGCACGGGCTGATTTATGACGACCTGGAAGATGATGAGGTGAGCCAGTGGGTACACCGGGTCAAACGCCTGTCGGAGCTGGGCCTGGAAGAAGAAGCCAGCGAATTGGAACAAAGCCTGATCGAACTGACCCGCAATGATCCTGAGTTGCAGACTGAGTTTCTCAAGTCTCTGGCCAAGGATGCCGGGCGCCTGGTTGCAGATCCGGGACCGAATTAAAAGCTAAAGGCATCGCGGGCAAGCCCGCTCCCACAGGGTTTATGGGTGTTCACACAATATGTGTTTCACCATCGATCAGTGTGGGAGCGGGCTTGCCCGCGATGATTATCTGAATACGCCGCAAATCTACCGCTCAAACAACTCCATCTGCTCAAACCCGCCGCGCAAATCCTCCAGCCTCACTCCCACCCCCAACAGCCGCACCGGCTTGCCGCCGCGGTTGAACGCCTGCGTCAGCATCAACTGGTAACTGCCAAGGTCCCGCCCTGCCCCGGCCTGCTCCAGCGTGGTCTGGGTGAAATCATGAAATTTGACTTTGACGAACGGCTTGCCCGGTCGATAACTGCTGTCGATCCGCGCCATGCGGGTTTTCAGGGTATCGAGCAGCTCGGGCAATTTGTCCAGGCAGCTGCGCAAGTCCGGCAGATCAACGTCGTAGGTGTTTTCCACGCTGATCGACTGACGGCGGCTGTCGTTGTGCACCAGACGGTCATCGATCCCACGGGCCAGATTCCACAAGCGCTCGCCGAAACTGCCGAATTCGCGCACCAGCGCCAGCCTGCCCCACTCGCGCAGATGCTGGCAGTCAACGATGCCGAGCTTGCCGAGCTTGTCGGCGGTGACCTTGCCGACGCCGTGCAGCTTGCTCACCGGCAGACCACTGACGAACTCCTCGACCTGATCCGGGGTGATCACGAACAAACCGTTGGGTTTTTTCCAGTCGCTGGCGATCTTCGCCAGAAATTTGTTTGGCGCAACGCCAGCCGAGACGGTGATGTGCAATTGGTTGGAGACCCGGCGGCGAATGTCCTGGGCGATGCGCGTGGCGCTGCCGCCGAAGTGCGCGCTGTCGGACACGTCCAGATAGGCCTCGTCGAGCGACAGCGGCTCGATCAGGTCGGTGTAGTCGGCGAAGATCGTATGAATTTCCTTCGACGCTTCCCGATAAGCCTCCATACGCGGCTTGACGATGGTCAGGTCCGGGCACAATTTCAACGCGTGACCGGAAGCCATGGCCGAGCGCACACCATAGGCGCGGGCTTCATAGTTGCAGGTGGCGATCACCCCGCGCCGATCCGCCGAACCACCCACCGCCAACGGCTTGCCGGCCAGACGCGGATCATCGCGCATCTCGATGGCGGCGTAGAAACAGTCACAGTCGATGTGGATGATTTTTCGCTGGGTCATGTCGGAAAAAGACAACGTGGCAAGCCGGAGCGGCAGTATCTCATTGGTACCTGTATATAGCACCAGTGGTTGAATGTTCTTTTCCGACCGTAGGAGATTTCCGATGAATTTATTTTTTCAATCACAGATCAGCGCGCAATAGAGCTGAAACCCTTGCGCCACTTGCCCTGCGCGCCGGTCGCCCGCCCGGAAAAGACGCTAAGCGCTTGAACCTCAACAGATTTATCCAGATCGGCGGTTGACACACTCGCGAACCTCTGTAGAATGCCGCCACACAGACGCGGGATGGAGCAGTCTGGTAGCTCGTCGGGCTCATAACCCGAAGGTCGTCGGTTCAAATCCGGCTCCCGCAACCAAACATCAGAAAAGGCTACTCGAAAGAGTGGCCTTTTTTGTGCGCGTCTGTTTTGCAAACGGGCGCCCCGCTCAATCGCTAGCGAAACGGCAATTCGTTGCATTTCCGAAACTTACGCATTACCTGCGACCGTTCGCCGCGATTTCGCAGTTATTTGGCCCATTCCAGGATTAGCGGTTGACACCTCGTCGTTCGCCTGTAGAATGCCGCCACACAGACGCGGGATGGAGCAGTCTGGTAGCTCGTCGGGCTCATAACCCGAAGGTCGTCGGTTCAAATCCGGCTCCCGCAACCAAACATCAAAAAAGGCTACTCGAAAGAGTGGCCTTTTTTGTATCTGTTGAAAAAGTCCTTTCGCAACAATGATCTGTCACTGTGCAGTGAACCGCTGGGGATCATCAGAACCACTGACTTGCGACTATGCTTGAGTCGCAGACAGGGTTTCTGCAATCCAGGAACTGCCCTCGCCGATGCCCGACGAGAGGCGTAGTATTTTGTGATTATTTTTTTCTACAGGGATTGGTAACTTGGCTGGATACCTCCATCCTGTCGCGCACAATCCAAGAGGTGATTGATGCGCGCCAACTCGTCTGATCCACAAGACACCGTTACAGCAGAACAACCGATCAAACCCGAGCGTTTGCGCTGGCTGGATCGATTAAGCAAATACCGTCAGCCGATCGGTCTGGCCGTCACGTTGCTGCTGTTTGCCATTGCCCTGATTGCCTGCCGCCATCTGCTCGCCGAGCTCGATCTCGACGCGCTGCATGACTCGATTCTGGACGTGCCCAAACCTGCCCTGCTCGGCGCCATCGGTGCGACCGTGGTCGGGTTCATCATTCTGCTCGGCTATGAATGGTCGGCCAGCCGCTACGCTGGTGTGAAACTGCCGCCGCGCACCCTCGCGCTCGGCGGTTTCACCGCATTTGCGATTGGCAATGCGATCGGCCTGTCGCTGCTGTCCGGCGGCTCGGTTCGTTATCGTTTATATGCGCGATTGGGCGTCGGTGCGTCGGAAGTCGCGCACATGACCTTGTTCGCCAGTCTCTCGCTGGGCTGCGCCCTGCCGCCACTGGCAGCGCTGGCCACCCTGAGCAACCTGCCCGCCGCCTCGCAAGCGCTGGGGCTGTCCGAAATCTTGCTGGGCTCGGTCGCCGCTGCCGTATTGATCCTTGGTACGGTGCTGGCGATCGGCATCTATCGTCGTCGTCTGCCGGAACAACCCTACCCCGACAATCTGCTGGTCCGTGCCGGGCGGCGCACCCTGCGCCTGCCGGGTCGACGCCTGACCTTTCTGCAACTGGTGATCACCGCCCTCGATGTCGCGGCTGCCGCCACCGTTCTCTACTTGTTGCTGCCGGAAGCGCCGCCGTTTGCGCCGTTCCTGCTGGTGTATCTGCTGGCGCTGGCCGCCGGCGTGCTCAGTCATGTGCCGGGCGGCGTCGGTGTGTTCGAAGCGATTCTGCTTGCTGCATTTGCCGACAAGCTTGGCGCCGCGCCGCTGGCCGCTGCACTGCTGCTGTATCGCCTGATCTACGTGGTGCTGCCGCTGCTGGTCGCCTGCGTATTACTGCTGATCAACGAAGGCCAGCGCCTGTTTCAATCCCAGACCATGCGCGCGGCGTCCGGTCTGGCCGCGCCGGTTCTGGCGGTGTTGGTGTTCCTGTCTGGCGTGGTGCTGCTGTTTTCCGGCGCGACCCCGGAAATCGACACGCGCCTGGAGCACATCGGTTTTCTGATCCCGCATCGCCTGGTCGACGCCTCGCACTTCGGCGCCAGCCTGATCGGCGTCCTCTGTCTGTTGCTCGCCCAAGGTCTGCGTCGACGCCTGTCGGCGGCGTGGATGCTGACCACCATTCTGCTGCTGGTTGGCGCCCTGCTCTCGCTGCTCAAAGGCTTCGACTGGGAAGAAGCCACGCTGATGACGTTGACGGCCGCGCTGCTCGGCGTGTTCCGCCGCTCCTTCTACCGTCCGAGCCGTTTGACCGAACTGCCGTTTTCGCCGCTGTATCTGGTCGCCAGCCTGTGCGTACTGGGCGCTTCGGCCTGGTTGCTGCTGTTTGCCTATCAGGACGTACCCTACAGCCATCAGCTGTGGTGGCAGTTCACCCTCGACGCTGACGCGCCGCGCGGTCTGCGCTCGCTGCTCGGTGCGGCGGTGTTGCTGGTGATCATCTCGCTGACCTGGCTGCTGCGCACGGCGCGCCCGGTGATTCATTTGCCGACGCCGGACGAACTGGATCGCGCGGCGAAAATCCTCATGGCCTCGTCGCAACCCGACGGCGGCCTCGCGCTGACCGGTGACAAGGCGTTGCTGTTTCACCCCAACGATGAGGCGTTCCTGATGTACGCCCGCCGTGGCCGCAGTCTGGTGGCGCTGTACGACCCGATCGGGCCGAGCCAGCAACGCGCGGAAATGATCTGGCAGTTCCGCGATCTCTGCGACATCCATCACACCCGCCCCGTGTTCTATCAGGTGCGCGCGGAGAATCTGCCGTACTACATGGACATCGGCCTGACAGCGATCAAGCTCGGCGAAGAAGCCAGGGTCGATCTGCAACGCTTCGACCTGGAAGCCAAGGGCAAGGAGATGAAGGATCTGCGCTACACCTGGAACCGTGGCACTCGCGATGGTCTGTCGCTGGAAATCCATGAGCCGGGCCAGGCGCCGATGGACGAGCTGAAAGTGATTTCCGATGCCTGGCTGACCGGCAAGAACGTGCGCGAGAAAGGCTTCTCCCTCGGCCGTTTCAGCGACGATTACCTGAAGCATTTCCGCATTGCGGTGATTCGCTTCGAAGGCCGCCCGGTGGCGTTCGCCAATCTGCTCGAGACCTACAGCCACGATCTGGCCAGTCTCGACCTGATGCGCGCGCACCCGGAAGCGCCGAAGCTGACCATGGAATTCATGATGGTCGGCCTGATTCAACACTATAAGAGTCACGGATACGCGCGCTTCAGCCTGGGCATGGTGCCGTTGTCGGGGCTGCAACCCCGGCGCGGCGCACCGCTGACCCAGCGCCTGGGCTCGATGGTCTTCCGCCGTGGTGAGCAGCTGTACAACTTCCAAGGCTTGCGCCGTTTCAAAGACAAGTTCCAGCCTGACTGGGAACCCCGTTATATGGCCGTGCCCGCTGGACTCGATCCGCTCGTGGCGCTGGCCGACACTGCCGCCCTGATCGCGGGCGGCTTGACTGGATTGGTGAAACGCTGATGATTCAACGCTCCCTGAAGTACATCCTGGCCGCCCTGCTGGTGCTGGCCGTGATTGCCGGCGGCGGTTACTGGTACCTCAAACGTCCGGCACCGGAACCGACCGTCGAACAACTGAAACCCGCCGATGGCACGGCCATGACCCGCGTGATCCCCGGCAACAAGCCGAAGGCTCAGGTGCTGGTGGCCGTCACCGACGAACAGAAGCTTTCCGAGAAACAACTGACCACCCTCAGCCGCAGCGCTTCGGCGCAGATCGTTCAGGTGATTCTGCCCAAGGACTGCCTGCTGCAAAGCCGCGCCCTGCAGTCGGGCCTGCGTGAACTGAATGGCCCGGCCACCCTGGTCAGCGGCATCGGCCCGGGCGCTGTGCTGGCGTGGCGCTGGCTGGCGGAACAGAAAGACGACAAGGCCCAGGCCGTCTCCGTCGATCTGGCCCTGGAAAAACCCGGCTGCACCCACCTGCTGCCGAAATCCGCCGCCCACGGCCACTGGCTGGTGGCGTGGAACGACAACCCGGACGATGCCAGCGCAGGCTTCGTGCGCGATCAGCCGAACGCCGAAACCAGCATCAGCGACTACGACATCAACCTGTCGCAAGTGCTGAACAACGAACTGCGCAAAATCCTCGTCGGTGGCGACAAGGCCAACGGCGGCCTGGCGATCCCGGTAGTTGAAGTGCCGGCCGGTCAGGCCAACGACACCGTCACCCTGTTCCTCTCCGGCGACGGCGGCTGGCGCGACCTCGACCGCGACGTGGCGGGCGAAATGGCCAAGATCGGCTACCCGGTGGTCGGCATCGACACCCTGCGCTACTACTGGCAGCACAAGAGCCCGGAGCAAAGCGCACTCGACCTCACCGAACTGATGCAGCACTACCGGCAGAAATGGGGCACCAAGCGCTTCATCCTCACCGGCTATTCGTTCGGCGCTGACGTCCTGCCGGCGATCTACAACCGCCTGCCAGAGAACGAACAGCAACGCGTCGACGCGATCATCCTGCTCGCCTTCGCCCGCACCGGCAGCTTCGAAATCGAAGTCGAAGGCTGGCTGGGCAACGCCGGCAAAGAAGCCGCGACCGGCCCGGAAATGGCCAAGCTGCCAGCGGCCAAGGTTGTGTGCATCTATGGCGAAGAAGAGACGGATGAAAGTGGCTGCACCGACAAGACTGCTGTCGGCGAAGCGGTGAAACTGCCCGGCGGGCATCACTTCGATGAGAACTATCCAGCGCTGGCCAAGCGTTTGGTGGACTTGATTCAGAAGCGCCAGAGCAAGGACTCGGTCGCCGAAGAGTGATCTGAAGCGCATCCACAAAAAGCCCCCGCAACTTCACGGTTGCGGGGGCTTTTTACATCCCAACAGCCACCAAAATCCCTGTGGGAGCGAGCCTGCTCGCGAAAGCGGTGGGTCAGTTTACAGATTCGGCGACTGACACTACGCCTTCGCGAGCAGGCTCGCTCCCACAGGGGAATTGCGCTGGATTCAGCGGTTTTGTGGCAAGGCTCGTAAATTTCTTGACTCTTCAGGAAACTAAAATCACCAAATGTCCACATTCCATAAAACGTGGACACCTGCTTAATTGGCATTATCGAATCGTCAACTCCACACTCATTCATCTACCGAACAAATACCCACAAAATCGCCAGCAACGTTTAGTTTCGTTTACTTCCGGTCTCGCAATATCAGATGACGCCCACAGACCTTGTAGGCAAACTCCGAAACTCTTGTTGGGGCGCTTTGCCGCTCTATTGCGCTGTTTTTTGACGGGATACTCTCCGGACGTCGCTGACCCATTCAGCGATCGGGCTTGGTAACCCGGTGGAATAAGGCGCAACAGCGCACCCGACACGACTCAGGCGAAATCCCGTCCGAGCCCCTGTGTTATGGCAGCTGTGTGTGGGACGCTTTCGAGCGTGCCGGTTTCCTTGGTTCCCCGGTTTACCAACCTGCGCACAGCTGCCACCCATTCGCTTGGTATCGGATGCGGCAGCTCTCGAAATCAAGGGAACTGACAATGAGCAATCCATCTGATCTTAAAACCATCGGCTTCACCCCTTTCCTCTACAACTCGGATCAAGCGTTCTTCAATGTCCGCTCCGGCGTCCCGATCATCAATGCCTTGTCCCAATCCTCCGACCTGCTGTCCCTCGCCAAATCCTTCGCAGAAGACGCTGCTTTCAATAGAGACACCGACCGCCATGCCTGGGCTGCGCATTACCTGACGGTGATGGGCAAAGCCTTGGTTGATGACGTGATCCAAGCGCTGATCCCACGACCCGCGCGGACGAAGACTGAATCTGAAGCTGATCTGTCTGAACGCACCTCTTGATTCAACCCAATACCCTGTGGGAGCGAGCCTGCTCGCGAATGCGGTGGTTCAGCCACCACATGCTTCGACTGACACTACGCCTTCGCGAGCAGGCTCGCTCCCACAGGGAATCAGCGGTGGTTTGAGGGATTGGGCACAGGCACAAAAAAGCCCCCGCCAGCCACTAGGCTGACGGGGGCTTTTCAGTTGAGGCCAGGCTTACATCTCCACCTGCGTCCCCAACTCAATCACCCGGTTCAACGGCAAATTAAAGAACCGCAAATTGCCATTGGCATTCTTCAACATGAACGCAAACAACGCCTCACGCCAACGCGCCATGCCTTCCAGCTTCGAAGCAATCACCGTCTCGCGGCTGAGGAAGTAGGTGGTACGCATCGGACTGAAGTCCAGATCATCCAGATGACACAGCTTCAGCGCTTGCGGCACGTCTGGCTCGTCGGTGAAACCGAAGTGCAGGATCACCCGGAAGAAGCCTTCGCCGTGCGCTTCAACCTCGAAACGCCGTGATGGCGGTACGCGCGGGATGTCTTCGTAGACCACGGTCAGCAACACCACTTGCTCATGCAACACCTGGTTATGCAGCAGGTTGTGCAACAGGGCATGCGGCACGGCGTCGGAGCGTGCGGTGAGGAACACCGCGGTGCCTTGCACCCGATGCGGCGGTTGCACGCGGATGCTGCTGATGAAGATCGGCAGCGGCAGCGCGCCTTCGTCGAGGCGTTCGACCAGCAGCTGTTTGCCGCGCTTCCAGGTGGTCATCAGCACGAACAGCGCGATACCGGCGATCACCGGGAAAGCGCCGCCCTGGACGATCTTCGGTACGTTGGCAGCGAAATACAGACCATCCACCAACAGGAAGCCGATCAACACCGGCACCGCAAGGATCGGTGGCCATTTCCACAGCAGCAGCATGACCGCCGACACCAGAATGGTGGTCATCAGCATAGTGCCGGTCACTGCGACGCCGTAGGCCGAGGCCAGTGCACCGGAGGATTCGAAGCCCAGCACCAACAGCACCACGCCGACCATCAGCGCCCAGTTCACCGCGCCGATGTAGATCTGGCCTTGTTCGTCGCTGGAGGTGTGCTGGATGTACATGCGCGGGATGTAACCGAGCTGGATCGCCTGACGGGTCAGGGAGAACGCGCCGGAAATCACCGCTTGCGAAGCGATCACCGTGGCCAGGGTCGACAGGCCGACCAGCGGAATCAGCGCCCAACTCGGCGCCAGCAGATAGAACGGGTTGCGCGCGGCTTCCGGGTTTTCCAGCAGCAATGCGCCCTGGCCGAAGTAGTTGAGCACCAGCGCCGGCAGCACCAGCAGGAACCAGGCACGGGCGATCGGCTTGCGGCCGAAGTGGCCCATGTCGGCGTACAGCGCTTCCGCGCCGGTCAGCGCCAGCACTACCGCGCCGAGGATCGCTACGCCCATGCCTGGGTGCACGACGAAAAAATTCACCGCCCACATCGGGTTAAGCGCATGCAGCACTTCCGGCGTGTGGCTGATGCCGTACACACCGAGCGCGCCGAGGACGAGGAACCAGGTAACCATGATCGGCCCGAACAGAATACCGATCCGCGCGGTACCGTGGCGCTGAATCAGAAACAAGGCGACCAGCACCACCAGCGACAGCGGCACCACCCAGTGATCAATGCCGTCAAACGCCAGGCCAAGGCCTTCGATCGCCGACAGCACCGAAATGGCCGGGGTGATCATGCTGTCGCCATAGAACAGCGCCGCGCCGATCAGCCCGCACACCACCAACAGCGTGCGCAGGCGCTTGCGCCCAGCCGCTGCCCGCCGAGCCAGTGCGGTCAGGGCCATGATGCCGCCCTCGCCCTGGTTGTCGGCGCGCAGGACGAACATCATGTACTTGATCGAGACCACCCAGATCAGCGACCAGAAGATCAACGACAGAATGCCGAGCACGCCGTCGTGATTGACCGGCACGCCGTAACCGCCGGAAAACACTTCCTTGAGGGTGTACAACGGGCTCGTACCGATGTCGCCATAAACCACCCCGACCGCCGCGACCAGCATGCTCAGCGGTCTGCTTGCCGAACCCTCGGCGCCCGCCGCATGACTACTTGCCTGACCCATCCAACACTCCTGATCTCGATACCGGCTTCTTTGAAGGAAGCACTATGCTTTGAGTTGCAGCATGCGCTGTTTTACCTGTTGTTACAGACCAATGATTGACTGCACGAAATCGGTAAAGCTCAACGGCGCGAAGCATAGCGCAGCACTCGTCGTATTTCCCCGTATAAAGCTGGTCAAGTGCGTTGCCCGCCGCTAGAATTGCGCACTTTTTGATCAGAGGCGCGCCCTAAGCGCCCATCCGTCGGCTTGCGCACCAAGCAAGTGACGTCACAAAACACCGAGGTTAGACATGTCCACCACTCCTGCGCCGGCCAATCCAAAGGTTGGCTTTGTATCTCTGGGTTGCCCGAAAGCACTGGTCGACTCCGAGCGCATCCTGACCCAGCTGCGCATGGAAGGCTATGACGTGGTGTCCACCTATCAGGACGCCGACGTCGTGGTGGTCAACACCTGCGGTTTCATCGATTCGGCCAAGGCTGAGTCGCTGGAAGTGATCGGCGAAGCGATCAAGGAAAACGGCAAGGTCATCGTTACCGGCTGCATGGGCGTGGAAGAAGGCAACATCCGCGACGTACACCCGAGCGTGCTGGCCGTGACCGGCCCGCAGCAGTACGAGCAAGTGGTCAACGCCGTGCACGAAGTGGTGCCGCCGCGTCAGGATCACAACCCGCTGATCGACCTGGTGCCGCCGCAAGGCATCAAACTGACCCCGCGCCACTACGCGTACCTGAAGATTTCCGAAGGCTGCAACCACAGCTGCTCGTTCTGCATCATCCCGTCGATGCGCGGCAAACTGGTCAGCCGTCCGGTCGGTGATGTGCTCGACGAGGCGCAGCGCCTGGTCAAATCCGGAGTCAAAGAGCTGCTGGTGATCTCGCAAGACACCAGCGCCTACGGCGTCGACGTGAAATACCGCACCGGCTTCTGGAACGGCGCGCCGGTGAAAACCCGCATGACCGAACTGTGCGAAGCACTGAGCACGCTGGGCGTCTGGGTGCGCCTGCACTACGTTTATCCGTACCCGCACGTCGACGAGCTGATCCCGCTGATGGCCGCCGGCAAGATCCTGCCGTACCTGGACATCCCGTTCCAGCACGCCAGCCCGAAAGTCCTGAAGTCGATGAAACGCCCGGCGTTCGAAGACAAGACCCTGGCCCGCATCAAGAACTGGCGCGAAATCTGCCCGGACCTGATCATCCGTTCGACCTTCATCGTCGGCTTCCCGGGCGAAACCGAAGAAGACTTCCAGTACCTGCTCAACTGGCTCACCGAAGCCCAGCTCGACCGCGTCGGCTGCTTCCAGTACTCGCCGGTGGATGGCGCACCGGCCAACGATCTGGATCTGGAAGTGGTCCCGGACGACGTCAAGCAGGATCGTTGGGAGCGCTTCATGGCGCACCAGCAGGCGATCAGCTCGGCACGTCTGCAGATGCGCATTGGTCGTGAGATCGAAGTGCTGGTGGACGAGGTGGACGAGCAAGGCGCGGTCGGCCGTTGCTTCTTCGACGCCCCGGAAATCGATGGCAACGTGTTTATCGACAACGGCAGCAACCTGAAGCCGGGCGACAAGGTCTGGTGCAAGGTGACTGACGCTGACGAATATGATCTGTGGGCTGAGCAGATCTGATCTGAAGATCAAAAGCCCCTCACCCCAGCCCTCTCCCAGAGGGAGAGGGGGCTGACCGTGTTGTTCTTTCTAGGTACATCGACCTGAGCTATCCGGTCGAACTCAGGTTTGAAAAGCACGAAGTTCAGCTCCCTTCCCCCTCGCCCCCTCTGGGGGAGAGGGTTGGGGTGAGGGGAGAGATCTTGCTGGCGACAGAAATAGCCAGCCAGACACCGCAACAAATCCAAAAAGCCCCGCTCTTTTCCGAGATACGGGGCTTTTTTGCGGCTATCGTTTAGCGGGGGACGGACTCCCTTGAACCGCACAAGAGGCACACGCACATGCGTCAGCATTCGGTCATCCACACACCGAAAATCAGCGATTACGAAGAACTGACCCGGGTCTGGGAGGCCTCGGTCCGTGCGACTCACCAGTTCCTGCCGGACAGCTATATCGAGCTGCTGCGCAATCTGGTGCTCACCCGCTATCTCGACGCGGTAATGCTGATCTGCACCAAGGACCGCCAGCAGCGCATCACCGGGTTTGCCGGTGTGGCGGCGGGCAAGATTGAAATGCTGTTCATCGATCCTGATCATCGTGGTCAAGGCTTGGGCAAGCAGTTGCTGCGCTATGCGATCGAACGGCTCAACGCCGATGAACTCGACGTCAACGAACAAAATCCGCAAGCCTTGGGTTTTTACGAGAAACAGGGCTTCGAGGTGATCGGCCGCTCCGAGGTCGACGGCATGGGCCAGCCGTATCCGTTGCTGCATATGCGCTTGCGGCAGTCCCAACAGCGCGCGAACCATGCCTGACACAACCTGGAACCCTGTGGGAGCTGGCTTGCCAGCGATGCAGACGCCGCGGTGTACGAGAAATACCGAGTTGATACCATCGCAGGCAAGCCAGCTCCCACAGGGAATACCAACACCCTGCAAATGGAACCGGGCTTAACCGCTTCCACACAGGTACAATGCCCACCCCTTTTTTGTTACGGCCCCGTCATGACTGACCCGATCCGCCTCTCCAAACGCCTCATCGAACTGGTCGGTTGCTCCCGCCGGGAGGCCGAGCTGTTCATCGAGGGCGGCTGGGTCACTGTGGACGGCGAAGTCATCGATGAGCCGCAATTCAAGGTCGGCGAGCAAAAGGTCGAGCTCGACGAGGACGCCAAGGCCACCGCGCCGGAGCCGGTGACCATCCTGCTTAACGCGCCCGCCGGCATGGATGTCGACAGCGCCATGCAATCGCTCAGCGCCGAAACCCTCAGCGAAGAGCATCGCTACGGCAAGCGTCCGTTGCGCGGACATTTCCTGCGCCTGACCGCCAGCGCCGACCTGCAGCCCAAGGCCAGCGGCCTGCTGGTGTTCACCCAGGACTGGAAAATCCTGCGCAAACTCACCGCCGACGCGGCGAAGATCGAGCAGGAATACATCGTCGAAGTCGAAGGTGAGATGGCTGCCCACGGCCTCAACCGCCTGCAACATGGCCTGACGCACAAGGGCAAGGAGCTGCCGCCGGTCAAGGCCAGCTGGCAGAACGAAAACCGCCTGCGCTTCGCCATGAAAAACCCGCAGCCGGGAATCATCGCGCAGTTCTGCGAAGCGGTCGGCCTGAAGGTCATCGGCATCCGCCGTATCCGCATCGGCGGCGTGTCGATCGGCAAGGTCCCGGTTGGCCAATGGCGCTACCTGTCCGGCAAAGAGAAGTTCTAGAACTTCCACTGCCGCCACACATTCCGGCAGCGCCCGCGAGCGCTGCCCACAACGCATCAGGAATACCGACATGGTTCATAACGACGTACTGCGCAGCGTGCGCTACATGCTCGACATCAGCGACAAGAAAGTTGTCGAGATCATCAAACTGGGCGGCATGGACGTCACGCTCGCCGATGTCATCACCTGGCTCGACAAGAAAGAAGAAGACGAAGAAGGCTTCGTACGCTGCCCGGACGAAGTCATCGCGCACTTCCTCGACGGTCTGGTGATCTTCAAACGCGGCAAGGACGAAAGCCGTCCGCCGCAGCCGATCGAAGTGCCGGTGACCAACAACATCATCCTGAAAAAACTGCGTGTGGCCTTCGAACTGAAAGAAGACGACATGCACGCGATCCTCAAGGCCGCCGAGTTTCCGGTATCCAAGCCTGAACTGAGCGCGCTGTTCCGCAAGGTCGGCCACACCAACTATCGGCCGTGTGGCGATCAGTTGCTGCGTAACTTCCTCAAGGGTCTGACCCTGCGCGTTCGCCCGGCCTGATGCCCTTCTGCGGTGGCGACTGATGGTCGCCACCGCAGCGCATGACCGTTCATTCCCTTCGAAAATAGTGGCTCCGTTTTTTGCGGCTGGCGACTAGGGTGTATTGACCCCTAGCCCTCAGGATTCGCCATGCACCCGTACTTTTCCCTGCAAGGCCGCACCGCTCTGGTGACCGGCGGCACCCGTGGTATCGGCAAAATGATCGCCAAGGCCTTTGTCGAGGCTGGCGCCCGAGTGTTCGTCTGCTCCCGCGACGCCGAAGCCTGTCATCAAACGGCGCAAGAACTCAGTGCCTTCGGCACTTGCCACGGCGTGGCGGCGAATCTGGCCACTGAAGAAGGCGTGCAGGAACTGGCCGCGCGCCTGGGTGAGCAGATCACTCATCTGGACATTCTGGTGAACAATGCCGGCACCACGTGGGGCGCGCCGCTGGAGAGCTATCCGGTCAAGGGCTGGGAAAAGGTCATGCAGCTCAACGTGACGTCGGTGTTCAGTTGCATCCAGCAGTTTCTGCCGTTACTGCGCAAGGCTGGTTCGGCGGCGAATCCGGCGCGGATCATCAATATCGGTTCGGTGGCGGGGATTTCTTCGTTTGGCGAGCAGGCATATGCCTATGGGCCGAGCAAGGCCGCTCTGCATCAGTTGTCGCGCATTCTGGCGCGAGAACTGGTGAGCCAGCACATCAACGTCAACGTGATTGCGCCGGGTCGCTTTCCGAGCAAGATGACCCACCATATTGGTAATGATGAACAGGCATTGGCTGAGGATACTGCGCTGATTCCGATGAAGCGCTGGGGGCGTGAGGAAGAGATGGCGGCGCTGGCGATCAGCCTGGCGAGTACGGCGGGGGCTTATATGACCGGGAATATCATTCCTCTTGATGGTGGGTTCAGCCTCTGACATCGGTGTTGTGACTATCGCTGGCAAGCCAGCTCCCACAGGGTTCTTGGGTGTTTGAACAATCCAGGTTCACTCAAAAACCTGTGGGAGCTGGCTTGCCAGCGATGGCGTCCGCCCTGTCACCACCAGACTTGAAGCGAGCCGGGTTATCATGCCCGCCCTACCCCGCTTCGATCCCAGACCATGACTTACAGCGTCTCTCCCATCGGCTTCGTGCGCTCCTGCTTCAAGGAGAAGTTCGCCATCCCCCGCCAGCCACAACTGGCCCCGGCCGCCCGTGGCGTGCTGGAACTGGTCGCGCCGTTCGACCAGGGTGACGCCGTGCAGGGGCTGGAGCAGGTCAGCCATGTGTGGCTGTTGTTTCTGTTCCACCAAGCCCTGGAAGACAAACCGCGACTGAAAGTGCGCCCGCCACGCCTGGGCGGCAACAAGTCGATGGGCGTGTTCGCCACCCGCGCCACGCACCGGCCGAACGGCATTGGCCAGTCGGTGGTGAAGCTGGACAGGGTCGAAGGTAATCGGCTGTTTATCTCCGGGATCGATCTTCTCGACGGCACACCGGTGCTGGATATCAAACCGTACGTGCCGTACGCCGACATCATCCCTGGGGCGACCAATGACATCGCCAGCGCGGCGCCGCACTTGATCGACGTGCAGTGGGCGGATTCAGCCTTGAAACAAGCGCACACCCACGCTCAGCGGCTTGAAGAGCCATTGGTTGAGCTGATTGAACAGTGCCTAGCTCAGGATCCGCGTCCGGCGTATCAGACACCGGCGCCGGAACGTGAATATGGTGCGCAGTTCTGGGATCTGGACGTGCGCTGGCATTACCCGACGCCCGAACAGATCCGCGTGCTGGAAGTCATCCCGGCCACAGCCTGAAACCACGCCCAGTGTATGAGCTGCCGAAGGCTGCGATCTTTTGATCTTGATTTTAAAAAGCAAGATCAAAAGATCGCAGCCTTCGGCAGCTCCTTGGATCGTGGCAGGCATGAAGGAAATGCTTCGGGCATAAAAAAGCCCCCATTGCCTGCCAAGGCAATGGGGGCTTTTTGTGGCGTTTACTTCTCGACGAATGCACGCTCGATCAGGTAATCACCCGGCTCGCGCATCCGCGCCGAGATCTTCAGGCCGAAGCTGTCGAGCACTTCGCTGGTCTCGTCGAGCATGCTCGGGCTGCCGCAGATCATCGCGCGGTCGTCCTGCGGGTTGATCGGTGGCAGGCCGATGTCGCTGAACAGCTTGCCGCTGCGCATCAGGTCAGTCAGGCGGCCCTGATTCTCGAACGGCTCGCGGGTCACGGTCGGGTAGTAGATCAGCTTGTCACGCAGCGCCTCGCCGAAGAATTCGTTCTGTGGCAAATGCTCGGTGATAAATTCGCGGTAGGCGACTTCGTTGACGTAACGCACACCGTGAACCAGGATCACTTTCTCAAAGCGCTCGTAGGTTTCCGGGTCCTGAATGACGCTCATGAACGGCGCCAGACCGGTGCCGGTGCTCAGCAGGTAAAGGTGCTTGCCCGGGTTCAGGTCATCAAGAACCAGCGTACCGGTAGGCTTCTTCGAGATGATGATCTCGTCGCCTTCCTTCAAGTGCTGCAGCTGGGAGGTCAGCGGACCGTCCTGCACTTTGATGCTGAAGAACTCGAGATGCTCTTCCCAGTTCGGGCTGGCGATCGAGTAAGCGCGCATAAGCGGGCGGCCGTTGGGCTGTTGCAGGCCGATCATCACGAACTGACCGTTCTCGAAGCGCAGGCCCGGATCGCGGGTGCACTTGAAGCTGAACAGAGTGTCGTTCCAGTGATGAACACTGAGGACACGCTCGTGGTTCATGTTGCTCATGTACGTTTGACTCCTGGAGATTGGTCTGCGCGGCTCAATGAGGCTTAACGTGCGCAATTGCATCGCATTCTAATAGCGACGACAATATCTGTTAACTGGATTATTAAGATAAGGGTTATCGGTTATATCGATATGCGATTTACTCTCCGTCAACTGCAAGTCTTCGTTGCCGTCGCCCAGCAGGAAAGCGTATCCCGTGCTGCGGGTCTGCTCAACCTCTCGCAATCGGCGGCCAGCACTTCGATCACCGAGCTCGAGCGCCAGTCCAGCTGCCAGCTGTTCGACCGCGCCGGCAAACGCCTGAGCCTCAACGCCCTCGGCAAACAACTGTTGCCGCAAGCGGTGGCCCTGCTCGACCAGGCCAAGGAAATCGAAGACCTGCTCAATGGCAAATCCGGTTTCGGCTCTCTATCAGTGGGGGCGACGCTGACCATAGGCAACTATCTGGCCACCCTGCTGATCGGCAGCTTCATGCAGCGCCACCCGGAAAGTCAGGTCAAGCTGCACGTGCAGAACACTGCCAATATCGTGCAACAGGTCGCCCACTACGAAATTGATCTGGGTCTAATCGAAGGCGATTGCGGCCACCCGGACATCGAAGTGCAGAGTTGGGTCGAGGATGAGTTGGTGGTGTTTTGCGCGCCGCAGCATCCGTTGGCCAAACGCGGCAGTGCGACAATGGAAGAGCTGACCCATGAGGCATGGATTCTGCGGGAACAGGGTTCCGGCACGCGGCTGACCTTCGACCAGGCTATGCGTCACCATCGCAGCGCGCTGAATATTCGTCTCGAGCTGGAACACACCGAAGCGATCAAGCGCGCAGTGGAATCAGGGCTGGGGATTGGCTGCATTTCGCGGCTGGCGCTGCGCGATGCCTTCCGGCGCGGCAGTCTGGTGCCGGTGGAGACGCCGGATCTGGACCTGGCCCGGCAGTTCTATTTCATCTGGCACAAACAGAAATACCAGACCTCGGCCATGCGCGAGTTTCTCGAGCTGTGTCGCGCGTTCACCGCCGGGGTGCAGCGCAGCGACGAGATCGTCTTGCCGACCATCGCTTAAAGCAGAATCACCGCCCACACCAGTCCGATCATGCTCAGCGCCACGAACTGCGCGGCGCTGCCCATGTCCTTGGCGTTCTTCGACAGCGGGTGCAATTCCAGCGAGATGCGGTCAATGGCCGCTTCCACCGCCGAATTGAGCAGCTCGACAATCAGCGCCAGCAAGCAAACCGCGATCAACACCGCCTGCTCGACCCGGCTGACATTGAGGAAGAATGTCAGCGGAATCAGCACCACGTTGAGCAGCACCAGTTGGCGGAATGCCGCTTCGCCAGTGAAGGCGGCGCGCAGGCCATCGAGCGAATAGCCGGACGCGTTGAGGATGCGTTTCAGGCCGGTCTGGCCCTTGAAAGGTGACATAAGAAAGAAACCAGCCAAAAAGGTGTGGGGAAGCTAGATCAACGAAAGTCAAAAAAGCGTGAAACCGCCAGCCATCACTGGCTCGGAATTGACTCAAGTTGTTGCAGCAGTAAAGCCGCTTGCGTGCGAGTGCGCACGTTCAATTTGCGAAAGATCGCCGTGACGTGGGCCTTGATGGTCGCTTCCGACACGCTCAGCTCATAAGCGATCTGCTTGTTCAGCAGACCTTCGCAGACCATGGTCAGCACCCGGAACTGTTGCGGCGTCAGGCTGGCGAGGCCATCACTGGCAGCTTTGGCCTCATCCGACACGCTGACTGCTTCGAACGCTTGCGGCGGCCAGAACACGTCGCCATCGAGCACCTTGCGCACCGCTTCCTGAATCACGCTCAGATCGCTGGACTTGGGAATGAAACCACTGGCGCCGAACTCGCGGGATTTGACCATCACCGAGGCTTCTTCCTGGGCAGAGACCATCACCACCGGAATCTGCGGATACTGCCCGCGCAGCAGCACCAGCCCGGAAAAACCGTAGGCGCCGGGCATGTTCAGGTCCAGCAGGACCAGATCCCAGTCAGCCTTTTCAGTCAGGCGAGCTTCCAGTTCGGCAATGCTCGCCACCTCCACCAGTCGCACGTCCGGGCCAAGGCCCAGCGTCACCGCTTGGTGCAGGGCGCTGCGAAACAGGGGGTGATCATCGGCAATCAGGATGTCGTATGTGGCCATTTTTCAAATGATCCTGTTTTTGATGGCAGACGCGGTAGATTCCGGTCTGGCCAAAGCAACTCGAGACAACGCTTGGAAGCGATATCCACAGGGGCACGTTCGACGCCAATCAACAGCAAACACGGCGTCTCAAACCTTGGCCGCACCCTAATCGGCGCCAAGCATGCCCAGCGCAGCCGGGGTGGTCAAGCAAGATGGCCAGCGCTGTCGACAGTATGGGCCACTATCGGGCCAACGCCGGCTGCGGCTTTCGTATATAGGGCAGCAGCTCGGCATGGGCGGGCGTCGATTCATTCATGTCCAGTTGCTGCTTGGCACCGAGGTAATGCTGGCTGAACACATCGAAATAGGCGTCCAGCGCCGAAGCGGCTTC
The DNA here is from genome assembly GCF_041956865.1 of Pseudomonas sp. LW8. NCBI lineage: Bacteria > Pseudomonadati > Pseudomonadota > Gammaproteobacteria > Pseudomonadales > Pseudomonadaceae > Pseudomonas > Pseudomonas sp. LW8. Next base: position 1,179,845 of record NZ_CP168138.1, on the reverse strand, counting down.
GCTGTCACCGGCCAGTTCCAGGCACAACGCCGCGACTTCGGCGGTGCACAGGTGCTCGCTGCGGGTCGAACGGCGCAAGCGATAGCGCGAGAGTTTGTCGGGCAGCAGGCTGAGGATCGGCAAGCGGTCGAAATACGGACTCTTGCGAAAGATCTTGCGCGCCTCCGTCCAGGTCGCATCGAGCAGAATGAACAGCGGGCGCTTGCTGCTATCGACTGTCACCGTGTTGGTCACCCGCGACGGTTCGACATACTCGCCCGGAAACACCAGGTACGGCTGCCATTGCGGATCGTTGAGCAGTGCAAGCATCTGCGGGTCGGGCTCGGTGCGTGACCAGATGAACGCATGGTTGTCGCGCACCACATCGGCAATCAGCCAACCGGTGTTGCTTGGCTTGAACACTTCCTTGCCGGTCATGATCAGGCACACGCCGGAGCGGGTGTCGACGCTTGGCCGCCACGCGCACAGGCAATGACTGATGATGACCCGGCAATCGCGGCAACGCTCGGAGCGAAAGCCGCGCGCCTGAATCGGCTTGATGCCTTCGTCTTCGCGCTGATCGCGCAGGCGGGCCACGGCGTTGGGGGCATGGTTCATCGCAGGCAACACCGGCAGACAGGGAAACTCGACACGAACGACACTCGGCAGGGCAATAAAGGCCGGCAGTTTACCAGAGCGACGGCCACAAGCCTGTACCGTCCAGACCGGCTCCCCTATAATTCGCCGCCACTGAACGCACCGCCCCGTGACGGGTCGAACCACCAGTCACCGAATCAGGAGAGTTTCATGCTGCGCCTTATCGTTCCCACCGCTGCCATTCTGCTGGCGTCGTCCTTTACCGCTCAGGCTGCGTCCCTGAGTGAGCAGAATCTGAACCGAGAGCTGCGCAACGTCGCCGCCCAAAGCAGCGTCGGCACGCCACGGGCGATCAATGAAGACATTCTTGATCAAGGCTACACCGTCGAAGGCACGCAGCTGATCAACCATCTGAGCGTGCAAAAGAGCCACGCCGACAAGATGCGCGCCGATCCCAAGGCTGTGTATTTCCAGTTGGGCGCGTCGGTGTGCAACAACCCGTCGTACCGCAAGCTGATGGCCAAGGGCGCGATCATGCGTTACGACTTCACCGAAGTGAAAACCAACAAAGCGATCGGCTCGGCCAGTTACCAGGAATCCGATTGCCCGAAAGCCGCGCCAGCGAAGAAGAAGTAATCAGCGCGAAGCCTTGGCGCGCCGCTGCTCATCCTCGGCGCGCAATTCCGCCACTAGCGCCTGCAGATAGCGCGAGCGACGCTCGCCGCCGGCCAATCGTCGGCAGCACTCTTCTTCGAGACTCAATTGATGCGTCTCGGCCGACTCCTGCAACATTCGATACAACTGCGTATCGATCTCCAGAACCACTCTGACCATGCATCCCGCCTCCTTGCCACCCACGAATCCTTGAATTGCTTGCCTTGCGCAAACGCAAGGTTGTCTTGCGACGTCTGTATTTGAGTAAATCAGAGTGATGGCCCTTTGCGATACGTTCAGACGAGCGGCGGGGCTTTGGCGCAAATCAGTAAGCGGTTGCCAGACAAAACGTTACAGCGCACTGTTCAAGTCAGCGCGAATGCGTGCGAGGGTCTAGATTGAGAGTATTCCCGATCATTCGTTAACGGCAGAAATGGAACTGCCGGCCCTGTGTGTTTTTGCAGTGCGACCCGGACGCTGGTTGTCCGGGCTACCCGCCCTGTACAGAAGGAGACGTTGAATGCCTTATCAACCGAACGACCTCTTGAGCCGTCATTTTCAGGAAAGCGGCGACCTTGTCAGCCAGGTCGAAGCCCAACTCAGTCATATTTCCACCAACAGCCCGAACATCCCCATCTACCGTGACATGATCCTGACCGTGCTGCGCATGGCTCAGGAAGACCACAACCGCTGGAACGCCAAGATCACCCTGCAAGCCCTGCGTGAGCTGGAACAAGCGTTCCGCGTGCTCGAACAATTCAAAGGCCGGCGCAAGGTTACCGTGTTCGGCTCGGCACGCACGCCAGTGGAACATCCGCTGTATGCAATGGCCCGCGAACTCGGCGCAGCGCTGACGCGTGCAGACATGATGGTCATCACCGGCGCCGGCGGCGGCATCATGGCCGCCGCCCACGAAGGAGCCGGGCGTGACCACAGTTTGGGTTTCAATATCACCCTGCCCTTCGAACAACATGCCAACCCTACTGTCGACGGCACCGACAATCTGTTGCCATTCCACTTTTTCTTCACCCGCAAACTGTTCTTCGTCAAAGAGGCCGATGCGCTGGTGCTGTGCCCGGGCGGGTTTGGCACCCTTGATGAAGCGCTGGAAGTGCTGACGCTGATTCAGACCGGCAAAAGCCCATTGGTGCCGGTGGTGTTGCTGGATGTTCCGGGCGGGACGTTCTGGCAAGGCGCGCTGGACTTCATCCGCAATCAGCTGGAAGAAAACCGCTACATCCTGCCGACCGATATGAAGCTGATGCGACTGGTCTACAGCGTTGAAGAAGCGGTGGAAGAGATCAATCAGTTCTACAGCAACTTCCACTCCAGCCGCTGGCTCAAGCGGCAATTTGTGATTCGCATGAACCACAAGCTCAGCGACCACGCACTGGCGCGGATGCAGGAGGAGTTTGCTGATCTGTGCCTGAGCGACCAGTTCCACCAACATGCCTACAGCGGCGAAGAACACGACGATGCGCAGTTCAGCCATCTGGCACGGCTGGCCTTTGCCTTCAATGGCCGTACCCATGGTCGTCTGAGGGAGTTGGTGGACTTTATCAATCTGCCGGAAAACTGGGCCGATTCAAAACCGCCCACTGCACAACGCTCACGCGAGCCTTTCAACGTAATTTGAAGGCAAAAAAAAGGCCCGCTATTTTCTAAAAAATAGCGGGCCTTTTTTGTTGAATCGGTCTAATCGTCCATCCCTCGACCGCTGAACAAGCGGTTGATCATCTCCATCGAGAACCCCCGATACGCCAGAAACCGGCCTTGCCTGGCCCGTTCTTTCGCATCAATCGGTAAATGTCCGGAGAACTTACGTTGCCACGTATCCTGAAGCTGCGCCTGCCAATTGATACCACTTTCGCGCAGGGCGATTTCGATATCGGTACGTTGCAAACCCCGCTGGCTGAGCTCCTCGCGAATTCGCAGAGGGCCATAGCCGGAACGGGCGCGGTAGGAGACAAAACTTTCAAGGTAACGGGCTTCGGAAAGCAGCCCCTCTTCCGTCAAACGGTCGAGGGCTGTTTCGATCAGCTCCGCCTCGGCGCCGCGCTGACGCAGCTTACGCGTCAACTCGACTCGACCATGCTCGCGACGTGCGAGCAGGTCCATGGCGGTTCGCCGCACCGCGACGAGGGTATCCAGTACGGCGGTGGTCATCGCTGGTATCAGAGATCAGCGTCGGCCAGGTCGTCTTCGGTCTCTTTGACCGCCGAGGCCTTGGAATCCGCGATCACCGCTGGCGACAGCAGCTTGTCACGCAGCTGCTTCTCGAGCTTCGCGGCGATTTCCGGGTTGTCCGCCAGGAACTTGGCCGAGTTGGCCTTGCCCTGACCGATCTTGGTGCCTTCGTAGGCGTACCAGGCGCCGGACTTCTCGACGAAACCGTGCAGCACACCCAGGTCGATCATCTCGCCGTTGAGGTAGATGCCTTTGCCGTAAAGAATCTGGAACTCGGCCTGACGGAACGGCGAAGCCACCTTGTTCTTCACAACCTTGACGCGGGTTTCGCTGCCGACCACTTCGTCGCCTTCCTTCACCGCACCGGTACGGCGGATGTCGAGACGAACCGAAGCGTAGAACTTCAACGCGTTACCACCGGTGGTGGTTTCCGGGCTGCCGAACATCACGCCGATTTTCATACGGATCTGGTTGATGAAAATGACCAGGCAGTTGGCGTTCTTGATGTTACCGGTGATTTTACGCAGCGCCTGAGACATCAGACGTGCTTGCAGGCCGACGTGCATGTCGCCCATTTCACCTTCGATTTCAGCCTTCGGTACCAGTGCGGCCACGGAGTCGACGATGATCACGTCAACGGCGTTGGAGCGCACCAGCATGTCGGTGATTTCGAGGGCCTGTTCGCCGGTGTCCGGCTGGGAAACCAGCAGGTCGTCAACGTTGACGCCCAGCTTGCCGGCGTACTCTGGATCGAGGGCGTGCTCGGCGTCGACGAATGCGCAGGTCGCGCCGGCTTTTTGCGCCTGGGCGATCACGGACAAGGTCAGTGTGGTTTTACCGGAGGATTCAGGACCGTAGATTTCAACAATACGGCCTTTTGGCAGACCGCCGATGCCGAGTGCAATGTCCAGACCCAGAGAGCCAGTAGAGATGGCCGGGATCGCCTGACGGTCCTGATCGCCCATACGCATTACGGCACCCTTGCCGAATTGACGTTCGATCTGACCCAGGGCCGCAGCCAAGGCTTTCTTCTTGTTGTCGTCCATTAAAGTCCTCACGTAATCAATAAGGCCTGACGGCCAACACCTGTATAAGTAGCCAGTATTATTCCACAGCGTTCGAAGATCGCCTACCCCTGATTTTCGATTTCTCGTGCCGCTAGTCGCACAAGCCCCTCTAGCGCGGCCTTCACCGTTTGTCGGCGGACTTCATCACGGCCGCCGGGGAAGTGCTGAACCTCACTGTAAACCTCGTCGCCCACACCCCATGCCAGCCACACTGTGCCCACCGGTTTGTTCGGCGTGCCACCGTCGGGGCCGGCGACACCGCTGACCGCCACGGCAAAATGCGCCAGGCTGTGATGCTGCGCACCACGCACCATGGCCTCGACCACCTCGCGACTGACCGCCCCTACCGTTTCGAACAAATCAGCCGGCACATCCAGCTGCCGGGTTTTCTGCCGATTGGAATACGTCACGTACCCCGCTTCAAACCAGGCCGAACTGCCCGGAATCCGCGTAATCGCTTCGGCGATACCGCCACCGGTACAGGACTCGGCGGTAGTGACATGAGCATTGAGCACTTGCAGACGTCGGCCCAGTTCTGCGGCCAGTTGGGTGGTCTCTTTCACGGCGAGCTCCGGATCGTGTGGAATGCCTCCACCGTACACGAGCCGGACGCGCTTTCAATACACAGAATCATTCAAGATGTTCGGGCGCCAGCGCTCTGACATAGGCCTGACAGGCCTGCAACGCAATCAATCCACGGTCGCCGGTGTCGGTGATGGCGATAATTCGTTGAGCATGCGCCGGGTCAAGTCGGGCGCGTACGGTTGCAGGATCCACGCCGCCGGTGCCGGCGGCGGCTGGCACCGTACAGCCGTGGGCAACGTCGCCGGCATCGAGAAGGACTGACAGCCGCACATCGGCAGTAGCAAGGCGATCGCGCAAGCGATCCTGATCACGTTGGGCATCGCTCAGCGCTCGATAATGGGTTTGTTCACTGGCCGCGAGCCGCTGCTCCAGCGCCAGGCGTTTATCCTGCTCGGCCTGTTGCGCGGTGGCGGCGGTCTGCGTCAGTTGATTGAGGGTTTCGGCGTTTAACCGCGCCTGCTCGGCCAATTGCCGCCCGTAGCGCCAGTCCTGAAACTGCCATGCCGCTGCAAACGCCCCGGCCACCAGCAGCAACAGACCCATCACGCGCCAGGAGCCGGACATAGCACCGCCCTCGCCCGTGCCCAGATCTCGAGTCGATCCTGCAAGCCATTCAACCCGCCGTTGATCCGGCGGGTGATGGTGTTGAACTGGTCCGCGTCGGCCAGTTCGTTCAGGCCCTTCTGCGCCCAGAACCACGCCGCCGATTCGGCCGCCCATTGCGGTTGCTCGAGCAATTCGGGCAATGCCAACAGACGCTCATCGCCAAACAAGCCGAGGCTGCATTGGCGATAGTTGGCGCGACCGGTGATTTGTATGAGCCCACGCCCTCTGTATTTTTGCCCGTCGCCATCCGCCTCGGGCGTGTTGCCCAGACGCAGCGCCAGCGTGCCGGTGTCGTATTTGCTCAGGTACTGGTTGTTGCCCAGTTCGCGCACGTAACGCAATTGGCCCGACTCGTGACCGACCTGTGCCAGAAAAGCCGCGATACGTTTTGGCGTATCGATGCGATGCCTGGCCATCGCGGTGTTGAGTGGCGAAACAAAAACGCCCGCTTGGGAGCGGGCGTTGGGCATGATGTCCACAAGGTGTTTTTCAGTTAATTGCATGATGCTTGATCCTCCCTGGATGTTGTCCCGATTGAATCACGGCTGGCGGTTGATGCTTGCCAGCCATTGTTTTCCGGAGTTTTCCGCGAAAGTATTCGTGAAGTGACGCTGGGTCAGAGCGCCGCTACCAACCAGCGCGGCGCCACCGGGCGATGTTCGCTGAAGGGAAAAGAGGACCCTTGCGGCCAATCGCGTAATTCACGTCGATAGGCTTGCAGTTCAGCATATTGTTCAGTAGTCAGCGTCGTGCCACCGCCATCCTCCAGTTCATCGCGATCGCGTGCAACCATGCCATCGGTGGCTGCCAATTGCGCATCACGCCATAGACGCTCCATGTCCTCGACTTCTTTTGCCGAGGGTGGAGGTGGATCAACCAGAATCGGGTAGCCGTTGTCCGCACGCACCCCGATCATTTTCGCGCTGACCGCCAGTTGCTGCAGCAGCGAGATCCAGTAGCCCTGAGGAATTTCGATGACGTCGTCGGGGATGTCCGTCGAGTTGATGCCGGGTACGTAAACACCCCGGGTGGTGGCGCTGAATAAAACGTTGAAGTTGTCCATTCAATAGCCCTTTACAAAATAGTTGACGGTGCAATTGGCAGCCAACTGCGCATTCGCGTCGCGAATTTTCAAGGTGCAGCCCTGCTGATTGGCGGCATTCAGCACGATCATTGCGGTGTCACCTCCCGCATGTGTGGCCACGAGCGAGAAATAGGCCCTCGGAAACGAGATTGGGAATGTCACGTAGACCAGTCCCGCAGCATTCGACAGACCTGAGCCCCATTGATCGATATTGCCGCTGGCATGTTTTTGATATCCCTGGGCACTCGTCAATCCGGAAAAAAGCGAGGCATATTTCAGACTCGCCGTCCCGTGTACCGCCCAGGCTCCACTTTCCCTCACGATGGTGGCGCTCTCGCCACTGTTGATCACGATCGAGCTCAACAAGACGCCTTGCGGGCTTATTTTTGCGGCACCCGGGTGAGCAATCGTGACAGGAGCATTGCTGCGGCAGTGAAAGACGATGGCGGCGCCCATAGGAACCTTGTCAATTTCCGGCAGGGTCACGGTGTAAGGCGAGTTACCACCCAGACCTAACGACCAGCCCAAGTCAGCGAGCGTCAGTTGCGTAGTAGCAAGGATGTCACGCGCCCCCGCGTAGCTGCCAAGAGCTCGCTGAACAAACTCGCAAGTCGCCGCCGAACGGCTGACATCAAAAGGTGCTGCGGTCTTGAACAACTGAGCGCCGCGCAGTGCGCCTAGCAATTGCGCGTTGGACGCCTCACTCGGCGTCAACCCGCCGGCTTGAACGACGCTCAGGATTTCCTGGGTAACACCATTGCCCCAACTCGCCGGAATCAGCGATCCCGGTCTGCCGTTCAGCGGGTCTTCATCAACAAAGCTACCGTCCACCAACCCTGCGCTGGGGACGCTTTTTGGGTAATCCATTACTGTTCTCCTGTTTTGATAGCGAGCCATGCGGGTGCCAGAGGGCGGGCATTCAACGCCGGGAAAAGCGCTGCGTCAGGCCAGTCGCGCAATGCCTGTCGGTACTCAAGCAGTTCCAGATACTGCGTGGGCTTGAGCGATGTGCCGCGTCCCATATCCTGTTCATCGCGATGCCGCGTGACTAACCATTCGGTCGTGGCCAGAGAGGCTTGGCGCCAGACAAGTGCGGCCGCAGGTTCCTCTTCCGCAACAATGGGAGCCTGAGCTACCACACGGCTCTGCTGTGCAGGCAGTTCTTCGGCGCCTGTCGGAAGCCCGGTGATCGGCGCACCGATCTCGATCTCTTGACCCTCCGGCACGCGAACCATCGTCTCGACGAAGGATGGAGCAAACAGCTCGCAGATGGCGTACTCACCGGCGTCGATCCGTTCGACGACCACGCCGTTCTCGACCCGTGCATAAATGGCCATTATTCATACTCCCAGATTTCACAGAATGCGTTGCCGCCGGCGCCACTGAGTACGGCAGCCGAAGCGTTGGTCGAACAGGAGCCGCTGCCGCCGGAACCGCGTCCGCCGGTGATGCCAATCCCGTTGACCCCCACTCGGGTACCACCGCCGTCATACGGGCTGGCACCGCCCGCACCCGAGAGGACGCCCCAATTGGCGTTGTACATTGCGTATTCGCCGGGTGCGCCCCGAGCATTCGCAAGATTGCCGCCTGTGACTGCTTGCCCTCCTGCACCGCCCTGAACGAAACCAACTGTTGTGGCTGTTACGGCGACGGTAAGGACCTGCCCGCCTCCACCGCCCGCAGCGCTCATGTAGGTGCCGAACGAAGCACCTCCGCCGGCCAGCCCCATCACATTACTCGCAGCGCCACCGCCACCCAGCGTAACGGGCACGCCTGCAAGTATTTCCGGGGTCACGTCGTACAGGCTTTGAGCAAAGGCCCCAGAGCCTCCGCCACCACCAATACCCTGATAACCGGCGGCAACGGGCGAACACCCACCACCGCTCCCCCCCGCGCCGACCAGCCGCACATGGATCCTCTTGGCTTTGGGGTTTGGCTTGTAAAGCGTAATCCCGACCTTCTCGAACTGCCTGACCGCCAACAGCCGCCCCACCGCATCGGTGATGCCGTAACCGGCCAATGTGGTCGGGGTATTTTTCAGTTTGGTGAAATCGACCAGTGCACCGATCGCACTGGCGAGTTGATCCGTTCTGGCCTCATCGGGTGTCAACCGGGCCGCCTTGATCACGTTGAGAATCTCTTGTGTAACGCTGTTGCCCCACACCGCCGGAATCAACGAACCCGGTGTCCCCGCCACCGGGTTTTCATCGACGAAGCGGCCATCGACCAGTCCGACGCTGGGTACGCTTTTTGGATAATCCATAAGATGTTCGCTCCTTTGAAATGACAAATGACCGGCATCGGCATCGGCAAAACGTTCTTCGCCTACCTGTTCACGGTCTGTTTTCAGAAATAAAAAAGCCCACTTCGAAGTGGGCTTGGGTGACGCAGAACTGAGGTTTTTGATTTAGCTGGATGGACCGTTGACCAGTTCGCGAATGGCGACAAATGCTTCGTCAGCAGAGCTGCGCGCCAGATCCATGTTGCCCTTGGCTGCCTGGGCGCGAATCTGCGTTTTGGCCTTCAGTCGCAACGTACGCAGCGCCAACAGATGGTCGGTCAGTTGATCGGCCTTACTCAGAATCTGCTCGGCGGCCTGTTTGGCCGTACGGCCTTTCGCGACCCACGCGGCGACTGAAAGCGGCACTTCCTTTTTCGGGTATCCGGCGTCGCTGAAAGCTCGAGCGTCTGCGGCTGCCTGTGCGTACTCCATGGCCTTGAGCGGGTCGCCTGCCAGTGCGATGCGAGCGTTGTCGGCGGTGGCGTCGACCTTGGCGCAAAGGCGTTCGGCTTCCTGCAGATCCAGAGCAATCTGCATATCTGCATTGAAAACCCAGTTCTGCCCATCCCACTCGTGCGCAGCCGACGGTTGCGGCAGGCGCAACTCACCGTCGCACTGATGAAGTTCCTGAATGACGATCATCGAATAAGCTCCCACGAGAATTGCACGTTCACCGCGTCGGAAAAGTTGATGGCAATGCCCACGCTGTAATCGGTGATTGGATGGGTTTTGATGCCCATGCTCAGCAATAGCTCATCGCTGTCGGCATTCGATTGGCCCAAGTTGTGTTCGGCCTGATAGCACTGCCACAGTGAGCGCAAATTGGCATGATCGAAACTCGCCGCCAACGTCGAAACCGTGACGTCATTGACGATGTTGTTGGTGAACAATACACACGGTGAAACCGTTGCCGGGTTCCACCCCCCCGGGTTGTTCGAACTGCCTGTCAGGATCGGCGACAGGAAGCAATAGTTGCCCCCTGCCCACCCGGTGGACGGAAAGGCGACTGAGGTGACCGCCGTCGAGGATGGCGTTGGGTTACCGGCGACGAGTCGTGCCGCACGCGCGTGGGGATCGAGCGGTAAAAATATTGCGCCTGTGCCGTTTACCGTTTGCGTCCAGGTCAAACGTGCGCGGTTGTATAGGGTCCGCACAACCGGCACCGAACCGGGTGCTCCGGTTATCACCCACGCCAGACACATGTCCAGAGACGTGGACTGAAAACCGCCGCCGGCAGCGCCGTTGACGGTCCCTTTGAGTGAGTCAGGCACGACGTCATGAATGCCACCGCGTTGGGTGTAGAACGTGAGTACCCCGGCGATAACTTGCGCTCGCAGAAAGTAATGGCTGCTGGGCAGCAAGTCGGCGCTGCTCCACGCCGTCGTCACGAAGGTGCGCGCACGCCCGAGTTGGCCGGCCACTACTTCCTGGCCAAGGCTAATAAAGGTTCCCGCTGCGATCGAAACCCGGCCACCACTGGTTGAGGCCGCAGCCGGACTGACCGGCAGACGTGCATCGGCGGTGGCAACTGTAGGCAAAGGCAAAGCAGCCAGCGGCAGCGCCAAATCCTGGTTCCAGCCCTTGGCCGTCACCGATTGAATCGCCTGCAACAACTGATCGTATTTCTTCTCGTCCGGCGTCAGGTCCGCCGCCTTGATCACGTTAAGAATTTCCTGGGTAACTCCGTTACCCCAATCCGCCGGAATCAACGATCCCGGCGTCCCCGTCATAGGGTTCTCATCAACAAACTTCCCATTCACCAAGCCGGCACTGGGCACACTCTTCGGATAATCCATCCCTCATCCCTCCCTAGTCATAATTGATGTGCACCTTGGTATGCGCCGGCGCGCTGCGGTGGATCAGGCATTCCAGCGCCGAGCCTGGGTTGACGCCGAAGCGCTCGCCCCAGTAGCTCGCGCCGTAACGGCGGCCGAGCAGCAGGCGGCCGCCGGTGTTGAGCGTCCACATGAACTGCGCTTCCCAGGTGCCCCAATGCGCCGAACCAAACCGGGCGCGGCCCATGCGTGGGGCTTCGTGTTCGGTGATGCTGGCGTTGGGGTAACCCTGGCTTTTGGCGATGTCGAGGTAGTAACCGACCGCCTGGCTGCCGACCGCGAGCAAGCGGCGGCGGACGGCGAGGCGGCGGTCGTCGAACAACGGCGTGGCGCCCAGGCACGGGTCGGGCAGGTTCATCACCCGCTCCCAGTCCGGCACCAGTTCGCTGACGCCGGCCGGGTCCATCTCGTTGAGCAGGTCGGCGGCGCGGGCGTCGAGGCGGGCCAGTTCGACGGCGACGCCTTGCAACACTTCTTCGAGTTCCGGCACCCGTTCCGGATCCCATGCCGGGCCACTGGGCAGCAAGGCGCGCAACTGCGCCCGGTATTGCGCGGCGGTTCTTATGCCCCCCATACGCAGCCTCCGAAGGTGAGCAGTTCGCTCTGCCCGGCCGGCACGTCAGCGGCTGGAGCAGTGAGCGTGTGATCGTATTCGCCGCCGGCGCTGCTGATCGCTTCGCGGATATGGCTGATCAGCAACGGCACGCCGAGGTCAGCCTCGCGGTTGTGCAGATCGCGCAACTGCGCTTCAACGGCGGCACGCACGGCGGTGGTGTCCGGATTGACGCTCTTGAAGCGATACACTACCGGCACCTGAACCGGTCGCTGCACGTGCACTTCCGCGGTCACCGGACGCAGCGGTTCGATGTACTCCTGAACCTCCGCCAACTGCTCATCGTTCGGCACCGGTTGCGGGTCTTCATCACGCATGATGAACACCGTCACCGTGCCCGGCCCGAGCAGGCCGCCCCGGCACCACGCCCGCGTCACACCCGGCACTTCCAGCGCCCAGGTTTCGTAGTCGCTGGCCGCGCCACCATGGGGAATCACGCGGTAGGAACGGATGACCCGCGAGCGCAGCGATTCGAGGCTTTCCCGCGCCACACCGCCGCTGAGGCCCGGCGCCAGCACCACGAAGCTGTTGCCGACAATCCCGGCAATCGGCTGCACCGGGGTCAGCGTCAGACCCGCATCAGCGTTGCCCAGACTGCCGGCCTCCAGCGCCGCAATCGTGGTGCTGTTGCTGCCATTGACCGTGGTGCGCGCCATGGTGACTTTGTAGGTGCGGCCATCGTTCGCTTGCAGCAGAGTGTCGACGTCGAGCACGGCGCCGGGAGTGGCGGTAAAACTGACGCTGCCGGTAGCCACTTGCGCGGCTTTGCGCGGTTGATTCAGGCGCAGCGCGGCGATGCGTTCCAGGGTTGACTCATCGGCTTTGTCGGGCAGGATCTGCTCGGCAATCCAGTCGAGATAACCGTACAAGCCATAAGCGGCGCCGCCGAGGGTGCGGGCGAGCACTTGCGCATCGGACTGGCGCAGCGAATCGCCGGCCAGGTCGCTTTGGGTGCGTTTGATCAGCACCGGCAGCGAAGGAGTTTCAAACGGCATAGATCACCTGCCAACTGTTATCGGGGTTGATGTCCAGACGTTCGCCGTCGGCCAGCGTGAGGATCGTGCGCAGGTTGAGGCGCTGGGCGTCGAGGCGTTCGCTGATGATGTCGATGGCGCTGCAGTGGCCGTCGTCGAGCAGCCATTGCAGGGCTTCGCGGGCATAAAATTCGGCGTCCATTTGCGTCTGCCGGGTCAGCTTGACCCGGCGCAGCAGCCACAGCCGCGAGCCGATGCGATCGTCGGCAACCGTGGGAAAACTGTCGCCCCACCAGCCGAAGCGTTCTTCATCATCGAGGGCGTCGTCATCAGCGGCGCGACGCCAGGTGAACAGACTGATGAGCACGGCGCGGGTCAGCGCGGCGTGGAGGTTCTGGCTGATGAACATCACTGGCCTCCTGCCGGCGCGCCGGTCTGACCGTTACCGGCCTGCACGCCAACATGCACGTGTTTGATCTGGCTGATGCCGCCAGCCAGTTGATCACCGGTGGAAACGATCTTGCCGGTCTGGTTTATCACCGGCGTGTCGAAGTTCACCGCGCTGCTGGCGCGGATGTTCAGCGTGGCGGTTTCGATGTCGATGATCCGCCCGCGCTTGAAATGAATTTTGTCGCCCTCGTCGGTGTAGATCGCCACTTCACCGGCAGCGAGCGCTTGCAGGCGATAGCGACGGTCGGCGATGACCAGGGCGATGGCGTGGGAACGGTCGCCGCCGATGAAGGTGACGACCCCTTCAGCGCCAGCCAACGGATGGCTGGTGAAACCGTAGGGTTCGAAGTGTTCGAGGTCGTCGTTGACTTCACCGGCGGTGAGGCGCATTTGCAGCGATTGCAGCTTGGTTGCCGAATTGGCGAGCACGACAGTGCCGCGCGCCAGCAGGCGTGTCAGTAGGCTCATGGGTTTCCTTAGACTTTGTCGACACAAACCCTGTGGGAGCGGGCTTGCCCGCGATGGCGGTGTGTCAGGGAAAAAATGTATTTGTTGTCACGACCGCTATCGCGGGCAAGCCCGCTCCCACAGGGGCCATTGTCGCCAGCAGGATCCTGCGTCAGGCCTGGGATTGCTTCGGGGGCGTCGGATCAGGATCAAAGGTATGCGGCGGCGCCACTTGCAGCGTGGTCACCGAACCCTGCGCCGACAACGAATAAGTGACCTTGGAAATCAGCATGTCGCCATCGAAATCCAGCACCGGGTCCTTGACCTTGACCAGCGTGTTATGGCGCCACAAATCGCCATTGCTCTGCCGCCAGCCCTGCACCTGATAGGTGGTGGTCTGCGCACGGCCCATGCGAGTCGCGCTTTCCCATTGGGCACGCTGCTGCGCCAACTCAAAGGTCAGTTGCGTGCCTTCGTTGATCACCGTGGTGCGCCGCCGTTTGAAACTCAGGTCGGCCGCCGTCGACTCGACTTCGCTGACCGCCGCGCCGCTTTTCGCATCCGAGCCTTTCTGCTGGCCGATCACCCGATACTCGGAGAACACCTGGCTGAAATCCATTGGCGCATTGGCCGACAGGATGTTCTTGCCCAACTCCAGCGCATCGCTGGCGCGGCCACCGCTGCCGGGTTTGGCCAACACCAACTGGCCCAGCTCGTTGTCGGTGGAAAACACCCGCAGCAGCGACAGCAATCGGTCGATCGACTGGAATGCCGTTTCACCCGGCACGATGGTGTGTTTGGTCAGGCGTGTGGTGTCGCTGATTTCATTGACGACCCACAGTCCATATTCGCTCGCCAGATCGCGGACGATAGTCAGCAAGGGTTGTTGCTGCCATTGGCTGGGCAGATTACGGGCGGCGCAATCGACCAGATCCTGGGTTTTCGAACTGCCTTCGATGGTCAGGCTGACCTGCCGCCCGTCATAGCGGATCGGCGCCTTGAACACGTAGCCGGTAAGCACCAGATCCTTGCCGATTTTCACTTCACAGGGGTCACCGGGTTTAATCGGTTTGCTCACCGCCTGCCCCGGCCATTGCCAGGTAATGTCGAGCTTGAAGGTGCGGAACTGACGCTCGAGATCGGCGGTGATTTCGACGCTTTTCCAGCCGCCGTATTCCATGTTGTTGACCGTCAGCGTGACGTGATTGTCCATCTCGTTCATGGCGTCACTCCCGCGAGACTTTCACATCGTTGGGCGAGAAACCGGGATGGGTAATCGCGTTGCGCTGAGTCACTTCTTCGACTCGCGTGGCGTCGCCGAACTGCTTGTAGGCCACGACCACTGCCGGAAAGCTTTCCTGAAACGATTTGCTGACTTGCCGCACGCCAGAAGACGCCACCGCTTTGAGATGAGCCACCAGCGCTTCCTTTACATCGTTGATGGCCTGGAAGTGCGCAGGTCCGGCTTTCGCCAGCATCGGGTCGATGGCTGCAGTCACCGCCGTGCGCAGCGCTTGCATGTCATCGCTGACGGGGACTTCCTGACGACTCACCGGCGACGTCGACTGTTGAGCCAGCGACGGTGTCGACGCCAGTTTCACCGGCGTGGTCGCCACTGGCATCGACGCGACCCACTGCGCGACTTTGACCAGCATCGTGTCTTGCACCAGATCGGCCATCGCCTGCGCTGCGGCATTGGTGTCCTTGCCGGTAGTGATCTTCGGCGCATCGGCCTTGCGAATCGCTTCGAGTTGCTGCGACACGTCGGCGATCACGCCCCGGTAGCCTTCCTTGGCGAACGCCTTCAGCTCCTTGATATCGCCGAGCAAACCCTTGAATTCCGCCGCCACTTCCTTGGGCAACTCCTTCACGGCCTTGACCAGTTCAGTGATCTGCCGGTACTGCTCGATCAAAGGTTTCAGTTGCTCCTTGATCACTTCATATACGCCGGTAAGGCTGTTGCGCAGGTTGGTGATGCCGATCCGCGCGGCCTTGATCAGCGTCATCGCCTGTTCGAAACGCGCCACCGCCGAACCCAGCAGCCCGTCGGCCTTGGCCAGCAGCACTTTCTGCGTGCTGACCGTGGCGGTCGGAAACGGCAGGGGTTGGTCGGGATAGAACTTCAAGGCGAACGTCACCAGCCCACCGTCCTGGCGGGTGTGAGTCATGTCGCATTCGCCGACCTTGACCTGCAGGCGTCCAAGCCACGGATGCACCAGTTCGCCACGGCCCTGCTCCAGCGCCTTGAGCAGCTTGTCGCGCTGCTCAAGGCAATCGGGGCCGATGATGAACGCGGTCAGA
This sequence comes from Pseudomonas sp. LW8, assembly GCF_041956865.1. Taxonomy (NCBI): domain Bacteria; kingdom Pseudomonadati; phylum Pseudomonadota; class Gammaproteobacteria; order Pseudomonadales; family Pseudomonadaceae; genus Pseudomonas; species Pseudomonas sp. LW8. The sequence goes on along the minus strand of NZ_CP168138.1, from coordinate 1,164,185 downwards.
TCGTGAGTCTTGGCCTGCTGGCCGAGGTCCTCGAAAAACGGCAGGTCGCGTTGCGGGTATTCATGCAACTGCCCTTTGCGACCGACCGGGGTTTTCGCCTGGTCGATCCAGAAACCGACACCGCGAAAGGATGCCGGCAATAAACGGTCACGCCAGTTCATTGGGAACCTCCCATCGACAGCGAGCGATAGCCGATGCGTGAAGACACGGCCAGGCCCGGTTGATTGGTTTGCGGTTGTTCGGTACGCAGGCCTGCCGGTGCATTTTCGAAGCGCACGGTCAGGCCGCCTTCAAGTTGCGTACGGTTGTTGGCGGCGCTTTGCTGGATCAGCGCGCTGGAGGTGTGTGGCAACGAACCGCTTTGCAGCGTGCCGTTGCCGGCAGTCGCTGCGCTCGCGCCGAAGAACGCCGGTGCGAGCTCACCCTTGCCTTCGGCATTGGTCTCGCGTTGCGCTTGGGTCAGCGTTTCAACCTTGCCGGTGACCTTGGCGATCAGTCCGGCGAAGCCACCGTCGAACAACTCCTTGATCGGCGCAATGACGGTTTGCAGCTTTTGCCACAACTCGCCGAACCACTCGGTGATCGGCCCCCAACTCTCGATGATCTGATCCAGCGGTTTCCATTCGAACAGGCTGTGCAGAAAATCCACGACCGGCGCGGAAAGCGCCAACACGACGCCCCAGATCGCCGAAAAGACCTCACCGATCGGCTGCCAATACTGAGTAATCTGCTCCAGCGGCGACCACTCGAACAGGCTGGTGAAAAAGCCTCTGACCCGCTGCACAGACGTTTGCAGCGCCATCCAGATCGGTTCGAAGAACCCGACAATCCCACCCCAGGCGCTGGTGAGCATTTGCATCGGGAAAAAATCGAACAGTGCCCGCAAAGTATCCCGGGTGCTTTGCACAGCCGATTGCAGCGTCGTCAATATCGGCTGGAAATACGCAACAATGCCTCCCCAGGCGCTGGTGATCATCTGCATTGGCGAGAAGTCGAACAGCGACACGAGGAGTTCTTTAGCCGGTAGCGCGACTTCTCGCAGGCCGCTGAACATCGGTTCGAAGAACGCGACAACACCACCCCACGCATCGGTAAGCATCTGCATCGGCGAGAAATCGAACAGGTTTCTAAGAAATGCCATCACCGGCACACTCAAGGCCTTGAGCAATTCCCAGATCGCCGAGAACAGGCCGGTCAGCGGCCCCCAGTTTTCAATGATCATCCCCGCAGGCGACCACGAGAAAACCGACTTGAAGAAGTCGATCACTGGCGCCGTCACGGCCATCACCTTGTCCCAGACTCCGGAGAAAAATGCCGTGACCGGTTCCCACAGCGCAGCCAGTGCCGCCAGCGGTCGCCAGTCGAGTACCGAGCGCAACGTCGCCATCGCACTCGCCCCGATGTTTTTCACGCCCTCCCACATCCCTGTGAAGAACGCGCTGATCGGCGTCCAGTTGGCCACGATCAAACCGGCCGCCACGGCAATGCCCATGGCGATCAGCATGATCGGGTTGGTCTTGAGCACCATGCTCATGACGTCCATCACCTGCGTCATACCGGTGACCGCGGTTTGCATAGCGGAGAAGGCAATTGCCCCCGCCGCCAGGCCTTCAACCAGTTTCGGGTTGTCGGCGAGCAGGCTGCCGACCTGCGTCAGCATCGGTTCCAGCCCGACCACCAAGGCCCCCACCGCCGGCACCAGCGCGGCGTCCACCGCCGCCGAAACCTTTTGCATCGACGCGCTGAACACGTTCATGTTCTGTGTCGCTGCTGTCGGCGCGGCGGGCAGGTCGACGGTTTTCGCCGTGTCGCTGACTTCGCTCAATTTGCCCTGGAACGCTGCGGCCGATTTGATGCCGTCTACAAACGGCGTGATCACGCTGCCGCCGTTGAACAGACCACTGATGTCCAGCTTGCCGAGGCCGGTCTGCTCGAGATTGTTTTTAAAACTCTCAACCTTCATGCGCAGGGCGCCCAGTTTGGGCGAGAGTTCATCGATGCCGGTGATCAGCACCGGTTTCGGGGTTTTCTTCTCTTCGTCTGCCATCACTGCACCTGCTGCATCGCATTGATCCGTTGCGCGTGCTCCAGCGATTCGCGGAGCACATCCAGTGGCCTGGCCATCATCTGTTCGGGGTCAACCTTCCAGAACCAGGCCAGGTCATAGGCGACGGCGATCAGGTCGGTGATGGCGCCGACGCCGCACTCATGAAAAAACTCGCGACGGCCCAGCTCAGCGCATTGAGGTCAGCCAGATCCAACTGGTTGACCGACGACGGCGGAATGCCGGCGCACACGGCGATGTATTTGGCCGCCACGTCCATGTCCAGGCTGACTTCTTCACTCTTGTCGATCTTGTACGGCAGTGCCTTGATCGCTCGCACTTCCTGCACCGTCGGGCGGCGCAGAACGAGTTCGGTCAGAGGCTCGCCGTGGGCTTCGATTGCTACTTGAAGCTTCACGGCGCCGCTCATTGCCAAGTCCCCTTGATGCCTTCGAATTTCAGTTCGATGGTAGCGTCGTCGCCCTTGGAAACTGGCTCCTCGACCAGATAGGCGCCGGCCAGCACGTAGACTTTGCCGTTGCTGAATTCGCAGGTGACGGTGATATCAGTGCCTTCGATCAGCTTCTTCAGCGGGAAGTCGGCGGTGTGCAGCGCGGTCACTTTGAACGACGGTGCGATGTCGGTTTCCTTGTAGAAACCGGGCACGACGGTTTCACGTTTGACGGCCATCAGCGGGGCTTCGCAGCCGCCATTGATGGTCAGTTGTGCGCCGTCGACCTTGACGTAGCAGGTGCCTGCAATCAGTTGACCCATGGTGTTTCTCCCTTCAAATAAAAAGCCCACGCGAGGTGGGCTGAATGCTTAGCGCCGACTGCGCGGATCAGGCCGCGTCGTCGTACTGCAGACGGAACTGGTTGAGCAGTGCGAACACGCGCAGGCCGTTGATGTAATCCGGCGGGAACAGCACGTTCACGCGGCTCGGGTCCTGCACGTCGCGCTCGACGATCAGGTGCTCGGCGAACAGCTCGGCGTTCTCCACATGGCCTTCCAGCTCTAGCTTGGCGTACTGCGCAATCAGCTCGCCGCGAATGGTCGCAGGCGTGACGATCGGCTGACCGGCGCCGAAACGGGTACCGTCGGAGGCCAGTTTGTGGCGTCCGTATTTGCTGGTGATCACGCTTTGCAGACGACGCACGATGAACGCCGACTGGTGCATGGTTTCGCTGTCCAGATAGGAGTTGTCGGCCTGGCCGTAGGCGTTCTTCTGGTAGGTGGTGATCGAGCGCTGGATGCGCACGTAACCGCCTTCGTAGTACGCGGTGGCGATGCCGTAGTTGAGCAGCGACTGACGCTCGGTCAGGGTGAAACGCTCGCTCGCCGGCGCCGGGTCGACGCCCGGCAGGCTGCCGCTTTGGGTCGGACGGCTGGCATCGGCGGAGATGAACACCGCCGTGCGTGCAGCCAGCGCGGCGGCCTGTACCCAAAACGGTTGCGGTACGCCCGGTTCCAGCGCCTGGATGGTCATGTGCTGATCGTTGCGCGCCTGGCCTGCGGCAACCAGCGTACCGACGGTGCCGCGCTTGGCGCTGTAGACGTGACCAAACAATTGCTTGGCCCACGACCAGCGCCCGGTGCTGTCGTCCATGACCGCTTGCCAGGTGTTGAGAGTGGCCAGATCGGACCACGGCAAGGCGATGAATTCGAAAGGCTCATCGCCCAATGCTGCGACGGCAGCGATCTGATCCGGTACACCGGCGCCGCCGGCCATGGCGGTAATTGCGCTGGTCAGGCCGGCCGGAGTTTCTTCGCCGTTGCTCTTGCCCAGGCGATTGAATTGCAGACTGATGTCGTTGCCGCTGTCGCCGGTCCATTTGGCGGTCAGGGTGACCACGCCTTCGGCAGTGGCTGCGCTGACTGGCAGGTCGGCAGTGGCGTTGATTTTCTGCGCCAGTGCGGTTGCCGCTTGAGCGGCGGTGGCGCCGTTGACCACGGTGGCTTGCACACGCACGCCGCCGACATACAGGTTGAGCATGCCCGCCTGAGTTGCGGTGCCGGTCAGGGTCAACACACCTTTGGCGATAGCGCCTTCAGTGTTGTGCAGCGGCAGGCACCAGATCTCGCCGATCGGGTCGGCCTTGCGGAAAGTCTCGTACATCGAAGCGAGCATCGAGCCCTGGCCGCCGATGCTTTTTGCCAGCGCCACGCTGGAAACCAGCACCAGTTTGCCGACTTCAGTCGGGGTAATATTGTCGTTGACCTGCGCGACGATCAAACGGCGCATGGCCGAAGTCGCGCTGTTGGCGGCCGAGTTGTCCATTTCGGCATAGAACAGCGGCACACGAATGTCCGCCGGGATGTTACTGAATCCGATCGCCATTATTTGGCTCCCTGTGGTTTAGCCGCTTTTGCGGTTTTGAGTGTGATATCGCCGTCGGCCAGACGCCGGCGCCACCAGGCGCTGTCCAGCACTTCACGGCCTGCGGCCGGCAGCAAGTCGCCGGCCTCCGGGTCAGGTACGACACGGCCAGCGGCCGGCACTACGGTGATGCGGTTGCTCATGGGGTTACGTCTCCAGAGAAAGTCATTTCCACCCGGCCATCCGGACCCGGGCGTTGCAGATTGGGGTCGGCCGGATCGATCGCATCGACCCGCACCGTCATCCCGGTAAAGGACGACAAAGCGTCCAGTTCGCGCTCGTGCCAACTCTCCGCAGGCTGACTTGGCAGATTGCGGCCGAGCTGGAACTCGGCATAAAAGCGCAGCCGATAGAAGGCACGGCTGCTGTTGATCGAGACCATCTCGCCGCCGTCGTAAACGATGGCGCTGTAGTCGGCATCGGGCTTGAACCCCACCAGCGCGCGCCACAGTTCGGCGCGCAGGTCGTGCAACCCATCCAGCGCTTTTGTCGCGTCGGTAGCGTCAAGTACGAGGACGATTTCAAAGCGGTCGCGGATTGGTTGGGTGGTGAGGTTTTGGGTGGTGCCAGGACTGGCCAGATCGGCCAGCAGCAGAACGTGCGCCGAGGGTGTCGGTAGATCGGGGTTGCCTTGCAGCAACGCCAGATCGAGGCCCACCGAAATATGATTGGCAAGCCCAGGGCATTGCCCACGCAGTTGCGTGAGGATCGGGGTGATCTTCATGGGGGTGTTCCGAAGTAAGAGAAATTACAGTGAACGCCGCAATCCCTGTGGGAGCGAGCCTGCTCGCGAAAGCGGTCGATCAGTCACATCGATACTGAAGCTGACGTCCCTTTCGCGAGCAGGCTCGCTCGCATAGGGCTATGCGTAAAGAGTTAAGGCTGGTCGCGCGGCGGTACTTCGCAGACGCCGATACGCTTGGCCGCCCAGCGTTCGTAAAGGCCTATGGCGACATCAGCGCCGGCCATCGCCGTCAGGCAGCCAAACGCGCCAGCGGCCCAGATCGACATGCCGGCGGCGTACAGCAGCATGATTGCCGACACCCCGCAGATCATGCAGGCGCCGGAACGCAGAGCCAGACGCCGCACCAGTGACCAGCCGCGGGCGCCCTCCTTGTCGGCGCGCCACATTTCGCCGGACACCCCGCCAACGACGGCCAGGAGGATGACCAGCCAGATCGGCATGTCCGCCAACGCTTGTTGCTCGTTTGTCATGTCACGCCTCCGTGGGTGATTGATGAGTGATGGGCTGGGTTCAACGGTTTCTCTTGAGGCAGGCATTCCAAAAAGCCCGGCGCTTGCACACCGGGCTTTTCAGTAATGCGCTCCTTCGCCTTCCTTCAAATCCTGTGTTCGAGAAGGAAGCTGACTTTTCGGCGCTACTGGCGCGGTACGAGTCCATTCAGATTGTTTTTCCGACCGCGGTCCCTGCCCGCCGGATAACTGCTTCTGGTGCTTTACGCTGCACACCCGGGTCAGTTGCCAACCCTCTGAACCGTTGAGGCCGGTTCATCGCTGCCTGTTCTTGTGGAACTAAAGAGCTTGTCTTGCCAGCCGCTTTGTCGAGCGGCTTGGTGGCAAGAATATGCATGGATGCATATACAGTCAATGCGTAAATGCATTTATTTATGCATTAAATTTGCGCATATGCATGAAACCCAAGCGGGCCAAGGGGTGGGGAGATTTCTGCAGGCGTAAAAAAACCTGCCGAGGGGCAGGTTTCAGTTGAATCGAAAGGGGCTAGCGGGCGTACATGCCCCACCAGAAGACGTGACCAAGGATAACGATCTGCTCTTCCTGGATTTCCTGGAAGCTGTAGTCCTCGTCCGGATGCTCGTCGCGATTGAAGCTGCGCAGACGGATACCGGTGGGCAAACGATAGAGTTGCTTCACGCGCAGCTGGCCATTGTGATTGATCGCATACAGGTCGCCATCAATGATGTCGCCGATGCCGCACTTGCCGGCATTGACGCCGACGGTGGCGCCATCGCGCAGAACCGGCAACATGCTGTTGCCGCGTACTGTCACACACTTGGCCTGGTCGAACTGCACACCATTGTGGCGCAGGCTGCGCTTGCCGAAGCGCAGGCTTGAGCGCTCGCTCTCTTCGATGACGAATCTTCCTGATCCAGCAGCCAATTCAACCTCACGTAGAAAGGGCACCGACACCTCGTCGTCATCGACAGGGGTGTCGTCGTCCCACAGGCTTATATCCTTGAGTTCCGCATGCACGTCAGCGCGCGTGCCGGCCGCCGTTGGCGCGACATCCGCGCGCCCGCGCAACTGATCGGTGCTGACGTTGAAATATTCAGCGATCTTCGAGATGTGTTTATCCGAAGGATCGACAATCTTCCCGCTGAGAATCCGCGAGAGCGTTGATTGAGGCACGCCGGTGCGACGGTGGAGCTCCGTGGGGGAGATCCCGTGCTGGTCGAGCAGTGCTCTTAAGACGGAGGAAACGTTGCGTTTTTGCATAACGCGCATATTGCTTGAAGTTTTTCGCGAAGACAAATGCTGATTTGCATAGATCGTGCATAGATCAACTTTTCCCTGTCAATAAATGCTCACCCGACCGCAGCGCCTGCGTCGGGCAGACTGGCCATGGTAACCTTGCGCCCATCGCGGAAAAGCCCGGCCACTGCCCGCGCTTTGCCCTACATCTTTTAACGAGTTGCCCGACAATCCGATGAATAAAGCCGTCTCCGACCTGTCCTCCCACACTCCGATGATGCAGCAATACTGGCGCCTGAAGAATCAGCACCCAGACCAGCTGATGTTCTATCGCATGGGCGATTTCTACGAAATCTTCTACGAAGATGCGAAGAAAGCCGCCAAGTTGCTGGACATCACCCTGACCGCGCGCGGGCAGTCGGCGGGTCAGGCGATTCCGATGTGTGGGATTCCTTACCACGCGGCGGAAGGGTACCTGGCGAAACTGGTCAAGCTCGGCGAGTCGGTGGTGATATGTGAGCAGGTCGGTGACCCGGCCACCAGCAAAGGCCCGGTGGAGCGCCAGGTCGTACGGATCATCACGCCGGGGACAGTCAGTGACGAGGCGCTGCTGGATGAACGCCGCGATAACCTGATCGCAGCGGTATTGGGCGACGAGCGTCTATTCGGTCTGGCGGTGCTGGACATCACCAGCGGCAACTTCACCGTGCTCGAGATCAAAGGCTGGGAAAACCTGCTGGCGGAACTGGAGCGGGTCAACCCGGTGGAATTGCTGATTCCGGATGACTGGCCAAAAGACCTGCCGGCGGAAAAACGCCGTGGCGTACGCCGTCGCGCGCCGTGGGATTTCGAGCGTGATTCGGCGCTGAAAAGTCTCTGCCAGCAGTTTTCCACCCAAGACCTGAAAGGCTTCGGCTGCGAAAACCTGACCCTGGCCATCGGCGCTGCCGGCTGCCTGCTGGCCTACGCCAAGGAAACCCAGCGCACCGCCCTGCCCCACTTGCGCAGCCTGCGTCACGAACGTCTCGATGACACCGTGGTGCTCGACGGCGCCAGCCGGCGCAATCTGGAACTCGACACCAATCTGGCCGGTGGCCGCGACAACACGCTGCAATCGGTGGTCGATCGCTGCCAGACCGCCATGGGCAGTCGCTTGCTCACTCGTTGGTTGAACCGACCGTTGCGCGATCTCACCGTGTTGCTGGCGCGTCAGACCTCGATCCGCTGCCTGCTCGACGGCTACCGCTTCGAAAAGCTGCAACCCCAGCTCAAGGAAATCGGCGATATCGAACGGATTCTGGCGCGTATCGGTCTGCGCAATGCGCGGCCGCGTGACCTTGCGCGTCTGCGTGATGCTCTCGGCGCACTGCCCGAACTGCAAGTGGCGATGACCGATCTGGAAGCGCCGCACCTGCAGCATCTGGCGGCCACCACCAGCACCTATCCGGAACTGGCCGCATTGCTGGAAAAAGCCATCATCGACAATCCGCCAGCGGTGATCCGTGACGGCGGCGTGCTGAAAACCGGTTACGACAGCGAACTCGACGAACTGCAATCACTGAGCGAAAACGCCGGCCAGTTCCTCATCGATCTCGAAGCCCGGGAGAAAGCCCGTACTGGTCTGGCCAACCTCAAAGTCGGCTACAACCGTATCCACGGCTACTTCATCGAACTGCCGAGCAAGCAGGCCGAATCGGCGCCGGCCGACTATATCCGCCGGCAGACGCTCAAAGGCGCCGAGCGCTTCATCACGCCCGAGCTGAAAGAATTCGAAGACAAGGCACTGTCGGCCAAGAGTCGCGCGCTGGCCCGGGAAAAAATGCTTTACGAAGCGCTGCTCGAAGACTTGATCAGCCAGTTACCACCATTGCAGGACACCGCCGGCGCCTTGGCCGAGCTGGATGTGCTGAGCAACCTTGCCGAGCGTGCGCTGAATCTCGACCTCAATTGCCCGCGTTTCGTCAGCGAGCCGTGCATGCGCATCACCCAGGGTCGTCACCCTGTGGTCGAGCAAGTGCTGACCACGCCGTTCGTGGCCAACGATCTGAGCCTGGACGACAATACGCGCATGCTGGTCATCACCGGCCCGAACATGGGCGGTAAATCCACTTACATGCGGCAAACCGCGTTGATCGTGTTGCTAGCGCATATTGGCAGTTTCGTGCCGGCCGCCAGTTGCGAGCTGTCGCTGGTCGACCGCATCTTCACCCGTATCGGCTCAAGCGATGATCTGGCCGGCGGTCGCTCGACCTTCATGGTCGAGATGAGCGAAACCGCCAACATCCTGCATAACGCGACCGAGCGCAGTCTGGTGCTGATGGACGAAGTCGGGCGCGGTACCAGCACCTTTGACGGTCTGTCGCTGGCGTGGGCGGCGGCCGAGCGCTTGGCCCATTTGCGCGCCTACACCCTGTTTGCTACGCACTATTTTGAGCTGACCGTGCTGCCGGAAGCCGAACCTCTTGTCGCTAACGTGCATCTCAATGCCACCGAGCACAACGAACGGATCGTGTTCCTGCACCATGTTCTGCCTGGGCCTGCCAGTCAGAGCTATGGCTTGGCAGTCGCACAACTGGCCGGCGTGCCGAGCGAGGTGATTCTGCGAGCGCGCGAGCATCTGAGTCGCCTGGAAGACACTGCCCTGCCCCACGAGGCGCCGAAACCGGCGGCCAAGGGCAAGCCGTCGACACCGCAGCAAAGCGACATGTTCGCCTCACTGCCACATCCGGTGCTGGACGAATTGGCGAAAGTGGATCTGGACGACATGACGCCACGTCGAGCGCTGGAAATGCTCTATGCACTGAAGAACCGGATATAAGCACTGAAGAAGCGGATATAACGCAATTCGCTTCAAGCTGTTAGAATCTCGCGCGGTTCGGGATGCTGCTGGCTCATAGCCTGGTCAGCAGGTATCGCTCCCGAACCTGGCGACCCCAACCGTGAAGGGGCAACGCTGCCGCCGCCTGAGGAGAAAATTAGAAATGACCTTCGTCGTCACCGACAACTGCATCAAGTGCAAGTACACCGACTGCGTAGAAGTCTGTCCGGTGGACTGCTTTTACGAAGGCCCGAACTTCCTGGTGATTCACCCGGACGAGTGCATCGACTGCGCGCTGTGTGAACCAGAATGCCCGGCTGTGGCGATCTTCTCGGAAGACGAGATCCCAAGCGGCATGGAAAACTTCATCGAGCTCAATGCCGAGCTGGCGGATATCTGGCCGAACATCACCGAGAAAAAAGAATCGCTGCCGGATGCCGAAGAGTGGGATGGCCAGCCGAACAAGATCAAACACCTCGAACGCTGATCTACCCCGCGCTCGACTGAAAGGCCCCTTGCGGGCCTTTTTGCTTTTGCAGATTCTGCTTTTCTGCAGACGAAAAAAGGGGCGGTATGACCCGCCCACATTTTTTCCCTATTCCCTGTATTCCTTTTCATCGTCCTGATGAATCGCCTCCTGCGATGTCCGTTCCCCCTCTTCCGTGAAGGGTGTGTCTGTCCGTCGACACAGTTGAGATATTAGAGAGTTTCTGGAGACGAGCAATTGGCCCTCGGCGTACGCGCGCTCTGTCACAAGGACATAACATTTACGAAATAATTAACAAAATCAGAAGGTTGCTCACTGAGAGTGAGCGCGATCGCCTTCCACCGAAGTGTAAAAATAACGAACACTTACGACACAGTAAGCAAAGGCTTACAGCGCGAGACTACAAATTCAGAAATTGACGACCGCTTGTCTGGTGGCTGCCGAAAGCCCGATTTGCCGCACGCGAAAAACAAAAAAGCCCCGACTGATCGAATCAGCCGGGGCTTTTGCGGGCGGAGGATAAGGCGCTTATTGAAACAGCGACTCGCTCGACAGGCCGTTCTTTTCAAGGATCTCGCGAAGGCGCTTGAGCCCTTCCACCTGAATCTGCCGTACCCGCTCGCGGGTCAGGCCGATCTCCAGGCCGACATCTTCCAGCGTGCTGCTTTCGTGACCACGCAGGCCGAAGCGGCGAATCACCACCTCGCGCTGCTTGTCGGTCAGCTCCGACAGCCATTGATCGATGCTCTGCGACAGATCATCGTCCTGCAGCAGTTCGCACGGATCGGTCGGACGATCGTCAGTGAGTGTGTCCAGCAGGGTTTTATCCGAATCCGGACCCAGCGAGACGTCGACCGAAGAAACCCTTTCGTTGAGGCCCAGCATGCGCTTGACCTCCCCCACCGGTTTCTCCAGCAGGTTGGCGATTTCTTCGGGTGAAGGTTCGTGGTCGAGTTTTTGCGTCAGCTCACGTGCGGCGCGCAGGTAGACGTTGAGCTCCTTGACCACATGTATCGGCAACCGGATGGTCCGGGTCTGATTCATGATCGCGCGCTCGATGGTCTGACGGATCCACCAGGTTGCGTAGGTCGAGAAGCGGAAGCCGCGCTCGGGATCGAACTTTTCCACCGCGCGGATCAGGCCGAGGTTGCCCTCTTCGATCAGATCCAGCAGCGACAGCCCCCGATTGACGTAACGCCGGGCGATCTTGACGACCAGCCGCAGGTTACTTTCGATCATGCGCTTGCGCCCGGCAGGATCGCCACTTTGCGACAAGCGCGCAAAATGAACTTCTTCTTCCGGGGAGAGCAGAGGGGAAAAGCCGATTTCGTTGAGATACAGCTGCGTGGCATCAAGTGCCCGAGTGTAGTCGATGTATTTATGTTGTTTGAGTGTGGCGGAGTGTCTGGATTTGGAACGAACGGAAGGTGGAGCAGCCCCTTCATCATTCAACATCGAATCCGAATCGATGCCGGTCTCCATAAGGAGAACCTCATCGTCGATGTCAAACTCCGGCACTTCTTTACTGAGAGCCATTGTTATAGTCCTTTGGTGAGTTCGACCCCAAGCTCAAGCGACGCCTTTATCCTTGGCAACGCTGGAGCCTGTCCCCTCTACGCGACGGAACAGGCTGGCCTTCAAATCAACGTCTTGGCAGGAACTGCAGCGGATCCACAGGTTTACCTTGGCGGCGAATCTCAAAATGCAGTTTCACCCGGTCTGTACCCGTTGACCCCATTTCGGCAATTGTCTGTCCGACCTTGACCTGCTGCCCCTCCCGAACCAACAGCCTGCGGTTATGTCCGTAAGCACTGACGTAGGTTTCGCTGTGTTTGATGATGACCAATTCGCCGTAGCCCCTTAAGCCACTCCCGGCGTATACGACCGTCCCATCAGACGCAGCTAAAACAGGCTGTCCCAAATCTCCGGCGATATCAATTCCTTTATTCAAACTACCGTTTGAAGAGAATTTTCCAATCAGAACGCCATTAGATGGCCATCCCCAGCCGGTCGGGGCCGGGCCTGCCGGAGGCAGTGGAGCGGGTGCAGGTTTGCTCGCGACGGACGGTACAACCCCTTTGGAACCGGTGGTTGTAGTGGTTGTGGTGCCATTCGCCTGGCGCCGGATTACTGTGGTTTTACTCGACGAAGAAGGTGAGGAACTGGAGTTGCTCACCACGGCTGTCGGCGTTGAACCGCTGCGCCCGTCAAAGCGAATTGTCTGACCCGGATGGATCGTATACGGCGTAGGAATATTGTTCCGGGCGGCGAGGGTTTTGTAGTCCCAGCCGTAACGAAAGGCGATCGAAAACAAGGTATCGCCGGGACGGACTACATACTGCCCGGTGGTAACGGTAGGACGTTGCGCCACCGCATTGTTGCGATCAACAACGCGCACGTTGCTCGATTTGGTGCTGGAGCAACCGACCAGCAAGGTGCTCAAGACAAGGCCAGTCACCAGGCGCTGAAAGCTCGTGTTACCCATACGCTGCGCAATGACTGTGAGACTCACCCGCCGCTCCCTTTGTGGTGGCTGAAAAATTCTGAATGCCGCATTGCGGCATGAGGTGTCGCAAGTATAACGGGCCGAACCGGCTTTACCTTTAATGAAGCGAAATCACCGGACGCACACGTTTGCCAGGGGCAAGTACGCTGCGTTTAAACTCTGGCTGCCGGTGTAAGACCGGCGCCGTTGAAAGGAATTCAGCGCCTGCTCGCAAATGCTCAGGCCAGTGGCCCGTTGAGCAACGGCACGAAACGCACAGCGCCCAGAACGTGTCGGGAAAAGCCATTTTCTTCGCGCACGATCAGCATCAGTTGTTGCACTTCACCCGAGCCAACCGGAATTACCATGCGCCCACCAGGGGCCAGTTGATCGAGCAAAGCCTGCGGTACATCGGTGGCAACGGCGGTGACGATGATGCCGTTGTATGGGGCCAGCGCCGGCCAGCCTTCCCAGCCATCGCCCCAGCGAAACACCACGTTGCGCAGGTTCAACTCGACCAGACGCTCCTTGGCGCGGTCCTGCAGCACCTTGATGCGTTCGACCGAAAACACCCGTTCGACCAGCTGCGACAACACCGCCGTCTGGTAGCCGGAACCGGTGCCGATCTCCAACACCTTATCCAGCGGGCCGGCCTCCAGCAGCAGCTCGCTCATGCGCGCCACCATATAAGGCTGGGAAATGGTCTGGTTGTTGCCGATCGGCAGCGCGGTGTCTTCATAAGCGCGATGTGCCAGCGCCTCGTCGACAAACAGATGACGCGGCGTGCGGCGGATCACTTCCAGCACCTTGGCGTTCGACACGCCTTCTTCATACAGCCGCTGGATCAGTCGCTCACGTGTACGTTGGGAGGTCATGCCTATGCCGCTGCGCAGGCGGTCGTCGTGTTCGCGCATCAGCTCAGCCCTCCAAGCCAGCCATCCAGACTTCTGAAGGCATCATTGAAAGTGCGATCGAGCTGCAACGGCGTGATGGACACATAGCCCTGCATCACGGCATGAAAATCGGTGCCCGGGCCGCCGTCTTCAGCGTCGCCGGCAGCGGCAATCCAGTAACCGGCCTTGCCGCGCGGATCGACCACTTTCATCGGCGCCGCCGCGCGGGCGCGATGACCGAGGCGGGTCAACTGAATGCCACGGATGTGATCGATGGGCAGATTGGGGATGTTCACGTTGAGCACCGTGCGCGGTGGCAGATCCAGCCCGGCGTGGGCCTCGACCAGTTTGCGCGCAAAGTAGGCCGCAGTCGGCAGATTGTCCACCTGACGCGAAACCAGTGAGAAGGCAAAAGATGGGCGCTCGAGAAATCGTCCTTCCAGCGCTGCCGCCACGGTTCCGGAATACAGCACGTCGTCACCAAGATTGGCGCCCAGATTAATGCCGGATACCACCATGTCCGCTTCGCGCTCAAGCAAGCCGTTAAGGCCCAGGTGAATGCAATCGGTCGGTGTGCCGTTGAGGCTGATAAAGCCGTTCGCCAGGTATTGCGGGTGCAGCGGACGGTCGAGCGTCAGCGAACTGCTGGCGCCGCTTTTGTCCTGCTCCGGGGCGATAACCACGCATTCGGTGTAATCCGCCAGCGCAGCATAAAGCGCGGCGAGACCGGGCGCGGTTACCCCATCGTCGTTAGAAATCAGAATACGCATGGGCTGTCCGTCTGCCCCACCGGCACCAGATCAACGAGCTCGCGCACCAATACGGTGGCAAAGCATCCGGCCGGGAGGACGAATTCCAGTTGCAGAATGTCAGGTTGGGGATAATGCCACGTCAACCCGCCAATGGGCAGCCGCAGGATGCGACGTTCATGGCTCATGCCGGCGTGGATCAACCAGTCGCGCAGATCCGCTTCGCGGGCGGCGATCGCCTGCTCCAGTTCATGGACTGCGCCAGCGGTGGGCGAGTCACCTTCGCCCCACTGCGGACCGGTCGGGTGCAGGTCGAGAATCGCCAGACGAGGGTCGCTGCATTCGGCTTCGCCGGCCGGGAAAAAGCTGCGGCTGTCAGTAAAGGCCAACAGATCGCCCACCAGTGCGGTGTTCCAGGTGCCTTCGGCGACGCGCGCCGCGAGCACTTGGTTGAACAGAAAGCTACGCGCCGTCGACAGCAACCGCGAACGCACATTGCGCTGTTCCGGCAAAGCCTTGCGCGCCGCCCACGCCCGGGCATCGACAACGTTGCCGCCGTCATGGCCGAAGCGCTGGGCGCCGAAATAATTGGGGATGCCTTGTTTGGCGATCAGTTGCAGCCGCTGTTCAATCGCATCTTTGTCGCCATTGAATTGCGTCAGGCGCAGGGTGAAACCGTTGGCCGAATGCGCACCGCGTTGCAGCTTGCGCTTGTGGCGCGTGGTCTTGAGGATCTTCAGCGTGTCGTTTTCCGCGGCCGACAGATCCGGATCGGCCTTGCCCGGCAACTGCACGCTGAACCACTGTCGGGTCAGGGCCTGACGGTCCTTCAGCCCGGCATAGCTGACGGTACGCAACGGCACGCCGGCTGCCTTGGCAATACGCCGCGCCGCTTCTTCGGTATTGAGGCCGCGCTTTTCCACCCAGATCCACAGGTGTTCGCCGTCACCGCTGAACGGAATATCCAGCACTTCATCGACCTGGAAATCTTCGGCGATGGCTTTCAGTACCGCTGTGCCGAGGGGTTCGCCATAGGCCCGTGAGCCGAGTAATTGCAGTTCATTCATGCGCGCAGCAACAAGGCAACGGAGTGCACGGCGATGCCTTCTTCGCGACCGACAAAGCCAAGCTTTTCGGTGGTGGTAGCTTTGACGTTCACTTGATCCAACTCAACTTGAAGATCCGCCGCGATCAGCGCGCGCATCGATTCGATATGCGGCGCCATTTTTGGCGCCTGGGCAACGATGGTGTTGTCGACGTTGCCGACTTTCCAGCCCTTGGCGTGGATCAGACTGACCACATGACGCAACAGCACACGGCTGTCGGCGCCCTTGAATTGCGGATCGGTGTCCGGGAAGTGTTTGCCGATATCACCCAGCGCCGCCGCGCCGAGCAAGGCATCGCTCAAGGCGTGCAGCAGGACGTCACCGTCGGAATGAGCGAGCAGCCCGAAGCTGTGTGCAATTTGCGCGCCGCCCAGAGTAATGAAATCGCCTTCAGCGAAACGGTGCACATCGTAGCCGTGGCCAATACGCATAAAAAAACGCCCCGATTTTTGTCAGGGCGTGATTCTACCTGCATTAACCGCGCAGAGCGCGTGCGTGATGCTGCAAGTGGTCGTCAATGAAGCTTGAGATGAAGAAATAGCTGTGGTCGTAGCCCGGTTGCAGGCGCAGCTCCAGCGGATGCCCCGCTTGTTTTGCGGCGTGTTGCAGGGCTTCGGGTTTCAGCTGGGTGGCGAGGAAATCGTCACGATCACCTTGATCGACCAACAACGGCAACTTCTCCGTCGCCTCTGCGATCAGCACACAGGCGTCCCACTCCTTCCACTTCGAACGGTCTTCGCCCAAATAGTTGGAAAAGGCCTTCTGACCCCACGGGCAATCGATTGGATGGGTAATCGGCGAGAACGCCGACACTGACTGATAACGCCCGGGATTGCGCAGCGCGCAGACCAATGCGCCGTGGCCGCCCATGGAGTGACCGCTGATACTGCGTTTGTCGGAAGCGGGGAAATGCGCTTCGACCAGAGCAGGCAGTTCCTGCACGACATAGTCATGCATCTGATAGTGCCGCGCCCACGGTTCCTGCGTGGCGTTCAGATAAAACCCGGCGCCGAGACCGAAATCCCAAGCTTTGTCGGCATCATCCGGGACATCCGCGCCACGCGGACTGGTATCCGGGGCGACGATGATCAACCCGAGCTCGGCAGCCATGCGCATCGCACCGGCCTTCTGCATGAAGTTCTCATCGGTGCAGGTCAGGCCTGACAACCAGTACAACACCGGCAGCTTGCCGCCCTGCTCCGCTTGTGGCGGCAGGTACACGGCAAAGACCATGTCGCAATCAAGCACTTCGGAGCGATGGCGATAACGCTTGTGCCAGCCACCAAAACTCTTCTGACAGGAAATGTTTTCCAGATTCATAGCACTTCAGCCGCAAGATGCGAGCTTCAAGCTGCAAGAGGGAATTGCGCCTGCTTGCAGCTTGTGGCTTGTAGCTTGCCGCTGCTCCTTAGAAATGAATGACTGTGCGGATGCTCTTGCCTTCGTGCATCAGGTCGAACGCCTTGTTGATATCTTCCAGGCCCATGGTGTGGGTGATGAAGGTATCCAGCGGGATTTCGCCGCTCTGGGCCATGTCGACATAGCTTGGCAATTCGCTGCGGCCACGCACGCCGCCGAACGCCGAACCGCGCCAGACGCGACCGGTGACCAACTGGAACGGACGGGTAGCGATTTCCTGGCCGGCACCGGCGACACCGATGATGACCGACTCGCCCCAGCCTTTGTGGCAGCACTCAAGCGCGGCGCGCATCAGTTGCACATTGCCGATGCACTCGAAGGAGAAGTCGACGCCGCCATCGGTCATGTCGACGATTACTTCCTGGATCGGACGATCAAAGTCTTTCGGATTCACGCAATCGGTGGCACCGAGTTGTTTGGCGATTTCGAACTTGGCTGGATTGATGTCGATGGCGATGATCCGCGCAGCCTTGGCTTTCACCGCGCCGATCACGGCCGACAAGCCGATACCGCCGAGACCGAAGATGGCCACGGTGTCACCCGGCTTGACCTTGGCGGTGTTGAGCACGGCGCCGATACCGGTGGTGACGCCGCAACCGAGCAGGCAGACCTTTTCCAGCGGCGCGTCTTTGGAGATCTTCGCTACGGAAATTTCCGGCAGTACGGTGTACTCCGAAAACGTCGAAGTGCCCATGTAGTGGAAAATCGTTTCGCCCTTGTAGGAAAAGCGCGAAGTGCCATCCGGCATCAGGCCCTTGCCTTGGGTGGCGCGAATCGCCTGGCAGAGGTTGGTCTTGCCCGACTTGCAGAATTTGCACTGGCCGCATTCCGGGGTGTACAGCGGAATGACGTGATCGCCGACGGCGACCGAAGTCACGCCTTCGCCGATCGCTTCAACGATGGCGCCACCTTCATGGCCGAGGATCGACGGGAAGATGCCTTCCGGGTCTGCGCCGGACAAGGTGTAGGCATCGGTGTGGCAAACCCCGGAAGCGACGACGCGCAGCAATACTTCACCGGCCTTGGGCATGGCGACATCGACTTCTACGATTTCCAGCGGCTTCTTGGCCTCGAAGGCAACGGCGGCGCGCGACTTGATCATGCTGACTCTCCAGTGAACCCAATAAATAAAAAAGCAGACAGACAGTGTAGTTCAGCGCTTCCTGAGGAATAATCCGGACCAAAGCAAAACATTATTGCCATACAGGGATAATCCAAGTGTCGGAAAACCGCTGGGAAGGCATCGATGAGTTCGTTGCCGTCGCCGAATGCAATCAATTCACCGCCGCTGCCGAGCGTCTTGGGGTTTCTTCCTCACACATCAGTCGACAAATCGTACGGCTCGAAGAGCGTTTGCAGACGCGGCTGCTCTACCGCAGCACCCGGCGGGTGACGCTGACAGAGGCCGGGCAGACTTTCCTGCAACATTGCCAGCGCCTGCAGGACGGCCGCGAAGAAGCGTTGCGCGCGGTGGGCGATCTGACCAGTGAACCGAAAGGCATGCTGCGCATGACCTGCGCGGTGGCCTATGGCGAACGCTTTATCGTGCCGCTGGTGACTCGTTTCATGGGGCTTTACCCGCAGCTGCGTATCGATATCGAGCTGAGCAATCGCCAACTGGATCTGGTGCATGAAGGGCTGGATCTGGCGATCCGTCTGGGTCGGTTACAGGATTCGCGCTTGGTCGCGACACGTCTGGCACCACGGAGAATGTACCTGTGCGCGTCGCCTTCCTACCTGGAACGGTATGGGCGCCCACACAGCTTGTCGGAATTGAGTCGGCACAATTGCCTGATTGGCAGTTCGGATATCTGGCAACTGGAACAGAACGGGCGGGAATTTTCCCAACGGGTGCAGGGCAACTGGCGTTGCAACAGTGGGCAGGCGGTGCTGGACGCGGCGCTTCAGGGTGTCGGGTTGTGTCAGTTGCCGGACTATTACGTGCTCGAGCATCTGCACAGCGGCGCGCTGATTTCCTTGCTGGAGGCGCATCAGCCGCCGAATACGGCGGTGTGGGCGCTGTATCCGCAGCAGCGGCATCTGTCGCCGAAGGTGCGCAAGTTGGTGGATTTTTTGAAGGTGGGACTGGCTGAAAGGCCGGAGTACAAGCTTTGAGTTATTGATTGCCCGTGCGACCGCTTTCGCGAGCAGGCTCGCTCCCACAATTGACCGAGTTCGACAGCTGAATGCATTCCCTCTGTGGGAGCGAGCCTGCTCGCGAAGGTAATGCCACAGCGACCACAAATCTCAGCGGCGATTCGCCCAACGCTGGCGCAACCACTCCAGATCTTCCGGCCGGGTCACCTTGAGGTTATCCGCCCGCCCTTCGATCAGACGCGGTGCCAGACCGGCCCATTCCATCGCAGAAGCTTCATCGGTAATCACGGCATCCGCAACCAGGCTGTCGGCCAACGCCCGATGCAACGCACCGAGGCGGAACATCTGCGGCGTATACGCCTGCCAGATCACACTGCGATCCACCGTTTCAACCACACGACCGTTTTTATCAACGCGTTTGAGCGTGTCGCGAGCGGGCACCGCCAACAGACCACCGACCGGGTCATCCGCGAGTTCGGCAAGCAACTTGTCGAGATCATCGCGACTCAGATTCGGCCGGGCCGCATCGTGCACCAGCACCCAGTCGTCATCGTCGGCACCTTGCGCATGCAGATGCAGCAAGGCGTTTAGCACCGAAGCGGAACGCTCCGCCCCGCCATCAACCCGCTGAATGCGCGGATCGTTGACGCATGCCAGATTCGGCCAATAGGGATCGTCAACAGCAAGACTGACCACCAGGCCCTTAAGGCTAGGGTGATCGAGGAAACAGCCGAGGCTGTGTTCGAGAATTGTGCGCCCGCCCAGTTGCAGATATTGCTTGGGACGGTCCGCGGCCATTCGGGCACCGACGCCCGCGGCAGGAATCACGGCCCAGAAGGCCGGCAGGGAATCGATCATTGGGCCAACTGGTAAAGGGTTTCGCCGTCCTTGACCATGCCCAGTTCGTGACGAGCCCGCTCTTCAACGGTCTCCATGCCTTTTTTCAATTCGCTGACTTCCGCGTCCATCACCCGGTTGCGCTCCAACAGGCCTTCGTTCTCGGCATGTTGTTCGGCGATCTGCTGTTTCAGCTCGGCGACCTGCGCCAGACTGCCATTGCCCACCCACAGGCGGTACTGCAGACCGGCCAGGAGCAAGAGCAAAACGAGAAACAACCAGTAAGGACTGCGCATCGAATATCAGGTATCCAGTGAAAAAAGACAGCCACGCATAATGTTGCAGCATCTGATAGCACGAAGCCTGGAAAGATCCAGGCTTGTGCTTAAGGCATCAGATTAGTGGCAAATCCATCGCTGTCACGACTTTTCCGACACAATCCGGTGTCCTTTGATCAGGTTGCGCTTAACCGCGGAACTCGGCACGGCCGTTGTACTTGGCCTTGCCGTTCAACTGCTCTTCGATACGCAGCAGTTGGTTGTACTTGGAAACGCGGTCGGAGCGGCACAGCGAACCGGTCTTGATCTGGCCAGCCGAGGTGCCCACAGCCAGGTCGGCAATGGTCGAATCTTCGGTTTCGCCGGAGCGGTGCGAGATCACGGCGGTGTAGCCGGCAGCCTTGGCCATCTGGATGGCTTCCAGGGTTTCGGTCAGGGTGCCGATCTGGTTGAACTTGATCAGGATCGAGTTGGCGATCTTTTTATCGATGCCTTCTTTCAGGATCTTGGTGTTGGTCACGAACAGGTCGTCGCCCACCAGCTGGGTCTTCTCGCCGATCTTGTCGGTGAGGATCTTCCAGCCAGCCCAGTCGGACTCGTCCAGACCGTCTTCGATCGAGATGATCGGGTAACGTTCAGTCAGACCTTTGAGGTAGTCAGCGAAACCTTCGGCGGTGAACACCTGGCCTTCGCCGGACAGGTTGTACTTGCCGTCTTCGTAGAATTCGCTGGCCGCGCAGTCCAGCGCCAGGGTCACGTCGGTGCCCAGCTTGTAACCGGCATTGGCCACGGCTTCGGAGATCACTTTCAGCGCATCTTCGTTGGACGCCAGATTCGGCGCGAAACCGCCTTCGTCGCCAACGGCAGTGCTCAGACCACGAGCCTTCAGCACAGCTTTCAGGTGATGGAAAATCTCGGTGCCCATGCGCAGACCTTCCGAGAAAGACTTGGCGCCAACTGGCTGGACCATGAATTCCTGGATGTCGACGTTGTTATCGGCGTGCTCGCCACCGTTGATGATGTTCATCATCGGTACCGGCATCGAGTACACACCCGGGGTGCCATTGAGGTTGGCGATGTGTGCGTACAGCGGCAGATCCTGATCCTGCGCAGCTGCCTTGGCCGCAGCCAGGGACACGGCGAGGATGGCGTTGGCGCCCAGGGTCGCTTTGTTTTCGGTACCGTCGAGCTTGATCATCGCTTGGTCGAGGGCTTTCTGGTCGCTCGGGTCGGTGCCCAGCAGCAGATCGCGGATCGGACCGTTGATGTTGGCTACCGCCTTGAGCACGCCCTTGCCCAGGTAACGGCTCTTGTCGCCATCACGCAGCTCGAGCGCTTCACGCGAGCCAGTGGATGCACCGGACGGCGCGCAAGCGCTGCCGATGATGCCGTTGTCGAGAAGCACGTCCGCTTCCACGGTGGGATTGCCACGGGAGTCGAGAACTTCACGACCTTTGATGTCGACGATTTTTGCCATTGTTGTAAACACTCCAAAGTTGACGAAAACGACGCAGCTAGAGGAAATCTTTATCGTCGGCAAGCGAAGTACAGCGGGCAGACTTGCAGACGACAACGCTCACGCCCGAGGGCATGAGCGACAAATCGTGCGGTACTTTACCGGAGAATCGAGCGTTACGCGGTTTCTACCGTCGGAAAACTCTTCACCAGTTCGTCCAGAGCTTTGAGCTGGGCCAGGAATGGCTCCAGTTTGTCCAGACGCAAGGCGCAAGGGCCGTCGCATTTGGCGTTGTCCGGATCCGGATGCGCTTCGAGGAACAGACCCGCCAGCGACTGGCTCATGCCGGCCTTGGCCAGATCGGTGACCTGCGCGCGGCGACCGCCGGCGGAGTCGGAACGACCGCCAGGCATTTGCAACGAGTGGGTCACGTCGAAGAACACCGGGTATTCAAACTGCTTCATGATGCCGAAGCCGAGCATGTCGACCACGAGGTTGTTGTAGCCGAAGCTCGAACCACGCTCGCAGAGGATCAACTGATCGTTACCGGCTTCCACGCACTTGTTCAGGATGTGTTTCATTTCCTGAGGCGCGAGGAACTGGGCTTTCTTGATGTTGATCACGGCATTGGTCTTGGCCATCGCGACAACCAGATCGGTCTGGCGCGACAGGAAGGCCGGCAGCTGAATGATGTCGCAGACTTCAGCGACGACCGCAGCCTGATCCGGCTCGTGGACATCGGTGATGATCGGCACGCCGAACGCTTGCTTGATGTCCTGGAAGATGCGCATGCCCTCTTCCAGGCCAGGACCGCGATACGAGGTCACAGAAGAACGGTTGGCCTTGTCGAAGCTGGCCTTGAACACGTAAGGGATACCGAGTTTTTCGGTGACCTTCACGTACTCTTCGCAAACCTGCATGGCCATGTCACGGCTTTCCAGCACGTTCATGCCGCCGAACAGCACCATGGGTTTGTCGTTGGCAATCTCGATGTCGCCGACGCGGATGATCTTCTGTGCCATCGGGTTACGCCTTCTTCTGGTGTTGAGCCAACGCGGCTTTGACGAAACCGCTGAACAGCGGATGGCCGTCGCGTGGCGTCGAGGTGAACTCAGGGTGGAACTGGCAGGCGACGAACCATGGATGATCCGGCGCTTCAACCACTTCGACCAGCGCAGCATCGGCGGAGCGACCGGAAATCTTCAGGCCGGCTTCGATGATCTGCGGCAGCAGGTTGTTGTTCACTTCGTAACGGTGACGGTGACGCTCGACAATCACGTCCTTGCCGTAGCAATCGTGCACTTTGGAGCCCGGCTCGAGCAGGCACTCCTGCGCGCCGAGGCGCATGGTGCCGCCCAGATCGGACGCTTCGGTACGCACTTCGACAGCGCCGGTGGCGTCTTCCCACTCGGTGATCAGACCGACCACCGGATGGCCGCTGGCCCGATCGAACTCGGTGGAGTTGGCGTCTTTCCAGCCCAGTACGTTACGGGCGAATTCGATGACCGCCACTTGCATGCCGAGGCAGATGCCGAGGTACGGAACCTTGTTTTCGCGAGCGTACTGAACGGCAGTGATCTTGCCTTCCACGCCACGCAGACCGAAGCCGCCCGGCACCAGAATCGCGTCGACACCTTCGAGCAGCGCAGTGCCCTGGTTCTCGATGTCTTCGGAATCGATGTAGCGCAGGTTGACCTTGGTGCGGTTGCTGATGCCGGCATGACTCATCGCTTCGATCAGCGACTTGTACGCGTCGAGCAGTTCCATGTACTTGCCGACCATGGCGATGGTCACTTCGTGTTCCGGGTTCAGCTTGGCATCGACCACTGCGTCCCACTCGGACAGATCGGCGCTGCCGCACTGCAGACCGAAACGCTCGACGACGAAATCGTCCAGGCCCTGCGAGTGCAGGATGCCCGGGATCTTGTAGATGGTATCGGCGTCTTCCAGCGCGATTACCGCACGCTCTTCAACGTTGGTGAATTGCGCGATCTTGCGACGCGAGGACACATCGATCGGGTGATCGGAGCGGCACACCAGCACGTCTGGCTGCAGACCGATCGAGCGCAGTTCCTTGACGGAGTGCTGGGTCGGTTTGGTCTTGGTTTCGCCAGCGGTGGCGATGTACGGCACCAGCGTCAGGTGCATCAGCATCGCGCGCTTGGCGCCGACTTCGAAACGCAACTGGCGGATGGCTTCGAGGAATGGTTGCGACTCGATGTCACCGACGGTGCCACCGATTTCAACCATCGCCACGTCAGCGTCACCGGCACCTTTGATGATGCGACGTTTGATTTCGTCGGTGATGTGCGGGATCACCTGGATGGTTGCACCCAGGTAGTCGCCACGGCGCTCTTTGCGCAGCACGTGCTCGTAGACACGGCCGGTGGTGAAGTTGTTGTTCTGGGTCATGGTCGTGCGGATGAACCGCTCGTAGTGCCCCAGATCCAGATCGGTCTCGGCGCCGTCGTGGGTGACGAACACTTCACCGTGCTGGAACGGACTCATGGTGCCTGGATCGACGTTGATGTACGGATCCAGCTTCAGCATGGTGACCTTAAGCCCCCGCGCCTCCAGGATAGCCGCCAATGAAGCCGAGGCAATGCCTTTCCCCAATGAAGAAACAACACCGCCCGTGACGAATATGTAGCGCGTCATGAAAAACCCTAGAAGTCTGCGTTAAAGCGGAACGAGCCGCCGGGGAAAGCGAAGGAAGGCCGAAGCCCCCGATCACCTGCATTAATCACAGTGCACCTTTCGAAAAAACCGCCGCGTTGTGACAGACCGGCAGATGAAACACCGGTACGTTGCTCGCTACACATTTTTTGGAATCGCCCAGCAAAGACTGCTTGGTAATCGGCAACTCCTGCAATTCAGGCGAATCCACAGAAGTTGTATCAAGAAGGGAGCGTAGTCTACCGGAATGCTCCTTTCAGCTCAAACCTTGATCTTCGTCTGTTGGCTGCCAGTGCAATGTCCAGCCTTCGTCCATCTGACCAGCAAGACCCGGCAGGTTCGCCACGGCGAGCAATTCTTCGCCACGAAACAGCAGCGGCAATCTGCCACGCACGAAGGCCGGGACCGCGCGCTCGTTGAGCAGACGCTTGAGATCACGACTGCCGCGCTCGGCCAGTTGCATGACCTCACCGCCTTGCCGATAGGCAATACGCAAAGGCCCGGATGGAGCTTGCCCGTGGAGCATTACGCGTCCGTTATCCGGCAAGCGTAGCGCTGAAGTCGGGGTCTGCCAGTCGGCGCCGATCACTGGCGCGCCCAACCAATTGCCGCTCAGCCACCAGACGCGACGGCCGCTGCGGTGCAGCTCTCCGTCGGCCAGACGCCAGATCGGAGAAGCGTCGGCGCCGGCATTGCACAGTGTTGTCCAACCCGACCAATGGTCAGCATCTGGCAGCCGGGTCAATGGTTCGAGCCAGTGGCTGAGGGCATTTCGCTGGCGCGCGTCAGACAATGCCCTCAATGATGTCAGCTCCAGGGATGGCACACCCAGCCAAGCGAATTCATGGACCGTTTCGGCTTGTGCGAGATCGATCTGCGCCAGCTCATCGAGCAAGCCCTGCGCCTCACGCAGATGCGCAGCCGTGCGCGCCATGCTGGCCTGCGCTTGCGGCCAGCGTTCGGTGAGGACCGGCATGACTTGATGGCGCAGATAGTTGCGCGAAAACTGCCGGTCCTGGTTCGACGGGTCTTCGATCCAGCGCAACTGATGCGCCTGTGCATAACCTTCCAGCTCAGCACGGCTGACATCCAGCAACGGTCGAACCAGCGTGCCCTGCCCCACTGGGCGCCGCTGCGGCATCGCCCCGAGCCCGCGTACACCGGCACCGCGCAACAGCCGAAAAAGCAGCGTTTCCGCTTGGTCATCGCGGTGCTGGCCAGTCAGCAACACGTCATTGGTCTGCGTCAGCGAACTGAACGCGGCATAACGCGCATCCCGCGCCGCCCGCTCCAGGCTCGCCCCGCCCTTTACGGTCACCCGCTTCACTTGCAACGGCACGCCCAGCGCATTACAAACGGCCTGGCAATGTTGCGGCCATGCATCGGCCGCAGCCTGAAGGCCGTGGTGGATATGAATGGCGCTGAGCGCAGGGAGGGATTCGGTGTTCGCCAGAGTGGCGAGCAGATGCAGGAGGACGGTGGAATCGAGGCCACCGGAGAAGGCGATGCGCCAGTGAGCGGCGTGGCGCCAAGGCTCAAGATTCAGCAGAAGACGGGATGGCAAATCAATCGGGGACTGGCCCATATCTGCACCTTTGCCTAACCCTCTGTGGGAGCGAGCCTGCTCGCGAAAGCGATTTAACATTCAACAATTTCGTCGACTGTCATACCGGTTTCGCGAGCAGGCTCGCTCCCACAGGGATAATGCGCGTCTGACTTAGAGACCGTAGCTCATCAGGCGATCGTAACGGCGCTTGAGCAGCGCTTCGTTATCGAACTGCTTGAGCATTGCCAGTTGCGAGCTCAGCTCGGCGCGGATCGAAGCGGCGGCAGCAGCCGGGTCACGGTGGGCGCCGCCCAGTGGCTCGCTGATCACTTTGTCGACGATACCCAGGCCTTTCAAACGCTCAGCGGTGATGCCCATTGCCTCAGCGGCATCCGGTGCTTTCTCGGCGGTCTTCCACAGGATCGATGCGCAACCTTCCGGCGAGATCACCGCGTAAGTCGAATATTGCAGCATGTTCAATTGATCGCAGACGCCGATGGCCAGTGCGCCGCCGGAACCACCTTCACCAATTACAGTGGCGATGATCGGAGTCTTCAGACGCGCCATCACACGCAGGTTCCAGGCAATCGCTTCGCTCTGGTTGCGCTCTTCAGCGTCGATGCCAGGATAAGCACCCGGGGTATCGATGAAGGTCAGGATAGGCATCTTGAAGCGCTCGGCCATCTCCATCAGACGGCAGGCCTTGCGGTAGCCTTCCGGACGCGGCATACCGAAGTTGCGGCGAACTTTCTCACGCACTTCACGGCCCTTCTGGTGGCCGATGATCATCACCGGCTGGTCTTCCAGACGGGCGATACCGCCAACGATGGCAGCGTCGTCGGAGAAGTGACGGTCGCCGTGCAGCTCGTCGAACTCGGTGAAGATGTGCTCGATGTAATCGAGGGTGTAAGGGCGTTTCGGGTGACGCGCCAGGCGTGCGATCTGCCAGCTGGTCAGCTTGCCGAAGATGTCTTCGGTCAGCGTCTTGCTCTTGTCCTGCAGGCGGGAGATCTCATCGCCGATATTCAGCGAATTGTCATTACCGACCAAGCGCAACTCTTCGATCTTGGCTTGCAGGTCGGCGATCGGCTGTTCGAAATCTAGAAAATTCGGGTTCATAGGCGTCCGTCTTGGGTCGTGTCCCAAGTGAGCTTGGGCCGGCCGGTTGTCTATTCGCGCCCTACCTTAAGGGAGAGGCGCGCTGAGGTCGAGATTAAAAATTCAGGTTGTGGGCAAGCGCAATGATGGCACTTGCCGGTCAACGGTATTGGAGGAAGACGTTGTCTCGCCCGAACTGGTCACGCAGGGCTTGAATCAAGGTATCCGCCGGGTCGATCCGCCAGGTCTCGCCGAACTGCAGCAAGGTCTTCGCATCCGGGCTGGTGTACTCCATGGTCACCGGGCACGCGCCGCGATGACGCTTGAGCAGTTCGCCCAACCAGCGTAGCTGATCGCCTTTGAGATCCTGGGTGTGCAGCTTCAGGCGCAGGCTCTCGGCCAAATTGGTCCGCGCATCTTCCATGCTCATCACGCGCTTGACCCGCAGGCGCAGGCCGCCGGAGAAGTCGTCATTGCTGACTTCGCCTTCGACCACCACCATCGCGTCGGTCTGCAGCAGCGATTGCGCCGAATGGAACGCATCGGCAAACAGCGACGCTTCGATCCGTCCGGAGCGGTCGTCAAGGGTGATGAAGCCCATCTTGTCGCCCTTCTTGTTCTTCATCACCCGCAGGGCAATGATCATCCCCGCCACCGTCTGCGTGTCGCGCGCCGGTTTCAGGTCGATGATGCGCTGACGGGCGAAGCGGCGGATTTCGCCTTCGTATTCGTCGATCGGGTGACCGGTCAGGTACAGGCCCAAGGTGTCTTTTTCACCCTTGAGGCGTTCCTTTAGGGTCAGTTCCTTGGCTTTGCGATGAGACGCGTAAACGTCGGCGTCTTCTTCGACGAACAAGCCGCCAAACAGGTCGGCGTGGCCACTGTCGTGGGTCCGCGCAGTCTGCTCGGCCGCCTTGATCGCCTCTTCCATCGCCGCCAGCAGTACCGCGCGGTTACGGTCGATGTTGGCTTGATAGGCCTTTTGTTCGTCGTGGAAATACGGGCCGAGGCGATCCAGCGCACCGCTGCGGATCAGTCCATCGAGGGTGCGCTTGTTGATGCGCTTGAGGTCGACCCGCGCGCAGAAATCGAACAGATCCTTGAACGGACCGGCCTGTCGCGCTTCGGTGATCGCTTCCACCGGACCTTCACCGACACCCTTGATCGCGCCGAGGCCATAAACGATACGGCCGTCGTCGTTCACCGTGAACTTGAACTCCGAAGTGTTCACGTCCGGCGCGTCGAGACGCAGCTTCATCGTCCGCACTTCCTCGATCAAGGTCACGACCTTGTCGGTGTTGTGCATATCCGCCGAAAGTACCGCGGCCATGAACGGCGCCGGGTAGTGAGCTTTCAGCCAAGCGGTCTGGTACGACACCAGGCCGTAAGCGGCGGAGTGGGATTTGTTGAAGCCGTAACCGGCGAATTTTTCCACCAGGTCGAAAATGTTACCGGCAAGATCCGCGTCGATCCCGTTGGTCGCGCAGCCCTCGATGAAGCCGCCGCGCTGCTTGGCCATTTCTTCGGGCTTTTTCTTACCCATCGCCCGACGCAGCATGTCCGCACCGCCGAGGGTGTAACCGGCCATGACCTGGGCAATCTGCATCACCTGTTCCTGATACAGGATGATGCCGTAAGTCGGCGCCAGTACGGGCTTGAGCCCGTCGTACTGGTAGTCCGAGTGCGGATAGGCCAGTTCGGCGCGACCGTGCTTACGGTTGATGAAGTCGTCCACCATGCCCGATTGCAGCGGACCGGGACGGAACAGTGCAACGAGTGCGATCAAGTCTTCCAGGCAGTCGGGCTTGAGCTTTTTGATCAGCTCTTTCATGCCCCGGGATTCAAGCTGGAACACCGCCGTGGTTTCGGCTTTTTGCAGCAACTGATAGGTCGGCTTGTCGTCGAGCGGGATAAAGGCGATATCCAGCGGCGGCTCGTTGACCTTGGCGCGGTCGCGGTTGATGGTTTTCAGCGCCCAGTCGATGATCGTCAGGGTACGCAGGCCTAGGAAGTCGAACTTCACCAGACCGGCGGCCTCAACGTCGTCCTTGTCGAACTGGGTCACCAGACCGTCACCGGCCTCGTCGCAATAGATCGGCGAGAAGTCGGTGAGTTTGGTCGGCGCGATCACCACACCACCGGCGTGCTTACCGACGTTACGCACCACGCCCTCAAGCTTGCGCGCCATCTCCCAGATTTCCGCTGCTTCTTCATCGACCTTGATGAAGTCGCGCAGGATTTCTTCCTGTTCGTAGGCTTTTTCCAGGGTCATGCCGACTTCGAACGGAATCATCTTCGACAGACGATCCGCCAGGCCATAGGACTTGCCCTGCACCCGCGCCACGTCACGGACCACAGCCTTGGCGGCCATGGAACCGAAGGTGATGATCTGGCTCACCGCGTTGCGGCCGTACTTTTCGGCCACGTAATCGATCACCCGGTCACGACCGTCCATGCAGAAGTCGACGTCGAAGTCGGGCATGGAAACCCGTTCCGGGTTGAGGAAACGTTCGAACAGCAGGTCATATTCCAGCGGGTCGAGGTCGGTGATCTTCTGTACGTAAGCCACCAGCGAACCGGCACCCGACCCACGGCCCGGACCCACCGGCACGCCGTTGTTCTTGGCCCACTGGATAAAGTCCATCACGATCAGGAAGTAACCGGGGAAGCCCATCTGGATGATGATATCCAGCTCGAAATTCAAGCGGTCCACATAGACCTGGCGCTTGGCTTCGTAGTCTTCGGTGGTGTCCTTGGGCAGCAGCACCGCCAAGCGTTCTTCGAGCCCTTCGAAGGAGACCTTGCGGAAATATTCGTCGATGGTCATGCCATCGGGGATCGGGAAGTTGGGCAGGAAGTGTGTGCCCAGCTTGACTTCGATGTTGCAGCGCTTGGCGATCTCGACGGTGTTTTCGATGGCGTCGGGAATATCGCTGAACAGCTCGAGCATTTCCTCGGCGCTTTTCAGGTATTGCTGATCGCTGTAATTCTTCGAACGACGCGGGTCATCGAGGGCGCGGCCCTCACCGATGCACACACGAGTTTCGTGGGCGGCGAAGTCTTCCTGCTTGATGAAACGCACATCGTTGGTCGCCACCAGCGGTGCGCCAAGCTTGTCGGCCAGTGCCACGGCGCCGTGCAGCTGTTCTTCATCGTTGGGGCGGTTGGTGCGCTGGATTTCCAGATAGAAGCGATCCGGGAACACCGCCATCCACTCGCGCGCCAGCGCTTCGGCTTCCGCCGGATTGCCGCCGATCATGGCCATGCCGATCTCGCCTTCTTTGGCGGCGGACAGCATGATCAAACCTTCGTTGGCCTCGGCCACCCACTCGCGCTCGACGATGACCATGCCGTTGCGCTGGCCTTCGATGAAGCCACGCGAGATCAATTCGGTGAGATTGCGATAACCCTGAGCGTTCATCACCAGCAGGCTGAGGCGGCTCAGCGGTGCATCCGGGTCCTTGTTCGCCAGCCACAGGTCGGCGCCGCAGATCGGCTTGATGCCGGCGCCCATGGCGTTTTTATAGAACTTGACCAGGGAACACATGTTGTTCTGGTCGGTGACCGCGACCGCCGGCATGTTCATGGCGGTCAGCGCCTTGACCAGCGGCTTGATCCGCACCAGCCCGTCGACCAGGGAGTATTCAGTGTGCAGGCGTAGATGAACGAATGAAGCCGGCATAGTGATCCTGTCCAGTTACATAGAGACAACGAGGCCCGGATTGTACCGGGCCTCGAATAAAACATCAGCCTTGCGCCTAAACCTGCGTCAGGCTTTCCCGCGCCTCGTAAGCCAGGCGTACCGGGGCGAAAGAGCGGCGGTGAATCGGCGTCGGGCCGAGCCGCGCCAGTGCTTCCAGATGAACGGGCGTCGGGTAGCCTTTATGGCCGCCGATGCCGTAGCCCGGGTAGATCAATTCGAATGCCGCCATTTCGCGGTCACGGCTGACCTTGGCCAGAATCGACGCCGCCGCGATCGCCGGCACCTTGCCGTCGCCCTGAATCACCGCCTCGGCACGCATCGGCAAATGCGGGCAGCGGTTACCGTCGATCATCGCCAGTTTCGGCTGAATGTGCAGACCGGCAACCGCGCGCTGCATGGCCAGCATGGTCGCGTGGAGGATATTCAGATCGTCGATTTCCTCGACTTCGGCGCGAGCGATGCACCAGCTCAGCGCCTTTTCGCAGATCTCGTCATAGAGCTTTTCGCGCTTGGCTTCGGTGAGTTTTTTCGAGTCATCGAGGCCTATGATCGGCCGGTTCGGATCGAGAATTACCGCAGCTGTCACCACCGCACCGCACAACGGACCACGACCGACTTCATCAACACCAGCGACCAGTTCTTCGACTTCGGCTACCAGAGTGAAATCCAGGCCCATTTGCATGCTTGTCTTGCTCATTGTGTTTTGCCGATCAGGTCAAGGACGGCTTGCGCCGCCTGATTGGAAGCATCGCGCCGCAGCGTGCGGTGGATCTCGTCGAAGCCGCGGGTCTGTTCATCACCGCCATCGATCAATGGCGACAGCGTCTGCGCCAACGCCTCGACAGTCGCATCATCCTGCAACAACTCCGGCACCAGCAAGCGCTGAGCGAGCAAGTTGGGCAGCGACACGTATGGGCTTTTGACCATGCGCTTGAGAATCCAGAATGTCAGCGGCGCCAACCGATACGCCACCACCATCGGCCGCTTGTACAGCAGCGCTTCAAGGGTAGCAGTGCCGGAGGCGATCAACACGGCGTTGCACGCGGCGAGGGCCAAGTGGGATTTACCGTCGAGCAAGGTTACCGGCAAATCCCGGCCAGCAAGCAAGGCCTCGAGTTGCACCCGGCGTTCCGGGTTTGCACAAGGAATGACAAAGCGCACGCCCGGACGCATGCCGCGCAGACGTTCGGCGGTGTCGAGGAACAGCGCACCGAGGCGACTGACTTCCCCGCCACGGCTGCCCGGCATCAGCGCTACCAGCGGACCGTCGGCCAAGCCTAGTTCGGTGCGTGCAGCGGCGCGGTCGGCTTGCAGCGGAATGGTATCGGCCAAGGTGTGACCGACGAAACGCACCGGCACGCCTTTCTCTTCGTAGAATTTCGCCTCGAACGGCAACAGGGTCAGCATCAGATCGCAGCCTTCGCGGATCTTCAGCACCCGCTTCTGCCGCCACGCCCATACCGAAGGGCTGACGTAATGCACGGTCTTGATCCCGGCCTGACGCAGCTTGAGTTCGATATTGAGGTTGAAATCCGGCGCATCGATGCCGATGAACACGTCCGGCTTCGCGGCGATCAGTGTGGCAATCAGCTCTTTGCGGCGCTTGAGTAACTCACGCAGCCGACCGAGGACCTCCACCAGCCCCATGACCGACAAGCGCTCCATGGGAAAGTACGAGGTCAGGCCTTCAGCCTGCATCAGCGGACCGCCGACGCCGATGAACTCGACTGTCGGGTGCTGAGTCTTGAGCGCGCGCATGAGGCCGGCGCCGAGAATGTCACCGGAAGCCTCACCCGCCACCAGCGCGATACGCAGACTGGCCATGATCAGCGGGTGATGCCGCGAGTCGACGCCTGGATCGAATCGCGGAACAC
Organism: Pseudomonas sp. LW8; assembly: GCF_041956865.1. Taxonomy (NCBI): domain Bacteria; kingdom Pseudomonadati; phylum Pseudomonadota; class Gammaproteobacteria; order Pseudomonadales; family Pseudomonadaceae; genus Pseudomonas; species Pseudomonas sp. LW8. Next base: position 1,131,791 of record NZ_CP168138.1, on the reverse strand, counting down.
GGCGACTTCAGGGAACTGCGCAGACGGCTCGGCCAGCTCGGCCAGCGCCTGCTCGACCGTCAGGCCCTGCCGATAGACCGTCTTGTAAGCACGACGCAAGGCGTGGATCGCGTCTTCGCTGAAACCGCGACGGCGCATGCCTTCGAAGTTCATGCTGCGCGCTTCGGCCGGGTTGCCGAATACGGTGACGAACGCCGGAACGTCCTTGCCGATCGCCGTGCCCATGCCGGAAAAGCTGTGGGCGCCAATGTGGCAGTACTGATGCACCAGGGTGAAACCGGAGAGGATCGCCCAGTCGTCAACGTGTACATGCCCGGCCAACGCAGTGTTGTTGACCAGAATGCAGTGATTGCCGATGACGCTGTCATGGCCGATGTGGGCATAGGCCATGATCAGGTTGTGATCACCCAGTGTGGTTTCCGAACGGTCCTGCACGGTGCCACGGTGAATGGTCACGCCTTCGCGGATGACGTTGTGGTCGCCGATCACCAGGCGGGTTTCCTCGCCTTTGTACTTCAGATCCGGGGTGTCTTCGCCTACCGAAGAAAACTGGTAGATGCGATTGTTTTTACCAATGCGGGTCGGCCCCTTGAGGATCACGTGCGGCCCGATCACGGTACCCTCGCCGATTTCCACACCTGCGCCGATGATCGACCACGGGCCGACCTCGACGCCGTCAGCCAGAACGGCGGACGGATCGATGATTGCGCGAGGGTCAATCAAACTCATACTTTCTGTTCCGCGCAGATGATTTCTGCCGAGCAGACCGGCTTGCCGTCCACCGAAGCCTGGCATTCGAACTTCCAGATCTTGCGCTTGCAGCTGATGAAAGTCGCTTCAAGGATCAACTGATCGCCCGGCTTGACTGGCTGGCGGAAGCGCAGCTTGTCGGAACCGACGAAGTAATACAGGGTGCCGTCGGCCGGTTTGACGTCGAGCATCTTGAAACCGAGGATCCCGGCAGCCTGAGCCATCGCTTCGATGATCAGCACGCCCGGCATGATTGGATGCGCAGGGAAGTGACCATTGAAGAACGGTTCATTGATGCTGACATTCTTGTAGGCGCGAATTCGCTTGCCTTCAGTGTCCAGTTCCACCACCCGGTCCACCAGCAGGAACGGGTAACGGTGAGGCAGGTATTCGCGAATCTCGTTGATGTCCATCATTTCAGGGGAAAGCCTATGTAAAGATTGGGAGCGCGACTGACGCGCACTCCTCTAGCAAATCAAGGAGGCAGTCCAGAGGCTGTGCACACTTGATATGGAAATGGTATCAGCCATCAGATGAAGCATTACCGTCAGGGGTCACTTCCCCAACGCGCTTTTCCAGCTGTTTTAACCGTCGCGCGATGTCATCGAGCTGACGGATGCGGGCCGCGCTTTTGCGCCATTCGGCCGCCGGTTGCATGGCTGTGCCGGAAGAATAGGCGCCCGGCTCGGTAATCGAGTGAGTCACCATGGTCATCCCGGTCAGGAAAACGTTGTCGCAAATATCAATGTGGCCGACCAGACCTACACCGCCAGCGAGCATGCAGTGCTTGCCGATCTTGGTGCTGCCGGAAATGCCGACGCACGCAGCCATGGCGGTGTGATCACCGACCTGGACGTTGTGCGCGATCTGAATCTGGTTGTCGAGCTTCACGCCATTGCCAATCACCGTATCGGCCAGAGCGCCGCGGTCGATGGCGGTGTTCACGCCGATCTCGACATCGTCGCCGATGGTCACGCCACCGATCTGGGCGATTTTCTGCCAGACACCTTTCTCGTTGGCGAAGCCGAAGCCCTCACCGCCGATGACTGCGCCGGACTGAATAACCACACGCTTACCGATGCGCACATCGTGATAGAGCGTGACGCGCGGAGCCAGCCAGCCGCCTTCACCGATTTCGCTGCGCGCGCCGACTACGCAATGCGCGCCCAGCGTGACCTGTGCAGCGATGCGTGCACCGGCTTCGATCACCACGAACGGACCGATGCTGGCACTTGGATCAACCACTGCGTCCGCCGCGATCACCGCTGTCGGATGAATCCCGCCAGCCGCTTTTGGCTTTGGATCGAACAGATGCGAGATGCGTGCATAGGCCAGGTAAGGGTCCGGCACCACCAGGGCATTACCGGCAAAACCCTCAGCGTCGGCCTCCTTGAGCAGCAGTGCAGCTGCCTGAGAACCGGCCAGGTATTTGCGGTATTGGGGATTTGCCAGAAAGCTCAACTGAGCTGGGCCAGCCTCTTGCAAAGTGGCTAGCCCAGTAATTTGCGTCTCGGGGTCGCCACGCAGGGTGGCGCCGAGGTGCTCGGCCAACTGGCCGAGCCTGATAGTCACGGTCATGGGTTACTTCAGCTGATTCATGCGCTCGATAACCTGGCGCGTGATGTCGTACTGAGGTTTGACATCGATGACTGCGCCACGCTCGAACACCAGGTCAAAACCACCTTTCTTGATGACTTCTTCCACGGCACTGTCCAGTTTCGGCTTCAGTTGCTTGAGCATTTCACGGTCGGCAACGGCTTTGGCTTCATTCAGTTCCTTGGACTGGAACTGGAAGTCACGAGCCTTTTGCTTGAATTCCAGCTCCAGACGCTCACGCTCGCCCTGCTGCATTTTGTCGCCACCGGCCATCAGACGGTCCTGAATGCCTTTGGCGCTGCTTTCCAGGGTTTTCAGCTTGGTCAGTTGCGGACCGAACTTCTTCTCTGCATCCACCGCGTACTTCTTCGCCGCGTCGGATTCCAGCAGAGCCATCTGATAGTTCAGCACGGCAATTTTCATGTCGGCGAACGCCGGGCCTGCCACCAGTACGGAGGCCAGGAGAACCAATTGAGTCAACTTACGCACGATGCACTCCTACAAAATCCATTGTCGTTATCTTGGGTCAGACGCTTAGAACGTCTGGCCGAGGGAGAATTGGAACACTTGAGTTTCAGCGTCATCCGGTTTCTTGATCGGCATCGCCAGGGCGAAGCTCAACGGACCCAGTGCGGTGACCCAGGTCACGCCGACACCTACGGAACTGGCCATGTTGCTCAGGCTGATGTCGTTGCACTTGGTGTTGGACGACGAACCATTGGCGTTCGTAGTGTCCTTGCACTGCGAGTCAAACACGTTACCGACATCCCAGAAGACCGAAGTCCGCAGGGAACGCTGATCCTTGACGAATGGCAGCGGGAACAGGACTTCCACGCCACCCTGGATCAGGACGTTACCACCGAACGGCAGCGGATCCTGGTCCGGGTCTGCAATAGTGCCCGGGTTGTTACCACGGCTCGGCGTACTACGCGGGCCGAGGGTGCTGTCCTTGAAGCCACGAACCGAGTTGAAACCACCGGCATAGTAGTTTTCATAGAACGGCAGACCATCGGTCGAACCGTAACCATCGCCATAACCGAGTTCGGAGTGCAGGCGCAGTGTGTAGTTTTCGGTGATCGGCTGGAACAGCTGACCACGGTAGTCAAGTTTGAAGAACGACAGGTCGCTGCCAGGAATGGTGGTTTCCAGGGTCAGGCTCTGGGAACGACCACGGGTCGGCAACACGCCTTTGTTCAGGGTCGACTCGGACCAACCGGCCGAGGCCTTGAAGTTCAGGTAGTTGTCGCCTTCCTTCTCGACGAAATCGAAAATCTCGTCAACGGTATAGCGACCGGTGTTGATCTTGTCCTGCTGGGCAGACAGACCGAACGTCAGACGCGAAGTCTCACTGATCGGGTAGCCAACGTTCACGCCCGCACCGAGGCTGTCTACCGCATAGCTGGAAATATCGGCATCGAGTTCATCGTAGTCGGTGGTGCGATAGAACGCGTTGTAACCCAGGCTCACGCCATCAGCGGTCCAGTAGGGGTCAACGTAGCCGAAGTTGTAGCGGCTCTGGTATTCGCTGCGGGTCAGGCCGATGCTGACGCGGTTACCGGTACCGAGGAAGTTGTTCTGGGTGATCGAGCCACCGAGGATCAGACCGGCGCTCTGGGCGAAACCGACGCTGGCGGTGATCGAACCGGAAGCCTGTTCTTCAACGGCGTAATTCACATCAACCTGGTCGTCGACACCTGGCACAGCCGGGGTTTCAACGTTGACTTCCTTGAAGAAGCCCAGACGCTCAAGACGGGTCTTGGACTGGTCGATCAGGTAGGTCGAAGCCCAGCCACCTTCCATCTGACGCATTTCACGACGCAGCACTTCGTCCTCGGACTTGGTGTTGCCACGGAAATTGATGCGGTTTACGTAGGCACGCTTGCCCGGATCGACAGCGAAGAGGATGTCCACAGTGTGGTCATCATCATGCGGCTGAGGCACGCCGTTGACGTTGGCGAAGGTGTAGCCCTCGTTACCCAGACGACGGGTGATCAGCTCGGAGGTGGTGGTCATCAGCTTGCGCGAGAACACCTGGCCCTTCTGCACGAGCAACAGCGACTTGATCTGGTCTTCAGGGACTTTCAGGTCACCGCTGAGCTTGACGTCACGAACGGTGTACTTCTCGCCTTCGGTGACGTTGACAGTAATGTAGACGTGCTTCTTGTCCGGGGTAATCGATACCTGGGTCGAAGCGATGTCCATGTTGATATAGCCGCGGTCCAGATAGTAGGAACGCAGACGCTCCAGGTCACCGGAAAGTTTTTCACGGGCATATTTGTCATCGTTCTTGAAGAACGACAGCCAGTTGGTGGTTTTCAGTTCGAACAGGTCGGTCAGGTCTTCCTCAGGGAAAACCGTATTGCCTACCACGTTGATGTGCTGAATGGCGGCAACGGTACCTTCGTTGATCTTGACCTTCAGACCCACGCGGTTACGCGGCTGCGAAACCACTTCGGTGTCAACGGTTGCCGAGTAGCGACCCTGGGCGACGTACTGACGTTGCAGTTCGTTACGCACACCCTCGAGGGTGGCGCGCTGGAAGATTTCGCCTTCGGCCAGACCGGATTGCTTGAGGCCCTTCATCAGGTCTTCAGTAGAGATGGCCTTGTTGCCTTCGATCTCGATACTGGCGACCGATGGACGCTCGACCACGGTGATGACCAGAACGTTGCCTTCGCGGCCCAGCTGGATATCTTGAAAGAAACCGGTTTTGAACAACGCACGAGTGGATTCCACCAGGCGACGATCATCCGCCTGCTCGCCGACGTTCAACGGCAAGGCACCAAAGACGCTACCCGCGGAGACCCGCTGGAGGCCATTGACGCGAATATCAGAGATAGTGAAGGACTCGGCGTGAACTTCGGCGATCATCAATACGGTGAGAACCGCAGTTAGCAGCAGACGTTTCATGAAGTCCTTTCTTATTCCAACTGGCAATAAACAAACTGCCGCAAAATGCGGCAGATTCGCAATTCAGCGAAGCGTTACAGTCGACCCAGATCGTTGACCAGAGCAAGCAACATCACCCCGACCACCAAACTGATACCGATCTGTATCCCCCAACCTTGCACCCGATCCGACAAGGGGCGACCACGCACCCACTCGATCAGATAAAACAACAAATGCCCCCCATCCAGTACAGGAATGGGCAGCAAATTCAGAACGCCCAGGCTAATACTCAGATAAGCAAGGAAATTCAGGAAATCAGCGACGCCCGACTGGGCAGAAGCGCCCGCCACTTTAGCAATGGTTATCGGTCCACTCAAGTTTTTTACCGAGAGCTCGCCGAACAGCATTTTCTTCAGTGAATCCAGAGTCAGAATGCTCATGGTCCAAGTGCGACGGGCACCCTCGCCAATCGCGGCCAGCGGGCCATAGCTGACTTCGCGGATCATTTCCGGTGGCCAGTCGATGGCTTTGACGCCAGCGCCCAGATAACCGCTTGGCGATTTGCTTTCACCGCGCGCCGCCAGGGTCACAGGGACGTCGATTTGAGCATTGTCGCGCTCGATGCGCAGCATGATTTTGGTATCAGGACGCGTACGAACGGTATCAACCACCTGCTGCCAGTCACTCAGCGGCTGACCATCAAGAGCCAGCAAGCGATCGCCGGTTTTCAGCCCGGCGGCCTGGGCCGGACCTTTCGGGTCCAGCTCGGCAAGCACCGGCGGCAAGGCCGGACGCCAAGGACGAATACCCAGCGAGCGGATCGGATCCGGCTCGTCGGCACCTTTTAGCCAGTTATCCAGTGCCAGCGTGCGGGGCGACTCAGCGGTCGAGCCCTGCTCGCGCACCAGCAATTGAATCGCACCGCTTTCACCGAGACGACGCACCAGTTGCAGATTGACCGCAGCCCAACCGGACGTTGGCTCGCCATCGATCGAGACGATCTCCTGACCCGCGTTCAGACCAGCCTTGGCGGCAATGCTGCCAGACTCGACCGCGCCGATGACCGGCCGCACCTGCTCGCTGCCGAGCATCGCCAGCACCCAGAAAAACACCAGCGCCAGCAGGAAGTTGGCAATCGGGCCGGCGGCAACAATAGCAATGCGCTGACGTACCGATTTGCGATTGAACGACTGATCAAGCTGATCGACCGGCACTTCGCCTTCGCGCTCGTCGAGCATCTTGACGTAGCCGCCCAGCGGAATCGCGGCGACCACGAACTCAGTGCCTTGCTTGTCATGCCAGCGCAGCAGCGGCATGCCGAAGCCCACGGAAAAACGCAGAACCTTGACGCCACAGCGACGCGCGACCCAGAAGTGGCCGAATTCGTGGAAGGTGACCAGCACACCCAGGGCGATCAGGGTGCCGGCAATCATATAGAGCGCGCTCATCTACTTTCTCCGCAATCCTGTTCAGTGTCGCGTGTCGCCGTTGTGTTGCAAAAACTATCGGCCGTGCCGACTCAACCATTGCTCGGCCAGCAATCGCGCTTTCGCGTCCGCCGTAAATACGGCATCCAGATCGTTCAGCGCCACCACCGGCTCCAGATTCAAGACTTCCTCGATGATACTCGCGATTTCCAGGTAGCGAACCCGTCCGTCGAGAAACGCTGCAACCGCCACTTCATTGGCCGCGTTAAGCATCGCCGGCGCGCTGTCGCCAGCTTCGGCCGCCTGACGGGCCAAACGCAGGCAGGGGAAACGGCTTTCATCGGGCGCTTCGAAATCCAGTCGTGCAATGGCGAACAGATCAAGTGGCGCTACGCCGGAATCGATACGCTCCGGCCAGGCCAGGGCATTGGCGATCGGGGTGCGCATGTCGGGGTTGCCCAATTGCGCCAGCACCGAGCCATCGACGTAATCCACCAGAGAATGGATCACGCTTTGCGGATGAATTACCACTTCGACCTGAGCCGGCTTGGCGTCGAACAACCAGCAGGCTTCGATCAGTTCCAGGCCCTTATTCATCATGCTCGCTGAATCCACGGAGATCTTGCGCCCCATGGACCAGTTCGGATGTGCACACGCCTGCTCAGGCGAAACATTCGCCAGCTCGGACATCGGTGTCTGCCGGAAAGGCCCGCCAGAGGCTGTCAGCAAAATCCGCCGCACACCCACCGAGCTCAAGCCGCGGGCGAAATCCGCTGGCATGCATTGAAAAATCGCATTGTGTTCGCTGTCGATCGGCAGCAGTACCGAACCGCTTTTGCGCACGGCCTGCATGAACAGAGCGCCGGACATCACCAGCGCTTCTTTATTGGCCAGCAGAATCTTCTTGCCCGCCTCGACCGCCGCCAGTGTCGGACGCAGCCCGGCCGCACCGACGATGGCCGCCATTACTGCATCGACTTCGGGCGCGGAGGCAACCTGACACAGGCCCTCCTCGCCTACCAGGACGCGAGTCGGCAAACCGGCTGCACGCAAGTCATCCTGCAAACCGCGCGCTGCGGCCACTTCAGGCACCACGGCAAACTGCGGCACATGACGCACGCACAACGCGAACAACTCAGTGAGGCGCGTGAAACCACTCAATGCGAAAACCTGATAACGCTCAGGATGACGCGCAATCACATCAAGGGTGCTCAGACCGATCGAACCGGTCGCACCCAACACCGTAATCTGCTGGGGACGACTCACGGTGCGGCCATCCAGAGCAATACGGCGAACACCGGAATGGCCGCGGTCAGGCTGTCGATGCGATCCAGCACGCCACCATGCCCGGGCAGCAGATTACTGCTGTCCTTGATGCCGGATTGGCGCTTGAACATGCTTTCGGTAAGGTCACCGACCACGGAAATAAAGACGATCACTGCAGCGCCGATCAGGCCTTTGAGCAGCTCGGCCACGGTCCAGTCGCGCACCAGCCCGACAATCGCGGTAATCACCAGACTCAGCGCCAGACCACCGTATACGCCTTCCCAGCTCTTGCCCGGGCTGACCTGCGGCGCGAGCTTGCGCTTGCCGAACTTGCGCCCGGAAAAGTAAGCGCCGATGTCCGCGCCCCAGACCAACACCATCACCGCCATGATCAACCAGTTACCCAGCGGGTACTGCTTGATCTGCACCAGACCCTGCCACGCAGGTAGCAGGATCAGCAGACCAATCAGCAGTTTGGTCGCCGCTGTGGACCAGTGCGCGCTCGAGCGTGGATACGTCAGCACCAGATAAGTCGCAATCGCCCACCAGATTACCGATGCACCGAGCACCCAAGGCGCAAGCCCGGGCAGCACGTACATGACAAACAGCATCAAGGCGACCACGGCGGCAAAGCCGACGCGGAACGATTGTGCGGTGAAGCCGGCCAGACGCGCCCATTCCCACGCACCGAGACTGACTACCAGACCGATGAACAGCGCGAAGCCGGCACCTTTGAGCAGGTAAAACCCGCACAAGGCGATCGGCAGCAGGATCAGTGCAGTGATGATTCGTTGTTTAAGCATTAAACCCGGGCTCCAGCTTCGACCTGTTCGCTCGTTTTACCGAAACGACGCTGGCGCGAAGCGAAATCGGCCAGCGCAGTGCGCATGGCGTCGTGTTTGAAGTCCGGCCAGAACAGGTCGGAGAAGTACAGCTCGGCGTAGGCCAGCTGCCACAGCAGGAAGTTGCTGATGCGATGCTCGCCACCGGTGCGGATGCATAGGTCAGGCAACGGCAGATCGCCGGTGGCCAGACAAGTCTGCAGCAGATCCGGGGTAATGTCCTCCGGGCGCAAATGCCCGGCCTGGACTTCACGCGCCAGACGCTGCGCGGCCTGAGCGATATCCCACTGGCCGCCATAGTTGGCGGCGATCTGCAGGACAAAGCGGTTGGCACCGACCGTCATGGCCTCGGCCTCGCGCATCGCCGCCTGAAGCTCAGGGTGGAAGCGCGAGCGATCGCCAATGATGCGCAGGCTGATGTTGTTGTCGTTGAGACGCTTGGCCTCACGACGCAGAGCCTTGAAGAATAGATCCATCAAGGCACTGACTTCATCGGCCGGGCGCTGCCAGTTTTCACTGGAGAAGGCGAACAGGGTCAGGACTTCGACCTTGGCCTCAGCGCACACCTCGATCACCGCCCGCACAGCATCCACGCCCGCTTTATGCCCGGCGACACCCGGCATAAAGCGTTTTTTCGCCCAGCGATTATTGCCATCCATGATGATCGCGACATGGCGCGGCACCGCGGACGGCGCAGTCTGCTTGGTCTTGTCCATTTAAAGCTCGACCCTTATACGGCCATCAGGTCTTTTTCTTTCTCGTCCGTGGCCTTGGTGATCTGGGCCTCGGATTCTTTGGTCAGCTTGTCGATATCGGCGATGGCACGACGCTCTTCGTCTTCGCTGATTTCCTTGTCCTTGACCAGTTTTTTCAACTCGCCCAAGGCATCGCGACGGATGTTGCGCACGGCTACGCGCGCGTCTTCGGCTGCACTGCGGGCCTGCTTGGTGAAGCCTTTGCGCGTTTCTTCGGTAAGGGCAGGCATCGGGATCAACAGCAACTCGCCCAGGTTGGTCGGGTTGAGGTTCAGACCGGCGCTCTGGATTGCCTTGTCGACGGCAGCGAGCATGTTGCGCTCGAAGGCCACGACCTGCAGGGTGCGCGAGTCCTTTACGGTGACGTTGGCAACGCCGCTCAGCGGAGTGTCAGTGCCGTAGTAAGGCACCATGACGCTACCCAGAATGCTCGGGTGAGCCTTGCCGGTACGAATCTGGCCGAACGCGTGGTTCAGAGATTCCAGGGATTTCTGCATACGCGCTTGGGCGTCTTTCTTGATTTCGTTGATCATTGTTGGCCTTCCTCGATCAAAGTCCCTTCAGCGCCGCCGTGCACGATGTTCAGCAGGGCGCCGGGCTTGTTCATGTTGAATACGCGCAGCGGCATCTTGTGATCGCGGCACAGGCAGATGGCAGTCAGATCCATTACGCCCAGCTTGCGATCCAGTACTTCATCATAAGTCAGATGATCGAACTTCTCGGCATGCGGGTCTTTGAACGGGTCTGCGGTGTACACGCCATCAACCTTGGTGGCCTTGAGCACTACGTCGGCGTCGATTTCGATTGCACGCAGGCAGGCTGCCGAATCCGTAGTGAAGAACGGATTGCCGGTACCGGCCGCGAAGATCACGACGTCTTTGGAGTTCAGGTGACGCATGGCTTTGCGGCGATCGTAGTGATCGGTCACACCGACCATGGAGATGGCGGACATGACGATGGCCGAGATATTGGCACGTTCCAGCGCATCGCGCATGGCCAGGGCGTTCATCACAGTGGCCAGCATGCCCATGTGGTCGCCCGTGACCCGATCCATCCCGGCCTTGCTCAGGGCTTCGCCACGGAACAGGTTGCCACCGCCGATGACCAGACCGACCTGGACGCCGATGCCGACCAGCTGGCCGACTTCCAGCGCCATGCGATCCAGTACCTTCGGATCGATCCCGAACTCTTCCGAGCCCATCAGGGCCTCGCCGCTAAGCTTGAGTAGAATGCGTTTATAGCGAGCCTGATAACCACTGCCCTGCTGAGCCATTGCGAATCTCTCCTGCGGCGTATTTAAAATTCTTTGCGAGCTGTTTACAGCTGGCGTTCACTCTAGCTTGGCGCTGCTGCAGCGCCATCGGAACATGGCTTTGTAAGTCAGTTCCGGGTGGAAACCAAATAAAAAATTGGTACCCCATCTGAAAAGAGGCTGCGCGCGTTAGCGGGCAGCCTCTTTCGGGCGACAGTTGAAAAACCGTCTTATTGCTTGGCGGCAGCCAGCTGGGCAGCAACTTCTTCAGCGAAGTTGTCGACCGGCTTCTCGATGCCTTCGCCTACTTTGAAGTAAGTGAAGGAAACGATTTCAGCGCCGGCTTTCTTGGCCAGCTCGCCAACCTTGACTTCAGGGTTCTTGACGAACGCCTGCTCGACCAGGCTCGCTTCTGCCAGGAACTTGCTGATACGGCCTTTGACCATGTTCTCAACAATGTTTTCTGGCTTGCCTTTGATCTTTTCTTCGTTCAGCTGCAGGAACACAGCTTTCTCACGCTCGATCGCTTCGTCGGAGACTTGCGAAGGCAGCAGGAACTCAGGGTTGCTTGCAGCAACGTGCATAGCGATGTCTTTGGCCAGCTCGACGTCACCGCCTTTCAGGACAACAGCAACACCGATCTTGTTACCGTGCAGGTAGGTGCCGACAACGTCACCTTCTACGCGTACCAGACGACGGATGTTGACGTTCTCGCCGACTTTGGCAACCAGCGCTTCACGAGCCGTTTCCTGAGCGGCGATCAGCGGAGCTGCGTCGGTCAGTTTTTCGTCGAAAGCTTTTTCTACGCTGGCAGCAACGAAGTTCTTGAAATCGTCTTGCAGGGCCAGGAAGTCGGTCTGCGAGTTGACTTCCAGCAGCACGGCTGCCTTGTCATTCGATTTGATGGCGATTGCGCCTTCAGCGGCAACGTTGCCAGCTTTTTTCGCAGCCTTGATGGCGCCCGAAGCACGCATGTCATCAATGGCTTTTTCGATGTCGCCGTCAGCCTTTTCCAGGGCTTTCTTGCAATCCATCATGCCTTCGCCGGTACGCTCGCGCAGTTCTTTGACCAACGCTGCAGTAATTGCTGCCATTTTCAAATTCCTCTTGGATAGGTTTTCAACCATTCCACCCGATCGAACGGGCGTTCAATTCTTCCCGAACCACCCATGTTGGCTGCCGCACATGACAAATACAGACGTGGGCGCCGACAAATGGTTTTCGAGGTGGCAAAAAGGGGGCCAAGCCCCCTTTTTGCTTACTGAGTCAACGCCAGGGGCGTCGATTACTCAGCTGCAGCCTGAGTTTCTTCAGCTGCGAATTCAACAGTACCGCCAGCAACGTTGTTGCGACCGCGGATAACTGCGTCAGCCATCGAACCCATGTACAGCTGGATAGCGCGGATGGCGTCATCGTTGCCTGGGATGATGTAGTCAACGCCTTCCGGGCTGCTGTTGGTATCGACAACGCCGATGACCGGGATGCCCAGCTTGTTGGCTTCGGTGATCGCGATGCGCTCGTGGTCAACGTCGATCACGAACAGTGCGTCTGGCAGACCGCCCATGTCCTTGATGCCGCCCAGCGAACGATCCAGCTTCTCAAGATCACGGGAGCGCATCAGCGCTTCTTTCTTGGTCAGCTTGGCGAAAGTACCGTCTTCGGCTTGAACTTCAAGGTCACGCAGACGCTTGATGGAAGCACGAATGGTCTTGAAGTTGGTCAGCATGCCGCCCAACCAGCGGTGATCGACGTACGGCGAACCGCAACGTGCTGCTTCTTCAGCAACGATCTTGCCAGCGGAACGCTTGGTGCCGACGAACAGAATCTTGTTTTTGCCCTGGGCCAGACGCTCTACGAAAGTCAGAGCTTCGTTGAACATTGGCAGGGTTTTTTCAAGGTTGATGATGTGAATCTTGTTACGCGCGCCGAAAATGTACTTACCCATTTTCGGATTCCAGTAACGGGTTTGGTGACCGAAGTGCACACCGGCCTTCAGCATATCGCGCATGTTGACTTGGGACATGATAGTTCCTTGATAAGTCGGGTTTGGCCTCCACGTATCCCAATGACCAACCAGAGGCATAAAGCCCAAGGCACCCAGGTCATCGTGTCGACACGTGTGTGGATTTAAGCTTTTCGGGGCATCCCCGGAAAGCGGCGCATTTTATACCACAGGGTGCGCAGAAACGGAACCCGGAATCTGTATTCGCACCAGTGACATGGGCGCAGCCCCCTTGGAATCGGCTCGATGGGCTCCATTGTATAGACACAAGCCAGACATGCAGGCGCGGATTTGCGCCTCTCGTCTGTTAGAATCGCGTTTTTCAGGGTCGCAAAATGTACGCTTGCCACCCAATTCGTATCCGTAAGCGCCGCCGAGCGCAGAGAGAGCCTGTATGACCGTCAACCTCAAAACCCCCGAGGACATCGCTGGCATGCGTGTCGCCGGCAAACTGGCCGCCGATGTGCTGGAAATGATTGCCGAACATGTCAAACCGGGCGTGACCACTGATCAGCTCAACCAGATCTGCCATGACTACATCGTCAACGTGCAGCAGGCCATCCCTGCCCCGCTCAACTACAAGGGCTACCCGAAGTCGATCTGCACTTCGATCAACCATGTGGTCTGCCACGGCATTCCGAATGACAAGCCGCTGAAAAACGGCGACACCCTGAACATCGACGTCACAGTGATCAAGGACGGCTACCACGGCGACACCAGCCGCATGTTCCACGTCGGCGAAGTGCCGGTCTGGGCCGAGCGCCTGTCGCAGGTCACTCAGGAATGCATGTACAAGGCCATCGAGATCGTCAAACCTGGCTGCCGCCTCGGCGACATCGGTGAAGTGATCCAGAAGCACGCGGAAAAGAACGGTTTCTCGGTGGTGCGCGAGTTCTGCGGCCACGGCATCGGCAAGGTCTTCCACGAAGAGCCGCAGATCCTGCACTACGGTCGCGCCGGCACTGGCATGGAACTGAAGGCAGGCATGACCTTCACCATCGAGCCGATGATCAACCAGGGCAAGGCCGACACCAAGGTTCTCGGCGACGGCTGGACCGCGATTACCAAGGACCGCAAGCTCTCGGCACAGTGGGAACACACCCTGCTGGTCACCGACACCGGCTACGAGATCTTCACCTTGCGCAGCGATGACACCATCGCGCGCATCTCGGCCTGACACCCAGAACGCTCCCAGCCTATAGAAGGAAAGCCAATCGATGCCGCAGGTGGATCCCGAACTCTTCGACCGCGGCCAGTTCCAGGCTGAACTGGCCCTTAAAGCGAGTCCGATCGCGGCGTTCAAGAAGGCGATCCGCCAGGCTCGCGAGGTCCTTGACACGCGTTTTCGCAATGGCCGCGACATCCGCCGGCTGATCGAAGACCGCGCCTGGTTTGTCGACAATATCCTGCAAAAGGCCTGGGAGCAGTTCAACTGGAGCGAAGACGCCGACATCGCCCTTGTGGCAGTGGGCGGCTACGGTCGCGGCGAGCTGCATCCCTATTCCGACATTGATCTGCTGATCCTGCTCGACAGTGCCGACCACGAAGTTTTCCGCGATTCCATCGAGCGTTTTCTGACGCTGTTGTGGGACATCGGTCTGGAAGTCGGCCAGAGCGTGCGCTCGGTCGACGAATGCGCAGAAGAGGCCCGCGCCGATCTGACCGTCGTCACCAACCTGATGGAAAGCCGCACCATCTGCGGCCCCGAGCGTTTGCGCCAGCGCATGCTCGACGTCACCAGCACCGCGCACATGTGGCCGGCCAAGGAGTTCTTCCTGGCCAAGCGTGCCGAGCAAAAGGCCCGTCACCACAAATACAACGACACCGAATACAACCTCGAACCCAACGTCAAAGGATCGCCCGGCGGTCTGCGTGACATCCAGACGATCCTCTGGGTCGCCCGCAGACAGTACGGCACCCTGAACCTGCGCGCCCTCGCCGGCGAAGGCTTTCTGGTCGAAAGCGAAAACGCCCTGCTCGCCTCGTCCCAGGAATTCCTGTGGAAAGTGCGCTACGCCCTGCACATGCTCGCCGGCCGCTCCGAAGACCGCTTGCTGTTCGATCATCAACGCACCATTGCCGGCCTGCTTGGCTTTGAAGGAGACGACGCCAAACAGGCGGTCGAAAACTTCATGCAGCAGTATTTCCGCACCGTGATGAGCATCGCCCAACTGAGCGATCTGATCATCCAGCACTTCGAGGAAGTCATCCTCGCCCCGGAAGACGAAGCGCCGCCGCAACCGATCAATTCGCGCTTCCAGTTGCATGACGGTTACATCGAAGCGCGCAATGACAACGTGTTCCGCCGCACGCCGTTCGCCATGCTGGAGATTTTCGTGCTGATGGCCCAGCAGCCGGAAATCAAAGGCGTGCGCGCCGACACCATTCGTCTGCTGCGCGAACATCGTCATCTGATCGATGACAACTTCCGTAACGATATCCGCAACACCAGCCTGTTCATCGAGCTGTTCAAGTGCAAGATCGGCATCCATCGCAATCTGCGGCGAATGAACCGCTACGGCATTCTCGGCCGTTATCTGCCAGAGTTCGGCTTTATCGTCGGGCAGATGCAGCACGACCTGTTCCACATCTATACGGTCGATGCGCACACGCTGAACTTGATCAAGCACCTGCGCAAACTGCAGTACACCCAGGTCTCGGAGAAATTTCCGCTGGCCGCCAAGCTCATGGCCAAGTTGCCCAAACCTGAGCTGATCTACATGGCCGGCCTGTACCACGACATCGGCAAGGGCCGGCATGGCGATCACTCGGAGATTGGCGCGGTCGATGCCGAGGCGTTCTGCCAGCGCCATCAGTTGCCGGTGTGGGACAGCCGCCTGATCGTCTGGCTGGTGCAGAACCACCTGGTGATGTCCACCACTGCGCAGCGCAAGGATCTGTCCGACCCGCAGGTGATCCACGATTTCGCCCAGGCGGTCGGCGACGAAACGCGCCTCGACTACCTCTACGTGCTGACCGTGGCCGACATCAACGCGACCAATCCGACGCTGTGGAATTCATGGCGCGCCAGCCTGTTGCGCCAGCTCTACACCGAGACCAAACGAGCCCTGCGCCGGGGTCTGGAAAATCCGGTGGATCGCGAAGAGCAGATCCGCCAGACGCAAAGCGCGGCACTGGACATTCTGGTGCGCGGCGGCACCGACCCGGATGACGTCGAGCAACTGTGGGCGCAATTGGGCGATGACTATTTCCTGCGTCACACCGCCGGCGATGTAGCCTGGCACAGCGATGCGATCCTGCAGCAACCGGTGGATGGCGGGCCGCTGGTGCTGATCAAGGAAACCACCCAGCGCGAGTTCGAGGGCGGCACGCAGATCTTCATTTATGCACCGGACCAGCATGACTTCTTCGCCGTAACCGTGGCGGCGATGGACCAGCTCAACCTGAACATTCACGACGCCCGGGTCATCACCTCGAGCAGCCAGTTCACCCTCGACACCTACATCGTGCTCGACAACGAAGGCGAATCGATCGGCGACAACCCGGCGCGGATCAAGCAGATCCGCGAAGGCCTGACCGAAGCGCTGCGCAACCCGGACGACTACCCAACGATCATCCAGCGCCGTGTGCCGCGCCAGCTCAAACACTTCGCCTTCGCCCCGCAAGTAACGATCCACAACGACGCCCAACGTCCAGTGACCGTGCTAGAGCTGACCGCGCCTGACCGGCCGGGCCTGCTGGCGCGGGTCGGAGGGATTTTCCTCGAGTTCGACCTGTCGCTGCAGAACGCCAAGATTGCGACCCTGGGCGAGCGCGTGGAAGACGTGTTCTTCATCACCGACGCGCATAACCAGCCGCTGTCCGATCCGCTGCTATGCAGCCGTTTGCAGGATGCGATCGTCGAACAGCTGAGCGTCAATCAGGAACCGGATATCAAACTTTCGCGGATCAGTATCTGAATCACCCGTTTATCCCTGTGAATGCAGCCCATGCTTTCCTCCGGTACATACAATCCCCTGTGGCGAGGGGATTTATCCCCGTTCGGCTGCGAAGCAGTCGTAAAACCTGTGTATGCGGACATTCAGTTGAACCGCAGTGATGGTTTTGGGGCCGCTGCGCAGCCCAACGGGGATAAATCCCCTCGCCACAGAAAGCTCTTGAGCATTTAAAAGAGGCCCCCATGAACAACGCTCTGAACCAGCTCCAGCCGTACCCGTTCGAAAAGCTCCGCGCCCTGCTTGGCACCGTGACCCCGAACGCGGACAAACGCCCGATCGCCCTGTCGATCGGCGAGCCGAAACACCGTTCGCCGAGTTTTGTCGCCGAAGCGCTGGCGAACAATCTGGATCAGATGGCGGTGTACCCGACCACCCTCGGTATCCCGGCCCTGCGCGAAGCCATCGCCGGCTGGTGCGAGCGTCGTTTTGGCGTGCCGAACGGCTGGATCGATCCGGCGCGCAATGTGCTACCGGTCAACGGCACCCGTGAAGCGCTGTTCGCCTTCACCCAGACCGTGGTCAACCGTGGCGACGATGCGCTGGTGGTCAGCCCGAACCCGTTCTATCAGATCTACGAAGGCGCGGCGTTTCTCGCCGGGGCCAAGCCGCATTACCTGCCATGCCTGGATGAAAACGGCTTCAACCCGGACTTCGACGCGGTAGCACCGGATATCTGGCAGCGCTGCCAGATCCTGTTCCTGTGCTCGCCGGGCAATCCGACCGGCGCGCTGATTCCGGTCGATACCTTGAAGAAGTTGATCGCCCTCGCCGATCAGTACGACTTCGTGATTGCCGCCGACGAGTGCTACAGCGAACTGTACTTCGACGAACAGACGCCGCCGCCGGGCCTGCTGAGTGCTTGCGTCGAACTCGGCCGCAATGACTTCAAGCGCTGCGTGGTCTTTCACAGCCTGTCCAAGCGCTCCAACCTGCCGGGCCTGCGCTCAGGCTTTGTTGCCGGCGATGCCGACATCCTCAAGGGCTTCCTGCTCTATCGCACTTACCACGGCTGCGCGATGCCAGTGCAAACCCAACTGGCCAGCGTTGCCGCGTGGAATGACGAAGTGCATGTGCGCGCCAACCGTGCGCTGTATCGCGAGAAGTTCGATGCGGTGCTGAACATCCTCAGCCCGGTGCTGGACGTACAGCGTCCGGATGGCAGCTTCTATCTGTGGCCGAATGTGCAGGGCAATGATGCGGCGTTCTGCCGCGATCTGTTCGAGCAGGAACACGTGACCGTGGTGCCGGGCTCGTATCTCTCACGCGATGTCGATGGCGTCAATCCTGGCGCCGGCCGTGTGCGTATGGCACTGGTTGCGCCGCTGGCGGAATGCGTCGAAGCCGCCGAACGGATTCGTGACTTCATCACCCGCCAGAAGTGATCACGGAGCGCTTGCGGCAGTCCCCTGCTGCAAGCGCTCAACCGGTTATTTGACCTGGCCCAGATTGGCCTCGCTCAAATCCAGTTCCCCGAGCACTTCTCGCAACACGTCATCGCCGATCTGGTGCTGACGGCTCAGGCTGTAAAGCTCAAGACGCTGCGCGCGCAGCGCTTTCAAACGCAGGCGACGCTCAAGCAGATCCATCTGGAATGCCAGCGCCTGAGCCTCGGCAGAATCGTTGAACACATCAAGTTGATGGCGATATTCGGACATGATCCGCGCCTTGAGCTCCGCTGCCAGCGCTGCTTGAGCGGCATCCTGTGGGACCACTTCTTCGCTTTCCAGCGAGTGAATCGCCGCTTCGGCCGTCTTGCGCCAGGCGTCGCGCACTTCCTGACGACGCTTGTCGTCGGGACTTTTGTCGATGCCGCGCAGCAGCAAGGGCAGCGCGATACAGGCCGAGACCAGCGACAGCAGAATCACCCCGGCTGCAATGAAGATCAGCAAGTCGCGTTCAGGAAAAGCCTCGGCGCCGATCAGCATCGGCACCGACATCACGCCTGCCAGCGTCACCGCCCCGCGCACACCGCCCACCGTCAGCAACCAGCATGAACGCGCCGTCGGCACTTGCGTCAGCTCGCCCTTGCCGCGCAGTCGGCGCAGCAACACCGACAAGCGCCAGATGCTCTGCACCCAGATGAAGCGCAGCAGCACCAGCGCGACGAAAATCGCCAGCACATCGAGGCAGCGATAGAACAGCGTTGGCCACAGCGTCGGCTCATGGCTGACCACGGCCTTGATGATGTCTGGCAATTGCAGGCCAAGCAGCAGGAAGATCAAGCCATTGAACGCAAATTCGAGCAGCGCCCAAACGCTGCGGTTGAGCAGCCGCGTGCTGGTCTGGCGCGGCAGCAGGTCGAGCCAGCTTTGCATCATCCCCGCCGCCACCGCCGAAAGAATGCCCGAAGCGCCCAGACGTTCAGCCAGTACGTAAGCGGCGAACGGCAGCAGCAACATGAACACCACATGAGTGGCCGGATCGTCCCAGCCACGGGCGATCATCCACGCGCGCAGGCGTCCGACCAGCCAGCTCAACGCCACGCCGACCGCCAGACCACCGAGCGCCACCGCGACGAAGGTCAGACTGGCATTGGTCAACGAGAACACGCCCGTGACCGCTGCAGCGAGGGCGAATTTGAAGGTCACCAGGCCTGAGGCGTCATTCATCAGCGCCTCGCCCTGGAGGATGTGCATCAGCGGCGTGGGGAGACGGTTCTGCGAAATCGCTGAAACCGCTACGGCGTCCGTCGGTGACAAAACCGCTGCAAGGGCGAAGGCCACCGGCAGCGGAATCGTCGGCAACAGCCAATGAATGAAATAGCCGGCACCGACCACGGTGAACAGAACAAGGCCGACGGCCAGGGTCAGGATCGGTCCGCGCAATTGCCAGAAGGCGCGTTTGGGCATGCGCCAGCCATCGGAAAACAGCAGCGGCGGCAGGAACAGAAACAGGAACAATTCCGGGTCGAGGGCGACGTGCAGCCCCAGGGTCGGCCAGACGAGCAAGGCACCGGCGGCGATTTGCACCAGCGGCAATGGCAGCGGGATAACCCGCCCGACCAGTCGCGAGACGCTGACCAGCATCAGCAGGATCAGGACGGTGTAAGCAGTTTGCATAAAACGGAAATCTCAGGCGATCGACAGCGTTGAACTGCCATATTAGCGCCTTAGGCTGTGGCTGACCGTTGCACCTATGTCGCACGACCGCAAGCGACACCCTTGTGGGAGCGAGCCTGCTCGCGAAAGCGGTCGTTCAGCACACAGAGATATTGATTGATGTGGCCTCTTCGCGAGCAGGCTCGCTCCCACAGGTTTTACAGCGTTACGACAACCGTGGCCGACGAAACCGTCCGGTCATGGCATAATCCGTCACCATTTTTTTCCAGCACCTGTAAAGGGGGCGATTCCTTGGCCGTTTCAAGTAAAACGTTGCACCTTTTCGGCATCAAAGCCTGCGACACCATGAAAAAGGCGCGCACCTGGCTCGATGAACACGCTGTCAGTTATGACTTTCACGATTACAAGACCGCCGGCATTGACCGTGAGCACCTGACCCAATGGTGCGACGAGCACGGCTGGCAAACCGTGCTGAACCGCGCCGGCACGACCTTTCGCAAACTCGACGACGAACGCAAAGCCGATCTCGACCAAGCGAAAGCCATCGAACTGATGCTCGCACAACCCTCGATGATCAAGCGCCCGGTGCTCGATCTCGGTGACCGAACCCTGATTGGCTTCAAGCCAGATATCTACGCGGCCGCTCTGAAGTAAGCAGCCCGTCACTCTTTGTAGAGGTATTCACATGTCCAATTCCCTGTTCAGCATCGCCTTTGGTGTCGGCACCCAGAACCGTCAAGGCGCATGGCTGGAAGTGTTCTACGCCCAGCCACTGCTCAATCCTTCGGCCGAACTGGTCGCAGCGGTCGCGCCGATCCTCGGTTACACCGAAGGCAACCAGGCCATCACCTTCACCACCGCCCAGGCCGCGCAACTGGCTGAAGCCGTCAAAGGCATCGACGCTGTGCAAGGCAAGCTGCTGACTCGCCTGGCTGAAAGCCACAAGCCGTTGGTTGCCACGCTGCTGGCCGAAGACGCGCAACTGACCTCCACGCCTGAGGCCTACCTCAAGCTGCATCTGCTCTCGCACCGTCTGGTCAAGCCGCACGGCGTCAGCCTCGCCGGTATCTTCCCGCTGCTGCCGAACGTGGCGTGGACCAGCCAGGGCGCGATCGACCTGAGCGAACTGGCGGAAATGCAACTCGAAGCGCGTCTGCGCGGCGAACTGCTGGAAGTGTTCTCCGTGGACAAGTTCCCGAAGATGACCGACTACGTGGTACCGGCCGGCGTGCGTATCGCTGATGCCGCACGTCTGCGTCTGGGCGCCTACGTCGGCGAAGGCACCACCGTCATGCACGAAGGTTTCATCAACTTCAACGCCGGCACCGAAGGCCCGGGCATGATCGAAGGCCGCGTTTCCGCTGGCGTATTCGTCGGCAAGGGTTCGGACCTGGGCGGCGGTTGCTCGACCATGGGTACCCTGTCGGGCGGCGGCAACATCGTGATCAAGGTCGGTGAAGGCTGCCTGATCGGCGCCAACGCCGGTATCGGTATTCCGTTGGGCGACCGCAACACTGTGGAGTCGGGCCTGTACGTGACCGCTGGCACCAAGGTTGCGCTGCTCGACGAAAACAACAATCTGGTCAAGGTTGTGAAGGCGCGCGAGCTGGCTGGTCAGACTGATCTGCTGTTCCGTCGTAATTCGGAAACCGGTGCTGTGGAATGCAAGACCCACAAATCGGCGATCGAACTGAACGAAGCGCTGCACGCTCACAACTAAGCAGCACATCGACCTCCTGTGGGAGCGAGCCTGCTCGCGAAGCTTCTGGCGTCCTCAAGGACGCTGTCGCGAGCAGGCTCGCTCCCACAAGGTTTGGCGTACACCCCGCCCAATTTCACAGGGCTGAACCCATGATGATCCCCTCCCCGTGGCGCGCCGATTTCCCGGCCATCGCCGCGCTGCAACGGCAAGACCAGACCTATCTGGACAACGCCGCCACCACGCAAAAACCCCAGGCCCTGCTCGACGCACTGACGCATTACTACGCCAACGGCGCGGCCAATGTGCATCGTGCGCAACACCTGCCCGGTGCCCACGCGACACAAGCGTTCGAAGACAGCCGGCGCAAGGTTGGCCAGTGGCTGAATGCCGGTGACAGCGGGCAGATAATTTTCACGCACGGCGCCACCAGTGCCTTGAATCTGCTGGCTTACGGTCTTGAACATTTGTTCGAGCCGGGCGATGAGATTGTCATCAGCGCTCTGGAGCATCACGCCAACCTGTTGCCGTGGCAGCAACTGGCGCAACGCCGCAACCTGAAACTGGTGATCCTGCCGCTGGATGCCGACGGCCTGATCGACCTCGCCGCTGCCGTGCATCTGATCGGCCCGCGCACGCGTTTGCTGGCGGTCAGTCAGCTGTCCAACGTCCTTGGTGCCTGGCAACCGCTGACCGCTTTGCTCGGCATGGCCAAGGCGCAGAACGCGCTGACGGTAGTCGATGGCGCGCAAGGCGTGGTGCACGGCCGGCATGATGTGCAGGCGCTGGGTTGCGACTTCTATGTGTTTTCCAGCCACAAACTCTACGGCCCTGAGGGACTGGGCGTGCTGTTCGGACGCAACGCTGCGCTGGAGCAATTGCAGCCATGGCAGTTCGGCGGCGAGATGGTGCTGGACGCCAACTATCAGGATTCGCGCTTCCGCCCGGCGCCGTTGGGGTTCGAGGCTGGCACACCGCCAATCGCCAGTGTCATCGGCCTCGGAGCGACCCTCGACTACTTGGCCGGTTTGGATCAGGACGCCGTATCTGCCCATGAAGCGGCGCTGCACGACTATCTGTTGCGCGGCCTCGCTGCCCGCAATGGCATTCGCCTGCTCGGCAAGCCGCAACTGGCACTGGCCAGTTTTGTCGTTGAAGGCGTGCACAACGCTGATCTGGCGCATCTGCTCACCGAACAAGGCATCGCCGTACGCGCCGGGCATCACTGCGCCATGCCGTTGATGAAAAGCTTCGAACTGGCCGGCGCAATTCGCGTGTCGTTGGCGCTGTATAACGACTCGGAAGATCTGGAGCGCTTTTTCGAGGCGCTGGATCAGGCGCTGGAGTTGTTGCGATGAGCTTGCCGATTGAAGCGGCCGAAGCGCTGCAGACGTTTCAGAATACGGCGGGCTGGGAACAGCGCGCGCGGCTGTTAATGCAGTTTGGCGATCGCTTGCCGGCGCTGGATGACGCGCAAAAGTGCGAGGCCAATCGGGTGCACGGCTGTGAAAGTCAGGTGTGGCTGGTCGGGGATTTGCGCGACGGGCACTGGCAGTTCAAGGCGAGCAGCGATGCGCGGATGATTCGCGGGTTGGTGGCGTTGCTGCTGTTGCGGGTCAATGGCTTGTCGGCGGCGGAGTTGCAGCAGGTGGATCTGCCGGAGTGGTTCAATCAGCTGGGACTGTCGCGGCAGTTGTCGCCTTCGCGCAGTAATGGCCTGAATGCGGTGCTCCAGCGGATGAATGAGTTGGCGCGCTAATCGCCTTCGCGAGCAGGCTCGCTCCCACAATGGAAATGCATTTCCCTGTGGGAGCGAGCCTGCTCGCGAAGAGGCCCTCATTAATACCTTCAGGCTTGAGGCTTGACCCGGTCCGAAGGGCGCCGCACCCCCGCCACAATCTTGTCCACAGCCTTGGTCGCCGCGACCATGCCAAATGTCGCGGTAACCATCATCACCGCGCCAAACCCGCCGGCGCAGTCGAGCTTCACGCCGTCGCCGACAAAACTTTTCTGCAGACAAATGCTGCCATCCGGTTTCGGGTAGCGCAGCTGTTCGGTGGAAAACACACACGGCACGCTGTAGTGACGGGTCACGGTGCGGGAGAAGCCGTAGTCCCGGCGCAACGTCGAACGGACTTTCGAGGCCAGCGGATCGTTGAAGGTGCGGTTCAAGTCGCAAACCTGAATCAGCGTCGGGTCGATCTGCCCGCCCGCGCCGCCGGTGGTGATGATCTGGATCTTGCGGCGTTTGCACCAGGCGATCAGCGCCGCTTTGGCGTTCACCGCATCGATGCAGTCGATCACGCAGTCGATGTTCGGCGTGATGTATTCGGCCATGGTGTCGCGGGTGACGAAATCGGCCACGGCGTGCACCGTGCAATCGGGGTTGATCCCGCGCAGGCGCTCGGCCATCACCTCGACCTTGGGTTTGCCGACAGTGCTGTCCAAGGCGTGCAACTGACGGTTGGCATTGCTGACGCAGACGTCGTCGAGGTCGAACAACGAAATCTCGCCAACTCCGCAACGGGCCATGGCTTCCGCCGCCCAGGAACCGACGCCACCAACGCCGACGATCGCCACATGGGCGGCGCGCAAGCGTTCCAGGCCCTCGATGCCATACAACCGGGCGATGCCTGCAAACCGCGGATCTTCTGTACTCATGACCATTACCCCAAAAACCGGCGCGCATTATAGGGCTACGCAGCGACAAGTTTTAAGCTGCAAGCGACAAGTGTAAGAACTTAAGTCAGAGACGGCTGCCCAATGTCAGGCATTTTCCCGTCAGTTGTACGACTGGTTAACCGCCGGTGTAGGATGCGCGCCCCTCGGGCGTCTATCCGACCGATCCTTCGTTCCACAGCCTTTGGAACCCGAAACAGCTATGTCATCGCGTAAATTTGGACTCAACCTGGTGGTGGTGCTGGCCATCGCTGCCTTGTTCACCGGTTTCTGGGCGCTGGTCAATCGCCCGGTCACGGCGCCGAACTGGCCGCAGCAAATCTCCGGCTTCTCGTATTCGCCATTCCAGCAAGGCCAATTCCCACAGAAGGATCAGTATCCGTCTGACGATGAAATGCGCCGTGACCTGGAAATCATGAGCAAGCTGACCGACAACATCCGTATCTATTCGGTCGACGGTTCGCTGGGAGACATCCCGAAACTGGCGGAGGAATTCGGCCTGCGCGTCACCCTCGGTATCTGGATCAGCCCGGACCAGGAACGCAACGAACGGGAAATCACCAAAGCCATCGAACTGGCCAACACCTCGCGCAGCGTCGTGCGCGTGGTGGTCGGCAACGAAGCGCTGTTTCGTGAAGAAATCACCCCGGAAGCCCTGATCGTTCTGCTGGATCGAGTGCGCGCTGCGGTCAAAGTACCGGTGACCACTTCCGAGCAATGGCACATCTGGGAGAAATACCCGCAACTGGCCAAACATGTCGATTTGATCGCCGCCCACGTCTTGCCCTACTGGGAATTCATTCCGGTGGACAAGGCCGGCCAGTTCGTCTTCGACCGCGCCCGCGATCTGAAAAAACTCTTTCCGAAAAAACCGCTGCTGCTGTCCGAGGTAGGCTGGCCGAGCAACGGTCGCATGCGCGGTGGCGCCGATGCCTCGCCGGCAGATCAGGCGATTTACCTGCGCACACTGGTCAACAAGCTCAATCGCCAAGGCTTCAACTACTTCGTGATCGAAGCGTTTGACCAACCGTGGAAGGCCAGCGACGAAGGTTCGGTCGGCGCCTACTGGGGCGTGTTCAACGCCGCGCGTCAGCAGAAATTCAATTTCGAAGGCCCGGTGGTGGCGATTCCACAATGGCGCGTGCTGGCCATCGGCTCGGTGGTGCTGGCGCTGCTGTCGCTGACCCTGCTGATGATCGACGGCTCGGCCCTGCGCCAGCGCGGTCGTACGTTCCTGACCTTTATCGCGTTCCTCTGCGGCTCGGTGCTGGTGTACATCGGTTACGACTACAGCCAGCAATACAGCACGTGGTTCAGCCTCACGGTCGGATTCCTCCTGGCGCTCGGTGCGCTCGGGGTATTCATCGTCCTGCTCACCGAGGCCCATGAACTGGCCGAAGCGGTGTGGATTCACAAGCGCCGGCGGGAATTCCTGCCGGTGCTGGGCGATTCCGACTACCGGCCGAAAGTGTCGATCCACGTGCCGTGCTACAACGAGCCGCCAGAGATGGTCAAACAGACCCTCGATGCCCTGGCCGCGCTCGACTATCCGGATTTCGAAGTCCTGATCATCGACAACAACACCAAGGATCCGGCGGTGTGGGAACCGGTGCGCGATTACTGCGCAACCCTTGGCCCGCGCTTCAAGTTTTTCCACGTTTCGCCGCTGGCCGGTTTCAAGGGCGGCGCGCTGAATTATCTGATCCCGCACACCGCCAAGGATGCCGAAGTCATTGCCGTGATCGACTCCGATTACTGCGTGCACCCGAACTGGCTCAAGCACATGGTGCCGCACTTCGCCGACCCGAAAATCGCCGTGGTGCAGTCACCGCAGGATTATCGCGACCAGAACGAAAGCACCTTCAAGAAGCTCTGCTACGCCGAATACAAGGGCTTCTTCCATATCGGCATGGTCACTCGCAACGACCGTGACGCGATCATTCAGCACGGCACCATGACCATGACCCGCCGTTCCGTGCTGGAAGAATTGGGCTGGGCTGACTGGTGCATCTGTGAAGACGCCGAACTCGGTTTGCGCGTGTTCGAGAAAGGCCTGTCGGCGGCGTATTACCACGACAGCTACGGCAAGGGCCTGATGCCGGATACCTTCATCGACTTCAAGAAACAGCGTTTCCGCTGGGCCTATGGCGCGATCCAGATCATCAAGCGCCACACCCGCAGCCTGCTGCGCGGCAAGGACACCGAACTGACCCGTGGTCAGCGTTATCACTTCCTCGCCGGTTGGCTGCCGTGGGTTGCCGATGGCATGAACATCTTCTTCACCGTTGGCGCGCTGTTGTGGTCGGCGGCGATGATCATCGTGCCGCAACGGGTCGATCCACCGTTGCTGATTTTCGCAATCCCGCCGCTGGCGCTGTTCGTGTTCAAGGTCGGCAAGATCATCTTCCTCTACCGTCGCGCCGTCGGCGTGAATCTGAAAGATGCGTTCTGCGCGGCACTGGCCGGGCTGGCGTTGTCGCACACCATCGCCAAGGCGGTGCTGTACGGTTTCTTCACCAGCAGCATTCCGTTTTTCCGCACGCCGAAAAACGCTGACAACCACGGTTTCTGGGTGGCGATCAGCGAGGCTCGCGAGGAGCTGTTCATCATGCTGTTGCTGTGGGGTGCGGCGCTGGGGATTTTCCTGGTGCAGGGCATTCCGAGCAATGACATGCGCTTCTGGGTAACCATGTTGCTGGTGCAGTCGCTGCCGTATCTGGCGGCGCTGATCATGGCGTTCCTGTCGTCGCTGCCCAAACCTGTGGCCAAGGCTGAGCCGGCACCGGTCGTCTAAATCCGCAACGCAGCACTAAACGGCGGCCAATGGTCGCCGTTTTGCTTTAAGATAACCGCCATTTTGCGGGGCTTGGCGTGATAACCGGTCTGACTGACCACCCCTGTCCCTTGTGGGAGCGAGCCTGCTCGCGAAGGCGTTGTAACATTCAACCTTTAAGGTGCTTGGTAGACCGCTTTCGCGAGCAGGCTCGCTCCCACATGAGAAGCCCAAGCTCACACCCCATGATCCCGGAGTTTTCCATGACGGCCCACGCCGACCTATCGCCGACCCTTCAACTGGCCATCGACCTGATCCGCCGTCCTTCCGTGACCCCGGTCGATGCCGACTGCCAGAAGCAGATGATGCAGCGCCTGGGCGATGCCGGTTTCACCCTGGAGCCGATGCGCATCGAAGATGTGGATAACTTCTGGGCCACTCACGGCAACAACGACGGTCCGGTGCTGTGCTTCGCCGGTCACACCGACGTGGTGCCGACCGGTCCGGTTACCGCATGGCAGATCGATCCGTTCAATGCCGTGATCGACGAACATGGCATGCTCTGCGGCCGTGGCGCGGCAGACATGAAAGGCAGCCTGGCATCGATGACCGTCGCCGCTGAACGTTTCGTAGCCGACTATCCGAACCATAAAGGCAAGGTCGCTTTCCTGATCACCAGCGATGAAGAAGGCCCGGCGCATCACGGCACCAAGGCTGTGGTCGAACGTCTGGTCGCGCGCAAGGAGCGTCTGGACTGGTGCATCGTTGGCGAGCCGTCGAGCACTACGCTGGTCGGCGATGTGGTGAAAAACGGCCGTCGCGGTTCCCTCGGCGCCAAGCTGACGGTCAAAGGCGTGCAGGGCCACGTGGCCTACCCGCATCTGGCGAAGAACCCGATCCACCTCGCCGCTCCGGCGCTGGCAGAGCTGGCCGCCGAGCACTGGGACCACGGCAACGATTTCTTCCCGCCGACCAGTTTCCAGATTTCCAACCTCAATTCCGGCACCGGCGCGACCAATGTGATCCCGGGTGATCTGGTGGCGGTGTTCAACTTCCGTTTTTCCACCGAATCGACCGTCGAAGGCCTGCAGAAACGCGTTGCCGATATTCTCGACAAGCATGGTCTGGACTGGCACATCGACTGGGCGCTGTCCGGCCTGCCGTTCCTCACCGAACCGGGCGCGCTGCTCGATGCGGTATCGTCGAGCATCAAGGACATCACCGGTCGCGAGACCAAGGCGTCGACCAGCGGCGGCACCTCCGATGGCCGCTTCATCGCGACCATGGGCACGCAAGTGGTTGAACTTGGCCCGGTCAACGCGACCATCCACCAGGTCAACGAGCGCGTGCTGGCAGCCGATCTCGACGTGCTGACGGAAATCTATTACCAGACCCTGATCAAGTTGCTCGCCTGATGCTCGCGTGCCCGATCTGCAGTGAGCCGCTCAATGCGGTGGACAACGGCGTGGTCTGCCCCGCTGGGCATCGGTTCGACCGTGCGCGCCAGGGTTATCTGAACCTGTTGCCGGTGCAGCACAAGAACAGCCGCGACCCGGGCGACAATCAGGCCATGGTCGAGGCGCGGCGTGATTTCCTCAACGCCGGGCATTACGCGCCAGTGGCAAAGCGTCTGGCTGAATTGGCGGCGAGTTATGCGCCGGAGCGCTGGGTCGATATCGGTTGTGGCGAGGGTTACTACACCGCGCAAATCGCCGAAGCTTTGCCCAATGCGGATGGCTATGCACTGGACATTTCCCGTGAAGCCGTCAAACGCGCCTGCAAGCGCAACCCGGCAATTACCTGGTTGATTGCCAGCATGGCCCGCGTGCCATTGGCTTCAGGCAGTTGCCAGTTTCTCGCCAGCGTCTTCAGTCCGTTGGATTGGGAGGAAGCCAAGCGTCTGCTCAGCGTCGGCGGCGGCCTGATGAAAGTCGGCCCGACCCGTGGCCATCTGATGGAATTGCGCGAACGCCTGTACGACGAAGTGCGCGAGTACACCGACGACAAGCACCTGGCCCTGGTGCCGGAAGGCATGGTTTTGGCGCACAGCGAAACCCTGGAATTCAAGCTGACCCTGGACAAGCCCGAGGACCGCGCCAACCTGTTGGCGATGACGCCTCACGGCTGGCGTGCCAGTGCCGAGCGTCGTGCGGCGGTGATCGAACAGGCCGAGCCGTTCGAGACCACCGTGTCGATGCGCTACGATTATTTCGTTCTTCAATAACTTTTGGTCTCGGGCACAGACCCGGGGCCGGCTAAATCCGCGAATGGATTTTTCAGACCCGCAGTGAGGACATCCATGCGCCAACCGGACATCGAGATTTACCTGAAAGACGCCGACGTCGACCACAAGGCCATCGCCGCCTGGCTCGGCCAAGCGCTTGGCCCGTGCAGCGACTGGGTACAGAAAGGCCGGACGTACAAGTGCAAGGCCGGCAACGTGCCGGTGACCTGGCTGCCGAAAGCCGTGGGCAAGTGGAACAGCCTGTTCCTGGAAAGCGACCAGACCCCCTGGGACGACGACATCGCCTGCGCCCGCGCAGCCTTTGCCGCGCTGAACGTCGAAGTGCGTTGCGCACCGGGGACGTGGGTCGAAGAAGAAGGTGAAGAAACCGCCGATCGCTGGATTCGCATCAGCGAAGACGGAGAAGAAGAGATCAACTGGAAGACCGTGTAATCAGGTCAACGTAGAGCCCATGTGGGAGCGAGCCTGCTCGCGAATGCGCAGTGTCAGTCGATATGAATGGTGACTGATACACCGCATTCGCGAGCAGGCTCGCTCCCACAGTGGTTTTGGCGTTCTGGAGGTTTGTGTTACAGGCCTACAACATCCTCAGCCTGCAACCCCTTCTCGCCGGTGATCACCGCGTACTCAACCTGTTGACCTTCGGTCAGCGAGCGGTGCCCTTCACCGCGAATCGCGCGGTAGTGCACGAACACGTCCACGCCGTCGTCGCGCTGGATAAAGCCATAGCCTTTGGCGTCGTTGAACCACTTCACGTTGCCGGTTTCGCGTGTTGCCATCTGTTCATACTCCTTTTTTATTATTGAACGGGCTTTTCGCAGGAAAGCCTTAGAGGAACGTCAGCCTGCGTCCGACGTCCATGACAGGGCACCGGCAACAGAGCGCCGAGTATATGACAGGTGCGGAAACTCTCAACAGGAGATTACTTCGGCGCTTTTTTGCCGATTTTCGCCTAATACGGCAAACTGTCCGCCCCGAGCGCCTGCTCGGTTTTATCCACTCACGCAGAAGCCGTATGACCCGTTCCCCGTTCCGCCGTCTTGTGTTTGGCACCCTGCGCCGCCTGTTGTATCTCTGGGTTCGCTCCGAGACCATCAATCAGTCGTCGTTCACTCTTAACCTCGACCGCAGTCGTCCGGTGTTCTACGTCCTGCAAAACCCTTCGCTGACCGATCTGGCGGTGGTTGACACCGAGTGCACCAAGGCCGGTCTGCCACGCCCGGTGCTGGCGGTGTCGGTGGGTTCACTCATCGAACCAGCGGCGTTTTTCTATTTGACGCCGGACCCGGACTGGCTCGGCCGCCAGGACAAACGCGGTGCGCCGCCGACCCTCACCCGCCTGGTCAGCGCGCTGACGCAGAACGCTGCCGAAGACGCGCAGATCATTCCGGTCAGCGTGTTCTGGGGCCAGTCGCCAGACAGCGAAAACAGTCCGTGGAAACTGTTGTTCGCCGACAGCTGGGCAGTCACCGGACGCCTGCGCCGGCTGCTGAGCATTATCGTCCTCGGGCGTAAAACCCGCGTGCAGTTTTCCGCGCCGATCCACCTGCGCGAACTGATCGATCACAACAAGGGTCATGAGCGCACCGTGCGCATGGCCCAGCGCATCCTGCGCGTGCACTTCCGCAACCTCAAAGCTGCGGTGATCGGCCCGGACATTTCCCACCGGCGCAATCTGGTCAAAGGCCTGCTCAATCAGCCGCTGGTCAAACAGGCGATCCTCGACGAAGCCGAGCGCGAAAAAATCTCCCCGGAAAAAGCCAAGGCCCAGGCCCTGCGCTATGGCAACGAGATTGCTTCGGACTACACCTACACCGCGATCCGTTTTCTCGAAGTGGTGCTGAGCTGGTTCTGGAACAAGATCTACGACGGCATCAAGGTCAATCACATCGAAGGTGTGCAGAACGTCGCGCAGGGTCACGAAGTGATTTACGTGCCGTGCCATCGCAGCCACATCGATTACCTGCTGCTTTCCTATCTGCTGTTCCGCAACGGCCTGACCCCGCCGCACATCGCCGCCGGGATCAACCTGAACATGCCGGTGATCGGCAGCCTGCTGCGTCGCGGCGGTGCGTTCTTCATGCGCCGCACATTCAAGGGCAATCCGTTGTACACCTCGGTGTTCAACGAATACCTGCACACGCTGTTCACCAAAGGTTTCCCGGTGGAGTATTTCGTCGAGGGCGGGCGCTCGCGCACCGGGCGCATGCTGCAACCGAAAACCGGCATGCTCGCGATCACCCTGCGCAGTTTCCTGCGTTCGTCGCGGATGCCGATCGTGTTCGTGCCGGTGTACATCGGATACGAGCGCGTGCTCGAAGGCCGCACCTACCTCGGTGAGCTGCGCGGCGCGAGCAAAAAGAAAGAGTCGATCTTCGATATTTTCAAAGTGATCGGCGCGCTCAAGCAGCGCTTCGGTCAGGTCGCGGTCAACTTCGGCGAGCCGATCAAACTGGCGGAATTCCTTGACGCCGAGCAACCGGACTGGCGCCAGCAGGAACTCGGCCCGCAATTCAAACCGGCGTGGCTCAACGAAACCACCAACCGCCTCGGCGAGAAAGTCGCCCGGCACCTCAACGAAGCGGCGGCGATCAATCCAGTGAATCTGGTAGCGCTGGCCCTGCTGTCGACCACGCGTCTGGCCCTGGATGATCGAGCCATGGCGCGGGTGCTTGACTTGTATCTCGCGCTGCTGCGCAAAGTCCCTTATTCGCCGCACACCACCTTGCCGGAAGGCGACGGCCGTGCGCTGATCGAGCATGTGAAAGACATGGATCTGCTCGCCGAGCAGAACGATGCGCTGGGCAAGATTCTGTATCTGGACGAGCAGAACGCGGTCCTGATGACTTACTACCGCAACAACGTCCTGCACATCTTCGCCCTGCCGTCGTTGCTGGCGAGTTTCTTCCAGAGCACCTCGCGCATGAGCCGCGAGCAGATCCTGCGCTACACCCGCGCGCTGTATCCGTACCTGCAATCGGAATTGTTCATCCGCTGGAGCCTGGACGAACTCGACGCGGTGATCGATCAGTGGCTGGAAGCGTTCGTCGAGCAGGGCCTGCTGCGTTTCGAGAAAGACGTTTACCTGCGCCCGGCACCGAGTTCGCGGCATTTCGTGCTGCTGACGCTGCTGTCGAAAAGCATCGCGCAGACCCTGCAGCGGTTCTACATGACCGTATCTTTGCTGCTCAACAGCGGCCAGAACAGCATCAGCGCCGAAGAGCTGGAAGACCTCTGCACAGTGATGGCCCAGCGTCTGTCGATCCTCCATGGCCTGAATGCGCCGGAATTCTTCGACAAGAGCCTGTTCCGCCACTTCATCCAGACCTTGCTCGACCTCGACGTCCTGCGCCGCGACGAAGCCGGCAAGCTCAGCTACCACGAACTGCTTGGCGAGCTGGCCGAAGGCGCGGCCAAACGCGTGTTGCCGGCGGAGATTCGCCTGTCGATCCGCCAGGTCGCGCTGCACCGCAGTGAAGATGCGGCGGATCAGATCACGCCACAGCCTGAGGCTTGAAGCCTTACCCCTGTGGGAGTGAGCCTGTTCGCGAAGACGGAATGTCAGTCGCCATTTAGTTTGACTGATCCAGCGCTTTCGCGAGCAGGCTCGCTCCCACATTGAAAGGAGATTCACCCATGAAAAAACTGCTGACCCTCGCCGCCGCCACGCTGCTGAGCGCCTGCCAATCAACCACACCCGCCGGCAAGGCCAGCCTCGACGGCGAAGTCTTCTACCTGCAACGCATCGCTTTGCCCCCGAGCGCGACTCTGAGCGTGAGCCTGCAAGATGTGTCGCTGGCCGATGCACCGGCCGTCGTCCTCGACCAACAGAACGGCCCGATCAAAGGCCAGGTGCCGCTGCCGTTTCATTTGAGCTACGATCCGGCGCAGGTCAAACCCGGCCATCGTTATTCGATCAGCGCACGCATTGAAGTCAACGGCGAGCTGATGTTCATCACCACCGAAAACCACGCCGTGCAACTCGACGGCAACGACCCGCAGCCGCTGAAAATCCGCGTCGACGCCGTTCGTTAATCCACTCGCCAAAGGAAGACGCCATGCGCCGCCCTACCCTTCGCTTCGCCGCCGCCTGCGCCGGCTTGCTGATCTCCGCCAACGCCCTGGCCCTGTCGCTCAGCGACCTGTCCCAGCAAGACGCCACCGGCGGCCTCAAGGACGCCCTGACCCAAGGCGCCCAGATCGCCGTGAAACAACTCGGCACCCCGGGCGGCTTCAGCAATAACCCCGAAGTGAAAATCGAACTGCCGGGCAAACTCGGCAAAGCCGCGAGCAAGATGAAAGCCTTCGGCATGGGCGCCCAGGTCGAAGAACTGGAAAACGCGATGAACAAAGCCGCCGAATCCGCCGTGACCCAGGCCCAGCCAATCCTCGTCGATGCAGTGAAGAAAATGAGCGTGGCCGACGCCAAAGGCATCCTCAGCGGCGGCAATGATTCGGCCACCCAATACCTGAACAAATCCAGCCGCGAACAGATCCGCGCGAAATTCCTGCCCATCGTCAAGCAAGCCACCGACAAGGTCGGCGTCGCGCAGAAGTACAACGCCTTCGCGGGCCAGGCCGCTGCGTTTGGCGTGGTGGACGCGAAGAGCGCCAATGTCGAGAACTACGTCACCGAGCAAGCGCTGAATGGCCTGTTCGAGATGATCGGCAAACAGGAAGAAACCATCCGCCAGAACCCGGCCGCTGCGGCGACGAGTCTGGCGAAGAAAGTGTTTGGTACGCTTTAAGTCGTTACAACATGGGGGCGATTCAATTCGCTCCCATGCTTGCCTCCACGTAAAGAACTACGTAAAAAAAACACCCACTCCCGCCCCATCTTCCTTCTCTCAAAAAGCTGCAATTGGTCCAGCTCTTCCAGAATCGACGCCGCCTCGCTACCCGAGCAGGAAAAATTTTCCGCGACATTGCTCGCCGTAAACTCCTTCGCCTCCCCGCTTTGAGCCACCTGATACACCGCGCGCTGCCGTTCCGTCAGTTGAGCAATTACGCCAGAGCTCGTCAGCCAGCGCTCAAAGTCCTGAGTGTCTGCCAGACTCTTGCGGTACACAGTTATAAAACCGACCACGGCTCGCAAAATCACCGCGCATTGAAACTCGATGAAATAAGTCAGATCCAGCTCATCTGCCTCGGTGTGCAGGTAGGAGCGTCCGTATTTCACCGGTGCATTGCGCAGCAGCAGACTGATCGCAATGTAGCGAAACGCCGCGAACTCATGTTTGAACATGAACCAGTAAAACAAGGCTCTCGCGACCCGTCCGTTACCGTCGCGAAATGGATGTTCATAACCCATGGCGAAATGCAGCGTCACGGCCTTGGTCAGTGGATGCAGATAATTTTTGTCCAGAATCGAGGCAGCGGGCCGGTTGATCCAGGCGGACAGCCTCGCCAACCGCGCAACCAATCCTGCAGCAGGAGGTGGTCGGTGCACGGTGTTGCCTGAACCATCCTGAACAACCACCTCATCATTGGTCCGGAACAATCCGGGGGAATACTGCCCGTCATCGATCCCCTCCACACCCACTCGATGGATCTCTGCAATCAGCTCAATGCTCAGAGGTTCATAACGCTTTTCCCAAGCGAAATTCATCATTCGATAATTCCCCATGACCATGCGCTCATCTGGCGTCCGCGGCTGGCGCTGATGCTTGAGCATGTCCTTGGCTACGCGCGTGGTAGTCGCCGCGCCCTCCAACTGGCTACTGGCGATGGCTTCGTCTTCGATCAGGTCATTGAGCAGACAAGAGAAATGCGCCCGCTCGCCGAGCTGACTGGTCATGTAATCCAGCGCGGCCGTACTGGCGTAACGATCCACCACAGCCAAGGTTTTCTGCGCCAACGGCGTTGGCACGTATTTGCCCCACTGCACCGGCTCGCCCAAGGGCAACAAATGAATGTACTGGGCCGCCCGCGCCTTCTTCACCAACGCCCAACAAAGGTTCGCGTCCAACCCTGCCGCCCAGCGAAAGCGCAACGCCTCGAATGGCAAGTAGCGCCCATGATCATCGAGCGGCTTGAGCAGCGCCAGATAATCCGCAAGTCGTTGCTTGTGTGGCGAGCGGGCCAACAGGTCGAAAACAGGATCCGTTCTGCCGGCTAATGTCGGTGGTTTCTTCATCAGACAGACTCAAGGACTCGGAAAAGCAGAACCCGGAGTACAGCATTGGACGGCCAGCGCCTCAAGATCGGAGGATTCTGAAAAAGCTGTAGGAAGGCAGCGTGAATTGGCGATTCGAAATGAATTGGCTGTCAGACCGCCTTCGCGAGCAGGCTCGCTCCCACAGAAAAGCAAGCAGCGCAGCTACCTGCGGCGAAGCCGCCCCACTCAACAATGAGCGCAAGCTCGAGTGCTCTTGATCTTGATCCACCGGCGACGTCGGAAGGCTGAGTGGAGGGATTGATCCGGGCGTGGGAGCGCAGCGACCGTCTGGCGCAGCCAGACACAGCGGAAGGAGGTGCAGCGAAGCAAACCGTAGCCGCTGCGCCCGGATCGATCCCGCAGCGAAGGAACCCGAGCCTGCGAGGGCCGAACGCAGGAGCAAGCGTTTTGGGTTACCTTTTTGGCGTTTGAAAAAGGTGACCCGCCGTAAGGGCGGAACCGTAATCAGCAACACCCACAGCAACGGATATACACCCAAAACCCCACGTCATGGTCGGCCCGAAGGCCGCCACGACACAAAAACCTCAAGCCTCCTTACGCACCCGAAACCAGGCCGCATACAACGCCGGCAAAAACAACAGCGTCAGCGCCGTAGCCACAATCAGCCCGCCCATGATCGCCACCGCCATCGGCCCGAAAAACACACTGCGCGACAGCGGAATCATCGCCAGCACCGCCGCCAGCGCCGTCAACACAATCGGCCTGAAGCGCCGCACCGTCGCCTCGATAATCGCCTGCCAAGGCTTAAGCCCCGAAGCGATATCCTGCTCGATCTGATCGACCAGAATCACCGAATTGCGCATGATCATCCCGGACAATGCGATGGTCCCCAGCATCGCCACAAACCCGAACGGCTGCCGGAACACCATCAGAAACAACGTCACCCCGATCAACCCCAACGGCGCCGTCAGAAACACCATCGCCGTGCGCGAGAAACTGCGCAACTGCACCATCAGCAAGGTCAGCACCACGACAATGAACATCGGCACCCCGGCATTCACCGACTTCTGCCCGCGCTCGGAATCCTCCACCGTGCCGCCGACATCCAGCAGATAACCATCGGGTAATTCGGCGCGAATCGGGTCCAGCGTCGGCATGATCTGCTTGACCAGCGTCGCCGGTTGCTCCTTGCCGTAAATGTCGGCGCGCACCGTCACGTTCGGCAGCCGATTGCGGTGCCAGATGATGCCTTCCTCGAAGCCGTATTCCAGCGTGGCAATCTGCGACAACGCCACACTGCGACCGTTATCCGTCGGCACCGCCAGGCTCGGCAACAACGACAATTCAGTGCGCTCGTGCACGGTGCCGCGCAGTAGAATCTCGATCAATTCGTTGTCTTCGCGGTACTGGCTGACGGTCGAGCCGACCAGCGAACTCTGCAGGAATTTCGCCAGATTGGCCGTGCTCACACCGAGGGCGCGGGCGCGATCCTGGTCGATGTTCAGGTAGACAACTTTGCTCGGCTCCTCCCAGTCCAGATGCACGTTGACCACATGCGGATTCTCGCGAACCTTTGCCGCCACTTTGCGCGCCAACGCACGGACTTCTTCGATGTGTTCACCGGTAACGCGGAACTGCACCGGATAGCCAACCGGCGGGCCGTTTTCCAAACGGGTGACCCGCGAACGCAGGGCCGGGAACTGTTCGTTGAGGGTTTCGATCAACCAGCTGCGCAGCGCTTCACGCTCTTCGATGGTTTTTGCCAGCACCACGAACTGGGCAAAACTCGCCGCCGGCAGTTGCTGATCCAGCGGCAGGTAGAAACGCGGCGAGCCGGTGCCGACGTAGGCCACGTAATTGTCGATGCCGGCGTGCTCCTTGAGCAGCGCTTCGAGGCGTTTGACTTCGCTGGTGGTATTGGCCAGAGAAACGCCTTCGGCCAGTTTCAGATCGACCATCAACTCCAGCCGGTTCGAAGCCGGGAAGAACTGCTGCGGGACGAATCGGAACAGCATCACCGAGGCAATGAACAGGCCCACGGTCAGCACGATCACCGTCTTGCGATGCGCCACGCACCACTCCACCAGACGCCGGACGCGCTGATAAAACGGCGTCGCATAGGGGTCCGGCTGACCATCGCCTGTGCCGTGTTTCGCCGCATGAATTTTCGCCAGATCCGGCAGGAGTTTTTCCCCCAGATACGGCACGAACATGACCGCCGCCACCCATGAGGCGAGCAAGGCAATGGTCACCACCTGGAAAATCGAGCGGGTATATTCGCCGGTTCCGGACTGCGCAGTGGCAATCGGCAGGAAACCGGCGGCGGTGATCAACGTGCCGGTAAGCATCGGGAATGCAGTGCTGGTCCAGGCATAACTCGCCGCGCGAATGCGGTCGAAACCCTGCTCCATTTTGATCGCCATCATTTCCACGGCGATGATCGCATCGTCCACCAGCAGACCCAGCGCCAGCACCAGCGCACCGAGGGAAATCTTGTGCAGGCCGATGCCGAGGTAATACATGCAGGCGAAGGTCATCGCCAGCACCAGCGGAATGGTCAGCGCGACGACCATGCCGGTGCGCACACCGAGAGAGAAGAAGCTCACCAGCAAGACGATCGCCAGTGCCTCGACCAACACCTGAACGAACTCGCCGACGCCGGTTTTTACCGCTGCCGGCTGATCGGACACCTTGCGCAACTGCATGCCGGCCGGGAGGTTTTTCTGGATCCGCGAGAACTCGCCCTCCAGCGCCTTGCCCAGCACCAGAATGTCGCCGCCGTCCTTCATCGCCACGGCCAGACCGATCGCATCGTCGCCCATGAAACGCATGCGCGGCGCCGGTGGGTCGCTGAAACCGCGACGCACATCGGCGATATCGGAGATACGGAACGTACGATCGGCGACGCGGATCGGAAAGTTCTTTATCTCTTCGACTGTCTGAAAATTCCCCGAGACGCGTAGCTGCAAGCGCTCGCTGCCGGTTTCAAAGAACCCCGCCGTGGACACCGCGTTCTGCTCTTCCAGCGCCTGCTGCACTGCCGCCAGCGGCAAGCCGAGGGTGGCGAGTTTGACGTTGGACAGCTCGACCCAGACTTTCTCGTCCTGTAACCCAAGCAGTTCGACCTTGCCAACGTCCTTGACCCTTTGCAGTTGAATCTGGATGCGGTCGGCGTAATCCTTGAGCACGGCGTAGTCGAAACCGTCACCGGTCAACGCATAGATATTGCCGAAGGTGGTGCCGAACTCATCGTTGAAGAACGGCCCCTGAATTCCCGGCGGCAAGGTCTGGCGGATATCGCCGACCTTCTTGCGCAACTGATACCAGAGATCGGGGATTTGCTTGGAGTGCATCGAGTCGCGGGCGATGAAGGTCACCTGGGACTCACCGGGGCGGGAGAACGACATGATGCGTTCGTACTCGCCGGTTTCCATCAGCTTCTTTTCGATGCGTTCGGTGACCTGGCGCGAGACCTCCTGCGCGGTCGCGCCGGGCCAGCGGGTCTGAATGACCATCGCCTTGAAGGTGAACGGCGGGTCTTCGCTCTGGCCGAGCTTGGTGTAGGACAACGCGCCGACAACGGCGAGCAAAAGCATCAGGAACAGTACGATCTGGCGATTACGCAACGCCCATTCTGAGAGGTTGAAGCGCATTGGGGCTTACTCCTTGTTCGCCAGATTGACCACACGGTTGGAGCGATCCACCGGCCGCACCTGCTGGCCGTCGAGCAGCACATGAACGCCGGCAGCCACTACCCAGTCGCTGGCATTGAGCCCCTCGAGCACCGCCACGCTTTTCTCGCCAAACGGACCGACCCGCACCGGGGTTTTCTTCAACGTGTTGTTGCCGTTGACCACCCAGACGTAGGTCGCGCCGTTTTCAGCGGTCAGCGCGGAAAGCGGTATCGACAGCGAGACACTGTCAGCCGATTGCACAAACACCCGGGCGCTCTGCCCCAGTTCAGCCGGCACTTTGCCGCTGGTGAATGAGATACGCGCGGCAAAAGTGCGTGAGCGCGGGTCGGCGGACGGCGACAACTCGCGGATCTGCCCGGCGAAGCGTTGATTTTGCTGTGCCCACAATTCCACGGTAACCGGCTGACCAACCTTGAAGCGGCCGAAGCTTTGCTCCGGCAGGCTGATCAACACTTCGCGCTCACCATCGGTGGCGAGGGTGAACACGGTTTGCCCGGCAGCGACCACCTGACCGACTTCCACCGAACGCTTGGCCACCACACCGTCCTGTGGCGCACGCAGCACCGCGTAACTGGCCTGGTTGGTCGAAACGTTGAATTCAGCTTTGATTTGTTTAAGGCGGGCTTCGCCGGAGCGATATAGATTTTCGGCATTGTCGTAGGCCGAGCGGCTGACCATCTGCCGATCCATCAGGGTTTTATAGCGATCACGTTCCGCGCGGACCAGGTTCAGATTGGCCTCGGCGGCGGCGACCTGCGCGCGGGTAGCTTCCAGTTGCAGGCGCACATCCTGCGGATCGAGTTCGGCCAGAGGCTGATCGGCTTTGACGCGCTGGCCTTCGTCGACCAGTCGTCGGCTGACTTTGCCGCCGATGCGGAACGCCAGATCAGGCTCATAGCGGGCTCGCACCTCGCCCGGATAACTTTCCATCGCCTGCGCCGAAGGCTCGGGTTGCACCACCATGGCCGGGCGCACGGTGACTTTCGTCACCTCCTCCTGACCGCACGCCGATAACAGGAACGCCAGACTGACTGGCACGGCAAAGGACAACGCATGGCGGAACATGGTGACGGACCTTTCGCGAATGAGGCTTGGAATATTTATACTGGCGGGTATGGTATTAATAGCAAACTCACCAGTCCAGTATTAAAAGCGAAGAATGTCGAACAATCTTTCAGCTCCAAACGGCCCGGGCCGCCCCAAGGATCTGGCCAAACGCCAGGCGATCCTGGATGCGGCGAAAACCCTGTTTCTTTGCCATGGCTACGCCAACACCAGCATGGACGCGGTGGCCAGCGAGGCGGGCGTGTCGAAGCTGACGGTCTACAGCCATTTCAACGACAAGGAGACGCTGTTCTCCGCCGCCGTCGTCGCGAAATGCGAGGAACAATTGCCGCCGCTGTTCTTCGAATTGCCGGACGGCATCGCGGTGGAAAATGTATTGCTGAACATTGCCCGGGGCTTTCACCAACTGATCAACAGCGATGAATCGGTGAACCTGCACCGTCTGATCATGGCGCTGGGCAGTCAGGACCCGAAGCTGTCGCTGATCTTCTTCGAGGCCGGCCCAGAGCGCGTGGTCAACGGCATGGAAGGTCTGCTGGCGAAAATCCATGCAACCGGCGCGCTGAGCATCGACCAGCCACGCAACGCCGCCGAGCACTTCTTCTGCCTGATCAAAGGGGCGGGAAATTTTCGTTTGTTGTACGGCTGCGGCGAGCCGCTGACCGGAGAGGAAGCGGAGCGGCATGTGCGGGAGGTGGTGGGGTTGTTTATGCGGGCTTACAAACCCTGACAGTTTTGCGGTGCTTGTGCAGACCGCTTCGCGAGCAGGCTCGCTCCCACACTGGAATGCATTTCCTACTGTGGGAGCGAGCCTGCTCGCGAATGGGGCGACGCGGTCTCAGGGCTTCAGCGCTTTCTTCGGATAAATGTCATACCGGCTCGATTTGCCATCCAGCGCATGGCTCGGTTTCGGCCCTTCGATGCACGGTGCCTTGCGCGGGCGCTTGACCACCACCCGGTGCGTGGCCAGCGCCAGCGCGGCTTCAAGCAGGGCCGGTGCATCCGGATCATCACCGACCAGCGGGCGGAACAGGCGCATTTCCTTTTTCACCAGCGCGGTTTTCTCGCGATGCGGGAACATCGGGTCGAGATAGATCACCTGCGGCGGCTCCCCTTCCCAACTGCGCATCACTTCGATGGAGTTGCCCTTGAGCAATTTCATCCGCGCCACGATCGGCGACACGTCGAAATCTTCTGCCGCCCGCGCCAAGCCGTCCTCAAGCAGTGCGCCGATCAGCGGCTGACGCTCGATCAGGCTCATTTCACAACCGAGACTGGCCAGCACAAATGCATCCTTGCCCAAGCCCGCCGTGGCATCCAGCACGCGCGGGCGCACGCCTTGGGCGATGCCGACAGCCTTGGCAATCATCTGGCCGCTGCCGCCGCCATACAAACGACGATGCGCCGCGCCGCCTTCGACGAAGTCGACCCGCACCGGTCCAGGCGCATCCGGGCCAAGCTGCTGCAACTGCAAACCCTGCTCGCCGACCTGCAAGGCGAACTCGCCGTCGGCCTCGCCGAGCGGCAGGCCGAGACGTTCGGCCCAGTGTTCGGCTTGCGCTTGAAACGTCGGGGCGAGGGCCTGGACATGGATGCGGCAGGCCGCGGGTGACTCGATCATGAAAAAACGCTCAAAAAAGTTAAGGATCGACAAAAACCGCCGATAAACCATTCAACGCGCATTTTGCCAGAGCTGAGCGTCAACCGAAAAAAATGTCAGGCATTCTTCCCACATCGATTGGCTACGTTTCGCCCCATGGCGACTTCAGCCGTCATAACACTCAAGCACTGAGCGGCGTCAGTCACCTGTGGCAGGATTTCTTTGCCCAGGCTCTGGCCGAACAGACGAGTGAAGTGGTGCCTGCCTGTGGCACGTTTCCACCGGTTGACCTGAACAGCCCGGAAGAACCAACCGTTGGCAGCGAGTTGCACGCGCACATCGTCAGCCAGCGCGAATGCGATGTGGTCGAAACCCAGGTTCGCCCGCCGGAGCCACTGTTCCTGCCGATCGCCGAGTTCGAAATGGAGCTGCTGGACAAGCCGTTCCCACCGTTCCCGCCGGAAGAGCTCAAAGCCCAGCAAGAGCAACAGGATTTCGACAGCAGCTGGGTACGCCCGATTGTGATCAACAATGGCCAGCCAGTGCCGGAGCCAGGCCCTGCGCCGCAGAAACGTCCGCTGTACCTGCCGATTGCCGAGTTCGATCTGGACTTGCTGCAGAAGCCTTACCCGCCGTTCCCGCCGGAAGAAATCGTCGAGCAGCAGAAAGCTCTGGACTTCGATAACGGCTGGGCTCGCCCGATCGTTCTGCAGAACCTGCGCCTCGCCGCCTGATCCTCAGCGACACACGCTCCAGCGCCCGACATCGACATGAAAGTGATTGCGATGGGCGGCGTTGTAGTCCGGACTCAACACCACACTGAATGACTCACAGGCGCCGTCGCGCAGTTGGCGGAGAAACTCTGCGTCCTGGTTTTGCTTGGGCCAATCCCTGAGCACGCTGATCGTGCGTCCGCCAGCCAAACGGAAACCGGCAATGTCCAGCGCGTCGGCACTGGCATGTCGACTGAGGGCACCGCTCTCACGGTTGTAGACATTGCGACAGGCAAAGCTGCCGAGGTGATCGACACGCGCGATCTTCTGGCCATAAGCCGATTGCGCGGCCGGTTGCAGGGTGTGGTGTTCGAACATCGCGTACGCCACCGCCAGCGGGCAACTGGCAATGAAACTGCTGCTCAGCGCCACTCCACCGCCCTGCACCCGCAGAGCACCGACCAGCGGACACTTGGCGCCGGGGCTGTCGGCCTGGGGGCTGACGCGCAGATCCGAGCTGCTCAGCGCCTGTGCGCAAAGCTCAGGATCGCTGCGCAGGCGCATGAGTTTGTAACCGGTCAGCCAGTTGGGCGCGGCTTTTATGTCCAATGGCGCCCACGGGTTCCACTGCGGCGGCACGTCCAGCCAGCCACGCCAGACACTCACCGCGCCACCAGCGATCGCGAGCAACACCCCCCAGAACAGCCAACGTCCCATGCTCAGTCCTTGCAGAGTTGATTGGCCTTGGCATACGGCATCGACTGTGACGTGAAGCCAAAGGTGCCGGATTGCTGGATTTCCTCAGCCGCGCGGAAGAACTCGCCGAACGCCGCCAGCGCCAGTGCCGAGCCGGTGCTGATCCGCCGGACGCCCAGTTCCTCGAGCTGTTGCACGGTCAGTTTCAAACCGCCAGACATCAACACATTGACCGGTTTCGGCGCCACCGCTTGCACCACTGCGCGCACTTCTTCGGCGCTGCGCAAACCCGGCGCATAGAGCACGTCGGCTCCGGCTTCGGCAAATGCCTGCAAACGGCGAATGGTGTCGTCAAGATCGGGGTTGCCGTGCAGGTAATTTTCCGCGCGAGCGGTGAGGATGAAGGGAAACGGCAGGGTGCGCACCGCCGCGACAGCGGCTTCAATCCGTGCAACGGCGTGTTCGAAGCAATAGATCGGCGCGTCCGCACGGCCCGAAGCGTCCTCGATCGACCCGCCCACCGCGCCCGCTTCGGCGGCGCGCAACAGACTCTGCGCAGACTCGACCGGATCATCGGCAAAGCCGTTTTCCAGATCCACCGCCACCGGCAGATCCGTCGCTGCGACAATCGCCCGGACATTGGCCAGGGTCTCGTCGAGATTCAACGCGCCATCAGGCTTGCCTTGGGAAAACGCGTAACCAGCGCTGGTGGTGGCCAAGGCCTGATAACCGAGACTGGCGAGCATCTTCGCCGAGCCGGCATCCCACGGATTAGGGATGACGAAGATCCCCTGGCGATCATGCAGCGCTTTGAAGGCTTGGGCTTTGAGGCGTTGCTGTTGACTGACTTGGACGTTCATCGACGGCCTCCCGGGCAGAAAAAACCCGCCTCAGAGCAAGCCAAGCTGCTCGGCGGCGGGTTCTCTGTATAGCTCAGGCAGCGCGGGCAAGCCAGGCAAACGTTGCATCAGTTGGGAGTGAAAACGCTGCGCCAGTTTCGCTGCCAACAGGTTATCGGCGGTATGCAGAAAGACGTAGGGCGTGCGCCCCTCTTCGATCCATTCAGCAATCTTCGCCACCCACGGCACGAGAAACGCATCGTTGGCCTCAAGCTCGGGATGGCCGATGAAGCGCACCTGCGGAAACTGCGTGAACGCCGCCGGACGGGTGGGCACTCGCGGCTTTTTCGACTGCGCGTGGATCACCGAGGACTCGGTCGACAAGCAGCTGAACAGCGCGCGCGGGTCGAGACAGATGCGCTCGACACCGCGATCCAGCAACAGACGATTGAGCAGACGCTCGCTCTCGCCCTTGGCGAAGAACTGTTCATTGCGCACCTCGACCGCAAGCGGGCAATCCAGTGCATCGATAAACGCCGCGAGCTCCGGCAGACGCTGCGGCGTGAAGCTTTTCGACAGTTGCAGCCACAGCGGCGAAACACGTTCGCCTAACGGCTTGAGTAATTGCAGGAAGGTTTCGGCAGCGGTCAGTTGCTCGCGCAAGTCGCCGCTGTGGCTGATGTCGCCGGGGAATTTGGCAGTGAAGCGAAAGTGCGCCGGCATGATCTCGGCCCAGCGTTGCACAGTGGCTGGCGACGGGCTGGCGTAGAAGGTGGTGTTGC
Source organism: Pseudomonas sp. LW8 (assembly GCF_041956865.1). Classification (NCBI taxonomy): domain Bacteria; kingdom Pseudomonadati; phylum Pseudomonadota; class Gammaproteobacteria; order Pseudomonadales; family Pseudomonadaceae; genus Pseudomonas; species Pseudomonas sp. LW8. The sequence continues at coordinate 1,087,090 of NZ_CP168138.1, read as the reverse complement.
CTTCGACGGCGTTGAACACCTGGCAGTAGAGAGCGAGAAAGTCGGAGGTTTTTGCGTCTACCGGATACAGATACTCGCGCCAGGCATTTTCGCTCCAGGACGGGCAACCGAGGTAGTAAGGCAGATCCATCAGATATACAGATCGAGGCCCAGCACGTCTGCGTCCCAATCGACAAAACCGGCGGTGCTCAGGTAGCTGGCCAGGGCCATGGCTACGCTTTTCTTCATCGCGCGGTGGTAGATCATGTCTTGCTGACGGGCAGGCAGGTTGCTCAGGCGTTGCGCGGTAGCTTGGGCAGCACGGGCGGCCAACTGCTCTTCGCTCGGGAATTCCAGCTCGCCGTCGATGATCTCGACGGACTCATCCAGCGCCGCATTGCCTTTACGCGGCTTGCGCTTGATGGGGTAGGACTGAGTGGAAACGCCGTCTATACGCATAATGTCATGCTCGGTATCAATGATGGCAATTTAGCGGCACTTGACCGACTTAGCAAACCGCCGAGTGATAACTAGAACACATAAAGCGCAAAAGGTTTTAAGCGAGGGGGCAGAAACTGACGATTGGCGATATTTGTATGTGACCGCGAACCTGTGGGAACGAGCCTGCTCGCGAAGGGTTCAGCACATTCAACACATGCATTGACTGACCAGAAGCCTTCGCGAGCAGGCTCGCTCCCACAGGAGAAAGTGTCGTATCAGCGGGCTTTGGGGGTGGCAACTTTATCGCGCAAGTAAACCGGCTGCGCGTCATCTGCCGGGATCGCCTCACCGCGCTCCCAGGCGAAACGCGCCAGGGTCAGCAGGTCTTCGGCGTGGGGCAGCATGCCGGCGTCGGAGCCGCTCAGATTGACCGCGATGCGCTCGCCGTAACCCCAACCGGTACCGGCACCGAACCAATCGCCACTGGCATCAGCGGGCAACGCGGCGACTTCCGGCGGCAACACGGCTTCGGCACCAACCAGACGCATCTCCCCCGCCGTCTCGCGGTAGCAGCCCCAATACACTTCATCCATCCGCGCATCGATCGCAGCCGCGACCTGGCTTGCGCCATGTTCACGAAAGGCACGCTGGGCCAGCACGGCAAGGTTGGATACCGGCAACACCGGACGATCCAGAGCAAAGGCCAAACCCTGCACCACACCAATGGCAATGCGCACACCGGTAAACGCGCCCGGGCCACGGCCGAAAGCAATCGCGTCGACCGCTTGCAGCGTGGTGCCGGCATCGGCGAGCAATTGCTGAATCATCGGCAGCAGCTTCTGCGCATGCAGGCGCGGGATCACCTCGTAATGGCTCGTGACCTTGCCGTCATGCAGCAAGGCAACGGAGCAAGCTTCAGTCGCGGTGTCCAGGGCCAGCAAGGTGCTCATCGATGTTTCCAAAACAGGGGTGGGAAAAAGTGCGTCAGTATAAACAACAACGGCCCGCAAGCGGGCCGTGGATGATGCAGCCGATCAGACTTTTCAGCTCAGCGCGGCCAGCACCTTGGTGGTGATTGCATCAACCGAACCCACGCCTTCGATGTGGCTGTACTTTGGCTTGCCGCCGTTCTTGGCGGAAAGGTTCTGGTAGAACTCCACCAGCGGTTTGGTCTGCGAGTGGTAGACCGACAGGCGATGACGCACGGTCTCTTCGGTGTCGTCCTTGCGCTGTACCAGCTCTTCGCCGGTGATGTCGTCCTTGCCAGCCAGTTTCGGCGGGTTGTAGACGATGTGGTAAACACGGCCGCTGGCTTCGTGAACACGGCGACCGGCGATGCGCTGAACGATTTCTTCGTCTTCTACAGCGATCTCGACCACGGCATCCAGCTCGACGCCGGCAGTGACCAGCGCTTCAGCCTGCGGAATGGTGCGCGGGAAGCCGTCGAACAGGAAACCGTTGGCGCAATCAGGTTGAGCGATGCGGTCCTTGACCAGCGCGATGATCAGGTCATCCGACACCAGGCCGCCGGCATCCATGATGCTCTTGGCTTGCACGCCCAGTGGAGTGCCAGCCTTGACCGCAGCACGCAGCATGTCGCCGGTGGAGATTTGCGGAATGCCGAATTTCTCGGTGATGAACTTTGCCTGAGTACCTTTACCGGCCCCGGGAGCTCCCAGCAGAATGACGCGCATCGATGTGCTCCTCAATTTTTTATATAAAAGCTTTACAAAACAAAGGATTCGCTCGTAACCGGCGGATCCTGAAAATACGGGTCGTGGCCGCACAAACGGCCAAAGGCTGATCAAGATACACAGCAGGCTGCGCCCACACAAGACGCCAAAAGTCGGAGAAACCGACGCCCGCCGTGACCTCGCGACGCGGTAACCCAAGTCGCAACCCCTACATTAACTGTCGCCTCGCGGCACTTTCCTACAGCAGGAGAAGCGGCATCCGACCCTTGTCGCGAATGCCGCCTGAGGTGATCAGCAACCTTAGCCGGTATTGCGCAATCCGGCGGCAATCCCCGCCACAGACACCAGCAGCGCCTGTTCCACCGGGCTGCCCTGCTCGACATCCTGCTGCCGCGAACGCGCCAACAGTTCCGCCTGCAATAGATGCAGCGGGTCGAGGTAGGTGTTGCGCAAGCGGATGAATTCGAGGGTGTCCGGACTGTGCGCCAGCAGCTGCGACTGCCCGGTCAGACCGAGCACGACGGAGCATGCCTGCGACAATAGGTCGCGTAACTGCGCGCCCAATGGCAGCAGATCAGCTTCAACCAGACGCTCGTCGTAGGACTGCGCAATATCTGCATCAGCCTTGGCCAGGACCATTTCCAGCATATCGATACGGGTGCGGAAGAACGGCCATTGTTCGCGCATCTGCCCCAGCAACTCACCTTCGCCGCGCTCCAGCGCCTTGCTCAGCGCCGTCTCCCAACCCAGCCAGGCCGGCAACATCAATCGGGTTTGGGTCCAACCGAAAATCCACGGGATCGCCCGCAGGCTTTCGATACCGCCGGCGCGACGTTTGGCCGGGCGACTGCCCAGAGGCAAACGTCCCAATTCCTGCTCCGGGGTCGACTGCCGGAAATACTCGACGAATTGCGGATTTTCCCGCACCACCTGGCGGTAAGCGCTGACACCGTCCGCCGCCAGTTCGTCCATCAGATGGCGCCATTCCGGAGTCGGCGGCGGCGGTGGCAGCAAGGTCGCCTCAAGCACGGCGGCCAGATACAGATTGAGGTTTTGCTCGGCGATGTCCGGCAGGCCGAATTTGAAACGAATCATTTCTCCCTGCTCGGTGGTGCGGAAACGTCCCGCCACCGAACCCGGTGGTTGCGACAGAATCGCCGCGTGCGCCGGACCGCCACCACGCCCCACGGTGCCGCCGCGACCGTGGAACAGCAGCAATTCGACTTGCTGCTCACGGCAGATTTCCACCAGTCGTTCCTGCGCGCGATATTGCGCCCACGCCGCAGCGGTGGTGCCGGCGTCCTTGGCCGAGTCGGAATAGCCGATCATCACTTCCTGCGGGCCGTGCAAACGCGCGCGATAGCCCGGCAAGAGCAGCAGACGTTCCATCACCGGCCCGGCGTTGTCGAGGTCGGCGAGGGTTTCGAACAGCGGCACCACGCGCATCGGCCGCAGTACGCCGGATTCCTTGAGCAGCAGTTGCACCGCGAGCACATCGGAAGCGGCGCCAGCCATGGAGATCACGTAGGAGCCCAGCGACGCAGCGGGTGCGGCGGCGATTTCCTTGCAGGTGTTGAGCACTTCAGCGGTGTCCGCCGACGGTTTGAAATGCGCGGGCAGCAAAGGGCGACGGTTGCTCAATTCTTCGGTGAGGAAGTTGATGCGCTGTTCTTCGTCCCATTCCTCATAGCGGCCGAGGCCGAGGTAATCGGTGATTTCCGTCATCGCCGAGCTGTGCCGGGTCGAATCCTGACGCACATCGAGGCGCACCAGAAACAGGCCGAACGTCACCGCCCGACGCAGGCAATCGAGCAACGGCCCGTCGGCGATGACGCCCATGCCGCATTCGTGCAGCGAGTTGAAACACAACTGCAAAGGCTCGAGCAGATCGCGATTGTCGTGTAGCACATCGGCGGTTGCCGGGGTCGGCGCGGTCAACGCGGCATGCGCCCAGTTGCGTGTGGCGCGCAGGCGTTCGCGCAGTTGCTTGAGCACCGCGCGATACGGTTCGGCACTGTCGCCAGCCTTGGCCTTCAGCGCGTCGCTGGCCTGCTGCATCGACAGCTCGGCAGCAAGATGATCGACATCGCGCAGGTACAAATCAGCGGCCATCCAGCGCGCCAGCAGCAAGACTTCGCGAGTGACGGCGGCGGTGACATTGGGGTTGCCGTCACGGTCGCCTCCCATCCACGAAGCGAAGCGGATCGGCGCGGCTTCCAGCGGCAAGCGCAGGCCCGTAGCGGCGAACAGCGCCTGATCGGCTTTGCGCATATGGTTGGGGATCGCCTGCCACAACGAATGCTCGATCACCGCGAAGCCCCACTTGGCTTCATCGACCGGCGTCGGGCGGGTGCGGCGGATTTCTTCGGTGTGCCAGGCTTCGGCGATCAGCCGTTGCAGTTTGCTCTGGATCTGCTCGCGCTCGGCGCTGGTCAGGTCGCGATGGTCCTGCGCGGCCAGTTGCGCGGCGATCGCGTCGTACTTCTGGATCAACGTGCGTCGCGCCACTTCGGTCGGGTGCGCGGTCAGCACCAGTTCGATTTCCAGCCGCGCCAGCTGCCGGGCCAGAGATTCGGCGCTGTGCCCTTCGCTGCGCAGGCGCGCGAGCAGTTCCGGCAACACCCGCGACTCGAACGGCGCCGGTTGCGACTCCTCGCGGCGATGGATCAGCTGGTACTGCTCGGCAATGTTGGCCAGGTTGAGAAACTGATTGAAGGCCCGCGCGACCGGGAGCAATTCGTCTTCGCTCAATTGATTGAGGCTGGCGCTCAGTTCAGCGTCCATCGAGCCGCGCCGGTCGGCCTTGGCGCCTTTGCGAATCTGCTCGATCTTGTCGAGGAACGCCTCGCCGTACTGGTCTCGAATGGTGTTGCCCAACAGCTCTCCGAGCAGGTGAACATCTTCGCGCAAGCGTGCATCAATATCGGTCATCAGCAGTTCTCCAGCGGTAATCGGGGACAGCGCAGAAACGAATGCTTTGCCAGAGAGTGCCGCTCTGCGCCGCTTCTTACAAGCAGGCGACGAATTGACTTTAAACCTTGCCGGCGAAAGCTAGTCTCAACAGTAAGCCGTACGACGGCCCGCCGCCGGCGCTGCCGGACACTCACCCAGGCCTGCCGTCAGCAGGCGCTAAATGAGGTCATCATGAAAATTCGTGAACTCGCCCAGCATTGGGAAGAAAACGCCAAAGGTCGCCTGACCGACACCGGCTACACGATTCATCTGGACGTCGAAGCCGCCGCAAGGCTGGCGGCGATTGCCGAAATGTACCCAAAGCGTCATCCCGAGGAACTGCTCGGCGAGCTGATCGGCGCCGCACTTGAAGAATTCGAAGCGAGCCTGCCGTATGTGAAGGGTTCAACAGTGGTGGCGACGGATGAGGAAGGTGATCCGCTGTATGAAGATGTTGGCCCGACGCCGCGTTTTCTGGCGTTGTCGCGACGGCATTTGCATGATCTGTCCTCGGCTGAGAACAAGCAGAAGCACTGACTCGACACACATCAAAACCGTGGGAGCGAGCCTGCTCGCGAATGCGGATTTTCATTCAGCATTTGCGCTGACTGACACATCTCATTCGCGAGCAGGCTCGCTCATAGGCTGTATTCCAGTTCGCAAATTGGTTTATCAACAGACAAAATACACCCGCGCGTACCGCTCCAAAGCCCCAAAGTTCCCGCCCCAGAGCCTTGTCCAAACGGTCAATTAAATTTTTGGCGATAGGCCATCTTTTCTGAACTTTTCAAAAATGCCGCCGGTCGGAACAGGTAACCACGCCTGGAACGAGCGTTTCAATTCGCGTCTACAAGCGATGCTTTCGCCTCCTCTGCCAGGATGGATTCAGTTGTATTTTCAGGAGATGCCTAATGGAGTTGAAGACCATGAAAACCCAAACCTCGTTTTCCCACCTGCGCGGTCTGAAACTGGCCGCTCTGGCCATCGGCACCAGCTTCGTACTGGCCGGTTGCGCCGGTAACCCACCGACCGAGCAGTACGCCGTGACCCAATCGGCCGTCAACAGCGCCGTCAGCGCTGGCGGTACCGAATTCGCTGCGGTGGAAATGAAGCAGGCTCAGGACAAGCTGAAACAAGCTGAAATCGCCATGCACGACAAGAAGTATGACGAAGCCCGTCGCCTGTCCGAACAGGCTGAATGGGACGCTCGCGTCGCTGAACGCAAGGCTCAGGCCGCCAAGGCCGAACAGGCTGTGAAGGATTCCCAGAAAGGTGTTCAGGAACTGCGTCAGGAAAGCCAGCGCACTGTGCAGTAAGCGCGCATCCCGACCGCAAAGCTGAAACTCTTACCGATAGAAAGGACGAAAAATTATGCGTAAGCAACTGATGATTCCCGCTCTTCTGGCCGCAAGCGTTGCACTGGCAGCCTGCTCCACACCGCCTAACCCGAACCTGGAACAGGCGCGCACCAACTACGCCGGCCTGCAGGCCAACCCACAGGCGAGCAAAGTCGCGGCACTGGAAACCAAAGACGCCAGCGATTACCTGGACAAGGCCGACAAGGCTTATCTGGACAAAGAAGATGCAGCCAAGGTTGACCAACTGGCTTACCTGACCAACCAGCGCGTGGAAGTGGCCAAGCAGACCATCGCTCTGCGCACCGCTGAAAACAACCTGAAAAACGCCGCTGCGCAACGCGCCCAGGCTCGTCTGGATGCCCGTGACCAGCAGATCAAACAGCTGCAGGACAGCCTCAACGCCAAGCAGACCGATCGCGGTACGCTGGTGACTTTCGGTGACGTGCTGTTCGCCACCAACAAGGCTGATCTGAAATCCAGCGGTCTGGTGAACATCAACAAACTGGCGCAATTCCTCCAGGAAAACCCGGATCGCAAAGTGATCGTCGAGGGTTACACCGACAGCACTGGCACCGCAAGCTACAACCAGTCGCTGTCCGAGCGCCGCGCGACTTCCGTGCAGATGGCCCTGATCAAGATGGGCGTCGACCCTTCGCGCATCGTCGCTCAGGGTTATGGCAAGGAATACCCGGTAGCGGATAACGGCAGCGTTTCGGGTCGTGCGATGAACCGTCGTGTGGAAGTGACCATTTCCAACGACAACCAGCCGGTTGCACCGCGTTCTTCGGTGAGCTCGAACTAAGCTCCACCCGGTAACGCAAAAGCCCCGCCTGAGTTGATCAGGCGGGGCTTTTTTTGTGGAATTGTGAAAGTCGGTTGACTCAATTCCCATGACCGTTTCGTCTTCCGAAAGCGAAGTCCACTGTCAACTATGACAGTGGACGAGAATCGGTACATGGAAGAGGCTGTTACCTGTCAGCCTGATCCTCACAAGGATTCCCCGATGAAACGATCAATCATCGCAGTCGGATTTTTGTCGACACTTCTCCATACAGCGATGAGCTGGAGCAACGCGGCAATCCCACCAGAGCCTTTGTATGATCCCGATGACATGGTCATCAGCACCGATCCCGAACTACTGACTCCCTCGATAAAACGCCCCATCACAGGCGTTCAAAAGGTATTGCTGGTGGTCGGGCACTGGTCAGGCGAACCGGGCCTGGACTCCGGAAAAATTGCTGAGCAAACTTTCTCAACGCACTGGAATTCATTGCGCTCCTACATCCTCGCTGCCTCCGGCAATAAACTGAAACTGGAAGGCACACAGATCGAGGCAGATTTCGGTCCAAAACCTGCAACATGCTCCGCTTCAGGCAGTCTCGACGCAGGACGCAAAGCGGCCCGTGCACAAAACATTGATCCCGCAGGTTTTCCATTCCTCTTTGTGGCGGTCCCCTGTGGCGGCGGCGCAATCGCTACGGTGCCGGGAAACTGGATTTGGGTTAAAGGTATGCCGGGCTCACCGCATACATGGAAGCACGAATTCGGCCACAATCTGGGATACCCACATGGCGGCACTTATACCAAATGTCCGGTGAGTAACGACGTTGTTCAGGCTCCTGAAGAGTGCAGCCCGGTCGGGTATGGTGATACTGGAGACTCGGTATCGGGTGGCGGAACACTCTATCCGGCAATCAACCGGTGGTTTTCCGGCTGGCTAGATGACTCGCAAGCCGCCGTGATCAGTAAGACAGGTCTGTACCGCCTGGGGGTATTGGGTAAGGAAGGGCCTCAACTTTACATGATCAATCGGCCCACAGAACCTCAGTTGATAGCGCTTGAGTACCGCCAGCCCACACCATTCGACGAATTTTCTCCCACCGATAATCGCGTGACCGGCGTCTGGATCAGGTACTCGTCACTGAACGGGACGGTGCGCAATGTGCAATTGGATGCCTCGCCAGAAACTGCCACAACGAACGATCCTACCCTGCAGCCAGGACGGACGCTGGAAGACGCGACGGCAAAAATCAAAATCAAAGTCTGTGCGACGGATAAGGCTGGTGGATCGCTCGCAATTGCAATAAACGGACAAGGCCTCCCATATTGCACAACGACAGTCGTGCCACCGCTGGTCATGACACCCGAGCAGAACGCTACAACAACGCTGAAACCTTTGATCACTGGAACGGCGCGACCGGGAGCAACGATCAAGGTAGCAGAAGCCGCAACCCCGGAGACTTTCTTCGCAACAGCTATCGCGGATGTACAAGGCAGGTGGTCAATAACCCCTCCTACCGATAGGCCATCAGGCCCCAATGCGCTTGTGCTTCGGCAGTACTTTGGCGACAGAGTCTCGGGGCCGTCCGAGCAGCGTTTATTCAACGTTGTTGATATCGTGGATGTGCCTCCCCCGGTTATCTCCAGGCCAGTGGAAAACGCTGACTCCGGTTACAACCCTTTGCTTTCAGGCACAGCATTGCCTGGCGCCCATATTCGCGTAACCCGCGTTTACGGCCCTTACGAAATACTGGCGGAAACAGACGCTGATGCCTATGGCAAATGGTCAGTGCGAAGTGTCTGGACATTACCCTCAGGGCCTTTTTCCATGACAGCCTGGCAAAGCATTGATGGTAAGCGCTCGCCGTGGAGTGCCAATAGAACAATCAAGGTAATTGATACGCTCGAGGCGCCAGTCATAGAAACCCCACTAGAGGGTAGTGACAGTGGTCAAAACCCTCTGCTCTCCGGCAAAGCTGTTCCGCGCGCACATATCCGTGTGTCCAAGGTCTACGGCCCTTACGAGGTACTGGCGGAAACAGACGCCGATGACTATGGCAACTGGTCGGTGCGAAGTGTCTGGACTTTACCCGTCGGCCCGTTTTCCATGACTGCATGGCAAAGTATCGATGGCCATCGCTCACCCTGGAGCGCCAATCGAAAAATCACGGTAACTGACGCACCCGCAGCGCCTGTTATCGACACACCGGTAGAGGGCAGTGAAAGCGGCCAAAATCCGCTGCTCTCGGGAAAAGCGCTGCCGGGTGCCCATATCCGGGTCACCAAGGTTAACGGCCCTTACAACATACTGGCGGAAACAGATGCCGATGCTTACGGCAACTGGTCGGTGCAAAGTGTCTGGAGCTTACCCGTCGGCCCGTTTTCCATGACTGCATGGCAAAGCATTGACGGTAAGCGCTCGCCGTGGAGTGCCAATCGAAAAATCACGGTGACAGCCAGCCCTTAGCTGTAAAAGCTCCTTCGTTCAAATGGAGGGGCTCTTTGTTAAGTTTCCTACTGTAGCCCCTCACCCCAACCCTTCCCCGAGGGAGAGGGAGCCGATTGGGGGATGCTCTAGAGATACATCGATCTGAAAGTGCTTTATTGAATCCATAATCGACACGGTCTCTCAGGTCGATGTATGGCGGAATACACCTCGGTCAGTCCCCTCTCCCAATGGGAGAGGGGGAAAGTGATCCAGCAGAATCACTGCTCCAGCTTCTGCGGCGTCTCCTCCCCCATGCAGCGCACAGCCTTTTTCTGGCCATTGATCAACACACCGGTCAACCCTTTCTGCTCGGTATCAAACAACACCAGCACACCATCAATGCACTGCGCCACTTGCGGCGCGGGGGTCAGCGAGACTTTGTAGTCCTCGCCCGGCACCGTCTTGAGCATGGTGAATTCGCTGAGCAGCAATGCATCCTCCGGCTTGGCAAAGTGCAGGTAGCCGTAGTACCACAGCGCTCCGACGGTGCCGAGGATGCTGCAGATACCGGTGATGATCAGCGGGATGGCATTACGTTCTTCAGTCATTGCGGGGTCTCATCTTCGGAATTCGGGGGCGGCGGATAGTTGGGGATTTCGCCGAGGCGGCGCAGGCCGTCGAAGTGCTCGGGATCGTCGAGATAGCGCAGCATGACCTGACGCCACACCGGGTCGCCGAAGGTTTGCACATGACCGCCACGGGTCAGCTGCAACACGCGCGGCGGCGGCGCCGCTTGATACAGGCGAATGCCGTTGGCCATCGGCACCAGCGGATCGTCGATGCTGTGGAAGATCAGCTTGGGCACGCCGGTCAGCTGCGCCATCGAGTTGATCGCGCTGTCGCCATCCGGCACCAGCCACGACAGCGGCACCTGCAACGGCCAGGTCAGCCACGAAGTGCTGAGGGCGAATTGGCCGACACTGCGATAACTGGCCGGCACACCATCCAGCACCAGGGCCTTGAGTTGTTTTTGCCGTGCCGGGTGCTGCGCCAGCCAATGCACCGACATCGCGCCGCCGAGGCTCTGCCCGAGCAGCACCAGCGGTTTGCCTTTGACCTCGGGCGCTTTGTCGAGCCAGGCGAACGCGGCGTCGATGTCCTGATAGATCGCCGGCAGGCTCGGCTTGCCCTCGGACAAACCGTAACCGCGATAGTCGACCAGCAGTACCTGATAGCCATTCTTCGGCAACCACCAGCTGCCGCCCAGATGCATCGGCAGATTGCCGCCGTTGCCGTGCAGATGCAGGACCGTGCCTTTGACCTCGACGCCAGGTTTGGCCGGCAGCCACCAGGCGTTGAGCTTGAAGCAATCAGCGGTGATCAGAGTGACAGTGCGGTATTCGAGTTTGGCTTTGTCCGGAGTAAATATCTGGCCCGGTTCAGGGTAGAACAGCAGCGAACTGCAACCGCCGAGGGTCAAGAGCAGGCAAAGGATGCCGAGGATTCTCATCCGGTGAAACCTCGCAAAGAAGAGAACTGAACACAAATCAAACCTGTGGGAGCGAGCCTGCTCGCGAAAGCGGTGTATCAGCCGACATCAATGTTGAAGGTGAAATCGCATTCGCGAGCAGGCTCGCTCCCACAAGGGGTTCGGTGGTGGGTCTAGAGGATATTGGAGTAATCCGCCTCAATCCGGTCCAGGCTCAAATGGTTGAGGAAGTTGGAGAAACACATCCACGCCGACAACGCATTCAAGTCACGGAACTGGTCAGGTAGATATTTCGGCGGCACCACCAGCCCTTCATCCACCAGTTGCCGCAAGGTTCGCATGTCTTCCAGTGTGGTCTTGCCACAGAACAACAGCGGAATCTGCTCGAGCTTGCCCTTGCGCACGGCCAACTGAATGTAGTTGTAAACCATGATGAAGCCCTTGAGGTAGGACAAGTCTTTGGTGAATGGCAGACCGGTCGGCGTCGAGCCACGGAAAACCCGGCTGGCGTTGCCGTAGCTTTCGGCCATCTCGAAACCTTGCTCGCGGAAGAATTCGTAGATCTGCAAGAAGTCCGCGCCCTCCTCGACCATATGAATCGCACGGGTGCGGTTGGTCAGTTTGCGCAGGCGACTCGGGTAAGAAGCGAAGGTGATGATTTCCATCAGGATCGCCAGCCCTTCCTGGGTCACCGTTGACGAGGGCGGGCCTTTGGACAGGAAAGTGCAGATAGGCTGGTTCAAGCCATTGAGCGTAGTGCCGACGTGCACCAGACCTTCGTGGACTTCCAGTGCGCGCACGTCGCGGTCGTTGAACAGCGCATCCGTGCGGATCTTGATGTAGTCGGCGCCCGCCGCGGCGTCGGCGACGATGCCGTCGGACTCGAACACGCGAATGGTTTCTTCGGCCTCACCGAATACCTTGTTCAGTCGGGTTTGCAGCAGGTGCACCGCGTCTTTGGCGGTGAGGATTTTCGGCTCGTCCTTCAGATCGCCGCGCCCGTCGATGTTATTCAGGTAGTCGGACATCATCAGGCCGAGGTCGGCCAATGTCGGGTCACCGGCGTGGAAGGCATCGGACGCCGCGCCGTACAGTTCTTGCGAGATCAGTCCGAAGTCCTCGGTGCCGCGCGCTTCGAGCATGCGCACCACCATGCGGTATTCCTTGCACATGCGCCGCATGATCTGCCCGACCGGGTTGAACTGGCCGAGCTGGCGGGTGATGTCGCGCTCGATGTTCTGGAATTCCAGTTTGACCTGGCTCGAATCGAACGACAGCGGGCGGTTGAGGTAGTAGTCGCGATCCACCGCCGGCATTTCCTTGCCTTTGGCCTTGAGGAAGCCCTTGCGCACGTTGTCGTCCCACTTGACCGCATCGAGCACGCGGATCGGCGTCTGCGCCAGCACAATGCGATCGGACAACATGCGTATCGTCTGCTGGTAATCGTCCACCCGAAACTCCTGTAGAAAACGTGACGCTTTGAATGACTGGGCGCGGGCTCCCTGTAGGAGCTGCCGAAGGCTGCTCCTACAGGGGGATCGGCGTCAGACGGACGACATTGTGTTACACCGACGCCAATACAAGGTGCATATACCGCGTCAGAATCCCGAGCATGTCCTCTTCGGCCAATGGCTCGGCGTCGTTGAGCAGGCCCTGATATTCCATCCGGCCGATAATCGCCGTCAACACCTTGGCATCCTGCTGTGGTTCGCGCGAGCCCAGTACCTGGAACAACTGGCAGGTGCCCTGCAACAGAATCTGCTGATGGGAGCGCACCAGAATGGCCAGACGCGGATTGAGCAGCGCTTCCTGACGGAACGCCTGCTCGGCCATCAGATGCTCGCGGCGGTTGATCAGTTGCCGGTGCACGTAATCGGCCATCAGCCGCGCGATGTCATCGGCCAGTTGCGAGCGCGACTCCGGGCTGCCGTCGGCGCTGACCACCATTTCGCGCAGCAGACCTTCGTTATTGATCCACAACTTGGCCATGTACGCCGCGCTGCGTTCAACGTATTGGGCGAAGGTATCGGTGAGCAGGTCATCGATGTCCTTGAAATAATACGTGGTCGCCGACAGCGGCACACCGGCCTCCGCCGCGACCGCACGATGGCGCACGGCTCGCACGCCGTCGCGCACGACAATGCGCATCGCGGCGTCGAGAATGTCCTGGCGACGCTGCTCACTGCCCTGTCGGCTGGCCTTGCGGCCCTGGTACTGAACACTTTCAGCGACCGCAGTGGCGATACCCGCTGCACCTTCTTGAGCTATTGCACCCATCACGACAGCACTTCCTCTGCTATTTGCAAATTAACCAATTGATACATTTGTACCAGACAGGCAATAAAAAGCCGCCTGTTTTAGGCGGCTTTTCAACTGAAACGTTTACGCTTGCGGTCGCATGTGCGGGAACAGGATCACATCGCGGATCGACGGCGAGTTGGTCAGCAACATCACCAGACGATCGATGCCGATACCTTCACCGGCGGTTGGCGGCATGCCGTACTCCAGCGCACGGACGAAGTCGGCGTCGTAGTGCATGGCTTCGTCGTCACCGGCGTCCTTGTCGGCCACCTGCGCCATGAAGCGCTCGGCCTGGTCTTCGGCGTCGTTCAGCTCGGAGTAGGCGTTGGCGATTTCACGACCACCGATGAACAGCTCGAAGCGGTCGGTGACGTTCGGGTTCTCGTCATTGCGACGGGCCAGCGGCGACACTTCGAACGGGTACTGAGTGATGAAGTGCGGCTGCTCCAGCTTGTGCTCGACCAGTTCTTCGAAAATCATCACCTGCAGTTTGCCCAGACCTTCGAAGCCCAACACCTTGGCGCCGGCCTTCTTGGCGATGGCGCGAGCCTTGTCGATGTCATTCAGATCATCGGCAGTCAGCTCAGGGTTGTACTTGAGAATCGAGTCGAACACCGACAGCCGCACGAACGGCTCGCCGAAATGGAACACCTTGTCGCCGTACGGCACGTCGGTGCTGCCCAGCACCAGCTGCGCCAGCTCGCGGAACAGTTCCTCGGTGAGATCCATGTTGTCTTCGTAATCGGCGTACGCCTGATAGAACTCCAACATGGTGAATTCAGGGTTGTGACGGGTCGAAACGCCTTCGTTACGGAAGTTGCGGTTGATCTCGAAGACTTTCTCGAAACCACCGACCACCAGACGCTTCAGATACAGCTCAGGCGCGATACGCAGGAACATTTCCATGTCCAGCGCGTTGTGGTGAGTTTCGAACGGCTTGGCTGCGGCGCCGCCGGGAATGGTCTGCAGCATCGGCGTTTCGACTTCGAGGAAGTCGCGCTTCATCAGGAAGCTGCGGATGTGCGCGATCACTTGCGAACGCACGCGGAAGGTCTGGCGCACGTCTTCGTTGACGATCAGGTCGACGTAACGCTGACGGTAGCGCTGTTCGGTGTCGGTCAGGCCGTGGTGCTTGTCCGGCAGCGGACGCAGCGACTTGGTCAGCAGACGCACGTTGGTCATTTCAACGTACAGGTCGCCCTTGCCGGAACGCGCCAGGGTGCCTTCGGCAGCAATGATGTCGCCCATGTCCCAGGTTTTCACCGCAGCCAGGGTTTCTTCGGACAGCGTCTTGCGGTTGACGTAGACCTGAATGCGTCCGGTCATGTCCTGGATCACCATGAACGAGCCACGGTTGAGCATGATGCGACCGGCAACCTTGACCGGGATTGCAGCCTCTGCCAGCTCTTCCTTGGTCTTGTCCGCGTACTGTTTCTGCAAGGCATCGCAGTAGTTTTCGCGGCGGAAGTCGTTCGGGAAGGCATTGCCCTTGGCGCGCTCGGCAGCAAGCTTTTCCTTGCGCAGGGCGATCAGGGAGTTTTCTTCCTGTTGCAGGGCTTGCGGGTCGAGTTGTAGGTCGCTCATGTCTTTAAGTATTCCATCAGGTTCGTTGCCCCCAGCCTTCGGCTGGGGATCGCGGGCGAGCCCGCTCCCACAGAGGGTGTTACAGGCCGGATTTCAGGCTCGCTTCCAGGTATTCGTCGATGTCGCCATCGAGCACCTTGTCGCAATCGCTGCGTTCGATGTTGGTACGCAGATCCTTGATCCGCGAGGCATCGAGCACGTAAGAGCGGATCTGGTGACCCCAGCCGATGTCCGACTTGGTGTCTTCCAGCGCCTGCGAGGCCGCATTGCGCTTCTGCATTTCCTGCTCGTACAACTTGGCCCGCAGCATTTTCATGGCGGTGTCCTTGTTGGCGTGCTGGGAACGTTCGTTCTGGCAGCTGACCACGGTGTTGGTCGGTACGTGGGTGATACGTACGGCCGAGTCGGTGGTGTTTACGTGCTGACCACCGGCACCGGAGGAACGATAGGTGTCGATCCGCAGGTCTGCCGGGTTGATTTCGATTTCCACCTTGTCATCGATCTCTGGCGAGACGAAAACAGCGGAGAACGAGGTATGGCGACGGTTGCCGGAGTCGAACGGGCTCTTACGCACCAGACGGTGCACGCCGATCTCGGTACGCAGCCAGCCAAAGGCGTATTCGCCCTTGATGTGCACGGTCGCGCCCTTGATCCCGGCGACTTCACCGGCGGACAGTTCCATGATGGTCGCGTCGAAACCGCGTTTGTCGGCCCAGCGCAGGTACATGCGCAGCAGGATGTTGGCCCAGTCCTGCGCTTCGGTACCGCCGGAACCGGCCTGGATGTCCAGGTAGGCGTTGTTCGGGTCCATTTCATGGCTGAACATGCGGCGGAATTCCAGCTTGGCCAGATTTTCCTCGAGACGGGCCAGCTCGGCGACGACATCGCCCACTGCGCCTTCGTCGTTCTCTTCGACGGCCATGTCCAGCAGGTCGCGGCAATCGGCCAGACCGCCGTTCAGTTCGTCGAGAGTGTCGACGATCTGCGCCAGCGCGGCACGCTCGCGGCCCAGCTCCTGGGCGTATTCAGGTTTGTTCCAGACACTCGGATCTTCAAGCTCGCGATTGACCTCGGTCAGACGCTCATGCTTTTGATCGTAGTCAAAGATACCCCCGAATAGTTTCGGAGCGCTCGGACAGGTCCTTGATGGTGTTCAGGATCGGGTTGATTTCCATGACGGGCAGCACTCGTTGGCGAACTTTTGAAAGCCGGCGAGTATAACGTAAACAGCCTGTCGCGGCAGCCCGTCTGGCGGTGAATGGGCCGAGATTGCTGCCCTCACCCTAGCCCTCTCCCGGAGGGAGAGGGGACCGATCGGGGGATATTTGAAACATACGCCGAATAGAATGGCTTCACCGAATCCGTGATCGCCAAGCCTGAAGATCCATAATCGCTGCGATCTCTCAGGTCGATGTCTGGCCCGAGACACCTCGGTCGGCCCCCTCTCCCTCCGGGAGAGGGCTGGGGTGAGGGCAACGGCCGTTACTCGATCCCGACCTGATTGCGCCCATTGTTCTTGGCCAGATACAAGCCGCGATCCGCCGCCGAAATCAGCAGCCGGCAGTCACTGCCCGCCTGCGGCACCATGGTCGCCAGACCGATGCTGATGGTCAGACTGGAACCCTCGGCCGGCGTGTTGTGCGGAATTTTCAGCGCCGCCACGGTCTGGCGCAGTTTCTCGGCCAACAGCCGCGCGCCGCCCGGCGAAGTGTTCGGCAGCACCAGCACAAACTCCTCGCCGCCGTAACGCGCCGGCAGGTCCGACGGTCGCGCACTGGCCTCGCGGATCGCCGTGGCGACCTTGCGCAAGGCTTCGTCGCCTTCAACGTGGCCAAAACTGTCGTTGTACGACTTGAAGTAATCGACGTCGATCATCAGCAATGACAGCTGCGTCTGATCACGTAGCGAACGGCGCCACTCCAGTTCCAGGTACTCGTCGAAGTGGCGGCGATTGGACAGCCCGGTCAGGCCATCGGAGTTCATCAGCCGTTGCAGCACCAGATTGGTGTCGAGCAATTGCTGCTGGCTGACCCGCAACGCTCGGTACGCGGCGTCGCGTTGCAGCAATGTCATGTAGGACCGCGAGTGGTAGCGAATGCGCGCGACCAGTTCGATGGTGTCCGGCAGTTTCACCAGATAGTCGTTGGCGCCAGCGGAGAACGCCGCGCTTTTGATCAGCGGGTCTTCCTTGGTCGAGAGAACGATGATCGGGATGTCCTTGGTCGCCGGATGATTGCGGTATTCGCGCACCAGGCTCAGGCCATCGAGGCCGGGCATCACCAGGTCCTGGAGAATCACCGTCGGTTTGATCCGCACCGCCTGGGCGATGGCCTGCTGCGGGTCGGAGCAGAAGTGGAAGTCGATGTTTTCCTGATTCGACAGCCCACGGCGCACCGCTTCGCCGATCATCGCCTGATCATCCACCAACAACACCATGGCGGCGTTCTCGTCGGTTTTAATGTCGTCGATCTGTAAATCATTCATGAGCGGTCACCTGAGTACTGCGGGGGCCTGGATTGCCGATCAACCTGTTCATTTGGGGAAAATCTCCAGCAATCGTGGCGCTATCTTTTCCAGCGGGCGGATTTCCACCGCGGCATCGATTGCCGCGGCAGCCTTGGGCATGCCGTACACCGCACTGCTGTGCTGATCCTGGGCGATGGTCAAATAGCCCTGCTGGCGCATGAGCTTAAGCCCTTGCGCGCCATCGCGCCCCATCCCGGTCAATAAAACCCCGACCGCGTCACCGTTCCAGTAACTGGCAACGCTCTCGAAAAACACGTCGATCGAGGGGCGATAGATCTCGTTGACCGGTTCGGCGGTGTAGGCCAGCGTGCCGTTTTTCAACAGGCGAATATGGTGATTGGTCCCGGCCAGCAGCACCGCGCCACTTTGCGGCGGCTCGCCTTCACGGGCCAGACGCACATCGAGGCCGCTGGCGCTGGCCAGCCATTCGGCCATGCCGGCGGCGAACACCTGATCGACATGCTGCACCAGCACGATCGCGGCGGAAAAATCCTTCGGCAGGCCTTTGAGCAACACTTCCAGCGCCGCCGGCCCACCCGCAGACGAACCGATCGCCACCAGCCGCTGACGTGACGGCGAACTGCGCGGTGAACTCGGCGCCGGGCGCGAGCGCGGCGCCTTGTCGCCGATCAGCCAGCCGATGTTGAGGATCTTGCGCAACAACGGCGCCGCCGCTTCCTGGGCATTGCCGGCGCCGATCGCCGGCGTGTCGACCACGTCCAGCGCGCCGTGGCCCATGGCCTCGAACACGCGGTGCACGTTCTGCTGGCGGTCGACGGTGACGATGACGATCGCGCATGGGGTCTCGGCCATGATCCGCCGCGTGGCTTCGACACCGTCCATGATCGGCATGATCAGGTCCATCAGAATCAGGTCTGGCGTGCACTCGGCGCAGCGTTGCACCGCCTCGGCGCCGTTGCTGGCGACCCAGATCACCTGATGCGCCGGCTCGAAGGCCAGCGCTCGGCGCAGGGCCTCCACCGCCAGGGGCATGTCGTTGACGATTGCGATCCTCATGCCCGCGCTCCCCCGATGAGCTCGACCACTGCATCGAGCAGGGCGTCGTCATGAAAACTGGCTTTGGCCAGATAATAGTCGGCGCCGGCGTCCAGTCCACGGCGGCGGTCTTCTTCGCGATCCTTGTACGACACGACCATCACCGGCAACGATTGCAAACGGTTGTCGCGGCGCAGCAGCGTGACCAGCTCGATGCCGTCCATGCGCGGCATGTCGATGTCGGTGATCAGCAGATCGAAGTTCTCCGAACGCAGCGCATTCCAGCCATCCATGCCGTCCACCGCCACCGCGACGTCATAGCCGCGATTGAGCAGCAGTTTGCGTTGCAGCTCGCGCACGGTCAGCGAATCGTCGACCACCAGCACCCGTTTGCGCGCCGCTTCGGCAGTTTGATTGCCGTGGCGGGCAATGCGCTCCAGGCGCCCGGTATTGAGCAGCTTGTCCACCGAACGCAGCATGTCTTCGACATCGACGATCAGCACCACCGAACCATCATCGAGCAAGGCCCCGGCGGAAATATCCTGAACCTTGCCCAGACGCTCGTCCAGCGGCAACACCACCAGCGTGCGCTCACCCACGAAGCGCTCGACAGCCACCCCATAAATCGCCTCGCGCTCGCGGATCACCACGACTTTCAGGGTAGCGCCATCGTTCTGACTGGCCGGGCGATTGAGCAACTGGCTGGCCGCAACCAGCCCGACATGCTGGCCTTCGTGCCAGAAATGCTGGCGTCCTTCGACCTGCACGATGTCTTCGGGGGCCAGATCGCACATGCGTTCGATGTGCGCCAAGGGGAATGCGTAAGCCTCTTCGCCGACTTCCACCACGAGGCTGCGTACCACCGAAAGCGTCAACGGCACCTCCAGATGGAAACGGCTGCCCTCGCCCGCCGTCTGCTCCAGCACCACGGCCCCACGCAATTGGCGGACCATATGCTGAACAGCGTCCAGGCCGACGCCACGCCCGGACACTTCGGTAACCTTGTCGCGCAGGCTGAATCCCGGCAGAAACAGGAAGGTCAGCAGTTCTTCTTCGCTCAATTGCGCTGCGGTTTCGGCTGGGGATAACTGCCGTTCGACGATGCTGCGGCGGACTTTCTCCAGATCGACGCCACCGCCGTCATCGCTGAGTTCCAGCACCAGCAAACCGGCTTGGTGGGAGGCGCGCAGGCGAATCAGGCCTTCTTCGGGCTTGCCCTTGAGCAAGCGTTGTTCCGGGGTTTCGATGCCGTGATCGACGGCGTTGCGCAGCAGATGAGTCAGCGGTGCTTCAAGCTTTTCCAGCACGTCGCGATCGACCTGGGTTTTCTCACCTTCGATCTCCAGGCGCACTTGTTTGCCGAGGCTGCGACCGAGATCGCGAACCATGCGCGCCTGCCCGCTGAGCACGTCGGCAAACGGGCGCATGCGACAGGCCAGCGCGGTGTCGTAGAGCACTTGTGCACGTTGGCTGGCCTGCCAGGCGAACTCGTCGAGTTCGGCGTTTTTCTCGCTGAGCAATTGCTGCGACTCGGCGAGCAAACGTCGCGCATCTTCCAGTGACTCGAGCGCTTCCAGGCTCAGTGCGTGGTCCTTCAGGTGCACATTGAGATTTTCCAGTGCGCGCAGGCCATTGTTCTGCATGCGCTTGAGGCGCTGCATGGTCGCCAGATGCGGCTTGAGACGCTGGGTTTCCACCAGCGATTTGCTCGACAGATCGAGCAGGCTGTTCAGGCGTTCGGCAGTGACGCGCAAAACGCGCTCGCCGCCTTCGGTGGTGCGTTTGTTTTTGCGCGGGGTCGGTTCGGCGGGCTCGTCGACAATCGGCGCCGACACTATCGGCACTGGCTCGATCTGCAACTCGGCCATCGGTGGCGTGGCAACCACAGCGGCTGGCGCCGAAAGATCGAGCAGACGCCCCATCAGCGTCACGTAGGCTTCAATGTCCGTGGGTTGCGGCGCATTGGCCGGCGTGGCGATGCGCATCAGCAGGTCGGTGCCCTGCAACAACGCGTCGATGTGTTCGGGACGCAGCAACAAACGCCCTTCCTGCGCGCTGACCAGGCAATCCTCCATGACGTGGGCGACGCTGACGCCGCTGTCGATGCCAACAATGCGCGCCGCACCTTTGAGCGAGTGCGCCGCACGCATGCACGACTCCAGCTGATCGGCCTGGGTCGGATTGCGCTCCAGCGCCAACAGCCCGGCGCTGAGCACTTGGGTCTGGGCTTCGGCTTCGAGACTGAACAGCTCGAGCAGAGAGGCGTCGCGCATTTGCTCGGGGGTCATGTCAGGCTCCGGGTCACGGCGGACAACAGCTGTTCTTCATCCAGCCAGCGCAGGCTGCGACCGCGATATTGCAGAACGCCACGGGTGTACTTGGCACTGTTCTGCGCACCGGACTGCGACGCGGCGTCGAGGATGCGCTCGTCGATGGCATGAATGCCGTCCACTTCATCCACCGGCACCACCACCGGCCCGCCGTGCGCGGCGATGATCAGCATGCGCGGCATGATTCGCCCGCCGCTGACCGGCGCAACGCTGGCGCCGAGGTCGAGCAGTTCCACCAGAGACAGGCACGCGACCAGTGCGCCACGGACATTGGCCACGCCGAGCAAGGCCCGCGAGCGCTGGTGCGGCAGCGAGTGAATCGCCTGCAACGGCGCGACTTCGACGAGGCTGCGCGTCGCCAGTCCGAGCCATTCCTCGCCGAGGCGGAACATCAGCAGCGAGCGGGTCTTGACGTCGGTTTCGACCTTGCTGACCACCGCTTCGCGCTGGTCCTGCTGCAACGAATAACGGTCGAGCAGGCATGTGGCGGCGGCGGAATACACCGAGCAGTTGCGGCAATGAATATGCTCTTCCAGCAACGGGCAGGACTTGTCGCCATGAATGCCGATGCGGTTCCAGCAATCGTCGATGGCGCGGGCGTCTTCGTGGGTAACGTTCAAGGTGTCGGACGCGCTCATCGTTTACGCTCACTGTCGGCGGTGCGCCCGCTGCGGGCGGCGCGCTCCTGCAATCGTCGGGCACCCGCCGTATCGCCCTGAGCCTGCAGCAATACGGCCAGGTGCATCAGCGCTTCGGGGTGTTGCGGTTCGAGGTACAACGCTTTGCGGTAATACCCCTGGGCTTCGAGGCTCAGCCCGGCGACATCGCTGAGCAGGCCCAGCCAATAGAACACCTGCGCCACGGGTTCATGGCTGCGCAGATAGTGTTCGCACGCGGCGCGGGCCTCGGCGCTTTTGCCTTCGTTGGCCAGTGCAGCAATCTGCGCCAGCAGTGTTGCGGCGTCCGGGTCGGCAGTTTTTTTCGTCACCGGCAAAGCCGTCACGGCAGCGAACGGCCGATTGCGCACTGGCGCTGGCGGCGGCGCGCTGCGCAGTGGTTGGCTGACCGGCACGGCGACCGGTTTGGGCATCGGCAGCGGTTCGGGGTGCGGCTCGCTATGGCGGCTGAAAGCGAAGGATTGCGGGATGCCGATCGAACGCATGCCCAAACGCCCGAGCAGACTGCCCTCCGCCGGGCCGATAAACAGCACGCCGTCGACGTGGGTCAGGCGCTTGAGCACTTCGAACACCTGCTTTTGCGTCGGCTGGTCGAAATAGATCAGCAGGTTGCGGCAGAACACGAAATCGAAGGCTGGCTCGCTCGCCAACAGCGTCGGATCGAGGACATTGCCGACCTGCCAGCGCACTTGTTCGCGAACGTATTCGTTGACCCGGTGGCCGTCCTGCTCGGCAAAAAAATGTCGGTCGCGGTATTCCAGATCCTGACCGCGAAAGGAGTTCTTGCCATACACCGCACGCCGCGCCTTTTCCACCGAGAGCGGGCTGATGTCCATGCCGTCGACCTTGAATTGATGCGGCTGCAATCCGGCATCAAGCAAGGCCATGGCAATCGAGTAGGGTTCTTCGCCGGTCGAGCACGGCAGGCTCAGAATTCGCAGCGCGCGCATATTATTGAGTTCTTTAAGCCGACCTCGCGCCAGTTTGCCCAGCGTCGCGAAAGATTCCGGATAACGGAAAAACCACGTTTCCGGAACGATCACCGCTTCGATCAGCGCCTGCTGCTCGTCCCGCGAGCCTTGCAACAGCTGCCAGTATTCGTCGGCGTGGGCAGCCTGGGACAGGGTCGTGCGCTGGCGTACGGCACGCTCGATGATCGCCGCGCCCACCGAAGCGACATCGAGGCCGATGCGTTCCTTGAGGAAATCGAAAAAGCGCTGCTCACTGCTCATGGCTGCGCCTCAAGCTGCGCCGGATCACGCGGCGGATCGGGGAACAGCAAACCGCGCACGGCATCATCGAGCAAGTCATCGACCCGCACCCATTGCAGCAATCCCTGCGCATCTTCGCGCACCGGGCCGAGGTACGGCGCCTCGCGGTTGTCGAGGCCGTAGGGCTGGAAATCTTGCGGATGACAGCGCAGCGTGTCGGTGGCCTGCTCGAGAATCAGCCCGAGCCATTGTGCTGATTGCGATTGATCCGGCTGATAATTGACCAGCACCAGCCGCGTGCTGGTGCGCGCCTCGGCGGGCTGGCCAAAAGTCAGCGCACTGAGGTCGATCACCGGCACCACCGCCCCGCGATAGGCGAACACCCCAGCCACCCAGTGCGGCGCCCGGGCAATCGGCTTCAACGGCAGGCGCGGCAGCACTTCGGCCACTTCCGTGGCGCGCAGGGCATAGCGCTCGTTGCCGATGCGAAACAGCAGAAACAGCGCCTGCTTCGCCACTGGCGCGGCGCCACGTTTGGCGATGATTTCGCTCATCAGACTTTGAATCGCGAAACGCCGCTGCGCAGGCCGACGGCCACCTGGCTCAGTTCGTCGATAGCGAAACTGGCCTGACGCAGCGACTCGACGGTCTGGCTGCTGGCATCGCCCAACTGCACCAGCGCATGGTTGATCTGCTCGGCGCCAGTGGCCTGGGCCTGCATCCCTTCGTTGACCATCAGCACGCGCGGCGCCAGCGCCTGCACCTGATGGATGATCTGCGACAGCTGCTCGCCGACCTGCTGCACTTCCGACATGCCGCGGCGCACTTCTTCGGAAAACTTGTCCATGCCCATCACCCCGGCCGACACCGCCGACTGGATCTCGCGAACCATCTGTTCAATGTCGTACGTGGCCACGGCGGTCTGATCGGCCAAACGCCGGACTTCGGTGGCGACTACGGCAAAACCGCGACCGTACTCGCCGGCCTTCTCGGCTTCGATCGCCGCGTTGAGCGACAGCAGGTTGGTCTGGTCAGCCACTTTGACGATGGTCACCACCACCTGATTGATGTTGCCGGCCTTCTCGTTGAGGATCGCCAGTTTGGCGTTGACCAGATCCGCTGCGCCCATGACCGAGTGCATGGTGTCTTCCATGCGCGCCAGGCCTTGCTGGCCGGAGCCGGCGAGCACCGAGGCCTGATCGGCAGCGGTGGACACTTCAGTCATGGTGCGCACCAGATCCCGCGAAGTCGCGGCGATCTCACGGGAGGTTGCGCCGATTTCGGTGGTGGTCGCTGCGGTTTCGGTGGCGGTGGCCTGTTGCTGCTTGGAAGTGGCGGCGATCTCGGTGACCGAGGTGGTCACCTGCACCGAGGAGCGCTGGGCCTGGGATACCAGCGACGTCAGCTCGGTCATCATGTCGTTGAAGCCGGTTTCGACCGCGCCGAACTCGTCCTTGCGATCAAGGTTCAGGCGCGAACTCAGATCGCCGGTGCGCATGATGTCGAGGATGGTCACGATGCGGTTCATCGGCGCCATGATCGCGCGCATCAGCAGCAGACCGCAGAGGCCGGCGGCCAGCACCGCAACCAGCAGGGAAATGACCATGCTGACTTTGGCCGTTGCCACCGCGTCGTCGATATTGGCCATGGCGGTATCAGCGACGACTTTGTTCTCGCCAATGATGTCGTTGAGCTTCATCCGCCCGGTGTACCACGCCGGGGTCAGTTTCTCGTTGAACAGCTTGATGGCATCGGCTTCCAGATTGCGCTTGTGCAGGTCCAGCACGGCATCCTGAATCTGCATGTAGGTATCGTGGTACTTCTCGAACAGGGCGAATTCGGAACGGTCTTCATCGGTGGCCATGGTCTTGCGATAGTTGGCCATCTGCTCTTGCAGACGCGCCTCGAATGCCTTGTAGTCGGCAGCGTCTTCGCTGGAAACGCCCTGGCCTTCCTTGAGGCCGAGCAGCTCTTGCGTCTGCAAATAACTGTCGACCCATGCACCACGAATCATCGAGCTGTAATAGACGCCGGGGATGGCATCGTCGCGCACGCTGTTTTCACTGGCCTCGATTTTCAACAACCGCGAGTAGGACAGCACCACCATCAACAGCATGATGGCGATAATCACCGCAAAGCTCGCCAAAATGCGTTGGCGCAACGTCCAATTCTTCACAGTGAATCCTCGTGCCTGATCGAAATGCGGGGAGTATAGCCGAGGGCGGTGTTTCATTTATAAGACGCTTTCGCTGGCAGTACTGTCCTTGTGGGAGCGAGCCTGCTCGCGAAGGCCACACCGCAGTCCCGGCAAATACCCAACTGCGCAAGAAGTTGCGCAGTTGGTCGTAATATTTCAGGGCCTAAATCCTGCGCAGCCCAAGCGGTGCAAGCCCTGCAGCCAAGTGCGCAAGAAGTTGCGCAGTACTGCGCAACTTCTTGCGCACTTTCTCCCGACTTTCCCGCTGAAAATCGCCCCGAATGATCACCAACTACCGTGGCGCCCCCGCCATCCGGGCACCGCGCAAAACCTGGCACGCTCCTTGATAACTCTCAGCCACCCACCGGGCGATTTCGCCTCCGGGCACCCTAACTTTATCCGCAAGGAGAGCACCCCATGGCAACACCAGCGTACATGTCGGTTACCGGCGAAAAACAAGGCCTGATCACTGCCGGCGCTTTCACCGCCGACTCCGTTGGCAACACCTACCAGGAAGGCCACGAAGACCAGGTCATGGTTCAGGCTTTCACCCACGACGTGATCATCCCGCGTGACCCGCAATCCGGTCAGCCAACCGGTCAGCGCGTACACAAGCCAGTTGTGATCACCAAGGTCTACGACAAGGCTTCGCCACTGCTGCAAGCAGCTCTGACTTCCGGCGAGCGCATGAGCGAAATCGTTATCCAGTGGTACCGCACTTCGGCCCAAGGCACCCAAGAGCACTACTACACCACCAAACTGGAAGACGCGATCATCGTCGCCATCAACAACAAAATGCACAACTGCCAGGATCCAGGCAACGCGCACTTCACCCACCTGGAAGAAGTGCAGTTCACCTACCGCAAAATCACCTGGACCCACGAAGTATCCGGTACTTCGGGTTCCGATGACTGGCGTGCTCCAGTCGTTTAATTACGGCTGACCGTTACACGCATCGGCCAGCTCTGCTGGTCGATGTTGTTTACGCCCCTCCAGAATTTCGCGTACGTTGAGCCGCTTTTTTGCGGCCGTCGACGAGCGCCGCTGTACAGCACGAGGAACAAGGGATGTTCGCGCCGGCCAATGAAACCCACTTTGCCCTGACCATCGAAGGGCTTTCCGCCGACTTTCAGGTGTTTACCCTCACCGGCCGGGAAGCCATCAGCCAGCCTTTTGTCTTTGAGGTGGAGCTGGTCAGTGAGCAGCCGTCGCTGGACCTCGAAACCCTGCTGCACAAACCGGCCTTCCTGCAGCTGTCGCCTGACGGCAGCGGCATCCATGGCCAGATCTACCGCGCCGCGCAAGGTGACTCGGGCAAGCGCCTGACCCGTTATTCGGTGACGCTGCGCCCACAACTGGCTTACCTCGCGCACCGCATCAACCAGCGCATCTTCCAGAACCTCAGCGTGCCGAAAATCATCGGCCAAGTGCTGGAAGAGCACGGCATCCAAGGCAACGCCTACGAATTCAAGACCGGCTCGATCTATCCCGAGCGCATCTACTGCGTGCAATACGACGAGTCGGATCTGCACTTCATCCAGCGCCTGTGCGAGGAAGAAGGCATTCACTTCCACTTCCAGCACAGCGCCAACGCGCACAAGTTGGTGTTCGGCGACGACCAGACGGTGTTCCCGAAGCTCAAGCCGGTGCCCTATCAGCAAGACTCGGGCATGGTCGCCAGCAACCCGGTGATCAAGCGTTTCGACCTGCGCCTGGAAACCCGCACCAGCCGCACCACCCGTCGCGACTACGACTTCGAAAAACCGCGTCTGACCCTGGAAAGCGAAAACCGTGGCGACGCCCTGCCCGACCTCGAAGACTACGATTACCCGGGCCGCTTCATCGACCGCGAGCGCGGCAAGCATCTGGCCAAACGCGCCCTCGAACGCCACCGCAGCGACTTCCAGCTCGCCGAAGGCAAGAGTGATCAGCCACTGCTGGTCAGCGGCCATTTCCTCGCCCTGACCGAACACCCGAAAGCCAAGTGGAACGACCTCTGGCTGCTCACCGAAGTGCTGCATGAAGGCAAGCAGCCGCAGGTGCTCGAAGAGTCGGTGACCAGCGACACCACCGCGCTGAAAGACGATTTCCACCAGGGCTACCGCAACCGCTTCCAGGCCACGCCGTGGGACGTGCCCAATCGCCCGCCGCTACGCCACCCGAAACCGCGCATCCTCGGCAGCCAGAGCGCGGTGGTCACCGGCCCGAAAGGTGAAGAAATCCACTGCGACGAATACGGCCGGGTCAAAGTCCAATTCCACTGGGACCGCGAAGGCCAGGCCGACGACAAGACCAGTTGCTGGCTGCGCATCTCCAGCGCCTGGGCCGGCGCCCAGTACGGCGGCATCGCCATCCCGCGCATTGGCATGGAAGTGCTGGTCACGTTCCTTGAAGGCGACCCCGATCAACCGCTGATCAGCGGCTGCCTGTACCACAAGGAAAACACCGTCCCCTATCCACTGCCGGCAAACAAGACCCGCAGCACCTTCAAGACCCTGAGTTCCATGGGCGGTGGCGGCTACAACGAACTGCGCATCGAAGACAAAAAAGGCCAGGAACAAATCTACCTGCACGCCCAGCGCGACTGGGACGAAAACATCGAGCACGACCAGAAAATCCGCGTCGGCAACGAACGCCACGACACCGTCGAAAAGAACAGCTACACCGAGTTCAAGGCCGAAGAACACCACACCGTCTACGCCGACCGCAAAGTCGAAACCCGCGCCAACGACCACCTCACCGTCGGCGTGAACCAGCACATCAAGATCGGCACCGGCCAGTTCATCGACGCCGGGCAAGAAATCCATCTGAGCAGCGGCATGAAAGTGGTGATGGAAGCCGGTGCGGAGCTGACCCTGGTCGGCGGCGGCAGCTTCATCAAGATCGACGCTGGTGGCGTGACCATGAGTGGGCCGGTGATCAACATGAACTCCGGCGGCAGCCCCGGCGTTGGTACGGGCGCCGCGCCATTGATGCCCGGCGTGCTGAAACAGGCGGATGCCGACAAGGCTGGCCAAGTCCTGACCCCGGCGCAGATCAACACCCTAAAACGTAACGCGCCGTTCTGTGAAGAATGCGAAAAATGCAAGGCAGGTGCCTGTGCCATCTGAACGAATTTCCCCCAAGGACTGGCTGGCGCAACAGCCGCTGCAAAGCGGCGAGCGCCTGTACCTGATCATCAGCGCCGCCAGCGACGCAGACGCCCTGAAAACCCTGTACCTCACCGAACCCACCGCCCAGCTCATCCCGATCTGGGGCGGCACGCCCTACTCCACCTGGCAACCGGTGATGCCCTACCTCACCGAACTCAAAGCCAACTCCGCCTTCCTGCCATGGATCGCCGAAACCGACGCCCTCGACTGGGGCTGGCTGGCGGTGTCGCGTTCAGAACCGAACGAAGTGTTCGAACACCTGCGCAGCCTGACGCAGGTGAAGATGCCGGACGGGACCGAGGTGTTTTTCCGGTTTTGGGATGGGCGGCATATTTATCCGATTCTGCGGGGGCTTGGGGAGAAGGCTGGAGAAGTGCTGCCGGTGTTTGAGCGGTATCTGATTAATGGGCAGGCGCTGGAAGTGGGCGCGCGGGTGGTGCCGAAGGTCAAGGACTGGCCGTGGTGGGAGGTGCCGAAGGGGTTGTTGGAGGGGTTGAGCAAGGACAATCCGGCGACGCTGGTCAGCAACCTGATGCAATGGCTGGAAGAAGACCGCCCGGACCTCTACACCGCATGGCCCGAGAACAATCTGAAGCTGAAAATCACCCGCTTCGTGCGCCGCCCGGATGCGCCGCAAAATCTTAAAGAAGCATTGATAAACCACCTGATTCTGGAGCAAGGCTGATGGATCGCGTTGCCTTTGTTGACAACCAACTGAACACCTTCAAGGACAGTCTGAAGCTGTATCAGGAACAAACCAAAACCTGGTATGCACAGGCCCTCGACAAGGGTAGCCGTGCCGCTGACATGCCGTCTTTGCTGGGTATGGAGCGTGTCATCAAGGTGGGCAACACCAGTAAAGCGGTGAGCATGACCGACGGTAACTTCACCTCGAACGTAGCTCAATGTCCGCTCAAGGGTCCGTTGCTGATCGAAAGCAAATTCGAATCGGTTTACGACATTCCCGTCGGCGATATCGAAGTCGAAATCGTGGCCGTGGACGGTGGTGCTGTCAGCAAGGTAAAACTCGACGCCCAAGGCAAAGCCGCATGGACCGGCGGTGTGCCCGGCAAGTTCTACACGATTCGCGTCCATAACGAAGTGACCCCGGCGCAGATCGACGCCCTCTTCAGTTCTTACAGCGGCGTGACTGCGGACCTTGAAGGTTTCCTGCGCAAGGAATGGGCCGGCTTCAAACCGCAATGGTCGAATCTTTCGACCTCCGGCACAGCCATGGCCATCGGCAACGGCATTCTTGAAGGTGGCTGGGAAGCGATCAAGGGCGTATGGGACGGCATCAGTCTCGTGCTCGATATCCTCCAGGATCCGAAGAAATTCGCCAAGGATCTCGGCGCTGGCGCAGACGAGCTGATCAAAGTCGCTAAAAGCTCGCCGGACATCATGAAAAAAGCCATGTTGCTGGCCAGTGATGAAGCGGCCTTGTTTTTGCTGGTGCGCAGCGCGGTGATCTGGCTGGCGGGCTTGCCGCCGATGAAAATGGCAGGCGATGTAGCGAAGATGACCACGGCAATTGTGGTTGGCATTGCGATCGACATCGTGATCGGCGTGGTACTGACCATCGCGGCAGAAGGTACCGGCGTCATCTACCTTGCGGCCCGACTGAAGAAGTACGGAGAGCTTGTCATCAAGGCTGTGATCGGCTTCGTGAAGTCGGTGTTCAAGATCATCAACGGCTTTATGGAGTATGTCGCCAAGTACACCGCAGTGGCGGCCCGAGGGGTGACCGCGAAGGTCAGGAACGGGATTTCCGAGTTGCGTTTTGATGGGAAGAAAAACGCCAGACTTGCTGACGGTAAAGTCGCTGATGACGTATCGAACCAGGCGACGAATCCCGCCGAAAAGAGCGCAGAACCTGCTGCAAAGACTTGCACTAACGGGTGCCCTGTTTCGATGGTCACTGGCGAAGAGTTATTGACGTTAACTGACGGCCAACTCGACGGCCTGCTGCCATTCGAATGGACCCGTCTCTATCGCACCAGCGCTGTGGAAATCGACTGCGGTCTCGGCTATGGCTGGAGCCACGCGCTCGCCCACCGCATCGAGATCAATGGCGATGAAGTCATCTGGACCGATCAGGAAAACCGCTCCACCGTTTTCCCACTTCCGAGCGAGCAGCGTCCCGCCATCACCAACAGCCTATCGCACGCGGCCATTTTTCTAGGTGACGATCCATCCGAGCTGATTCTCGCGCAGGCTGGCAAGCGACCATCGTTCTATCACTTCCGCTTCGACAGCAAAGGCGCGACCCTGATCGCCATCAGCGATAGCTATGGCAACCGCTTGCACGTTACTCGCGACATCCATGGGCGCATCAAACGTCTCGACAACGGTGCCGGCCGCGCCCTGCTTCTGCGCTACGACCGCAAGCACATCATCGCCGTCGATTATCAGCAGTTTCTGCCCGCCGATAATCTGGAAGACGTCTGGAATACCGTGCAGACGTTGGTCACCTATAGCTACGACGCGCAACATCGCCTGATCGAGGCGAAAAACGCGGCGGGCGAAGCCGAGCGTTATCGCTACAACGAGCAGCACGTCATTCTCGAGCGGCAATTGGCAGGCGGCGCGGCGTTCTATTGGGAATGGGAAAACGAAGGCAAACTGTCTCGCTGCACTCGTCACTGGGCCAACTTTTCGCAGATGGAAGCGCAGTACGTCTGGGACGACAAAGGCAGCGTCACCGTAACCAACGCCGATGGCAGCGAAGAGGTCTATACCCACGACGATCAGGCCCGATTGATCAGCAAGATCGATCCGGATGGTGCCGAGCATCTCAAGGCCTACAACGACAAAGGCCAATTGATCGCCGAAAAGGATCCGCTGGGCGCAGTCACTGAATATCGCTATGACGATAATGGTTTGATGACCGCGGTCATCCCGCCGGAAGACGAAGCCACCACTTACGAGTACATCAATGGTTTCGTCAGCGACGTTCGTCGCGGCAAAGCCAGTTGGAAGTATCAACGCAACCGACAAGGTGATGTCACTGCGCAGATTGACCCGGACGGCAATGCCAGCCATTACAGCTATGACCCGCAGGGTCGTCTGTTGGAAATCCGTCACCCGGACGGCAGCCGTCATCAACTCGGTTGGAACAATCTCGGTCAACTGCTTGAAGAACGTCTTCCCGACGGCGGTCAGCGCAAGTACCGTTACGATGCACTAGGCAGGCAGATCACTCGCCAGGAAGAGTCCGGCGCGATCACTCATTACCAATGGGATGCTGCCAATCGCCTTGCCCAAGTTACGCTGCCCGGCGGCGCCACTCGCGCATTCAGCTACAACGCCTACGGCAATGTCACTGCTGAACGTGACGAACTTGGCCGTATCACCCGCTATGAATATGCCGACAATCTTCACCTCGTCAGCCGCCGAATCAATCCCGACGGCAGCCAACTGCGCTACCGCTACGACAACTCGCGTCTGTTGCTCACTGAAATTGAAAACGAGCGCGGCGAGCACTATCACCTTGATTACTACGCCAACGGCCTGATTCAACAGGAAACCGGCTTCGATGGTCGTCGGACTGGCTACGAGTACGACCTCAACGGCCAACTGCTGAAGAAAACCGAGTTCGGCGACGACGGCAGCGAACTGGTCACCGAATATCAGCGTGATGCCGCAGGCCGGTTGCTTGTAAAAACGCTGCCCGACGGCGAAGAGATTCACTACAGCTACGACGCGCTTGGCCGCCTCGTTAACGTTGACGACGGCCACTGGCCGCTCGCCTACAAATACGACCTGCAAGACCGACTCATCGAGGAGCACCAAGGCTGGGGCACTCTGCGCTACGAATACGATAGCGTCGGCCAGCTCAAGCACTGCCGCTTGCCCGATGGCAGCAAACTCGATTACCGCCACCAGCCTGGCGGGCAACTCACCAGCATCGACCTCAACGGTTCTCGCCTGACCTCTCATCAGTTCAACGCTGGTCGAGAGCAACAGCGCCAACAAGGTCTGCTGCTTAGCCAATACCAATACGATGAACAGGGACGTCTGCAAGCGCACAGCGTTAGCCAACGGGACAAGCACCTGTTCCAGCGTCGCTACAACTACGACGCCAACGGCAACCTCGCCGGAATCGACGACAGCCGCAAAGGCAACCGCAGCTATCACTACGACCCGCTGGATCGCCTGATCAGCGTGCGCGGCGCCATGCCAGAGAGCTTCGCCCACGACCCGGCGGGCAACCTGCTCGGACAAAATGACCTGCCCGTTGCGAATCTCGCCAACGTTAAAGGCAATCGCCTGCTCATGCAAGGCGACCGCCACTACGATTACGACGCCTATGGCAACCTAGTCCGCGAGAGTCGAGGAACAGGCCAAAAACTTGTCACCGAATACCGCTACGACTGCCAGCACCGCCTGATCGGCGTCAGCCTGCCGGGTGGCAGCACTGCAACCTACAAATACGACGCCTTTGGCCGCCGCATTGAAAAGTCAGTCGACGGTCACACCACCGAGTTTCTGTGGCAAGGCGAACGCCTCATCGCTGAAAGCGCCGAGAACCGCTACCGCAGTTACATCTACGAACCGGGCACCTTCCGCCCGTTGGCAATGCTCGACGGCGAAGGCCCGCTAAAAGCGGCCCCGTTCTATTACCAACTCGACCACCTCGGCACCCCTCAAGAACTGACCGACTACAGCGGCGAAATCATGTGGTCGGCAAAATACCGCGCCTACGGCAACCTCGCGGCGCTGGATGTGAGCGAAATCGATAACCCGTTACGCTTCCAAGGTCAGTATTTCGACGCCGAGACAGGGTTACATTACAACCGCCACCGCTACTACAATCCGGGGACTGGACGGTTTTTGACGCCGGATCCGATCAAGCTTGCGGGTGGGTTGAATAGCTACCAGTACGTGACCAATCCTACGGGGTGGGTGGATCCTCTAGGATTGAATACATGTCCCGGAGCCGGAGATAAAGATTCATCAGGTAACCGAACTGACCAAGAAGAAAAAAAATCGAAAGTTGATGACGGCAGCCCCGAAGCGCCCTATACCGGACCGATCCCCAAGGCAATGCAGAACAAAATACTGTATGGCACACGGAGCCCCGGCCATAACAAACCAGTAGGCGGTCATTCGGCGCAGGTTATGAACTCTCCAAAATATCAGTACGATATTGTCAGCACTAACAAGGACGGAACTACCAGCGTTAAAAATTTTAAAATGATTTTAGAGCGTAAGGATGGAACCATCGGCTGGTCTGCAGCAAAGTCTCCAAATAGACATACATTTGCGCCGAAATCTTGGAGTGACGCGAAAATCTTGAGAGTTACTGATGAGGTAGCAGCAGAGCCAGGCAGAGTGTTACGGAACGATCCAGGCGCGGTAGTGACCGAACACACCAAAATCGTGGACGGAGTTCAATGGCAGGTTATTAAAGAAAACGATGTCATCACTTCTTCATACCCTACGGGAGCAACACCATGACGACTGGCAATGAAGAAAATCTATATAAAAAGCTCTGCTCATGGATAGGTGAATCTGAAGATTCACCATGGACTGAATACAGCACCGAGCTAGTTGCTAAAACGGTACTCATAGACTTCAGTGATAAGGACTGGGAAGTCCTAAAAAAAGCAATACTCAAAATGCCGGAATTTTGGCAACAAAGATGCGCCGTTTCACTTGGAGAAAATCGTACCACCCAAGCCATAGAAATTTTAAAGACTCTACTTTCAAAATCGGGATATAAAGACGTTAAAATTATTTCTATTTACGAGCTCGACTGGGCCGAAGTACCGATTGAAAAAAAATACTCTCACCATGTAAAGCAGATAATAGATACCACACCAAAAAGTGAAATAGAACCAGAAATATATAGTTTACTTGCGAAAGCAGAATCATCAGAAATATAATAGCTAAGCCCACCAAATCTTGTATAAGCGAACTTTTAAAATATTACCGACAAACGCCCAACGCCACTTACCAAAAAGGCGCCAATAAAGAACCAACAATTAATTAAGACAGCCTATAATCAATCGGCAATCAAAAAAACAAAATGAATATCTACATTGACATTACAGATATTTTGGTGCAATCGATTACGACAATGCAGGCGGAATTATATCCTACATGAATATCCCTCCCACTGAAAACATAAAGGAAAAATTCCAAGTAGAAATCTTCAATTTTGTTCTCAACCTATTAGATTAGCAATAACGTCTTCAATAGAAAGCCAAGACTTAAACTTTCTAGAAAACATGGACGAGGATGGCTTCCTAATAATCAAAAAAGCAGCCGTTACATTTGAAAAAATAAAAGGTCACGAAAAACTGGTAAGAGTCTTAGATCAAGGGAAAGACTACTTATTACATGAAATTTACAGACCCAAACTGGAAAATAAAGACAAGATCTATGACATTGGAGGTAGATCATTCACATCACCTCAACTCCTAATCAATCTTGCGATTATTTCACCCCAAAAGATAACTCTTGACTTCTCCGCTTCCGATCATGTCTACATAGCAACATACCATAAACTTCGAAACGTGGCAGAAACTCTAAATTTACAGGCGAAACGCACGCAACCGCCAATTGAAGGAATATTCGAAGTGAATTACAGCAACATGCATACCATAAGCGTCTTTGATGCCGGCTATCGATTTTTCAAAACATAGGAAGTGTCGACACAAGATTTTCGATGCTTGCCCTTTCTCAGTGCAGCTTTTTTACAAATGAAACGCCGCGAGTCACCTGGCACATCTAATCTGCTCAGCGTACCACGCGCGCGTATACTAACAACTGACGATCGCGTAACTCCCGAATAGAGCGAACTCGGCAGTACTACCCGCTACGAATGCACCGACAACCTGGACGTGAACAGCAAAAATCACGACGAGCACAACTACTGGCCTGGAACAAATAATAGACATCGGATGGCATCTATTATTTAGCAAAAATGGCACTTTTAGAATTTCATTAATTGCAAATCAAGCTTGGAGAATTTCCAATATTCACCGACACCGCCAAAACTTGGAGCGGCCTTGAAAAAACTTTAGACCACACACTACATAAAGTTAAACAAATCTGATGCAGCCTTTACAAATCTGAAGTATACGGGGAAAGCAGTGGACCTGACATTGGCTAATACATAGGATGTGGCGGCGCCACTCTCTCAGCAAAAAAATGTTTAAGCAACACCCTAAGCTAAAGCAGTCTGCGTTCGATGCCGATGCCGATGCCGATGCGATTGTTTTGGGAAAGGCCTCAGACTTGTAGTGCAAGGGGAGTTTTCTTTCGGGTAAAAAAATCTCGACAACCAAACCTATAACAGCGAAAGCAAAACCATGATATTTAAGTGCTCGGGCAACGCAGTCAATCCAAATACCGTATCTTATAGAAGCTTGGGATTCGGAGAGGCGGTTACGATCAAGACTCAGCCCTACATACTGCAAATCAAACCCGGCGACTTTCCAAGAAAGTTTGAAATTATTTCAGATACGTTTATTTCGGAATGCAGGATTGACGATACCGTGCAAGGCTATGCGGACATCCCCGAGCTTGCGACAGTTGATTACCCGACTTTCAATGAACTTCTGAACACCCATCCAAACCTAGCAGCAAGTTTGATCGAAGATCATCTTTACTTCGAACTCTTCTATCATCTTTTTCAAAACCCAACCAACCCACAATTGGTTATCAACAACATCAACAGCGTATATACAGAGAAAGATTCAATAATAATCACGGGAGACACATACCCATTCAAATACTTCTAGCAGAAGGAAACTTGCTCGACGGCAGGCCCGCCGACTCAGACCTCAATGGTCGACTGTTAAATAACACTGATCTGGCGACGACGTCAGTGCGCTAATCACCGATTGCTAGTGATCTATTTGCCAGCTCTATTACCCGGTCAGTGCCAAAAGTATGTACAGAGCCAGCGGCATGCGCAGTGTCCGCTATCGGGACAAAGATCGATTCAACGCCGTTACGGAAACTACTGAAACGCAGGAAGTCTAGCTAACGTAAAAGGGCAACCGCCTGCTGATGCCCGGCGATCGCCACTACGATTACACGCTATCCGCCCCCGCCAACCGCACCTGCCTCTCCAACTCCACCTTCAACCCCGGCTCCAATTTCAACTGCCGTGCCAGTTCATCCAGATAGCTCTTCTCCATAAAATTCTCCTCATCCACCAGCATCACACTGGCGATGTACATCTCCGCCGCCATTTCCGGCGTGCTGGCCGCGCGGGCGACGTCGGTGGGGTCGAGGGGTTTGTTGAGTTCGGCGTGGAGCCAGTGTTGCAGCTCCTGGTCGTTGTCGAGTTTGGTGAATTCGCCTTCGATCAGTTCGCGCTCGCGCTCGTCGATGTGGCCGTCGGCTTTGGCGGCGGCGACCAGGGCTTTGAGGATCGCCTGACTGTGTTCTTCGACTTGCGCGGGTGGCAGGCGGTCGAGGGTTTGTGGTTCGCGTTGTGGTGCGCTGCCTTTCTGAGCGTTGTAGTTGCCGTAGGCCTTGTAGGCCAGCACGCCCAGCGCGGCGAGGCCGCCGTAGATGGCGACTTTGCCGCCGACCTTGCGGACTTTTTTGTTGCCGAGCAGCAGGCCCATCGCGCCCGCGGCCAATGCGCCGCCGCCCGCGCCGGACAGCAGGCCGCCGAGGCCGCTGGAGCCAGACGAGCCACCGAGCAAACCGCCCAGTCCGCTGGCAGCCGACTTGTTGGAAGCGCCACCAGTCTTGTTCTGCAGCATTTCCTGCCCGGACTTGAGCAGTTGATCGAGCAATCCACGGGTGTTCATGTTCCGTCTCCAAACAAGGGTTATCCGGATCTAAGGCCCTCAGCCTAGTTCGAAAGTGCCCGACCCCGACCTGCGAGTGTGCTTCGAGATGTTGCTCGCCACTCAGAAGGGCATGTTTCGAGCGTTACGCAAATGAAAAAGGGGCAGGCTTCTCGGCCGGCCCCCTTCTCCCCTCCCCCTTAGAATCGCGAAACACTCCGCATCGCATCCACCAGATAGCGCATGGCAATCCGGTCGCTTTCCGATAGTTCTCGATAACGCTCCACAAGTTTCAATTCTTCGGAATTGAGGCGGCGTCTTCTGCGCCCGCCGCCCAAGCAAGGGAAGATGCCCAACATTTCGGTGATGCTCTGTATTTTTGCCATGGACGATGTCCTTCTCTATTGAGTCAAGAAACTGCTGAACCTCACATCGCCCTGCCTCTTCGAGCAGCGTCGTGTGCCCCGCCGGCACGAAGGCTTGTATCCGGTCTTGCCCATAGAATAGGAATTAAATCGGCGTTGAAAAGCGGTTTTTAGAGTAATTAATCGAAAAAAGCAGATATGCCCTCTAAATCAGAGAGCCCTGTCAGAAAAATTACAGACATGTCTTGTTTCATTGCCAGATGACGCAACGCAAACAACCCTTTTTGCCCGACAATCGAACCGATTAAGCTAGCGGGCATCTGTTTATAGTCCGTTGCGTTTGGCCGAAGGCATGACCGAACCGTAATTTCCGATCCGACAGGTGCCAGGAACGGCGCCGGATTGCACACGACAGGTTGTATTTATGCACCGCAGGAATTTGCTCAAAGCGTCCATGGCCATTGCGGCCTATACCGGTCTTTCCGCGTCGGGCCTGTTGGCCGCCCGCGCTTGGGCAGCCAATGGCGGCGCCGCCGATGGCGAGGCCCAGGCCTTCGATTTCGAAGCATTGAAGCGTCAGGCCAAGCAGCTCGCCGGCAGTGCCTATCAGGATACGAAACAGGTGTTGCCGCCAACCCTGGCGACCATGACTCCGCAAAATTTCAACGCGATCCGCTACGACGGCGAGCATTCCTTGTGGAAGGAAAACAAAGGTCAGCTGGACGTGCAGTTCTTCCACGTCGGCATGGGTTTCCGTCAACCGGTGCGCATGTACAGCGTTGATCCGAAGACGCGCATGGCGCGCGAAGTGCACTTCCGCCCGGCGCTGTTCAATTACGAGAACACTTCGGTCGACACCCAGCAGCTCAAGGGCGATCTGGGTTTTGCCGGCTTCAAGCTGTTCAAGGCGCCGGAGCTGGATCGGCATGACGTGGTGTCGTTTCTCGGCGCCAGCTATTTCCGTGCGGTCGATGCTACTGGCCAATATGGCCTCTCCGCGCGCGGCCTGGCCATCGACACCTACGCGAAGAAGCGCGAAGAGTTTCCCGACTTCACCAAGTTCTGGTTCGAGACGCCTGACAAGAACGCCACGCGTTTTGTGGTCTACGCCCTGCTCGACTCGCCGAGCGCGACCGGCGCCTATCGCTTTGACATCGATTGCCAGGCCGAGCGCGTGGTCATGGAAATCGACGCGCACATCAACGCCCGCACCACCATCGAACAGTTGGGCGTGGCGCCGATGACGAGCATGTTCAGCTGCGGCACCCACGAACGGCGCATGTGCGACACCATTCATCCGCAGATTCACGACTCCGATCGCCTGGCAATGTGGCGCGGCAATGGCGAGTGGATCTGCCGGCCGTTGAACAACCCGGCGACGCTGCAATTCAATGCATTTGCCGACAAGGACCCGAAGGGTTTCGGCCTGGTGCAGACCGACCACGAATTCGCCAACTATCAGGACACTGTCGACTGGTACAGCAAGCGCCCGAGCCTGTGGGTAGAACCTACAACCGCCTGGGGCGAAGGCTCTATCGATCTGCTGGAAATTCCTACGACCGGCGAGACGCTGGATAACATCGTTGCGTTCTGGACGCCGAAGAAACCCGTGGCTGCCGGTGATTCGCTGAACTACGGGTACAAGCTCTACTGGAGCGCGCTGCCACCGGTCGGCACGCCACTGGCCCGGGTGCACGCGACGCGTTCGGGCATGGGCGGCTTCACCGAGGGCTGGGCGCCGGGTGAGCACTACCCGCCGGTCTGGGCGCGGCGCTTTGCCGTGGACTTCACCGGTGGCGGCCTCGAGCGCCTGCCACAGGGCACCGGGATCGAGCCGGTGATTACCTGTTCCAACGGCAAGGTGCAGGACTTCAGCGTGCTGGTGCTGGATGACATCAAGGGCTACCGGATTCTGTTCGATTGGTATCCGACCAATGACAGTGTCGAGCCAGTGGAACTGCGCCTGTTCATTCGCACCAATGACCGCACGTTGAGCGAGACCTGGCTGTACCAGTATTTACCGCCGGCGCCGGACAAGCGTAAATACCCTTGAGGTTCTAAGGCGGCTGTTCTGGCGTCATTCGCGAGCAGGCTCGCTCCCACAGGGGTCCGCATTCCTATTGTGGGAGCGAGCCTGCTCGCGAAGAGGCCCGCCTGACAACGCAAAATTGTGCCGAATAGAAAAGCCCCGACCCTCACCGGCTCGGGGCTTTTGCTTTCCAGCCTTCAATCAATCGCGCAAATCCGATTCATGAATCGGCTGATCCCGATGGGTCGCGCGCTGATACTGCGCCGGCCACACTGCTTTGCGCCCACCCAGATCATCGTCGGCATGCAGCGGCCAGTAGGGATCGCGCAGCAGTTCGCGCGCGAGGAAAATGATATCGGCCTGACAGGTACGCAGAATGTGCTCGGCCTGGGCCGGCTCGGTAATCATTCCGACAGTACCGGTGGCGATGCCTGACTCTTTGCGCACACGCTCGGCGAAGCGCGTCTGATATCCGGGTCCAACCGGGATTTCCGCGTTTGCAGCAGTCCCTCCTGAAGACACGTCAATGAGATCGGCGCCCAGCGTATGAAGGCGCCGCGCCAGCTCCACTGTCTCATCCGGATTCCAGCCATCTTCGACCCAATCGGTCGCCGAGACGCGGACAAACACCGGCAACTCCTCCGGCCATACCGCCCTCACCGCTTCAGTGACTTGCAGCACCAGACGGATACGATTCTCGAACGAACCACCGTACTGATCGCGGCGTTGATTGCTCAGCGGCGAGAGAAACTGATGCAGCAGATAGCCATGCGCAGCATGCACCTCGACCACGCTGAAACCCGCCGTCAGCGCGCGTTTGGCCGCGTCGACAAAGGCCTGGATCACTTCGGCGATCTGCCCCTCATCCAGCTGCTTCGGTTGAGTGTGCTGCGGGTCGAAAGCAATCGGCGATGGCCCGACCGGGGTCCAGCCGCCGTCCTCGGGTTTGACACTGCCATGCTTGCCGATCCACGGCCGGTGGGTGCTGGCCTTGCGCCCGGCGTGGGCCAGTTGAATACCGGCGACCGCGCCCTGGGCGGTGATGAAGCGAGTGATGCGTTGCAGCGGTTCGATCTGTTCGTCGTTCCACAGGCCAAGGTCTTCGGCGGTGATGCGTCCGTCGGCGGTAACCGCCGTGGCTTCGGTAAAAACCAGACCGGCACCGCCCACCGCGCGGCTGCCCAAGTGCACCAGATGCCAGTCGTTGGCCAGGCCGTCGACGCTGGAGTACTGACACATCGGCGACACGGCGATGCGGTTGGGCAGGGTCAGTTGGCGAAGAGTAAAGGGTTCAAGCAGCAGACTCATGGGGCACCTCTCGAATCAGTGGGCAGGCTCCAGGGTTCTGTTTGAAAAGTCGACGAGTGACAGAAAAAGGGTGCAGCACCCGCCCCCGCGGGCAAAAATTCGACAAGACGTCACAAGGCCAATCAAGCAGTGCTTAGAGCCTAGTCGACAACCGGGAATGACGGAGGGTTCAGAGTAATTCAGTGTGTGAAAGGATGCTTTCGCGAGCAGGCTCGCTCCCACAAGACTACACCGTACCTGTGGGAGCGAGCCTGCTCGCGAATGGCTTAACGCGGTTCGATATGAGCAATCATCAGCTGCACAGTCTCGTTGCCACGAAACTCGTTAACGTCGAGCTTGTAAGCCAGTTCAACCCATTGAATCGT
The DNA here is from genome assembly GCF_041956865.1 of Pseudomonas sp. LW8. Lineage (NCBI taxonomy): Bacteria > Pseudomonadati > Pseudomonadota > Gammaproteobacteria > Pseudomonadales > Pseudomonadaceae > Pseudomonas > Pseudomonas sp. LW8. Next base: position 1,046,172 of record NZ_CP168138.1, on the reverse strand, counting down.
CGGGTTCGGCCACACATCGCGATCAATGCCAAACGCGATGCCATCGAGCTTCACCGAACCGCATCCGCTTTTCAGCACCACTTTCAAATGCCGTTCGCCGACCACGCGCTGCTCGACCAGTTGAAACACACCGTGAAACAGCGGCTCGGGAAAATGCTGCCCCCACGGCCCGGCGTGGCGCAAGGCGCGGGCCAGTTCGAGGTGGAACTCTTCGACGGCCAGCGTGCCATCGGACAACATGCGCCCGGTGAGGTCTTCTTCGCGAAGTTGCCTACGTACTTCAGCGTCAAATGCCTCGGCGAACAGCGGAAAATTCTCCTGCGGCAAGGTCAGACCAGCGGCCATCGCATGACCACCATATTTGGTGATCAGGTTCGGATGCTGCGCCGCGACCACACTCAGCGCATCGCGAATATGGAAGCCCTGCACCGAGCGACCGGAGCCCTTGAGCAGACCATCACCGGCATCGGCGAAGGCAATGGTCGGGCGGAAATAGCGCTCTTTCATGCGCGAGGCGAGGATGCCGATCACGCCCTGATGCCACTCCGGATCGAACAGGCACAGACCAAACGGCATCGACTCGACCGGCAGATCCTTGAGCTGCGCCAGCGCTTCACGCTGCATGCCCTGCTCGATGGATTTGCGATCCTGGTTCATGCCGTCCAGTTGCGCAGCCATTTCCCGCGCCAGATTGGCGTCGGCCGTAAGCAGGCATTCGATGCCCAGGCTCATGTCGTCCAGACGTCCGGCGGCGTTCAGGCGCGGGCCGACGATGAAACCCAGGTCGGTGGAAGTGATCCGCGCAGCCTCTCGCTTGGCGACTTCGAGAATCGCCTTGATCCCCGGCCGTGCCCGGCCGGCGCGAATCCGCTCCAGCCCTTGATGCACAAGAATGCGGTTGTTGGCATCCAGCGGCACCACGTCGGCGACGCTGCCCAGCGCCACCAGATCGAGCAGTTCGCCGATGTTCGGTTGTGGCTTGCTCTCGTACCAGCCGAGGCTGCGCAGACGCGCGCGCAACGCCATGAGTACGTAAAAGATCACCCCGACGCCGGCCAGCGCTTTGCTCGGAAATTCGCAGCCCGGCTGATTCGGATTGACCAGCGCATCAGCCTGCGGCAGTTCATCGCCGGGCAAGTGGTGGTCGGTGATCAACACCTTCAGTCCGGCGCGCTTGGCCGCCGCGACGCCTTCGACACTGGAAATACCATTGTCGACGGTGATCAATAATTGCGGTTCACGGGTCAGCGCGACTTCGACGATTTCCGGCGTCAGGCCGTAGCCGTATTCGAAGCGGTTCGGCACCAGGTAATCGACATGCGCCGCGCCCAACAGGCGCAGACCGAGCACACCGACAGTGCTGGCGGTGGCGCCGTCCGCATCGAAGTCGCCAACAATGAGAATGCGCTGACACTGCTCCAGAGCCGTCACCAGCAGGTCGACCGCCGCATCGATGCCTTTGAGCTGCTGGAACGGGATCAAGCGCGCCAGACTCTTGTCCAGCTCCGCCTCCGACTGCACGCCCCGCGCCGCGTACAGGCGGGTCAGCAGTGGCGGCAGATCACCGAGGAAAGGCAGCGTGGCAGGCAATTGACGAGGTTCGATACGCATGGGGCGACGGAGGCTTCTCTTTGATTCGTGGGAAATATCAGCGGTGTCGCGACCTCAGCCGCGCTCACCTTGCAGCCATTGCAACTGGACTTCGTGCTGACCGCGATCGTCGGTGACGAAGATCGTGCCTTCGCTGATCATCACGTCCCACTTGATGACGCGCGGCATGTCCTTGGCCAGGGTCTCCAGCACTTCTTGCGGGACGGCGGCGATGTTGACGTTTTTCAGGTTCTTGATCGCCGGGATCACCTTGGTTTCCCACACACGCAGGCTGCCGTAGGCCAGCAGGCTGGTGCGTTCGGTGCGGCGCGAGCACCAGGTCAGGCGATCGGCATCCGGCTGGCCGACTTCGATCCAGTGCAGGACACGGTCGTCCAGGCTCTTTTCCCACAAGGCCGGTTCATCCACGTCTGACAGACCACGGCCGAACGACAGCTGCTCGTTGTACCAGAGCGCGTAGGCCAGCAGCCGCACAGTCATGCGTTCTTCGGTCTCCGAAGGATGACGGGCGATAGTCTGCTTGACGCTTTCGTAGACGCTGCGGTCGAGGTCGGTGAGGTTCAGTTCGAATTTGTAGGTAGTGGACGGCTGGGCCATGAACGGGCTTCTTGATACGAGGAAAGTCGGCAAGTCTAACCGATGCCACAGGCAATCATCGAATTGATGGCAATCAAGCTGCGGCGTCTGACAGTCGGCTATGTTAAAACCCTGTATCCGCTCAGCCTTGTCCTACAGGATTTCGCATGCCGTTCACCAGCAAACCGCTCTCGGGTCTGAAAGTCATTGAATTGGGTACGTTGATTGCCGGGCCGTTTGCCACGCGCATTTGCGGCGAATTCGGCGCCGAAGTGATCAAGATCGAATCGCCGGACGGCGGCGATCCCCTGCGCAAATGGCGCAAGTTGTACGAAGGCACCTCGTTGTGGTGGTTTGTCCAGGCGCGCAACAAGAAGTCGCTGACCCTCAATCTGAAACACCCCGACGGTTTGGCGATCCTGAAACAACTGCTGGGCGAAGCCGACATCCTCATCGAGAATTTCCGCCCCGGCGTCCTGGAAAAACTCGGTCTGAGCTGGGAAACCCTGCACGCACTGAACCCGAAACTGGTGTTGGTGCGCCTCTCCGGTTTCGGTCAGACCGGGCCGATGAAAGATCAGCCCGGCTTCGGCGCTGTCGGCGAATCCATGGGCGGTTTGCGTTACATCACCGGTTTCGAAGACCGGCCGCCAGTGCGCACCGGGATTTCCATCGGCGATTCGATTGCCGCGCTGTGGGGCGTGATCGGTGCACTGATGGCGCTGCGTCATCGCGAGGTCAATGGCGGACTGGGCCAAGTGGTCGACGTTGCGCTGTACGAAGCTATCTTCGCGATGATGGAAAGCATGGTGCCGGAGTTCGACGTCTTCGGTTTCATCCGCGAGCGCAGCGGTAACATCATGCCGGGCATCACGCCCTCTTCGATCCACACCAGTGCCGACGGCAAGCATGTGCAAATCGGCGCCAATGGTGATGCAATCTTCAAACGCTTCATGCTCGTGATTGGCCGCGCAGATCTTGCCAACGACCCGGTGCTGGCCAGTAACGACGGGCGTGACAGTCGCCGGGACGAGTTGTATGGCGTGATTGATCGCTGGGTCAATTCCTTACCGCTGCAGACCGTTCTCGACTTGCTCAATCAGGCCGACGTACCGGTCAGCCGGATCTTCAGCGCCGAGGACATGTTCAACGATCCGCAATACCTGGCGCGGGAGATGTTCCTGCATGCCAAGCTGCCGGACGGCAAGGACTTCAAGATGCCCGGCATCGTGCCGAAGCTGTCGGAAACGCCGGGCTCGTCCGAATGGGTCGGACCGCAGCTTGGCGAACACAATGCGCAGGTGCTTGGCGATCTGGGCTACGACGCGGCGCAAATCGCTCGGCTGCGCGAAGACGGGGCCATTTGAGCAACGCTGGAGGTTTGGTTTTCGAGCAAAAAGCTGTGCACAGGGCAAACGCCGGGCAAAAGAAACCCCGAGAAGTGGGGAGACGACTCGGGGTTAAACGGGGTCTGCTTCGAGACCCGTAGCAGCAAGCGACAAGCACCGGAGCACAATGCTTGATCCTGCTGTTATGGGGTCTGACTGACAGGGATGCAGGAAGGTTCCCACAAAAAATATTTCATCTTTACAGGGCCGGACGCTTGTCCAGAGCTGCATTGCGCAACGCCGCAATGACGCAGGGTTCCAGCCGCCCTTCGGCGATCATCACGTCACGGTGCAGGCCGTCCACCACGTCGGTCAGCAAGCGCTTGTCGCTCAACTGGGCCTGATTGAATTCGCGTTCCACCACAATGGCGCCGCTGCTGTTCTTCAGCGTCACCAGACATTCACCATGGCTGCCGCGAGGGGTCAGCGTCACCTGATACGGGCTCAGAGCCTCACCGAGCAATAGACTGATACTTTCCATCTCGATCTCCACTCAATAGTCCGAAAACACAGTGCCTGGGGCGTGTTCACATTAAATGACCACCGGCCCGAGAAGAAAGTTCTGCCTGTCACGTTCCGACCTTGCAGGACCGTGTCTGACAGAGCATGCATGGCGAAGATGACAGAAAAATATTCGCCGGTATCAGGCCTCGATGAGTGCCTGCGCAGTGATCAGATAACTGTCCAGCAGACCTCGCATCAACACCGCCGAAACCGGTGTCTGCAGACGCCCCAGCAGGCGCAGGCGTTGTTGACGAAGCACCGGCTCCAGGTCACTCAACAAACTCTGCGCGACCGAGCCCAGCAGAATCAGGGCACGCGCCTCATGGTGCGCCGCCAGGTGATGAATCAATGCCAACCCATCGCCACCTTTGAGCTGCGGATCGCAAATGGCGATATCGACCGCACCGCGATGCCCCAGTGAAGACAGGGCTGACGCCAGCGAAGGCGCGGTCAATACGTCGTAGATGCCGATGGCATTGAGCATTTGATGCAATGCCATCAGCTGGAACGGGTTGGGTTCAAGAATCAGGACTTTAAGCGAGCGCATGGGCGACCTCTGGAGCGATCATCGCGGACTCTCACCGCAGGTGTCGTTCACTCTAGGGCAGGCGTCTTAAGCCTCCCATCAGAAAAGTAGCCGCGTCTTGCAGGACATTTCCCTTCTTTACTGCAGACAGCGACACCCGCTCTCGGTCCGACGCTGGGTGATGTCGGTCCAGCCGCCCAACAAGCCGCGCAATTTGCCGTCGCCGCTGTAAAACGTCACGGTCCACTGATAAACCTCGCGAGGCCCGCCCTTGAACAGCAGTTGGCGTTTGCTGAAGCGCGACTTGCGGGTTTGCAACTGGGCGATGAATTCGTCGTGGAGCATCCGCGCGGTGGTTTCCGGAAACGCATCGACTTCGATCAGCAAGCGTCCCTGCATCTGGTCCTGGCGCACCGACAGCGCCTCTTCGTAACTGCGATTGCAGATGATCAAACGCCCGTGCAGATCACGGACAAACACCGGATCCGGCATCGAATCGATCAGAGCGTGCTGAAAGGCCAGTTGATCGCCCAACTCCTTTTCCGCCGCGCAGCGCAGCTTGATCACGGCCGCCAGGCGCCGGTTCCACACCAGCGACAGCATTCCGAAAACGCCGATTCCCCCCATCGCCCAGCATGCCCACTCGACCAGGCGCTTCCACACGGAGGGCACGGGCGGCGGCGAAACGCCTGCCAGCCACTTTAGACGAATCGCCCGCAACTCCGCAGCAGGGAAAGCTTCCAGCGCCTTGTTAAGAATACTCAGTAGTTGCGGCATGCCTTTTCGTACAGCCAGATGATCGGCTTCCCACTTGCCCTCTACCAGAGCACCGACCTTGAGCATGCCCAACGGATAGAGCTGCGCGCCGATTTCGTTTTCGATGGTTGCGTAGGCTTCCCCACTCTCGACCAGCGCCCGCGCTTCGGCGTAGGTTTTCACCGAGCGTATTTCAATCGACGGATAATCGCGCCGAATCGCATCCTCCAGGGCATGACGGGCGGGCAGCACCAGAACGCGCTTCGCCAGTTGCTCGAAAGACTCCACCCTCGGGGCATTGGCATGTCCGACAAACACCCAGCCAGCACCTCCGAAAGCATGACTGAAATCGAGAAAGGCCTTGCGTTCATCGCTCATGGCCAACGTCGTACTGATGTCCGCGACCCCGCTTTGCAGGCGATCGAGCATATGGTCGGTAGAGAACGATTCCTGGTGCTCGAATTGCAGTCCGGTCATTGCGCTGACCCGCTTGAGCACATCGTTGTTCAGACCGCTCCACTGGCCGTGTTCGTCCTGAAACAGGTACAGCGGATATTGCACCGATGCCACCGTTACTCTGGGGTTGTCACGGATCCATTGCCGCTCGTGCGCATCCAGTTCGACAACCGGCACAGTGCCCGACGCATTGGCCTGATCGAGTGCCATCTGCGCTGCCACGCCGCTGTGCATCCATCCCAGCACCGCCAACAAAAACAACCAGCCCAGTGCCGGTTTCAAACCTCTGTAAAACAGCATTGCCATTTCCTTCGTGATCGACTCACCCGTCCTTCGTGGGTGAAAACCCGAGCAGTGTGGCAGCAGAAACAAAAAAGCCCGTCAGGAGACGGGCTTCAAAATGTGACAGCTTTTACTGGCTTAGAGTGGCTTGCCGCGGTTGCCATGCTGGCTGACAAAGGCTTGCACGGCTTTCAGGTCGTTTGGCAGAACCGTGCAACGCTCGTTTCGCTCAAACAAATCAGAAAGATGTGCAGGTAGTTCGAGCGCTTTTCCTACACCCGCTTTCTCCACTGCCTCAGGAAACTTGACCGGATGGGCAGTGCCCAGAATTACCATCGGGATATCCAGACTGCGACGGCATTCGCGCGCAGCTTTCACACCGATGGCAGTGTGCGGGTCGAGGACTTCACCGGTTTGCTCGTAGACGTCGGCGATGGTTTCGCAGGTCTGCGCATCGTCCACCGCCAGCGAATCGAACAGCTTGCGTGCTTCGGTCCAGCGTTCTTGTTCGACGCTGAAACTGCCGTCCTTTTTGAACGAGTCCATCAGGCCGGCAATCGCCGCACCGTTACGCCCGTGCAGGTCGAACAGCAGGCGCTCGAAGTTCGACGACACCATGATGTCCATCGACGGCGACAGCGTTGCGTGCAGGGTTTCCTTGACGTACTGGTTGCCGCTCATGAAGCGGTGCAGGATGTCGTTGCGGTTGGTCGCCACGATCAACTGATTGATCGGCAGGCCCATGTTGCGTGCCAGGTAGCCGGCGAAGATGTCGCCGAAGTTACCGGTCGGTACCGAGAACGACACCGAACGCGCCGGACCACCCAACTGCAGAGCGGCATGGAAGTAGTAAACGATCTGGGCCATGATCCGCGCCCAGTTGATCGAGTTCACCGCCACCAGACGTGTGCCTTTGAGGAAGCTCTGGTCGGCGAAGCTGTTCTTGACCATTTCCTGGCAGTCATCGAAGTTGCCTTCGATGGCGATGTTGTGGATGTTCTCGCCGAAGATCGTTGTCATCTGCCGACGCTGCACTTCCGATACACGCTGATGCGGGTGCAGGATGAAGATGTCGACGTTTTCGCAGTGCTTGCAGCCTTCAATGGCCGCCGAACCGGTATCACCGGAGGTGGCACCGACGATCACTACGCGCTCACCGCGCTTTTCCAGCACGTAATCAAGCAGACGACCGAGCAGTTGCAGGGCGAAGTCCTTGAACGCCAGGGTCGGGCCGTGGAACAGCTCAAGCACCCATTCATTACCCTTCAGCTGACGCAATGGCGCAACGGCGCTGTGGGCGAACACACCGTAGGTTTCTTCGAGGATCTTCTTGAAATCGGCATCCGGGATGCTGCCGGTGACAAACGGGCGCATCACCCGGAAGGCCAGTTCGTGATACGGCAGGCCAGCCCAGGAAGCGATCTCTTCCTGAGTAAAACGTGGCAGGTTTTCCGGGACGTACAGACCGCCATCGGTCGCCAGACCGGCCAGCAGGACCTCTTCGAAATTCAGGGCCGGGGCCTGGCCGCGAGTACTGATATATCGCATTTTTTTCAAACCTTCGGTTTGAGCTGCAAGCTGCAAGCTGCAAGTCGCAAGTAAAAGCCAGACTGCTTCTCTCTTGCCGCTTGCAGCTCGAAGCTTGCCGCTGCTTTTAGTTCAAATGTTCGACACGGATCCGTACAACCGGGCCGTCGACGCCAGCCAGTGCTTCCAGCGCGGTGATCGCATCATTGATGCGTTGCTCGACCACGCGGTGGGTCAGCAGGATCATCGGCACCAGGCCGTCATGCTCTTCGACTTCCTTCTGCATGATCGATTCGATATTGATGCCGCGCTCCGACAGGATGCTCGCCACCTGAGCCAGTACGCCCGGGTGGTCCTTGGCGTGAATGCGCAGGTAGTAAGCGCTTTCGCAGGCTTCGATCGGCAGGATCGGATGCGCCGACAGCGAGTCCGGCTGGAAGGCCAGGTGCGGCACACGGTTTTCCGGGTCGGAAGTCATCGCGCGAACCACGTCGACCAGATCGGCGATCACCGAAGAAGCGGTCGGCTCCATGCCAGCGCCAGCGCCATAGAACAGCGTCGAACCGGCGGCGTCACCGTTGACCATGACGGCGTTCATCACGCCGTTGACGTTGGCGATCAGGCGATCGGCCGGAATCAGCGTCGGGTGCACGCGCAACTCGATGCCGGCGTCAGTGCTGCGCGCCACACCCAAGTGCTTGATGCGATAGCCCAGCGCTTCGGCGTAGTTGACGTCGGCAGTGGTCAGTTTGGTGATGCCTTCGGTGTACGCCTTGTCGAATTGCAGCGGAATACCGAAGGCGATAGACGCCAGAATGGTCAGCTTGTGCGCGGCATCGATGCCTTCGACGTCGAAGGTCGGGTCGGCTTCGGCGTAACCCAGCGCCTGCGCTTCGGCGAGCACGTCTTCGAACGTACGACCTTTTTCGCGCATTTCGGTGAGGATGAAGTTGCCGGTGCCGTTGATGATCCCGGCAACCCAGTTGATGCGGTTGGCGGACAGGCCTTCGCGGATCGCCTTGATCACCGGAATGCCACCGGCCACGGCCGCTTCGAATGCCACGATCACGCCTTTCTCGCGTGCCTTGGCGAAAATTTCATTACCGTGAACGGCTATCAGCGCCTTGTTCGCGGTGACCACATGCTTGCCATTCTCGATGGCCTTGAGTACCAGCTCGCGGGCAACGGTGTAGCCGCCCATCAGCTCTATGACGATGTCGATCTCAGGGTTCGTGGCCACTTCGAAGACATCGTTGGTAATCGCAATACCGGTCGTCTGGAACTGAGGCTTTGGCGTGCGCATGGCAATTTGTGCCACTTCGATTCCACGCCCGGCACGACGAGCAATTTCCTCGGCGTTGCGCTGAAGTACGTTGAAGGTACCGCCACCGACGGTCCCTAACCCACAGATGCCTACTTTGACCGGATTCACTGTGAACTCCCCATGAAACGGCCGACACAGGGTCGGCCGGAAAACAACCGCGTGCTCGCGGCTCTCTGTTGATGGCCCGGCGCTGTAGCTGCCGGACCACGATCATCAACGGTTGCCCGTGACGATGCGAATTACTTCGCGCCCAGCGCCAGTTTGGCGACTTGTGGCGCCGGCTGGTAGCCCGGAATGACCTGGCCGTCGGCCAAAACGATGGCCGGTGTACCGTTCACGCCGATCGACTGACCGAGCGCGAACTGTTTGGAAACCGGGTTATCGCACTTGGCGGCTTTGATTTCCTTGCCATCGACCATTTTGTCCATGGCAGCTTTCTTGTCTTTCGAGCACCACACTGCTTGCAGCTGCTCGTCACCCGGCGAATTCAGGCCCTGGCGCGGGAACGCCACGTAGCGCACTTCGATGCCGCGCTTGTTCAGCTCGGGCACTTCGGCATGCAGTTTGTGGCAGTACGGACAGGTGGTGTCGGTGAACACGGTGATGTGCGATTTGGTCTCGCCCACGGCCGGGTAGACCACGGTTTCGGCCACCGGGATGGCATTGATCAGTTTGGAAATGCCCAGGCGTTCGGTCTTCTCGGTCAGGTTGACCGGTTTGCCATTCGCGAGCTGGTACAGATTGCCCTGCACGATGTACTGGCCATCGGCACTGGCGTACAGCACGCGGCTGCCTTTGAGTTTGACTTCGTACATGCCAGGCAACGGGCTGGCACTGATGCTTTCGACCGGAACCTCGAGTTCGAGTTTTTCCAGGCTTTGACGAATGGCTTTGTCAGCCGCGTCGTCGGCGACGGCAAAGGTGCTCACCAGCGCAATGGCGGCGGCGGCGAAAATCTGGGTCAGACGCATGAGTACTCCTGAGGGCGGGCCAATGAAACGATCAGAACGCCCGTGCGAAACACCGGGTCATAACCGTCCATCGTGCAAACCGGCAAAGCCTAACACATAAGGCCGCGAGGGCCGAATGCGCCTGTCGCCACACACTCATGTGCAACTGACACATCTTCATGCTTGTACAGTTGACCCACAACCACATGTGGCTGACACACATTATTGTGGCGAGGGGATTTATCCCCGCCGGGTTGCGAAGCAGCCCTAAACCATCCACCGCGATCTTTCAGTCAAAATCGAGCCAGCCGGGTTTGCGACTGCTGCGCAGCCGAACGGGGATAAATCCCCTCGCCACAGGTCAGTATTTCAACATTATGGGATGTGTCAGCCGCGTGGGTGGTGTTTGGCGTGCAGATCCTGCAATCGGGCGCGGGCGACATGGGTATAGATCTGCGTCGTAGAGAGGTCGCTGTGCCCGAGCAGCATCTGCACCACGCGCAAGTCCGCGCCGTGGTTGAGCAGGTGCGTGGCGAACGCGTGACGCAATGTGTGCGGCGACAGCGATTTGCTGATCCCGGCGACCTTGGCCTGATGCTTGATCCGATGCCAGAACGTCTGCCGGGTCATCTGCTCGCCGCGCTGGCTGGGGAACAGCACATCGCTGGGGCGGCCACCGAGCAACTCGCCACGACCATCACGCATATAGCGCTCGACCCAGACAATCGCCTCCTCGCCCATCGGCACCAGACGCTCCTTGCTGCCCTTGCCCATCACCCGCAATACGCCTTGGCGCAGGTTGACCTGCTCCAGTGTCAGGCTGATCAGTTCGGTCACGCGCAGGCCACAGGCATACAGCACTTCCAGCATCGCGCGGTCACGCTGACCGATGGCTTCACTCAGGTCCGGTGCCTTGAGCAGCGCTTCGACATCGGCTTCCGATAGCGATTTGGGCAACGGCCGGCCCAGTTGCGGCATGTCGACGCGCAACGTCGGGTCGACGCTGATCAGTTTTTCCCGCAACAGATAGCGATAAAAGCCACGCACCCCGGAGAGAAATCTCGCGGTGGAGCGCGGCTTGTAGTTTTGCTCCAGCCGCCACGCCAGGTGATCGAGGATCAATTCGCGACCGGCATTGATCAGCTCGAGATTTTTCTCCTGCAACCAGCCGTTGAACAGCGCGAGGTCGCTGCGATAGGCGTCGCGGGTGTTGTCGGACAGGCCTTTCTCCAGCCATAAAGCGTCGAGGAATTGATCAATCAGCGGATGGTCGATGGCAGGCATGGGTGCTCGGGGCAGGCAGTTTTTAACACTGCGCGCAAATAGACAGTGAACGACGGGAATGGCCGCTAGTCTTTCATAGCCAGCCAGATCAAGGAACAGGGAGCATCAATGAACGAGCAGCAAATTCTCTTGGCATTTGGCGGGATCGGCGCGGCGGCGCTGGGTTGTCAGTGGCTGGCATGGCGCCTGAAACTGCCGGCCATTCTGTTTCTGCTGCTGACCGGCATTCTGGCCGGCCCGCTGCTGGGTTGGCTCGACCCGCAGGAAATGTTCGGCCCGCTACTGATGCCACTGGTGTCGCTGGCAGTGGCGCTGATCCTGTTCGAAGGCAGCCTGACCCTGCACCTGTCGGAATGGAAAGAGATCGGCAGCGTCGTTCATCGACTGGTGACCCTCGGTGCGATTTCGACCTGGATCGTCATCGCGGTGGCCACGCACTTTCTGCTGGGCTTCGACTGGATGCTGGCGATTCTGTTTGGCAGCCTGACGCTGGTTACCGGTCCGACCGTAATCGTGCCGATGCTGCGGGTGGTGCGGCCAAAAGCCTCGATCGCCAACATCCTGCGCTGGGAAGGCATCGTCATCGATCCGATCGGCGCTCTGCTCGCCGTCGTGGTGTACAGCTTTATCATCGCCAGCGCTGAAGGGCATGGCCTCAAGCAAAGTCTTCTCACCTTCGGCGGGGTGATCCTCTGCGGCGCCGTGTTTGGTGTCGTCGGTGGCTGGCTGCTGGGGACGGTGATCCGGCGTCAGTGGCTGCCGGAATACTTGCATAACCTGGCCTCGCTGGCAGCGGTGCTGGCGATCTTCATCGGTGCCAACCAAGTGATGCATGAGTCCGGCCTGCTGGCGGTGACGCTGATGGGCATGTGGCTGGCCAACATGAAAGGCGTGGACGTGCGGCACATCTTGCACTTCAAGGAAAACCTCAGCGTGTTGCTGATTTCCGGACTGTTCATCCTGCTCGCGGCGCGCCTGGACCTGAACGCGTTGATCGGTCTGGGACCGCTGGTGTTGATTCTGCTGCTGGTGATCCAGTTGATCGCTCGCCCATTGAATGTTTTGCTCAGCACCGCCGGTTCCAGTCTCAGCTGGCGTGAACGGGCGTTGCTGTGCTGGATCGCGCCACGCGGGATCGTCGCAGCGGCTGTCTCGGCGATTTTCGCGATTCGCCTGGATGAATCCGGACATGAAGGCGCCCTGCTGCTGGTGCCGCTGACCTTTGCGGTGATCATCGGCACCGTGGTTTTGCAAAGCGCAACGGCGCGACCGCTGGCACGGCTGTTAAAGGTCGCCGAACCGGCGCCGAGCGGTTTTCTGATCGTTGGAGCCAATGGCCCGGCCCGCGCATTGGGCAAGTCGCTGCAGCAACTGGGCAGTCGCGTACTGCTGACCGATTCGAGCTGGGAGAATATCCGCGCGGCACGCATGGAAGGCTTGCCGACTTATTTCGGCAACCCGGCGTCGCAGCATGCTGACGCGCATCTGGACCTGGTGGGGTTGGGGCATTTGCTGGCGCTGTCACCGTCGGGCGAGCTGAACACATTGGCGGCGATGCGCTTTCGTCATGACTTCGGTCATCAGCGCCTGTTCGGTCTGGCCAGCGGCCATGAAATCCGCCGCAGCGATAAACATCGGGCGAGCCTGGAACACCGGGGCAATCAGTTGGGCAGTGAGGCACTGACCTATTCGAAACTGGCCGGCCTGATGGGCCAGGGTGCCGAGCTGTACAGCACAACCTTGACGGATGGGTTTGGCTGGGATGATTACCGGGCGCTGCACGGCAACCGCGCAACGTTGCTGTTCATGCGTGATGACAGCGGCTGGGTGCATGTGGTGACACCGGAAACGGCGTTGAAGCCGGGGGCTGGGTGGACGTTGCTGGCGTTGATTCAACCAGAAGGTTCCAGCGCCTGATGGATCGATTCGCGAGCAGGCTCGCTCCCACTGTATTCCTGTGGGAGCGAGCCTGCTCGCGAAGGCCGCGACTGGGTCACGGACAGACTGAAGATCTTTGCAGCACAAATCCCGGGCAACAAAAAAGCAGCCCGTAGGCTGCTTTTTTCTGCATCGGAAGCTGGGCTTAAGCCAGTTTTTCCTTGATGCGTGCTGCTTTACCCGACAGGTCGCGCAGGTAGTACAGCTTGGCTTTACGTACGTCACCGCGACGTTTAACAGCCATGCTGTCGATCTGCGGGGAGTAGGTCTGGAAAGTACGTTCTACGCCAACACCGTTGGAGATTTTACGAACGGTGAACGCACTGTTCACGCCGCGGTTACGCTTGGCGATTACAACGCCTTCGAACGCTTGCAGACGGGAACGATCGCCTTCCTTCACTTTCACCTGAACGACAATAGTGTCGCCTGGGGCGAAGGTAGGGATTTCTTTGCTCATCTGCTCTGCTTCGAGTGCAAGGATGATTTTGTTGGTCATGCTGTGCTCCTAAGGTAAATCGTTCGATCTACCATCGATACGTTGTTAACTATCGTCCCGCTCGCGGATGTATTCCTCGAGCAGCTTCTTCTCTTCTCCAGAAAGCGAGCGGCTTTCCAGAAGATCGGCGCGTCGTTCATAGGTCCGACCAAGGGACTGCTGTAAACGCCAACGCCGGATATGCGCGTGATTGCCACTCAGCAACACGTCGGGAACACGCTGATCCGCATACACCTCCGGTCGGGTGTAATGCGGGCAATCCAGCAGACCATCCGTAAAGGAATCTTCCTCAGCGGAATCCGCATGCCCTAAAGCTCCAGGCAGCAGTCGTGTAACCGCATCGATCAGGACCATGGCCGGCAGCTCGCCGCCAGACAGTACATAGTCGCCAATCGACCACTCTTCATCGACATGAGCCTCAATAAAGCGCTCGTCAATGCCTTCGTAGCGGCCGGCAATCAGGATCAATGCATCCGATTGTGCCAGCTCGCGTACCGCCGACTGAGTCAGTTGACGGCCTTGGGGGGACAGGTAAATCACCTTCGCCGCCTCCCCGGCTGCTGCCTTGGCCTGGGCCAGAGCATCTTCCAGGGGCTTGATCTTCATCACCATGCCCGGACCACCGCCAAACGGGCGATCGTCCACAGTGTGATGCCGATCCGTCGTGTAATCTCGCGGATTCCAACAGGTCAGCTGCAAGAGCCCCTGTTTGACCGCACGACTGGTGATGCCGTAATCGCCAATGGCGGAAAACATCTCGGGAAACAAACTGATCACTTCTACGCGCAAGTTAGCCACGTTCAGAAGTCCGCGTCCCAATCCACCTTCATCTCGCCCGCTTCCAGGTCGACGGCCAACACGCATTGCTCCGTATAGGGCAACAGGCGTTCGCGATCATCCAGGCTGCCAGCGCAAGGCTTGACGACCATTACATCATTGGCGCCGGTTTCCAGAAGATGATCGATTTTCCCGAGCAGTTGCCCGAGGGTGTCGATGACCTTCAGACCTTCCAGCTGGTACCAGTAGTACTCGCCTTCGGTCAATTCAGCGAACAGGTTGCGCGGCACGCAGATCTCATAACCGGCCAGAAGACGAGCTTCTTCACGATCATCGAGACCCTTGAGCTTGGCGACCAGGAACTTGTCGCTCCCGCGTCCACTGACCAGCTCGACCTGTTTGACATTGCCTTCGCGCTTGAGCGTCCAGGTTTTGTACTGCAACAGGTTTTCAGTCGGATCAGTAAAGGAATAAACCTTCACTTCGCCGCGAACGCCATGAACAGAATAAATTTTGCCAATAACGATCAAATCATCGGCAGGGGCTGGCGTCGCGTTCATATTGCTCAGGCCGCAGCCTTGGCAGATTCCTTCAACAACTGAGCAACGCGCTCAGAAGGTTGTGCACCAACGCTCAGCCAGTAGGCAACGCGCTCTTGGTTCACGGACAGACGGATTTCCTGACCACGGGCAACAGGGTTGAAGAAACCAACCTGTTCTTTGTGGGAGCCGTCACGCGGGTTACGCGAGTCGGTTACGGTCAGGTGGTAAAACGGGCGCTTTTTGGAGCCGCCAAGGGCAAGACGGATTGTTAGCATGTGAACATCGTTCCTGTAGTCGGTGCTGCAAATCTAAATGCACAGCGGGCATGGGTGCCCGAAAGGCCGCATATTCTAAGGAATATCCGGACTTTTGCAAATGACTTTTTCCGGCGCCCATGGCATGCCGTGCAGATTTGCATAGAGAGCCGTCGTTAAAAACGGCCAGTCAGCTCCCGCCGAGTGCGGGTTTGCTGTTGATCCTGCGTCCTTGCAGGGTCTGCGCCGGTGCGACGACCGGCGAAGTCTTGGTGTCCTGTCTCACATTTTCGGCATGCCGCCGCCGGGCAACATACCGCCCATGCCGCGCATCATTTTCGCCATACCGCCCTTGGCGGTGAATTTCTTCATCATCTTCTGCATCTGCTTGTGCTGCTTGATCAAGCGGCCGATGTCCTGCACCTGCGTGCCGGAACCCATGGCGATCCGACGCTTGCGCGAACCGCTGATCAGCTCAGGGTCGCGGCGCTCGGCCGGGGTCATGGAATTGATGATGGCTTCCATCTGTTTGAATTGCTTTTCTGCGGCGTTCTGGGCATTGCCCATCTGCGACAGGTTGACGCCGCCGATGCTCGGCAGTTTGTCCATGAGGCCGCCGAGGCCGCCCATGTTCTTCATCTGTTGCAGCTGATCGCGGAAGTCTTCGAGGTCGAAGCCCTTGCCCTTTTTCAGCTTCTTGGCCAGTTTGTCGGCCTTGTCCTTGTCGAGGGTCGCTTCGGCCTGTTCGATCAGGCTGAGCACGTCGCCCATGCCAAGGATCCGCGAGGCGATACGCTCAGGGTGGAACGGATCGAGCGCTTCGCTCTTCTCGCCCATACCGATGAACTTGATCGGCTTGCCGGTGATGGCGCGCACCGACAGCGCGGCACCGCCACGGGCGTCGCCGTCGACCTTGGTCAGGATCACACCGGTCAGCGGCAGCGCATCGCCGAACGCCTTGGCGGTGTTGGCGGCGTCCTGACCGGTCATCGCGTCGACCACGAACAGGGTTTCAACCGGGTTGATCGCGGCGTGCAGCGCTTTGATCTCGCCCATCATCTCTTCGTCGATGTGCAGACGACCGGCGGTGTCGACGATGACCACGTCGATGAATTTCAGTTTGGCTTCTTTAATAGCCGCATTGGCGATGTCGACCGGCTTCTGGCTCAGGTCGGACGGGAAGAATGTCACGCCAATGTCGTTGGCCAGGGTTTCCAGCTGCTTGATCGCGGCCGGACGGTAAATGTCCGCAGACACGACCATGACCGACTTCTTCTTGCGCTCTTTAAGGAAGCGCGCCAGCTTACCGGCAGTGGTGGTTTTACCCGCGCCCTGCAGACCGGCCATCAGAATCACGGCTGGCGGAACGGCACTCAGGTTGAGGTCTTCGTTGGCCGCGCCCATCAGGCTTTCGAGTTCGGCCTGGACGATCTTCACGAACGCTTGGCCCGGCGTCAGGCTGCGCGACACCTCGGTGCCGACAGCGCGCTCCTTGACCGAATTGACGAAGTCCTTGACCACCGGCAATGCGACGTCAGCTTCGAGCAACGCCATGCGCACTTCACGCAGGGTGTCTTTGATATTGTCCTCGGTCAGCTTGGCCTTGCCGGTGACATGGCGCAGCGTCTGCGAGAGACGGTCGGTTAAGTTTTCAAACATTGCGCGATCCTTTCAGGCCCTGTACGAACCGGGATAATGGCGGCCCAGACCGGAATCAACATGTGCTCGGCGAGCCTGCGGCGTGGGCAGGTCGCGGATTATAGCGAAGACTGCGGCCGGCGGACACCTCGCTGTCAGCTTGCGGAGTCTTTCGTGCCGTGCCGGTTCTATGCCAAACTCAGCGCCTTTCGGGCTCGCCTAACAGGATTTATGCTCCCCTTGTCACCCAGTTTGCTGACCACCCTCGCCGCCGCCCTGCTCTATGCCGCTGCGACCGTCTATCAAAGTACCCGCCTGGCCACCGGCGCCAAGGCGAACAAGCGCCTGCTGGTCAGCCTCGGCGTATTCGCCGTGCTCGCCCACGGCGCCAGCCTGCTTACACATCTATTGACCCCGATCGGCCTCGGTCTGGACTTCTTCAGCGCGTCCAGCCTGATTGCCGCTGCGGTGATTGCCCTGACTCTGCTGGCCTGTTCGCGGATCCCGGTGGAAAACCTGCTGGTGCTCCTGTTCCCGCTCGGTGCGATCACGGTATTGCTGGCGCAGTTCGCGCCGACCGGCACAGTGCAGATCATCGACGAAGAGCCGGGCATTCTCGCGCACATTCTATTGTCGATCCTCGCCTACGGCATGTTCACCATCGCCGTGTTCCAGGCGTTGCTGCTGCTGGTTCAGGACCATCAGCTCAAGCACAAGCACCCGTCCGGACTGATCAAGAACTTCCCGCCCCTGCAAACCATGGAAAGCCTGCTGTTCGGCTTTCTCTGGGCCGGCTGGACGCTGCTGTCGCTGTCGCTGATTTCCGGTTGGCTGTTCGTTGAGAATCTGTTCGCCCAGCATCTGGTGCACAAGACCCTGCTGGCCTGTCTGGCATGGATCGTCTTCAGCGTGCTGCTGTGGGGTCGCAACCGACTGGGCTGGCGCGGCCACAAGGCGATTCGCTGGACCCTCGCTGGTTTCTGCCTGCTGATGCTGGCGTACTTCGGCAGCAAACTGGTTCGTGAATACATACTGCACATCTGACGGGCGGCATAAATGGACGGTTTGCCCATAGGGCCGATGCTCGCGGTATTTGTCCTGCTGATCTTATGGTCAGGGCTGTTTACCGCCGTCGAAATCGCGCAGCAGCACCTGCTCGCGCAACGGATCGCCTCGCGCGCCAGCGACAAGCCGCTGGCGAAGCTGAGCTTCCCGCTCGACAGCCTGATCCTCTGCAACACCCTGTGCCGCGCCCTCGCGGTGATCCTCGCGACGCTGCTGGCGATTTTTCTCTGCGAAGAAAATGGCCCGTGGGCGGCCTGCCTGGGCGCCGGTGGCATCCTGTTGGTGTTCGCCGATTATTTCCCACGCACCGTGGCCCGGCGCTATCCCGACGCCGTGCTGGCGTTCGGCAATGCCCTGCTGGCCGTACCGATGAAAATCGTCTACCCGTTCGCGTGGCTGTTCAGCCGGGTCAGCACTTTGCTGCTGAGCCCGTTCACGCGCAAGGCTCAGGTGGTGCAACAGAGCGAGGACGAGTTGCCGGCCGATCACGATGATGATCCCGAACATCCGGTCCGCGCCCACCCGGTGTCGGGCATTCATGCGCTGGACAACATCACGGTCAACGACATTCTGGTGCCGCGCAGTGACGTCGACGGCATCAACCTCGACGATCCGATCGAAGAGATCATCGAGCAACTGCGCGAGAACAAGCGCACGCGTCTGCCGGTGTTTCACAGTGACATCAATCAGGTCGAAGCGGTGCTCAACACTCGCCAGATCGGCCATTTGCTGAGCAACGGCGGATTGACCCGCGAGGCGCTGCTGGCCGCCAGCTACGAGCCCTACTTCGTCCCGGAAAGCACGCCGCTGCAATTGCAACTGCTGAACTTCCACAAACAGCAACGCCGTCTCGGCATGGTCGTGGACGAGTACGGTGAAGTGCTGGGCATCGTCACCCTTGAAGACATTCTCGAAGAAATCGTCGGCGAATCCGAAAGCGAGCACAGCCTCGACAATCCGCACATTCATCCCCAGGCCGACGGTCGAATGGTGATCGATGGCGCCGCGTCGATCCGCGACCTGAACAAGTGCCTGGGCTGGCACCTGCCGAGCGACGGGCCGAAGACCCTGAACGGCCTGGTCACCGAAGCGCTGGAAACCATTCCGGAAAGCGCGGTGTGCCTGAAGATCGGGCGTTATCGACTGGAAATCCTCGAGACCGAAGAGAACCGGGTGAGCAAGGTGCTGATCTGGCATACCTCTTCTGCTCCTGCTTTGGTGCCCGCCAGATAAAAGATCAAAAGATCAAAAGATCGCAGCCTTCGGCAGCTCCTACCCTGCGATCTTTTGCGCTTGTTTGATCGTTAGCCCCCTTCCTATAATCGAGGCGCTTACCCAAGCGCCGTCGATCCCTGTGCCTACCCGGCACTGCCCGGATCCTGGCTGTTTCCGCTGCAAACCGACGACTGTTCCTACTCGAAACAGCGCTCGCGCCCTACCCCACATCCCTGGGTGTTCCACCATAATAATTCGCTCCACTGGAGCTCATGACTGTCAGGGATCACCGCATGACGACCCATACCGCTTACAGCGAAACCGCGCCTGCCCAGCCGACCAATTCCGCCACCCGCGTGGCCACGGCAAGCTTTATCGGCACTGCTATCGAGTTCTACGACTTCTACGTTTACGCCACTGCTGCGGCGCTTGTGATCGGGCCGGTGTTCTTTCCGCAGACCTCCGGCACGGCGCAGATGCTTTCGGCGTTTCTCACTTTCGGCATTGCCTTCCTCGCCCGACCACTGGGTTCAGCACTGTTTGGCCACTTCGGCGACCGCATCGGGCGCAAGTCGACGCTGGTCGCCTCGCTGCTGTTGATGGGCGTGTGCACCACCTTGATTGGCGTGCTACCGGGCTACGACAGCATTGGTGCCTGGGCGCCGATTCTGCTGTGCGTGCTGCGTTTCGGTCAGGGCCTGGGCCTTGGCGGCGAATGGGGCGGTGCGGCGCTGCTGGCCACGGAAAACGCGCCGAAGGGCAAACGCGCCTGGTTCGGCATGTTCCCGCAGCTCGGGCCATCGATTGGTTTTCTTGCGGCCAACGGCCTGTTTCTGACCCTGGCGATGACCCTGGATGATGAACAGTTCCGCAGCTGGGGCTGGCGCATTCCGTTTCTGCTCAGCGCGGCGCTGGTGATGGTCGGCCTGTATGTGCGCCTCAAATTGCATGAAACGCCAGTGTTCGCCAATGCGATCGCCCGTCAGGAGCGAGTGAAAGTGCCGCTGGTCGAGTTGTTCAGCCAATACTGGGCGCCGACCTTGCTCGGTGCGGCGGCGATGGTGGTGTGCTATGCGCTGTTCTACATTTCGACGGTATTTTCCCTGAGCTACGGCGTGGCCACGCTGGGTTATAGCCGCGAAACGTTCTTGGGCCTGCTGTGCTTTGCCGTGTTGTTCATGGCGGCAGCGACGCCATTATCCGCTTGGGCCAGCGATCGTTACGGGCGCAAACCGGTGCTGATCATCGGTGGTGTGCTGGCGATTCTGTCCGGATTCCTGATGGAACCGTTGCTGACGCAGGGCTCGACCTGGGGCGTGGCGCTGTTTCTGTGCATCGAGTTGTTTTTGATGGGCGTGACATTCGCACCGATGGGCGCGCTGTTGCCTGAGCTGTTTCCGACCCACGTGCGTTATACCGGCGCTTCAGCGGCGTACAACCTGGGCGGCATCGTCGGGGCCTCGGCGGCGCCGTTCTTCGCGCAGAAACTGGTGGCGATGGGCGGGTTGAGCTATGTCGGCGGGTATGTGTCGGCGGCAGCGGTGTTGAGCCTGATCGCGGTGTTGTGTTTGAAGGAGACGCGCAATAACGATCTGAATCAGGTTGCCTGACAGAAGATCAAGAGCTTCGCGAGCAGGCTCGCTCCCACAGGGTTTTGGGATTGGTCACAGATTCTCTGTTCACCCAATCCCATGTGGGAGCGAGCCTGCTCGCGAATGGATGCCGCGACCCGGTTTACAGCTCGACAACAACCGCCTGCGACGCACGGGTCGCCTTGGCGCGAGCAGCCTCGATCGACTCATCCCGCGCCAGCGCCACGCCCATGCGGCGCTGACCGTTCACTTCCGGCTTGCCGAACAGACGCAGCGCGGTATCCGGCTCGCTCAACGCAGCGCCCAGATTGGCGAATGCGGTCTGGGTCGACTGGCCTTCAACCAGAATCACTGCCGACGCCGACGGGCCGAACTGACGGATCAGCGGTACCGGCAGGCCGAGAATGGCGCGGGCATGCAGGGCAAACTGCGACAGGTCCTGAGAGATCAGCGTCACCAGCCCGGTGTCATGCGGCCGTGGCGAAACTTCGCTGAACCACACCTGGTCGCCCTTGATGAACAGCTCGACGCCGAACAGACCACGACCTCCCAGCGCTTCAGTCACAGCTTTGGCAACACGCTCGGATTCAGCCAGAGCAATCGGGCTCATGGCCTGCGGCTGCCAGGATTCCTGATAGTCGCCCTTCTCCTGACGGTGACCGACCGGTGCGCAGAACGTGGTGCCGCCAATGTGGCGCACGGTCAGCAGGGTGATTTCGTAATCGAAATCGATGAAGCCTTCGATGATCACCCGACCTTTGCCGGCGCGACCGCCCTCTTGCGCGTAATCCCAGGCTTTTTGCACATCATCGGCGCTGCGCAGCAGGCTCTGACCCTTGCCCGACGAACTCATTACCGGCTTGACCACGCAGGGGAAACCCAGGTCCTGAACGGCTTTGCTGTAGTCCTCGAAGGTGTCGGCAAAGTGGTACGGCGAAGTCGGCAGATCCAACTCTTCGGCAGCCAGACGACGGATGCCTTCGCGGTTCATGGTCAGTTGCGCCGCACGCGCGGTCGGAATTACGGTGAAGCCTTCGGCTTCCAGCTCGACCAGCGTGGCGGTGGCGATGGCTTCGATTTCCGGCACGATGAAGTGCGGCTTCTCGGCTTCGATGACTGCACGCAGGGCGGCGCCGTCGAGCATGTTGATCACGTGGCTGCGATGGGCGACTTGCATGGCCGGCGCGTTGGCGTAGCGGTCGACGGCAACCACTTCAACGCCCAGGCGCTGCAGTTCGATTACCACTTCCTTGCCCAACTCACCACAGCCACACAGCAATACGCGGGTCGCGGTTGGCGACAATGGAGTTCCGATACGGGTCATCTCAGGTCCTCAAAGGAAGCGGATCATCGAGGAAAGCCACGCAGGTGCGCTTTCCATGGGGAGAAAGCGCGGCATTTTACATGAACCCGAGGGTTTGGCTTCAGCTGGCGACAGCCTGTTTGCGATCACGCCAGGCCATGATCAGCCAGACGGCGGTGACGCCGGCGAACTTCGAGGCCAGCGCGGTGATGATCACCGGCGGCGTCAAGGCGTCGATCATGCCGAAGAAGATGAAGGTATCCAGTGGAATACTCAGCGCCGAACTGATCCACAGACGATCACGCAATGGCCGCTTGGTGATGCTGAACACCAGCCAGTCGATGCACTCGGAGACCGCGAACGCCGTGGCGCTGGCCAGCGCGATGGAAGGGTCGGAAGTGATGTAGGAAAGCACCAGCGCCGCCAGCATCGCCACGATCGCGCCGTGACCGAAGCGCGTTTGCACCATGTCGCGCAGCACGAACACCAGCCCGCCCCAGGCCGACCAGATGATGTCCAGGTGCGGTGCGGTGGAAAAGGCGAAGTTGATCAGCACGACGCTGCTGATGTAGGCGATGAGAAAGATCATGGGGGCGGCCTGTCGATTTGGCGCACAGGTTACTTGAGCGCTGGTATTGCGCCAATAGGTGCGGTGACAGGACCGACGTCTTCGCGAGCAGGCTCGCTCCCACATTTGAATGCATTTCAAAGTGGGAGCGAGCCTGCTCGCGAAAGCAGTGGTTCAGACGCCTGACTTCGCGGGAATCATCCAGACCAATCCACTCGCCTTCGCCCGTTCATGACACAACCCCAGCACCACGCGGCGCTCGTCATTGTTCATGCGGCCCCAGCGGGTGATCTCCGCGACCGTGCGCTGGCACCCGGTACAAACGTCATCTTCGTCCAGCGCGCAGATATTCACACACGGCGAGGCAACGGGTCGTTCAACAGTCGTCATTGTTCCTGCTCGACCAGATCGCGGGCGTAACGCTGCGAGTTATGCACATAGTGCGCGGCGCTGGCTTCGAGCATCTTCTTTTGCGCCTCGGTCAGTTCCCGCACGACCTTGCCCGGCGAGCCCATCACCAGCGAGCCGTCGGGAATTTCCTTGCCTTCGCCGATCAGCGAATTGGCGCCGATGATGCAGTTCTTGCCGATCTTCGCGCCGTTGAGAATCACCGCGTTGATACCGATCAGGCTGTAATCGCCGACCGTGCAGCCGTGGAGCATGGCGTTGTGGCCGATGGTCACGCCGGTACCGATGGTCAGTGGATAGCCCATGTCGGTGTGCATCACCGTGCCATCCTGCACGTTGCTGTTCTTGCCGATGAGGATCAGTTCGTTGTCGCCGCGCAATACGGCGTTGAACCAGACGTTGGCGCCCTCTTCCAGGCGAACCTTGCCCACCAGTACGGCATTGGGCGCGACCCAGCTCTGCGGATGGGTTTCGACACGGGCGTCGCCCAGGCGGTATTTCATTTTGTTTTCCTCGGGCTCACGGCCGTTCGAACGACGGCTCAGGTATCGATAAAACTTTTCGGCGGTCGGTGCAGGCTGATTTTGGCGTCATAGAGCAGGTTGATCAACTCGACGATCATGATCGCCGTCAGGCCCCAGATCTTGTACTCGCCGAAGCGATAGCTCGGCACGTACCAGCTGCGGCCCTGATAGTCGATGCGATGGGTATGCTCGCGCGGGTCCTTGCGGAAGAATTCCAGCGGTACGCTGAAGACGGCGGCGATCTCGGCATCGTTGGGTTGGTATTCGACGAAGTCGGGAATCACCCCGACATACGGCGTTACCTTGATGCCGTGCAGGGAAATCAGCGGACTCAGCGGGCCGATGACTTCGACCAGACCCGGCGGCAGGCCGATTTCTTCTTCGGCTTCGCGCAGCGCGGTGAAGATCAGGTCCGGGTCTTCCGGGTCGCGGCGTCCACCAGGGAAGGCGACCTCGCCGCCGTGGGTCGAAAGCCCGCTGGCGCGCAGGGTCAGGACCAGTTCCGGTTCGTCACTGCGGGTGATCGGCACCAGCACGGCGGCTTCGGGAAAACGTGCGTCGGTCTCCAGCGTGCGCGGTGTGTGGTTGCTTACCCTATGCAGTAGCTCGTCCAGCATGAGTGTTCTCGATCGGTGCCTTGCTCCGCATCATGCACCAATCAAAGCGAGCGCCCAAGCCCCCGAAACCCGTCGTGTCGCGAAACGACAACTTGCCGACCGGCCCCGCTGCACGCCAAGATAGGCGCAGCATTCAGGAACCCGAGCATGAAATTTTGCAGCCACTGCGGTAACCCGGTCACCCAGCGCATTCCCGAAGGCGACTCGCGGCTGCGATTTGTCTGCGACAGCTGTCAGACCATTCACTACCAGAACCCCAATATCGTCGCCGGGTGCGTGCCGACGTGGGGGACGAAAGTGCTGCTCTGCCGCCGCGCCATCGAGCCGCGTCTCGGTTACTGGACGCTACCTGCCGGCTTCATGGAAAACGGCGAGACCATCGAGCAGGCCGCCATCCGCGAAACGGCTGAAGAAGCCTGCGCCCGGGTGCGCAACCTGAGCATTTACACGCTGATCGACGTGCCGCACATCAGCCAGGTGCATGTGTTCTTTCGCGCCGAACTGGCCGATCTGCAATACGCGGCCGGGCCGGAAAGCCTTGAAGTGCAGCTGTTCGAAGAAGCCGACATTCCCTGGGACGAGCTGGCTTTCCGCACGGTCGGGCGTACCTTAGAATGCTTCTTCGCTGATCGGCGCGTCGAGAAGTATCCGGTTCGTTCGGAATCGATTCCGCCATTGGTTCAGCCGGTGATTGTTGGCTAGAAGATCAAAAGATCGCAGCCTTCGGCAACTCCTACCTAAAACCTGATTGCGTCACTCCTTGGGGAATCGTTTCAATGCGCTGGTTGCTTGCCCTGTTCTGCCTGTCGTTCGTCAGCGTTTCGCAAGCGTCATTCGTGACCACCGTGACGCCCTCGAACACTCCACTGATCGAAAAAGTCCTGGTACTCAAATCAGCCCACCAACTGCAGCTGATTGCCGACGGCAAGCCGCTGAAGACCTATCGCATTTCCTTGGGCAAGGGCGCGAAGAAAGGGCCGAAACTGATCGAGGGCGACAAACGCACACCCGAAGGTTTCTATTGGATCGACTGGCGCAAGACCAGCGACAAATTCAACCTGTCGATGCACATCTCCTACCCGAACATCAGCGATGCCGCCCGCGCACGTCGTGAAGGCGTTGAGCCTGGCGGCATGATCATGATCCACGGCACCCCGGACTCGGCAGACAATCCGGAACAGCTGTTCCATACCCTCGACTGGACCGACGGCTGTATCGCCATGCGCAACGTCGATATGCGTGAAGTGTGGAATCTGGTACCGGACGGCACGATGATCGAGATTCGTCCGTAACCTCGACCGCTGGTCACCGCAAAAAAAATAAATCAAAAGATCGCAGCCTGCGACGGCGACTACAGGGGTGATACCACTCTCAACTGTAGAAGCTGTCGCAGGCTGCGATCTTTTGCTTTTTATAGGCCATCACTAATACCACTTTAAACATTGCCCCCTGAAAACCGCCAATCTATTGGGTTAGATGCCATTTCATCGCGTTGACATGGTATTCAAGTGGTATTAGCTTCCGTCGCACAAGCGAGCCACAACAATCCTATACTCGCGACGGAAACGACCTAAATGAACGACCTCCAGCCCCTACGTCCCGACGATTCCCAGCCGACGCCGCTGTACTTGCAACTGGCGCGCAATCTGGAAGCGGCGATTCATGCCGGGCAGTGGAAGGCCGAACAGGCGATGCCGTCCGAGCGCAATCTCAGCGACCAGCTCGGCATCTCCCGGGTCACCGCACGCAAGGCGCTGGAAGTCTTGCTCGAGCAAGGCCTGATCCGCCGCCTGCAAGGCTCGGGCACGTTCATCACCCCACGCCTGGAACAACCACTGTCGCGTCTTTCCGGCTTCAGCGAGATGCTGCGCCTGAAAGGTTTCGTGCCGAGTTCGAAATGGCTGGAGCGGGAGATCACCCTCCCAACCCACGAAGAACTGATCCGCCTCAGCCTGTCGCCGAATGACAAGGTGGCGCGCATGAAGCGCCTGCGCAAAGCCGATGACACGGTCATGGCGATCGAGATGAGCACCCTGCCCGCGTCGATCATGCCCAGGCCGCAAGCGGTGGGCGATTCGCTGTACGAATACCTCGACGGCATCGGCAAACCGATCGTCCGCGCCCTTCAGCACATCCAGGCAATCAACGCCTCGGACGAATTCGCCGCACTGGTCGGTATCGCCCCCGGCACCGCCATGCTGCTGATGACCCGGGTCGGCTATCTGGAAGACAACACACCGATCGAAGTCACCGACACCTATTGCCGCAACGACTACTACGACTTTGTTGCAGAGCTTCGTAGATAAAGAGCCGCGTCGCTGAGCGCGGCCCCAAGCGAGAACGAAAATGTCCGAAGACAACATCCTCACCGCCAGCGGCTGGGTTCGCGGCCGGCTGATTCACGAACACGGCAAGGTCGTGTCGATCGAAGGCGTGCCCTGCGATCCGGCCGCTAACGATCTGCCCTATCTGCTGCCGGGTTTCATCGACCTGCATGTGCATGGCGGCGGCGGCAAAGACATCATGGAAGGCGCAGAAGCCTTCGAAACCATCAGCAAAACCCACGTGCGCTTTGGCACCACCTCGCTGTTGGCCACGACCATGACTGCGCCGAGCGCGGAGATCTCCAGCGTCCTCAAAGAGGTAGGAGAATTCTGTGAACAGCGTCCGAAAGGCGCCGCGCGAGTCCTCGGCGTACACCTTGAAGGCCCTTACATCAACCCGGGAAAACTCGGCGCTCAACCGAACTTCGCCCACACCGCGTTGATGGCCGAAGTCGAAGAGTATCTGGCGCTGGCGCCGATCCGCGTCATCACCATCGCCCCGGAAATCGCTGGCCACGATGCGTTGATCCGTGAGCTGAGCAGCCGTGGCATCCGCATGCAGATCGGCCACACCCTCGGCAGCTACGAGGAAGGCGTCGCCGCGCTGGCTGCCGGTGCCAGCAGTTTCACCCACCTCTACAACGCCATGAGCCCGCTGCATCACCGCGAGCCGGGCATCGTCGGCGCAGCACTGGCGCACGCCAAATACGCCGAGCTGATTCCCGATCTGCTGCACGTGCACCCCGGCGCCATCCGCGTGGCCCTGCGTTCGATCCCGTGCCTGTATTGCGTCACCGATTCGACCGCCGCCGCCGGCATGCCCGACGGTGAATACAAGCTTGGCAGCCACACCGTGACCAAATGCCTGGGCGGCGTGCGTCTGCCCGACGGCACGCTGGCCGGCAGCACCCTGACCATGGATCAGGCCCTGCGCAATCTGGTGAAGATCGGTTTGCCGATCGCCGAAGCCTCGCAGCGTCTGTCGCAATTTCCCGCCGACTATCTCGGCATCACCGAACGCGGGCGCCTTGCCCCCGGCGCCTGGGCCGACTGCGTGCGGCTCGATCGCTCACTCACACTGACCGCCGTCATGGTCGAAGGAGAAGACATTGACTTCAAAAATGCTTGAAGAGGCGCTGTCCTCGTTCGAGGCCGTGCAAGCCCAACTGCAACAGCTCGACGCGCCGATGATCGAGATCGCCGGGCGCCTGCGCCGCCAGCCGCCGCAAGTGGCGATGACCGTCGCCCGTGGCAGCTCCGACCACGCGGCGAGCTACTTCGCCTACCTGACCATGCAGCAACTGGGCGTGCCGGTGGCCTCGTTGCCGATGTCGGTGGTGACCATGCAGCAGGCGCCGCTGAAAGTCAGCGGTCAGGTCGCGTTCGCGTTTTCGCAGTCGGGGCAGAGCCCGGATCTGGTCAACAGCCTGCGCCTGTTGCGCAAGCGTGGCGCGCTGAGCGTGTCGATGGTTAACGCTGCCGATTCGCCACTGGAAGCGGCCTGTGAATTCAGCCTGCCGCTGCTCGCCGGCACGGAAAGCAGCGTCGCCGCGACCAAGAGTTTTATCGCCACCCTCAGCGCCAGCGCGCGTTTGATCGCGCACTGGAAAGAGGACAGCGAATTGCTGCAAGCCCACGATGCGCTGCCAGAAGGCCTGCGCGAAGCGGCTAAACAGGACTGGAGCGTGGCCATCGAAGCCCTGCGCGATTGCGAGCGCCTGATGGTGATCGGCCGTGGCGCCGGTTTCGCGATTGCTCAGGAAGCGGCGCTGAAGTTCAAGGAAACCTCGGCGATTCAGGCCGAAGCGTTCAGCAGTGCCGAAGTCCGTCATGGCCCGATGGCACTGATCGACGAACACTATCCGCTGCTGGTGTTCGCCCCGCGCGGTGCCGAGCAGGCCGGCCTGCTGAGCCTCGCGGCAGAGATGCGTCAACGCGGCGCCCGGGTCTTGCTCGCCGCGCCAGATGACGTCAACGAACGCGACCTGACCCTGACCCGCGCCGAACACCCGGCCCTCGACCCGATTCTGGCGATCCAGAGTTTCTACGTAATGGCCGCTAGCCTGGCCGAGGCGCGGGGCATGGACCCGGATCAGCCGCGCCATTTGAGCAAAGTAACCCGCACGCATTAAGTCCGACTGACTGCACACCTGATGAGACCCAGCCATGCCCGACAACAATAAAGAGCTGACCCTCAGCGCCCCGCTCAGCGGCCCGGTGCTGACGCTCGCCAACGTCCCGGACGCGGTGTTCGCCAGTGGCGCGATGGGCGACGGCATCGCCATCGACCCGCTCAACGACACGCTGTATTCGCCCTGCGCCGGCGTGGTCATCCACGTCGCGCGCAGCAGCCATGCGGTGACCGTGCGCGCCGACAACGGCGCGGAAATCCTCCTGCATCTGGGTCTCGACACCGTTGAATTGAACGGTGAAGGTTTCGCCATGCTGGTCAAGGAAAGCGATCGCGTCAGCCTCGGTCAGCCGCTGCTGCGCTATGACCTGGACAAGGTCGGCCAGCACTGCAAAAGCCTGGTCAGCCTGTTGATCCTGACCAACAGCGCGGATTTTCAGGTGCGGCCGATCACCCTCAAAACAGTGAAAGTCGGCGAGCCGCTGCTGCACATCATCGCGCGCAATGTGGTGGCGGCGAATACCGATACAAGCGGCGGGCCTGAGGTTCGTGGCCAAGTGCGGGTCGCTCATCGCGGCGGCTTGCATGCGCGCCCGGCTGCGCTGATCCGCCAGACCGCCCAAGGTTTCAGCAGCCACTCACAGCTGCACTTCAACGGCAAATCGGCGCCGTGCAACAGCCTGATCGGTTTGATGGGTCTGGCCATTGGCGAGCAGGATGAGGTGCAGGTCAGTTGTCAGGGACCGGACGCCGATGCCGCATTGCAAGCTCTGCTCAGCGCATTGGCCACGGCGCTGCCGGACGATCATCACGCGCAAGCGCCGGTCAGCACTGGGGCGCCGAAACGCCCGGCCGAGGCTGGCGTGTTGCACGGTGTCTGCGCGGCGCCGGGGCTGGTCGCCGGGCCGTTGTTTCGCTTGAACGCGATCACCTTGCCGGCGGATGCGGGCAACCACGATCCGGTGCAACAGCAGCCGATTCTTGAAGCGGCATTGAACGCGGTGCGCAGCGAAATCGCCGCCACCCTCGCCCAGGCGAAAAAGCACAGGAACGCCGACGAAGAAGCGATCTTCGCTGCACACATGGCGCTGCTCGAAGACCCGGCCCTGCTCGACGCCGCGCAGCAATTCATCGCGCAAGGCACCGCAGCGACGCACGCCTGGAGTCAGTCGATCGACACCCAGTGCGACATGCTCCAAGGCACCGGCAGTCCGCTGCTGGCCGAACGTGCCAACGATTTGCGCGACCTCAAGCAACGCGTCCTGCGCGCTCTGCTTGGCGAGGCCTGGGGATACCAGGTTCCGGCCGGAGCCATCGTTGCCGCCCACGAACTGACGCCGTCGGATCTGCTGCAACTCAGTGCGCAAGGTGTCGCCGGGTTGTGCATGTCCGAAGGTGGCGCGACCTCGCACGTCGCGATACTGGCACGCGGCAAAGGTCTGCCGTGCCTCGTCGCTTTGGGCGCGCAATTACTTGAGAAGCCGCAAGATCAAGCCGTGGTGCTCGACGCTGACGACGGGCGCCTCGAATTGACGCCAAACGCCGAGCGCCTGAGCGAAGTGCAACAGGCACAAATCGAGCGCCGGCAGCGTCGCGACAGCCAACAGGCCAAAGCCCATTTGCCCGCTGAAACGTGCAATGGCGTGCACATCGAAGTGGTCGCCAACGTCGCCTCAAGCAACGAAGCGGCAGACGCATTTGCCAACGGTGCTGATGGTGTAGGCCTGTTGCGCACCGAGTTTCTCTTCGTCGATCGCCAGACGGCACCGGACGTCGAAGAACAGCGCAGCGCCTATCAAGCGGTCATCGATGCCATGGGCGACAAGTCGGTGATCATCCGCACCATCGACGTCGGTGGCGACAAGCAACTCGACTACCTGCCACTGCCCGCCGAGGCCAACCCGGTGCTCGGTCTGCGCGGCATTCGGCTGGCCCAGGCGCGGCCGGAAATTCTCGATCAGCAACTGCGCGCGCTGTTGCAGGTCAAGCCGTTGCCGCGTTGCCGGATTCTGTTGCCGATGGTCACCGAGGTCGACGAGCTGCTGCACATCCGCCAGCGCGTCGATGCCTTGTGTCTGGAGCTGGGGATTACCGAGCGCCCGGAAATCGGCGTGATGATCGAAGTCCCCGCCGCCGCGCTGCAAGCCGAGCAACTGGCCGAACACGCCGACTTCCTCTCGATCGGCACCAACGATCTGTCGCAATACACCCTGGCCATGGACCGCGATCACGCCGGGCTGGCGGCGCGGGTCGATGCCCTGCACCCGGCGTTGCTGCGCCTGATCGCCATGACCTGCGAGGGTGCGGCAGTACACAAGCGCTGGGTTGGTGTCTGCGGCGCCCTCGCCTCCGACCCGTTGGCCACGCCGGTGCTGATCGGCCTGGGCGTCACTGAACTGTCGGTGAGCCCGGTGCAGATCGGTGAAATCAAGGACCGCGTGCGTCAGCTGCACGAAGCCGAATGTCAGCGCCTGAGCCGCGACTTGCTCAAGCTGTCCAGCGCCGCCGCCGTTCGCCACGCCTGTCATCAACATTGGCCTCTGCGCTAACAAAAACAAAAAGGACAAACGCCATGTACCAACTCTTCATCGAAGGCCTTCAACGCCTGGGCCGCGCGCTGATGCTGCCGATCGCGATCCTGCCGATTGCCGGCCTGCTGCTGCGCCTGGGCGACACGGACCTGTTGAACATCGCGATCATTCACGATGCCGGACAAGTGATCTTCGCCAACCTGGCGATGATCTTTGCCATCGGCATCGCCGTCGGTTTCGCCAAAGACAACAACGGCACCGCCGGTCTGGCCGGGGTGATCGGTTATCTGGTGATGATCTCCACGCTCAAGGTGCTCGATGCGAGCATCAACATGGGCATGCTCGCCGGGATCGTCAGCGGCCTGATGGCCGGTGCGCTGTACAACCGCTTCAAGGACATCAAGCTGCCGGAGTATCTGGCGTTCTTCGGTGGCCGGCGTTTCGTGCCGATTGTCACCGGTTTTGCAGCGGTGGGGCTGGGCGTGCTGTTCGGCTATATCTGGCCGCCGATCCAGCAGGGCATCAATGCGTTCGGCGCGCTGATGATGGAAAGCGGCAGCATCGGCGCCTTCGTCTTCGGCGTGTTCAACCGCCTGCTGATCGTCACTGGCCTGCACCACATCCTCAACAACATGGCGTGGTTCGTCTTCGGCAACTTCACCGACCCGACCACTGGGGCATTGGTGACCGGCGATCTGTCGCGTTATTTCGCCGGCGATCCGAAGGGTGGGCAGTTCATGACCGGCATGTTCCCGATGATGATCTTCGGCCTGCCCGCCGCGTGCCTGGCGATGTATCGCAACGCGTTGCCGGAGCGGCGCAAGGTGATGGGCGGGATCTTCCTGTCGATGGCGCTGACCTCGTTTCTGACCGGTGTGACCGAGCCGATCGAATTCGCCTTCATGTTTCTCGCGCCGCTGCTGTTCCTCCTGCATGCGCTGCTGACCGGGCTGTCGATGGCGATCACCAACGGCCTGAACATTCATCTGGGCTTCACCTTTTCCGGTGGTTTCATCGACATGATTCTCGGCTGGGGCAAGTCGACCAATGGTTGGCTGGTGGTGCCGGTCGGGCTGGCTTACGCGGTTATTTATTACCTGGTTTTCGACTTCTGTATCCGTCGTTTCAACCTGAAGACGCCGGGGCGCGAAGACGTCGCCAGCGCCGAAAAAGCCGTGCTCTCGGAAACCGAACGCGCCAGTGCGTATATCAAAGCCTTGGGCGGCGCCGAGAATCTGCTCACCGTCGGCGCCTGCACGACCCGACTGCGCCTGGAGATGGTCGATCGCAACAAGGCCTCGGATGCCGAGCTGAAAGCGCTGGGCGCGATGGCGGTGGTGCGCCCGGGCAAGGGCGGCAGCTTGCAGGTCGTGGTCGGGCCGTTGGCTGACAGCATTGCCGATGAGATTCGCTTGGCCATGCCTGCCCTGGGCCGTACAACTTTGGCAGAAACCGTAGTAGTTGCCGATGAGCCGACGACTGTCGCGCTTACCCGCAACGAGGCGCAGCAATGGCTGAATGCACTGGGCGGTCGCGACAATGTGCTGCAACTCGATTGCATCGCCATGACCCGTATTCGCCTGCAACTGGCCGATGCCAAGGCGCTGTCCGAGGCGCAGCTCAAAGCGCTCGGCTGCCTGGGTGTCAGCCGGTTGGACGGTGGCGTCTGGCATTTGCTGGTGGGGGACAAGGCAGCGAGTTTGAGCGGGGCGATCGAGGGGTTGCTGAGTCGCGGGGAGGTCAGCGCGCAGGTTTGATCTGCGCGGGTGGCGGGAGGGCTGGGGCGGGCGCCGAAAATACGGCACGCGCACGATACATGAATACCACCCTCCTCCACGCCCTGCTCGCCATGCTGGCCCTTCATCCCCAGCATGGAAATCGTGCCCTATGAGCACCCCCAACGCACCCACACCCGATGAGCTCAAAAACGATCTCAACCAGATCGGTCGTCTTCTCTTCAACACCGAAACCCCGCTGTTGCCCGAGCACAAACCGAGCACCGAGCAGGCTCATCTCAAACGCCTCGAAGAGCAGCTGAAAACCTATCGCGACGGCTACCTGCAACGCAGCCGCGCGCTCTATCAGGCGCTGGCAACCACCGACCTGCAGAGCGAGGCAGGCAAGCAACTGATCGCCACGCTGAAGGTGCGCCTCAACACGCAACTGATCAACATGGATCTGCGTGACGAGATCAACGGCAAATCGGCAAAAACCTTCCTCAAATACGACGCCGGTTTCACTGCGCTTGAGTACGAGGCGAAACAGGCCGTCACCGATCGCCTGCTGCACCCACAGGCCGGCGAGCTGATGCAGAAACTGGCCCTCGGCCCGCTGTTGCGTCCGGCCATGTATGCGTTGCAGTTCACTTATCAGCAAACCACTGTCGAGCTGGCCGGGGCCTTTGTTGTGACGCAAAAAGACACCCCGAAAGTCAGCGATCTGTTGACCGACCAGAGCGCGGGCTTCGTCGTGTTGTTCACACCGGCCAGGGGCCTGGAGCTGTTCAGTTCCCTGGCTGATCTCGATGCCCATCTGCTCAAGACCATGCAGCACAGCATTAGCCGTGGCGAATTGATGCAGCTGCTGCCCAGCCGCTACCACGATGTCGGTACAGCGGGAATCTGGCCATTGCAGCTGGCGCCCATCGACAGCAAACCGCTGTTCGAACACATCTACGATGCCTTGATCGAAAAGCGCACTCAGGATATCGAACATGCATTGAGTTTCGCCGCCAATCCGCAGCAGGATGCCGCTGTACTGATCGCCGAGCTGGAGCGCGCCATCGGCGCTGCGCTGCCGTATCTCACCCCGCGCCTGGCACTTCAGGCTCAAACCCTGTTCGAGCGGCATTTGCGCAACAGCGCCCCGGACTGGTACCGCAGCGCCGACGCCGCCAAGCGGGCCGAGCTGGCGTTGCACCTGGGCAACTACAATCAGGCCCGGCAAAACCTGCTTGACCTGATGGGTCCGGCGGTCAGCCTGATGGCCGTGGCCCGCCACCAATGGCTGGAACGGCTGAGTGATGATCTGCAAATCGACGACCTGGAACCGGACAAGCTGCAGATCATTACGGATCGGCAGGTCCCCGGATTCGGCGCTTATGTGCACAAGAGCAATTTGCTCGAGCTGACCTTGCGCGGCCCGCACACTGGCGATGAGCTACCAGGCTCGGCGTTTCTCAGCCACACCCGGCTGACTTACAACGACCTGCCGTTATCCGACGAGTACGCGGACGTAACGCCCGCCTGGGTGATCAAGCAGGCACTGGAGCTGGAACCGCGCGTCGACTTCGCACGCTTGCAAACGCAGATGCAGGCGAGATCCGCGATCAAACCTGCGATCGAGCAGATGCTCGATCAGCGCATCGTCGCGCTCGCCCATGCCGCAGCGCTGCAAGGGCACCTGCTCGACGGCGATCTGCAAATGCTCCAGCGCCTGCGTAACGGCAGCGATCCACAGCTGCGCGCCGCCACCCTGTCTTTGCACGGCGCCCAGCTGCAGGATCTGTGGGTGCTGCGTCAGACCGACGAATCCGGCGCGGTCCGCCGCCTGCTGCTCTGCACACCGCAGGCGCCCCGTGAACGCCAGTTCGAGGCGTTCGACAGCGAGCGCCAATTGCAGACCCATCTCTTGGGTTGGGCCAAGCAGAATGACGCCGCCGAAAGCATGGCCGGCTATCTGATCAGCCGCGCGCCGATGCGCTTTCGTTCGACCCTGCGCAAGGTGTTGTCGGGGCTGAGCCTGAAGCCGGAAGCAGCAGAGCACCAGAAAGTCACGTTCGACCACCTGGGCAACCATCTCGATTGCCTCAAAGCGATGGCTGAACACATGCTCGCCACACGCATCGACGACTACGATTTCAGCACCCCGGTGTGGTATCGCTCGACCAATGCGGCCAATCGCCGAAAACTCTCGACCCTGAGCGACGACGCCGAGGGGGCTTTGCGCGCGTTCAATCAGCATCCGCTGTCGGGCGGACGTTTTCAGGCGTTTGACGATTACGTGCATGCGCAAGCGAAGATCAGCCTGAACCGCTTGCTCAAACGCCCTGCCAATGACGTCGATCCGGACACCGTCTGGGCCTATTCGCCAAAGTCGATCGTGCCCTCATGGACGCCGAAACCGCTGACCTATACCCGGCTGTATCGCGACGGCTATGCCGACGGCGTCGGTTTTCTCGACCAGAAATTCTCACGCTCGGCGCGCTTCAAAGGTCCGCAAGGCGTCGATATCAGTAGCCTGACCGCGCAGAACGTAGCCCGCTCGGTCACGGGGGTCTGGATCGGCAAACGCTATACCGACAAAGTCAAAAACGAGCTGCAGGATTCGAAAAGCGAAGGCTACGCGTTCCGACGCAACGCGACACTGGCCATCACTCAGCGCCAGATGCAGAGCGCCGCGCTGGAATGCCAGCTGCAAGGACATATCGCCAGCAGCGACCTGCAATGGCTGCAGCAAAGCATCAGCAGCATGGATCAAACGTCGGGGCAGACCCGGACGAAATACCCGATCCACCGGTTGATGATCGACGGCGAATGGGTGATCGATGCCTGGTTGTTCAGCCATGGCGGCGATCCGGTCCTGCTGTATACGCCGGACGCACCGGACGGCGTGCGTTTTCGCGAAGCACGCCTGTTCAATTACCTGCTGCTGCAGTCCGGCATGATCGAATACCTGACCCAGCGGGTGGGTGTCAGTGCCCAGACCCGGGTGCGCACGTACCTGGAAAACATCCGCAAGAAACTGCCCAAAGACCTCAACAGAACCATCCCCAGCCCCGCCCGTTATGACTCGATGCGCCCGGCCGACGCCGTCAGCGACCTGCGTACCGCGCTCTACGACATGAAGTTGCAACGGCGGATCGACAACGTCCATGCCACGACCACCAGTCGCGCCGAAATGATCGCCGGCCTGATCTGGACGAGCGTCGAATGGGTCGCTGCCATCGCCACCGCGCCGTTCCCGCTGTTGAGCCTGAGCACCGGCCTGTTGCTGGCCTTCAAGGACGCGATGCTCGCCCTGCATGCCTATCGTCAGGGTAATAACAACGAAGCGTTCCGGCACTTGCTCGGTTATCTGTTCAACAGTGCTGGCGCGGTGCTGACGGATCTGCGTCCGGCGCTGCGTTCACTCAAGCCCGTCCGGCGCCCGTTGCGTCGGGCTGTCACCACCGTTGGCGACGAGCAAGAGGATCTTCTGCCATTGATCGATCAAATGGCGACCGAACCGGTCCGGGACGATATGCATGCCGTCGTTTTCAGAGGGCAGTCGTATTACGCCAGCACGACCCCGGACGCACTCGGCCGTTATTTGCTCTACCGCCCGGATCCGAATGGCTCCGGACTGCTTTCGACCGGCATTCTGACCGTGCGC
Organism: Pseudomonas sp. LW8; assembly: GCF_041956865.1. Taxonomy (NCBI): domain Bacteria; kingdom Pseudomonadati; phylum Pseudomonadota; class Gammaproteobacteria; order Pseudomonadales; family Pseudomonadaceae; genus Pseudomonas; species Pseudomonas sp. LW8. Next base: position 1,009,692 of record NZ_CP168138.1, on the reverse strand, counting down.
AACTCCGACGGAGTGATGGTGCGCAGCGGCCTGTCCGGCGGTGCACCAAAATACGAAGCCGTGCCCGAGACACCCGGCCCGCATAAGGACTATGGAGTCGCGATCAAGTACCGGGATCTCGTTGAAGAGTTGCTGGACCCGCAATCGCGACGACGAATGCTCCAGGAGGGCGAGCATTACATGGGCTTCTCACCCCAGGTCATCCTGGTCAACGTGGTCGACAAAATGGCCAGCATGCGCCAAGCCTATCTGCAACAGGTGGAAAAACTCACCACGGACGCCACGCGCCATTTTGCCCAACTCGCACCGCTGCCCGCTCGCGCCGAAGTGCCGGCGGTTGCCGCCAACACCTCATTCGCACAGTTGATCGCCAGCGATGCATTCGCCGCAAAGAATCTGGTCATCGGTGCACAGCCGGGCTCTATCGCCAGCAAACAGGCACTGATCGAAAATCTCGACGTGCTTTTGGAGAACGGCTACAAGCACCTCTTCCTCGAATACCTGCCGGGAGACGTATTTCATCTCAAACTGGAAAAATTCAACAAGGGAGAATCCTGGCGCCATATCAAGAAACATCTGAAAGCGCTCGATAAAGCCATGGGCCATGAGCCTGACGCGCCTTTCTCTTACCTGGCGCTGGTGCGCAAGGCACGGGAAAAAGGCATGAGCATTCATGCGCTGGACGGCTCGACCAGTTATCAACTCGAAGGGATCATGGTGATGTCCAGGCTCTCGCCTTTGACCCCGCGAAACAACCGCATCAGAAACTTTTATTCGCACAAGGCGCTTGCCACCGATATGGCCGAGATCGGCGAAGAGCGCTGGATTGCCCTGACCGAGCAGTCGCGCATGACCACGTTCGACAACACCCCGGGCCTGGCCGACCTCCACGAGGCCGTTGCCGTGCGTATTGAAGACATCGACTTGTACCAACCCGCACGCATAAGCAGGGACGCGCCCGGTGCCATCGCGGGAGACGCGACAGCGCAAGGTGATTACCTCCTACAGATGCCGAGTGCCTACAAGGCACCTCTACCTGTCTCCAAGCCGCCCGCCGCAGCTAGCGCCGTTGAACATTTCAGCGAGTTCGATATTGCTTCGCCACTGCGCGACGATATTGCTGAAATGTTGCATAAGCCCTACTCCATGGATTCCCATTACACCCCGACAGTAGCCAGTGAAAGAACGGCCTACGAGGCTTTCCTTGCCCAACGCAAACGTCTGGAAAAAACCGCCAGGGACGCTTTTACCGACTACGTCCCACCCGATGCGCCGATCCTGCCGGTGCTCACCGCCGACTGCACATTCGAAGCTTTTTTACGGCAATTGACCGACGGACGTCTGAATCTGCTGATCGGCGAAGCCCACGTCGATGTAGCGAGCAAAGCGCTGCTGAAAAAGCACATGAAAGCCCTCAAGGAAGCAGGCTATGACACGTTGTATGTCGAGCACCTGTTCACCGACCTGCACCAGGCCGATCTCGACACTTTTCTGCGTACCCAGCGCATGCCCGACAGGCTCAAGGCTTACCTGCATCGCCAGGATCAAGGGCAGATGCCGAATTACACAGGGAACGATACGTACACGGCGGTCTGTCAGGCGGCGGCCAAATACAACATTCGCATCAGAGCCCTAGATTGCACGGCGTCCTATCACCTCAAGGGCGTGTATGACGAACACGTCTCGCGAAACGAGATGTTCAGCTATTTTGCAACCCAAGTGATCGAGGCTGATCAATTGGCCAACGGGCCGCATAAATGGGTGGCCTTCATCGGCAGTGCGCATACCAATTACAACCTCGGTGTGCCAGGTCTGGCCGATACACTGTCCGCCGTCAGCCTGCACGTGCGCGACACAGCCCCTGAACTGGCCCGGGATATTCACCGTGGGTCGTGGGAATTTGTCAGCGGCAAGCACGAGGCCAACGTCAGGGCTTTGAGCAGCGATTTTGTGATGGAGGTGGCCGTCCCCGGAACGAAAAAGCCTGCTGCGACGCCTTCTGTCAGTCGCAGCAAACTGACCGAACCCGGAAACTTCCTTATAGAAAATGCAGACACCCGCAACGCCAGCGTGGTGCATAAATCCAGGTCCGGCGAGATCGTTGAGACGCCGATTCAGATCAATGACAAGGGTCTGTTCTTCGTTGATCGCTGGGAGAAAAAAGATCAGACCTTCACCTACCTGCGCACGTTGATCGACATGCTCGTCACAGACGTGAAGCTGACACAGGTGACGTGACGCCCGGGCAATTGAACGTTGTGGAAAACCACTGGGCTTGAAGGCCCAGTGGTTTTTTCATGCCTGAGGATCCACCCGATCCAGCGCACGGTTCACCGCCAGCTCAGCGAGCATGATGATCTGCTGAATCGCCAGCGCCGTATTGCGCTGCGGTCGCCCCAACTGATCAGCGAAATCACTGGCCAGGGTGTTGGCTGAAGCGAGGGATTCACAGGCATGGGCGAGCAGGGTTTCGGTATCGATTTCCGGCTGGATGAGAAACATGGTGCTGGGCGGGTGCGCCTTGCCAGGTTGCGGGCACAGGTAAAAATCCAGAGCCCGCTTGATCGCTTCGCGGTTTTTCGCGAGGTCGTCGGCGCGGATGGTTTGTTCGAGGGGGGTGGGTTCGTATGGTGGATCGGGAACGATTTTATCCACAATGCTTCTCCTGCTGATGCTGATGGACAGCCATCGATCGCCGGATCTCACGCGGCGGATAGGTGGCAGCTATGTGCGAGGTGAGATCCACCGGAGCAGGCAACCGGCCAGACCGAAGTCTGCCCGCACACAGCCGCCATAAAGCAGGCAGCAGATTGAGCTGGCGCCAATTATCGTGGTGCTGGCGCCAGTTGCAAGCTATCCGGGGATCTCACTCCCGATCGCTGATTCGCAGCGACGGGAAAAGACTAGAGATCGCACGTCCGACGGACAACCTGAAAACCTTGTGGGAAGGTTCTGCGAACTCAGACACTGCTTTAAACACACTCCAGATCGCCACCCTCACCCTAGCCCTCTCCCAGAGGGAGAGGGGACTGACCGAGTTGTTCAGGCGAGGTACGCCGACGTGAAAGTCCGAGTTGAACTCAGGATTTGCAAACCACACAAAATCGCCCCCTCTCCCTCGGGAGAGGGCTGGGGTGAGGGGCAGCAACAACACAAATCAAAAGCCGGACACACACGCTTTTCACCACTCAATAGGCCGAGTGTCAGCTCGCCTGCTCTTGATCTTGATCCACCGGCGACGTCGGAAGGCTGAGTGGAGGGATTGATCCGGGCGTGGGAGCGCAGCGACCGTTCGACGAAGTCGAACACAGCGGAAGGAGGTGCAGCGAAGCAAACCGGAGCCGCTGCGCCCGGATCGATCCCGCAGCGAAGGAACCCGAGCCTGCGAGGGCCGAACGTAGGAGCAAGCGTTTTTTTGCTTACTTTTTTTAGGCGTTTGTAAAAAAAGTGAGTCGCCGTAAGGGCGAAACCGCCAGCCGCCACACCCGAAGCAACGGATATTCACCCAAATCAAAACAAAACCAAGGCCAACAAAAAACCCGCAGACAATCCCTCATCTGCGGGTTTCCCGTTCCAGCAGCAAAGAAGATCAGAAATCCTCCAGCCGCCACACCTCATAAGCCGGCGTCTCATACGGATGACTGAGCTTCAACGCCGCCACAACAGCCACAACCAAATCATCCGCAACAACAAGCTCAACCTTCCATTCCTCAACCCGCTCAACCTGCCCCGCCTGACCGACAAACGGCTGACTGCCGTCCAACGGTCGAAACTGACCAGAGCCAAGCACCTGCCACGCACAGTGGTCATAGTCACCGATCCGCCCACCACCGGCAGCGAACACAGCCCCTTTGACCACCTCGACATGACTGTCAGGAACAAAAAACGCCAGCTTGTACACAGGCCTTAGTTCACCCAGACGCGCGCATTACGGAACATGCGCATCCAAGGAGCATCCTCGGTCCAGTCTTCCGAACGCCACGAGTTCTGCACCGCACGGAACACACGCTCCGGGTGCGGCATCATGATCGTCACGCGACCGTCACGGCTGGTCAGACCGGTGATCCCGCGCGGCGAGCCGTTCGGGTTGGCCGGGTAGGCTTCGGTGACCTTGCCGTGGTTGTCGACAAAACGCATCGCCACGCAACCGGACAGATCGGCTTCCAGCAGTGCTTCTTCGCTGGCGAACTCGGCATGCCCTTCACCGTGGGCGATGGCGATCGGCATGCGCGAACCGGCCATGCCCTGCAGGAAGATCGAATTCGATTCCTGGATCTGCACCATCGCTACCCGCGCTTCGAACTGCTCGGAGCGGTTGCGCACGAAGTGCGGCCAGAACTCGCTGCCCGGGATCAGCTCGTGCAGGTTGGACATCATCTGGCAACCGTTGCACACGCCCAGCGTGAAGCTGTCGTTACGTTCGAAGAAGCCCTGGAACGCATCGCGGGCGCGGCTGTTGAACAGCGCCGACTTGGCCCAGCCTTCACCGGCGCCAAGCACGTCGCCGTAGGAGAAACCGCCGCAGGCCACCAGGCCTTTGAACTCGTTGAGGTCGACACGACCGGCGAGTATATCGCTCATGTGCACGTCGATCGCGCTGAAACCGGCACGGTCGAACGCGGCGGCCATTTCCACCTGACCGTTGACGCCCTGCTCACGCAGCACGGCAACCTGTGGCCGGATGCCTTTCTTGATGTAAGGCGCGGCGATGTCCTGATTGACGTCGTAGCTGAGCTTGACGCTCAGGCCCGGGTTGTCTTCTTCCAGCAGCGCGTCGAATTCCTGCTCGGCGCAGTCGGCGTTGTCGCGCAGACGCTGGATCTGGTAGCTGGTTTCGGCCCACTGACGTTGCAGTAGACGACGCTGGCCTTCGAACACTGTGTCACCGTTGAAGGTGATGTTGATCTGGCCATTGTTGATCGGCTGACCGATCACCGACACGCAGTCGCCCAGACCGGCGGCGCTGAACTGCGCGAGGATGTCCGGGGTGGCGTCCTGGCGAACCTGGATCACTGCGCCGAGTTCTTCGTTGAACAGGATCGCGGCGATTTCCGAAGCGGATTCGGCAACGCTGTCCAGGTTCAGGCTCAGACCGCAGTGGCCGGCGAAGGCCATTTCCACCACGGAGGTCAGCAGACCACCGTCGGAACGGTCGTGGTAGGCCAGCAGGTGACCGTCGGCATTGAGGCCCTGGATCACCGCGAAGAAGGCCTTCAGGTCTTCGGCGTCATCGACGTCCGGCGCGTGTTTGCCGAGTTTGCCGTGGACCTGCGCGAGGATCGATGCACCCATGCGGTTCTGGCCGCGACCGAGGTCGATCAGGATCAGGTCGGTGGTGCCCTTGTCCATGCGCAGTTCCGGGGTCAGGGTCTGACGGATGTCAGCCACTGGCGCGAAACCGGTCACGATCAGCGACATCGGCGAGGTGACGGTCTTGTCTTCGCCGTTGTCGTTCCAGCGCGTGGCCATGGACATCGAGTCCTTGCCCACCGGAATGGTGATGCCCAGCTCAGGGCACAGCTCCATGCCGACCGCTTTCACGGTGTCATACAAACGCGCGTCTTCGCCCGGGTGACCGGCCGCCGACATCCAGTTCGCCGACAGTTTGATGTCGGAGAGCTTGTTGATCCGCGAGGCGGCAATGTTGGTGATGGTTTCGCCGATGGCCATGCGGCCCGAGGCCGGCGCGTCCAGCAGAGCCAGCGGAGTACGCTCGCCCATCGCCATGGCTTCACCGGTGTAGACGTCGAAACTGGTGGCGGTGACGGCAACGTCGGCCACCGGCACTTGCCATGGGCCGACCATCTGGTCACGGGCGACGAGACCGGTGATGGTGCGGTCGCCGATGGTGATCAGGAAGCTTTTGCTGGCCACGGCCGGATGATGCAGAACGCGTTCGATGGACTCGCTGATGTCGAGGTTCGACGGATCGAAGTCATCGCCCAGCTCGGCTTCGCGAACCACCGAACGGTGCATGCGCGGCGCCTTGCCCAGCAACACTTCCAGCGGCATGTCCACCGGGTTGTTGCCGAAGTGGCTGTCGGTGACGGTCAATTGCGGTTCGGCAGTGGCTTCCCCGACCACGGCAAACGGGCAACGCTCGCGTTCGCAGATCGCCTGAAAGCGCTCGAAATCTTCCGGGCCGACCGCCAGCACGTAACGTTCCTGGGATTCGTTGGACCAGATTTCGTGCGGGGCCATACCCGGCTCGTCGTTTGGAATGTTGCGCAGTTCGAAACGGCCACCGCGATCGCCGTCGTTGACCAGTTCCGGGAAGGCGTTGGACAGACCGCCCGCGCCAACGTCGTGAATGAAGCTGATCGGGTTCTTGTCGCCCAACTGCCAGCAACGGTCGATGACTTCCTGGCAACGACGCTCCATTTCAGGGTTTTCACGCTGTACCGAAGCGAAATCCAGGTCTGCCGAGCTGGTGCCGGTGGCCATGGAGGAAGCCGCGCCGCCGCCCAGGCCGATCAGCATTGCCGGGCCGCCGAGCACGATCAGCTTGGAGCCGACCACGATCTCGCCTTTCTTGACGTGCTCTTCACGGATGTTGCCCATGCCGCCAGCCAGCATGATCGGCTTGTGGTAACCGCGCACTTCGTCGCCGTGCGGGGTGGTGATCGACTGCTCGAAGGTACGGAAGTAGCCGGTCAGCGCCGGACGGCCGAATTCGTTGTTGAACGCAGCGCCGCCGAGCGGGCCTTCGATCATGATGTCCAGCGCGGTGACGATGCGCTCAGGCTTGCCGTACGGCACTTCCCACGGCTGTTCGAAGCCTGGGATCTGCAGGTTGGAGACGGTAAAACCGGTGAGGCCGGCCTTGGGCTTGGCGCCACGACCGGTTGCACCTTCGTCACGGATCTCGCCACCGGAGCCGGTGGATGCGCCCGGGAACGGAGCAATCGCGGTCGGGTGGTTATGGGTTTCAACCTTCATCAGGATGTGCACCGGCTCCTGCACCGCGCCGTACTGGCGGGTTTCAGGGTTCGGGAAGAAGCGGCCGGCAACGTTGCCGACAATCACCGAAGCGTTGTCCTTGTAAGCGGACAGCACGCCTTCGCTGTGCATCTGATAGGTGTTCTTGATCATGCCGAACAGGCTTTTTTCCTGGCTCTGGCCGTCAATGTCCCAACTGGCGTTGAAGATCTTGTGGCGGCAGTGCTCGGAGTTGGCCTGGGCAAACATCATCAGTTCGATGTCGTGCGGGTTGCGCTTCAGACCGTTGAAGGCGTTGACCAGATAGTCGATCTCGTCTTCGGCCAGGGCCAGGCCCAGCTCGGTGTTGGCCTTTTCCAGCGCGGCGCGGCCGCCACCGAGGATGTCGATGGCGGTCAGCGGCTTCGGCTCGGCGTGGCTGAACAGACCGGCGGCCTGCTCAAGGTTGGCCAGCACGATCTGGGTCATGCGGTCATGCAGCGCGTCCGAAATCAGCTGGGCTTCGGCTTCGCTGAACTGCCCTGCAACATAGAAGGCGATACCGCGTTCCAGGCGCTGGATCTTGCTCAGGCCGCAGTTGCGGGCGATGTCGCTGGCCTTGCTCGACCACGGCGAGATGGTGCCGAAACGCGGCAACACCAGAAACAGACGACCGGTCGGCTCTTGAACCGGAACACTTGGGCCGTACTTCAGAAGGCGCGCTAGCACCTGCTGTTCGTCGCCGGTCAGGACGCCGGTGACTTCGGCGAAGTGAGCGAATTCAGCATACAGGCCACTGACAGCTGGAACCTTCTGGCTCAGTTGCTCAAGGAGTTTGCTGTGGCGAAAGGCAGAAAGGGCAGGAGCGCCGCGCAGGATCAACATCTTCGGGACAGCCTCGGGAAGGGGTGTGCTTTGAGGCCGTGCATTCTAGCCTAAACCGACCTCAACATCACCCGAAACGCTACGCACGGTTGCACTCGGGTAGCAATCTGTGTTTCTGCCTTCGGGGTCAGGTAAATCGAGCGTTTCAGCATGGCTTATTTTTACTGTAACAAAATGCCCTGAAGGCCCGTATTCAAGGGATTTCGCTCGGATTTGTGATCGCTAGCAGACTAGTCCTACGCTGTCGAGATATGGCGCTCGTGGCCGTTTGCGTATACTGCGCAGATGTTTTTCCCAACGGCTTTGCGTCCGCGATACGCCAAATGGCTGATCGCAACCGGACTCTTCCTGATGCTCGGTGGCTGTGTTGATAAACCCAACACACTCGAGCGCGTAAAGGAGGATGGTGTGCTGCGCGTGGTTACCCGCAACAGCCCCGCCACCTACTTTCAGGATCGCAGCGGTGAAACCGGCTTCGAATACGAGCTGGTGAAGCGCTTCGCCGACGATTTGGGCGTCGAGCTGAAGATCGAGACGGCCGACAATCTCGATGACCTGTTCAACCAGGTCGGCAAGCCGAACGGCCCGGTACTCGCGGCCGCCGGTCTGGTCAGCAGCGATGAACGCAAGAAGCAGGTGCGGTTCTCCCACTCCTACCTCGAAGTCACCCCGCAGATCATCTACCGCAACGGCCAGTCGCGCCCTACAGATCCGGCGGATCTGGTCGGCAAGAAGATCACCGTGCTCAAGGGCAGCACCCACGCCGAACAACTGGCCGCGCTGAAACAGAAATATCCCGGCATCGAATACGATGAATCCGACGCCGTTGAAGTGGTCGATCTGCTGCGCATGGTCGATGAAGGCCAGATTGACCTGACCCTGGTCGACTCCAACGAAGTGGCGATGAATCAGGTGTACTTCACCAACATCCGCGTGGCCTTCGACCTCGGCGACGCGCGCAGCCAGAGCTGGGCGGTGGGCCCGGGCGAAGACAACAGCCTGCTCAATGAAATCAACGCCTATCTGGACAAGGTGCAGAAGAACGGCACCCTGCAACGCCTGAAAGACCGCTACTACGGCCATGTCGATGTGCTTGGCTACATGGGCGCCACCACCTTCGCCCAGCACTTGCAGCAGCGCCTGCCGAAATACGAACAGCACTTCAAGAATTACGCGAAGAAAGAGAAAGTCGACTGGCGCCTGCTGGCCGCCATCGGCTATCAGGAATCCCTGTGGCAGCCGACGGTGACCTCGAAAACCGGCGTGCGCGGTCTGATGATGCTGACCCAGAACACCGCGCAGGCGATGGGCGTGTCGAACCGCCTCGATCCCAAGCAGAGCATTATGGGCGGTGCCAAGTACCTGGCTTATATGAAAGATCAGCTCGACGATTCGATCCAGGAACCGGATCGCACCTGGTTCGCCCTGGCGGCGTACAACGTCGGCAGCGGTCATCTGGATGACGCGCGCAAACTGGCGGCGAAGGAAGGCTTGAATTCGGACAAGTGGCTGGACGTGAAAAAGATCCTGCCGCGCCTCTCGCAGAAGCAGTGGTACAGCAAGACCCGCTACGGTTACGCCCGGGGTGGCGAACCGGTGCACTTCGTGGCGAACATCCGTCGCTACTACGACATCCTGACTTGGGTGACCCAGCCGCAGCTTGAGGGCGATCAGGTGGCCGAGGGCAACCTGCATGTGCCGGCGATCGACAAGTCGAAACCGGCGCAAGAGCCCGCCCCTCTTTAAAGCAAAAGATCGCAGCCTTCGGCAGCTCCTACAGGGTTATGTGTACACCTGTAGGAGCTGCCGAAGGCTGCGATCTTTTGATCTTAGCCCTTGAGAGCAGCAGCCAGAATCAGCGCTTTCATTTCCGATACGGCGGACTTGAAGCCCACGAACAACGCATGCGCCACCAGCGCGTGGCCGATGTTCAGTTCGTTGATGCCTTTGATCGCCGCCACGGCCTCGACGTTGTGGTAATGCAGGCCGTGCCCGGCATTGACGATCAGGCCCTGCGCCAGTCCAAACGCCACGCCATCAGCGACGCGTTTGAGCTCTTCTGCCACTTCAGTCGGGGTTTCGGCATCGGCGTAACGCCCGGTGTGCAGCTCGATGGCCGGTGCACCGATGCGCTTGGAGGCGGCGATCTGGCGCTCGTCGGCGTCGATGAACAGCGACACTTCGCTGCCGATTTTCGACAAGCGCTCGACCGCAGCCCTGATTCGCTCCTCCTGCCCCGCTACATCCAGGCCACCCTCGGTGGTCAGTTCCTGACGGGTTTCCGGGACCAGGCAAATGTGCGCCGGGCGAATGCGCTCGGCGAAAGCCATCATTTCTTCGGTGACGCCCATTTCGAAATTCATGCGCGTTTGCAGCACATCCTTGAGCAGCAACACGTCGCGCTCCTGGATGTGACGGCGGTCTTCGCGCAGGTGCACGGTGATGCCATCGGCGCCCGCCTCTTCTGCATCCAGCGCCGCTTTGACCGGATCCGGGTAGCGCGTGCCACGGGCCTGACGCAGGGTGGCGACGTGGTCGATGTTCACGCCGAGAAGAATGCGATTGCTGCTGGTCACGGATGCGCTCCTGAATTGAGAGATTCGGCGCACAGCATATCAGGGCTTGCGAAACAGCTCGCGACTGACAAGCGGACGCCCGCCCAAATGCACTGCCAGCGCCTGGCGCATCAGACGCTTGGCCGCCGACAGCGCACCGGGCGCCGACCAGTCGGCTTCGGCCATGGCCAGCAGCTCGGTACCGTTGAACAGGCCGGGTTGCAGCAGATACACCCGCTCGAGTCCGGCGTCCACTTGCAAACGGTAGAGGCCGTCAGCAGCGACGGGCTCACCGTGCATATCGGTGTTCATGGAGAAGCCGTAGCCGAGATCATCCAGCAATCGCCATTCGAAAGAGCGCAGCAACGGTTCCAGTGGTCGACCTTCGGCCAGCGCCAAGAGGGTCGCGGCATAGTGGTCGAATACGGCGGGATGCGGATCTTCGGCAGGCAACAGGCGAATCAACAGCTCGTTGAGATAGAGGCCGCTGAACAGCGCCTCGCCATTGAGCCACGCCGAGGTGCCAGAACTCTCCATGCGCCCGACATTCTTCAGCTCGCCCTTGCCACGGAACTCGACCTCCAGCGCCACGAACGGCCGCGCCAGCGTCCCGGCCTTGCCCCGCGCGCTGCGCAACACCGCCCGCAGCCGACCTTGCGGCGTGAGGAAATCGACCAGTGCGCTGGTTTCGCGATAGGCGCGCGAATGCAGGACATAGGCGGGTTGGGCGGGAGGCGGGTTTTGCGACATTGAGTTCTCGATGAAGAAACGCGGTTTTACATACAACCCAAAACCACTGTGGGAGCGAGCCTGCTCGCGAAAGCGGAGTGACAGTCAACATCAATGCTGAATGTTACATCCTCTTCGCGAGCAGGCTCGCTCCCACAGTGAGTAGCGGTGTTTTCGAGATCGCTACTTACAGATCGCCATAACCCAGCGAACGCAGCGCGCGCTCGTCATCGGACCAGCCGCCCTTCACCTTGACCCACAGGTTGAGCATGATCTTGGAGTCGAACAGCAGCTCCATGTCCTTGCGCGCTTCGGTGCCGATGCGCTTGATGCGCTCGCCCTTGTCGCCAATGATGATTTTCTTCTGGCCGTCACGCTCGACGAGAATCAGCGCGTGGATGTGCAGGGTCTTGCCCTGCTGCTTGAATTCTTCGATTTCGACGGTGATCTGGTACGGCAGCTCGGCACCCATCTGGCGCATGATTTTCTCGCGCACCAGTTCGGCGGCAAGGAAACGGCTGCTGCGGTCGGTGATCTGGTCTTCCGGGAAGAAGTGATCATTCTCCGGCAAGTGATCGGCGATGACCTTTTCCAGCGCTTCGAGATTGTGCCCGTGCTGCGCGGAAATCGGGATGATCTGGGCGTTTGGCAGCTGTTCCTGCAACCAGCTCAGGTGCGGCATCAGCTCGGCTTTGTCTTCGATGCGATCGGTCTTGTTCAGCGCGACGATCAGCGGGCCGGTCACGTATTGCACACGCTCCAGAACCATCTGGTCTTCGTCGGTCCACTTGGTGCGGTCGACGACGAAGATCACCACATCGACGTCTTTCAACGCCGCCGAAGCGGTTTTGTTCATGTAACGGTTCAGGGCCTTTTCGCCACCCTTGTGCATGCCCGGAGTGTCGACGTAGATCGCCTGGACGTCGCCCTCGGTCTTGATCCCGAGCATGTTGTGGCGGGTAGTCTGCGGCTTGCGCGAGGTGATCGCGAGCTTCTGCCCGAGGATGTGGTTGAGCAGCGTCGACTTGCCGACGTTGGGACGGCCGACGATGGCAACGTAGCCACAGCGAGTTGCGTTTGTATCAGTCATTGCCATTCTCCACGCCCAGGGCAATCAGTGCTGCGGCGGCCGCTACCTGTTCGGCAATACGACGGCTCACACCCTGACCTCGGCTTTTTTCATTCAGTAAGACCACTTCGCATTCGACGAAGAAGGTACGGCAGTGCGGTTCGCCCTGAATATCCACCACTTCGTAGCGTGGCAGTTCGCAACCGCGCGATTGCAAGTGTTCCTGCAAGCGGGTTTTCGGATCCTTGTTGGTGTCGACCAGCGTCAGGCCTTCGAATTCGCCGGCCAGCCACGCCAGTACGCGCTCGCGGGCGACGTCCATGCCGGCATCGAGGTAGATCGCACCGATCAGAGCTTCGAGGGCATCGGCGAGAATCGATTCACGGCGGAAACCACCGCTCTTCAGTTCCCCCGAACCCAGGCGCAGATAATCGCCGAGGTCGAAACCGCGAGCCAGTACGGCCAGCGTCTCACCTTTTACCAGCCGCGCGCGCAAACGCGACAACTGGCCTTCGCGGGCCAGCGGGAAGCGATCGAACAGCGCCTCGCCAGCGACGAAGTTGAGGATGGCATCACCGAGGAATTCCAGACGCTCGTTGTTGCGCCCGGCAAAACTGCGGTGCGTGAGGGCCAGCAGCATCAGCTCCTGGTCCTTGAAGGTGTAGCCGAGCTGGCGCTCGAGACGGCTTAGAGAAACGCTCACGGTTTACCCACGCTGAGTTCGTGGCTGGTTTCCACTGCCATCGCCGGGGTACGGCGCAGGCCTGGGACAATTAACGCTGTGTTCAAAAAATAGATCCTGGCGATTGCGAAGCCGATTGTGCCGGCTCCAGAAATGCATTCGGCGCTGTGGTCAACAGCGCCGTGTTTGATTACTTGATCAGGCCGACCCGCGAGAAATTCGGCAGGTGGCTGAGTTTCGGCTCTGGCCAGCTCATCCAGACCGCGAAGGCCTTGCCGACAATATTCTTGTCGGGAACCATGCCCAGCAGATCCTTGGGAATGTTCGGATCATCCCAGTAGCGGCTGTCGTTCGAATTGTCGCGGTTGTCGCCCATCATGAAGTAGTGCCCGGCAGGCACCGTCCACGAACGATCCGGAGTGGCGCGGTAACGGCTCATTTCCTTGCGGATCAGGTGCTCGGCTGCGCCGAGTTTTTCCTGATAGAGCTCCGCACTGCCCAGCGAACCTGCTTCGGCGCCGGCCATCTTCTCGGCGATCGACTCACCGTTGACGAACAGACGCTTGTCGGCGGTGTAACGCACAGTGTCACCCGGCAGGCCCACCACACGCTTGATGTAGTTGACGTTCGGGTCGCTCGGGTAGCGGAACACCATCACATCGCCGCGCTGCGGGTCACCGACTTCGATGATCTTCTTGTCGATCACCGGCAGACGGATGCCGTAGGAAAACTTGTTCACCAGAATGAAGTCGCCGACGTCCAGCGTCGGTTTCATCGAGCCGGACGGAATCTGGAACGGCTCCACCAGGAACGAACGCAGCACCAGGACGATGAACAGCACCGGAAAGAACGACTTGCCGTATTCAACCAGCAGCGGCTCTTTGTTCAGCTTCTCGACCACCACAGGCTCGGGTTGGCTGACACTGCCTTGATAAGAGGCAATGGCAGCCCGCCGACGCGGTGCCAGGAACAGCAGATCAATCAACGCCAACAGGCCGCAGAGGAACACGGCGATGACCAGCAACAGCGGGAAATTTAGCGACATAGGACCTGATTATTCCAACCTGAGCACGGCGAGGAAGGCTTCCTGTGGAATTTCCACGTTGCCGACCTGTTTCATGCGTTTCTTACCGGCCTTCTGCTTCTCGAGCAGCTTCTTCTTACGACTGACGTCACCGCCGTAGCATTTGGCCAATACGTTCTTTCTGAGCGCCTTGACGGTTGTCCGGGCCACGATCTGACCACCGATGGCGGCCTGAATCGCCACGTCGAACATCTGACGAGGAATCAGTTCTTTCATCTTCTCGGTCAACTGGCGACCTTTGAAGTGCGAATTGTCACGGTGCACGATCAATGCCAGGGCATCGACCTTGTCGCCGTTGATCAGCACGTCCAGTTTCACCAGATTAGCCGATTGGTAACGATCGAAATGGTAGTCCAGCGAAGCATAGCCGCGGCTGGTGGATTTGAGACGGTCGAAGAAGTCCAGGACCACTTCGTTCATCGGCAGGTCGTAGGTGACTTGCACCTGATTGCCGAGGAACAGCATGTCGACCTGAACGCCGCGTTTCTCGATGCACAGGGTGATGACGTTGCCCAGGTGTTCCTGCGGCACGAGGATATTGGCGCGCACGATTGGCTCGCGCATGTCCTCGATCGCCGACACATCCGGAAGCTTCGACGGGTTGTCGACGTAAATCGTTTCACCGGTTTTCAGCACCAGCTCGAAAATTACTGTCGGCGCGGTGGTGATCAGGTCCAGGTCGTATTCGCGCTCGAGGCGCTCCTGAATGATCTCCATGTGCAGCATGCCGAGGAAGCCGCAACGGAAGCCGAAGCCCAGGGCGTCGGAGCTTTCCGGGGTGTACTGCAGCGACGAGTCGTTAAGGGTCAGCTTCTGCAGCGCTTCGCGGAAATCCTCGAAGTCGTCGGAACTGACCGGGAACAGACCGGCGTAAACCTGTGGCTGAATGCGTTTGAAGCCCGGCAGCACCGGCACGTCCGGCGTGGAGCTCAGCGTCAGGGTGTCACCGACCGGCGCACCGTGAATGTCCTTGATGCTGGCGATGATGAAGCCCACTTCGCCGGCCTTCAGATCAACGGTGGCGGTGTGTTTCGGGTTGAACACGCCGACGCTGTCGACCAGGTGCACCTTGCCGGTGGACTTGACCAGAATCTTGTCGCCCTTCTTCACACGGCCGTGGCGCACGCGTACCAGGGAAACAACGCCCAGGTAGTTGTCGAACCAGGAGTCGATGATCAACGCTTGCAGCGGATCTTCGATGTTGCCGGTCGGCGCAGGAATGGTGTGCACCAGACGCTCGAGCACTTCGTCGACACCCAGGCCGGTCTTGGCGCTGCAGGTGACGGCGTCGGTAGCGTCGATGCCGATGATTTTCTCGATCTCGTCCTTGACGCGATCCGGCTCGGCCTGTGGCAGGTCGATCTTGTTCAGTACCGGCATGACCTCCAGGCCCTGCTCGATGGCGGTGTAGCAGTTGGCCACGGACTGGGCTTCTACGCCCTGCCCCGCATCGACCACCAGCAAGGCACCTTCGCACGCGGCCAGGGAACGGCTGACTTCGTAGGTGAAGTCGACGTGGCCCGGGGTGTCAATGAAGTTCAGCTGGTAGGTGATGCCGTCTTTGGCTTTGTAATAGAGGGTAACGCTGTGGGCCTTGATGGTGATCCCGCGTTCACGCTCAAGATCCATGGAATCCAGTACCTGGGCTTCCATTTCACGCTCGGCCAGGCCGCCGCACATCTGGATGAAACGGTCAGCCAGCGTCGACTTGCCATGGTCAATGTGGGCGATGATGGAGAAATTGCGGATATGACTCAAATCACTCACGGATCAACACTCAAAAAGGCTGCAGGCTTGGCCCGCCGAAAAATAGCCGGGAATTGTACCTGATACACGGCGCAAGCGTCACGTTCGCCTGTCACCCGGATCGCATGCAAAAACGCCCCGGTCTGGCGACCGAGGCGTTTTCAGGGTTCAAGCGCTGAATGAAAGCTTGTTCATCAGCCCGCTCGTCTAAGCAGCCAGACACCCGCCAGCGCACACACGCCGGCCGGCACCAGCACCGCAAATAGCGGCGAGAAACCGAACACCAGACTCGATGGCCCCAGCAGATCCTGGACGATGCGGAAGGTGAAGCCCACCAGCACGCCGGTGAAAACACGCTGACCGAGGGTCACCGAACGCAGTGGACCGAAGATGAACGAGATCGCCATCAGCACCAGCGCGGCAGTCACCAGCGGCTGCAACACCTTGACCCAAAATGCCAGCCAGTAACGGCCGTTGCTCAGGCCCTGCTCGGCAAGATAGTGGATGTAGCCCCACAGACCGCTGATCGACAGCGATTCCGGCGCCATCACCACGGTGCTGAGCAGCTGCGGGCTCAACGCCACGTCCCACTCCTCGCTCGGGCTGTTGACCACTTCAGTACTGCGCTCATGGAACAGCGTGGTGGCAACGTCGGTGAGCTGCCACTTGGTGCCGTCAAACTCAGCCTTCTTGGCGAAGCTGGAGCTGAGCAGATGGCGCTCCTTGTCGAAGTGATAGCGCGTCACGCCGTACAACAGACCGTTCGGCTGAACCGCGTTGATGTGGATGAATTCCTCACCCTGACGGTGCCACATACCGTGCTTGGCGCTTTGCGCGTCGCCGCTGCCCTGGGCCAGCGAGCGATTGGCCTGGGCCATGCTTTCGGTGGCCGGGGCGACGTATTCGCCGATCAGCACGCCGGCGAGCATCAGCACCAGCATCGGCTTCATGACAGCCCAGACGATACGGCCGATCGACACGCCAGCAGCGCGCATGACCGTCAGCTCACTGCTGCTGGCCAGACTGCCGAGACCGATCAGGCAGCCGATCAATGCGGCCATCGGCAACATTTCATACAGCCGGCGCGGTGCGGTCAGCAATACAAAACCGAGCACGTCGACCAGGGTGTAGGTGTCGCTGACGTCGCCCATTTCATCGATGAAGGCAAACAGCGTCGCCAGGCCGAGGATGATCGCCAGCACGGCGATGATCGCCATGAACACGCTGCTGCCGATGTAGCGGTCGAGTTTAACCACGGGCCACCTCCAGCGCGGCGCTGCGACGGCTGGCCAGTTTCAGGCGCAGCGGCTCCCAGTAAAGCAGGCCGAGGCCGATCACCAGGAAGATCGCATGTACCCACCACAGACCGAGGGCCGGCGGGATCTTGCCTTTTTCAAGGGCGCCGCGAGCGGCAATCAGGATGGTCAGGTAAGCCATATAAAGAAGAATCGCCGGCAGCAGCTTGAGAAAACGCCCTTGGCGCGGATTCACCCGCGACAGCGGCACCGCCATCAGGGTCACGATGAACACCAGCAACGGCAGCGACATACGCCATTGCAGTTCGGTTTTCGAACGAATGTCGTCGCTGCCCCACAGGGACGAGGTCGGCATCGCATCGCGATCGGTGACTTCTTCGCTGACGTCCGGCTTGGGCAGCAGCACGCCGTAGGTTTCGTAATGGATGGCGCGGTAATCGGCCTGCCCGGGGCTGCCGTCATAACGATAGCCGTTGTCGAGAATCAGGTAGCGATTGCCATCGGGGCGGATTTCCTGACGGCCCGACTCGGCCACCAGTACGGAAATCCCGCGGTCCTTCTTATCGGCACCGAGGTTCTTCTGCGAGATGAACACGCTGCCGAGATTGACGCGATCGTCGCTCAGGGTTTCGGTGTAGGTCACCCGAGTGCCATCACGCAGGGCCTGGAAGCGGCCCGGCTCGAGGGTATCGAACTCGGTCAGCGCGTCCTGCTTGTTCAGCAGCAGCTGAAACTGGTTGGCGCCCTGCGGAGCCAGGCCGAGGCTCAGCCACGCGACCACCAGTGCCACCAGCGTCGCCGGAAACAGGGTCATGCGAAACAGCTTCTGCTGGCTCATGCCGGTGGCCGAAAGCACGGTCATTTCGCTTTCAAGGTACAGGCGACCGTAGGCCAGCAGGATCCCGAGGAACAGGCCCAGCGGCAGAATCAGTTGCAGGAAACCCGGCAGACGAAAGCCCATGATCAGGAACAGCGAGCCCGGATCGAGCTGACCGGCCGCAGCCTGCGCCAGGTATTTGATGAAGCGACCGCTCATGATGATGACCAGCAGCACGGCACTTACGGCGCTGAGGGTCAACAGGACTTCGCGGGACAGATAACGGAAGACGATCAAACCAGACACTCCAGGGTTGTCAGGCTAAGGCGGCCAAACAAGCAAACACATCGACCGGCCCGCCATGCAGAGCGGTCGAAAAAAGATGCGGCATTATCCTGTGATTGGGTGCGCCTGTCACTGCGCACACTCATCCATCTCTGTAATCCTTTGCTGAGGGTTGTCAGGCGCGGGGAGCGAGGTTCAAACTGCGGCCCTTGTCGCAGGCTTTGGCCTGCGCCTCTTCTATCTATAAGCAGGCGACTGCGAACAGCGTCGAACGCCTGCGTGTTGACCATTCATTCAGGGATCCGGACATGGAACTGGTTGTAAAAAGCGTTAGCCCAGAAACGTTGAAAACCGCCACCCTGGTGGTTGCCGTCGGCGAAGGCCGCAAACTCGGTGTCGCCGCCAGACTGGTCGACGAGTCGAGCGGTGGTGCCATCAGCGCCGTGCTCAAGCGTGGCGACCTGGCCGGCAAAGTCGGTCAGAGCCTGCTGCTGCACAGCCTGCCGAACCTGAAAGCCGAGCGCGTGTTGCTGGTCGGCGTGGGCAAGGACGAGGAACTGGGCGACCGTCCGTTCCGCAAAATCGTTGCCGGCATCCTCAACACCCTCAAAGGCCTGGGCGGCGGTGATGCCGTGCTGGCGCTGGATGAAGTCATCGTCAAAGGTCGCGACAGCTACGGCAAGACCCGCCTGCTGGCGGAAACCCTGGTCGACGGCGGCTACACCTTCGACCAGTTCAAGAGCCAGAAAGCCGAACCGCGCGCGCTGAAGAAAATCACCCTGCTGACCATCAAGGCTGCGCAAGCCGAAGTGCAGCGCGCCGTGAACCACGCCACCGCCATCGCCAACGGCATGGCCTTCACCCGCGATCTGGGCAACCTGCCGCCGAACATCTGCCACCCGACGTTCATGGGCGAACAGGCCAAGAATCTGGGCAAAGAGTTCAAGGATCTGAAAGTCGAAGTCCTCGACGAGAAGAAGATCAAATCCCTCGGCATGGGCTCGTTCTACGCCGTGGGCCAGGGCAGCGCCCAGCCGCCGCGCCTGATCGTCATGCAATACAACGGTGGCAAGAAATCCGAGAAGCCATACGCGCTGGTCGGCAAGGGCATCACCTTCGACACCGGCGGCATCAGCCTGAAGCCGGGCGCCGGCATGGACGAGATGAAGTACGACATGGGCGGCGCTGCCTCCGTGTTCGGCACATTGCGCGCCGTGCTTGAGCTGAAACTGCCGATCAATCTGGTGTGCATCCTCGCCTGCGCCGAAAACATGCCGAGCGGCAATGCGACCCGTCCGGGCGACATCGTCACCACCATGAGCGGCCAGACCGTGGAAATCCTCAACACCGACGCCGAAGGCCGTCTGGTGCTGTGCGATGCGCTGACCTACGCCGAGCGCTTCAAGCCACAAGCGGTGATCGACATCGCCACCCTGACCGGTGCTTGCGTGGTGGCCCTGGGCGCACACACGTCCGGCCTGCTGGGCAACAACGACGAACTGATCGACCAACTGCTCAGCGCCGGCAAGGCTGCCGACGACCGCGCCTGGCAACTGCCGCTGTTCGACGAGTATCAAGAGCAGCTGGACAGCCCGTTCGCCGACATCGCCAACATTGGCGGGCCGAAGGCCGGCACCATCACTGCCGCCTGCTTCCTGTCGCGCTTCACCAAGAACCTCAACTGGGCGCACCTGGACATCGCCGGCACGGCATGGACCAGCGGCGGCAAGGACAAGGGCGCCACTGGCCGTCCGGTTCCGCTGCTGACCCAGTACCTGCTCGATCGCGCCAAAGCCTGACACCGCTGATGGGCGGCGGCGCCACTTTCGGGTGACGCCGCTTGCCGCTCTGGAACCGCAATGACCAAAGTCGACTTCTATATCCTGCCCAGCGCCGATCCTTCAGCGCGTCTGGATTTCGCCTGCAAGCTCACCGAGAAAGCCTGGCGCATGGGCCATCGCATCTACCTGCATTGCAGCGATGCGGCCCAACGTGACGATCTCGATGCGCGTCTGTGGGCATTCAAGGGCGAAAGTTTCGTGCCTCACGGCCCTGCCGACAGTGAGCCCGACGGTTTGATCGTGCTGGGACACGGGGCAGACTGCGGTGAGCACCAGGATCTGCTGGTCAATCTCGATCTGAAAGTCCCGGCCTTCGCCAGCAAATTCGCCCGCGTGGCGGAAGTGGTGGTGGAAGATCCGACCATCCGCGCAGCGGCGCGGGAGAGTTTCCGTTTCTACCGCGAACAGGGCTATTCTCTGCAAGACCACCGTTTACAGCGACTCTGAGCATTCCAATGGACACTCCGAAACCGCAACAGAAATCCGCACACCTGCTGGACGATCTCGAATCGATCCGCCAGTTGCTCGGCGATGACAACCTGCAACCGCCGCTGTTGACCGATACGGTCGATGACGGCGAACAGGAACAGATTCCGATGCTGTTCGATTCCGTCGGCAATCAGCCGGCGGCCGTCGAGCCGCCACCAGCGCCGCCGGCTGCCCCGGCTGCCGCACCGGTCGATAAAGGCCCGGATGCCTTGCTGCACCTGGACAGCGAACTGCGCGCCGCCGCGCAATTGATCATGCAAGACGTGATCGACGACTTCGCCCCGCACATCGAAACCGAAATCAAACGTCGCCTGGATGCGCGGATGGAGCGGCTGCTCAGCCAGTACGAATAAGCCGCTGGTGTAGGAGCTACCGAAGGCTGCGATCTTTTGACTTTGCTTTCACAAAAAACAAGATCAAAAGATCGCAGCCTTCGGCAGCTCCTACATTTAGATCTCCGCCCGACCTCCCCCGCTCGCCCTCGGCACCATGCCCCGCTATACTTCCCGGCTTTTCCTGAATAAATGCCAATAGGGTCCCGCCGCGCATGGATAAGACCTACCAGCCGCACGCCATTGAAACTTCCTGGTACAAGACCTGGGAGTCCGAGAACTACTTCGCCCCGCAAGGCGCGGGCGAGTCCTACACCATCATGATCCCGCCGCCGAACGTCACCGGCAGCCTGCACATGGGTCACGGCTTCAACAACGCGATCATGGACGCGTTGATCCGTTTCCGCCGCATGCAGGGTCGCGACACCCTGTGGCAACCGGGCACCGACCATGCCGGTATCGCCACGCAGATGCTGGTGGAGCGTCAGCTCGAAGCCCAGGGCCAGAATCGTCACGATCTGGGCCGGGAAAAATTTCTCGAAAAAGTCTGGGAATGGAAAGATCAGTCCGGCGGCAACATCAGCCGGCAGATCCGTCGCCTCGGCTCGTCCGTCGACTGGAGCCGCGAGCGCTTCACCATGGACGACGGCCTCTCGGAAGCGGTCAAGGAAGCTTTCGTGCGCCTGCATGAAGACGGCCTGATCTACCGCGGCAAGCGTCTGGTCAACTGGGACACCAAACTGCACACGGCGATTTCCGACCTCGAAGTGGAAAACCACGAAGAGAAAGGCTTCCTGTGGAACCTGAAATACCCATTGGCCGATGGTGTAAAAACCGCCGAGGGCGATGACTTCCTGATCGTCGCCACCACCCGTCCGGAAACCATGCTCGGTGACTCCGCCGTCGCGGTTAACCCGAACGACGAACGCTACAAAGCGCTGATCGGCAAATTCGTCGAGCTGCCACTGGTTGGCCGCCGCATCCCGATCATCGCCGACGATTATTGCGACCCTGAATTCGGCACCGGCTGCGTGAAAATCACCCCGGCCCACGATTTCAACGACTACGAAGTCGGCAAGCGCCACAACCTGCCGCTGCTGAACATCTTCGACAAGAACGCCAACGTGCTGCCTGCCGCTCAGGTGTTCAACCTCGACGGCACGCTGAACGAGAGCATCGACGGCAAGATTCCGGCCGAGTTCGCTGGCCTGGAACGTTTCGAAGCGCGCAAGCAGATCGTTGCCGCGTTCGACGCCGCCGGCCTGCTGGTGAGTGTCAACGATCACAATCTGAAAACGCCGAAAGGCGATCGCTCCGGCACGGTCATCGAGCCGTGGCTGACCGACCAGTGGTACGTATCGACCAAGCCGCTGGCCGAGCCGGCGATTGCTGCCGTTGAAGACGGTCGCATCCAGTTCGTGCCCAAGCAGTACGAAAACATGTACTTCTCGTGGATGCGCGACATCCAGGACTGGTGCATCAGCCGTCAGCTGTGGTGGGGCCACCGGATTCCGGCCTGGTACGACGAGTCGGGCAAGGTCTACGTCGGTCGCGACGAAGCCGAAGTCCGTGCCAAGCACGACCTCGGCCCGGACGTTGCGCTGCAACAGGACAACGACGTACTCGACACCTGGTTCAGTTCCGGCCTGTGGACCTTCTCGACCCTGGGCTGGCCTGAGCAGACCGAGTTCCTGAAGAAATTCCACTCCACCGACGTGCTGGTCACCGGTTTCGACATCATCTTCTTCTGGGTTGCCCGGATGATCATGATGACCATGCACCTGATGAAGAACGAAGACGGCACGCCGCAGGTTCCGTTCAAGACCGTTTACGTACACGGTCTGGTGCGCGACGGCCAAGGCCAGAAGATGTCCAAGTCCAAGGGCAACGTCCTTGACCCGCTGGACATCATCGACGGCATCGACCTGGAAACCCTGGTGCAGAAGCGCACCTCGGGCCTGATGCAACCGAAACTGGCGAAGAAGATCGAGAAAGCCACCCGCGAAGAGTTCGCCAACGGCATCGAAAGCTACGGCACCGACGCCCTGCGCTTCACGTTCTGCTCGCTGGCCTCGACCGGTCGCGACATCAAGTTCGACATGGGTCGCGTCGAAGGCTATCGCAACTTCTGCAACAAGATCTGGAACGCCGCGCGTTACGTTCTGGACAAGGGCGAAGACTGCGGCCAGAACGGCGAAGCCTACGAGCTGTCGCTGGCTGATCGCTGGATCATCTCGCAGCTGCAACGCACCGAAGCCGAAGTGACCCGCCAACTGGATCAGTTCCGTTTCGACCTCGCCGCGCAAGCGCTGTACGAGTTCATCTGGAACCAGTACTGCGACTGGTATCTGGAACTGTCCAAGCCTGTGCTGTGGGACGAGAACGCACCGGTCGAACGTCAGCGCGGCACTCGCCGGACGCTGGTACGCGTGCTGGAAGTGGCGCTGCGTCTGGCGCATCCGTTCATGCCGTTCATCACTGAAGAAATCTGGCAGCGCATCGCGCCGCTGGCCGGCATCCAGGGCAAGACGATCATGTTGCAGCCTTGGCCGGTGGCCAACGAAGAGCGCATCGATCCGGCGGCGGAAAACGACATCGAATGGCTCAAGGAACTGATGCTCGGCACGCGCAACATTCGTGGCGAGATGAACATCGGCCCGGGCAAGCCACTGCCGATCTTCCTGAAGAATGTCAGCGCTGACAACCAGCGCCGCCTGACCGAGAACGAAGCGCTGCTGAAGAAGCTGGCGCGCCTGGAATCGATCACCGTACTCGCCGCTGGCGAAGAAGCACCGCTGTCCGCCACCGCACTGGTCGGCGAGATGGAAGTGCTGGTGCCGATGGCCGGTCTGATCGACAAGGGCGCGGAACTGGCGCGTCTGGACAAGGAAATCCTGCGTCTGCAGGGCGAAGTCCAGCGGGTTGGCGGCAAGCTTTCCAACGCAGGATTCGTCGACAAGGCCCCGGCCGAAGTCATCGAGAAGGAACGCGCCAAACTGGCCGAGGCCGAACAAGCCCTGGGCAAGCTGGCCGAGCAGCATGCGCGGATTGCCAGCCTGTAACGGCAAACCGCACTGAAAAAGGGAGGCCCAAGTGGCCTCCCTTTTTTATTCCTGAAAAACCTTGAGTCCCCTGTGGGAGCGAGCCTGCTCGCGAAAGCGCTGTGTCAGCCGACAAATCTGCCGGATGTGAAACGCCTTCGCGAGCAGGCTCGCTCCCACAGTTTGAACGGTGTTGCCTTCAGATGTGGGACAATGCCCGCCACTTTCAGCCATACCCGAATCGACCACGCCCATGACCGCCCCCCGCACACCCAAACCTGCGCGCAAGAAGCCTGACGCCGCGTCCCCGAGCAAAGCCGTCGAGCCGCGCGAGAAGGCCAGCCTGCATCCGCGCAATCGCCATCAGGGTCGTTACGACTTTCCGGCGCTGATCAAGACCACGCCGGAACTGGCCAAGTACGTGATCACCAACCCGTACGGCAAGGAAAGCATCGACTTCGCCAGCCCCGACGCGGTACGTGTGTTCAATCGGGCGCTGCTCAAGGCGTTCTACGGCATCCAGCATTGGGACATTCCGGCGGACTATCTTTGCCCTCCGGTTCCGGGGCGTGCCGACTATGTGCACTTTCTCGCTGACCTGCTGGCGAGCATGAACGACGGCAAGGTCCCGCGCGGCGCGATCGTCAATGTGCTGGATATCGGCATGGGCGCCAACTGCGTGTATCCGCTGATCGGCAACAGCGAATATCGCTGGCACTTCCTCGGCTCGGAGATCGACCCGACAGCCGTGGCGGCGGCGCGAGCCATCGTGCAGTCCAACGATCTGAGCAAGGTGATCCAGCTGCGCCAGCAGGAAAACCGCAAACACATCCTCATCGGCTTGCTGGAGCCGGGCGAGCGCTTCGACCTGACCATGTGCAACCCGCCGTTCCACGCTTCGATGGAAGAAGCGACCAAGGGCAGCGAGCGCAAATGGCGCGCCTTGGGCAAGGCCGACCCGAAACGCAAGCTGCCGGTGCTGAACTTCGGTGGGCAATCGGCGGAGCTGTGGTGTGAAGGCGGTGAAGCGCGCTTTGTGACGCAGTTGATTGCCGAAAGTGCGAACTTCCAGCACAAAGTGTTGTGGTTCAGCACCCTGGTGTCGAAGGCCTCGAACCTGCCGGCCATCGAGACCGCACTGAAGAAGGCTGGCGTGCTGGAGAGCCAGGTCGTGGAGATGTCGCAGGGCCAGAAGCAGAGCCGCTTTGTTGCCTGGACCTTCCAGACCAAGTCCGAGCAGCAGATCTGGCGACGCGAGCGCTGGGTTCGCTAACACACAGCAGATCCCCTGTGGGAGCGAGCCTGCTCGCGAAGGCGGCGTGTCAGTCAGCTTCAATATCGACTGACCTACCGCTTTCGCGAGCAGGCTCGCTCCCACATTGGCACTGCGATTCAGTCGCTAAATCACAGACACAAAAAAACCGTGCCCCGGATCACTCCGAAGCACGGTTTTTTTATCGCTGCGTCTTACTTGTTCACAGCGTCGGTCAGGCCTTTGGCCACAACCAGCTTGATCACTTTCTTTGCAGGGATTTCGATGGCAGCGCCAGTCGAAGGGTTACGGCCGGTGCGGGCAGGACGCTCGGTCACTTTCAGCTTGCCGATACCTGGCAAGGTGATTTCGCCGCCGTTTTCCAGCTGATCGGCAACGATTTGGCCCAGTTGGTCCAGAGCGTTACGCGCGGTGGTTTTCGGCGCGTCGATAGCTTCAGCGATGTCGGCGATCAGTTGGTCTTTAGTAAGAGCCATGTAGTGTTCCTTCCCTATCAAATTCATATGGATTGCAGAGTGCAGTGTCAGCCATCGAGCCCGATCTTCTGGATCTGGCACCCTCGGCGATAACCACGACGAGTCGGGTTATAGATGCCGAAATCAGGGTTTGGTTCGACCTGACAAATGCTGAATGCACGCTTAACGCAGTGACTTCGCGTAAGACCGGGCAAAACTAGCACAGCGACAAGGAAATATCCGCCTCTAGCTACCCATTTGGTCAGCTTTATTGCGCTAAATCGGTAAAAAACCGCTTAAGGCCGGGCGCGCGCCCCGGTTTTGCCCTGCAACCCGCGCCAAAACCAGTGGTTGCGGTACACTGAGCGCTTTTTCGGGGGAGCCTGCCCTCCTCCCTTCCAACAGCCGAGAAGCCCATGCCGATCCGTCATTGCATCGTCCACCTGATCGACAAAAAACCCGACGGCACGCCCGCAGTTCTGCACGCCCGTGACTCTGAACTGGCCGAGTCCGCAGCCATCGAAAACATGCTCGCCGACCTCAACGAAAGCTACAACGCCAAACAGGGCAAAGCCTGGGGCCTGTTCCATCCGGAATCCGGCGCATTCCCGTTCAGCGGCTGGCTGAAGGAGTATATGGAAGGCGGCCGTGACTTCACCGCGTTCAGTAAAGTGGCGGTCGAGCATCTGCAGAAACTGATGGAAGAATCCAACCTGTCGGTGGGTGGCCACGTGCTGTTCGCCCACTATCAGCAAGGCATGACCGACTATCTGGCGATCGCCCTGCTGCATCACAGCGAAGGTGTGGCGGTGACCGACGAGCTCGACGTGACGCCCTCGCGCCATCTCGACCTTGGCCAGTTGCATCTGGCAGCGCGGATCAATGTCTCGGAGTGGCAGAACAACAAGCAGTCGAAACAGTACATCTCGTTCATCAAGGGCAAGAATGGCAAGAAGGTCTCGGAGTATTTCCGCGACTTCATCGGTTGCCAGGAAGGCGTCGACGGCCCCGGCGAGACGCGCACACTGCTCAAGGCCTTCAGTGACTTTGTCGAGAGCGAAGACCTGCCGGAAGACTCGGCCCGCGAGAAAACCAAGACCCTGGTCGACTATGCCAGCAGCCAGGCCAAGCTCGGCGAACCGATGGGTCTTGAGGAGCTGTCGGAGCTGATCGACGAGGAACGCCCGAAAGCCTTCTACGATCACATCCGCAACAAGGACTATGGCCTGTCGCCAGAGATTCCGGCAGACAAGCGCACCCTCAATCAATTCCGTCGTTTCACCGGCCGCGCCGAAGGTTTGTCGATCAGCTTCGAAGCGCACCTGCTGGGCTCGAAGATCGAGTACGACGAAGAGAACGGCACCCTGATCATCAAAGGCCTGCCGACTTCGCTGACCGATCAGTTGAAGCGGCGTAACTGATGCTCGGCAATGTGCTGAAAAAGGTCGCCCTGGTGCTGCTGGTGGTCGTGGTCTATCAGAACTGGGGCAAGATCGAGCGGGTATTCAATCCCGCGCAAATGGTCTCGCAGCAGACCCGGGCGCAAGCCAATGTCGTGCTTTATGCCACCGACTGGTGCGGCTACTGCAAACAGACCAAACGCTTTCTCGACAGCAAGGGCATACCGTTCAAGGAGTTCGACATCGAGAAAGATGCTGATGCGCGCAAGGCGTATGAGGCACTGGGTGGGCGCGGGATTCCGCTGATCGATGTGAACGGCACGTTGATTCGCGGGTTCGATCCCGACGAAATCCTCGCAGCCCTGAAATAACCAATGTGGGAGCGAGCCTGCTCGCGAAAGCGCTGCATCAGCCAACAACCATGTTGAATGATCCATCGTCTTCGCGAGCAGGCTCGCTCCCACAGGTTTTGCAGCTGCTTGATAAATCAGCGCGCTTCGATACGGAAACCAAAACGCGGAAAGTGCACATGCACCACGCCGCCACGTTCGTCTTCACGGCGAATGATCAGCTCTTCACTGCCAGCAAACAGCAGCTCGCCTGCCACCGGGTCGACGCCATAATCGACAGCGGCAATTGCCACTTGCTGTCCCGTCTTGAAGCCGTTCGGATCAACGAACCGCTCATCCGGCAATGCCGCTGGCGTCGCGTTACGCGCGACCTCCAATGCCTCGGCAGAGGACATCTCGCTCGCTGCGCCATGGCCGAACCCCAGCACCCGACCCAGCCACGCCGCAACCGCCGGATATTCATCCACCAGCGGCGCCGTGACGTGGGTCGCCTTGAGGAACCACATCGGATGCGCCAGGGCGAAGTCGGCAATCGATGGCTCGCCGAAGAGGAAGTCGCCCTGCTCGCGCTGCAACTGCTGCTCCAGACGCGCCATGATCGTCGGCCACTGATGCTTGGCCTGCTCGGCGGACAGACGTGTGGCGCTGCCACCGCTGAACAAACCGGCGCGGTCGGCCAGGAAGGCCTTGATCGCTTCCGGCGGCAATTTGCCAAAACGCACGGCTACCGATTCTGGCTGGAACACCAGGCTCACCGCGTGCTGGAACACCACCGAATCGGCCCACGCCGCGAAACTGGCGCTGGTCATTTCCTGGCCTTCGAGAAAGAACGCCGGCAGGGCTTTTTCCTGCTCCAGGCGTCGAGCGATCAGTGCGGTGTCGCAATAGATGTCGGCACCGATCTGCAACACTGGAGTCTTGCGGTAGCCACCGGTCAATGCCGTCAGATCAGGCTTGGGCATCACCGGGGAAATATGCACCGAACGCCAGGACAGGCCTTTGAAGCCCAGCAGCAGGCGCGCCTTCTCGGCAAATGGAGAGGTCGGGTAATGGTGCAGAATCAACTCGGACATGCTCGGCTCCGCCGCTGGAAAAGTGAATCCGCAGCTTAGCGCGCATTGCCTGACAGGCCTACCGATCTGCCTGATGGGAACCAATCAGTCAGATTGATAAGACGCGACCAGGCATTCCTTGGCGCTCTTCTTGAGTTTCTTGATCAGCCGTTCCTGTCGCAGGGCATCGCTTTTGTCGCGGCACAGTTCGGTGTAGACCAACGCCATCGCCGGGCTGGAAAGAAAGAACCGCGCTCCCTTGCCGCTCTGGTGCTTGGCGAAACGGCGTACGGGGTCGTCGCTGATTCCGCAATACAACGAGCCATTGGCGGCACGCACGAGGTAGACGAACCAGGATTTACTCACTGGTTCGGCAGCATCGACGGATTTTTCGCTAAGGCTGGTCACTTCGGGATCTGAACGTGTAGGAAAACAGGCGGCGATCTTATCAGCGCCCGGCCTGAAATGCCTTCAGTCCCTTGCGCGCCTGGGCACGTACCGCGTTGCGCACCAGCGGCGTCCAGCCCAGCAGCAGGCCTTTGAAACCCAACGCCTGCCGCGACCAGCGCCACAGATCGAAGTGGTCGTGGTGCTCACAGATCTTGCCGTCCCGGAAGACGAAGCGCGCCTGGATGTCGTTGACCACGACGTTGCCGGTCTGACTGAACAGGTAAGTCGCCACCCAATGCGCGCCGCCGGTGCGCTCGTCGGCGCGGACATTGTCAAAAGTCAGGGAAAAATCCCTGGCGCGGGTAGTCAGCATGCGCCACATGTCGCCGGCATCGCGCCCGCGCAACTCGCCGAAGGCCGGATCGCTGAAGACCACATCGTCGGTGTAGCAGGCCGCCATGGCTTCTGCGTCAAGGCGCTGAAAGGCTTGGTAGAAGCGGGTGATCAGGGCGCTATGGGCTTCGCTCAAGGCAATCTCCAAAGAAATAGGTACAGATTGCCAGCACCATAATCTGCCGCGCGCAGAAACACTATCGGCAATACGCAAAACCCTTGTGGGAGCGAGCCTGCTCGCGAAGGCAATTCAACATTCAACATCCATGTTGACCGAAACACCGCTTTCGCGAGCAGGCTCGCTCCCACATTTGCACCCAGTGCATTCAGATCTTTTCGCTTTGCACCTGCACATACAACGCGCGCCCCGCACCCAGCCCGGCGAGGATCGCACCGGCACCGATAATGCCGAAGATCCAGCCCAAAGCATTCCAGCCACCGGTCCAGTCATGCACCACGCCCACGGCAAACGGCCCCATGGACGCCAGCGTGTAGCCAAACCCCTGGGTCATGCTCGACAGGTTCGCCGCGACATGGGAATCACGCGAGCGCAGCACGATCAGGGTCAGGGCCAGACTGAACGTGCCGCCCTGCCCCAGTCCGAGCAGAATCGCCCAGCCCCACAGACCTTCGATCGGTGCGTACAAGCAGCCGAACAGGCCGGCCAGGGTCAGCGCCATGACCACGACGATCGCCAGGCGCTGATCCTTGCCCCGGGTCGCCAGCCACGGCGCGGCCAGCGAACTGGCCAGTTGAATGATCACCGAACCGGACAGCACCAATCCGGCCTGAGTCGGTGTCAGCCCGCGCCCGATGAGGATTGACGGCAACCAGCCAAATACGATGTAGGCCAGCGACGATTGCAGGCCCATGTACAAGGTCACCTGCCAGGCCAGCGGATCACGCAGCAACCCGCGCACGCGATAGGCGACGTTGTGTGCGCCATGTTTGGAGCCGACTTGTGGCAGCCAGAACACTGCGGCCACCAATGCCGGAATCACCCAGAACCCCAGGCCCATCGCCCAGCTGTTGCCGAAGTGTTCACTCAGCGGCACGGTCGAACCCGCCGCCATCGCTGCGCCCAGGCACAGCGCCATGGTGTAGACGCCGGTCATGGTCCCGGCGTGTTTGGCGAAGTCGCGCTTGACGATGCCCGGCAGCAGCACGCCGACGATGCCGATGCTGGCGCCCCCAAGCACGCTGCCGGCAAACAGGCCGATCTCGCCGAAATTACTGCGCAGGATAATCCCGCCGGCCAGCGTCAGCAGAATCCCCAACACCACCCGCTCAGCACCGAAACGCCGCGCCAGAATCGGCGCCAGCGGCGCAAACAAGCCCAGGCACAGCACTGGCAACGTGGTCAGCAATCCCGCCTGCGCCGCAGACAGCCCGAGGCTTCTGGAGACCTCGCTGAGCAATGGCGCCATGCTCGACAACGCCGGGCGCAGGTTCAGCGCCACCAGAATCAACCCGAGCAGCAACAGCCACGGGCGTTTTACCAATGGGTGGCTTTGCTGGACCTGCTCGTCATCAGCCTCGGCATCGATCAGCAGCTCTTCAAGTTCGGCGGAGCGTTTCGACGCTGTGGATAACTCACTGCGGGGCATGGATTTCTCGTTTTCAAGGTTCATTGATCAACTGCCTCGACAAGGCTTTGGCCCGTTCCGGGTCGCGTTGCTCGACCGCATCGAGCAAGTCGATGTGCAGATCGAACACTTCCTGACGGCGCGGGGAGATATTCAAGGTCTGGCGCAATTGCGCGCCGACGATGCTGGAGAAATATCGATACAGCTCGCTGAGGGTCGGGTTGTGCGCGGCGTCGACCAGTCGGCGATGGAACACCAGATCGCAGGCGATGTAAGTGTCGAGATCACCATGGTAGTGGCTGCCGCTGGTGCCGAGCGCTTCGCGCAGGGCCGCCAGATCGTCATCGGTACGACGCAACGCCGCCAGGCCGATGGCCTCGACTTCAAGGATGTGTCGGGTCTCCCGAGCCTGCTCCAGGGAACAGCGGGACAACGCCTTCAGCGTATCCAGCGGATCGACCACGGCGCGCAGATAACTGCCGTCGCCTTGGCGAATTTCGATCAGACCGGAAAATGCCAGAACACGCATGGCTTCGCGCACGGTGTTGCGGCTGATGCCCAGCTCGGCGCACAGCTCAGGTTCGGTCGGCAGACGCTCGCCGACCTGCCACGCACCGCTGTTGATGCGCTGACGCAGTTGATCCAAAGCCTGATCGACCAGGGATCGCTTGATCAAAGGGGAAATATCTGACATGTGCCTCGCCTTTTCATCCAATCATAGGATGAATTTTCCGACATGTTAGTCAGACCCATGTAGGACGGCAACCACCTAGGGTCAATCGGAGACACATGGAGCGGCATTTTCGATTGGTCAAAATTACCCTTTAAGGGTAATTTCAGGGACAGGGTTTTGGCTTCTTATGGAAAAGAACACACCCCATTACGACTTGGCAGTCGTGAAGGCCGAAGTAATTAGACGAGGCAAAGAAGCCTTTACACGTTATGCACTTGAGACAGGCCGGGACATGGGCATGTCCTGGAAAGTGATGATGCAGGTTGTGGCAACGCTTGAGCGGCGAATGCTCTACAAATCCATGACCTCTTATTCCAACCATCGGAACTGGCACGACGTCTATCACGTATCGTTTCGAAATCGGGAGATCTACATCAAAGTGACCTACTGCACGAGCGGTGGTTCTCCGGTGATCTCCTTCAAGGAGAAAAACACATGAGCAAGAGGCAATGCCTGAGTTGCGGCACCGAACACGCAATGCACCACTTTCAAGATCGCAGTCTCGACGTCAATTACAAACAGTTTTCGCGGCCCGTACACCTTCTCGCCGGCTGGGAGTGCAGGATCTGTGGCGAAATCATTTTTGACAGTGGTACCGACAGTGCCGAGCGCTACGTAGATGCCGGCGATCAATTACTCGAAGACGTACTTCGGCTGATCGGTACCGAAATGAAGCGTATTCGCCGAAAGCTCCATCTCACTCAAAGAAGTGCGGTGAAGTGGCTGTCAGGAGGTGGGCATAATGCGTTTTCACGATATGAACGCGGCGAACTGGCTCCGCCGCAGCCGTTGTTCACACTGATGCGGCTTCTGGATCGTCATCCCGATCTGCTAGAGGAAATTCAGGCACTTCACGCAGACGACGGTCTCAAACAACTTCTGGAAACTCGTTACCCGGAGCGGGAACCTGTTCTGGCCAGATGAGCCCAGATAAAACAAACCCGGAACTGAGTCCGGGTTTGTTTCAGTGCCTGACGGGCATCAATGCAAAATCTGACTCAAGAACAACTTGGTCCGATCATTCTGCGGATTGTCGAAGAAGTCGTTCGGCGCGGCCTGCTCAACGATTTCGCCCTTGTCCATGAAGATCACGCGGTTGGCCACGGTGCGGGCGAAGCCCATTTCGTGGGTCACGCAGAGCATGGTCATGCCGTCTTCGGCCAGACCGATCATGGTGTCCAGAACCTCTTTCACCATCTCCGGGTCAAGCGCTGAAGTCGGCTCGTCGAACAGCATGATTTTCGGCTTCATGCACAAGGCGCGGGCGATCGCCACACGCTGTTGCTGACCGCCGGAAAGCTGCCCCGGATATTTGTGCGCCTGCTCCGGAATGCGTACGCGCTCCAGGTAATGCATGGCGATTTCTTCGGCCTTGCGCTTGGGCATCTTGCGCACCCACATCGGCGCCAGGGTGCAGTTCTGCAAAATGGTCAGGTGCGGGAACAGGTTGAAGTGCTGGAACACCATGCCGACTTCGCGGCGGATCGCTTCGATCTGCTTGAGGTCGTTGGTCAGTTCCACGCCGTCGACGACGATGCGACCCTGCTGGTGTTCTTCCAGGCGATTGAGGCAACGAATCGTCGTCGATTTGCCGGAACCCGACGGGCCGCACAGGACGATACGCTCGCCTTGTTTGACATTGAGGTTGATGTCTTTCAGCACGTGAAACTGGCCGTACCACTTGTTCACGCCCTGCATCTGGATGATGCCTTCCGGACCCACAGGCTTTTTGATTGCTTCGCTCATTTACAGAGAACTCCTAACGCTTGTGGCCAGTGTCGAGCTTGCGTTCCAGATGCATGGAATAGCGCGACATACCAAAACAGAAAATCCAGAACACCAGGGCGGCGAACACGTAGCCTTCGGTGGCCATGCCCAGCCATTTCGGGTCGGCAGCGGCTTGCTTGACGCTGTTGAGCAGGTCAAAGAGACCGATGATGATCACCAGGCTGGTGTCCTTGAACAGCGCAATGAACGTGTTGACGATGCCCGGGATCACCAGCTTCAGGGCTTGCGGCAGGATCACCAGGCCCATCGAACGCCAGTAACCGAGGCCCATCGCCGCAGCCGCTTCGTACTGCCCTTTGGGAATCGCTTGCAGACCGCCACGCACCACCTCGGCGACGTACGCCGACTGGAACAGGATCACGCCGATCAGCGCCCGCAGCAGCTTGTCGAAGTTCATGCCTTCGGGCAGGAACAGCGGCAGCATTACCGAGGACATGAACAGCACCGTGATCAACGGCACGCCGCGCCAGAACTCGATGAAGGTCACGCAGACCACACGAATCGCCGGCATGTTCGAACGTCGTCCCAGCGCCAGCACGATACCCAGCGGCAACGCCCCGGCGATGCCGACGGTGGCGATCACCAGGGTCAGCATCAGGCCGCCCCACTGGCTGGTCGGCACGGTGGTCATTCCGAAACCGCCATGCAGCAAAGTGAAGGCAATGATCGGGTACAGCACCAGGAAGCTCAGGCCGTACACCGCTTTACGCGGCACGCGCGAGATGAACAGGGGTGCTGCGCCGATGACCGCCAGCCACACGGTCAGGTCGACGCGCCAGCGCAGTTCGGTCGGGTAGTAGCCGTACATGAACTGGCCGAACCGCTGCTGAATGAACACCCAGCAGGCGCCTTCCTTGGTGCAGTCGGCGCGGGTGGTGCCGACCCAGTTGGCGTCGACGATTGCCCAGCTGAGGATCGGTGGCACAACCAGGTAGATCAGGTAGAACGCAAACAGCGTCAGCAGGGTGTTGAGCCAGCTGGAGAACATGTTTGCGCGCATCCACGCCACCACGCCGATGCTGCTGTTGGGTGGAGGCATGTCGGGTTTGAAAGTATGAGTACTCATGCGCTTTTCCTTACCGCTCGATCAGCGCAATGCGCTTGTTGTACCAGTTCATCAGCAGGGAAATGCTGATACTGATCGCCAGGTACACGCTCATGGTGATGGCAATCACTTCGATGGCCTGCCCGGTCTGATTAAGCACGGTGCCAGCGAACAGCGAAACCATTTCCGGATAACCGATACCGGCTGCCAGCGAGGAGTTTTTCGCCAGGTTGAGGTATTGGCTGGTCAGCGGCGGAATGATCACGCGCAGGGCTTGCGGGATGATCACCTTGCGCAGGGTCGGGCCGTTGCGCAGGCCAAGCGAACGCGCCGCTTCGGTCTGGCCGTGGCTGACCGACTTGATCCCGGAACGCACGATCTCGGCAATGAACGCTGCGGTGTACACAGTGAGCGCCAGGGTCAACGCCAGCAGTTCCGGGATCAGCACCCAGCCACCGACAAAGTTGAAGCCCTTGAGCTCGGGCATTTCCCAGTGCAGCGGAGCGCCGAAGATCAGCGCGCACAGGGTCGGGATCACCAGCGCAATTGCCAGGCCGGTCCAGAACTTGTGGAACGGTACGCCGGTTTCTTCGAAACGCTTGTTGGCCCAGCGGCACATCAGCACGATGCCGACGATCGCCAGCACGATGCTGATCACGAATGCCCAGAAGCCGTCAGCGGCGAGTGCGGCCGGCATGTTCAGGCCACGGCTGCTGACGAAAAAGGTGTCGCCGAAGTTGTGGCTGTTGCGCGGCCCCGGCATGGTCAGGAACACCGCGAAGTACCAGAACAGGATCTGCAGCAGCGGCGGAATGTTGCGGAATACTTCCACATACACCGTCGCCAGTTTGGCAATGATCCAGTTCTGCGACAGCCGCGCTACACCGACGATGAAACCGAGAATCGTCGCCAGGATCACGCCGATAAATGTCACCAACAGGGTGTTGAGCAGGCCGATGACAAACACCCGCGCATAACTGTCCGCTTCGGTGTAGTCGATCAGGGTTTGAGCGATGCCGAACCCGGCACTACGCTCCAGAAAGCTGAAACCGGAAGTGATACCCCGGTGCTGAAGGTTGGTTTGCGTGTTGTCGAACAGGTACCAGCCAAGCGAGACCACCGCCACAACGGTGATGATCTGGAATAGCCACGCACGCACTCGTGGATCGCTGAGGCTGAGCCTCTGCTTTGGTGCGCCGATTGAATTTTGCATGAAGTGCCCCGGAAGAAATGGAACAAGAACATCACCCGGCGGTTGGCCCGCCGGGCGATAGAACCATTAGCGCACTGGTGGTGCGTACTGAATGCCGCCGTTGTTCCACAGGGCGTTCAGGCCACGGTCGATTTCCAGCGGAGTGCTCTTGCCGAGGTTTTTCTCGAAGATTTCGCCGTAGTTGCCGACCTGCTTGACGATCTGCACAACCCAGTCTTTCGGCAGTTTCAGGTCTTTGCCGTATTCGCCGTCAGCACCGAGCATACGGGCCACGTCCGGGTTCTTGGTGGACTTGGCTTCAGCTTCGACGTTCTTCGAAGTGATGCCGGCTTCTTCGGCATTGAGCAGCGCGTAGCCGACCCAACGCACGATGGCCAGCCACTCGTCGTCGCCGTTACGTACGACCGGACCCAGTGGTTCTTTGGAAATGGTTTCCGGCAGAACCACGTAGTCCTTCGGCGAGGCCAGCTTGCTGCGCTGGGCGAACAGCTGGGACTTGTCGGAGGTCAGCACGTCGCAACGACCGGATTCCAGCGACTTGGCGCTTTCATCGGAGGTGTCGAAGGTGATCGGGGTGTATTTCAGACCGTTGCCACGGAAGTAGTCGGAAACGTTCAGCTCGGTGGTGGTACCGGCCTGGATGCAGATGGTAGCGCCGTCGAGCTCTTTGGCACTTTTCACGCCCAGCTTGTTGTTTACCAGGAAGCCGATGCCGTCGTAGTAGGTGATGAAGCCCGGGAATTTCAGGCCCATGCCCGCGTCACGGGAGCTGGTCATGGTGGTGTTGCGCGATAGGATGTCGATCTCGCCGGACTGCAGCGCGGTGAAGCGCTCCTTGGCGTTCAACTGGCTGAACTTGACCTTGTTGGCGTCGCCGAAAACGGCTGCGGCCACAGCGCGGCAGACGTCGGCGTCGATGCCGAGAATCTTGCCGGTCGCATCCGGTACCGAGAAGCCCGGCAGACCGTCGCTCACGCCACACTGCACGAAACCTTTTTTCTGTACCGCATCCAGGGTTGCACCCGCCTGAGCGAACCCGCTGACGCCGAGTACTGCTGCAGCGGTCACGACCGCCAGAGTGGATTTCAACATCTTCATTCAAACCTCCAGTTTTGCTCTTGTTGTGTCGGAGCTTGAGTCCAGTCGCACCCTTTTGAGGCGTTGTTGACCCGTGTTGGCTTTTTTTGGGGTCAACCGACGTAAGACCTTCGCTATGAGTCTAGTAGGAGAAAATCCACATCATGGATCACTCACTTCTCACCAATCGGCCGAACGGGCTGTAGCCCTTTCACGTTCGCTAAGCCCGTAGCGGCCATTGGCGAACATCCATCACCGGATTCGTTGCTATCCCATCACGCGACTGACACTGATAGTGTTACCGCCACGCGTAGGACGCTTCGTACGCAAACCTCCATAGCAAACGCCGTACCACACCGCTTGCGAAAGTGATTGCGCGACACGTCAATAGCTAAACTTGTAACCTTGCGACATCTTGTTAACGGATCAACCGGGCGCGCACTTCAATCACGCACTCAATGAGAGCGCCCGCACATTTTTGGAGCAGACATGACCGAGCCCTTGATTCTTCAGCCTGTTAAGCCCGCAGACGCCTGCGTGATCTGGCTGCACGGCCTCGGCGCCGACCGTTACGACTTCCTGCCGGTGGCCGAGGCGTTGCAGGAAAGCCTGCTGAGCACGCGTTTTGTGCTGCCGCAGGCGCCGACGCGTCCAGTGACGATAAATGGCGGATATGCCATGCCCAGCTGGTACGACATCAAGGCCATGAGCCCGGCCCGGGCGATCGACCGTGACCAGTTGGAAGCTTCGGCAGAGCGCATCATCGAACTGATCGAAGCCGAGCGCGCCAGCGGAATAGACGCCTCGCGGATTTTTCTCGCCGGGTTTTCCCAGGGCGGCGCGGTGGTATTGCACACCGCATTTCTGAAGTGGCAGGGGCCGTTGGGTGGGGTGCTGGCGTTGTCGACTTACGCACCGACATTCAGCGACGAACTGGAGTTATCCGCCAGCCAGCAGCGCATTCCGGTGCTCTCGCTGCACGGCCAGTTCGATAACGTGGTGCAGAACTCGATGGGCCGCAGTGCTTACGAGCATTTGAAGAAGCATGGTGTCACCGTGACATGGCAGGAATACCCAATGGAGCACGAAGTGTTACCTGAAGAGATTCGCGACATTGGTGTCTGGTTGAGCGAACGACTGCGCTGATTGTCGACCAATCCCTGCCCATTGATCCCTCCTACTACGCCGCGCCCGATTCTTGCATTACACTGGCCGGCGTACATTCCTTAACCAATTGATGAGATGACCGTGCTCAAAGCACTCAAGAAAATGTTCGGTAAAAGCGAGGCTGAGCAGCTCGCGCCAGTTCCCAGTGCGCCGTCGCACGCCCCCGGTCATCGCGCCGATGCCCCGCAGGCCGACCGCCCCGCTCCCGCAGCCGCACCGAAGCCCGAAGAAAAACCCGCTGCGGCCGCGCCAATGGCCGTAGAGCCTGCACCCGGCGAAGCGCCGAAACCGGCCAGACCGCGTCGCGAACCGAAGCCCAAGGCACCGGTCATTCCATGGAAACTCGAAGACTTCGTCGTCGAGCCACAGGAAGGCAAAACCCGCTTTCACGATTTCAAGCTTGCCCCGGAACTGATGCACGCCATTCAGGACCTGGGCTTTCCTTACTGCACGCCGATCCAGGCGCAGGTGCTGGGCTTCACCCTCGCCGGCAAAGACGCCATCGGCCGCGCGCAGACCGGCACCGGCAAGACCGCCGCGTTCCTCATCTCGATCATCACCCAGTTGCTGCAGACGCCGCCGCCGAAAGAGCGCTACATGGGCGAACCGCGCGCACTGATCATCGCGCCGACCCGCGAGCTGGTGGTGCAGATCGCCAAGGACGCCGCTGACCTGACCAAGTACACCGGCCTCAACGTCATGACGTTCGTCGGCGGTATGGATTTCGACAAACAGCTCAAGCACCTCGAAGCGCGGCATTGCGACATCCTCGTCGCTACGCCGGGCCGCTTGCTCGACTTCAACCAGCGCGGCGATGTGCACCTGGACATGGTCGAAGTGATGGTCCTGGACGAAGCTGACCGCATGCTCGACATGGGTTTCATCCCGCAGGTACGGCAGATCATTCGCCAGACCCCGCCGAAATCCGAGCGCCAGACCCTGCTGTTCTCCGCGACCTTCACCGAAGACGTGATGAATCTGGCCAAGCAATGGACCACCGACCCGGCGATTGTCGAAATCGAAATCACCAACGTTGCCAACGAGAACGTCGAGCAGCACATCTACGCCGTGGCCGCTGCCGACAAATACAAGCTGCTCTACAACCTGGTCAACGACAACGGTTGGGAGCGAGTCATCGTGTTTGCCAACCGCAAGGACGAAGTACGCCGCATCGAAGAGCGTCTGGTGCGTGACGGCATCAACGCCGCGCAACTCTCCGGTGATGTGCCGCAGCACAAGCGCATCAAGACTCTGGAAGGTTTCCGCGAAGGCAAGATCCGCGTGCTGGTGGCCACCGATGTCGCCGGTCGCGGCATCCACATCGACGGCATCAGCCACGTGATCAACTTCACCCTGCCGGAAGTCCCGGACGATTACGTGCACCGCATTGGCCGTACCGGTCGTGCCGGCGCCGATGGCGTGTCGATCAGCTTTGCCGGCGAGGACGACTCTTACCAGTTGCCGTCGATCGAAGAAAAGCTTGGTCGCAAGATCAGCTGTGAAACCCCGCCGACGCATCTGCTGCGTTCGGTTGAGCGCAAGCGTCCGCAGTAAGCCCCGCCATATGAAAAAGCGCAGCCGGAAACGGACTGCGCTTTTTTTATGCCCGATGGTTGCTCGCCAGAACTAAAAGTCCATAATGGAAAAATAAGTTTAGTTTCGGAGCGCGAAATGTCCAGTACGCCCTATGTGATCGATCAAGCCCAGGCCCATGAGCTGTTGGCGCGTATCGATGTTCCGCAAATCCTGCGCAAGCTGTTCCGCGATCTGGCGGCCGGGAACGCCGTGCAGCCGGCGCAGCAATGGGTCGAGTTTCCGCAGGGTGCCGGCGACTTCATCAACTACTTGGGTGTACTGGCCGAGGACGGCGTGTACGGAGTGAAGACTTCGCCGTACATCGTCCGTGAGCAGGGTGCGCTGGTGACGGCGTGGACCCTGCTGATGTCGACGAAAACCGGCCAGCCGCTGCTGCTCTGTGATGCCGGCGAACTGACCACCGCGCGCACCGCCGCGACCACGGCCGTGGCGGTCGACGCCCTCGCCCCGTTGAATGCCCAGCGACTGGCGATCATCGGCAGCGGCAAGGTCGCTCAAGCGCATCTGTACTACGCCAAAGCGCTGCGCGACTGGCAGAGCATCAGCCTGTATTCGCCATCGCTGCTCGAAGATGCGCAAACACAGGCTGTGTTGAAGTCCATCGCGCCGTCACTGAAGATTGCCGACAGCCGCGAGACCGCCGTTACCGATGCGGATGTGATCATGCTCTGCACCTCGTCGGCCGGGCCGGTGATTGATCCTGCAACGTTAAGCAAACCGGCGCTGATCACCTCGATCAGCACCAACGCCCCCCGCGCCCATGAGGTACCGCCGCAAAGTCTCAACGACATGCAGGTGTTCTGCGACTATCGTCAGACCACGCCGGGTTCGGCAGGTGAGATGCTGATTGCCGCCGAACAGCATGGCTGGAGCAAGGATTCGATTGTTGGCGACCTCGCCGACTTGCTCAGCGAAAAAGTGCAGCGCCCGGGTTACGACCGTCACGTGTTTTTCCGTTCAATCGGCTTGGGCCTGGAAGACATTGCCCTCGCCAATGCGGTTTATCACTTAACCCACTAACGCCAAAAATCCCCTGCGGGAGCGAGCCTGCTCGCGAATGCGGTCTGACATTCAGCGAAGATGTCGACTGATACACCGCTTTCGCGAGCAGGCTCGCTCCCACGATGGACTAGCGAACGCCTTGATATTGCGTACCCACTGGAGACCTACATGAGCCACGCAGATTTCATCATCATCGGCGGCGGGATTGCCGGCGCTTCCACCGGGTTCTGGCTGGCGCCGCACGGCAAAGTGATCGTGCTCGAGCGTGAAACCCATCCCGGCTATCACTCCACCGGTCGCTCCGCCGCGCTGTACACCGCCGCCTACGGCACCGCACAGGTCCGCGCACTGACTCAGGCGAGCCGCGCGTTTTTCGACAGTCCTCCGAGCGGCTTTTGCGAGCATCCGCTGCTGACCCCACGCGGCGAAATGACCGTCGACTTCATCGGTGATCCCGCCGAACTGAACAACCAATACCTCAGCGCCAAAGCCACCGTGCCGCAGATGCAACTGCTCAGCGCCGACGAAGCCTGCGCGCGTCTGCCGATCCTGCGCCGGGAAAAAGTCCACGGCGCGATCTACGATCCATCGGCCTGCGACATCGACACCGACGCGCTGCATCAAGGCTACCTGCGCGGCATCCGGCGCAACCACGGCGAAGTGCGCACCGATTGCGAAGTGCTCGGCTTGAGCCGCGATGCCGATGGCCTGTGGATCGTGCAGACCAATGGCGAGACGTTCAGCGCACCGGTGATCATCAACGCCGCCGGTGCGTGGGCCGACAAGATCGCTGCCCTGGCCGGTGCGCAGCCGCTGGGTCTGCAAGCGAAACGCCGCGCTGCGTTTATCTTTGCCGGGCCGGAAGGCGTGGACACTCATCATTGGCCAATGCTGGTCAGCCTCGACGAATCCTTCTACATGAAGCCCGACGCCGGCATGTTCCTCGGCTCGCCGGCCAATGCCGATCCGGTCGAACCGCACGACGTGCAGCCGGAAGAACTCGACATCGCCATGGGCATTTATCAGATCGAAGAGGCCACCACGCTGACCATTCGCCGTCCGACCCGCACCTGGGCCGGTCTGCGCAGTTTCGTTGCCGACGGTGATTTGCTCAGCGGCTTTGATCCGCAGGTGCCAGGGCTGTTCTGGGTCGCCGCGCAGGGCGGCTACGGCATTCAGACGTCGCCGGCGATGGGCCAGGCCAGTGCGGCGCTGGTGCGCGGCGAGCCATTCCCCGAGCACCTGCATCAATTCGGTCTGGACAGCGCCATGCTCTCCCCGGCCCGACTGGTTTGATCGCATCGACTCGTCGAAAAGATTGCGGCACACTCGCAGCGCCCCGGCACAAGGGGCGCTGACGCTGCCTGGAGCTCCACTGTCATGACTGCCCCCGAATTCGACCCGGCGCTGGATAACTTCCGCGCCATCGCCGACGCCATTGCCACGCTGTTCTTTCCACATGCCGAGGTGGTGCTGCACGACCTGCGCACGCAGAAGGTCGACTACATCGCCAACAACCTGTCCAAGCGCGAGATCGGCGACGACTCGTCACTCGAAGACATGCTCAGCGAGGATGTCAGCGACAGGAACATCGGCCCGTACGAAAAGCTCAACTGGGACGGTCAGAAAATTCGCAGCCTGAGCACCGTGCTGCGTGACAGCGAAAGTCGGCCGCTGGCGGTGCTGTGCATCAATCTGAATATTTCCCTGTTCGAGAACGCCAAAGCGGCGCTGGACCTGTTTCTCTCGCCGAGCAAGCTGATTCCGCAGCCGGACTCGCTGTTCCGTGATGACTGGCAGGAACGCATCAACACCTTCCTCCACGCCTGGTTGCGCGAGCGGCAGTTGAGCCTGAACCTGCTGACCCGCGATCACAAACGCGAACTGGTGCTGGCGCTGCACGCCGAGGGCGCGTTCAAGGGCAAGAGCGCCTCGAACTACGTGGCCAATGTGCTGAACATGGGGCGGGCGACGGTGTACAAACATTTGAAGGAATTGAAGGGCTGAAGATTTGCATCGCTAGCGCTGGCCTCTTCGCGAGCAGGCTCGCTCCCACATTTGGAATGCGTTACCCCTGTGGGAGCGAGCCTGCTCGCGAAAGCGCTTGATCAATCGCCGTAGATATCGGTCTTGAAATACTTCTCGGAAATCTTCTGATACTCGCCATTCGCGCGAATCCCGTCGATGGCGCTGTTCAACTGGCTGACCAGTTCACCGTTGCCCTTGCGCACGGCAATCCCGGCACCCTCGCCGACGTACTTCGGATCCTTCAGCTCCGGCCCGACAAACGCATAACCCTTGCCGCGCGGCATCGACAGAAAGTCATTGAGCGGGATGGTGTCGGCGAAAATCGCATCGAGGCGCCCCGCCGCCAGGTCCATGTAGATTTCTTCGTTGTTGCTGTAGCGCTTGACGTTGATGCCCTTGGGTTCGAACACCTCGGTGGCATAACGATCGGTGGTGGTCGCGCGCTGCACGCCGACGTTCTTGCCTTTGAGGCTGGCGTACTGATCATCGACCGTAGCGCCTTCCTTCATGACCAGACGCGAAGAAGTGAAATAGTACTTGTGGCTGAAATCCACCGACTTCTTGCGATCTTCGTTGATGGTCATCGACGACAGCGCCATGTCGATCTTCTTCACTTTCAGCGAAGGAATCAGCCCGTCGAACTCACCTTCGACCCACACGCACTTGACCTTCATCTGCGCACAAAGGGCATTGCCGATGTCGTAGTCGAAGCCGACGATTTCACCTTTGTCGGTTTTCGACGCGAATGGCGGATAGGCCGCTTCGATGCCGATACGCAGGGTTTTCTCGGCGGCGAAGACGCTGGAGCAGGCCAGCAGACTGAGAGCCAGACCGGTGATGAGGGGAAGTTTCTTCATGTTCGTTCTCTCGCGGGTTGTTGTTGGTTTGGCGAAGAAGAGCAGCTACAAGCGGCAAGCTGATAGCTGCAAGACAGAAGCTTTTTTGTACTTGGAAATCCATACTGGACTCTCAGGTACAAATCGTCAATCGGGTAGAGAGGGAAGGATTTTCGGTGTCACAGATGACGCCTTCGCGAGCAGGCTCGCTCCCACAGGGGAACGCTTTCCAATTGTGGGAGCGAGCCTGCTCGCGAAGACTGACCGGAGGGCGCTACAGAAACTACTTCTTCCAGCGATCCGCAGCCGCATGATCACTGTCACGCCCTTCGACCCAACGCGGGCCGTCACTGGTGTTTTCTTTTTTCCAGAACGGCGCGCGGGTTTTCAGGTAGTCCATGACGAAGGCGCAGGCGTCGAACGCGGCCTGGCGATGGGCGCTGGCGGCACCGACGAATACGATCGGCTCGCCCGGCTCCAGCGCGCCGATGCGGTGCAGCAC
Source organism: Pseudomonas sp. LW8 (assembly GCF_041956865.1). Taxonomy (NCBI): domain Bacteria; kingdom Pseudomonadati; phylum Pseudomonadota; class Gammaproteobacteria; order Pseudomonadales; family Pseudomonadaceae; genus Pseudomonas; species Pseudomonas sp. LW8. Next base: position 966,077 of record NZ_CP168138.1, on the reverse strand, counting down.
TTCCAGTTTCAACAGCGGCCAGCGCTGCTCGGCTTCGACAGTGATCTTGCCCAGAGCCTTTTCGGTCATGCCCGGATAGTGTTCGAGGAACATCCCGGCCACGTCGAGCCCGTCGTTGAAGTCGCGCACATAACCGACAAAACTCACCACTGCGCCAACGCCGACATTGGCCGCGTGCATCGCATTGACTTCAGCGCCCGGATCAAACGGCTTGGCCTGCACGCGAATCGTCATGTTCAGCCTCCGGTGACGGTGGGAAAAAACGCCACTTCGTCGCCATCAACTACTGGCTCGTCGAGCTGGCAGAGGTCTTCGTTGCGTGCGCACATCAGGTTCTGCTCGCTCAGCACTTCGGCGCCATCACGTTGCGCCAACAGTGCGCGAACGTCATCGACGGTGGCGAAATCGCCTTCAACCGCAACCGAATCCACGCCCAGCGCTTCACGGTAGCGGGCAAAAAATTTCACGGTCAGTTTCATGGCTGCTCCGCCTGGAAGTGGCCGCTCTTGCCGCCGACTTTCTCCAGCAGACGCACGCTTTCGATGGTCATGCCCCGGTCGACGGCTTTGCACATGTCGTAAATGGTCAGGGCGGCGACGCTGGCGGCGGTCAGCGCTTCCATTTCGACACCGGTCTGCCCGGACAACTTGCAGCGGGCGACAATGCGCACGCTGTCATCGCCTTCGGCGCTGAGTTCGACTTTGACGCCAGTCAGCATCAGCGGGTGGCACAGGGGAATCAGATCGCTGGTTTTCTTCGCCGCCTGAATTCCGGCAATGCGCGCCACGGCGAACACATCACCCTTGGGATGACCGCCGCTGACGATCATCTGCAGGGTTTCAGGGAGCATGCGCACCAGCGCTTGAGCGGTCGCTTCACGGAACGTCACGGCTTTTTCAGTGACGTCGACCATGTTGGCGCGACCTTGGGAATCGAGATGAGTCAGCACGGGATTACTCCTGATCAGGAGCGTGGATTGTAAACCTGTGGGTCAGATATCCGCATCACTGATTATGAAATCACCGTTGCCCCCTGTGGGAGCGAGCCTGCTCGCGAAAGCGGATTCAGATTCACTATAGATGTCGACTGATACACCGCATTCGCGAGCAGGCTCGCTCCCACAGGAGATATGCATTTATCCATAAAAAAACCGGGCGGCTTTAAGGGCCACCCGGTTCTGGGTGAAAGGTTACAAATGCGATTCGGCGTATTCGGCCAGGATCGAGCGAGGCACCCCTTGCAGGGTGATGTGCACACCGTTGGGGAAATCCTTGAAGCGTTCGGTCAGGTAGGTCAGCCCGGAGCTGGTCGCGGACAGGTATGGGGTGTCGATCTGCGCCAGGTTGCCCAGGCACACCACTTTGGAACCGGCGCCGGCACGGGTGATGATGGTTTTCATCTGGTGCGGCGTGAGGTTCTGGCATTCGTCGATCAGGATCAGGCTCTGCTGGAAGCTGCGACCACGAATATAGTTGAGCGATTTGAACTGCAACGGCACTTTGCTGAGGATGTAGTCGACGCTGCCATGGGTGTTTTCGTCATCCATGTGCAAGGCTTCGAGGTTGTCGGTGATGGCGCCCAGCCAAGGCTCCATTTTTTCCGCTTCGGTGCCGGGCAGGAAGCCGATTTCCTGGTCCAGACCCTGCACGCTGCGGGTGGCGATGATGCGGCGATAACGTTTGCTGACCATGGTCTGCTCGATCGCAGCGGCCAGCGCCAGAATGGTTTTACCGGACCCGGCGGCGCCGGACAGGTTGACCAGATGAATGTCCGGGTCAAGCAACGCATACAGCGCCAGACTCTGATAGATGTCGCGCGGCTTCAGCCCCCAGGCCTCTTGATGCAGCAGTGGCTCCTGGTGCAGGTCGAGGATCAGCAGGCGGTCTTCCTGGATTTCCTTGATCCAGCCGACAAAGCCCTGCTCGTCGATGATGAACTCGTTGATGTGCACGGCCGGCAGGTTGTCGATCAGTTGTACCTGATGCCAGGTGCGGCCGTGGTCCTGACGGGTTTCGACCTTGCTCACGCGGTCCCAGAATGAGCCGGTCATGTTGTGGTAGCCGTTGGGCAGCAGGGACACGTCATCGACCAATTGGTCGGTGCTGTAGTCCTCGGCGTCGATCCCACAGGCGCGCGCCTTGAGGCGCATGTTGATGTCTTTGGTGACCAGCACCACCGGTTTTTGCGGATCGCGGGTATGCAGATCAATCAGTTGGTTGATGATTTTGTTGTCGTTCAGATGCTCGGGCAGAATCAGGTTCGACTCGGCCTGCTTGCTCATCAGAATTGACAGCAAGCCCTTCGGCCCGCCCTTGCCACGCTGGATCGGCACGCCCAGCTCAACGTCTTCAGGGGACGCATCGCCCAGGGTCTTGTCGATCAGGCGGATCGCCTGGCGGCATTCGGCGGCCACGCTGTGATGGCCGCTCTTGAGCTTGTCCAGCTCTTCCAGCACGGTCATCGGGATGGCGACGTGGTGTTCTTCGAAATTCAGCAGGGCATTTGGATCGTGAATCAATACGTTGGTATCGAGTACATACAGGATTGGCTGGTTGGAGGAAGGGCTGCGTCCGTGATCATCCATACTCGGTCACCTTTGTGGGAGCCATTCGACGCAATACCGTGACAGTGCTGCGCCTCGAGGTGACTGCCGAATTCATCCACGAGGGTCTGGATGAACTGCACACAATAGGAGTCTGGGAAGACGCCACCTGTGTCGCAGGTTTCGGCGGTCTGTCTTCGTAATACTCCAAAACCGATGACATAAAAAAGCACTTTGACGGTTTTTTTAAGTTTATTTTGCAGAGTGACGAAAAGCCCTTGGCGGACTCCCCGTACCCCGCTAAAGTCGGAAGTCCGCCTGCATCGAATTCCTCCTGAAAATTACCCCAAGCCCAATGTTTCCGGGCTTTTTGTCGTTTCTCAACGAAACGCGTCCTGACAGTCTTCCCAGCCGATGCCGCTCTGCGCAGTCTGGGTGATCAGCCACGGTAAGGACGTCTTCACCGCATCCTGTTTCATGTTGAAATTGATCACCCCGTGCCGCCACAGCAGCATCAGGGTCAGCACCCGCTGCGCGCTTGCAGGGCCTTTGAGCTTGCCGGCACCGTCCTGGGCATCGATGTCCCACAGCGCCACTTGCAGGCCCTGGCTATTGAAGAAACCTTGTGCGTCACTGCGGCGCTGGCCATCCGGCGGACGGAACAGCGGCACGTAGTTTTCCGGCAGTTTGTTCTTCACCAGATCGGCGCTGCGCCGCACCGAATCCTGCCAGTCCTGCCAATGGCTGTGGGAGCGGAACTCCCAGCCCTGCACGCCAACGCACTGCCGGGAGAAACTCGCCTGCAGGCTGCTGACCGAGCTGCCGGTGAGTCGCGCCTGAATATCCTTGCCCAAGACAAAGAATGTCCCGCTCAGATTGGACTTGCGCAGGTATTCGGTCAGCCAGTCGGTGTTGTCCGGTTGCACGTTGGCGGCGCTGTCGAACGTCAGCAGAAACAGCCGGTCGTGCATGTCGTCGCCGTTGCGCTCGTAGTCGCCGAAACGATCGAATTCGCTACTGGTTTGTGGCGACAGCGCGGCCTTGCGCATCAGCTCGTCGAGGTACTGCAAATGGAAGATCCGGCTCGGCTCGGCCCACTTGGTGTAATAGCTGTCGTCGCTGACGACGAACTTGGCCGCCTGCTCGCGCAGGGTCGGCAGGTCTTCGACGAGGAAGCAGAACGAGGCGTCCTGATCGCAGCTTTGCTGGGCGTGGTTGTAGTTGGCGAGCAAGCGCTGCCAGAGGCGCTGGCGCAGCTGATTGACCGCATCGATATTGACCGTGCGCAGGCCCAGGCGCTGGGCCAGTGCCGCCTCGTCGATGGACTCGGTGCCGAGCAGGCCGCGAGCGAACATGAGGATTTCCGCCCGCGACGCGACGTCGAACAGGGTCGGGTTGCTGAGCTGCTCCGGCCAGGTCGTGCGATCCAGCGTCGCCGCATCACCGGGCGCCGCCATGGCGCCGAAGCTCAGCAGCCACGCGGTGAATAAAAGAACAATGCGCAAAGGGATGTCTCCATAACAAAACCCGCGCGGCACTATAGCTGATCCTGCCCTATTCCCCTCAGCCACGGATGATCGTTCCCACGCTCTGCGGGGTAACGCCTCCCCGGACGCTCCGCGTCCGACGACTGTGACGCAGAGCGTCACGGGCTGCATTCCCACGCGGAGCGTGGGAACGATCATGTGAATCCGCTTTCGCGAGCAGGCTCGCTCCCACAAGGGGTTTGAGTTAAGCCGTCGATCACCTATGGGCTTGATAGCTGGAGTCAACAAGGACAACCCCCTAGAATCGCCCCCACTATTAAAGGAGACGACTTCATGCTGATGGTGATTTCCCCCGCCAAGACCCTCGACTACGAAACACCGCCGGCGACCCAGCGCTTTACCCAGCCGCAGTACCTCGACCATTCCCAGGAATTGATCCAGCAGTTGCGCGAGCTGAGTCCGGCGCAGATCAGCGAGTTGATGCACGTGTCCGACAAAATCGGTGGCCTCAACGCCGCGCGTTTCGGCAGTTGGACCCCCAACTTCACCCCGGAAAACGCCAAGCAGGCCCTGCTCGCCTTCAAGGGTGATGTGTACACCGGCCTCGACGCGCAGTCCTTCAGCGAGGCGCAATTCGACTACGCGCAAAAGCACTTGCGCATGCTCTCCGGCCTTTATGGCCTGCTGCGGCCGCTGGACCTGATGCAACCCTATCGCCTGGAAATGGGCACCAAACTGGCCAACGGCCGTGGCAAGGATCTGTATGCGTTCTGGGGTACGCGCATCAGCGAGTGGCTGAATGAAGCGCTGGCCGATCAGGGCGATGACGTACTGCTCAATCTTGCATCCAACGAATACTTTTCTGCGGTCAAGCGCAGCGCCCTGAATGCGCGGATCATCAACACCGAGTTCAAGGATCAGAAGAACGGCCAGTACAAGATCATCAGTTTCTACGCGAAGAAAGCGCGCGGCCTGATGAGCCGTTTTGTGATCCAGGAACGCATCAACGACCCGGCTCAGCTCAAGCAATTCGATGTACAGGGTTATCGCTACAGCGCCGAACAATCGAAACCTGACAATCTGGTGTTTTTGCGCGACCACGCCCCGGAATAAAGCATGCCCTTTGCACGACTCTTTTCCTCCAGAGTCGTGCAGTCCGCCCGAAGTCAAAATTCCCCCGCTGCATATCGCCAAATTCATGGCGCCAATAAAACCACACACTCTTTTCTAATTTTAGTTTCACTCGACACTGAAGTTTTTTTTCAGTAGTGGCACTTAAATTTTTTACCCGTAGTGGCACAAAAATATCGACCCCGGTTTCGCCCCGATAACTAAAGGGCGAAATCGTTAGTGCTATCAGTTTGCACCCAGTGCCATCCTCATCAATATTTCAAAAAATTTCGGCTGGCACGATGAGCGGGCTGGAACTATGTCCAAATGCGTTGCTCATACCACCGGTAACGATTCTCGCCGAGTTTGTACGAGATAACTTACGCAGAGCTGATAGCCATGTAACCAAGTTGTCACAGCAACTTGCCTGAGTGACTAACTAGTCTCAAAACAATCGAAGGACAGGAGATACGCACCATTAATATCCCCTACAAAGGCCAAGGCCGCGCCCCTATAAACGTGCTCGCCTGAGCACCTAACTGCTTGATTTACCGGCTCCCTACCGGACGTCGAGCAGGCTACACGACTGCACTAGAGTCTTCCCGCACGGAAGATCGGCTGCATAACAGGGCAAGTCATAACAACAAGGCCTAGTTGCGCACATCTTGAGTGCACTTATTAGACACTCGGAACTTTGTATGCCTGCACACGGCATTGTGGCGCCTGTAAGCCGCACTTCCGAGTGCACTAGTGACCGCTGAACACCATTAACTCCGGCCTTCTAAGGCCTGATATATACAGAGGTAATTGCGATGCGCATCAGCATATTTGGTTTGGGTTACGTTGGCGCAGTATGTGCCGGTTGCCTGTCTGCACGGGGCCATGACGTAGTTGGCGTCGATGTTGCCAAAGACAAGATCGACATGATTAACGCCGGCAAATCGCCGATCGTTGAACCGGGCCTGGGTGAACTGTTGCAACAGGGTATCCAGACCGGTCGTCTGCGCGGCACGACCAACTTCGCCGAGGCGATTCGTGATACCGACCTGTCGATGATCTGCGTCGGCACGCCAAGCAAAAAGAACGGCGACCTGGAACTGAACTACATCGAGGCCGTGTGCCGCGAGATCGGTTTTGTCCTGCGTGAAAAAACCACCCGCCACACCATCGTCGTGCGCAGCACCGTGTTGCCAGGCACCGTGGCCAACGTGGTCATCCCGATTCTGGAAGACTGCTCGGGCAAGAAAGCCGGCGTCGATTTCGGCGTTGCGGTCAACCCGGAATTCCTCCGCGAATCCACCGCCATCGCTGACTACGATCAGCCACCGATGACCGTTATCGGCGAGTTCGATACCGCCTCGGGCGACGTTCTGCAATCGCTGTACGAAGAACTCGACGCCCCGATCATCCGCAAGGACATCGCCGTTGCCGAGATGATCAAGTACACCTGCAACGTCTGGCACGCGACCAAAGTGACCTTCGCCAACGAGATCGGCAACATCGCCAAAGCGGTCGGCGTCGATGGTCGTGAAGTGATGGAAGTGGTTTGCCAGGACAAGACTCTGAACCTGTCCCAGTACTACATGCGCCCGGGCTTCGCCTTCGGCGGTTCGTGCCTGCCCAAAGACGTGCGTGCGCTGACCTACCGCGCCGGTTCTCTGGACGTCGAAGCACCGCTGCTCAACTCGCTGATGCGCAGTAACGAATCGCAAGTGCAGAACGCTTTCGACATCGTTGAAAGCCATGAAAAACGCAAAGTCGCCCTGCTCGGCCTGAGCTTCAAGGCCGGCACCGACGACCTGCGCGAAAGCCCGCTGGTCGAACTGGCGGAAATGCTGATCGGCAAGGGTTACGACCTGAGCATCTACGACAGCAACGTCGAATACGCCCGTGTCCACGGTGCGAACAAGGACTACATCGAATCGAAGATTCCGCACGTATCGTCCCTGCTCAACTCCGACTTCGACTCGGTGATCGATAACTCCGACGTGATCATCCTCGGCAACCGCGACGAGAAATTCCGTTCGCTGGCCCAGGAAGCGCCGCAGGGCAAGCAAGTCATCGACCTGGTGGGCTTCATGTCCAAGGCCACCAGCGCCGGTAGCCGCACCGAAGGCATTTGCTGGTAAGGCAAGCCTCAAGCTTCAAGCCGCAAGCAAAAGCAACACGCTTGCGGCTTGAAGCCTCCATCACCTTCGGATGACGGTTATGACCAAGCTCAAACATTTTTTTCTGCAATCAGCCGGCTGGCTTTTTTATCTCAGTCTGCTGATGGGCCTGGCCTTGATGCTGCCCACGTCCACATTCGACTCCGAGTCGAAGGACTTCATTTTCCTGATTGGCGCCGTGGGTATCTGGCGCTACTCGATGGGTGCAACGCACTTTGTGCGCGGCATGATTTTTCTCTACATCGTTTACCCGCACCTGCGTCGCAAAGTACGCAAGCTGGGTAAAGCGGCCGATCCGTCGCATGTGTTTCTGATGGTCACCAGCTTTCGTATTGACGCGCTGACAACCGCGCAGGTCTACAGCTCGGTGATCCGCGAAGCCATCGACTGCGAACTGCCGACCACCATTGTCTGCTCGATCGTGGAAATGTCCGACGAGCTGCTGGTCAAGGCACTGTGGGCACGGATGAATCCGCCGGAGCGGGTCAAGCTCGACTTCGTGCGCATTCCCGGCACCGGCAAGCGCGATGGTCTGGCCTTCGGTTTCCGTGCGATCTCCCGTCACCTGCCGGACGACCGTGCCGTGGTGGCCGTGATCGACGGCGACACCGTGCTCGGCGAAGGCGTCGTGCGCAAGACCGTGCCGTGGTTCCAGCTGTTCGGCAATGTCGGCGGCCTGACCACCAACGAGTTCTGCGAAGTGCGCGGCGGCTACATCATGAGCGAATGGCACAAGCTGCGTTTCGCCCAGCGCCACATCAACATGTGCTCGATGGCCCTGTCCAAGCGCGTACTGACCATGACCGGTCGGATGTCGGTTTTCAAAGCCTCCGTGGTGACCAATCCGGAGTTCATCGCCGACGTTGAAAGCGACTCGCTGCAACACTGGCGTCTGGGCCGCTTCAAGTTCCTGACCGGTGACGACAAGTCGAGCTGGTTCAGCCTGATGCGCCTGGGTTACGACACCTTCTACGTGCCGGATGCCGCGATCAACACCGTTGAACATCCGCCGGAAAAGAGCTTCATCAAGGCCAGCCGCAAGCTGATGTTCCGCTGGTACGGCAACAACCTGCGCCAGAACTCGCGTGCACTGGGTCTGGGTATCCGCCGCCTCGGCGCGTTCACCTCGGTGGTGCTGTTCGACCAGCGCGTGTCGATGTGGACCTCGCTGCTCGGCCTGACCGTCGCACTGATCGCCAGCTTCAAGTACGGCACCGCGTTCATCCTCGTGTACCTGCTGTGGATCGGTATCACCCGCCTGATCCTGACGCTGTTGCTGTCGTGTTCCGGTCACCGCATCGGCCCTGCTTACCCGGCGATTCTGTATTACAACCAGATCGTTGGCGCCCTGGTGAAGATCTACGTGTTCTTCCGCCTCGACCAACAATCCTGGACTCGCCAGCCCACATCCCTGACCCGTGATCTCGCCAGCTTTCAACGTTGGTTCAACACCTGGTCGTCTCGGACCATGACCTTCTCCGCCGGCAGCATTTTTGTCGCCGTGCTGCTGATGATGGTCTGACCCGCTCCTATTGAATTAACAAGGAAATCGCCCCTATGAATACCGCCGTCAACGTCAACGTAGTGCATGAATCCGAAGCCCAGCGCCAGCACGCTCGCGTGAAAATCCCGGCCAAGCTGCGTTTCTTCGGCCCTGACCGGACTCCGCTCGAAGCGCGGGTCCTCGATCTGTCGGCTGGCGGTCTGGCGTTCAACGCCGGGCAGATGCCGCTGACCATCGGCGAGGTGTACAAGGCGCGTCTGCAATTTGTCATCGACAACCTCGGCCTGGCCATGGACGTTGAACTGCAGGTGCGTTCCTTTGACCGCGCCACCGGCCGCGCCGGCTGCCAGTTCCAGAACCTCGAGCCGCAGGACATTTCCACTCTGCGCCACCTGATCACTTCGCACCTGGCCGGCGACATCGTCAGCATCGGCGAAGTGCTGGCGACCCTGCAGCGCGACAACTTCACCAAGGCGCGCAAGAACAAGACCAACGACACCGGCATGACCCCGTTCGGCCGCCTGAAAGCCGTGACCTTCAGCGCCGGTATTTTCGCTGTTGGTCTGGTCGCTGCCGGTTTCATCTTCAAGTCGGTGTACGGCATGTACTTCGTCAGCCACGCGCAGGCCGGTCTGGTCAGCGTGCCGGGGATGAACATCACCATGCCGCGTGACGGCACCGTACAGAGCCTGGTCAAGTCCGACGGCGTTGCCGCCAAAGGCGCACCGCTGGCGACCTTCAGCACCAGCATGCTCGACGTGCTCAAGGGCCATCTGGCCGAAGACCAACTGGCCCCGGCCAAGGTTGAAGAACTGTTCGGCAAGCAAATGACCGGCACCCTGACTTCGCCGTGCGACTGCACCGTGGCCCAGCAACTGGTGGCTGACGGGCAGTACGCGAGCAAGGGCGACGTGATCTTCCAGTTGGTGCCGCGCAACACCCAGGCCAATGTTGAAGCACGCTTCTCCTATCGCCAGTTCGGCGACGTGCGCCCGGGCACCCCGGTGAGCTTCCAGATCGCCGGCGAAGACAAGACCCGCACCGGCAAGATCGTCAGCAGCACGAGCCTGAAGAGCGCCGACCTGTCCTCCGACATCCGCGTGCAGATCCAGCCTGACGAGCCGCTCGACAGCAGCCTCGCCGGCCGCCCGGTGGAAGTGAACAGCGACCGTGGCCCGAACCTGAACTGGCTGATCGACAAAGCCATGGCTGCCGGTCTTTAAGTCGAGGACATGCCTGTGACTACGCATAACTTGAACACACCGCCGACCCTGTGGGAGCGAGCCTGCTCGCGAAAGGGCCAGCGCGGTTTGTCTGAAGTACCGAGTCGACTGCTTCGCGAGCAGGCTCGCTCCCACATGGGATTGATGGTGTGCTCGCTGGCACTGGCAGTTTCTATGGCCGGTTGCGCCGGGCTGCCCGATCAGCGTCTGGCCAACGAAGCGCTCAAGCGTGGCGACACCGCCACCGCTGCGCAGAATTACCAGCAACTGGCCGATCTGGGTTACAGCGAGGCGCAAGTCGGCCTGGCCGATATCCAGGTCGACAGCCGTGACCCGGCGCAGATGAAACAGGCCGAGGCGACTTACCGCGCAGCGGCCAGCGTGTCGCCGCGTGCCCAGGCACGTCTCGGTCGTTTGCTGGTGGCCAAGCCAGGCTCCACCGAAGCCGAGCACCACGAAGCCGAAACCCTGCTGAAAAAAGCCGCCGCCAATGGCGAAGGCAACACGTTGATCCCGCTGGCGATGCTGTATCTGCAATACCCGCACAGCTTCCCCAACATCAACGCGCAGCAGCAGATCGATCAGTGGCGCAAGTCGGGCTACCCGGAAGCGGGTCTGGCGCAGGTGCTGCTGTATCGCACCCAAGGCACTTACGACCAGCATCTGGATGACGTGGAAAAGATCTGCAAGGCCGCGCTCAATACCACCGACATCTGCTACGTCGAACTGGCCACCGTCTACCAGAAACGTGGCCAGGCGGAGCAACAGGCCGAGCTGATCAAGCAGATGCAGGCCGGTTACAGCCGTGGCACCGTCACCGCGCAGCGTGTCGATTCCGTGGCCCGCGTGCTGGCCGATTCGACCCTGGGCAAGACTGACGAAAAAACCGCGCAGGCGCTGCTCGAGCCGATCGCTCCGGGCTACCCGGCATCGTGGGTCACCCTCGCCCAACTGCTTTACGACTTCCCCGAACTGGGCGACGTCGACCAGATGATGAAGTACCTGGACAACGGTCGCGCCGCCGACCAGCCGCGCGCCGAACTGCTGCTGGGCAAGGTCTACTACGAAGGCAAAATGGTCCCGGCCGACGCGAAAGTCGCCGAGGAACACTTCCAGAAAGCCGTTGGCCGCGAAGTGGCCGCCGACTACTACCTCGGCCAGATCTACCGTCGTGGCTACCTGGGCAAGGTCTATCCGCAGAAGGCTCTGGACCACCTGCTGACCGCTGCGCGCAACGGCCAGAACAGTGCCGACTTCGCCATCGCCCAGTTGTTTTCCCAAGGCAAGGGTACCAAGCCCGACCCGCTGAACGCCTACGTATTCAGCCAACTGGCCAAGGCCCAGAACACCCCGCAAGCCGATGAACTGGCAGCGACCCTCGAGGCGCAACTGCCGCCCGAGCGCCTGCCCGAAGCCCGCCGCCTGTTGCAACAGGAACAGGCCAGCCGTGGCGCCCTGAACTCGAACACGCTGCAACTGCACGCCCTGCAAGAAGAAGACGGCGAGGAAAAACTATGAAGCTGAACCCATTCGTGAAGGCCGGTATTGGCCTCACCTTCGCGCTGATCTGGTCTTGCCCGACACTGGCTGCGATGACTGAAACCAAGAACTTCGGCCTGGAAGTGAAACTCACCGGCCAGTCCGAAGACGACCGTGACCTCGGCACTGCCGGCGGCGGTGACGTCAATGGCGTGGGCCTCGACCTGCGTCCCTGGATCTACGGCGAAAGCGGCGCGTGGAGCGCCTACGCGATGGGTCAGGCGGTGACCTCGACCGACATCATCGAGACCGACACCCTGCAACAATCCGACGGCGAACAAGCCACCGACAACAGTGATCGCAAAACCAAGAAGAACTACCTGGCGATGCGCGAGTTCTGGGTCGGCTACAGCGGCCTCACCCCGTACCCGGGCGAGATGCTCAAGTTCGGTCGCCAGCGTCTGCGCAATGACGACGGCCAATGGCGCGACACCAACATCGAAGCGCTGAACTGGACCTTCGACACCACCCTGCTGCGCGCCAATGCCGGTGTTGCCGAGCGTTTCAGCGAATACCGCACCGACTTGAAAGAGCTGGCGCCGAAAGACAAGGATCGCCTGCACGCCTACGCCGACGCTGCTTACCAGTGGACACCGGGCCAGTGGGTCGGCATTCGCGGCCACCACACTCACGATGACGGCAAACTCGATTACGCCGAGCCGGGCGTCCCGCGCGACTCGCTGGACAAGACCGAGAACGGCGACATCAGCTGGATCGGCCTGACCGCTGACAGCGACGCCTACAACTGGCGCAACACCAACACCGTCAACTACTGGGGCAGCATCACCGGCATGAGCGGCGACCGCGACACGGTCAACGCGCTGAACGCCGACGGCACGCGCCCGACACAAGCCAAGCGCAGCGATGACATCAGCGGCTGGGCAGCCGATGTCGGCGTGCGTCTGCGCCTCGATCCGCAGTGGCAAGTCGGCGGTGCCTACGCCCGCGCCAGTGCCGATTACGAACAGAACGGTCTGGAGAGCAACCGCTCCAACTACACCGGTACCCGCTCGCGCGTGCACCGTTTCGGCGAAGCGTTCCGTGGCGAAATGAACAACATGCAGACCGCCACCCTGTTCGGTTCGTGGATGGTCAACGACGAGTACGACGCCAGCCTGATCTACCACAAGTTCTGGCGTGTCGACGGCAACAAGCCGGTCGGCAGCAACGGCATCAATGCGGTGGAAAACAACACCGACGACGTCACCGGCGCGATCCTCTCCAGCACATCCTTGCCGCTTGAAGATGGCAACAAGGACCTGGGTCAGGAAATGGACCTGGTCGTCACCAAGTACTTCAAGCAAGGCCTGTTGCCGGCGGCGTTGAGCCAGTCGATCGACGAGCCTTCGGCACTGGTGCGTTTCCGTGGCGGTGTGTTCAAACCGGGCGACGCCTATGGCAGCCAGGTTGATTCCTACATGCACCGCGCATTCATTGACGTGATCTGGCGCTTCTGATGCAAACCGCCAAGGGAGTGCCCGACATGATCAGCACCAGAACAGGCTCACTCAGCCTGCTGGCCGGCGCGATGCTGCTGGCCAGCGCCGGCGCCTTCGCCAATGTTGAACCGGCGAAACCTGCGACCGTGGCCAAGGAACTGCAACAGGCCAAGACCTACACCGTCAGCAGCGCGCCGACCGACGCACTGAAACTGGCCAAGCCGACACTGCCCGACCTGTCCGGCTTCACCGCCGAAGCCGCTGCCGCGAAGATCGTGCGCAGCAAACCGGGCAAGATCAGTGTGCGCCGGATGATGCAGGAAAACGCCCTGAAGGACTTCATCGGCGGCGATAACAAGATGGCCGAATGGGTGGTGCGTCAGCACGGCATCCCGCAGGCGATCTTCATCGACGACGGCTACATGAACCTCAAGGATCTGGCGAAAAAACTGCCCAAGCAGTATTTCAGCGAGACGTCCCCGGGCGTGTACCTGGCCAAATTGCCGATCGTGGTCGGCGAGAAAGGCATCCTCGAAATCGACGGTCAGACCCAGGAACTGCGCCTGTCCCAAGAGGCCGGTTCGTTCCTGGTCAACGACGGCAAGCTGTTCGTGCGTGACACCAAAGTCACCGGCTGGCGCGAAAAGGAAAACGGCCCGGCGACCTTCCGTTCGCCGAAGGAATTCCGTCCGTTCCTGCTCTCCTGGGGCGGCACCGAGACCTACATCGTCAACAGCAAGATGGCCAGCTTCGGTTACGCCAACAGTAAGTCGTACGGGGTGAGTATTTCCCAGTACACGCCGAACATGGCCAAAGTCCTCAAGCGCCCGGAACCGACCGGCTGGATCGTCGGCTCCGAGTTCTCGGACATGTGGTACGGCTTCTACTGCTACGAAACCAGCGACTTTGTGGTCAAGGGCAACACCTACAAAGACAACATCGTCTACGGCATCGACCCGCATGACCGCTCGCACCGTCTGATCATTGCCGAGAACACCGTTCATGGCACGAAGAAGAAGCACGGGATCATCATTTCCCGTGAGGTCAACGACAGCTTCATCTTCAACAACAAGAGTTTCGACAACAAGTTGTCGGGCCTGGTGATCGACCGTAACAGCGTCAACAACATCATTGCCTACAACGAGATCTACAAGAACCACACCGACGGCATCACGCTCTACGAGTCCGCCGACAACCTGCTGTGGGGAAACAAGGTCATCAGCAATACCCGTCACGGCATTCGTATTCGTAACAGTGTGAACATCCGCCTCTACGAAAACGTCGCCATGACCAACGGCCTGACCGGTATCTACGGCCACATCAAGGACCTGACCGACACCGACCGTGACATCAAGCTCGACCCGTTCGACGCGCAGGTCTCGCTGATCGTCGTCGGCGGCGAGCTGGCGGCCAATGGCAGCGGTCCGCTGTCGATCGACTCGCCGCTGAGTGTCGAGCTGTATCGCGTGTCGATGCTGGCGCCGACCAAGTCCAGCGGGATCAGCTTCAACGGCATCCTCGGCGAGCGCCAGGATGAAATTCTCGATCTGTTGGTGCGCCAGCAGAAAGCCGTGCTGATCGACCCTGTCGAACGCCAGACCGAATTGCAGGACTGAGGATAATTTTTATGCACCCACACATGATCAAACTGCTCAGCCTCTCGGCCCTGACTCTCGGCATTCTCGCTGCCGGCAACGCTCGCGCCGACGCTGAAGGCGCAAGCGTCACGCCACCGAAGTTCACCGCCGAGCCGTGCTGCAACCTGTGCCCGGCGGCCCATGACGCGAAGAACTACACCACGCGTTATCAGCAGAACTTCACCACCCTGGTACAGGCTCAGGGCGACTGGCTGTTCCGTACCCAGGAAGACCTGCGCACCGAGTTCAACACCACGCCGGCCGGCTACAAGCGCCTGCAGCAGTTGCACGATGCGTTCAAGAGCAAAGGCGTCGAGCTGGTGATCGTTTACCAGCCGACCCGTGGCCTGGTGAACCGCAACAAGCTCAACCCGCAGGAAAAAGCCGCGTTCGATTACGAGAAAGCGCTGGGCAACTACAAGACCATGCTCGGCCGTTTCGCCAAGATGGGCTACGTGGTGCCGGACCTGTCGCCACTGACCAACGAATCGCTGCCGGACACCCTGCCCGCCCACGATTTCTACTTCCGTGGCGACCAGCACTGGACACCTTACGGTGCCCAGCGCACGGCAAAAATCGTCGCCGAAAAGGTCAAGCAGATCCCGGCCTTCGCCGACATTCCCAAGCGTGAATTCGAGACCAAGCGCTCCGGGCGCATGGGCAAGACCGGCACCCTGCACAACATGGCCGGGCAACTGTGCGGCACCAGCTACGCGATCCAGTACATGGACCAGTTCACCACCGAGCCGAAAGGCGAGGCCGGTGACGGCGATCTGTTCGGCGATTCCGGCAATCCGCAGATCACTCTGGTCGGTACATCGCACAGCGGCAAGAACTACAACTTCGCCGGTTTCCTCGAAGAAGCCATCGGCGCCGACATCCTCAACGTGGCCTTCCCCGGCGGCGGTTTCGAAGGTTCGATGCTGCAATACCTGGGCAGCGAAGAATTCCAGAAGACCCCGCCGAAGATTCTCATCTGGGAATTCTCGCCGCTGTATCGCCTCGACCAGGAAACCATCTATCGCCAGATGATGGCGCTGCTCGACAACGGTTGCGAAGGCAAGGACGCGCAGATGTCCGCCAGCGCCACGCTGAAGCCGGGCAGCAAGCAAGAACTGCTGGTCAACAGCAAGAACCTGAACCTGCAGAACTCCAACCATCAGGTTGATATCCGCTTCGCCGACACCTCGGTGAAAACCCTGCAAGCCACCCTCTGGTACATGAACGGTCGCCACGAGGACATCAAGATCGAGAAACCGGAAACCTCCGACACCGACGGTCGTTTCGCCTTTGAGCTGCGCACGGACGAAGACTGGGCCTCGCAAAACCTGCTGGCAGTCGAAGTCCAGGGTCCTGAAGCCGGACCTGGCGCCGCGCCACAAAAAGTCGAAGCGAAAATCTGCAAACGCAACGTATTCCCGGGCGTCGGTCAACAGACCGCGCAGCTCGGGCAATGAGGTCTGCTATGCGAAATCCGAAACTGAAAAATCTGTTGGCACCGACACTCCTGAGCCTGGCGATGTTCGCCGGGGCAACTCAGGCCGCCGCGCCATTGCGTCCACCGCAGGGCTACTTCGCCCCGGTGGATAAATTCAAGACCGGCGACAAGAGCGACGGCTGCGACGCGATGCCGGCGCCATACACCGGTCCGCTGCAATTTCGCAGCAAATACGAAGGTTCGGACAAGGCCCGCGCGACGCTGAATGTGCAGTCGGAAAAAGCCTTTCGCGACACCACCAAAGACATCACCACGCTGGAGCGCGGCACCGCCAAGCGCGTCATGCAGTTCATGCGCGACGGTCGCCCGGAGCAGCTCGAATGCACGCTCAACTGGCTGACCGCATGGGCCAAGGCTGACGCGTTGATGTCCAAAGACTTCAACCACACCGGCAAGTCGATGCGCAAATGGGCACTGGGCAGCATGGCCTCGTCGTACATTCGCCTGAAGTTTTCCGACTCGCATCCGCTGGCCCAGCATCAGCAGGAAGCGCAGGTGATCGAAGCCTGGTTCAGCAAAATGGCCGATCAGGTGGTCAGCGACTGGGACAACCTGCCGCTGGAAAAAACCAACAACCACTCGTACTGGGCCGCCTGGTCGGTGATGGCCACCGCCGTCGCCACCAACCGCCGCGACCTGTTCGACTGGGCGGTGAAGGAATACAAGGTCGGCGTCAACCAGGTCGACGCCGACGGATTCCTGCCCAACGAACTCAAGCGCCAGCAACGCGCCCTCGCCTATCACAACTACGCCCTGCCGCCGCTGGCGATGATCGCCAGTTTCGCCCAGGTCAACGGTGTCGATCTGCGTCAGGAAAACAATGGCGCACTGAAGCGTCTGGGTGACCGCGTGTTGGCCGGCGTGAAGGACCCTGACGAGTTCGAAGAAAAGAACGGCAAAAAGCAGGACATGACCGACCTGAAAGAGGACATGAAATTCGCCTGGCTCGAACCGTTCTGCACGCTCTACACCTGTGCGCCGGATGTGATCGAGAAGAAACGCGACATGCAACCGTTCAAGACTTTCCGTCTTGGCGGCGACCTGACCAAGGTCTACGACCCGTCGCATGAAAAGGGCTAAAAGCCCCTCACCCTAACCCTCTCCCGGAGGGAGAGGGGACTGACCGAGGTGGCTGTGCGAGTTACGTCGAAATGAAATACCGAGTCGATCTCCATTTTTGAAAACCATGGAGATCAGGCTCCCTCTCCCTCCGGGAGAGGGCGGGGGGTGAGGGGCGCGGTTTGACGGCCAGCCCAGACCTCAAGCAAACACTGTGTCACCCCTCCACTACCACGGGGGGTTTGGGGGGGCTTTGGCCCTTGACTGTTGGTTCAAACATGGAGAGATCGGGATGGTATTTTCATCCAACGTGTTCCTGTTTCTGTTCTTGCCGATCTTTCTCGGCTTGTACTACCTGAGCGGGCAACGCTATCGCAACCTGCTGCTGCTGATCGCCAGCTATGTGTTCTACGCCTGGTGGCGGGTGGACTTCCTCGCGCTGTTCGCAGCGGTCACGTTGTGGAACTACTGGATCGGCCTGAAAGTCGGTGCCGCTGGCGTCAGAACCAAACCGGCGCAGCGCTGGCTGCTGCTCGGCGTGGCCGTCGACCTGTGCATCCTCGGCTACTTCAAGTACGCCAACTTCGGTGTCGACAGCATCAACGAAATCATGACTTCGTTCGGTCTCGAGCCGTTCATCCTCACCCACGTGCTGCTGCCGATCGGTATTTCGTTCTACATCTTCGAATCGATCAGCTACATCATCGACGTGTACCGTGGCGACACTCCGGCCACGCGCAACCTGATCGACTTCGCAGCATTCGTGGCGATCTTCCCGCACCTGATTGCCGGCCCGGTTCTGCGTTTCCGCGACCTCGCCGATCAGTTCAACAACCGCACGCACACCCTCGACAAGTTCTCCGAGGGCTGCACGCGGTTCATGCAGGGTTTCATCAAGAAGGTCTTCATCGCCGACACCCTCGCCGTGGTCGCCGACCATTGCTTCGCCTTGCAAAATCCGACCACGGGTGATGCCTGGCTCGGTGCGCTGGCGTACACCGCGCAGCTGTACTTCGACTTCTCCGGTTACAGCGACATGGCCATCGGTCTGGGCTTGATGATGGGTTTCCGCTTCATGGAAAACTTCAAGCAGCCGTATATCAGCCAGTCGATCACCGAGTTCTGGCGCCGCTGGCACATCAGCCTCTCCACCTGGCTGCGTGACTACCTGTACATCACCCTCGGCGGTAACCGTAAAGGCACGCTGATGACCTATCGCAATCTGTTCCTGACCATGCTTCTGGGTGGTCTGTGGCACGGCGCGAATATCACTTACATCATCTGGGGCGCCTGGCACGGCATGTGGCTGGCGATCGAAAAAATGCTCGGCCTGAACACTTCGCCGCGCAGCCTCAACCCGATCCGCTGGGCACTGACCTTCCTGCTGGTGGTGATGGGCTGGGTGATCTTCCGTGCCGAGAATCTGCACGTCGCCGGTCGCATGTACGGTGCAATGTTCAGCTTCGGCGACTGGTCGCTGTCGGAACTCAATCAGGCCAGCCTCACCGGTCTGCAAGTAGCGACTCTGGTGGTGGCTTACGTAACCCTGGCGTTCTTCGGCCTGCGTGATCTGTACACCAATCAGCCGCCAGCCAAGACCAAACCGGAAGTCAACGTCGAGGCCAATGGCCCTGCCACGGCGACGCCGGGAATGATCAAGGCAGCGCCTGGGGAAAATCCGGCGAGCATCCACGAACCTGGCTACACCGTCGGCGTAGAAGCCCAAGTGCAACCGGCTTACTGCACCGCTGACTGGTCGCGCTATGTGATGCGCGGGCTGATCCTGCTGCTGTTCATCGCCTCGATTCTCAAACTCTCGGCGCAAAGCTTCTCGCCGTTCCTTTACTTCCAGTTCTGAGGGATCTGACATGACCCGCTCATTACGCATCTTCTACATCGCCCTGTTCCTGGTGACGCTGTTGGTCCTGGGTCTGTGGTCGGTTCGCAGCTTCTTCGGCTTCAGCACCAACGCCGATGCGACGGTGCTCAACGGCCGCTGGACGAAGGCGGTGGAAACCCACTACGACGATGAATTCCCGATCAAGCGCCTGGGCACCAACCTCTGGGCCGCGCTGGATTTCAAACTGTTCAACGAAGGTCGTCCGGGCGTCGTGCTCGGCCGCGACCAGTGGTTGTACAGCGATGAGGAATTCAACCCGATCGTCAACGAACAGCAGAACCTGCAAGGCAACTACGCGCTGGTCGAAGGCGTGCGTCAGACCCTGAAAGAGAAAGGCGTGAAACTGGTGATGGCGATCGTGCCGGCCAAGGTGCGTCTGTATCCGGAGCATCTGGATGAAGTGAAGCCTTCGAGCATTCACCAGAACCTGTATCAGGATTTCCACGCCCGTGTCGCGGCCGACAAGATCCTCGCCCCTGACCTGCTCGGCCCGCTGCAACAGGCCAAGCAGAACGGTCAGCAAGTGTTCCTGCGCACCGACACCCACTGGACGCCGGAAGGCGCCGAGATCGCCGCCAACACGCTGGCGAAAACCATTGCCGAGAAATTCCCGCTGAGCGGCGAGCCACAGCGCTTCGTCACCACGCCAGCGGAGAAGGTCACGCACAAGGGCGATCTGCGTCTGTTCCTGCCGCTCGATCCGCTGTTCGAAAACATGATGCCGGCGCCTGAGCCACTGCTCAAACGCAACACCGTTGCCGCCGAACAGCCTGCCGGTGACGACGCCCTGTTCGCCAACAGCGAAGTACCGGTCGCGCTGATCGGCACCAGCTACAGCGCCAACCCCAACTGGAACTTCGTCGGTGCGCTCAAACAAGCGCTGCACAGCGACGTCGTCAACTACGCCGAAGACGGCCATGGCCCGATTCTGCCGATGCTCAGCTACCTGAAAAGCGATGACTTCAAGAACAGCCCGCCACAAGTGCTGATCTGGGAGTTTCCTGAACGATATCTGCCTGTGAACAACGAAATCGGCGACGCCGACCCACAGTGGGTCGCAGAGCTCAAACAAGCCGGCGCCCGCCAACAAAACGTAGCCATCAACACTAAATCCGAGACGCCCGATCGGGCGCAAAACTGAAAGAGAGGTACACCATGACTTTCACTACTACTCCTCGTCGTCTCGCTAAAAGCTTCGCACTGGTTGCTGGCCTCAGCGTACTTTCCGTCCCAGCCTTCGCCGGTGGCGACGCCGCGCTGTACGGCCCGACCGCTCCGAAAGGCTCGACCTTCGTGCGTGTCTACAACGCCAGCAACGCCGAAGTCAGCGCGACTGTCGGCAGCACCAACCTGAGCGATATCGCGCCACTGGCCAGCAGCGACTTCAGCTTCATGCCGGGCGGCGATTACAGCGCCAAGGTCGGTAGCCAGACCCTGCCGGTCAAACTCGCTGGTGACCACTACTACACCCTGGTCAACAACGCTTCCGGCGCGCCACAACTGATCGAAGAGCCGCCGTTCAAGAACAAGCAGAAATCCCTGGTGCGTGTGCAGAACCTGAGCGACAAATCGCTGACCCTGAAAACCGCCGACGGCAAGACCGAAGTGGTGCCGAACGTCGCTGCCAAGGGCCGTGGCGAACGTGAAATCAACCCGGTGAAAGTCAGCCTGGCGCTGTACGAAGGCGACAAGAAAGTCGGCGACGTGAAACCGGTCGCCCTGGAGCGCGGTGAGGCAGCGGTGCTGTACGTCACCGGCAACGGCAGCAACCTGTCGCCAGTCTGGGTGAAACGCCCGGTGTCGACTCGCTAATCCTTTTGTGAACTGACGCAGTACCCCTTGTGGGAGCGAGCCTGCTCGCGAATACGGTCTGACATGCAACATCAATGTCGACTGAGCCATCGCCATCGCGAGCAGGCTCGCTCCCACAGGGCTCTAACCAAATTGATTTTATGGAGTAAACACTATGATTCCGGTGATCTTGTCAGGTGGTAGCGGTTCGCGTCTGTGGCCTCTTTCGCGCAAGCAATTCCCCAAGCAATTCCTCGCCCTGACCGGCGAACACACACTGTTCCAGCAAACCCTCGAGCGTCTGGTGTTCGAAGGCATGGACACGCCAATCGTGGTCTGCAACAAAGAGCACCGTTTCATCGTCAACGAGCAACTGGCCGCGCGCAATCTGGAATGCCAGCGCATCCTGATGGAACCGTTCGGCCGCAACACTTCGCCGGCCGTAGCATTGACCGCGATGATGCTGGTCAATGAAGGCCGTGACGAACTGATGCTGGTGCTGCCGGCCGACCACGTGCTGGAAGACCAGAAAGCCCTGCAACGTGCGCTGGCCCTGGCCACCGTCGCTGCGGAAAACGGCGAAATGGTGCTGTTCGGCGTGCCGGCAACCAAACCGGAAACCGGCTACGGCTACATCAAATCCACTGCTGATTCGCTGCTGCCCGAAGGCGTCAGCCGCGTCTCGCACTTCGTCGAAAAACCGGATGTGAAGCGCGCCACCGAGTACGTCGAATCCGGCGGTTACTACTGGAACAGCGGCATGTTCCTGTTCCGCGCCAGCCGCTTCCTCGAAGAACTGAAAAAGCACGATCCGGACATCTACGACACCTGCCTGCTGACCCTTGAGCGCAGCCAGCAGGACGCCGACACCATCACTTTCGACGAAGCCACCTTCGCCTGCTGCCCGGACAACTCCATCGACTACTCGGTGATGGAAAAAACCCAGCGCGCCTGCGTGGTGCCGCTGACCGCTGGCTGGAGCGATGTCGGCTGCTGGTCGTCGCTGTGGGAAGTCAACGAGAAAGACGCCAACGGCAACGTCAGCAAAGGCGATGTGGTCATCCAGGACAGCAAGAACTGCATGATCCACGGCAACGGCAAACTGGTCTCGGTGATCGGTCTGGAAAACATCGTCGTGGTCGAAACCAAGGACGCGATGATGATTGCCCACAAGGACAAGGTCCAGGGCGTCAAGCAGATGGTCAACACCCTCAATGCCCAGGGCCGCAGCGAAACCCAGAACCACTGCGAAGTCTATCGTCCGTGGGGCTCGTACGACTCGGTGGACATGGGCGGGCGTTTCCAGGTCAAGCACATCTCGGTCAAGCCGGGTGCGTGCCTGTCGCTGCAGATGCACCACCACCGCGCCGAACACTGGATCGTGGTCAGCGGCACCGCCGAAGTGACCTGCGACGAGAACGTGTTCCTGCTCACCGAAAACCAGTCGACCTACATCCCGATCGCCTCGGTGCATCGCCTGCGCAACCCGGGCAAGATCCCGCTGGAAATCATCGAAGTGCAGTCGGGTTCGTACCTGGGTGAAGACGATATCGAGCGTTTCGAAGATATCTACGGCCGCTCCACCCCGATCGAACGCGGCGTGTCGGTGAAAACCATCGCGCAGTAATCGCCTGCTGAAACAAGAAGCCCTCGTCCAGCCCGTTGCGTTCCCTATCCGCAGCGGGCTGGGCGGGGGCTTTTTTTGTCTAGCCGAAGACTGAATTGCGGCGTCTCGCCAGTGGTGAATCTTCATCGACCGACTCGCCTTCCGTCGCCTGCGCCAGCTCCGCTGGACCTTGTGTAAACGCGGCTGCAAACAGTTGCTGCGCCAACGGTGTGGGCGTTGATTCCGGTTCTGCGAACAACGGCTGCCGCCGGGCCGATCGATTGAAGGACTGCAAGTCGACCGCCGGACTGTTCGAGGAGATGGCAAGAGGCACGGCAACGGGTGTGCTGAGCAGTTTGTACTGAATCCGCGTCTGAGCCTCGGAAACCTGCATGGCATTGCCCATTGCCACACTCAGTGAGCCCACCAACTGAGCTGCGGGGTTAGCGGCGTGCATCAGCAGATTTCCGCCGATCTGGAAGCCTTTGGCCACGGCACCGCGCCTGGCTGCAAGCACTTGCGGTTCTTCGACAGGGCTGTTGAACGCAACGGACATGGGTCCCATGATCCGGCTGGTGGTCTCCTCCCCCAACACCCGATTCATTGTCGAAGAAACGAATTCACCGGAGTGGTACAGCACGGCCCCCGAAGGTGGCGCGGTGTGCGTCCGGACGGCGGCAATGACATGTGCCTGATGTGTGTTGAGCACGGAGTTGTCCCGGGCTCCCAGCTCTGCCAGCGCTACCGGTATTTCGCGGCGGTAGGCCTGGACGTCGGGATTTGGATCATTCTCGAAGTAACGGCGCACTGGCTGCATGCCGGCGGCTTGCACGGGATTGACCAGTTTCTTGTCGGCAAGATCGTGATACACCCGGTCGCCAGCACGCTTGTCGGGCTTGTCGGGCTTGCGCCCGTCGCTGTCCCTGTAAGTCATTGGGTTGTTGCGCAGCGCGCGGTAGCGATTATGGCCGTCGATCGCTCCACCAGGATCGCTGTTCAGCCAGCGTTGCAGCCACGGGACGTAATAGCGAAACCCGTAATAGTAAAGTCCCGTGGCGTCACGTTCCTTTGCCGAATACCGCGCGGTCTTGTAGCTGACGTCGGGTTCTTCGGCCCACGCCGTTGCACCGAATGGATAAAAATGCTCGCGGCTGATCAGTTGCGCATCCGCGTCCAGCTCAAGACTGATTGAGCCCAGATGATCATTGAAACTGTATCGGTAGAGATTATTGAGGCCGGTCGGCGGTGCGCTTTGCCAATGCAGGACGCGTACGATATTGAGTCCGGTCCGCACGATGATCACCTGCAGGCTCTCACCGGTGCCGGTATCGGTGCGTAATTCCAGCGCTGGCAGATAACGCACCTGTGCAAGAAGACTGCGTGCAGAGGCCCGTGACGAACGCGTCTTGCATACCCGCTGACCGGCGCCGTCGTAGAGATAGCTTTCACGATCATCGGCATCTGATCGGCGTGAGACGACCACGACCGAGTCCAGCTGGCAACGCAGATTCCACTGCAACCGGCGCCCCTGATCCAGCAACAACAAATTACCCCGCGAATCGAAAGCTTCCGCGATCTCTGCTTCAGAGGGCGGCTTACCGTCGTGCCACGGCAAACACCGATTGCTAAAGCGTGCGGCCTGCAGTTGATGACCTGGACTCTGTTGGCCGACGTGAGTCAGCCCGCGCAAATTGCCGCCGACGTCGTAATGATAGCGCTGGCTGTAGTTGGCGACAGCGGTCGGCCCGCCACCGGCAACGCCGGCCTCCCAGCCAGTGGCATGGGACAACTGATAAAGACTGTCATAGCGGTAACGACTGACCGGCTCGATGCGCTGGTTGGCGAACCAGCGCACGGGCAATGCCTGGTCTTCGATACTCGTTACATTGCCCATCGGGTCGTAGGCGTAGATCAGATGCTGCAGCACATTGCCTAGATTGTCCTGAGCATGGCGCGTGAGCAGGCGGCCGTCTTCGGGACGGTAGCTCAGCGTAGTCAGCACGCCGTTGCCTGCCAGTTCATGAGTGACTTGTCCGTAAGCGTCGTAGCGAATATCACTGACGACCGAATGGTTCTGAGTCTGAAGTTTGAGCCGTATTTCAACTGCGCGTAACTGGCCGTGGAGAGTCAGTGCGAAGGCCTGCCGATTGCCACCGGCATCGATCTGTTCGAGTACAGGTCCCAGCGGGGCGTAGCGCCACTGTGTGGTTGCCCCTTGGGGTTCGAGCAACTTCTGTCGATCGACGATAGCCTCTGGCCAATCCGCGGCAACCGGCTCAAGCGTGAAGTGACGGATGTTTTCACTGCACTGCCCGGTGATCGCAAACTGCGAGAACAGAACACTGCCACCGGGATCGTCATGACGAATCACTTGACCGAGCTGATTGCGCAGCGGATCGCCCGCGCCGGGGCGGCCATAGGCAAGGCGCTCGGAACAACGGCGAGGTACGCCGGTGCCTTCCTCGAACACCGCGACAGGTCGCAACAAGTCATCGTATGCAATTTCGCGGCATGTGCCACGGCTGTCCCAGTTGCACAGCGTCTGGCCGGCCAAACCCGGCAACTGGACCTGGACTCCCGCATCGGTACTGTCCGAGCGCAGCGCGATATCGTTCAAGGCATGGACAGTGGTGAGGCTGGCGGGCGCTTGTGGATCAATCGCCTGCAACGCCCACAATCGCGCATCCCATTGTTTGACTGCACGGCCGGCGTTGTCGCGCAACGTCCGCTCGATCCGGGGCTCGCTTGCCAGCGCCGCATCGGCGCGCCAGTAGTTGACGTTGAGGATGGCCAAACCGCGCGGATCGTTCACGGCAAGCGTTGGCGTATTGCTGTGGATGCCCATAGTGCGTCAACGTCCCAGTGTGCCCTTGGCTCATGAGAGCAAGCGCGAAACCGCATTCCTACTGTCAGAAATTACAGTCCCGACCAACGGTGCGCACAAACTCGTCCCGAATACCCATTGCGCCAAGCCTTCGGTAGGATGGGGCTCACTCACCCACGGAGCGCTCACGCATGTTCATCGGCATCCTGCTGGTCATTACCTGGTTGATCCTGCTGCTGCGCTACCCGGCCAAGGCCTTGCCGGTTTCGGTAGCCGCTGCGATTGGCCTGGGTTTCGTGGCCATGTGGGTGGTGTGGCTGGACAACCGCGAGATCAAGCAACTGGCGCGCCTGGAACTGCGCATTGCCTACGCTCCCGAGCAATGCCCGGCCGACCGTCCGCTGCAATTGAAAATGAACAATGGCAACAATGTGCCGCTGACCGAGCTGCGCTGGCGCATCGCCGCTTATGCGCCGGGCGATACGGTCAACCTGGCCGACAATCAATACACTGCCCCACGCTATCGCGGCCCCGGCGAATTGCAGGCCGGCGCGACCTGGGAAGACTGCTTGCCACTGCCGCCGCTGCGCCCCGGCTATCGCCCGCAAACCCTGGAGTTTCGCGCCGAGCATTTGCAAGGTAGTTTCTCCGACTAATCCCCTCCCCCGACTGTTTGCACAAGGAATGCGCCATGCCCGTTGCGTTGATTACCGGTTGTTCCAGCGGCATCGGCCGCGCCCTTGCCGACGCGTTCAAAGCCGCCGGCTACGAAGTCTGGGCCAGTGCGCGCAAGGCTGAAGATGTCAGCGCGCTCAGCGCTGCCGGTTTCACCGCTGTCGAGCTGGACGTCAACGATGGCGCCGCGCTGGAACACCTCGCCGAGCGTCTGAGCCAGCAACATGGCGGCCTTGATGTACTGATCAACAACGCCGGTTACGGCGCGATGGGGCCGCTGCTCGACGGCGGCGTGCAGGCGATGCAGCGCCAGTTCGAGACCAACGTGTTTTCGATTGTTGGCGTCACCCGCGCGTTGTTTCCGCTGCTGCGTCCGGCCAAGGGGTTGGTGGTGAATATCGGCAGTGTGTCGGGTGTGCTGGTCACACCGTTTGCCGGCGCCTACTGCGCGTCGAAAGCGGCGGTGCATGCGCTTAGCGACGCGTTGCGCATGGAGCTGGCACCGTTTGGCATCCGTGTGATGGAAGTCCAGCCCGGTGCGATCGAATCGAGTTTTGCGAAGAATGCCGGACATGAAGCCGAGCAGTTGATCAACGAGCAATCGCCGTGGTTTCCCCTGCGTGAAGGCATTCGGGCACGGGCCAAGGCATCGCAGGACAAGCCAACACCGGCCAGTGAGTTTGCGGCTGAGCTGTTGAAAGCGGTGCGGCAGAGCAAGCCGCCACGGCTGGTTCGCATCGGCAACGGCAGCCGGGCGTTGCCGTTATTGGCGGCGTTGTTGCCGAAGGGTTTGCTGGAATCGACGTTGATGAAGCGGTTCGGGTTGCGCGCCAGGCTCTGATCCCCAGTCGTTGCGACCATCGGTAGCCAGACCTGTCAGAGTTGACAGTAGGCGCCCTCTAAGCGAAGGCCTATCGTGAGTTCAAGCCAGGTGAACAGTGTTAAGACCGTGTTAGCGCCCGGCGAATCAACCGACCTCACGACAACCGCGCAGGGACGTATATGGCAATCGCAGAGAAGGCCGCGAACATCAGGGCGACAATCGACGCTACATGGGGAAGCGGCCAAGGCAAACTTCAACTTGACGATATATTCCAGGATGACCCGACGAAGTCCCGGCCCCTCACGGGGTCGACGCTGCTGAGCGATAAATCGTTGCTGGTCACCAGTACCTTCGACAAAGGCGTCTTCTTCATTTCCAAGCTGAACCACTTGGGTGCCGTAGACCTGGCGTTTGGGGTCGCAGGGCGTGTCACGGGTTCGTTCCTGGCCAATGAGCAGGCCTCTGGCGGGCCGATTGCAGAAGGTGCCGATGGGCGGCTGTTCATGGCAGGCAGCACAGCCAATGAGCAATCGAACGAGGTTAGCGCTGCGATTCTCTGCCTTGACAGCAAAGGCAATCGAGTGAGCAGCTTTGGCGAGAATGGCCAAGTCATCATCGATCCCCCAAACACACAACGGCTTACGAAAAAAGGCCCGGCATTCGTCTTCGCGCTACCCGATGGCAGCGTTATTGTCGGCGTTGATTACCACACGCCTGACGTGCTCAGGGCGCACCTTTACAAATTCGATGCGCAAGGCGCACCCGTGAAGGCATTCGGCACAGATGGCCGAGTTGAAATTAATCACGGGATGCCGCATGCATCGACTTCACTCAGCGACGGTTGCGTGCTCGACAATGGACTCTTGTTATTTGCAGGCTACGAAAAATACGAGCCCGACGTGAACACGGACGGTCTCCTCGTGATGTTGAATTCAGACAGTGGCGCGCTCCATGAGAGTTTCGGCCTCCCGGAAAGACCCGGGGTTGTGGTAGTCCGGTACAACTTCATGGGTGCCGAACTCAATACTGTGAGACAGCGAGCCCCTGATAGATTTACGGCATCTGGCTACACCAACATGGGCAGCGGTGTCAGTGAGCGATACGGCATGTTGTTCGCCTTCGATGAAAAAGGTAAGCCCGATTTTGACGTTTTCGGCAATCCGAATGCCATGCCACTCCCACCAGCTCTCGGCAGCGACAGGCGAGTCAACTGGGCGGACCATGTTCCTTTCGCTGATAACATCGTAGTTTCTGGTGGAGACGAGAAGGGCAATTATATTGCCTGTGTGAAAACCCGGAGCGGTGGCTACAACTCCGATTTTTCAGACGCGGGTGGCGTCATCCATCGCGAGGAGACCACCGACTCGCTCTCCAGGCTTCATTATCAGCAGGCCCCAGGCAAATTGATTGTTGCCCTCAACATCAATCCAGAAAACCCTCTGGGTTGTCTGTATCGCTACAACATTTCCCAGTAGCTGGAAGCATCACCGCGTCGCCCGGTTCAGGGGCGACGCCGTCGATCACTTGTCTGCCAGGTCCTGCTTCACCACTACCGTGCAAGTAATCCCCGCCGCCAGCAACACGCCCTCTGGCACCTCATCAATATGAATCCGCACCGGCACGCGCTGCGCCAGCCGCACCCAGTTGAACGTCGGGTTCACGTCGGCAATCAGTTCGCGGCTTTCCGGGTTGTCGCGGTCGTAGATCCCGCGCGAAATGCTTTCGACATGACCCTTGAGCACTTCGCCGCTCATCAATTGCATGTCGGCTTGGTCACCGACTTTGACGTGCGGCAGTTTGGTTTCTTCGAAAAAGCCGTAAACCCAGAACGAGTTCATGTCGACCACGGCCATCTTCGCCTCGCCGATACGTGCGTAATCGCCGCGATGCACATTGAGGTTGGTCACGTAACCGTCCACCGCCGCACGCACTTCGGTGCGTTTGAGGTTGAGTTCGGCGGCTTCCAGTTGCGCCTGGGCGTGTTGGTAATCGGCCAGCGCGGCGTCGGCGATGTTGCTGGCGTCGTCGCGGTTTTCCTTGGAGATCACCAGATTGTCGAGGTCGGCGCGGCGATGGGCGTTGACCTTGCGCATTTCCCAGGTCGACTTGCGCGAAGCGACCAGTGACTGCGCCTGCTTGACCGCAATGCGGTAGTGCTCGGGGTCGATGCGCATCAGCAGATCGCCCTTTTTCACCAGTTGGTTGTCACGCACAGGCACTTCGACTACTTCACCGGTGACGTCGGCGGCAACGTTGATGATGTCGGCGCGAACGCGGCCATCGCGGGTCCACGGCGTGTTCATGTAGTGCTCCCACAACGTGCGGCCAATCCACAGCGCCAGGGCCAGCACCAGCAGGGTCGCGAGCAGGCTGAAAAACTTTTTCATCAAGATGTTCTCAACGGTAGACAGTCAGCGCCATGGCACCGAACAGACAGGTAAACAGGCTCAGGCGCAGCAGCGCCGGGTGCCAGAAAAAGCGGTACAGGTCGAACCCCGAGAGGAAGCGGTCAACTGCCCAGGCCAATCCCGCAGCAATGAAAAACATCAGGGTCATGGTCGGCATGTACACGCCGTGGAAGGCGATTTCACGAGGCATGGGCAAGTCCTTCGGGCCTGGCGGGAGCGAATTCGGCCAGGGGTGATTGCGGGTCGAGCAACGAGGTGCGAATAAAGTGCAGATAGCTTTTCACCCGGCGCAACGCGGAGGTATCGAAGTGCGGCGCGAACGGCTCATCGGTGGCGGCGACGCGGCTGATGGCGTGATCGACCGCGACCAGTGCGCGTTCGAGATTGCTTGCGTTCGGCTGCAGAAACAGGCGCACCAGCGCACGCCCCATCACGCGGATTGCCTGACGCCACGGCTGCGATTCGGCATACGCCGGGTGCACCGGCAGGATCGCCTGCTCCTTGCGCAACTCGATGATCGCGTGGCCGACTTCCAGCACCACGAACATCCAGCGCAGCAGACTCTTCTGCACCTTCGGTTGCCCTGCCGCGAGGCCATAGGCCTGATGCAGCAGATCGCGGGTGCGGCTCTCGAAACTCGAGGCCAGGCCTTTGAGTTTTCCACTGATCGCATAGACCACTTGCCCGCGCAGATCCTGCTCCAGGCGCTGCCACAGCCAGCGACTGTTCGGCGGCAGAATAATCGCCCCCGCCGCAGCACACACGAGCATGCCCATGACCATGGCGATGTAGTCGTTGATGAAGGTGTAGGGGTTGTAGATCGTGAGATTGTCCGGCACTGAACCAGTGCTGAAAAAAATCAGCAGGCCCAGTCCGACCCCGGCGTATTGCGGCCGCGAGGCGAGGAACGAACCGAGCACGATCACCGGCGCGAGCATCACGCAGAGCAAGGGGAAACCGTCGATCCACGGGAAGATGAAAAACATCTCGACGAAGCCGATCAGCGCGCCGAGAAAAGTCCCGCAGGCCATTTGAAAAGCCATGCGTTTCGGGTTCGGTGTGGCGGCGGAAAGACCGACGGTGGCGGCGGCGATCAGGGTCATGGTCGCCCCGCTCGGCCACGCGGTGGCGACCCAGTAACTGCCCAGCACAAGCAGAATGAACGAGGCGCGGATCCCCGAAGCGGCCGCCGCCCACCAGTTGGTTTGCGGGGTGAACGGCTCGTCCCAGCGTTCGCGTTCGTGACGATGCTCGCCCAGCGACGCGTGGGTCTGCGCATAGCTGTGCAGGTCATCGACGAAGCGGTAGAGCAATTCGTAGGCGGTGTGAAAATCCAGTTGTTCGGCTTCGCTCGGAGCAGTGTCCTGAAAGATTCCGCGCAACGCTCGGACACGAGCCGGCAGACCTTCCTTGTAGGTGGCCAACGCGGTCGCCAAACGTGCCGCATCCGGGCTGGTCAGCGCGCGACCGCTGAAGCCGTCGAGCACTTCGGCGAGGTCCTGCAAGCCCGGTTTGATCGCTGCCACGACGTGCTCTTCGCCATTGCCGTGCAGGCGTTCGAGCAATTGATGCAAGGCGTTGAAGCGCGTGGTGATGCCCATGAACTCGCTGTTCAAACGACTCAGACGACCGTTGCGCCGGCGCATGTGCGGGTCTTCGAACACGGTCACGCTGCGCAGCCCTTCCAGGCCGACGGCTTCAGCAATGAAGCGCACGTTGCTGGCTTCGAACGCCTCGGCTTTGCTGCGCCCGCGCAAGCCGTCGGTGACGAAGAGCGCGAACACACCGAAGCGCTGATACAAGGCGTTGCGCATCGCCGCACTGGCGGTCTGCGGCAGGATCGCCGCGCTGATCAGCGTCGAACAGAGAATGCCCAGCGAGATCTCCAGCACCCGCCACACCGCCGCCATAAAGGCGCCGTCCGGGTGCGCCAGCGCCGGCAGACCGACCATCGCTGCGGTGTAACCGGCGAGAACAAAACCATACGCGCGAAAGTTGCGGCAACGTGCGGCACCGGCTGAGCAGATGCCGACCCAGATCGCCAGCGAGCCGAGAAACAGCTCCGTGTTTTGCGCGAACAAAGCGATCAGCGTGACCATCATCGCCGACCCGGCCAGCGTGCCGAGCAAGCGATAGAAACTCTTGGCGAACACCTGGCCGCTCTGCGGCTGCATGACGATAAACACCGTGATCATCGCCGTGCGCGGTTGCGGCAATTCCAGACGCATCGCCAGCCATAATGTGAGAAACGCGGCGAGCAACACCTTGAAGATATACACCCAGGTCACGCCATCGCTGCGTGCCCAGTCGAAAAAACCGCGACGCCATTCCAGGGAGTGGAGCCAGCGCAGGGGGGCGGGCAAGGAGGTCATTGGAAATACTCAGGCATGCAATGCGGACTCGAAACCTGTGGGAGCGAGCCTGCTCGCGAAAGCGCAGTCCCAGGCAACATGTTCATTGACTGATACGCCCCCTTCGCGAGCAGGCTCGCTCCCACAATGGATGCTGTGTTCAACGCAGGAGCGCCGGGGTTTTCGGGGCCTGGGTCTGCTCGGCTGTCGGCACGTCATTACCCGCACCGAGGCCGCCCCCCAAGGCAGTCACCAGCTCGGCATGCGCACTCAATCGCGCGGCCTGCACTTGCTGCTGAACCTGCTGTTGCTTGAACAGCAAGGTCTGCGCATTGAGCACATTGAGGTAATCGGTGAGGCCGCGTTGATAGGCGATCATCGCGATGTCGTAGGTCTTCTGTGCTGCGGCCACGGACTCGGCGGCGAAGTTCTGCTGCTTGTCCATCGACTCGCGGCGGATCAACTGATCGGAAATGTTCTTCAGCGCGTTGATCAGGGTCTGGTTGTAGTGCGCCACGGCGATGTCATAACCGGCCGCCGCTTCGCCCAATTCGCCACGCAGGCGGCCGCCGTCGAAGATCGGCAACGAGATCGCCGGGCCGACGTTGTAGTTGAGTTTCTTGCCGGTCAGAAACTCCAGCGCGCCGCCGCCCGTGGCCATGTAGCCGAGGCTGCCGACCAGATCTACGTTGGGGTAGAAACCGCCGTGGGCAACATCAATGCCACGCGCCTGCGCCGCCACTTGCCAACGACTGGCGACCACGTCCGGACGCTGCCCGAGCAGTTCGGCAGGCAATGCCGAGGGCAATTTCAACGGCGCCGCGAGGGACAGCGTCGGCCGCTGCAGTTGCGCCGCAGCGCCCGGGCCTTTACCGGCCAGCGCTGCAATCTGGTTGCGGCTAAGGGCGATTTCCTCGTCCAGCGCATCGAGTTGGCGATGGGTTTCCGGCAGCGGCGCTTCGGCCTGGCTGACTTCGAAATGCGTGCCGATACCGCCGCTGAGGCGTTTCTGCGCCAGATCGAGAATCTGCTGTTGCTGCTGGAGCGTCGCCGCGACGATGTCGCGCTGGGCGTAATGCAGCGACAACTCGATGTAGGCGCGGACCAGATTGCTCTGCAGTTCCAGCTGCGCCAGTCGCGCCTCGGCCACGCTCACATGGGCCAGATCCACCGCGCGTTCACTGGCATTGCGCTCGCGGCCCCAGAGGTCGAGGGCGTAGCTGAAGCCGAGCGCGGCGTTGTTGTCCCATGTGGTGGTATTGGCCAGTTCGCCGGGGCCGTAGAACTGATCGGTCGGCCAGTTGTGTCGCTTGAGGGTCGACTCGCCATTGATCTGCAACGCCTCGGCCGCTTCGGCAACACCGGCCATGGCCTTGGCCTGACGCACCCGCGCAGCGGCCATGGCCATGCTCGGGCTGCCTTGCACGGCGAGGTCGATCCAGCGATTAAGTTGCGCATCACCAAACGCCTGCCACCATTGGGCGCTGGGCCAGTGGGCGTCTTTGGCGGCCTCGGCAATGGCCGCGTCGGTGGCCAGTGAATCGGCCGCGAGTGCCTCGCCGTGAGGGGCAATGCCTTGGGTAGAGATGCAGCCGCCGAGAGCCAGGGTTAAAGCCAGAACACTGAGCGGCAAAAGCGCTCTGTTGATGCGACGCGGCACAGCTGCGAATTCCTGAGAAAGGGATCAATCGAGGGACTTGTGTAGGAGCTGCCGAAGGCTGCGATCTTTTGATCTTTTTAAAGACAACATCAAAAGATCGCAGCCTTCGGCAGCTCCTACAGGGATCGGCGCAATTCTATGGAGCTGCCTCTGCGGCGATAAGCTGGGATTTCTGTGAATCTTTGTTACGGTTAACGAGATAATCCCTTGGTCGGGGGTCTCAGCCCCTGAAACTTCGTGTCACAATTTGCCATCTCCCTTGAGAGCACCCCATGGACACTTTGCAAAACATGCGCGCCTTCAGTTGTGTTGCCGAAGCGGGCAGCTTCACCGCCGCCGCCGTGCAACTGGACACCACCACCGCCAACGTCTCGCGCGCGGTCTCCAACCTCGAAGCCCATCTGCAAACCCGTCTGCTCAATCGCACAACCCGGCGCATCGCCCTGACCGAAGCCGGCAAGCGCTACCTGCTGCGCTGCGAACAGATCCTCGCCTACGTCGAAGAAGCCGAAGCGGAAGCCAGCGACGCCCACGCGCGCCCCGCCGGCCAGCTGAAAGTGCACACCATGACCGGCATCGGTCAGCACTTCGTCATCGACGCCATCGCCCGCTACCGCAAGACCCACCCCGACGTGACCTTCGACCTGACCCTGGCCAACCGCGTGCCGGACCTGCTCGACGAGGGCTACGACGTGTCCATCGTGCTGGCCAGCGAACTGCCCGACTCGGGCTTCGTTTCGCAGCGCCTGGGCATCACCTACAGCATCGTCTGCGCCTCGCCGGCGTACGTGAAAGCCAACGGCGCCGCACAGAAACCCAGCGACCTGCTCAACCACGCCTGCCTGCGCCTGGTCAGCCCGGTGATCCCTCTGGAAAAATGGGCCTTCGACGGCCCGGACGGCCAGGAAACGGTCACCATCAACAGCTCGCCATTCCTGGTGAACTCCGCCGACGCCATGAAAACCGCCATCACCAGCGGCATGGGCGTCGGCGTGCTGCCGGTCTACGCCGCCATCGAAGGCCTGCGCAACGGCACCCTGGTGCGCGTGATGCCGAACTACCGCTCGCAGGAACTCAACCTCTACGCGATCTACCCGTCGCGGCAGTACCTGGATGCCAAGATCAAAACCTGGGTGGAGTACTTGCGTGGGTCGTTGCCGGAGATATTGGCGGCGCATCAGGCGGAATTGGTCGCGTATGAGTTGAGCGGGAGTCTGGCTGGCGCGCGCGTCGCCACCTGACTTTAAACACCGCTGACTTCGTGCAGGAGCTGACGAGTGCAACGAGGCTGCGATCTTTGGATCTTGCTGTTTAAAAATCAACGGATCGCAGCCTACGGCAGCTCCTACATCGCGGTGTTTACGGGGAAGTTTCCGACAGGTTTTGCAGGTTGTCCGTCGGAAGAGCGCTGGCTAGGATTTGGCGGTTGCTGACGAATCAGCGACCGGACTTGGTCGTCCGGGTTTAGAATGGCGCACATTTTCAAGCATGCTTAATGGCGAGCTGTGCGTGGGAGGGCCTCGTCCCTGCCGGGTTTCCATTCCCTGGTCGACCAACCCGCGTACGGTTCGCCACCCGATTGCTTGGTCGCAGTCAGTGGCGAACTCCACTTCCAGAATGGAGTTTCACCATGTTCAAACCCACACCCAATCCCCCCGAATCCGCAAGCACCTCCCCCTACCAATCCCCCGACTCAACGAAACTCCACGACGCCGCCGAGCGTGCGCTGGATCACTACCTCAAACCGTCCGCCAGCGCGCAGCAAAACCACAAACCCAGCACCATGTTCCAGGTCGCCCCGGACCAGGACAACGAAAGCCTGCTGGCCCACGCCTGCGAATCCCTCGCCTCGGCCAGCATCATGAGCAGCGACATCGCCGCCCACGTCGACAGCCCACAACGGCACACGATATTGGCCATCCAGCAGGTGATCATGCTGGCGGAACTGGCGGTGAACCGCGTGCTGGATAACTACGAAATCCATCAGCTCCCGTCACGCAGCTGACCTCCCGGGAGCGAGCCCGACCGCGAGGGCTTCGGCACATTCAACATTCGAGGTGTCAGATAAACCGCTTTCGCGAGCAGGCTCGCTCCCACAGTTTGAATCGAGTACATCAGCGAGAAACAGGTCGGCTGTCAGGCCGCCTTCGCTGGCAAGCCAGCTCCCACAGGGACGGGGTGAACCTGGCAGAGATGGGTTGGCAGTGGAGACGCTTTCGCGAGCAGGCTCGCTCCCACAATTCTGGATCGTGTACATCAGCGAGATATGAGTCGGCTGTCAGGCCGCCTTCGCTGGCAAGCCAGCTCCCACAGGGACGGGGTGAATCTGGCAGAGATGGGTTGGCAGTGGAGACGCCTTCGCGAGCAGGCTCGCTCCCACAGTTTGAATCGAGTACATCAGCGAGAAACAGGTCGGCTGTCAGGCCGCCTTCGCTGGCAAGCCAGCTCCCACAGGGACGGGGTGAATCTGGCAGAGATGGGTTGGCAGTGGAGACGCTTTCGCGAGCAGGCTCGCTCCCACAGTTTGAATCGAGTACATCAGCGAGAAACAGGTCGGCTGTCAGGCCGCCTTCGCTGGCAAGCCAGCTCCCACAGTTTGAATCGAGTACATCAGCGAGAAACAGGTCGACTGTCAGGCCGCCATCGCGAGCAGGCTCACTCCCACAAAAGCAAAGGCAAAGCAGCGCAGCTGCCCGCGGCGCAGCCGCCCCACTCAACAATGAGCGCAAGCTCGAGTGCTTTTGATCTTGATCCACCGGCGACGTCGGAAGGCTGAGTGGAGGGATTGATCCGGGCGTGGGAGCGCAGCGACCGTACGACGCAGTCGTACACAGCGAGTGTAGGTGCAGCGAAGCAAACCGGAGCCGCTGCGCCCGGATCAGTTCCGGAGCGAAGGGACCCGAGCCTGCGAGGGCCGAACGCAGGAGCAAGCCTTTTGGGTTACCTTTTTGGCGTTTGAAAAAGGTGACCCGCCGTAAGGGCGGAACCGTAATCAGCAACACCCGAAGAAACGGATATTCACCCAAAACCCCAAGAACCTGGTCGGCCCAGAGGCCGCCAAGACAACCCGAGCGAGAAAATGTTAGCGTGCTTGCAATCAAGCCCCGACGAGCCCAAGCCCAATGAAAAAAACAGTCCTGGCCTTCAGCCGCATCACCCCGCCCATGATCGAACGCCTGCAAGAAGAATTCGACGTCATCGTCCCCAACCCCAAGACCGGTGATATCAACGCCCAGTTCAACGAAGCCCTGCCCCACGCCCACGGCCTCATCGGCGTCGGCCGCAAACTCGGCCGCGCACAACTGCAAAGCGCAACCAGACTCGAAGTGGTCTCGAGCGTCTCGGTCGGCTACGACAACTACGACCTCGACTACTTCAACGAACGCGGGATTATGCTCACCAACACCCCCGACGTGCTCACCGAAAGCACCGCCGACCTCGCCTTCGCCCTGATCATGAGCAGCGCCCGCCGCGTCGCCGAACTCGACGCCTGGACCAAGGCCGGGCTATGGCAGGCCAGCGTCGGCGCCCCGCTGTTTGGTAGTGATGTGCACGGCAAGACCCTCGGCATCGTCGGCATGGGCAACATCGGCGCCGCTGTCGCCCGGCGCGGGCGCTTCGGCTTCAACATGCCGATCATCTACAGCGGCAACAGCCGCAAGACCGAACTGGAACAGGAGCTCGGCGCGCAGTTCCGCAGCTTGGATGAACTGCTGGCCGAAGCCGATTTTGTCTGCCTGGTAGTGCCGTTGAGCGACAAGACCCGCCACCTGATCAGCCATCGCGAACTGGCGCTGATGAAGCCGAGCGCTATTCTGGTCAACATCTCGCGCGGCCCGGTGGTCGACGAACCGGCACTCATCGAAGGCCTGCAAAACAATCGCATCCGCGGCGCCGGGCTGGACGTCTACGAAAAAGAACCGCTGGCCGAATCGCCGCTGTTCCAGTTGAAAAACGCCGTGACCCTGCCGCACATCGGCTCGGCCACCACCGAGACCCGCGAAGCCATGGCCAACCGCGCCCTGGCCAACCTGCGCAGCGCCCTGCTCGGCGAACGGCCGCAGGATCTGGTCAACCCGCAAGTCTGGCGCGGCTGAAAAAAAGGGCCGGCGCAACATTGCGCCGGCCTTCACCTTACATAACTTGCAACCGAACAAAAACGCCAGACCAAGTAACAGCAATATAAGCTCTCGCAACTTATCAACTTATTGATTAATTGCCATGGAGAGCCAACCTCGTGAACATCCTGACCACCGACAAACTCATTCGTTACAGCAAAGTCATCTTGATGGCTTATATAAGTTTCTTTGGCCTGCTGGTGATGATCCATAACTTCACTGACTATGAGTCCAACTATACTTACGTTGCACATATCCTGAGCATGGACACCACCAACGCCAGTGAAAACATCATGTACCGCGCGATCGATTCGCCGATGATCCATCACCGGATCTACTGGTTCATCATCACCATGGAAGTCACCTACACCGTGCTCTGCCTGATCGGCACTTACCAGTTGTATCGCTACATCGATGCATCGCCAGCGGTATTCCATGAAGCCAAGAAATTTTCGATCATGGGTATATTGGTCGCCATCTTCATTTATTACGTGTGCCTGCAAACTGTAGGTGTCGAATGGTTCGACATGGACACTTCGCAATCCTGGAATGCCAAGGACTGGGCAAGGCATATTGTCGACTTCATCTTCCCGGTGATGATCTACATCACTTTAAAAGTTGAGCGCTGAGTATCAGCGCTCGTTTTATCAAGCCAACTTCCCTTGAGCCGCAGACAACAGCACTTTCGGTTTACGAAACACCAGCACGTTGCCCAACATCACCAACACCAGCCCGACCAGCGCTGGCGCGGTCCATTGATAACCTTCGGCAAACGCCGACACGTTCAGGGCCACCACCGGGAACAGCACCGTGCAGTAAGCCGCCCGCTCCGGGCCCATGCGCCCGACCAGCGTCAGGTACGCGGTGAAGCCGATCACCGAGCCGGGAATCACTAGATACAACAGCGCACCGACATATCGCGGCGACCAGTCCATGGTGAAGGGTATGCCGTTGAACAGACACCACACCGTCAGCATCGCCGCGCCGTAGGCCATGCCCCAGGCGTTGGTGGTCAGCGGTCTGAGGCCGGCCTTCTGTTGCAGGCTCGAAAGCATATTCCCCGCTGAAAAACACAAGGTGCCACACAACGCCAGACCCAGCCCCAGCAGGGTTTGCGGACTGGCCTGATGCCCGGCCAGTTCCGGCCAGAACAACAGCCCCAGACCGAACAGCCCCAGCGCACCGCCCATCAACACATTGCGCGCAATGCGCTGGCCGAAAAACACCCGCGCATTCAGCGCGTTCCACAACGTCGCCGTAGAAAACACCACCGCCACCAGACCGCTGGGAATCCACTGGCTGGCGGTCAGAAAGCACATGAAGTTCACACAGAACAGACATAACCCTTGAGCCACACAAATCAAATGCCCACGGCGGTTCATCGGTTGCAGACGCCGGCTGAGCAGCAAGAGGGCAAACAACACCAGCGCAGCCAGGCCGAAGCGATAGACAATCGACACCGGAATTTCGACCACGCCCAATTGCCATTTCAAGGCAATCCAGGTGGTGCCCCAGATCAGTACGGTCAGCAAGTACAACGACAGGTTCATGGCCAACACTCCTTAAACAGGCCTTGAGTGTCTGCCTCGGTCATCATTCGGCGCTTGCACAATCTTGCGCTTTTGTCTGGCGGCAGGCTGGCAGCGCGGCGTCTACGGAGTAGGATGCAAGGCGTTGGAGAGAACAGAACATGGCTGCTATCGATACCCTGCAAGTCTTTCAAGCCCTCAACCGCTCGCCGAATGCACGCCTTGTGCACAGCGCCGAGCTCGGTGACGGCATGTCTGCGGCTTTGTGGACCAACCACCACGATGCCCAGGAATACGAAGCGCCAAGTCATCACACGCTGTCCTGCTACGTCGCCGGCGGCACCGGCACATTCCGTCGTGGCCAGCCGGGCCGCAAAGGCGGGCCGGACAAGCTGTGCATCCTGCCGGCCGATCACGAATCGGGCTGGGTGATCAATGGCGACATCCGCTTGGCGCACCTGTATTTCAGCGCCGAACAATTCGCCCTCGGTTGCGTCACGTTGCTCGATCGCGAACCGCGCGAGATGCAATTACGCGAGCAGACCTTTCTCGAAGATCCGCAGCAGGCGCAGCGCTTTCGGCAGTTGCTGAACCTGAACTGGCAAGAGCCGGCCGAGCGCTTGCTGACCAGCAGCCTCGCCCATGAATTGATCAGCCACACCTTGCTCAGCCAGGTCGGTGCGCGACACGGCTTGCGCTTGAAGGGCGGGCTGGCGCCACATCAGCGCCGACAACTGGTGGAGTTCATCGACAACCAGTTGAGCGAAGCCATCAGCCTCGGGCAACTGGCCGGGCTGTGTGCACTGTCGGAATATCACTTTGCGCGGATGTTTCGCCTGAGCTTCGGCCTGCCGCCGCATCAATATGTGCTGGCGCGGCGCTTGAGTCGGGCGCGGGAATTGTTGCGCGGGACGACGTTGCCCTTGGGCGAGATTGCGCTGGCGTGCGGGTTTGCCAGTGCGAGCCATTTTACCAATCGGTTCAAGCAGGTTTTGGGTGGGACGCCGGGCGAGTATCGGCAGGCGTTTTTGCGTTGAGCCCTTTTCCCCTCACCCCAGCCCTCTCCCAGAGGGAGAGGGGGCCGACCGAGTTGTCTTGCACTGTACGTCGACCTGAAACACCGAATCGATTATGGATTCAAAGCAACACATTCAAGTCGGTGTACCTCTGGAATATCCCACGGTCAGCCCCCTCTCCCAGAGGGAGAGGGGGCCGACCGAGTTGTCTTGCACTGTACGTCGACCTGAAACACCGAATCGATTATGGATTCAAAGCAACACATTCAAGTCGGTGTACCTCTGGAATATCCCACGGTCAGCCCCCTCTCCCAGAGGGAGAGGGGGCTGACCGAGTTGTCTTGCACTGTACGTCGACCTGAAACACCGAATCGATTATGGATTCAAAGCAACACGTTCAAGTCGGTGTACCTCTGGAATATCCCACGGTCAGTCCCCTCTCCCTCCGGGAGAGGGCTAGGGTGAGGGGCTTTTGATCTTGCCTCAAAACTCCAGCGTGCTGGAAAGCGAAACCTGCCGCGAATCCCCCATCGACACAAAGAAGCGGCTCGCCGAAGAGGTGTAATAAGTGCGGTCGAACAGGTTCTTCACGTTCAACTGAAACTTGACCTTCTGCCCCTCAACCGTGGTGTCGTAAGTGGCAAACGCATCCGCCACGGTATAGCTCGGCAGGTCAAAATCATTCACCGCGTTGCCGGCACGCTCGCCGACGTACCGCGCGCCCGCCCCGACACGCAACTGATCGCCGCCAAACACATTGCCGAAGTCATACACCGCCGACAGCGAGCCGGAATTCTTCGCTACGTTTTGCAGGCGCTTGCCTTTGTATTCCGGGTCTTCGGTGACTTCGGCATCGGTGTAGGCATAGCTGCCGATGAGGTTCCAGTGCTCGCTGAGTTGCCCGCTCAGGTCGACTTCCAGCCCGCGTGAACGCACCTCGCCAGCGGCGCTGTAGATCGTCGTCGGACCTTCGGAGTTGGCCACCAGTACGTTGCGTTTCTTGATGTCGAACAACGCGATATTGCCGGTGATGCTGCCCGGCATATCCAGCCGCGCACCCAGCTCCCACGACTTGGCTTCTTCCGGCGCAATGCTGCCGTCGAGCACGGTACTGCTGCCGCTCAGCG
Source organism: Pseudomonas sp. LW8 (assembly GCF_041956865.1). Taxonomy (NCBI): domain Bacteria; kingdom Pseudomonadati; phylum Pseudomonadota; class Gammaproteobacteria; order Pseudomonadales; family Pseudomonadaceae; genus Pseudomonas; species Pseudomonas sp. LW8. The sequence goes on along the minus strand of NZ_CP168138.1, from coordinate 925,043 downwards.
GGGCGATGGTCGAGTTGGGTTTGAAGGATTCGGTGTAGCTGCCGTAGAACGACAGCGCATCGCTGTAGCGATACACAAGGCCGGCGCGCGGCACCCATTTCTGACCATTGCTGTCGGTATTGGCCTTGAACGGCACGCCTTTGCCGGCGTACTGGTCGTACTCCTGAAAACGTCCGCCAGCGACCAGAATCCACTGCTCGTTGAGGTGAATCGAATCCTGCAGGAACAGCGAATCGCTGCGCAGTTTGTCGGTCTGCGCACTGTCGGGCGCACTCACCGTAGTGCCCATCACTTCGCGACCATACACCGGGTTGAGATAGCTGAACGTGGTCAGGCTTTTCTGCCGGATCAGATCTTCGCGGTAGATCTTGCGGTACTCGTCATCGACGCCGAACACCAGATCATGCTGCATGCCCAGTACATTCACCTTGCCTTCGAGGCTGGCGGTGGTGAAACGATCGGTGCTGATCGCATTCTGGGTGCCGTCCATGCTGCGGGTCAGTGTGCCTTTGTTGGTGTCGATCGCAGTCACGCGCACTTGGCTGGCATCGTAGGTTTCGCGGTTCCAGCTGTAGCCGAAGTGGGCTTTCCAGTCGTCGTTGAGTTCGTGGTCGGCTTCGAAATGGTACAGATCCGAGCGCCCTTCCATGTCGTTGAACGGCTCATCGAGACGCTGCTTGCGCGAGATATCCAGCGGATGGTTGGTGCGCGGATCGATCAGCGTGCCACGGTCGAAGGGGGTGAGAAACTCGCGGTGCTCGTAGGCGAACAACAGCTTGGTGCGCTCGCCGTACCAGGCCAGCGACGGTGCGATCAGCGTCTCGCGGTGGGTGCCGAAGTTGCGCCAGTAATCTTCGTCTTCATGATCGACGACCATGCGATAGGCGAAGCCGGAGTCGCCCAGCGCGCCGGTGCTGTCGAAGGCGCCACCGCTACCGTTCTTGCCGTCACCGTAGGTCGAACCGCGCACGGTCACGGCGTTGTACTGGGTCAGTTCCGGCTTCTTGCTGACCAGGTTGACCACGCCACCCGGATCCTGAATCCCGTAGAGCAACGAGGCCGGGCCTTTGAGCACTTCGACGCGATCCACGGTCGCGTTCATGCCACGGCCCTGCACCAGCGGCATGCCGTCGCGCATAATTGAGCCGTTGCGATTGTCACCGAAACCGCGAGTCATCACCGAGTCCTGGGTACTGCCCAAGGTGTTGCCCTGGGTGATGCCGCTGACATTGGCCAGCGCGTCATCGAGATTGCGCGGCGCCTGATCGCGAATGACCTGCGCCGGGATGACATTGACCGTCTGTGGAATTTCTTGCAGCGACGCCGATGAGCGCATCACCGAACTGGTTTCCGGCGGCTGATAGCTCATCGATTCGTCGCGCGTGGACGTGATGGTGGTGGCGCCGAGATTAAGCGCCCCTTCGGTCGGCAACGGCTCCAGCGCCAGGGTATGACTGTCGGTGCGGCGAAAGCTCAGGCCGGAATTGCCGAGCAGACGTTGCAGGGCCTGTTCGGCGCTCATCTGGCCGTTGACTGCCGGAGCATTGAGGCCGTACGGCGCTTCATCGGTGTAGACCACGCTTTGCCCGGTCACGCGGCTGAAGTCGCTCAGGGCTTGCGGCAACGGTTTCGCGGCGAGGGCAAAATTGAATTGCTGTTGCGCCTGATTGCTCACCGCTTCTGCCGCCAGCGCGATACTCATCGGCAGCAATGCCAACGCGGAAAAACTCAACGCCGACATGCCCAACCACTGTTTGACCGAACCGGATTTTGCCCTGGACTTCATTGCTCAATGACCTGTGTAGAACCGCAACGGATGCGAATGGCTCGCAGTTTCAGTCACTACACGGATGGGGCTCGGGGTTACCTCACCTTTAATTTGAAAATATTTTGCGGGGGATTTGTTGCCTGGGCTGACGCCTTCGCGAGCAGGCTCGCTCCCACCTTTGGAATGCGTACCCTGTGGGAGCGAGCCTGCTCGCGAAGAGGCCGGCAGCCTCAGCGCAAAATAATCAGTTGCCCCAACACCCGATGCTGCTCAAATCCCAGTACCCCCTGCAACGAATTGAGCACCGCCTGCGGATCCTTGCTCGGAAAGCTGCCGCTGACCTTGCGCGCCGCCAGCTCATCGTTGAGCAGCACAATCCGCCCCGGGTAATAGCGGCGCAGATCCTCGACGACATCGGCCAGCGTGGTCTTGTAGTAGGTCAGCCAACCCTGACGCCAGGCCAGTTGCGCTTCACTGTCCACGGGATGCAGTTTTTCCGCAGTGCCGTCGGCGTAGGCAACTTGCTGGCCGGCCGTGAGAATCTGCTGTTGGGCATGCTCGTCTGCCGTCACCGCGACACGCCCGGACAATACCGTCACTTGTGCGCCGTGAGGTTGCCGACGTACTTCGAACTGGGTGCCGAGCACCCGCGCCTCGCCCTGCTCCGCCGCCACCACAAAAGGGTCGCCGGTGTGGGTGACGCTGAAGAAAGCAGCACCTCTGATCAATTTCACGCGGCGCTGGCCATGACTGAAATCCACAGCAATCGCACTGTCGGCATCCAGTGTCACTTGCGACTGATCGGCCAGAGTCACCGTGCGGATTTCCCCAGGTGCCGAGACATGATCAGCGCGCAGATCGTCGAGCCAGCGCTGCGCCTGCCACCCGGTGCCGAGGCTGACCATCAGCAGCAGACACGCGGCCAGCGCCAGCGCTCCAGACCAACGCAACATCGGCGAACGACGCGGGGCGTGCATCGCCTGCAGATAACCTTGCAGCGCGAACGCATCTTCATCGGCCAGCGTGCGCGCGGGGCTTTCGCTGAGTTCCCAGATCACCTGCGCCTGCGCATACGCTTCGGCATGGGCCGGATCGGCGCGCAGCCATTGGCTGAAGGTGAGTTGATCGCCAGTGCTCGGGCGGTCGTGCAACAGGCTCAGCCAGGCCAGCGCGGCCTGCTCCTGGGCCGGCGTCGGTGTGATCGGATCGGATGGCTTCACGGTGCTTTCCCTGGCAGGCGTGGCGCGGGGTCGCGCAGGCTGGCCTTGCAGGCCTCGAGGGCGCGCATCATATGTTTTTCCACGGCACTTTGGGACAGGCCCATGGCCTTGGCGATGTCGGCGTACTTGCGCCCGTGAATGCGATTGAGCAGAAAGATCTGCCGGGTACGCTCGGGCAAGGCGCGCAACGCGGCTTCGACATGGCGCAGATCGTTGCCCGCTTCCAGCGCGGCCTGAGGCTCACTGCCGTGGCTGTCGGGTTCGTCCGGCTGCCAGCCTTCGTTGACCCGCGTGCGCGTGCCTTCGCTGCGTAAATGATCGATGGCGATGTTGCCGGCGCAGCGCAGCAGATAGGTGCTGAGTTCTTCGACCTGCACCAGCGGCCGCCGCCAGAAGCGCAAAAACAGATCCTGGACCAGATCCGCCGCCGTCGCCCGACAACCCACGCGCCGGTTCACCAGCGCTTCCATTTGCGCACGCTGTGACAGAAACACCTGAAGAAAATGCGCACGCGCGCCACGCGCTTCATCGTCACGCGATTCCGGCGGCAGACCGATCAGCACTTCAGCACTGCGCCCATGCGGCGACCGGGCTCGCCAGCAGGCTCAACCCGGCCAGTGCCATGGCCAGACGCGGGCGATACGGCAGCAACAGCACCAGTGCCAAAGCACTGAGCATCAGCACCGCGAACCAGTCGACCAGACCGAAACTCCAGCCACCGGCCGCCACCGCCGCCCACAGCGAAAGCGCCAGCAACAGCCATCCCGCCACCGCCAGACCCTGACGGCGGCGCGTCGACGGTTTGGCGCCGAGCAACTCGGCATGATGGCGTGGCATCGACAGGCACAACGCGGTGAAGCCGGCATAGGTGAGCAACAGGGCCAGCAGCATCAGTTGGCCCCCTGTTCAACTGTGTTCGAGCGAGGCGAAGAACTTGCTTTGCGAACGCTGACGCGGTCGCCCGTACGCTGCATCTTGCGCGCAGCCCAGCCGAGAAAAAGTCCCGTCGCCAGACACGTCAGATCAAATCCGGCCAGTGCCCAGTCGCGCTGCATCAGGGTCGCGCCAAGATTCCACGGTGTGGTCAGCGCATTGATCAGCGGCACCGCGATAAACAGCGCGGCGCCGAGCGTCAGCTGTTCGATCCACGCCTTGCGTCCCGGACGCAATACCGCGTGCAACAGGCTAAGCCCCCAGGCAATAAAAAACGCATTCACTTCCCAATCGGCCCGCCCCGCCAGACTCACCGGCAACAGTCGATTGGCTAAAAAGAACACCGCCACCGCCGATACCAGGCCGGCCATGCTGGCGATATTCAGCACCTCGACCAGGCGCAATTCGAACGGCAGCGCCGCGCTTTTCATGTGCTTGAGCTGCCGCTTGCCGAGCCAGATCACCAGCCCGGTGCCAATCATCGCCGTGCCGGCCAGTCCGCAAATGAAATACAGCCAGCGCAACAGCGGCCCGGCGAAATGGCCCATGTGCAAACCGTAGAACGCGCCACCCACCGCCATCGCTATGGGTTGATCGGGGGTGCTGCTCAGAAGCTGCCCGGTGACGCCGTTGAAGGTCACCGCCCGGCCGAAATCATGCACCACCCGATCGCCCGCGCGGGACAGCACTACCGTGGCGCTGGCATCGCCCGGGTTGCTCACCGACAGGCGCGCGGTATGGCCGCCCGACCACTGCTCGCTGACCTTGGCCAGTAGCGGCGCCATGGCGGTCAGCGGCGCGGCGATATCGGCGCGCTCGGGGGTCTTCGAGGCGGGAAAGACTTCGTCGTAGAACTTGCGCACGTCGCTGCCGTAAGAGGCGACGATGCTCGCCGGCATGACCATCGACATAAAAATCACCAGGCTGCTGTAGGTGATCATCAAGTGAAACGGCAGCACCAGCACGCCCACGGCGTTATGCCCGTCGAGCCAGGAACGCTGGCCCTTGCGCGGGCGGAAGGTGAAGAAGTCCTTGAAGATTTTCTTGTGGGTGATGATGCCGCTGATCAACGCAACGAACATCACCATCGCGGCGAGGGTCGCCAGCCAGCGCCCCCACGGGTAAGGCATCTGCAACTGGAAGTGGAAACGGTAAAAGAACTCGCCGCCCATGCTTTCGCGGCCCTGCACCTCGGCCCCGGTCTGAGCGTCGAGAGTTCGGGATTCGAAGCGGCCGCGCTCGCCGGGTTTGCCCGGCGCCTGCTGCCAGCGCACGGTCAGACCGGGGTCGCGGGCATCGGGCAGATCGATCAGCCAGCGCGAGGCACCGGCGGCGTGTTGTTGCAGATAATCTTGCGCCTGCGCCAGGCTCGCTTCGCTATCAAGCGAATGTGCTGCGATCTCCGGCTGCATCCAGTGGCTGATTTCATCTTTGAAGTAAGCCAGCGTTCCCGTGAGGAAAATCGCGAACAGCAGCCAGCCGAACACCAGCCCGGCCCAGGTGTGCAGCCAGGCCATCGCCTGCCGGAACCCTTCCTTCATGCCAGCCCCAGACCGCGCGCGGCACCGGAAACGGTGGCGAGAATCACGCTCGGCACCAACAGGCCGACCCACGCCGACCACGCGCTGCGGCAGGCAAAGCACCAGAGCACGGCAACCAGATAGACCAGAAAGGACACAGTCATGCCAGTGACCACCGCTTCGGCGCGGTTCAGCGGCAGCCACAACGTCAGGGTGACACTGGCCAGCGCCGCGACCAGATAGCCGCCGAAAATCGCCGCCAGCACTCGCGAAGTGACGGCCAGACGATAGGACATGGGAAGGGTGGCGAGTTTGCCTTTCATGTTTCGACCCTGAAACGGAAACGTTCGGCCGACAAGCCGAATCTACAGGCGAGCAATATTAATGATAAATATTATCATACGCAAAAGCATCTGATTGCCGGACACTATCGCCAGCCTCTACAATGCGAACCGTTCTTGTTCTCTAATGCACGTTCTCTACGCAAGTTTTGCGTCCGGAGTCATTTCGTTGCCGCCCGCCCATCCCGTCGAATCGCTCTACCATGCCCATCACAGTTGGCTCACCGGCTGGTTGCGGCGCAAGCTCGGCTGCCCGGACAGTGCGGCGGATCTGGCCCAGGACACGTTCATCAAAGTGCTGACCGCCCGCGAGCCACCGCTGATCATCGAACCGCGCGCCTTTCTCACCACCCTGGCCAAGCGCGTGCTGTTCAATCATTACCGGCGGCAGGATGTGGAACGCGCCTACCTCGAGACGCTGGCGCAGATGCCTGAAATGGTCGCGCCGTCAGAAGAGCACAAAGCGATCATCCTGCAGACATTGGTCGAACTCGATGAGCTGCTCGACGGTTTGCCGCGCCAGATCAAACGCGCGTTCCTGCTCGCTCAGGTCGATGGTCTGACTTATCCACAGATCGCCGCAGAACTGGGAATCTCGGTGGCCACGGTCAAACGCCATTTGAACAAAGCGGCCATGCGCTGCTATTTCGCCCTGTGAATCGCACGCCGGATTTCTCCGCGCAAGTCGCCGAACAGGCGGTGCACTGGTTGCTGGAAATGCAGCAGGGCACGCTGACCTCGCGCCAGCAACAGGCCTGGCAACAATGGCTGGATGCACACAGCGAACACCGCCGAGCGTGGGAACACATGCAACGGGTCAACCAGCGCTTGCGCGGCGTGTCGTCGCCGTTGGCCCACGCCGCGTTGAACGGACCGAAGTCCGGCAGTCGCCGTCAGGCGCTGAAAATGTTGCTGATTCTCGGTGCCGGCTCAGCGGCGACCTGGGGCATGCGCGAGCACACGCCGTTGCCGTCGCTGCTCGCCGATTACCGCACGCCGGTCGGCCAGCGGCGCAAGATCGGCCTGGGCGGTGCCGATTCGTTGCAGCTCAATACCGCCAGCTCGGTTGATGTTGATGGTACGCAGCGGTCTATTCGTCTGCTTGAAGGCGAAATGCTGTTGAGCGCTGCAAATCCGTTCGAAATACGTACGGCACACGGTGTGCTGAAAACCCAAAGTGCGCGCCTCAATGTGCGCCACTTTGCCGATCGCACGCAGATCGCCCTGTTCGAAGGACGAGTCGAACTCATCGCCAGCCAGCGCGCGCCCCTGCTGCTGCCGATCGCGCGGCAGTTGAGTTTTACTGCCAGCTCGGTCAGCGCCCCCAAACCGCTGGACGCCAACAGCGGCGCCTGGACCGACGGCATGCTGGTCGCCGCCCATATGCGCCTCGGCGATTTCCTCGAAGAGCTTGGCCGCTACCGGCGCGGGCAGCTGCGGTGCGACAGTCAGGTTGCCGATCTGCTGATTTCCGGGACGTATCCACTGGATGACAGCGAGCGGATTCTCGACCTGCTGCAGATCAGTCTGCCGGTGCAAGTGAAGCGCTTTACCCGTTATTGGGTGAGCGTCGAAGCGCGGGTTTAGATCGCAGCCTTCGGCGGCTCCTACATTTGGAATGCATTTTTTCTGTAGGAGCTGCCGAAGGCTGCGATCTTTTGATTCTGAAAAAATAAATGAGCCGTTTTTCAGATCTGGCGTGACAGAGAAGGAAAGCCCCCTTGATTCCACCTTCTCAGGATCATCCACATGCAGCCCACCCGCCTTACGCCACTGGCCCGCAGCCTGCGCAATCTTCTGCTCGGCGCCAGCCTGAGTTTCACCGCCCTGCCCGCCGCGATGGGTGCCGAAGCCAAGGTTTATCACATCGCCCCGGCATCGCTGGAAACCGCGCTCAACCAGTTTGGCCGTGAAGCAGGCGTACTGATTTCCTTCGGTTCGCAAGTCACCAGCGGCGTGCAAAGCCGTGGTCTGGAAGGCAATTACACCGCGCAACAAGGCCTCGATGCCTTGCTCGAAGGCACCGGCCTGCAAGCCCGCGCCGAGGGTAATAACGCCTTCAGCCTGCAACCGCTGGCTGACGCGGCGCTGGAGCTGGGCACCTCGACCGTAGTCGGCGACTGGCTCGGCGATGCGGCGCAGATCAATGTCTTCGAACACCCCGGCGCGCGTGATGTGATCCGCCGCGAAGAGTTCGAACGCCAGGGCGCGACCCAGGCCCGCGACGTGCTCAACCGCATCCCCGGTGTGAATGCGCCGGAGAACAACGGCACCGGCAGCCACGACATGGCACTGAACTTCGGCATTCGCGGTTTGAATCCGCGCCTGGCCGCACGCTCGACAGTATTGATGGACGGCATCCCGGTGCCGTTCGCGCCGTATGGTCAGCCGCAGCTTTCGTTCGCGCCGATCAGCATGGGCAACATGGATGCCGTGGACGTGGTGCGTGGCGGCGGTGCGGTACGTTACGGCCCGCAGAACGTCGGCGGCGTGGTCAACTTCGTGACCCGGGCGATTCCCGACGAGCCAACGGTCAAGGGTGGTTTGCAGACTGAAACAAGCCCATCGTCGAGCCACGACGGTTTCAAGACCAGCGCCAATCTGCTGGCCGGCGGCACCAACGCCAACGGCCTCGGTGGCGCCTTGCTGTACTCCGGCACCCGTGGTGGTGACTGGCGTGAACACAGCGATACCGAGATCGACGACCTGATCCTCAAGGGCAAGTACCAGCTCGACGACGCCAACAGCTTCAACGCCATGGCCCAGTATTACGAGGGCAAGGCCGACATGCCCGGCGGTCTCAATGTCGCCGATTACGATGCCGATCCGTATCAGTCGACGCGACCGAAAGACCAGTTCTGGGGGCGCCGCACGATGTTCAACTTCGGCTATCGCTATCAGCAAGATCGCCGAGAATTCACCGCCAACACCTTCTTCACCAAAACCCTGCGCAGCGGTTATCTGGATCAGGGCACGTTTCTTTCGCTGTCGCCTCGCGAGTATTGGGTGCGTGGTCTGGAAACCCGTTTCGCCCAAGGCTTCGACCTGGGTCCGAGCAGCCACGAAGTCGGCGTCGGCTACCGCTACATCAATGAGGCCGGCCACGAACTGCGCTATCGCACGCCGATCAGCGCCAACGAATACCCGACCACCAGCAGCCGCAACGACCGTGACACTCGCGGTGGTACCGAGGCCAACGCATTCTTCGTCGATGACCGCATCGACATCGGCAAATGGACCATCACCCCGGGCGTGCGCTACGAGATGATCGAGTCGCAACAGACCAACAACCTGACCAACGTCAAATACAAGGGCGACTACAACACCGCGCTGCCGGCGCTGAACGTGCTTTATCACCTCACCGACAGCTGGAACCTGTATGCCAATACCGAAGGCTCGTTCGGCAGCGTGCAATACAGCCAGATGCCCAACCGGGTCAGCAGCGGCGAAGTGAAGCCGGAAAAAGCCCGCACCTGGGAACTCGGCACGCGCTATGACAACGGTGCCCTGCGCGCGGAAATCGGCGCATTCCTGATCAACTTCGACAACCAGTACGAAAGCAACCAGACCAACGACTCGGTGATCGCTCGCGGCGAAACCCGCCATCAGGGCATCGAGACCAGCGTCAATTACGCGCTTGATGATCTGAGTCCGGCGCTGGCCGGTTTCGATGTCTACGCCACGTATGCGTATGTCGATGCGACCATTCGCGAAGACGGGCCGAACAAAGGCAACCGCGTGCCGTTTTCCTCCAAGCACAAAGGCACGATTGGCGTCGGTTATACCGAAGGGCCATGGAAGCTGAATCTGGACAGCAGCTTCCAGAGCGACCAGTTCGCCGACAACGCCAACACCTCGAAGGAAAGTGCCGATGGCAGCACTGGCAAGATCCCCGGTTACATGCTGTTCAGCAGCCGCGCCGGGTATGACTTCGGACCGCAACTGTCGGATTTGAATGTGGCGGTGGGCGTGAAGAACATCTTCAACACGCAGTACTTCACACGCTCGTTCGATGACAACAACAAGGGCAAGTACGTGGGAGAGCCGCGGACGGTTTATGTGCAGACGTCGGTGGCGTTCTGACCCCACCCCATCGAAGATCAAAAGCCCCTCACCCTAACCCTCTCCCAAAGGGAGAGGGAACTGACCGAGGTGTATTTACGCTTTACGCTCGCCTGCAATATCGAGCCGAACGCTGGACTTGAAAACAACCGGAATCGGCCCCCTCTCCCAGAGGGTGAGGGACTGACCGAGGTGTATTTACGATTTACGCTCGCCTGCAATATCGAGCCGAACGCTGGACTTGAAAACAACCGGAATCGGCCCCCTCTCCCAGAGGGTGAGGGACTGACCGAGGTGTATTTACGATTTGCGCTCGCCTGCAATATCGAGCCGAACGCTGGACTTGAAAACAACCGGAATCGGCCCCCTCTCCCAGAGGGTGAGGGACTGACCGAGGTGTATTTACGCTTTACGCTCGCCTGCAATATCGAGCCGAACGCTGGACTTGAAAACAACCGGGATCGGCCCCCTCTCCCAGAGGGTGAGGGACTGACCGAGGTGTATTTACGCTTTACGCTCGCCTGCAATATCGAGCCGAACGCTGGACTTGAAAACAACCGGGATCGGCTCCCTCTCCCAGAGGGTGAGGGACTGACCGAGGTGTATTTACGATTTACGCTCGCCTGCAATATCGAGCCGAACGCTGGACTTGAAAACAACCGGGATCGGCCCCCTCTCCCAGAGGGTGAGGGACTGACCGAGGTGTATTTACGAATTGCGCTCGCCTGCAATATCGAGCCGAACACTGGACTTGAAAACAACCGGGATCGGCCCCCTCTCCCAGAGGGTGAGGGACTGACCGAGGTGTATTTACGATTTACGCTCACCTGCAATATCGAGCCGAACGCTGGACTTGAAAACAACCGGAATCGGCCCCCTCTCCCAGAGGGTGAGGGACTGACCGAGGTGTATTTACGATTTACGCTCGCCTGCAATATCGAGCCGAACGCTGGACTTGAAAACAACCGGGATCGGCTCCCTCTCCCTCGGGAGAGGGCTGGGGTGAGGGGCTACGGTCTTAAACCCTGCGAGCAATCACCAACACCACAAACAAAAAACGGGCCTGCATCAGCAGGCCCGTTCTCCTTTGGTTACTTGTGAAATCAGCGCATCAACTGTTGATCGCTGCCTGTTCGTTCTCGTCAAATTCTTCCGCCAACAGCTTGTCGTTGGCTTTGCCGGTAAATGGCACTACAGCGGCGCGTGGTTTACCTCGCAGTTTGCCGAACAGATGATCCAGTTTGTGCTCGAGTTTCTCGGCAGCACCGTCGATCGCCTGTTCCAGCGAATCGGCTTTGTGGGTCACGGAAATCGGTTGGTGGCCTTTTGGCCGCGCTTCCAGTTGGCAGCGCAAGTCATGGGGACCTGGTTTCTCGCCGTTCTCGTCGCTCAGATGGACTTCGACACGGGTCAGGTCTTCTTCATAACGGTCGAGCGTGCTCTCAATAGTTGTACGTACCCACTCCTCCAGTCGCTTACTGCTTTGAATATGGTTATCGCTGTTGACTTGGATTTGCATAGTTCATCCCTTATTTCAGCTAGCTCGCTGGAGGCCTTGAGTTGAATTTCCTGACCTCCTGGTTACAACAATCGGCCCGAGCGACGAACATTTCAACCCCTGAAAAAAGAAAAATATTCATTCGCAAAAAAAGCCGGACAACCGAGCTGGGCGCTGTTAATGTCGGGAGTTGGGTCGACCCGCTCCGCAGAAAAATCTGCTCACATCTGTTGCTCATTCAGCGGGTGCAGGCTGCGAAAAATCCCCGCCTCCTCCACCAGCCAGTCATGCACAGCGCGCACGCCCGGATGGCTCAACGCCCCCGGCGCATATAGCAGCACGTAGCGTTTATGGTTGGGCACCGACAACCCGAACGGCACAATCAAAGTGCCGCGCTCCAGCTCATCATTGAGCAACGTGCGCCGGGCAATCGCCACGCCCATACCGGCAATCGCCGCTTCGATGGTCAAGTGATTGCGATTGAACGTGTGGCCGCGCCGCACATCGGCGCCTTCGAAGCCGATCGCATTCAAATAGAACTCCCATTCCGCGTATTCGTAACTGCCACGCCAGGCGGTGATGTCGTGCAGCAACGGGAAATGCACCAGATCCGCCGGCCCGTGCAACGGCGGTCGCCCACGTAACAGGCTCGGCGCGCACACCGGGAAAATCTGCTCGTCGAGCAAGGCTGTGGATAACAATCCGGGGTAACTGCCATCGTTGAGGTCGATGGCCAGATCGAAATCGCCTTCGTGCAACGGCACGCTGCTGTCCTCGGCCACCAGGCGCAACTGGATGTCCGGAAAGCGTTGCTGCAAGCGCGGCAGGCGCGGAGTCAGCCACTTGCCGAGAAACGACGGGATCGACCGCAACCGCAGAGTTCCGCTGATCATCCCCGCGTCCAGCCGGCGCAGCTCCGCATCGATGCTGCCATAGGCTTCATTGACAGTAATCGCCAGCCGCTGCCCCTGCGCGCTCAACTCAACGCCCCGCGCTCGCCGATGAAACAGGCGAAAACCCAGGCGCTCTTCCAATTGGCGGATCTGCTGGCTGACCGCGCCCGGGGTGATGTGCAGCTCTTCGGCACAACGGGTGAACGACAGGTGCCGCGCGGCACAGGCAAACACCTGCAGCCAGACGTAGGTCTGGGCATGCAATTGACGACTCATTGTTTAGTCCTGCTAAAGGCTGTCTTAGGAGGTTTCGTTGGTCACCTCGAAGCGAGGCAGGCAGTATCGCCGACATTGCGCTTGTCCGACAAAAAATGGCAGCGATTCCTACTCCATTGCTTGTAAGGGTTTAGCATGGCTATCAGTGTTTTCGATCTATTCAAAGTGGGCATCGGCCCGTCCAGTTCCCATACCGTCGGCCCGATGCGTGCAGCGGCGACCTTTGCCCAGGCCCTGATCGACCAGCATCTGCTCTATGACGTGCGACGGGTGGAAATCCGTCTGTACGGCTCACTGTCTGCGACCGGCGTTGGCCATGCCACCGATCGCGCGACGGTCATGGGCCTGATGGGCGAGTGGCCGGACAGCATCGATCCTTCGACCATCGATCCACGCATCCAGCAACTGCGCGAAACCGGACAACTGTCCCTCGCCGGTCAACGCTCGATTGCGTTCGACTGGCAGAGCGATCTGCTGCTGCTCGACGAGAGCCTGCCCTACCACCCCAACGCCATGTCGCTGAGCGCCTTTGGCGAAAGCGCCGAGCTGTTCGCGCAAACCTATTACTCGGTGGGCGGCGGTTTCATCGTCGAAGCGGCTGAAGCCGAATCTGGCGTGGCGCCAACCAGCGACGTGGTGTTGCCCTACGATTTTTCCAGCGCCGCCGAACTGCTCGCTTTGTGCAAAAAGCACAATCTGCGCGTGTCCGAACTGATGATGGCCAACGAACGCGCCTGGCGCAGCGATGCCGAGATTCGCCAAGGCCTGCTGCACATCTGGTCAGTGATGCGCGAGTGCGTCGAACAAGGTTTGCGCCACGAAGGCATCCTGCCCGGCGGTCTGAAAGTACCGCGCCGCGCGGCGAAACTGCATCGCAGCCTGTTGGAAATCGGCAAACCGAATGTGATCAGCTCGACCCTGTCGGCGATGGAATGGGTCAACCTGTTCGCCCTTGCCGTCAACGAAGAAAATGCCGCCGGCGGGCGCATGGTCACCGCGCCGACCAATGGTGCCGCCGGCATCATTCCGGCGGTTCTGCACTACTACATGAAATTCAATCCGGATGCGTCTGACGATGACGTCGTTGCGTTCTTTCTGGGCGCCGCCGCTGTCGGCATTTTGTGCAAGAAAAACGCCTCCATCTCCGGTGCCGAGGTCGGCTGCCAGGGCGAAGTCGGTTCGGCTTGCGCAATGGCCGCCGCCGGCCTCGCCGACGTCCTCGGCGCGACACCGGAGCAACTGGAGAACGCTGCCGAAATCGGCCTGGAACACAACCTCGGCCTGACCTGCGATCCGGTCGGTGGCCTGGTGCAAGTGCCGTGCATCGAGCGCAATGCCATCGCGGCGGTGAAGGCGATCAACGCCACGCAAATGGCCCTGCGCGGCGACGGCAATCACTTTATTTCCCTCGACCGGGTGATTCGCACCATGCGCGACACCGGCGCCGACATGCACGACAAGTACAAGGAAACCTCGCGGGGCGGGCTGGCGGTGAACTGGGTGGAGTGCTGATCGGCCTGACTGCACTGTCAGCGATCATCCGCTCATTCCTGCCCTGAAAACGCGCTACAAAAAACGGCGAGCCCCGAGGCTCGCCGTTTTTTTCGCCGTGTTTATTGTTCGACAATTTTTCCGGCATGCCCCTTGCTACATCACCCTTGAGGCAAACGGACATTGCAAACCTCAGCGAACGAGATGCCAGTGGTCTGGTGTTGCGAACCAAATCAGATCATGGCCGGTCAACAACTGCACGTTCAATCAGGCGGTGACGCATCATGGACAACCCATTTCAGATCATTACCGATGCTTTCGCGCCGGACTATCAGATCAATCTGAGCATTCAGGGCCTGGACGGCAGCATCATGCTGACGCTGTCCAACGCGGGGCGCATCGTGGCCAAGCGCATGATCAGCGCCGAACAGCGCAACGATCCCGAGCGTTTGAAGAGGCTGGTGCAAAGCATCCAGTTCGGCATCGCCATCGAACAGGGTCACAGCGCCATGTCGATTCTCGAAGCCATGACCAGCGGCGCCGGGCTGACCCCGCCACCGCCACGCGTCAAGGGCCAGCCCGGCCAGGCGGCGGGCCTTTAAAGCTCGCCCTTCTCCACTTCAGGATGTTCGCTGGAGCCCGTGCCGAGCTTGCGCTGCGGGTTCTCGATCTTCACTGAGGGGAATTGCGACGAAGCGTAACGCACCACCAGGATCGCAAACGCCAGCAGCAGAATGCCGCCGCACAGGTAGATAATGCCCATGTCCGGCGGGTTGTGGTGCGAGACGTTGGAGATCAGCAGGCGCGTCAGTGCAGTGATCGCCACGTAGATCAGGAAGCGCACCGGCATGTGGTTGGTCTTGAAATAAATCCCGACCATCGCGCCCAGTTCCAGATAGATGAACAGCAACAGAATGTCATCGATCTTGATGTGCCCGACTTCGAGCATCCCGAGAAACTCCATCACCGCCGCCCACGCTGTCACCGCACCGATGGCGAACAGCGCCAGATAGTGAAAGGTTTCGACGAACAGGTTGCCCAGGGACTCGGCCAGTTGATGCACGTTACGCCGCAGTTTCTCGGCCCAATTTATTTTCACGATGAGTTTCCTTAGCCCGTTTCGGGCGGATGATGCGTATCGCACGTGACGGTTTTGCGCGCGCGCCTTGTAGCAACGGTTTTCATGCAGGTTCAGGGCCACGCATCATGGCGATCCGCCGCAAATCCCGCGCCGTGGCGTTTGGTCGCAGGCTCGCGGCTTTGCACAATCCCCGTGGGAGCGAGCCTGCTCGCGAATAGCAGCCACACCGTACCCCTGACAAACCCCAAATCCGGTCTACATTGAAAAGCCACTACCCATGGCGCAGGGATTCGCTTATCCTTTTCGCTGTATATGGATACAGTAGTCGTCAAGACAACTTAATGTGAAGGCATGTGAGGTGGTGAATGGCCGTCGAAGTGGTATACCGCAGCAGCCGAGATCTGGAGCGCTTGTTCATGGATAAAGCCGAAGCTGATCGTCATGACAAAATGCTCGAACTGGCCGAATATCTGGCCGATGTGCTGCAAAAAGCCGTTCCGTCCCTGACTGAACAGCAAGTGGAAGAAGCCGGGATCTACATGGCGAAGAATCGCGATGTGTTCGCCAGAGCGTTCAAGAGCCAGCCCGATGCGCTGTCGGAGCTGATCAATGCGCCGGCCGAGCCTGTCGAAAAAGCTGAAGCGGCAGAACCTGATGAGGCGCCGGCGAAGCCAGCCAAACCAGCGAAAGCGCCGAAGTAATTAGAAAGATCGCAGCCTTCGGCAGCTCCTGCACTCGGAATGTAGGAGCTGCCGAAGGCTGCGATCTTTTGCTTTCAGCGATACAAAACCTTTTCGGCCAACTCATCCGCCACCCGCGCCGGCGAACGTTTTTCCGCCTGAGCATGGGCGAAGACTTCGGTCAGCCGCGAACTGATTTTCGACAGATGCGCCGTAATCGTCGGCAACTCCTCACCGCGATGTTTCAGTGAAACGTAAATCAGCCCGCCGGCATTTATCACATAATCCGGCGCGTAAAGAATCCCGCGCCGTTCCAGTTGATCCGCCACATCCAGATGGGAAAGTTGATTGTTCGCCGAACCGGCCACCGCCGAGCAGCGCAGCTGTGAAACGCTGTGACTATTAAGCACCCCGCCCAACCCGCACGGCGCGAGAATGTCGCACGGCGTGCTGAGCAATGCGTCGTTGGCGATCGGGTGAGCATTGAGCTGCTCCATCGCCAGTTGCACCTTGCCGTGGTCGATGTCACTGACGAGCAACTCGGCGCCTGCCGCGTGCAGTTGCTCGGCCAGCGCAAAACCGACATTGCCAAGCCCCTGGATGGCAACGCGCAGACCTTCGAGGTTGTCGCTGCCCAGGCGCGCCATCGCGGTGGCGCGAATGCCGGCGAACACGCCCATGGCCGCATGCGGTGCCGGGTCGCCTGCCGAAGTGGTGCTGGTAACGTGGCGGGTCTGCTGGGCAATGCAGTCCATGTCGGCCACTGAAGTACCGCTGTCGATGGCGGTGATATAGCGGCCGTCGAGTTGCTCGATGCAACGTCCGAAAGCCTCGAACAACGCGGCGCGATTCTCGACATGGGCCGGGCGCACGATCACCGCCACCCCGCCACCTTGCGCGAGGCCGGCGAGCGCCGCTTTGTAGCTCATGTTTTGCGCCAGGCGAATGGCGTCCTCCACCGCAGATTCGTCGTTGGGATAGGCAAGGTAACGGCACCCGCCCAGGGCTGGCCCCAGATGGCTGTTATGAATGGCAATGACCGCCTTCAACCCGGTGGCCGGGTCCACGCTCAGGTGCAGCGATTCCAGGCGAGTGCTTTGCATGAGAGCGAACATCGACAGGCTCCCGAATCACTTCTTGTAGAACGCCAGTATAGGCTTGCCCCTGAAAATTGCTGGCGCGCACCGGCATGAGCCGCCGAGCGGACAATGCTGCGCCGCTATAACTCGCGCTCAGTGAGCCCGACACTGGACGAACAACCCGGACGGGGCTAAAACGAGGCATTGGAGGAAGATTCAGATGAGTGCGCGCCAACGCTTTTTCGAATGCCTGCATCGTTCACCGCCAGCCCTGCTGGAAGCTGCGCTGTGGATAAGTGCCGAGCACGACAAAACCCTCGAACCCGAGACATGGCTGAACACCTTCAAGGATCTGCAACTACGCGTCAGCTATGGGCTGCCGATGCTGCCGGTCAGCGAACTGGCACAACCGCTGTTGCGGCGCATGGTCGATCTCGGTTTCGCGCAGGATGATTTCCTGCCGCTGCGCCCGCAGGCGGCGCTGCTGCATCGCGTGTTGCACACCCAACGCGGTCAGCCGTTGGCATTGGCGTTGATCGCACTGGAATTGGCGCGTGGGTTGGAGATTCCTCTGGTCGGGGTCAACTTCCCCGGACATTTTCTGCTGCGGGTACCCGGCGCCGACCACTTGCTCGACCCTTGCGGCGGGCGGCGACTGTATCCCAATGACTGTCGCGAACTGTTGCAACGCCAATACGGGCCGAACATGCAGCTCAGCGCCGAACATTTGCTGAGCGCAACGCCAATGCAGATGCTGCAACGTCTGTCACGCAACCTGCGCCAATTGCACCTGACCCACGACGATCACATCGCCGCGCTGATCGACGCAGAACGAGTGCTCGAACTGGGCGATGCGAAGGCCTCCGATTACATGGCCCGGGCCAGTCTGTATCAACGGCTGGATTGCCCGAACGCTGAACGCTTCGATCTGGAGCATGCATTATTGCTCAGCGAAGACCCGATCCAGCGCCTGCGCCTGACCGAACGCCTCGGCCATCTGCCGCCCAACTCCGTCGTGCATTAACTACCTTCCGCAGGCTGCCACCATCCTTGAGGCCCACACAAACCTGTGTGGGAGCGAGCCTGCTCGCGAAAGCGGTGTGTCAGCTGAATGAAAGGCCACTGACACTCCGTCTTCGCGAGCAGGCTCGCTCCCACAGGAATTACGGGGTGTCTGGTTGATTGGCAGGATGCGCCTTGATAAACGCCGGATGTTCAGCCGCCAACGCAGCCACACGGCAAATTTTCGGATACGCCTCCAGGCTGACGTTGAACCGCTCAGCCGCATACAACTGCGGAATCAGATACACATCTGCCACGCACGGCCATTCGCCAAAACAGAAACCGCTGTCGCCGATCAACTGCTCCACCGTTGCCAGCCCTTGGCTGATCCAATGGCTGATCCACTCCACCACTTGCGCCTCATTCTGCCCCGCCTGGCGCAGGCGATTGAGCACGCTGACGTTGTGCAGTGGATGCACATCGCAGCCGATCACCGCCGCCACACCGCGCACCTGCGCGCGCGCCAGCAGATCATCCGGCAGCAACGGCACCTGCGGGTAACGCTCTTCCAGATACTCGATGATCGCCGGCGATTGAATCAGCAGCGCGCCGTCATCGGTTCGCAGCGCCGGCACCCGGCCCTGCGGATTGAGCGCCAGATACGCCGGTTGCCGATGTTCACCGCCCGACGGTGCGATCAGGTTGACCGGCAACGCCTGGTAATCGAGGCCCTTCAACGCCAGCGCAATCCGCACCCGGTACGATGAAGTGGAACGGTAATAGCCATAGAGATCCATAAGCCGCTCCTGTCAGCGCGCAGCGATCACGGTGCCGCGACATTCGCCGAAGCCGATCGAGGCAAAACCGTCGCGGGCGCAGCGGGCACGCAGGATGATTTCGTCACCGTCCTCAAGGAATTTGCGCACTTCGCCAGAAGCCAGTTCGATCGGTTTCTTACCGCCCTCAGTGATCTCCAGCAGGCTGCCAAACTGGCCGTTTTCCGGGCCGGACAAAGTGCCCGAACCGAACAGATCGCCGGCCTGCAACTGGCAACCGTTAACGCTGTGGTGCGCGACCATTTGCGCGACGGTCCAGTACATGTAGCGGGTGTTGCTCAGGGTCAGGCGATGGGCGGGCAGGTTCTGCTCGCGCATGGTTTCGGTACGCAACAGCACTTCCAGCTCGATGTCGAAGGCGCCGCCATCCTGATCGCGCTTGTCGAGCAGATACGGCAGCGGCTGCGGATCACCTTCAGGGCGGGCCGGTTGCGCCGTGCGGAATGGTTCCAGTGCTTCAGCCGTCACCACCCACGGCGAGACGCTGGTGATGAAACTCTTCGACAGGAATGGGCCGAGTGGCTGGTATTCCCAAGCCTGGATATCCCGCGCCGACCAGTCGTTGAGCAGGCAGAAACCGGCGATGTGCTCGGCAGCGTCACCGATGGCAATCGGCTCGCCCATCTCATTGCCCTGGCCGATCCAGATACCCAGTTCCAGTTCGTAATCCAGACGCGCGCATGGACCGAATACCGGTTCGGTCTGGCCGGCCGGCAGCGTCTGGCCTTTCGGCCGGCGCACGTCGGTGCCGGACGCTCGCACCGTGGAAGCGCGACCGTGGTAACCGATCGGCACGTGCTTGTAGTTCGGCAGCAGCGGGTTATCCGGGCGGAACAGTTTGCCGACGTTCTGCGCGTGCTCGATGCCGACGTAGAAGTCGGTGTAATCGCTGATCCGTGCCGGCAGGTGCATCTGGCAATCGGCAGCCAACGGCAAGAGTTTCGCGCCTTGCGCTTCGATGTTGCCACGCAGGGTGCTGCCTTCACTGAACAGTTCGATCAGGCGTTCGCGCAGGGCAACCCGCGCCTCACGGCCAAGTTCAAAGAACGCGTTCAACTGCCCGCCGTGCATGGCTTCCACCGCACTGCGTGCGACACCGTCGAACAGACCGGCCTCAAGCGCCACCTGCAAATCGAAGATGTGCTCGCCGATCGCCACGCCAGCGCGCGGCGCAGAACCCTTGAGGCTGAACACGCCCAGCGGCAGATTCTGCAAGGGGAAATCGCTGTGACCGTTGGCCGAAGCGACCCAGCTGCGGGGGATGGAATTCTGTGTCATGGGTTATCTCCGGGTCGGGTCGAACGTGGCGGGCAGCGTCGCCCAGCAAGCGTCGTAACTGGGTTGCAACTGTGGGCATTCGAGGGCGAAACGACTTGGACGAAGCACTTGGCTGGTCTCGAACATGAAGGCCATGGTGTTATCGATTTTTGCAGGTGCAAGCTCGGCGTTGATCGCCCTGGTGCAGGTTTCGCCGTCCGGGCCGTGGGCGCTCATGCAGCAGTGCAGCGAAGCGCCACCGGGCACGAAGCCTTCGGCCTTGGCGTCGTATTCGCCCTGGATCAGGCCCATGAATTCGTTCATCAGGTTGCGGTGGAACCACGGTGGCCGGAAGGTCTTTTCGGCGACCATCCAGCGCGGCGGGAAGATCACGAAATCGAGGTTGGCCAGACCGTGCACGCTGGTCGGCGAGGTCAATACGGTGAAGATCGAAGGATCGGGATGATCGAAACTCACCGTGCCGATGGTGTTGAAACGGCGCAGGTCGTATTTGTACGGCACGTTGTTGCCATGCCAGGCGACCACATTGAGCGGTGAGTGATTGAGTTCGGTGGCCCACAACTGGCCAAGGAATTTCTGTACCAGAGTAGTCGGTTGCTGCAGGTTTTCGTAGGCAGCGACCGGGGTGAGGAAATCCCGTGGATTGGCCAGACCGTTGCTGCCGATCGGCCCCAGATCCGGCAGGCGCAGCGGCGCGCCGTGGTTCTCGGCGAGGTAGCCGCGTGCCTGTGGATCGAGCAGTTCGACGCGAAATTTCAGGCCACGCGGCAGAACGACGATTTCCAGCGGCGCCACTTCGAGTACGCCCAGTTCGGTGGCGATACGCAGGCGACCGAGTTGCGGCACCAGCAGCATTTCCCCATCGGCGTTGAAGAACACCCGCTCCATCGAACGATTGGCGGCGTAGTTATAAATGCTGATGCCAGACGGTTTCTCGGCACCGGCGTTGGCCGCCATGCTGACCAGACCATCGATGAAATCCGTTGGCTCGGTCGGCAGCTCCAATGGATTCCAGCGCAGGCGATTGGGCGTCACTTCACCCAAAGGTCCGCCGGCCAGTTGCCGCTCCAGTTTGACGAACGCCGGGTGATTGGCCGACGGCTGAATCCGGTACATCCAGGTACGCCGCGCTTCGCTGCGCGGCATGGTGAAGGCGGTGCCGGAGAACAGCTCGGTATACAGGCCGTACGGGGCTTTCTGCGGAGAGTTCTGGCCAACGGGCAGCGCGCCGGGCAACGCTTCAGTGCTGAATTCGTTGCCGAAGCCGGACTGGTAAACCAGGTCCTGCGCGGTTGAATCGGGGTTCATGGAGCCTCCTGAACAGGGAGTCGGCAGTGGCCCATCGCTCTGGCTCAGAGGTCTCGGCACGCCGGGGTTGTTATTATCGTAATCTGATTACGCATAACGTAATTTGCTCGCTATCCAGCGTCAAGCTATAAAGACGCCCATTCGAACCGGAACCGCCAGCCCCATGGAAAAAACCAACGACAGCAACGGCAAACAGAAAGTCCGCTCCGCCGAAGTCGGCACCGACATCCTCAAGGCTTTGGCCGAGTTGTCACCGTCGACTTCGCTGTCGCGTCTGGCCGAACATGTGCAGATGCCGGCAAGCAAGGTGCATCGCTATTTGCAGGCGTTGATAGCCTCCGGATTTGCCGAACAGAACACCGCCACCAACCATTACGGCCTCGGTCGCGAAGCACTGCGCGTGGGCCTGGCCGCGCTCAACAGCATGGACGTGCTGAAAGTTGCCGCCCTGCCGCTGTCCGAGCTGCGCGATGAACTCAACGAAACCTGCTTTCTCGCGGTGTGGGGCAATCAGGGCGCAACCGTCGTGCACATTGAACCGGCGGTGCGCGCGGTGACGGTGGTGACGCAGTTGGGTTCGGTGCTGCCGCTGCTCAGCTCGTCCACCGGGCTGGTGTTCAGCGCTTACCTGCCGCACCGGGAAACCGATGAATTGCGCGAGCAGGAGATCGCTGTCGAGAAGCATCCCCTCAAGGACGAAAAAGCCTATGCAGCGCTGTGTGAACAGATCCGCGAACGCGGTCTGCATCACGTGCATGGTTTGTTGATGCCGGGTGTGGATGCGCTTTCTGCGCCAGTGTTCAACGCGGTCGGCCAGATCGCTGCGGTGCTGACCATCGTCGGCCCGACCTCACTGTTCCACGCCGACGAAAACGGCCCGGCGGCGCAGCGGTTGTTGGCTGCGACCCGGGCCGTGAGTTGGCGCATGGGTTACGAAAGATAAATCAGACTATGAGCGCTCGAAACGGCTCAGCGAACCGTGGTCTTGCTTAATGCAGACTCAGCCTCTTGCATCAGTGACTTGAAGAACCCGATCAGTTCATCGGCGGGGTCTTCATGGCCGGTGTAATACGTAACCAGCTCCGCGACCGTGCGGGCGTCTTCAAACAGACTGAGAAACGAGCGTTGCGCACGGGTAAGTTCTTTAGCCGGCGCCCCCGCCGCTGCAGCCTGACCCAATGTCAGCAGTCCGCTCAATACATCCTGCACATGCCCCAGCGCGGCGGAATAATCACCGCGCCGGTGCGACTGCGACGCGTCGTAGATGCTTTTCATCACCTGCACAGCCACCACCACAGTGCCTACGGGTGGCACCAGCAGGCTGACAATGTTTGCGGCCTTCAACAGATTTTCATAAACCACACTGGCGATTATTTCGTTGAGACTGGTGGTCCGTTCGTCGATGTCACTCAATACACGGCGCACTCGCTCGTCATGGAAAGTGAACAGATCGGGCAGTAACGAACGCTGCTGTGTGCGAATGACCGGTCGGGTATCAACCGTTGCGACCAGATTATCGAAGTAGTCATTGGTCACTTTCTGGTCAACCAGCAGTATCCGCTCGCTGTAATAGCTCCTGAATGGGCCTTTTCGAAAACGAATCGAAGGAATGAACTCAGCGATCGGTCGGAAGTTGACTTGATCCGGTGCGTCAGGCGTATAGAGCAAGTCGAAGAAACCTGACGACAACTTCAGTCGAAAAATATAAACGCCGCCAACCGCGCGGTCCCCAGGAGTCGTCAGACCCAGCGCGCCAATATTGAATTTATACAGCCCGATATCACCTTCGGCGGTGCTGGTCCCTACCGACTGATAACCGCCACTCTCTTTCAGGTTATCGATGACCCCTTGGACAGCAGAGAAAGACTCTGTCGATAATCTGCCGTTGGTGAAATCGGCAAACGCATTGCGATACATCTCACAGCGGATTTTCCGGGCGTGTACCGCGCGCTTGAAAGCGTAATCAGGATGAGCCTTGTTCAGATATTGCTCTTCCAGCATCGCGCTGTATCGGTCACCAGGGCGGAAGGTTTTCGATAGCGAAGACAAATCCCGGATATCCAGTTTTTCAACGAGGGGATGTCCATTCACCAAGTAATATTTGGGGCTGTACTTGGTTTCATAGGCCGGATGATCCGCTTCGAAAGCGAGTCCCTCAAGCAAGACGTCGGTAACGCTCTTACGAAACTCTTCGGTCTGAATAATGATCTGGTCGGGATTGACCGAAATGTTGCTGCCGCGCGAACGCAATAGGTCTTCTATCTGGGCTTTCACCGCGTCATAGGTGAACTGCTCGAATGTCGGAAAACCATTGTCTCTTGCATCAACCGTGGACAGCGCCTTGAGTTCGGTTGTCAGACGCGAATAGCGCTTGCGCCCCTCAATGCCAAGCGCCCGATAAGCTGCCGGTGCAATGGCCTTGTGCAGCGCAACTTCGGCTCGGTAGGCGACATTTACGTAGTCCGCCAAAGGTGCCTTGGCGTTCAGATAAAGATCGACCGGCCGGCTATCAAGCGTGTAGCGGTAGCTCAGTTGAGTACCAGCGCTGCCAAGCAACTCACCCGCCTCGTGCAGGTAGTCGGGATGAATCATCAATGCGGCGTATTCACGATCCGCCGACAATGCCGACTCCAGCCAGCGGTTCGCCGCGTAGATATCGGAAAATTTCTGCAGTTCGAATTGCCCGTCAGCTGTTTTGACCAACATCAGCGACGGTGCGTATTCTTTGGCCGAAATCATCAGAACATCTTTCAATGCTGGGACTTGCAGCCTGATTTTCAAGCCCTGAATAGTCACCGCAGGGTCGTTGGCCATGGCTCGCGCGATGATGTTCGCATCGGTGGAATCCAGCTTCCCGGACTGGCGAGCTACAAAAACTGCAAACTCCATCTGGCTGAAGAGATAGTTGCGATAGGCCTCCTGCCAAGCAACCGACGGCGAGTATGCAAGACTGCCGGTAAACTCCAGGCGCAGATTACGATTTTCCAGCCACTGCTCAAGCGCTACTGCCGTCAGCCGACTTCCGTCGGGAGCGCCGATGATGGTCAGAGTCGCTTTGTAACCATTGTCGTGCAGACCGAAAACAAGAAACTCCGTCAGCGTCCGGGTTTCTTCCTGCTCGATGGTCCGTCCGGCAATCTGCAAAGTGTACGAGCTATGGACACTGATCGCTTCAGGATCCAGGCGTTCGTCAAAGGCCCTCTGCGCCCATGCGGAGAACGTGCGCAGCACATAGTCCTTGAAAGAAAAACACGTATCGAACGCGCTCGAATATGCAGCCTCATACTGGTCTTTGGATTCTTCAAGCTCGCTATAACGTTGTTGAACATCGCTACCAGCGGCATGCAGCCAAAGCGGCCAGTCGGTGCGCTTCAGTGCCGCCCAGAGCAGATAGAAACGGGTGTCGATACCGTAACGCAGCACATGCAGGCCTTGATTCTCCTGAAGCATGGAGATCAGTGGTTTTTCCAGTTGTTCCCGGCCCCTGATCAAGGATGAAACATTTTCAAGCTGACCTTTGAGGTGAGTGTCGACACAAAAGACATGAGGACTTTGCGTGGCTTTTGGATAACTGATCTGCTCGCTACGCAGGGAAAGTCTCTGCTGAAGTTTGCTGTGCAAATCGGTATTTCTTTCAAAGAACTCGAAGCCGTTTTCCGGCGTGTGCAGCAGATAGGAAGTCGACTCGTTGACCAGTTGCATCTCTGCGACCGCACGCTCGGCGTTGTCCAGAACGAAACAGGGCTGGCGCACCAGAAGATAATCCTGTGCCGGTTGCAGGTTGACTTCAAACGCTGCGCGACCGGCATCTGCTTCCAGCAGATGAGCGAATCGCTCGCCCAATCGGGCATCGAAATTGTTGGCCATGACCGACAGCGACATCTCTGCACCGGTGACCACGGCATAGGCCTTGATGAAAGCCTGTTTGTTCGACAGCGGTGCATTGTCGGCATGGACGGGTTTCGCTGGCGCAGCCCAGAACTTTGCGATCTCGGCTCGCAATGTTTTTTCCAGTCCGGCAGTTACAGCAGCGATCAGATCTTCAACAACAATGGTATTGAGCACCTTGACTTTGAATTGCTCACTGAACGTATCCGGCAGAACAAAAACCCCATCGCCCCCCATAATATAGGCAGGACTTACATGGTTATTCAGACAATGAACCGTCACCTCCCAAAGAGTGCCTGATGGCCGATTTTCATCGGCAGGGAAAGCAGGATCCGTATTGATATAGACCTTGTCGATATCAACTGTTTTGCCCAGACGCTTCAATTCACCTTCAAGCATGTTGCGCAGAATATCCAGCACGCTCGGCATGGCGTCGATGATCTTGAACAGATCTGTTTTAGCCTGTGTTGCCTTTTCCCACTCTTCCGGCCAGGTAACCTGCTCACCGAAAGAACCACGCATCAAACTTTTATATAACTTGTCCACAAACTTTCCTTACTTGATTATCCAGAGCTGCAAGTGCAGCCACCGCCGATAATTGCAAGGTAGTTTCTTTTTCAGCCGACATGAAGCTCGAACAAATTACAAAACATGCCACCCAACAACAAACACCATGTTGTGCTACTGAAATTTACAAAACTAAACCAGTATCCCCATCAACTTGGCTTTCGCCACAGCCTGGGTTCTGCGTTCTACACCCAACTTACCGTTAATCCTCCTCGCATGGGTTTTTACTGTATGTAATGAAATAAACAGTTGCTCGGCAACTTGCTGATTAGAAGCCCCTTGAGCAATCAACATCAGCACTTCGCGTTCGCGCCGACTGAGGCCAGGCGCCTGATCATCGTTTTCCCGTGGCCAGGCAGAAACCTCCTTGCCAGACCCAGTGAGGCTACCTCGGCGTAATTCCCACTCGCGCACGGCTTGCTGCAATCGGCAACGCTCCGCCAGCGTTGCGGCTCGCTGGAACGCTTGCTGCGCCGCCGCCGTGTCACCGTGCGCTTCGGCCAACTGGGCGAAGGCCAGCAACAATTCCGTTTCCGCCGCCAACATGCCTTTGGCCTGAGCGCGCTTCAACAATCGCTCAATGGTTGACAGAGCGCTTTCGTCCGGGACCGATTGCGCATTCGCGCAGGCCAGCAGGTATTCGATGCGAATAATCAGTTCGAACGTCGCGGGTGGCGCCTGCAACGCCGAAGGTCCCCGGTAATGCCGTAACAGTCGGCTCAACGCTTCTTGCGCAAGATGCGGTCGGCCCTGCTGCAACCAGAACTGGCTGCTCACCTGCAACACAACACCGCGATAGACCGTATCGGGAATCTGCCGCTGCTGCATGACCCTTTCGGCCTCGCGCAGGCGTTCGAAAGCGCAGGCATAATCGCCGCGATTGCCGGCCAGTTGAGCCTGCCCCAAATAGCCATACAAGACTCGTTTGTCTGCACTGCGCAGGCAATCTTCAAGGCCTTCGCTGAACAACTGCGCAGCCTGCGCTTCAAGGCCCATGCACAGCGCCAGTCGTCCACGCCGCAGGGCAATCCGGCCGAGCAGCGGCACGGGCAGTGTGGCGCGTTGGCGCAGCAAGTGCTCGATCTCCACCAGCAGGCTTTCGGCACGCAAAGGCGCGCCCCGCTGCTCGAGCCATTGCGCATGGTCAAGCTCAAGCAAGCCTTCGAACAGCAAGGAGCCATGAGCCCGCGCCAGGCAGAGCGCCTCGCGGTTGAGGGCATGTGCCTGATCCAGCTCGCCGCACAGTAACGCCTGCTGGGTCAGTCCCGACAGGCACATCAGACGCGCCTGCCAGGCCTCGTCAGCCAGCGCAGACAAAGCCTCCTGAAAGCAGGCGCGTGCCGGCTCCATTTGCCCTTGCAGGTGAAACAGCCATCCCTGTTGCGCCTGCCAGCGGGCCAGCAGTTGCTGCTCCAGTTGCGCTGTCGGCTGCGGCATGAAGCGGCCGAGATGAGCCAGGCATTGCCCGGCCTGTTCGAACCGGCCGGCAAACAATAAGGCGCCCGTGACCAGCACGATCAGCTGTGGTGTCATCAGGGTCAGCTGCTGGCTTTGCTGCTCGTGCAAACGCAACAGCAGGACGACGGTCTGGTCTTCGAACAAGTCTTCGAAGCCGAAATGCTGCAACAGGCTGACGGCAGTTTCGTATTCCTCGGCCAACAACGCTTGCTCGAACGCCGCTCGCCAATCCTGCGTCGCGCTGAACCACTGACAGGCGCGCCGGTGCCAGGAACGCGCACACGGCCAGTGCGACTCCTGGATGATTCGCGACAGCGGGCGGAACACCTGGAGCCAGTCAGCGGATTGCTGCCATGGCTCGATAAAGCAGCCCAACACCTGCAGATCGTGCAGCAGCCGCGCGCCTTCGCCGGCGCCGAACAAATGCTCGCAAAGCGGCGCATTGAACCGTGGCAGGTGAGCCAGCACACGCCATGCCTCGTCCTGCTCCGGCGTCAGGTTGCTGAACAGTTCATGCTGCAGATAATCGAGCAGAGTGTCGACACGCTGCTGCGGTTGCAGGTTTTGCGACCAGTCGCATTTCTGCAGGAGCGCCATGCGCGCCCCCGCGCACCAACCGCCAGTACGCTGGATGATACGGGTGGCGACGCGGTCCGCCTGGTCAGGCGGCAAATGGTGCAACACCGATACAACTTCATCGTGAGTCAGCGCCAGGCTGGCGCTCTCGAATTCGTAGAGTTCGTCATCGAGCAACAGGCGCGGCCAGTTGCACTGCGGCCGGCGGCGAGTGCTGATCCACCAGGTGAGCGCCGGGCTGCTGACCGCCAGCAAGCGATCCAGCAGAGCATCCACAGCCGGATCCGGCAGCCGACTGTAATCGTCGATAAACAGCGACGTCGGCCTCGACCAATGGGCCAGCTCCGCCATCAGCTGCGTATCGTCAAGGCCTTCGACCAGCCCGAGCGCCCGCGTCAGACGCAGGCGAAATTCATCGGCGCTGAGCGCTGCTCCCGCCAGCGGCAGCCAGATTGCCTCGCACTCCGCGCGCACCTGAAGAAGACATTCGGTGAGCAGTGCGGTTTTGCCGCTGCCTGCGGGCGCGCACAACAGCCTGACCCGTGCGTTCGATGTCAGCAAAGGCGCAGTCAAGCGACTGCGAGGCTGATGATGTGAAGACAGCCTCGGCAAAAATCCGGGTCGATCCAGGCACGGGGTCATGGCGGTCATCGGGTGAGCCTTCTTATCGTTGTGCGCTCACCCTAGCCCTCTCCCGCGCCCTTGTTGACGAGTATTCAGCACGCTGATTGATGGCCATAAAAAAGGCGACCGTGCGGTCGCCTTTTGTCCAGCGGTACAGCAGAGCCGTTAGCGCACGCCCTCGGCGCGCAGGGCCGAAGGTGTGTAATCGGCAGCCTTGGCTTCAAAACCGAATTCGAAGCTGTGCTTCTCTTCGTTCTTCATGCCCAACGCAATGTAGCGGCCGGCAATGATGTCGTAGAGCGCTTCCAGCGTGTAAGCCTGAGCCTGATGATCGTAGTAGTACTGCGCGTGACCTTCGGCAACGCGCCACAGTTGCCCGCGACCGTCGTAGTGATCGGCCAGTGCCACTTGCCAGCTGTCCTCGTCGATGTACATATGGCGCTTGGCGTAGATGTGCCGCTCGTTCGGTTTCACCGTGCCGATCACTTCCCAGACGCGGTGCAGTTCGTAACGGGTCAGGTCCTGATTGATGTGCCCGGCCTTGACGATGTCGTCGTACTTGAGCTTCGGCGAGTCGAGCTTGTAGCTGTTGTAGGGAATGTACATTTCCTTCTTGCCGACCAGTTTCCAGTCATAGCGATCCGGAGCACCGGAGAACATGTCGAAGTTGTCGGAAGTCCTCAGGCCATCGGCCGCTGTACCCGGGCCGTCATAGGCCACTTGCGGCGCGCGCCGGACCCGGCGCTGACCGGCGTTATAGATCCACGCCAGACGCGGTTCCTTCACCTGATCGAGGGTTTCGTGCACCAGCAGCACGTTACCGGCCAGCCGCGCCGGGGCGGTCACCGATTGCTTGAAGAAGGTCAGCACGTTGGCGGCTTTTTCCGGGTCGATGTCTTTCATCAGTTGCGGCACGGCGATCTCTTCTTCGAAGCGGATCGGCGTGTAGCTGCCGTTGGTCTGCGGCGTGACCTGGGTAATGATCCGCCGCAGATTGCCACCGTGGTAGCGGGTGATGTGGTTCCACAGCACCTCGACGCCATTCTTCGGAATCGGGAAGGCGTAGTAGCGGTTGCCGGTGAAATTGGCCAGGCCGTTGCCGTCGTTGATTGCGTTGACGTTCAGCGCGCTGCGCTTGGCCGACTCATAGATTTCCGCCGGCGCGCCCACAGTGCGGTGGGTCGGGTAGACCGGAATCTTGTAGGTTTCCGGGTAGCGTTTGAACATCGCCACCTGGCCATCGGAGAGCTTGCTTTTGTACTGCTCGACGTTCGCGGCGGTGATGGTGAACAGCGGTTTTTCGTTGGCAAACGGGTCGGCGAGGAAGCCCTTGCTGTCCACCGCACCGGCGTTTTTCGGGATGCCGCCGGTCCAGGCCGGAATCGAACCGTCCGCATTGCCGGCCTTCTCGGCGCCGAGCGGGGTCAGGCTGGTGCCGAGCTTGTTCGCTTCATCCGGCGACACCGCCGCCATCACGTTGGCGGCCAGCAGACTCAAGGCCAGCACGCCACATTGCAGAATCGTTTTGCGCATTGCAGTCATCCTTCTCGGGCAGATCAGAAGTTCACGCCGAAGCTCAGGGCCACGAAGTCACGGTCTTCGAGGACGTTGTAGTCGCCACCGAAAAAGTCGGTGTAACTCAGGCTCGCGGTGTAGGTGTTGCGGTAGTCGGCATCGACGCCGAAGCTGATGGCTTTCGCACCTTCGTTGAACAGTCCGTTGGGGCCGTAACCGGCGACGTCGTGCGACCACGACAGGTTGGGCTTGAGGTTGATCCCGCCGATGACGTTGGCGTAATCGAGAATCGCCCGGGCGCGATAGCCCCACGAGGTCGAGGTGACGAAACCGTCGGTGTCGCCGCCGAAACCGTACTGGCCGTAGACCGAATCACGGCCATAACGCAGCTCACTGCGTGACTCCAGACCACCGACATGCACCACCGCTGCTTCGCCGACCACGGTCAGGCGTTCGGCGCCGAGCACCTGATCGAAGAAGTGCGTGAGGGTGCTTTGGATTTGCGTGACTTCCTTGCGCCGGTAGCCTTTGTTGTCGGCACCCGGCGAAGTGGCGAGTGGCGATGCGGTGCCGCCGGCAATCGGGTTGACCAGCGCCAGGGTGAGATCGTTGGTGTTGACCTGCACCGGCGCGTTCGGCCGGTAGCTGATCTCGCCGGTCCATGCGGTGCCGGTGGGCAGGGTGGTGGAGAAACTCGCGCCGTACAGGCGAATGTCTTCCGGATATTCGAGGTAATACTGACCGCGCCCGAGCATCACGCTCTGCGCCAGCCCCGCACCGCTGCCAGGCGCAAGGCCGTTCGCAATGCCGACCATGCCTGGCAACGCCGCCAGTGTCGACAGCCCCGCCGTGGTGGTGCCGACCGTCGGCGTACGGCTGTGGTAGTTCATGAAGTAGAGGCCGTACTCGGTGTCGTCGCCGAGCCAGCGCAGCGCCGTGCCCCACTGCCCGGAATCGCGCGCATCACGATCGCCGCCACGGGGGATCACCACGCCCTCGCGGGTGACCTGGATGCCTTGGCCGAACGCGGTGGTCAGCGGCACCAGTGGCGCCACCGCTGGGCTGCCGACGGTGTAGCCGTTGTTGCAACCGTCCGCCGCCACGTCGACGCCGAAGAACGTGCCGCAGTTGTCGAGAACGGTCTGGTCCCACTCCAGTTGGTAGAAGCCTTCGACCGAGAGTTTGTCGGTCAGGCTCTGCGAGCCAAACAGCATGTTCACCGGAATCAGGCCTTCCTTGATCTCGGCACCGGGACGGCGGAATGCCGAGACGTCGACCGGGTTGATGCTGTTGATCGAGTTGCCGATGAAGGTACTTTCACCCCAGCTCACCACCTGCTTGCCGGCCCGCACGGTGCCGGGCAAATCGGCGATGGCGTAGTTGTGATAGACGAAGGCATCGAGGATCTGCGCGCCGGAAGACTTGGCGCCTTCCTTGCGGCCGCTGTCGCTGATCTGTTTGAACTCGCGGTCTTCGTCCTTGAGTTCGAAGTCGTACCAGTATTTGCCCCGCACAAACACGCCGGTATCGCCGTACTTCAGTTCGAGGTCATGGATGCCCTTGAAGATCTTCGAAAAGGTTTCGCCCTTCTTGAAATTCAGGCGCCCGTCATCACCGGTGGACGATTGTCCGCTGCCGCCATTGACCGTGCCGACCAGCGAGTTGTCGGCATCGCGCAGGCCCCAGCTCGCGCCGACCGAAAGTGACGAGTCGAAGGTGCCTTCGATTTCGCCGATATTGAAGGCGACCGCGTGCGCCTGGGCGCCGCAACCCAGAGCCACCGCAGCGGCCAGCGCCTGCGGTGTGAAGATGGCGCGCATTGTTGTTTTTGTCATGCGTCTTCCCCGGTGAGTGACAGAAGGCCCCACCCTACTGCCGGGTGAAGCGGTCGATAAGCGCACCAAGGAGGTATTTGCGTTGTCGCTCGAAAGGATGAATGGCCTTGTACGGCGGGGCCTGGGGCGGTTCATGGACTGGCTGGATAGCGCGTCATCAGCGCCATCCATGCGCACGCCACTGTTGCGCGCCCCGTAACAGTGCATGTCTGGAATCGGTATTTTTCCTACAGGCTTGAGACCTTATTCTGAGCGCGCTTCCCCGGCACACGCCGCAAAGCGCCAAGCTCGCCACGCTGAATCGCGAGCGACTGGCTACAGATTCTGGATGAATCGATGTTTTCGGTTTACCGCCCCGGTGTTCACTGACGTTGATTTGTAGCTCCTTGATCCAACGTCTTACCTTGGCCGCTGCGTTTGCAGCGGCCTTTTTTATGGGCGTTTAAAAAGGCTGGTTAGCGGTTCGGGAGCGCTTCCGATCAGCGCGTCAGACATTTCTTCGAAGCTCGGACGAATTCCCTCTGCATCGATGAAAACCCGCGAAAACCCTTTCGACATAACGCCCTGTTACCGACGGGCTTCTCGGATTTGATTACCGCCACTCTGATGTAACTTGAAACACCTCAACCATTCGCTGGTGACACGGATGTCATCGCCACCCGTGCGCACTTTCGAGCGAGTGAAAACGCACATTCACAAGGATATGAATATGCCAAAGCCTCCACCGTTAGAACTGGATCCGCGCCAGCGTGACATTGCCGAAGCGGTGCGCCGAGAGCAGGAAGAAATCCGCGTACGCGAACAGGCGCGTCTGGCCGCGTTGGCGGAGAAACAGCGTCGGGATGCCGAACAGGCTCGACTGGCGGCTGAGACCGCGCGCCTGAATGCTGAGGCTGAAGCTCGGGAGAAAGAGCGGCTGGCTGCGTTGAAAATCGCCCAGGCCGAGGCACAAGCCAAAGCTGAAGCAGCGGCGCTGGCCAATGCGGCAGAACAGGCTCGGTTACAGGAGGAACGCAAGCATGTCTTTCCGGCTTATGGAGCAGTGGCCCGCAACGGCCCGGCCGTTTCTTTCGCTTCGACAGCCGTCCCGCTCAGCCCGGCCACCTCGGCGGGAATACTCAATGCGTTACGTACGGCAAAAGCGACCCTGACAGCGACGGGCACGGCGCTGTTCGGCAGTCCGGTACTGATGGGATTCGCAGCACTGTTGATGCCGTCACCTCTGGGCAACGGCGAACGCTTTGCGATGAGCGTTCCACTGGCCGAGTTGTCGTCCGAGCCGGCCGAGACGCTGCGTGAAATCGCAGACCGGCAGGGCACTTTGGAGATGCAGGTCGGGCTAGGGGTCAGGCGACTCGGGGCTGGCACGCAAGTGTTCGTCGCTATGAGCGATGACTTCCATATTCGCTCAAGTGTGCTGGTTCTCAATGCCGCATACGATCTGGTCAACGACTTATACAAGATCGCGCTATCGAACTCGCCCACCGACTTGCTGACCTGGACTCCGGCTATCTCGCCGGGAGACCAATCGACCGCCTTGCCAATAGCGGATACCGATTCGCCCGCCTATTCCGGCGCTTCCATTTTTCCGGTTGAAGGGCTGCTGGATCTGAACCCGATCCTGGTCGAAGGCTGGGATCGATTCATCATCGTGTTTCCGGCTGATTCGGGGATAGAGCCGCTTTATGTGGTGTTCAGTAGTCCTTATGAGGGGGCAACCGAAAAGGGAAAGCACAGCGGGCGTGGTTTCAACCCAGACGAGACTGGAGATGAAATGACATAGTCACTGTGTTCGCGTTACTTCAGGCAACGCCACATCTGGACATGATGATCAGACGCCACAATCGAGACCTGATCAACGAGTATGGGACCCTGGAAGCGTCGTACTCTCGGCTCTTCGCTGCCGGGATTTTGCTGGAGGGGGAAAAGGGCCTCGCTATCAAAGGACCTAACTGGAAGCCGCCCAAGTTCATGACAGAACAAAGATACATTTGAAAACTGGAGCCACCAGCCGCGAAGGCTGGTGGCTCCGTTACCTTCAAATCGAATACTTCTGCAAATTCGCCATCATTTCCTTCAACGCTTCAATATTGTCCTTCGGATGCGCCGCCCCTTCGAAATCACAAATCTGCTGCCAGTGCGCCGCGACGTCTTCCGGCGAGAACCCCTCGCGCGGATCGAAGCCGGCACCGAGGCTGCGCTCCCAGCGCACCTTGCCCATCCAGCCGCCGCCGACTTCGAACAGGCCGGACGTTTCCTGGCATTGCTCGCTGGCCAGATACACCACCAGCGGGCTGACCAGTTCCGGCTTCAGTTGCTCGAATACTTGCGGCGGGATCAGGCCCTCGGTCATGCGCGTGCCGCCGGTCGGGGCGATGGCGTTGACCAGAATGTTGTTCTTGCGTCCTTCGATCGCCAGCGTTCGGGTCAACCCGTACAGCCCGAGTTTGGCCATGCCGTAGTTGGATTGGCCGAAATTGCCATAGATGCCTGAAGTCGATGCAGTGAAAATCACGCGACCGTAGTTTTGCTCGCGCAGATGCGGCCAAGCGGCACGGGTAACCTTGTAGGCGCCTTCGACGTGGACGCGATAGACCAGATCCCAGTCGGCGTCGTCCATCTTGTGAAACGACTTGTCGCGCAGGATCCCGGCGTTGTTGACTACGACGTCGACGCGGCCGAAGGCATCAAGGGCGTTCTGTACCAGTTTGTCGCCGTCAGTCACCGAGTCGTGGTTGGCTTCGGCAATACCGCCGGCCTCGCGGATTTGCGCCACTACGCGGTCGGCAGCCGAAGCGTTGGCGCCCTCGCCCTGCGTCGAGCCACCGAGATCGTTGACCAGCACTTTGGCGCCCTGTCTGGCGAACAGCAGCGCATGCGCACGACCGAGGCCGCCACCGGCGCCGGTCACTATCACGACTTTATCTTCGAAACGCACAGGTTCATTCATCGCGGCAACTCCAGCAGGCCAAGGGATATTGCCCCGAGTGTCAGGCACGGCGCTTTGGGTCACAACGAACACGGCTGCGGCTGAATGGTGCGCGATAAGGCTGAGGGATGATCGAGTGTCAGGACGCCGAGAGCCCGTGCTCTCGGCGAGAATCAGGAGTACGCCACTTTGCGCGGAGGCAATACCAGACGATCGCGGAACGCCAGATAGTGCTTGAGTACCAGCACCGGCGCCTCGGTTTGCGGATAGTGGCCAATGCCGGGTAAGAGCACGGTGTCTGCATCAGGGATCAGTTCGCGATATCGCTCGACCATGTGCACGCCGGAGATCGGGTCAAATGCGCCATCGATCACCCGCAAGGGAATGTCACCCTGCTGCATGGCCGTCACCCAGCGCTCACGTTGCACCCGGCGCTCGGGAATGTAAGTGATCAATTTATGCAGGATGCGCGGGCCGTGGTTGCTGTCGACCAGACTCCAGTAATCATCCAGCTCGCTTTCACTTGGCTGGGTCTGCGGGCCGAAGATCTGCCGGAAACCTTTGACCAACGCCTCACGACTGAATGCGCGACCAAGCAGCCAGCCAATCGGGCTGAGCAGCAGTTTCTGCATCAGCAGCGGACGATGGGTTTCCGGAAACAGACCGCCATTAAGGAATACGCAACTGGCCACTTCAATGCGCTTTTCGTAGTGCCGCGCGAGCAGTTCCTGAGCAACGCTGTCGCCATAGTCGTGGGCAAGAATATGCACCGCTTGTTCAACCTGCAGATGGGCGAGCAGCGCCTGTTGCAGATCGGCCTGTTCCAGCAGGCTATAGGTGTGATTGCGCGGTTTCGCCGAATCGCCGAAACCGAGCATATCGCAGGCGATCACCTGATAACGCTGGGCCAGTGGCTGCCACAGGTAATGCCAATCCCAACTGGCGGTGGGGAAACCGTGAATCAACAGCAACGGTTCACCCTGCCCGACTGTCCAGTAGCGGATCGACTGGCCACGAAAGACAAAAGTCCGGCTGCGCTTGCGCCAGACACACAAAGGAATCTCGGCAAGTGGCATTAGAATTTATACCCCGGATCCTGCAGGTCGAGTTTGCGCAGCAGCGCCGGCCACGCCAGCGCGCCGCCCATGCCCTGCGCGCTCTTGGTGACGCCGGCAATCATCGCTTTGGCGCCGGCGAGAATCTGCGGTTCGATGGCGATCAGTTCGGTCCCTCCAGTCTGCGCCATGACCTGAATGTCGCAGGCCCGCTGGAAAGTGAACATCATCAGAAAAGTGTCGGCGATAGTCCCGCCGCAGGTGAGCAGACCGTGGTTGTGCAGCATGAGGAAACTGTTGTCGCCGAGATCGGCTTGCAGGCGCGCCTTTTCTTCATGATTCAGGGCCACGCCCTCGTAGGCGTGATAGGCCAGGCTCGACAACACGAACAACGACTGTTGACTGATCGGCAACACCCCCTGCCTTTGCGCCGACACCGCAACGCCTGACGCGGTGTGCGTATGCAGCACACAAACCACATCGTGGCGCACCTCGTGGACGGCGCTGTGAATGGTATAGCCGGCGGGGTTGATTTCGTAGGGGCTGTCCATGAGTTTGTTGCCGGCCTGATCGACTTTCACCAGGCTTGAGGCGGTAATCTCGTGGAACATCAGGCCAAACGGATTGATCAGGAAATCTTCAGTGCCGGGCACCTTGGCCGAGATATGCGTGAAGATCAGATCGTCCCAGCCGTGCAGCGCGACCAGACGGTAACAGGCGGCAAGATCAACGCGGGTCTGCCACTCGGCAGCGCTGACCTGATCTTTGACGTTCGGCGACGATTGGACGGGGGCTACGCTCACTGTATGCACCTCTGCGTTCTTCTTGTTCTGCTCGTGTCAGCAGTCTAGTCAGGCGCAGGGCATCGCGTAGTTGCATTGGCAGCCAGCTTGATGACTGAACGAGTCAGCCGGGCAAACAGCCTGGATCCGTTGCAATGCAACAACGCTTATAAGGTGCAGCGATTATTGCCCGCAATCAGCCTTTGAGCGCTTCAATCAACTGCGCCAGCCACGGCTCGGCATCGGTTTCCGGCGTGACGCTTTCGCTGGCGTCGATGCGCAGCATTTCCTGAACCTCGTTTACGCCCAGTTCGGCAAACAGTTCGCGCATCTGCTCGCCACCGCCGCAGAAGGTGTCGCCGTAGCTGGCGTCACCGAGCGCAATCACCGCGCCGGGCAGGCCCCGCAACGAAGCAGGCAACTGATCGCGCAGCATCGAATACAACGGTTGCAGGTTGTCCGGCAGCTCGCCCATGCCAGTGGTCGAAGTGACGGCCAAAAGAGCCTCAGGAGCGAACGCCTGAATATCGGCCAGCGCGGCCCGCGAGTTGTAGAAGGTTTCAAAGCCGGCGGCTTTCAGCAGGTTCTGGGCGTGGCGGGCGACTTCTTCGGCGGTGCCGTAGACTGAACCTGAGAGGATGGCGACTTTCATCAATCTGATCCTGGAACTGAAAAAAAAGAGCCGCGATAGTAACAGCCCATGCTGCGAAGTTGCGATTGGCTCTCAATGGAAGCTGATGGCCTATAGACAGTCCGCGGCTTTCTTCTAGAATGCCTGCCACTGACATAACGGAAGGGATTCTCGGATGATCAACGCCCGTCTGCTGCAAATGGTGATCAATGCTTCAAACGAAGGAATCGTCGTCGCCGAAAAGGAAGGTGACCGAGATAACATTCTTATCTACGTCAACCCCGCCTTTGAGCGCATGACCGGTTATAGCAGCGAAGAGATCCTTTATCAGGACTGTCGTTTCCTCCAGGCTGGGGACCGTGATCAACTCAGTCTGCAACCGATTCGCGACACATTGCGCGAAGGCGGCTCGTGTCGTGAGGTTCTGCGCAACTACCGCAAGGATGGCACGCCGTTCTGGAACGAATTGTCATTGTCGACGGTAAAGAATGCCGAGGACGGGCAGACTTATTTCATCGGCGTGCAGAAGGATGTAACGGTTCAGGTCAAGGCGCAGCAGCGGGTTGCGCAGCTGGAAGCTCAAGTGGCGGCGCTGCAAAGCGAGCTGGCGGCACTCAAAGCGACGAACGGCGCAAACAAAACCGCGAACTGACGGTCATTAACTACAATCACCAATGACTTTGTAACTATTCACTTCGAGTTAGCCATGCAGCGCGACGCCCTCCTCACCCAGGACGAGCTGGATTTCATCCAGACAATGCAGCACAACCCGCAACTGAACGTGCGGGATGCGACGTCGAGTCTGCTGGTTAATGGTGGTTCGCAGATCCGTGACCTGCTGACACGTCTGGCTGCTCACGAGCAGGTGACGATCCAGGCCAACTTCGAAAATCAGCAGATGACTTTCCCGCTGCATCTGGTGGAAGACGAGTTCCACGCACTGCATCTGCGTCTCGGGGTGCCGAGCATCTATGAAGATGGCCCGATGGTGCGGCCGTGGCGCCTGGTATTGGAAGAGCCGGTGGCATTGGAAAACGCCAAAGGCCAGCCCGGCACGCTGTGGGTGCACGAGGTGTCGCACAAAGGTGTGTTGCTGGAAGTGCGCAACAAGACCAAACCACCGAAACATTTCGCCCTGTGGTTCAGCCCTTCCGGTTATGAGCGCATCTCGTTGCGCGGCCATTTCGAGCGTGAAACCGAGCAAGGTTTCTTCGCTTACGAACTGAGCCAGACCGATGCCGACGAAACCGAGCGCCTGCGCCAGTTCATCCTTCAACAGCATCGCCTGACCCACCCCGCCCTGCACGCCTGAGTCTCAGGTATCCAGCTTGCCTGCCATGAATTGCTTCATGCGTTGACGCATCGTTGCGCCCTCATTCCCCAGACATGCAACGGATGAACCGGCCAGACTGTCTTCGGCCAGTTCCGAGGCATCGCCGGCCAACATCAATTGGCAATCGAGGCTCAGTGCCAGACGATTCAGGCGCCGGGGCAGCTCTGGACCGGGGGCATGATTGGAAAACAACACAAGTGCGTCAGGCTTGACCTTTTCGCAGACCAGCGTCAGTTCATCGAACGGCTGGCCCGTGGTCAGCACCCGCACGCCAGAGTCGTTGCCGCTGAGAAACAACGCCGCGACCAGCAACTCAAGCTCTCTGCACTGCCCCGCGAGCGCGCTGACAATCACCCGGCGCGGTTGCGCACCCCGCAACATGACAATGCGCTGCAGTACACGCACCCTGAGAAATCCGTCGAGAAACAACCATTCGCTGGTTTGCCCGAAAGCGTCCTGGCGCTGCAGCAGTTGACGCCACAACGGCATCAGAATGGCTTCGAACACCACCGGCAGCGCGTACGACGAGAAAATCTGCCCGTAGACGCGATCCAGCTGCTGATCGTCGAACGCACTGACCGCCTGCTGAACCTGCTCCTGCCATTGCTTGTAATCAGCCTGCACATGGTCATCGGGGATAAAGTTTGCCAGCACCTTCAGAGGCTCTGTCTTCGCCAGGATCTTGCCGACTTTGCTCACGGCCACGCCGCGATCGATCCAGTCGACAATGCTGCGCACGCGCTCGATATCGTTCATTGAATACAAACGATGCCCGCTTTCGGTGCGCGTCGGCTGGATGAGTCCATAACGGCGCTCCCAGGCACGCAGGGTCACCGGGTTGACGCCGGTCAGGCGCGCCACTTCGCGGATGGGAAACAGCTCTTCGCGCTCGATCGTGCCGAGTACTGTTGAAGCCGGGCGAGTGTCCGTGTTTACAGGCATCTGGCGGTCAACTTCCATGTCGGTTCATTGGATCCCATTTTAAACATGATGGACTGGAAACCTTCAAGTAGTGATCTGCGACGAAAGTGGCTGGTTTAATCGGCAAATTCAGGAATAATCCTTGCTTGTCGTAAAGCGCAGGCCTCTACCCCGGCCTGCGTCAGGCGAAGTTCTTACCCGGAACGACGCACTCGAAATACGGAGATACAAAATGTCTACTTCCCCCGTTACGTTGATGGTAGCGCGTCGCGTCGCTGATGGCCGCTATCACGATCTCATTGCATGGTTGCGCGAAGGCGAGCAACTGGCCACCGACTTCCCCGGCTACCTCGGCTCCGGCGTCCTCGCGCCACCGCCCGGTGACAACGAATTCCAGATTATCTTCCGCTTTGTCGATGAGCAGACCCTGCACGTGTGGGAATACTCGGCGTCGCGTACCGCCTGGCTGAACCGCGGCAGCGATTTGTTCGAACACCCTAAAGAGCACCGGGTCAGCGGCATTGAAGGCTGGTTTGGTGCTGCCGGCCAACGCCCGCCGCGC
Source organism: Pseudomonas sp. LW8 (assembly GCF_041956865.1). Classification (NCBI taxonomy): domain Bacteria; kingdom Pseudomonadati; phylum Pseudomonadota; class Gammaproteobacteria; order Pseudomonadales; family Pseudomonadaceae; genus Pseudomonas; species Pseudomonas sp. LW8. The sequence continues at coordinate 885,101 of NZ_CP168138.1, read as the reverse complement.
TGGAAACAGGCCGTGGCGATCTGGCTGGCGTTTTTTCCAGTGTCGCTGATATTCAACTTTGCCCTCGGCCCGCTCCTCGCTGAGCTGAGCCTGTTGCCGCGCATCTTGATCGGCACGGCGTGCCTGACGCCGCTGATGGTGTATTTCTTCATCCCGTTGTCGACGCGTCTGCTGGCGAACTGGTTGAACAGCACGCCGACGAGGCCATTGGCTGGCGCACCGTCGGCGCAGAATCGCTGATCTGCAGCGGGCGGCGAGCCTGTTATAGTTTTCGCTTCAACCGCGATGCGAGCCGCCCATGCCAGATTCCGCAGCCCCGATCCTCATCACCGGCGCCGGCCAGCGTGTCGGTTTGCACTGCGCGCAGCGCTTGATCGAGGATGGCCACCCGCTGATTTTCACTTACCGCACCGAGCGACCGGGCGTACAGGCCCTTCGCGATCTCGGCGCGACAGCGCTGTTCGCGGATTTTTCCAGTGAGGCAGGAATACTGGCCTTCATTGATTCACTGAAAGCGCACACCGACACTTTGCGCGCGATTGTGCACAACGCCTCCGAATGGCTGGCGGAAACCCAGGGCAGCGAAGCACAAGCCTTCAATCGCATGTTCAACATTCACATGCTCGCGCCTTACCTGATCAACCTGCACTGCGCCGGGTTGCTGCAACGCTCGACACCTGCCGACATCATTCACATCAGCGACGACGTCACCCGCAAGGGCAGCAGCAAGCACATCGGTTATTGCGCCAGCAAGGCCGGGCTCGACAGTCTGACCCTGTCGTTTGCCGCGCGCTTTGCGCCCGCCATCAAGGTCAACGGCATCGCCCCGGCGCTGTTATTGTTCAACCCCGACGATGACGCGGCGTACCGCACCAAGGCGCTGGCCAAGTCCGCCTTGGGTATCGAGCCCGGCAGCGAGGTGATCTACCAGAGCCTGCGCTATCTGCTCGACAATCCCTATGTCACCGGCACGACCCTGACCGTCAACGGCGGCCGGCACGTCAAATAGGCCGTCCCGCTTCAGCCGCGAGTCGAGTAAGATCCACCTGAACGCCTGCAATAGACTGGACGGAGCAAATCAATGCCACAACTTCAACCGGGAATGGCGCGCATCCGGGTCAAGGATCTGCGCCTGCGCACCTTTATCGGCATCAACGAGGACGAAATCCTCAACAAGCAGGATGTGCTGATCAACCTGACCATTCTGTACGCAGCGCAGGAAGCGGTGCGTGACAACGACATCGACCACGCGCTGAATTACCGCACCATCACCAAAGCGATCATCGCCCACGTCGAAGGCAACCGCTTCGCCCTGCTCGAACGCCTGACTCAGGAATTGCTCGATCTAGTGATGACCAATGCATCGGTGCTGTACGCCGAAGTCGAAGTCGACAAACCGCACGCCCTGCGCTTCGCCGAGTCGGTATCGATTACGCTCGCAGCGAGCCGCTAGCTTCAAGCTTCAAGCCGTAAGCGTTAATCTAACGCCCCCCACAATTCAATCTTGCAGCTTGTAGCTTGCCGCTTGAAGCTGTCTCGAAGAGCCCCTTATGACCGAGCAACAACGCCTGGAACTCGAAGCCGCCGCCTTTCGCCGACTGGTCGCTCACCTCGACAGCCGCAAGGACGTGCAGAACATCGACCTGATGAACCTCGCCGGGTTCTGCCGCAACTGCCTGTCGAAATGGTACAAGGCCGAAGCCGACCAACGTCAGATCGAGGTCAGCCTCGATGACGCCCGCGAAGTGGTGTACGGCATGCCCTACGCCGAGTGGAAAGCCCAATACCAGCAAGAAGCCAGCGCCGAGCAGCAAGCAGCGTTTGCCAAAGGAAAACCCAATGACTGATCTGAACACCCTGCGCGCCAGCCTCAAGAGTGGCGAGCATGCTTTCGCCGACACCCTGGCGTTCATCGCCGCCGGTTATGACTACCAGCCGCAAGCATTCAACAACGGCGGCGTGGAAAACGCTGCCGGGCAGAACGAAGGCTCGTGCAAGACCCTGGGTCTGGCACTGCTGGAAGGCTTGAGCGATGAAGAAGCGCTGCTGGCTTTCGGCGAGCATTACCGTTCGGTCCTGGCGACGCCCGAGGGCAGCGATCACGGCAATATCCGCGCGTTGATCAAGCACGGCCTGGCCGGGGTGAAGTTCAGCGCCCAACCCCTGACCCGCCGCTGATCCCCAACAGCCACACATAACACCTGTGGGAGCGAGCCTGCTCGCGAAGACGGACTGACATTCATCGATGATGTCGACTGATACACCGCTTCGCGAGCAGGCTCGCTCCCACCTGGATGCGTGGCGACTGCGAATCTCGGGCACAAAAAAACCGGCCAATCTGGCCGGTTTTTTTTATGCCCTGCGGTCTTAGAACGTGGCGTTCTGCAAGCCGTCCAGGTAACGCTCGGTGTCCAGTGCCGCCATGCAACCGGCGCCGGCCGAGGTGATGGCCTGACGGTAAACGTGGTCAGCCACGTCACCGGCAGCGAAGATGCCTTCGACGCTAGTGGCCGTCGCATTGCCTTCACGGCCGCCCTGCACAACCAGGTAACCGTCTTTCAGCGTCAACTGGCCTTCGAACAGCGAAGTGTTCGGGGTGTGGCCGATGGCGATGAACACGCCGTCGACTTTGATCTCGTCGAAGCTGCCATCGTTGTTGCGCAGGCGCGCACCGGTCACGCCCATGTTGTCGCCGAGGACTTCGTCCAGGTTGGCGTTCAACTTGAGAATGATCTTGCCTTCAGCCACACGAGCGTTGAGCTTGTCGATCAGGATCTTCTCGGCGCGGAAGGTTTCGCGGCGGTGGATCAAAGTCACGGTGCTGGCGATGTTGGCCAGGTACAGCGCTTCTTCGACAGCGGTGTTGCCACCGCCAACCACGGCGACCGGCTTGTTGCGGTAGAAGAAACCGTCGCAGGTTGCGCAGGCCGACACGCCTTTGCCCATGAACGCTTCTTCCGACGGCAGGCCCAGGTAACGGGCGCTGGCGCCAGTGGCGATGATCAGCGCATCGCAGGTATAGACGGCGCTGTCGCCGGTCAGGGTGTACGGCTTGGCAGCGAAGTCCACGGCGTTGATGTGATCGAAGACGATCTCGGTCTCGAAACGCTCGGCGTGCTCGCGCATGCGCTCCATCAACACCGGACCGGTCAAGCCATGAACATCACCCGGCCAGTTGTCGACTTCGGTGGTGGTGGTCAGTTGACCGCCGGCCTGCATGCCGGTAATCAGCAGTGGCTTGAGGTTGGCGCGGGCCGCGTAGACCGCAGCGCTGTAACCGGCGGGGCCGGAACCGAGAATGATCACTCGCGAATGACGGACTTCAGACATGAATCTGCTCCTGTTGGCCGGCCATGAAAAAATCTGGCGCGGACGCCGGACGGCCGGCGGAATAAAAAAGGACCGTGGACACCTTGGGGAAGGCTTGAACTCGACAGTCCTGTAAAAAGTTGGGTGCAGCGTATCGAGGGGGGCAAGATTAAGGAAATACGGTTTAACAATCCAGCTCATAGGTGGTCTCTATGCCGAGACGGTGACGAGATAGACCTCTTTGTTACAGTGAATGTCGATTGCTCTGCCGCGCTTTCGCCGCTGGGGCAAAGTCGGTAACGTCGGCGCGATTTCCCTTGCTTCGGAGCACCTTATGCCCGCCCCTGTTCTGTCAGGCCCGCAATACCTGCGCGAAGGCCTCAAACTGGTCCTGAGCCCTGGCCTGCGCCTGTTCGTGTTGTTGCCGCTGGCTATCAACCTGGTGCTGTTCGTCGGATTGATCTATCTGGCCGGCCACCAGTTCAGCCTGTGGGTCGACACGCTGATGCCCTCGTTGCCTGAATGGCTGAGTTTCCTCAGCTATATCCTCTGGCCGCTGTTCGTGGTCCTCGTGGCCTTGATGGTGTTTTTCACCTTCACCATGCTCGCCAACATCATTGCCGCACCGTTCAACGGTTTCCTCGCGGAAAAAGTTGAAGTGGTGGTGCGCGGCACCGATGATTTCCCGGCGTTCAGCTGGGGCGAACTGATCGCGATGATCCCGCGCACCCTCTCCCGGGAAATGCGCAAGCTCGGCTACTTCCTGCCGCGCGCCATTGGCCTGTTCATCCTTTCGTTCATCCCGGTGGTAAATATCGTCGCCGCGCCGTTATGGCTGCTGTTCGGCGTGTGGATGATGGCCATCCAGTACATCGACTACCCGGCGGACAACCACAAACTCGGCTGGAACGAGATGCTCGCCTGGCTGCGGCAGAAGCGCTGGCAGAGCATGAGTTTTGGCGGGATCGTCTATCTGGTGTTGCTGATTCCGGTGGTCAACATCCTGATGATGCCGGCGGCGGTAGCCGGGGCGACGTTGTTCTGGGTGCGTGAACGTGGTGCCGAAAATCTGGTGATACAGCACTGACCGCGTCACAAATCCATCATCCAAATGTCACAACGTCGACATGGCCTCAGCCGACACTGAGGTCATGACGACAGCTCTACATATCACCCTCATCAGCGAAACCTTCCCACCGGAAATCAACGGCGTGGCCAATACCCTTGGCCGCTTGTGCGAGGGTTTGCGCGCACGAGGGCATCAGGTGGAGCTGGTGCGCCCGCGCCAGGCCGGTGATCCACAACGCAGCGAAGACGATGCACTGTTGCTGTGTCGCGGATGGCCGCTGCCGGGCTATCCGGGGCTGCAATGGGGCCAGTCGTCGATGCATAAACTGCTGCGGCGCTGGAAACGCCAGCGCCCCGATGTGCTGTACATCGCCACGGAAGGCCCGCTGGGATTGTCAGCACTGCGCGCCGCACGGCGCCTGGGGATTGCGGTGGTGAGCGGCTTTCACACCAACTTCCAGCAATACACCAGCCAGTACGGCCTCGGTCTGCTGACGCGGATGCTTACCCACTACCTGCGCTGGTTTCACAATCGTTCGGCAATGACTTTGGTGCCGAGCGCCAGTCAGCGCCTGGAGTTGGAGCGGCGGCATTTCGAGCGGCTGGCGTTGTTGTCGCGGGGTGTGGACAGCCAGTTGTTTCATCCGAGCAAACGTCAGAGCGCGTTGCGTGAGCAATGGGGGCTCTCTGACACGGATATCGCGGTCATCCACGTAGGAAGGCTCGCCCCGGAGAAAAATCTGGGCCTGCTCAAACGCTGCTTTGAAACCCTGTCTGCGACTTATCCACAGCGCCATCTGAAGCTGATCGTGGTCGGTGACGGCCCGCAGCGTTCGGCGCTGGAAAAAGAATTGCCGGAAGCGATCTTCTGCGGCGCGCAGCGGGGTGAAGTACTGGCGGCGCACTATGCCTCAGGGGATCTGTTTGTATTTCCCAGCCTCACCGAAACCTTCGGCAATGTGGTGCTGGAAGCCCTGGCTTCTGGACTCGGCGTTGTTGCCTATGACCAGGCGGCGGCGGCGCAGCATATTCGCCATGGCTACAACGGCGTTTCGGCAATGCCCGGCGATGAGCAGGCGTTTTGCGAAGCGGCGGCGTGGTTGCTGGAGGAAGATGAACGGTTGCGTTGTGTGCGGCTGAATGCGCGGCAGCATGGCAGTCGCCAGGGCTGGGCGGCGATTATCGAGCAATTCGAGGGGTATTTGCGGGGGGCTTGTGTGGGGGAGTTGGTGGTGCCTGGGGCGCAGACACAACCATAGATTTGCGTCGACATAGAAACAGCGTTCGCGAGCAGGCTCGCTCCCACATGGGCACCGCATTCCGTCATATGAAATGCAGTAGAGGGTGGGAGCGAGCCTGCTCGCGAAAAGGTCGAACTGGCGCTGCTTAAACCAGGGTCATCAACGCCTCACGACTGAACGGCAGAATATCCTGCTCACGTCCTTCACGGACTTTCTGCGCCCAGTCCGGATCGACCAGCAGCGCGCGGCCCACTGCTACCAGGTCGAACTCTTCTTTGTTCAGACGCTCCAGCAGATTTTCCAGGCTGGCCGGTTGCGCGACCTTGTCGGTGTTGACCATGAACTGCAGGAACTCGCCGTCCAGGCCGACGCTGCCCACGGTGATGGTCGGTTTGCCGGTCAGCTTGCGGGTCCAGCCAGCAAGGTTCAGATCCGAACCGTCGAACTCCGGCTCCCAGAAGCGTCGGGTCGAGCAGTGGAAAATGTCCACGCCAGCGTCGGACAGCGGCTTGAGAAATTCGCCCAGCGCTTCGGGGGTTTGTACCAGACGCGCGGTGTAATCCTGCTGCTTCCACTGCGAGAAGCGGAAGATGATCGGGAAACCCTCACCGACAGCTGCGCGCACTGCTTGAATCAATTCGATGGCAAAACGCGAACGGTTGGCCAGGCTGCCACCGTATTCGTCGCTGCGCTGATTGCTGCCTTCCCAGAAGAACTGGTCGATCAGATAACCGTGGGCGCCATGGATTTCCACACCGTCCATACCGATGCTTTGCGCATCTTTGGCAGCCTGGGCAAACGCAGCGATCACGTCCTGGATGTCCTGCTTGGTCATGCCGTGTACCACGACCTGACCGTCCTTGAGTTTTTCCGACGGACCGTAGCCCGGCACGCTGGCATCCGGCTCGGTGCCGAGGCGACGTACGCTGCCGACATGCCACAGTTGCGGGACGATCTTGCCGCCCTCGGCGTGCACGGCGTCGACAACTTTTTTCCAGCCGGCCAGCGGCGCTTCACCGAAAAACTGCGGCACGTTTGGATAGCCATTGGACGCGATGTGGCCGACCGTGGTGCCTTCAGTGATGATCAGACCAACCCCGGCGGCCGCACGACGACGGTAGTACTCGATGACTTTGGAATTCGGCACGCCGCCCGGGGAGAACGAGCGGGTCATTGGCGCCATGACGACGCGGGTCGGCAGTTCGAGGGCACCGAGGTGGAACGGTTTGAATAGGGCTTGAACAGGCATCGAGAGGCTCCACGAAAACGTTGGCGACAGGCATGAATCGATATGACGCCGATAATATTGAGAGTCGAGAGCTCTGAACAGCATTATTGATTTTGGTGATTAAGGATCAAAAGATTGAAAAGCAAAAGATCGCAGCCTTCGGCAGCTCCTACACGAGATTGGTGTTCTCCCTGTAGGAGCTGCCGAAGGCTGCGATCTTTTGATGCTGCTTTTCAGCCCAGCGCTTGTTCAATCGCATGCACGATGGTCGGATCATCCGGCGCCGTGCGCGGCGAGAACCGCGCCAGCACCCGGCCGTCCTTGCCGAGCAGAAACTTCTCGAAATTCCAGGTGATGTCGCCGGGAAACTCGGCGCCCTCGCCCGCCAGCAGGCGATACAAATGATGCCGCTCGTGGCCGTTGACTTCGAGTTTGCTCGCCAACGGGAACGTCACGCCATAGTTGAGGCTGCAGAATTCCTGGATTTCCTTTTCCGAGCCTGGCTCCTGACCGGCAAACTGGTTGCACGGCAGGCCCAGCACAGTGAAGCCTTTGGCCTTGTATTGCTGGTAGAGGTTTTCCAGTGCCGCGTACTGGGGGGTCAAGCCGCATTTGGAGGCCACGTTGACCACCAGCACGACTTGGCCCTTGAACGGCGCCAGCGGTAGCTCCTGACCATCCAGGCCGGTCAACTTAAGGTCGTGAAAAGCACTCATGCCGAACTCCAGGATTCTCGTGTTCTACTCGAAACAGCCACTTGGCGAGGCCACCAAGGACAGCCGCGGACTAAAAAGGCGCCCACAGGCGCCTCTCCAGTACTCGAAGCTTAGCGCAGAAAATCAGTGGTGATGGCCACCTTCGCCATGGACGTGGCCATGAGCGATTTCTTCCTGGCTGGCGTCACGGATATCAACGATCTTAACCTTGAAGTTCAGGCGCTGACCGGCCAGAGGGTGGTTGCCATCAACGGTGACGTCGTCGCCGTCCAGGTCACGAATGGTGACGATCTGCATCTGGCCGTCCGGCGCCGAAGCGTGGAACTGCATGCCGACTTCCAGCTCGTCAACGCCTTCGAACATGCTGCGGCTCAGGGTGCTGACCAGCTCGGCGGCGTATTCGCCGTAAGCATCTTCCGGCTCAACGGCCACTTCCAGCTCGTCGCCGACAGCTTTGCCTTCCAGGGCTTTTTCCAGGCCCGGGATGATGTTGCCTGCACCTTGCAGGTAAACCAGCGGAGCGCCGCCGGCGGAGCTGTCGATGACCTCACCAGCGTCGTTGGTCAGGGTATAGTCGATGGAGACAGCCTTATTGGCGGCGATCAGCATGGGGCGAGACCTTTTGCATAAGAATATAGAAAGGCCAAGTTTAGCGAAGCAATCGCGTGAAAGCGACCACAACCCGGACAAACGGGTTTCGACCATCACCGGCTTTCATCAGGACGAAGATGGCCATTGGGTGGTCGAGCTTTCCTGTGGCCACACCCAGCACCTGCGCCACCAGCCGCCGTGGCAAACCCGCGCCTGGGTCCTGGATCCGGCGCAACGTATTGAAAAAACAGGTCAACCCTTTGCCTGCGGTTGGTGTGCACAAGGCTCGGTTAGCGATAACCTTGGCGACTGAATTTCGGTAGTCGGCCAGACATAGGCTGACACCCTTGCATAGAGAATTCCCATGCAAACTTTTTTTATCGCCCCCACCGATTTTGGCGTGGGTCTGACCTCCATCAGCCTCGGGCTGGTGCGCACGCTTGAACGCGCCGGGCTGAAAGTCGGCTTCTTCAAACCGATCGCCCAGCCGCACCCCGGCGACACCGGCCCTGAGCGATCCACCGAACTGGTGGCGCGCACCCACGGTCTGAAACCGCCGCAGCCGTTAGGCCTGGCGCACGTTGAACGCATGCTCGGCGACGGTCAGCTCGACGAACTGCTCGAAGAAATCATCGCCCTGTATCAGCAAGCGGCGGTCGGCAAAGACGTGCTGGTGGTCGAAGGCATGGTGCCAACCCGCAGTGCCAGTTACGCCGCGCGGGTCAATCTGCACCTGGCCAAGAGTCTGGATGCCGAGGTGATTCTGGTCTCGGCGCCGGAAAACGAAGTGCTCGCCGAGCTTTCTGGCCGTGTCGAGCTTCAGGCTCAATTGTTCGGTGGCCCGAAAGATCCGAAAGTCCTCGGGGTGATCCTCAACAAGGTCAAGACCGACGAGAGCATGGACGCCTTCGCCACGCGTCTGAAGGAGCATTCGCCGTTGCTGCGCAGCGGTGATTTCCGCTTGCTTGGCTGCATCCCGTTTCAGCCGGAACTCAATGCGCCACGCACCCGCGACGTCGCCGACCTGATGGGCGCGCAAGTGCTCAACGCGGGCGACTACGAAACCCGGCGCATGAGCAAAATCATCATTTGCGCACGAACCATGCGCAACACCGTCGAGCTGCTCAAACCCGGCGTGCTGGTGGTGACGCCGGGCGATCGCGACGACATCATCCTCGCCGTCAGCCTCGCAGCGATCAACGGTGTGCCGCTGGCCGGCCTGCTGCTGACCAGCGACACCCTGCCCGACCCGCGCATCATGGACCTGTGCCGAGGCGCGTTGCAGGCCGGTTTGCCGGTGTTGTCGGTGAGCACCGGCTCCTACGACACCGCCAATCTGCTCAATGGCCTGAACAAGGAAATCCCGATCGATGACCGCGAGCGCGCGGAGATCATCACCGATTTCGTCGCCAGCCACCTCGACGCCAACTGGCTGCATCAGCGCTGCGGTACGCCTCGGGAGATGCGCCTGTCGCCGGCAGTGTTCCGCTATCAATTGATCCAGCGAGCGCAAGCGGCGAACAAGCGCATCGTCTTGCCCGAAGGCAGCGAGCCGTTCACCGTGCAAGCGGCGGCGATCTGTCAGGAACGCGGGATCGCCCGCTGCGTGCTGTTGGCCAAGCCCGAAGACGTCGAAGCGGTCGCCCGCGCGCAAGGTATCGTGCTGCCGCCGGGTCTGGAAATCCTTGACCCGGACCACATCCGCGAGCGTTACGTCGAGCCGATGGTCGCCCTGCGCAAGAGCAAAAGCCTCAACGCACCGATGGCCGAGCAACAACTGGAAGACACCGTGGTGATCGGCACCATGATGCTTGCGCTGGATGAGGTCGACGGCCTGGTTTCGGGTGTGATCAACACCACCGCCAACACCATCCGCCCCGCCCTGCAACTGATCAAGACCGCACCGGGCTGCACGCTGGTGTCGTCGGTATTCTTCATGCTGTTCCCCGAAGAAGTGCTGGTCTACGGCGACTGCGTGATGAACCCGCACCCGAGCGCCGCAGAACTGGCCGAGATCGCCCTGCAAAGCGCCGACTCGGCGGCCGCATTCGGTATCACTCCACGGGTGGCGATGATCAGCTACTCCAGCGGTGAATCGGCTCGTGGTGAAGAAGTCGAGAAAGTCCGCGAGGCGACTCTGCTGGCTCATGAGCAACAGAATTCGCTGCTGATCGACGGCCCGTTGCAGTACGACGCCGCCGCCAACGCCGACGTCGCCCGGCAACTGGCGCCGAACAGTCAGGTCGCCGGGCGCGCCACGGTGTTTGTGTTCCCCGATCTGAACACCGGCAACACCACGCACAAAGCCGTACAACGCAGCGCCGATTGCGTCAGTCTCGGGCCGATGCTGCAAGGCCTGCGTAAACCGGTGAACGACCTGCCGCGCGGCGCGCAAGTCGATGACATCGTCTACACCATCGCGCTCACCGCGATTCAAGCCGCCAACCGACCTATGGATGTGTAAATGCTGGATTTTCTACCCGCCCCCGTGCGCGGCGTGATCGCCTCGCTGCTGTTGGCGCTCAACACGATTCTGCTGTGCTCGTTCCTGTTCTGTGTGGCGCTGGTCAAGGCCCTGCCGTTTGCCTTTACCCAGCGCATTGCCGGTTGGCTGATGAGCCACACTCACGAGGCGTGGATCAGCAATAACAAAGCCTGGATGAATCTGGTTCGGCGCACCCGCTGGCACGTCAGCGGCCTGCAAGGCCTCGACTATCAGCACTCGTACCTGATCACCAGCAACCACCAGAGCTGGGTGGATATTCTGGTGCTGCAATACGTGCTCAACCGCAAGATTCAACCGCTGAAGTTTTTCCTCAAGCAGGAGCTGATCTGGGTCCCGGTAATCGGGCTGGCCTGGTGGGCGCTGGGCTTTCCGTTCATGAAGCGCTACTCCAAGGCGTACCTGGAAAAACACCCGGAGAAGAAAGGCAAGGACCTGGAAACCACGCGCAAGACCTGCGCGAAATTCCGCCATAACCCGGTGGGGATTTTCAACTTCGTCGAAGGCACACGCTTCACCGAAGGCAAGCATGCGCAGCAGCAGTCACCGTTCAAGTACCTGCTCAAGCCCAAGGCCGGCGGGATCGCCTTTGTGCTGGATGCGATGGGCGAACAGCTGGAGTCGATCGTCAACGTGACGATTCATTATCCAGCGGGGCGTCCAGGGTTCTGGGATTTGCTCTGCGGCAATGTGCGCGATGTGGTGGTGCATTTTGAGGAAATCAAAATCCCGCCGGCATTCATCGGCAAGAACTACGACCAGGACGGCGAGTATAGATTGCAGTTCCAGGGCTGGATCAATCAGCTGTGGCTGGACAAGGATGCGTTGCTGGAGCAGATGCACCGCGAATATCCACCCAAACACTGACCCCTGTGGGAGCGAGCCTGCTCGCGAAAGCGGTGGATCAGCTTGCAAAGATGTTGAATGAGATAAAGCTTTCGCGAGCAGGCTCGCTCCACAGTTGATCGTTCCCACGCTCCGCGTGGGAATGCAGCCCGGGACGCTCCGCGTCCCTGCCGAAGCGGACGCGGAGCGTCCAATGAGGCATTCCCACGCGGAGCGTGGGAAGGATCACCCAACACTAAAAAGCCCGCCGATGATCACTCACCGGCGGGCTTTTCATTGATGGCTAACGCTTAAATCGCGCCACGCTGCCGCAACAGCTCCAGCACTTGCTTGACGCTTTCTTCCAGACTCAGCGACTGCGTGTCGATCACCAGGTCGGCGTTGAGCGGCACGTCGTACGGGAAGGATTCGCCCGGGATATTGTCGCCGCCAGCAGCGTACAGCCCTTGCGGATCACGCTCGGCGCACACGGTCGGCGAGGCCTGCACGTAGACCGTCAGCAAGCGATCCTTGCCGATCAGTTCCTTGGCCTGCTCGCGACCTTCGGCACTTGGCGCGACGAACGCGGCCAGGGTCAGCAGCCCCGCTTCGTTGAACTGACGCGCCACGTGGGCGGCTCGACGCCAGTTCTCGGTACGCCCGGCGCGATCCTGTGGCAGACCTTTGTTCAAGTCATGACGCAGGTTCTGGCCATCCAGTACAAACACCGCGCGGCCCATGTCGAACAGCTTGCGCTCGACCGCATACGCCAGGGTGCTTTTACCCGCGCCGGACAGGCCGCTGAACAGCACGGTGGCCGGTTGCTGGCCGAAGCGCTGGGCACGTTCTTCGGTCGCCACGTGCGCCAGTTTGCCGTGGTGGGTGGCGGTGCCATGGGCCACTGGCTGAGCGACGATCATGCCGGCGCCAACGGTGCCATTGGTCAGGCGATCGATGACGATGAACGCGCCGGTAGTGCGGTTGCTTTCGTAACCGTCGAGGGCGATCGGCGCGTCGAGCGCGATCTTCACCTTGCCGATTTCGTTGAGCTGCAACGCGCTCGCCGGGCCTTCTTCCAATGTGTTCACGTCGACCTTGTTGACGATGCTGGCGATGGAGCCCGGCACGTAACTGGTGGCGCGTTTGATGTCGTATTTCTTGCCCGGCAGCATCGGCTCTTCAGCCATCCACACCAGCATCGCTTCGAAGCTGTCGGTGACCGGCGGCACGTTGTCGGCATGCACCAACAGGTCGCCACGGGAGATGTCGATTTCGTCTTCCATGGTCAGGGTTACCGCCTGACCGGGACCTGCGTGTTCCAGCTCACCTTCGAAGGTGACGATGGATTTCACGCGGCTGCTCTTGCCCGACGGCAGCACTACGACTTCGTCGCCCTTGTGCACAATGCCGCTGGCCAGGGTGCCGGCGAAACCACGGAAGTTCAGGTTCGGACGGTTGACGTACTGCACCGGGAAACGCAGATCGGTGAAGTTGCGATCGCCCGCCACTTCCACAGTCTCCAGAATCTCCATCAGTGACTGGCCGGTGTACCACGGCGAGCGCTCGGACTTGTTCACCACGTTGTCGCCCTTGAGGGCAGACATCGGCACGAAGTGCATGCTGGTCGGCTTCATCTTCAAGCCTTCGGCGAACTTCAGGTAGTCGGCCTTGATCGACTCGAACACGCCTTCGTCGAAGTCCTTCAAGTCCATCTTGTTGATGGCGACGACGATGTGTTTGATGCCCAGCAACGAAGCAATGAAGCTGTGACGACGGGTCTGGGTCTGCACGCCGTAACGGGCGTCGACCAGAATGATCGCCAGGTCACAGGTGGACGCACCGGTGGCCATGTTGCGGGTGTACTGCTCATGGCCGGGGGTGTCGGCGATGATGAATTTGCGCTTGGCGGTGGAGAAATAGCGGTAAGCGACATCAATGGTGATGCCCTGCTCACGCTCGGCCTGCAGACCGTCGACCAGCAATGCCAGGTCGATGTCGTCACCGGTGGTGCCGACTTTCTTCGAATCGCGGGTGATCGCTTCGAGGTGATCTTCGTAGATCATCTTCGAGTCGTGCAGCAGGCGCCCGATCAGGGTGCTCTTGCCGTCATCGACGTTACCGCAGGTCAAAAAGCGCAGCAGCTCTTTACGTTCGTGCTGGCCCAGGTAGGCGAGGATGTCCTCGCTGATCAAATCAGAAACATGCGACATGACAGCCCCTTAGAAATAGCCTTGACGTTTTTTGTCTTCCATCGAGCCTGCGCCATCGTGGTCGATGACCCGGCCCTGGCGCTCGGAAGTTCGCGTCAGGAGCATTTCCTGAATGATGTCCGTCAGGCTTTCGGCCTCGGACTCCACCGCGCCCGTCAACGGGTAGCAGCCAAGGGTGCGGAACCGCACTTTCTTTTTCACGATGCGCGCTTTGTCTTCTTCGGACAGGTGCTCGAGGATGCGCTCGTCGTCGATCATGATCAGCGTGCCGTTCTTCTCGATCACTTCGCGTTCGGCGGCGAAGTACAGGGGCACAATCGGAATGCCTTCGAGATAGATGTACTGCCAGATGTCCAGCTCGGTCCAGTTCGACAACGGGAACACACGAATGGATTCGCCCTTGTTGACCTTGCCGTTGTAGACGTTCCACAGCTCCGGACGCTGGTTTTTCGGGTCCCAGCGGTGCTTGCTGTCACGGAACGAGTACACGCGCTCTTTGGCGCGGGATTTCTCTTCATCGCGACGGGCGCCGCCGAACGCTGCGTCGAAACCATGCTTGTCGAGTGCCTGTTTCAGGCCTTCGGTTTTCATGATGTCGGTGTGCTTGGCGCTGCCGTGGGTGAACGGGTTGATGTTCTGCGCCACGCCATCGGGGTTGATGTGGGTAATCAGGTCCAGGCCCAAGTCTTCGACCATCTTGTCGCGGAACTTGTACATTTCCTGGAATTTCCAGCGGGTGTCGACGTGCATCACCGGAAACGGCAGTTTGCCCGGGAAGAACGCCTTGCGTGCCAGGTGCAGCATCACGGCGGAGTCTTTACCGATGGAGTACAGCATCACCGGGTTATCGAACTCGGCGGCCACCTCGCGGATGATGTGGATGCTTTCCGCCTCCAGCTGTTTCAGATGCGTCAGTTTGTCGACCATGGCTACTCACGAAAGCTTTCTTATGAACGGCCAGCGGGCCGTGTTCGAGCGAAGAATCCTAGCACAGCGACCTCTTCTAATCAGGACGCCAACTAGATCGAAAGGGTATATGAATATGCCCACCAGTTCGGCCGTCAGGGCCGAACGTGGGAGCGAGCCTGCTCGCGAAGGCGGAGTGTCAGGCACCTTTGTATTGAAGGTCTGACGCCTTCGCGAGCAGGCTCGCTCCCACAGGAGTTTGCGGTGAGCTCAGATCGGGTTGGGGCAATCGATGAAGATGTGCTCAAGGGCAAAGCGCTTCGCCAGATACTCGCCCAACGCCTGCACGCCATAGCGTTCGGTGGCGTGATGGCCGGCGGCGATGAAGCTGATGTCGTTTTCCCGCGCACTGTGGAAAGTCTGCTCGGAGGCCTCGCCACTGATGAACAGATCGACCCCCGCCGCCACGCCCTGATCGATATAACCCTGGCCACCGCCGGTGCACCAACCGACGCGGCGGATCATGCCGCTGCCTTCGATCAGCAGCGGCTCGCGGCCCATGACTTCCTGCACCTTGCGCGCGAAATCCCGCGCAGTCATCGGCTCATTCAGCGAACCGACCAGCCCGACGATTTTCGGGTTGCTCGGGTCCAACGGCCCTTCAACAGTGATGTCGAGCTGACGCGCCAGTTGCACGTTGTTGCCAACGTCCGGGTGCAGATCCAGCGGCAGGTGATAAGCGAGCAGACTGATGTCGTGCTTGAGCAAGGTTTTCAAGCGGCGCTGTTTCATGCCGGTGACGCAGGGGTTTTCGCCTTTCCAGAAATACCCGTGGTGGACCAGGATCAGGTCGGCCTCGGCCTCGACGGCGGCATCGAGCAACGCCTGGCTGGCGGTGACGCCACTGACGATGCGCATCACCTGCGGGCGGCCTTCGACCTGCAAACCGTTGGGGCAATAATCGGCAATTTTCGCACTGCCCAGGTAACGGTCGGCTTCTTCGACGAGGGTGCTGAGGGCAACGGCCATGAAAGACTCCTAAATATCCCGTTCAGAGGCACGCGCGGCCTCGTATAATGCGCGACATTATGGGCGGTCTGACCTCGCCTGCAACCTTTCCAGGAACGTGCTTAATGCTCAAGGCGCTGCGTTTTTTTGGCTGGCCGCTGTTGGCCGGTGTGCTTATCGCTCTGTTGATTATTCAGCGTTACCCCGAGTGGGTCGGGCTGCCGAGCCTCGACGTCAATCTGCAACAGGCGCCACAGACCACGATCGTGCAACAGGGGCCGGTGTCCTATGCGGATGCGGTGGGCATCGCCGCGCCGTCGGTGGTCAACCTGTACACCACCAAGGTCATCAACAAACCGGCGCATCCCTTGTTCGAGGATCCGCAGTTCCGCCGCTTCTTCGGTGACAATTCGCCGAAACAGAAGCGCATGGAATCGAGCCTCGGTTCCGGGGTGATCATGAGCCCGGAAGGCTACATCCTCACCAACAACCACGTCACCAGCGGCGCCGACCAGATAGTCGTGGCGTTGAAGGATGGTCGCGAAACACTCGCACGGGTGATTGGCAGCGATCCGGAGACTGACCTGGCTGTCCTGAAGATCGACCTGAAAAACCTCCCGGCAATCACCGTCGGCCGCTCCGACAGCATTCGCATCGGTGACGTCGCGCTCGCTATCGGCAACCCGTTCGGCGTCGGTCAGACCGTGACCATGGGCATCATCAGCGCCACCGGCCGCAATCAGTTGGGCCTGAACAACTACGAAGACTTCATCCAGACCGATGCGGCGATCAACCCGGGCAACTCCGGCGGTGCGCTGGTCGATGCCAACGGCAACCTCACCGGAATCAACACGGCGATCTTTTCCAAGTCCGGCGGCTCGCAAGGCATCGGCTTTGCCATTCCGGTGAAACTGGCGATGGAAGTGATGAAGTCGATTATCGAGCACGGCCAGGTGATTCGTGGCTGGCTGGGCATCGAAGTGCAACCGCTGACTCAGGAACTGGCGGAGTCGTTTGGCTTGTCCGGGCGCCCTGGGATCGTCGTCGCCGGAATCTTCCGTGACGGCCCGGCGCAGAAAGCCGGCCTGCAACTGGGCGATGTGATTCTGAGCATCGATGGCGAGCCCGCCGGCGATGGTCGCCGCTCGATGAACCAGGTGGCGCGGATCAAACCGACCGACAAGGTGACAATTCAGGTCATGCGCAACGGCAAGGAACTGAAGCTGACCGCTGAAATCGGCCTGCGTCCACCGCCGGCACCGGTGAAAGAAAAAGAAGAGTAAAAATGTCTTCGCGCCAACGGCGCGAATAACAGACATTCTCAACGGGCATGTTATATTGTTTCAATTTTAGCAATTGGAACAACATAACATGTCGTCTCGCAAAAAGGCCTCACTGTTGGGCCTGACTCTGGGTTTGCTCTGCGATCCCGCCTTCGCCGATGAGCCGCAGCCCGTTGAGCTGGAAGCCATCAGCGTCACCTCCGACTACGAATCACCCACCGGCCCGGTCAGCGGTTATCGCGCGACTCGCTCCGCCAGTGCGACCAAAACCGACACGGCGATTCGCGATATTCCGCAAGCCATCAGCGTGGTCCCGGCCAGTGTGCTCTCGGATCTGGGCAGCAGCAGCGTGGAACGTGCACTGGATTTTGCTGGCGGCGTATCGAAGCAGAACAACTTCGGCGGCCTGACCCTTTACGAATACAGCGTGCGCGGCTTCACCACGTCCGAGTTCTACAAGGACGGTTTCAGCGCCAATCGCGGTTACCCGAGCACGCCGGATGCGGCCAATATCGAGCGCATCGAAGTGCTCAAAGGCCCGGCCGCCAGCCTTTACGGTCGGGGCGATCCTGGCGGCACGGTAAACATCGTCACCAAGAAACCGCAGCCAGAAGCGTTCACCACTGTGCAAACCAGCGCCGGCAGTTGGGACCGCTATCGCACCGCGCTGGACGTCAACACGCCCCTCGATGATCAGGGCAATGTGCTCTCGCGCATCAACCTCGCCGTAGAAGACAACAACAACTTTCGCGACCACGTCGACAGCCAGCGGGTCTTCGTTGCGCCCTCGATCAGTTGGCAGTTGAGCCCGGACACCTCGCTGCTGGTGGAGAGCGAAATCGTCCGTCACAACTCGACGTTCGATCGTGGCGTTGTGGCGCCGAACAACAAATGGAGCGGCGTATCGCGCTCGACGTTCTTGGGCGAGCCCAACGACGGCAACATCGACAACCACAACAACCTGCTCCAGGCCACTCTTGAACACCATCTGAACGACAGCTGGAAACTGCGTCTGGCCAGCCACTACAAGGAAGGCAAGCTCTGGGGCGACGCCACGGAACAACGCGCGCTGAACGCCGACGGCCATACGGTCAACCGCCGCTTGCGCGAACGCGACACGAGTTGGCACGACAGCATCACCCAACTGGAACTGCGCGGTCTGTTCGACCTCGGGCCGTGGCAGCATGAATTGCTGATCGGCACCGAGTACGAGAATTACCGCAAGGACGAACGCGTCACCACCATTGCTGGCGGCCCCTACGCCATCGACATCTATAAGCCGGTCTACGGCCAGCCGAAACCCAACGGCGCACGCTCGGGCACCGACTTCTTCGAACACGTCGAAAGTCATGCGCTGAATCTGCAGGACCAGATCATCTTCACCGACAAGCTGCGCGGCATGGTCGGCGCGCGCTTCGAGCACTTCGATCAGCGCATCGACGATCACAGCCGCAACGCCAAAAGTCAGCAACGCCACGACGCGCTGACTCAACGCGCCGGCCTGCTCTATCAGCTCACGCCTAATACCGGCCTGTTCGCCAACGCCTCGACTTCGTTCAAACCGAACAACGGCCTGGATGCATCGGGCAAATCCTTCGACCCGGAAGAAGGTGTCGGTTACGAAGTGGGGATCAAGAACGAACTCTTCGATGAGCGGGTGAGCAGCACCCTCGCCTTCTTCCACATCGACAAGGAAAACGTCCTCGCCCTCGATCCGGGCACCGACACCAGCCGCGCCATGGGCAAGGCGCGCAGTCAGGGTTTCGATTGGCAAGTGAGCGGCCAGGTGACCGACGCGATACGGGTCATCGGCGCCTTCGCCTACATCGACGCCGAGGTGACCAAGGGCGACGCGACCATTCCCACCGGCAGCCGCATCCTCGGCGTGGCCAAACGCAGCGGCAGTCTGCTGGGCGTCTATGAATTTCAGGATGGCCGTCTGCGCGGTTCAGACGTCGGCGCAGCGTTCACCTACGTCGGCGATCGCTCGGGCGAATCCGGCAGCGACTTCGAATTGCCGGCCTACCAGACCGTCGACTTGCTCGCACATTACAAGGCCAGCGACAACGTCACGGTCGGCCTGAACCTGAACAACATCTTCGACGAGAAATACTACGAGCGCTCCTACAGCAACTACTGGGTCAACCCCGGCGAGCCGCGCAATTTCACCGTAAGCCTGACACTCAACCTGTAAAAGGACGTCACCATGCACTACGGCAAATCCCTTCTGCTCATCGCTGCGCTATTCACCGGCCAAGTGTCGGCCCACGGCCTGTGGACAGAGGAACGACGCGGCAACATCGAAGTGATCTACGGCCACGGCGCCGAAGATAACGCCTTCAAGGCACAAAAAGTCAGCGGTGCCTGGGCTTATGACGCAAGCGGCAAAATGATCCCGGTCAGCGTCGAGCGCCTGGCCGATCATGCCCGTTTGAAACCATTGAAGCCGCCGGCGGTGATGGCCGTGGCGCTGAATAATGGCATGTGGGCGCAGACGGCGGACAAGAAGTGGATCAACGAAGGACGCAGCAAAGTGCCCGGCGCTACCGAGGCCACGCAGACCTTCAAGTACAGCCTGTCGATCTATCAGCCGGGGGCGAAATTGCCGAAACTGGACCAGATCAAACTGCTGATCCTGCCGGAGGTCGATCCGCTGACGGTCGGGCCGGGCAAATCGTTACCGGTGCGGGTGCTGCTCGATGGCAAACCGGCGGCAGGTGTGAAGTTATATGGCGACTATCGCAGCGCGCCAAACACCCTGAGCACCGAGACCGACAAGGACGGGCGTGCGCAGGTGCTGGTGCGTAATGAAGGGTTGAATGTGATTGCGGCGCAGGTTGAAGTGCCGGTGAAGGACAGTGTGGATGTGGACAGTCGTGGGTTGTTCAGTTCGCTGACATTCGTTGGCGAGCCGCATCACGAATAAAAGCACACCCTCACCCCAGCCCTCTCCCGGCGGGAGAGGGAGCCGACCGAGTTGTCTTGCGGGATACATCGACCTGAAAGACCGAGTTGATTATGGATTCAATACAAATCGTTCAAGTCGGTGAACCTCTGCAATATTCCCATTCAGTCCCCTCTCCCTCTGGGAGAGGGGCCGACCGAGTTGTCTTGCGGGATACATCGACCTGAAAGACCGAGTTGATTATGGATTCAATACAAATCGTTCAAGTCGGTGAACCTCTGCAATATTCCCATTCAGTCCCCTCTCCCTCTGGGAGAGGGGGCCGACCGAGTTGTCTTGCGGGATACATCGACCTGAAAGACCGAGTTGATTATGGATTCAATACAAATCGTTCAAGTCGGTGAACCTCTGCAATATTCCCATTCAGCCCCCTCTCCCTCTGGGAGAGGGGGCCGACCGAGTTGTCTTGCGGGATACATCGACCTGAAAAACCGAGTTGATTATGGATTCAATACAAATCGTTCAAGTCGGTGAACCTCTGCAATATTCCCCATTCAGTCCCCTCTCCCTCTGGGAGAGGGGGCCGACCGAGTTGTCTTGCGGGATACATCGACCTGAAAGACCGAGTTGATTATGGATTCAATACAAATCGTTCAAGTCGGTGAACCTCTGCAATATTCCCCATTCAGTCCCCTCTCCCTCTGGGAGAGGGCTAGGGTGAGGGGCTTTTGCTTTTAGAGGTCGCCAAGGCCGTCGATCAACGCCTGATTCTGCTCCGGCGTACCCACCGATATCCGCAAGAACTGCGCAATCCGTTCCTGCTTGAAGTGCCGCACGATCACGCCCTGCTCGCGCAGCTTGGCCGCCATGCCCGCCGCATCATGCTGCGGGTGGCGAGCGAAGATGAAGTTGGCCGCCGACGGCAGCACTTCAAAGCCTTTAGCCTGCAACTGCGCCACCACCCATTCGCGGCTCTCGATCACCTGACGACAGGTCTTGTCGAAATACTCGCGATCGGCAAAAGCCGCCGCCGCGCCGACAATCGCCAGACGATCCAGTGGATAGGAGTTGAAGCTGTTCTTGATCCGCTCCAACGCCTCGATCAGATCCGGGTGCCCTACCGCCAGACCGACACGCAGGCCGGCCAGCGAGCGTGACTTGGACAGCGTCTGCGTCACCAGCAGGTTCGGATAGCGATCCACCAGATTGATCGCCGTCTCGCCACCGAAGTCGATGTACGCCTCATCCACGACTACAACCGAATCTGGACTGGCCTTGAGGATTTGCTCGACGGCGTCCAGCGCAAGCAGGCATCCGGTCGGGGCGTTCGGGTTGGGGAAAATGATCCCGCCATTCGGTTTGGCGTAGTCGGCCGGGTTGATCTGGAATTCCGCATCCAGTGGCACCGCATCGAATTCAATGCCGTACAGACCGCAGTAGACCGGATAGAAGCTGTAGCTGATGTCCGGGAACAGCAGCGGCTGATCGTGTTGCAGCAGACCGTGGAAGATGTGCGCGAGCACTTCGTCCGAACCGTTGCCAAGGAACACCTGACTGGTTTGCACGCCGTAATATTCGGCCACGGCGTTTTTCAGCAGATCACTGTTCGGGTCCGGATACAGGCGCAAGTTGTCGTTGAGTTCGGCTTGCATCGCCGCCAGCGCTTTTGGCGACGGGCCATACGGATTTTCGTTGGTATTGAGCTTGACCAGTTTGGTCAGCTTCGGCTGTTCGCCCGGCACGTAGGGCACCAGATCCTTGACGAACGGGCTCCAGAATTTACTCATCGCTCAGTTCCCCTGCCCTTTCAGAAAGTCTTGGTCTTTGATGCGGTATTCGGCGCTGCGCGCGTGGGCGCTCAGCGATTCACCACGGGCGAGTACCGATGCAGTTTTGCCCAGCTCGGAAGCGCCGGCCTCGGAGCAGAAGATGATCGACGAGCGCTTCTGGAAGTCGTAGACGCCAAGCGGCGAGGAGAACCGCGCGGTGCCGGAAGTCGGCAACACGTGGTTCGGACCGGCGCAGTAATCGCCCAACGCTTCGGAAGTGTGGCGGCCCATGAAGATCGCACCGGCGTGACGAATCTGCGGCAACCAGGCTTGTGGATCGGCGACCGACAACTCCAGGTGTTCCGGGGCGATACGATTGGCGACTTCGATGGCCTGGGCCATGTCAGTGACCTGGATCAGCGCACCACGGCCATTGATCGAAGTTTCGATGATGGTCGCGCGGTCCATGGTCGGCAGCAGTTTGTCGATGCTCGCGGCTACCTTGTCGAGGAACTCGGCATCGGGGCTGACCAGAATCGCTTGCGCGTCTTCGTCGTGCTCGGCCTGGGAGAAAAGGTCCATGGCGATCCAGTCCGGATCGGTCTGGCCGTCGCAGACCACAAGAATTTCCGAAGGGCCGGCGATCATGTCGATGCCGACCTGGCCGAACACATGACGCTTGGCCGTGGCGACGTAGATGTTGCCCGGGCCGACAACCTTGTCGACACGCGGCACGCTTTCGGTGCCGTACGCCAGTGCGGCAACCGCTTGCGCGCCGCCGATGGTGAACACGCGGTCGACACCGGCGATGCAGGCAGCGGCCAGCACCAGCTCGTTGATTTCACCGCGCGGGGTCGGCACGACCATGACCACTTCGGTCACGCCGGCCACCTTCGCCGGAATCGCGTTCATCAATACCGACGACGGATACGAAGCCTTGCCACCTGGCACGTACAGGCCGGCACGATCCAGTGGCGTGACTTTCTGGCCGAGCACCGTGCCGTCAGCCTCGGTGTAGCTCCAGGAATCCTGCTTCTGTTTTTCGTGATAGCTGCGCACGCGGGCGGCGGCTTTTTCCAAGGCCTCGCGTTGCGGCACCGTGATGCGGGTCAGGGCCAGTTCGAGACGCTCGCGCGGCAGGATCAGATCGGCCATCGAGGCGACTTCAAGACCGTCGAACTTCTGGGTGAACTCGACCAGCGCCGCGTCACCGCGCTCGCGCACAGCCTTGATGATGTCGAGCACGCGCTGATTGACCGAGTCGTCAGACACACTTTCCCAGCTCAGCAGATGATCCAGATGATGCGCGAAATCCGGGTCAGCAGCGTTGAGTCGGCGAATTGCAGTCGGTGCGGTCATAGCGAGAGCCTCATAGGAATTGGCAAAAAACTCAGGCGCCCGAAACTAGCATTCGATCCGCTTGGGCACCTGAGAATTCTGGCTATGAGGCGGATAGACGGCGCGGCCTCGGGCCGCGCTGGTAGATCAGCCGCGGTGTCGCGATTCCACTGCGTTGCGCAGGGTGTCGATCAACGCCTGGATTCGGGCGTGCTGCATTTTCATTGAAGCCTTGTTGACCACCAGACGCGAGCTGATCGTGGCGATCAGTTCCTGTGGCTCCAGGCCGTTGGCGCGCAGGGTGTTACCGGTGTCGACCACGTCGATGATCTTGTCGGCCAGCCCGATCAGCGGCGCCAGTTCCATCGAGCCGTACAGCTTGATGATGTCGACCTGACGGCCCTGCTCGGCGTAATAACGCTTGGCAACATTAACGAACTTGGTCGCCACGCGCAGACGGCCCTTGGGCTCGACCGCGCCGATCTTGCCGGCGGTCATCAGCTTGCACTGGGCGATCTGCAGGTCCAGCGGCTCGTACAGGCCCTGGCCGCTGTATTCCATCAGCACGTCCTTACCGGCGACGCCGAGGTCGGCCGCGCCATGCTCGACATAGGTCGGCACGTCGGTGGCACGCACGATCAGCAGACGCACGTCGTCCTGGGTCGTGGGAATGATCAGCTTGCGGCTCTTGTCCGGATTCTCGGTCGGCACGATGCCCGCTTCAGCGAGAAGCGGCAGAGTGTCGTCAAGGATGCGGCCCTTGGACAGTGCGATGGTCAACATGGGAAACGTCAGTCCTTATCAAGGTACTCATGCCCGGTCGCAATCGGCGCCGGACACACATCGAGGGTGCGTACACCCTCGACTCGAAACGAATTCAGTGGACACGTCCCTGTGTCCCGATGCAGCGATCAGCCCGGAACGCGACGGATCTTGGCACCCAGCATTTGCAGTTTTTCTTCGATGCACTCGTAACCACGGTCTATGTGGTAGATGCGGTCGATCAGCGTGTCGCCTTCGGCAACCAGCGCCGAGATCACCAGACTGGCCGATGCGCGCAGGTCGGTGGCCATGACTGGCGCGCCCTTGAGCTTCTCGATACCAGTGACGATGGCAGTGTTGCCTTCAACCTGGATATGCGCGCCCATGCGGTGCAGCTCGTACACGTGCATGAAACGGTTTTCGAAGATTGTCTCGATCACCGCACCAGTACCTTCGGCAATGGCGTTGAGCGAGATGAACTGGGCCTGCATGTCGGTCGGGAACGCCGGGTACGGCGCGGTGCGCACGTTGACCGCCTTCGGGCGCTTGCCGTGCATGTTCAGCTCGATCCAGTCTTCACCGCAGGTGATTTCCGCACCGGCTTCACGCAGCTTTTCCAGCACCGCTTCGAGAATGGTCGGATCGGTGTCCTTGACCTTGACGCGGCCACCGGTCACGGCAGCAGCGACCAGATAGGTGCCGGTTTCGATACGGTCAGGCATGACTTTGTAGAAAGCCGAACCCAGACGCTCGACGCCATCGATGGTGATGGTGTCTGTGCCGGCGCCGGAAACCTTGGCGCCCATGGCATTGAGGAAGTTCGCCAGGTCGACCACTTCAGGTTCGCGCGCGGCGTTCTGCAACACGCTGCGGCCTTTGGCCAGTGCAGCGGCCATCATGATGTTCTCGGTACCGGTCACGCTGACGGTGTCGAAGAAGAAGTGCGCGCCGCGCAAACCACCTTCAGGTGCCTTGGCCTTGATGTAGCCGCCTTCGACGTCGATGACCGCGCCCATGGCTTCCAGACCGCGGATGTGCAGGTCGACCGGACGCGAACCGATGGCGCAACCGCCAGGCAGTGCGACTTCGGCTTCACCGAAACGCGCGACCATCGGGCCGAGCACAAGGATCGACGCACGCATGGTTTTCACCAGTTCGTACGGCGCGATCAGGGTCTTGATGGTGCGCGGGTCGATTTCGACGCTGAGCTTCTCGTCGATTACCGGCTCAATGCCCATGCGCCCGAACAGCTCGATCATGGTGGTGATGTCGTGCAGGTGCGGCAGGTTGCCAACGGTGACCGGGCCATCGCACAGCAAGGTCGCGGCCAGAATCGGCAGGGCGGAGTTCTTCGCGCCGGAAATGCGGATCTCGCCATCAAGACGAGCGCCACCGGTAATAATCAATTTATCCATTAGTATCTCGACGCCCTAGGGCTCAGGTGCGCTCGGCCCAGGCCGCGCGGCTGAAAAATTTCATAGTGACCGCATGGATGCTGCCATCGGTGATCCATGGGTTCAAATGGGCATAGACCTGCTGCTGACGCTTCACCGGGCTCAACGCCGCCAGTTCATCGCTAATCACGTTCAGCTGGAAGTTGCAGCCTTCGCCTTCAACTTCTACCAGCGTTCCTGGCAGCTTTCCTTCAAGGAAGCTCTTCACTTCTACGGCCTGCATGCTCAACCTCAATCGGCGCCCTGTGCGCACGGGTCGGACATCATACAAAAAAGCCCCGCGCCTGCGAACCCCGCAACGCAGGACTCTGACGGGGGGCTTCTTTATAGATGATGGTTCAGGGTTGCGCCAACAGCTCGGTCAGTTCACTGACCTGAGCGATTTCGCGCATGTCTTCAGGCATCGCACGGATGCTGACGGCCTTGCCGGCCGCCTGGGCATCGCGCATGAAGCACAGCAGCAACGACAGGCCGACGCTGCTGGACTTCTGCACCGCCGAACAATCGATGACCAGCGCGGACGCCTTGCTCGACTTGATCAGCGCCTGCCCTTCCTTGCGCAGCTCAGGCCCGGTGCGGTAATCCAGCACGCCGCTGAGCACCAGCTCGTCGACATCACTCATACGAACTGCCGCCTCACTCATTGCGCTGGCTTCGCGGCGGCTTTGTCGGTTTCCTGCTTGGCCTTGGCCACTTCACCGGCCCAGCCATCGATGGTCTTGTCCAGATCGTTGCCATTGCGTTGCATGGCGTCGGCGAACTGGTCACGGAACAGCTTGCCGATGTTGATGCCGTTGATGATCACGTTGCGCAGTTTCCACTCGCCGCTGATCTTCTCAAGCGTGTACTGCACCGGATAGATCGCGCCATTGCTGCCCTTGACGGTCATATTGACGCTGGTGCGGTCGCCCGATTCGTCTTTGGCCGGGTCAACCGTGATGCCCTGGTTGTTGTATTCCAGCAGAGCGTTGCCATAGAACTGGAACAGACCGCGCTTGAAGTTTTCCTGAAAGCGCTGCATCTGCTCAGGCGTGGCCTTGCGCGAATACTTCACGGTCATGATGCTTTTGGAGATGCCCTCGGCATCCACCACTGGCCCCACAATGTTGTTGAGCGCCGCATAGAAATCCTGCGGATCCTGCTTGTACTTCTCTTTGTTTGCCTGCAAGTCGGCAAGCATCCGGTTCGTGGTGTCCTGAATCAGGTCATGAGCCGATTGCCCCGGTGCAGCGTTAGCCATCAACGGCAGGGCCGCGAGCAACACCAACAGGCCACGTCGCAAGATAGAGATCATTCAAAAGCTCCTCATTTGGCGTCTTTGCTAACGGTATTGAGCAGGAATTTACCGATCAGGTCTTCCAGTACCAGTGACGACTGCGTGTCGTGGATGGTTCCACCGTCTTTCAACTGGGTGTCTTCACCGCCGACGCTGATACCGATGTATTTCTCGCCCAGCAGACCCGCGGTGAGGATAGATGCAGTCGAATCGACCGGCAGGTTGTCGACCTTTTTATCCACTTGCAGCGTGACCCGACCGGTGAAGCTGTCGCGATCCAGATCGATTGCGGTGACCTTGCCGATGGTCACCCCGGCCATGGTCACTTTGGCTCTGACCGTCAGACCGGCGATATTGTCGAAATACGCATACAACTTGTAAGTGTCGGTGGACGAAGTCGGAGACAGGCCGCTGACGCGCAAGGCGAGCAGCAGCAAAGCCAGGATCCCTGCCAGCAGGAACAGGCCGACACCGATTTCCAGGGTGCGGTTTTGCATCAGAAATCTCCAAACATCAAAGCGGTCAGAATAAAGTCCAGACCGAGCACTGCCAGCGAGGCAAACACCACGGTCTTGGTGGTGGCACGACTGATTCCCTCGGAAGTGGGTTCACAGTCATAGCCTTGGAATACGGCGATCCAGGTCACGACAAAGGCGAAAACGACACTCTTGATCACGCCATTTAGCACATCACTGGTGAAGTTCACGCTGTTCTGCATGTTCGCCCAGTACGAGCCTTCGTAGACGCCCAGCCAGTCGACCGCCACCCACGAACCGCCCCAGATGCCGACGACGCTGAAAATCATCGCCAGCACCGGCAGGGAAATGAAGCCGGCCCACAGGCGCGGGGCAATGATGTACTTGAGCGGATCGACACCGATCATTTCCAGGCTGGACAGCTGCTCGGTGGATTTCATGTTGCCGATTTCGGCGGTCAACGCCGAACCGGCCCGCCCGGCAAACAGCAACGCCGTGACCACCGGCCCCAGTTCACGCAGCAGCGTCAGGGCGACCATCTGCCCTACAGCCTGCTCTGAACCATAGCTGGAAAGAATGCTGAAGCCCTGCAGCGCCAGGACCATGCCGATGAAAATGCCGGAGACCACGATGATCACCAGCGACATGACGCCGACCGAATGCAGCTGCTTGACCAACAGGCCAAAACCACCGCTGATACCGCCACGGCCCAGCAGGGCGTGAAACAGGAACAGGGTCGCCCGACCAAACACCGCGACCGCGTCGATCGCCGATTCGCCGAACCGACGCACGCGTTCCATCAATGAAATTCTGCGCATCAACGCTTCCCCAGAAGATCTGCGCGGTAATCCGTCGCTGGAAAGTGATACGGCACCGGGCCATCGGGATCACCGGTCATGAACTGGCGGATACGCGGGTCATCCGAATTCATCAGCTCATCCGGCGTGCCCTGCCCCAGCACCTGACCATCGCCCACGACATAGATGTAGTCGGCAATGCTCGCGGTTTCCGCCAGGTCGTGCGAGACCACGATGCTGGTGATTCCCAGTGCATCGTTGAGCAGGCGGATCAGGCGCACCAGCACGCCCATGGCGATCGGGTCCTGGCCCACGAAGGGCTCGTCGTACATGAGAATCTGCGGATCGAGGGCAATCGCCCGGGCCAGCGCCACGCGGCGCTTCATGCCGCCGGACAGTTCGTCCGGCATCAGGTCGATGGCGCCACGCAGCCCCACGGCCTGCAATTTCAGCAGGACGATGTCGCGAATCATGTCTTCCGGCAGTTGCGTGTGCACCCGCAGCGGAAAGGCCACGTTCTCGAACACATCCAGGTCGGTGAACAGCGCACCGCTCTGAAACAGCACGCCCATGTGCTTGCGCGCATCGAACAGATCACTGCGCGACAGCGTCGGCAGATTCTGCCCGTTGACCCAGACTTCGCCGCCGGACGGCCGCAACTGCGCGCCCATCAGGCGCAGCAGCGTGGTCTTGCCGCAGCCGGAAGGCCCCATGATGCCGGTGACCTTGCCGCGCGGGATGCGGATATCGACGTTATTGAAAATGCTCCGCGCACCGCGCTTGAAGGAGACTCCCTTCAGCTCGACCGCGTAGGCGTTATCGGCACTCATCTAAACTCCTTGCGATGCAGCCTCTCACTGGGATGCCAGACTTTCCTCGGAAACACCTGCATCCCGGGCAGGCCGAACTGGCGGCGAACTATATCACTGCAAAGGCTGAGCGCCCAAGCGAGAACCCGGCCAAGATCGCCGACTGAAGAGGGCCTGAGCGACTTTCAGAGGGTTTTGGTAACCAGTAATGACAAAGCACGTCGAACTTGCGTGAGGCTTTGCCACATACCCGCTATAATCGCCGCCTTTTCATCGGCCCATACGATTCTGACATGAGCAAAACCCGCGACCTGATTCAATCGGCACAACGCACCATCCGCCTCGAAGTGGAAGCCGTCCAAGGCTTGATGGCCCATATCGACGCCGATTTCGTACGCGCTTGCGAGATGATTCTGGCCAGCAAGGGCCGTGTGGTCGTAGTCGGCATGGGCAAATCCGGGCACATCGGCAACAAGATCGCCGCCACCCTGGCCAGCACCGGCACTCCGGCGTTTTTTGTGCATCCGGCCGAAGCCAGCCACGGCGACATGGGCATGATCACCCGCGACGATGTGATTCTGGCCCTGTCGAACTCCGGCTCGACCAACGAAATCGTAACGCTGCTGCCATTGATCAAACGCCTGGGTATCCAGCTGATCAGCGTCACCGGCAATCCACAGTCGCCATTGGCGAAGGCTGCCGAGGTCAATCTCAATGTGCATGTCGAGCACGAAGCCTGTCCGCTGAATCTGGCACCGACCTCTTCGACCACGGCCGCACTGGTCATGGGCGATGCCCTGGCCGTGGCGCTGCTGGAAGCTCGTGGTTTCACCGCTGAAGATTTCGCGTTCTCGCATCCGGGCGGTGCCCTTGGCCGTCGCCTGCTGCTGAAAGTCGAAAACGTCATGCACGCCGGACAGGAGCTGCCGCAGGTACAACGCGGCACCCTGCTCAAGGACGCGCTGATGGAAATGACCCGCAAGGGTCTGGGCATGACCGCTATTATTGAGGCCGATGGCAAGCTCGCCGGGATCTTCACCGACGGTGATTTGCGCCGCACGCTGGATCGCGCCATCGACATCCGCAGCGCCACCATCGACCAGGTGATGACTGCACACGGCAAGACCGCCCGGCCCGACATGCTCGCCGCCGAAGCCCTGAAAATCATGGAAGACCATCGAATCAACGCCCTGGTAGTCGTCGACGAGGAGGATCGCCCGATCGGCGCCTTCAACCTCTCCGATCTGCTGCGCGCAGGAGTCATGTAATGAGCAACGATCTGCTGCAACGCGGCAAAGCGATCAAACTGGCAGTGTTCGACGTCGACGGTGTGCTCACCGACGGGCGCCTGTACTTCCTCGAAGACGGCAGCGAGTTCAAGACCTTCAACACCCTCGACGGCCAGGGCATCAAGATGCTGATGAATGCCGGCGTACAAACGGCGATCATCAGTGGCCGCAAGACCCCGGTGGTCGAGCGACGCGCTAAGAACCTCGGCATCCCGCACCTGTTTCAGGGGCGCGAGGACAAACTGGTGGTGCTCGACGGCCTGCTCGCGCAACTGGGCCTAAGCTATGAGGAAGTCGCCTATCTCGGTGACGATCTGCCAGACTTGCCGGTGATCCGCCGTGTAGGGCTGGGCATGGCGGTGGCCAACGCTGCCGATTTCGTCCGCGAACACGCCCACGGCGTTACCCGCGCCCGTGGCGGCGAAGGTGCCGCCCGCGAATTCTGCGAATTGATCCTGCGCGCCCAGGGCCGCCTCGAAGCGGCCAACGCCGCGTACCTGTGAGCCTGACCATGTTTAGCAAAAAGTTTCGCAATTTCCTGCTGTTCGGCTGCATCGCGGCGATTTTCGCTGCGGTGGGCTACTGGAACATCAGCCCGGAGCGCTTCCTCGACAAGCCGCCGGTCTCGGCCGCCGAGAATCCGATCGACTGGTACGCGACCAACACGCACACCATTCAATACCTGCCCGACGGCAAGGTGCAGTACGAGATGACCTCCGACAAGGCCGAGCACGTCAAGGCCACCGATGTCACTCTGGTAACCAAGCCTGATTTGAACATGTACCGCGGCACCGACTTCCCGTGGCACGTGACCAGCGAGCGCGGCGAAGTGAATTCGGGCGGCACCGAAGTTGAATTGATCGATTCGGTACGCGTACAGCGCACCGACGAGAAACAGCGCGGCACCCTGATCACCAGCACCCGCATGACCGTGTTCCCGCAGCAAGAATATGCGCAGACCGCGCAACCCGTTAGAATCGAGGGCGCTGGCGGCGTATCGACTGGCGTCGGAATGAAAGCGTACCTGAAGGACAGCAGGATACACCTGCAATCGAACGTAAGAGGACAGTATGAGGCTCGTTAAAACCCTCCCTATTTTGCTCAGTCTGGGCGCAGCACTGGGAAGCGCGAGCGCCTGGTCCCTGCCGAACGATCAGCAGCAGCCTATCCGCATTCAGGCCGACGACGCCCAACTGGACGACAAGAATGGCATCGCCACCTATAAAGGTGACGTGATCATTACCCAAGGCTCGATGATCGTTAAAGGCAACACCGTGACCATGACGCGCGCGCCCAATGGCGACATCGACGTGGTGACCTCGGTAGGCAACCTGGCTTACTTCGAGCAGTTGCAGACTCAGGGCGACGCCAACCCGGTCAAGGGCTACGGCGTGACGATTCAATACCACGCCCAGCAGAACCGGGTGGTGCTGATCGACAAGGCCAAGGTTATCGACAAGGATAACAACGTCACCCAGGGCGAAAAAATCGTCTACGACACCGTGAAGAAGCTGGCCAGCGCCGGTCGCGCCACGGGCAGCAAGGTCACCGAATCGCGTCCGCGCATCGACATGGTGATCCAGCCGAAGAAGAAAACCGAAGAGAAATCCCAGTAATGGCAACTCTGAAAGCTCAGCACCTGGCCAAGGCCTATAAAAGCCGCCAGGTCGTGCGTGACGTCAGCCTGTCGATCGACAGCGGGCAGATCGTCGGCTTGCTCGGCCCGAACGGCGCCGGCAAGACTACGTGCTTCTACATGATCGTTGGCCTGGTGCAGGCAGATCAGGGCCGTGTGCTGATCGATGATCTGGACGTCAGCCACCAGCCGATGCACGGCCGCGCCAAGGCCGGTATCGGCTATCTGCCGCAAGAAGCGTCGATCTTCCGTAAACTGTCGGTCGCCGACAACATCATGGCGATCCTCGAGACCCGCCCGGAGCTGGACAAGGCCGGTCGTCGCAAGGAGCTGGAAAGCCTGCTGCAGGAATTCCACATCAGCCACATCCGCGACAACCTCGGCATGAGCCTGTCCGGTGGTGAACGCCGCCGGGTGGAAATCGCTCGCGCCCTGGCCACTGCACCCAAGTTCATCCTGCTCGACGAACCGTTCGCCGGTGTCGACCCGATCTCGGTCGGCGACATCAAGCAGATCATCCATCACCTCAAGGCCAAGGGCATCGGCGTGCTGATCACCGACCACAACGTGCGTGAGACGCTGGATATTTGCGAAACCGCTTACATCGTCAACGACGGTCAACTGATCGCTGAAGGCGATGCCGAGACCATCCTGGCCAACGATCTGGTCAAGGAAGTGTATCTGGGTCACGAGTTCCGCCTGTAAGCGCGACAGCGCTGTATCGATTCAAGGCGCATTTATCCGCTTTAATTGTTACAGCGCTCTAGGCAAACACTTCAGTTTCAGGCATATAATTTGCTTAAGTTTGGCGCTTCGGCGCCCTGTAGTGGATGGCGCAAAGCGCCGGCGAATAAGGTGTTAAGCCCCTGCCATGAAACCATCGCTAGTCTTGAGAATGGGCCAGCAGCTGACGATGACACCGCAGCTGCAACAGGCCATCCGCCTGCTCCAATTGTCGACCCTGGACCTGCAACAGGAGATCCAGGAGGCTCTGGAATCCAATCCGATGCTCGAGCGCCAGGAAGAAGGCGACGACTTCGACAACGCCGATCCGCTGGCCGACAACGCCGAACAGAAGCCCGCCGAAATCCAGGAACCCTCCTACCAGGAAACCGCCCCGACGGTGGATAACCTCGAGGATGGCGATTGGAACGAGCGCATCCCCAACGAACTGCCAGTGGATACTGCCTGGGAAGACGTCTACCAGACCAGCGCCAGCAGCCTGCCCAGCAGCGATGACGATGAGTGGGATTTCACCACTCGCACGTCGGCCGGCGAGAGCCTGCAAAGCCATCTGCTCTGGCAACTGAACCTGGCGCCGATGTCCGACACCGATCGCCTGATCGCCGTGACCCTGATCGACTGCATCAACAATCAGGGCTATCTGGACGAAACACTCGAAGAAATTCTTGAAGCGTTCGATCCGGAACTGGACATCGAGCTCGACGAAATCGAAGCCGTCCTGCATCGCATCCAGCAATTCGAGCCCGCCGGTATCGGCGCACGCAACCTCAGCGAATGCCTGCTGCTGCAATTGCGCCAGCTGCCCGCGAAGACGCCGTGGCTGACCGAGGCCAAGCGTCTGGTCGCCGATTACATCGACCTGCTCGGCAGCCGCGATTACAGCCAGTTGATGCGGCGCATGAAGCTCAAGGAAGACGAGCTGCGTCAGGTCATCGAACTGGTGCAGAGCCTCAATCCGCGTCCCGGCTCACAGATCGAGTCGACCGAAGCCGAATACGTCATTCCCGACGTGATCGTGCGCAAGGACAACGAGCGCTGGCTGGTCGAGCTGAACCAGGAATCGGTGCCTCGCCTGCGCGTCAACGCCCAGTACGCCGGTTTTGTGAAGCGTGCCGACACCAGCGCCGACAACACTTTCATGCGCAACCAGTTGCAGGAGGCCCGCTGGTTCATCAAGAGCCTGCAGAGCCGCAACGAAACCCTGATGAAAGTGGCCACGCAGATCGTCGAACATCAGCGCGGCTTCCTCGAGTACGGCGACGAAGCAATGAAGCCGTTGGTATTGCATGACATCGCCGAAGCGGTCGGCATGCACGAATCGACGATTTCCCGGGTGACCACACAAAAATTCATGCATACCCCGCGCGGTATTTATGAGCTGAAATACTTTTTCTCCAGCCACGTCAGCACCTCCGAAGGCGGCGAATGCTCGTCCACGGCGATCCGCGCGATCATCAAGAAACTGGTCGCTGCGGAAAATCAGAAAAAGCCGTTGAGTGACAGCAAGATCGCTGGTTTACTGGAGGCACAAGGCATTCAGGTGGCTCGCCGCACCGTCGCCAAGTACCGCGAATCCCTCGGAATCGCGCCTTCGAGCGAACGCAAGCGGTTGATGTAAGCCACGTTACAGCGTTCCAGTGGCAGGCTTTTCGGCCTGCCGCTTTATGCACTGGCAACGAAGGAGAAGCTGTATGCAAGTCAACATCAGTGGACACCAACTGGAAGTGACCCAACCTCTGCGTTCCTACATCGAGGAAAAACTCCAGCGACTGGAGCGACATTTCGACAAGATCACCAACGTGCAGGTCACGATGTGCGTCGAAAAGCTGAAACAGAAGATCGAAGCCACCTTGCATATTCCCGGCAGTGAAGTGGTCGCAAACGCAGAAGATACCGACATGTACGCTGCGATCGACTCACTTACCGACAAGCTGGATCGCCAACTCAAAAAGCATAAGGAAAAGACCCAGAGCCTCCTCCAGGGCGCGACCGGTCGTTAACACCCCTATCCATGATCCGACTTGAAACCATCCTGACCCCCGGCCGTTCCCAAGTGAACGCGCCGGGCGGCAGCAAGAAAAAAGCCCTCGAACAGATTGCCAACCTGATCCACCGCGAAGTGCCGGATCTGGCGATGCAGGATGTCTTCGAGGCGCTGATCGCCCGTGAAAAACTCGGCTCCACCGGTTTTGGCAACGGCATCGCCATTCCCCACTGCCGCCTCAAGGGCTGCGCGGGGCCAGTGAGCGCCCTGCTGCACCTCGAAGCCCCGATCGATTTCGACGCCATCGACGGCGCTCCGGTGGACCTGTTGTTCGTACTGCTGGTCCCGGAAGCCGCAACCGACGCGCATCTGGAGTTGTTGCGCCAGATCGCCAGCATGCTCGACCGCAAGGAAGTGCGCGACAAGCTACGCAGCGCTCCGAGCAATGAAGCCTTGTACCAGGTTGTACTGGACGAGCAGAACGGGCACTAATCATGCGTTTGATCATTGTCAGTGGCCGTTCGGGCTCGGGTAAAAGTACCGCCCTGAATGTCCTTGAGGACAACGGCTACTACTGCATCGACAATCTGCCGGCCGGTTTGCTGCCGGAACTGGCCGAGCGGGCGCTGATTCACACAGAACTGGCGCAGCCGCTGGTCGCCGTGTCGATCGATGCGCGCAACCTGCCCAGCCATCTGTCACGTTTCCCTGAGTTGCTCGAAGACGTGCGTGCCAAGCATATCAAGTGCGATGTGCTGTACCTGGACGCCGATGAAGAAACCCTGCTCAAGCGTTTTTCCGAGACCCGTCGTCGTCACCCGCTGAGCAACGCAAATCGCTCACTGGCCGAGGCGATTCACGATGAAACCGCCCTGCTTGGTCCGATCGCCGATCTGGCCGACCTGAAAATCAACACCACCAGCCTGAATCTGTATCAACTGCGCGACACCATCAAGTTGCGCCTGTTGAATCAACCGGAGCCCGGTACGGCGTTTCTGGTCGAGTCGTTCGGCTTCAAGCGCGGCATGCCGGTCGACGCAGACCTGGTGTTCGACGTGCGCTGCCTGCCCAATCCGTACTGGAAACCGGAGCTGCGCGCTCAGTCGGGCCTCGATGCCCCAGTGGCCGAGTACCTGGCGCAGCAGCCGGATGTCGAAGAAATGTATCAGGACATCTACGCCTACCTGAACAAGTGGCTACCACGCTTCGCCGCCAGCAACCGCGCCTACGTCACCATTGCCATTGGCTGCACCGGCGGGCATCACCGCTCCGTCTACCTGACCGAACGACTGGGTCAGGCCCTGCAGAAAACCCTGAAGAACGTCCAGGTTCGCCACCGCGACCTCACCTAAAGGATTTACACCGCGATGCCTGCTCGTGAAATCGAAATCATCAATAAGCTGGGCCTGCATGCCCGGGCATCGGCCAAATTTGTCGGCGTGGCGGGTCAGTATCCAGACTGCACGATCCGAGTGGGACGCACACCTGAAACGACTGTCGACGGCAAGAGCATCATGGCTATGATGATGCTCGCGGCGGGTAAAGGCACCAAGATCCATTTGAGCACCGAAGGCGAACAGGCTCAGGAAGCCATGGACGCATTGGTCGATCTGATCGAAAGGTATTTCGACGAAGGTGAATAATCCTCGAGGCGGGGACACTGTTCCTCGCCTCCATTCACCCCAACGCCGTATCCATCACCATCATCAGACAAAACCCGATCAGAAGGCCCAGACTGGCCAGCTTGTCATGCCCATGACGGCGCGATTCCGGGATCACTTCGTGGGTCACCACCAGCAACATCGCCCCCGCCGCCAGTGCCAGCCCCAACGGCAACAGCACCTGAGCCAGACTCACGAGCCACGCACACAGCAGCGCAAATATCGGTTCGACCAGCCCCGACGCCGCGCCGATCAGAAACGCTCTGACCCGCGACATTCCCGCCCCGGCCAGCACCAGAGCAATCACCAGTCCTTCCGGCACATCCTGCAACGCAATGCCCATCGCCAGACTGTCGGCGTCCGCCATCCCGCCTCCGGCAGATACGCCAACCGCCATGCCTTCCGGAATGTTGTGCGCGATGATGGCGAACACGAACAGCCAGATTCGCGGTGGAATCACCGGATGCTCCAACGTGCCGACGAGCATCTCCGGCGAGGCACCGCAAATGCGCCGATCCACCAGATACAGACCGAACGCACCGAGCAGGATGCCGAAGCAGATCAGGCCACTGGCGGCCCACGGCGTCAGGCCAAGGCTCTCAGCTGCAGCTATGCCCGGCACGATCAACGAAAACGCCGTCGCCGCCAGCATCACCCCGGCACCAAATCCCAGCAAGGTGTCGCTGAGTGCCTGCGGCATGCGCCGGATCACCAGCACCGGCACCGCGCCAAGCGCCGTGCCCAAGGCGCAGATGGCACCGCCCTGCAAGGCACGTAACAGCCTCGGTTCCAGATTCAGCCATTGCAAAGCGTGGGCGACCAGTAAAGTCATACCCGCCAACAGCAAAAGCGAACCCACCGCGTAACGAAACATGCGCCCACTGCCAATCGCCAGTGTTTCCGTGCCCATAGTCAGCCCTGATTGTTTTTATTGAAGGCTTAAACCAGTGCGGCCTGATAGCGCGCAGCAACTTCCGGCCAGTTGATCACGTTGTAGAACGCGTTGATGTATTCCGGGCGACGGTTCTGGTAACGCAGGTAGTAAGCGTGCTCCCAGACATCGAGGCCAAGGATCGGGGTGTTGCCGTTCATCAACGGGCTGTCCTGGTTGCCGCTGCTTTCCACGACCAGTTTTTTATCCGGTGTCACGCTCAGCCACGCCCAGCCGCTGCCAAAACGGGTCAGCGCGGCTTTGGTGAACGCTTCCTTGAAACTGTCGAGTCCGCCCAGTTGCTCGTCGATGGCCTTGGCCAGCGCGCCGCTGGGCTTGCCGCCACCGTTGGGCACCATCACTTCCCAGAACAGCGAATGGTTGGCGTGGCCGCCGCCCTGATTGATCACCGCCGCGCGAAGTTTTTCCGGCAGTTGCTGCACGCTGGCGACGAGTTTTTCCACCGGCCACTCGGCGAACTCGGTGCCTTCCACGGCGGCGTTGAGGTTGTTGATGTAGGTCTGGTGATGCTTGGTGTAATGGATTTCCATGGTCTGCGCATCGATGTGCGGCTCGAGGGCATCGTAGGCGTAAGGCAAGGCAGGCAAGGTAAAAGCCATTTCAATGGACTCCATACTGATGAGAAGTTGCGGCGCGGCGGGCATTGCCGGTGTCCGGATGCAGCAGGCGCTGGGTGCGTGGGTATTCGCCGTGCTCGCTGATGAAGTTCAACAGTTCGACATAGGTCTTGCTGCTCTGGCGCAGCGCCGCCTCACGCAGGGCCGGACGCAAGCGCTCGTCCTGCATGGTCTGCAACAAACGTTGATGGATGGCACAGAGATATTCGGCGCTCTCCTCCGGTTGGTTCAGGCGCAGATGCAGGTCAGCCAGGTTGTGATGTGAGACGACGCAGGCCGCCACCGCTTCGTCGGCATCCGCCCAGCGTTCGAACAACACTTGCGCCAGGGCCAGGGCTTGCAGGTAAGCCTCGCGGGCGTCGATCAGTTCGCCCAGCATGAAGCAGCGATTGGCCCGTTCGATCGTGCGTTTCCAGTGCTCCATGATGAGCCTCCAAAGCGGTTGCGGGGTTTACACGCCGCCGGCGGTGAGTTTCTCGGGGTTGAGCAACTCTTTCAGCTGGCTGCGCGACAGGCGGGTGTGTTCCAGGGCGACGTCGATCACCGCACAGCCTTCCTTGCAGGCGTTAGCGCGCAACGGATCTGGCGACTCATCCAGCGCCGGCTTTCGAGGTAGGGCTGCTCGTGCAAGGCAGAACTCATGATCCGTGACTCGTCCGGAAATGAGATTTATTATTAGATGATAATGAGAACCAAAACAAGCGTTCGAGTTTGCGCTGTTCATTTGTGGGAGCGAGCCTGCTCGCGAATGCGCCGTGTCAGCCAGCACATTTGCAACTGATCCACCGCTTTCGCGAGCAGGCTCGCTCCCACAGGGGATTTGTGCGAAGCGAATAAAAAAGGCGCGCCATCCACAACGGATGGCGCGCCTTTTTTTGTTGGCGGATTCGCGGCTTAGCTGCCGGCGACAGTCATCCGCTCGATCAACACAGACCCGGTGCGAATGTTGCTGCGCAGT
This sequence comes from Pseudomonas sp. LW8, assembly GCF_041956865.1. Taxonomy (NCBI): domain Bacteria; kingdom Pseudomonadati; phylum Pseudomonadota; class Gammaproteobacteria; order Pseudomonadales; family Pseudomonadaceae; genus Pseudomonas; species Pseudomonas sp. LW8. The sequence continues at coordinate 846,786 of NZ_CP168138.1, read as the reverse complement.
TCCAGATCATTACCCACCGCGACAATCTGCTTGAACATGTCGCGCATGTTGCCGGCGATGGTCACTTCCTGCACGGCGAACTGGATCTCGCCGTTCTCGACCCAGAAGCCCGCCGCACCGCGCGAATAGTCACCGGTGACCATGTTCAGGCCGTGGCCCATCAACTCGGTGACCAGCAGTCCTCGGCCCATGCGCTTCAACAGCGCTGCCTGATCCTCATCACCGTGGGTGACGAACAGGTTGTGCACCCCGCCCGCGTTGGCGGTGCTCGGCATGCCCAGTTTCCGTCCGGAATAGGTGCCGAGGATGTAGGAGACCAACTCGCCCTTCTCGACGAAAGGTTTCGCGTAAGTCGCCAGGCCATCACCGTCGTAGGAAGCACTGCCCATGGCACGCATCAGATGCGGACGCTCATCAATGGTCAGCCATTCCGGGAACAGCTTCTGCCCCAGTGTGCCTTCGAGAAACGACGATTTGCGATACAGGCTGCCGCCGGATACGGCCGAAAGGAAGCTGCCGAACAGACCGCCCGCCAGTTCGGCGGAAAACAGCACCGGCACCTCGCATGTCGGCACCGGCCGCGCGCCCAGACGGCTCGCCGCCCGTTGCGCGGCACGCTGGCCGATGCTCACCGGATCGGCGAGCAGACTGCCCTGGCGATTGACGTCATACCAGTAATCGCGCTGCATCTGCCCGTCAGCTTCGGCGATCATCACGCAACTCAGGCTGTGCCGGGTCGACGCGTAACCGCCGATGAAACCGTGGCTGTTGCCATAAACCCGGCAGCCCTGATGGGTGCTGAGGGTGGTGCCGTCGGCGTTCTTGATCCGCGCATCGGCATCGAACGCCGCTGCCTCGCAGAGCAAAGCCTTCTCAATGGCCTGTTCCGGGGTGATGTCCCATTCGTGGAACAGGTCGAAGTCCTGCACATTCCTGGCCATCAGTGCGGCGTCGGCCAGACCCGAGGCTTCGTCCTCGGAGGTGTGTTTGGCTATCGCGAGTGCTGCAGCGACGGTTTCACGAATCGCCTCCGGCCCGGTGGCCGAGGTGCTGGCCGAGCCTTTGCGCTGGCCGACGTACAGGGTGATGCCAAAACCCTGATCACGATTGAATTCAACGGTTTCGACCTCGCGCTGACGCACCGAGGTCGACAGCCCCTGCTCCAGCGACACCGCGACTTCACAGGCGCTGGCGCCCTGGCGCTTGGCTTCGGCGATGATCTGCTCGACCTGTTCTTGCAGTGCCGGCAATGCCTGCGGGCCGACGCTTTGAACTGCACTCATGCTCATCTCCACTCAAATTCTGCTTTCGGCTGGGGTCATCGAGCGACCGGGCCGGACAAGCGGCCCCCGACTGGTTATCATGGCGGCGTTTCTTTGCGGACTGCCACCATGGTTGATTCTTACGACGACTCCCTCGATACGGGAGAAAAAAGCAAATCTCAGGTCAAACGCGAGTTGCATGCGCTGGTTGACCTCGGCGAGCGCCTGACCACACTCAAGCCTGATCTGGTCGCCAAACTGCCGTTGACCGACGCTTTGCGCCGGGCATTGGCCGATGCGCCCAAGCACACCGCGAACATCGCGCGTAAACGGCATTTGCAGTTCATCGGCAAACTGATGCGCGACCAGGACACTGACGCGATTCTGACTCTGCTCGATCAACTCGATGCCTCCACTCGCCAGTACAACGAGCGTTTCCATAATCTGGAACGCTGGCGTGACCGCCTGATCGCGGGCGATGACGCCGTGCTGGAGAAATTCGTCATCGAGTACCCGGACGCCGATCGCCAGCAATTGCGTTCCCTGATCCGTCAGGCCCAGCATGAGGTTGCGCAAAACAAGCCACCTGCTTCGAGCCGCAAGATCTTCAAATACATTCGGGAGCTGGACGAGACTCAACGCGGTCTGCGTTGATAATCGCCACCGGGTGGCCGTCCTGCGCGCCACCCGAAAGCCCCACCGTTCTTATGCGCCCGTGCCACCCACGGTGATCGCATCGATTTTCAGCGTTGGCTGGCCGACACCTACCGGCACCGACTGCCCATCCTTGCCGCACGTACCCACACCGCTGTCCAGCGCCAGATCGTTACCGACCATCGACACCCGGCTCATCGCCTCGGGACCGTTGCCGATCAATGTCGCGCCTTTGACCGGTGCGGTGATTTTGCCGTCCTCGATCAGATAAGCCTCGCTGGTCGAGAACACGAACTTGCCGCTGGTGATATCGACCTGACCGCCGCCGAGGTTGGCGCAGTAGATGCCCTTCTTCACCGAGGCGATGATTTCCGCCGGATCACTTTCGCCACCGAGCATGTAGGTGTTGGTCATCCGGGGCATCGGCAGATGCGCATAGGATTCGCGACGACCGTTACCGGTGCGCGCCACGCCCATCAGCCGCGCATTGAGCTTGTCTTGCATGTAGCCCTTGAGTACGCCGTTTTCGATCAGCGTGGTGCACTCGGTCGGCGTGCCTTCGTCATCGACGCTCAGCGAACCGCGACGGCCGCTCAAGGTGCCGTCATCGACGATGGTGCATAGCTTGGAGGCAACCATTTCACCCATGCGCCCGCTGTAGGCCGAGCTGCCCTTGCGGTTGAAATCGCCTTCCAGACCGTGACCGACCGCTTCGTGCAACAGCACCCCGGACCAGCCGGAACCCAGCACCACCGGCAAGGTACCGGCCGGCGCTGGAATTGCTTCAAGGTTGACCAGTGCCTGGCGCAGCGCTTCGCGGGCATAACCCATGGCGCGGTCTTCGGCGAGGAAGTAGCGGTAATCGGTACGCCCGCCGCCGCCATGCCCGCCGCGTTCGCGCCGGCCGTTCTGCTCAACGATGACGCTGACATTGAAGCGCACCAGCGGTCGCACGTCGGCGGCCAGGCCACCGTCGGTGGAGGCCACCAGAATCCGCTCCCAAACCCCGGCCATGCTCACGCTGACTTGCTGAATCCGTGGGTCGAGCGCGCGGGTGGCGACGTCGATGCGTTTGAGCAACTCGACTTTTTCCGCGCGGCTGAGCACTTCCAGCGGGTTATCCGGCGCGTACAGTTGCGCGACGTCCTGGCTGGTGAATGCCTGCACGGTGCCGTTCTGTCCGGCGCGGGAGATCGAACGCGCGGCGCGGGCCGCTGCGCCGAGGGCGTCGAGGGTGATCGCGTTGCTGTAGGCAAAACCGGTTTTCTCACCGGACTGTGCACGCACGCCGACACCCTGATCGAGGTTGAAGCTGCCTTCCTTGACGATGCCGTCTTCCAGCGCCCATGACTCGGAAATCTGGCCCTGGAAATACAGGTCGGCGGCATCGATGCCCGGCCCGGCCAGATCGCCGAGCACGCCTTGCAGGCTCTCGATCGTGACACCGCCGGGTGCCAACAGGTGATCACTGACTGAGGACAACAACTCGCTCATAGGTTTACGCCTTAAATTCGTGTTCTGAAGCAGGCCGCTGGGCGCCCTGCGAGAAAAACCGCCGATGACGCGTCACCGGCATGCGCGCCCGGATGGACGCTTGTTCATCGCTGTCGCGGGCGGCCAGCAACACCGCCTCGCCTTGATCCTGTTGGGCCAGTACGCGCCCCCACGGGTCGACAATCGCCGCATGCCCGAAGGTTTCACGCGGTCCGGGATGGCTGCCGCCCTGTGCGGCCGCGAGGATATAACACTGTGTTTCGATGGCCCGCGCACGGATCAGTACATCCCAATGCGCGGCGCCGGTTACGGCCGTAAACGCCGACGGTGCGGTAATCAATTCGGCACCGGCGGCACGCAATTCACTGTACAGCTCCGGGAAACGCAAGTCGTAACACACACTCAGACCGACTCGCCCCACCGGCGTATCCGCCACCACTACATTACCGCCATAAGCATAGTCATCGGATTCACGGTATTGGCCGCGATTGTCGGCGACATCGACATCGAACAGATGCAGCTTGTCATAGCGCGCGACGATCTCACCGTTATCGTTGATCAGCAACGAGCAGGCATTGGCTTTGGCCGTGGGTTGACCCAACGGTGGCAACGGCAATGTACCGGCGACTATCCATAAGGTGAGGTCGCGGGCGTTCTGTTTCAACCAGGGCAGGATCGGCCCTTCGCCCAAGGCCTCGGCGCGGCCAATATCAGCGACGTCACGACGGCCCATGGCGGCGAAGTTTTCCGGCAGCACCGCGAGCTTCGCTCCGCCGGCGGCGGCCTGTTCGAGCAGGCGCCGGGCCTGGGCCAGATTGGCCGGCACGTCGCTCTGGCTGACCATTTGAATCACCGCTAAAGACATGGCCGCTCCCCGGGATTTGCATATGACTGTGTAGGAGCTGCCGAAGGCTGCGATCTTTTGATCTGGCTATTGAAAAACAAAATCAAAAGATCGTCCGATCGCGGCCCGAGCCTTCGGCAGCTCCTACACGGGTAGTGTCTGCTAGTTAAAAAGGCTTGTCGAAGGTGATTTTCGGCTCTTTCCATGGGCCTTTGACGGTGTACTTGACGCTGGCGAAGCGCGCGACGCGGTCGCCGATCAGCTTGTCGATGAGGAACAGCGCGCCGCCGACCGCCGGTGCGCCGACGAGCAGCGCGGCGATCGGCAGGTTGTTGGTCACCGGCAGTGTCACCAGCAATTTCGCATCGACCTTGTCACCGACCAGATCCAGCGTGCCGTCCAATTCCAGATTGCTCGAAGGCCCGGTCAGGCGAATCGGCTCACGTGTCACGTAGACACCATTGTTCGCCACCAGCAAACCTTTGACCCGGTCGTAGCTCAGGCCTTTGCCGAACAGGTCGGAGAAGTCCAGACGCAGGCGCCGGCCGATCGAGTTGAAGTTGAGCAGGCCGAACACCCGCAGCGCCTGAGCACCGCCTTCCACTTCAACGAACTGGCCTTTGTTCAGCGAGGCATCGAGGGTGCCGGAGAAGCGCTTGGTCGCCAGCCACGCCGGCGAGCCCGGCCAACGGCCGTCGACATCCATATGGAATTCTTCGCTGGTCACGCTCGGCGCGAAGCCCCAGCCTTTGAGCACGTCGGCCAGATTCTTGCCGCCAATGCGGCCCTTGTACCAACTGCTGGTCGCCCCCGGCGCGCCTTCCCAGCCGCCGTTGCCTTGCAGCAGGATACCCTTGAGGCCCATGTCGAGGTTGTTCAACGCGATGCCCTTGGCGGTCGGCCGCACTTTCAGCGACCAGCCACCGACCAGATCGGGGCCGAGGAACAACTGATTGAGGGTGATATCCAGCGCCGGGATTTTCGTCGGGTCGACCGACGCCAATGGATCAGGCGCGTTCTCGTCAGCCTGCACCGCCGGGTCCGGCGCCGGCAGTTTCACGTATTGCAGATTCACCGCAATCGGTACGCCCTTGGCATCCGGCAGGCTGGCGCTGCCCTTGGCCTGTTGGCTATCCAGCGCCAGGTTCCACGCGCCTGGCTTGCGATTGATCTGCACCGAAGCCTGATCCAGCGTGGTGCCGAACGCGGTCAATTTGCCGACCTTGATGTCAGCACTGCTGAGCAGTTGTTTGGCGCTGCCGCCCGGATCCCCGCCAGCGTACTTGCTGGCCAGATCCTGCCACGGCGCGACGTCCAGTTCCGACAGCACCCCGCGTATGCGCAGGCCCTTGGCGCCCGGCAACACCGCTTCGCCAGCACCGAGAAACAGTTCGCCACGGCCGTCGGCGAAATTGCTCGGCGGCGCGGCAAAAGTGAAATTGGCCAGTTGATCGTAGTTGAACCAGTACCGCCGCTCCTGCCCTTGCAAGGTCATGCGGAATACCGTGTCGCGTCCGACATCGGCGGTCATGCCGAACGGCGCCGGCAGATCCACCGCCACGCCTTTGAGGCTGGAGCTGACCAACAACTGGCTGTCGGCCCCGGAAAGATTCAGCTGCAACTGATACGGAATCGTCCCGGACACCGGCAACGGCTGGGTCACGCCCAGCCAATCGGTGAGCTTTTTCACTTCAACCTGCCCCGACGCCGCAACCCGGGTCTTGATCTGGTTGGGGCTGCCATCAGCGAAGATCTGCGCAGTGACCGGTTTGTCGAAGGCCCGTGCAGAGATGTTCTGGCCGCTGAGGCCTTTATTGCTGTCGAAGCGGAAATCGCCCTTGAGCTGGCTCAGTTCGAGCTTCGGTTCGGCCAGTTTCAGCCGCGCGTTGGCCGTTTTGAAATCGACGAGGATTTTCGGCTGCTCGCCCTTGGCCAGCGGAATATCCAGCTTGAGCTTGCCATTCAGATCACCCGCGCCCTCCCAACCGGCAAAGGTCTCACCAGTGCCGATCGGCGCATCCTGAAGAATCTTCAAGCCGTCGCCCAGGCCACCGGCAAATGCGCCATCCAGGAACAAATGCGAGTTCTGCCCGGCCGGTACATGAGGAATATTGACGAAGACATCGCTGACTTGGGTGTCGAGCAACTGGCCTTTGCTGGCCCAGATGCGCACGCCGCTGTCTTCGATGAACACATCGCCGCTGACTTTGCTCACATGCGGCCAGCCCGGCTGAAACGCCAGCTCGGCGTCGTGCACTTTGAAGAACAGGCTGATGCTGCGATCAGCCTCGCCGGCGTTCTTGCTCAGCGAGCCCTGATACTGGAAGAAGCCCTGGTCCACTGCGCCTTTGAGGATCGCTGTGCGCAGCCACTCATCAAGCGCCGGGCTCAACACCGCCGGCAGGTATTTCGCGGTGTAGCGACCGTCGCCATCAACCAGGCCGACGCGCAGGTCCATGTAGTCTTCCTGGCTATGGTCAAAGTGCAGGCGAATGAGGAAATCGCCGGCAATCTTGCCCTCCTCGCCCAATACCTTGAGGTATGGCGCAATCAGGGTGAAGCCATCCTTGTCGAGCTTCCAGGTCAGCCGCGCATTGGCCTGCAGGTATTGCCATGGCTTGGCGAAAATCGGATCGAGGTGCAGGACGAAATCCTTGCTGTCGAGGCGCAACTCGCCGCCGTCGAGGTTGCCGCTCAGGCTGCCACTGACATTGCGCGCCGCCGGAGCGCCGTGGTAGGCATCGAAACCGACATTGTCGAGGTTGGCGGCAAAGCCGAATTTGCTGCCATCGGTGGCGGTCGGGCGGAAGTCCAGCAGCACATTACGCAGGCCGCCGGTTACCTTCAAACGCTCGACCACTGTGGCGAAGCTTTGTGGCAACGGCCCCAGCGCATTGAGCAGCGGCGTGATCGGGGTCAGATCGAGGCGATCGGCCTGCAGATGCCAGAGCTCTTCAGCCTTGGCGCTGGCGCGAGTCTGCTGCACCTGCACATGGGATTCCCAGCGGGTTTCGCCGAAGCTCATCGCCAGTGAATCGAGGGTGACTTTCACCCCTTCGGCTGTGTTGCGGTAATAGGCGTTGAGCGCCAGATTGTTGATCTGGATCGGCTTGCGCTCGGCGTAGGCACCGGTCACTTGCGGCGCATTCAGGCGCAACGCGGCGCTTTGCAAAGCGCCTTCGGACCAATCGACCCAGAGTTCGCCGCCGGCCTTGATCTCGGAAAAATTCCATTGCTGGGTCAGGCGCTCGGGAAGCCATTTCGACCAGTCGCTCTGCGGCAGGCTGGCATAACCCTCGATGGCGCTGTTCTGCCATTGATCGGGACGCAGCTGGCTGCGCAGGCTCAGCGCGACAGGCTGGCCATCGGGCAAGGTCAGACGCGCGTCGAGACGCTGGCGGCTGGCGCCGGTACGCAGATTGAGGCCGACATAGGTGAGCGTCATGGGCGGGTGATCGAGCGGTTGCAGGGTCACCTGGCTGTCGAGCACCGACAATTGCCTGATCATCTGCGAGCGCTGGAACAGTTGCGCCGCATCGAACGGCTGATCCTTCTGCACCGGCAGCCCTTCCAGCGCCCAGGTACCGTCTTCGGCTTCCTTGAGGCTGATCTTCAAACCGTTGAGTTCGATATGCGCGAGACGGACCTCGCGGGCGAGCAAGCTGCCCCACATATCCGGCACTACCCGTACGCGGTCGAGGCGCAGCGCGTTGGCGCCGTCGCCGACCATCACGTCATGGGCCAGCAGGATCGGCGCGAAACCGCTCCAGTTGCCTTCCAGCTCACCGATCTGCAAAGGCATGCCGAGGGCGGCGCTGGCCTTGTCTTCGATGTCGGCGCGGTATTCGGCCACCAGTGGCGTCAGCTCGCGGCCGAGGCTGACGTACAACGCCATCAACACCAGAACCAACGCGCACAGGCCCAGCCCCCAGCGGGTGAGTGCGGCCAGAATGCGTGTCAGACGCTCCATGTCAGTTGGCTCCCATGGCAAAAAAACTGCGAAAAGCTGAGGCCAGCCGCGTTGAATGAAGGGTGATGCAGGGTTTCAGAGCAGCACCACGTCATATTGTTCCTGGGAATACATGGTTTCCACCTGGAAGCGTATGGTGCGACCGATGAAGCCTTCAAGCTCGGCGACGTTACCGGACTCTTCATCAAGCAGACGATCGACCACTTTCTGGTTGGCCAGCACCCGATAACCCTCGGCCTGGTAGGCCCGGGCCTCGCGCAGAATCTCGCGGAAGATCTCGTAACAGATGGTTTCGGCGGTCTTCAGCTTGCCGCGTCCCTGACAACTGCTGCACGGTTCGCACAACACCTGCTCAAGGCTTTCGCGGGTGCGCTTGCGGGTCATCTGCACCAGGCCCAACTCGGTGATGCCGATGATGTTGGTCTTGGCGTGGTCGCGCTCCAGCTGTTTTTCCAGAGTGCGCAGGACCTGACGCTGGTGCTCTTCATCTTCCATGTCGATGAAGTCGATGATGATGATCCCGCCGAGATTGCGCAGGCGCATCTGCCGGGCGATCGCCGTGGCCGCTTCGAGATTGGTCTTGAAAATGGTTTCTTCGAGGTTGCGATGACCGACGAACGCCCCGGTGTTGACGTCGATGGTGGTCATGGCTTCCGCCGGATCGATCACCAGATACCCCCCGGACTTCAGCGGCACCTTGCGCTCCAGCGCGCGCTGGATTTCGTCTTCGACACCGTACAGATCGAAGATCGGCCGCTCGCCCGGATAGTGTTCCAGACGATCGGCGATTTCCGGCATCAGTTCGGCGACAAACTGCGTGGTTTTCTGGAAGGTTTCCCGGGAATCGATGCGGATCTTCTCGATTTTCGGATTGACCAGGTCACGCAGGGTGCGCAGGGCCAGGCCGAGGTCTTCGTAAATCACGCTCGGCGCGGCGATGGTCTTGATCTGCTCGTTGATCTGGTCCCAGAGGCGCCGCAGGTAGCGGATGTCCATGAGAATTTCATCAGCGCCCGCGCCTTCCGCGGCCGTGCGCAGAATGAAACCGCCGGCCTCCTTGATGCCTTCTTTGGCCACGCAATCACTGACCACCTGCTTGAGGCGCTCGCGCTCGGCTTCGTCTTCGATCTTCAGGGAAATGCCGACGTGGGCGGTGCGCGGCATGTACACCAGATAACGCGAAGGAATCGACAGTTGCGTGGTCAGGCGTGCGCCTTTAGAGCCGATCGGGTCTTTGGTGACTTGCACCACCAGACTTTGGCCTTCGTGCACCAGCGAACTGATGCTTTCCACCGCTGGGCCTTCACGCAGGGAGATTTCGGCGGCGTGAATGAAAGCTGCACGATCGAGGCCGATGTCAACAAATGCCGCCTGCATGCCCGGCAGGACGCGAACGATCTTGCCTTTATAGATGTTGCCGACGATCCCGCGTTTCTGCGTGCGCTCGACGTGGACTTCTTGCAGCACACCGTTTTCGACCACCGCCACGCGCGACTCCATCGGCGTGATGTTGATCAGAATCTCTTCACTCATGGCAGGATCTCGTTCAGGCATGTTCACGATAGTGGCCGCATCTGGATTCGTACGACGCTCAGGGCGTGTTCAGGTTTTGCCAACAGGGTATGCCGAAATGGCCCAACACCTCGCAGGTTTCGCACAACGGCAAGCCGACCACCGCCGAATAGCTGCCGTCGAGCCCGGCGACAAACACCGCACCCAGGCCCTGAATGCCATAGCCGCCGGCCTTGTCGCGCGGTTCGCCACTGGCCCAGTAGGCGCCGGCCTCATCGCAGCTGATGCTGCGGAAACGCACGCGACTGCGCACCACCCGCGACTCGCAGCGCTCACCTTCAAGCACGGCGATGGCGGTCAGCACTTCGTGTTCGTTGCCGGACAACATCATCAGCATGGCGCATGCATCGGCTTCGTCCACCGGTTTGCCAAGAATTTTGCCGTCGAGCACCACAGCGGTGTCGGCGCCAAGCACGCAGAACGGCTGATCAGAGACGACCGAACGGCGACCGGCCTCGGCCTTGCCACGCGCAAGGCGTTCGACATAGGCCGAAGGGGATTCTTCAGGAAGCGGGGTTTCGTCGATGTCCGCGCTGATGGCGGAGAACTGCACGCCGATCTGCGTGAGCAATTCACGGCGACGCGGTGAGCCGGAGGCGAGGTAAAGCAGTTTCATCAAAACATCTCCCTGTTCAGTGCCCTGCTTCACCGGCTCAATAGATTCTGTAGCGTCGGCACATCCCGCGAAGGGCGAAGCTGACCCACGGCCAGAGCAAGGCACTGACCAGCGCCGGCAGGACCAGCGCCAGGGTTGGCTGACGGTTGCCGGTCAGAGCGCTGAGCCACAGTTGCGCCAACTGTGCGAGGCCGAAGATCACCAGGATCACCAGGCACTGCTGCCACATCGGGAACATGCGCAGACGCTGCTGCAACGACAACACGAGGAAAGTAATCAGGGTCAGGATCAGCGCGTTCTGCCCGAGCAGGTCGCCCTGCAGGACATCTTCGGCCAGTCCCAGACAGAAGGCGGTGACCATGCCGACCGTGTGCGGCATGTACAGCGCCCAGAAGGTCACGAGCAAGGCCAGCCACAGCGGGCGAAGGATTTCCATGAAGATCGGCAACGGTGACACGCTGAGCAGGATGCCGACGAAGAACGTCAACCAGATCATCCAGCTGTTTCCGGATTTTTTCGCGCCGACCATTATTCTCGTCCCCCGGTAGTCGCTGGCGGTTTCGCCGGTGGTTTGCTCGCGGCGGGCGGTTTGGCAGCGGCCGGAGCGGCAGCGGGCGGTTTGCTCGCGGCAGGCTTGGCAGGCGTGGTGGCAGGCGCCGCTGCTTCAGCGGCCGGCGCTGCGGAAGCGGTCGACGGCGTGGCAGGCATGATCAAAGGTTTCGGCACGCTGGCCGGCAACATCGGGCCGCCGCCGTGGGCATCGAGCTGTTCCTGCGCCTGGGCCGCGTCATTGGCGCGTTCCTCGGCAGTGCGGCTGTCGCTGAACACCAGCAGCAGGTAGCGGCTGCGGTTCAGGGCGGCAGTCGGCACGGCGCGGACAATGGCAAACGGTTGGCCGGAATCGTGGATGACTTCCTTGACCGTGGCCACCGGATAACCGGCCGGAAAACGCTGGCCAAGGCCGGAGCTGACCAGCAGATCGCCTTCCTTGATGTCCGCCGTGTCGGCGACATGACGCAATTCCAGGCGCTCAGGGTTGCCGGTGCCACTGGCAATCGCGCGCAGACCGTTACGATTCACCTGCACCGGAATGCTATGGGTGGTGTCGGTCAGCAGCAGGACCCGCGAGGTGTACGGCATCAATTCGACCACCTGGCCCATCAGCCCGCGTGCATCGAGCACCGGTTGGCCGAGCACCACGCCGTCGCGCTCACCTTTGTTGATGATGATGCGATGGGTGAAGGGGTTGGGGTCCATGCCGATCAGCTCGGCCACTTCGACCTTTTCATTGACCAGTGCGGAGGAGTTGAGCAACTCGCGCAGCCGAACGTTCTGCTCGGTCAGGGCCGCGAGCTTTTGCATGCGTCCCTGCAACAGCAGGTTTTCGGTCTTGAGTTTTTCGTTTTCGGCGACGAGCTCGGTGCGGCTGCCGAACTGACTGGCGACCCCTTCCCACAAGCGGCCGGGCAGGTCGGTGATCCAGTAGGCATCCATGAGCACCAGCGACGCTTGCTTGCGCGCGGGCTTGAGCAGGTCGAAACGTGCATCGACCACCATCAGTGCGACCGCGAGCACGGCTAGCACCAACAGGCGCACGCCCAACGAAGGGCCTTTGGTGAAAAGCGGTTTAATAAGCCGCTCCTCCCAGGCAAATGTTCTGTTTATTCATACGGCATCAAACCGGCCTGGATGAAGACTGACAGAAGATAAACGCCAACAGGCAGCACTGCAAAGTGCTGCCTGTGCGTTCACCCACGTATTGCATTCGAAGCTTATTCGCTCGAAAGCAGATCCATGGTGTGCTTATCCATCATTTCCAGCGCACGGCCACCGCCGCGAGCAACGCAAGTCAGCGGATCTTCGGCAACGATCACCGGCAGACCGGTTTCCTGGGCCAGCAACTTGTCGAGGTCACGCAGCAGCGCGCCACCACCGGTCAGCACCAGGCCACGCTCGGCGATGTCGGAAGCCAGTTCCGGCGGCGATTGCTCCAGCGCGCTTTTCACCGCCTGAACGATGGTGGCCAGCGACTCTTGCAGAGCCTCGAGCACTTCGTTGGAGTTCAGGGTGAATGCGCGTGGAACGCCTTCGGCCAGGTTGCGACCGCGAACATCGACTTCGCGTACTTCGCCGCCCGGGTAGGCCGTACCGATTTCCTGCTTGATGCGCTCGGCGGTGGATTCACCGATCAGGCTGCCGTAGTTACGGCGCACGTAGGTGATGATCGCTTCGTCGAAACGGTCGCCGCCGACACGTACGGATTCGGCGTAAACCACACCGTTAAGGGAGATCAGGGCGATCTCGGTGGTACCACCACCGATGTCCACGACCATCGAACCGCGTGCTTCTTCAACCGGCAGACCGGCACCGATCGCAGCAGCCATCGGCTCTTCGATCAGGAACACTTCACGGGCACCGGCGCCAAGGGCCGATTCACGGATGGCGCGACGCTCAACCTGGGTGGACTTGCATGGAACGCAGATCAGCACACGAGGGCTGGGCTGCAGGAAACTGTTTTCGTGAACCTTGTTGATAAAGTACTGCAGCATCTTTTCGCAGACGCTGAAGTCGGCGATCACGCCATCCTTCATCGGACGAATGGCAGCAATGTTGCCCGGCGTACGGCCGAGCATGCGCTTGGCCTCGGTGCCGACAGCAACGACACTTTTCTGGTTACCGTGTGTCCGAATGGCCACAACCGATGGCTCATTCAGGACGATACCGCGCTCGCGCACGTAAATAAGGGTGTTGGCAGTGCCCAGGTCAATGGAAAGATCGCTGGAAAACATGCCACGCAGTTTCTTGAACATGGGAAAGGGACCCTAGGCAACGCGTGGGTAAAAAAGTGCGGCAAACTCTAACAACGACAGGGATTTTGGGCAAGGCGCCAATATGTTAAATTGGCCGCTTTTCTGTGCACCAAGCCCCACAATCGCGGCCTTATGACCGTAGAAGTGCGGTAGTGTTCCGACAATCTAACACACGGACGCCGTCCGTTCTGTTTTCCACTGGAGAATCCCGATGGCGCTAGAACGCTCCGACGTGGAAAAAATCGCGCATCTGGCCTGCCTTGGCCTCAACGATGCCGATCTTCCGCACATTACTTCCGCCCTCAACAGCATTCTCGGGCTGGTCGACGAAATGCAGGCCGTTGATACCGACGGTATCGAGCCGCTGGCCCACCCCCTGGAAGCCAGTCAGCGCCTGCGCGCCGACGTGGTGACCGAGACGAATAATCGCGAGGCCTACCAGTCCATCGCACCAGCGGTCGAAAACGGCCTGTATCTGGTTCCGAAAGTCATCGACTAAAGGGAAAGAGCCTGCAATGCATCAAATGACTCTGGCCGAGATCGCCCGCGGTCTCGCCGATAAAAAGTTTTCCTCCGAAGAGCTGACCAAAGTCCTGCTGGCGCGTATTACCCAGCTCGACCCGCAGCTCAACAGTTTCATCAGCCTCACCGAGGATCTGGCCATCGAGCAGGCGAAAGCCGCCGATGCACGCCGGGCCAATGGTGAGAGCGGCGCCCTGCTCGGCGCGCCGATCGCCCACAAAGACCTGTTCTGCACCCTGGGCATCCGCACCAGCTGCGGCTCGAAGATGCTCGACAACTTCAAAGCTCCGTATGACGCCACTGTCGTTGCGAAACTGGCAGCTGCCGGCGCCGTGACCCTGGGCAAGACCAACATGGACGAATTCGCCATGGGTTCGGCCAACGAGTCGAGCTGGTACGGCGCAGTGAAAAACCCGTGGAACCTGGAACACGTGCCGGGCGGTTCGTCCGGTGGTTCCGCCGCCGCCGTGGCCGCTCGCCTGCTGCCTGCCGCCACCGCAACCGACACCGGCGGCTCGATCCGTCAGCCGGCGGCGTTCACCAACCTCACCGGCCTGAAGCCGACCTACGGTCGCGTTTCGCGCTGGGGCATGATTGCCTACGCTTCCAGCCTCGATCAGGGCGGCCCGTTGGCACGCACGGCCGAAGACTGCGCGATTCTGCTGCAAGGCATGGCCGGCTTCGACCCGAACGACTCCACCAGCATCGATGAGCCGGTTCCGGATTACTCCGCCAGCCTCGGCGATTCGCTGCAAGGCCTGCGCATCGGCGTGCCGAAGGAATACTTCAGCGCCGGTCTAGACCCGCGCATTGCCGAGCTGATCCAGAACAGCATCCAGCAGTTGCAGAAGCTCGGTGCGGTGATCAAGGAAATCAGCCTGCCGAACATGCAGCACGCCATTCCTGCGTACTACGTGATCGCCCCGGCAGAAGCGTCTTCCAACCTGTCGCGTTTCGACGGCGTGCGTTTCGGCCATCGCTGCGAAAACCCGGAAAACCTTATCGACCTGTACAAGCGCTCCCGTGGCGAAGGCTTCGGCGCGGAAGTACAGCGCCGGATCATGGTCGGTGCCTACGCGCTGTCCGCCGGTTACTACGACGCCTACTACCTGAAAGCGCAGAAGATCCGTCGTCTGGTGAAGAACGATTTCATGGCTGCGTTCAATGAAGTCGACATCATCCTCGGCCCGACAACGCCGAACCCGGCCTGGAAGCTTGGCGCGAAGAACAGCGACCCGGTCGCTGCCTATCTGGAAGACGTCTACACCATCACCGCCAACCTCGCCGGCCTGCCGGGCCTGTCGATGCCGGCCGGTTTTGTCGACGGTCTGCCGGTGGGCGTGCAGTTGCTCGCGCCGTACTTCCAGGAAGGCCGCCTGTTGAACGTTGCCCACCAGTATCAGCTCAACACTGACTGGCACACCCGCACCCCAACCGGCTTCTGAGGAGACACACATGCAATGGGAAGTCGTGATCGGGCTGGAGATTCACACTCAGCTCACCACCCGGTCGAAAATCTTTTCCGGTAGTTCCACCACATTCGGTTCCGAGCCGAACACCCAGGCCAGCCTGATCGACCTGGGCATGCCCGGCGTGCTGCCGGTGCTCAATCAGGAAGCGGTGCGCATGGCGGTGATGTTCGGTCTGGCGATTGACGCCGAGATCGGCCAGCACAACGTGTTCGCCCGGAAAAACTATTTCTACCCGGATCTGCCCAAGGGCTACCAGATCAGCCAGATGGAATTGCCGATCGTTGGCAAAGGGCACCTGGACATCGCCCTGGAAGACGGTACGGTCAAACGAGTCGGCATCACCCGCGCGCACCTGGAAGAAGATGCCGGCAAGAGCCTGCACGAAGAATTCAACGGTGCCACCGGCATCGACCTGAACCGTGCCGGCACGCCGCTGCTGGAAATCGTTTCCGAACCGGACATGCGCAGCGCCAAGGAAGCCGTGGCTTACGTCAAGGCGATCCACGCGCTGGTGCGTTACCTGGGCATCTGCGACGGCAACATGGCCGAAGGCTCGCTGCGTTGCGACTGCAACGTCTCGGTACGACCGAAAGGCCAGGTCGAGTTCGGCACTCGCTGCGAGATCAAGAACGTCAACTCGTTCCGTTTCATCGAGAAGGCGATCAACTCCGAGATCCAGCGCCAGATCGAGCTGATCGAAGACGGCGGCAAAGTGATCCAGCAGACCCGCCTGTACGATCCGAACAAGGACGAGACCCGTCCGATGCGTTCGAAAGAGGAAGCCAACGACTACCGTTACTTCCCCGATCCGGACCTGCTGCCGGTGGTCATCGAAGAGTCGTTCCTCGGTGAAGTGCGTGCCACCCTGCCGGAACTGCCACCGCAAAAGCGCGAACGCTTCCAGAGCCAGTTCGGTCTGTCGGCTTACGACGCCAACGTGCTGGCCACCAGCCGTGAACAGGCGGATTACTTCGAGAAAGTCGCAGCCATCGGCGGCGACGCGAAACTGGCGGCGAACTGGGTGATGGTCGAGTTGGGCAGCCTGCTCAACAAGCAGGGCCTGGACATCGAGGATTCGCCAGTCTCCGCCGAGCAACTGGGCGGCATGCTGCAGCGCATCAAGGACAACACCATCTCCGGCAAGATCGCCAAGGTGGTGTTCGAAGCGATGGCCAATGGTGAAGGCAGTGCTGACGAGATCATCGAGAAGCGCGGCCTCAAGCAAGTCACCGACACCGGCGCGATCTCGGCTGTGCTCGACGAAATGCTCGCGGCCAACGCCGAACAGGTCGAACAGTACCGCGCGGCAGACGAAGCCAAACGCGGCAAGATGTTCGGCTTCTTCGTCGGCCAGGCCATGAAAGCCTCGAAAGGCAAGGCCAACCCGCAGCAGGTGAACGAACTGCTGAAAAGCAAGCTTGAAGGCTGACCACCAATGGAGCCAGATCCAAAGCCTGGCTCCATTCCCTGTGGAAGGGACCTGTGGCGAGGGGATTTATCCCCGTTGGGCCGCGAAGCGGCCCTAATTGCTGAGCTTGATTTGCACCAGATAAACCGAGTTCTCAGTTTTGGGACTGCTGCGCAGTCCAACGGGGATAAATCCCCTCGCCACAGGTCCCTCCTACATTTGATCCGGGATACCTTTGAATGAAGCGTCTGTTGCTGAGCAGCGCCCTGCTCTCTCTGCTGGCCGGTTGCGCCAGTACCGACACCATCGACCCGCACGGTTATGACCAGACCGGCGTCGCCTCCTATTACGGAGCCAGGCATCACGGTAAACGCACCGCCAGCGGCGAAGCGTTCAACCAGCATTCCCTGACCGCCGCCCACCGCCAGTTGCCGTTCGGCACGCGGGTGAAGGTCACCAATCTGAAAAACGATGAATCAGTCGTGGTCCGCATCAATGACCGTGGCCCGCACACCCGTGGCCGGCTGATCGATCTGTCACGCGAGGCCGCCGATGAGATCGGCATGCTGCGCAGCGGCACCGCACGGGTTCGCGTGCAGGCCCTCGACTGATGGAGCGCCGACCATTTTCGGACTAGCCGATCTGCCGCTGATCAACGTCATCGAACTGCTCAGCGGCCTGTGTCTTTTGCTCATCGGCGCCGAGCTGATGGTGCGCGCCGCCGTGCGTCTGGCCGAGCGCCTGCATGTGCGTCCGTTGATCATCGGCCTGACCATCGTCGCCCTCGGCAGCAGCGCGCCGCAGATGACCGTCAGCCTGCAAGCGGCGTTGACCGACAACCCGGACATCGCCGTCGGCAGCGTGGTCGGCAGCGGCATATTCAATATCCTCGTAACCCTTGGCCTCTCGGCACTGATCATCCCGCTGCGCGTGTCGCGGCAACTGGTGCGCCTGGATATCCCGCTGATGATCGGTGCCAGCCTGCTGGTATTCATCCTCGCCTGGAATAAAGACCTCGGGCGTTTCGACGGCGTCGTGCTGCTCGGCGCTTTGGCGCTGTACCTCGGCTTGCTGTTGCGTCAGTCGCGACATTCGACGCGCCCTCATACAGAGCGACCAACCGAGACGCAGCAATCCTGGTTGATCAGTGTGCTGATGATTCTCGCTGGCCTGGCCATGCTGGTGTTCGCCGGCCGTCTGCTGCTCGGCGCCGCCGTGGTCGTGGCCACCGACCTGGGCCTGTCCGAACGGGTCATCGGCCTGACCGTGGTCGCGGTCGGCACCTCGCTGCCGGAACTGGCGACCTCGCTGATCGCCGCCCTGCGCGGGCAGCGTGACATTGCCGTGGGCAACGTGATCGGCGCCAATCTGTTCAACCTGCTCGGGGTACTCGGGCTGACCGCGCTGCTCGCACCGACGCCGCTTTCCGTCTCCCCCAACGCGCTGGATTTTGACTTGCCGGTGATGCTCGGCGTCGCTGCGCTGTGCCTTCCGGTGTTTTACTCGGGCTACCGAGTGACCCGAGCCGAAGGCTTGTTGCTGCTCGGCTTGTATCTGGTCTACGGGCTGCATGTGGTGTCGTTCACCACCGGCATGCCGCTGGCCGGCAAACTCGAGCGCTTGATGCTGTTTTATGTCCTGCCGGCGCTGCTGACGTTTCTGTTGTTCACATCGATCCGCGCCTGGCGTCGCCAACACCACAAGAGAGATGTGCCATGAGCGAGTCGAAGCAGTCCGGGGTTGAAATCCGTCGTCAGGTCATGGGCGATGCGTTCGTTGATCGCGCCTTGGGCAACGCCACCGAGTTCACCCAGCCGTTGCAGGATTTCGTCAATGAACACGCCTGGGGTGGCGTGTGGAATCGCGAAGGTTTGTCGCTGAAAACCCGCAGCCTGATTACCCTCGCCGCGCTAACCGCGTTGAAGTGTCCGCAGGAGTTGAAAGGCCATGTGCGCGGTGCGCTGAACAACGGCTGCACGGTGGAAGAGATTCGCGAGGCGCTGCTGCATTGCGCGGTGTATGCCGGCGTACCGGCGGCGATCGATGCGTTTCGCGCGGCGCAGGAAGTGATTGATACCTACCAGAAACCTGAGTGATTCAGTGCTGCTGAAATAGCTTTCGCGAGCAGGCTCGCTCCCACACCTGGAATGCATTTCAAATGTGGGAGCGAGCCTGCTCGCGAAGAGGCCCTGACAGACAATGCAAATCCTTGGTCAGATCCACCCACCCCACTGCAACACAAAGATCCCGACATTGGTGGTAATAGCCGCCATCAACGTGGTCATCACGATGATCGCCGCTGCCAGCTCATGATTGCCCTGCGCCGCCCGGGCCATGACGAAACTCGCCGCCGCCGTCGGGCTACCGAAGTAGAGAAACAGAATCCCCAATTCCGCCCCGCGAAAGCCCCACAGCCATGCCCCCAGTGTCGCCAGCACCGGCAGACCGATCATCTTCACCAGGCTGGAACTGAGCGCCATGTTGCCGCTCTTGCGCAGCGCCGCCAGTGACAGCGTGCCACCGATACAGATCAGCGCCAGTGGCAAAGTGGTCTGCGCCAGATACTGGCCGGAGGTCTCCAGCCAGCCCGGCAGTCCGATCTTGAAATAGGCAAACGGCGCTGCCGAAATCACGCTGATGATCAGCGGGTTGCTGAACACGCTTTTGCAGATGCTCCACGGATCGGACTTGATCACCGGGCTGTACACCGCCAGCACAATGGTCGACAGGGTGTTGTAGAACAGGATCACCAGCGCCGCGAGAATTGCCCCGAGGGAAATGCCGTAATCGCCGTACATGCTCGCGGCGAGCGCCAGGCCTATCACGCCGTTGTTGCCGCGAAACGCACCCTGGGTGTAGATGCCGCGATCTTCGCGCGGACACCTGAAAATCGCCCAGCCCCAGGCCACGGCGAAACTCACCAGGGTGGCGAGGGAAAAGTAGATGAGTAGCGAAGGTTGCAGTGCGGCGTGCAGGTCAGCGTGGAGGATGCCGAGAAACAGCAGCGCCGGCATGGTCACGTTGAACACCAGCGACGAGGCGGTGTGGATGAAGTTGTCGTTGATCCAGTCGATGCGCTTGAGCAGCACACCGAGAAACAGCATGGCAAACACCGGCGCGGTGATGTTCAGGGTTTCAAGAAAGATTGCCAGCATGCCGGAGAGCCTTGGGTGAGCTTAGTCAGGGGGGCAATGATAAAGCAAAAGCCCCTCACCCTAGCCCTCTCCCAAAGGGAGAGGGAACCGATCGGGGGATATTTAAACAATCCACCGACCTGAAATGACATCGTCGAATCCATAATCGACCCGATTTGTCAGGTCGATGTATAGCGCCAAACAACTCGGTCGGCCCCCTCTCCCTCCGGGAGAGGGCTGGGGTGAGGGGCTTTTGATCTTCCATGAAACGATCAGGTAATCGGCGCCGGGTTGAACAAGGTGATGTCGTTGTGCAGCTTGTGTTTCTCCGCCCAGGTCTGTTGCTTGCCACTGGCAACGTCCAGGTAATAGTGAAACAACTCCCAGCCCAGTTCTTCGATGGTCGCGCGCCCGGTGGCAATGCGTCCGGCATCAATGTCGATCAGGTCCGGCCAGCGCTGCGCCAGTTCAGTCCGCGTCGAAACCTTGACCACCGGCGCCATGGCCAGTCCATAAGGCGTGCCGCGACCGGTGGTGAACACGTGCAGGTTCATCCCCGCCGCCAGTTGCAACGTACCGCAGACAAAATCGCTGGCCGGCGTCGCGCAGAAAATCAGGCCCTTGTGCTTGAAACGCTCGCCCGGGCCGAGCACGCCATTGATCGCGCTGCTGCCGGACTTGACGATCGAGCCCAGCGACTTCTCGACAATGTTCGACAACCCGCCCTTCTTGTTGCCCGGCGTGGTATTGGCGCTGCGATCGGCCTCGCCCTTGGCCAGGTAACGGTCGTACCAGTCCATCTCGCGTACCAGCTCTTCGGCGACGGTCTGCGTCTGCGCCCGTGAGGTCAGCAGGTAGATCGCATCGCGCACTTCGGTGACTTCGGAAAACATCACCGTCGCCCCCGCACGCAATAGCAAGTCCGAGGCATAACCCAGCGCCGGGTTGGCGGTGATGCCGGAAAACGCATCGCTGCCGCCGCACTGCATACCGAGAATCAGCTCGGAGGCCGGCACGGTTTCGCGGCGGCGCTGGTCGAGTTTCTTCAAACGCACTTCGGCCAGGTCCATGATCTGCTCGATCATTTCGGTAAAACCGTGACTGGAATCCTGCAAGCGGTACAGCCACGGATCGCTGAGATCCACCGAGGCATCGTCCTCGTGCATCACCTGCCCGGCCTGCAATTTCTCGCAGCCCAGACCGATCACCAGCGCCTCGCCCCCCAGGTTCGGGTTGCGCGCCAGATTGCGCACGGTACGAATCGGGATGTAGGCGTCGGTCGCGGTAATCGCCACACCGCAGCCATAACTGTGGGTCAGCGCCACCACGTCATCGACGTGCGGGTACTTCGGCAGCAGCTCTTCCTTGATGCGCTTGACCGCGTGATCGAGCACGCCGGTGACGCACTGCACGGTGGTGGTGATGCCGAGAATGTTGCGCGTGCCGACGGTGCCGTCGGCGTTGCGATAACCCTCGAACGTGAAGCCTTCCAGCGGTGCCTGCGCGTCCGGCACATCGGTGGACAGCGGCAAGCTGTCCAGCGGCGGCGCGGTCGGCATGCGCAGTTGATCTTCCTTGACCCAACTGCCGCGACGGATCGGCTGCAAGGCATAGCCGATAATCTGCCCGTAACGAATCACCGGCCCGCCCTCAGGAATATCCTCCAGAGTGACCTTGTGGCTCTGCGGTACGAAATCCAGCGTGACCAGGCCATCGGCAAACTCGGTACCGGCCGGTACGCCCTGATCGTTGACCACCACTACAACGTTGTCCCGCTCGTGCAGGCGGATGTAGCGCGGCGAGTCGGAATGTTCAATCAACTGCATGACGCCGCTCCTCAGGAATGCGCTTGAGACAAATTGCCGGTGGCTTCATTGCCGCCCTTGGCTGGCGGCTCTTTCAAGACCACACGCTTGATCGGGCCGACGATTACCAGATAGCTGAACACCGCGACCAGTGCGTTGGCACCGACAAACACCAGCGCCCACTTGAACGAGCCGGTGGAGCTGATGATGTAGCCGATGACGATTGGCGTGGTGATCGAAGCGATGTTGCCGAAGGTGTTGAACAGGCCCCCGCTCAGACCGGCGATCTGTTTCGGCGAAGTGTCGGAAACCACCGCCCAGCCCAGTGCGCCAACGCCTTTGCCGAAGAATGCCAGAGCCATGAAGCCCACCACCATCCATTCCACGTCAACATAGTTGCACGCGACGATGCTGCTCGACACCAGCAGGCCGGCGATGATCGGCGCCTTGCGGGCGAAGGTCAGCGAATGGCCCTTGCGCAGCAGGTAGTCGGAAATCACCCCGCCGAGCACGCCGCCGATAAAGCCGCAAATGGCCGGCAACGAAGCGATGAAACCGGCCTTGAGAATGGTCATGCCACGCTCTTGCACCAGATACACCGGGAACCAGGTCAGGAAGAAATAGGTGATGCCGTTGATGCAGTACTGGCCCAGATACACTCCCAGCATCATGCGGTTGGTCAGCAGCTGACGGATGTAATCCCACTTCGGACCGTCGGACTTCTTGCCCTTCTGATCCATGTCGACCATGCCGCCGTTGTCAGCGATGTGCTTGAACTCGGCCTCGTTGACACGTGGGTGTTCGCGCGGGCTGTAGATGACTTTCAGCCACACCAGCGAGAACACGATACCGAGGATACCCATGACGATGAACACGTGCTCCCAGCCGAAGCTGTAGACGATCCAGCCCATCAACGGCGCGAACAGCACGGTGGCAAAGTATTGCGCCGAGTTGAAGATCGCCGAAGCGGTTCCGCGTTCAGCGGTCGGGAACCACGCCGCCACGATGCGCGCGTTGCCAGGGAACGATGGCGCTTCGGCCAGGCCCACCAGGAAACGCAGCATGAACAGCGCAACCACTGCCGTGGACATGCCGAATTCTCCGACAAAGCCTTGCAGCACGGTGAACAGCGACCAGGTGAAAATGCTCAGGGCATAGACTTTTTTCGAGCCGAAGCGATCGAGCAGCCAGCCACCGGGAATTTGCCCGGCGACGTAGGCCCAACCGAATGCGGAGAAGATGTAGCCGAGGGTGACGGCGTCAATGCCAAGGTCCTTTTGCAGGCTGGAGCCGGCAATGGCGATCGTGGCACGGTCGGCGTAGTTGATCGTGGTCACCAGAAACAGCATGAGCAGGATCAAATAGCGGACGTGAGTCGGCTTAGAGGATTGCATGCAGATGTACTCCCACTGATTATTTTTATGCGGGTAAAACATTCTTTGGTCTTTGTGGGAGCTGGCTTGCCAGCGATGGCATCAGCGCGGCGTGCCTGCAGCACCGCGTTGCCTGAATCGCTGGCAAGCCAGCTCCCACAGGTATTGCATGTATCAGGAACCGATGTAGGCAGTCTTCACGACCGTGTAGAACTCTTGTGCATAGCGGCCCTGCTCACGGGAGCCGTAGGACGAGCCTTTACGCCCGCCGAACGGTACGTGGTAATCCACACCGGCGGTCGGCAGGTTGACCATCACCATCCCGGCCTGGGAGTAGCGCTTGAAGTGGTTGGCGTACTTCAGCGAGGTGGTGGCGATGCCGGCCGACAAGCCGAATTCGGTGTCGTTGGCCATTGCCAGCGCAGCTTCGTAATCGGCCACACGAACAATGTTGGCCACCGGGCCGAAGATCTCTTCGCGGCTGATGCGCATCGACGCTTCGCTGTCGGCAAACAGGGTTGGCGCGAGGAAATAGCCCTCGGTGTCGCAAGTCACCACACTGCCGCCGCTGACCAGACGTGCACCTTCGGACTGGCCGATGTCGATGTACTTCATGTCCTGTTCAAGCTGCGCCTGGGAAACCACCGGACCTATGTCGGTGCCGGCTTTCAGCGCGTGGCCGACCTTGATCGACTTCATGCGCTCGGCCATCGCTTCAACGAACTTGTCGTGAATGCCGGCGGTGACGATCAGACGGCTCGATGCTGTGCAGCGCTGGCCGGTGGAGTAGAACGCGCTCTGCACCGACAGCTCGACCGCTTGCTTGAGGTCGGCGTCGTCGAGAATGATCTGCGGGTTCTTGCCGCCCATTTCCAGCTGCACCTTGGCCTGGCGCGAAACGCAGTTGACGGCGATCTGGCGGCCAACGCCCACCGAACCGGTGAAGCTGATGCCGTCGACTTTCGGGCTGTTGACCAACGCCTCGCCAACCACGCGACCGCTGCCCATTACCAGGTTGAACACACCGGCCGGGAAGCCCGCGCGGGAAATAATTTCGGCCAGCGCCCAGGCGCAGCCCGGCACCAGATCGGCAGGCTTGAGTACGACGCAGTTGCCATAGGCCAGGGCCGGAGCAATTTTCCACGCCGGGATGGCAATCGGGAAGTTCCACGGGGTGATCAGACCGACCACGCCCAGCGCTTCGCGGGTGACTTCGACGTTGACGCCCGGGCGAACCGACGGCACGTAGTCACCGGACAGGCGCAGGCATTCACCGGCGAAGAACTTGAAAATATTGCCGGCGCGGGTCACTTCACCGATCGCTTCCGGCAGGGTCTTGCCCTCTTCACGGGCCAACAGCGTGCCGAGCTCTTCGCGACGGGCGAGGATCTCGCTGCCGACTTTATCCAGCGAATCGTGACGGGCCTGAATGCCCGACGTGGAGTACGCCGGGAACGCAGCGCGGGCAGCGTCGATGGCGGCGTTGACCTGGGTCAGGTCAGCCTTGGCGTAGTCGCCGATGGTGTCGCTGAGTTCGGACGGGTTGATGTTGGCCGAATAATCGGCACCGGCGACCCATTCGCCATTGATGTAGTTGTCGTAGCGTTTTGCAGTTGTCACAGGGCAGCCCTCAACTCTAAAAGCCTTCACGCAAAAAGCCGCTGATTACTCAGCGGCCTCGCTTTTCTCGTTTATTGCGCGCCTTGCTTGTCGATCAGCGCGGCGAGCATTTCATACTCTTCGCCGGTCAGGTCGGTCAGCGGCGCACGCACCGGACCTGCGTCATAGCCGGCGATTTTTGCACCTGCCTTGACGATGCTCACGGCATAACCGGCCTTGCGGTTGCGGATGTCCAGGTACGGCAGGAAGAAGTCGTCGATGATCTTGCCGACGGTGGCGTGATCTTCGCGAGCGATCGCGTGGTAGAAGTCCATCGCGGTTTTCGGGATGAAGTTGAACACCGCCGAGGAGTAGACCGGCACGCCCAACGCCTTGTAGGCAGCGGCGTAGACTTCGGCGGTCGGCAGACCACCCAGGTAGCTGAAGCGATCACCGAGGCGGCGACGGATCGACACCATCAACTCGATATCGCCCAGGCCATCCTTGTAGCCGATCAGGTTCGGGCAGCGCTCGGCCAGACGTTCCAGCAGCGGCGCGTTGAGGCGGCAAACGTTGCGATTGTAGACGACCACACCGATCTTCACCGATTTGCACACGGCTTCAACGTGGGCGGCAACACCGTCCTGGCTCGCTTCGGTCAGGTAGTGCGGCAGCAGCAGCAGGCCTTTGGCGCCCAGACGCTCGGCTTCCTGAGCGTATTCGATGGCCTGGCGGGTCGAACCACCGACGCCGGCCAGGATCGGCACGCTGGTTGCGCAGGTGTCGACGGCAGTCTTGATGATTTCCGAGTATTCGCTGGCGGCCAGGGAGAAGAACTCACCGGTGCCGC
The DNA here is from genome assembly GCF_041956865.1 of Pseudomonas sp. LW8. Classification (NCBI taxonomy): domain Bacteria; kingdom Pseudomonadati; phylum Pseudomonadota; class Gammaproteobacteria; order Pseudomonadales; family Pseudomonadaceae; genus Pseudomonas; species Pseudomonas sp. LW8. The sequence goes on along the minus strand of NZ_CP168138.1, from coordinate 821,401 downwards.
CGGCGGCGAACAGAGCCGAAGCGCCATACGGAGCCAGCCATTCCAGGCGTTTGATGTAGCCCGCGCGGTTGAAATCGCCCTGCGCGTTGAAATCGGTCACCGGGAAAGACAGCAGGCCGGCAGAGAGGATGGACTTCAGTTCTTGTGGATTCATTATTCGAACACCCTGGTAGCAACGTTTTATTGTGAGTGGACCGTTCAGCCTTCGCCGAAGTTGTAGGTCATCGTACAACTTAAAAAATAACCGTCAACTGCATTTCATCGTTGGCAGGGCTTTTTTGTCGGACAAGATTGGCTTTTGCGCTTTATGAAATGGCTACAAGGCTCGTGCTTGACGCTTTCGAAGGCTGAAATATCCGGTCTGGATTCGTTTAATTCTGTAGCGACCTGCGGCTCGTAAAGTACGTCGACTGCCACGAAGGATCGTGGCGGACCACTCAAAGGAAGCCGCTATGTCGATGCATTTTGCCGCCCCCACCCTCACCCACGTCGCCCCAGCGCAAGACGATTGCGTGACGCTTCAGCTCTCGCAATTGCCGGACATCCTCACCGTGCAGGTCCCGGATTCCAGCGATTTCGCAGCAAACTGGAGCGTCTACGCGGTCCTCGGCAGCGATGCCGAGGAACCTGAATGGGAAGGTGATGAGGTGGACACTGGCGCCTGGGACGACGCCGAGGATGAAATGGAAAAGTTGCTCGACATCGAGGTGCAGCTGCCGAAAGAGGCATTGCAACCGTACCTGAACCGCGAGGTGGAGCTGCGTTACAAGTTTCGCGATGAGTCGAGCATGGAGCCGTATTCGCTGCCGCTGCGAATGCGCATAGAGGCGTAAGACTCAGCTTCGCTGCGCCTGCGCCTCTTCATGAGCCTGGCGCAGTCTTTCACGGCTATTGGTCAGGTGCAGACGCATCGCCGCACGCGCGGCATCGGAGTCCTGACGGGCAATCGCGTCGTAGATTTCCTCGTGCTCGCGGCTCAGGCGGCTCATGTAGTGCTGTTGATCATCGTGGGCCAGCCGCGCCGAGTTCAGCCGCGTACGTGGAATGATGCTGGTGCCCAGGTGCGTCATGATGTCGGTGAAGTAGCGGTTGCCGGTGGACAGGGCGATTTCCAGGTGGAAAGCGAAGTCCGACGACACCGCATCGCTGGCATGGGACGCGCTTTCGTTCAAGGCGTCGAGGGCGGCGCGCATGGTTGCCAGTTGCTCGGGGCTGCGGCGTTGCGCGGCAAGGCCAGCGGATTCGACTTCGAGGCTGATGCGCAATTCGAGAATCGCCAGCACGTCACGCAGGGTGACAACGGTGGCCGGATCAATGCGGAAACCGCTCGGGCTCGGCGTATCGAGAACAAAGGTGCCGATGCCGTGGCGGGTTTCTACCTGGCCGGCGGCCTGCAGACGGGAAATTGCCTCGCGGACCACGGTGCGGCTGACGCCATGGGCTTCCATGATCGCCGACTCGGTGGGCAACTTGTCGCCACGCTTGAGCAGGCCATCGCGGATCTGCTCGCTCAACACCGTCACCAATTCCTGGGCGAGGCTGCGGCGCTTGCGGGGGAGGCGCGGGGTGTCGATCAGCTTTTCCATGGTCTGCATCTTGTCTCGAAAGTTCGGCTTGGCGCCATCATAGCTCAAGCGGGTTGTACGATCACCGGGCAGATCACATTGCCCCACTGTGGGAGCGAGCCTGCTCGCGAAAGCGGTGGTTCAGACGACAGATTCGTCGACCGATATGACCCCTTCGCGAGCAGGCTCGCTCCCACAGGTGGGTGTTCAGACAGTCATGGCCTGTTCGACCAGACGACCGCTGTCGATCCGCACGTGCCGTGGATGGAATCGTTTCAAACTGCTTCGGTGACCGACGCTGACAATGCTCAGCCCCGGAATCTCATCGATCAACGCCTGATACAAGGTCGCCTCGTCCTCTTCATCCATCGCCGATGTAGCCTCGTCCATGTACAGCCATTGCGGTGCGTAGAGAAGCGCGCGGGCGAAGGCCAGGCGTTGCTGCTCACCCGGCGAGAGCATGCGTTGCCAGTGATTGGCTTCATCCAGCCGCCCGACCAGGTGTGGCAGACGGCAAGTTTCCAGCACCTGTGCATAACGTTCCGGCGCGTAGGTGTCGCCCGGTTGTGGATAACTCAACGCTTCACGCAATGTGCCGATCGGCAGATAAGGCTTCTGCGGCAGGAACAGATAACGCGCCGCCGGCAAACGAATATTGCCGTGCCCCGCCGGCCACAAATGCCCCATCGCTCGCAGCAGTGTCGACTTGCCGCTGCCGGAACGGCCGCTGAGCATCACGCGCTCACCCGGTTCAACGGTCATGTCGGCGTCGGTCAGCAGGTGACGACCATCGGCCAGATCCAGGCCGAGGTTGTGAACCTGCAACTCACTGCCCTGGTTCTGCACGTCGATGGCCGGGGTGCGTTGTTCGTTGTCGCTCATGGCCTGACGGAAACTCAGCAAACGATCACAGGTGGCGCGCCACGCGGCGAGATCCGAGTAGGCGGTGATGAACCAGCTGAAATTCTCCTGCACGTTGCCGAACGCCGAGTTGATTTGCATCAGCTCGCCCAGTTCGATCTTGCCGGACAGATAGCGCGGTGCGGCGACGACAAACGGGAAAATGATTGCGATCTGACCGTAGCCGGAGGTGAAGAACGTCAGGCGCTTGGACACGCGCATGATGTCCCAGAAATTGTGCCAGACCAGTCCGAAGCGATTACTCAAGCGGCGGTTTTCATTGGGTTCGCCGTTGTACAAGGCGATGCTTTCCGCATTCTCACGCACGCGCACCATGGAAAAACGCAGGTCTGCTTCGAAGCGTTGTTGCTTGTTGTTCAGACCGATCAGACGGCGACCGATCAAATGCGTCAACCAACTGCCGACCGCTGCGTACAGCAGCGCGCACCAGAACATGTAGCCGGGAATCTCGATGCCGAACACTTCAATACTGCCCGACACGCCCCACAAAATGATCGAGAACGACACCAGACTGACAATCGTGCGCAGCAGCCCGAGGCCCAGGCTCAGGGTGTTGGCGGTGTAAGTGTTGAGGTCTTCGGAAATCCGCTGGTCGGGGTTATCGGTATAACCGCCCTGCTCCAGCTGGTAGTAATTCTTGTGGTCCAGCCAGCGCTTGAAGTGCTTTTCGGTCAGCCACGCCCGCCAGCGGATCGTCAGCATCTGCGTCAGATACAACCGATACACCGCGCCGAGAATCGCCACCGTCGCGATGCCGCAGAAATACAGAATCAACTGCCAGAACGCGGCTTCATCCTTTCTCTGCAAAGCGTTGTAGAAATCCTTGTACCAACTGTTGATCCACACCGAGATCGCTACGCTGAACAGCGTCAGCGCAATTACGGCAATCAGCAACGTCCAGGCCTTGCCCTTCTCTTCGCTGCGCCAGTAAGGCGTGGTCATCGCCCAGACTTTGCGAAAAAACTGCCCGCGCACAGCATCGTTGACCGCGGAATATTCAGCGTTCTGATTCATGGATAAGGCTCGATAGTAAAAAGAACGGACACGCGCCGATCATAGATGATCGGCGCGATTCATCGCGAGGGCTGGCGATAGTCGTTCAGCGCAGGTTCAGCGACGCACCGGGCGCTTCTGCAGTTTGCGCTGCAAGGTGCGGCGGTGCATGCCCAGCGCGCGGGCCGTGGCGGAAATGTTGCCTTCGTGTTCGGTGAGCACGCGCTGGATGTGCTCCCATTGCAGGCGGTCGACCGACATCGGGTTTTCCGGCACCAGACTGTCGAGGTCAGCGTGCTCGGACAGCAGCGCGGCCAGCACGTCGTCGGCATCGGCGGGCTTGCACAGGTAGTTGCAGGCGCCACGCTTGATCGCCTCCACTGCGGTGGCAATGCTCGAATAACCGGTGAGAATCACCACGCGCATTTCCGGATCGAGTTCCAGCAGCTTGGGCAGCAGGACCAGACCGGAGTCGCCGTCCATTTTCAGGTCCAGCGCGGCGTAATCAGGCAGATCGGCCTGGGCGATGGTCAGGCCTTCTTCAGCGGAACCGGCGGTGCTGACGCGAAAGCCGCGACGGGCCATGGCGCGGGCCATGACGCGGGTGAAGGTCGCGTCGTCGTCGACCAGCAGCAGATGCGGCAGTTCTTCGCCTTCGACTTGGATTTCGTCACTCATGTTGGTCTCCTCGGGCGCCGTGGGGCAGGCGCAGCTCGGTGAGCGTGCCGCCTTCCTCATGACTATAGAGTTTCACTGAGCCGCCGGCGCGTGTCACGCTGGCCTTGCTCAAAAACAGGCCCAGGCCGAAACCTTTGCCCTTGGTGGTAAAAAACGGCTTGCCGATCTGCTCGGCGATGGCCAGCGGCACACCGGCGCCGTGGTCGCGAATGCTGATGGTCAAAGTCTCTGCGTCCCAGTCGAGGGTCACCTGGAGATTTTCCGGGCAGGCGTCGGCTGCATTGTTGAGCAAATTCAGCAAGGCCTGGGTCAGATCCGGCGGCGGCGCCATGCGCGGCACCGCCCCCTGACCGAGACGCTGGAAGCGATAACTGGCTTCCGGGCGCATCAGGTGCCAGCGGTTCAGCGCTTCGTCGAGCCAGTCGGTGACATCCTGCATCTCCACCGCCAGACGCCGGTTGGCCTCGGCGGCGCGGACCAGTTGCTGCAAGGTTTCCTTGCACAGCTTGACCTGATCCTGCAGCACTTTCAGATCGTCCTGCAGCAACGCATCGGGGTGATCCTGCTGCATTTCCTTGAGCAACACGCTCATGGTCGCCAGCGGTGTGCCCAATTCATGCGCCGCACCGGCGGCCTGGGTCGCAACGGCGAGCAGCTGCTGATCACGCAGCCCTTCCTCCCGGCGGATCGCGCGCAATTCTTCCTGCCGGCGCAGCTCTTCAGCCATACGCGCGGCGAAGAACGTGATGACCGCAGCAGCCAGGGCAAAGCTCAGCCACATGCCGTAGATCTGCAGATTCTCACGGGCGACCGGCAGGGTTTCCAGCGGATAGAAACGCGTCAGCATCAGCGTGTACAGCGCCAGCGCGATGCCCGACAGAATCACCGAATAACGCCACGGCAAGGTCACCGCCGCGATGGTCAACGGCACCAGATAATAGGATACAAAGGGGTTGGTCGAACCGCCGGAGAAATACAGCAGCGCACTGTGAATCACCAGATCGCAAGCCAGTTGCAGCGCGTATTCGAGCTCGGTCACCGGCCACGATGTGCGCAGGCGCACGGCAGTGAACACGCAGAGCAGAATCGAGCAGCCCAGGGTCATCGCCAGTTGCACCCACGGCAACGGCAACAATTGCAGCCAGTAGGCCAAGCCAACGGAGCCGGCCTGCGCGGCGAGCACCAGGGTGCGGATGAAAGTCAGCCGCCAGAGGTTCTGGCGAGTGGCGGAAGTCAGTTGTACGGGGGCGAGCATGAGCTCTCCTGATGAGCGCTCCAGGCGGATCGCACGGAGTATAACCAAGCCGCGGGGTTCAGAGGCGAAAGTGCGGCAAACGACCACATGGCGACGATGAAGAATTCATCTGAGTTGAAGAAAATTCCGAGGGCTATTGGAGATCATTGTGGCGAGGGGATTTATCCCCGCTGGGTGGCGGAGCCGCCCCAAGTCATGCGACCTCATTTAACCAGACATACCGCATCAGCCGGATTTGCGACTGCTGCGCAGCCGAACGGGGATAAATCCCCTCGCCACAGAAGCACTCCCCACTGCGCGCAGGTATCTGTATAGAAGTTGTAACTGGGCGAACCGGATCATAGAAGTTAGAGTCTGATGGTTCACGCAGGCCGCGACCCATCACCTGCGCCTCATTCAAGGAGCCTTCATGCACACATTTCGCCGCAGCGCCGCCCTCCTCGCCCTGACCGTCGGCAGCGTCGCCAGCCTCCCGGTTCTGGCCGCCGATGAGCTGCACTACAACCAGATTTCCCTGCGCGCCGAAGTCAGCCAGGAAGTGGCCCGCGACCAGATGATCGTGACGCTCTACACCGAAGAGCAGAACACCGACCCGGCCAAACTCGCCGCCGCCATCAGCACCACCATGAACAAGGCCACCGCCCAGGCCAAACAAGTCAAAGACATCACCCTGCGCACGGGCAGCCGCAACAGCTATCCGATCTACGACACCAAAGGCCAGAAGATCACCGGCTGGCGCGAACGCGCCGAACTGCGCCTGGAAAGCACCGACTTCGCCGCCCTGTCCAAACTCACCGGCGAGTTGCTGACCGACCTGAAAATGGGCGGCATGGACTTCGCCATCGCCGACCCGACCCGCAAGGCCAGCGAAGACCAGTTGCTCAAAGAAGCCGTCACCGCCTTCAAGACCCGCGCCCAACTGGCCACCGACGCCCTGGGCGGCAAGGGCTACAAAATCGTCAACCTGAACCTCAACAGCAACGGTTACCCACAACCGTACCTGCGCGCGCCGATGATGATGAAAGCCGCAGCCATGGATTCCGCGCCAGTCACGCCGGAAGTCGAAGCCGGCACCAGCCAGGTCAGCATGACCGCTGATGGCTCGATTGAAGTGTTGATGCAGTGATTTGAGCTTGGCTGAATGAAGGACCGGCAATCAGTCAATGGTTGCCGTTTTTTTTGTGCCCGGGTTTTGTAGTGAATGATCCACCGCTATCGCTGGCAAGCCAGCTCCCACAGGTTTTGTAGTGTTTTGAAAATCGCATATAACCCTGTGGGAGCGGGCTTGCCCGCGAAAAACGATAACGCGGTGGCCCTGACTGATTACGTACGCGGATCAACCCGATCCAGCGCCCGATTCACCGCCAGCTCCGCCAGCATGATGATCTGCTGAATCGCCAGCGCCGTATTGCGCTGCGGACGACCGAGCTGATCGGCGAAATCGCTGGCCAGCGTATTGGCTGAAGCAAGGGACTCACAGGCGTGAGCCAGCAGGCTTTCGGTGTCGATGTCGGGCCGGATCAGAAACATCGTGCCGGGTGAATGGGGTTTGCCGGGTGGCGGGCAGAGATAGAAATCGAGGGCACGCTTGATGGCTTCGCGGTTCTTCGCGAGATCGTCGGCACGCAGCGCGGCTTCAAGGGGGGTTGAGGTTTCTTCGGGTGGGTCGGGGACTGGTTTGCTCATGCGCTTCACCTATGAGGTTGAGCCATCTCGATGCCGTTTCTCACACGACGAAGAGGTGGCAGCTTTGTGCGGGGTGAGAAAACCGGTCATAGGCACCCGGCCGGACATAGGCCCGCCCGCACAGAGCCGCCATAACGCACTTGCAGGCAGCAAACTTGCTGGCGGCAATTATGCGGATCTGGGCACTGAATGACTATGAATGTCGGGTTCTCACACCCGATCGCTGAACAACCAGCGACGACCCAAGCCTAGAGAGCGGACGTCCGACGGACAACCTGAAAACCTTGTGGGAAGGTTCTGGCTGTTTCGCAGCGGATTTAAACAGCCAAAAAGCAAACCCTCACCCTAACCCTCTCCCAGAGGGAGAGGGGACTGACCGAGGTGTTTGGGGGAGATACGCCAACGCGAAACTCCGAGTTGAACTCAGGATTTGAAAAGCACACAAATCAGCCCCTTCTCCTCGGGGAGAGGGCTGAGGTGAGGGGCAAATCCACAACAAAAATAACGCCGAACACCCGCTCTTCACCACTCAATAGGCCGAGTGTCAGCTCGCCTGCTCTTGATCTTGATCCACCGGCGACGTCGGAAGGCTGAGTGGAGGGATTGATCCGGGTGTGGGAGCGCAGCGACCGTTCGACGAAGTCGAACACAGCGGAAGGAGGTGCAGCGAAGCAAACCGGAGCCGCTGCGCCCGGATCAGTCCCGCAGCGAAGGAACCCGAGCCTGCGAGGGCCGAACGCAGGAGCAAGCCTTTTCGGTTACCTTTTTGGCGTTTGAAAAAGGTGACCCGCCGTCAGGGCGGAACCGCAATCCGCAACACCCGCAGAAACGGATATACACCCAAAACCCAAGAGCCTGGTCGGCCCAAAGGCCGCCAAGGTGCCACCAATCGAAACACCCAGTTGCACCAAGTAAAACTCCCCAATCCCTGCCCCAATCCACCCCACCCAAGCCCAGCCCAAAAACCCCTCAACCCCGCCCATCCCAAAGGGTATAAATAAGTAACACCAAGCCCCACCCAAGCGCACCCGACACCTGCAGCGCACCATTTCAGTGCCCCGAATGCACCGCAAAAACCACCCGCAAACGGTCAAATGCGTCAAAAGTTATACGGATGCGACATTAAGGTACGTTCGTGCCACCGTTTAACGCCGCCGACCGCTCTGGATCTTGCATTGGGTATGGGGCCTGCATAAGTATCCGCAGGCACGACTCACGAGGTCGTACCTCACAACTAAAAAATGACAACAAATCATGAGGCCAACATGCTTAAACACGCGGTCATTCCGTTTCTAGTCGGCGCAGGCTTGTTAGCCTCCGCACCTTTCGCCACCGCTGCGACTAACCTGGTGTTCTGCTCCGAAGGGAGCCCGGCCGGTTTTGATCCAGGCCAGTACACCACCGGAACCGACTTCGACGCCTCAGCCGAAACCATGTTCAACCGCCTGACCCAGTTCGAGCGCGGCGGCACCGCCGTGATTCCTGGCCTGGCGACCAAGTGGGACATTTCCGATGATGGCCTGACTTACACCTTCCACCTGCGTGAAGGCGTCAAGTTTCACACCACCCCGTATTTCAAGCCGACTCGTGAGTTCAACGCCGACGACGTGCTGTTCACCTTCAATCGCATGATTAACAAGGATGACCCGTTCCGTAAGGCGTACCCGACCGAATTCCCGTACTTCACCGACATGGGGATGGATACCAACATCACCAAGATCGATAAAGTCGACGACCACACCGTCAAGTTCACCCTGAAAGAAGTCGACGCCGCGTTCATCCAGAACATGGCCATGAGCTTCGCGTCCGTGCAGTCCGCCGAATACGCGGCCCAACTGCTCAAGGATGGCAAAGCCGCCGACATCAACCAGAAGCCGGTCGGCACTGGTCCGTTCGTGTTCAAGAGCTACCAGAAAGACTCGAACATCCGTTACACCGGCAACAAGGATTACTGGAAACCTGAAGACGTGAAGATCGACAACCTGATCTTCGCCATCACCACCGACCCGTCGGTGCGTATCCAGAAGCTGAAAAAGAACGAGTGCCAGGTCACCCTGTTCCCGCGTCCGGCCGATCTGAAAGCGCTGAAAGAAGACAAGTCGCTGAAGATGCCGGATCAGGCCGGCTTCAACCTGGGCTACATCGCCTACAACGTGATGGACAAGGTCAAGGGCAGCAACGAGGCCAACCCGCTGGCTGACCTGCGCGTGCGTCAGGCGCTGGACATGGCCGTGAACAAGCCGCAGATCATCGATTCGGTTTACCAGGGCGCGGGCCAACTGGCCGTCAACGCCATGCCGCCGACCCAGTGGTCCTACGACACCACCATCAAGGATGCCAAGTACGACCCTGAGAAAGCCAAACAGCTGCTCAAGGAAGCCGGCGTCAAGGAAGGTACCGAGATCGTCCTGTGGGCGATGCCGGTGCAGCGTCCGTACAACCCGAACGCCAAACTGATGGCTGAAATGCTCCAGTCCGACTGGGCCAAGATCGGCTTGAAAGTGAAGATCACCAGCTACGAGTGGGGCGAGTACATCAAGCGCTCCAAAGGTGGCGAGAACCAGGCCATGATCATTGGCTGGAGCGGTGACAATGGTGATCCGGACAACTGGCTCAACGTTCTGTTTGGCTGCGACTCGCTGAGCGGCAACAACTTCTCCAAGTGGTGCGACAAGAAGTTCGACGGCCTGGTGAAAGAAGCCAAACGCACTACCGACCAGGGCAAGCGCACCGAGCTGTACAAACAGGCGCAACACGTTCTCAAAGATGCAGTTCCAATGACACCTATCGCTCACTCGACGGTGTATCAACCCATGCGCGCCAACGTGCAGGATTTCAAGATCAGCCCATTTGGCCTGAATTCCTTCTACGGCGTCAGCGTCAGCAAGTAAGACATTGCAACGGCGGCGTTTCTGACGTCGCCGTTGCTTTATCTACCGGGAAAAAAGGAAAAGTCCTACACCCAAATCCGCCGCAGATGATTGCTTCGGTATAGGCGCGTCGACTTTTCCTACGAGCATTAAGGCAATTACGTATTTACTGCCAGAGGCACGGTGCCTACCGTCGCGTACTGACCAGTGTCTGCGTGGGCCACCGGTTTTGCCGTACGTATTTGGATTGAGCTCAATGCGACCAGAAAGTCCCGGGATCGGGATCCAGGTGCATTGCATAACACTAAAAAAAGAGGGAGCGTCATGCGCCATACCTTGGTTTTTTCCGCACTGTTGGGCGCCGGCCTGTTGGCCGCCACGTCTGCAAGCTACGCCGCCAGCGACAGCCTGGTGTTCTGCTCGGAAGGCAGCCCGGCGGGTTTCGATACCGCGCAATACACGACGGCCACCGACAACGACGCCGCCGAGCCGCTGTACAACCGCCTGGTGGAGTTCGAAAAAGGCGCGACCAATGTCGTACCCGGTCTGGCAACCAAGTGGGACATTTCCGAAGATGGCCTGAAATACACCTTTCACCTGCGTGAAGGCGTGAAATTTCACACAACCCCTTACTTCAAGCCGAGCCGCGATTTCAACGCCGACGACGTGCTGTTCACGTTCAATCGCATGCTCGATGCGCAACAGCCGTTCCGCAAGGCCTATCCCACCGAGTTTCCGTACTTCAACGGGATGAGCCTGAACAAGAACATCGCCAAGGTCGAGAAGACCGGACCGCTGACCGTGGAGTTCACGCTCAACAGTGTTGACGCCGCGTTCATCCAGAACATCGCCATGAGCTTCGCCGCCATTCTGTCTGCCGAATACGCCGACAAGCTGCTGGCCGACGGCAAGCCGAGCGACATCAACCAGAAGCCGATCGGCACCGGGCCGTTCGTGTTCAAGAGCTACCAGAAAGACTCGAATATCCGTTACACCGGTAACCCGCAGTACTGGGATCCGAGCCGGGTCAAGCTGAAGAACCTGATTTTCGCGATCAACACCGACGCTTCGGTACGTGTGCAGAAGCTCAAGGCCAACGAGTGCCAGATCACCCTGCACCCGCGCCCTGCCGATGTTGAAGCGCTGAAGGCCGACCCGAAATTGCAACTGATTTCCAAGCCGGGCTTCAACCTCGGCTACATCGCCTACAACGTGCGCCACAAGCCGTTCGATCAACTGGAAGTGCGTCAGGCGCTGGACATGGCGGTGAATAAACAGGGAATTCTCAACGCTGTTTATCAAGGCGCCGGCCAACTGGCCGTCAACGCCATGCCACCGACCCAGTGGTCCTACGACGACACCATCAAGGACGCCGCCTACAACCCGGAAAAAGCCAAGGAACTGCTCAAGGCTGCCGGGGTGAAAGAAGGCACCGAGATCACCCTGTGGGCAATGCCGGTGCAGCGTCCGTACAACCCGAACGCCAAACTGATGGCCGAAATGCTCCAGTCCGACTGGGCCAAGATCGGTCTGAAAGTGAAGATCGTCAGTTACGAATGGGGCGAGTACATCAAGCGCACCAAGAACGGCGAGCACGACGTCAGCCTGATCGGCTGGACCGGTGACAATGGGGATCCGGACAACTGGCTGGGCACGCTGTACAGCTGTGACGCCATCGGCGGCAACAACTACTCCATGTGGTGCGATCCGGCTTACGACAAGCTGATCAAACAGGCCAAGGTCGTCACCGACCGCGACCAGCGCACCGTGCTTTATAAACAGGCCCAGCAATTGCTTAAACAGCAAGTGCCGATCACGCCTGTCGCCCACTCGACGGTCAACCAGCCGTTAAGCACCCGGGTCGAAGGATTCAAAGTCAGCCCGTTCGGCCGCAACGTGTTCTCGGGTGTCAGTATCGATTAAACCAACCGATTAGCCGCAATGCTGAGGGGAGCCGTCTACTCCCCTCACGCAAGCGCTTTGCCTAAATTCGCCAATCCGGCTTTTTGCAAACGTTTGCGATGTGTGAACGAGTTCTAAACCAATAACCGGCATACCAAAAAAAGCCGGGATAAAAAGAAAGTAAAGGAGCTTCACCCATGAAACTGAGCAGCACCGCGATACTGGCCTTGGCCATCAGCAGCATCACCGCCACGGCTTATGCGGAAACCCAGAGCCAGGCGTTCACCCCGGTGACCGTCAACACCAAAAGCGCCCAAGCTGAGGCCACCGGCTTTCTGGAAGGTCAGTCGATTACTGGATCGACGCGTAACTGGTACGCCAACGAAGAACTCAAGCGTGGCGCCAAATTCCGCTATAAACATAACGACACGCTGCAAACCACTGATCGCCGCATCAACTGGGTACAGGGGACCATCATCAAGTACAACTCCGGGTTCACCGAAGGTACTGTCGGTATCAGCACCGAAGTTGCGCTGTACAACGCCATTGCGCTGGAGCGTGACCGCAAAAACCTTGCATCCGGCAACGGCGGCGCTCCGGAAGCCGGTCTCGAGCGCCCAGGCAACAACCGTACACTGACCCGTAACGGGGGTGACGCTGAAGGCCAATGGAGCAAACTGGGCTTGGCTAACGTCAAAGCTCGGGTTTCCAATACCACCCTGACCGCTGGCCGCCAAAACTTCAGCAGCCCGATGGTTGACGTGATCGGCAACCGTCCCCTGCCTTCGAGCTTTCAAGGCGTCAGTCTGCACAGTGAAGAGCTGGAAAACCTGACCTTCGACATCGCGACGTTCGATCAGAACTCGCCGCGTACAGAAGAAAGCCAGCGCAAGTTCCGTTCCGAATACGCTGATTCGATCATTGAAATTGATCACGTCAACACCGCTGGTATTTCCTATCAGCCGTTTGCCAGCCTGAAAACCAGCTTGTGGGCCACTCAAGCTGAAGACATGTGGAAACAGTACTACTTCGGCGCCACCCACGAACTGGGCGACAGCCAGATTCTGAGCCTGACCACCGGCCTGAACTACTACAAGACCGTGGATGAAGGTAAAGCCAAGCTGGGTGACATCGACAACGATACGTACTCGCTGTCCCTGGGTCTGACTCACCAGGCCCATAGCCTGACGTTCTCGTACCAGGAAATTAACGGCAACGAGTACTTCGACTACCTGCACGAAACCAACGGTATTTACCTGGCCAACTCCCTGCTCTCGGACTTCAACGGCCCGAACGAGAAATCCTTCCAAGTCGCTTACGGTCTGAACATGGCTGAATATGGCGTGCCTGGCTTGAAGTTCAACGTCTACAGCGCTCGTGGTTGGGGCATCGACGGTACCCACTATAAAGGCGGCGCTTATGACAGCGTGCTGGCGATGGATGGCGAACACCACTACGAATACGGAATCGGTGCTGCTTACGCGGTTCAAAGTGGTCCGCTCAAAGCCACGGCCATCCGCGCCACCTACACTGCGCACCGTGCCAGTGATAATCAGCTGGATGGCAGCATCAACGAGTTCCGTCTCGTAACCACCATCCCGTTCAACATTCTGTAAAAACGCCAACCGACGGCTGACTCATGATGAGTCGGCCGTTCGGTTTTCTGTCTTCAACCGATTGCAGAGGGTTATCGATGAAAATGCTTCCCCTACGTGCGGCCATCGCGGCTGCGTTGCTGAGTGTCGCTGTCGGCGCCTCGGCCAAACCCTTGGTGGTCTGCACCGAAGCCAGCCCGGAAGGCTTCGATATGGTCCAGTACACAACTGCAGTCACGGCGGACGCTGTGGCCGAAACCATCTTCAATCGCCTGGCCGATTTCAAGCCCGGCACCACCGAAGTGATCCCGGCGCTCGCCGAGTCCTGGGACATCAGCGAAGACGGCCTGACCTACACGTTCCACCTGCGCAAAGGCGTCAAGTTTCACACCACCGAATATTTCAAGCCGACCCGCGACATGAATGCCGACGACGTGGTCTGGAGCTTCCAGCGTCAGCTGGACCCGAATCACCCGTGGCACAAACTGTCGAGCGTGGGCTTCCCGTACTTTGAAAGCATGGGCTTCAAGGAACTGCTCAAAAGCGTAGAAAAAGTCGACGACAATACGGTCAAGTTCACCCTGACCCGTCGCGAAGCGCCGTTCCTGGCCGACATCGCCATGGCCTTCTCGTCGATCTACCCGGCCGAGTACGCCGACCAGTTGCTCAAGGCCAACAAGACCGGCGATCTTAACAACAAGCCGATCGGCACCGGCCCGTTTATCTTCCAGCGCTACGCCAAGGATGCGCAGGTGCGCTTCAAGGCCAACCCGGATTATTTCCGTGGCAAGCCACCGGCCGACGCGTTGATCCTGGCGATCGCCACCGACAACAACGTGCGCCTGCAAAAGCTCAAGGCCAACGAGTGCCAGGTCGCGCTGTATCCGAAACCGGATGACATCCCGAGCATCAAGAAAGACAGCAACCTGAAAGTCGACGAGCTGGACGCGATGACCGTTTCGTACATCGCCATGAACACCCAGCACAAGTACATGAGCGACGTACGCGTGCGCAAAGCCATCGACATCGCGTTCGACAAGGAAGCCTACGTCAACGCGCTGTTCGGCAAGGGCAACGCGTCGGTGGCGGTCAACCCGTACCCGCCGACCCTGCTCGGCTACAACCATGATCTGAAAAACCCGCCACGCGACCTCGACAAGGCACGCGCCCTGCTCAAGGAAGCCGGGGTTCCGGAAGGCACCACTTTCACACTGTTCACCCGCAACGGCGGCGGTCCGACCAACCCCAACCCGATGCTCGGTGCGCAGATGATGCAGGCTGACCTGGCGAAAGTCGGGATCAAGATCGACATCCGCGTGATGGAATGGGGCGAAATGCTCAAGCGCGCCAAGGCCGGCGAGCACGACATGGTCTCGGCCGGATGGGCGGGCGACAACGGCGACCCGGATAACTTCCTGACGCCTATGCTCAGTTGCGAGGCCGCCAAGAACGGCGAAAACTACGCACGCTGGTGCAACGAGAAATTCCAGGCACTGCTGGATGAAGCGCGGGCTAAAGTAGATCCGGCCGAACGCGCCGCGCTCTACGAACAGGCTCAAGTGCTGTTTAATCAGGACCAGCCATGGATCAGCATGGCCCATACTCGGATGTTCACTGCAATGCGCAACAATGTAGAGGGCTACCACATCAGCCCTCTCACCACTAATAACTTCGCCACCACCCAGGTGAAGTAGATAAGAAACGCCCGGTGCTCCTGACCTATGGAACACCGGGCACGCCTAACCGGCTGATGAGGTACCACACAAGATGTTTAGTTTTATTGCCCGCCGACTGGGGTTGTTGATCCCCACGTTTTTCGGCATCACCTTGCTGACTTTCGCGTTGATTCGCATGATTCCGGGCGACCCCGTGGAAGTGATGATGGGCGAACGTCGGGTCGACCCCGAAATGCACGCTCAGGCAATGGAACGCCTGGGGCTGAACAAGCCGCTGTATGCCCAGTATCTGGACTACATCGGCAAACTGGCCCAGGGCGATCTCGGTGAGTCGTTGCGTACCCGTGAAAGCGTGTGGACCGAGTTCACCTCTCTTTTCCCGGCGACCCTGGAACTGTCCATGGCCGCCCTGCTGTTCGCTGGCATCCTCGGGCTTCTGGCCGGGGTGATCGCGGCACTCAAACGAGGATCGCTGTTCGACCACGGGGTGATGGGCATCTCCCTCGCGGGCTATTCGATGCCGATCTTCTGGTGGGGCCTGATCCTGATCATGTTCTTCTCGGTGAGCCTGGGCTGGACCCCGGTCTCCGGGCGCATCGACCTGCTGTATGACATCGAGCCGAAAACCGGCTTCATGCTGATCGACACGCTGCTGGCCGATGACGTCGGCGCGTTCTTCGACGCCCTCCATCACCTGATCCTGCCGGCCATCGTGCTCGGCACCATTCCGCTGGCGGTAATCGCGCGGATGACCCGTTCGTCGATGCTCGAAGTGCTGCGCGAAGACTACATCCGCACCGCCAAGGCCAAAGGCCTGTCGCCGTCGCGCGTGGTGTTCGTGCATGGTCTGCGCAACGCACTGATTCCGGTGCTGACGGTTGTAGGTCTGCAAGTCGGTACTTTGCTGGCCGGTGCGGTCCTGACCGAAACCATCTTCTCCTGGCCCGGCATCGGTAAATGGCTGATCGAAGCCATCGGCGCCCGGGACTATCCGGTGGTGCAAAACGGCATCCTGTTAATCGCCTGCCTGGTGATTCTGGTCAACTTCGTAGTGGACATCCTCTACGGCTTTGCCAACCCACGCATCCGTCATCAGCGCTGAGGTCAATACCCATGAGCACTCCAACATCCTCAGTAGCCACCGCCACGTCCGCCGTGGATCAAAGCCTGCTGTACCCGTCGCCGTACAAAGAATTCTGGCAAGCGTTCTCGAAGAACAAGGGCGCCGTTGCCGGCCTGCTGTTCATGCTGCTGATCATCTTCTGCGCGATCTTCGCGCCGTGGGTCGCGCCGCATAACCCGAGCGAGCAATACCGTGACTTCCTGCTGACGCCGCCGGCGTGGCTCGAAGGCGGGCAGATGCAGTTCCTGCTCGGCACCGACGAACTCGGCCGTGACCTGCTGTCGCGCCTGATCCAGGGCTCGCGCCTGTCGCTGCTGATCGGCTTGTCGTCGGTGGTAATGTCGCTGATTCCGGGGATCCTGCTGGGTCTGTTTGCCGGTTTCTTCCCGAAAGTGGTCGGCCCGACCATCATGCGTCTGATGGACATCATGCTGGCCCTGCCGTCGCTGCTGCTGGCCGTGGCAATCGTCGCCATCCTCGGCCCTGGCCTGATCAACACCGTGATCGCGATTGCCGTGGTTTCCCTGCCGTCCTACGTGCGTCTGACCCGTGCCGCCGTCATGGGCGAACTGAACCGCGACTACGTCACCGCCGCGCGTCTGGCCGGTGCCGGTCTGCCGCGCCTGATGTTCATCACCGTGCTGCCCAACTGCATGGCGCCGCTGATCGTGCAGGCAACCCTGAGCTTCTCTTCGGCGATTCTCGATGCCGCCGCACTGGGCTTCCTCGGCCTCGGCGTACAACCGCCAACCCCTGAGTGGGGCACCATGCTGGCCTCGGCCCGCGACTACATCGAACGCGCCTGGTGGGTGGTGAGCCTGCCTGGTCTGACCATTTTGCTCAGCGTGCTGGCAATCAACTTGATGGGCGACGGCCTGCGCGATGCGCTGGACCCGAAACTCAAGAACGCCGCCTGAGGAGATTCAAATGTCACTGCTAGAAATCAAGAATCTCAACGTCCGCTTCGGCGACAAGACCGCGACCCCGGTGGTCGACGGCCTCGACCTGAAGGTCGACAAAGGCGAAGTATTGGCCATCGTTGGCGAGTCGGGTTCGGGTAAATCCGTGACCATGATGGCGCTGATGGGCCTGATCGAGCATCCCGGCATCGTCACCGCTGACTCGCTCAGCTTCGACGGCAAGGACATGCTCAAGCTGAGCAACCGTCAGCGTCGGCAGATCGTCGGCAAAGATCTGTCGATGGTCTTCCAGGACCCGATGACCGCACTGAACCCGAGCTACACCGTCGGTTTCCAGATCGAGGAAGTGCTGCGCCTGCACCTGAAAATGTCCGGCAAGCAAGCGCGCAAGCGTGCCATCGAACTGCTGGAAAAAGTCGAGATCCCGGGCGCCGCCAGCCGTATGGACGCTTACCCGCATCAACTGTCTGGCGGTATGAGCCAGCGTGTTGCGATCGCCATGGCGATTGCCGGCGAGCCGAAACTGTTGATCGCCGACGAACCGACCACCGCGCTGGACGTGACGATTCAGGCGCAGATCATGGATCTGCTGCTGGCGTTGCAGAAAGAACAGAACATGGGCCTGGTGCTGATCACTCACGACCTCGCGGTCGTGGCGGAAACTGCCCAGCGCGTCTGCGTGATGTACGCCGGTCAAGCCGTGGAAGTCGGTCAGGTGCCGCAACTGTTCGACATCCCGGCGCACCCGTACAGCGAAGCGCTGCTCAAGGCGATTCCCGAGCACAGCCTCGGCGCCTCACGCCTGTCGACCCTGCCGGGCATCGTCCCGGGCCGCTACGACCGTCCGCAGGGGTGCCTGCTGTCGCCGCGCTGCCCGTACGTGCAGGACAACTGCCGCACCCAGCGTCCGGGCCTTGATCCGAAAGCCAACAGCCTCGCCCGCTGCTTCTACCCGCTGAACCAGGAGGTGGCGTAATGGCCGTCGTACTTACCGCCCGCGACCTGACCCGTCACTACGAAGTCTCCCGTGGCCTGTTCAAGGGCCACGCCACCGTGCGCGCGCTCAACGGCGTGTCGTTCGAACTGGAAGCCGGCAAGACCCTCGCCGTAGTGGGTGAGTCGGGCTGCGGCAAATCCACCCTCGCCCGCGCCCTGACGCTGATCGAAGAGCCGTCGTCGGGCTCGCTGCAGATCGCCGGCCAGGAAGTCGCCGGCGCCGACAAGGCCGAGCGCAAGCAACTGCGCAAAGACGTGCAGATGGTGTTCCAGAGCCCGTACGCATCGTTGAATCCACGGCAGAAAATCGGTGACCAACTGGCCGAGCCGCTGCTGATCAACACCAAGCTGTCGGCCAGCGAACGTCGCGAGAAAGTCCAGGCGATGATGAAGCAGGTCGGCTTGCGGCCCGAGCATTACCAGCGCTATCCGCACATGTTCTCCGGCGGTCAGCGCCAGCGTATCGCTCTGGCGCGGGCAATGATGCTGCAACCGAAAGTGCTGGTCGCGGACGAACCGACTTCGGCACTGGACGTATCGATTCAGGCCCAAGTGCTGAACCTGTTCATGGATTTGCAGCAGGAGTTCAACACCGCCTACGTGTTCATCTCGCACAACCTCGCGGTGGTGCAGCACGTGGCCGATGACGTGATGGTGATGTACCTCGGCCGCCCGGTGGAATTGGGTCCGAAGAACGACATCTACGAACGCCCGCTGCACCCGTACACCCAGGCGCTGTTGTCGGCGACCCCGACCATTCACCCGGACCCGAACAAGCCGAAAATCAAAATCGTCGGCGAACTGCCCAACCCGCTGAACCCGCCACCGGGCTGCGCTTTCCACAAGCGCTGCCCGTACGCGACCGAACGCTGCAGCACGGAAGAACCGCTGTTGCGTGAGCTGGATAATCGGCAGGTGGCCTGCCACTACGCCGAGCAGTTTCTCGACGGCGCGGCGTAGGCCCACGAAATATCTCATGTGGGAGCGAGCCTGCTCGCGAAGGCGTCATTTCGGTCAATATCATCGGTGACTGATTAACCGCTTTCGCGAGCAGGCTCGCTCCCACAGGGAATTCGTGTTGATTCAAGAGTTCACGCGATAACAAAACCCCTTCCACCTCAATTGCGCATCAGTCGAGGCAGAAGGGGTTTTTCTTTGGCCGGCGATCTATGTCTGGCTATCGCCTTCGTCACCCGGATCATCGGTGTCCGGCTCGTCGGTCGTCGAGTCATCATCTTCGGCGCTGCCACCCTGATTCATATCCCCCGGCTCCGACTCGGATTTGGCAAGCATCAGCCCGCTATGCCCGACCTGCCCATTGAACGCCTGAGATTCGTGATCCTCGCACTCGGCCCACGCCGTTGCGGTGCCGAGGGATAGCATCACCATCACTTTCAACAACATCAAAACCCGTAGCAATCTGCTTTTCATGGCCGACTCCATCCTGTTGCGCTAAGACATGCTTGCCGGACTGGCTCCGAGTGAAATCTAGTTGCGATCCGACCGGCTCACCACTTAGGACGCGACCGCGCAGGCAGAAATGCCATCGACCGCCAGATTGCTTTCGAATAACCCCGATAACCGAAACAGCTAAGCGCCTCGCGTGGCCTGCCAGGTCAGTGGAATGGAGATCAACACCAGCAGCGCGCTCATCTGCCACACACTGTGCCCGCCAAACTGGCCATACAGCTGACTGCTGAGCACCGGCGACAACAGCGCGCTGGCACTCCAGCTCATGAAGAACAGCCCGAAGTACTGACCGCTCTTGCCGCTCTGCGCAAAGTGCATCGCCAGCACATTCAGTGGCGGCATGAACAGCGCCTCGCCCAGCGTCCAGATCAGCGTCGACAGACAGACAAAAGCCAAGCCGGAACCGAACGGCAACATGCCCATCCCACAGGCCAACAGGACACTGCCAACGAGCATCTGCCAACGCGAGCCCCAGCGTTCGACCGAGTGCGATAGCGGGATTTGTAAAGCGATCACCAACAGCGCATTGAGCCCGAACTGCCAGCCGATCGCCTCTGTGCTCAGGTGGTAGTAATCACGCAGATAATTGCCCAGCGTGCTGTAGACCGTGTCGAACGCGATGCCGAGCACGGCCGTCGCCGCCAGCAACCAGAGGAACGGCTTGTCGCGAAGCGGCACGCTCGAGCCATCGGCGGATTCGTCTCCAACCACCAGCACCGGCCGCCGCCACGTTGTGCGCACGAACCACAGCAACGCCAGCATCGTCATCGCCGCACTGGCAAAAAACACCCAACGAAAATCCGCTTGCGCCAACACCCCACCCGCCACCCCGGCAGCGGCCATGCCGAGATTACGCGCGACCCGACTCAGGGCCTGCGCACGCGAGCGTTGCGCGACTTCGCAATACTCCATGATCAGCCGCTGATGCAACGTCCGAATCGCGCCGTCGATGACACCGCTGAGCAACAACAAAGCGGCCAGCCACGGCACCTGCGTCACCAGCCCCAACAGCATCAGCACCCACACCGAAACGAAAAACAGCGCCGCCGTCAACCGCGCCGTGCGCACGTGATCACTGAGCCAGCCACCGAGCATCGAACCGACCAGCAACCCAGCGCCATAGGCCGACAGCAACCAGCCGACGGTTTCAATCGCCAGCCCCAGTTCCTGACGCAGGTACAGCGCCATGAACAACTTGACCATGGCGCTGAGGCGGTTGATGAACAACAGAGCCGCGAGGACCCAGGCCATGGGGGTGAAATAGCCGTTGGGGCGCAGGAGTTGGGTCAGTCCTTTGAGCATGTAACGTCCGATGGGCGCGAGGGTTTGATGAACAGTAGACGGCTTGGATTGGAATGTCGTGGGGGTGAGGTCAGCGGAAGTAAAAGCAGAGCATGGCTACGACGTAGAGGGAAAACGCCTTACGGAAAAATCGCCGCGCCCGGATTCAACTTGATTTTTCACGCGGCGTTAAAGATCAAAAGCCCCTCACCCTAACCCTCTCCCGGAGGGAGAGGGGACTGACCGGGTCGCTTGGGCAAGGTACGCCGACCTGAAATACCGAGCCGAACTCGGGATTTGAACAGATCATCAATCGGCCCCCTCTCCCTCGGGAGAGGGCTGGGCGGGCGGCGTTCCGATGAGGGGCGAATCCAACACAGATCCAAAGCAGACCACACGCTTCTCGCCACTCAAAACAATGAGCGCAAGCTCGAGTGCCTTTGATCTTGCTTTTGATCCACGGGCGACGTCGGAAGGCTGAGTGGAGGGATTGATCCGGGCGTGGGAGCGCAGCGACCGTTCGACGAAGTCGAACACAGCGGAAGGAGGTGCAGCGAAGCAAACCGGAGCCGCTGCGCCCGGATCAGTCCCGAAACGAAGGAACCCGAGCCTGCGAGGGCCGAACGCAGGAGCAAGCGTTTTTTGCTTACTTTTTTAGGCGCTTGTAAAAAAGTAAGTCGCCGTAAGGGCGAAACCGCCAGCCGCAGCCCCCGCAGCAACGGATATTCACCCAAAACCCCAACAGCCTGGTCGGCCCAACGGCCGCCAAGACCAAAAGCGGCAGCCCATAAAAAAGCCCCCAAGGCCTACACCTCAGGGGCTTTCAGAAAAACACCTCAAACCTTAATGATGCTCCCGCGTCGCGCGGAATTTCACATCCGGCCAGCGCTCTTCCATCAACGCCAGATTCACCCGCGTCGGCGCCAGGTAAGTCAGGTGACCACCGCCATCGAGCGCGAGATTCTCCACCGCCTTGTTGGAAAACTCCTCAAGCTTCTTCTTGTCGTCGCACTCGATCCAGCGCGCCGAATACACAGTGATCGGCTCATACGAGCACTCGACCTTGTATTCCTCTTTCAAACGGCTGGCGACCACATCGAACTGCAGCACACCGACGGCACCAAGAATGATGTCGTTGCTGCGCTCCGGGAAGAACACCTGCGTCGCGCCCTCTTCCGCCAACTGCTGCAGGCCCTGACGCAACTGCTTGGACTTCAGCGGATCACGCAGACGCACGCGACGGAACAGTTCCGGGGCGAAGTGCGGAATACCGGTGAAACCAAGGACTTCGCCTTCGCTGAAGGTGTCACCGATCTGGATCGTGCCGTGGTTGTGCAGACCGATGATGTCGCCAGCGTAGGCTTCTTCGAGCTGTTCACGCTCGGAGGAGAAGAACGTCAGGGCGTCGCCGATGCGCACGTCCTTGCCGGTGCGCACGTGGCGCATCTTCATGCCTTTTTCGTACTTGCCGGAGCAGATACGCATGAAGGCGATGCGGTCGCGGTGTTTCGGGTCCATGTTCGCCTGGATCTTGAAGATGAAGCCCGAGAACTTCTCTTCCACCGGCTCGACGGTACGCTCATTGGCCACACGGGCCAGCGGACGCGGCGCCCAATCGACGACAGCATCGAGCACATGGTCGACACCGAAGTTGCCCAGCGCCGTACCGAAGAACACCGGGGTCAGTTGGCCGTCGAGGAATTCCTGCTGGTTGAATTCGTGACAGGCGCCCTGCACCAGTTCCAGCTGCTCGATGAAACGATCGTACTCGTCGCCCAGATGCGCGCGCGCCTCGTCGGAGTCGAGTTTTTCGATGATCTTGGTTTCGGTACGCTCGTGACCGTGACCGGCGGTGTAGACAATGATGTAGTCGTCGGCCAGGTGATACACGCCCTTGAAATCGCGGTAGCAACCGATCGGCCAGGTGATCGGCGCAGCCTTGATCTTCAGAACGGCTTCGATCTCGTCGAGCAGTTCGATCGGGTCGCGGATGTCACGGTCGAGTTTGTTGATGAAGCTGACGATCGGCGTGTCACGCAGACGGCAGACGTCCATCAGCGCAATGGTCCGTGGCTCTACGCCCTTACCGCCGTCGAGCACCATCAAGGCCGAGTCCACCGCTGTCAGGGTGCGGTAGGTGTCTTCGGAGAAGTCTTCGTGGCCCGGGGTGTCGAGCAGGTTGATCATGTGTTCGCGATAGGGGAACTGCATGACCGACGTGGTAATGGAAATACCCCGCTGCTTCTCCATCTCCATCCAGTCGGATGTCGCATGGCGATCGGATTTGCGGGATTTCACCGTACCGGCCACTGCAATCGCCTTGCCCATCAACAGGAGCTTTTCGGTGATTGTGGTTTTACCGGCATCGGGGTGGGAAATAATGGCGAAAGTGCGGCGTTTCGCGACTTCGGCGGCCTGTTGGGTCATGGGAAATCGCCTGGCGGTGATTCAAAAAAGGGCGGCGAGTATAGCTTAAAAAGTGATCGCCAAACCACCGTCCCTCGGCCGCGCAAAACCCCGTAGGAGCTGCCGAAGGCTGCGATCTTTTGATCTTGTTTTCAGCAGCAAAGTCAAAAGATCGCAGCCTTCGGCAGCTCCAACAGGGTGGCCAAATAGTGTCTAACGTGGGAACCTTTTAAAGCACGGAGACGTCCATCCCCTGTTACGAACTTTCGTCAGGGGCTGAAAAATCAGCAAGTTAGCCTGACGAGGCTGCGCTCATGGCTCGCTTTCAGACCGCTTTGCCGGCTCTGAAAAACGGCTACTTTTCGCGAACGCTGACTCCGGCAGCCAGGAATGGCTTGCCACGCGGAGCAGCGCTCGCCGACTACAAAAAAAGGAGTCCGCCTGTGGCTATCCGCTATGGCAAAGGGCTGATGGGAGGTGCGGTGGTGATCGCGCTCCTGGCCCTGCTGGTCCACTGGATCGGCATCAACACGATCGAACACTACCGCGACGATTTGTTGTTTTACCTGCAAGCTCATCTGATTCTCGTCCTCGCTTCCATGCTGGCCGCCCTTGTCGTGGGCATTCCCGCCGGTATCTTCCTCAGCCGCCCGACCATGGTCGGCCGCGCCGAACGCTTCATGCAGATCTTCAATATCGGCAATACCGTGCCACCGCTGGCCGTGCTCGCGATTGCGCTGGGCATCCTCGGCATCGGCAGTGGCCCGGCGATCTTCGCGCTGTTCCTCGCCTCGCTGTTGCCGATCGTGCGCAACACCTATGAAGGCCTGAAAAATGTTCAGGGCTCGCTGAAAGAAGCCGCTGTCGGCATCGGCATGACGCCGCGCCAAGTGCTGTGGAAAGTCGAATTGCCCAACGCCGTGCCGATCATCGTCGGTGGCGTGCGTGTCGCACTGGCGATCAACGTCGGCACTGCGCCGCTGGCGTTCCTGATCGGCGCCAACAGCCTCGGCAGCCTGATCTTCCCTGGCATCGCCCTGAACAATCAGCCACAACTGCTGCTCGGCGCCGCGTGCACCGCGCTGTTGGCGCTGTTGCTCGATGGCGTGGTCACCCTCGCCAGCCGTCTCTGGCTGGAACGCGGTTTGCGCCCGTCTTAAGGCTTTGCGAAGGAATATTTATGAAACGACTTAGCTTGATCTTAGGCTGCGTCCTGCTGTTCGCAGGAATCGCGCAAGCCGCTGAAAAACCGGTCATCCGCCTCGGCGCCCGGGTCTTCACAGAGCAGACCCTGCTCGCCGAAATCACCGCGCAATACCTGCGCAGCAAAGGCTACGACGCGCAAATCACCGGCGGTCTGGGCAGCAACCTCGCGCGCAGCGCCCACGAAAGTGGCCAGCTGGACCTGCTCTGGGAATACACCGGCGTGTCGCTGGTGGCCTATAACCACGTCACTGAAAAACTCGACAGCGCGCAGTCCTACGCCCGGGTCAAAGAACTCGACGCGAAAAAAGGCCTGATCTGGCTGACGCCGTCGAAATTCAGCAACACCTACGCCCTCGCTCTGCCGAAAAAAATCGCCGAGCAATATCCGCAGATCGGCAACATCAGCCAGCTCAACGAAGTGCTGCGCGCCGAGGCCAAGACCAACCACTTGGTGGCGCTGGACACCGAGTTCGCAAACCGCTCCGACGGTCTCGACGGCATGGTCAAGCTCTACGACATGAACCTGACCCGCAAGAACATCCGCCAGATGGACGCCGGCCTGGTCTACACCGCGCTACGTAACGGTCAGGTGTTTGCCGGTCTGGTCTACACCACCGATGGCCGCCTCAATGCCTTCGGCCTGAAATTGCTGGAAGACGACAAGCATTACTTCCCCGACTACACCGCCGCTCCCGTGGTGCGTCAGGCCACGCTGGATGCCAACCCGAAACTGGCCGAACAACTCAAGCCGCTGGCCGAACTGTTCGACGACGAAACCATGCGCCAGCTCAACGCGCGGGTCGACGTCGACCACGAGAGCCCTTCGTCCGTTGCCGCCGATTTCCTGCGCCAGCATCCACTGAATTAAGAGAGGAGAAGTCATGGAATTTCTGAACGCCTTTTCCCATCTCGACTGGCAGCAGGTGATGCACCTGACCTGGCAGCACATCACTCTGGTCGGCATCGCCGTGACCCTGGCGATCGTCATCGGCGTGCCGCTGGGCATCCTGATGACACGCTTCCCCACCCTCGCCGGCCCGCTGCAGGCCAGCGCCACGGTGCTGCTGACCGTGCCGTCGATCGCCCTGTTCGGTCTGCTGCTGCCGTTCTATTCCAAGTTCGGCCAGGGCCTGGGGCCGCTGCCGGCGATCACCGCCGTGTTCCTTTATTCGCTGCTGCCGATCATGCGCAACACCTACCTCGCCCTGACCGGCGTTGAACCGGGCATCCGCGAAGCTGCGCGCGGCATCGGCATGACCTTCGGCCAGCGCCTGCGCATGGTCGAACTGCCGATTGCGGTGCCAGTGATCCTCGCTGGCGTGCGCACCGCCGTGGTGATGAACATCGGCGTGATGACCATCGCCGCGACCATCGGCGCCGGCGGCCTCGGTGTGTTGATCCTCGCCTCCATCAGCCGCAGTGACATGTCGATGCTTATTGTCGGCGCGCTGCTGGTCAGTCTTCTGGCGATCTTCGCCGACCTGTTTCTCCAATGGCTGCAACGCTCGTTGACTCCAAAAGGACTCCTGAAATGATCGAACTTCAAAACCTCAGCAAAACTTTCCAAAGCAACGGCAAAGATGTCAAAGCCGTGGATTCGGTAAGCCTGACCGTCAATGAAGGCGAGATCTGCGTGTTCCTCGGGCCATCGGGTTGCGGCAAAAGCACCACGCTGAAAATGATCAACCGCCTGATCAAACCGACTTCGGGCAAGATCCTCATCAACGGTGAAGACACCACCGATCTCGACGAGGTGACCCTGCGCCGCAACATCGGCTATGTGATCCAGCAGATCGGTCTGTTCCCGAACATGACCATCGAAGAAAACATCGTCGTGGTGCCAAAACTGCTCGGCTGGGACAAACAGAAATGCCACGACCGCGCCCGCGAACTGATGAGCATGATCAAGCTTGAGCCCAAGCAGTATCTGCATCGCTACCCGCGTGAACTGTCCGGTGGTCAGCAACAGCGTATCGGCGTGATCCGCGCCTTGGCCGCTGATGCGCCGCTGCTGTTGATGGACGAGCCGTTTGGCGCGGTCGACCCGATCAACCGCGAGATGATCCAGAACGAATTCTTCGAGATGCAGCGCGCGCTGAACAAGACCGTAATCATGGTCAGCCACGACATCGACGAAGCCATCAAACTGGGCGACAAGATCGCCATTTTCCGCGCCGGCAAGCTGCTGCAGATCGACCATCCGGACACCCTGCTGGCGCATCCGGCGGATGATTTCGTCAGCAACTTCGTCGGCCAGGACAGCACGCTCAAACGCCTGCTGTTGGTGAAGGCCGAAGACGCGGCGGACAACGCGCCGTCGGTCAGCCCGGAAACGCCAGTGGCCGATGCGCTGGAATTGATGGACGAGCACGACCGTCGCTACGTGGTGGTCACCTGCGCCGAGAACAAGGCGCTGGGGTACGTGCGCCGTCGCGACCTGCATCGCCAGACCGGCACCTGCGCGCAATTCCTGCGCGAGTTCAACGCCACCGCAGCGTACGACGAGCACCTGCGCATCCTGTTGTCGCGCATGTACGAGTTCAACCGCGCCTGGCTGCCGGTAATGGACGCCGAACGGGTATTCCTCGGTGAAGTGACGCAGGAATCGATTGCGGCTTATCTGAGTTCGGGGCGTTCGCGGGGGATGAAGACCAGTATCGTCTCGCCGGCTGAGACCGTGGTCGCGTAAACCATCTACGCGGTTGAAACCCGATCCCTGTGGGAGCGAGCCTGCTCGAGAAAGCGCAATATCAGTCGACGCTGATGGCGGCTGTGAAAATGCCTTCGCGAGCAGGCTCGCTCCCACAGGATCTACGCAATTTTGTTGATCTTCACTGGGTGACAAAGAATCTCAACAGCCTCTCCTGCTAGAGTGTCGTCAATTCAGCTTCTTCAAGGTCCAAATCCCCCTTCAAAAGACTCTCTCGCTGCCAACGTCGCCGATGTTGCAGCCATCACACTTACCAACGATCTAGCCGACAAAAGCCACGAACGTGCAGGTATTTTTAACACTCGAAAATTTGCCGGGAACATCTGCCCGTCATCTCGGTCGGGTAGAAGGAGTGATGAACGCGACGCACGTCAGAAGCGTGCAAAAACGCGACATTTTTAGTTGATCTCGCGCCCCTCACGCCCTAAAGTTCGCGCCGAACGTCCATGCTGGAAACGATCCATCCGGCTCAAGTACTGACGACGAGACAGCAAGGCCAAGGGATAACCGCACATCTCTGGGCCTTTTTGCTTTCGGCGGCAATGCCTTGGGAAGTAGGCGAACCAAAGTGGGGATACGGAGGGCGTTCATGCACCCATTGTTTTTACGAGTTTGCCCATAGGAGCACCCAGCATGTCGATCCAGGTCGAAGACTATTTCGCGCGCGCTACATTCGACAAAATGAAGGCGTTCGCCGACAAACAGGAAACCCCGTTCGTGGTGATCGACACCGCGATGATCGCCCAGGCCTACGATGACCTGCGCGCCGGTTTCGAATTCGCCAAGGTCTACTACGCGGTCAAGGCCAACCCGGCCGTCGAGATCATCGACCTGCTCAAAGACAAGGGCTCGAGCTTCGACATTGCCTCGATCTACGAGCTGGACAAAGTCATGGATCGCGGCGTCAGCCCGGACCGTATCAGCTACGGCAACACCATCAAGAAATCCAAGGACATCCGCTACTTCTATGAGAAGGGCGTGCGTCTGTTCTCCACCGACTCCGAAGCCGACCTGCGCAACATCGCCAAGGCTGCACCGGGTTCGAAAGTCTATGTGCGCATCCTCACTGAAGGCTCGACCACTGCTGACTGGCCGCTGTCGCGCAAGTTCGGCTGCCAGACCGACATGGCCATGGACTTGCTGATCCTCGCTCGCGACCTCGGTCTGGTGCCGTACGGCATCTCGTTCCACGTCGGCTCGCAACAGCGCGACATCAGCGTCTGGGACGCGGCGATCGCCAAGGTCAAAGTAATCTTCGAGCGTCTGAAAGAAGAAGACGGCATTCACCTGAAGCTGATCAACATGGGCGGCGGCTTCCCGGCCAACTACATCACCCGCACCAACAGCCTGGAAACCTACGCCGAAGAGATCATCCGCTTCCTGAAAGAAGACTTCGGTGATGACCTGCCGGAAATCATTCTGGAGCCTGGCCGCTCGCTGATCGCCAACGCCGGTATTCTGGTCAGCGAAGTGGTGTTGGTTGCGCGCAAGTCGCGCACTGCTGTCGAGCGTTGGGTTTACACGGATGTGGGCAAGTTCTCCGGCCTGATCGAAACCATGGACGAAGCGATCAAGTTCCCGATCTGGACCGAGAAGAAAGGCGAGATGGAAGAAGTCGTCATCGCCGGCCCGACCTGCGACAGCGCCGACATCATGTACGAGAACTACAAGTATGGCCTGCCGCTGAACCTGGCGATTGGTGATCGTCTGTACTGGTTGTCGACCGGTGCGTATACCACCAGTTACAGCGCGGTCGAGTTCAATGGCTTCCCGCCGCTGAAGTCGTTTTACGTTTAAGAGGCAGCGGCAAGTTTCTAGCTGCTGGCTGCAAGTGAAAAGCCCATGACGTGTCATGGGCTTTTTTGTGTCTGTGCGTTCGACTTGAAGTTTTGCGGGGTACTTGAAACCGAGGCCCCTCACCCCAGCCCTCTCCCAAGGGAGAGGGAGCCAACCGAGGTGTAGCGCATCATGCACCGACCAGAAGGATCGAGTCGATTATGGATTCGGCAAAGCACTTTCAGGTCGGCGTACCTCTTAAACATCCCCCAATCAGTCCCCTCTCCCTCCGGGAGAGGGTTAGGGTGAGGGCTTGCGAATTCAGACGCGCTGCAATTCTGCATAGCGAAGCGAGAACCGAGCAGCCATCCCCTGGATTTTTGGATCTGTAGCACTTAACAGCGTTTCACTCGCCACCCGCAGGAAATTCAGATTGCCCCCGGCCAAGGCTTTCTCAAGCCAAACAACCGCTTCATCAATCCGCCCCTCATCCGCTAAAACTGCAGCGAAACTGAACTGCCCACGAAAATCCCCTCCCTCAGCCGAACGCCGATACCAGTCACGCGCCGCCAGCGGATCCGCCTGACACACCTGCCCTTCCTCCAGATAGCGCCCCAGCAGGTTCATCGATTTCGCATGGCCCAACTCAGCCGCGCGCCGGTACAACGCCAGCGCCTGCTGATGATCAACCTTCACCCCGCGCCCGGTGGCCAGTAGATTTGCAAGGTTGTACATCGCCCAGTCCAGCCCCGCCTCGGCAGCGATTCGATAATGCTGCGCCGCCACCGAGGCTTCCGCCGCACATCCCCAACCATGCTCATGGCAACGCCCGAGCATGTTGCGCGCCATCAGATGCCCGCGATTGGCGGCAATAGCGAACCAGCGCAGCGCCAATGGCTGATCCTGGGCGATGCCTTGGCCATCCAGCAGGATCTGCCCAAGCAACGCCTGCGCTTCAACCTCGCCCTCGCCCGCCGCCAGCAAAATCGCCTGCGCAGCGCGGGCCGGGCTTTCTTCAAGCATCGCCGCCAACCCGGCCGCATCGAGGACTTCCTCGCGGCGTAGCTGGAAACTCATACCTCGACCCAACGCCGCAGCAAGTTGTGATAAGTGCCGGTGAGGCGGATCAGCGAAGGGTGATCGGGGACGTCCTGAGTCAGCTGCTGAATCGCCCCGTCCATCTCGAACAGCAACGCGCGCTGGCTGTCTTCGCGCACCAGGCTCTGCGTCCAGAAAAATGACGCATAACGCGCACCACGTGTGACCGCATTGACCTTGTGCAAACTGGTGCCCGGATACAACACCATGTCGCCGGCTGGCAGCTTCACGCGCTGGGTGCCGTAGGTGTCCTGAATCTCCAGTTCGCCGCCGTCATAACCTTCAGGCTCGCTGAAAAACAGCGTCGCCGACAGATCGGTGCGCACCCGCTCGATGCTGCCCTTGGGCTGGCGCACGGCATTGTCGATGTGGAAATCGAAACTGCCGCCGGCCGTGTAGCAGTTCACTAGCGGCGGGAAGACCTTGTGCGGCAGTGCGGCAGACATGAACAGCGGATTTTTCCACAACCGCTCGAGCATCGCCGCGCCGATTTCCTTGGCCAGCGGGTGGCCTTCGGGCAGTTGCAGATTGTGCTTGGCCTTGGCCGACTGGAAGCCGGCGGTGATCTTGCCGTCGGCCCAATCCGCTTGCTCCAGTGCCTGGCGGATGCGCTGCACTTCATCTTTTGCGAACAGCCCGGGAATGTGCAGCAGCATGGCGATGTCACCTGATGGCAAGAAGGCGGCAATGGTATTGATTCTTATTGACCGTGTAAAACCCGCAAGACGAATGAACGGGCAGAAACCGTAAGGGCAAATTGTAAAGAATGTAAATTCAATGCGAATAACAATGTTTCGCAATTGATACGAATACCTGTTTACCCTATATTCCGCCGCCTCAAATCCTTGGGGAGGGGAATAAAAATGGCACGTCAACACGCACAATTACCGGTCAGTTCACCACGTCTGCTCGCCTCGGCAATCGGTGTCGCAATCACCGCCGGCTCGGCTGGGCAGATGGTCTTCGCGGCGGAAAAAACCGAGAGCAAAACTTCCGGCAACGCCATTGCCCTGGATGCCACCGCCATCACTGGTGAAGCCCAGGACTCGACCTCCTATCAGGTCGAAAAAGCCTCCTCGCCCAAGTACACCGCACCGCTGGTCGACACGCCGCGCTCGGTCACCGTCATCCCGCAGCAAGTGCTCAAGGACACCGGCGCGCTGAATATGCAGGACGCCCTGCGTACCGTGCCGGGCATTACCTTCGGTGCCGGTGAAGGCGGCAACCCGCAGGGCGACCGTCCATTCATTCGCGGCTTCGATGCTCAGGGTGACACTTACCTGGACGGCGTGCGCGACACCGGTTCGCAGAGCCGCGAAATCTTCGCCGTGGAAAACATCGAAGTCAGCAAAGGCCCGAACTCGGCGATTGGCGGTCGCGGCGCCGCCGGCGGCAGCATCAACCTGGTGAGCAAGAAAGCCCATCTGGGCAACTCGTTCGACGGCGGCTTCACCTACGGCTCCGACCAGACCCAGCGCTACACCCTCGACGGCAACTATCAGTTCAGCGACAGCGCTGCCGGCCGTCTCAACCTGATGAGCCACGAGAGCAACGTCGCCGGTCGCGACAAGGTCGATTACGACCGTTGGGGCATCGCGCCGTCGCTGGCCTTCGGCCTGGGCACCGATACCCGTGTAAACCTCGACTACTACCATCTGGAAAGCAACGACACCCCGGACTCGGGCATCCCGTACACCATCCCAACCGGTGGTTCGGCCGCACGCACCAAGTCCAATCCGGACAAGCCGTACGCCGGTGGCGATCACGACAACTTCTATGGTCTGGATCGTGACTTCCGCAAGGGCCGCACCGACACCGCGACCTTCGCCATCGAGCACGACCTCAACGACGCGCTGACCATCAAGAACACCCTGCGCCACGGCAGCAGCATGCAGGATTACATCCTCACCCAGCCGGACGACAGCAAGGGCAACGTCAACAACGGCAGCGTCTGGCGTCGGGCCAACACGCGGGTGAGCAACACCGAAACCACCACCAACCAGACCGACCTGTTCGGCACCTTCTACGTGGCCGGTTTCAAGAACAGCTTCTCCACCGGTGTTGAATACACCCGTGAGCAGAGCGAGAAATCCTCGTACAACGTCAACACCGACACCACGCCGCGTACGACCAATGTGCCTTCCAGCAGCAACTGCACACCGGCGATGATTGGCGCTTCGAGCGGTTACAACTGCACCTCGCTGTCGAACCCGAATCCGAACGATCCGTGGAACGGCGCAATCTCGCGCAACTACGCCGGCACCGACACCCAGGCCGACACCTACGCGCTGTACGTGTTCGACACGCTGGAATTGTCCGAGCAATGGCTGGTGAACATGGGCCTGCGCTACGACCACTTCGACACCGATTACAAAACTTACAACGCCGCTGGCCGCACCACCTCCAAGGGCGATGACACCAGCGAATTCGTCACCGGTCAGTTCGGCGTGGTCTACAAGCCGGCGGAAAACGGCAGCATCTACGCCTCTTATGCGACCTCGGCGACACCGCCGGGCAACACCTTGGGCGAAGGTCAGGAAGGCAACCCGCTGGGCGGCACACCGGATCGCAGCGGCAACCTGCTGAGCAGCGACATGGAGCCGGAAACCACCAAGAACTATGAGATCGGCACCAAGTGGGATCTGCTCAATGATCGCCTGTCGCTGACCGCCGACATCTTCCGCACCGAGAAGGAAAACGCTCGCGTGCAAGTCGATACCAGTTCCTACGAGAACGCCGGCAAGACCCGCGTACAAGGCTTCGAACTGTCGGCCAGCGGCAAGATTACCGACAAGTGGCAGGTGTTCGCCGGTTACGCCTTCATGGACAGCGAACAGGTTGACGGTGGTCCGTTGGGTCGCGCCAACGACGGCAACGATCTGCCGAACACGCCGAAAAACAGCGCCAGCCTGTGGACCACGTATCAGGTCACGCCAAAGCTGACGATCGGTGGTGGCGCGTTCTACGTCGACGACGTCTACGGCAGTGTCGCCAACACGACGATGGTCGATTCGTACGTGCGTTACGACGCGATGGCGGCCTACAAGCTGACCAAGAACGTCGACCTGCAACTCAACGTGCAGAACCTGACCGACGAAACCTATTACGACAAAGCCTTCTCGACCCACTTCGCCAATCAGGCGGCGGGACGCACGGCGCTGTTGAGCACCAATTTCCACTTCTGACCGATGTGAATACCTGTGGGAGCGAGCCTGCTCGCGAAGGCAATCTTTCAGCAACATCGATGCTGACTGACACACCGCTTTCGCGAGCAGGCTCGCTCCCACAGAGAATGTGCCGCGAGGCTCGGCCCCGTTCATTCAGTTGAACGGGGCTTTTGTGTGTTACGCAAAACGCTTCTTGATAACCCACGGCATAATGCGCGCCGTGATGACAATTTCCGAACGGACGGCGAGTGACGTGTTGAAGAAAACCCTGTTCCAGTTGCACTGGTTTTTTGGCATCACCGCAGGGCTGGTGCTGGCCCTGATGGGCATCACCGGCGCGGCCTATTCGTTTCAGGACGAGATCCTGCGCGCGCTCAATCCGTCCGTTCTGCAGGTGGAAAAACAGGTCGCCGGCGTGCTGCCGCCAGTGGAACTGGTGGAGCGCATCGAAGCCGCGTCCGGCAAGAAAGTCGCGATGCTCTGGGTCGAGACCGACAGCGGTCACGCCGCACGGGTGTTCTTCACCCCGCCCAAGGGCGAACGACGTGGCGAAATGCGCTACTTCGACCCGTACACCGCCGAGTTCAAGGGCGATGCCACCGGCCAGGACTTCTTCGGCCTGATGCTGCAACTGCACCGTTTCCTCGCCATGGGCGATACCGGGCGCAACATCACCGGCGCCTGCACCTTGATGCTGCTGTTCTTCTGCCTCTCCGGCCTTTATCTGCGCTGGCCACGCCAGTGGAACAGCTGGCGCGTGTGGTTGACCCTGGACTGGAAAAAGAAGGGCCGCGCGTTCAATTGGGATCTGCACTCGGTGGCCGGTACCTGGTGCCTTTTGGTCTATCTGCTGCTGGCGTTGACCGGCTTGTCATGGTCGTACGAGTGGTACAACAAGGGCCTGACCCGACTGCTTTCCGACGCGCCGCAAAACGAACGCGTGCGCGGCGGTCGCGGCCCGGCGCCGGAAGGCCCGGCACCGACCGCCGACTACGCGGCGATGTGGAGCAGCATCTACAGCGCTGCCGGCCCGGGTCTGGCCGCGTACAACATTCGCATGCCGGCGGTGGCCGGCCAGCCGGCGACGGTGTTCTACCTGCTCGACAGCTCGCCCCATGACCGCGCGCTGAACCAGATCACCCTCGACCCGGCCACCGGCGTGGTCAAACGCGTCGACCGCTATGCCGACAAAAGCTTCAAGGCCCAACTGCTGACCAGCATTTATGCGCTGCACGTCGGCAGCTATTTCGGCCTTGTCGGGCGCATCATCGTGACGATCGCGGCGGTGTGCATGCCGCTGTTCTTCATCACTGGCTGGCTGCTGTATCTGGATCGTCGGCGCAAGAAAAAGCAGATCAAGGATGCCCGCCTGGGCCTCGCGCAACCGTCCACCGAGGCTTCGGCCTGGCTGATCGGTTTCGCCAGCCAGAGCGGTTTCGCCGAACAATTGGCGTGGCAGACCGCCGGACAATTGCAGGCCGCCGGGTTGCCGGTCAACGTGCAGCCGCTGGCCAATATCGGCGAACAGGAACTGCGCAATTCCAATAACGCGTTGTTCGTGGTCAGCACCTTCGGCGACGGCGAAGCGCCGGACAGCGCCCGTGGTTTCGAGCGCAAAGTACTGGCCAAGGCCTCGACACTCGATGGCCTCAACTACGCCGTGCTCGGCCTCGGCGATCGGCAGTACGCGCACTTCTGTGGCTTCGCCAAACGCTTGCATCAATGGCTCGGCGAGCACGGCGGCAAGACGCTCTTCGCCCCGGTGGAGGTCGACAGCGCCGATCCCTACGCGCTGCGTCACTGGCAAACGCAACTCGGCCAGCTCACCGGACAGGCGCCGAGCGAAACCTGGCAAGCACCCAGCTACGACAACTGGACGCTGGTCCGTCGCGAACTGATGAACCCCGACAGCAGCGGCGCGCCGGTCTATCTGCTCGGCCTCAAAGCCCCGGACACCCGCAGCTGGCTGGCCGGTGACCTGGTCGAAGTGCTGCCACGCAATTGCCCGTGGGCGATCGAGCATTTCCTCGACGGCCTCGGCATCCGTGGCGAAACACCGGTGAAGGTCAACGGCATCGACGAACCACTGGAAGTGGCCCTCGCCTCACGCCAACTGCCCGAACACCGCGCGCATCTGGTCGGCTTGCATGCGCAGTCGCTGGTCGACGCGATGGTGCCACTGGCGATGCGCGAATACTCGATCGCCTCGATTGCCGCTGACGGCTTGCTGGAGCTGATCGTGCGTCAGGAACAGCACAACGACGGCAGCCTCGGCATCGGCTCCGGCTGGCTCACCGAGCATGCGCCTGTGGGCGGCAGCATCAGCCTGCGCGTGCGGCGCAACAGTGGTTTCCACCTGCCGAACGAACCCGTGCCGATGATCCTGCTGGGCAACGGCACAGGTCTCGCCGGCCTGCGCAGCCTGCTCAAGGCACGCATTGCCGATGGTCAGCAACGGCAGTGGCTGCTGTTCGGCGAGCGCAACCGCGAGCACGACTTTCTCTGCCGCGCCGAGCTCGAGGAGTGGTTGGTCAATGGTGATCTGGCGCGGCTGGATCTGGCGTTTTCGCGGGATCAGGCTGAGAAGGTTTATGTGCAGGATCGCTTGCGTGAGTCGGCGGATGAACTGAAGAAGTGGTTGGCTGATGGTGCCGTCATTTATATCTGCGGCAGCCTTCAAGGGATGGCCTCAGGCGTAGACCAGGCGCTCAACGATATCCTCGGCAGCGCCGAAGTCGAACGCCTGATCGAACAGGGCCGCTATCGCCGGGATGTTTACTGACCCAACACCATCCCCTTGTGGGAGCGAGCCTGCTCGCGAAGGCGATTTAACAGTCAACATTGGTGTTGGCTGTAGGTCCGCTTTCGCGAGCAGGCTCGCTCCCACAGGGGACGCGCTGCTCAGTCCGGTTGGAGTTTCTGTTCGTAAACAGCGATGCCATCCAGATCCCGCAACACCACGCTCATCTCGCCGCTCTGCCCTTCGATATTCACCTCACCAAAAAACTGAAACCCGGCAAACGGCGAAGTGTTCTGTGCGGGCGGTGCTTTCTCGAACACCACCTCTGGGCCAAACGTCTTGTCCAACGGATTCGGCCCGAAACTGCCGGCGTTCAACGGTCCGGCAACAAATTCCCAGAACGGTTCGAAATCCTGAAACGCCGCGCGGTCCGGATGATAGTGATGCGCCGCGCAGTAGTGCACGTCCGCCGTCAGAAACACGAAATTGCGCACCTGCTGCGCGCGCAGGAATCCGAGCAGCTCGGCGATTTCCAGCTCTCGCCCCTGCGCCGGGCCGGGGTCGCCGTTGGCCACGG
The DNA here is from genome assembly GCF_041956865.1 of Pseudomonas sp. LW8. Taxonomy (NCBI): domain Bacteria; kingdom Pseudomonadati; phylum Pseudomonadota; class Gammaproteobacteria; order Pseudomonadales; family Pseudomonadaceae; genus Pseudomonas; species Pseudomonas sp. LW8. The sequence goes on along the minus strand of NZ_CP168138.1, from coordinate 784,790 downwards.
CTTCCCAACGCGCAACGCCCGGACTGACCTCGCCGTCCGGCACGCCAAGGCCGATGGGCATGTCGGCGGCGATGACTTTCCACTGCGCCTTCGATGCCTGCAATTCACGCTTGAGCCAGTCCAGCTGCTCGCGGCCGAGAAACGGTTTTGCCGCGCCAAGGTTGGCATCGTTGGCTTCGCGATAGCTGCGCATATCCAGCACGAATACGTCGAGCATCGGCCCGTAGCTGAGCTTGCGATAAATGCGCCCGCCGCCGTCCGCCGCTTGCAAACGCATCGGCGCATATTCCAGCCACGCCTGCCGCGCGCGGCCGACCAGCTTGTGGATATCTTTCTCCTGATAACGCTCATCCAGCTGCTTGCCCGGTGACCAGTTGTTGACCACTTCGTGATCGTCCCACTGCCAGATCTGCGGCACTTCGGCGTTGAAGCGGCGGATGTTTTCGTCCATCAGGTTGTAGCGATAGTTGCCGCGATAATCGTCGAGGGTCTGCGCGACTTTGCTTTTGGCTTCAGTGGTGACATTGCGCCAGATGCGCCCGCTTTCTGTGGTCAGTTGCGCGGGCACCGGGCCGTCGGCGTAGATGGTGTCGCCGCTGTGAATAAAGAAGTCCGGCAGGCGCAGGCGCATGGCTTCGTAGATGCGCATGCCGCCGATGTCCGGGTTGATCCCGAAGCCTTGGCCGACGGTGTCACCGCTCCAGACAAAACGGATGTCGCGTTTTGTCGTTGGCACGCTGCGCAGATGGCCGAACCACGGTTCGCTGGCGACGCCGCTCTGGGCATCTTCGAAGTGCACGCGATAGAAAATCGCCTGGTTGGCCGGCAGGCCGGTGAGTTCGACGCGGGCGGTGAAATCGCTGCGCGCATCGGCCAGTGGCGAGACGAATTTGCGCGGGTTGCCGAACAGGCTGCCGGTGTCCCACTCGACCACCATGCGCGCCGGCCGATCGCTGCGACTCCAGATCATCGCGCGGTCGCCGAGCAGGTCGCCGGACTGCACGCCTTCGGTGAGCTGCGGACGATCCTTGACCGAGGCAATCACCGCCGGCGCCAGCCCCGGCAGCAACAGCCCGGCGCCGACCGCTTGCATGACGCGACGCCGACCGAGATTGAAATCGCTCATGGTGTTCTCCCTGCAAAAGGGAAAACTTAAGCACGGGTGTATGAATCCGCTATGACAATGCAGACTCCTGTGGGAGCGAGCCTGCTCGCTCCCACAGGGATTTGGTGTTGTCGGTCAGGCCTTGGCGGGCTCCAGCGGTAGCTCGACAGCCTCAGGCCGTTTGAGCAGCGCATACACCACCGCCGTGACCAGGCTCCCCGCGACAATCGCCAGCAGATACAGCAGCGCATAGTTGATCGCATTGGGGATCGCCAGCACGAACAAGCCACCGTGCGGCGCCATCAGTTTGCAGCCGAAGTACATCGACAAGGCACCGGTCAGCGCGCCGCCAGCGATGCTCGCCGGGATCACCCGCAGCGGATCTTTCGCAGCAAACGGAATCGCCCCTTCCGAGATAAAGCACAGGCCCAGCACGAACGCTGCTTTGCCGGCCTCGCGCTCGGTCTGCGCGAACTTGCGCCGGGCAATGAAGGTGGCGATGCCCAAGCCAATCGGCGGCACCATGCCGGCGGCCATGGTCGCGGCCATCGGTGCGTAACTCTGCGAGGCCAGCAGCCCCACCGAAAACGCATAGGCAGCCTTGTTGATCGGCCCGCCGAGGTCGACGCACATCATGCCGCCGAGCAGCACGCCGAGCAGAATTGCGTTGGTGGTGCCCATGCTGTCGAGGAACTGGGTGAGCGCGGCGAGCATGCCGGCGACCGGTTTGCCGACCACGTAAATCATCACCAGGCCGGTCACCAGACTGGCCAGCAACGGGATGATCAGAATCGGCTTCAGCGCTTCCAGGCTCTGCGGCAATTTCACATAGCGGGCGATGGCTTTGGCGGCGTAACCGGCAATGAAACCGGCAATGATCCCGCCGATGAATCCGGCGCCCAGAGTGCCTGCGAGCAAACCGCCGATCATCCCCGGCGCAAGGCCCGGGCGATCGGCGATCGAGTAGGCGATGTAACCGGCGAGTAACGGCACCATCAGCTTGAACGCGGTGTCGCCGCCGATCTGCATCAGCGCCGCCGCCAGCGTGCCTTCTTCCTTGTACGCGGTGATGCCGAACACGAAGGACAACGCGATCAGCAAACCACCCGCCACCACCATTGGCAGCATGTACGACACACCCGTGAGCAGGTGCTTGTAGACGCCGGTTTTCTCGGACTTGGTCGGGGCCTTGCCGTCGCTTGCCGCACTTTCGACAGCGCCTTCGGCCAAGGCTTTTTTCAAAGTCGCTTCAGACTGCTTCAGCGCAACGCCCGTGCCGCAGCGATAGATTTTCTTGCCGGCGAAACGCTCGGTGGCGACGTCGATATCCGCCGCCAGCAACACCACGTCAGCCTCGGCGATGGCCGTTGCGCTGAGTGGTGTTTTCGCGCCGACCGAGCCTTGGGTTTCGACCTGCAATTCATAACCCAGACGCTTGGCAGTCTGCTGCAACGCTTCGGCGGCCATAAAGGTGTGGGCGACGCCGGTCGGGCAGGCCGTGATGGCGACGATGCGCGGCGCACGTGGCGCATCAATCGCCGGTTCGACTGCGCTGGCCACGTAGACTTCGGCTTCTTCAGCACCGCGACGCAGTACCGCTTCGACATCCTGCAGCGCCTGCGCCGGAGCGATCTGGAACACGCGCTTGCCGACGAAGCGACTCATGTCCACCGCGCCAGTGGTGACCAGCAAGACCCACTCGGCGGCTTCGATGGTCGCCGCCGACAACTCGCGTTCCGGGTGTGCCGGATCGACCACTTCAACGCTGGTGCTCCAGCCCTGGCGCTGCGCCGCTGCATCGAGCAGGCGCGCGCACAGCACACTGGTGACCATGCCGTTCGGGCAAGCCGTAACAATGGCTAACTTCATCACAAACCCTCTTATTGTTCTGTCAGGGGACGCACGCGCACGCCCTGTTCGAGCTGCGCCAGTTGCGCAGCGTCGTTGATGCCAAAACCGATCTGGGTCACCGCCATTGCCGCAATCGCGGTGGCGGTGCGCAGGGTTTGCTCGGGGGTGTCGGCGCTAAGCAGACCGTGGAGCATGCCTGCCAGCAAGGAGTCGCCGGCACCAACCGTGCTGGCCACGCTGACCTTCGGCGGCGAGGCATGCAGGGCCGAGCCGACACTGAACCAGTTGACCCCGTCGGCGCCGTGGGAGATCACCACGTGCTCGATGCCTTGCGCATGCAAACGTGCGGCGGCTTGTGCTTCGGCGATCGGCGACACCACTTCGCAGCCGAGGGCGTGGGCCAATTCTTCGGTGTTCGGTTTGATCAGCCAGGGGCTGGCCTGCAACGCGGCGCGCAAAGCCTCACCGCTGGAATCAAGGGCGACTTTCAAGCCGAGCGCGTTCAGCCTTTCAATCAGCTCGCGCAACCATTGCGCAGTGACGCCACGCGGCAGACTGCCGGCGACCACCACCGCATCGTGCCCCGGTGCGATCTGCAGCAAGCGATCAAGCAAAGCTTGCTGCGCCATTGCATCGACCATTGGCCCCGGACCGTTGATGTCGGTGATGCGTCCGTCCTGTTCGGCGACCTTGATGTTGCTGCGCGTCTCGCCCGGCACGCGGATGAACGCGTCGACAAAACCACGCTTGGCGAACAGGGTTTCGAACGCTTGCAGATTGTCTTCGCCGAGAAAACCGCTGACGGTGACCTGATGGCCGAGATCCGCCAGCACCTGGGCGACGTTGACGCCTTTGCCCGCAGCGTGGGTGTGCATCTCCTCGCTGCGATTGACCTGACCGGCATCCAGCCGCGACAGCTCGACGGTGAGGTCGAGTGCCGGGTTGAGTGTCAGGGTGAGAATCTTGGCCATTACAGGGCCTCCACTAATGCGCGCACTTCATTCGCGCTGCCCACGGCCAGGGCCTGTTGAGCGAGGGTTTGCGCCTGGGGCAGGCTGAGTTCACGGATGCGCGCCTTGACTTCGGCAATGCTGCGCCCGGACACGCTGAGCTCGTCGACACCGAGGCCAACCAGCACCGGCACCGCCAGCGGATCCGCCGCCAGCTCGCCGCAGACACCCACCCATTTGCCATGGGCATGGGCGGCACGCACGGTGATGTCGATCAGTTGCAGGACCGCCGGGTGCAAGCCGTCCGCTTGTGCAGACAGCGTCGGATGACCACGGTCGATGGCCAGGGTGTATTGGGTCAGGTCGTTGGTGCCGACGCTGAAGAAATCCACTTCCTTGGCCAGCACTGGCGCAAGCAACGCGGCGGACGGCACCTCGATCATGATCCCCAGTTGCAGGTCGGCGACTGGAATTTCCAAACGCAAGCGTTCGGTCATGTCGCGGGCCTGGCGCCACTCTTCGACGCTGCCGACCATCGGGAACATGATCCGCAGCGGACGGTTGTCGGCCGAACGCAGCAAGGCGCGCAGTTGCGCTTCCATGATCTGCGGACGCTGCAGGGTCAGGCGAATGCCGCGCACGCCGAGGAACGGGTTTTCTTCCTTGGCGATCGGCCAATACGGCAGCGGTTTGTCGCCGCCGACGTCGAGCGTGCGCACCACCAGCGGCCGTCCGGCCAGACCATCGAGGACGCGACGGTATTCGGCTTCCTGGGTCGCCTCATCCGGCGCCTGCGGGTGGGCCATGAAAATCAGTTCGGTGCGCAGCAGGCCAATGCCTTCGGCGCCCTGCTCCACCGCGCTGGTCACCCCAGCGCTTTCGCCGATGTTGGCGAACACTTCGACGGCGTGGCCGTCGGTGGTGTGTGCCGGTTGATGGCGTTGTTCGGCGGCGATCTTCAGGCGTTGCTCGCGGGTGTCGCGCTCTTCAGCGGCACGTTTGAGGGTCGCGGCATCGGCGTCGACATGCAGACGGCCACGCTGACCGTCGAGCAATAGCGGCGTGCCCGGCTCGAGCAACAGCACCGCTGCACCCGCGCCGACCAGTGCTGGAATACCGAGCGCGCGGGCGACGATGGCGCTGTGCGCGGTAGCACCGCCGCGCGCGGTGAGAATCCCCGCAACCCGCGCAGGATCCAGACGCGCGACATCGGACGGGCCGACTTCGTCCATCACCAGAATGTACGGTTGCTCAGGTTCGTTCGCGGTCTGCACGCCACATAGCTGCGCCAGCACGCGACGGCCGATGTCGCGCAGATCGGCGGCACGCTCGGCGAGCAAAGCGTCCTGCAGCGATTCCTGCTGTTTGGCGGCGGCTTCGATCACCGCCATCCAGGCCGCTTCGGCGCTTTCGCCTTGCTTGAGGCGGGTGTCGACTTCGTCGGTCAGATCCGGGTCGTCGAGCATTTCCTGGTGAGTGATGAAAATCTCGCGGATGGCTTTGGCTTTGCTGCGCTCGATCAGGCCCTGAATGTCGCGGCGCACGTCGCTCAGGGCTTGCTTGAGGCGCTCGCGCTCGATGGCCGCCGACTCGCCGCGCAACGGGTAATCGATGGCTTGCAGCACCTGAATGTGCGCAGGGCCGATGGCGATGCCCGGTGCGGCAGGAATCGCCTGCAACAGGCTGCCGGAGGCCGGCGCGATCAGCACTTCGGCGATGTCGGCGATCACTTCGCGCTGCTGACTCACGGCCGGCAGCGGCTCGACTTCCTCACCGAGGCCTTCTTCAATCGCCGCGAGCAGGGCCGGCAAGGCATCGGCGGCGATGCTCGGTTCGGCAATCAGCTCCAGCACCTGACCGCGGCGTGCGCCGAGGCTCAGCAGTTTGCTCAGGCTCTTCACCGATACGGCGCTGTCCTGGCTGTCGACGATGCGCACGCGAATTTCGCCGTCAAAACTCTTCGCCAGTTGCGCAAGAATCTTCGCTGGTCGTGCGTGCAGACCATGGGCGTTGGCCAGGGCAATACGCGCACTCGGCCAATCGGCCGGCAGCTCACCGCCGAGCACTTCGAGGACTTTGCGGCTGCTGGTGGCGCGGCCCAGTTCGTGGCCACGACCTTCGATCAGCAACGCGCACAAACGCTCGAGCAGCGCCTGATGCGCTTCGCCCAGACTCGCCAGGCAGAAGAGACCGCTAAGCGGCTGGCCGAGGTAGCGCATCGGTTTGTCCGGGGTGACGAACGCCAGTCCCGGACGCTTCACGGTCTGCTCGCTGTGCAGCCACCACAGGCCGTCGCCCAGTGGCAGCGCTTCAACCTGCTGCAACACGCCGGCAAAGCCGTTGCTCACACAATCGGCCTGACGCAGCAGACGTGCGCCGCGCCAGACCAGTTCTTCGAAATCATCGGCCGACACGCCGAGGCCGATCATCTGCGCATCAAGCGCCAGTTCCTGCGGCGCGCCTTGCAGCAGTTTCAACAGCGCTTCGGGCGAGCTGGCGCGACGCAGGGCCTGGCCCAGATCGGTCTCGCCGAGGGCGCGGGTCAGCAGTTGCAGCAGGCGCAGGTGTTCGTCGGATTTCGCCGCGATGCCGATCGCCAGATAAACGATCTGACCATCGCCCCAATCGACGCCGTCGGGAAACTGCATCAGGCGCACGCCGGTGGCGAATACCTGATCGCGGGTTTCCGGCGTACCGTGGGGAATGGCGATGCCTTGACCGAGAAAGGTCGAGCCCTGGGCTTCCCGGGCCTGCAGGCCGGCGAGGTAGCCGTCGGCTACCAGACCATCGGCAACCAGATGACTGGCCAGCAATTGCAGGGCAGCGGGTTTATCCACGGCCGACTGGCCCATGGATATCTGCTCTATAGTGAGCTCGAGCATGCGATCTCCTTTTTGGCGCAGTTCAACGCCAGGTATTGTTTTGAATGGTTCACAGCTTAGGCGCTCTGCCGCGCTTTTCAGCGGCAGTTTTGGCGGTTTCACGGCAGGACCGGCCAAAGGCGTCTAAAACGTAGAAAATACGCTTGCTGAAACGTTTAATCTAGATTGATCGGCACGTTACTCGATAATGTCTCATCCTTGAAGTCCAACTGGTCGGATCTGCCCAGGCAATAAGTCGACTGCCCTTATCGGGTAGGATTGGCGAAAATGTCGCGGCATGCTCGAAAAAACAAGGAAATACCGGGTTGAAACTCAGTGATATTGCGCGGTTGGCCGGCGTCTCCGTCACCACCGCCAGCTACGTCATCAACGGCAAGGCCGAACAGCAACGCATCAGCAACGCGACCGTCGAGCGCGTGCGCGCGGTGGTCGATCTGCACGGCTTCACGCCCAATCCGCAAGCGGCCGGCCTGCGCAGTCGGCACACGCGCACCCTGGGCTTTATCCTGCCGGATCTGGAAAACCCCAGTTACGCGCGGATCGCCAAGTTGCTCGAACAAGGCGCGCGGGCTCGCGGCTATCAATTGCTGATTGCCAGTTCCGACGATGCGCCGGACAGCGAGCGCCAGTTGCTGCAACTGTTCCGCGCGCGCCGCTGCGATGCGCTGATCGTCGCCAGTTGCCTGCCGGCCGGTGATGACAGCTATCGCCAGTTGCAGGCCAAGGGTCTGCCGATCATCGCCATCGACCGGGTCATGGAGCCGGAGCATTTCTGCTCGGTGATCAGCGACGACCGCGAGGCCAGCCTGCATCTGACCCAGAGCCTGCTCGATCCGCAGCCAAAGCAGATCGTGCTGCTAGGCGCACGCCCGGAGCTGAGCATCAGCCAGGAGCGTGCTGCCGGTTTCCGCGCAGCGCTCAAAGACTTCAAAGGTGAGGTGCTGGTCGAGCACGCCGAGTCGTTCAGCCGTGAGTGCGGCAAGCAATTGATGGAAGAACTCCTGCAGCGTCTGGGGCATTTGCCTGACGCGCTGGTGACCACTTCCTACGTGCTGCTGCAGGGCGTGTTCGATGCGCTGCATGATTTCCCGCTGAAATCGCGGCCGCTGCGCCTGGGCACGTTCGGTGACACGCAGTTGCTGGATTTCCTGCCACTGCCGGTCAACGCCATGTCCCAGCAACACCAGTTGATCGCCGACAAGGCCCTGGAACTGGCCCTGGCCGCCGTCGAGCAGGACGACTACCAACCGGGCGTGCAAGCCATTGCGCGAACTTTCAAGCAGCGTATTCATCGGGACTGAAGCGTGGAGCTGATCGACAGCCACACCCACCTCGACTTCCCCGACTTCGACGCCGATCGCGCAGAGTTGCTGGCAGAAAGCCGCGCCCTCGGCGTGCGGCGCATCGTCGTGCTGGGCGTGCATCAGGGCAACTGGCAACGGGTGTGGGACCTGGTGCAGAGCGATGCCGACCTGTATGCGGCGTTCGGTTTGCACCCGGTGTTCCTCGATCAGCATCGCTCCGAGGATTTGCTCGCACTGGGTGACTGGCTGACACGCCTGCGCGGGCATCGGCAGTTGTGTGCGGTGGGCGAGATAGGCCTGGATTACTTCATCGAAAACCTCGATCGCGAACGGCAACAGTCGTTGTTCGAAGCGCAGCTGCAACTGGCGGCGGACTTCGAGCTGCCGGCGCTGATCCACGTACGCCGCAGCCACGCGGCGGTGATCGCCACGCTCAAGCGCTTCAAGCTCAAACGCGCCGGCATCATCCACGCCTTCGCCGGCAGCCGCGAAGAAGCGCGGGAATACCTCAAGCTTGGTTTCAAACTGGGCCTCGGCGGCGCACCGACCTGGCCGCAGGCGTTGCGCATGCATCGGGTCCTGCCGGAACTGCCGCTGCAATCGGTGGTGCTGGAAACCGACTCACCGGACATGGCCCCCGCCATGTTCCCCGGCCAGCGCAACAGCCCGGCGCATCTGCCGGCGATTTGTGCGGCGTTGGCCGAGTTGATGAATATCACGCCTGAACAACTGGCCAACGCCAGCACCGCCAACTGTTGCGAAGTCTTCGGCTGGTAACACCGCAATCCCCTGTGGGAGCGAGCCTGCTCGCGAAAGCGGTGTGTCAGTTACAGCTATTTTTCAGACAGACCGCTATTACGAACAGGCTCTCCCCTACATTCTAGATTGTGCTAAATGATGTAATCACTTAGTGCTTTCAGCACACTACTGCGAATCTTCGATATTCCAATAAGTTCAAGGAATTTGACCAAGACCACAAAGCGGAGGGCACAGAACAGCACATACCACGGCCAAAGTTTGATTTAACCTGTCTACTTCTAAACAGCAAGTCACTTTCCGGGAAAAGTATAGTAGACGGAATTCTCCCCGCTCTCATCAAAGAAAGGAAGATCAAAATCAAACCTGACATACACTCGAGCTTTTTTATTTGCCCCTACATACCCTCCGACAGCCCACTCGTTCCACTTATCGTCCTGTCGCATACTGTCTGGAGAATCAATACCCCACCATTGAACATCATCAAAACTGAAATGTATGTTGGCCTTATGCCTTCCAAAATAATCTGGATCATTAATTGTGTACTCTGTGGAATAACAGTAAAAAATACTTCCATCGCTACTCCACCAATATCTGTATCTTATTTGTCCCCGGTAAGCTCCCCTGACCGCATGAAGCTCCCCATCATATAAAGTCGCGTTCTTGCTAAGCCTTTCAAAATTCTCTTTGGTGATAGTATTTTTTTTAGAAACGTTCTCTACACCAGGCGCAGGTCTGCCACCGGAAAATCTGTTGCTTGCTTTCATGATCGCTCCTTAAAACATAGTAAAGACAAGATGAAAATAGGTCGGGTCGTTCAGGCCAATTTAGTAAATCCGATTGACCCAACTCGTCCTACTGTAAAACCTGACAGTCCCGACGAGCGGCTTCACTCAGCCGTGCCGAAATCAAGAATCTACGAAGATGCTTGCGCTGAACGCGAAAACGGAAAACTGCGATGGGTTTCTAGATAGCGAGCGAGGAGGCAGGGTAATACATCAAGCGGGACTCAAACTGGGTCTCGGCTGTGCAACGACCTGCCGGAACTGCCGCTGCAATCCGTGGTGCTGGAAACCGACTCACCGGACATGGCCCCCGCCATGTTCCCCGGCCAGCGCAACAGCCCGGCGCATCTGCCGGCGATTTGCGCGGCGCTGGCCGAGCTGATGAATATCACGCCTGAACAACTGGCCAACGCCAGCACCGCCAACTGCTGCGAAGTCTTCGGCTGGTAGCACGTACCCGGGTAGGAGCTGACGAGTGCAACGAGGCTGCGATCTTTTGATCTTCAAAGGCAAAGTCAAAAGATCGCAGCCTCGTTGCACTCGTCAGCTCCTTGTATGTTCCCCACACACCAGCATGAATGAGATCTAAGCTCGCTGGTGCGACATACGAAGATGTGTTTCTGGGGGAGACCGATCGCTCCTTAAGGCAGGACTTGCTCCTGACCTTGTATGTAGAGAGGTCCCCCCGCCTCATTGCCCACCACGAAGAGTATCGAGAAGCCGACGAGTCGGACTTCGCATTACAAGGTTGCAGTGGCATGAAGTTCGAGGTCAGGGGAACCAGGAAGCATTTTTAACTCAGTTCTCTTGGAGTTGAAAGCATGAACATGCACGTCGGTTTGGATGTGGGATCTCGCACTACAGCGATGGGCTGGCGCAATGGCGGCCGTTTTGCAGGTCAGTGCAATATCGACCAGACACCGGCGGGGCGCAAAGCTGCTGTCGGCAAGTTACTTGAGCTCAAGCCTATATCTGTGGTGATGGAAGCCACCGGAATCTACTACCTGGACTTGGCCATGGAGCTCGCTGCGGCGGGTTTGCCAGTCTCGGTTATCAATCCGAAGAGTTTTCACAACTTTGCAAAGCTGATGCTGAAAAACAGCAAAACGGACGCAATCGATGCCCAGTTATTAGCTGAGTACGGCGAACGCATGAGCCCAAGGTTGTGGACGCCGCCCACTTCAATACAGCTTGAGCTACGCGCTATCGGTCGCCACATCAATCGTTTGACGGGTCATCGCACCCGCGCCAAAAACGAGCTGCATGCACTAAAAGCCACTCAAACAACTCTTCTGATGCTGATTGAAGACGAAGAAGAAGCCATCAACGCCTTTGACAAACGAATCGAGCGTTTCCGACTAGCGGGTCGTGCATTGATCGACAACTGCCCAACGTTGAGCGCCCAGTTCGCCCACATGATCGCCGCCCCTGGCATGGGTGAGATCTCAGTATTTGCGGCGCTGGCTGAACTGACGACCTTACCGGTAACGCTCAAGTCAGCGCAGGTCAGCCGCCATGCCGGACTCGATGTCCGACTCACGCAATCAGGCACCAGCATTGATAAACCCGGCCGGATAAGTAAGGGCGGCAATGCCTATTTGCGATCAGCGATGTACATGCCTGCGCTGACCGCCATACGTTGCGACCCGAACGTTAAAGCGTTTTACGAAGCCTTGGTGGCTCGAGGAAAGAGGAAGATGCAGGCTATCGTCGCAGTCATGCGCAAATACCTGACCGGACTATGGGCCTGCATGCGGGCAGGCGAAGACTTCAGTACAGCCAAGCTTTTTAGCGATAAACACACCCAAAAAGCTTGACCGTGAACAGAGTATCTACAAGGATTGTTTGGGGCTCAGACGCGAAACGCGCTGATCAGTTGTTTGAGCTCAACCACCTGCGCCGACAGCGCGCGGCTGGCATCTTCGGTCTGGTGCGCGCCTTGCGCCGTGCGTTCGCCGGCACGGTTGATCTCGACGATATTCTGGTCGATGTCGTGGGCCACGGCGGTCTGCTGTTCGACGGCGGCGGCGATCTGCTGGTTCTGATCGACGATCATGCCCACCGCGCCAAGGATGTTTTCCAGCGCCTGCTGGACCTTCTCCGACTGGCCCACCGTGCCGTTGGCCATCTGATGGCTGACGCCCATGGCCTTCACCGCCGCGCCGACGCCACCGTGCAGCTTGGCGATCATCTGCTCGATCTCCTCGGTCGATTGCTGGGTACGCTTGGCCAACGTGCGCACTTCATCAGCGACCACGGCAAAACCGCGCCCCTGCTCGCCGGCTCGCGCGGCTTCGATCGCCGCATTGAGCGCCAGCAGGTTGGTCTGTTCGGCGATGCTCTTGATCACCTCAAGCACACGGCTGATCGACTGGCTGTCGCTGGCCAGTTGATTGATCACCAGCACCGACTGATCGATTTCGCTGGCCAGCGCGGCAATGCTGCCCTGCTGCGATTCCACCAGCCCGCGTCCGCTGAGGGTTTCGTCGTTGACGCTGTGGGCGCTGCTCACCGCAGCGGCGGCACTGCGAGCGACTTCCATTGAGGTCGCCGACATCTGGTTCATCGCCGTCGCCACTTGTTCAATCTGCGAGCGCTGCCCGGCCACGGCCTGATTGCTCTGCGCCGACACGCTCTCCACCTGCCCGGCCTGGCGCTCGACCTCACCCACGGTGTGGCCCACGCGTTCGATCAAGTCGTGAATCTTCTTCACCGTACCGTTGAACACCTCGCCCAACTCGCCCAGTTCATCACGGCTGCTGGCCTTGAAGTTGACGGTCATGTCACCGGCCGCGACCTTGTCCATCATCGCGCCCAGGCTTTTCAGGGTGGTCCGGGTCGAGGCGTAGAAACCGCCATAAAGATAGAAAATCAGCACAAACACCACCGACAGCGCAGAGGCTTGCAGAATCATGTGCGTGCGGTTCTGCGCCAGACGCTGCTGCAACTGGCTGTCGAGAAATTTCAGCGTGGCCTGATTGAGCTGGTAGGTGTGTTCCATCAGCCCGGTGACCTGATCGTAGAATGCCTGCCACGGCGCATCGAGGGTGTCGGCCATCACCACTTGTTCTTCGAACAGCTCGCTGGCCTGCTTCAGCGAGGCCTTGCTGTTCTCAGCCTGCGCGCTAAGGGATTCGCGTGCGGCGCTGCTGGAGCCGAGGGCGTCTTGCAGTTTCAGGGCGTACTCGGCCTGGAGTTTTTCGATCTGCACCAGCAACTCGTCGAAACGCGTGCTCGAGGAACTGTTGAGAAAGCCCTGGCCCAACGAATACGAACCCATCGCCCGGCCTTCGCCGAGGGTTTGCGTGACGCTGGGGGTGATCAGCGTAACCAGTTCGCTGAGCTGACGAATGTCGCTCTGGTTGTCGCGGCTCAACCCGGCCTGACTGGTGATGATCTGGCTGAAAATCTGCGCACTGGCCAGCAACTTGCCGATCAACGCGCTTTTGCTTTGCAGCGAGCTCTCTGCTTGCTGGGCCTTGAACGCGGCGATCATTTCATCGCGCTTGGCCTCGAATTGCTTGATCTGCTCGGGGTCTTCGGTCATCGCCGTCAGCCCTTCGAGCCGCGCGAGCAAAGCCTGCTCCAGCGTCTGGATCTGCGCTTCGACATTGCCGGCCTTGCCGGACTGGCCGAGGGTAACGTCGATCTGCACCAGATTGTTCAGGGTCTCCAGATCCCGGCGCAGGTTCAGGCTGCTGCCCAGCAGGTCGAGGCTCTGCAATTCGACGCGTGTGCCCTGAAATTCGCGATAGGAATCGCGTACCAGATAGAAATTGGTCACCAGCATCGGCACCAGGAACAGCACGCTGATCAGGCTGAACTTCATGCCGAAGCTCAGACGGTTCATCAGCGAGACGGCGGGATAGAGCAAGCTCTTCACTGGAAGTCTCCCTTGGTTTTTCTTGTTTTTATTGGCAGGCGCGGGACGAGAGCAGATAGCCACTATCGGGCGCTATCTCTGTATAGCGTAAATCGGCGGGAGGTTTTGTAACTTAAGGTTAATGGCAATGCAGTGATCGCCAAATCAAAAGCAAAAAGATCGTCCGATCGCGGCCCGAGCCTTCGGCAGCTCCTACAGGGAAATGCGTTCCAAGGTAGGAGCTGCCGAAGGCTGCGATCTTTTGATCTTTCTGTAAATCAGCGAATCAGTGAACCAGAACCGTCCACAAGGCAAACCCGGCATACCACAGCACTGCCGCACGCAGCAGCAGTTCCCACAGACAATCGAGGGTGTTGATGCCGTCCGGGCCGACCACTGGCGGTGGAACTTCCCCGGCTGCCAGGCCGACCTTGTTGATCAACTGCGCAGCGCTGATGTTCCAGTTGAGCAGCTCATGCAGCATCACTCGGCTGACCGCGACGAAGTTGCCGACCAACGCAAGACTTGCCGCCAGCAAACGCACCGGCACCCAATCGAAAGCGTGACGCAATTGCGCAGCACGCTCGACCAGCGCCGGATTGCAGCCGTGCTCTTCGGCCAGCGCCAGCAAACGATAGGCCAATGCCGCCACGGGGCCGAGAAGGAAGTACCAGAAGATCACCGCGAAGAAACTCTGATAGGCCTGCCACAGCAGATGCCCTTGCACCCGCTCGAGCAACTGCTCGCCGTTGTCGGCGCAGATATCCAGATCGCGCTTGGCGACGTGCGCCGCCGCTTGCAGATCCTCACGGCGCCAGGCATCGCGGAACGGGCCGAGGCCGCCGAGCAGATCGCCGCGTCCGAGGCTGTAGATCACCACCAGCAAATGCACCGGCAGCGCCAGCAAACCGTACGCCACAGGTTCCAGCACCAGCAGCAACAGCGCCAGCAACGCCACCGGGCACAGCACCAGAATCGTCAGCACCAGCCACGGTTGCCTGGCCAGCCGTTTGCTGTTTTCGAGTTTGTGCAGTTCGCGGATCCATCCGCCGTCGCGTTGAAGCCGATGGCGCAGGGCCGAAAACTTCTCGATCCACACCGCCAGCAGTAACACCAGAAAACTCATTGTCCTTCCTCTTTTGCCAGGGCGGCGCGGTAGCGTGCCCAGTCGAATGCCGGTCCCGGATCGGTCTTGCGCCCCGGCGCGATATCGCTGTGGCCGCAGATGCGCTGATCGGTGATCGCCGGAAAGCGTTTCTGCAACTGCCGGGTCAGCGCAGTCAACGCGCGATATTGCTCGTCGGTGAACGGCAGATCATCGGTGCCTTCCAGCTCGATGCCCACGGAAAAATCGTTGCAGGTTTCACGACCCTCGAACACAGAAACGCCTGCGTGCCACGCCCGTTCCAGACAGGAGACAAACTGGGTGACGTTGCCGTCACGTTCGATCAGAAAATGCGCCGAGACGCGCAGGTCAGCGATGCCTGCAAAGTACGGGTGTTCGGTGACATCCAGACGATTCTGGAAAAATTCCTGCACCTTGCCCGTGGCGAATTGCGCCGGCGGCAGGCTGATGTTGTGGATGACCAACAGGGACACTTCGCCCGCCGGGCGCTCATTGAAGTTGGGCGACGGGCAGATCTGCACGCCATGACACCACCCGCTCGCGGGATCCAACTGCATACCGATTCCTTCAACGCCGACCATGTGGGCGCCCAGTATGCCGCGATCCACCCTCACCGCGCGATCACTTGCCGCGATTGAGTCGCCGCAGGTCGCCCAGCACCGATTCCAGTGCGCGGTCGAACAGCAAGGTGTCATCCAGTGCGCGCGCGACGCCACGGCTGAATGCCAGGGCCAGATCGGTGCTGCTGTGCTCCAGCACTTTCATGCCAGTGCGGTCGACGAAGACATATTTGCCGGTCTCTTTGATGATCGCGGCGAGTTTGCAACGCAAGGTCTGTTCCTCGTCTGCGTCGAAGACCACCCAGTTGCCCACACGCAACTGCTCGACCTGAGACAGACCGGCAGCGTCTTGCGCCAGGCGCGGCGCCGGGGTCGCTGCCGTCTGGCCGGCACTGTGCTGCAAGAGCTCGGGGGTAATTTCGATCAACGGCATGGCGCTGTGATCGGCATCGTCGGAACGCTCCAGCACGCGCACGTGCAGAGCCTCCAGCTCACTGAAAAATTCACTGGTGGCAAAGGGGTCGAATGCGGTGCTGCTCAGGCCATCGCGCAGCGACTTGAGCAAACCCGGCACCAGTGCCAGCAGGCGCAGGCTGGATTCGCCGTCGTCATGGCGCTGCACGCTCCAGACCAACTGTTCCATGGTCTGCACGTCGGCGTGCCATTCGGCGGACTGATCACCGTGCTTGAGGCAGGTCAGCAACAACACTTTGCTCCAGGCCTGCTGGACGAAACTGACCACCGTCGCCGGCAGCACCTGGCCCAGCAGAGCCTGCTGCAACGCCTGTGCAACGCGATGCTGAGCCAGTTCGGCTTTTGCCCGGCCTTCCTCGGCATCACGCAAGCGTTGTTCCAGCAGTTCAGTGCGACGACGTTCTTCCTGAGTGAAGGCGAGGAAGTCGGCGAGCAGTTCGGAGAAGATCGCCGGGTCGTCGACAAACTCGCTGAGCAAGCGCTGTACCACTTGCTCGATGCGCACATAGAGGTTGTCGCGCTCAGCGCCGTCGCAATCGCTCCAGCCCATTGCGGCCTCGGCGATTTCGTTGAGCAGGCGCCGCGCCGGGTGCGTGCTGCGGCTGAAGAAACTCTTGTCCAGCACCGCAACCTTGAGCATCGGAATCTGCAATCGGCCGATCAGCGCCTTGAGCGCATCGGGCACATTGCGATCGTCGAGGATGCAGTCGAAAACCATGGCGATCAGGTTGATCACATCTTCGTCGGCAGTCGCGACAACGCGGGACCTGCCGCTTCTGACGCTGACCCGGGTCAGCAACTGTTCGAGCTGATGACGCAGATCGAAATCTTCCTGAGCCTCCAGCGCCGGTACGTATTGCTGCAAGTGCGACAACAACCGCAGCAGGTCGCGGGTGTTGATCGGATGCGCCGGTGCGCCGGGCTCCAGGGTCGGTGTGACGCGGCCGCGGACCTGGGCGAGCAATTGCTGCATCGCGGCGAACACTTCCTCGATGCCTTCGTCCGCTGGCGGCTCGTCGAGATCTTCAATCAATGTGTCGCTGTCCGCAGGCTCGACCATGCGACGAGCCACGGCGGGCTTCAGATGTGGCAACACGCCGGTCGCGAGCAACAGCTGATTGGCCTCGCCATACAGCTGCTCGGTGTCAGCCAGCACATAGCGTTCGAACAGCTTGAGCAGGATCAGCTTGACCTTGATCTCGACGCCGAGGTTACGCCCGGCCTGCAGGAAATATTCGCAGAGCATCGCCGGACTCAGCGGGTTGTGCTGATCGTCCAGACGCTTGCCGAGCATCGAGCTGAAGCGGGCGGTCAGTTGGTCGAGAGCGAAGCCGTCGCGCTTGAGCACGCGGCTGACCATCGTCTGCACGGCCACGGTACGCTCCATGGCATCGGTGCGCGGCGCCGACTCTTCGACCACCGGCGTGCGTGGCAGGGTGTTGGCGGCGGGGTCGTATTGGGTAAGGCCGGCGAAGGCTTCAAAGAACAGTTCAAGAAAGCCGCGCTCGATATTCTTGCGCTTGAGGCGCAGGTCGCGCATGGCTTCGAAAAAGATGTTCTGATCGACGTCGTTGCGCGCCCGGTCGGCCATTTCGAACAGCGTGTCGTCGGCGTTATCGAACAGCTCCTGCAAATCGTGGCGCAGCTGCTGCGCAGCCTTGTCGCGGACCTGCAGCAAAATCACCGGCAAGCGGGCAAGCGGCGAGTGGTCCGCCAGATCGGCAGTCGCCCGGTGCAAAGGCACCACTTTCCCGTCGTTGCGCATCCAAGCCTCCTGGAACGGTGATTCGGTTCGTCGCTTTCGACACTGCCCCAGGGGAGTCGTTCGTCAAAGCCATGACGTCAAATACAAGGCGGATTATCTGGCAAAAGAGGCCGGCGATGCTATAGGCCTCAGGGTTTCCCCTATACGCCATACACCTCGCACTCAGCGCAGGAAAATCGACCAGATGCGCCAGGCACGCACGTTCTCGCCTTGGGTTGGCTCGCGCCCTGCCCCTATAATCGAACCACTTTGTTTGTGGAGTCCGTTATGCCGAATCTACGTCTCGCCGATCTGACCGCCGAAATCGAAAACAACGTGCGCCGTGCGTTGCTCGAAGACGTCGGCAGCGGCGACATCACCGCGCAACTGATCCCGGCCGAACGCCTGGCCAAAGCCACCATCATCACCCGTGACGACGCCGTCATCTGCGGCACCGCTTGGGTCGATGCGGTATTTCGCCAGCTCGATCCGCGCGTGGCGGTGCATTGGCAAGTGGTCGACGGCCAGCGGGTCAAAGCCAATCAGCCGCTGTTTCATCTGGAAGGCCCGGCGCGCTCACTGCTGACCGGCGAACGCAGCGCATTGAACTTTCTGCAGTTGCTGTCTGGCGTGGCGACGCGCGCGCAGTACCTGGCAGACTTCGTCGGCGAGACGCAGGTCAAGTTGCTCGACACCCGCAAAACCCTGCCCGGCCTGCGTCTGGCACAGAAATATGCGGTGACCTGCGGCGGCTGCCACAACCACCGAATCGGTCTGTACGACGCCTTCCTGATCAAGGAAAACCACATCGCCGCCAGCGGAGGCATCGCCGAAGCCGTGGCCGCCGCACACAAGATCGCCCCGGGCAAACCGGTGGAGATTGAAGTGGAAAGTCTTGAGGAGTTGCAGCAAGCGCTGGAAGCGGGCGCCGACATCATCATGCTCGACGAACTGAGCCTGGACGACATGCGCGAAGCCGTACGCCTGACCGCCGGCAAAGCGAAGCTGGAAGCCAGCGGCGGCATCAACGAAAGCACGCTGCTGCCGATCGCCGAAACGGGCGTGGATTACATTTCGATTGGTGCGATGACCAAGGATGTCAAAGCGGTGGACCTGTCGATGCGACTGAGCCTCTAGACGCAACGGCAAGCTACAAGCTACAAGCCAAGCGACTCTGCTTTGACTTGCAGCTTGTAGCTAGAAGCTCGCAGCTGCTCTTATACGACGAGATTGTTCATCTCGCAGTACTCTTCCCACTCGACACCCAAGACTTCCGCCGCTTCCTTGTGCAGCACGAGGCGCTGCGCCTCGAACTCCTCCGGCGTGCTCGTGTACTTGAGGGTCAGCTCCCACGGCTGCAAGCCCTGCGCTTCGGCTTCGTCTTCGAAGGCCCACTGGATCTGGTCTTTCTGATCATCGGGACTCAGGTCCTTGATCTCTTCCTTCAGGTCCGGCACATCCAGAAGGTATTTTTCCAGCGCTTGTTCGTGGCGTTGCTCTTGGGTCAATTCAGTCATGGGGTTCTCGCTGATCTTAGGAATGGAGGATGGATCTGGATCATCAAGGATCTCTCTGACGCAGGAAGTCATTGGAAGCTCGGTTTTTCCTGGCCTTCAGGACCATTCGTGGATCATCTGAAAACAACGGTGCTTGCTTGTCTGGGACAAAGGAATCCTAACAGAGACGCAAGCCAGTGCAACCGGGGGAGTGAAATGAAGAGTGGTACTCGCTTGGTTACAGTTTCCTGTTTCCATGCGCGAAATCCACTGCGTATAAATCCTCACCCATCGCTTTTGAGGTTACGACGAACGAAACCTTCACATTGACCGCCCAAAAACAGGCAACTATATTCAGTTGCAATCATAGGCCAGCATGTCAAAGACTGAAAAACTTCTCGCCAAGCTAATCAACGGGCACAGCGCATTCACATGGTCCGAGCTTGTCACTCTGTTGGCGCGTCTTGGTTACTCTCAGCTGGAAGGATCCGGTAGCAGGATCAAATTCGACAACGGGAATCCGAGCGCAATGATCAACCTGCACAAGCCACATCCCGGAAATGAAATCAAAACATACGCAAGACGCCAGATTATCGAGCAACTGAAAACAGGAGGCCTGATTCCATGAGTTCCCAGCTGCACTACAAAGGCTATGTTGGCTCTATCGAGGCGAGCACGGAAGATAAGTGCCTGTTCGGAAAACTCCTTTTCATCAGGGCGCTGGTTAATTATGAAGGACAAACGGTGGCTGAACTGGAAGCAGCCTTTCGCGAGGCGGTAGATGACTATTTACAAACCTGTCAGCAGCTCGGGCAGAAGCCTGAAATCCCATGCAAAGGATCGTTCAATGTTCGCATAGGTCACGATCTGCATTTAGCAGCGGCTCTGGCGGCAACCCGTCAAAATGTGTCGTTGAATGATCTGACACGTCAAGCACTGAACGAATACCTCCAACACCACGCATAAAACCGAAGGCGAAAATTTTTTGCCCGAGACAGGAATCGAACCTGCGACCTTCGCGTTACGAGTGCGCTGCTCTACCGGCTGAGCTACACGGGCGGTGGGCTAAACCTAGCACCGGTCTCGAGCTGCGGCAAATTTGTGGGTTGTCTGATGGTTTTCTTTTGAGAACTACAATTTCTTTATTTCAGATAAAAAAACGCCCCCGCCGTTTGCACGGCGGGGGCATCTTCATTGCGCTAAAGCGTTGGGGGTGATTAAACGCCCGAAGCCTTGGCAGCTGCCACGTCTTTGATGGACAGCTTGATACGGCCGCGGTTGTCCACGTCCAGTACCAGCACTTCCACTTCCTGGCCTTCTTTCAGGATGTCGGTGACTTTCTCTACGCGAGCGTCGCTCAGCATCGAGATGTGCACCAGACCGTCCTTGCCCGGCAGGATGTTGACGAATGCGCCGAAGTCGACGATGCGCTCAACCTTGCCGACGTAGATCTTGCCGATCTCGGCTTCTGCCGTGATGCTCAGAACGCGCTGACGAGCAGCTTCTGCAGCATCCTTGGTTTCGCCGAAGATCTTGATCGAACCGTCGTCTTCGATGTCGATCGAAGCCTTGGTTTCTTCGCAGATCGCACGGATGGTCGCGCCACCTTTACCGATAACGTCACGGATCTTGTCGGTGTCGATCTTCATCGCGATCATGGTCGGAGCGTTGGCCGACAGCTCGGTACGCGACTGGCCAATGATCTGGTTCATCTGGCCGAGGATGTTCAGGCGCGCTTCAAGGGCTTGGCCCAGAGCGATTTCCATGATCTCTTCGGTGATGCCCTTGATCTTGATGTCCATCTGCAGCGCAGTAACACCTTTGGCGGTACCGGCTACCTTGAAGTCCATGTCGCCCAGGTGATCTTCGTCGCCGAGGATGTCGGTCAGGACGGCGAACTTCTCGCCTTCTTTAACCAGACCCATGGCGATACCGGCCACCGGTGCTTTCATCGGTACACCAGCGTCCATCAGTGCCAGGGAAGCACCGCACACGGAAGCCATCGAGCTCGAACCGTTGGATTCGGTGATTTCCGATACCACGCGGATGGTGTACGGGAACACGTCAGCGGCTGGCAGCATGGCCGAAACCGAACGACGGGCCAGACGGCCGTGACCGATTTCGCGACGACCGGCGCCACCCATGCGACCACACTCGCCCACCGAGAACGGCGGGAAGTTGTAGTGCAGCATGAACGGGTCTTTCTTTTCGCCTTCCAGGGTGTCCAGCAGTTGTGCGTCACGGGCGGTGCCCAGTGTTGCAACAACCAGTGCCTGGGTCTCGCCACGGGTGAACAGAGCCGAACCGTGAGTCTTTGGCAGAACGCCGACTTCGATGTTCAGCGGACGTACAGTCTTGGTGTCGCGACCGTCGATACGTGGCTTGCCGTTAACGATGTTTTCGCGAACGGTGCGGTATTCGATTTCGCCGAAGGCTGCTTTGACTTCAGCAGCGCTTGGCTGGCCTTCTTCACCGGACAGCTTGGCAACCACTTGGTCCTTCAGCTCACCCAGGCGAGCGTAACGGTCGGCCTTGATGGTGATGGTGTAAGCCTGGGAGATCGCTTCGCCGAACTCGGCACGGATAGCGCCCAGCAGTTCGGTGGCTTCTGGCGCAGGAGCCCAGTTCCAGGTTGGCTTGGCGGCTTCGGCAGCCAGTTCTTTAACAGCGTTGATCACAACCTGGAATTCGTCGTGAGCGAACAGTACCGCGCCCAGCATCTGGTCTTCGGTCAGCTCTTTGGCTTCCGATTCAACCATCAGCACGGCGTCGGAAGTACCGGCAACGACCATGTCCAGGCTCGAAGCGGCCTGCTGTTCGTAGGTCGGGTTCAGCAGGTAGCCGGTGCTCTCGTGGAAAGCCACGCGAGCGGCGCCGATCGGGCCGTCGAATGGAATGCCGGAGATGGCCAGGGCAGCCGAGGTACCGATCATCGCAGCGATGTCCGGATCGGTCTTCTTGCTGGTGGAAACGACGGTGCAGACAACCTGCACTTCGTTCATGAAGCCTTCTGGGAACAGCGGACGGATCGGACGGTCGATCAGTCGGGAAGTCAGGGTTTCTTTCTCGGAAGGACGGCCTTCACGCTTGAAGAAACCGCCAGGGATCTTACCGGCAGCGTAAGTCTTTTCCTGGTAGTGCACGGACAGAGGGAAGAAACCCTTGCCCGGATCGGCTTGCTTTGCACCGACAACAGTCACCAACACGCTGACGTCGTCGTCAACGGTGACCAATACTGCGCCGGAGGCCTGACGGGCAATACGGCCTGTCTCGAGGGTAACGGTCGATTGACCGAACTGGAATTTTTTGATTACCGGGTTCACGGTGTCCTACCTTCTTTGTGGCTCTTGGGGGAAACGGTTTCTTGCGAATTCTTGGGCAATTTCGGGAATCGGCCCGATGGCAATTGTCCGGGTGCTACAGGTAAAGCCATGCTGCAGATAAAACTTGAGGCTGGGAGCCTGCAAGGCGCCAGCGGAAAACCGCTGACGCCCGACAGACCACCAACCTCATAGCGCAATCGCTGATTAGCGACGCAGACCCAGGCGAGCGATCAGCGCGGCGTACCGGCTTACGTCCTTGCCTTTCAGGTAGTCCAGCAGCTTGCGACGCTGGTTAACCATGCGGATCAGACCACGACGGGAGTGGTGATCTTTACCGTTGGCCTTGAAGTGACCTTGCAGTTTGTTGATGTTGGCAGTCAGCAGTGCAACCTGCACTTCTGGCGAACCAGTGTCACCAACAGCTTGCTGGTAGTCAGCAACGATTTGAGCTTTTTCTTGAACGTCGAGAGCCATGAGGCAATCCTTCCTTATCAGGAAACTGTTTCAGGGAAACAGCTTCAACAGGCCAGGGACAAATCCCTGTATCTATAAATGAGTAGTGACCATGCCTGTTAACAGCCACACTCGCCGGCCCGCTTAACGCAGACCGGTTCCGGTCATTCTGACCGAATCAAGCGACGCGGCGCGATACGCCCGTCTTCGCTCACTTCACCGATACCGATGAAGCGACCATTGTGATCCTGTACTCGTACCATGCCGAACTTCGGCGCATCCGGGGCACGTACCGGCTGGCCGTTGAGCCAGTAGAACGCGCTCGCTTCAGAGAAGTGCAGCAACGGCCAATCCTGCAGGCCGCTGTCCGATGGCATCAGGAAGCGGTCGACCGCTTCATTGCCGCCTTCGGCATGTACCGCTTCCAGCTCTTCGAGGGTAACAGTCTGCGCCAGGGTGAAAGGCCCGGCCTGGGTCCGACGCAATTCTGCGACGTACGCACCACAACCGAGTTGCTCACCGATATCCTCCACCAGGGTCCGAATATAGGTGCCCTTGCTGCAGTCCACCGCAAGCCGCGCAGTATCGCCTTCGAAGGCCAGCAATTCCAAGCGCGCAATAGTAACAGAACGCGGTTCGCGCTCCACTACTTCGCCTGCACGTGCCAGTTTGTACAGCGGCTGGCCATCACGCTTGAGTGCCGAGTACATCGGCGGTATCTGACTGATTTGCCCACGAAATTTCGGCAGAACCGCTTCGACATCGGCGCGACCAACGGTCACCGGACGCTCCTGCAAAACCTCACCTTCGGCATCGGCCGTGGTGGTGGTCTTGCCCAGTTGTGCCAGGGTCTCATAGCCCTTGTCGGAATCGAGCAGGTATTGCGAAAACTTGGTCGCCTCGCCGAAGCACAGCGGCAACACGCCGGTGGCCAACGGGTCGAGGCTGCCGGTGTGCCCGGCCTTCTCGGCATTGAGCAGCCAGCGCACCTTCTGCAAGGCAGCGTTGGAGGTGAACCCCAATGGCTTGTCGAGCAGGATGATGCCGCTGACGTTACGACGGATACGTTTGACCTGAGCCACCGAATTACTCCTTGGTGTCTTCAGGTGCTGGAGCGGCAACGTGCTGATTGTCTTCAGCCACGGCGCGCTCGATCAATGCCGACAGGTGCGCGCCACGCACGACGGATTCGTCGTAGTGGAAGTGCAATTGCGGCACGCTGCGCAGCTTCATTTCGCGGGCCAATTGCATGCGCAGGAAGCCTGCGGCGGCGTTGAGCACCTTGATGCTTTGCGCGATGTCTTCAGCATTGTCCTGACCCATCACGGTGATGAAAATCTTCGCGTGACCGACGTCACGGGACACTTCCACAGCGGTGATGGTGACCAGGCCGACGCGCGGGTCTTTGACTTCGCGACGGATCAGTTGCGCCAGCTCGCGCTGCATCTGATCGCCGATACGTTGGGTACGGCTGTATTCTTTTGCCATGATTTGTTACCTGTTACTGCCCAGCGGTGAAACCCGCAAGGTCTGAAAGCGGCAAACGCCCGGCCTGACAAAAGCCAGACCGGGCGTTGCGTTTAGAGTCCGGACGCTGTGCCGTGCATTTGCATGCTACGACCCATCGTGGCCCTTGAAGTGCGCGAGTCAGAGGCTGCGAGCAACCTGAACCTTCTCGAAGACTTCGATCTTGTCGCCGACTTTGACGTCGTTGTAGCTCTTCACGCCGATACCGCATTCCATGCCGGCACGTACTTCGGAAGCGTCATCCTTGAAGCGGCGCAGGGATTCCAGCTCGCCTTCGAAGATAACGATGTCTTCACGCAGTACACGGATCGGACGGTTACGGTGCACGACACCTTCGATCACCATGCAACCGGCGATCGCGCCAAACTTCGGCGAACGGAACACGTCACGCACTTCGGCCACACCCAGGATGTTCTCGCGAACATCGCTGCCGAGCATGCCGGTCAGGGCTTTCTTGACGTCTTCGATGATGTCGTAGATCACGTTGTAGTAACGCATATCCAGACCTTCCTGCTCGACGATCTTGCGAGCGCCGGCATCGGCACGCACGTTGAAGCCGAACAGTACAGCGTTGGAAGCCAGTGCCAGGTTGGCGTCGGATTCGGTGATACCACCGACACCGCCACCCACGACGCGCACTTGTACTTCGTCGTTGCCCAGGCCATTCAAGGCACCGTTCAACGCTTCCAGCGAACCACGGACGTCGGATTTGAGGACGATGTTGAGCGTCTTCTTCTCGGCCTGACCCATGTTTTCGAAGATGTTTTCCAGCTTGCCGGCGTGAGCGCGAGCCAGTTTGACTTCGCGGAACTTGCCTTGACGGAACAGAGCCACTTCACGGGCTTTCTTCTCGTCGGCAACCACGCTCATCTCGTCGCCAGCGTCCGGGGTACCGTCCAGGCCGAGGATCTCGACAGGGATGGATGGACCGGCTTCCTTGATCGGCTTGCCGTTCTCGTCGAGCATGGCACGTACACGGCCGTAGTTCGAACCGACCAGGACCATGTCGCCTTGACGCAGCGTACCGTCCTGAACCAGCACGGTTGCCACCGGGCCACGACCCTTGTCGAGACGCGATTCAACCACCACACCACGGCCAGGAGCCGACGGTGTAGCTTTCAGTTCGAGAACTTCGGCCTGCAGCAGAACGGCTTCAAGCAGCTCGTCCACGCCAGTACCCATCTTCGCCGAAACCGGAACGAATGGTGTGTCGCCACCCCAGTCTTCGGAAGTCACGCCGTGAACCGACAGTTCGCTGCGGATGCGATCGAGATCAGCGCCCGGCTTGTCGATCTTGTTCACTGCAACCACCAGCGGCACGCCCGCTGCCTGCGCATGCTGAACCGCTTCGATGGTTTGCGGCATCACGCCGTCGTCCGCTGCAACCACGAGGATCACGATGTCGGTCGCCTTGGCACCACGGGCACGCATTGCGGTAAACGCAGCGTGACCCGGGGTGTCGAGGAAAGTGACCATGCCGCGATCAGTCTCAACGTGGTATGCACCGATGTGCTGGGTGATACCGCCGGCTTCGCCAGCAGCTACCTTGGCACGACGGATGTAGTCGAGCAGGGAAGTCTTACCGTGGTCAACGTGACCCATTACGGTCACGACTGGTGCACGGGAGAACGACTCACCTTCAAACTTCAGGGACTCGGCCAGGGAATCTTCCAGAGCGGTGTCGCTGACCAGGGTCACTTTGTGGCCCAGTTCTTCGGCTACCAGTTGAGCAGTTTCCTGATCAAGCACCTGGTTGATGGTCGCTGGAGTACCCAGTTTGAACATGAACTTGATGATTTCAGCCGCTTTGACCGACATCTGATTGGCCAGATCGCCAACCGTGATGGTCTCGCCGATCTGCACATCACGCACGACAGGGCCGGTCGGGCTCTGGAAACCGTGGGCGTTGCGCTTCTTCAGCTTGGCCTTGCCGCGACCACCACGACGGAAGCCATCGCTTTCTTCGTCGGTAGTGCGTGGCGCCACACGTGGTGCCGGCGCTTTTTCTTTGACCGATGCGCGATGCGGAGCGTTTTTGCGCTCGCCATCACCGCCACCGCTGCGACGATTGTTATCGTCGGCACGTGGCTTGTCCGGACGGCGCTGTTCGTTCTGCTTGTTGCGAACGTCAGCCGATGGAGCAGGAGCAGCAGCCACCGGTGCGCTTTCGCGAACAGGTTCGGCAGCAGCCGGTGCCGCAACGGCGTCGCTGGCAGCGGTTTGCGCAGCAGCAGGCTGGCGACGCGCTTCTTCTTCGGCGCGCTGCTTGGCTTCTTCTTCAGCCTTCTGACGGGCAGCATTTTCTACTGCGCGACGCTCATCCAGTTCACGCTTGCGCTCGGCTTCGATTTCTTCCGGGCTGCGCTGTACGAAAACTTTCTTCTTGCGAACTTCAACGCTGATGCTCTTGCTACCAGCCACACGCAGGGTGCTGGTGGTTTTACGCTGCAGCGTGATCTTGCGTGGTTCTTCCACTTTCGCCTTGTGACTGCTCTTCAAGTGAGTCAGCAGGGATTGCTTCTCACTGTCAGTCACATTTTCGTCGGCGGCGGTGTGCGGCAGACCTGCCTCACGCATCTGCTGCAACAGGCGCTCTACCGGTGTTTTGACCTCATCGGCCAGTTGTTTCACCGTGACTTGCGTCATGCACTTCTCTCCTCAGGCCGCGCCTAATTACTCGAACCAGTGGGCTCGGGCGGCCATGATCAACTTGCCGGCACGATCATCGTCAATGCCGTCGATGTCGAGCAGGTCGTCAATAGACTGCTCGGCCAGGTCTTCGCGGGTAATTACGCCGCGCACCGCCAGTTCCATCGCCAAATCCTTGTCCATACCCTCAAGCGAGAGCAGGTCTTCGGCCGGATGGGCGTCTGCCAGCTTTTCCTCAGTAGCGATGGCTTTGGTCAACAAGCGATCCTTGGCGCGAGCACGAAGCTCGTTGACGATGTCCTCGTCAAAGCCGTCGATGTTGAGCATTTCCTCCACCGGTACGTAGGCAATCTCTTCCAGGCTGGTGAAGCCTTCATCTACCAGCACCTGAGCCAGTTCTTCGTCGACTTCCAGCTCGTCGATGAAGTTGCGCAGGATGTCGCCGGTTTCTGCTTGCTGCTTAGCCTGGATGTCCGATTCGGTCATCACGTTCAGGGTCCAGCCAGTCAACTGGCTCGCCAGACGCACGTTCTGACCACCGCGACCGATGGCCTGAGCCAGATTGTCTGCGCCAACGGCGATGTCCATGGCATGGGCATCTTCGTCAACGATAATTGCCGCAACCTCGGCCGGGGACATGGCGTTGATAACGAACTGGGCCGGGTTGTCGTCCCACAGCACGATATCAACACGCTCACCGCCCAACTCACCCGATACCGCCTGGACGCGCGAACCGCGCATACCGATGCAGGCACCTTGCGGGTCGATGCGCTTGTCCTTGGAGCGGACAGCGATCTTGGCACGCGAACCCGGATCACGGGAGGCGGCCATGACCTCGATGAGGCCTTCGGCGATTTCCGGCACTTCGATACGGAACAGCTCGATCAGCATTTCCGGCGCGGTACGCGACAGGATCAGCTGCGGGCCGCGGTTCTCGGTGCGGATTTCCTTGAGCAGCGCACGCAGACGCACGCCGACACGGAAGGTTTCGCGAGAAATGATGTCTTCACGGGCCAGCAATGCTTCAGCATTGTTGCCCAGATCGACGATCACGTTGTCGCGGGTAACTTTTTTCACGGTGCCGGAGATGATTTCTCCCAGGCGCTCGCGATAGGCGTCGACCACTTGAGCGCGCTCGGCTTCGCGAACTTTCTGCACGATGACCTGCTTGGCAGTCTGTGCAGCGATGCGGCCGAACTCGATGGATTCGATTTTCTCTTCGACGACGTCACCGACCTTGGCACCAGGATGCGTTTCGGCAACCTTGCTTGGCCAGGTCTCGATGGCCGGATCGTCGAGATCATTCTCTTCGACGACCGTCCAGCGACGGAAGGTTTCGTAAGAACCGGTGTGGCGGTTGATTTCCACACGCAGGTCCACTTCGTCTTCAAAACGCTTTTTGGTAGCAGTGGCCAGAGCCAGCTCCAGCGCTTCAAAAATTACGCTTGCCGGTACACCCTTTTCATTGGATACCGACTCAACAACCAGCAGTACTTCTTTGCTCATCGTACGCCTCGCCTTTCGCAAGCCATTGGATCCGCGGGATCCGCGTCTCAGTCAAAACTGGGAATAATGTTGGCCTTGTCGATCATATCGATCGGCAACAGGAACTCGTGGTCTTCTACCTGCACCACGACGTCCTGCTCTTCTACACCGCGCAGAAGGCCCTGAAAGTTGCGTCGACCTTCGAAAGGCGAGCGCAGCTTGATCTTCACTTGTTCACCGGCAAATTTGGCAAACTGCTCAAGAGTGAACAGCGGGCGCTCCATGCCAGGCGAGGAAACTTCAAGGGTGTATTCAACGGAGATTGGATCTTCAACATCCAGGACACCGCTGATCTGACGGCTGACAATGGCGCAGTCGTCCACCAGCACGCCACCCTCTTTATCGATATAAACGCGCAACATCGAGTGCCGACCCTGAGCCGAAAACTCGATACCCCAGCATTCATAGCCCAGGGCCACGACCACCGGGGCCAGCAAGGCCTGCAACTCTTCTAGCTTGCTCGACACCTGAACCCCCTAGTGCATGATATGTGCATGCTTTGCAAAATAAAAAAATGGGCATAACGCCCATCCTTGAAACGCCGTCGAACAGCGGCGTTGAAAGTATCCAGCTAACAAAAAGCCCCTTAAAAGGGGCTCCTTAAACTGGTTGCGGGGGCCGGATTTGAACCGACGACCTTCGGGTTATGAGCCCGACGAGCTACCAGACTGCTCCACCCCGCGACAAAGCTGGGGCGGAAGTATACGACCGATCCCTTTTAGGGTCAATGTAACCTTCCACCTGCAAGAAAGCCCGCAACAGCGGGCTCTCCTGACTAATTGGTACCGAGAAGGGGACTCGAACCCCTACACCCTATGGGCACAACCACCTCAAGGTTGCGTGTCTACCAATTCCACCACCTCGGCAATACTACGTTTGAAACCCTTCTTACTTCTGCTCTTGAGCTGGAGGCACGTCAGTCGCTGGAGTAGCCGACTTTTGCTCTTGAAGCACCGGGACATCATCAGAAGCCGGTTGTTGCTTAGGTACTTCCAACACTGCTGGATCTGGAAGACCTGCTTGAGTCAGCTGATGAGCTTTCTCTTTAGCAAAGTAACCTAACCCCAAGCTGGTTATGAAGAAACCGGCGGCAAGTATAGCAGTAAACTTACTAAGAAAGGTAGAGGAACCTTGGCTTCCGAACACAGTATTTGAAGCACCTGCTCCGAAAGACGCGCCAGCGTCCGCACCCTTACCCTGCTGCAGCAAAACCAGAGCAACTACGCCCAATGCACCCAGCAGATGAAAAACGACTACGACTGTTTCCAGCATTTTTTCAGTTTCCCGCGGCGCGACAAATCGCACCGAACTCATCTGCATTCAGGGAAGCTCCACCAATGAGCCCCCCATCGATATCCGGCATGCCGAACAGTTCGACCGCATTGGCCGCCTTCACGCTGCCGCCGTATAGAAGCCGCACACCTCGTGCGACTTCAGAATTCTCTGCCGCCAACTGCTCGCGAATGGCCTTATGCACATCCTGAGCCTGTTGCGGCGTTGCAGTCAGCCCGGTACCAATGGCCCAGACCGGCTCGTATGCAATCACTGCCTTGGCAAAGGCACCGACACCCAGCTCCTCGATGATGCTGCCCAGCTGACGCCCGACAACTTCAAGAGTTTTTCCGGCTTCGCGCTGCTCGAGGGTTTCCCCTACACACAACACCGGAGTCAAGCCACATGCCTGTGCCGCTGCGAACTTGCGATTCAGCATCCCGTCTCGCTCGCCCATAATCTGGCGGCGTTCGGAGTGCCCGACAAGCACCAGGGAACAACCTGCATCCACCAGTTGGCTGGGAGCAATCTCACCAGTCAACGCACCTTGCATGGCTTCCACCGCAGAATTCTGCGCGCCGACCGAAATCGACTTGCCTTTCAAGCCATCAATCACTTGATTGATATACAAGCAAGGCGGGAACACCGCGACATCAACACCGCTAGGCAAGGCCAGATGACGAAGGCCGTTGATCAGCTCAGCGACGCTGGCGCGGGTACCGTGCATCTTCCAGTTACCAGCTACCATAGGGCGACGCATGCTGTACCTCGTCGGTCAAAGTGGGCGCAGATGTTACCCAACACAATCATGGCTTGCAAGCCGTATCAGGCAGAAACTTCGGTTACCAGTTTTGCCAGCTCTTCGGCATAGCCGCGAACCTGGTTTTCGTCCTCGCCTTCGACCATTACGCGCACCAGAGGCTCTGTGCCGGACTTGCGCAGAAGCACGCGACCGCGCCCCGCCATCGCCTGAGTTACACGGGCACTGGCTTCCTTGACAGCCGGATGCTCCAGCGGGCTTTCACCGCCGCCAAAGCGAACGTTGATCAGCACCTGAGGGCACTTGCGCAACGCCTGACGCGTTTGCGCCAGACCTTCGTTGCGGGATTTCAGAGCCATCAACACCTGCAGAGCCGCGATGATCGCATCGCCCGTGGTGGTATGGTTGAAGCAGACCACATGCCCGGAGTTTTCCCCACCAACGAGCCAGTTGCGCTCTTGCAGTTCGGCAATCACGTAGCGGTCACCGACATTGGCGCGAACGAACGGGATCGACAGATCCGCAAGGGCCAGTTCGAGACCAAGATTGCTCATCAACGTACCGACGACGCCACCCTGCAACTTGCCACGCTCATGCAGATCGCGGGCAATGATAAACAGCAGGTCGTCACCATCAACAATGGCGCCGGTGTGATCGACCATCAATACCCGATCGCCATCACCGTCGAAGGCGATACCCAGGTCCGCATGCTCAGCCAGAACGGCGGCCTGCAATGGCCCCATATGCGTGGAACCGCAGTTATCGTTGATGTTCAACCCATTCGGCTGGGCAGATAGCACGACAACTTCGGCACCCAGCTCACGGAAGACGCTCGGTGCAACCTTGTAAGTCGCACCATGCGCGCAGTCGATGACGATCTTCAGGCCGGCGAAATTGGAGCCAGTAGGAACGCTGCTTTTGCAGAACTCGATGTAGCGACCCGATGCGTCATTGATTCGCGACACCTTGCCGATCTTGCTCGACTCGACGACGGTCATCGGCGTGTCGAGCAATTCTTCGATCATCAACTCCAACTCATCCGGCAGCTTGGTGCCTTTACCGGAGAAGAACTTGATGCCGTTGTCATCATGCGGGTTGTGCGAGGCACTTATCACGATACCGGCTTCAGCCTGGAACGTACGCGAAAGATAAGCGATGGCAGGCGTCGGCATCGGGCCGAGCAGCATCACATCGGCGCCCGCCGAGGTCAGCCCGGCCTCGAGTGCCGATTCGAACATATAACCGGAGATCCGCGTGTCCTTGCCGACCAGCACCTTGCAGGCCCCCATCTTGCGGAAAGCCATACCAGCCGCCCAGCCGAGCTTGAGCATGAAGTCAGGCGTGATCGGGTATTCACCAACACGACCGCGAATGCCGTCGGTACCAAAATATTTCTTGCTCATAAGTGCTCCATCATTCTTATTCGGCTGATTCAACGGCCGCGATCATTCGCACAACATCGACGGTTTCCGCCACATCGTGGACGCGCAATATACGTGCGCCTTTAACTGACGCCAGCGCCGCCAGCGCCAGTCCGCCGTGCAGGCGCTCGCCCACGGGACGGTTCAACGCGTGGCCAATCATACTCTTGCGCGAAACACCTACCAGCAATGGCCGTCCCAGCGCATGCAGAGCCTCCATGTGTTTGAACAAGCTTAGATTGTGCTGCAGGGTCTTGGCGAAGCCGAAGCCGGGATCAAGAATGATCCGCTCGGCGGGAATACCCGCCTGCGCGCACTGTTCCATGCGCTCGGCGAGAAACTCAGCGACCTCGCGAGTAACATCCTGATACTGCGGATTATCCTGCATATCGCCCGGTTCGCCGAGCATGTGCATGAGGCAGACCGGCAATCCGGTAGCCGCCGCCGCATCCAGCGCGCCATCGCGACGCAACGAACGCACATCGTTGATCAGGCCGGCACCGAGCCGTGCGGTTTCGCGCATGACTGCCGGGGTGGAAGTATCGACCGAGATGATGACATCCAGCTCGCGATTGATCAGCTCGACAATCGGCGCGACGCGCTCAAGTTCCTCCAGAGGAGAGACCGCTCGCGCACCCGGCCGGGTCGATTCGCCGCCGACATCAATCAGCGTCGCGCCAGCCAGCACCATGGCTTCGGCATGGCGCAGCGCCGCATCAAGCTGGCTGTAGCGGCCGCCGTCGGAAAAGGAATCAGGAGTGACATTGAGAATGCCCATGACATGCGTCTGGGCCAAATCAAGAACCCGGTTGCCACAAGGCAACCGGGTCAGGGACTGTACAGAAGTCATTTCAAGCCTTAAACGTCAGCAGCCGGACCGCCAATCGGTTTTTCCGGACGCTCATCCTGCACGACAGGCGGCGGAGGCGTACCGGTGCCACCCGACCAGTCGCGAGGTTCGCGAGGTGTGCGGCCGGCCATGATGTCGTCAATCTGCTCGGCATCGATGGTTTCGTACTTCATCAGCGCATCAGCCATGGCATCCAGCTTGTCACGGTTATCCGTGAGGATCTGCTTGGCGGTGCCGTAGCACTGATCAATGATGCTGCGCACTTCGGAGTCGATCAGTTTGGCTGTCTCACCGGAGAAGCTGGCAGCCTGACCACCACCACCGCGACCGAGGAACACTTCGCCTTCTTCTTCGGCGTACATCAGCGGACCGAGTTTTTCCGACAGACCCCATTTCGTCACCATGTTCCGGGCAATCTGACTTGCACGCATGATGTCGTTGGAGGCCCCGGTAGTCACACCATCGAAGCCCAGGGTCATTTCTTCAGCGATACGGCCACCGTACAACGAGCAGATCTGGCTGATTAGCGCACGTTTGGACAGGCTGTAGCGATCTTCTTCCGGCAGGAACATGGTCACACCCAGCGCACGACCGCGCGGAATGATAGACACCTTGTAGACCGGATCATGCTCGGGAACAACGCGACCGACAATGGCATGGCCAGCTTCGTGGTAGGCCGTGTTCTGCTTTTCTTTCTCGGACATGACCATGGATTTGCGCTCGGCGCCCATCATGATCTTGTCTTTCGCCAGTTCGAACTCTTTCATCTCGACGATGCGTTTGCCGCTACGTGCAGCGAACAACGACGCTTCGTTGACCAGGTTTGCCAGGTCAGCACCCGAGAAGCCCGGAGTACCACGTGCGATCACTGCCGGAGCAACGTCGTCGCCCATTGGCACTTTGCGCATGTGCACTTTCAGAATCTGCTCGCGACCGCGAATGTCTGGCAAGCCAACCACCACCTGACGGTCGAAACGGCCCGGACGCAGCAGCGCAGGGTCGAGTACGTCCGGACGGTTGGTCGCAGCAATCACGATGATGCCGTCATTCATTTCGAAGCCGTCCATCTCTACCAGCAACTGGTTGAGAGTCTGCTCACGTTCGTCGTGACCGCCACCCATGCCGGCGCCACGATGGCGACCTACGGCATCGATTTCGTCGATGAAGATGATGCAAGGGGCGTGCTTCTTGGCCTGCTCGAACATGTCGCGGACGCGGCTCGCGCCGACACCGACGAACATTTCGACGAAGTCAGAACCGGAAATGGTGAAGAACGGCACTTTGGCTTCGCCGGCAATCGCCTTGGCCAACAAGGTCTTACCGGTACCCGGTGGGCCGACCATCAATACGCCGCGCGGAATACGACCGCCCAGACGCTGGAATTTGCCCGGATCACGCAGGAACTCAACCAGCTCGCCGACTTCTTCCTTGGCTTCGTCGCAACCGGCAACGTCGGCCAAAGTAGTTTTCACCTGATCTTCGGAGAGCAGGCGTGCCTTGCTCTTGCCGAAGCTCATCGGCCCGCCCTTGCCGCCGGCACCACCCTGCATCTGGCGCATGAAGAACATGAACACCGCGATGATCACCAGGATCGGGAAGCTGGCCACCAGGAGCTGAGTCCAGATGCTTTGCTGTTCAGGCTGCTTGCCTTCAACCACAACGTGATTGTCGACCAGATCGCCGATCAGGCCATTGTCCTGAATTGCCGGACGAATGGTCTTGAAGCTGTCGCCATCGGTGCGCTTGCCGGTAATCACATAGCCGTCAACGGCTACGCGTTCGACCTTGCCATCCTTGACCTGCTGGATGAAGTCGGAATAGTTGAGGGTCTGCGGCTCGTTAGGGCTGGAGAAGTTGTTCATCACCGTCACCAGGACTGCCGCGATGATCAACCACAGGATCAGATTCTTTGCCATATCGTTCAATTAACTACCCTCTGAAGCAAGCTCCGCTACTGGCGCGCGCTTCGCATGATATTCACCGGCCTAACTTACTACATTACCTACAACTCTGGCAGGCGCCGTCTGTAACCCTTTGTGAAACACTTTCTACACAATATTCGCTTATGCACGCAGAGCGAAATATGAAAAACCTATCGCCCCGCCGAAAAACCTCGTTTCACGCATCACCACCGCGATAACCCCAGGCCAGCATGTACTGCTCTCGGGAGCTGCCACGGGAAGAGTCTGGCTTGATCATCTGGATCTTGTCGAATTTCTTCCGAGCATCCTTCAGATAAACGTCGAAGCCCTCGCCCTGGAAAATCTTGATGACGAAGTTGCCACCGGGCTTGAGGATCCGTTCCGCCAGGTCCAGAGCCAGCTCGCACAGGAACATGGCCTTGGGCATATCCACTTCGGGCGTACCACTCATATTGGGGGCCATATCGGAAATCACAAGGTCCACCTGCGAATTACCCACAGCCTCAAGGATTTGAGCCAGCACCGAGTCCTCAGTGAAGTCACCTTGAATGAAGGTCACGTCCGGAATGCCGTCCATTTCAAGAATGTCCGAAGCGATCAGACGCCCCTGGCCACCGATCAGCCGACTGGTCACCTGCGACCAGCCACCCGGCGCCGCGCCGAGGTCGACCACGCTCATGCCCGGGCGGATCAATTTGTATTTTTCCTGGATCTCCAGCAGCTTGTAACTTGCACGCGAGCGGTAGCCATCCTTCTGCGCCTGCTTCACATAAGGATCGTTGACATGTCTTTTCAGCCAACCAAGGCTTGTCTTGGAACGCGCCATTGGGCACCTCGATGATTAGGGTCGTGATTAGTTGGGCGGATCCACGAACCCTCGGGTAAAATGGCCGCCATTTTACAGAATCCAGACGAAAGGGTCAGATTATGCCGCTCACTCCAGAGCAGAAGAAACAGTACAAATCCATCGGCCACCACCTCAAACCAGTGTTGACGGTAGCGGACAACGGTTTGACTGAAGGTGTTTTAGCCGAACTTGAACGCGCCTTGGCCGATCACGAGCTGATCAAGATCAAGCTCAATATCCTCGATCGCGAGTCGCGCCTGGCGCACATCGCCGAGCTGTGCAAGGTCGGCAAAGCGGACCTGGTTCAGGTCATCGGCAAGATGGCTCTGGTCTACCGCAAGAACTTCAGCGCCAACAAGCAGCTGTCGAACGTTCATCGCTTCAAGTGATGCGCAGGGTCAAGGGTGTGCTTCGCGCACCCTGCCACCCCATCCCGGCACCGGCTGCATGACCAGCACCAGCCCGGAAAATCCCAGCACCAGATAACTGAATACCTGCCAGCGCTGCGCATCCGGCCAGCCGACACGCACAGCGACATACATCGCGCACGCGTACAACGCCATCAACAGCACCTGCCCGCGAAAATCCCGCCATAGACTGGCAAGGCCCTCGGCCTGTACCAGCACCAAAGCCTGAAAGATCACGCACAGAGCGGCGAACCCCACCACCAGCACTTCGAATGCACTGGCGACTTCGTCGATCAACAGCGGCGCCAAGCCGATCTGGCCCAGCGCCGGCTGCAAACCGACATGAATCAACCATAGCCCACCGACCCAAAGCATCTGGGTCAGTTGCCAAAGCATGGCGCCCGCATGCAGCGGGCGCCTTCTTTCAGATGTGACGAACTTCGACAATCTCGTACTCGATCACGCCGCTTGGCGTTTTGACGGCGACAACGTCACCCTCTTCCTTGCCAATCAAGGCGCGGGCCAGCGGCGAACCGACGGAGATCTTGCCGAGTTTGAAGTCAGCCTCATCCTCACCCACGATGTGGTAAGTGACGCTTTCATCAGTCTCGACGTTGGCGATCTCGACGGTGGTACCGAAAATCACTTTGCCGGTGTGAGGAATGGTCGTGACATCGATGATGACCTGATTCTGAATCCGGCCTTCGATATCACGAATACGCGCTTCGACCATGCCTTGCTGTTCGCGGGCAGCATGGTATTCAGCGTTTTCCTTCAAGTCACCCAACTCGCGGGCCGTACCGATGTCCTGGCTGAGCTTCGGACGGACGACCTTGGTCAGGTGAGCATGCTCCTCTTCCAGGGCGCGAGCGCCCTGAACAGTCATTGGGTACTTGGTTATGCTCATGCCTTCAATCCTGCGTGTAGATCCTGCAAGCGGCGCACGGTCTTTTCCGGACCGAACTTCAGCGCTTCGCAGATCGCTTCGCCCGCAGCAATAGTGGTGGTGCAGTAGATCTTGTGCTGCAGGGCGTTGCGACGAATGGAGTACGAATCGGCGATCGACTGACGACCCTCGGTGGTGTTGATGATCAGCGTGACTTCGTCATTCTTGATCATGTCGACCACGTGCGGACGACCCTCGGTCACCTTGTTCACGCGGCGCACTTTCAGGCCTGCGGCTTCGATCAGCTTGGCAGTGCCGGCAGTGGCGACCACTTCGAAGCCCAAGTTGATCAGATCACGGGCCACGCCTGCAACCAGTGGCTTGTCGTCATCGCGCACGCTGATGAACGCGGTACCGCCGGTCGGCAGAACTTCGCTGGCACCCATCTGCGCCTTGGCGAATGCTTCGCCGAAGGTGTCGCCGACGCCCATCACTTCACCGGTCGACTTCATCTCTGGGCCGAGGATCGGGTCAACGCCAGGGAACTTGGCGAACGGGAACACCGCCTCTTTCACGCTGTAGAAGTTCGGGATGATTTCCTTGGTGAAGCCGATTTCCTTCAGGGTCTTACCGGCCATCACGCGCGCAGCGATCATGGCCAGGGAAACACCGATGCACTTGGAAACGAACGGTACGGTACGCGAGGCGCGCGGGTTGACTTCGATGACGTAGATGTCTTCGCCCTGCAAAGCCAACTGCACGTTCATCAGGCCGACAACGCCCAGTTCCAGAGCCATTTTCTTGACCTGTTCGCGCATCTCGTCCTGGATGTGTGCCGGCAGCGAGTACGGCGGCAGCGAGCAAGCGGAGTCACCGGAGTGAACGCCCGCCTGTTCGATGTGCTGCATGATCGCGCCGATCACTACATCTTTGCCGTCGCAGACCGCATCCACGTCCATTTCGATGGCGCAGTTGAGGAAGTGGTCGAGCAGCACCGGGCTGTCGTTGGACACTTGCACCGCGTCACGCAGATAGCGCTTGAGTTCGTCTTCCTTGTAAACGATTTCCATCGCACGGCCGCCCAACACGTAGGACGGGCGCACCACCAGCGGATAACCGATCTTCGCCGCAGCACGAACGGCTTCGTCTTCGCTGCGCACAGTGGCGTTTGGCGGCTGACGCAGGTTCAGACGCTCGACCATTTGCTGGAAGCGCTCACGGTCTTCGGCGCGGTCGATGGCGTCAGGGCTGGTGCCGATGATCGGCACGCCAGCAGCTTCCAGTGCGCGAGCCAGTTTCAGCGGAGTCTGGCCGCCGTACTGGACGATCACGCCTTTCGGCTTCTCGACGCGGCAGATTTCCAGTACGTCTTCCAGGGTTACCGGCTCGAAGTACAGACGGTCGGAAGTGTCGTAGTCGGTGGATACGGTTTCCGGGTTGCAGTTGACCATGATGGTTTCGTAGCCGTCTTCGCGCAGGGCGAGAGCAGCGTGAACGCAGCAGTAGTCGAACTCGATGCCCTGGCCGATACGGTTCGGACCGCCGCCCAGAATCATGATCTTGTCGCGACCCGACGGCGCGGCCTCGCACTCTTCCTCGTAGGTCGAGTACAGGTAAGCGGTGTCGGTAGCGAACTCGGCGGCGCAGGTGTCAACGCGCTTGTAGACCGGGAACACTTCCAGCTTCTGACGATGCGTACGCAGGTTTTTCTCGGTGACGCCCAGCAGTTTCGCCAGACGCTGATCGGAGAAGCCTTTGCGCTTGAGCTTGAACATCAGGTCGCGGTCGATCGAGGACAGACCGAGGGTCTTGACCTTCTCTTCGTCCTTGATCAGGTCTTCGATCTGCACCAGGAACCACGGGTCGATCATATTCATGCCGAAGATGTCTTCGACCGACAGACCGGCGCGGAAGGCGTCAGCCACGTACCAGATACGCTCGGCGCCCGGCACGGTCAGTTCGCGCTTGAGCACGCTCATGCTGTCCGGGTTGCTCAGATCGAGCTTCTCGTCCAGACCGCAAACGCCGACTTCCAGACCGCGCAGGGCTTTCTGCAGGGATTCCTGGAAGGTCCGGCCGATGGCC
The DNA here is from genome assembly GCF_041956865.1 of Pseudomonas sp. LW8. Classification (NCBI taxonomy): domain Bacteria; kingdom Pseudomonadati; phylum Pseudomonadota; class Gammaproteobacteria; order Pseudomonadales; family Pseudomonadaceae; genus Pseudomonas; species Pseudomonas sp. LW8. The sequence goes on along the minus strand of NZ_CP168138.1, from coordinate 745,948 downwards.
ATGACTTCACCGACCGACTTCATTTGCGTGGTCAGGCGCGCGTCAGCCTTGGCGAATTTCTCGAAGGCGAAGCGTGGCAGCTTGGTAACGACGTAGTCGATCGACGGTTCGAAGGACGCCGGGGTCTTGCCGCCGGTGATGTCGTTCGACAGCTCATCAAGGGTGTAGCCCACAGCCAGTTTGGCCGCGACCTTGGCGATCGGGAAACCGGTGGCTTTCGAAGCCAGTGCCGAGGAACGCGAAACACGCGGGTTCATTTCGATCACGACCATACGGCCAGTGTTCGGGCAGATACCGAATTGAACGTTGGAACCACCGGTCTCGACGCCGATCTCGCGCAGTACCGCCAGCGAGGCGTTACGCAGGATCTGGTATTCCTTGTCGGTCAGCGTCTGGGCTGGAGCTACGGTGATCGAGTCGCCGGTGTGCACGCCCATCGGGTCGAAGTTTTCGATCGAGCAGACGATGATGCAGTTGTCCTTTTTGTCGCGGACAACTTCCATTTCATATTCTTTCCAGCCGATCAGCGATTCGTCGATCAGCAGCTCTTTGGTCGGCGACAGGTCCAGACCACGGGCGCAGATTTCTTCGAACTCTTCACGGTTGTAAGCGATACCGCCACCGGTGCCGCCCATGGTGAAGGACGGACGGATGATGCACGGGAAACCGAGGGTTTCGAGGACCGCGTTGGCTTCTTCCATGCTGTGGGCGATGCCGGAACGCGGGCACGCCAGGCCGATGGATTTCATCGCCTTGTCGAAACGCGAACGGTCTTCAGCCTTGTCGATGGTGTCGGCGTTGGCACCGATCATCTCTACGCCGAACTTCTCCAGAACGCCTTCGCGCTCCAGGTCCAAAGCGCAGTTCAGAGCGGTCTGGCCACCCATGGTTGGCAGCACGGCGTCCGGACGCTCTTTTTCGATGATCTTGGCCACGGTCTGCCACTTGATCGGTTCGATGTAGGTGGCGTCGGCCATGTCCGGGTCGGTCATGATGGTGGCCGGGTTGGAGTTCACCAGGATGACGCGGTAACCCTCTTCGCGCAGGGCTTTGCAGGCCTGGGCGCCGGAGTAGTCGAATTCGCAGGCCTGGCCGATCACGATCGGGCCAGCGCCGAGAATCAGGATGCTTTTAATGTCTGTACGTTTTGGCATGGTTTGTCACTCAAATCCGCAGGTCAGTCGGCAAGCCGTCTTGATCGATTTCTGAAGTCCCGAAGGGGCCGCCGGTACCGGGGCCGCCCTCGAGGCCTTCTCTCTACAGTCTCAAGGCGAACGCTTAGCGTCGCTTGGCCATCTCGTTGATGAAGCGGTCGAACAGTGGCGCGACATCGTTCGGGCCCGGGCTCGCTTCAGGGTGACCCTGGAAGCTGAACGCGCTCTTGTCGGTGCGCTCGATGCCTTGCAGGGTGCCGTCGAACAGCGATTTGTGGATCGCGCGCACGTTGGCTGGCAGGGTGGCTTCGTCTACCGCAAAACCGTGGTTCTGGCTGGTGATCATCACCACGCCTGTGTCCAGATCCTGCACCGGATGGTTGGCACCGTGGTGGCCGTGGCCCATTTTCAGGGTCTTGGCGCCGGAGGCCAGAGCCAGCAGTTGGTGGCCGAGGCAGATGCCGAATACCGGCGTCTCGGTTTCCAGCACTTCCTTGATCGCCTGGATCGCGTAGTCGCATGGCTCCGGATCACCAGGGCCGTTGGACAGGAACACGCCGTCCGGCTTCAGCGCCAGCACATCGGCGGCTGGAGTTTGCGCAGGCACCACGGTGACGCGGCAGCCGCGCTCGACCAGCATGCGCAGGATGTTGACCTTGACGCCGTAGTCGTAGGCGACCACGTGATATGGCAGCTCGGAAGCTTCGATGGTCGCGTGGCTGTCGGTTTTCAGATCCCAGACAGTCGAGCGCCATTCGTATTGGGTCTTGGTGCTGACGACTTTCGCCAGGTCCATGCCCTTCAGGCCCGGGAAGCCCTGCGCAGCGGCGATGGCTGCTTCTTCGGAGATGTTGTCGCCGGCCATGATGCAGCCGTTCTGAGCGCCTTTTTCACGCAGGATGCGGGTCAGGCGACGGGTGTCGATACCGGCGATTGCCACTACATTGTTGGCTTTCAGGTAATCAGACAGGGACATCGTGTTGCGCCAGTTGCTCGCTACCAGCGGCAGGTCACGGATGACCAGGCCAGCGGACCAGACGCGGTCGGACTCGGCGTCTTCCGGCGTGGTGCCGGTGTTGCCGATGTGCGGGTAAGTCAGGGTAACGATCTGCTGGGCGTAGGAAGGATCGGTAAGGATTTCCTGATAGCCGGTCATTGCGGTGTTGAACACCACCTCACCAACGGTCTGACCGTCGGCTCCAATGGCTTCGCCGCGAAAAATGCTGCCATCAGCAAGGGCGAGTATGGCTGGCTTAGTCAAGAAGACCTCCCGTAAATAACGCATGAAAGGGCAATCGCAGGTTGTAAAAAAGCGGAGTGACGTATGGACACGTCACCCCGCTTCTTCACTGAAATTATTCTGCGCGCTTTTAGTGGACACACTAAAGCTGTAGCTTACAGAAAAGGGCGTTTTTGGTCCACCGCTAAAGAGCCTTAAAGGCCGGAGAATGCGACAGGTCGTCGCCAAGCGGTAAAAACCGGCGCAAAACGGGACGTTTGCGCCGGGTTCAGCAACGACTCAACGCAGGTCGAGCACGTCTTGCATGTCGTACAGGCCCGGCTCGCGACCATCCAGCCACAGCGCCGCACGCACCGCGCCCTTGGCGAAGGTCATGCGGCTCGATGCCTTGTGGGTAATCTCGACGCGCTCGCCATCGGCAGCGAACAGCACGGTGTGATCACCGACGATATCGCCAGCACGCACGGTGGCGAAACCAATGGTTTCACGCTCACGCGCACCGGTCTGGCCTTCGCGACCGTAGACCGCGACCTTCTTCAGATCACGCCCCAGGGCATCGGCAATCACTTCACCCATGCGCACCGCGGTACCGGAGGGAGCATCGACCTTGTGGCGGTGATGGGCTTCCATGATCTCGATATCGACATCGTCTCCCAGCACGCGCGCAGCGGTGTCGAGCAACTTCAGGCACAGGTTGACGCCGACGCTGAAGTTGGCGGCGAAGACGATCGGAATGTCCTTGCCCGCATCGGCCAGCAATTGCTTCTCTTCAACACTGAAACCGGTGGTGCCGATGATCATCGCTTTGCCGTGCTTGCGGCAGAACGCGAGATTCTTCAGGGTCACGGTCGGGTGAGTGAAGTCGATCAACACATCGAACTCTTCAACCACACGATCCAGATCACCGGATAGCGGCACGCCGATACGGCCCAGCGCTGCCAGCTCACCGGCATCCGCGCCAACCAGCGTGCTGTCGGGACGATCGACAGCCGCCGTCAGACCGGCGCCCGGCGTCTGCTGCACCGCTTCAATCAGGGTCTTGCCCATGCGCCCGGCGGCGCCCATCACTGCAATACGTCGCATGCCGACTCCTTACAAATCGCCGAAGAAACGCTTCACACCGTCGAACCAACCGGTGGTTTTCGGCGAGTGGCTGTTGTCGTCGGCCAGAGAGCTGCGGAATTCTTCCAGCAGCTCACGCTGACGACGGTTGAGGTTGACCGGCGTTTCCACAGCGACACGGCACATCAGGTCCCCGGCACCGCCGCCACGCACTGGCGCAACGCCCTTGCCGCGTACGCGGAATTGCTTGCCGGTCTGCGTGCCTTCAGGGATTTTCAGTTTGACGCGACCGTCGAGGGTCGGAATCTCCAACTCGCCGCCCAGTGCAGCGTCGACGAAGCTGATCGGCACTTCGCAGAACAGATGCTTGCCGTCACGCTGGAAGATGTCGTGTTCGCGCACATTGATCACAACGTACAGGTCGCCAGTCGGCCCGCCCTGGGTACCCGCCTCGCCTTCGCCGGACAGACGAATGCGGTCGCCAGTATCAACACCGGCAGGCACTTTGACCGACAGGGTTTTGTACTCTTCGACACGACCGTCGCCGTGGCAGGAGTCGCACGGATCGGAAATGATCTTGCCCTGGCCATGGCAGCGCGGGCAGGTCTGCTGCACCGAGAAAAAGCCCTGCTGCATGCGCACCTGACCGATGCCGCCGCAGGTCGGGCACGTCGTCGGCGACGAGCCTTTCTTGGCGCCGGAACCATCGCACGGTTTGCAGTTGACCAGTGTCGGAACGCGGATATTCACCGACGTACCGCGCACCGCTTCTTCCAGATTCAGCTCCAGGGTGTAGCGCAGATCGCTGCCACGCTGAGCGCCGCCACGGGCACCGCCGCGACCGCCACCGAAGAAATCACTGAAGACATCGCCGAAGATGTCCGAGAAGTTCTGGCCACCGAAACCGGCACCGCCGCCACCCATGCTCGGATCGACGCCGGCATGACCATACTGGTCGTATGCCGCGCGCTTGCTGGCGTCGGACAACACTTCATAGGCCTCGTTGGCCTCTTTGAATGCTTCTTCGGAAGCTTTGTCGCCGGGATTACGGTCGGGGTGGTGCTTCATGGCCAGGCGGCGATAGGCCTTCTTCAGGTCCGCTTCGCTCGTGCCCCGCTCGACACCCAATACTTCGTAATAGTCACGCTTTGCCATAAGTTCTTTGCACTCTTAAGGACGTTCGGCAAACCCCTCCTGAGCCTCGCCAAACTCGTTGAGCCCCCATTAAGGCCCGGACCCAACTCACGTCAATTCAACGATCCTGGTCTTGATTGATGCGGTATCTGCGGCGCGAAAAGCAGGAGCATTTTCAGCCATACCACCAACACGCGAGCGTTGTCGCATGCTGTAAAAATTCGCGTATTCCAGATACGCCAACGCGGGAGGCAAGCTCCCGCGCGGCGACATCCTACCAGTCACCGCCGCAAGGCAGTCAACCGGGCGACCAACAACTTACTTGTGGTCTTTGACTTCTTCGAACTCGGCATCGACAACGTCGTCAGCCTTCTCAGCCGATTCGCCTTGCGGGGCTGCGCCATCAGCTGGCTGAGCCTGTTCGGCGTACATCTTCTGAGCAACCGGAGCGGAGACTTTCGACAGCTCTTCAACCTTGGCTTCGATGGCAGCCTTGTCGTCGCCTTTGACGGCGGCTTCCAGCGCAACCACTGCAGCTTCGATTGCAGTCTTCTCTTCGGCGGTGACCTTGTCGCCCGCGTCAGCGATCATCTTGCGAGTCGAGTGCACCAGTGCGTCACCCTGGTTACGGGCAGCGGCCAGTTCTTCGAACTTGCGGTCTTCCTCGGCATTCGCCTCGGCGTCACGCACCATGCGCTCGATTTCTTCGTCGGACAGACCGGAGTTGGCCTTGATCACGATCGACTGGGTCTTGCCGGTAGCCTTGTCTTTCGCGCCGACATGCAGGATGCCGTTGGCGTCGATGTCGAAGGTCACTTCGATCTGCGGCACGCCACGTGGAGCTGGTGGAATGTCGGCCAGGTCGAACTTGCCCAGCGATTTGTTCTGTGCGGCTTGCTTGCGCTCACCCTGCAGAACGTGAATGGTCACAGCACCCTGGTTGTCGTCGGCAGTCGAGAACACTTGCGATTTCTTGGTAGGAATCGTGGTGTTTTTCTCGATCAGCGCAGTCATCACGCCACCCATGGTTTCAATACCCAGGGTCAGCGGGCTGACGTCGAGCAGCAGCACGTCTTTCACGTCACCGGCCAGAACAGCGCCCTGAATCGCAGCACCCATGGCAACAGCTTCGTCCGGGTTGACGTCTTTACGCGCTTCTTTACCGAAGAAATCGGTCACCAGCTTCTGCACCAGCGGCATGCGAGTCTGACCACCGACCAGAATCACGTCGTTGATCGCGCTGACGTCGATACCGGCGTCTTTCATGGCAATGCGGCAAGGTTCGATGGTGCGCTGAACCAGGTCTTCAACCAGTGCTTCGAGCTTGGCACGGGAGATTTTCACGTTCAGGTGCTTAGGACCGGTCGCATCTGCAGTGATGTACGGCAGGTTGACGTCGGTCGACTGAGCGGACGACAGCTCGATCTTGGCTTTCTCAGCGGCTTCTTTCAGGCGCTGCATGGCCAGCGGGTCACCTTTGAGGTTCATGCCGCTTTCTTTCTTGAATTCGTCAACGAGGTAGTCGATCAGACGAATGTCGAAGTCTTCACCGCCGAGGAAAGTGTCACCGTTGGTGGCCAACACTTCGAACTGGTGCTCACCGTCAACTTCAGCGATTTCGATCACGGAAACGTCGAAGGTACCGCCACCCAGGTCATAAACGATCACGGTGTGATCGCCCTTGGCCTTGTCCATACCGTAAGCCAGAGCAGCTGCGGTTGGTTCGTTGATGATACGTTTTACGTCCAGACCAGCGATGCGGCCGGCGTCTTTGGTGGCCTGACGCTGGCTGTCGTTGAAGTAGGCCGGAACGGTGATCACCGCTTCGGTCACTGCCTCGCCGAGGTAGTCTTCGGCGGTCTTCTTCATCTTCTTCAGAATTTCAGCCGAGATCTGTGGCGGTGCCATTTTCTGGCCGTTCACTTCTACCCAGGCGTCGTTGTTGTCAGCCTTGACGATCTTGTAAGGGACCATCTGGATGTCTTTCTGCACTACTTCTTCGTCGAAACGACGACCGATCAGACGCTTTACTGCGTACAGGGTGTTGTGCGGGTTGGTTACAGCCTGACGCTTGGCCGACTGACCTACCAGGATTTCGCCATCGTTGGCGTAAGCGATGATCGACGGCGTGGTACGCGCGCCTTCAGCGTTTTCAATAACTTTGGCTTTGCCGTTTTCCAGAACGGAGACGCAGGAGTTGGTAGTCCCCAGGTCGATACCGATAATTTTGCCCATGTTCACTCTCCCGAAACTTTGGATTTTGTTGCCGCAGCAGTGGTGGCTGACTGCGGTAGCACTTAAACGCTTGACTTCTAAATGGGGGCCTTGCGGCTAATTTCAAGCCTGCTCGTCAATCGAAGGCGAAACCGGTGCCGGCGCCTTGCTGACCACGACCATCGCCGGGCGCAGCAGGCGACCATTGAGCTGGTAGCCCTTCTGGAAAACCTTCAACACGCTATTCGGCTCGACGTCGGCACTTTCCTGCATGGCCATCGCCTGATGGTGAACGGCGTTGAACGGTTCGCCATGCGGATCGATCGCTTCAAGCTGGTAGCGCTTGAGGGTGTCGTGGAACATTTTCAGGGTCAGCTCGATGCCTTCGCGCATCGGGCGGATGCTTTCGTCGTCCGGGCTCGACAGCTCGAGGCCGCGCTCCAGGCTGTCGACGATCGGCAGCAGGTCGCTGGCGAATTTTTCCAGGGCAAACTTGTGCGCCTTCTCGACGTCCTGCTCGGCACGGCGGCGAACGTTCTGCAGATCGGCAGCAACACGCAGAGACTGATCCTGCGCGGCGGCCAATTGCTCTTCGAGCACTTGCACACGGGTCGCCAGGTCGTCACCCGAACCTTCGGGCGCCTGATTGGCATCTGGGTTTTGCGTATCTACTGTCTGTTCGTCAGCCATAGAATTCTCCTTTCAATTTCGTCCGCGAGCCTGACTCGCGCTTCTGCCCCGATATATGGGGCCGCAAAATCAGGCTTCAAGGGCTGAAAACAATTGTCCCTACAAAAAAGTGCTGAATACTCATTCTTGAACGCGCTAAGAAAACTTTTCGATCAAGCAAATCGAGCTAAGGGCGGGCATTGTCAGGCCTGAACAAAACACTGTATAAATAACCAGACCTCAAGCCTGGGAGCTGCCTTTATGCTGGTGCACCTGTCCGTACACAACTACGCCATCGTTGAACATCTCGATCTCGAACTTGATCGCGGGATGAGCGTGATCACAGGGGAAACCGGCGCCGGCAAGTCGATCATGCTCGATGCCCTGGGCCTCACCCTGGGTGATCGCGCCGACAGCGGCGTGGTTCGCCCGGGCGCTGATAAAGCCGACATTCTCGCCACCTTCGATCTCGCTGATATCCCTGAAGCCAGCGCCTGGCTGGCCGAGCGCGATCTGGAAAACGACGGGCCTTGCATCCTGCGCCGGGTCATCACCTCGGAAGGTCGTTCGCGCGGTTATATCAACGGCACGCCCTGCCCGCTTGGCGACCTCAAAGCCCTCGGCGAGCTGCTGATCGATATCCACAGCCAGCATGAACATCAATCGCTGCTGAAAACTGATACTCATCGCCGCCTGCTTGACGAGTACGCCGGCGCCACCGACCTGGCGCGTCAGGTGCAGCTTGCCGCGCAACGCTGGCGTCAGACCCGCCAAGAACTGGAGCGGCTGTCCAACTCCGGCGACGAACAGCGCGCACGCCACCAACTGCTCAGCTATCAGCTCGAAGAACTGGAAAACCTCGGCCTCGGCGAAAATGAACTGGAGCAGCTGGAGCAGGAACACAAGAACCTGACCAACGCCGAAACCTTGCTGGGCATTTGCCGGCAAGTGGTCGAGCAATGCAGCGAAAGCGACTCCGGCAATGTGCTGAATGCGCTGACCGCCAGCCTCAATCGACTTTCCAGCGTGAACAGTTCGGTGGGGGCGCTGGGTGAAGCCAGCAGCCTGCTGACCAGTGCACAGATTCAGGTGGAAGAAGCAGTCGGCGAGCTCAATCGCTTCCTCGACAACTTCGATGCCGACCCGGCTCGCCTGCAATACCTGGAAGAGCGCCTCGACGCGATCTACACCCTGGCGCGCAAACACCGTATTCAGCCGACCGAAGTCGGCGAGATGCAGCAAAAGCTGCTCGATGAAATCGAAACCCTCAACGCCAACGATGAATCCATCGAACGCCTGGGTGAAGAATTGGCGTCCTACGCCCGCCACTATCAGGAGAAAGCGCGCGAGCTGAGCGACCTTCGTCATCAAGCCGCCGGCAGCCTCGCCAGTGCGGTGGAGCAGGAAATCCAGCGCCTGGGCATGCCTGGCGGCCGATTCACCATCGAACTGAAAGCCAACAGCAGCGACGAGTTGCTGCCAAACGGGCTGGAACAGGTCGAACTGCTGGTCAGCGCCAACCCTGGTCAACCTCTCAAGGCGCTGGCAAAAGTCGCCTCCGGCGGTGAGCTGTCGCGGATCAGTCTGGCGATTCAGGTCATTACCGCCCAGACCTCCCGTGTGCCGACGCTGGTGTTCGACGAAGTGGACGTAGGTATTGGCGGTCCGACTGCCGAGATTGTCGGCCAGTTACTGCGCCGTCTGGGTGATCGCGGCCAGGTCCTGACCGTGACGCACTTGCCGCAAGTGGCGGCGCAAGGGCATCAACATCTGTTCGTGCACAAGGTTCGCGACGAGAAGGCGACTCACACCGCTGTCGCGAAGCTGACAAAGAACGAGCGCATCGAAGAAGTCGCGCGCATGCTCGGCGGCATCGATCTGACCAAGGAATCCCTGGCTCACGCGAAAAAAATGGTGGTGACCGCCAAGGCGTAATAAATAGTAGAAAGCACGAAGGCGACCCTTGGGTCGCCTTCGTTCGTTTAGCGAATGTGAAATTCGCGCGACATGCTTACTTTTTCTTGCGTACGTACAGCACCAGGTTGTGATCAACCATCTCGAAGCCATGCTTCTCGACGATCGATTTCTGAAGTTTTTCGATTTCCTCGTCGAAGAATTCGATCACTTCACCCGATTCCACGTTGACCATATGGTCGTGGTGGCCACCGTCAGCCAGTTCGAAGACCGCGTGGCCGCCGTCGAAGTTGTGGCGGACCACGAGGCCGGCCGCTTCGAACTGGGTCAGTACACGGTAAACCGTGGCCAGACCAACGTCCTCACCAGCTTCCATCAACGCCTTGTAGACGTCCTCGGCACTCATGTGGCGCTGCTCGGTAGAGTCGAGCATTTGCAGGATCTTGACCCGTGGCAGGGTCACTTTGAGGCCGGCTTTGCGTAGTTCGCTATTTTCAACCATGGTCAGCTTTCTCGCGATGCTGCTTCGCAGCTTCTCTTAATGCGGGTATGATCGGCGTTTACGTTGTCCCAGCCAAGATAGTGGAAGTCGCCCACCGATGCAAAACACCAAGCTCTTGCTAACCAGTTTCACCTTTGTGGGACTGCTCGCACTCGCCGGTTGTTCATTCCCCGGGGTTTACAAAATCGACATCCAGCAGGGCAATGTCGTCACGCAGGACATGATAGACCAGTTACGCCCGGGAATGACCCGGCCGCAAGTACGGTTTATCATGGGCAACCCTCTGCTTGCCGACACGTTCCATGCCGATCGCTGGGATTATCTGTACAGCCTGCAACCGGGTGGCGGTGAACGCCAGCAGGAACGAATCAGCGTTATCTTCAATTCCAACGACCAGCTTGTCAGCCTGTCCGGTGACTTCATGCCCGGCGTGAGCCGTGACGAAGCCATTCTAGGCAAGGACAGCGGTACTACCGTGACCGCGCCTGCTGAAAACGCCGACAAGCCAGAAGCTGAAAAACCAGCCAAACCAGGCTCCTTGCTGGATCAGATTCAGAAGGACGTCGATGGTGTGGAAACCGTACCGGTTCCGACACCAGAGCCGCTGGACACCTCGCCGCAGTAATAGGCGAGGCAATAAAAAACCCGGACATTCCGGGTTTTTTATTGCCTGCCGTTTGGCCTGATCAAGAATTGCGTGCTTTGGCCTCGGCAGCCTTGGCCGCACGCAAACGTCGAACCTCTTTGGGATCAGCCAGCAGCGGTCGATATATTTCGATCCGGTCGCCCGCCTGAACAGGGCGAGAATCCGCGTCAGCCACGACCTTGCCAAAAATCCCCAGCGGGCACTGCGCCAGATTCAGCTCAGGAAACTCGGCCGCGATGCCCGATGCGTGCACCGCAGCCCGAATGCTAACGCCTTCAGCCACGCTGATCGCACGCATAACCTGCCGATCAACCGCTGCGTACACGACTTCTATCTCGATCACCGGCTCAACCATGCATCTGCTTGGCGCGCTGGCAGAAAGCATCCACCAACTGATTGGCCGCCTGATTGAACAATGGCCCCAGAGTTGCGCGCACCAGCGGCCCGGCATAATCGAACGACAGATCCAGACTGATCTTGCAGGCCTTTTCGTTCAGCGCCTTGAATACCCAGATGCCGTGCAACTGAGTGAACGGGCCTTCTTCAAGATTCATCTCGATCGACTGCCCCGGCACCAGCGTATTGCGCGTGACGAAATGCTGACTGAGGCCGCCCTTCGCTACGCCGACACTGGCGCGCATGTGTTCTGGGGAGCTTTCCAGCACTTCAGCCTCCGAGCACCACGGCAGAAACTCCGGGTAACGCGCGACGTCGTTGACCAGGTCGTAGAGAAACTGCGCCGGGTACGGCAGGAGCGCGGATCGTTGGATATGTGTCGTCATGTAAGCGTTACTTCCAGAGCTGAGCGGCAAAGACTACAAGAATGCCGATAGGCGCCACGTAGCGCATCAAGAACAGGGACAGAGCAAACAGAAGCGGGTTACGGATAGACAATTCATCCCGCACCGCTTCACGCCCCATCACCCATCCCGCGAACAGCACGAAACACAAGCCACCGAGGGGCAACATGATCCGCGAGGTGAAGAAATCGATCACGCCGAAGAAGTCGAGACCGCTCTGCGCACCCCATTGATAGAGGCTGAACGCCCCGCCTTCGTTCACGAAAAACTTGGCTTCCTTCCAGATATTGAAAGAAAACACCGTGCCCAGACCAACGAACCAGCAGGTGAACGCAAGCCAGAACGTCACCCAGATGCGGCTGATTTTAGTGCGTTCAACCAGGTAAGCCACCATCGGTTCGAGTAGCGAAATAGCCGAACTCCAGGCAGCCACCGCGACCAGCACAAAGAACACCACGCCCATCAACTGGCCGAAAAAGACGTTACCAAAAGCAAATGGCAGGCTGACGAACATCAGCCCCGGGCCTTCGCTTGGGTTCAGGCCGGCAGCGAACACAATCGGAAACAGCGCCAGACCGGCGACCAGCGATACGAAAGTATCCAGCAGCGCAACGCCGACCACCGTGCCCGACAACGAGGTGTTCTTTGGCATGTAGGCGCCGTAGATCATGATCGAACCAACGCCGACGCTCAGCGAGAAGAACGCGTGCCCCATCGCCGGCAGCAGACCGTCGAGGACTTTTTCCGGGTGGAAGTCGAACATGAAATGCACGCCTTCCATGAAATGCCCGGTGGTCATGCTGTAGCCCAGCAGCACCAGAATCATCACGAACAGCAGCGGCATCATGATCCGCAGGCTACGCTCAAGCCCGGCGACCACGCCTTTGGCGATCACGAAGGCCGACAGCAGCATGAAAATCGTGTGCCAAAGTGTCAGGCGCCATGGATTGGAAATGACATTGCCGAAATAGGCGCCGACCTGATCAGCCGTCGCGCCCTGGAAATCGCCACGACCCATGTCGACGATGTAGTCCAGCGACCAGCCGCCGACCACACTGTAGAAAGACAGGATCAGCAGGGCCGTGATCATCCCGGCAAACGCGCCCCAAGACCATTTGGCCGAGTGTCCGGCTTCCAGTGCCAGCACTTTCAAGGCGTTCGCCGGACTTTGCCGGGCGCGCCGGCCGATCAGGGTTTCCGCGAGCATGACCGGCACGCCGATGAGCGCGATGCACGCCAGGAACATCAGCACGAAAGCGCCGCCGCCGTAGACCCCGACCATGTAGGGGAACTTCCAGATACTACCCAGTCCCACGGCCGAACCGGTCGCGGCGAGTATAAATACCCAGCGGCTAGCCCAACTGCCGTGGACAGAAACCTTGTCTGTCGACATCGTTTATCACGCCCAAGCGTTAGAAAAAGAGGCCGCATTGTCCGGGATTCACTCAACCTGCTCAAGCACGCAGCAACACCGTAGCCGACAGCCGAACAACTCCATATAATGCCGCCCCTATGGCTAAACAGAAGAAACACCCAACAGGGACCATCGCGCAGAATAAAAAGGCGCGACACGATTACTTCATCGAGCACAAGTTCGAGGCTGGTCTGGTCCTGGCCGGCTGGGAAGTAAAAAGTCTGCGGGCGAGCAAGTTGCAGCTGGTCGACAGCTATGTGCTGCTCAAGGACGGCGAAGCATGGTTGCTTGGCAGCCACATCACGCCGTTGATGACCGCAAGCACCCACGTCATCGCCGACCCGGTGCGCACGCGCAAACTGCTGCTCAACCGCCGCGAGCTGGACAAGCTCGCCGCCGCCGTGCAGCAGAAGGGTTATGCCTGCGTCTGCCTGTCCTGGTACTGGAGCAAGCACATGGTCAAGTGCGAGATCGCTCTGGGCAAGGGCAAGAAGGAATACGACAAGCGTGACACCGAGCGCGAGCGCGATGCCGGTCGTGAATTGCAGCGTGCGGTGCGCAACAAGGGCAAGGAAGACTGATCTTCCTCCTTTAGCGCCAATTCGCGAGCAGGCTCGCTCCCACCTTGGAATGCATTTCAAAGGTGGGAGCGAGCCTGCTCGCGAAAGCTATTTCAGCATCAACACAAACACACCTGATCACATCCCCTTGCGCCGCTCCGCCCGAGCCATGCGCTGCACCTCCTGACGCACCTCTTCCAGCACTTCCTGCACATACAGAATATGTCGGCTGGACACTTCCCTCGCCTGCTCGGCACGCCCTTCGATAATCGCCAGATACAATTCCCGGTGCTGCGAGATCAGCATGTCGCGAGTTTCCGTGCGCTGTTTGTACATGCCGCCGATGTTGGTCACGACGTTGCGCTTGAGCAGATCGAACAGTCCGCGAATCGTATGCAGCAACACCGCGTTGTGGCTGGCTTCGGCAATCGCCAGATGAAATTTTGCATCTGCCGCGCCTTCTTCCGCCCGGCTGACTTCTTCATGGCGCGAGTAGCAATCCTGCAGCTCTTCGAACGCAGCGGTCAGGCGCTCACGATCGACATCGGTGGCGCGCAAAGCGGCGTAGTAGGCACACGATGCCTCCAGGGTGTGCCGGAATTCGAGCAAATCACGTTGCGCTTCGGGATTGCTTTCAAGCAATTGCAGCAGCGGATCGCTGAACGTCGAACCCAGGCCCTCCACCACATAATTGCCGCCGCCCTGGCGACTGACCAACAAGCCTTTGGCTGCCAGTTTCTGAATCGCCTCGCGCAACGACGGGCGTGATACGCCAAATTGTTCGGCCAGCGTGCGCTCGGCCGGCAGCCGCTCGCCCGACTTCAGCGTGCCCTCAAGGATCATCCCCTCGAGGCGCTCGACAATATCGTCAGACAAACGGCGCTGACGTATCTGATCAAAGCCCATAACTCATTTCTCCACGATCCCGACCGCTCGCCGGGGTGTCTATTCTGGCCTATCCGCGCGCCGCCGACACCTGCCAGACGCCACTTCGCCAAAGCGGATCAGTTGCCCTCTGCACCGCATCTTCGACGAAAGTTTCAGAGCGGCAAATTGACACACCGCTACCAAGGCTTTTACCCTAGCCGACAGCGCTTGTAAATTGGTCTTACCAATTAACCAAGATTGCTCACAGTGCCTGACCAACAACAATTAGGGGCCACCCCACCATGCAAACCTGGCAACAGCTCTACAGTCCGCTCGGCAGCCTCGGCGTCTCCGCTCTCGCGGCCGTCATTCCCATCGTGTTCTTCTTTCTCGCCCTGGCGGTGTTCCGTCTCAAAGGCCATGTGGCCGGCAGCATCACCCTCGCGCTTTCGATTGCCGTGGCGATTTTCGCCTTCCAGATGCCCGTGGACATGGCTTTCGCCGCAGCCGGATATGGCTTCGCTTACGGTCTGTGGCCAATCGCCTGGATCATTGTCGCGGCGGTGTTCCTCTACAAACTGACGGTGAAGAGCGGTCAGTTCGAGGTCATCCGCAGCTCGGTCCTGTCGATCACCGATGACCAGCGCTTGCAGGTGTTGCTGATCGGTTTCTGCTTCGGCGCATTTCTGGAAGGTGCCGCCGGATTCGGCGCGCCGGTCGCGATTACTGCCGCACTCCTTGTAGGACTGGGCTTCAATCCGCTGTACGCCGCCGGCCTGTGCCTGATCGCCAACACCGCTCCGGTGGCGTTCGGCGCGCTGGGGATTCCGATCATCGTGGCGGGCCAGGTCACTGGCATCGACGCCTTCAAGATCGGCGCCATGACCGGTCGCCAGCTGCCACTGCTGTCACTGTTCGTGCCGTTCTGGCTGGTGTTCATGATGGACGGCCTGCGCGGTGTGCGCGAAACCTGGCCGGCCGCGCTGGTGGCAGGTCTGAGTTTCGCCATCACCCAATACTTCACCTCCAATTTCATCGGCCCGGAACTGCCGGACATCACTTCGGCGCTGGCCAGCCTGATTTCCCTGACCCTGTTCCTCAAGGTCTGGCAACCGTGCCGTGCCGCCGGCCAGCACATCGTCGGCGCCGTGTCGGCTTCGGTGGTCAGCGCCAGCGTCGGCGGTTTCGGCCAGAAGCGCACCACCGTCGCGTCGCCCTACAGCCTCGGGGAAATTTTCAAGGCGTGGTCGCCGTTCCTGATCCTCACTGTGCTGGTGACGATCTGGACGCTGAAGCCTTTCAAAGCGATGTTCGCCGCCGGCGGTTCGATGTACAGCTGGGTGTTCAACTTCGCGATTCCGCACCTTGATCAACTGGTGATCAAGACTGCGCCAATCGTGGCCAACCCGACCGCCATTCCAGCGGTATTCAAACTCGACCCGATTTCCGCCACCGGCACGGCGATTTTCTTCTCCGCGCTGATTTCGATGCTGGTACTGAAGATCAATTTCAAAACTGGTCTGACCACTTTGAAAGAGACCTTCTACGAACTGCGCTGGCCAATCCTCTCGATCGGCATGGTGCTGGCGTTCGCCTTCGTCACCAACTACTCCGGTATGTCCTCGACCATGGCCCTGGTGCTGGCGGGTACTGGCGCGGCGTTCCCTTTCTTTTCGCCATTCCTCGGTTGGCTGGGCGTATTCCTCACCGGTTCGGATACTTCGTCGAACGCGCTGTTCAGTTCGTTGCAAGCGACCACTGCCCACCAGATCGGCGTCAACGACACCTTGCTGGTGGCGGCCAATACCAGCGGCGGCGTGACCGGCAAGATGATCTCGCCGCAATCGATCGCCGTGGCCTGCGCCGCGACCGGTCTGGTCGGCAAGGAATCGGATCTGTTCCGCTTCACCCTCAAGCACAGCCTATTCTTTGCAACGATTGTCGGTTTGATCACCTTGGCTCAGGCCTACTGGTTCACCGGCATGCTGGTGCACTAAACCTACAAGACGCCTACAAGAAAGACGGAAATAACCGACGCCGGCCCGTGATCCGGCGTCAGCAATTCACCACCGGGTCTGTAAGGCTGCTGAAAGCAATGCGCTTTATATTCGGCAGCCGCAGCAGACGGATAACCGGGCCTACCCGGAGACACGCCTGATGAGCGAGCTTTTTTACAACGCTGTGCCGAACGCGACCCGCGTGGCACCGCCACTGCCCGAACCTCGGCAATACCCCGGCGAGAAACCGTCGCGGGTCTACCTGTTCGGCACGTGTGTGGTCGACCTGTTCTACCCCGAAGCCGGGATGGACGCGATCCATCTGCTGGAGCGTGAAGGGATCCGGGTCGAGTATCCGCAAGGGCAGAGCTGCTGCGGCCAACCGGCCTACACCTCGGGTTACACCGAGCAGGCGCGGGCGGTAGCGCGCTCACAACTGGCGCTGTTTGCCGGGGATTATCCGGTGGTAGTGCCGTCGGGTTCATGCGCCGGCATGCTGCGCGAGCATTACGCCGACTTGTTCAAGGACGAGCCGGAAACGTTGAAACAGGTGCTGGCCCTTGCGGCTCGCACTTATGAGCTGGCCGAGTTTCTGCTGTTCGTCTGCAAGGTGCAGCTCAAGGACAGCGGCGAACCGGTGAAAGTCGCGCTGCACACCTCGTGTTCGGCACGCCGCGAAATGAACACCCACCTGCACGGCCGCGAGTTGTTGGCGCAGTTGAGCAATGTGGAGCGGGTCAATCACGACCACGAAAGCGAATGCTGTGGCTTCGGTGGGACATTCAGCGTCCGTATGCCAGACATTTCCGGCGCGATGGTCGCTGACAAGACCCGCGCACTGAAGGAGTCCGGCGCGCACAAGGTACTGAGTGCCGACTGCGGCTGTTTGATGAACATCAACGGCGCGCTGGAGAAACAGCAGGAAGCGTTACGCGGGCAACATCTGGCGAGCTTCCTCTGGCAGCGAACCGGAGGTGCACAATGAGCACCTCAACGATTATTCCTACGGTCGCCGTAGAAGAAGATTTCCGCACCCGGGCACACAATGCCTTGGGTGATCAGCAGCTGCGGAACAACTTCCGCACTGCTATGGATTCACTGATGACCAAACGGGCAGCGGCTTTCAGCGATGCCCACGAAAGAGAACACTTGCGTGCACTGGGCAATTCGATCAAGGCCCGCGCGCTGTCCAAGTTGCCCGACCTGCTCGAGCAACTGGAACAGAACCTGACCCGCAACGGTGTGACAGTGCACTGGGCGGAAACGGTGGACGAGGCCAATGGCATCGTCTTATCGATCATCCGCGCTCACGAGGCGCGGCAAGTGATCAAGGGCAAATCGATGGTCAGCGAAGAGATGGAGATGAACCATTTCCTCGAGGCTCGGGACATTGAATGTCTGGAGTCCGACATGGGGGAGTACATCGTCCAGCTCGACCACGAGAAGCCTTCACACATCATTATGCCGGCGATCCACAAGAATGCCGGTCAGGTCGCGTCCTTGTTCCACGACAAACTTGGCGTGGAATACACCAAGGACGTTGACCAACTCATTCAGATCGGTCGCAGGGTCCTACGGCAGAAATTCTTCGAAGCCGACATCGGCGTCTCCGGCGTCAACTTCGCCGTGGCCGAAACCGGCACCCTGCTGCTGGTGGAAAACGAAGGCAACGGGCGCATGACCACCACCGTGCCGCCGGTGCATATCGCCGTGACCGGCATCGAAAAAGTCGTGGAAAACCTGCGCGACGTGGTGCCGCTGCTGTCACTGCTGACGCGCTCGGCGCTGGGCATTCCGATCACCACTTACGTCAACATGATCTCTGGCCCGCGCAAGGAACATGAACTCGACGGCCCGCAGGAAGTGCATCTGGTCCTGCTCGACAACGGTCGCAGCCAGGCCTTCGCCGACAGTGAATTGCGCCAGACCCTGAACTGCATCCGCTGCGGCGCCTGCATGAATCATTGCCCGGTTTACACCCGCGTCGGCGGCCACACCTATGGCGAGGTCTACCCAGGCCCGATCGGCAAAATCATCACCCCGCACATGGTCGGTCTGGCCAAGGTTCCGGACCACCCGAGCGCGTCCTCACTGTGCGGCGCCTGCGGTGAAGTCTGCCCGGTGAAGATTCCGATCCCCGCCATCCTGCGCCGTCTGCGCGAGGAAAACGTCAAAGCCCCGGACGCACCGAATCAGGTGATGCGTGGCCAGGGCAGCAAATATTCGCGCAAGGAGCGCTTCATCTGGAACGCCTGGGCCAGACTCAACAGCTCGCCGACGCTGTACCGCTTGTTCGCTTTTTTCGCCACGCGCCTGCGTGCCCTTACGCCGAGCAATGTCGGCCCATGGACGCAAAACCACAGCGCGCCAAAACCGGCCGCGCGTTCGTTGCATGACATGGCCCGCGAGCATCTGGCCAAACAGGGAGAGCATCGATGAGCGCCAAGCAAAATATCCTCGGCAAGCTGCGGAAAAGTCTGACCGGCAGCACGCCAATCGCCGACAACTTCGACGTCGATCTGGTCACCGAGCCCTACACCTACAGCGCCGAGCAACGCATCCCGCAACTGCGCAAACTGATGGAGGCGGTGCACACCGAAATCCACCTGACCTCGGGCGCGGAGTGGCCGGCATTACTGGCACAACTGCTGCGCGACCGCCAATTGCCGAGCCTGCTGATCGCACCGACCACACCGCACGGGCAACGCATCGCACAGCACTGGGCGAACAATCCCGAGCTGCCAGAACTGAAGTCCTACGACCGGCCAATGGAAGCGTGGAAAGCCGAGCTGTTCAACGACACCCCGGCCAGCCTCACTGGCACCCTCGGTGCCATCGCCGCGACCGGGAGCCTGATTATCTGGCCAACCCGTGAGGAACCGCGCTTGATGAGTCTGGTGCCGCCGGTGCATTTCGCCCTGCTCAAGGCCAGCGAAATCCGCGACAACTTCTATCAGGTGCAACAGGAGTTCGAATGGGCGCAAGGCATGCCGACCAACGCGCTGCTGGTGTCCGGCCCGTCGAAGACTGCCGATATTGAACAGGTGCTGGCGTATGGTGCGCATGGCCCGAAAGATCTGGTCGTGCTGATTCTGGAGGATCAATGAGTCTTCCTGCTGCTTTCCTGCGTGATGCCGAGCGACTGATTCCAGCAGACCGGCGCTTCGACGATCCGCTGTCGACCCTGGCCTTTGGCACCGACGCCAGTTTCTATCGACTGATCCCGAAACTGGTGATCCGCGTCGAGTCTGAAGACGAAGTCGTGGCGCTGCTGCAACTGGCCCAGCGCGACAAGGTGCCGGTGACCTTCCGCGCTGCCGGCACCAGCCTGTCCGGGCAGGCGATCAGCGACTCGGTGCTGATCGTGCTTGGGGATAACTGGAACGCCCGCGAGATTCGCGGCCAAGGCACGCAGATCCGCCTGCAACCGGGAGTGATCGGCGCGCAGGCCAACGCCTGGCTGGCGCCGTTCGGACGCAAGATCGGCCCGGATCCGGCGTCGATCAATGCCTGCAAGATCGGCGGCATCGTCGCTAACAACGCCAGCGGCATGTGCTGCGGCACTGCGCAGAATACCTATCACACATTGGCCGGAATTCGGCTGGTGCTGGCCGACGGCACGCGCCTCGATACCGAAGACCCTGCCAGCGTCGCGGCATTTCGCTCCAGCCACGGCGACCTGCTCGACCGCTTGGCGACATTGGGCCGCGAGACCCGCGCCAACGCCGCACTGGCCGCAAGAATCCGCCACAAATACCGTCTGAAAAATACCACCGGCCTGTCGCTCAACGCCCTGGTCGATTTCGACGAGCCTGTGGATATCCTGAGCCACCTGCTGGTCGGCTCCGAAGGCACCCTCGGCTTTATCAGCGCGGTGACTTACGACACCGTCATCGATCACCCGAACAAGGCCTCGGCGCTGATCGTGTTCCCCGATGTCGAGACCTGCTGCAACGCGGTCACCGTGCTGAAAAGCCAACCAGTGTCCGCGGTGGAGTTGCTCGACCGACGCAGTCTGCGCTCGGTGCAAGACAAAAAAGGCATGCCCGCTTTCGTACAGCTGCTGTCGGAAAATGCCTGCGCCCTGCTCATCGAATCCCGCGCCGCTTCGTCAACATTGCTGCAGGAACAACTGGCGCAAATCATGGCGTCCCTGCGCGATTTCCCCGTCGAGAAGCAGGTCGACTTCACCGAAGACCCGGTGGAAAACGCCCGCCTCTGGGCCATCCGCAAAGACACCTTCCCCGCCGTCGGCGCCGTGCGCAAAACCGGCACCACGGTAATCATCGAAGACGTGACCTTCCCGGTCGAACAACTGGCGATCGGCGTCAATCGCCTGATCGAGCTGTTCGACAAACATGCCTACGACGAAGCGATCCTTTTCGGACACGCACTGGAAGGCAATCTGCACTTCGTCTTCAACCAAGGCTTCAACAGCCCGGAAGAAATCGCACGCTACCAAGCATTCATGGACGACGTCGCGCAACTGGTCGCCGTGGAGTTCGGCGGCTCGCTGAAGGCCGAACACGGCACCGGCCGCAACATGGCGCCGTTCGTGGAACTGGAATGGGGCAGCGACGCCTATCAACTGATGTGGCAGCTCAAACGCCTGCTCGACCCCAACGGCATTCTCAATCCGGACGTGGTGCTCAGCGAAGATCCGCAGATCCATCTCAAGCACCTGAAACCGCTGCCGGCGGCGGACGAGATTGTGGATAAGTGCATCGAGTGCGGTTTCTGCGAACCGGTCTGCCCATCGAAAGGCCTGACCCTGAGCCCGCGCCAGCGCATCGTGATCTGGCGCGATATCCAGGCGAAAAAGCGCGCCGGCGTCGACACCACCGAACTGGAAAAAGCCTACGACTACCAAGGCATCGACACCTGCGCCGCGACCGGCCTGTGTGCGCAGCGCTGCCCCGTAGGCATCAACACCGGCGAGCTGGTGAAAAAGCTCCGTGGCCGACATGCCACGCATCAGAAAACCGCAGACTGGATCGAAGGAAATTTCGCCAAGACCCTGCAAGGCGCGCGCTTCACCCTGCACGTCGCCAACGGTGCACGAATGATGCTCGGCGCACCGCGTCTGGCGAAGTTGTCGGCGACGCTGACGCGCTTGTCCAAAGGCCAAGTCCCGTTGTGGACCAACGCCATGCCACAGCCGGAAAAAGCCATTCGCTTCAGCCCGAGCGTGGCCGACGAGCGCCCGCGCGTGGTTTATCTGGCAGCTTGCGTGTCGCGGGTCATGGGCCCGGCGGCGGGTGACAAAGAGCAGATGTCGCTGTACGACAAAACCCGTGGCCTGCTGGAAAAAGCCGGTTATCAGGTCGTCTTTCCCGACAACCAGGACAACCTCTGCTGCGGTCAGCCGTTCGCCTCCAAAGGCTACGCCGAACAGGCCGAGCACAAACGTCAGGAGCTGATCAGCGCCCTGCTCCACGCCAGTCGCGGCGGCCTCGACCCGATCTATTGCGACACCAGCCCATGTACGTTGCGGCTGGTCCAAGACATCGGCGAAACGCGACTGGATCTGTACGATCCAGTGCGCTTCATCCGCACGCATTTGCTGGATCGTCTGGACTTCACACCCCAGGAAGCACCGATTGCCGTGCACGTGACCTGCAGCACTCAGCACTTGGGCGAAAGCCAAGCGCTGATCGATCTGGCGCGCAAATGCAGCAACACGGTGGTGATTCCCGAAGGCATACATTGCTGCGGATTTGCCGGCGACAAAGGCTTCACCACACCGGAGCTGAACAGCCATTCGCTGCGTACGCTCAAGGACGCCGTGCAGCACTGCAGCGAGGGCATTTCCACCAGCCGCACCTGCGAAATCGGCCTGACCCAGCACGGTGGCATCGACTACCACGGGCTGGTTTATCTGGTGGATCGGGTGACACGGGCGAAAGCCTGCTGAGGAAAAAATCAGAACCCTTGAGCGAGGCGGTAGTCCACTGCACATGCCCCGGACGATTCGGGGCCTGTTCAACGGTCAGCGAAGTCTGAACCCTCAGTTCAAGGAGATACACATGAACCGCTCTGTAATGTTAGGTCTGTTTGTCACTGCCTCGATGATGGCGTCCACTTCGTTCGCCGCTGAAAAACCTGCCGATTTGTGCGATGCCAATCTGCAGAGAATCGATAGCGCAAAATCCCAATACCAGACGTCGACAGACCTGAATGCGCGCGTATCGGCCAGTGTCAACAAAGCCCGCAAACTCAAGGACCAAGGCAGGATTGATGACTGTGTCGCTGAGACCCAGCAAACCCTGCTGGACATTCAAAACGCTACCGGTGACACCAAAAAATGATTTATGCGCCGACCTTTTACAGGTCGGCTGCATCGGCACCTGGCCAGACCGATCTGGCCTTTTGACATTCGTTGCAAATAAAACCGAATTCCTGCGCAGCGAAGCGGTCAACCAGACAGGTCCTATACTGACCTCGCTTGTCTTGACCTCGGCATCGCGGCCAAACCGTCCGGCAGCACCGAGCCCCCATCGTTCAAGGAGATACCCATGAAGCATTCTGCAATTGCTGGATTGTTTATCACTGGTGCACTTCTGGCCTCGCCGGTGTTCGCGGCGGACAAAGACCTCTGCGCCGGGAATCTTCAAAGCATCAAAGATTTCGTCACCAGCCAGCCGTCCCTTCCTGAAAGCTCCATGAATAACATCAAGGAAGCACAGGAAAAAGCCACTGCGGCCCAGGCGTCCGGCAACGACAAGGAATGCATCGAGGTTACCAACGGCATCATCAGCAAGATGCAGATCCGTAACCCGACGCGTAACTGATGTCCCGCAGGCCAACCTTCGGGTTGGCCTGCCAAGCGTTTTGACGTACACTGTGCACGCTTGTTGCCCGAACAGATTCACCGGGCAATGAGTTCGGGGCCGTTTAGGATTCGACGCCGGTTGCGAAACTCTAGGTGCATGCCGACTTGGTAACAGAAGTCGTAAATCCACTGTTGCAACTACTTATAGTTGCCAATGACGACCAATACGGTGTTGCTCTCGCTGCTTAATTGCAGCTGACAATGCTCCTGGTACCTTCGGGTCCAGCAATCATCAGGGGATGTCTGTAAACCCGAAATGATTGTCATATAGAACAGAATCGCCGTGCAGTACGTTGTGGACGAAGCGGCTAAAACTTACACAACTCGCCCAAAGCACCCTGCCCGTCGGGTCGCTGAGGGTTAACTTAATAGACACGGCTACGCATGTAGTACCGACAGCGGAGTACTGGCGGACGGGGGTTCAAATCCCCCCGGCTCCACCAAATAATCATCTAAAGACGTCCACGGACGTCTTTTTTTGTGCCTGAAATCCAGTAAATACGGGGGTTTCAGGGCCATTGAGCTCCACAGCGCTTCAGGCAGATCCATTTTGAACTGTATTCCAAGGCGTATTCCAAGCCCGTGACTGGTAAATTTTGGAATACACAAACAGCGTTGGAGTACCCATGGGAGCCCGAGCCACACGCCTTTCAGACCTAAAAATCAAAGCCGCCAAGCCCAAGGACAAAGACCCACCAACTCTCAACGACAAAGCCCGCCCAGTGCGGGCTTTGTCGCATCTGGGGTTAGTCGAATGGCCGCCCATTTCCTTCACATTCTCAAGCCTGCCGGTGGCTGTGAATGTTCGACGTTGTACAAAAGGACGCTGGGGCGGCACCGATTCGGCTCACTCTCCAATTAAACGAAACCAATTTGGCTGTAAGACGATTGCGCTTGTGTGATAGCAAAACCACAGCCATCCCCTTACCATTCCGCGGCTGGCTGGACGCCTCGCAGAGAAAACCGGTTCGCATGTGGAAACTCAACCTGCACAAGGAAGGCAATAAACCATGAGCTTCATCGAAACAATCCAATCCAAGGAAGTCGATATCTACATATCGGCGTTCTTCACCATCCTCGGCCTGATTCTGGGAGCCATTCTGGATCGGGTACTGAAAGGCGATTCTCCACAATCCACCAATCAGCCGGGCCATTCGGTAAACCTGACCTTCAACACGGTGGTCAATCCACCGCTGGGCGTGAACGCCGCCAGCACGAGCCAGGATATGACTCCAGTCATCTGCATGATGATGCTGATCGCCGGGCTGATTTATGTGTTTTTCCGGGCCGAGATACTCAACCTGCTTTCCTGGATCACGCTGTTCACCATTTCGCTGTGGGCCGGCGGAACCTTGCATAGCCTTTACCGGGGCTTCTTCGCGGGCATTAAGTGGGTCGTTGCGCTGTTGTTTTGCTTGGCATTTTGCGTGGCCGCGACGTATGTCACCGACGAAGCTTTTATGCCCACCCTGGCGCCGCAAAACTTTCAGTACAGCCAGCAGATCATCAATGAGCAGGGCCTGACGGGAATAAAGAAATATTTCGTCCTGCTAGACATGCACTGGTTCCTGCTGCACCTGACAGGCGTAATGCTGTTTATCTATACCAGCATTCGGATGATGCTTTTTTCAACCTACTTCATCGTTGCGGGTGCACATGCCAATAACAACGGTACTCACGAACCTTGGCTTTCCAGAAAAACCCGCAAGTACGCCAATCTGCGCAAAAACATCATCTTCATGCCTATCCTGCTGGTTCTCGCGTACCTGCTTACCTCGGGTCTTGCTTTCGACTGGTTCATCCACACGATGCCAAATCAGGTCAATGCGTTGATGAACACGGTGCTGTATGGGCGCTGATATTTTCATCGTGCGCTGAAGATCGACTGGCGGGACACCAACCCGGTTGGCAGAAGCGACATGAATTTTTCTTCACTGCGCCCAGCCGGGACAGCCTGTAAAGTCCACTCGCTCATTCAAGAAACTACGGTTCGCCCGCGCTCCTAGCGGGCTTTTTTTCGCCTCGGCTTCTCCATATCTTGCCGCTCCCCACCATATGCGCGACTCTGCCAGCAGATCCCTCGCCAAGGAGCGCTCGATGCCGCTGTTATCCCTGCCCTGCCCGCGCCTGACGCTGGCGATCCTCTCTCCCGATCAAGCCGAGCTCGAAAGCGCGTTCTACCAGCGCAACCTCCGCCACCTGGCGCCGTGGTCGCCCATCCGCACCACCGATTACTTCTCCACCGCCAACATCCGCCGTCGCCTCGAGATCCAGGCCAGTGCTTTCGAAGCCGGGTTAGCCATGCATTTCGCGCTGCTGTCGTCGGACGGTCAGCAGATGATTGGAGCGTGTAATTTCAGCGGGATTATTCGTGGGGCGTTTCAGGCGTGTTATTTGGGTTATCACATCGATGAGGCGCATCAGGGGCTGGGTTTGATGCAGGAGGGGCTGGAGGCGGGGATTGGTTATATGTTCGATGTGCAGAATCTGCATCGGATCATGGCCAATTACATTCCGGGCAATGAGCGCAGTGCGCGGTTGCTTGAGCGTTTGGGTTTCGAGCGTGAGGGCTATGCGAAGGCGTATCTGAACATTGCCGGGCGTTGGCAGGATCATGTGCTGACGGCGCTGGTCAATCCGGGGTTCGAGGCGCCGGATCAGCGTTGGTCGCGGCGCCTGGGTTGAGTTGCGCGAAACCTGTCAGACAAAAATCCTTTCAGCTCTCGGGTTTGCGGCCGATACAGACCTGCTAACACCCCTGCTGGCTCAAAAGAACAACAATCTTCCAGCTTAACTGACGACCAAGAAACCCAACGTTTCTGGAGGATTTGCATGAATAGCTGGTTCGGTAACATCAGCGTGAACATGAAACTCGGCCTGGGCTTCGGCCTCGTGCTGGCCCTGACCTGCGTTCTGGCGCTGACCGGCTGGACCAGCCTCGGCGGCCTGATCGACCGCAGCAACTGGATGAGCGACATCACCCAGCTCAACGCTGGCCTGACCAAACTGCGCGTGGTGCGCCTGCAATACATGCTGACCAATGGCGACGAAACCGCCGCGCAGAATGTGCAGACCACCCTGGAAAGCTTCGCTGCTCAGCAGCAGGCGTTGATCAGCAAATTCAAGAGTCCGGAGAACGTCAAACTGCTCAAGCAGCAGGCCGCGACCATCGCTGAATACCAGACCTCGCTGAACAAAATGCGCAACGCCTATCGCACCGGCAACAGCGCCCGCGACACCATGAGCGTCAATGCCCAGACTGCGTACAACCTGATCGAATCGATCAGCCAGCGCGTGCAGCAGATGGAGTTGAGCGATCAGCGTTTCGAGCAGTTCCAGGCGGTTACTGCAGCGAAGGAAGCCTTCATCCTCGCGCGCTATGAAGTGCGTGGTTACACCGCGACCAGCAACGCCGAGACCGAGCAGAAAGCCGTCGGCCAGATCGACGCGGCCATCGCCAGTCTCAAGCCACTGAATGCGCAATTTGCCGCGTCTCAGCAGGATGCCCTGCGCCAACTGGAAACCGCGCTGACCAGCTATCGCAGTGCGTTGATGGCGTACAAGAACGCCAACACCGATGCGGTGCAGGCGCGTAAGGAAATGACCGATCAGGGCACCACTATCGTCGCCCTGAGCGAGCAGCTGTACCAGATCCAGCTCGATCGTCGTGACGCTGAAAGCGCCCAGGCGCGCACCTTCCAGTTGATCAGCACGTTGCTGGCGCTGCTGGTTGGCGTCATTGCTGCCGTAATCATCACCCGTCAGATCACCCGTCCGTTGCAGGACACCCTGGCCGTGGTCGAGCGCATCGCCAGCGGTGACCTGACCCAGAACGTCACCGTCACCCGCCGCGACGAACTCGGCGTGTTGCAGCAAGGCATCGCGCGCATGGGCGTGACCCTGCGTGATTTGATCAGTGGCATCCGCGACGGCGTCACGCAGATTGCCAGCGCCGCCGAAGAGTTGTCGGCTGTAACCGAACAGACCAGCGCCGGTGTGAACAGCCAGAAAGTCGAGACCGATCAGGTCGCCACCGCCATGCACGAAATGACTGCCACCGTGCAGGAAGTTGCGCGTAATGCTGAGGAAGCGTCGCAAGCTGCCGCCGCGGCGGATGGCGAAGCCCGTGAAGGCGACAAGGTGGTGAATGAGGCCATCGCACAGATCGAGCGTCTGGCCAGCGAAGTGGTGCGCTCGACCGAAGCGATGAGCGTGCTGCAACAGGAAAGCGACAAGATCGGCAGCGTCATGGACGTGATCAAGGCTGTCGCCGAACAGACCAACCTGCTCGCCCTCAACGCCGCGATTGAAGCAGCGCGTGCCGGTGAAGCCGGGCGTGGGTTTGCCGTGGTTGCCGATGAGGTGCGCGGTTTGGCTCAGCGTACGCAGAAGTCGACTGAGGAAATCGAAGGTCTGGTCGCCGGTCTGCAGAACGGCACCCAGCAGGTTTCGGCAGTGATGAACAACAGCCGCGCGCTGACCGACAGCAGCGTCGCCCTGACGCGCAAGGCCGGCGCCTCGCTGGAAAACATCACCCGTACAGTGTCGAACATCCAGTCGATGAACCAGCAGATCGCCGCCGCTGCCGAACAGCAAAGCGCCGTGGCCGAAGAGATCAGCCGCAGCATCATCAACGTCCGCGACGTGTCCGAGCAGACCGCAGCGGCGAGTGATGAGACGGCAGCGTCGAGTGTTGAACTGGCGCGGTTGGGTGGTCAGTTGCAGCAGATGGTCAGCCACTTCCGCGTATGACGTTGGTTTTGCGCTGAGGCTGAAACCGAATCGCGGGCAAGCCCGCTCCCACATTGGATTTGTGTGGGTCGCTGGATTTTGAGCACACAGCAAAATTCCTGTGGGAGCGGGCTTGCCCGCGATGGAGGTGGGTCAGTCAAATCAACATTGCTTGACGCTGCGCCTTCGCGAGCAGGCTCGCTCCCACATTGGATTTGTGTGGGTCGCTGGATTTTGAGCACACCGCAATACCCCTGTGGGAGCGGGCTTGCCCGCGATGGCGGTGGGTCAATCAAATCAACATTGCTTGACGCTGCGCCTTCGCGAGCAAGCTCGCTCCCACATTTGGATTTGTGTGACTCACCGGATTTTGAGCGCACAGCAAAATCCCTGTGGGAGCGAGCCTGCTCGCGAAAGCGGTGGGTCAGGCGAATCAACAGTGCCTGACACTCCGCCTTCGCGAGCAGGCTCGCTCCCACAGGGGTCTATGGTGTCAGGACTATTCGGGATACCCGGTGATTTTGCGGATGCTTTGGTACAGCGGTTTGAGCTGCCGGTACATGCGCAGATAGACGTCTTTGTACAGTTGCTGGTAAATCTCCTGCGCCTCGGGTTGTGGGTTAAAGACCGCTCCAACCCGAGTCATCGCCGCAATGGCCGATGGGAAATCCCTGTGCAGTCCCAACCCCACCGCGCAGCATATCGCCGCCCCCAACCCGGAGGCTTCATACACATGCGGGCGTTCTGCCAGCAGGCCGAAGATGTTGGCGGTCAGTTGCATGGCGGCGTCGCTTTGTGAGCCGCCGCCGGCGACGCGCAGGCGCTGGATCGAGACTTTTGAGCGTCGCTCGATATTCTCCATGCCTTGGCGTAGCGCGTAGGCCAGTCCTTCGAGAATCGCCCGGTAGATATGCGCGCGGGTGTGTACGTCGCCGAAGCCGATCATCGCGCCTTTGGCTTCCACGCCCGGTTCGCGGATGCCCGGTGACCAGTAGGGTTGCAGCATCAGGCCCATCGAGCCCGGGGGCACTTCGTTGACCAGCGCGTCGAACAGTTGCTCCGGCTCGATGCCCTGGGCTTTCGCCTGCTGCATCTCGCGCAGGCCGAATTCGTTCTTGAACCAACTGACCATCCAGTAGCCGCGATAGATCATCACTTCGCAGTTGTACTGATCGGGCACGGCCGAGGGGTACGGCGGGATCAGCGGGACGATTTCCAGGTAGCGCGAGCGGGTGCTGGTGATCGTCGCGGTGGTGCCGTAAGACAGGCACACGGTGCGTGCGTCGACCACGCCGGAGCCGATCACTTCGCAGGCCTTGTCCGCGCCCGCCGCGATCAGCGGCAGGCCTTCGGGAATGCCGGTGTGCCGGGCGGCTTCGGCGCTGATGTAGCCGAGGGTTTCGCCGGGTTTGTGCAGGCTCGGCAACTGCTCCGGGCGCACCGCCAGTGCCTGCCATTTCCAGTCGCGCGGCGCCGCCCATTTCAGCCGTTTGAAGTCGAAGGGCAGATAGCCGACGCAGCAGCCGATGGAGTCGACGAAGCGCCCGCACAAGCGATGGGTGAGGAAGCCTGAAAGCAGTAAATACTTGTCGGTCGCCGCCCACACCTCGGGCTGATGCCGGGCGATCCAGTTGGCCTCGGCCTGGGCGCGGAAATAATCCACCGTCGCTTGGGCGCCGACCAGTTTGAACAGCCAGCCCCACGGCCCTTTGATGCTGCCCTCGACCTCAGCCTGACGTTGATCGAGCCAGACAATTGCCGGGCGCAGCGGTTTGCCCTTGGCGTCCACGTTGATCACTGTGCCGCGCTGGGTAGTCAGGGACACGCCGGCAATCTGCGCACGGTCGATGCCGGTCTGCTGCCAGAGTTGCTGGCAGGCCTCGCCGAGTTTCGCCCAGTAATATTCCGGATCCTGCTCGGCCCAACCGGGTTGCGTCGAGTAGTACGCCTGCAAGTCGACTTTGCC
Source organism: Pseudomonas sp. LW8 (assembly GCF_041956865.1). Taxonomy (NCBI): domain Bacteria; kingdom Pseudomonadati; phylum Pseudomonadota; class Gammaproteobacteria; order Pseudomonadales; family Pseudomonadaceae; genus Pseudomonas; species Pseudomonas sp. LW8. The sequence continues at coordinate 716,246 of NZ_CP168138.1, read as the reverse complement.
TTTGCCGAGCAGATTGCCCTGCAGATCGAAGAGCAGCGCGCGCACGCTCTGGGTGCCGTTGTCGATCGCCAGTAGGTATTTCATGGCGTGATCTCCGGCAAGCCGTGATCGCGCAGCCACAGCAAACGGTAGCGCTGGATTTCCGCCTGCCAGCGCTCATCGTCCCAGGCCAATCGTGGCTGGCACAGCGTGCGGATCGCCGGGAAAAAATCCTCGCCACCGCGCGGCAGCAACAGGCCCAAACGGGTGCGACGCAGCAGCAAATCATCCAGGTGCAGAATCATTTCCGCCTCGCAGGCGAACGCCAGCTCTGCCCACAAAGTATCGGTGACGCCAACCGTTTCCAGACCGAGTTCGCCGAGCAATTGCGCCAGCCTCGGCAGGTCTCGACCGTGACGTCCGGCCAGGCGTCGCCATTGATTGCCGCTCAGTCCCGCAATCGTCAGCGGCGGCACAGCGGCGAACACCGGCGCGCCGTCATCGATAAAGGAACGCCCAAGCATCGCCGCACAAGCCTTGAGCACTTCGATCGCTTGCGGGCGAAATGTGGTCAGTTTTCCACCGGCCAACGTCACGCAACCGGGCTCCTGCCACAGCACATGTTCGCGGGTTTCGTTCGATGGTTTGTCTTGATGCGCACCCGCCGCGCTTCCGACCACTGGACGCACGCCTGACCAGGTCGACAGCACATCGTCGACGCCTATTTCGGCGCCGGGAAATTGCTGCTGGCACGCGGCGAGCAGGTAGTCGAGTTCGTCGCTGGAAATGCGCGCGCTGTGGTCGAGGTCCTCGCGGTGATCGAGGTCCGTGGTGCCGACCACCGTCGCGCCTTCCCAGGGAAAGACAAACACCGGGCGCCGATCGCGCTGATGCAGAAAAGTGAACGCCTGCGCCACCGGCAGACGCCAGCCAGGCAGCAACAGATGACTGCCGCGCAACGGTCGCAATTGCTTCACTGACTCAACGGGACGCAAGCGCTCAGCCCAAGCGCCCGTAGCCACGGCCAGCACGCCAGAGCGCAATTGCAGCGTCGCCCCGCTCTCGCCATCTTCGATCTGAACCCCGCACACCCGCCCGCCTTCACGCAGCAGTTGCGTGACGCGCACACCATTGAGCACCACCGCGCCATCGGCCCGAGCCTCGCGCAGTACGCGCATCACCAGCCGCGCGTCATCAGTCAGCGCATCGACAAAACAGCTGCCGCCGAGCAGGCCGTTTTCCTTCACCCCCGGGGCGAGAAAACGCAGTTGCTCGGCGTCATGAAAAGCATGGTTGCGCCGCCCCGCCAGCGCGTCGTACACCGACAGCAAGCCGCCCATGACGCGCGGCCCGGGAAAGCCGCCGCGATAGTGCGGCATCATGAAACTCATCGGCTCGACCAGCCCCGGCGCTTCATCAAGCAAACGCTGACGCTCGCGCACCGAATCGCGGGTCAGGCGCCACTGGCCCTTGGCGATGTAACGCAAACCGCCGTGGACCATTTTCGACGATCGGCTGGAGGTGCCCCAGGCAAAATCGCGCTGCTCCAGCAGCAGACAACGCCAGCCCCGGCGCGCCGCTTCGCGGACGATCCCGGCGCCGCTGATGCCGCCGCCGATGACGATCAGGTCCCAGGTTTCATCCGCCAGCGTCGGTAGCATCTGCTCGCGCCATTGCGCGTTCCATTCCGCCGTCATGGCCGCGACTCTGGCAATAACGTGCCGGGATTGAGGCGCCTTTCCGGGTCGAAATGTTCGCTCAACGCCTGCAACGTCTGCAGCGCCAGCGGGCCTTTTTCGCGCAGCAGATACGGCGCGTGATCCTTGCCGACACCGTGCTGATGACTGATGGTGCCGTGGTTGTCGACGATGGTTTGGCTGGCCGCGTGTTTGAGCATCCGCCAGCGCGCCAGCGTCGCGGCATAGTCGGCTGCCGGGCGAAACACGTAAGTGGTGTAAATGCTCGAGCCTTCGCCGTAAACGTGCGAGAGATGAGTAAACACATGCACGCGCTCGCCCTCGGCGGCCAAGGCGTCGCGCAGGCTGTTTTCGATGAGGCTGAGCAAGTGGTCGACGTTGCTCCAGTCGGTGGCGGTTTCGAGGGTGTCGACCACGTAACCAGCGTTCCACAGGTTCTCGCGCAGGTAGGGAAAACGGAAGCGGTTCTGCGCCCACTTCTTGCCCAGCAGGGTGCCGGTGAACACGCCGCCGAAGGCTTTCAGATGCTGGCGCGCGTGTTTCAGTGACAGTGCGTTTTGCTGGCGATTGCCGGTGACGCCGAAGGTCAGCAGGCATTTGCCGTCGCCGGCGCCGCGCAGCTTGAGGTACTTCTCCAGCCAGGCGATCTGTTGCGGATGGCCGGCCAGCGCCAGTTGCGTTTCGGTTTCCACCGCGTTGGACAGGCGCAGCATCGACAGCGGTACGCGCGCCTGCGCCAGTTGCCGGATTGCTTGCAGCGCGTGCGGCCAGTCGGGCAGGAACACACCGTAGAAACGTTCGTCCGCCGGCAACGCGCTGACTCGCACTTTGACCTCGGAAATGATCCCGAAACGGCCTTCGCAACCGAGCACCATTTCACGCAGATCGGGACCTGCCGCCGACGCGGGAAAGGTTGGAATCTGCAGAGGCCCGGCGAACGTTTCCAGGGTGCCGCCGGCAAACAATTGCTCGATCCGCCCGTAGCGCAACGACTGCTGGCCACTGGAACGACTGGCCACCCAACCGCCCAGCGTCGACAGCTCCCATGACTGCGGGAAATGTCCCAGCGTGTAGCCGCGCGCGCGCAATTGGCTTTCGACTTGCGGCCCGCTGGCGCCTGGGCCGAACGTCGCCAGCAGGCTCTGTTCGTCGAGGTCGGTCAGACGATTCATCCGCGCCAGCGACACCGTCAGCACCGGGCGCGCGGAGTTTGGCGGATTGATGTGTCCGGCCACCGACGTGCCGCCGCCATAGGGAATCAGACAGAGGTCCTGATCGTGGGCGAGGGCCAGCAATTGGCGGATCTGCTCGGCGGTTTCGGGAAACGCCACGGCATCGGGATAAGTACCCAGCGCGCCTTCGCGTAATGCCAACCAATCCGGCAGGCTCTGGCCGCGAGCGTGCAGCAGGCGATCGTGAGTATCGACGCTGTACAAGCGATGCGGCACCAGACGCGAGGTCGGCACTTGCGCCAACGCCGCTGCCAGGGTCGCATCGGGCAATGCCCGGCCAGCGCCCAAGCGTTCGTGGAGAAATGTCGCGCCCTGGGCCGGCAGTTCGACCACCGTGCCTGCCTCTCCCCAGCCGTTCCAGCGTCGCATGCGTGTGTCCTTTTTCTGCCGTTGGATCAAGCTTGCATACTAGTCAGCGCTGGAGATCTGTCACGGTCGCATCCGGCCAGATCATGTAGCGAATGGCGCCAAACGTCCGGGCATTTACTTTCGCCGGGCAATCCACTTACCTTGCGGCATTCATTCGCTCACGCGCCGTCGATCAAAGGACCGCGACCATGCCATCGCTCGGCTTCACTTCCGTTCCGCCGCTGCTCAAATACCTGCGTCATGCCGAACAGTTGGGCATGGCCATCGAGCCTGCATTGGCGGCGGCCGGGTTGCAGGCGCAGCAGTTGAGCGACAACACCTTGCGCCTGCCGGGTGAGGTTCACGAGCGCTTGCTGGATTATTTCTGCGAGCACTCCGGCGATGGGTTGTTCGGGCTGCATGCGGCGAATTTCGTCCTGCCCAATTCGTGGAGCGTGCTCGGTTACATCACCATGAATTGCGCGACGCTGGGCGATGCGATGAGCCGGATCATGCCGTTCGAAAAACTCGTCGGCGACATGGGCGTCAGCCGCGCCGAGGTGCAGGGCGAGCACGTGCATCTGATCTGGGCCTGCCGTTACCAGCGGCCACGGATTCGTCGGCATCTGGTGGAAAATGTGCTCGGTTCGTGGCTGCACTATGCGCGCTGGATCGCCGACACGCAGCTGTCGCCGGCCTGCGTATGGCTGGAGCATGGGCGGCCGGATGCGGTGACGCTGGCCGAGTACGAGGCGTTTTTTGGTTGCCCGGTGCTATTCGATCAGGCGTATTCGGCGCTGGTGGTGCCGCTGGCGTATTTGCAATTGCCGCTGCGTCAGGCCGATGCGCAATTGCTGCGAACCCTGGAAGAACACGCGATGGGTTTGCTGGCGACGCTGGAAGATGCGTCGCTGGCGCAGCAGGTGAAAAACATCCTGCGCGGTTTGCTCAAGGAGGGCTTGCCGCGCAAGGAGCAAGTGGCGGAGCAGCTCAGCGTCTCGGTGCGCACGTTGCAGCGGCAATTGCAGCAGGCCGGGACGTCGTATCAGCAGATTCTCGATGAGCTGCGTCAGGAACTGGCCGAGCATTATTTGCTCAACAGCACGTTGCCGATTCAGGACATTGCGCAGTATCTGGGCTTCACCGAGCCGCGCTCGTTTCATCGCACGTTCAAGAGCTGGCGCGGGATGCCGCCGGGGGAGTTTCGGCTGCGGAATCGGCGGTGATGCTGATGGCCTCTTCGCGAGCAGGCTCGCTCCCACAGTAGTTCTCGGTTGCCTGCATTTCCGAGTTCACCGCAGCCCCCTTGTGGGAGCGAGCCTGCTCGCGAAGGCGTCATTCGCCACACCAATTAAACACGCCTTGGCACAACTGTTTAAAGCCGCCAGACATTCAGCGAAACCACCCACAATTCCTTGCGCCCCTGCCTACGCCTGCGCCAGAATCCGCCGGCTTGTGCGCCTTGGGGCCTGCCGGTAACTTGATTCGGTCACTGATTTCTCAGTGATCGAGCTTAGCGGCTCGGACAGCATTCCGGTTGTACAAGTCCAATCCGGTCAGGCTCACGCCTGCACTCGATGGTGGCTGTGCGCATGGCATCTTCGGATGCACCGGGTTGAATGCTTACCGGTCCGCTAACTTGCGCACAGCTGCCTCCCTTTGCTTAGCGGCGAAACGGATGCAGCTTCATAAGAGGCAAGCATTCATGTTCAAAGTAACCCCAAACCCGCCACCCACCGACCCGGCATCCCCCTACGAATCCGTCGACTCGAAGAAATTCCACGAAGCCGCCGACCGCGCCCTCGACCATTACCTCGGCCCATCCAGCGCCGAATTCATGGCCCCGCCCTACAAATCCAACACGCTGTACATGGCCAATCCCGAGGCCGACAACGAATCGCTGCTGGCCGATGCCTGCGAAACCCTGGGGTCGGCGACGGTGATGCTCAACGATCAGGCGGGGCTGGTGAACGGCTCGCAGCGCAAGACGTTGCAGGGCATTGCGCAGATTGTGATGGTCGCGGAGATGGCGGTGAATCGGGTGCTGGATCGGTTGGTGCCGACTGATTGAGGGTTTTTGGGGGATTTGGTGTGGGCTGATTTTGGTGGGGTGTCAGGGATTGCCCTCACCCCAGCCCTCTCCCAGAGGGAGAGGGGGCCGACCGTGCGATGCTCACGAAATACGCCGACCTGAAATGATCGCTGTGAATCCATATTCGACACGGTCGTTCAGGTAGACGTTTGAAGCACGGTCAACTCGGTCGGTCCCCTCTCCCTCCGGGAGAGGGCTAGGGTGAGGGGCTTTTGATCTCAGGCATGCAGATCAAAGACTGATCGCATTGGTAAACACCAACCGATTGCCAAACGGATCGGCAATGGTCATGTCCTGACTCCCCCAAGGCATCGCCTGAATCTGCGGATGGGAAAACTTGTAATCCTTGGCCATCAGTTGCTGCTGAAACGCCTCCAGCTCATCGGTCTCGATACGCAGCGCCGAACCCGGGCAGGCATCGCCGTGATGCTCGGACAGATGCAGCACACACTCACCGCGCGACACCTGCAGATACAGCGGAAAATTCGCTTCGAAGCGGTGCTGCCAGTCGATCTTGAAACCGAGAAAATCGACGTAGAACTCGACAGCCTTGGCCTCATCGAAGATCCGCAGGATCGGGGTGGTTTTGCCGAAGCTCATGGGGTGCTCCCTGACTGAATGGCCCCACAATGTAGACGGGGAGGATGTCAGCAAATCGGCTTGTGGATGGCTTTCTTTAATTGCACAGTGCCACTATGAGACATGGATCAAAAGATCGCAGCCTTCGATCTCCTGTAAGAGCTGCCGAAGGCTGCGATCTTTTGGCGCCATCATCATCAATAAAATCCTTCGCGCAAATTACCTTCGCGAGCCAGAAACCGCCCTGCCCTGCTGCCATTCGCCTGTCCGTCGCGATAACTCAAAACGCCGTTGACCCACACCTCTTCAATCCCCTGCGCCGCCCGCTGCGGCTCGTTGAAATCGGCCACGTCACGCACGGTCGCCGGATCGAACAACACCAGATCCGCCCAATGCCCTTCACGAATCTCGCCCCTTTCCTGCAAGCCAAAACGCGCCGCCGACAGGCCGGTCATCTTATGCACGGCGGTGTGCAGCGGAAACAACCCGACGTCGCGACTGAAATGGCCCAGCACCCGTGGGAAAGCGCCCCACAGGCGCGGATGCGGGAACGGGTCTTCGGGCAGTCCGTCAGAGCCGACCATCGAAAGCGGATGAGCGAGGATTCTTCTGACGTCGGCCTCGTCCATGCCGTAGTACACCGCGCCCGCCGGTTGTAGCCGTTTCGCGGTTTCTTCCAGCGACAGTTTCCATTCGCCAGCGATGTCGATCAGGTCGCGCCCGCTGACTTCCGGATGCGGTGTTGACCAGGTAATGGTGATGCGGTGCGCGTCGGTGACTTGCTTCAAATCCAGGGTCGAAGAACTCGCCGCATAGGGATAGCAATCGCAGCCGACCGGGTGGGTTTTCGCTGCCTCTTCCAGAGCTTCGAGCAATTGCGGACTGCGCCCCCAGTTACCGACGCCGGCGCATTTGAGATGGGAAATGATCACCGGTGATTGCGCGTGGCGGCCGATCTGAAACGCTTCGTCCATCGCCTCCAACACCGGGGCGAATTCGCTGCGCAAATGGGTGGTGTACACCGCGCCGAACGCCGTCAGTTCTTCGGTCAGTTGCATGACTTCATCAGTGGAGGCGTTAAAGGCGCTGGCGTAGGCCAGGCCTGTGGATAAGCCCAACGCGCCGGCCTCGAGGCTGTCGCGCAGTTGCTCGCGCATGGCGGCGATTTCGCCGGGCGTTGCAGTGCGGAACAAGTCGTCGAGGTGGTTGCTGCGCAGCGCGGTGTGGCCGACCAGTGCCGCAACGTTCAGCGTGGTGTTGGCCGCTTCGACGGCGGCGCGGTAGTCGCTGAAACGCGGGTAAACGAACGCCGCTGCGCTGCCGAGCAGGTTCATCGGGTCCGGCGGATTGCCCTTCAAAGTGACCGGCGAAGCGCTGATGCCGCAATTGCCGACAATCACCGTGGTCACGCCTTGGCTGAGCTTGGGCAGCATCTCGGGTTGGCGGATGACCACGGTGTCGTCGTGGGTGTGCACGTCGATGAAACCCGGCGCCAGCACCCGGCCGGCGGCGTCGATTTCTTCGCTGGCGCGGGCGTCAGTCAGGCCACCAATGCGCTCGATGCGGCCATTGAGAATCGCCACGTCTGCGCGGTAGCCCGGCGTGTTGTTGCCGTCGATAACCAGCGCGTTGCGGATCAGGGTGTCGTACTGCATGTCAGTCTCCCAGCGGCAGGTGATCGTCGCCGCCACGGTATTCGTCGAGGGCGAGTTTGATTCGCCGCAGACGTTCTTGATTGTCTTCAGGGCTGGCCAGCGCCAGTTCGGTGGCGAGCACGTCGATGGCCAACAGCATGCCGTAGCGCGCCGCCGTCGGTTTGTAGATGAACGAGGTTTCCGCGCCTTGCAGCGGCAGGACGACGTCGGCCAGTTCCGCCAGTGGTGAATCGCCGCGAGTGATGGCGAGAATGCGCGCGCCGTAATTGCGCGCCAGCTCCACGGCTTCCAAAAGCTCCGGGGTGATGCCGGTCAGCGAGCAGGCGATCAGCACTTGCTCGGCGTTCAAACTGGCGGCGGTGACGCGCATCATCACCGCGTCGTGGCACACCGCGATCGGGTAACCGAGGCGCACCAGACGCACCTGCAATTCATCGCTGCACAGGGTCGAGCAACCGCCCATGCCGAACGCGTGAATCATCCGCGCCTGGCTGAGCAATTTCACTGCGTCGGCGAAGCGCGATTCATCGAAACCGGCCAGATGCTGGCGCAGCGTGGTTTCGATGTCGCCGACAATCTGCCCGTAGAACGCCGACTGCTCGGGCGTGCCCGCCGGGTCCAGAAAACGGCTGCCAACGCCGCTGGCCTGGGCCAGTTGCAGGCGCAGATCACGCAGGTCGCGGCAGCCGACCGTGCGGGCAAAGCGCGACAGCGTAGCGGTGCTGACCTCTGCGCGTTGTGCGAGGTCTTCGAGGCTCGCGCTGGCGGCAAAGCCGACATCGTCGAGCATCAACCGCGCAATGCGCCCCTCGCCGGCACTGAAGGAGTCCTGGCGGGCGCGGATCTGGTAGAGGATGTCCATGGGCGGCGGGCTCCGGTTACAGCAGGTAGGAAAGGCCGACGGTCAGCGCGAAAGCGACCAGCGAAATCAGCGTCTCGAGCACAGTCCAGGTCTTGAACGTCTGCGCGACCGTCATGTTGAAGTATTCCTTGATCAACCAGAAGCCGCCGTCGTTGACGTGGGAAAAGATAACCGAGCCCGCGCCGGTCGCCAGCACCAAAAGCTCAGGGTGTGGATAACCCAGACCGATGGCCACCGGCGCGACAACGCCTGATGCGGTGGTCATCGCCACGGTGGCCGAGCCAGTGGCAACGCGCATCAGCGCAGCGAACAACCAGCCCATGATCAGCGGCGACAGGTGGAATTCGTGAGCGAGGCCGACGATCTGATCGGTGACGCCGGCATCCACCAGAATCCGGTTCAAGCCGCCACCAGCGCCGACCAGCAAGGTGATGCTGGCGGTGGGCGCGAGGCATTCGTTGGTGAATTTGAGGATCGATTCGCGGTTGAAACCTTGGGCAATCCCTAGCGTCCAGAAGCTCAGCAAAGTCGCCAGCAACAGCGCGATCACCGAATTGCCGATGAACAGCAGGAACTGGTTGAAAGCGCTGCCAGGGGTGGAAATCAGATTGGCCCAGCCGCCGATCAGCATCAGCACCACCGGCAGCAGAATGGTTGCCATGGTGATGCCGAAACCCGGCAATCTGTCGCGCGGCTCGCGCTCGAGAAATTGCTTTTCCAACGGATTGTCCGCCGGCAATTGAATGCGCGGCACGATGAACTTGGCGTACAGCGGCCCGGCGATGATCGCGGTCGGAATGCCGATCGCGATGGCGAACAGCAAGGTCTGCCCGACCGAGGCCTGATAGGCCTGCACCGCGAGCATCGCCGCCGGGTGCGGCGGCACCAGCGCATGCACCACCGAGAGGCCGGCTACCATCGGCAGACCGACCATCAGAATCGACACGCCAACGCGGCGGGCGACGGTGAAGGCGATTGGCACCAGCAGGACGAAACCGACTTCAAAGAACAGCGGCAGACCGACCAGAAACGCAATGCAGACCATCGCCCAGTGCGCGTTCTTTTCGCCGAATCTGTCGATCAGCGTGCGCGCCATCTGCTCGGCGCCGCCGGACTCGGCCATCATCTTGCCGAGCATCGTCCCCAATGCCACCACCAGCGCAATATGCCCCAACGTCTTGCCGACACCCGCCTCATACGCACCCACCACAGCCGACGGCGGCATCCCGGCCACCAGCGCCAGGCCCAGGGAAATCAGGGTGATGACAATGAACGGATTGAGCCGGTAACGGGCGATCAACACGATCAGCGCGATGATGGCCACAGCGGCGTAGACCAGCAGCCAATAGCCGAAGGAAGGCGTCATGCGGTACTCCTCGAAAGGGTCACGTTCGAATGGGTTGTGAAACTCATAAATCATTTCGAGATAGAGATTTCAAACCGCATGAAAGTAATTTTCGTGGAGAGACAAGAGGTGTCGCTGATGGGTATGGGGTGTCGTGATTAATGAAAATCGGAGGGCGGGATTTTCATGGCTTCCTGGCCACCACAAAGTCCCTGTGGGAGCTGGCTTGCCAGCGATGACGGCGCCACGTTCAACATGGGTGGCGACTGATCCACCGCTATCGCTGGCAAGCCAGCTCCCACAGGAATTACATTTTTCCAGGCAGAACGCGGTCACCTGTGGGAGCGAGCCTGCTCGCGAATGGCTTCACTCGGTGCGCGCTGGACTCACACCATTTCGTTACGAATCCATTCAACCACCGACGTGCGCTTCGGCGTCCAGCCCAGCAGTTCCCGGGCGTGTTTGCCGCGTACGCGGCTGTTGGAACCGAGGCCGTAGTTGGCCATTTCGTAGCCCCATTCGGCTTCGGCGTCAGGCAATGGCCAGTCTTGCGGTTTGCCCAGATCGAGGGCTTCGGCCATGGCGGTGGTCATGTCGATGAACGAGGCTTCACCGCTCTCGACAAAGTAGAAAGTGCCCGGCACATTCCTGGTCAGCGCCAGCAGATACAAGGCGACGACGTCTTCGATGTGCACGTTGGACCAGATGTTCTGCCCTGTCCCGACGTGGCGAACGACGCCGCTTTTGCGCGCCTGCTTGAGCAGTCGCGGCAATTGCACGCTGTCGCGTTTGACGCCCAGGCTGTGGCCGTAAATCAAGGTGTTGCAGATCACCGCCGAGTTCACGCCATCCTTCGACGCAGCGAGCACCAGGTTGTCGATGGCTACGCGATCGGCCTTATCGACAGTCGGTTCCGGCAGGTGGTCTTCGTAATAAATGACATCGCTGGATTTGCCGCCGGAGGCATCGCCAACGATGCTCGAACCGCTGGTGTGCAGAAAGACTTTATTAGAACCGCGCAAAGCGTCGAGCAACGCTTCAACCGCACCGCGATGATCGCTGCTCGCAGCATTGATCACCGCATCGGCGGCACGCGCCTGTTGCGCCAGCAACTGGCTGTCATCAAGGGTGCCGATCAGCGCGTTCATGCCCAATGCTTTCAGCTCATCAGCCTGCTCGGCGCTGCGCACCAGACCTGTAACTGTGTGCCCGGCCTGCACCAGGCCGGTGGCGATGGAACCGCCGATAAAACCGGCAGCGCCGGTGACGAATACGTTCATGGAGAAACTCCCTGCGTGAATAAGTGATGCAGCGAGTATCGGCCGATGAAACCCGGCGAAAAACCCGCCCTCGGCCAATTCACTCTTGCGCAGGGATCACGAATCAGCCCTTGAATTCGGCGCTGGCATAGGCGGCGAGTTTGCCCTGGATAAAGTCGAGGAAACACTGAATGCGCAACGCCAGTTGCGAGTTGCGGTAGTACACGGCGTTGATCGGCTGGCGATAGCCACTGTTGAATTCACCGAGCAGGACTTTCAGGCGTCCGGCGCGGATGTCGTCGATGGTCATGAAGTGCGACAGACAGGCAATGCCCTGCCCTTCCAGTGCCAAATGGCGCACGGTCTCACCACTGGAGGCGCTGATTGCCGGGGTGATCGGCCAACGGTCGCCATGCACATAGCGCAGCGGCCACTGGTTGAGGCCTTCGTTCTGGGTAAAGCCGAGCAACGTGTGTTCGCTCAAATCCGCCACTTGTCGTGGCGCACCGTGCTTTTTCAAATAGGCGGGGCTGGCAACAATCATCAACGGACTGCAACCGAGCGAACGCGCGTGCAGCGTCGAATCGGCGAGGGTGCCGATGCGGATGGCGACGTCGGTGCTTTGTTCCAGCAGGTCAATGATCAGGTCATTGCTGTTGAGTTCGAGCAGGATGTCCGGGTACAGCTGCCGGAATTCGTCGATGTAGGGAACGATGGCGTGGAGCATGAACGGCGAGGCAGCGTTGATGCGCAGGCGCCCGGATGGGGTCTGCTGGCGCGAGGACAGGCGTTCTTCGAGTTGATCCATCTGGTCGAGAATCAACTTGGCCTGTTCGAAGAAATACTTGCCCTCCTCGGTCAGGTCCATGCGTCGCGTGGTGCGGTTGATCAGCGTGGTGTCGAGCTTGGCTTCGAGCTTCGACAGCGTGCGACTGACGGCCGACGGCGTCTGGCCGACCTGCTCGGCGGCGGCGGAAATCGAACCGCACTCGATCACGCAGACGAAAATCTGCAACTCATCGGATCTGGCTTTCACGGGTGTCCTCTTTGGAATCGCCAAGATCGCAACCAATCGCCATGCCCTCTGCAGGAGCTGCCGAAGGCTGCGATCTTTTGCTGTGACCCCGATATTAGCCTGAAAGCCTCAAGCCTTGAGGCCAAACACCTCAGTCAGATGCTGCTCATAACGCGCCACATCGTTTTCGATATTCGGACGCTTCATTACGTCGACGCAGAGGAAGGTCGGCAGCGCGGTCATGCCCAGAAACTCGTTGGCCTTGTGGAACGGGAAGTACACCGCGTCCACGCCTTTGGCTTCGAAGAAATCAGTCGGGTCATCGAAGGCTTGCTGCGGCGCGTTCCAGGTCAGCGACAGCATGTATTGCTTGCCCTGAATCAGACCGCCACTGCCGTACTTCTGCGAAGCATCGGAACGGGTGCGGCCGTCGCTGGCGTAGAGGCTGCCGTGACCTTCGGTGAAGACTTCGTCGAGGTACTTTTTCACCGTCCACGGCGCGCCCATCCACCAGCCCGGCATCTGATAAATGATCACGTCGGCCCAGAGGAATTTCGCCACTTCTTCGGCAACGTCATAGCCCTCGTCGATAAACGTGGTCTTGACGTCGACACCGCCGCGATCGAGCACGCTCAGCGCGGTTTCGTGCAAGGTGGCGTTGTAGCGGCCATCGGAATGGGCGAATTTTTTACCGCCATTGAGCAACAGCACTTTCTTCATCGGAAAACCTCGGCGCAGCCTTTGAGGCTGGATTGAATCAAGAATTGGAATGGCCGCAGATTAACCATCGATCTCGCGCGGAAACAGCCACATCGACGCAAAATACATTTGATCAAAACGCACGAATCGATCGCCAATTGTTGCCGTAGCATCGCCGCTTTCTGCTTTTGAGGAAGTTGTGATGAGTGAACGCCAGGGTTTTATCCTGCACGCCAAGACCCGCCCGGAAAAAGCCGCCGAATTCGAAGCGCTGTTCCGCGCTTACGTCGAGCCGAGCCGCGCCGAACCGGGCTGCATCGAGTACCACATGCTGCGCGACCAGCAGGATCCGACACTGTTTATCTTCTACGAGATCTGGGCCAGCCAGGCGCATCTGGATGAGCACTCGGCATTGCCGCACATGAAAGCGTTTTTCGCCAGGCGCATGGACTATCTGGAGCGCGATTTCGATATCCGCGCGATCGACATGCTCAGCGAATCGTCGGCTAGCCGCTGATCAGCAAATGGGCGCCGAGCGCGCCCAGTCCGATAAAGAACACCCGCTTGAACAGCACCGCACTGATGCGCTGACGCAGCCACTGACCGAGCCACATGCCAAGCATGGCCGGGATCAGCGCCAGCAGCGAGGCGCTCAATTCGCTACCGCCGAGTGCGCCGTGCCAGAGCAGCCCAGCGGCCAGCGCCAGGGTCGAGACGGTGAAGGACAGGCCGAGCGCCTGCACCAGCTCATCGCGGCTCAGCCCCAGCGCTTGCAGGTACGGCACCGCCGGAATCACGAAGACGCCGGTGGCGGAGGTGATGACGCCGGTGATCAGGCCACTCAGCGGGCCGAGCCACGATTCATGCGCGGATTTGACGTGTAGCGTGGGCAAGAACAATCCGCTCAATGCATACAGCAACAGCGCCGCGCCAAGTCCGCGCACCACCCAATGGCCGCCGGCCATGCCGAGCCAGAGGGTGCCGATGCCGGTGCCGAGGAAGATCAGCAGCAGCATGGGCCAGAGGCGTTTGATCAAGCTTTTCAGGTGACCACCGAAGGCCAGTTGCCAGAAATTGGTGAGGGTCGCCGGAATGATCAACAGCGCGGCTGCCTGCGCCGGCGCCATAGCCAGACCGAGCAGGCCCATCGCGACAGTGGGCAGGCCGAGGCCGATCACGCCTTTGACCGTGCCGGCGAGGAGGAAGGTGGCGATGACCAGTAGAGAAAGGGTCAGGCCGAGGGTTTGGTAGAAGTCGGTCAGTGTGTGCATTGGGGTAATGTGCACTGATCCGGGCTGGGGGAAAATCTGCCATATACTTAGGCAGCCTCTTCCTTTGCAAGAGGCTGACATCGGCTTTGAGGCATCTGACCTCTTCGCGAGCAGGCTCGCTCCCACACGGGATCTGCGCTGTACATAAGTCCCTGTGGGAGCGAGCCTGCTCGCGAAAGGGCCAGCCCAGCCACCGCGAAACCACAGGCAAACCCCATGCACTTCGACCTCACCGACCTGCGCCTCTACCTGCACATTCTCGACACTGGCAACATCACCGCCGGCGCCGCCCGCAGCCACTTGTCCCTAGCCGCCGCCAGCGCCCGAATCCGCGCGATGGAAGCCTCGCTGGGCGCCGAATTCCTCGAACGTGGTCGGCGTGGCGTCACCCCGACCCCGGCCGGTAAAGCCCTCGCCCGCCATGCGCGCATTCTTTTGCAACAGGCCGAACGCATGCAGCAGGATCTGGCCGATTATGCGCATGGCGTCAAAGGCCAGGTGCGGCTGTTATGCAACACCACGGCGATTACCGAGTACCTTCCGGAAGTGCTCGCGGATTTCCTGCGCAGCCATCCCAATCTCGACATCGATCTACAGGAACTGCCCAGTGCGCGAATTACTCATGCCTTGCGTGAAGGCGCAGCGGATCTGGGGATTGTGTCCGACGCGGTCGACACCAACGGCCTGCAGACCCAGGCGTTTCGTGATGATCCGCTGGTGCTGATTCTGCCGCTTGATCACCCGTTGTCTGACGTTGCCGAGGTCAGTTTCAGCGACGCGTTGCAGCACGATTTTGTCGGATTGAGCGCCGACAGCGCATTGGCGATTTATCTGGAAGAACAGGCGCTGCACAGCGGCGCGCGGATGCAGGTGCGCATTCGCGCCGATGGTTTTGATGGCGCGATGCGTATGGTCGCCCGAGGGGCGGGACTGGCCATCGTGCCCTTGGCCGCTGTCGAACGCGCGACGGTCGAACGCTTCAAATGTGTGGCGCTCAATGAACCGTGGGCGCGCCGCACGTTATTGCTCTGCGCGAGAGACTTCGCCGCGCTGCCGGGTTATGCCCAGGCATTGTTACAAGCGCTCAGCGCTGCGCGCGTTTCTGAGCACTCCGATGTCGACCCCAGACAACTGAGCGGCGACCGGCCGCTATAGGGTGCGACTTCAATTCTCAAGTCCACCTGCCCGGAGTCCCCATGACCGCGACCGCCCCTATCACCGTTCTGCGCGACACCCACCCGCTGCCAGTGCTCGACGCCTGCAAATGGGAAAAACTCGAAGGCGACCCGCACACCGTCAACCTCAATGCCTACACCAGCGAAGACGGCAGCAAGATCATGGGCACCTGGATCTGCACACCGGGCAAGTGGCGCGTCGATTATGTGAAGTGGGAGTACTGCCATTTCCAGGAAGGCTACTGCGTGATCACCCCGGACGGCATGGCGCCGATCCACCTGCGCGCCGGCGATATCTTCGTCGTTGAGCCGGGCATGAAGGGCACGTGGGAAGTGGTCGAGACCGTGCGCAAGTATTTCGTCTTCGCCTGATGCAAAAAAGCCGGGAAATCACCCGACGTGATTTCCCGGCAAATGTCCCGGCGTTGCTAAAACCTGTGGCGAGGGGATTCATCCCCGCTCGACTGCGCAGCAGTCGCAAACCCTGAGCACTCGGTTTACCTGACACAATCCAGGTGGCTGCTGCGCAACCCAACGGGGATAAATCCCCTCGCCACAAAGGGCTGATCGCGTTACTGCGGCTTGCGATAGCTGTTGATGATCGCCGAGAAGTCTTTCCCACCGTCACCGCGCTGGCTCATCGCCTGATACAACTGCTGCGCCACCGCGCCGAGCACCACCGGTTGATGCGCCTGCCGCGCCGCTTCCGTCGCCAGCCCAAGATCCTTGAGCATCAGCTCCGCGCCGAAACCACCGGTATAACCGCGCGAGGCCGGCGCCGTTTCGACGATGCCCGGCCACGGGTTGTACATCTCCGAACTCCAGCAACGGCCGGTCGAGCTGTTGATGATTCCGGCCAGCACACCGGTGTCGATCCCCAGCGCATCGCCCAACGCCATCGCTTCACTGACGCCGACCATCGAGATTGCCAGCAGCAGGTTGTTGCAGATCTTGGCGATCTGGCCGGTGCCGACTTCACCGCAATGCACAATGTTGCGGCCCATCTGCGCCAGCACCGGTTGCAGGGTGGCGAACAGTTCTGGGGTAGCGCCAACCATAAAGGTCAAGGTCCCGGCCGTCGCACCGCCAGTGCCGCCAGAGACCGGCGCATCGGCCATGGCCACGCCGTGTTTGGCGGCGGCCGCTGCGACATCGCGGGCGGTCTGCGGATCGATGGTGCTGCAATCCACCGCCGGCACGCCTTGGCGAATGCCAGCGAGCACGCCCTCTTCACCCAGCCAGACACTGCGCACATGCACCGCGGCCGGGAGCATGGTGATCACCAGTTCGGCATCTTCCGCCGCCTCGCGGGCCGAAGCGCGGATGGTGCCGCCCAGTTGCTCGAGTTCCGCCAGCACGGTTTTGTTCAGGTCGACCAGGTTCAGGGAGTGGCCGGCCTTGATCAGGTTGCGCGCCATCGGCGCGCCCATGTTGCCCAGCCCGATAAATGCGATTTTCATGATCGAATCCTCAGCGCAGGTTGATGGTGGTGTTCACGCCGTCGTTGACGCTGTCATCATCGAACCAGCGCGCCGTGACCGTTTTGGTCTGCGTGTAGAACTGCACCACTTGCTTGCCGTACGGGCCGAGGTCGCCGAGTTTCGAACCGCGCGAGCCGGTGAAGCTGAAGAACGGTACCGGTACCGGAATCGGGATGTTGATACCGACCTGACCGACGTCGATTTCCGTCTGGAATTTACGCGCCGCCGCACCGCTCTGGGTGAACAGGCCAGTGCCGTTGCCGAAAGGATTGGCGTTGACCAGCGCAATCGCCTGGTCGAGGGTGTCGACTTCCAGCACCACCAGCACCGGGCCGAAGATTTCCTGGGTGTATATCTGCATGTCGGTGGTCACACCGGAGAACAGGGTCGGGCCGACAAAGTTGCCCTGCTCGTAGCCCGGCACACTGATGTCGCGACCATCGAGTTCAAGCTTGGCGCCTTCCTTGATGCCGCTTTCGATCAGTTCGAGAATCCGCGCCTTGGCCTTTTTCGAAATCACCGGACCGACATCGGTGCCCGGCTCGCTGCCGGCGTTGACCTTGAGCTTCTGCGCCAGCGCTTTCAGGTCTGACAGCCACTGTTTTGCGGCACCGACCAGCACCACCACCGACGTGGCCATGCAACGTTGCCCGGCCGCACCGAAACCGGCGCCGACCAAGGCATTCAGCGCTTGCTCGCGATTGGCGTCCGGCAGTACCACAGCGTGGTTTTTCGCGCCCATCATCGACTGCACGCGTTTGCCGTGTTTACCGGCCAGGTCATAAACGTGGGTGCCGACAGCGGTCGAACCGACGAACGACACGGCTTTGATGTCTTTGTGCGTGCACAGACCATCGACCACATCCTTGCCGCCGTGAACCACGTTGAGCACGCCAGCAGGGACGCCCGCTTCGATCGCCAGCTCCACCAGCAACATGGTCGACAGCGGATCCTGTTCCGAAGGCTTCAGGACAAAGGTGTTGCCGCAGGCGATCGCCATCGGGAACATCCACAGCGGAATCATCGCCGGGAAGTTGAACGGCGTGATGCCGGCGCAGACGCCGATCGGCTGGCGCAGAGTGTAAGTGTCGACGCCGCCGGCGACGTTCTCGGCGAATTCACCCATTTGCAGGGTGCCGATCGAGCACGCGTGTTCGACCACTTCCAGGCCACGGAAAATATCGCCTTCGGCGTCAGCAATGGTCTTGCCCTGCTCGGCGCTCAGGACGACGGCGATGCGTTTGGAGTGCTCGCGGATCAGCGCTTGCAACTTGAGCATGATGCGCATCCGCGCGCCGATCGGGGTCAGTTTCCAGGTCTGGAACGCGCGCTGGGCGGCGCTGACAGCGGCATCGACCTCAGCGGCGGTGGCGAACGGAACCTTGGCCAGCACTTGCTGGGTGGCCGGGTTGACGATGTCGTGCCACTCGGTGGTCTGCGACTCGACCCACTCGCCGTCGATCAGCAGTTTGACCTTTTGCAGCGTGGTGTCGTTGGGCGTAAGCGATGCGTTCATGCTGGTCTCCAGAACTTGTTTTTATCGTAGGAGCCAAGGCGAAAGGTTCGCCTTGAGATGAGGCGTGTGTCGCGAATTGGTTGTCGGACTGTTTTTGGAGTATAGATGTGCAAACTTCTAATAAGAACGCACATATAAGCCCGACCATCATGCAAAAAAACATCACCTCGCTAGGCTCGCTGAACTGGGACGACCTGAAGTTTTTCCTCGAAGTCGCCCGCACCCGCAAGGCCAGCACCGCCGCCAAACGCCTGGCCGTCGACTACACCACGGTGTCGCGACGGATCAGTTCGCTGGAAGCGGCGCTCGGCACATTACTGTTCGAGAAATCCCGCACCAGCGGCTTCGTCCTGACCACTGAAGGCCAGCGCTTGCTCGGTTATGCCGAGTCGATCGAAAGCACATTGCACATGGCTTGCGAGCAGGTTTCGGGCTCGGGCGTGGCCCTGTCCGGCCATGTGCGCATGGGCTGCACCGAAGGCTTCGGCAGTTTTTTCATCACCCCGCAACTGAGCCATTTCGTCGACGCCTACCCGGCAATCTCGGTGGACATCCTGCCGCTGCCGCACTTCATCAGCCTGTCCAAGCGCGAGGCCGACATCGTCATCGCCCTCGAGCGGCCGGAGCACGGGCCGTACGTCTGCTGCAAACTCTGCGACTACCGTTTGCAGCTGTACGCAACCCAGGACTATCTGGACAAACACCCACCGATCCGCCGCCCGGCCGATTTGAGCAAGCATCAATTCATCAGTTATGTGGACGACCTGGCGTTCAGCTCGGAGCTGCTCTACCTGGCCAACGTGCTGCCCGGCGCCAGCGCAAACTTGCGCAGCACCAGCGTGATCGCGCAATACGTCGCCGCACAGCAGGGGCGCTCGCTGGCGATCCTGCCGTGCTTTCTCGCCGCACAAGACCCGCGATTGCTGCCGGTGCTGCCGGAGGAAATCGACATCACCCGGCAGTTCTGGATGTACTGCCGGGAGGATTTGCGCAAGTTGAAGCGGATTACGTTGTTGTGGGATTACATCCGTGAGGTGACTGAACGTAATCAGGCGTTGTTGATGGGTGAAACGCGGGAGATGCGCTTTGCCGATTAGTCGGCGCTGACCACGATCGACACCCGGCGATTTTCCGTGCGCCCCGCTGCGGTGTCGTTGGAAGCCACCGGTTCGCTGCTGCCCAGGCCTTGCAGCTGGATGTTTTCCTGCTTCATGCCGACCGTGCCGAGGACGTTGGCGACGCTCTTGGCCCGGCGCAGCGACAGTTGCTGATTGTAGGTTTCCTTGCCGGACGCATCGGTGTGGCCATCTACCCGAACGCGCTCGATCCCCACGCCGAGCAACGCCTTGCCGATGCGTTCGACGATTTCCGTGCTGGCTGCGTTCAGGCTTTCGACATCGCTGCCAAAAAGCACTTTGCCCGACAAGCCGAACTCCCAGCCGTCGTCGGTCAACTCGAAACCCTGCTGTTTGAGCACGGCGACCTGCGCCGGTGTCAGGCCTTTCTGCGGGGCGGTCTGGCAACCGCTCAGGGTCAGCGCGGCGATCATCAGCAATGCGGAAAAAAGTCGAACGGGAAGAGTGAACACGGACATCAGCTCCTGGTGTGAACGGAATCGACCGGGCGCTCCGACCCGGCGGTGAATTGCGCGCCACGCGACAGGCGCTTGGCCTGGTACATTGCCGCGTCGGCTGCGTTGAGCAAGGCACCCGGCGTGGCGCCATGATCGGGGTAAACGGCGATGCCGATACTCAGCGAGGTCACCACACTGCTGTCGCCGGGCAGGGTGATCGGCATGTCCATGCTGGCGAGAATCTTGTCAGCGATGTGCTCAGCGTCTTCGACCGTGTGCAGTGGCGCAAGCAGCACGGCGAACTCGTCGCCGCCCAGCCGCGCGACCAGATCATCCTCGCGCAATTGCGCTCGCACGCGATTGGCGATGGCCACCAGCACGGCGTCGCCCGAGGCGTGGCCGAAGTTATCGTTGATACCTTTGAAGCGGTCGCTGTCGAGAAACAGCACGGCGACCCGCTCATCGTGTTTTTTGCCGTTGCGCAAGGCGCGCATCAAGCGGCCTTCGAAAAACGCGCGGTTGGGCAAACCGGTGAGGCTGTCGTGGGTCGCTTGGTGAGCGAGAGTTTCGTTTTCGTTTTGCAGATGGGTTTGCCACGACTCGAGTTCGCCGAGCAAGGCATTGAAGTCATTGCCCAGATTATCCAGTTCAGCGATTTGCGCCGGCGGCACGCGCCGATCCAGCGCTCGCTCACTGCGCGCGGCGTGGGCGACGGCGGCGAGGCTGTGCAACGGGCCGATGATCGCGCGCAACTGCCGCCGCGCCAGATAGAGCGCGACCCAGGCGCTGATCGCGGTGCAGAGCACAATCCCGGCCAGGCCGCTGAGCAGGAAGCGCATCAGGCTGCCGCCGTGACCGATGAGCAGGACGCGACCGATTTCGCGGTCCTGATGCTCGATCGGCAGGCTGACCGGTTTTTCCAGAAGAGCGCGGGTGATCTGCATTTCCAGCTCGGAGAACAAGCCGGTTTCGGCGCGCTGCCATTGCGCGATCAATTGGCCTTGCGCGTCGAGCACTCGGGCATCCGCTACTTCCTCGGTGGCGGCGATGATCGCCAGCGCCTCGGTTGCCGCCGCTTTGTCATTGAACACGACGGCCGCTTCGACGGTGTAGCTGATAGAACGGGCGATCAAATGCAGGTTGTGATCGGCATACACCCGCAGCGCGAGCACGCCCAGCAAGGTCAGCGAAACACTGGCCATCGCTACCGCCACCAGCGCGACAATCAAATGCCCACGGCCAATGACCGAGCCCAGGGTCGGGCGAGCCTTCCAACTGAACAGCTTCATGGCGCCGCCGCTTTGCGACGGGACAACTGCAACACGCTGGGGTGAATGCGCACACCACTGCGAGCCACGGAGTCGAGATTGACCTCGAACGACACTTGTTCATCGCCGACGCGCAGGCAGAACAGACTGCCGACGGTGCATTGATCGTCGGCTTCACTGATGCTCAGCACTGGATGCCCGATCAACGATGCGAACAGGCGACTGCGTTCGTCGGCGGTCAGCTTGCCGATGTACACCGCATCGCATTCGCTGACGATGGCCGGGTTGTCTGCCAGCAGGCGCCGCACAGCCACCGGTCGCCCCGTGGCTTGGGTGGTGCCTTTGACCAGGTCATCGGTGTATTCGGTGGGGCCGACGATGCACAGACGCAATTGCGCTGGTTCCACCGGCCAGCGTGCATAACTGAGGATGCCAAGAACCACTTGTGTGACCGCTTTGGCCCGTTGCTCGGCCGGCCCGGTTTGCGCTTGGGCGATGGCGCTGCCCGTGAACAACCAGAGCAAAACGATCAGCAATGCGTGCTGGCAGGCCACCACACGCTGTGTCGCCCAGACGGCCACCTTCATGGAGTGATTCTCTTGGAGCGTAACGAAATGATGCCGCAACGATAGCACAGCGCCGAAACGCCAGCGAGGCGCCTGCCTCTGACCGGTTGGTCAGTAATCGTTGCTGATCATCCAGCGGTTCATCCCCGAAGCTCGGCACCCTCCTCCAGCTCCAGCATCAGCCCGCTCAGCCGCTTGACCTTGCGCAGCACCGCCTCTTCAAACACGCCGGCACGCGGCTCGATCAAGGTGAACCAGTGCCGGGCGCGAGTGATTCCGGTGTAGATCAACTCCTTGGTCAGTACCGGATTCAGCGCATCCGGCAGGATCAGCGCCGTGTGGGCGAACTCCGAACCCTGGGACTTGTGCACCGTCATGGCGTACACGGTTTCGACATCATTGAGTCGACTCGGCAACACGAAGCGCACGCCGCCCTGACCATCGTTACGCGGAAAGGCCACGCGCAGAACCGTTTTGCCGATTTCTGCGCCTTCACGCTCGGGCAGTTTCAGGGCGATACCGATGTCGCCGTTCATCAGGCCCAGACCATAGTCGTTGCGTGTCATCAGCACCGGCCGACCTTCATACCACTGCTGATCGCTCTCGATCAGACGCGCCTTGAGCAATGCAGTGGTAATGCGCTGGTTCAGACCTTCAACGCCCCATGGCCCTTTGCGCACCGCGCACAGCAACTGGAACGTGTCGAACGCCTGCAAGACTTCGCGCGCCCAATCGATCCAGTCCGCATGCTCAAGTGGCCGCGTTGACGGTGGACGCTGATCGCGCAATACGCTCAGGTAATGGCGGTAACCTTGCGGGCCGTTGCCGTGACCTTCGAGCAACAGGCGTTCGAGCTTGTGATCGTGTTCGCCTTTGAGCGGCAGCGAATACACGTCGTCGTAGCCGCCAGCGGCGAGCAACTGTCGCGCCTCATCGGCCAATTGCTGATTGACCCGGCGCGCGAGCTGACCGATACCGCTGCCCTCGCCGAAGCGGCGCGAGTGACGCAGCATCACCACTTGTTGCGCCAACGGATGGGTGCCGTCGCAGTCTTCATGCAAACCGCTACCCTGCAACGACTCGCCACTGACAGACTCCAGCCATTGTCGCGTTTGCGGGCTGTACCAACCGCCCTCGGCGTCACGGCACAGATCGCCCAGCACCGCGCCCGCCTCGACCGAGGCCAACTGATCCTTGTCGCCCAGCAGCACCAGCCGAGCATGGGCCGGCATGGCGTCGAGGAGGTTGGCCATCATTTCCAGGTCGATCATCGACGCTTCATCGACCACCAGCACATCCAGCGGCAGGCGGTTGCCGGCATGGTGACGGAAATGCCGGGTGCCCGGTCGACTGCCGAGCAGACGGTGCACGGTGGTCACATCGCTGGGGATCGCCGCGCGCACCGCTTCGGCGACCTGCAGTGATTGCACTTGCTGACTGATCGACTCGGTCAGACGCGCAGCGGCCTTGCCGGTCGGTGCCGCCAGACGAATGCGCAGCGGATGGCCAGCCTCGACGGCCGGTGCCTGCAGCAACGCGAGCAAGCGCACCACCGTGGTGGTTTTCCCGGTGCCCGGGCCGCCAGTGATGATGCTGAAGGCGCTGCGCGTAGCGATGGCGCAGGCGAGTTTTTGCCAATCGATGACAGCTGCGGATTCCGCGCCGCCGAACAATTCGTTCAGACGCTGCGGCAGATCATCCGGCGTCGGCTCCTGCTGCATCAAGCGTTGGCGCAACGCTGCATCGATGCGGCGTTCGTAGGTCCAGTAGCGGCGCAGGTACAGGCGTTTCGAGGACAGCACCAGCGGACGTGTCTGCGCTGTTTCACTCGGGTCAGCGACCAGGGCCACCAATGGACTGCTTGCCAGCACTTTGCACCAATGGGCTCCATCGAGCGTTTCGAGCAGTTGCGAGGGCAGCAGCAACACACCGCCCTGCACGTCGCCTTCGGGCGGCAATGACAGTGCAAAATCCGGCGCCTTGAGGGTTTCAAACAGGTCCAGACACACATGACCATGGCCGAGTTGGTGACTGGTCAACGCCGCCGCGAGCAACACCAGCGGATCGGTCTCGGGCTCGAGTTCATGCAGGAACGCGACAAAGGCGCGGTCCAGCGCGCGCAGCCAGCCGCGCTCGACCCAACGGCTCAGCAACAACAGCAAATCATCGGCGCGGGTCAGCGGCGAGAGTTTCGACAGGCTGTCCGCTTCCAGCGGCGTCGGCAGCAGATCGGCGAATGTGCGGCTCATAGCAGGACTCCCTGTTCCCAGGCGGGTTCGGACTTGGGTTCGGGTTTGCCCTGGAACATCCGGTCGAGGCGTTCGATCAATTCCCGTGGCGGACGCACGAAGTACATGCCACGACTTTCCGCACGCGTACCGCGCAGAAACAGATACAGCGCCCCGCCGATGTGACGGTCGTAATCGTAATCCGCCAGCCGCGCCTTCAACTGGCGATGCAGTGCCAGCAGATACAGCACGTATTGCAGGTCATAACGGTTGTCGAGGATCGACTGCTCCATCGCCTGCACCGTGTAGGCCTGATCATCCACGCCGAGCCAATTGGATTTGTAATCGGCGACGTAATAGCGGCCAGCGTGCTCGAAGGTCAGGTCGATAAAGCCCTTGAACATGCCGTTGAGTTGTACCGGCTCCGCCGACACCCGGGCGACGCCATTGTGGGTGTGCTGGCGCACCTGTTCGTCGAGCTTGAGCACGTCGACTTTGTGGCTGGCAAACCAGAACTCCATCTCGACGCGGTATTGCTTCAACTGCTCAAGAACCACCGGCGGTTGCCCGCCAGCGATCGGCAACGGTGACTTGAGCAAATGCTGCAGCCAGTCAGTCAGCGTGGTGATCCAGCCTTGCCAGCCGCGCAGGTTGCAACGCCGGGCAATTGCATCTTCCAGCGCTTCGCGGGTAACCGAAAAACCTTCAGCGCCCGCCCATTCGAGCAAGCCATGCAAAAACGTGCCGGGATTCGGTCCGCGAGGAAAACGGTGGATATCGGCGCCACCGCTGCTGATTTCATGTGGCGCGTCGGGATCGAGGCGCTCGTCGTCGAAGAGCTTTTGCGCCTGCGGACTGTCCGGTGCTTCATCGCTGCCGACGCTCAATATGTCGCTGATGCGCAAAGCGCTATAGGAAGCGATCCACCAGTTTTCACTGGCTTTGCGCTTGGGCCGTAGCGTCGCTCGTAGCACTGCTTCATTGCGCGGCGGTTGGTAATGCTCGTCAGTGGGCTGAGGCATTTCGCCGATGCCGATGGCCGGGCAGTCTTGCTGCAGATCCCGCAGCCAGCGATTCAGTTCGCTGGACTCGCCCAAAGCGGCACCGCCACCGAGCAAATAACCCAACGCCGACAGGTGCAGCACCGAGCTGTTGTTATTGCCGCGCTTGAGATCAGTGACGCCCAGCCAACAGGCATGCTGCGCGCGGGTTAACGCGACATACAGAAGACGCAGATCTTCGGCCAGACGCTCATCGTCAGCCAGCGCGATCAACTCGGGGGTCGGCTTGAGGCTGATCTGCGCCTTGCCCGCAACGTCGTGGTAATGCAGCGGCAAACGGCTGCCATCCACCGGTTTCGCCGAGCAAATGAATGGCAGGAACACCAGCGGATATTCCAGCCCCTTGGATTTGTGGATGGTCACCACTTTAACCAGTTGCTCGTCGCTTTCCAGACGCAGAATCTGCTCTTCACCGGCCTGACCGGACAGTGCCAGCAGCTCGGCCAGATGGCGGATCAACGCTTGCTCGCCGTCCAGTTCAGCAGCGGCTTGCTGCATCAGCTCCGACAGGTGCAAAAGGTTGGTCAGCACGCGCTCGCCGTCACTGCGCTGCATCAGGGTTTGCGGCAGGTGGAAGTCGTGAAGCAGGCGTCGCAACATCGGCAACACGCCCTGTTTACGCCAGAGCTCTCTATAGCCGCGGAACTGCATGACCCGGGCTTCCCAGACCATTTCATCCTGGTTCAGGCGCTCCAGTTCGATCAGCGGCAGGTTCAATGTGGTACAAGCCAGCGCAGCCTTGAGCGAGCGTTCGACATCGGGTTCGGCGCAAGCCTTCAGCCATGCCAGCAGATCGTGCGCCTCTTGGGCGGCAAACACCGAATCCTTGTCCGAGAGATAAACACTGCGCACACCTCTGGCGGCGAGTTCGGCGCGTACGGCTTGGGCTTCCTTACCGTCGCGGACGAGGATCGCGATGTCCGAAGGGCGTAAACCTTTGAAGTCGTCTGCTTGAAAGAAACCAGCGCTGCCGGTTTGCCCGCCATTGAGCAGTGCGGTGATTTGACTGGCGCAGGCGGCGGCCATTTGCTGGCGATAAACCGCGCCGGACAGCGGCTGATCGCTAGGCAGTAGCCAGACATTGAGTGCCGCGACGTCTTGCCCGGCAATCCGCAGCGTTTCCTTGCGTCCCTGAGACTCGACCGGGAGGAACGGTACCGGGTTCTCGCCATTTCTTTCGCGAAACAAAAACGCGCCTCGTCCCTGCTCTCGGGACTCGGCGCGTTCGAACACGTGATTGACCGCTGTCACCAT
The DNA here is from genome assembly GCF_041956865.1 of Pseudomonas sp. LW8. NCBI lineage: Bacteria > Pseudomonadati > Pseudomonadota > Gammaproteobacteria > Pseudomonadales > Pseudomonadaceae > Pseudomonas > Pseudomonas sp. LW8. The sequence continues at coordinate 690,091 of NZ_CP168138.1, read as the reverse complement.
GCCGTGGCTGGAGCGGAAGTTGGTGCCTAGTGTATGCAAACGGCCGGTAGTGGCCTGACGTGCGCGCAGATAGGTGTAGATGTCGGCACCACGAAAGGCATAGATCGCCTGCTTGGGGTCGCCGATCAGGAACAGGCCGGTGTCAGGGTGATTGTCTTCAATGCGGTAAATGCTCTCGAAGATGCGGTACTGAACCGGGTCGGTGTCCTGGAATTCGTCGATCAGCGCGACCGGGAACTGCTCGCGGATCAGCGTTGCCAGACGCTCGCCGCCCTCCGATTGCAGCGCGGCATCCAGACGCAGCAACATGTCGTCGAACCCCATTTCTGCGCGACGGCGCTTCTCTTCTTCAAAACGCGCGCCGACCCACTTGGCAGCGTGTTGCAGAACAGCAGCATCGGGCGTCGGCAAGGTATCCAGGCTCGACTTGAGTCCGGACATGGCGTCCAGCCCCGGATGACTGGGAGCCTGGCCTTTCCAGGCCTCGGCCATGCCATCGGGCGTCAATCGGGTGAAGCCGGTGCCAATGTCCAGTTGCTCAAGCGACTCGTCTTCCGCCCAGGTCTTGAGTTTCTCGAACCAGGGCTCGAAATAACGCGCCTGCATTTTGCGGCCATCGACGGTTTTGCTGGCGACGCCTTCATGGCAGAGAGCAAGCAGCTCGTCTGCCCAGTCACGCCAAGGCGCTTTCAGTTCGACCAACGCCGCCCGCCGCTCCAGTAAACACTCGGCGATCAGCTCCGCAGGCGCCTTGCCTTCATCGGTGTCACGCTCGCTGGCAAACAAGCCACGTACCCGAGGCAACAGCGCTGCGGGGCCACCCCAATTGCTGCGCACCCAGTTCAGCGCATCGCCCTGCATCGGGTAGCAGAACAGTCGCCAGTAATCGCGCAACACTTCGCCAAGCAGATCGCTGTGATCGGTTTCCAGGGATTGCGTGAAGAGGCTGCCGCTGTCGAACGCATGCTCGCGCAGCATGCGCTGACACCAGCTGTGAATGGTCGAGACGGCGGCTTCGTCCATCCACTGCGCGGCAATATCGAGGCGGTTGGCGCAGCCCGGCCATTGCTGCGGATCGAACTGATCGCGCAGCTCGGCAATCAATCCGTCCGGGGCAGTAATTTCATCGCGGAAGAACCGCGCGGCCTCAGCCAAGCGTGTCCGAATGCGTTCACGCAACTCTTTGGTAGCAGCGTCGGTAAACGTCACTACGAGGATTTGCGGCGGCAGCAGCTCGCGTGCAAAACCGCTTGTCTCGCCGCCATGGCCGAGAATCAACCGCAGATAAAGTGCCGAAATCGTGAAGGTTTTGCCGGTGCCTGCGCTTGCTTCGATCAACTGACTGCCGCGCAGCGGGAAGGCCAGAGCCAACGGTGCTTTGGTACTCATGCGCGCGCACCTTCGCTGGACGAGGAACGCCACGGCGCTTCGAATAATGGGCGGTACAAGGCGTCGCACCAGCCGGTGAAGGTTTCGTCTGCCAACAATGCATCGAAGTCGGGATATTGCCGGAGCAGTGCCGGGCTTTCGCGCCGCTCGCCGTTGCTGGTCTGGCCGTCACCGTCATAGGCTTTTCGCGCAGCGGCTTCGGCTTTGACCGGGTCAGTTTGAGACAACCAGGCGAACGCGGTTTTTATCGCAATCGGCAAGGGCTGGCGCATGCCTGATTGCCACGCAAGAAGCAGGTCACCGAGCAAACGCAACGCTCGGTCTCGCTCCATTGGCTCAAGCAACAACGTGTCGTCACTGGCGACCAATGCCGTGGTCAGAGCATGCTCGCTGGCGCAGGCGACCAGATGGGTAACCCACGATTTGGTCAGCCGATGCCACTTGCGAGTTTTGATCGAGCCGATGCTATTGGGAATGGTCGTGACCGACAGCAGGCCGCCATCGGCGCGTTGATGCAGGTTTGCGAGCCAGCCCTCCAGCCGCAAACCCTGCAGGTCGAGACTGACCGGGATCGCACTGGTCAACGGCGTCGGCCATAACGTCAGCAACTGTTGATAACGTTGCAGAAGATCCGGCAGCGGTTCGATCAGTTCACGCTGTAGGCATTCGCCAAAACCGGCCATAGGCAGCAGACCACTGTTTTGCAGGCGCAGCGCCCGGGCTTGCAGCGCCTGATCGATATTGTCCGGCTGGCTGAGTGCGGCTTCCAGCAAACTGTCGCTCAGCGTGTAGCGCTGTAGGGCGTCCAGCACGAAAGGTTCTTCATCTGCCAACGGCGCTTGCGCCGCCTCGAAATAGACCTTGAGACGTTGTGTGAAAAAATGCCGAACCGGATTACGCAGAAAGTCCTGTAGAAATGCCAGCGTCAACGGTTCCTCTTGAACATATGGCGCGAGTAACGGTGCTTCGCTTTGCTGCGGTTTCTCTTGATGTAACACCTGCCACTCGCTGGCGTAGCTGAACAGTTGCTCGCCTTCGTGGAAATAGCGGGCACTGAAAGGCTGCAGGGGGTGTTCTTCGGTCAGCGTTTCCAATAGATCCTGGCTTGGGTCGATTGAACGCCAGCCGCTGGCGAGGTGATCGCGCAACTGGCCGATGAGCACCGAGGCAGGTCGTTCGCTGTTGTCACGGATGCTGCGACCGACCCAACTGATATAGAGCTGAGAGCGTGCGGACAACAGCGCTTCGAGTAACAGGTAGCGATCGTCTTCACGTCGTGAGCGATCCCCAGGTCGGTAATCGCTGCCCATCAGATCGAAGTCCAGCGGTGGCTGGGCGCGCGGATAATCGCCGTCGTTCATGCCCAGCAGACATACCAGTTTGAAAGGAATGGCACGCATCGGCATCAAGGTGCAGAAATTCACCGCACCGGCGAGGAATCGTTGCGACAATCGGCCCTGATCCAGCCCGGCGAGCCAGGCTTCGCGCACGACAGTCAGCGGCAATTCGTCAGTCAGGCCGACCGCCTCGCAGGTTTCCAGCCAGGTCTCGCGAAGCTCTTCGAGCTGGGTCAGCAGGTAGTCGTCGTGCTCGTTGCTCGCCTGAAAGAACACTTGCATCAGCGCCTGCAAGCGCAGCCCCCACTCTTTCGGTTGAGCCGGTTGCGTGAGTTGCTGATGAGCGATTTCCAAGGCATCCAGCAGCGCCACCAATGGCCCGATCAGGGCAGCATCAAGTCCACCAATTTCGTCGTAAGGCTCGATACCTGCACATGCATCGGCACTGCCGACGGCGTAGCCCAGCAGCATTCGGCGTAGACCGAAATGCCAGCTGTTCTGCTCCAGTTCCTCAGGCAATCCGAGACCGGCCCGTTGTTCGGCACTCATGCCCCAACGCACGCCGGCGCCCTCGATCCAGCGGTGTAGGGTTGGCAGGTCACGTTCCTCTACGCCAAAGCGAGCACGCAGAGCTGGAACATCGAGCAGGTCGAGAATCTCGCTGACCGGGAAACGGCTGTCCGGCAGCTTGAGCAGGTGCTCGACGGCGATTAGTAATGGATCACGTCCTCGCTGGCCCTGGTCCGCCAAAGTGAACGGAATGAAGCGCGGGTCAAATCGATCGAGCTGACCGAAAACCGCGCGGATATGCGGTGCGTAGCTGTCGATATCAGGGACCATCACGATCACGTCCCGTGGGCGTAGAGCCGGGTCGGCGCTGAAACGCGCCAGGAGTTGATCGTGCAGGATTTCGACTTCACGCTGGGCACTGTGGGCGATGTGAAACCGGATCGATTGGTCCTGCGTCAGGTCGACAGCGGGCCAGAGCGCACGAGTCTCGTTGAGGGGGCGCAATTCGAGGATGTCGTCCTGAAGCTGGTTAAGCATGTTGTGCGGCTGGGCTTCGCTGAACAGGTCGATGCGGCCGTCACGAAAGGCTGCGCGGTAGCTGTTGGGATCGTCGTAGCTGTCGAGCAGGTTGATATAGTCGCGACCTTGTTTGCCCCAAGCGGCCAGCAACGGATGTGCGTGCTGATGCAGGGTCTCGGCATCAAGTACAACTGGCATCCCGCTTTTGCGTTGTTGCCGCTTGTATTGATGTCGCAGCAGGTCCTTGTCGGCGACGATATCGGCCCAGTGATGGCGACAGGGATTGTGTACGCAAAGCAATACCTGGCTAAAACGTGCCAGACCGGCGAGCGCTTCAAGAACTTGTGCGGGCAATGAAGAAATGCCAAAGACGATCACGCGCGGCGGCAGCGGAGCCGGGGCCTTGTCGAGTATGTTGATGCATTCCATGAAGCGTTGATGCACGCCGGCACGACTCTGCGCCATGCCTTGTTCGCCGACGTCATCCAGCAGCGCTCGCCACAACTCTGCCTGCCAGCAACTGGTCGCTGGCAGCGGCTTTATTTCACCTCTGACATTGCGCAGTTGATGACGCCCCTCAGCCCAATCTTCCAGCCAGTCAGCCCGGTAGACCTGATATTGGTCGAACAGATCGGCTAGACGCTCTGACAACTGATAGCGCTTGCGCAGATCGCTGTCGTGAGTGAGGAAGCGTTGCAGCGGCTCGAAATGGGGGCGATCGATTACCTGTGGCAAGAGGCGCATCAGACGCCAGGTCAGCGGAGCTTTATCGAGCAGGGATTTCGCCGGAATTTCTTCTCGTCCCAATACCATGCGATACAGCTGCCACATGAAACTGCCGGGTAGTTGAACGTCAATCGCCGCAGCGATCCCGCAACCGCCAAGGTCGTCGTCTTCAGGATCTTCGGCCAATGCCAGTTTGAGCCATTGGGCGATGCCGTTGCTTTGCACCAAAGCGATTTCGTTTTCCAGGGGTGCCAGTGGGTAGCGCCGCATGATGCTGACCACAAGACTGCGCAACTCATCGAGACTGTTGCTCTGAACCACCATGAATGCAGCGTTGAGGGACTGGGCGTCCGACATATGGATTCCTTGGAAAATCGCTAAAGCCGAGGCAGAACCTTAGCATTGTCGGCCGGCTGTGACAGCCGGACGAGGTCTGCGAAGGCTGTAAGAACTTTCTCGCAGGCAAAACAAAACCCCAACTGCTTTCGCAATTGGGGTTTCGGAATTTAATCTTGACGATGACCTACTCTCACATGGGGAAACCCCACACTACCATCGGCGATGCATCGTTTCACTGCTGAGTTCGGGATGGGATCAGGTGGTTCCAACGCTCTATGGTCGTCAAGAAATTCGGGTACTGACTCGGGACCAGACGGCCTCGCTTCAGCAAATTGGGTATGTGACAGCTAGGTGTTTGTGAATTTCGAACTTTCGGTTCGTTTCGTCTTCACACACCGCAATCTGGTGCCTTTTCAGGTCAGCAAATTGCTTGGGTGTTATATGGTCAAGCCTCACGGGCAATTAGTATTGGTTAGCTCAACGCCTCACAGCGCTTACACACCCAACCTATCAACGTCGTAGTCTTCGACGGCCCTTCAGGGAACTCAAGGTTCCAGTGAGATCTCATCTTGAGGCAAGTTTCCCGCTTAGATGCTTTCAGCGGTTATCTTTCCCGAACATAGCTACCCGGCAATGCCACTGGCGTGACAACCGGAACACCAGAGGTTCGTCCACTCCGGTCCTCTCGTACTAGGAGCAGCCCCTCTCAAATCTCAAACGTCCACGGCAGATAGGGACCGAACTGTCTCACGACGTTCTAAACCCAGCTCGCGTACCACTTTAAATGGCGAACAGCCATACCCTTGGGACCGGCTTCAGCCCCAGGATGTGATGAGCCGACATCGAGGTGCCAAACACCGCCGTCGATATGAACTCTTGGGCGGTATCAGCCTGTTATCCCCGGAGTACCTTTTATCCGTTGAGCGATGGCCCTTCCATACAGAACCACCGGATCACTAAGACCTACTTTCGTACCTGCTCGACGTGTCTGTCTCGCAGTCAAGCGCGCTTTTGCCTTTATACTCTACGACCGATTTCCGACCGGTCTGAGCGCACCTTCGTACTCCTCCGTTACTCTTTAGGAGGAGACCGCCCCAGTCAAACTACCCACCATACACTGTCCTCGATCCGGATAACGGACCTGAGTTAGAACCTCAAAGTTGCCAGGGTGGTATTTCAAGGATGGCTCCACGCGAACTGGCGTCCACGCTTCAAAGCCTCCCACCTATCCTACACAAGCAAATTCAAAGTCCAGTGCAAAGCTATAGTAAAGGTTCACGGGGTCTTTCCGTCTAGCCGCGGATACACTGCATCTTCACAGCGATTTCAATTTCACTGAGTCTCGGGTGGAGACAGCGCCGCCATCGTTACGCCATTCGTGCAGGTCGGAACTTACCCGACAAGGAATTTCGCTACCTTAGGACCGTTATAGTTACGGCCGCCGTTTACCGGGGCTTCGATCAAGAGCTTCGCGTTAGCTAACCCCATCAATTAACCTTCCGGCACCGGGCAGGCGTCACACCCTATACGTCCACTTTCGTGTTTGCAGAGTGCTGTGTTTTTAATAAACAGTCGCAGCGGCCTGGTATCTTCGACCGGCATGAGCTTACGGAGCAAGTCCTTCACCCTCACCGGCGCACCTTCTCCCGAAGTTACGGTGCCATTTTGCCTAGTTCCTTCACCCGAGTTCTCTCAAGCGCCTTGGTATTCTCTACCCAACCACCTGTGTCGGTTTGGGGTACGGTTCCTGGTTACCTGAAGCTTAGAAGCTTTTCTTGGAAGCATGGCATCAACCACTTCGTGTTCTAAAAGAACACTCGTCATCAGCTCTCGGCCTTAAGATCCCGGATTTACCTAAGATCTCAGCCTACCACCTTAAACTTGGACAACCAACGCCAAGCTGGCCTAGCCTTCTCCGTCCCTCCATCGCAATAACCAGAAGTACAGGAATATTAACCTGTTTTCCATCGACTACGCTTTTCAGCCTCGCCTTAGGGACCGACTAACCCTGCGTCGATTAACGTTGCGCAGGAAACCTTGGTCTTTCGGCGTGGGTGTTTTTCACACCCATTGTCGTTACTCATGTCAGCATTCGCACTTCTGATACCTCCAGCAAGCTTCTCAACTCACCTTCACAGGCTTACAGAACGCTCCTCTACCGCATCATCCGAAGATGATACCCGTAGCTTCGGTGTATGGTTTGAGCCCCGTTACATCTTCCGCGCAGGCCGACTCGACTAGTGAGCTATTACGCTTTCTTTAAAGGGTGGCTGCTTCTAAGCCAACCTCCTAGCTGTCTAAGCCTTCCCACATCGTTTCCCACTTAACCATAACTTTGGGACCTTAGCTGACGGTCTGGGTTGTTTCCCTTTTCACGACGGACGTTAGCACCCGCCGTGTGTCTCCCATGCTCGGCACTTGTAGGTATTCGGAGTTTGCATCGGTTTGGTAAGTCGGGATGACCCCCTAGCCGAAACAGTGCTCTACCCCCTACAGTGATACATGAGGCGCTACCTAAATAGCTTTCGAGGAGAACCAGCTATCTCCGAGCTTGATTAGCCTTTCACTCCGATCCACAGGTCATCCGCTAACTTTTCAACGGTAGTCGGTTCGGTCCTCCAGTCAGTGTTACCTAACCTTCAACCTGCCCATGGATAGATCGCCCGGTTTCGGGTCTATTCCCAGCGACTAGACGCCCTATTAAGACTCGCTTTCGCTACGCCTCCCCTATTCGGTTAAGCTCGCCACTGAAAATAAGTCGCTGACCCATT